>NZ_CM165567.1:0-4800000 GCF_056781675.1 Mesorhizobium monacense | reverse complement strand
CCTTCCGGGAGAACGCTGCAAAGGATCCGAGCATTTCGATCGCCTTCCTTGACCAGTTCGTCGGTCTGGAGCCGAACTGGCTTTTTCCCGCAATGGCGCAGGAGAGGGCGGCCATCAAAAAAGCCCTCGGCGCCTCCCGCGAGGCCATGCTCGGCCGCCCATAGCCTTCGACCTTGGTATCCATTTTCCATCGATCGGTGCATCGGTCTTGAGGCGACGCCCCGGGGTTTGCCCCGGGGTCGAATGTCCCTATCCAAAGGGCTTTGCGGCGGCCGTCGCTTCGCGACCGCCATATTCGGGTTTTGCGGCGAAGATTTGTACATTCGTCTTGATATAGAGACAGATGTTCAGTATTTGTCTGATTGGAGGCTAAGGCGCCTAAAGGGAGGATATCGCAATGACCATCAACGTCGCGCCGACCGGCCTTGCGCGGGATCTTGCCGAGCGCGCCAAATCGGGCAAGCCGATCCGCATCGGGCTAATCGGCTCCGGCGAGATGGGCACCGATATCGTCACCCAGGTTGCGCACATGAGCGGCATCGAGATCGGAGCGATCTCGGAACTCAACCTCCCGGCAGCGGCCAAAGCGGTCGACATCGCCTTTCAGGAGGCCGGGCATTCGCGCGAAGTCTCCAGCGCTTCCGCCATGCGTGCCGCAATCGAGGCCGGCAAGGTCGCGGTGACCGGCGACGCCGACCTTGTCATCAACAGCGAGCTGATCGATGTGGTGATCGACGCCACCGGCGTTCCAGCCGTCGGCGCCGAAATCGGCCTGCGCGCCATGGAGTACGGCAAGCACCTGGTGATGATGAATGTCGAGGCGGACGTGACCATCGGCGCCTATCTGAAGAGCGAGGCCGACCGGCTGGGCGTCACTTATTCGCTCGGCGCCGGCGATGAACCGTCCTCCTGCATGGAATTGATCGAATTCGTCTCGGCCATGGGCCATACGATCGTCGCCGCCGGCAAGGGCAAGAACAATCCGCTCAACATCGATGCTGTCCCGCACGACTATGCCGAGGAGGCGGCCCGCCGCCACATGAATGTGCGCATGCTGGTGGAGTTCGTCGACGGTTCCAAGACCATGGTCGAAATGGCCGCGATCGCCAATGCCACGGGATTGGTGCCAGACAGGCCCGGCATGCATGGCCCGGCGGCGAGTCTCGGCGAGTTGTCGAAAGTGCTGGTGCCGCAGAAGGACGGCGGCGTGCTGTCGAAGGTTGGCGTCGTCGACTATTCGATCGGCAAAGGTGTCGCTCCCGGCGTCTTCGTCATCGCCGACATGTCGCATCCGCGCGTGTCGGAGCGCATGGAAGATTTGAAGATGGGCAAGGGCCCGTATTTCACCTTCCATCGCCCCTATCACCTGACCTCGCTCGAGGTGCCGCTGACCTGCGCGCGCGTGGTGCTCTACGGCAAGGCGGACATGGTTCCCCTGGCCACGCCGGTGGCGGAAGTCTGCGCCGTCGCCAAGAAGGACATGCGGCCCGGCGAACAACTCGATGCGATCGGCGAGTATTGCTACCGCGCCTGGATCATGACCGCCGAGGACGCACGGGCGGCCAAGGCGGTGCCCTGCGGACTGCTTCAGGGCGGTTCGGTGACCGCGCCGATCAGCAAGGGCGATCTCATCACCTACGCCAACGCCGCACCCGTCCCCGGCTCGAAGATCGCCGAACTCAGGGCGCGGCAGGACAAGCTCGTTTACGGCGACAAGGGAGCATGATGATGGCCAGGAAAGCCGTGATGGAAAAGGCTGAGCCCACCAATCTGCCCTTCGCCTACCGGCAGTATGATGCCGGGCAATTGAAGGAAGTGCTGCGCAAAATGTACCTGATCCGGCGCTTCGAGGAGGGCGCCGAGGATTGCTACACGCGCGGCCTGATCCACGGCACCATGCATTTGTCGATCGGACAGGAGGCGAGCGCCATGGGCATCTGCATGCCGCTCGCCGAGGATGACCAGATCACTTCCACTCACCGAGGCCACGGCCATTGCATTGCCAAGGGCGCCGAGGTCAAGAAGATGTTCGCCGAGTTCTTCGGCAAGACCACCGGCTACTGCAAGGGCCGCGGCGGCTCGATGCACATTGCCGACGTGGCGAAAGGCAATCTCGGCGCCAACGGCATCGTTGCCGGCGGCATCCCGATCGCCGTTGGCGCCGCACTGTCGGCCAAGCGACTGAAGACCGGCAAGGTCGTCGTATCGTTCTTCGGCGACGGCGCCAACAATGAGGGTGCCTTCCACGAAGCATTGAACATGGCGTCGATCTGGAAGCTGCCGGTTATTTTCGTCTGCGAGAACAACGGCTACGGCATGTCGACATCGACCGCGCGCTCCACCGCCGTCAAGAACATCGCCGACCGGGCGGCTGCCTATTCGATGCCTGGCGTCATCGTCAACGGCAATATTTTCACGGAAGTCGCGGAAGCGTCGCACGCGGCGATCGCGCAGGCCCGCGCCGGCGAGGGACCGACGTTGATCGAGTCCAAGACCTACCGCTATCGCGGTCACTCCAAGAGCGATCGCAACCGCTATCGCACCAAGGAAGAGATCGAGGACTGGATGTCGAACCGCGATCCGATCATGCTTTTTGAAGCCGAATTGAAGGAGTTCGGCATCGTCGACGACAACGGCATCGAAGCGGTGCGTGAGGCGGTGCGACAGGAAATCGCCGAGGCCATCGAATTCGCCAAGGCGAGCCCCGCTCCCGAGATCAGCGACCTTCAGAACTATGTCTATACGGAGCTGGCGTGATGGACGCCATGGTGCGCGAACTGAGCTACGCCCAGGCGATCCAGGAGGCCATGGCGATCGCCATGGAGGCCGACGAGCGCGTCTTCCTGATGGGCGAGGACATCGGTGTCTATGGCGGCGCCTTCCAGGTCACGGGCGACCTGGTCGAGCGCTTTGGCACCGACCGAGTGATGGATACGCCGATCTCCGAACTCGGTGGCGCCGGTGTTGCCGTCGGTGCTGCAATGACCGGGTTGCGGCCGATCTTCGAGTTCCAGTTTTCCGACTTCGCCACGCTTGCCCTGGAGCAGATCGTCAACCAGGCGGCCAAGATGCGCTTCATGCTTGGGGGAGAGGTTTCCGTGCCGCTGGTGATGCGGTTTCCGGCCGGCTCAGGCACAGGAGCGGCCGCCCAGCACAGCCAGAGCCTCGAAGCCTGGCTCGGCCACGTGCCGGGGCTGAAGGTCATCCAGCCGGCGACGCCCTATGATGCCAAGGGCATGCTGCTGGCCGCCATCGCCGATCCCGATCCGGTGATGATCTTCGAGCACAAACTGCTTTACAAGATGAAGGGCCCGGTTCCCGAAGGCTATTACACGGTTCCGATCGGCAAGGCCGACATCCGGCGCGAGGGCCGCGACCTGACCATCGTTGCCACCTCCATCATGGTGCACAAGGCGCTGGAAGCAGCGCAAGCGCTGGAGGCGGAGGGGATCGACATCGAAGTGATCGATCTCAGGACCGTCCGGCCGATGGACAAACAGACGATCATCGAAAGCGTCAAGAAGACGTCGCGGCTGCTTTGCGTCTACGAGGCCGTAAAAACCCTGGGCGTCGGCGCCGAGGTCAGTGCGATGATCGCCGAGAGCGAGGCGTTCGATTTCCTCGACGCGCCGATCGTGCGCCTGGGCGGCGCCGAGACGCCGATCCCCTACAATCCCGAATTGGAAAAGGCGACGGTTCCGCAGGTGCCTGACATTATCGCCGCCGCCCGCGACCTCGTGACGGGGGCTCGCTAGCCGATGCCGGTCGAAGTCATCCTTCCCAAGGTCGATATGGACATGGCGACAGGGCAGATCTCACGCTGGTTCGTCGCCGAAGGCGCTGCCGTCAAACAAGGTGACGTGCTGTTCGAGATCGAAACCGACAAGGCGGCGATGGAAATCGACGCCCCGGCCAGCGGCACGATCCGCAACATTATCGGCAAGGAAGGCATAGATATCCCGGTCGGCGAGGCCGTCGCCTGGATTTATGCAGCGGAGGAGGATGCGGACGGCGCGGTAGTCGCTCCCGCGCCGGCCGCAGCATCACCGGTGTTGCAGAGCAGCCTCAAGAGCACTGATCAATCCGAATCGTCCTCCCAGGACACTCCCGCGCGGGCTGCGCCAGCCGAGCAGAAATCGTCTGCACCGGCGGGCGCAGCCCGCGCCTCGCCACTGGCCCGTCGTATCGCCAAGGACGCCGGTGTCGATGTCTCGGCCGTCACCGGCTCCGGCCCGCATGGCCGTGTCGTCAAGGCCGATGTCGAGGCGGCGATTGCCGGTGGTGGCGCCAAGGCGGCTCCTGCTGCGAAAGCGGCGCCTGCCGGAGCTCCGGCTGCAGCGGCACCTGCACCAAAGGCGATGTCCGACGAACAGGTGCTGAAGCTGTTTGTCGAAGGCTCCTACGAGCTCGTCCCGCACGACAACATGCGCAAGACCATCGCGCGGCGGCTGATCGAGGCCAAGACCACCATCCCGCATTTCTACCTGACGCTCGACTGCGAGCTCGACCCGCTGCTGGCGCTGCGCACGCAACTCAACGCGGCAGCCCCGGTGAAGAAGACCGACAAGGGCGAGTCGCCCGCTTACAAGCTTTCCGTCAACGACATGGTCATCAAGGCGATGGCGCTGGCGCTGAAGGCGGTGCCGGATGCCAATGCGTCGTGGACCGACAGTGCCATGGTGAAGCACAAGCATGCCGATGTCGGCGTTGCCGTGTCGATCCCCGGTGGGCTGATCACGCCGATCATCCGCCATGCCGACGAAAAGACGCTGTCGGTCATTTCCAACGAGATGAAGGACCTGGCCAGCCGCGCACGCAGCCGCAAGCTGAAGCCTGAGGAATATCAGGGCGGCACCACGGCAGTCTCCAATCTCGGCATGTTCGGCATCAAGGACTTTGCCGCCGTCATCAACCCACCGCATGCGACGATCCTGGCGGTGGGTGCGGGCGAACAGCGCGCCGTGGTCAAGAATGGCGAGATCAAGGTCGCCACCATCATGTCGGTGACGCTGTCGACCGACCACCGCGCCGTCGACGGCGCGCTCGGCGCCGAACTGCTCGTCGCCTTCAAGCGCCTGATCGAAAACCCCATGGGTATGCTGGTCTGATGCCGAATACCGGGTCGTCGTTTCGCTTGGCCCAGCCGGCAGGACGATGGTGAGCGCGCGACATCGTCATCCCACAGTGCCGGCTCCGGGCATCTCGCCAAGCCGCAGAGCGCCCTTCTTCTTTTATCGATCGACGATGAAGGCTTTCATGACGTTTTCTTTTTCATGTGATTTTCTCTGAAATCGAGTGGTTTTCGTGCCGATCTTGGCTCTTTATTCTTGGCGTTCCCAAATCTGCGAACGACCCAGCATTGACACGCCAATATAGCCGCGCACGTTGAGTTTTTTTGCCGCCGCTGGTCAGGTGGATATTGCTGCTATAGACCTTGCCATTGTCCGGATCGAGGATTTGGCCGCCGGTATATTCAGCACCGTGCTTCTTCAGGTGGGACAGGATGACCAAGCCGACTACCGGCGCATTCTTGAGTGCGCCTTCGCATTTTTCGCATTTCGCGCTTTCATTCGGAGCGAGGAAGACTTTTTCGATCCTGCCCTGCAGAGTGCCGTTCGATTCCGTAATCCGGATCAGCGCCCGCGGCTTGCCGCTGGCGTCGTCGACATTTCGCCACAAGCCAACGGGCGAGGCATTGTCCGCCCACGCTGCCGAGGACATGAGTGCCGCGGCCGCGGTGAGCGCGAAAACGGCCGAATGTTTCAAAATACGCATTCCGATGGTCTCCAAGGGTATGGGTTTTATTGTTGTCTCGACACGGACCTCCTGCGGGCATTGACCGCGTCGATGCCGGCAAGGGTTAGGGTGCCGCGGTCGACGCGGGATGATGGTCGCCGCGCGTAGGCGCGGTCCTCCGATGGCTCATGGGCGGCTTGAGGCGGCGAGCGCGGGATAGTCGGTATAGCCGGCGGGGCCGCCGCCATAGAGCGTCGCCGGGTTGAACTCCGCCAGCGGCACGCGTGTCTTCAGTCGTTCAACAAGGTCGGGATTGGCGATGAACGGGCGTCCGAAGGCGAACAGGTCGGCCTTGCCCTCGGCTAGCCGCGACGCCGCGAGTTCGAGGTCATAGCCGTTATTGGCGATATAGGTGTTGGTGAAACGCCGGCGGAGCGATCCGAAGTCGAACGGCGCGACATTGCGCGGTCCGCCCGTGGCGCCCTCGACGACATGGATGTAGACGATGCCCAAGGCGTCGAGTTGATCGACGACATAGTCGAACTGCGCCTGGGGAGCGCTGCTCGAGACGCCGTTGGCGGGCGAGACGGGCGAAATCCGGATGCCGGTGCGCTCGGCGCCGATCTCGGCCACAACCGCAGCCGTGACCTCAAGCATCAGACGGGCGCGGTTCTCGACAGAGCCGCCATAAGCGTCTGTCCGGACATTTGCGCCGTCCTTGGCGAACTGGTCGAGCAGATAGCCGTTGGCCCCATGAATCTCGACACCATCGAAGCCCGCCTCGACGGCGTTCGCGGCCGCTTGTCGGAAATCGTTCACGATCCCAGAAAGCTCTTCGAACTCCAGCGCGCGGGGCTCCGAGACGTCGACGAAGGCGTTGTTCACGAACGTCTTGGTCGCGGCCCGGATCGCCGAGGGCGCGACCGGCGCGGCGCCGCGCTCCTGCAGGTCGACATGCGAGACGCGACCAACATGCCAGAGCTGCAGGAAAATCCGCCCGCCCTTGGCGTGCACGGCGGTCGTGACCTTGCGCCAGCCGTCGATCTGAGCCTTGGAGTAGATGCCGGGCGTGTCCTGGTAACCCTGTCCCTGCTGCGAGATCTGCGTGGCCTCTGAAATCAGCAGGCCGGCCGACGCGCGCTGGCCGTAATACTCCACAGTGAGATCACCTGGAACGAAGCCCCGGCCAGCTCGATTGCGCGTCAAGGGCGCCATGACGATACGATTGGAGAGGGTCAGCGAGCCGAGAGTATAGGGCTCAAACAGCGTTTTGCTCGTCATAGGCCACCTTTGTTTGTCCCCGGCACGGCGGGGTGGTTTATCGGAATGGCTTCGTTGGTGCTCAGGCGACCGTGCGGTACCGCTCGGCGGGATGTTCGTTCCGATAGTTCGGAAGCATGGCCTGGCGCGCGGTCTGAAGCGCGTCCCACTGCCCGGCATCGGGAAGCGGAGGGATGGTCACCGGTTCGCGGCGGTCGAAGCCGACCAGCGCCGCATCAACCAGATCGTCCACCTCCATCACGTTGGACAGCGTGTTGATGTCGGCGCCAACGTGGTCCCAGATCTCCGTTCGCGTCGTGGCGGGAAGCACGGCCTGGACGTAGACGCCCTTCGGCCCGAGTTCGAGGCTGAGCCCCTGCGACAGAAACAGCACAAAGGCTTTGGTTGCGCCGTAGACCGTCATGCCGAACTCCGGCGCCAGGCCGACCACGGAGCCGATGTTGACGATAGCTCCTTCGCCGGCCTTCGTAAGACGCGGGGCCACGGCGCTGGCAAGCCGCAGAAGAGCGGTCGTGTTGAGCGTAACCAGCCGCGCGACGTCATCGGTGCTCTGCTCGATGAAGCTTCCGCCGATGGCCGTTCCGGCATTGTTGACGAGGATCCCGATGCGGGCGTCGTCACGCAGCCTCGTCTCCACTGTTGCAAGCTCGGCAGGCTGCGTAAGATCAGCGCGGATGATGTCGATCGCCACGCCATTTTCCTGACGCAGACGGACCGCCAGAGCCTCCATTCGCGCCATGTCACGGGCAACCAGCACGAGGTCGTGCCCGCGGCGCGCGAAGCGCTCGGCATAGGCGGCTCCGATGCCGGTGGAGGCGCCGGTGATGAGGACTGACGGTATGACGGCCATGGGATTGCTCTCTATTCGGATAAGACCTATATTCATGACGATCATCATGAATGATCCTAAATATGATGGTCATCATGTAAATGTCAATGGGGCCGGCGGAGAATTTTGAGAATGAAGGTCAGTCGAGAACAGATGGCCGAGAACCGTCGCCGGATTCTGGATGTTGCCAGCCGGCTGTTTCGCGAAAAGGGGTTCGACGCAGTTAGCGTGGCGGAAGTGATGAACGCCGCCGGGCTCACCCATGGCGGCTTTTATGGCCACTTCGGTTCGAAGGACGACTTGATCGCGCAGACCCTTGCCCATGTCCTCGCTGCGGATTCGAGCGGAGAGGGCGATTTTCGCGCTTATGTGGGGTCCTATCTTTCGCCCCGTCATCGCGACAACGCCGCCGGTGGCTGTCCGACGGCGGGTCTTGCTGCGGCCATCCGCCATCAGACCCCGGCTGCACGCTCGGCCATGACCGAAGGCCTTCGCTCGCAGATCAACCGTACCGGCACTATGCTCCCGGAGTTGGATCCGGCAGACAGACGCCGCGCAGCGATCGGAAGCTTTGCGGCGATGGTGGGGGCAGTGATCCTCGCCCGGGCGATCGACGACCCTGCGCTTTCGGACGAGGTCCTGGAACAGACGCGTGATTGGATCGATGCCGGGATCAGCCAAGTGTCTGCCTTCTAAGCGGTCTGCGGCAGGAGTGCTCATGTCGAGGGCAATGCGGCTGTCGGCGGTGGGGGGTGGCAATCTTGCAAAACATCGAAAGACCGCCCCTGGAGCAATCGCCACGTCCGTCGTGGTCGCTGGCGATGTCTGCTTCAGGCGGTGGCAACGCTGACCTCAACGGCCGACATGAGGCGCGAAGCTGACATTCAAGCGGAGTCGCTGTTATCGGGTTCGCCAGACCATACGAGATCATACGAGAGATATGGGTTGGCGAACCAGCCGCTAACATATTGATTTGTGTAGAAAACTCTGACCCTCCGGGCCCGCCAATCTCATTTTTGGACGAGAGGCGTTCAACTCGGCGCGGCGGAAAGAAGCAGGATGGCGCGTGGAGTCGACATCGCATGAGGATGTTACTATATAGCGGCGGCTTCGACCGCGTACCTCTGGTTGCGCCCACGAGGCAGCAGTAAATGTGTTGCGTATTGTGATACCTATTGTGATACAAATCGGTCCTTGGAGCCGGGAAAAAGCAAATAGAAACAGTATCATAGGGTCGCCCGCGATCCCAGCCAACGGTACCATCGGTTTTTCCGATATCTTGGCTAAAGCTTTAGCGTTCAAAGCAAAACATTTAGGCCTCTACAACTCTCCTTCTCATCGAGGACACACGTCCCACCTAGTACAGAAATCCAGGCGTCGAAAGACTAGTCAGCGATCCGTGCGGTGATCGGCGACAACGACGTGCAAATGGGATGGTTTGATAAGCTTGGGCTCGGGTCGGAGGCTCTGGCCGGCGTGCAAGCGCGCAGGCGATCATTGACGCAACGGGACTGCAGTGGACCATTTGCCACTTTTCCGAGTTGACCGCGGATGTCAGGCGCTTCAACCATCAGTTGGGCGTCGTCTACACAGACCGAAAGGGCGATGCCGAGGAATATGTCGTCAAGCTATTCGAAAGCTTGCGGGACGGGGATCTCCATACTGCGCATGAGATATGGCAAGCCAAGTTCGCGAAGGCCCTTAAGCGCTACCTTTCGCTGATTATCGACAGTGAATCGGACGGGGCGAGCCGCGACAGCGTCGGGGTGAAGGCCAGTCGACCTCAAGTCGGTAGTAAGGCAGACCGCTTCGGCGCAACAAGCTGCTAAGCGACCACCTGCGCCTAGCCCGCACTTCCAATCGGACGCAAACTTTGTGACCCGCTGGGCTTAGGTAAATTGCGCCAATCCGGCGGCCATGCTTGATGCCGCCGCACTTTCGCTCCACATCGTGGGGGATGAAGGACGAGACAGGTGAGCGGCGTCGGACTTTGCTGTGGGCCTTGCCCGAATCGCTGATCCTGCATGCGCTCATAACCGCGCTCCTGGTCTACGGCCTGCCCACGCCTCCGGAACAGCCGCAGGAGGAGCAACCGGTCAATGTCGCACTCGTGCCTCCGCCCGATCAGCCAAAACCGAAACCTGCTCCCGCGCCGCCTCCAACGAAACCCGAGGCGAAAAAGCCGCCGGAACCGAAAGCAGAAAAACCGCCCGAGCAGAAGGTGGAAAAGCCTGCGCCACAAAAGCCGTCGACGATCGAGGTCCTGAAGCCTGTTTTCCAGTTCGGCGATAAGGACACCGGCCCCAGGAAATCCCTGGATGGGGCCAGTGCTCAAGACGACTCGCCGTCGCTGGCCAAGGATGACGATTCGATGTCGCCTGTCGTGCCAAAGGATGCGGACGACAAGTCCGCCGCGTCGCCAAACTCCGGGGAGCCGGAAGATTCCGCCAAGGCCAGTGAGAAGCCGGTAACCCCGGCGAAGGACACCGCCCCCACGCAGGAGAAGCAGGCGGCCCAGGACACAGCCAATCAGCAAGCAGACAAACAGCAGGCTGGGGCGCAAGACGCTGACAAACAGGCAGCCGCGGCCGCAATGCCTTTGGCCGCCCCCGGCGGCGACGATGAGATCGAGCTTCCCGCGTCGGCCCAGGCGCCTGTGACCAGACCCGAAAATGCGCCGAAAAACCGCCCTGCAAAGGTCTCGAAGTCAGGAAGCGGAAGCGCCAGGAGGCTAGGCTCCACGGAGGTGGCAGCCGCCACATCACTGGCTTATTCGGGCCTTCCAGGCGTCCGCAAGCTCTACTCGCAAGGCGCTACCGGCGATGCGTCCGCCACGACCGCGACGGCCGACCTGCCTCGCGATGAACGGGCCGGCCAACTTTGCGCCAGCGTCCTGCAGCAGGAGCTGCTGGGCGCTTCTTATGCCCCCGCCCTGGTGCCGATTTTTCGGCTGAAGGTAGGCAATATCATCGCCCAGCCGAATGCTCATTTCCGCACGCAAACAACATGGTACGATCTGAGCCTCCGATGCGAGGTCGACGCTAATGCGAAGCGGGTCTTGTCCTTCGCCTTCCGTGTCGGAGCGGCCGCCTCTCCCGAAGAAAGCGCCCGCCTTGAACTAGAGGTTCGCTAGCAGAGCAATCCGTCGCTCTCCGGCTGTAGGATCGAATGCAAGTGAAAAAACTACCGGGCAGTCAAAGCAGACATTTCTGGACTGTTTGCCGACCGGGGCGGAGTTTGGCGCAAGGCTTGAAATTCAGCCGGGACAGAAATGGCTTTGCCGCCCGATTCAGATCACGACGCCCGCGAAACACTTGCGAAGGCTGGTTGGCAAAACCCTTGATATCTCCCCGGCATCGCAGCAGTTGATTTATTTGGATATTGTCTATCGGACATGCAGATGGACGCCGCCTGGAGCAACCACCGCACAGCCGTGGGATACGGGTTCACACGAAAGCCCGAAGCTCTAGTCCCAGTCCGGCGCGAGATGCGCCGGGTTGACAATCCGGCTGCCGGGAGCTTGAAGCGCGGAGATCGCGGCCATGTCTCCGTCCGTCAGGAAGAAGTCGAAAATCTGAGTGTTGGACCGGATACGCTCGATGCTCTCGGTGCGCGAGAGCGCCACCACGCCCTGCTGTTGTATCAGCCAGCGCAGGACCACTTGTGCCACGCTTCGGTGGTGGCGCGTGGCAATGGAGTTGAGCAAATCCGTCTTGAAGACGCGCCGACTGCATCCCACAGTACGCCATGAGGCTGGCCTGGTCGGCAGCGAGTTGATCAGGTGCCGGTATCGACCGCTGCCGTCGTCAGTGACCGTTACCGAATTCCCTTGCGCTTCGCCCATTCGACGGCTCCGATCAATCTTTAAAAGCGGAATTTGAATCCTGCCGAAACGACGGACGGATCCGGGCTGTAACCGGAACGGTGCCGTCGATGAACCCGTCAGAAGGGGGAATTAATGCAACTGCGCGCGAATGCGATATGAGGATATTGATCAGCCTTGTACGTTTCAGCTGCAATTGATGTAATTGAAAAGCTTCGCGGTCTTCCGACTTTGAGCTGTGCTCTCCGCAAACAGCAGCGTCTTTTGACCCACAACCTTCCAGGCTGATCAATATCCTCATTTCGCCCTCGAGCGGGCCAACGGCTGGAAAACTCTAGCGCCTGCCGAGGGCGATGGCGAGGTGGTGCGCGCCCGCCAAGAATCTGCCGACGATTTCGCATCGCTGGGTGCGGTAGGCAGCGTACACGCTATCCAGGGGTGGGTAGCCGCCGGCAACGACATGCCGGCCAAAACCATAATCGCGGTGACCAAGGGGGTGTCGCCTCTGAAGCCGCGATATCATGCCCATGTGCACAGTCGCACAATATGCAGACTGGAACGCAATGTTGAACGTATGACGCACGGTAGTTGTTGGGCATGAAAGGGCGCTTCTCATAACGAGCGCGTTGCAGGGAGGCATCCCATGCCACGGTTGCCCAAGATACCGCTTTCTTCAATCCTTTCGGGAGAGCCGGCGCGTTCCGTCCCCGTCATTGTCAAGCTCACCGTCGCGCATATAGACTTCCGCCCAGGGAGGCGCCCGCTGGGAGGAAAGTGCGGGCCGGAACCGACATGTTCGCTGGGCACAACCCATATCTGGTGGCGCTCTCAGTGGCGATTGCCGTTCTGGGTGGCTATACCGGCTTCGGCCTAGCGGCCCGGGTGCGCGGCGCTTCCGGCGCCCGTCGCCGTCTGCTGCTGGCTGGCGCTGCCGGGTTCTTGGCAGTTGGCATCTGGACCATGCATTTCATCGGCGTCATGGCGGCGCCCATCCCCGCCGATGCCACCTACCTGGTGCTGCCGACCATCGTCTCATTCCTGATCTGCGCGCTGGTCGTCGGCGTGTCGCTGTTCTTCGTCAGCGTTGGCGAACCGTCCGACGGGCGCGTCACGGCCTCGGCACTTTTGATGGGCGGCGGCATCGTCTCGATGCATTATGTCGGCATCCACGGCCTCGCCGGTTCCTTCAACATCGAGCATGAGCACGCCATGGTGGTGCTGGCCGCCCTCATTGCCGTCGGCGCCGCCTATGGCGGCCTGCGCATCTTCCTGGCGCGGCATGTCGGCCGGCGGCTTGCGCTCAGCGCGGTCGCCTTCGGGCTCGCGGTGTCGGGCATGCACTATACGGCGATGTTCGGCATGCATTTTCGCTCGGCACCCGAGCTTGCCCATGCTGCTGGTGGGCTGGTCGCGTCACCGCAAATGCTGGCGCTCGTCGTGTCGCTGCTGTGCTTCGTGCTGGCAGCGGGCTTCCTGCTATTCCTTGTCCCCGAGCCGCGCCGGCGCGAGGCGCCGGACATTACCGCCGCGGACGATGGCGAATTGCCGATGTCGGCGACCGACATGCTGGTTGAAGGCGCTTTTGCGACCTGGAACGGGCACCCGCTCCGCTCAGGCCAGCGCGTTGCCGCCGCACCGCTTGGCGGGCTGGGCCAGCCGCGCCCGGTTCCGGTGTCGCGCATGCCGGTCGAGGGCGCGGACGGCATCCACTTCATCGATGTCGCCGATGTAAGGGGTGTGCGTGCCGATGCGCACTATACGCTGGTTCATGACGGCACGCGCGAACGTATGTCGCCATGGTCTATCTCGGAGGCGGAAGCGCAGCTCGACCCCGATCTATTCCTGCGGGTGCATCGCAGCCATATCGTCGCAATTCCGCATGTCAGCCTGGTGCGCAAGGAAGGCGACGGCGCCGTTGTCGAACTCGACGGTCCGGCGCCACACCGGGTGCCGGTGAGCCGCGTCAAGATCGCGGAACTCAAGGCCCGGCTCGGCCTTGCCGGGCGCAAGGCGCACCCGCCGACAGGTCGCGAATACTGACGCAGTTCGTGCGCGCAAAACCGCGTTTCGTGTGAATTTCCGCCCCTCGTGACGCCCGAAAGGGCGTCTCGTTGCGCGCGCGCCCAACGCGTCGCAGCCTGCCGCAACGTCCTCGCCCAATGCAAGATTTGGCCCACAGGAAAGTTGGCGACGAAGGGCGAATGGAGGAGATGATGATCCCGGGTCCGTTCAGCTATCACAGGCCGTCGAGCGTCGCCGATGCGGTCAAGCTGCTGGTGTCGCTCGGCGACGAAGCCCGGCCGCTGGCGGGCGGCCACAGCCTGATCCCGATGATGAAATTGCGTCTGGCCACGCCGGAACAACTGGTCGACCTGCACGGCATCGCCGGGATCAAGGGCGTGCGCCGCGATGGCAGCACCATAGTCATCGGCGCCATGACGACGCAGCACGATCTGTTGGCGTCAGAAATGATCTCGAAGTCGCTGCCGATCCTGCATGAGACCGCGCTGGTAATCGCCGACCCGCAGGTGCGCTACCGTGGCACGGTCGGCGGCAATGTGGCCAATGGCGACCCCGGCAACGACATGCCGGCGCTGATGATGACGCTTGGCGCCAGCTACACGCTGCAAGGGCCGGGCGGCACCCGGTCGGTGGCGGCCGTGGATTTCTACCAGGGCGCCTATTTCACCGCGCTGGAGCCGGGCGAGATCCTGACCGCCATCGTAATTCCGGCACCCGCATCGGGCCATGGCTACGCCTATGAGAAGCTGAAGCGCAAGGTCGGCGACTATGCAACGGCCGCTGCCGCCGTCGTGCTGACGATGTCCGGCGGCAAGGTCGCGACCTGCGCGATCGGGCTCACCAACCTATCCGAGACGCCGCTGCTTGCCGAGGAGGCGGCCAAGATCGTGATCGGCACCGGCCTCGACGAGGCAACACTGAAAAAGGCTGCGGCGGCTGCGGAAAAAATCATGTCGCCTGCGGCGGATGGGCGCGGCCCGATCGAATACCGCAAGAGCGTCGGCGGCATCATGGTGATGCGTGCCTTGAAGCGCGCCGCCGCGCGTGCCGGCTGAGGAGGAGCGAAAATGGCCAAGACCCACATCACTATGAAGGTCAACGGCGCCGAGGTCGAAGGCCTCGTCGAGCCGCGCACCTTGCTGGTGCATTTCATCCGCGAGAATTTGCAACTAACCGGCACCCATATCGGCTGCGAGACAACGCATTGCGGCGCCTGCACAATCGATATCGACGGCATGTCGGTGAAGAGCTGCACCATGTTCGCAGTGCAGGCGCAGGGATCCGAGATCATGACGATCGAGGGCGTTGCCAATGCCGACGGCACGCTGTCGGCGCTGCAGGAAGGCTTTCGCATGATGCACGGTCTGCAATGCGGCTTCTGCACGCCGGGCATGATCCTGCGGGCACAAAGGCTGCTGCAGGAGAATGCTTCACCCAGCGAGGAAGAAATCCGCATGGGGATCTCAGGCAACATCTGCCGCTGCACCGGCTATCAGAACATCGTCAAGGCGATCCAGTACGCCGCGGCCAAGATCAACGGCACCGAATTCAAGGAGGCAGCCGAATGAACGACATGGCCCCGACGCGCGAACAGCGCGAAGCAAAACTCGAAGGTATGGGCTGCAAGAGGAAGCGTGTCGAGGATGCGCGCTTCACGCAGGGCAAGGGCAATTATGTCGACGACCTGAAGCTGCCGGGCATGCTGCATGGCGATTTCGTCCGCTCGCCGCACGCCCATGCGCGGGTCATTTCGATCAATTCGGAAAAGGCGCTGAAGGTGCAGGGCGTGCTGGCGGTGATCACCGCCGAGACGCTGAAGACCGTCAACCTCGCCTGGATGCCGACGCTGGCCGGCGACGTGCAGATGGTGCTGGCCGACGGCAAGGTGCTGTTCCAGAACCAGGAAGTCGCCTTCGTCGTCGCCACCGATCGCTACGCCGCTGATGACGGCATCAACGCCGTCGAGGTCGAATACGAGGCGCTGCCTGTGGTCATCGATCCGTTCAAGGCGATGGACACGGATGCGCCGGTGCTGCGCGAGGATCTCGTCGGCAAGACCAGCGGCGCGCATGGGCCGCGCAAGCACCACAACCACATCTTCGAATGGACGGTGGGCGACAAGGACCTGACCGACGCCGCCTTCCGCAAGGCTGACGTGACGATCAAGGAACTGATCTCCTATCACCGCACGCATCCGTCTCCGCTAGAAACCTGCCAGTGCGTGGCGTCCTTCGACAAGATCAACGGCGACCTGACCATATGGGGCACGTTCCAGGCGCCGCATGTCATCCGCACCGTGGTGGCGCTGATCGCCAGCCTGCCGGAGCAGAAGATCCATGTCATCTCGCCCGATGTCGGCGGCGGCTTCGGCAACAAGGTCGGCGCCTATCCCGGCTATATCTGCGCGGCGGTGGCCTCGATCGTCACCGGCAAGCCGGTCAAATGGGTCGAGGACCGCATCGAGAACCTGACCGCGACCTCGTTTGCCCGCGACTATCACATGACGACGGAGATCGCGGCGACCAAGGAAGGCAAGGTGACCGGCCTGCGCGTCCATGTGCTGGCAGATCACGGCGCCTTCGACGCTTGCGCCGACCCGTCGAAATGGCCGGCCGGCTTCTTCAACATTGTTACCGGCTCGTATGATTTCCCGACCGCGCATCTGTCGGTCGATGGCATCTACACCAACAAAGCGCCGGGCGGCGTCGCCTATCGCTGCTCGTTTAGGGTGACGGAAGCGGCCTATTGCATCGAGCGCGGCATGGACATCCTCGCACAGAAGCTCGGCATGGACCCGGCCGAACTGAGGTTGAAGAACTTCATCAAGGCTGAGCAGTTTCCATACCATTCGGCGCTCGGCTGGGAGTATGATTCCGGCGACTATCACACCGCCATGAAGAAGATGATGGAGACGGTCAAATACGCCGAACTTCGCAAGGAGCAGGCGGCGAAACGCGAAGCCTTCAGGCGCGGCGAAACACGCGACATCATGGGGCTCGGCGTCTCCTTCTTCACCGAGATCGTCGGCGCCGGCCCGTCGAAGAATTGCGATATATTGGGGATCGCAATGTTCGACAGCTGCGAGATCCGGTTGCATCCGACTGGCGCCGGCATTGCCCGAGTCGGCTCCAAGAGCACCGGCCAGGGCCATGAGACGACTTGGGCGCAGATCATCGCCACCGAGATCGGCCTTCCCGCTGACAACATCAAGGTCGAGGAGGGCAACACCGACACGGCGCCCTATGGGCTGGGCACCTACGGGTCTCGTTCGACGCCGGTAGCCGGTGCGGCCATCGCCATGGCGGCGCGCAAGATCAAGGCCAAGGCGCAGATGATCGCCGCCTACCGGCTGGAAGTCCACGAGGACGACCTCGAATGGGACATCGATGGTTTCCGGGTGAAGGGCCTGCCGGAAAAGACGATGTCGATGAAGGACATCTGCTGGGCGGCCTACAATTCGGTGCCGCCGGGCATGGAGCCTGGGCTGGAAGCGGTGAGCTATTACGACCCGCCCAACATGACCTATCCGTTCGGTGCCTATATCTGCGTCATGGACATCGACGTCGACACCGGCGTCTACAACGTGCGGCGCTTCTATGCGCTGGACGATTGCGGCACCCGCATCAACCCGATGATCATCGAGGGCCAGGTACATGGCGGGCTGACCGAGGCCTTCGCCATCGCGATGGGGCAGGAGATCCGCTACGACGAAACCGGCAATGTGGTGACCGGCTCGTTCATGGACTTCTTCATGCCAACCGCGGTCGAGACGCCGCATTGGGAGACCGACTTCACCGTCACCCCGTCGCCGCATCATCCGATCGGAGCCAAGGGCGTCGGCGAAAGCCCGAATGTCGGCGGCGTGCCGGCCTTCTCGAACGCCGTCAACGACGCCTTCTCCTTCCTCGGTTCGACGCACATCCAGATGCCGCATGATTTCTGGCGCAACTGGCAAGCGGCGAAACGGCTGGGGGCGGTGGGGTAGGGTCCTCATGACCCTGTCCCGTGACCAGATCGCCGCGCGGCTCGCCGAGGCCGGCTATATCGCCGATGGCGAACTCGCCACCGCGGTCTCGCTGATGCAGTTGCTGAAGCGCCCGCTGCTGCTGGAAGGCGAGGCGGGCGTCGGCAAGACCGAGGTCGCCAAGGCGCTGGCCAGCGTGCATTCAACCGAACTGATCCGCCTGCAATGCTATGAGGGCCTCGACCAGGCGGCCGCCCTATACGAGTGGAACTACCAGCGCCAGCTGCTGGCGATCGAGGCGCACAAGGTGGAGGCAGGCGGCGTGCGCATGGCCGACATCGAGGATCAGATATTTTCGGAAAAATACCTGCTCGAAAGGCCGCTGCTGGCGGCCATCTGCCGTGAGAGGCCGCCCGTGCTCTTGATCGACGAGGTCGACCGCGCCGACGAGGAGTTCGAAGCCTTCCTGCTCGAGCTTCTGTCCGACTGGCAGGTGTCGATCCCCGAACTCGGCACGATAACGGCGGTAAGCATCCCGTATGTTGTGCTGACCTCCAACGGCACGCGCGAACTGTCCGACGCGCTGCGGCGGCGCTGCCTCTACCACTATGTCGATTATCCCGATGTCGACCGTGAAGCACGCATCATCACCGCACACCTTCCGGCCGCCGGCGCGTCATTATCGCTCCAGATCGCCCGCATGGTCGAAAAGATCCGCAAGGAGGAATTGCGCAAGGTGCCGGGCGTCGCCGAGACGCTGGACTGGGCGGCAGCCTTGGTCGGGCTCGATGTGCGCGACCTGCGCGAGGCGCCCGAGGCCGTGCACGAGACGCTGATGTGCCTCTTGAAGACGCGCGAGGACAAAGCGCGGTTCAAGCCGGAAGTCACGCAACGCCTGCTGGGGAAGGTAGCATGAGCTGCTGCGGCACACCTCCAGGCTATGAGGAACTCGATGAAGTCTCGAAACTCGTCTCGTCTAAGCTCGCCGCCTTCCTGCGCACCTTGCGCGACAACGCCTTTGCCGTCGGCTTGCGCGAGGGTCAGGATGCGGCGGCGCTGATGGCCGCCGGCTATGGCCGGAAACCCGGCCTGCTGCGCTCGGCCTTCAAGCACCTCTTCTCGGCGCGCAAGGCCGACTGGGAGATTTTCGACGGGCTGTTCGATGCCTTCTGGCTCGGCAAGCGTGTGCGTTCGCGCTCAGTGGTGACGGGGTCGGCCGCGCCGCAGAACAATCCCGCGGTCAAAAGCCTGCAGGAGAAGCCGGCCGATGCCGGCGGGCAAGCGGCGTTCGACCAGGTTCCCGCCGACGAGGAAGCCGGCGACGGCGACCGTCAGGGCGAAGGCCGCATGGAAGGCGCCTCGCGGGCGGAAAATCTCGCCGAGACGGATTTCCGCAAGATCACCGATCCTGCGCAGATGGAGGAAGCGCATGCCGTGGCCGCGCGGCTGGCGCGGGCGATGCGCACGAAACTAACGCGCCGCGACCTTGCCCGCCGTCGCGGCTACCGGCTCGATCTCAGGCGCACCATCCATCGCAACATCAGCCATGGCGGCGTGCCGGTCAGCCTGGTCAAGCGCCGCCGCAAGCAAAAACCGCTGCGGCTCGTCATGCTGCTCGACGCATCGGGCTCGATGAGCATGTACACGGCGGTGTTCCTACGCTTCATCCATGGTGTCCTCGACGAGTTCCGCGAGGCTGAAGCCTTCCTGTTCCACACGCGGCTGGTACATGTCTCCGCCGCGATGAAGGAGCGCGACGCGCAACGCGCGCTCGACCGGCTGTCGATGATGGCGCAAGGGGCGGGCGGCGGCACGAAGATCGGCGCGTGCCTGGCAAATTTCAACCGCTGGCATGCCGCGCGCACCATCCATTCGCGCACCTGCGTGATGATCGTTTCCGACGGCTACGAGACGGGCGACGCGACCCTGCTCGGCCGCGAGATGGCGCAGCTAGAAAGACGCTGCAGGCGCATCGTCTGGCTGAACCCGATGATGGGCTGGGAGGGCTACGCGCCCGAAGCCGCCGGCATCAAGGCGGCGCTGCCGCATGTCGACCTCTACGCGCCGGCACACACGCTGACGAGCCTCGCCGACCTCGAACCCTATCTTGCGAAGATATGAGGGTGCCATGACCGCCCATGTCGATGTGATGGATATCGTCTCTCGGCTCAAGGCCGCCGAGGAGGCTTTCGTGCTGGCGACCGTCGTGCGCACCGTTTCGGTGACGGCGGCCAAGGCCGGCGCCAAGGCGGTGATCCGCCCGGACGGCACCATCGCCGCAGGCTGGATCGGCGGCGGTTGTGCCAAGGGTGCGGTGCTGAAGGCCGCGCGCGAGTCGCTCGCGGACGGCGAGTCGCGGCTGGTGTCGATCCAGCCTGAGAACCTTCTAGCCGAGCTCGGCGTCAAGCCGGGCGAAAGCCGCTTGGGCGTGAAATTCGCCAAGAACATGTGCCCGAGCCAGGGCACGATGGACATCTTCGTCGAGCCGGTGCTGCCGCATCCCTCGCTGGTCATCCTCGGCGCCAGTCCGGTGGCGATGGCGCTTGCCGAATTGGCGCGGCCGCTGGGCTACCATGTCACGGTCGCCGTGCCGGCGGGCGACATGCCGGCGACGCCCGACGCCGACGTTCTGATCGACGGCTTCATGCTCGAAGGCCTTCACAACGCGCGGCGCTTCATCGTCGTGTCCACGCAGGGCAAAGGCGACGAGGCGGCGCTGAAGGCGGCGCTCGGCGTCGAGGCCGACTATCGGGCTTTCGTCGGCAGCCGCCGTAAGATGGCATCGCTGCGCGAGAAGCTGCTTTCGGAACGGGTCGAAGCGTCTGCCCTAGACACTGTCAAGGCGCCGGCCGGAATCGATCTGGGCGCCATCACGCCCGAAGAGATCGCCCTGTCCATCCTTGCTGAGGTCACGGTGGAGCGCCGTCGCGGGCAACGTGGCGAAGGCGCACGTTGAGGACGACGTGCACTCGAACCTCATTCTTCGGGCGAAGCCCCGGCAGGTCGCACGTCTGCCGGTGACAATGATGGATGGGACGGATAGGTAAATAAAATCAGCTACCTATGACAGTCCGTGTGCAAACATTGCAAACGGAAGTTCTCCTCTTCTTCCATTTTCGTTCCTGCGATGGCGTTGTCGTCCGGTCTCTAGAACCGCATCGCGCTGACGCCAGATGAAGCTGTACAGAGTTGCGGCGCTCACCGGTTTCGACGGGTCCATGGCTGACGGAAAAAACCAGCCATGTGCGTTTGGTTTGATCGAATTGATGAGTTTGGCGGCGAGTTGGGGTACCGGAATGGCATGCGGCTTACCGTTCTTGGTCTCGGACCAGTCGATGATCTGTTCGCGAGCGTCCCACTGCTTCTCATGCAGGCGCGCGATCTCTTCAACGCACTGCCCGGTCAGCATCAGAACGCGAACGGCACGAGTATAGGGCGGGTGAACCGGCGCATCGGGGCATTCGAGCCAGCGGTAGAGGATGACAAACTCCTCTTCGTCCAGCCAACGGGTTCCAACATTCTTTGGCTCGGTCGGGATGCCTGCCGCAGGGTTGTACGCGAGACGAAATCGCCGGAGTGACGTCCTCCGGTAGTCGTGTTCGGACTTTAGGCCTCAACTGTAGGCGGAGCGGACATAGCTGCGAACATGGTCAGCCATGACACGTGCGCCACGTTCGTAGATAGGTCTGATCGCATCCGTGATTTCGTCTGGTTCAATTTCGCGAGCCTGACGGTTTCGTCCGAGCGTGTCGGCTATCTTGTTGAGCCCCTTTTCAGCTTCCTTCCACGAAGGTTTGCCGGCCTCTCTCAGGTGTCTGACATATGCCTCGAAGAGATCCACGACCGTGCCAGGCCGTGTGTCGCCAGCGATCTTGATGCTGCGACCCCTCTGGATCATGTCCGCAAAATCCCGATTGAAGATCTCGCGCGCCTTGCTCAGTGGCATCGATGGGTATGAACCAAGCTTCTTCTTGAGGCGCTTTTGATCGCGCCACTGTTGCGCCATCCAATCAGCAGTGACTCGCGTTGGCATAGGCTTCAGGACCAACACGAGACGGCCGGTGCCGTGGCCTTCGCCATCGACAAGGCTTAGCTGTTTGTCGGTTTGCTCCACCTGCTTGAGAGCACGGCGAATTTCTCCATCGGTAAGGCTCGGCACTGGGCTCTCCCATTGGCTTCCAAGTGGGGTCGCAAGACGGGTAGCAGGGGTCGGCGACTGGGGTCAAAAGGGCTCGCGATCCCCCTAAAAACCGACCCCAATATGCCATGATATCCCGCAATACGACAAGTCAGAAAATTTATATGATTCAATGGGTAGTGGCGTGATCTAGCGTGATCGAAAGAGGTCGAGTGGGATGGTTGTGCATCACGCTCAGTCACGCTGGATCACGACAACGCACAGTGAAGCAAGGTGCTGCCATATCACCTCGCGCTGGTGAACGCCAAGACACTCAAGGGAGTTGCTGTGCGGCCCAGACTGGGGCAGGGGATTGGGAGTGGGAGAAGGGTCGCTACTGAAAGGCTGGCCGGTTGTCATCCCATTTTCGCGCAAACTGCCAGTGGGCCCCTTAAATTCCGGTTCCCTCTTCAGTCCTAAACCCGGAGTCCACGGAGCCGGCAAAAGGCCATACACTCGTATATAGGTCCCTATATTTGGCCTCTCATACTGCCACGGGAATAGGCGTGGTTACTTTCTATGGGAGCGGCTTTTGGTGGATGGGTGGAGCGTTCGAAAGTTGTTATCGTGTAAGAAAACAACGTGGTTAAGGATAGGTTAAAATTTAGATCGTCGTTGATCGAACAGAATTGTGTGCCGCATATAACTCATCATTGATCGCATGCATTGGATGCTGGACATTCCGCAGTCGGCGTGTAATGTATCGGCATATATCCAATAGATCGTCGGCAGACGAATATTGACCCCCAGCCTGCGCACTGTAAGGGGGGCGCAGTTGTTGTGCTGCTCATTCGAGCGCAGGCGGATGGCAAACCTCGTTTCCTGGAGGATGTCATGCCCGTTCATCCGACTTATCCCGGCGTATATATTGAGGAAATTCCAAGCGGCGTCAGACCGGTAGCCGGGGTGGCGACTTCGATTGCCGCATTCGTCGGGACGTTCCGAAAAGGCCTGCTGGACGAGGCAGTCCAGCTTCTGAGCATGGCTGATCTCGAGCGCGAATATGGCGGGCTCGATCGAAACAGCGAAACATCCTATGCGATCCAGCAATTCTTCCTCAACGGCGGTACGGAAGCCTGGGCGGTTCGCATCGCCGACACTGTCACCGGCAATGCCGCTGTGCCGCCGACGAACGCACGCTCGGCGGAGATAATCCTCACGACGGTACCCGGCGGCGCCGTTCAGATCTTTCGGGCGCGCGCCGGACATCGCATCCGCGGCCAGAGCGCCGAAAACCCCGGAGCCTGGGCCAATGCGCTTCGGCTCGACGTGGACTATGACACGGCCGATCCAGCAGAGCAGTTCAATCTGACGATCAGCGAGGTGAGGGTCGATGGGGACCGTACCTTGGTGCTGCAGACGGAGACGTTTCGCAATCTGACGATGCGCCCCGACACGGCCAACAACGCACTCGAAGCGGTCAACCAGGGATCGCGGCTGGTCCAGCTCGATCGCGCCGGCTTGAACCCGGCTGCGATTCCGAACCCCTTTGTCACGACATTTCGGCCTGCGTCGAACGGCACGCTGGGTGGACCGTTGCCAGTGCCGGTAGCCATCCCGGCCAACAACGCCGCCTTCAACGTGAATATCGGCCCAGGTGTCATAAACGGCACTATCCAGTATGGCGCCAGCCCGGTGCCGACAAGCTACGCGGGCCTCTTGCCCTTTGTGCAGGCAGCGATCCGGCGTGCGGCGGACGATATCGGCGTTGCCGACGGCCTGAAGCCATTGCTCAGTGGGGCAGTGGTCAAGCTGGTTGGCGACTCGACCGTCAACAATGGCGCGCGCTTCTTCGTGCAGCTGGGGCGCAGCGCCCGTCCTTTCGATCCGGCGACCAGCATCGTCTTTACCGGTGCAGCGACCGTCGGTGGCGCCAACGGCATCCGCCTTGCCACTGCCAATGGCGCTGTTCCAAACGACCAGCAGCAGAGGCCCGTGACATCGGGGCTGGGTCACGACGGCACGCCGCCGGCGCCCGGCGACACTTTCCGGCCGATACCGATCAATTTCTTCATCGGCACGGCGGTGCCGCGCACCGGTCTCCAGGCCCTTGAGGACATCGATCTTTTCAACATTCTGTGCGTTCCGGAAGCAACGACGCTGCAGCCGGACTCGACGATGCGTACTTTCTATGCGGCGGCGGAATCCTATGTCGAATCCCGTCGTGCGATGCTGATCGTCGATATCCCGGACGATGTCCGTCGACTCGATCAGATGCAGACATGGCTGACGGAGAATGAGGGCCTGCGCCATCCCAATGCTGCAGTCTATTTTCCCCGAACCAACATCGTAGACACGCTAAACAGCAACCGGCCGCGCTCGATGGCGTCGAGCGGCACCATCTCCGGATTGTGGGCACGCACCGATTCGCAGCGCGGCGTCTGGAAGGCGCCAGCCGGGACCGACGCGCGCCTGCGGAATGTCGAAAGTCTCGGCTATTTGTTGACGGATCTGGAAAACGGCACGCTCAATCCGCTCGGCGTCAACTGCCTGCGCAACTTCCCCGTCTACAGCAACATCTGCTGGGGCGCCCGAACGCTCGACGGGGCCGATGCGATCGCGTCGGACTGGAAATATGTGCCGGTCCGGCGAACCACGCTGTTCATCGAGGAAAGCCTCTATCGCGGCACCAAATGGGTTGTCTTCGAACCGAACGATGAACCGTTATGGGCGCAGATCCGGCTTAATGTCGGCGCCTTCATGCATGATCTCTTCCGCAAGGGCGCCTTCCAGGGGACGACAACGCGCGAAGCCTATTTCGTCAAATGCGACAGCGAAACGACTACGCAAAGCGACATCGATCTAGGCATCGTCAATATCGAGGTCGGTTTTGCTCCGCTGAAGCCGGCCGAATTCGTCATCCTGAAGATCCAGCAGATCGCCCGGCAAACGGCAGAGTAAGGAGGAACGGTCATGGCACCCTTCACAGCGAACCCGCGCCGTTTCGACCCGTACAAGAATTTCAAGTTCCGGGTTAAATGGGATGGCCGCTATGTGGCCGGCATCAGCAAGCTCGGCGCGTTGAAACGCACGACGGAAGTTGTCGAGCACCGCGAAGGCGGCGACCCGTCGACTGGCCGTAAATCGCCTGGGCGAACCAAATACGAGGCGATCTCGCTGGAGCGCGGCGTCACCCACGATCTCGAATTCGAGCAATGGGCAAACAAGGTGTGGAATTTCGGCGCCGGTCTCGGCTCTGAAGTCTCGCTCGCCGATTTCCGCAAGGACGTCATCATCGATGTCTTCAACGAGGCCGGACAGAAGGTTTTGTCCTACCAGGTCTTTCGCTGCTGGGTGTCGGAGTACCAGGCGCTGCCCGATCTCGACGCGAATGCGAACGCCGTGGCGATACAGACGCTCAAGCTCGAGAACGAGGGCTGGCAACGCGACATCGCCGTGGTGGAGCCCGTCGAGCCCAGTATCGTGCCAGCGTAATTCCGGCGCCGTTCTCGTGAACGGCCAGAGAGAGATCGGCGATGCGAGAAAGTGCCACCGTCCTATTGGCACATGGTCTGCCGGAGGCGGGCGTCCGTCACCTCGACGCGCAATTGCGCGGACTGACCGGCCATGAGGAGGCCATGATCGGCGATTGCCCGGTACGGATCACTCCGGCCGAATGCACTACGGCCGTGCTTGCGGCGGTGACACGGCGCATCGGCAAGCTTGAATCCGTGACCCCGGAGATGGTCGCTGAACTTGTCGTCGGTGATCGCGAACGCCTGCTGCTGACGCTATGCGAGATGACGTTCGGTCCGGAACTCGATCTGGTCACGACCTGTCCGAAAGAAGGGTGCGGCGCGGTCTCGGAAGTCCCGGTGTGGATCGGCGACATCATCGGGCGCCAAGAGGCTGTCGCGGAAATCGAACACGAGATCAGGCCGGCTACGCCGAAAGGCGAATGGCAGATTCGCTTCAGGCTCCCGTCAGGCTGCGATCAGGAGCGGGCAGCCCAAGCTGCACTGTCCAATCCGGCCGATGCGGCACGCGCGCTCATCATCGGCTGCGTTGTCGCTATCACAGACCCCTCCGGAGCGGCGGTGCCGCCGGGCGAATTGCCTGCGGCGTTTGAAACGGCGCTGTCCGACGCATTCCAGCGTCTCGACCCCTTCGCGGAGTCGACCACCGCGATCGTCTGCCCAGTGTGCCGAACCGAAACCAAGGTGGTCCTCGACGCCTTCTCGGTCCTCCATGCCGGGTTGAACCGGGGTGCCGGCATCTATGCCGACGTCTACCGGATGGCGCGCGCCTATCACTGGAACGAGCGCGATATTCTCGCGCTGCCCTTAGCTAGGCGCAAACGCTATCTCGAACTCGCCTCGGGCGTGGAGGGTGGAGCATGAGCAGTTTCGCGGAGCGGCTGGTTTCCCGTGGCGCGCGTGTCGCTTCCGTCCCAGGTTTTGCCACGCTTCAGCCAAGGCCGCTTTCGCGCTTCGAGGCCGTACCCGCAACCGCCGCTGACGGCCCGGACGGCCCGGACGGCGGGGCCGTCCACGCTCGCGCACTGGCTGCAAGCGCTCAACATATCTCGGCTGCCGGCCCCGAGAGAAAGGCAACCCATCCAGACAGTTTCCGGATGGTCGCGACGGATTCTGCGGCGCGTGCCGGTCCGCTGGAACGAGGGGTTTCCGAGATTGCCGAACAGAACATTTTTGACCAACGGCCAAGTCCGATGACGATACCCTCGCGCAGGGGGCCGCATTCGCAAGATGCAGCGGCGCCGATACAAGTCTTCGAACCCGAATCGCGTTCCATCGCACCAATGGAATCGCCGGAGGACGCTGTCACGGTCTCGATTTCCAGGGATACGATCGTCAGCGCCTCGCGATCACGCGAATCCGCCGAACCGTTGGATATCGCGGCTGTTGCCGAGGTGACGTCGCGGCCTCGTCAGCCCGCCCTCGATTCAGTTGGAAGTGTCGCCACTGCGGAGCAGGCCGCGCTGACGTTTGCCGACATCGGCAAGCGTCCCGTCGATCCGCGGATCGATGCAGCCGAGGCGAACCGTGCTCCGTCGCTCGCCGTTACGGTCGGCCGGATCGATGTGCAATTCGTGCAGCCTCCGCAACGCCCCGTTGCCGCGCCGCAGCCGCAGCGTTCGCGTGGCTTCGAAACTTACGCCCGCGCCAGACGCGGCGAACCGCGTTAGGAGGGCGCATGGCGACGCACGCCGCCATCGCTGCGGTCAGCCGGACGCTTCGGACCGTGCTGCTCGACCGCATGGTGATGCCGGTTTCGGTGACGCTTGCGCCACCCGACGTCACAGTTGCCGGTATCGATGGCGCCCGCGTCAATCTCTACCTGATTCAGCTGATCGAGAACGCCAATCTCAAGAACCAGGAGATTCCCGGAAAAGGCAGTCCCGCGGCGTATGGGCATCCGCCTCTATCGCTCAATCTCCGCTATTTGATGACAACGCACAGCGCCATCGAGACCCAGCCCGACGCGGATCTCAATGCGCAAACGCTGCTGGGCGATGCGATGCGCGTGTTCAACGACTTCGGCAACCGCGTCGATCAGCTTGCCATTGTCAACCCCGCGGCCGGTACGGTTGGCGATCCGCTGCTGGACCCGGTGCTGGCCGATGAGTTCGAGCGGGTGAAAATCGTGCTGCATCCCGCCAGCCTCGACGACATCACCAAGGTCTGGTCGGCAGTGTCGGGCACCAACTTCCGCAGGTCGGTCGTCTACGAGGTCACCGTGATCCAGATCGAGACGATCGAACCAAGGGTTCGCCCGCAGCCGGTGGAGACGCGCCGCATATTCATGACTGTACGCCGGCGCCCCGAAATTCTCGATGCCTACGTGACGCCGGCATTGAACGGTCCGATCGGGGAGATTCGGGCGCGCATCGGCGACGAAATCACCATTTTGTCGGAAGGTGCGCTGGCCGACCGTCTTTATGTGCGGCTGGGCATGCTCGATCCTATTCGTGTCAGCTCGACCGCCGACGGCCGAATACGCATCGCGCTGCCCGATGCGCAGTATCCCGCCGATCTCGACAATCCGCTGCCGCGTCCGATTCCGCCCCAGCAACGCTTGCAGCCGGGCCCGCTCGAAGTGCAGGTCATCGCAGGCCACCCCATCGAGGGCGTTGAGGGCGGTCTGGGACATGGCGCGGCGATCGCAGGCACGCGGCGCTACTCGTCCAACCTCGCGATGCTCCAGCTTTGCCCAACCGTGACATCGGTCGTACCGGTGGCAGGAAACGCGACGACGGTGCTCAGGGTCAATGGCCAGCGCCTGTGGCACGCGCGCGCCCGCGTCGCCGAAGTGATCGTCGGTGACGCGGCCATTGCTGTTCGTGCGCCGGCTGCGGGGGATCCCTGGGCTGCGCCCACGCCGACCGCCGTCGAAGTTCCGATGAGCGCGGCCATGGACATCCTCGTCGTATCACCGACGCCTTATCTCGTGGCGATGCAGGTTGATGGGGCGCGAAGCCGCGACCCCGGCATATCCTTCACGCTAGGGCCGTGATTCCGATGAACGTTGCACCCAATCCGAAGCTGGACAAGGATCGCGCAGCGGAGCAACTGCCATGGCGCGACCGCAACCGACGGCTGGTGGACTTCGGGCTTGCCTGGCTCAACGCCTTGCTGACCGATCATGTTAAGGCGCTACGCGCTCTGCCGCGCAGCCGTGGCGGACTGTCAGATGCCGAGGCCGACTGGCTCCTGGACAACGCCTGTCGCGCTGCAATCGCTCCGTCGCCCGAAACGCTTGCCACGCGTGAAGCCTATGACCGCGCGCGTGCGGATTTGCTGGCGTCTGAAGAACCCTCCGCGATTGACCGCCTGGCAGCGCTGTTTCAGCTCTCGCCTTTCGACGAAGACGTCCTGCTGCTTTCGCTCGCCCCGCAGATGCGGGCGCATTTCGCGTCGATCTACGGTCATTTGCATGGTCGCGCGGCGATCAGCCATGCAACGCCGCATCTCGCCATGACCGTCTTCGCCGCCGGCGCGGAAACCGAAGCACGGGCCTGGGAGCGCCTTTCACCAGATGCGCCGCTACGCCGCTTCCTGCTGATCGAAAGTCCGGACCGCACTCTTCTGCCGCTGTCGCCGATCATGCTCGACGAACGCATGACACGACTTCTGTTGGGCGATCAGACGGAGGAGCCGCGCACGCGGTCCATGCTTTCGGAGCCAGAGCCCACGGTCTTTCCGGAGCGCCATCGTGCTGGTGTCGAGAAATTAGCCGCGCGCATCAGGACTGCACGCCGCCCGCTTGCCGCCATTGTTGGTCCGAAGCGCAGCGGCCATGCCGCTGCGGCGCGCGCATTGGCCAGCCAGTTCGGCCTGGAGCTTGCGGTGTTGAAACCGCGGCCTTTCGAGCCGATCCAGGATCTACTGGCGTTGCTGTCGCGTGAGGCTGCGCTCGGCGGCTTTGCCTTGCTGGTCGACAGCGCCCAGCCCGACAATAGACGCTTTCTCGATGACCAGATAAACGCGCTGGTGATCGTCACTGCGGAGACGCGCCCCGATTTGCCCTTCGGTGTTCCGCATTTGCGTCTCGAAGCGCTGGATCAGGCCGATCACATGGCGCTGTGGCGTGAAGCGCTCGGCCTGCACAGCGTGGAAACGGACAAGCGGATAGAGGCCATCGCCGACCAGTTCAGATTCGACCCGGCCGAGATCGCCGCGATCGCTGCCGCCGGCGGCGATCTGTGGCAATCGTGCCGAGAACATGCCGGCCGCAACCTTGACGAACTCGCCGAGCGGGTCGTGCCGCGCTATGGCTGGGACGATATGGTCATGCCGGCCGATGTGCTGCACGACCTCAAGGCGGTGACTGAGCAGGTCCGGCATCGCTCGCTGGTCTACAATCGTCACGGCTTTGGCCGTAAACTGGTGCGTGGCCGCGGTGTTTCTGTGCTGCTGTCGGGTGCGAGCGGCACAGGCAAGACCATGGCCGCTGAAGTGATCGCCCGCGATCTCGATCTCGATCTCTACCGTATTGATCTGTCCGGGGTCATTTCAAAATATATCGGCGAAACCGAGAAGAACCTGAAAGCCGTCTTCGACGCCGCCGAGGCAAGCGGCGCAGTGCTGTTCTTCGACGAGGCGGATGCGCTGTTCGGGAAGCGCAGCGAGGTCAAGGACAGCCACGACCGCTACGCCAATATCGAGATCAGCTATCTTTTGCAGCGCATGGAGAACTATGGCGGCCTCGCCATTCTGGCCACCAACATGAAGGGGCACCTCGACAATGCCTTTCTTCGGCGACTGCGCTTCGCCATAGACATTCCGTTCCCCGACGCGTCGCTGCGGCGCGCGATCTGGCTGAAGGCTTTTCCGGACGAAATGCCGAGGGAGGTACTCAATGTCGACGCATTGGCGCGTCTCGACATCGCCGGCGGTAACATTGCGGTGATCGCGGTCAACGCAGCTTTTCTCGCGGCGGCAGAGGGCAACGCGCTTGCAATGCGCCACATAGCTCGCGCCGCTCGCGCCGAATTCCGCAAGCTGGACAAGGAATTCCGCGCACCCTGGACGGAGGCGCTGTGATGAGCGACCGCCAGAATCCTTCTGCCTCGGTATCTTTCGGCAGCATGACCGTTCGCGGCGACGGACCTGGCCATTCGGCGGCGCGCGCCGCGCGCGACCTTGCCGCCGGTCTAGGCGACGCCGTGCAAGGCATGGAACTGGGTGGTGCCCCGCTGCATGTCGACACGCTGAAACTGAAGCTGACGGCAGGGGCCTGCGGAGCGGAGATCGCCCGCGCCATCCGTCATGCGATCGACGCGAAACGGCGAGGCCGCGACAGATGAGGGTCGCGATTCAAACGTTGAAGGCGGCGCCTGCGCCTGCGTCTTTTCTGGCGGCGCCGAGCCATGCCATCCAGAGAAAGGCGACCATCGGCCCAATCGACGATCCGCTCGAGCGCGAGGCCGACCGTGTCGCCGATGCCGTGATGGGCGGCGGCTCGGCTGGCGCTTTCGGTGCTGCTCCGGCCGCAATCGCACAGCGCACATGCGCGGCTTGCGAGGCCGAGGAAGAGAAGATCCAGCGCAAATCTGCCCCATGTGAAGTCGGAGAGCACATCCAGCGAAAGCCCGCTGAGGCGGCCGCCAGTGCAGTTGGCGATGGCGGCGCGCCGCTCGCGCCGGAAGCGCGCACCTATTTCGAACCGCGCTTCGGCCGGGATTTTTCGGACGTGCGGGTCCATACGCACGGTCGCGCAGCATCCGCAGCAAATGCCATCCATGCGCGCGCCTATACGCTTGGCAGCAACATCGCCTTTGCGCCGGGCGAGTTCTTGCCCCAGTCGCAGTCGGGACGGAGGCTGCTTGCGCATGAGTTGGTCCATGTCGCGCAGCAAGTTCGGTACGGACAAACCATCCAACGCGCGCCGACCGGATCTCCGGTCGCAGCGCCCGCCGTCAGCAGCATCTTGCTCACAATTCAGCGAGTGATGCTCATCATGTGCAGGAACTCGCGAATGCGCGAGGCGTTCGAGATGATCGACCGGGACGGAGTCCAACTGGTTGGCTTCAAGACCGGCCTTGATACGTGGCGGTATGATGATGGAAGGGTCGAAGAGGTTCCGATCACCGGCCTGCGCGGCAATACGGACGTTGCCAACCGAACGATCCGGCTTAACGAAGCGCTGCCCGCACAGACCATGGCTGAAACCCTATTCCACGAATTGCAGCACTGGGCGCATAATCGGGATCCGGCTGGCCCACGCGGTCTCGAAAGCGAGATTCAAGCGCGCATCGCGACCGAGCAACTTGCGATCGAACGGGGACGGCCGCCGACCGGCCCGGGCTACCGAACCGCCGATGGGCGCGTCGACGAAGCCGCGATTCGCCGCGCGATGGCCAGTTCATCGCACTACAGCCCTGTCGGCCGGCAACGGATCGGGCGACGCTACGAGGGTGAGACGCCGATCCCCGGACCGCTCGTCTGCCCGCCCATCGGCGATTTCCCCGAGCCCTCGCGAGAGAGGGTCTTCGCATGAAGCTCACGCTTGTCATCCGCACCTATGAGATCCAAGCACAGTTCGACCAGTTCGACGACGGATCGTCTGAGGCTTTCGATGTCGCCACCGCCGAGATCGTCGGTGGCGAGCAGGCGGGCCAGCGGCTGCGAATCCTCGTCGAGAGCGACAGTCCCCTCGCAGGGCGCTGGAACCATCCGGGCGAAACGCTGACAGTGACGGTCGAGCCGGAGCGATTGGCTGCGCAGATTGTATTCGCCGGCGCCTTTGCGGTCGAGGACAGCCCATGAGCCGCGCGTTGGCCCCTATGCGCGTCGCGGCCTTAAGCACACTGGCACCTCCCGCCGGGGCACCGCCCATTCAGACGAAGACGCGACTTGGTCCCGTCGACGATCCGCTGGAGCGGGAAGCAGATCGTATTGCCAGCACTGCTGTGGGCGGCCCCATCGCCCCGGCCAGTTCGCCTCCGAGCAAAACAGCGCAACGCAAATGCGCGGCGTGCGGCGAAGAGAAAATCCAACGCAAACCGGTCGACGCGGCTGCGCGCGCGGCAAGCACCGGCGGCACACCGCTGACCGCACAGCAGCGGGCCTATTTCGAGCCACGCTTCGGCCGGGATTTTTCGAACGTGCGCCTTCATCTTGGTGGCGAAGCTGCAACTGCGGCGGAGGGCATCAACGCCCGCGCCTACACTTTCGGCACGGATATCGCCTTCGCTTCGGGCGAATTCGCGCCCGGCACGCAAGCCGGCACCCATCTGTTGGCGCATGAACTTGCTCATGTCGGACAACAGACCGGCGATGCGTCGATCCGGCGAAAGATCAGGAGCGACGCACAGGCACCGCTGGACACCTATCTCTCGGGCAAGGGGATCCAGGGCCTCACCGTCAAGGACAATGTCTACGGGGCGACGAAAGGCGGCGCCACCTATTTCGAGCAGGAACTTCTGTTCGACATGCTGGGGTCGCCTCGAGTGTTCGATGTCGACGGCGGCGATCCATTGACGGCAGCAAAATCACTCAATGCGCATCTCGCCGCGCGAACGGGCATCGTTACCTTCGCCGCACAAAAGAAATACACATTCGCCTCGGTAACCAACTTCAAGATGAATCCGAAATACTACGACGTTAACCCGGCCAAGCTCAAATGGAGCATGAAACAAGGCGTCGATAGACAGGCTGCCTGGGACGACCTCAATGCCAACCCGACGCTTTACGCGATCGGCTGTGCTGCCGCGACGGTGCTGACCCAGGGGGGCGGCAGCAAGGGCGCCAAGTTCGAGGACAAGCCGAGCGCCGACGAAACCGACTGGGTGGCTGGCGACGCCGGTTACATCACCAACACCAAGTTCCAGCAAGGTGCCGACATAGGCCTTCTCGGCGAGAACATCATCTATACGGGCTCGGGACAATTTTGGGGACATTTCAGCGACAATGTCACCTACAAATCGTTGGCTGGCTGGAAAGGCGCGGTCGCTAGCTGGCACGGCCGCGGTGCGGCCGATGCAGCGGAAGTCGACCCAAAGCGAGAAATACCGATGACGGGATTGCTGTGATGCCGGCGGTTGACACCTGCCGCGCGGGCTACCGCGGTCGGTACAAGGCTGATGATCGAATGATGTGTTTCGCGCCCTTGATGAAGTGTCGGATTTTCGCGGCGACTTCTCCTACACCTATATGGGCGACCGTTCCGAGGACAAGCTGCCGGTCTTCAAACTCGATCTGTCAGGTTCGGTCAGTCGGCTCGACTGGTGGAATCCAAATTCGCCGCTGATGACCGGTGTGCAGGTGAAGGGCAGCGTCGACAAATATTTCGTCGCGGGTCAGGTCAATACCGGGGCAGGGGACATTCCCGAGCAGCGAGCCGTGCAAATCGGGGAGAAGGAAAAAGTGCTTGTTCCGACAACAGTTTTGTTCACGGGAGGTGTTTATTTCTGACAAAGCGCCGGTGGAACGGTACCGGCTCGTCAAATTGACTTGCGGGCGTTCCTGGATCGTCCCAGCCGCTTACCGATCAAGCGGCGAGCAGTGTCCGGCCTGCATGTCGCGGTGGATGCTAAAATTCCACCGTTGGTTGAGTGTCTTTGTACTTTTACCAAAGTATAAATGGCGCAAATTTCCAATTGCATTCGAATCAAATTCGAAACAATTCCGCGTGAGTTTCAAAAACGTCGGCCAGGCGAAGTAGGAATTATATCGAATATTTGAAGCATATTGAAAAGACCTGCCGGAATCGAGCAAAAACGACGGTTCATCCAACGTTTTCAGTTATCAATGCCGAAGAACAATGCTAGGTTCAGTTTCGTTCCTTGGGGGGCTATACCAAGGAGGCCAGCAGATGGGGTCCGAGTTTCCACGCAGTCCGCGTGTGCTCAAGGGCGGCATCGTGGCCTATCGGTTACCCGATCTGTTTCCGACTGTCATCGTGTTCCAGTACAATCCGGACGAGGTGTCCAGATCTCTCCAGGCTGGCGCAAGCAGCGGTGGTCGGGGTGACGCCAACAGGGTCAATGGCCCGCCGCAGGAAACGCTGACGTTTTCCGTCGAGATCGACGCCGCCGACCAGCTCGAGCGGCCATCCGAGAACGCGATCACGGTCGAGAACGGCCTGCATCCGGTCATCGCGGCGCTCGAAAGGCTGATCTATCCATCCTATCCCGTGGTCATCGCCAACGAGGCGCTCGCCTTTGCCGGCAGCGCGTTCATCCTCAGCGAACAGGCGCCGCTTGCGCTTCTCATCTGGGGTCCACGCCGCGTCCTGCCGGTGCAGATTCAGAGCCTTTCGATCAAGGAAGAAGCTTTCGATCAGAAGCTCAATCCGATCCGGGCCAAGGCCGATCTGTCGCTGAAGGTGCAGACCTATCGCGACCTCGACGTCACCAATCCCGGTTACTGGGTCTATCTCGCTTCCTTCACGCAGAAAGAAGTGATGTCGGCCCTCAATCTGCTCGGCGACCGGACAGGACTAGAGGCGATCACGCCGATCTAGGAGGCACCATGTTCTTCAGAGGCAGTCGCTACGAGCACATTGCGGACGCGTCCATCGCAGGACCCGGCGAGCGCACCATCCGCTACAAGCGGATGCGTTTCATCCCGGCGGTTACCGCACGTCTCTCGATGACGGTGAACGAAGGCGACCGTCCCGATCTCGCAACATGGCGCGCGATCGGCGACCCGGAACAGTTCTGGCGGCTATGCGATGTGAACCTCGTGCGGCGTCCGGTCGACCTGACGGCGCAAGCGGGTCGCCGGCTGGGCGTGCCGGGACCCGAAGGAGGCTTTTGAGCATGGGTCTGCTTCCCTCCTTTTTTACCGTCCAGGTGGCGATGGCGCCTATGCCGGTCATGTTTTTCCAGGCGTTGCGCGAGATCGAGGTAGAAACCTCAGTCGGACGTGCTTCGATGTTCCGGCTGCATTTCGATCTAAGCCGCAATATTTTCGGCGATTTCGATGCGCTCGCCTTCGATATTTTCCGCCCGCTGATACCGATCACCATTCGCATTTCGGCCGGCTTCGGCATCCCGCAGGCGCTGATCAACGGCTATGTCAAGGACGCCCAGCTGAGCGCGGCGAACCAGCCCGGCGCCTCGCGGCTGGAAGTCGTCGGCATGGATGCGCTTGGCACGATCATGGCGCATATCCAGCAGCCGTTCACCTGGCCGAACTTGCCCGACAGCGTCGCCGCGACCGCCATCTTCGGCAAATATGCCATGGTGCCAAATGTTTTCCCGACGCCGCCGCTGCGGACCATTCTGGACACGACTTCCAATCAGCGAGACTATGACGCGACCTACCTTTTCCAGCTCGCGGCCCGCAACAACTACGAACTCTATGTCCAGCCGGATCCTGTCATCGGTCTCGATATAGGCCATTTCCACCCGCCTTTGACGTTCATGCCTCCGCAAGGGGTCCTGTCGATCGATTTCGGCACGCAGACCAATCTCAATAATTTCTCGGCCTCCAACGACATGCTGCGGCCAACCTCGGTCGTCGGCGTCACCACTGACCCGCACACCCGCGCGCCGATCCCGTCAGTTGCTCCGGTCTCGACGGAATTGCCCATGGGGCTGGAACCGGCGCTCAATCGCATCATACCGCCACCCATCACGCGCCCGGCCGCCACCGACGCGGCAAGCCCGGCGGAAGCCCAGGCACAGGCATTTGCACGTGCGAGTTCATCGAGCCGTGCCATCACCGCGAACGGCGAAGTCGATGGGCTCAAATATTCGCGGGCGCTGCTTGCCGGGCTGCCGGTTCTGGTGCGCGGAGCAGGCCGCCAGAACAGCGGTCTCTACTACGTGCAGTCAGTGACCCACCGGATTTCGCGCGACAATTACACGCAGACCTTCTCCGCTTGGCGCAACGCGGTCGGTCTCACCGGCGCGGAGGTCTTTTTCGATCCGCTGGCGGCGGTAGCCTGAGGAGAGATCGATGCTCAATACCAACATGGCGATGGGAGAGGATCAGGGCGGCAACCGCAACCGCGTCTATGGCAAATTCGCCGGCACCGTAATGAACAACATGGACCCGCTCTTTCAAGGGCGGCTGCAGGCGTTCGTTCCAGAAATTTTAGGCGAGATCCCGACCGGCTGGGCAAAGCCGTGCACGCCCTATGCCGGGCCTACCTCCGGCTTCTTCTCGGTTCCGCCGATCGGTGCGGGCGTCTGGATCGAGTTCGAGGCAGGCGATGTCTCGCGGCCGATCTGGGCGGGATGCTTCTGGGGTGCTGGCGAGCTGCCGATGAAGCCGCCCGGCGGCCCGAGCCAACCGACGACGAAGATCTGGCGCAGCGAACTCGGCCTGACCGCCGTCCTCGACGACTTGATGCAGACGATCACGTTGACCGACGCGCTCGGCCTGAATTCCGTCGAGGTAAGCGTCGCTACCGGCACAGTGACGATCACCGGCGCGGTGCGCGTCGTCTCCAGTGCGCCGCTGATCCAGGAAGGCAGCGCCGCTGCGGCGCATCCGGCCGTGCTCGGCGATCAGTTGTTCGCCTATCTCACCCAGCTCGTCACGCTCTTCAACGCGCATGTGCATCCCGGCGAGTTGGCGCTCGGCATCCTGCCGGTCACACCGGCGCCGCCGGTGGCGCCAATGCCGCCGCCGACCCCGAGCCTGCTGTCGATCAAGGTTCTGCTGGAGTAGGCGCGGCGATGGGTAACAAACTGAGACCCGGAAATCTGAGCCCGAAGAACCAGCATTGGGTCAATGATCCGCTGTTTGCCAACTCGATGGCGGAAGTAATCGAGGATGAACTCAATACGCTGATGACCAATGACGGCCTACCCGAACTTGACACCGACGCCTCGGACTCCACCGTGCGCGACCGCCGGCGGCTATTCATCGCCATCGCGCGCGGCGTCGTGCGCCACCTCCAGCAGAACAAGTCGGCCATAAAAGTCTTCTGCGAGGACAATGAAACCAAGCCGGTCACCGCGATCAACGTGGATTACGGCTGATGAACATAACGCGACCCTTTTTCGATTTCCCATTCGCCATCGACGAACGCGGGCTTAGCGCGCTCACCGGTGAGGACGACCATATCCGTGACCTCATCTACCTCCTGCTGTTCACCGCACCCGGAGAGCGGGTCAACCGACCGGAATTTGGCTGCGGCGTCAAGCAACTCGTCTTCGCGCCGGCCTCGGATGCCTTGGCGGCTGCGACCGAACAGCTCATCCACGGCGCCCTGATCCGCTGGCTCGATCCGGTCGTGTCGGTCGAGAAGGTAGCCGTCGCGGTGCTGGAAGCGACACTCGAAATCACCATCGTCTATGTCCGAAGGGATACAGGCGAGCGGCGCGAAGACGTGTTCAGGCACCCTGTTGCTGCATGAGGAGAACATGACGGTCTTGTCATCAGACGGATTTGTTTTGTGCGAGGACGAGCGGCGCTCCGGCATATTGCTCAACCCCGCCCATCCGCTGAACGGCATCGACTTCATCGAATACCGCCGCGACCAGCTCGCTGTGCCGGCGCGGCGGCATGTGCTGGAAGTGACCTTCCTGAAGGCGCCGCCGGCGCCGCCCGCTGTGACCGTCGCGAATTTCACTGTCATCGGCGGCGTCAGGATCGTCGATCTCAAAGTTCTCGACGTCGAGCCCGATCCGGGCGACGCGCTACGGCTCAGGGTTTTCCTCGATCGCGAAGGCGATTTTTCCGCCTATGTGCTCGACATGGACCATGCTTCGATCGACGTCGAGCGGTCGCAGGCCGAGTTCGGCTTCAAGGCAAGCTGTCCGACAGAACTCGACTGCAAGCCGGTTCACGATTGCCCGCCCGTCGTGCTCGAGGAACCGGCGCTCGACTATCTGGCGAAGGACTATCAGAGCTTCCGCCGCCTGATGACGGATTTGATCGCCGAGCGCAATCCGGCCTGGCAGGAGCGCCTTCCTGCCGATCTCGGCATGACACTGGTCGAACTCATGGCCTATGCCGGGGACTATCTGAGCTACTACCAGGATGCCGGTCCGGGAACCGAAGGGTTCCTCGACACCTGCCTTCACCGCATTTCGGCCGCTCGGCATGCGAGGCTGATCGACTACACGATGCTGAATGGCCGCAATGCGGCGACGTTCGTGCACTTCGTCGCCACGCCGGCATCCAACGTACTTGTGGCCGCGGGCCTCAAGCTGACCAGCCTTGTCGGCGTGCCGCTGGTCGGCGAGATCAACCCGCCTTCCACGATCATTTCTGTCACCGCCGACTTCGACAGCGATCCGGCATTGGCTGCCGTCACCGTATTCGAGACGATGGCGCCTGTGCGCGTCATCGCCACCAACAACGAAATCCGCATCCACACTTGGGCGGACGCCCAATGTTGTCTCGCCAAGGGCACGACTTCGGCCTATTTCTACGTCGTCACCGCAGGTGGAACAGCGGTCCGGCCCGACGTCGATGCCGGTGAATATCTTTTGTTCGAAGAGATCCGCAGTCCCGACACAGGTGCCGCGCCCGATGCCGACCCAAGGCATCGCCAAGTCGTGCAGATCGATCATGTCCACCTGACCGAAGATGCCGCCTTCACCAACGTCATTGCCGGCGGCGCGCTAACGCCGCGCCTCAACATTGCTGATCCGGCTTTGCCGCTGCTGCGCATAAGCTGGAAGGAAGCGGATGCACTCGCCTTCCCGCTTTGCGTATCGGCGCTTACCGACCAGGACGTGCCGGTCGATCCAGTTTCGGTCGCGCGCGGCAATGTCGCGCCTGCCGATCATGGCCGCACTGTGGAGCGGGACACCGCGCTCGGCACGCTCGGCTTTCCAGACATGGGTGCCGGACGCTGGCCGCTGCCTTCGCTTGCACTGCCCGACGCGCCATTGACCCATGCGCAGTCTGGCCCTGCCGCCGAGCTTCAGCTCCGTTTTCCCGGGAATCCGGCCGCCGAGACCTGGACTGTCGTTCCCAACCTTCTCGACAGCGGCGCCTTCGACCAGCATTTCGTCGCCGAGATCGACAACAGCGGGGAGGCTGTGCTGCGGTTCGGCGACGACCAGTATGGCCGCCGTCCGCTCGACGTGGAGCACGTGGTTGCCCGCTACAGGATAGGCAACGGCGTTGCCGGCAACAGCGGCTGGAGCATGCTCGTTCATGCAGTCGCGAGCGGCGCTGCCGCGGCCTCGATAGACAAGGTGCGTCAACCATTACCGGCGCGCTTCGGAGAGGATCTGGAGACCGTCGAACATGTCCGCCAAATTGCGCCCGAGGCGTTTCGCGCCGTGCAGTTTCGCGCTGTCACCGTGCGCGATTGGGAGGAGGTTGCGCTGAGGCATCCCGATGTCGCTGCAGCCAAGGCGAGTTTCCGCTGGACCGGAAGCTGGTATACGGTGTTCGTCGCCATCCATCCGCGCGACGCCGCCGACCTTCGCCGGCTGCCGGGCGGCGGCGCGGAATTGCAGCCGGCCTTTGCCGCCGAGATCAAGGCACACCTGACCAGGTTCAAGCTTGCCGGCTACGACCTCAATGTTCGCGCCTCGATCTACGTGCCACTGGAAATCGATATCAGGCTCTGCGTTGGTACCGGACACTTCCGCGGTGACGTTCTAGCGGAGGCGGAGCGCGTCCTGTCCAACCGCAGCTTTGCCGACAGCTCGCGCGGTTTCTTCAATCCGCTGAGTTTTGGTTTTGGCACGGCTGTTTACCTGTCCACGCTTTACGCCGCGGTCGAGGCGATCGAGGGCGTAAACTCGGCCGAAATCACTCTGTTCAAACGGTTCTGGGAACTGCCGCACGGCGAACTCGAACGCGGGCTGGTCGGGATGGGACCCTTCGAGATCGCGCGCCTCGACAACGATCGCAGCTTTCCAGAGAACGGTGTTTTGCGCCTCAGCGCGGTGGGGGGCCTGTGACATGACGCTGCCGCACTCGGCTTTCTGCGCCTGCTGCAATTCTCCGTCCCTGCCGGTGCCGGCGCAGATATGGAACCGCCCCGGCTTGTCGGCGCTCTCTTTCCGCATTGGAACCTTCGCCACCTTCCGCGAAACCATGCTCGAGGCGATCTCCGACGAGCCCGCGCTTTCCGTGCTGACGACGCGTGAAAGCAGCGACTATGCGATCACCCTCATCGAGCTATTTGCCGCCGTCGGCGATGTCCTGACCTTCTACAACGAACGGATCGCCAACGAACTGTATCTGCGCACGGCGCGCGAGCGCGACTCCGTGCTGCGGCTGATCCGGCTCCTCGGCTATCGAATGCGGCCGGGCCTGGCAGCGCAAACCATGCTGGCGTTCACCCTCGATGCCGGCGCCGAGACGCGCATCCGCAAGGGTCTCAAGGTGATGAGCGTGCCGGGTCAGGATGAGCGACCGCAGACCTTCGAGACGGTGGAACAGATACTGGCGCATGCGGATATCAATGACCTCGGTGCTTTCGGCCAGCCGTCGCTTTTCAACGCGCTGCGCACGGGCGGGATCGGCGGGCCGCTGATCTCGCGGCCGGCCAAACTCGCCGTGAGCGACCGGCTCGTGCTGTTTGGTCTGAGCGCCATCGAGGAGAAGACCGTTGCGGCGCTCTCGGCGCGCGCCGACGGCGAAGCCATCGCCTTCGATCCGCCGGTTCAGGCACAGGCCTGGTGGCTGGAGGTGACGCGCGCGGCAAAGCTGGAGGGGCGGCTACGCTTCTTCGGCCACAACGCGCCCGCCAAGGTCAATATCTATGTTCCCGCTTCGCCGCCGACCGTGCTCTGGCCGAAGTGGACGTCGGAGACCGTCAATGCCAGTTTCGGCGCGGCAGATACAGTCTATCCGCTGGATGGGCGCTACACCGATATAGCTCCCGGTTCCCAGTTGCTGATCGACGCCGGTCCCGGTTCATCTCCGCGTTTGCGCAGCGCCACCGTTTCCAAGACCGAGGATCTGCCAACGAGCCTGAAAACGCTGGAAGACACGGTTACTCATCTGCATCTGCGCCAGACCATTCGCGGCTGCCCCGCCGTGGTTTCGCAACCGACCGGCGGGCACGCTGTTTTCGCCCGCTCCGGCACAAGTACCGTTCTCGCACTTGGCGCGACGGGGCCGAGGCAATGGACCTACCACAATCTCGACGGCGCCTCGTCCGGCGTCACCGGCACCGGAACGGCGGTCGGCAGAACGGATATCTTCGTGCGCGACAATGCCGCTCGGCTTCGCCAGAGGGTCCTGCTGGCAGGAGCTGTTCTGCCTTGGGTCAACCATGGTGGTATACTGACGTCGGAACCGCGCCCGGTGATGCGGCCAGGTGGCAATGTCACCGTTTTCGCGCGCGGTCTCGATCTTGGCCTGTGGAGCCTTGATGCGACCTCCGGCACCCCGGGAAGCTGGGTTTCGCTCGGTGGCATCCTGACCTCGGCGCCAGCACCGGTCGCCAGCGGCGGTTCAGCTCTTGCCGTTTTCGTCCGTGGTCTCGATCGCGCGCTCTGGTACCGCAGCTGGAACGGCATCGCCTGGGCCGACTGGGCGCCGCTCAAGGGGGTGCTGGCGACAGTTCCGGCAGCGGCTTCGACAGGTGCCGGCCGCATCGACGTCGTAGCGCTCGACGATGCTGGTAGCCTCATCCATCGCCTCCACGACAGCAGCGACTGGTCCGACTGGCGCAATCTCGGCGGCAAGCTGGAAGGCGATCTCGCCATCGTCGGCGGCAACCCCGACCGTATCGATGTCTTCGCCAAGGGCGTGGACGGCGGGCTTTGGCACATTTCGCGCAATGGCGCCGCCTGGTCCGGCTGGACAGCGCACGGCGGCGTCCTGACCGCTGCACCCGCGGCGGCTCGCGACGGCACTGGCGTCCACGTCTACGCCCGCGGGGGCGATGGTGCGGTCGCCTATCGGGCGCTGCTCGCCGGCGGGTGGGGGGAGTGGGCGAGCCTTGGCGAGGGCATCGGCTCGGTGCCGGACCGGCGCAAGACCGCGATATACCGCATATCCGCCGAGGACGTGGTGTTCCGCGACTACGAATATCCAACGGCTGCCTCGCAAGGGCAGTTCGTGCTGCGTCTTTCGCAAAAGCAGAAGGCTGACGATCTCGGCGGTCTGGAGAAGCTTGCAAAGGGTCGCCGCATCATGCTGCGCTCCGGCGACCGCAATCATCTGGCGACGGTGAGTGCGGCCACGTTGAGGGCAGCCATTCCCGGCAATCTTCCTGATCACCTGTTCGTCGACTTCACGCCCGTGCTGTCGGAGCCGTTCGAAAACGCCCGCCTTGTCGGCAATATCGCTGCGGCGAGCCACGGCGAAACGCAGCCCGACGAGCCGCTCGGGCATGGCGAGGCGGCGAAGGCTTTCCAGAAATTCCGGCTGTCACGCCCGGCCCTGACCTACTTGCAGAACTCGAGCAAGCTGGAGGGCGAAGCCGCGCTCGAGCTGCGCGTCAACAGCGAATTGTGGAAAGAGGTTCCGAGCCTCTACGGCCGCAAATCCGGCGAACGCGTCTACACCGCCCGGCAAAGCGTTACCGGCGAAACCCAGATCACGATCGGCGACGGCAAGACCGGTGCGCGCGCTGCATCCGGCGCGGTCAACGTGATCGCGCGCTATCGTACCGGGCTCGGCCTCGAGGGTCTGATGAAGGCCGGCCAATTGTCGATCCCGCTCGAGCGTCCGGTCGGGCTGCGCACGGTATCCAATCCATTGCCGGCCGATGGCGCGGCCGATCCCGAAAGCCGTGACAATGCGCGCGCCTCCGCCCCGAACACGGTGCGGACCTTCGGCCGCGCGGTCTCGCTTGCCGACTTCGAATACATCGCCACCAGTTCGGGGCTGGCGCAGCGAGCGTTCGTGACCTGGGTGTGGCGCGAACTCGAACGCGCAGTGCATGTGACCGTCGCCGGGCCCGGCGGAATAAAACTGTCCAGCCTTTCGCTGAGCACGCTGCATGCCTCGCTTGAAACCGCGCGCGACACCAACCGGCCGCTGTTTCTCGCCAATCTGGTGCGCGTGCCTGTCGTTGTCTCGGCGCGCATCCTGCGCGACCCCGCTTACGAGGCCGACAGTGTCCTCGAAGCAGCGCGTACCCAACTGCTGGCGCTCCTCGCCTTCGAGACTACGTGCCTTGGCGAAGCTGCTTTCCTCAGCGGGGTCTACGCCGCCTTGCACGGCGGCAAGGGGGTCGCCGCCGTCGATATCGACCTTTTCCAGCTCAAGGACTATGCCGACCTGACAGCGACGGAGCGGGCTATCCGTGCTGTCACGGCCGACCCGGTTCAGCCGCATATCAGGATTTTCCCGGCCCGGCCGACGCCGCCGGCACCAATGATCGACCGCTTCGCCAGGGCCGGCTTCGAAGGCCCCGTTCCGCCTCTTGTCCTTGCCGCGGAACAGGCCTTCATCGAGAACCCGGCGACCGACATCAAGCTGACCGTGGTGGAGGCACTCTGACATGAGCTTCTCCAACGCCGAGCGCGACAAGCTTTATGGGCTGCTTCCGGCTTTCATCCGCGACAAGGACGACGCGGAAGGAAAACCGCTGCGCGCGCTGCTGTCGATCATTGACCGGCAAGCTGACAACATCGAAGGCGACATCCGCCAGCTCTACGAAAACGCTTTCATCGAGACGTGCGAGCCATGGGTCGTGCCGTATATCGGCGACCTCGTCGGCACCATCCCGCTCTTTGACGAGAGCCACGTCAAGGACGGCGATACCGCTGCCGAACTCTTCAAGTCTTTGACCGGCCCCAGCCTCAAGCCGTCGATCGCGCTACGCGGCCGGGCCGATGTCGCCAAGACCATCTACTATCGCCGCCGCAAAGGCACGCTGCCCATGCTCGAGGAACTGGCGCGCGATGTTACCGGCTGGTCGTCCCACGCCGTCGAATTCTTCGAACTGCTCGGCTGGACGCAGTGGCTGCGCAACCATGTGCGTGCGCATTCCTTGAGAACGCCAGACATAAGGCGCGTCGAGCGCATGGACCGCCTCGATGGCGCCTTCGACGAGATTTCGCACACGGTCGATGTCCGGCCGATCTCGCAGGATGAAGGCTGGCACAATGTCCCGAACATCGGCTTTTTCCTGTGGCGGCTCGGCGCCTATCGGCTTGAGCTTGTCGAGGCCCGGCGACTGGGTGCGGCCGGTGGTTTTCGCTATCATTTCAGCCCGCTCGGCAACTCGGCGCCATTGTTCAGCCGCAGCCGCCGCGAAGGCGACGAGGCTGGACTGGCAACGGAGCTTCATGTTCCTCAGCCGATAAGGCCGGCCCGTTTTTTCGTGGGCATCGACGACTTCTATGGCCTTTTCGACGCCATCCCGCCATTGCCGGCCGCGACCGCGCCAAGCATCATGGTTTTCGTCGACGGTGTCCCGGTCACCACCGATCGTGTGGTTTGCCGCAACCTTTCGGTCTGGTCGCAGCCGTCGACCAACAGGATCGCCGTCGATGTCGTGCGGGGGCGGCTGGCGCTCGGACCGGCGCTGATGCCGGCAAATCGCGTCGAGGTCTACTACCACTGCGGCTTTCCGGCCGATCTTGGCGGTGGTCCCTATCGCCGCCGGGCATGGCTGACGCGGCCCACCTACACCGACAATGTGCAGATGCTGTTTGTCGACGGCACTGGCGCGCCGGGAATTTTCCCGACGATCGCCGCGGCGCTCGGACAGTGGGTTGCGGACGGTAAGCGCGATGCCATCATTCGCGTGCGCGACAACCGCACCTATCGGGAAACGCTTGCCATCGACATGACCGCTGTGGCTGTCGACCCGGGCACGTCGCTGGCGATCGAGGCAGCGGACGGAATGCGCCCGCACATCCTGCTCGATGGCCCGCTGACCCTGTCGGGAGACCGGCCGGACTATTCCGTCACCCTGGGTGGCCTGCTCATCGAGGGACGCATCGCGGTCACCGGTTCGCTCAACCGGCTGCGGCTGCTGCACACGACCCTGGTGCCGGGCGTTTCGATTGCCGAGCAGGATCCGCCGGCGCCGCAGCCGCCCGAACCGAGTATAGCCGCTGCGGCCGCTCTGCCGACCGGCGCGCCGGCAAATACCGAACTCGGCGTCGAGCTGGCCTTTTCGATCTGCGGGCCGATCCGCCTGCCTGTTCATTCGGAGTCGCTGATCGCGCTGGACAGCATCGTCGACGGCGCAGGAATCGACGCGATTGCCGGTGTTGCGGGCCCAAATCTTCCGGGTCCGCCGGTGCGGCTCGAGCGCACGACGGTTCGCGGGCCGACACGCGTCCGCCAGATCGACTTCGCCACGGAGGTCATATTCGACGGGCTCGCCACAGCCGAGCGCATCCAGACCGGCTGCGTGCGCTTCAGCTATCTGCCGCCAGGATCGCGCGCGCCACGGCGCTACCGCTGCCAGCCCGACCTGGCCGAGCGTAAGGCGATTGCCGAGGAGGAGGCCCGCGTCGGGCCGCTGACCGACCCGCAACGTGCCGCCGTCCGCGCCAGAGTGCGGCTGAGGGTCAAGCCGGAATACACCGCAGAAGCCTACGGGCTGCCTGCCTATGTGCAGCTTTCGCTGCACGGGCCGGTCGAAATAGCGCAAGGCGCCGCCGATGGCTCGGAAATGGGCGTTTACTGCCACCTCAAGCAGCCGCAGCGCGAGGCCAATCTCAGGCTGCGGTTGAAGGAATACCTGCCCTTCGGCCTCGACTACGGCCTGATCTATGTGACGTAACGGGCAAAAGCGGCGGCCCAACAGGAGGAACACAGCGATGAGCGGCGACCATACGAGGTTCACCTTCGATCCCCTCAAGCGGTACTCCGGCGTCCTCATGCAGCAGGGGCGGGTACAGCTCGATTCCGACTGGAACGAAGAGGTCGCCATCCTCAAGCGGCGTCTGCGAACCACGGCACTGGATGTTTTCGGGCCGGTCGGCGTGCCTTATCTTTCCAACCCCGGTGCTTTCAACGTCGGCCTGATCCCGGGTCCGCCGGCTGATCTGTCGATCGGCCCGGGACGTCTTTATGTGGACGGCGTGCAGGTCGAGGCCTTCGCCGAAGAGAATTTCACCTATCTCAATCAGAAATTCCTGCCGGCACCGCTCCCCGCGCCACTGCCTGCCGGCGATTCCGTCGTCTTTCTCGACATTTGGGATCGCGAGGTTACCTATATCGAGGATCCGGAGCTTCTCGACGTGGCGCTCGGCGGTGCCGATACCACGACGCGAGTGCAGACGGTCTGGCAATTGCGTGTCGAGGGGCGGGACGGCGCGACCTGTGGCCTCGATGTCGGCCAGCCGCCGTCAGCCGGCCGCCTGACGACGGCGGCGGTAGCGCCGCCAACGCCCGACGACCCATGCATCCTGCCGCCGGCCAGCGGCTACCGCGGACTGGAAAACCGGCTCTACCGGATCGAGGTTCATACGGGCGGGGCGCTGGGCACCGCGACCTTCAAATGGTCGCGCGATAACGGCACCATCGTTTCGGCGGTCAGGTCGATCGCCGTCAGCGGCACGCAGACCACGCTGACCGTCAACCGCATCGGCCGCGACGAATTCATGCGTTTCAAGATCGGAGATTGGGTGACGGTGACCGATGATCATCGCGAACTGATGGGCGAAGCGGGCGAAATGGCGATGGTTGCCGACCTCGATATGGCCAATCTTCGCATCGTCATCGACCGGTTGATCCCGACTGGTACGGGCAGGGCCTTTGGCGCCAACGACGCGGAAGTCGGAGCAAGGCACACCCGCATCCAGAAATGGGACCAGACCGCCGCGGCCAATCCGGGCCTCAATCCCGTCTCCGGGTTGATCCTGACGGCTGCCGGGCCGATCGCCATCGAGGCAGGGATCGAGGTGAGTTTCTCGGTCGTGCCCGTCGGCGGGTCGTTCCGCGTCGGCGACTATTGGGTATTCTGGGCGCGTACCGCCACGGCGGAAATCGAGGAACTTGTCGCCGCGCCGCCGCGCGGCATAAAGCACCGCTATCTGCAGCTTGCAGCCGTCGTCGGTCTTGGCGGAGCCGACCCTGTGGTGATGGATTGCCGTCCGCCGCCTCCGCAACAAGGCCAAGCCGATTGCTGCTGCACCATCATCGTGCGCGTCGGCGAGGACATCCAGGCCGGCATCGACGCGCTGCCCGAGCAGGGCGGCTGCGTTTGCCTCAAGACCGGACTGCACCTCGTCCGCGAATTGCTGCGCATTGCGCGCGGAAGCATCGTGCTCAAGGCGGAAAGTCCGGGAACCACCGTCCGTTCGACAGGAGCCGGCCCGGTTCTCATTGTCGGCAACGGCGGGGGGCGCGTTGAAGGCGTGGATGTCCTTGGCATTGCCTTTGAGGCGAACCAGTTGAGGCAAGAGGCGGACGGCGTCGTCATCGTTGCCATGTCGGCAAACGTGCGGATTGCCAACTGCACCATGCGGGCCGTCCAATCGCGGCAATTCGCCGGGCTGTCGATCGTTACCTCGGATCGGGTATCGGTCTTGCAATGCCGCATCGATTCTGTCGCCCTCGGCATATGGGTCAGGCAACGCTGCGAGGATTTCGTGGCAGATGGCAACGCAATCGAACTCAGGCGCCAACGCGGCGAGGACGGCCTCCCCCCGCTGGCCGGCATCCTTGTCCAGGAATCATCATTTGCCTGCCGGATCACCCGCAATCTGGTCACCGGCGCGCTCTTCGGAATCGTCGTTGACGACCACCCCGATGCCGCAACTGCGGCGTCGCTTGCCGATCGTTCGATCGTGGCCGACAATCTTGTCGATTTGCCAAATTTGTCAGAAGGGCTCGATTCGACCGCCCGGTTTTACGGGATCGACTGCGCCGCCGATTTCTGCACCATCTCCGGCAACAAGGTGCGCTATCTGCACAGGCTGTTCGTCGGCATTCGCGTGACCGGATCTCTCTGCGGCATTACCGGCAACACGCTTTTTTCCGGCCAGAAGGAACGTGATATCCGCGGGCCGCTAGCGATCCTTATCGGCCAGGCCGAGGATGCCGAGGCGCCACCGGTTCTCGGCGGTGTGATAACCCAGAACTTCCTGGCCGGACCGCAGAATGGCATCATGATCCTCAGCGCCGACGATCTTGTTGTCGACGGCAATGTTGTCGAAGGGATGGGGCAAGGAAGCTTCGCCATTCTCGGCACGCATGTGCGCGGCTCGCACTTTGGCGGTAACCGCGTCCGTTCCGCGCTGAGCGGTTTTCTTCTGGCCGACGGCCATCAAAACCGGATTTCGGAAAATGACATTCGCGGGGGCGTCGCCGGCATATCCCTGTTCAGGGAATGGGGACCTGCCATCCACGGCAACAGGCTCGACAATCTCGAACAGTGGGGTGTGCTCGGGCTGTTGCTCTTCGCGCGCTGCGAGATCACCGACAATCGCATCGTTGCGTGCGGCCGCGCCATGAGTTCCGTTGCAACGGCGATCGGGTTGATCGCCGTCGCTGGAGAGGCCCACATCGTCGGCAATGAGGTCATGGATACCGGATCGCTGGCGGGCGCGGCGCCGACCACCACGGCCGACTACGGCATTTCGGGCGACCTCATCATGGAAGCGCGTGTATCCAACAATCTCGTCACCTATTCGGACGCGTTCGCCCGTGATCCGTCACGCGAGGATCGGGCGCTGGTCATGCGCGGCCTGCTCGACTTCCAGCTCAACGACATTCTCACTTTCGGCTTTGCCGTTCAGATCCACGGCAACAAATTCATCGGTACAGGCCGCACCGCGCTTGTCGAGTTGCGCGAGACCGAAGTCAACAATGGCTTCATCAGGTTCGAGCGGGTGTCTTTCGACCAGAATTATTGCATGCATCGCTCACCGCCGGATCGGGACGACAGCCGCGCCACGGTGTCGTTGACTGGCCGTTCAGCGATCGTCACCGGCAATCACGTCAAGGCCACCACGCCGAACTATTTTTCGGTGAATTTCAACGGCGTACCGGGGCCGTTCATCGGCAATGTTACGACCGGCGGCAGCCTACAGCACACACAGTTCCCGGCCCCGGAATCTGCCTTCAACATGATTCAGACATAGACGGAAAGGACCGTGCCATGACGCTCGACGAAATTCTGAAGGAACATTCGGCCTGGCTCGACAAAGCCGCCAAGCAGCCTGTTTTCGCCAAAGTCACTGAAAAGGATGTCAACTTCCCGCAGGAACTGCGCGACCGGCGTGCCGAGGAAATCGCGGCAGCCATCGAAGCGCTCTCGCAGCGCCGCGACGAGACCACCGCGCGCTACGAAGCCGCTGTAGAAGGCTACAAAAAGGAACTCGAGGCACTGAAATCGGCGCCGGCTCCGACTACACAACCTCCGACGGACCCAAAGCCGAAACCGGCGCCGGGACCGTCGAGGGCTTCATCCAAGAAGGCAACGAAATGAACAAGGATCCAGGGGCGCGGTCAGCGAGCTGGTTGCGCAAAGACGCGCAATCGAGGTCCTGACGTTGACTGCCCAGGGCCTAGCCAACAGGGAAATCGCCACCCGCCAGGAGAAAGCCTGTGCAGACTTCGTTGTCGCGCAACCTCGACCTTGATCGCCTGTTCACGCACCGTTGACGTTTGGATCAGGCAGAAGAGGTCTACCGGATCCTTGACGCCCAGTCGGGCGGCAAAGGCGCCTTCATCTTTTAGTCTAGCGTATAGCCAAAAACGCTCTACCACGCCGCGTCGCCGCGCTTGATCGCGGCGTGTCGGCCATCAGGATCGGCTGCGCTCAACGGCAGCGCGTCGGTTCACCGGCTCGACGAACAGCATCAAGATCGCTGTGCCCACCGTTCACGTCGAGGGCGGAGCGGAGACGGCGGCCGCTGCGCAGCAGGCGCTAGTCTAGAGGATGCTTCCAGTGGCTGCCCGGTCGATGCAATTGGATCATTAGAGATCAGTCCAAAAATATCGATATCATCCCATTGAAATAAAAAATGGAAAAATTTGGATATGAGGGGCTTCCTTGATGAGCTGCTCAAGACGCGCCCAACCCGGAGAATTGGGGCCGTGAGCTAGGGCCTGTACGAGTGACCATTTGTGATCTTTCATGCTTGGGCATGATCGCATTGCTCAGTACTGTGACGTCCCCTTCAACCCTGGGTTCCGAACACTCGTCTTCCTTCCTAGCGTCCCCGCGGAACGGCTTGTCTGCTACTTGGCGGATGCGCCGCCCAACAAGATACAACGCGATGTCCAATCCGTTAGCGACAAGACACATGCCAGAATCAGGCTACCGAAAGTTCGACGGAGCGGACCCCCCGAATTTCGAAGGCAGCACAAGCAGGACTGTCACTCCACAGTCGTTTTCCTGTCCGAGCGGGCGACGAAGTAAAGCGCGATGATCGCGGCAAACACCAAGACGTTGATGATCGAGGACAGCGCGTAAAGCTCCGGTTTGACGCCGTAGCGCAGCGCGCCCCAGGCGACCGATGGCATCGTTGGGGTGGCGCCCAGCAGGTAGAATGAGATGTCCAGGCCATTGAGCGACAGCACGAAGGCAACAATCAGACTGCTCAGGATTCCGGACCAGGTCAGCGGCAGCATCACCTCGAAAAAGGCGCGGATCGGCGAGGCGCCACAAACAACCGCGGCCTCGTTCATCCGCCAGTCGTACCGGTAGAGCAGGGCGGCCATGATGAGGAAGCAGAACGAGAAGCAGTGCACCGAATTGGCGATGATGGCGGTGACCATGTTTCCCTGCAGCTCCAAGGCCAAGTAGTAGAGCGACATGGACGAGATGCCGAGCAGGATCTCGGACACGAACAGCGGCCCAGCAAAGAAGGCGGCATAGACGAGCGCCTTACGGCCGGCAAAGCGCAGCACCCCGACCGTCGCCAGGAAGCCCAGCGCCGTCGAAAGGAGCGACGTGCAGGTCGCGATGATCAGGCTGTTGATGAAGGCGCTCTGATAGACGGTATTGGTGTAGAGCCTGATGTAGCTCCCAAAGTCGAACTCCGGAGGATAGGGAAAGTTCGGCCGGCTCGACATCGACGCGAACAGGATGTGGACGATCGGCATGTAGAGGAAGGCATAGGCCGCCACCAGGATCGCTCCCATCAGCCATTTGGTCAGCCTGTCGTTGCTCGCCTGTGCGTACATCACTGCCGTCCCATTCCTGTGAAGCCCGTCCGGCGCAGATCGATGCCGAGGCTGAACACGCCAAGCACCGCTATCGAAAACAGGAAGAGCACAACGCCCATGGCCGCGCCGAGAGCCCATGTGCCGGACTCGCCGAACTGCTGCGCGATCGACATGCCGTAAAGTGTGCCGCTCGGTCCGCCGAGAAAGCGGGGGGCGAGCGATGCCGACAGCGTGGGGATGAAGCAGAGCAGGAACCCTACGATCGTTCCTGACAGGTTGAGTGGCCAAACGATCTCATAAAATATCCGGAAGCGGTTTGCGCCACAGGAGCTCGCCGCGCTGGTCAGGCGGAAATCGAAATTCAAGAGCGACAGATAGACTGTCGTCACGACCATCGGCAGGTAGAGATAGATGAGGGCAATGAAGGTTGCCCAGTTCGAATACATGATGAATCGCAGCGGGGCGGAGCCAAGTTTCAAAAGCACCCCGTTGACCAGGCCCGTTGGTCCCAGCATGCCTTGCAGGGCGATAAGGCGCAGCACCTCGCCAGAGAGGAAGGGCACGGCAAGCAACAGGGAAAGGATCAGCTTGTAGCGGCCACCGTGGCGTACGATGAAGAAGGCGATCGGCCAGGAGACGGCGACCGAAAAGATCGAGACGCCGATCGCCAGGAACAGCGACCGCACAAAGAAGACGAAGTAGGCAGGCTCGGTCGCCAGCGTCACATAGTTTATCGCGGACCATTCGCGCACGATCTTGTAGTTTTCGGTCTGCCAGAAGCTGAGGATGACCAGCGCGATCAAAGGCAGGACGAAGAACAGCACCAGGAAGATGGCGGGCACATGCAGGAACAGCCGCCTGTTCCACCGGTTGTCAGTCTCAGCCACGTTCACCTCCCTGCCGGAAAGACGTGGCACGCCGCAGGGTCCCAGGACAGCGACAGCTTGGTGCCGAGTGCCGAGGGGCCCGACGTCTTCGGCTTGACCGCAATGATGCGCTCGGCCGCCTCGGTCTCGAGGATGTATTCGACGAAAGGTCCGCGCAGCACGATGTCGGCCACGGTGCAGGGAATGCCGGTTGCGCCTGCCGCCCAGGGCGAAAGCTGAAAGCGTTCGTTCTTGACGAAGATTTCGGCGCGGGCGTCGCCCTTGCGCTCGAAGGGGTGGTGATAGGGGAACGCGTAGTCGTAGCGCTGCAGCTCGATCTGCCCCGTCGCCGGATTGAATGCGCCGTCGAAGCGCGTTGATTTGCCGACGAACCGTGCAACGAAAGGCGTCGGGGGATTGTCGTAGATTACCTGCCGCTCGCCGAGCGCTTCCAGCCTGCCGCCATTGATGACGGCGACACGATCGCTCATCGACAATGCCTCTTCCTGATTGTGGGTGACGTAGACGAAGGGGATGCCGAGCTGCTTCTGATAGCGGCGGATCTCGACCTCCATCTCGTTGCGCAGCTCGCGGTCGAGATTGGCGAGCGGCTCGTCGAGCAGCAGCAGCGTTGGGTGGGTGACGAGACCCCGGCCGAGTGCGACACGCTGCTGCTGCCCGCCGGACAATTGATTGGGATAGCGATCCATGAGCCCGCGCAGCGACAGTATCGCCTCCGCCCAGTCGAGGCGTTCGAGAATCTTCTGCTGCGGCTGGTTGGTCATGCGCAGCGGAAAGGCGAGGTTTTCGCGCACGGTTCGGTGCGGAAACAGCAGGAATTCCTGGAAAACCATGCCGATGCCGCGCTTGTACGGCGGCAGATCGGTGACGTCGGCACCCTCAAAGAAGATGCGGCCCGTGCTCGGCCGGTCGAGCCCGGCGATCAGCCGAAGCAGCGTGCTCTTGCCGGAACCGCTGGGACCAAGGATGGCGATGAATTCGTGCTTGGCGATGTCGATGGACAGGTCGTGCAAAGCACGGACCTGGCCGTATTGGCGCGACACGCCGGCAATGCGGATATAGGGCGTAGCAACGCCGTCAAGGCTCGCGTTCATGGATGCTGACCTGAATATCTGGGCATCGGTCCCTCTGGCGGGGATCATGCCCCGCCAGAGGATACAGCCGTCGCCTGGGAGGTGGGAACGTACTGTCGATCAGGCTGCCTGGACATTCGACCACACCCGTTCCCACTTCTCGGGAGACGAGGGTTGGTCGAACATGAACAGGTCGGCGATCTCGTTCGACCGGTCCATCAGGTAGAGCTTGCGGTCTTCCTCGCTGGAGATAGACCGGAGATCGATGGTGGTCGAGCAGCCGGCGGTTTCGCCGATGCGCTTCATCACCTCGGCTGATATCATGCGGTCGATGAAGCGGTTGCACAGCTCGAGCCTGGGTCCGTCCTCGACGCCTGACGTCACCAGCCAGGTGTCCACCCAGCCGAGGCCGCCTTCCTTCATCTTCAGCGTGTGTCGGAAATCCTCCTTGGGATTGCCGTCCTTGGCGGTCAGCAACTGGCGGAACACCTGCGCGAACTCGGTTGCCGCCACCACGGCGCCGCTCTGCAGCAACTGGAAGAGCGTCGGGTTGTCCTGGTAGCGGGTGAGCAGCAGCGTCTTCTGCTCAACCAGCAGTTTTTGGATCTCACCAAGTTCCTCGTCGGTCAGCACGTAGGGATTGAATGGCTTTCCGTCCGGACGCGGCTTGTCGCGCGAGCCGAGGCGATCCGTGACCAGCAGCGCCGCAAGCGCAATGTTTTCTTCGAAGCGCGCGCTGGTCGACAGCCGGCCGGAGAACGCGGGATCGAACATGCATGCGATTGTCTGGGTCTTTTCCGGCGCCACCGCGGCGGCGTCGTAGGTGATGCCATAGGCGCCCCAGCAGAACGGATAGCCGATCTTGGCGCCCGAGGCGGCGTCAGTCAGCACCTTGAACTTTTCCGGCTTGAACTCCGGCAGGTAGCCGGTTGCGCTCGGCACCTGCACGTAGTCGACGGAGCGGATGAGCCCCTCGCGGAAGTAGAGCTGCGGCCAGAAGCCGTCGGCCTGGACGAGGTCGAACTCCTTGGCGCCGCCGACGCGCAGCTTGTTATAGGCCTCGGAGTTGCCATCGAAGAAGGTGGCGACGAACTTGACGTTGTTGTCCTGCTCGAACTTCGACACCACGTCGGGCAGCACATAGGCCTCCCACATGAGCGCGCGCACCGTTTGCGCCTGTGCCCAGGATGGCCGGATGAACGGCATGGACAGCGCCGCGCCGGCACCGGCTGCGAGGACGGAGCGCCTGTTGATGGTGGTTCTTTGCATTGTGTTCCCCTTTCGAACATTAGTATCTTCGTACTAATTTGCGTTGGTCTCGCCGCGACGGCGCCGTCGCCGTCGGGCGGGTTCGGTCATGCGATGCCCTCGGCCTCGATCGAGCCCAGCACCTCGTCAAGCACATCGAGCGCATGCGCCATGTCCTCATGCGTGCAGTCGAGTGGAGGCTTGACCTTGATGAGGTTGCCGAGGCCGGCGTAGCGGCTCTCGCCGAACAGCACGCCTTTCTCGAGGCCGCGGCGATAGACTTCCGATGCCGCCTTCGGCGCCGGCTCCTTGGTCGCCCGGTCCTTGACCAGTTCGAGCGAGACGAACAGTCCCGGTCCCCTGATGTCGCCGATCAGCTTGCGCCGCTCGGCCATTTCCGTCAGCCGCTGCGTCGCGTAGGCGCCACGGTCGCGCGCCTTGCCGCACAAATCGTCGGCGATGATCGCCTCGATGGTGGCGACGGCGGCAGCCATGGCGACCGGGAACTGGCCGAAGGTCAGCGCATCTTCGCCGGAATCGAAGCCCGTCAGCCGCTCGCTGGCCATGATGCCGGCCAGCGGGAAGCCGCCGCTGACACCTTTGCCGAACGTCATGATGTCGGGGACGACACCGAAATAGTCGGAGGCGAACATCGCCCCGGTGCGGCCGAAGCAGCTCTGGATCTCGTCCCATATCAGGATGATGTCGTGGCGGTCGCAGATCTCGCGTACGCCCCTGAGGAAAGACAGCGGCAGGTCGATATGGCCACCATTGCCGGGGATTGGCTCCATCATGATGGCCACCACGCCGCCGTCGACGCCCTTGTGGATCGTCTCCTCCAGCAATTGCAGGCACAGCCTCGATTCCATCTCCACGTCCATGCCTAGCCGCGGCCGGTAGGGGTCGGGATGCGGCACGCGGGTGAAGCGCGGCTGGATCGGCAGGAACGGGTTGTTCGGATGCGGCCAGCTCGCCGCCATCGTGGTCAGCGAACGGCCGTGGTAGGCGTCCTGCAGCACGATGATGTTGTGGCGTCCAGGCTTGTTCTTGAAGGCGAGCTTCATCGCCATTTCGACTGCCAGGCTGCCATGCAGGCAGTAGCCGATACGGTTGAGGTCGCCCGGCGAGATTTCGCGCAGCTTCGCGGTGAGCTGCAGCATCGCCACCGTATTGAAGTTCGGGCGGGCATGCGTGATCTCGCGCAGCTGGGCGATTGCGGCCTCCACGACCCTGGGGTCGTTGGCGCCGAGATTGTTCGACCAGGCCTGCGAGGTGCAGTCGAGATATTGGCGGCCCTGGTCGTCCCAGACATGGGAGCCTTTGGCGCGCACCAGCGTAATCTTGGCTTCGTCGCCACCCAATGGATCGTGGATCAGCGACCGCTTACCCTGTTCCACAATGTTTCTGGAATGAGACGTGTCTGTCTGGCCGATATTCATGGCTCACCTCAACCTATTGGGATGTGACTGATTATCGGCCTAGACCGCTTGACAACAAGGACGAATAGCTGAACGATTAATTCGTGACGCTTATGAATATCCAAGTTCGCCATATTCATTCCTTCATCGCCGTCGCGAATGAGAAAAGCTTCGCGCGGGCTGCCGAGAAGCTGAATGTTTCTCAACCAGCCCTATCGCAGACCATCATCCAATTGGAACAGACTCTGGGCTTTCCAGTGTTTGAGCGCACAACCCGAAGTGTCAGCCTGACGCTGTCGGGCGAAAAGCTGTTGGCTAGGGCGCGGGCATTTAGCCAATCGCTCGAAGCACTGTACGGTGAGGCAAGGTCGCTGCAACTCGCACTCAGGAACGAATTGCGCGTTGGCTATATGATTGGTACCGCCGTGCAGTTTATCCCAGCGATCGTTCGAGCGTTTGAGCGAGTTCGTCCGGGTGCCTCCCTCCATCTGCAAGAATTTGATTTCTCGGATCCGAGTGCCGGCCTGAGAGATGGCAAGGTCGATTGTGGCATCATTCGGCCACCGATCGACCTCGACGACATCGACCTTGTCGAAATCGCACGCGAGAAATGCGTCGCATGTCTGCCTACGGGACACCGCCTTAGTCGGCAGGAAACGGTTGTGCTCGACGATATACTCGACGAGCCGATCATTGCCGCGCCGGTGCCGGGCATATGGCGCGACTACTGGCTGGCAAATGACTACCGCGTCGACAGGCCAGCGAAAGTCGTGTTCGAGGCGGCCACCGTCGAATCCGAGCTTCAGGCGGTCGCATCCGGCCGCGGCATAAGCATCACCGCTGACAGCACCGCGCAATACTACGCTCGGCCAGGCGTGGTCTTCAGGCCGATTCGTGACATGCGGGAATGCATCATCGCCATCGGTTATCGAGGTACACCGAACAAGCTGGTCGCAGATTTCATTTCGGTCGTAAACTGCGTTTCACAAGGTCACGATAGCTAAGTTGGATATAGCGGGGCACCATGTTTCTGCTGCGCATGTCCTCTGCCGCCGAACAGCACCTCAATCGGGGTATGAGGACTACGGAGTTGCAGCCACCCCCTTTAGAATTCCAGCCTGCCGTCGCGCACCCTGGCCGTTGATCGACTGTTTGTCTATCGCGGAACGGTACAGGAAGATTTCTGGTTTGGATCACGAAAAACACAATAAAATCAATGATCTTGGTACGTCTTCCGGGTCCACCAATTTCATTCTCGGACATGAGGGCGTTCAGCCCGGGGCGGCGGAAAGAAGAGCCGACATTGCATGAGGATGTCACTATATAGCGGCGGCTTCGACCGCACCTCTAGTTGCGCCCACGAAGCAGCAGTAAATGTGCTACGTATTGTGATACCTATTGTGATACAAATCGGTCCTTAAGACCGGAAAAAAGCAAATAGAAACAGCAGCATAGGGTCGCAAGCGATCCCAGCCAACGGTACCACTTGGCCTATCCTGTAAGTCATTGATTTTTATAACGACTTTCAGATATCTGGCCGTGTTTCTCGCACTATTCTACTCATCTGTGTGTTACCTATTGTGATACTTATCAGATAGGTTCGCCCTCTTCTCCGCCTTGATGGCACCCATCACACGTAGCTCAAGCCTTCTGGTTCCGAAAGGCCTTGCAACGATGCGTGCGGCAATCGGCGGCAACGACGTGTAATTGGGCGGGGTCGTGACCCGAAGCGGACGCTCATTTCGCAACAAGCTGGCGGCACAGCTCGCTGTCGTTCTGGATATCGCGTGTCGGCAGCGGGCGGCATCCCGAAGCAAGGCGCGAAGGGGAGCCCCGCCCTGGCGCTGCTGACCACGACCATGCCCTACATGAAGGTCGTCATAGACACGATGAAGGAAAAGGGCATTCGCGACGACTATGTCGTGCTGGTTGGCGGCGCGCCGCTCAACGAGGAATTCGGCAAGGCCGTCGGCGCCGATGCCTATTGCCGCGATGCGGCCGTGGCAGTGGAAACCGCCAAGGACTACATGAAGCGCAAGCACAACGTCCGCGCTTCATAGCCCCAAGGCAATCTTCCGTCCTTCGTGGAAGGCATAGGGCGCCTGGCGCGGGGCGACGCCATCGCCGACCTCCATGAAAGGCTGGGATGTATTTTCCAACTCTTTCGCCAGCCAATTCGCTGCCACATTGGTGGTTGCGAGGACAAGGCAATCGCCCGGCACGAAGCTTTCTTCACCGGTGTTGTGATCAACGATGGTTGCGCCGTCCCCTTGCCACGCCAGCACGCTGACATCCACCAGCCATGTGACGCCAAGCTGGCGCAATGTCCGCCGCAGCGGGAAATCGGCAGCCGTCCGCTGCAGTTCCTTGCCGACCAGCGGATCGGGCGTCAGAATGGTGACTTGGTGACCTTCCTCGGCAAGCTTCCAGGCTGTGCCACCGCCTCGCCAACCGCCGCCGTCATCGAGCAAAAGCACGCGCTTACCCGGCCGCGAAACGCGGGCCATGACGGATTCGATGGAGAAGACATTGCCCTTTTCAATGCCCGGCAGGCTCGGCATTGCCGGCAGAGCCTTCTGAAACCCGGTTTCAGGAGACACGGACCCCGTAGCAAGGATGACGGTATCAGCTTCGAATGAGGCGATTTCCGAAGCTTCGACATAGGTGTTCAGTCGTACGTCGACGTTCAGTTTGCCGAGCTGGCGCTCATACCACCCAAGGAGGTCGAGGATTTGGCCGCGGCGCGGCTGCAGCCCGGCGAGCAGAAAGTTCCCGCCCAGCCTGCTGGAAGCTTCGGCCAGTACCACCTCGTGACCCCGCTCGGCGGCAACGCGAGCCGTCTCGAGGCCGGCGGGACCGCCGCCGACGACAAGCACCCGCTTTTTGATGGCGGCTGACGTGAACCGGTCACCACCCCATTCAAACTCGCGCCCTGCCGAGGGATTGATAAGGCAGCTGATCCAGTAGTCCCGGGAACGGCGGCCCCAGCACATCTGGTTGCAGGATATGCATCCGCGCACATCTTCCGGCCGGTCTGCCGCGGCCTTGCGGGCCAGATGCGGGTCGGCGATCTGGCCCCGGACGATCGAGACCAGGTCTGCAGCCTTCTCGCCGAGTACAGTTTCGGCGTTTTCAGGCGTCCTGATATGGCTTTCGGCGACCACGAGGGCCGTCTTGACCACACCCTTCAGGACCGTCGCGAGATCGGTGCCAAGCTTCTCCGGATAGAGAAAGGTCGGCATTATCTTGTAGAAATCGAGGTAGCTGCCGGTGCCGCAGGTCACGTAATCGATCAGCCCCTGCTCATCATGCAGCCGAACGATCTCCGCCAGTTCCTGGCGACCGAGCGCGACCGTGTAGTCGTGTTCGTCGCTGACCGAGAGCCCGACGATAAAATCCCGGCCGCAAGTTTCGCGAATGCGGGTCAGGATCTCGCGGGAGATCCGCGTGCGATTTTCGAGCGAGCCTCCCCACTGGTCTTCACGTTGGTTTGTCCAAGGTGTCCAGAACTGATCGACCAGTCCGAGATAGGCGGCCCAGACTTCGACACCGTCGAAGCCGGCTTCCCGGCAACGGCGCGCGGCCTGGACAAAGCCGTCGATCGTCTCCCAGATCTCATCCTCGGACATAGCGTGGGAACCGTCGCTGTCATGGTAGCTTGGCAGGCCCGAGGGCGACCAATGCGCATGAAACGAGTTGTCCGAATCCCCATGCGCACCGACGTGATAGAGCTGCTGGATGGCGACCGCCCCGTGGTGCTTGATCGCGCGCGCAACCGGCTGAAAGTGCGGAATGACGCTATCGTCGCCAGGCCGAAAATTGCCGCGTGTCAGAACGGCGGCCTGATGAACGGGCATGGGTTCGACAACAATCATGCCGGCCCCGCCGATGGCTCGCTCCGCATAGTAGGCAACGTGTCGTTCGGTCGGCACGCCATTTTCGGCCATGTTGGCGGTATGAGCCCCGAACACGATCCGGTTCCGCAGCGTGCGACTGCCCAGCTTTACTGGCGAGAACAGATGCGGAAAGAGTTTTGACATTTATCTCACCAGTGGTCGGAGGCAGGCCCGGGCGATGCGGCAGTCAGGTGGCTTGTCCCATAGTCACGGATTTCTGAAGCGCTGCGGCAAGGCCGTCTGCCACGGCAGATTCAAACCCGGCTGCACGCATGGCTTCGATTGCTGCCGCAGTGGTGCCGCGGTAATCGAGGAAGGTCTGGACGATATCTTTGGGATTGTCTGCGCGCGCCGCGAGGAGTTTTCCGGTTCCTACGAGCAGCGCGCTGACGCCCCGTCGGGCAGTATCTGGGTTAATTCCTCGGCTGACGGCATCGTCCATCATCGCTGCCGCCAAAAGCGCCGGAAACGCCGGGCCGGATCCGGTAAGACCGGTCATGTAGTCGATATCTGCTTCGGTTTTGACTTCGTCGGCGGTGCCACAGGCTTCCAGAATCCGGCGAACGACATTGCGGTCATCGTCGGTGACGCCTCGAGTGCCGATCCAGGGCGTGTAGGAATTGCGCACCTCCGCGGCTGCATTCGGAAGCGTGCGGACGACGCGGTCGGTCTTGAGACGTGCAGCCAATTGGTTCAAGGGGATTCCGGCCATGACCGACATCACAAGCTTGCCGGACGCAGAAATCTCGATGGCAGGCCAATCCTGGGGCCGGACCGAGACGATGATGACATCAGATCGATCCACCAGTTCCTGATTGTCCCTGGTCCAGATAGCGTTTGGCAGAAAGCCGGGCTGCCCGCTTCTGTAAGAAAGTGTGAGGTGCTCTGCGACAACTATTTGTGCATCGACAATGGCCTCGGCGAAGGCGCGTCCAAGCCAGCCCCCTCCACCAATTATCCCGATCCTCATGGGTTCGCTCATTGTCGCAACTCTTCCTCAGTCCGCCAAATAGTCATGTCTGGCGAAGAACCGATCCAGTTCGCGCTGCTGCGGGGCCTCGCCTGTAAAAATCTCCACGTACCCCGGAATGCGTTTCATGCGGGCCGAGAGATCTTCCCTGGTCTGCATTGAGATGTAGCCAATCTGCACGAGGTAGATGGTCCGCGCCCGAACGTCGGCCGAGCCCTCCTTGTAACCGAAGCGGACGAACATTTGGCTCATGGCGTCGAGACGCGTCTGGTCGGCTTTCTGGACCTCCGCCAGAATGTCAGGGGATTGAATCGCCCAGCTTCTGACTGCGAACTCGAACTGGGCATCGAACAAGGACTTGTCGAGCCAGCAGTCGAAAACGTTCAGCATCGCCTCGGCCACCGTCTCGGCATAGGCCTCGGCCTGCTTGACGAGGTTGCCGGTGTTCTTGTCCCGCCAGCGGGTCAAGAGGGCGGCCAACAGTTCTTCCCTATCCTTGAAGAACCAATAGAAGCTGGTGCGCGACAGGCCCAACTTCTTGGCCAGTGGCGAAATCCTCACCGTGTCGACGCCGGATTCCAGAAGCAAATCGTAGGCGGCCTCAAGCCATCCCTCCGGGGATCCGCGCCATCCGCTATCGTTCGAAATCTGCTCCATGAGCGGCCAGCCTAACAAAATGTCAAAGCGAAAACCAGAAAAATGTACACCTATGTCGACTCTGTCGACTTCCTAGAAGCTAAACTTGACATGCATGTACATTTCCAGATAGCGTTCGCACCTGCCATCCCAGTCCGGAGTCCGTCTGATGTCGAGCGATCCCCTTCTGCAGCCGTACAAACTCAAGCATTTGACCCTGCGCAATCGCATCATCGTGACGTCCCATGAGCCGGCTTATCCGGAGGACGGGATGCCGAAGGAGCGCTATCTTGCCTATACTGTGGAACGGGCAAAGGGCGGTGTGGCGATGACGATGACGGCCGGGTCCGCGGCCGTCTCGAAGGACAGTCCTCCGGTTTTCAACAACCTGCTCGCCTACAAGGACGAGATCGTGCCGTGGATCAGGCAGATGACCGATGCGGTGCACGAAGAGGGCGCCGCCATCATGATCCAGCTAACCCACCTTGGACGGCGTACACGCTGGGACAAAGGCGACTGGCTTCCCGTTGTGGCGCCGTCTCACCATCGTGAAGCCTCACATCGCGCGTTTCCCAAGAAAATTGAAGACTGGGATATCGAGCGCATCATCAAGGACTTCGCGGACGCCGCCGAGCGGATGAAGGCGGGCGGGATGGATGGCGTCGAGCTCGAGGCCTACGGCCACCTGCTCGAACAGTTCACGTCGCCTCTCACGAACGATCTTGACGGCCCTTATGGTGGTTCCCTTGATAATCGCATGCGCTTCTGCATGGACGTCTTGAAGGCGATCCGGTCAAGGGTCGGCGAGGACTTCATCCTGGGCGTCCGCTATACGGCGGACGAATGTCTCCCCGGCGGCACTGGCAAGTCGGAGGGCATTGAGATCTCCAAACGCCTCAAGGAAAGCGGCCTTATCGATTACCTTAACGTGATCCGCGGCCATATCGACACCGATGCGGGGCTGACGGACGTCATTCCGATTCAGGGAATGGCGAATGCGCCGCACCTTGATTTTGCCGGCGAGATTCGTGCGGCAACCAACTTCCCAACCTTCCATGCCGCGAAAATACCGGATGTGGCGACAGCGCGTCACGCCATTGCATCGGGTAAGGTCGACATGATCGGCATGACGCGCGCTCACATGACCGACCCACACATCGTGCGCAAGATCATCGAAAAGCGCGAAGACGAAATCAGGCCCTGCGTGGGTGCCAACTATTGCCTTGACCGCATCTATCAGGGCGGGGCGGCGTACTGCATTCACAACGCCGCGACCGGCCGCGAACTGACCATGCCGCACATCGTCCCCAAGGCAGAAACCCGCAAGAAAATTGTCATCGTCGGTGCAGGTCCTGCTGGCCTCGAGGCCGCCCGCGTGGCGGGCGAGCGGGGACACGAGGTCGTGGTCTTCGAGGCCGCCAGCGACCCTGGCGGGCAGATCCGCCTGACAGCGCTGAGCCCGCGCCGCAAGGAGATGATGAGTATCATCGATTGGCGCATTGCCCAGTGCGAAAAACATGGAGTAACCATCAAGTTCAATGCCTGGGCGGAAGCGGAAATCATCGAGGCGGAAAATCCTGATGTCGTCATCATTGCGACGGGCGGGGTGGCGCACACCGACGTCCTTTCCAAGGGCAACGAGTTGGTGGTGTCTTCATGGGACATCATCTCAGGAGACGTAAAGCCGGGAAGCAATGTCCTGATCTTCGACGACGCCGGCGACCATGCGGCACTCCAGGCCGCGGAATTCATCGCGGGTGGGGGAGCGAAGGTCGAGATCATGACGCCGGACCGGTCGTTCTCACCCGAGGTCATGGCGATGAACCTCGTGCCCTACATGCGGTCTCTTCAAAAACTCGATGTGACCTTCACCGTTACCTATCGGCTCGAGTTTGTTGAAAAAAATGGCAATCAGCTCATTGCAAACGTCGGCAGCGATTACGGCGGCATATCCAGGCAGCGCGTCGTGGACCAGGTTGTCGTCAACCACGGCACCATTCCGCTCGACGACATCTATTTCGAACTGAAACCGAAATCGACCAATCACGGCGAGATTTCGCAAGATGAGCTGATCGCCGGACAACCGCAGTCGGTGGTGCGGAATCCGCAAGGCCAATTCCAGCTCTTCCGGATCGGTGATGCTGTTTCGGCTCGCAACACCCATGCTGCGATCTACGACGCACTGCGACTGGCGAAAGATATCTGACGTCCGGCAACGGACGCGCACAACAAGGGCTGCAAGATGAACAGAAGTGACGCCCTGCAATATTTTGTAGACACCGCGTTCGTGGCCTTCGACCAGTTCGCACACGACCTGCGATCGCGCAGATCCATCATCCAACTATTCGCCCAATCGGAGGTTCCCGGGTTGGAAAGGACTACGGCCGGGAGCCGTTTGCCGGTCTGCTCTTATCTTGGCTCGGCGTTGGCAGAAGAAGCGATCCCGTCCACGCTCCGCAACTTGATCGAACGCTTCAAGGCGATCGAGCCGCTGCTCGAATGGCGGCCGAAATCAAATCCCGCCCAGTCTGCCAGCAGCAATTTCCATGACGGTCACGCCAACGCCATGATCCTTGGTCCGGGTGGCATCGAGGACAGAAACGATCTGTGGCTCGGCGTCACTTTGATGGCTCCTCACCTCCGGTATCCCGACCACGAACATACCCCGGAAGAAACCTACCTCGTGCTCTCGCATGGCGAGTTCAAGCAGGCTGACAACGACTGGTTTTCGCCGGGCATCGGCGGTTCATTCTACAATCCGCCAGGCATCAAGCACACGATGAGATCGCTGGAGTCGCCGCTTTTCGCTTTCTGGGCGCTGCTGGTGGAACAGACCCATCATTGAACGACTTTCCAGCAGCTCCATGGAACTGTTCATCGACGCCTTAGCGCCATCCATCTTCGATTGATCGCGGAGCGCCGCGAAGATGCACCGGACCGAGGAACGATCGAATGCTTCTATGCGGCGACTGTCACACGACCGATCGGGCGAGAGCAGCAGGCAAGGACATAGCCATCGGCGATGTCCTCATCCGTGATGCCGCCATTGTGCACCATGTGCACCTGCCCTTCGGTCTTGAGGACCTTGCAGGTTCCGCAGATTCCCATCGAGCATCCTGAAGGGATCACCAGACCAGCAGCGCGCGCTGCTGCAAGAAGGGTATCAGTCTCGGCGCATTTCGCTGTGACACCAGACGAGGCGAAGATGATCTCAGCCTGGTTCTCTTCGTTCGGCACCACGTCGTCTGGAACGTCCTCCGCCCGCTCCGGCTCTGCCGCGAAGCTTTCCTGATGGTAGCGACTCATGTCGTAGCCGAGACCGGCGAGCGCCTCGCGCACGGCCCGCATGAAGGGCTCAGGCCCGCAGCAGAACACCTCGCGATCGAGATAATCCTGCGCCATCAGGCCCAGCATGATCTGGTTGAACATTCCCCGATAGCCGGTCCAGGACCGGAAGGGATCGGCCTCTTCGACGACCCATTTGAGATCGATGCCGATGATGCGCGAGGCCATGAGTTCCATCCTGTCGCGCAAAATGATGTCAGACGGGCGGCGCGCGCAGTTGATGAAAACAATGTCCGGCTCGCGCCCGGAATCGTAGAGCCAAGTGGTCATCGCCACCATCGGTGTGATGCCTGAACCGGCCGAGATGAAAAGGTATTTCTGGACCGGATGATGGACAATCGAGAATTTCCCGGTCGGCCCTATGGCCTTGATGCGCGCGCCTTTGCGCAAATTGTCGAGCATCCATCTGGTGCCGATGGACCCTTCCTGCGCCTTGACCGTGACGGTCAGGGCAGTCGGACGCGAGGGCGAAGAGGAGATCGTATATGTGCGATAGACCGGCCCCTCAGGAACGGGCAATTCCAGCGTGACGAACTGTCCCGGTTCATGATTGAACAGCGCGCCGGACGGACTCTGAAAGCTGAAGGTTACGACATTCGGCGCTTCCGGCGTACGGGTGACGCATTCCAACGCTTCCGCGTCGGTCCAGAAGGCGAGTTTATTGAAAGCGCTCATCGGATCATTCCGCTGCAACTTGAAGCGGCGCAAGGGTGTGGCCAAGCCAGGCTGCATACCAATCGACAAACTGCGTCACGCCACTTTCCTGCCCGGGCGAATAGGGACCAGGAGTATAAGCTGGCGAAAGGATTCCCAGCTGGTTGGTCTCGACGATCTCGCGGTCTTCATCATTGGTAGAAATCCAGACTTCGGTCAGGCGCTTGAGGTCGTAGTCGACCCCTTCGACGGCATCTTTGTTCACGAGCCAGGTGGTGGTGACCTCGGTTTCCATGGCGCTGATTGGCGTGACTCGGAAGGTCAAGGAGTGATCCGGCAGGAAGTGGCTCCAGGTCGTCGGATAATGGAACTTCAACAGCGTGCCTGCATCGGGCAGAGCAACCTGGCCAAGATTCTTGCGAACGGCAGCCTTGCCGTCGAGCGTGTAGCTCAGGGCCTTCTGTTGCAGCGGCATCCGCGCCAGACGGAACTGGCCGTTGCCGCCAAGCCGGAACTGCGCAGGGGCACCTGAGGCTTCGCAGCGGTCAAAATGCGCCTGAAGGGTCGCCGAGACTGATCCGTCGGCAGACACGCCTGCCACTTCCGGGTCGAGCGAGAAGGAGTGGCACAGCGACGGGTGGTTGCTGCTACAGTGGTAGCATTCGCGGTTGTTCTCCCACACTAGCTTCCAGTTGGCCTTCTCAATGATGGTGGACGTATGCGCGACCTTCGCATTGTTGAGGTCATGGACCTCAAGGTAGGGAAGGGCTAGGTGGGCAAACGGTTCGAAGTCGGGGGGCGTTGCGGACAGACAGACGTAGATCATGCCGGCTAGATTGCGCAGATGCACCGGCTTCAGGCCGTGTTTGGCCATGTCGAAGTCGCGCCCCATGTCATTTGCCCAGATGAGCTTGCCGTCAAGCTCATAGGTCCACTGGTGATAGGGGCAGACGAGTTTGGCCACCTGGCCTTCGCGCGCCTTGCAAATCATCGAGCCTCGATGGCGGCAGGAATTGTGGAAGGCGCGGATTTCGCCATCGCGGGCGCGCACGATGACCACCTCATAGGCACCCACGCGCATCGTCACGTAGCTACCAGATCTCGCTAGCTGGCACGCTGGGGCCGCGTAGAGCCATTCCTGGTAGAAGATGTGCTCGAGATCGAGTTGGTAAATCGCCGGCGATGTGTAAAACGGCTGCTCAAGGGCATAGCCCGAAACGCGGCGAGCTAGCAGCTCTTGGATGGACGGCGAGGCGGCGTTCATGCGGAAATTCCATAGATGGCGTGCATATGTGAGATGTATTTTTCTTGCTTGAACGCCTTTTTCGCAATAGCAGTAATTTTCAGCACGATTTAGTTCAGCTAATCTCTTGCGCCCCGCCCGTGCCAACCATGAGCCAAAAGACGGGTCCAAAGAGGCTTTGATGAGAAGACCGTACGATCTCTCCTCGGTGACCGCTCTCATCTGCTTCGAGGCCGGGGCCCGAAATGCGAGTTTCAAGAAGGCCGCCCAGGAATTGAACGTGACACCCGCGGCTATCAGCCACCAAATCAAGGCGCTTGAGGGTGACTTGGGATGCAGCCTGTTCCTGCGCATGAGCCGCGGTGTCGCATTGACCGAGAAAGGGGCGTTCTTGTTCGTTGCGGTGCAGCGCGGCCTTGAGACGATTTCCGACGCCGTTACTCACATGCGCGATCGCCCGGAAACCGCTGACGTGACCATCCGGACAACGACGGCCGTCAGTTCGCTTTGGCTTACGCCAAAGATATCAACCTTCTGGAAAAGCCATCCCACCATCACTGTCTCACAGATCGTCAGCGACGTGCCTGGAACAGCTATCCGCTGCGATCTAAGTATTCAATACGGGGATGAGCAGGAGAATCAGGAGGAGTGTCACAAGCTCTTTCAAGATCGCATTGTCGCGCTCGGGACCCCAAAATTCGCCGCCGAGCACAGCATTGGGCGTGTTGAGGATCTGCTCAAGGCACCCTTGATTCATACGAACAACGAGGAAACCGACTGGACGAACTGGCCGGACTGGTTTCAAGCGCTTGGACACACCATCCCAAAGGGCCGCAGGTTTTCCGTGAACAACTACATGATTGCCCTCCAAGCCGCCCAGGATGATATCGGGGCGGTACTGGGGTGGGATGGATTGGTCAAAAGCCTGATGGAACAGGGACGGCTGGTCACACTGGTGCCAGACAATATTCCCTCACCCAAGGCATTTTATCTGAAGATCCATCCGCGAGCAGGTTCGAAAGCTCGGCTCTTTGCGAGTTGGCTTGCCAAAAGCTCTTGAAAGGCTGGTCTCTTGCTCGCGGACGTCGTGTGCCGGCTTCACACGACCACTCGCTATGCCTTGGCTAAGTGGGCGTAACTTGCTGCGAAACGCCCGAATTTGTGCTCGCCACAAGTCACCGGCTTATAGCGACGCGGGTTGCCATCCGTGACGCAGGACGCCAGCGGTTCTATGATTGCATCGAAATCAGCGTCGATAAAGAACGGGATCGAATAGCGCTCCCGCCCAGTGGTGTTGACCACGCGATGCATATTCGCCAGATAGACATCATTGGTGAGCCGCTGGATCAGATCGCCAATATTGATGACGAAGGTGCCGTGGATGGGTGTGCCCTCTACCCAGTCGCCGTCTCGGTTCATCACCTGCAGACCGCCCACGTCGTCCTGCGCCAGGATGGTCAGATTGCCATAGTCGGTGTGCGCACCGATACCGATGATGTTTTCCCCGACATAGCCACCCTGCGGAGGGTAGTGGAGAAGGCGCTGGATGCTGATGGGGTCGCGCATCAGATTCTCGAAATGATTTTCTCCCAAGTCCAGACTGAGAGCGATGCCCTTCAACAGTGTTTTCGCGAGGACGACCATTTTCTGATGGTATGCGTATGTCAGCTCGGAAAACTCGGGCAGGGCTGAGGGCCACTGGTTGGAGCCAAAAAACGGACCCTCCAGGGTCGAGCGTTCAGGGCCGATGTCAAAGCATTCTTTGAGATCCTTCGTCTTGCCTGGATCGGTGTTTTCCCCGAATGGCTCGATGTATCCGCGCAGCGCCACATCGGATTTGCATACATGCAATTCCATCTTCTGTGGCATGGGCAAATCAAAAAACCGGCGACTCACATCGAACACGGAGTCGACGAACTCCTGGGGGATGCCGTGGTTCTTGACGTACAGGAAGCCAGTGTTCGACAGCGCCCAACGTATCTGCTTCGCCACCGCCTGCTTGTTGCTGCCATCGAGAAGGGGCGCGATATCGACCACCGGGATCTTGTCAAAGCTTTCGCGCTTCGCACGCAACTTGTCGTCCAGTCGGGCAACGAGATCTATGGACATTGAACACCTTGTTTGATGGTGGGAGACGGGCCGACCTTGGCCCATTCGTTCCAGCCTCCTCAACTGCAATAATATTGCTGTTGGATTACTTGTAGTAATCTGGCGTCACCGGTGCGGACGGCACGGACCATCCGATCCTGACGGATTCCGGCATCTCAAACTGATCGTGCCTGAGACCGGTTGGCGACGAGGACGCCAAGTTCGGCGAGCAATACGGCGGCACGAGGAGCGCTTCGCGGCGCAAGAACTCTAGCTGTCTCGCTCCTGCGCAGCGATTTCTCGTATCCAGCTTCGCAGGATTTCTGCAGCGGGCGAAAGCGTGCGGTTGTCGTTCCAGGTTAGATAGTAGCTGCCTGGCGCTGGGAGCTCGAGTTCGGTCAGCCTGACCAGTTTGCCTTCCTCGATCTGTGACTTCACGAGGTGATGCCAGCCTACTGCAACGCCCTGGTCGGCCTGGGCCGCCTGCATGGCTACAAAGAATTTGCCGAAACGGCGGCCGCGGCTCGGACCGTGGGGCACGGCCGCACGACGCAATACCTCGTCCCAGCCCGCCCAGTTCGGATCAACCCAGTCAACATGCAGCAACGGAAGATCCGGCAAGGATGCTGTCGTCGCGTCCCGATGCACTTTGGCAAACTCCGCGCCGCAGACCGGATAGATGGTTTCGCTGAAAAGAAGCTCGGCATTCTCGTCAGGCCAAGAGCCGAACCCGTATCGGATGCGCAACTCCACCTCGGCCCTCCGGTAGTCTCGCGGATTGTCGGAGATCAGATGATCGACTGCGATCTCGCTGTAGCGTGTCCAGAAATCGGGCATACGCGGTATCAGCCACATTGTAGCAAAGGCGTCAGAACAGGCGAGCGTGACGTTCTTCGAGCGATCGCCGCGTTTGACGGTGCGGACAATTTCGGCTGCGCGCGAGAAGCCGCTCGCCAGAACGCCATAAAGGTCCTCGCCGGCACTCGTCAGGATCACCCCTGAGCCCAGCCTTACAAACAGCTGGACGCCAAGTTCGTCCTCGACCGCCTTGACCTGTCTGCTGACCGCCCCGGGAGTCACATTCAGCTCTCCCGCCGCCAGCTTGAACGATAAGTGCCTGGCGGATGCTTCGAAGATCGCGAGGGCTGTCAGGGAGGGCAGGTCATAATATCGGCGAACCATCTTAGGCTCCAAGTATTCCAAAACCGAGCGCCGTAGCGATTTCGGCAAGACGTAAGCGAGACGTCGGCACGACATTGTGGTCGCGGCCATGCATACACCAGATCGCATCTGCCGAAAGCTGGCTCTGTCGGGACTTCAGGCATTTTCATGCCGAATATGGCGACCGTTGCAACTCAGCAAAGATGAGACTTCTGCTGAGGGCGCGCGGGAATGATTTACGGGCCGGCCTTCAGTGATTGAGCCGCGATGATGCTGATTGGATCAATCGTAAGCGACGAGGCGAAGTCACGGACGTCCGCACATAAGTCAACACGCGCGTGAGACTTTTGCAGTAGGTCAAATCGGCGGGTTGCAGCAATAGTCGCGCGCGGCCGGCTGCGGCTCGCGTGTTCTTTTTGGAGGCCCGCATGACCATTGAAGCGCAAATCTCTCGAAGGGGAGGACGCGATGCGCGCCGAATTATTCGGACCGCGCCCAAAGTGGAGATGCTGCCGACGCTCAAGCGCGGCCTACCCGTAATCGAGCCCATGGATGCAGAGCAGGTTGAACGTATTCACGAAGCGTCGCTGGCGATCCTGGAAGAGGTCGGGGTGGTGTTCCGCGACCCGATCGCTCTAGAGGACTGGAAAAGAGCAGGGGCCGACGTTCGCGGTGAGCGAGTCTATCTGGATCGCGCGTTGGTGATGGAGCTGATCAAAACAATCCCGCCCGACATTGAGTATTTCGCTCGCAACCCGGCGAAAAACGTCCAGCTGGGCGGTCCGAATTCGATCTTCGTGCCGATGACCGGCGCGCCTTACATGCGCGATCTTGACGACGTGCGTCGCGGCCCGACCATTGCGGACTTGGGGACCTTCCACAAGCTGGCGCACATGATGCCGGCGCTGCACTCATCGGCGCACCACATCGTCGAGCCGATGGATATCGTCGTAGCGCACCGACATCTGCACATCACCTACTCGTCGATGAAGCATTCCGACAAGATTTTCATGGGCATGACCACCTCGCCCAAGAACGCCGAGGACGTGCTCGACATGTGCGAGATTCTCTTTGGCAAAGGCTTCATGGAAACGCATGCGGTCACGACCGGAAACTGCAACGGCAATTCTCCGCTCGTGTGGGACCAGGTCATGCTCGGCGCCATGCGGGCGTTCTGCCGGCGCAACCAGCCAGTGCTGTGCTCGCCATTCGTGCTGGGCGGCGCAAACACGCCCGCGTCGACGGCGGCTGCGGTGGCCCAGCTGAATGCCGAGGCACTGTCCGCACTCGCCTACACCCAAGTAATCCGGAAGGGCTGCCCGGCCATCTACGGGCACTACCTGTCGACGGTATCCATGCAGTCCGGCGCCCCGATGGCTGGAACGCCCGAGATATCGCTGATGAACTTCATGATCGGTCAGATGGCGCGACGCTACAACGTCCCGTGGCGCACATCGAACCTGCTTGGCGGCGCCAAGATTTTCGATGCTCAGGCCGGCTACGAAAGCGCCATGACAATGATGGCGGTGCTGATGTCGGGCGCCAACTACATCTGGCATTCGGCGGGCTGGAACGAAGCCGGGATGCATTGTTCCATCGCGAAGTTCGTCGTCGATGCCGAGGTTTGTGCCATGGGCTATCGCATGACCCAAGGCATCCACTGGGATGATTTTGATGAGGCCTTGGCCGCCATCCGTGACGTTGGACCCGGTGGCCACTATCTCGGACACCCGCATACCCAGGCCAACTTCGAACGCGCGTTTTTCATACCAAAGCTCTTCGACAACAATTCGATCGAGCAGTGGAAGGTCGACGGCTCCAAGGACATAAAGCAAAGGGCGCTCGACCACGCAAAACATCTTTTGGGAGAATACCAGGAGCCCACGCTGGACCAGGCCAAAGATGAAGAACTGCGGGCTTATATCGATCGACGTTCGCGCGAGATCCCGGCTGTCGATGCGCTCAACGAAGATCATTGAGCGACACCATGCGCATCAATAGAATCAATGTCTACACGGTCCAGCTTCCCACCAAGGGTGGCGCCTATAAGATGGCGAGCACCGAAGTCCACTCCTTGGACAGCACCCTTGTCGAGGTTGTGACGGATGACGGCATCACTGGATGGGGCGAAACCTGCCCCGTCGGACCAGTCTATCAACCCCATCACGCGCTAGGCGCTCGGGCGGCGATAGCTGAGATCGCGCCAGGCCTGATTGGAGAGCCGACCCAGTCGCCGCGACATCTTGCCAAGCGGATGGATGAGAGACTCAATGGACACAACTATGCCAAGGCGGCGCTTGACATAGCGTTCCTCGACCTCATCGGCCAGCGTCTTGGTGTGCCGGTGTCGACGCTGCTGGGCGGCGCGCTTACGGACCGCGTGCCGTCTTACTACTCCACGATCGTGGGCTCTCCGGACGAAACCGCGCGCATCGCGGCCGACAAGGTCAAGGCGGGCTACCCGCGTATCCAGATCAAGATTGGTGGTCGCAATCTGGAAAAGGACGCAGCGACCGTGCATAAGGTCTGGGAGGCTGTGGGCCGCAAGGCAAGCATAGTGGTGGACGGCAATCGTGGCATGTCCGTAGCATCTGCCCTGCAACTAAGTCGGCTTTGCCAAAACATCCCGTGTGTGTTCGAGCAGCCCTGCAACAGCATGGAAGAGGTCGCGGCTCTGCGGGGAAGGTTTACCCATCCCATCTATCTGGACGAAAACACCGAGGACCTGAATGCAGTATTGCGGGCGATTTCATTGGGCATTGCCGATGGCTTTGGCTTCAAAGTCACGCGTCTTGGCGGTCTGACCAAGATGATGACCGCTCGCGACATGTGTTCGATCCGGTCGCTACCGCACACCTGCGACGATGCATGGGGCGGCGACGTTATCGCGGCCGCCTGCGTTCATCTTGCTTCCACGGTCGAGCCACGTCGCTTTGAAGGGGCGTGGATCGCGCAAGAATATATCGATGGGCACTACGACAATACGAACCCTGTCGTCATAGAAAATGGTCATATCGCGGTTCCACAGGGAGCAGGCCTCGGGGTGAAGCCCGAAGCCGGCGTCTTTGGCGCCCCGGTAGCGAGCTATGGTTGATGATGAACGCTCCGCCCCGCATCCACGAAACAAGCAGCCTCGTCCACGCTGACGTTGCGTTTCAGGTGTCGGGCAAGCCGCATGACATTGCCGTGCTTGTGTTGCCTGGATTTTCGCATCTGGCGCTTCACGCCTATATCGAACCCTTCCGCATAGCCAATACGGTTTCGCGGCTTCCTCTTTTCCGCTGGCGGATTGCGGGGGTCGACGGCCAAGCGGTTGTGGGCGCCAACGGGATCTCGATACCGGTGGATGTGACACTCGAGGAGTTGACAGCGGACGGGTCCCACAGTTGCAGGCTGAACCAACTCGTCGTCGTGGCGGGCGAACCGGTCGAAAGGCAGTTGACGGCTCTGTTGCACTCGTTCCTGCGGCTAGTGGCGCGGCGAGGGGTATCGATATCGGCGATCGGCACGGCGACGTGGCTGCTCGCTCAGACGGGGCTTCTCGGAGATACCCGGTGCACCATTCATTGGTCGCGGCTCGCGGCTTTCTCAGAGGTTTTTCATAAGCCACGCATCCGTGATTCCCTGTTCGTCAGGGATGGCCAATATTCAACATGCGGTGGTGAATTGGCGGCGTTCGACCTCGCGGTAGATCTCATTGCAAGTCACGCGGGCGCCTTCATCGCCCAAGAAGTGTGCCGTCATGCGACGGTGGAAGGCCAGCGCTCCGGTTCGAACCGGCAGACGGGTCCTTCAGGCCTGGCGTTTGCTGGAGTCAGTGACAAGCTGGCGATGGCGATGCGCATTATGGAAGAGAATGTGGAAGTTCCGCTGTCGATGGGCGACGTTTCAGATCGGGTTGGGATTTCCCGCCGGCAGCTTGAACGCCTGTTCGCAATCCACGTAGGTCAACCGCCGGCTCGTCACTACCTCGGGATCAGGGTCGACCACGCCAAGCGCCTGATCGAAGGCACGCGCATGCCCATCATAGACATTGCTGTTGCCTGCGGGTTTCTGTCAGCGTCGCATTTTGCCAAATGCTTCCGCATCATCAATGGCTTTTCGCCACAGCAGTGCCGGACAATGGTGCCGGCTTGGGTCGGGCCGGGACTAGGTTGAGAAGCTCAGCCGCCGCATGACCGTCCTGCACGCGAAATGTCAGGAACACATCGAACTTACCTGGTCGCTGTCGACCAAACAGCTGTTTGCGCAACCGCGCGCGACAATCGCGCGAGCGATGCTGTAACGCTTGGCCAGAGGCCTCAATCACCGTGGTTGCAAAACGCGATGCTTATCATGCACGTGTTTGCAACGGGCGTGACCTACGCCGTTCGATCAAGAATAAGTTGCAACTGGAGCGCCCAGGACATCCAGGCGCGGCGTAATGCCCAGTCCAGGTGAGTCAGGCGCGCTGACACGTCCTTCAGTTACAACGAAGTCGCCGTCCGCCACCTTTGTTGTCACCATATCTCGACATTCCAGAATGCATCGAAGATTCTTCTCAGGAACGGTCTGTCCAAGGTGCACTATGCCCGCGAACGCGATATCCGATCCTACAGTGTCTTGAACGCTGACTGTGTAGCCCGCTGCGAGGCAGATGTCTCTGTGGCGACGACCCTTGGTGAGACCACCATTCTTGGAAATCTTGAGGCCGATGCCGTCTGCTGCATCGTCGGCAATTATCTGGACGATTGACGCGTCGTTCGTCGCGAGCTCATCGAAAATTATCGGAACGTCAGTCCTTCGACGTAGCGAGACACACTCGCGCCATGTCGCGCAAGGTGCCTCCAAGACAAAGTCGAGACCTTGCGGTAGCAATCGCAGCATTCTCAGGGCTGACTCCACCGTCATGCCGCCATTAGCGTCCACGAGAAAGAATTCGCCTGGTTTCTTGTCAGCCATGGATGCCGCAATGCGTTCAGCGTCGATCGCCGGATCGTCGCCGACCTTCACCGAGTGCCCGATATAGCCCATCGCTCGGTGTTTCGCGACACGGCTCCGCATCTCCTCGGGATCGCCTACATAGATCGACGAGATGATCGGCATGCGGACGTTCGTCCGGCCGCCCAGCAGTTCGCAAACTGGCATGTCGACTGACTTTCCGAAGATGTCCCAGCAGGCAATGTCGAGAGCTGTCTTGGCATGTTCGTGGCCGACCAGCGCAAAGTCCATGGCCTCGTTGATGCGGTCGACTCGCCGCGGATCGAGACCGATGAGACTGGGAGCGATCTCAGCGATCCCTGAGCGGACACCAAGCGCGTGGGCGGCGACATAGGTGGATCCCCATGGCGTACTTTCGCCCCATCCCTCGATGCCGTTGTTCGTGGTCACGCGGACGATCGTCGCATCGAAGCTGCGGTATTCTCGTCCACCCGAAAGGAGGTAAACGCCGCCAGAATAGGGGAGGTTGACTTGAAAGACGTCGATTTTCTGGATTTTCAGGTCGCGCATTTTTTTCACTTTGACTTGGGTATGACGAGAACAAGCTTGCCGCTGATCTTCTTGGACAGAAAATCCTCCTGCGCCTGGACGATGTCTTCCAATGGATAGGTCTTGCCGATGTGCGACCTGATTTCACCGCTCTCGACGTAGGACACGAGGTTTTCGAAGACTATGTCCTCCTGGAATGTGCAGCCAAAGAAGCTCAGATCCTTGAGATAGAGCGTGCGCACATCAAGCTCGACAATTGGTCCGGCAATTGCACCAGCGACCGCATAGCGCCCGCCACGCCTCAGTACATCCAAGAGCTGCGGAAACTGTGGGCCTGCCGCGACGTCGATGACAACGTCGACCGAATCCCTTCCTATGGCGTCGACGAGGCTCTCGCCACGCGACACCACGTGATCAGCACCGAGTTCACGTACGGTGGCGGCCTTGCTTTGGCCTGCGACCGCGATGACGATGGCCCCACGCCGCTTTGCCAATTGGACCGCAGCGGACCCGACGCCGCCGGACGCGCCCGTAATGAGCACGGTCTCGCCGGCCCTCACGTCTGCCCGATGCAACATGCCTTCGGCGGTCGAATAGGCACAAGGCAGCGCAGCCAATTCGACGTCGCTCCAGGCGCAGTCGACCTTGAACGTCTCACGCGATGGCGCCTTCGCGTATTGCGCGAAGGCGCCGTCGCATTCGGATCCAAATGTCCAGCATTCCCAAGGTCGATAGTCCACATAGGTTCGAAGCAAATTCCGTACGATCACCCGTTCGCCGATCCGCCCATCATCGACACCCTCTCCAACAGAAACGATGTGGCCACAGCAATCAGCGCCTTGAATGCGAGGGAAGGACAACGCCATGCCTGTCCAACTCGCGTCGTCATCCTCCGACGATTCAAATCCGGAGGAGCCCCCTTCGGACGTGCCGCTCCTCACGCCTTTGGAATACCAGCCGATCCGGGTGTTGATGTCGGTGTTGTTGATGCCAGCCGCAGCGACCTTTATGAGAACTTCGCCCGGTCCCGGTTGTGGAACCAAGAGGTCGGTCTTGAACTGCAGCTTGTCGAAGCCGCCATGTCCGGTCAGCACCACGCCGGACATCGTCGTTGGAATGCCGGTTGATGGGGACAATCTTGCTGCCACTGTGTTCATGCTCGTTATCCTTATGGGGTAAAATCCGGAAGACGGCAGTCGGTGCGCGTTCCGCCACCTGACTGGTCATTGTGGTAGGCTAAGCTTCGCCATTCGACCGCCGTCGACGGTCCAGACCTGACCTGTCACGAATGACGATTCGTCCGATGCCAACCAGACAACCAGACTTGCGACCTCTTCGGGCTTTCCGGTGCGTCCTACCGGATGAATTTTGCCGATATCGCGGCGGAACCCTGCCGGATCGGGCATGCTTTCGATGAACTCAACATTCAGATCGGTGTCGATCCACCCTGGTGCCACGGCATTGCATCGCACACCTTCGGCACTGTGGTCGATCGCAACCGCGCGGGTCAGACCGTGAATTCCAGCCTTGGAAGCGCAATAGGCTGCGTGTTTCGGGTTGGAGCCCAGCCCCTCGATCGAGCCAATATTGACGATCGTCCCGCCAACCGCTCGCAGATGCGGAAGTGCTGCCTTGATCATGGCAAATGGTGTTGTCAGATTTACCGATATCGTCCGCTGCCAGTCCTCGAGGCTCATGTCCTCCACGAGGGCTTCTTGCATCATGCCGGCATTGTTTATCAAAACGTCGAGCCGTCCGGCACGGTCGGCTACTGACTGCACTGCGCCGGACGCGGCGGACGGGTCGGTGAAATCAACGGCTATCCCTTCGAACTCCTGGTCCTCGCCACGTTGTGCCGTGAATACCCGCGCCCCCTCGTCTCGTAACCGGCGTGCAATAGCCAGACCGATACCGCTGCGACCGCCTGTTACAAGGGCGACTTTGTCCGCGAACCTCTTCATCCGACCGGCTTTCCACCATTGACCTCGACCAGCGAGCCGCACATGTAGCGAGCGGCGTCGGAGGCAAGAAACAGGACCACCGCGGCAATATCGTCCGGCTCCGCAATCCGGCCAATCGGAACGGTTTTTCCCAGTTCGGCAACGGCCGTGTCCGGGTCGAAGCCGCGTTTGATAAAGCCTGTTCGAAGCATCGGCGTGTTGACCTCGTTGGGGCATACGGCATTGACCCGAATGTTCTGATGGGCGTGGTCCATGCCCATGCACTGGGTCAACGAGGCAATTGCAGCCTTCGTCATGCAATACACGGCGTGGTTCGGACCCGGTCGAACGCCCCAGCATGAAGACACGTTAACGATCGCGCCACCGCCCCGATCGACCATGATAGGGATGGCGCCCCGGCACACACGAAACGGGGCCTCTACATTCACACCGAGCGACAAGGCCCAGTCGGCGTCCGTTGTGTTGGCTACCGAGCCCCGCGTGATCACGCCCGCATTGTTGACCAAAATGTCCAGGCCGCCCAGTACCGCAAATGCGGCTGCGGACAAATTGTCCGCATAGCTTGCATCAAGCAGGTCGCCAGGCAGATGCGCCTCAGCGTCCACGCCCGTCACGTCGCGATCTGCGACGGCGACCCTGACGCCTTCAGCTCTTAGCTGTTTGACGATCGCCGCTCCGATGCCGCCGGCGGCACCTGTCACTAGAGCGGTCTTCCCCCTGAAATAGCTCATCAGTTCTTCCTGCTCAGTTTCAATTTAGGACCTGCTGCCCGGCGTGTTGCTGACATGCTCTGCAAAATAGGTTGCGGGGCGCTGCTTGGGGCGCGCCCCGCTGTGGACAATCATTTCACTGTTTCGCGGGCCGCTTTGAGCCAGCCGTCATACGCATCGCGGTGCGCCGCGATCCAGGTGTCCACATGTTTGTCGATGTCGGCGGAGTTCTTTTCCCCGTCAGCGATCAATTTGTTCTCAGCCGAGATGTCTTTGATGTCGATCTTCGCGAGTTCAAACAGCTTGGCCGCCGCCGGGTTGTCCTTGAGGAAATCGTTGCGAGCAACAATCCGCAGGCTGTCCACCGCGAAGCCGAGATTCTTGCCATCGAACTCGGTGTTCGCTTTGGCACCATCCGGCAGAGAGCTGTAAGGCACGCTCAGCCATTCCACGTCCTTGCCTGGAACCAGTGCGCCCGAGACCCAGTAGGGCGTCCAGGTGTAGTAGAGGACGGGCTTACCGTTCTTGGCACGTGCGATCGTATCGGCGATGATCGCGTTGTATTCGCCTTGGTTGTGCGTGACCGTGTCCCGAAGCTTATACTCGGTCAATTGATGCTCGATCACGCGTTCGCATCCCCAGCCGGGCACGCAGCCGGCGAGGTCCGCCTTGCCATCGCCGTCCTCGTCGAAAATGGCAGCGATCTTGGGGTCTTTGAGATCGCCCAGATTCTTGATCCCGGCGTCGTAGCTCTTCTTGTCGACCAGATAGCCCTGGAGGGCGCCTTCGACCAAGGTGCCCACTTTGCTTATCTTCTCCGGTCCACCCGCTTCTTTGAAGAACGCTGCATGCAGCTGATCCCAGCTATCGGTGAAGAAATCGGCATCTCCGGTGCCAACGGCGAGATGCGCGGTCTGGGCGATGACCTCCTGCGGTTCGGCAACGGTATAGCCCAGGTCCTGCAGTGCGCGGAATATGATCCGCGCCTGGAACATTTCCTCGATCGCTGGCTGGATCACTGGCCGCACGGTAACGCCTTCGCCTGGCTTGTCCTTGGCAAAGAGCGGACTTGCGGTAAGCGATAGGATGATCGCTGTAGTCACAGATAAGAGTTTCATGCGCTTTCTCCCTTGTTGCGTGTGAAATTGGTTCTCGTCAGGCATGCTTGTGGAACAGGTTGGCGATCAGCCCGACAGGCCCGCTCTGCCACCAGTGGCGATGGCCTCTTTCGCGCCTCGACTGATTCAGGCCTTGGGTGATGCGGTCGAGGACGATCGCCAGGATCACGATGCCAAGCCCGCCGACGATGGCCTTTCCGGCATCGAGTCGTCCCATGGCGCGCAGCACTTCGTTGCCAAGGCCGCGGACCGAAATCATCGACGCGATGACCACCATCGACAGCGACAGCATGATGGTCTGATTGAGGCCCGCGAAAATGGTCGGAGTGGCCATCGGCAGCTCGACCTTGAACATGATCTGTGACGGTGAGGCACCGAACGCGCGGGCCGCTTCGACGACGCTTGGGTTGACCGTGCGGATGCCGAGCGAAGTGAGCCTTATCAACGGAGCGAGCGCGAATATGACCGTGACCAGGACGCCCGAGACATTGCCAATTCCGATAAGCATGACGACGGGAACCAGGTAGACGAACGCTGGAATGGTCTGCATCGTGTCCAGGAGAGGCCGAAGGACAGCTTCAAAACGATTGCTCTTGCCGGCGAGGATTCCCAGAGGAAGCCCGATGATCACGCAGAGGATCACCGCACCCATCACAATGGCCAGCGTCGTCATCGCCAGTGACCATGCTTCTGGCGAGAGAAACCCGAGGACAGTCAGAGCGACCGCGACGTAGATGGCGGTTCGGCGGCCCGCGGCCTGCCAGGCGATCAACACAATGATAGCGAGCATGACGAGCGGCGGGACCGCCTGGAAAGCTCGTTCGATGCTTTGAATCACACCATCGAGAAAGATCTTGAAGGGCTGGATTGCTTCGCGGTTGTCGATCGCCCACTGCTTTATGCCATCGGAATGATCAGCGATTTTCAGATCGACGCTCTCGAACGGATTTAGCCAGTTGAAGGTCTTTTCGTCGGCCATCAATTGATCTCCCGTTTAGCCGGGCCGGAGTGGTCCCGGCCTTGAATGCCCCGCAGCAAAGCGTCCTTGGTCACGACGCCGGCAACGACGTCGCCGTCTCTCACCAGGATGGGATGGGCAGTTCCGATAGACAGGTTTACCAATGTATTGAGCTTGTCGTCGGGCCGGGCGACTGGCCAGTTTGTGGTATCGGCCGTGCCGTTCGAGTGTCGGTACTGCTCAAGTGGCAGCATCACCTTGGCGGCGGTGACAAGATCGAGTTTGGAGATGCCGCCGACGAATTGCGCGACGTAGTCGTCCACCGGGTTTGTGACTATTTCCTCCGGCGTTCCGATCTGCACCAGAACGCCGTCCTTCATGATGGCGATGCGGTCGCCGATGCGGATCGCCTCGGCCAGATCATGCGTGATGAACACGGTGGTCTTGTGGAGTTCGGCGGAGAGCTCCATGAAGGTGCCCTGCAACTGGTGGCGGATAAGCGGATCGAGCGCGGAAAACGGTTCGTCCATCAGCAGGATCGACGGATTGGCCGCTATGGCGCGCGCCAGGCCCACGCGCTGTTGCATGCCACCGGACAGCTCGTCTGGGTATTTGAGGTCCCACCCGGCGAGCTCCACCGCCTCGATAGCCTGCAGGGCAACTTCACGGCGCTTGTCTTCAGCGACGCCTCTCACCTCCAGCGCGAACGCTACGTTGTCCCGGACGTTGCGGTGAGGCATCAAGGCCATGTTTTGGAAAACCATGCCGATGGTTTCAGCGCGGATCCGACGCAGTTCCGTCGCGCTCATGGCATTGACGTTGCGGCCTTCAATGTAAATCGCGCCGTCGGTAGGCTCGATCAGTCGGTTGATGTGTCGGATCAGGGTCGACTTCCCCGATCCCGACAGTCCCATGATGCAGAATATCTCACCGCGGCCGACGCTGAAGGTAGCGTCACTGACCCCAACCACGCAGTCGAGCTTGTCGCGGATTTGAGCTTTGTTCAGCTCTCCAGCCTTGACGGCGCGGATCGCCTCCTTGGCCTTGGCTCCGAATACCTTCCAGACGCCATCGCATCGAATGACGGGTTCTTCACCCTGGATACTCATTCCTGTTCCCTTAAATGTTCTTTTCCTACCTGCTTTGCATCGATGGGCTCGACCCCGGGTAGCCCATGCTGGAGTGTCAGCAGCATCTCCATTTTCGGCGCGGTCCGAATTCGGCGCGCATCGCGTCCTCCCCTTCGAGAGACTTGCGCCTCAATGGTCATGCAGGCCTCCAAAAAAGAATAACAATGCGGGCCGCAGCCGGACCGCGCGCACCTTTGCTGCAACCCGCCCATTTGACCTACTGCAAAAGTCTCACGTGGGTGTTGACTTAAGTGCAGATGGCCCCACGGCTTCGAATTCTCGCCTTGATCCAATTCGGGTCGCTATGGGAACGCAGATCAAACCATTGAAGGCTGGCCAGTAACCTTTCACACGCGCGCCTGCAGATGTCTCGCACCTTGGTTAAGTTGTTAAGGTATTCAGATTGCACATGAAAATGCCTGCAGTCCCGACGCACCAATCCTTCCTGGGTGCAGTGATATCGCCCGCCGAGCTTGGCGTCTTCCTGTCTTGGGCACGATCAATTTGACGGTGCTGGATCCATCAGGATCGGCTTTGTCCGTGTCGTCCGATCAGTGACGCCAGATTACTTGAAGTAATCCGACAGCAATATTTTTGCGGTTGAGGGGACTCGAACGAAGGGGCAAGGTCGGCCTGTCTCCCTCCATAGAATCAAGGTGTGCAATATCCGTCGATCTCGTTTGTCAGACTGGATCACAATCTGCGTGCGAAGCGCGAAGCCTTGGCAGGATTCCGGTGTCGACATCGCGCCGCTTCTCTATGGCCGCAAGCAAGCAGGCAGTGGCGAAGCAGATACGTTGGGCGTTGTCGGACACTGAGTCATGTACGCGAAGAACCACAGCATCCCGCAGGACTTCCGATGCGCGTGCAATTTCTCATGCCCAGCCTGAAGAGCTTATCGAAGCGGGGGACGCAGAGGGCTGCACCAAGCTATCAATAGTGCACTGGGAGCTATCCCGTGCTCAGGTCGAAAGTTTCGTCTCGCCGGCAAGCTTTTTCGTCCCGCTAGGACGGGTTCCTGACAATATAGGTTGAGGAGAATTTAATGAAATTCGAAGGGATATACACTCCCGTCATCACGCCACATCGCAATGATGGTTCAATTGATCGCGACGCGTTCGTCAAAATCGTCGAGCACCTCATAGCATCAGGTGTGCACGGCATCGTGATGGGCGGGTCGACGGGCGAATACTATGCGCAGTCGATGGACGAACGCGTCGAAATGGCCAAGTTCGCGAAGGAAATCATTGGCGATCGCGTGTCTCTTACCATAGGCACCGTCGCTATCCGTGTGCAGGACTCGATCCTGATGGCCGAGACGGCGGCCAAGATCGGCGCTTTGGCCATTCTCGTAGGATCGCCGCCCTATTCGGTGCCAACGGAGCGCGAAAACGCCCTGAATGCCTTGGCGATCGACCGGGCGGCGGACCTCCCGATCATGCTCTACAATTACCCGGGCCGCATGGGGATCAACATGGGCGAGGATTTCCTTGACCGCGTCGCCCGCAGCCGCAATTTCTGCGCCATCAAGGAGAGCTCCGGCGATATCAACCGGGTGCATTTGCTCGCCCGCGACTACCCGCACATCCAGATGTCCTGCGGAATGGACGACCAGGCCCTGGAGTTCTTTGCGTGGGGAGCGCGCAGCTGGGTCTGCGGGGGTTCGAACTTTCTGCCGAAGGAACATGCCGCGCTTTACCGCGCATGCGCGCTCGAGGGCAATTTTGCCAAAGGGCGTCGGATCATGTCCGCCCTAATGCCGCTGATGCGCGTGCTGGAGCAGGGTGGGAAATTCATTCAATGCATCAAGTACGGCTGTGAAATGGCTGGGTTCCATGCCGGCCCCCCACGACCACCGCTAAGGGGATTGAACAAGGACGACATGCGCCAACTGGAACAGGTCGTACGGGTCCTGAAGCGCACGATTGCGGAAATTGAAGCGGAGGCATGAGCATGGGCAATCTTCTGACACACGACGAATATGTAGCGATTGCCGCCAAGCTGGAGTTTCCGACACAGGCTTTCATCGACGGCAGCTTCAGACCGGCAATCTCGGGGAAAACATTCGAAACGACCAACCCGGCCACGGGCAAGGTGCTGGCAAAGGTTGCCTCCTGCGGTCCCGAGGACGTCGACTTTGCCGTACAAAAGGCACGCGACGCGTTCGAGGACGGCCGGTGGTCGCGCCTTCATCCGTCGGCACGCAAGGACGCGCTCATCCGTCTCACCAAGCTCATGAAGCGCAACGCCCATGAACTGGCCGTTTTGGAAAGCCTCGACAGTGGCAAGACGATCTACGACTGCAAGAACGTCGATGTCCCTGAAACCATCCATTGCCTTGCCTGGCATGCGGAATTGATCGACAAGATCTACGATCAGGTGGCGCCGGCCTCCGACAACCACATCGCGATGATCGTTCGCGAACCTGTCGGCGTTGTGGGCTTGGTCCTGCCTTGGAATTTCCCGCTGCTGATGCTCGCCTGGAAGATCGGACCGGCACTCGCCGCCGGCAACTCGATCATCGTCAAGCCGGCCAAGGAAACGACCTTGACCGCGCTGCGTGTCGCCGAGCTTGCGATGGAGGCGGGCATCCCTTCTGGCGTCTTCAACGTGCTGCCGGGCGCTGGCTCCGAAGTCGGGGAGCCGCTTGGGCGACACATGGACGTGGATATGGTGTCGTTCACGGGCTCCACGGAGACCGGAAGACGCTTTCCGCGCTATTCGGCCGAGTCGAATCTCAAGGAAGTGACATTGGAGATGGGCGGCAAGAACCCGGCCGTCGTGCTGGACGACGCCGAGAATATCGATCGTGTCGCCGCCCACATTGTCAACGGCGCGTTCTGGAATATGGGGCAAAACTGCTCTGCCTCGTCGCGGCTCATCGTTCAACGCGGCATCAAGGACGAACTCCTCAAGCGGGTCATCGCGCATGCCCGGGAGTGGCCGATGGGCGATCCGCTGAATCCCGAGAACCGGGTGGGTGCGCTGGTTTCCAAGTCACACTTCGACAAAGTCAGCTCCTATCTCGAGAAGGGCCAAAAGGTCCTTCTCGGCGGAAAGGCCAAGGGTGGGTTCGTGGAACCCACCATCCTGGACGTCAGTGACCGCGACGCGAAGGTCGTGCGGGAAGAGATCTTCGGACCGATCCTGACGGTGCTGACTGTCGAGAGCTTCGATGAGGCCATTACACTTGCGAACGACACAGAGTACGGACTGTGTGCGTCGATCTACACATCGAACGCGAAACGAGCCATACGAGGAGCGCGAGCGATCCGGGCGGGTACGGTGACCGTCAACAGTTACGGCGAGGGTGACATCACAACGCCCTTCGGTGGCTTTAAGTCTTCCGGCTTCGGCGGCCGCGACAACGGCATCCACGCCCACGACCAGTACACCAGAATCAAGACCATCTGGCTTGATCTCACCGATGACGCAGACGAGGCGGTCGCGTGACCGTCCACAAGGCTGAAAGGCTGCCGGTCCAACGGGGGCCGGCGGCCTGGAACGCCATCCTCCCGGCCCAACCCTGTTCTGCGCCCCTTGAAGGCAACATTCGTGTCGATGTCGCCATAGTTGGCGGCGGCTTCGCCGGTCTTTCAGCGGCCAAACGCCTGCGCCAACAAGACCCGAACCTTCGTATCGCCGTTCTTGAGGCCAGCGGTCTCGCGGAAGGTGCTTCCGGCCGCAACTCCGGCTTCATGATCGACCTGCCGCACGATGTGCAGTCCGATGACTATGCCGGAAAGGGTGTCGAGGAGGACGAGAAAATGATCGCGCTGAATCGCGCGGCCATTCGCTTCGCGAAGGAGTGCGTCGAAGAGTATGGAATCGACCCTGCCTATTTCGATCCAGCGGGCAAAATCAACGGAGCAGCCAGCGAGACCGCGCGCAACCTCAACGCAAGCTACGCCAAACACCTCACCGAATTGGGCGAAGCCAGTGAAATGCTCGACGCCAAGGCTATGCATGAGGTAACGGGAAGTCGCCACTACACGTCTGGCCTTTACACGCCCGGAACAGTGATGATCCAGCCGGCGGGCTATGTCCGGTCGCTTGGTACAGGTCTTCGACGCGACGGCGTGTTCGTGTTTGAGGGATCCCCTGTCTCAAAGCTCGCAAGAGTGAACCAGGATTGGGCACTTACAACGCCCAATGGCCATGTCACCGCGGCGAAGGTCATTCTTGCCAACAACGGGCACCTTGAGAGCTTCGGCTTCGCACGCAAACAGCTCATGCACGTTTTCCTGTACGCCTCGATGACTGTCGAGCTCGACGCTGACGCCCTTTCCAGGCTGGGAGGGCAGCCTCGTTGGGGCATTACGCCGTCCGACCCGATGGGTACGACGATGCGCCGCATCGACACCGCACAGGGCGGAAACCGCGTCATCACCCGGACCTGCGCCAGCTATCTGCCTGGGATGGTGGCGTCGGAGGCTGCGGTCGCCCGCGCGGCAAAGGTTCATCGGCGAAAATTCGCCGACCGCTTTCCTGCCATCGCCGATGTTCCGATGGAATACAGTTGGGCCGGACACCTCTGCCTGACCTGGAACGGCGTCTCGGTGATGCGCGAACTGGAGCCGGGTCTTTTCTCGGCCTGCTGCGACAACGGTCTGGGAACGGTGCGGAGTACGCTTACCGGCATCGCCGCAGCGGATATCTTGTTAAACCGGCCCTCGAACATCTCTGCGCATTTCATGGCTGAACCAGAACCATCGAAGCTCGTACCGTCGCCTTTCGCCGAGATTGGCGCGAACCTCTATTTCCGTTGGAAAGAGTGGAGAGCGCGTGAGGAATAGCAATACCCAAATCACTGACCGCCTTGGGCCGATCGCTTAACTCGACGTTCGCACGCTCTGCCTCGCGAAAAAACATTACCTTCACATCGGAACGAACATGAAAATCAAGGAAGTTCACGTCTTCGCGCATGATCTGCCGGTCAAGAACGGCCCCTACACAATGGGCGGCGTCAAGGTGTATGCGCTCGATACGACGATCGTTAAGATCGTGACCGACAATGGTCTCATCGGTTGGGGCGAAACCTGCCCCGTGGGCCCGACCTATCAGCCGCATCATGCAAAAGGTGCACGGGCTGCACTGGATGAGATGGCTCAGGGACTGATCGGAGCCGACCCACTTCAGCCAGTATCCCTTCGACGCCGGATGGATGGCCTCCTTAATGGCCACCGATATGCAAAGGCAGCCGTGGATATGGCGGCATACGATATCATGGGCAAGCAGTTCGGCATGCGCGTCGCCGACCTCCTTGGCGGCGCCGTGACCGAACGGGTTCCTTCATATTACGCGTTGGGTATAGGAGAACCAGACGAGACCGCACGTATTGCAGCCGAGCGTGTGGCGGAAGGCTACCCACGCCTCCAGATGAAGATTGGCGGCAGACCGGTCGAGATCGACATCGCTGTAGCGCGCAAGGTCTGGGAGCGCGTCGGGGGACGCGTCCGGCTCGCGGCCGATGCCAATCGATCGCTGACGACGCGTGATGCGCTCCGGCTTAGTCGCGAATGCCTCGATGTTCCGTTCATCCTGGAACAGCCGTGCAATACGTTCGAAGAGATCAAGGCCATCCGCAATCAACTACACCACGCTGTGTATCTCGACGAAAACACCGAGGACCTTTCCACTGTGATCCGTGCGATTGGAGAGGGAGTATGTGACGGCTTTGGGATGAAGGTCACCCGCATTGGTGGTCTGCATGCAATGGCGACGGTGCGTGATCTTTGCGAGGCACGATCAATGCCGCACACTTGCGACGATGCATGGGGTGGTGACATCCTCGCCGCCGCCTGTGTTCACATCGGTGCGACTGTCAGTCCGCGCCTGAACGAGGGCGTCTGGATCGCGGCTCCATATATCGAAGGCCACTATGACGAGAGCAGCGGTGTATCTGTTGAAGAGGGACATATCAGGCTTCCGAGCGGGCCTGGCCTGGGGGTTGTTCCGGAAGAATCCTGCTTTGGCGCTCCGGCGGCATCCTATAGTTGATCGACGAGAGGGGCAGTCTCGTTCCACAAGCAGACGGTCTGCTTGGCACACAACCTGGTCATCGGCACGTCGCAGACCGACGCTATTGGGGCATAGCGCAAACTGTCTTTTTCAAACCCGCCCGAGAACAAACACGGGAGCAGAAATCGTTATCCTGAAACAAATCTAAGGCGTTTTGCGATGAATTACACTCAGCTAGGCCGGACGGGCATCAAGGTCAGCCGAATAGCCCTCGGCACGATGGAATTCGGTTGGCAGATCGATGAGTCGGACAGTGTCACGATCATGGACGAAGCTCTCGACGCCGGCATCAATCTCTTCGACACGGCGGATGTTTATGGTGGCCCCCAATCGCCCGAAATGGAGAAAGGCTACGGCATCTCCGAGGAGATCATCGGCCGTTGGCTCGCGCAGGGCGGCCGGCGCAACCGGATTGTATTGGCGACGAAGGTCTACCAGCCGATGGATACTGGTCCCAACGATCGCCGCTTGTCTGCCTATCACATCCGACGCGCCTGCGAAGCCAGTTTGCGGCGGCTGAAGACCGATCACATCGATCTCTACCAGATGCATCACGTCGACCGGGCCACGCCGTGGGAGGAAATCTGGCAGGCGATGGAGCAGCTGATCCGCGAGGGCAAGGTCACCTACGTGGGCAGCAGCAACTTCGCCGGCTGGGACATCGCCACCGCCCAGTGCACAGCCGCGTCGCGCAATCTGATGGGATTGGCCTCCGAGCAGAGCCTCTACAACCTCGCGCAGCGTACCATTGAGCTTGAGGTGATTCCGGCGCTTCGTCACTACGGGGTAGGGCTCATCCCCTATGGACCGATCGGCGCTGGGCTGCTCGGCGGCGTGCTCCGCGGCGTCGCCCAAGGGCACGGCTCGTCGACGCACCTTCAAACGCGGATCGTGGAACTGCGCCCGCAACTGGAAGCCTATGAAGCCCTCTGCGATGAACTGGGCGAAGCGCCGGCCCTCGTGGCCCTCGCGTGGTTGCTTCACAATCCCATTGTCAGTGCGGTGATCAGCGGCCCCCGGGCGGTGGTTCAGCTCCGCGAGAACTTGAAGGCACCCTCGCTGAATCTCTCGAAGGACACGCTGACGAGGCTGGACGAAATTTGGCCAGGCCCCGGCGGCGAAGCTCCGGGGGCCTACGCGTGGTAGGCTATGGAAGTGGCTGTGGTCGTATCTCTCGTTTAGGGAACGACTAGTCGAGGCGGCGCTTACTGCGCCGCGTCGGCCACACGATCTCGTCCGGCATCTCCAACGGCTGAAGATGGTCGATAACAGCGGAGCGGGCCATCCGGGTTTCGTTCCTCAGGACAGCGCAGAGACCTTTCCATGCCACAGCTTTGCACCTCATTTCGGACCTATTGCCGACTGACGCCAGATCCCAAGAGCGGCAATTACCGAGGGGCGGTCGCGATTGCCCCAAAAGCGGCTAACGGCTAATCGACGAACAGTTGCACAGCCGGACAATCCTAGATCATCAAAGCTCGATCAAATGGGCATTTTGTCAGGTTTTCAAAACCGTTGTCCGTGATCAAAACCTGCTCTTCGAGCTTCACGCCTTCACGGCCACCAACGGCACCGATATAGGCCTCAACGCACAACGTCATCCCCGGCTCGAGAACATAGTCAAATGCTCCAGGGATAAAGTCTTGAGGATAGAGGATCGCGGGATACTCATCGCATAGACCGATGCCATGCATCATGACGCCATATCGCTGATCCACGAACTCGGCAGGGAGCTTGTGGCCGCGCTCGGTTAGTTCGTTGAATGATACTCCAGGTTTGAGCATGGCCATGTTGGTCATTACGTGCTCGTACGCGATGGCGTGTAGCCTTCGCTGTTCGTCGGTTGGCTTGCCGTCGCCGCAATACCAAGTGCGCGAAAAATCCGCACACATGCCATAAGGCCCGACCATGTCGGTGTCGAAGGCGACCAGATCCCCTGGCACTATGCGTCGAGGACCGGCCTCTTGCATCCACGGGTTCGTGCGTGGGCCGGAGGTCAAAATGCGCGTTTCGATCCACTCGCCGCCGCGGGCAATGTTTTCGGCATGAAGAACGGACCACAATTCAGTTTCCGCTATGCCGGGTCGCAAACGCTCGCGCATTTTGCCGACAGCGATTTCGCATGTGGCTAGCGAGCAGCGCATAGCGTTGATCTCGTCGACACCCTTGATGGCCCTAGCGTGCTCCATGAGCTGCATGCCGTTGCAGACCTCGATACCGACTGCTTCCATCGCGCGCAGACCGGGAATTTCGATCTTGTCGACGGCAAGACGGCGGTTCTTGCCAGCGCAGCGTCGCATGAGTTCATCGATCTGCCCTGCGAATTGTTTGGCGATTGCTTCTTCGGCATCTCCGGCAACGAAATAGTAGAAGCCCGCCCCCCCGTCACGGATTTCGTTGATGACCGGCAGGTACGTCGAGAGATGACTGCAGCGGTGAAAGTCCCAGAGAACGACATAGCCATCAGCAGACACGAACACAGCTCGCGACGGGTTGTGCATAATCCAGATATGCATGTTCGAGGAATTGCTCGCATATCGAATGTTCAGCGGATCGAAACAAAGCACGCCGGCGTAATCCCGTTGGCGCAGCTGCTGCACGATGCGGTCTAGACGGGTTTTCCTCATCCGTTCCAGGTTTGGAGAAATGAGGCCTAGCGTTGCCCACTCGGCGAAAGCGACATCTGTCGGTCCGATCTCCACCCGATCGTTTTCGTCTATGGTTCCATCCGGCTTCAGCGCCGTCGCCCGGCGCGTCGGATCAATTTTGTTCTTCGCGACCGAAAACGACGACATTATTGATGGTTCCTACTGCTGAAGATGCGTCGGTGTACTGCCGGATTGCTGGAGTTGGCTCGGGACTCCGCGCTGCTGAAGGCGGGTCAATTCATCTTGGACTTATAAGCTATCAGCCTCGACAAGCGCTTGGATTGAGGCCGAAGGCCTGGCGGAAGCATTTTGAAAAATGCGAGGCCGACGCGAAACCGCATGCGATTGCAATCTCGACAACGGGCAATTCTGTCGGTTCGATGAGACGCTTGGCGCGGCTAAGTCTCAAATGCAGATAGAATCGCATGGGAGACCACGTAGTTGACTGCTGGAAAAGCCGTTCGATCTGACGCTGAGAGCGGCCGACGCATTTTGCGATGTAGCGGAGCGGCAGTGGATCCTCAATATGCTCCTCCATGATTTGAATGACGTCTGCAAGCGACTTGCAGATGCCGGTTTCACCAGCATTGACGGTCGATTGTCTATCTGAAGCGGGACGCCAATGGCCGGCAGTCGTATGTCGGCAGACAGCCAACGCGATGTCTCTGCCAAGGCGCTCGCTGATCAGCTCCATAACGAGGTCGAAGGACGCGAATTCTCCTGCGCAAGTCAGGAGGTGAGGATCGCGAACGAACAGTTGGTCGGTAACCTGGAGGCGGCCGAACTTTTCCGAGAGGGCGGCCCTCTTGTCCCAATGGATTGTGCAAGCGGTATCGTCGAGTAATCCACTTTCCGCCAGCAGCCAAGTCGCGGTACCCAACGCCGCGATTGGAACTCCGTGCCGCTTACAAAGCCGAAGAATCTTGGTGAGGGAAGTCGACATCTGCTTTTGGACCGGCTCGCCTGCGCAGACGATGACCATGCTTGGTCCCTTGCGGGACTGAATGCCTTCTTCAGTGCCGGCAAAATTACTGCCGACCGAAAGGATGAACCCGCTGGCGCATTCGACTGGCTGGCCATCCGGGCTCGCAATCGTCCACTCGAAGGCGGATCGTCCGGAGATCGAATTTGCCAGGCGAAGCGGATCAACGAAGGATGAAAGGCCGAGCTGGGAAAATCCCGGAAGTGCAAGAATGACAACGCGATACACGTCGTGAGTGTCGATTACCTGCCGGCTGGGATCCCATCCCTCGATTCGCGAACTGTCTCCTGCTGAAAATGGCGCATTCATAAGGTGATACATCCTCGTTGACGGACATCAACATCGGGCGGGGCGTTGGCACCAGCGTCTTGCAGGATGGACACCGCCGCTATCAACCGCGGACGTTGTGCTTGCGCTTCATGAAGTCCTTGGCGGTCTCGACCGCCACCGCGGCGTCGCGGCAATAGGCATCGGCGCCGACGGCCTTCCCGAATTCCTCGTTGAGCGGCGCGCCGCCAACGAGGACGACATAGTCGTCGCGGATGCCCTTTTCCTTCATCGTGTCGATGACGACCTTCATGTAGGGCATGGTCGTGGTCAAAAGCGCCGACATGCCGATGATGTCGGGCTGGTGCTCTTCAATCGCTGCCATGTATTTCTCGACCGCATTGTTGATGCCGAGATCGATGACGTCGAAGCCAGCGCCTTCCATCATCATGCCGACGAGGTTCTTGCCGATGTCGTGAATGTCGCCCTTGACGGTGCCGATCACCATCTTGCCCTGCTTCGGCGCGCCGGTGGCGGCCAGCAACGGGCGCAGGATGAACATGCCGGCCTTCATGGCGTTGGCCGACAGCAGCACCTCGGGAACGAACAGGATGCCGTCGCGAAAATCCTCGCCGACGATGCGCATGCCTTCGACCAGCGCCTCGGTCAGCACATTGTAAGGCACCCAGCCGCGCTCAATCAGGATGTTGGTGCCTTGCTCGATCTCGTCCTTCAACCCGTCATAGAGGTCGTCGTGCATCTGCTGCACCAACTCGTCGTCGGAAAGCTCGGAAAGGATGATCTCGTCGTCGGCCATGTTGGGTCGCCTCAAGCATAGTTCAAAGGAGGTCGGCACCCCATGCTCGATGGGGCACCGACCAGGCTTCCGGTTGGAGCCTTGGGAGTCTGCTAGGCTGCCAGCCAGACTTTCTGCAAATCCATCTGGAAAGTCTGGTGGATTGCATAGTTCTGAACTTTTTTGTTCATGTGGCCGAAGAGGCTTTGCCAGAACGGCTGGATGATGACCCCAGAATCCTGAAGCACATCTTCGATGTCCTTCATCAGTTCCTTCCGCTTGGCGGCGTCGCTGACCGAGAACGCCTTTTTGAGCTTGGCATCGAAGTCGGGGTTTGCGTAAGCAGTCTCATTCCAAGCCTCGCCAGTGCGATAAGCCAGCGCTAGGACCTGAACCCCGAGCGGCCGCATGTACCAGACGGTCAGCGAATAGGGATACTTCGCCCAGTCGTTCCAGAAAGTCGAACCCGGAAGCACCGTGCGCTTGACCTTGATGCCGGCCTCTCGAAGCTGCGCCGCAATGGCGTCACCGGTGCTCTTCTGCCAGTCTTCGTCGATCGAAATCAGCTCGTGCTCGAAGTCGGCATTTCCGGATTCAGCAATGAGTTTCTTCGCGCCCTCGACGTCCCGGCTTTTCTTAGGCAGGGCAAAATATTCCGGGTGGATCGGGCTGACATGATGGTTTTCGCCGACCGTTCCCCGTCCTGCATAGCCGAGTTGAAGGATAGTGTTGTTGTCGACCGCCATCTGCAGCGCGTTACGGACCTTCTTGTTGTCATATGGTTTGTTGGTCGTGTTGGTGCGGCACACCAGAGTTGTTGCGGTAGCGACCTCCGATTTGACCACGTCCATCTTGTCCAGGATGTCGATGAAGTCAGCCGGCGTCTCCATATTGACGTCGATCTCACCGGAGTCGAAGGCAGCCACCGTTGCCTGGAAGTCGGTGCCATAGTCGATGAATTGCACGCCATCCAGCAGAGCTTCGCCGCCCCACCATTTGCCATTCTCGCGGCGTTTGACTTCAGCCTTGCTGCCAACCGCATAGGATACCAGTTCGAATGCCCCCGTTCCGATCGGCTTTGCGACCGGGTCAGCGCCGCCGGCATCGAAATTGCGATGGACGATCAGTCCGGGGTAGTCGGTGAAGTTCGCGATGATGGCGATGTCCGGCTCGCTCAGCTTGAGCTTGACGGTATGGTCATCGACATTGACGATAGCTCCATCTCTTGCCTTGCCGGTCTTGGCATCGATCAGCCCTCCGACGCGCGCGGCCATCGAATTGCCGGAGACGCCCTTCTCGCACCAGCGGGTGATGTTGAGGACTACGTCATCGGCGTCGAAAGCGTCGCCATTGTTCCAGGTAACACCCTTTCGGACATGGAAGACATATTCGGTGGCTTCGTCATTGACCTCCCAGCTTTCCAGCAGGACAGGTTCAAACGTGAATTCGTGTGTGTAGCGAACCAGCGGCTCGAGCCAGCAGCGAGAAATGTTGGCAAGTTCCACCCAGTCATAGGTACGTGGGTCTTTCTGCGCCTTGACGGGCATGGACACACGCAGGGTCCCGCCCTTCTTTGGCTCGGCGGCGCGTGCGGGCTGGGGCAATGCTACGCCAATCAAGCCGTAGGCCATTGCAGCCGAGGCCCCGAACGTGCTCGCAAGCGCGAGAAACTCGCGCCGGTCCATTTGTCCGGCTTTGACGTCGCTCGCCATCTGTTCGATGGCAGCCGGAACGTGATTCCCATTGCTTCTGAACAGTCCCATTTTCTTCTCCCTTGTTAGTTGTTCCCGGATATTGATCGCGTGGGCTCTTGGGCGGATGCCTAGGCGAGGCTTGGCGAGATTTCCTCCTGGCGTTGCGCCACGAATGCATCGAGTTCCTCGCGCACGGCTGGATCCATATGCGGCTGCTCGTAACTCGCGATGATCGATTTCGCCTTCTCACGGCAGCGCTGCGCCATATCCTTGGAGCCTTTGACCTTCCACTGCTCGTAGCTGAGGTAATCGAGAATCTCCGGCGCGAAGAATGCGTCCTTGAAGCGCTTGAGCGTGAAGGAATCTCCGAGATAGTGGCCGCCGGGACCGATGCGCCGCACGGCCTTGAGAGCGTCGTCGAAATGCTCGAACGAAATCCCCTGCGCGTATTTTTCGATCAGCAGGTTCTGTTCGCCATCGGCGACAAACTTCCCCATGCAGCATACGAGACCGGCCTCGTCCCAGCCGCCCGCATGCATCATCAGGTTCGCGCATGCGCTCGCCCCCGACATGTAGGCAATCGCCGACTCGTATCCGGACTGAGCATCAAAGGTCTTGGCGGACGACTGGGATGCAGTCGTGCGCCACGGCAAACCATACCGCCTTGCCAGTTGGCCGATGACGGCGTTGATCAGGGTGACTTCGGGCATGCCGGACATCGGGGCGCCGCTGCGCATCGACACCGAGACTGAATATTGCCCATAGATCATTTTGGCGCCGGGCCTGACCAACTGGGTGTAGGCGAGCGCTGCGAGTGCCTCGGCGTTCAACTGGGCGATTGTGGCCGGGATGTCAGCGGGAGTGTTTGCGGCGCCGAGCACAAACGGCGACAGCAGGACGACCTGGTTTGCCTCGACGAAAGCGCGTAGCCCTTCCAGCATGGTCGAATCCCAGACCAGCGGTGAGTTTCCCGACACGTGACCGAGCATCACCGCGTTCTGATCCATAAAGGCCTTGCCGTGGACGATCTGTCCCATGGCGATCGAGTCATCGGCTCGCTGCTTCCCGGTCGTCAGACCGAAGAACGGCATGTTCGTTTCCACCAGACTCGAATGGTTGATGTGCAGATGGCGCCATGGAACGGCGATGTCGGTCGGCTCACAGGTGAACCCGCCGGCGATATGGAACCCAGGCAGCATCTGGGTCAGCCGGTTCATGTTCCGGAGGTCCTCGATCGTGGATGCGCGTCGCACACCCTCAAGATCCCGGACGTTTGGCGCGCCTTGCATGGCGCTGAAAGTCATTGTGTCTGGCGCGATCTCGAAACGCTGTGACGGATCGCGAGAGGTCATCTCAAAGCGGGATGGCGCCTTCGAGATAAGATGCATCAGCATCTCGCCATCGAGGCGCACGCGCTGGCCTTGGACATCGGCGCCAGCCTCCTTCCATTGCCGGATCGCCGTTTCATCCCGGAATTCGATTCCGATTTCGCGCAGGATCGCCAACGAAGCCTGGTGAATGCGCTCAAGCTGCTCAGCAGTGACGGCCTCCACAGGCCGAATGCCGTACTTGATGGTCGAGACGCGAGGCCTCCTCTCTGCTTCCCGGGCAGCTACCACCGACGCGCGTCCTCCGCGGCGTCGGATTACGGGAGTATCAGTGTCCATCATCGTGTTTTCCCAGAGGGGCGCAAAAGGTCCCCGTCGACAGAACTTTCCTCGGTCCACTTACGGAACGCGGCCCTGCTTATTGACGTTGATAGTAGGGTCCTGTGAGCGCCCTGAGGACTCGTAAAAGGTTTCGCTGGCGTTAAACTCAGTTTATACCTGGGTCGACTGCGCAGGCACTCGTTACCTGGTAGGGACACCCGAAAGGCGACGCGGCGGGGTGGGTACGCGAACCGAGGCAGCGGTGCCGGTAGCTGTCTAAGGGCGCAATTCCTGCGACTGCGCGAGGAACCAGTCTACAAGTACCTTGCACCTCTTGTTTTTGCCTGCATCGCCATTGGACAACAGGAAGAAGGCGCGGTCGGTCTTGATCTCGGTCGCGATGGGCCGAACCAGCAGGCGGTTTTTGAGCAGGTGTTGGGCGGTCAGGGACCATCCCAGCGAGATTCCTTCGCCGGCAAGAGCTGCTTGAAGCGTCAGCTGATAGTCATTGAATACAATATTCGGTTTCGTCTCGCTGGGATCTCCGCCTGCAAGCGCGACCCATTCGGGCCAGCTCATTCGCCGGCGAAAGGCATCGGACGAATGAATGAGCTGGTGTCGAACCAGCTCATCGACGCTCTGGGGAGCGGGGTGCGCCAGAAGATATGCGGGGGAGCAGACGGGGAAAATGATCTCGTCGCAGACGAACCAACTGTTGGTTCTGTCAAAATCCCGTGGCCGCACCCATACGGTGACGTCCACTTCGTGATCGGGCTCGATATCCCGATCGGTGGCGACAACCTTGATCTTAACGTCGGGATGCTCTTCCTGGAAATGATAGAGCTGAGGCGCTAGCCAATGTGCTGCCAGAGATGTCGACGCAGCAAAAGTGATGTACTTCGTTCCGCGATCTGAGATGGTCTCAAGTCGCTGTTCCAGACGGCGGAAACTCGTGCGCACTTCGTCGTAGAGTTGCCTGCCAGCCTCCGTCAGCTCCACCCCTCGATTGTCACGGGTAAAGAGCGCGGTCCCGCAATGCTTCTCGAACGACTTGATCGAGTGCGAGACGCTCGGTTGCGTCACGTTGAGCTCACTGGCTGCGCTTTTGAAACTTAGGGTGCGGGCAGCCGCTTCGAAGACAAAGAGCGAATGCGTCGAGGGAACCAGGCTACGAAGCTTTGACATGAAGCAGGTCTATATCAGATGCTATCTTTTCCGTCTACGAGACGCCCGCCAACTGGTCTATTCGATGAGGAAACAACGCGACCCCGGATTGTTGCCAAGCCTTCGTAATCGGTCGCCTTAACTCAGCGAGTTGGCAGTGAATTCGTTCAACCAAACCATGACGAAAAAGCGCAAAGTCGTTCAGCCACCCCATCCCGAGCCGACTGTGTCCGGCTGGTACACTGCGGCCGGACCGGAGTTGGCGCTGCTGCCGCAGCAAGGCGACATTGCTTGTGATTGCCTCGTGATTGGCGGTGGCTGGATGGGGCTGCACGCGGCCCGCCGATTTGCCGAACTCAACCCGCAGTCTTCGGTTGTCCTGGTAGACGCCGGCCGCATTGGGAACAATGCATCCGGACGTTGCATGGGTTTCGTCATCGATCTCGCGCACAATCCTCGGAAGCTCGATTTCGTCGAAGACATCAAGGGGAACAAGGAAGAGCTGTTCGTTAACCTGGACGGGATCGCCTACATCCGAAGCGCTGTCGAAGAGCATGGGGTCGATTGCGACTGGGACGCGCAGGGAAAATACCACAGCGCGGCCACCGCTCACGGTGTGGAGGATCTGCACCGCTTTTCGCAGGCGCTGGATAAGCTTGGGCAGAACTACAGCTGGGTCGAGACCCCCGAAATCCAGGCGATCACAGGAAGCAAGCATTACATCAAAGCCCTGCATCATCCCGGCACCGTCTTGGTTCAGCCTGCGAAGTATCTCCAGAATGCGACAAGGCGCCTGCCCGCGAACGTCACCGTTCACGAAAACACCCCCATCGTGGCGGTGCAGTTCGGGGCGCCGAAGCACATCTGCGAGACGCCCGCCGGAACAATCAGGGCTTCGAAGGTCATCATCTGCGCGTCAGGCTATCTGACGAAGTTCGGTTTCTTCGACAACCGCGCCATACCGCTGTACACATTTGCGAGCATGACACGACGGCTCACCGAGAGTGAGCTTTCGCAGGTGGGGAACAAGAGAGCCTACGGGCTTATCCCAGCCAACAGCTTCGGCACGACGGTTCGTCGCACGATCGACAACCGGCTTTTCCTTCGCAACGTCTATTCCTATGCGACGGACTTCAAGACCACCACGCAGGACGTGATGAAGGCTCGGGTGCAGCAGCAGATCGCGTTCGATCGGCGGTGGCCGGAGCTCTCCTCGATCGGCTTCGAGGCCAGTTGGGGTGGCCTTCTTACTCTCGCGCAAAATGGTGGAATGGTCTTCGGCGAGTTGGCGGAGAAGGTCTACGGCGCCGCATTCTGCAACGGCACAGGCGTCGCGCGAGGAACTGCCTTCGGCAAGGCCATAGCCGATCTGGCGTCGGGGCGATCGTCGCCGGTAGTCGACATCCTCAAGACGCGCGCAAGTCCCAGCAAGCCCTATCCCAAGCCTGTCACAGCGATGGGCGTTCGAATCGTAACCGCGGTCCGTTTCCGACAGGCCGGAGCTGAAGTCTAGATACAACGAGAGAGATCATGGCGGACCTGAAGGGCATAAATCTGGCAATGCAAACACCGTTCGATGAGAATGGTGCGATCAACTATTCGATTTTCGAGGATCTGATCGAGAAGTACGTCGCCGCAGGTGTTCACGGGCTGGTGCTTGGCGCAGGGACCGGGCAACATCCCTATCTTACCGAGGCCGAGTGCAACCGCCTCTACGAAGTAGGTGCAAGGCGAATAGCTGGTCGCTGCAACGTCATTTGCCAGACCTCCGCTTTGAATATGGACGAAGTCATCAGAAGGTCGCGTCAGGCGGAGTCCGTCGGTGCCGACGCATTGATGGTTCTGCCGCCCTACCTGGAGGGCCCGAGTGATGAGCAGGGAATATTCGACTTCTACAAAGCAATCGATGCTGAAGTAGGGATCGACCTGGTCGGCTACAACATCCCACAGGCCACCGGTATTTCGGTTTCACCACAGCTGTTTGAGCGCCTGAGCCAGTTGAAGAATTTCAACTACATCAAGGACAGTGCAGGGGACTTTACTGTCCACCAGGAGTATCTGCAGACAGGCGGAACGGTCCTCAATGGCTGCGACACCACCACGCTCTACGCATTGATGGCCGGGGCACGCGGAGTCATATGGGGTGGTGCGAATTACATGCCCTCCGAAGCGGTCGAGTTATATAAATTGGTTGACCGCAAGGAATACGAACAGGCGCTAGCGCTCTGGCAGCGCATGTTGCCCTCGTTGCTCGTTATCTGGAGGTCGCCCTATACGCCGTCGGTACTTCGAGCGGCGCAACTGCGCGGCTACGGAACAGGAAATGTTCGCAGCCCATTGAGAAAGCTATCGGCAGATCAGGAAGCGCAGCTTCGCCGTTCGCTTGAACCGTTGGGCGTCTAAGGCGAAGAGAGTCCTCTCCGCTGTACAGTCCTTACTTCCGGGGTTCGAAGGCAGTCGCGACGAACGACGTGGTGCTTGGTTACGTCAAAAGTGTCGAGGGCAGGCAAACAGGATGCGTCTTTTTCTCCAATACGGCTCGTCTTCGTGCGTTGGGCTCGAGTCTCGATATAGATTCATACCTTGTTTGAAGGAGTGGACTGGATGACGCGATCTGAGTTCAACACACAGGCGTTTTTGAAGGCGCTGGATCGAAAGAAGTCGGATAGAAAACTGAACTGGAAGCAAGTCGCTGACCTTTCGGGAGTCAGCGCTTCAACACTGATCCTCATGGCGCAGGGACAAAGGCCAGATGTCGAGAATCTGGCTCGGCTATTTCACTGGTCGGGTTTGTGTGCCGACGCATTTAAGGGCGCTGGACAGGGACACCGTCTTTTTACAGAGCCGTTCAGCCAAATCGCTATGGTCATCTGTCCGGACAACTATCGTGCAGACAATGGCCGCAGCACGAGGTTCATTCCTCCTCGTTGTCCTTGGGTTCGCCAGACCATACGAGAACATACGAAGGGTATGGTTGGGCGAACCACCCGCTAACTGATTGTTTTTGTTGAAAAGACGACGTCCCTCAGCGACTAACATAATCGTTACTTGTCAATGGGTTACGAAGCGGTTCGCCCAAATTGATTCAAGAAGCTGACCCAGCCACTCGCTGACCGCATTTATCTTCTACCGAATGGCAACAATGCGCCGCATTTCGGACGCTGAACTCGAAATCCTCATTACCCGCAAGCCGACATGGATTGCCGCTGACGTTGTCATTGCTGATCTGACAACGCTCAACAACCTGGCTCGATTGCGAACGCCCAACGCTTACGATTGCCATATCCTAGCTGCCAACCGCTTCGAGGCATGGTCTTGAGGATTGCGTGCAGCCCTTCATGCCCCAGGGACGGTGCGGCCTGCGCTCAGATGTCGGGTTATTGCCGCCCGGGCGGCGTGCGACACTATTGTTCGAAAGGCTCTCCCAGCGATGCCACGCCGTTGAGCTTGAGCAGACGTCGGTTCGAAGAAATGATGCCCAGCACGACGATTGTCACGAGATAAGGCAGGCTCGATAGAAGTTGCGAGGAAACGTCCAGTCCGGTCGCCTGGGCCGCCAGGCTTGCCAGGGAGACGGCGCCGAAGAGGCAGGCGCCGAGGAAGATACGGCTGGTGAGCCAGGTGCCGAAGACGACGAGCGCGATCGCGATCCAACCGCGCCCGGCAATCATGCCATCGGCCCACAGCGGCGTGTAGACCACGGCCGCGTAGGCACCGGCGAACCCTGCAAACGCGCCGCCGAAAGCGACGGCGGCGAAACGCACGGCGATTACCGGATAGCCGAGCGCATAGGCCGCCTTGGGATTTTCGCCGACGGCGCGCACGACAAGGCCGGTCTTGCTGTAGACGAATACCGCCCAGATGGCGACGGTCGCGGCCAGCGAGAGCCACACGATGACGTCCTGGGCGAACAGGCCGCCGATGACCGGGATATCTGAAAGCCAGGGCAATGAAAGCTTCGGTAGGCCTTTGACCGTGAGGCTCTCATAGCTCTTGCCGAACAGTGCCGAGAGGCCTTGGCCGAGTATGCCTATGGCGAGTCCCACTGCGACCTGGTTCGCGCGGAACCCCAGCGCGATGACGGCAAAGACAAGGGAAAGAGCCGCGCTGGCGAGGCCCGCGGCGAGGAAACCCAGGAGGTGACCGCCGCCGTGATAGACGATGATGAAGGCGACGACCGCCCCTATGGCCATCATTCCCTCTACGCCGAGATTGAGGACGCCGGCCCGCTCGGCCACCATTTCGCCCAGCGCGGCCAAAAGGAACGGCGTGGCCGCCGCCAGCGTTCCGGCGACGATGAACTCGAGGGCATTCATGGAGTGCTTCCGTGAGCAGCATGGCGCCGTTCGAGCCGGTATCGGACGAAGGCAATCGCGACGAGATAGGCGAGCAACAGGCTGCCCTGAAAGACCCGGACCGCGGCGACCGGCAGATTTGCCGAGACCATGGCGTTGTCGCCGCCAATATAGAGGGCCGCCATGAGCAGCGCGGAAAAAATGATGCCTATCGGGTGAAGGCCGCCGAGATACGCAACGATGATGGCGGCATAGCCGTAACCGGTCGAGATGGAGCGCTGCAATTGGCCGAGTGGCCCGGCCACCTCCGCTGCCCCGGCGAGGCCCGCCGCGAAGCCACCGATGAGGAGGGAAAGCCAGATCGCGCGTCCTTCGTTGAAGCCGGCGTATGCGGCCGCGCGCGGAGCAAGGCCGCCGACCTGCAGCTTGTAGCCAGCGAAACTCCTCTGCATGAAGACCCAGGCCGCGAGGGAGAACGCGAAGGCGATGAGCAGCGAGACGTTGACGCGGGTGCCGGGGATCAGGATCGGCACCGTCGCGTCGTACTGGAACATCACCGACTGTGGGAAGTTGAAGCCGGCCGGATCCTTCCAGGGGCCTAGAAGCAGATAGTTGAGAAGTTGCGCGGCAACGAGCGCCAGCATGAGTGATACGAGAATCTCGTTTGCGTTGAGCCGCACGCGCCAGAACGCCGTGAGCGAGGCCCAAAGCGCGCCGCCCAGTGCGCCGAGGACGAGCATCGCAGGCCAAATCCACTGGCCGGTTGCCTGCGGGAGCCAAATGGGAATGGCCGACGCGAAGATTGCGCCGAGAATGAACTGGCCCTCGGCGCCGATGTTGAAGATCTTTGCGCGAAAGCCGATGGCAAGCCCCTGCGCAATCAGCAGCAGCGGCCCCATCTTGAGCAGGACTTCCGAGAACGAGGCCCAGGACAGGAAGGGCTCCAGAAGCATCGCTTGGAAAACGGCGACCGGATCGCGGCCCATCAGGAGGTAGAGCCCGAGATTGAGCAGCGTCGCCACGCCGAGCGCGGCTGGCGGGGCGACCAGCTTGATTGCAAGCGAGGCGTGTTCCCGGCGTACCAGAACGGGAAGGAACGGCCGGGACAGGGCGCTCATGCAGGAACCTTTTCGGCGGTCGAATGCGCGCCGATCATGTATCGGCCGATCTCCTCGGCTCTGGTGTCGCGGGTCACCAGCGGCGGGCTCAGCCGGCCCTGATGGATCACCTGGATCGCATCGCAAAGCTCGAACAGTTCCTCCAGTTCCTCCGAGATGACCAGGATGCCCATGCCTTCGTTGCGCAGGGCGACAAGGCGCTGGCGGACGGCGGATGCGGCGCCGACGTCCACGCCCCAGGTGGGCTGTGCGACAAACAGCAATTTAGGGGACAGCATGATCTCGCGTCCCACGATGAACTTCTGGAGATTGCCTCCCGAAAGCGCGCCGGCCTCCGCTTCGCAACCGGGCGTGCGCACGTCGTTTTGCCGGATGCAGTCCTCGGTGAAGGCTTTGGCACGGGCAGTGTCGACAAGGCCGCGTTTCAACAAGCCGAACGGATGGGCGGTCAGGAGGCTGTTGAGGACGAGAGACATTTCCGGCACCGCGCCGCGGCCGAGCCTTTCCTCCGGAACGAAAGCGAAGCCCAGCCGGCGGCGGGCCGCCGCATTGAGCGCGCCAACATCCTTTCCCATCATGTAGATGCGATCGGACTTCTCGCGCGGCAGCATCGTCTCGCCTGAGATTAGCGCGGCGAGCTCGCTCTGCCCGTTGCCCGAGATGCCAGCGATTCCGAGAATCTCGCCCGCCCGGACCGTCAGGCTGACGTCGGAAAGCTCAGCGGCGAAGGGATCGTCGGGCCGATGGTCGAGGCCGACGATTTCAAGGCGCTTTTCCCCGCCGGAATGTGCAATAGCCGGCATGGGCTTCGGCATGTCGCGGCCGATCATCATGCGGGCGAGGTCGTGTGCGTCGTGGCCGCGGGGATCCACATTTCCTGTGATGCGACCGCCGCGCAGGATGGTCGCGCGGTCGCATACCGCGCGGATTTCCTCCAGCTTGTGAGAGATGAAAAGAATGGACACGCCGCCGTCGCGCAGCCGCCGCAATGTCTCGAAAAGCTTCTCCACCGATTGCGGTGGCAGGACGGAGGTCGGTTCGTCGAGGATCAGGAGCTGCGGTTCGGTCATCAGGCAGCGGATGATTTCCACCCGCTGCCGCTCTCCAACCGAGAGCGCGTGCACATGAGCGAGCGGATCGACCTCCAGGCCGAAGTCGCGACCGAGCTTGCGGATGCCTTGCGCAAGGTCCGATTTCCTCCCGGGCACGACCAGCCGGACGTTCTCCACAACCGTCAGCGTCTCGAACAACGAGAAATGCTGGAAGACCATGCCGATCCCCTTGCGCCTCGCATCCGCCGGGGACGCGAGCGCAAGGGACTCTCCTTTCCAGATCGCTGTTCCCGCGTCTGGCTGCTCGACGCCGTAGATCAGCTTCATCAGCGTCGACTTGCCCGCTCCGTTTTCCCCGAGGATCGCATGGATCGAGCGCGGAGCCACATCCAGATCGATGTCTCGATTTGCATGGATCTGGCCGTAGCTCTTGGAGATGCCGCGCAGCGACAGCAGCGGGACGGTCATTGTCATTTCGGCAGCGGCGTGGTGACACCCTTGACATGCCAGTCCATGGCGACGATCTCGGCCACGGTCATCGTCTTACCGGCGGGGACGCCTTCGCTTCCGTCGGCCTTGGCGATCGGACCGGCAAAGGGCGAGAAACTGCCGTCGGCGATCTTGGCTTCGACTTCCTTGATCTTGGTCATGATGTCTGCCGGGATGCCCGGGTTCCAGTCGACGACTTCGACGACCTTGTCGCCGACACCCAAGAAGGCGCTGGCGCCCTTGAAGGTACCGGCAAGGTGGGCGTCGACCGAGGCTTTGAAGAAGGGCGACCAATCGGTCGCCACGCAGCCGAGATAGGTCTTGGGCGCGTATTTCTTCATTGACGAGTTGAGGTTGAAGGCGGGGATGCCGGCCTCCTCGCAAGCCGCAACGACCGAAGGCGTGTCCTGCGCGTTGGAGAAGATGACGTCGCATTTCTGCGCCAGCAGCGCCTTGGCGGCTTCCTGCTCCTTGGCCGGGTCGAACCAGGAGTTCACCCATACGATCGAAACCTCGACATCGGGCTTCACGGCTTGCGCACCCAGTGTGAACGCGTTGATTGATGTGATCAGTTCGGGAATGGCGAAGGCGGAAACGGAGCCGAGCTTGCCGGTCTTCGAAAGCGCGGCTGCCGCCATCCCCATCAGATAGGTGCCCTGGGAGTATTGTGCCGCGAAGGGCGAGAAGTTCGGCGCCACCTCGAAACCGGAAGCATGCAACACGGTGACGTCGGGATTGCGGCGCGCGATCTGCAGGGCGCCGTTCTGATAGCCGAAGGAGCCGGCGATGAGGACCTTGTTACCGTCCGCGACCGCCTTGTTCATGATGCGGTCGGCGTCGGGACCTTCCTGAATGTTTTCGAGGATGGTGACCTTCACCTTGTCGCCGTAGGCCGCCTTGACCGGCTCGAGCCCGTCGGCCAGCGCACGGCCCCAGCCAACGTCGCCAACCGGCGAGGGGACCACCAGCACGATGCCCAGTGGTCCGTCGGCGGCGAGCACGCGGCTGCCCACCGCGGCGACAAGCCCGGTAGCGGCAGCACCCTTCATCAATGTTCTGCGGGTAAGATTTGTCAGCATGTCGGTTCCCCTTGCTTTTGGTTTTGGTTGCTAGAATTCCACGGTGGCGAGCGCCGCCTCGGCTTGCGCGAACAACCTTGCCTCGTCGAGCCCCGGGAACTCTCCCCGTGCCCAGACGATGCGGCCGTTGATCATCGTCATGTCGGTCGGCGCGCCGATGCCTACCTTGGCCAGCAGGCTCAGCGGATCGTGCCGCGTGCCGACATAGTCCATGCGTCGCGTGTCGATGGCGAACAGGTCGGCGGCCATGCCAAGCGACAGCCTGCCGATGTCGCTGCGCCCGAGCAGCGCCGCGCCCCCGGTCGTTGCATAGCCGAGAAAATCGCCAGGCGGCGGAACCGGGTGGTCACGTGTCGACGCCGACAGGCATTGCAGCATGTAGGCGGAATGGATGCAGTGCATCAGGTTGGAATTGTCATTCGAGGCTGCACCGTCGCAACCCAGCCCCACTCTGAGCCCGAGGGCCGACATCGCCGGTATGTCGGTGATTTCGGCGCCGACGAGATAGACCGGCTCCGGGCAGTGCGCGACGCCGGTGCCGGTGGCAGCCAACTTGCGCAGTTCGTCATGGGTCAGCTCCCAGCAATGGGCATAGAAGGCATCCGACCCGCAGAAACCTATCTCCGCGCAATAGTCCACCGTGCGCAGGCCGTGGCGGGCTTGCATCACCGGGCTTTCGCCTTCGCCGACATGGGTGTGCATGCGCACCTTGCGGTCGCGCGCCAGTGTGACCGATTCCACGAATGTCTCGCGATAGCAGTTGACCGGCTGGCACGGCGCGACGACGACCTGGCGCATGCTGAACCTACCGTCATCGTGATAGGTATCGATCAGCCGGGCGCAGTCGGCGATGAACTCGTCCGTCGTTTCCAGCATGGCGTCGGGAATAGTCGAGCCTTCCGACTTCGGCAGCGTGTTGCCGCCACGTCCGGCATGGAAGCGCATGCCAAGCAGTTCGGCCGCCTCGAACTGCCGGTCGATGAGCCTTTTGCCGGCATGCCGCGGAAAGCAGTACTGATGGTCGAAGGCCGTGGTGCAGCCGTGCTTTATCAACTCCGCCATGGCCGTGACCGATGCGTGGTAGAAGCACTCCTCGTTCAGCCGAGAAAAGATGGGATAGATGCGGTCGAGCCATTCGATGACCGACAGCTTCGTCCAGTCCAGGTCGGCGCGGTTGCGCACGAAACACTGGAAGAAGTGGTGATGGGTGTTGACGAGGCCAGGATAGACGAACCAACCGGTGGAGTCGTGGGCGACGGTCCCGACAGGCAGTTCCCCCTTGTCCAGGCCCTCGCCGATGGCCCGTACAGCCGCGCCGTCGGTCAACACGTCGACGTTGCGGCGGATGCGCGGACCGTTGCCATCGTCCACGATCACCGCGGCGCAGTTCTTCAACAAATAGCCCGCCACGTCAGGCCTCGCCTACTTCAGGGACGGGCTCGGGCTTGAGCTCGTGCAGCCGATGGATGCCGGGCATCTCGATGAAACCCTCGATGGCGCGGATCGCCCGCGACCAGAGCCGGATCGCGGGATAGGGATCGAGCGAAACGCCCCCGTCGGGCGCCAGCGCCACATAGGGAAAACAGGCGATGTCCGCGACCGTCGGCCGGTCCAATGCGAGGAAGCGCTGGCCGCGGATACTCTGTTCGACGAGACCAGCTTCCAATTCGCGCAGGGCCACCGTTCCCTGTCCCTGAAGGGCATCGATGTTGCCCGGGCGCAGCAGCATCTCGTGCAGGCGCGCCGCCCCCAGGCTTGCGGTCAGCCGATGCGAGAAGGAAATCCACTGCTGGACGCGGGCCGCATGCATGGCAGTATCGTTGCCCAACCATTGCGGTGCCGCCGTCGCGGCAAGGTAGACAAGCATGGCCGAAGATTCGGTCAGGACGAGGTCGCCGTCCTCGAGGATCGGGATCGAACCCGCCGGATTTAGTGTCATGAGTTCCGGACCGCGATGCTCGGCGCCGGGATGAAAATCGACGGGCCGGATGCTGAGCTTCACTCCTGCCAGCGCGGCCATCAGGCGCACCTTGTAGCAGCTTGGCGACAGCACGTAATCGTAGAGCTTCATTGCGCCACCAGTTGCGCGCCGTAGGTGTAGCCATGGCGCTTCAGCCAGCGCCGGTAGGCAACCGAAGTCAGGTCGGCTCGCGTGGGTATCTCCATGCCGGGGTCGAGCGGCAGCAGCCCCGGTATCTGGTTTTCGAGGATCGACCGGTCCTGGACAAAGATCGTCTGCTGGAAATGGATCAGGTCTGTCATCGGCGTCTCGTCGTCGAACAGCGCCATCCATGGCCACACGTTACACAGGTCTTCGGCAAGCGGCTGCACGAAAAGCGTAATGACGTCCCATTCGCCCGGGCGCGGCGGGCAGGTCTTGTAGAGGATTGAGCAGGTCGGCGCGGGCACGCGATACATATATTCCGTCGTTATGCCGCCTTCCGCCGATTTGGCGGCCTGCGGCTGGTAGAACTTCACCTGGGTCGCCCAAACCTCGTCTTCGTCCTCCCGGATCTCGACCTTGTAGTTCTGGACCTCTGTGTGCGGTTCGGAGCCCAATATATCGGTATGGACGAACGGAAAATGAGCAATGTCCAGGAAGTTCTCCACGGCGCGCAATGGCGAGCAGCGCACGCGAACCACCCCGACATCGACGAGCCGGCGGCCGGGCTGATCGGCCTCGGGGATCGCAAACAGCGGCTTTTGCGGATCACCGAGCGATGACCAGACATGACCATAGCGGATGCAGGCCGGCAGCGCGCGTTCGTTGCCGCCCGTGACCTTCGCGTTTCCGTCTTCGCCGCGCCTCACCACGATCGGCTCGCCCATCAGGGCCGTCTTGCGTCCATGCACATCAAGCTGGCTGGCGAGGCCGACCGGATACCATTCGTCGATCATCGCGTTACGGGTCATTGGGCGATCCCGCTGCGCGAAATATGCTCGGCCGCCCGTCGCAGCGCCTCGGCGGCCCTCGACGCGGCGATACGCTGGGTCGGATTGCTGTCTTCGTCCACCAGAACATGCATCAGCGTCCGCGCTTGCCCTTCGGGGGCAAGCAGCAGCTGGACGGTCTGGGCATTGTGCGTGTAGTCGAGCAGGCCTGCGCCGGACTTCGTGCCCGCGGCCGCCTCCAGCGCCGCGATGTCCGTTTCCGCCATCATCGAGCGCAGGGGGGCAAGGCCGTCGAACCGCGGCGGCCCGGCGGCGGGTTCGCCAGCGGAAATCCATATGATACCGTCGCCGTCCTCAACTGGCTGCATCGCGACACGAATCGTGTCCGGCGGCGTCAGTCCCGGATGGGCCGGGATGCGCAGGCAGTTTCCCTCCTGGGCATAGCTCCAGCCGTGATAAATGCAGGACAGGGTCTCACCGCGCACGAAGCCGTGGGAAAGGCGCATGCCGCGATGGGGGCATCTGTCGGCAAAGGCCGCCGCACGGCCGGAGCGGCTTCGCCAAAGGGCAACTGGTCCGGCTGGCGATTGCGCCGGCATTACGGTTCCCGCCGGCAAGTCCGCAGAGAGGGCAATAGGCATCCATGAGCCGGTAGGATAAGGCCGCATACATCAACTTTCAAACAACACCAGTATCTTCCCGCGCGCAGCTTCGCGGTCAAGGATATGCTAATAGACCGGGTTACGTTTGCACAACATTTCCTCACTGGCAACAATGCCCAAAAAAGGTGCATGGTGCCTTTGGCCGGCAGAGGCCGCAGGCCGGAAACTAGGCCGATTCGCTCTCGATCGGCGCCCGGCGGATGGCTTCGACCCAGACATCGATTGGTCCAAGAGAGCACCCCATCTCCATCATGTCGATGAGCTCGGCCGGACCGGCAATGTCGAGTTCGATGCGGTCGGGACCGGCAACGCATATTGCCTGCGCGAGCCCGAGCTTGGCGGCGTGACGCTCGATCCACGGAAGGAAGGATGCCGCCTCGACATCGCCGAGGATCGTCATGCGCTCTCGCCAGGAATAGCGATTTTGCTCGCTCATAGAACCTCGGCAATGAAACAGATTAATTATATACCTATCTACATTGTGCTCAATCGCTGAAGCACCTTTGGGCGCGAGTTCTTGCGACGTTACCGCGACCGTTCCCGGGCAGCGCCATGTCAACGGCGGGAAGTGGCCGCACCGGCCCACTACAGGGCAATCAAGATGTGGGAAGCTGCCGTCAATGAGGCTGGCACGGTGGAACGCGACGCCGTTATCCGGGCGCTCGGATCAGCGAGGGACCGGGCGGTCCGGCTGAAATGGTTCCCGGCCAGCACGTGTACATCGCACCGGCACAGAGTGGTCGATTCCGGGTGGTGAAGAACCTGAGACCGACCGAACCAACAACCGCGTGCCTACAAAAGAATTCCAGCTCAGGAACGTAGGGTAATCGGACGACCCGATCGCTGTTCTTCCGATCCGGCGGGGACGGCCAGGTGGTGACCCTCGCCATCTACCTAATGGCAACGGCCGGCGACGTCGTTTCGCGATGGCGTGATCGCGGCGGTATGGCAGCTTTTTATCCTCTCGTATCCGAGTAAGACCATCCGCTACCGGCCCCAAACCGGCCGCGCTCGTACCCTATGGTCAACACAGGTTCATCGACCCCTTTTGTGGGGTGAAAGAGACACCGCGTCGATGGAATACTAGTCTTCATCTTGGTCCTTGGGTTCGCCAGACCATACGAGAACATACGAAGGATATGGTTGGGCGAACCACCCGCTAACTGATTGATTTTGTTGAAAAGACGACGTCCCTCGGGCCCACAATTATCGTTATTTATCAATGACTTAGCGGTATTTTTGTACTTGGTTAGCCAACTAAAGACTGGCGAACCTCCGTGCATCGCATTGATATCGTTGATTTATGGTGGGCTTCCGAGGACTGCCATCGATTGCTGCACTCTACATCTCGGTCACGAACTTCGTCCGCAGATAGGCGTCGAGGCCTTCGATACCGCTCTCCGAGCCATAGCCGGATTCATTGACGCCGCCGAACGGTGTTTCCGGTGTCGACACCATCATGTGGTTGACGCCGACCATGCCGGCTTCCAGTGCCGCTTCGGTCTTTTGGGCAAGACTGAGATTGCGGGTGAAGACAAAGGAGGCCAGCCCGTAAGGCAGCGAGTTTGCCCGTTCGATCATGTTGTCGAAGGCCGAGAAGGTTGTCGTCGGGGCGATTGGCCCGAACGGCTCCTCGGACATGATGCGCGCCGTATCCGGTACGTCTTTCAACAATGTCGGGGCATAGAAATAGCCTTTGTTGCCGACACGTTTGCCGCCGGTGACGACAGTCGCGCCTTTCGCCGTTGCATCGCTGACGAAAGCGTCCATGGCATCCAGCCGCCGTGGCGCGATCATCGGTCCCATCTGCACAGCGCTGTCGAGACCGTCGCCAATCCTGAGCTTTTCGGCGCGGACGGCAAAGCCGTCGATGAAGCGGTCGTAGACAGCCTCATGCACATAAAAGCGGGTCGGCGAGGTGCACACCTGGCCGGCGTTGCGGAACTTGAAGGCGACGACCGTATCGAGTGTCTTGTCGAGGTCGGCATCCTCATAGACGATGACGGGAGCATGTCCGCCGAGCTCCATGGTGCAGCGCTTCAGCGTGTCCGCGGCTTGCTTCTGCAACAGCTTTCCAACCGCGGTCGAACCGGTCAGCGAGACCTTCTTCGGGATCGGCGAGGCGATCAAATAAGACGAGACCCGGGCAGGCTCGCCGAACACGATGTTGAGCACGCCTGCTGGAAGTCCGGCGTCCTGGAAACAGCGGGCGATGGCCACTGCTGTTCCGGGCGTTTCTTCCGCCGGCTTCAGGATGATCGAGCAGCCAGCACCGAGCGCGCCCGAGATCTTGCGGATGACATTGCTGGCCGGAAAGTTCCAGGCGGCAAAGGCGACAACCGGCCCGACCGGCTCCTTGAACACCATCTGCCGCACGCCGGGCAGCCGGGCAGGGACGATGCGTCCGTAGGCGCGCTTGCCTTCTTCCGCGTACCAGCGGGTCGCATCGGCGGCGAACTGCACCTCGCCGGTGGCCTCGGCCAGCGCCTTGCCATTCTCCATCGTCAGTACGCCAGCGATGGTCTCCTTGCGCTGCTCAATCAGGTCAGCGGCCTTGTCCATGATCGCCCAGCGCTGCATCGCGGTCATGTTCTTCCACAGCTTGAAGCCCTTGGCCGAGGCCGCAAGAGCACGATCGAGATCGGCCTCCGTGGCGTGCGGCACAGTTGCCAGCACCTCTTCGGTGGCGGGATTGATCAAATCTTCGGTCTTCCCGTTTGATCCCTGGCACCACGCGCCGTCGATCAGCAGCTCGATCGTCTCTGGATACATGTCCTGGCCCTTTTACAGCCGGGCGGTCTGCGGAATGGCCGCCGGCGGATTGCACGTCACAAGAATGTTTCCGCGATGGCTTGACCTGTACATTGTATACAGTATGGTGTCGACATGATTTTAGCGCGCATTCAAAAATTGTCGGTCGCCATCCCGGAGAATCTCGCCGAGATGCTGGAGGAGGAGATCATCTTCGGCCGCATCAAATCCCGGGAGCGATTGACCGAGGAAATGGTCGCCGAGCGCTATGGTGTCAGCCGGTCGCCGGTGCGTGAGGCGTTGCGGCTGCTCGAGCGCGATGGCCTGGTGATGCGCGAGGCCAGGCGCGGCATCTGGGTCTCGCCGATGTCCCAGCGCGACTTTGATGAGGTCTATACCTGCCGCATCGAGCTGGAAGGGCTGGTCGCCAAACAGGCCGCCGAATCCGCCGATATCGAAAAGAAAGCCGAGTTCAAAATCCTGCTGTCCGAGTTGAAGGAGGCTCAGTCCAGAAACGATGCCCGGCAGTTTTTCATCGTCGACGTGCGCGGCTCCTTCCTGACCTACAGCCTGGCCGGGAACAGGACCCTGACGCGCCTACTCGGCGGTCTCGAAAAGCAGGCCCTGCGGTATCGCTATCATGCCTACGAGAAAGATCCGAAGATCATCCAGCTGTCCCTGGATGACACGGCCCGCATCTATGACGCGATCGCCGAAGGCGACGGCGAAAGCGCCAAGGCGATGACCGAACACCTCATTCGGGAAATCTGGCAAAGCATGCGAGCTGGCATTCGCGATGCCTTCGGAGAGGGCTAGGTCGTGTCTGCCTTCTCGTCAGCGTTCAGCGTCATCGATTCCCACACGGCTGGTCACCCGACGCGAGTCATCCTGAGCGGCGTCCCGAAGCTCCCCGGTTCGAGCGTGCGGGAGAAGCGGGACCATTTCCGCCAGCACTTTGACCATCTTCGCCCGGCACTGCTGCACGAGCCGCGTGGTCACGCGGCGATGGTCGGCCTGGTGCCGGTTGCCTCGGATGTCGCCGACTACGGCGCGTTTTTCATCTCGTCCTATGTCTATCTCGACATGTGCGGTCACGGCACGATCGGCTTTGCCAGGACGCTGGCCTTCACCGGTCAGATCAGTGCCGGGACGGGCAGCAGTTTTACGCTGGAAACGCCGGCCGGGATCGTCACGGTTCATCTGAACTGGAACGAAGACGGCTCGCTCGATCGGGTGCGGATTGCCAATGTTCCAAGCTACGTCGGGCTGGAACGGCTGAGCGTTGCCGTTGAAGGCGTCGGCACCGTCGATGCGGCAATCGTCTATGCCGGCATGTGGTACGCGCTGGTCGATGCGGCTTCGCTTGGTTTCAAGCTTGTCCCCGACAGCGCGTCTTCCTTGATGCAGGCCGGCGCCAGGATCAAGGATGCGATCAAGGCCGCAACGAAGGATCTCCCGCTGCTGGCGGGTGCGGCCGCGCCAAGCGTGCTTTTCTACGATGCCGACAGCGAAAACTCGGCGACGCATTTCCTTGTCCTTGAATCGAACAAGTTCGACCGCTCGCCCTGTGGTACCGGGACCTCTGCACGGCTGACTTATCTGCTGCAGAAGGGGCTGATCGGCCCCGACCAGACTTACCACGCCAGGAACATCCTCGGCATTCCGTTCGAGGCGCGCCTGCAAGGCCGCGTCCAGGTCGAAGGCCGGGACGCAATGATTGTCGAGATCGAAGGCGCTGCCTTCATCACCTCGACCCAGACCATCTACTTCGAGAAGAGCGACCCTCTCTCGCAGGGATTTTTATGCCGCTAACAACCAATAACGCAGAAAGGGGAATGAAATGAAACTCACTGTTATTCGTACGTTCATAGCCGCCTTGACCATCGGCCTCGGCCTGCTCTCGGCACCCATCGCGGCTTCGGCCGACGACAATCCATCCGCTGTCATCGAACAGATCCGCGGCAGTGGCGTGCTGAAGGTGCCGGTGATGACCGGCGAGGAGCCGGGCTATATCAAGGACCCGGCCACGGGCCAGTGGAGCGGTTTCTACTACGAGTTCCTCAGCGAGATCGCGACCCAGCTCGGCGTCAAGCTCGAGCCTGTCGAGACGACCTGGGGCAACCTGGCCGCCGACTTCCAGTCCAACAAGATCGACATCGCCATCGGCGTCAATCCGAACCCCAAGCGTGGGCTCGTCGTCGACTATCTGTGGGAGCCGCTGTTCACCGACGCCTGGGCCGTGCTGACGCCTCCCGGCAAGCCGGTGAAGACCTGGGCCGAACTCAATTCGCCGGACAAGACCGTCGTCGTGCAGAAGGGCAGCACGATGCAGGTCGTCGCCGAGGCCCTGTTGCCGAAGGCCAAGATCACGCCGGTGGAAGATCGCGGCCTGGCGCTGATGGAATTGCAGGCTGGCCGCGCCGATGGTGTCGTGTTCTCCATCTTCGATGCGCTGCAGATCACCAACCAGAAGATCGGCGATGTCTCGCTTCCCGAGCCGATCCTGCGCAATCCGGCAACGCTTGCGGTTGCGCGCAAGCCCGGCAATGCAGGCTTCATCAACTTCCTGACCAACTGGATCCTGCAGGAGCGTTCGCTCGGTCTCGCCCAGGGCAAGCTTGCCCGCTCCTGGGAAGCCCGCGGCATCGATCTGTCGATCCTTCCGGCAGGCTTCTCCTTCTGATCGCAACAGCCTGACCGCCGCATAAGCGCGGCGGTCAGGCCACCACTGGACGTGCATCGAACCAGTGAGGACACCATGTTCGACTATACAGTCATAACCAACAATATCGGGCTGCTTTGGCAGGGCCTCCTGATGACGATCTACTTCACCGTCATCACGATCGGCGCGGGCATGCTAATCGGCCTGTTCATCGGGCTTATACAGCTAAGCACGTTCAAGCCGCTGGTCATCCTCGGCCAGATCTATGTCGAGTTCTTCCGCAACATTCCACTGCTCGTCACGCTGCTCTGGGTCTATTACGCCTTCCCGATCTTCGCCGGCATCAATGTCACCAAATTCTGGGCCGGCTTCATCGGGCTCAGTTGCTACGTCGGCTCCTTCTACGCCGAAATCCTGCGCGCCGGCGTCCAGTCGGTCGATCCCGGCCAGACGGATGCGGCAACCGCCATCGGCATGTCCTACGGCCAGCGCATGCGCCGCATTATCCTGCCGCAGGCCTTCCGCAAGATGATCCCGCCGCTGGCCGGCCAGTCGATCATCCAGATGAAGAACACGACGCTGCTGTCGATGATAACGGTTCCGGACCTTCTCTATCAGGCGAGCTATATCTCGAGTTTCACCTACCGGCCGATGGAAGTTTACACCGCTGTCGGCGTCATCTTCCTGATCATCCTGGTGCCGCTGACGCTGCTGTCCCGGAAACTCGAAAAGAGCGGGAGCCTGAAATGAGCGCCAGGGAACCAAGCGCCGTGACAGACAAGAACGAAAAGCCTGTCCTCCGGCTGGACGGCATCTGCCTCAAGTTCGGCGACAAGCGTGTGCTGAACGGCATCGACCTCTCGGTCGTCGAAGGCGAGGTGGTCGTGCTGATCGGCGCCAGCGGATCGGGCAAGACCTCGCTGCTGCGCTGCATCAACCTGCTCAACGTGCCGACCAGCGGCAGCATCGTCATCGACGACGAAACGCTGTTCAGCAGGCAGGCCGATGGTAAGGGCGCCCAGATACCGGCCCAGGAGGTCAATCGCATCCGCTCCAAGACCGGCATGGTCTTCCAGCAGTTCAATCTCTTCCCGCACATGACGGCGCTCGAAAACGTCATGGAAGGCCCGGTCATCGTCAAGAAGGAGCCGAAGGAGCAGGCGCGTCAAACGGCGCTGAAGCTTCTCGATGTCATGGGTCTGGCGCAGCATGTTGAAAAATATCCGCGCCAGCTTTCCGGCGGCCAGCAGCAGCGCGTCGCGATTGCGAGAGCCATGGCCATGCAGCCGAAGGTGATGCTGTTCGACGAGCCCACCTCCGCACTTGATCCCGAACTGGTCGGTGAAGTGATGAAGGCGATGGTCGAACTGGCCAAGAGCGGCATGACCATGGTGATCGTCACCCACGAGCTTGGCTTTGCCTTCGAGGTCGCCGATCGGGTGGTGTTTCTCGATCAGGGGCTGGTGGCGGAGCAGGGGCCGCCGGCCAAGGTGCTGTTGCATCCCGAACATCCGCGTCTGAAGAGTTTTGTCGGACGCTTTCATGAATTGGCGGATCTGCTTCGCCCGTTCCTCGAGGCGCGTGAAGCCGAGAAGGCGTGCTGACGGCACGCCGCTTCACGCAAAACAGTCAAGCGGACATCGTCGAATGCGCCCCCCTTTCGAGCTGGCCGCAAAAGGAAGACATCAATGACACTGAGTTTCGATCCAGCCACAATCGCCATTCCCAGGGGCCATCACATTGGCGGGCAGTACATTGAACTGCCTGGCGCGGAGATCGAGGTCCTCCGCCCCTCCGATCTCCAGCCCATGGGGATGATCACCGATGGCGGCGAAGCGGCGGTGCAGCAAACCGTCGATGCCGCCAAAAAGGCGCTGGTGCAGAGCCGCTGGGCTAAGATCGCGCCACGCGACCGCGCCGCCGTGCTGATGCGTTTCGCGGCGCTGATCGAGGAGAACGCGACCTATCTCGGTCAGCTGGAAGCGATGGGATCGAGCCGGCTGATCTCGATGACGATTGCCCGCGACGCGGTGCGTACCGCCGGCGTGGTGCGCTACTATGCCGAGTTCTGCGACAAGATCGAAGGCACGGTCACCGCGACCGAGGCGAATGCACTCAGCATCGTCAAGCATGAGCCCTACGGCATTGTCGGCGCGATCGTTCCCTGGAATTTCCCGATGATCACCGCGGCCTGGAAATTCGCCCCGGCGCTGGCCGCCGGCAATGCCGTGGTGATGAAGACCTCGGAACTGACACCGCACAGCCTTCTGGCTCTGGCGGAGCTTGCGGCGAGGGCCGGGGTTCCGGCAGGCCTGTTCAATGTCGTCAATGGTTACGGTCACACGACGGGCGCGGCGATCGTACGCCATCCCAATATTCTGAAAATCTCCTTTACCGGCTCGACGCAGACGGGTGTCGCCATCATGACGCTGGCCGCCCAGTCAGGCATCAAACCCGTTACGCTCGAACTTGGCGGCAAGAGCCCGCAGCTGGTGCTGGCCGATGCTGGCGATATCGATGTCGTGGCCGGCCGCGTCGCGGCGGCCTTCATGGACAATGCCGGCCAGGTCTGCACGGCCGGTTCGCGGCTGATCGTCGAGGACAAGATCGCCGATCAGCTTGTCGAACGTGTCATCGCTCGCACCAAGGCGATCAAGGCCGGGCCGACCTGGGACGAGACGACGACCTTCGCGCCGATCATCAGTCGCAAGCAGCTCGAGCGCATCGACACGATGGTCCGTGCCAGCATCGGTGAGGGCGCCTCGGTGGTCACCGGCGGCACGGTGCTGGAGGGCCGCAACGAAGGCAGTTTCTTCGCGCCGACGATTCTCGAAAACGTCTCCGACGACAATATCGGTTTCAAGGATGAGTTTTTTGGTCCGGTGCTGACCGTACGCACCTTTGCCGATCTCGAGGAAGGCCTCGCTTTGGCGGCGCATCCGGTCTACGGGCTCGCCGCCAGCGTCCACACCACGGATCTGAAGAAGGCGCTCAAGGCGGCGGATTCGATCGACGCCGGCATGGTCTGGATCAACCAGCACGGACGCGGCCCGGAGTTCACCTATCCGGCCGGCGGCTACAAGGGCTCCGGTTTCGGCAAGGACATGGGCCGTGCCGGCATCGAGGCGTTCCTGCGCCAGAAGGCCATCTGGGCCAATTACGCCTGAGCGAGCGCAAGCACATGCAATTCGACTACATCATCGTCGGTGGCGGCTCGGCCGGAGCCGTGCTTGCCAGCCGTCTTTCCGAAAACGGTACCAAGCAAGTGGCGCTTTTCGAAGCTGGGCCCGACACGCCTCCGGACGACGTGCCGGAGGTGATCGCCGACAGCTATCCCGGCCTTTCCTATTTCGACCCGAAATACCATTGGACGGAACTGCGCGTCTTCAACCGCTCGCCCAAGCAGAATGCGCAAGTGGTCAAGACGGCCAAGCTCGAACAGGCCAAGGTGATGGGCGGCGGCTCCAGCATCAACGGCCAGTTCGCCGTGCGCGGCCTGCCGCACGACTATGATGAATGGGAAGGTCTCGGCCTGCCCGGCTGGGGATGGGACGGCATGCTGCCCTATCTCAAGAAGCTCGAGCGCGACCTCGATTTCGATGGCGAGCTTCACAACAAGACCGGCCGGATTCCGATCCGCCGCGTCTTTCCAAAGGATTGGGCCGGTTTCACCAGATCCGTGCTCAAGCAGACGGAAAGCGAGTACCCCTATCGGCCGGACTACAATGGCAGTTTCGAGGATGGCTCGTTCCCGCTGCCACTGTCGAACGAGAACGATCGCCGCGTGTCGACTGCGATCGGCTATCTCGACGCCGAGGTGCGCGCCCGCAAGAACCTGCACATCTTCGCCAATGCCTTCGTTGAGAGACTGGTGACCAAGGGAACGCGCATCACCGGTGTCGAGGTGACGATCGCTGGCCGCACGACGATCTACAGCGCCGGCGAGACCATCGTATCAGCCGGTGCCCTGCATTCGCCGGCCATCCTGCTTCGCGCCGGCATTGGTCCGGCGGCACAGCTGAAGCGGCTGGGCATCGAAGTGGTCGCCGACCGCCCCGGTGTCGGCGAGAACCTGACCGATCATCCGCATATTGCCGTCGGCGCGCATTTCAAGAAATCCGCGCGGCTCAAGCCCGGTCAGCGGCGCCACATCTTCCTGGGCGTCAGATACTCTTCCAACTATGCCGGCTGCCATCCGGGCGACATGCTTCTGATGCCGGTCAACCGCGCCGGCTGGCATCCGCTCGGCAAGGCGATGGGCGCGCTCAATGTCTGTGTCAACAAATCCTATTCGCGCGGCACCGTGGCGTTGAAGTCCGCTGTGCAGACCGATGAGCCGATCGTCGATCTGAACATGGCCTCCGACGGCCGCGACCTGATGCGCCTGGTCGACGGCTTCAGGCGCATCTGCAGGATCATGCAATCGCCCGATGTCCAGCAGCACGTCAACACCTGGTTCCTGGCCGGCTACAGCGACGAGGCGCGCGCGCTCAGCGTCCGCAAGCCATCGAACTGGGTCAAGACCGCGACCGCGGCCTACCTCTTCGACTACGCGCCGTTCTTCCGCGAGACCTTGCTCAAACGCAAGTTCGGCACCACCGACCGTATCCAGGCGATGCTCGGCAATGAAGAGCTGATTGCCGATTGGGTCAAGCAATCCGTCTGGTCGGGCTGGCATGTCTCGGGCACCTGCAAGATGGGCGCCGACAGCGACCCGCTGGCGGTGCTGGACGCCGAGTGCCGCGTGCGCGGCGTGCAGGGCCTGCGAGTCGTCGATGCCTCGATCATGCCCACGATCATCGCCGCCAACACCAACATCACCACCATCGCCATCGCTGAAAAGGCGGCGGACCTGATTTTGAATTCCCGACAATAGCAAAGGACCTCAAGGCTATGCGCAAGAACAAGGTGAAGGATATCTGGGCCGCCGGCGGCGAAGTGGTGACGGGCTGGCTCGGCATTCCGTCGTCGATCTCGGCGGAACTGATGGCCCAGCAGGGCTGGGACGCGCTGACGGTCGACCTCCAGCATGGCGCGACGGACTATGTCGACGCGGTGCCGATGCTGCAGGCGATCTCGACGACGGACACGACGCCGATGGTGCGTGTGCCGTGGAATGATCCGGCGATCATCGGCAAGGTGCTCGATGCCGGCGCCTATGGCGTGATCTGCCCGATGGTCAACACCGCCGAGGAAGCCGATGCCTTCGTCAAGGCCTGCCGCTACTTCCCCAAGGGCGGCCGCAGCGTCGGCCCGCTGCGCGCCTCGCTCTATGCCGGCGCCGACTATTTCCAGCACGCCAACGACACCATCATCACCATGGCGATGATCGAGAGCGAGCAGGCGGTGAAGAACCTGGAAGACATACTGAAGACGCCGAACCTCGACGCGATCTTCGTCGGCCCTTCGGACCTTGCGGTCACCATGGGCGAGGCGCCCGGTTTCGATCCGCGCTATCCGGCGGTCTACGAGGCGATCGAATACATCGCCGCCAAGTGCAAGGAAGCCGGCGTCATTCCCGGCATCCATTGCGGCTCGGTCGCCTATGGCGTCGACATGCGCAAGCTGGGCTATCGCTTCATGGCTTACCTCTCCGACTTCCGCATGCTGCAGCAGATGGTGGCACGTTCGCTGCCGGCCTTCCGCGCCGGCACGCCGAGCGCGATCGCGCCCTGATTGGTACAACGGATCGATCGCCATGACATCGACAGGCACGTCGCGCGGCAAGGTGACGGTCATCGGCGCCGGCATCATTGGCGTCTGCACCGCGAACTATCTGCTTGAGCACGGTTTTGCCGTCGAGGTGGTCGATCCGGCTTTGCCGGGATCGGAGGAGCAGTGCTCCTTCGGCAATGCCGGCGGCATCTGCCCGGGATCCTGCATCCCGAACGCGATGCCGGGCGTGCTTCGCAACGTGCCGAAATGGCTGATGGATCCGGAAGGTCCGTTGATCGTGCGGCTCGCCTATCTGCCGCACGCGCTGCCCTGGCTGCTGCGCTTCCTCGCCGCCAGCCGCAAGCCGCGCGTCGAGGCGATATCGACGGCGATGCGCTCGCTGCACCGCTACACATTCGAGTGCTACGAGCCGCTGATCAAGGCCGCCGGCTGCGAGGATCTGTTGCAGAAACGTGGGCAGCTCTTCGTGCACGAAACGGCTGATGGCCCGACGAAAGGCGCCTATGGCCTCGGGCTGCGGCGCGAGCATGGCGTCAAGGTCGACATCCTCGATGCCGACGAAATCCGCCAGCTCGAACCGGCTCTGGCGCCGATCTTCAAGAGCGCGGTCTATCTGCCCGAACAGGGGCAGTGTCCCAATCCCGGCCGGCTTGTCACCAGGCTTGCCGAACATGCGGCACGCCAGGGTGCGCGCTTCATCAGGGCGAAAGTGATCGGCTTCGACATGGCGGCCAATGGTCCCTCGGCGCTGCGGCTGGAAGGCGGCGGGCGGATGCCGGTCGAAACCGTGGTGCTGTGCGCCGGCGCCTGGTCGGGCGATCTCGCCCGCAAGCTTGGCGACCGCATTCCGCTGGAGAGCGAGCGTGGCTACCACATCATGGTCAAGGGGGCCGATACCGGCCTGCGCATCCAGACCATTTCGGCCGACCGCAAGTTCGTCGCCTCGCCGATGGAAGACGGCCTGCGGATCGCCGGCAATGTCGAATTCGCCGGCCTGACGGCGCCCGCCGACATGAACCGGGCGGATGTTCTGCTGAAGCAGGCCAGGCCGATGTTCAGGAGGCTGGAGGTCGGTGAGGTCACGCGCTGGATGGGCCATCGGCCGGGAACCCCCGACAGCATTCCGGTCATCGACCGGGCGTCGCGGGCTAAGAACGTTATCTACGCCTTCGGCCACGGCCATCAGGGCCTCATTGGCGGCGCCGTCACCGGCAAGATCGTGTCGCAGCTTGCCGCTGGTTTGCCGCCGGCGATCGATCTGACGCCTTTCCGGGCGGATAGGTTCTGATTATTCAGGACAGCCTGCTGCAGCGGGCCTGCCGTTCTTGCATGAGGGAAACGACGTGACCGCAAACACCAGCGCACAGGCCGCGGAGCCGATCGATCCGCAAAGCGTCTACGCCGTGCTGATCTGCGATCTGGTCGGCCTGCGCTTCGGACCTGACGGCAAGCCTGATCCAAGCGAAGTGCGCGCCCATATCGAGGCCAAGGGCGGCCGCTTTCACCTATCCGCGCTTGGAGACAAAGCGGACCTCGAACATGGCCAGGTGCATTTCTTTTACCAGCCGGACCTCAGCACGCGCGAAGAGCTGATCGAAGCCGCCGGCGATGGACGCTACGACGCCGTCATCGCCGCCGCGACTTTCCTGCCCGCAGAAACCGTCTTTCCGCTGGCCGGCGTGCGGATCGGCGCCGGCACCGGCAATATGGGCTCGCGCTCCTGGGGCGGCGGCAGTGGCGAGGGCGGCACCGCGGTGCTGATGAACACGCCCGGCATCAACAGCCGCGCCACGGCGCAGATGGTGATGAAGGCGATTCTGAAAGTGCTGCCGGATCTTCCGGTCGACACGCTTCACGAGCGGGTGGCGCGCGGCGCCTTCGACACCGGCAGGGAGCTGCGCGATTTTCCGACCGAGAAGCTCGAAGGCAAGACGATTGCCGTCATCGGCTACGGCAATATTGGCCGCGAGGTCGCCAAGCTCGCCCGCGCCTTCGGCATGTGCGTAGTGATCCACGCAAGGCCGCGGCACCGCGACTGGGTGGAAGCCGAGGGTTTCGCCTTTGCGGGGGACCTCGAGTATGCGGCTGAAGGCGCCGATGTGCTGAGCGTCCATGTCGGCCTGGGCAAGCAGGATGCGCAAACCGGCCGCTACGCCAATGCCGGGCTTATCGGCGGGGATGTCCTCTCCCGCATAAACAAGGGCGCGGTGTTGGTCAATTGCGATCGTGGCGAGCTTGTCGACGTAGCGGCTCTGGGCGACGCCCTGGATACAGGGCAGGTGCGCCATGCCGCCATCGATGCCGATCTCTTTAGCGATGCATCGACCGGGCGTCTGTCGGGCCCGATGCTGCCCTATCTCGACCTCGTCGAAAGGCATGGCGACAAACTTGAACTCTTGCCGCACGCCGCGGCCGATACCGACCATCCTTCGCGCGTTGCCGGCGCCAAACAGGCTGTCGACCAGCTGTTCGATGTCATCTGCCGCAAATCGGTGGCGAATGCGAAAGGCACCGTGCCGCCGGGCTATCTTTCCCTTGGGGCGACGACCCCTCCCGGCATCGGACCGGTTACGGCACGCGACCTCAGGAAATTGACCGCAGAGCAATGTACTGAACTTGCCTATCTTAGTGAGCGCCAGGCCCAGCTGTGGAAGGCTCTTTCAATCGCGCTGGCAGAGCAGCGCGGCAAGGTCATCGCTGAACAAGGCGGGGAGCTTGTTCGGTTGATCAATCGCTTTTGCCTTGGGGTTGAAAAATTGAATCTCAGAGGGCCGTATCACTGATATTTTCCCGGATAGCGCTAGCCAGCAGGCAGTGCCTTTTTTCCTGAAAGCGGTTCCGCCAAGCCGTGACCAGAGAAAAACGTCCGGAGCTGCGCCACCTATAGGTATCCGCTTTCGTCCCGGGCCGCGCAAAACTCGACCTTCTGCTTCCGGCCTCAATGCGGTCATTCTCGAGCATGGCTCCGAACGTTCGCAAACGAGGTTAGCTAGACTGGACTGTATGGCGTCGCGGGAGCATACGGAACGATACGGGAAGATTTCTGATTTTGGCCCACGAAAAATCTAATGAAATCAATATATTTACCACGCCCTCCGGGCCCGCCAGTTTCATTTTTGGACAAGAGGGCGTTCAACTCCGCGGCGGAAAGAAGCAGGATCGCGCGCAGAGTCGGCATTGCATGAGGATGTCACTATATAGCGGCGGCTTCGACCGCGTACCTCTGGTTGCGCCCACGAAGCAGCAGTAAACGTGCTACGTATTGTGATACCTATTGTGATACAAATCGGTCCTCGTAACCGGAAAAAGCAAATAGAAACAGTAGCATAGGGCCGCAAGCGATCCCAGCCAACGGTACCATCGTCGTTCAGTTAAGTTATTGAATTTGTTGCGAAATTTTACCTTTTGGCGACTAAATTTGTATCGCAAGACCGCGGGCGCCATCTTGATAGCGAAGCATCACATGCGCGTTGTCATCGAGCGCCCGCCCTTGAACGAACGTGGCGAGATCTGCAGTAAGCGACTCGAGCTTAATTCCAGAGACGGACCCCGCAAGGTGGTAGGCATGCGTGCCGATGTCGCCGATCGAGCCACCTCTGCCGTTCTTTTTGGGATCGGTACGCCAACCTGCCTGGACGTTGCCCTCTGTCTCGATCGCAGTCGCCATCCACTCAAGCGGATATTCGACCTGGATGGTCCGGATCTTTCCGAGTTGACCGGTGGCGACCATGTGCCGTGCTTCATGCACCATCGGATAACCCGAATACGTGTAGGTCGCGCCCATAACCTGTCGGTGTCGCGCACCAGCTTTTCTAGTGCGATGGCGTCTTCCAGGGTCGCCGTCAGCGGCTTTTCGCAAATGACGTCAAAGCCCGCTTCCAAGAACGCCTTGCTGATGGGGAAGTGCGTGAAATTCGGCGTACAGATGGCGACGGCGTCTATCCTGTCCTCGCGAGTCAACTCTCCACTGATCATCGCCTTGTAGTCGTCATAGGAACAGGTGGCATCGAGGCCCTCGCGAACCGCAAATGCGTGTCCGCGGGCCGCATCGACATCGAAGGCGGTCGGACGCGCGTCAGCGGCGCTGCGGCAGGAGAGCTGGGGCGTCGCGCGAGCCATAGTCTCAAGAGGCGTGATCTGTGGTATCATAGGCCGGTAAGGCCGGAGGCGCCGGTCCTGCCTGCCTCAGACCTGCGGCTTGCGTGTCGCGTATCTTGACCGAGGCTCAACATGGAGCGGAAGCTCGCTGCCATCCTTGCCATCGATGTTGTCGGGTACTCGGCGCTCATGGAGGCGGATGAAGCGGGCACCTTCGACCGGCTGAAACGTGGCCGCAAAGAGCTGTTCGACCCGGAAATCGCGACGCGACACGGGCGAATCTTCAAGCTGATGGGAGACGGCCTGCTGGCGGAGTTCGGCAGCGTGGTGGATGCGGTCGAATGCGCGGTCACGCTTCAGCGCGGCATGGCGGAGCGTAACGCGAGCGTCGCCGAAGATCAGCGCTTCGAAGTCCGGATCGGAATCAACCTTGGAGAAGTGATCGTCGAAGGGGACGATCGCTATGGCGAGGGCGTGAACGTGGCGTCGCGTCTCCAACAACTCGCCGAGCCCGGTGGCATCTGCGTTTCGGAGAAGGTGTCCAAGGAGGTCAGGCAGAAGCTGGCGTTTGCGTTCGAGCCCATGGGCGAGCAGCGGGTGAAGAATATAGCCGAGCCGATATACTGCTATCGCGTGAACCTGCATGTTACGAGAGCCGCTCCGGTCGGCCGACTGGCATCGCTCGAATTGCCCGACAAGCCCTCGATCGCGGTCTTGCCTTTCACCAACATGAGCAACGATCCGGTGCAGGAAACCTTTGTCGACGGCTTGACCGAAGACCTGATCACCGACCTGTCTCGCTCAGCCGGCCTCTTCGTCATCGCGCGCAACTCAACCTTTGCTTACAAGGGGCGGTCGGTCGATGTGCGTTTGGTCGCGCGTGATCTTGGGGTGCGCTATGTGGTTGAAGGCAGCGCCCGGCGCGCCGCGGGGCGTGTGCGCATCAATGCGCAGCTGATCGACGCGATCGGCGGCGATCATATCTGGGCCGAGCGCTACGACAGCAGCCTCGAGGATATCTTTGCAGTGCAGGACGAGGTCACGGCCAAGATCGTCGAAGCCCTTGTCGGCCGATTGGCCGGACAGCCGGTGCGCAAACGGCCGACGAGTCTCGAAGCCTATGACCTCTGCGTGCGAGCCCGCGGCGTCAGTTTTCAGACCGGGTTAGGCGCGCGGGAAGCACGCATGCTCCTGGAAAAGGCGATCGGACTCGATCCCGACTATGCCGAAGCACATTGCTGGCTGGCCCTCAATCTTTGGCTCGGCTGGCTGTTCTGGAACGAGCCGAAAGAAACCAACCAGCCTCGCTCGCTCGCGGAAGCGCAGCGGGCAGTTGCGCTCGACCCTAACGATGCCGGGAACCGCTGGGGGCTGGGCATCATACTTGGTCACGAACGGCGTTTCGCGGAATCGGATGCCGAGTTCGAGGCGACCTTCAAGCTCGATCCCAATCATGCCGATGCCTGGGCGGTGCGCTCGGATCTCATCACCCTGAGGGGCGACGCGGTCAAGGGCGTCGAATTCGTGAAGCGGGCGTTGCGGCTCAATCCGCGCCCACCGGGATGGTACTATTGGATGGCAGGCCAAGCCTATTATGCGCTCGGCGACTATCAATCCGCGGTCGACGCCTTACGCAAGCCGGAAACCTACCGCACCACGTCGCGGCGCATGCTGGCGGCAGCCCTCGCGCAGCTCGGGCGCCTGGATGAAGCCCGTCAGGAGGCGGAATTCTTCATGATGAGCGATCCCCATTTCCGCATCAGGCACTGGGCAACATCCCAGCCATTCGACAACGAGGAAGTGCTCCAGCGCTTCGTCGAAGGCTACCGCAAGGCTGGCCTTCCCGACTAAAGAGCGCATCGTTTTGGATCGCCGGCTTGCTCTGGTCAGGACATAGGCTCGTCTTTTGGCTGTGAGGGCAATGCCCGTGGGTTCCATCGATCAATGTCCGTTGATGGCGCGCGAGTACGACGTTGGTGATGGATCCTGCGATGTCCGCTTTCGAGAAGCCGGAAAAGCGCGGAGCTGACATTCAAGCGGAGTCATTGTTGTTATCGGGTTCGCCAGACCATACGAGATCATACGAGAGATATGGGTTGGCGAAACAGCCGCTAACATATTGATTTTGTGTAGAAAACGCTGCCCTCCGGGTCCACCATGACCATTGATTTTATTTACAAAATTTTGGCTTTGCCCACGCTTTGCCCGCACCTTGCCCACGGCCCGTGCGACCTGCAGGAATGGGAGCTAAGGCGCCTTCCTTAGCCATTTGGCGATTGCTTCTCACCGGGCGATCCGCAAATTCGCCCGTCGCTTCATCTGGTCGCGCTTTCCTCACGCTGGTTGATCGCTCTCGTGATGTCGACGGCTATCCGTTCTTGTTAGCATCGCGCGCCTTGCGTTCCGTGTGATCAGACGTCGCGTCCCCGCAACCACCGACATTCGTGATGTCGCGGCGGAGACAAGGTCACCGCGGATGCCGTCGGCCGCCATCTCCTGACAATCCTCCTAGCGCTTTGAACTGTGCGAGATGACCAGTGCCGCTCGGGAAAGCTCCTGCTTATACCCAGTATGGAGGTCGTGCGCCTATCTCACTACCCACTCGGCGGAGCAAGCCTGCGTGGCGCTGGTGTGTCCGGATGGGGTCAAACGCGTCGGTTGCGGTCGCAATCTGGAAGCAGCCACCTTATGTGCGTTGAGCCCATGAACCATCGGACCGATCTTTGAATGAGCAAATTAGATAAAAGGCGCGCATTGCTGCTCCTCAATCCCAAGGCGCGGCGCGGCCAGGAGCTGATCGCGCCAGTTGTGGAGCGGCTGGAGGGAGGTCGGCTTTCCGTCACCGTCGAGACGTTCGAGGCGTTGCCTGAGATCGCTCGTGACATCGTTCGCTTACGCCATACGGCCGATCTTGTGGTTGTGTGCGGTGGCGATGGTTCGGTATCGTCGGCGGCGATGGCGGTAATGGAAAGCGGCCTGCCGATGGGCATCGTTCCTATGGGAACGGCGAATGACCTCGCTCGCACACTCAATATTCCGATGGATCTCCTGCAGGCCGCCGATGTGATCGCGCGAGGCCAAACCCGGCTGATCGATGTCGGCACGGTTAATGGTCATGCCTTTTTCAACGTCGCGAGTATCGGACTCAGCACCGAACTGGCACAGAGTCTGGACCCCGCTCTGAAGAAGCGTTTCGGCAGGCTTGGCTATGCGCTGGCGGCGATGAAAGTGTTGACGCGGGCCGCCAGGTTTCACGCGAAGATTACCGAGAAAGGCGCGGCGATCGAAGCCGAAACCTACCAGATCGCGGTTGGAAACGGTCGGCACTACGGCGGCGGCAACGTTGTGGAAGAGACGGCCGAGATCGATGACGGACATCTCGATCTCTATAGCTTGGAAATGACGAATCTCTGGAAGCTGGCGCTCATGCTCCGCTCGTTCCGTTCTGGAACGCATGGCGCCTGGCGTGAGGTACGCACGGCCAGGTGCGTCGAGTTCGACATCGAGACGGAGAAGCCGATGCCGGTCAACACCGATGGTGAGATCGTCACCTCGACACCGGCCCATTTCAAGGTTCACCCAAAGGCGATCTCGGTCTTCGCGCCTCCGATCCTGAGCATTCCAGGCCGCACGGAAATGTTTCGTCGAGCAATCGGCGCAGACCTCGCATTGTCGGGAGATCATCCAGGCGCTGGCGCTGCGCATCAGCTTGTCGCCGGCGGGACAAAACGCCGAGGCACGCATGACGCTCGAATGGATACAAGGACTGCTGATTGGGCCGACCATATCTATTCGGCGAGTTCGGCCTTGCGATACCCCTCGACGAAATGCTGCACGATTGTCTCGTCACGTGCAGGCTGGCTCGCCGCCCAGTGGCTGATGGTGAATTTTGGGTTATCGGCCATGAACTGCGCCGCCTCGCGTTTCGCTTCTTCCGTTCTCCCAAGTTGCGCAAGGGTTGCTGCTAAAACACGTCGGGAGGCAGTTGCGTAGGTCGAGGGGACAGTCAGCATCTCCAAGGCGAGCTCGTACTGGCGCGCGGCGTAGTAAGCCAAACCATACTCCCAGTAGTACCACGCTGCTGGATGCGGATTGACACGCAGGGCGCGCTTCAAAAGTTCTATAGCCTCAAGAGGACGACCGTCGAAGGAAAGCGTCTCAGAGTAGAGGACCAGAGCGTCGGCGTGGTTCGGATCGATTGCTAGAGCAGCCGAGAATTCCGATTCCGATTCAACCCATTTTCCCTCATGTGCAAAAAGATAACCGAGCACCCACCGGTTTGCGGCGTCATCCGGATCGAGTTGCACGGCTCGGGAAGCCATCTCCAGCGCAATCGATCTCGATGGCTCTTTCGGCTCGATCGCGAATGCCCAAGCTTGCCAGAGCGCGAATGCTAACAATCGATAGGCCTCGGCATATCCGGGATCGACAACAGTGGCCTGCCACGCGATCAAACTTGCCTCGCGGGCTGCCGGAGATCCGGCATTGAACTCAATCAGGCTTCTGGCTCGCACACAGAGGTCGTAGGCCAAAATATCCTTTGGTCGGTTTCGTTCCGGCCGTGGAGCGAGACGCCCCGCGAGTTCCTGGACGATGCGCCCCGTCACTTCATCCTGGACAGCAAAAATATCCTCAAGCCCCCTATCAAACCGTTCGGCCCACAGGTGACCTCCTTCGGTTGCATCGATCAATTGAACGTTGACCCGCACCCGGCCTGCGGAGCGTCGAGCGCTGCCCTCCAGAATATACCGCACTCCAAGATCGCGTGCGATCAACCGAACGTCGATTGACTTTCCTTTGTATGCGAAAGTCGAGTGTCGGGCGATCACGAACAGACCTGTGTTGCGCGAGAGGTCTGTAATGAGGTCCTCGGTCAGCCCGTCGGCAAACATATCCTGATCGGTTTCGCCACTCATATTTGTGAATGGCAGGACTGCGATGGACGGCTTTGACGGCAGCGGCAGCTTCCACGAATCGTCGCTGAATATTGCTGTCTGCGTCTGTGCCTTGACCCGGTAAACCTGTACCGGCTCGGAGATGTTTTTGAGAGCCATTGCGCCAAGATCGTCAAATCGGGCTTCAATCTTTTTCCTGACTTGATCGTAGACATTGCCGGCGATGCAGATGTCACCGGGCTGCCCTAGTGCCTCGAGCCGGGCAGCAATGTTAACGCCGTCGCCGTAGAGGTCATCCCCTTCAACGATCACGTCGCCAACGTTGATGCCAATGCGCAGAACCATCCGCGATTTATGCGGTATCTTGTCGTTTGCCAGCCCGGTTTCGCGCTGAAGCTCAATTGCGCATTGCACCGCATCAACGGCGCTGCCGAATTCAATCAGTATGCCGTCGCCCATGAGCTTGACCAGACGACCGCCGTATCTGGCAATCAGTGGGCTTAGGATGTCGCGACGTTGCGCCCTCAGCACATCAAGCGTTCCAGCCTCGTTCTGCTCCATGAGCCGGCTGTAGCCTGATACGTCGGCAGCAAGGATTGCTACGAGGCGGCGCGGAACGCGATCCTGGGTCATCACGCAAATGCCTTGAGACGGCGACTCTTGCATCCTATGGGTGCGTTGCCGGATAGTCTATCGCTTAGACTTCATAAGAGAGTCGGCTCCGAGAACAATCCGCAGAGTGCGGCTGGAGTCTCAAGTCCACCTCTGGCGCGAAGCAGCCGTTAGCGCTTGGAGTTGCGCCTCCAGCGTGTCGATTGCGTAGCTGATGGCGGGCGTAGCGCGCCGCAGGCGTTTGGCCGCGGCGCTAAAGCTTCCCGTTTCGGCCACTGTCAGCAGACCAGAAGCTGATCGAACTCGCCATCGCCGGGCTTCGCATTTCGAATTCCTTGAAAAGGACCTTCAGTTTTATACGGATTTTGTCGGGTTCAGAGAAGTCCTAGCTTAGGACGCCTCATGTCTCAGAGAAGATCGCAAACCAATTCGGACGAACTGACAATCGAAGTTCGGTGCTGGTGCTCATCGATCACCTGCCATGGATTGCCTGAATGGTTCACTCGATGCGTCCGAGACTAGCCATCTGGCGCTGGGGGCGGTTCAGGGAGGAAGGCTACTGGAACATGCGCCTGTTCGACCAGACAATCGGAGCCCGGGCCATCGGCAAGGAAACCAATGTCACGGACATGGACGAGACTGGATTCGAAACCCTGCAGGGCTTCGCCGATCCCAGCTATCTCTGAGCGGTGACGCTGAACCTGACCGGTATGGTCGGTCTGTGCGAGATGCGGAACCCAATCGAAACAAGAGGCGGTGGCAATCCTGAGGAGAATTCTTGCTGGAGGGGTTCGAGCGATGACATGTGGCCGTGTAACCCGCGCGGCTCTACTTGTGACCTTTGCGGCTATGATGAGTGGGTGCCTTGCAATGCACGATCGCGTGGCCGTGCCGGGGACGCAACTTGATGCCGCCCGTGTCAGCGGCTACGGCGATATCCGATTCTGGGGCGACGAGTTCACGCCAGCGATGGAGGCGGGCATCCGCCGGCAATATGGCCAGGTCAGGGAGTCCGCTCTTGCCGGCGAATTGGGGTCAAGCACCAGGAAAGCCGACTTTCTGGCCATCTCAGGTGGCGGCGGCGATGGCGCCTTTGCTGCCGGCTTTCTCACCGGATGGACCCGGAGCGGTCTGCGCCCTCAATTCGAGGTGGTGACGGGCGTCTCGACAGGCGCACTTGCCGCCCCGTTCGCCTTCCTTGGGCCTCAATATGACGGAGTGTTGAAGGACGTATATACGAAGTACGGCAACAGTGACCTTGTCATCGATCGCGGGATCTTCGGTTTCCTCGGATCGTCCCGGTATGACACGGCTCCACTTAAGCGCTTGATCGAACAATACATGACGGACGATTTAGTAGATGCGATCGCGCGGGAGTACTCCAAGGGGCGTCGTCTGATCGTGCAGACCACCAATATTGACGCTCAGCGCCCCGTCATCTGGGATCTTTCGGCGATCGCCGCGAGGCAGCAGCCTGATCGTCGTGATCTCATCGTTCGGGTTCTGCTCGCATCGAGCGCCATCCCTGGCGCTTTCCCTCCCGTGCGAATACGCGTGAACGTCCATGGACGCACCTACGACGAACTACATGTCGATGGTGGCGTCACGGCTCAAATCTTCTTCGCGCCACCGCGGATAATTTTCTCCCGATTCGAGCGAGTGGCGTTTGGCGGTGTGAGAGAACGAACCCTCTATGTGATCCGCAACGGCAAGTTCACACCCGACTACAAGCCTACCGAGGAAGCTACTTTTCCGCTTGCGATCCGATCCATCGCGACCCTGACAAAATACCAGGGCTTAGCGGACTTGCGGGAAGTGGATCGCATCGCTCGCGAAACCAACACGAACACTTTGTTTACCTCCATTCCATCAGAATTCATGAAAGCGGCTCGATCGGAGTTCGACCGCGAGTACATGGAAGAGCTCTTTCTCGTTGGCCAACAGATGGGGTTTTCGGGGCGAGCCTGGCATTCAGGCCCACCGTCGGCGCCTGCTTCAGCCCTATGACAGGGAAGGCATATGTCAGCGCATGGAGGTGTCGGGGCCTACGGCGTTCATGTCGGTACTGTTGACCGTAGGGAAACCGCATCAAGTTGACCGGCAGGACAACGGCCAGGCTCCATTGGGCGCGCCATCAGTTGCTGCCCGGCCGGCGCTCGGCAGGCCTAGTCCGGGTGGCGCGCTTTGCTTTGGTCGGCTTTGCAATTTCCTGGATAGGCGCCTCGCCCCCGTCCGACAGCGTGACCAATCGCTCGATCAGCCACCGTCCGGCTGGACCCGGCGGAGTATCGGTCATGTGTACGGCCTGCAGGGTATATTCTCCACCACGCCAGTCGGGAAGGTTCAGTCGCACGAGCCTTCCGGATGCGATATCGGCGCGAACGATCGGCTCCGGCATTCCGGCCCATCCGAGTCCGGCGAGGAGAATCTTGTGCCTCGCTGCTTGATCACCGATGCGCCAGGTATTGAGACTGACAACGCCAAAGTCCCGGCTTTCCCCCGCCGGTTGCTCTGAAAGAACAAGCTGGACGAAATCGCTTGCCTGCCGTGGAGCAGCCTTGCTCGCCTGAGCCAGAGGATGATCAGGCGAAGCCACGGGAATGATCTGGACGCTTTCAATGTCGATGCGGCGAAATCCCGTCATGTCCATGTGCAGTTGGCTTCCCACGCCGATTCGAGCATGACCGTTTCGGACCGCCCGCTCGACCCCGCTAAGGGTCTGCACCAAGAGCCTAATTGGCACCGTGGGGAACTGGGCGTTGAATTCACCAAGCAACCTTGTCAGCCGATCGCCTGGCAGCATGCTGTCGACCACAAGCGACACTTCGGGTTCAAGGTCATCGAGGAATCCCCGGACTCGCGCGCGCAATGTCTCGATGCTGTGGGCAACCGCCCGGGCTTCTGACAGGATCGCTTCGCCATGTTGCGTGAGCTTCGGCTTGCGCGTCGTTCCACGATCGAACAGCGAAAGACCGAGCTGTTGTTCCAGCGTGTCGATCGCGTAGCTGATGGCGGACGTGGCGCGCCCCAGGCGTTTGGCGGCGGCAGTAAAGCTTCCCGTTTCGGCCACTGTAAGCAGCACCAGAAGCTGATCGACGCTCGGTGTGGCTGGACTCCGCATTTCGAATTCCTTGAAAAGGACTTCCAGTTTTATACGGATTTTGTCGAGTTCTGAGAAGTCCTAGCTTCCCCGGAGGGGGGCCTGCACGCCTGAGACAGTTCAGACCGGGAGGAACCTATGGGAATACTCGACAAGAAGGTTGTGCTGATCACCGGCACCGGAGGAGGTCTGGGCCGCGTCGCGTCACAGACCTTTGCGCGAGAAGGCGCAAAGGTTGTCGGGTGCGACATCAAGGTTGATGCCAACAACGAGACGGTCCAGCTCATACGTCGCGCCGGCGGTGAGATGACCGGTATCGCGCCGATCGATCTCACCGACCCCGAACAGGCGCGGAAGATGGTTGAGGATGCCGCGGCCGCTTACGGCGGGCTCGACGTGGTCTACAACAACGCTGCCATACAATACTTCGGTCCGATGCCCGACTTCTCTATCGATGACTGGCGAGCGACCATAGCTGGCGAGCTCGACATTCCCTTCTTCGTGTCGAAGTTCGCATGGCCGCACCTTGTCCGGCGCGGTGGCGGTGTCATCATAAACGTCGCGTCCGCGGCAGGCATGATCGCCCACGAGGCCCCCCTGATGGTCGGGCACGTCGCAGCGAAGGCGGGCGTCATCGCCATGACGCGACAATTAGCGCTCGAAGGCGCACGCCATGGGATCCGTGCGGTGGCGATCAGTCCCGGGCCGTTCCTGACCCCGGCCGCCGACCGCGACCTTGGCGACAACCAGGCGGCCCGGGACGCGATAACCAGAAAGACGCTTCTCAAGCGCTTCGGTCAGCCCGCGGAGCTAGTGGAACTCGCGGCCTTCCTCGCTTCTGACCGGGCGTCTTACATCACAGGCGCCAACTACCCGGTCGACGGCGGCGAGACCGCTTGGTAGAGCCACGCACTGTCATGGCCTGAGGCGTTGCGGCATCAATCAGGTTGGCATGGCGAAAATTCTGAATAGACTTTTCAATATTGTTTGGATTTTCGTACTAGCGGCGGACCGGTACAACTACCCCCGAGTGTGCGCCGACCGCGCCCGCACGTGCGGTGGCCGGCAGTCTGTCTGAACAGCGGCGCATCTTGGCCTCGGTTTAGAACTGCCTTTGCTTCAAGGAGAAGACATTTGCTGAATGTGGCGATCATCATCGGAACCACCCGTCCCGGCCGCAAGGCCGAGGTTGTCGCACGCTGGGTCCACGGCATCGCTGCGGAGCGGAGCGATGCCTCTTTCGAGGTCGTGGACATCGCGGCTTTCGACCTGCCTCTTCTCGACGAAGCGCTTCCTCCCTCGATGGGTCAGTACGCACAGCCGCACACCAAAGCCTGGGCCGCGAAGATCGCGACTTTCGATGCGTTCGTGTTTGTCACGCCCGAGTACAACCATTCGACATCAGGCGCGCTCAAGAACGCGATCGATTATCTGTTCCGCGAATGGAATGACAAGGCCGCCGGGTTTGTCGGCTACGGCGGCGTAGGTGGAACGCGCGCCGTCGAGCATCTGCGACTGATCATGGGCGAGATCAAGGTTGCCGCCGTGCGGGCCCAGGTCGCGCTATCTCTTTTTACCGATTTCGAGAATTTTTCCGCGTTCAAGCCCGGTCCGCATCAGGCGGCGGCGGTCAACGCCATGCTCGATGACCTCGTCGCCTGGGGCCAGGCGCTGGAGACGATGCGAATGCAAAACAGTGAGCGCGGGATACTTTAGCACCGGCAAAGGACCGTCCTCAATGTCAGAATCCACTGCGCCGACCAAACAGCGCACACGTCGGATCGCATATCGCACCTTCCGCAAGCGGCAGGGACCTATCACCCGGCTGGTGGGCCCACCGACCTTGGCCGCAGGCTGAAGCCGTTCGAGTAGGGCGGCGCAGCCGCCGATGACTATGTTCCGCTGATATTCGCGCCGGGCGAAGCCTACCAGTTCGACTGGAGCCACGAGAACGGGTGACGACGACGATGAAGGTGGCGCATAGGCATTCACGGCGGGCAGCCCAACAAACCCGCGGCAACGAACGGCGCCCAGACCCCGAGCTGGCGCAGCAGCCCCTGCGCCACTGCCGGCAATATCTCGCCCGGCTTTGCCCGGTCGCGCCGCCCCGCCTCGAACAGCACCACGCGCCGTCCGGGCACGTGGCGACGCAACGTCAGCGCTGCCGCGGCACCTGCCGGCCCGCCGCCGATGACGACAAAGTCAGCCCGCTCGCACGGCATAGAACGACGCCACCACCCTGATGCGTGGATATCGGGTAAATCGCGACCGTGATCCGAGTTCCCGACAAAGCCACGGGCATTGACGAGGTGGCTGACTGGCACCAGCCCTCAGCGCGGCGGAAGAACAGGGTAGCGAGCAGAGTCGACATTGCGTGGCGATGTCACTATATAGCGGCGGCTTCGACGGCTCACCTTGGGTTGTGTCCGTGAAGGCGCTGTAAACGTGCTACATGTTGTGACACCTATTGTGATGCAAATCGGCCTTGAAGGCCGGGGAAAAGCAAATAGAAACAGCGCGTCGGATCGCTAACGATCCCAGGCAACAGTTCCATTATCCTCAACAGTCAGAACGTGCTCCTTGAACCTTCTTCCTTCGCCTCTGTGGACCTTGGGCACGACCGGCTTGCCGGGCGGCGCCGACTCGGTTGGAATGGGAACATGCATCCTTTGCGGGATGCGGACGTTTATGATTACCAACCGGCTTAGCCGCTAGGGAAGCAGCAGTATGAGTGAACATGCGATCGAGTTTTTGCAGGGGTGGATTGGCGAGAAGGTCCATTGCCAGCCCGTGCCGGCGGAGATCGACAAGCAGGCCGAGACCCTTGCCAGGGAATGTGCGGCCAAGGCTGCTGAGGCCGGCATACCCTTGGAGGATATCCAGGAAGAGGTTGGCGACATCCAGGAACTGATTGCGTCGCGTCTCGAAGAGGCGGCCGAGGCAGAAGAGCGCGAAGCGAATTCGGGCAGGCCCTGACGACGCGCCCGGCCGCAGGGTCGGGCAAGGCAGCCCTTTGCGGGCGCCTATCCCTTTGGAAATTTGGCCTGAAGCCAGGCCTTCGGCAGCGCCGGCACGAAATTGCCGTCGCGGCCGGTCATATCCTCATTGGCGACCAGCGCATTAAGGATCGCTTCCTCCACCCCCTGCATGACCGCGTCGAAGAACGGGTCGATATCGACGTCCGGTATGAAATCGGCGTTGGCCATCCGCCCTGACGGCGCCAGCGCGGCTTCCGGATTGGCGGTCGAAAAGGCGAGAAAAATGTCGCCTGAGCTGTGGTAGCCGAAGCCGCCGGTCATGGCGATGCCGAGCGGCACCCGCCGCGCCAGCCGCTTCATCTGATGCGGCAGGAACGGCGCGTCGGTGGCGAGGATGGCGATGATCGAACCCTTCTCAGTGCGCGGCGTGCCTTCGCGGATCTCCGGCTCCGCGAGATCGAGGCCGGCCCGCAGGCCGCGAAGGGTGAAATTGCACCGCTTGCCGAAATTCGCCTGCACGAACACGCCGACCGTGTAGCGGCTGTCCTGCCATGCAACGACACGCGACGCCGTGCCGGACCCGGCCTTGAAGCCGAATGAGATCATGCCGGTGCCACCGCCGACGCTACCTTCCTCGATCGCCCCGCCAGCAGCGGCATCGAGCGCGACTTCGACATGTTCGAAGCTCAGATGATGGCCGTTGATGTCGTTGAGGAAGCCGTCATAGGTCTCGGCCGCCACCGGCAGGCCCCACGCGCTGTCAAGTGCCGCCGGCAGCACGCGCTGCATCCAGCGCAGCGTGCTGTCGCGCGAAACGCCACAGGAATGGGTGTTGGTGACGGTGACAGGCAGGTTGAAGGCGCCGGTTTCCTCGATGATGTGCGATCCCGTCAATTCGCCATTGCCGTTCTGGCTGAAGACGCCGGCGAACACCGGTGTGGCGAGTTCGCCGAGCGGCCGCGGCAGGACGGCGGTCACCCCGGTGCGCACTGGCCCCGTGCCTACTCTAAGCGGCCCGTCGCCTGAGACTAGCGTTGCGTAGCCAACCGAAACGCCTGATACGTCGGTGATGGCGTTGAAGCGGCCCGGCGCCCCATCGAACGGGATGCCGAAGGCGCGGGCGCGCGGCTTGCCCGATGGCGTCCGAAGATGCGGATCGAATCCGGTCATGCCGTCCTCTAAAAAAGCGACCCCTGATTGCCCGGTTCCTTCGGTTTGGTGGCGGAGGATTTGGCGGCCGGCTTGTCGATCGTCTTCGGCCGCGCCGTGCCGCTGGTCGCGATCGCACCCGCGCTGCCGTCGGCAAATTCCAGCGAGAGCGCTGCCCCCGGCGCCACCTCCGCCGCCAGCTTGATCACCGCGCCGTCGGCATCCTTGACCAGCGCGAAGCCGCGCGCCAGCACGGCCTTGTGCGACAGCGTCGCCAGCAGCCGATCGGCTTGCGTCAATTTTCCACGCAGGCGGTCCAGCTGTCTGGCAACCGCCTGGTCCTGCCGTCGTGTCAGCCCGGCGAGCGCATCCGCCTGCAGTTTCTGCCGCCTGGCAATCGGCGCCGGCGAAAGCCTGGTCGAGGTGCGCTGAAAGCGGGCCCTGCGTTCGCGCACAATGGCGAAGAACGCCGCCTGCGCCCGGGCAAGGTCGCGGCCGGTCAGCGTGCGGGCCTCGTTCATGCGTCGGGACAAAGTGGCCGGCGTCAGCCGCTGCCCGGCAACCCGCGCCCGCTTGCGCTCGATGCTGACCGAAAGCGCTCGGCCGAGCCGGCTCGTCGCCTCGTCGAAGCGCCGGCGCGGCAGCGCCAGAAGCTGGTCGGGCGAGGGCAGGGCCCGCGCCGCCGCGCGCACCGCCTGGCGCTTGCGCTCGAAATTACGTGAGGCCGCGGCCTTGAGCCGCGCGCCGAGGCTGGCAAGCGTCGCCTCGAGATCGGCCTTGACCGGCACGGCGATCTCGGCCGCGCCCGTCGGCGTCGGGGCCCGCACATCCGCGGCGAGATCGATCAGCGTCCAGTCCGTCTCGTGGCCGACGGCGGAAATCACCGGAATGCGCGAGGCGGCGACCGCGCGGGCCAGGCCCTCGTCGTTGAAGCCCCAGAGGTCCTCGAGGCTGCCGCCGCCGCGCGCCACGATCAGAAGGTCGGGCTGCGCAATGGCGCCATCCCACGCCAGCGCGTTGAAGCCGTTGACGGCGGCGGTCACTTCCGCGCCCGTTGTCTCGCCCTGTACCCTGACAGGCCAGACCAGCACATGCAGCGGAAAGCGGTCCTTGATGCGGTGGATGATGTCACGGATCACCGATCCCGTTGGCGAGGTGACGACGCCGATGGTGCGCGGCATGAACGGCAGCCGCCGTTTGCGGCCGGCATCGAACAGGCCTTCGGCCTGCAGCCGACGTTTGCGTTCCTCCAGCAGCGCCATCAGCGCGCCTGCGCCGGCGGGCTCGAGATTGTCGATGACGATCTGGTAATTGGATTTGCCGGGATAGGTGGTGAGCTTGCCGGTGGCGATCACCTCCATCCCTTCCTCGGGACGGAATTTCAGCCGGCTCATCGTGCCTTTCCACACCACCGCGTCGAGCCGGGCGCGGTCGTCCTTCAGCGCGAAATAGGCATGGCCGGAGGAGTGTGGTCCGCGATAGCCCGATATCTCGCCGCGCACCCGCACATTGCCGAAGACGTCCTCGACCGTGCGCTTCAGCGCGCCGGAAATCTCGCTCACCGTGTATTCGGTGGCGTTGGTGCGTGATTCGGATGCTTCGCTCATGGCTCGATTGGGGAGCGGTTATCGGCCTGCGTCAAGGCGAGGGATCAATCCTCGCTAATATTATAACGCGATCTTAAGCCTGATTTGCTTTGAGTGAGGGCCACTCAAACGGCCAAGGACGCATGAGCGCACGCCCAAACAGCAGCCCGTTGACGCACCAGGTCACGCTGACAGTGCTGATGCTCGCCGCCTTTGCGCTGGCGATGGTCGTCGGCTTTGGCATCTACGCCACCGCCCAGGCCGATCATGTCTCGCTCGAACGGCAGAAGATCTTCTTCGCCAATGGCCTGAAGGATCAGATCGCGGCGGTCGTGCGCGAGCAGGAAAGCGTCACCGTCTGGGACGATTCCGTGATCAACACCAAGGCCGGCAACGAGAGCTGGATAGAGGAAAATCTCAGCGTCTGGATGTATTCCTATTACGGCCACGATCGCGTCTACCTACTCGACGCCGCCAACCGTCCGGTCCATGTCATGCGGGAGGGCAAGGTGCTCGACCCATCCGTCTATGGCGAGGACGAGCCCGCCATCCAGCCTACGATCGCAAAGCTGCGCGGCATGATCGCCCAGCCGCCGAAGGATGACACGTCCGACGCGCCTGCCAAGATGGTCGCCCAGGATCTTGTGTCGCTTGGGGGCAAGCCCGCCATCCTCAGCGTCATGCCGCTGGTGCCGAGCACGGACCGGCTCACGCAGGAGCCGGGCAGCGAATATCTGCACGTGTCGGTGGAATTCATCAACGACGCGGTCATCGGCAGGATTGCCGAAAAGTACCTGCTGGCCAGCGCGCATCTATTGCCGCTTTCGCAGCCGGCCGCCTCGGCAACCATCCCGCTAATGGATTCGCGGGGTGTCATCCTTGGCTATATCGGCTGGGACCAGGAGCGCCCCGGCCTGACGCTGGTGCGCAAGACAGCTCCCGCTTTGGTCGTTGGGTTGCTGCTCGCGGCAAGCGTACTGGCATTTCTGCTGCGCCGCCTGCGCCGCGCCTCGTCGGCGCTGCAGACCAGCCAGGACCAGGCACAATATCTCGCTTTCCACGACACGCTTACCGGCCTGCCCAACCGGGCCTTGTTCGAGGACCGGCTGCGGCGGGCCCTGCTCACGACCGGCCACGATACGGGAAGGGTGGCGTTGCTCTATATCGATCTCGACCGGTTCAAGCACATCAACGATACGCTCGGCCATCCGGCGGGCGACGAACTCGTACGCCAGACCGCGGCCAGGCTTCAGCACACGATCCGTGAAGTCGACACCGTGGCGCGGCTGGGCGGTGACGAATTCGCCCTGATCCTCATCGACATCCGCGATATCAGAGCTGCCGAGGATATCGCCGAGCGGCTGCAGCAGAAACTGCAGGAGCCGTTCAAGCTGACGGACGACCAGGTCTTCGTCAGCGCCAGCATTGGCATTTCGCTCTCGGCCGGCGCCGATGCCGATGCCGACGATCTGCTGCGCAAGGCCGACATCGCGCTCTACGAAGCCAAGAAGAACGGCCGCGGCAGGCATCAGGTGTTTGCCGGCGACATGGACGACCTTCTGCTGCGCAAGCGCAAGGTCGAGAGCGAGCTTAGCAAGGCGCTGAATGGCGGAACTGGCATCAAGCTGGCCTACCAGCCTGTCTTCGCCACCAACGGCAAGACCATCCTGGGCGCGGAAGCGCTGATCCGCTGGGGCCATGAGGTCCACGGCGCGTTGCCGGCGGCACAATTCATCGCCATCGCCGAAGAGCGCGGCATGATCGGTCAGCTTGGTGCATGGGTGCTGCTCGAAGCCTGTCGCTTCGCAGTGCGCACCGAACTGCGATGGCTCGCCGTCAACGTGTCGCCGCTGCAATTGCGCGACGTTGGCTTTCCCGAACAGGTCGCGTCGATCCTCGCCGAGACCGGCCTGGCGCCGCAGCGCCTGCAACTCGAGATCACCGAAAGCGTGCTGCTGGAGAACAACGACACCTCAAGGGCGGCCCTGGCCGCTTTGCGCCAGTCGGGCGTCGGCATCGTGCTCGACGATTTCGGCACGGGCTATTCGTCGCTCGGCTATCTGCGCCGCCATGCCATCGACAAGTTGAAGATCGACCGCTCCTTCGTGCGGCTTCTCGACGGCGAGGGCAATTCGGCGGCGATCGTCAAGGCGCTGATCGATCTCGCGATCGCGCTTGAGGTCGAGGTCACCGCCGAGGGCGTCGAGACCGAGGCGCAGAAGACACTGCTGGTCGCCATGGGCTGCCGGCAGCTGCAAGGCTTTCTACTCTCGCCGCCGCTGGAGCCGGCCCAGTTGCTGGCTCTGCCGGGGATCTCGCCCGGCGGCGATCAGGAGCCGGCCGCAGCCCGCGCCTGATGCATGTCACCCAAGAGCCCAGAATTTTGGGCGACATGCAAGAAACAGGGAACTCTACCAGCCGGGCAGGATCTGGTTCGCTTTGGTCCGCTTCATCTTCGCAAAGGCGAGCGCGGCGAAATCGAAGCTTCCCGTCTCTTCGCCGAGCGGCACGGAAATGTTGTCGAGGCTTTCCGAGATGTGGCGGGCAAGCGCATCGACGATCTCCGGCTGCGAGGTCTGGCCGCGCATGATGCCGATGCGGCAGTCAGGCAGGGTGCCGAAGCCGTCGGCTTCGCCGAGCACGCGCATGCCTGGCCGCAGAGCGCATTCCGGTAGCACCGAAATCGCCAGGCCTGACAGCACTGCGGCGGTGATGACGGTGGCCGAGAAGCTGGTGAACAGGATGCGGTATTCGCGGGCCTGCCGGTCGAGCACATCGACGGCGGCGCGCCGCCAGATGCAATTCGGCCGGCCGAACGCCATCGGCAGGATTTCCTGCTCATGCGTCGCGTGGTTGGCCGAAGTGACCCACAAAAGCGGCTCACGCCGCACCACTTCGGACTGGCCGCGCGTGTCGTTGTGCGTCACCAGTGCCAGGTCGAGGTTGCCGCGCTTGATATGCTCGACCAGCCCCGGCGTCGGTTCGCAGATGACGGTCAATTCGACCCGCGGGTTGGAGCGCGTGAACCTCGCCATGATTTCCGGCAGGAAACGGTCGGCATAGTCGTCCGGCGTGCCGATGCGAATGGTGCCTTCCAGCCGCCGGTCGTCGAAGGCAGCCAGCGTTTCGCGGTTGAGATAGAGCAGCCGTCGCGCGTAGGAGAGCAGCTTGTCGCCTTCCTCCGTCAGCTTGTTGGTGCGCCCGTCCTTTTCGAACAGCGGCTTGCCGATCCGCTCCTCCAGCCGGCGCATCTGCATGGACACCGCCGATTGTGTCCGGTGCACCTCTTCCGCCGCGCGGGTGAAGCTGCCGGTATCGGCGATCGAGATGAAGGTCTGCAACTGATCGAGATCGAGCGGCGCTTTCATCGGGTCAATCCATCATTGTTGTTGATGCTAAAGATTAGAAACATTCGTTGGATTAATCAATCGGGCCGTGGCAAATTCGCATTGTCCACATGAAGGCATGTGAATCGAGACCGGAACGGCGCTGTGCTCCAGCGCCGATCGGCCGGCTTCGTCTGTTCGAATCTGAAGGAGATCGACATGACCACGTATGATTTCGCCACCGAGACCTCGCGCATCACCACGCGTCCGGCCGTTGCGACGCGCGTGATCAATGCGGTCGCCAACGCCTACCAAGCCTGGAAAAACCGCCGGGCCTTCTATCGCCTCGGCGAGATGTCGGACGCCGAGCTTGCCGATATCGGCCTGACGCGCGGCGACCTGCACGTCGCCATCGACCTGCCGTTCGGCCGCGATCCGACCGCGAAGCTGCGTTCGATCGTGAGCGACCGGATCGATACGATCGAGGATCTCGCCCGCAAGGTGGCCTGATCGCTGTTGCTTGCTGTTTGGATGCTCATGAACCTTCTTGAGGTTCGGCGCGACCAACGTTTATCGCAGGCTTCCCACTCCCTGCCGGTTCCCCGCCGGCCCGCCTGCATCCTGCCCGGTCCTCCCAAGGACCGGGCTTTTCTTTTTTGGCTCAGAACTGGTCGATAAACTGGGCGAGCCAGTTGTGAGCAAAGATCAAGGTCCCAAAGACCCAAAAGCTCAAAACCAGTATGGCATAGCCGACACGATTGTTGTCATCGAAGCGTTTCCATTGTGATGGAAGCGGCTTGCCATGCCTTAGGGCGTCGCGGATGTCCCGGTAGCCAGGAGCGTCGCGCGGATCAACCAGATCGTATCGAACTACAGAATAGACAACCCCAAGTCCCGCCGCGCCCATCGCACAACTGACGACGAGTTCGCCCAGGGTCATTTTTCGCGTCTTCCGGGCTACCGCCGGTCCATGCCGCGTTTGAACTGGTCGAAGATCGATTCCATGCCCTTCTGATAGTCGTCGCGCTGCTGGGCGCCGGTCTCGAACATCTTGCCGAACAGATCGTCGAACGGGTTCCTCGGCCTGCCGCTCGGATTGGCCTGCGGCTGCGGTGCCTGGCGCGGCTGCGGCGCCTGCGGCGCTGGCTGGCCGCCCGGCATGCCGAAACCGCCGCCACCGCCTTGCCGCAGCATCTCCTCGAACATCTTGCCCAGCGGGTTGTCGCCATACGGGCTCTCAGTCTGCTGCGGCTGCGTCTGCCGGCCCTGCGGCTGTTGTGCACCGCCGCCGAACATGTCCTGCAGCACCTTGCCGAGCGGGTTGTCGCCATAGGGATTGGGCGCCTGCTGTGGCTGGCTTTGCGGCTGTTGCGCGCCGCCGCCGAACATGTCCTGCAGCACTTTGCCGAGCGGGTTGTCCATCGGGCTCTGCGGCTGCGGCGCCTGCGCGCCGCCGCCCGCCTGCCGCATCATCTGCTCGATGATCTCGCCGAGCGGATTGCCGCCGCCACCAAAACCGCCTGCCTGCATCTGGTTGGTGGTCTGCTTGAACAGTCCGCCCATCATCATCGAAGCCATGGCCGGCAGCATCTGCTGCAGCACCTGCTGGCTGAGGCCGGTCGCCTGCGCCGCCTGGCTGGCCACGGCGCGCGACAGGTCCTTGGAGCCGAACAGATGCCCCAGAATGCCGTTGCCTTCGTCAAGGCCCTGTGGCGAGAAGGCCCTGGTTGCGTCCTCGAAATATTTGGCGTGCTGGCCGCTCGCCATCGCCGTCATGAAGGCGCCGAGCCCATAGGGGTCGGCGGTGTTGCGCCGCAGCCCTTGCGAAAAGGCCGGCAGCAGCGCCTCGACCGCCGACTGCGTCTGCTGAATGGAAAGCCCGAACTGCTGGGCAAGCGCCTGCATGCCATTGCCGTTCTGGGCCTGCGCCAATATGTCGAACAAGGAAGGCATAGGTCTCTCCTCCGGAAATCCTCTTGGGAGAAACCTAGTTCGTTTCCACCGCCGATTGAAGCGGCTTTTACCTGTCAGGCGGCCGGGCCAACCCCCGCAGGGCTAGTACGCGTATTCCATAAACACCGGCTCGATCGACCCGCCCCAGCGCGTGTGGTAGGCCGAAAGCATTTCCTCGGCGCTGGTGGTGCCGCGCGCCACGACTTCATCCAGCGTGTTGAGGAACGAGGTCTCGTCATAGCCGTCGCGGTTCTTCTTGCCGCGGTTCTTCAGCCCCAGGCGCGAAATGACCAGCACGTCGCGGGCGATCTCGCGCAGCGTCGTGTTGCGGAAGGGCGCGGCAATGCCGTGCTCGGGCACCGCATTGCGCATCGCCAGAACCTCCTTGTAGGTCCAGCTCGAAGTCAGCGCCTCGGCGGCGTCGAGCGCCGCCTCGTCATAGAGCAGCCCGACCCAGAAGGCAGGCAGCGCGCAGATACGCCGCCACGGCCCGCCATCGGCGCCGCGCATTTCAAGGAAGCGCTTCAGCCTGACGTCGGGGAACAGCGTCGACAGATGGTTCGCCCAGTCGCCCATCGTCGGCAGCCCGTCGGGCACTTGCGTGCGGGCGGCACCGGCCATGAACTGGCGGAAGGTGACGTGCGTCATGTCGTGATAGTGCCCGTCGCGAATGACGAAATACATCGGCACGTCGAGCGCCCATTCAACATAGTCGGCGAAGCCGAAATCGGGCGAGAAGCAGAATTCGAGCAGGCCCGAACGCTGGTTGTCGGTGTCGCGCCAGATGTCGCCGCGCCAACTCTGCAATCCGTTGGGCCGGCTCTCGGTGAAGGGCGAGTTGGCGAACAGCGCCGTCGACAGCGGCTGCAGCTTGAGCGAGACCTGCATCTTGCGGCGCATGTCCGCCTCGCTCTCGAAGTCGAGGTTCACCTGGATGGTGCAGGTGCGGTACATCATGTCGAGACCCTTGGTGCCGACCTTCGGCATGTAGCGCGTCATGATCTCGTAGCGCGATTTCGGCATTTTCGGGGTGTCGGCCAGCGACCATTTCGGGCTGCCGCCAAGGCCGAGGAAACGAATACCCATCGGTTCGGCGATCTCGCGCACCTGCGCCAGATGCGCATTGCCCTCACGGCAGGTCTGGTGGATCGACTCCAGCGGCGCGCCGGACAGTTCGAACTGGCCGCCGGGCTCCAGCGAGATCGCGCCCTGACCGGTCGGCTCAACCAGGCCGATGATACGGCCATCATCGATGATCGGATCCCAGCCGAGCTTTTCCTGCATGCCTTCGAGAATGGCGCGGATGCCATGCTCGCCGCCATAGGGCACCGGCGCGTTGCCGTCGACATAGAAGGGGAATTTCTCGTGCTCGGTGCCGATGCGCCATTTGTCGCGTGGCTTGTTGCCTTCGGCCAGGTGCTCGACGAGTTCGTCGACGCCTTCGATCGGCCGGAAATCGGTTGTGTCGCGCGCCATGAAAAGCCCTCCGCGGCGGTGGGGACAACCGCCGGGCGCTAGATGGACGAAATGTCAGCAGCCGATCAAGCGAAAAATCCTGAGCCACAGGTCAAGTGGAATTGATCACCAGTCGCCGATCGTCGCCTGCATCACGGCAAGGGCGGCCACCGCCGCCGTATCGGCGCGCAGGATGCGCGGCCCGAGCGGAATGGCGGTGACGAACGGCAGCGCCCGCAGCATCTTGCGCTCGTCGTCGGAAAAGCCGCCTTCCGGCCCGACCAGCAGCCCGAATTTCTTGTCCCGCACCGCCTGAAGCGACGGCAGCGGATTGTTGGTCGAGGCATCCTCGTCGCAGAAGATCAGCCGTCGTTCCTTGTCCCAGCCGCTGAGCAGGTGTTCGAATTTCTCGGCCTCCCGCACCTCCGGCACCGCCAGGATGCCGCATTGTTCGGCCGCCTCGACGACATTGGCCCGCAGCCGATCGATGGAGGGTTTCGCCACTTGTGTGTGCTGGGTAATGACCGGCTGCAGGATGCCGGCGCCCATCTCCACCGCCTTTTGCACCAGATAGTCGAGCCGCCCCTGCTTCAGCGGCGCGAAGCAGTAGACGAGGTCGGGCAGCGGCGGCTGCGGCCGCTGCAGGGCGAGCACCTTGAGCCGCACCGCCTTCTTGGACTTCGCGGCGATCGCCGCCGACCACTCGCCGTCGCGGCCATTGAACAGCAGGATCTCGGCGCCTTCGCCAAGCCGCAGCACATGCATCAGATAATGGCTTTGCTGCTGGCCGGCATCGAATTCGATCTCTGCTCCGAGATCGTCAGGCACGAACAGCCGCTGCATCTTGTAATTGGCGCGCATCGCCGAGGAATGGGCGAGGCGAGGGTTGCCGTCAAGTATCGGCGGAAGGATGCCAGACAGGCGGATAGCCTTGCCGCAGCACCGAAACGGTGGTCGCCGGCGTGACGAGGCCAAGCTTTCGGCCGACCATACTGTCGAAGTCCTTCGAATCGCCATAGCCCGCGAACGACCAGCGAAGCGCCTTGCCGGCGCGCAGGGCATAGGCAGAGGCGCCATCCGCGACCATCGTCCCGTCCGGTAGGCCAATAAGGTCTTCCGCTTCGATGGACGGCGGCTGGCCGCCCGAGGCCAACCGCTCCTTGTGCAGGCGCCTGTCGACCATCGGCGCGCGCGGCTCGTCAATGCCGAACGCCTCGCCGAAGCGCCGTACGAAATCGCTCGCCCGCTCACGCCGGCAAAAGAAACAGGGCCGATGCCCGGCGGCGAGCGCCGTCACCTCGTCGAGGAAGAACAGTTCGGTCCAGCCTGCCTTGCCACCCGCCCGGTTGCGGCCCATCGGCTCGCGCCGCGCATTGCGGAGTTGGCACACGCAGATGATCCAGGCCGGCAAGGCCCAGCGTTTCCTGAGCAGCGACTTCGTATCGGGGTCATGGATGATGCCGCGATTGCCGGTGAACAGCCCGCGTTCGGGCACAGCGTGGATGGCGCCGAACGGATCGACCCGGTTCTGCAGTGGCATAGCCTTCTCCCCGAATGCGCATCTTGGCTGCAATGCTGGCGCCATGATATCGCTCGCTGCATCGTTTTCATGTCAGCAGGTTTTCGATGCGAGTCCTGGTCGTCCAGAATTTCGACAATGAGGGGCTTGGCCAGATTGGTGCGGCCCTTGTCGAGGCGGGCGCCGATATCGACCTGCGCCGACCGTATCAAGGCGACCCGTTGCCGGACGATGCGGCCGGGCACGATGCGATGGTGGTGCTCGGCGGCGCCCAGAACGCGCTCGACGACGAGAATTGCCCGTATTTCCCCGGCCTGCTCGACCTGACGCGCGACTTTGCCGACAAGGACCGCTCGGTGCTCGGCATCTGCCTCGGCAGCCAGCTGCTGGCGCGTGCCTTTGGCGGCGAGAACCAGATCGGCGGCGCCACCGAATTCGGTTGGCACAAGGTGTCGCTGACGCCGGCGGCGAAGACGGATCCGGTGCTGGCGTCACTGCCCGAAAAATTCCCGATCTTCGAATGGCACGACGATACCTTCGTCTTGCCGGACAATGCCGTCCGGCTGGCGGGCAGCGCCATTGCCGAAAACCAGGCGTTCCGCATCGGCCGTGCCGTCTATGGCTTCCAGTTCCATTTCGAGGCGGATCGCCCGATGGTGCGCGACTGGAGCACGTCCTTCGCTTCGCTCATTGCCGAGCGGCATCCCGACTGGAACGACCGGCTCGACGGCGAGATTGCCCGCAACGGACCGGATGCCGACGCCGCCGGCCTCGCCATTGCCCGCGCCTGGGTGGCGACCATTTGAGCGCCCAACGCCGGCCGCGACCGTTGGACCGCGCAGCGTGACATATTTGGCACGCGGCGCCGGTTCCATCTAGGGAAAACTCCTTTCATCCTTGGTCTGTGGCCGGCCTTCAGCATAGAAGGCGCGCGCTCTGCATCTTCCGTGCAACCGCGATGAACCTTTTGTGTGACCCGCGCGACACATGGCCGATACAGAATCGGCCTAGAAGCGCGAAATCGTCGAAACTTTGAGACGAATTTTTCGTTTCAACGCATTGGTAACCGCCTCGTGCACAGATGCAGCGAGCTCAACAAGAGATGACGTCCGTGAAAGCAGCACTTCTGTCCTTTGTCATGCTGTCTGCCATCGTGCTGTGCGGTCTCGGCATCTATTCGGCCGATGCTGCCAACAACCATCAGGCCGTCGACGGCTACGGTGTCACCGCCGCCCTCCGCTAAAATCCTTCGCCTTCGCCAGTCACCGTCAGGATACGCTTGTCCGCGCCGTCAATGGCGAGCGCGGTGAGCTTGCCTGAATGCCAGGCGAGCGTGTCGACATTGACGCGGTTGGCCATCACTTCGGCTTCCGGCACCGGCGTGTGGCCATGCACCACGATCTTCTCGTAAAGGCCGGGATGGTCGTGGAAGGTTTCGCGGATCCAGATCAGGTCCTGCGGGCTCTGCTGCTCGAGCGGGATGCCCGGCCTGATACCGGCGTGACAGAAGAAGAAATCGCCGAACGTCACTGAAAACGGCAGCGAGCGCAGGAAGTCGACATGGCCCTGCGGCACGGCCTCGACCAATGCCGCATGTCCCCGTCGCACCGTCTCCGCCTTTCCGAACCAGCTGGCGTCCGCGGCCAGCGACACGCCATAGGACAGCGCCGTCTGGACGCCGCCAAAGCGCATGAACAGCCCGTCCGCATCGGGGGTGTCGAGAAAATTGAGGAAGCCGATGTCGTGATTGCCGGCCAGCATCAGGTGGCGCGGGTCGCGTTTGCGGGCTTCGATCAGGAAATCGATGACGCCTTTGGAGTCCGGCCCACGGTCGGCATAGTCGCCGAGATGGATGACGCGCCAGTCGGCGGTTGGCTTATGTTCGATCTCGCTTTCGATCCTGCGATGCATGGCGCTGAGCAGGTCGAGCCGGCCATGCACGTCGCCGATCGCGTAAAGCCGCATGTCCTGCGGTGCGCGCGCGTCGAGAAAGTGAATGCCGGGCTGGGTCAATGGTTTAAGCGTCTCCGCGACGGAACCGTCACGGGAGACGCTAGGCCCAATCGGTGAACAAGCTCCTAGCGCCGGAGCTGATCCTTACCCATGTCGGTCACCAGGCGCTTCCCGCACAGCGCCAGTGTTATATCCATCTCCTTGCGGATGATTTCCAGCGCCATGGTGACCCCGTCCTTGCCCATCGCGCCGAGGCCGTAGAGGAAGGGGCGGCCGATATAGGTGCCCTTGGCGCCGAGGCACAGCGCCTTCAGCACGTCCTGGCCCGAGCGGATGCCGCCGTCCATATGCACTTCGATGGTGTCGCCGACCGCATCGGCGATCTCCTCCAGCACGGCGATCGACGACGACGCGCCGTCGAGCTGGCGTCCGCCATGGTTGGAAACGACGATGGCGTCGGCGCCGGTCTGGGCCGCCATCAGCGCATCCTCCTTGTCGAGGATGCCCTTCAGGATCAGCTTGCCGCCCCAGCGTTCCTTGATCCAGGCCACGTCCTTCCACGACAGTTGCGGATCGAACTGCTCCGTCGTCCACGACGCCAGCGAAGCGACGTCGCCGACGCCCTTGGCGTGGCCGACGATGTTGCGAAAGGTGCGACGCTTCGTGCCGGCCATGCCCATCCACCAGCGCGGGCGGATCGCGATGTCAGCAATGTTGGCCAGTGTCATCTTGGGCGGGGCCGAAAGCCCGTTGCGTACATCCTTGTGGCGCTGGCCGAGGATCTGCAGGTCGAGCGTCAGCACCAGCGCCGAGCATTTCGCCGCCTTTGCCCGGTCGATCAGGTTGAGCACGAAATCCTTGTCGCGCAGCACGTAGAGCTGGAACCAGAACGGCTTCTTCGTCACCGAGGCGACATCCTCGATCGAGCAGATGCTCATCGTCGACAGCGTGAACGGCACGCCGAATTCCTCCGCCGCCTGCGCCGCCAGCATCTCGCCATCGGCATGCTGCATGCCGGTCAGGCCGGTTGGGGCCAGCGCCACGGGCATCGCCACCTTCTCGCCGATCATGGTCGACTCCAGCGAGCGGTTGCTCATGTCGACCAGCACGCGCTGGCGGAACTTGATCTTCTGGAAGTCCTCCTCATTGGCCCGGTAGGTGCTCTCGGTCCAGGCGCCGGAATCGGCATAGTCGAAAAACATCTTCGGCACGCGCCGGCGCGCGAGATCCTTGAGATCGGCGATGGTGAGAATGCTGCTCATGGTCTTTCCCTGCTAGGTCGTTGTCTTGGCGCCCTCGCCGGCTTCCGAGCGCTGTTTGAGCCGAAGCCGCGACACACGCTGCCAGTCGCCGCTGCGCTCGGCCTCGAGCATCGACCGCTCGACATAGGAGATGTGATCCATCGCCGCTTGCCTAGCAGTGGCCGGATCGCCGGCCTTGATCGCGGTGTAGATCGCCCGATGCTGCGCAAGCAGCGCCTCGCGCGCGCCGGGCACGGTGAACACCAGCAGCCGGTTCTGGAACACGCCTTCCGACAAAAGCCGGTAGCAGGAGCGCAACGTGTGCAGGAGGATCATATTGTGCGCGCATTCGCAGACCGCATGATGGAACTCGATGTCGATTTCCGCCTCGTCGTCGAAGTCGCCGGTGCGATGCGCCTCGTCCATGCGCGCCATGATGCGATCGAGCAGCGCAAGGTCGTCGGCGGTGGCGCGCCGCGCCGCGTATTCGGCGGCGATCGCCTCGATCTCGCGGCGATATTCCAGATAGTCGGTCACAGCCTTGCGATGCATGGAGATCAGGTCGGTCACCGGCTTGGTGAACAGCTGGCCGATGACGTCGGCGACATGGGTGCCGCCGCCTGGCCGCGTCGTCAGCAGGCCGCGTCCCTCGAGGGATTTCAGCGCATCGCGCAGGATCGGCCGCGACACCTCGAACTGGCGCGCCAGCTCGCGCTCGCCGGGCAGCCGATCGCCGGTGCGCAGCACGCCTTCGAGGATCAGGCTCTCGATCTGCTGCACCACCTCGTCGGCGGTGCGCGAATGCTCGATCCTGGAGAAAATGTCGCTCAAAGGGGCGCCTGGGAAATCTTGCCGGTGTCGCGCAGATTAGAGCCAGTGTCGACAACTGGTCAAATTATTTATCCAATTCGCCCGTTCTGGTCAGTTCCCGGGTCGCGTTCGCATATTGGCTGTTGCTAAACTTTGCTGTTTACGTCCTCTGGCGATTGCCTCTAGAGGACGCCATTGCACGAAGGGTCGAAAACAGGGGGACCAGCCGTGTCGGACGAGACGTCCAATCTCGAATTCCAGCCGCGCGCCCAAGGCAGCGTCATGGGCTTTCCGGCGCATGAGGGACGGCCGGGCGCGCTCGGCGAGGTCCATGCCCGCCCGCATCCGCTGATGGAGAAGCCGCGCGTGCTGGTGCAGCTTGCCTTCATGACCGAGGGCGGTTCCGGCGTCGACATGGCCGTGCTCTCCGAACTGTCACGGCGCCTCGGCATCGCCGCGCCTGACCGTCATGCCCGCCACCATGCCATGAAATGGGGCAAGGGCACGCTGCGCTGGGAGCGGCATACGGAATTCTCGACCTATCTGTGGGAAGGGCCGCTTGCCGAAAGCGGCAGGGCGCAGGAGGATTCGCCCTTCGGCAATGGGTTTTCGCCGCCGGGAACGGTCATTTCCGGCATCAGGCTCGAAATCCGCAAATGGACGCAGGCGAGCGAGAGGCTGATCGCCAGCTTCGACCCCACCAGCCTGTGCTATTCGCTGGTCGAGCGCGGCAACGCCGCCATCATCACCGACTTCCGCCAGGACGGCGACGGCCTGACCCGCATCCTAGTGCTCGATCGCGGCCTGACGCCGGCGCGGACCGGCGCGCTGTCGCAGCGGCTGATCGACATCGAGACCTACCGCACGCTGGCCATGCTCGGCCTGCCGTTGGCCTTGACGCTGTCGGGCCGTGCCCGCCGCATCGAAGACAGGCTGGCGCAGACCACGCTGGAAATGAAGGTCGCCCAGACCCGCGACAGCCAGACTTTGCTCGCCGACCTGACCGAGCTTGCCGCGGAGCTCGAGGCTGATGCCGCTTCCAGCCTCTACCGCTTCGGCGCCAGCCGCGCCTATGACGGCATCGTCGTCGAGCGGCTGGAAGCGCTGGAGGAAGAGGCCGTGCCCGGCTACGACACCTGGGGCGGCTTCCTGCAGCGGCGCGTCGCGCCCGCCATGCGCACCTGCCGTTCGGTCGAGGAGCGCCAGGCCAATCTGTCGCGCAAGCTTACCCGCGCCACCACTTTGCTGCGCACCTGGGTCGATGTCGAGGTCGAGAAGCAGAACCGCGACCTGCTGGCCTCGATGAACAATCGCGCCCGCTTGCAACTGCGCCTGCAGCAGACGGTGGAAGGTCTCTCCGTCGCCGCCGTCTCCTACTATGTCGTCGGCCTCATCTCCTATCTCGCCAAGGGTGCCTCGATCTTCGGCCATGTGTTTGCGCCCGAAGTCGTCACCGCCGCTGCGGTGCCGGTTGCCGTGCTGCTCGTCTGGTGGGGTGTGCGCCGCGTGCGGCACATGCACTCCGAGCCGGCGAAACATCCGGGCGAATAGGCCGGCCGACCTTGCTACAGATGTGATCGGCGCGCAGCGGCAGATTGCCGCTGCGGAAGGCCGTTCCGCGGCCGGCTTTCGATTTCGACCAAAGCAGGGTTTGCAACAGATGCCTCCGGCTGGTAAAAGATTTTTACCAGTCAAGCGATGGAGGCTGCTGATGTCCGGCCTGGCCATGCCGAAGCCAGACGATGCCACGATGCGCCGGCGCGACGAGATCGTCGCCGACATGCGCATCATCGTGCCGGGCGAGGGCGTCGTCGACGCCGAGAACTCCATGCGCGCCTTCGAGAGCGACGGCCTCACCGCCTACAGGCAATTGCCGCTGGTCGTCGTGCTGCCGGAGACGGTGGCGCAGGTCTCGCGCGTGCTGAAATATTGCAACGACCGCAACATCCGTGTCGTGCCGCGCGGCTCCGGCACCTCGCTCTCCGGCGGCGCGCTGCCGCTCGAGGACGCCGTGTTGCTGGCCATGAGCCGCTTCAACCGCATCCTCGAGATCGATTTTCCGAACCGCGCCGTCGTCGCCCAGCCGGGCGTCACCAATCTCGGCATCACCACCGCCGTCGAGCAGGAGGGCTTTTACTACGCCCCCGATCCATCCTCCCAGATCGCCTGCTCGATCGGCGGCAACGTCGCGGAGAATTCCGGCGGCGTGCATTGCCTGAAATACGGCCTCACCGCCAACAACGTGCTGGGCATCGAGATGGTGCTGATGAATGGCGAGGTGATGCGGCTGGGCGGCAGGCATCTGGACTCTGAAGGATACGACCTGCTCGGCGTCATGACCGGCTCCGAAGGCCTGCTCGGTGTCGTCACCGAGGTCACCGTGCGCATCCTGAAGAAGCCGGAGACGGCGCGGGCGCTTTTGATCGGCTTCCCGACCAGCGAGCAGGGCGGCCAATGCGTCGCCGACATCATCGGCGCCGGCATCATCCCCGGCGGCATGGAGATGATGGACCGCCCGGCGATCCACGCGGCGGAAGATTTCGTCCATGCCGGCTATCCCCTCGATGTCGAGGCACTGCTGATCGTCGAGCTCGACGGACCAGGCGTCGAGGTCGACCACCTGATCGGCCTTGTCGAGGCCATCGCCTACAGGAACGGCTCGACCACCTGCCGCATCTCGCAATCAGAGCAGGAGCGGCTGAGTTTCTGGGCCGGGCGCAAGGCGGCATTCCCCGCGGTCGGCCGCATCTCGCCCGACTATTACTGCATGGACGGCACGATTCCGCGCAAGGAACTGCCGCGCGTGCTCGCCGGCATGCGCGAGCTCTCCGAAAAATACGGTCTCGGCGTCGCAAATGTCTTCCATGCCGGCGACGGCAATCTGCACCCGCTAATCCTCTATGACGCCAACGTGCCGGGCGAGCTCGACAAGGCCGAAAGCTTTGGCGCCGACATCTTGCGCCTCTGCGTCCAGGTCGGCGGCGTGCTGACCGGCGAGCACGGGGTCGGCGTCGAAAAGCGCGACCTGATGCCGGAAATGTTCAACCAGATCGACCTCGACCAGCAAATGCGCGTCAAATGCGCCTTCGATCCCAACCATCTGCTCAATCCCGGCAAGGTGTTCCCGCAGCTGCGCCGCTGCGCCGAACTTGGGCGGATGCATGTGCATCGCGGGCAGGTGGCGTTTCCGGACATTCCGAGGTTTTGAGGGTGATGGCGCCTCAGGTCGACATGTCGGCGTTCCAGGAACGCGGCATCTCCGCACTCGCGGGTGCGTCGCGCCCATGACCACCTTCACCCCCTCCACATCAGACGAAGTCCTCTCCACCGTCCAATGGGCAGCGGCGGAAGACGCGCCGCTGGAAATCCTCGGCCACGGCTCCAAGCGCGGCATCGGCCGTCCGCAGCAGAGCGAGCACACGCTCGACCTGTCGAAACTCACCGGCGTCACCCTCTACGAGCCAGCCGAGCTGGTGCTGTCGGCCAGAGCCGGCACGCCGCTTGCCGAGATCGAACAACTCCTGGCGCAAAACGGTCAGCAACTGGCCTTCGAACCGATGGACTACGGCCCGCTGCTCGGCGGCGCGCCGGGCAAGGGCACAATAGGCGGCACGCTCGCCGCCAACCTTTCCGGCCCGCGCCGGCTGAAGGCTGGTGCCGCGCGCGATCATATCCTCGGCATCAGCGCGGTTGCCGGCCGTGGCGAGGCCTTCAAGTCCGGCGGCCGCGTGGTCAAGAACGTCACAGGCTACGATCTCTCCAAGCTGATGGCGGGCAGCTGGGGCACGCTGGCCGTGCTGACCGACGTCACCTTCAAGGTGCTGCCGGCTGCCGAGACCGAGGTGACGCTCGCCATCCGTGGCCTGCTCGACGATGCCGCCACCGCCGCCATGGCGCTGGCGCTCGGCTCCAGCGCTGAAGTGTCGAGTGCCGCCCATCTGCCCGAACGCGTCGCCGCGCGCGTCGCCGGAAGCACGCTCGGCAGCGATCCCGCGACGCTGCTACGCGTCGAGGGATTTGGTCCGTCGGTCGCTTATCGCATCGCCGCGCTGAAGCAGTTGCTCGGCAAGGCCGGTCCGCTGCAGGAGATCGTGGGCGCGTCCTCCAAAGCCATCTGGCGCGATGTCCGTGATTGCGTGCCCTTCGCCGACGGCACGGAAAAATCGGTCTGGCGCGTCTCGATGGCGCCGTCTCAGGCGCACCAGATGGTGCTGACGCTGCGCATGCAGGCCGGCGTCAGCGCCTTCTACGACTGGCAGGGCGGGCTGATCTGGCTGCGCATGGAGGCGGGGGATCCCGAGGCGAGCCTGTTGCGGGGCCTGATCCGCAAACATGGCGGCGGCCACGCGACGCTGGTGCGTGCCGCTCTCTCGCATCGCGCCGCCGTGCCGGTGTTCGAGCCGCAGGCCTCGCACCTCGCGGCCCTGTCGGCGCGCCTCAAGGCCGAATTCGACCCCAAGGCGATCCTCAACCCCGGCCGCATGGCGCCGGGCTCAGGCTCTGCTACTCTGAACCCGACAACGGAGGGAGCCGCACCATGAGCAACACCAATCCAGGCCAGAACACACCGCGCCAGACCGACCGCTGGCTGGAGCCGGGCGCGACCAACGCGCTGGTCATCTACATCCTCTATCTCGCCGGCCTTGTCATAGGCATCACCGGCCTTGTCGGCATCGTGCTGGCCTACATCAATCGCGGCAAGGCCGGCGGCTTCGTAGAGAGCCACTATACATTCCTGATCCGCACCTTCTGGATCGGCCTGCTTTACGCGCTGGTCTCGATGGTGCTGATCTTCGTGATGATCGGCTTCCTGCTGATGTTCGCGGTCGCCGTCTGGTTCATCGCCCGCTGCATTCTGGGCATCCAGGCGCTGCAGCGCGGCGAGCCGGTCAAGAACCCGGAAAGCTGGCTCCTTGGGCAATAGAGCATGATCCCGAAAAGTGGGGACCGGTTTTCGGAAAAGATCATGCTCAGAAGGTAAGGACTTCTAGTGCAGACCAATTTCTCAGCTGCCCAGCTTGCCGATCCGCATGTCGCAGAATCGGAGAAGATCCTGCGCAAATGCGTGCATTGCGGCTTCTGCACTGCCACCTGCCCGACCTATGTGACATTGGGCAACGAACTCGATTCGCCGCGCGGGCGCATCTACCTGATCAAGGACATGCTGGAGAACGGTCGTCCGGCCGATAGGCAGATCGTCACCCATATCGACCGCTGCCTGTCCTGCCTCGCCTGCATGACCACCTGCCCGTCCGGCGTCAACTACATGCATCTGGTCGACCATGCCCGCGCCCATATCCAGGAGACCTACAGGCGCCCACTGCTTGATCGGGTGATCCGCGCCATGCTGGCTTTCGTGCTGCCCTATCCCGCGCGCTTTCGCACGGCGTTGAAGCTGGCAAAGCTCGGCAAACCCTTTGTCGGCCTATTCGAAAAGATCCCGGCGCTGAGGCCGCTGGGCGCCATGCTCAAGCTTGCTCCGGCCTCGATCCCCCCGGCATCGCCGATGGCGTCTCCGGGCGTCCATGCCGGGCAAGGCACGAAAAAGGGTCGCGTCGCCATCCTCACCGGCTGTGCGCAATCGGTGCTCGCCCCCGCGATCAACGACACGACGATCTCGCTGCTGACGCGGCTCGGCGTCGAGGTGGTGGTGCCGGACGGCGAGGGCTGTTGCGGCGCGCTGGTGCACCACATGGGCCGCGAGCATGCGGCTCTTGCCTCGGCGAGGCAGAACGTCGATGCCTGGACGCGCGCCGTCGACCAAGGTGGGCTCGATGCCATCATCATCACCGCGTCGGGCTGCGGCACTACCATCAAGGACTACGGCTTCATGCTGCGCCTCGATCCGGCCTATGCCGAAAAGGCGGCACGCGTTTCGGCGCTGGCAAAAGACATCACCGAGTACCTCGCCGCTCTCGACCTGCCCGAGCCGGTGCGTAAGCCCGGCACGGTCGTCGCCTATCACTCGGCCTGTTCGATGCAGCACGGCCAGAAGATCACCCGCCAGCCGAAGGACCTGCTGACCAGGGCCGGCTTCGTCGTGCGCGAGCCACGCGAGGGACATCTGTGCTGCGGCTCGGCCGGCACCTACAACATCCTGCAATCCGAGATCTCGGCCAAGCTGCGCGACCGCAAGGTCCGGAACATCGAGGCGACCGGAGCTTCAATTGTCGCCACCGGCAACATCGGCTGCATCACCCAGATCGCTTCAGCCGCGAAGCTGCCGGTGGTGCACACGATCAAGCTGCTCGACTGGGCCTATGGCGGACCGAAGCCGGCAGGCGTTGCCGAAGAAAGGCTGATCGCCGCCGAGTGACGGCGTACCCGGCTGCTCGATGCGGGTCTATTCCGCCGCAAATTTGTCCGCCACGCCGTAGGTCGCGTTGTACAGCGCGCGCTGGCGGTTGAGTGCCACCATCGTGTTGCGCAGCAGGATCGCGACCGTGATCGGGCCGACACCGCCCGGCACAGGCGTGATCCAGGACGCCACGTCCCTGACGCTGTCGGTGTCGACGTCGCCGACGATGCGGCTTTGCCCGTCGGGTCCGATCTCCGAATTGATGCCGATGTCGATCACCGCGGCACCCGGCTTGACCATGTCGGCCTTGATCAGCCTTGGCTTGCCGACGGCGACGAATAGCGCATCGGCGCGCCGCGCATGCGCCGCCACCGAGCGCGTCATGTGATGACACACCGTCACCGTCGCGCCTTCGCTCATCAACAGGAAAGCGATCGGCTTGCCGACGATCTCGGAGTGGCCGACGATCACCACTTCAAGTCCCTTTAGGTCGAGGCCGGTTTCCTTCAGCAGTTCGACCGAGGCCGCAGCCGTGCAGGGCGCCAGGTCGAGCTGGTTGTAGACGATGTTGCCGATCGAGGCCGGATGCATGCCCTCGACATCCTTGAGCGGATGCACAGCCGCCTGCAGCGTCTTGATCGGGATATGCGCCGGCACCGGCCGCTGAATGATGATGCCGGTGACGCGCGGATCGGCGTTGAGCCCATGGATCGCCGCTTCCAGCTCGCCGGCTGTGATGTCGGCGGCAAAGCGCCGTTCCTCGAAACCGATGCCGGCCAGTTCCGCCTTGGCGCGCTGGTTGCGCACATAGACGTCGACCGCGGCGGTGTCGCCGACGGTGATCGATACCAGCTTCGGCGGAAAACCTTCGGCTCGCGCGATCGCCGCATCCTCGCGCACCGCGGCGATGATGCGCTGGGCAACCGGACCGCCCTTGAGGTAGCGGCTGTCGTCGGGCAAGGCCATGGACTGAACCCAGATCTGGAGTGTTGGCGCCGACATAGCAAAAGAACATGGCAAAGGGCAGCGCGAAACGCAAAACCGCCATGCGACCTATCGTCGAAGCCTTTCCGAAGCCCACCCGTTGCGCAAAACGAAAAGGGCAGCGCGGTTTCCCGTGCTGCCCTTTCGTGACTGACCGTATCCCCACACGGCCCGTCCCCCGTTAAATCGTTGCCAGTCTAAGCACGTCCTTCAAAAGCGCGCTATGGCTTGAGGGCAACAGCGCGCCAAAAACTACTCAGCGCTGCCTAACTAGCTGATTCGCAGTGACTATATCACCACCACGGTCGTTCCGACATTGACCCGTTCATAGAGATCGACGACGTCCTCATTGCGCATGCGGATGCAGCCCGACGACACCGCGCCGCCGATCGTCCATGGCTGGTTGGTGCCGTGGATGCGGTATTCCGTCGTGCCGAGATAGAGCGCGCGCGCGCCGAGCGGGTTCTCTTCGCCGCCGGCGAGATAGGTCGGCAGATAACGGCCCTTGGCGGCCTCGCGCTTGATCATCACCGCCGGCGGACGCCAGTCCGGCCAGACGCGTTTGTTGGTGATCTTGTGCGTGCCCGACCATTCGAAGCCGGGCTTGCCGGTGCCGACGCCATAGCGCCGCGCCTTGCCGTTCTTCTCGACCAGATAGAGGAAATTCTGCGTCGTATCGATGACGATCGTGCCCGGCTTCTGCGGCCCGTCATAGGCGACTTCCTGCGGCAGGTAGATCGGGTTGATCTGCGGCCGCTTCACCAAGCGCTTGGCCGGCGCTTGCACGGCTGCTGTCCGCACCTGGTCAGGTTGTGCCGGCTGTGCGTAGCGCATGCGCGGCTGCTGCGCGGCCTGCCGGTTCTGCCGCACGATGCCCGGGGCGCGGCCAAGCTGCAGCACCCAGGGCGCCGAAAGGTCGGGGCTCACCATCACCGGCGGCCGGTCGGCATAGCGGTCATCAGCAAAGGAGGAGGTGGTGCCGGCGGCAAGAAGGGCCGCGGCGCCGAGCACGGAACGCAAGAAGATGTTCATCGGAACGCACCTTGATCGTCTGACACGCGAGGGAAAGTGCCCCCGGTGGCGCGATCCTTGGCGCCAAGCGGCAACCGAAACATGAATCGGAATGCGTAAAATGCGGGTTTGTCAGTAAACCTTTTGGTGTGGTTACCGGCCCGTTCAGGAATCTGGTAAAGCCACGGTAAAAGCAGCGCAAAGGCGCATTAACGAATGGATTTCTTGTGATGGCAAACGAAAATACTGGCCTGCTCGCCGGCCCCGATGGCATCTCACGCTGCTTCTGGCACGGCAACCTGCCCGACTATCTGCATTACCATGATCATGAATGGGGCCGGCCGGTGGCCGACGACCGCAGGCTGTTCGAAAAGATCTGCCTCGAGGGTTTCCAGTCCGGTCTGTCCTGGCTGACCATCCTGCGCAAGCGCGAGAATTTCCGCGAGGCCTTCGCCAACTTCGAATTCGACAAGGTCGCCGCCTTCGCCGACAAGGATGTCGAGCGCCTGGTCGGCAATGCAGGCATCATCCGCCACCGTGGCAAGATCGTCTCGACCATCAACAATGCCAAGCGCGCCCGCGAAATGGCCGACGAATTCGGCTCGCTCGCTGCCTGGTTCTGGAAATTCGAGCCGGGCCCGGACGAACGGCCAGAAATCGTCGATCTCGCCCATCTGCGCGCCAATCCGACGACGGCGGTTTCGGTCAGGATTTCAAAGGAGTTAAAAAAGCGCGGCTGGAGCTTCGTCGGCCCGACCACCGTCTACGCCTTCATGCAGGCGATGGGTCTGGTCAACGACCATCTCGAAGGCTGCGTCTGCCGCAAGGAGGTGGAAGCGGAGCGGAAGAAGTTCAAGCGGCCGAAATGAGCAGCAGTCACACGCCGCTGGCGCCGGTCAGGAACAGGCCGGCTACGATCGCGGCCAGTGCGGCGAAGGCCGGATAGATCACCAGCAGGCCGGTCATCAGCGCATCGCGCACCGTCGAGCCCTTGCGTTCATCCGCAGTGACCTCGAACGGACCTGCCATCTGGCTTGCCGTCACGAATGCATTGCTGCCCGCCGGCCGCAGCCGCGCCGGCAGGTCGCGGACGCCGCTGTGTTCGATGTCGAACTTTCCTGCCGTTGTCATGGCCAGAACCCCTTGTTTCGGCGTGCTTATCGGCTCTGATTGTGTCGGCACGATGCCGCACCTATGGCGGAATTGTTTCCTTTTGGCGCAGTTTGTTTCAGCAAAAGCGCAAACCCTTGCCGCTCCCGGCTGCATCGGTTAGGACACGCGCGCCGCGGAAATCGGTTTTTTTGACCGATCGACAGAGCGTCACGAAACACCGAGTACCCATCCCATGGCCGACAAATCGGAAAAGACGAAAGCGCGGCTGCCGCGCGGCTTTGCCGACCGCAGCGCCGACGATATCCGCGCCGTCGAGAAGATGATGGCGACGATCCGCTCGGTCTACGAGCTTTACGGTTTCGAGCCTGTCGACCAGCCGCTGATCGAATACACCGATGCGCTCGGCAAATTCTTGCCCGACCAGGACCGGCCGAACGAAGGCGTATTCTCCTTCCAGGACGACGACGACCAGTGGCTGTCGCTGCGCTACGACCTGACCGCGCCGACGGCACGCTTCGTCGCCGAGAATTTTGAAAAGCTGCCGAAGCCTTATCGCAGCTATCGCTCCGGCTGGGTGTTCCGCAACGAAAAACCCGGCCCCGGCCGCTTCCGCCAGTTCATGCAGTTCGACGCCGACACGATCGGCACGCCGGGCGTCGCGGCCGATGCCGAAATGGCGATGATGATGGCCGACGTCATGGAGGCGCTCGGCATCAAGCGCGGCGACTACGTCATCCGCGTCAACAACCGCAAGGTTCTGGACGGCGTGCTGGAGGCAATCGGCCTCGGCGGCGACGAAAATGCCGGACGCCGGCTGACGGTACTGCGGGCGATCGACAAGTTGGACAAGCTCGGGCCGGAAGGCGTGCGTTTGTTGCTGGGCGCTGGGCGCAAGGATGAAAGCGGCGACTTCACCAAGGGCGCAGGGCTGGATGACAAGCAGACTAATCTGATCTTGGGAATTGTCTCAGTCGTTGATAATGAGCTGGATTACGAGCGCCAAAAGCAACATTTCGGCACAATGCGAGAATCGGCAATTTGGAAACAGCTGGCAGAGAGCAAACTTTCGACATCTGCCCCGATGCTTCTTCAGGGCATGGAGGAACTTGCGATAATCGATGAACTCGTGACGGCTGCAGGTTACGGTCGTGACCGAATAAAAACGGACATGTCCGTAGTCCGCGGCCTCGAATACTACACCGGCCCGGTCTTCGAGGCCGAGCTGCTGGCAGAGATCCCCAATGAGGACGGCCAGATCGTGCGCTTCGGTTCGGTCGGTGGCGGCGGCCGTTATGACGGGCTGGTCTCGCGCTTCCGCGGCGAGCCGGTGCCGGCAACCGGCTTTTCCATCGGTGTCTCCAGGCTGATGACGGCACTGAAGAACCTCGGCAAGCTCGACACGTCGGATGTCATCGCACCGGTCGTCGTGCTGGTGATGGACAGGGACACCGAAAGCCTCGGCCGCTACCAGAAGATGGTCTCGGAACTGCGTGCCGCCGGCATCCGCTCGGAAATGTATCTCGGCGGCGCCGGCATGAAGGCGCAGCTGAAATATGCCGACCGGCGCGGCAGCCCGGTCGCCATCATCCAGGGCGGCGACGAGCGCGCGAAGGGTGAGGTGCAGATCAAGGATTTGATCGAAGGCGCCAGGATGTCGGCCGAGATTGCCGACAACGCCGAATGGCGCGCGGCGCGGCCGGCGCAGGTGACGGTTGCGGAGAGGGAGCTGGTCGGTGAGGTCCGGAAGATCCTGTCGGCGCAAGCAGCCGATCGTGCGAAAGGTGGTGCCTCGCGCCCATCCAACCGATGACCTCCCGCTATCCCGCCATCGCCGCCGACATCGCCAGCCTCTTCGCCGCGCGCAATACCCATGCGGTCGAGGTCGCGGTGCTGCAGCCGGCCGACCCGTTCCTCGACATGGCTGGCGAGGATCTGCGCCGCCGCATCTTTCTCACCGAGAGCGAGACCGGCAAGACGCTGTGTCTCAGGCCGGAATTCACCATTCCCGTCTGCCTCGACCACATCGCCAGCCAGGCCGGCACGCCGCGCCGCTATTCCTATCTCGGCGAGGTGTTTCGCCAGCGCCGCGAGGGCGGCAACGAGTTCTTCCAGGCCGGCATCGAGGATCTCGGTGACCGCGACACACCGCAAGCCGACGCCCGTTCGCTGGCCGACGCGCATGCGCTGCTGTCGTTGGCTCTGCCCGGCAAGACGCTGAACGTCACGCTCGGCGACCAGACCATTTTCGAGGCGGTGCTGGCAGCACTGGGCCTGCCGCGTGGCTGGCGCATGCGGCTTGCCCGCGCCTTCGGTTCGGCGGCGATGCTGGAAGCGGCATTGGCCGACCTCGCCAATCCGCCACGCAACGGCCAGCTGTCCGGCCCGGTGGCTGCCCTTGTCCTCGATGGCGATCTGGACGGGCTTTCCGCGCACATTGCCGGCGGCATGGAGGAGACCGGCCTGTCGGCGTCGGCCGGGCGCTCGCCCTCCGATATCGCGCGCCGCCTGATCGAGAAGGCCGAACTGCGCAGCGTGCGGCTCTCCAACGAGGCGTTCTCGGCGCTGAAGACATTTCTCGCGATCGACGTGCCGCTCGACAGTGCGCCTCAGGCGCTCGAGAGTTTCGCGGCTGGTGCCGGCCTTTCGCTGGGCGCGGCCCTGGACAATTTCGCCGCTCGCGCCAAGGCGATCGAAGCGCATGGCCTGCCGACCGCGACAATTCACTATGACGCCGCCTTCGGCCGCCCGCTCGACTATTACACCGGCCTGGTCTTCGAGGTCGCGGTGGAAAATGGCGAACGGCCGCTGGCCGGCGGCGGCCGCTATGACCGCCTGCTCACGCTGCTCGGCGCCAGGACGCCGATCCCCGGCGTCGGTTTTTCCGTCTGGCTCGACCGCATCGAGGCGCTGCGGGGGACGGCCAAATGATCACGCTGGCACTGCCGTCGAAAGGCCGGCTCAAGGAGCAGGCGCTGGAAGTCTTGGCCAAGGCCGGGCTTGCCGTCAGCTTGCCCGGCGACGAGCGCAAATACCGCGCCCGCATCGAGGGCATGGACAGCATCGAGGTGGCCTTCCTGTCGGCCTCTGAAATTGCCGGCGAGATCGGCCAGGGTTCCGTCGATTTGGGCATCACCGGCGAGGATCTCTTGCGCGAGAACCTTGCCGACTGGGAGGCTCGTGCCGAAATCGTCGCCCGCCTTGGCTTCGGCAATGCCGATGTCGTGGTGGCGGTGCCCGACATCTGGCTCGATGTCGACACCATGGCCGATCTCGACGACGTTGCCGCAGATTTCCGCCAGCGCCACGGCAGGCGGCTGCGCATCGCCACCAAATACTGGCGGCTGACCCAGCAATTCTTTTCGCAAAAGCACGGCATCCAGGTCTATCGCATCGTCGAGAGCCTGGGCGCTACCGAAGGCGCGCCGGCGGCGGGCTCGGCCGATGTCATCGTCGACATCACCACCACCGGCTCGACGCTGCGCGCCAACCACCTCAAGGTGCTGACCGACGGCGTCGTCTTGCGGTCGCAGGCTTGCCTTGTCGCGTCGAGGAAGAACCGCGCGGCGGCGGATGAAGCAATGTTGCGCGATATTGCTGCGAAGATGAGCGCACTCCCTCCCCCTTGAGGGGAGGTGGACAGCCGCCGAAGACGGATGGACGGGTGGGGTCCGCGGTGATGCGCTCCATCTTTGGTCAAAGCCAAATAAGAGGTTGAGGCAGTTGAGGCGACCCCATCCGCCTCGCTTCGCTCGACAACCTCCCCTCAAGGGGAGGGATCGAGCTTCACTACCATCGACGGGATTTCCACCACCCCGGCAGGCTGATAGGTTCGGTATGTCTGCGGAGGAGACGGCGATGGCGATCAAACTCGACGAGCTGAACAACGCCACCAATCTGCGCGGCCCGGGCAAGGGCGGCACCTTCGTCGCGCCGATCGACGGCAGAGCGCATGTGTCGGGCGAGTGCACCATGCCGCTGCTCAACAAAACGATCCCGGCGCTGTTTTCCGATACCGTCAGCAAATACGGCACGCTCGATGCCGCGGTCTTCGTCGACCAGGACAAGCGCTTCACCTGGAGCGAGCTGTCGGACACTGTGGATGCGCTTGCCGCCGGCCTGCTCGCGCTCGGCCTGGAAAAGGGCGAGCGTGTCGGCATCTGGTCGCCCAACCGCTGGGAATGGCTGGTGACGCAATTCGCCACGGCGCGCATCGGCCTGATCCTGGTCAACATCAACCCGGCCTATCGGCTGACCGAGCTGGAATATGCGCTGAACAAGGTCGCTTGCCGAGCTCTGGTCACCGCCGTCAGATTCAAGACCTCCGACTATCTCGGCATGATCGAGACGCTGGCGCCGGAAATCGCCATGGCCGCGCCCGGCAAGCTCAAGGCGAAAAAACTGCCGGCGCTGAAGATCGTCATCCGCATGGGCGAGGACAACTCGCCCGGCATGTACAATTTCGGCGATGTGCTGGCGATGGCGGGCCGCGATGAGCATGACAGCCTCGACCGCATCTCCGAGGGGCTGAAGCCAGGCGAGGCCATCAACATCCAGTTCACCTCAGGCACGACAGGCGCGCCGAAGGGCGCGACGCTGACCCACCACAACATCGTCAACAACGGCAATTTCGTCACCGCGGCGATCAAGCTCACCGTCGACGACCGGCTCTGCATCCCGGTGCCGCTCTATCATTGCTTCGGTATGTCGATGGGCACGATAGGCTGCGTCACCAAGGGCGCGACCATGGTGTTTCCGGGCGAGGGTTTTGACACCGGCGCGACGCTGAAGGCGGTGGCGCAGGAACGCTGCACCGGCCTCTACGGCGTGCCGACCATGTTCGTCGGCCTGCTCGACCATCCGGACTTTGGCTCCTTCGATCTCACCAGCCTGCGCACCGGCATCATGGCCGGCTCGCCATGCCCGATCGAGGTGATGAAGAAGGTGGTGTCGCTGATGCACATGTCGGAAGTGACCATCGCCTATGGCATGACCGAGACCAGCCCGGTGTCGTTCCAAAGCGGCGTCGACGATCCGTTGGAAAAGCGCGTCTCGACGGTCGGGCGTATCCATCCCCATGTCGAGGTCAAGGCCATCGACGCCGAGGGCGCCACCGTCGCGGTCGGGGCGCCGGGCGAGCTTTGCACGCGAGGCTATTCGGTGATGAAGGGCTATTGGGACGACCAGGAGAAGACCCGCGAGGCGATCGACGCCGATGGCTGGATGCACACAGGCGATCTCGCCACCATCGATGCCGAGGGCTATTGCAACATCGTCGGCCGGGTCAAGGACATGGTCATCCGCGGCGGCGAGAACGTCTATCCGCGCGAGGTCGAGGAGTTCCTCTATCGCCATCCCAAGGTCAAGGAAGTCCAGGTGTTCGGAATTCCCGATGACAAATACGGCGAGGAGCTGTGCGCCTGGATCGTGCTCAGGCCCGGCCAGACCGCCACCGAGCAGGAGATCAAGACCTTCTGCACCGGCCAGATCGCCCACTACAAGATCCCGCGCTACATCCGCTTCCGCACCGAATTGCCGATGACGGTGACCGGCAAGCCGCAGAAATTCCTGATGCGCGAGGCGATGGTCGAGGAACTGGGACTGGTGACGCAGAAGACGGCTTGAGCAGGCGAAGACGCTTCGATTTGCCGTCGCGCTGAATGCAGGTGCGTCCCTCACCGAGAGGGCCGAGACCATGCTGCCTTAGCTGGGAAGCGTGATACGCTTCGTCTTGCGCGCGGCGCGCCATTCTTCGACTCGCTGCAGGATGACGAAGAAGGCAGGCACGAAGAGAACGGCGAGGCAGGTGGAGGCGATCATGCCGGAAAACACCGTGATGCCGATCGACTTGCGTGCGCTGGCCCCGGCGCCCGTCGCAAACACCAACGGCGCCACGCCGAGGATGAAGGCGAACGACGTCATCAGGATCGGGCGGAAGCGCGCTCGCGCCGCTTCGATCGCCGCATCGACGATCGGCCTGCCGGCGGCGCGCAACTCACGCGCGACCTCGACGATCAGGATGGCGTTCTTGGCCGACAGCGCGATCAGCAGGATCAGACCGATCTGCACATAGAGATTGTTGTCGATGCCAAGACCGGTGAGGACCAGCACCGGGCCGACCAGCGACAGCGGCGCGGCGAGCAATATCGAGATCGGCGCCAGCCAGCTCTCATACTGGCCTGCCAGCACCAGATAGACCAGCAGCAGCGCCATGCCGAACACCAGGTAGATCTGGCTGCCGACGAGCTTTTCCTGGAAGGAGAGCGCTGTCCAGTCGAAGCCGGTGCCGGGCGGCAACGTGTCGGCCGCGGCCGCCTCCATCAGCTTGATCGCGTCGCCCGACGAGAAGCCCTGAGCCTGCACGCCAAGGATCGATGCCGAGGGATAGAGATTGTAGAGGCTGATCAGCGAGGGGCCGACGCTTGGAGTGATGGTCAGCACGGTGCCGAGCGGGATCATGTCGCCGTTCTGGTTGCGCACAGTCAGGCGGCCGATGTCCTCGGGCGTCAGGCGGAACTGTGAATCGCCCTGCACATAGATCTGGAACACCCGCCCGAACTTGTTGAACTGACTGACATAGGTCGAGCCGAGATAACCTGCGAGCGTCTGGAAGACCTGGTCCGTGGTCAGCCCAAGGGTCTGCACCTTCTCGCGGTCGAACTCGACCTTGTATTGCGGGACGTTGGAGCGGAACGTCGCCGATGCACGCTGGATGCCCGACTGCGTCGAGGCGGTCCTGGTCAGCGCGTCCGCCGCGTTCTGCAGCTTTGCGAGGTCGAAACTACCGTCACGCAGCTCGATCTGCATGGTGAATCCGGCAGCGTTGCCGATGCCCTGGATCGGCGGCGGCGGCAGCACCAGAACACGTCCGTCCGCCATGTCCGACAGGCTTTTGTTGAGCGTCGCATAGAGCGACGCGAGATCCTCGCCTTTGCTGCGCACACTCCAGTCCTTGAGGATGATGTAGGCAACACCGGCGTTGGCGAGCGTCGAATTGTTGTCGAGGGCCGACAGGCCTGCGATCGTCACCACCTTATCGACGCCCGGGGTGGTCTTGGCGATATTCGAAACCTGTTGCAGCGTCTCCTGCGTACGGCCCAGCGCCGCGCCATCGGGCAGCTGAACGGAAGCCAGCAGGTAGCCCTGATCCTCGATCGGAATGAAGCCGGTTGCGACGCGCGACATGCCGTAGCCTGCCGCGCCGATGATCAGCAGCGCAATGACGCCCATCACGGCGCTGTGACGGACCATAGATCCGATCAAGCGGGCATAGCCGTTCTCCGTGCGCTGGTAGATGCCATTGAAGCCTCGAAAGAAGGCATTGCGCTGGTCCAGCGGCACCGGAATCCTCAGCCAGGTCGCGCACTGCGTGGGCTTCAGCGTTGCCGCGTTGATGGCGCTGATCAAGGCTGTTGCTGCGATCACCAGCGCGAATTGCGCATACATCTGCCCTGTCAGGCCGGGCAGGAACGCCGCCGGCAGGAACACCGCCATCAGCACCAGCGTGATGCCGATGATCGGCCCGAACAGCGCATTCATGGCCGCGACCGCCGCATCGTGGCCCGACATGCCGCGCTCCATATTGTGCGCGGCTCCCTCGACCACGACAATAGCGTCGTCGACGACGATGCCGATGGCGAGCACGATGGCGAACAGGGTCGACAGGTTGACGGTAAAGCCGAGTACAAGCATCGCCGCGAACGCGCCGATGATCGTCACCGGCACGGTCGTTGCAGGCACCAGCATAGCCCTCCAGTCCTGCAGGAAGATCAGGATGACAATGAGCACGAGCACCGCGGCTTCGATCAGCGTCTTGTAGACCTCGCGGATCGCCTGGCTGACGAAGATCGTGGTGTCGAAGGGGATCGAGTACGCCAGGCTCTGCGGGAACGCGCCCGACAGTTCCTTCATCCTGGCCTCGACCTTGCCGGCCACATCGAGTGCGTTGGCGCCCGGTGACAGGAAAATGGCCAGACCGGCCGCCGGCTGGCCATCGAGATTGAAGAACTGCCCATAGGTCTGGGCGCCGAGTTCGACCCGGCCGATGTCGCGCACGCGCGTCATGTCGCCATCGGCGCCGGTCTTGACGATCACGGCGCCGAATTGGCCGGGATCGTCAAGGCGGCTGGACACTTCGATCGTGTACTGGAAGGACTGGTCATCGGGCGAAGGCGGCGCGCCGACCTGGCCCGCGGTGACCTGCTCGCTTTGCTGCTGCAGCGCCTGGACGACGTCCTGCGTGGTAAGGCCGCGAGCCTGCATCTTGTCCGGGTCGAGCCAGACGCGCATCGAATACTGGCCGGCGCCGAACACGTTCACATTGCCGACACCCGGTATCCGGGAGAGCTCATCCTTCAACTGGATGGTCGCGTAGTTGGCGAGATAGAGGCTGTCATATTGCCTGTCCGGCGACGTCAGCGTGACGATCTGGAGGATTGCGGTCGATTTCTTCTGAACGGTGACGCCCTGCACCTGCACTGCCTGCGGCAGCGATGCCAGGGCGGTGGAGACACGGTTCTGCACGCGCACCTGCGCCTGGTCGAGATCCGTGCCGATCTCGAAGGTGACGGTCAAATTGTAGCTGCCATCCGATGCAGCGAACGACTGCATGTAGATCATGCCCTCGACGCCGTTGACCTGCTGCTCGATCGGCAGCGCCACCGTGTCGATCACCGCACGCGCGCTCGCGCCCGGATAGCGCGTGGTCACCGAAACGGTGGGCGGCACCACGTCGGGATACTGCGCCACCGGCAAGGCAAAGAGCGAGATGACACCGATGACGACCATGAGGATGGCGATTGCGTTCGCCAGCACCGGCCGCTCTATGAAGAATTTGGAGATCATTGCGCGGCGCCGTCAGCCGCCGCCGCTTCCAGCGTCTTCACTTGCGGTTCGATCTTCTGGCCAGGCACTGCCGTCAGCAGGCCGGAGACAAGCACACGGTCGTCCGCCGCGATCCCCTTGCTGACCACACGCAACGCTCCGACAAGCTGGCCGATCTCCACCGGACGCTCCTCGACCACGTCGTCCTTTCCGGCGACGAGCACGTAGCGACCTCTCTGGTCGCTGCCGATCGCCCGGTCCGGAACGAGCAGCATGTCCGGCTGTTCGCCGAGCGGCACGCGCACGCGCACGAAATAGCCCGGCAGCAGCGCCCGGTCGTCATTGGGCAGCACGGCGCGCACCGCCAGCGTGCCGGTGGCGGCGGTAATCTCCGGCGCGGCGTAGTCCAGCGTTCCCTGATGCGGATAACCCGTCTCGTTCTGCAAGCCGACCTCGACCGGTATTTTCTTGAGGTCCCGGGAGGTTATCCCCCGCTTTGCCATGGCGGCGCGAATGCGCAGCACGTCCTGCTCCGAAATGTTGAAGTTGACGTAGATGGGGGCGAACTGAACGATGGTCGCGAGCGTGGTGGCGCTGCCGGCGCCGACGAGCTGCCCCGTCGACACTTGGCGGGAGGTGACGATGCCCGCGAACGGTGCCTTGACCTCGGTGTAGCTGAGATTCAGTTGAGCCTGCTTGACGTCGACCGCGCTCTGCTTCTGCTTGGCAATGTCGACGTCCGCCGCCGCGGCGGCCTGGTCGGCGGTCGATTGCGAAATGAACTTCTGGGACAGCAGCTCCTGCTGGCGCTTGAGGTCGGCACCGGACTGCTTGGCGGCGGCATCGGCCGAACCCTGCCCAGCCTGCGCTTGCTCGAGCGCCAGCTGGTAGGTATCGGGTTCGATCAGGAACAGTCGCGTGCCGGCCTTGACCTCGTCGCCGTCCTTGTAGTCGATTTCCTGGATGAAACCCGAAACGCGAGCAACCAGCGGCGTGGTGTTCACCGCCGCGGCGCTGCCGGTGGCGTCGAGATAGGGGGTCACGGTCTGCTTGACCGGAAGCGCCACGTCTATCTTGGGCGGAGGCGGCGGTACGTAGGCGTTTTCCTGACTGCACGCGGACATCAGCGCAACAACGGCAAACAAACCTGCCGTTGGCGCGATTCTAAGCGATACGAAAAGCATTTTGCCCCTCTGCAAACTTCTCAGTATATATCGCATCGTTATGAAAGTGAGTTGAACTTACCTAATTTGGAGGGACTTGTCATGCGGATTGCTTTCAGCGTGCTTTTCTTGGCAACTCAACTTGCAGCCAACACGGCGCTGGCGCAGACAGCAGCCGAGCGTGAGGCCTGCCAGGCGGATTTCGAGAAGTTCTGCAAAGGCGTAGAACCGGGCGGCGGCCGCGTCGTCAAATGCCTGTCCGACCATCTCAGCGAGCTGACGCCTGCATGTCAGAAAGTCGTCAAGGCGAACTCGCCCGGCTAGGATCACCGCGATCCCGCGGCATCTTCTGGAGCCGCTGGTGACGTTGTTTGTGAGGATTGGAACGCCGGCCGATGGGGCAATGTCGGCTTCACAACGATATTGGCCAAGATGCTCCACACAGGCTTTTCCGCAAGGTTCGCACAGACGTATAGGGGCTTGAATGAGTGTTTTCGGGCGATCGGTGACTTCTTATGCGATGCCCTTGGCCGCCTTGGCGATGGCTGTCGCAGTGAGAGCCAGCGGGGTATCGGCAGACGAAGGTTCGCAGAGCGTCAGGATAGTTGTCGGAGCGCTTTCGAGTGCGATCATGTTCACCACTATTTTCGTGGTGCTCGACCACGCCGAGGCTGTGGCCCATCGTGTGGGGGAACCCTACGGAACGCTGGTGCTGACTTTTGCCGTGACGGCAATCGAAGTGTCGATCATCGTTTCCATGATGCTGCATGGAGAGAACAACCCCACGCTTGCGCGCGAGTCCGTCTTCTCAACGGTGATGATTACATCTACCGGCGTTGTCGGCTTGTGTCTCACGCTTGGCGGCTGGCGACATCGCAAGCAGGCGATTGTTCGACAAGGGACCAGCGCATATCTGGCGGTGCTGGTCGCACTGACCGTCATGACGCTTATTCTGCCAACCTACACGCGAACCACGGATCCTGGCACATTCTCAGCAGCTCAACTTGGTTTTGTGAGCGTACTTTCCGTGCTGCTCTATGCAAGTTTTGTGTTCGCGCAAACCGTCCGGCACCGAGACGACTTCATCGAAGGGCAAGCGCACGACGTTTCGATGCGAACCTCGCCTCACGAAAGCATCTCCGCCAGCACTCTGCTCCTGGTAATCGGGCTGATCGGAATTGTCATGCTCGCCGAGCAGGTCGCCGCAAGTGTTGAAGATGCGCTCGTTGCCTACCAGGTGACCCAGGCCGACAGCATTGTCGGGGCAATGATCGCCGGGTTGGTTTTGATGCCGGAGGCCATTTCGGCGATCCGTGCTTCACTCAACAACGAGCTGCAGCGCGGCTTGAATGTTGCGATGGGTTCGGCCTGCGCGACGATTGGTTTGACAATACCGGCGGTCGCGGCCGCCAGCCTGCTGACGGGAAGGGGGTTAACGTTAGGGCTCCCGGAGGCTGACGCAGTACTTCTGATCTTAGCGCTTTTCATATGCGGCGTAAGCTTTAGTAACGAAAGAACGACGTTCCTGACCGGCTTGGTCCATGCTGTCGTATTTTTTACTTATGTATTTTTGATATTTATACCTTGAGCAATTCCAGGAAAAGTGCGGAGCGGTTTTCCGTCCGGAATTGCGTAAAAACAAATGGTTAGAGCAGGTCGGCGAATCTATCAAAAGCTGAACCGCTCTAGGAAATCGCTCTCCGACTTGCCTGCATCCTCAAAGCGTCGCCAGCCGCGAATTCGGCATGGTCTTTCCATAGGCTCGGCGCAGCGTCGCCTTCTCCTCCAGCGCAACGATGACTCGTGTGGCAAAGTCGGCCTTGTACATGTCGGCGAGCCGTGCCAGCCCGCCTGGCGTAAAGACATTGATCTCGAGAAGTTTGTCGCCGACGATGTCGAGCCCAACCAGAAACATGCCGTCGCCGACCAGTTTGGGGCGTACCATCTCGGCAATGCGCAACATCGTGTCCGTTACCTTGACCTTGCGGGCGGTTCCGGCGGCGTGGATGTTGGAGCGGACGTCGCCCTTGGCCGGGACACGGCGAAAGGCGGCGTAGCTGCCGTCGCGCATCAGGGGCAGGCCGTTCATCAGGAAAAGGCGCACGTCGCCAGCCTTGGCCTCCGGAATGTAGACCTGCGCGATGAGATAGCCGTCACCACTGGCGGCCTCGAAAATCTGGTTGAGGTTGGAATCGGTAGGCGTCGCAATATGGAAGACGTTCTTGCCACCCGACCCTTGCAGTGGTTTGACGATGCAGCCCTTCGCGTGTTTGTCGATGAATGCGCGGATCTCGGCAATGCTGCGCGATATCAGGGTCGCCGGCCTGATCGCTTCGGGAAAGGTCTGCAGGTACAGCTTGCTCTGTGCCTGTGCCAGACCGTCCGGATCGTTGACGACGATGACGCCCTGTTCCGCTGCGAGCCGCCCGAACATGATGCCTGCGTTGGCGGCCCATGGTCGATCGGTGGCGTCGAGCGACGGGTCGTTGCGCAGAAACAAGACGTCGATATCGCCTATCGCGAACGTCTTCTTCTGCTTCGCGGCATCCTTCAGGGCAGCATACAGTTTGTCCGGCGCCTTGTAGGGAGCATCAGGCAGGACCGCGACGCTGACAGCCAGGCTGTCATCCGGACGCAGTATGAAGTCGCCTGGTTCGACATAGACAACCGAATGTCCGCGCTGGGTTGCAGCCAGCGCCAGCGTTGTCGTCGTGTAGCCTGGCGTCTCGCTCTCGATCGAATTGACGAAGAACGCAATGCGCATCGGGGATGCTCCCTCAAGTCTCAACCATATCGATCGGATCGATCCCCGCTATCGCTTTCTTGAGTCGCGGACGCGCCGCGTCGGAAGAGAGGAATGCAGGTTCGAGGCGCGGCGCGCGCAGCAAGCCGCGCGCGTTGAGTTCCTGGATTGCGCCGAAATGCGCGGCCGAGATCTTGCCGATCCAGAACGGCGTGAGGCTGCCGCCATTCCTCAGATGATCGAGGACCTGCACCACGCCGCGCAGATAGATGGCGTCCTTTGCCAGGCCTCCGCCGCGAAACACACGCAGAACGACATTGAAGGCGCTGCGGTCGTCGAGACCGAAATCCTCATGGAGAACGCGGAAGGTTTCCTCGAACGTCGCACCATCAAGCATCGCCCGACACGCGATTACCCTGGCCGCGATCAGCCTCAACCGCGCCGCGGTCATGCCGCCGACCAGATATTCCGCCAGCACGGCCAGCCCCTCCTGCATGCCCTCATAGCCGGCGAGCCCGTTGCGGAATATGGCGAGCCCCTGCGCATCGCCGTTGAAATAGGTCAGCAGATGGACACCGATCTCGTGACTGAGCAGCGCGGTTAGACGCTCCGGTGGAAGGTTGGTATCGCGCGAAACCAGCAGCAGGTTTCGAGAGACTAGGAGGCCGGCGGGCAGGTCGCCGCGGATCTCCACGGAAGCATCGAAATCGGAGTAGGCGGCGCGGTATCCGGCGATCATGTCTCGTGCGGCTGCGGCGACGGCGTCGGCGCCCAGTCCCTTCTGCCTCGCCGCCGACGCAGCGCGGGGCACCTTTTCGAGAATGGCGCGTGCTCGCGTCGCCAGGCTCGGCTCGACGCTGCCATAGAGTGCTCGTCCGAGTTCGACGAAGCGGGGCGTCTCGCGTGCCGCGAGCATCGACAGCTGAAGATCGAGTTCCTGCTGCTTTTGCGAGAGCAGCGTGGTCAGCAGCGGATCTTCCAGATGATCGAGCGAGACCGAATAGAGCTTCCGCTTCTGGGCGGCGACCTCGAATTCGAGCGGCCTGTAGAGCAATGCGGGGACATGCTCGAAGCCGCCTGCCTGGAATTCCAGCCAGGCCGGTTCGGCGTTGATCGGTGTGACGGCAAGCAGGAAATCGAATGTCGACGCGACGCTGTCGAGTGCCCGGTCGGCGCGCACGACAGCGTCGATGTAGGCGCGCCGCCCCAGCGAACGATGGGTTGCCGGCTGTTCCAGCTTTGATGCCTTCAGGAAGGCGCTGACTGCCTGAAGCGCGGAATCCACCATGTTGGCGACGACAAGGTCGCGCAATTCGGGATAGACGCGTTCGCTGCCCGGCACCCTGTAGATCGGCGCGAAGCGCACCGTCAGGCTCGCCACATCGCCGAGATCATGCGAGAGCCGCGCTTCCGCGCGTGTCGTGGGACTGAGTTCGTCGACGCGCGGCGTGCGGTATTTCGCTTCGCGTCCGGACGCGGCGGCGGTGAAGCGCTTGAGCGCCGCTTTCTCCGCCGCGGTGTCGCCGCTGGACAGTGCAATCTCGAAAGGTGGCAGGAACGGTACGTCCTCCGTCAGGAACCGGTCTTCGGCCAACTCGCCGATGTCGATGACGAGGAATGCGCCGCAATGATCGCGCATTTTTCGCGCCACCAGCCGCGCGCCCTCGCCGGCGAGGCCGATGTCGGCCGCGATCAGATAGGAGGCATTCGCGGAAACAATTTGGAACGCCGCATCCTGCTGCGATCCGACATGGACGCAGAGAAACGGCAGCGGCCGATCGATATGCAAACGGTTGCCGTCGCCGAACTCGCGGCGGATCGGCTTGCCGTCCCGGAAAAGCGCGTCCAGGTCCGCCTCGATCTCCGCCAACGGAGACGCAGCCTCGACGAGCTTCGGCTTCATGTCATGCCCCGCAGCGCCGCCTCGAGAACGGGCACCGTGGACGCCAGCATGGCGCGCAGCCGTTCGATCGCCGCCCAGTCGGGCTCGCCGCTCCATTCGTCCATGAAGATCTTCTTGAACTCGACCGCGATGGCACATCCGGTCTCGGGGAAATTGGCATGGACGAAACGGGTTTGCTCGCCCTTGCCCTGGAAAGACACATTCTCGCGCACGTCGATCGGCTCGCCGTTGAGGCGCTGGCCGCGCAGCGCCTCCATGAAGGCGTCGACGACCGGCGCCCAGCGCGCGCGGTCCATCGAGAATGTGCCGATATTGATGTCAGGCGCGCCATCTTGCGACGCAGGCACTGCTTTCGGCCCTGCGCGCCGGTGGTTGTAGCTGTGGACGTCGACAAGGACGAACCTGCCGTAGCGCTTCTCGACCTCGGCAAGCACACGCTTGAGCTCGCCGTAGAACGCATCGTGAAAGGCGAGAGACTCGCTTACGATGTCTTCGGCCGGTGGCTCTCGCCATACGTCCAGGCCCCAGGACAGGTCCGGCGACCGGTAGACCGCAGCCTCGCGCGCCCGGTTCAGATCGACCTGAAAGCGCGATCGATGAACGATGATCTGGGTTGGGAAATCGGCGATAAAATACTCGGTGAAGGGATCCTCCTCCCGCTGCCGATCAGGGTCGGCGATACACATGAGCGATTGGCAAACGCGCCCGACGTCGGAGCCGCTGTGGATCGCCGTGCCAATGACGGGAGAATCACCGAGCTTGATTGTCCAGCCTGCCGGTGACCCACCCGGACTATTGTTGAAAATAGGCTTGCTCACCATCCATCGAAATGCGTGGAGAGGGCGGACGGTTCCGGGTCATCACAAAAGCCCGGCGGGCCTGCTCTTGAGCAAAGCTGGGCTTCCACATGGAAGACACAACGCCGAAGATGATCCAAGACGCCGGCCTCCATCCTTGGGACTGTCGGAAATGGGCGCTTTGCAGTATGCTGTCCTTATTTAGGTGCGGTCGAATTGGCGGCACGAAATGCCTCGCCGCATTGCAAGGGTGAGCGCCCTCGCGTCCGCTCCCCGGCACATGATCATTTTTGAAAGCGTATCTTTGTCGGGGAACACGGTGGGGGAAATACTTGATTCCGTTGTCGTAGGCGCCGGCTCGGCCGGGCTCGGCGTAAGCTATTTCCTGAAACAGCAAGGGCTCGAACATTGCGTACTTGAACGAAGCCGCATCGGCGAGACTTGGCGAATGCAGCGATGGGACTCGTTCCGGCTGAATTCGTCGAACATACGCTCGATCCTGCCCGGCGATTCCTACGGCGGGCCGGATCCTTGGGGTGCCATAACGCACCACGAATTCGTCGCCTATCTGGAGAGCTACGTCGAGCGGCACCGACTGCCGGTGAGAACCGGGATTCCGGTGCAGGAACTGACAAGAGACGATGGGCACTATCGGGTGGTGACGCCGCAAGGCCCGGTTCGGGCACGTAACGTGGTGATCGCGAGTGGCAATCTGAATTGTCCGGTGCGGCCGCCCTGGTCCGTCGACCTGCCGCCGGCACTTCGCCAGATCGATTCCTCCGCATACCGCAGTGCGGCCGCACTTGACGACGGCGCGGTGCTGGTGGTCGGCAGTGGCCAATCGGGAGGCCAGATTGCCGAAGACCTGGTCCTGGCTGGGCGCTCCGTCTTTCTGGCGACCAGCCGAAACGGCCGCTGGGTGCGGCACTATCGCGGCGGCAGCATGCTCAATTGGCTGACCTTGATCGGTCATTTCGATGCCCGGCGCCAAGAACTGCTCCTGCCATCCGGCAAGGTGCCATCACGCCCGCTAGCCGGCGCGACGCACACCATCAGCCTGCAGTTGCTCAGCGCGGAGGGCGTCGTTCTGCTCGGTCGATTTCTGGGCGTGGACAACGGCAGCCTCATCTTTGGCGATGAGCTCGATGACCATATTCGCTTTGCCGACGAGATTTCTGCAGATGCCAAGCGCCTGGTCGACCAGTATATCGAGCGCACCGGCCTTCAGGCGCCCCCGGCCGAGGACGACCCGGCCGAAACCATCGAGCCGCGACTGCCGAGCCCACCAATCCGCTCGACCGACCTGGCCGCAAGCGGGATCTCTTCGGTAATCTGGTGTACCGGCTTTACTGGCGATTTCGGATGGGTTGGGTTGCCGGGCGCGCTCGATGCGACCGGTCAGCCCTTGCACGCGGATGGCATAGGCGTCGATCCCGGCATCTATTTCGCCGGTCTCGATTTCGCATCAACGCGGAAATCGGGCACGGTACCCGGCATTGCCGAGGAGGCAGCCCGTCTGGTTGACCATCTCGCAAAGAGATGAGGCGACCTCGGGTTGGATATTGAAGCAGACGAGGCGCCGGGAACTGGCTGCGATCAGGGGCAAAAGGTGGACGGGCAATGCAACCTGTAGACAGTCCATTGGCAGTTGTCAGATCGGTGCGACCATCGATCGCTGGGCTTAAAATTCTGGACATTGGTTGCGGGGCCGGCAACTTTGCAGGGCAGCTTGCTGCCGAAGGCGCGGAGGTGGTCGGCATTGATCCGGGCGTGGACGCCATACGGGTTGCCACGACGTCTGTTCCGCAGGCCAGCTTCCTTGAAGGCGTGGCGGAGGCTCTTCCTTTCGCCACCGCGACATTCGACCTCTGCACGATGATCAATGCGCTTCACCACGTTCCTGAAATGGCGATGCCGGCAGCGTTGCGCGAAGCAGCGCGCGTCATTAGGCCAAATGGCGTCGTGATCATTGTCGAGCCGTTGGCGACCGGCACCTTCTTCTCCGCCCTTCGATTGGTCGAAGACGAGACCGTTGTCCGGCAAGCGGCGCAACGCGCGATCGAGACGGTCACACTATCTGGAGTGCTCGTTCGGAGGGCGACGTTGAACTACGTTCGTCGAGATGTCGTTCGAACCGCCGACCGCTTTTTGGATCGCATTGTAGCTGTCGATCCATCGCGACGCGAAATCGTGGAGCAAAACAAATCTGCCATCAGAGCTGCCGTGCTTGCGGCGGCAGCGCGCACCAGCGAAGGGTCACTGGTCTTCGATCAGCCCATCAAGGCGGATATTCTCGAACGCGCCTGATTTGAATTCCCTTTCCGAAGGTCCCCAAGCGACCCAAAGCGCCAGGATCGCTTTCCGCGCCGATTGCCGATCTGGGTCTATGCGGCGGCACCTCAAGCCGCCAGCACTGCCGCGTCCAGCCCGCGAATAATCTTCGCCAGTTCCACGCATTCGTCGTGCCGCACCTTGTTGCGCCGCCAGGCCAGGCAGATCGTGCGCTGCGGCATCGGCTCCTGGAACGGAACGATCTTGAGATCGCGCATGACGCTGGCCGGCCCTGTCGCCATTTCCGGGATCAGCGTGACACCGAGGCCATGCGCCACCATCTGCAGCAGCGTCGTCAGGCTGGTGGCGCCGTAGCTCGCCATCGCCACCGGGCGCACGCTGCCGCACACCGCGAGCGCCTGCTCGCGCAGGCAGTGGCCTTCCTCCAAAAGCATCAGCCGTTCCAGCGCCGGGCTCTCCGGCGGCACAGGCGGCGAGGCGAAGGCCGGATCGCCTGACGGCACGGCGAGGAAAAAGCGGTCGCAGAACAGTTCCTCGCTGACCAGGCCAGGATGATCGAGCGGCAGGGCGGCGATGAAGGCGTCGAGCCTGCCCGAGGCGCTGTCCTCGATCAGCGACGCTGTCACCGCTTCGCGCAGTTCAAGCTGCAGGGCCGGGAAATGCCGTTTCAGCTCCGGCAGCACATGCGGCAAGAGATAGGGCGCGACCGTCGGGATGATGCCCAGCCGGAAGCGCCCCTCCAAGGCCGGACGGCCGCGCCTGGCGGTCATCTCGACGTCACGTATATCGGCAAGAATGCGCTCGATGCGGGGCTGCAGGGCCAGCGCCTCGTTGGTCATCCGCACCACCTTGCCGCCGCGCTCGAACAGCCGGCAGTTGAGCCGCTGCTCCATCTCGGCGATCTGCGCGGACAGCGCCGGCTGACTGACGCCGGCGAGTTTGGCGGCGCGGCCGAAATGCAGCGTCTGCGCCAGCGCCTCGAAATACTGCATCTGCCGGACGGTGAGACCGATCATAAGAAAATCCTATCGAAAAAAATAGGAAAGGCAATTTGTCTTTATCGGCAAGGCGGCCTAGTCTGGAATCGTTCCAGATTGGCGGCTCGAAGCCGCCCGGAAAAAGATTCAGCAAATCGGAGAGTAAAGATGGACGCGAAAACCGATGACAACAGCGCGGGCAAATGCCCCGTCGTGCACACCACCGCTGCCAGGGCCAACCGCGACTGGTGGCCGAACCAGCTGAACGTGCAGGTGTTGCACCAGCTGTCCGGTCTGTCCGACCCGATGGGCGAGGCGTTCGACTATGCCGAGGAATTCAAAAGTCTCGACCTCAGCGCCGTCATCAAGGACCTGCATGCCTTGATGACGGATTCGCAGGAATGGTGGCCGGCCGACTTCGGCCATTACGGGCCGCTGTTCATCCGCATGGCCTGGCACAGCGCCGGCACCTACCGTATCGGCGACGGCCGCGGCGGTGCGGGAGCCGGCCAGCAGCGCTTTGCGCCGCTGAACAGCTGGCCGGACAACGTCAATCTCGACAAGGCCCGCCGCCTGCTGTGGCCGATCAAGCAGAAATACGGCCGCAAGATCTCCTGGGCCGACCTGATGATCCTTACCGGCAATGTCGCGCTGGAATCGATGGGCTTCAAGACGTTCGGCTTCGCCGGCGGCCGCGCCGACGTCTGGGAGCCGGAGCAGGACATCTACTGGGGTCCCGAAGGCAAGTGGCTGGCCGACGAGCGCTATAGCGGCGACCGCGATCTGCAGAGCCCGCTCGCCGCCGTCCAGATGGGCCTGATCTACGTCAACCCGGAAGGCCCGAACGGCAATCCGGATCCGCTGGCGGCGGCGCGCGACATTCGCGACACCTTCGCCCGCATGGCCATGAACGATGAGGAGACCGTCGCGCTGATCGCCGGCGGCCACACCTTCGGAAAGACCCATGGCGCGGGCGACGCGAGCCTGGTGGGCGTGGAGCCGGAAGGCGCCGACATCGAGCTGCAGGGCCTCGGCTGGGCCAGCACATTCGGCACCGGCAAGGGTGGCGATGCGATCGGCAGCGGCCTGGAAGTCACCTGGACGACGACGCCGACCAAATGGAGCAACAACTTCTTCGACAATCTGTTCGGCTTCGACTGGGAGCTGACCAAGAGCCCGGCCGGCGCTCACCAGTGGACGCCGAAGGGTGGTGCCGGCGCCGGCAGCGTGCCGGATGCGCACAATTCGGCTAAGCGTCATGCGCCCTCGATGCTGACCACCGACCTCGCTCTGCGGTTCGATCCGTCCTACGAGACGATCTCGAGGCGCTTCCATGAGAACCCGGATCAGTTCGCCGACGCGTTCGCGCGCGCCTGGTACAAGCTGACCCATCGCGATATGGGTCCGCGCGTGCGCTATCTCGGCCCGCTCGTTCCGAAGGACGAGCTGCCCTGGCAGGATGTCATTCCGGCGGTCGATCATGTCCTGATCGACGAGCAGGACGCTGCCGCGCTGAAGGCGAAGATCCTTGCGTCCGGCCTGTCGGTGCCGCAGCTGGTCTCGACGGCCTGGGCCTCGGCCTCGACCTTCCGCGGCTCCGACAAGCGCGGTGGCGCCAACGGCGCGCGCATTCGCCTGGCGCCGCAGAAGGACTGGGCCGTCAACCAGCCGGCCGAGCTGGCCAAGGTGCTGGACAAGCTCGAAGCGATCCAGAAGGAGTTCAACGCATCGCAGACCGGCGGCAAGAAGGTCTCGCTCGCCGACCTGATCGTTCTCGGCGGCGGTGCCGCCATCGAGAAGGCGGCCGGGAGCGGCGTGACGGTTCCCTTCACGCCGGGGCGCATGGACGCTTCGCAGGAGCAGACGGACGTCCACTCCTTCGCGCCGCTGGAGCCGACGGTTGACGGCTTCCGCAACTATGTCAGCGGCAGGCAGCGCCTGACCATCGAGGAAGCGCTGGTCGATCGGGCGCAGTTGCTGACGCTGACGGCGCCTGAGATGACGGTTCTCGTCGGCGGCCTGCGTGTTCTCGGCGCCAGTGCCGGGCAGTCGAAGCACGGCGTCTTCACCAGCCAGCCGGCAACGCTGAGCAACGACTTCTTCGTCAACCTGCTCGACATGGGCACGGAATGGAAGGCGGCGTCGGACGCCAAGGATGTGTTCGAGGGCCGCGACAGCAAGACCGGCGAAGTCAAGTGGACCGGCACCCGCGCCGACCTCATCTTCGGCTCGCATTCGCAGTTGCGCGCGCTGGCCGAAGTCTATGCGACGGCGGACGCCAAGGCGAAGTTTGCGAGAGACTTCGTGGCGGCGTGGACCAAGGTGATGAACGCCGATCGCTTCGACCTCTTGGCCTGATCGCGGTAGTCTTCAAGATCCAACAAAAAAGGCGCGGGGCCAAGCTCCGCGCCTTCTTCGTATTCAGGCTTCGAAAATCAGACTTTCTCGAAGATGCGCGCCTTGGCGACGACGCCGGCAATGGCGCCGCCGATCAGCGGCGCGACGATGAACAGCCACAGCTGGCTGAGCGCCGCACCGCCCGAAAACAGCGCCGGCCCGATCGAACGGGCCGGATTGACCGAGGTGCCGGTGACCGGGATTATGGCGAAGTGGATGCCCGCCAGCGTCAGGCCGATGACCAGACCGGCAAACGCCGTCGAGTGCCTTTCCGCGGTGACGCCGAGGATCACGGTGACGAAGGTGAAAGTGCCGATCAGCTCCCACAGGAAGGCCGAGCTCATGCCCCATTTCGCCTCGTCCCAGCCGTTGGCGCCGAAGCCGCCGGTATGTCCACCGACCTGGCCGGAGACGATGATCCACAATGCCAGCGAGGCCAGGATGGCGCCGATGATCTGCGCGATCCAGTAGGGGACGACGTCCTTGGCCGGTAGCCGGCCGGCGAGGAAGACGCCGAGCGTCACCGCCGGATTGAGATGCGCGCCCGAGATCGGGCCGATCGCATAGGCCGCCGCAATGAGGCCGATGCCGAACGCCAGACCGATGCCTTCCTGGCCGAGCGGCAGCGCGCCGCCGAAGCCGCCCGTGACCACAGAAGCCGTGCCGATGAACACCAACAGAAACGTGCCTAGTCTAGAACTTCCGCCAGATAAGTCTTCATTGCCATCTCCTCGTATCGATCCGCGGCTGCGCCTTTTCTGCGATGCGAATCATGGCGGCAAGAGTATTCGCAACCGGAAAACTTGGAAAGCAGAGCGCTTGCTCCAGCCGGCATGATTGTACATGCCAGTCGCGCGCATTAGAGACCTTTGATGTATTGATCCAATTGTTCCGTTGCCGCTGGAAACGACTGCTTTTACGTGCGGCTCGCAGGATGCATGCCATCGGACCTTCGCCACATTCGGCGTGGGCCGTGTCGCCATCGGGCAAACGGAACTATTTCAATCTGGGCATGAAAGGCTCTAAGAGCAGGGCCGGACATGAATTGTTGAGCATCGGAAGACGAGAATGCGACTGGGCGGAAGGTTGGCGGCGGCCATCGAAGTGCTGGAAGACATCGGCCGGCGCCACCGGCCGGTTGCCGATGCGCTGAAGGATTGGGGCTTGTCGCACCGCTTCGCCGGCGGTGGCGACCGCGCGGCGATCGGCAACATCGTCTATGATGCGCTGCGCCGCAGGCGCTCGGCCGGCTGGCTGCTCGGCGAGGACACGCCGCGTGCCATCGGCTTCGGCGCGCTGCTACTCGAATGGGGGCAGACGGCGCAGTCGCTGAACGATGCGCTCGACGGCGACAAGTTCGCGCCGCCGCTGCTCGACGCCGAGGAATTGCAGGCACTCGCCGCCCGCCGGCCCGAAGACGCGCCGGAGGCGGTGCGGGCGGATATCCCCGACTGGTGCGAGCCGCTCTTCGAACAGGCTTTTGGCGGGGCCTGGGTCGAGGAGGGGGCCGCCCTTGCCACCCGCCCGCCGCTCGACCTGCGGGTCAACACGCTGCAGGCCGATCGCGGCAAGGTGCTGGCCGAACTCGCCGACACCGGCGCCAAACCGGCGCGCATCGCGCCGCAGGGCATCCGCATCCCGCCGATCGACGGCGATGGCCGGCACCCCAACGTGCAGGCCGAACCCGCCTTCCAGAAAGGCTGGTTCGAAGTCCAGGACGAGGGCTCGCAGATCGTCGCGGCACTGGCAGGTGCGAAAGCCGGAATGCAGGTGCTCGACTATTGCGCCGGCGCCGGCGGCAAGACGCTGGCGCTGTCGGCCGAGATGGGCAATCGCGGCCAGATCTTCGCCCATGACGCCGAAAAGGCGCGGCTGGCGCCGATCTTCGACCGCATGCGCCGCTCGGAAAACCGCAACATCCAGATCGTCAGCAAGCCGGCGGAACTCTCGCCGCTGTCAGGCCATATGGATATCGTGCTCGTCGATGCGCCTTGCACCGGCAGCGGCACCTGGCGGCGGCGCCCCGATGCCAAATGGCGGCTGACGCAGAGACAGCTCGACCAGCGCAAGGGCGAGCAGTCGGTGATCCTCGACGCGGCGAAGGCCTTCGTCAAACCCGGTGGCTTGCTGGTCTACATCACCTGTTCGGTGTTCGACTCTGAAAATGGCGAACAGGTCGCCGCCTTCCGCGAGCGCCATGACGGCTTCGTTCCGGTCGATCACCGGGCGCTCTGGAACGGCCATTTTCCGGGCCATGCGGCGGCCGCGCGCATCGGCGCCGCCGGCGGCATTTCGCTGTCGCCGGCACTCAGTGCCACGGACGGGTTCTATGTCTGCGCGCTGCGCCGGGCCGGCTGATTGTTTTGCCGGCCAACAGGGGCGGCTTCGGCTCCATTGGAGCGGAAGGCCGATTGCTGCAGTGCAGCATTAGCGATTGCCTGCCGCCCATGCCTCTGCGATAAGCTTTGCCCAGAGCATTGGACCCAAAAGTGGAAACCGGTTTTAGGAGAACCCAATGCTCAAACAAAAAGACAGAGTGGCGGCTAAGTCCGCCGCTCTGGAAACAAAGGCGAAGGCCAATGGCAGCAAAGATCGTACCCGCTCCGGATTATGAGGACCGCGTCAGGACGTCTTTTGCGCGTCAGAAGGCAATGACGACCATCGGCGCCGAACTAACCCTGGTCACGCCTGGCATCATCGAAATCGAGATGCCCTATTCGGCAGCGCTCACCCAGCAGCACGGCTTTCTCCATGCCGGCGTCATTTCGACGGCGCTGGACTCGGCCTGCGGCTACGCGGCGTTTTCGCTGATGCCGGAGAATTCCACCGTGCTGACCATCGAGTTCAAGGTCAATCTGTTGGCGCCGGGCAGGGGCGAACGTTTCCTGTTCCGCGGCTCAGTGACCAAACCCGGCCGCACCATCATCGTCGCCGACGGCCAGGCCTACGCCTTCGCCGCCGACGGCGAGGCCAAGCTGATCGCCACCATGACCGGGACCATGATGACGGTGGTCGGGCGTGACGGGATCGCGGGGTGAACGATGAGCAAGGCCGTTCAGATCGCCGGCAAGTCCGTCCTCTTCGTCATGGCGGTGGAGGCCGAGTACGGTCCGCATCTCAGGCGGCTGTTCACGCCGCTGATGACCGGCGTCGGGCCGGTCGAGGCCGGTGTCAGGCTGGGCGCTGAGTTCGCCCGGCTGAAGGCCGAAAAGGCGCTGCCGGATCTCGTCGTCTCGCTCGGCTCGGCCGGCAGCCGCGCGCTCGAGCAGGCCGAAATCTACCAGGTGGTTTCGGTCGCCTATCGCGACATCGACGCCTCGCCGCTCGGCTTCGAGAAGGGCGCCACGCCGTTTCTCGACCTGCCGGTGGCCGTGCCCTTGCCGTTCAGGATCCCCGGCATAAGAGAGGCGACGCTGTCGACCGGCGGCGCGGTCATTTCCGGCGCCGCCTACGACGCCATCGCCGCCGACATGGTCGATATGGAGACCTTCGCCTGTCTGCGCGCCTGCCAGATGTTCGGCCTGCCGCTGGTCGGCCTGCGCGGCATTTCCGACGGCGCCGCCGACCTGAAGCACGTCAATGACTGGAAAGAATATCTGCACGTCATCGACGAGAAGCTGGCCGGGGCGGTCGGGCGGCTTGAGCAGGCGATCGCCTCAGATGCGCTGCAGCTTGGTTCAGAAGGCGTCTGACCGGATTGACGGTGCGGCCCCGCAACCCATTGCGCCGACTCATTTCTTTCTCTAAACGCTCGCCATGAAGACAGCCAATCACCCCGACACCGTCCTGATTGTCGATTTCGGCAGCCAGTTTACGCAGCTCATCGCCCGTCGCATCCGCGAGGCCGGCGTGTTTTCCGAGATCGTGCCGTTCCAGTCGGCCGAGGCGGCGTTCAAGCGCATCAATCCCAAGGCCGTGATCCTCTCCGGCGGCCCGGCCTCGACCTCCGACATCGGCAGCCCGCGCGCGCCGCAGATCGTCTTCGACGCCGGCGTGCCGGTGCTGGGCATCTGCTACGGCCAGATGACGCTGTGCGTGCAGATGGGCGGTGTCGCCGAAAGCTCCGATCATCGCGAATTCGGCCGCGCCTATGTCGAGATCGAGAAGGACAACCCGCTGTTCGAGGGCTTGTGGGCGCCCGGCCAGCGCCACCAAGTGTGGATGAGCCATGGCGATCGCGTCATCTCCTTGCCCAAGGGGTTCGAGGTGTTCGGCCGGTCGGAAGGCTCGCCCTTCGCCATCTTCGGCAACGTCGAACGCAAGATGTACGGCATCATGTTCCACCCCGAAGTGGTGCACACGCCGGACGGCGCAAAGCTGCTGCGGAATTTCGTACACAACATCGCCGGCATCGAAGGCGACTGGACGATGCGGGCCTATCGCGAGCACGCAGTCGAGACGATCCGCAAGCAGGTCGGCAAGGGCAAGGTCATCTGCGCGCTGTCGGGTGGCGTCGATTCCTCGGTCGCGGCACTGCTGATCCATGAGGCGGTCGGCGACCAGCTGACCTGCATCCTCGTCGACCACGGATTGATGCGCAAGGACGAGGCCGCAGGCGTGGTGGCGATGTTTCGCCAGCACTACAATCTGCCGCTGATCCTGGTCGATGCTTCGGACCGTTTCATCTCGGCGCTGGAAGGCGAGTCGGACCCCGAGAAGAAGCGCAAGACCATCGGCCGGCTGTTCATCGAGGTGTTCGAGGAAGAGGCGCAAAAACTCGGCGGCGCCGATTTCCTGGCCCAGGGGACGCTCTATCCCGACGTCATCGAAAGCGTCTCCTTCACCGGCGGCCCGTCGGTGACCATCAAGTCGCACCACAATGTCGGCGGCCTGCCCGAGCGCATGAACATGCAGCTGGTCGAGCCGCTGCGCGAGCTGTTCAAGGACGAGGTCAGGGCGCTCGGCAAAGAGCTTGGCCTGCCCGAGAGCTTCATCGGCCGCCATCCCTTCCCCGGCCCCGGTCTCGCCATCCGCTGCCCGGGCGGCATCTCCCGCGAGAAGCTGGAGATTCTGCGCGAGGCCGACGCCATCTATCTCGACGAGATCCGCAAGGCCGGCCTCTACGACGCCATCTGGCAGGCCTTCGCCGTGCTCTTGCCGGTGCAGACCGTCGGCGTCATGGGCGACGGCCGCACCTACGAGTTCGTCTGCGCTCTGCGCGCCGTCACCTCGGTCGACGGCATGACGGCGGACTTCTACCACTACGACATGGCCTTCCTGGGTGCCGCCGCCACCCGCATCATCAACGAGGTCCGCGGCATCAACCGCGTCGTCTACGACGTGACGTCGAAGCCGCCCGGCACCATCGAGTGGGAGTGAGGGATACAAACGGCGGCGTTAGCGTAGTTTCGGTGGCGACGTCACTGTCGAAAATTGTTTTCGTGTCCGTATCGCATTTCCGCTGAACTGGCATTCTCCATCTCCGATCTGGCAAGTAGTCCGATCTGCGCCCACGTCCCCAATGAAGTAAAGACCTTTCAAAAAGGGAGAGGGCTACAGCGTAGAACGACGTGCACAAAGGCGGGTCTGCTTCGCGCCGCATGTCCGTCATTCCGGGCGAAGCGCAGCCTTCCCGGAAGCGGTCATCGCTCAACTTTACCCCCAAAAGGCATGGCCGGGAGGGCTCTGCTGGTCCACTTTCGAGCATACATGTTTTCGCTTGGTGCTTCGGCGCAAGTTGAAGCACTAATGGACAGTGCATGTTTCTCTCCGAGTTTCGCGGTTTACCAGCCTAACGCCACTGTCAACTGCGAAGGCCGTCACGGATGGACGAGAAATAGCGGTCGGTTCCTACCTGCCCGCCCTTCAACGCGACCTCTAGCCCGTCGATCGCCTCGATGCTGGAATGAGCTACGCAAAGCGGGGAACCGGGCGAGGCGGGCAGAGTCATCCTGACAGTCAGCGCGTTGACGCCCATTTCTCCCAGAGCATGGCTTGACGTGTCGCCGCCGGCAATGATCACGCGCCGCAAGCTCTGCTCCTCCGTCAATTGGCGCAGCAGCGCACCGAGGCCGCGGCCGAGCTTGTGGCGCGCGCCCTCCTGCCGGTCGATCTCGGCGCCGCGATCCGCCGTAGGCCCGAGCGCCGTGTAGAGGATGACGCTGCGCCCCGCCTGCAGACTGGCGCGGCCGCGTACTGCCGCCCGCGCGATCGCCTGATCGGAACGTTCCGAAACCAGTTCGATAGGATCGACCTCGATCCCGTCGAAGCCGTCGGTCAAAGCATGGCGGATCTGCCGTTCCGTCGTCGGCGAGCAACTGCCCGACACCACAGCGATCCGGTCGGCGGCGCCCGGCGGCGGGAAACTCGCGCTTGCATTTCCCTGCCATTCGGCAAGCAGCGCATATTCGATGCCGGAAGAGCCGACGACAAAATACCCCCCCGGCTTGCGGGCGCGCCAGATCTCCTTGCCGGCAAGGGCCTGGGTGTCGCGGCTGTCGACATCGACAAGCATGATGCCGGTGCCGTCGGCGATCAGGCGATCGAACGAGTTCGACCGCGACGCGGATTGCAGGGTCGCGAGGTCAACCAGCCCCGACGTAAGCTCCGTCTGCCGCGACAGGTGGATCAGCAGGTCGGATTCATCCATCGGCGTGGTCGGGTGGCGACTCATCACCGGATGGCGGTCGATGCGGAAATACTTTTCACGATAGGCCGCGAACAGATGCCCGAAGGCAGTGTAGCGCTTGAGCTGCGGCGCGCCGACCAGCAGCGGCACGCTGTCCTGACTGAAGACAGAGCGGCCGATCTCGATGGCCCGGCCGATGCTGCCGATGGTCGGGCTGGAATCGAAGGTCGAGCAGACTTTGTAGTGGCAGATCTCGGCGTTGAGTGTCTTCAGCCAGGCGAAGGCGCTCTTGAGATGCGTGTCCATCCACTGCGGCGTCTCGCTTCGGCTGGTACCGGCCAGCCCGATGGCCTGGCAATGGCTGAACTGCGCAAGCAAGGCCTCGTCCGGCTGGCGCATGAACAGCACGGTCGGCACGCCGCCGAGCTCGAGCGCCTCCATGACGTCGGTCGAGCCGGTGAGGTCGTCGCCATAATAGCTGAGCAGCAGGTTTTGCATCGCTTCAGGCCGCCTTGCCGTCGCCGAATTTCTCGATCGAGCGCGCCAGCTCCGCATGGCTCTTGGCGAAATCCTCGAGCGGAATGCCGTCGACCGCCGCTTGCCAGGCCTGTTGCACGGCGCGCACGCCGGCGCCCGGCCCGTCCGGATGGCTGACGATGCCGCCGCCGCAGAGATAGAGCAGATCGACCGTGCGGCCGGTGCGCTCATAGGTTTCGGGCGCCTGCCCGCCCCACTGGCCAGAGCCCGCCACCGGCAGGGCGCAATCGTCGGGCGAAAACAGCGGCGTCGTCACCGCCTCGAAGGAGCGGATGAAGGACTCGTCAGGCTCCCAGTATTTCGAGGCGATGCCGTTGATCTGGAACTGGTCGACGCCGAGCAGACGCCAGAACTGCTGCCAGACCTTGAAATCCATGCCGAGCCCAGGATGGCGGGTGAGGATGTCCCAGCCGTTGCGATGCGCATGCAGCACCAGGCCGGAGCGCTTCCTCAAGAAAGCCATGCCGCCGAAGCCGATGGAGTTGATGTTGATCACCGCGCAATTGCCGCCGGCTTCGACCACAAGATCATGGTTGCGCATCAGTTGGTCCGGATCGGCATGCGAGATGCCGAAGGCATACATCACCTTCTTGCCGGTCTTCTGCTCGTGGTCGAGGATCAAAGGCATGATTGCCTTCACCCGTTCGGCCAGCGGCGAATAGGCCGGGTTCATCAGCTTCTCGTCGTCCTTGATGAAGTCGACGCCGGCCTCGATCAGCTCGCCCACCATAGCGGCCGTCTCATGCGGCCTCAGCCCCAGCGCCGGCTTAACAATGGTGCCGACGATCGGGCGATCCGTTACCCCGGTCAGCCTGCGGCTGCCGGCGACGCCGAACTGCGGTCCGGGATGCGCGCCGTGATATTGCTCCGGCAGCTTCATGTCGACGACGCGGATGCCGGACAGGCCTTTGATCGAATAGGTGCCGCCGATGGCGATGGTCATCAGCGCTGCAAGGTCGGTGCCGATGGCATCGAAGGGGAAGGCGATGTCGACATCGGCGCGCTTGAACGGCCCGTCGCCCGCTTCAGGAATGGATGGCCGCTCGGCATCGGGCAGGGGCCGTATCGCCAGCACACGCGCCGCCACCCGCGCCTTCAGCTCCTCGGTCTCCCCGGGCAGCGAAACGAAGGTACCGGTCGACTGGTCGCTGGCTATTTTGGCCGCCAGCGCCTCGATGCTGCCAGAGGTCTCTATGCGATAGGTGAGGGTTATCATGGTCTGCAGTCTCAGGCCGAGGCGTTCGAAAAAAGTTCACCGCTGCTCGAAATCTGGTATAATGAGTACATAAGTATTGCAAGCAATATCCGGCTGGGCGTTTCAGCTCGGTCGAGTGACAGCAATTCCGGGAATTGCGTCGGCGGTGTTAGATAGGGCCGGGTCAAGGGAGTGATTCGCGACGATGAACCGTTCGGAACCGATCGTCCGGCGCAAGCTTTCCGATGAAGTCTTTCTGCGGCTGAAGCGGCTGATCACCAGCGGCGAATTGATGCCGGGCGACGATATGCCCTCGGAGCGCGAATTGATGGAGCGCTTCGAGGTCGGCCGTCCTGCCATCCGCGAGGCGATGCAGGCGTTGAGTAATATGGGGCTGGTGGCGATCTCGCATGGCGAGCGGGCCAAGGTGCTGCAACTCACTGCCAAGTCGATCATCAAGCAGGTCGACGGCGCGGCCAAGATCATCCTGTCGTCGTCGAAAGACACGCTGGAGCACCTGAAGAGCGCGCGCATCTTCTTCGAGCGCGGCATGGTCAAGGAGGCCGCAGAGAAGGCCACGGCCGAGGACGTGCAGCGTCTGAAGGCAACCGTCGCCGAGCAGCGCGCCGCGCGCGGCGATTCCGAAGCCTTCATCACCGCCGACATGAAGTTCCACACCCAGATCGCGGCGATTTCCGGCAACCCGATCTACGTCGCGGTCAGCGAGGCGATGCTGGGCTGGCTGAAGGAATACCACACCGAGATGCTGATCTGGACCGGCAAGGAAAAGTTCACGCTGACCGAGCATGAGGAGATCATCGGCCGGATCGAGAAGAAGGATGCCGACGGCGCCGAGAAGGCGATGATCAAGCATCTGGAGCGCTCGCGCGCGCTTTACGTGATGAGCACCGACAAGTGACTTCGCCGCTTCAGATCCGAGCGATGGCGTAAGGCGTCATCACAAGCTGGCTGCCGCCAAGCGCTGAAATGTCGACAGCTACGTGTTCCTTCGTCAGGTTGGCCAGCCACACTATGGTCTCGCCCGAAGCGCTGCGGCCGGCCAGCGCCAGCACCCTGGTCTCATCGCTTGTCCTTGCCGCAACATGTGCAAGGCCAGCCAGTTCGCAAAGCCCCTCGATGGCCTGGAAGATCGGCCGCGGCGATCCTTCTGCGACCGGTTCCCCGGATGCCGCCAGCACGCCGAACGGCCCGGTGAAACTGGAAAGCGTCAGCATCTCCAGCCCGGCCGGCGCGACACGCGCGGCATAACCGATCGTCCATGCCGCCGCGAATTGGCCGGCCTGGCGCGGGTCGCGATTGGCCATGGCGATGCGCTGGCCGTCAAAATTGTCCTTGGTCGCGCCGCCATAAGGGTTTTGGCGCATGGCAATCGTCGACGGCCCGATCCGATATGGCTTGGTTCCGAAGGTCGCCCGCGCTGATTGCGTGATGAAAGGCAGCGCCTGCAGCGACTGCATGACGCTGAGGTCGTCGGCGGCGTGCACGATCGGGCAGGTGCAGTGGGTGATGAAATCGAGCAGACCGGCGGGAACGCGCTTGCGGTTCAGCTCGGTGAAATAGCTGAACATGCCGCCGCCAAGGCAAATGTCAGGGAAGGCACGGCGCGCGGCGGCGTAGAGGTCTTCGAGCGGCGGGCAGGGCGGCGGCCACGCGCTGCCCGGCGGCGTTGACTGCCGGTCGACCGAAGGCGAGACCGCAATGGCATCGAGCCGCAAACCTGCCCGGCGCACCATTTCGGCGACACCGGAGAGTTCGGCGTCGAGGTCCCCCACGCAGGCGACCACGCATTCGAGCGTTGTCCGGGCCGAATAGGCGGCGGCGAGCCGAGCATGGGCACGCAAGGCTTCCAGGCCATGGCCGCGTGTCGGATCGTAGTGGAGGAGTTGTTGCGGGCCGAGCTTCGACAGCATCGGCAATTGCGCAAGCGCCGACTCCACATCCTCGGGATAGATGACCACGCCGACATCAGGGAGCCTTGGTCCGGCCTCGCCAAGTTCGATGCGGACCGGTCCGGCGTTCGCTGTCGCGGCAGCCACCCTGGCTTCGCCCGTGATGCGCAGGCTGATCGTCTGGCGCATCGGCTCGCCAGCGGGCAGCACATAGGGCCACGGCAGCGCCAACGGCCGCACATAGGTCTTGTAGGACGCGTCCGACCAGTTGCGCTGGTCCTCCATCTCGAAACTGTCGCCTTCCATCCGACATACGGCGCTGACGCCGGGCCGCACCTGATGGGTGATTCCGCGCATATCCTTGAAAGGCTGCCAGGGATCGATCAGCAATGGCAGCTTGGTATCAACCACGCTGCCGTCCGTATGTTCGACCGTCACCGGGCTCCCCGCGAGGCCGGCGATCGGATGCAGGATGCAGAAGCCGCAGCGGTTGGTCTCGAAGTCACTTTCGGGCAGGGCGCTTACGTCGAAGGTCAGATGGCCGCTGGCAGAGCCTTTGATGGTGGCATGGAAGTCGAGCCGGCTTCCGGCCGGTCCAATGCAGCTTGCTGAATAGCTCACGGAGAAGGCGTCGGACCGCTGGTCGATGACAAGGCCGGTCAGTTCGGGCTCATAAGTACCCCAGTCGCGATCGCGCACGATATAGGCGATGGCGCGCAGCACTTCGGTGCCGTCATGGCGAATCGTGCGCAGATTGCCGTTGACGAAGTCGGCGCTGAGCGCGCCCACACTCAGCCTGACCGGCTCGGCCTCGACAGCATGCGTGCCATAGAGGAGGAAGGCGTCGGCGGTCATTTCAGCAAGGCGTCGAGCTGCACGGGTTCGCGGCTCGCAGCGCCCATATAGGCCGCCTCGACAAGTGCGAACGTCTTGAGATTGTCTGCGCCGGAGGTCGCGGGTTCGATACCTGTCACCAGGCAGTCGACCCAGTGCTTCTGGATCGCCACGACGCTCTCCTGGATGTTGTGCCATGGCCGCGAGGCCCAGCGCAGCAACGGCGGCGACACGTCGCTGACCGTGTTTCCACTGCTGCCGGTGACGGTCAGCTGGTAACCCTGCGCCAGCCGGATCGTGCCGTCGCTGCCGTCGATCTCGATCAGTGTTTCCGGGAACGGCTCGATGGCAAGCTTCGTCGCATAGCTACAGTCGATCACCGAAGTGGCGCCGGAGTTATGATCCATCAACATGGTCGCGACATCCTCACCTGCGATCGCCGGATTGATGCGCGCGGTTCGCGTGGTGATCGTCGAAACGTCGCCCAGGAGGAAACGGGCGATGTCGAGGACGTGGATGCCGAGATCCTCGATGATGAAGCGTTTTCCGGTCGCCAGATATGGCTGCCCGGAAAACACGTCATAGGCCGAGCGGAAGGAAATCCGTCCAAAGAACGGCGTGCCGATCTCGCCGCCGTCGAGCACGGCGCGCACCGCCTGGATCGGCGACTGCCAGCGGAAGTTCTCATGCACCATCAGCGGCACGCCGGCCGCAGTGCACGCCTGCACCATGGCTTTGGCATCGGCGAGCGTCGGCGCAAACGGCTTTTGGCAGATCACCGGAACGCGGTTGGCGGAGGCCAACTCAACCAGCGGCCGGTGGCTGCCGACGGTGGTGGCGATATCGACGAAGTCGAGTTTTTCGCTGGCGAACATCTCCGCCGCGTCGGTGTAGCGCTTCGCTATGCCGAACTGGTTGCCAACGATCTGAAGCCGCTCCGGATCGCGGTCGCAGATGGCGACGATCGCTGCGCCTTCGATGTCGCGCCAGCCATGCATCTGGTTGACGGCGAAGAAGCCGCAGCCGATCAGCGCTCCGCGCAGTTCCGCCATGCTCAACCCACCTTCGCCATCTGCATCAGCGTTACGCGGCTTTGCAGCCGGCGCTGCGCCTGGTCGACGACCACGGCGACGATGATGACGAGACCCTTGATCACCATCTGCCAGAACGAGCTGACCCCCATCATGACCAGCCCGTCGGACAGGATGCCGATGACAAAGGCGCCGACGATGGTGCCGCCGATCGTGCCGCGTCCGCCTGACATCGAGGTGCCGCCGAGTACCGCCGCCGCGATCGCGTTGAGCTCGAAGCTCTCGCCTGTCGCCGGATGCGATGCCATCAGCTCGGACGAGATGATCAGGCCGACGATCGCCGCGCAGAAACCGGAGAACATGTAGACGAACATCTTCACCATGTTGACGCGCACGCCGGAGATCCGCGCCGCCCGCTCATTGCCGCCGACCGCGAAGATATGGCGGCCGAGCGGCGTGTATTTTGCGAGATAGGCCGCGCCCAGCGCCACGACGATCAGGATCCAGATCGAGACCGGCAGGCCGAGCAGCTTGCCGGCGCCGAGATAGCCGAAGCCGGTGGTGCCGAGTTCCGGCTTGCCGACGAGATTGGGGAAAGTGCGGCCGTCCGACGACAAAAGCGCCAGGCCGCGCGAGACATAGAGCACGCCGAGCGTGGCAATGAAGGGCGCGACATTCAGCCTGGTGATCAGCAGCCCGTTGACGGCGCCGATCAATATGCCGACGGCAAGCGTGATCAGCGCGATCTCGACGACGTTGAAATAGATCGTGTAGCCGATCTGAAGGTCGATGCCGTTGAGCACCAGATAGCCGGCTACCATGCCGCACAGGCCGACGATCGAGCCGACCGACAGGTCTATGCCGCCGGTGATGATGACGAAGGTCATGCCCATGGCCAGGAAGGCGTTTAGCGCCACGTGCTTGGCCATCAGGATCAGATTGGCGGCCGACAGGAAGTTCGGCGCCGCGATCGAGAAAAACACCAGCACGGCAATCAGCGCGATGAAGGTCCTGAGCTTCATCAGCGTCAGCAGCACGGAGCCGCTGGACGCGGAGGGGGCAGCCGCCTTGGCCGGAATGTCAGTCATGGGTGGTGCTCTCCCTGTGCCCTGCGGGTCCGTGGCCAAGCGCCGACGCGGCGACGATCGCCGCTTCCGTCGCCTCGGCGCGATCGAACATGCCGGTCAGTTTTCCGTTGCTCATCACCGCGATGCGGTCGGACAGCGCCATCACCTCGTCGAGGTCCGAAGTGGCGAACAGGATGCCCAGCCCATCGCGCGACAGCTTGCGCATGGTGCGGAAGACGTCGGCCTTGGCGCCGACATCGATGCCGCGGCTGGGCTCGTCCATCAAGAGCACTTTCGGTCCGGTGAGCAGCGCCTTGCCGATCACCACCTTCTGCTGGTTGCCGCCCGACAGCGAGGAGACCTCCTGCGCCGGGTCGGCGACCTTGATCGCCAGTTCGCGCACCATGCCGGTCACCGCCTGCCTTTCCTCGGCACCCAGGATGTGGAACAGGCGGGCGAAGCGCGACAGGCTGGCCAGCGTCAGGTTGCTGGCGACCGAAAGGATCGACACCAGCCCTTCACGCTGGCGGTCTTCAGGGATCAGCGCCAGGCCGCGCCGGATACGCCGCGTCGTGTCGCGCTCGCGCACCTTCTTGCCGGCGATGAAGATCGAACCGGTGGAATGCGCGTGGCGGCCCATGATGCAGTCGAACAGTTCACTGCGCCCGGCGCCCATCAGGCCGTAAATGCCCAAGATCTCGCCGGCGCGCAGCGACAGCGAGACATGGTCGACGGCAAGTCCACCGGTCGCGCGCGGCAGGCAGATCTCCTCGGCACGGAATATTTCCTCGCCCGGCAGATGGCCGTCGGCCTTGGCGAAATCCTTGGCGTCGGAGCCGATCATCTGCCGCACGATCCACTGCGTATCGACGTTCTTCATCTCCTCCTGGCCGGTGATGCGGCCGTCGCGCAGCACGGTGATGTAGTCGCCGATGCGGATCAGCTCCTCCAGCCGGTGCGAGATGTAGACGATCGCCACCCCGCGCGCCTTGAGGTCGGCGATCACCTTGAACAGGATCTCGACTTCGGCAGCGCTTAGCGCCGATGTCGGCTCGTCCATGATCAGGATGCGCGCGTCGAGCGAGACCGCCTTGGCGATCTCGACCAACTGCTGCTGGCCGATGCGCAGATCCTCGACAAGCATGTCCGGCCGGATGCCAGCCTGCAGCCGTTCGAGGAATTCCGCCGCGCGGTGCTCCTGCGCCTTGCGGTCGATCTTGCGGAACCGGTTGGTGATCTCGCGGGTGGCAAAAATGTTCTCGGCGACGCTCAAATTGCCGAACAGGTTGAGCTCCTGGAACACCATGCCGATGCCGCGGTTCACCGCATCGGCGGATGACGAGAACGAGACCTCTTCGCCTTCCAGCAAAATGCGCCCGGCCGTCGGCCGTTCGACGCCGGCGATGATCTTCATCAGCGTCGACTTGCCGGCGCCGTTTTCGCCAACCAGCACGTTGACCGCGCCCTTGCGCACCTCGAAATTGGCGCGCTTGACCGCGACGGTGCCCGAATAGACTTTTGACACGTCCTCCAGCTTAAGGATGACGTCGCGCTCGGTTTCCGCGCTCATGGCTTCGGCCCGATCTCTGCCTCCGCGGGCGTCACCAGCGGCAGGTCCTGGCCGCTGCCCAGCGTGTAGGCGCCGAGCACCTTGGTGCTGCGGCCCTCGAGAGACTCGCGTGGCAGCTTGGACAGCACCGTCTTGTCGGCATAGCTGTTGAATGCCTTGCCGAACTGGGCGAAGTCGATCTGGTTGGTGAAGTCGTTGAACTGGATGAAGTCGAGGCTGTCGCGCAGCGCGGTGCCGCGCACCGCCGGTCCGATCTGCACCCGCGCGTCCGCCTTGCCGTCGCCGTCGACATCGACGTCGATGGTCGCCGCGCGCGACTGCGTGTTGGCGGCGACGATCTTGCCCTCCACACGCACCGCGAAGGTCCATGGCGAATTCGCCTGCTTTTTTGGGTTGCCATATTTGGCGCCGGCGGCGGCGGGATCGGCAGTGGCCAAAGCGTGCACTTCGGGGAACGCTCCGCCCTTCTGCTGCAGGTAAGGGATCACCTTCACCGCCCAGATCTCCTCGACCATCTTGTCGGGATTGAAGGCGGGCGTGTTGCCACCGTCTTGCGGCGACTGCGTCGGCAGGATCTTGCAGGCGGTGAGCCCGAGGCCCGCCATTCCGGCTAGAATTGGCACGGCGAGGCTCAACCAGGTCAGCTTGTTCGGCATGGCGGTCAGGAAGCACCCACGTAAATTAGGCAAGGGACGAACCGGAAGCCCGCCCCTTGCTATTGATGTCACGCCGGCTCAGTTGGTGAGCGCGAAGGTCTCCAGCTTCTTGGCATTGTCGCCATTGACCAGCACGCAGTCCATCAGCTGCTTTTCCTGGGCGGGAGATTTTTTGTTCTTGATGTAGTCGTCGGCCTGCACGACCGCCATCTGCGCCTGCGCGAAGGCGGGCTGCAGCACCGTTGCCTTGATGCCGCCGGAGGTGATGGAGTCGCGCACGTCGTTCGACCCGTCGAAGCCGACGACGATGACATCCTTGCGGCCGGCGGCGGCGAGCGCCGCATAGGCGCCCATCGCCATCGTGTCGTTGCCGGAAATCACGCCCTTGATGTCGGGGTTAGCCTGTAGGATCGATTCCATCTTGGAATAGGCTTCCGTCTGGCTCCAGTTGGCCGACTGCTGGGCGACCATCTTAAGTTCGGGATAGTCGTCGATGACATCGTGATAGCCCTTCGAGCGGATGCCGGCATTGGTGTCGGATTCCTTGCCGACCAGCTCGACGAAATTGCCCTTCTCGCCCATCAGCTTGACAAATTCCTGCGCGCCGAGTTGGGCGCCCTGGTAATTATTGGAGACGATCTGCGCCACGGCAACGCCGGTCGCGTTGATCTCGCGGTCGATCAGGAAGGAGGGGATGCCAGCGTCCTTGGCCTTCTGCACGGCAGCGACGGTGGCATCGGCGCCGGCATTGTCGAGGATGATCGCCTTGGCGCCGCGGCCGATCGCCGTGTCGATCAGTTCGGACTGCTTGTTTGCGTCGTCGTCATGGACCAGCACCAGCGCCTCGTAGCCGAGTTCCTTGGCCTTGGCTTCGGCGCCGACGGCCTCCGCCTTGAAGAACGGATTGTCGTGCGAGGGCGTGATGATGGCGATGAGATCCGCCGCGTAAGCAGGCATTGCCGTGCCAAGCGCCAGCATGCTGGCGAAAGCAGCCGCAAGCGTCATTCTGCGATTGAGTTTCATGAAGTCCTCCCGTTGAAAAACTCTGCCTCGGGCGACCGAGGCCAATGTCTGCATTGAATTCGTCAGGCAGTGCAGGCCGCGCGTCGTCGCTCCCGTTCCCCGCCGTCCTCCACTCGTCCCGCTTCGATTTCCCGGCGAAGCGTGAACGATCCAAGCCGAAAACAGCTAATGCAAACTGGTATGATGAGTCAATCACTAATTCAGATGATATGTACCTGATGAGTGACCGAGTTGGAGCGCCGCCAACGCTGCGCTGGCGCATCGAGGCGCTCCGGAAAGCGCCCGGATCGGCCTTTTAGGTAATGCGCTGGATGCTGGCGGCGATCTCTTCCGGCTCGAAGACGCGCTTCCAGTCGTCGCGCATCAGCACCGGCTTGCCGAACTCGATGGCCTTGTTGCAGGCATCCGAGAACACGCCCTTGGTCTCGCCGAAGATGACGGCGCCGAGCACGTTCATGTGGCCGAGCAGGAAGTCGAGTGCCGCTTGCCTATCGACGCCGCGCGCCACGACTTCGTCGAGGGCTTCCTTCATGACGACCAGCAGCGAGGCGCACACCGTTTCCGACAGGCCGGGCTCGAGCAATGCCATCTGTTCGACGGTGACGCGGTGCGAGCGCATCACCGGCGCCCAGATGATCTGGGCGATCTCCTCGCCCTTGGCGTAATGCTCCTCCGGCCCTTGCATCAGCGCGCTGACGAAATGCTGCTTGGCTTTGACGCCGCCAAAAAAGTCCTTCTTGGCCGCCATCTCGGTCTCGTCGTTGAAGATCGGCGGATGGCAGGGATGGGTGACGAAATAGGTGAGATCCGGCCGCTTCGGCAGATGGCCGGCGAACGGGGCCGCCGCGTCGAGCACCACCACCATCGTGCCCGGCGCGAGCTTGTTTTCGATGCTCGCCGCCACCTTGCCGATATGCGTGTCGGGAACGGCCAGGATCACCACATCGGCACCGTCGAGCGCCTCGTCGGCGCTGGTCGCATCGAAGCCCAGTCCGGTCTTCAGCCGCTCACGGCCGGCTTCGCTGACCTCGACATGACGTATCGTGTAGGGCGATCCGCGAAAATTGGTCGACAGGCGGTAACCCATTTTCCCACCGGCACCGAACAGCGCAATCGTTGTCATGTATCCATTGCTCCTGATATCCAACGATGGCTCCGCCGATCGTCATCTTATCAACTGGTATAATCACTCTACCATCATTTTGCAATCTAGATCGGCGTGGAATGCCGCTGATTCATGCCGCCTGGCTCCGCGGCGAAAGCGCCGCGACGGGGCGCAATGCGGATCGAGTGCTCAAGGCGATTGGCGCCCACGACAATCTCCTGACGATCGCACTCGACATCACCGACCACAACGCAGCAGCGGCCGCCGCCCAAGCTGCCGTTGACCGCTTCGGTCGTATCGATGTCCTCGTGAACAATGCCGGCGTCTTCTATGCCGGCTACTTTGAGGAGATCAGCGACGCCCAGTTCCGGGCACAGATGGAGACCAACTTCTTCGGTCCTTTGAACGTGACGCGCGCCATCCTGCCGATCATGCGCAAGCAGCGCAGCGGTCAGGTGATCACCGTCACGTCCACCGCCGCTCTCGTCGACATGGAGTTCTATGCAGCATCGAAGTTCGCGCTTGAGGGATGGATGGAATCGCTGCGTTACGATGTGGCGCCCTACGGCATCAGCGTAATGGCAGTCGAGCCGGACTTCTTCCGGACCGAACTGCTGGTCGAGGGTGCCTCCACGATCTGGCCGGAACTCACGATCAACGACGATGCGGAACGCACGGCGCAGACGATCACCGCGTGGAAGGGCATGAACGGCCAACAAGGCGGCGACCCAGCGAAGCTTGCTGCCGCCCTCGTGACCCTGTCGGATTCCGGTGAACTGCCGCTACGCTTCGTGGCCGGTGCCGATGCCATGGAAATTGTGGAGGCGAACCTGAAGATTATTCGCGAGCAGATTGACGCACAACGGCCGTTTCCGCGTCGCTATCCTTCGACGCGACCACATAGTAGGGCGCAAATCAAAAAGAATCTTCATCCAAGACAACGGAGCAGGAACCGCTGATGTGATGCGTATGGGGAAAGACGGTAGCGCGCTCCCGCTACAATTTTATCAATAATATCAATCTATTACGTGAATACCCGCTACCGTCAACCACACTGACTACTCTCATTCGCATCGAACCCGCCAGTCCCCCATGCAGACAAACGAGGTTCGACAACACAGAGCCCTACTCGGCAGCCATAGCTGGTCGCAGTTCCAATTCCTGCGTCGAAACCTCATGGATGTCATCCGCGGTCGGCTTGATCCGGAACCACGCGGTGTAGAGCGCGGGAAGGAAGAGCAGGATCAACACCGTGCCAGCCGCCGTGCCGCCGATCAGCGTATAGGCCATTGAACCCCAGAAGACGGAGTGCGTGAGGGGGATGAAGGCCAGTACGGCGGCAAGTGCGGTCAAAATGACGGGCCGTGTGCGTTGCACCGTGGCCTCGATGACGGCGTGATAGTCGTCAATGCCGGCAGCACGGTTCTCCTTGATCTGTTCGGTCAGGATCAACGTGTTGCGCATCAGGATGCCGGCCAGCCCTATCATGCCCAGAATGGCGTTGAAGCCGAAGGGCTGGTGGAAGGTGAGCAGCATCGGCACGACGCCGACAAGGCCAAGCGGTGCCGTCAGCACGACCATGAACATCGTTGAGAAGGACCGCACCTGCAGCATGATGACGATCAGCATGGCGGCTATCATGGCCGGGAAGACCTTGCCCAGCGCGGTGTTGGCCTTTTCAGCCTCTTCGATCGATCCGCCCATTTCGATGCGATAGCCGACCGGAAGGGACGCAATCAACGGCTGAAGGGCCTTCATGATCTGCTTGGAGACCTCCGGAGGCTGGGTCGCCTCATTGATGTCCGCGCGGATCGTGACAACGGGCGTGCGATCGCGGCGCTTCAGGATTGGCTCTTCCTGACGGATTTCCGAATGCCCGATCTGGTCGAGCGGAATCGAGCGGCCATCCCGGCTTATCAGCGAGAAATCCGCCAGACGCGCCGGATCCAGTCGCTCGCCGCCGGCGCTGCGCGCCACGATGGGTACGTTGCGAATGTCCTCGCGGACCTGCGTAACGGGGATGCCGGTGAGGAGGAATTGCAGTTGCTGGGCCACCTCCGCCGGCGAGAGGCCGATGAGGTTCAGTCGATCCTGATCGGGGACAAAGCGAAGCACGGGCGTGCGATTGCCCCAGTCACGGTTGGCCTGTCGCACGTCCGGGACGCCCCGCATGATGTCGAGGGCCTTTTCGGAAATGCTGTAGAGTTGAGTGGTATCAGGTCCCATGACCCGGAACTCGACCGGGAACGGCGTGTAGGGGCCGAACACGAGCTGTGTAACGCGGACATACGCCTCGGGTGCAAGCCCCTGCGCCACGGCCTCCCGGAGCCGGTGCTTCAACGCCTCACGCGCCTCGGCGTCCGGGGTCAGCACGACGATCTTCGCGAAGGCAGGATCAGGCAGTTCCGGGGCCATCGCGAAGAAGAAGCGCGGAGCACCCTGACCGACATAGCTCGTCACGATCTTGGCCTCGGGCTGGCTATCCAGCCAATGTTCGAGCTTCTCGACCGCGGCGGTCGTTGTCTCGATGCTGGCACCTTCCGGCAGGCGAACCTCCACCAACACTTCGGGGCGGTCGGATGTCGGGAAGAACTGCTGTTTGATGCCCCCCATACCGACGACGGAAAGCGCGAAGGCGATGCCAACGATACCGCAGGTTACGAACTTATGCCGCACGGCAAAGGTGATGAGCCGCCGCAAACGTCGATAGTTAGGCGTGTTGTAAATGGCGTGGTGACCGCCCTCGACCGGTTTGATCGCGGGCAGCATCTTGACGCCGAGATAGGGCGTGAAGACCACCGCTACGACCCATGAGACGATGAGGGCGAACCCCACGACCCAGAAGATGTTGCCGGCGTATTCGCCGGCCGTCGAGCGCGCAAAACCCACCGGCACGAAGCCGGCGATCGTCACCAGCGTTCCGGATAGCATCGGCGCCGCGGTGTGGCTCCACGCATAGGCCGCCGCCTTGATGCGGTCCATGCCCTCTTCCATCTTCACCACCATCACCTCGATGGCGATGATGGCGTCGTCCACGAGAAGACCAAGCGCCAGAATGAGGGCGCCGAGCGTTATGCGGTCGAAGAACCGGCCGGTTTCCAGCATGATGAGGAACACGACGGCGAGCGTCAGAGGGACGGCAGCTGCCACGACGATGCCGACGCGCCAGCCCATGCTGAGCAGGCTGATCAGCAGCACGACGCCGAGCGCCATCGCGAACTTCAACATGAATTCGTCAACCGCCGAAGTGATGTTGACAGCCTGATCTGACACCTTGTCCAACGTCATCCCAAGCGGCAGTGTCTGCGCGATCGCGGCAGTCTTGTCCTCCAGTGCCTTGCCGAGCGCGCGCCCATCCCAGCCCTCCTGCATAACCGCTGCGAGCATGATGGTGGGCTCGCCCTGACGCCGGATGAGGTATGTGGGAGGGTCTTCATAGCCGCGGCTGACCTCGGCAATATCGGAGAGCTTCAGCGTCCGCCCCGCAGCGACAATCGGCGTGTCGGCGATCGCCTGAACGCTGTTATAGGCGCCGTCGACCCGAATGAAGAGCCGCGGCCCCATTGTGTCGATCGAGCCCGCGGGCGTGACGGTGTTCTGCCGCTGCAAGGCAGCGACGATGTCCTGTGCCGACACGCCGAGGGTTGCCAGCTTGGCGTAGGAAAACTCGACGAATATCTGTTCGGGACGTTCACCAAGGATGTTGATCTTCTTGACGCCGGGCACGTGCAGGAGGTCCTGGCGGATCACCTCCGCCTGCCTCGCCAGTTCCCGCATCGGCATGCCACTGGCCTTCAGCGCATAAAGGGCGAAGCTCACATCCGAATATTCGTCGTTGACGAAGGGGCCAAAGACGCCGGGCGGCAGGTTGCGGGCTTCATCGCCGAGCTTCTTGCGAGCCTGGTAGAACTCCTCCTGCACGACGGACGACGGTGTGCTGTCCTTGAGCGTGACCGTCATATACGCATAACCCGGCCGTGTGGTCGTCTCCACCCGGTCGTACCAGGTCAGTTCCTGAAGCCGCTTCTCCAACGGTTCGGCGACGAGGTCCTGCATCTCGCGCGCCGTCGCGCCCGGCCATGCCGTCGTGACAGTCAGGGTCTTGATGGTGAAGCTCGGGTCCTCCGCCCGGCCGAGCATGAGGAAGGCGTAGGCACCGGCAGCCACCAGCAGAAGGATGAAAAAAAGGGTGACGGCGCGTTCGCGAACGGCGATCGCGGAAAGATTGAAGCTCATCAGTTGCTCCCGCTTTCGGACTCAGTCCGGACGAGAGCGCCCTCCCGTAGGAGGTGGGCGCCGAGCGACACAATGGGAACGTTGGAGTTCAATCCGGAGATCACAGCGGTTTCGCTGGTTACACGAACAAGCTGCACGGGCTGAAAGTGTACGGTCGAGGTGGCGCTGTCCAACACCCAAACGCCGGTCTTCCGGCCGTCGTCGAGCACGGCTCCCAATGGCACCTGGACCTCCGGCTGTTTCACCTGGCTTGCAAGCCGAATGGTTACCGTAGCGCCAAGCGGTGCTGCAGCAGCCTCGCCGTCGAGCACATAGCGGGCCTCATAAGTGCGGGTCTGGGCATCGGCGGAGTCCGACAGCTGCCGCAGATGCGCTGAGTAACGACGCTCATCGCCCCCATACACGCTAGCCTCGGCCGCAGAGCCGATCGCCGGCCGGATCGTTTCGGGAAGCGTGACCACCGCTTCGCGGGGGCCGGCCTTGGCGATCCGGATTATTGGCTGGCCGGCAGCGACGACCTGCCCCGGCTCGCCGAGCGTTTCAACCACTGTTCCATCCGCGTCGGCCAAAAGGACTGCATAGGCCGCCTCGTTTTCGGCGACCCGTGCGTCGGCCTCGGCGGCGGCAAGTTGCGCCTGGGCTGTATCCATCGCAGCCTTCGCCTGCTCGTAGCGCTGGGGTGTAACCCACCCACTGCCGAGCAAGCTGGCGTATCGCCGTTCATCCGGCTGCGTCTGGACGACGGTTGCCCGCGCTGCGGCAACGGCATTGCGCTTCGCCGAAAGCGCAAGGCGCAGATCGGTATCGTCAATCCGCATCAGCGGCTGACCGGTTTTGACCGCCTGACCGACGTCCACCAGCCGTTCCAAGATCTTTCCAGGAACCCGAAAGCCGAGATTGCTCTGCACCCTCGCCCCGATGATGCCGGTGAAGCCGCGTTCTGATCCGGTCACCGGCGCTGCCGACACCAATCTGACGAATGGTGCTTCCTGCCTCGGGTCGGTCACCAAAGGGGCTTCCTGCGCAGGAGTAGCAAACGTGGCGAATGCCGCCGCACATGACATCGCCATCAGGGTCGATCCCAATACGATAACGGTTCTCTTTTTCATGCTGGTCGCCTCATCTCAAAATAGATTGCGTTCATCCTCTATATCGATTATAGATTACGAATGCAATCTAAAAAAGGAGATTGATGATGCGTGTGAGTCGTAGTCAGGCTGCGGAAAACCGCGAAACCGTGATCAATGTGGCAAGCCGGCTTTTTCGGGAGCGCGGCTTTGACGGCATTGGCCTCAAGGATCTGATGAAGGGTGCCGGGCTGACCCAGGGCGCTTTTTACAAGCAATTCGAGTCAAAGGACGACCTGGCGGCGCAGGCGTCCAGGCGGGCAATGGAGAGCGCCACGCACCGATGGTCAGTCGCGACTGCGGCAAGCCCTGAGGATCCGCTCGGCGCGGTGACCGCGTTCTACCTCAGCATGGACCATAGCGGAGAAAAGAGGGACGGTTGCCCAATCGTGGCGCTTGGTTCGGATGCCGCCAGACAGGGCTCGGACGTAAAAGCGTCGTTCGAAGCCGGCATCAAGGAGCATCTCGAGATCCTCGGCCGTTTCATTGCCGAGGCCAATGCCGACGAGGCCGGCGGCAAGGCCATGGCCATTCTCTCGACAATGGTCGGTGCGGTGCTCCTCTCACGGGTCGTCAACGACCCCGACCTCGCGCAGGCTTTTCTGGATGCGGCGACCGCTCAGGTTCGCGAAGCAGCCGGCGCTTGAGCGGCGTGCGCAGTGCTGGCGCTGCACCCAATTTGATAGGAAAACAGATGCGACGGATTGTTGTTACAGGGATGGGAGCGGTCACGCCCCTTGCCGCCAATGTTGAAGCGTCCTGGTCGCGCCTGCTGGCCGGTCGTTCGGGCATCCGTAGGCTTGCGGACGATGTGGTGGCGGACTTGCCGGCGAAGATTGGCGGCGTGGTTCCCTCCTTGGATGAAGATCCGGACGCTGGTTTCGATCCCGATGTCATCCTGTCCGCGAAGGATCAGCGCAAGGTAGATCGGTTCATTCTCTTTGCGCTGGCGGCGGCGGAAGAGGCGCTTGCGCAGGCAAACTGGAAGCCTGCCTTGGAGACGGATCGCCTGCGCACGGCCACGATCATCGCCTCGGGCATCGGCGGGTTCCCTGCCATCACCGAGGCGGTGCGCACGGTGGACACGCGGGGCGCCCGCCGCCTGTCGCCCTTTACGGTGCCGTCCTTCCTGGTGAACCTCGCAGCGGGCCAGATCTCGATCCGTCATGGCTTCAAAGGTCCACTCGGCGCACCGGTGACGGCGTGCGCGGCCGGCATCCAGGCGATCGGAGACGCAGCCCGCCTTATCCGCGCAAACGAAGCCGACATCGCCGTGTGCGGGGGCACGGAAGCCTGCATGAACATCGTCAGCCTCGGTGGGTTTGCCGCCGCACGCTCTCTTTCAACCGGCTTCAATTGGGCACCGGCTCAAGCCTCGCGTCCCTTCGACGTGTCGCGGGACGGCTTTGTCATGGGCGAAGGAGCCGGCGTGCTGGTCATCGAGGCGTTGAGCCACGCGCTGGCGCGCGGCGCAAAACCGCTCGCCGAGCTCGTCGGCTACGGCACGACCGCGGATGCTCATCACGTCACTTCTGGTCCCGAGGACGGCGGCGGTGCGCGCCGGGCCATCGAGATCGCAATCGCGCAAGCAGGGATTTCGGCGCGCGAGGTTCGTCATCTCAATGCGCATGCGACCTCCACGCCAGTCGGCGACCTGGGTGAGGTCGAAGCGATCAAGAGCGTATTCGGGCGCGATTACGCGATAGCTGTCAGTGCAACAAAATCGGCGACCGGACACCTGCTGGGTGCGGCCGGCGGGCTTGGTGCCATCTTCGCGATCCTGGCGCTCAGGGATCAGGTCGCCCCGCCGAACCTCAATTTGAGCGCTCCCGATCCGGCCGCCGACGGCATCGACTTCGTCGCAAACGAGCCCCGGCCAATGGAGATGGAGTACGCGATCTCCAATGGTTTCGGCTTTGGCGGCGTGAATGCCAGCGCCTTGTTCAGGCGCTGGACCGCCCCGGCGGCCCGACGCGAGGGTCAGGGGCGCTCATGATTGGCACCCCTCACACCGACCTTTCATGCTTCTCCAACTCCGTTCCAACACAAAGAAAGATATGATTTCCATGAACAAGACCAATCCTGGCGTCGCCATCGTGACAGGGGCATCCTCCGGCATCGGCCGCGCTACGGCTGATTCCTTGCTAAGCGCGGGCTATCGCGTATTCGGAACCAGCCGTCGCACGGCCTCCAAGCAATCCGATGGCGTTACCATGCTGACCTGCGACGTGACCGACGACGCGTCTGTTGCGAAAATGGTCGATGACGTTCTGGCCAAGGCCGGACGCATCGACCTGCTTGTCAACAATGCCGGCATGGGTCTGTTTGGCGGCGCGGAGGAGTCCTCGACCGCCCAGGCCCAGGCACTGTTCGACGTGAACGTCTTCGGCGTTTTGCGCGTGACCAACGCGGTGTTGCCGGCAATGCGACGCCAAGGGAAAGGCAGAATCGTCAATTTGAGTTCGGTACAGGGGTTCATCCCGGCTCCCTATTTCGCGCTTTACGCGTCGACCAAACATGCCATCGAGGGTTATTCCGAATCGCTCGATCACGAATTGCGCCCGTTCGGCATTCGCGTTTCGTTGGTGGAGCCCGCCTATACTCGCACGTCATTCGAGGACAATCTCGCCGCCCCCGATCAGTTGCTTGATATCTATGACTCCGCGCGCGCCGGCATGACTGCAGCGGTGCGGAAAGCGATGGAAAAGGGCGATGCGCCCGAAGTGGTTGCCAAGACCGTTCTGGCCGCTGCGATCGATCGCGCTCCGAAGAGGCGCTATGCGGCGGGAAAAATGGCGCGCCAGGTCAGTTTCCTGCGCCGTTTCGTACCCGCGTCCGCATTCGACAAAAGCCTGCGAAAGCAGCTCGGGCTGCCGGTCTGACGTCGGCATCAGCAACATCTAACAGTCGCGAAAGGACATACGATGAAGATTGGAATCATCGGCGCCGGAAACATCGGCGCCACATTGGCGAGAAAGACCGAAGCCTAATATTGGCGGACGATGGACGGCCCATCGTTTCCAAGAGTTGGTTCCGCGCGCTGAGTTTACCCGGACGTCTTCTTTCCGGCATCTAAGTTGGCTCGGCATGGTCCGACTGAGGTCATTTCACGTCGATGCATGGGGGGCGCCTAAATGTCAGCTTTTCACATTCCAAGCCCCTAAGCGGAAAGTCCGCTTCTGATGCGGTGGACGGCTCTCCACCCCCTTGCGGCTATAGTCGCGGGGTTAGAGCTGGAGGAGAGCTGCCATGGGCATTGCTACGACGATTGGTCTGGATCTCGCGAAGTCGGTCTTTCAAGTACACGGCGTGGATGCGGCTGGCGAGGTTGTCATCCGCAGGAAACTGACCCGTGGGCGGGTCCTGGGGTTCTTCGAGAATCTGCCCCGATGCCTCGTCGGGATCGAGGCATGCAGCTCCTCGCACTATTGGGCTAGAGAACTGATTGCACGAGGCCATGATGTGCGGCTGCTTCCTGCGCAGTATGTGAAGCCCTACTTGAAGCGGCAGAAGAACGATGCGGCCGATGCTGAGGCCATCTGCGAGGCTGTGACCCGGCCGACCATGCGCTTCGTGCCGGTGAAGACGCCCGAGCAGCAGAGTGTGATGATGTTGCACCGCGTTCGGTTGATGCTCAACCGCCAGCGCACCCAGCTATCGAACGCGTTGCGGGCGCATCTCTCGGAGTTCGGTATCGTGGCGCCGATCGGGCGGGGCGGCATCGAGCAACTGCTTGCCGTCATCAACGACGAGAACGACCCGAGGGTGCCAGCTGACGCACGGCTCTGCCTGCAGATGCTCGAGGCGCAGCTCAGGGTCGTGAAGGCGCAGATACTCGAGAATGATCGAAGGGTCCGGGCGAGTGCGAGAGAGACCGAGCTTGGTCGCAGGTTGATGGAGATACCAGGCGTGGGCCCGTTGCTGGCGAGTGCGTTCGTGGCGACCGTCGCCGATGCGCACGCTTTCAAGTCGGGGCGCTGCCTCTCGGCCTGGATCGGGCTCGTGCCGAAGCAAAACTCAAGCGGGGGCAAGGAGAAGCTCGGCAGCATCTCCAAAGCCGGCAATCGTTACTTGCGCCAGATGCTCGTGGTCGGCGCGATGGCGGTCATCCGATATGCCGAGCGGAACGGGACTAGGCGGCCATGGCTCGTGCAACTGATGACCCGGCGAACGGCCAAGGTTGCAGCGGTAGCGCTCGCCAACAAGACCGCCCGGATGGTCTGGGCGTTGATGACAAGCGGCGAGCGCTACAGGGAGCCGGTCATCGCATAGAACGAGACAAGGCGAGCGAACGCCGACGAGGTTGGAAAGGGCGGACAGGAGCTAATGCACAAAGCCGGTTGATACCGCCGGATCAGGAGAACCCAATTGGGCCGTGCACCTTCGAGTGCGAGCTTTCGATCGGGACCTGAGCCGCGCGAATGGCATTATGGCCAGCGGCATATGAAGAGCCGCACCTACAGGTCGGATACATGGCCGCACCAACCAGCAACTGCAGAGCGCTCAAATAGAACCCTTGCCAACGGAGAGCCGTCCATACACGGCCCATTTCGGTCGTTCAATTGGCGCACTTCAGATGGCCCGTGCCGTGGAGGGAACGGAATTGTCGGATCGTATCCTTGCGGCAGGAGCAGATGCCGCAAAGGCGCTGATCCAGCCGGTTTAAGACGAGGTGGCCGCCTGAATTCCGTATCTCCGGAACGGAAAAGGCTCGGCATCATTGGAACCGCACTGTCAGGTTCGCCCAGGATCAAACCGAGGTAGTTGTCGGTAATACGGATTTCTGCTTTTCCCTTTTTGAGTATCTAACTCAGCCCGGCTTCTTCGGGTCCGACTATTCGCCAGGGTCGAAATCACCTTTGAACAAGACTGTCGCGACCGGCCCAAGCGGATTTGCGATCCGGCTTTCCAGGACCTCGATAAGTTTGTGTCCGACGTCCGCCATGTCTACGGAATGAACGCCGATCTTCGCCGGCAGGAAGCGCGCCAGACGCGTGTTGTCCCGTGTAACGATGTGGACGTCACGGCCCGGCTCAAGACCCCGCCTGCCGAGGGCGTGCAACGCTCCCAGAAGGCCCAGTTCGTTGGCGCATGCCAAGCCCGTTGGCGGATCTGACGACGCCAGCAAGCGATCGAACCATGCCGCGCTCGATTCCATCGTGAACGTGCCGTGACCGATCAGCGATTGGTCGATCGGAATACCGGCCTCGGCCATCGCCCTTCCATAACCTGCAAGACGCATGGCGCTCGCCTGATCCTTCGGCACGAGAAGTTGCAGCGCGATGCGTCGACAGCCCTTGTCCATGAGCCGTTGGGTCGCATCGTAGGCAATCTGCTCATTGTCGATATCGACGTAGGGATAGGCGATATCCAGGTCGGTTCTTCCAAACGCGACGAACGGAACGCGTTGATCCAGCAGCAGCTTGACGCGCGGATCACCTGAGACCATGCGTGTGATGATCAGGCCGTCCGCGCTGCGCGCCTGAAGCAGGCGCTGCAAACTTTCGACGGGATCATCGTCGGGTGTGGTGGAATGGATGGACAGACTATAGCCCGCTTGCCGCGCCGCCAGCGTCATGCCTTCGATCAAGGGAAGCTTCGCCAGATCGGAGAGGTAGTCGCGTGTCTCCATCGGCAGCACTGCCGTCAGCGTCAGGGTTCGTCCGGTTTTCAGCGCGCGACCGTGATGGTTCGGTACATAGCCGACCCGCTTCGCCACCTCCTTGACGCGCGCCACGGTCGAGGGATGCACCTCCGGGCCATCCTTCAGGGCGCGCGATACTGTGGTCACCGAAAGGGAAAGTTCCGCCGCGATCTGTTTTAGATTGGCCATGTCGCCCGACTTGATTTGGGAAAGCGCCGGCTAATTTTTGCTGGGCATCGTAACGTTACCGGATTCAATCCGGCGGTCAAATCCGAACTCACCGCAATTCGAACCCAGCTTGACTTTAGGGCATTTCGCGGTAATCGTAACGTTACGATTATAAAAAAAGCCTGCATATGCGACTTTTTGATGAATCCTGGGAGGAGAACACATGTCTTGGTTGCTACGCATTTCCCTGGCGGCTATCGCAGTCTCGGCTGCCTTGCCCGTCTGGGCCCAAACAGTCACCATCACCAGCGCGGGCGGCGACTATGGCAACGCGATAAAGGAGGCCATGTGGGCCCCAGCTGCAAAGGAACTTGGCTATGATGTCCGCGAGGAGACGCAGAGCGACGGCCTGGCTGCCCTAAAGATGCAGGTCACCGCGGGCGCGGTCACCACCGACATCATCCATCTCGGCTCACCGGAAGGCGCGCAGGCGGCCGCACAGTCGCTGCTGGAGCCGCTTGACTACAAGGTCATCGATCCCAACTCCGTGCCGGCCGGCGCAAAGTCCGACTACTGCTATCCGTTCGACTCCTATGGCACCGTCATGTCGTGGAGCACCAAGACCTATGGCGAGACTCCGCCGAAGACCTGGGCGGAGTTCTGGGACGTTACCAAGTTCCCGGGCCGCCGCGCGCTGCGCGCCAATGCGCAGGATCTGATCGAAATCGCGCTGCTCTCCGATGGCGTGGCGCCGGCGGACGTTTATCCCGTGCTCAGCACGCCGGAGGGCTTGGAGCGCGCCATCAAGCGGCTTGAGGCGATCAAGCCAAATGTCTCGGTCTGGTGGACCTCGGGAGCCCAATCCGCGCAGTTGCTGAAAGACAGCGAGGCGGATCTGGTCGTTACCTGGAACGGACGAGCGCAGACCGTGAAAGCGGATGGCGGCGCGGTTGACTACACCTTCAAAGGTTCCGTCATCGGCACGGACTGCCTTGGGGTGCCGAAGGGAGCGGCGAACAAGGAAGCGGCCATGAAGCTGATCGCGGCGATGACGCAGCCCGCGCGCGTGGCGAAGCTGACCGATTTCATCGCCTATGGTCCGGTTAATCCTGCCGCCTACGAGGGGGGGCTCATCCCAAAGGACCGTCTGAAGACCCTGGCGACCGCACCTGAAAATGCCGGCACTTCGGTGTTTTCGAATGCGGACTGGTGGGTCAAGAACGGCGAGGCCGCGCAAAAGGCCTTCGATGAGATGATGAACCGCTAAGTCCCGAATTCATCGCTTCGAGCACATGATGAAGTCGCTTCCGATCACCATCGACAGCCTGCGCAAGGCCTACGGGTCCTACGTCGCGCTGGACGATGTCTCGCTCGACGTTCGGGCTGGCGAATTCCTTACCCTTCTGGGGCCGTCCGGGTCGGGCAAGACCACGCTGCTCATGGCGCTGGCCGGTTTTGTCCGGCCAGATCGCGGCAAGCTCTTGCTGGGTGATCGAGACATAACCCGCCTGGCTCCCAACAAGCGCGACATCGGCATCGTATTCCAGAACTACGCCCTGTTTCCCCACATGAACGTCCTGGCGAATGTCGAGTATCCGTTGGCGCTGCGCAAGACGCCGAAAGCGGAGGCCCGGCAGCGGGCGCTTGACACCTTGGCCCGCGTGAAGCTGGAGGGTCTGTCGGAGCGCAGCATTGCCGCACTGTCCGGCGGCCAGCGCCAGCGGGTGGCGCTGGCGCGGGCCATCGTCTTTGAACCACGCGTGATGTTGATGGACGAGCCGCTGTCGGCGCTCGACAGGAACCTGCGCGAAACCATGCAGTACGAGATCCGGCGTCTGCACGACGATCTGGGGATCACCACGATCTATGTGACACATGACCAGCGCGAAGCGCTGACCATGTCCGACCGGGTTGCGGTAATGAATTCCGGCCGCATCCAGCAGATCGACACGCCGCAGCAAATTTATGATCGTCCATCGACCCGCTTCGTCGCGCAGTTCATGGGCGAGGCCAATATTCTGGCCCCCGGCTCGGTGCGCACAATCGACGGCGGCGGTGCGTCACGCGAGACCCTGATGATCCGCGCGGAAAGCTTCCACCTTGATGTCAAGCTCGTCGGGCGAGACGGAGTGGCGCTCGACGGAATGCTGCGCGCCAAGGCGTTTCGCGGCGAGAACTGGCTTTTGACGCTGGCGCTTGATGGCGGGCAGGAGGCTCTTGTCTGCATTCCGTCAGCGCTTGCCGGCGGCTGCGCCGAGCTTGCCGCCGGTCAGCGGGTGACCGTGTATGCATCGGCAGCGAAAATTCACGCGATACCGGGAGCGATAGCGTGACCGCCACCGCCGATCCCGCGCTCGCGGCCGATGCGCGAAGCGAGCGGCGGTTCTTCCTTGCGTTGTCGCTTCCGGCGCTTTTCATCGTTGGACTGGCGGCGATACTGCCCATCCTATGGATCATCCGGCAGTCCTTCGTGACCAGCGGTGGTGACTATACCGTCGGCAATTACGAGAAGGTGCTTTCGAGCGGACTGACATGGTCGGCACTCGTAACAACCGTTGAGCTGTCCTTGGGGACGCTGGCGTTCTGCATCCTTCTCGGCACCCCCTTGGCGCTCGCTCTGGCCAGCGCCAAACCAAGGGTGGCCAATTTGCTGATGGCCTTCGTCATGCTGCCGTTGTGGACTTCCATTCTGGTGCGCACCTATGGGTGGCTCGTGCTGTTGCGACGCGAAGGCCTGATCAACGCGGCTTTGACAGGTTCGGGCCTGACAGCGGAGCCATTGCCGCTTGTCTACAATTTTACCGGAACGCTGATCGGCATGGTTCACTACATGCTGCCGCTCTTCCTGTTGCCCGTTTATGCCGCGATGCGCGATATCGACGCCAATCTTGTTCGCGCTTCGGCGAGCATGGGAGCCACGCTCGGGCAAGTGATCCGCACGGTCATTCTGCCCCTCTCGGCCGGCGGCATCGTCTCGGGTTCGACGATCGTCTTCATCTACACGATCGGTTTTTTCATCACGCCGGCGGTGCTTGGCGGCGGGAAGGTGAATCCACTCTCCGTCCGGATCGAGCGCACGCTGTCGACCTTTCAGGACTGGGGTTCGGCGAGCGTCCTGGGCATTCTGCTGCTCGTTCTCATGGCGCTGATCGGTGTGATGTTCCTGGCGGCGCGGCGATTGATGGCGCGCAGCAAAGTCGGTACGGCCCATGCTTGAAGCCTATCCGGACAACAGGCTGGCCCGCATCCTCCTGTGGGGCTTCTCCGCGCTCGCAATGGCGTTCTTGATGCTGCCGACACTGGTGGTCGTGCCGCTCTCCTTTTCGGCGTCCGATCTTCTCGAGTTTCCGCCACGCGCATACTCGTTGCGCTGGTACGAGAATTTCTTCGGTTCGGCGACATGGATGGCCGGGCTCAGGACAAGCCTGATCCTTGGCACATTGACGGCGGTGGTCGCGGTGCCCCTGGCACTGCTGGCCTGCATCTCGATGAACCGGCTCGGCGGAAAGACCGCCTCAGCCATTCAAGGCGTTCTGCTCGCCCCCTCGATCGTGCCGGGAATTTTGCTTGCGATCGGCCTCTTCTTCGTGCTCGCGGCGCAAGGTCTGGTCGGAACGCTGTTCGGCGTACTGGTCGGGCATGTGGTGCTGGCCATTCCGGTCGCGTGCATTGTGCTGTTGCCCGCTCTGGCCCGCTTTGACTGGAACCAGGTCCAGGCGGCGCGCAGCCTCGGCGCAAACTGGGCAAGAGCCATTGGCGGCATAATTGTCCCGCAACTTCAGATCAGCTTGTTGTCGGCCACATTGATGGCCTTCCTGACGTCGCTCGACGAGTCCGTCATTTCGATCTTCGTCGCGAGTGGCCAAAACAGCACTCTGCCGAAGCTCATGTTCCTGTCGCTGCGCGATCAGATCGATCCGACTATAGCGGCGATCTCGACATTGTGGACGGCCATTGTCGTGGTCGCTGTCCTGATCGTGACCCTTCGCCAAAAATCCTGACCGAGACCGGAAACATGCCTGCCAATCATCACACTGCCGACGATCTGACGGATCAACCAACGGACATACCCCAGGTGGGATTGGCGATCATCACCGGGTCGGCAAACTGGGGGCTTGCCTTCCCGGAAGATGTCGAAGTCGATGGCATCAGCACCTTGCTGCGCGACATGAGCTTCGAAACGCCTTTCGGTCGCAGCGACAACTGGAAGCTGCTCGAATTCGACGCGTCGATTACCGCCGAAGGTAAAACGAAGCGCGCATTGTGCATGTATTCGCACGGCAATCCCCGTGACCATATCGACCATTCCTGCCATCGCCGCGCATTCTGGGTGTTGATGAGCGCGGGTGTAAGGCAGGTCTTGTCCTGCTCGACCATTGGCGCCGTCAACAAGGCGATCAAGCCTGGCGACCTAGTGGTGAACGCCGATATCATCGAACTGACGCAGACCCCGTTTTCACTGCTTCCCGGCCGCCAGAGCTTCGACTGCTCGGGCAAGCAGATCGTATGTCCAAGATGTGCGGAGATTCTGGTCGAAACGGCCCGCCGTCATTGGCCAGCCGAATGCCGCGTTCATGGTATCGAACAGCAGTTGGTGGCTGCTCACTGTTACGGGCCGCGACTGACCACCCCAGCCGAAGCCTTGGCGTTTCGAAGCATGGGAGCGGATGTGCTCAACCATTCGATCGCCCCTGAGGCTACCTTGTCGCGCGAGATTGGCGCGTGTTTCGTGCCTCTTGCGTTCGTGACGGCAGGTTTCAACGACTATATGGACCGCAATCGCCAGGCATTGCTGCAGGAGGACGTGTTGCCAGGCCTCTCTATGACAGCCTCGCGGGTTGCGCTGGAGACGGCGGCACGTCTTCCGGCTAGTCCCCAATGCTCCTGCCAAGGCTTGAAATCGCCTCAACCGGCAGAGCGGTCTACCCGGTTCTGAAGGAGCGAGGGGGCCCGGATTGGTCACGTAACTACGGTCTTCGCGCCCAACTGTAAGCCCGATTTTGAACGTCCCATGCTCGAAGCGTCCGGTTCGCTTCGGCCCAATGGCAGTCGTTCCCTGATCTATGTCAGAAGCGCTCCCGGCTTGATGTCATAGGTAAGCTCACGAACGATTCCGCGTTCGACATCATGCCTCGTCAGCGCCCCCGTGAACTCTGCGAGCTTCCGATCGGTGCGACGTGAGAATCCTCCTGCTAGGGTTAGTACCCAACGCATCGAGGAACGTCGGGTTGCCTCTCGATCCTTCCCTCAGGTGAAATGCGCGATCACTTGGCTTTGAAGGAACGGAGGTGGTTCGAGCTAGGTGGCTTGTCGTCGTGATGAGTGGGCCATCGCGCCCGTGCCGACGCGATGGTCCTCCGTTTCAGATAGACCTGTCGTCGGTCCGTTTAACCGGGCGGCTCTTGCGCCGATGGACGTCCGGCCACGGCGCGATCTTCGCGCGGCCCTCGATGTAGGCCTGGCGGCGCTGCTCCAGCCATGCTTCGACCTCTTCAAGGTCCCATACGACGCATCGCGGCGTAAGATTGAAGCGGCGAGGGAATTCGCCGCGCTTTTCCATCTCGTAAATGGTGCTTTCGGCGAGCGGCACGATGAGCCGCAACTCGTGCCGCCTTATTGTTCGCGGCAGGCCTGTTAGGACGGTTGCGGGACCCGAATATCCCACTGGATCTTTGTCACCGTCATCATGATAGGGCATCATCAGGACGCGTACGCGGCTTGGCTTCTTGGTCATATCTATCCTCCTGTGGTTGGAGGATGTTTGATGAACCTCGAATTCGCCTGTTCGAGCCGCCGAGTTCGCTAACGCCGCCAGTGGAATGTCGGTCAAGCATCCGGCGTTAGCGCCTGCTGGACCAGGAATGTGTCGACATACTGCGTCATGCTCGCGATCTTTCCGTCTCTCACTTCGTAGAGATGGGCAAAGGCGGCGTGCATCGACTTGCCCGTCGCCTTGTAGGTGCCGGAGTAAACTCCGAAGGCGACGACACGGTCGCCGTCTTCGAGATAGGTGTGAACGTCGGCGCGGTAGCCGATCCATTCCGTGGCGAGGCGCCGGAAGACACCGGCGATGATCGCTTCCGCGCCGATATAGGTCCCGGCATATGGGAAACCCTCGGCTTCGGTCCACCGTGCATCGGTGGCGAGAGCGGCCAGCAGGTTGCGGCCGTTGTCTTCCGACTTTCCCTCATAGGTGGCGCGGATCAGATCGAGATGGGCGCCCATCTCAGCCCCACTTCATTTCGCCGGTGGCAACCTTGGAGCCGATGTCGAGTGCGACGCCCATGCCGAGGCCGGGGAAGCGGGCTTCCATGGCGCTCTTGAGCGCGGCCGCGTCCTTGGCCTTGGCCAGCTCTTCCTCGAAGGCAATGAGATAGGCCTTGGTGTGCTCGACGCCCGAGAGGTCGGTAGGGGACTGCGGCGTCATGTGACCGGCAACCACAATCGCCGGCTTGCGCGCCGCGATCTTTTCAAGATTGGCAATCCATGCGGCGCGCTGTTCCTTGGTCGGCGTGTCGGCGGTCCAGACATGCACGCCCGCAAAGATCATCACGCCGCCAAACATTGCGTTCAGCGATGGCACGAACAGATAGCGCCGGTTGGCGAGGCCTTCGGCATTGACGATTTCGATGGTCTCGCCATCGACGCTGAGCGTCTTGTCGTCGAAGATCTCCGGGATGACGACATCGGCGAGCGTCTGCGGACCATTTTCCTTGAGCTGCGGACCCCATACGGCGAGCTTCTTGTCGATACTGCCCTTGATGGCGGCCACCGTCTCCGAGGCGGCGATCACGCGCGCGTCGGGGAAAGCGTCCTTGATCGGCTTGAGGCTGAAGTAATAGTCCGGGTCGGACTGGCTGACATAGATGGTGGTGAGCTTCTTGCCCGTTGCCTTGATCGCCTCGGCCAGGGCCTTGCCATCGGGGAATGTGAAGCCGCCGTCGATCAGCACGGCTTCAGTCGCCCCGGAGACCAGAACGGGGGCGCGGAAGAAGCCGTTTTCCCCGGCGGGAAAATGCTTCCAGGAAAGTCCAGCGGCAGCATGACCAAGCCCTGCGGGAGCAAAGACGGCAGCGGCGCCGGCGGCGAGGGTCGTTTTCATGATGGTTCTCCGTGTGAACATGACTGTCTCCTTGGTGTTGGTTGAGGATGCGAGTTCAGGGGCTGTCTAGCTGGTGGCCAGGCTCAGGGCCTTCAGCCTGGCGACCAGAACGTCATGGCTGCCGTAAAGCGCATTCCCGGGCACAAGGCGGCGGCTCTCCGCGACGCCCTCGATCAGGGCTGGCACGCCATCGGCGCCGAAGCGGCGCATCTCTGCGCGGGCGGCCTCGATGCGCTTGCGATAGGCGGCAATCAGCTCGTCATCGGCCGTTGCCAGGCGTTCGGCGGCCTTCCGCAGGCCGAGCGCACGCAGCACATCGGAGAGGATGGCGATATCGGTGATGTCGCGGCCGTCAACATAGCGCGCCCGCTGAATGGCTTTCAGCGCTTCGAACTCCCGGTCCGGCGCGGTGCCGGCGACAGCAGTGAGCGCCAGCGTCGCCGGGCCGGAGTCGAAAAGGCGCGTACGGTCGCCAAGCACGTCGTGCCGATAGGCTTCGCTGAAGGGCTGGCCGCTCAAGCGGGAAATGCGCTGGTCATTGGTCCAGGCATAGGTGGCGAACCCGTCGTCCATCGGCCGAGCGCCGGCGCCGGCGAAAGACCTGTCGGCGCGAGTTCGATGACGAAGTCCGGTCTGGCGACAAGTTTTTCGAGTGCCGCGGAGGCGCCATAGCACCAACCGCAAAGCGGGTCGAAGAGATAGGTGATGTGGGTGGTTGCGGTCATATCCGGGTCCTCTGGCCCCAGATATGGCAGACAGATATTGATTGTAGAAGATCAACAAGTACGACAGAATGTTAGTTATTATTTGACAATCAGCCACGAAATCGAACCCATGAACCTCAATCGATTGACCTATTTCGCGGCGGTCGTTGACACCGGATCGTTCACCCGTGCGGCGGAGCGGCTCGGCATCACCAAGGCCGTGGTGAGCCATCAGGTGGCACAGCTTGAACAGGATGTCGGGGCAAGCCTTCTCGTCCGTACGACCCGACGCGTCCATCCGACTGAGGCAGGCTTAATGTTTCACGCCCGTTGTGTGATGATCTTGCGCGAGGCGGAGGACGCCTTCGACGAACTCGCCCAGGCCGCCATCGAGCCGACCGGGATCTTGCGGATAACCGCGCCCAACGACTATGGCACCGCGGTGGTCGCTCCGGTCGTCGCCGCGTTTGCGGCGCGCTATCCCGCCTGCCGCGTGGAGCAGACGCTGAGCGACCACACGATCGATCTCACATCCGGCAAGATCGACATGGCGGTTCGCGTCGGCTGGCTCACGGATTCCACGCTCCAAGCGCGCAGGATCGGTTCCTTCCGGCAATTGTTGGTCGCCGCACCCGAGTTTACGGACCGGATCGCGGCAGTCCTCGATCCAGACGATGTTGCGAAGCTGCCGTTCGTCGCCAACATGGCGCTGCGCGAACCGCTGCTGTGGCAATTCTCGCGTGGCGACCTCGAGAGACGCGCTGTTCGCATGCAGGCGAGGATAGCCATCGACACCACGCCAGGGGTGCTCGAGGCAGTTCGAGCCGGGGGCGGTCTTGCGGTCCTGCCGGATTTCTCGGTGGCCGACGAGCTGGCATCGGGACGGCTGATCCGCGTCCTCAAGGAATGGTCGCTGCCCTCCGGAGGCATCCATACGGTCTATCCGGCGGCGCGGTTCCGGCCGCGCAAGGTGACCGCTTTCGTCGAAATGCTTATCGCATCCGAGCAGCAGAAGGGTAGTGGGGAACGGAGTTCCCAGGCTGCGGACCATACGGAACGATAGGGGAAGATGTCTGATTTTGTCCCACGTAAGGTCAATAAAGTCCACACCGATAGGACGTCTATTAGACCCACAATTCGGGTTGAAATTACTACGAAAAAAAGCCCCTATTTGCAGCCGGTGACGGTACTTTTCGAGACGGCAGACACGCCTAGTCGAAAGCCGAAAGGTGCAAAAATCGTCCGATTGTTCCCGATAGTTGGTGAAACCTCAAATATTTTTTGCTTCGATTTTCCCTTTAAAATCAACAGCGTAATTTTTTGACGGTTCTGGTGTCGGACTTTGCGCAATGATGAAAAATATTTGACAGTGGGTTATATACTATTTGAACAATCGAGTGGGAGTAGAGGGGAAGCGGCGGCAATAGCGTACTTTCGGCGCCGTCGCTGTCTGCCAATTGTTACCTCTATCTTGTTTCATTTTGCTTCAGTTGTTCCCGTTCATCCTTCGATCTGAACTCTCAGACGGTCGTTGTAAAGTCCGCTCTTCGCTGTGTAGGGCGCTAGCGCGCGCTAGCGTACAAATAGGCGGCGGTCGATCTGCGCCTCTGACCGCTTGTTGAGGCGGAGCGTGCTTCAGCTCAGGGCGTGGCCGGCCAATCCGTAGACCCGCGGCCCATTGTCTTCCCGGTTCAGGAAGCGGCGGCCTTTGGACATTGTCGTCACGGTCTCGTCAATCCCGAGGCCGCTGTGCTGCAGAAACTCCGCATATACGCCATCCCTCTCGCGCGAATCGACGCGCGTGAATCGACCTGCCAACTTCTTCAGATGGATTGCTGTGAGATGAACCGCGTCATGGTCGTTCTGAGCCACAATGGGGCCAACCACATGACCGCGCCCGAACTCGCGACACATGGAATAGCCAACAATCTGTCCGCCACGGCTCAACGTGGATATTGAGGCATCCTCCGAGAGCAAAGCAAGCAGCCTTGCACGGTCTATCCCGAATGCGCGCGCGTCTAGCGCGGTGATGTCACCGAGCCTGTCGCTAGGGAGGTCACTTAGTTCACCATCGAGATCTGGTATCGGCGGGAGTGTTTGTGAGACCTGTCCCTGGCGCATATAGACGATCGCCTCGTTCGTGAAGTCGAGAGAAACATAGAGCGGATAGGCGGCATGGGTTGCGTTCAGGGCTAGATTGCGATCTCCGCACTGCTCGAGGACCTGGTCCATAAGCCATCGGCCACCTCCCTGTGCCTGTATGCGGGGCGTCGTGATCACTAGGCCAATCGTGGCGAAGTCGTCCCCGTGGGGAAACCACATTGCGCTCCCGAAAACGCGCCCGATACCATCAACGGCGACGATGCCGTGGCCGGCGCGACGCAGCACGTCCCAGTCCTTGGGGCGATGCGGCCAGCGAACCGAGATCGACAGCGCGTGCAGCAGCTCAACATCGACATCATCGATGTCCCGGGCGGCCAGTTCGAAGGATTTCAGGCGTACTGATTTCTGCATTCGAATCGATCCGATCCTTCCACGAATGCCCAAGGCACGCGGTTTTGATCCTGGCGCCGATTGCCATGTTTGCGACAGGCTTCTTTTGCCGCAGCTTTACAGGGAAAAGCCAGCAGGTTTCGCTGGTTCGAGGTTCTTTTTCGCAATCTTCGGCCAAAGCACGACGCGATTCGGCAGGGAACACTGCTGCCTACAGATAGGCTGGTCGCACCCGGTGAAAATGCGCAAGCAGAGCGGACCGCAATGAACGTGGAAGAAATCCTCGCGACCCTGATTGCATTTCCCTCTGTTGTGGGCACGCCAAACGGCACCATCGTCGATTGGATCCGTGACCACTGTCAGGCAGCGGGAGCTGAGGTGACGGTTCTCACCGGCCCCGAGGGCGATCGGTCCAACCTTTTCATCACGATCGGCCCGCGCCAGGGTCGTGGCTACATCATCTCCGGACATATGGATGTCGTGCCAGCGGGCGAGGCGGAATGGAGCTCGGATCCGTTCGTCCTGCGCCGCGAGGGCGGCAGGCTTTACGGCCGCGGCACAACCGACATGAAGGGCTTTCTCGCCTGCGCATTGGCCGCGCTCCCAGGACTTGCGGCGATGGACCTGCCGCAGCCAATTCATCTCGCATTCTCCTACGACGAAGAGGCGGGGTGCCGTGGCGTGCGGCATCTCTTGGCGGCGTTGCCGAGTTTATGCGAGAGGCCGCTTGGCGCGATTATCGGCGAGCCGAGCCGGATGCAGCCGGTGCGCGCGCACAAGGGGAAAGCCGCCGCGCGCCTCGAGGTGATCGGACGATCCGGCCATTCGTCACGCCCCGATCTCGGACTTAATGCCGTGCACGCCATGGCCGGCGTCATCACGCACGCCGTAGCCTATGGCCAATCCCTCGCAGACGGACCGCTCGATCAAAATTTCGAGCCCGCATATTCTTCGTTGCAGGTGGGCGTCATTGCCGGTGGACAGGCGGTCAACATCATCCCTGACCGGTGCACTGCCGATATCGAGGTGCGCGCGGTGCCGGGCGTTTCTCCATCCTCTCTGCTCGAGCCGGTCAAGGCCCGGCTTTTCGCCCTGCGCGACAGCGGCTTCGAGGTAGCTTGGCACGAGTTGAGCACCTATCCCGCCCTCGCGGCCGCGAATAGGAGTGAGCTAGCAGCCATCCTGACCGAGTTGACGGGGCAAGAGCCGCTCACTGCAGTCAGCTACGGCACGGAGGCAGGGCTTTACCAGCAGGCCGGCATCGATGCGATCATTTGCGGGCCCGGCGAAATTTCCCGCGCGCATCGTCCCAATGAGTACATCGAGATCGGTGAACTCGCCGCTTGCCAGAAGATGATCCACGGGCTCGGCGCGCGCCTCGCGGCCTGAAGGATGGGGCGGTTTCCATGGCGTTTCTCTTCAATTCCGATGCCGCGCGTGCTGCGGTCTTCCGCGAGATCTTCGCGCGTGAGCTCCCGGACCTGGAATTCTTCCATTCCGGCGACGAGATGGAGCCGGAGAAGGTGCGCTATCTCATTACCTGGACGGTGCCGGACGAGATCTCGCGCTACCGCAATCTGGAAGTGCTGTTTTCCATCGGCGCGGGCGTCGACCAGTTCAAGCAGGACGTGGTGCCAAGCCATGTGAAGCTTGTGCGCATGGTCGAGGACGGCATCATACGCATGATGCAAGAATACGTCGCGCTCGGAGTGTTGGCGCTCCACCGCGAGATGCCCGCCTATCTCGATCAGCAGAAGAAGTGCCTCTGGCATCCTATTGCCGCACAACAGGCGGCCGAACGCCGGATCGGTTTTCTTGGTCTTGGCATGCTTGCCCAGGCGGCAATCGAGCGCATGAAGCCGTTCCAGTTTCCGATTGCCGGCTGGAGCCGCAGCGAAAAGCGGATCGAGGGCGTTGCCTGTTTTCATGGAAGGGACCGACTTGCGGGCTTTCTGAAGCGAACGGATATTCTCGTCTGCCTGCTGCCGTTGACGGAACAAACGCGCGGCATGCTCGATGCGGAGTTCTTCGACTTACTGCCCCCGGGCGCGCGGCTGCTGCATGTCGGCAGGGGTCCGCAACTCGACCAGGCCGCGCTGATTGATGCGCTCGACACCGGTCACCTATCTGCGGCGATGCTTGACGTCACTGATCCTGAACCGCTCCCGGAAGACCATCCGCTGTGGTCGCATCCGAAGGTGATGATAACGCCGCACATCGCCTCGGTGACGCAACCGCATACGGCGGCGCAATCCGCCGTGGACAACATCCGGCGCCACCGTGCCGGGAAGGCTCTGATCGGCCTCGTCGATCGGACGCTCGGCTACTAACAAGGAAACCTCACATGTCACTTCTGATTACGGTCGACACAAATCCCGCGTTCACTCCGAAGGAGGCATTGCCGCCACCGGAGCGGCTCATTTCCGGCGCTCCATCTTTCAAGACCTGGGCGCAGGATGCCTCGAAAGGTGAGAAGGTTCTGACCGGCGTCTGGGAAGCGACGCCCGGCGAGACGCATTCCATCAAGGGCGCCACCTACGAGTTCTGCCACATCATTTCGGGTGTGATCGAAATCGAGGAGAAGGGGGGCGAGACGAAGACCTACCGCGCCGGTGACAGCTTCGTAATGAAGCCCGGTTTCGTCGGCGTCTGGCGCACGATCGAGACCGTGCGCAAGATCTACGTCTGCGTTTATGACTGAGTTCAAGGCTCAAGATCCGGCCGAGTAAAGGGCGCGGCCGTTCCAGAACAATCGACTTTTCAACTCCCGCCTGACGCGATTCGACGCCGTCAGGCGGCTGATCCTCAACGAAAAATGCCGCGCGCGGTCCACTATTGTTCCGATGAACGCCGGTGCGAATGAGGACGTCCATCAATGAAGACCTTCAACATAGCGCTCATCCCCGGCGACGGCATCGGCAAGGACGTGACCGAGGCGGCATGGCAGGTGATGCAGGCGGCGGCCAAACGGGGCGGTTTCGCCCTTGATGGCACGCGCTTCCCATGGTCCTGCGCCTATTACCTGGAAACCGGCGCAATGATGCCGCCAGACGGCATCGAGACACTTCAAAAATTCAATGCGATCTATCTCGGCGCTGTGGGCTGGCCCGCGGAGGTGCCCGATTCAGTATCGCTTCACGGATTGCTCCTGCCGATCCGGAAAGGGTTCACGCAGTATGCCAACATTAGGCCGCACAGGCTTTTGCCAGGCGTCCAAGGACCCCTGCGTTCGGATGGTTTCGACATCCTGTGCATCCGCGAGAATACGGAAGGCGAATATTCCGGCGCCGGCGGGCGCGTCCATTCAGGCACGCCCGATGAGGTCGCGATCGAGACGTCGATCTTCACACGTGTGGGGGTCGAACGGATCCTCCGTTTCGGCTTCGAACAGGCGCGGGCGCGCCGGAAGAAGCTCGCATCGGCCACCAAATCCAATGCGCAGAAACATTCCATGGTGTTCTGGGATGAGGTCACGCGCGAGGTAGCAAATGAATATTGCGATGTGGAGGTCTCGCACTACCACATCGACGCCATGGCTGCCCGCATGGTCATGGCGCCGGAAAGCCTGGACGTGATCGTCGCCTCGAACCTCTTTGGCGACATCCTCACGGATATCGGAGCGGCCATCCAGGGTGGGTTGGGCTATGCCGCCTCAGCCAACATCAATCCCGATCGCAGCGCGCCTTCCATGTTCGAGCCGGTTCATGGTTCGGCGCCCGATATCGCGCATCTCGGCGTGGCCAATCCGATCGCCGCGATCTGGTCCGGTGCAATGATGCTCGAGCATCTGGGCGAGGGGCATGCCGCGGCTGAAGTGATGTCGGCAATCGAATCCGTAACCGCGACGGGGATAGGCACGGTCGCAGGCAAGGACCGCACTGAAACAATCACGCGAGCCGTGCTTGCGGCATTGAGCTGAATGGGCAGAGGAAAAGACGATGAATGCGATGACGAAGATTGGCACTTTTAAAGATACGGACCTGTTCCGCCAGCAGGCCTTGATCGGCGGTATTTGGCGGGAAGCAGACACAAAGTCCGTCGTCGATGTCACCAATCCGGCCAGCCTCAGTGTTCTCGGCACTGTTCCCGATATGGGCGGCGACGAGACCAGGGCCGCGATCGGTGCCGCAGCCGCGGCCTTCAAAAGCTGGAAGAAGAAGACCCATGCCGAGCGCGCTGGGCTGCTGGAGCGCTGGCACGACCTCATACGCCAGCACGAACAGGATCTCGCGCTCCTGCTGACGCTGGAACAGGGCAAGCCGCTTTCCGAGGCTCTAGCGGAAATCCGCTACGGCGCCTCTTTCGTGAAATGGTTCGCGGAAGAGGCGCGCCGGATTGGTGGCTCGACCATTCCGTCGCCCACGGCCGATCGCCGCATTCTTGTTCTCAAGGAGCCGGTCGGCGTCTGCGCCATCATCACGCCGTGGAATTTCCCCAACGCGATGATTACGCGCAAGGTGGCCCCCGCACTGGCGGCCGGGTGCACGGTGGTGATCAAGCCGTCGGAGTTCACACCCTTTTCGGCGCTCGCGCTCTGTGTGCTGGCGGAGCGGGCGGGTATTCCGGCGGGCGTCATTAACATCGTGACCGGCATGCCGGCGGAGATCGGCAAAGAGCTGATGGCCAACGAAACAGTGCGCAAGATCTCGTTCACCGGCTCGACCCGCGTCGGTGCGCTGCTCATGCGCGGCGCGGCCGATAGCATCAAGCGGCTGAGCCTGGAGCTTGGCGGCAACGCGCCCTTTATCGTCTTTGACGACGCTGATCTGGATAACGCAGTTGAAGGGGTGATTGTATCCAAGTTCCGCAATGGCGGTCAAACCTGCGTCTGCGCGAACCGGATTCTTGTGCAGGAAGGCGTTTACGACACTTTCGCCGAAAAGCTGAGCCAGCGCGTCGCGCGGATGAAGGTTGGCGCAGGGACCGACGAGGGCACTGAGATCGGCCCGATGATCAACGCGGCCGCGATCGACAAGATCGAGCGTCACATCGCGGATGCGAAGGAGAAAGGCGCGCAGATCATCGCCCAAAGCGAGACAGTGCCCCACGGCAGACAATATGCACGGCCAGTCGTGCTGGGAGAGGCCACTACCGAGATGCTGCTGGCATCGGAAGAGACGTTCGGTCCGGTGGCACCGCTTTTTCGCTTCGAGACGGAGGAAGAGGCCATCACGGTCGCGAACGGTACGCCGTTCGGCCTTGCCGCCTACTTCTACACAGACAACCTCAAGCGGTCATGGCGTGTTGCAGAGGCGCTGGAGTTCGGTATGGTCGGGCTCAACACAGGCATGATCTCCACCGAGGTTGCGCCTTTCGGCGGTGTGAAGCAGTCAGGAGTAGGGCGGGAAGGATCGCAGCTCGGCATCGAGGAATATCTCGAGGTCAAGACGCTTCATGTTGGCGGGCTTGATTAGTTATCTTGCACACAGGTTGAAGCACTCGCAGCCCCTAGCTAAAGCGTTGGAACAACAAGAAAAGGGCGGTGAAAACCGCCCCTTTCTCTATTGCGACCAGTGGTTATTAACGTTTTTGGGAGCGCCTCAGTCTGGCGCGACGGCGCCAGCAAACGGGCGTTCAGGCGAATTCCCGAACGGGCTCCAGTCCGACGGCGCCGGCCAGACCGCCGATATCCTTGATCTCCGTATATTCGTAGAAGGGGTTCGCAGGCTCGTGGCTGCGGTTCACCCAGACCTTGCTCTTGATACCGAGATCATAGGCGGTCATGAGATCGTAGCGAAATGAGGACGACACGTGCGTGATGTCCTCCGGGCCGCAGCCGAGCTTGTCGAACATATATTCGAAGCCCTTCATCAAAGGCTTGTAGGCGCCGGTCTCCTCGGCCGTGATGACCATGTGGAAGGGTGCGCCGAGCTTCTCCACGTTTGACATGATCAGGCTGTTCATGGAGTTCGACAGGATAACCAGCGGGATTTCCTTTGCGACCTTGGCCAGTCCCGCCGGGACATCGGGGTGCGGACCCCATGTCGGCACTTCTTCATAGATGCGCTGGGCATCCTCGGGCCGGAATGCGACGTCGTTGCGTTTGCAGGTGCGCTCGACGGAATTATGCACGACCTCGACATACGGCTTCCAGTCGCCGAGAACCTCGTCCAGGCGGTAGCCCGCGAAATCCTTGATGAACTGCGCCATCGCGGCCGGAGATAGCTGCGAGCCGTACACGCGCCTCGCTGCACCGGCCATGTCGAAATTGGTGAGAGTGCCGTAGCAGTCGAAGGTAATGTATTTCGGTCTGAACTGGGTCATGCGCGTCGATCCTTCCAATCCTATCCACACTGCGTGCCTTAACAGCAAGGATCATAAAGAGACCCGGACAGACTGTTCGCCGCATTCGATGCGCCCTGAAGCAGATTGTTTTGTATTGCGTGAGAGCTTTGGCAGAGAGTTGCGCCTGAGTTCGTTTCGAGTTTCGGGGGAGCGCGATCTTTCAGCCCTGCGTCGGCATAAGATGCGGTGCAGCGGCAAAGGAAAGTCAAAACGCTTATCGCTCAGGTTCTGGTCGGGAGGAACTGCTGTCCACGGCAGCCTACCTTGGGCCTTGGAGAATTCAGGCCCGGAATGAACCATGACGGCGCAGCAGATTTCGCTGGAAAAGATGACAATGGCGCATCTGAGCGGCGCTGTCGAACTGTCGCGGCAGGTTGGTTGGCCACATCGTCACGAAGACTGGGAACTGGTTCACTCGATCAGCCAGGGGATCGTCGCGCTGGATCGGGAGCGCGTTGTTGCGACGATTATGATGACGCCCTACGGCGACGATGCCGCCACCATCAACATGGTCATCGTCGATGCGTCGACGCGCGGCCGCGGGCTTGGCCGAAAGATGATGGAGGAGGCGCTTGCCAGGGCAGGAACGCGCACCTGCTACCTCGTTGCGACCCAGGAAGGACTCCCCCTTTACCAAAGCCTGGGCTTTGCCACGACTGGCGAGATCGTACAGCATCAAGGCGAGGCACGTCATGTTAACGCACCAGACAACGTATTCTGGAGCGAGAGCAGCGATCACGCATGCCTCGTGGCGCTCGATCACGTGGCATATGGCCACGAGCGCTCAGCCCTGATGCGGGTTCTGCGAGAGCGCGCGAAATTCGCTGTCATTCGCGAAGAAACCGCTGTTCAGGCCTTTGCGGCGATTCGTCAGTTTGGCCGAGGCCTGGTCATCGGCCCGGTAGTTGCGAGAAACGACATTGAGGCAAAGGCCTTGATCAATTTCCTTCTCGCCCATCATCAGGGCAGGTTCGTCCGTATCGACACCGACATGTCCACAAATCTTGCTGAATGGCTCACCAGCCAACAGCTTACGCACGTCGGCGGTGGGATACCAATGCGGCGCGGCGGCACACGTGATCAACAAAACGAAAGAGCCGTAGCCCGGCGGATGTACGCGCTCGTCAGTCAGGCGCTTGGTTGATTTGGAGGAAGAAATGCTTGCGAATTCGCTGATCGAACTCGACCGCGCCCATCTGGTCCACCCGGTCGCATCCTATCGCGGCCATGAAGCGATGGGCGTACGGGTGCTGAAATCGGCCAAGGGCGCGATAGTCACCGACGCCGCGGGCCACAGTTTGCTCGACGGGTTTGCGGGTCTGTGGTGCGTCAACGCCGGCTATGGACAGGACAGCATCGTCGAGGCTGCAACGAAACAACTGCGCGAGCTTCCCTACGCAACGGGCTATTTCGGGCTGGGGTCCGAGCCGGCCATTCGTCTAGCCGCCAAGCTGGCCGAACTGGCGCCGGGAGACCTCAACCATATCTACTTCACCCTCGGCGGCTCCGACGCGGTGGACAGCACAATCCGGTTCATCCGCTATTACTATCATGCCATGGGGACGCCGCAGAAGGACCAGTTTATCTCGGTCGAATATGGCTACCATGGATCGTCGACAGCGGGATCCGGCCTGACGGCGATTCCGCTGTTCCATGCAGGTTTCGGGGTGCCGTACGACTGGCAGCACAAGATCCCGTCGCACTATGCCTATCGCAATCCTGCCGGCTCCGATCCGCAGGCGATTATCGACGCCTCGGTAGCGGCTCTGCGGGGCAAGATCTCGGAACTGGGGGCGGATCGCGTCGCCGCCTTTTATGTGGAGCCGATCCAGGGATCGGGCGGCGTCCTCGTTCCGCCGGCGGGCTGGTTGAAGGCCATGCGCGCAGTCTGCAAGGAACACCAGATCCTGTTCGTTGTCGACGAGGTCATCACCGCCTTTGGCCGCACCGGCCCGCTCTTCGCCTGCGAGGATGAAGACGTGGTGCCGGATCTCATGACCACCGCAAAGGGGCTCACCTCCGGCTACGTGCCGATGGGCGCCGTGTTCATATCCGATCATGTCTACAACACGATCGCAGACAGTGCGGGCAAGGCGGCGGTCGGGCATGGCTACACTTATTCCGCGCATCCCGTGAGCGCGGCGGTCGCACTCGAATGCCTGCGCCTCTACGAGGAGGGCCTGCTCGACAACGGGCGGCGGGCCGGGAAACGCCTGATGGCGGGCCTCCGCTCGCTTGCCGATCATCCGCTCGTGGGCGACGTTCGCGGCCGCGGCATGCTGGCCGCTATCGAACTCGTCACCGACAAGGAGCGCAAGACGCCGTTGCCGCTGGAAGCCGACGCGGGACGCCGCATCTTCGACCGCGCATGGAACAACGGCCTTATCATTCGCGCCTTCGCCCAGGGTGTGCTGGGTTATGCGCCGCCTCTCTGCTGCACGGATGAGGATATTGACGGCATCATCGAACGTACGCGCACGGCGCTCGACCAGACGCTCGAAGACAAGGATGTGCGAGCGGCAATGAAGGGATAAGCATTGCGGGCGCCGCCCGTATGGAGCGGGCCGCTTCGGCCGACCTCCGGCGGTGGCGCCACTTGCACGTTCTCCTCCGGCATATGAATAGGAACGAGCTGGCTTCGACAGTCTCAGGACGGGGCAGATCGCGCGGCACTTGCCGGGATACGATAATGGGGACGGCGAAGGCGCTCGTCTCACCCGTTGTTGAATATGGCGTCCAGAGGCAGGTGAGACTTCACGATGGGCGACTTCAAAACCACAAAGCTGAAGTATTTGTCGATTCCGATATCCAGTTCGATCATGCGCTCCATGATCGTCTGGTACTCGCTGATACCCGCCGTGACAAACTTCACAAGATAGTCGTAGCCGCCTGAAACCAGATGGCATTCGATGACAGAATCGACTTTCTGAATCGCGGTGAGAAATCTCGCGAAGTCGTTGTGTTGATGGTGCTTGAGCGTGACTTCCGTGAAGATCGTTAGAGTCTGCCCGAGCTTGGATACATCGATCTGGGCGGAATAGCCGATGATGAAGCCTTCTGCTTGAAGCTTCTTCACCCGCATCAGGCAAGGGCTCGGTGAAAGGTTGACCAGGTCGGCAAGCTCGACATTCGTGACCCGCCCGTTCTTTTGCAGTTGGGATAAGATCTTGATGTCGATCTTGTCGAGCTTCATTGGAAACCTGTCACACGTTTGAACCGCGGATCGTCCGGCAGACGGCGTCCGTCACCTCCTGGGTGGTCGCTGTCCCTCCCACGTCCGGCGTCAGCACGCCTTCGCTCGTCACCATTTCCACAGCGCTCATCAACCGGACGGCCGCTGTGCTCTCGCCCAGATGTTCGAGCATCTGGGCGGCGGTCCAGAAGGTGGCGACCGGGTTGGCAATACCCTTGCCGGCAATGTCGAATGCCGAGCCGTGGATTGGCTCGAACATCGAGGGATAGCGCCGCTCGGGATCAATGTTGGCGGTCGGTGCAACGCCGAGACTGCCTGCGAGCGCGCCTGCAAGGTCCGACAATATGTCGGCATGAAGATTGGTGGCAACGATCGTATCGAGGCTCCGAGGTTTCAACGTCATACGCACTGTCATAGCATCGACCAGCATCTTGTCCCACGTGATGTCCGGGAATTCCCGCGCCACCTCGGCTGCGATTTCGTCCCACATTACCATGCCGTGACGCTGCGCGTTGGATTTCGTAACAACTGTCAGGAGCTTTCGCGGCCGTGACTGCGCCAGCCGGAATGCATAGCGCATGATGCGGGTGACGCCGACGCGCGTGAAGATCGCGACCTCGGTTCCGACCTCCTCGGGGAGGCCTCGATGGGCTCGGCCGCCGTGGCCCGAATACTCGCCCTCGGAATTCTCCCGCACGATCACCCAATCCAGAAAGCTTGGGCCAACGCCGGCCAGCGGCGAAACAATACCGGGCAATATCCTGGTCGGCCGCACGTTCGCGTACTGATCAAAGCCTTGGCAAATCAGCAGCCGGAGGCCCCAGAGCGTGATATCGTCGGGCACATCGGGAGCGCCGACGGCGCCAAAGAAGATAGCGTCGAAGCGCTTCAGTTGCGCCACGCCATCTTCGGGCATCATCCGACCATGGACCTTGTAGTAGTCCGAGCCCCAGTCGAAGTGCTGGACGCGCAGCTTGAAGTCGCCGCAGCGCTGCTGCAGCGCCTCAAGCGCCTGGAGACCTGCGGCAATGACCTCTGGGCCGATCCCGTCGGCAGGAATGGCGGCAATCTCATATTCGCGCATCGTCACTTTCCCGTTTTCAGTGGTGGCTGCATCGGGGCCTCAATCTCGTGTGCATGAGGGGCGCGGGCATGGACGGAGACTCCGACAATTTGAAGCATCTTAACCTGCCGCCTGCAGAGGCAGGCTGCGGAGTTTGTACCTGGACGGAATATCGTGCGGTTAGTGGCCCCCAAGGGCAGACAATTGTTGCGCGAAAAGCATCGCTGTCGTCCACCTCACCGGGGCAGGCAGGAGTACGCTTCGTGCAGTCGCGCGATCTACGGCATGGGCTTTTCGGTACGCGGCGCGCAGTTGTCGACCTTGATCCGCGGTGGGCTCTGCCAACGTTGCTAGGCCCCACGGACACCAACCCGCTCGACGTCATGGCCTGTCACGTGGGCACGAATTACCGGGACGAAGGACATGTTTGCCTGATCCCGGTTTGTGCGCCGGAACGGAGGCAGAGTGAAATGCCGAACGCGACGTTCTTTTCAGAAGTTCCTGCCGCCCGACGGCGAAGTTCCGACGACTCTGCGGAAGAGAATAGTCAAACTGGCTGGAAGAACGGAGCAATCTTCCCGATGGAAGAAAGGCTCCAGAGGAATCCGAAAGCAAGGCGTTGCCCCTTCGGAGGGTCTCCAAGAAAAGGGAACAGTGTCCGGTACACGGACCGGATTTTCATCAAGGGAGCCGGCAGGATGAGCAGAACCCGTGTCTCGCAGCCTCAGGGCTCGAAGCGTCGAGATAACCAGACGACGGACGCTACGGTGAGGCGCTTCTGCTCAAAAAGCGATGATGCGGTCGGCACCTGGGTGAGCCCGCTCGGTTTAAAGGGGAGGTGATCGCGATGGTCGCAAGCATCCAGGCTGTAGCCCCCCACGATGTGGCGCTTTCGGTGCGCGACCTCACGGTGAATTTGCCGAAAGGCATGGAACGGACCCATGCTGTCGAGAACATGTCCTTTGATCTCAAACGCGGCCAGATTCTCTGCATCATAGGCGAGTCCGGATCGGGTAAGTCGGTCACGGCGAATGCGATCATGGGGCTTCTGCCAAAGGTGATCCGCGTCTCCTCGGGTGTCATCCAGCTGGAGGGGATGAACATCATCGGCATGTCGCCCGACAAGCTGCGCAACCTGCGTGGACGGGTCGTGTCGATGATCTTTCAGGACCCGCTCTCGGCGCTCAACCCCCTGATGACGGTGGGCGCGCAGATTGACGAGGTCATGGCCGCGCATGGCTTCGGCACGCCAAAAACCTGCCGCAACCGCGCCATCGAGCTGCTCACTGAAGTGGGCCTGCCCGATCCCGAACTTATGTATCACCAGTACCCTTTCCGGCTTTCGGGTGGGCAGCGGCAGCGCGTCATGATCGCCATGGCCTTGGCGCTCGAGCCGACGGTTCTGATCGCGGATGAACCGACGACCGCGCTCGACGTGACCACCCAGGCACAGATTCTGGAGCTGATCCGCGACATTCAGCGCCGCAAGGGCATGAGCGTGATGTTCATCACCCACGATTTCGGCGTGGTGGCCGAGATCGCCGACAGCGTCGTGGTGATGGAAAAGGGTCACATCGTCGAACAGGGCAGCGCCGAACAGGTGTTGAAGTCGCCCAAGCATCCTTACACCCGGCGCCTGATCGCGGCCGTACCGCATCTGACCGGCGAAGATCGCCCTCGTCCGGAAGCCGCCAGCAAGGAGCCGATCCTGAAGGTTGAGGGTCTGGTGAAGACCTACCGCAGCGGCAGTTCCCTGTTCGGCTCGCAGCGCGTCGTGCCCGCGGTCAACGAGGTCTCGTTCGATCTGGCGCCCGGGCGCACACTAGGCGTGGTGGGCGAAAGCGGTTCCGGCAAATCGTCGCTGGGCCGGCTTTTGATCAAGCTACTGGACAGCGACGGCGGAGGGATTCTGTTCGAGGGCCGCGACATCGCCAAGCTTTCCGAATCCGAGTTCCGCCCGCTGCGGCCGCGGGTCCAGATGATCTTCCAAGACCCTTTCGCCTCGCTCAACCCGCGTTCGACCGTCGGCCACATTCTGACAGTTGGCCCAGTCGCGCACGGGACACCCTATGCGCAAGCGCGCGAAGAGGCGAAGGCGCTCCTGGCCCATGTCGGACTCGATGCCGGCGCCTTCGGCCGCTATCCGCACGAGTTTTCGGGTGGGCAACGCCAGCGAATAGGCATCGCTCGGGCTTTGATGTTCAAGCCGAAGCTTTTGATTGCTGACGAGGCGGTCTCCGCGCTCGACGTGTCGATCCAGGCGCAGATCCTGCAGCTGCTGGACCAGATCCAGCGGGAGACCGGCGTGTCGATGGTCTTCATCACGCACGACCTGCGCGTCGCCAGCCAGATCTGCGACGAAATCGCTGTGATGCAGAAGGGCCGGATCGTCGAGCGCGGACCGCCCTCGCAGATATTCCTGAACCCGCAAGCGGCCTACACGCGCCAACTCGTGGCGGCAATCCCAGGCGAGCGGCCGGGCAATGCCCGTCCAGTTGCAGCAAACGCATGAAGAATAACAAGAGAGGAACTATCATGACCAAAAATTCAACGACTACTTCCAACTACTCGAGACGCCAGGCACTGCGGCTGATGGCGATAGGTGGGGCTGCAGGCCTCATCGCGCCCAATCTGTTGGGCAAGCCCGCCTTCGCCCAGACCCCCCCAGCGAGCCCAACCGGCCGCGTTGTCGTCGGTCTCTCGCAAGAGCCCACCGTATTCAATCCGTTGATGCCGCACATCGAGGTCGACGACGCTGTGCATTTCTCGTTGTTTGATGCACTCGTTCGGATGGACCCCAAGGGCGTTCTTCAGCCCAATCTTGTGGTCGAAGTGCCGAGCCAAAAGAACGGCGGCATTTCGGAGGACGGTCTCACTTGGCGCATTCGCCTGCGTGATGACGTCCGCTGGCACGACGGCGAGCCCTTCACGGCCGAGGACGTGAAGTTCACGCTTGAGCTCATCACCAATCCGAAATTCCGCGCGTGGCGCACGAGCGGCCATTCGCTGGTGCGCGATATCAAGGTGGTCTCGCCAACCGAGCTCACCTGGCGGATGGAGCAGGCTTTCGCACCCTATCTGTCGTTTCTCGCCGAAACCTTCATGGTTCCCAAGCACATCCTCGAAAAAGAGGCCGACCCCAACGCCGCCGCCTTCAATCAGGCGCCCGTCGGCACTGGCGCATTCAAGTGGGCGCAACGCATCGCCGGCGATCACATCGAACTCGTCGCGAACGCGGATTATGCAGGGGAGGGGCCCTATTTGGAGCGGCTCGTCTTCAAATACATCCCTGACATGACAGTGCTCTACACCCAGTTCAAGAGCGGCGACATTGATGTTGTCGACCAGGCATTCATAACCGCCGACCACTATGAGGAAGCCAGAAAACTACCGGATCGCGCGGTCATGTTGGAGCGCGGGTCATCGGTCGAGTCGATCTATCTCAATCTTGAGAAGCCGCAATTCAAGGACCCGGCGGTCCGCCAGGCGCTCTACGCCGCAATCGATAGGAAAGCGATCCTCGAAGCAATCTATTACGGGGTCCACACCCCCACCGAGACGTTCATGCCGCAGAATTCCTACTACTACAATCCGAACCTGCCGGCGCAGGAGTTCAACATCGAGCGCGCGCGCCAGATCCTCGACGAGGCCGGCTGGGTACCCGGAGCGGATGGAATACGGGTGAAGGACGGGGTGCGTCTGTCGTTCGCCAATTCCACCACCTCCGGCAACCACCTGCGCGAGCAGACGCAGCAGTTCCTGCAGCAGACATTCGCCGAGATTGGGGTGGAGATGACCATCTCGAACCTGCCGGCCGCCGTCATGTGGGGCGATTTCTGGCTCAAATCGCAGTTCGAGTCAGCCATCTCCGGCGTAACCAATCTCATCGCGGCCGACCCCGACGTTTCCAACCGGCTGCACACCAGGGCGATCGTCGCGAAGGGCGGAAAGGGCTCGAACACAGGCCAATACTCCAACCCGGAGGTCGATGCGCTGCTCGAGAAGGGCACCCGCACCTTCGATCGGGAAGAGCGCCGCGCCATCTATCTGCGTGTGCAGGAAATTGTTCGTCAGGATCTGCCGTTCCTGCCTCTGTTTGCCTCTACCAACGTGTTCGGCCGCAAGGAAGGGCTCGAGGGTTTCGAGGCAAATTCCAACACCCGCGTCGCATCCTGGCATGCCGCCGGATGGCATTGGAAAGGCTGACATACATACGCCGCCGCCGCCTCGCGGCGGCGGCCAGTCATCGGCGCTGTCTTGAAAGAGGAGAGTTGAATGCGCGGCTTCCTGCTCAACCGGCTCTCACAGAGCCTCATCCTGCTCCTGATCGTCTCGCTCATCGGGTTCTCCGTCCTGAACCTGTTGCCGGGGGGGCCACTGGCGCAATTCGGGCTCGATCCCGGCATGACGCAGGACGATCTCGATCGCCTGAAAGAGCAATTGGGGCTGAATAGGCCGCTGTGGATGCAGTATCTCGACTGGGCCTGGCGGCTTCTCCAGGGCGACTGGGGCCACTCCTTCCGCGACGGCGCGCCTGTGCTGGCAGTGATTGGCCGGCACGTCTTTGCCACGCTGCTGCTGATGGGTACGTCCACCGCGATTGCGATCGCGATCGGCACCTGGATCGGTATCCGCGGCGCCACGCACCGCTATTCGATGTTCGATTACATGGCGACGGTCGGAGCCATGGTCGCGCTGTCAATCCCGACCTTCTGGTTCGGGCTCGTCGGCATCTACATCTTTTCGCTCAAGCTGGGCTGGCTGCCTGCAGGCAACATGTACACGATCGGCGACGGTTCTGTTCTAAACTATCTCCACCACCTGATCCTGCCAAGCGTGGTGCTGTCGCTGGTGCATGTCGCGATCTGGAGCCGCTACATGCGCACGGCGACGCTCGACGCTATCGGCCAGGACTTTGTCAAGACCGCCCGCGCCAAGGGCCTGAGTGAGCGCCGAGTCATAATGAGGCACGTCGTCGGCAATGCGCTTTTGCCGATGATCACTCTCGCCGGGGTGCAGCTTCCCAGCATCCTGACCGGCGCTCTGGTGACGGAGACAGTGTTTACCTGGCCGGGGATGGGTCGACTGTTCCTGGACAGCCTCGGCTACAGCGACTACCCGGTCGTGATGGGACTGCTGATGTTCTCGGCCATCCTCGTCATTCTGGGCAGCCTGATCGCAGACATCGTGGTGGCGATCGTCGACCCGCGCATTCGCCTGGGTTGAGCGCGTAACCTCACGGCCAACAGGAGGCACCCAACATGACTGCTCTCGCCACAAATGCAGAACCAAGCCGCTGGTGGCGCAGCCGCACCGTGCGCCGTTTCAGGAGCCATCATCTGGCATTGCTGGGAGTGGCGATGATCACACTTCTTACGCTGGCGTGTGTCTTCGGTCCTCATCTCCTGCCCTATGATTCCCTCTACATCGATTTGCGCGCCCGCTTTTCACCGCCGCTGACCGGCGACCACTATCTCGGGACCGACCCGCTGGGGCGGGACGTGGCGGCGCGCCTGTTCATGGCGGGGAGGACCTCACTGCTGGTGGCTTTCTTTGCCATGCTGCTGTCGACGCTGATCGGAACTCTCGTCGGCGTGATCGCGGGCTACCGCGGCGGCTGGATCGGTGCAGCGCTGATGCGCACGGTCGACGGCTTCCTGTCATTCCCTTCCATCTTCCTGCTGCTGGCCCTGGCCGCGGCACTGAAGCCGAGTCCGGGCATGGTCACCGTCATCGTCGCAGTCACCAGCTGGATGGAGGTAGCCCGAATTGTCGAGGCCGAGGTGCGGTCATTGCGCGAGCGCGAGTTCGTGCTGGCCGGGCGCATGCTGGGACTGAGCGGCACGCATATCATGTTCCGCGAGATCCTTCCCAACGCCATGGGTCCGATCATCGTGGCCGCTACGTTGACAGTCGCGCGCGCGATCCTGCTCGAAGCCTATATCAGTTTCCTGGGTTATGGCATTCAGCCGCCGCTGCCCAGCTGGGGCAACATGCTCGAGGGCGCCCAGCAGTATCTGGATAGTGCGCCCTGGCTGGCGATCATTCCCGGAATCGCCATCACCATGGCGGTGACCAGCTTCAACTTCATCGGTGACGGGCTGCGCGATGCGCTCGACGTGCGAGACGACCGTGTCTGATCTCGTCAGCAAACACGGCCCACTCCCGATCCCGAAAACCCAGCGAGACGTGACTCACATGCACGAGCCGAAAGTCGCCGACAAGAACACGCCCTACTGGTGGGAAGAGGCACCCGTCATGCCGCTGCCGCCGCAGCCTTTGGCCAAGAAGCTCGACGTGGCGATCGTCGGCGCCGGCTACGCCGGCCTTTCGGCCGGGCTAGTGCTGGCGCGTGAGGGCCGTTCGGTTGCGGCGTTCGATGCAATGAACCCCGGCGAAGGGGCCTCGTCACGCAATGGCGGTGTTACCAGCGGAACCATCCGCCCGGACTACGCCACGATCACCAGGCGTTTTGGCGAAGACAAGGCGATCGCCATCGAGGCCGAAGGCAAGATCGCTCGCGAATTCCTCTACGACTTCATCAAGACCGAAGGGCTCGACTGCGACTTCCGGCTGGTTGGCGCGTTCAAGGGAGCCCTCGGATATAACCAGTACGAGACGATGGCCCGCAGCGCCGAGGCGCTGGCGAAGCGGCTGGGGATCGAATCCTACGCCGTTCCGCATGCCGAGCAGCGAAATTACATCGGCACTGACTTCTATCGCGGCGGCACGGTCCGGATGGACATCGGCGGACTGCACCCGGCCAAGTTCCACGCCGAGCTTCTGCGGGTGGCGCTGGCCTCGGGATTGACGGTGCATTCGAACACGCCCGTGACGTCGATCGAACGGGATGGTTCCGGGTTTCGCGTCATGACAACGGCCGGAGCGGTGCAGGCGCGGGAGGTCCTTGTCTGCACGGACGGCTACACCGACGGTGCCACCCCTTTCCTGCGCCGCCGCCTGGTGCCGGTCCGCGCCCGGATCATTGCAACCGAGGAGCTCGCGCCCGAGCTGATGGCGCGGCTGATGCCGAAGCTGATGACGATTGGCGAGAACCGCCAGCTAGGCTTCTACTACCGCCCTTCACCGGACGGCAGGCGCATCCTCCTGGGCGGGCGAGACAGCTCTCGGGTAGGCGACCCGGCAGCCCCGACGCTCCGTCTGCGCAACGGGCTCGTCGAGATTTTCCCGGAGCTGGAGAAGGTTCGCCTTTCGCACAGCTGGTTCGGCAATGTGGCGATGCACCGCGACATGATCCCCCGCATCTTCGAGAAAGACGGCATCGTCTACGCGACCGGTTTCTGCGGTTCGGGCGTGGTCTGGGCCCCCTGGGTCGGCATGCACGCTGCCCACAAGCTGATGGGACATGCCGAAAAGGCCCGTTCGGCCTTCGACTTCCGGCCGCCGGCGGCCGTCCCGTTCTATCGCGGCAATCCCTGGTTCATGCCGGCGATCATCAAGGGTTATGGCCTACAGGACAAGATCGCCTGGTGGCAGGCCCGCCGCTGACGGCCAAAGCTGGCGGCCCATTGACCATGTGGCGCTGCGGCCGCCTTAAACGATCGCGGCTACAAGGAAGAGCATCACATGCACTACATCTCCACGCGCGGCCGACCCGAACGCAGGAAATTCTGCGAGATCCTGCTTGAAGGTCTGGCGCCGGATGGCGGGCTCTATGTGCCCGAGAACTACCCGCTTGTGGATGATGCTATGCTGGATCGGTGGCGGGGCCTGTCCTATCCGGACCTCGCCTTCGAGATCCTGTCGCTCTACATCGACGATATTCCGCCCGCCGATCTGAACGCCATCTGCGCGAAGACCTATACGTCCAAGGTTTTCGGCACCGACCGGATCACGCCGGTGCGCACGCTTGAGACGGGTCTTCACGTCGCGGAACTGTCGAACGGCCCCACGTTGGCGTTCAAGGACATGGCCATGCAGTTGCTTGGCAATCTTCTCGAATATGAACTCGCCCGCCGGGGTGAGGAGCTGAACATACTCGGCGCAACCAGCGGCGACACCGGCAGCGCGGCGGAATATGCCATGCGCGGCAAGAAAAGCATCCGCGTCTTCATGATGTCGCCGCACGGACGCATGAGCGCCTTCCAGCAGGCCCAGATGTTCAGCCTGCAGGACGAGAACATCCACAACCTCGCCATCGAAGGGGTGTTCGACGATTGCCAGGACATCGTCAAAGCTGTGTCGGGCGATGCCGACTTCAAGCAACGCCATCGGATCGGCGCCGTCAATTCGATTAACTGGGCCCGACTGGTGGCTCAGGTGGTGTACTACTTCTCAGCCTACTTCCAGGTCACCGCCGGGAACGCAGCGCAGGTCGATTTTGCTGTTCCTTCGGGGAATTTCGGCAACGTCTGCGCCGGTCATGTCGCGCGCATGATGGGGCTTCCCATTTCCCGTCTGGTCGTTGCGACCAACGAGAACGACGTGCTCGATGAGTTTTTCCGCACCGGGGTTTATCGCGTGCGGGGCCGCGGTGGCACTTTTGAAACCTCGAGCCCATCCATGGACATTTCCAAGGCCTCCAATCTCGAGCGTTTCGTATTCGACTTGCTCGGTCGCGACGCCAGCTGGACGAGATCGTTGTTCGACGATCAATTGCGCGAAAGCGGATCGTTCGATCTCAGCGGTGATCCGGCCTTCGTGCAGGCGGCGGATCGTTTTGGTTTCCGCAGCGGGAAGAGCACTCACGCCGACCGGTTGGAGACGATCCGTGACACGTGGCACCGCTTCAACGCGCTGATCGATCCACACACTGCAGACGGCGTGAAGGTTGCGCGCATGCACTCCGGCCCTGAGATGCCGATGGTCGTGCTCGAGACGGCCCTGCCGGTCAAATTTGCGGGGACCATCAGGGAGGCTTTAGGCCGCGAGCCGGATCGACCACAAAGATTCGATGGCATAGAGGACTTGCCAAAACGGTTCGAAGTCCTTCCCGCCGATGCAAAGACCGTAAAGAGCTACATCGCCGGACTCGTGCAGGGTGCGGCTTGTTGAAGAGCCACTTCAGCGATCGAGGGCCGTTTTTCGCCATGGCTGTATATACGGAGCTGTCAGTCGACGAAGTCGCAGCGTTCTTTCGAGTGCTGGGTCTGGGCTTGCCGCGTTCCGTCCGCGGCATCACGACTGGAATCGAGAACACAAACTATTTTGTGAACACCGAGGCAGGCGAATATGTGCTGACCCTGTTCGAGCGGCTCACGTTCGAGGAATTGCCCTTCTACCTTCACCTGATGAAGCACCTAGCGGCGCGGGGGCTGCCGGTCCCGGATCCGGTTGCCAACGTCAGAGGCGAAATCCTTCACTCGCTGAAAGGCCGGCCTGCGGTGGTCGTCAACAGGCTTCCTGGCGAGAGCGTGACAGCACCGACAGTGTCGCAGTGTCGCACTATCGGGGAGATCCTGGCGCGCATGCACGTGGCCGCCAGCGACTACCCGCGACACCAGGTCAATCCGCGAGGCCTCGAATGGTGGGACGAGGTGGCGCCGATGATCAGCAGCTGCACCTCCGATGGGCAGCGCTCGCTGCTCTCGAGCGAACTGGCCTTCCAGAAGGAGATCGCGTCGTCTCCTTCCTACGAGCAGCTTCCCAAAGGGCCGGTGCACGCTGATCTTTTTCGCGACAACGCCCTGTTTGACGGTGAGCATCTGACGGGCGTTTTCGATTTCTACTTCGCGGGGTGCGACGTCTTTCTGTTCGACATTGCCGTGTGCCTCAACGACTGGTGCGTCGATGACTGCACCGGCGGTCAACGCGATGACCGAGCCGCCGCATTCCTGGGCGGCTATGAGTTCGTTCGCGCGCTCACTCCAGCCGAGCGCACATTGCTTCCTGCAATGCAGCGCGCTGGAGCATTTCGTTTTTGGCTATCGCGTCTCTGGGATATGTACCAGCCCCGGGAAGCTGCGCTCCTCAAAGCACACGATCCCAGCCACTTCGAGCGCATCTTGCGAGTGCTTCGTGGAGAAATCGCATGAGCACGACCGCGAAGATCACCAATGGAAACGGAAGCACGATGGCACCGACTCTCAAAGACCACGTTCGCGAGCTGCTTTCGCAGATCGAGACGGAGGGCCTGTACAAGCGCGAGCGCGTCATCACCTCGCCCCAGTCGTCCGAGATCGAGGTCGGCGGCCGCAAGCTGCTCAATTTCTGCGCCAACAACTATCTCGGCCTCGCCGACAGCGAAGAGCTGCGCGAAGCGGCGAAGGCCGCGCTCGACCGATACGGCTACGGCATGGCATCGGTGCGTTTCATCTGCGGCACACAAGAGGAACACAAGCAGCTCGAGGCAATGATATCGAGCTTCCTCGGTATGGAGGACACAATCCTCTACGGTTCCTGCTTCGATGCCAATGGCGGCCTGTTCGAGACGCTGCTTTCCGAGGAGGACGCGGTCATTTCCGACGCGCTGAACCACGCCTCGATCATCGACGGCGTCAGGCTCTCCAAAGCAAAACGCTTTCGCTATGCCAACAACGACATGGCGGCGCTCGAGGAGGAATTGAAGAAGGCCGAAGGCAGCCGCTTCAAGCTGATCGCCACCGACGGTGTCTTCTCGATGGACGGCATCATCGCCAATCTAAAAGGCGTCTGCGACCTAGCGGAAAAACACAATGCGATGGTCATGGTCGACGACAGCCACGCCGTCGGTTTCGTCGGCACGAATGGCCGCGGCTCAGCCGAGCATTGCGGGGTCGAGGGCAGGGTGGACATCATCACCGGCACGCTGGGCAAGGCGCTGGGCGGCGCGTCCGGTGGCTATACCTCAGGCAAGCGCGAGGTGGTTGAGTGGCTGCGGCAGCGCTCGCGGCCCTACCTCTTCTCCAACACGCTGATGCCGGCGATCGCCGGCGCGTCGATAAAAGTGTTCGAGCTGGTCCGTAACGGCGATGCGCTGCGCAAGGGCCTCTACCACAATGCCGACCGCTTCCGCTCGAAGATGACGAAGCTCGGCTTCACATTGGCCGGAGGTGACCACCCGATCATTCCGGTGATGATCGGCGATGCCGCGCTGGCTTCGCAGATGGCCGACATGCTGCTTGAGCGCGGCATATACGTGATCGGCTTTTCCTTCCCCGTCGTGCCCAAGGGCCAGGCCCGCATCAGGACGCAGATGTCGGCCGCCCATTCGGCCGCCGATATCGACCGGGCAGTGGCTGCCTTCGGTGAGGTGGGCCGCGAACTCGGAGTGGTCGCCTGATGTCCAACATGATGCGTGCCCTCGTCAAAGCCCGCGCCGAGCCCGGCATCTGGATGGAAGAAGTGCCGGTGCCGGAGATCGGCCCGAACGACGTTCTGATCAAGATCAAGAAGACCGCGATCTGCGGCACCGACGTGCACATCTACAACTGGGATCAGTGGGCGCAGAAGACCGTGCCGGTGCCGATGGTGACGGGCCACGAATTCGTAGGCACTGTCGCCGACTTCGGCGCAGCGGTCACCGAATACAAGATCGGCCAGCGTGTTTCGGGCGAAGGCCACATCGTCTGCGGCCATTGCCGCAACTGCCGGGCGGGCAGGGGGCATCTCTGCCGCAACACCAAGGGCGTCGGCGTCAACCGCCCGGGCTCGTTCGCCGAATTTGTCGCCATCCCGCAACACAACGTCGTGCCGATCCCCTATGACGTGCCCGACGAGGTGGCGGCGATCTGCGATCCGCTCGGCAATGCCGTGCACACCGCGCTGTCGTTCGATCTGGTCGGCGAGGACGTGCTGGTCACCGGCGCCGGGCCGATCGGCATCATGGGTGCGCTGGTGGCGCAGTGCGTCGGCGCACGAAAAGTGGTCATCACCGACATCAACCCGGTGCGGCTGGCGCTGGCGAAAAAGCTCGGCGTCCAGCATGTGATCGACGCGTCAAAGGAGAAGCTGTGCGATATCATGCCGGCGCTCGGCATGACCGAGGGGTTTGACGTCGGCCTCGAAATGTCGGGTGCCGCACCCGCTTTCCGCGACATGATCGACGCAATGAACAATGGCGGCAAGATCGCCATTTTGGGAATCGCGCCGACCGGCTTCGAGATCGACTGGAACAAGGTCATCTTCAAGATGCTGCATCTCAAGGGCATCTATGGCCGCGAGATGTTCGAGACCTGGTACAAGATGATCGCGCTGGTGCAAGGCCCGCTCGACGTCACCGGACTGATCACGCACCGCATCGGCATCGACGACTATATCGACGGCTTCGAGGCGATGAAGAGCGGAAACTGCGGCAAGGTGGTGATGGAATGGTAAGAGCGGCGCTTGAGCGAGACTCTAGGGGCCCGCACCTGCGGCGTGAACGCCCCGGGGCAGCGCGATTTTTCGAGTTCCTGGGGCGATGATGACTCTGCTTTATTGTTCAGGGCTATCGAAACCAGACTTGATTGCCATCTAGCGCGCCGGCCGCTGACAGCGGTTTGGTGTGCCGACGGGCATTCCTCCACGGACCGGGCAAGCGGGATGAAGATTCAGATAGTGGTCGTTGGCGGTGGGGCTGGAGGTCTGGAGCTCGTGCGGCGGCTCGGAGCACGGCTCGGCCGCAAGGATTTCGATATCATCCTTGTGGAGCGGAACCACACTCATGTCTGGAAGCCGCTCCTCCATGAGGTTGCGGCGGGAGCACTCGATGCGAATCTTGACGAAGTTGGCTATCGTAGCCACGGACATCGTTGGGGCTACCGCTTCTTCTACGGCTCGTTGGAGTCCGTCGATCGAACAGCGCGGCAGGTGATCGTGGCGCCGATCTACGACGATGACGGGTCGGAACTGGTCGGTCGACACCGGCTCCGGTACGATTACCTCGTTATCGCAATCGGGTCGGTTTCAAACGATTTCGGGACTCCGGGAGTGAAGGATCACTGCCTTTTCCTCGAAGACCGTCGTCAAGCCGATCGCTTTCGACTGAAGTTGTTGAATCACTGTCTTCGGGTTTCGAGGACGATGTCCGCTAATCCAACCGAGGACGCTTCTGTTGACATAGCTATCGTGGGTGGCGGTGCGACAGGCGTTGAACTCGCTGCTGAACTCTACAATGCTGCATCATCTCTTCGGCATTATGGCCTGGAAGTCTTCGACGAGACTCGGCTGAGGGTCACCTTGATTGAGGCAGGGCCGCGGATTCTTCCGGCTCTGCCAGAAGCTTTGGCAAAGGCAGCGCATCAGGAACTTGAGGCCCTCGGTGTCCGGGTGCTCGCAAACACAGCTGTATCGGAAGCAATGGAAACGGGACTGAGGTGCGCTACCGGAGAGCAAATACACGCCAATATTTGCGTCTGGGCTGCGGGAGTGCAGGGGCCACGTATTCTGCAGGATCTCGACGGACTGGAACTGGCGCGCAGCAGGCAACTTGTCGTCCTCCCCACCCTGCAAACGAGCCGGGACGAGCGCATCTTCGCTTTAGGCGATTGCTGCTTTTTCAAACCAGAGGGCGCGGGCCGCCCGGTGCCGCCACGGGCTCAGGCTGCCCACCAGATGGCATCGACCGCTTATCGTAACATTCTTCGTTTGATGGCCGGGGAAACACCCGAGCCATTTGTTTATCGTGACAAGGGCTCGCTGGTGTCGTTGAGCCGATTTTCCACCGTCGGCAGCTTAATGGGAAACCTGGTTGGAGGGCGGATGGCGATCGAGGGGCGGCTGGCCAGGATGATCTATGTGTCTTTGTACCGCATGCACTTGCTGGCCATACATGGCTGGGTCAAGGGCTTGGCTCTTATCCTGGTCGGCCATGTCAACCGCGTTGTCCGTCCACGCCTCAAATTGCATTGACGTTACTTAGGCTCGTGGACACGCCATGGCACAGGATCGAAGGATGTCGCTTGGTCCGGATTGCACCCCGCCTGAGCGACGCCCGAATGGTCTTGCCGCATGCCGCCATCGTTAACGGTGGTGCCTGGTGCAGCGCCGCCGCGGGCTAGCACGCTAGGTCAGCGGTGGGACGCCTTTTTTGCGCGGAGCAATGCGTCAGCCATGTACAGGTCCTGCAGGGAGATGCCAGAACTGTCGAAGACGGTGATTTCGTTGTCGAAGCGGCGTCCGGGCACGCGCTTTTCAATGACGTCGCCGATTGATGTTACCGCAAGCACACCGGCGTCGATCGCATCGCGCACGTGCTGAAACTCGCCGATCTCAAGAGACTGGGAGGGCAGGTCGCAGAACAGACTTGCCCTCGACAACAATTCGCTCGGCAATTCGCGCTTGCCCGGAGCATCCGACCCCATGCTGACGATGTGGGTTCCGGGTACGACCCAAGCGGCAGCGAACAGCGGTTCGCGTGAGGGCGTCGCCGTCACCACGATGTCGGCCGTGCGCACGGCTTCTTCGGCCGATACCGCGCGCGCCTTCAGGCCCACATCGTTGACACGTTCGACGAAAGCGTCGCGGCGCTGCGAAGGCCGGGCCACGACCAGCACGGTTTCGATTGGGCGGATGCGTGCCAGCGCCATCACCTCGAAGTCCGCCTGGTTGCCGGCGCCGAATATCGCCAGAACCTTGGCTTGCTTTCGCGCAAGAAGATCGGCCGCAACCGCGTCGGCGGCGGCCGTCCTGTAAGCGTTGACTTTGCCGGCCTCGATTACGGCGCCGAGCCGACCTGTCTGCGGATCGAGCAGCACGATGGTGGAGTTGTGGCGGGGAAGGCCACGCGCCGGGTTGCCCGACCAGAAGGAGCCAATCTTCACTCCGGTCAGGTGGTCGGACGAACCGGATTTGATTGAGAAGGTATTGGTCGCTTCCCGCGCGCGCCCGAGAACAGCGGGAAAGACCCCGCTCTGCTTGGAAGTTGCGGCCACGAGAGCTTGCCGCGCAGCCTCGAAGGCAAGTTCATGAGTGACGAGGGCGGCAGACTCCTCTTCGCTGATGTAGATCATCCAAACTTCCTTGTGGGCATCAAGCCGTTCATCACTGCAGAGTGTTTCGGCACATGGCGTTGGTCAGGCCCGAGATTACATCGGTGTAGAGGTACGGACGTCCCGCCGACTGGCAACCATGATGGGCGACGCAGGGTGGTAGATGAGTAGTTTTCACTCGATTTGCGCCACTTTGTATGCCGAGGGACGGGTTCAAAACGAATGATCCCGTTGAGTTGGCAGGACAAAACAGCAGAGAAATCTGCCTGCCGGGCGCGACTTTAAGGTCGGACTTCAAATCGACCTCGGACCAAGAGACAGCGTTACACTTATGTCCCCTCAACTTGAGCAAGACATCGTCAGCATCCCGATCGAGCTGATGAAATTGGAAGCCCGTCATTTGCCGGGCGCGCTCAAGCTGTCGCAGGAAATGGGCTGGCCCTATCGCTTGGAGGATTGGGAATTTGCCGCCACTGTCGGCAGCGGGCTGGTTCTCGAGCGAGCAGGGCAGGTGATTGGTACCGCCATGTCGTGGATTTACGGCAAGGCCCATGCCTCGGTCGGCATGATCATCGTCACAGGTTCTGCGCAAGGCGGTGGCAACGGTTCGCGGCTCTTTGATGGATTGCTTGAAGCGACGCAGGGTCGCAATGTGCTGCTTACGTCGACCGAGGAGGGGCTCGCGCTTTACAAGCGATGCGGCTTCACTGCCTGGGGCACCGTGCTCCAACATCAGGGCCCGCTGACCACTGCGGTGACGCAGGGTGCCGGCGACGGTGTTCGTCAGGCGACGGTCGCCGACCTCGCGGCGATCCAGGCCTTCGACGAGAAGGCTGCCGGGATGCCGCGGCCGTCGATGGTGGCGGCGCTCGCCGAGGTGGGCAAGGTCGTCGTAGTCGAACGCGGCGGCCGGATTGTCGGCTACGCCATCAGCAGGAGGTTCGGCCGCGGCTATGTCGTCGGCCCTTGCGCGGCGGAAAGCGCTGAGGACGCGCGGCTGCTGATCCTGGCCCAGCTTTCGAAGCTTCATGATCAATTCGTTCGCATCGATGTCTACGCCGAAGATGGATTGGGTGACTGGCTTGAGAGCCTCGGCCTTCAGCGGGTCAGCAGTGCCACCGCCATGGTCAAAGGGCAGCGCCCGGTCTCCCATGCGTCGGCCCACATGTACGCGCTGGCAAACCAATCGTTCACTTAGGAAACGAGATTCATGAACAAGTTGGCGGCAAACCTGGCAGTGAGCGAGACGGCTGAGACGATCGACGCCCTGGTCACTCCGGCGCTGCTTCTGGATCGCGGACGGCTCAAGCGCAACGTCCAGCGTCTGGCCGAGCACGCCGAGAAACTTGGCGTGGTGCTGCGTCCGCATATGAAGACGGCCAAGAGTATCAACGTCGCCCGACGCGTGTTCCCAAGCGAGCCCGGTCCGATCACCGTCTCGACCCTCGCCGAGGCGGAGTATTTCGCGGGCTACGGCTTTAGGGACATGACCTATGCGGTCGGTATCTCGCCGGCTTCGGCGCGGCGTGCCATGGAGCTTTGTCGTCGCAGCATCGATCTGAAATTATTGCTCGATTCGGTGGAGCAGGCCGACGCGCTGGCCGGCGTGCGCGAGATCACCGGCATGACGCCATCGGTCCTCATCGAACTCGACTGCGATGACCATCGCGGCGGTCTGAAGCCCGACGACCCGAAATTACTCGAAGTGGCCAGCAGGGTCGTCGCGGCCGGTGCCAAGCTGGTGGGCGTTCTTGCTCATGCAGGGGAGTCCTACGGCTTGAGCGCGCCTGATGCGCTGGTCAAGGCTGCGGAGAATGAGCGTGCCGCCACGGTGCGCGCCGCCGAAATCCTGCGCGCCCATGGCCATGCCTGCCCGATCGTCAGTATCGGCTCCACGCCGACAGCCCATTTCGCCGAGAATCTGGAGGGGATCACCGAGCTGCGCGCCGGGGTCTACATGTTCTTCGACCTCGTCCAGCACGGGGTAGGGGTCTGCAGCCTCGACGACATCGCGGTCTCCGTGCTGGCAACGGTGATCGGGTCCAAGCCGGAAAAGGGCTGGGTGCTGGTCGACGCTGGGTGGATGGCGCTTTCGCGCGACCGCGGAACCGCCAACCAGCGGATCGACCAAGGCTATGGCGTGGTCTGCGACGACAAGGGGCGGGTGCTCGACGATGTGATCGTGGCCCAGGCCAGCCAGGAACACGGCATCCTCGCCATTCGGCCCGGTTCTGGAAAGTCCATGCCGGATTTGCCGCTCGGATCCCGAGTTCGGATTTTGCCCAACCATGCCTGCGCGATGGCCGCCCAGCATGAGTTCTATAGCGTCGTCAACGGCGACAGCCCCGTGGTTGAAGCACGCTGGGAGCGGATGCGCGGCTGGGAGTCAGGGAAATGAAGCTTACCTCTTACTGGCTGGATACGTCGCAGCCTTTCAATAATGGGTCGCCCAAACCGCTCGAAGGCCAGTACGATGTGGCGATTGTCGGTGGCGGTCTGACCGGAGCCTCCGCGGCCCTGGCCATCGCCAAGAAGGGTGCGTGCGTCGCCCTCCTCGAGGCGGAAACGATCGGCAATGCCGCGTCCGGCCGCAACGGCGGCATGTGCAATAACGGCTTCGCCCAGAACTATGCCGTCATTGCCGGCAAGTACGGCAAGCCGGCCGCCAATGCGCTCTACAAGGCCTTCGACTCTGGCGTCGATACGGTCGAGCGGCTGGTCGAGGAAGAACAGATCGACTGCAGTTTCTCCCGCGTGGGCAAGCTCAAGCTTGCCGACAAGCCGGAGCATTATGACGTGCTGGCGCGCAGCCAGGAGCTGCTGGCCGCCAATGTCGATCCCGAAACGAGGATGATCGCGCGCGCCGACCTGCGGGACGAAGTGGGCACTGACCGCTACTATGGCGGATTGCTGTTTCCCAAGGGCGCCGGCATGCACGTCGGCAGGTTCGTCCGAGGTCTCGCGACCGCCGCCGCCAAGCGTGGCGCTGAGATCTACGAACATGCGCCCGTCACGGCGATGCACAAGGTGTCCGGCGGGCATGAGGTAACCACCCCGAAGGGCAAGATCGTTGCCAAGCAGGTGCTGCTGGCGAGCGGCATTTCCCAGGTTGGCCCGCTCGGCTGGATCCGCCGGCGCATGATCCCGGTCGGCGCCTTCCTGATCGTGACCGAACCGCTGTCGCCTGATCAGCTGAAGCGCCTGATGCCGACTGGTCGCATGGTCGTCGTGGCGCGCAATCTGGTGGTCTACTGGCGGCTGACGCCGGACAATCGCTTGTTGTTCGGCGGCCGAGCTCGGTTTGCGGCATCCAATCCCCAGTCGGACGAGAAGAGCGGTCGCATCCTCAAGGCTGCGATGGTCGAAGTCTATCCAGAGCTGGCCGGCACCCGGATCGACTATTGCTGGGGCGGCATGGTCGATATGACCCGCGACCGCCTGCCACGCGCCGGAGCGCGCGACGGCATCTATTATTCCATGGGCTATAGCGGACACGGCACGCAGATGGCGACGCTGATGGGCACCATCATGGCCGACGTCATGGACGGGCACCCTGGACGCAATCCCTGGAAGGACTTCGACTGGCCGGCGATCCCCGGCTATTTCGGGCGCCCGTGGTTCCTGCCGATCGTCGGTGCCTATTACCGCATGAAGGACCTTGTCGGGTGATGACGCCCCTCGAACACCTGTCCCGCAACGGTCACCTGGATAAGTTCTTCATCGATGGCCAATGGGTCGACCCGCGCGGCGCAGCCAAGGGCGTCGTCGTCAATCCCGCCACGGAAGAGGCCGTCGGCGGATTTCCTCTGGGCGATGGCGAAGACGTGGACGCCGCCGTTGTCGCCGCGCGCCGGGCATTTGCCACCTGGAGTCGGACCACGCCGAAATACCGTGCGGGCCTGCTCGACCGCCTGCAGGCGCTGCTTGAGGCGCGCCGCGAACTGCTTGCGCAATGCCTGACCCTCGAAATGGGCGCGGCCATTGGCTATGCGCGCAGCGCGCAGGTGCCGCTGGCCATCGCCCACGTCAAAGTCGCCCATGATGTGCTGACGGCCTTCCCCTTCGTCAAGCAGCGCGGCCAGACCGCCATTGCCCACGAACCGATCGGCGTCTGTGCCTTGATTACCCCGTGGAACTGGCCGCTGTACCAGATCACCGCCAAGGTCTCGCCAGCCCTCGCCGCAGGATGCACAATCGTGCTGAAGCCGAGCGAACTTTCGCCCTTGAGCGCGCTGCTGTTTGCCGAGGCGGTCGAGGAAGCCGGCTTCCCTGCCGGCGTCTTCAACCTCGTGCAAGGCGATGGTCCGGGCGTGGGCGCGGCTCTGGCCTCTCACCCCGATGTCGACATGATCTCCATCACCGGCTCAACCCGCGCCGGCATTGCGGTGGCCCAGGCGGCAGCGCCGACCGTCAAGCGTGTCGCGCAGGAGCTCGGTGGCAAGTCGCCCAACGTCATCCTGCCGGATGCCGATCTCGATCGCGCCGTTTCTCTGGGCGTAGCCGCTGCCTTCCGCAATCTCGGCCAGTCCTGCAGCGCCCCTACGCGCATGATCGTACCCCGCGCGCGTCTGCCCGAGATCGAGGCAATTGCCAAGTGGGCCGCAGCGCAGATCGTCGTAGGCGATCCTCTGTCGGAAATCACCACGCACGGCGCAATCGCTAACCGCGCCCAATTCGACCGCATCCAAACCATGATCGACGCCGGAATTTCCGAGGGCGCCAAGCTCCTGATCGGCGGAGCGGGTCGACCAGGCGGCCTGAACGTCGGGCTCTACGCGCAGCCGACCATCTTTTCCGACGTGCTGACCAGCATGCGCATCGCCCAGGAAGAGATCTTCGGGCCAGTCCTCTGCATCATCCCCTACGATACCGTCGAGGAAGCCGTCACCATCGCCAATGACACGGTCTACGGCCTGGGGGCTCATGTGCAGGGCGCGGACATGGACACTGCCAGGAACGTCGCGTCACGAATTCGCGCCGGTCAGGTACATCTCAACTACCCGGCCTGGGATCCGCATGCCCCGTTTGGCGGTTTCAAGCAGTCCGGAAACGGACGCGAGTATGGCCTCGAGGGCATGCTGGAATATCTCGAGGTCAAATCCATCCTCGGCTATTTCTAGGAGCCACATTCGCCACGCGCAGAGGGCGTGCCGTCTGCGGCATCGCCGGGCGGACACCCTGTTGGCTGTGGACGCCATTCCCGGGCATTTTGGGATGGGCGGGCCCTGAGTTACCACGCCGCTGTTTGGGAGAACACTCGATCGATTCCCGGCGTTCAGAGAGTCATGCCGAGAGAGATTTATGATGGCGACCGTGCCGATCCTGGCGCGATGAGCTCTTGAACGAGATGATTTCTAAGACCTCGACACGTGCGAACGGTAATCGACAGGTGGGTCGGCAACTACAACCAGCGCCGCCCGCACTCCGCGCTGGCCTATTTTGTTCCCGCGGCTTACGTCCATCGCACCGCAACGGACGATCGGCTGCGACGCAACTCCGACCAATTCCGTCGATCACCTATTGGTCACCCGGCGCAGTCGAGCCAGCCAGGTTCCCCATCTCGAGCGTAGAATGCATAGACGCGCTCGACCTCGGCTGCCCTGGCACATGCGTCCGGGTCGCTTTCGGCCATGCCCGTCGGCGAGGTCAGCATGCCGATGGCGGATGCAGTGCGCCAGGTGGGCGTTTCGGAGCTAACCTACGATAGGTGGCGCAAGCAGTCTGGCCGCTTGAGCCATGACCAACTGCGGCATTTGACAGAGCTTCAGGAGAGAACGAGCGGCTCGCAAGGCGGTGGTCGACCAAACGCTCGAAGACAAAGATGTACGGGCAGCGATGAAGGGCTGACTGTGGCCCCGCCTCGGAGTGGCGCGCTCCTTGAGCAGGGCCATTCCGGCACTTCTAAGCTCTAGCGGGTAAAGATCGCGTCGAGCGGCAGATGCGCTTTCACGATGGGCGATTTCAGCACCACGAAGCTGAAATATTTATCGATTCCGATATCGAGCTCGACCAGACGCTCCATTATTGTCTGATACTCGCTGATACCCGCCGTGATGAACTTCACCAGATAGTCGTAGCCACCCGACACCAGGTGGCACTCGATGACGGAATCGATCTTGTCAACCGTTGTGAGAAATCGCGAAAAATCGATCTGGCGATGGTTCTTGAGCGCGATCTCAGTGAACACGGTCAGAGCCTGGCCCAGCTTGGCCACGTCGATCTTGGCCGAGTAGCCCACGATGAAGCCCTCCGCCTGCAGTTTCTTGACCCGCGTTAGGCACGGACTTGCCGAGAGATGAACGACGTCGGCAAGCTCCACGTTCGAGATGCGCCCGTTCTTCTGAAGTTCGCTTAGAATCTTGATGTCGATCTTATCGAGCTTCATGGGGAAACTCCTTCAATCGTCACGGCATCCAGAGCGCGCATCAGCAGTCCCGCGGGATCGCCTTTAAATATCGACAAGAGACCGGCATAAAGATCGATAGCGACGAACGTGTTTAGTCTAGGGACTTCAGCACATCCCTCACCCCGGCTATGGAGAGAAAAGGCGCGCTTCATCGTCTCGAAGACTTCGTCCGGCTCCAGAAGCTGCTCAGCAGTGCCGGCGTCGAGAAGCAGCAACTGAGCATTGTTGTTGGGCATGGTCGAGTTCCTCGCATAGGCGACACCATTTGCCGTGTCTATTCTGCTACTTTAATGGGCCTCAAGCGGATCCCACCTCAGCCGTTACCCACTGGTTTGCTCCACTCCTCATGGACTCTCCGTCACGTTACGTGCACGGCCTAAAACTCAGCGACCTTGCCCCATGCGGAGTTGCTGAAGCGTCCCGGTCGATACGGAACGGGGTCGACGATCGGTTCGACTCCGGTAGCAAGATCCGCGATCAGGCGGCCGGCGCCGGGGCCAATCCCGAAGCCGTGCCCGGAAAAGCCAGCGGCCAGGATGAAGCCTGGCACGGCCGGCACCTCGCCGATACAGGGAACGCCGTCCGGCGTGCAGTCGACGAAGCCGGCCCACGCGTGCGTGATCTTTGCTTCGCGGAGTTGCGGCAGCAATTCGACAGCACGGCGGTGGGTCTCCCGGACGGTCGACATATCGGGCTTCGGATCAAGGATGCGCACCCGCTCCATGGGCGTCGGCGCGTCGAGCGGCCACCGCTTCAGCGTTTCGTGCCCACCCCGAATGCCTTGCAGGCCACCCGGCAGAAGGCTGCGCCAGCGCCTGGTAAACATGGGCACAAAATGCGGGGCGAATCGCATGAACTGCGCCGTCACGTCCACGCGTGCGCGGCCGCTGATTGCCAGTGCATAGCGTCCGTCGCTACGGCGCGTGACGGACACGCCCGCCGTAAACAGGGCGTCCGGCAAGCAATGTTCCACAGGGGACACGCTAAGGATGGATTGGCGGATCGATGCCTGGGGAAAACGGATGCCAAGTTGGCGGCAGAACGAGGAGGCCCAGGCCCCGCCGGCGAGCACAGCCGTCTTGGTCTTGATGACTCCGGCTTCCGTCACGACGCCGCTGACCCGCCCGCCTTCCGTCTCGATGCCGCGGGCAGCACAATTCTGGTGCACGCTGCCACCGAGCTTGATAAGCGCAGCTGCCACGGCCGGCGCAGCCTTGCCAGGATCTGCGGTGCCATCGGTGGGCGAGAAGACGCCGCCCTTCCACGCGCGGCCGGTCGCAAGCCCCCGTTCGGCGGCCTCGCGATTGCTCAGCATGTGGCTGGTTACGCCCGCGGTCTTCGCAAAATCATGCCAGCTGGCCCAGCCGGACAATTCGGCCTCGTCGTTGCTGAGATACAACAGCCCGCAGCGATGAAAACCCGTGTCTTCGCCGCTCTCGGTGGCAAAACGTTCCCAGAGATCGAGGCTCTTGCTCGCTATCGGCAATTCGCGAGCATCCCGGTTCTGCTGTCGGCACCAGCCCCAATTGCGGCTGGACTGTTCGGCGCCGATCCTTCCCTTTTCGACCAGGGCGACCGAAACGCCGCGCTGGGCCAAGTAGTAGGCGGCGAAGACGCCGATGATGCCGCCGCCGATCACGACGACGTCAGCGGCGATCGGCGGTTTGGGCGATGTGTTGATGTGCCTCAGCGGAGGGGACATGATGGATCTCGCTCGACGTCTTAGGACTGGACGCTTTGGACTACGAAGAACTTCGCTACGCGATCGCTGCTTTCCCATCCGATCGATGCGCCCTGGGGCACGAAAAGTGCATCGCCGGTGGCCGCCGACAGCACACTGCCATCGGGCGCGGCGAACCGCACATTTCCGGCCAGCAGATGCATGAACTCGTTCTGGCGATGCGGGCGAACAACGCGGTGGTACGGGGTAGAATCCCAGGTGCCCGCGCGGTACGCCGCCCCGTCGTTGGAGAAGACATTGTCGCTGCGGCATTGCGGGGCGGGGCCCAACAGCACCTCCGCCGGTAGCGAAGCAGAGGGCTTGAAGTCGGCGTCGGCGCGCAACCGGACCAGGCCGCCCTTCGCCGGTTTGACGCAAGCGGCCGCGCAGAACGAAAACCGCACGCCTGATCCGGTCTGGATGCGAAGCGCGGTGCCGCATCCGATGACAGCACCCGCTTGCGGACCGAGCACCAGCGGGGCCGCCCCGACCGCCGTCAGGCTCAGCTCTCCTTCTACCACGACGATGGTTTCGATGTGGGGGAAGCTTGCGACTTCGAGCTCACCAATAAAGCTGGTTCGGCCCACGATCATCGCGTCCGGTCCTTCCCAGGCGATTTCGCGATGCTCCACAAAAGGGTCGTCCTTGCCGAAAGCCGCCCTGCGGAAAGAGGTTGCAACGGGTGCGCCGTCGGCGCGATGCAGCACTATAGGCACGGTCATGATTGCTCCTGCGCGTTGCGCCATGATTTCACTGAAAACCTAGCAGACGGCACTGCCGCCCTAAGCAGTCAACTGGGATCGCTCAGAGTGAGTGAGATCATTTCCCGCGGCTGGGCAGCAGGGTCGCGCGGCTGTAGTTGCCAGCAACACTTCACATCCGTCCACGCCCAAAGCCACCGCACAGTGCTCAACGCCATACGGGACCACGATGAACTCTCCGGGCTCGATAGTCTCTTCACGGTCACGAAATTTCATGAGCAGGCGTCCCCGGTGAACAAAGAACAGTTGATCGTCGTACTGTCGAAATGACCAGCTAGAAGCTCCCCTGAACATGGCGACCTTGACTTGCATGTTGTTGACATGCACCTCGACTTTGGGCTCCCAAGGCGCGTACAGCCCGGCAAACTCAATTGACAAATTCTTCTTGTGAATTGGCGAAAGGTGCTTGTTCAGGGCAGCGACGTCGCGAATGATTGCGGTGAGTTGGCTTGGTAGGTCATTCCCATTGGCCGGGTACTTGCCATCCAAAGCCGCAGTCCCAATCGTAAAACCAGCTGCGCCGGCGCCTTGGACGACTGCGATTCGTTCAGGGGTATCGATCGAACCTGCAATGTAGACAGGCTTGGTGACTGCAGCGCAGACGGCCTTCATCAACTCGGGCACATTCTCCGCCGAACGGTATGCCAATAGGTCCAGGCCATGCACTCCATCGCGCCCTGCAATCGTCATGGCACTTTCGACGATTTCGTCGATGGCGCCTTCAAGCACGCTCGGATGACCGGCGATCCGACCCGGAAACGGGAAGTACTGGATGCCGGTGTCCTTGATGATCGGCAGCACATCATCGACCCGCGTTCCACCAAGAAGAACGTCAACGCCGATTTCGGCAGCTGCCTTTGCCGAAACAATTTCACTTTCTCGGTCCAGCGACACGACTTCCAGGTAGGAAGTTGCACCGCCCGTCCTGATCGCTGCATTGAGGCCTATCAGCTGCTCGAGCGGCAAGCCGATGTCCTTGAACCCGATGTGCCGCACGCCGAGGCTAAGCGCGGTTTTTAGTTGCTGCGACGCGTCCGGAACCGTTCGGTCGTTGCGCGTAAGCATGAAGATGAAGCGTAAACCCATAGGTGTGGTTCCTTTCGTATCTAGTTCGTCTTGGTTTGCGCCAACACGAGGCGCTTGGCGTAGGCAAGTGCCGTTTCCAAGCTTGCGTGGTCTGCAATCCCCCGGCCCGCGATGTCGAACGCAGTGCCGTGATCTGGGCTGGTGCGGACGAAGGGCAGGCCAAGCGTGATGTTCACGCCTTTTTCCAGCCCGAGATACTTCACAGGGATCAGTCCTTGATCGTGGTATTGCGCTACCACAATATCGAATCGACCTTGACGTGCTTGCATGAAGACGGTGTCGCCCGGATAAGGACCAGTGGCATCGATGCCCTCGGCGCGGGCCGCGTCGATTGCAGGTCGTATGATACGGATCTCCTCGTCCCCGAAGAGGCCACCTTCACCGGCGTGCGGGTTGAGACCCGCTACGGCGATACGCGGCGTCGCGAAGCCGAGAGCCTTTCCACCCTCGTGGGCAAGCCGGATGGCGGATATCTGAGCGTCGAAATCGCCTTGTTCGATCGCCTTGCTCAGTGACGTGTGGATCGTGACGAGCACCGTGCGGATGTCATCGTTCGCAAGCATCATCGCCACGCGCCCGACGCCGCCGTAGTCGGCCAGAATTTCGGTATGACCGGGGTAGCGGATTCCCGCGCTCGCCATCGCCTCTTTGTTGATCGGCGCCGTGACGATGCCGCTCACCTCTCCGGACTTCGCTGCTGCGATTGCTGCAACGACGGAGTCGAAGGCCGCCTGCCCGGAAATCGCGCTGATACGCCCGATGAGTGGAGGTTCAGTAATTCGGGTGGTTTCGATGACTTCAATTCGCCGCGGCCGGAATTGAGCTGCATCGGCTGCGTTGATGCGTAACACCTCGATGTTCAACCCGAGCCGGCGCACCATGTCTTGCATGACAACATAGCTGCCGAACACGACGACGCGTTCGCCGCCCTTCGCAAGCAGCTTCGCCACGATCTCCGGCCCAATGCCGGATGCGTCGCCCATCGTGAGAGCAAGCGGGGAAGTATTCTTCATTGGGTTGCTCCACGTATCCGCGCGGCAGCGCGCTTCACAGCGTCGTCACTGCCAAAGCCACCGGCCTTCATAGCGAGCAGGAGCGAGCGTCCATCGCCAAGCCTGGCGAGACCAAGCGGGAATCCGGGATCGAGTTCCTGCAGTATCTCGAACTCACGGACGTTGAGAAGGTCTAGGATCGCTTCCATCGTGTCGCCGCCGGTGGCGATCAAAGCGCCGAAGCGTAGGCTTTGAAGCTCTCGCGCTGCGACTTGTGCGATACGGCGCAGCACCGCTGCCGAGTCCCGCTCGCGCGCCCTTGGTCCGCGCAGCAGCATGACGCCGCTGACCTCCTGGAGTTGATCTGCCTGCCGATGACTGCGCAGATTTGCGCTCCCAATGACGACCAAGAGATCGCTACTGATGCCATCGAACAGGGGCGGTAGGGTCTTCACCGGCACAAAACGCCGCGATAGGGCTGCAGCCATTCCAGGAGAGCCAACCCAAAGGATCGACTCCGGATCCTCGATGGAAGCAATCTGTGAGTCGAGTTCTTCCTGCGTTTCTGCATCAAGCAGCGTGACATTCTTGATGCAGCTCGGGACCAGGTCGACTAGTGCGGAATGCCGCACGGGATGCACGGGGTCATGGCCATATGCACTTTCCGAGACCGGAATGCCGTCAACGAGCTGAATGCCCCTCACTGTCGTACGACCGGCTTGGGGGAACGCCGGTGCAAACAGCAGTGCTTTGCGGCCGCTCGCCGCAAAACACGCTTCAAGCTCCGCCGTTATGTGGCCGCGTAGCGTGGAGTCCACCGTTTTGTAGAGTACGGCACGGCTGGCAAGTCGGGCGGTCAATCGAGCGACCCGCTCGGACGCTTGCGACGGAGTAGCAGACCGCGAACCGCTATCGACTGCGATTACCGCTGCCGCTTGGCTAGGAAGCTGGCCCCTGCCGATCGAGGCAGTCAAGCCGCGGGCGACGAAAGGTGCTGCGCCATCTGCCGCGCTCGTGAGGTCATCGGCGAGGACCGCTATGCTGGGTTGATGATCGGTGCGCATACATCAACTAACAACATCTTACCGGGGACGAATAGCGATAGTTTCTGAAGAAAAAGGTGATAGATTATCACGAATGGATCGCTCAGACATACCGTCGCTCGATGACCTGCGAGCATTCGAAGCAACAGCGCGGCTGGGCTCGGTCAGGCTTGCAGCTGACTCGCTTGCGCTCACGCACGGCGCCGTCAGTCGCCGTATCACCAAGCTCGCCAATGACATCGGGGTGAGGTTGTTTGAAAAGAATGGGCGAGGCCTGCGGCTCACCCCGGCCGGCGAGACACTCAATCTCACCCTCAGCAGGTTCTTCGGTGAGTTGGCCGCCACGGTGCAAAGCCTGCGTGCTACCAATGCTGGGAAGAGTGCCCTAGTGCTCTCCTGCGAGCCTTCAGTTGCCATGCGTTGGCTCATTCCGCGGCTGGGGGCGCTTCAAGTGGCGCATCCGAACATGGCCCTCCACCTCTCGGTAGGTGGAGGGCTTGTGGACTTTCATAAGAAGCAGGTCGATCTCGCTATTCGACGTCTAGACTTCGCTGTGCCCGAGACATGGAACGTCCGGACCCTTTTCCCCGAAAAGGTTGGGCCTGTCATGAGGCCGGAACTAGTGCCAGAGTTCGAACGCGGCGACTATCTCGCTCTCGGGTCGAAGACTCGACCTGACGCGTGGGCGCAATGGCTAAAGACCCATCCGTCGGCGCGTCGACCCACAGAACTGCGGCACTACGACAACCACGCCCTGATCGCCGAAGCTGCGTCTGCGGGCTTGGGTGTAGCCCTCAGTCCGCTCGTCCTCGCCATTGACGATGTGGAACGAGGAAGCCTGGCGGCACCTGTTGGTTTTGACCCTGACGGCAGTCAATATGGATTGATATGGTTGGGGTCGAGTGAACTACAAGGTGTGGAGTTCGAACTCGCAGACTGGCTCCAAGCGCAGTTCAGCCGCCTAGGCCCAAATAGCATTTGAAAGGAGCGCAAGGCAGCTCCAATCCGCACCGAGTTGAATGTCCGATCGTCTGGTTGGCCTCGACTCGGGGCGTGTCACGCGCGATCAAGTCTAGGTCGATTGAGTCGCTCGGCGCTGGCGGCAAAGGCGCAGAACCTAGCCCCTTGGCAATGGCGAGGTATGGAGCGCGGCCACGCTGAATGCAGGCGATACTCGGCACAAAATACCGAAAAGCTGCTGCAGTAGGTGCATTCTGCGGCGCCAGTCGCCGATACTACTGGCACTCATTGAATGCCGAGGCTCTATGTCCCCTCTTATCCACCACATCGACAGTGATGAAACGCTGCCCAAGTCGGCGGACGTCGTGGTGATCGGCGGCGGGATTGTCGGCGCCAGCGCGGCCTATTTTCTGGCGCGGCGCGGCCTGTCGGTGGCACTGATCGAAAAGGGCTATGTCGGCTGCGAACAGTCAAGCCGGAATTGGGGCTGGTGCCGGCGGCAGAACCGCGATGCCCGCGAGATGCCGATTGCCAGTCTGGCCATGCGGCTGTGGGACGAGCTTACCGAAGAGATCGGGCAAGACCTCGGCTTCCGCTGTTGCGGGCTCACCTATGCGACCGACGATCCAAAGCAACTCGCCGAATGGGACCAATGGCGCAAGGTTGCCCGCCAGTTCGATGTCACGACGCGGATGCTGACAGCCGAGGAGGCCGCTGCCGCCGTTCCTGCGGCGGGCGGCCACAAATGGCTGGGCGGTGTCCACGCGGCAGACGATGGCAAGGCGGAGCCCGCGCTCGCTGCCCCCCGAATCGCCGAGGGCGCGCGCAAGCATGGTGTGACCATTCATCAGAACTGCGCGGCACGCGGCCTGGATATCACCAATGGGCAAGTGAGCGGCGTCGTCACCGAGAAAGGCCTGATCCGCACCCGCGCGGTCCTCTGTGCCGCCGGGGCGTGGGCTTCCGCTTTTCTGCGCATGCATGCGGTGTCGATGCCGCAGGCCAGCGTTCGTCAGACTGCCTTGCGGACCGGTCCGGGACCGGATCTTGGCAGCGCAGTCTATACGCCCGACTTTGCCATGACGCGCCGGCTCGATGGCGGCTACACGATCGCCGTCAGCGGCAGGGCGACCCTCGAGATCACGCCGCAGGGTATCCGCTATGTCCGTCCGTTCCTGCCGATGTTCATGAAACGGCTGAAGGCCGTCGAGATCGGCATCGGCCGCTCGTTCTTCGACGGCCCGGACTCATTGCGCCGCTGGCATCTCGACAAGCCGACCCCCTTTGAACGTATCCGTGTCCTCGATCCGGCTCCGGACAAGCGGATGCTGGCGACGATCACGACGCGGGTCAAAGCCATGTTCCCCACCGTCGCCGAAGCCGGCGTCGTGTCCTCCTGGGGCGGGTATATCGACTCCACACCGGATGCGGTGCCGGTGATTTCAGCGGTAGACAGCATCGGCGGCATGTTCGTCGCTGCAGGCTGTTCCGGACATGGCTTCGGCGCCGGCCCCGGTTTCGGCCATCTGGCGGCGGATCTCGTCGCCGGTGACGCGGCAAGCGTCGATCCGACTCCCTTCCGCCTGTCGCGCTTCACGGATAGATCGAAAATTGAAGTTGGCGACTTCTGATGCAATTCACCGACGGGGCAACAACAAGGAGCGCGGAGCGATCGCGGATCTGCCTTTCTGGAGGTGCCGCCAACTCAGCTCGCAGCAACTTGATGGAAAACCACATGTCAGCTCAAACGCCGATCGCTCCCGTCAAAAAGCTGGCTTTCATCCATACGGTTTCCGGCCTTGTTTCCGAGTTCGAAGCGCTCGCTAGGGAACATTTGCCCGGTTGGACGGCCTTCGCGATCCTCGACGAGAGCCTCCTGAGAAATACCATCGACCGCGGGTCGCTCTCCGATCTGACGAAACGCAGACTCGCGACCTATGTCTGGTCGGCGGTCGACGCCGGGGCGGATGCGGTTGTCGTCACCTGCTCGACCCTCGGCCCCGCTGTCGACGCCATAGCGCCCCTTTGCCCGGTGCCGCTGTTCCGCATTGATGAAGGCATGGCAAAGGCCGCCGTGGAACAAGCAGACCGCATCGGTGTGCTGGCGACCCTGTCCACAACGCTGGTGCCGACCGTGGAGCTCTTGAAGCGCGAGGCAGGCGAGGCCGGCAAGGATGTCGCGATCGAGGATGTGCTTGTGGAGGGAGCGTTTCAGCTCCTTGCCGGCGGGGATGTCGAAGGCCATGACGCACAAATCCGCCTGTCTCTCGAAAAGCTGTCGCAGAAGGTGGATGTGGTTGTCTTTGCGCAGGCTTCGATGGCGCGCGTGGTGCGTGGCATGGCCCAGGGTCTTCCAATTCTGACAAGCCCCGTGCTCGGGGTCGAAAACATAAAGCGGCGTTTGGAGCGCCAGGCCGGCTTGTGATGACCGTGGTCCTTGGCGCCATCGCGGACGATTTCACCGGAGCCACCGATCTCGCAAGCACATGGGCACGGCAGGGTTTGCGGGTCGTCCAGACCATCGGCGTCCCCGACGACGCTAATGTTGCCGAAGATGCGGAAGCCATCGTTGTCGCATTGAAATCACGGACGGCGCCGACCGATGAGGCAGTCGCTGAATCCCTTGCGGCGCATCGCTGGCTTAGGTCAGTCGGCGCGCAGCAGATCGTCTTCAAATATTGTTCCACCTTCGATTCTACCCCGACGGGAAACATCGGCCCGGTGGCGGATGCACTTCTGGACGAGGCCGGAGACAGCTTCACTGTCATATGCCCCGCCTTTCCGACCAATCGGCGGACGGTCTACCAGGGGCACCTCTTCGTGGGCACCGAGCTGTTGTCGGAGAGCGCCATGAAGCACCATCCCCTGACCCCGATGCGCGATTCCAGCCTGATACGCCTGATGGCTGGGCAAACCGACCGCTCCGTAGGCCTGATACCATTGGCTGTGGTAAGTGCGGGAGTCGCCGCGGTTTCCAGATGCATGGCGATGCTTCGCGCCGAGGGCGTCGTCTATGCCGTCACGGATGCGTTGACCGATGACGATCTGCTAACCATTGGCGCCGCCATCAAGGATCTCCCGCTGGTGACCGGCGGTTCGGGAGTTGGCATGGGCCTGCCGCAAAACTTCCGCGACCAGGGGCTGCTGGCCAGGCCGGCCACGACATGGGTGCCCGACGCACAGGGTCGGGAACTGGTTCTTGCAGGAAGCTGTTCGGCGACGACGCGGGCGCAGTTGGCTGATGTCACCCATGAATGGCCGTCACGCAGGATCACGATCGACGAGCTAGCCGGAGGGCCGGAATTCGTCGATCAGTTGGTGAATTGGGCAAGGGACAATTCGAGCGCGTTTCCGGTCGTCGTCTACGCTTCGGCGACGCCCGAAGAGCTTCTGGAGTCACAAGCCAGACACGGAACCCTGGAGGCCGGCAGAAAAGTCGAGGAAATTCTCAGTGGTCTTGCAGCGCGGCTGCAGAACGAAGGTTTCAGCCGAATCGTGGTCGCAGGCGGCGAAACCTCGGGCACCGTGTCACTCGCCCTCGGCGTGAGAACGCTGCGCATCGGCGCCGAAATCGCGTCAGGTGTTCCCTGGTGCGAAGTTGTCGGAAGCGAGCGGCCGCTGGCTCTGGCGCTCAAGTCCGGCAACTTTGGGGGTCCGACGTTCTTCCGCGATGCTTTTGGAATGCTTCCGTGACCGAGACCGCGCTCCGCGAGAAGATTGCCCTGCTTGGAAAATCGATGTTTGACCGAGGACTGACGTTCGGGTCGTCGGGAAACATCTCGGTCAGGCTGGCCGATGGATGGCTGATGACGCCGACGGGAACCAGTCTCGGTTCAATTGATCCTGCCCGGCTTGCGAAGATCGATGCTGCGGGGCAACTGGTTGGAGGGGACCCGCCAACGAAGGAAGCGTTTCTTCACACGGTTGTCTACGACAGGCGTCCTCGCGCCGGCGCGGTCGTTCATTTGCATTCCACCCATTCAGTCGCCGTCTCATGCCTATGTGGGGTGGACCACTCCAACGTGCTGCCGCCCTTGACCGCTTACTACGTCATGCGCGTCGGCACGCTCCCTCTGATACCGTACTTCGCTCCCGGAGATATTGACCTGGCCAGGGCCGTCGGCGAGCTCGCATCGCGGCACCATGCGGTGCTGCTGGCCAATCACGGACCCGTGGTGGCTGGAAAGACCCTGGATGATGCAGTCTACGCGACCGAGGAGCTGGAAGAAACGGCAAAGCTGTTCCTCGCTCTCAGAGGAATGGAAACCCGTCCACTGACCCAGGGGCAAGTCGACGACCTCCAGAGGCGCTATCCGCTCGAATTTTAGCGGTCGCCAACGCGCCCTGCGTTGCTAGTTCCGCTGAGGGTCACCCAGCCAGACCCCCAGCCGGTCGGGAAGACCTGCCAAAACGTGCGTGCCTCCTTCAGAGCGCTGGCTCAAAAAAAGCGAGAACGATCGCACAGCGAAAGGGCGTGCTGGTTTGGCAGTCGACCGGAGGGCCTTCTGCTGAATGACCATACATTGCGGCACATTCTGCCAAACACCTGCGATTATGCTCGGCTGATAGGACAGATTGACAGGAACCAAGGACATGGATCCCTTCCGGCCGAAATACGTGACTTTTGATTGCCACGGCACCCTCATCAATTTCCAAATGGCGGAAGCCGCCCGAGATCTGTTCGGTCATCTTCTGGATGGGCCGCGCATGGACGAATTCATCAGAAACTTCCAGGGCTACCGTCTCGATGAGGTGCTGCAGGACTGGAAGCCTTATGCAGATGTCGTTCACAACGCCCTGGAACGCGCCTGCCGCCGCAACAACGTCGCATTCCGTGCCGAAGACGCTGAAACGATCTACAATCGCATCCCGACGTGGGGACCGCATACCGACGTTCCCGGGGGATTGGCCAAACTGGCTAAGGAAATTCCGCTGGTCACCCTGACGAACTCCATGGTGGCCCAGATTCCGTCGAACGTGGCAAAGCTCGGTGCGCCCTTTCATGCCGTCTTGACCGCTGAAGAGGCGGGCGCCTACAAGCCGCACTTCAAGGCGTTCGAATACATGTTCGACATGCTGGGTTGCGGCCCGGAGGATATCACGCATGTGTCCTCGTCTTTCCGCCACGACCTGATGTCCGCCTATGATCTGGGGATCAAGAGTAAGGTCTGGGTCAATCGCGGCCACGAACCGGCCAATCCCTTTTACGAATACACCGAAATCCGCGATGTGACGCAGCTACCTGGCGTTTTCGGCATCTGATCAAGCGGAGGTCCTGGCAAGAGCTGTGGCGCTTCATCGCTGGAGCGCTGCAGCATCCCCGGCATGAAGAACAACCGTCCCCAACCGGCGAGGATTTTTCGAATTGGTTGCTCTCAGTGATCCAGGCGCGAATGAAGCAGGTGGTCGGCGCGATGCTGCCGCACCTGCAGCACGCGACCAGGCGACTGGCCCCGCCGCTCCGACCGACGCCTATTTTCGCGCCGCCGCCGCAATCCTGGCCATGCGGCCGGGCTCCGAACCGGACATGTCGGCGGCCCTGCTGGAGCGCCACTATGGCTTGGCGGGATCGCTGGCGACATTGTCCTCCGAGATCGAGCGCACCGTTGCGGTCGATCTGCCGGAAGGCCGCCGCCTGATCCTGAAGACGTCGACAAGGCCGGAGGCGGTCGACAGTTTTCGTTTCCAGACCGCCGCAATAGCGGGATTGCAAGGGGCCGCAGGCTTCGTTGCTCCCGAGGTGCTGCCGACGCGCAGCGGCGCATTGATGTTCGAGGATGAGGGAATTTGCGGGTACTTGCAGACCCGGATCGAAGGCAGTCCGCTGCACCAGGCGCCGCCCGCGCCCGACCTGCTCTTTCGAACGGGCAGTGCGCTGGCCCGCCTCGACCTGGCTCTTGATCGCGTCAGCCTGCCGGCAACGGACCGGCCCATCCTGTGGCATATCGGTTGCTGGCCGAGGCTGATGGAATTCGCGCAATACCTGCCTTCCGCGCCCATTGCCGAGCAGGTGGCGATCGCGATGGCGGAGTATGTGGAGTTTGTTGAGCCACACATCTCGAACGTTGCGTGGCAGGTCACGCATAATGATCCCAGCCCATTCAATATGATGGTGACCGGCCAGGGTATGGGTTTCATCGACTTTGGCGATGGCTGCTGGAGCCCCAGGATCCAGGATCTGGCGATCGCAGCAGGCCACGTCGTGAAGGATCCAACCCTTCCTTTGGGCGGGGCCGAACAACTTATCGCAGGCTATGCCTCCGTCATTCCACTTTCGGCGCTGGAAGCAAGACTGCTCGTGGGACTAATGCGGGCGCGGCAAAGCGCGTTGATCTTGGTCAACTACTGGCGCTCTCACCTTTTTCCGGCCGACGCCGAGTACATCAAGAAGAATGTCACACGCGCCGAGCACGGGCTTTCCATCTTGGTACCTCTAGATACCGCATCGGGCGAGGCGGCAGTCCTGGCGGTAGTGTCGTCGTCCCGGTCGTGGTGCCAGTGCGGTCGCTAGAAAAGACGAAGCGCGAATTGTTCAAGGCACTCCTTTAAACAGGCTGCAGCACATGTCGACAGATCTCATGCCTAATCGCTACAAACCCGGCGAATCCGATCTCCCCAAGCGCGAGTCCGAACTGATTGCGCGCCGTGACGATGTTCTTGGCGCCTCCTATCGGCTGCAGTACCGCCGGCCGGTCCACTTCGTTCGCGGCGAAGGCATGTGGCTCTACGATCCTGACGGACGGGCCTATCTTGATTTCTACAATAACGTTCCGTCGCTCGGCCATTGCCACCCGGAAGTGAATGCCGCAATGGGCGAGCAGGCGGGCCGGATCAGCGCCAACACCCGCTATCTCGAGCCAAGACTCGTCGACTACGCCGAGCGATTGGTCGCGACTTTTCCGGAAGAACTCGACCGGGTGGTTTTCACCTGCACGGGGAGTGAGTCCAACGATCTGGCCCTGCGTATCGCGCGATTTGCCAGCGGCAACGAAGGCGTGATCGTCTCGAGCTACGCGTACCACGGCACTAGTGCGGCTGTCGCCGCGGTGTCCCCGAATCTGGGCGACGCGGTCAAGCTCAGCCCATTCGTGCGCATGGTCTCCCTGCCCGGGCCGGCGGGCGTGCCGGACAGCCAGGCTGCGGACTTTTTCGAGGCGCAAGTTCGCGCGGCCATTGTGGATCTGAACCGCCGGGGCATTGGCGTTGCGGCCCTGCTCATCGACAGCATCTTTTCCAGCGATGGCGTCTGGGTGAATCCCCCTGGCTTCATCGCCGGCGGCGTGGCGGCGGTGCGCGAGGCAGGTGGCCTCGTCATCGCCGACGAAGTTCAGCCGGGATTCGGGCGGACCGGCGCTCATATGTGGGGCTTTGAGCGGCATGGGATCGTTCCGGATCTGGTGACCCTCGGCAAGCCGATGGGCAATGGGTTTCCGATCGGCGCTGTCGTTGGCCGCAGGGCACCAATAGACCGATTTGGCAATACCGCGCGGTATTCGAACACCTTCGCCGGAAATACGATTGGCATCGCGACAGCGGACGCGGTGCTGACGATCCTGCAGCGTGACCAGATCCCCCAGAATGCGCTTGCCATGGGCCATCGCCTCCGGGCCGGGCTGGAGAAACTCGCGAAGCAGCAGGCCGGAATCCGTGCAATCCGCAACGCCGGTCTCTTCGTTGGCGTCGATATGGGGTCAGAGGGCACAGCCGCGGCAGGCCGGCGTGCCATGGCGCTGGATGTCGTAAACGCAATGCGGGACGACGGTGTGCTGATCAGCACAACGGGGGCCAACGAGGATTCACTGAAAGTGCGCCCGCCGCTCGTCTGCCTGGCCGAGCATGTCGACCTCTTCCTTGCGTCCATTGAGCGCGCGCTCATCAAGGTCGCAGGCTAGACAGCATACCTTCGAGCAGGTAGCCAAGTCTCAGTCCAATGTGTGCCGAGATTGGCGCTATCGGTCCGGAACGACCGTTTTGGACAGTATGGCGCGCGCTTGTCGGGCCACGTCCAGCTATGTTGTTGGAAGCTGCCGCGCTTGAATAGTGCGATCGCTTCCAACTGCTCTGACTAGATGTCCGCTTCCTGCGCTTTCACCGGCCGGGTCTTTCGCTGACGGACGTCAGGGCCGGGAGCAACCTTCGCGCGCCCGGCCAGATAGGTCTGTCGGCGCTGTTCGAGCCACGCCTCCACCTCTGCCAGATCCCACACCACGCAGCGGGGCGTAAGATTGAAGCGACGGGGGAACTCGCCTCGTTTCTCCATCTCATAGATCGTGCTGTCGGCGAGCGGGACGATCAGCCTGAGTTCATGCCGCCTGATGGTTCGCGGCAGGCCCGTCAACACCGTTGCTGGACCGGAGTAGCCTACGGGATCGCTGTCCTCGTTCTCTTGATATGGCATCATCAGAATGCGCACTCGACTTGGTTTCTTCGAAGTCATGTCTGTCCTTTGCGGTTGGGAAGAAGGACAGATACCGGGCTCGCGTTGCGACCGTCGCAAAGAAGCTTTCACGCGAGTAGGTGTCTTTCTCGGGAGCAGGAAGGGTGATACAAAGTCTCGGAGAATAGAGTTGAGAATCCGAGCTTTAATATCGTGCCTAAACCCACCTCACAGCGCCAAATTGCCCACGCCCTCCTGGCTGCGCGCGGAATCGCGCGCCTGGCGGAGCTGCGCGATGCAGGCGTGACAGCCGCCACCATGAGCCGCATGGAACGGGACGGCGACGTGCTTAGGCTCGCGCGAGGGCTTTACCAACTCCCTGATGCGACGCTCGACGCTCATCATAGTCTCGCCGAGGCCGCAAAACGTATTCCGAAGGGTGTCATTTGCCTCGTCTCCGCACTGGCGTTCCACGAACTCACCGATCAGCTTCCGAGGCAGATATGGATTGCCATCAGGCAGAAAGATTGGCCCCCTAAGGCCGACGGCACGCCGATACGGCTGGTGCGTTTCACTGATCGCTTGCTCGGGGAGGGGGTCGAAACCCACCCCGTCGAGGGCGTGCCCGTAAAGGTCTTCGGCGTCGCCAAGACGATCGCCGATTGCTTCCGATATCGGAACAAGATCGGCCTGTCGGTTGCGATCGAGGGCCTCCGGGAGGCGCTGCGCCAGCGTAAGACCACGGCTGGTGAAATTGCCAGACAGGCCGAGCGTGGCGGTGTCGCTACGGTTATCCGGCCGTATCTCGGAGGCGCTGACTGCCAATGGCTAAGGAGATCAAGAATATCGGCGCCTCGATGCGCGCACGCCTGCTGCAACTCGCCAAGGCAAGTGGCCAGAGCTTCGACCTGGTTCTGACGCGCTTCGCCCTCGAGCGGCTGCTCTTTCGGCTCAGCCGGTCACCCCACGCCGACCGTTTCGTGCTGAAGGGCGCGATGCTGATGATGAGCCGTTGAGATCACGGTCGTAGCGCTCGGCCCACACATGATGCCCACTCATCCCGTCGATCAGCTGCGCGGTGATGCGAACGCGACTACCCGCCTTGCGTACGCTCCCTTCCAGCACATGCGAAACGCGCAACTGCCGCGCCGCTTTGCTGACGTCCATCGACTTGCCTTTGAGGGCAAAGGTCGTGTTGCGCGCGGTGACTGCCAGCGCCCCGACCTTGCTGAGGTCCGTAATGATGTCCTCGGTGATGCCGTCAGAGAAGTATTCCTGCTCTGGGTCGCCGCTCATGTTGGTGAAAGGCAGCACGGCGATCGATGGTCGGTTGCGGAACGGAAGCGCATCCTTGGCCGACGGCACGGACGAGCTGGTGGGGGATTGCTCAATGGACATGACACGGTAAGCGCGTACCGGCTCCGTAATGTTGTGAACCCGTTGCTCGCCGATATCCGTATAGACGTATTCGAGTTTGCCTTTTACTTGATCGTAAATGGCGCGCCCGATGCAAACGCCGCCAGGCTCCGCGAGCTTTTCAAGCCTTGCCGCGATGTTCACACCGTCTCCGTATATCGTGTCGTCTTCGACGATCACGTCGCCGAGGTTTACGCCCATACGGAACGCCATACGCCGGTTTTCGGGGAGCCCGGCGTTCTCGCCGCCCAGCTCGCGCTGCAGCTCGATCGCACACTGCACGGCGTTAACCGCGCTCCCAAACTCGATCAGCAGGCTGTCCCCGGCCGAGCCGACGATGCGTCCGTGGAACCGGGCGATTTTGGGCTTGAACACCTCAGCTCGGAGCCGCCTCAGCCGTCCCAGCGTTCCCGACTCGTCGGCCGCCATCAGCCGCGAGTAACCTGCCACGTCGGCAGCCAAGATCGCCGCAAGCCTGCGTTGCTCTTCTCGCAAGGGACGGACCTCCCGCCAGTTGGAACAATCTTAGCCTAAGAAACCGCGTGAGCGAGCCCTTGTTCGGGTGCCTGGTATCCGAATTGGCGTTAAGGAAGCATATCGTAGCGAAATTCGACTGCACGGCAGGTCGCAGAACCATACGGAACGATGGGGAAACGGGAAGCCGGCTGGTCGACAATACCCTGATGGATCGCCTCGGCGATTACAACAGCCGGCCAGGTCTGGGTGACGCCCGACCGGTTCTTTATTCGTGACAGCCTTCACGACCAGTTCGTCGACCGCCTTGAAGGCGTCAGCCGCCCGGACCCTGTCGCATGCCCATGATGCGGGGCAGGTGGCGGGCATCCGCTGCGCGCGCTGCAACTTGACTCGCTACTACAAGCCGCTCGAGCTACGGGAAGGATCGGCAACGTGACGATCGACGATGTGCGGACAAAGTACGCTGTCAGCAGTGCAAGAGTCGGGAGTGGATGAGTGCGCAGCTATTCCATCCGAGCGGGGAGCAGGCCCATACGATCCGCTTCCGGCGCCTAGTGCAGATCCGATGGGAAAAGCGCGTGATTTGGCGAGATGAGTGAAGGCAGACGCTTGTCCGTCCGAGACGATCACGCCGAAGCACCGCCCCGGCCCCAGGCGCGCAATTAGATGAGTTAAAGGCAACTTTGGTGTGTTATATACGCTGCGTTCTCGGTGCGGATACGAGATCGATGGATCAGGAAAGACTTCTAGCCGCAGTCCTCTTAGCTGATGTCGTGGGCAGCACGCCCCTCTATGAGCGCATCGGCGACGATGCCGCTCTGCAACAGGTCTCGGATTGCCTGGACGCGATGCGCGAGATCGTCGCCCGGCACGGCGGTGATTTCATTCACTCGAAAGGCGATGACGTATTCAGCCTGTTCGAGAACCCGGAGGCGGCGCTCAGGGCCGTCTGCCAAATCAGCCGCCAACTGACGAAAGGGCCGTTGAGCGCCCGTATCGGATTGCATTTCGGCGCGGTCATTCGCACGCGGGGCGAGGTCTTCGGTGACGTTGTCAATGTCACTGCAAGGTTGTCCACCACGGCCAACCCCGGGGAGGTGCTGATCAGCCAGAGCTTCTGCGAAGCCCTTTCCGCGAGAAGCCGCAAGGCATTACGGCTCCTCGACAAAATGGCCTTGAAAGGGAAGCAAGAACTCTTCGATGTCTATACCCTGTGGAGCGACGATGGGGCGCTCGGTACGCAGATCACCAGCCGGGGCACCATTGCCGATAAGCGCTCCGCCTCGCCGTGGCAGATCAATCTGGTCATCCGCTATGGAGATCAGTTGCGATCCTGTCGAAACAACGAATTCGTGACCATCGGCCGATCTCCGGAATGCAATATTGTCGTCGAGCGGCCCTGGGTTTCAAGGCACCACGCGACCTTCACTATTTCGAATGGCAGGGCCCGGCTTGTCGAGCGAAGCTCGTCGGGCACATTTGTGTCGATGGGACCCGGCCATGAAGTATTCGTACGCCGCGAAGATATTCTCCTCTTCGGCTCCGGCGTCATCTCGCCTGGACTGAGGTCGACCCTCGGCGACGCCCAGGTTCTTCACTACGAAATTGTCTCAGACTGACCCGGCCGGACTCGTTAGCCGCGACCGGCCCACTTCCAGACCTTCCAACCTGCTTCGGCGATGGGCGCTGCACATTAGCTTCCGGATCGAATAGGATAGTTGCCGATTGAGAGGGACGAGGCATTGGCCGAGGAGCAGGTTGAGCGACGTCTGGTGACCATCTTGGCCGCTGACGTGGCCAGGTTCTTTAGGATCGAAAGAGTTTCGGACCAGAACCTTCAAGTTCCGGGCCTGGGAAATTGAACCAGATAGACCGGTGACGGCAGCTTCTTCTGCTCTTCGCTTTTTCTCGCGTGTGAAAGCGATGGCAGCACTACCCCCTCACCTTCAGGGCATCTGCACGACGAACTACTCGTAGAGGGCCTGTCCGCTTCGAGGGCTATCCACCTCGAGCAGGCCGAGCAAGTGCCTTGGCATCCTTGGCGCCTTACTTAAGCAACCGGGCATGAAGATCGCTGGGAAGAAGCTAGCCCGGCGCGGCGGAAAGAAGCAGGATGTGCGTAGAGTCGACATTGGATGAGGATGTCACTATTTAGCGGCGGCTTCGACCGCGTACCTCTGGTTGCGCCCGAGAAGCAGCAGCAAATGTGCTACGTATTGTGATACAAATCGGCCCCTGAAACCGATAAAAAGCAAATAGAAACAGTATCATAGGGTCGTAAGCGATCGCAGCCAACGGTACCATCGGCATAATGCTAAATAATTGAATTTGTTGAGGAATTTCGTTAAAAAGACCTGACATTGCCGCTTTTTGTATCACATATTGTGCGACCTGCTGCGACACAAATGCCAACTCCTTGATCAAAGTGCTGTTCTGCCAGCCGTGCCAAGAGGTGGGGCGCCCAGATCGCAACCTGGCGTTCACCGGCCATCCGAAGACGCCGGACAAGCGGCGCTAGACACTAGGGCGAAACGCGCGCTGGAGAGCAGCTCTGCCACCTCCTTAAGACGGTGTCGACTCTTTGGCTATTCAGCGCGATACTTTTGGGCAGCAAGGTTCGGATGCCGCAGGAGGGTGTGCCATGCGAGAATTGCCGTCCAACGTAGACGCAGACGCCGTGATTGAAGTCGGTCGTTACCTGGATGATCACGCGAAATCCACAGCAGTTTCGATTTCTGAAGCGCTTCGTATAGTCAGACGTCGCGTCCCCATATCGAGCGTCGGCGACACATGGCTGGAGGAACTGATTATGGAAAGCGCCGCTACCAGGCACCTAGCCATTCTACTGGACAACCACTAGCGCTTGATGGGAAGGGCTGGACGTTTTAATCTAGGGTCATGAGAGGCTTTAATTGCCTCCGGCCTGGCTGAAAACAACCGTCCCGTCGTCTTTGCGAACTTCCACCGCTACGATACCGTCACCCTGCTTTCGAGCAAGAAATGTCGCCTGCGCGTGGTCTCGTGCGGCTTTCTCGGTATCGAAGGGGGTCTTTTCAGCGATGCCGTGTCTCCCGTACCAAATCACCGTATAGGCCACGGCTGGGACGCTCCCGATCTCTTAGCCATAGGGACTTCTTTTTTCTTGCCAGTAGCTCATCGCGATCGCCATCAGCGGTCGCTCGGTCATGCCTCGCGGCAATCGCATAGTCGGCTCTGTTGGTTCGATAGTCTTCTTCTTTTTGCACAGACATGGTTAGCGCGCCGGTTGTTTCTTAGCGTATTGGGCGACTGCACAGAGGAAAGCCAATGCGGCAGCATCACAAGCCATCCGCGACGGGCCTTTGGCGAAAAGCACGGCGTCAGCAACTCGTATCGTTAGGCCATGCTTTTTAGCGAAAGACGTAACTTCGTAAGGCTGATCTTCAGATGGATAGGCGATGCCGAAATCGTCATTCATGGACTACATCCTCCCCAGTTCGCGACCTTTTTCCTCCTCGCGCAGAGGTAAAATTAACTGCCGGTGTGTCGCGCGAGTCTAGCAACTAGGGATTGTGTAAAACGATATAACTCCGCACCGCCTACATCTTGTTGTTGTCGATGATGCCGGCCTCGCCGTCGGGTAACTGATCCGCCTGCGGCCGCGGCTTTGCCAGCCTCACATCAGCGCCGCCGCCATTCTCCGGGATGAACTCGACGCCGGCCGATACGAGGGCGGTGCGCATCGTGTCGACACTGCTGACACGAGATCCTGGCCGGCCTCAAAACGGTTGACCGTATTTCCTCCGACCCCAGCCGCCTTAGCTAGATTGAGGGTGTGCTCCAATTGAGGGCTGCGCGCCCCAATCGGCATTGAACTGGCTTCATATGGTGTGAATCGGCGTCCAATTTTGACCACCCTGATGCCACGGGCGACGAGCGCCGCGCGCAGCCAATCGGCGTCATAGCCCTCGTCGCCGATAAGTGCCCTGGTGCACCATACCCAGCTAAACCCATCAAGTGCCGATGAGCACGTAGAAAACGTAGGCACCCAAAATCGTCGACAATGCTCGTATCCGAGCAGCCGCCCTTGACCCATTAGAGAACGATATCGGCGCGTTCCTGACATTCGGTCTAGACGCACGTGACTTGCCGCACCTGGTCGTCGTCGCGAAAACGGACAGAAAGGGCGGCAAAGCGGCGGGACGCACCCTAGGCTGAATCGACACTTAACGCATGCAGATCATAGCAGCCTCCACATGAGAAACGGCGGCTTCTGTATCTGGTCCTGCCGAACTGCGATTGGAACCGAGGCGAAGACTGCGCGGTCTTCAGGCAGCCTTTTGATTTACTTGCAGAAACGACGACCGCTGCCGTGATGGGAAGAAGTTCGGGGAAACAAGCTATCCACGGCGCATCCGGTTGGGCTGGGGTTCTTGGAAGCTTTTCGAACTTTCTGTCTTGCGCCTCCAGCCGAATTGCGTGTGCTTATGAAAGAGATTGGCATCGTAGAGAGATCCACCTAGGCGTCGCGTTCGCTCGCCTGTCGAGGGGGTTCGAGTTGGAAGAGCGCTACAGCCTTTCCCCACACCTTGAAAATCTCCGATATCTCCTCCGTTGTTAACCCTCATGACGGCCCCCTCGTCGACCTCGAGCATCGCGTGGTCGTCGTCATGGTTCGCCGGCGCCCAGCCCCCTGGGCGACGAGATAGTCGCTGCCATGGTGCTCGACCCGATAGGGCCCTGTAGGGTAGCAGGCCGAGGCATTGTCCGTCATGACCGAGCGAGCGCGCTTATGGCGCGCCAGCCTGGCTTCATCTCAATCAGCCTGCATCGCAGCCTCGACGGGCGGCGCATCGTCAACGACGTCCAATAGCAGAATCGCGATCTGCTGCGATCTGCTCATCAATCGCCGGAATTCCGCAAGGAGTGGGGTCATTTTCGATCAGTTGACGGACGAGATCGATCCAATCTGTACCAGGTAGCCCAGATGGTAGATAGTGGTCAGTAGGCGCGCCGTCCACGTGACCTGAACCGCCGGGTCGAGACGGCTGACATGAGCCGACAAAGTCTAAGCCATGGCTGCCATGAACCATCGCGTCGTCACCGTGTTCGGTGGAACCGGGTTTCTCGGCCGCCGCGTTGTTCGGCATCTCCGCAATGGTGAGTTTTTCGTTCGGATTGCATCAAGACATCCGGAACGGGCCAAGAAATTGTTTGGTTCTGATGATCCGCAACTTCAATCGGTCGAAGCCGATATCCACGATGAGCGGGCGATCGCCCGTGCACTTGCCGGTGCCTACGGTGTTGTAAATGCGGTCAGTCTTTATGTCGAACGGGGACAGGAGACCTTTCATTCCGTGCATGTCGAGTCGGCTCGGCGGGTTGCAGCCCAAGCACACCGAGCTGGCGTCGAACGGCTCGCTCACGTTTCAGGAATCGGCTCCGATGTTGCCTCGCCGTCGCTCTATATCCGCAAGCGTGGCGAAGGCGAACTGGCGGTGCGTGCCGCGTTTGCTGACGCCACCATCATCCGCCCGGCGGTGATGTTCGGACCGGATGACGCATTTCTCACCATTATCCTCAAACTTCTCCGCCGGCTTCCAATCTATCCGATGTTCGGTCGCGGCCTGACGAGATTGCAGCCGGCCTATGTGGGCGATGTGGCAGAGGCGACCGCAAGAGCGCTGCAGGGGACGGAAACGCATGCGATCACGTATGAGTGCGGCGGTCCTCGGGTCTACTCTTACGAGGAATTTCTCAGAGCCGTTGCACACCAAGCCGGCCTTAGACCCAGACTAGTCCCAGTGCCATTTGCCGCTTGGCACGCACTGGCATGGGCCGCGGAAATGCTTGCGAGCCCGCCCGTCACTCGGAATCAAGTCGAGCTGATGCAGGTCGACAATGTGTCATCGCCGCAGATGCCCGGATTTGAAGAACTTGGCGTTTCGCCGCACCAAGTCGAGGAAATACTCCAGGAGATGTTGCGCGATCACTGAACAATGAGCCTCTTCGGTACTGCTCTCAGGCGCGCCACGATTGAGTGTCCGGAAATCGCGCCAACCGGCCAACTATGAATGCGAACTTTGGGACACGTTCCGGTGGGGTGCCGAGTGCCTCTATGAACCGGCGAGCAGGTTGATCTTCGCGGCCATGATGAAGTCGTTCTCGTGCAATCCCTTGATCTTGTGAGTCTGCAGCGAGACTGCCGCATAACCCCAGCCGAAGCAGATGTCGGGATGATGCCGTTCTTCTTCCGCCAATCGGGCAACTTTGTCGACGAAGCCGAGCGATTGATGGAAGTCCGCAAATTTGAATTTGCGGCTTAGCAGGCGCGCCTCCTCTAGTTCCCAGCCAGCGGTCTGGGACAGATAGCCCTCGGCTGCCTCCTGCGTCAGCGGCGCGACGCCGCCGCGGCAGGGCGTACAGGTTTTCTGAGCAATACCATCGGTCATGACAACCTCCCTTCGTGCTCATTCCGGGTGTAGCGTTCGCGTTTTTCACCTCGCCCGGTATTTGCTCGCATAATGCTTGGCGAGCGCCTTGCGAATCTGCTCGGCAAGGCGCTTGTTGCCGGTCGTCGCCCGCACCTTGTCATCGCCTTTTTGCGGCTTCGGCAGATCGGCGCCCGGGCCTCGTTTCGTTGATTTGCGCATCGCAATAGATCAACGCCGTCACGGACAACCGGTTTCGTTCAAGGGACGATCTCCACAGGACTGCCGATCGCAAGACCGAGCTCGCCGTCCGCGCGCCCTTGATTGACCGCAATCTCGGCAGGCCCGTTCGAGTTCTCGTACCAAAAGGCCGTGCCAGGCGGCCGATTACTGAAGGTCGTCGCGCCATCCAGCACGCGATCTGCTGCGGCGAGCCTTGCGCCTGCCGGCAGCCTGGCCGCCCTCAGGCCGGTCATGGCATTGCCGAAATGGTCGATATAGACGATCTCGGCGGGGTCCTCCGGCCAGTCTCTACGGCGATCTGCTTCATCCCGGCGCGGCCTGCCGGGCGGCCGCTCACCGCGTGCCAGCATGGCAGCGACCGGGGCAAATAGGTCACGCCCGTGGAAGCTGGCAGACAGGCGCTCTGGCTTCCAGTCGATGTCCCAGCTGAACGTCTCGGCTGCGCGGCGCTGGATCAGCTCGGCCGTTGCAGGGACCGACGTACCAGCGACTGTCGGCCTCGACGATGACGGACGGCCGGGTCCCTCCGACGCCTGGATCGACGACACAGAGAAAGACGGTTCCCGCAGGAAACCACTGCGCGTAGACTGCCAGCAGGTAGGCCGACGCCTTGGGATTGCCGACCGGCGCATCGGAGAAGAGGTCGATCGCGGGGATGCCCGGCGCCATCTGGTGCAACACAGCCTTCACCTGACCCGTGTAGGGGCCGTGCAAGCCGAAATCCGTGAACAAGACAATCATAGACGGGCGCCGACTGCGCTGCGCTGGACATATAAATAGTCGGCGGCAGGCGCATCCGCCGGCAGGCCTGAACGGCCGGGTTGGTTTCCATAACGAGGCGATCCGCCAGAGCCCCTGCCTGCCGGACTGCCTCGGCTTCCCAACCGTGCAAGCCGTGCCCGGAGAGCCCCACCAGGGCCTGGACCTGAGAAGGCACCAGATCGACGGCAGCCGCTACCAGTAGGTGCTGTGCCGGCCTCAGCGGCAGCGGCAGGATAGGCGCCGAACGCATGATCGCGAGAAATTCGAGCACAATGGCCGAGCGCTCCAGCCGTCCGGCTGTCGCATGGAACAGCGCTTCAAGCTCGCCTTCCGATCCCGGTGCGCCTGTGGCGCCGAAAAGGCGCGCAGCGGGAACGCCCTCGGCATAACAGCGGTCGCGCTCCGATGCAGAGAGCTGCCGCACATAGACGTGATAAGCTTGGACAAAGCCGTATGTTGCCGTGCCCTGAACCCAGTTCAGAAGGTCGGGGTCATTGGCGCAATACGTCTCGCCTGATGATGTCACGCCTGCGACCCGGTCGTGCATCTGCCGAACACGTGCGATCATGGCCTCGGCCCTGGTGCGGGAGCCGTAGATCGTCACCATGGCAGCGAGCCCCGTGCTGTGCAGTCGCCGAATTGGATTCTGACGGAACGACGTATGTTCCCATACGCCAGTGCGCACGCGCGGGTCTGCAAGCTCCATTATCACGGCGGTGACGCCGCCGATGAACAACGAAAGCGGGTTCTTGAACACGCGCCACGACACGGAGTCCGACGATACCAGTCCGGCCTCGCCGATCGGTCGCGAGAAATCGATGTGAGGCCGGTCGCCAGGTTGCAGCACCGCCCGCGCTAAGGCCTCCAAGAGGCTTTGCAACGGCCAAGGCAGGACGATCGGCGTGGTCATGGCACGAGCGCCATTCACAAAAAACGCGCGCACCCAGCAGCGAAGTTGGGCCGCTGGATGCGCTTGGAGACACTACGGCCACTTTCTGCGGTGCTCGATCGCGCACAATAGCTCAATTGGATGACAGTGCCCACCCCGAGCGGACGCCGCGACAGCCGCGGGGGCCATTACGACCAGTGATGCCGCTCATGACTCGCAGGCCCTCGTCAAGTTGCCAGAGTTCACACGAACGAAGACTATCATCGCTCATACACTCCGACGAGAACCGCCTCGGCGAGGAGATGCCTGCGCGCTTCTCGTTCGACCCCCTGACACGATGGGTCGTTGCCGAGCGGCAGGTGATCGATCGACAGCGCAAGCAGCCGGAAGTGATAGCGGTGTGGGCCGTGGCGATGCGGTGGGCAGGGACCACCGTAACCTGGTCGCCGGAAATCGTTGGTTGCCTGCTTGAGGCCTTGCTTGCCGCCTTCGGCCAACTCCATACAATCGGCCGCAATGTCATAGGCCGCCCAGTGATGCCAGATCCCCGCCGGGGCGTCGGGATCATCGCAGAGAAGGACAAAACTGCGGGTTCCTGCCGGAGCGCCGGTCCAGCCGAGCGGCGGGGAAAGGTCCTGACCGTCGCAAGTGAAACGCCGCGGGATCGTCGTACCGTCCGCAAAGCCATTTGAAATGAGCTGCATGGGTCACCTCTGACGCTATTGCCGCGCCGCGCAGCACTCGTCCCCAAACGCCAGGTGCCAGGCAGAACTGGCAGGAAGCGCGGGCGTCGCCTTGAGGCTGCGTTCCGACACGAGCTTCACGGTTGATCGGGCGTAAGGATAAGCACTCTATCGAAAATGTACGAGACAATATTGAATGGCAGTTCGTTTCGCCCTGCCATCCCGTTTAAGCGCCGAACGTCACACATCGTAGCCAGTGACGGCAAGGCTGTGATACCATCGCACAAGTTGCGCCGCCGTTGGCAATTGCCATGCCCGCGCAACCTGACAACTGCGCAGTGCTAATCGAGTCGCGGGTCTCGTCCCGTTGAACGAGTGGCCTCGGATCATGGAACTCGTCGTTGCTCTTGGTCTGATCGTCTTCAAGGTCGCGTTGCTGATTGCGATCTTGCTGCTGCTGCCCTTGCCGCTAACCTGGCTGGAACGCAAGATCGCGGGGCACATCCAGCAGAGGATGGGGCCGATGCGTGTGGGATGGCATGGGCTGCTGCAGCCGGTGGCGGACGGGGTCAAGCTCCTGACCAAAGAGGACCACATCCCGGCCGAGGCCGACCGCTTCCTGTTCAAATTGGCGCCAATCCTGGCGCTCGCTCCGCCCTTCGTGGTGTTCGTCGCGGTCCCCTTCGGCGAATCGGTCTCGGTCCTCGGCACTGAGATCACTCTTTACGTCTCCAACATGAACGTGGCGCTCCTTTTCGTCTTTGCCGTGATCGGGATTGAGGTCTATGGCGTCATCTTCGGCGGCTGGGCGGCGAACAGCAAATACGCTGTCCTGGGCAGCCTCAGGACCTGCGCTCAGATGATCAGCTACGAGATCCCGATGGGGTTCGCGGTCATCGGGGTGGTAATGCTTGCGCAATCCATGAGCCTGCTCGAGATCGTGCGGGCGCAAGCCAATGTCTGGAACATCGTCTACCAACCGGTCGGGTTCTTCGTGTTCTTCGTCGCCGGGCTGGCCCAAGCGCAGCGCATTCCCTTCGACCTGGCTGAAGCGGAAGGCGATCTGGGGGCCGGGTTCCATACCGAATACAGCGGTATCCGCTTTGCGTTCTTCATGGTCAGCGAATACGCCATCATGCTTCTGACGTCGGTCCTGGCGGTGATCCTGTTCTTCGGCGGCTGGAACGGCGTGCTGGTCCCGTTGCCACCGATCCTCTGGTTCGTGCTCAAGGTCGCGTTCTTCGTTTATGTGTTTATCTGGTTCCGCTTCACTTTCCCACGCTACCGCTACGACCAACTGATGGCGATCGGGTGGAAGGTCTTGCTTCCACTGTCAATGGCGAACATAATCATAACCGGTGTTGCTTTCCTTTAGGGGCCGCAGCGGCTCCGCAGCGGGGCGACGATGTCGCGCGCACTGGACAGAATTGGAACATGGATCGGCTGGGCGTTCTTCGCCGATCTGGCGAACGGCTTGGCGCTGACCTTCGGCTACATGTTCTCCAAATCCGTGACTATGCAGTATCCGGACAAGGAAAAATGGTTGCCCTATTCGCGTTACCGCGGGCATCACTTCCTTAAGCGCGACGAAGAGGGCGAGATCAAATGCGTGGCCTGCGAACTCTGCGCGCGGATTTGTCCCTGCTACTGCATCGAAGTCATCCCCTACGAGGACGAGAAGGGCAACCGACGCCCGGCAAAATTCGAGATCGACATGGCCCGGTGCCTATTCTGCGGGCTGTGCGAGGACGCCTGCCCGGCGGACGCGATCGCGCTTGGCCAACAGTACGAATTCTCGAGTTTTTCCTCGCGTGACCTGGTGATCGGGCGTGACGATCTGCTCGGCAAGCCGGGCAAGGCGACGACCGGCGGCGGCGTGGTCGCTGCACGCCTGAACACAAAGCAGGACGTTCTGGTCGAGACGAGCGAGCCGCAGGGGTACAACTGGTGGCGGAATATCCGACGAACGTGAGTGCGCGCCAGCTGGCAAGCCGGAGCGCGCAGACAGGAGGCTCATATGCTGGTCTGCCAAATCTTGAAGACCAAGGCTCCCGAGGTCATCTCGGTCACTCCAAGTCAGACGATGGTGGAAGTGCTACGGCTGTTTCGGGAGAACAACATAGGCTTCGTGGTCGTCAGCCGTTTCCCCGGAGGGGATTGCCTGGGCACGCTGTCGGAACGGGACTGCTGCAATGCCGTGGCTGAACACGGAACCAAGGCGCCCATTATGCGGGTCGCCGACATCATGAACCGCACTGTGGCGACCTGTTCGATACAGGATTTGCTGCCCTCGGTGATGGCGACCATGACCAACCGGCGCACGCGCCATGTGCTGGTCATGGATGGCGGCGCCACTGTCGGCGTGGTGAGCATCGGCGACGTGGTCAAGCACCGGCTCGACGAATTGCTGAACAACGAGCAGGTGCTGCACGATTACATTGCCGGGACAGGTTATCACTGACGACGCCAGCTCAAGTGTGCAGGGGCGGGTGGGCTGCCGGTGGGGAGTGCGTAGTGCCTCAGCCCAGATTCTCAGGACGCGCCTCGACCCCGGCGACAGTGGCGATCTCGAAGGCCGCGTGCGCCATTTGAACTTCCACCGGACATGGGTATTCGCCTCGCCGCATCAGGCCGTTGAGACGCAGGGATCTGTAGTTCTCGGGAACGAACACGAGGCCCGTGGGGAAACGCTTGTTGACCTTGAGCTTCGCCGTCAGTTCGCCCTGGGCGGATCGCACGACCACCTGATCGCCATCCGCTAGGCCAAGCTGCGCTGCATCCGGCGCGCTCATCTCGACATATGGGTTATCCGCGACCGTATTCAGGATCTCCGAGCGCTCGGAAAGATATCCGTTGTGGAACAGGCAGTTGCCGGTGACCAGCATGAGCCGGTCGGCTGAAATGGGGGCAGGCGGGAGGGCGAAGAACTCGCCAACCGGTGGCGCAAGGGCCGCCTTCGTGAAAGCTCCGTCGGCGCCAAGCCCGTCCTGCGTCAACCCTTGGTAGGCCGGAACCAACCGGGCAATCTCGCCGAAGATTTCGCCATGGATCGACGGCCGCAACGCTTGGCCGCGAAGCGCCGCAACGAAGTCGAATATCGCCAGATTATGTCGCGCCTCGAGGGCGGGTTCGCGGAACTTGCAGACCTTCTGTGTGCGGCCTTCGTTGTTGGTGAACGTACCGGATTCCTCGCCATAACTCGCCGCAGGCAGCACGACATCCGCCAGGCCCGCCGTATCCGTGAGGAACGCGTCCTGCACGATCAGGAGATCGGCGGCACGAAGCGCCCGCTGCACGAATCCCCGGTCGGGATAAGACATCAGGGGGTCGCTTCCGGCGATATAGAGCGCACCCATTCGCTTCCTGTCACAGAGCTCCAGCATGGCATCGAAATCCACACCCGGTTCAGACGGGATTTCGGCGCCCCAGGCCCGTTCGAGAGTTGCGCGCGCCGCATCATTGGCGAGCGCGCGCAGCCCCGGCAGCGCCGCCGGCAGAACGCCCATGTCCCAGGCGCCCAGTTGGTTGGCACGGTCGAAGAGGAACTGCATCGCCAGCCCCTTACCGAGTGCGCGCAGAACCTGCAAAAGGTTGTTGAGCTGGTACAACGTCGCGCGCGCTAGGGGTGATCTCAAGAGGTCGGCGCTGACAAGCACGGTGACGCTCCTGCCTTCCAGCAGCGCTGCGGCCAGGCGGTCCGGACCGTCGCTGTCGGTGGCCGCTGCTGGCCGGCCGGTTGTTGCGCCGATGTCCGTAAAAACGTCGCCCGGCAGTGCCTGACCAGCCGCCCCCAGTCCGCTCACCACCGTGGCAAGGCCCTGAGCCTCACCGCCCGGCGGCACGCGAACGACCGCCCGCGCATCGGCGTCCAGACGGGATGGCCGCGCCGAGAGCATGAGTAACCTGGTCTGTCGCCGCCGTACACAGTCTCGTAGCAAATATTCGGTGACTGGGTTTTCGTCCGTCACGTTGCCACCGACGACAAGCACACAGTCGTTGCCGATCACCTCCTCCAGCGGCGTGCGGGTGTAGAAGGCGGCCACCAACGGGCCGAGCGCATCAAAGGGCGTGCACCAGCGCGAGGAGCAGTCGATATTGTTGGTCTGGAATGCTGTCCGCATCAGCTTCTGGAACTGATAAAGCACCTCGTTGGGCAGGCGCGGGGAGGCCAGCCCACCCGCAGCCTTGCTGGCGACGGCCGACAGCCGCCGGCGGAGGTAGTCCCCCGCTTCGTCCCAGGAAGCCGGAACCAGGACCCCGTCACGACGGATCATCGGCCGCTTGATCCGGTCCTGGCTCCCGACGAAGTCCAGACCGAAGCGCCCGCGCACGCAGAGCGTTTCGCGGTTGACCCCGTGCTCCACCTTCGAGCGGACTCGCATGAACTCGCCTTTGCGCGCGCCGACGGTCAGTTGGCAGCCGGTGCCGCAATGCGGGCAGACCGTGTCGGTCTCGACCAGATCCCAGGGCCGCGCCTTGTAGCGATAGGGGAAGCTCATCAGCGCGCCGACTGGGCAGACCTCGACGCAATTGCCGCATTGATCGCAACTCGCGAGACTGCCCTCGAAGCCAGTGATGGCGGTATCCATACCTTTTTCGACGGTGCCCAAGGCTACCGCGCCGACGACTTCTTCGCACATCCTGACGCAGCGCTGGCACTGGATGCAGCGGTTGACGTTCATGATGATGACCGGGCTGAGACGGATGTCCTCGGAATGGAACACACGCTTGGCATCGCGGAACCGGCTTGTGCGGGGCCCGTATGCCATCACCATGTCTTGAAGCTCGCACTCGCCGCCCTTGTCGCAGATTGGGCAGTCGAGGGGGTGGTTGGCGAGCAGCATGTCGAGCATGGAAGAGCGGGTTTCGTCGATCAGCAGCGTGTTCGTCCGCACCACCATGCCGTCAGTGACCGCGGTGGCGCAAGAAGGTTGTAGCCGCCGCTGCCCCTCAATCTCCACCAAGCACATGCGGCAGGAGGCCAGCGCCGGCAGCCGCTTCAGATAGCAGAAGGTCGGGATGTCGATGCCCAAACGCTCGGCGGCCTGGAGCACCGTAGAGCCGGCCTCCACTTCCAGCATTCGTTCATCGATTGTCACGCTAACCATGGCTTTCCTCGCGGTCCTCTCGCTGCGTCCTCCTCAGTGAAACGGGCACCTCCGCTCTTCGATATGCGCGACGAATTCATGCTCGAAATGCGCCAGTGCTGCCCGCAGGCCCATCGCCGCGCCGTCGCCCAGAGCGCAGAACGTGTTGCCGAAAATGCCCTTGCAGAGCGCCTCCAGCTGTTCCAGATCGCCCGGCGCGCCCTGGCCAGTCTCGACCCGGCGCAGCACTTTCACGACCCAGTTCAGCCCCTCGCGGCAGGGGGTGCACTTGCCGCAGGACTCGTGGTGGAAGAACTCGATGATCCGGGTGGCGACTTTGACAATGCAGGTCGAGTTGTCGATCACGATCACCCCGGCCGAGCCGAGCATCGAGCCAGCGGCGGCCAGCGAGTCGAAGTCCATCCGCACGTCCAGCCCGCGCTCCGGGATCAGCGGCGCCGAGACCCCGCCTGGGATCACCGCCTTGAGCTTGCGCCCCGGTAGCGGCCCGCCGGCGCAGTCCTCGATCAGTTCGCGCAGCGGTATCCCCATCGGCAGCTCGTAAAGGCCCGGTTTCCGCACCTGTCCGCTGAGGCAATAGAGCTTCGGGCCGGGGCTCTTGTCCGGGCCGATGCCGCGGAACCAGTCCGGCCCTCTCGCCACGATATGCGGTACGCAGGCCAGCGTCTCGACGTTGTTGATCACCGTCGGGCTGGCGTAGAGCCCTTCGACCGCCGGAAATGGCGGTTTCAGACGCGGCTGCGCCCGCTTGCCTTCGAGCGAGTCGAGCATCGCGGTCTCCTCGCCGCAGATATAGGCGCCGGCGCCGCAATGGATGTGCACGACGAAACTGAAATCCGAGCCCAGAATCCGCGTTCCTAGATAACCCTTCGCATGAGCCTCGGCGATCGCCCGCTCCAGCCGGCAGATCGCCAGCGTGTATTCCCCGCGGATGTAGACATAGGCGGTTTCCGCTCCTATCGCGTAGGCGCTGATCGCCATGCCCTCGATCAGTTGGTGCGGGTCACGCTCCATGATGATCCGGTCCTTGAAGGTGCCCGGCTCGCCCTCATCGGCGTTGCAGCACAGGTATTTCGGCTTGCCAGCACGCTTAGGCACGAAGCTCCATTTCGCCCCGGTTGGGAATCCGGCTCCGCCGCGCCCGCGCAGGTTGGATTTCTTGACGAGGTCGATGATCTCGTCGGGCGTGTGCTCCCGCAGCGCCTTGGCCAGCGCCTGGTAGCCGCCGCCGGCCTCATAGGTCGTGAGCAGATGGCCATCCGGCACGTCCACGTTCCTGAGAAGGACCGGTTCGAACATGGCGCTATTCTCCCGGCGGTCCTGCGGCGGCAAGATCGGCGCCAGTCGCCTGCCGCACCGTCGCGCGCAGCCTGTCCAGGAGCGCGTCGATCCGCGTGATGTCGAGGTCGCCGTGATAGTCGTCGCCGACCTGCATCACCGGGGCCATCTCGCAAGCGCCGAGGCATTCGACGGTCGAAAGCGTGAACAGCCCGTCCGGGGTCGTGCCGCCGTTCTTGATGCCCAGCACAGCCTCTAGGTGCCTTAGCAGGTCCTCGGATCGGCACAGCATGCAGGAGACGTTGTCGCAGAGTTGCAGGTGGAACATACCCATCGGCTCGGTATGGAAGAGGGTGTAGAAGGTCGCCAGTTCGTAGACCCAGATCCGTTCGACACTGAGGATGTCGGCGACCTCTTCCAACACCGGGCCGGGCAGATGACCATGTTCCTTCTGCGCGATCAGAAGCGCCGGCATGATCGCCGAGCGCTGGTCGGGATATCGCGCCGCTGCCTCTTCGATCTTTTCGCGCATGGTCATCGCGTCCAAATCCCTGCTACTTGTCTACCTCCGCCATCACGGGGTCGAGGCTGCCGAGCACGGCGATCATGTCCGCCAGGTAGCGCGCGTTGGTGACCCCGAAAAGTGCCTGAAGGTTGACGAACGAGGGTGCCCGGACCTTCATGCGGAACGGTTTTGGCGACCCGTCGCTGATGATGTAGAAGCCGAGCTCGCCCTTTGGCGCCTCGATCGCCGAATAGACCTCGCCCTTCGGCACCTTGAAGCCATAGGCCGACAGGTCGAAATGCTGGATCAGCGCCTCCATCGAGCAGTGCACCCGATCCTTGTCCACCGGGAAGGCGACTGTCGGCATGTCGATCTGGAACGGCCCCTCGGGCATCTGGTCGAGGCATTGTTCGATCATCCGGACGCTCTCGCGCATCTCCTCAACCCGGCATCGCCAGCGCGCATAGCAATCGCCTTCATCGCGGGTAATAACGTTGAACGCGAGCCGGTCGTAGATCTCGTAAGGCTCGTCGCGGCGGATGTCCCAGTCGACGCCCGAGGCGCGCAGGTTCGGGCCACTCAGGCCCAGATCGATGCCGTCGGCGGCGGAGATCACGCCGATCCCCTGCGTGCGCTTCAGGAACACGCGGTTGTTCTCAAGCAGCCGTTCATAGTCGCGTATCCGGTTCGGGAAGATATCGCAGAACTCCCTGATCTTGGGGAAAAACCCGTCGGGCAGGTCCTCGCGCACACCGCCGACCCGGCAGAAGGAGGTGTGCATGCGCGCCCCGCTGATCATCTCCATCAGGTCCATGATCATTTCCCGCTCGCGCATGGCGTAAAGCAACGCCGTCATGGCGCCCAGGTCCATCGGGAGCGCGCCGATGATCAGGAGATGACCGGAGATCCGCGCCAGTTCGGCCATCAACACGCGGATATATTGCGCGCGGATCGGCGCTCGAATGCCCATGAGCTTCTCCACTGCAAGCGCGAAGGCCAAGTTGTTCGAGGGCGGGCAGAGGTAGTCGAGCCGGTCGGTCAGCGGGAAGATCTGGGTGTAGGTGAAGCTCTCGGCCAGTTTTTCGGTGCCGCGGTGGAGGTAGCCGATATGCGGGTCCACGCGCGCGACATATTCGCCGTCCAACTCGAGGACGAGCCGCAGCACCCCATGCGTGCTGGGATGCTGCGGGCCGAGGTTGAGAAGCACCTCCCTGGTGTGGGGCGCATCGGCTTCTGGCAAGCTCAGTTCCGTGACTTCGGTCATCTCAAGTCCCGGTGGGGAACGGCCTCCTATGGAATGTCCTTGGTGGCAAGGTCGGGCTGTGTCGGCTGCGGACCTTCGGCGCCAAACGGGTTCAGCTTGTCCTTGTAGCCCCGGAGCGGAAAGTCCTTGCGCTGCGGGAAGCCCTCGAACCCTTCCCACATATAGATCCGGCGCAGGTCGGGGTGGCCCTCGAACCTGATCCCGTACATGTCCCAGGCCTCGCGCTCGTGCCAATTGGCAGTGCGCCAGACCCCCGTCACCGACGGGACCCGCGGTGGATCGCCAAGGCGGCACTTGATGCGAACGCGCCATTTGTTCGGCAGCGAATAGAGGTGGTACACCGCCTCGTAGCGGGGCATCTCGGGGTAATGATCGACCCCGCAGATGTCGGACAGGAAATCGAACCGCAGCGCCGGGTGTTCCTTGAGGAACCGGCAAAGCTCGACGATCATGTCAGGCGGAACGGCGAAAGCGTGAACCCCATGCGAGAAGCCAAGCTCCTCGATTGCCTCCCCGAAACGTTCCGCGATCAGGGTGCGGATGAGGGACGTCTCCGCGCTCATGGTACCGCGACCCGGTCCAGAGGCGTCCCGGCCAGCGCCCTGGATTTCTTGATCTTCTCCTGAAGCAGAAGGAAGCCGTGCATCAGCGCCTCGGGCCGCGGCGGGCAGCCAGGCACATGCACGTCCACCGGCACGAAGGTCTCCGCCCCCTGCACCACCGCATAGGTGTTGTAGACCCCGCCCGAGATGGCGCAGGTGCCCATGGCGATGACCCAGCGCGGCTCCGGCATCTGGTCGTAGAGCCGGCGCACCACGGGCGCGAATTTCCGCGTTATGGTGCCGGCGATGATCATCACGTCGGACTGGCGCGGCGAAGGCCGGAACACCACGCCGAAGCGGTCGAGATCGTAGCGGGCACACCCCGCCGAGATCATCTCGATGGCGCAGCACGCAATGCCGAAGGTTTCGGGCCACAGCGCCGACCTTCGGCTCCAGCTGATCAGGCTGTCGGCCGTAGTGAACAGCACGCTATCGCGGATCGCGTTGTTTACGCCTCCCATTCCAGCGCTCCCTTCAGCCAGGCGTAGGCGAAGCCCACGAGAAGCAGCAAAATGAAGATGAACATCTCGACATAGCCGACCAGCCCGATCTCTTTCAGGACAACGGCCCAGGGAAAAAGGAACATCGTCTCGACATCGAAGACGACAAATAGAATTGCGATGATGAAGAACTGCACCCTGAAGCGGCCTCCGGCGGCTTCGCCCGCCGGGTCCATGCCGCATTCATAGGGCATGTTCTTCGCGGGATAGGGATTGGATGGGCGCAGTAGCGAGGAGACAAAAAGCGTAACCATCGCCACCAGAACAATTCCGGCGACCATGAAAAGAACCGGCAGGAACTCCATTCCGGTCACGTCGCGTAGCCCCGGTCACCTACCGAGGGCTTTGCTCAGGCCGCTACCGATCCGTCTGGGACCGGTGATGCGGGCGCCCTGGCAAGCAACTTGGGCATTCCTTTCTTGCACGGCCAGAGTATTCCGTCGGCCAGATCATTGCAAATCCAATCGATCAGCCGCCAACCGCGGCATGTTGAGCAAGCCCCAGAAACCACGCCGGAAATAGGCCGATGCCGATGGTACCGGCAGCGGTGAAGGCGAGTGTGGCGCCGACCGCGGGCGTCAGCGCCGGGTCGAATGTGCCCTCCGGCTCGCGCATGTAGATCACCATCACGATGCGGATATAGAAGTAGGCGGCAACGGCGCTCAGCAGCACTGCGATCACCGCCAGCATGACGAAACCCCGCTCGACGAGTGCGACCAGCACGTAGAACTTGGCGAAGAACCCGGCTGTCGGCGGAATGCCGGCCAGCGAGAACAGATAAAGCAGCATCAGAAGCGCCAGTCCGCGATGCGATTTGGCGAAACCAGCGTAGTGCTCGATGACCTCGCCCGAGAAATCGCCGTTCCGCATCATGATGACGATGCCGAAGATGCCGAGGTTCATGAACGCATAGATCAGCAAATAGAGCATCACGCTGGCAACCCCGTCCGCACCGCCGGCCGCCACGCCGAACATGGCGAACCCGGCATGGGCGATGCTGGAATAGGCCAAGAGGCGCTTGAAATTGTCCTGCACCAGCGCCACGAAACTGCCGAGCGCCATCGTCACTACTGCGATGACCGCGACGATGATCCAGACGTCCGAGGCTGCGACCAGTGGGTTGAGGAACACCCGCAGGATCACAGCGAACCCGGCTGCCTTGGGCCCCACCGACATGAAGGCAGTGATCGTCGTCGGCGCGCCTTCATAGACGTCCGGCACCCACATATGGAACGGCACTGCGCCGACCTTGAATACCAGCCCCGCGACGATAAAGACCACAGCCAGGAGCAATCCGGGATCGAGCGGATCACCAGTCACCGCCGCAGCCATCCTGTCCAACTGCGTCGTGCCGGTGAGCCCGTAGATCAGCGAAACGCCGTAAAGGAAAATCCCGGTCGAGACCCCGCCAAGAATCACGTATTTCAGCGCCGCTTCGTTCGACCGCCGCTGCAGCCGCAGGAAGCCGGTCAGCACATAGGTGCAGAGCACCATCAGTTCGAGGCCTACATAGATCGACAGGAGGTCGGTCGCCGAGGCCATGATCATCATTCCCGAAAGCGCCAAGAGCAGCAGTACATAGTATTCACTGCTCCCGATCCCTTCGATCTCGGCATATCTTCGCGAAAGAAGGAATGTCAGAACTGTAGCCAGGTAGAACACGACCTTGAAGAAGACCGCGAAGCAGTCGGCGACGAACATGCCCGAGTAGGCCGGCCGGACTTCGCCCGCCAGCATGAGTGTTCCCAAGGCGGCAGTCAGCACGACCGCGACTGAAGCCCAGACAAGGAAATGCTCCTGCTCCTTCCGTACAAACTGCCCTAGGATCAGCAGGATGCAGGCCCCGGTAACCACCACGATCTCGGGCAGGCTCGCCAGAATCGACTGGAAAAGCGCGGCGGCGGTCACTGGGCGCCCCCCTTGCCGTGCACCTGCGCTAGTAGATGCTTCACCGAGGCGTCGATGATTTCGAGAAAGGGCTTGGGATAGAGTCCGATCCAGACAACGAAGACGGCTAGCGGCAGGATCGCCGCTATCTCGCGGGCGTTCACGTCTCGGATCTTGAACCGCACGCCGATGCTGGCCGGACCAAGCGCGACTTTCCTATACATGCCAAGCAGATAGGCCGCTCCCAGCAAGGCCCCCAGAACGGCGGCGGCGCCGACAGCGAGGTTGGCTGCGAACGCGCCTGACAGCACCAGCAACTCGCCCACGAACGAATTCGTCCCCGGCAGCGCCATCGACGACAGGGCGAATAGTGCAAGAAACGCCGTATAGACCGGCGCCGCCTTCATCAGCCCGCCATAATCCGAGATGCTGCGTGTATGGGTCCGCTCGTAGATAAGACCCACGGACAGGAACAACGCGCCCGTCGTCACGCCATGATTGAACATCTGCAGGATGCCGCCCTCGAGTCCACGGAGGTTCAGCGTGAAAATCCCCAGCGTTACCAAGCCCATGTGGCTGATGCTGGAATAGGCCACCAGCTTCTTCAGGTCGTCCTGCGCCAAGGCGAGCAACCCGCCATAGACGATAGCAACAGCCGAAAGGCCCTGCATCAGCGTCGAATAATGCACCGTCGCCTCGGGCAGCATTGGCAGCGAGAACCGCAGGAATCCGTAGGCGCCCATCTTGAGGAGCACGGCGGCGAGGATGATGCTGCCGGCCGTCGGTGCCTGCACATGGGCGTCCGGCAGCCAGGTATGGACCGGGACCATCGGCACCTTGACCGCGAAGGCGATCAGAAAGGCGAAGAACAGCCATGACTGGATCTGGAACGGCAAATCCTGCGCCATCAGGGTGCGGATGTCGAAGGTCTCACCACCGTGGAAATAGAGTACGATGACACCGATCAGGAACATCAGGCTGCCTGCCAGCGTGTAGAGGAAGAACTTGAACGCCGCATAGACCCGGCCGTCGCCACCCCAGACGCCGATGATCAGGTACATCGGGATCAGCATCGCCTCCCAGAAGACGTAGAACAGGAACAGGTCCAGCGCGCAGAACACGCCAAGCATCAGTGCCTGCATGGCCAGCAGGCTGACCATGAACTCCTTCACCTTGCGGTCGATCGCAACCCACGAGGCAAGCACGCAGATCCAGCCCAACAGCGCGGTCAGGAACACGAAGGGTGCGCTGATCCCGTCGATGCCAAGTGCGTATGTGATCCCTAGCGCGGGCACCCACGGGCGCGTCTCGGTGAACTGCATCTCATGGGTAGAGGTGTCAAGGCCGCCCAGCATGGCGATGCAAAGCGCGAAGTCGAGGACAGTGACACCCAGTGCCATCCACCGCACCACATCGTCGTTCCGGATAAACATCAGCGCCGCCGCCCCGACGGCTGGCGTGAACACGATGAGGCTAAGCAAAGGGATCGTCATCGCGCCCCCTACCGCCACGCCACTGCGAATACGGCGATCCCCGCGATCACACCAACAATCATCGCCAGCGCGTAATGGGTCACGACGCCGCTCTGGAGCCGCCGCAGCGCCCCACCGCCGAGCAGAATCGCGCGAGCGACGGCGTTCACGAAAGCGTCCACGCCGTGGAGATCGATCCGCAGCCCTGCCCGTGCCATCCCATGCAGAAAGGGCAGCGCCGCAGTCTCGGACACATCGCTCACCGCCTTCTCGTAGCGCGCCAGCGGTTTTTCGGCGAGCCACATGAAGCGCCGCGCGCCCATGCGGTAGAACCAGTCGGTATCGATGCTGATCGTATTCTCGGGGTCGAGCGCCCTGAGGAAGATAACAAAGCCCAAGGCGGTGAACATCAGCACGCCAAGGCTCTCGGTGACATGGACGCCGATGTAGGGTTCGAAGTCGACCGGATGGGGCAGAAGCGCGTAGAGCGTCTGGGGGAACACCCCGATCGCAATGCAGAGCACCGCTGCCATCCCCATCGCAACCAGCATGTTACGCGGCGGTTCTCGCGCTTCCAGTCCTTGGTCCGTACCGAAGAACATGTAGTAGGGGAGCTTGAGCCCGGTGTGCAGGAACGTCCCTGCCGACGCCATTGTCAACGCCAGCACGACCAGCGCGCGATGATCCTGTCCGGCGGCGGCCACCACCATCGACTTGGTGACGAAGCCTGAAAAGAACGGGAATGCCGAGATCGCGAAGGCGCCAACCATGTAGAGCGCAAGGGTTACCGGCATGGTTTTGTAGAGCCCTCCGAGTTCGGTGAGCTTGCGCCGCCCGGTGACGTGGATCACCGCCCCCGCGCCCATGAAGAGGAGCGCCTTGTAGAGGATATGCGCGAAGGCATGGCTGACGGCGCCGTTCACCGCCATCTCGGTTCCGATGCCGATGCCCGCCACCATGTAGCCCACCTGACTGACGATGTGATAGGCCAAGAGCCGCCGGCAATCGTTCTCCAGCACGGCGTAGATAACGCCGTAAAGCGCCATCACAATGCCGAGCCAGACAAGAAGATCGGTCCCCGGAAACGCCCGCGCCAGCACATAGACGGCGGTCTTCGTGGTGAAGGCGCTCATGAATACGGCCCCGGTGACGGTCGCTTCCGGGTAGGCGTCGGTCAGCCAGGCGTTGAGTGGCGGGACCGCGGCGTTAAGCAAGAACCCGGCAAGGATAAGGCAGGTGGCCAAGCCCAGCCCCCCCTCGATCGGGCCGAAGAGCAGCGAACCGGTGGCGAACCCATGGAGAATGATGCCGCCGAGCAGGGCAATGCTGCCGGTGATATGGATCATGAGGTAGCGGAACCCTGCGCGGAGCGCCTGATCGCTGCGCTGGGCAAAGACCAGGTAGGCAGAGGCAAACGTCATACCCTCCCAGAACAGGAACAGGGTCAGGTAGTCGCCGGCGAACACTACCCCGAGCGCGCTGCCGACGTAGACGAACGCCGCCACATGCTGTCCTGCGTGCGTCAGATGCAAGGCATAGACCATGCCGATCAATGCCATGATGCTGAAAACGGTGGCGAAGAGGATGCTAAGCTTGTCGACCTTCGCAACAATGATTTCCTGCTGGATGAACTGCGCCGCGCCGTAGTCGCCAGGCTGCATCGTGAGCACGGCCAGGATCGCCAGCGTTGGGATCAGCAGCACATAGGCCTTGCGGACTGACCCTTTTAAGAGGGGGATAGGAAGCGCGCCGAGAATGAACAGCAGGCCGGGATGGACGAAGTCAGTCATAATAGTCCTCGCGCCGCATCAGCCCGCACTGATGGCCAAAAAACTTGGACACGAAGATCAGAAGCACACAGGAGCCGAAGCCGTAGAGGGCAGACCAGCCAGGCAGCCGCTCCCACAGGTATTCGGCGTGTTCGCGGAAGACCAGAAAGTCGGCGATGATGATCAGGACGAGCACCAGATAGAATAGCCGGCGACGCCTTTTCGCATGTCTCTCATCGCCAAAGAAATCGACGACGCGCTTGATCATCTGACGACCCTTTCCGCCAGGGCGAGGAAATAGTCCGGGAAGATGCCCATCGCCACCGACAGGATGGCGGTCGCGACCAGCGGGACCGTCAACATCGGATTTTCACGAACGGTCGCCGGGCGTTCCTGCGCCTCCGTCCCGAAAAAGGCGACATAACTGACCGGCAGGAAGTAGGCGGCGTTAAGGACCGAACTTACCAAGAGCACGATAAGGAACGGGGTCTCCCCGGCCTCCACCGAGCCGAGCGCCAGATACCACTTGCTGATAAAGCCCCCAGTCGGCGGCACCCCGATCATGCTGAGCGAACCGATGAAGAACGCCCCCATCGTCCAGGGCAGTCTGCGGCCGATGCCGGCCATGTCGCTGATGTTCCGCTTGCCAGACGCGCAATAGATCGCCCCGGCACAGAAAAAGAGCGTGATCTTCGAGAATGCATGCGCCGCGATGTGGATGATCCCGCCGACCATCGCGGCCGGCGACAGCAGGACCGCGCCCAGCACGATGTAGGAGAGCTGGCTGACCGTCGAATAGGCGAGCCGTGCCTTCAGGTCGTCCCGCGTCAGGGCGTAGATGGACGCCATCAGGATCGTGAACGAGACCACATAGGCCGTGGCGATGCCTAGCCCCAGCCCGCCCACCAGTCCTGTGCCGAAGACGTGGAACACCACGCGCAGCACGCAGAACACACCCATCTTGACGACGGCCACCGCATGCAAGAGCGCGCTAACCGGTGTCGGCGCCACCATCGCGGCAGGCAGCCAGGCGTGCATCGGCATCACCGCGGCCTTGGCGAAGCCGAAGACGTAGCAGAAATAGACAATGGTCAGCAGCGGTGCCGAGGCGTCGACCCCCGCCAGCAGTCCCCCCGGCACAAAGTCGAGCGACCCCGCAATGTGGTAAGTCAACGCCAGCGCGGCCAGAAGTACGCTTTTCGACGCGCCCATCAAATAGACGAGGTACTTGCGGCTGCCCGCCCATCCCTCCTCGTCCTCGTGGTGGTAGACAAGCGGATAGGTAACGAGGCTCAGTACCTCGTAGAAGATCACCAACGTGAACAGATTGGCGGCAAAGGCGCCCCCGGCGGCCGCCGCGAGGCTGGCGGCGAAGCAGGCGAAGAACCGGGTCTGCGCATGCTCATTCAAGTGCCGCATGTAGCCTATGGAATAGATCGACGCCACGATCCACAGCAGCGATGAGACGGTGGCAAATACCATGCCGAGCGCATCGACACGGAAAGCGAAGTCGATCCCCGGCAGAATCTCGAACAGGCGCAAATCGACTGTCCCGCCCGCCAGCACCGTGGGCGCCATTGACGCGACAATTGCGAACATGGCGATCGCGGCTAACGGCGAGACGGCATCGCGAAGTTTCTCGCGTTTGTTTAGAAGGAGAACTGCAAGGGCCGCCAGAACTGCGACGGCAACGACCAGCAGCGGCCGGATCGATATCACCGGCTATCCTTTCATCATGGTCACTTCGTCGACCTTGAGGATGGCCTTGTTCCTCGCGAGGGCGACTAAGATACCGAGGGCAACGGCAACCTCCGCCGCAGTGATAGCGATGACGAAGATTGCAAAAATCTGCCCGCGGAAGTCGTCGTGGTAGTGCCCGAAAGCGATGAAATTGATGTTGACCGAGTTGAGCAGCAGTTCCAGCGACATCAGCACGACCAGGATATTGCGTCTGAGCAGAACGCCCGCCGCACCGATCACGAACAGGACCACTCCGAGCACGATATACCACCAGAGCGGCACCATCACTGCGGCTCCTTACGCGCCAGCACGATGGCGCCTATCAGGGCCGCCAGCAGGATGACGGAGGCGACTTCAAACGGCAGGAGATAGTCGGCGAAAAGCGTCGTGCTGAGTTGCCTGACCTCACCGCCGGTGCGCATTGCGACGGGCTCCGCGACCGAAAAACGGTCGCTCCTGAGCACCAGTACAAGCATCTCGATCCCAAGCAGGCCGAGCAGCACCAGAACAGGCAGGTTGCTGCCCGGCAAGAACCGCTGCAACACCGCTTCGCGCACATCAATCATCATGATCACGAATAGGAACAGGACCATGATCGCGCCGACATAGACGAAAATTTGGATGACCGCGAGCAACGGCGCCTCGAGCAAGACGAAGATCGCCGATACCTGCAGGAAACACGCCATCAGCGCCAATGCGCTATGAACTGGATTCCGCGCCAGGACCAAGGTCAGAGCCGCGACTACGGACGCCGCAGCGAACAGAAGAAAGAACCCCTGATCCATCGACGCCGCTCCTCCGACGCGAACTGTCACTTGGCGCGACAGGGCCGGACTTGAGATAGCTGTCCACTTCCGTTCACGAATTGTGCCCTAGTATCGGATTTTTCACAAGATTATCGTGGTTTGGCGCTACGCTAAACTCACTGCACATAATCGAGAGCGCAGTGCGCCAGCTCAGTTTCCGGGTTGCCTCGGAAGAGTTGGGTGTTCGCGAGGGTACTGTTGCCAGCAAACACTAGGCTTGGAAGCGGCGCTGATATCAAACGGTTGCCATGCAAGGTGGGCGTTGGACGGGGGTTCGGCGCACGCCAGTCTATGCCTTCGATGAGCATGGCCAACTGCGCCGGCGTCAGCATCATAGTGCCGCCGGGCTCCGCCAGGGCAGGGCCAGCCCGACCGCAATGCCAAGGCCGATGGCGAGTCCTGTGACGAGATTGCCGCTCTGCCCGCCCATTACGCTCCCGGCGGGCGATACCGGATCGACTTCGCCTTCCCAAGAGCTTCCATAGTCTCTTCGACGCCTAGGAGGACGGTGGTCTCGTGAGAGCTGAGCGCTCCCCCCGCACCGATGGCAAGCACGACCGATGCCATCGACACGTTGTCTGGCGCCTCCCACAGATTCCAGCCATCATGCTCTCCGAAGGTGTACCAGAACCCGTGCACCTTTCCGCCCACCGACTCGATGTACGAACGGGCCGCCTCGCGTCGATCCTAGGGGTTTTTGATCAAGCGCGCCCAGGTCTCGGGCGTATAGCTGAATCGCGAGAGATACATTGGCATGGTTCGCCTCCTGGGTCGCCGCCTAACCGGCTTGCGGGGTAGGTTCACCGGGTGACGAAATATGCGCTCAAGCTTTAAGCGCAATATCATAACCGCTTAGGCATCCAGGCTATGCATTGTTCGAGGCGTTCCAGCTGAGCTTTCTGCCAGCGAAGCTCGTGACCAACGTTTTGCAACTTGGCTTTGCCTCTGGCGGCGGACGCACTGATCAGTTCGCATTCAAGCTGAGCGATTCGATCTCGCACCTGCTGAGCTTCAGCCTGCCGTATGTCTCTAATCCAACCTGGGCCACGCATATTCAAGGGGTAGCATTTGAAAACTAACGCCGGCAGATTCGAAAAACTCGAATTTTAACCATCGCAAAAATCACCGCCCTCATCGAGGCCAGAATAATCTTAATCGACTTGGTAACGGCCTATTCAGCGCCAATGGCTAAACAAACAATATGACGCCGCGCACCAAGCGTATTCTGGGCAAATCATTGGTCGTGACGACAATTGCAGTCGTTGCGACCTTCGGTCTGTCGTTTACGGCTAGGCTTGCGTTGCAGATGCCGATCGACTGGCTGAGTTGGGTCGAATGCACCTTCATTCCCATTCTGATCGGAATGCCGGTCAGTGCCTACATCTTCGCCCAGTCCGAAACGATCCAGGATACATGTGACAAGTTGGAGAGGTCGCATGCTGCCCTGAAAGAGGCGCACGACCGGCTCAACTTCGTAACCAGCCACGATCAGATGACGGGGCTCCTTAGCCGCGATGAAGGAGAATGCGACACGCTTCTCCTGATTGATCCAGATGGCGGCATGGCCAGCCTGCGTCCAGTTGGTGCCACCAAGCAACAGCAGCGGCCGCTTCGAGCGCGCCAGCATGGTTGCGATCTCGACCATGTCGGCGGGCAATGGCGCGACAGGTGTCGTCATCGCCGATTGCAGGTCGGGCGTGTCGCATTCGGCCTTGAGCACGTCTTCCGGCAAGACCAGAACCACCGGGCCGGGGCGGCCGGACATCGCCGTCCGCCAGGCCCGGTTGACATATTCGGGGAATGATTCAGGCCTATCCAATCGCCGCCAAACACAGGCCGATCTTCGCCATAACCTATTGAAAATGAAAATAAATCATTCCAGAGACAATCGGCAGCTATCGGTACGCAGAGATTGGCGTTGACGGACCGATTGACGGACCTTCCCATATTGCCCGCTCGTGCTTGCCGGTCAGTCATTGGCGGCGCAGGACGACGATGCGCTCGGCCACGGCCTGGCCGGTCAGACCCGGCATGACGTTGGGCCGTGACGAACGGTCGGCCATGCCCGCGTGGCCCTCGGCCTTGTAGCGCTCGACCCAGCGAGCCACGATCTTGGCCGACACGCCATACGTCCGCGCCGCATGGGCTTTGGAAAAACCGCCCTCTATCCTCGCCAGTGCCATCTCCTCTCGACGCAGCGGCGTGAGACGGGCATTCTTGTGGATGTTCATTCGGACCCTCCGGTGAGTGCTGAAGCCTGGTAACTCCAGTCTCCTCGGTCCGGTCCGAATGGACAACCTCCTGAAAGCTCACACCTAGGCCGTGTGCTGAGAAGCGACGTCCGCTCCTGCCGCAACCGCGACCTCCAGCGCGGAAGCTACGCCTGGTGCGCGTGATCTCGTTTTCACGCGCACCGCTGTAGGCGCCGGATCAGATCACGAAAAAATCGTCGGCGAGCAGCGTCGGCCTGTTCGTCAGCGTCGCGAGCTGTGTCACGCCACCTGCTGCAATTCCGTTGGAATCGTAAAACAACTCACCCGTAACCTTGTTATAGATGATGTGGTCGTCGGCGTCGTGGGCGCCGGTTCCAGCGAAGAAGTAGTCTGGGTCGAGGGCCCCGGTGGTGGCTCCAAGCGCCTGCATATACGCATTTTGGAGCCTGATTGAGTTGGCCGTATGGTTGAAATCCGTGATAACGTCGCGGTTGGCCACTGAGAGCGGCGCGCTGAAAACGAAAGAATCGTTGCCGGCGCCACCAGTAAGCCGGTCAATGCCCAGTCCGCCCGTTAGTGCATCGTTGCCACCCCGCCCAAGCACGGAATCATTGCCTCGGCCGCCGTCCAGTTTATTGTCGCTGGCGTTGCCGTCGAGCACGTTGTCGAGGGAATTTCCCGTGGCTCCGACGTTGGCGTTTCCGGTCAGACGCAGATTTTCTACCAGCCGGCCATCGGCCGCCAGTGAGTACGTGACCAAGCTGAAAATCTGGTCGAGGCCCGCTTCGTCGATGACGTTGTCCAGTACATTGTCGACATAATAGGTATCGTTGCCGGCACCGCCATTCAACAGGTCGGCCCCGGTCCCGCCATCGAGCCGGTCCGCGCCATCATAGCTATATAACCGGTTGTTCCCATTGTTCCCGGTCAGCTCGTTGTCGGAAGAATTGCCTTGGGCGTTGATGTTGGCGACGCCCATGAGAGTCATGTTTTCGACATTGCGGGGCAGTGAATAGGTGATCGAGCTGAATACCCGGTCGTTGCCCGCCGCGTCGGTCTCGACCACGCGGTCGAGCGCATTGTCAACATAGTAGGTATCGTTGCCTGCGCCGCCCTCCATCTTGTCGATTCCGACCCCGCCGTCGAGCCGATCGGCTCCGGCGCCGCCCTGCAGGGCGTCGTCGCCGGACGAGCCGGAGAGCAGGTTCCTGCCGGCGTTGCCGACCAGCGTGTTGTCGAGTTCGTTACCCATCGCGTCGATGTTGGCAACGCCGGTGAGCGTGAGCTGCTCTATTTGCTGGCCGGACAGCGAATACGACATCGGGCTGAAGACCAGATCGATTCCGGCGCCGCGAGCCTCAATGACTACGTCGAATGCGTCGTCGACGCGGTAGGTATCGTTCCCCAAGCCGCCGGACATTTTGTCAGCACCACCTCCGCCGTCCAGAACGTCATCAAAATTGCCGCCGTTGAGGATATCCGCCGCATCCGTCCCGGTCAGGTGCTGCTCCATCACGTCTGGCGCCGCATAGGCGCGCACGTAGTCGACGACCATGTTGTACGTGCCGGACGCCCGCTCGACCTCAAGGGGATTCATGGCAAGCGAGGCCACCATATAGAGCGGCGTGCGGAAGAACTCGCTCATTGGAAAGCGGTTCAGCTCCTTGCCGTCATAGTACACGGTGATCCAGTCCGTCGTTATCCTCGCGCCGTAGGTGTGAAACGCCCCGTCGAACATCGAACCGGCAAGGCCCGTATAGTTGCCTTTCGAAGCGTGGCCTTCCTCATTGCTCAAGTGCACCGCCTGGTGATGACCATCGGGATCGCCCCCATACGCTTCAACGATGTCGACCTCGACGCGGGGCACAGTCTGATCGGGCGACAGCATCCAGAAAGCTGGCCAGGCTCCCGCCCCGCCGTGAAAGGCGGCGCGCATCTCGAAGTACCCGTACTGTTGCGCGAAACCCTGGCCGGCGCTGTTGACCGTTTGCATCGTTCCCGACTGCCAGACGCCGTTCACCTGCTTCATGGTAATGGTCAGATTCCCGTCAGAGACGGAGAACGGGTTCGTTGCTCCCACCGGCGACATGAACGTGGCGGCCCCATAGGGGGCGTGTACCGGCGCGAACCACTTGCCGGTGCCGTTGTTCGGCACGACATCCATCGTATTGAACTCGTCGGAAAAGGAGAGGTTGAAACCGGAGAGGTTCAGCTCCGATCCTTGGTACTGTCCGGTCCAATCGCCAGGAAGAGCAATCGCAGCCATTGATGGGGCCCTCGTTCTCGCAACATTTTCGCGGTTGACCCCCACCAAGATCTAATCGTTCATTTGTTAACGGAAAGCTAATGGACACCGATTCCGCCGCAAATGGGGTCAGTACGGTTATCCCCAACGCTTCACGAGAAATTTGGGAGAAGTCGCAAATCGGTTGACGTAGCCGGCGTACGATACTGCGAATCCTCCGATACCGTGACGCCGGGCTCGAACGTCGCCGCAACCAGCCGCTCCTCCTCCGCCCGCGACCAGCTCCGCCGGCGCTGCACCGAGGTGATCACTTCCACGCGCGCAATCGTCATAGGACTCCACCCAGGATTATTCCCCGGACTTGCAATGTTCGTCCTAAGGCGACAAGGCCGTCGACCCGGCCGGCACGCCGATCTTTGCCGGCAAGGACGAGTTCGCCAAGGCGCTCGGCCTGATCAAGGACGGCAAGCCGATCCGCTACGAAGGCGTCATCGGTCCCGTCGCCTTCGACAAATATGGCGACATCACCGGCCCGTTCCGGCTGTGGAAGATCGTCGACGGCAAGGTAACGACCGACGGCGAAATGACCACCGACGACGTCAACGCGCTGCAGGCAAAACTGCAGTAGGCGCTGATACATTGTCCGGCGCGATCCCCATTCCATCTTTGGAGATCGATGCCGGACAAGCAGCCGTCAAGTGAGTCTACCGTGCACGCGAGCGGATCAGAGCCTCTACAGGGGGTCTTAGTTGCCGGGTTCGCGACCGAATACGAGACCATAGGAAGGAGATGGCTGGGCGAACCACTCGAAACCACGACAGGGTGAAGGCGCGCACCGCCAGGCGTTCGAGCGTTCCCAAGGATAGACTTCGGAGAAAGTCCTGATTGCACTGCGCGGAAATGTAGGCCTCAATGGGCCGTCAAGGAAGGAGCGACGCCATCATAGTGTCGGTTCGGACAGATCCGCTACCTGCAACTGTTGAGACGGTGATCGATCCGTCCCGCAAGCGGCGGCTGATCGACCTTTCCGAGCTTTGGCGATATCGGGAAGTTGTGTTCTTCCTGGCCTGGCGCGATTTCAAGGTCAAATACCGCCAGACTTATTTGGGTGTGCTTTGGGCAATGTTGCAGCCGCTCGTTGCCATGTCGGTCTTCAGTGTCTTCTTTGGCCGGCTCGTAGGCATCTCATCAAACGGCGCGCCATACCCGCTGTTTGTCCTGTGTGGGCTCGTGCCATGGAATTTTTTTTCGCGAGCGGTTGGCAGCATGACCGGCAGTCTTGTCAGCAACCAGGAACTGGTGAAGCGCGTCTATTTTCCACGTCTGATCATTCCCATGTCCGCTATAGCCGCGTGCCTGACCGATATGATCGTCGGCTTCGCTCTTTTGTTCGCCGCGCTGCTGGCATTCGGAAGCTGGCCGGCACCGCAGGTGCTCTTCCTGCCACTGTTCGTGCTCGTCATGGCAGCGTCGGCGACGGGGCTGGGAGTGGCGCTATCTGCGATCAATGTCCGCTTTCGCGATGTGGGATATCTTGTGCCGTTCAGCCTCCAGATCGTTCTGTTCATGACCCCGGTTGTCTATCCGGGCAATCTCGTGCCCCCCTTCTGGCGGCCGCTCTACAGCCTGAACCCTATGGTCGGGGTAGTCGAAGCCGTGCGCTGGAGCTTACTGGGCACGCCCGCCGATTGGGTCATGATCTCGATATCGACCCTCTCCTCACTGGCCCTTCTCGTTGCCGGACTGGCTATTTTCTCAAAGTCCGAACGCGCGTTTCCGGACCTGATCTGAGCAATGACCGACACAGTCATTCAAGCCACCAATCTCTCCAAGGCCTACAGACTGGGGGTGGCGAACAACAGCTTCCCTACCTTGCGGGACGCGCTGGCCAGCGGCGCAAGGCGAATAATTCACGGGGAGCCAGATTTGGGTCGGCGCAACAGTGGAGACGATCAATTCTGGGCCCTGAGGGACGTCTCCTTCGAGGTGCGCGCAGGCGAAGTCCTTGCCGTGATCGGACCCAACGGCGCGGGAAAGAGCACCATTCTCAAGATATTGGCGCAGATTGTGGAGCCGACTTCCGGTCGCGCGAGGATACGCGGACGGCTGGGAGCTTTGCTGGAGGTCGGCACGGGGTTCCATGCGGAACTCACCGGCCGTGAGAACATCTATCTCAACGGAGCGATACTCGGCATGCGGCGCGCCGAGATCAGATCCAAGCTCGATGAGATCGTCGATTTCTCCGGCGTCGAGCCGTTTCTCGACACGCCCGTCAAGCGTTACTCAAGCGGTATGTACTTGCGGCTCGCCTTTGCCGTGGCGGCGCATGTCGAGCCCGACATCCTTGTCGTAGACGAGGTGCTGGCGGTCGGCGATGCGGCATTCCAGAAGAAGTGCATCGGCAAGGTGGGGCAGATCGCGCAGACTGGCCGCACGGTCATCTTCGTCAGCCACCAGTTGTCCGTGGTCCAGAAACTCTGCAACCGGGCGATCCTTATCGGCGACGGCACGATCAAGGCAGACGGCCCCACTGCAAAAGTGATCGAAACTTACCTTCGGACGATCACGGACCAGGCCGCGGAGGATCTCGCCACTCGCGCGGTCCGCTCCGGTCGCGGGCGGGTTCGCTTGACGGCGATCGAGATCGAAGGCGATGCGAGCGTCCCGACCTCCGGCCAGCGCACTCGTTTTCGTTTTCGTGCCGCTGGCGACCAGTCGCTGGTCGATTGTTCTTTCACAATCTACGATGAGTTCGGTGATGCCGTGACCTCATTCGACTCTGCCGAGCATTCTGACAGCGAGCTCGTCGGCGACAGTTTTGTTTGCGAGTTCCAGCCGTTGCTGCTGCGTCCCGGCCGCTATCGCATCAATGCCGCGCTGACATCGCGAGAGGGTGCGCTCGAGGATCACGTCGAGGGTGCGGCGACCTTCGATGTGCAGCCGGGCGTCCTCGGCGGACGGCTGGTCAATGCAGCGCCAGGGTACGGCAGCATGACGATGCCTCACCGCTGGACCAGGGGAACGTAGGCTAGGATATCGATGAATATACTGGTGGCCGGCTGGTTCAGTTTCGCGCGCGGGCACGCCACGGCCGGTGACCTGTTGTCACGCGACGTTCTTTGCCGATGGCTCGACGAAAGATCCATTGCCTACGATCTGGCGACCGATCCGCCCTTTGCCGGCGGCTTGAACTGGCGACTGCTCGATCCTGGCGACTATTCCCACGTGATCTTCGTTTGCGGTCCGTTTGGCCGCGGCGAATTTGAAGCGGAATTCCTCGGGCATTTCGCGGGATGCCGGCTCATCGGGCTGAACTTGTCGATGGACCTCCCGTTGGACGAATGGAACCCGTTCGATCTGCTGATCGAGCGTGACAGTTCAGCCGGAACCAATCCGGATATGGTCTTCGCGGCGCGGCAGGATCTTCCTCCGGTCGTCGGCGTCTGCCTCGTCGAGGAGCATCCGGGAGCGGAAGTCGCGCTCGCCAACGCGGCGATCGCGAAACTGATCGAAGCCCGCGAGCTCGCCGTCGTTGGCATCGACACGCGGCTCGACGTCAATGAGGGGGGTCTGCGCACCCCCGGAGAAGTCGAAGCGCTGATCGCGCGAGTCGACGTCCTCATTACGACGCGCCTGCACGGCCTCGTCCTTGCCCTGAAGAACGGCGTGCCGGCGCTTGCAATCGATCCGGTGCCGGGCAGCGGCAAGATCGCCAAGCAATGCACCCGGGTTGGCTGGCCGAACGTGCTCACGCTGGACCAGATCGACGAGCAGCAACTAGCGCAGGCGCTGGATTTCGCCTTGAGTCCCGAGGCAAGGCGGTTGGCAGGAGAGTGCGCGTCGGGCGCCGAGAAACTCCTGTTTCAAACCCGCGAGCGGCTGTTGGACAGCTTGACCGGTGACGAGGTCGAGGCCTCGTTCGGCGCCCGTCAATTGCCCGAGCGAATGGAAGCGTTCAGGGCCGGCCTTCAGCCAGTCGGCGATTTGACAGCAGAACGGAACGTTGTGGAGACGCCGCCTGCGGCCAAGTCGTGGAGACGCAAGGTTGTCCGGGGAGCTTTCACTATGCTTCGTCGAGGATGAAAGAGCCTCGGGCGTATCGCTGACGCACTCACCGATTGATGGTCACGATCTGCTGACGCTCCCGGTCATCAACCTGTAAAGGCGAGCAAGTCTTCGCGCAAAGCGATGACGAAGCCGCGCGAGCTGCATTGCGGCTTTCAATGACAGCCGATCGGCCTTGTTTCGAACGGTCGGCTCGCTGGTGTAAGGCGATCGCGCGAGGCGAATTGCGCGATCGAGCTTCGGATCCTTTAGCCCGCTTTTGACAACGTATTCGGCGAGCCAGTCGAGAAAGGGTGCGCGGGCAGGGTGTTTCCCCATGTGGTCGTAGAGCCCTCGCTCTGTGGCCGACGCCGATGCCGAACCGGGATGCTGGCGGTAGCGTGCGAGCGTTACAGGAGTGACAAAGACGGGAAAGCGCAGGAATAGCTTCGCCCACAGAGTCTGGTCTTCATAGAGCTCGAAGCGCTCCTCGAAGCCGCCAACCGTGGCAATCGCCCTTCTGCGCAAGAGCACGGAGCAAGTGCACGGAACGTGGCCGTCCTGCATCAGCAGAAGCCGCCTCAGAAGGCGGGGAGGCTGATGCAAACGTCTGGCAAGTCCGTCTGTCGGTTCGATCCAGTCGGGGCGCGCGCTATCAGGATACCACCATCTGGTTGGCCCGAAGATCATTGCGGCATCTGGGTTGGCAACGGCTGCCGCCAGGACCGTCTCGAGCATATGCGGTTCGTACAGATCGTCTGCATCGAGGAAGGCAAGCAAATCGCCGCTGCCGGCCTCTATTCCGGCGTTTCTCGCTGCCGCGGCGCCACGCTTGGATCCGGGAGGCCTGCGCAGCACCTTAATTCGGGGATCGGTTGCCGCAACATCAGTGGCGATCTCGACACTGTCATCCGTCGAGCCATCGTCGACCAGCAAGAGCTCCCAATCCGTAACCGTCTGGGCTCGGACGCTGGCGATCGCTTCGCCCAGAGTTGCCTCCGCATTGAGGAACGGTGTTATGATCGTCACCTGCGGCAGGGAAGTCATCGTTGAAGCCGTCTCTTGATACTTCGCTTGTTCGCATTCCAGGTTTCGCGCGCGAGCACTTTCCAGATTGCGGAACGAATGCGCAAAGAGGCGCCCTGATCCGCCATCACGCCATTCAGCCACTTGAGAAACGCGATGCGCGCGGCCTCGTCAGCGCCTGCCCTGGCGGAGGCAACAGAGCAGCTTTCAGCGTGCTGGCGGTATTTTGCCCAGATGCGGCCGGATACGTAGACGGGCGCGAAGGCGAGCGCCTTGGCAAAGAATGTCTGATCCTCGAACATCAGGCGAAAGCTGTTCTCGAATCCCCCAAGCGTTGCAAACAAGCTTGAACGCATCAGGGCATTGCAAGTTGTCGGCGTCTGGACCTCGTTCTGCAGCAGCAGCTCCAGCAGCATGGGTGGCTCATAACGGGCGTCTGGTTCGACGCCGAGCGGGTAGTGGAAGTCTGCACGATCAGCAGCCTCGTCCCAGCTATGCCAGATCAGAGTGCGGCCATAGATCATGCCTAGCGCCGGATCGCTTTCCATGATGGAGACTTGTTCGGAAAGCTTTTCGGGCAGCCATGTATCGTCTGCGTCGAGAAACGCGACATAGGCGCCGCGCGCCTCCGCCAGCCCACGGTTGCGCGAGGCACTGATACCATGATTGCGGTTGTCGTGATGAGACAATAGCCGAACCTTGCCGGGCAGGCGCTGCTCATAGCCGCGTATGATGGCGGACGACTGGTCAGTCGAGCCATCGTCGACAACCAGGAGTTCCCAGTCGACGAAGCTTTGACCTACAATGCTGTCAACAGCTTCTCTAAGATACCTCTCACCGTTGAACACGACGATGATTGCCGTCACACGCGGCTGTCCGGCTGAATTGTCAGCCATGGCATAGCACCATGCGCCGAAAGTCAGCTTCACCCCAATCGCCGACCGCAACACGCGGCAATCGGAAAGGGTCGACGCGAGGCCCCGCTTCACGCGGCAGGGTGGTTACCGCATAGTACATGCCGGCAGACTTCACGGCATTGGCGGTGCTGCCATCGAAATCTCCAAACGGGTATGCGAATCCCACCACCCGCCGTCCTGTAATCTCCTCGCATTTTTGGCGGCTGCCTGAGATCTCGCGTTTAAGATCGTCCCGTTTCAGCAGCGGCAAAGATGGGTGCGTACAGGTGTGGGCGCCGATCGAAACGCCATCGATGTCGGCGAGCTGCCGAAGCTCCGAATGCGTCATGGCGCGATCGCGCCCCCGGGGACTGGCGTCGGTTCCTGCCCATCTTGCCAGCCGCTCCAGCGCCTTCTCGCGTTCGGGTGCTCTCAACGGCTTCAGCAGTGCATGCAAGTCGAAATGGAGCTTCGTGCGGTTGATCGCGTTATTGGTGTCCGCCTGCATCGCGTCCTCCCTCACGCGCCAGTCGTAGTTTCGGCCAGCGATCTCGATCTCCAGAGCATTGGGGAGAGCTGGCATTTCCAAAATGATGCGGGATAGAATATCCCACCAGAACACCGACGGATCGGTGATCGCATGGGTGGTGACGAAGACAGTCGCAGGACAGTTCATACGCCGCATGGTCGGCACGGCGTTTTGGAGGACATCCGCGTAGCCGTCGTCAAAGGTGATTGCCACCGCATTTCTCGGTAGCCGTCCCTCGCGAAGCCTTTGCGCCAGCCATTGCAGGGGAACAATGTCACGCGCTTTCGTCAAGACTTCGATCTGGCGGGCGAAATTTTGCGGCGAAACCGTGAGTTCCCAAGGATCGATGAGCGGTGCTCCGACGCGGTGATACATCAGCACGATAGGTCGATTGAAGCCGGCAAGCTGGCGCCCGCGTCGCAGGAGTTTGCTGACAGTTTGACGCGCAGTCACGGCGTCGCTCATCGCCTGAAAGCCCGTGCCGCGACTATTACTGGACAGCAGGGGTCATTCACATCAAGCAATGCCGAATTCAGCTCATGCTCTGCCAGGCCGTAGAGGAAGCCGGTAGCAGAATACGCGCTTCCATAGTGACTGACTTCGACGTTCTTCGTCCCAAACCTGTCCGACAGAAGTCGCCTCAGGGCACCCGGAGTAATCGACCAGTACCAGCTCCCGCCCCATTCTCCCCTGTCAATCGGGCTCACCCAAGGCACTGTAATCAGAAGCACGCCTCCCGGCTTCAGGATCCGCCACAGGGTTGCGACCGCAGCGGGTAGATCGAAAACAAGGTGCAGGGTCTGGGTGAGCACGATACAATCGAAGGTCTCGGAGGGCAGATCCTCACTCTTCGCCAGGTCACCCACGAAGGTTGTCAACGGGTGGCCGTCATAGCGGTTCAGAACATCGCTTGTGGTAACTCGACTGCCTCCGAAACGCATCGTATAGGCGTTGTCGCCAATCTCCAGGACCCTTCCGGATATGTTCAACGAACAGGACGCGAGGAAGGTCTCGACATAGCGGCGGTCCACCGGCTTGCCGCGATCAAAACCGAACTCCGTGCTGAAGGGTGCGGTACGCTCGAGGTCACCGAACCAGGCGCTCGAGCGGTGCCGACTTGAACGGCGCCTGAAGCGGCGCCGCAGCATCACGGCGGTCTGCATCGGCGCTGCAAGCGAAACGGCGATCGTGCTGCTGAGTTGACTGGCGAGCGAAGAACGGGATCGCAGCGCTGTACCAAGCTGTGCCAGTTGCATGTCCGCATAATAGAGCTTCCATTCTTCGATGCCCTGACGGTGGGCGGCCGCCCAATCAGGATTGGTCTGTGCGATGTTCCGCTGCCGGCGAAGGACTTTCAGCGCCGCGCGCAACATCATCGGATTGCCCTTTGACATATTGCTTGCGTGCCGACGGTAATCTGCAAGGCATTCCGGAGAGCAGGCTACCTTGTTCGCCCGTGATAGGCGAAGGTAGACGTCGTAGTCCTCGCAAGCCCGCAGTGACCGGTCAAATCCGCCGGCGGCTTCCAATGTCCTGCGGCGATAGAGCACCGCCGCATGCATTCCAATCAGGTTGCCGGTCAGGAACCCCGCATACGGGTCCTCGCCCGCCGACCTCAGTGGCACAGTATTCCTGACTGCACCGGCCTCGTCGATGTCGCGGTAGGCACCGTAGACCAACGCGCAATCGGGATTGTGGTGAAACAAGGCAAGATTGGTGGCGAGCGCCACCGGGCGCAGCCTGTCGTCGGCATCCAGGAAGGCAATGAATTCGCCGCGCGCTGCCGTCATCCCGGTGTTGCGCGCAGCGGCCAGACCCTGGTTTTTTTGGCGGATGTAGTGGACGTCGTCATATCGACGAACAACACTTTCGGGATTGTCCGACGACCCATCGTCCACAATGATGATCTCATCGGGCTTTACGGTCTGGTTGCGGACACTGTCGATCGCTTCGGCAAGGAACCGCGCATGATTATAGGTCGTGATGACAACCGAAACGCTGGATGCAGCGGGGCCGGCGGTCATCTCTCACCCGCCCCGTTTCGGCAGGTCGGGTAGCCCGCAAAAGTCAACCAGCCGACCGATCGCCGGCATGCTTCCTCGAAGCTGACAGAAGGTTGGTATCCGAGCTCATGCTCGGCCTTGTGCCATGGAAGTTTCGTCTGGCACTGGTGCAAAAGCGCGCGCTCTTCCGATACCATGACCGTTGGGGCCATGGTCGCACCGGTCGCATTGCGTCCTGCCTTCCGCCACTCGGCATAGCCTGCCTTCAGTCCGCTGCGAACAGGCCTTGGCAGGCTTCGGACAAGCCGCCGATATCCTTCGCCTTCCTTCAGCCTTTGTTTCCAGCTCGGAGCAAATGACAAAGGCGCTGAAATCGAAATCGCGGCCAGGTCGAACCCCAGTGCCTCGGCGATCGGTCGGCAAAGATCTGCCCAACTGATCTCTTCCCGGTCTCCGATCAGATAGGTTCGCCCAGACGCCTCGGGCACTTCGATGGCAAGCTTGATCGCGTGAATGACATTGTCGACATAGGCGCTGTTGCAGATGCCACGACCGCCATCCACCAGATAGGCGGAACCGTCGATGAGCTCGTCGGCAAACCCACCGGTCCAACTGGAGCGTGGGCCAAAGACAATTCCAGGCCGCAGCACCACGATCTGCACCGCGCCATCGCGTGACAGTTGGCCGAGTCGGCGTTCGGCATGAACCTTCGCATTGTTGTACTCGATCGTTTGATCGTCATGCAGCGCGCTCGTTTCGTCCGTCCCGGGCGGGGGCGATTGGCCATGAACGGAAGCGCTGCTGAGATAGATCAGACGAAGCACGCCGGCAGCGGCGGCTGCACGATAGACGGGTTCGATAGCATCGACGATCGTGCGGGTATCACCGGCAACTGCATGTACGACGTACTGACAGCCTGCAAAGGCCGCGGTAAGAGCCCGAAGATCACGCGCATCCGCCAGCATTGCGTCAATCGCAAAGCGAGACAGACTGGCCAAAGCATCCGGCCTGCGAACGATCGGCCTCACATTCGCCCAGCCGGAAAGGTGCAGCAACTCCACGGTGCGGCAACCTATGAAGCCATTGGCGCCAAGCACTGCAACAGTGCCGGTCATTGTCTGGTCCCGGCGCAAGCGGCGATATGGAGCAATTCTTCCGGGCCTAGCCAGGGCATGTCCATCAGTTTCCGTCTGGCATAGCATCCTTCGACCAGATCGAGCACATTGCGCCCAGCGCTGGCCGGCACGGAAAGGGGGGCCCCGTTCCGGACCGCATCCACCAAGCCCGAAATCTGATCGCAAAACGCATCGACAAAATCGCGCGACCGGCCGTCGGCATTGGTGAAGGAAACGCAGCCTGTCGTGCGACTTCCATTCAAGGCGACCTCCACAGTCTCGGTCTCATTGACTGTCCAGGAAATCGAGCCACGTTCGCCCTCAAGGCGGTACAGATTCGGGCGAGCCCAATCCCGGCTCAACCTGACCGTCGCGTCGAAGCCGCCAAAACGCAGCCGGACAAGGCAGTTTGCCTCGACGCCGCCCATTGCATCATCGGCGTAGTGGATTTCATCGGGTTCTCCAAACCACCAGGTCAGGAGGTCAAGGCAATGCGTGCCGATATCCTGAAGCACGCCACCCCCGGACTCCGTGAAGCTGAAATAGCTCATCGAAGCCACGGGCCACTGGAAGGAGCCGCCCTCAAAACAACTGACGCTTCGTAGCGGTCCGATCATTCCGCTTTCCAGCATGGCCTTTATCGACCGCGTCGCAGGGAACTGCCTTCTGACGAGCCCTGTTGCCACATGAAGATTGTTGACTGCCGCTGCCGCAAGGGTACGATCCGCCTCGGAGCTGCTCGTGGCCATCGGCTTTTCGCACAGAACATGCATCCCGGCTTCCAACGCCCGTATCGACTGATCGGCGTGATATCGAGGTGGCGAAGCAATGATCGCAATATCGGCGTCCATAGCCAAAAGGCCCTCAAAACTGGCCGCAACCTTGGCTGAGGGCAGTCGCGCCTGAACGAGTGCGGCCTGCTTGGCTTCCGGATCGAATATCCCCGCGACTGCAACTTGGCCTCTGCTTTGAAGGCGTGAAAGCGCTTCCGCATAGTAGAGTTTTGTGACGGCGCCACATCCGGCCAAAACGAGCCGGACCGGTTCATCTTGCCGGAGTCCTGCAGGGCGCTGCTCGGTTTCAACCAGGATGGACAATCCTGCCTCCCTGTCTTGCAACGAGCCGCAGCATACGCCCAATTGTCTTGAGTGAGGGATCGAAGCGGAACGCTTCGCTCATCTGCGCCAGGCATCCAGCCCAATCGCCGGCGCTAAACAGTCGCCGCGCGGTTTCGAGAGCGCTTAGCGCATAGGTCCGCCGGGCCGACGCGGCGACATCGTCCGCAAGCTCGGTTGGAAGATAGCTCTTGAAAATATCGATCGCCATTCGCGTGTAGGCCATGTCCTCGGCATTTCGGATATGGCGCCCTGTGTTCGATTGGGGGTGCATCCGATAAAGTGCAAGGGCCTGCGGTTCGTACCAGACAGGAAACCGAGAAGCGACGCGGACCCACATCTCCCAGTCTTCACTGCATTTCAGCCGCCGGTCGAACGCGCCGAGTTCTTCGTAGACCGCGCGCCGCACCACGATTGATGGCGTCATGATGTGCTGTTCCAGCGCCAGTCGAACCGCCGCATTCTCGAGCCGTCCGGGGCTTGACTGCATTGCAGGCGGGATCGACAGCTCCTGTCCGTGGGCATCCATGAAGATCGCCCGGCAGAATGCCGCGCCCGTACTCGGGTCCGCATCGAAGCCTCGTCCGAGCAATTCGTAGAAGCCGGGGCGGACGGCGTCGTCGCCGTGCAGGAGATGTACGAGTTCGCCCTGGGCACGATCCAGGCAGGTATGGAAGTTGCCGATATGCCCTAGATTCTGCGGCTGGTGAAAAAAGCCAACGCGGTTCCTGCCGATTTCATTCAGGACTCTTTGCGGATCATCGGAGGAACAGTCGTCAACCACCTCGATTTGCATCTGAGCCGGGCCGGGGTCCTGCGCCAGCACGCTTTCCAGCGTTGCGGCAAGAAAGCGGGCGCAGTTATAGGCGGGGATCATCACCGACCATTTCGGGCGAATAGCCTCCCGTGGCAACGGCGAGATCGGATCGCGATACTCGAAGTCGCGGACCGTCGTCATCTCGGGAGCACCGAGGACTTCAGCAGGTGCAGCCCCAACCTGGCAATGTCGCGTTTAGGCACATCATGTCCGACACCACCGCCGCGAAGGCTCCGCAGGAAGCACAATCTGGCAGATGGCAAATCGCCTTCTACCAGATACCGCATTGACCATTCATAGAAGTAGCGGGAGCAGCCGCAACGCGCAGAATTTGCCCCTCGAGTGTCCAGAACCTGCGCCATGCGCCGGTAGAATGCTTCGATCGCATCCAGCTTGGGTCGGTTTGGCAGTGCCGATATGAGTCCGCCCGGATGCAGACGGTAGACACCTGCTACCTCGTCGACGAAGGCGAGATCTGCTGTCCTTGCGCAAAGCACATACAGCGGCCAGTCAGTGATCGGAAAGAAATCAGCATACCACGACGGCAGGTTTTGAACGCACGCGGTTCGCATCATGCCTGCGCAAGTTGCGAACGGGTTGCCTTCCCAGATATCCCTTTGCGTCACGATGGGCTTCTGGTCCGCCCGCGTCCACCGCGTCGATGTGACCTCATCGCCATCCGCCACGACTGCATTGTAGAATATTGCGGAGAGTTCCAGGTGCGCGTCGAGATGGGCCGCCTGATCTTTCAGCTTGGTCCTGGATGTCCACAGGTCGTCGCCATCGAGGATCGAGACGTAGCGCCCACGCGCCACCCGGAGTCCTCGCGCGACGACTTCGTTCGATCTCACATTACTGCCGGAATAGATCGCCGACAGCCTTTCAGGATGGTTGGAAACATATCGCTCGACAATCTCCCGGGTACCGTCGGTCGAAAAGTCTTCACTGATCAATATCTCGACACCGAAATCGGCCTCTTGCATGAGAGCGCTGTCGATTGCGGCCGCCACGTAGCGTGCGTGATTGTAAGTGACAATAAGGACGGTCACGCGAACCGTTGATTCATTCACCTTCCGCTCCGCAATACATGCCGACCGCCTATCTCAGATCATGCCGGCTCTAGATCGCATGGGCTGCCCTCATTTCCGCAATTTCACCATTGCCCTCAAACCAGCGTAGGGTGCGCACGAGACCCTCTTCATAGGGCACCTTGCACGACCACCCCGGCAGGATTCTTCGGCACAGGGTCAGGTCAGGACGCCGGTTGGTCGGATCCTGCGGCGTCGGCTCATCATGAACAATTGTCGTTCCGGGAATGAGGCCCGCAACATATTGCGCGATCTCAAGCACCGAGATTTCCCGGTCGTTTCCTACGTTGACTGCTCCCACATGATTGAAGTTCTCCAGCCAGAACAGCCGTTCGAGCCCATCGACAATATCGTCGACATAACCCCAGCTGCGGGTTTGGAGACCATCACCATGAACGACGATCGGCTTGCCGGACAACGCATTGGCGATAAAGTTGGAAACAGCCCGTCCATCATCGGCTCGGGTGCGCGGACCGTAGACGTTAAAGATCCTGGCAACCCGCACATCGACGCCACGAACCCGGTTGCTCTCGAAGAGGAGCGCCTCGGTGCAGCGCTTGCCTTCGTCGTAGGAAGAGCGCGGGCCCGTACAGTCCACTGCCCCCCGATACGTCTCGGGCAGCGGGTTGACCAACGGGTTTCCATAAACCTCCGAGGACGACGCAAAGCAGATCCGCCCACCCTTTTTGAGCAGCTTCAAGAGCCGCATGGCGCCAATCAGATTTGCTGAGACGGTCCGCTCGGGCTCCCGCATATAGACTGGCGGCGACGCGGGCGACGCAAGATGAAAGATCTCGTCGAATTGGAAATCGGATTTGAAATGCTCCACCTCGGAGCGGACCAGCACCAGGCGTTGATCTCGGATATGATCAATGTTTTCAGCCCTGCCGGTCCATAGGCTGTCGACCACAACCAGCATGTCCAAATCGTTTCTTTTGAGCAGCCGGTCGACCAGGTGCGACCCGATGAATCCTGCTCCTCCAGCCAGCAACAGCTTCTTCATCTCATGTCTCGAGGGGACGGAGTAGGCTGTCGGAATTCGTGTTCTCGTTGGGCATTGCAAGCGTCCCTTGTTCAGGAGGCCGGGTCAAATAGGCTCCGCTTGGTCCAAGCTTCTCGTCCATTACCGCAAGATTGCTGAGCCCCACGCGGTAGTTGGCATTCCCGGCGGAATCCGCAAAATCATGAATAGAGTAGCTCCAAAAATTTCCTCCGATCTCCGAGCCGCGGTCCTGGCTTTCCGGTTGGGGAAGCGCTCGCTTCACGTTGCGCAAGAAGATGGCCGCGAATGCTGCAACGAGTTTCGCGAACTGCACAGGTGATCGCCAGAGCATTTTGGCGCAGTGCCTGGCGACCGCAGCAAATCGGTGCGTCATTAGCCCAAGCTTGGCAATCTCGACATCGGTGAGGAAGATCGCATCCAGCAGGACAGGCTTCACCGCCTCCGTGCAGCGGGCAAGTACGCTCTCGAGCACCAACCGACGCGAGATGAGCATTCGCACGAAATCTGCCGACATATTCCCTGGCGTTCGGCGATATCCGACAAGATGTTCCTCAACGACGCCGAAACGGTATTTCGAGGCAATGCTCTGTTGGATGAAGAAGTCCTCGCAACCCTCTGCACCGCTCTCGCGCAGTCGCGAGGAGTAGCCACCCATTTCGAAGAGAACATCGCGCCGAAACATCGCCGAACTGCCGTTGCCGATGAAATTTTGTCCGAGATGCTGCATGAACACCCATCCATTTGGGTGCGTCCGCTTCGGCGTCGTGATCACCATATCATCGGCATCAATCGTCCGGTAAAGTGTATAGACAAGCCCTAGATCATTGCCAGCCGCAGCGAGAACTCGCAGTTGCTTGTCGAGCTTGGTCGGGTGCCAGAGGTCATCGGCGTCTACGGGCGCTATAAACGTGCCTTTGCTTGCCCGCATCCCCGCATTGCGCGCCGACGCGACGCCACCATTCTTCTGTTGGAGCAACTTGATGCGCCCGTCGCCATCAGACAGTCGTCTAACGATCGATGCTGTTCCGTCGGTCGAACCATCGTCAACGACTATTATTTCGATATTCCTATGCGTTTGGGCGAGCACGGACGCCAAGGTACGCTCGATGAATGGTTCCGCGTTGTAGGCAGGGATGATAACCGCCACGAGCGCGTGGGTAGAATGTTGTGAATTGCCCGCCAACTCCGCCATCCCTAGTCACGCCCGAACGAAGAGCACTGCGATCGCCCCCAGATTGGCCAGAAATGATTTTTGGACAATTCATCAATAAGACAATCAAGCAGCCCAGAGTTCGCAAAGACCTGACGAGAGTTTGACGGACAGAGTGTCATCTAAACCCTTCTCCGCTGGTATGCAGGCGTTCGCAAAAATCGCTGAATGTCTTTGGTTTTCAGCGTTCTTCGTCTGCTGCTATCCGCCGCAACGCTAGGCACAGAGTTGCTGGGATGGGTCGTTCACTGGACATATTAGCTGAAACTACTATTCGTGCCAAGGAGCTGAAACCGGGCGATATAGCGTATCCAGGCACGCGGCAATCACGTCGTTGCCCAGACCCTGAGCGGCCATCAGAACTCTCTTGGCCCGGATCACATCTCGATAGGACACCTCTGCGCCTCTCCAATACAAATATTGGCTGGCTAGTTCGCGACCGCCGCTCCTGTTGGGTCCTGCAGCGTAACTGTGATGGTGTCACCCGGAGCGAGCAGGGTATCTTCAGTCGCCCCGGTCGTCTCTGTCTGTCCGTCATTGGAACGGGTTACACCTATCGTAACCCGCCGGCTCCCCTCGGCCACAAGGTCGCTGCGCAACTGCCTCACATAGGCGATTTGTTTGGCCAACGAATCCATCTCGGCGCGCATTTGCGTCATCGCCGCGCTTTCGGTCTGCAAGGTAGCCAGCAGGTCAATTCGACTTTGATCGGCAAGCTTCTCGAGGTTTCGCTGCAAATCACCTTGGTCGCGTTCAAGTCGAGAGATCTCAGCGTTGGTTTGCAAAGCGCGGGTCGCTGACAAGAACACTGCGCGTTGAGCATCGTTGACTCTGGTGATCTGGATCAGACCTTTTTCGAAGAGCTTCTTGAGGCGAACAAGTTCCGCCGCATCCGCTGCCGCGCCCGCTTGATCCGCCTTCTGCTGCTCCTTCAGATAGCCCATCCGTTCGGCAGCTTTGGTCGTGGCCAACTTGATTGAAGCGCGCTCCTTCTCCTGATCCGCATAGAGAGCTTCAAGATGCTTCTGCTCCTGTTGCAAAGCTTCGTCGCGACGAGGTTCGAGGCTCGGGTCATGTTGTGCGTCCGCAACCTCAATCGCCTTGGCGCCGCTCAGCTGCGCCTTTATCCGAGCAACTTTGATTTCGCTTTCCTGATACTGGATGCGCAGAACGTCAAGGCGGCCGCCAAGGTCCGCCACAGTCAGATCAGGGTTTGCAACCTCACCGCGACCGAGCTTATAGCCGCCGCCAGCCGCCACAGCTTGTCGCACAGTCATCCCTGGTCTGAAGGGCTGAGTCCCAGGAGTGGCAATGTCCCCGTCGATATAGATGGGTCGGTATTCTTCAATATCAACAATAATCTGATCTGGATAGAAACTTGTCCAATTCTCAGTGCCATCAGCAGATCGTTGCGGAAGGGACTTCGGTTTTAGAGCCTCGATTACCTCTTTGCGAACATCCTCTATTGTCTTCTGGAGAACGTTTAGGGGGCCTAAGACCGGCAACACAATTATACCGCTCTGATCGATAACAGCTCGCTTTTGCATCTCGGGATAGCCTATGACAGCGAAGCCGATCACGTCGCCAGTCTGCAGACGGTACTCGTCGACATTGTGCTCCTCAGCCAGGGCAGAGCCATTCGACAGATTCGCGTATGCGAACAACAAAAATATACACGCGGGCGCGGCGCAGCTGCCTGCCCACCACCGCGCCGATCTATTCGACATTTGTGCTCACGCAATTCAGCCCCTTGTCGCAACCCATTCAATGGATTGAGCAGTTACGGATCGAGCAGGATATCAGCTGCTCCAACCTGTCACGAAAATATCGAGTTCACTGTGCCCTCGGTCACAGCGCGTCTGTGCGATATGCCCTCACTTAATCCCAGGCAAAGCTCGGTACAAAAGTCGCCCAGGTGGAGGAGTTGGACGGGATCAGCGTGACGGACCGAATAGCTAGCGTCGTTCCCGCAGGCCTATCGTTGAAGTTCAGGCGTCTAGGGGCAGGTGAGACGGACACCTATCCCCGGTCAGGCAGAATCATGGAGCTGGGCGGCGGCTGGCGACGCAGGCCTTCGAGTTGATTGTTTTCGGCCTGCGTCGCGCACCAATATTCATTTGGCAGGCAGGGGAGATAAACAAAGCCATACGATCGCGTCTGAAAGGTCAGAAACCGGCCAGGCGGCGGGGCTGAGAAATCTCCCAACCCGCACCGCCGGGCCCTCACCAGAAGCGGCGTAGAGTTCACACAAGACCGGACAGTTACTTGCGATAGTAGATACGAGGTGCAATATAACCGGAGCGCTTCATTATCACATGCGAATTCTTTATTTCATCTACGGATTTGATCCCGGTGGCGCCGAGCACGGGCTGCTTACCTTGTTGCGAGCAGGATTTTTCAGCGGCCACCAGCTGAAGATACTCGCCTGTTGCCGTGGTCGAGGTGGGGCTCTTGCCGATGAAATCGCGGCACAGATCGGAGAGCACAATTTTATCCTGACTTCGCAGAGTGAAGAGACTTCCTTGCGCAACTTCGTAGGGTCGTTCTTTGTAGTATTGCGCCTCATCTGGGAGTGGCGGCCGGATATGGTTGCGTTGTCGCTCAAACAGGCCAATCTCCTGGGACGGCTTGCTGCGATGTTTGCTCCACGGCTGCGCTGCGTTTCATTCGAACACACCGCCCGCTACCGCTACCGCTCCCGGCGCGCCGCAGGCGTTTATGGCCCTGTGCTCAAGGCGCTATCCTGGCGCGTCGACGAAATCTGGGCCGATTGCGAAAGTACGCTGCAGGAGACGCAAGCATACTTCCTACCGCGCAGGCGCCGGTCGCATGTCGTGCCTCTATTTTGCTCCGATGAGGCTTCCAGCCACAAGCGCGATTACGCGCTTCACACACCCTTGCGCCTTGCTGCTGCCGGGCGGCTTATCCCTTTGAAGAACTTTGACCGCCTGATCGAGGCCATCCGAATGCTCCAGGACCGCAGCGTTTCTGCAAGCCTCGATCTTTACGGCGACGGGCCGGAACGGCAGGCGCTTTCGCGCAAGGCGGATGAGCTCGGCATTGGAGATCGCGTGCATTTCCATGGCTATGTCGCGCGCTGGTTCGAGCTAGCCTGTGATCATGACGTGTTCATCAACCTGTCCGATACGGAAGGGTTCTGCATCGTCGTCGCCGAGGCGATGCTTGCCGGCCTTCCGGTGGTCGCGACCGACGTCGGCGGTATCCGGGATTACGGCAAGGATGGAGAGAATATGCTGAAGCTTGCCGTTCCCTCGGCGGAGATGGCGCTGACGCAAGCACTGGTGTTCGTGGGCGATAAAACGCTCCGCAAGAGGATCGGAATGCAGGCACGACAGAATATGCTGCAGGCCTATTCGCAGGGTGCTTTGCGTGTCCGCGCTACGGCGGTGTTGGGTGGCGGAATGTAAGGACCGGCAAAGGACTGGCGACCAAGATAGCTGGGCCGAACGTGAATTCTGACGGCTCCGCATCTCACCTGTCCGACATGGTTCTGGTCCTTCTCCCAGCCGATGCCAGCGCGCAGGCCACCGGCTGAAGGAAGCAACGATTGTATTGCCCGTCCTTGCCGACCAACATCGTCTCCACCACCGTCTTCTTGTTGTCGTAGAGGATGCGCGCAGACTCCGCCTAAATTTAGAAGGGGAACGCCGGTCTTGCGCGTCGAACACCGTTTCCTGTGTCTCGCACGGATAGGTCCGGACGAACATCATTAGTCGTCAAGCTTGCTCAACAACTAAGTCTGGTAATACTGACCATAACGCTCACTGTAAAATTCGGCACTGCCGAACTTTTGATACAGCTTGATTCTTTTGATATCGACCTTGTTGAGCAGAACGCCGATACATTTGTCCGCAAGGATCGGATTGTTGTCGAGGCATTCGCGCACGAATGTACGAGCGGTCACGCCCCATTCAACAACCAGAACAAGGCCGTCGAGGTGCTGGACGAAGGACCTCACGTCCGCGACTGGAGCCAACGGGGGCAAATCAACGACGACGTAATTGAACGTAGCGCCCGCCTTGAGCAGAAAGTCGCCCATTTTCTCGATAGGTTGCACGGTCTTTGCGAGCTTTTGTTGGCTCTGGTTCACGCCGGGCAGGAACCTCAATGGCAATGACTGATGGGCCAGCATATCTCTCGCATTGAAGTCTCCAGCCAACAAGTTGGCCAGGCCTCGTTCCCAGCCGTTGGCTAACATAGGGGACAAGCCCGGATTGTGGATGTCGGCATCGATCAACAGCGTCCTACAACGCTGCATGGCAAGAACCGTCGCAAAATTAGCCGCGACCAGCGACTTCCCTTCTCCCGGGAGGCACGAAACGATGCCGATCGCCTTGGTGCTCTTCCTCGGTAACTCGACATCAACAGCGACTTTCACCGTACGCATCGCTTCAGCGAATTCCGAGCGCGGATGCTGCTCTACCCAATTAAAAGCGCTGTTCCCCACCTCTATAAATGACCGATCTCCGGCCGCACGGTCATGCTTGTTCCGGCGAATTGGCTTCCCGTCCAGCAACGGGATCATTCCCAGCGTGTCGAGTCCGAGTTCATCGCGCACTTGACCCCTCGTGCGGAAAAAGCGCTCCCGGTACTCCCGAATTCCGCCCACACCGGCTCCAATCATGCCGCCGAGCACGGCGCAGATCGCCAACGTAACAATGCTGTTCGGAGAACTTGGTCTGCCGGGGTATGATGCTTCCGAGATAATCCGCGCCTCAGTCAACGCCATCGAAAGGTTCTGCAGGCTCGCTTGGTACTGCTGCAGGACCTGTTCATATTGCGACTTGAGGGAAGACGCTTCAAGTTCGAGCTGGCGCAAGGTAACCAGCGTTTCCTTGGTCAGCGTGGTGTCTGTTCGGAACCTGTGGACCGCGAGTTCGGCGTCGACCGATCGCTTCCGCACCGTCTCGAGTTCTTCCGCCAGGGCACTGCGAGCCCGGATGATCGACTCGTCTTTAGCTCCAACTTGGTCAGAGATATAGATTTCAGCATACTTACTGGCTATTTCTTGCGCCATTTCAGCGTTAGGCGACTGAAATTGGATTTGCAGAATATAAGAATCGCCTACGCGAGCTACCGTTAAATTTTCAGCCAGAATGCCAAATGCCTGCCATCGATCAGGCCCCCGCGCCGCACTCGGTTTCGCCGGCGCTCCTCTATCTTCGGAACTGCCAATGAGTGACCGCACCACCGAAGCGACCGATCCTCTGAGACTGTTGAGCAACGAATACGGCGCTGACAAGAAGGAGCGATCGGTAGCAAGACCGAGGCTGTCAACGACCTTTAGCCCGATCCGGTCGGAACGCAACAATTCGACCTGACTCAGCATCATCGGGTCAAGCTGTGTGGAGCTTCCGCTCTCTGTTAACTTCGTCACGACGGATGGCTGGTTCTTGTCGATCAGGATTCTGGCCGTCGACTCGTACAAGGGCACCTCTGCGGCAAGGTACGCCAGCCCCAGCACAAGGCCTGCGAGCGCGCATGTAAGTACGAACCTCAACTGCCGTCGCGCTGCCGCCAGGAGTGTTTCGAGATCAATCGTTCCCGACAGAGGATCGCCGAATATGAAGGCAGCATCCGGGTGCCGATTTTCAACTTCGCGGAGCATAAGCCTTCAAACCCGTGGGATGAGACTGGCAGCGCATGGGAGAAACACCCTACCACACTATCTGACTAAATGTCCGCAAATTCAGTATCGGCGCCGGCGAGGCTCAGGGGCAGACCGCTCGGGGCGGGTATCAGCCCGCTCCTCGGCAAAGGCGCGAATTCCTAACCTCTGATTGCAATAAAACGAAATCTCACGCGGCCCATGCTCCGCTGCACGTCGTGCGATTCAAGGAAGAAATTGAGTCGTATTGCCAAATGGCAAAACATCTGAGCAAGAGATTCCGGGCCCAGGTTGAGCCTGTCCTGCGGGAAACAGGGATGTCGATTGGAATGCCTCGTCTTTCACAGGCGCGCGATAACGATCACCGTGAGAGGTGTGCGCGCATCTGGCGCCTCGCGGAACGCCTCTCCAGTGCTCGAATAAGACAGGCTGCAGTCACATTTTGCATCGTGGTGTGGGGTGTCATCCTGCTGATCGTCCTCCTCTAGGTGGAAAGTGGTCCGTCTTATTCACCAAGTGGCGCGGCCGTTGCTCCCTTTCGGGCTCATCGCGCGCGATGTGTGACTTCTGAATCACGGATTCTTTGGAGACCGAGCGCCACACGAGCAGCAGGACAGCAACAAAGTACCCAATCTGTATCAAGATCCCGCAAATTACCGTTTGGACAAACGTGCTCCAGAGCGAGCCGGTAAGCAAATATGTACTGATGGCGAATGCCAACAGGACTATGATAAGGCCGCGCAAAAAAAGCAAAAAGGACATCGCCGTCCCACTCGCAGCCGCTCGCGTGACGCGCTCCTTGGCTATCCAGCTCTCGGCGCGTTAACCATCATAACATATCCGAATGGGTCAGAGCGGTAAAATATTAGGAAATGCGAATAAACGCACCCTACCGTCTTGCCAGGACACTTTCGAAGGATTTGGCGGTGGTGGATCCCCAGGCTGCCGCATGAGATGCTCGAACTCTCGCCAATCCGCTAGCATCTTTAGGGTCAAATTTTTTTGCGCATGGCGCGGTAGAACAATAGCTTGGCTGCGCGGCGCACCTGCGGCTCCATGCCTGCAGGTAGGGCGCAGAGAAAAATGTAAACGTATATCCGCCAGGACAATGGATCGTGCAGTATCGCGCGAAAGAGTAAGTGCGCTCCGCGTTTCTTTTCGCCTTGAGCCACGCAATCATTGCCGGCTTTTGCGTATAAACGCGCGTTGCGCCGCCTCGCGAGGTGCGCAAGCTCCGGCCGTCGGATGACCCATTCTCGCGTGAGGTGTTCAGCTACCGGCAGAAGCGCGTCGAGTCTGCGAGTTGTGTTTGAGCCATGACGCCGTTTATAGACGAGTGCTCCGGCCACATGTTGAAATGTCCAGCGCTCGGCTACGCGCATGCAAAACTCTGTATCCTCTCCAACCCTGATTGTCTCGTTGAACAACCCGATATCTTCAACAATCTCCCGCCGCATGACGATACTGGAAGGAACAATCGGTCCATCATGCAGAAAATATGTCGGCAGCGTATCGCGTTGATCCGCGCGATAGCGGCCAACGGCCACGGGTACAGCATCGGAAAGATCTGGAGCGGAAAAGTCGACCAGATCACCATAGACGAGAGCTGCCTTGCAGCCATTGTCGAAGGCGGTCAATTGACGCTCAAGCTTGTCCTCAGCCCAGAAATCATCGCCGTCGAGAAATGCAATAAAATCACCGGTAGCATGTCTGATGGCAAGATTCCTCGCCGATGAAGGCCCGATACCCGCCGTTGTCAGGACATGGATGCGCGGCTCCCGATCGACCAACGACGCAATCACTTCGGTCGAGCCGTCCGTCGAGCCATCATTGACAATGATGATCTCTCTGATGGCGCTCGAAGCGGTCTGATTGATGACGCTTTCCACTGCCTGCACAATGAAGCGTTCCTCATTGTGGCATGTCAAAATGACCGAAACACTCATCTTGTGCTGCCTGGCAAGGCGCGGCCAAGAAATCGAGAATGACCAGTGCTCGTCGGGTGGGACCTCCGCGCCCTGTTCAATACCAGGCAAAGCCCGTGCCCCGTCAATTCCGGCAGGAGCGAGACAAGGATCAGTGTGACGAAAGCACGTGTGCCCGAGGCTTCCGTTCCAACGTAGAAAGCGCAGGGAACAAGGACTACGAGGGGCAGAAGCCGCGCCTGGGCTGCTCCGATCAATCCGTGAAAAAGTGCCGAGCCTAAAACACGGCTTAACCGAAACCATGCGGCCGCCCATATCAGAAGATAGAGGCCGAGCCCAATGATGCCATTCTCGGTGAATATGCGTTGAAATTCGCCATGGATCCCCAGCCGCAACTCGTCAGGAAGACTGCGGAACTCAGTATCGATGATATTTTTGAATTGGTTCGTGCCCACGCCCATTAGTGGATGTTCGGAGATGAGCCGTTTGGACAGAGTGAAGGCAAACGAGCGCTGGACGTTGCTCGGCGTATCTCCAGGGGCATATTTCCCCTTTGCGGCCAGGTATTCGTACTGCCCCATGCTCAGCGGATCGAGCATGGTCTGCAATTGCTTCTGGATATAGGCGTTGTCCATCGTGGTCGATAGCACAAAAAGACCCACGAAGCCGGCGGCGATCGCCGGCACCATCGCAGCGAGCCTTCCGCGTGTCAGAAGCGCAGCGGTCAGAAAGAGATAGATCAAAAAAGCCTTGCGCTCCCCGGATAGCACGAGCAGGGGGAGTAACCCTGCCCATGCAAACCAAAGGTTGCGCCGCTTGGCCCGGCTGGCGAAGAGCAGCAGCCCCGCGAGCGTAATTGGAAGGAAGGTGAACACGAGCCTTGGATCGAACAGATGTTTCCAACCGACCGGGTAGCCATGAGCCACATGCCAGGCGATCGTATAGGCGAGGATCAGCACCATGCCGAAAAGCAAGATGTTCACTGTCTGGTGCGTATCGAGCCGTCTGGCCTCCTGTGCGAGGACCAACGCAAAGCCGCCCACTGCGGACATCTGCAACAGCTCGCGCAGGCCGTTCTCTATGTCCACGCTAAAGGCCGAGACCATGTGCCAGCCCAAGAAGGGCAGGAGGAGTAGAAAACCGGCTGGAAAAACCAAACCTCGCCAACGCCCCGTCGTGAGGCCAATGATGAGCGACAGCAATGTGATCAGCTCGAACGGGCGCAGCAATACAAGACCCGTCTCGAGCCTGATTGGCAGGAAAAGGCTTAGTATCGCGAATGTGAGGAGATAACGCATCATAGCCCCACGCGGCGCGATATCCTTTTAACATGTTCTCTTTCCTGGAGACAGATTCTTGTTGGTATGCCGGCGGGCGGAGAAGACTTTGCGCCGGTTCATCGGTGTGTCGACGACGAAAGGGGCGGTGGGCCCACGACAGAGCAGCCCAGCGATGAAGGTCTGCGTCTTCCAATGTCCAACGGTGCCTCGAGCGTAGGCAGAGCTCATCAGGCAGTCGACGGAGAGTGATGGCGCATCGTTACGGTGCGCAGTCGATGCGGCCTAGGCGACGGTCTCGCTTTCCGGGGTCCAGGCTTCTGGCTGGTCGAGCACAGAGAGTGCGCGAATATGGCAGCGAATTTTATGCCCCATATCCTGCGAGCCGAGCTCATAGCCTGTGCCGGCTTCGCCCACGATCGGAATGCCGTCACGATACCAGAGACACTCTATTTGCGACGCAACCACGTTCGGTACGACGGTCAGCGCTTGGCTTGGTGAAGCCCGGCCCGACAAGGTCGGCAATGCGCTGAAACCCGGCGGAACCCTAGCCAGATCCGTTTCCGTCTGCCGGACCCTTATATAGTCAATGACCATGTCATACGTCTGCGACGGGTCCGGTTGAGCATGCCCCTTGTTTTGATCGTAAGCGAAATCCACCATGATGTATTTTTTCGCTGCGAGTTCCGGGCTCGTCGGAACGCGCGCCACTTCCCAGCCATCGATCACGAAATAACTATAATCATCCTCGATCTGCGCGTACCAGGTATGAAATTCGCCATCGTATATGTCGACTGTCGCTGGAAAGCCATTTGATGGATCGACTTGATAACCGGCTATTTTCCGGTGCACGCCGGCTGTCGCGATCTCTGGATCTGCATAACCGAGTTTGGGTTTGTGAACGTGCTGGCTTATGTTGATGTAGGCGCCATTGAGACCATCATATTCCCAAAAGTCGGTCTCAAGACGATTGCGCGTCCTCCAGAACAGATGCTCTTTGCCATACGCCCAAAAAGCAGGAAAAAATCCGGGGCGGGGCGCTGCGATCTTTGGAAATCTGGCGCGGATCTCAAAGATTCCTTTTCCCCAACACCGCCCTTGGCCATTGTTGTTCACTGAAGAGAACGCACCTGTTCTCCAGCGGCCCTTATTTAAGAGCCGGAGCGCCAGCGTGTGGCTGGCGGCGTCGTGCACATATGAGGAAGGCGACGCCGAGATCCGCTGGGCATTGGCGTCAACGCCGACATTCGCCAGAGAGGTCGGCGCATACCAGATGCTGGCTTGGGCGCCTTTGGAATCATCGACAACCGTGTTGGAATCGAAATCATCAAAAAAAACCGTTGTGTAACCGCGGATCGGTGGCGCCGCCTCTCCACGATGAGCATATCGCTCATTGCCGATGGCTGCCCAGGACTCCCACGAGGCTGAGTCGAATGCGTAACGCCCCGGTTTGTTGTTCGCATCCACGGATGAAGGAGGGCGCTGGCGATAGGGATGATCGCTGGGCAGGTCGGATTGCCGGCCGACGCGCCACATGCCCCATCCCATCAGCATGTCGATCAGCGAGTCATCTAGTTCGCTTTGCCCGATGATGACGCAGTCGATCGCGACATCGGCCCCCATCGGATTGATCACATCGCCCATGAAGCTCTCGGATTTCACCCGGTTGGGTGCCAATGCATAAATCGTTTGGCCAGCCGTCTTGACCCCATTCACCACAACCTGCATCACGAATCCCCGGCGGTACCCGACCATGACATTCCAGCCGCCAAAATCCGTCGAGCATTTCCCTTCCTCGCTCTTGATCTTGCCATCATCGACCTGTGAAACGAATGTGCTTTTCGATGGCCTGAAGCAGACGCGCGGCTGGCGGTGCACCGAACCACCCTCGGCGCCATTGACGCACAAAACAGAAACGTTGTTCGCATCGGAGTTGGCTGCGGAATCGCACCGGGCGATCACGAGCCACCAGCGGTGAAGGTATGGGGCGTCGTTGTCGGCAGGCCAAGTCAATGCCTGTTTCGTGCCCTTCTTGAAGAGGACGCCGTCTTTCCCAAGCTTTGTCGGGCATAGAGAGGGCTCGGCTTGCACCGCAGCTACAGGCTTCACGCCGCGGGATTGCCACGAGGAGACCTCGCCTTCGGCCAAATCCTCCTGATACCAGGATTTCACGATCATCTCCGGGAACAGATCTGGATGCCAGAGTTGTCCCTTCTGCTGCGAGCCCTGGTCCGGACCGGCGGCGAAAGCATCCCGTCCTGGGCGACCGGATGCCGTCAGCAGAAGGGCGGCGCATGCGCCGCGCGCCAGATCCCGGCGGGAAATGCGGCTGGTCATCGTCGGCGTGCCGGCACGGGATTCCTCCGTGGACACCCGTTGCCAACCATTGCGCTTCTTCAAACTCCCTACATTCATGATTCATCCTCGGATGGACGGCCGTTGATGCGGCGAGAATGCAGCTACAATGAACTATGCAAATCTGACCCATTTCGCGTTCTTGGATGTCAGCGTTTGCAGGACTTCCGCACCATACTTCCCGAAGAGGAGCGACGCTCTCAGATAGAGAGTAGCGACAGATAATGTACCTATAACGAGAAGCCCGGTCGCGAGCACCAGATAGTCGGGCGATCCGGCAAGCAGCGTTTTGACCGCCGAGCCAATGGCGAAGACCACGGCGGCAAATGCCACAGGCGGTACATGAACGCGCGCGAAATCCAGAACTGACAATCCCGTCATCCGACAGCTGACCGCCGCATAAAGGAAGAAACTCGTCGCAATGGCGCCGGACACTGCAAAGGCGACCGCGTTCACGCCGTGGGGCGCTGAGAAGAATGCGGACGCAGCGACAAGGGCCATGTAAATGAATTGCATCAAGGCCGTCCGGTAACTGCGGCCTGTGGCAAGCGTGACGGCTCCGCACACTTTGTAACCGACGCGGAAATAAATTACTGCAGAGAATGCGACCATAGGAGCAACGGCGCCGATCCAGTTCTGGCCGAGGACCGTCAGGACAAGCTCTTTCGCAAAACAGCATAGAAACGCGCTGGTCGGCAGGGCAAGCGCCGCCGTCAAAGCATAACCCTTAAGCTGAGCTGTGCGGAGCCTCGCCTTGTCGTGATGAACCTTTGACAGCAGGGGGAAGACGACACTCTTGTTCAGATCGCCGAACAGATTTGCCGGCATTGCAATCAGATAAAACGCCCGCGAATAGATGCCCAGTTCCGAGGTGCCGATCAAGCGCGCGACAATAACATTGTCGATATATTTGGCGACGAAGCTCGATATACCTGCCAGCGAATAGCCCAGGCTCTGGCCGCGGATATCGCGGTAGGACTGCATGTCGAAACGAGGACCCACGAGATAGTCCCTGGCAATGAAGAAATAGATGCCGGCCAAGATGAATGCCTCGGCCATGTACGCGACCACCAAGGCCCAATAGCTGAGGCCAAAATAGGCAAGCGGAATGGCTAGACCGACATTGGAAGCAATCCAGGCGACCAGCCTCGCTATGGAGGATATTTTGAATTTCAGATGCCGTGACAAAATGGCCTCGGCGGTCAGATTGAACGCGTTCGCAATCATCATCACCGCAAGGATGCGCGAAACGAGAACCAGTTCCGGCACATGAAGAAAATCGGCAATCTGCCCTGCAAACACCCATTGAAGCAAGCCGAGGATAAGAGCGATTGTCAGCGACAAGGAAACTATGGTTCCGATATGGCGCTCTTCGATGTCCGCTCGCTGTACCAAGACCTGCGACATGCCAAGGTTGGCAATGTTGCTGCCGATGGCCACGATGATCAGCGCAGCGCCAACAATACCGTATTCTCGTGGGGAAAGCAGGCGCGCGAGAACGGCCGTCACCAGGACATTCAACAAGGTTCGAGCAAGCAATGTGGTACCCGCCCACGAGAGGCCCATGGCTGCCCTTCGTGTCAGCTTCCTATGTTCAGCTATTTGGTCCAAGTTGACATGACCCAGACTGTCCAATTGGTCGGCGACGCTTCAGTGCATGCAAGCGAGCAGCAATATCGTCAGCTACTTTTCTCGCCCACGCTTCGCGGGTGAATTCACATTGCATTCGCCGTCTCGCGTTCTCCCCAAGCCGCGTCCGCAACTGTTTATTGTCGCGCAATTGCGTCAGCGCGCGAGTCCAGTCCACAACGTCGTCCGGGGAGCAAAGGAGGGCAGTTTCGCCGGCAGTAAATATCTCTCGCAAAACCGGAAGATCGCTGCACAGGATGGCTTTTCCATGCGCCATGTATTCGAAGGCCTTCAAGGGCGACATCCAGTCAGCGAGGTTCGTCGTATTGTTGTCGACGCCTCGTACAACCCGCTGATAGGGCGCGAGCACCACATCGAATGCCGCCAGGAACGAGGAGATCCGGGCATGTGGCACATATCCGTGAAAGATAATATTTCTCTCGGATTCTGCCCGAGCCCGCCATTGGTCGATGTCATGCTGCGCCCCACCGACGATATGAAAGGTGGCCCAAGGGCAAGCTTGCGCTAGAGGAAGGATGACCTCCATTCCTTTTCCTGGATAGAGTTGCCCCGCATATCCGACATTGAAATCCCCGCAGAGCGGGATCGCGTCTTCCTCCGGCGCTGCGACGAGATCGCCACCGAGCGGCATGGACAGGATGCGACCTGATAGCTCGGGCCACCGGCTTTCAAAGTGTTTCCTCAACGCTTCGCTGATGACGACGAGCGAAAGGAGGTTTTTCGACTTCGCCAAGTTGTCGAAGCGCCTGATGACGGCCCGGTGCTCGGTATCAATCGAGCTATGCAGCTCCAGCACTGTCGGAACGCCGGCCGCAGCCGTAGCCCTGGCAACGGAGATCGACCGTGTGATCACGGCATCGCGCGCCGTCAGCCATGCAAGCAACGACACGGCACCGCCAAAGGCGAGCTTTCGGGCTGGAATATGATCGAATGGTATGTGCCACAAACCAAAACGCTGCTCTGGATCGTAGGCCTTCCTGATTTCGCCCCACTTGTTGGTACCGGGTCGATCAAGGGGAATTGCAAGGACGGTTCTGCAGCCGATCGCTTGAAACGCGTTGCATGCCTTCACGACCTGTACGGCGTTTGCCGCTTGGCTCGGAACAGGCACGGGATGCGCATAGACAAGCTTCAAATTACTCATTCCTTTGGCGCCCAATCACCGTTTCCGCAGTCACGGTTCACTGAAACCGGCCTGCCGCCTGCAGCAGCAGTCGGCGTATTCCGCTGGCGCGTGCAAAATCGAGAGGCCATGAGAGAAATGGCAGCCGCCCGCGTACCAACGACGCCGCCCGTATGAGAACGCGTTCCAAGCGGAAGGAGACTTGGCGCTGAACTGCCTGGTAGTGGAATTCGATCTCTCGCTTGTTTTTGAGCGAAAGTCCTGGATAAGGTTGCCAGGACGCCCTGGCCGCTTCGAGGTTGAACCGCAGAAAGGGCGGCAGAGCAAATTCCGTTCGCAGACGCTCCATCGAGGGTTCCAGCATAGAAAGGAGTTCGGCCCTTTCATCGGGTGAGAGATATTCGTCATTGTTGTTGGGGCTTGCTATTCTCTTGTCTACTGCTGCAAAGATCCTACGTTCCAATTTGCGCTCGGAATATCGAATATGTTCATTTCTACGCCGCTTATATTCCAGGAGATCTCTGCTTAGCCGCTCATTGGCACGAAGATGCGGTTTTGTGAAAGAGGAGATATCCTCAATTACGAGAACATGCCGCACGAAATCATTGATCAGATTCGGCAGAGCCGCTTCGTAAGCGCGCACCGAGCAAGCGGTGCTCCCAAAGACATCGCGCCAGATCGATAGGTAACGATGATAGTCCAGCATGTCATAAACTATGCTGAGAAAGTCGCCAACATCGCCGCTAAACAGAGCGCCCTTCTTTACATTTTGATTGTAAAGGGACTCAAGATAACAATCTGGCCTTCGTACGTAGCAAATTATGTGGCATTTCACGTGGGCAGGAATAGCGGCGTGCAGGCGCTCAATGAGACTGCGCTCTTTCGCAAGGACCTCCGCGCTCGTTTTCTGGGTGTGGAAGCATTCCAGGTACCGCACCATAGCATAAAGATTTTCGGAGCTTGCGATGATTGTGTCAGCTCCGTTTTGCTCTGCCTTTCTCAAACTCTCAAGAATGAAATTCCGGAGTCTCTCTTGCCCATCTACCAAAGGTGCGTTCACAAGACTATTGCAATGGAACTCGTGTGCTGGCGACGCGTAGTACATGCCATGCTCGCCCAATCCTTTTCCGTTTGCGCAAAGGAATTGCTGTAGCGCCGTGCTTCCCGTCTTATGCGTGCCGATATGGAGGATGAGCCTCATGTTACTTTTGCCGGCAGGTGAACTGGCGCATGGTGATCTTTCTGCATAAGCGTCGCGATGAGACTCATTTGCCGTGTTGCGACGCTTTCCATGCTGAATCGCGCAGCGACAGTTCGTATGGCGCGGCGCGCCATCGCATCGCGCTCGGCTTCCGATAGGCCAAGCGCGCGAAGCAGGAGCCCGCCATACTCCACATGCGAGCCAGCCAAAAAACCACTGCGCTCATGCTCCACAATATCGGACGCACCGCTGACATCGGTGATGATCGGGACCACGCCGCAACTCATGGCCTCGAGCAGGGCGTTTGACATGCCTTCCGACACCGAGGTGGAAAGATAGAAGTCAGCCTTCCACAGGAATGGAAAGACATCTTCGACGGCGCCGGCGAATTTGACCCTGCCGGAAAGGCCCAACCGCACCGTCTGTTCCTCTAGCGCGGCGCGACACTGGCCATCGCCTAGGATGGTGAGTTGCGCCTTCGCCTCGGCGGGAAGGGCCGCGAACGCGTCGATCATGTGCTCAAGGCATTTCTCCGGCTCGATGCGACCAAGGCAAATGAAGCGTCGGGTGCCATCTGTGCTCGGCTGGCGGCGCGGCTTGTGGGGCAGATCGATCCCATTTGGAATCATGTGAATGCGATCCGCCTCGATACCATGTCTCTTCAGGTCACCTGCGATTTGGTGGCTATTGGCGATGAAGGCCGTGACGTGCCGTTTGATCACGGACGACGCCCAGCGACCGACAATTTTCTTTTCGCGCACAACGTCGAGATCGAAACAGCGTCCGCCGCGGCCCATTTTTGCGAGAACGGGCTTGCGCAGGAGGGCCCCTGCCAACACCGCTGGAACGGCGTGAAGTCGGGCATGGATGATATGTACAACATCGAATTCGTCGCGACGGCGCAGCATCCAGATCACAAGCTGGACGCACCACGACAGGAACGACAGCATATGCCGCCCGCCCAAATTCGGCGCGGCATGCAAGCGAAGGCGCTCGATGGGCACTCCGTCGATGGCGGACCGTTTCGGCGTCGAGTGCGACAATCTGGGTGCCAAAATGGTTACGGAGACGCCCCTTTCGATCAGCGCCCGAGCAAATCGCCGCGTCTGTTGCTCGGCGCCGCCATATGACTCTGGAAAATAGGTGGAGAGCACGAGCAAGATGCGTATGCTGTGAAGGGCTTCGACTCGCGGGGTAATCATCGGATAAGCAGAGGCAACGTCTGTTACATTCATATCAATCCACCGGATTTACCTCCAACAAATCCGGCAATCTGCCCGATCTCTGTGGGGCACTTCATCGCGGAAGCGCCAGATTTCGAACAGGAGGCCTGGTCGACGCTCCCTTGCTCTCCAGATGCTGGTTAAGAGCCTGGCGGTAAATGGCCTCGATCCGCTTGCCCATTCGCTTGGCGTCCCAGTTCGAAAGATCCGTCGCTGCGGCACCTCGGGCGAGGCAAGCCAGTCTTTCACGATCCTCCAGGAGGGCGGCCGTGGCGTCGGCCATAGCGCCCAAGTCGTCCGCGGGTGTGATCATGCCATTGGTGCCAGGACGGAGCACTTCGCGAAGACCTGGCAGATCGCAAGCGACGCAAGGCTTACCGCCGGCGAGATATTGCATGAGCACGCGGGGCAATCCCTCCCGTATGGAACAGAGCAGGCAGAGATCCGCGAGTGCGATCAGCCGCTCGGGGTCGTCGCGATAACCGGCAAAGACCACTCGGCGTTGGAGCCCCAGCCGGTTGACTTGCGATTCGGCGATCGAGCGAAGCGGCCCATCGCCTGCGAGCACAAGTACCGTGTCGGGTACGCGGGCGGCGATTTTCTTGAAAACCTCTAGAAATTCCGCGTGTCGCTTGCGTGGCTCGAATGCCGCGATCATCAAGAGCACAGGCGGGCGCGGCGCGTCCGGTGTCAAGCGCAACAACTCACGCCAATCGGCAGGCGGACTGGCGTTGCGAAAGCGATCGAGATCGAATCCGGAATAGACGACATGATGTTTGTCAGCATGTCCCACTCCCGCGCTCATGCATAAGTCACGGATGCCCTCGCTCACACTGATGAATGCACTGGTGACTGGCGCCGCCAGTTTTTCCAAAGCGAGATAGGTGAGCCGCTCGGCGACGCCGACATTGACAAAAGGCACGATATGCACGCCATGAATGACCACTGGAACCCTCGCCGCCCATGCCGCGAAACGGCCGAGAATGCCTGCCTTGCTGGTATGCGTATGTACGATGTCGGCATTCAAGGCGCGGAATCTCCGCGTAAGCGCCAACAATGCCCTCACGTCGGAGGCAGGCGAAATGGACCGGGTCAAGTCGGGGACACCAATGAGTTCCACCCGCGGGTCTACTTTAGCTAAAATTTCTGGGTGAACCGCCTCGCCGTGCAGCAGGAAAACATCATGTCCTCTTTGCGCGGCCCAATTGCAGGAATAGACGGTATTCTCATCAGCACCGCCATTGATGAGACGAGTAATGACATGAGCGATACGCAGTCGATGCGCCGCTCCAATTTTGCCTTCCGCATCCCGTGATTTCAAATCGCCGCTACCGGGCTCAATCCAACCGATGGTGGTGCTGCCCCCCCGGGCGTGTTTTTGGTTTCCTGACCTCCCGATAGCGGTGCTACTGCGTTGGAGCGACATGTCACGTCCTCGGGTAAGTGCATGCCGTATGGAGACAAACCCTGACTCCTGGCGCACCTCGTCTCTCTTGGGTCGCACCTCCCCTATCCATAAGGACAGGTTCCAAACGGCTTTCAGTTGGTCAGATTTGATTTATGTTTTAGGCGTCCCAGAGACGTATCGCTGTTACCCCGGGCACAGCCGAGTGCCTATTCGTCGTATAGTTATGCGCGAATACTTTTCTCCTTTGCCGCGCTTGTGTGACGTCGGACCGGACTCGTTCGAAGAGGCAGTCAAGGCAACGGGATGTGCCTCGCATATGAATTCGCTTTTGGATGTGACGACAACCGAGTTGACGTGCCAGGCCTGCGTCATTGGTTCCGGACCCGCCGGAGCGCTCGTTGCCCTCCCCCTCGCAGAACGGGGGATGGATGTGATCCTGGTGGAGGCGGGAAACCGGGATCCGACACCACTTTCATCTGCGCCCCTGGCGCAACTCGACGTCGACGGTGCGGTTGATCTGTCTTACGCCCAGGCTTTGCAGCTCGGTGGATCTTCAAATCTTTGGGCCGGTCGCGTGGCGAGAATGGACGAGGCAGATTTCGTGGAAAGGCCGGACATTGGCTCACCGGCTTGGCCATTTCCGCTGTCCGAACTTTCTCCATACTACGAGCGTGCGTTGGACATCTTGGGTATGCCCAGTTCCGAACACTACAACGAATTGCCACGCATGCCCTGTAGCTGGAAGACGTTCGCGGCGAGCGATCGGGTTGACATAAAATATCTCATGTGGTCGCGACCAGCCTTCAAAGTCGCCGAGCTCGTGACAAAGTCCGACGGAAATCTCGCCAATCTACGGGTTCTGACTGACGCTCCCGTGTTCGACGTCACACCAAATGGAGATCGGCGGGCCATCGAAAGCGTCACCGTCGGTCGTCGGCAAAACCACAAAACGATCAAAGCTCAGGTGTTTGTTCTCGCCGCCGGTGGGCTCGAAACCACCCGGCTCTTGCTGGGCTATGCGCGCCGTCACTGGAGGGACGAAGAGGGGGCAATCGGTCGATATTTCTCGACGCATCCCAAGGCGGACTTGGCCGTCCTACGGGCTAAACAACCGGTTAGTGCGGAGCATCCGTTGTTTCGAGAAGCTACGAGCAACGGGGTGCAGGTACGAGCGGGTATCGGGCTCTCCACGGCTACGCAAATCTCCATCGGCACATTGAACCATTGCGCGCGTCTCTACCCCATTGCCGAATACAAGGCCGAAAAGGTCTTCGAGTCTATCAAGAGCGCGGCATTCCGAGGCGCGCCGATCGTGAATCGAAGCGCCAGGTTACGACGTCTTCTGATTGCCTCGGGCAAGATGGCGTTTGACCGCCTAGGACAGGCTGCACGATTGCAGGCCAAAGCACATGCCTTCGTGGTCCGATTGAACTTGGATCAGCATTCGAACGCCGAGAACAGGCTGACCCTTTCCGAGGACTGCGATCGGGAAGGGCGCCAGCTGCTCAACCTGAGATGGCGATATGATCTAGCGGATCGCAGGTCGGCTATGACCTTTCTCGACATGTTGGATCGCTTCCTTCGTGCACATGATGTTGGCCACCTCGATTACTCTTACCTTCGCGATTCGGATTCCTGGCCCCTCACAGCTGTTCACTCGCATTTCCTGGGTACTACGAGAATGAGCAACGATCCCCGCCAAGGAGTCGTCGACCAGAACTGCCGTGTCCACCGGTTGCACAATTTGTTTGTCGCCGGACCTTCCGTCTTTCCGCGATACGGCAATGCCAATCCGTTCCTGACGATCGCCGCTCTATCCCTTCGATTGAGCGATCATTTGAGCCGTGTGCTGGGCCGAGAGTGAGATCCGTGCGGATAATGTACTTAACCGCGACGGCTATGCCAGGACCGCAGGCGCATACCGTCAATATCGCTAAGATGTGCAGCGCGTTCTCCGCTTCAGGTGCGGATGTGACCCTCATTGTCTCAGGTCGATTCCGTCGGCGCCTGCAAGCTGAATTGGCAGAACACTACGGGCTGGAGCACGGTTTCAGGGTGTGGACCATAGGGCTTCGGCAGCCCAACTCCCGTTGGGTTATCATGTTTGGAGTTATGCTGGCGCGTATCCTTCGCATTGACCTCGTGTATACGAGAGAGCCGCGCTTCGCGCTGTGGCTTGCGCGTGCCGGATTTCCCGCCGCGCTGGAATTGCATCACGACCATCTTTCATTTGGGCCGAAGTCCAAGGCCGCATTTGCGGCGCTGACGCAAAATCCACGCCTAAGGGGTTTGGTCGCCATTTCTCAAGCAATTGCCGACGCGGTACTCAAGGATTTTCCCTCTCTCGATTCCAAGATCATTGTGGCTGCTGACGGCGCCGACGCAATGATATCTCCTCCCAAACCGATCGAGGCGCCGTCACGTTCACAGCTCTCGGTCGGATATGTCGGACACCTTTACCCCGGCAAGGGCATGGAGATTATCGCCGATTTGGCACCTCTATGTCCGTGGGCCCATTTCGACATTGTGGGTGGGCGCCGGGAAGATGTTCAATATTGGAAGGAGCGGACAGCGACACTCCCCAATCTGACTTTGCATGGACCCCTGCCTCACGCTGCTGTTCCTGCCAAGCTTGCTCATTTCGATGTCGTCCTGGCGCCGTACAAGCGTTCCGTAATTGTGTCCAACGGCCGCATGGATGTGGCGTCATGGATGTCTCCGCTGAAAATATTCGAGTACATGGCCTCGGAGAAAGCCATCATCGCTTCGGATTTGCCTGTCTTGCGCGAAATCCTGACCGACGGCGTTACCGCATTGCTCTGCGATCCTGATGATGTCAGATCCTGGGCGGCAGCGCTCGAGCGCCTTGCCCAGGATCCCGCAGAACGACGACGCCTGGGGCGCTCCGCGCGCGAGCTCCTGCTATCGGGCTATACTTGGAAACAGCGTGCAGAGAAGATCCTAATCGCCCTGGGCATGGTGGCAGCGCGAATACCTCTGGATTGCAGTTGCGCGCAAGCGATTGGGCATAGTGCGCATGAGTGAATTGCCCAAGGAAGTCACTTCACCACCACCGCCTGCAGGTTTGACGGCAACATGGAGTCGATTCGGCTTCGCTCATCCAGGAATTGACGCGTCTCGTACTGTCTCACCACAAAGACGTCCAAGACCCTGATGGTATGAAACAATAGCTCGATAAAAGGCCGGGCGAGCGGGAAAATGTCACATTGCAAGTGAATGCGCTGGATCAGAATTCCGATCGTTTCAAAGGGCTGGCTCGAGCCGCGGAGCATATCGAACCGCGTCCAATCCTTGAACAGCAGCTTGAAGCCATAGGGGGTGAAATGGAAGAAGTTGTCCGGGCATTCATGGAATGAAAACACCGCGCTCGCGGAAATGACAAGACGACCGCCAGGCTCAAGAATCCGCCACATATCCGCGACGATGCGTTCGGGATCGGGTATGTGCTCGAGAAGGCCCGTGCAGACAATGACGGGATAGCTTTCCGAAGCGATCTTGCTCAAATCCCGGTAGTACAAATCGACATGCATGTCCGCCGGTTTGTCGGGCCGCTTCGTGACGGTGAATGCGTTGGGGAAATGGGGCTTGTAGTCGACGTCTTCGGAGTGGATCACCAGCGTCCGCTCAGGGGTCGCAAATTCGCGACACAGTCGGTCCAGATTCTTGGTCGACAATTTCCTCTTGGTGAACGTGAAGCGATAGAGACGTCTGCGGACTCGTTTCCATAAAGTCGGCGACGGCACAGCAGGATTCTGAACCCCGACTGTATGCTCGACGTCGGACACCATCAGCTCTCCGTTGCCGCACAAACATACACGAAAGAGAGTGCCAAGTGGACGGCTCGCAAAGGGCTGGCTCTGGTGTGGGCGCACATAAGCCAGGCGAGCGGCGGCCAATCGCATCGAACCATGGAGAGCCCTGACAAGGTGCTATACATCAATAGACATCACGATCCGAAAGCAACAGCAAAGCGGTCGTCCAAATTATCTTAAGATCGAGCCGCACGCTCCAGGACTTTATGTACCAGAGATCATGCTCAACGCGTTTTTCCATCCGCCACAGCTCCTTCGTCTCCCCTCGGAAGCCGTTGATCTGGGCCCAGCCTGTCAAACCGGGTTTTACACGATGGCGATAAGCATAGCTCTCAATAACCTTGCTATAGGTATCGTCATGAGCGACGGCGTGGGGTCGCGGGCCTACCAGGGACATTTCTCCCCGAAGCACATTGAATAACTGCGGCAACTCGTCGATGTTTGACCGGCGCAATATACGGCCAAGTCGGGTAACTCGCCTATCATTACGTTGAGCTTGGCGAATTTCCTTACCGTTCTCCTGCACGGTCATCGATCGGAACTTGTAAATATTGAATGGGTTACCACAAAAACCCCGCCGCGTCTGCTGGAACAGCACTGGGCGACCGTTCTCGATCGCTATGGCACATGCGACTACCGCCATCAACGGAAACAGGAACAGCAGTAGCAGGGATGCAAGAACAACGTCGAACAACCGCTTCAGCAAGCGGTCGGTAGGTCTCAAAGGCGCGCGCTGGACTTCGAAGGCTCGCTGCCAGCCGGTGTGCAGGGGACATCCGGCCAGAATCTTATCTGTGTAGGCATCGGCGAAAAGATAGATCGGCAGCGGGAGGCGGCACATTTCCTCCAGGATGCGTTCGATCAACTTACGCTGGTCCCACGGGCAAAACAGATAAACTGCCTCATATGGACCAAAACGGAAAGCAGCCTGCGCAGCTGCGACGCCGGCATGCACCGATTGTGCTGCGATCGTGCCATCGCGGTTCTCGATGTTCGAAACACCGCAAACCGCGATGCCCTGTTGCCCGAGCTTGCTGATTATCCCCTGTTCCATTCCAGGAACGCCAGCGTAAAACAGATAGGCTGTGCGCAAGACGAGCTTCTCAGCGGCCAGAAGCCGTTTCAGCACACGCGCGAGAGCCACGTGGCCAGGCAGCAGGATTGGGAATCCGACAGCAAACGCCAGAGTCAAAGAGCCGCGCGAGAAAGTCGACGTGGTCTTCGTGAGAAAGGCGAGCCAGAGAATTGCAAAGAAAGCGAACAACCACCCGGTGAAGAGTGTTTTGATCACACGGTGATCGTCCAGGATGCCACTGACCGTATAGGCGCCTCTGGCAGCCATGAATGCGACGAGCAATAGGCCGGCGGTAACGCTGAGATAAATCGTCCCCCAAATATCTGACGGGCTCACCCCGAGGTGCCTATGATAGACCTCATTTGAGGCAAGGAGTATCGTCTCTGCAAGGAGGAAATCAGCAGTTGCAAGAAATATGCAAACTGCTCCCACAGGAAGCCGTAGCGGTTCGATGCTCCGCTTTAAGAACGCACTCGACGCTTGGGTTGGTGCATGCCGCATGGAGACAAGCCCCCGGATCCTGTTGTGTCTCTCAACGGCTTCCAGTCGGTCAAATTTGATTTAAACTCTCTCAGACACATGTCGCTGTTACCCCGGGCACAGAGGGGGGGACTATTTTGGTGGTATCCTAATATGCTAATGTGCTAATATTTTCTGGCTTAGTGCGTTTGCGCGAGAACGGCCCGGAGTCGGACTCGTTCCAGGTAGTCAAGGCAATGCTTTAGGGGACCGGGGCGCTTTACCCTACGAAGGGGGCGAGAGCCATGGCATTGAGTAGCGCTGAGGTTCGGGTCGGACAGCTCGATAAAATACGCTTATTTCGGCTATTTGGGCAAGATGTTCTTAATGAACTGGCGAAAGTGGCCATCCTACGAAAGGTTCCTAAGAATAAAATTCTTACTCACGTTGGTGACATACCAAGTTATATTTACTACATAATTCAAGGAAAAATTCGGCTTAGTGCTCCACTTTCGGACGGTCGAGAATTTATCTTTTCTGATCTCGGTCCTGGTGACACGTTCGACCTGACTAGATTGTTCATCACGCGACGCAGTAGCATGAACGCTGCTTCAGTTGTGGACAGCGACTTGATGCAGATCGAAGTAGCTTTCATGGCTAGGGTCTTCGACAAACACCCCGATCTCGCACTAAAGGTGATCCCGTACTTGTGCGAAGCAACGCACGACGCGCAAGAGCGAGTGATCCACAGCGCGGCCAGTGCCCTATCCACTCGATTGGCGAGCACGCTCTTGCGATTGACAGGGAGGCCGCACAGCATGGCTACCGTGGATAGAGCTCGGAGCATTCACATTTCGCAGACCGACCTCGCGGCAATGGTCCCGGCTTCTCGAGCGAAAGTGAATCGTTGCCTGAGAGAATGGGAGCGGCGGCATCTGACCCAATACGACCACGGCTCGCTGACGATCCTCAATCGGGCCGCGTTAGAGTCTGTTGCTCTTGGCGAAATCGCCTTTGATCGTTCGATGATGCATATCCCACGTGCTCGGGCATCTTTATGGCAGGGGAGGCAATAAACCGACGTGCCGCCGGTCGTTCTCGCATCCCTCGGTAGAGCCCTTTCGTCGGCGTCGTAAGTCGCCACACCGGACAATGCACCGTATCCGCTCGCCCCCAACGGTGTACGGCTCCTCGTCGACGCCGCGGAGCCACGCCGGGGTCGCAGGCTGGTCGAGGCGCTGGCCAATGAGGGGCGTTTGTGATCTCAGAAGAAGCAAAGCGGTGGCGCTAAGCCACCGCTCCTATTTTGGATTTCAGTTCCGGCAGTCGGGCTGAGAGGGTCGTGCTCTCTTGGGCTCACCCCGACGCACTTGGATGTCGGAACGGCACCGGCGTTCCCGATGGACCCTGTCTGCACGGGCCCCACCATTTCTTTTGAATCGAACGAATGTTGACCCTTCGAGGCGGCCGGAGGCTCAAAGCCATTGTCCGCACGAAGGCTGCGGACAAAAATTTGACTCAGCCGCCAACGAAGGTGCCGTCAGGATGAAAAGTGCAGACGCGGCCACAGCGATCTTGTACATATTTAGCTCTTTTGGTGCTATTTTTGATACCATCACAAAGTTTGTGATGAGAACGATATTGGGTTGGTTTCAAACGCCAATATCCTCTTTCTGGCGATGATCTTTGTTGTCGCCGCCAGATCTACCCTTAAGAGAGGCTAGATTGCCTGTTCTCGTATTTCTTTTACGCCACTCAGGGAAGTTGTATGTGAGTGAATTAACAAGCTGTCGCTAACGTGCTTGGGATAGCCTTTCTGGCACCCTTCCCGCCTTCGGGCCGAGGTCGGGCTGACCGCCTCCCTGCCCGCAACAGGCGTGCTGTGGCTGCTACGAAAGCGCCATTGCGGTAATTCGACCGCCAGTTAAGGGAGGCATCTCACACAGCCATGCGCCGTGGGCTGCTGCTTGTTGTGGTAGGCCGCATCGATCTTTTCGCCGCCCCAGGCGCTCGCGTGCCCCCGGGATGCGGCGGCTATGGCAGACGATATCATTCCAAAGCTGAAACGTGCCAAGTGCGGCGGCAAGCGCGTCGGGCTGATCTACGCGCCCGACACCCAGCCGAAGGCCAAACGGGCGGTGACACCTTCACATTGTGTACGAAATTAACCAAATCGAGCCCCACGGAACGAAATTTCCAGCTTGTCGTTTGATGCCTTGGCCGGAGACTCTTAATGCCCCCCTTGTTCCGGCCCTACCTGTACGGCTCGCTGCTAGCCAGGCAGCGAGCCGTTTCGCGCTTGCGCACTGCCGTCAGCGCTCTAAATTTTAGTCCACTTTGTCCCTCAGCAGCGTCCTGCGCTCAGGCGACCCTGACGGAACCCATTAGCAGATGGCTCATACGCAACAAATCCTGCAAGCGGAGCTGCAGTTGCGGCGAGCCTTCGCGAGAAGCGACGGGCAAGCGGGCAGTCTGCGCCCACCTCGGCTCAGAAATTTCTACCCAACGTTCCCTCGTTCCATTAGACTTTACTAATGTCTATCCTCTCCTTCACCCCGAAGGTCCCCGTGAAGACCAATGCCGGTCATCGACTTCTGGTCAGTAACGTACAAGCTGCGTCCCAGGAACTCCTGACATGGACCGAGCGAGGCCCGCACTGGAACCGAGCGGCACGCGTTTGCACCGCCGCCCTGGCTGGCAAAGCGACACCGCAAGAGGCCAGGAGGTGCTTCCGGATTGCTGCCATAGAGAATGGTCGCCTCCTTCCTCGCATTGAAGAAGAAAACTGAACACCTGTGCCGCCTTGGCCACCTTCGTCGGTCGCCGGTTTTCCTGGCGCTATGATCTATTACGACGTTGGCAGTGCGGACGAACGACTGCAAAACAAGGGCCAGCGGCCGGCGGCGCGCCAAGCACGCTGGGCCTTAACCGACCGAATTGCGAGGCCAGCCGGTTTCTAGAATGACGTGCTGTCGGCAGCCCGCTTTGCAAGCGGGACCATGGTCCGGTCTCTGCGGACAATGGTCCTAGCATCGGGGAGTCCAAGTTTGGTGAGCACCGGAGCGGCCCAGCTGTCGGGTGTGGGGTCGGCCGCCGGGCCTAACGGGCAAACAGGGTGTCTGGCGGCTGGCGACATCGCCTTTGCGCGCCTGCCTGGGGGAGCTACATAGCCCTAAAGTTGGGGAAAACTGCGCCGCTGGGGTTTTATTGAGGAATTGCTAATATTACTACTGACGCTTAGCCGGCTTTGCCACCCATGCCGGTAAGGCCCGACGGTCACGCAGTTCTACCCCAACAGACTGTCGGGCCGCCGCGAGCGCGCGATCGGTGTGCGGCGCCGACTCGCTGAAGCCGGCCGCCGAGATCGTGCAGAATCCGCTGGGCCTGCACAGTCTTGACGCTTATGATCTCCTGCTTCGCGCGCTGCTTGATGTCTACACCTTCATGCCGCAAGGCCCTGTCCTCGATGCCGTGAAGGTGCAGGTTGGGGTCGTCACCCATGGCTACGCATCACATGGCGCGCTAGTGGAGTTTCGTGGTCAGACGGCCCATACCGGGCCGACGCCAATGGACTTCGGCTAGAGTCCGCCGCCCATCAGGTCGTTCACCTTCTTGGCCGCGTCGTCCGCTGTCGACAACCCCTTTCTTGACCATCGTCTGAGCGACATCGCTGCCGGCCATCTGATCAAGGTCCAACGGCGTATCGGCGGCTTTCTCCGCTGGGTGCCGGAGGAGCGTCGTGGACAGTCGCTGTCTCTCTCAAACATTCTCTCGGCCGCTGATCAGAATGCGGATCGCCAAAACGTCGTTCAGTAATAGCATCGTTGCTGTCGTATCGGCTCTCCTGCTTGTGCGATCAAGGGAATCGGAAGGAACAACCCCAATGGATCTGTTCAAACTGGATGGCGACGTCGCATTGGTCACCGGCGCCGGCAGCGGTATCGGTCAGGCCATAGCGGTCGGCCTTGCTGAGGCCGGTGCCAATGTCGCCTGCTTCGGTCACTCGTCGAGGGGTGGACTCGTCCGCGCCATCATCGACTACCTCGCCGCGGATTTTCGGCGCGAAGGATCGTCGGACTGAACGTTTCCAACTGGGAATCGCAGAAGGGTGGCCAAATGGCGTTGCGAGCCGGGTTCAATATTGGAAATCGCGAGTTCGAGCTAAATCAATGGCGAGATCATACGGAACGATACGGGAAGGGTTCCGAGTTTCACCCACAAAACGCCAATAAAATCAATATCTTGAGGATAGCTTCGCCAAGTCGGCAATTGCCTTGCCGATTCTCGGCTTCACACGGGCGCGAGCAAATCGAGGACGATCTCGGTGCTCTGGAAAAGGGCCGCTGCCGGGAGCGGTGTTGGCCGAGAGCGACGCCGTGCTGAGCAATGCCGAGACCTAGCGTGGCAATCCGAAATTCACGTCACTTGGAGCAACGCCTCGAGGTCACGATGAGCCGTTCTTCGCCTCCATCTCCGCCATATCTTGAAACCTGTCGGCGATGCGTGCGTGCACCCGCCCGCCATTGGCTGCGCCGATGGCAACCAACACCTCGTCGGCACCTGGCGCGTCGGCGATCTGGAAGTTCGCGGTGATGAAATGCGAGCGCCTGCCGTTCTCGCTCTTGTGCATCATCGGCAGTGACATCAGCGCGCCGGGCGCGTTTCGGGTGTTGCAGAATTCGAGATAGGTGGTGCCGCCAACCGCGTCGCGGAACAGGTTGCCGAAGCGCAGCGTGTGGATCAGCGCCGAGGCATGCTCGATCTCGCCATTGACGCCGACTGCCGCGGCCTTGCCGTAGGACTCGATGTCGGCCGGGGGCATCAGGGCGATCAGGCGCTGGGTGAGTTCGGCGCCGACTTTTGGGGCGACGTCGAGGATCTCGGGGCGAAGATCCTCGACAAAGCCTCGCCCTGCCCAAGGGTTCTTCAAAACGGCCGCGACGACGATTGATGTCACCGGCTTGCCTGCCGCCTTGCCGCCCTCGATCAGAACCTCGTCGATGAAGGTGCAGATTTTCCTGATTTCCATTCGCTTCAACGGCCTTTCCTGCGCAGAACTCGGACGTCAGGCTAGGGGAGGGGCCGGCCACGCGTCTTCCTCCGCTTCGGAGGAAAATCTGGATGTCTCGCTGTCGGAAGACGTGTAGCTTCGCAAGGCCGCGAATTGCTTATATCAGCCCCTTCTATCAGCCCTTGGCGTGTCAGCAGGAACAGACCGGCCAGCAGGAACAGATCGCAACGTGAACCACCAGTCGCAAATCCTGTCCTTGCGGGACGCTGCCAGCCTGATCAACTCTGGCGGCGACTTGAGCACAGTATTGCGCGATCTTGTGTTGGCTGCCTGCCGGCATGCCAGGTGGACGATGGGCTCGATCATGAGCATCGACGCGCCGCATGGCCATGCCTACGTGATCGTGCGCCATGACCCGACCTTGATCCAGCGGCCGCTCCCCGACCGCTGGGAACTCGCCACCAGCCCGTCGATCATCGCCCTGCAACGCAACGAGCCGGTTTACATCAGGGATGCCCGGGTCTCGGAGGAGTTTTCGGGCTATCGCAAGGAGGCTTTTGAACGCGACTATCGCAGCGTTCTCGTGATGCCGATGAGTTGCGTCGACGAGGCCGGTCGGCCAATGGTGCTCAGCGTCGTCTCCCGGGAGATCATGGACGTCAGCGGCGACGACCTTGCCTTCATTGGCATGATCGTCCATCTCGGTGAAATCGCGGTCGAAAAACAGCATAAGCTGCGTGGGGAGAAGCGGGCGGCTGAGCGGCTCCAGCAGGCCCTGCAGGCACATACGTCGCTGCTGCAACAGGCATTGGCGGAAAGCTCGGTTTCATCGCTTGCCGGCAAGATCAGCGCGCTTGTTCCCAACCCGGTAGTCGTGGTCGATTTCACCGCAAACCTGATCGTCGCCAGCCGCTCGCCGAGCGAGAAGCATTTCGACGACGCGGCCTGGCAGCTCGCTGCCAACACGACTTTGCACAGGCAGATCATGAAGGTCGCGCGGTCGGCGGTCGACCGGTCGCAGAACGAGGCTCACACTTTCTTCCTCGATGACGGCACGCGCCGTCTGCGTGTCGCTGCAAAGATCGAGCCGCTGAGCGTTGACGCCGAGGCCGTCGGTGCGCTGGTCATCTTCACCATGCAGGAGCCGTTCAGCCAGCTCGATCTGCTCCTGCTCGACAGCGCCAAATTCGCGCTCAGCGTCCAGATGATGCGCAGTTTCATCCGCTTCCGTTTCGAAACGCGCACCCTGACGGAGCTGTTCATGGAGGTCGTCGAGCATCGTTCGCACGACGCCGCCGACGTGATGCAGCGGGCGCAACGGCTCGGCGTCGGGCTGGCGTCGCCGCAGCAGATGATCGTTATCGACCTGCCTGAAGCCGCGCAAAGCAGCGCCGGACGTTCGGTCGATCCGCATCATGCGGTGACCCGGTTACTGCAGCAGAATTCGGTCGCGGCCGGCATCGTCGTCGTCGACAACGGCCTTGTCTGCCTGATCCCGCCCGAACTGGGCGACGACAAGGAGCGCATCAACAAGCTGCTGCGCAAGATCGCCGAGGAGCTGGGGCGCTATTTCGGCCAGGAGCCGTTCGTCGTTCTCTCGGGTCTCTGCACCAAACTTGCGGACTATCCGACGGCGTGGGATCGCTGCCGGCGCATGATCCGCATCGGCCGTTCGTTCGGCCGCACCGGCGTGTTTGCCAGCCAGGATTTCGGCCCACTGCCGATGCTGGTCGCTGCCGCCGATGTCGAGGACGTTCGCGACTTCGTGCAGGACAGTGTCGGCGCCATCGCCGACCACGATCGCCAGCACGGCACGCCCTATATGGAAACGCTGTTTTCGTATCTGCGCGAAGGATGCCGCAGCCAGGCCTGCGCCGACGCGATGGGCTTGCACGTGACCACCTTGCGGTACCGGCTGGCGCGCATTCACGAACTGTTCGGCGTCGATCTCGATTCGCCCGATCGGCGCTTTGCTTTTGAGCTCGCCATTCGCTTGCGCGAAGTCATTGACAGCCGCGCCTCCGCCGAAAAATAACGTCAGTCCAGCATCCGCCGAGCAGACGCTTTCCGGCTTGGGAACACGCCCACTGTTGTCCGGATCGCATGCCCTGTTCTTGCTCGCAAACACAGCAGCGCCTCCGCCTCCTGTTCCTCTCAACAGGAGGAAGAACGGTTCCCAACGAGCGGCTAACGTTTCTGGCAATCGCAGAGGGAATACGAGGCCAGATGCTGACCACCCCGCAACCAACGATCGATCCGATCGCCCTCAGAAGGGCTTTCGGAACCTTCGTGACCGGCGTGACTGTCATCACCACCCGCGATGCCGACGGCACGCCGCGCGGCATGACGGCGAACTCCTTCACGTCGGTCTCGCTCGATCCGCCGCTTCTGCTGGTTTGCGTCGGCAAGGCGGCGGCCAGCTATGCGGCGTTCAATGCTTCCGATTCCTTCGCGGTCAACCTGTTGCATGAGGGGCAAACCGAGGTCTCGGCGGTCTTCGCCTCGAAGGCTCACGACAAGTTCGGATCCGTCAGCCATGACCGCGTGCACACCGGCGCGCCGATCCTCAACGAGTGCCTGACCTGGTTCGACTGCACCGTGCACAACCGCGTCGACGCCGGCGATCACGTCGTGCTGATCGGCGCCGTGCAGGCGTTCGGCACCAGTCCCTCGGCGCCGCTCGGCTTTTGCCGGGGGCGCTATGCGTCGGTGAAGGATCCGCTGCCGCCGGGCTGGCTTGCCTCGCACTCGATGATCGTTGGTTATCTGATCGAAGCGGACGGAAACATCCTGCTTCGCTCCGACGGCAAGGGCGGCTGGGTGCTGCCCAGCGCCAAGAGCCGGAAAGCGGAAAACGAACTCAAGCTCGAAGGCGGCGATGCGCTGACACTGCTGCCCGACGAGACGTTCCTCTATTCGGTCTTCGATGTCGCCGACAGGGATCCCGGCTACCTCATCTATCGCGCCCGTCTCTCCGGCGCTTCGGCCGCCTTCGCCATGCCCGCGGGGTTCCGCTTCTTTCCGCTCGCCGACCTTCCACACGAGGACATCCCGGCCCGCGAGATCCGCGCGCTGCTGCGCCGCTATAGCCGTGAGCGGAGCGACGAGCGCTTCAGCATCTACATGGATTCGGGCGATGGCGGGCGTCTCGCACGGATCGACGGTGGCTCGCAGCCATGGACGCAGGGTCCCCAGGACATCGAACAGGAAAAGCCATGAAAACGATCGTCAAATCGCTCGAGAATTCTCGTCAGCAGCTTTTCATTGGCGGCGGCTTCGTCGCTCCCAAAAGCGGCCAGTATATTCCGAGCTATGACCCAACTATGGCCAAGCCCTGGTATGAACTGGCCGAAGCGGACGCCTCCGATGTCGACGCCGCCGTAGCCTCCGCGCGAAAGACCTTTGCCGATCCGGCATGGCGCCGGATGACTCAGACCGACCGCGGCAAGCTTGTGCATCGGCTGGCGCAACTCGTGGCCGAACATGCCGACGAACTGGCGCTGATCGAGACGCGCGACAATGGCAAGCTGCTCAAGGAAATGCGGGCGCAGATGCGCGCCATGCCGGATTCCTACGCCTACTTCGCGGGCATGGCCGACAAGCTGCTGGGCGACACCATCCCCGTCAACAAGCTCGACATGCTGAACTTCAACATGCGCGAGCCGCTTGGCGTCGTCGGCATGATCACGCCGTGGAACTCGCCGCTGATGCTGCTTACGGGCACCTTGGCGCCCTGTCTTGCAATCGGCAACACCGTCGTCATCAAGCCGTCCGAACACGCCACCGCCTCGACGCTGGCACTCGCCGAACTGATCATGGAAGCCGGCTTTCCCTCAGGCGTCGTCAATGTCGTGACCGGCACGGGCGCCAGTGCGGGCGAGGCGCTGACCCGCCATCCGGGTATAGCCAAGATCGTCTTCACCGGCAGCACGGCCACCGGCAGGCGCATTGCCGCGAATGCGGCGGCCAATCTGGTTTCGTGCCAGATGGAGCTTGGCGGGAAATCACCCCATGTCGTCTTTGCCGACGTCGACATGGAACATGCCGTCAATGGCGTCGTCTCGGGCATCTTCGCCGCCGCGGGCCAGAGCTGCGTCGCCGGATCGCGCTGTTTCGTCGAGGCCAGCGCCTATGACCGGTTCGCCGATGCACTGGTCGAACGCACCAGGCGCATCAGGGTCGGCCATCCCTTGAACGACGATACCGACATGGGACCGCTGGCGCTGTCGGCGCAGCTTGCCAAGGTCGAAAGCTATGTCGCCTCGGGCGTCCGCCAGGGGGCAAGGATCGCCGCCGGCGGCCGCAGGCCGCAATCCGCCGACCTTGCAGGTGGCTGGTATTTCGAACCGACGGTCATGGTCGACGCCCGCAACGACATGGACTTCATGCAGGAAGAGATTTTTGGGCCGGTTGTCGGCGTCATCCCTTTTTCTTCGGAAGAGGAAATGACCGCGCTCGCCAATGACACACGCTATGGGCTGTCTTCCGGCATCTGGACCAAGGACATCGACCGCGCGCTGCGGTTTGCCCGCAATGTCGACGCCGGAACGGTCTGGATCAACACCTATCGCGCCTCCTCCTTCATGTCGGCGAATGGCGGCTTCAAGGAAAGCGGCTATGGCCGCCGGGGCGGGTTTGACGTGATGGAGGAGTTCTCCCGGCTGAAGAACATCATGATCGATTATTCGGGAGCCATGCAGGATCCCTTCGTCATTCGCCTGCGCTGAGCGCTGTCCAAAACCGACCAAAAGCCCGCGGGAGCAGAGAATGAAGTTTGCAGTGTCGCTGACCATGGAGCGCTTCTCGCCGCAGACGCCGATGGCGACGGTGAAGAACAATCTGCTCGAACTGGCCCGCATGGCCGACGAGGGCGGCTTCGAGACGCTGTGGACAGCCGAGCATCACACCATCGAGTGCACCATCTCGCCCAATCCGCTGATGACGCTGACTTGGCTTGCGCAGCACACGCAGCAGATCCGGCTTGGCACCTCGACGCTGGTGGCGCCGTATTGGAGCCCGATCCGGCTGGCCGGCGAAGCAGCGCTTTGCGATCACCTGACCGGCGGCCGGCTGGAGTTCGGCATCGCCCGCGGCTCCTACCAGTATGAATTCGACCGCATGGCCGGCGGCATGCCGCAACAGAAGGGCGTCGCCTACCTGAAGGAACTGGTGCCGGCGGTGAAGAAATTGTGGGCCGAGGACTATGCGCATGACGGCCACTATTGGAAATTCCCGCTCGCCGCCGGCGTGCCCAAGCCGCTGCAGACGCCGCATCCGCCGATCTGGGTCGCGGCGCGCGACCCCGGCACATTCGACTGGGCCGTCGGTATCGGCGCAAACATCCTGTCAACGCCGCTTTCCGCGCCTGCCGCTGAAATCGCCGTGCTTGGAGAAAAATTCCGCAAGGCGGTTGCCGACCATCCAGAGGTGCCGCGCCCGCGCCTGATGATGCAGCGCCGCACCTGCATCTACGACAGGCCGCAAGACTGGGAGGTCGCCGTCCGCCACGCGATCGACTATGGGCGCGCCTTCGAGAACCTGTTCCAGAACATCGGCACGGTGAAGAACGGTTTCCCGGAAGCCGTTCCCTACGAAAGCGTCAAGGGCAAGGGCAACTACAATCCCGAGAGCATTCGCAAGAACCTGATGTTCGGCACACCCGACGAGATCATCGAGAAGCTCGAGGATTACGAGGCTGCCGGCGTAGACCAATACTGCCTGGGGCTCACCTTCAATCTGCCGTTCGAGCTGCAGAAGAAGACGATCAGGCTGTTCGTCGACGAGGTCATGCCGCATTTCGCCGCGCGGGATCGCGCCAAGGCTGTTGCGGTGGGGCGTTGACGGCGATGGCGGCCGGTACCTTCGTCCACGGTGACATCAAGCTCAACTATCGCATCGACGGAAGCGGGCCACACAACCTGGTCTGCATCCACGGCGTCGGCTCCTACCTGGAAGCGTGGAGCGGCGTGGTCGCTCGCCTGCAGGACCAGTTCACGGTCCTGACGTTCGATCTGCGTGGCCACGGCCGGTCAAGCCGCATCAAGGGCCGCTACGAGATCGACGACTTCGTCGGCGACACGCTGGCCTTGCCCGATCACGTCGGTTTCGCAAGTTTTCATCTGGCCGGCTTCTCGCTCGGTGGCCTCATCGCCCAGCGCCTGGCGCTGACCCATCCCGATCGGCTCAACCGGCTGGTGCTGCTGGCAACCGTTGCCGGGCGCTCAGTGGAGGAACGCCAGGCGGTTCTGGGTCGTCTTGCCGCGCTCACCGCCAGCCAGCCGAGCGCACATCATGCCGCGTCGCTGTCGCGCTGGCTGACCGAGGATTTTCAGGAGCGCAATCCGGATGTCATCGCCGAGTTGCGCCGGCGCGATGCCGAAAACGATCCGGCATGCTACGCCGCCGCCTACCGGGTGCTGGCCGAGACCGATTTCGGCGGCATCCTCGACCAGATCAGGTCGCCGACAATGATCATCACCGGCGAAGACGACCAGGGTTCCAACCCGCGCATGGCGCGCCACATGCACGAGCAGATCCGTGGTTCGCGTCTCGAGATCCTGCCGGGATTGCGGCATTCGATCCTGATCGAGGCTCCGGCGCAGGTGGCCGGCCTGATGGCGGATTTCCTGGCCGACCATTCGCAACCGGCGGGGGCAACCAGCCATGGATGAAGCGTTGCAGAAAGCCGGCGAAACGGTCCGGCGCACGGTTCTCGGCGACGACTATGTCGACAGGGCGATCGGCAACGCCGACGACTTCTCACGGCCCTTCCAGGATATCCTCAACGAATATTGCTGGGGCACATGCTGGACCGACAAGGCGCTCGACCTCAAGCAGCGCAGCCTGCTCAATCTCGGCATGCTTGCCGCCTTGGGGCGCATGCATGAATTCGGCGTGCATTTCCGCAGTGCCATGCGCAATGGCCTGAGCGATGACGAGCTCCGCGCGGCGTTGATCCAGATATCAGTCTATTGCGGCATTCCGGCCGGCGTCGAGGCCTTTCGGGTGGCGCGCACGGTGCGCGACGAGATGAAGGCGGAAGCGCGATGACCGGCAAAAAATCTGGATCCTGGCCGGACAAGCGGCTCAGGAACGGCGGTCGGCTTACCATCCTTCCGAGCAACCGCCACGAAAAACCTCCTCTGGCTCGCCGGAAGACGGCGCCAGCCAGCTCGTTTCTAAATTAGCAAACAACAACAAGGGGAACTGAACATATGAAAACATCTGTCAAACTGACCACGCTGGCGGCTTCACTGGCTTTTGCCCTGGCGACGCTTCCTGCCTATGCCGGGGCGGTGCTGGACCGTGTCGTGGCGGCCGGCACCCTCAAGGTCGCCACCGATGCCAACTGGGCGCCGCAGTCCTTCCTCAACGCGAACAACCAACTCGACGGCTTCGATGTCGACGTGGCCAAGGAAATCGGCAAGCGCATCGGCGTCAAGGTCGAGTTCGTGACGCCGGGCTGGGACATCATCACCGCCGGCAACTGGGTCGGCCGCTGGGACATGCATGTCGGCTCGATGACGCCGACCAAGAAGCGGGCCGAGATTTTCGATTTCCCCGCCGTCTATTACTTCACGCCAGCCGCCGTTGCCGTTCACAAGGACAGCAAGGCCAAATCGTTGAGCGATCTGGGCGGCAAGGTCGTCGGCGCGACGACGACATCGACCTTCGAAGCCTACGCCAAGAAGGATTTGACGCTCGACGCGGCCGGCGCACCGCCATTCGGGTACAAGCTCAACCCGAAAGAGGTGCACTCCTACGAGAATTCCACCACCGCCTTCGATGATCTGCGGATCGGCGATGGCGTTCGGCTCGACGCGGTTGTCTCGTCCCAGCCCAGCATCGTCGATGCGGTGAAAGCCGGCTATCCGATCAAGCAGATCGGCGAGCCGGTGTTTTACGAGCCACTGGCCGTCGCCATCGAACATGGCGACCCGGAATTCTCGGCCAAGATCGCCGATGCGGTGAAGGGCATGAAAGGCGACGGAACGCTCAGCACGCTCTCCAGGAAATGGTACGGGGTCGATTATTCCATCGTAAAATAGTCTCGACTTTCACAGGCGGCCCGCTCAAGAGCAATTCCAGGAAAAGTGTAAGCGGTTTTCCGTCAGGAATTGCGTAAAAACAAAGAGATAGAACAATTCGCCGTTTCCATGAAACGGCGAATTGTTCTAAGCGGGCCGCCAACCACCCCAAGGGACAGTCGATGCTTTACCCGGATACCGTCGAAGCCGAAATTCTCGTGCACAAGCCATGGTTTGTGGCGACGATATTCGGCGTCGTCTTTGCGATCTTCCTCGCCTTCAACCTGACGTCGACGAGTTTCGGCGAATTGATGCGCCCGATCATCGGCGAACCGTCCCAGAGCGGTCTCTACGGCAGGTTCGCGATTGCTTTCATGATCGCGCTTCTGTTCGTCTTCAATGTGGTTCTGATCGGCTTTGCTTCGCTGCGCGTCCAGATCGCCATCGTCTGGCTGGAACTGCTGCTGCTTTTCCTGGCCTTCTTCGAGACCTTCCATCTCAGCCTGCCCTTCATCTGGGAAAAGCTGCCGTTCCTGATTTCCCAGGGCGTGGTGACCACGCTCTACGTTTCGGCGATCTCCATCATCATCGCCTCCCTGATCGCCATCCTGGGCGCCGTCGCCAAGCTCTCCACCAACGGCTTCGCCTATGCCATTGCCAGCTTCTACACCTCCTTCTTTCGCGGCTTGCCCCTGCTGATGCAGGTCTATCTGATCTATCTCGGTCTGCCGCAGCTAGGCTTCGTCGTCGGCGCCGTGCCGGCCGGCATCCTGGCGCTGTCGCTGTGCTACGGCGCCTACATGACCGAGATTTTCCGGTCGGGCATCCAGAGCATCGACCGGGGTCAGTGGGAAGCGTCGCGCTCCATGGGATTCGGCTTTTCGCTGACCATGCGCCGGATCATCCTGCCGCAGGCGCTTCCCGTGATCATTCCGCCGACCGGCAACCAGTTCATCTCCATGCTCAAGGACAGCTCGCTGGTGTCGGTCATCGGCGTCTGGGAGTTGATGTTCCTTGCCCGCACGCTCGGCCAGAAGACCTTCCAGCACATGGAGATGCTGATTTCGGCCTCGGTCATCTACTGGATCCTGTCGATCTGCCTCGAACTGATCCAGTCCCGCATCGAACGGCACTATGCCAGGAGCAAGGTGCGATGAGCGCTCAGCCGATCATTGAGGCCAAGGCCGTGTCCAAATGGTACGGTCAATTCCATGCGCTGAAGGACATCAACCTGACGGTCCATAAGGGCGAACGCATCGTCATCTGCGGCCCGTCCGGTTCCGGAAAGTCAACGCTGATCCGTTGCTTCAACCGCCTCGAAGCGCATCAGGAAGGCGACATCACCGTGAACGGCATCGAGCTTCATCCGAAGATGAAGAACGTCGCCGACGTGCGCAGCAATGTCGGCATGGTCTTCCAGCACTTCAACCTGTTTCCGCACATGACCGTGCTGATGAACTGCATGGCCGGTCCGATGTGGGTCAAAGGTGTTTCGGCCGCCGAGGCGCGCCAGACCGCGCTGCAGTTTCTGGAACGCGTGCGCATCCCCGAACAGGCGAACAAATTCCCGGTCCAGCTCTCCGGCGGCCAGCAGCAGCGCGTAGCGATCGCGCGTAGCCTTTGCATGAAGCCGGCGGTGATGCTCTTCGACGAGCCGACGTCGGCACTCGATCCCGAAATGGTCTCGGAAGTGCTCGACACGATGACCGGCCTTGCACGCGATGGCATGACTATGGTTTGCGTTACCCATGAAATGGGTTTTGCGCGTGCGGTGGCCGATCGCGTGATCTTCATGGATGCCGGACAGATCGTCGAGGAAGGCAGGCCGGACAGCTTCTTTAGCAATCCCAAACATGTCCGGACCAAGCTGTTTCTGAGCCAGATTCTGAAGCACTGATGCACACTTTGCCAAGCTCAAGGCGGCAAAGAGGTCATTGAGCATCCGTTCGTAAGGTAGTCAGGCTGGTGCTGCCTGCAGCGGAGCAATCAGGAGTTCCGTTGTCGAACTCGCATCAAGCTATGGCCTCTTTTTTTCGCCCGCACTACTTCCACCTGAAGCGTCGAAATTTGCCAATGAAATCAACAGCGAGCTTTCGAGACGGTACAACTGACGGTAATCTTTGAGAGCGAAGACTTTTACGCGACCAAAATCAGCATGTTAGGTATAGTGCGAACGATCGGGTGGGAGTGAGGGGTTAGTGTAGTCTGGAGTGCTCCGGCGTAGTTTTTTTCGCAGAAAAAACAACGATTTGCGGTTCATCTCGTTCACTTTTTGGCCCTGCGGAAAGCCGCGCTGTGACCGGCAGGTGTCACAGCTTTCCTACTCTGTCGTGCTACCTTTTTTTCTGCGCCGATTGGTGTGCGACTGCGCGACGGCCATTTTTAACTCGGGTGTGATCTCCAACGGCGCATTCTCTGCCCCATGGGGGTTTTGTAGCCCCTGGACATGGACTGTCGGAATTGGGAGTTCGATGCCCTGCTCCTTGAAGACTTGGCGGAGGCGTACATAGAATTTGCGTTTCATACCGAAGGCGCCTCCCGGTCTGGTTGTGGCCTTGACCCTCAATACGATGCCGTATTCGCCGAACTCCTGTACGCCCTGCATCTTGATTGGTTCGAGTACCCAGTGTTTGAACTCGGGATCTTCCGCCAGTTCGAGGCCGATCCGCTTGATCAGCTTGCGAGCGAAGTCGATATCAGTGTCATAGCCAACGGTGATGTTGAATTTGTCGATAACCCAGTCACGACTCTGGTTCTGGACTGCCCCGAGTTCACCGAAAGGTATCGTGAACAGCGGACCACGATGGTGGCGCAGCTTCACCGAACGCAGCGAAAAGCTTTCCACAGTACCCTTGTAATTGCCCGATAAAATGTATTCGCCAACACGAAACGCATCATCAAGTAGAAAAAACACGCCCGAAATGACGTCCTTGACTATGGTTTGTGCCCCAAATCCCACAGCGATACCAACGACGCCAGCGCCGGCGATCAGTGGGCCGATCTGGATACCCATAGAGGCGAGCATCATCAGCACCGCCATCACGACGATCAATGCGAGCAGCATGTTCTGGAGGATAGGCAAGAGCGTGTGCAGCCGGGCCTGCTGCGGATCGAGGATCGGGACGTCCTCCTCGCTGATCACAGGGTGCGGTATTTCGATGCCCAGCTTTCGTTCGATCAAAGCCTTGATGATCGACCAGCCGAAATCGGCTGCGAGGGCAATGACCACGACATTGATCAAGCCGCGCAATATGAACGTCGTCGTCGTATCGCTGTCCCGCATGGATTGCATGTTCAGACCCCAGACACGCGCGAGAAAGTAAGCCGCCGCCAGGATCAAAATCATCCGGATTCCGCGATCGATGACAGCGATCGTCACCGCCGGGATCGTAGGCCGGCCGACATCTTCCGAACCCGGCCGCAGGACGAAATTAACCCCGCGCTGCGTCAGCACGATTGCCAAAGGCAGGAAGAATGCGGCGAAGGTAAACCAGAAGTATATATAAAGGCCGGCGATACGCTGCAGGAACAGGACGACGAAATAAGCAGTCAATAGCCATGTCGCTTCCGTGTGACCGCTGTGGCGCGCACCGTCTCGCTGCGTTCTTGGCCGACGCCAAATGGCAAGCATCAAGAGCAACAGCAGCACGAAATCGGCACCCAGTGACAGGACCATCATTCCATCCCGATCGATGCCGAGACCTGGCAAAAGGATAAACGCGGCGCCGAAGAAGGCGAAGACACCGACGATCCGGGGTAGCCAATAGGACCAATGGTCAGCCGCTTCGTTGGTGATCGGCAAACCACGAACCTCGACGGCGTTCTCGACGTTCATGAAGGAAGGGACGAGCATGGCCATGACGTATATGCGCACACCCCATGTAAGGACTGCCGCCATCAGAAATGTCAGTACAATCTCGCGGATAAGCATTGGCCAGTCGAACAACATGAACGCGCCGGCGCTGCCCAGTGCGAACGAGACGATCAGCATGCTGGAATAAAGCGTGCGACCACCAATCTTCTTGGCTCGCCCAATGGGCGTATCCTTCGGTTGCGCGATAACCCAAAGGCGAAATGGACGGGTGACCTTGTACGTTGCCCAAGTGAGCGCCAGGCCGGCAGCGATGAACATCGCAATCAGAATCAATACGCTGGCAGACCCCTTGCTGGACATATCCTGCATGGTCTCTGCCCGAACGCGCCCGAACTGGCCTGGCAGCAGGGGCAAAGTTCGCACGATCCTTTCGATATGGTGCCTGATCCGATCGAGCGTCGAGGATGCCATCGTATTCATCTGGCCTGGTGCGGCCGCAGCGCCGGACGATGCGTCGGTCGGCGTAGCTCCTGCCCCGGCAGGCGCTCCCGTTGACCCTGCGTCCTGATTTCGTTGTTCGGCCACCCAGGCCTTCACTGAAGGATCGTCGAGAAGCTCGAACAGCTGTTTGACCCTTTCAGGCGGGACGGTCGCCGGCGCCTGCGCCTGTGCCTGACCAGCCAACAAGAGGGCGATCCCAAAAGCGAGCGGCCTGGCAATCAGGACAAACATCGCAGTCAGGTCTCCGAGACGTCGTGCTGGGCGCGCCAGCTTCCTGGCTCCCAATCGTCGAGTCATGAGCGGCATCGTGCTGTTAACCTTCCGGTCAAATCGGCAAGCAACGACATCTATATCCGTCGTTGCCCTACCTTGAAGAAACCGATGTTGCGGTACAAGACGTCATCGTTCCGAGCCAGACCATTTTGCGCCGGATACCTGGCGGTGTTTGCTTAGCCGCCGGGGGACAGGGCATTCCGACTTCGGTGCAACTGGCGATTGCCCGCGCGCTGATGCGCGGCCTGCCGGCCTTTGCTCGACGAGCCGAGCATGGGGCTGGCACCAATCCTGGTCGCGCAAATCATGGATGTGATCCCAATTCGAAGACGCTGGGCATCATGGTGCTTCTGGTAGAGCAGAACACGTGTGCCGAGTTGGGCATCGCCGACCGAGGCTATGTGATGGAAACTGGGCGCATGACCATCCAGGGGTTGCCCGAGTGCTCCCGCGACCTTTATCTCATGCGACTCCCTGCGCCCTCCAAGCTGAACATGAAGGTTGAGTTTACAGCGCCCTAAACCCGCTTGGCCGGGAGCGACAGCGTGGCCGTCAGGCCAATCGCCTTCGCGCTGCAATGCCGCTTCGGATGGTCTGGATATCTGCCGCCGGCGTCCAACTGAGGCCGCGCAGTGCGATCCAAAGTAGGACGGCTTGACCGGCGATTCCGACGACTATCGAAGTAACAGCTATTCCCGAGATGATATCAGCATACATGTGTGCGAGCCCCCGCTCTGCTTAAGCTACGGGCATGAAGTATTGGCCGTGACTCGCGTTTGAGTCGAGGGCCGGCACCTACTCCGAAAGTGGTACATTGTGGCCGGCGAAGCAGCAGCCAAGGATACCAGCGAGAGCCACGCCGAACACTATCGGCGCTACTTGGGGCGCCACCTCGCAACCGGGCGCCTTCGCGCCGCCGCGTGGCATTGCTGCTGCGCAAGTTGGACGATGACGGTATTTTTCGCACTGCCGCCAAGGGGATCAGTGCCGGTCTGCGAAGAAAAAATCGACTCGTCCTATCGATAGTCCCCGGAAGCAAGGAATTCGCAAATAGCGGTAATTCGTCAATGAAATCAAAAGCTCGAATTTTTGACGGCATCTTCGACGGTATCTGTGTCGAGTGGAAACAAATTGCCTTTCAAAATCAATTGGTTATCATGGGTTGAAGCAATCGAGTGGGAGTAGGGGAGGCCGCAGCGTAGAACGGCAGCCCTTGTGATTTCAGCTTTTGGCGCACGTCAGTTGCCGTCAGCCATTTCCTCCGCTCCTTCCTGACCGTTTGGCTGATCTGACATGTCGTTGCGTCGGAAGTAAATCCCGCTCAGTTTCAGAGAGTGCTGTGGCGTACTATGGCGTGCAAATCGGCGGGTCTGCTTCGCGTCATGACAGCCATTCAAAGGTTGAGGTGTCGAAAGGCGGGCGCCCTCTCAGACGGGCAGTTCAACTTGAGCATAAAGCCACTGTCATTCGGCTGCTTGTTTTTGAAGCCTCTCGAAAACAAACCGCTTGCCTTTGCGCACGCTGTCTTCGAGTGGACTCGCATTCGCCAGATGTGCCGCAATCGCGCTGGCCAGCATGCATCCAGTCCCGCGCATCGACGCTTTAAGGCGCGGTGTGTCGAAGAGGATTGGTTCTTGACCGTGGCGCAACAGACTATCGGTAGATCGGGGTCCCACTGCATGGCCGCCCTTGATCAGAATCGCCTGCGAGCCGGCGGCCAAGAGTTCCTGGCCTTGCCAGACCGCGTCATCGTCATCGACCGCTTGCTCCGCGCCGATAAGGAGCGCCAACTCGATGAGATTGGGTGTGACCAGGTGGCAAAGCGGCATCAGGTCGCCCTTCATGGCGTCGACGGCTCCGGCTTCCAGGAGCGTCCGACCTGACGTGGAGGCCAGCACCGGATCGAGCACTGCTGGGATCCGCGGATTTTCGCGCAGCACGCCGGCAACCGCAACGACGATGTCAGCTGTTGCGAGCATGCCGATCTTGATGGCCGCCACATGGTTGGCCTGCAGCGCAGCGCGCATCTGATCGGCCACAAGATCGGACTGCGAAGGATGGATTTCCATGACAGCTTCGTGCGTCTGCACCGTCACCGCCGTGACAGCGAGGCAAGTGCGCACGCCAATGGAAGAGATCGTCTCGATATCGCGTGCAATTCCAGCCCCGCCGCTAGAGTCCGATCCACCGACGACAAGCACATGCGGCTCTCGCCTCAGCGCCATTGGTCCGTCTTTTCGAGCCATTCCCGCGTGCGCGCTTCGGGGTCGTCGTTGAGCATGATGTCGGTCACCACTGCCGCGCTGTCCGCCCCAGCCGCAAAGACACCATCGAGCCGGTCAGGGTTGAGGCCACCAATGGCGACCAATGGGACAGGTGCGACCCGGCGCTTCCACTCGCCGATCCGTTCGAGCCCTTGCGGCGCCCATTTCATCTTTTTCAGGATGGTGGGATAGATCGGACCGAGTGCGATGTAGTCGGGCATGGCCGCTATGGCCGTCTCCAGTTCGACATCATCATGCGTGCTCAGCCCGAGCCTGACGCCGGCTGCCCGAATCCGCGAACGGTCGGCGGTCTGCAAATCCTCCTGGCCGAGATGGACGAAGTCGCAGCCTTCCTCGATTGCCAGGCGCCAATGGTCGTTGACAATGAGCTGGCATCGCTCCGCGGCACATAAGGTCTTTGCCTTTCGGATTTCGGAGCGCAACCCGGCTTCGTCCATGGTCTTGATGCGCAATTGCACCAGCTTGACGCCGAGTGGTGCCAACCGCTCAATCCAGGCGGCGCTGTCGACGATCAAATAGAACGGATCGAGCTTCATGAGAAAACCGCCCTGCCGAATATCGGCGTCGACGGCACGGCGACATCGCGCGGCTCGAGCAATCCCGAACCAAAAGCTTCGCGACCGGCTTCGACCGCCTTGCCGAAGGCACGCGCCATGCCGACCGGATCGGCCGCCCTGGCGACCGCCGTGTTCAGGAGCACGGCGTCGAAACCGAGCTCCATGACCGTTGCGGCGTGTGACGGTCGCCCGAGCCCCGCATCCACGATCAGCGGGACGCCTGGGAAATGTCCGCGCATCGAGCGTAGCGCCATGATGTTGACCGGCCCGAGGGCGGAACCGATCGGCGCACACCACGGCATCAGGACTTTGCAGCCCGCTTCCAGCAGCCGCTCGGCCACGACAAGATCGTCGGTGGTGTAGGGGAATACCATAAAGCCGTCCTCGCACAGGATGCGGGCGGCTTCGACCAGCCCGAACACGTCTGGCTGCAGCGTGTCGTGGTTGCCGATCACTTCGAGCTTGATCCAGCTCGTACCGAAGACGTCGCGCGCCATTTTCGCAGTGGTGACCGCTTCCTTGACGGAGTGACAGCCAGCAGTGTTGGGCAGGATTCTAACGCCCAGCGAGCGGATCAACGACCAGAATTTCTCGCCGGCCCTGCCACCTGCCATCTCACGGCGCAGCGAGACGGTCACCACCGACGTGCCCGATGCCTTGACCGCATCGTCAAGGATGGCCGGCGAAGGATATTGCGCGGTGCCGAGAAGCAGGCGGGAAGGAAGCGTCGTCCCGAGAAGCTCGAACATGCTAGCCTCCCTGCATGGGCGAGAGGATTTCGATCCGATCACCGTCGCTCAGCTGGAACTCCGCGCGGTTGGCTTTGTGCACGAGGTCGCTGTTGACGGCGGTCGCCAGCCAATCGCCCTCATAGTCGAGCGCGGCAAGCAGCTCGGCCAGGGTGGTGGCGGCAACCTCATGCGCTTCGCCGTTGACCAACAGTTTCATGAGCAAGCTCCTTGGTTCCGTCTTGATTGAAAACCAGGTCGGCCACCTGGCGCGCCATGGCAGGCGCGAGTAGAAAGCCATGGCGATAAAGCCCGTTGATCGCGACCGTGTTGCCGCGTGCCTCGACACGCGGCAGGTTGTCTGGAAAGGCCGGACGAACGCCGACACCAGCCTCAACGATCTCAGCCTCGCCGAATGCCGGATGGAGCGCGCAGGCGGCACCCAGAAGCTCCATCATCGAACGCGCCGTGACCGGTCCCCCGGATTGGCTTTCGATCATCGTCGCCCCAACCATGAAATGGTGGTCGGCACGCGGCACCACGTAGAGCGGAAAGCGCGGATGAAGCAGACGGACCGGGCGCGACAGCGAGACATCCGGCGTACGCAGGATCAGCATTTCGCCGCGAACGCCGCGCAACCCATCGTCTTCTGCCGCCATCCCCGTGCAGTCGATCCGGCGATCGAATCCGGAAATGTGCCGGGCATCGGCACCGAAGCGGAATTCGACGCCCATCGCCGCCAGCCTGTCATGCAGTGCCGCCATCGCCTGGCGTGGGTCGAGATGGGCCTCGTCGGGGAAGAACAGCGCACGGCGGAAGCGACCGGCGAGGTCCGGCTCGAGCTGTGCGATTTCGTTTTCATCGACAGGCCTGTACCCCGACGTGCGACTGGCAAACCGGTCGAGCTCGCCCGCATCGCGCGGCGCGGCCACGACCAGTGTTCCGGCCCGCGTCACCTGCCCGGGCGTTGCCGTATCCCACCAGTCGGCGGCGTCGCGTCCGAGATCGAGCACCGGCTGCTCGGCGCTTTCACGCTCGCACCATGGCGCCAACATGCCGCCGGCGAACCACGACGCATTGCCGCCGAGGCTAAGCCTCGTCTCGGCAAGCGTCACCGCCGCGCCGCGGGTGGCGAGTTCGAAGGCCGCGGTGAGGCCGGCGACGCCGGCCCCTTTGATCAACTCCTTCATGACGGCTCATGCGCCTCCGGCATGAGCGGTGCGCCGCTCTCTTCCGCTGGCACGTAGAGATCGCCGCCCTCGCGGTATTTCGCCGCCATCGCCGCCATGCCCTCTTTCTGAGCCTCGGCGCGGATGTCGTGGGATATTCGCATTGAGCAGAATTTCGGCCCGCACATCGAGCAGAAATGCGCCAGCTTGTGGGCCTCTTTGGGCAAGGTCTGGTCGTGGAAGGACCGCGCGGTTTCGGGGTCGAGCGACAGGTTGAACTGGTCTTCCCAGCGGAACTCGAAGCGCGCACGCGAAAGGGCATCATCCCTGGTTTTCGCTGCTGGGTGGCCCTTCGCCAGGTCGGCGGCATGGGCAGCTATCTTGTAGGTGATCACGCCAATCTTGACATCGTTGCGATCGGGAAGGCCGAGATGCTCCTTCGGCGTGACGTAGCAGAGCATGGCAGTGCCGAACCACCCGATCATCGCGGCGCCGATGCCGGAGGTGATGTGGTCATAGCCCGGCGCGATGTCGGTCGTCAGCGGTCCAAGCGTATAGAATGGCGCCTCGCCGCAGACGGCGAGTTGCTTGTCCATGTTCTCCTTGATCTTGTGCATCGGTACGTGGCCGGGCCCCTCGATCATCACCTGGCAGTCTTTTGCCCAGGCGATCTTCGTCAGCTCGCCGAGCGTTTCCAGCTCTGCGAATTGCGCCGCGTCGTTGGCGTCGGCAATCGAGCCCGGACGAAGGCCGTCGCCGAGCGAAAAGGACACGTCATAGGCGCGGCAGATGTCGCAGATTTCGGCGAAATGCTCGTAAAGGAAGCTCTCCCGGTGATGGTGCAGGCACCATTTGGCCATGATCGACCCACCGCGCGAGACGATGCCCGTGACCCGGTCGACGGTCAGCGGGATGTAGTGCAGCCGCACGCCGGCGTGGATGGTGAAATAGTCGACGCCCTGTTCGGCCTGTTCGATCAGCGTGTCGCGGTAGACCTCCCAGGTCAGGTCTTCGGCAATGCCGTTGACCTTTTCGAGCGCCTGATAGAGCGGCACCGTGCCGATCGGCACCGGCGCATTGCGCACGATCCATTCGCGGATGTTGTGGATGTTGCGGCCGGTCGAGAGGTCCATCACCGTATCGGCGCCCCAGCGGATCGCCCAGACCATCTTTTCCACCTCCTCGGCCATCGACGAGGTGACCGCTGAGTTTCCGATATTGGCGTTGATCTTCACCAGGAAATTGCGGCCGATGATCATCGGCTCGCTCTCGGGATGATTGATGTTTGCGGGAATGATCGCCCGGCCGCGAGCCACCTCGTCGCGCACGAATTCCGGCGTGACGAAGTCTGGGATCGCCGCGCCGAAGGCTTCGCCGTCGCGCTCAAGCTTGCCGCGCAGGATCTCGCGGCCGAGGTTCTCGCGGATCGCGACGAACTCCATTTCAGGCGTGATGATACCGGCGCGCGCATAGGCAAGCTGGGTGACCGCCTTGCCTGCCTTGGCCCTGAGCGGCCGGTTACGAATGGGAAATTCCGGCGTCAGGCGCTCGCCGGTGGCGAACCCATTGTCTTCCGGCCGGACATGGCGGCCGTCATAGGCTTCGACATCGCCGCGCGCCGTGACCCATTCGTGGCGAAGCCGGGCAAGGCCCTTTTCGATGCTGGTTTCGAGAGCAGGGTCGGTATAGGGGCCGGACGGATCGTAGACGGTGACGGGCGGCTCCCCGGCCGTCGGATGGACTGAGATTTCGCGCATCGGCACTTTGATGTGCGGATGGAAGACGCCGGACTTGTGGATCTTCCGCGAGGCGGGCAGTGGTCCCGTCGACACGGCGGGGGTGAGGGCATTCATCGTGAGGCTCCTTTGCTCATGCATTGGAGACCCAGTTCTGTGCCGGAAGGATGAAAAGACGCTTCTGTCGACCTGCCGAAACAGGATCTCGGGCGTAAACTCCCGCAAAGCGCTTGCACCGTCCCTACGCCAGTATGAACTGGATCAGGTTCAACGGGTCACTGCGCCGCGAAAGCCAGCAGTATCTCAGCCCCTTGCCGGGACTCCCCTGGTGAATGCATCGAATTGAACGGGCCGGCGCTGTCTTGTCAAGCGCATTCGGCCCGCTGCGGTGATAGGCGACCAATCAAACGCAGCGGAAATGCACGCGCGGGTATGGAGAGCAAGTCACGCCCCGGAGACCAGCGCGCGAATGGCCAAAGCCGCATTCGCCTCGTCAAGGATGGAAAAACTGTACCGGCCGTGCGTGTCAAGATCGACCGAGTAGCTCAGGCGGTCGCGTATGTGGTTGTCTTGGTCGAACGTGACGATCCGCGGCTTCACTGCGGTGATCCGCGCTTCGTCCACGTAGAGGGAGTTGCAGACGATGATTTGGTCGCCGGGCTGGCAGGTGCGGGCGGCCGCACCATTGAGGATGCAGCATCGTGAGCCGCGCTCGCCGAGAATGACATAGGTCGAAATCCGCGCACCGGAATTCTTGTTCCAGATATCCACGAACTCCATGGGCAGGATCCCGGCTGCTTCACAGTGGTCAGGGTCCAGCGTTATCGATCCAAGGTAATTGAGGTTCGCTTCGGTGACATGGATGCCGTGCAGCTTGCCGGCGACTATTTTTCGCATTGGTCCGGTGCCCTATTCGTGTCGAGAAGAAGTCATTCAGCTGCCGACGGCCAGGCTCGACGGTCAAAGCTCACGGTAGTCGAGCCCGATGTCGAGGATCTGCGCACTGTGGGTCAACCAGCCGATGGAAATCAGATCGACACCGGTCGCGGCGACGGCTGACGCCGTATTGACGGTGATCCTGCCTGACGCCTCGGTGATTGCCCGGCCGGCAACCATGGCCACCGCCTGCCGCAACGCGTCGACCGACATATTGTCGAGCAGCACTGCGTCGGGGGCGAGGGGCAAGGCTTCTTCCAACTGGGCCAGCGTATCAACCTCAACTTCGATCTTGACGAGATGGCCGGCGCCGGCCCGCGCCCGCTCGATGGCGGGGCGAATTCCGCCGGCGACGGCGATGTGGTTGTCCTTGATCAGGATGGCGTCGTCGAGGCCGAAACGGTGATTGGCGCCGCCGCCGGCGCGCACGGCATACTTTTCGACCGCCCGCAATCCAGGCGTCGTCTTGCGTGTGCAAACGATCTTCGCAGCGTGGCCCCGAACAGCCGCGACGACCGATGCGGTCGCCGTGGCGATGCCGCTCAAATGACAAAGAAAATTGAGCGCCGTCCGTTCCGCCGTGAGTATGGCGCGGGCCGGACCGCGCACCGAGGCAATGATCTCGCCTTGCGCGACGGCGATGCCGTCAGGCAGATGCACTTTCACGTCGACGCTCTTGTCGATGAGCCGGAAGGCGAGCGTCGCCAGATCGAGCCCGGCGACAGTTCCGGCCTGACGCGCAGTCAGCACTGTTGTCGCATGATGATCTTTCGGTACGACGGCGTCCGAGGTCAGGTCGCCGGCCCTGCCGAGATCTTCGAGCAGAGCTGCCCGGACCAGTGGCTCGAGCATGATTGCGGGAAGGGGTGAGAGGTTCATCACAGGACGCTTTCGAGTGCCGGGGAGGATGCGAGTTCCCGCGCTGCCGCCACAGCCGCGTCGAGCGTGATTTCGGAGCGGCGAGCGACGGTTGCATGATGCGGAAAGTCGGTCCGGAAATGAGCACCGCGGCTTTCCCGGCGCAGCAAGGCGGCAAGGGTGATCATCAGCCCGACGGCGGCGGGATCGGACGCCGCGTCGTGCCGCTGCAACAGCGGCAGCAAGGCCCGCGCGGCCTCTTTCAACCCTTCGCCATCTCGCATGACGCCGAGGGCACGCGACAGGAGAGGGCGCACAGGCTTTGGGTTCGGCGTGGGCAGGTCAGGTGCCGTCGCTGGTTTTCCGCTGCCGTCGGGCGAACCAGCTACACTCTCGGCAACCCAGCGCGCGCAGACGACGGCCTCGGTCAAGGAATTGCTGGCAAGCCGGTTGGCGCCGTGCAGCCCGGTCGAAGCGACCTCTCCGCAAGCCCAAAGTCCCGGAACGGAAGTACGCCCGGCCAGATCCACGGCGATGCCACCCATGTGATAGTGCTGCGCCGGCCGGATCGGGATGAGATCACGCGCTGGATCGATGCCGGCCTTGCTGCAGGCCAACGCGATGGTGGGAAACTGCTGCGCGAATGTCGCGCCTGGCTTTTCGCGTACGTCGAGGAAGACGCGATGGCCGTCGGCAAGATGGCGCCAGACGGCGCGCGCGACGATGTCGCGCGGTGCGAGTTCCGCCCCTCGCACGCCGTCGAGGAAACGTCGGCCTGTCTCGCCGACGATCACCGCACCTTCGCCGCGAACCGCCTCGCTGATGAGCGGCATCGGACGGCCCGGCCCATCGAGCGCGGTCGGGTGGAACTGGATGAACTCCAGGTCGGCAAGGACGGCACCCGCATGCGCAGCGAGCGCCAGGCCCTGCCCGCAACTGCTCAGCGGGTTGGTTGAATCCTGAAACAGCCCGCCAATCCCGCCCGTGGCGAGGACGACCCGTCCCGTGGCGAGGAACACCGGACCTGTCGAACAACTCGCCATCACCCCGGTGACCCTGCCGTCCTCCACGGCCAGCCGGCGCGCTTCGAAGCCCTCGACGACCTCTATGGTCGGCGTCGATTTCACGGCGGCGACCAGTGCGCGCATGACCTCCCGGCCGCTCCCGTCGCCTCCGGCATGAACGATGCGCCGCCGGCTGTGCGCCGCTTCCAATCCGAGACGAAGGGCGCCTGTCGGCGTCCGGTCGAAGCGAACCCCAAGGCGCGCCAGATCCTCAGTCGCGGCGGGCGCGGCGTGCACGATGCGCGTTGCTGCTTGCTTGTCGCAAAGACCATCACCTGCGGCGAGCGTGTCGGAAAGATGGAGCGCTGGCTCATCATCGTTGCCCAGGCTGGCAGCAAGCCCACCCTGCGCCCACGCGCTCGACGCGTCCGCGCCAAGCGGTGATCTCGATAGCAGAAGCACCGGCTCGGGCGCCAGGTGAAGCGCCGTCATCAGCCCGGCTACGCCGCCGCCAATGATGACCGGCCGGCCGGCGAGATCGCGGACGTCCATGTTCATACGGCCAGCATCCGCTCGACGGCCAGCCGCGCGCGCCCGGCAATCTCCGGCTCGATTGTCACAGCGTGGCGGTTGTGTTCGAGCGACGAACGAATGTTGGCGAGCGTTATCCGCTTCATGTGCGGGCACAAATTGCAGGGCCGGATGAACTCGACATCGGGGTGTTCGACCGCGACATTGTCGCTCATCGAGCATTCCGTCATCAGCACGACCCGTGCCGGCTTTCGCTGCCCGACATAGTCGGACATGGCAGCGGTCGAGCCGGAAAAATCGGCCTCAGTCACCACTTCGGGTGGACACTCGGGATGGGCGAGTACCGTCACACCGGGATGGTCCTCGCGCAGTTGGCGGATGTCGGCAGGCGTGAAGCGCTCATGCACCTCGCAATGCCCTTTCCAGGCGATGATCTGCACATCGGTCTGTGCGGCGATGTTCTGGGCCAGATACTCGTCCGGCAACATGATCACCCGAGGAACACCCAGCGACTCCACCACGGCTTTCGCATTGCCGGAGGTACAGCAGATGTCGGACTCTGCCTTCACAGCCGCGGAAGTGTTGACGTAGGTGACGATCGGTATGCCAGGATAGCGCTGCCGCAGCAGGCGGACATCCTCGGCCGTAATGGAATCGGCGAGCGAGCAGCCGGCTTGCGTGTCCGGGATAAGCACTGTTTTGCCCGGGTTGAGCAACTTGGCCGTCTCGGCCATGAAATGCACGCCGGCGAGAACGATGACATCGGCATCGACTGCCATTGCCTTGCGGGCGAGCGCCAAGCTGTCGCCGACGATGTCGGCAACACAGTGGAAGATCTCCGGCGTCTGGTAGTTGTGCGCCAGGATGACGGCATTGCGCTGCCGTTTCAGATCGAGGATGGCTTCGATATCACCGGTGAAAGCCGGCCATTCGATGGGCGGGATGACCCGTCGCACCCGATCATAGAGCGCAACCGTACGTGCGGAGGTGCTGAGCATGGTCAACCCTATTATTCTCTAAATGAGTATAACTAGGGCATATACTTATCCTGAGTATAAGGAATGTCAAACGCGTGAGAGGGGCAATTTCGTCCCTGCGACAGTTCGCTCCGCCAGAACCGTTTGGCGAAAGCGGAAGCGCTTCGCTGGGCGCCCCCCGGTGGCGGACATTGTCTCGCCTGTCTCCTCGACCAGATCTTGCTCTTCGATGATTCGCCGAAAGTTTGGCTTGTGAACGAGCCGGCCTGCCAGTGCCTCCACGGTTCGCTGCAATTGCAGCAATGTGAACGTCGCTGGCATCAGCTCGAACACGACGGGCCGGTACTTGATCTTGGTTCGCAGTCTGGCGATCCCCGTTGCCAGAATACGGCGATGATCGGCAATCATCGGACGGCCGGGAACTGACGGCGCGCTGCCTGTGTTGCTGCTGCGTCTGGATTCCGCGACCAGCGCGGCTTCGTAGAGCAGTTCGTATCGCTGCAGGACGAGTTCCTCGTTCCAGTGGCACTCATCGAAGCCAAAAGCGATTGCCGCGCGCTGCCAGCGGTCGTGACGCGTGTCCGGGTCTTCGGCCTCATCGGCCCAGGCCCGCAGTTGGGGCATGAGAATGCCAGACACTAAGGTCGGCACGCCTGCGCGGTGATCCTCCCACGGAAAATAGTCGTACCAGCCGTGCCATCCATTCGCTGGCGACCTCTCCGTCTGCTCTTCCCGCGTCAGGCCGAGATAGCTGATTGAGATCACGCGCTGTACGTGCTCGTCACCGATCCGGTCGCGGTCGGCGAAGGTGTAAAGCTGTTCGATATAGCCCAGCGGATGACCGGTCTGCCGCTCTACCCAGGCTCTTAGGCCCGACTGCAAGGAACGGTGGCCGAGTTCAAAGGGTCCGGATGGCAAAGCACCGGCGGCCTGTCCGATGGTCAGCACGCGTGGCTCACCATTTGTCACGGCGATCACAACAGCGATCAGGTCCGCGCTGACGGCCTGGCCGCGGTCGCTTTTTGCGGTCTCTTTCTTCGCCGGAGTTTTCCTGTCTTGCATAGGGATTTGATCGAATTCCAATTATCAAGTCCGCCCCGGAGGGACCAATGTGAGAAGGGTGAACTGCTGCCTGCTGCCCGTCAACGTCGTCAAGGACGGCACATTCGACCACGTCTTGGTCTTTGCCCTTCGCGTCGGCGCATTTCTATACCAAAAGCGACAGCCAGATCGCTCACCCTTGGAAGTTGCCTGTTCAAGGGCAAACGCCCCTCTGAAGATCTCTATGAAGGCGCGCCTTCCATCGGTCCCCTCGGCGTAAAGGGCGCTGGCGAGGTGCCCATTCTCAATCCGCCTGCCGCAGTCGCCTGCGCCGTCGCAAACGCGACAGGGTGCCGCGTGCAACAAATGCCACTCACACCGCCGCGCGTGCTAGGGCTCTTGTTGGGCAGGGAGCCTGCTGTCGAACTGCCTCACATCGCCGATAACTGGTGGGACAATGTGCTGATGAGGCCCAAGCCCCCTGATCGATGATCAAGGACAGAGTCCACAAGGAAGGACGGCACCTGGGAGAAGTTCGACAACTATGCTCTTTTGGACGCAGTCCGCGGATTCAAGGCGCCATGTGGCCACAACGCAAGGAACAGGATGGAAATGCACGCAGCGATTTCGGAAAAGACCCTGCCTGAAGTTCAATCCTTCGACGGCGGCCGGATGTGGACCCTGGAAGAAGCCCAGGCCCTCCACGACGCGCCTTTCAATGACCTTTTGTTTCAGGCGCAGACGGTTCATCGCCGGAATTTCGATCCCAATAAGGTCCAGCTCAGCCGGCTTCTCAGCATCAAGACCGGCGGATGCCCCGAGGATTGCGGTTATTGCAGCCAGTCTGCGCATCACGAAAGCGGTTTGAAGGCGTCGAAGCTGATGGAGGTCAGGCGCGTCATCGCCGAGGCGACCAAGGCGCGCGATGCCGGCGCCACCCGCTATTGCATGGGTGCTGCCTGGCGAAACCCCAAGGCGCGCGACATGGATGCGGTCGTGGCGATGGTCGAAGGCGTCAAGGCGCTGGGCATGGAGACCTGCATGACGCTCGGCATGCTCGATCTCGAGCAGGCCGCTCGACTGAAACAGGCGGGCCTCGACTACTATAACCACAACATTGACACGTCGGAGCGCTACTACAGCGAGATCATCTCGACCCGCAGCTTTGCCGACCGGCTCGATACGCTTGCCAATGTCCGCGACAGCGGCATCAAGGTCTGCTGTGGCGGTATTGTCGGCATGGGTGAAGAACCGGTGGACCGGATCGACATGTTGGTGACGCTGGCCAATCTGCCGGAGCATCCCGAAAGCGTTCCAATCAACATGCTGATCCCGATCGACGGCACCCCGCTAGCCGACGCCAGGCCCATCGAGCCGATCGAATTCGTGCGGGTGATCGCGCTGGCGCGCATCATGATGCCGAAATCGCACGTTCGACTTTCCGCCGGCCGCACTGCCATGACCGACGAGATGCAGGCACTGTGCTTCTTTGCCGGCGCCAATTCGATCTTCGTCGGCGACACGCTGTTGACGGCGGACAATCCCGGCGAAGACAAGGATACTCTCCTGTTTCGCCGCCTCGGCATCGAGCCGATGGAACGCGAGGCGCAATGAGCGGGGCACCTCTTGCCCGCTATGACGCAACCTTGCAGGGGCTGGCACGCAAGGACCGGCTGCGGACGCTGTCGCCGCGCACCGGCCTCGACTTCTCTTCGAACGACTATCTTGGGCATGCCGCCTCCAAAAGACTTGGCGAAGCCGTTGCGGCGGCCATCGCGCAGGGCACGCCGGTCGGCGCCACCGGTTCGCGGCTGTTGCGCGGCAATGCACCAGAGCATGAGCAACTGGAGGCGGACGCCGCGGCATTCTTTGGCGCCGAACGCGCGCTGTTCTTCGGCAGCGGTTACATCGCCAACTTCGCACTGCTGACCGCGCTGCCGCAGAAGGGCGACCTGCTGGTCCTCGACGAACTCGCCCATGCCAGCATGCATGAGGGCGTGCATGCCGGCCGCGCCGAGTTCGTGCTGGCCGCGCACAACGACGTCAACGCTGTCGAGGACGCGATCACGCGATGGCGCGCCGAAGGCGGCATGGGGCGTATCTGGATCGCGGTCGAAAGCCTCTACAGCATGGATGGCGACTGCGCGCCGTTGGAGAGCCTTGTCGCGCTTGCCGATCGGCACGAGGCATTCATCGTCGTCGACGAGGCGCATGCCACTGGCGTCTGGGGACCGGACGGCCGCGGGCTGGCGGCCGCGTTCGAGGGCCGCGACAACATCGTTGCGCTGCATACATGCGGCAAGGCGCTCGGCGCGTCCGGCGCGCTTGTCACCGGGCCGGGAACGCTGTGCGACTATCTCGTCAACCGGTGCCGGCCATTCATCTACGCCACTGCGCCGTCGCCGCTGATGGCGGTCGCGGCGCGCGAAGCGCTCGCCATGCTGTCCGACGAACCGATGCGCCGCGTTCAATTGCATGAGCGTGTCGCCCTCGCGGGCCGCCAATTGGCCGAGCGCTGCGGCGTGGTACCCAGCGGCTCGCAGATCCAGCCATTTGTCATCGGCGAGAACAGGCGCACCATGGCGGTAGCGGCAGGACTGCAGGCCCGCGGCTTCGACATACGCGGCATTCGTCCGCCGACCGTACCCGAGGGCACATCGCGCCTGCGCATTTCCCTGACGCTCAACGTCGACGAAACCGACATTTCCGCCATGGTCGAGGCGCTTGTCGAGGTGTTGGCCACGGCATGATCAAGCGCATCGTCGTCACCGGAACAGACACTGGAATTGGCAAGACAGTGTTTTCGGCAGGGCTCGCCGGCCTGCTCGACGGCTTCTACTGGAAGCCGGTGCAATCGGGCCTCGACGAAGAGACTGACAGCGAGGTCGTTGCCCGGCTTTCCGGCTTGCCCGCCGGGCGCGTCCTGCCGGAAGTTTACCGTCTGAGGATGCCGCTGTCGCCGCATCGATCAGCCGAAATCGACGGCGTCGCGATCGAGGCGGCCAAGCTCTCACTTCCAGACTTGCCGGGTCCGCTCATCATCGAAGGCGCCGGCGGGCTGATGGTGCCGCTTAATCGACAGACAAGGTTCATCGACATTTTCCGGGAATGGCAACTGCCAGTCATCCTTTGCGCGCGCACCGCGCTCGGCACAATCAACCATACCCTGCTGTCGATCGAGGCTCTGCGGGCCCGCTCCATCCCGCTCATCGGCATCGCCTTCATCGGCGAAGAGGTAGCCGACACGCAAAGGACAATCGTGGAATTCAGCGGCGTGCCACAACTCGGCAGGCTGCCGCGCCTCGATCCGCTGACGGGTGAAGCGCTGAGAGCAGCGATGGTTGCCGGCTTCGACCTCGCTTTGATTGCCGGAGGCGACTGATGGCGCAGTCTCGAGTCTGGCATCCCTTCACCCAGCACGCGCTCGAGCCGGCGATTCCTGAAATCGTCCTGACTGAGGGAGCCTATCTCCACAAGGCCGACGGCTCTCGCATCCTGGACGCCATTTCCTCCTGGTGGGTCGTCACCCATGGCCACCGCCATCCCCGCATCATGAAGGCCATCGAGACGACTGCGTCTGCTCTCGACCAGATCATCTTCGCGGGCTTCACCCACGAGCCGGCCGAACGCCTGGCAGAGGCGCTTGTCGACCTTGCTCCGCCCGGGCTCGACCGGGTGTTCTATTCCGACAGTGGCTCGACTTGCGTTGAAGTCGCACTGAAGATGGCGCTCGGCTATTTCCGCAACATCGGCACACCGCGCTCGCGCATCGTTGTCATGGAGCACAGCTACCATGGCGACACGATCGGCACGATGAGTGTTGGCGCCCGCGGCGTGTTCAACGCCGCCTACGAGCCCTTGCTGTTCGAGGTCGACACCATTCCCTTCCCGGCCGCAGGGCGCGAGCAGGAGACGCTGGATCGGTTCGAGGCACTCTCCCGCGACCGGCGCGCGGCCGCAGTGATCGTTGAGCCTCTCGTGCTTGGCGCCGGCGGCATGCTGATGTATCCGGCCTGGGTTCTGGTCGAATTGAAGAAGATCGCCGAGACCTCCAGCACGCTACTGATCGCCGACGAGGTGATGACCGGCTGGGGGCGCACCGGAACCATGTTCGCCTGCGAGCAGGCGTCCATCTCTCCTGATATCCTGTGCACCTCGAAGGGCTTGACCGGCGGCGCCATCCCGCTGGCCGCCACGCTCGCCACCGATGCCATTTTCCAGGCCCACTATTCCGAGGACCGGCAGAAGACGTTTTTCCATTCGAGCTCCTACACCGCCAATCCGATCGCCTGCGCGGCCGCACTCGCCAATGTCGAGATCTGGCGTGACGAGCCGGTGGCCGAGCGCATTGCGGCCCTGAGCGCGAAGCAGGCCGCCGGGCTTCAACGCTTCCGCGACAATCCCTTGTTCATCGATAGTCGGGCGACCGGCACGATCGCCGCCCTCGATCTGCGTACCGACTCTGCCGGCTATCTGGCCGAGATCGGGCCAAAACTGCGCGCTTTTTTCCTCGAGCGCGGCCTGCTTGTGCGCCCGCTCGGCAATGTCCTCTATCTTCTGCCACCCTATTGCATCACCGGAGACGAGTTGGACGGGCTCTATGACGCGATCGAGGAGGCCGGCGAACGCTTCGGCTCAAAGCCATGAGCAGATCGTCACGCATTCTCGGGCTTGGTCATCATGCGCCGGCGCGCAAGGTGGAGAACCCGGAAATCGAAGATCGTCTCGGGCTTGAACCCGGCTGGATCGAGCGGCGCACCGGGATACGGTCCCGCTTCTGGGCGACGGACGAAGACACGCTGTCGGGCCTTGCCGCCTCTGCCGGCGACATGGCGCTGGCAAATGCCGGCATCGAGCGCGGCGACATCGGTCTGCTGTTGCTTGCCACCTCGACGCCCGATCACCTTCTGCCGCCAAGCGCGCCGCTGGTCGCACATCGGCTCGGGCTCGGCCGGGCCGGCGCGGTCGACCTCACCGGCGCCTGCGCCGGTTTCATCTATGCACTGATGTTCGCCGACGGCTTCACCCGCCTGCACGGCAAAGCGAGCCTTGTCATTGCCGCCAACATCCTCAGCCGCCGCATCAATCCGGCCGAGCGCGCCAGCGCCGTGCTGTTTGCCGATGCCGCCGGCGCCGTGGTGATTGGTCCGTGCGATGACCCGGATCGAGGCATTCTCGGCGCTTCGGTGAATTCCGACGGCTCGCGCTACGGGCTGATCCAGATTCCCGCCGGCGGAAGCAACACCCCGTTCCATGGCGACCTCGACCTCGAGCAGACCCGAATGACGATCACCGACGGCCGCGAAGTGTTCGCCAAGGCCGTGGAGATGATGACCGCCTGCTCGCAGGACGCCCTCACTGCTGCTCGAATGCGGCCGCAGGACATCGATCGGTTTGTGCCGCATCAGGCCAATGCCCGCATTTTCGATGCGGTCGGGCGAAACCTCGGCATAGCCGATCACGCGATCGTCAAGACGATCGCCGACTATGGCAATTCTTCCGCCGCGACGATCCCGCTCTCGCTGTCGCTGGCCCATCGGATGCAGCCGTTTCGGCCCGGCGAGAAAATTCTTCTGGCGGCCGCGGGTGCCGGTCTCAGCGGTGGCGCCCTCGTCGTCGGAATTTAGCGGGGGAACCTCCATCGCCCGGTCGGTGCTGGTCGAGATCGAAAATTTGTTGAGACTTTAGAGACCGGTGAATTCAAGCTGCCCCGCATGAGGGGTAGATAAAATCGTCAAACACGCCTGCTGGACTGACGATTTTGGCATTCACCATGGTAGTGCTGAACGGTCTACTCGGCGGCGCTGCGGTTATGCGACTTAGTCTCAAATCTTTACGATGAGCGAATGTCGGTATCAGTGGTTGCCCTGAAGAGCGGCCGCGTGACGTCGGTACGAATCCAACTCGGGCGCGGCGTTAGCATTGGCGTCCAAAGGCGCCAGATCAGCTCATGTCGCGCGGCTAGCAAGATTCCAAGAGTCGCTAAAATCACGGCCATGCATTGGATACATGCAGCGACGAGGCCGACCTGGAAAACCTCCACATGGGAATTCAACCTGGGAGAACACCAGCCTTTGAATTTACCCCCTCAAGCAGGCTGAGCAGGCCTTTCAGAATTTCGATTGGTGGCGGCGGACAGCCTGGAATGTGCAGATCGACCGGCAGCACCTCTGACACGCCTCCCACGATCGCATAGCTGCCAGCGAAACAGCCGCCGTTCCTGGCGCAGTCGCCAATGGCAACCACCCATTTGGGGGCCGGTGTCGCGTCATAAGTCCGCTTCAGCGCCTCGCGCATGTTCTTTGTGACCGGGCCCGTGACAAGCAGCACATCGGCATGGCGCGGCGACGCGACGAACCGGATTCCGAAACGTTCGACGTCATAGAAAGCATTGTTCAGCGCGTGCATTTCGAGTTCGCAGCCATTGCAGGAACCGGCGTCGACCGCCCGGATCGACAGGCTACGGCCCAGTTGCTTGCGGGCAGCGCCGTTTAGCGCGCGGGCGAGTTCGTCGATCGCCGTCTGGCTCGCCTCAGGCGGACGCTCGGTGAGAGGGGTCCGTGTCAGGCCTTCGAAGAGGTGCTTGCGCATGGCAGAATGCCTTAGAGATCGTGACCAGAGTAGGAGCAGTTGAACGATTTGTTGCAGAGCGGGAAGTCGGCGACGATATTTCCCTCGATCGCTGCTTCAAGAAGCGGCCATTGAAACCATGATGGGTCACGCAGGTGGCAGCGCTCGATATTGCCGCTCTTGCCGATGCGCAGCCAGGCCAGGATGTCGCCTCGAAAACCCTCGACCAGCGCCATGCCTTCGCGCGGCCCGTCAGGCCCGGCGATATCGACGCGGATCGGACCGCCGGGCAGCCGCTCCAGGATCTGCTCGATGAGCGACAGGCTCTGCTCGACCTCGCGGATGCGGATCCAGACGCGCGCGTTGACATCGCCCTCCTGGAGGACGGGCACGTCGAAGGTGAGTTCATCGTAAGGCGCATAGCCTGGCGTGCGCCGCGCATCGAAATCCCGGCCGGAGGCCCGGCCGACATAGCCGCCCGCTGCATATTGACGGGCGAGCTCGACCCTGAGCCGGCCGGTGGCGACGGTGCGGTCCTGCAGCGACGCCGTGTTGTCGTAGAGCTCGACCAGATGAGGAAAGCGCCGCCTGATCTCCGCGATCAGCGAGCGGACGGCCTCCGTCCCCGCTTCGTTCAAATCGCTTGCCACGCCCCCGGGCACGATGCGGTCGCGCATCAACCGGTGGCCGAAGGCCGCCTCGCTGGCGCGCAGCACACGCTCGCGCAGCACGCCGCAATGAGCATGCATGATCGCGAAGGCGGCGTCGTTGCAGATGGCGCCGATATCGCCGAGATGATTGGCAAGACGCTCCAGCTCGGCCATCAGCGCCCGCAGCCAGATTGCGCGCGGCGGAACCGCAATGCCGAGAGCCGCCTCGACGGCGCGGGCAAAGGCAAGGGAATAGGCCACCGTGCTGTCGCCGGAGGTCCTGCCCGCCAGCATGGCAGCGCGCTCGATGGTCGCCCCTGCCATCAGGCCTTCGATACCCTTGTGCACGTAGCCGAGGCGCTCCTCCAGCCGCACAACTGTTTCGCCGCTTGCCGTAAACCGGAAGTGTCCCGGTTCGATGATCCCGGCATGCACTGGTCCGACCGGGATCTGGTGGAGGCTCTCGCCTTCCGCGGCAAGGAACCGGTAGGAGGAAGCGGTCGCCGGCGGCTGAGGTCGCGCCGCCAGGGGATGGCTGACGCCCCATTGGCCGTGGTCGAGCCAGCGACGGGTATCGGGGAGCCCCTGCGGCGACAGCCCGAAGAGGTCCGCCGCGGCACGCTCGAGGCGCAAGGCCGGCGAGTGTCGTTCGCCGACAGACGGGTAGCGGCCGCGGCGGCATTCCAGGCTGATAACGCCGATGTCTAGACCTTCGCCGAGAAGCGTCATATGGATCCGGTCCGGCTCCCCCCAAAGGCCGAGCAGACGCCAGCGGCCTTCGGCAAGCTGGTCCACCGCAAGGGTCCAGGCCTTTGGGGTCACAACGGCGCGCCGCCAGGGAGCGTGGTTTCCGACAGGCCGGCCGGCTTCGATGAGATCAACCAGTGCGGGTTTCTTGTTCATGCGCCTCACCCCAGAATGCTCGCGACATGCTGGAACCACGCAACCAGGGGCGCCGGCAGATAGATGCCGGCGGCAAACACCAGCGCCAAGTGGGAATACATCGGAATGTAGGACGCTTCGGCGGGCGCAGTGCTGCCGCGCGGTTCGCCGAAGGCGACGCCGGTCAACCGAAGCAGCAGGGCGCCGAAAGCGAGCAGAATCCCGAATACTAACGGCATCGCCAAAAGCGGGTGTCTTGCAAATGTCGAACTCACGACCAGGAATTCGCTCATGAAGATGCCGGACGGGGGGAGGCCGGCAATGGCAACAACGCCGATGACGAGCGCCCAGCCAAGCGCCGGATGGGTCACCGTCAGTCCCCGGATCTCGGTGATGTTCTGTGTTCCCTTGACCTGCGCAATGTGTCCGACCGTGAAAAAGATCGCCGACTTGGTCAGGCTGTGCATGACCATGTGCAGCAGGCCGGCAAAATTGGCGAGCGGGCCACCCATGCCGAAAGCGAACACGATGATGCCCATGTGCTCGATAGAGGAGTACGCGAACAGACGTTTGATGTCGCGGCGGCGGTAAAGCATGAAGGCCGCGAAAACAAGCGACGTCAGCCCCATCGTTATCATCAATGGCCCGGTCGCGATCGCCTCCGGGCTTGCCGCGAGCAACAGCTTGAAGCGCAGCACGGCATAGAGCGCGACGTTCAACAGCAAGCCCGACAGCACTGCGGAAATCGGCGTCGGGCCTTCTGCGTGCGCGTCGGGCAGCCAGGCATGCAAGGGCGCAAGGCCAACCTTCGTACCGTAGCCGAGCAGCAGGAAGACAAAGGCGACGTTGAGCAGGGCCGGGTCGAAATGCGCAGCGTGCTCGATAAGCACTGTCCAGACCATGGCATTCGTGCCCTCACCAACAACTGGCTGCGCGGCCATATAGACGAGGATGGTTCCGAAGAGTGCAAGCGCAATGCCGACGCTTCCGAGAATGAAATATTTCCAGGCGGCTTCCAGCGCCTCATGCGTGCGATAGATGCCAACCATGAGCACGGTGGTCAGCGTGGCAAGCTCCACCGCCACCCACATCAAGCCGATATTGTTCGACACGAACGCCAGGTTCATGCCGAACATCATGATCTGGTACATCGCATGGTAGAACCGCAGATTCGCCGCGGTCAGCCGCCCGGTATCCAGCTCGTGCGCAATGTAGGAGGCGCTGAAGACGCTGGTCGTGAAAGCGACGAATGTGTTGAGCACGATGAAAACGATATTGAGGTCGTCGACGAGAAGGTATTGACCGGGCTGTGGCCGATCCGTGACGAGAAGCGACACTGCGGCGAGCAAGGTCAGCAAGCTCGCGGCGACATTGAGGCCAGCCGTTATCCGGTAGTTAGGCAGCGCCGCCAGAAGGGCGGCCGCAACGACTGGTGTCAGCAAGATGGCCGCTACCGCATCGAGGGAAAACACGGTCAACGGTGTTCTCCCCTGTAGTCGTCGAGCGCGCCGACATCCACCGAATCGAACCTCTCGCGTATGCGAAACAGGAAGACACCGATGACGATGAAGGCGATCAGAATCGAGAAGGCGACGCTGATCTCGACAACCAGCGGCATGCCCTTGGCCCCAGTGGCGGCGAGAACCAGGCCGTTCTCGAGCGACATGAATCCGACAACCTGGCTGACGGCATTCCGGCGGGTGACCATCACCAGGAGTCCCAGCAATATGATGGACAGAGCAAAGGCAAGATCCTCGCGGGCGAGGGGGTCGGCTTCAGGAGTGACCCGCAGCATCAGGACCATGGAAAGAGTCACCAGACCAATTCCCGCAAGCATGGTCGGACCGATGCCGACGGCTGTCTCGATGTCGCGATGGATACCGAGCCGCTGAATGATGCGATGAAGCCCGACGGGAATGACGATCGCCTTGAAGATGAGGGCGATCGCCGCCGTGACATAGAGATGATGGGCGTCCTGAATGTAGGCCTGCCATGCCACCGACAGCGCGAGCACGATTGCATGAAGCGCAAAGACGTTGATCAGCGCAAAGAGGCGATCCTGATACAGCATCATGAAGCTGACCAGCACCAGGCCACCGGCGAGCAGATGAGCGATGTCGAAGGTGAGGCCGTTCATCACAGGCTCCGCGAGACGAACAGCAGGAGTGTGCCCAGCAGCGCCAACATGAGTGCTGCGCCGAGGAAATCCGGGACGCGGAACACACGCATCTTGGCGATGGCTGTCTCAAACAGGGCGAGGAGAATGCCGCTCACGGCAAGTTTGCCTATATAGAAGACGACGCCCAGAACATAAGACCCAGGTCCGGCTCGGGCTGTCACCAACCCCCAGGGTACGAAGACGCAGGAAATCAGGGACACATAGAGCAAAAGCTTGAGGAAGGCGGCAAACTCGATCATCGCCAGATGGCGACCGGAATATTCCAGCACCATCGCCTCGTGAACCATGGTGAGTTCCAGGTGGGTCGATGGGTTGTCCACTGGTATGCGGGCGTTTTCGGCGATCGCCACCATCACGAGGGCGATGAGCGACATCCCGAGCGATACCCTCAGGCCAACCTCCGGCGAGCCCATGAAGGCGGCGACCGTCGAGAGTTGCGTCGCACCCGCGACCAGCGCCAGGCTGAAGACGATCAGCAGCATCGCGGGCTCGGCCAGCGAAGCGATCATCACCTCGCGGCTCGAGCCTATGCCGCCGAAGCTCGTGCCGACATCCATCCCTGCCAGCGCCAGGAAGAATCGCGCGCTTCCAAGCAGTGCGACGATGGCTATCAGATCGGCGGTCCAACTGAAGGTCAGGCCAGTTGCGAATGTCGGGATGAGTGCTGCCGCAACCCAGGTGGCGGCAAAGATCAGATAGGGTGTCACGCGAAACAGCCAGGATGCGTTGTCCGCCAGAACGACTTCCTTGCGCATCAGCCGCAGGAGATCGCGGTAGGGCTGGATCAGGGATGGTCCCTGACGCCGTAGCAGTCTCGCCTTCACCTTACGCACGAAGCCGGTCAGGAGTGGCGCCAGCAAAAGCACCAGTGCCATCTGCGCGCTCTGAACGGCCAACTCAAAGATCAGGGCCATAGCGCGAGCACCAAAAGCAGGACAATGAGAAAGAGAAAGACGAGGGTCAGGTAACGCCGGATCGTCAGGAATTGCAGATGGTTCATGTGGTCGGTCGCAAAGTCGAGGGCCTTGCCGATAGGCAGATACAGCGTCTCCCAGATCACATCATGCATTTCGACATTCAAACGAGCCGGGCCTGTCTTGCCTGGCGGTGGCATTTCGACGGTTTCCCTTGCACGGAATACGAACGTGCCGAAGACGCGGCGGATAGGCTGCGCGAAGCTGACGGCCGTGTACTGCGAGGTTGGGATCACATCCGGGAAGCCACAACCCCAGGCGGGACCTCGACGGAGTGCATGCGACGCGAAGCGATGAATCACATATGCCACAGCGGATGCAGAAAAGGCGATGAACAGAAACACCAGCAGGCCGTTGTAGGAACTGCGGCTCGCTGCAATCGGCACGATCGACAGCCAAGGCTGCGCCATCTGCACAGGCATCCGGCTACCAATCAGCGGGAGTGTCACCGATGACAGGCCGTCTATGACAAGACCCGGCAGGATGCCGGCAACGAGGCAAAGGGCCGCGAGGATGAACATTGCCGCCAGCGAGTAGCGGTCGACCTCATGCGCCACTTCCACCGCGGCCGAGCGTGGCCGGCCGAGGAATGTAATCCCGAACGCCTTTACAAAGCAGGCTGCGGCCAGTGCCGCAGACAGCGCCAGCAGGCCGCCAACGGCGGGCACCATGACCTTCAGGCCCCATTGCGGCAGATCGGGGCTCTGCAAGATAGCCTGGAAGGCCAGCCATTCGGAGACAAACCCGTTGAAGGGTGGAAGTGCCGAGATCGCGACGCAGCCGACGAGAAAGGCGAAACTTGTAAAGGGCATGCGATGGATGAGACCGCCCAGCTTCTCCATATCCCGCTCACCGGTTGCCGTCAGCACGGCGCCTGCCCCGAAAAACAGCAGGCTCTTGAAAAAGGAATGGTTGAGGACGTGGAACAGCGCGGCGGTGAGCGCCAGCGCTGCGGCCGATGGCATCACGTTCGCCTTGAAGGCCAGCGCAAGGCCAAGGCTTGCGAAGATGACGCCGACGTTTTCAATGGTGCTATAGGCAAGAAGCCGCTTCAGGTCTTTTTCCATCAGCGCGTAGAGGATGCCGAGAACCGCCGTCAGGCCGCCGAGGAAAAGCACGGCAACACCCGACCACCATGCCGGCTCGCCGAGGAGATCGAAGACAACGCGTATGAAGCCATAGACGGCGACCTTTGTCATGACGCCGCTCATGAGAGCCGAGACGTGGCTTGGCGCGGCCGGGTGAGCGAGTGGAAGCCAAACGTGCAGCGGTACGAGGCCAGCCTTGGAGCCCGCGCCCAGCAGCACGAGGGCCAGGACGAAAGTGGCGACGAGCGGTGTGGCACCCGCAATGCGCATCGCTTCGAACGTGTAGTTTCCGCTCGGGCCGGACAGAAGGCCGAACGCTAGCAGCAGCGCGAGCGTGCCGAAGCTCGCCATCACGAGATAGATGTAACCCGCCCGTACATTGTCCTGTTCGCGATGGTGGACGATGACCAGCGCCCAGGAAGAGAGCGACATGAATTCCCAGGAGAGCAGGAAAGTGAAGGCGTCATCCGCGAGCACGACCAGATTCATTCCGGCGAGGAAGGCAGGGAAGAACGGCAGCACCCGATGCGGCGAGGGCTCGTGGCTGCCATAGCCGAGGCCGTAAAGACTGGCCATGGCGCCGCCGAAATTCACGACGACGAGGAAGAAGGTCGAGAGCGCATCCAAACGGAAATGAGCGCCAATCCATGGTAGCCCAAGCGGCAATGCGGCAGTCGACGGGGTGACAGGATCATCGATGATGCGGCTCGCGAGAACCAAGAGTACGGCCGCCGAAATACCGAGCGTCAAGCCGTAGATCAGGCGCGTTCCCAAGTTCGGTGTGCGGCTCAACGCAATCGCAAGCACCGCGGTCCCCAGGAGCGCGGCAACGCCCCACAGAAGGAACGCGGCCCCCAAATTCACGCCACGCTCCTCACACCGAATTTGGTGTCCGTATCGACCCCGCCCAGAATCTTGGCGGGGTCAAAATCTGCTTTCAGTCGCACGCCGCGCCCGCCGATTTGGCTTGAGGCGCCATCAGCGATCAATTCGACGCCAGCGAGGTCAAGTGCCCCGATCAACTTCATGAGGGAATCGACATTGCCCCGGATAATCGACTCGCTGGCTTCCATACGTTGAATTGTCGGCACCGATAGGCCTGACAATTCGGCAAGCCTTCGCTGGTCGATGCCAAGGAGCGCCCTCGCGGCACGCAACTGTGGAGCAGTTATCACGGTCGCATCCCCTTTTTTGTCAGCTTTGAGATATTATCTCTACGCGTTGCAGCATATATTAAAATGTGGGGCATTCAAATAATGATGCGTGACGCATCTGCGAAGCCTGTTGCAATGACGGAGGAATCCCCCGGCTCCGCATAGGCTCCTGACGGATGGAAAGTTCGTGAAGCCAGCCGAGCGGCGGATTTAGGAACTTAGTTGTTGGTGACAAGGTCATGATCCGCGTTGCGAAATATCATACCGATTTCGGCAACATCGAGGTTCTGCGGACCAAGGACTCCGGTTTGTTCATTTATCGCCAGGGTGGCTGCTATCAAAGCGAGTGCGACCCGAATGGCGTCAGCGTCGTGCCCTATATACACGCGATCTTTGGTCTTCTCGCGCAAGCGCAAGTGTCCGATGTCCTCATGATCGGTTGTGGCGGTGGCAGCTTGGCCACGATGCTGGATAGAGTTGGCGCGCGCGTTACGATCGTCGACATCAATCCAAAGGCTTTCCAAATCGCCCAACAGTACTTTGGACTGCCTGGAGGGGTTCACTGCTGCACCTCCGATGGGCGAGATTTTCTACGTGCTGACCGTCATCGCTACGACGCTATCGTATTGGACGCATATTCCGGGCAGCGCATTCCAGATCACTTGTGCGCCGAGACATTCTTCGGTCTAGCGCAGACACGTCTCAAAAACTCTTCAGGCATTCTGATCGGGAATGTTCACGCTCGCCACGACTTTGACACCATGCCGGATCGGGTTGCCGCGAAACTCAGCAATATCTGGGCGAATGTGAGGCTGCTCGACAGCCGCGGTGCCCCGGATCGCAACGCACTGGTCATGGCGGGCAAGGTGGGTGATTTCGTCCAACCAGTGCTGCTGATACCGCCGTCGGTCGGAGCCGACGAAATCGAACATGAGCTTGGCCTTCTGGCGTTCAGGCCTTGGCACGTACCGCGACGGCAGCATAAGGCGTAGGGCGGGGCGCCCGTTAGGGGCAGGGCTCGTCGTGGCCCTAAAGGCAGGACCAGCCAAAACAGATAGTTGGCGAAATCTGAGAACAGCGCCTTGGCACATGTACTGCCAAATCCGGCCCCGTGACAAAGCCCTGCCGAGCTATTGCCAGAACCGCTTCATACGAACAGAGACATCCTCCAAGACTGGCATGGTAGCTAGCAAGAGGAGAATGGCTGCGAGAAATAGCGTTGCTGCAAAGCCGACGTGCTTGAAACCCACAGCGCCGATGACGCCGCCGACAAAGAACAACGCAACAAGCGACGCAAGCAGTCTCAGCTTCCTTCGATCCGCTCTCACGAACAGTCCGTCCGAGTCATTTGCTGAGATGTTCCAATAAAGCAGCTTGCCGAGTTCGATGCCCATATCAGTCACCAGGCCAGTGACGTGCGTCGTCCGGATTCTGGCTTCAGATAGCTTGGTGATGATGGCGTTCTGCAAGCCCATGATGAAGCAAAGCAGCATCACCGTCATTGGCACAAACAGCGCTTCATGACGCGCAAGATGGCCGCCGAGCAGACCGAAACAGATCAGCAGGATCGCTTCCAGGGCAAGCGGGAACGCATACTCGCCCTGCAGACCCTGCCGCCTTCCCCAGTTGACCAGGACCGCCGAACAGGCGGCGCCTGCGACAAACGACAACAAGGCCCCCAATCCGGAAAGCGCCAGTTCGATGTTGCCGAGTGCCAGGTGATCAGCCATCGACGAAACGATGCCTGACATGTGGGACGTGTACTGTTGGACCGCCAGAAAGCCGCCAGCATTGGCGGCTCCTGCGATGAACGTCAGAAAGCGAGCGAGGTGCCGGTCGGATCTTTCGCTACGCTCTTTTCCCGTCAGCCGGCGCAGATACAGGATCATGAGCGAATCCTGCCTTTTGATGCGGCAAATCGTGACCAAAAGTGGGGGTGCCGAGGAGGGTTCATCGAGAGGTTCTGGAAGCGAAAGCAAAACGAGGGATCGGCCAACGCGTGGGTGCTGGCGTGAGCGAAGGTGAGCGCTTTTTTGGCTTAGTTTGGCCTGCCGATCAGCGTATCCGGATGCCGGAACCTGACGCCACGGCCGCCGTCATCGCTGCGCACATGTTCGCTGAGAAGTTCGACGCCGGCCCGGTTGAGCGCATTGATCACTTTCATCAGACTATCGACAACGCCTCGCACATTGCCTTGGCTGGCTTCCATTCGTTGGATCGTTGGCAGCAAGCCGGTGTCCTCGCCGGTTTCAGCCGCGAAACTGCCCCACAGATCGAGGCTGCGGGTAGCCATCGGCAACTCGCGGGCGTCGCGGTTCTGCTGGCGGCACCACCCCCAGTTCCTGCTGGACTGCTCGGCGCCGATGCGCCCCTTTTCGACAAGTGCGACCTTCATGCCAGTCAGGCGGGGCTCAAAGTCGACAATGTCGTCACGGGTGAGAGGCTCAAGAGTCTGGACGACGCGGCGCTGGCCGATCAGGTGAAAACCGCAACGGTGTTTGCCCGCATCATGCCCGAGCAGAAACTGGCGATCGTCAGGGCGCTGAAGGCCAACGGCGAGATTGTCGCGATGACGGGAGACGGCGTCAACGACGCCCCCTCACTGAAAGCGGCCAACATTGGCATTGCCATGGGCGGCCGCGGAACCGACGTTGCGCGGGAGGCGTCATCGATCGTCCTTCTCGACGACGACTTTGGCTCGATCGTCAAGGCCATACGGCTTGGCCGCCGCATCTACGACAATTTGCGCAAGGCCATGGGCTTCATCCTTGCAGTGCACGTGCCGATCGCCGGGCTGGCCCTTCTTCCCTTGCTGTTTGGCCTGCCCATCCTGTTCGGGCCAATCCACATTGCCTTTCTGGAGATGGTGATCGATCCGGTCTGTTCTCTGGTCTTCGAAGCGGAAACCGAGGAGGACGACATCATGAAGCGCCCTCCGCGAGATCCGGAAGCGGCGCTGTTCTCGCGATCGTTGATAGCCTGGAGCCTTGTCCAGGGCGTGCTGGCGTTCGCTCTTGTCGCTGCTGTCTTTATTCTCGCCCTGCGATGGGAGATGTCTGAGAACGAAATTCGCGCCCTGACATTCTTCTCGCTCGTGTTGACGATTGTTGGCCTGATTTTCGTCAACCGCACGTTCAGCCGGTCCTTGCTGCTTGCCTTGTTCCGGCCAAATCGATCGCTTGGTGTTGCCGTTGGAATGGTGGCTGCGGCGCTTGCTGTGACACTGCTATGGCCGCTTGCCAGCGAGCTCTTTCGGTTCGGGCTGTTACATCCGGGCGATATCGCCGTGGCGTTTTCGGCCGGGCTTACGGTGTTGGTCTGCCTCGAGTTCCTTAAGTATTTCTGGCGGGAAAGACTGAAAACCTGATCGGGTGCAACAGGGTTCTAACAGCCGCGGCGCCGACCGCCTTCCAACAGGCAGGCGAGACTTATTGGGGCTGGCAATCTCTGGTCATTTGATTTGGATCAAATACCGATGCCCTGAGTTATAGCAATAGAATCAGCGGTTTATCGAAGAGGTTCCGCAGGTGGCCGACGTCGTATCCAGGCTTGTCAGGGAATGCAACATGACGCGAGGCAACGGTGTGGACTTTCCCACGATCTGGCAGTCCATCCTGAAGGGACATTCATGTGTCGCGGGGCCGCCGGTGCAAGGTCGCAGTGACGAGGGACCCGTCCTCAAAATTCCCCTCATCACGGGACGCTGTCTTACGTTCGACGGTTCAGGGTTTCATCTTGAGTGAGCAGGATTGGATTTCCTTCCGCTACCCGTTCCCCGGGGGAGATGGGCTCCTCAGCTCCTAAACTTTGTTCCTGGTTCTACCCACTCGACGGCGCACGGCGCTTAGGCGTCCTGGGTGGCTTCGTTGCTGCAGAATTCCCGGTTCGCCGGCGCCGTTGATCCCACCGAGACCGTCAGGCCGCCTGCATCCGGCCGTTCTCCTCGTCGCTGGTGAGGTCGCCTTCTGTCCAGCGGATTTCGACCTTTGCTTCGGCAAGTCGCCTGTAAAGGGTTTGTCGTCGCACTATTGGCCACCACTCATACAGGAATATCTCCAATGGCCGCCAATTGGCCACCCAGCCCAGTATCAGGAGACTCTCACCGATGACCCTCGCCGGACCCGCAGCCGCCGAGCTATAGCCGATCAGCTGACCTGCGATGAGACTGAGCGCCAGTATGGGCAAGCCCACGAGCATTGCACGCCGCCCTATTCTCAGAAGTTCATGGAGCTCCCGCGTTGCCTGGGCTGACCTGTCGGTGAAGTTGTAGCGCACCGCGTCTGCAAGCATCTGCGCCGCTTCCTGGTCCTGCTCGCACTTTGGCAGTTCAACCGCGATGAGGATCGGCGCGCTGTGCGGTGCTTCTCGCGCCCATTCAACGATGAAGATTTCGGCCTCGCGGTCCAAGTCTCGTTCTCGGAAAGGCGTTGGGTCGAAAGAATTGAATAGGCGCGTCAGGGAACTGATTTGGACTGTTATCTCATATTGTTTGTGATCTGTGTCCATATCACTACTCGCCAATCCCGAGCATCCGGACAACGGCCTCCGCAGTTCCGTCACCGGAAGCCGGGATTTGCCTGTGCCACTTGACTGCCGTGGTCAGAGCTGTTTTCCGAGCCGCCGGCGAACCAAAACAAGTGTCGGGTCGTCGGGGTAGGTCGTGACGGTGAATCCCATGTCGCGTTCGAGCTCAATGGCCGAACGGTTTTCGCGGTTCTCGATCGACTCGATGGTCTCCAGTCCCATCCCTTCGGCATAGTTTGCGATATGGGCGAGAAGGTCCCAGCCGACGCCCAGGTGCTTGCGATCCGCGCGAATGCATATCGCGACCTCGCCTACGCGATCGGCCGGATCGCATGCCAGTGTCGCTACCGCGATCAGCATTCCGTCGATCGAGAACGCAAGAAAATTATGGATATGGGCGTCATCGGAACGCGTCATCGCCACCAGCCGCTCATGGGAAACCTCCTTCACCCCGCCGAGAAAGCGAAAGCGCAGGTCTTCCGGCGTCACATGCGTGAAGAACTCGGCCACGGTCGGCTCATCTTCAGGGCGTGCGCGGCGCACTTCGAAACGAAACCCGGTATGCGTGGTAAGTGTGTTGTCCATCGTCGACTGGTCCCTGAGTTGTGGCCGTTCTGAAGCGTCGCTGCCTTCGGATGGCGGCGTGCTTATTCGCCCATGTCCTGCAACACGTCCTGCTTGAGGACTTCGATGCTACGCAGGTTGAGCAGGCGAATGACGCCCTTGTCCTTCAAGCGGGTGAAGACCCGCGACACGGTCTCGATGGTGAGGCCGAGATAGTCACCAATGTCCATCCGCGACATCGGCAATTCGACTTGCCGCAATCCACCCTGCCGTTCGACCATATCGACCAGAAATGCAGCAACGCGTTCGATGGCGTTCTGGCGGCCGAGAACAAGGAGATGTTCCTGGGCTCTGGTCAATCCCTTGAGCGCCAAGGGCAGGAGTTGACGGGACATGTCCGCACCGGCGGTCAATCGGAAAACACGAACACCAGTCGCGTTGATTGCTTCGGCGAAGAAATGGTGGGTGGTGTCGGCTTCGAAGCCGAATGTCTCTCCGGCCAGGTGGAAGGCACTTATCTGCCTGCGGCCGTCAGCGAGCAAGCGATAGATGCGGACGGCGCCGAACTCAACCTGGTAGAGAGCTCCGGCCTTCTCACCCTGGGCATAGATTTCCGAACCGGCCGGAAAGAAGCTGACCGGCTGCAACGGCACGCTGTCGAGAGCCGCCGACAGGCTCGACTGCTGGAGGTGAGACGGCAGTGCAATCTTGGAGGTCGTGTGAGCGTACATGGCTGCGTTCCCCGTTGATCCGTGGCAACAGAAGTCGCGCGAATTCGAGGGCAGCGAAATTCGGTTATGTCCCTAAGGGAAACCACCTAGTGGCTGCCAGACCAAGCAGATGCCGGCAGGGCTCGCTGCTTCGTGCGTACCCGCCGTTGTTCGATCAAGCGGGAAAGTTGGGCAGGCAAAGTGCTGGCCGGTGAATGCACTGCATAGCGAGCATGCGAAGGCCGCTCCTTGCCGTGGGCCGTGGCGACTTAGGGACATTTTGTGACGTCGGTATCGGCAGTCGCTGACCCACATTGGGTCACATGGCCTGGCATCGCAATTGCATGGTCAAGGTGGTCGGCGCAGGCCGCGGGGGCAGCATTGTTGGGTGTGCTCGAAGCCCGCGCCGACCGAGGTGGCAGGGGCCACCTCGGTCGGCGCTACAACATATTTGGACAGAGGCCGGAACCTGTCCGAACGCCGACCTTGAACTTATGCACACGCTTAAGTTCAGTGGGACTGAATGGACGGGAAATATCCACGGTACGATTTGATTCAACTCAAAGCGAAGAGGCTTCAACCGCGGTTGAAGGTCCTGTGTCGGCAATTGTTCGGTGCGAGCAGCTATGTATTTTCCGCAATTTCTGGTGGGCATGTTCGCGACGTCGTTTGTCGTGGCGATCTGGACCGGCATAGCAACCGGTTCCGGTTGGGTGGCGCTCGGGTGGGCCGCGCTCACACTTGTTGTCCTTCAGGTTGGATATATCGTCGTGATTATCCACTTGATCTACAATCGGGCATCGCAGGCGGCCTCGGCCTCAGCAAACCCTTCGCCGCCACTCCATGAAGACGGTGTCTCGCTTTAGGTCGGAGCTTAAAGAGACGGGTGAACTCATGATGTCAGAACAAACAGGCGTATGCTTATCCAACACGGTGATGGTCTTGGTGCGCTAGGCAACAGGGGCTCCTTTGAGACTGCTGGCACCGTTGGACCCTAAGCGGTCCCGCTGACTTGCCGGCGCCGCCGTTTGACCGGTGGCGCAAGCCTGCAAGGTCCATGATGGAAACCAATGCGCATCGCGATCCTGTCTGACATCCATTCCAATCGCGAGGCGCTCGAAGCCATCCTTGAAGCGCTGGGCGAACACGGATGGGACCAACTTGTACTGCTTGGCGATCTGGTTGGCTACGGGCCCGACCCGGTCTATGCGGTCGAGACGGCTGCTGATCTGGTCGGTCGAGGCGCCCTCTGTATCATGGGCAATCACGACGAGGCGGTCGTCCTGAACCGGAACGACATGACGGAGAACGCTCGGTTCGTTATCCAGTGGACCCGCCAGCAGTTCGCTGCGGCGCATGTCGATTTCCTGGCGCAACTGCCGCTTTCACTCGAATCTGAAGACCGGCTGTATGTTCACGCCAGTGCGGAGCGGCCGGAAAGATGGCTGTACATACGCGACATTGACGCGGCAGAACGCTGTCTGTCTTCAAGCGATGCCCGTTTCATTTTCTGCGGCCACACCCACATTCCGGCCCTCTACTACGCGCTACCTGGCCGCCGGCCGATCCATTTTCCGCCGCTGGACAATGTAGCAGCGCCTTTGTCAGAGCTGAGACGGCATCTGGTGGTCATCGGGGCGGTCGGTCAACCCCGCGATGGCAACCCGGCTGCGTGCTTCGCTCTCCTCGACACCGAGCGGCACGAAGTCACGATGGTTCGCGTGCCCTACGATCACGAAGAAACCGCCCGCAAGATCAAGGCCGCCGGCCTGCCTGGCTGGCTTGGCATGCGGCTGAAGATCGGCCGCTAGGCTGCAAGGAGATGCATTCGATGCAACGGTTCGGGGCGGGGGAAGCCATCGATGGTTTCGAGCTGGTCGAAAAGCTGCCCTCCGGCGGAATGGCCTCGCTCTGGCGTGCAACCGGCGCGCGATACGATTTCCCGCTCGTTTTGAAGATTCCGTTTCTCGATCCGGGCGGCGATGTTTCCGTCATTCTTGGCTTCGAGGCGGAGGAACTGATCCTGAAACGCCTGTCGGGACCGCATGTGCCGCGTTTCGCGGCGTCCGGCAGCCTTGCGCAGATGCCTTACATAGCCATGGAGTTCGTGGCCGGCACCGGCCTGGCGGACATCATCGGCAATGCACCGCTGCCGCCGGACGAGGTTGCCCGGATCGGCACCGGGATCGCAACGGCGCTCGCCGCCCTGCATCGTCAAAAGGTCGTTCACCTCGATCTCAAGCCGGAGAATGTCATCCTTGCCGAGCGCGGCGCAGTGCTTCTCGATTTCGGCCTCGCCTGGCATGCAGGGCTTCCCGATCTTCTTGGCGCGGAAAGCTCCGTGCCGATGGGTACCGCTGCTTACATCGCGCCCGAACAAGTGCTTGGAGAAAGAGGCGACCCTGCAAGCGATCTTTTTGCGCTTGGCTGCATTCTTTACCAGCTGGCAACGGGCGAAGAGCCGTTCGGTCGGCCTGCGACCTTCGCCGGGATGAAGCGACGGCTCTACCATGCACGCCGAACGAAGCTCGACCCAGGTCAGTCGCTTCAGAAGGCCGTGCAGAATCTCGCGACTCGCGAGGACCGCCGCGAGTCCTGCTCCTCCGGCAGAAGCGGCTCGATAGTCGCCGGCGACCGAAAGCGCGCCGAGTGCGAACACGCCAAGGCCCGCAATGACGCTCGTAACGCTGAAATCCTCGTCATGCGCTGCCTCGCGCGCCTTGTACCAGGCAAAGATTGCAGCAAAGGCGATAAACCCGCCGACGAGCACGGATACCGCACCGAGCGCATTGGCCAGCGCTGCCAAAATGCCGCCGAGCAGGCCGGATATGCCGAACGTGCGGATGCCAGCTGTCCGGCTGCGATCCGGCGCGTCCCGCTCGCGCCAGCCGCGCTCCAATCCGACGAGCAGACCGATTGCCAGGGCCAGTCCAAGCCGGGCGATGAGCGTATCCATGGCTGGCGCGGCCTCAGGCGGCTACGGTTGGCAGATGGTCGCGAACCCATCTGGCGATCTGTCCCGCCGTCATCGCGCCGGATGTACGCGCGATTTCACGCCGCCTTGGAAGAGCATCATCGTCGGGATGCCGCGAATGCCGAACCTTGCCGAAACGGCCTGTTCCTTGTCGGAGTTGAGCTTGATCAAGCGGACATGTGGTTCCAGTTCGTTGGCCGCCGCCTCGTATGCCGGCGCCATCATCTGGCAGGGGCCGCACCAGGGCGCCCAGATGTCGACCACAACGGGAAGGCTGCTGCGCGTGATCTGACGATCGAAAATCTCGGCGTCGACGTCTTGCGGGTGTCCCGAAAACAGTTTGATTCCGCATCTCCCGCATTTTGCCTCCAAGGCATTGCGGGCCTGCGGCAAACGGTTGACCCCGCCACACTCGCTGCAAACCACAAGATCCTGCTGTGCCATGGCCATTCACCGATTTGCCGTCGTCTACTATGCGCGCCCGAGACGTCCATCGCCAAGAGCGCGCAGCGCGTTGAGGATGACCGCGGCGTCGATCCCCTCCTGCAGCAACGCGCCTGCCACCGGTGTGATCTGCCCCATGGCTGCGGCACCCATCGCCAAGGCCGAGAGCGCGAGCCCGGCGATGATGCTCTGCAGGGCAATCGCGCGGGTGCGTTGGGCAATCCGCATCGCTTCGGCGACTGGCTGCAACCTGTCGGCCAGTATGATGACGTCGGCCGCCTCGGAGGAGGCCGTTGCACCGCGTGCACCCATGGCAACACCGACCGTCGCCGCAGCGAGGGCAGGGGCATCGTTGATACCGTCGCCGACCATCATTGTGGGGGCCCGCGCTTTCTCGGCCTCGACCGCCGCGACCTTTTCGGCGGGGGTGGCATTGGCGACGACCACATCGAGGTTGAGCAAGCGGGAAATGCGCTCGGCCGCCACGCTGTCGTCGCCTGTAAGCATGACGACACGCTGGATGCCTGCCTGCCGAAGTTCGCCCAACGTATCCCGTGCGTCCGCTTGCAAGGCGTCCCCGAATGTAAAAACGCCGGCAAGGCGCTTGCCGAGCGCAACAAAGACCCTCAGCACCGGCTCGTCCCGGTACCGGTCTTCGCCATTTCTCGCCCAGGTCGGCATCGATTTATGGGCGAGCACGAGATGCCGCGAGCCCGCCGCGATCGACACGTTTTCGACCTCCCCCTTCAGGCCGGCCCCACGGTACTCGCGAACATCACACGGATGCGAGAGCAGCAGGTGCCGGGCGCGCGCCGCTCGGGCGATCGAGTCGGCGAGCACATGGTGCGAGGCCTGTTCCAGCGATGCCAACAGTCGCAAAAGCTCGTCCGGGTCACGGCCGGGTGCCACGTCGATTTCGATCAGCTCGGCGCCTCCGATGGTCAAGGTGCCGGTTTTGTCGAAGATCGCGGTCCGAGCCTGTGCAAGGGCCTCCAGCGCCGCAGAGCCCTTCATCAGGATGCCGCCATGCGCGGCGCGTGACACGCCGCCAATGAAAGCAACTGGGGCGGCGAGGATGAGCGGGCAAGGTGTAGCGACCACCAGGACGGCGAGCGCTCTGATAGGGTCGCCGGAGACGTACCAGGCGATGCCGGAAACCAGCAACGTGACAGGGAGCAGGAACAGGGCGAAACGGTCGGCCATCCGGATAAAGGGAGCTTTCGCCGTCTGCGCCGCTGCAACCATGCGAACGATCGCTGCGTAGGTGCTTTGTTCGGATAGGGCAGAAGCCCGCATGCTGAAAGCCTCGCCCGCATTGACGGTGCCGCTGCGCAGCAGATCGCCGGCGCTGCGCCGTTCCGGCAAAGGTTCGCCAGTCACCGCGGACTCGTCGAGTGAGGCCGAAGCGTCTAGCAGGATCCCGTCGACAGGCAGCAACTCACCAGCGCGCACGAGCAGGTGGTCGCCGACGGTGACGTCCTTGACAGCGATGGTTTCTGTTCCTTGTGTCGACTTCCGGTGCGCAACGCGGGGCGACCTGTCTGTCAGTGCCTTGAGGTTGCGCTCCGCGCGCCCGCGGGCGAAATCCTCGAGCACCGTGCCGCCGGCATACATGATCGCGACCACTATTGCTGCCAGGGATTGGCCTAACAGCAGCGCCGCTGACATCGAGACCAGTGCGATGGCGTCGACGCCGAAGCGGCCGATCCAGAAATCGCGCAATATGGAAATGGCAAGCGCCGCCACTACGGGCAAGGTCGCCACCGTCCAGATCGTGCCCGCATCAATGGGGCCAAGACCGGTTCTCCAAACGCCGATTCCGATGGCCAAGCCAAGGATAGCGATGACCAGCAAGGCGCGGCGCAGGACGGACTCGTTCATGCGATGCTTTCCGATTTGATCGATGCTTGCGCGATTTCCGCGGGCACTGGCGGTCGCGTCGAACCCGCGCAACAGATAATCGCGATGACCGGAGGAGGCTTTGATCCAACGCAATGAACGGGCAAGATCGATTGGCGACTATCGCCACGAACGGGAGAAGCAGGGGTGACGATCCGGAACCTTGAACATGCGTTCGCCCCCAAGTCGGTTGCCGTGTTCGGCGCATCGGTGCGCGACGGCTCTGTCGGCCGTGTCGTCTTCGACAACATTGTCAGCGGCGGCTTCGAGGGCGAGATCTGGCCGGTCAATCCGAAATACACTGAAGTGGCGGGTCGGCGCTGCTATGCGAAGGCGGCAGATCTTCCAGGTATTCCCTCTCTGGGTGTGATCGTAACGCCACCCGAGACGGTTCCCGGTATCGTTCGCGAACTCGGGGACAAGGGCACGCGGGCAGCAGTCGTCATCACCGCTGGGCTGACGCGCGAGAACGGATTGCGCCAGGCGATGCTCGACGCCGCCAAGCCCACCCTTTTCCGCATCATCGGGCCGAACACGCTGGGTCTGATGATCCCGCCAGTGAAACTCAATGCCGGGTTCGCGCATATGGCAGCCAGGCCAGGCAATATCGCGTTGCTGTCGCAATCCGGCGCCATCGCGACTTCGCTGATCGACTGGGCGGCGCAGAACAATGTCGGCTTCTCGCAGATCGTCTCTCTCGGCGACATGGCGGATGTCGATGTCGGAGACTGTCTCGACATGCTGGCGGGCGATGCGCACACGCGCGCCATTGTGATGTACCTCGAAACCATTCCCGATCCGCGCAAGTTCATCTCGGCCGCACGTGCTGCGGCGCGCGTCAAGCCGGTGATCGCGATCAAGTCCGGCAGGCACGAGCAATCGGCGAAGGCTGCTGCGACCCACACCGGCGCGCTATCGGGTGCCGATCGCGTGGTCGATGCGGCATTGCTGCGTGCCGGCATCCTGCGCGTCAAAGACCTGGCAGAGCTCTTCGATGCTGCCGAAACGACTGCTCGCTTCGCTCCGCTCGAACGAGCCCGCGTCGGCATCATCACCAATGGCGGCGGGGCAGGCGTGTTGGCCGTCGATCAACTCATCGACTGCAAGGGCGAACTGGCCGAGTTTTCACCGGTGACCATAAATCGCCTGAACGCTGTGCTGCCGCCCACCTGGTCGCATGCCAATCCGGTAGACATCATTGGTGATGCTCCGCCAGCGCGATACAAGGCCGCCGTTGAAGCGGTCGCGGCCGATCCGGGAACAGATGTCGTCCTGGTGATGAATTGCCCAACGGGGCTTGGCTCGCCACTTGATGCAGCAAGCGCGGTGGTTGAGCTCACCAGGGAAGGCAAGATAGGCCAAAAACCGGTCCTGACCTGCTGGCTCGGGGAGCATACGGCGCGGGCCGGACGGCTGATCCTGCAGGATGCCGGCATTGCCAGTTTCGAGACGCCTGCGGATGCTGCAAAGGCAGTCTCCTACCTGAGCGAATGGTCGCGAGCCCAACGGGCGCTGATGCGCACGCCGTCGAGCAGCAGCGAGGACACCACCAGTGACCGCGAAGCCGTGCGTGCCATATTCAGGCAGGTCGCGAAGGAAGGCCGGCGAATGCTGACCGAGCCGGAAGCCAAGGCGGCGATTTCCGTCTACGGCATTCCGGTGCCCGAGACGATCGTCGCAAAATCTCCTGCCGAAGCGGAGATTGCGGCCGGCCGGCTCCTCAAGACGTCCGAGCACGTCGTGGTCAAGCTGCTGTCCAAGACGATCTCGCACAAGTCGGACATTGGCGGGGTGGTACTCAACATTGCCACCGCCGCGGCCGTCGGGGAGGCCGCACGCTCGATCGAGGCGCGGGTGCGCAAGCACGCACCGAAAGCCGACATTGAAGGCTACGCCGTTCAGCCGATGGTGGTGCGAAAACAGGCGCAGGAACTCATCCTCGGCATGAACCGGGATCCGATCTTCGGCCCAGTGGTGCTGTTCGGTGCCGGCGGCGTGGCGGTCGAGGTGATGGACGATACGGCGATCGCGCTGCCGCCGCTCGACGACGTTCTCGCCAGTGACCTGATCGGGCAAACGCGGATCGGCCGCCTGCTCGCCGGGTTCCGCGACCGCCAGCCGGCCGATCGTGGTGCAATCACTGCTGCGCTCAACGGACTGTCGCAGCTGATCGTCGACTTTCCCTGCCTCGTCTCCATGGACATCAATCCACTGCTCGCCAACACCGATGGCGTGATCGCGCTCGATGCCCGCATCGAGATCGAGCCGGAACGCGTGGACGAGCCGGGGCCGAACCCGGCGCTCGCCATCAGGCCCTACCCGTCGGGCTGGACCAGGGACTTTGTGGCGGGCGGCGCGCACTGTCACATCCGGCCGATCAGACCGGCCGACATCGTGCTCTACCCGGAATTCCTCGCCAGGATTTCTCCGGACGATCTGCGCCTGCGGTTTCTCTCGCCGCGTAAAAGCTTCTCCGACCAGATGCTGAAGCGGCTCACCCAACTCGACTACGACCGCAGCATGGCTTTCGTCGCGTTGGAGACAGCAACTGGCGCGCTGGCAGGCATCAGTCGGCTTTCCTGCGATCCGGACCGCTTCGCTGCCGAATACGCCTTGCTGGTGCGCACGGATCTGCAGGGTCATGGCCTCGGTTGGGAATTGCTCAGACAGATCGTCAATTATGCAAAGGCCGATGGGATCGGTCGGATCGAAGGCATCGTGCTCAGCGAGAACAGCAAGATGCTGACCATGTGCCGCGAATTCGGCTTCAAGGTAGCGCATCATCCGAGCGAACCCGGCCTTCTCGAGGCAAGGCTCGACCTCCGTTGAGGTCGATCACCCTGCCGCCGTCACGAGGCTGAGCGAAGGGGTAGCCCCGGTTCGGAAGCATCTCCTTCGGAGAACCTTCGCAATTCCGCGACGATGTCGGCAAGCTTCCGATCGGCGTTGACCTTGCGCCAGCTGGACTGCGTGGCATTTCGCTGCAATTGCCGCGAGAGGATATCGATGGTGGCGTCGGAAGGACCACCGATGCGCTCGCTGACCCGTTGCCAAAGGACAAGCGGATCCGCTTCCAGCCAGAATCCAGAGAATGAGACGTTCCTGTCGCTTGCCGTCTTCTCGATCCGGCTTCGATCAGCTGGCCTGTCGAACACGGCATCGGCGACCACCGACCCGCCTTCGGAAAGGATCAAACCGGCCCGCCATGCCATTTGGCGATAGACGCGTTCGGATACTCCCGGTCGATAGGCCTTGTCCGGCAGCCTCGTTTCTGCAGGAACGCCATGCATCGCTTTGCGAATGCGGTCGCTTTCGACAATGCGCGCGCCGGGCGGCGCACCGACGCGGGCGGCGAGGGCCTCTGCAACGGTCGTCTTGCCGGAACCACTCAAGCCGCCGATCGCAACGAGTCGCGGCGCGGTCTCCTGGAGAAACGTTCGGGCAAGCTCGAAATAGGATCTGGCCTCGGCAATCAATTTGTCGGAATCGGCACTGCCTTCTTCGACCTGCGTCGCGGTGACATGCGCGCGCACAGCAGCCCGAACCGCCATGAAGAAGGGCAGAAGGGCAAAGCCATCCTCATCGTCGGCTTCGTCGAGATAGCGATTCATCACAAGATTGGAGAGCTCCGGAAAACCGCGATGCCACAGGTCCATCAACAGGAAGGCAAGGTCGTAGAGCACGTCCACAGTCGCGATCTGGTCGTTGAATTCGATGCAGTCGAAAAGCCGGGGCTCGCCGTCAAAGAGACAGATATTGCGCAGATGCAGATCGCCATGGCACCGGCGGATCTTGCCAGCTGCTTCGCGACGGTCGAGCAATCCGGAATGCCGGGCAAGCGCGGTACGGAAGGCCTCGGCAAAGGTCGCGACCTCGGCCTTGCCGAAGACATGGCTGGTGGCAAAGCCGGCCTCGTTGATGTCGAGCACGCCAGCAAGGTTAGAGGCGCCACTGCCATTGCGGATTTCCGGTACGCCGCGATGATAGTGCACGATCATGCGCGCAGTCGCCGTCATCAGCGCAGGCGTCAGTTCGCCGGCGATTGCCATCCGATCGAGGAGCTTCGATTGGTCGAAGCGAACCATTTTGATCGCTGCATCGACCAGTTCTCCCGAGCCATCGAGGGCAAGCTTGCCTGCGGCCTCTCGCGTAATGCGCCGCACGCCCAGATAAAGGCCAGGTGCCGTTTTCGAGTTGAGTTCAACCTCCTTCTCACAAGCGGCGAGCCTGAGTGCCGGTGTCGAGAAATCGACATAGGGCAACTTGACCGCTCGCTTCATCTTGTAGGCGTGTTCGCCAACCAGGAAGATACGCGAAATATGGGTCTCGATCGCCTCAACCGGTCCACTCTCGCCATACGTGGCGGGATCGAGCAGTAGCGCGACCACGGCTTCCTGGTTTTCAGCGATCATGGTTCTGCCTCCTTGAGCCCGCGATGCGAAAACCTTGCCGCGCCCAATGCCTACCGCTGCAGTGTCTGGACATAACCGGCCAGGTTATGGATGCGTTCCGTGGTGACGATTTCTCCGGCGTTTGGGCCGTACTTCTTCACGTCATCCGGAAGGAATTGCCGGCCCCAGACCGGCATGTCGCGCTCGCCGTGCTCCGGCACCATGGTGCGGCCGTCGATCATGGCAAAGACGCGCCAATACGGAAATTCGCCACCATTCCTTTTCGATAGACGAGTCAGGTCGGCTGGGCGCTTCACCAGCTCGTCGCCCAGGGGGCCATCACCTTTGCCGTCGACACCATGGCAGACCGCGCAGGAGTTCAGGTATTCCGCCTGGCCGTAGCTCATTTCCTGCGCCGTTGACGCATTGACAGCCAAGCTTGTGAAAACTGCAGCGATCAAAAACTTCATTTTCGTGTCCACCGATTGATTGGCTGAACCTTACTACCTCGGTGTGCACCCCTGTTGATCCGGATCAAATGGGCGCCGAACGTGATCTTTGATTCAGCGCAATGAGCGCCGCGACCCGTCTCGTTACGGTTGCAGGCACGATTGAAGCCAAACTCAGAGTCAGGAGCACTGCGATGTCATTCAAGACGATACTCACGGTCACGGAACCAGGCATGAGCGACGGCGATCTGCACCTCGCTGCCGGCCTTTGCGAGGAGGTCGGTGCGCACCTCGCTGCTCTCGTGGTGGTGCTCGCCGCGCCACCGCCTGTTGGAGAGTTTGCCGCGATCGTTTCAGAAGACTGGCTGAAGGAGCGCCAGGCAGATGAGAAGGCCCTGAAGAAGACAACGGCGGCCGTGTCGGCGTTCCTGGCTGGTCGCGCACTTTCGGCTGACACTGTCAGCGCATATCCGGAAGCCAGCTGGGCCGACGAAACCATCGGTCGCCGCGCCCGCTATGCCGATATCACCATCGTGGGACCGGAAGTGCTTGCCGGCGAGACGCTGAAAAGCAAAGTGATCGAGGGCGCATTATTTTCCTCTGGAAAGCCTTTGCTGCTTGTCCCCCAAGGTTCGCGGCCGACGCTGAAGCCGAAATGCGTGATGGTCGCATGGGATTCCCGTCTGGAGTCATCGCGCGCCCTTCGCGAGTCGCTCGACATGCTGATCCGCGCCGAAGAAGTGCATCTTGTCCTGGTCGATCCTGTCGAGGGTGAAACCCACCACGGGGCCGAACCGGGAGCCGATGCTGCAGCCTATCTTGCCCGGCATGGGGTGAAAGTCACGGTCGACCGGTTGCCGAGTGCGAACCGTTCCGTTGCCGACGTGCTTCGCCAGCACGCAATTGATGTCGCCGCCGACCTGCTGGTCATGGGCGCCTACGGGCATTCGCGGCTGCGCGAGCGGATATTCGGCGGCGTCACCAAGTCGATGCTCGAGGATCCATCGCTGCCTGTCCTGATGGCGCGGTAGCAATTGAAAGCCAGAAAAGGGAACATCACAAAAAAGGGCCGGCAAGTTTGCGCCGGCCCGTTTTGTTCTTGGCAGCGAATGGGCTGTACGACTTACTCGCTCGCTTCCCGGCCCGACACCTGCTCGATGAGGATCCGGAAGAAAACGTGGGGTTCGCTATCGGGCTTGGGAGGAGTGACTGGCTTGAGGGCGCCAGGCTCCCACCAGTCGGGGTGCTTGCTCAGCACTGACCACGCGTGATCGCGCTGAAGCTTGTGGCCGACCCGGTCAGGCAGTTCTTCATAGCGGCCGTCGACAACCACGCTTCTCCAACCTCGGCCTTGGCCGTGCTCATCGACCTGGACCGATACCAGAGGGTTGGCTCGCATCCAGTCGATCTTCTTGCCGGGCATGGAAAACGCATAGAGATGATTGTCTGCGTGCGCATAGTACAACGGCACGACGTAGGGCTGCCCGTCCTTCGCGCATGCCAGGCGGCCCACGCGGTTGGCCGTCAGCAATTTGGTGCATTCCAAAGTAGACAGTGTGCGGATCAGCATCGTTGCGTTCTCCTAACTCTTGGCAACTGTCTTGTGCCGTTGTCTCCTTTTGGCGTCCATGGCGGGGCGTTTCGAATTGCCAAGTCGGCCAGCGCTATGCGCGCGAGCAGCCTCAGCCACGACTGCCAGCACTTCGCTATCGGAGAGCTGCGGGAAATTGAGGTAGTGTTGACTGAGAGCGCGAAAATGCGCCGGTTGACTGAGGCAAACGGTGCAGTCCGCTTCCTGGGCAAGTTCAGTCAACGTGTCAGCAGGTGCCACGGGAAGCGCGACAACGATTTCCCGAGGCGAACGCCTCTTCAAGGCTCGGATCGCGATCTTCATCGTCGTTCCGGTTGCGGCTCCGTCATCGACGATGATTGCTGTTTTTCCGGACACCGACAGGGCCGAGTGCTTGCCGCGATAGGCCAGGCGTCGTCGTTCCAGCTCAGGGCGCTCTTTGGCGATCAATACCCGAAGTTCGTCATCGTCGAGTGAATAGGCTTCGACGATGTCCCGGTTGAGTACGACATCTGGAGGATCGCCGTCGACGATCGCGGCAACAGCCAGTTCGGGATTCCCCGGCGCCCCCACCTTGCGCACGATAATCAGGTCAAGCGGGGCCTTCAGCGCGTTGGCCACCTCAGCAGCGACGGGAACGCCGCCCCGCGGCAAGGCGAGGACGATTGGCTGATGCAGCCGGAGTTTCTCCAGCTCGATGCCAAGCTTTTGTCCAGCGTCCTGACGGTCACGAAACATCGATCAACCCGCCGGCCACAGATGACGAAGCGATTTCTTCATCGAGTTTCTTACCTGCACGATCTCGCCATGCGAAATATGACGGTCGAGAAGTTTGAACACCGCGTTGATCGCCACATCAAAATCGAGGGCCTCATCATAGCCGAAACTGTTTCTGACGCTGAGGACAAAATCTCGCTTCTTGTGCTCAGACTCAGGCGCCGATGGATTCCAGCCTTCGAAGTAGATGCCCCTGATGAGCGACGGCAGCTGGGCGGAAAGATCGGCCATTTCCGCAGGTGACAGCCAGTCCCGCAGTGTGTGCAGGACGGATCTCAGGAGCCGGTAGGCGCTCTGCTCGCTCCAGCCCAGGTCCCTGGCCAACTCACTCACCCATTGCTGGGCCTGCTCGGCCGCGTGAGCAAAACCAATTGCCGAGGTGTGAGCCATGCGAGTACTCCTTCACGTCCGTCGCGCCATCTTGGCCAACGGGAAGATCCTTGCATTGAGCCGCATCAAATTATTTGGCGCCTGCCGGAGGCTGCCGCCATCGTGATGCGGAGCCTGCTGTTAATCGCTCCGGCAGCAGGCTTCTCCTTCCCGATGTGAACGACCGAACCTGCTTGGATCCGATCGTCAGGCCGTCCATGCAAAGAATGAAATTGCTCGCTACAGAGCCCGACGGGGCGGTCAGGATCTTGTAGGTTCGCATTTCCGAATTCGGTTCGTCGCGGGAGAATCTCAATTCATAATCTCCGGCAAGCACGGCATTGATGAATGGAGCGGCCAGCTTGGCGTTGTCCGTCGTCGCCATTATTGTACCGTCATCAAAGGTTTCGGAGCTCAGCTGCCCCGGCGAATTGAAAGTCGCGGAATTGAAGGCTGCGTTTGAAATCGGCACGATCTCGGACTGGTCGATTGCAGTGACGACCGTTGCCGCCATGAGAAAGCCGGCCAGAACCGTACCGTCGGACCTGTCGTATCCACCAAATGTGATGAATTTGACGAGTTCGCGCGATGGCGGGTTGCTGATATCGACGATGATTTCGCAGAACCGGGTCTCTTCGGTCTCTTCAGTCCAATTGCTGTAGGTCACGCCTGTTGGAAAGATGGTCGAGCCGGCGGCCTGAGTCATGCCGGCCACAGAAAGTGTCACCAGAAATCCCACAAGCCGAAACAGAACGAACACGCGCTCAGCTCCTCCGCAGGCTATCTGCATCGGTCCATGTCTCCTCCAGCGTAGGGAGACTACCTGAACATCATTCCAGGCCCGAAGCCGCCCGATCGCCCCATGCCCATGCCCATCATCGGCAGGACGATCTCGTCGGCTGCCTTCTTCTGCTCGTCGCTGAGTGTTTCGTATAGTTTTTCGGCGGCCGTCCTAACAGCCTTTACCTGTTCCAGACGGGCTTCGAGATGAGTCTGTTGGTAAGCCAGCCGCTCTGGCAGGGGCTTTTTCAGGAAGTCGCCTTCCTGGAACTCCTTCATCATGGCCTGCATCAGCGCGTTGTGCGTTTCGGCTGTGCTGCGAATGACGACGGCAAGCTGGTCCCAGGAGGGCGTCTGCTCGTCGGTGATCTTCAGTTCCGTCTTGAGGAAAGCGAGGCGTCCGTCAATTCGATCAAGCATCTCGCCTGAATCATAGCCACCCATGGGGCCGCCCATACCCCCTTGACCCATCATCATGCGGCCCATGCCCCACCGGGGCCACCAGCCGGTATCGTCGTCCTCAGCGCCCGCCAGAGCAGGCAATCCTGTCACAGCCATAAATCCCGCGGCTAAGGTAGTACGCCAAGTGAACATGGGATGCTCCATTCAGACGGTTTGCGTCGTCTGCCATGAATCACGCGATTGCGGGGCACGCATTGATCTCCGTCAAACAGCTGGGACTGCCACAATGTTGGAGCAATGTATATTTGGTGTTTTCCGTCCGGGCGTTGAGGGATGTCGTGGGCCGATTTATTGCGCGTGCCAATATCGCCCACTTCGAGGATCTGCTCGCTCGCGAGACCGATCCCGAGCAGCGGCGCGTCATCGAAGGTTTGTTGGCCCAGGAGCGGCAAAAGCTCCAAATTGCGGAGCGTGAGGCACGCAAGGAATCTCGCCAGCCTTCCAATCCCGCAAAAGGCGATGAGCCTCAAGATTGACCTGGTAACGAGGGCTCAGCCGAGACCGCGCCTGTGGTGAGTTGGTTCTTGTCGTAGGCAGCGCCAGCCTTGACAAATCCAACCTGCGCGCCTGAAACCCTCAGCGCGGACTGGCGCTGAGGGCTTTGATCAAACAGCCAATCATGCAGCATTGACCGTGATCTTCTTCTCGGGCTTCTGGGCTTCAGTGGTCTTGGGCAGCTTCACCGTCAGCACGCCCTTGGTGAAGCTGGCCTCGATCTTGTCGGCGTCGACGCCTTCGGGCACTTGGAACGACCGCTGGAAGGAGCCGTAGCGGCGCTCGGACAAATAGTAGTCCTTGGCCTTCTCCTCCTTTTCATCCTTCTTCTCGCCCTTGATCGTCAGCACGTGGTTGGAGAGTTTGATCTCGACATTCTTTTCGTCGATGCCGGGCAACTCGGCCGTGATTTCGTACTCGCTTCCCTTCTCGACGAGATCCATCGCCGGCGCGACCGGCCAGTCCGAGTTGCGCAGCGCCGATAGTTCACGACCGAAAAGCGATCGCGTCGAAGGCAGGCGAAAGTCGAACGGATGGAAATCATCAAAAAGCCGGTCGATTTCACGACGCAGGCTTTCAAACGGGCCGGTCCAATTGCCGGTTGGCGCCGGCGCAGTGCTCTTCTCTGTTTTGACGGGCAGTTTGGTGGCGGCTTCAGCCATGGTACTTCTCCTAGCAGTGGATTGACTATCGGACCCATCGGCTCCGCCGTTTCACTTTTGGGTTTTCCCAAATGGGAATCACGGGACCGGAGGTCGGTGAGCCCGCTTGCCAGTCGTCGCCGGATCGGCTCTCGCCCAACGATTCTCCGTCATCACGGTTCGTCGTGCTCCGTATCGCCAAAATCCAGTTTGGCTTGGCAAGAGCGGTATCCAAGCGCTTGACGCAAAGATCGGCCTTGATCCAGGTCAACACGTCGCGTCCGTTGCCTCAATTCGAGATCAACCGATGGAACGATCCAGTCTGGAGCAGTGAGCGCGTCACGCCGCCAAAGGTCATTTCCCGGACTCGGCTATGACCGTAACCGCCCAGAACGATGAGGTCGGCGGCGATTTCCTGCCCGATCCGCAGGAGAATTTCCGCTGGCTCGGAGCGGCTGGCATCCAACACCTCGGATCGCGCCTTCACCCCGTGGCGTGTCAGGAAAAGCTCGACGTCCGCCGCATTTTCCCGGGACGAGAATTCTCCATCATTCACGGTGGCGATCACCACATCGCTCGCGCGGGTCAGGAAGGGCAGGGCGTCGATGACGGCACGTCGCGCCTCCCGCGTGTCATTCCATGCGATCAAGATACTTTCGGCCTTGATCGGGGCGGGGGTTTCAGAAGCCACGAGCACCGGACGGCCCGCCGCGAGAATGAGACTGCCTGGATCCACGGTGCGGTGGCGGTCGATTACGAAATCCGGCGCCGGGGATCCGATGACGATCAGATCGGCGGCACGTGCATTGAGCGCAAGCTGGCGCGTTGGATTTCCGATCTCGCCGCGCCACGAGGCACGGTTGTTGCCGTTGACTATGTGCAGGAACTCCTCTCTCAGGCAATCAAGGCGGCCTTCTATCTCTTCCACCTGAGACCATATCGCCTTCGTGGCGGCCCTGTCGTCGGTGCCGGTGGGCATTACAAAATGTGGCTCAGCCGCACAGAAGCCGATCAGCTCCGCATCATGCCTTCGAGCAAGATCCCACGCGACTGAAATGCGTGGCGCGGCGAGGGCGTCCACGTCCAGCTGTACCATGATCGTTTTGAAAGCCATCGTTGCCGCCCTCTTGTGGTCGAGGCAAGCCAGCCACGAAAAAGGAGCAAGGACCTTGATGCGCGTCAAACGGTGCACCAGGGGCACACCAGTTGCTCGCAGTGCCGGCAATGGTCTTGGACCTCTTGATCCTGATCAACGACCCCGCGGCAATTGGCGATAGCGTTGCCTGCAGACAGTTGTCTGCACCGCTCAAAAAGGGAGTACCGACATGCAACCCCATCTCGAGCCATTCCAATTCGGCATGCCATCTATGCCGACGGCGCAGAATGCACAGAAGCTTATCCTCGCCGTGGCATTCCTTCAGGCTCACACGTTCAAGGCAATGATGCGCTATCAGATCGAGACCCTTTCGTTCTTGAAACATCGGTGCGAGCAGGATGTTCGGCTGGCCGAGGATCTCATCGACGGCAGCGACTTCAACGACGCTTTCGATGTTTTCGCGAACTTCCTCCAGAACGCGACAGCGCAATACGCCACGGAAGCCGGTAAGGTCGCAGCGCTGACCTCGAAGCTCGTTTCGGAAACGGCCCGGCGTGTGCGCAAGGAAGCCGAGACTGCGATCGAGGACGTGGCGGCCAAGACGGTCGCGTAGAATTGACCATTGCAGAGGCTTGCAGGCATGAATGCCCATATCGGCAATGAGAGTCGTCTATCGCGAGTTTCCATCCTTGCGGCGGCGTTGCTTGGTTCCATGTCGCCAGCCCTTGCCGACAGCGTGACGGAACACGGCAAGGCCTTGGTGCAAGTCAATTGCGCACGCTGCCATGCTGTTGGAAAAACCGACGTGAGCAGCCATCCGGACGCTCCCGCCTTTCGCACCCTGTCGAAGCGCTATCCGCTCACCGATCTCGAAGAGGCGCTCGCCGAGGGCATTTCAACCGGCCACCCTGACATGCCCGAGTGGGTTGCCAGCCCCGATCAGATCGAGGCGATCATCGCGTATATCGCCAGCCTGCAGAAGCCGTGATCAGTGACAGAAACAGGCAAGCAATGGGCAAGAGCGCGACGCAGATTTGATCTTGGTCCATGCGCAATCGGCCTCGCGGCCGACTGCAGGCCAGGCCAAAACCGCCGCAACTGGGGCTAAGGCAACATACAGTCGGCGGCGCGGAAGAACGATCGAGCGTGCGCAAAGATCAGCGCTTCCGTGGGATGATCCGCCGCGTCGACGGCGACAATGCAATCCTTGTATTGTGGATGGTTGTGCGCCCCACGAGGGTCCCCTCTGGCAACCGATTAGTCGCTGTCGTCAACCGGGAAGAAATGGGTCGCCTTCAACGTGATCGGGAGATCATAGCCATCGATCAGCACCGTAGCCCACTGGTCCCCTAGATCATCCTGCCAGGTGTTGGTGACGCGGCACCTCACCGCCACATCCATGCCAATCTCTATCTTGTCCGATCTCTTAACCATGCTGAACTCCCTTAGCTCTCCCTCGGCGCTCTCTCAAACCGTGACGCGTTAAACGCCATCAGCCGGGTCGCAACGAGTCGTCCAATGTTGCCAGGACTGAACCAGGTTCGATGACAGCGTTCACTGTCGCGACAATCGTCGCTCGCCCGTTTGCCGGCGCGACAATCTCGTGCAGCGCATCTTCAATTCTAACTTCTGCTATTCGCTCGCCAGCCCTGACGGTTTCACCGCTGGCGATGAACCAGCGCTCCAAAATGCCCTCGGGCAGCATGCTGGACGCCCACAGCGCTTCATCGACCTTGATATCCTGCATCGCAATTCTCCTTTGAGCTGGCAGGATATCCCGATCGCTGCATCGGTCCTTGATCACGATCAAGGGGAAAGGCTGCGGACGAAGAGCCAGGATAATGGAACGACCGGACCGCTTACGGCCTTGCGTCCAATTGCCTGCCTGGGAACATCGCAAGAAGTATCGGCACTAACCTGCCCTGCGGCTTGCGGTCGTACCGGCAACTTTTGAAAATGATGCAAATCAAGGCGCGGCTTGCCGATGCGAGTCGGCTCATTTGCCAGAACGAGATCGTGCGCATTCGCCATCCAGCAAGTGTGGCGGCAAGCCGAGTCCCACCGAGTTATCAACCACGGTTGCCTCCTCTGGTGACGTGGGTGTCCCAACCGGCCGGCTGACTGAAAAGGAAATTCATCGGCTTCTTCGTCCGATCACAGTGCTTGTGGCTTGCTACTAGCGACATATTTCTCGCGATCGTGGTAAGGCACCTCGACCCCGGCCTTCATCTTGGCCGACAGCCGTCGCATGTAGTTGTCCATGTGGTGGTCCTTCAATTCGGCGATGCGCATCGAGCGGGCCAGTTCGCCGATCGAAATGCGAGTGGCGTCGTGGGTTTGGAGAAACGCAAAGCGCGGTCCCTCGAGCAGAATGAGCTCGGGTCCGACATGCTCATACGTCCCGTACTCCCTGTTGCCGAGTGTGGTGGGCGGGAGCATGGGAACGATATCGTTCTCGTCGACCACCCTGGTGATGGGCAGCATGGCGAGTTTCGCCACCCCCGCTGCGGTGGTGAACTTCGGCTGGCCGAACGTGATGACCTTGACGACCTTGTGGCCGTCCTCGATCAGATAGACTGCAAGCAGCGCGGCGACGGCGCCGCCGAGCGAATGGCCGGTGATGTAGGTTTTGTAGCCCGGTCTCAGGTACGGCTTGACGTCGGCGTAGATGGCCAGGGTGGTGAGGTCGAAGCCGGTATGGACGGGAATTGCTATCTGCCGGTCCTCGCGAATCTTGACCTCGATATCGTCGTGGATATCTATCTTGCTAGCCGTGCCGCGGATTGTGATTGTCTGCGTATGCTTCTTTTGGTCCACCTCAAGGAAGTAGCGCCCGTCCGTTGTCCCGGGGTCGGCCACTCTCGTGGTTGCCGGGAACTTGGAGCGGATGACATCCTCGGCTTCATACGCGGTTTGGGAGCGGTCGGCGAAAGCGTAGAGCACCTCAAAGTCTATCTTCTCGTGCGTCGAGGTGGTCCCGATCGTGCTGAGTTCAGTCGCAGAAATGCCGACGCAGGCTGTCAAGGCCAAGACGCAGAGGGCAAGCAGGCAAGCGAAGCGCAATGTCAATTCAGACATTCCCCGCACCCGACGGGCACCAAACTGTGCGACTGGCCCCGCCGCCGAGGCCAGCGTAGTCGCAAACATGGTTCGGTTCACGCCCTATCCTCCACCAGTGGATCGCTTCATGTTACTGGCTTTCCCGCGTTGCCTGCCGCAACCCTAGGGGTAGAGGGGGCGACACGCCCGTAGCATCTGGTATGTTCTAGCGCATCGGTCCGGCGGCATCCATAGCGGTCGCCTTTGTCGCCACGCTCGCTGCGGGACTGCCACGGGGGAGGAGTGTGGCTCGCGGGTTACCTTTGGCGTTGAAGCTCTCAAGCCCAGCTATTGGTATTCATCAGCCTCATTGACACTGATGCGAGCTTCTTGGGCGAAGCGAAACAGTGCAAAACCCAGGAAACACGTAGCAGTCACAAAAAGCAGACCAGCGCCATACGAGTACTCCAGGCCGATGAATTCAGTTATGAATAGGATCGCCAGTAGCAGAGTTGCACAAAGGCCGCCGCGCAATGCCGCTAGTATGCCACTGTTTAAGAGATGCGCCCGGCGTCTCAACCGTTCAACGTCGGACTTGAGGTGGGCGCGAGCGTGGTCATCGTCGGCTATTGCGTTCAGAGTCCGTACACGCTCCATGACGCCTGACAGCCTCGAAGCCATGAGCGAAACAAACCCCGCCACCGCGCCGAGAAAAAAAGTTGGGGCGGTGGCTTGTGAAAAGATTTGAACTAATCGTGCCGTGTCGGGGATGAAATCGAACATTTGTAGCCCACCCTTTGACTGAGTAAGCGCGGTTACGCCTCACCGCCTCATCGCATTCCGGGCTGTGTGCGCAGTCGAACTGGTAACGCGACCGTGCTTTTCCGGCGGGGCAATCACTGACGCCTGAATAGACGCGGCGTTCAAAAACCCTCCAACCGGCATCGGTCATGATCGGTAGGACATGGGAAGGCCAACGGCGAAACCCGCTGACCTTTCGATGCTTCATTCGCGGAATTGATGGACGCACGGCCTTAAGTCAGGCGCCAGCCCGGCGTTCGAACAGCATCTTCCAGAGCCTGCCTTCACCGAGGACGACGTCAAGCTCTTTGGATGCCAGATATGGGATGAGTATCAGAAGCATGATCAGGCTTGCTGCGAGTGTCTCGGGCAGTTTGCCACCTACGTGTTCAGCAAGCGAAGCGGCGATTTTTTGGCCGTGAATGATCGCCACCACGGCTTCCTCAACAACGGAGAGAACGATCAGCAGAGCAAGGTAGAGCAACCCCTTGTAGGCTATGAGGTAGACGATCCTGTTTCTCTCGTGCCGATCGCCCAATCGGACTGCCTGTCCGAGTAGTACAAACTTCCCCAGGATCAATGCCTTGATGGCCACCAACCCGAACGGCAGATAACCGACACCTTCCCCATTGAGTATCGCCATTTTGTAGAGAATGAGTGCACCGAAACAAACGTAGAGATACGCTGAGAGCAGTGCAAATTCCCACAGCTCGTGCTTCGCCCTCTGGGCAACGGTCATGGGAGTCGACCTATTGATAGCCATTAGCAATCTCCAACATTGCTGCCTTAGCACGCGCCAATTACGACGGTTCGAGTTTCGGCGAGCCTCCTGTGATCTGTTGGGCGCCTGCCTGCGTGAAGGCTGCTGTGGTTAAGTCCAAGGTCGAGATCAGCAGAGCGGTAATCTTCATTGTCGAACATCCTCCGAAAGGCACTCTTCATCGTTAGGCGCGTTCGCCCACGGCGATGCAGTGGTGCTGCCGCTACGATCGAGCTCGCATTACTGAAAGGGAAAGTAGTCAGTGCGCGTAGCATCTGGTATGTTCTGCTCGGCAATCATAACCCGACACAGGTGCAGGCAAAGCCGGTCGATCAAATAGTCCATCTTATTTCTTGTCCGGTAGTCGTCGGCCAGCGAGGGGAATGACATTGTTTGTCGCTTCCTCTGCACTGATTGACGCGAAGGTTAGCGGACGTGGCGCGTGCACGCGCGTAGCATCTGGTAACCTACTCCCTGAACACCCACACCATGCACGATGGTGCCTTGAGACCTGCCGGTGATCAGACGAGTTCCATCGACATGCTGTAAGACTTGTCTGCCAAAGGCCGAATAACAGCCTTTGTAAGTGCTGGCGTCAGGAGGCGAACACGATGCGCGCTCTTTTTCTTGCTGTCTTCATGCTGCTTGGGGTCATGCTCCCGGCTCGAGCGGATACCGCGCCGTCGAAGGAACAGCTGCCGCCGAATATCGATGCACTCCTGTCCCTGCTGGCCGATCCTGGAGTTCAACAATGGCTTGAGGCGCACCGAGCCACACCGGCGACGACGCAGGTTCCGGGCGCACCGACCCCGGCGCCGCCTCCGTCTCACCCGCTGGCCGACTACGTCAGCGCCATTCGGGCGCACATCTATGGCCTCGCCCGGGCACTGCCGACGCTGCCCGATCAGTTTGCAGCAGCCTGGTCCATTCTTGTAGCGGATGTTGACGATATTGGTCCGGCTGGCCTCGTTGGCCTTGTCGGGGCGCTCGGGGCCGCCGGCTTCGGGGCCGCGTGGCTGTATCGGCGAGCCACATCGGGGTTTGAGGCCCACATCGCACGCCTGCCGGTGAACACAAGACGCCGTCAGCTGGTCGCACACGGCAGCCGATCCGCCAATGAGCTAGGGCGCGTCGCCATCATCGCTGCGGCTGGCGTCGGCACCTTCCTTGTCCTGGACTATTGGCCCGACACCGTCGAGAAGATCGTGCTTGCCTATCTGCTCGCCTTCATCATCGTGCTCGTTGCACGCGTTTTGTTCCGATTTCTTCTACCGCCGCCTGGAAGCGACGCGAACGATTTTCGGATCGTTCCGATGGACGGGGACTCGGCCAAGTTTTGGAGCCAGCGGCTCGGTTTGCTCGTCGTCATCCTCGCCGTCGGGTATGCAACAACACTGTCGTTGAACCTCCTCGGCTTCTCGATCGAAGCCCGTGAGATCGTGGCCTATTCGTTCGGCTTAGGGGTGCTCGCCGTCGGCATCGATACGGTCAGGCGGGCCCAGCAGCCAACGATTGAGGACGCTGGAACGGATGAAGGGACGGTGGTGCGCTCGAAGACGTCGGCGGGTCTCCTGTCGGCCTATCTCGTCCTGCTGTGGTGCCTGTGGGCGTTCGGCGCAGTGCAGCTATTCTGGCTCGCGACAATTGCGGCAGGTCTCGTTTGGGCCAATGCTGTCGCGCAACGCAGCGTCGTCCACATCCTGCGACGGCCCGGTGCTTCCAGTGTCGACGTGGAGACGTCTAGCGCTGGCGCAACTCTTCTCGGCCGGAGCATCCGGTTCATCCTGATCGTTTCCGCTCTCCTGCTCCTCGCCTGGGCATGGGATATAGATCTCATCACGCTCAGCGCGGGTGACACGCCGTCGCGCCGGGCCGCTCATGGCGTCATCAGCGCGGTCATCATCCTGCTCGTGGCCGACCTTGTCTGGAGCGTTACGCGGACCCTGATTGACAATCAGATTGCCAAAGTGCGCGATACGGCGGTCGATCAAACGGAGCAGTCGCAGAGGCGCAGTCGGCTCGGCACGCTTTTACCGATACTGCGGAATTTTCTTTGGGCCACGCTCGCTGTCGTTGCCATATTGATGGCATTGTCGGCGATGGGGGTTGCGATCGGGCCTCTGATTGCCGGCGCGGGCATTGCCGGCGTTGCGATCGGCTTCGGTGCGCAAACACTGGTAAAAGACGTTCTCAGCGGCGTCTTCTACCTGTTGGACGATGCCTTCCGGGTTGGTGAATATATCGAGAGCGGCAGCTACAAGGGCACAGTCGAATCCTTCAGCCTGCGCTCGGTGAAGCTGCGTCACAACCGGGGACCCATATTCACCGTGCCGTTCGGGGTCCTCGGAGCGGTCCAGAATATGAGCCGCGATTGGGTAATCGAGAAGCTGTCGCTCACCATCACGTATGATTCCGATTTGGAGAAGGCGCGCAAGCTCATCAAGAAGATCGGACTTGAACTGGCCGAAGACCCCGAGCTCAAGGCGATAACCATCGAGCCGCTCAAGATGCAGGGAGTCGAAGATTTCGCAGACCTTGGGATCAAGCTGACGCTGAGGTTCAAGACCAAGCCCGGACAGCAAACGACCGTCCGCCGTCGCGCCCTCCTCATGATCAAGACAGCGTTTGATGAAAACGGTATCAAACTCGCGAAATCCGTACTGGCTCAGAGCTCTGCCGGACCGCAACAGGAAGCAGTGGTCAGTGCGGCTGCGCAACAGAAGGAGGCGGCGGCGTGATACTTTGGCTCGCCGCGCGTTGTAGCATCTGGTATGTTCTGTGCGGCCAAGGGCTGCTCCGCTTTGCGAGGCCTGCGCCAGCCATTGAGCAGCTTTCGCTCACTACTGACTTTTCGGCCGCCGGGCCGGGAGCGGGATAATGGTGGCTGTATCCAATATTGCTTCGATCTCCTTGGCCAGGTCGTTGACAAGCGCTAGGTATTCGGCGCGACGCTCATCACGCTTTGGTGCGTCGGAATTCTCCCAACGCAGGGCCGCACTTTCGGCGTCAGCAAGGTCGATACACAGCGAGCGGAAATCCTCATCGCGGACGGCGAGTTCCTCGATCGCGCGCTTTCGCAAGGGAAAGCGCCGTTGGGCCGCCTCGATTTTTTGATCCATATCAATGACGCCCATTCCGCCGCCGGCGATGCTCCTGAGCAGCAATGGAGCATAGGCGTGTCGCAGCAGTTGCGGGCGTAGGTTACTGTAGCCAACGCTGGAATGTATGGAATCGTACTTAGTCGTGGACGGAACGGAATGCCGGGAGTACGCTGCTTAACCAGTTCCTACTTCAACTCCTAAGCCAATGCCCGACGGCAGGTCGGGACAGCCCTCAAGGTGGGGTACGAGGGGTTATGGAATGAACGCCTTTGATCCTGGGGTTGCAGCGCTAGCACTGACTTCGGGAGTCCGACTGCCACCCTCTCCGGAGGAGGTCCGCGCCGAGCTTGAGCGCATTCTCTCAAGTCCCGAGTTTTCGGTGCCGGCGCGCGCTTGTGCTTTCCTACGCTACATCGTGGAGGAAACGCTTTCTGGGCGCGCTACGCGGATCAAGGGTTATTCGATCGCCATCGAGGTTTTCGACCGGGACGAAAACTTCACGCAGGACGATCCGGTGGTGCGGATCGAGGCGGGTCGGTTGCGCCGCGCGCTTGAGCGGTATTTCTTGCTGTCGGGATACACCGATCCGATCCGCATCGAAATCCCCAAGGGCGGGTACGTGCCCGTTTTCAGCTGGAGCGTCTCGAACGCAGTCGAACTCACGCCAGTCGAACCTGCAGCGGCTCCCGAGATTTCGAAAGCGGCTTCGATTTCATGGGAACGAGTGCATTGGCTCGCCACGGCAGCGCTCGCAGTCGTCGTCTGCCTCCTCACCCTTGCATATTGGGCCTCCAGCCAGCTAGGGTCGCAGACCTCCTTGCCCTCGGCGCGGGCGGCCGGTCCCGAGGGACCAACGCTGGTGATCGCGCCATTCGCCGATCTCGGCGGAGGACCGGAAGCCAAGCTTTATGCGATGGGGCTCACCGAGGAATTGCTGAGCATCCTGCCGCGCTTCAAGGAACTCACCGTGTTCGGCCGCGAGACCTCAGAGGCCTTGCCATCGCAAGTCGCCCCTTCGCACATCCAGCAACTCGGAGCCGGTTACCTTCTGACCGGCGGGGTGCAGATCTCCGGCGCGCGCATCCGTGTCACAGCCCGTCTGATCGAAACCGAAAACGGCACGATCCTGTGGTCTCAGACCTACAACGACGATTTCCGTTCCCGCGATATCTTCGCCATTCAGTCCGATGTCGCTGCCCAGGTTGCAACAGTAGTAGCGCAGCCCTACGGCGTCATCTATCAGGCCGACACCGCGAACGGTCCGCCCGATGATCTCGATGCCTACCGTTGCACGCTTCAGTTTTACGCCTATCGCACCGAGCTGAGTGTCGAACGGCATGCTGCGGTCCGCGACTGCCTCGAGAGCGCCGTCGCGCACTTTCCATCCTACGCTACCGCCTGGTCGATGCTGTCAATTGCTTACGTCGACGAGGACCGGTTTGGCTTCAATGGGCGAAAAGGCGCGCCCACGTCGGTTCAACGTGCACTCGCTGCAGCGCGTCGGGCGGTCGAGCTGAACTCGGACAATATGCGCGCACTTCAGGCCTTGATGACGGCCTTGTTCTTCAATCAGCAATTGGCTGAGTTGATGGAAATCGGGGAACGGGCGCTAGCCCTCAATCCCAACGACACCGAGTTCCTCGGCGAATTCGGCACACGACTGGCACTCGGAGGGCAATGGCAGCGTGGGGCGGAGCTCGTGCAGCTAGCTCTTGACCGGAATCCGGGGGCCGGCGGGTACTACCACACGGTGCTCGCGCTCGCGGCCTATATGCAACATGAGGACCAAAAAGCCGTGGCCGAGATCCGGCAGGCCAATCTCCAGAAACTCCCAATCTACCATGTGGTAGCGACCGCCATCTATGCAAAGGCGGGGATGATGGCGGAAGCAACCCGGGAGGGAGAAATGTTTATGAAGATGAGCCCAGCGTTCATCCCCAACATTGAGGCCGAACTCGTGAAGCGCAACATTCAGGTGGGGGATCGGGCGCGCATTATCGCGAGCCTTCGCAAGGCAGGCTTGCCCGTGCCGCCGGACGCGCCGTCAGGCTCCTCAGTGCCTGCCATAACATCTGATATGTAGTCGCGCGGGTAAGTGCGGCTCTGAGCGTCGGTCTGCGCTGTCGCGCTGGCAGGCCGCCGCGCCATAAAAGTAGCGACCATACCAGAACCTACCCGATGTTACGGGTGCTCCTCCGCTTCCCCGACTATAGTGCCGAAGCAACCTTGAAGGAGGCACTCAGATGAAAAAAATACCACGAAAATCAAGGAGACTCGCCGCCGCATCTACAGCGGCGATGATCTTGGCGATCGGCTGGGGAGCGCCTGCGACAGCGGATGACGCAGAGGCCAAGAGCATGCTCAAGGCGATGTCCGACTACATGGCGGCCGAGAGCTCCATTTCCTTTGGATACGACACCAACTTCGAGGTCGTCACCAAGGATCACCAGAAACTTCTGTTTGCCAGTTCGGGGACGGTCCACCTCAACCGGCCCGACAAGATCCGTGCCACGCGCAGTGGCGGTTTCGCCAATGTCGAGATGATCTTCGACGGCAAGACCCTCACGCTGCTGGGCAAAGACGCCAACCTCTACACGCAGGCCGAGGTGCCCGGCACCCTGGACCATCTGGTCGACGAATTGCGGGATAAGTTCCATCGGCCCGTCCCCGGTGCTGACCTGCTTATGTCGAACGTCTACGAGGAGCTGATGCGTGACGTGAGCGACGTGAAGGACCTCGGCAGCGGCGTGATCGGCGGCACCGAATGCGACCACCTGGCGTTTCGGGCCAAGGAGGTCGATTGGCAGATCTGGATCGCACAGGGCGAGCACCCCTATCCCTGCCGTTATGTCATCACCAGCAAGGACGTCGATCAGGGGCCGCAATACAGCGTCCAAGTTAGGGACTGGAAGACAGGGAGCGACGTCGCGGCCGATGATTTCGGCTTCAAGAACGGGACCGACGCCAAAAAGGTAGAGGCAAAGGAACTGACCGACACCGATGAACTTCCCGCACAGTTTTCACCAGAAGGTGCACAATGACCACGACAAGGAAACTGAGAATTATTCTGCTCGCCGGAACCATCGGGTTTATCGGACTCGGAGCCTCGGAAAGGCCAACGGTTCCCGGCGCCTATGACCTGATCTCGACCGCTGAGGCCAGGGTCGGACGTCCGCTAACGCCTGTCAGCGTCGCCGGGGTGGCACGCCGCACGGTACGACGCTGCGCGGTTGGCGTATACTATTGCTAAAAGTGCGCTCTGCCGACATGCCGGTTGCGCGGTTGCTTGCGGTGGCCGCCATCATAGAGGCTGCCACCGGCATCGCCCTGATTGTCGTTCCGAGCACGGTCGGCTGGTTGCTGCTCGACGAAAGCCTGTCCGGCGCGGGGTTAGCCGTCGGCCGCGTCGCCGGCGTCGCACTGCTTGCGCTGGGCGTGGGTGGCTGGGTCGGCCGCCAGCAACATGGCAAGAACTCGGCCCTGGCGGCTATGCTGACCTACAACGTCCTGACGGCCATTTACCTTGCCTATCTCGGGATCGAAGGTGCCCAAGCGGGAAAACTGCTGTGGCCAGCGGTTGCGATCCATGCCGTGCTGGGCCTGCTGCTCGCCCGCGCCTGGTTTTCGCGACAGATCTAACGACCATTGGAATGGCAGCATGGCGTGCCGGAAGGGAACGCCGATACTTGCGCTCTGCTGTGTGCCCGGCACCCAACTGCGAACGTTACACAAGACGCTCCTACTACAGAACATACCCGATGCTACGGGCCCAACGACAGGGCAATCCCCTAATGTTTCGGAAGCTAGTGAGGCGATTGCAAATGGGCAAAGGCTGCCGGCCCGTTTCGGGCAGCCGGGAGGAACGTTCATCGTGAGTATGATCAGGAATATCTCGCTTGGGCTGCCGCTCGCCCTTGCTTCCTTTACGGCCGCAAGCATGCCGGCAACCGCGCAAGATCAGCAAAAGCCGAATATCCTGTTTATCGTGTCCGACGACACCGGCTATGGCGATCTTGGCCCCTACGGCGGCGGCGAGGGACGAGGCATGCCGACTCCCAGCATCGACAAGCTGGCAGCGGAGGGCATGACCTTCTTCTCATTCTATGCCCAGCCGAGCTGCACGCCTGGCCGGGCCGCGATGCAGACGGGGCGTATCCCGAACCGTAGCGGCATGACCACGGTTGCTTTCCAAGGTCAGGGCGGCGGCTTGCCGGCAGCGGAATGGACGCTGGCGTCGGTTCTGAAGCAAGGCGGCTATCACACCTATTTCACCGGCAAATGGCATCTGGGCGAGGCGGACTACGCGCTGCCTAGCGCCCAGGGCTATGACGAGATGAAATATGCCGGGCTCTATCACCTCAACGCCTACACCTATGCCGACCCGACGTGGTTCCCTGACATGGATCCAGACCTCCGAGCCATGTTCGAGAAGGTGACAAAAGGCGCATTGTCCGGCAAGGCCGGTGGCGACGTGACGGAAGACTTCAAAATCAATGGCCAGTATGTCGACACACCTGTGATCGACGGCAAGGAAGGCGTCGTCGGCATTCCTTTCTTCGACGGCTATGTCGAGAAGGCGGCGGAGGAATTCCTCGATGAAGCCGCCAAGAAACCCAACGAACCATTCTTCATCAATGTGAACTTCATGAAGGTTCACCAGCCGAATATGCCGGCGCCGGAGTTCGAGCATAAGTCGATGTCCAAGTCCAAATATGCGGACTCGGTGGTGGAACTCGACACCCGTATCGGCCGGATCATGGACAAGCTACGTGAAACCGGCATGGACAAGAACACCCTCGTTTTCTACACGACCGACAACGGTGCCTGGCAGGACGTCTACCCGGATGCCGGATACACGCCGTTCCGCGGCACCAAGGGCACAGTGCGTGAGGGCGGCAACCGCGTTCCCGCAATCGCCGTCTGGCCGGGCAAAACTCAGCCGGGGTCCAAGAACCATGAAATCATCGGGGGCCTCGACCTCATGGCGACCTTTGCTTCCGCCGCCGGAGTGAAACTGCCGGAGAACGACCGCGAAGGTAAGCCGATTATTTTCGACAGCTTCGACATGACGCCGGTGCTGACAGGCGCGGGCAAGTCGCCGCGCAAGTCGTGGTTCTACTTCACCGAAGACGAGCTGTCTCCGGGCGCAGCCCGGGTCGGCAACTACAAGGCAGTGTTCAACCTGCGTGGTGACAACGGACAGGCAACCGGCGGCCTGGCAGTCGACTCGAACCTGGGTTGGAAGGGCGCCGAGTCCTACGTGGCCATCGTCCCCCAGGTGTTCGATTTGTGGCAGGATCCGCAGGAGCGCTACGACATTTTCATGAACAACTATACCGAGCACACATGGACGATGGTGAGCATATCGGCGGCCATAACGGAACTGATGAAGACCTATATAAAATACCCGCCTCGGAAGTTGCAGAGCATGGGCTATAACGGCCCAATTACGCTCTCCAACTATCAGAAATTCGAATGGTTGCGAGATCAGCTGGGCAAGGAAGGGTTCAACCTGGCTTTGCCAACCGGAAACTGATCCTGCGACGGCGGCCCTGCGCAAAACCGGGGCCGCCATATTCCTGGCAGCAGAGCCTGGGAACTTCATCAAAGACAGCGAGGCTCCACATGTTCGCGAAGTATGGTGTCCTCGAACTCACTCGTCGCACCCTAGTAGTCACAGCCGCCCTGATCATCGTTCCGAGCATGTCGGCTGGTTGCTGCTCGATGAAAGCCTGTCTGGTGCGGGGTTAGCCGTCTGCCGCGTCGCCGGCGTCGCGCTGCTTGCGCTGGGCGTCGGTAGCTGGGTCGACCGCCGCCAACACGGCAAGAACTCGGCCCTGGCGGCCATGCTGACCTACAACGTCCTGACGGCCATTTACCTTGCCTATCTCGGGATCGAAGGTGCCCAAGCGGGAAAACTGCTGTGGCCAGCGGTTGCGATCCATGCCGCGCTGGGCCTGCTGCTCGCCCGCGCCTGGTTTTCGCGACAGATCTAACGACCATTGGAATGGCAGCATGGCGTGCCGGAAGGGAACGCCGATACTTGCGCTCTGCTGTGTGCCCGGCACCCAACTGCGAACGTTACACAAGACGCTCCTACTACAGAACATACCCGATGCTACGGGCCCAACGACAGGGCAATCCCCTAATGTTTCGGAAGCTAGTGAGGCGATTGCAAATGGGCATAGGCTGCCGGCCCGTTTCGGGCAGCCGGAAGGAACGTTCATCGTGAGTATGATCAGGAATATCTCGCTTGGGCTGCCGCTCGCCCTTGCTTCCTTTACGGCCGCAAGCATGCCGGCAACCGCGCAGGACCAGAAACCCAACATCGTCGTCATCATGGGCGACGACATCGGCATCTGGAACATCGGCGCCTACAACCGCGGCATGATGGCCGGGCGCACGCCGAACCTCGACAAGATCGCAGCCGAAGGCATGCTGTTCACTGACTATTACGCCGAGGCAAGTTGCACGGCCGGCCGTGCAAACTTCGTCACTGGCGAACTGCCGATCCGCACCGGCATGACCACGGTTGGCCAAGCTGGCTCGCCGGTCGGTATCCCGGCTGAAGCGGTAACCATCGCAACGGCGCTCAAGTCGATGGGCTACGCGACCGGGCAGTTCGGCAAGAACCACCTCGGCGACCTCAATGAGTTCCTGCCGACCGTGCACGGCTTCGACGAGTTCTTCGGCTACCTCTATCACCTCGACGCAATGGAGGACCCTGCGCACCCCGCTTACCCGCAGGAGCTGCTCGACACGGTCGGCCCGCGCAACATGGTCCATTCCTGGGCCACGGACGTGGATGATCCGACGGTGATGCCGCGCTGGGGCAAGGTCGGCAAGCAAAAGATCGAGGATGCCGGCACGCTCTATCCCAAGCGGATGGAGACCGTGGACGACGAAATCCAGGATCTCGCCTTCAAGTTCGTGGACAAGGCCAAGGCGGACGGCAAGCCGTTCTTCCTCTGGCTCAACCCGACGCGCATGCACATCGTGACACACCTGTCGCCGAAGTATGAGGCGCTGCGCAATTCGGAGAATGGCTGGACCATTCACGAAGCCGGCATGGCTCAGCTCGACGACATCGTCGGCGCCACCATGCAGAAGCTCAAGGACATGGGCGTGGACGACAACACCATCGTCGTGTTCACCACCGACAACGGCACCGAAGTCTTCACCTGGCCCGATGGCGGTCAGACTCCGTTCGCGCAATCCAAAGGCACAGTCATGGAGGGTGGCTTCCGGGCGCCGGCGCTGCTTCGCTGGCCTGGTCATGTCCCCTCGGGCGCAGTGTCGAACGGCATCATTTCGGGGCTCGACTGGTTCCCGACTTTCGTCGCCGCGGCGGGCGATCCCAACATCGGCTCGGAGCTGCTGACGGGCAAGGAACTCGCCGGGCGGACCTACAAGATCCATCTCGACGGCTATAACCAGATGGACATGATCACCGGCAAAGGGCCTTCAGCCCGCCACGAAATCTACTACTTTGGCGAGAGCTCGCTTGGCGCAGTGCGTGTCGACGACTTCAAGTATCGCTTCATCGACCAACCCGGCGGCTGGCTGGGTGAGAAGACCCGCCCTGACGTGCCATACCTGATCAATCTTCGTCTCGATCCTTTCGAGCGCACGGGCTGGCCGGACAGCGGGACGAAAACCGGCTCGCAAAACTACTTCTCCTGGTTCCAGTATGAGTTCTGGCGCTTCGTGTTCGTTCAACAGGTGGTGTCGAAGCTGGCCATGACGGCCATTGAGTATCCGCCGATGCAGAAGGGCGCCAGCTTCAACCTCGATGCGGTGAAAGCGCAGATCGAGGCAGCTATCAAGCAGCACGCGGGGCAGTAAGCCTTGGCGCAATCCGGCGGCCGGTCGCGATTGCGGTCGGCCGCCGGACGAATATCGATGTACAAATCTGAAATATCGTGACCACACCTATAGAACAATTAAACCTGCAAACACGGGGAATTAAAATGCGATCCTTCATGACACTCGTCGCGGCAACATCAGTAGCACTTTCGTCTGCGACGGCAGCCTACGCACAAGATCAAAATCCCCTTCCCAAAGCCAGCGATGTGCTTGTCCGGTACGGGGACGACATCGAGGGCTGGACGGTCTATGCAAATCAAACCCGCGGAGATTGCTTGATCGTGCGCCAAGATGGGCCAAGTTCGGTGCAAATGGGCGTTACCGCAAATCAGGAGGTCGGGTATCTCGGCGTGTTCACGAAGGTGGATATCGGCCTCCAGGATGGGAACAAGTCGGAAATCTTCGTCTCCATCGCCGGCCATCTCTATGAGGGTGTGGCCACTAGCTTGAGCGGCGAACTCAAGGGCGGATATTCTGGCGGCTACATCTTGACAGAGGACCCGAATTTCAAGCGCGACGTGGCGAAGCAATATGAAATGATCGTGTTTCCGGAAACCAAGGGGACCTTTGTCGTCGATCTGAAGGGCACTTTCAAGGCAATGGCAATGGGCCTCAAGTGCCTCAAGCAATGACCCGCCCCGCTCGGCAGCGGCGCCGAGGACAATTGTAACCGTCGTGCGGCATATTCAGCTGATCTGTAGTGCGAAGGTGCCAAAATGCCCCGTACGACGAGCCCTGTGCAAGCTCGGAGCAGATATCCCGGCGGCGGCGTAGGCTCTCTATGGCAGTGACAGCGGAGCGCGCCTTCACCTCGCGCTCGACCTTCTCGACGCGAGGGCCTGCGCGCCGATGCCTACGGCGAGCGCATCCGCCTTGTTGCGGAGGCATCACACGTAGCGCGTGCATTCGATCAATACGCCTGTCCCCTACTCACTCCGAGCCGGAGACGGCACACCAACCCGGATCAACCTCGAAAAATCGGCCGAAATGCCTGACTTCCGCGCACGGTCGTCTATGTGGGCCAACTCCCTAAGAGTCGACAATGGCAAGCGGGTGTCGAGTGCACCCCGTGCATAGGCATAGTCGGGAAGATAGCCGTTGACGATGAGGCGCCAGTCGAGAGGGACCACGTCACCAACCGCTCTCATCATCTTGACGATTGTGGTCGTGCAGTTGGTGGTAATGGAATTGTAGAATTCTGGAGTCGCGGAAAGCGCATTTGCGTCAGAGAGATATTCCAGAAGGAGCGTCCGGGCTGCGTCCGGCGACGCCCTTAGTCGATAGATCTGGACGTCCTCTCCCCGAACATTCGACCTGACGCCGATCACGTCTCGCTCGTCAGCCGCGATAATGACCAGAGGATTGCTCTTGAACAGGTCCGCTATGGGCGAAAACTTGCCACCGTTACTTCGCCGCACCTCGATGGACCAAGCAAGATAGTCACCTCCTGCAAAGCCGAAGCTGATGATGACATGAGCGATTTTGGTTCCAGACCAATAAGACATGAAGAGGTCGACGGTCTGGACGCTGGAGAGATCGTAGGTCCTGGTTGTCCAGAGCTCGGTGAAATCAGTGTCGCTACGCCATTCGAAGGCGCGCACATCTTTTAGGGTCAACAGATTTCCGTCGTGGGTGCCAGTTACCTGACGGGCGACATCTGGCGCCCAGTCGGCTTCGCCCACAGGCTTGATCGTGCTCCACCAAACCAGAACCGCGGCAAACGCGGCGAGGAACAGCACAAACGCCTTGATGCGAAAATAGCTGAAGAGCGCGACGACGATGCCGCAGCCGAACAGGACGAAAAGGGCACAGGCTACAGCCCGACCAAGCTGTTCCACAGGCAGGCGGTACCACATGGCAAGTCCGGCCCAGGCAGTCAAGATTGCAACGGCTAGTGAAAGGATGATGGCAAGTGAGATTTGCGCGACGCGACGCATTCATTCCCCTTTCAGCCGGACGGCAGCGTTCCTGCGGATGCGCATGGTCTACCTTTCATCGGCTTTAGTACTGCCGCTTTGGTTTCGACGAATGGTTATTTCTTGCAATCTTTCCCAGTCGGAGAGGAGACAACGCAATTCTTGCCAGCCTTCGCTTTCTGGCTGTTCTGAGAACCCGCGAGAGCGTTGACGTGGTTGCCGTAGTTGTCGCGCGTATTCTGATCGACCACCGCTAAGGGTGCCGAAATCACCAACCCAGCTGCGCTGCCCGCCGCAGCTGCTGCTCCGGTCGTTGCCTGAATGATCGTGTCGCCCAGGCCAACCCTGCTGTCGGTGAGATTCTGGCCGCTGGCCATCCGCGCCCCTATCAATTGCACGATCTGGGGTGACTCGGCGAACTTGCCATGGTTTAACTTGTCTCCGGATTTGACTTTGGTCAGGTCGATGACGGTTACATTGTTTGTCGCGAATTCCTCTTTGTAGGGGGTCTGCTCCGGGTTGATCGATCCGAGCCGCGGGATATCGCCCCAGACCCGTTTTGAAATCGCCAGCGCGCGGTCATCCTGCGAAACAAAAAGGGTGAACTGGGGGTGCTGCTTGCCCATGTCGGCAATCTGCGTGCGAAACACGTCGACATCGACGTCTGGCGCAGCCAGCATGACGTTCTTGAATTTCGCCGGCAGCCCGCCGTTGCGGATGGCCATCTGGCGCAAGGCTTCCAACGCAAGCCAGTTGCCCATCGAATGGGCTAGGATCGAAACCTCTTTTACTTCGGGATCGTGAGCGAGATACTGGAACAGCTTCTCAACCGCATCCCGGGTGTAATTGGTGCTTTCCCGGTCATAGCCGTAGGCCAGCGCACTGCCTCGGGACGGCCACGTTACCAAGATCGGAGCGCTGTCGGTGCCCGTATCGTGGGCGATCTGCGCAAAGCGATATAGGGAGTCTTCGAAGCGGTTGTTGAAGCCATGGATGAAGACCAGGACGCTGTGGTCCGGGCTCTTTCTCACTGAGGCTTGTAACCACGCCTTCGCGCCCTCCACCGATAATTCTTGGGCTTTCAGAACCGCGAAATCCTTAGCCGGGTTTGATGGCAGCTTCTTGGGCCACGCGACCTCGCCGACCTTGCGCGCCGATGTCGGAGGGATCGACACCGTAATATCCGCAAACGACGGGGCTAGTCCTCGCTCACCCGTATACATCTCGGCCGGATTGGAGGAACGACTGCGGGTCGTCGCCACCAACATCTCCACCCTACTGGACGAAGGCGACGTATCGGCCACTGGCAGCAGCACGTTGGTTGGTCGGGACGCACATCCGCACACCAGGCCAAACAACGCAGACGCCAACAAAACGTTGCTGATACGCCTGACTTTGGACAGACTCACGAAACAATTTCCCAAGCTCTCCTCCCGTTTCGAAGTCGTCCAAGGCGAATGCCCGCTTGAAAGCAGTCCGGCGTTGATACGTGACGCAACAGCAGGTCGCGTGTAGCTGGCTTTGTGTGCGCGAAGATAACACGACGGGGGGCAGTGGCGGTCCCGGCCCGACGGCACCAACACGAGACCAAGCCGAGGCGCGTGTCACGCCGGCATCCGCGCGCGCCCGCATCAACCATACATCGACAAGCTGCCGATCCACAAGTGTCGCCGCCGTGAGCTGCCTGAGAGGCGTCCCAGCGACAATGCGACCCGCCTGCAGCTCTTCGCCGCCATGATCGCCTTTGGCTGCAGCGCATCACCAGCCGCGCCTGCCGCACCGCCATTCCGACCCTGCGCTTCACCGACCTCGTCGCCCGATGCCTGTTTGGGCAACGAAACTTCTTCGTATCAACCGGCCTTCGCCTATGAACAACTTTCCCCGGACAGCCCTACTTGCGACGGGGAACTCCGCTTGCTGTCTCGACCTTACCAGTGCCGAAACAGCTAGCTTGTGAGAATACGCATGCACCAAAGTACGAGCCCAGTACCTCTGTTGGCAAAGACGAGGTCCAGGAGATCATCGCAACGTTGGATGTAGCCGCAATCATCCTCGCCGAGGCCGAATCTATGCACATCAATGGTTGGTTCAGGCCTTGTCAGGGCGGGCCAACCCTTGCCGCACCGAAGATACCAGATGCTACGCGCGTATATGGGCTGGATCGTTTACATTATTTATTCAAATCGCACGCTTGGGAAAAGCAGTCGCCGGTCAAGTCGGTATCGATCGACGCGATGGTTACGCCACTGAAACCTTGAGGTGCGTTCCGCAGGGAAGTCACTCACCGACGCGCTACTAATTGGTATTGCCCAGGGCGGCTCCAATTCGGGCAGATATGGGAGAACGTGGCAATGACGAGAATTGGCTATCTGCTTCTCTTCACCTTGAGTTTGACTACAGCTCCTTTCACTCAAGCAAGTGCCCAACAGGTGACCGGCGAACCTGGTTCGCCGGGCGCGACGACCACGATCGACGGGAAACAACTTCCGCCGCCCGAGTCGAAATTCGGCGGTGTGATCAAGGAGAAGGCCTCGGAGTCGACGCCGTGGTGGCCGCCGCGCGTCGTGCCGCCGAAGGGTGCGCCGAACGTGCTGCTGATCATGACGGATGACCAGGGCTTCGGCGCGCCGAGCACCTTCGGTGGTGTCATCCCGACACCCGCCATGGATCGCATAGCCAAGGAGGGCTTGCGCTACACCAATTTCCATTCGACCTCGCTGTGCTCGCCGACGCGGGCTGCACTGATCACCGGCCGCAACCATCATTCTGTCGGCTTTGGCGTGGTCGGCGAGATTGTGACCGGGTTCCCGGGCTACGACTCGATCATCCCGCTGGAAAAGGGCACCATCGGCAAGATTCTCAAGGATAACGGCTACGCCACGTCCTGGTTCGGCAAGGACCATAACACGCCCGGCTATCAGTCGAGCCAAGCCGGCCCGTTCGATCAATGGCCGACCGGAATGGGCTTCGAGTACTTCTACGGCTTCGTCGGTGGCGACGCCAGCCAGTGGCAGCCGAACCTCTACCGCAACACCACTGCCATCTATCCGTTCGAGGGGAACCCCAGCTGGAACCTCGAGACCGCGATGGCCGACGATGCAATTCAGCACATCAAGCAGCTCAAAGAAGTCGCCCCTGGAAAGCCCTGGTTTGTCTACTATGTACCGGGCGCCACCCATTCGCCGCACCATCCGACGCCGGAGTGGATCAAGAAGATCGGCGACATGCACCTTTTCGACGACGGGTGGAACAAGCTGCGCGAGACGATCTTCGCCAACCAGAAGCGGCTGGGCATCATGCCCGAGAACGCCACCCTGACTGAGTGGCCGAAGGGACTGCCCCAATGGGATTCCCTTAGCTTTGAGGAGAAGAAGCTCTTCACAAAGCAAGCTGACGTGTACGGGGCCTACCTTGCCTATGCCGACAATGAGATCGGACGGATCATCCAGGCGGTCGATGACCTCGGCGAACTCGACAACACCTTGATCATCTACATCGGCGGCGACAATGGCGCGAGCGCCGAAGGCATGATCAACGGAACACCGAACGAGTTCACGACTTTCAATGGCGTATCGGTGCCGGTCAAGGATCAGTATCTTTGGTACCCGTTCTGGGGATCGGAACGGACGTTCCCACATTTCGCCGCTGGCTGGGCATGGGCGATGGACACACCGTTCAAGTGGGTGAAGCAGGTGCCGTCGCACTTCGGCGGAACGTCGCAGGGCGTGGTCATGTCCTGGCCAGGCCACATCACGGATGTGGGCGGCATACGCCGGCAATTCTCGCACGTCATCGACATGGTGCCGACCATCCTCGACGCGACCGGCATACCGGCGCCCGATGCGATCGACGGCATCAAACAGAGCCCGATTGAAGGCATGAGCATGGCCTATACCTGGGACAAGGCGAACGCCGATGCCCCGACCAGGCACACGACCCAGTACTTCGAGATGCTCGGCAATCGCGCGATCTACAACGACGGTTGGGTGGCCGCGACGACGCCAGCGACTCTTCCGTGGGAACTGAGCACGGCCACGCCTCCGGACGTGATCACCGGCTACAAGTGGGAGCTCTACAACGTCAACGACGATCCGACCCAGAACGACGATCTGGCGGCCAAGATGCCCGATAAGCTCAAGGAGCTGCAGGATCTCTTCTATTCCGAGGCAAAGAAGTACAACGTGCTACCGCTTGACAATTCGACGTTGGCCCGCTGGAACTCGCCGCGACCCAACCTCACGGCGGGCCGGACCGAGTTCACCTATTCGGGCGAGCTGATCGGCACCCCGGCCAGCGCCGCGCCGAGCATCCTGAACAAGTCCTTTACCATCACCGCCGAGGTCGAAATTCCTGACACCCTGTTGGGTGCCGAAGGCATGATCGTCACCGAAGGTGGGCGCTTCGGCGGCTACGGACTGTTCCTGAGCAAGGGCGACTTCGGCGTCGGGCGAGGCAAGGTCGTGTTCATGTACAACCTGCTCGACCTCAAGCGCACAATGTGGGAGGGGCCAGAACTGGAGCCCGGCAAGCACACCATCGTCTTCGACTACAAGCTGAACGGTGACACCATCGGCAGCGGCGGCACGGGCGTACTTTCCGTGGATGGAAAGGAGGCTGCCACGAACACGATGGAGAATGGCATCCCAGTCACCTTCCCGGAAGACGAGACCTTCGACATCGGGGCGGACACGCGAACCGGGGTCGCTTTGCTGGAGTATCGCTACGATGCCCCGTTCAAGTTCACCGGCACGATCGACAAGCTCACCTTCAAGCTTGGGGCGGAGGCTACCAAGCCGCCCAAGTAGCCCCTGAGCGGTCCCGATGCCTGGCACGGCGCTGAAATGGGTGCTCCCTGCCGCCGCCATTGCCGAGGCGGCGACAGGCGTTGCGCTGGTGATCGTTCCTGCGCTGGTTGGGCAGTTGCTACTCGGTGCGGAGCTTGCCGGCGCCCCCCGGATGCCGCTCAACGACAAGGAGCCAAACTGCAGCCTGTTCCGAAGGTTCGTTCAACATTACCATCCGCAACTACTGGCCGGAGGAAGCGGCGCTCGACGGTACCTACAAGAACGCGCCAATAAAAAAGGTGTCGCAGCAGCCTGACGGCAGCGCCGTCTTGCTGGCGGACGCCCGCTCGGCGCTGCACACTGGAAGCGGTCAAACGGGCGCTGGAAACTGATCGATCTGGGAGGAATGGTCCACCGATGTTTGCTTCGAACAGCACTTTGCTCCTCCGAGTGTCAGGGGTCGGCGAGGCCGCAACAGGCATCGCGTGCATAGCGGTGCCTGCTGTTGTGTCAGATCTCCTGCTCGGTTCGGCGGAGCCATCACCAGTGGCGCTTGTCTTCGCGCGCCTGGCAGGGGTAGCGCTTCTTTGCATCGGCGTCGCAAGCTGGTTGTCGAAAGGTGCCGGTCGCGGCGCTGCCCAACGGGCGCAACTCGTCGGCTTGACGATCTATTACGCTCTTGGCGCGATCGTCCTCGCCTATGCCGGCGTGACCCTGAAGCTGACCGGCGTCCTGCTCTGGCCGGCAATCCTGATACATCTGCTGTTTGCCGCATGGTGCGTTGTCGGTTTACGCGAGTCCAGTACGTCCCCTGGTCCGGTCCGATGAGCCGGGGTCCGCAATGTGACCTGCGCCTACAGAAACTACATGCGCTCTCACCACGCCGCGCTAAGCAGCTCCTTGACATGTCCCAACGTGAAGTAGGGAACGATCGAAGCGCTCGAAGTGCGTCGCAGTGACCATGGGGAATCGCAAACCAATCAAACGGGAGGACGAAAATGAATGGTTTTGAAGACAACAAATGTGTGGACCAAACCCGCCGGAACCTAATTCCCGCCTTGGCGGCTATCGCCGGCATGGGATTGCCGCTTGCTTTCGCAGCGGAGGCGAACGCCGAGGAAGCCAAGGTCCAGCTGATGTTCGTTCAGGTGTCGGAGGGGCTCAAGGTGGACGAATCCGCGAAAACCATGCGTCTTGTGAATGCCAGCCCGCACACGCTTTACTTCTCCGACCGGCCGGAAAGGATTGCCGGGCACATTAAGATGGCCGCCTATCTTGAGGAATGGACTTCCAAGGCGGGAAAGGACAATTTCGGTAAGGATCCACCCAATGCCACGCTGTCCGTTTATGAGCCGGGCCAACCCAACAACACGGTTGCTGTGATTGAGATTACAGACCCAAAGGTCGACGGTCACGACCTCGTCTACGGCTACAAGATCATCGAGGGCAAATTGCCGGCAAGCGGCGAGGAAACGGTTCTCTTCATCGACTGGATCGGGGCCGGCGGTGGCGTGGGTGTAGGCTTCCACGGTGTCGGCGTGGGCTTGCGCGGGCCCGGGCGCCTGTGATCCCAGAGCCTGCCATGCCTGTAGCACCGCGACTTGGGATGCCCGTTCGCGATTGAGCATGCGGGGGCTGTTCCTCACCGCATTCGCGACAACGCCTCGAGTTGCGACGGGAGTGCCAGATGTGGATGGAGCTCCGATATCTTCCGGACAGTTTCGCGCGCGCTAAGGACATCGCCTGAGAGGAGCTGCCGCAGCGCCTGGAGAACCAGCACTTCGGCGCGGTCGGGCGATAATGAGCGCAACACGTCGATTTCCGTTCCGGCGGCCGCGAGATCCCCGGTACGGAGCAGCGCTCCGGCAAGTGCGATCCGCACGTTCTGATCCTCCGGGTGCGCGGTTACCGCCTCGCGCAGGACCGCAGCGCCATCCTGACCCTGGTTGGCAAGCAGAGCCGCCAGATCGGTCGCGATCCGGGTGTCGCCAGCATTCCTGCCATAGGCCGATCTGAGGATGGCTGTAGCTTCGGCGGGATCACCCAACGCATCCGCGATGCGCGCTCGCATCAGCCAGGCATCGACAAGCTGCGGATCCATCAGCGTCGCCTCCGCGAATGCTGCCTGGGCGGCGTCCCAGTTGCGCGTCGCCAGGGCCAGCCCGCCGATAGCGAGCTGGCCTTCCGGAAAATCGGCGTTGGCGGCCATCGAGGACCTCAGTTCGCCGAGTGCTGCCTCCAGGGCCGCGCGCCGCTCGGCTGGCAGGTCTTGAGGCGCGACATTGGCAAGTTCCAAGGCGGCGGCTATGCGAACCGAAGCGACAGGATCGCCGAGAAGCGGCTGAAGCCTTCCGACGCGGTCTGCGGCTGGTGCGCTGCGCCACAGTCGGATCGCCGCTTCTCGCACCAGTTCACTCTTGTCGGAAAGCAAGGCGGCGAGCGACGCCGCAGTTGCGCCGTCTGCCACGTCAGCCATCTCGTGAAGTGCGGTGGCACGGGCGATGGCAGGCTGAGCGGAGTCGCGTGCGAGAGCCACCAATTGTTCCATAGTGCCGCGGTCCACGCCTGCGCGGCGCGCGCTGGCGAATACCTCGCCGTAAGTTGAGGCGGGCGACACGCGGTCCGGCGCCCATTGCCTGATCTCGCCGGCAGCCCATTCTGCCGTCTGACCGGAATGGCAGGAAAGACATGCATCCGGCGAGCCAGTCTTTTGTGACAGCAATGGATCGGGTACCCGGAAGAAATGATCGCGCCGCCCATCGATCATCATGTAGTTGCGCTTGGGCATGTGGCAGCTGACGCACTGTGCTGCCTCGCTTCCTGGGGTATGATGATGATGGGATGGCGCATCGAACACGCGAAGCTTGAGGGTCGGAAACTCCGCGCGACCGGTCTGGTTGTGACACTGCGTGCAGACCGCATTTCCGCTCGCCACCAGGTCGCCCGAATGCGGGTCGTGGCAATTGGTGCAGCTGACGCCCTTCTCATGCATTTTCGACTGAAGGAAGGAGCCGAGAATATAGACTTCGTCATGCTGCTGTCCGTCGGGGAAATAGAGTCTGTCTTCCAGCAGCGACAGCGCGTAGTGATCACCAAAGGAAGCCTGCGGCGGCGCACTGTCGGGCCCCAGCGCCTGACGCCGCGAATGGCACGGGCCGCACATGTCTGCCTCGCTAGCCTGTTTGCCGATTCCGCTTGGATGCAGCCAGCCATGAGGGTCGAGACCGGCGAACTGCGAGGTAGTCGCGGCAGGAGCCCGTTGCGCCCAGGCGACGTGAGCCTCGCCCGGTCCGTGACATGCTTCACAGCCAACCGTCAGTTCGCTCCATTCGCTATGGTAGCTACGCGCCTGGGGGTCATAGTTCTTGCGAAAGTCAGTCTGGTGGCAGACCGCGCAGCGCGCCTGCCAGTTCTTGTAGGCCCCCGACCAGTGCAGTCCGTTGCCGGCGCCAACCTCCTCATTTGGGTACAGGTGGAACCAGCGTTTGGCAACCGTATCCCAAGTGATATCGAGCGCCTGCAGTCTGCCGCGGTCGAGTTCGACCAGGTATTGCTGCAGAGGCGCGACACCGACGACATACTTGATCTCAAAAGTCTCGAGCTTTCCCTCTGCCGCATCGGTTTCGACGAAATAGCGTCCGTCCTTCTGAAAGAACCGTGACGTCACCCCCTTATGCTCGAATCGTGCGTCCTTGAAATCACCGAGGACGCTTTCCGCGGTGGGCACCCTCAAGGCCCAGCTGTGATCGGACGCCGACCACGCTTTTGTCTCGGCCGCATGGCAGCCGTCGCAAGTGGCAGAGCCCACAAAGCCAGGCGACTCGGCGGAAGAGGCTACCGTCACCGAAACTAGCAGCAATACCGACAGGCAGATGGATCTGGTGGCGCGGGCCGCAATCGCGAGGAGCATCGGTGCTTTGGCTCTTTGGCGCCGCGACAACAAACATACATCGCCGGCAAATAGGCTGAAATAAATCTTCATCGCGAGCGAGTTGGTGGTGAGCTGGTGCCCGCACAGGCAGGGAGCTTCTGGCCACCAGCGGAACTATGCATCCTCGGTGCGAAGGCCGCCCGCGCTACCAGGGGCGAATTGATCAGCACGGAACTGCCCGAGCGAACTTCGCGATGATCCTACCTCCTTCTCTCAAAGACGAGGCCGCGATCTATCTTTGAATCCCCGGCTCAGATCCGATCAGAACCGAAATCTGGCGCCGATGATTGGCCCCTGCATTGCTATGTCAAACACAAATCCGTCGTCGTCGTAGTCAACGGCAAGATAGCGATAGCCCGCTTCCAGCGTGACCGAATCACTATACCGGTACTGAAGGGTGCCCTGCACTTGCCAATCGATGTCGGCGCCGACACCGAAGCCACCGACATCCGCCTCGCCATGGAGCCCGAATCCGTTGCCCAGAGCAACATTGCCGGCCACACCAACCAGGGGGTCGACCCAAGTCTTGCTACCGCTGGCCTCCCTCACGGACAGAGGGCCTGTAATCGTCAAATCCGTATCTAGGTACCAGAGCCGTCCTCCAGCCAGAACGTCCAAGGTCGCGGTGCCAGTGTCGACGACCCGATAGGAGCCGCCGAAGGTCCACACCACCGTGTTCATGTTCACTTCGGCCGAAAGAGCCAACGGGCCGGCCGACGTGCCATCGGCCTCGAGTCCCAGGTAGATAAAGTCGGTGAAAAGAGCGTAGCGGCCATTGCGCGCCTCACCGGCAAACATGACCGGCGGGGGAGACCAATCGATGTGGTCGAAAATCTGGCTGAAATCGACATCGATATCCGCCGGCTCCAGGCCCCTGACGCCGACCCTGCCGTTCATGCCTGCCATCCAGAAATAGGGCTCTGCGGTGAAGGTCCAGACTGGCGCCGGCGCGGCTTCAGGAAGTTGCGTCGCAGCGTCCGCAGCGATCGCTGGCACCGCAAACAGCGCTGTCGCTATCGCCGCCAAAGCTGGCACGAGAGCTCGGATGATTGCCATATCGAAGTCCCCTCTAATTCCGTTTTTTACTTCATGTCCGATGCGATCGGTCTTACACCATAGCCACAACATAAACGTATTCGCAGCTTAGCCAATATGGCAGCAGCTTCCAAATAGATCTTCGTGCGGACGTCGCATGACGGTGCCTCAGGGGCAGCGGCCTTGAAGGGTTCCTCCCGAATCCGAGCTATTTGATCAGCCCGATATTGAGCAATTGAACCCGACGGTTGTCCGCCGCCTTCGGGTTTGCGGGATCGACCGGCATCTCTGATCCCACTCCGACCGAGAACAGGCGAGTCGGCTCCACCGAAAAAGTCGTGCTCAGCGCTTCCGCAATGGCTTCAGCGCGCCGTGCGCTGAGGTCAAGATTGTGTTTGGCATCGCCTGTGGCATTGGTGTGCCCAACGACAAGAAATTTGTATTGACGCAGCAGCGGATGGTGGAGTGCGTCAGCGATCAAGCCGATCGTCCTATAGGACTCGGGTTCGATCGCTACCGAGTTGTTCTCGAAGTTGATCTCGACAAAGAACTGCGGGAGGGTCGCCAGTTGGCTCCAGTGGGGCAGACCGGCAATCCCCTTGCCCGGATTGGCGGCCAATTCTTGCGTAAGCACCGCTACATCGACGGCCGGTGCAACTGAGGCGACTTGTCCCAGGGTGTCGACAAGTTGATGTTCACTCAACTGCTGAGCCCCGGCGTCGCTGGCAGCGGCCAGCAGAGCGGCCAGCGCCAAGGTATTGCGAAATCGACGAATAGACATTTATCTTTCTCCAGGTCTCAACATGGGGTCACCGCCATCCGGCATCGGTGATAGCCTGACTGCATTTCGCGCCGACGATACGCGTCGCCTTCAAGAGGCATCCAAGTATGTGCGCTTTGCCCGGCACTACCCCTCTACACGCCCGGGCCGCGTCACGCGCACAGATCTTGGTGACGCTTTCCTGCGCTGCCAGTCGTAGCTGGATCGAGGCGATCACGCCGGCCATGGTCGAGGTGCAGGTGGGTGAGACCTTCGCCTGATGCTGCGCGAGGCAGTTCTGGATTTGCCCGTTGCCGAGATTGAGGCCTTTGCAGAATTTCTTGACATCGGCGCCACAGTCATGGGTAAGCAAAGTCATCGCATCGGCGTAGCTGATGGTTTGCGCGCGGGTGACGCCGGTTTGGGCGAGAACGCTGATCAGGATCGCCCCACCAAAAACACCAAGTTTCTTTGTCATGAATCGCTCCCATGCGAAGGTTGGGGTTTTGCTCATGTGACGTTGCCCCTCATGGCGGTCGGGCAAAGACACCAGCCGAGCGTTTCATAGGCTAATCGACAAGACGCGAGACGGCCCGTAGCATCTGGTATGTTCTGTATTCCCGAAGCTCTGGCTATCAACCCGCCAGCTTAGAAACCGAGTTCCAATCCCCTGCTCTAGGTTCGTCCGATCTAGGCCACAAAGCTGACAACTCGTGTGATGAGCCAGCCCGCAGCCATTGTGCCTATCAAATAGGCTGCAGCGGTCCGTGCAGGCACAACCGGCATGGTGATCAGGGTGGTAACGATCCTAAAGGCGATTAGCACCGCCGCTACAAAAAGCATCTGGCCCGCTTCAACGCCCAGATTGAAGGTGAGAAGAGCGAGCGGCACATCCACCTGCGGAAGGCCGATCTCCTTAAGCGCACCAGCAAAGCCAAAGCCATGAAGAAGACCGAAAGCGAAGGCCACAATCCAAGGATAGCTTTCGGACAGTCGCCTTTCTCCTGGCTTGATTTTGGTGAGTTCACTGGCCACGAAGACAATGCTAAGCGCAATGGTGGCTTCTACCGGTTGCTGCGGTAGGCTGAAGTAGCCCAATGCCGCCCCTGCAAGCGTGATACTGTGGGCAATCGTAAAGGCAGTGATTGTCTTCAAGAGCATCCATCGATTGTGGATCAGCAACATGAGAGCCAGCACGAATAGAAGGTGGTCGATGCCGGACAGGATGTGATCGACACCCAACCGGAAATAGGTTTGCGCCACCTCGAAGCTGGTCTGAGCGCCCTTTACGACAGCGGTCGGCATATCTGGTTTGAGGCGGGCAATCTCCGTCGTCCCATCGCGGTAGGCAATATGGATCAGGGCGTCGGTCAGGGTTGAGCGCAAACCGTCGATGGTGATCTCATGGCCCTTGAGGCCGCCGTCGCAAGCGGCGGTCCAGACCTCAGAATAGACGCCGCCGTCGATAGATCTCGTCGGCCCGTTCTTCGCCCTGCACGTTTCCGGCAAACGCGCATAGAGGCTAAGCCGCCTGTCGCCTAGGGCCGGCACTTTCCATACCACTACAAACACATCGGGTTCCGTCTCCCGAATGTCGAGATAAGCGGGTCGCACCTCATGCGCTGTTGCAGGTGCGGATTGGAACAGCTGCAAAAGAACCGTCAATAGCGCTGCGAAGCGAATCATGGGGTGGCGCCCGATTTTGCGGGGTACTCGATCGTTACCGCATACCGCTTCAGCAACTCCTCAAGTCGGTGCTCTTCGAATTCCTTGCGTTTGTCATTCGCCCACTCGCGCGCCACGTCATCGCGCACCTCGTCAAGCGCGGGCAGACGGCCCGGCCTGCGCTCCGACAGCTTGATCACGTGAAGTCCGAAACTTGATGTAATGGGACCCGTCCACTGGCCCGGCGTTGCCTTGTCCAGCGCTTCGGCGAAGTCCGTGCCAAAAGTCTGGCCTATGGATGATTTGGTTGTCAGCGGCAGCTCTGCGGGAAGCAACGACACGTCACCCAACATCGTCGGATCGGTTGCGGGATTTTCCGTCAATGTATTCAATATGGAGGCCGCGTCCTGACCGGTCTTGTCGCCATGCTGGTCTGGGTTGAGGAAAACCTGTTCGAAGGCCAGCATCGGTTCGATCTCGAATTTGGTAGGGTGAGCCTTCAGATAGGCATCAAGCTCCCCGCTGGCCGGCGACTGTGCATCGACGAAGGAGGCGTTCATAAACCCCATCTTCAGGCTTAGGCGGCGGCGGATGACGGCGTCATCTTTGTCCAGCCCCAATGCCAGTGCCTCGCGGACGTTGATCTCTTCCTTGACGTAGTCGTCGACCAGTCCCTTGAATTCCTCGGCCGTCGGCGGTCGCTGCCAGGTCTTGCCGAAGACAGCAGTCAGTTGTTCGATCTTGGGCGCCGTGACGATGATGCGGTCCGGCGCTTGCGCTCCCCCGCGGCTGAGCAGGCCATACATCGCGAAGATGGCCAGAGCCAGAATGATGAAGTGCGCCAATGGCTCTCTCAGCAAACGTTTCAGCAAGATGATTGGCTCCGCTGGCAAAGGACAAGCAAGGTGGTGCGGCGGTCAACAAGGCGGCCGCACCGAACTTTCAGGTCAACTCCAGGGCGACTTCAAGGCGTGTACCAGATAGGCGAAGTGTAGGCGCGCTCCGTCACCGTCATCGGTGTCCCCTCCAGTGGCTTCGTGCCAAAGCGCTTGGCGTCGTAGGCTGTCCAGCGCGGCGTCGGGATCTCGATGACGCGACCGTAGTAGAAAGCCTTCTGCTTTGGATTGAAGTCGGGATCTTTCCAGACCGCAATCAATTCCGAGGCGCCTATGGTGTTCTTCCACGTAGCGTTTTCGACATCCACCGTGCTGCCAACCGATGGGAGCTTGTCATCTGCGCCGAACTTGCGGTCGCCACCCCAAGCTACGTCATAGACCTGCTCATGAGTTTGATCCTTGTCATCAAGCCACCCCTTGACGATCTGGTAGCGATCGAGATTGGCGCCGATCGGATCTTTAAGTGCAGCCACGAGGAACGTCGGTACCTTGCCCTCCGGTGCTGCCGTCAAGTCGCCGCCCATGGGCACGCCTTTGGCATAGCCGATAGCGCCCGGATTGCGGGTCTCGGCATCTGCCTGCTCGAAGTCCCAACCGCCGAAGAAGCGCACGGCCATGCGCGGTCCCGTGGTGGCATAGGTTTCCTTGCGCTGCATGGCATCCCAGAGGGCTTCACGGGTGTTTTCCGTCGCCCACACCGCGGCATAACCCGAAGCGCTGACCTGCCAGTCCATGACCTTTATGTTCGTTTTTGGATTACTGAAGAATGTATTCAACATGCGCTCCGGGCTCGGCTCCTGCGGCGTGGTCTTGCCGAAGAAGTTCTCCTCTTCGACGGCCGCGAGGCCGGTATGCGCGTCCGTGCTGCCGACCAGCCCGAACTTGTAGGGGTTGGTGCCGAGCTCGGCTTCGAGCTTGAGACCATTCCGCAGTGCTGAGCGCGCATATTCGAACTCCAGCATATCGGGAGTTTTCGCCACGCTGCCATCAAGGTTGCCAAAGTCCCACCGTTCGAAATTGGCAAATTCGTCGTTGGGCGAAAGGGTCGGGTGGGTTTCGCCATCGCCCTTGGTCTGGGTGGCCTCATAGAGCCGCTCCCACTTGGCACGCTGCTCCACATATTCCTTGTCCACCGGCTTGTTGGTGAAGGATTCGATCAGCGGGAACATACGGCCATTGGAGAGGTTGCCGTTATGGGCGATGGCCAGCACGCTGCCGCCCGTCTTGTCCTCATAGGCCTGCATCCATTTCCACAGATCGCGCGGATTGTCGCTGCCAAGGGGCTTCAAGGTCGTGTAGGGCACGATCTGGTCGGCCTTGTCGCCGTTGTCGCGGAAGATCACGTTGCGATGCAGATTGTTGCCCGCCGTGTTGGACGTCCATTCATAGCCGATGACAGCAGTGAAACGGCCCGGATCGTTGTATTCCTCCGCCGCTTTTATCGTATCCTGCCACGCGTTCTTGTAGGGGCGGGTTTCAGGTCCATATATCATGCTCTTCGGAAGCGATCCCGAGCTGAAGGCCTGGATGATCTGGATCGCGGCGTCGCCGCCTTGTCCTGACTTGATCATATCGTACCAGGTCTTGGCCTGAGGGTCGGCAATAACGTCTGGCTTGCCGGCAAACAGGTCCGGGAACATGCCCATGTTGTCTGAATGGTCGGCCACCACCAGGAAGTCTAGCGGCCGCGACAGCTTGGCCGGCTGACCGCTCGACGCCGTGATTTCCTCGCCGCGCGCAAAGCGATAGGCGTCACGCGGTGTCAGCCGCGCGCCGAACGCGCCTGCATCGAAAGAAGCCGCAGTGTGAAGATGCGTGTCCCCGAAGAACGGCCGGGTAGGAAAATTTCGACCGGCATAGGGCGAATAGACAGGCTTCGCGGCAAAGACCTTTGCCGCCTTCTCTGGTGAAAGTGTACCAATGTCGTCATCAGCAAAGGCTTGCGCCGACAGGCCGAGAATGGTCGCACTCAGAAGAATGGACCTAAAAACTGAACTGCGCATAGTCTTGTTTCCATTCGTTGAAAGTTTTGATTTGATTCATTTGGTTGCGAAACTGGGGCGTCGAATTTTGCGCGACTGCTTCGATGACAACCGTCCCTAGTGATGTTACCTGGCAGGCCAATAGACTACCTGAACGGTCGCCTTTTTTGTTTCTGCTCTCGTTTTTGTCGGCGTTGATGCAGATCAGCTCAGCCTCGAGTTCGAGTTCTTGCGCGAAAGCGTCAACCGAATATCCGTCGGGCATCACGGCCCACATTTCGATCGCTCCCATACGAAGGTTTGGGTCTTGCTTATGTGACGATGTCCCTCATCGCGGTCGGGCAAAAACATCAGCCGAGCGTTTCATAGGCTAATCGACAAGGCGCGAGACCGCCCGTAACATCGGGTATGCTCTGTGCTCTGAACGGTCGCTTGTGACGGTCCCGGTTCGCCTAGAGCCGCCCAACCCCAACCCATGCGAGAGCGAGAAGCAGGCCGAGCACGGCGTGGATCGCAACCGCCGGCCACGACAGTTCCCCCACTTGCGCGCCTTGGAGCGTATCGCGAGTCAGTGGCGTGCCGTGACGTTCAATTGGGTGAGCTTAGGTCGGGAAAGGCAAGGCCCGCCGCCGCATCGATCATGGATGCTGGCTCACCCTGAAGCCCGCGCCCATAGCCAGCGAAGCCGATAGCAATCATGGAGACACTGTGCAGGGCAACCACGACAATCATAGGTAGACGATTGTTCAGTGCCACAAGGCGCCTCTCCTGATCGTCGATAGTCTCGTTGAGAGATTGCATGAAGAGCCCGGTTGGCACCATCGCATTGTCCGTCACGGCAACTGCCATCGCCTGCTGCCGGAGCGTCTCTTGGATGGCGTTGGACCGGGTGATGGTGTCGTTGAGCTCCTTCACGGAGGCAACTGCCTTGCTGGTGAGGTCGAGCCTAAGCTGCACAAAGTCGTGCAATAGCTTCAGGACTCGCTGTTGTGCGGCGCCGGTAGAAGGCGGGCGCGCAGTGCTGTGGTGCCGCTCTGATGATCGGTTTCACCTTTTCGATGGCCCTATCGCGCTTCGAGGCACGGCGCGACGCCGTGCTCGTCGAAGCGACGTATCGATCGCAGCAGGCCAAGGATCGCGCCCTCCAGTGTTGGCACGCCGACCACGCCCACCCTCGCTGCTCGCTCGCCCAGCCAGCAGCCCACTTCGCCCGCACCCAGAATCAGTATTATGCTGATCGCGAAGATCGCCGGCATGGGATAGTCGTTGAGATTGAGCATCATTGATAGGTGCCTGTCCTGCCGCCATCATGCTGCACGGACGATGCAACGGAAACCGAGGTGGCATGTGGAGGTGTCTACAGGCTGCGCCATGCGCGCGGCCGGCCGGTAACGCCGGCAGTAGCTGGGAGCGCACAGGAAAGACCCGCCCTTGGTCACCTTTCGCGGGATCCTGATGTCGGGCGTCAGCGGGTCGTAGCTCGCCTCACGCTCACCGCCACGCGGATTGGTCATTGTGCAGCAAGGGCTCTCGATGCGGCGGTGCTCCTGGTACCAGTCAGTTGTCCACTGCCAGACATTGCCGGCCATGTCGTAGAGCCCATAGCCGTTGGCCGGAAAGGAACCGACCGGCGCCGTCCATTCGTAGCCGTCCTCGCAATCGTTGCGGAACGGGAACTCACCCTGGTACGTGTTGGCCATATGCTGGCCGTCAGGGTTTAGTTCGTCGCCCCATGCGAACTCGGCGCCATCCAGCCCGCCGCGAGCGGCCAACTCCCATTCGGCCTCGGTCGGCAGCGCCTTTCCCGCCCAGTTCGCATAGGCTTGCGCGTCCTCGTATGCGATATGGACGACAGGATGGGTTTCAAGGCCCTTGAGGCTACTGGCTGGCCCGCGCGGATGTCGCCAATTCGCGCCGCGCACGTAGGCCCACCAATTGTAGTGATTGCTGCGATCGATGCCGCGCGGAGGCTTGACGAACAAGGCTGAAGCCGGCGCCAATGAACCAACGCTGGCTCCGGGATAGTCCGCGGCATTTGCCGGACGCTCGGCCAGCGTGACGTAACCGCTAGCCTCCACAAAGTGCCTGAATTCACCATTGGTGACGGTCGTGCGATCCATCCAGAAGCCGCCGACGACAACACGGTGCGCCGGCGCCTCTTCCGGATAGTGGTGGTCCGAACCCATCAGGAATTCGCCGCTGGGAACCTGCACCATATTTTTAACTTGCGGACTGCGCCAAGGAACGGGACGGACACGTTCCAAATCCTCTGTAGATGGCACAGCCGCGCCCGCGTCATTCATGATTTCAGTTCCATGGAATTTCCGGACTTTGATCTGGCTCAGCTAATCTCCAAGCTCATTGAACATCGACGACGGATCGGCCGAGATTGGCGGTGCGCCGAAGGTCAGTTTGATCGCTTCCACCATCAGCAGGGGCGGCGCCATTTGTTTGGCGAGATCCACGATTTTCCCTTTCAATTCCTTGACTTTATCGGGACTCTTGTCGGCCAGATTATTGCTTTCGGATTTGTCGGCGGCAAGATCGAACAGCTCGACTCGCTCCAACACGCCAGCCGACCATATGAGCTTCATGTCGCCTTCACGGATTGCGCCGCCGGTCGGGTCAACATTGTAGACCATCTCACTGCGGGGCGAGGGTTTGCCCTCGCTGATCGTATCCCAGACGTTCATGCCGTCGAGCGGCTTGTTCTTGGTCGGTTTCGCCCCGACAAGCGCGGCGAGAGTCGGATAGATGTCCGAGACGTGTATCATGCCGTCCACGTCACCCGCCTTCACCTTGCCCGGCCAGTTCACCAAGCCGCAGACGCGCGTGCCGCCTTCGTAAAGCGTACCCTTGCCATCGCGATACGGCCCGTTGTTGGCCGGGAGGTTGCCGCCAACCTCCGATTCGCCTGCGAACATAGCGGAACGGACCCCGCCATTGTCGCTCTGAAAGACGACGATGGTATTGTCGCGCATCTTCTTCTTCTCGAGCGCGGCAACCACTCGGCCGATTTCCTCGTCCATGACTGAAACCATGGCGGAATAGAGCCGCCGCTGCTCATCGGCGACATGAGCATATTTTTTGACGTGCTCTTCAGGCGCCTGGTAGGGCGAATGCGGTGCGGTGAATGCGAGATACAAGAATAGTGGCGCCTTGCCGTCGTGTTTTTCGATTACCTTGGCGGCCTCCATGCCGAACAGGGTGTTGTCGTAGCCGGGCTCCTTCAGCGGCTTGTTGTTGCGGTACCAGTCCCTCACTCCGTGGGAAGCGTGCTTGAAATGATCGATTTCGCCAACCAGGGCGCCGTAGAAGGAATCGAATCCCCGCTGACGGGGCCAGTATTCAGTCTTCGCGTGACCCAGATGCCACTTGCCCACCATCGCTGTCTTGTATCCCGCGTCCTTGAGCATCTGGGGCAGCAGATACTCGTCCGTCGCAAGCCCGTAGCTGCCACCCGACGGGATAACGCCCATCTGCAGCCCGTAGCGCAACGGATAGCGTCCCGTCATCAGCGCCGCGCGGGTGGGCGTGCACATCGGTTGGACATAGAACTGTTCCAAGCGCGCGCCTTCGGCGGCGAGCCTGTCGATGTTCGGCGTCTTGATGTCGGAACCGTGGAAGCCCACGTCCTTCCAACCCTGGTCGTCGGAGATGATGTAGACGATGTTGGGGCGTGCCGGCTGGGCGGCCGCCGGCTGAACGCCGGCGAGGCCGGCGAGCGCGCCAGAGAGGCCGATCGGTGCAGCCAGCCGTGAAACTGCGGCCGCCGTGCCGGCCATCAATGCGTCCCGTCGCGTCATGTTGTTGCCGATACCCGCCTCTGCCGGGAAGTTTCGATTACTACTCATCTTTCCCCCTTGTCCCTGTTGAAGCAGTTGATACCACTCTGCTCATAACCCGGCATGTTGGTCTTCCGCCGCCGATCATTTCCCCGCAACCCCCGGCAAAAAGGCCGAGTCGCCTTCGAGACGTTTCTCGACGTCGAACTCGTGAAAGTATTTGAACCTAGTCGAAACAGGCAGCTTGCCGACCTTGAAGGTGTAGCCGACGGTGCCGCCGACGGCCGCCACTCGGCCCTGGAATCTGTCGAGCGCCGCGGGAGCGCCGGCCCCGGTATCGTCGGTCAGCTGGTCATAGTAGTAACCCACCAGGCCCACATCAAAGGCCTCGCTGAAGTGCTGGTCGATCGCCCCTTCAAAGTGGAACTCCGTTCCGTTCTTGTAGTCGGTTGCCGGATTCTTCCCATTGAAGGTGATCCCCACCGCGCCTGAGAGCTCAAGGCCCGTAGTGGGGTTGAGCCACGTGCCTGATGCATATATGTCCGTGGCCCAGTGGTTGAAGGACATGTTGGCAAGATCGCCCTCGTGGTAGTCGCCCACCGGCACATTCACGCTCACGCCGGTCTGCCAGTGAAAATTGCCGCTGTGCCAGCCGACAAACGTTCCAAGCACCGGATCGCCAAAGGTCGTGATGCTGTCGGAAGTCGAAAACGGACTCGGGACAATTCTACCCTCAATGTCAGGTCCGCCGATCGGCACAGTCGCCGTGAATGCAAGGTTGCCGCCCATGACCTGCCAGGGAGTAACCCAAAGAGCGGTCGACAGGTTGACAAGGATCTTGGCATCGACGTCGGCCACGAGCTTTCCGCCGAGATCCAGATTGACGCTTGCGTTTCCGGAATAGACGTAAAACTAATTCTGGAAGAAGACGCCTGGCGGCGGGTGAAACCCGCCATAGGGCCGCGCGAGCCGAGCAGATAGAAGCTCGCGCCGCCTTCCGCGGCGTGAAGGCTCGGCATTATCGCCAAGCTTGCCAACACGGTCGCAGCCGCGCCGAAGAAGCCGCTGGCTCCACGACGCATCAAAGTCCCGGCAAGGGCGGCCCTTGGCACACCCTTCTGAATTTCGTCTTCTCTCTCCATAGTCCCCCACTCGCCATGCGTTGGCGATATTTTCGCGCTAGTTGATCTCGCGCAATTTGTGCAAAAGTTACACCCAACAAAACTGTGCTGCTATCCATTTTGCGCAAAGGAGGTATTTTTTGACATCCTGGCCTTCATCGCCTTCACACCGGGATGTGCAGCTTGGCCAAGACCAGCTTGCCGATGCAGCCTCGGGAATGCTGGTGAAGGTCGACAGGCTCTCGGCCGGGGGACAGCCGTCGCGCATCCGCCAAATCCAGTCCCACGGCAAGTGGGCAATCGATATGGCCGAGTTCAACTGCGCCTTGCGAGCCAGTGGCGGGCTGGATCGGGGCTCTGTGGTGGTTTTGGCTGTCGAGCGCGCCCGCGAGTCGACAATCTGCGGCCTTCCGCTCCAAGATGGCATGATCGTGACAATCCCAGCCGGGACGACGGTGACGGCAACCGTCAAGCCCGGCCTCAGCTACGCGGGCGCCGTTGTTCGACCGCGATCTGGGCGGAAATCCAGGCGGTTGCCGCAGGGGTGATCGTCGAACAGGCGGCCGATCAAGCCCGCGCCGTTCGGCTCGCTACAAGCGATGCTCGAACGTTCCGGAACCAGATCGTGTTGATGGCCGACCGCCTCGTTGCAGCCGCAAGCGATCCGGGTTACTCGGAGCATCCTCCCATCGCGTTCACTGAATATCTGGGATCGCTGGCCGAAGCTTGTGCGGTCGCCGACGATCGTGACCCCGGGATCGATCGGTCTGCACGTCGACATCTCCGCCAGGCCTGGAGGGCTCAGGATTTCATTCACGCCCACATTTGGGAAGAGATGCCGATCATTCGGTTGTGCAGGGAAGTCGGCGTCAGCCGCCGACAGTTGGAGTACGCCTTTCGTACCACCTTCGCCGTAAGTCCGCGCGAATTTATGCAGGCGCTCCGTCTCAATGAAGCCAGGCGGCAACTGGCGACTGCGCGTGCGAATGGGCTAAGTGTCACACGGGTGGCGACGGACATCGGGATCAACCATCTTGGTCGTTTCGCAGCGAGCTATCGCTCGCTCTTCGGCGAGTCCCCCAAAGAAACAATGCTTCGTCCTGGGGGATTGTGACCGGCGGCTGGTGAAGCTGGCGAATGCGAGAGCGACCCGGTAATCGCCTCCTTCGCGGGGGTCGACATACGCCTCTGGGCATGAAACCGGGCCCGGCCCCCCGGCACGGCGTTAGGAGCTTGGGCTTTGTCCAGGCGCAGAACACCTTCTTTCTCTGGGCGCGGATTACGCGGCTCAGCTTCAGCGCTGCACGGCGTGGCACAACCGCCGACACGTCACGGCGGTCAGTCCGCCACGTTGAAGCCGGCTTTCCTCAGTGAACGTATGAAAATTTCGACGTCTTGCGAACGGGCTAGGCGCATCGTAACCACTTGGCGCATGTTCTTCGCCCAAGCCGGTTGATTTTGCTCCAGCCAGGCGCGCTCGCGATCGGCCTCGATCTTGTAACCTCCTTCGCTCAGAACGGCGGCCGCAACAATATGATAGATCGGATTCGATCGAACCGGCGATTTCTTCATCCACATAACCGCTTGCGGATAATCGCCGCTGAAATAAGAGCAAAGAGCCAAATCCACCTCATAGTAGCCTAACGACCACGGATTTTTTTTGCGCGCCTCCGTTATCAACGCGCAGCCGTCACGCCAATTTCCGGAGACTGCCAGGCGCTGTCCGTATTCACCCATGAACTCGGTGTCGTTGGGGTTGATGGCCAAACCCCGTTTGCCCACTCCCAATGCCAGATTGATTTCCTTGCTGAAATAGAGCGCAAGCATTTCTCCCTGAAGCCCTCTTACATTGAGAGGGTCGACTTCCACCGCCTGCCTTGCGGCGGCCAGGGCGCGATCGAGCGCGGCGGCGGACAATGTGGGGTCGCTTGGAAATTCGAACCGATAGTCATCGATGTAGACAAGCGAAAGAAGACCCCAGGCGGTGGCGTAGTTCGGGAAGCGCCCCACGGCCTTCTCGAGGCACGTACGTACGGATGCACGGATTTCTGGGCTGAGGTTCACACGATATGCGTAGAAAGACAGCGTGCAAGAATATGCCACCCAATCGTCGGGCGGATTGTCGACATGGAGATTGGCATCCGCCTGGAAGATGACGCCATAGGCTTGAGCCAAGCTCGTCGATACATTCCGCGCGATGTCCGCCTGAGCTTCGACAAGTTCCGCGACTTTCATCCGGCCATCATAGCTGTCTGCCCACAGAACCGAACCGTTGGCTCGGTTGATCAACCTGACCCGAAGCAGAAAGGTATCGACCGACAGGTTGACGCTTCCGGCAAGGACGAATCGCGGTGGCGAGGTCAACGTATCGCCGTCCTTAGGCGCCGATTCCATGACTACAATATCCCGGAACTTCGAAAGCTGGCTGACAATTTCCTGCTTCAATCCGCTCGCAATGGCTGCCGCCGCTGCGTTGCCGGTCAGATCGTCAAAAGACTCAACAAGCACACGGGGCGTTTCTGGCACGCTTGACCTGACAGACGTCCACGACCACGCCAACACCGACGCTCCAGCCGCGAGAATGGCTGCAAGCATCGCCGGCAGCAGGAACGCAATCCATCGGGCCGGAGAGTGGGTGATTGTTTGAGAAACAACGCCCACTTGCGGCTCAGCCAACGAAGGCTGCGAACGAAGCGCGAAAACAGGAGCATACCCTCCCTTTGGAATCGTGATCAGGATTGGGTCTGTGTGTCCGGCCGTCAGATAATAGCGCTCGAGCGCGCGCCTGAGGTGGCCAGCCTCGATGCGAACGATCGGATCCGTTTGCGGGTCGAACGACTCGCCGCGACCAAACACTTCGACTGCGATCGAATAGGCCTTGATGCGGTCGCCTCGTCCCGACAATGCCTCTTCCACCACATGGCTGAGGAAGCGGCGCTCGCGGCCGGTGGCATCGAAGTCCGTACTGTCGAGGATAAGGGCAAGTTGGGCGCGACGACCCTCGATGGGGAGCTCACGCTCCCCCGGTGCGGGCGTTTCCGCCTGGATCGCCATGTCTTCACTTGATCCCTTGCAACCGCGTTCTTGTTGTTGTGCGGTTACATGCTTGCCCACGTAACTTACCTTCTGCTGCCCTCTCTTTGCAATATGATTCCGTCAGGTCGATGAACTGGCGTCATGAACACAAAAGACGGATCGTCTGACAGACACCGAGCGGTCTCGGCGGCAGTACGCCGATACCCCCAGTTTGAATTTATGATCCATCGGCTGATGGACCGAAGTGAGACCTTTCGCGACATCTGCGAGGAACTCGCGGATGCAGAGTTTGCGCTTTCGAAGGTCGACGAGGCCCCGCTGGAATTGCGCGAAGCCAGACGAGCCGAATGGCAGGAACTGGTGGATCGCTTGGTTGGAGAGGTAGGAGCAGCAGTGCTGAACACCGAGGCCGCCCGCAAATCCGGTATCAACCCATGGCCGCCACGGTGAACAGCCATGAGTGCCGGGCCGACAGCGCGGGAAACATGCCAACACTCCCGTTTCCCAGAGCAATAAATCAAGCATAGGGTGGTGGAACACAGGAGGGGACCCTGACATGAAAGCCTTGGGTTGTGTCGTTATTTCCCTCCTTTGGCTTACCCAGCCGCGGATGCGGTCGCACCAGTGACGCCGGACCTGAAGCCGGTGGTCACCGAACAAGGGTGGACGTTCTCCGTCGCGCCGTATTTCTGGGCGGCTGGAATGTCGGGGGAAGTGGCGCAGTTCGGTCTGCCCCCGATCGACGTTGATGCGAATTTCAGCGACATCCTGAAGAATCTCGACTTCGCCGCGATGGCTACAGCATTTTCGGCGACCTCCAGTATGTGAAAATATCTGGAGAAAGCGGCACGCCGAGCGGCGTCGTCGCAACCAGTGTCGATCTCACCTCCGAAACATTTTCAGGGCTGGTCGGAGCTGGCTATTCAATCCTCCAGAGTGATGCCGGACGTCTCGATTTCGTCGGTGCAATGAGGGTCTGGTCCGTAAACACGGACCTCGACTTCCACGGTGGCATCCTCGACGGTGCCTCCGGCAGCGACGGAGCGACCTGGGTGGATGGCCTGGTTGGCGTTCGCGCGAATTACTCGCTTACGCCCGATGTCTATCTGACGGGCTGGGGCATGGTTGGCGCAGGCGGTGCCAATGTCGACTGGGATGTCGCAGCCGCGCTGGGCTACCGCTTCAACGAACGGTTTTCGGCGGTCGCCGGCTACCGCGCGCTCGGCGTCAACTACCGCAATGACGGCTTCGTCTTCGATGTCGTCCAGCAAGGACCGATCATGGGACTGGTCCTTCCGGAATGCTAGGCAGGAACATTTAGCGGAGGATTGACCCCCTCGCTGGCGCCGGCGAAAACGTCGGAGTGGCGATGCCTGCCTGGAGGATAGCGCAGCATGACCAGCAACAACATCCGGTACGTCATGTTGATGGTCGTTGAGACTGCTGCGGCGATGTTCTTGTATTTGACGATTTTCCCTATCTTCCGGCAAGTGATCACCCAATTGGGAGAACCACAGGACATCAGTCCTTATCACCAGGCCGCGGTGGCTTGCGGTGCGCTCGTTCTGCAGGCCTGTTACTGGGTCAGGTTTCGTTGGGTTGCGGTCCCCGCACCATTCCGCAATGCCTTGGTGAGGCACCTGTTCCTGTTTGCCAGCCGGGTCAGCTTTTTCTTTGGCGGCGCTTTGTTTTCGGTCTTCTTTTTCCGCCATGTACCGGAACTCGATCAATTCCCTTCCTTCATACAGGGAGCAGTCAAGCTGTTGGAAGTCCTGCTGGTTCTGTTCAGTCTGTTTTGCTATTCGCTCGAAATAGAACGGTTGGGCGGGGCAAGAGAAGACCATTCCTCTGGCCGCGCCAGATAATTCAGGCTGACCAAATCCAGTCCGTTACAAGGGTTCCGATGGTCGGCGGCCTTGCCTGCCTGTCCAACGTGCGAAGCGGCTTCCGGCAATTGGCACGTCTGGAACAAATTTGGATCGACGACGTTTCCTTTAGTTAATGACGACGTTTCGCATACGGCAAATTGCCACCAGCGAGGACTCGATCATGAGGTTCCTGTCAGGCATAGCGACCTCCCTGGTCGCAACCTTTGCACTTACGAGCACTGTTCCGGTTGATGCCGCGCCGATTTTCGTGCCCAGGGCACAAGGCGCGCAGTCCGATGTCATCCAGGTTCGGGATGGCTGGTACAGGGGCTATCGCGGCCACCGCAACTACCACCGGCACAACGACTTCTGGGTCCCCGGCGGTGCATTTGTCGCCGGGGCGCTGCTCGGCAGCGTGATCGCCAACAACAACGGCTACTACGGCGGGTATTACGGAAGCGGCTTCTACGACGATCCGTATTACGGCGGACCCTACTACGGCGATCCCTATTACCGCGACCGGTACTATGTCGATCCGTATTACCGCGACCGGTATTATGGCGACCGCTATTACGGCAATAGGTATAGGTATCACTCAAACAGGTCCTATCGCCCATGCTCGCCCAGGGAAGCGGATTCCGGCAATTGTTACTAGCGATCGTCGTCGCGGGCAGCGGCGCCTTTGGACCGATTTTGGTCGACACAGCTCGATATTGAGCCGCCGATGGCGTCCAGCCTTGCATGGCCATCCGCGACGAGATTCCACCCGCCGTCGAACGGCCTTGCAGTCAGAAAGTTACCCTGCCCTCCACGTAACTTACGTTCCGCCGCCGGTTCGGTCCGCTAGTCTCGGGGACAACAAGAACCAACAACGGGACGGAACGCCGTCGGCTGGCACACAAAAGCGGTCTTGGCGGCGGTGCGCCAGTTCTGCAGTTTGTCGTCTTTGACGACGTTTGGTTTTACAGGCTGGTGCTTGCCGCGGCAGATCGGGAGTTTTTCTCGTTGCCGCCGCGGTTGATTTCAATCCCGACGCAAGGGGGAGAAAATGGACAGTCGATTTCGGCAGCATATGCTGAAAGTGTCGCTAGCAGCATTGACGATGCTCGCGCTCCATACACCGGTCTTTGCGGCGGATCTCCTCATTGCAATGCCGAACTGGCCGTCGGGCCAAGCGGCGGCCAACATCATCAAGTACGGCATAAAGGAAAAACTCAATCTGGACGCCGACGTGCGCGAGATGGGCTCCATGACCGCATTCGCCGGAATGGATACCGGTGAGGTCGACGTCTATCCGGAAGTCTGGCTTCCCAATCTCGATTCACTGGTCAAGAAATACGTCGACGGGCGCAAGTCCGTGGACCTCAGCCCCAAGGGTGTGTCGGCCACGCAGGGCATCTGCGTCACGCGCGAGACGGCTGACAAATACGGCATCAGGGACATCTCAGATCTGGCCGATCCGAAAAAGGCGACCGTGTTCGATACCGACGGCGATGGCATGGGCGAAATGTGGATCGGTGCACTAGGCTGGTCGTCGACGAGCATCGAGAAGATCCGGGCAAAGAGCTACGGCTACGAAAAAACGATGACGCTCCTTCAAATGCCGGAAGACATGGCAATGGCCGCTGTCGATGCGGCCGCGGCAACCGGGCAACCGATCGCATTCTACTGCTACAGTCCGCATCACATTTTCGAGCTCCATGATATCGTTCAGTTGACCGAGCCGAAATACGATCCCGCCAAGTGGCACATCGTGATGCCGAGCGACGACCCTGACTGGCTGTCGAAATCGGAGGCACCGGTGGCGTGGGACGCATCGCATTTCTACATCGGGTTCGCGTCATCGACGGCGAAGCGCCTGCCGAAAGTGGCGGCCTTCCTCTCCCATGTCGACTTCACACCAGAGGAGGTCACCGAGATGAGCTACGCATTGCAGGTTGATCGGCAGGATCCCGCCAAGTACGCGCAGGCCTGGGTTGCAAACCATCAAGACCGGCTGAACGCCTGGTCGAAATAGGGATAGGGACGAACATGACCCTTTCGCTCGCAAACCGGTCCATCACTCCGAAAAGCAATAATCGCAGAATGGCTGGTCGCCGCCTGGTTCTTGGCGCAGCGCTCATCCTGACCGCGATCGGCGTGACACTGGCGTATGCCGCTCAAACGCAGGTATTCGATCCGCAGACCCACAAGTGGGTCGATTACGACAAGAAGAAAGCGCGAAAATACTACGCCGCCCACAAGGAGGTGCCCGAGGCATTTCGTCCGCAGATGGTCAAGTTCCGCACCGCGGAGGTCCCCGGCACGATCATCATCGATGGCAACAAGCATTTTCTCTACCTTGTGCAGTCAGGTCAGCAGGCCATGCGCTACGGCATCGGCGTCGGTCGGGAAGGGTTTGGATGGGCCGGTATCGTGCGCGTCGGCCGCATGGCGGAATGGCCGACCTGGACACCGCCTGCCGAAATGGTCGCCCGTGATCCGAACGCGGTCAAATATGCGGCGGGCATGCCGGGAGGCCCCGACAATCCGCTCGGCGCCAGGGCGCTCTACCTCTACGAGGGCGATCAGGACACGATCTACCGGATACACGGCACACCGGAGCCCTGGACGATCGGACTCGACGTGTCATCAGGGTGTATCCGGATGCGGAACGACGACATCACCGACTTCGCTGCCCGCGTCAAGGTCGGCGCCAAGGTCATCGTGCTCATGCAGGGGGCGGCCCTCTACAAGGGCGTGTGAGGCGGTATTCGGAGAGGGACAAGCAATGTCGGCAAAACGTGCAGTGAGAAGATCGGTCCTGGTTGTAGCTCTTGGATTCATGGCACAGAGCTTGAGCGCTTGCGTCAGCACGCCGCCGCCTGCTCCGGAGCAGATGTCGAGGACGCAGGTTGAGACGGCTCCGGCGGATCTGCAGCTTCTTTGCGCCAGCGCGGTCGCCAAGGCGAGCGGCGTCGACAGCGCCAAGATCCTTCCGGTCTCCTCGAGCAAGATCGATTCCAAGACCTATCAGGTCGAGCTCGATGCCGGCGGCAAGAAGACAAGTTGCCTCGTGGATACGGACGGCGCTGTCAAATCGGTTGAGCCCATCTGATAGGCTCGGGTCGGATTCTCGTGTGATCGCTCCAGCGACGGGAATTGGCGACAATATACGACTAGGCAACGAGGCATAGATAGTGAGAGGCATAGATAATGAACCTGAACGAGCCTAACTCCGATCACGCGCATCCGCGTTCGACCATGCTCGATGCTGCACTTCAAATCGGACTGTTGGCCTTGCTGGTTTACGCCTGCAGCCGGATCATATTGCCGTTTGCCGGCATCCTGTTGTGGTCGGTGATCCTGGCGGTAATGCTGAATCCACTGCATCTCCGCCTGACCGTCCGGCTGGGCAATCGATGGTCGGCGCTGTTGATCGGACTGGTCAGCGTTGTGGTGATGCTGGTGCCGTTGGTCACGGTGGTGACGTCGCTTGGGTCTTCCATATTCTCGCTCGTCTCGGGCTTGCAGAACCACAGCCTGACGGTGCCGCCGCCGCCGCCATGGCTCGCCGATCTCCCGCTGGTCGGCCAGAAACTGACGGAGACCTGGGCGCTCGTCGCCGCCAACATGCCGGCCGCACTTGCCAAATACGGCCACATGTTGAGCGGGCCTGCGGCATCGCTGATGTCGTTCGCCGGCGGACTGGCTGCCGGTGAGCTATCGTTTATTCTTTCGTTCGCGATCGCCGCGGTGCTCATAGCCTACGGCAAGGGTGCCGCCGAATTCGCCAGGCGCCTGTTGGAACGTGTCACCGGCAGCACGGCGCGCGGGGCCCACCTGGTTACGCTGACCGCCGCCACGATCCGCGGCGTGGCACTCGGCGTGGTCGGCGTGGCGGTGATCCAGGCGCTGCTCGTCGGCATCGGCTTCTTCGCCATTGGCATTCCGGGAGCCGGACTTTTGACGTTCGCAACGCTTCTGCTGGCCATTGTGCAGGTGCCGGCGGTGCTGCTGATCCTGCCTGTCATGGTTTATGTCTTCTCGACGGAAGCAACCACGCCTGCGATCATCTTTGCGGTCTGGAGCCTTTTCGCCGGGCTCAGCGACAATATCCTCAAGCCATTGATGCTCGGCCGCGGACTGGAAGCGCCGATGCCGGTAATTCTGATTGGTGTCATCGGCGGCATGCTCGTCGACGGCCTGCTCGGCCTGTTTGTGGGCCCGGTGCTGTTGGCCGTTGGCTATGTGCTGCTCAATGAATGGCTGAGCCAGCCCCCGGTCGAAGGCGAGCCACAGATTGAGGGTCCGGCGCCGTGATTACGGTTCTTGTGGTCGGCTTGCTGGCGATGTCGGTATGCCTTGCACTGCAGGCTCTGGCATCGATGTTCGCCGCACGCTACTTCGCCAGGGCCACCAAACAACCGCTGGGTCCCAATCCGTGGCGGTCGATCTTCCTGCAATTCTCGATACTGATGATCGTGCTTATGATCGGCAACGTCGTCCAGGTCGTGTTCTGGGCGCTGCTCTACAGGTCTCTGGGTGCCTTCGAGGACTTTGAAACGGCGGTATATTTTTCGGGCGTCACCTTCACCTCGCTTGGCTATGGCGACGTGGTTCTCACCGGCCGCATGCGACTACTTGCGCCGCTTCAGGCCGCCAATGGGCTGATGATGTTCGGGGTTACCACGGCCCTGTTCATCGCCGCGGTCCAGCATGCCACGACCGAAAGGTCCGCGACGCATTCGGCCGGCGCGCAGGATGCAGGTTGAAGCTCTTCATGCCGAGGGCGCGCTTCCGCGGCATTGCGAGATCGAGCAAGCCGCCAACCTATGGTGTACCCGCGCGGACGTTTGAAGGCGCCAACTCAGTGTGCGGCGCTCGCGGTGATGATCCCAAGATTGACCAATCCGCTAACGACCAGTTGGACGGCAACCGCGGTCAGCAGAATGCCGAAGACAACCTCCGAGACGATAAGACTGGCCGGCTTCATTCGCTTCGCCAGCGCGTCGATATTGGTGAACACCAGATAGTCAAATGCGGCGATGAGCAGGATGAGCCCCGCAACCAGCGCAGCACTGGCAACCGAGACGACTTCGCCAGAGGCAATGATAATGACCGTGATGCCGACGGGATTCAGCAGATAGGGGACAGCAAGGGGAAAGACGGCCATCTTTGCCACGTCTACCGGCAATCCGAGATCATCCTCGTTGTGCTTTTCGGTCGGTCCAGACGCCATCTTGATCGCGAGGAGCGCCAGGATGATGCCGCCGCCGACCGCCACCGCACCGCCCGTGATGTGCAGCAGCCGCATCAGCAGTGCGCCCGTGGCAAGAAGGATCAGAGCCGTGACAAGAGCCGTCAAAACCATCTGGCGGCCTATCGAGACCTTCGTCTCGGCATCGAACTTCTGGGTCATTTCCAGAAATGGCACCAGCGCGATCTTCGGTCCCATGCCAATCAGCAGGAGCAGGAGAAGTTTTGTCACGAGAGCGGCATCAATGACTGTGAAATCCATCGGAAATTCTCCCCAACGCTGCCTTGAATAACTGTCGACTATCCGAAACGGATTGTCTAGCGAATCGGGAAAATTCTGCCGCCGCCAAGACAAGCGCCGGACCACCCAACAAACGCGCTGGGATGCCTCCTATCAAACCGCCCTACATTGCACGGCGCCAGCGCCCGCTCAGCTCCTCGCGGCTGTCTCCAATCCAGAAAATCGCTTGTCTGCTTGTCATGAGAATTTGGCCGGCGCTACCACGTAAATAACACCCCAGTTGGCTGGAACCGTCAAAAGAGGTGTATAGTGTAGGCACGGTGCGGGGTCACTTACGCCAATGAAAACCAGGCCGCGTGGTAAGGGTCATGATTGCTCGTGCCTGTGCGCCGGGTTCCCCCCTGGGCCGAAGACTGACTAGGAAGCAAATTCCGTCGGCGGCGCGATGCCCGCTTAGTCTGACAGAGAGAAGATGCCATGGCGTCCGACGCAACCGGGACCTCTCAAGGCAACGCTGCCGACGGCACTGACACGCAGGCGACGAAGGGCAACCCGCTGCGCAGGGTTGCCCTTACCGTGCTGCTGCTGGCTTGCCTGCTGCTCGTGGTAGCGGTCTTCATGGAAAGGCGCACGCCTATTTCATCGCAGGCGACCGTCAGCGCCTATGTCGTCGGCATCGCGCCGGAGGTCACCGGAAGGGTCATTGAAGTGGGCGTGGCCGATAACAGCGGCGTGATGCCCGGCCAGATGCTGTTTCGCATCGATCCGCAGCAATACCAACTGGCCGTCGCCGAGGCTGAAGCTCGGCTTGCCCGGGTAGGCCAGACGATCGGCGCTTCGACAGCCTCCGTCGATGCCGTCCAGGCACGCCTTGTGGAAGCAAGGGCAGTTCGCGACAACGTCCAGGAGCAGGCCAACCGGGCCATGGAGTTGGTCAAGCGCGGCGTCTATGCCATGGCGAAGTATGACGAGGCGAAGGCGGCGGTGGACCAGGCAAATGCCTCGGTCGTCGCCGCGGAAGCGGACCTCAAGGAGGCGCAGGAAGAGCTTGGGCCCGCCGGCGCCGACAATCCGCAGCTGAAGGAGTCGCTAGCCGCGCTTGAACGCGCGCAGCTTGATCTCTTGCGCACCACGGTTCTGGCGCCGGCCGAGGGCGTCGTCACCAACCTGCAGCTTTCCGTCGGAGGCGTGGTCGGCGCCGGCCAGAGTGCCATGACCTTCATCGACGTCGGCACGGTGTGGATCACCGCGGCGTTCAAGGAGAACAGCCTCGAGAACGTCGCAGCCGGGAACCACGCGGACGTGTTGTTCGACCTCTTGCCCGGCCAGGTTTTCGGCGCGACGGTCGAGAGCGTCGGGATGGGCGTGGCCCAGGGAAGTGTCGACCCCAAGACGGGGCTGCCGAAGATTACCACCGAAAGCGGATGGGTGAGAACGCCACAGAGCTTTCCGGTCCGCCTGGTCCTCGACGAAGGCAGGCCGAAGGGCGTGCGCTACGGCTCGCAGGCGAACGTGGTGATCTATACCGGCGACAATCCGGTGACGAACGCGATCGGCCGCATCTGGATGCGCGTGTTGTCGGTCCTGACCTATGTCAGCTGATGGCGAGCTTGCGCACGCCAATGCCAGGCGCAAGGGCCTGCGCATCGCGCTGGCCGTAGCCGTCGGCTTCACGTGGTCGGTTTTGTCGGGGGCGATCATCCCCTTTCTGGGACCATTGTTCGCGGCTCAGTTCCTGATCTCCAGTTCCCGCCCGCTGCCGCTGAAACAGGCCTTGGGAATGGCGATCCTCATTGTTGTCGCCGGCGCGCTTCTGCAGGCCGTCGCGGTACTGACAGGTGATCGGCCACCAGTCCTTTTGCTTCTGCTCGGGCTCGTCTATTTCGTCTGTTTCTACCTGCAGGCGAACGGCAAGGGCGGCGGGGCGATCTTTCTTGTCCTGGTGGTCGGCGTGATGGTGCCGCTGCTGACCGTGCTCAACCGCGATCTCGGCGATTCCATCCTGTCGATCTTTGTACAGGGTGTGGTCACGGGCGCGATCCTGATGTGGATCGCCCATGCGATCATACCCGACCGAGGCAGCGCCGATATTCAGGCCCCGGCTCCAGCTGCAAACCCTCGCGCTACGCGCTTCGCTGTCGCCAACACCGCCATCCTGCTGATCGCCGTGCTCGCTTGCCTGACGCGGGACGGCCTCGCCACGGCAATCGTCATTCCGATCACCGTTGCATCGTTGTTGTCGCAGCTCGATGTCATCGCGAGCGCAAGGGCGGCGTTCGGCCTCGTTGTGGTCAATCTCCTCGGTGGCGTGGTTGCATCCTTTGCGTTCGCATTGCTGCAGGTTCGTCCCACCACCCCCTCGCTGTTTGTGCTGGTGCTGCTCGCCGGCTTGGTGTTTGGCGGCCGCGCCGCGCTGAGCAACCCTGCCGCCAAGCTCTACGCGGGCGCGCTTACAATCTTCCTCATCCTGTTCGGAACGGGCGTCTCGCCGCTTCCGGGATCGGCAGCGGAGTCTTTTGCCACGCGGGTCAACTACATACTGGTGGCCATCGCCTATACGATCTTCATGGCGGCGTTGCTTTGGCCAGGACCGAGGCGAAGCGCTGAAGACAGGATACTGTCATGAAGGCCCGTGACCGCTCGGGCTTCGCCGAAGCAGCCGAGCACAAGCCTAGCCGATCGCCGTCGAAATCGCCGGTCGGATGCTTTGCTTCGACGCCCAAGGAAATCTCACGGTTCGGGTCCAGCCGGTGTCTGCGCCGCGCCCTCGAACACTGCTGTTTGACGGGAACATTCGATCCGAAAGATGGCCTCGACGTCGACTGATCTGCTGGCAGGGTCTCTCGGTTCTGCGCGTAGCATACAGTTACTTACCTTCCGCATCGGCAGGCAATGCGCCAACATAGCACCAAGGCAAGAACATCGCCCTGGACTCGGCGACAAGACGTCGCTGACAACCGGGTTGATGCAACCTGGGAGGATGACAATGGAGATCAAGTTTCCGCGCTGGCATGCTGGCGCCGTGGCGATGATCGCGATCTTGATGTGCTCCGGTCAGACCTCTTTCGCGGTTGCTCAGGATCAGGCCGCTGCCACCGATGGCGCGGCGGCAACCCAAGCTCCCGAACCGCTCGACGAGGATGAGCTTGAAGTCCTGGTAGCGCGTATCGCACTCTACCCCGACGAGCTTGTCGCAGTAATTTCCGAAGCGTCGCTCTATCCACTGCAGATCGTGGAGGCGAGCCGGTTCTTGGATCAGGTCGCCAAGAACGCAAGCTTGAAGCCGAAGGAAAGTTGGGACGGCAGCGTCGTCTCACTGCTCAACTATCCCGAAATCGTCAAAATGATGAGCGACGATCTGGAGTGGACCCAGGCGCTTGGCGACGCACTGACATATCAGCAAAAAGACGTGCTGGTCGCCATCCAGCAGTTGCGCGACACGGCTGTCGCCAAAGGCGTGATCAAGTCCGACGACAAGATCAAGGTTGTCGAGGAGAACGACAATGTCGTCATCCGATCCGCCAGCGCCGACACGATCTATGTTCCACGGTATGAGCCGGAAATGCTCTATGCTACCGATTATCCGGTTGCTCCGATCTCCTATTATCCCGACCCCTACCCGAGCTACTACTATCCCAACGCGCCCTATTTTGCGGGCGTCGTCACTGGCGCAATCTGGGCCGCGGCAGTGGATTGGGACGACTGGGGTGTTTGGGGCGGCCGCTGGGACGGCAACGATATCGATATCGACTGCAACAATTGCTTCAACAACAACATAAACGGCAAAATCAATCTCAACGACGTCGATTGGAAGAACGTCGACCGCTCGAAACTAAACTTCGACAGGAACCAGTTCGCCAACTTCGACAAAACGAGCATGCGCGACCGGGTCAAAACGAACGATCGCAACAGTATGCGCAACAAGGCGTCCGATCTCAAAAAGGACCGGATGAGCACACTGGCCGGAAAGTCCGGCAAGGTGAAGGACGTTCGCCAACGCGAAATCAGAGAGGGTTTGAAAAACCGGCCGCCGGGGTCAAGGCCGGATTTCAAAAAGCCAACCAACACCAAGCCAATTGCTTCGGCACGAAAGAATGACCGCCCTGCCGCCAAGGCGTCAGGGAAAATCAATCGCCCGGTTGGCAAGCCGAAGCCGGCAATGAGAGCGGACAACAGGCCGAGGAAGCCTTCGGGCCTTGGCAACGTCAGCTCCGGAAAACGCCAGCAGGTTGCCTCCAACCGCGGTGCGAGGAGCATGGGAGGCGGAATTCGCAGCGGCGGCGGCGGCGGCGGCCACAAGATGGTCAGGCCGAGCGGTGGCAGGCAGGGCGGTGGCGGGCGCGGCGGTGGCGGGCGCGGCGGTGGCGGGCGCGGCGGTGGCAGGCGTTAAAACTTTGGCGAGAGGAAACCGACCATGAAAACGTGCGTCCGGAGTCTTGTTCTGCGTTCGCTGCTCGGTGCCGGAATGATCTTGAGCATTGGCGCAGGTTCTACAAATTTTGTCAGCGCGCAGGAGGTGCAAAGCCTGTCGGACTATGTGGCCGAAAAAGATCCACCGGTTTTCGATGATGCCTCAGCGGCGGTGGAAGCGTTCAAAGCGGTCCTGGCGAAGGACGATTTCGATGGACTGGCGGCATTGCTTGGGCTGGATGCCGCGAAGTTGCGGACAAGCGAAGGCGTGATGGATACCTACGCGCAGATCAAGCAGGGCGCTGCCAAGACGGTCATCGTGCGCGATCTCGGCGACCGCAAGGAACTCAATATTGGTGACAAGCTATGGACGCTGCCATTCCCTATCACCAAGGGCAAAGACGGCAAATGGGCGTTCGATACCTATGCTGGCATCGAAGAGATCATCAACCGCCGCGTCGGCGAAAATGAGATCGCTGCAATCGAAACGGTCCGCGCCTATGTGGACGCTCAGCGTGATTACGCCGCGGAAGACCGCGACGGCGATGGCGTCCTGGAGTACGCGCAGAAGCTGTCCAGCAGCGAGGGCCGGGCCGACGGACTATACTGGCCGTCCGACGAAGCCCATGGCGTCAGTCCGGCAGGCGACTTCATCAACCAGGCAGCTCTCGACAAGGCGAAGAAAGGCGATGGCTATTTTGGCTATCGCTTCCGCATCCTGACCGGCCAGGGCAAGAATATCGCCGGCGGCGCCTATAACTATGTCATCAACGGCAACATGATCGCCGGTTTCGCGCTTCTGGCCTGGCCTGTGAAATATGCTGAGACGGGCGTCAAAACCTTCGCGGTCAATCACCAAGGCATTGTCTATGAGGCCGACCTGGGCCCGAAAACGGAAGCTGTGGCTGGCGCCATAAAGCGATTCAATCCTGGTGACAAATGGCAGCTGACAGGCGACTAGCTGTCTAGTCCCAGAGTGTGGGGGAATCAGTCAAGCTGATCCTTCATTGAGGGATAGGCTATGGGACAGATACTCCACGGCAGCGCCACGACCACGTACGCCATCCGAGCAGCGATACAGCGATCGAAGGCTCCGCTCAAGGAACTCGCCACGCAGCACGGCCTAAATCAGAAGACCGTCGCCAAGTGGCGCAAGCGGACCTTCGTCCACGACGCGCCGATGGGCCCGAAGACTGTACGCTCCACCGTTCTGACGGCTGAGGAAGAGGCAATGGCCGTCGCTTTCCGCAAGCACACGCTGCTGCCTCTGGATGACTGTCTCTATGCGCTGCAAGCGACGATCCCGCACTTGACGCGGTCGTCCTTGCACCGTTGCTTTCAGCGCCACGGGATCAGCCGCCTGCCCGAGGTCGCCGGCGACAAGCCAGCCAAACAGCCCTTCAAGCGCTACCCGATCGGCTATTTCCACATCGACATCGCCGAGGTCCGAACCGAAGAGGGTAAGCTCTACCTATTCGTGGCGGTGGACCGGACCTCGAAGTTTGCATTCGCTCGGCTGATGCAGAAGGCGACCACTGTCACCGCCAGAGCTTTCCTCGACGAATTGGTCGAAGCAGTCCCTTACAAAATCCACACCGTGCTCACCGACAACGGCATCCAGTTCGCTGACCTGCCCAAGAACCGGGATGGCCCTACCGCGCGCTGGCGCGGCCATCCATTCGACCGGGCCTGCTGGGGGCATGGCATCGAACACCGTCTTACCAAGCCCAACCACCCATGGACCAACGGTCAGGTCGAACGGATGAACCGAACGCTGAAGGAGGCAACCGTCCGGCGGTATCACTACGATACCCACCGCCAACTCGAAAATCACCTAGCTGCCTTCCTCGACGGATACAACTTCGCCAGGCGCCTCAAGACCCTTCACGGCCTCACATCTTACGAAGCCATCTGCACGGCATGGGCCAAACAGCCAGACCGGTTTAGACGCGATCCAATCCACTTGACCTCGGGACTGAACAACTAGCCTCAATTTGAAACCGAACGTCCTGTCGCCAGTTCCGACCTCGCTGCCGGAGGCCATTTCATGATCAACCAGAACTGGTGGTTCACGACCTTACTGACCAAGCAGTTCAAATATTGCCCGCCGCTAAATCGGTCGATCAAGTGCGACGTGTTGATCGTTGGCGGAGGGATGAGCGGCATAAGTGCGGCGGTGGAATTCCTGCAAAAGGGGTTCAGCGTCGTGCTGATCGAAAAGAACATTGTTGGCGGAAGCTCTTCGGGCCGCAGTGCCGGGTTCTTGACCCCCGGACAGCGAACTGGAGTTGCACCAATTGGTTCGCAGATACGGGACCGATGCCGCGCGAGAAATATGGGAGATGCCCTGTCGAGGAATCGATCGCATCGTGCAGGCCATCAAGACACGGCATCGCCAGTTGTACCGCGCCACCACATTTGTGCGTCGATATACGCAGGCTCCGTTGCGTTTTGCCGTGCCGCTGCCTGCGTTAATACGGATTTTCGACGATGTGAGATACCAGCAACTGGAAGGCCGCCTGCTCGAGGGTATCGCGCGGCTTTTCGGCTCCAACGTACGTGTGCTGGCCTATCCATGCCCTCGCGAGGAGTTGCTTCCCCTGCTCGAAACTGAGCTGGGACGCGGATGGGAGGTTGACAGTAGCCGGCAATGGATAACTGCCGATCAGTTGCGCCCAGCACCCCCGCTACGGCATCTTTATGAATATCTGCTGGCCAGTGGCTTCCTGGTTGCGATACCTCCCAGCTAGCGATGGCATGTCGTGCAAACTTTCTCAACACTCCCACTCTGCTACGATGAAACCACTACCGTCGAATGGGCCATTGTCGTTTGGCAGCGTACTTGCTTACGTTGAGGCGTTCAAATAGAGAGCTGAAGGAGATGTTGGCTTTCCCAAAGTCGAGCAGAAGAAAGCCATAGAAAACGCCTGATAGGCAGCGGAAATCAGACCTACGACATCGGCGCGGTCGTTGCGCTCGGGCCGACAAGTTCAGTGCGCTCGGACCCGCGCGGGGCAAAGGGCCGGGCAAAAAAGCTTGAATTGTTCGACGGTCGGGCGCTGGATAGCGAGACAGCGGCCGACGAGCGACCGCCGGAACTGGCTTCCGAGGCGCTGAAGGGGGAAATCGTGGACACGACGGCGGAAACGGACGTTACTTCGTTGATTGGGGGCTTCGAACAGCTCGCCGATCGTTTCGTCTCCGGACTGTTCGCGCGGTTTGCCGCTTTGACCAGCGTCCCCGTCGAGCTTGAAAACCTGAAGGCCTCGCTTGCGGCCGGGGGAACATCTCTCCTTGTGCTCCTGTTCGAGATTGTGTTGGTTGTCGCGCTCGTCGCGGGCGTGTTCATCCTGCTCGCCCGGTGGCTCAAGAAGGCGAGTGCCAAAAGCAGTGCATGGCGCAGATTCTTCGCGGGCGTGGCGGCTAGTGTGGTGGCGCTGGTGATCGGTTTCATTGCTGCGCGGCTGCTGGCCGGTTCTGGCGTGCCTTTGCAAACCCTTCGCCTTTGGACGGTAGCGACCGTGCTCGGCCTCATCATCCTCGCCGCCGTCAGATCACTCTTGATGGCATCGCGGCGAACCGAGTTCGCGGAGCGCTCCGTCCATCTGGCGGCGCTCGTGCGCGACCTCTCGCTTGCTATTGGATTGGCGATCATCGGCGTTGCGCTGTTCGCGACGTTGCGGCTCTGGAGCGTCGGGCCCGCCTTGGGGGATCTGCTGCGAACAGGCTTGGGAATTCCGATCTACCTTCTGTTTGTATGGGCGGTATGGCGGCACAGACGCACAATGGCAGCCGCCGTCGCGGGTCCGCGCCCCAGAAGCCGCTGGCGCACCCGTCTCGCCAAAATGTGGCCGGCAATCGTGATCGCGTTCCTGATAATCACCTTTCTCAGCACTCAGGCCGCGCTGACCCTGGGAGCATCGCTTCGTGGGTCGGCCGTTCTGCTGACCGCGTTGATGTTTCTCGCCGCGCCGCATCTCGATGCGATGATCGGGAACTGGGCGCAGCGCGGATTGGAGTCTCCTGACATCTCGATCTTGGCAGCGGCAGGGCGACAGACCGCCCGCTTCACCGTCGTGGCGATCATGATTGCCATGCTGGGAACGCTATGGGCGACACCGCTGGCTGCCGGGTTCGGCATAGATCTGCGAGAGGTCGCCAAGGGCGCATCCGGTTTGGCGCTGATCATGTTGGGGGCGGCGTTTCTGTGGAACGTGGTCGGCACGGGTACGACTCGCGCCTTGCGCGCCGAGTTACCCGCCGTAGGTGGTGACGAGGAGGCGCTCGGTGCGCCGCGTTCACGGCTGGGCACGCTGGTGCCGCTGATCAGCGCGGTCGGCAAATCGAGCATTGTGGCCTTGGCGCTTCTCTCGATTCTGGTGTCGATCGGGGTCAATGTCTGGCCGCTGATCGCCGGCTTGAGTGTGTTCGGGCTGGCCATCGGCTTCGGCTCGCAGACGCTGGTGAAGGACCTAGTCTCCGGGCTGTTTTTCCTGATCGACGATGCATTCCGCTTCGGCGAATATATCGAAACGTCAGGCGCCAAGGGGACCGTAGAAAAAATCTCGGTCCGCTCGGTTTCCCTGCGCCATCAGCGCGGTGCCTTGGCGACAATTCCCTATGGCGAGATTGGCAAGATCCAGAATTTCAGCCGCGACTGGATGATCGAGAAACTGACCTTTCGCGTTGCATTCAACACCGATGTCGAAAAAGTCCGCAAGATTTTCAAGAAGATCGGCCAGGATATTTCGGCCGACCCGGAACTTGCTGGAGATCTGCTCGCCCCGTTCAAGAGCCAGGGAATTGCCGAGGTTGAGGACGGCACGCTGGTTATCCGGGCCAAATTCATGGCGAAAGCGGGCAAACACTTCATGATCCGCCGCGCCGTTTTGCTCGCCGTACACCAGGCATTTCAGGAAAACGGCATCAAGGCCGTCCCAAAGCCACTGACATCTAATCCAGGAGCAGCCTGAGCATTCCGGATAAGTCACGGCTACGACGTGCTCACAGCGAAGAAAACACCAGCTTGGCTGCGACAAGATCCGCCGGGCCCGAGCCGACCAAGCGACCATGGCCAGCTTCAGCATGGTGATCATGGCGGCGATCATCGGCGGATTCAACGACGTCGGCTGGGAAGTCCTCAGTTCAATGCGTAAGGCGGAATTCGGCCAGAGCCCGTGCGCATTGGGGGCGCGGACTGGGCAGCGAGGCGGCGCGCGAAGTCCTCCGCTACGCCTTTGAAACTCTGGCGCTTGAACAGGTGACGGCCGAGGCGGCGGTGCGCAATTTCGCGTCGCTGCGGATATTGGCGAAGCTCGGTTTCAAACATATCGAGAGCTTCATCGATGAGTCCGACGGCGAGCGCTGCGAGCGTTTTGCGCTCGACGGAGACACCGGATCGTCACTGTTGGCGAGCAACGCGATGCCAGACTGCTAGGCTTTGAGCCATCCGCCAACAGAGAATGTTTGTGCTGTTCAGGTCCGCAACGAGGTCGCCAGCGGAACGTCCGCTTGCTGATGACTTCAGCCTAGAAGCTGACCGTCAGCTCGCGGCCCCACTACGGTCATTCAAGGGACCGCGTCCGAAACAGCCGCTCCTGGCGCGATCCGGACATTTGGCTTACGATAGCGCCTGTGCCCTTGATTGATGGGAAGGCGTGGCTGAGGGTGCAAAGCGACTGGGCCAGGACAGTAGATTTGCACACGAGAAGCTGCTTTTAGGGCGCACTTCTTCACGCTGCCGGCTGCATGGCCGCCCTCAGCAGCATGCCGAACAGGTCGCGTGGCTCGTCGGGATCGGCGAGTAAGTCGAGTTCCTCATACAGGCCGGTGGCTTGCAGCTGGTCGCGCACATATCGCAGCGCCGAAAAATCCTCGATCGCGAAGCCGACTGAATCGAACAGCGTGATCTGCTTGGCGTCCCGGCGGCCTTGGGTCTTGGCGGCGATCACTTGCCAGAGCTCGGTCACTGGATGGTTGGGGTCCAGCTGCTGGATCTCGCCTTCAATGCGTGTCTGTGGCGGAAACTCGACAAAAATGTCGGAGCGCAGCAGGATGTCCTTGTGGAGTTCGGTCTTGCCGGGGCAATCGCCGCCGACGGCGTTGATGTGGACGCCGGAGCCGACCATGTTGTCGGTGAGAATGGTGGCGCACTGCTTGTCGGCGGTGACGGTCGTGATGATCCCGGCACCTTCAACCGCTTCCTGCCCGGTTTCGCAGATGGTGATGTCGAACCCCATGCCGGCCAAGTTCTTCGCGCATTTCCGTGAGGCTGACCGGTCGATGTCGTAGAGCCTGAGCCGATCGACGCCGGTCAGCGCCTTGAAAGCGATCGCCTGGAATTCCGATTGGGCGCCATTGCCGATGATGGCCATGGTGCGCGCGCCGCTCGGCGCAAGATATTTGGCCGCGACAGCGGATGTGGCGGCGGTGCGCAGCGCCGTCAGGATGGTCATCTCCGTGAGCAGCATCGGGTAGCCGCTGCCGACATCGGCGAGCACGCCGAAGGCCGTTACCGTCTGCAAACCCTGGCGCATGTTCTTTGGGTGGCCGTTGACATATTTGAAGCCATAGAGGCGCCCATCGCTCGTCGGCATAAGCTCGATGACGCCGTCATGGCTATGCGAGGCGATGCGCGGCGTCTTGTCGAACAGATCCCAGCGACGGAAGTCATCCTCGATGTAGCCGGCGAGCTCGGTCAGGAAGCGCTCGACACCGATGACATTCACCAGCTTCATCATGCGGTCGACGCTGACGAAGGGGACGATGTTCAGCTTTGCTGTGGTCATGATCAAAAGCTCCTTGTGGGGCGGTCCATGATGCGGCGGCCCATCAGGCTCGCCGTCAGGTCGACCATCAGCGTCGCGGTTCGGCCGCGCTCGTCGAGGAACGGGTTCAACTCGACCAGGTCGAGGCTGGAGACGAGGCCACTATCGGACAGCATCTCCATCACCAGATGCGCCTCGCGGAACGTCGCACCACCGGGAACCGTGGTGCCGACAGCCGGCGCAATGGAAGGGTCAAGGAAGTCGACGTCGAGGCTGACATGCAGCAGCCCGTCTTCCGCCGACACACGCGCCAAGAAGGCACGCAGCAGCGGCGCGATGCCATGCTCGTCGATAGCGCGCATGTCGTGCACCGTCACGCCCGCCTGGTTGAGCGCGCTGCGCTCGGCCGGGTCGACACTGCGCAGGCCCATGGTGCAGATACGCGTCGGATCGACCGCTGCCGGCAGGTCCGGAAAATAGCCACTAAAACCGGGCTGCCCGCTGGCGTAAGCGAGCGGAACGCCGTGCAGATTGCCGCTGGCGGTGGTGTCGAGGGTGTGGAAGTCCGGATGGGCGTCGAGCCAAAGCACAAACAGCGGACGCCTGGCCTCTGTGGCGCGGCGGGCGATGCCGGACACGGTCCCGGCCGAGATCGAATGGTCGCCGCCGAGAAAGATCGGCATGGCGTCCTCGCTCGCCGCGTAGGCGGCTTCGGCAATGGCGAATGTCCAGGCCGATACCTCGGGCAGAGCCTTCAGCGCCAGGTTGCCATGCACGACGCGCCTCGCCGGAATTGCCTGGACGGCGCCCATATCCTCGACAGCGTGGCCGAGGCCGGACAGCACCTCAACAAGTCCGGCGGTCCTCAGCGCACTCGGCCCCATCTCGCATCCCATTCTGCCAGCGCCATCCTGCACCGGCGCCCCGACGATTCTGCAACGCATTGTTTTTCCCGCTGACCAAGTTCGAATGACCGCGAGGGGACCATGGCGAGCCGGCGATATGAACAGAAAGAATTGGCAATCCGAAAAGCATTGTCTATCGTAATGGCAGCAAAATTGACCAAAATGGTAACCCATCGATGGATGCACTGGACGAACGGCTCGTGACCTTGCTGCGGCATGATGCGCGTCGCAGCGTGTCGGACCTCGCCGTCGATCTCGGCGTCTCGCGCGCCACGGTCCGGGCACGTATGGAGCGGCTGGAACGGTCCGGCGACATCATCGGCTACACGGTGGTGCTGCGCGCCGACGCCGTCGATCAGCGCATCCGCGGTATCATGCTAATTGAGATTGAGGGCCATGCCGCCGACCGCGTGGTCCGGGCACTGGGCGGCTTCCCGGAAGTCTCGACCATCCATACCACCAATGGCCGCTGGGACCTGGTGGTCGAACTCGGAACCGCCTCACTGACAGATTTCGATGCTGTGCTGCGCCGCATCCGACTCATAGCCGGCATAACGGGCAGCGAAACGAGCCTGCTCCTGGCCACGCCGCGTACGACCCGAGCACGACTGACCTAAGTCTAGCTAGCCTAGCCGCTGCTGCCGGCCAGAAACTGACGGAAGCGGTCCGATCGGCTGGCGGTAAAGAGTTCGTCTGGCGGTCCTTCATCCTCGACCAGCCCCTTATGCAGGAATACGACCTTGCTGGAGACATCCCTGGCGAAACCCATCTCGTGGGTTACCACCAGCATCGTCCTGCCTTCTTCGGCAAGTGCACGCATGACGCGCAAGACTTCGCCGACAAGCTCGGGATCGAGTGCCGAGGTCGGCTCATCGAACAGCATGACTTTTGGCCGTTGGGATCCTCCGTCCTGCGCGCGACAATCGTCCACTGTTGCGGGACGCGCACAGGACTGCGGTTTATACGCTGTTCTTCCTTAGGCCGCTTCCTGCGCACGGCGGCCGCTCTTTGCTATAGTGGCGACAGCGTCGCCGAGCGTTGTGGCCAAGCGAGCCTCCGTTCGCATAGGAACATCCGCGGCCGGCACGAAGCCGGTCGCGGGTTTGATCTCGAGCGGATGCGATCAGAGCCGTTCAGCCCGCACCTTCAGGATCTGGTACAGCATGCTTCGAATGCGCTGCCAAACGGTCAGACGCTTGATCATGCCTTAGCCTCCTGTTCCATCTCCGATGCGTCGGCTGGCGCTCAGATGACCTGTGCCGCCAATGCCACGCCGACCAACGACGTGCCGACGCCTGCCGTGCGGATGGCTCTCGGCCAGCGCCGAAGCGTCAGGGCGGCGAGCACGCCGGTCGCATGCAGTGTCGAAGTGGCGACCACGAAGCCGATCGCGTAGGCGATGCCGCTCGCCGTCTCGGGAATTTCGAGGCCGTGGGCATTGCCGTGGAAGAGCCCGAAGAGAGCAGTCAGCAAAGCTGCGACAGCAAGCGGCAAAGGTCTGGCAAGCGCCGTCATGGCGCCGAAGACCACCAGCGACAAAGCGATGCCGGACTCCAGCGACGGCAAGCCGATCCCGGCGATGCCGAGCAGTGCGCCGGCGATCATCGCCGCGACAAAACACGATGGCACGAAGACGATGGCTCTGCCGCCTGTCCGGGCGGCGATCGTGCCGACGGCCATCATGGCAAGCAGATGGTCGATATCGGCGAGCGGGTGTTCAACGCCGCTCAGAAAGCCGTGGACATGAAGGCCGCCGCTATGGGCGAAAGCCAAGGACGGCGCGAGGACTGCGGTGGCTGTCAGGGAAAGGCCACCGAAAAGCGAAAACGTTCTGTTCATCGTTCTGGACCTGTTTAAACGGAGTGTGATGGGTTCACGGGTGATGCTCATTGTCCGGAGCCAGGCATGGCGATTTGCGCGGCCCCGGATCTGTCGGCCAAAAGCCGCGCCGCGCCGAAGTCGAGGGGCCTTTGTCCCTTGCCGTCATGATAGACGAAGGCCAGGCGGCGCCGGTGCGATGTCAGTTTCGCGGGCAGCGGGTGATAGGTCACACCGGCACCGCCGATCAGCGGCATGACAGCGCCGACATCGACCATGTCCTGCGTCTCGACACGCAGCAGATGCAGCCGCAAGCCTTCGGCGGTTTCGCCGACGAACGGAATTCCTGCCAGTCGCAGGAAACTGGAGGGATCTGGCGCCCGCGCAAAGCTTTCGAGAAAGGCGACTTCCACTAGATCGAGATCTGTCGTCCGCGGGTCGGTGGGTTCGGGAGCATGGTCGTGCGGCAGATGCGGCGTCTGCCATTGCAACGGCTTGCCGGCCGGCCCGTTGTGGCCGACAGGGTGCGGATGGTGGTGGTGACCATTCGGCCCGTGATGGTGATGGCTCTCGCCATGGTCATGGCCGTGGTGATGATGATCGTCGTGCATGGTCAAAAGCTCGTCGGCTTGTCGATGATGGATTTGTGCTTGCCGAGATTGCCGTGGGCGACCATCGAGCCGAGCGCCTCGACGACAACGCGTACGCCGAACAGCGCGGTGATGTCCGAAGTGTCGTAGGGCGGCGAAACTTCGACCACCTCCAGACCGCAGATGCCGGGCGCCGAGACAAGCCCAAGCAACTTGAGTGCTTCGCGCGGCAGGAAGCCGCCAGGCTCCGGCCAGCCCGTGCCGGGCACGAAACCGCAATCGATGCTGTCGACATCGAAGGAGATGTAGACCGCGTCGGTGTCCTTCCATGCGAGCTCGAGCGCGATCTCCGCCGCCTTCTCCAGCCCCATCTGTTCGATGTCGGAAATCGTCAGCACGTTCGTTCCGCGCTTCCTTGCCTCGGCAACGCCGTAGCGGGGCACCTGCCAGCCGCCGATGCCGAGCTGCACCAGATTGGTGGCGGAGACGTTCGGCAGGTTGGTCGCCCAATACCAGGGCGTCGTGTGCATGCGCTCGTCGAGATCCTTCTCCTGGATGTCGATGTGGCGATCGAAATGGATGATGCCGATGCGCTTGGAGGTGACGTCGGCGATGCCGCGTACGCAGGGGAATCCAATCGAATGGTCGCCGCCCAGCATGATCGGCAGCGCGCCGGAAGAGGCGACGTGGCTGACGCCCTTGGTGATCTGGTCGAAGCTCTTTTCGAGATTGGCCGGAATCGTGAAAACGTCGCCGGCGTCGCACAGCGTCATCTGCTCGCGCAGGTCGACACCGAGCTCGTAATTGTAAGGCGTGTAGAGCGCCGAGATACGACGGATACCTTGCGGACCGAAGCGGGTTCCCGGCCGGTAGGTGGTGCCGCTGTCGAAAGGAATGCCCATGACGGCCGCGTCATACCTGCCGACGTCGCGGACGTTCTCGACATAGGGCGCCTTGAGGAAGGTGTTGATGCCGGCGAAATGCGGCAGCTCGCCGCGCGCGAATGTCGGGATCGACTTGTCGATGATCGAATCCGATCCCGGCAGGCCCATATCCAGCGCCCATTTCTGTTCCTTGCGCCAGCCATCCTCGGGCAGCTTTCCTTCCGCCTCGATCGATTTCCAGCCCTGCATGTCGCGGATCTCGAAGTTCGGATGGTGGAAGCGCTGGCGTGGCTGGCGGTCGGTGAGCCCGGCGCGGCGATGCCGGCGTTCTGGACTGTCTGTGTGCATGAAAACCTCCTTCACGACGCCGTCGTCGCTATTGCGCTATCCAGTCGGGTCGTCCCGACCATCGCGGCCACTTTGGCCACGTCTCGTGCGGAAGCCCGGTTCTTGCGATCGAGCTTCAGATCGTAGGTGATCGTCGCGCCATAGGCGGACGGGAACTGCGGGTCGTGCCGGACCTTGTCGAAGACAAGCACACGGGTGCCGAGCTTGAAGGCCTCGCCGATATCGTGGGTGACCATGACGACGGTCATGCCGTGCTCGTTCCAGAGTTCGGTGAGCAGCTCATGCATCTCGACGCGAATGCCGGGATCGAGCGCGCCGAACGGCTCGTCGAGAAGCAGGATCTGCGGCCGGCCGAGCAAAGTCTGCGCGATCGCCAGCCGCTGCTGCATGCCGCCCGAGAGCGAAGCGGGATATAGGTCGCGGGCATGGGCGAGCCCGACGCGTTCCAGCATGGTTTCGGCCTCTTGCCTGGCGCTCCTGCGACTGGCGCCGAAGACGCGGCCAAACGGCCCGCCAGAGCGAAAATCCTCGACCAGCAGCAGGTTCTGCAGGGCGGTCAGATGCGGAAACACCGAATAGCGCTGAAAGACGATGCCGCGCTGCGGCGTCGGCTCCGGCACGATCGGCTGGTCGCCGACAACGACCTTGCCGCCGCTCTGCTGTTCCTGGCCGAGCAGGATGCGCAGGAAGGTCGATTTTCCGCAGCCGCTGGCGCCGACCAGCGACAGGAATTCGCCCGGCTCGGCGGTGACGTTGACCCGCTCCAGCACGCGGACGTCGCCGTAGCTTTTCTCCAGTCCGTGGACGACGATGCGGCTCATCTGCCCTGCACCGGATGAGCCCAGGGCGAGATAGCGTGTGAGAGCCGCACCAGCAGCCAGTCGGTGATGACGGCAAGCAGCGTGATCCAGGCGACATAGGGCAGGATGACGTCCATCGACAGATAGCGGCGGACGAGGAAGATGCGGTAGCCCAGCCCCTCGGTCGAGGCGATGGCTTCCGCCGCGATCAGGAACAGCCAGGCCGGTCCGAGTGCCAGCCGCACGCAGGTGATGAGGCGCGGCGTGACCTGCGGCAGCACCAGCCGCAGCACCATGGTCCAGCTGTTGGCGCCGAGCGTCTGCGCCTTGGCGACGAGTTCGGGCGGCAGCTCCATCACCCGGTTGGCGATGTCGCGCACCATGACCGGGGCGACACCGAGAGCGATCAAGGTAATCTTGGCCGTTTCGCCGAGGCCGAGTGCGATGAACAGGATCGGCAGCAGCGCCAGTGGCGGGATGACGCAGACCACGGTGACGAAGGGCAGCAGAAAAGCCCTGACGCGGGGGATGAAGCCGATGGCGACGCCAAGGCAGAGCGCGGCAAGCGTGGCCACGCCGACGCCGGCGAACAGCCTGACCAGGCTGGCAAAAGTGTCGGCCCACAGGATCAGGTCGCCGGACCGCTTGTCCGGCACCGTCGCCAGATCGAAGAAGGCCGACCACATCTGTGCCGGGGAGGGCAGCAACTTGTCGCTGGGATTGACGGCCAGTCTTTGCGCCGACGCGAAGAGATAGGCGATCGCCACGGCGGCAAACGGCAAGGCACCAAGGAAAAGGGCTCCGCCTCGCGAGACCGTCGCGTTGATCAGGCGAAGCCGCGCTTTCCGCCTGCGCGGGGGCGGGCGCGCGACTTCGGCCCCCGCCTCGGGCACAGCATTCATGGTGCCGGTTCCTCTGGCCAGCATGTCGCGCCCCTAGAGCGTTCCAGCCGCCGCCAGGGCCATGTAGGCCGGATCGAAACGCAATTTGACGTTGTTGGCGTCGCCCAGCGTGGACCCGTCAGGGAAGCTCATGCCGATCATGTCGACACTCGGCGCATTGGTGCCGAGGATGCCGTGGCTGAACAGGAAGTTGCGGACCAGATCCATGGTTTTGGGCAGTTCGGCGCCGTTGGTGAAAGCGACCGCCTTGGCCGGCTCGAAGAACATCGCCGTCGATGCAAGCTGCGCATCGAAGCCGGCAAGATCCGTACCCGATGCCTTGGCCATCTCTTCCTTGGCCGCCTTGCCTTCGGGCGTGCCCGATGTCATCAGCGCCATGGCGTCATACCATGCACCGGCAAGCGCCTTGCCCAGGGCAGGATTGTCCTTCAGCGTTGCGGTGTTGACGACCATCAGGTCGATGATCTCGCCGGGGATCTGCATCGAATCGAACACCTTGTGGGCGCCCGGCATGGCAACAATTTCCGAGACCAGCGGATTCCAGGTGACGACGGAGGTGACGTCGCTGGTGCCGTAGGCGGCGACCATGTCGGCATCGGAGGTGTTGACCACCGTGATGTCCTTCTCGGCGAGGCCGACCGTGTCCAGCGCGCGTGCCAGCAGATAGTGCGAGACCGAAAGCTCGACGAGATTGACCTTCTGGCCGGCAATGTCCTTGAGTGCTGACTTGTCCTTGAGGATGACCGCGTCGTTGCCGTTGGAGAAGTCGCCGACGATCAAGGCGGTCGTGTCGACACCGCCGCCGGCCGGGATCGAAAGCGCATCCATGTTGGTCATCGAGCAGCCGTCAAAGCCGCCGGCCGTGTACTGGTTGATGCTCTCGACATAGTCGTTGATGCGGGTGATCTCGACATTGATGCCGTATTTATCGGCCCATTTCTTCATGATGCCGCTGTCGGAGAGATAGCCCCAGGGCATCCAGCCGACATAGATCGACCAGCAGATCTTGAAGTCTTTCTTGGGCGCCGCCTGCGCGGTCGGAATGAAGGGAAGGCTGAGTGACGCGGCGAGGATGATTGCGGCCAGCTTGCGAAGCATTGCGTACCCCTGTTTGCGATCCGGATTGCGGCCGGACGTTTGTTGGGGGGTTCACGGAGCGCGCATCCGGGAGAGGTTCGCGCCAGCAAACCCGTGCAGGGTTCTCCCGGGATTTTGGCCCGCCGTGTTCCGCCGGATGCCTCAATGCACCCAAGCGGTCGCGTCTCTTGGACCAGCGCCGTGATCGACACGGCCGGAACCCTAGACGCTCTGCACGCCAGTAACGAAGCAAGGGCCGTGCCAGTCCAGCGATACCGCCCCGAGGCGGGTTTCTCCCGGATATGAAGGCAATCGCGCGATGCTGATGCCGCAAAAATCATCGCAACGCTGACGGATTAAGCAGTATTTGGCGACGCTCCATTCGGAGAACAATGGGGAAAATGTATGCGCAACTGATCGGGCAAGGAGGTGTTGATCGGTGGGGTGCCGACGATCTGGGCCCAGGAGATCAAGGACATCGAACTGCGCCATCGGGGCACTTTCCGGCAACCGAGGTTCGCTGTTCGGGCATCCGCCTTTGCCGGCTAACCCGGCAAGCCTGCCATCCGCGTGGCGTCGGTGACGTCATCGATGATGTCAGGCGCAATTCCTACGGCGGCAGACCAGCGGCCGATGGTGAATTGCGGGTCGAGTGACAAGAGCCGCGTGGCCGCCACTTTTGCCTCGTCGAGGCGACCGAGCCTGGCAAGCGGTGCCGCCAACCATCCGTGCAGGATGCTGAACCCAGGATTCAGTTCCACCGCCCGCCGGCCCGCTGCGATCGCCTGCTCGTGCCGGCCGGACAGGAAATTGCCGAAGCCGATGATGCCTTGCGGCACGCAGCTCATGGCGTCCAGCGGGCTCAGCCGCATCGCCTGCTCGCACCAGTCGATCGCCCGCGCCGCGTCGCCGCCATAGGCCACCGGCACGCAGCCGAAGACATAGACGAAGGCGCAGGACGCGCTGAGTGTCAAAGCCTCTGCAAACGCCTCGTCGGCCAGGCTGCGGTCATGCTCCACCAGGCCGATGGTAAATCCGGCCAGAGCAAGCGCCATCGCATCGCCCGAGCCGTGCTCGATCGCCGCATGGGCATGGCGGATCGACTTCTCGCGGTTCTCCGCGCCCATGCCGCCGCGCACGAACAGCGTCTGGTGCGCCCAGGCGGCAAAGCCGTGGGCGCGTAGGTCGGCTCGATGGCCAAAGCCTGATTCAGCAGCGGCAGACCCTGGGCAGCACCCTGCGGCATGAAGGTGTAGACATCAGGCAGAGCGCGAAGCAGGAGATCGTATGCATCGAGACTGTCGGGGCGCTTGCGCCGCACGCGTTCGATCTCGGCCCGGCGCAGATTGGGCTCGATAGCCGCGACCACACTGACGGTGATCTCGTCCTGTAGCGCGAACACATCGGTCAGCTCGCGGTCGTAGCGTTCGGCCCACAAATGGCTGCCGTCCTCCGCGTCGATGAGCTGGCCGGTGATGCGCACGCGGCTTCCCACCTTGCGCACGCTGCCTTCAAGCACGTAGCGCACGCCGAGCCCTTGCCCGACCTGCTTCACGTCCACCGCGCGGCCCTTGTAGGTGAAGGAGGAATTTCGCGCGATGACGAACAGCCACCTTATGCGTGACAGGCCGGTGATGATGTCCTCGACCATGCCGTCGGCAAAATAATCCTGCTCGGGATCGCCGCTCAGGTTCACGAAGGGCAGCACGGCAATGGAGGGACGGGCGGGAATGCCCAGGCCAGGCTTCGGTTGCTCCACCGTCGCCTCGATCTCCTCGCGCACGGTGCCGACGAAGCGAAAGCCCCGGCGCAGGATGGTGCGGATCAGGCGCTGCTCCTCGCCACTGTCGTGGAGCGCATTGCGGGCGGCATTGACGCGGCTGGCGAGCGTAGCGTCCGAGACGATCCGCCCCTGCCAGACCGCATCGACCAGGTCGTCCTTGCTGACCACCCGCTCGCGATGGCGGATCAGATATTGCAAGAGGTCGAACACCTGCGGCTCGACGGAGATCAGCTCGTTGCCGCGACGCAGTTCGCGGCGATCGCCGTCCAGGGCAAAATCCTCAAAATGATATGGCAAAATCACTCGCTCCAGACTGCGCGGCAAACAGGCCGACACTTTAGCCGCGTCGTGGACGCAAAATCAAAGCGATCTCAAGGCAAAATCAAGAGGTCCTGAAGGCCGCCTCAAAGCGCGCGCCTCAGCCCTGCCGCATAGTCCTCCTGCGACAAACGCTTCAATCAACGCTTTGAAAAGGAGAACTCACATGTCCAACACTGCAGCAAACTCGGTCGTTCTCGTGCATGGCGGCTTCGTCGATGGCTCCGGCTGGGACGGCGTCTATCAGATCCTCAAGAAGGACGGCTATGACGTGACCATCGTCCAAAACCCGACCACCTCGCTCGCCGATGACGTTGCCGTCACCAGGCGCGCCATCGCCGCCGCTCCCGGCAAGGTCATCCTGGTCGGCCATTCCTATGGCGGCGTCGTGGTGTCGGAAGCCGGCACCGACGCGAAGGTGGCAGCTGTCGTCTATATCGCGGCCTTCGCGCCGGATGCCGGCGAATCGGTCTCGACCCTGATCGCCAACCCGCCCCCCGGAGCGCCGGTGCCGCCGATCCTGCCGCCCGTCGACGGCTTCCTGATGCTCGACAAGGAGAAGTTCGCCGCTTCCTTCGCCGCTGATGTCCGTCCTTCGCTCGCCTCCTTCATGGCGGACTCGCAGGTTCCGTGGGGTGTGGCAGCGCTCGAAGGCAAGGTCAGCGCTCCAGCCTGGAAGGTGAAGCCCAGCTGGTATCTTGTTGCCAAGGACGACAAGATGATCCCCCCGCCGGCGCAGCGCCAGATGGCCAGCCGCGCTCAAGCGACGACCGTCGAAGTGCCCGGCAGCCACGCTGTCTACGTCTCCGATCCCGCAGCCGTCGCCAGCCTCATCAAGCAGGCGGCTGCCGGCAAGAACTGAACCCGCATTACCCGAGAAGGATTGCCCGGGCGCCTGGCGGCGCCCGGGATTCTTTTGGCTTTCCGCGCCCGCTTTGATGGATTTCACTGCATTCCGGCTTAGGTGCCGAAGAGGTGCACGTTTCGCTCGACAACAACAAATACTCGGTGCTGTCGAGCGCAGGACGGTCGATATACATGCTCTCGAAGCTTTAGGAGCGCACCTCGATTATCACTCCACCAATCTCGCCTTCAGCGAATGGCCGAGCTCCTTCTTCAGATTTCTTGCCTGCCGTTACGGAAACCGCGTATTGAAATTCCAAGGCCATGCCCGCCTATATTCCAACAGGCACGTTCTATTTTTTTAAATAGCAGATTAAATTATGCAAAAAAAAGTTAGATACGAGATATACGTTAGTTGATTGAGCATAATACGTGCAATACCTAACATCTATCCATAGATAAGCACATACGAGATCTAAATATACATAAATATTCTATATTGTCACAAATTTTACACAAATATAGACATATCGCGGTGTATGCATCGCCTTGCGTTAAAGAATTTTCGGATGTACGTTAGCTTTCTATCATAAATCTTGCGGTCATATTTCGGGGGGGCAAAATGAACATTTTGTCGAGGCCAGCATTTTTTGAATCATCCCAGAAGAGATTCATATTAGCCAGCAAAGAAGGGACGCCAGTCCCTGGCGTATTTGGTCGTTGGTTGGCGAGTTCGCTCCTGAGGCGCTCACCGGGGCGAGCCCGACGGCCCACCAAGACATCAGATCTGCCGAACCTGGCGCTTGAGGCACTTGAGGCGCGTTATCTGTTGTCGGCCGACGTCCTGCCTTTCGCAGTCGACATGAACGACCTGGCCGGGGCCGACTATTCGCTGCGCTATGACAATCTGATCCAGGCGATCCAAATCTATGACAACAAGTCGGATACGCTGATCGACCAGCGCAACGTGCAGCAGGTCGACTATATCGTGGTGCGCGGCACCGCTGCCGACGACAAGCTTACCATCGACTTCGGCGAAAACTTCCTGGCGGCGCTCGACGTGCGCTTCGACGGTGGTGCCGGCAACGACACGCTGGCTATGACCGGCGGCAGCTTCGACGCCGTGCGGCTCGCGACCGACAGCGGCCAGTCGGGGAGCATTACCGCGCAGGCTGGAGCGTTGACCCATAGCATTGGCCTGGAGAGCGTCGGCGCGGTCGAGGATGATACAGCGGCCAGCCAGCGCATTTATGCCGACAGTTCCGGGCAGACACGGGTAATCCGCATCGGAAGTTCAGATGGTTCCAATGACGATCTGGCGGTGCTTGACGCTGGAACATTTAACAATCTGATCGCCTACAGGTTTGCAGTTCCGGCGGTCTCGTTGACCGTTGACGCGGGCGCGGGCGACGACAGCTTTGTGCTGCGCGAGATTGACCCCGCTCTGGCTGGCAGGGTCGTGCTGAGTGGCGGCGCCGGCAGCGACGCCGTGGTCGGGCCACCGCAGGACACCGACTGGCATCTTACTGGCGACGGTTCGGGTCATGTTGCTGGGGTGTCCTTCGTTACGGTCGAGAACCTGATCGGTTCCGCTGGCAACGAGGACACCTTTTTTGTTGGTGCGGCCGGAAGGTTGAGCGGCGTCATGGCTGGCGGCGATGCCGGCTTCGACAGCATGGTTCTCGACGGTGGCACCTTCGTCTCGGTGAAGTACGTAGCTACCGGGCAGACGTCGGGCACAATCACGCGTGACGGTGTCGTGCTCCGCTATGACGGGCTCGAACCGATCATCGACAATAGTGTCGTTGCGGACCGGGTCATCACAACCAGCAATGCCGACGATGAAGCGACTCTGACTGATAATGGCGCGACGCTGACGCTGTCGTCGGATTCCCTCATTCCGACATTCGAGTCGATCACTTTCAACAAACCCAGCACCAGCCTGACCATCAATCTCGGCGATGATCTGGGCATTCCGATTTTTTCAAAGGATACCTTGACCATCAATGCGGTGAACCTCGGTTCGACCGCGCTCTTCGTCAACGGCCAGGACGGCAAGGACGAGGTGACGATCTCCGGGACGCTGACTGCCGGCGCAGTTACCGTCAATGCCGAGAAGATCAGCGTTTCCAGCACCATGAATGCCAGTTCGGTGACCCTGACAGCAGCGGCGTCGGACGATGGAAAAATCACGGGTGGCGCGTATTTCGCGACCCCGGAGGCGATCATCGACCTGACCGGCGCCACAGTCATCGTGACGGGGGCAGCCCAATTCACTGCAACCGCGACCGCCAATGTCGAAGCTGAGACTGCCGAGGTTGGGCCGCTCGCGGGTGTCATCGCGACGATCTTGCCCGAAGCACGGGTCAAGTTCAGCAGCACCGATGTGACCGCAGCCAGCCTGTCGGCGTCGAGCACCGTAACCGTCACGCTGACTGCTAAGGACGAGTCCGATGCCGGTTCCGACAACGATGAAAAGAAGGATGCAGCGGTTTCCGTCACCGTTCTGGTCAGCGACGCGATCACTGAAGTGCTCGCCGGCAGCGTGCTCAGTGTCTCGGGCGCGGTGTCGCTGACTGCGACCAGCAATTTGACGATGACCACCGAGGCCGATGGCGGCAGCGGCGGGAAGGGCGCCAGCGTTGCGGTTTCGGAAGTCAACGCGACGACCCGCGCCAATGTCTCCGGCGGCTCGACGATTGGCGCAAATGCAGGCAATACGCCGAATTCGATCGCGCTCGGCGCAACACTGACGAGCAACATTACGACGATTGCCAAGTCGACGGCAGGCGGATCGGACCAAAGTGCAGGCGGTGACAACGAATCCGAGGAGCGTCTGGAGGACGCCAATAAGGACGGCAATACGTCCGACAAGGCGACAACCAGCGGCGGCGATATCACCTTTGCCGGCGCGGTGACGGTGTCTGATTATCGGCCGACGACCGAAGCCTTCGTTCAGGCCTCGACCCTCACATCCGCTGGCGCGATCACGCTGACCGCGCAATCGACGGACCACGTGACGGCGACGGCAGACGGCACCAACACGAACTCTTCCGCCGAGGGTGCAACCGGCATCGGCGTTGCAGTGGCGCTGAGCATCGCCGACGTTACGACGCGCAGCTATCTCGGCGGCACCTCGTCGCTGTCGGCGAATGCGGTGTCATTGAGCGCCACGATTGCGGCCGGCGACAGCTTCATCGCCCAGGCAACCTCTGGCGCCGGCGAAGGCTCCAAGACGCAGGTCGCCGGTTCGCTAGCCATCAATATCGTCACCACCGAGGCTTCCGCCGACGTTGCGGCAAGCGCCTCGATCAATCTGAATGGCGCGGATCTGTCGCTCACCGCCAACTCCACCACCAACGTCGAGACCGATGCGGTTCCTGACGACGCGAGCGGCGCCGCCGGCGAACTCGGCATCGGTGGTTCGGTCGCCCTGACCATCGTCGACAATTCCACCTCGGCGTCGATCCGCAATAACGCGACCATCGTTGCCGGCGACGCTATCACCATGACTGCGACCGGCAACCATACCGCTTCGACCACGGCGGAAGCGGGTGCGGAAGGCGGCGATGTCGGTATCGGCGGTGCGGTGGCGATTGACGTCATCGACAACAACACGGAGTTGTCCATCGGCTCCGGCAGCGAGCTCGACATAACCGGCAATTTGTCGGCCAGCGCCAGCAATCACGGCGTGAGCACGACGCTGGCCGATGGGGATGCCATCGGCTCGACGGCGATCGGCGCGGCGATTGCGCTTGCCTTCGTAGACAACCGTGCGTTCTCGACATCGAACCGCAATCTTCGTTCGAACGGATCGATCAATCTGTCGGCCGCCAATGACGGTTCCAGCAAAGCGGAGTCGATTGCGAGCGCCGCTGGCGCCGAGGAAAACGAAGATGGCAACAGCAAGGCCGACGATCAACGGGACAAGGAAGTCGATCTGGCGAACAGCAAGTCGAATGATGGCGACGGCGTCAGCAAATCGGCCAACAGTTCAGGTGGAGGTGGCGGCGGCGATGTCAGCGTAGCAGCAGCGCTTGCTCTCAACGTCTCATCGTCATTGGCGGTGGCGTCGATCAATGACGGGCGCACGGTTATTGCCGGTGAGGGCGCTGGCGTCGGTGAACTCAATTTGCAGTCGTCCAACAACATGGACGCGACGGCGGAAGCCGATGGCACCGCAAAGACGAGCGACAGCGGCACAGCTGTCGGTGTCGCTGTGGCGATCAATATCGCGACGATGCGCAACGAGGCGTCGATCGGGGCGGGCAGCATCATTACGGCCGACGGGGTGAAGGCCGAAGCGAAGATGAAGAACGTCGGCGGTGACGTGACGCATCGTTTTGGCGCCGAGTCGACCTCCGGTGCCAGCGGCGGCGACATCGGCGTGGCCGGCTCGTTCGCGCTGAGCTTCGCCGATACCGACACGCTTGGCGTGATTGGTCTCGACCATGCCGATCAGCCGGCAGGTGGCGCCGCAACGGTTACGTTGACCGGCGGCAATGTTCTGCTCACGGCGATCAATACGACCGTAACCACAACGACGGCGACCTCCTCCGGGGCCGGAAGCGGCTCGGGCAGCGTCGGCGTCGGCGCATCGATCGCGCTCGGCATCGGCTTGAACAGCACTTTTGCTGGCGTCGAGAACGGTGAGACGGTTAGCGGGACGACCGGCAATTTCACGGTTACCGCGACATCCAATGACACGCTGACGACGACGGCCAAGGCCGGCGCGCAGGGCGCTACCGGCATCGGCGGCGCGATCGCTGTCGCCTATGTCGACAACGATACGGATGCGCACATCGGCACCGGCGGCGGCGCAACGATCACGCTGACGGGCAATTTGGCCGCGCAAGCGTCACACACCGGTACGGTTCACACGCTTGCCGATGGCGAAGCTGCCGGCAGCAGCGTTGGTGTTGGCGCGTCGATTGCGCTGAACATCGGCGAAGTCACCAACGACGCTTTCCTCGGCCGTGATTTCCAGAATGTCGGCACGGTGACGATTACCGCGACCTCCACACTCGACACCAAGGCAGAGTCCAAGGCGAGCTCGAAGGGCCAATCCACGAAGAAGTCTGATGGCACAACGGATAGTGCCAGCTCCGATCAGGAGACGACCAACCAGACCGAGATGGCCAAGAACCAGAGCGGCGGCACCAAGACGCCGACGCAGAGCGGCGGCAGCAGCCTTGGCCAGGCCGATGGCAACAGCAATACGCAGACCGGCAAGGGTACGCAGGGCGGCAACGGCTCCGGTGGCACCAATGTGGCTGCCACGATCGCCGTCAACTTCCTCGATGCGGACAACCAGGCGCAGATCGCCAGCAATGTGACGATCTCTGGCACTGGCGCGATGAAGGTTGAGGCGATCAGCACGACCGACGCGCGGGCTTTGGCCACAGCAACTTCCACGAACACCAGTTCCAATACCGGCGTTGCCGCGGCGGTCGGCCTCAACATCGTGCTCCTGGACAACAATGCGATGATCGGTGCAGGCGCCGATCTGACCGCCGGATCGATCGAGGTCCGCGCCGCGACCGGCAATGGGCAGAAGAACACGTTCCAGGCGCGCGCCCTCTCCGGCGCGGTGTCCAAGAACACTGCGATCGGCGGCTCGGTTGGCGTCAACTATCTCGATGTCAACACGCTGGCATCGGTCGGCGACAATGTCGATCTCGACGCCAACACCGGCAACATCGAGATCGGCGCCGTCAGTCTCAATGAAATGCAGAACCTGGCCGGCGGTGCGGCTTTGAGCACCGGCAGCGGCGGTGGCGGCGTGGGCATCGCGGTCACCGTCAACATCGTCAACGATCTCAACACCAAGGCGCAGACCGGCATCAATCTCGACGCCGAAGCGCAGGGCGCGATCAACATCACCTCGCATGCCGAACTGCTGCCGATCTCGGAAAACCTGCCGGTCATCGGCTCGCTGGCCGTCACTAGCTTCGCCGCCGGCATCGCCGGCGCGTCCGGCGGCTTTGCCGTCGGCGGTTCGTCCAGCGTCAACGTGATCTTCATGGAGACGCACGCCTCGGTGAACGACAACTCCGACCTCGAGGCCGGAACCGGCATCAAGATCGAGGCGACGGACCTGCTGACCGTGGTCAGCGGGGCGGGCGGCATCGGCCTGACGCTGAACGGCAATGCCGGCGTCGGCATCGGCCTCGACGTGCAGGTGATCACGCGCAACACCAGTGCCTGGACGGGCGATGGCGCGGATCTGGATACGTCCGCCGGCAACATCGTCATCAACGCCGACTCCTTCGACGACATCACATCGATCGCGGCGACGTTCGGCGGCAGCGCCGGCGGCTCGGCCGGCGTCGCGGCGTCGGTCGGCGTGCTTTATCTCGACACATCCACGCAGGCCTTCGTCGAGGCCGGCAGCGCATTGAACAAATCGCATCTGGGCGCCGGCGGAGATGTCTCCGTGACGGCGACCGGCGATGCGGACGTGTTCCTGCTGGCCGGCGCGGCGGCGTTCGGTCAAAGCGCCGGCATCGGCGTTTCCGGAACGGTGTTTGTCCATCTCGACGACGTGAAGGCGGAGCTCTATGGCCACGCCGATGTGGTCACCGGTGGCGCAAACGGCCTCTCCGTATCGGCGATTTCCACCGATGAGGTGCTGATCATCGCAGCCGCCGGCGCGGCTTCCGCGCAGGCGGCGGTCGCCGGTTCGGTCGCCGTGACGGTTCTGACGGAGACAACGACGGCTCGCATCGGCGCAAACAGCAAGGTTTCCGGCCAGACGCTCGCCAACGATCCCGGCGTCTCGGTCTTTGCAAGCGACGAATCCGATATCCTGACAGTCGCGGGCTCGCTCGCGGTTTCCGCCGGCAATGCCGGCGTTGGCGCCGGCGTCAATGTGTCGACGCTGACAAAGACAACGACTGCATCGATCGAGGCGGGCGCCGACATCGACGTCGACGGCAATGTGACGGTCGAAGCAACCGGCAACGAGGACATCGGTTCGTTCTCTGTGGCCGCGGGCGCGTCGAGCGGCGCGGGCGTCACGCTGACGGCCGACGTCTTCGTGCTGAACCTGAAGACCCGCGCCTTCATCGGATCGGACCCGCTGGCGCCGATCGGCGACCTGACAGATGTGCGGGCACGCGGCAGCGTGCTCGTCCAGGCACTCGACGAGACCGAGATGGACCTGATCGTTGGCGGCGTGGCGATTGGCGGCAGCGCCGGCGTCGGCGTCGCGGCCGGCGTTGCGGTTGTCGACAAGGTGACGGATGCCTTCATCGGCGCGGGCGCACACGTCACCGGCGAGGGCCACGGCACGGTCGCGGCGAGAACCGGCCGCTACGAAGTCGCCTATGCGGGCAGCCAGGCGATGTCGAGCTTCGAGTCGCAGGGCGGCAACCAGCCGACCGCGAGCAGCCTGGAGGCCGGTACGCCGTCAGGCCTCACCCAGTTCAAGGACCTCGACCAGGAGGGTGGTGACGACGTTCAGCAGGATCCGGGGCTGACCCAGAACCGGGTCGCGACCGCGGCGGTCGACACCGGCTTCCGTGGCGTAGCTGTCTCGGCCTCGGCGAAGGATGATGTCGAGACTTTTGCAATCTCCGTCGGCGGTGGCGGTTCGGTCGGCGTGGCTGTTGGTGCGGCGGTCAACGTCGTCGATACCAAAACCAAAGCGTTCATCGGAGCCGATGCGCAGATCAACCAGGACATGGCCGGCCCCGGAAATGCAGGGCAGTCCGTCCTGGTTGCTGCGGCGAGCGACTTCAACCATGTCGGTGTCGGGGCCGGTGCGGCCTTCGGCGGTTCGGGCGCGGGCGCGCCCGGCGTCGACGTGTCGGTGATCAAGGTCGACGCTTTCGCGACGATCAATGACGGCGCGGATGTGAAGGCGAACAACGACGTTGCGGTGATCGCCACGTCCAAGGAAAAGGTCATCGTCGTCTCGGCCGGCCTTGCCTTCAGCGGCACGGTCAGCCTGGCGGGCGGCGTTTCGGTGCTGTCGTTCGACACCGAGACCTATGCCCGCGTCGGCGCCAACGCGACGATTGTCGCCGGCGGCGACGTCGCCGTCATGGCCAAGGACGATTCCGAGGTGGTGGTTGTCGCGGGTGCGGTCGCCATCGGACTGTCTGGCGGCGGCGCCGCCGGATCGGTCGCGGTCGTCACAGTCGATAAGCTCACCGAAGCGACGATCGGCGACAATGCCAGCATCGACGCGTCCGGCAACGGCGCCGGCATCGGCGGCGTGCTTACCGGCACGATCGTCGGCGGTGGCGATCCGAGCGGCTTCGGCACGGCCGAGGCGCATGGCGTCATTGTGCAGGCTGAATCGTCGGAAGAGGTCACCAACGTCACGGTCGCCGGTGCGGGCGGCCTTTATGTCGGTCTGGCTGGCTCCGTCACCGTGACGCTGCTCAATTCGGACACCAAGGCGCTGATCGGGGTCGGCGCCGACATCAATCAGGTCGCTGCAAATTACGTCGCTCATCCAGGCACGGTGTCGGGCGCGCAGGGCGTCTATGTCAACGCGGCGAACGAGGTCCGGGTCACGTCCTTTGCGGGCGCTCTCGGCGCCGGTTTCATCGGTCTGGCCGGCGGCATCGACTTCGGCAGCATCAAGAACGACTCGGTTGCCGCGATCAACGCCAACGCCATGGTGCGGGCGCGCGGCGACGTCTCGGTCAACGCGGTTGCAATCAAGGTTCTGCGTGGGTTCGCCTTCAGCGGCGGCATCGGCGTCGGCGGGCTCGGCGCGTCCGTGTCAGTCTGGTCGATCGGCGAGGCGTTCAGCGACTCCTACCAGGACAACCAGGGTGGCAGCGGCAACGCGACGAAGGACGACGGAAGCCCCAAGACCGCCAATGACGAGGCCGGCGAACAGGCCGACGACGGCGTCGAAGGCGTCACCGGGGAATTGAGCCGCTTCGGCAGCGGCGCCAACAACAATTCGGCTGACACACGGGTCAAGGCCGGTGTTGAAGGCGCCCGCGACAAGGTCGGCGCCAACGCGCTGACCTCCGGCGCCCTGACCAACAAGCTGACCGCCGCCGTCACCGACGAGCGCGGCACCACCGCCTCTGTCGAAGGCGGTGCGACGGTCGAGGCTGGTCACGACATCGTCGTGAACGCGCGTGAACAGATGGAAGTCGACATGCTGGTCGGCAGCCTGGGCGCCGGTCTTGTTGGCCTGGGCGCCTCGATTTCCGTCGTCAATGTGTCGGGGCAGGTGAGAGCGAAGGCCGGCGGAAGCCTCAAGGCTGGCAACGCCATCCGCGTTGAAAGCCATTTCGGCCAGGATGTCGATGTCACGACCGTCGCCTTGCAGGCCGGCTTCGTCGGCCTCGGTGCATCGGTCGCGGTGGTCAACGATACCAGCCGCATACAGGCCGGCTTGCTCGACAACACAGTGGTCAACGACGCGGCCAGCCTCACGGTCTCGGCGACCAGCAACCAGACGTTTGACGTGCTGACGACCGGCATACAAGCCGGCGCGGTGGCCGTTGGCGCGTCCTACAGCGACGTCACCATCGGCGATGACGACGACAACACCAAGGAAGTCCTGGCCACGATCGGCGCGGGCAGTCAGATCGGGCAGACCGATGCCGTCGGAGCCATCACGGTCCATGCGGATTCGACAATCAACGCGGATTCCGACACTTTCGCGCTGGCTGCGGGCCTCGGCGCGCTGACCTTCAATTTCGCTTTCGTCGATGTTCAGCCGAACGTAGAGGCATCGGTCGGCGGCGGCGCCAATATCAACGCGACCGGCCTCCTCACGGTCGAGGCGTGGACGCTGCACGATGCGACCGGCGACATATTCGCGCTTTCGGTCGGCGCGCTGGCGGCCGGCACCAGCCTGACGACAGTCAATGTCGTCCCGACGGTGGCCGCATTGATCGGGGGCAATTCGACGATCAACGCCGGCGGCATCGTCATGCTGTCGTCGCACAATTACGATGGCGAGACGGCGACCGACCGCGGGGCGAAGGCCTATGCGGAAGCCTCCGGCGGCGGCTTGTTCAGCGGCCAGGGCTCGGTGCCGACCGCGAGGTCCAATGCGGTTGCCAACACCACGATCGGCGCCGGCGGCGCATTCACCATCGTCGGTGACATCGACATCAAGTCGCGCATTCGCAATTATGCCGTCGCCAATTCCGAAGCGAATTCGTTCGGCGCGGCGGCGGTCGGTGCTTCCGTGGCTGAAGCCGAGGCCAATGGCCAGAGCAACGCCGCGATGAACGCCAACATCGTCTCGGTCACCGACATCAAGGTCGAAGCCCTCGCTGTCAATGGCGCGCTCGCCGTGGCTGAAGCGGCCGGCGGCGGCGTTCTCGGCGCACTGACGATCAACAGCGCAGTCGCAAAAGCCAGCCCATCATCGGTCAGTGCCTCGATCGGCAACAACACCTCGATCCAGTCGGCGCGCAATGTGCGGCTGAAGGCACAGGCGCAAACCGAGGGCGATGCCAAGGTTGTCGGCGTTTCGATAGGCGGCATTTTCGGGGCCGGCGCTTCGGATGCGACAACCCATGTCAGCCCGACGGTTGCGAGCTCGATCGGCGCGGGCGTGGTGATCAATGCGACCGGCGATATCCTGGTCGAAGCCTCCGCGTCGCCGATCCCCGGCACGCAACCGACCTACGAGATCGTCGATGTCGACGGCACCGCCAACACAATCACCGTGAACGGGCATGGATTGGTGACCGGCGATACGGTCGAATATGATGCCGGAAGCGGCGGCGCCATCATTCCGGGCCTCAACTGGCCGGATCCGGACGATTCGGCTGTGAACCGTCAGTACAGTGTGATCAATGTCGTCAATGCAGGCGTAACAGATCCGAACACGCTCTATTTCGGCTCCGTCTTCAACGCCGCCGACATCGATCCAGACACCGAGATCATCGAGTTCGCGGGTGGCCATAATTTCCTGAGCGGCGATGCCGTCCGCTACTATCCGGGACCGGACGAAACAGTCGACAGCTTTGGGCTGACCGAGGGCAACCTCTACTATGTGCTGGTCATCGACGGGTCGCACATCAAGCTGGTGAGCACCTTCGACAAGGCGGTCAACCCACAGAACTACCTCAAGAATTTCCAGCCGGACGATGTCGCGGGCAGCAGCATCACCATCTCCGGGCATGGCTTCGTCAACGGGACCGCGGTGACCTACGAGGCGCCGGACGCGCGCACCTTCGTCAGTCGCCAGGTGGATGTCAATTCGAACAGCCTCAATCCCGACGGCTCGCCAATCGCCGATGGCAACGCCGACAACATCCGCTTCTTCGACGATGACGGAAACGCGCTGGCGCACGGCTTCGGCGAGGGCGAGCACGTTGTCTATGACGTCAAGAATGCGAGCGGAGGAACCGGTCTGGCGATCGGCGGCCTGGTCGACGGCCAGACCTATCGTGTGCATGTCGTCAACTCCTCGACGATCCAGCTCAAGCGCAACGACGCGATTACCGAGGAGGTGCAGTTCGTTCGCAATGCCGCTGGCGACCGTATCATCCGCACTGACGGCCTCAACTGGGCCGACAACGGCTTTGCCGCCGGCACGCTGTTCATCGGCGGCGGTGGCGCTAATTCCGGCACGTTCACGATCACCAGCGTTTCCGGCAGTACGCTGTTCCTTCTTCAGGCGAACACCGTCACCGCAGGCACGCAGACCAAGACCTTCGATCAGCCGATCATCGCGCTGGCCCCGAACAAGGGCCTCAGCGCCGATCCGGCGCTCAATGTCGGCGCCAGTGATACGCATTCGCTCGTCAATGCCAAGAATCTGCCGATCGGTGGGCTCGAAGACGGCAAGACCTATTATGTGCGCGGCGTCAGCGGCGCTGGCGACAACAGCTTCGAACTTTGGGATGCGCCGAGCGGCGGCAGCCAGATCATCCTGGCACCGACGGGCCTGGCCGGGCCCTACGGCAATCACAGCCTTGCGGCACTCGCGATCGACATCTCCGACGATGTCGACAGCGAGCAGCAGTTACGCATCGACATCGGCGACGGCGCGACGTCGGCGGCGCCGGGCCAGTTCCTGTTCGGTCCGGGCGAGGTTCCGCTCAGCGAAATCGCACCGCAATCGGGCGACGGGGTATCCTCCGCGTACGCCAAGGGGTCCGGCGGCGGCTTCGTCGGCGTGCAGATCAACGACGCTGACATCATCAGCAATCCGAGCGTCTCGGCGACGATTTCCGCGACCCAGATCACGACCGTGGGCGACGTCACTGTCAGCACATCGGCGACGACCAATACCTCCTCCTACGCGGTCAATGGCACCGGCGGCTTCGTCGCCATCGGCGACGCCGACGCACGCAGCTATCAGGACATCACGAGCGCGGCGACGATCAGTGATGGCACGCGCATTGTAGCGGGCAAGAACTTCACGCTTGCCTCGGCAAGCAATGCCATTACCAGTGCCTCTTCGCAGTCGAGCGCCGGCGGTGCGGTCGGCCTGGCCGACCCGGTCACCGACGTGCGCATCGAATACAATACGGTTTCGACAATCGGCTCCAACGCCATCGTTCTGGCCGGTCAGTTGGCCAAGGCGACGGCGAATGCATCTGTCGATGTGACGGCGAAATCGACCGCCTCCGGCATCGGCTTCGGCGGTGACGGCGACGCCATCACGCATGTCAATATTGGCTCCCCGGACGCCGATCCCGACGCCGACCAGGCCGACGCGATCGTCTCGCTGGCGGCCAACGCCGTGCTCAGCGCGCGGCGCACCTCGCTTGCGGCGCGGGTCGACAAGTTCCATGTCTTCTCCGGCAGCGACGGGCGCGGCGCCGGATTCTATGGCGAAGGCGAGGCGGAAAGCACGATCACGGCACGGCCGGATGCCCAGGTACGAATCAACGCAGGCGCCGACCTGACGGGCTGGGAAGGCGTTGACCTCATCACCCGCTACGACAACGTCGACACGCATGCGAAATCCTATGCCCGGTCGACGGGCCTGTTCGGCTTCGTCGATTCCGACGCGCACAACGACACCGACGTCTCGTCCGAGATTTTCGGTGCGGCAGGCGCATTGGTGACAGCCGGTCCGCGCGACAATAGCGATGCCGTGCTCGGACATCCGGATTATCCGCAGGAGCCTGGAAGCTCGGCCGAGCACCTGGCCTTGTTTGCCTCGACCGTGAACGGCTCGATCTCGCAGACAGATCACGCCGATGACAGCAAGCGCTCGCTCGCCGCCGGCGGATCGAGCGGCAGCAGTCCGGACGACAGGCCGCAATCGATCAATTTCAATTCCGACGTGCTGATCCTTTCCGGCCGCTCACCCGAACTGGTCATCAAGCAACTGGTCATCGGCGCCGACGGCGAGATCGATGTCGCGGTCGAAGTGTCGGTCAACGACACCGCAGGCGGCGGCAGTGCGACCGAAGGCGAAGGCAGCACGATCCAAAGCAACGACATTGTCGTCAACGACATCGTCAATCCGGGTCCCGGCGACGTGGTGTTCGACTCGAACTCGATGACCGGCGCAGGCGGCACCTGGACGTTCCGCGATACGTTGCAGCGCGTGTCGATCCGCAACGAGTCCGACAAGGACATCATTATCAACAACATCGATGTCGTCACCGACGAGCAGCCGCTGGCATGGCTCAATCCGTCGCAGAGTGTGACACTGACCTTTAACGTGGTGCGCGAAGTCGCGCCGACGCTGATCGAGATCACCGACACCGGTGGCCGCTCCGATATCTACATCAATGGCACGATCGAGAACCCGATCGGCACGACGTCGATCGTCAACACGGACGGATCGGTGTTCGCCACCAACGATCGCGGCGTCACGGGCAGTGATGGCCGCCAGTCGATGATTCGGACGCACATCCTGAACATTCGCGCCGACGAAAACATCGGCGCGACCGGCGCGCGAGTGAACATCGACATCGTCGACAGCGCCGGCCTGCCGCTCGGTATAGGCTTCGACACCGGCCGTGTCGCTGGCTTGACAAACCAGGTATTCCTCGGAGTCGAGAACCGTTTCTATACCGGTCAGTTGGTGCGCTACGATGCAGTGACTACGACCATCGGCGGGCTCACCGACGGCGGCTACTACTACATCATCGCTTCGCCCGATGGGCAGAGCGTCAAGTTGGCGACCACGTTGGCAAACGCTCTGGCCGGCACGGCCATCGATCTGGCGCCGGCGGGCGCGCTGACCGATCTGCACAGCCTGATTTCGGCTGAAACCTTCACCGCCGACGCGCTCGGCAACATCAACCTCGACCTCAAGGCGCTGCTGCGCGAGGCGCCTGCCGGCGGCTTCTACGTCGTCGAGATCGACCGGATCAAGGCCGGCAATACGGCGGACGTACTGCTGCAAGCCAGCATTGAACAGTTCGGCGACGGTCAGTCCGGCGGCCTGCTGGTCAAGGCGCCAGCATTGCCTGCAGGCGGGCAGACCTACTACAATTTCTTCCGGCCGGATGCGGGCGCTATCCCGTCGCTGAGCCGTGGCGTCTTCGCCACCGGCAACACGGAAGTCGCGTCGACCTATGATTTCCGGGGCCTCGACCCAGCAACCGGCCTGCGCACGCTGCCCGGGCTGCAGGCAGGCTCGGTCGTTACCGGCGGCGACATCATCGTCGCGGCAGCCAATCCCGCGCCGACGGCGACCACCGTCAACGTACTTGGCATCACCGAGATCGCCGGCGATGGCGACATCGACGTGTTGACCAATGGGTACATCGCGCTGACGGAAAAGACCGGTGACATGCGCGTCGAGCGCATTCGCTCCAACGCCTCCGATGTGCTGCTGTATTCACCGCGGCGCATCCTTGATGCGCGCGATGACAACGGCGACCCGACCTTGGTCGAGGCCGATGTCTCCGGCCGCAACATCACCATGGCCGCTGGCGTGGGCCTGTTTAATCCGACCCATTTCCAGGTGGCCGCTCAGGTGCTCAACCCGACATTGCTTGACATCAATTCGCCCTTGGGCGGCATTGGTGAACCGAGCAATTTCCTCGAGATCAACGTTGACAACCGCAATGGCGTCGGCGGGCTTGGTGTGCTGCGCGCCTTCGACATCAGCGCGGATTCGACGTTCGGCATCTTCCTCGACGAAGTCGTCGGCGACATGCATGTTCATACCGTCCACACGATCCGTGATGTGTCGCTAAGGACCGTTGCAGGCTCGATCCTGGATTCACGCAACAACGGCGCCGGCGACGACTTGGCCGACGTGATGGGGCAGACCATCGACCTCGACGCCAACGGCAACGGCTCCATCGGCGCCTTTACCAACGACCTCGAGATCGATTCATCACGCGGTTCGAGCGATGATGACGTCGCACTTGAAGCCGGCAACAACATCTACCTGGCCGAAGCGCCGGAGGTTCCCGGCGGCACCGCCGGCAATCTGCGACTGGTGCTGGCGCACGCCTATGATGGCGATATCCGCATCACGGTGCGCGAGACCTCGGTTCAGGGCGAGAACCTCGACCTGCTGCATAGCGGCAGCGCCCGCTTCGGCGAAGACGGCGCGACCTTCCCGACCTTCCAGCCCGATGCGTTGCGTGCGATCACACATGGCCAGATCTTCGCCGAAAAGGGTTCCGTGCTGCTGCGCGTCGGTGACAACGTGACGCTCGACTCCAACAGCGAAACGCTGGCGGCCGAGAGCATCGACATCTATGGCGACGTGTCGGCGACCGACGAAGTCATCCATGCGCTCGTCAATCTGGATGTCGCCTTCGGCACTGTGATGGTGCTGCGTGGCCGCATCATCGCCAACGCAACCGTGGCGCCAGGTAACAAGACGACCGGCGCGCCGGTCGGCTCAGCAACGCCGACATTGACAGCGGACCAGGTCAGCGGACCGACCGTGCTGACCCGAATCTTCGGCAACACGGATGTCGACACTATCCACTTCGGCGACACGTCGGGTGCCGGCGGCACCAACACTCAGGGCAGCGCCGGCTACATCTTCCTCGGCTCGAAGACGCGCGCCTATGGCAGCCAGGACCTCGATGTGAACAACGTCGATGGCGAAGACCGCTTCCGCGTCTACTACCTCCAGGATACCGCGACGCAAACCTCTCCGAACATGCAGACGGGGGCCGAGCACACGCTCACGCTCGACGGCGTGTCGGGCACCGATGTCTATGAAATCTACACCCTCGGCTCCAACAATCCGGGGCAGGGCACTGCAGGCACCGACTTCCAGCGCAATTACGTCATCAACATCCTGGACAGCGGGCGCTCCATCGACGGTGTCGATGAACTGACGATCTTCGGGTACGATTCGTCGCAGAATGGTCTGGTCGGCGGCAACAAGCCGATCGACGACATATTCCTGCTGCGCGGCGCCAACTATCTGCCGCACGAATCCGCCGACCGTCCGGCCTACGTCGCCATGGTCTACGGACAGCCGAAGACCTATGCCGACACGATCGAGGACAATGAGCCCTCGAACGAAGTCGCGCGCATCAACTACGACACCGCGCTGAATGGCCGGATCACCATCGAGGGGCAGGGCGGCAACGACAATTTCTACTCCGACGACACCTCGGCGATCGTTTCGCTGCAAGGCGGGGCCGGCGACGACTCCTTCAACATCGGCCAGATATTCGGCACCAAGCGCACCGGCGATCCGGAAAACGGCGTCACGCCGTTCTTCGGCGGCGCCCTGCTAGACCAGGACGTGTTCCCCGACATGGTGGCCACGACCCGCGGCTGGCTGAGCCCCGGCATCAGTGCGCCGATGGTCGCGCAGGGTGGCACCGGCAACGACGAATTCCGGGTCTATGCCAACCAGGCCGAATTGCGGCTCGAGGGCGACGACAACAACGACCTGTTCATCGTCCGCGCGTTCGCCATTGCGGCGGTCGCCAACCAGGACTGGAACGGTGACGGTACGATCGATCAGGACGACCTGCCGGCGGTTACGCTCGACACCAATGGCGATGGCGTCATCAATTTCGCTGACGCTGACTCGACGCCGGACGACTACACCGACGACGTCATCGTGCTGGACGACTTTGGCGTCGCCAAGCCGATCATCGGACTCGGCTTCTCGGTCGCGCGCGCCCCGGACATCCGCGCCGGCGGCGGCGAGGACGAAGTGCAATACAACGTCAACGCGCCGGTCTCGGTCGACGGCGGCACCGGCTTTGACAAGCTGGTCATCCTCGGGACGGAATTCGCTGACGATTTCGCCATCACCGACAAGGGCATCTTCGGTGCCGGCCTCAATGTTCGCTACACCACGATCGAAGTGGTCGAGGTTGACGGACTTGAAGGCGACGACGAATTCTTCGTTCAATCGACGGCTTTCGGCGTAGCCTATCGCGTTGTCGGCGGTCTGGGTTCCGACACGATCAATGTCGCGGGCGATGTCACGGAAGACATCATCACGCGCGAACTCGAAGGTGCCTCCGGCGCCGTTGACCACCTCGTCACCTCGGGCGATCCACTCTACGATGGCGTCTTGGTCGACGGCTTCGACTATCACGTGGCGGGCCCCGAAGAGGGCATCATCCGCATCGACGAAACGGACGGCTTCACCGCTGTTCGGGAAGGCGGACCGCGCAATGTCGACAGTTACACCGTCAGGCTAGCGGTCGCGCCGCTGGCCGGCCAGATCGTCTATGTGACGATCTCGGCGGCACGTTCGCCACAGCAGGAAGAAGACGGCACCCTGATCAATCCGGCACCGCTGCCGAATGGCATCGGCGACACGATCTGGCTTTCGACGCTGGATCCCGGCGCCGTTGGAACCGACGGCGAATTCCAGCATGTCATTACGATCAACGGCGTTCCGACGATCATCAACGACCGCTCGATCGTGCTGGCCTTCGACAGCACCAACTGGAGCACGGCGCAGAACGTGTACGTCTACGCGCCCGACGATACGCGCGCCGAGGGCGATCGGGTGGTCGTCGTTCAGCACAGCGTCATCTCCGATACCAGCGGTGTCGCACCGGCACTGCTGGCAGCGGCCTATCCGGACGGCGATCCGTTCGACGCGGCGGACGTGCGCAACGTCGAAGTCGACCTGCGTGACAACGACACGCCTGGAATCTATGTCACCGAAGTGGCGCCCGGCACGAACACCGAAGATGGCCGCTCGCTGGTCATCGAAGGCAATGCCACGACCAGGCTGAATGACGAACTTCTGGTGCAACTCGCCAAGGCGCCCGAAGCGGGCGACACGATCGTCGTCAAGCTGTTCGTCAACGAATTCAGCGACGAGAACATCATGATCTACGACGTCGACGATCCGAGTGATCTCGACGGTCGCATGTTCAAGGGTGCCGACGGTTACTGGCGCATCACTTTCGACAGCGGGAACTGGGACGATGCGGTGCGCGTCGGCATCGAAGCGCGCGACGACATCCCGCGCGAGGACCCGCACACGGCGGCGATCTTCTTCCAGCTCGACCAGGCGCTGACAGTCGACGCCGACCACGACTACGTGTTCCCGAACCTGCGCTCAGGTCCAGGCTATGTCGACATCGACGTGATCGACAATGACAGCGCCGGTGCGGTTGTGCTGGAGAGTGAAGGGAATACGCTGCTCAACGGCGATGGATCGGACACCGACGACTATACGATCCGCTTGACCAAAGCGCCGTCGACCAGCGTGCGCGTCGCCGTACTTACCGACGGTCTGGCGGATGTCATCAGTGTCAATGGCATCGCGGTCACGCCCGGCTCCGGGTACGACATCATTGGCGGCCTCAGACCAACGCAGATATTCGACGGCAATCTTGTCTTCTCCAACGAAGGTGGCTTGGGCAAGGTCATCCGTGGCACTGGTGCCGATCTCGGCAGCTTCGTCGATGAAGGCTTCTTCGTCGGCCAACAGATACGCATCGGCAATGCCGGCGCCGACAGCGGCGACTATTTCATTACCTCGATCGATGCGGACGGAAAGTTCTTCAAGGTCGACAAGCTGTTCGCCGCAACAGGCGCGCAGGCCGACGTCATCCTGTCCGATCTGGCGCGGGACGGCGAGTACACCGGCGACATCCGCTTCGAGCAGGTCATGGAAGAAGGTGTTCCGACCTACCGGATCACCATCGACGGACTTGGCGACGAGGACGATGGCTGGCTGGCATTTGGTTTCCTCGAGGGGCAGTGGATCCGGCTGTTCGACTCGGCCGACAATCTGATCGGCGACTTCAAGATCGCGATCATCCGCGGCGACAACGATACCAAGGACACCACGATCCAGATCACCGGCACCAATGTCGCGCAGATTCTGCCGCATCTCGGCGACACGCTGAACGACGTGCGCGTGGTTCGGACCGCGGCCGTGGCTGTGTTCACGCCGGCCAACTACTACCAGCAGCAGACGGTCGAGCTGCGCGCCGACACCGAATACGAAGTGCCGATCACCCGCGAAGGCGTCAAGGTCTTCCCGGTTTCCGGCCACTATCTGTCCAAGCTGCGCGGACCGCTGGCTGTCGAGGGCGGCGTCACCGGCGCCGACCGTTCGCTCGAGAACGGCCTCAAGCTGCCCGGCGAAGCCGACGACTTCCTGATCGCGATCGGCCAGCAGCCGCCGGAATCGCAGCAGATCGACGTGCTGAACATCTTCAACGACACCAGCAAGGAAGATGTCGACGGTGTGTTGACTGAGACGACGCTCACCGGTTTCAACATGGCTGACGATCTAAGCCTGGGGCTTGGCGTGACCGGCGATCCGACCTTCGGTGAATCCGGCTTCTTCCCAGGCGGCATCAGCTTCGGCCGCATCAGCGTCGACTCGAACGGCGATTTCGGCACCGACGACACCAAGAGCACCATTGAGGTGGTCAATCTGATGCTCGGTGAAGGCAACGACAAGCTCGTCATCGAGGGCACGCTCAATCCTGCGCCGCCGGTGCAGGTGACGAACACGTTCGACGTAACGCCATCTGGCGTCAATGGCGGCACCATCGTACGCGCCGGGTTCGACTGGAAAGCGATGGGCTTCCTCGTCGGCCAAACGGTGAAGATCGATAACCTTCCGGGCATCTGGACGATCGTCGCCATCAATGATGCGCTGATCAATCCGGCCAATCCGGCTGAAGGCGCGGATCCGAATGACAACTCGATCCTGGTTCTGGGCGGACCGACGCTCGCCGGTGTGGCAGATGGGTCGTACACGATCACCGCTTTCGACAAGGATGTGATCACGCCGAACACGTCGGTAGATGTGGCCAGCACGACGGCGGGCGGTATCATTACGCGCACCGACGGCGGCAACTGGGCCGGCTTTGCGGTCGGAGACTTCATCTCGATCGACGAGGACTTTGCCAAGGGCGAGTATCAGATCGTGGCGATCGTCGGCGCGGTCATGCACGTCATCGGCGGACAACTCGCGCCGGTCTCGGAAGCGCCGCGCACTATCAATCGCATCAACCCGGTGACCAATGCCGTGCTGCAGACCGTGGTGGCCGAAGTCGATGTCGACCCGACTTATACCGGCGGCATCGTCACGCGCCAGGACGGCGTCAAATGGGCCGATGAAGGCTATCTCGCCGGACATCTGGTGACGATGGTCGATGCCAACGGCAAGCGTGACTTCCGCATCATCGAGATCTCGGAAGACGGCTTCTCGCTGACGCTCGAAGGCGCGTCGCTCGCGACGCAAAACGACGCGGTGAAGAGCTTCTACGTACAAGGCCAGCATGGCGGGCTGACGCTCGTTCATGGCGGCGGCAACATGCATATGGAAAGCGCCGGTCCGATGAACATCGCCGCCGGAACCGGTGGACAGGTCATCGTCACCCGTCAGGACGGCCGCGACTGGTCGGAGGACCGCTATCAGGTTGGCCAGGTGATCCAGCTTGCGGGCGAAACCTATACGCGCACCATTCTGGCGATCGCCGACGCAACGCTGCCGGCGCCGGGCAACTCCGCGCTGACATGGGGTGACGGCAGTGTGCTGGTGCTCAGCGCACCGAACACACGCGCCGGCCAGCCAGCCGGCACAGTGCTCGCGCCCGACGCGTTCAACAGCTATGCCGAGCGTTCACTACACGTCGCAGAGCCGCGCATCATCACCGGGACGGCGACCGTCGACATCGCCACCAACAGCCTGACACGCAGCGGCGGCAACTGGCTGGCGGATGGCTTCCATGTGGGCCAGAAGGTGCAACTGAGCGGATTTGCCGGCACGTTCACCATCCAGGCGCTCGATGCGACCGTGATGACGCTGCAGAGCGTTGCGCTGACGCCGAAAGCCGGTGTTGCGATGACCGTTTCCGGTATCGACGTGACGCTGGACGGCGGCGCGCGCATCGGCGGCGACCATATTGTCGTCACCGGCGGCGCCGGGCCGAACTCGCCACTGGTCATCTATGGCGACACCAGCCAGGACGGCATCTGGTATTCCGGCCAGGCGCACAATGTTTTGGGTATGGAATTCGGCGAGAAGCCGTTCGATCCGTTCCCGGAACTGCAGGACGGCGAGAATGAGGATGACGAGTGGGTGTTCCCGCTCGCCAATCGCTACAAGTTCGCCGGCAACGACATCATCGACGCCAGCGCCTTGTTCGCCGGCACGCCGTCGGCAAACCTGCCGAGCGTCGGCCTGACGATCTATGGCGGCGCGGGCAACGACACGATCTACGGCAGCCAGGCTGGCGATCATCTTGCTGGCGGTTCCGGCGACGACCTGATCATCGGCAACCGCGGCGCCGATCACATCTATGGCGATAGCGGCGTCAACGTGAACATCTTCACGCGCCAGCTGTTCATTGATACGGTCGACAACAGTCCGTTGCCTTCGGCCAATCCGGATGCCGACACCAACGGCACGACGATCAAGCCGGTCAAGTCGTCGGTTCGTGACCTGATGAATGCGGGCGACGACGTGATCTTCGGCGACGGCGCTTCGCATCTCGGCTATGGGCCGAGTTCGGTCGCGGCTACCGGCGTGCTGGGCGACTTCGACGACATCATCTTCGCCGATCACGGTGTGATCGAAATGTTCGTCGACGATCCGAACTTGCCGTCAGTTTTGAAGCAGCGCATCCAGACGACCGAGCTGGTGTTGGTCACCGGCATCAAATCGGCCGAATTGCAGAATGGCGGCGACGACGTGGTGTTCGGCGGCCTCGACCGCGACGTCATCGTCGGCGGCGCCGGGCATGATCTGCTCGATGGTGACCAGCAGGACGATCGCGTCTTTGGCGACAACGTCTACATGTCGCGCCAGGGCGGCGCTGACGGCAATCTATTGGATGATACGTTCAGCCTGCGCTTCCAGACGCTGGCCGGAACGTTGATGTACAGCCGTACCGACCGACCGATGCCGGCCGACCTCGGCACGGTCAATGCCGACAACAGCGGCCTGCTGCTGGTCGACAGTATCGCTCGGCGGTATCGCGATCCGGACGGCGCTCCGTGGTGGAGCGAGTATTCGGTCGATTACGCGGCGCTGCACACCTTCGCCTTCGACGAGGGCACGGTCGGCGTCGGCAGCTTCGGCAACGACTACATCGCTGGCAGCGAAGGCCATGACGAACTGTTCGGTCAGCTCGGCCATGACGTGGTGCAGGGCGACGGCGGCATCGAGCTTGCCTTTGCCGGCACCTCGCATGTCGGCGCATCGCGCACATCCGGCGGCGTCACCGATCCGATCGGTCCGCTCACGGTGGTCGCCTCCTTCACGGCGGCGACTGACGGCCAGGACTACATCGAAGGCGGTGGCGGCGACGACCAGGTATTCGGCGGCCTCGGCCAGGATGATCTGATCGGCGGTTCCTCGTCCTTCTTCAGCCTCACTGATCCGAATGCGCGGCCTGACGGAGACGACTACATTTTCGGCGGCGCCGGCATCGAGATCGACCGCAATGACGACAATTTGCCGAATGACGGCACGCTGGCCAATTCGCGCTTTGCTCGCGATGCCGACTCCATGATCGGCGACAACGGCAACATCGTGCGGATCGTCGGTGTCAATCACACCGACATCAATCCGAACGGCACGGCCGGGCAACAGCTCTATGTCCAGTTCAACTACGACGTGAACGACCCGGCGCGCGCCGGCGGCGAACGCCTCGTCGTGCGCGGCATCCATCTGCTCGACTACACGCCGGGCGGCCCGGACTTCAGTCCGGACCTGTTCTCCAGAACCAACCCGAACGATCCTGCCTATCGCAGCGAGTTCGGCATTTGGGCCAAGCAGGACATCGGTGGCCATGACGAGTTCCATGGCGAGACCGGCGATGACACCGCCTATGGCGGCGGCGGCCATGACCGGATGTTCGGCGATGCCGAGAACGACGATTTGATCGGCGGCTGGGGCAATGACTGGATCTCCGGTGGTACCGGCGAGGACGGCATCCTGGGCGACGACGGCCGCATCTTCACCAGCCGCAACAGCGCGACCTACGGCGAAAGCCTGTTCGGCGTGCTGCCACTGCTGGCGACCGATCCGGATACGCGCACCAGCCAGGGCGATGTGCTCAACGAGTTCATCTACACGCCCGGACAGGTGCAGACCGAGACGATCAATGTCGGCGGCAAGATGAAGAAGGCGGTCGACCTGACACCTTACAATCTGACGCCGAATGCGCAGGGCGGTGACGATCCGCTGTTCGACGCCAATGTCGTCGACGATATCATTTTCGGCGGCCTGGGTGACGACTTCATCCATAGCGGTTCCGGCGACGATGCGGTCGGCGGCGGCGAAGCTCTGCCAGATTCCTACACGCAGCGCTTCGATGCAGCGGGCAATGTCGTGGGCATCGTGCGCACCGACTTCTCGCGGCCGTGGAATCCTGGCGACGTACTGAAGTTTGGTCCCGACAGCGATCCGTGGAACGCACCGAAGCCGGTGCAGAGCCGGCTCGGCGAATTCTTCCTGTATGACGAGTACGATCCGCGCCGGACAATCATGTTCAACGCCGATGGTTCGGTATGGAAGACCGGCGCGCCGCCTATCACGCGCCAGTATTTCCTCAACCTCGTCGATAATGAAGGGCCGCTGGTCAACGGTGCGATCGCTTTTGCGCCGAACGGCACGCCGACGGCGTTTGCGCAGCGCAACACCGACGGCAACGATGCGGTCTTTGGTGACCTGGGCAATGACTGGATCGTTGGCGGTACCGGCCGCGACCACATCTATGGCGGCTGGGGCAACGACCTCATGAACGCCGACGATGTACTCTCGACCAACAACTGGCTGAATGACCAGCCAGAGACGCATCCAATGTATGAGGACCGCGTTTTCGGCGGGGCCGGGCTCGACATCCTGATCGGCAACACCGGTGGCGACCGCCTGATCGATTGGGTCGGGGAGTTCAACAGCTACCTGGTGCCGTTCGCACCGTTCGGTATCGCGACGGTAAGCCGCCAGGTGCCGCCGCAACTGTTCGACTTCCTCTATGCACAGGCATTCAGCGACGGCGTCGACATCACCCGCACCGCTGACACTGGCAGCATCAACGGGGACGACAACTACAGCAACGTCCATATGTTCATGGGCGGCGTGGAAGGTGAGATTGGCCTGATCACCCAGAAGGATCATGGCTTCTGGCAGGATCAGACCGGCGGTCCGACGGATCCCCAGGCGGGCAACATCCCGGGCGGCAAGCGAGACGTGTTGCGCACGGCTGACTTCAACGATGGCAACGCCAAGGTCGTGGCGGTTGACGAGGGCAATTTCGCCGTCACCAGCGGCAAGCTCACTGTTCAGTCGGCAAGCACCTGGGACCAGGCAGCCGCGGTTCTCTATCTCGACGCCTATACGCCGATCTATTACGAGATCGCGGCGACCTTGACGACCGATAAGCCGACGGGCGGCTGGAAAGCCAACTCCTACATCATCTTCGACTATCATTCGCCGACAGATTTCAAATATGCCGGCATCAATATCTCGAACGACCAGATCGAGATGGGCTACCGCGACGCCAGCGGCTGGCATCAGTTGGTCAAGTCCAACAAGCCGGTGCAGCTCAAAGCGAACCAGGCTTACGATGTTCTGCTCGCAGTCAACGGCACGACCGTGACTTTGACCGTGGCCGGCGTGAATTGGTTCAGTTACACCTTCGCGCCGCGCATCATCGATGGCCAGCCGGTGGCGCTGAACAAGGGCCTCGTCGGTGTCGGCAACAGCGGCTCGAAGGGTACGGTGGACAACGTCCGTGTCCAGGTCTTGCCGCCACAGATCACGCTCGACTACGCAGCCGAGTTCGACGCGCCGCCGACCTATCCGATGTCGAAGACCGCAGCTCAAGGCTGGACGCTCTCGGGCGGTAGGCTGAACGCAGCGGCCGGCGCCGGCACCAACCTGCTGGATGTCGGCCCGGCGATCGGGGCGGACGCCTATCTGGAACTGACGGCGAAGTTGAAGACCGCCGGGACCGGTGGCATCGTCTTCGATTACTACGGCGCCAACGACTACAAGTTCGTCACGCTGGATGTGGCCGCCCAGAAGGTTTTGATTGGACACGTGACGTCGAGAGGCGGCACGGCGATTGATCAGAGCTTCGTGCGCACGCTCAGTTCAACGACGGACTATGAAGTCCAGTTGACCATACGAGGCGCTGCCCTCTCGATCACCATCAACGGTGCATTCGTCGGCAGTTATGGCTTCAATGCAGCCATTGCCGATGGCGAGTTCGGCCTGGTGACAGGCAATGCAGGGGCGTCCTTCGACCGGCTGCAGATCCGCACCAACGCCTCGGCGTTCAGCACCAGCTCCAATCAGCTGGCACTCGCTTCGCTTGGCCAGACGGGAGACACGGCAACGGCGGTCGGCATCGATCAGACCAGGGCGATGCTGGCGCAGGCGATAGCGATCTGGTCGGCCAGCGGCCAACTCGACGCGGCACAGCTTGCAAAGCTGTCGAGCCTGGACGTGCAGATCGCCGATCTGCCTGGCTCGGCGCTGGCACAGTCGGTATTCGGCGCGGTGCTGGTCGATCGCAACGCGGCCGGGTATGGCTGGTTCGTTGACCTGTCACCTCTCGACAGCAGCGAGTTCCAGCTCGATGCCTCTGGCCATCTGACGGCGTTGCCGGGCGGCGCGGCCGATGGACGGATGGACCTGCTGTCGGTGCTGATCCACGAAATCGGCCATCAGGCGGGCTTCGATCACGATGAGGACGAAGCGGGCGTGATGTCGGCTGAGTTGGCCGTCGGCGAGCGCCGGCTGCCGGAGGCCGGATCTATTGGTCAGGTGGCTGAAACGCAGCTCTTCCATGATGGCCTGGGCGTCTTTGTCGGCGCGCAGGAGCATGGATTGCTTCGGAGCGCTGGGATTGCCCTGGCTGAAGCGGTCGGGGACGTCACGACGATATCGACCGCAAGAGCTTCCGGCGATGCGGCGGCGGTGGCGAATTCCGACTCAGAGACTGATGCCAGCGCGAAAACTGGCGATATCGTGCTGACAGGGGCTACTTCCGGCTTGCAGCCAAGTGGCCAGCTCAACTGGGTGTTTGACGAAGCCAGCGGAACCTTTGTTGCCGCGCAGGGTCGGCAGCAGGACGGTGCACAGGATGCAGCGCCTGATGCGGACCAGGACGACGGCGTCGCAGCTTCGGACGACCTCAATGGTCTCGCTGAATGGAGCAACCGCAAGGGTCTGCTGTCGCGCCTGTCCAGTCTGTTCGGAGTACGATGAGACAATGATGGCGGCGCAGTTCACACATTTCGCGAACTGCGTCCGCCGCCTCGAAACGGGTGTCCATGGCCGATAGCATCCTTGAAGGTGACACTCGTAGGATGCTGGATGATACCGGCATCGTCAGTTACAGCGTTCTAGACCAGGCGCTGTGGACACGCTTCCGCACTGCCGGGACGTCTGATGAGTTCATCGGCGCATGGCTGGGCCTCCTGTGCCGCCAGATACCCGATGCCTCCGCAGCAGCCCTGGTGCTCGGGGAAGCCGATGCCGGGCCTTATGTGCTAGCTGCCGCATGGCCGAACTCACAGTCGCCGGCCGGCGGACTTCTCGCCGCCGCCGAAATGGCGACAGGAAAGCGTCAGGGCGTCAGTGTATCGGGCCCGGCGGACGACACACAGATCATCGCGTCCCCCATCCTCATCGACGGGCATCTGTTCGGCGCCTGTGCCGTTGCGGTGAAGCGAAACGACGCTGCCTTCACCGACATCATGCGCAAGATCCAGTGGGCTTGCGGCTGGGTCGAAGTGCATGTGCGCCGCGGCATGAGCGATCAGGGTGAACAGGCAGCGCAGCGCAGCCGCTTTGCGTTCGATATGTTGGCGACAGTGATCGAGAAGAAGCGGTACAAGAGCGCCTGCACTGCGCTCGTCACCGAACTCGCGATGCGGCTGAATTGCGACCCGGTCGCCATTGGCGTGATGCGCCGGCGCTGGACGCGCGTTGCGGCGGTGTCCCACTCGGCAGCATTCGACAGCAAGGTCAGCTTTATGCGCGACGTCGCGGCGGCGATGGACGAGGCGATCGACCAGCGGGCCGTGGTCGTCGCGCCACCGCGCGAGGGTCAGGAATATCGGGTCAGCATCGCGCACGAAGCCTTGACACGCCAGCACAAGAACGGCGCTGCCCTGACCGTGCCGCTGCAGAGCAACGGCCGGATGACGGGCGCGCTCACTTTCCTGCGGCCCGCCGACGCGAGCTTTGACCAGCAGACAATCTACCTTTGCGATGCAGTTGCGGCCGTGGTCGGACCGGTACTCGAGGAAAAACGCCGCAACGACCGAACAATCTTCACCAAGGCGATCGAGGCGGGCTGGATCCAGATCAAGCGGCTGCTTGGCCCACGCTTCATCGGGCGCAAGATTGCGACGCTGGCCGCGGTGGCGATAGCCGCCTATCTGAGCGTCGCCATCTCGCCCTATGCGGTAACGGCGCCTGCGGTCATTCGCGGTTCGGTGCAGCGAACCATCGTTGCCCCATTCAGTGGCTATGTTCTGTCGGAATTCGCCAAGGCAGGCGAAACGGTGCACAAGGATCAGGTGCTGGCGCAGCTCGACGATCAGGATCTGACTTTCGAGCGGCTGCGGCTGGTCACCACCAAGGCTCAGAAGGAAACGGAATTTGACCGCGCGCTGGCGCGAGGCGAGCGCGCCGAAAGCCAGATCATTGAGGCCCAGATCAAGCAGGCGGACGCGCAGCTGTCGCTGATCGACGAACAGCTGCGGCGCACCCGCCTGGTGGCGCCGTTTGACGGATTTATTGTCGCCGGCGATCTGTCACAATCGGTCGGCGCGGCGGTCGAGCGTGGCCAGGAATTGTTTCACATCGCGCCACTCGATGCTTACCGCGTGGTGCTGGAAGTCGACGAAAGCGACATCGAAGACATCAAGATCGGCCAGACCGGCCAGTTGCGGGTCAGCGCGTTGCCGAGGGAGCCGCTGTCGTACAAGATCGAACAGATCACCTCTGTCTCGCGACAAGGCAACGGCCGCAACTCGTTCATGGTCGAGGCTTCGCTCACCGGGTCCCCCGAGCGGCTACGTCCCGGCATGGAGGGCGTCAGCAAGACCCATGTGGACGAACGGCTGCTGTTCTTCGTCTACACCCAGAAGATGATCGACTGGCTGCGCCTGACCCTCTGGCGCTGGGCGGGCTGACCATGGACAGGAGCTATTTCAGTTCGTCCTGGTATCGTGTCGCGCAATTGAAGCCGCGGCTGCGAAGCCAAGTGAGCATCCACCGCACGATCTTCCGCGGCCAGGTCTGGCATGTGATGCAGGACCGGACCTCAGGCCGCTTCCATCGTTTCACGCCGGAGGCCTATTTTATCATCAGCCTGATGACCGGCCGGCGTACCATGCAAGAAGTGTGGGACAGCGCCTGCGAACGCCTCGACGAAAAGGTCATTACACAAGACGCGGTGATCCGTCTTTTGGGACAGCTTCACGCTTCAGATGTGCTGTTCGGCGACATTCCGCCCGATATTGAGGAAATCGCCGACCGCGCCAGCAAGCAGCACAACCGCAAACTTCTGTCGAAATTCGCCAATCCGCTGGCGATTCGCGTCGGGCTGTTCGATCCGGACGAATTCCTGAACGCGACCTATCCGCTTGTGCGGCCGTTCCTATCCTGGTTCGGCGGCGTCGCCTTCCTCGCGCTGGTTGCCTATTCGATTTTCCTTGCTGCGATGAACTGGCAGGCGCTGACCGGCGACGTAACCGACCGGGTTCTCTCGGCCGAGAATATCGTGCTGATCCTGATCGCTTATCCCTTCATCAAGGCTTTGCATGAACTAGGGCATGCCTACGCCGTCAAACGCTGGGGCGGCGAAGTGCACGAGATCGGCGTGATGCTGCTCGTATTCATGCCGGTGCCCTATGTCGACGCGTCGGAGAGCCTTGCATTCCGGGATAAGTGGCAGCGCGCCTTGGTGGGTGCGGCAGGCATTATCGTCGAGGGGCTGTTGGCCTGTCTGGCGCTGATGGTCTGGCTGAACGCCGAGCCCGGACTGGTGCGCGCCTTCGCATTCAACGTGATGCTCGTCGGCGGCATTTCGACCTTGCTGTTCAACGGCAATCCACTGCTGCGCTTCGACGGTTACTACGTTCTGAGCGACATTCTCGAGATACCGAACCTTGGTCAGCGCGCGACCAAATATCTCGGCTATCTGGTGCAGCGTTATCTGTTCGGCATCGAAAGCGCCGAAACGCCGGCGACCGCACAAGGCGAAGAGTTCTGGCTGTTCAGCTACGGCGTCACCGCGTTCTTCTACCGGATCGGCGTTATGGTGGCGATCGTCACATTGGTCAGCCAGCGTTTCTTTGTCGTCGGCATGATGATGGCTGGGTGGGCGCTGGTGCTGATGGTTGGCGTGCCGCTGGCGCGCCAGCTGTGGTTCCTGTTCACGAGTCCATCACTACGAAGGACGAGGGGGAGGGCCTTCGCCGTCGTTGCAGCCGGCCTCGCGCTGGTAGCCATGCCATTCTTTGTCGTCCCGCTGCCTTACGCGACCGCCGCGCAGGGCGTCGTCTGGCTGCCGGGCGACGGAGTCGTCAATGCCGGTGTCGATGGCGTGGTAACGGAAATTGTCGCAACTCCCGGCGCCCGGATTGAGCGAGGCGCCCCGATCTTGCGGCTGGAAGACCCTTTGCTGGAAGCGCGGACTGTCCTGCTGGATTTGAGGGTTGGGGAGCTTGAGCGCCGCCTCGAAAAGCTCGATGTCTCAAACAAGGTCGACGCTAAAGTGGTGGCCGAGGAACTCAGGCTGGCACGCGCCGACCTCGTCCTCGCACGCGACCGTGCCGAAGCGCTGACGGTACGGGCGCAGGCAAGCGGGACTCTGATCGTTCCCTCGGCAAAGGATCTCGACGGCAAGTTCGTGCGCCGTGGCGAGACGTTGGCCTATGTGACGCGGTTCGATCAGCCGACATTGCGCGCCGTGATCCCAGAAAGCGACGCCGACCTGGTTCGCAACCATACGGCGTTCGTCGACGTGCGCTTCGTCGAAGACCCTTCGGTTTCGCATCTTGCCAAGATCATACGCGAGGTACCTTCGCTGACCGCAACTTTGCCGAACGCCGCATTGAGCACAGTGGGCGGTGGGGAGTTTTCGCTCGACCCGACCGATCCTTCGCAGAAGCGGGTGCTTGCCAACTTGATGCATCTGGAATTGGCGCTGGCCAATCCAAGCAAGATCGACCGCATCGGCGGGCGCATTTACGTCCGCTTTTTTCACGGCAACGTGCCGCTTTACGAGCGTACGTATCGCTGGATCAGGCAGGTGTTCCTGCGCGTTTACCAGGTCTAGTCCTCATGAACGGAGTCAGTAATCTGTGGTTGAAGTTAACTAAACTGCCCGGGAAGTGCGCTGAATGCCGCATTTCACTTTACAATCGGATGCCGCGGTGATGTGATCAATACTTGCTGATCAAGTATTAATGTAGAGAATAGCGCGGAAACGATAAATTAACCGAGTTTTCCACCTCAAGGAGAGTTATCATGACTGTTCAGCTTCTTTTCTATCAAGACGCCAAGCCGGTGACCTCAGACCGTCACAGGGATGTTTCGATCAAGACAGGTCACTCCTACGCCTTCGCCCGCAACGTGAACTCGGTACCGGTGACGGCTGTCGAATTCGCGCAGGCAGCGGCGGAGTATCCGATCGTTTTCGCGGGCACCGAACAGTCGATCATGCCGGCAGTCATTCTTGGCGTGAAGCAGACCGAAAACCTCTATGTCGACGATGCCGGCAACTGGAGCGGCAAATATGTTCCGGCGTTCGTGCGGCGTTATCCGTTCGTCTTCTCCTCCGATGCCAGCGGCCGAACATTCATCCTCAACGTCGACGAGAGCTTTGAAGGCATCAACCGGGAGGGCCGCGGCGAGCGCCTGTTCGACAGCGACGGACAGCAGACGCGCTACCTGAAAGAGGTGCTCGGCTTCCTTCAGGATTATCAGTCGCGCTTTCAGCGCACCAAGCGATATTGCGATCTTCTGAAGTCTCTCGGGCTGCTGCAGCCGATGCAGGCGCAGTTCAATTTGAACAGCGGCGAGCGCCGTTCGCTAGCCGGCTTCATGACGGTCGACCGGCAGAAGCTGAAGGCGATCGATGCCGCCGACCTGCAAGCGATGTTCGGAAATGACGAATTGGAGTGCACCTATCTTCACCTCCACTCCTTGCGGCACTTCGCCAACATGCTGGAGCGGATGCCTGCCGCAGGCCCAGATGTCGAGGACAAATTGGAACCGGCACCAGAAGCGACTTCTGCCAAGGCGAAACGGGAATCCGGCAAATCGGCGGCGCGCAAGGGCGGTGACGAAGCGGACGTGAGGCTGCCGCAGGCTTAACAAAGTGACGACCGAGATGTTACTCGAGCGTATTGGGGTGGGAGCTTGACTGCGGCCGGGCAAACGGCCGGGGTCCTGCTTCCGGCCCTCGATCTCGGCGCCGAGCGGGAAGACCCGGCGCCGAAATTCCTCGACTGGCTGGACCAGTGGCTGGTTGGCGTGGCCTCGCCGTTACGGGAGCGGGCAAGGCTCCAGCGGATGTATCGCGCGCTGCCTCGCATCGAGGCACTCGGACGTGATTATGCGGGCATAGCCGAAGTCGAGCTTGTCGAACGGGTCGCGGCGTTCCGCCCGGTGATGCGCCGCGGCGGCCTGACCCAGTCGAACATCGAACGATGCTTCGCGATCGTGCGCGAGATATCATGGCGCAAGCTCGGCCTGCGCCACCACAACGTTCAAATTCTGGGCGGCCTCGCAATGCTTGACGGGCGGGTGGCGGAGATGGCCACAGGCGAGGGAAAGACGATCACCGCCGGTCTTGCCGCATCGGCCGCGGCACTGGCGGGCACGCCGGTTCACATCATAACTGTGAACGACTATCTGGCGGCACGCGATCTTGCGACGCTCAAGCCTGTCTATGACTTTCTCGGCCTGACCACGGGCCTGATCCAGAGCGGCGACAGGGCAGGGCGACCGCAAGTCTATGCGTCGGACATTGTCTATGCGAGCAACAAAGAGGTTGCGTTCGATTACCTGCGCGATCGCATGGCGCTTGGCCAAAGGACCGGGCTGCTGCACCGCAAGCTCAGCGGCTTCGGCCAGGCCGGCAGTGTGAATTCGCAGACAGCCATGCGCGGTCTGCACCTGGCAATCGTCGACGAGGCCGACAGCGCGCTGGTCGATGAGGCGCGCACGCCCCTGATCATCTCCCAGGAAAGCAATTCCGTCGACGAACGCAACTGGGCGGAAAAGACGTTTCGTCTGATCGAAGACCTGCAACAGGATGTCGACTACGTGCTGTTGCCGGACCAGCGCCGCATCGAATTGACGGAAGCCGGCAAGGATAGACTCTGGACGCGCGCTGAGGCGGCCGACGGATTCTGGCGCAATCGCCTTCGACGCGAGGAATTGGCCAGGCAAGCGCTCTCAGCGTTGCTGCTTTTTCGACGCGGCGAACACTATCTGGTCACCGACGAGACCGTTCAGATCGTTGACGAATTCACCGGGCGCATCATGGCCGACCGCACATGGAGCGATGGCCTTCATCAGTTGATCGAATTCAAGGAGGGCTGCAAGGTGACGCCGCGCAAACGCACCGCCGCGCGGATCACCTACCAGCGCTTTTTTCGCCGCTATCTGCGCCTCGCCGGGATGTCCGGCACTGCCTACGAGGTCAAGGGCGAACTGGGCGCCGTCTACGGGCTGTCGGTTCTCGCAGTACCGACCCATGTGCCGCCCAGGCGCGCGAAGCTCGCGCCAATTGTGTGCGCGACACGCGAGGAGAAATGGAACCGCATTGTGCAGGAGGTCGAGACGATGCGGGCCCTCGGACGGCCGGTGCTGATCGGCACGCGTTCGGTCTCTGCCTCGCAGGAACTCAGCGCATGTCTCGACCGCGCCCGCATCGAGCATGCCGTGCTGAATGCCGAGCAGAGCGAGGACGAGGCGAATGTCATCGCGGGCGCGGGTCGTGTCGGAACGGTGACCGTCGCGACCAACATGGCCGGGCGCGGCGTGGACATCAAGGTCGATCCGGAGGCGCTGGCAATGGGCGGGCTTCATGTGGTGCTGAGCGAGCGCCACGATGCCCGTCGGATCGACCGGCAGATGGAAGGGCGGACGGCGCGCAAGGGAGACCGGGGGTCAACGCGGGACATTCTTTCGCTGGAGGATCCGATCCTCGATCTCGCGCCGCCACGCCTTGTCGAGTGGGCCAGCCGGCGTCAAAGCTGGTTCCGGCGCCGAGCCGCGCTTGCGCTGTTTCGGGTGGCGCAGATGCGCGCTGAACGCGCGCATGCATCGGAGCGCAAGGACCTGCTCGACCAGGACCGGCGACTGGGTGTGCTGCTCGCCTTCTCAGGCAAATCCGAATAGACTTGGGCCGGCGGCTGGACAGGCCGCGGCGGGCAGGGAGGCACGTCAAATGCTGCGACCTATCTTCTCCATCGCTGCCGTGTTTCTGGCCGGCGCAGCTCATGCGGCGGCATCCGATTGCGTCGTCAATCCTTCGATCGTGGTGGGTGTCGGCGGCACTGTGCCTGGCCTTCTGGAGGAGGTGCTGATCGATCGTGGCGACATCGTCAAAAAGGGTCAAATCCTGGCCCGGCTGAATGCCAACACCGAGCTGTCGACTATCGACTTGATGTCCGAACAGGCGGCCAACACGTCGGAAATCGAGGCCCAGCAGACACGATACCAACTGGCCTTGAACCGCATGGACCGCTCCAAGCGGTTGGCCGGCCTGAACGTCGCCTCCAAGGATGCCGTCGAGGAAGCGATCGCGCAAATGGAGGTCTCCAAGCGCGAACTGGCGCTCGCCGAAACGCGCAAGCGCATTCTCGAACTGGAACTCGCCCGGGCAAAAACGGTGCTGGGCCAGAAGGTTATCCTCAGTCCGATCGACGGCATTGTCATGGAGCGCAAGCTATATGCCGGCGAGTACCTCGATCAGGATGGGCAACTGGCCACGATCGCACAGCTCGACCCGCTGAGCGTCGAAGCCTTCGTCGCCGACAGCGAATACAGCAAGTTCAGCGTCGGCCTCGCCGTCCGGGTAACCGTCAGTGAGCCGCGCGATGAAGTCCATGTCGGCACAGTTCAGGTGATCGACCGGGTGTTGGACGCGGCCAGCAGGACGTTCGGCGTGCGCATCATGCTGCCCAATGCCGGCAGCCGTTTGCCCGCCGGCCAGCGATGCAAGGTCGAATTCGACGCCAAATCGAACTGAAGGGTTCCGACCGCGGTTGAATGCCGGCCGCGCATACGCTCCGGGCTCACCACGTTGATCCATGCCATGCGGCCTGAGCTTGTCAAATCTCAACGACGGCGCGCGGTTACGCTTCAAGGTTCTGCTGGTTTCCGTCCTCGCAAGGCCTGGATCGCCGCTCCTACGAGAGAGCGAGAGTGCGGACCGAGTTTTTCGTGACGGAGCCGGAGGAGAGGCCTCCTACACCCGTCGCGGAGCTTGGCAATCGAACCATTGAGCAGTGTGTCAATCGAGATTTCTGGAAACTTCCTTAGCAGCGGCAATCAACGGATCGATGAATCCGGAAAGCAGGTCAGCGCGAATACCAGGCACCAAAATGGCGATGCTGACTAGGCAACAATTGTGTTTTTCCGCGCGTTGACTGGCCACTGGCTAGCGGTGCACGAACACCTTTCGCCAGCCAGCGATACGGCCGTTGCCAAGCGCCGTCATATAGAAGCAGCGGATCCGAGTTGACAGTCGTCGAAGCTCTCTAGATGTGAGCAACATACGGCACCCGCCACCGTTCGTCATCGTCAACTGGGTAAAGTCCCAAATTACGCCTGGGCACCGGTAGCAGAACGGCCGCGTCCCAGGCCCGCGTGCTTCGCCTACCAACTTTGAGGTATCGCGGCTGGGCGGAAGGTCGATTGCGACTGCCGGGCGTCCGCAAGATAATGATGGCTCCGAGCTAGGGCTGAGTACCGGCTGGGCGCCGGCTTTGGACCAAATAGCGTTCGGGCGGGCAGGAACTGTCGCAGACGTAACGTGCATGCATTGCGGATAAGCGAGAGACAGCGAAGCTGCTGGAAAACTCTACGAATGCATTCAAGGAGGTCGCCATGAAACCCACCCGTTACTGTTTGGCACTCGGCGGACTCGTCGTTTTCCTGGCAGTGCCTACAGGCGCATCCGCGCAGGAACAGCCGATCAGCTGCAAGAAGGTGCCGTCGGTGGTGCGGGACGTGTTCCACAAGGATTTTCCCGATGCCAAGGTCAAGGCCTGCGCCCAGGAGGACGAAAACGGAGAGCTGGTCTTCGAGATCGCGAGCGTCGAGGGCACAATGATGCGCGATGTGCTCTACCATCGCGACGGGAAGGTCATCGTCGTCGAGGAATCAATTCCGATGGAAGCGGTGCCTCAGCCGGTGCGTGCGGCCGTCGATACGAAATTCGCAGGCGGAAAGATCAGGCTTGCGGAGAAACTGATGCGCGACGGCAAGGTGAGCTACGAGTTCCAGATACGCTACAAGGGCAAGAACGTTCAGCCCGTTTTCGATCCGGACGGAAATGAAGTGAAGGGCTGATGGACGAAGCCCTTGCGCTGAAGGGTCGTTGACGTAGCGTTCTCTTCAATCAGCCTGAGGGAAGGAAGCAGCGGACATCCAGACTATCGGAGCCTACCTGCCGAACTCCACACTCCGCCGAAATCGAGTGTCGCGCGCACGCTGAAAGTGTGCGTTCTCTCGTCTTCGGCATTCTGCGCGAAGGTGTAGGCTGTAGCGAGGTTCCATTTCGCCCGGTCGAACGGCGTGTTTTCTCCGGACCTATAGATCATTTCGAAATCCGCCAGGTGCTCGCGCGTATCTGGACCTTCGGCGACAAAGTTCCTCTGCTGCGTGTAGGTGGCTACGTAGGTCAAAGGTTCCACGTCGAGCGCGACAGACCCGGTAAGAAGCAGAGCGTCGTCCGGACCGCTGTCGAAATGCTTGAGGTAGGCCGATTCGCCGAGAACCCGCAGCGTCATCCCGTTGAGGTCGAAATTCCTGGTGGCGGCAGCAAGGTAGGCCAATTCGTTGCCAGGCGCTGGCTGCGGTTCTTCTTCTTCTTCTTCTTCTTCTTCCACCTCGCCTGTGTCGGCGGGCAGCCCGGCCTTCTGGTATCGAATGCCAAGGCGATAGCCAAATTCACCGTCCTGGTAGCAATCGGGCTTTTCCGCGCCTTTGCAGCCATCAAGGGTAACCGAGAATGAGGACAAACCGGTGGTGTTGCCGGCGCCGCCATCCGCCAGCGTGGCCCGTCCGCGGTTGGTAAAGAGCGACTCGCTGAGGATCGTACGATCGGTTGTGAACGCCGTCGCGGCCAGGGCATGGTTCAGCCCAAAACCGTCGAAGCCAACGACAGCCTCGCCACCCAGACGTTCGTCAGCGTCGAACGCCGATACCAGGTCCGTGGAGTTCACCCCCGGCAGGACTTCGCTGGCAAGGCTGAAGACCGTGTCGAACTTTCCGACCCTTGCAGTGAACGGGTCGGCTTTAGCGACAGCGTAGAGTTCGCCGACATATGTGCCGATCCCCTGAAAGACTGCATTCTCGCCGGGTTCCGGGTCGACCACAGGCTCGGTAATGATGGCACTCACGAAACGAAGGTAATCCGTCGGCTCGTAGAAAAGATCGACCTCGACCTTCGGTTGCAGCACGTCGGATCTCAGGAAAGACGGATCTGCGCCAAATATCCAGTCGTTCTGGAGCTCCACTGTAGCCTCGTACCCCGCGCAGGGCGCAGCGCATTCTTCGGCCAGAGCCGGTATCGTTTCTTCGGCCAGAGCCCGCTTCTGATTCTGGGCCAGTACCGAAGCCGATGAGGAGAGCAGCCCTATGCCGCAGAGAGTTAAGATAAGAAGGCGAATGGCCGACGAGCCCCCGTTAGACGCACCACGCGCCGATGATACCCGGGAATTCTGCGGCGGCAAGTGGGAGTTGGTCAATTTGTCCCTCGCAAACGCGACGTGTCGGGCACATCTCTAGAACGGCTCCTCGCCATCCGGACGATCTCGGCCCGATACAGTTCGTCGAGGACTGTCGGCGCAGCAATTTGGCGATCTTCGGCTCGCCTTCTTCGAATCAGTATCTGCATGGCCGCTCATGCTACCGAAAAGAGATAAAGAAGAACACCAATCCGCTGCCCGCGGCGTTCGGATGAACATCCGGAACGGTATCCGAGGCTCGGTACATCCTGAACCGATCAAACGACGATTGGGGTCTGCTCGTTGTTCTGCCCGCAGTCCCCTCAGGCGGGCAGGAGGCGCTTCACGCGACTTCGCCGTTCACGCCGCGGGAGCGTTGAACTACGCCAACAATCGCCAGCAAAATGACCGACCCCACCAGCCCTGCAAGCGCCGGATCGGCCATATCACCGACATCGATAACGTCGAGCCTGTCAAAGGCCAGCCCGCCGATGAGCCCGCCCACCAGGCCGACCAGAATATTGCCAGTCAAACCCAGCCCCTTCATGATTTTCCCGGACAGCCCACCAATTATGGCACCAGTAATCAGGCAAATGACGGAGTCTATGCTGAGAAGGAATTCCATGGGTTGCTCCTATATTCGGGAAATTGCCGTTCGCCGCTGGTGCGTAGCCAGGTTGCGCTCGCCTGTGTGCCCCGCTTTCTTGGCCGCGGCCTGAGCAACGAGTCATGCATTGGTCTTGGAACCATCGGCGTTGGTTGCCCGGCGCCAGCGTTTGCTTCTGCGCGACAGCAAAGATACCGCGATCAGCCCGAGCGGCATACCTATGGCAACTGGCAGTACGCCGCCGGGATTGGTATTGGCAAACGGCCTTACCGTCAGGTGGATGCCCGGGCTGGAAACAGGCTGGCTTGTGGCCTCCGGACCCTTGGGTTTGGGGATGATCGTCAGGTACACTATGTACTCGCCTGCCAGAATCGCCTCGACGGCCCAGGACTGTTCGACCGACTCACCCGGCGCAAGCGACTCTACCTGTTGCGTCCGCTGTGCAGCTCAGCGCGAAGGCAAGAAAACGCATAGTCGACGACCCCCTCCTGAATGCACCGCGTCCCCACGATAGACGATGATTCTGCCGCTGCAAGTGTTAGTACCTGATTAACCCTCCTGAACGCGGCCTGTCGTGGCCCGATGGGCCTGGCCGCAAGGCGTTTCGCCCTGCTCGCAGGGCGATGATCGCCGCCCGGCAATGCGAGTTCGCGCACCGACATCGCCTGCTCGGACCCGAGCTTGCTCCCACCGAGATACGCATGCTCGCTCGCCGTGCGCCACCTGCCGAGCGGCCTCAACCTTGCCGTCCACCTGACCACCGCAGTCATTGCGGAAATTGCGATGGGCCTGGCCTGATCAGCGGTCGGTGCGCCGGTCCTGACAAAGTTTTCTCGGTGGCATCGTCAGGGATTACGTCTGCGGCCCCACGGCGCTCTATGGCGGGAAGAATCAGCACGGCGCGGCCGATCCGTCCGGCGATCGAGTATCCGCCTAGACAAGGTACAGGCCGTCGATTCCTACACCGTTGGGCAGATCGATCAGATCCAGCTGTGCCACGCCATAATCTTCGATCGTATCGATCTCTGTTTTGCCGTTCTCGAGGTCGGTAAACACGAAGGTGTCGGCACCTTTACCGCCCCACAATCCGTCTTCGCCCCCATGTATGTCATTACCGGCTTGGCCATGGAGCAAGTCCTTGCCAGCGTCACCATTCGGCGTGTCGCCGCCGCCCCCTCCGTTGAGATGATCGCTGCTGGCGTCGCCATTCAGCGTGTGGCCGCTGTCCGCCCCGGTGATATAGGCGATATAATTGGTATCCCCCCCATGGTCGAATATGCCAGCGGGATCGGCATCTCTGTATACATCGCTAATATCGTATGCGTGTTCTTCTAACTTGAGAGCTTCATGGTGGACGATGGTCAGCTCTTTTTTACTTAATTGACTGACCTCAGTCAGCTCCAGTGTCTCTCCTTCCGGATCGTTTACGGCTGTGATCTTTACGAGGCCGACGTCGGGCGCGTAGAATTTTTCTTGTTTGGCAGGAAGATCATTTGGGTCCCATTCTGTTGTAACAAGCACGTCGGTGTAAGATTCTCCGGCAACAGATAAATCGATGCCTGTCTTCTTGATTTTTGCAATGTCATGAAACTCTATGCTAGGCACGACTCCCTGGTCGTAAGGCGATGTGCCAGTTCGCGGATCAGCCAACATAACGACTCCACCTTGCGCGTCCTCCTCCCCGCTGATCCAGGTGTTTGGGGCGCCTATGAATTCGCCATTCTCATATTCCTCGGGATATTCACCCAAACTCCAGACATTCCCTTCCTTGTCTTGAGCGAAAAACGCAAGTTCGGCTTCCCGAACCACGCCGTTGTTTATATCGACCTCCAATACAACCACGCAGTTTACACCGCCGATAGTTCTTATAAGGTCAGTTACGGTAAAAATGATTTGGTGATCGAGCAAGCCTCCTCCGAGGTCTGACACTCCTTGATATATGAATTGTGTACCAGGTATCAACGGGAAGAATATATTCGTTATCTCGTTTGAATCATCCAAGAAATTACTGCTATCGAAATCGAACGACATGGTGTTGCCCTCCGAGGGACACTATCTTCGGCCGGAGTTCGGTGGCTTCCGCGGTGACTTTGAAAATGCCTCGCGCCTAACTCGCGCTCGGCAAGTTTCACTCGGACAGCCCCTCGATTTCTGTGCTTGTAGACCGCGTCATCGATGATCTCGGGGCTATCCGCGTTGCCGCGTCCAGCCAAGGTCGTCGACCCCACGACCGCACGTACAAGCTGAGAGCGGATTATATACTACGACGACCTTTCCATGTCAGGTCCGCCGAAATCTCTCCTCGCATCAAATTGTGGTAGTCTGCTCGTAGTCTCTTGTGAGTAGCAAAATAGTTCGAAACTTGGGCGAGCACATTCGGGTATCGAGTTTCGATGCGGAGTCGCGTGTCTGGCTCATTGCATAGACGCGCCCCTCATTTTGATATGACTTCTAGGTCGAAAGATATCGACAGGGAATTAATCGGGTACAAGTAATCCCCGCATTAAGTAATCGTGCAATGCGTTCTGCAATGCTACGTTTCCGACGTATCCTCTGATCTGTAGCAGGCGCTTTCGCGCGCTGCCGAACCGCGGGGTGTTGCCGTGTTGCAAACGCTCGTCAAGCTGAGTCTCGAATTTCGGCATCTGGTCCTGGCAGCCGCGGTGCTCTTGCTAGCGGTGGGTGCCGTCCTGCTTCCCAAAGCCAAAATCGATGCTCTTCCCGAGTTCGGGGCGCCGATCGTGGAGGTGCAGACCGAGGCGCTCGGCTTGTCGACAGGCGAAGTGGAAAGCCTGGTGACCATCAATCTCGAGGAGATTCTGACCGCGACGCCCTTCCTCAAATCGATTCATTCCAAGTCGGTACCGGGGATGACTTCGGTGTTGCTCACCTTCGAGCCCGGCATGGATCCGATGAAGGCCCGGCAAATGGTGCAGGAGCGTCTTACGATGGCTTGGGCCCTGCCCAATGTCTCGAAGCCACCCGCCATGCTGCAGCCGAAGTCGGCGGTAGGCCGGGCCATGATCGTCGGACTGTCGTCGAAGACCGTGTCGCTGATCGACATGTCGGTGCTCGCCCGGTGGACGATGACGCCGAAGCTGCTCAGCGTACCGGGCGTCGCCAACGTCGCGATCTGGGGCCAGCGCGCTCGCCAGCTCCAGGTGCAAATCGAACCTCAACGCCTGGAGTTGGCCGGCATCTCGCTCGAGGAAACCATAGAGAGCGCCGGGGATTCGCTCTGGGTCTCGCCGCTGACTTATCTCGAAGCGTCAGTACTCGGAAGCGGAGGCTGGATCGACACGCCGAACCAGAGGCTCGGCATCCAGCATGTGCAACCGATCAGCAAGGCCAGCGATCTGACGAAGGTCGCTATCGCGTCCTCCGCTCTCAAGCTCAGCGACGTCGCCGACGTCGTCGAAGGCCATCCGCCTCTGATCGGCGATGCCATTATCAACGGAGGGCCTGGTCTCATTCTCGTTGTCGAGAAGCTTCCCAACGTCGACGCCAGGGCGGTCGCAGCGGGGGTCGAAGCCGCGCTCGCGGAGTTGGGCCAAGGCATGCCGGGCATCGATATCGACTCCTCCCTCTACCGCGCCTCCGACTACGTCGACAGCGCCTTCGCCAATCTGGCCCGGATGCTGATCGCCGCCGCGGTGTTGCTGTCCGTAGCCGTCTTCCTGTCCTTGACGCCGGTCGGCGCGGCGAGCATCGCCGTCGTCGCGATCGTCCTGTCGTATGTCGCGGCATTTGTGGCGCTCTATCTCGGCAGCCCCACCTTCAACCTGATCCACCTGGCCGGCCTCGCGGCCGCGCTTTCCCTCGTGGTCGACACCGCCGTCGTGGCTGCCGAGGCCACCGGGCGGCGCCTCCGCGCCGCCGGTGGCGGTCGTCCGCTCGCCGCGGCCGTATTCGATGCGATCGGCGAGATCCGCAAGCCGATGATCTATGCATTGGTGATCGGTCTGCTGGCGGTCGCTCCGATTCTCGGACTCGACGGCGAAGCCGCGGCATTCTTCCGCCCGCTGGCCCAGGCTTATGGCCTAACGGTGGCCGCTGCCTCGGTCGTGGTGCTCCTGGGAGCGCCCGCCCTCGCGATGGTTTTCCTCCGCTCGGGCAGCGCAGCAGGAACCAGGTCCGAACCCGTGGTGGCGCGGCTGTTCGGTGCGGCCTACGGCCGGCAGCTGGCGAAGTTCTCGGCAACGGCCCGTCCTGCCTATGCCATCGCCGGTCTCGGTGCGTTGGCGCTACTCGCGGCAACGCCCTTCCTGAAGTGGTCGCCGTCGCCATCTTTTGACGAAGGCACCGTCCGCGTTTCGTTCGAGGCCGCGCCGGGTGCATCCTTGCCCGCCATGACCCGGACGATGGCGCAGCTGGAATCCGAAGTCCGCGCAATCGACGGAGTTAGCTCTGTCGCTGGCCATCTCGGCCGGGCCATCACGGGCGACCAGGTCTCCGGCATCGAATCCGGGCAGCTCTGGGTTGGCCTCGACGAGCGGGTGGACCGGGCCGCCACGCTGTCGCGAATCCGCGACACGATGGCAGGCTTCGCGCACCTCGACGTGAAGGTTGAAGGCTATCTGGCCAGTACGGCTGGGCGGTTCTTCGCCGACGCCGGCGAACCAGTGGTGGTCCGCATCGAGGGGATCGAAACGACTGTGCTTGAAGAGCAGGCAAAGCTCGTTGCGGCGACGATCGCTGCCATTGACGGCGTCAACTCCGTACGTATCGACAAGAACGCTGTTTCGCCCGAAATCGAGGTCGAGGTCGATGTTGCGAAGGCGGCTGCACGTGGACTGAAACCGGGGGACATCCGGCGCGCGGCAGCTACGGTCTTCGCCGGGCTCGAGGTTGGCAATCTCTTCGAACAGCAAAAGGTCTTCGACGTGGTCGTTTGGGGTGCTCCCACCGCACGCAGCAGCATCACCGACGTCGAGAATCTTGTGATCGAAACGCCTGATGGCCCGTATGCACGCCTTGGCGATGTCGCCGAGGTGCGGGTGGTTCCGCAGTTGCGCACCATCGAGCGTGAAGGCGTCACGCGCAGCATCGACGTTCACGCGAGCGTCGCGGGCCGCAGCGTCACGGCGGTGGCGCAAGACGTGGCGGCTGGACTCAAGAAGGTGCAGTTCCCCTTCGAATACCATGCCTATGTTCGAGGCGACTATGCCGAGAGCCGTGCAGCCATGCTGCAGGTGGAGCTCTTTGCAGCGTCGGCGGCGATCCTGATCTTCTTCCTGCTGCAGGCGGCGCTGCAAAGCTGGCGGCTGGCAACCGGCATGTTCCTTTCACTGATGGCAGTGTCGGGTGGCGTCGCGGTGATCCTCCTGGCGGTGACAGGCACTGTTTCGCTTGGGGCGCTTGCCGGGCTCCTCGCCGTCCTCGGGCTTGCGCTCCGCAACGGTCTGGTTTTGGCCAGCCGCGTCGATCAGACCAGCGAGCAAGAGGGTGGCGGATCCTGGCCGGACCTGGTGACGGCGGCCGCGCGTGAGCGCTTCGCGCCTGTGCTGACGAGCACGCTGATCACCTGCCTCGCCTTCCTTCCCGCGCTTGTCATGGGCAGCGTCACCGGTCTGGAGATCCTGCATCCAATGGCCTGGGTCGTGATCGCAGGCGCAGTCATTTCAGTCCTGATCAATCTGTTCGTCCTGCCGGCCCTGTTGCTCCATTCCGCTGCCAGCCCGGTTTCACGACACCTGGGAGGAGTTGCGCATGCCCCGCAATAAGCTTTTTCTCACGTCATCCGCCGTCGCCGGTGCGGTCTTCGTCGTGGTGGCCATGGCACCCTTTGCGACCGCGGAGTCGCCCGCAGGTGCTCCTGCCCGGCTGGAGGAGGTCGCAGGTTCGCCATTTCCGCGGGTGGTTCTGACTGAACAGGCCGCCAAACGGCTGAGCATCCAGACCGAAGCGTTGCGGGAGGAGATGGCGAAGCGGTGGACGATGGTGACCGGTGAGGTCGAGATCGCGAGCGGCGAGCCGTTGGTGAAGGCATTTGCGGAGACGGCTTCAATCGCGCCAGTCGGTGCAAGCGACCAGGCCCTGCAATCGCTGATCAGGGTGCCTGTGAATGCGGCGAGCCAGATGTTGATCGCGATTGTCGTCGAAGAGGATGAAGAAGGCGAGGGCCGCGAGCATGACGAGTTTGCCGAGATTTTCGGCGTCGATAACCCGGCCGACGAGGATAAGGACGGTCTGGTTGTCGTGCTGCTGACCGGCGAGGGCCGCTCCGGCAAATATTACAAGGCGCGGCCGGTCGAGGTGAAGGACCGGGACGACGGGCGGTTCTTCGAATTCCTCGAGGCAAGCGGCGGCGCCAAGCCCGGCGATCAGGCGCTAGTGGCCATGAAGGCGCCGGAGAGCGACAGGATGGCGAAGGTCGTGCCCTACTCGTCGGTCATCTACGACGAGCATGGAGACAGCTGGCTCTACTCCAATCCGGAGCCGCTTGTCTTCGTTCGCCAGAAGGTGGCTGTCGAGCGTGTCCTCGGCGACATTGCGGTTCTGTCGGACGGACCAGCGCGCGGTACGATGGTCGTGTCGGTCGGGGCGGTCGAGCTCATGGGGGTCGAACTGAAGGTTGGTGGGCACTGAGCGGGCGTGAAAACATTCCGGCCGCTTGCGAACGCTGAGTTAGCCGGCATCCAATCATCGAACAAAAGGATGGGGCCATGTTCCGCTGGATCATCGGCACGAACCTGAAATACCGGTTTCTCGTTCTGGCCGCGGCAGCGCTGATGGTGCTGCTGGGCTTGGACGTCTTCCGCAAGATGCCCGTGGATGTCTTCCCCGAATTCGCCCCGCCGCTGGTTGAGATTCAGACCGACGGTATCGGCATGTCGACCGCCGAGGTCGAGGAGCTGATCACCATTCCCCTCGAGGATGCACTGCGCGGCACGCCGGAGCTCGACGTCATCCGCTCGAAAAGCGTGATGGCGCTGTCCTCGATCGTCATGATCTTCAAGCGCGGAACCGATATCATGCACGCCCGGCAGCTCGTCCAGGAGCGCGTGCAACTTGCGTCGGCCAGACTGCCGTTCGGCTCGAGCCCACCCGTCATGCTGCAGCCCTTGTCCTCGACCAGCCGCACCATGAAGATCGGCCTCTCGTCGAAGGAGCTCACTCCGCTCGACCTGTCGATGACCGCCTACTGGAAGATCCGCTTCCGCCTGCTGCGCGTGCCCGGCGTCGCCAACGTGGCGATGTGGGGCGAAAAGCTCAAACAGATGCAGATCCAGATCGATCCCGCACGCATGCTGAAACACGGCGTGACGCTGAACGAGGTCATGGAGGCTTCGGCCGATGCGCTGGACTTCGGCCTCCTGCCGATGGCGAACTCAGCCAAGAGCCAGACCGTAGGCTTCATCGACACCGCCAACCAGCGGCTTTATATCGGGGCCGATATTGCGGCCGCCGTGAAGTTGGACGACGTCAAGAGAATTCCGATTGAGTCAAAGACCAGCGGGCAGCGGGTACTGGCGGACGTTGCCGATGTCATCTGGGACGAACCGCTGCCGATCGGCGACGCTGTTATCAATGACGGCCCCGGCATGATGCTGATCGTCGAGAAGTTCCCGTGGGCGAACACACTGGAGGTCACGCGCGGCGTCGAGGCCGCCTTCGCCGAAATGGGGGACGGCCTCAAGGGCATCGATGTCGACCTGCAGATATTCCGCCCGGCGACGTTCATCGAGCTCTCGGTCCATAATCTGACAATGGCCTTGCTGGTGGGAGCGATCCTGGTGGTCTGCGTTCTCGGCGCCTTCCTGTTCGAGTGGCGGGTGGCGCTCATCAGCCTGCTGGCAATTCCATTGTCGCTGGTCGCCGCGGGACTTGTTCTCTACTGGCTCGGAACGACCATCAACACGATGGTGTTGGCCGGCTTTGTCGTGGCGGTGGGATCGGTGGTGGACGACGCTATCATCGACGTCGAAAACATCACGCGGCGATTGCGCGAGAATCGCCGAAGCAGCGCCGGCAAATCGGTGGCATCGGTCATCCTGGAAGCATCGCTCGAGATCCGCAGCCCGATCGTCGCCGCGACCCTCATTATCGTCATTTCGGTTGTTCCTGTGTTCTTCATGGGCGGCCTGTCGGGCACCTTCTTCGTGCCGCTGGCGACGTCCTATTCCGTCGCGCTCCTCGCTTCTATGGCCGTGGCGCTGACGGTGACGCCGGCATTCTGCCTTATCCTTCTTCAAGGAGCGCCGATCGAGCGCGTCTCGCCGCTGGTCGGGTGGTTGCAGCGCGGCTATGCCGCCATGCTGTCGCGGATCATCGCGGCTCCTCGCGCGATATTTGCGAGCACCGCGTTGGTCGTGGTCGCGGGGTTGGCCGTTTGGCCGCTGCTCGGAACCTCGCTGCTGCCGTCCTTCAAGGAGCGCGACTTCCTCATGCACTGGGTGACGCCGCCCGGGACATCGCATGCCGAGATGTACCGGATGACGGTAGCTGCCAGCAAAGAACTGAGATCCATTCCCGGGGTGCGCAACTTCGGCGCTCACATCGGCCGGGCGCTTGTGGCCGACGAGGTCGTGGGCATCGACTTCACGGAGAACTGGATCAGCGTCGATCCGAAGGTCGACTACGACAAGACCCTGAAAACCATACAGGACACGGTAGCCGGCTATCCCGGCATCTATCGCGATGTCCAGACCTATCTCCGAGAACGCGTGAAGGAGGTGCTCACCGGCTCGGGCGAGTCGATAGTGGTTCGGATTTTCGGGCCCGACACGGCGGTGCTGCGCGAGCAGGCGGTGAGGGTCCGCGACGCCCTGACCGGCATCGAGGGCCTGGTCGACCTGCACGAGGAGTTGCAGAAGAAGGTGCCGCAAATTCAGGTCACCGTGGATATCGCCAAGGCGGCTGCCAGGGGTCTCAAGCCCGGGGATGTTCGCCGCGCCGCTGCGGTGATCTTCGCCGGTCACGAGGTGAGCGACGTCCATCGCATCGGAAAGGTGTATGACGTCATGGTATGGTCGACGCCCAAATCGCGGCGCGGCCTTGACGACGTGCAGAACCTCCTCCTGGATACGCCCGACGGCGGCCAGGTCTTGCTCGGCGACATTGCCGAAGTCAAGATTGCTCCGGTGGCCAGCACCATCAAGCGCGAGAACGCCTCGCGCCGCCATGACGTGCATGCCAATGTGCGCGACCGCGACCTGGGCTCGGTCGTCGGCGAGGTGGAGGAGCGACTGGCCAAGATCGACTTTCCACTCGGCTATCATGCCCAACTGCTGGGCGAGGCTGCGGAACGCAATGCGGCGCAAAGCCGGCTCTTGTATGCTTCGATCGTCGCCGCGGTCGTAATCTTCATGCTGCTGCAGGCCTCCCTGAGAAGCTGGAGGCTCGCTGCCCTGGTGTTCCTGTCACTGCCGGCCGCCCTGGTCGGCGGGGTCATCGCGGCCTATCTGGGCGACAGCATCATCTCGCTAGGCGGCCTCGTGGGGTTCCTGACGGTATTGGGCATCGCGGCCCGCAACGGGGTGCTCCTGATCCACCATTTCCTGCATCTGGAGCGCGAAGAGGGCGAGCCCTTCGGACCGGAACTTGTCCTGCGCGGCGCGCGCGAACGCCTTTCGCCCATTCTCATGACGACGCTGGCAACCGGCCTTGCGCTCGTTCCCCTGGTCATTACAGGCAACATTCCGGGCCAGGAAATCGAACATCCGATGGCCATCATCATTCTGGGCGGGCTGATCACGTCAACGCTTCTCAACCTCTTCGTCGTGCCCGCCATCTATCTCAGACTCGGTTCGTCGCAGGCGCGATCGCCGGTGCGGACCACAGGTCTCGGCCTGGAACCCTCAACGTGGCCATCCTAGAGCAATTCCAGGAAAAGTGCGTAGCGGTTTTCCGTCCGGAATTGCGTAAAAACAAAGAGTTAGAGCGGGTCGGCGATTCTATCAAAAGCTGAACCGCTCTAGACTCCTTCATGTTTTGACGGAAGCGTATCCAGCGTTGTTGAAGTAGTTTGCGCATTCGTCTGGCTTGATTGTTCCGACGAGGGTGCCGAGATGGCGCCAGGTGTCTTCGATAGTTCGCTTCTGGGCGTGGCGCATCCAATGTTTGATCTTGGCGAAGGTCTGCTCGATCGGGTTGAGATCGGGTGAATAGGGCGGCAGGAACCAGAGCCTTGCGCCGGCGGCCTTGATGGCGTGACGGATGGCTGCAGATTTATGGCTGCCCAGATTGTCCATGATCACGATGTCGCCTGGCCGCAGGGTCGGGAGCAGTTGCTGACGGACATAAGCGCGGAAGCATTCACCGTTGATCGGGCCGTCGAAGACGCATGGCGCGGTGAGTTCGTCGCAGCGCAATGCGCCCAGGAAGGTCAGGGTTCGCCAATGGCCATGTGGGGCAAAGCCGCGCAGGCGCTGTCCCCTTGGCCCCCAGCCGCGAAGTGGGGCCATGTTGGTCTTGATCCACGTCTCGTCGATGAAGACCAGACGCGCCGGATCGAGGCGACCCTGCCACGACCTCCAGCGCTGGCGGCGACGAGCGATGTCGGCTCGGGCCTGCTCAAGAGCGAACAGCGTTTTTTTTGAAGCTCAGGCCCTCGCGCCTCAAGAACACCCAGACCGCGTTGTGCGAGACCATCACCCCGCGTGCGGCCAACTCATCCTTCAGCCGATGCAGCGTCAGATCAGAGGTCTGGTTGATCCGCTCCACGATGAAGGCCCGATGCGGCTCCAGAATACGCTTGCGGTGTCCACCCATCTTGCCCGGCGCAACCGAGCCGGTGGCACGGTAACGCTGCGACCACTTCACCACCGAGGACACTGCGACGCCAAAACGCGACGCCACCACACGGCAGCTCTCGCCGGTGCCGACGGCTTCAACAACACGCTCACGAAGATCGTTCGAAAGGGCTCGTGTCATCAGACGCTGGCCTCCGTCCAGCCAGCATCTTGAATCACAAACCAGCTGCTTTGGGAATCCTACGATTCTCTCAAGAAATGAAACGCTCTAGACGTTCAATCCCGGCATTTGCTGGAGCGGATCGAGTGTAAACCGCTCGGGCTCTGCGGCCCAAGCCCTGCAGATGAACTCGTAAGGGCGGGGCCTTTGAGGGTCTTCAAGCGTCGCGCGAAGTTATAGGCTTGGACGAAGTCGGCGAGATGCTGGCGCAGATCTGGCCGGGTGCCGTCCAGACATGACTATGCTGTATCGCTCGACGGACCGCCTCTGTCGTCGTGGCGCTCCCATGAAACCTGGCTCATAGCGTATCCTTTGATTCGGAGGATGCGCCATCAAAGCAAGTAATCGAGCATCCGGGCGAAACGTGGAGCGCCGGTATTGCTGCGCTGACTTACGGTTCGGAGAAGATCATCGTCGAATAAACGATAGAGCTCCATCGCGTTCTATCGGGATGGATCGGGCCCCGATCAATAAAGGGTAAAGAGCGTCGGCAGAAAGCCGCCGATCCTGAAATGCTCGACGGCTTCGATCGCTGGGAAGACGGCAAGAAAATAGAGACCGTCATAAAATGTCTGCTTCAACGCACGCGTTGAGAACACCAGTTCCGGCTCGTCACGAAACAGCAACGGATTCGGCCAGAACCGCGGCGTTCGCGCCGCATAGGCCGTATAGGCGGGGCCAAACGTTCCCAGCAGGAACTCGGCCTCCTTGCGCGCCGTCACCCGGAAAACAATGAAGCTGGCCAGACCAAGTGCTGCTGCCACCAGGATGGATCCGTACATGAATCCGATTCCCACTGCTCCGACCGTGGAGAAGAAATAGAGCGGATTCTGCGTCATGGAAAATGGGCCAGCGGAAACCAACTCTTTGTTCTTCTTGCCGCCAACGTAGAGAATGCTCCAGAGGCGGCCGGCGACGCAGATGAGCACGAGGCTAAAGCCGAGCAGTTCGCCAAACTCGTGGCCTCTCGATCCTTCGGCCAGAAACGGCTCGGTAAACAGCAGCAGCGTTGTGGCCGCGACGGCTGCTATCTGAACAACAAGCAACCGCTTGTGCTGGTCGAACGCCTTTTGTGTTGGCTTGAGGGTTGGCTTGAGGGGGGCGTAGCTCATCGCGTTTCGCGTGACTCTGTCGGGCCCGCTGACAGGGTAAAAGCCGTTGCCTGCTGGGCACTCGCCCTTCTGCCGGCACTTGGCGAGACGTTCATCAGCATTTGCTAATCTTACGAAATTGTAAGCCGGCGGTCAACGGCGGTCGGTACCCGGGCAGGGCTTCGATCTGGCAGCGACAGGTCCTTTTCCGGGACGCCCTTCGCCCATTCGCCCAGTATGCCGCCAAGCATGCTTCCGGTCGCGCAAGGCGGGGCAGCAGTTTTTCGTCAAGGGATGTTCTGAGCCCTGGTCCCAATCCCAAAGGCGTTCCGTTCAACGAACGATCACCATCGCCCGCGACGGAAGAACGGCGCGTCTCCGCCCGCAGCGGGCAATTGCAATGACAGTGCTGCTCGTTGTAGCCATTCTGGCCGCCTGATCTTAGAGGAGACGCAGCATGGACCGATTCACCGGCGGTTGCCTCTGTGGCAACGTCAAAATTGTGGCGTCGGGACGTCCATACCGGGTCGGCATTTGCCATTGTCTCGACTGCCGCAAGCATCATGGCGCCCTTTTTTACGCCGCGGCAGTATTCCCTCAGGATGCAGTGACGATCGATGGCGAAACACGCGACTACGCCGGGCGGTTTTTCTGTCCGCGCTGTGGCTCGTCCGTTTTCGCACGCACCGCGGACGAAATCGAGGTGCACCTGGGATCCCTGGATGCCCCTGACCAGCTGACGCCAACCTATGAACTCTGGACCGTTCGTCGCGAGTCCTGGTTGCCGCCGTTTCCGCTCACGAGACGATACCAGCGCGACCGTGACGCCACTAGTCGCTTTGAGGAGTAGGTCGCACGAACGACCGCGCGAAGGCGCCATTCACGCGGCACGTCACTCCGGAAGGCCGGCCTTGCGGAAGCCATCGACGAAATGCTCGAGCGTCGCAGCGTCGCGGAATGGCTCCGTCATGACCCAGTGGCGGGTTGTGAAATGCGGGTTGCTGACGAGGAACATTTCAACCTCTGCGTGCGCCTCGTCGAGCCGGCCCAGTTGGGCAAGGCTTGCCGCCAGGAAACGGCGTGAGCTTGTCCGATAAGTCTCGTCCCTGCGAAGTGTCTCGACAGCGGCTTCGTACTCGCGCGCCGCATATTGCGCCTGGCCGAGCATCAGATAGTACCAACCTGCCGGAAACGGGTTCAGCCGGAACGCCTTGCGAATGTGCTCAAGGCCCTCCTCGACCCGCCCGGCCAAGACCGCGATGTCGGACAATGTCGCCCAGGCGTCGGCCTCGTTCGGGTCGAGCTCGAACGCCTTGGCGAATTCCGCATCCGCCTCGGCGAATCTGCGCTCATAGGCAAGCAGGTTGGCCAGTACCCAGTGGCAGCCGGCATCGTTGGGATCGATCGCTACAGCCTTGCGCGCCAGTTCCAAAGAAACGCTACGGTTGGGTTCAACGGGTTCGCCCCAATGCACCCATCCCATCCAGTGGTTCATGGCAAGCCAGCGATAGGCCTCGGCGTATTCCGGATCGAGCGCAACCGCGCGCGTCAGCATCAGATGCGCTTCCCGCGCCGTCTGCGGCGAATCTTCGATCAGCTTGCGCGCCCGCACGCAGAGATCGTAAGCCTCGAGATTGTTGGGCCGATTGCGCGGCGGCGGCGCGCGCAGCCGGCCGAGCAACGCCTCGACGATCTTGGCCGTCACCTCGTCCTGAACGGCGAAGATATCCTCCAGGCTGCGATCGAAGCGTTCCGCCCATAGATGTTCGCCACTCACCGCGTCGACCAGCTGGGCGTTGATGCGCACGCGCCCCGCGGCGCGTCGCGCGCTACCCTCCAGCAAGTAGCGCACGCCAAGGTCTTCGGCGATCCCGCGCACGTCCATCGCCTTCCCTTTGTAGGCAAAGGTCGAGTTGCGCGCGATGACGAACAGGCCGGAGATCCTCGACAGGTCGGTGATCAGGTCTTCGGTCAACCCATCCGCGAAGGAGTCCTGCTCGGGATCGTTGCTGAAATTGACGAAGGGCAGCACGGCTATCGATGGTTTGTCGGGCAGCGGCAAAGGTTTTCGCTTCGCGCCACCGAGCTGCTCGGTGACCCCTGTGAAGCGGTAGCCGACGCGCGGAACCGTGGCGATCCATTCACCGCCGTCAGCGGGCGGACCAAGCAGCTTGCGCAGCTGCGCGATCTGGACGGTGAGGTTGCCTTCCTCGACGGCCGTGCCAGGCCACGCCGCGTCCATCAACTCGGCCTTGCCCAGGATCTCGCCTGGCCGTCCGACGAGCGCCGCAAGCAGCTTCAGCCCGCGGTAGCCAACGGCAACGGGAACATCGTTCCGAAGCAGCGTTCCCGCACCGGAATCAAGCACGAACGGACCAAAGGCAAAGCGCGATCCCTGCATACGGCGCATCTATAGCCCGTTTGGAAGTTTTGAGAACTATTTGGGAGAGCTTAATTACGACGCTGTTCGTATCCTGCAGAATTCAACCTCTTTCAGGTCGAGGGCCCCCAGACCCTCAAACCATAGGAGGTTGCCATGAACAATACCCTTGCGTCGGCCCCGCATCAGGCAGCGCGGCCGGGAACGCCTGTGCGGCTGGCGGAAGTGTCGCGTCGGCGCTACAGCCTGGCGACCCTGCGAAGCATTGTCGCGACCTGGCGCGATCGGACCTGGCGCGAGCGGATACGCTTTCGCTGGGAACTGGAGCAAATGTCGAAGGACAATCCCCATTTGATCGACGATATCGGTCTGACGAAACGGCAGGTCGAGGCAGAGCTCGCCAAGCCCTTCTGGCAAGGATAGGGCGAATGCCGCAAAGACGCCGGATCGCGGCGCCAACCTCGCACAGGCGTTCGCATCGAGGTTCGCTTCCGAATCGGGAACTGAAGCACGACCGCGGGATTTCGCCTCAAGTGAGCCCGTGCCGGACGAGATGGCGAACAACCGGCGAAAACATTTGCTGGCCGATGTAAGACCCGGTGTTCGAACTCTCGAAGAGTGGTTCGGCGACGGCCGCATCCTCGATCACGGGGATGCCCGCCTGGCGCGCCTGAGCCATTATCTCGTCGGCCGCCCGGCCCTGGCCCTTGCCGACGACCGTCGGCACCGGCGTTTCGCCCTTGACGTAACGCAACGCCACGGCACGGTCGCCGGACACGAACACGATGACCGCATTTTTCACACCCAGCTTCGCGGGTTGCATCACCGCCTCGCGCCGCTGTCGCTGCTGTTCATGGCGGATCAAGGGATCTCCTTCGAGATCCTTGTGCTCACGCTTGTATTCGGTTGTCGTCATGCGCATGTCGCGAAGGAACAGCCAGCGCTGAAGTGGAACATCGATCACGCCGATGGCGACAAAGGCCAGGGCGGCGGCGATACCAAGAGGTACCAGCACCGCCTTGATGATCGGCTCCAGGCATGACGGACCGCAGCCTGGCGCATCGAAGAGCGGCTGTAGCCACGCGATCAAGATGAAGACGAACAGGCTTGCCAGCAGCGAGGGGATGCTTCGGAGTATAGCGGACGATCGCCGGGATGGAGCGGGAGAAGAGAATGGCCCACGAACTGACCTACAAGGCGGAGGCCGCCGCCGAGTACGATCGTGCATTCTCGCACGTCTCCGCCCACTTCGTGCCGTTCGTGCTGCGCGCGGCGAGGCTCGCACCAAGCCAGTCCGTCCTCGATGTCGCCGCCGGCACTGGAATTGCGGCCGAGGCTGCCCTAGCCGTCGTCGGACCTGAGGGCTCCATCGTGGCCGCCGACCTCTCGGCCGAGATGGTCGAGAAGGCGCGTCGGCGCCTGAGCAAGGCATCAAACGCCTCCGTGGCGGTCGAGGACGGCCAAGCCCTGTCCTTCCCCGACGCGAGCTTCGACGCGGTGCTGTGTAGCCTCGGGCTGATGTTCTTCCCCGACCCGGTGCGAGGCCTCTCGGAGTTCCGTCGCGTGCTCCGCCCCGGCGGGCGCGCGGCAGTCTCGGTTACCACGGTGCCGGACCGCTCCTATAACGGCCGGATCAACGTCGTTATGGCTCGGTATATGCCAAGCTTGGCCGAGGCCACCGCTCGCACCTTCGCGCTCGGCGATGCGGCACGTCTAAAGTTGCACTTCAGTCAGGCTGGCTTCGTGGACATCGAGACAAACATCGAGAAGCACACTTTTGTGCTGCCGTCCTTCGACACCTATTTCGCGCCGTTCGAGCTGGGTGGCGCATCCACCGGCCAGGCACTGGTCGCGCTGCCCGAGGAGGTGCGCCGCGCCGTGCGCGAGGAGATCCGGCGGGACCTCGGCGACACGGGCGGGCCGATCGGAATCGAGGTGGAGGTCATGATCGCCAGCGGTCGGCGCTAGTCTAGTGGAGCGAATCCAATGCCTGGTGTCCGCGCCTGACGGCGGCAATGATCCTGTCCGGATCCTTTGTCCACCGGAAGGGACGCTGGTATGCTTTGGTTTCCGCCACCACCTGGAGTTCGACGATCGAGTGGAACACGCCGCGCTTGGGTTAATTTGGCGAAGAAGCGCTTCAGCCTGCGATTCAGGCGCTGGAGTTTGACGGTATTTCCGACAGTAAGCGCGAATACCCGGCTAACGCCCCCAGACGACGGCATTCTCATGCCGCTTGATGATGTGCTTCAGATTCTCGAAGGCGGTCGTGACGTGGCCCGCGAAGCGCTCTGCCGCGGGCGAGCGTGGCCCGCCCACCCGGCGCAGGATGCCGAGTGAGCGGCTGGGCTGCGGGATTTCATAGGGGAGCACCGTCACCCGGTTCTCCTTGCGTTGCGCGAAGACCACGGAGAATGGCAGCACGGCCAGCGCATCGGTTTCGGCAAGGAAGTTGATCACGCTCATCAGCGAGCCTCCCGAATAGCGAACGTTCAGGTCCGACATGCCGATGCTCATCAGGATCATCTGCAGGTCCGACATCAGCGGGGAGCCGGGCAGGGGGGCCACCCAGGGAAAGCTGGTCAGGTCATGCGCCCTGAGGCGGCGATTGCGCAGCAGTGGATGGTCGGGCCGGCAAGCTACGACGTTGCGTCCAGGCAGGATCTCGGTGAATTCGAAGCCGGGTCCGAGGTCGAGCACGCCGATCGGCACGATCCCGAGGTCGATCTGGTTGCTCTCCAGCGCCGCGACCATCTCGGGCAGGTTCATATAGCTTTGCTGGACGGTGACGTCGGGTTCGAGCTTCTGGAATTCTCCGATCATCCGGCTGATCATCGCATCCATGAAGAAGGGCACGCCGCCGACACGGACAATGCCCTTCGTCCCTTTCATGAAGCCCTGCACCGCATCCGACGCTTTGCGCGAGGCAGTGATGATCGTGCGGCCTTGCGCCGCCAGCTGGAAGCCGAGCGGTGTCGCCTGCAGCGGTCGACGGCCCTTGAGGAAGAGCGGCTCGCCCACCCTTGCCTCCAGCATGGCAAGCGATCGGCTGACCGCAGGCTGGGTCAGGCCCAGCATGGCGGCTCCTTCCGACACGCCGCCGGCATCCAGCACCGCGGCGAGCTGCATGAGGTGGCGCTCGTTCAGCTTCATAGCAAAACGCTATACAAGGGGCGCCACATCTCATCAAGCACCGCGTCGGGCCGTGCTATCCCGTTTGGCAAGGGGAAGGGAGGTCCCGGCGGATGGACGGCCAGCACGACGGCCCGCAAGGGGATGAATTCCCCAAGATGATCTCGACGCAGGCCGAGGAATTCTCGCGGCGTCTGGCGGCAATCGGCCAGTCCCGCCTGGCAGCGGCGGCGCAGGCCGCCGTGGATGGTTTGCACGCGCTGATCGTGGAGTTGCGACCCTCTGGCGAGGAATTCCGGCAGGCGATCGATTTTCTGACCGAGGTCGGCCACTACGCCGATGCGCGGCGCCAGGAATGGGTGCTGTTTGCCGATGTCCTCGGTGTGTCCTCGCTGATCGAGGATCAGAACAGCCCGCGCCCCGACGGGGCGACCCCAAACACCTTGGCCGGACCCTTCTACCGGGCCGACGTGCCCGAGATGCCGCTCGACGGGAACATCTCGCGCGATCACAAGGGCGAGCCGCTGGAGGTTACGGGCCGGATCGTCGCGCTCGACGGCGATGCGATCGGCGATGCGATGGTCGAGATCTGGCAGGCCAATGCCGAGGGTCTCTACGAGAACCAGGAGCCGGACAGGCAGCCGGAATTCAACCTGCGCGGACGCTTCCGCACCGATCCGCAGGGACGCTTCCGCTTCATGACGGTGAAGCCGAAGGGTTACACGCTGCCGTCGGACGGACCGGTCGGTCAGTTGATGTCAGCGCTTGGCCTTGGCCTGGAGCGGCCGGCCCACATCCATTTTCGCGTCTCGGCGGAAGGCTTCGAAACGCTGACGACCCACATCTTCGACCGGTCGGACCCCGCAATCGTCCGGGATGCCATCTTCGGGGTCAAACCCGAACTCATGGCCGAGTTCCGTGCACTGCCGCCCAATGGAGGAAAGCGGAAGCACGCGCTCGACCTCAACCTCGTGCTCTGCCCGCAGCGGCGGGGCGAAACCGAAACCTCTGGGAGGAGATGACCGATGGCACGTGTCAGCGGCTACCACCACCTGACGCTGTCGACGGACGGCGCTCAGGAAGATTTTGATTTCTATACCAAGGCGCTCGGCCTGCATTCGGTGAAGCGCACCGTATTGTTCGACGGCGTAATACCTGTCTACCACCTCTATTATGGCTCGCCCGACGGCGATGCCTCGACGATCATCACCACCTTCCCGTTCCGCAAGCCGGGCGTCTACGGCCGCCGCGGGACCAACCAGTCGCGCACCATCATGCAGTCGATCCCCAAGGGGGCTGCGGATTTCTGGGTGGACCGGCTGAACGCGCGCGGCATCGAGGCTATCAAGATCACACGCTTTGGCGCCGACCGTGCGGCTTTCGCACATCCCTGCGGCATTCCGCATGAGCTGGTGGAAAGCGACAGCGATCCGCGCGCGCCCATCACCAACGAGGCGCAGGGTATCGGCAAGGCCCACGGCATCAAGGGAATCTACGGCGCCGTGGTGGCGGTGATGGACCGCACCGCCATGGACGATTTCCTGACCATTGCGTTGCCGCTGGAGAAAGAGGCCGACAACCACGAGGGGCTCGTGTTCCGCGTGCCCGACGCGACCGGCGTCGCACAGCGTGTGGAGGTCATTGTCGACCGCGACAACCAGCAGGGCACATGGACGCTGGCGGGCGGCACGATCCACCACCTCGCCCTCAACACGGGCGACGAAGAGAACCAGTTGAAGCTGCGCGCTCATATCGAGGGCCTCGGCTTCACGGACATATCGGAGCAGAAGGACCGCAACTACTTCAAGTCCTGCTATGTCCGCTCGCCCGGAGGCGCGCTGTTCGAACTTGCCTGGACCACGCCGGAAGGCTGGGCCAAGGACGAGCCCCCGGGCCAGATCGGCAAGACGTTGGTCTTCCCGCCGTGGTTCAAGGACCGCGAGGGCGAACTGCAGGCCGGACTGGAACAGGCGGACTTCGTGTGAGCTCAGGCAGCGGTCCGCTCAGGGTTGGGTCCAGAGGTTCTGAGGCGAAGGCGATCTGCGTCTTCGTTCACGGCCGCGGCCAATCGCCGGAGGAGATGCAGTCCGACGTGCTGGCTCGGCTTTCCGCGCCGGCTGTAGCCTTCGTCCTGCCGCGCGCACCGCTCGGCGCGTGGTGGGAGGCGCGCGCCGTCGACCCGTTGACGCCGGTCGCCCGCGCGCAGCTTTCCGACGCACTCGACCACCTTGCAGCTGCCGTAACCGCGGCTCGCGCGGAGCTGCCTGGACGTCCGTTGCTTCTGGCAGGTTTCTCGCAAGGGGCGTGCCTCTCGATCGAGTATCTCTGTGCGGGCCTTCCACCACCGGACGCATTGGCGGCCTTCACTGGTTGCCGCGTCGGTGTCCCCGAGGATGCACGATCCGAAGCCGTACCGGCCGGTGTGCCGGTCTATCTCTCCGGCAGCGATGCCGATCCCTGGATTCCGGTCTCGGCCTTTGCCGATGCCGCGCAGTCGCTGGGCAGCAGTGGCGCGCGCCTGCGGGCCGATCTGTTCCCCGGCCGGAGCCACGAGGTCTCGAATGCCGAGATCGCGATGCTGGGCACGATCCTGGCGGACCTGTCCGTCGGACGGGGCCCGCGCATGGAGGCGGCGCGATGATGGACAATTTCACCTTTCCGGGCCTTACGACACGAGTGGTCTTCGGCTCGGGCACCATGGCGCGCGCCCGGGAGGAAGTCCGGCGGCTTGGCCATGACAAGGTGCTGGTGCTTTCGACGCCGCATCAGGAGGCCGATGCGCAAAGGCTGGCCGCAAGCCTTGGCGACCTCGCCGCCGGGATCTTTGCCGGCGCTGTCATGCATACGCCCGTCGAGGTGACGGAGAAGGCCGTCGAAGCCTTCCGCGCCAGCGGGGCCTCGGCGGTCGTCAGCCTCGGCGGCGGTTCGACCACCGGGCTCGGCAAGGCCATCGCCGTCCGCACCGGCGCCGATCAGGTGGTCATCCCGACCACCTATGCCGGCTCGGAAATGACCGACATCCTCGGCGAGACGGCGGCCGGCGAAAAGACCACCCGCCGCTCGCCGGACATCCGCCCCGAGACCGTGATCTACGACGTCGACCTGACGTTGAGCCTGCCGGCCGGCCTCACCGTCACCTCGGCGATGAATGCGATCGCCCACGCGATGGAGACCTTCTACGCCCCCGACCGCAATCCTGTGGTCGTGCTGATGTGCAAGGATGCCATGGTTGCCTTCCGCGATGGTATCCCGCGGCTGATCGACGATCCGCAGGACCGCGGAGCGCGGGCGCAGGCGCTCTATGCGGCCTGGTGCTGCTCGACCGCGCTCGGCTACGTCTCGATGGCGCTGCACCACAAGCTGGCGCATGTCTTCGGCGGTTCGTTCGACACGCCGCACGCCGAAACCCATGCAATCCTGCTGCCCTATACCACCGCCTACAACGAAGCCGCGGTCCCCGATCTGCTGCGACCGATCGCCGAAGCATTCGGTGGTGGCTCGGCGGGCGGCGGGCTCTGGGATTTTGCGCGGTCGGTCGGCTCTCCGCTGAGCCTGAAGGAGATCGGCATCCGGGAAGCCGATCTCGACCGCGCGGCTGCGATCGCACTGAAGAATGCCTATGCGAACCCGAGGCCGATCGACCCGGGATCGATAAGGGAACTCCTCCAGGCGGCGTTCGAGGGGCGCCGTCCGGGGGGCTGAGAAAAGGGAAGAGGGAGGAGAAGCAGATGATTACAAGACGCAGCCTACTGAAAGCCTCGGCGGCGACGGGCCTGACGCTCGCCGGTTCGCGGCTGGCGACGCCGGCCATCGCGCAGGGCGCCAAGATCCGCCTGGGCTATGTTTCGCCGCAGACAGGGCCGCTCGCCGGCTTCGCGGAGAGCGATGCCTACAACATCAAGGCTTTCCTCGCTTCCGAGGCGGGCAAGAACTTCGAAATCATCGTCAAGGACAGCCAGTCGAACCCCAATCGCGCGGCGGAGGTGGCCAAGAGCCTGATCGTCGACGATGAGATCAACCTGATGCTCGTCGGCTCCACGCCCGAAAACACCAACCCGGTGGCCACCACCTGCGAGGCGGAGGGCGTGCCTGTCATCTCGACCATGGCGCCGTGGCAGCCCTGGTTCATCGGCCAGCAGGGCAATCCGGCCGATCCGGCCTCGTGGAAGCCCTTCGAGTTCGCCTATCATTACTTCTGGGGTCTCGAAGACATCATCGCCGTCTACACCGGCATGTGGAAGCAACTTTCCACTAACGGCAAGGTTGGCGGGTTGTTCCCGAACGACGCTGACGGCAATGCCTGGGGCGACCCCAAGAACGGGCTGAGGCCCGGTCTCGATGCCGCCGGCTTCAGCCTTACCGATCCCGGTCGCTATCAGAACCTCTCGGACGATTTCACTGCGCAGGTCAACGCCTTCAAGTCGGCCGATGTCGAGATCGCCACCGGTGTGGTCATCCCACCCGACTTCACCACCTTCTGGAACCAGGCCCGCCAGCAGGGCTTCAAGCCCAAGGCGGTGACGGTGGCCAAGGCGATCCTCTTCCCGCAATCGGTCGAGACGCTGGGCGATGCCGGCCACAACCTTTCGTCCGAGGTCTGGTGGTCGGCCTCGCATCCGTTCAAGTCGTCGGTGACGGGCGAGAGCTCGGCCGAACTCGCGGCGGATTTCACCGCGAAGACCGGGCGTCCCTGGACCCAGCCGATCGGCTTTGTCCATTCGCTGTTCGAGGTGGCGGCCAATGTCATGGGGCGCGTTTCGGATCCGACGAATGCCGAGGCGATCGCGACGGCCATAGCGGCCACCGACATGACGACCGTGGTGGGCAAAGTGGCCTGGAGCGGTGCGGGGCTACCGCCCTTCGCCGCAAAGAACGTCTGCAAGACGCCGCTCGTCGGCGGGCAGTGGCGGAAGAAGGCCGGCGGCGGCTTCGATCTGGTGATCGTTGAAAACGCCGGCGCCCCCGAGATTCCCACCGCAGGCAAGATGGAAGCCCTGGCCTGACGCTCGCGAGGGCGGCGGATGCGCCGCCCTCGTCCAGCGCGCCCCCGAGGATGACGGTGATGATACTCAGGCTGGAAAGCGTTTCGAAGTCCTTCGGGGCCTTGAAGGTTGCGGATTCCGTGACCTTCACGGTGCCGCGCGGCGAGGCCCTGGGCATCATCGGCCCGAACGGGGCAGGAAAGTCGACGCTCTTCAACCTGATCACCGGCAATCTGCTGGCGAATGAGGGCCGCATCGAATTCCTCGGCCGTGACGTGACCCGTGCTCCGGCGATGGAGCGTGTGCGCATGGGCGTTGGCCGCAGCTTCCAGATCCCGCAGCCCTTCGAGGGATTGACCGTGTTCGAAAACCTCTTGACTGCCGCCGCCTTCGGCCGGGGTGGACGCGAGGCCGAGATGGTCGAAGACTGCGCGCGTATCCTCGAGCAGACCGAGCTTCTCAGGAAGGCCAACACCGTGGCCGGATCGCTGAGCCTTCTCGATCGCAAGCGCCTGGAGCTCGCCCGCGCCTTGGCGACGGGACCCGAGCTTCTGCTTCTGGACGAGATCGCCGGCGGTCTGACGGAGGGCGAATGCAAGGCCCTGGTCGCGACGATCCGAGCCATCCACGCGAAAGGAACCACGATCATCTGGATCGAGCATGTTCTGCATGCCCTGACGTCGGTGGTCGAGCGGCTTCTCGTGCTGGACTTCGGGCGCGTGATCGGGATCGGCGCACCTGACGAGATCATGGCCTCGAAAGAGGTTCGGGAAATCTATCTGGGGCTCGAGGTCTGATGCTGCTCGAAACCCGCGACCTCACCGCGAATTACGGCCAGTTCCGAGCGCTGTTCGGCGTGGATATCACCGTGGCCGCAGGCGAATGCGTGGCGATCATCGGCGCCAACGGCGCCGGAAAATCCACCCTGATGCGCTCGATCGCGGGTGTGATCCGCAACGCGGCCGCCATGGTGATGCATCGGGGCGAACCCATTGGCGCGCTTTCCCCAGCCGAAATCATGAAGCGCGGCATCGCCATGGTGCCCGAGGGACGCCGGCTCTTTGCCTCGCTGACGGTCGAGGAAAACCTCCTGATCGGCGGGCAGATGCGCAAGGCGCCGGGACCGTGGAGCCTCGACGCGGTCTATCATCTCTTCCCGGTCCTTCGCGAGCGGCGCAAGAGCCCCGGCACGGCCCTCTCGGGCGGCCAGCAGCAGATGGTGGCGATCGGCCGGGCGCTGATGTCGAACCCCGAATTGCTGCTCTGCGACGAGATCAGCCTCGGCCTCGCGCCCGTCGTCATCCGCGATATCTACGCCGCGCTTCCCAAGGTGCGCGAGGGCGGCGCCGCGATCATGGTGGTGGAGCAGGATATCGGCAAGGCGCTGGCTGTGGCCGACCGTGTCTACTGCATGATGGAGGGCCGCGTGACGTTGGTCGCGAAGGCGGCCGAGGTCACGCGCAGGCAAATCCATACGGCCTATTTCGGAGAGGCGGCATGACGATGAGCCCGAAGCTCCATCGTCTGCTTGCGCAGCGCGCCTGTGGCCTGGTCGAGGCGCTGCGCCGATGATCTGGCTGGACACTCTTGTGCAGGGAATTCTGCTGGGCGGGCTCTATGCGCTGTTCGCAGCCGGACTGAGCCTCGTCTTCGGCATCATGCGGCTGGTGAACCTGGCCCATGGCGACCTCATCGTCCTCGCCGCCTATCTGGTGCTGATGGGCGTCACGTTGCTCGGCCTGTCGCCCTGGGTCGCCGCCCTGGTCGCCATGCCGGCGATGTTCGCGCTAGGCTGGCTGCTGCAGGCCGCCGTGCTGAACCGCGTGCTGGGCAAGGACATCCTGCCGCCGCTTCTCGTCACGTTCGGCCTGTCGGTCGCCCTGCAGAATGGGCTGCTCGAGGTCTTTTCCGCCGACAGCCGCCGCATTCCGGCGGGGGCGCTGGAAGGGGCGTCGCTCGATCTTGGGCCGGTCACGGTGGGGGTGATGCCACTGATGACCTTTGCATCCGCGATCGCCGCCATCGTTGCCTTGAACGGGCTCTTCTATCACACCGCCCTCGGCCGTGCCTTCCGCGCCACTTCGGACGACGCCGTGACGGCGGGCCTGATGGGGATCGAGCCGAAGCAGGTGTTCGCTGTCGCCACCGGGATTGCGATGGTCGTGGTGACGCTGGCGGCGCTCTATCTCGGCATGCGCGCGAACTTCGATCCCTCGATCGGGCCAGCGCGGCTGATCTATGCCTTCGAGGCGGTGATCATCGGCGGCCTCGGCAGCCTGTGGGGCACACTCGCAGGCGGGATCATCATCGGCGTCGCCCAGACGGCCGGCGCGGCGGTGAATCCGGAATGGCAGATCCTGGCGGGCCACATCGCCTTCCTCTCAGTGATGCTGCTCAAGCCGCGGGGCCTGTTCCCGCGCGCGGTCGATTGAGGGGGTGGCATGTATCGGCTGACGACCCGAACCCGCGCCGGAACTGCCACGGAGATCACCGTGCTCGTTGTCATCCTGGCCGGGCTCGCACTGCCCGCCGTGACCACCCGCGGCGTCATACAGGACCTGTTCTTCATCCTGACCATGCTGACGCTGGCGCAGATCTGGAACCTGCTGGCGGGCTATGGCGGCCTGGTCTCTGTGGGCCAGCAGGCCTTCGTCGGCCTCGGCGCCTATGCGATGTTCGCGGGCGTGATCCTGCTGGGCTGGAACCCGGTTCCGGCAATCCTGCTGGGCGGCCTTGCGGCGCTGGTGCTGGCCGTTCCCACGGCCTTCTTCGCCTTCCGTCTGCAGGGCGCCTATTTCGCCATCGGCACCTGGGTGATCGCCGAGGTGACGCGGCTGCTGGTCGCGCAGTGGAAGGCGCTCGGCGGGGGCACCGGCACCTCGCTGCCGCGCGAGGCGACGAGCAACATCCTGGGCACGGATGCGATCCGGGTGCTGTTCGGCGTACGCGAAGCCGCTGCGCGCGACATCCTGGCCTACTGGCTGGCGCTGGTGCTGGTCATCGCCGTTACGGGCGGCATCTACTGGCTGCTGCGCAGTCGCCTTGGGCTGGCGCTGGCGGCGGTGCGCGACAATGTCGAGGCGGCCCAATCGGTGGGCGTCGATGTCGTGCGCCTCAAATGGGCGGTCTTTCTCATCGCCGCGGCCGCCACCGGGCTGACTGGCGCGCTGATCTTTCTGCAGACGGCCCGCATCTCGCCGGATGCGGCCTTCGCCGTCACCGACTGGACCGCATACGTCATCTTCATCGTTGTCATCGGCGGCATTGGCACCATTGAGGGTCCGATCCTCGGGGTGCTGGTCTTCTTTGCGCTGCGCTCGGCGCTGGCCGACTACGGCAGCTGGTACCTGATGACGCTTGGCCTCATCGCCATCGTCGTGATGCTGTTTGCGCCAAAGGGGCTGTGGGGGCTGATCTCGGCCCGCAGCGGCCTGCATCTGTTTCCGGTCCGCCGCAGGCTGGCTGGTCCGAAGCTCGAGGGAGGAATTTGATGGCGGATATCGAAACCGACGTGCTGGTCGTGGGCACCGGCCCGGCAGGCTCGGCCACGGCGGCACTGCTGTCCAGCTCCGGCGTCGCCAACATGGTCGTGAACCGCTACCGCTGGCTGTCGAATACGCCGCGTGCCCACATCACCAACCAGCGCACCATGGAGGTGCTTCGCGACCTCGGGCCGGATGTCGAGGCCGAGGCCATGATGCACGCCTCGCCGCAGGAGCTGATGGGCGAGAACGTGTTCTGCGAAAGCCTCGCCGGTGAGGAGATCGGCCGGATGAAGAGCTGGGGCACGGACCCGCTCTCCAAGGCCGAACATCTCCTGTCGTCGCCGTCCTTCATGAATGATCTGCCCCAGACCTTCATGGAGCCGATCCTGTTCAAGACGGCGTGTGCGCGTGGCACGCAGGCGCGCATGAGCACCGAATATGTCAGCCATGTTCAGGATGCGGACGGCGTCACCACGACCTGCCGCGACCGGCTGTCGGGCAAGGACTTCACCGTACGGTCGAAGTTCCTTGTCGGTGCCGATGGCGGCAACTCGCTGGTGGCTGAGCATCTGGGCCTGCCGTTCGAGGGCAAGATGGGCGTCGGCGGCTCGATGAACATCCTGTTCAGGGCCGATCTCTCGAAATACGTCGCCCACCGGCCGAGCGTCCTCTACTGGGTCATGCAGCCCGGTGCCGACGTCGGCGGGATCGGCATGGGTCTCGTTCGCATGGTGCGGCCGTGGAACGAGTGGCTCATCGTCTGGGGCTACGACATCAACCAGCCGCCGCCGGACGTGACGCCGGCGCTGGCCACCGAGGTCGCGCGTCAGCTCGTCGGCGATCCAAAGCTCGAGATCGAGCTTCTGGGCGCCAACACCTGGACCGTGAACAACTGCTTCGCCACGCGGATGCAGAAGGGCCGCGTGCTCATCATGGGTGATGCCGCGCACCGGCATCCGCCCTCGAACGGGCTCGGCTCGAACACCTCGATCCAGGACGGGTTCAATCTCGCCTGGAAGCTCGCCAAAATCGTCAAGGGGCAAGCGGGGATCGGACTTCTGGACAGCTACTCGGCCGAGCGTGCGCCGATCGCGCGCCAGATCGTGACACGCGCGAACCAGTCGATCGCCGAGTTCGGGCCCATCTTCGAGTCCCTCGGCATGGACGGCGGCGTGGATCACGACAAGATCCACAGGAACATGGAGGCTCGCGCCGATGCGACCAGCGCCGCCGAAGCTCAGCGCGAGGCGCTCCGCAAGGCCATCGCCTTCAAGAAATACGAGTTCGATGCCCATGGCGTCGAGATGAACCAGCGCTATGCGTCGGGCGCCGTCGTGGCCGACGGCCAGCCTGAGCCAGCCTTCGAGAAGGATCGCGAGCTGCATTATGCGCCCACGACCTGGCCGGGCGCGCGCCTGCCGCATGTCTGGGTCTTCGAGCGCTCGGGCAGGAAGGTCTCGACGCTCGACCTTTGCGGGCATGGCGAGTTCGCACTGCTGACCGGCATTGGCGGCGAGGCGTGGCTTGCCGCGGCAAAGACGGTCGCCGCGGAATTCGGCTTGCCGATCCGGACCCATGTGATCGGCCCGCGTCGTGCGGTTGAGGACCACACGGGCGACTGGGCGCGGGCGCGCGAAATCCGCGATGCGGGCTGCCTGATCGTCCGCCCCGACCATCATGTCGCCTGGCGCTCAGAGGCCCTGGCGTCCGACCCCGCGGCCGAACTGCGCCGGGTCTTCAAATCCGTTCTTGCACGCTGAGGAATGCCCATGATCGATGAACACGAATACGGCTATTTCACCGAAGCGAACTCGGCCGAAATCGTCGTGGCGCGAAACAAGAATGCCAGGGATAAGCGGCTCGGCCAGGTGATGGAAGTCATCACCCGCAAGCTGCACGAGGCGGTGAAGGAGATCGAGCCGACACAGGAGGAATGGTTCGGCGCGATCATGTTCCTGACGCAGACGGGCCAGATCTGCAACGAGTGGCGGCAGGAGTACATCCTGTTGTCGGATGTCCTCGGCGTCTCGATGCTGGTCGATGCGATCAACAACAGGAAGCCGTCGGGCGCCTCGGAATCCACGGTGCTGGGACCCTTCCATGTCGCCGATGCGCCCGAATTGCCGATGGGCTCGAACATCTGCCTCGACCAGAAGGGCGAGCCCATGTTCGTGCATGGCCGCATCCTCGACACCGACAGCAACCCGATCGCAGGAGCCAAGATCGATGTCTGGCAGGCGAATGACGAGGGCTTCTACGACGTGCAGCAAAAGGGCATCCAGCCCGACTTCAACCTGCGAGGGGTGTTCCGCACCGGCGCAGACGGGCGCTATTGGTTCCGCGGCGTGAAGCCCAAATACTACCCGATCCCCGATGACGGGCCGGTCGGCAAGCTGCTGGGCGCTCTGGGACGCCATCCCAATCGTCCGGCGCATCTCCATTACATCGTCGACGCCGATGGCTTCGACACTCTGACCACGCACATCTTCGATCCGGACGACCCGTATATCGATTCGGACGCCGTCTTCGGCGTGAAGAAGAGCCTGCTCGCCGAATTCCGCAAGGTCGAGGACGCTGCAGCAGCCGCCAAGGTCGAGGTTGCGGCCCCGTTCTACGACGTGGAGTTCGATTTCGTGCTGTCGCGGAAAAAGACCAGGTGACCGCGCGCTGCGGGCGCCGCGAAGGCGTCGGCATGCGGGTCGGTGTTGCGCAAAAGGGAGGAATGGATGGCTGCACTTGAGAAGATGTTCGATGTCAGGGGCAAGTCGGTGATCGTCACCGGCGGCGCCAGCGGCATCGGTCAGGCCTATGCCGAGATCATGGCCGAGCACGGGGCGAAGGTCTGCATCTTCGACCTGAACCCAGCCGGGCTGGAGAAGACCGTGGCCGCCATCAGTGCCGCGGGTGGCGAGGTCTGGGGCCAGGTCGTCGACGTCGGCGACCGTGCGGCCATGGCCCAGGCCTTCGACAAGGTGGCCGAGAAGGCGGGCTCGATCGACGTCGTGTTCGCCAATGCCGGGATCGACGCCGGGCCGGGCTTCAACACCCCGACGGGCGAAAGGAATCCCGAGGGCGCCATCGAGAACCTGCCCGACGAGCACTGGGACAAGGTGATCGAGATCAACCTGACCTCGGTCTACACCACGATCAAGCATGCCGTCCGGCACATGAAGCCGAACGGCGGCGGCCAGATCATCGTCACGTCGTCCATCGCCTCGCTGATCAACGAGAGCATCGTGGGCACGCCCTACATGCCGGCCAAGGCCGCGGTGAACCATCTCGTCCGCCACATGGCGATGGAGCTCGGCGCCTACAACATCCGCATCAACGCCATCCTGCCCGGACCGTTCATCACCAACATCGCCGGCGGTCGGCTGCGCAATCCGGCGGACCGCAAGGCCTTCGAGGCCCAGACGCTGATCGGCCGGATCGGCGATCCGGAAGAGATCAAGGGCCTGGCGCTTTATCTGGCCTCGCCCGCCTCGTCCTACGTGACGGGCTCGCAGATCGTCATCGATGGCGGTTCGCTGCTGCGGATGACCTGAAGCATTGAGCTGAGGCCGGCACCGTCAATGAGGGCGGGCCGGGGAGACTTTGACAACGGGAGGAAACGACAGTGACCTACTACAACAAACTGGTGAAATCGGGCTTGCGGCCAAACCGCCGGACTGTGCTGAAAGGGCTTGGAGCCGGCGTTGCTGCCAGCACGCTGGCCATGCCGCGCTATGCGCGCGCCGCGACGGCGGGGAAGATCAAGCTCGGCTATCTCAGCCCCACGACCGGTCCGCTCGCCCTCTTCGGCGAGACGGACGGCTACACCTTGCAGAAGATCCGCGCTTTGCTTGGCGGTCAGCTGCAATCGGCCGACGGCAATACCTACGAGATCGAGATCCTCGATCGCGACGGCCAGTCCAATCCGAACAAGGCATCGGAAATCGCCGGCAACCTCATCCTGAACGAAGAGGTGCATCTGCTCGTTCCGGCGTCGACGACCGACACGATCCTGCCTGCCGCCGAGCAGGCCGAACTCTATGAGACGCCTTGCATCTCCTCCGGCGCTCCCTGGCAGGCGGTGATCATGCCGCGTGGCGGCGGCAAGCAGACCTTCGACTGGACCTATCATTTCTTCTGGGGCCTCGACGAGGCGCTGAACACCTTCGTCGGGCTCTGGAACCATCTGGAGACCAACAAGAAGGTCGGCATGCTGTTTCCCCAGAACATCGATGGCGAGACCTGGGGCAACGACGAATATGGCCTTCCGGCGCCGACCCGCAAGGCGGGCTACGAGGTCGTGGTTCCCGGCTACTTCCAGCCGCGCACCAACGATTTTTCCGCGCAGATCGCCGAGTTCAAGAAGCAGGGCTGCGAGATCATCGGCGGCATCACCTATCCGGACGATCTCAAGACCTTCGTTACCCAGTGCAACCAGCAGGGCTTCAAGCCGAAGGCGGTGACGGTGGCGGCGGCGCTGCTGTTTCCAGGCGGCGTCGAGGCGATGGGACCCCTCGGCAACGGCATGTCCTCGGAGGTCTGGTGGACGCCGGCCTTCCCGTTCAAATCGTCGCTGACCGGGCAGGTCAGCCGCGACATAGCCGACCAATGGGAAGCCGATGCGAAGCGGCAGTGGACGCAGCCGCTTGGCTATTCGCATGCCCTGCTCGAGGTCGCCCTGGACATCCTGAAGCGCTCTTCCAATCCGCTCGACCGCCAGGCGAACCGCGACGCGATGATCGCCACCGATCTGCAGACGCTGGTCGGCCATATCAAGTTCGACGGCTCGCCCCACAAGAACATCTGCAAGACGCCGATCTTCGGCGGCCAGTGGGTGAAGGGCGAGAAATGGCCCTATGACCTGAGGATCGTCGACAACACGGTCAATCAGCTCTTCGCGCCCCAACAGGCGATTCAGCCGATCGCCTGGTGACATGAGCCGGGACGCGGAGGGAGCTATGGATAGAGAAATCCTGCTGAAAGCACGCGGCGTATCGAAGTCCTTCGGCGCCGTCCGCGTCCTGCATGAGGTGAGTTTTGATGTGCATCGGGGCGAGGTGCTGGGCATCCTCGGCCCGAACGGAGCCGGCAAGACGACGCTGTTCAACATGATCAGCGGCGACATGCGGGCGTCAGGCGGCGAGATCCAGCTCGGCGACACGGCGCTTCGCGGCGAGCCGCCTTTCCGGCGCTGCAAGATGGGGATCGGGCGGACCTACCAGATTCCGCGCCCCTATTCCGGCATGACCACCTTCGAGAACCTGCTGGTCGCCGCCGCTTTCGGCGGCGGCCGGTCCGAGAAGAAGAGCTATGCCTTCTGCGCCCAGGTGCTGCGCGATTGCGAGCTCTCCGACAAGGCCAATGTCTCGGCGGGCGCACTGACGCTGCTCGACCGCAAACGGCTGGAACTGGCGCGCGCCCTGGCCTCGGATCCGAAGCTGCTGCTTCTGGACGAGATTGCCGGCGGGCTGACCGACGATGAATCGAAGGCGCTGGTGGCGCTGGTGCGCCGCATCCGCGACCGCGGCATCACGATCGTGTGGATCGAGCATGTGCTGCACGCGCTGCTGGCGGTGGCCGACCGGCTGTTGGTGCTGAACTTCGGCGAGAAGATCGCTGAAGGCGTACCTGCCGAGGTCATTGCGCTGCCCGAGGTCCAGCGCGTCTATATGGGGATCGAGGTATGACGGCCGTTCTTTCCACCCATGGGCTCCTCGCCCACTATGGGGATTTCCAGGCGCTCTACGGCGTCGACACTGAACTGCACCAGGGCGAGGCCGTGGCCTTGATCGGCGCGAACGGTGCAGGAAAATCCACCTTCCTGCGCTCGATCATGGGCCTGCTCCCGGTCGCGCGCGAGATGGTGCGGCTTAACGGCGAACCTGTCGGCGGCACGGCGACCGACCGCATGGTGCAGAAGGGCGTCGCCATCGTGCCGGAGGGCCGCCGCCTCTTCACCGGCATGTCGGTCGAGGACAATCTGCGTGTCGCCATCGACCAGGCCGCGCGCATGGGCGCCAGGGGCGGATGGACGCTTCCGCGCTTGCACCAACTGTTCCCGATCCTCAAGGAACGGGCCCGCACCCAGGTGCAGAGCCTCTCGGGCGGGCAGCAGCAGATGGTGGCAATCGGCCGCGCGCTCCTCTGTCAGCCGCGCGTGCTGCTTTGCGACGAGATCAGCCTCGGCCTCGCGCCCAAGGTGATCCGCGAGATCTATGCCGCCTTGCCCGAGATCCGCGCCACCGGCACGGCGGTGATCGTGGTCGAACAGGATGTGGGCCTCGCCCAGTCCGCCTCGGATCGTCTCTACTGCATGTTGGAGGGGCGTGTGACCCTCACCGGCAGGTCCGCAGACGTCACGCGCGAGCAGATTGGCAAAGCCTATTTTGGAGCGGGCCATGGAGTGGTTTGACGCTTTGGTGCAGGGGATCCTGCTGGGCGGCATGTATGCCCAGTATGCGCTCGGCATGGCGTTGATGTTCGGCGTCATGCGGATCGTCAACATCAGCCATGGCGATCTGGTGATCCTGCTGTCGCTGATAGGCATCTCGATCGCCACGGCCTGGGGCCCGGGGCCGCTGCCGGTTCTGATCGTGCTGGTGCCGCTGGCGGTGCTGATGGGCTGGGTGCTGCAGAAGGCCGTGCTGAACCGCGTGGTGGGCAGCGATCCGCTGCCCTCGCTGATCGCGACCTTCGGACTGTCGATCGCGTTGCAGAACCTGATGCTCCAGATCTGGTCCGCGAACAGCCGGTCGTTGCCGGGCCATGGGCTGGAAAGCCAGTCAATCGAGATCGGCGGCATCTATGTCGGCCTTCTTCCGCTGATCGTGCTTGCGGTCGCCACGGGGCTGACCTGGGGTCTCGACCTGATGCTGAAGCGCACGCGTTTCGGCCGCGCGCTCCGCGCCGCTTCGGCCGATGTCGAGGCAGCGGCGATGACCGGCATCAACCCGCGCGCCGTCTATGCGATGGCGACGGCGGCCGCGGTCGGTATCCTCGGCTTTGCGGCCGTCTTCCAGGCACTGCGGTCGACCGTCGCGCCCGCCGACGGACCGGCGCAGCTGATCTATGCCTTCGAGGCGGTGATCATCGGCGGCATGGGCGCCATCTGGGGCGCTTTCATCGGCTCGATGGTGCTCGGCATCTCGCAGGCCATCGGCTTCCGCATCGATCCCGGTTTCGGCGTGCTCGCCGGACATATCGTCTTCTTGATCATGCTGGCGACCCGCCCGCAGGGCCTTTTTGGAAAGGCGTCACAATGAGTGCGATCCCCTATGCCGCGGCAGAGGTGCCCGAGGTTTTGGTCCAGCGCCAGACGCCATCGGGCCGCATCGCCATGACGCTGGCGGTGCTGGCGTTGATCGGGCTGGCCGCCATGCCGTGGTGGGCATCGACCGGAACGATCCGGTCGATGCTGGAGTTGTGCTGCTATATCGCCGTCGCGCAGATGTGGAACCTGCTCGCCGGCTACGCCGGCCTCGTCTCGGTGGGCCAGCAGGCCTTCATGGGCGCTTCTGGCTATGCGCTTTTCGTGCTGGCGCAGACTTACGGCATCGATCCATTCGCGGCGGTCTTCCTTTCGCTTCTGGTGCCGGCCGCGCTGGCGGTGCCGATCTACCTGTTGCTCCACCGCCTGGACGGTCCGTATTTCTCGATCGGCACATGGGTGGTGGCCGAGGTTTTCCGGCTGACCGCCTCGAACCTGCCCCTCGTCAATTCCGGCGCCGGCATGTCGCTTCGGGTGATGAAGGACTATTCGGCGTTCGAGCGAAATGTCGCCATGTCGCTGCTCTGCGCGGGGATGCTGCTGCTCACGCTGGGCGGCAGCTACTGGCTGCTTCGCTCGCGCTTCGGCCTCGCGTTGATCGCTATCCGCGACAATCCGGTCGCGGCCGCCAGCCAGGGCGTGAACGTCGCCAAGCTGCGCTTCCTGATCTACGTGGCGGCGGCGGTCGGGTGCGGCCTTGCCGGCGCGATCTACTTCATGGCGCAGCTGCGGATCACCCCCGGCTCGGCCTTCGATCCGATGTGGGCGAATGTCGCGATCTTTATCGTGATGGTTGGCGGGATCGGGTCGATCGAGGGCGTCCTGATCGGGTCTCTCATCTTCTTCATCGCCGACCGTTGGTTCGGCGAGTACGGCGCAACCTATTTCGTCGTCCTCGGCCTGATGACGCTCCTGGTGGCGCTATACGCACGCTCGGGTATCTGGGGCCTGATCTCGAAACGATGGGACGCGCCATGGTTCCCGATCCAGCGCAAGCTGGTCGATCCGTATCGCTGACAGGGAGGATTTCATGAAAGCGGCCATCTTCGACACGGTCGGCAGTCCGCTGCGGATCGGCATGGTGCCCGATCCGGCACCAGCGCCCGACGAAGTCCTGCTGCGCGTTGCCGCCTGCGGCATTTGCGGCAGCGATCTCCACATCACCGAGGATCCGGCGCCCTTCGGCATCGGTGGCGGTTTCGTCCTCGGCCATGAATTCGCGGGCGAGGTCATCGACACCGGAGCGGAGGTGACCGGCCTGCGAAACGGTGACCGCGTGGCCGTCGTGCCGATGCGCGGCTGCGGGCACTGCGAGGCCTGCAGGCGAGGCGATCCGGCGCGCTGTCCCGAGATGGTGCTGATCGGCGGCGGCTATGCCGAATACGTGACCGTCGCCGCGCGCCAATGCCATATCCTGCCCGACGAAGTGGCGCTCGAGGACGGTGCGCTGGCCGAGCCGCTCTCGGTCGGGCTGCATAGCGTGATCCGCTCGGGCATGAAGCCGGGAGACCGGGTAGCGATCCTGGGCGCCGGACCGATCGGCCTCCTCGTCGCCTTCTGGGCGCGGCGGATGGGGGCCTCGCGTGTGGTCGTGGCCGACATCCACAATCATCAGCGCGAGCGAGCGCTCGCGCTCGGCGCGACCGGCTTCGCGCTTTCCGGCGATAAGCTGGCCGAAAATCTCGCCGATCTCTGCGGCGGAGCACCCGATATCGTCTTCGAATGCGTCGGCAAGCGGGGCCTCTTGGGTGCCGCGGTCGAGGCGGTCCGGCTGCAGGGCACGGTGGTCGGCGTCGGCCTCTGTATCGGCGGCGACGAATGGGATCCGTTCGTCGCGCTGACCAAGGAGGTGAGCCTGCTGTTCTCGGTCTTCTTCCATCAGCGCAACGAATTCGGCGCCGCGCTCGATGCGCTGCGCGGCGGACCTTTCGCGCCGCAGGCGCTGATCACCGATCGGATCGACCTCTCGCCGGTTCCGCAGATATTCGAGAGCCTTCGCCGCCGCACCACGCAATGCAAGGTGCTGATCAAGCCGGACCTTGTCTGGGGAGAAATGTGAATGGCCATTCAGTTCGAAACACTCGAATGCGATGTCGGCGGCACGAAAACGGTGGTGAAGGCCATCGGCAAAGGCAAGCCGGTGTTGTTCCTGCACGGCGCCTCGACGCTTGAAGGCTTCGACTTCGCCGAAGGACTTGCCGACCGCTTCCGCGTGCTCTGCGCGAGCCACCCCGGCTTCGGCTTTTCGGGCGCCGCGCCGCATGTGGCGGGCATGTCCGACATGGTTCTGCACTATCTGGACCTGCTCGATATTCTGGACCTGCCGGAGAAGCCTCATCTCATTGGGTTTTCCATGGGGGGGTGGATGGCGAGCGAACTTGCGGGCGTGGCGCGCGAGCGTTTCGACAGGGTGGTCCTGATCGCACCTGCCGGACTGAACGATCCTGCCCACCCGGCCACCAATCTCGGCGAGGTCGCGCCGCAGGATCTGCCGGCCTATCTGGCACATGACGTCTCGGTGGCCCTGCGCTATTTCCCGGATGGTTCGGACCCCGCTTTCGCGGAAGCCTTCGGCGCCGATCGCGCACGTGAAGGCGAGACGCTCGGCCGGTTGCTGACGCCGTTCGGCATGGGCCACCCGAACCTGCGCCGCTTCCTGGCGCGCATCACCAACCCGACGCTGATCGTCTGGGGCACCGAGGACCGCATGCTGCCAGCCGGTCAGGCGCCGCTCTGGGTTGAGGCACTGCCCGATGCGCGGCTGATCCTGGTCGAGGATGCCGGCCACTTCGTGCAGCAGGAAAAGCCCGAAACGCTCAGGAAGATTGGCGATTTTCTCGCCGGCTAACCGCATTTGAAGGAGGAAGGAAAGACGATGAACAAACCGATTAAGCACGGCTACTGGGGTACCACCGTCGACCATGGCGACATGCTGAAGACGATCGCGGAGATCGGCCCGATCCTGGAAGCCAATGCCGCCGCCGATGAGGAGAGCGGTGAACTGACCCAGGCCACGTTCGAGGTGCTGAAGCCGCTGCGGATGTCGCATATCTTCGCCGCCGAGAGCCTCGGCGGCGCGCAGCTGCCACCCACCCAGGGCCTCGAACTCATAGAGGCGATCACCTGGCATTCGGGATCGGCGGGCTGGGTTTCCATGGTGCATTGCTGCATCGGCGCAATGTCGGCGGCCTTCCTGCCCGACAGTGCGGTCGAGCGGCTTTTCGCGCCGGGCACCGACAATCGTTTCTCGGGGCAGGGCGCGCCGCTCGGCATGCTGAAGAAGGTCGACGGCGGCTACAGGCTGAACGGCAAGTGGAGCTATGGCAGCGGCTTCAGCCACGCCACCTACAGCCACAGCGCCGCCTTCGTCGACGATGGCTCCGGCAAGCCCACCAAGGACGACAAGGGCAACGTGATCATCATGTGCGCCCATGCGCCGATCTCCGAGCACAAGCAGCTCGGCAATTGGGACGTTCTGGGCCTCGGCGGCACCGGCAGCATCGACTATGCGGCCGAGGACGTCTTCATCGCCGACGATCTCGTCTTCCCGATCCTGACCGCACCGCCGCTGCGCCAGAAGGAGTTCTTCAGTCTCGGGGTCGTAGGTCTCGCCGCCATCGGCCATACCGGCTGGGCACTGGGGGCCGGGCGGCGTATGCTGGACGAGATCGCCAAGTTCGCCCGCACGAAGTCGGGCCGTGCCGGGCTTATCGGCGAGAGCGAGAAGTTCTGGCACGACTATGGCCGCGCCGAGGCCCGCTATCGCGCTGCCCGCGCCTTTGTCTTCGAAGTCTGGCGCGACATCGAGGCGACGGTCGAGGCCGGCAACAGAACCTCGACGCGGCAGATCAGCCTTGTCCATCTGGCCAAGTCCGAGATCCACGAGGTGGGCGTCGATATCTGCAACTTCGCCTATCGCGCGGCGGGCGGCGCGTCGCTGCGCGCTGGCGTGATGCAGCGCATCTTCCGCGAGATGATGGTGGCGGCCAACCACTTCACGATCGCGCCGTCGATCGTCACGTCGGCCGGCCGCTACATAGGTGGTGTCTGGAGCAACCATGTCTGGCAGTTCTATGATCTGATCGAGAAGAAGTAGTTCCGAAGGGCCGGGCAGCGGACGCCGCCCGGCCCCCTTTCATGCTGCAGAAGAGACACGTCGATGAGCTTCCCGCATCCGATGACCAACGCCTTCCGCGAAGCCTTTCGCCACCATCCGGCCGGTGTCGCCGTGATCACGGCCGACCCCGGCGACCGACCGGTGGCGATGACCGTGTCCTCGCTGATCTCGGTAAGTGCCGCGCCGCCGGTCGTCGCCTTCTCGCTTTCGATGAAATCCACCTCGTCCGAGCCCATGCTGCGGGCCGAGACCATGGTGATCCACCTGCTCCGCTTCACCGATATCGACCTGGCGCAACTCTGCGCGTCGAGCGGCGCGGAACGCTTCCCGCCGGGGGGCGCCTGGACGCGACTGCCCACGGGCGAACCGCGCTACACCGGAGTTTCGACCTGGTTCCGCGCCCGCCGGCTCGGCCTCCTGCCTATCGAGGGCGCGACGCTGGTCGCGGCGGAACTGCTGGAAGGCGAGGTGCAGCCTGAGGAGGTCCTTCCGGAGGCGCATTCGCTGGTCTATCTCGACCGTCGCTGGCATCGCCTGCACAAGCAACTTGACGGCGTGGCCGAGCTTCTCGATTCGTCGCGTTTTCTTTAGAGAAACTCCAGGAAAACGCGTAGCGGTTTTCCGTCCGGAATTGCGTAAAAACAAATACTTAGAGCGGGTCGGCGGTTCTATCAAAAGCTGAACCGCTCTAAGCGATCCGGGTTCCACGGGTGCTCGAAAACGCCGATGCGCCGAAAGGGCGCCACGAGGCGCCGGCTCAGCACCGGGGCCCCGCCACCATCCGGGCAATCCGCGTCATGTCGGCGCTCATTTCGCGGTCGTCGTCGAGCGGGCTGACGAGCGCGCGTACGGCGGCATAGGTGCGTTGCGGCCCTTCGCCCATACTGTCGACAACGCCGCGCAGTTCCACCCCGGTCGCCGCAAAGATCAGTTCCATCGCAACCAGGTAGCGCAGGCGCACGATGATCTCGGCCGTCTTTGCCACCACCCGCGGCGCCATCGACGACTGATCCTCGATGCCGTCCGAAACGGCAAGCGGGCTGAGCGACATCGGATTGGCCAGATGCCGGATCTCGGCCTCCAGGCCGGCAAGCGGTTTCTGCAATTCGGCATAACCCTGGCGGCTGCCGCCCCTGGCCGACAGGAAGCGCGGCAGTTCCGCCACCGTCGGCGACATCAGCTTCATGCAGCGGTTGGCGGTGCCCACCGCACAATGCGCGAGGGCCTGGCCGAGCTGTTCCCAGCTCAGCGTCAACGCCGTAAGGTCGAAATTGCCGTTCGAGATGACCCGTTCGGCAGCAGGCAGGATCACCGGGTTGTCGCCTGAATGGGTCAGCTCGATCTCGGTCGCCAGCCTTGCCTGTTCCAACGCGTAGAGCAGGCCGCCCCACACCTGGGGCACGCAGCGATAGCTGAGCGGGTCCTGGATGCGCCGCGCCGCATTCTCCTGCCACAGCCCGCTTCCCTCGAGCTCCGCCCGCAGGCGCGCGCCGATCTCGCGCTGGCCGAACGCCGGTCGCGCCGACAGCGCGTCCTCGTCGATTGCGGTCAGCGACGAACGGAAGGCCTCGTAGTTGAGCGCCACTGCGGCCATCGACCAGTCGATGAGATGCGCGACGTCCTCGAGGTAGAGGCAGGCCGTTCCGGTCGAAAGGCTGTTGGCGACAATGATGGCGTGGCCGTCCTTCTCGCGCAGGTCGAGCGGCGCGAGCCCGGCAAGCGCGAGCCCCTCGGCAGACGGCATGACCTTGCCCTGGAACTCCACCTCGCCATCGCCGCGCAGCGCCCTCGCCATATGGCCGAGAGGCGCGAGGTCCGCCGCCCCGATCGATCCCCAGGCGGGGATGACCGGGTGGACGCCGGCGTTCAGCGCCGCCACCAGGCCCATGACCACACGCTCGGAGGCGCCGGTGCCGCCCGCGGCCATGCCCGAGATGCGCGCTACCATCATTGCCCGCACGGCATCGGTCGCCAGCGCCGGTCCGATGCCCATGCTGTGGCTGAGCGGCACGCTATGCTGGAAGGCGATCAGATCGGCCTGCGCCAGCGGCGTGTCGACACAAGCGCCGAGGCCGGTGGTGACGCCGTATATCGGCTTGCCGAGTTGCGCGAGACGCTCGATGACGGCACGGCTCGCGCGGATGCGGCGCATCGCCTCCTCGCCCAGAATGAGGCGAGCATTTCGACGTGCGATCTCGGCGACATCGGCCGCGCCGAGCGGCTTGGCATCGAGGAGTATCATTCTGAGCGTCATGTCCTGCATGTATCCTATGATTGATGTTCAGGAAATGGGCCCAGTCGACAAGGTGGCTCGGCCTCATCGACAGGTATAACCGCCGTCGATGGGCAGCGAAATGCCGGTGATCATCGAGGTGATCACCGGCGAGGGCATCTCCCAGGACGCGCTTTCGTCCTTGCGCTCCGCCGAGCGCAAAGTGACGGTGGTTAGCACCAGCGGCTTGCCGGCTTTAAATCGTTCAAGATTGTGATGCCGCCACGCGCGAACCTGCGCCAATCACGTCGCCTTGCCGACCGCTGCCTCCGGTTCCATCTCGCCTTCTGAAATATCGTCGAACGAAGCGTAGTTCATGTTGTAGAGGCGGGCGTAGAGGCCCTTTCTTTCCATCAATTGCTCGTGGTTGCCGCTTTCGACGATCTCGCCGTTCTGCAGGACGATGATGCGGTCGGCGCCGCGGATGGTGGCTAGCCGATGGGCAATGACCAGCCCGGTGCGGCCTTCGAGCAGCTTTACCAGCGCCTTCTGGATCAGCATCTCGGTGTAGGAATCGATACTGGCCGTGGCTTCGTCAAGCACCAGGATCTTGGCGTCCGCCACCAGCGCCCGCGCGAAGCTGATCAACTGGCGCTGGCCGAGCGAGAGGTTGCCGCCGCGCTGCTCGAGTTCGGTGTCGTAGCCATCAGGCAGATGCTCGATGAAATCGTGCGCGCCGACGGCTTGAGCCGCGCGCACCACCTCCTCACGGCTGGCGCCGGTCTTGTGATAGCGGATGTTCTCCAGCACCGAGCCGGAGAACAGGAACGGCTCCTGCAGCACCATCGCCACCTGCTCGCCGAGCGAATCCTGCGTCAGGTCGCGGACATCGTGCCCGCCCACCAGGACCTGACCCGACCACACATCGTAGAAGCGATGCACCAGCGCCATGGAGCTGGATTTGCCCGATCCGGTCGGGCCGACCAGTGCTACGGTCTCGCCCGGATTGACGCGGAAGGAGATGTTCTTCAGCACCGGCAGGTTCTGCCTATAGCCGAAGGTGACGTTCCTGAACTCGACCGAGCCGTCCATGTCGCGCGACAGTCTAACCGCTCCGTCCTTGTCGCTGACGTCCACCGGCACGTCGAGCACTTCGGAGATGCGCTGGCCCGAAGCCATAGCGCGCTGCATGACGCTGTACTGCATGGTCAGCGAGCGGATCGGGTCGAAGAAGCGCTGGATGTAGAACAGGAACGCCACCATGACGCCGACGTCGAGGCTGTGCGACAGCACCATCGAACCGCCGACGACAATGACCGTCGCCATGGCGATGCCGGTCAGCGTGTCGACGATCGGCACCATCACTTGGGCATATTTCGCCGACCGAAGATGGGCACGGAGATTGGCCAGCACCTTCTCGTCATAAAGGTCGAAATTGACATGCTGGCGTTCGAGGCTCTGCACCGTGCGCACGCCATGGATGCCTTCGGCCAGCGCGCCGTTGGCGATCGAGTTGGTCTCGTGCGCCGCCATGAAGGCGACCTTGGCGCGCGGCAGCCAGAACAGGCGCACGATGAACAGCACCGGCATGGTCGCCAGCGTCAGCAGCCCGAGCCGGAAATCCAGCCAAAGCAGCACGCTGACGATGCCGAATAACAGCACGATGTCGCCCACCGACATCACCGACGTCTCAAGGAATTCCTGCATCGAATTGACGTCGCCCTGCAGGCGCGACATCAGCCGGCCGACCTCGGTCTTGTCCATGAAGCTCAACGATATCAGCTGCAAATGGCTGAACATGGCGCGGCGCAGGTCGGACAGCACGTTCTCGGCCACCTTGCCGACGACGCTCTCCTGCACATAGCTGGCGGCATAGTTGATGAGGATGATGACCGCGAAGGCGCCGGTTGCCCACACCATCACCGAGCGGTCGAGCCTGCCCGCCGCCATGCCGTGGTCGATGGCGTAGCGGATGACCAGCGGGATCGCCAGCTGCGTCAGCGTGAACACCAGCACGGCGGCGACCGAGATGAAGATCCGGCCCTGATAGGGTTTTACGAAGCTCCAGATACGCCGCACGATGTGCGGATCGTAGGCCTTGCCGAAAACCTCTTCCTCATCGCGGTGCGAGCCGACGACAGCCTTTGTCGGCCGCCCGCTGGTGTCTTCCTTCTCGTCGTCGTTCTGTGTCGACATCATGCGGCTCCCATGGCCGCTGGTCGGTCGTCTTCCGGCCGAAGCTGCAGGTCGTGGAGCGCGCGGTAGCGTCCACCCAGCGCCAGCAGTTCCTCATGCGTGCCGCGCTCGACGATCCGTCCGCCCTCGACGAACAGGATCTGGTCGGCATGCATCAGCGAGCTCAGCCGGTGCGAGATGATGAGCGTCACGCGGTCCCTGGCGAAGCGCTTCATCGCCGCCCGGATACGCTGCTCGGTGCCGGCGTCGATAGCGGCGGTGGAATCGTCGAAGACCAGCACCGATGGCCGCAGCATCAGGCTGCGCGCGATGGTCAGGCGCTGCCGCTGGCCGCCGGAAAGCGACGCGCCGCGTTCGCCGACGACCGTGGTGTAGCCCGCGGGAAGTCCGATAATGTAGTTGTGCAGCTGGGCGTATTCGGCGGCCTGTCCGATGCGGGTCTCGCGCGCCCACGGATTGCCATAGGCGATGTTGTTCTCGATCGAGGTGGTGAACAGGAACGCATCCTGCTGCACGACGCCGACCGCCTTGCGCAGCGACTGCAGCGTGACCTTGCTGATGTCCTGGCCGTCGATGGTGATCGCGCCTGAGGTCACGTCGTAGAAGCGCGGGATCAGGTGCGCGATGGTCGACTTGCCGGTGCCTGGCGGGCCGACGATGCCGATGGTATCGCCGGACTTGGCCTCGAAGGAGATGCCGGACAGCGTCGGGCGGCTAGCGCCTGCGTAGCGGAAGCCGACATTGTCGAAGCGCAGCACACCGTCGGTGACGACGAGGTCCTTGGCATCGGGTGCGTCCTCGATATCGAGCTCGGCATCGAGCAGTTCGAACAGCCGCGTGCCGCAGGTCGAGGCACGTGCGAACGAGTTGACCATCAGGCCGAGCTGGCGCACCGGCATCTGCAGGATGGTCATGAAGGTGAGGAATTGGGCCAGCGTGCCGACGCTGATCTGGCCTGCTATCACCTTCTGGCCGCCGAACCAAAGCACCAGGCCCATGGCGGCCAGGAACGAGAAGTTCATGGCGCTGGTGTTGCTGACGCGGATGTCGACGCGCTCGGTGGCGAGGTCCAGCGCATCCTGCTTGGCGCGGTCGAATTTCTCCAGCTCATGCCGTTGCGCCGCGAAGGCACGCACCACGCGGATGCCGCCGAGGTTCTCGTCCATCACCCGGCTCAGCACCGACAGCCGCTGCTGCAGCGTCAGCCAGGTGCTCCGCAACGCCAGCTGGGTGACCGAGGATCGCCAGGCGACGAACGGCACGAAGCTCAGGCTGAGCAGCCCGAGCACGAGATCGGTGCTGATCAGCAGATAGGCGCCGACGCCGATCAGCACGCCGAGCAGCACCACGCGCAGGATGCCGGTGGAAAAGAACATGCGCACGCCGTCGAGGTCGAGGAGGCCGAGCGTGATGAGATCGCCGGTATGGACCCGGTCGTGGAAGGAAAAGCTCAGGCGCTGGATCTTCTCGTAGAAAGCCAGGCGCAGTTCATAGCCGGTCTGATGGCCGACGGCCTCGCCAAAGTAGTTCTGCGCCATGGTGAAGAGACCGCGCAGGATGCTGACGACGAGCAGCGTCAGCGCCGTATTCCACAGCGCATGCTCTGCCGCGGCACCGGCACCCGCCGCCATCACGCCCTGCGCCTGATCGATGGCGCGTCCCAGCAAGCGCGGAATGAAAAGCTGCAGCGTCGCGGCGATGAACGTCGAGGCGATGGTGATCGCGACCTGCCAGGGATGGCGCAGCGTCATGCGCACGATGCGGAGCAAGGTGCTGAGGCCCTTGCCCCACGAGGCTTCGGCCACATGGGCAAACGATTTGCCGCGCTCCGGCGCGCCGCCGATGGCTTGCGTATTCAAGGAAAGTATCCAAACCAATCCGAGCATTAGCTCGGACGAATGAAGCAGACTCAATTAGATAGCGGGATGTTACGCTTGCCCGACTTGACCGTTCAAGTGCCAATGGCGGCATCGCACTGTGCCTGGCGATCGCGGAAGAGAACTGTCGAGGATCAACTGGGGCACTCTATGCTGAGGTGTCCAGGTGCACGCGCTTATGCGGCATCGAGCCGCCCGCGAAGGGATTTTCGGGGGCCGCCGTCCTACCAGCATGTAAATCCGGCATCGACAGGCACGACGGCGCCGGTCATCAGGCTGGCCGCGTCGGAGGCGAGGAACAGCACGGCGCTTGCGACTTCATGCGCCTGTCCCATCCGGCCCATCGGCGTGTCTCGCAACCAGGCCTCGATCCGCGTCTTGTTCTCCGGGATCGCCAGAACCATCGGCGTTTCGATGTAGGTCGGCGCGACCGCGTTGACGCGCACCCCATGCGGCGCCCATTCGGCGGCGATCGAGCGCGTCAAGTGATGGACGGCCGCTTTCGAGACGTTATAGGGCGTCTGCGGCTGCGGCCGATTGCAAATCGTGCCGGACATCGATCCGAGATTGACGATCGAGCCATGCCGGGCGGTGATCATGTGCCTGCCGAAGGCGCGGCAGCAACGGAAGACGCCGTTGACGTTGACGTCCATCATTCGCAGCCACAGTTCGTCGTCCACATCCTCCAATGAAATGCCGCTGCTGCCGATGCCGGCATTGTTGACGAGGATCGAAGCAGGCGTGCCACGGCCAGCCAGCATGTCGGCAATCTCGGTCACTCTTGCCGACGATGTCACGTCGCCGATCACCAGTTCGGCCTTGTGACCTTTCGCGATCAGCTCATCCCTTCCGGCACTGCCGACCTGCTCGTCCGGTTCGATGATCACCAGGGAAGCGCCGGCCTCGCCAAGCGCATCCGCGCATGCGAGGCCAATGCCGCGGCCACCGCCGGTCACCACGGCGACCTCGTTGTCCACCCTGAAACGAGCCTGGTACATGGTCCTCCTCCCAATTCCGATGCCGACTTGCCGTGCTGTCAGATATCGAAGTTGGCCGGCAGGATGACGACGTCCCGGATCGTTACCGTGCGCGATCGCGTCAGCATGAAAACAAGGACCTCGGCGACTTCCTTCGGGTCGAAAAGAGTCCCCGCAGCGATCGCCCGGTCGAGGTTCTCCTTCGGCCAGTCTTCGACGAGGGGCGTCAGCACCGGCCCGGGGGCGATCGCACCGACACGGATGCCGTGTTTCGCGACCTGCCGCCTCAGCGCGTGGACGAACGCCTGAACCGCGTGCTTGGAAGCAGTGTAGATCGGCTCCCACGGCACGGCCGTGTGGCCGGCAACGGAGCTGGTGACGACGATGTCTCCCGTGCCGCGTTCGATCATGTGCGGCAGGACCGCATGAACCGTTCGGAATACGGCATTGACGTTCAGGTTCAGCATCCGGTCAAAGGCGTCCGGATCGCCGTCCGTAAAATCGCCGCCGATATAGGCGCCGGCATTGGCGTGGAAGACATCGAGCTGGCCGGCCTTGTCCAGAATGGCCGGCATCATGCCCGCCACGCTTTTTGGGTCGGTGAGGTTGACCACCAGCGGGATCGCGTTGGAACCCAGTTCCGACGCCAGGCTCTTCAACCGATCCTCTGCATAGTCGACAAGGACGACGCGTGCCCCCGAAGAAAGGCAGGCCTTGGCGCAGGCCAGGCCGATACCGGACGCCGCACCGGTGATTGCTATGACTTTTCCCGACAGATCCTGACCCATCTCAATTCTCCAATTTATCTGTTTGGCCGCGCACGGCCGTGTCCAAACCTGTGTCGTCCGCTCTCAACGTGACGCCCATTGGTCAACCATTGCGCCGCCCTCGCCAGGTCTCCGAGTAGGCCGCTCATCGGACGTTTTCGGGGTCACGGCGATGAACTCGTCAAGCTGCTTGCGTGACGCGGCACCCTCCATCGGGCCTTGCATGGTGACGTTGCGAGCGCCCGCGGCATTGGCATATTCAAGCGCCTGGAACGCAGGCATGCCGAGGCGCCGGCAAGCGACGTAAGCGCCGCCGAAACAGTCGCCGGCGCCCGTCGGATCCACCTCGGCAACCCTGAACGCCGGACAATCGAGGCGCGAGCCGTCGGCGCCGAAAAATGTCGATCCGTGTTCGCCGCGCTTGAGAGCGATCTCCGTCACGCCACGGGCAAACAGCGCGGCGACCGCGGCGGTTTCGCCTTCGACGCCAGCTGCCACGAACAATTCGTCGCCGGAGGGCAGGACAAGGTCGGCGACATCGATGAGCCTGGCGAAGCGCTCCCGCGTCTGTCCGTGTCCGAGCAACTCCTTGCGCAGATTGGGGTCGAGGGAAACGGATCCGCCGCGCTGCTTGATGGCGCCGATGGCATGATCCATCATCTCCCAGACACCCGGGATGGCAAGAGCTGTACCCATGACGTGCAGGTGTCCGGCCCGCGCGAACAGCGCCTTCGCCTCAGCCGTCAGGCTGACCAGGGCGGCCGCGGATTTTCCGATGTTGTAGACGAAGTCGCGCGAGCCGTCGTCGCGATAGCGGACGAACGCGCTCCCGGTCGGATAGTCGGGGCTGACCGAGATGGCCGATATGTCCGCGCCGTCGGATCGAAGCCGTTCGATGTTGAGGCGGCCGAAATCATCGTCGCCGACCGAGGCGACAATTGCCGCCGAGCCGCCGATCTTGGCGCATTGATCGATGAAGATCGCCGGCGCGCCGCTGGGGTAGGGGCCGATGAGCTCGATTGGTTCGAGGAAACCGTCGCCACGGCTTTTCGCCATGATCTCCACCAGGATCTCGCCGATGACGACGGTCGGCCCGAGTGCGTCCGCTGCGAGCTTGGTCTGACTTGAAATCGCATCCGCTTGCATCGGCTGGCTCGGCTGTTGGGCACGTCGATATCGGAGGGCGCGCTTGCCGCAGGTCTCGCGGACGCGCTCGCTGATACTGGCAGCAAACGGCGGCCTGAGACGGGCCACGATGGAATGCGCTGTTATTCCTCCAAATAGCACGTTATGGGCATTTGTATGCTTATGCAACATATTAATCGGATCGAGAGTTTGCAGTGATTAGTGCCATTGCGAAGTCGCTGCAAAAAAAGCGACCGCGCGTTTATCACCCTTCGTCTGCCTCCGGCCCTTCGAGTTCCGCCGTATCGTCGGCGAAACGCTGGCTCTCCAGAGACAGATAACGCTGGTGCAGCATGCAGGCTGCACCGAAAGCGGAACCGACGGTTCCTTCGTCGTTCACCGTGATCGATGGGAAGGGGAAGCTGGATTCCTGTATGGCGTGGATATGTGCGGCCACCCTGGCAGCCATCAGCGAATAGAGCGCGGCGACCGAACCGCCCAGCACGATCCGGTCGGCGTCGATGATCCGGCAGGCCTGCACAAGCCCGGTTGCCAGGGCCTTTGCCCACTGCTCGGCGATGGAGACGGCGCTGGGCAGCCGATCCTGGACATCGGCCAGGAAGTTGCCGAATGCCGGATGGCTGAGGGCGGAGGTCTTGCGGTATTCGCCCATGATGGTTTCAAGGCCGATCAGCTGTTCCAGATTGCGGCGCGGACCTGGCGCGTCGCTGATGATCAGGTGGCCGATCTCGCCCGCCAGCCCGTTGGCGCCGCGAAAAAGATTGCCGTCGATGATGATGCCGCCGCCGACGCCGCTCTCCATCACGAGAAACAGCGTCACGCCCGAATGCGCCTCGCTGCGCCCGTAGGTCGCGCCGATGGCGAATGCGTTGGCATCGTTCTCGGCAAGCACCGGAACGCGCAGCGGCAAGACGTCTCGTACCAGCTCGGCGAGATGAACGTTTCGCCAGCCGAGAAGCGGCGCCAGTCGGACTAGGCCATGCTTGTCCATCTGCGCCGGCGTCGAGACGCCAAAGCCCTCGCATCGCTCCAGCTTCGACGCCGGAATGGATTGCAGAGCCAGGCTCACCGCGCGATCGACCGCGGCCTCGACGCTGATCGACGGTCCGTCAAACGGTTCCACATTCGTCGAAACGATGTTGGTCCCGAGATCGATCTCGACCGTGCTGATATGTTCGACGCCGATCTCCACCCCAAGGAAGAATATGGCATCCGGCACCAGTTCCAGCATGATGCCGGGGCGGCCGACCCGGGCATAACCCGGTTGTTCGGGCGGATCCTCGATGGCTTCGCGCACCAGACCGTCTGCCGTCAGGCTGGCGATGATATGCCCCGACGAAGAGCGGTTAAGGCGCAATTTGCGTGCGAGTTCGGCTCGGCTCAGTCGTCCAAACTGGTGAAGGGCTCTCAGAGCCGCCACTTCATTGCTTTGTCGAATTCTGCGATGCGAACTGGCGGTCAGCGCCGGGTCATTCACGTAGGTCTCTCCAGGCTACCTGCGGTCCGCCAGCTGCAAGCGATCGCAAGCCGTCATTTGGTACACGCCGCTCAAGCGTGCGGCAACTGGGTGGAGGCTGCCCATGCGCAGCCTATGGACGGGCGTTCGTCGTTCGCCGGCGAACCGCCTCTTGCATTTTCAGGTCGATGAAGGCCTTGGCGTGCTTTGCCAGCGGCATGTTCTCGGTCCAGGTATCGCGCCAGATCGCGCATGCCAGTGAAAGACCTTCGTCGACCACGGCGCTGGAGAACGATTCGAAGGTAATGTCGCGCTCGTAGCCGATATCGAGCAAGGCATCGAAGATGCGATCGAAATCGATCACCCCGTCGCCGAGGTAGCCGCGATTGCTTTCGCCGATGTGAAAATAGCCGATCTTGTCGCCGGCCAGACGAATGGCCGCCGCCGGGTTCGCTTCCTCGATGTTCATATGAAACGTGTCGAGATGGAGCCTGACGTGATCGGAGCCGGTCGCCTTGATGAAGTCGAGGCCTTGAGCCGCCGTGTTCAGGAGGTTTGTCTCGAACCTGTTGACGACCTCCAGCACCAGATCGACGCCGGCCGTCTTTGCCGCTTCGGCCGTCCTGGCAATGGCGGCAATGCTGTTCTTGCGGCCGCGATCGCTTGGCATGGTCGAATATTTCGTGTGGGCGGAATAGAGAATGCCGCCAAGCTTGGTGCCGCCGATATCTCGAACGGCCGCGACCGCGCCCGCGAGCAAGTCCTCGCCGGCCTTGACGACGGCAGCATCCTCGCTCGACACGTCGGCGCTCAACGGAAGGCCCATCGTGACGGCGATTGCGAGGCCCAGCGCCTCAGCCTTCTTCGCGAGGCGGTCGAGGTCAAATTTTTCGGGCCGTAGATACGCGAACTCGATCAGCTGATAGCCGCAGGCGGCAGAATTCTCCATCGCCTCTTCGAGCATGGCCTGGGTGCCGCCGCCGGTCCAAACGAATGAATGAATGCCCAATCTGCGCATGTGCAGCTCCTCCACGACGCAATCTATGTTGCATAGCACAACAAAATATCCAAACCAGGTTCATGTCAAGACTCATACGAGTGCGCAACGGTTCCGTCTGATTCCACTTTTCGAACAAAAATGATTGACAGCTCAATGGAAAACTCTAATTTGTCTCATTAAGCAACATATAAGCCTGGCAAAAGCACCAGATGCATTGGAGGAGGATCCATCGAGCCGGCGCCTTGAGCGTGCGGTACCTTGTGTCTTGTTTTCGCCTGATGGCATCGTTCAATGTATTTTGTTCGGTGGCCAGTGCGCACTGAATGACCTGCAAGGCCTGTGAGGACGGATCACCGTCCGGTCAATGACGGTTTTCGATAAGCCCCGGGCAAGTAGGCGAAGGAGGCGTCGGTTTGCCGCCGAGGGAGAAGCCCTTGCCAAAGAGCCAGGGGAGACCGCGGATCAAGCGGTCGTTGCGTTACCGGGAAGGAGCCACTCAATGAAGCCCGCTCTGAAGATCGTTCCGGACTTCGAAATGATCATATGTCCGCCGGCGGAATCGTTCCGCTGGAGCATGCATGACTATCCGTTCTTCAAAGCCAAGTGGCATTATCATCCGGAATACGAACTGCACCTGACGCGAACGACTTCGGGCGTCATGATGGTGGGAGATCATATCGGGGAATTCGCACCAGGCTGCCTGGTCCTGACCGGGCCGAACGTCCCGCACAATTGGGTCAGCGATATCGAACCCGGGAAGACAATTCGCAATCGCGACATGCTGATCCAGTTCAGCCGCGAATGGGCCGATCGGGTCACCGGCTTCTGTCCTGAACTTGGAACCATCCGGCCGCTCTACGACGACGCGGTCTACGGAGTGGAGTTTCGCGGGGCCACCGCCCTCGCTGGGCAGCGACTGCTCGCACAGATCGGCGCCGCCCAAGGTGCCGAGCGCGTGGTGCTCTTTCTGCAATTGATGATCACGCTGGCCCGCAATCCTGGCGACCGCCGCAGGCTCTCGCGGCTGGCGCCCACCTCCGCGCAGGCGGAATTGCCGCCGGAACTCGACGTGGCAATGCGCTATGTTCTGGACCACTACAGCGACGATATCGACCTGCCGTTCGTTGCAAGGCTCTGCGGGCTGGAACCGCAAGCATTTTCACGTTTCTTCAAGCGGCAGACAGGTCACACCTTTGCCCGTTACGTCATCCTAGCGCGCATATATGCAGCCTGCTCGCTGCTGACTCAGACCTATCGGCCGATCACCGACATCTGCTTCGAAGTCGGGTTCAACAACGTCGCCAATTTCAACAGGCAGTTCTTCAAGATCTGCGGACGCACGCCGTCAGACTACCGGCGCAATGCCCACAAGATCGGGACTGAGGCGCGCGCCGATCCGTTCAGGGAGATCCGCGCCTGGTCAGGCGGCGCGCGCGCAGTCGGCGAAAAAGTATAGATCGCCTGCTAACCACGCGTGGCACGGGGGGATGTCCCGGCACTAAGTTCATCGGAATGCCCGGGGGAGCGAGGCCGCAGGCAGAACAAATTCGCGAACGCCGGAGGATCCGTGTCGCTGAGCTTTCATCTCAGGCACCGGTCGGGGAGGATGTCTTTGCGGGAACCACAGCCGCCGTTTCGTTGCCTGGAAGGCGTCACGTCGCGGCAAGTGCTGCGTCATGGCAACTGCATTGCCGGCAGGGATTGGCGAAATGGCGCCACGATCGGCTGGTCGGACGCGCGGCGGAGCCACTGCATTCGAGCGCGTGGACTTGGATTTGCCTCCCAGGGCCGGCACCCGGGGAGTTCTCTTTCCGGGTGCCACTTTTCCAGGAGGACGGACCGGCGCGCATCGGCCTGCAACGGGTTTCAGCCATGTCCGGGTGGCCAGGAGGTGCCGTTCCGGAAGGGGCAGGAACACGGCGATCGCAGAATGGACGACTGACAGTCAATGTTTTGTTGGAGGAGTGAAAAATGAAACATGAACTCAGAATGGGCCTTGCCGCATTGGCAGTATGCCTGATGACCAGCGTGATGCCCGCCAAGGCCGATTTCTGGTCGGATGCCGGTGCGAAATACAAGGGTGTCACGCTGCACGGCGTGACCGAAAGCACGCCGCCTTCGAACTACATCAAGGACGTTCTTGCCCCCGCTTTCGAGAAGGCGACCGGCATCAAGGTGGAAATCGAGACCACGTCCTGGGACCAGATGTACGACAAGGCGATCAAGGACATGGAAGCCAAGACCGGCATCTATGACATGGTCTATATCGAGCAGGACATCATCTACGCCTACCTTGCCCGCGACTTCCTGGTCGACATCACGAAATCCCTGAAGGACGACCCATCGCTGAAGGCGCCGGAATACGACGAAACGCATTTCACGACGTTTGCCAACTATTTCAAGAATGCCGACGGCGATCTTTTCGGCATTCCGATGGAAGCCTTCATCAAGCTCTATCTGTACCGGACCGATCTGTTCAACGATCCGGCGATCAAGGAAGCCTTCAAGAAGGAAACCGGCAAGGACCTGGTGCCGGCCAAGACCCATGAGGAATACACGCAGATCGCTGAATTCTTCACCAAATGGGGCAAGGACCACAATCTGGAACTGTGGGGCACCACCGCGCAGGCGCATACCGGCCACCCTGCTTCCTGGTATGAGTTCTTCGAGTTGATTGCGCCTACGTTCGGTGTCTACAACTGGGGTATCGACGCTTCGAAAAACTACTCGGCGTCGGTCGCCAATGGCGGCACGATGAACAGCGACAAGGCAAAAGCCGCGCTCAAATACTGGCTGCATCTGCGTGACATCGCACCGCCGGAATCGCCGGCCAGCACATGGACCGAAGTCGGCACCACCTTCGCGGCGGGCCGCGCGGCACAGGGCCTGGTCTACGGCGAGAACGCGGCCTGGATTGCTGCCGACGCAGAAAAGTCGAAGGTCGTGGGCAATGTCGGCGTCGCCCTGCCACCGCTGGCACCGGGGGTCATGGAGGATGCGGAAGCCGGCAAGGGCTATATCGGCTACTATGACGGCGGCGCCTTCGGCCTTCCGGTCACCTCGAAGAACAAGGAAGCCGCGCTGCTGTTCCTGCAGTATATCGGCCAGGACTCGGTCCAGGGCGATTGGGCGGTGGCAGCACCCCGCATCACCAACACGGCAACCTACGACGATCCGAAAGTCATCGAGATGGATAAGAAGCTCAACGGCTACTACACCATGCTCAAGAACGACGGAAAGCTGTTTGCCGGCGCACCGCCCTATCCGTTCCATGCTCAGGTGCGTGAAGCCACGGCGCCCATCTTCTACAAGATCCTGCTGGGCGAGGTGTCGTCCGACGATGGGCTCGACCAGATGGCTGCTGCCGCGGAAGCGGAGCTGAAGAACCTCGGCTACCGCAAGTAGCTTCGCGAACCTAAATTCGGGCTGCCGTGAAGCGGCGGCCCGAGTGTATTTTCGCCGCCGCAAGAATGTCGCGGACAATGCGCCGGCCAGGGGAGTGGTTTCATGCGATCAAACAGAGTGGGATGGCTGATGCTCGCCCCGACGATTGCGATCCTGGGGATCTTCGGCATCGTCCCATTTCTGTACGTGCTCTATGTGGCCTTCCATCAATGGAACCCATTCGGTGCAAATCCCTACATGGTCTACAACGGCGCCGACAATTTCCGCCGTCTCGTCTTCGACAACGAGTTCCTGACCTCGATCGCGTTCACGCTGAAGTTCGCCTTCTTCGCCGTCGTCAGCGAAGTCATCCTTGGCTATCTTCTGGCCCAGCTGTTCATGCGCGAGTTTCCAGGCCGGGGATTGTTCCGCACCATCCACACGCTGCCGCTGATCGTGGCGCCGATCGTCGTCGGGTCGGTTTGGCGCCTGATGACGACGCCCAGCATCGGCATCATCCCGTACCTTTTGAAATCCTGGTTCGGCTACGACCTCAATATCGGTCGTGACGCGACCATGGCCTTTGCGCTGACCGTCATCATGGATATCTGGCACTGGACGCCGCTGGTGACGCTGACGCTGCTTGCCGCACTGGTTTCGCTCCCCAAGGAGCCGTTCGAACAGGCCCAGATCGACGGGGCCAACAAATGGCAGATCTTCTGGCACGTCACCTTGCCGATGATCCGCCCGGCGATCCTGGCGACGGTCTTCATTCGCCTCATGGACGCGCTGCGCACCGTCGACGAAGTGTGGATGCTGACCGGTGGCGGCCCCGGCGCCGCGACGCGGTATCTCGGCCTGCACATCTGGAAGATCGTCTTTCCCAAGACCGACTACGGCTACGGCTCGGCCACGTCGATCATCGTCCTGTACCTCACTCTGGTGATGTGCTGGCTGCTCTATGTCGCCCTTGTCGCCCGGCGCGACCAGAAGAGGCCATCCTGATGCGCGCCAACAGTCCGGTTCTCTCCATCCTGCTGTGGACCTTGCTCAGCCTGCTGACGCTGTTCCCGATCTACTGGCTGTTCGTGATCTCGGTAAAGCCGGCGGTCGAGCTGTTCACCACGCCAAGCGTGCTGCTCGAAACCGTTTACTGGAAGAACTACGTCAAGGTCCTCGGCGACGACACGTTGCGCCGCTACATGTTCAACTCCATCGTCATCTCGACCGGCAACGCGGTGCTGGTGACCGTTCTTGCGTTCATGGCCTGCTACGCGCTGTCGCGCTTCGATCTGGCCGGCAAGGAGAACATCTTCTTCTGGACGATCACCAACCGCATGGCGCCGGCCGCGGTGTTCCTGCTGCCCTTCTTCCTGCTCTTCACGCAGGTGTTCACCATTGGCGAGTGGAAGCTCTACGATACGCGCACGGGCATGATCCTGCTCTATTGTACTTTCAACCTGCCTTTCGCCATCTGGACGCTGAGGCCGACGATCGATGCAATCCCCAAGGAACTGGACGAGGCGGCAACCGTCGACGGTGCCACGACCTGGCAGGTCATCCGCGAAGTCATCTTTCCGCTCGCGCGGCCCGGCCTCGCCGTCACCCTGATCCTGACCTGGGTGTTCGCCTGGAACGAATTCCTGCTCGCCGCGACGCTGACCAGCTTCAACGCGCGCACCATCACCACCGGCCTGTCGGAGTATGTCACCACGACCGGAACCGAGTGGGGCACGATGGCGTCCATTGCGATCATCACGCTCGTCCCGGCCCTGCTGATCTTCTCGGTTGTCCAGCGGCACATCGTGGCCGGTCTGACCTTTGGCGCGGTCAAGGAGTAGGCCCGTGGAACACATGGTCGATCTTGACGAGGTGGACGACGAAGCCAACACCATCGTCGCAAGCCCGCAACGCACCGGTTTCCTGCCGATCGTCACCAACTGGTTCGACCGGGTTTTTGTCGGCATCTATCTGTTCGTTGCGCTCGAACTGTTCTGGATGCGCTTCCTCGAACAGTCGATCCCGTTGTCCGTCTGCCATATCCTGGCGATCGTACTGGGCGTGCTGATCGTCTGGCGTGGTTAGGGCGGAGAAAAGAGGAGGGAACGCAGGCTCATGAAGTCGCTGGTGCTGGAAGAAAAGCTGAAACTGTCGCTGCGGGATTTCCCGATCGAGCGCGAGGAGGTGCTCGGCGCTCGCGATGTGCGCATCAAATTGCACACCGTCGGCATCTGCGGCTCGGATGTCCACTATTATACGCATGGCGGCGCCGGCCCTTTCCAGGTGAAGGCGCCGATGATCCTTGGCCATGAGGCGTCCGGCGTTGTCGTGGAGACAGGAGCCGAGGTGACGTCGCTGAAGCTCGGCGACCGCGTCTGCATGGAGCCGGGCATTCCCGACCCGAACAGCCGCGCGACGCGCATGGGCCTGTACAATGTCGATCCGGCGGTTCGTTTCTGGGCGACGCCGCCAATCCACGGCGTCCTGCGCCCGAGCGTCGTGCATCCGGAGAACTTCACCTTCAAGCTCCCCGACAACGTTTCGTTCGCCGAGGCGGCCATGGTGGAGCCGCTGGCCGTCGGCGTCCACGCCGCCACCAAGGCGCAGGTGAAGCCGGGCGATATCGCACTGGTGATGGGCGCCGGGCCGATCGGCCTGGTCACGGCACTGTCGGCGCTGGCGGCAGGCTGCGCACGGGTCTTCGTCTCGGACGTCGACGACAGCAAGCTCGAACTCGCAGCGAAGCTCGGCTCCATCACGCCCATCAATGTCGCGCGTCAGGACCTGGCCCGGGAAATTCTCGCCGCAACCGACGGGTGGGGCGTCGAGATCGTGTTCGAATGCTCCGGCAGCCCGCGCGCCGCGGAAGGCATTTTCGATGTGCTCTGCCCGGCCGGCCGGGTGGTGTTCATCGGCGTGCAGATGCACGACATCAAATACGACGTCGGCAAGGCGATGGTGCGCGAAGCGCGCGTCGAGCATGTGTTCCGCTATGCGCATGTCTTCCCGCGCTGCGTTGCCATGCTGTCCTCCGGCGCGATCGACGTGAAGCCGCTGATCACGCGTACGTTCGAATTCGAAGACAGCGTTCGCGCGTTTGAGATCGCCGCATCCGCCCCAAAAGGCGAAGTGAAGATGCAGATTGCCTTGCCGCAATAGAGGGGACGCGAGTTGGCTGAGGTTACCGTCAGGAATATAGTCAAGCGCTATGGCAGCGCGCAGGTCATTCATGGTGTGAATGTCGACATCGCCGATGGCGAGTTCGTCATTCTCGTCGGCCCGTCGGGCTGTGGCAAATCCACCCTGTTGCGCATGATCGCCGGTCTCGAAGCCATATCGGGCGGCGAGATCAGCATTGGCGGCCGGGTGGTGAACGATGTGCTGCCGAAAGACCGCGACATAGCGATGGTGTTCCAGAACTATGCGCTCTATCCGCACAAGAACGTCGCCGACAACATGGGCTTCTCGCTCAAGATCAAGGGCAGGCCGAAGGCCGAGATCGACGCTAAGGTGAAGAAGGCGGCCGAGATCCTCGATCTGGGCAAGCTGCTCGACCGATTTCCAAAACAGCTGTCCGGCGGGCAGCGCCAGCGCGTGGCCATGGGGCGCGCCATCGTGCGCGACCCACAGGTCTTCCTGTTCGACGAGCCGCTGTCCAATCTTGACGCCAAACTGCGTGTTGCGATGCGCGTCGAGATCAAGGAACTGCATCAGCGCCTCGGCACGACGATCGTCTATGTTACCCATGACCAGATCGAGGCCATGACCATGGCCGACAAGATCGTGGTGATGCGGGACGGCAAGGTGGAACAGGTCGGCGCGCCGCTCGATCTCTACGACAATCCGGGCAATGTCTTCGTCGCCGGCTTCATCGGCTCGCCGGCGATGAATTTCATCAAGGGCAAGATCGATTCGAAGGACGGCAGGCAGGTTTTTGTCTCGGACACCGGTTCCGTGTTGCCGGTCGAGGAGGGCAGGGCAGAGCGCGGGCAGCCGGTCATCTACGGCATCCGCCCCGAGCATATCGACATCGCGCCCGACGGTTTGCCGGCAACGGTTTCGGTGCTGGAGCCGACCGGCTCCGAGACGCAGATCTTCGCCAGGTTTGGCGAGGACGCCATTGACGCCATCGTCAAGGACCGGCTCACCGTCCGTCCCGGCGAAGAGGTAAGGCTGAAGATCGATCCGCGCCGGGTCCACATCTTCGACAGGCAAAGCGGCACACGCTTGTGACTTGTTGCCATCCGAAGCGATTGGCCCGGACCTGACCTGCCGGGCCGAGTTCGGCAATGTCCGACGCTAGATATTCGGGCGGCGGGCGGAACCTCGCACAGGACCGTCGCTGCCTTTCGGCCGCGTCGCGATGAGGCCGGCCTCGATGGACCTGAGAAGTGCGATCGCATCGTCGAGCCTGCTGGCGTCGCCGCCGGCGGCGGCGGAGACGGCGTCGCCCCACTCCTTGCGCACCAGGGCGTAGTTGTCGGCCCCGCGCCGCGTGCGGTGGACGCTGACGCCCCGGCGATCATCCGGATCGACATGGCGCTCGATCAACCCCTTGCCTTCCAGGTCGCGCAGCACCGTGGAGACATTGGTGCGCTGCAGCCCCGTCGCGGCCGCGATCTGGCTGGGCGTGGCCGAGGCGTGCGCCACCAGATGGCGCATAACCATGCCCTCTGATTGCGAAAGCAGGAACGCCCGCTCATCCCGGTAGCCACGGAACTGGATCTCGCGGGCAATGATGAGGATCAGGTCGGCCAGATCCGCCCACCGAATGGCCGTGGGTGGGGTTTTGCGTGCGGATGAATCACCGTCGGTTTTCATATCGTGGGAGTTTACAGCCTCCTATCCGGTATGTATATGTGCATAATCATTATGTATACATAACTATGTCAACATACATATCTGGAGACTCGAATGACTCCCGCCTATTCCCCAAACCCGGCCTGGCACTCTCCCCGTTCCATGGCGCGCGCCGGAGGCCTGCACGGGTTTGGCATCTACGTGCTGCTCGCCGGCGCCTTCCTGCCGATCGCCGACTTCTTCATCGTCAACGTGGCGCTGCCGACGATCGCCGCCTCGCTGAAGGCGACCCCGGCCGCACTTGAGCTGGTGGTGTCCGTCTATGGCGTGGCCTATGCCGCCATGCTCGTTCTGGGCGGCAGGCTTGGCGATCGTTTCGGTCGCCATAGCCTGTTTCTGGTCGGGCTTTCCGGTTTCATCCTGGCCTCGCTGGCCTGCGGCCTGGCACCCACCATCGATGTCCTCATCGCGGCCCGCCTGGTCCAGGGCGCAACAGCGGCCATGCTGGTGCCCCAGGTGCTCGCGACCTTCCAGGCGACGCTGGAAGGCGAGCGCAAGACCCGGGCCATCGCGCTTTATGGCGCGACCTCCGGCATTGCGGCGGTCGTCGGCCAGCTCGCCGGCGGACTGCTGGTCAGCGCCGACCTGTTCGGCACCTCCTGGCGGCCGATCTTCCTGATCAACATCCCGCTCGGCATCATCGTGTTCTTCGCCTCACGGCTTGTCGTGCCGGCCAACCGCTCGCCGCACCCGGCCGGCATCGACCTGCCAGGCACCGTGCTTTTTGCCGCCACTTTGACCGCTCTTTTGGTGCCGCTGACCGAAGGCCATTCGCTCGGTTGGCCTGCCTGGACCTGGATGATGTTGGCTGCAGCCGTGGTGCTGGCCATCCTGACCGTCATTGTCGAACGGGCGACCGAGGCGCGCGGCGAGGTGCCGCTGCTGCCGCCGTCATTGCTCAAGCTGCCCTCGATGTCGCGCGGTCTCGCCATGATCACGCTGTTCAGCGTCGGCTTTGGCGCCTTCATGTTCGTCTTCGCGCTCACCGTCCAGAACGGACTCGGCGCCAACGCATTCGAAAGCGGTCTCGCCATCCTGCCGATGGCGGTCATGTTCTTCATCGGCTCCATGGTCAGCCCGCGCATGATCAACCGCTTCGGGCGCGGCGCTCTGGCGGCTGGCGGCATCGTGCAGGCGCTCGGCCTGGCCCTGCTGGTCGCCATCATGGTTTTGGGTTGGCCGCAGGTGAGCCTGATCGAGTTGGCGCTGCCGCTGATGCTGATCGGCGCCGGACAGTCGATGCTGTTTTCAGGCCTGTTCCGCGCCGTGCTCGCCGATGTCCCGGCACACCTGGCCGGCGTCGGCAGCGGCGTTCTGATCACGCTGCAGCAGTCCGGCCTAGCGCTCGGGGTCACAACCCTGGGCACGCTCTATCTGGCACTGGAGCCGGCGAGCATTTCGAAGGCCTTTGGCATCGTCATCGCAAGCCAGTTCGCGATCATCGTCCTGCTGGTATTGGCCACCGGGCTGCTGCCCCGCTTCACCAGGCACCAGGTCAGCGCCCATCCGGTGGAAATGTGATTCCTCGGCGCGCTCGGGCGATCAGCCTCATGCTCGCCCGCGGCCGTCGGCCACGACGCAGCCGCTCGGCGGGTCTTTGCCGTTCAGCACCGCGATCACGCATTGCGCCGTAACCATGTTGGTGCGCGCCAGTCCTTCGACCGAGGAGGCCGCTGAATGGGGCGAGGCCACGACGTTGGGTAGCGCGACCAATTCGTCGGACACGGATTTGTAGCCGGGGTCGGTCTCGCTCAAAAAGACATCGAGGCCGGCCCCGGCGATCCTGCCGCTTTTCAGCGCCTCGAGAAGATCCCGATCTTCGACCAGGCCGCCCCTTGCGGTATTGATCAGGACCGCGGTCTGTTTCATCAGCGCCAGCGTGTCCTTGTTGATCAGGTTGCGCGTCGTCGGCGAGAGCGGGGCATGAAGGCTGACATAGTCGCTTTCGCGAAGCAGCGTATCGACATCGACATAGGTGATGCCGTTCGCCTCGGCATAGGCTTTGTCCACGGACGGAGCAGACACCAGGATACGCGCTTCGAAGCCCTTGAGCCGCTGGACCACGTTGCGACCGATGCGGCCGAGGCCGATCAGGCCGACCGTCTTGCGGTACAGATCCGAGCTGATCAATATCGTCCAGTTGCCGGCAATCATGTTCATCTGTGTTTCGCGCAGTCGTCGGCCGACGGCTAGCATGAGGCCGAGCGCGTGGTCGGCCACCGAGGCATCGTTACCCCCGGCCGCGATCGTCACGACGCGGCCGAGTGCGCGGGCAGCCTCGACATCAACGCGCTCGTAGCCGACGCCGCGGCGCGCCACGATCTTGAGTTCGGGCAAAGCCTCGAGCAATTCTCGCGTCACCCGTGCGTGGCCGACGATCCAGGCATCGGCGCCGCTCAGGATACTCGCCAGCTGGTCGTGCGAGAGGTGCCCGTCGCCCTCGACCTTCGAGGCTTCGGCAATGTCGACCTGGCAACCGTTCGCCCGCAGATAGACGGTCGTTTCGTCGTCGAAGAAGCGCTGGGTGACGACAACGCGAGGGATGGTCATGGGATGCTCCGAAAGTGCCGAGGAAGCGCGCTTGCGCAAGAGACCTCATTTGATCGCCTGCCATGAAGAGACAGGACAGATCAAGTCTGATTGCTTCTTCCGTCAGCCCGCCATCCAGCCGCCGTCCACCATCAGATTGATGCCGGTGACGTAGCTTGCCATGTCGCTGGCCAGGAACAGGGCGGCGCCCGCCACATCGTTCGGCCTGCCGAGCCGCGGCCAGGGCGTGCGCTGGCGCGAATAGCCAAGCGCGCCGGGGTCGTTGGCCACGCCCGGCTTGCCGGTGATGATCTTGCCGGGCGCAATCGCGTTGCAGACGATCAGGTCGTCGGCGTGGTCGACGGCGATCTGCCGCGTCATCTGCACGATGCCGCCCTTGCTCACTGAATAGGGAAGATCGCCGGGGCAGGCGACCATGCCGTGCTGCGACGAAATATTGATGATGCGGCCGCGAACGTCGTTGATCGGCGCCTGATCGAGCATCTGCGCGACGGCGCGTTTGCAGCAGTAGAAGAAGCCTGTCAGGTTGACGCCGATGACGCGGCTCCATTGCTCCGGCGAGGTTTCGATGAGGTTGGTGCTGGTGTAGATCGCCGCGTTGTTGACCATCACATCGAGCCTTCCGAAGCGGGCGACGGTCGTGCCGACCAGCGCATCGACCGCGTTCCAGTCGGAAATGTCCGTCGCCATATGCATCGCCGTCCCGCCGTTCGATTCGATCAAAGCGGCGGTGCTCTGGCCACCTTCGATCGGCGTCTCGACGGCGTCGGCGATGACGACGCAGGCGCCTTCCGCCGCGAACTTCAAGGCGATCGCGCGGCCGATGCCAGAGCTGGCGCCAGTGACGATGGCGATCTTTTTCTCAAGCAGGGCCATGGGTCTTCCTCAGCTCTCCCGGTGGACGATCTTTCCCTGCGCCGGGCCAACCAGCCTCTGGTCGCGCACGATCTCGTGGCCGCGCAGGAAGACATTGGTCAGCCGCGCCTTGACCGTCCAGCCGTCGAATGGCGTGTACGCCGCGCGGGAAACTTGCTCCGCATTCGAGATGGAACTGGATTGTCGCGGGTCGACGATCAAAATGTCGGCGTCGTAGCCGGCGGCGATCCGCCCCTTGCGCCGGCTGAGGCCAAAACGCTCCGCCGGATTGCGCGCGCATAGGCGCACCAAATCGGCAAGCGTGATCAGACCGTCGTCGACGAGTTTCAGCATGGTCTGAAGCAAAGTCTGCAGCCCCGGCATGCCGCCCGGAATGTCGGCGAAAGCCGCGTAGCTGGCTGCCTTTTCGGCCGGAGCATGCGGCGCGTGATCGGTGGCGACGATGTCGATCAACCCGGCGCCGAGTGCCGCGCGCAAGGCATCGACATCCTGCCGCGATCGCAAGGGCGGTGAGCCCTTTAGGCCGGCGCCTTGCGTCTCGTAGTCGTCGGCGCTGAAGAACAGGTTCTGCGGCGTCGTCTCGACGCTGGCATCCGCCCTGTCGCGCAGCCGGCTCCAGGCCTCGACGCCCAGTTCCGAGTTGATCTGCCGGACATGAATGCGCGTCCCCGTCCTGGCGGCGGCAAGAACCGCCCGCCTGATGCCGCTGGCTTCCGCCTGCGGCGGCCGGCTGTCGAGAAAGGCCGCGATGGTTCCCGCCTGATTGCGTTCAATGCTGCTGGTCAGGATCGATTGATCGCCCGGCGAGATGCCGATCAGCGTATCGGAGCCAGCGAAATTCCGCAGAGCGCCGGCGACCGCATCGAAGGTTGGAAACAGAAACTCTTCCGGCACATCCGCGCTGAACAGTTCGAACGAGACCGGCGCAAGATCGAGCAGGCTAGGGATGAGCGACAGGTCGCGGCTGACCACGGCCTGAAAACCGACATCGACATGAATGCGGCCTTCGGCCATCGCCATCTTGTCGGCCAACTGCCCAGCGGTCGCCGTCCATGGCTCGTCTGTGGGCATGTCGAGCACCGTCGTCACACCGCCGAGGGCTGCGGCATGGGTGCCAGAGGAAAAGTCCTCCTTGTGCGTCAGGCCCGGCTCGCGCAGATGCGCATGCGCATCGACCAAGCCGGGCAGCAGCAAGCAGCCCGAGGCATCCAGAACTGTCTTCCCCTCTGCTCTTTCGCCAGGCGGAATGACCGCCGCGATCCGGCCGCCGGCAATGCCGACGTCGCGCCGCTCAGGCCCGTCGGCGTTGACCACGGTGGCGCCCCGGATCAGCGTCTCGAACATGCCGTCAGCCGCGCTGCTTGAAGCGCGCATGGTTCTCGAGCCAGAAACGGGCAATGTCCTCGCGCCGCATGAAGGCGGCGGCCGGCTTCGTCTTCACGTGCTCGATCACCTCGCGCAGCCCGGACGCGCGGTTGGGCTGGCCCATCCAGCGGGCGTGGATGCCGATCGTCAGCATGCGGCCGCCGGTCTCGTCCGCTTCGTAGAGCATGTAGTCGATCGCCGAGCGGCAATCCTCGGCGAAGTCGCGCGGGTTGCTGTAGCCCGGCGCCACCAGATAGCGGCTGTCGTTGAGGGCCTTGGAATAGGGCACGACGAGGATCTCGGTGCCCTGGTGGTCGAGGAAATACGGCAGGTCGTCATTGCAGGGATCGGAGTGGTAGAGAAACCCACCTTCCCGCACCAGCAGGTCGCGCGTGTTGACGCTCGGAAACGAGCGGCAGTTCCAGCCCAAAGGCCGCCTGCCCATCAGTCTCTCGTAGAGCGCGATCGCCTCGTGCAACTGGCGCTCCTCCTCGCTGCGCTCCATCGTCGTGTAGTCGATCCAGCGCAGGCCGTGGCCGAGCAGGTCATGTCCCCGCGCGTTCATCCATTCGGCCACCGCCGGATTGCGCTCCAACGCGACGGCGCAGGCCGAAACTGTGATCGGGATCTGGCAGCGGTCGAACAGTCGCGCCAGGCGCCACACGCCGGCCCGGCTGCCATATTCGAAATGCGTTTCGGTGCCGAGGTCGCGCACCGGCGGGCTGCTGGCGAGATTGTACTCGCCCCAATTGTCGTTGCGGCCGTCCTCGAGCCAGGAATACTCCGAGCCTTCCTCGTAGTTGAGCACCAGGTTGATGGCGAGCTTGACGCCGCCCGGCCAGGTCATGAAAGGCGGGCGCGGACCGTAGCCAGCGAAGTCGCGCGGCTGCGCATGCTGGAGATCGGTCGGCATCGGCTGTCCTCCTCAAAGTTCGTTGGCGGCGATCCAGTCCATGTAGTCGTGGAATGCCTGCTTGGCCGGCCTCGGCCGCCACTCTGTGTCCCGCTCGATGCGGGCAAGGTCGTATTCGCCCCACATGCCGGTCTTCAGCGCCGGGTTCATGACAATGTTCGCCGCCTCGGTCGGGCTGACCTCGGCCGTGAGGCCGGGAACGCGTTCGGCCGCCCAGCCGATGAAGTCGCCAACCGTCGTCGTGGTGCCGCTGCCGATGTTGTAGTGCCGGTAGCGCAGGCTTTCGGCATCGAGCAGCGCCATGATCGCCTTGGCGACGTCGCTCGACAGCACATAGTCGCCGAGCGGCTCCAAACTGTTCGGCCGGATCGTTTCGCCCGCCAGCGCCATATGCGCGACGCGGTTCGGCAAATGGCGGACGCTGCGGCTGCTGGTGACGCGGTCCATCGGGCCGTAGACCGACGACAACCTGACCGAGATGGCGGAAAGACCGAACAGGTCGGCGTAGCGGTTGGTCACCATTTCGGCGGCGAATTTCGAGATGCCGTAGAGCGTCAGCGGTGCGACATAACCGTCCTCGGGCAACGGCTCGCCGTTCCAGTTCGGGCCATTGTGCCGATAGACCGAACCGGAGCTGACATAGACGAAGCGCTTGACGCCGGGACGGCTGCGCGCCCATTCCAGCATGCGCACCGTGCCCATCAGATTGACGTCGACAATCAATGCCGGATCGTGGGCCTCCGGCTGCATCTGCGGGTCGCTCGGGCGCGTATTCGGCGTCACCGTCGCGCCATGGACGATGGCGGTGATCTTGTGTGCATCGAGCACTGCTGCCCAGGCGGACGGCTCCAGTATGTCCGCCGTCAGCACGGTCAGGCGGTCGCGCACCAGGGCGAAGAATGTCTCCGCGATCGCGTCGAGCCCGGAACGATCCAGGATGACGGCGCGGGCTTGCGGATCGCGGTCCAGCCATTCGCGTGCGACCACGCTCATGACAAAGCCGGTGCCGCCGGTGACGAGCAGCGTCATGGGAACTCCTGTGAAATTGAACGAAGGGGGTCGAGGTCAGCGCGTCGCATAGCCGCCGTCCACGAGCATGTCGGAGCCGGTGACAAAGGATGCGTCCGACGACAGCAGGAAGGCCGCCGCCGCGGCGATCTCATCCGGCTCCGCGATCCTGCCGAGCAGATGGGCAGGGCCGAGGCCTGCATTGGCCGCCTCGAAGTCCGGAAATCTGCGCAGCAGCCGCGTCGTCGCCACCGCACCGGGCGACAGGCTGTTGACGCGGACCTTGTCGGGCGCATGGTCGACCGCCATCGCCTTGGCGAGATGGATCAGCCCGGCCTTGGCGGCGCAGTAGGCGACGGCCCTGGTGGTGGCGACGCGTCCGAACTGCGAGCCGATGAACACCACCGAGCCGCCACCGCCTGCGGCGATCAACGGCACGGCGAATTTGCTCATCAGGAACGCGCCGGTCAGGCTGACGTCGAGTTCGCGTCGCCAGGCGCTCTCGTCGAGATCGACGACCGTGGCGTTCGTCGACGGCGCGGCGGCATTGTGCACCAGCCCGTCCAGGCGCCCGAAGCGCTCCTTGGCGATGTCGACGGCGCTGCTGGCGGAGAGGGCGTCGGTCACATCACAGCGGCAGGCGACCGCCGAAGAACCGAACCTGTCGGCAAGTGCCTGCGCTGCCGCGAGATCGTAGTCGGCGCAGACCACGCTTGCGCCTTCGGCAACGCAGCGCTGGGCAATGGCAGCGCCAATGCCGCTTGCGGCACCCGCGATCAGGACGACATTGTCTTTCAGGCGGTTCGTCGCGGGATTGTTCGTCATCAGACCTGGTCCTCGACAGCTTGCACGATCGGCGCCACGACCGGCCGGCGCAGAAGATTGTAGCAGGCCGCAAGCGTGACCAGCACCGCTCCGCCGCCGAGCAGCAGGAACATCGCCGGCGGCCCGATAAGCGCCATCAGCCCGGCGGCAACGCCCGGCGTGGCGACATTGCCGATCGAGTAGAGCAGAAGCAGCGTGCCGGATGCGGCGACCATGTGCCGGCTATGCAGTTGCGAGGCGCCGAAGGCCATGGCCACCGGATAGATCGTCAGCGCCGTGGCGCCATAGACGAAGAACAGCACGAACAGCAGCGGCACCGAAAGGGTGCCGACCCAGGCTATTATGGCGCAGGCCGTCACCGACACCAGCCCCTGCACCAGAAGTATCAGGCGTCGATCAAGGCGGTCCGACAGCCAGCCGACCGGGGTCTGCGCGACCATGCCGGCGATGCTTATCGTGGTCACCAGCCAGACCGTCGCCGACGCCGACAATCCGATCTGCGTCCCATAGATCGGCGTCAGCACGAAGACGTTCATGTTGGTGATGCCGCCCTGGAAAATGGCGACGACCGTCACCGGCGCCAGCTTGAACAGCGCCAGCGGCCCGAGCCTTCTGTCGGCTCCGGTCGCTTGCGCCGGTTCGGCCGGCACCGAAGGCAGCGCCGGCCAGCGCAGCCCGGCGAATTTGGGAACGAACGCCAAAAACACCATTGCGGCCGCGACCGAAAACAGATGCGGCGATTGCGGGCCGACCAGCGCGACAAGGATCTGGCCGAGCAGCACCGCGATCGCCGTCGTCAGCATGTAGATCGAGAACATCGCGCCGCGATTGTGCTGCTCGGCATAGAGGTTGATCCAGCTCTCGCAAACCACGAACATCGAGGCCATCGACATGCCGCCGAGCAGCCTGAAGCAGAACCAGCTCGGCACGAAGTCGGTGAAGACGAAGCCCGCAGCCGACAGCAGCGCGGTTGCCAGGATCAGCAAGAATGTCCGCTCATGGCCGTAGCGGGCGACCAGCGGGCGCGTGATCAGGCATCCGATCAGAAAGCCGACCGGGTAGGCGGTCAGTACGATCTGCACGATTTCCGGGGCGATGCCGGGCTTGCCGAGGTAGAACGATACCGCGGTCGTCAGCATGGCGCTGCCTATGCAGGCGAGACACACGCTGGCCATGATCGGCAGCATGGCGCGGGAGCGCTCGGCGTTCCGCCACAAGCGCATCGCGGATTGAGCAATCGATCCCATGAATGTCGCTGTCGGTCGGCTACGATGCGCGCCGGCGACCGGAGACGGGCCGGACAATCGGCGCGGCCCAGATAATCGGCGCGGCATTGTCATGCATTGCGGCGGCTCCCCTTGGCGATGCCGCTGATCCGCGGCTGGTTGCAGAAGCTATACCCCGCCAAGCACGCCACAAACGAAGATTGACACGGCTATGACCATAATTTTTTTGGCCATCCTTGTCGCCGAAAGCCGCATCTTGCCGCTTCCCAGGCTTTACAGTCGTTTTGTCCACTCCGTACCATAGTCAACTGGCATGATCGAAAGCCGCCAAGGGAGGAAACTTCATGACCATCGAACGTCTTGAGAACGGCCAACGCTTCTGCCGGGTGCTGCGCTACAACGGCACCATCTATGTCGCCGGCCTGACGGCGGACGACCTTTCCGGCGACACCACCGCGCAGACCAGGCAAATCCTGGCCAAGATAGACGCCCTTCTGGCCAAGGCCGGCAGCGACAAGAGCAAGCTTCTCAGCGCCCAGATCTGGCTGCGCGACATCGCCGATTTCGAGATGATGAATGCGGCATGGGACGCCTGGATCGACAAGAGCGCCATGCCGGTTCGCGCGACGGTGGAGGCGCGCCTTGCCGGCGATCAGTATCGCGTCGAGATCATGGTCACGGCGGCCGTCGGCTGAAGGGCCTGTCCGCGAAGGGGGCGGCAAAACCAATGCATGAGCTGGTGATCAAAGGCGGACGCGTCGCCCTCGACGACGATTTTGCCGAATGCGACATCGGCATAGACGACGGCCGCATCGCCGCTATCGGCGTTGATCTGTCCGGCAAGTCGTTGCTGGACGCCAGCGGCCGCTGGGTCATGCCCGGCGGCATCGACGCCCACTGCCATCTCGACCAGCCGGTCTGGGGCGGCGCGGGCAATGCCGACGACTTCGAGTCCGGCACCATCTCGGCGGCGTTCGGCGGCACGACCTGCATTGTCCCGTTCGGCATGCCGGGTCCGGACATGACCACGATTGGCGCCGTGGATCGGGCTCTCGATCGCGCAGCGGGCCGGGCTGTGATCGACTACGGGCTGCACGCGGTCGTGACCATGGGCACGGGGTCCGATGTCGAGGAACAGCTTTCGCAGCTCGCTGGCCGCGGCATCGCCTCGGTCAAGCTGTTCATGACCTATCAGGGCTTCGCCGTCGACGACGATCTCTTCTTCAAGATCCTCGACGCCGCCCGTGACCTCGGCTGGATCGTTATGGTCCATGCCGAGAACGATGCCGCCATCCGGCGTACGCGCCAGCGCCTCATTGATCTTGGCCGCACCGACATCCGCTACCACGTCGTTGCCCACAGCGAGACGATGGAGCGCGAAGCGACCCACCGCGCGCTGGCCTTCGCCGAAATGACCGGCGCGCGCATGACCATCGTCCATGTCTCCTCCTGGCAGTCGGCCGAGGAGATCGCGCGGGCGCGGACGCGCGGCGTCGATGTAATCGCCGAAACCTGCCCGCAATATCTGTTCGTCGGCGCCGCCGACCTCGACCGTCCGGCGATCGACGCCGCGCGTTTCGTCTTTTCGCCGCCGCCGCGCTCGCCGCGCAGCCAGGAGCATCTGTGGCGGGACTTGGCCGATGGCGGTATCGATCTCTGGTCCTCCGACCATTCGCCCTATTTTTTCGCCGACAAGATCGGCAGTGCGGAAACGCCCGGCTTCACCACGACGCTGAGCGGCATTCCCGGCATCGAAACGCGCCTGCCGCTGCTGTTCTCGGAAGGGTTGCTGACCGGCCGACTGACGCTTGCCCGCTATCTCGATCTCACCTCGCGCAATGCCGCGTCGATCTATGGTCTTGCCGACCGTAAAGGCAGGATCGCTGTCGGCCTCGACGCGGATCTGGCGCTGTGGGATCCCAAGGCGCGCTGGACGCTCGACCACGCGGCCCTGCATTCTCGCGTCGACTTCACGCCTTACGAGGGCAAGAGCGTGACCGGTAAGCCGACCACTGTCCTGGTGCGCGGCGTGCCGGTTGTCGTCGACGGCTTGCTTCGGGCACAGCCGGGCTTCGGCCGTTTCGTGGCGAGGACAGCCGCGGACCCGGCTCAATCTGGAAAACCTGTCGAGGAGACGACGCCATGGCTAGATGCCTGACCATAGCGGTCTGCCAGACCGGCCCTATCCATCGCAGCGCCTCGCGCGCCGAGACGGTCGGCCGCCTCGTCCATCTGCTGGATAAGGCCGCAGCCGCCGGCGCGGAGATCGCGGTCTTTCCCGAAATGGCGCTGACGACGTTCTTTCCGCGCTGGCGCATCGATGATACCGCCGAGATCGAGTCCTTTTTCGAACGGTCGATGCCCGGACCGGAAACGCAGCGTCTCTACGATGCCGCCGCCCGCCTCAAGGTCGGCTTCGCACTCGGCTACTCAGAACTCGTGCAGGAAGACGGCCGCACGCGCCGTTTCAACACCATGGACCTGGTCGGTCCGGACGGCACCTTCGTCGGCCGCTATCGCAAGATGCATGTGCCGGGGTCGAGCGAACCGGAAGCGGGTACGACGACGCATCTGGAACGGCGCTATTTCGAGCCGGGCAATCTTGGCTTTCCGGTTTTCGATTATCGTGGCGTCCGCGTCGGCATGGCGATCTGCAACGACCGCCGCTGGCCCGAAACCTACCGGATGCTGTGCCTGAACGGCGCCGAAATGGTGCTGCTCGGCTACAACACGCCGCTGCTGCTCGACGAGGCGCCGGCGCTGGCGCATCTGCGCATGTTCCACAACCATCTGCCGATGCAGGCCGGCGCCTACCAGAACACGCTCTGGGTCGCGGCCGCCGCCAAGGCCGGGCTCGAGGATGGCCAGGCGCTGATCGGCGGCTCTTGCATCATCGCGCCGACAGGCGAGATCGCCGCACAGGCGCTTTCGCTCGACGACGAGGTCATCGTCCATCGCGCCGATCTCGACCTCATCACGACTTGTCGGAAGGTGAATTTCGACTTCGCGCTTTATCGTCGGCCTGAGCAGTATCGCCGCATCGCGGAACAGGTCTGACATTGGTGGGCCTCGATCAAGCCAGTCGGTTGCAACGCACGGCGCCGCCTCCGGCCGATCCCATGTCGTTGAGCGAGATCGTCGAGAACGGGCTGTGCATCGGCTGCGGACTTTGCCGATCGCTTGCCGGTCCCGGCGCGATCGAAATGGTCATGACACCGGAGGGGCGCGAGCGGCCTGTGGCTCGGCAGGCGCTCGACATGTCGACGCTGATGCGGATCAACGCCGTTTGCCCGGGAACACGGATCGCGGGTCCACCGCCGGCGCAAGCCAGTGATGCCAGATTGATGGACACCGTCTGGGGTCCCGCCGAACGACTTGTGCTCGGCCATGCCGACGATTCGACGGTGCGGTTTCGCGGCTCGGGCGGCGGGGTGCTGACGGGGCTTGGCCAATTCCTGCTGAACTCCGGACGCGTCAAATTCATCTTGCATGTCGCGGCATCGCGGTCGGCTCCGATGCGCAGCGAGCGGCGGTTGAGCTTCGATGCCGCCTCGGTGCTCGAAGGCGCGGGCTCGCGCTATGGGCCCGCTGCGCCATTGGTGGACTTCGGCGAAATCCTCGATCGCGGCGAACCGTTCGCGCTGATCGCCAAGCCTTGCGACGTCACCGCCGTGCGCAATCTGGCGCGGCTCGATCCGCGCGTTGACGAATTGATGCGCTACGCGCTGGCCTTCGTCTGCGGCGGCGCCTCCGACCTGTCGAAATCGGAGCAGGTGCTGCAGCGCTTTGGCTTGCGCGAGGACGAGCTCGCATTGTTCCGCTACCGCGGGCATGGCAACCCCGGCCTCAACCGGATCGAAGCGAAGGATGGCCGCGTCTTCGAGATCAGCTACCGGCAGCTGTGGGAAGACGAGGACAGGTGGATGATCCAGCCGCGCTGCAAGATTTGCCCCGACGCGATCGGTCAGGTGGCGGATATCGCCGTCTCGGACGCCTGGCTGAATGGTGGGCCGGCGGTTGAGGATGAACCGCTCAACGGGATCATCGTGCGCACCAGGCGCGGGCTGGAGCTGTTCGATGCGGCCGTTGCCGCCGGCGCGCTGACGATCAAGCGCGAGACCAGTTTTGCCGAGCTCGGCGAACTGCAATGGCATCAGGTGCGCAAGCGCCGCGCGGTGTGGGCGCGGCTGAAGGGCATGGCGATCGCAGGCAAGCCGGTGCCTGTGGTGACTGATCTCGCCTTGGAGGACTGTGCCCGGCAGAATGCGCTGACCGACAATCTCGCCGAGGGCCGCGGCGCTCGCGACCGGGCCCGGCGCGGCCGCCTCGGCGAACCGCTTGCCGTATCGCGCAGCGAAGCCGGTGCAGCCATGTTGAAGGAAGGTTTTTTATGAGCGCCGCCGAGGAAACCGAGGTCATTATCGTTGGCGGCGGCATTGCCGGCGCGGGTGCCGCCTTTGAGATTTCGCGCACCAGGAAGGTGGTGCTGCTCGAACGGGAAAGCCATTGCGGCTACCACACCACCGGCCGCTCGGCGGCAAGTTTTACCGAAAACTACGGCAACGGGGTCATCCGCCGGATCGTCCTGGCAAGCCGGGCATTCCTGACCGAGCCACCGGCCGGCTTCTGCGACTATCCGCTGCTCAGCAAGCGCGGCATGATCACAGTGGCGCGCAGCGATCAGCTCGACCTTCTGCGCCAGGAACTGGAGGCGGCGCAGGCGCTGGTTCCCTCGATCGTCGCGATGACGCCGGCCGAGGCGATCGCGCGCGTGCCGGTGCTGCGCGCAGACTATGTCGCCGGCGCCTACATCGAACCGCATTCGATGGACATCGACGTCAACGGCCTGCACCAGGGCTATCTGCGCGGCGCCCGCTCGCGCGGCGCAAAGATTGTCACCGATGCCGGCGTCACGGCAATCGGCCGGCAAGGCGGCCAATGGCGGGTCGAGACCCGAGCGGGAACGTTCCTCGCGCCGCGGATCGTCAATGCCGCCGGCGCCTGGGGCGACGAGATCGCAGCGATGGCAGGCGTGCGGCCGATCGGCTTGCAGCCGAAGCGCCGCACCGCCTTCAACATCCCGGCGCCCGTCGGTGTCAGCATCACCGACTGGCCGCTGGTCAACGATGTCGGCGCCCAATTCTACTTCAAGCCGGATGCTGGCCAGTTGCTGGTCTCGCCCGCCGACGCGATGGCCTCAGTGCCGATGGATGCCTATGCCGAGGACATCGATGTCGCCATCGGCGCCGAGCGCCTCGGCCAGGCGACGACGATCGAGGTGCAGCGCGTGTCACGTTCGTGGGCCGGGCTCCGAACCTTCGTCGCCGACGGCTCGCCGGTGGTCGGGCCCGATGACGAGGTCCCGGATTTCGTGTGGCTGGTCGGGCAGGGCGGCTACGGCATCAAGACCTCGCCCGCCCTGTCGCGCGTCTGCGCCAGCCTGATGGCGGGTGGCCGCCTTCCCGACGATGTCGCCAGGCAAGGCGTCGCGCTGGCCGATCTGACGCCGCACCGGCTGCGGAGTACGGACCTTCGGCAGGCCTCCGCCTCATGACCCGTGCCAGTCTGACGGCAGGCGGCCGGCTGGCCGGGCAGGTGCTGGACAGGCTGGCGGAAGCCACAGCCGACGCACCGGGCATAACCCGCGTGGCTTATGGTCCCGGCGAGCGGCTTGCCCACGCAATGGTTCGCGAGGAAGGCGAAAAGCTGGGCGCGGCGGCGCGCGTCGATGCCGCCGGCAATCTCTATCTGACGCTGAAAGGCCGCAACCCCGACCTGCCGGCGATCGTCATCGGCTCGCATCTCGACAGCGTGCCGCATGGCGGCAATTTCGATGGCGCCGCTGGTGTCGTTGCGGGGCTGGCGGTGATGGCTGAGCTTGTCGGCCAGAAGATGCAGCCCTCGCGTGATCTGATTCTGCTGGCGACCCGCGCCGAGGAAGCGGTGTGGTTCCCGCTGTCCTATCCCGGCAGCGAGGCGGCGCTGGGTCTGCTGAAGCCGCGGGCGCTCGAAGCGCGGCGGTCAGACAGCGGCCGGACCCTCGCCGACCACATGCAAGAGGAAGGCTTCGACCCCGACGCTGTCCGGCGCGGTGTTGCCGGTATCGACGCGGCACGCATCGCGGCCTTCGTCGAAGTCCATATCGAGCAGGGCCCGCGCCTGGTCGCCGCCGGCGCGCCGGTCGGCATCGTCACCGGGATCGCTGGCGGCTTTCGCTATGTCAACGCGAGATGCCTCGGCGCTTATGGCCATTCCGGCGCCGAGCCGCGCTTTGCCCGCCATGACAGCGTGCTGGGCTTCGCCGATCTCGTCGCAGGCCTCGAAGCGGAATGGGATGCGCTTGAGCGCGAAGGCCATGAGGCCACCATCACTTTTGGGCGGGTGGAATCCGATCCGAGCCAGCATGGCGGCAGCCGCGTGCTGGGCGAACTTCGCTTCACGCTCGACGTGCGCAGCGCCGACGCCGCCGTGCTGGAGCGGATCGAGGTGCGGCTTCACGCGCTCTTCGCTGAAGTCGGCGCCCGGCGCGGCGTCACCTTCGAAGCCGGGCCGCACTTCACCTGGGAACCGGCGACCATGTCGCCGGCACTCGTCGCTGGGCTCGACCGCGCTGCCCAGGACATCCAGATGCGCGTGCCGCATGTGCCGAGCGGCGCGGGGCATGACGCGGCCACCTTTGCCGGCGCCGGCGTCCCGACCGCCATGCTTTTCGTGCGCAACGAGAACGGCAGCCACAACCCGCATGAAGCGATGGACATCGCCGATCTCGACCAGGCGATCCGTCTGCTTTTCCGTTTCGTCACCGACTTCGGCAACTTGGAACAAGCCATGAACCTCGCCGCATCCGCCTTGCTCGTCATCGACCTGCAGAACGAATACCGCCCCGGTGCAGCCTGGCCGGTCGTCGGCCATGACGCCGTGCTCGCCAATGCCGCCCGCCTGATCGCCGCGGCCCGCGCGGCCGGCGTGCCGGTCATCCACGCTCAAGCCTGGGTGAAGCCGGAGGAACGCAGCGGCTATGCCAGGCAGGAAGAAATCCTGACCGAGGAATTTCGTTCGGCCGTGGCCGGCAGCAATGGCGCCGACATCTGCGCCGAGGTGGCGCCGCTGCCCGGCGACATCGTCATCCACAAGCACTGGCCAAGCGTCTTCCGCAGGACCGATCTCGCGCAGCGCCTCGCCGACCTCAAGATTGAGAACCTGATGGTCGCCGGCGTTTTGACCGACAGCTGCGTGACCGAGAGTGTGTTCGATGCGGTCTATCAGGGTTTTCGGGTCTGGCTGGTCAAGGACGCCTGCGGCAGCATGACCGAGGCCATGCACCGCACCGGCATGCTCGACATGGCCAATCGTCTTTACGGCGGCGGCATCCTGCGCATGCCCGAGGCGCTGAAGGCGCTGGCCGGCCAGACCTTCGACGGCTGGCGTTGCACGCGGCCGGTGGAATTCGCCTACACGCTGGAAACCGTCGACCGGCTCTACGAAGCGCTATGATGGCCGCCGCACCCGCAAGCGTTGACCTTCACGGTCGCGGCTGAAGGGAACGGCTTGAGAACCACGCCCGGCAGCGCTCCAGTCGCCTTGCCGTCGCGCCATACGGACACGCCGTTGACGAAGACATGCGCGATGCCGGCGGCGGCTTGGCGCGGCTCTTCGAAGGTCGCGGTGTCGACGATCGTCTGCGGGTCGAAGATCGTCAGATCGGCGAAATTGCCCACCGCCAGCGTGCCCCGCTCCTGGATGCCGAATTCACGCGCCGGCAGGCCGGTCATGCGATGCACGGCCTCCTCCAGGCTGAACAGGCCGACATCGCGGGCATAGTGGCCAAGCACGCGCGGAAACGTGCCCCACAGTCGCGGATGCGGGTGGATGTCATGCGGCAGGCCGTCGGAACCGACCATGGTGCGCGGATGGGTGAGGATGGTGCGGACATCCGTTTCGTCGAGTTGGAAATAGACGGCGCCCGCCGGCAGCAACCGCTGGCCCGCCTCGCGCTCCGTGCACTTCCATTCCCGCGCGATATCGGCGATCTCGCGCCGGGCCATTTCGGGATGCGGATCGGACCAGGTGATGAGGACCTTCAGCCCGGTGTCGCAGCGCTCCAGCCTGAGTACGGTCGAGCTCGCTGCATAGGGATAGACATCCATGCCGATGTCCATCGTCTCCCGCGCGCGGTCGATGCGCTGTAGCGAGGGCCGGCTCTTGCCGAAATTGGCGCGGCCTGTGCATTGGTGGTGCGAGATGACCAGCTTGCCGCCGGCATGGTCGGCGATGTCGATGGCTTCCTCGATCGCCTCGTCCATGGTCTCGAAATAGTTGCGCGTATGCGTCACATAAGGCCCGCCGAGGCTTGCCGCCGTCGCGGCCAGCGCCTTGACCTCTTCGGTCGAGGAGTTGACCGCCGGCGGATAGTCGAGGCCGGTGCTGAGCCCGAAGGCACCCTCGTTCATCGCCTGCGCCACGGCTTCCTGCATCAGCGCCGTCTCCGCTCCGTTGGCGGCACGGTCGGTCACCGGCATGACGCGCTGGCGCAAGGTCGTGTGGCCGACGAGCAAGGCCGCATTGGTGGCGATGCCGCGCTTTTTCAGTTCAGCGACATAGTCGGCGAAGCGATCGAAGCGGAAATTCTCCTGGCCGCCGACCAGAGTGAACGGCGGCGGCGGTGCACCGTCCAGCAGCAATGGCGCGAGGCTTATCCCGCAATTGCCTGCGATCACCGTCGTCACGCCCTGGCTGATCTTCGGGTCCATGCCGTGCGGCGCCAGCAGCGCGCCGTCATCATGGGTGTGCACGTCGATGAAGCCCGGCGCGACGATCTTGCCCGCGGCGTCGATCTCCTGCGCACCGCGTGCGTCGCCCAGTTCGCCGATAGCGGCGATCCTGTCGGCGGCAATGGCGAGATCGGCCTTGAAGCGCTCCGAACCGTCGCCTGAAATCAAGGTCGCATTGCGCAGGATGAGGTCATAGGACATCAGGGCTTTTTTCCTCTTTGCGGCAGTCCGGCCATCAGCCTTCCGGATTGACGGCGATCTCCTCGCGGCGGCGCGCGACATAGGCGTCGAGCTCCTCGCGGATCGCGGCGTCCATGACCGGTTCCTCGTAATCGTGCAGTGCCTGCTGCCAGAGTTCCGTCGCCCGTTCGAGCGCGTCCTTGCCGCCCGCTTCCTGCCAGGCGCCATGGTTCTGCCAGTTGGACAGCATCGGCTGGTAGAAGGCGGTCGTGTAGCGCGACATGGTGTGCTCGGCGCCGAAGAAATGGCCGCCGGCCGGCACGGACTTGATCGCCTCGAAGCCGAGATCGTCCTCCTGGAACGGCAACGGCCGCAGGAACTCCATCATGTTCTGCAGGATCTCGACATCGAGGACGAGCTTTTCATAGGAAGCTGTCAAGCCGCCCTCCAGCCAGCCCGCCGCGTGGTAGATCAGGTTCGCGCCGCCGAGCACCGCGCCCCATGTCGCCATCTCGGTTTCGTAGGCGGCCTGCAAATCGACCACGTTCGACGCATTCGCATTGGAGGTGCGGTAGGGCAGCTTGTAGCGCCGCGCCAACTGGCCGGCGATGATGTTGGCCTTGGCGTTCTCCGGTGTGCCGAAGGCCGGCGCGCCCGATTTCATGTCGACATTGGAGGTGAAGGCACCGTACATCACCGGCGTGCCTGGATTGACGAGTTGGGTCAGCACCACGCCGAACAGCGCTTCGGCATTCTGCTGGCAAAGTGCTGCGGCGAGCGTCACCGGCGTCATCGCGCCCATCAGGGTGAAGGGCGTGACGGTCACCGGCTGGCCGTGCTCGGCCATCGCGATCAGGCCTTCGGCCATGGCGTCGTCGAACAGGCGCGGCGAGTTGATCGATATGATCGTCGTCACACCCGGCGAGGCGCGCATCTCCTCGACGCTGATGCCGCGCGCGATCGCCATCATGTTGATGCCGTCCATGGCCCTGGCGCGGCCGATCGCCGTGCAATGGAAGGAGAGGTCGCTGAGTGTCAAATTGGCATGGTAGGTGTCAAGATGGCGCGAATTGGCCGGCAGTTCCATCGGCGCCACCACCTGGTTGCCGATGATGTGGATGGCGTTGAAGTGGTGCGCCAGCCGGATGAAGTTCTGGTAGTCGGGCAAATTGCCCTGGCGGCGGCCGTTGATGCGGTCATGGACATTGGGCGGACCGGCAACCAGCCCGAACACCAGTGAATTGCCGCCGAGATGCACCTGCTTTGCCGGGTTGCGGCTGGTCAGCGTGAAGGAGGATGGAACCGCCCGCAGCGCCTCGGTCACCAGGCTTTCGTCGATCCTGATGGTCTTGTTCTCGCGGTCGACGATGGCGCCGGCTGCGGCGAACAGGTCCATCACCCGCTCGCTCATGACACGGATGCCGAGTTCCGACAGGATGCGCATCGAGGTGTCGTGCAGCCGCTCCATCCGCTCCTCGTCGAGGAGCTGCATCGGTGGATAGGGGTTCTCCACATGTTGCCACGGCAGTTGCGCGATGCCGCCGCCGCCGCGTTCCAGCCGCGACCTGCGGCCCCCGCCGCGCCTGTCCTGTGTCATAGGCTGCCTTCCCTCTCGGCTCAGTAGCCGCGTTCCGGGTCCACGACGTTCTCCAGCGGCACGCCGCTGCGATAGCGCGTCAGATTGTCGGCGAACATGCGCACCGATTTGACGTCCCAACCGTCATAGACCGCCGCGCAATGCGGGGTGACAGCGACATTGTCGTAGCCCCACAAAGGATGGTCGGCGGGCAGCGGCTCGGTCGCGAAGACGTCCAGCGCCGCGCCCTTGATCCGCTTGCCGTCAAGGACTTCGAGCAGCGCGGCCTCATCGACCACGCCGCCGCGCGAGATATCGATGAGCACCGCGGAAGGCTTCATCGCGGCGAAGGCCGCCTTGCCGAGCAGGCCGCGCGTGCTGGGCAAAAGCGGCACGCAGCAGACAATGAAATTGGCGCGCCCAAGCAATGCAAGCAGTGCGTCCGGCCCGTGCACCTCGTCGAGGCAATCCATGGGTTTTGGACGCGCGCGAATGCCCAGCGCGCGCAGGCCCATCGCCTGTGCGCGGCTGGCGACGGCCGTGCCTGTCTTGCCAAGGCCGATGATGAGAACCGTCCTGCCTTCGATCGGCTCGACGCGGCCTCCGCCGCCCCAGAGATGCGCCTGCTGACGGCGTTCGAAGCCGCGCAGGTCGAGCGAGAAGGACAGCATGGCGCCAAGCGCATATTCCGCCAGCATGCCGGCGGCGACCCCGGCGGAATTGGTGACGGTCAGCCGTTTCGGATCCCAGGACCCGAGGTGATCCGTGCCGGAGCCGCCGATCGATACCCATTTCACGGTCGGGCTTTCGGTAAGGGCCTGGCGCGGATATCGCGGCGTGCCGTCGAAGCGGATGGAATAGACAACTTCCGCCGCCACGCGTTCGATCATCTCGGGCAGGGCGGCGTAGCTGTCGCAGGCATGGACCGCGAGATCCGGATGCGTCTCCTTGAGCACGGCAAGTGCTGCTTCCGGGCGGTCGGTGTGCAGGATGACGGACGGGCGAGGGGACATGATGCCGGTCTCAGCTCCGGCCGATATGGTCGGCCGAAGGACCGAGCGCGGCGAGCAGCTTTTCACCGCTTTCCAGCGTCGCATTCTCATGCGGCGCGCGCAGGTTCAGCCAGCGCCTGTCGCCGGACCGAACGGCAAGCACTGCCTTCATCGCCGGGATCAGACCCGCATCCTGGATCACCTTTCGGAACGCCTTGATCGCCGCATCCGCCTCGGCAGAATCCTTGCCGGCGCGCGCCGCATCGTAGACCGCCCGGATCGCCGCCGCATTGAGGTTGACCGTCGCCGAGATGCAGCCGGCCGCACCGCTGGCCAGTCCCTTGGTCAGCTGCGCTTCCGAACTCGGGAACACCGCGACCTCGGGCGCCGCGGCGATCACCGCCGCCGTGTTGTTCCAGTCGCCGGCGCTGTCCTTGTAGGCCACGACGGTGTCGGGAAACGCCTCGCTCAGCCGGGCGGTCAAAGCGGGGCTTACCGGCACGCCCGAATTCTGCGGGATGTGGTAGAGGATCATCCGCATCGCCGGGTTCGCCACCTTCTCGATCAGTTCGCTGTAATAGCGGGCCTGGCCGTTGTCGCCGGCGGCTGTGTAGAAGAACGACGGCAGCACCATCACCCCGGCGCAGCCGAGACTGACCGCATGCGCCGACAGCTCGACCGTTTCGGGCAGCGCCGTGACACCGGTGCCGGGCATCAGCCGGGTGGGCGAAATGCCGGCCTCTGCCAGCCATTCCAGCGCCTGCATGCGTTCGCGCGACGAAACCGACAGCGCCTCGCCCGTGGTACCGAACGGCGACAGGAAATGCGCGCCCTGGTCCAGCACCCATTTGGCGTGGGACACCCAGAGGTCGCGCGCGATGCTGCCGTCGTCTTCGAACGGCGTCAGGATCGGTGCGATGGTTCCTTGCAGGCGGGTCATTGATATCCTCTATGCGTGATGGTGTTCGGTGCGGTGTCTGACCACCGCCGCTGCCGCCCGGGCACTACCACGCCGGCCGCTGATGCATCTTGGTGATCACCGGAGGATCGTAGAGCAATACCGAGAGATCGGAGAAGCGGCTGTCCGGGTCGCTGAGCGATAGCACCGCGTCGCGGATCGCGCCGGCGCGGCCCTGTCCGAGCACAGGTGCCGCGAATTCCATGTATTTGGCCTCGATCTCCGCATCCGTCAGCGGTGCTTCCGGTCCGCCGCGCGCATGGACATCGCCCGACATCAGGACCCGCCCGTCGGTCGTCGAGATGACGACATCGGCCCAGCGGCCTGCCGGGAAGCGGGCGCTGTGGCGTTCCGATTCCGAGACAGTGATGCGGCTAAGCATATCGGCCACGGCGGCGTCCTCGAGCCCGTTGCCGGAAATGTGCTCCAGCCCGATGCGGCCATGCATGATGAAGGTCGCGACGGCGAAACGCAGGCTGTACTGCGCCTTCGACGTCGTGTCCGGCATGCCGTCGAACAGCGTTGCCGCATAGTGGAAGCTGTTGACCTGAATGTGCTTGATGTCGGCCGGCGACAGATGATGCGCCAGGCAGAGCCCACGCGTCGCGTCGATGGCCGCATGCGCCCAGCGGCAGATCGGGTAGGGCTTCACATACTGGTGCAGCACCTGCCAGAAGGCGCCGAGATCCTGCCAGTGCGCCGCGACCTCGGGTGCCTCGACCGTGATCGCCGGCGCGCCGGTAAAGCCGCGCTCGGCCAGCACGGCGGCCGACAGCCCGGTCAAGGCGCCGACGCCGGAGCCGTCATGCAGCATCGTCGGGGTGGCGATCTCGCGCATCATCTGGCTGCGCGGGCCGTGGTATTCGGCAATGCCGAGCGCCTGGCGGAGCTGCTCGTCGCTCAGCCGCCGCAGGCGCGCGGCCACGGCGGCCACACCGAGCGCGTTCCATGCGCCTGAGGTGTGGTAGTCCGAAACGGTCGCATGCAAGGCGATGCCGGCCCGGCCGGCGACTTCGTAGCCGACGATCAGGGCCGCCAGCGCCTCCGGTCCGCTAAGGTCGGGACGGGACTCCGCAAGCGCTGCCAGCGCCGGCACCACCACCACGCCGATATGACCCTTGGTCGGGCTGTATCCGTCATGACCGTCGAGATTGTCGATCTGCGTCGCTGCCGCATAGGCCGCGCCCGCGATGCTGACGCGGCGGCCGTCAAAAAGCATGCGCGCCGAATGCTGTGGGTCGCTCGAGCCGTAGAGCAGGGTGGCCGCATCGCGGCCGATCCTGCCCGCTTCCATCGGGCCAGCCGCAATCGCAATTCCGATCGTGTCCAGCAGCAGGTAGCGCGCCTGTTCCAGCACCGCTGTCGGGAAAACCGAAGCTGGCCGCCGCAACACGAAGTCGGCCAGGCGAACGGCAATTTCGGCACTCGCGTCAGGCCCTTCGCGCCGATGGGGCGACACTGCCACTGGCTCCACTCCCTCTGTCGTCACGACATCATTAATTTGGGTCCATCGTGCTTTCACGCAATTAGTTTGGCGGCTTTGGCCAAAAATATCTACGTCTCGTCGCCTGCGCGCGATTGAACGGCGGCCCGTCCGTGGGATACCTATCCCCCGTGGGATACCTATCCCCGTGGGATACCTCCCCGTGGGATACCTCCCACGTCGGATACCTCCCACGTACATCGCAGGAGTTTGAGATGAAGCCGCCGCCCCCCTTGAACTATATCCGCTCCTTCGAGAGTTCGGCCCGTCATCTCAGTTTCACTTTGGCTGCCAAGGAACTTGGCTACACGCAGGCCGCTGTCAGCACGCATGTCCGTTCGCTCGAGCATTATATCGGCCGGCAGCTGTTCATACGCTACCCGCGCAGCCTCAAGCTGACCGAGATGGGCGAGGCGTTCCTGCCGACGCTGCGCCAGGCGCTGGATCAGATCGACCAGGCGACGGAGGCGATCGTGACCTCGTCGCGCAACCGCACCGTGGTCGTGTCCTGCCCGATGAGCCTGGCGGAGAACTGGCTGGCCGGCTGCATGGCCGCCTTTCGCAAGAAGCATCCCGAAATCGAGATCGTGCTGCACGGCACGATCTGGGAGGATCTCAGCGAACAGATCGCCGACATAACCATTTCCACGCGGCGTTTCGACGATCGTCCGCCGGCCGGCATCCCGCTCTGGAACGACGATCTGGTTCTGCTCTGCGCGCCGGCACTGCTGGATGGCGAGCACGCGCTGAAGGCGCCGCAGGACATCCTCAAGGTGGACTGGATCTTCGTGCATGGCCGCCAGGAATACTGGCAGGTCGTCACGTCAGCGCTTGGCGTCGACATGGAGGATTACGACAAGGGCCTGACCACGAACGCCTCCAACATCGCGCTCGAACTGGCCGCCATGGGGGCAGGGCTCGTCGCCACCCAGCGCTCGCTTGCCCATGCCTATCTGCGGCGCGGGCTGCTCGTCGAACCGTTCCCGATCCGGCCGCCGAGCCCGTGGAATTATTACCTCACCGAGAACCTGCTTTCGAAGGGAACCATCGCGCGCACGGTGCGGGAATGGATCCTTTCGCGCGCCCAGGAGGACAGTGCCTGAAGGCATCGATTGCTGTGGATCGCTTCCGCACGAAAAATTCTGAGACGTCAATGGCATTGTTTTATTAGGCCTCAATAGCCGGTTTTCTGCGGTTTGCTCGGGGTCGAGCCCTTCCGGGATTTTTGCATCGCCTCTAACATCCTCCACGCAATGGGGAATGTAACGGGCGGAAAGCCCAAACCGGAGAATCACAATGACGATTTTCAAGAGCAACGGTGACCGCGTCCCGGCTGTCATCGAAAGCTACGCGGACGAAGTCAGAAGCGGCAGGATGGATCGCCGCGAATTTCTCGCCATGGCGAGCGCGATGGGCGCCTCCACGGCGCTTGCATACTCGATGGCCGGCATCGCTCCCGCCCGGGCTGCTGCCGAGGAGCCGGGCAAGAAGGGCGGCATCCTGAAGATGCAGATGATCATCAAGGACATGAAGGACCCGCGCCTGTGGGACTGGTCGGAAATGGCCAATGTTATGCGCCAGTGCAACGACTACATGATCCGCTACACCACCGACTTCACCTTCGAGGGCCATCTGATCGAGAGCTGGGAGGTCAGTGACGATGCCACCGAGTACACGCTGCATGTGCGCAAGGGCGTGAAGTGGTCGAACGGCGACGAGCTCAATGCCGACGACATCGTCCACAACATCGAGCGCTGGTGCGATAAGGCGGCCGAGGGCAACTCGATGGCCGGCCGCATGGGCACGCTGATCGACCCCGCCACCAAGAAGGCCATTGCCGGCGCCATCACCAAGGTCGACGACCATACGGTGAAGCTGAAATGCAGCCAGTCCGACGTCACCATCATCCCGGGCATGGCGGACTATCCGGCTATCATCGTCCACCGCAATTTCGACAAGGACGGCGCGGACATGACCAAGACGCCTGGCACCGGCCCGTATGAGCTCATCTCGTACAAGGTCGGCGAGTCGGCTTCGGTCAGGCGGCGCAAGGACTTCACCTGGTTCGGCGGCGAGACCTATCTCGACGGTGTCGACTGGACCGACTACGGGGCGGACGCTTCGAACCCCGCCATCGGCAGCGCCTTCGAGGCCGGCGAGATCGACTGCAACTACCAGACGGTCGGCGGCACCGTTGACCTCTATGACAGCATGGGCCTGGTCAAGGAATCCGTCGTCACCGCTGGCACGATCGTGCTGCGCACCAATGTGACCAGCAAACCCTATGACGACAAACGGGTGCGCAATGCCATCCAGCTCGCCGTCGACAACGAGACCGTACTGAAGCTCGGCTATAGCGGCCTGGGCCAGATCGCCGAAAACCACCATGTCTGCCCGATCCATCCGGAATATTACGAACTGCCGAAAGTGCCGCGCGATCTCGCCAAGGCCAAGGCGCTGATGACCGAGGCCGGTCAGATGGATCATGAGTTCGAGCTCATCTCCTACGATGCCGACTACGTGAAGGACCCTGCCGATGTCGTCGCCGCGCAGATGCGCGAGGCCGGCATCAAGGTGAAGCGAACGATCATTCCGGGAACCTCCTTCTGGAACGACTGGACGAAATATCCTTGGTCGACCACCGAGTGGGGCATGCGTCCGCTTGGCGTGCAGGTGTTGGCGCTTGCCTATCGCAGCGGCGAAGCCTGGAACGAGACCGGCTATGCCAATCCGGACTTCGACAAGAAGCTCAATGCGGCACTGGCCGTCGCCGATCCGGCCAAGCGCAAGGAGCTGATGAAGGACGTCGAGTTTATCCTCCAGGACTCGGGCGTGCTTGTGCAGGCGTTCTGGCGTTCGCTCTACCGACACCACGCCACCTATGTGAAGAACCTCAAGATGCATCAGACCTTCGAGCTGCAGCTGGATACGGTCTGGCTCGACAAGGCGTAAATCGGCCGTCGCAATGATTGCCCAGGGGCGTGGCTCCACGCCCCTGGTTTTTGCCAGGCGGTTCGCGCTCGGCACCGGTGGCTGGACCTGCTAGCATTTTCCTCGAAATTCGACGGCAACAACCGCTCAGTCGAGCAAGGCAACACAACCAGCAAGGCGCTGGTCAAAGCGCCGGAATACAGAACAAAGGGAAGAATTCGGGATATGCGTACTCATGCACAAGCCGTCGTCATTGGCGGCGGCCTGATCGGCTGCTCGATCCTCTATCATCTCGCCAAGTTCGGCTGGTCCGACGTCGTCCTGTTGGAGCGCGACGAGCTGACGTCCGGCTCCACCTGGCATGCGGCGGCCAACATTCACGGCCTGCATGATTCCACCAACATCAGCCGCCTGCAGCACTACACCATGGCGCTCTACAAGGAGCTGGAGACCGAGACCGGCCAGGGCTGCGGCATCTTCCAGCCGGGTTCGCTCTATCTCGCCCAGACCGAAGCGCGCGAGCACCAGTTGCGGCTGCAGGAAGCCAAGGCGCGGCGCTACAAGATGAATTTCTACGAGGTCGACCGGAACGAGGCCGAGCGGCTGCACCCACTGGTCGATTTCGACGGCATACGCTGCATCATGTACGAGCCCGAAGGCGGCAATGTCGACCCGTCGGGTGTGACGGCTGCCTATGCGGCCGGCGCGCGCCAGCGTGGGGCCGAGATCCATCGCTTCACGCCGGTCACCGCCACCGAGGCGCAGCCGGACGGCAGCTGGATCGTGCGCACGCCGAAAGGCGACATCCGCACGCAATGGGTGATCAACGCCGCCGGCCTGTGGGGCCGCGAGGTCGCCGCCATGGCCGGCCTGCAACTGCCGCTGATTCCCACCGAACACCAGTATTTCGTCACCGAGACCATTCCGGAAATCGCCGCCATGGGCCGCCGGCTGCCCTCGGTCGCCGACCGCGACGGCGAATATTATCTGCGCCAGGAAGGCCTCGGCCTGCTCATCGGCGCCTACGAGCGCAACATGAAGTTTTGGGCCGAGGAAGGAACGCCGCTCGACTTCGGCCATGAACTGTTTCCCGACGATCTCGACCGCATCGAGGACAACATGGTGCGTGCCATTGCCCGTGTCCCGGCGGCCGGCACGGCAGGCGTCAAGCGCGTCATCAACGGCCCGATGATCTGGTCGCCCGACAGCGCCGTGCTGTTCGGCCCGGTGCCGGAATTGCAGAACTACTTCTGCTGCAACGGCATCATTCCGGGGTTCTCGCAGTCGGGTGGCATGGGCAAGCTGGCGGCCGAGTGGATGATCGAGGGCGAGCCCTCGCTCGACATGTTCGCCTGGGACATGGCGCGCTTCGGCCATTGGGCCGGCAAGGCCTTCACCAAGGCCCGCGTGCAGGACCAGTACAGCCACCGTTTCAAGATCCATTTCCCCAACGAGGAACGCGCCGCCGGTCGGCCGGTCCGAACCCGCCCGGCCTATGACATGCAGAAGCAGATGGGTGCCGTCTTCGGCCTCAATTTCGGCTGGGAGCACCCGCTCTGGTTCGCCGCCGAGGGCGAGCCGCGCGAGGAGACGATCGGCTTCACCCGCCAGAACTGGTGGGAACCGGTCGGCCGCGAGGCGCGCATGCTGCGCGAACATGCGGGCATCATCGACGTGTCGAATTTCGCCAAATACGAAGTCAAGGGGTCCGGCGCGGGGGCCTGGCTCAACGCGCTGTTCGCCAACCGCATGCCGACGGAAATCGGCCGCTCCTGTCTGACGCCGCTGATCGGCAAGCGCGGCGGCATTGCCGGCGACTTCACCGTGACGAAGCTGGCCGATGACGAGTTCAGGGTGTTCGGTTCAGGCATGGCCGAACGCTTCCATCAAAGGTTCTTCAAGGCTGTCCCCTTGCCGGAAGGCACCATTTTCCGATCGCGCACCGAGGAACTGGCCGGCTTCAACGTCGCCGGGCCGAAGTCGCGTGAATTGCTGCAGCGGCTGACCAATGCCGATCTGTCGACGGAAGCGTTTCCCTTCATGCGCTCGCGCCAGATCACGGTCGCTGGCGTCGATGTGGTGGCGCTGCGGGTTTCGTTCACCGGCGACCTGGGCTGGGAGCTCTATTGCCCGGCCGCCAGCCAGGTCGAACTCTATAGCGCCTTGCTCAAGGCCGGCAGCGAAGTCGGTGCCGGGCCGGTCGGCTCGCGCGCGCTGATGTCGCTGCGCGTCGAAAAGGGCTATGGCAGCTGGAGCCGCGAATACTCGCCAGAATACTGGCCGCAGGAGGTCAAGTTCGACCGGCTTGTCAAAATGGACAAGGGCGAGTTCCTCAACCGCGACGCCTACGCCGCCATCGCCGACAGGCCGGCGCGCGACGAGCTGATCATGCTGTCGATCGACGCCAAAGATGCCGACGCGACCGGCGGCGAGCCGATCTTCCTGCCCGACGGCACACCGATCGGCCAGGTCTCGTCAGGCGCCTATGGCTATTTCGTCGAGCAGTCGCTGGCGCTCGGTTATGTCAAGGCCGGCTCGGCGAGGCCCGGCGACAAAGTGTCGGTCGCCATACTCGGGCGGCCGCATGACGCCGTGCTTTTGCAACAGCCGCCCTTCGACCCCGAAGGCAAGCGGCTGCGGGCATAGCCGACGCTCCAAGGCCGTTCGGCGGTCTACACCGCCGCACGATCCTCAGCCGCCGAACCGGTCCAGCCAATGCTGGGCAATGTCGGAACGGCGGCAGATCCAGATGTCGGGGTTGGCCTTGATCTTGTCGAGGAAGCGGGCAAGCCCAACCATGCGGCCCGGCCGTGCCGCCAGCCGGCAGTGCAGCGACACCGTCATCATGCGCGGTGTCGTCTGGCCCTCCGCCAGAAGCCAGTCGACCGCATCGCCGACATATTCGAAGAACTGGCTGCCGGTCTCCAGGCCCGAGCCGCGCGAGAAGCGGCTGTCATTGTTGTCGAAGCTGTGCGGGACGACCAGATGCCGCTTGGAACCGACCTCGACGAAATAGGGCAGGTCGTCATTGTAGTCGTCGCAATCGAACAGCAAGCCGCCGTGCTCCACCACCAGCCGGCGCGTGTTGAGGCTGGGCCGGCCGGTGTACCAACCGAGCGGGCGGATGCCGGTGATCCGCTGCACGGTGTCGACCGTCATCGCGATATGCTCTCGTTCCTCCGCTTCGCTCAGCGGTGCGTAGTCGATCCAGCGCCAGCCATGGCAGACGATGTCGCTGCCGAGTGCGGCGATCGCCTTGCCGGCGTCCGGATTGAGCTCCAGCGCCCGCCCGACCACATAGAAGGTCGGGACGATGTCCTTGTCCTGGAACAGCGACAGCAGCCGCCAGACGCCGACGCGCGAGCCGTATTCGTAGAGCGATTCCATGTTGCGGTTGCGCAGGCCGGGCACGGCAGGCGACACGGCAAGGTCGGACAGTATCGCCTCGGAGACACCGTCGCCTTCGCCGATGCTGTATTCGGCGCCTTCCTCATAGTTGATGACGATGTTGAGCGCCAGTTTGGCGCCGCCGGGCCACGCGGCCGAAGGCGGCTTGTCGCCGTAGCCGACGAAGTCACGGACGGGCAAATACGGCATCTCAACTCTCTCCTCGGACGCGGTCGCCAAAGCTATCCATCGCGCAGGTCGGTCAGGATGCGCAGCGCCCGGTCCATCATCTCCTGCGGACCGACCGTCGCGCGCAGGCAGTCCGTGAGGCCGTAACCGCCGAGGCTGCGCACGATGAGATCGCCGCCGCGCAAGGCCTTCTCGGCGGCCTGTGCGGCTTCTGCGTCTGCGAAGCGGATCAGCACGAAATTCGTCCGGCTTTCGGGAACATCGTATCCGGCGGCCCTCAGATCATGCGCGAACCGGTCGCGAATCCCGGCCGTGCGGTACACCGTTTCGCGCATATAGGCCTGGTCCTCGACGGCGGCGACCGCCATGGCCAGGCTCGGCGTGGTGACCTGGTTCGAGTTCTGCATCTTGCGCACTTCGGCCGCCACCGAAGGCGGAAACAGCCCCCAGCCGACGCGCGCGCCGGCCAGGCCATAAGCCTTGGAAAGCGTGCGCAGCACGACGGTGTCGCCGCGCCCGACAAGCGCAAAGACCGGGCGCGGATCCTGGTCGTCGAACTCGCCATAGGCCTGGTCGATCACCAGAAGCACGTCGCCGCGCAAGGCGGCGCGCAGGCGCAGCAGTTCGGAATTGCGGATGCGGGTGCCGGTCGGATTGCCGGGATTGCAGACGAAGACGATCCGCGTCGCCGGCGTAACAGTGGCGAGAATGCTGTCGACGGAGACGGCGAAGTCCTGTTCCGCCGCCTTGACATAGGCCGCATCGGCGCGCGCCGCGGCGGACGCCACGAAATTATAGGCGTACGAGGTGCCGAGCACTTCGTCGCCCGGTCCCGCAAACGCCGCGATGGTGCAGCTGATCAGGTCCATCGAACCGGCGCCGCACAGGATCAGGTCGCGCTCGACCCCATAGGCCTGGGCGATCGCCTCGCGCAGCGCCGTCCAGTTCGGGTCGGGATAGAGCTGGCTGCGGGCAATCGCGTCGTGGCCAGCGGCGATAGCCCTGGGGCTGGGCGGAAAGGCGCTCTCGTTCTGGGCAAGGGTTGGACGGTCGTAGCCGCCGAAATTCGCCAGCGCAAAGGCCGACATGGCCTCGATATGAGCGGCAGCCTTCAGAGGCATGGTGGGGCCATGGCAATTTTGCTGTCGGTCATCTCGTGAACTACCCCTGCCGGACTGGCTCATCGGGCAGGCTACAATCCGCCGGCGCGTTCACAAGCAAAAACTAGCCGCGCAATGGCTCCGAAATTCTGGCCCTTGTAGGGGGCAGCCGCTTGTGGCGTCGCTCCAATGCGGCTCTCACCAGCGCTGATGCACGTGGGGCTTGATGTCCTGGTCGTAGATCGTCCGAACCTTGTCCATGACCGCGCTGGACAGTGGCGGCAATGCCGCGGCCTCGGCGTTGGAGCGGGCTTGGGCATGATTGCGCGCGCCGGGAATGACCACCGTGACCGCGTCGAACATCAGGATCCAACGCAGCGCGAATTTGGCCATCGTCGTGTCGTCGGAAACCAGCGGCCGGATGCGCTCCACCGCTGCCAGCCCGACCTCATACGGCACACCCGAGAAGGTCTCGCCGACATCGAAGGCTTCGCCGTTGCGGTTGAATTTTCGATGGTCGCTGTCCTCGAATTTGGTGTCGGCCTTGAACTTTCCCGACAACAGCCCGCTCGCCAGCGGCACGCGGGCGATGATCGCCACATCGTTCTTCTTCGCCAGGTCGAAGAACAATTCCGTCGGCCGCTGGCGGAAGGCGTTGAAGATGATCTGCACGCTGGCGACGCCCGGATATTGCATCGCCTTCAGCGCCTCCTCGACGCGCTCGACGCTGACGCCGTAGTTGCGGATCTTGCCTTGCTCGACGAGACGGTCGAGGCGCTCGAACACTTCCGGATGGTAGTAGAGGTCGGTCAGCGGGCAATGCAGCTGCACCAGGTCGAGCGTGTCCGCCTCGAGATAGCTGAGGCTGCGGTCGACCCAGTCCGTCAAGTTCTCCTGCGTGAAGCCTTCGACCGTCTGCTGCGGCAGCCGCTTTCCGGCCTTGGTGGCGATGAATGGCCGCTCGCCGCCGCGTTCCTTCATCACCCTGGCGATGAGCTTCTCGGAGCGGCCGTCGCCATAGACATCGGCGGTGTCGATGAAGGTGACGCCGGCATCGAGCGCCGCGTGCAGGGCGGCCACCGCGTCGCTGTCGTTGACCTCGCCCCACGAGGCGCCGATCGCCCATGAGCCAAAGCCGATCTCGCTGACCGCGCGTCCGGTGCGGCCGAATTTCCGTGACTGCATTTTCTGATCCTCGTTCCGATCTGCATGGCGGCTCGCATCTTGCCCGCGGCATGCTGCCGAATGGCTGTGCGATTGACATCAACGCTCGGCGCATTTACCAGATAACAGGGTTGTATGACAACTGGGCGAACCGTGAAGATGGGAAGTCTGCGAACTCTCAGGCTGAAGGTCGCTCTCATGCCGTCGCGGGACGAGCCTTCCCTCAACGTGCCGCGATTGGTCGGCGAGGTTCATCAGGCCATCATGCCCGGCATCGGCGGGCGCTCAGCTGCCTGCCTTGTCGCGCAGCGTCTCGAAACGGGCATAGGCCTTGCTGAGGTGGCTGCGCATGGCACGCCGCGCGGCATTGACGTCGCTGGCCTCGATGGCGGCAAGAATGGCACGATGCTCATGCTGCATGCGGGCCAGGTATTTCTCCCGCTCGGCATCGGTCATCCGGTCGAGGCGCGTCCATTGGCGCGGCACCATCGCGCTGCCGAACGTGTCGAACAGCCGCGTGAAATTGGCGTTCTGCGTCGCGGCGAGGATGGCGCGGTGGAAGCCGAAATCCTCTTCCAGGCCGGCGCTGCCGGCGCGGACCGCGGCATCGAGTGCGTCGAGCCGGGAATTCATGTGCCGCAGCGCGTCATCGCTGCGCCGCTCGGCGGCAAGGCCGGCCGCTTCCACCTCGATGCCCATGCGCAATTCCAGAACGCGCAGCACCTCGTCGATCGATTCGAGATCGTCCGGCAGGATGGAGAAGGTCCTCGGCGGCGGGTCCTTGGCAACGAAGGCGCCGAGACCCTGGCGCGTGGTGATCAGCCCCCTGGCGCGCAGCGACGCAAGCGCCTCGCGCACCACCGTTCGGCTGACGCCGGTCGCCGCGACGATCTCCTGCTCGGTCGGCAGCCTCTGGCCCGGCGCCAGGTCGCCGGATTCGATCTGGGCGATCAGCGTGTTGACCAGCCCGCTCCGCAGATTGGGTGCTTGCGGTATGGCGTCGAAAAGCCTGGTCTCGTTTTCCGCCATCGCGGCCGACAGCCCCCGGTCCGATTCTCTGGCGAAGGATTGCATCGACGGATGCTCGCCGCAAGGCGACGAAATGCGGATTTGTAGGCGCAGGACCATGGTTGGAGGATTGCATGACGGAACGCGTTGGCTTCATCGGGCTGGGCAGCATGGGCGCCGGCATGGCCACCAATCTGCTCGAAAAGGGCTGGCCGCTGACGGTCTGGGCGCATCGCAGCCGCGATACCGTCGACCGGCTAATAGCGGCCGGCGCCACGGAGGCGGAAAGCCCTCGCAAGCTTGCCGAAGCCTGCGACATCGTCATCCTGTGCGTCACCGGTTCGCGCGAGGTGGAAGCGCTGGTGAAGCGGGCGGACGGGCTTGCCACTGCTGCGGACGGACGAGCCGCCGCCGGCAAGCCGCTGCTCATCATCGACTGCTCGACCTCCAATCCGTCCTCGACCACAGCGCTAGCCGCCGAACTCGCCGCGCAAGGCGCGACGCTGATCGACGCGCCGCTGGCGCGCACGCCCAAGGAAGCGGCCGAAGGCAAGCTCGACGTCATGGTCGGCGGCCCGGCCGATTCCGTTGCGCGGGCGCGGCCGGTGCTCGAAGCCTTCGCCGCGCGCATCGTGCACACCGGGCCGACCGGCAGCGGCCACACCATGAAGCTGCTCAACAATTTCGTCTCGATGGGCTACTCAGCCATCTATTCGGAGGCGCTGACGCTCGGCGTGAAGGCCGGGCTGACGCCGCAGGTCTTCAACAGCGTCATCTCGGGCAGCCGCATGGATTGCGGCTTCTACCAGGCCTTCTTCGACTTCGTGCTGAACCGCAACGAGAACGCGCAGCGCTTCGCCATCGTCAATGCGCTCAAGGACATGACCTATCTCGCGTCCTTCGCCCAGGCGGGCGGCGTCGCCAACCCGATCGGCGCCGCGGTGCGCAACGGCTTTGCCACCGCTGTCGCCACCGGCCATGGCGAAAAGTTCGTGCCGGCATTGTCGGATATTGTTGCGGGCCTGAATGGAGTGTCGCTGGTTGAGCCGCCAACGCCACGGGAAGTGAATCCAGACTGAACGGCGCGCCGAGATTGCCAAGAAGGCAGCGGCGAAGCGGCGGGGAACAAAGTAGTTGTCGCGCCCAAATGGGTGTTGACTTTTTTCCAAAAATACTCGCTTTTGTTGGAAAGTCCATTTTCCAACGGAGATTCGTATGTCCGCGAGCAATCCCGCAGAGGATTTGATCGATGAAGAGTACCCGGCCGTATATCGGCCGCTGATCCCCGCTGCACTCAAGCGCGCCTACGCTAGCGCAGACGATGCGTTCGAGCGTCTGGAATTCCTTGGAACGCCAAGCGCAAAATTCCAGCGCGGCGACCTGATCGTGCTGGCCGCTGAGTTTGAGTTCATAAGGCTAATACGGGAAGGACATCTTCCCTTCGATCCTTCGTGGGAAGACTATGCCTGCCCGACAGGCAAACACTTGGTGATGCGGTCGCCGGGCGCTGAAATCACTATTAACCAGGTCGACTATCCTCACAAGAAACCGAGATGGGCGAAGTTCCGCGACCAACTTGACGTTCCCAACGCCGAATATCTCTTCGAAGAAATGAACGCCGAGCGCGCCAGGGACGATGCGCGGAAGCACATTCTCCTCCTTCACGGCCACGGCAATCTTCGTTTCGCCAATTTGTCCGTCCCACACCCGACCGAAAACAAGCTGATCTGGTTCACTGACGACTTGCTCAAGCTGCCTCACGAGGTCGCCACCGACACGACTGGCGCTAGAGGCGAAGGACCAACGGAGTCGCCGGACGCCGAGTTGATAGACGAGATAATCAAGAAAGTTCACGACGAGAAATGACCGGCGATATTTTCCATTTCCCAGATCGCGCATCCGGCGTTGTTCCTCAACGCCTCGCCGACGCGCGCATGGCGCTACAGATGTCGCGCGCCGATGTAGCCCGAGCGCTTAACATCACCGGCACAGCCATAGGCCATTATGAGAACGGCGACCGTCGCCCTGACATGAATATCTTGATGCAGTTGGCTCGGTTCCTGCACCAACCCGTTTCGTTTTTTCTAAAGGAGACGCCGGCCAATTCGATCAACAAAAAGGTCCGATTCTTCAGAAGCGTAGGGCCGAAGAGCAATAGAATTAACATGGCTCTGGACGTTCGGACGAATTGGCTTTGGGAGTTTGTCCAAACACTTCTGGACGCAGGAATTAGGCTGCCGACACCCAACGTTCCATTCTTCGACGATATGGATCATGACGGCGAATATTCATTGGAGCAGATCGAATATATTGCCGCTCGTACACGGCGTCATTGGAACTTGGGTGACGCGCCCATAAACAATATGGTGGCCCTGCTCGAATCCCAGGGCGTGATCGTTAGTAGGTTTGCGCTTGGCTCCGAAAAGGTCGACGCATTCTCTTGTTGGATTAATGGTCGACCATACGTGCTATTGGGATCAGATAAAGGTTCTGCGGTGAGGTCTCGATTTGATGCCGCCCATGAACTTGGCCACCTAGTCCTGCACCGCGACATCTCCCAGGACGACATGGAGTCTAAGGCAACCCGGGATCGCATCGAGCGCGAAGCCAATTGGTTTGCCGGGGCATTTCTTCTGCCGCGCGCGTCCATATTCCGTGAGTTCTATTCTACCAGGGCGAGCCATTTGAAGGGGCTCAAACAGCGCTGGTTGGTGTCAATGCAGGCGATTGCCCATCGGGCGCGCGACATAGGCGCTATTGATGAAAACCAATACGTTTCCTTCCGCATTCAGATGACCAAAACAAAGCAGCTGGCGAAGGAACCTCTAGACGATACAATTCCGATTGAGAGGCCCGGCCTACTCTTCAATGCGTGGAAGAAATTGGTCGAACGGGGACTGCTTCCTAAGTTGGACTCAGACGAAACCTTGGGAATTTCGCTGGACGTTTTGAGCGACCATTTTGGCAGATCAATCGAAGTAGCTGAGAGAAGCCCGACACCCACGCTTTCAATCGTTGAAAAATAGCTGAACTGTTGCGCCTAAGCGGGCAAACGCGGTCCCTACAAAAAGCGGATTGACGCCTAGCTGGCTCCCATGTTTCCATTTTGCGGGGAACATGAAGCATCTAAGAAATTCTCTGTATCGAATGTGGGTGCGCCGCCATCTGGTTAAGCTCCAAAGCGGATTGTGCTACTATTGTCGCCGCCCGTTTACGAAGCGAGGCCCGACACGCCCTACCATCGAACACAAGAAAGCCCGTATGGATGGCGGCACCGACGATATGAGCAACCTTGCCGCCGCCTGCTTTCATTGCAATCAGCATCGCGGGACGCAAAAGAACCAAGCCAAGCAAAAAGCTCAGGGTCAAATTTCAAACTGATGCACGACCTATCCGGCAGCCTGCTTGCGGATAGCCTTCCGAAGTCTTGAGTGCCGCACCGGAGATGCTGCCTCCTGCACCGGGGCTGCCTCTGTAACCGCATCACTGTCGTGCAATCCAACGCGCAGCGCCGCACCCGCCAGATGGTCGCGCATGGCCATTTGTGCCGCCTCGGCGTCGCTGGCGCGGATGGCGGCCAGGATGCGCTCATGTTCGCCAAGCGTGATGCGGGCCATGTCGTCCGACTTCTGCTGGTTGCCGGCGGCCAGAATGCTTTCGCGCACGCGCTCGGACACGAAGGCCAGGAACTGGCCCATGTAGGAGTTGCGTGTCGCCTCGGCGACGGTGCGGTGGAACTCGAGGTCGCTGCGCAGCCAGGCGACGCTGCCATAAGGTGCGGCACGCATGCCGGCGAGCGCCTCGCCCATCGCGGCGAGATCGGCATCGGTGCGCCGCCTGGCGGCAAGTGCGGCGGCCTGCACTTCGAGGATGCCGCGCAGTTCGAACAGGCTGCGGAAGGAATCGGCCCGCTGCAGCGCTTCGTAGTCGATGGTCAGCACGGTCGGATTGTTGGCGTCGGTGACGAAGGCGCCGCGTCCCTGCTGCGACCAGATGCGGCCTTCCGAGCGCAGCCGCGCGATCGCCTCGCGCACCACGTTGCGGCTGACCCCGAAAGTGGTCGCCAATGCCTGTTCGGTCGGCAGCTGGTCGCCGGGTTTCAGCCGTCCTTGCGCGATCTCGCGCGAGATGGAGCTTGCGACCAGAGTCGAGAGATGCGGACCACGATTGACCTTGTCGAGCTTCAGCGTCATCGCTCACCTATAGTCGAGGGAGGATTGGGACGCCAGAATGCGGCCATTGCTCAAGATGCGGCGCGGGTCGAACGCGTCCTTGATGCCCGCCGCAAGATCGAGCGCCACGGGATCGATGCGTTCGAGGAACGCTTTCTGCTTGACCCGACCGATGCCGTGCTCGGCGCTGATCGAACCGCCATAGCGGTCGACAATGGCAAAGATCTGGGCTTCCGCCTCCTCGAACAGATGCTCGATCGCTTCTGATGCCATGCCTTCCGGCGGCACGACGTTGAGATGGATGTTGCCGTCGCCGACATGGCCATAGGTGACGGCGAGCGCGTCCGGGCGGGCCTGTTCCAGCGCCGCCAGCGCATCGGTGACGAAATCGGCGAGTTTGGAGATCGGCACCGAGACGTCGGTGCGCAGATAGCGGCCGCCGCGGCCCTGGCGCTCGACCATGATCTCGCGGTAGAGCCACAGCCGCTCGCCCTGGGCGCGGCTCGACGCCATGACGCCATCCTCGACGAGATCGGCGGCACCGGCCAGAAAATCCCGCAGCATGGCCTGGAGATCGACCAGCCCGCCGGAAGAAACCTCGACCAGGACGTAGACCGGGTAGGGCTTGGCGAGCGGATCGCCGAAGTCCGGCCGGGCCTGCAGCGTGATCTCGATGCCGCCGCGCAGGATCAGCTCGAAGGCGGTCAAGAGGTCGCTGCAGTCGCGCCGCGCCCGCGCATAGAGCGCCATGGCGTCCTCGACAGAGCGCAGCCCGATCAGCGCGGTTTCGACCTGGGTCGGCTTGGGGTAGAGCTTCAGCGCCGCCGCGGTGACGATGCCGAGCGTGCCTTCGCTGCCGATGAAGACCTGCTTGAGGTCATAGCCGCGATTGTCCTTGCGCAGCACCTTCAGCCCGTTCCACACCCGCCCGTCGGCCAGAACCACCTCCAGCCCAAGCACGAGGTCGCGCGTCATGCCGTAGCGCAGCACGTTGAAGCCGCCGGCATTTGTGGCGACGTTGCCGCCGATGCGACAGCTTCCCTGCGCCCCGAAGGTGATCGGCAGCAGGCAGTCGTTTTCTTCCGCGGCGCGCTTGGCGTCCTCGAGAATGCAGCCGGCCTCGACCACCATGGCGAAATCGATCGGGCTGACCGAGCGGATCCTGTTCAGGCGCTCGAGCGAGATCACCACCTCACCGCTGTCGGCCGCCACCGCCGCGCCGACGAGACCGGTCAGCCCGCCCTGCGGCACGACCGGAATGCGCTCCTCGTGGCAGCGCCGCATCAGCGCCGACATCTCCTCGACCGAAGCCGGACGCGCCACCGCCAGCGGGCGGCCGAAATGGTCGCCCGACCAGTCGCGGCTGTAGCGCGCCAGATCCTCGTCGGCCGTCAGCAGCCCGCCATCCGGCAGTACGCCGGCCAGCGTGGCGATCAGCGATGCGGAGGTGGGCTGCACGGCGTTCATGATCTGGCTCTGCGACCCCTCGGAAAACGGCTGGACAACCATCGTACTTGTAGTGTTATCATACAACCATGATTAAGAACATCAAGCGAAGCCATATCTCCGCCAACCGCTTGATGCGGATGATCAGACAGACAAATCGCCGAATTCGGAGGACTTTCCCAATGAGCGACGCCGCAGGCCGCTTCCGCTACATGCACACCATGATCAGGGTTCTCGACCTCGACAAGTCGATTGCCTTCTACACCGAGGTTCTCGGCATGACATTGCTGCGCCGGGACGACTATCCCGGCGGCAAGTTCACCAATGCCTTTGTCGGCTACGGCCCGGAGGACAAGGAGGCCGTTGTCGAACTGACGCTGAACTGGGGCAGGGAAGAGCCCTATGAGATCGGCACCGGCTTCGGCCATCTGGCGCTCGGCGTCAACGACATCTACGCCGTCTGTGCCGAACTCGAGAAGCGCGGCGCCAAGATCCCGCGCAAGCCCGGCCCGATGCTGCATGGCACCACCCACATCGCCTTCGTCGAAGACCCGGACGGCTACAAGATCGAGCTGATCGGCCTCGACACGATGTAGTGATCTGGAGCAATTCCAGGAAAAGTGTGAAGCGGTTTTCCGTCCGGAATTGCGTAAAAACAAAGAGATAGAGCAATTCCAGGAAAAGTGTGAAGCGGTTTTCCGTCCGGAATTGCGTAAAAACAAAGAGATAGAGCGGTTCGGCGTTTCCATGAAACGATGAACCGCTCTAGGCAAGCGGGGCCGCGTCGGCGTTGCGCCGTTGCGGGCCCGTCCTGTCCGCGCTTGCTTGGGAGGCGATGCGCTAGGCACTCTCACTTGATGACCGCGATCTTGCTGCGGTCGATGGTGATGGCGACGGCGGCGATGAGCACCGCGCCGAACACCATGTTTTCCAGGAAGATGTTGATGCCGACGAAGGTCATGCCGATGCGCACGATCGAGATGATCAGCGCGCCGACAGCCGTGCGGGCAACCCCTCCCAGCCCGCCGGTGATGGCCGTGCCGCCGACGATGACGGCGGCGATGGCCGGCAGCAGCAGCTGATTGGCGAGAACCGGCGAACCGCTCGACAGTCTGGCTGCGAGCACCACGCCGGCTATTGCCGCCAGCATGCCCGACGCCGCGAAGGCGATGATCTTGGTGCGGTCGACGTTGATGCCGGCGGCCCAGGCGGCCGGCTCGCCGGCGCCGACGGCGATCGCCTGGCGGCCGAAGCGCGTGTAGCGCAGCGCGAGAAGGCTGACGATGCCGATCACCGCCGAGATCAGCACCACCACCGGCACCCCGGCGACCGTCGCATTGATCCAGCCGGTGTTTTCGCGCCCCGCTTCCTCGATGGTGATGGCGCGTCCGTCGGACACCCAGAGCGCGATGCCGGTCACCACGCCGCCCGTGGCGAGCGTCGCCACGAAGGACGGCACGCGCAGCTTGACATGGACGATGCCGCTCAACATCCCGAAGGCGAGGCCGGACAGGATCGCCACCGGAAAGGCGGCGAGCCCGAGCGAGGGCAGCAGCTGCGCCAGGATCACGCTCGCCAGCGAGGCGACGGCCTGGATCGACAGGTCGATGCCACCGAGCAGGATGGCGAAGGTGACGCCCGTTGCCAGGATGAACAGCACCGCTGTGTTGGCAAACAGCAACGCGGTCGTCTCGCCGGTCAGGAAGCCCGGCGCGGCGATCTCGATGATCAGCAGCAGGGCGACAAGCAGCACCAGCGGTATGGCGCCGTGCGTCCACTTGCTGTCGAGGAATGGCCTGAGCGAAAAGATTTCGTTCATCGCTTGCCTCACACCATCGCCCGCAGCAGGTCGACCTGCTTGGGCTTGTTTCCGGGACTGGCGTCGAACCGCGCCGTGATCTCGCCGTCGCGCATCACCAGCACCTGGTGCGACAGGCCGATCGTCTCTTCCAGCGTGTCGGAGATCAAAAGGATCGCGACGCCCTGCTCGCAGAGATCACGAACCAGTTCGTAGACCTCTTCCTTGGCGCCGACATCGAGGCCCCGTGTCGGATGGTCGAGCACGAGGATGCGCGAGCCCGCCGTCATCCAGCGCGCCAGCACCACCTTCTGCTGGTTGCCGCCGCTGAGCTTGCGGCAGGCGGCATCGGGGCCGGGCGCCTTGATGCGCAGCCGCTTGATCCAGTCGGCGGCGAGCCGCCGCTCCTTGCCATAATCGATCGCGCCATGGCGCATGACGCTCGACAGGTCGGCCAGCGAGATGTTCTCGGCGATCGACAGGAACATCACCAGGCCTTCCAGCCGCCGCTCGCGCGGCACATAGCCGATGCCCTTGCGCACGGCCGGCTCCGGCGAGCCGAAATGCACCGCCTCGCCGGCGATCTTCAATTCGCCGGCGCTGTGCTGAAGCAGTCCGCCGATCGTGCGCGTGACCTCCTCGCGGCCGGACCCGACGACGCCGGCAATGCCGACGATCTCGCCGGCGCGGATCCTGAGATCGACGCCGCGATAGGCACCGGCGGCACCCAGCCCCCTGGTTTCGACCCGTATCTCCTCGCGCGGCTGCCGCTGGCGGGCCTCGCGGTAATACTCGGCCTGCAGCCCGCGACCGACCATGATCTCGTGCAGTTCCGGCGCGGTGACGTCGGCGGTGCTGTGCTCGGCGACCACCGCGCCATCCTTCATCGTGTAGACGCGGTCGGAGATCGCCAGCACCTCGTCCAGCCGATGCGACACGAAGACGAAGCTGGCGCGGGATTTGAGCGCGCGAACGCGTGCGAACAGCACCTCGATATCGGCGCCGTTGAGCACGGAGGTCGGCTCGTCGAGCAGGATGAGCAGCGGCCGCTCGACCATTTCCTCCAGCGTCAGCGCCTTGGCCAGTTCAACCATCTGCCGCGCCGCGAAGGTGAGTTCGGAGGTGCGCCGGGTGACGTCGATGTCGACGCCGATCTTGGCGAGCTGGCGGCGCGCCGCATTGTTCATGGCGCGCCAGTTGACGATGCCGAAACGCGTGAAGCGGTCTTCCTCGCCGAGATAGATGTTTTCGGCCACCGTCAGGTTGAGCACCAGCGACTGCTCCTGGAAAACCATGCCGATGCCATGCCGTGCCGCGTCGCGCGCGTTGCGCAGCTTGAGCTGCTCGCCGTCGAGGGTGAGGCTGCCGCCATCCGGCCGGTAGGTGCCCGCCAGAACCCGCATAAGCGTCGACTTGCCGGCGCCGTTCTCGCCGATCAGCCCGACCACTTCGTTCGGCCTGACCTCGATGCTGACGTCGCGCAAGGCATGCACGCCCGGAAAATTCTTGATGATGCCGGATGCCTGTAGCATGGCGTTCACTTGACGATTCTGAGGCGGACGCGGTCGAGCGACAGCGCCACCGCGGCGATGATCATCAGCCCCTGCACGGTCTGCTGGATGTAGGGCGAGATGCCGAGCAGGATCATGCCGTTGGCAAGCACGGTGACGATCAGCACGCCGATCAGCGTGTTGACGACGCCGCCTTCGCCGCCGGTCAGCGCCGTACCGCCGACCACGACGGCGGTGACCGCGGCGAACAGCCTGCCGTCGCCGATGACGGCATGCGACTGGCCGAGCTGGGCGGCGGCAAGCACGCCGGCTATGCCGAAGAAGAAACCGGCCAGCGCAAAGGCGGTGATGCGCACGCGCGTGACGTTGACGCCGGAGAGCTTGGCCACGTCCTCGTCACCGCCGATTGCCAATATGTGGCGCCCGAGCTTGGTATAGTACTGGATGATCGCGGCGAGCAGGAATGCCCCGGCGGCGACCCAGACTGCCAGCGGCAAGCCGAGCAGACGGGTGAGCGCCAGCTCGCGGATCGAGGCGTCGTTGAGCCGGATCGCCGAACCGCCGAGCATGTAGACCGAAAGCCCAAGGCCGATGAACCACATGCCGAGCGTGGCCATGAAGGAAGGGATTCGCAGCACGGTCTGCACAAGGCCGCTGACAAGCCCCATGGCGGTGCCCGCCGCGATTGCCGCCAGCACCGCCAGCCAGCCATAGTCATTGCCGTTGCTGTCGTTGGCGGCGAGCAGCACCACCACCATGGCCGCCACCGACAGGGTGCCTTCGACGGAGAGGTCGATGCTGCCCATCAGGATGATGAAGGTCAGCCCCATCGCCAGCGTCAGCGGCACGGCCGCGGAATTGGCGACGCGCACGAGATTGCGCAGTTCGATGAAATTGGGATTGGCGACAGAGATCAGCACGCACAATGCGATCAGCACCGCCAGCGGTGCCAGGCTGCGCCAGCGCCTGCCGCCGAACAGGGCGGCGATACGGCCGGGGAGGAGTGTCATAAGCGTTGTCCGCTCGATGTCCGAAACGGACTTCAGGGGTTCTGTATCGATTGTCAAGAAACCGCTTCCCGTCTGCAGAACGGCAGTCGCCGGCAACCCACGACAACTGCAAAAAGGGAGCGGGCCGCCGCCAGGGAGAAAGCGGGCCCGCTCCAATGGGTCAGGTGCGGATCGCTCCGGTCACCCGACCCCACAGATCGTTCCAGTCCACTGTCGGTTGTGCCTCGACATTGGTCTTGTAGTATTCCTCGACATTGTCGTGCGAAATCAGCACTGCCTTGCCGTAGAATTCGCGGTGCTCCGGCGGTTCTTTGGTGGGATCGAACTTGCCGATCTTGGCGTTGTAGCCGATGGCCAGTCCCATGCCGCCCTGCCAGAACGGGTCCGAGGTCACGGTGCAGGCGAACTCGCCCGTGCGCACCGCGTCGACCGCCGTCTTGATGCCGTCGACGCCGACGATCGGCACCTTGCCGGCAAGGCTCTCGGCGCGCAGCGCTTCGAGCGCGCCGGAGCCCATGTCGTCATTGGCGGCCCAGATGCCCTTGATGTCGTCGCCGAAGCGGGTGAGCAGATTGCCCATCAGGTCGAAGGCCTCGGTCGATTTCCAGTTGGCGACCTGGAAATCGAGCAGCTTGATGTCGGGATTGGCGGCAAGTGCGGCGTCGAGGCCCTTCTTGCGCTCGATCGCGGCGGTGGTCGAGATCAAGCCGCCAAGCGCCACGATGCCGCCCTTGCCGCCGATCGTCTTGAACAGGATCTCGGCGATGGTCTTGCCGCTCGAGATGCCGTCGAACTCGATGTGGGAAACATAGTTCGGATTGAAGTCCTTAGGGTGCAGGTCCGGCGGCTTGTTCCATTGCGTCACGACATAGGCGCCCGCCTTGGCGCAGGCCTCGACGATCGGCCGCGCGTCCGGCGTATCGTTGGGATCGGAATTGAGCACCATGTTGCCGCCGGTCTTGGCAAGCATGGCCTTGATGTCGGCAATGCCCTTTTCGCTGTTGCCTTCCGAAACCAGCGTCACGTGCTCCAGCCCGACAGCCTTGGCATAGGCCTCGGCGCCGGTCTTCCAGACGGCATGGTAGGGGTTGGATAGCGAGCGGATCGACGTCACCAGCGTCGGCTTGTCCTGCGCGCGCAAGACCCTCGGCATCGCGACGGCGGCCAGGCCGGCGGTAGCGCCCATCATCAGCGTCCGGCGGCTGACCATGCCGGAACGCGCGGAAATTGTCCTGTCCTTCATTCTCGAACCTCCCAGTTGAAATCGGTGTTTTTCCGATCGGCGACATGCGCGGGGAGCGCCGGGCTCTTCGGCAGGGGTTGCCAAGTTCCTCCACTTGTACGACAACCCTTCAACACGGCAACCATACCCTTTCTCTTGACGCGGCACAAGGGACTTGAGATCGTCGGGCGAGCCAGGGCCGGGAAGCAACGGGAGGAAAAATGCCGGACTATATCATCGTCGGCGGCGGCTCGGCCGGCTGCGTTCTCGCCGCGAGGCTGAGCGAGGATCCGGACCTGTCGGTCGTCCTGCTGGAAGCCGGCCCGCCCGACACCGACCGCTACATCCATTTGCCCGTAGGCTTCTTCAAGATGACGTCCGGCCCGCTGATCTGGGGTTACGAGACAGCGCCCGGCAGGATGATCGATGGCCGCACCATGGTCTATCCGCAGGCGCGTGTTCTCGGTGGCGGTTCCTCGATCAACGCCCAGGTGTTCACCCGCGGCTGCCCGCAAGACTATGACGGATGGGCGACCGACGACGGCTGTGCTGGGTGGAGCTATGCCGAGGTGCTGCCCTATTTCCGGCGCTCCGAGGGCAACGACACCTTCGCCGGCGCGCAGCACGGCATCGATGGGCCGCTTGGCGTTTCCAGCGGTACGCCGCATCCGCTGACACGGGTCTTCGTCAGGGCGGCGCAGCAGGCCGGCCTGCCGTTCAGGGCCGACTTCAACGCCGGAGAGCAGGAAGGCGCCGGCTTCTACCAGACCACGACGCGCAACGGCAGACGCAGCAGCACGGTGGTTGCCTATCTCAAGCCCGCGCTTGGCCGCAAGAACCTGACGCTGCGCACCGACGCCACGGTCAGCCGCATCGTCATCGAGAACGGGCGCGCCATCGGCGTCGAGATCATTGTCGGCGGCCGCACCGAACTGCTGCGCGCCGCGCGCGAGGTGATCGTCACCGCCGGCGCCATCGGCTCGCCCAAGCTCCTGATGCTGTCCGGCATCGGCCCGGCCGCCCATCTCGGCGCGCACGGCATCAAGGTCGGCCACGACCTGCCCGGCGTCGGGCAAAACCTGCACGACCACATGGATGTCGACGTCGTCGCCGAGCTCAACGGCCCGCACGGCATCGACCGCTACAAGAAGAAGCGCTGGCAGGCGGTCGCCGGTCTGGAATACGCGCTGTTCGGCAAGGGGCCGGTGGCGTCCAACATCGTCGAGGCCGGCGCGTTCTGGTGGGGCGACCGCACCGAGAAGACCCCCGACATCCAGTTCCATTTCCTGCCCGGCGCCGGCGTCGAGGAAGGCATCGGCTCGGTACCCGGCGGCAATGGCTGCACGCTGAACTCCTACCATGTGCGGCCGCGTTCACGCGGCAGCGTCACGCTGAGATCGGCGGACCTGCGCGAGCCGCCGGTCATCGATCCGAACCCGTTCGCCGAACGCTACGATCTCGACCGTGCCGTCGAGGGCATCGAGATCAGCCGCGAGATCCTGTCGCAACCGGCTTTTGCGCCCTTCATCCGGCGCGAACACCTGCCGGGGGTGGGGACGAATGGGCGCGCGGCGCTGGAAACCTTCGCCCGGGAGCACGGGCGTAGCGCCTACCATCCGGTCGGCACCTGCCGGATGGGCGGCGATGCCGGAAGCGTCGTCGATCCCGAGCTCCGCGTGCGCGGCCTGCAGGGCCTGCGCGTGTGCGACAGTTCGGTGATGCCGCGCATCGTCTCTTCGAACACCAACGCCGCCGTCATCATGATCGCCGAAAAGGCGGCGGATTTGATCACCGGGCGCACGACAGGTCTCGCGGCTTCGCCGCCGCGCGAGGCTCACTCGTCCCGCACCAGGGAGCGGGGTGGAAAGTCTGTCCCGGCCGCTTCCTGAGCCGTCCCGGCGGTACAAGCGGAGCACCTGCGCGCCCGCGAAAAACGCTCAAGCCAGCGATCGTATCCGGCGCGCCGGCAGGTCGACGCTCGCGGCGATTGCCTTTGTTTGATTGACGGTCTTCATTTAGGCTGAGCGCATGCGAAAATCGGGATTTGCAAGATGACGGTGTCGGCCAGAGATTTATCCTTGCGCATCCCCATCGACGGCCGGCATCGCCGGATGCTGATCGACGGAAAATGGTGCGATGCCGCAAGCGGCCGCACCTTCGAGACCCGCAATCCCGCCACCGGCGCGGTGATCGGCACCGTGCCGCAAGCCGATTCCAAAGATATCGACCTGGCGGTCGCTGCCGCCCGCCGCGCCTTCGAGGGGCCGTGGAGCCGGTTCAAGCCCTATGAGCGCCAGCTTCTGTTGTTGAAGATCGCCGACCTCATGGAGCGCCATTGGGAGGAGATCGCGCTTTCCGACACCACCGACATGGGCATGCCCATCGTGCGCACGCTCGCCAACCGGAACCGCGTGCTCGGCATGCTGCGCTTCTATGCCGGCATGGCCACCTCCATCCACGGCCACACGATCGGCAATTCGCTGCCGGGCGACATCGTCTCCTATACGCGCAAGGAGCCGGTCGGCGTCGTCGGCGCCATCATTCCCTGGAACGCGCCCACCGCCGCCTCGATCTGGAAGATCGGCCCGGCTTTGGCCACCGGCTGCACGATCGTGCTCAAGCCTTCGGAAGAGGCGCCGCTGACGCCGCTTTTGATTGCCGACCTGATGCTGGAAGCCGGCGTGCCGGACGGCGTCGTCAACATCGTCACCGGAACGGGTGCGGAGGCCGGCGCGCCTCTGGCCGCCCATATGGACGTCGACAAGCTGGTCTTCACCGGCTCCACCGCCACCGGCCAGAACATCCTGCGCGCCTCGGCCTCCAACATGAAGCGCGTTTCGCTCGAGCTTGGCGGCAAGTCGCCGGTGATCGTCTGCGCCGACGCCGACATCGAACGTGCCGTGCCGGTCGCGGCGATGTCGGTCTTTGCCAATTCCGGCCAGATCTGCATCGCCGGCTCAAGGCTGTTCGTCGAACGGCCGATCTATGAGGACTTCGTCGAACGGGTCGCTGCCTATGCCGCAAAGCTCAGGATCGGCGACGGCGCCGATCCGGCGACCGAGATCGGACCGCTGATCTCGCTCCGGCAGCTCGAACGCGTCACCGGCTTCATCGAGGACGGCACGCGCCAGGGCGCCAGGCTGCTGACCGGCGGCACGCGCATCACCGAAGGGGTACTTGGCTCGGGAAACTTCATCACCCCGGGGGTCTTCTCCGGCGTGACCGACGACATGCGCATCGCCAGGGAAGAGATTTTTGGCCCGGTCATCTCGGCGCTGCCGTTCGACACGCTGGACGAGGCGGTGCGGCGCGGCAACGGCACGCCGTACGGGCTCGCGGCCGGCGTGTTCACGCGCGATGTCGGCAAGGCGCATCAACTGGCCAACCGCCTGCGCGCCGGCTCGGTCTGGGTCAACACCTACCACGCCCTCGATCCGGCGGTGCCGTTCGGCGGCTACAAGATGAGCGGCTACGGCCGCGAGGGCGGGGCCGAGCACCTCGACGAATATCTGAACACCAAGGGCGTCTGGATCCGGACCGACTAGAGCAATTCCAGGAAAAGTGCGTAGCGGTTTTCCGTCCGGAATTGCGTAAAAACAAATACTTAGAACGGGTCAGCGGTTCTATCAAAAGCTGAACCGCTCAAGCGGCCGCTGCGGCGAGGGTGCCTCAATAGGCGGCGGCGAAGGACGTCTCCACCGAAGACATCGGCGCCTCGATCGACCAGACGACGCCCTCTCTGTCGAATTCCAGGCTGCTTGTGCCCCTCAGTGCCTGAGGTGCGACGCGCTTGAGGACGACCGAGCCGAAACCCTGGCGCGCCATGCCGTCCACGACCGGCCCGCCCAGCTCACGCCACACCAGGCGCAATATGCCGGCGCCGCCGGCTGCTTCTATCACCTGCCATGCGATTTCGACCCGTCCCCCCTGGTGCGACAGGGCGCCATGCTTTGCCGAATTGGTGGCAAGCTCGTGAAAGGCGATGCCAAGATACTGCACCGCGTTCGGCTCGAGCACGATCAGCGGTCCGCTCACCGAGACCCGGTCCTGCGCCGCGAAGGGTTTGATCTGGGCTCCGACAAGTTCGGCGACCGTGGCGCCGCGCCATTCGGCGTTGACGAGAAGGTCGTGGGATTCCGAAAGCGCCATGATGCGCTCGCGCACCTGGTCGAGAAAGGCCTGCGGCGTGCTGGTCTTCTTGGTGGTTTCGCGGATCATCGAGATGATGACCGAATACTGGTTCTTCACCCGATGGTTGACTTCGCGCATGAGCAGCCGGATGCGCCGCTCGCTCTCCTTGGTGGAACTGATGTCGCGCGCGATCTTGGAGGCGCCGACGATGCGGCCGATGCCGTCGCGGATCGGCGAAACGGTAAGCGATACCGGAACGCGCGAGCCGTCCTTGCGCTGGCGGACCGTTTCGTAGGACGGCACACGCTCGCCGGAGCGTATGCGGCTGATGATCGAGACTTCCTCGTCAAGATGGTCGGACGGAATGAGCATCGTCACCGGCCTGCCGATCGCCTCGGCGGGCGTGTAGCCGAACAGGCGTTCCGCCGCATCGTTCCAACTGGTGATGATGCCGTTGATGTCCTTCGAGACGATCGCGTCCATCGACGATTCGACGATTGCGGCAAGGCGCGTCCGGGCTTCGTCGGCCTGCGACTGCATGCGCAGGTCGATGAGCGTGTTCATGGCGCCCACGACATTGCCCTTATCATCGCGCAGCAGAACCGGGTGCGCCCTGAACGGTATCAGCTCGCCGTCAGGCCGTTCGGCGATCGCCTGGCCCCAATGGACATCGCGCTCCTCGAGCAGGGCGATCGCCATCGGGCATTCGCTATGCTCCATGATGCGACCATCGAGGTGACGAAGCTTCCAGGACCCGCACCATTGGTCCTTGCCGAGGACCGGGCGATGCCCCCAGAGCTCAGCCGCCGCTTCATTGAAGAAGGTGATGTGGCCCTGCTTGTCGGTCGTATAGACAGCGACGGGCAACCCCTGCATCAGCTCGGCAGAGTTCCCCGGAAGCCCATCTGCCCGCTGGATGAAATTCAAGTTCCGTCTCACTGTTCGAACAACAGCCTGCCAGCCCTGACGGACCACCAGCAAAAGCTAAAATGCGCGTCGCGCGTTTCGGTTCCGGAATGGCGTTTTACTTTGGCGCTGCCCGGGAAGGGCGGAACGCGAACAGCCTGCATCCGTGTCGTCGCGGCCCGATGGCGCCGTATCGGCCCACGCGCAGCTTGGCGATTTCGGCGGTCAGAGATTAGCAGGGACCGGTCTTCATCTAGTCAAATAAAGAAGTCGTTGGGCGGCTTACGGTTATTTTTCCCGCATCGCTCGGCGGAAGTTCTGCGTGATCGGCTCGGCGAGGTAAGAAAGCACGGTGCGAGCACCCGTCCGGATCATCGTCTCGCTCGACATGCCGGGCAGCAGCTTGCGGCCCTCCAGCTTGGCGAGTTCGCTCTTGTCGATCAACACGGTCGCGGCGAAATACGGGGCCCCGCTGCGCTCCTCCACCATGCGGTCAGCCGACACGATCTCCACGACGCCGTCCAGTGGCGGCAGGTCGTAGCGGGCGAAGGCCGGGAAGCTGATGCGCGCAGCCTGTCCGGGGGCGATCGTCTCGACATCCTCTGGTCTGACCATGGCCTCGACCACAAGTTGTTGTCCAAGCGGCACGACTGTCATCAATGTCTCACCGGGTTTCACGACACCGCCCGCCGTGTGGACCTTCAGGTCCATGACGATGCCGTCAACTGGTGCGACGACATCGGTACGGGTAAGCACGTCCCTGGCGGAACGCTCCTGCTGTCTGAGGTCAAACAACTCTGCCTCGACCTTGCTCAACTCCTCGACGGCCTCGTTCAGCCGCACTGTGTTGAGGTTCAAGATCTGCATGTCAATCTCGGCTATGGCGCTTCTGGCACGAGCGATTGCCGCTACGTTGGTGCCGCGCTCTCCCTCGATCTCCCGCTGTTGTCGGCTGAGCGACAGGTACCGCTCGCGGGTGGTCAGCCCCTTCTTGAGCAGACCCTTAAGGTCTTTGGTTTCACCCTCGATCGCCTCGATCTGCTTGTCCTCGGTGACGATGAGCTCCTCCAATCCCGTTATCTCTTCCTCGGTCTGGTGACGGCGCTGGCCGAGAATCTCCCGCTCGTCCCTCAAGTTGTGGTGCTTCGCCGCGAACACGTCACGCTGTGCGGCCACCGCGTCCTTTGCGGCGGCGGCGGGGTTTGCGAGCAACGCCGGATCGAATTCGATCCCGTCCTTGCCGTCACGCTCAGTTCTGAGACGCGCGGTCAGCGCGTCACGCATCGCTATCCGGTTCTGGATCAGGTCGAGCTGCGCCTTTGCCTGTGTGCCGTCGAGCCGGATGAGGACCGCGCCTGCCTTGACGATATCACCGTTGGCGGCGTTCAACTCCGCGATGATGCCGCCCTCGAGGTGCTGGATGAGCTTGCGGTCGCCGGCGACCTTGATGACGCCCGGTGCCACTGCGGCGCTGTCCAACGGTGCCAGCGCCGCCCAACCCCCGGCCACGCCGAAGAACAGGAACATGATCGCGAACCCGGTGCGCGTCACGCCCGTGAGACGCAGGGGTAGCGGTTCCAGTACGGAGGGTGGCGGCACGGGTAACGGCACGAGGTTCAGGTCTGTTCTCGTTGTCATGCTTGGTTCGCCACTCTGGTTGGCAGCTGAGTCACCTTGCGGATGCGCGCGGCGAGTTCGTTGAAGACATAGTCACGTGGACCGTAGAGTTCTTGTTGGCCCCGGTTGAGGACCAATATCTTGTCTACCTTTTCCATCATGTTCGGTCGGTGCGCGATCAGGACGACGGTCGTGCCCGCCGCCTTGACCGTGCCAAGAGCGGCGATCAATGCGTCCTCACCCTCGCGGTCGAGGTTGGAATTGGGCTCGTCCAGGATAAGGAGCGCCGGGTCGCCGTAGAGCGCCCGCGCCAACCCGATGCGTTGGCGCTGCCCGGCTGACAGCACTGCGCCGGATTCGCCAATCTCGGTGGCGTAACCCTTTGGCAGTCCTTTGATCAGTCCGTGAACTCCCGCCAATTGCGCGGCTTTGACCGCGTTGTTGAAGACCGCAGGGGTGAGCTTCGCGAAGCGGCAGATGTTTTCGGCGACGGTACCGGCGAAGAGCTCGATGTCCTGCGGCAAGTAACCGACATAGTGACCACGGTCCTCCGCCGCCCATTGGGCAACGTCCATGCCGTCCAGCAACGCACGCCCCCCGGATGGACGCCAGGCACCGGCCAGTATTCGCGCCAGGCTCGTCTTGCCGGCCGCGCTCGGACCGATCAACGCCATCGCTTCACCCGGCTCGAGATGGAAGTTGATCCCTTTCAGGATATGCTCGCCACCCTGTCGGGCAAGCACAATGTTGTCGGCCTCAAACCTGCCTTTCGGTCGTGGCAGTGGCAGAACCAGTGCGGCCTCCGGGTGCTGTCCGGCGACCGCGGCGAGACGCCGGTAAGCGGCACGCGCTCCGACCGTCGCCTTCCATGTGCCGATCGCTTGCTCGACCGGGGACAACGCGCGACCCATCAGGATTGAGGCGGAGATCATGATGCCGGCCGAAGCCTCGTTCCGAAGCACCAGATACGCACCAAGGCCCAGTATGGCCATTTGCAGGGCCAGCCGGTGACAACGCGCGATGGCCGCGATGACGCCGCCACGGTTGGCAGCAAGAACTTGTCCCTTGTTTGCCTCGTCCTGCTGCGCCTTCCAGCTCTCCAGCAGTGGCTTCAACATGCCCATCGCCTGTACGACCTCGGCATTGCGGATTGTCGCCTCGGCCTGCCCGTATGCACGCGACTGTGCGCTTGTGGCTTCGGTCAACGGCTTGCGTGTGAGGTATTCGTTGAGCAACGCCAACGCAAACAGCACGATCCCGCCGACCAGCGCCAGCCAGCCCAGCCAAGGGTGCATGAGGAAAATGGCGGCGAAAAACAGCGGTGCCCAGGGCGCGTCGAGGATCGGGAAGATGCTCGGGCTGGTGAAGAAATTCCGCACTTGATCCAGGTCGCGCAGCGGGCGGGCGTTGGCCTGACCGGGCGCTGAGGCGGCATATTCTACCGAAGCGGTCAGGAGAACCGGCCCCAAGCGCGCGTTCATCCACGATCCGACGGTAGCCAGAAGACGCCCGCGCACCACCTCCAGCCCCGCCATTGCCGCGAGTGCCCCTGCCGCCATCAGAGACAGCATCACCAGCGTCTCCAGGCTGTGGCTGGACAACACGCGGTGGTAGACCTGGAGCATATAAAGCGCCCCGGTCAGCATCAGCACGTTGATGCCGGCGCTGAACCAGACAAGCGGCCAGATGGCGCGTCTGGCCTCTTTCATCACCACTTGCAGGGCAGGAGGCTGTTGGCTGGTTTTCATCATGTGGATGACATCTCGTGCAACAGATCGCCAGTGATGGAACGGAGGCAGCGTTGGCTGCCCCCGTTCAAGTGTCAGGCGACGTCAACAAGTATGTGCTGCACCGCTGTCTGGTCGGCGTCGGCGTCCTCCACCTGGAAGGCGAAGTCGAGATGGGCTTCCGGTGTCTCGGTCACGGTCGTGGTGAAGCCGATGTCCGTGATCTTCAGCACGTCGTTGTCGGCGCCGTCGAAGTTCACCAGACTGGTGGTCGCATTGCTGCCGCCGCCGGCGCCGGTCGTCCTGTTCAGGTCGATCGCCGTGTTGTCGCCGGTGATCCCGTTGCCCGACTGCATGATCTGGACACCCCGCAGCAGGTAGTCTTCGCCGGCTGCGTTGTAGTCGTTCTGCTCGACGATCACGAGGCCGTCATTGTTGTCGAGCGTGAACTCGCTGGCGTACGGGTCCGGGACCTGGCCCTTCTTGAAGATGTCGGCGTTCGACACGTAGACGGCCCGCGTGATCGTGGCGTTGTCGTCCGCGTTACCGGCGATGTTGTCGGCTCCGTTCTTGTCGATCAGGTCGAGGATCAGCATCAGGTCCTCGCTGTTGCCGATACCGTCGAACTTGATGGCCATGGCGCCGGCGGTCGCCGAAGTCTGCGGCGTCTGCAGCGTCTCGCTCGCGATACCGACGCTCTCGTTGAAGAACCGCAACGTGAGCAGTTCGCCTTTCTGGATCGTGTCACCGGCGACACCGTTGGTGCTCTGCGTGGCGGACACCCAATCCTCGTGGTTGTTGGTGGCCAGATCGCCGGGATTCCACGCGGTGTCAGCGGGTGTCGCGCTGTCACTGTCGCCGGTCGTGTTAAGGCCGAACTTGATCTTGTTGGTGGTCGAGTTGGCGGTGAACTGCACGAAGAAGTCTTCGTCATCCGGCGTGTTCGGATCATTCGCCTGCAACTTTTCCACCACGATCTTCGGGTGGCCCGTATTGCTAAGTGGCTCCTTGGACAAGAGCTCACTGGTGTGGATGACGTCGAAGCTGAAACCTTCGAGCGCGTCGGTCAGGTTGATCGTATAAGTGCCGGCAACCTTGTCGAATACGAGGGTGCCGCCCGCCGTGCCCGCCTGGAGGCCAGCCGCTGGATCCTGGTCGTAGGTGAAGCTGAAGTCGAACGTCGCGGAGGTGGCACTCTCCGATTGAAGCGTCACCTCCGGGGTGAGGACATCACCACCACCGCCGCCGATGATCTTGCCGCTCAGTCCAATCTGGACGCCGGCGAGCGCGCCATCCTGGTCGACAAAGTCGGAACCGCCGCCCGTGTAGAACGCGTCCGGGTGGGCATCCGCGCCGATGTCATAGCCGAAGGCTCCGCTGGCCGACGCGCCGGCCGTGTTGGCCAGGGTCTCGTGCTCGATAGCTGGGGTACTGGGGTCACCGTCGAATGGCACCGTGATCGTCGGAGCATCATCCTTCAAGACGAGGTTTGTGCCGATGTCGACACTGTCAACGGCCTGATCGCCGTCACCGTCGGTGATGGTCGCCGTCAAAGTGACGAGATCATCCAACGCCAACGTTGTTTGTTGATCCGGCCCGCTGTCGGGCGAGTGAATGACAGCACGCGCCTGATCGAGTGTCACGGTACCGTCAACAGCCACGCTCACCGTGAACACGATAGCGCCGGCGGCTGAACCGGCGCGACCGACCACGTCGTCACCTTCGATGAAAAGCAGCACGGACTGGCCGGTTAAGGTGTCGACGAGGCCGCTATCGTTCGTGACCTGACTGATGCTGAGCGCATAGCTGATGTCGTCACCATCCGCACCGGCATTCGATGTGAAGACAGTCGAGAAATTCGCGTCGTTGTCGCCCAAGCTGGACTCGTCAACCGTGAGCGTCGGCTCTGTGCCGTCTGCCGTGATGCTCGGGCCATCGTCCCTGATTTGCACCTTGTCGCCGATGGCGATGCTGTCGCTGCCGCTGTCGTCGTCGCCGTCAGTGGCGGTGACCACCGCCAGCAGCGCGCCGTCGTTCATTGTGAGCACCTCGTCGGGGTCGCCGGTGGGATGGGCGATGGCGATATACTGCGCGACGCTGAGGATGCCGTTCTGGTCGATCGAGATGGCGATGGCGACCGGATCGGTGTTGTCGACGCTGTTGTTGTCGTCGTCATCGACGCGGCCGACGACGAGGTCGCCCTCGACATTGAGCAGGATGTTATGGCCGTCGAGCGAATCGAAACCGGAATCGGCATTCGCTGCGCTGACGTCGAGCGACAGGGTCTCGGTGCCTAGTCCGTCGGTGCCGAAGCTTGAGTTGGGTGTGACCACGGCGGATGCGCTGGCTGCCCAGCCGATGGCCGAGCCGAGCCCCGAGAAAGCGCCGGGCAAGGAGGCGAGAGGCTGGTCGTCAGAAACGGGGTCGACTCCGGCCGTTTCGTCATGCAGCACCGTGGCACTTTCGTCGGTCAAGGCCGCCGTCGGGCCGTCATCATCGAAGTTGATGAAGGAGCCGACCTCTTCGGTGTGGGCGTTGGTGGTCGTTGCGTTGAAATGGAACTCGCTGATGTCGCACCCTTCATTCGCATCGACCCCCGTAACCGTCATCCGATCCATTGTGCTGGCGGTGGTGATATCGACGGTTGTGACGTTATCCAGCCCGGTGATGGTGACGGCGTTGCCGGTGCCGGTAAGCCCTGTGACGGTGATGTTGCCGCTTGCCGTGGCATAGGTACCGTCGGCGGTGATGGTGGAGGCAAACCCCGATGCGCCCGTTAGCTTGACGCTGACGATGTCGACGGGGTTGGTCGTGGTGCCGTCAAAGAAGTCCGTGCCTTGCTGGTTGGCCGTATTGTCGTAGGCCTTGATCGTGACGTCCACGCGCTTAGTCGGTTGGGAAGGCGTGATCTGGTTGATCGTGAACCCGGCCTCGGTGATCGTCTCGATATGGCTGGCGTACTGGATTTGCGAAGCAGTGCCTGCGTTCAGGTTGCCGCCGGTCACAAAATCGACCTGCAGCGTTTCGTTCGGATTGATGCTCTGATTGTCGATGCCGAAGCCCTGTGTACTGACATTGGCGGTGCCACTGTTCAGACCTATCACCAGAAGCTGCTTGGAAGCGTCATCTGGCGAATTGATCAGGTAGAAATCATGATTGCCGGGAGCGGCGTTCTGGCCTGAGAAGCTGATCTGGGAGGTACCAGCGATCGATGCGAAGACCTGGTCGTGCAGATCGATGCGGTCATCCGGATCGGACGTCAGCGGATGGAGCAACGCCACATACTGGACCAGGTACAGGTCCGCGTCCGTGGTGCTGGTGTGGTCGAGCCCAAACGAGAAGGCGAGCGGAGCGGTTGCTGGGTCGGGCTCGGCGGTCGGGTCATCGGTACCAATGACGCCGATCACGACATCTGCATTGTTCGGGTCCTGGAACAGCCAGACATAATTGCCATCGACCGTCCGAATGTCGGTGAGCACGCCGTCGGTGGTGGAAAACGGCGTTCCCGAGGAGTCCTGCGTGAGAACGACCGAGGTGATGGTTTCCCCCGCGTCGGCCGTGGCCTGCACGAAGTCGGCTTGGTAGGCGACCTCCAGTGAGGTGCCGAGAGTCAGGAGATATTGCAGCGTGGTGTTACCGCTGTATTGCGGATCGGACGGGTCAATATCATCCTTCTGAAGGTCGGTGGTCTCGTCGATGATGATGTTTTGAGCTGTGATGTCGAGTGCCATGGAGATTCTCCTTGGTTCAAAACGCTTCAGGAAAAGGGATCCGGCCCCCCAGATCCCGGAATGCAACACCCCGAGTGCATCCGGTCGCGTCCTTGAAACGCGGCCCTCGACTTCATTGTGCTGCCGATGGAAAGGACGCGTCCATTCTCGAATCGATAGTGTTATGGCTAATGCCCGTACCTGATCGAACGATATACATCCTTCGATAGATCAAGCCGTCGATGGCGCTGGCGTCAGGGGCCGATGCCATCAGGTGGCGGCGCGCTTCTGACCTTAGGTCCGGTTGGCGTGTGCGTCTGCCTACTCGGCAGGCGACAAGACGCGGCCGGTGCTCAGTTCGGCGAGCGATTGCTTGATGACGGTGACGGCGCCGTGTAACGCCAGAGCGGCCATGATGCCCGCGACAACAATGTCAGGCCAGCCGGAGCCGGTTCCGAAGACGCCAGCGGCAGCAAGCAGGACGGCGAGGTTGCCTAGAACGTCGTTGCGGGTACAAATCCATGCGGAACGCATGTTCGCGTCACCAGCCCTGTAGGCCCATAGCAGACCGAATGATGCGGCATTCGCCAGCAAGGCGACAGTGCCCACGGTGCCCATTGTGAAGGCTCCCGGCAAGGTGCCCTGAACAGTGTTCCAGATGGCAATGCCAATGACCCAGGCCGCGAACAAGCCCATCGTCGCGCCCTTGATCAGCGCGGCGCTCGCGCGATAGCGAAGCGCCATGCCGACCACAAAAAGGCTGACAGCGTAGTTGCCAGCGTCGCCAAGAAAATCGAGCGCGTCGGCCTGAAGTGAGGCAGAGCCAGCCGCTACGCCAGCGCCGATCTCGACGGCAAACATTGCAGCATTGATCGCCAATACAAGCCAGAGCGCACGCCTATAGCCGGCATCGGCCTTTTGCTTGGCTTCGTCATGATGATGCCCGCAACACGCTGCGCCCATGTTCAACGCCCCTGCCTTCCGCTAAGCATATAGGGCATGGCCTTGGTAGGCGACAAGCGCGGCTTCAAGTTTCAAACTGAGACACTGCCCGGTGCCGACACCATGTCGGTGCCGGTTGCAAGCGATGGTCAGTTGAGGCTGGTGTGGTCCGTTCCCGGACGGTCGGCGCCTTTGCCGTGCGCCACCCAGGCCAGTTCCGCCCTGCCGCCGAGGTTGAGCTTGGCGTAGACATGATGCAGATGCATCTTCACCGTGCCTTCGGACACATTCAGCTGTTGCGCGATGGTCTTGTTGCGCAGGCCGCGCGAGACGAGGTCGGCGATTTCCGTCTCACGCCCGGTGAGCCTGGTCGTGAGTTGATGCTGAGATTTCGACATCAGCAGCTGCTGGACGATCTTGTTGTCGATCCACTTCTTGCCTGCCGCCACCGCATTCACGCATTCGACGAGATAGCGATGGCTGATGCCGTCCAGCAACAGGCCGTCGACGTCGAGCGCCTGTATCGCCTTGATGTCGAATCGGCTGTTTGGCTGCAGGATGAAAATGATGCCGAGAGCATCGTGGCTGGCTCTCAGCCGCGACGAAAGAGCGGCCGTCTGCGGATCCGCGATATCCACGCCGATGGCGACCATATCAGGCCGGTGACGCTCCACTTGCGCGAGAGCGTCTATAGCGCGGTGGCACTCGGCGACAACACTGTGTCCGGCCTTCCGCAGAACCCACTCCAGACCGGCGAGATACACCCCCCGCGGGTCCGCAATAACCAAAGTCGACATGCGAACACCGTCCGTAAAAAACGCAACGAACTTGTCTAAATATGCCCGAAAACAGGAAACCAGACCTTTAGAAGATTGTCAAGAAATCACTAATATAACCATGGCTATACTGAAACCTATGAGCGTGCCAGGTCAGGCAATCGTCTCGCACGCTCATGTATTGGCGGGCGCCGCCAAGGCTGCCGTGGCAGCGCCCGCCTGCTTGTTTCCGGGCCGGATGCGAGGCCCGATCCGCCCGTCAGTAGCCGACCGTGAAGCGCTGCCTGATGTGCCTGGGTGTCTCGATCTCGTTGGTCATGACGATGGCGTAGTCCTCGAAGGAGATGCTGCTGCCGTTCTCGGACGCCAGCAGGCTGTCCTTGCCGAGACGGAACTGGCCGGTGCGCTCGCCCGCGATGAAAAGCGCCGACGGCGAGAGAAAGGTCCAGTCGAGATCGTCGATCGCCCTGAGCGTGTCGAGGAAGTCGGCGCCCTTCTGGGCCTCGGCCTTGTAGATGGCCGGGAATTCGGGCGTGTCGACCAGGCGCTTGCCGGGGGCGACCTCGAGGCTGCCGGCGCCGCCGACGACGAGATAGCGCTTGACGCCGGAAGCGCGCACCGCCGCGATCAGCCCGTCGGCGTCGCTGGCCAGGAAATGCACCGAACTGATCACGGCGTCATGGCCCTTGATCAGGGCGGCGAGGCCATCCTTGTCGAAGACATCGCCCTTCGTGGCGGTCACGCCGGGAAGCGCGGCGATCTTTTCCGGGTTGCGGGCGATAGCGGTGACGGTGTGGCCGCGGTCGGAGAGTTCCTTCAGGATGCGCGAGCCGGCCTGGCCGGACGCGCCGATGAGGGCGATCTTCATGGGGAATTTCCTTTCTGCTTGGGGAGGAGGAGGATCAGGCCGCCTGGATATGGGCGATGAGATTGTCGTAGCTGCCGAACAGCGCATTCGCGCCGATCAGGCGCGGCGCCTCGTTGCGGATGACGGCGAGCGAGGGAACGCCATTGGCGTGCAATCGCTGAAAAAGCGCGCGGCCACGGCCGACCAGCTCGCGACGCGCCGTCATCAGCGCATCGGTCGGCGTCTTGATCATCTCGGCCGCATCCGCCATGCCGGCATCGGCCAACACGTCCGCCACGCCGTTCACGGTGACAATGTCGCGGCCGTCGACATAGCGGGCATGCTGGATCGCCTTCAGCGCCGGGAGACGTCGGCGCGGGTCTTCGAGGCCGGCTGCGGTGATGGCGAGGGTGGCGGCGCTCGAGTTGAGTAGGGTGCCGCGAACATTCAGCACCTTGTCGAGATAGGCTTGCGTAAAACGCTGGCCGCTCAGCCGTTCGATGCGCTGGTCGTTGTCCCAGGCATGGGCGGCGAAACCCGCATCCATTGGCCGCGCGCCGGCGCCCGAGAACAGACCGGTCGGCATGAGCGTCAGCGTAATGCCGCTCGCTGCCAGCCGGTCCAGCATCGGCGTGGCGCCGTAGCACCAGCCGCAGAGCGGATCGAAAAGATAGGTCACCGTGGCATCGGTCATAACAGGCTGGTCCGGGTGTCTTTGTCTCGGACCTAGATGGCAGTTCGCCTGGTTGCGAAAAACATCGATCAATCATACAAACTGTCTGATCAAATCAGACAATTGACCGATGACCGACCTTCTGAACCTCAACCGGCTCGTCTACTTCACCACGGTGGTGGAAACCGGCTCGTTCACCGCTGCCGCCGATCGGCTCGATGTCGCCAAGGCGGTGGTCAGCCACCAGGTCGGCAAGCTCGAGCAGGAACTGGGTGCATCGCTGCTGCGGCGCACGACGCGGCGCGTCACGCCGACGGAGGAGGGGCGTCTGTTCTACGACCGAGCGGCGATCATCCTGCGCGAGGCCGAGGCAGCCTATGGCGACATCTCGCAAAGCGCGGCGAAGCCGACCGGGATGCTCAGGCTGACCGCGCCGCTCGACTATGGCGAGATGGTGGTGGCGCCGACCATCGCCGCCTACCTGAGGAAGTATCCCAGGATGCGTGTCGAGACGATCTTCGACGACGCGGTGAGCAATCTCGTCGACGAAGAGATCGATCTCGGCATCCGCGTCGGCTGGCTCGCCGATTCCAGCAATCTGGCGCGGCGGCTGGGGACCTTGCAGCAATTCGTCGTGGCAAGCCCGGACCTCGCCGCCCGGCTGCCGGCGGATACCGGCCCCAGGCTGGCGAAGTCGCTGCCCTGGGTCGGCAATGCCCAATTGCGCGGCATCGGCCAATGGCTGTTTTCGAAGGACGGCGAGACGGTGCTGGCCGAGCTCAATCCGGTCGTCAGCTGCGACAAGACCCCCGGCGTGAAGGCCTGCGTGCTGGCCGGCATCGGCCTCGGCATCTTTCCGGACTACAGCGTCAGCGACGACATTGCCGGGGGCAGGCTGGTTCGGATGTTCGCCGACTGGACCTTGCCGACCGGCGGCATCCATGCCGTCTTCCCGCCGGCGCGCTTCAGGCCGGCCAAGGTGCGCGCCTTCGTCGATATGCTGGTGGCGGCCGAGAAGAAGCGTGCGCGCGGCTCTGTCCCGGGTCGCTAAGGAAACCTTTGTTCAGCTGGCGATTTTGGAGATATGATGGAATCCCAACGGCCAGGAGGCATAGTCGATGACGACGAAACGTTTTGCGATCTGCGCGCTCGTTCTCGGGGTAGCCTGCGGCATTTCCGGCGCGGCATATGCTGGAAGTCGCGAGCATCAGCCTCAACCCGAACGCTACGTTCCCGCCGATGACGATATCATCGACATCCTCTTCGGCGGCCCGCGCTACTATGACAAGCAGCTGGTCACGACAGGCGGCGAACCCTGCTCCTACCAAAGGGTAGGACCCGACGCGAATGCGCTGAACAAGATCAACGATCACCATTGCGGGAAGTAGCTGCCACAGAAGCCTTAGGCGACACCGCTCTCTCGTCAGGACGCGGCAGGCGTCAGCTTCTGGTCGCGGCACGCCTGAGTGCTTGCGGTGGCTGGCCGAAGGCTCTCAGGAAGGCACGGCGCATGCGCCCCGGGTCACCGAAGCCGCTGGCCTCGGCGATGCGATCGAGAGGCGTGTGACTGGTCTCGACCGCCAGGCGAGCACTCTCCAGCCGCAGACGTTCCACGGCCTTGGCAGGGGTGATGCCGGTCTCGGCCGCGAAGGCGCGCGTGCAAAATGCCGAGGGCTCATCGCCGCTCGATCGGCAAGGCGCTCCACCGTCAGCGGCTCGGCGAGCTTTGTCCTCATCCACTCGATCAATTCGACAAAGCGGCCTGTCCGTCCGCCGAGGTCGACCAGCGCCGAGAATTGCGACTGGCCTCCCGGCCGGCGCTGATGAACGACGAGCTGCTGCGCCGCGCGGCGCGCAATCGCCGGGCCGAGGTCGTCTTCGATCAGCGCGAGCGCCAGGTCGATGCCGGCCGAGATGCCTGCCGAGGTCCAGACGCCGCCGTCCCTGATGAAGATCCGCTCCGCGTCGAGCCGCACCTTCGGATAGCGGCGGGCGAAATCGTCCGTGCTCCACCAATGGGTGGTGGCGCGGCGGCCGTCGAGCAATCCCGCTTCCGCCAGCAGATAGGCGCCCGTGCACACGCTTGCTGTCCGTCGCGCATTTGTGTTCCGCAGCCAGGCGACGATCTGCTCGGCCGCCGCCATGGAGCGTATGATCTCGCCGCCGGAGATGATGGCGGTATCGAGCGGCTCCTCGGCCGACAACGGCCGGGCCGCTAGCCGCATTCCGGACGAGCTCTCGATCTCGCCGCCGCCGGGCGCCAGCATATCGAGAGCGTAGCTTCCGGGGCAGAAGTGCTCCGCCATCTCGAATGCCGCCGCCGGCCCGGCCGCATCCAGCAGCTGGAACCCGGGGTGGATGATGATGCCGATCTTCCGCAGCATGGCAGTTTTCGCCCGATATATGTCATTTCGGACAAAGCGTAACGGCACTAGGCTGAACGTCAAGTCGCTCGATCGGGAGAGCATGATCATGAGTTTGCGCATCGTGGTGTGGAGCGGCCTGGGCATCGTCCTGCTTTTGCTGGCGGTCGGGGCCGCATGGCTGCTGTCGCTGCCTTCGGCTTCCTTGGCGGCCGTTCCGCCGGCGATCGACAGCCAGGAGGCGGAGGCGACCGTCGCGGCGTTGAAGCCACCGAAGCGCCAGCGGCCGTTGATTGCGATCGTCGGCATCAACGACGCCACCGAAACCACCGACTACCTCATGCCCTACGGCATCCTGCGGCGCGCCGATGTCGCCGATGTCGTTGCGCTGGCGACCAAGCCTGGACCGGTCAAACTGTTCCCGGCGCTGCAGGTCGAGCCGGATGCGACGGTGGCCGAATTCGACGCACAGCACCCGAAGGCGCCGATTACGTCATCGTTCCCGCCATGATGCGGGACGACGATGCCGATGTGCTGAAGTGGATCAGAAGCCAGGCAGCCAAGGGCGCCACCGTCATCGGCGTCTGCGCCGGGGCCAAGGTAGTCGGGGCAAGCGGGCTGCTCGATGGCAAAAGGGCGACCGCGCATTGGTATTCGCTGAACGAGCTTCGGGAAAAACATCCGACGATCCACTATGTCGCCGACCGACGCTTCGTCGTCGATCAGGGCGTGGCGACGACGACCGGGATCACCGCGTCGATGCCGATGATGCTGACCCTGATAGAGGCCATGGCCGGGCGGGAGAAGGCCGAAGCCGTTGGCCGTGATCTCGGCCTCGCGCATTGGGATGCGCGGCATGCCAGCGCCCCCTTCACATTCACCCGTCCCTTCGCGCTGACGGCGATCGGCAACACGCTCGCCGTCCTCAGTCACGAGCAGCTCGGCATCGAACTGACCCCGGACATGGACGAGGTGTCTCTGGCGCTGGTCGCGGACGCCTGGTCGCGAACCTATCGCTCCCGCGCGGTGACGTTTGCCGCAAAGCACGGTGCGATCGTCAGCCGCAACGGCCTTCGCATCCTGCCCGACCAGGTCGCAGCGAACTGGCCCGGCGAACGCCTGGTTCCTTCTATGGTCGATCCGCGGCCGTCGAAGGCTCTCGACCAGGCGCTTCGCGATATTTCTGCCCGCTACGGCGCACGCACGACGGACTTCGTTGCCATGCAGCTCGAATATCCCGAACAACCGTAGATGGCTTCAGGCGCGTCCGCCGGTCGCCTTCATCCGCTCGATGATCACCGCCATTAGCGCGAGATCACGGCGCGAGTCGGCGAGGTCGGTCTGCGGCTTGGTGCCGTCCGTGATGTGGCGGTGGAAGGTCTCGAGTTCGTTGGCAAAGGCGTCGCCATAGAGCGGTCCAAAAGTCTTCGTCACCGGGCCGAGCGGGCCGGCTTCCATCACTTCCAGCCGCGTCGGCAAGCTGCGGATGTAGGGCGTGTCGTAGATGATACGCACCCGTCTGGTGTTCGAACGCACCTCGATCATAGCGTCGAACAGGCCGAGATTGTCGACCACCGCATCGTACAGGCAGGCGAAATGGCCATAGTCGAAGGTCACGCTGGTGTTCGCGCCGCCATTGGTGCGGTGCGCGGCGATCACGCCGGCCGGCTCGCCGAGCAGTCCGCGCATCGCCGAAATATGGTGCGAGGAGAGCGCCGTCAGCCCACGATAAGCGCGCACAAGGTCGGCGGGCGCATCGGCGCCCACCACCTCGCGGATCAGCGCGTCGCGTTCTTTCGCGCCGCGCGCCAGCAGCGCCGGGTCAATGTCGTTGGGATAAAGGATGTTCTGGCTCTTCTTCAGGAAATGCCGGCCCTCGGAGATCAGGTCGAAGATGCGGACATGGGTGATGTCGGCGTGGGCAGGCAATTCATCCCTGGCCGCCAGATAGGCCGGCGCGTAGCGGCGCATATAGCCGACGAAAATGGTCTTTGCGTAACTCGTCGTCAGCGCCAGCAGCTCGTCGATCTCGCGCACCGTCAGGCAGGCGGGTTTCTCCAGCAGGATGTGCTTGTTGGCGGCGATCGCGGCGCGCACGAAGCGGCTGTGCGTGTCGTCGGACGACAGCACGAAGACCGCGTCGATGTCGGGTGAATTGATCAGCGCTTCCGCCGTATCGAAGGCCTTTGCCGTCGGATACTCGGACGAGCACAGCGCCACCAGGCTCGGCGAGACGTCATGGACGCCCGCGATCACCCAGCGGTCGCGCTGGTCCGCCAATACAGGCAGATGGATCGACTGCGCGACCTCGCCTAGACCCACAAGTCCGACACGGATTGGTGCCACTCGCAAACTCCCTATTTCAAGCCTGGGGCCGGCCGCGACGGCCAGCCATTGATTTCATCGTCGGTCGCCGTTCACGCCGCGCCGGTGACCAGCGCGACGAGCTCATTGCCTGAAGTCTCCGAGGCACGCACCGTCGCCGCGATCTTGCCCGCCCGCATCACCCAGATCTGGTCGGACAGGCGCCGCACCTGATCGAAATTATGGCTGACCAGGATGACGCTGACGCCTTGCTCGCGCAGCCGCCGGATCAGCGCCTCGACATTGGCCGTCTCCTGCACGCCGAGCGCCGCCGTCGGCTCGTCCATCACGACAAGCTTGGCGCCGGAGCCGGCGGCGCGGCAGATCGAGATCGCCTGCCTTTGCCCGCCGGACAGGCGCCTTACACGCTGGTTGACCGAAGGCATGTTGATCGACAGGCGCGACAGCATGGCGCGCGCCTGCGTCTTCATCGCCTTGCGGTCGAGCAGCGCGAAGGGGCCGATGCGGCGCACGATCTCGCGGTTGAGGAACAGGTTCTGTGCCACCGTCAGTTCGTCGATCAGCGCCAGGTTCTGGTGCACCGTCTCGATGCCGGCCTTGCGCGCCTCGTCGGGGTTGCCGAACGGCTTCGGCTTGCCGTCGAAGAAGATCTCTCCACCGTCCGGCACGTGCACGCCGACCAGGCAGCGGATCAGCGTCGACTTGCCGGCGCCATTGTCGCCGATCACCGCCGTGACCTCGCCGCGGCGGGCCTGGAAGGCGACGTCGGTGAAGGCGCGGATGCCGCCGAAATGCTTGCTCAGCCCTTCGCAGGCGAGGATCGCTTCGGCCGAGGGGATGTGATGGACGGCGCTCATTTCTGGTACCGCATGATCAGCGCCGCCAACACCACGATGGCACCCACGGCGAGCGGTTGGTAGAAGGCTGAGACGCTGAGCAGGGTCAGCCCGTTGACGAGAGCGGTGAGCATCAGCGCGCCGATCGCCGGCCCGAGGATGCTGGCGCGGCCGCCGAACAGGCTGACACCGCCCAGCACCACGGCTGCCACCGAATTCAAGAGCAGGCTGGTGTTGATCAGCGGCTCGGCCGAGCCGATGCGCGCCACCAGCAGAATTGCGGCGATGCCGGCGCAGAAACCCGAAATCGTATAGGCGGCGACCTTGACCCGGTTGGTGCGGATGCCGAGCGCGTTGGCGCTCTCGGTCTGGCCGCCGGTGGCCAGAAGATGCACGCCGAAGCGGGTGTGGTAGAGCGCGGTATGCGCGACGATGACGGCCGCGATCGCCACCCAGACCGGATAGCCGAACGGTCCGAAATGACCCGATGCCAGGCGCAGCAGGAAGGTCGAGCCGACCATGGTCGGTTCACCGCCCGACAGGATGAGGCCGAGGCCGGTGATGCCCGACAGCGTGCCGAGCGTCACCACGAAGTCGGGAATGCGCCCGGCGGTGATCAGCAGGCCGTTGAGAAAGCCCACCGCGCTGGTGGCAAGGACGGCGAGCACGCAGGCGAGGAAAATGCCATAGCCGGCGGCGTTGACCAGGCCGAGGATGATGGCGCCGAGCATGACGGCTGCCGCCAGCGACAGATCGATGCCGGAGGTCGCCACGACGAAGGTCTGGCCGATCGACAGCACGACCAGGATCGCCGCCGCCAAGAGCAGCGCCTGCAGATTGGCGACGCTGAGAAAGACCGGCTGGGCAATGCCGAACACGATGACGAGGCCGACCAGGCCGACGACCGATGCCCAGTCGGCCCAGAAGGAAGGATCAAGGAGGAGAGCCGACAGGGAGGGGCGGCTCTCCTCCGCCGCGCCCGCCGTCACTCGAGCGGGCGCGTTTTGTTCCGGTGTGATCACTTCAACATCTCGCGGAACGGATCGGGATAGTCGCCGCCGGGGGCCGGGAAGTTCTTCAGCGAGGCTTCGGCATTGTCCTTGTTGATCAGGAGCACCGGCGCCGGCACGTTGGCGGGCAATTCCTTGCCCATCGCCGCCGCCTTGCAGGCTTCCACGCCCATGGCGCCGACCACGTACGGATATTGGGCGACGGTGGCGGAGAGTTCGCCCGCGGCAACCGATTTCAGCGCATCGACGATGCCGTCGAGCCCGATCACCTTGACGTCCTTGCCCGATGTCTGCACGGCGCGCTCGACGCCGAGCGCCATGATGTCGTTGGCGGCGAAGAAGCCGGCGAGATCCGGGTGCGCCGCCAGGATGTCGGTGGCTGCGGTCAGCGCCTTCTCGCGATCCCAGTCGGCGCTTACCATAACCACAACTTCGAGCTTGCCTTCGACGGCCTGCTTGAAGCCCTTGATGCGGGCGTTGCTACCGACGTCGCCGACGATGCCCGCCACCAGGGCGACCTTGGAGCCGTTCGGAACCAGCTTCAGCATCTCTTCGCCGGCCAGCGCGCCGGCGGCGACGTTGTCGGTGCCGATGTAGGTGGAGATGGCAAAGCCGGCAGCCTTGGCCTGCTCGGCGTCGATGGTGCTGTCGATGTTGACGATCGGCTTCTTCTTCTGCGCGACCGGCACCAGCGCCTGCACCAGGTTGGAGACGCTGATCGGGTTGACCAAATAGCAATCGAAATCCTGCATGGCCATGGCGGTCAGCCGGTCCGCCTGCCCGGTCGCGTCGCCCATATTGGCGGCCGCCTGCACGGTGACGCCGACGCCGTCTGCCTTGGCCTGCTCCTCGATGCCCTTCTGCATGTACTGGAAGAACGGGTTGTCGAGACCTTTGACGATGGCCGCGACCTTCGCCGCGTCTTCGGCATGGGCTGGTATCGCCAGTGTCGTTGTAAGCAGGCCCGCGCCGAGCGTCAGGCAATTGAACATGCGCATGTGTCTTCCTCCTCCGGATTTCTGTTTGTCGGCTCGTTTTTCTGCGAACGGCATGCCTGACAGGACACAAGCGACCCCGGCGCCTGCGTTGGAAAAATGATGACCGGTTGATGCGCGGGTTGCGACCCCGGTTCGGGTCTCTTCTGTGTCAGGCATTGCTCCTCCCAGAGCGCTGGCCGATGCCTTGCCAGCATTTCCGCATGTTTTAGAAAAATTTGACACGCGTCAAGAATTAAAGTGGTGTGCAGTGCGTTTTGATGTGCTGCGGTGCAGCAGGAAGGGCGACGAAGAACGCAGCGATGAAGAACAAGCGCTTGCGTCGCTCTGTCCGGCCGGACAGAGGGGCTGTCCCGCTAACGTCTCATTATTGTCGGAGAACTCAGCTCAGGCCGGACGCAACGGCGGCAGCGCCGGGCCATCGGGGCGAAACAGGTGGCAAACCGAGGGCGATATATCGAGCGCGATCGGGCTGTGCAGCGGGGTCGTGTCGCCGCCTTCGGCCTGCACCACCAGCGTCAGCTCGGGCGTGATCTCGACATGCAGGATGGTCAACCCGCCGAGCCGTTCCGCCAGCATGGCCTGTCCCTTGAACGGCCCCCTTTGCGAGACGCGCAGATGCTCCGGCCGCATGCCAAGCAGCAGCTCGTCGCCGGCTTTGACCGCGCCCGCCTCGACCGGCACGGTCAGCGTCTGGCCGCCCGGCAAGGTGACAGTGACGCCTTCGGCTCCGGTCGAGTCGACCTTCAGTTTCAAAAGATTCATTTTCGGAGAACCGATGAAGCCGGCGACGAAGATGTTGGCCGGTCGGTTGTAGAGTTCGAGCGGCGAGCCGACCTGCTCGATCGAGCCGCCGTTCAGCACTACGATCTTGTCGGCCATGGTCATGGCCTCGATCTGGTCGTGGGTGACATAGATCATCGTCGCGTTGAGCTGCTCATGCAGCCGCATCAGCTCCAGCCGCATGCTGACGCGCAGCGCTGCGTCGAGGTTGGACAGCGGCTCGTCGAACAGGAACACTTTGGGATTACGCACAATGGCGCGGCCGATGGCGACGCGCTGGCGCTGGCCGCCCGACAGCGCCTTCGGCCGTCGGTCGAGAAGATGCGCAAGCTGCAGCACGTCGGCAGCCTCCTTCACCTTGCGCTCCCGCTCCTGAACGGGAACGCCGGCGATCTTCAGCGCGAAGCCCATGTTCTCGGCCACGCTCATATGCGGATAGAGCGCGTAGGACTGGAACACCATGGCCAGCCCGCGCTCGGAAGGGTCGATGTCGTTGGCGCGCACGCCATCGATCAGCAGGTCGCCGTGGCTGATCTTTTCCAAGCCGGCGATCATGCGCAGAAGCGTGGACTTGCCGCAGCCGGACGGGCCGACGAAGACCACGAATTCGCGGTCCTCGACATCGAGGTCGATGCCCTTGATGATCTCGACAGATCCATAGGATTTGCGCGCGCCGCGCAGCTTCAGCTCAGCCATGGCTTGCCTCCCTGGCGCCGGCTTGGTCGCCGGCGCCGTTCTTCGTCTCTTCATCCTGGACCATCGCCAGCGCCGTGCCCGGCTCGCCCTCCCACAGGATCAGGCTTGCCGCGCCGACCAGCCCGGCGCGGTCGCCGAGCTCGGCCTGCACGATCGGCACGCCGCGATAGGCTTGCATGGCCCGTGTCTCGACGGTGGTTCTGATCAGCGGCGCCAGGAGGTCGAAGCCGTTGGCGAGACCGCCGCCCATGACGATCAGATCGGGCGAATAGAGATGCAGCAGATTGGTGAAGCCGATGCCCAGCCACTTCGCCTCGGCCTCGACCAGATCGAGTGCGGCGGTATCGCCGGCGCGCGCGGCCTCGACGACATGCCTGGCCGAAACGTCACCATCATTCGACAGTTGCCGGAGCAGCGAGCCGTCGCCGGGCGCGGTGAGCTTCGTGGCGCGCCGCCCGAGCGCCGTTCCCGAAGCGACCGCCTCGAAGCAGCCGACGGCGCCGCAGAAGCAGCGCTCGCCTTCGCCGGTAATCGTCATGTGGCCGATCTCGGCCGCCAGTCCGCGCCGTCCGTGATAGATATGGCCATCGGCCACCACACCGCCGCCGATGCCGGTCGACACGGTGACGAAGACCAGCGATCCGGCGCCGCGGCCGGCGCCGAAGCGCCATTCGCCGAGGGCTGCCGCGTTGGCGTCATTCTCCAGTCGCACCGGCAGGCCGAATTGCCGGCTGAGAATGTCGATCAGCGGCACGTTGTGCCAGCCGGCCAGTGTCGGCGGCCCGATGACGATCCCCGCCTTGGGATCGAGCGGCCCCGGCGCGCACATGCCGATGCCGACCACCTTTGCCTGCGGATGCTCGGCCAGCAGGGTTCCGGCGAGCGCAATGATCTGGCCGATCACCGCCTCCGATCCCGCGCCCGCCATCGTCGGCGCCGAAACACGGGCGATGACGTCGCCGCTGCGCTCGACCAGCGCGCCGCGCAGCTCCGTGCCGCCGAGATCGAAGGCAAGCGCAAGCGTGCTCATCAGGCGGCGACCTTCAGTCCGTGCAGCCAGGCCATGCGCTGCGCGAGATCCGGGTCGCCGAAGGCCAGCGAGCCCAGAACCACCGTCTCGGCGCCGGCGGCACGCAGCAGCGGCACCGTCTCGTGGCGGATGCCGCCATCGGCGGCGAGCACGATGTCCGCCTCGCGGCCGGCCTTCCTCATCAGCGCGCGAGCCTCGATCAGGCGCGGGCAGGCCTGGTCGGACAGGCTCTGCCCCTTGACCCCGATCGAGGTGCCGAGCAGCGTCACGAATGCCACTTCGGGCAGGAAGGGCGCAACAGCGCTGACAGGCGTTTCCAGCCTGAGCACGACGCCGGCCTCGGCGCCAAGCTCATGCGCCAATTTCACGGCGCGCAGGCCAGCCTCGCCGTTTTCGGCGTGCACGCTGATCAGGTCGGCGCCAGCCTCGATGAACTGGCGCGTCTGCTCCTCGACGATCTCGGCCTCGACCATCAGATGCACATGGATCGGCCTTGTCGTCAGCTTGGCGATCCGCGCCACCAGGTCGGGGAAGAACAGGAAGCCCGGCGTGAAGCGGGCATCGGCGACATCGATATGGTGCAGGTCGACATAGGCGTCGATGCGCTTCAGGTCGCGCTCCATATTGGCGAGATCGGCCGACCAGAGCGAGAACTCGCCGATCAGCCTGTTGCGCGGCAAGGCAGCTATTGCCGAGGGGCCGGAAAGGGGTTTGGTGGTCATGACGGAATGAGGCTCCGGAAGTTGGCGTGGGCGTGAAGGAAGGCCGTGATCTCGGCGTGCAGTTCGGCGAAATGCCGCGCGCTGTCGCGCGCCTTGGGCGCGATATCGGCAAAGATGGCATTGGGAATGGCGGCCGCCAGCGTATAGGCGGCGGACAGCGGGTGCACGGCGTCCATCGCGTTGCCGATGACCAAAGCCGGAATGTCGAGGGCCTCGGCATCCCTGGCCGAAACGCCCGGTCCGTCGGCGGCGATGTCGGCAAGCACTTGCGCGAACGCCATGGCGTCCGGCCGGTCGAAATAACCGAACAGCGATGCAAGATTGTCGGGCGCCTCGCGACAGAGCCGCACGGCGGTCTCGGATTGCGCGAAGAGCGCCCGCGCTTTATCGGCTCCATGATCGAGGATGAGGCCGGCGACCTCGGCGATCGGCCGCATGTTCGCCGGTGCCTTGCCGAAGGTCCAGGCCGGCCGCACCAGGACAAGCCCTGCGACGCGGTCGGGATGGCGGCAGGCGAGGCGGAGCGCGATTCCCGCGCCCATCGAGACGCCGCCGGCCACGAAACGTTCGAGGCCGGCCTGGTCGGCGGCGGCAAGCACATCGTCCGCGAACATCTGGAAGGAGAATGGCCGGCGGCTGCCGAGCGCCGAGCCGCCATGCCCGGGGCATTCGAGCGTGAGGCGCCGCAGGCCGACGCCGGCGGGGAAGGACTGTGCGACCTGCGCCTCGCCGCCGCCGAGACCATGCTGGAAGACAACCGCCAGCCCGTCGCCCGCGTCGGAAACGCGCAGCGTGGCGTCATCGCGGAGCAAGGTCGTCGGGCGCTTCATCACAGCAGCCCTTTCAGGAAGCGGGCGACTTCTGGCGCTTCCTCGGCCGAAAGCCCATGCGTCACCAACGGACCGTCAAAGCCTGTCACCTTGAGCCGTGTGATGAAATCGGCGAAGTCGACGACGCCTTGGCCGGCGGTGGCGAAGCGGCCGTCGGCGAAGCGGTCCTTGGCGTGCGCCATGGCGACATGGCCGGCCGTGGTTTCGATGGCGGCGGTGACGATGGCGCGGGCCTGCGCGGTATCCGCCCGCTCGAACAGGTTCGCCGGATCGAGCACGATGCGCAGCCGCTTCGAGCCCATTTCGGCAATCAGGCGCATGGCGTCTCCGGCCGAGGTGACGATGTTGGCCTGCTCGGGCTCGATGCCGAGATCGACGCCGTGGCGCTCGGCGAGTTGCAACGCCTTTTCCATTTCGCGCACCATGTCGGCCCACGCCGAGGGATCGGCATTGTCGGGGTGGTGCGCCCACTGGTCGTCACGGTTGCGGGTTCCTGTGCACAGCGTGACGAGCGGCGTGGAAAGCTTGGCGGCGGCTTCGATCACAACCGCCAACCTGCGCAGGCCGTCGTCGCGCACGGCCTTGTCCGGATGCGCCATGTTGTAGGTGCCGGACAGCGCCACCAGGGCGACGCCGGAAGTATTGGAGGCGGCCTCAATCGCGCCGACGGCGTCGTCCGGAACCGCATCCGGCATCGACGGCAGCCCGGCGCAGGCCAGGTTGAACTGGGTGACGGCAAATCCCGCATCGCGCACCGCGGCCAGCACGCCGGCCGGTTCGCTGCCAGGAAAGGTCTTGGCGAACACCCCGATTTGCATCAGACCGCTCCCGTGACGCTGGCGATCTCGACGCGCTCGCCGCTTTCGACCGACCGGGCGATCGCCACCATGGCTCGGATCGAGGCAAGGCCGTCATCGACGTTGGCGCCACGCATCGGCTTGCCGTCAAGGACCGTCTCGGCGAGGCCTTCGAGCTGGCGCCGGAAGAAATGGCCGTCGGCGCCGAGCGGCTTGCGCGAGGTCGCGTCCTTCTCGTGGAAGATGTCGACCTCGCTGGCGCGGAAATACCAGGGATTGAAGGTCTTCGCGATCACCGAGCCGTTCTCGCCATAGAGCTGGAAACCCTCGTGCCAGTCCATGCGCACAGCGACGGTGAGGTCGAGATGCCCGAGCGCGCCATTGGCGAACTCCGTCTCGACGAACCAGCAATAGGCGCCGAAGCGTTCGTTGAGGCGGGCGCGTACGGCGACGATCTCGCCGCACAGGAAGCGTGCCGTGTCGACCAGATGCGAGCCATGCGCCAGCATGAAATATTGCCTGAGATCCGCCTTCGGATTGCCGGCAGGCTTCCTTGCCAGCTTGCTGGTGACGGGCAGCGGCTGCACCGCGTCGGTGTTGGTGTAGCGATGGGTGGAATCGCAGTACCAGGCCTTCAGCGCCAGGATATCGCCCATCTCGTCGCGGACGAAATCACGCGCCACTTCCAGCGCCGGATCGAAACGCTTCATGTGCCCGACCTGCAGCACCTTGCCCGAGCGCTTGACCGCATCGGCCAGTTTCTGGCCCTCTTCGACCGAAACACCGATCGGCTTCTCGCACAGCACGTGCTTGCCGGCTTCCAGTGCCTTGATCGACATCGGCACGTGATAGGCATCCGAGGTGGCGACGATCACCGCTTCCAGCTGTGGGTCGGCCAGCATCGCGTCGTAGTCGCCATACATTTTTTCCGGCTCATAGGTCGCGCCCATGCGTGCGAGCAGGTCGGGAGCGGCGTCGCAGATCGCGTAGAGATCGGCATTGCTGGCCTTCACGCAGGATTCCAGATGGGCGAATTGGGCGATCGGCCCGCAGCCGAGCACACCGACACGAAGGCGACGGTCTTGCTTGCGGATCATCGTCTCAGGCTCCGTAGCTGCGCATGGTCTGGCGGTTGGTCTTGACAGCTATGGCCGGATCGGCGGCGGCGGTTTCGGATTCCTCTTCCAGCACCAGCCAGCCGTTGAAGTTGGGCGCGGCACTGGCGATCTCGATCACCTTTGCCGTATCGCAGACGCCCTTGCCGAGCATCGCCCAGGTGCCGCCGGCATCGGCGTCCTTCAGGTGCACATAGCGGATGCGGTCGCGATAGGTGGTCAGTGTGTCGGCCATGTCCCTGTGGCCGCGCAGTATGTGGCCCGTGTCGGGCACCCAGCCGACCAGCGACGGATCGAGCAGGCCGAAGATGCGGTCGTAGTCGGCGCGGTCGAACAACAGTGTGTTGTGGTGCGAACTCGGATGCACCGCGACCTGGACGCCGGCCTTGCGGCCAAGTTCGCCGGCTCTGTTGTAGACCTCGGCGGCAATAGTGAACTTGTCGTCGCGCGGGCCGTCGGAGACGGCGGTCGCCGAGCCCATCGAGACAAGCGCGCCCGGAAAGGCGGCAGCGAAATCGATCCAGCGCTTCGCCGTCTCGAGGTCGGCGCCGATCTCATCCTTCAGCGTAAAACCGCTCTTCGAGCCGAAGGCGAAGGAGACGAGCGTCAGCCCGGACGCCTTCAGCGCGGTCGCGAACTCCGCCGGTCTGCCGGCATAGCGGCCGATCATCGTGTCGGTGATCTCGATGCCGGCATAGCCGCCGTCGGCGATCGCCTTGAGCAGGTCGTCGGGGCCGCCGGTGAACCGGTCTCCGAGCATCTCCCAGGTAAAGGTCTGGCAACCGACTTTGAGGTCTTTCACGATCATCCTTTCATTCCTTGATGCCGCCCTGCGTCAGGCCTTCGATGATGTGGCGCTGGAAGAACAGCACCAGCACGATCAAGGGCACGGTGACGACCGCCGAAGCGGCGGCGATGTCGCCCCAGGGCACGTAATAGAGGTTGGTGAAGTTGGCGATGCCGACGGGGATCGTCTGGCGGTCGATGTTGGAGGTAAAGGCGAGCGCGAACAGGAACTCGTTCCAGGCGCTGATGAAGGCGAGCAGGCCGGTCGTCACCAGGCTGGGCAGCGACATCGGCAGGATGATGTGCCAGAGCAGGCCGGGCACGCTGACGCCGTCCATGCGCGCCGCTTCGTCGATCTCGCGCGGCAGCGTCTCGAAATAGCCGAACAGCACCCAGGTGACCAAAGGCAGGCCGAGCGCCAGATAGGTGATGATCAGTGCCGTATAGGTGTCGAGCAGGCCAAGATTGGTCGCCACCAGATAGAGCGGCCCGACCAGCGCGATCTGCGGGAACATCGACACCGACAGGATGACCATCAGGATGCCGAAGCGGCCCTTGACGTTGAGCCTGGAGAGCGCGAAGGCGGCGAGCGAGCCTACGACCAGGCACAGCAAAGTCGTTGCCAGCGACACCACCAGCGAATTCCAGACATAGCGGTGCAGCTGCTTCTCGACGAAGGCGTTGTAATAGTGCTCGAGCGTGAAGGGATGCGGGATCAGCGACGGCGAGCCAGAGGTCAGCGCCTTGTCGAGCTGGAACGAGGTCGAGAACTGCCAGATGAACGGGCCGCCTGACCAGACCAGGATCAGGAAGGCGCCGAGATAGATGGCGAAGCTCTGCAGCGGCGAGCGCGTCTCGTTCATTGCGCCCTCCTGATCTGCCGCATCAGGTAGAGGCAGAAGACCAGCGCGATGAGGCCTTCGGTGACGAACATCGCCGTCGAGACCGCCGAGCCGTAGCCGAACTGCAGCGTCGAGAACAGCACCTTGTAGGAGAGCGTTGACAGCGTCTCGGTGGAATTGGCCGGGCCGCCGCCGGTCAGCACATAGACCAGGTCGAAGACGCGGAAGGCGTCGAGCGCGCGGAACAGTCCGGCGATCAGCAAGGTCGGCATCAAGAGCGGCAGGCGGATGTGCCAGAAGGTGACCCAGCCCTTGGCGCCGTCCATGCGCGCCGCTTCGATCAGCGAATTGGGGATCGTCTGCAGGCCGGTCAGAAGCAGCAGCGCCATGAACGGCGTCGTCTTCCAGACATCGGCGATGATGATGGTGGTCATCGCCGTGTCGGGCGAGCCGTACCAGTTGATGTTCTGGTCGATCAGGCCGGCGTGCAAAAGGATGTAGTTGATGATGCCGTTCTGGCCGTCGAACAGCCAGCCGAACATTTTTGAGGTGACGACGGTGGGCATCGCCCAAGGGACCAGCATGGCGGCGCGCACCAGGCCGCGGCCCTTGAAGGCCTCGCACAGGATCAGCGCCATGCCGAGTCCGATCACCGTCTCCAGCGTCGTCGACGCCGCGGTGAACCACATCGTGTGCCACCAGGCGTTCCAGAACTGCGCGTCGCCCCATAGCTGCGTATAGTTGGCGAAGCCGGAAAAATCCTGCTCCTGGGTAATCAGCGAGGTGTTGGTGAGCGAGAGATAGAGACCGTTGAGGATCGGATAGAAGGAAACCGACGCCAGCGACACGAAGGCCGGCGTCAGCAGGAGCAGGGCCCAGATCGGCCTCGGAAGCGCCTTGCCAAGCCGCGGCCGGCCAGCGCCAGTGACAGTGGCGGCCGCGGACATTGGTTAGCCGACGATCTGGTTGATTTGCCCGGCGAGCGCGTCCATCTCGGCCTGGACGTTGCCGGAGACCAGCGCCTTGGAGATGCCGGACTGCAGAGCCAGCGTCACCTTGGCGTATTCCGGCGTGATCGGCCGTGCCGTGGCACCAGTGAACACTTTCTCCAGACTTGCCATGAACGGTTGTTCCTTCTTGATCTGCGCATCCTGGAACAGCGCCGGGCGCGTCGGCGCCAGACCGAAGTTCAGCGCGATGCGATGCTGCGTCTCGGTCGACGACAGCCAGGTCAGAAGTTCGATCGCGGCTTCACGCTGCTTCGAATTGGCGTTGACGCCGAGCTGGTAGCCGCCGAGGCAGGCCGAACTCTTGCCGCCCGGGAAGGACGGCAGCGGCGCGACGCCAACCTTGTCGACCACCTGCGAGGCCTTGGCGTCCTGCGCGATCGGATAGACATAGGACCAGTTGCGCATGAACATCGCCTTGCCCGAGGTGAAGGGCTGGCGCGATGGCTCCTCGTCCCAGGACAGCACGTCCTGTGGGCTGATCTTGTTCGTGGCGATGGTGTCGTGCAGGAACTGGATGGCTGCCACGGCTTCCTTCTGGTTGATCAGCGACGACTTGCCGTCGGGCGCCAGGATCGCGCCATTGTTGGAGGTGATGATCTCGACCGCGTCGCAAACCAGAACCTCGGCCTGCTTGCCTTGCCAGAGATAGCCGAAATCGACATCGCCGGCCTTCTGCGCCGCGGCGGCGATGGTCGCCATGTCGGCCCAGTTGTCCGGCACCTTGCCGCCATGCTTCTCCAACACGTCCTTGCGGTAATAGAACATGCCCGAATCCATGAACCAGGGCAGGGCGGTCAGCTTGCCGCCATAGGTACAGGCGTTGAGCGTGCCGGTGAAGTACTCGCTGCGCTTGTCTGCCGGTAAGTACTCGTCCAGCGGCAAGGCCCAGCCGGCGGCGGCGAAGCCGGCGATCCAGATCACGTCCTGGCTGAACACGTCGGGCGTGCCGGTGCGGCGGGCGAGCTGCTGCACCAGGCCTTGATAGACCTCAGTCGAGGAGCTTGGCGGCGGCAGTTCGATATTCTTGACCAGGACGCGGTCCTGCGATTCGTTGAATACCTTGATCAGGTCGCCGAAGGTCTCCTTGCCGAAGAAGGCAGCACTGGCGAAGCTGATTTCGGCGCGCGACTGGGCGCGAGCCCGGCGAATGCCGAGGCCGGTGCCGAGCGCCGCTGCGCCCAGCAGCCCGGCGGCGCCGATGAGAAATTGCCGGCGATCGGCGATCGTGACGTGCCCAACGGGCATCGTGACGTGAGCCACAGGCTTGGAACCGGCGGTCGGCCGTTTTTTCATGTCAGTCATTTTCTCCTCCGTGGGGCTGGCAGCCTCCCGATGTCGGGCCAGCATTTTCGCATGTTCTATAAAAATTTTACGCGCGTCAATATTTAAAATGTTGTATAGCGGCTTTCGCCTATGATCCGTTGCCGGCGCAACGGTTCAGCGGGACCATTGCCGCATTGGGAGGTACGATCGAAAATGCACGGAAAATCAAAGACGAAGCTCGGCATCGGTGTCATCGGCTGCGGCAACATCTCGATGACCTATCTGCGCAATGCGGCTCTGTTCGGCGGGGTCGAGTTGCGCGCCTGTGCCGACATTTCGGCCGACATGGCCGCGCTCCGCGCCAAGGAATATGGCACCCGCGCGCTTGGCGTCGATGCGCTGCTGGCCGATCCGGACATCGACCTTGTGCTGAACCTGACGATACCGGCGGCGCATTTCGACATTTCGCTTTCGGCGCTTTCGGCGGGCAAACATGTCTTCACCGAAAAACCGCTGGCGACCTCGGCCGCCGAAGGCCGCCGTCTTGTCGCCGAGGCGGCGAAGCGCGGACTGCTGCTCGGCTCGGCGCCGGACACCTTCCTCGGCGCCGCTGGACGCCGCGCCCGCCGGCTGATGGACGAGGGCGCCATCGGCCGTGCCGTCACCGGCACCGCCTTCATGATGGGGCGCGGCATGGAGCACTGGCATCCCAATCCGCAATTCTATTACCAGCCCGGCGGCGGCCCGGTTTTCGACATGGGGCCTTATTACCTGACCATGCTGGTCAATTTGCTTGGCCCGGTCGAGCGCGTCATGGCGATGGCAACGCGCGGCCAGGAGGAGCGGCTGATCACCGCCGAGGGTCCCTACAAGAACACCACGTTCAAAGTCGGCACGCCGACCAACATCCTGTCGCTGCTCGAGTTCCGCTCCGGCGCCACCGTCACCTTCGGCGCCTCCTGGGATGTCTTCAAACATTCCAACCACCCGATCGAACTGCACGGCACCGAGGGCTCGCTGAGATTGCCCGATCCCGATACGTTCGGCGGCACCGTCTCGCTCTCGGAACGCGGCGCCGACTGGGCCGATTTCGCCAGCGAGGCCGAACTCTACGGCGCACGCAACTGGCCCTATGCCGCACCCGATCGCGCCAACTACCGCATGCTCGGCGTCGCCGATCTTGCGCGTGCGCTGACCAGTGGACGCAAGCCCCGCGCCTCGGGCGAGCTTGCGCTGCATGTGCTGGAGATCATGGAAGCCATTCTGGCTTCGGGCGAGAGCCAGGGATCGGTTGCCGTCGTCGGCACCGTCGATCAGCCGCCGCTGCTTGGCGAGGACGAGGCGGCAAGCCTGCTTGCCTGACTCGGAGGTTCGTCAATGACATCGACCCTCTCGGCATCGCTGCCCCAGTCGGCGCTGGACCCGGAAGCCCGGCATGTGCTCGACCTCGGCCGGCAGGCCGATGCCCCGCCGTTCGAGGCCGGCACGCCGGAACTGGCGCGCCGTGCCTATGATGAAGGCTTTCCGGATCTGCAGGGCGAGCGCGAACCCGTCGCCTCGGTCAGCGAGCGCACCATCGCCGGACCCGGCGGCCCACTGACGCTGCGGATCTATCGCGGGCAGGGCGCGCCTGATGCAGGCGCCCCGGCGCTGCTTTACCTGCATGGCGGCGGCTGGGTGATCGGCAATCTCGACTCCCATGACGAGATCTGCCGCTGGTTCGCCAACGTGGCGGGCTGCATCGTCGTCGCGCCCGCCTACCGGCTGGCGCCCGAGCATAAATTCCCGGCGGCGGTCGATGATTGCCGCGCCGTACTGTCCTTTGTGCGCGACGCCGCTGGCGATCTCGGCATCGATGCACGGCGCATCGCCGTCGCCGGCGACAGCGCCGGTGGCAACCTCGCTACCGTGCTCAGCCTGCGCGCGCGGGGTGATCGCATCCCGTTAACGGCGCAATTGCTGTTCTATCCCAACACCGACGCCGCGCACGCGGCCGACAGCTATCGCCGCTTCGGCGACGGTTTTGGCCTCACCGCGGCAACCATGGCCTGGTTCCGCGATCACTATGTCCGCGATGCTGGCGATATCGGCGACTGGCGCGCCTCGCCGCTCAAAGCCGAAAGCCTCGCGCACGCTGCCCCTGCCTTCATCGCCCTCGCCGGTCACGACATCCTCGCCGACGAAGGCGAAGCCTATGCCAGGCGTCTCGAACAGGACGGCGTGCCGGTCGTGCTGCGCCGCTGGCCGGGACAGATCCACGGCTTCGTCTCGATGGGCCGTCACGGTCCGGCGGCGCGGCAGGCGGTTAGTGCCGCGGTTGCCGCATGGCGCGGCTTCGATCCGGCTTTCGAGAAATCTATGCCGACTGACGCATGACCAGCGTCGCGTCGAGGCTGACCTTGGGCGCGACCGCCGTGTCGTCCTCGTTGAGCAACGCGAGCAGCGTCTCGACGCTGCGCCCGGCCATGGCGGCAAAGTCCTGCGCCATGGTGGTGAGGCCGGGACATGTGTAGCGGCTCAGCGGATGATCGTCATGGGCCGCGACGCGCAGGTCGCAATCGCCCTTGCGGCCGACCTTGAGGCCGCGCGCGTAAGCCGCCGCCATCACGCCAAAAGCGAGACGGTCATTGTTGCACAGGATGGTCTTGCCCGGCAGGCCGCCATTGGCGAGCATCTTTTCCGTCTGCTCATAGCCGATGCGCTCGAAATCCCATGTGTAGTCGTCTGTGTTGCCGACGACGACAGGCTCATGGCCGAGCCGCTTCATCGAGCCGACATAGCTCTCCAGCCGTTCCGGCGAGTTGTGGTTGACATGCGGGATGTCGAAATAGACCGGGGCATCGCCGGACCGGCACAGATATTCGACGATGGTCGAGATGCTCTGGGCGTTGTTGTTGCCGACGAACGGCGTTCCGCCTTCGAGATAGGTATCGAAATAGACGACCGGGATCGCCTGCGTCAGCTTCTCCAGCGTGCGGCGATCTGAGCGCAGGCCGAGCGGCGCGATCAGCGCACCGGAGACTTTCAGCGACAGGATGGTTCGCGTCGCCTCCACTTCGAGTTCGCGCGAGCCGTGCGAGGAGATCACGATCGGCCAGTAGCCCTCGTCGCGCAGCCGAAGCTCGATGCGGCTGACCATCTCCGAATAGAAAGGATCGGCCACCGTCGGCACCATGATGCCGATGCTGCGGGTGCGCTTGCGGTTCAGATTGCGGGCAAACAAATTGGGCTGGTAATCGGACGAGCGCAGCGCCTCTTCGATGCGCTTTCGCGTCGCCGGCTTGACGCTGGTCGGATCGTCGAAAAATTTCGACAAGGTCGGCCTGGAGACGCCGCAGGAGCGGGCGAAATCCTCCATCGTCTTGTGCGTCATCGCCATCGATACCCTCGCGTTCCGGACATCCAATCCTTGGCTGTTCCCTAGAGCAATTCCAGGAAAAGTGCGTAGCGGTTTTCCATCCGGAATTGCGTCAAAACAAAACGATAGAGCGGTTCAAACGGTGAGCCGCTCTAGCGCTGCCCGGCACCTACATACGGTGCGCCGGCGCGCAACCGCAAGGTGAAATTTTACAGACAAATTCAACAGTTGCCATGCGTAACTTTATTAATTGACGCGAAAAAGCACAAGCCGTATTCACTTTGGAGTCTATTGGCGCGGGCCACTAGGCTTGCCGTGCATCCGAGTCAGAGGCCTGGGGCGAAACGCCGGGAGGAATTCCGCGAGATGAAGAAGCTGGTCTCAGCCGGCGAGATCCTCGTCGAGATCATGGCCGAGCGCATCGGCCAGAGCTTTCTCGAGCCCGGTCCGCTGCTCGGTCCCTATCCGTCCGGCGCGCCCGCCATCTTCATCGGCCAGGCCGCGGCGCTCGGCCAGCCCGCCGGCCTGATCGGCGCCGTCGGCGAGGACGATTTCGGCCAGTTGAACATCGAGCGGCTGCGGACCCTGGGCGCCGACGTGTCGGCGATCGCGGTCCACAAGGGCCATGCGACGGGCACCGCCTTCGTCACCTACCGGGCCGATGGCAGCCGGCACTTTGTCTTCAACATCCGCAACAGCGCCGCCGGCCTGGTCGGGATCGATGCTGCCGCGCAGAGCATGCTGGCAGGCACCGACCACGTCCATGTCATGGGCTCGTCGCTGTTCTCCGACCGCGCCACCGAGGTCGCGCTGTCGGCGATCCAGGCGGTCAAGGCCAAGGGCGGAACCGTCTCCTTCGACCCCAACATCCGCCGCGAGATCATGCAGGCCTCCGGCATGCGCGAGGCGCTCGACCATGTGCTCAAGCAAACCGATGTCTTCCTGCCGAGCGGCAACGAGCTGTTCCTGTTTTCATCGGCCGGCGACGAAAAGGGCGCGGTCGATGAACTCCTGCAGCGCGGTGTGTCCTGCATCGTCCTCAAGAAGGGCGCTGACGGCGCCGCCTACCACGACCGTCACGGCATGATCGCCTTGCCGGGCTTTGCCGTCGACGAGGTCGATCCGACCGGCGCCGGCGACTGCTTCGGCGCCGCCTTCGTCTCGTTCTGGCTGCGCGGCGCGGCTCCGGTTGAGGCTTTGCGCATCGCCAATGCCTGCGGCGCGCTCGCCGTCACCCGCAAAGGGCCGATGGAAGGCATCTTTCCGCTGGCCGAGGTTGAGGCTTTCGCAACCACCGCCGGGAGAAGCAAGCCATGAGCGCCGCGACGCAGAGATTTGCCAGCATCGCGGTGAAGCGCGCCGCGGGCGAGAAAGGCGGCATCGCCTCGATCTGTTCGGCGCATCCGCTTGTGATCGAGGCGACGCTCCGCTATGGCGCGGCGCGCGGCTCCGATGTGCTGATCGAGGCGACCTGCAACCAGGTCAACCACGAAGGCGGCTACACCGGCATGACGCCGGCCGGCTTCCGCGCATTCGTCGAGGGCCATGCACAAAAGGCCGGCTTTCCGCTCGATCGCCTGATCCTCGGCGGCGATCATCTCGGGCCCAACCCGTGGAAGCATCTTCCTGCCGCCGAAGCGATGGCGAAGGCGAAGGCGATGATCGATGCCTATGCCGGCGCCGGCTTCACCAAGCTGCATCTCGACACCAGCATGGCCTGCACCGACGATCCAGCAGCTCTCGCCGACGAGACCATCGCTGCCCGCGCCGCCGGGCTTGCGGCCGTCGCCGAAGCGGCCGTCGCCGAAGCGGCGGTCGAACGCATTGGCGGCGAGAGGCCGGTCTACATCATCGGCACTGAGGTACCGGTGCCGGGCGGCGCGCTCGAAGCGCTCGACCATATGCATGTGACCGAACCCGATGACGCCTTGCGCACCGTCGAGATCCACCGCCAGGCATTTTCGCGCGCCGGCCTCGACGCAGCCTTTGCCCGCGCGGTCGGCGTCGTCGTCCAGCCCGGCGTCGAATTCGGCAATGCCGAGATCATCGCCTATGCGCCGGAGAAGGCGACGGAGCTGGTCGCCGTGCTCGGGCGCATGCCGCAATTCGTCTTCGAGGCGCATTCGACCGACTACCAGCCGGACGAGGCGCTTGCAGCGCTGGTGCGCGACGGCTTTGCCATCCTCAAGGTCGGTCCCTGGCTGACCTTCGCGCTGCGCGAGGCGCTGTACGGGCTGAGCCATATCGCCGACGTGCTCGCGCCGGACCCCTCGCGCGAAAGCCTGCCGGCGGCGATGGAACGCATCATGCTGGCCTCGCCCGACAATTGGCGCAAATACTATCCGGGCACGCCGGACGCGCAGCGCATCGAGCGGCATTTCTCCTTCAGCGACCGCATCCGCTATTACTGGCCGGCGCCGGACGCGCAGCGCGCGACACAGGCGCTGCTCGAGGCGCTGGACGACCGCGAGATCCCCCGCACCTTGATCGGCCAATACCTCGGACAGCTCGATGCGGCGGTTGCGGCCGGCCGGGTCAAGCCCACAGCGCATGAGCTGCTGATCGGTAGCATCACCCGCGTTCTCGATATCTATGCCGGCGCGACCAGTCAGTAGCGGCCTTACCGCCCGTTCCAGCTGCCGAATTGAGTCGGCGGATTGTTCGGCACTATGGTATCAAGCGGCACTGCCGGAGGATCTCCGATGCCACAACGCCCCTATGATGAGCGCCTGCTCCGTCAGGCATTCGAGGTCGCGCGCAAGGCCCGCGATGCTGGCGAACATCCCTTTGGTTCGCTCCTCGCTGACAAAGACGGCAATGTGTTGCGCGAGCAACTCAACGGTTACAAATCCGGCGGGGGCGACCGCACCGCTCATGCCGAAAGTCTGCTGGCCCGGTGGGCGGGGATGAATTTCAGCCTCGAAGAGCTGGCCTCTTGCACACTCTACACTTCGGCCGAACCTTGCGCGATGTGCTCCGGGACAATCTATTGGGCGGGCATCGGACGGGTCGTCTTTGGCCAGAGTGAACATGATCTCAAGGGGTTGACGGGGGCACACGACGAGAATCCCACACTCGACTTGCCCTGCACGATCGTCTTCGAAGCTGGGCAGCGTCCGACTGAAGTCGTCGGCCCGCTGCTTGCCGATGAAGCGGCGCAACTCCAGGCCGATTTCTGGAAAGACAAGTAGCTCAATTGCCGCGCGCGCGGCAAACGAGTGAGTGCTAGAGCAATTCCAGGAAAAGTGTGCAACGGTTTTCCGTCCGGAATTGCCTAAAAACAAAGAGTTAGAGTGGTTCAGCGTCGCTGAACCACTCTAGTATAGCGGCTGGGCCATGTGCCTTGGCGTCGGCCATTCGGTTGTGATGCCCGGCTGAACAGGCCGCTCGAGATAGGTCGACAGCACGACATAGCTTCGCGTCGAGGTCACGCCGGGTGTCTCGTAGAGGCGCGACAGCAGGCCTTCGAGGGCCCTTGTGTCCTCCGTGCGCACCTTGAGCAGCATGCAGGTGTCGCCGGCCACGGAGTGGATCTCCTCGACTTCCGGATATTCGGAAACCGCCATCAATTCCGGCGTCTTGCCCCAGCCCTTGGTGTCGATATGCACGAAGGCGAGCAGCGGCTTCTTCACCGCCTTGGGATCGATGATCGCCGCGGTGCTGCGGATGGCGCCGCTGCGGCGCAGGCGCTTCACCCGTTCGTGCGCGGCAGGCGGCGAAAGGCCGACACGATCGCCGAGATCGGCGTAGCTGATCGTCGCGTCGTCGACCAGAACGCCTAATATCTTTCGGTCCGTCGCATCGACGTCCCGGGCCGCCGGCCGGTTCCGCGGAATGCCATCTGTTTCTTCATCCATATGGAAATTCCTTGTTGATGCTGAATTTCATACGGTCATTATGGTCGTATGTCGAACAGCGATCAATCAGCAATTTTCGTGGCGGCGCCCCGGCCTCCGATTCCGGCGATCGCCTATCTGCTCACCGGATGCATCGCCGTCATCGGCTCGAACTCGCTCGTCCTCGGCCCGATTGCGCCGGCCGTGGCGGTGTCGTTCGGAGCAAGCGTGCCGGGGGTCATGATCGCGTCCGCCGCCTTCGGCCTCGGCACCTCGGCGAGCGCTCTGTTCCTGGCACGTTATATCGATCGCATCGGCGCGCGACGCATGCTGCAGGGGGCGCTGCTGCTGCTGGCGATCGGCCTGGTCGCCAGCGCATTGGCGCCGACGGTGACGGCGCTGGTCGCCGCCCAGCTTGTCGCCGGCATAGCCGCCGGCATTGCCATGCCGGCGATCTACGCCAGCTCGGCGGCGATCGCGCCGCCCGGCCGCGAGAGCGGCACGATCGGCGTCGTGCTGACCGGCTGGACGCTCTCCATGGTCGCCGGCGTCTCGCTGTCGGCCGTGCTTGCCGATCTCGTGCATTGGCGCGCCGTCTTTGGCACGGTCGCGGTGCTAGCCGCCATTGCTCTGGCCGGTCTGACGCTGACGTCGCTCAGCGACAGCAGGAAGAGCGGTCCGGCGCCGACGCCGCTCGGCGCCTTGGCCGTTCCCGGCATCGTGCCGCTGCTCATCGCCTGCGCTGCCTTCATGACCGCCTTCTATGGCGTCTATGGCTATCTCGGCGATCACCTTCACAGCGGGTTGGGGCGGCCGGTCAGTGCCAATGGCTGGGCGGCACTTGCCTATGGTGCCGGCTTCGGCGCGGCCGCACTTCTCGACGGTGTCATCGACCGCCTCGGCGCGCGCCGCGTCATGCCGTTCGCCTATCTGCTGGTCGCGGTCGTCTATGTCGCGATCGCCGCGGCAAGCGGCAGCTTCGGGCTGACGCTGGCGATGGTGGCGGTCTGGGGCCTTGCCAACCATTTCGGCCTGAACGTGCTGGTGATGCGGCTCACCGCGCTCGATCCGTCGCGTCGCGGCACCATCATGGGCCTGAACAGCGCGGTGACCTATTTCGCCGTCTTTGTCGGCACCACTGGCTTCGGTCCACTTTACACCGGCTTCGGCTTTGCCGCATCGGCGATTGTCGCGGCCCTGCTGATGCTGGTCGCCGCCTCGGCGGCGGCGTGGCGTTCGCCATCGCCCATCCGGGCGTAAGCGGCTGCCGCAAGGCTTGCGTCCTCGTCCCGTCCATGGATAAGGCTTGGCCGACAACCGAGCCAGAGCAATTCCAGGAAAAGTGTGAAACGGTTTTCCGTCCGGAATTGCGTCAAAACAAAGAGAGAGCGGTTCTGCGTTTCCGCGAAACGGTGAACCGCTCTAGCCCGCCATGAAGACGACGCTTGAGACCACCGCCGATCCCTTGCCGGAAGAGCTCGCCTTTCTGGGCGAGCGGCTGACGGCCTTCAACGACAGCGATGTCGGCGCTTCCAGGCGCAAGGCGCTCGCCGTCTTTGTGCGCGACGAAGGCGGCAAGGTCGTCGCCGGCATCTCGGGCTACACCGCCTGGGGCTGGCTTTTCGTGCAATGGCTCTGGGTCGACGAAAGGCTGCGCGGCCAGCACATGGCCGGCCACATGCTGGAGGCTGCCGAGCGCGAAGCGATCGTGCGCGGCTGTCACGGCGCCTGGATCGACACCTTCAATCCGAAAGCAGCCAAGGCCTATGAGCGTCAGGGCTACCAGCCGTTCGGCACACTGCCCGACTTTCCCATCGGCCGCAGCCGCATCTTCCTGCAGAAGAAGCTGGCTGGCTAACCCGCCAGCCGTCCGCCACGCATCGGCTGCGGCACGCCGGTCGTGCTCGGAAAACTGATCGGCAGGCCGCGCAGCACGCGCACCGCGAGGAAAGCAAAACACTCGGCTTCGACCGCGTCGCCCTTCCAGCCCAGCGTCTCGGCCTGCACCGCTTCGACGCCGGCGCGGCTGGCGAGCATCGCCATCATCGCCGGGTTGTGGCGGCCACCGCCGCTGACCACCAGTTTCTTTGGCCGATGCGGCAAAAGGTCGAGCGCCTTGCCGACGGCGGCGGCGGTGAAGGCCGTCAGCGTTGCCGCGCCATCCTCGGCGTTGAGCCCGTCAGCCATTGCCGCGCCGAAGTCGAAACGGTCGAGCGATTTCGGATAGGGCTTGGTCAAATAGGGGTGCTGCAACAAACTGGCCAGCCGCGCCTCGTCCACCGTGCCGGCGCGGGCCAGCGCGCCGTCGCGGTCCATGTCGCCGAGCCCCTTCGCCTTGATGAAGTCGTTGAGCGGCGCGTTGGCCGGACCCGTGTCGAAGGCCACGACATTGTCCTTGCCGTCCCACCAGGTGATGTTGGCGACGCCGCCGAGGTTGAGCACCGCCATGTCGCCGCCGGCATCCGCCGCGCGCAGCAGCGCGGTGTGATAGGTGGCCGCAAGCGGCGCGCCTTGCCCGCCGGCGCGCACATCGGCAGAACGGAAATCATAGGCGACCTTGGTCCCCAGGATCGAATGCATCAGCCCACCGTCGCCAAGCTGGCGGGTGTCGCCGAGCCGTCCGGGTTGCGGGGCGCGATGCAGCACGGTCTGGCCGTGGAAGCCGACGACGCCGATGTCGGCCATGGTGAGACCATGGCTCTCGACGAGGTCCTTGACCGCCGCCGATTGCGCCCGCGTCAGCGCCTCCTCGGCCTCGCGGAAGATCGCCGGCTCCGGCCCGGTGAAATTCCACACCCGCGCCTGGCGCAGCGTCTCCTCCAGCAAGGTGCGGATCGACGCGGGGTAGGGCGCAAGCCGGTAGGTGCCGAAATCGGCGATCCGCTCGCCGTCGGTCTTGATCAGCGCGACGTCGATATTGCCGTCAAGCACGGTGCCGGTCATCAGCCCGACGGCCCAGATTGGTTGCATGGTTCGAACTCCGTTGGCGAGATCGCCGCTGTCGAGAAGACGTGTCGGATGGTTCCGGCTGGCGGGCAAGGTCCAGCGTCGTGTTTGTCGAAGTCAATCCACAGCCCGTTGCCGGCGGAACCGGTATTTTGGTTTCTGCGACTGTCTGGCTCAACAACGGCAGCAACGCCATCTCTTGCCTGTCGCCTGCGAAGGCGCGACCCTGCGAGCAGCGTCTGGCGAAATGCTTCCGCCGGAAGCTACCAAGGAGGAAAAAATCATGGCATCCGACGTCGCAGTGATAGCAGGCGCAGGACAAGGCCTGAGCGCTTCGCTGGCGCGCCTTCTCGCCAAAGAGGGTTTTCTCGTCGTTCTGGCCGCCCGTAACACCCACAAGCTCGCCCCGCTGATCGACGAGACCGGAGCACTGGCCGTCGAAACCGACGTTGCCGATCCGGCCTCCGTCGCAAGCCTGTTCGAGGCCGCCGACAAGGCCGGCCCGCTTGCGCTTGCGGTGTTCAACGCCAGCGGGCGCACGCGCGGCCCGATCGCCGAGCTCGATCCTGACGCCGTCAAACAGGCGCTGCTGGTCGGCGCCTATGGCGGCTTCCTGGTTGGACAGCAGGCGGCGCGGCGGCTGCTGGCGCGCGGCTCCGGCTCGATCCTGTTCACCGGCGCCACCGCGAGCCTCAAGGGATTTCCCGGCTCCGCCGGCTTTGCCATGCCGAAATTCGGCCTGCGCGGCCTGGCGCAGTCCATGGCTCGCGAACTGGCACCGAAGAACATCCATGTTGCCCATTTCATCATCGACGGCGCCATCCAGCCGCCCGGACAGGCCGACGAGCCCGACCGACCGGATCGCCGGCTGTCGCCGGATGCCATCGCCGAGGCCTATCTCGCGACCCACCGCCAGCACCGCAGCGCCTGGAGTTTTGAAGTCGAACTGCGGCCCTGGGTCGAGACGTTCTGATCTTAGGCCAAAGCCGGCATGGCGATTCTGCACGGCGCCTGTCACTCGCCGCCTGCATTGTGCCACACGCTGGCAGGCGTGCTCGCTGTCGCAAGATCTTTGAGAGAATATTCCCTGCTTCGCATTGAAGAAGAAATGCGGTGCTTTGATTGGAAGCGCAGCATTGCCGATCCTGTCATCAAGGCTTCGCATCCCGCCTGGCCGATATGACTTCAGCATTGCAAGGAACGCATCATGTCCGAACTCGGAAACGCTTTTAAGCCTTTCGTTTCAACATCTGTCACCAGGCGCGCAGGTCTTGCCGCGCTTCTGGCTTCGGCGCTTGCCATTGTTGCCTTGGCCGCGCCGACACCGTCCTTCGCCGAGGACAAGAAGGCGATCAAGGTCGGCATCATCAGCGGCGAGGACGAGGATGTCTGGCGCGTCGTCGTGGCCCAGGCCGCCGAAAAAGGCCTGACGATCGAGACCGTCGTCTTCAACGACTACACCCAGCCCAACGAGGCGCTGGAGCGCGGCGAGATCGACGCCAATGCCTTCCAGCACAAGCCCTATCTCGACAACCAGATCAAAACGCAGGGCTATCACATCGTCCCGGTCGGCTACACCGGCGTCTGGCCGATCGGCCTCTATTCCAAGAAATACGCCAAGGTCGCCGACCTGCCCGAGGGCGCCGTCATCGGCCTGCCCAACGACCCATCGAATGAAGGCAGGGCGCTGCGCGTGCTGCAGAACGAAGGCGTCCTCAAGCTGAAGGACGGCACCGGCATCCTGGCGACCACCGCCGACATCGCCGAGAACCCGAAGAAGGTCGTCATCAAGGAACTCGATGCCGGCATTGTCGGGCGCTCGGTCGAGGATCTCGACGCCGCCGTGGTCAACACCGACTGGGCGCTGAAAAGCGGCCTCGGCCCTGACAACCGCATCGCCCAGGAGCCGGTGGCCGACAATCCCTACCGCAACTTCATCGCGGTCAAGGCCGGCAATGAGAACGAGCCCTGGGTGAAGACGCTGGTCGCTGCCTACCAGAACGAGACGGTCAAGGCTGAGTTCGACAAGGTCTACAAGGGCACCGGGATCAGCGCCTATTGATCGGCGCATGGCTTGCAGAAACAGGCGGTCCGCCCCGGAGCGGGCCGCCATCGCATTTGCGGAACACTGAGACGGAAACAGAGATGAACCAGCATGTCACAGCTGAAGTGGCGGATCGGGCCTATTCCACAGCTTCGGAAGATGTCGTCCGTCTCACCGACCTGAAGCGGCGCTTCGGCGCAACGCCGGCGCTCGACGGCGTCTCGCTGACGGTGCGCAAGGGCGAGATCCTCGGCATCATCGGCCGCAGCGGCGCCGGCAAGTCGACGCTGATCCGCTGCCTGAACGGGCTGGAGCGACCGGATTCCGGCCAGGTCTTCATCGAGGGCCGCGAGATCAGCCGGCTCGGCGAACGCGAGCTGCAGCCACTGCGGCGGCGCATCGGCATGATCTTCCAACACTTCAACCTTCTGTCGGCCAAGACGGTCGAGGACAATGTGGCGCTGCCGCTGAAGATCGAAGGCCGCCCCAAGGCCGAGCGCCTGGCGCGCGCGGCCGAGTTGCTTGACCTCGTCGGTCTGTCGGAGAAGGCGAAAGCCTATCCGGCCTCGCTGTCGGGTGGCCAGAAGCAGCGTGTCGGCATAGCCAGGGCACTCGCCGCGCGCCCGGCGCTGCTGCTGTCCGACGAAGCGACGTCGGCGCTGGACCCGGAGACGACGCGCTCCATCCTGGCTCTGCTCAAGGATATCAACCGCCAGCTCGGCCTGACGATCCTGCTGATCACTCATGAGATGGAGGTGATCCGTTCGATCGCCGACCGCGTGGCGGTGATCGACGCCGGGCGCATCGTCGAGCAGGGCCCGGTCTGGTCGGTCTTTGCCGACCCGCGTTCGGAAATCACCAAAAGCCTGCTCGGCGGCATCCGTCCGCAGCTGCCGGACGAGATCGCCAGTCGGCTTGTGCAGGGAACCGGCGCGGAGACGATCCTCAGGATCGACATCGCCGGCGAGGCCGCGCGAGCCCCGCTGCTATCGGACCTTGCCGCAGCCCTGCCGGGTCCGTTCCGCCTCGTCCACGGCGGCATCGACCATGTCCAGCAGCAGCCCGTCGGCACGCTGTTCCTGGCGGTGGCAGGCAACGACGAAAATCATCTGTCGGAAGTGATCGCGTTCCTGAAAGCCCGGCAGGGGCGGGTGGAGGTGCTTGGCCATGTCGCCGGTTCTGTTTGAGCTTCTCATTCGTTCGATCTGGGAGACGGTCCTGATGACCGGGGCGTCCGGCCTCATCTCGCTGGTCTTCGGCCTGCCGCTCGGCCTGGCACTGGTCGCCACCGATCGCGGCGGCATCGCCGAAAGCCTGTGGGTGAACCGCGCGCTCGGTGCCATCATCAACGGCTTCCGCTCAGTGCCCTTCATCATCCTTCTGGTGGCGCTGATCCCGGTGACGCGGCTGATCGTCGGCACCTCGATCGGCACCTGGGCGGCCATCGTGCCGCTGTCCATCGCTGCCACGCCCTACTATGCCCGCATCGCCGAAGTGTCGCTGCGCGAGGTCGATCACGGGCTGATCGAGGCGGCACGCGCCATGGGCGGCAACCGCTGGACGATCATCCGCGAGGTGCTGGTGCCGGAGGCGCTGCCCGGCATCGTCGCCGGATTCACGGTGACGCTGGTGACGCTGATCGGCGCTTCCGCCATGGCCGGTGCCATCGGCGCCGGCGGGCTGGGCGACCTTGCCATCCGCTATGGCTACCAGCGCTTCGAGACCAGCGTCATGGTCGCGGTCGTCATCGTGCTCATCATCCTGGTCTGCGGCATCCAGTGGGTCGGGGACCGGCTGGTCGCCAGACTGGACCACCGCGCATGACCGCCGGACGCGAGCAGGTTGGGTATCCGTTCGGACGTTCTTTGCCCGCCGGCGCCAAAATGCAGGCCGGTGTTCTCCCATCGGCGTCGAGTTTGGATCGTCCGTTGCTTGGCTCGCAGAGGCCTGCGTGCCACCGTGGCGGTCAGGCGCACCGCCTCGTAGAAGGAGCCTGACCATGCCCAGAATCGTCCCTGTGCTTGACCTTGACCGTCTCGAACAGGGTGCATCGGAGCGCCGGACCTTTCTGTTCGACCTGCGCACGGCGGCCCGGGATGTCGGTTTCTTCTATCTCAGCGGCCACGGCATATCGGCAGCGGAGATCGCCGACGTGCTCGATGCCTCGCGCCGCTTCTTTGCCTTGCCGGAGGCCGACAAGCTGGCCATCGAAATGGTCAAATCCTCGCAATTCAGAGGCTATACGCGCGCCGGCGGCGAGTTGACCAAGGGCAAGGCCGACTGGCGTGAGCAGCTCGACATCGGCGTCGAGCGCCCGACCATCCCGCAAGGTCCTGGCGTTCCCGCCTGGACGCGGCTGCAAGGGCCGAACCAATGGCCGGCTGCGCTGCCGGAGCTGAAGCCGGCGCTGCTCGCCTGGCAGGCGAGGGCGACCGTGGTGGCGATCCGCCTCTTGAAGGCCTTTGCGCTGTCGCTCGACCAGGCCGAGGACGCTTTCGCGTCGTAACGCCGCCGCCCGGTGTCGAGCGGATTTCCGTTCCGTTCTTCTTCAGCGCCCGTCTCGATGCGACGATCCCGCTGCTCAACCTGCCCGAGGAACTGGCCGCGGAAGCGCGCGGGCCGGCCAGCGATCCCGACAATCCGCTGTTTCGCGATGTCGGAACCAATGTGCTGAAAAGCCGGCTGCGCTCGCATCCCGATGTGGCGAAGCGGCACTATGCCGACCTGCTGGAAACAGCTGCTGCGACCGGCTGACGGCTGCAACCGCAATGGAGCCGAATTTTTCGCCATCGGCTCGTTTTTTGGAATTTTGTTCGTCGCAAATGCGCCTGGGCAAGCCCACATACGAGACATCGTTCGGCGGTTTCCTCCCATTCCCCGAACGGTGTTCCCCTCTGAAGGTTTGACCTTCATTTTTGGCCGGGCCGCTTTCGCGCCCGGCCTTTTTCTTTTGAGCAATTCCAGGAAAAGTGTGCAGCGGTTTTCCGTCCGGAATTGCGCCAAAGCAAGAGGGGCCGCAGCCGATCAGGCGAAGGAAAGATTGATCGTTCCGAACGGACCGAAGTCGGCAACGATCCTGTCGCCATGGCGCGCTTCCACCGGACGCACGAACGATCCCGACAGCACCACCTGCCCGGCAGAAATCTGCATGCCGTACTGGTGCAACCGGTTGGCCAGCCAGGCGATGCCTTTCGCCGGATGGTCGAGCACGCCGGCGCCGAGGCCCGTCTCCTCGACCTCGCCATTGCGCGACAGGATGGCGCCGATCCAGCGCAGATCGGCCTCGCGCGGATCGGCCGCGCGGCCGCCGATGACGATGCCGGCATTGGCGGCATTGTCGGAGATGGTGTCGAAGAAGGTCCTGATCTTGCCGGTCTCCTTGTTCACCCGCTCGATGCGGGTGTCGAGGATCTCCAGCGCCGGCGTGATGTAATCGGTGGCGTCCAGCACGTGGTCGATCGACACGTCCGGGCCTGAGAGCGGTGCCTTCATGACGAAGGCGATCTCGGCCTCGATGCGCGGCTGGATGAAACGGCCGGCGGGAACGGTGCCGCCATCGTCGAAGAACATGTCGTCGAACAGAATGCCGGAATCGGGAATGTCGATGTTGAGCGCAGACTGCATGGCCTTCGAGGTCAGGCCGATTTTCCAGCCCTTGATCGTCAGGCCTGACGCGATCTTCCGCTTTATCAGGGCTGCCTGCACAAGATAGGCGTCGTCCATCGTCGCCTCGGGAAAGTCGAGGCTGAGCAACCTGATCTGGCGGCGGTCGCGCTCGGCCTCGAACAGCCTTGCGGCGGCGTCTTCGACCTGGTCAGGCGTCATCATCAGGCCCTCTCGTCGACGACACCGTTGCGGAGCAGGCCGATGCCGTCCGCTTCGACCTCGATGACGTCGCCCGGCTTCAGCCAGATCGGTGGCTCGAAACGGGCGCCGGCGCCGGTCGGCGTCCCGGTGACGATGATGTCGCCGGGGACCAGCGTGGTGAAGGTCGAGACGTAGTTGATGATCTTGCGGAAGGAAAAGATCATGCGGCTGGTGCGGTCCTGCTGCCGGACCTCGCCATTGACGCGCGTGGTGAGTGCGATGTCGGCGATCTGCGCCTCGTCGGTGAACGGCACCAGCCACGGGCCGATCGCACCGGTGCGGTCGAAATTCTTGCCCTGGGTGACGTTGAACTTGGCGTGGCGCACCCAGTCGCGGATTGTGCCTTCGTTGCAGAGCGAAAGTGCCGCGATATGGCCGAGCGCATCGGCTTCTGCAATGCGCCGGCCGGCCTTGCCGATGACGATGACGATCTCGCCCTCATAGTCGAGCTGCGGCGATTCCGGCGGCCGCACCAGCGACTCGCCATGGCCGACGAAGGAACGCGGGAAGCGGATGAACAGCGACGGGTTCGAGGGTGCGGCCTGCCCGTCCTTGTACTCCTCGTTGCGGTCGGGAAAATTGACGCCGACGCAGATGATCTTTTCCGGCGAGGGGACCGGGATTTCGTAGGCAATGGCGTCGAGCGGGAAATCAGCGGCGAAGGCGTCGGCCTCCTCGGCCAGGCGCTGCAAGGCGCCGGCCTCGATGACTTCGCGCAATGTCGGCCATTGTGCGTGGCGTGACGAGAGGTCGACGACGCCTTTGTCGGTGATCGCGCCATAGCGTGCCTTGCCGCCGACGGTGAAGGTGGCGAGCCGTGGCGTGCTCATGGGTTCCCCCTGCGGTTAGCCATCGTCACGGCGCCACGATCGGCGAGGCCGCCAGGTCGGACTTGCGTGGTTCGACGCCGGCAAAGGTGCTGCCTTCCTCGAACCAGCTCTTCGGTGCCGGCGCGCCCCATAGCGTCTGGCGCTGCGGATCCTTGAGGTCCCATTTGATTGGCTCGAGATCGGGATCGACCGTCTGGTAGTCCGAGCAGTAGATCTCGATGCGGTGGTTGTCGGGGTCGCGGATGTAAAGGAAGAAGGCGTTGGAGATGCCGTGCCGGCCGGGGCCGCGCTCGATGTTCGGCAGCCAGCCGGTGGTGGCCATCAGATCGAGCAGGTCGATGATGTTGAGCGGCGTCGGCACCCAGAAGGCGACATGGTGCAGGCGCGGGCCGATGCCGTTGGTGAAGGCGATGTCGTGGACGCCGCCCTTGCGGTGCGTCCAGGCGGCCCACAGCCTTCCGGTCTCGGCGTCCTCGGTGTACTCGGTCACGCGAAAACCGAGCTCGTTGTAGAACGCCACCGATTCATCGACGTTGGGCGAGAAACAGTTGAAGTGGTCGATGCGCAGCGGCTTGACGCCCTTGTACAGCGCATATTTCTGATGGATCGGCGGCAGCCGCTCCATCTTCGAATAGAATTCGAGCGGAATGCCGTGCGGGTCGCGCGTGCGGAATGTGCGCGACTGATAGGGCCGCTCGACCCATTCCACCGGCAGGCCCTTGTTTTTGAAGAAGTGCTCGGCCTTGTCGAGGTCCTCGTCGGAGAACAGCTTGAAGCCGAGGTCGCGGGCTTCCGCTGTCGCGCCTTTCCGCAGCAAGATGCAGTGGTGGCCGCGTTCTTCCATCGCGCGCAGATAGATGGCGTCCCTGGTTTCGTCCGTCACCTGCAGGCCGAGCGTATCGACATAGAAGGCGCGGGATTTTGCAAGGTCGGTGACGGCGAGCTCGACATGGCTCAGCCGCACGATATTGAACGCCGGGTAGAGATTGGGTGTGGGCAAGGGCATCTTTTAGGGTCTCCGGTCAGCCGCCGAGCTTCTGGATCGAGTGCGGCGCCGTGGCGAACGCGATGTTCTTGGTTTCCATGTAGAAGTCGAACGACCAGTCGCCGCCGTCGCGACCGATGCCCGAGCTCTTGACGCCGCCGAACGGCGTCGGCAGGTGGCGCACATTCTCGGAATTCACCCAGATCATGCCGGCGTCGAGCGCATCGGTGAAGCGGAAGGCGCGGGTGACGTCGGAGGTCCAGAGATAGCCGGTCAGGCCGTACTGCGTGTCGTTGGCTAAAGCCAGCGCCTCGGCCTCGTCCTTGAACGAGATCGCGGTCAGCACCGGCCCGAAGATTTCTTCCTGGGCGATGCGCATCTTGTTGGTGGCGCCGATGAACAACGTCGGGCTGACATAGCAGCCGCCGCCCGGACCGGCGAACTTGGTGCCGCCGGCTGCGACAACGGCACCTTCCGACTTGCCGATCTCGATATAGGACAGCACCTTTTCCTCGTGCACCGGATGGATCAGCGGGCCGACCACGGTTTCGGGATCGAGCGGATGGCCGATCCTGATGCGCTTGGCCTTCTCCGCCACCAACGCGGTGAACTTGTCGTAGACGCCTTCCTCGACCAGCAGGCGTGACGACGAGGTGCAGCGCTCGCCGTTCAGTGAATAGATCATGAAAACGGCGGCGTCGGCCGCGCGCTCCAGATCGGCATCGGCGAAGACGATCACCGGGTTCTTGCCGCCGAGCTCAAAATGCACGCGCTTCAGCGTGTCCGCGCCTTGCTTCATGATCATCGAGCCGGTGCGGCTTTCGCCGACGAAGCCGATCGCCTTGATATCAGGATGTTCGGTCAGCGCCCTGCCGGCGTCCTCGCCGAAACCGTTGACGAGGTTCCACACGCCCTTCGGCAAGCCGGCCTCCTCGGCGATCTCGACCAGCAGCCGCGCCGTCAGCGGCGACAGCTCCGCCGGCTTGTGGACGATGGTGCAGCCGGCGGCTAAAGCCGGCGCGATCTTCCAGGTCGACAGCATGAACGGCGTATTCCACGGCGTGATGACGCCGACCGGGCCGATCGGCACGCGCGTTGTCATGTTGACCTGGTTCGGCGCGCGGATCGTGCGGCCATCGCGGGCCTCCGGCGCGCGGTCGGCGTAGAAGCGGAAATTTTCCGCGCCGCGCAGGGCCGCCTTGGCCATGAACTTCAGCGACTGTCCGGTGTCCATGCATTCGACGAAGGCGATTTCTTCCGCGCGCGCGACGATGGCGTCGGCAATCCTGTGCAGCAGCTTCTTGCGGGCATCGCCGGAGATCGCCGCCCAGTCGCGGAAAGCCGCCTTGGCCGCCTTGGCGGCGCGGTCGATGTCTTCAGCCTTGCCACGCGCCACCCTGGCGAGTGGCTTCAGGTCGATCGGCGAGATCGTTTCATAGGTCGAGCCGTCGGCGGCTGCGACAGCCTCGCCGCCGATCTGGTTGAGCACGCCCGTGCTTCTGAAGCGCTCGAGATAGGCTTCGGCCTTCCGCAGATTGTCGTCCAATGCCGCCATGGGTCTTTCCTGTTTTCTGCCGCTTGCTCACTTGCCGCCCAGTTACTTGCCACGTAGCCGCGGGTGGATGGCGTTCTTCTTCCAGTTCAGTTCGGCGTCGATCTCGCGGATCTCCAGGGAGAGCGCGAAATGCGGCGTTGTGAACAGCGATGCGAGATGCTCCGAGACGGCGGTGAAGATCGCCTCGCCGGTGCGCTTCTTTTCCTCGGCGCTGCGGCCCTTGCCGATGCGGAAGTTCATGTCGATGAAGCCGTTTTCCGGCAGACGGTCGGCGATCGCATAGGCCTCGGCACGGAAGGCGCGCACCCTGACCGCCCCTGGCTCGAACAGGCCGGTCTCGAGGATGGCGCGCGACACCAGCGCGCAAAGCGCGCCCATGTCGACTTTGGCGTCGAGATTCGCGGAATATTCAATCGCCATGTGCGGCAAGGGTTTCCTCCGCCGGCATCGCCGGTCTTTGTAATTAACATGTGAATTACATCTTGGCGATCGAATGTCAAGCGCCGTTCTCTGTCAGGACCCACGCCCTGGTGTCGGGATTGCCGCCCCCGGCAAAATCGCGGATATAGCTGCGATCCGCGTCTCATTCGCATTGCGAGTCGGAACTGGAACTGGAATTTCGGAGACCTGACCTTGCTACCGCCCAGCACCCGCCGCTCCTTGCCGATGGCTCTTCTGCGCGCCCGCGAAGTGATCATGGCGCATTTCCGGCCGATGCTTGCCCGCCACGACATCACCGAACAGCAATGGCGCGTGCTGCGCGTTCTTGCCGAGGCCGGGCCGCTGGAAGCGACCGAACTCGCCAACCGCGCCTCGATCCTGCCGCCAAGCCTCACCCGCATCATCAAGGCGATGGAAGAGCGGCAGTTCATCTCCCGCAACAAGGTCAAGGACGACGGCCGCCGGGCGCTCCTCGCCATCAGCCCGGCCGGCCTTGCGCTGATCGAAGACCTGTCTCCCGAACGCATCGCCATCTACGACGCGATAGAAAAGCGCTATGGGGCCGAACAGCACGAGCGCCTGCTCGACCTGCTCGAAAGCCTGATCCAGTCGGAGACGCTACCCGATTAGCGCTGGCCGGCCCGTCGCAGGCTCCCCAGCCCTTCGGGCGTTCATCCCCTTCAAAAGGTCCACTGGACCTTTTGATCCGCTTGAAGGCGGACCGGGTCTTCACCGTTCGTCACTCGAAAAGCCAAGCAATTGGCTTTTCGTCCGCTGCGCGGACCGCTCCTCACCCCCCAAAACTCCCCAGCGCGCTCGGCTGCATGTAGTTGCGCCCGACATAGAGCAGCGCCGCCTCGTCGCTGCCGTGGCGGATGTCGACGACGCGGCCGAACATCACATTGTGCGTGCCGACCCGGTTCACCTCGCCGATCTCGCAATCGAAGCTGACGATGGCGTCGAGCAGCGCCGGCATGCCGGAGGGCATCGTCTGCCATCGCGCGGAACCATAGCGCTCGGCCATGTCGCGGATCGCACCGGCGAACTTCGCCGCCAGGTGCATATGGGCCTGCGTCAGCACGTTGACGCAGAAGCGCCGGTTGGCGAGGAACAGTCCGGCCTGCGCCGAGCGTTCGTTCATGCAGATGAGCAGCGTCGGCGGATCGTCGGAAACGCTGCACATGGCGGTAGCGGTGAAGCCGCCACGGCCTGCCGGACCGTCCGTGGTGACGATGTTGACCGGCGCGCAGACCCGCGCCATGGCATCGCGGAATTCCAGTCTCGAGACCTGCGCCTCCATGGCCGGCCTCCTCAGCTTGCGCCGGCCGGCAGCGGCGGTAGCCAAGTGTCGCCGGTCCAGCCCTTTTCGTCGTAATCGGCCATGCAGGTGTCGACCAGCACTTCCATCGCCTTCAGACGGCCGCTGCGCTCGGCGCCCTTCAGCACTTGCAGCCGCACCTCTTCCGGCGCGCCGGCATAGTTGAGCTCGTAGAGCGCATGGCGGCCCCCGAACTCGGTGCCGGTCGCATCCCACAAAAGCTTCATGATCTTGATGCGCTCGACATGGCCCATGTCGTTCGAGCCGCGCACATATTGGGCAAGGTACTTGTTGATCTCGGGATTGTCGAAATCCTTTGCCGAGGACGGCAAATAGATCAGCCCCGAGGCGATCACCCGGCGCACCGTGTCGATGACGCGCGGATAGGCTTCCGACATGAAGGTGCGGTAGGCGAGCGCCGCTTCCAGATTGGGCAGCACCGCACCGCTCGCCCACGGGATCGGGTTGTGCGCCATGGCGTTGGAAAAGCTCCAGAACATGTGGCGCAGCGCGATCACTTCGCCGAGTGCCGCCTGGTTGCCGCGGAAGGCGTCGCCGCCGGTGGCGCGCAGCGCCTTGGCGAGCAGGCCGGAGAGGAAGTCGAGCTTGACGGCAAAGCGCGTGCAGCCCTGGAAGCAATAGCCGTGCATGAAGCCCGACGCCGGATGGAAGGACAGGATTTTTTGCGCATCGCGCAGCACCAGCACGTCCTCCCAGGGGACGAACACATTGTCCAGCACCAGGATCGCATCGTTCTCATCGAAGCGCGACGACAGCGGGTAGTCGAAGGGCTGGCCGACCGTGTTGGCGGTCTGCTCGTAGGAGACGCGGCAGAACATCTTTATCCCCGGCGCGTTCATCGGCACGATGAACATCACCGACAGCGACGGATCCTCGGTGACCGTCGCCGAGCTCTGCGCCAGGAAATTGTAGTGGGTCAGCGCCGACGACGTCGCCACCACCTTGGCGCCGGACACCCAGATGCCGGCATCGCTCTCCTTGGTGATGTGCACGAACACGTCCTTGACGGCCTCGGCCGGCTTGTGGCGGTCGATCGGCGGGTTGACGATGGCGTGGTTCATGAACAGGGCGGCTTCCTGGGCCCGTTTGTGCCAGGCAAGCGCATTGTCCTTGAATGGGCCGTACCACTCGGCATTGGCGCCGAGCGTGTTCATCAGCGCTGCTTTGTAGTCGGGCGTGCGCCCCATCCAGCCATAGGACATGCGCGACCAGTCGGCGATCGCCGTCTGCTGCTGGGCAAGCTCGGCGGCGGAATGGGCGACGCGGAAATATTTGTGCGTGTAGCCACCCGAGCCGGTGTCGGTCGGCGAGGTCAGCACCGCCTGCCGCGCCGGGTCGTGCAAGGCATCGTAGAGCCGGGCGAGCGAACGGGCGGAGTTGCGCATCGCCGGATGCGTGGTGACGTCGGCCACGCGCTCGCCATTGATGTAGACCTCGCGCCCGTCGCGCAGGCTGTCGAGATATTCGGCGCCTGTGAACGGCCGTTTCGTGTCGGCCCGGAAATCTTCCGATCGCATCATGATCCTCCCTTGATCGTCCAACAGTAGCCCGACGCGATGTAATGGTTTATGGACGAAAGACCAAAACCACTTGGACTTTTTCCGGCACCATGAGCCAGGCCAGCATCCCCGAATTCTTCGTCTATGGCGAGCCCGCGCGGGCGCTTGATGTCGGCTTCCTGCATGTCGAGACTGTCCTTGCTCGCGCAGCCGTTCATCGCGGCCAAGTGCTGGCGCACAAGCATCCGCAGATGGCGCAGATCACTTACTGGACCGGCGGCAGCGGCACCTACAGGATCGAGGACAAGACCTGGAGTTTTTCCGCGCCGACGGTGAGCTTCATGCCGAGCGGCGTGGTGCACGGCTTCAGCATCGAACCGGGCACCGATGCCATCGTCGTTTCGGTCGCCGATGAAGCACTTGCCTCGATCGCCGAGCAGTCCGCGCTGCCGCTCGACCAGCCGGTCTTCGTCACCGGGCGCGGTGAGACGGCGCTGTGGGTGAGGTTGGGCGATACGGTCAGGATGATCCAGGCGGAATATGCCGACCGGCTGCCCGGCATGGACAAGATCCTGCCGCCGCTGATCGCCGTGGCGCTGTCGGGTATCGCCCGTCTTGATGCGGAATCGCATGCCGTCACCCTGCCAGCGACGGTGGCGCTGGGCGGGCGGCTGAGAAGGCTGATCGACCGGCACTTTCGCGACGACTGGCCGGTCGAGCGCTATGTCGCCGCACTCGGCACCACGCGCCATCTGCTCGACAGAGCGGCGCGCCAGGTGCTGGGGGCGGGCGTGCGCCAGGCGATCGGCGAACGGCGGCTGGTCGAGGCCAAGCGGCTGCTCTTGTTCACCGTGCGTCCGGTCGAGGACATCGCTTACGAGACCGGCTTCAACGACCCCGCCTATTTCTCGCGCTTTTTCCGCCAGGCAGTCGGCCTGTCGCCGGCGGCGTGGCGGCGGGAAAGAGTGAGTGGTAAGTAGTGAGTAGTGAGCAGTGAATAAGGCGAGGATTGACCAAGTTTCCGGAGCCGGAATTCAATTCTACTACTCACTACTCACTACTCACTACTCACTACTCACTACTCACTACTCGCTACTCACTACTCACTTACGCCGCAGTAGCCAGTCCCGCATCCAACGCTTCCGCGATCTTCGCCACGTCGGCCGCCGAGATCACCAGCGGTGGCGACAGGATAACCGTGTTGCCCGAGACGCGCAGCATAACGCCGGCCGCATAGGCGGCCTCGGCGACGGCAGCCAGGGTCTTCTTGTCGGCCGGCTTCTTGGCGGCGCGGTCCGAGACCAGCTCGAGCGCCGCCATCAGGCCCTGGTAGCGCACGTCGCCGACCAGCGCGTGCTTGGCCTTCAGCGCCTCCAGCGCCTTGCCGAGCTCGATACCGCGCGCTGCCGCGTTTTCGTTGACGGCAAGCCGCTTGGTCTCGGCCAGTGCGGCCAGCCCGGCCGCGCAGCCGACCGGATGGCCGGAATAGGTGTAACCGTGGCCGATGGCGCCGAAGCTGGTCTTGTCGGCCTCGAACACATCGGCGACCTTGGCGCCGATCAGCGTGGCACCGAGCGGGAAATAGCCCGACGTGATCGCTTTGGCGATGGTCATGAAATCGGGCTTGACGCCCGACAGACGCGAGCCCGACCAGGCGCCGGTGCGACCGAAACCGGTCACCACCTCGTCGGCGATGAGCAATATGTCGTGGCGGTCGCAGATGGCGCGCACCAGCGGCATGAAGCTCTCATGCGGAACGATGACGCCGCCGGCCCCGAGCACTGGTTCCATGATGAAGGCGGCGATGGTGTCGGCGCCCTGGAAGGCAATCTCCTCCTCGATCGCCCGGGCGCAGAGTCTTGCCAGCTTCGCCGGGTCGGTCTCGTCGAACGGGTTGCGGTAGGTCCACGGCGCTGGCGTGTGGAAGACGCCGGGCAGCAGCGGCTCGTAGTTGCGACGGAAATTGGCGTTGCCGTTGACCGAGGCGCCGCCGAAATGCGTACCGTGATAGCCCTTCTTCAGCGCCAGGAATTTCGTCCGGTCGCCCTGGCCGCGGATCTTCCAGTATTGCCGGGAGAGCCGCAGCGCCGTTTCCACCGAATCCGATCCGCCCGAGGTGAAGAAGGCCCGCACCATGCCCTCCGGCGCGAACCAGTCGCAGAGCTCGTAGGCAAGCTCGATCGACGGTCCGGTCGAGGTGCCGCGAAAACCGGAATAATAGGGCAGAGCGTCGAGCTGCGCGGCCATCGCCTTCTTGATCGGATCGCAGCTGTAGCCGAGGTTGACGTTCCATAAGCCGCCGACCGCGTCGAGCACGGTGCGGCCATCGACGTCGGTCACCGACACGCTGTCGCCCTTCATGATGATTTTCGGCGGCGTCGCGCGCATCTCTGCCGGATGCGCCATCGGGTGCCAGATCGGCTTGGCGTTGTTCTCGGTGAGGAAGTTGATGTCGCGCATCGGTGGAAACTCCGTTTCTTGAATTGTCAGGCTGCAAGGCCAAAATGGCCAAGCGCCTCGGCATAGCTTCGCGCCGGCTCGGCGACGTCGAAATGCACCGTCGGCATTCCGGCTGCGACCGCGCCGTCGACATTGCGCTTCTGGTCGTCGACGAAGACGCAAGCGCTGGCCGGCAGATGCAGCGCTTCGCTCACCATCGCATAGGCGCGCGGGTCGGGCTTGAGGATATGGGTGTAGGTGGCGTCGACTACTGTCTCGAACAGCGACAGGAGCGGCAGGCGCTTGCGGAAGCTGCTGCCGTAGAACAGGTCGAGCTCGTTGGAGAGGATGGCGAGCTTGATGCCGGCTTCATGCGCAGTCCGGATCGCTCGTTCCGCCTCCGGCCGCACCACCGCTTGCGGATCTGCGCCGCGCGCCCGCTGCACGAAGGTCGACATGTCGTCCCAGTCTTCGCCGACCATTCTGCCGACCTCGCGCGTGCGCGTCTTCCAGTAGTCGCGTTCGCTGATCTCGTCGGCCTGCATGGCGCGCCACAAAAGGTCGGATGCAGGTTCGAACGGCCCGCGCCAGTCGAGCGTTCCGGGGGCCAGCCCCAACGCGCGTTCGGTCAGCGCGTGCGTTTCGAACAGCGTGCGGGTGACGACACCGCCGAAATCGAGCACCAGCGCCTGTGGATTCGGCCCGCTCATGCGGCTTGCTCTCATGCCGGCGCGCCCGGCGGAATGATGCCATCGGCGACCCAGCGGTCGAAGATCTCCAACGCCTTGGCGCTGAAGGCGGCGTCGTTGATGTGCCCCGCGATCTCATGCAGTTCGGCATTCGCAGGCACGCTGGCGCGCATCTCGTCGACGAAGGCCGTCAGCGCGTCCGGCTCGTGCAGCGGCTCGCCCTGCTGGTCCCATTGCTGGATGCCGCCCGCTGGCAGGATGAAGGCGGTCGGCCCGGTTGCGGCGGCGAGCTTCTCGCCGATGGCTCGCGCGATCTCCTGGCGCGTCGCGCCGTCGGAGGTCACCGAGGCGAGCAGCCGGTTATGGGCGTGGTAGGGGCGCTCGATGAAGCGGGTTGGTACCGCTTGCCATGTCGGAAAATCCACCATGTCGACGGCGCCCGGTGCTACGATCTGCGGGATGCCTTGCCGCCCGGCGTTCTCCAGCCGGTCGGCGCCTGAACTCACCACCGAGCCGGCGAGATGATTGGCGAGTTCCTGCAGGCTGAAATCCATCACCGCGACGAAGCCGCGCTGCGCGGCGATCGCTTCCAGCGCCCGTCCACCCATGCCGGTGGTGTGGAAGACGATCACCTCATAGCCGCGCTTTTCCAGCTCCGGCTTGAGCGTCACCATATAGTGCAGGCAGCTCTTGCCGAGCGAGCTCATGCCGATCCGCGGCCTGGCCTGGTCCGGCTTGACGACGGCCCGAGCCGCGCCGACCACCGCGCCGCTGGCCTGTGACAGCACCGCCATGCAGGCGCTGTTGAGGCCATAAAGCCCACCCGCCCACAGGATCATCATCAAATCGGTCGCGATCCGCTGCGGCGGCAGCAGATGCGAATAGGCAATGGTCGAGACGACGAATTTCGGCACGCCGAGCGGCAGCGCCAGCGCGACGTCGAGCGCAAGGTCGGTGCCCATCGAACCACCGAGCGCGATGAAGCCGTCGATTTCGCCCTTGTCGTAAAGCGCGCGCGCAAGCCGCGAGGCGCCGAGCGCCATCAGCGTCATCGCTGAATTCTCGTCGCCGCTGGCGATGATCGCCGCGATCGTCGTGTCTGCCGCTTTGGCCACGGCATGCTTGTCGTGCTCCGGCCGGTAAGGCGGATCGCCAAGCACGCTGACATCCATCATCACGGCGACACCGCCGACAGCCTCGATGCGCTCACGCATGAACAAGAGCTCGTCGGCCTTGGTGTCGCCGGTGCCGATAACCAGGATTCGGCGTTTGTCCTCCAACGTCAGTCTCCTCGCTGAATGATCAAGATGCGCGTCTGCGTCATGATGCGCGCCTGCGGTCCGGCAGGCTACGCCGTCCGGCAAGCCGCTCGCCGATGCTGCGCGCCGCGTTCGCGACGCTTGCGCCGTAACGTGCGATATCGCCCTCCAGCACGCGCACCTGCGGCGCGGCAATGGCAATGGTGCCGATGGCGAAACCGTCGGCGCCGAGGATCGGCGCGGCGACGCTCTGCACGCCTTCCTCGAAACCCTGCGAGCCAATCGAATGGCCGCGCGCACGCGCCGCCGCAACCTGTTCGGCCAGCGCGGCAGCACCGGACACGGTGAACGGCGTGAAGGCCGGCAGCGGGCCTGCGAGAATGGTGTCGCGGATGCGGTCTTCGGTAAAGGCCAGGAAGGCAATGCCCGAGGCGGTCGCGTGCATCGGCAGGAATTCGCCGAGCGCCACGCTGACGCGGTTGGCCTTGGCCGATTCGACGACATGGACGGTGATCAGGCCGCGCTTGGAATATTCCGACAGATGCACCGTTTCGCCGGTCTCGGTGGCCAGCGCCTCGACCAGCGGCGCTGCCGTCCGCAGGAACGGAACCTGCGCCTCGCGCATCAGTGCCAGCCGACCGAGACCGGCGCCGAGCCGGTAGCGGCGCGTGCCTTCGTCCTGCTCGACCAGCCCATGTTCCATAAGCGAGAGCAGCAGCCGGCGCGTTGTCGCCTTGTCGAAGCCGGCATGCCGGGCGAGGTCGGCCAGCGCCAGTTCGGGCTCGCCGCGACCGAGCATTTCCAGCAGGGAAATGGCCTTGGCCACCGTGCTCATCTGGCTTCCGAACCTCCCATAGATACTTAACGTGCGAATTAACTTGACAGGAAGCACCTTCCTTTGCAAGTCTATATTCGAAATGCCGTTGCAAATAGTGAAATGAACATCAGGCTCGCCAGAAGGCCTCGGCATCTCAGGGACACTTGGTTTCCGCAGCGCGGAATTGGAGGGTAAGATGACGACAATTGTAGCCGGCGAAGCAAACCGGCTGAGGAAGAACAGCCTTGGCGTTGGCGCCATCACCTTCATGGTGATCTCGGCCGCGGCGCCTCTGACGGCCGTTGCCGGCGGCACGCCGCTCGGCATGTTGATGGGCAATGGCGCCGGTTTTGCCGGCACCTATCTCATCGTGACGCTTCTGCTGCTTTTGTTCGCGGTCGGCTATGTCGCCATGTCGCGCCATGTTGGCAATGCAGGCGCCTTCTATGCCTACGCCGCGCGCGGCCTCGGCGGTCTCGCCGGCGGCGCCACCGCGCTGATTGCCATCCTGTCCTACAATGCCATGCAGATCGGCGTCATGGGCCTTCTCGGTGCCGCGACCGCCGGACTGTTCGCCGGCTGGGGCATCAACCTGCCCTGGTGGGTCTGGAGCTTCATCGCCATCGCCATCGTCGCCGTGCTCGGCTACCGGCAGGTCGACCTGTCGGCCAAGATCCTGACCGTGCTGGTGCTCGCCGAATATGTGGTGGTGCTGATCCTCGACCTGGCGATCCTCAAGACCGGCGGCGACAGCGGACTGTCGGCCGCGCCCTTCAGCTGGAGCCAGATCACCAGCGGTGCGCCGGCGATCGCCATCCTGTTCTGCTTTGCCGCCTTCATCGGCTTCGAGGCGACCACGATCTATGCCGAAGAGGCGCGTGACCCCAAGGTCACCATTCCGCGGGCGACCTATTTCTCCGTCGTCCTGATCGGCGTTTTCTACATGGTCACCGCATGGCTGATGGCCGTCGGCGCCGGCGTCGACAAGCTGCTGCCTGACCTGCAGGGGCTTCAGGATCCGACCACCTTCCTGTTCGGCCTGTCCGACCGCTATGCCGGAACGATGCTCTCGCACGCCATGAGCATCCTGTTCGTGTCGAGCCTGTTCGCCGGCGTGCTGGCGTTCCACAATGCGGTCGCCCGCTACATCTATGTTTCCGGCCGCGAGAAGCTTCTGCCGCAGACGATCGGCGTGACGCATTCGACGCACCAGAGCCCGCATGTCGCCTCGGTCATCCAGAGCGTTCTTGCCGCCGTCGTCGTCGGGCTCTTCGCCATGCTCGGCCTCGATCCCGTGCTGGCGCTGTTTTCGTGGCTGACCAATGTCGCCACGCTCGGCGTCATCGTGATGATGGCGGTCGCCTCGCTCGCCGTGGTGATGTTCTTCCGGGCCAATCCGTCCAGCCAGGAAAACGCGCTGAAAACCACCATCCTGCCGGGGCTGACCTTCATCGCCTTCGTCATCATCATCTACCTGATCGTCATCAATTTCGGCAGCCTGTCCGGCGCGGGCGGCTTCCTCGGCGTCTTCCTGCCGGCGCTGGTGCTGATCGCGGCCGTAGTCGGCCTTGTGCTGGCCAGCGCCTTGAAGAGCCGTGACCCGGTTGCCTTCGCTGGGCTTGGACAGCCTTTGAAGGACTGAAACAAACAGGGGCGGCGCATGACGCCGCCCCGTCTTCACCGCAAGGGGAGTAGCGGCGTTGAGCTTTGCCGAGAGCATCACCGTTGAGGCGCTGGAAGCAGATCCGTATCCGATCTATGCCGAACTGAGGCGCAGCGCGCCCGTCGCTTTCGTGCCGGCGGTCAACCTCTGGTTCGTCACCCGCTGGAAAGACGTCGAGACCGTCGCCAAGTCGCCGGACATCTTCTCCGCCGTCGTCGGGACATCTCCGGTCGAGCGCTCGTTCGGCAAGCCGACCATCCTGACGACCGACGGCGATGTTCACAGGGATCTGCGCCAGGGCGTCGACCCTAAATACCGGCCGCGCACCGTCGCTTCCTATGCCGGCGACCTGGTGCGCTCGATCGCCCAACCCTATCTCGACCGGATCGCCGAACAGGGCTCGGCCGAACTGATGGCCAACTATTTCGAACCGGTCTCGACGCTCAGCCTGGCGCGCTCGCTTGGCCTGACCGACATCGACATGCCGACCTTGCGGCGCTGGTTCTATGGCCTTGCCCAGGGCGCCATCAATTTCGAGAACGATCCGAAGCGGCAGGACATCGCCGATGCGATCAGCGCCGAGGTCGGTGCCGCCATCCTGCCGACACTGGAAAGGCTAGTCCGCGAGCCCGACGACTCCGCCCTGTCGCACATGCTGCATGATGGAATGCCGGCGGGCAAAACGCGTCCGATCGACTTCCTGATGCCGAGCATCAAGGTGATCCTGCTTGGCGGCATGCAGGAACCCGGTCATGGCGCGGGCTCCATCCTCGCCGGCCTGCTTTCGCATCCCGAGCAATTGCGGCAGGTCCTCGACGATCCGGAGACCCTGGTGCCAAAGGCCGTCGACGAAGGCTTGCGCTGGGTTGCGCCGATCGGCACGCAGACGCGCCAGACGACGCGCGCGGTCGAGATCGGCGGTGTAACCATTCCTTCCGGCGCGCCGGTCGCAGCACTTGTCTCTTCGGCAAGCCGCGACGAAAGCCGTTTCTCCGATCCCGACCGTTTCGACATCCATCGCGACGAGGGCAACCACGCCGCCTTCGGTTTTGGCCATCATTTCTGTTCGGGCCGGTTTTTCGCGCGCGAGCAGATGTGCCTTGCGGTAAGGCTGTTGCTCGAGCGCTTCCCGGACCTGCGACTGGTGCCGGGCAAGGAACCGGTCTTCCGCGGCTGGGAGTTCCGGGCGCCAACCACACTGCATGTTTCCCTGGGAGTCAGTCACCAATGATCAGCCAGAATGCCATCGACACGCTGCGCAAAGTCGAGATCGGCGCGCGAGGCCTGTTCATCGATGGCGCCCGGACCGAAGGCATGAGCGGTGCGACGCTGCCGGTAACGTCGCCAATCGACGGCCGTCCGTTCGCCAGCATCGCCGACGGCAACGCTGCCGATATCGATCGTGCTGTGACGTCGGCGCGCAAGGCGTTCGAGAAAGGTTCGTGGTCGCGCTCCGCCCCGGCCTTTCGCAAGAAGGTGCTGACCAAGTTCGCGGAGCTTGTCGAGAAGCATGTCGACGAACTCGCCGTGCTCGGCGTGCGCGACAATGGCACCGAGATCGGCATGGCCTACAAGGCCGAGCCGCTGTCGGCCGCCGGCACCATCCGCTACTACGCCGAGGCGATCGACAAGGTCTATGGCGAGATCGCGCCGACGGCCGACAACGTGCTTGGCCTGATCCACAAGGAGCCGCTTGGCGTCGTCGGCGTCATCGTGCCCTGGAATTTCCCGCTGATGATCGGCGCCTGGAAGATCGCGCCGGCGCTTGCCGCCGGCAACTCCATCGTCGTCAAGCCGCCGGAGATCGCTTCGCTGACGCTTCTGCGGCTGGCTGAACTCGCCGCCGAGGCCGGGCTTCCCGCCGGCGTGCTCAACGTCGTCACCGGGCGCGGCGCGGTCGCCGGCGAGGCGCTCGGCCTGCACATGGATGTCGACGCCATCGCCTTCACCGGCTCTGGCGTGGTCGGCCGGCGGCTGCTCGAATACGCGGCTCGCTCCAATCTGAAGCGCGTCTTCCTCGAACTCGGCGGCAAGTCGCCCAACATCGTCTTTGCCGACGCGCCGGACCTGAAGCAGGCGGCGACCGTGTCGGCCAACGGCATCTTCCGCAATTCCGGACAAGTCTGCGTCGCCGGCTCGCGTCTGCTCGCCCAGTCGTCGATCTACGACCGCTTCATGGACGAGCTGCTCAAGGCGGCCACCCGGCTGAAGGTCGGCGACCCGCTCGATCTGGCGAGCGACATCGGCGCGGTGTCGAGCGCCGAGCAGCTCGACAAGAATCTCGGCTTCGTCGCCAGGGCGGCGGAGGAGGGCGCCCGCCTCGTCACCGGCGGCGAACGCATCCTCACCGAGACCGGCGGCAGCTACATGGCGCCGACCATATTCGAGAACGTGACTCAAGACATGCAACTCGCCCGCGAGGAAGTGTTCGGGCCGGTGCTCGGCGTCATGCGCTTCGACACCGAGCAAGAGGCGGTGAGCCTCGCCAATTCCACCGTCTATGGCCTCGCCTCGGCAGTATGGACGTCGAACCTGTCGACCGCGCACCGCATGGTCCGCGCCATCAATGCCGGCGTCGTCCACGTCAACACCTATGGCGGCGCCGACATCACCGTGCCGCTCGGCGGCGTCAAGCAGTCCGGCTTCGGCCGCGACAAGTCGCTGCACGCGCTGGACAAATACACCGATCTGAAGACCGCCTGGATCGCGCTCTAGAGCACTTCCAGGAAAAGTGGGTAGCGGTTTTCCGTTCGGAATTGCGCAAAAAAAGGGAGATTTGCGCCGTGATGGCTGCCAGCACAAATGATCTGCATTCAGCGACAATCGGCGACCTGCTCGACCGCGAGCAGCAGCGTTTTCGCCAGACGCATCCGCGCTCGGCGGCGGCCTGGGAGGAGGGCAAGCAGCATTTCCTCTATGGCGGGCCCTCGCACTGGATGCGGCGCTGGGCCGGCGGCTTTCCGGTCTATGCCGCCGAGGCGAAGGGCGCCAATATCAGGGACATCGATGGCCACGACTATGTCGACTTCGCCCTTGGCGACACTGGCGGCATGTGCGGCCACGCGCCGGAGGCGGTGACACGTGCCGCTGTGCGCCAATTGCAGAACGGCGCGACGATGATGCTGCCCACCGAGGACAGCCTGTGGGTCGGCGCCGAATTGCAGCGGCGCTTCGGCCTGCCTTACTGGACATTGACCACCTCGGCCACTGACGCCAATCGCGGCGCCATCCGCATCGCCCGCATGATCACCGGCCGCGACAAGGTGCTGGTCTTCTCCGGCTGCTACCATGGCGGCGTCGAAGAGGCGCATGTCGAAATCCGCGACGGCCGCGTTGGCCTGCGCAACATGATCCATCCCAACGGCGTCGACCATTCGGCCGTCTCAAAAGTGGTCGAGTTCAACGATGTCGGTGCGCTGGAACAGGCACTGTCGGCGGGTGACGTCGCCTGCGTGCTGACCGAGCCGCTGATGACCAATTTCGGCATGATCCCGGTCGCCGACGGTTTTCATGCCGCCCTGCGCGAGATCACCCGCCGCACCGGCACCGTGCTGGTCATCGATGAGACGCACACCATCTCCGGCGGACCCGGCGGCTATTCGTCCGAGCATGGGCTGGAGCCGGACATTCTCGTCGCCGGCAAGGCCATTGCCGGCGGCATCCCCGCCGGCATCTTCGGCGTCTCGCGGGAGATCGCCGAGCGATTGTGGGCGATCGTGCCGATGGTCAATCCGCGCGTGCGCCAGTCGGCGCATCTCGGCATCGGCGGCACGCTGGCCGGCAACGCGCTCACCGTCGCCACCATGCGCGCGGTGCTGGAAGAGGTGCTGACCCCAGCCAATTTCGAGATCATGATCGCCAATGCCTCGCGGCTGGCCGAGGCCGCGCGGAAGGTCATCGCTGCGAATGGTCTGCCTTGGCACGTGACGCAGATCGGCGCCCGCGCCGAGATCATGTTCATGCCCAATCCGCCGCGGAATGGCGCCGATGTCATCGCCAGCCGGCGCGGCGATCTCGAGACGCTGCTGCACGCCTTCTACATGAACGAGGGCATATTGGTGACGCCCTTCCACACCATGTTCCTGATGTGCCCGGCCACCACCGAGGCCGATGTCGACCGCCACACCGAAGTGTTCGCGCGCTTCGTCGAACTCGTGCGTGGCGCGGGTGTCATCTGAGCGATGGCGAACCCGTTCGACCTCAGGGGCAAGGTAGCACCGGCTTTATCTCGGCGGGGCAAGGGCCGCCATCCAGGCGGGCTCGAAGCCGAGCATCACAACACCAAGCTGAAAACCGGCCGGTCAGGCAGTCTCGTCGCCGGCCTCGTTGCGTCAAATTTAAAACGTTTGCAATTTCGCAAAACCGCATTACAAACGTTTCAAACAGTTCGTTCGGGAGGAGCGATTGCCAGCCCGTGTCATCACGCTGAAGGAGCTTGCGGCGACCCTTGACCTGTCGATCACGACGGTCTCGCGGGCGCTTGCCGGCCATCAGCAGATCGCCCTGAAGACACGCGAGCGCGTCGCCCAGGCGGCGCGCCATGCGGGCTATGTTCCCAACACCGCAGCGCGCACGCTGGTGTCCGGCCGCAGCGGCTTCGTCGGCCTGGTGCTGCCGATCCGTGGTCCCAACCTTGTCGATTCCTTCCTCGGCGAGTTCGTCACCGGGCTTGGCGAGGGACTGGTGTCGCACGGCGCCGACCTCATCCTCGCCACTGCCGCGGAAGGCCAGTCGGAACTGTCGGTGCTGCGCCATGTCGTCGAATCCGGGCGCGCCGACGGCGTCGTCGTCACCCGCATCGCCGAGGTCGATGAGCGGCTCGCCTATCTGCGCCAGCGCGGCTTCCCCTTCGTCGCCCATGGCCGGCTGCTCGACAGCGACTTTGCCTACAACTGGCTCGACACCGACGGCGCGCACGCCTTCGGCGAAGCCTTCGACATGCTCTACGATCTCGGCCATCGGCATTTCGGCCTGGTGACGATTTCAGAGCCGATGACCTTCCGGCATTTGCGGCAGGACGGGCTTGCCGCGGCCATTGCTCGCCGCGGCGACCCGTCGGTGCGGCTCGATGTGGCGACCGCGCCGCGCTTCGATCGCGGCGCCCGCATCCAGGCCGTCAACAAGATGCTGCACGGGCCTGAGCGGCCGACGGCTATTGTCGCCCTGTTCGACGAACTGGCGCTGACGGTGATGGAGGAGGCTGCCCGCGCCGGCCTCACCGTGCCGCGCGATCTCTCCGTCATCGGTTTCGACAATGTCGTCGCTTCGGCCTATGCGCCGCCAGGCCTCACCACCTTCGACGCCTCGATCCGTCAGTGTGCGCGCGAGATCGCCGACATGCTGCTCACCATCATCGCCGACAGGCCGGCTGAACCGCTGACACGATTGATCCGGCCGACGCTGGTTCCTCGGGCCAGCCATGGACCCGCACCACTGACAAGAAGCTGACGCCGCAAATGACGGCGCCTATCCAGGGAGGATGAGCATGATCAAGGCATTGAAGACACTGGCAGGCGCAGCGCTGGCGCTGTCGCTTGCCGGCGCCGCTGCGCACGCCCAGCAGGTGCTGTTCTGGTCGACACAGGCGCGCCCGGTCGAGGAAACGCAGAAGATGCGCGACGCGGTGCTGAAAGGCTTCGACGGCCCCGTCGACTATCAGGTCGCCGAGGACGGCCCCTGGCTCACCCGTCTGCAGGCCGAACTTCAGGCAGGCTCCGGCACGATCGGCCTGCTCGGCGGCCTGCATGGCGACTTCTCCACCGTCGGCGCCAACCTTGTCGACCTGTCCGGCGTCGATGTCGGCGGGGTCAAGGTCAACGAGGCCTACAGGAAGCTCGGCATGCTCGGCACCGGCGAGCAGAAATACATGCCCTGGATGCAGGCCACCTACCTGATGGCGGCGAACAAGCAGGCGCTGCAATATCTGCCGCAAGGCGTCGATCTCAACACCATCACCTACGACCAGCTGATCGAATGGTCGAGGAATATCGCCGAAAAGACCGGCTCGCCGAAATTCGGCTTTCCGGCCGGTCCCAAGGGACTGAAGCACCGCTTCTTCGAAGGCTTCCTCTACCCGTCCTACACCGGTTCGATGGTGACCAAGTTCCGCTCGGCCGAGGCTGAGACTGCCTGGAACAAGTTCAAGGAACTTTGGCAGTACACCAACCCGAACTCGACCAACTACGCCTTCATGCAGGAGCCACTGCTTTCAGGTGAGGTCTGGGTCGCGTTCGACCATGTCGCGCGGCTCGCCGATGCCTTCAACCAGAAGCCCGACGAGTTCGTCGCCTTCCCGGCCCCGGCTGGTCCCGCCGGCCGCGGCTTCATGCCGGTGGTCGCCGGCGTCGCCATTCCGAAGACCTCGCCTGACATGGACAAGGCCAAGGCACTGGTCGCCTATATGCTGAAGCCGGAAACCCAGATCGCGACGCTGAAGGCGACCAATTTCTTCCCCGTCGTCGACGTCAAGCTGCCCGACGACATGCCGGCATCGGTGAAAGCCTTCGGCCCGGCCATCGCCACCATGACCGGCGCTCCCGATGCGCTGCCGGCGCTGCTGCCGATGGGGCTCGGCGATCTCGGCGGCAAGTTCAACCAGGTCTACACCGACAGCTTCGAGCGCATCGTGCTTGGCGGCGAGGACGTGCATGGCGTGCTCGAAGAGCAGGCGGCCGCGCTCAAGGCGATCATCGACCAGGCCAAAGCGCCGTGCTGGGCGCCCGACAAGCCGTCCGAAGGCGCTTGCCCGGTCGAATAAGCATCAACCGATCCTCCCAAGGGGCGCCCGGAGCTTGTTTCACTCCGGGCGCCCGGATCGCAGCACCATCGCAAATGACACCACCATGCACGGCAAGGCTTTGCCCTATCTGCTGCTGATGCCGGCGACACTGTTCCTGTGCGTGTTCTTCCTCTACCCGTTCGCGCTGGTTGCCTTCGAGGCGGTGACCCGCGACGGCGCCTTCACCCTCGACAATTTCCGCACCATGGCCGGCAGCTGGAAATTCCCGGTCACCGTCCGCAATACGCTGCTGCTTGCGGCGATCGTCGTGCCGATCCAACTGGTCATGGCGCTGCTGATGGCTTCAGTGGTGTCGCGGCTTCAGACGGGTCGCAGTGCCGTGCTTTACATCTTTGCCATTCCGCTCGGCATTTCCGATCTCGCCGCCGGCCTGATCTGGCTTGCCATCTTCGACCAGTCCGGCTTCCTCAACACGCTGCTCTCCGGCCTCGGCATCGTTGACCGGCCGATCATGTTCCTCGGCTATCAGAGCAAGCTGACGATCTTCATCGCCGTGGCGCTGGCCGAGATCTGGCGCGCCACCGCCATCATGATGGTCATCCTCGTCGCCGGCATGGGCTTGATTCCGAAAGAGTATTACGAGGCGGCCGAAGTGTTTGGCGCCGGCCCTTGGAAGCGCTTCGTGCGCATCACGCTGCCGTTGCTTCGCCCCAGCCTGCAGACGGCGATCATCCTGCGCGTCATCCTCGCCTTCGAGGTTTTTGCCGTGGTCGCCGCCCTTGGGGGCACCAATTTGCCGGTGCTGATGGGCGAAACCTACAACTGGCAATTCACGCTGCAGGATCGCAACGTCGCGGCCGCCTCGGCGCTGCTCATCCTCGCCATCTCGATCGGCTTCACGCTGTTCTTCCTCAGGGTGCTGCGTGTGCCCAAAGAGGCGCGCATATGAGCGCCGTTGCCGAACCGCCGATCGTTACGGCCGCCGATGCGCGCAAGGCCGGCGGCTGGCTGCTCGTCGCCACCGCCATCCTGCTCAGCGCCTGGGTGCTGCTGCCGATCTATCTCCTGATCGTCAACGCGCTGTCGTCGCCGGAACAGGTCACCGCTTTCCCCAAGCGCTTCTTCCCGTCCTTCGATGTTGGCAGTCTTTCGTTCTTCATCAATTTCGCCGGCGTCGCCAGGGCGCTGTGGAATTCTGTCCTCGTCGCCACGCTGACGATGATCCTGTCGATCGGCTTCGGCGCGCCGGCCGGCTATGCACTGTCGCGCTTCGATTTTCCGGGCAAGGGCACGTTCCGTTTCCTGGTGCTGATGACGCGCGCCTTCCCGCTGCCGCTGCTGGCCCTGCCGCTGGCGGTGATGTTCATCCGCACCGGTCTCGACGACACCGCGATCGGCCTGGCGCTGGTGCACACCACGCTGGCGCTGCCCTTTGCCGTGCTGATCACCTTCTCGCTGTTTTCGGGCATACCGGTCGAACTCGAGGAAGCGGCCTGGACGCTCGGCTGCACACGGCTGCAGGCCTTTCGCAAGGTCATCCTGCCGCTGGCGCTGCCCGGCATCGCCGCTTCGGCGGTATTCGCCTTCACCATCTCCTGGAACGAGGTGTTCGCCGCCGCCGTGCTCACCATCGAGAACCGTACGCTGACCGCCTTCCTCCTGCAGAGCCTTGGCGAGTCGCCGCTGTATCTCAAATTCGCCGGCGGCGCGGCTTTGGTCGTGCCGGCGCTGATCTTCATCTTCGCCGTCAGGAAATATCTGTTCGCCATGTGGGGGATCGCCAACCGATGACGCGAGACACGGAGACGGTTCATGGCTGAAATCGCCATCAAGGGAGTGGCCAAGCGCTTCGGCGGCTTCACCGCGCTGCATCAGGTCGACCTCACCATCGCCGACCAGGAATTCATGGTGCTGCTCGGCGCTTCGGGCTGCGGCAAGACCACGCTGCTCAGGATCGTCGCCGGGCTGGAGATGCCGAGCCAGGGCGAGGTCTGGATCGGCGGCCGTCGCGTCGACAACCTGCCGCCGCGCGAGCGCGGCATTGCGATGGTGTTCCAGAACTATGCTGTCTTCCCGCATCTGACCGTGTTCGAGAACATCGCCTTCGGCCTGCGCATGAAGAAGCTGCCGCAACAGGACGTCGAGCGTCGCGTCAACCGCACCGCCGAGCTCATGCACATCGAGCAACTGCTGAAGCGCTATTCGGGCCAGCTGTCAGGCGGCCAGCGCCAGCGTGTCGCCGTCGCCCGCGCGCTCGCCATGGAGCCCGACGTCATCCTGATGGACGAGCCGCTGTCCAACCTCGACGCGCTGCTGCGACTGGAGATGCGCGCCGAACTCAAGGGCGTGCTCGCCGCGTCGAAGACCACCACGATCTATGTCACCCACGACCAGGTCGAGGCGATGAGCCTCGCCGACCGCATCGCCGTCATGCATCAGGGCCGCATCGTCCAGGCGGCTTCGCCGGTCGAGGTCTATCGCAACCCGGCCGCCCGCTTCGTCGGCTCCTTCATCGGCAATCCGCCGATGAATTTCATTCCCGCGACGAAGGCTGCGAATGGCAGCTGGTCCGTCGCCGGACTGACGCTGCCCGGCCCGAAATCGGACAGGCAGAAGATCGAATTCGCCATCCGCCCGGAAGACGTCGACGCCGGCAGTGAAGGCCTGCAGGCCACCGTGCGCGTCATCGAGCCGCTCGGGCCACACACGCTGGTGACTTGCGATGTCGAGGGCGGGCTGTTCCGCGCCATCCTGGAATCGAACGCCAGTGTCCAGGTCGGCGATCATCTGCGCCTCGCGCCCAAACCCGACCGCATCCGCTGGTTCGATCCCGAAACCACCAATGCCCTTTGATCCAGAAAGAACGAACGCTTCAATGACTTCTCTTGCCGTCGACGAAACCATCGCCCGCGCCGTCGAGGTGCTGAAGGAGAACGACCACGGCGCCTACACCATCCCGACCAAGGGTCTCTATCCGTTCCAGTGGAATTGGGATTCCTGCCTCACCGCGCTTGGCCTCGCCCACTACGACGAGGCGCGCGCCTGGACCGAGATCGAGACCTTGTTCGCGCACCAGTGGCCTGACGGCATGGTGCCGCATATCGTCTTCCACGTCTGGAGCGACGGTTATTTCCCCGGACCCGAAATTTGGCAGACCGGGCGTCCGACGGCCACCTCCGGCATCACCCAGCCGGCCGTCGCCGGCTTTGCCGTGCGCCGCCTGTTCGACCGCGCCAAAGACAAGAAACTGGCGGCCGAACGGGCCGGCGCGCTGCTTCCCAAGATCGATGCCTGGCACCGTTGGTTCTATGAGAGCCGCGACCCCAGGGGCGAGGGGTTGGTCGCCATCATCCACCCCTGGGAGTCCGGCCGCGACAACTCCATCGACTGGGACGATGCCTTCGAGCGCGTGCCGACCGAAGGCGTCGAGCCCTACACCCGCCGCGACATCCTGCATGCCGACCCGGCGCATCGGCCGACGCAAGAGCAGTATGATCGCTACATCTGGTTGGTGCAGCATTTTCGCGGGCTTGGATGGGACAATGCCCGGCTTCACGATGCCTCGCCCTTCCAGGTCGTCGATCCCGGCTTCAACGCCATCTTGATCCGCGCCTCATCCGACCTTGCCGATCTCGCCGAGGCTCTTGGTCAAAAAGCGATCGCCAGCGCCAACCGTGCCCGCGTCGAAAAGGGCCTGGCGGCGATGGAGCAGCTGTGGAGCGAGGCGCACGGCCAGTATCTCTGCCTCGACCGCACCACCGGCAAGCTGGTAGACAGCGCCTCCGTCGGCGGCATCCTGCCGGCCTTCGCGGCCATCCCACAGGCGCGTGCCGCGACGCTCGCCGCCACTGTCGAGCGCCTCGCCGGCAAGGCGCGTCATGTCGTGCCCTCGCACGATCCAGACGATCCGCGCTTCGACGCCAAGCGCTACTGGCGCGGCCCGGTCTGGCTGGTGGTCAACTACATGATCGCCGACGGACTTGCCGCCGTCGGCCATGGCGCGGTTGCCCGGCGCATCACGCAGTCGAGCCTCGATTTGATCACCGAGAGCGGCTTTGCCGAATATTACGACCCGCTCACCGGCGAGCCGCTCGGCGGCGGCCGTTTCACTTGGACTGCGGCGATGGTGATCGAGTTCTTGAAGGGCAGAGGCTGACGCCTCTTATTCTTATTCGCGTCGCGCGACCCTTCGCGTAGGCTGCCGGTGGGTGCTAGATCGATAACTGGGCAAGGCTCACTTTCCTACATCCGCGCTACAATAATTCTTCACAAACGGCTACCTATACTGGCGACGACGTTTGGTTCGGGGTCACGAGGGGCGCGGCTTGGAATTCGACTTGAAAACCATAGAGGCGCTTGCTCCCGACCAGGCGTCGCTCAGCGCCGCCTCCAAGCTGACCAAGCGATCGAACTGGCCGCGCCTTGAAAGGAATGAGCAGCAGGCCCTGATCTGGGGCGAATGTCAGGGCTCCGGCTCCAACCCTTATCGCGTGGTGGTCGATACCGGCGATCACGGCTACAAATGCACCTGCCCATCGCGAAAGTTTCCCTGCAAACACACGCTGGCCTTGATGTGGATCGCCGCCACCGCGCCAGCCAGTTTTGCGGCTGCTGGCTCGACGCCGGAATGGGTGAATGATTGGCTTGGCCGGCGCCGGAAGACGACGCCACAGCCGGCGGGGCCAGTGCCCGGCGCGGCCAAGAGCATCGACGAGGCTCTGCAGCCGGATGAGGGTGCCGTCGTCGAGGACGCCGCGGCGGTCGAACGGCGCGAGGCGGCGCAGCGCAAGCGGGCGCAAGATACACGGTCCGCGGTGTCGGCGGCGCTCGAGGAACTCGACCAATGGATCGCCGACCAGTTGCGGCTTGGACTGTCCGGATTTATCGACGCCAGCAGCGAGCGCTGCCGCCGCATTGCCGCGCGGCTTGTCGATCTGAAGGCAACCGCGCTTGCCGGGCGCATCGACGAGATTCCGTCGCGGCTGATGGCGCTGCGCAGCGAGGAAAGACCGGACGCAGCAATCCGCGAGCTCGGCAAGCTGGTGCTGCTGGCAAAGGCCTGGCGATCGGAGCCTGACGATCCTGAACTGAAGCGGCTCGTATCGACGTCCGAAACCCGCGAACAGATTCTGGCCAATCCCGACGCCCGACAGGTGGAAAGCCACTGGGAGGTTCTCGGCGAGAAGATCGAAACCCGTCGCGACGGTCTCGTCAGCCATTCGACCTGGTTGCTCGACCTGAAGAGCGCCACGCCGCAATTTGCCCTGCTGCTCGATTATTTTCCGGCTTCGGCCGGGCGCCGATCCAACGCCTTCGCCCCAGGCGACCGCTTCAATGCCCGGCTGGTGTTTTATCCATCGCGCGCACCGCTCCGCGCGCTGGTGGCGGAGCGCATCGGCGACGTCTCTTCCGGGGCGGCGTGGCCTGATTTCGGCGCGTTGCAAGACCCGCTCGCGGCGCGCGCTTCCCAGCAGGATGGCGCGCCATGGCTGACCGACAGTCCTCTCATCCTGCCGCCGGGCGCGATCTTGCTCGACGACCGCGGCACGGCCTGGTGGCAGGCAGCCGATGATCCGCATGGGATCGCCTTGCCGATCGCCGGTGCTGTCGATCAAACCCTGCTCGGCATCGATCTTGCCGCTGCCGCAGCGCTGTGGAATGGCGCCAGGCTTGACCTTCTGGCGGCGCAGAGCAGGTTCGGGAGGCTCGATCTGTCGTGAACGAGCTCGAGCAGACAGGCCTGGCGGCAATGCGCGACTGCTGGATCACTGGCGGACCGACATTCGACCTCGCACCAGCCGCGTGGAAGGAGATCGCCGGCACCGCAGGCCCCGACGAACGGGAGCGCCGGCTGCTGGCGATCGCCGCGCAGGCCCTCGACATCGGCTTGCGGCCTGCGGCACCGAAGGTTTTGACGCGTCGTCCGCCGCTGCCGGCGCTTGCCCTGCCCATGCTGCCGGAGCGGCTGCGGCCGCTCTTGCGAGCCGCCCTGAAACAGGCTGCCGACGCGAGGCGCAAGGTGCGTGTGGTGACGCTGGTCGCCAGCCGCGGCTTCGTGCTCCATCCAATGGACTGGATGCCCTCGGACCAGAACAGCCCGGACGTCTACGCCCCCTGGATCGACTGGCAGGCCGGCATCGAAGGGCAGGCGCATGCCCCGCGCGAGAAACTGACGGTGGAAAACTGGGACGACTTCTATCCCGCAGCGCGCCGTATTGCGCTGACCGACATGCGCCGCAGCGAACCGACTGCTGCTCGCACGCTGATCGAGGCCAAGGCGCCGGGTGAATCGGCGGAAGTCAGACTTGCGCTCATCGAACTCATGCGCTTCGGTCTCACCCTCGAGGATGCGCCTTTCCTGAAGAGCCTTTCCGCCGACCGTTCCGGCAAGGTGCGCGAACTGGCTGGGCGGCTGCTGGCAAGGTTGGGTGAGCACGGTCGTACGGGCGACGGCGGTAGCACGGATGATCCCGTTGCCGAACTCGCCGCTTTCATCAGCGAAGGCAAATCCGGCTTCATCCGCCGCCGCACCACCTACACGCCGGTAAAACTCAAATCCCCGGCGCAGGAACAGCGTCGCGCCGAATTGTTCGAAACCTGCAACGTGGTCGACCTCGCCGCACGGTTCGGTGCCACCGAACCCGAATTCATCGGCGCCTGGCAGTTCGGCGCCGACAACAATGCCGACATCCTGATCGCACGAATGGTCGCCGCCTCAGGCAGCGATGCCGCGGTGACGCAGATGGCGGATACGCTTGTCGCCGATGGCGGCAAACCGGCGCTGTTCGTGGTGCACCTGACACCGCGCTTGGACAGCCGCAGAAAGCGCGTGTTCATCCGCTCGATCCTCAAGGAAACGAGTTACCTTGGCGTGATCAGTCTGGCGGAAGGCATCGACGCCGGCTGGCTGGGATGGGATGACCTGACAAACGGGCAAGTGCTTCCGGCGTTGCGTTCGGTCATCGGCGGAAACGACGACGTCATGCGCCGCGGCCTCGACGATATCCTCGAAACGATCGGCTTCCTCGCCACCACCGCCACGGCGGCGAGGTTGATCGACGAGGTCGTCGCAGCCGGCATGCCGCCCGCGGCTCCGTCACTCGCTCTCCTGCGCCTCAACGCCGCGTTGGCCGAACAATCGTCTGGAACCAACACATGACAATCCGGAGAACAGCACAATGAACGCAGCCATCCGTCTCCCGGTCGAGCAGGCCTATGCCAGTGAATTGCAAGCGCTGGCGCGCGGCGACGACAAGCAAAAGCCCGCCGGCTGGAGCCTCTCGCCAAAGGCCGTCCTGACCTATCTGCTGGGCGGCAAGGCCAGCGACGGCACCTTGATAACCCCGAAATATGTCGGCCGCCGTCGGCTGATGGAAACCGCTGTGGCGACTTTGGCCACCGACCGTGCGCTGCTTTTGCTCGGCGTTCCCGGCACAGCCAAATCCTGGGTCTCGGAACATCTCGCCGCAGCCATCATGGGCGACTCGACGCTGATCGTGCAATGCACGGCCGGGACCGACGAGAACCAGATCCGCTATGGCTGGAACTATGCCCAGCTGCTGGCGAAAGGCCCTAGCCAGGAAGCGCTGGTGCCGACGCCGCTCTATCGCGCCATGCAGGACGGCAAGCTGTGCCGCCTCGAAGAACTGACGCGCATGGGCTCGGATGTACAGGACACGCTGATCACCGTGCTGTCCGAAAAGATGATGCCGATCCCGGAACTGAACACCTCGATCTATGCCCAGCGCGGCTTCAACATCATCGCCACGGCAAACAACCGCGACAAGGGCGTCAACGAGCTCTCCTCGGCGCTCAAGCGGCGCTTCAATGTCGTGGTGCTGCCGCTGCCCGAGGACATGGCGGAGGAGGTCTCGATCGTCTCCAAGCGCGTCGGCGAGATGGCAGGCGGCCTCGACCTGCCGGTGCCGAAGAATGTCGCCGAAGAGATCGCCCGCGTGCTGACCATCTTCCGCGAATTGCGCTCTGGCTCGACCGCCGACGGCAAGGTGACGCTGAAGACACCGTCGGGCTCGCTGTCGACGGCAGAGGCCATCGCCACCATGGTTGGCGGCCTCAGCCAGGCGGCCTGGTTCGACGGCGGCAAGCTCGGCGCCGAAGGCCTAGCCGCCAGCCTTGTCGGCGCGATCGTCAAGGATCCAGTGCAGGACAAGGTCGTGCTGGAAGAATATCTGGAAACGGTGCTCAAGAAGCGGCCTGACTATGCCGGCTACTATGCGGCGCTGAACGCGGCGATCTGACACCGATGAAGCACAGCGACATCGCCTATTTCGGCATACGCCATCACGGGCCCGGCTCCGCCGAAAGCCTGGTGCAGGCGCTGCAAGAATTGCGGCCGGTCGCCGTCCTGATCGAAGGGCCGAGCGACGCCTCGGCGCTGTTGCCATTGCTGGCCCGCCCGGAAATGCAGCCGCCGGTGGCATTGCTCTGCTACCCGGAGGACGACCCGGCCTCCGCCAGCTTCTGGCCGTTCGCCGAATTCTCTCCCGAATATCAGGCGGTCCTCTGGGCGGTCGGCAACCAGGCGGTGTTGCGCTTCATCGACCTGCCGTCGTCGGCGCGGTTGCCCGCCGAGGCGATCGATGCTGCGGAGAACATCGACGCTGCCGAAGCCAGCGAAGCCGGCGATGACGAGGACCCGCATCGCCGTGATCCGATCGGCACTCTGGCGCATGCCGCCGGCTACGAGGATGGCGAAAGCTGGTGGTCGGATATCGTCGAACAGAACCCCGAGCCCGGCCCCATTTTCGCGGCCATCGCCGACGCGATGACGACGCTGCGCGAAGGTGAAGGGTCTATCGCCCGGTTCGAAGCCAGGCGCGAAGCGCATATGCGGCTCGAAATCGCGGCGGCGCGAAAGGAATTCGATGGACCGATAGCGGTGGTCTGCGGCGCATGGCACGTGCCGGCGCTCCAGGCGGCACACGTCCAGAAAACCGATCAGGCGCTGCTCAAGGGCATCGCCCGGCGCAAAAGCACGATGACCTGGGCGCCGTGGACGGGGCCGCGTCTGGCGTCGGGCCTTGGCTATGGCGCGGGCGTCGTGGCGCCGGGCTGGTGCAAGCACCTTTGGCGCACGCGCGGCCGGCATGACGGGGCAACCCTGTGGCTGGCGATGATTGCGGCGGTGCTGCGGGAGAAGGGGCATCTGATCTCGACCGCTTCGCTGATCGAGGCGGAGCGGCTTGCCCGTACGCTCGCCGCCATTCGCGAGCGACCGAAACCCGGGTTCGAGGAATTGCGCGACGCTTCGGTCGCCGCTTTGTTCAACGGCGAAGCGCTGCTGTGGGCGCTGGTCGAGGCCGAGCTGCTTCTGGGTGCGGACGTCGGTGAAATTCCACCCGACACGCCGCTGGCGCCCTTGATCGAGGATCTGCAGCGCAACCAGAAGGCGGCGCGGCTGAAGCCCGAGGCGCTGGAGCGGGAATTGTCGGTCGATTTGCGCAGCGAAAGCGGGCTTTTCCGTTCGACATTGCTGCACCGCTTGAGCGTGCTCGGTGTGCATTGGGGCAAGTTGACGGACGCCGGTCGCAGCCGCGGCACCTTCCGCGAGCGCTGGACGCTGGCCTGGGAGCCGGAATATGCCGTTCGGCTGGTCGAGAACCTTGTCTACGGCCCGACCATCGAAAAGGCCGCCAATGGCCGGCTGATCCAGATGATCGGCGCGGCGGCAACCCTCGACACACTTGCCGCCCTGGTGCAGGGGGCGATCACGGCCGACCTGTCGGAAGCCTCGAGCGCCGGCCTCGTGGCGCTGGAGGCACGCGCGGCGCACAGCAGCGAATGCCTGGAAATCCTGGCGTCGGTGCCGCCGCTTGCCGATATCATCCGCTATGGCGAAGCGCGCAAGACGGAGACGAGCCGCCTGTCCGGCCTTATGGAGCGGCTGATCATCGAAGCGGCGATCGCGCTGCCCTACGCCGTGCGCGACCTCGATCAGCAGGCTGCCGCGGGACTGGTCGGCGCCATGCGCAAGGCTGATGAAGCGATCAGGCTTGTCGAACCCGGGGACGATGTGCTGAGCGGATGGCGCGACGGGCTGGCTGCCGTGCTGGACGGGCCGCGATCGACGGCGTTGCTGGCCGGATGTGCCGCGCACCTTCTCTACGAGGCTGGTCAGCTGTCCGCCGAAGCTGCCGCCGGACTGCTCGGGCGCCGCCTGTCGCCCGGAACGCCCGTCTCTGAGGCGGCGGGGTTCTTCGAGGGCTTCTTCAGCACCGCCGGTCAACGGCTCATCTATGACGAGGGTCTGCGCGGCGCGGTCGATGCGTGGCTGAAGTCGCTCGACGAAGAGGCTTTCGTCGCGCATCTGCCGCTGCTGCGCCGCGTCTTTTCCAATCTGGACAGCATGGAGCGCCGGCGGTTGATCGAAGCGGTTCTCGGCCGCGCGGCGCGCCTGCCGGCTGGCCTGACGCCGGCGCCGGACGGTGGCGATGCCTGGCGCCGGCACCTGGAACGGCTTGGACCATTGCTCTTGGGAGGTGGCAATGGATGACGAGGCCGAAATGAACGAGCCCGGCGCGCTCACGCCCGACGGCGAGAGGGAGCGTCGCTGGCGCCTGGCGATCGGCGCCGCCGACGAAACATCGCCAGCCCTTTCCGAAGACGACAAGCGGCTCTCGGCCGCGCTCGACGCCCTCTATGGCGATGGCGCCGGCGATGCTGCCGCCGATCCGCGCAAGCGGCGCGGCGGGCTCGGCCGGTCGGCGCCGCGCGTCGCGCAATGGATGGGCGACATCCGCTCCTTCTTTCCGGCACAGGTCGTGCAGATCGTCCAGAAGGACGCGTTCGAACGGCTGAACCTGAAGCAGATGCTGATGGAGCCGGAATTCCTCAAGGCGATCGAGGCCGACGTCAATCTGGTTGCCGACCTGATATCGCTTCGCTCGGTGATGCCGTCCAAGACCAAGGACATCGCCCGCACCATCATCGCCGACATCGTCGCCAAGCTGATGCAACGGCTCGAACAGAAGACCGCTGAAGCGATACGCGGTGCGCTCGACCGCTCGAGACGCACCAACCGCCCGCGCCAACGCGATATCGACTGGCCGCGCACCATCTCGGCAAACCTTCGCCACTACCAGCCCGAACACAAAACCATCGTGCCGGAAAAGCTGGTCGGCTTCATGCGCAAGCGGCGCCGGCTGGTCGACCTCGACGAGGTCGTGCTGTGTGTCGACCAGTCCGGTTCGATGGCAAGCTCGGTGATCTACGCCTCGATCTTCGCGGCGGTGATGGCCTCGCTGCCGGTCGTGCGCACCAAGCTTGTCTGCTTCGACACCGCGATTGTCGATCTCACCGAGGATCTCAGCGATCCCGTCGAAGTGCTGTTCGGCGTGCAGCTTGGCGGCGGTACCGACATCAACCAGGCGGTCGCCTATTGCGCCGAGCGCATCGAGCGTCCGACCAAGTCCCATTTCGTGCTGATCACCGACCTCTATGAAGGCGGCAACGGCCAGGAATTGTTGCGCCGGCTGGCATCGCTAGTCCGGTCCGGCGTCAATGTCGTCGTGCTTCTGGCGCTCACCGATCAGGGCCGCCCAGGCTATGACCCGGCCATGGCCGGTTCAGTCGCGGCGCTTGGAGTTCCGGTTTTCGCCTGCACGCCGGACCTGTTTCCAGACATGATGGCGGCGGCACTGCGGCGGGAGGATATCGGTGCCTGGGCGGCGGGGGCCGATATCAAGGTCGTTCGCTCCGACACCGAAGCGCCGAAGCCAGGCGACTGAGCTTCGTCGGCGGTCCCGGCACCGCTCAAGACGTCTTCTCGCCGATCAGATCAAAGCGCTCGACCTCGCAGTGCTGGCCGACCACCGCCAGCACGTCCGTCGAGGGTTCGATCGCATCGGGTTGTTTCCATTCGAGGTTGAAGGAAAACACGAAGCGCTCGCGGCCGGCGTCATGCTCCATGCCGACAAAGCGCGCGTTGTAGCCGAGCGGCCGCACCATCTCCTGGAGGTCGGGCGGCAACCCCTTCGCCCAGGACACCGACAGGATCGCGTGATGATCGCGCGGGATCCGGAGGTCGACCCATCTCAAGGCCTGGAGGGTCACCAAGGTCAGCAGCGTCGCGATCCCCGCAAGCCCGAACTGGCCACCGCCAAACGCCAGTCCGATCATGGTCATGATCCACATCGTCGCGGCCGTGGTGACGCCGGTCACGAGCTCGCCGCGCCGAAGGATGGCGCCGCCGCCGATGAAGCCGACGCCGGTCAGCACGCCGAGCGGAAATCGCAGCACGTCCATGCGGCCGAAGGAATCCGTTTCCTTGCCCGCTATGTCGAGCAGGATGTTGGCCTGGATCATGGCGATGGCAGCCGCAAGGCCAACCAGGATGGTCGTTCGAAGCCCGGCGGTGCGGCCGCGCGACTCCCTGTTCAAGCCAATGAGAACGCCTGCCAGCAGCGTGAGCAGAAGCCGCGCGGCGAGGTCGGGCCAGGTTGGATGAAGCGGCATCTCGCAGCAAAACGGCTCGAACATCGTTCCACCATGGCGGCCTGAGGCGCCGCGGCCTCGCATACATCGCGTCCCCACCGACCTTCAACATCGCTGGGGCAGTGATGGTTCCCCTTCGCCGACGCTACTCCTTTGCGCGATTTGAACACGCGGCGCTTGACTCCGGCAAAGCCTTGTGAAAAATTTTGCAGCAACTGATAAAAATATCAAAGGGTGGAAATGGTTGGATTCGGCAACGGCTTGCTGCGCGACGATGAGACCAGCATGGCGACCCGCGCCGCCTGGCTCCACTATGCCGGCGGCCTGACCCAGTCAGAGGTCGCCAAGCGGCTTGGCCTGACCAGCCTCAAGGCGCATCGCCTGATCACCAAGGCCAACCAGGAAGGACTGGTCAAAGTCTATATCGACGGCGAAGTCTCCGAATGCGTCGCGCTCGAGGACCAACTCTCCGGCCGCTACGGGCTCGACTATTGCGAGGTGGTGCCGGACTTCGATTCCGAAGACCTGCCGCTCAAGGCGCTGGGCATTGCCGGCGCGCAGTTCCTCAAGCGCGAGATCGAGCGTGGCGAGGGCACGCTGATCGGTATCGGCCACGGCCGCACGCTCGCCGCCTGCGTCGAATATTTGCCGCGCATATCGGCCGACGGGATCCGCTTCGTCTCGTTGCTCGGCGGCCTGACGCGAAAATTCTCGGCCAACCCGCATGACGTCATCCATCGGCTGGCCGAACGCACCGGCGCCGAAGCCTATGTCATGCCGGTGCCGATGTTCGCCAACACCGCCGAGGACCGCACGGTGCTGCTTGGCCAGAAGGGCATCAGCGAGGTCTTCGATCTCGCGAGGTCCGCCGACCTTTTGATCGCCGGCATCGGCACCGCCGAGCGCGAAGCTTCGCTCGTTGCCACCGGCATGATCGAGAAGGGCGAGATGGAGGAGACCCGCGACAACGGCGCCGTCGGCGAACTGCTCGGCCATTTCTTCGACGCGGCCGGGAAGCCGGTGGCGACGACGGTGTCCAGCCGGGCGCTGGCGCTGGCCCGCGAAGACATCGCCAATCGCAGGATTGTCGCCGTCGCCGGCGGCAAGGTGAAGGTTCGTGCCATCAAGTCAGTGCTGGAGGGCCGCTATCTGAAGGGCCTGATAACCGACGAGCGGACGGCGCGATCGCTCGTAGAACAGACGCCGGTCGGGTAGCCGGCAATTCTTTGGTTGAAACTACCCTGTGGAGGAGAAGAGAAGATGTATGAGAAAGAGAAAGACCTGATCGACGCGTTCATGCGCGGACAAGTCGATCGCCGCGGCCTGATCAGGGGTCTCGGCGCACTTGGCCTTGCCGCCGGAACGGCCGGCACGCTGCTCAACTTCGGACAGACCCGTGCGCTCGCCGCCGACTTCGACTGGCAGGCGCACAAGGGCAAGACCATCAAGCTCTTGCTCAACAAGCACCCCTATGCCGATGCGATGATCGCCAACCTCGAGAACTTCAAGCAGCTAACCGGCATGAACGTCGTCTATGACGTGTTCCCGGAAGACGTCTATTTCGACAAGGTCACGGCAGCACTTTCGGCAAGCTCGCCGGAATACGATGCCTTCATGACCGGTGCCTACATGACTTGGACCTACGGCCCGGCCGGCTGGATCACCGACCTCAACGAATGGATCAAGGATCCGGCCAAGACCAATCCGAACTATGCCTGGGATGACTTCCTGCCCGGCGTCAGGAATTCCTGCGCCTGGAACGGCAAGCCGGGCGGCGAACTGGGTTCCGAAGACGCCAAGCAGTGGTGCATTCCGTGGGGCTTCGAGCAGAACAACATCACCTACAACCATGGCATGTTCGAGAAGGCTGGCGTCAAGGTGCCCGGCAACATGGACGAGCTGGTTGCCGCGGCGGCCAAGCTCACCAAGGATGTCGGTGGTGGCGTCTACGGCATCGGCGTGCGCGGCTCGCGCTCCTGGGCGACGATCCACCCGGGCTTCCTGTCGGCCTACGCCAATTTCGACCAGAAGGACCTGACCGTGTCGGCCGACGGCAAACTGTCGGCCGCCATGAACACCGCCGAATCCAAGGCCTTCCACAAGCAGTGGGTGCAGATGATCCAGGAGAGCGGTCCGAAGGACTGGTCGACCTACACCTGGTACCAGGTCGGCACCGATCTCGGCGCCGGCGCCTCGGCGATGATCTTCGACGCCGACATCCTCGGCTACTTCATGAATGGCGGCGACAACAAGATGGCCGGCAAGCTCGCCTTCGCCGGCTTCAAGGCCAATCCGGCCGCCAAGGCGCCGACGCCCAACATCTGGATCTGGTCGTTGTCGATGTCCAACTTCTCCAAGGACAAGGACGCCACCTGGTACTTCATGCAGTGGGCCTCCGGACCAGAGCATGCGCTGTTCGGCGCCACCAAGATGGACTTCGTCAATCCGGTCCGGCAGTCGGTCTGGAAGGACGACGTGTTCCGCGAGAAGCTGAACAAGAGCTATCCGGGCTATGTCGAGATGTTCGACGCTTCGGCACCGGGCGCCAGCATCAAGTTCACGGCGCAGCCGCTGTTCTTCGACCTCACCACCGAATGGGCGGCGACGCTGCAGAAGATGGTGGCCAAGGAGGTGCCGATCGACGAAGGCCTCGACAAGCTGGCCGAGAGCATCAATGGTCAGCTCAAGGAAGCTGGTCTCGGCTAATCGAGCGGCGTCTGGCCCGTTCCGGCGGGCCAGTTCGACCACGCAGTTCTAGGTTTGCGACGCGGTGCCTGATGGCACCGCCAATTCGCCCGACCGGCCGCCTGGCTCCCTGGGCGGCCGGCAGGGCGAAGCAACAGGAATGATGGAGCAGCAGATGACTGCGGCGACAGTGCAGAGGGTCAGACCCTCCGGTTTCAGGATCAGCAAGCGGGTGCTGCCCTATCTTCTCAGCCTGCCGGCCCTGCTGGTCTGCATCGGCATCCTGATCCCGTTCCTGACCTCGGTGGTCTATTCGTTCCAGCGCTACCGGCTGAGCCAGCCCTGGGCACGCCAGTTCAACTGGGGCGACAACTACATCTCCTTCTTCACCGACCCGAAGTTCTGGAACACGCTGCAGGTGTCGCTGCTCTATGCCGGCATCACCGTCGTGCTCGAACTGCTGCTCGGCCTCGCCATCGCCATGCTGCTGCAGAAGCGCTCGACGCTGAACAATTTTATCTCGATCATGCTTTTGATGCCGCTGATGACGGCGCCGGCGCTGGCCGCGCTGATGTGGAAGCTGATGACCAATCCGGGCTTCGGCGTGCTGAGCTATCTCGCCAGCCTCATCGGGCTGCAGGACTTCCGTTGGGCCTCCTCGCCGTCGACGGCGCTTTTGACCGTCGTCCTGGTCGATATCTGGGTCTACACGCCCTTCATCATGATCCTGTTGCTGGCCGGCCTGCGCAGCCTGCCGACGCAGCCCTTCGAGGCGGCCGCGCTTGACGGCGTGCCGAGGAGCTTCGTCTTCTTCCGCATCACCCTGCCGATGCTGATGCCCTACATCCTGACCGCGACGCTGTTTCGCCTGCTCGATTCCATCCAGCAATTCGACATCATCTATGCGATGACTCAAGGGGGACCCGGCGACACGCTGACCGTCTTCCAGGTCGAGGCTTATCTCAACTTCTTCCAGTCGACCAATGTCGGCCGCTCGGCGGCGCTGATGATCATCCTGTGGGCGATCACCTATTTCCTGTCGAACATCTTCATCAAGAACTGGCTGCGGCTGCGCGAACGCGCCCGCGGGCAGGCATAGGAGGCCGGGATGGAACACACCTCGCTTCTCGAACGTATCCTGCGCGGCATAGCCCTGACGCTGGTCGTCATCTTCTTCATGTTCCCGATCGTCTGGATCTTCATGATGTCGTTCCAGACCAACGAGACCATCCTGCGCATTCCGCCGCAATTGGTCTTCGAGCCGACGCTGGCCAATTACACCGCGCTCATCACCGGCAAGCTGACGACGGTATCCGGCACGCTCGACATCGCCTTCATGCGCAACCTCTGGAACTCCGTGTTCCTGTCGGTCACCTCGGTTGCCGTCGCGCTGCTGCTCGGCGTTCCCGCCGCCTACGCTTTCGCGCGGCACAAGTTCCGCGGCTCGGAGGACATCGCCTTCACGCTATTGTCGTTCCGCTTCGCGCCGGCGCTGCTGGTGCTGTTGCCGCTCACCCTCTATTTTCAGAAGCTCGGGCTCGCCAACACCTATTTCGGCCTGATCTGGGTCTACCAGTTGATCTGCCTGCCGCTGATCCTGTGGATCGTGCGCGGCTATTTCGAGGACATCCCGGCCGACATCGAATACGCCTATCGCATCGGCGGTCATTCCTGGTTCGCCACCTTCCGCAAGATCGCGCTGCCGCTCGCCGGCCCGGGCATCGCTGCCGCCGGCCTGCTCGCCTTCATCTTCGCCTGGAACAATTTCGTCTTCGCGCTGGTGCTGGCTTCGGCCGACAAGCAGCCGGTGACCGTCGGCGCGCTTGCCTTCATCACCTCCTCGGGCATCCAGTACGGCCAGATCTCGGCCGCGATCGTGCTGTCGATCACGCCGACGCTGGCGCTTGCCCTCTATGCCCAGCGCTATCTCGTCGAAGGCCTGTCGCTCGGCGCGGTGAAAGGATAGTCAGATGGCGAGCCTCGAACTGAAAAACATCGTCAAGCGCTACAAGAGCCAGACCGTGCTGGACGATCTGTCGTTGACCGTCGCCGACGGCGAGACGCTGGTGCTATTCGGACCGTCCGGCGCCGGCAAGACGGTGCTGCTGCGCCTCGTCGCCGGCGTCATCGATCCCGATGAGGGCAAGATCCTCATCGGCGGCGAGGACATGACCGACGTCGATGCCGAGTTCCGCGGCGTCGGCATGGCGTTCCAGAATTTCGCGCTGTTCCCGCATATGACCGCCTTCGACAACATCGCGACGCCGCTCGAAGCCAGGCGCTCGTCGCAGGGCGCGATCAAGGCCGGCGTCGAGAGCGTCGCCAAGCTGCTCAAGATCGACCATGTGCTGAGCCACAAGCCGCGCGCGCTGTCCAACGGCCAGAAGCAGCGCACGGCACTCGCCCGCGCTTTGGTCGGCTCGCCGCCGCTGCTGCTGCTCGACGATCCCTTGCGCAACGTCGATGCCAAATTGCGCTTCGAGATGCGGCTCGAACTGCCTAGGCTTCTGCATGATCGTGGCGCGACCGTCATCTACGTCACGCAGGACTACAAGGAGGCGATGGCGCTCGGCAACCGCATCGCCGTGATGTCGCAAGGCGTCATCCGGCAGCTCGGCACGCCCGAGCAGATCTATCGCGAGCCGGCCAACATCGAGATCGCCAGGCTGTTCGGCGACCCGACCATCAATTTGCTCGACGTCAAGCCGGCGCGCGACGCAAAGGGCATCTTTGTCGGCCTGTCGAACGTCCAGGTCCATCTCGCCGGCGCCTTCGAGACGGCGGTCGGCCGCGACTGCGTCATCGGGCTGCGGCCCGAGGCACTGAGCTTCGTCGGCGACGGCACGCCCGGCGCTTTCCCCGTGACGGTCGAGGCCGAGACGCCGCTCAACGAAAAGATCGTCACGCTGGTGCGCACCGTGCGCGGCCGCGAAATCCTGGTCTCGCGTCCGGCCGGAACCCCGGGCCAGGCCGAAGGCAAGGCGCACATCGCCGTCGACAGCAAAAGCGCGCTCTTGTTCGATCATGCGAGCGGCGAACGCATCGGCGCGAACAAGGTCGTCAATTTGCGCAGCGGAGAAGCGGCATGAGCGCCAGCGCAATCACCATTTCCGGCGTCGACAAGTTCTATGGTCCGATCGACCGTGGCGTGCACGCGGTCAAGAACCTGACGATGGAGATCGCCAAGGGCGAGATCGTGGCGCTGCTCGGCTCCTCCGGCTGCGGCAAGACCTCGACACTGCGCATGATCGCCGGCTTCGAGGAGGTCTCGCGTGGCGCGATCTCGGTTGGCGGCCGCAAGGTGCACACGCTGGCGCCGGTCAAGCGCAATGTGGCGATGGCCTTCGAGGGCTATTCGCTCTATCCGCCGCTCACCGTGCGCGAGAACATGGCTTTCGCCCTGAAGGCGGCAAGGCTGCCGAAGAGCGAGGTCGACGCCAAGGTCGCCAGCATCGCCAAGCTGCTCGAGATCGAGGACATCCTCGAGCGCTATCCGAGCTCCATCTCCGGCGGCCAGCAGCAGCGCGCCAGCCTCGGCCGGGCGCTGATCCGCAATGCCGACCTGCATCTGCTCGACGAGCCGATGGGCCAGCTCGAGCCGCAACTGCGCGCCGTGCTGCGCGGCCGCATCAAGCACTTCATCAAGGAGCGCGGCCTGACCGCGATCCTGGTCACCCACGACCAGACCGAGGCAAATGCGCTGGCCGACCGCATCGCGGTGATGGAGGGCGGCGTGCTGCAGCAGTTCGATACGCCCGACATGATCAAGCAGCGGCCGGCCAATCTGTTCACCGGCACTTTCGTCGGCGAACCGCCGATGAACGTCTTCGAGGCCTATGTCGGCAATGCCGCCGGCAAGATCAGTCTGAGGCTGCCCGACGGGCTGTCGCTCGACTACGACAAGGACGCCTTCAGCGCCCCGGTCCGTGACCAGTTGCTCAATCGCGAGCGCGTGGTGATCGGCGTCAGGCCCTATGCGGTGCGCCGCTCGAAGGAGGGCGTGCCGGCCACCGTTTCTGCCAACCAGTGGCTCGGCGACCAGACGCATATCGCCGCCGATTTCGCCGGCGGTTCACTGGTGCTGGTCGAGCACGACCGCACCCGCCTGGAACTGGGCGCGCCGATCAATGTCAGCATCGACCCGAAGAACCTGCATGTCTTCGACCAGGCGAGCGGCAATGCGATTTCGCACGGGATGGAGCTTGCCTGATGCGGGATGTGCTGATCGGCATCGACGCCGGCACGTCTGTCATCAAGTCCGTCGCCTTCGACACGGCGGGCCGGCAGATCGCAGCCGCGGCGCTGCCGAACAAATACGAGACACTGCCCGGCGGCGGCGCCGAGCAGGATCTGGCGCGCACCTGGGCCGATACGGCGACGACGTTGCGCCAGCTTGCCGACAAGGTGCCTGATCTCGCCAGCCGCGTCATCGCCATCGCGGTGACCGGGCAGGGCGACGGCACCTGGCTGATCGACGCCGACGGCGAGCCGGTCGCCAAGGGTTGGCTGTGGCTCGACGCGCGCTCGGCTGCGGTGGTCGAGGAGATCCGCGCCCGGCCCGAGGACCGGCTGCGCTTCGAGAGGACCGGCAGCGGCCTTGCCGCCTGCCAGCAGGGATCGCAGTTCGCGTTCATCAAGCGCAACATGCCGGCCATGCTCGCCAGCGCCGCGACGGCGTTCCACTGCAAGGACTGGCTCTATTTCCGGCTGACCGGCGAGCGTGCCACCGATCCGTCGGAAGGGACTTTCACCTTCGGCGACTTCCGCACCCGCGACTACTCCGACGATGTGCTCGACGTGCTCGGCGTCGCCGATCTCCGGCATCTCCTGCCGCCGATCGTCGATGGCACCAGGCAAAGCGCCGCACTGTCCAGGGCGGCGGCCGACGTCACCGGCCTGCTCGCCGGCACGCCGGTCGTGCTCGCCTATGTCGACGTCGTCTGCACGGCGCTTGGCGCCGGCCTGTTCGATCGCCAGCGCAAACCCGGCTGCACGATCATCGGCTCGACCGGCATGCATATGCGGCTGGCCGAGACGCCCGACGAGGTTCAGCTGAATGAGGCCGCGACCGGCTATACGATGGCGATGCCGGCACCTGGCGTGTTCGCGCAACTCCAGTCGAACATGGCGGCGACGCTCAACATCGACTGGGTGCTCGGCCTCGCCTCCGGCATCCTCGCTTCGCAAGGGATTTCGCGCTCGAATGGCGAGATGATCGCGCTTGTCGACCAGTGGATAGCATCATCGAAGCCGGCGTCGATGATCTACCAGCCCTATGTGTCGGAGGCCGGCGAGCGCGGGCCTTTCGTCGATGCCAATGCCAGGGCAGGCTTCGTCGGCATTTCCTCGCGCCACGGCTATGCCGACATGGTGCGCGCCGTGTTCGAAGGACTGGCCTTCGCGGCGCGGGATTGCTACGCCGCCATGGGCCCGCTGCCCAGGGAAATCCGCCTCACCGGTGGCGCCGCCCGCAGCCCGGCTCTGCGCAAGATCCTCGGTGCGGCGGTCGGCGCCGATATTCGCACCAGCGAGCGCGAGGAAGCGGGCGCGGCGGGTGCCGCCATGATCGCGGCGGTGTGCGTCGGCCAATACGCATCGATGGACGATTGTGTCGCCGAATGGGTAACGCCTTTGCTCGGTGCGGCCGAGCCGAGCGACCAAAAGCTTGCCGCCATCTACGAGGCGATGGCCCCGTCCTACACATTGGCGCATGAGGCGCTGCGTCCGGTCTGGCGGTCGATGGCCGCCATGCCGAAGGCAAATTGAGAAATCGAGCATGCAGAAGAAAATAGCGATCATCGGCGACCGTTTCATGCTTCCGGACGTGTTCCGGTCGGAGATCGAAAAGGCCTGCGGCAACAGCCTCGACATCCGCACGCTCGAGGCCGCATGGCCCGACGAACCGATGGAGTTCGGCAATCCGGCTCTCGGCCTCGACAAGGTCAAGGAGTATTTCGGCGATCCGGACGAAGTGGTCGATTTCATCGGCGACGCCGAGATCTTCGTCACCCAGCTCTCGCCGCTCTCCGACGCCATGATGCGGCGCCTACCTGGGCTCAAGCTGGTCGCGGTGTCGCGCGGCGGCCCGATCAACATCGACATGGCGGCTGCCAAAACGCACGGCATCACCGTCGTCAACGTGCCGGGACGCAATGCGAGCGCAGTGGCCGAGTTCACCATCGGCGCCATCCTTGCCGAGACGCGGCTGATCCGCGTCGGGCACGAAGCCTTGCGCAAGGGCGAATGGCGCGGCGATCTCTACCGCGCAGACCGCACCGGCCGAGAGCTTAGCGAAATGACTGTCGGCGTCATCGGCTACGGCAATATCGGCACCCGGCTGGTGCGTCTGCTGCGCGCCTTCGGCTGCCGCATCCTGGTCTCCGATCCCTATGTGCAGCTGAGTGCCGACGACCGCAATGCCGGCGTCGAGCTGGTCGCGCTGGACGATCTTCTCGCCCGCTCCGACGTGGTCACATTGCATTCAAGGGTGACGGCGGAAACACGCGGGCTGATCAACAAGGACACCATCGCCCGGATGAAGCCGGGGGTGATCTTCATCAACACCGCACGCGGGCCGCTGGTCGATTATGACGCGCTCTACGATGCGCTGGTCTCCGGCCACATCGCCAGCGCCATGCTGGAGACCTTCGCGGTCGAGCCGGTGCCTTCCGACTGGCCGCTGCTGCAATTGCCCAACGTCACGCTGACGCCGCACATCGCCGGCGCCTCGGTGCGTACCGTCACCTACGCCGCCGAGCAGGCGGCCGAGGAGGTGCGTCGCTTCATCGCCGGTCTGCCGCCGGTCAATCCGTGCTAAGGCCGCCGCCATGAAACGGACAGTCTGCAGCGAAGGTCTGGCGCGATGAGCGGCGAGAGCGAAATCGTCGATCTCTTCGTCATCGGCGGCGGCGTCAACGGAGCCGGCATCGCGCGCGACGCCGCCGGCCGCGGCCTCTCCGTGATCCTGTGCGAAAAGGACGATCTCGCCGAAGGCACCAGCTCGCGTTCGGGCAAGCTCGTCCATGGCGGGTTGCGCTATCTCGAATATTACGAATTCCGCCTGGTGCGCGAGGCGCTGATCGAGCGCGAGGTGCTGCTGGAATCGGCGCCGCACATCATCTGGCCGATGCGTTTCGTGCTGCCGCACAGCCCCGACGACCGGCCTGCCTGGTTGGTACGGCTCGGCCTGTTCCTCTACGACCATCTCGGCGGCCGCAAGCGGCTGCCGGCCACCCGCACGCTCAACCTGCGCACCGCGCCCGAAGGCGCGCCGATCAAGGACGCCTTCAAACGCGGCTTCGAATACTCCGACTGCTGGGTCGACGACGCCCGCCTCGTCGTCATCAATGCGCTCGACGCCGCCGAGCGGGGCGCGAAGGTTTTCACCCGCACCGCCTGCACCGCTGCCCGCCGCGAGAACGGCATGTGGTCGGTGGAAATGCGCGACGGCAGGACCGGCGTCAAAACCACGGTCAAGGCGCGGGCGCTGATCAACGCCGCCGGTCCCTGGGTCAACGACATCGTCAACCGCGTCGCCGGCCAGAATTCCAAGCGCAATGTGCGCCTGGTCAAGGGCAGCCACATCGTCGTGCCGAAATTCTGGGAAGGGCGCCAGGCCTATCTCGTCCAGAACAACGACAAGCGCGTCATCTTCATCAACCCCTACCAGAACGACCTGGCCCTGATCGGCACCACCGACATACCCTATGAAGGGCGCCCGGAAGACGTGACGGCGGAGGAGAGCGAAGTCGACTACCTGATCAAAGTGGTCAACCGCTACTTCAAGCGCGGGCTTGCGCGCGGCGATGTCGTCTACTCGTTCTCGGGCGTCAGGCCGCTTTACGACGACAACGCCGACAATCCGAGCGCGGTGACCCGCGACTACATCTTCGAGCTCGACGCATCGGCCGGGCAGGCGCCGCTGCTCTCCGTCTTCGGCGGCAAGATCACCACTTTTCGCAAGCTCGCCGAACACGCGCTGGATCGTGTCGCGCCCTTCTTCCCAAGGATGGGCAAGGGCTGGACGGCGAAAGCGCATCTGCCCGGCGGCGACATCGCCAATGCCGACTTCGAGCAGTTCCTCGGTGATCTCGCTCGCGACTATCCGTGGATGCCGGCCTCGCTGATCAAGCACTATGGCCGGCTCTACGGCACGCGCACCCGTGCGCTGGTCGGCGCCGCCGGCTCGCTCGCCGAACTGGGGCGGCGCTTCGGCAAGGATTTCTTCGAGCGCGAGGCGAGCTATCTGTTCGCGCACGAATGGGCCGTGACGGCAGCCGACATTCTGGACCGGCGCACCAAGCACGGCCTGCATCTCAGCGCCGCTGAGAGAGCCTCCTTCGAGGACTGGTGCGCAAACCGATTGGCGAAGGCCGGCTGATGGCTGCACGGATTGATCACGATGTCGCCGAGTTGGAGGCACTGCGCGTGCTGTCGGCCAGCGTCGGTTCCGATCCCTTGCTGGTCCAGGGTGCCGGCGGCAACACCTCGCTCAAAGAGGCCGGCCTGCTGTGGATCAAGGCCTCCGGCACCTGGCTGATGAATGCGGCCAACAGCGACATCATGGTCCCGGTTGCGCTGGCGCCCTTGCTCGATGCCGTTGCGCGCAAGGATCCAGCGGCCGAGAGGGCCGCCGAATTCACGCTTGCCGACCTCAACCCGCACCAGCTGCGGCCTTCGATCGAGACCACGGTGCATGCCTTGCTGCCGCAGAAGATCGTCGTCCACGTCCATTGCGTCGAGACCATCGCGATTGCCGTGCAGGCCAAAGCCGAAGCCTTGCTCGAGGAACGCCTGCGTGGCCTCGACTGGGCCTTCGTGCCCTATCGCCGGCCGGGACTGCCGCTGGCGCAAGGGATCGCCGAGCGGCTGCAGCCTCGCACCAACGTGCTTGTACTTGGCAATCACGGACTGGTCGTCGCCGCCGACACGGTTGCCGAGGCAAATCTGTTGCTGCGACGGGTGACCGGCCTGCTCGCGCGAACGCCGCGCGCGGCACCACCGCCCGATCTCGACGCGCTGATCAGGCTCGCCATGGGCAGCGGCTACCGGCTTCCCGTCGCGGTCGAGGCGCATGCCGCTGCCACCGATCTCGCCAGTTGCCGCATCGCGGCCTCCGGCAGTCTCTATCCGGACCATGTCATCTTCCTCGGCGCCGGATCGGTGATCGCCGGTCCGAACGAGAACGCCGACGCCGTGGTGGCCAGGACAACGGCCGCCGGGCAGCCGGCTCCGGCCTCCATCCTTTTTCCCGGCAAGGGCATCCTGATGCGCCGGGACGCCAATGCCGGCGCCGAGGCGATGGCGCGCTGCCTCGCCGATGTCGCGGCGCGCATCGATCCCACGGCGCGCGTCAACTATCTGAGCCTCGAGCAGAATGCCGAGCTGCTGAACTGGGACGCCGAGAAATACCGCCAGGAGCTCAACCGGCGCAACGCAACCACGCTGCAATGACGGCGCTCGGCCTCGATGGCGGTGGTGGCGGTCTGGGTGATCGTGCCGTCGGGTGCGATGCCCGGCAGGCCTGAACAGGAGTTTCGATCTTGGCCTTTACGCTATCCCTCAACACCAACCCGCTGGTCAATCGCATCGCCGATCCGGACGATCTGATCGACGCGATCGCCTACGACATCGGCATCAGGGACGTTCAGCTCACGCATGAATTCGTCAATCCCGGCTGGCCGCCGGCGACGATCGCCAAGTTCGTGCGACTGTTCCGTTCGGCGCTGGACCGGACGGGCGTGCGCATCACATCTGGCATGACCGGTCCCTATGGCCGGCTCAATCATTTCGGCCATCCCGACGCCGATGTGCGCCGCTACTATGTCGACTGGTTCAAGACCTTCGCCGATATTTCGGCCGAGCTCGGTGCCAGCGGCATCGGCACGCAGTTCGCCATCTTCACCCACAGGGATTATGACGATCCCGAGCGTCGCGCGCAGCTGATCGACATCGCGCTCGAATGCTGGCGCGAGGTTGCCGAGCATGCCAAGGCGGCCGGGCTGACCTACCTGTTCTGGGAGCCGATGTCGGTCGGCCGCGAATTCGGCCACACGATCGCAAGCTGCCGGACGCTGCACCAGGAGATCGAGGCGGCCGGCATGGCCATTCCGCTGCAGATGATGGTCGATATCGACCATGGCGACGTGACTTCGAGCAATCCGGCCGACATCGACCCCTACGCCTGGGCCGAGGCCTTTCCCAAGGAGTCGCCGATCATCCACATCAAGCAGTCGTCGATGAACAAGGGCGGCCACTGGCCCTTCACCGCCGCCTACAACAGGGACGGTCGCATCACACCGGAGAAATTCCTGGAGACGGTGCGGCGCGGCGGCGGCACCGACAATGAGATCTGTCTGGAACTGTCGTTCCGCGAGCGCGAGCCGGTCGACCACCGGGTCGTCGCGATGATCCGTGAATCGGTCGACTACTGGGCCCCGTTCATCGATGCCGGCAGGGCCAGCCTTTTGCCAAGGGCAAAGTAAAAGGGCGGGAGCCGATGTGGTTCCCGCCCTTTCAACCGGGTGGTCCCGGTTAGATAGAGCAGCCGAACTCAGCCGAACTTGGGGTCGAGGCTGCCCGACTTGTAGCGCTTGGCCATTTCGGCGACCGGCAGCGGCTTGATCTTCTGCGCATTGCCGGCGGTGCCGAACTGCTCGAAGCGCTCCTTGCAGAGCTTGCGCATGGCAGCCATTGCCGGCGTCAGATATTTGCGCGGGTCGAACTCCGAGGGGTTCTCGGTCAGCACCTTGCGGATCGCGCCGGTCAGCGCCATGCGGTTGTCGGTGTCGATGTTGATCTTGCGCACGCCGTGTTTGATGCCGCGCTGGATTTCCTCGACCGGCACGCCCCAGGTCGGCTTCATCTGGCCGCCGTATTTGTTGATGATCTCCTGCAGGTCTTCGGGCACCGAGGACGAGCCGTGCATGACCAGATGCATGTTGGGCAGGCGGCGGTGGATCTCCTCGATCACGTTCATCGCCAGCACCGCGCCGTCCGGCTTGCGGCTGAACTTGTAGGCGCCGTGGCTGGTGCCCATGGCAACCGCCAGCGCATCGACATGCGTGTCCTTGACGAACTCCACCGCCTGTTCCGGATCGGTCAACAGCTGGTCGTGGCTGACGGCGCCTTCGACACCATGGCCGTCCTCCTGTTCGCCGCCGCCCATTTCCAGCGAGCCGAGCACGCCGATCTCGCCTTCCACCGACACGCCGCCCCAATGCGCCATGTCGACGACGCGGCGGGTGATGCCGGAATTGTAGGCATAGTCGGCCGGCGTCTTGCCGTCTTCCTTCAGCGAGCCGTCCATCATGACCGAGGTGAAGCCGTACTGGATCGCGGTGACGCAGGTGGCTTCGTTGTTGCCGTGGTCGAGATGCATGCAGACCGGGATGTCGGGGTGGATTTCGACCAGCGCGTCGATCAGCTTGGCCAGCACGACGTCATTGGCATAGGCGCGCGCGCCGCGGCTCGCCTGCAGGATGACCGGCGACTTGGTCTCCTCGGCGGCCTCCATGATGGCAAGGCCCTGTTCCATGTTGTTCATGTTGAAGGCCGGCACGCCATAGCCGTGTTCGGCGGCATGGTCGAGCAATTGTCTCAGTGTGATGCGAGCCACCCAATAGTCTCCCGTGTCTGGTTTCGAACCTGTCTGTTGGCTGGCCGACCGTCGTCCAGCCCGTTGATGCTTCTGGCCGGATTTCCGCCGGACCGCAACCTGTGGACCGCGCGTACGAAGCAATTCTTGTTACAGGATCGCAATCACAGGCGGACAGATATCCCAGAGAAATATAACATTATCACAAAAATTTTGGTGCAAACGCGCTTTTCCGGCGTTATATATCGGATCGTGGTTCAACGCGCAGCTTGTTGCGCGAGAAAGCGCCGGAATGAAGAGCGACGGCCGCCGCCAGGGCATCATGGATTTTCTGATGGACGCCGGCACGGCGTCGGTCGACGACCTTGCCTCGCGCTTCGGCGTATCGAAGATGACCGTCCATCGCGACCTCGACGAACTCGAGGAAAGCGGCTTCCTGCGCAAGGTGCGCGGCGGCGCCTCGATCCAGCCGAGCGGCCTGTTCGAGAGCGATTTCCGCTACCGGCAAAAGCAGGCGGCTGAGGAGAAACAGCGCCTGGCGGCTGCCGCGGTAGCGATGATCGAGCCGGGCCAGACTGTGATCATCGATGACGGCTCGACGGCGGGCGGCATTGCCGGTCGCCTCGCTGATCTTCGCCCGCTGACGGTGATCTCCAACAATCTCGCCGTCATCCAGGAGCTGGCCGGCGTCGGCGGCATCACGCTGATCGCGCTGGGCGGCCAGTACAGCAAGAAGTTCCATGGCTTCTTCGGCCTGCTCACCGATGACATGCTGAAATCGCTGCGCGCCGATGTCGCCTTCCTGTCTTCGTCCGCCATCCACGGTGCGTCGGCTTTTCACCAGGACCAGGAAGTGGTGCAGACCAAGCGGACGATGATGGCTGTCGCGGCGCGCAAATATCTGCTGGTCGATCACGGCAAGTTCGGCCGCACCGCGCTGCATTTCCTCACCGATCTCAGGGCATTCGATACCGTCTTCACGGGTCGCGAGCTGGAACCGCAGGTGCGCGAAGCGCTGGATGGGGCCGGCGTTTCGCTGACGGTGGTTGGCAACAAGGACTAGAGCAATTCCAGGAAAAGTGTGAAGCGGTTTTCCGTCCGGAATTGCGTCAAAACAGAGAGATCAAGGAGCAGTACGCGTGGTCTACTGGGTCGGTACAAGCTGGAAGATGAACAAGACGCTCGCCGAGGCGCTCGATTTCGCCAGAACGCTGGCCGCGTTCGTGCCGGCTTTCGACGAGCGCTTCCAGCCTTTCGTCATTCCGCCGTTCACGGCGGTGCGCGAGGTCAAGCAGGCATTGTCGTCGACGCACATCAAGGTCGGCGCCCAGAACATGCATTGGGCCGATGCCGGCGCCTGGACGGGCGAGATCTCGCCGGTGATGCTGACCGATTGCGGGCTCGATCTGGTCGAACTCGGCCACAGCGAACGGCGTGAGCATTTCGGCGAGACCGACCATGCCGTCGGCCTGAAGACGGCGGCTGCCGTGAAGCACGGTTTGATTCCGCTGATCTGCGTCGGCGAGACGCTCGCGGAGCGCGAGATCGGCAAGGCCGATGCCGTGCTGACCGCGCAGGTGCAAGGTGCGCTGCAATTCCTCGAGGGCGAGGCGAAGGGCGCAACAATCCTGTTCGCCTACGAGCCGGTCTGGGCGATCGGCGACAAGGGCATTCCGGCCAGCTCCGAGTATGCCGACAGGCAGCAGGCGCTGATCAAGCAGGTTGCCGGCGGCCTTTTGCCCTCCGTGCCGCCGGTGCTCTATGGCGGCAGCGTCAATCCGCAAAATGCCGCCGAACTGATCGGCCAGCCGCATGTCGACGGCCTGTTCATCGGCCGCTCGGCCTGGCAGGCGGACGGCTACATCGACATCCTCCAACGCGCGTCAGCAGCGATCTGAATCCATCGAATAGGAAAGGACAAGAAATGAAAATAGCCATTGGAGCCGACAGCGCCGGCAAGCCGCTGCTCGACGTCATCGCCGCCCACCTCGCCACCAAATCCGGCCTGACGGTCAGCGATCTCAGCCAGGCTGGCTACTATGCCGACCTGTCGCAAAAGCTCGCGCAGACGATCGTCGACGGCGAGAACGACCGTGGCATCCTGTTTTGCGGCACCGGCATTGGCGTTTCGATTTCGGCCAACAAGGTGCCGGGCATTCGTGCCGCACTCACCCACGATACCTATTCGGCCGAGCGCGCGGCGAAATCCAACAACGCCCAGATCATCACCATGGGCGCCCGCGTCATCGGTCCGGAACTGGCCAAGGCAATTGTCGATACCTGGCTGGCCTCGGAGTTCGACGAGAAGGGCCTGTCGGCCGGCAACGTCCAGGCGATCAATCGCTTGGACGACGCGAAACAGGCTTAGAGCAATTCCAGGAAAAGTGCGTAGCGGTTTTCCGTCCGGAATTGCGTAAAAACAAATACTTAGAGCGGGTCGGTGGTTCTTTCAAAAGCTGAACCGCTCTAGGTCAGACTATTTCGCATCGCGCCGATGACGGTCACGGCCGACGCCGCGCCCGGATCGATGTGTCCGAGCGAGCGCTCGCCGAGCCGCGAGGAGCGGCCCTTGGCGGCGATCATGTCCTTGGTCGCTTCCGCACCACGCTCGGCCGCGGCCAGTGCGGTATCAAGGCTTTCTGCCAGGGTCTTGCCGGCGGCATGCGCGGTGGCCGCCGCTTCGGCCGCCGGCTGCCAGGCGTCGATCATCGTCTTTTCGCCGATCTCGGCCTTGCCGCGATCCTGGATGCCTTGCGCCATCGCCTGGAACAGGGCGATGACGTCCGCATCCTTCAGCGTTGCCTTGCCCTTGACGGCGGCAGCGCCACGCATAAGGGCCGTCGCGTAGAGCGGGCCTGACGACGCGCCGACGGCATTGAGGAAAGATTTTGCCGCCGTGTTCAGCAGCGCCGTCGGCTCGGTCGCCGCAAGGTCGAGCGCGGCCAGCGCATCGCGTACCGCATTGAAGCCAAGCTCCATGGCAATGCCGTGGTCGGCGTCGCCGATGACGCCGTCGAGCTGGCAGAGCCGGTCCTTGTCGGCCTCGATCGCCACCGCGATGGCGTCGAACATGTGCTTCAGCCGGGCCGTGTCGATGGACGTCATGGATATTCTCAGCCGGCGCGGAACATGGCGCAGTCGCAAGGGTGGTCGAGCATCGTCTGCAACTCGCCGTCGAGATGCTCCAACGTCACCGAGGCGCCTGCCATTTCGAGCGAGGTGCAGTAATTGCCGACCCAGGTCGCATGCACGGAGACGCCGATGTCGTCGAGCCTCTGCTTGACCCGCCGGTTCATGATGTAGAGTTCCATCAGCGGCGTCGAGCCGAGCGAGTTGACAAGCACGGCGACCTTGTCGCCACGCGACGGCGCCATCTCGGCAAAGATCCTGTCGAGCATCTCGTCGGTGATCTCGTCGGCCGTCCTTAGCTTGCCGCGCGCAATGCCCGGCTCGCCATGGATGCCCATGCCGATCTCCATCTCGTCGGCGCCGATCTCGAAATTCGGCCGGCGGGTCTGCGGCAGCGAACAGGGCGACAGCGCCACACCCATGGTGAAGGTGTGGTCGTTGGCCTTCCTGGCAATACGCTCGCATTCGTCGAAGGAAAGCATGCGGTCGCAGGCCGCGCCCGCTGCCTTGAAGATGAAGAAATTGCCGGCGACGCCGCGCCGTTTGTCCCGCTGGTCGCGTGGCGCCGAGGCGACGTCGTCGGTGGTCAGCACGGTGCGCACATCGATGTCGTCCATCGCCGCCATCTCGGCGGCCATGTCGAAATTCATCACGTCGCCGGCATAGTTGCCATACATGAACAGCACGCCGGCGCCGCCGCTGACCGCCTTGGCGCATTCGACGATCGGGTCCGGCGGCGGCGAGGCAAAGACGTTGCCTATGGCCGCGGCATCCGCCAGTCCCTTGCCGACGAAGCCGAGAAAGGTCGGCTCGTGGCCCGAGCCGCCGCCGATGACGAGGCCGACCTTGCCCAGGCGCGGCCCATCGCGAGCGATGATCGAGCGCGGGCTGCCGCCCACGCTCCGGAGGTGGCGGGGATGCGCGGCGAGGATCCCTTCGAGCATCTCGTCGACGGAGCGGTTGCCGTCATTGATGATCTTCTTGGTCTGCACCGGCATCCTCCCGACTTTCGGTATTTTCCCTGATATTACCGGGTGTTGCCGGGATTTCCACCCGGCAGGGGACCTTATGCCGCGATCCGTTCCCGCGCGGCGAGAATCTCGACGCAGGCCTTGGCTGCCTCTTTGCCCTTCACGTGAAAATGCTCGAAGAAGAAGCGGTGATGCTCGGCGCTGTCGTGATAATTGTGCGGCGTCAGCACCGCCGAGAGCACCGGCACGCCGCTCGCCAGCTGCACGTTCATCATGCCGTCGATGACGGCGCCGGCGACGAAGTCGTGCCGGTAGATGCCGCCATTGACGACGAAGGCGGCGCCGAGGATCGCGGCGTAACGGCCGGTCTCCGCTAGCGTCTTGGCATGCAGCGGAATCTCGTAGGCGCCCGGCACGTCGAACACATCGACGGCAAAGCGGCCACCGCCGAGAACGGCAAGCTCGGCCTCGAAGGCGTGTACGCACTGGTCGACGATGTCGGCATGCCAGCGCGCGCGAATGACGGCAACGCGAATGATTTCGTAGTCTTTTGGGGAATGCTGATTCATGGGTCCATCCTTCCGTTTCGAACCAGAATCAGGACGCACGATACGGAATCCGGACCGCGCAAGCGGCCGTCTTCCGTTCGTTCTCTTCCATCCGGACTGTGACCGTCGGCTCCGGAATCACACCGGATCTGCTGACCTTTCCGGCTAAGCGGAAAGCGCTCGCGGGCTTGGGTCGAAACCCTTACCGCCGGTGGGGACTTTCACCCCGCCCTGAGAACATTAACGGCCTTTGTATGGAAGGGCAGGGCGCCGCTGTCAATCGGTGATGCCGGCGAAGCTGCCAATCTCCCCCACAAGGGGGGAGATCGAGCTAACCGCGCTCGGGGAACATCGTCTTCAGGCCTTCGCGCGAGGCCTTGGCGATGCCGCGTTCGGTGATCAGGCCTGTGACCAGCCGTGCCGGCGTCACGTCGAAGGCGGGGTTCGCCGCCGGCGTCGCTTCCGGCGACACGCGCACCTGGGCGATATCGCCGGCCGCGGTCTTGCCCCAGACGAGTGAAACCTCGTCGCCGGAGCGTTCCTCGATCGGGATTTCGGCCAGACCGTCGCCGACCGTCCAGTCGATGGTGGGCGAGGGCAGCGCGACATAGAACGGCACGTCATTGTCGGCGGCAGCCAGCGCCTTGAGATAGGTGCCGATCTTGTTGCAGACGTCACCACTAGCAGTCGTGCGGTCGGTGCCGACGATGACCATGTCGATCTGGCCGCGCTGCATCAGATGGCCGCCGGCATTGTCGACGATCAGCGTGTGCGGCACGCCGTGGCCGGCCATCTCCCAGGCGGTCAGCTGCGCGCCCTGGTTGCGCGGCCGCGTTTCGTCGACATAGACGTGGACGGGAATGCCGGCCTCGGTCGCCAGATAGATCGGCGCGGTGGCTGTGCCGTAATCGACCGTCGCCAGCCAGCCGGCATTGCAATGGGTCAGGATGTTGACCGTCTCGCCCTTCTGCTTGCGCGCCGCGATCGCCTTGATGATCTCAAGCCCGTTCTCGCCGATGGCGCGATTCAGACCGACATCCTCGTCGGCGATTTCGGCCGCGCGGCGGTAGGCAGCCTCGGCTCGTTGTTCAACCGGTAGTGGCTTGAGGAAGCGCCGCATCTCGTCCAGCGCCCAGCGCAGGTTGATCGCCGTCGGGCGCGTCTCGTGCAAGGTCTCCCAGACGGCGTCGAGGGCTGCGTCCGATGGGTCCTCAGTCATCTGGATGGCGACGCCATAGGCGGCGGTGACGCCGATCAGCGGCGCGCCGCGCACCCACATGTCGCGGATGGCGGTGGCGATGCCGGCAACCGTGCCGATCGTCTCGATGCGGAAATCATGCGGCAGCCAGCGCTGGTCGATGATCTCGACCGACCGCTTGTCGTCGCTCAGCCAGATGGTGCGATAGTGGCGCTCGCCGACGTTCAAATCCTGCTCTCCTGTTCGATCAGCGCGGCCAGGGTGTTGACCTCGTCGATGCTGTGGATCTGGCGCCGGTTGACGGCGAGGTGGCGGCCGAACTTCAGCGCCTTTGCCTCACATCTGGCGCGCATGTCTTCGTCGGCAATGGTCTCGAAATCGGTATTGTGGGCGAGGCCGAGGATGCGCCGGTGCACCTCGATGCCGGCGAAACCCAGAAGGTCGGTCCAGATCGAATGCAGCACATGATCGAGTGCCTGTTCTGCGCCGAGCAGGTCACCCTGATCCTCGAACAGGCTCCTCTGGTAGAGCATGCCGGTGCGCTCGGTCCGCCACAGATGCGAGAACTCGGTGCGGAACACTGCCCACGTCTCTGCGGTGACTTCGAGCAGATAGGCACGTATGGCGTCGCGCTTGCCGTTCTGCTCATGGCCGCGCTGCGAGAAGAAGGACATCCAGAAATTGGCAAGCAGCATACCGACGTCGAAGGCCATCGGGCCGTAGAAGGCGAACTCCGGATCGATCATCCGGGTTTCCTGGTCGGTGACCATGATCGAGCCGGAATGCAAATCGCCATGTAGCAGCGTCTCGGCACTGGCGGCAAAGAGATGCTTCAGCCGCTGCGCCTCGACCTTGAGGTCGCGGTCGGCGCGCAACTCGGCCACCAGGCTGTCGAGCTGCGGGCTGGTGTGCCGGTTCATCTTGGCGTCGAAATAGGGGTCGGAGAACACCAGGTTCTCGGTGATGTCGCAAAGCTCGACATTGTCGGCGAACAGCGCCAGATCGGCCTTGCGATCCTTGGTCACCATCGAGAGGTCGGAGCCGCGGAACAAAGTGCGCGCCATGAACAGGCCGATATCCCGAGCGATGTTCGGCAATTGCCGGCCTTCGATCAGCGCCCGCCGCAAGATGATGTGCGGCGACAGATATTCCATGATGATCAGCGCCTGGCCTTCGTCGAAATGGTAGATAGCCGGCACCGAGCCCGGTGCGCGCGCTTCCTGCCGGGTCAGCGCATGATACTCGAAGAAGGAGCGCTTCAGCGGCAGCGGCCAGCTGTCGCCGACCAGCCGGACATAGGGCAGGGCCTGCTTGACGACGGCCGCCCCGGTGATGCCCTCGACGATGAACACCAGGTTCAGATTGCCGTCGCCGACCTCGCGCACCTTCCAGCTTCCGGCGTCCTTGCCGATCCGAGCGCACAGCGCTTCGTTTGTACCAAGGCGCGCCGGCAGCGTTTCGACCGACAATGCTTCGAACGGCAGTTTCTGCGTCATCGTCATCCTCCCGCATATGCGCTCCGAACATAACGGAGGCATGGCGGTGGGGCCAAGCTAGGTAGCGCTCTGGCAATTGTCAATCGTGTTGACAATTGCCGGTGCAGCCCATAGCGTCACGGTCAGGGAGGAACGAATGGGCAATGGTGCCGTGTTCCGTGTGGACGGCCTGAGGAAATCCTTTGGCCAGAACGAGGTGCTTGGCGGCATCTCGGTCGAGCTGCATGCGGGCGAGGTCACCGTGCTGATGGGCGCCAACGGCGCCGGCAAATCCACCCTGGTCAAGATCATCAGTGGCGTCTACGAGCGCGGCGCCGGCACGATGAGCCTCGCCGGCGAGGATTTCGCGCCGAAGACTCCGGCGGAGGCGATCCGCGCCGGCGTCGTCACCGTGCATCAGAACATCAATGACGGCGTCGTCGCCGACCTCGACGTCGCCACCAATCTGACGCTGGACCGGCTGAGCGGCAGCGGGGTGCCGACATTGTCCAATCCAGCGCGCGTGCGCCGCGAGGCCAAGGCCGTCGCCGACCGCATGGGTCTGGCGATCGACCTCAGGGCCAGGATCAGCGACCTTTCACTGGCCGACCGCCAGATGGTGGCCATTGCCCGCGCCATGGCGCACCGGCCGAAGGTGCTGATCCTCGACGAGCCGACTTCCTCTCTGTCCAGCGCCGAGGCCGACCGGCTGTTCGCGCTGATCGACCGGCTGCGCGAACAGGGCGTCGCGGTCCTCTACATCTCGCACCGCATGTCGGACATCCGCAGGCTGGCCGACCGCATCGTCTCGATGCGCGACGGCGTGGTCAGCGGCGTGTTCGACCGGAAGCCGCTCGACTATGAGGGCGCCGTCAACGCCATGCTCGGCCGCAAGGTCCATCTCGACCGCGTCGTTGCCCGCAATTCGGCGCACCCCGTGCTGACGGTCGAGGGTCTGCGTCTCGCGCCAGGCGCGCGGCCGATCTCGCTAATGCTCGGCGCCGGAGAGGTCGTTGCCGTCACCGGCCTCGTCGGCGTCGGCAAGACGGCGTTGGCCGAGACACTCTTTGGCGTGCGCAAGCCGCTGGCCGGCACCATGACCATGGACGGCAAGCCCTATGCGCCTCGATCGACGGGCGAAGCGATCGCGGCCGGCGTGTTCCTTGTTGCCAAGGACCGCGGCGAAAACGGCATCGTCGGCGGCTTCAACATCGAGCGAAACATCAGCCTGCCGTTCCACAAGCGCATGTCGCGTTTCGGTGTTCTCAGGCGCCGCATCGAACGTGCCACGGCCCGCCGGCAGATCCAGGATCTGGGCATCGTCTGCCGCTCCGAGAAGGACGAGATGTCGGCCCTTTCCGGCGGCAACCAGCAGAAGGTGATGGTCGCGCGCTGGATGGCGCAGGACGCAAAACTGTTCATCCTCGACGAGCCGTTCCAGGGCGTCGACATTTCGGCCAGGCGCGATATCGCCGCCAAGCTAAGGGCAAGCGCCGACGGTCGTGCCACGCTGCTGTTCGTCACCGAACTCGACGAGGCGCTGGAGACGGCGGACCGCATCCTGGTGATGTCGGAGCAGACGATCGTCGGAGAGCACCGGAATGCCGACATCGACCTCGAGCGGCTGCTGGCTGAAGTGGCGGGCGGCCCGCTGCACAGTGCGGCATGAACCAAGGACATGGAATGGAGCAGGTATGAGTTGGGCTAAGACGACAGCAGCGCGCCGGTGCGCCGAATGATGCTGCGCGACCATGCCATCCGCTATGGCTTCCTCATTCTTCTGTTCGGGTTGATCGCCTATTTCGCCGTCGCCGCCGACGGTTTCGTCTCGCCGCAAAGTGCGGTCTTCATCTTCCAGTCCGTCGCCATCACCGGCGTGCTGGCGCTCGGCGTCACCGCCACATTGGTGGTCGGCGGCTTCGACCTGTCGATCGGCTCGGTCGCCACCAGCGCCATGATGGCGGCCTCCTATGTGATGGTGGTGCTGGAACAGAACGCCGTCGTCGCGGTCATCGCCTGCCTGCTGATCGGCGTTCTGGTCGGCCTCATCAATGGCTGGCTGATCGTCTATATGCGCGTGCCGGATCTCTTGGCGACGCTCGGCATGATGTTCCTGCTGGTCGGCCTGCAGCGCATCCCGACCGAAGGCCGCTCGATCGCCACCGGCATGACCATGCCCGACGGCTCGGTCGCCAACGGCAAGTTCGGCGATGCCTTCCTGGCGCTCGGCCGCCACCGCTTCGACTTCTTCATCCCGAACCTCATTCCGGTATCGGTCGTCGTCCTGCTCGTACTCGCCGTGCTGATCTGGTTCTTCCTCGAATACACCCGCTTCGGCCGCATGATGTATGCCGTCGGCAGCAACGAACGGGCCGCCGAACTCGCCGGCGCGCCTGTCAAGGCATACAAAATCTGGGCCTATGTCATTTCTGGAGTTTTTGCCTCGATCGGCGGGATTTTGCTCGCTGCCCGACTTGGACGCGGCGACATTGCCTCGGGTAATAATCTGCTGCTCGACGCGGTGGCGGCAGCACTCATCGGTTACGCGGTCCTTGGGGCCGCCAAGCCCAACGCCTTCGGCACCGCCGTAGGTGCTGTGTTCGTCGGCGTGCTGCTGCAGGGCCTGACGATGATGAACGCGCCTTACTACACGCAGGATTTCGTCAAGGGCGTGGTTCTCGTCGTCGCCCTTGTCTTCACCTTCGCCCTTTCCGGCAGGGGCAAGAGATAGGGTTTCGACCGGGGCAGATTTTTGGGTTCAACAAGTGGAGGAAACAACGTGACGATCACAAGAAGACTTCTAGGAAAGCTGGCGCTCGGGCTTGCCGGCGCCACGATGCTGATGCAGGCGCCGGCTCTTGCCGCCGACAAGCCGGCGCCGTTCGACAAGCCCGGCGTCAAGATCGCGCTGGTGCGCTATCTCTCGACCGGCGACTTCTTCCAGGCCTATCTGTCCGGCGTCGAGGCACAGTCGAAGGCGCTCGGCGTCGACCTGCGCGTGCTCGACAGCCGCCAGGATGCAGCGCTCCAGGCCGACATGGTCGACCAGGCCATCGCGCTCGGCGTGCAAGGCATCATCATTCAGCACGGTCTGACGGAATCGATGAAGGACGCCGCCCAGCGCGCCGTCGACGCCGGCATCAAGGTCGTCGCCTTCGACGTCAATGTCGAAAATCCCAAGATCCCGCAGATCGAGCAGTCCGACCGCGACCTCGCGCGCCTGGCGCTCGAACAGGCGGTCAAGGACAATGGCGAGAGCTGGAAGGCCGGTTATGTCTATGTCGCCGGCATCGCACCGCTCGACCGCCGCAACGAGACCTGGGTCGACGTCAAGAAGAAGTTCTCCGGCATCAACGAAGTCGCGATGTTCGGCACGCTCGACAACCCGATCGCCAATTCGGTCGCCAACCAGGCGCGCTCGGTGCTGTCGGCGCACCCGGATATCAAGGTGATGTTCGCGCCCTATGATGAGTTCGCCAAGGGCGTGAAGATCGCCGTCGACGAGGCCGGCATGAACAAGGACATCAAGATCTATTCGGCCGACATCTCGACCTCCGACATTGCTGCCATGCGCGAGGCTGACAGCGCCTGGGCGGCCACCGCCGCGACCAACCCGGCCGTCGTCGGCCAGGTCTCGGTGCGCGCGCTGGCGCAGCTTCTGGCCGGTGAAGACCCCGGCCACAATGTCATCGTGCCGCCGACGCTGATCACCCAGAAGGACCTGATCGACAAGGACATCAAGAACATGGAGGACCTGTCGGCGAAGCTGCCGCAGTTCGCCCATGCCGATGTCGCCATGCCGGCGTGGATGCCGAACCCGAACGCCAAGTAATTCCTGGCCCTTCGGCAAAGGAAGAGCGGCTCGCGGGCCGCTCTTTTTGTTTGCAGCCGCAGCTTCGTGTTCAGCCGGATCGGCCAGCCCGCGCCAGCCCATGCGCCACCAGCCGGTCGATGACTTCCGCATAGCTGACGCCGCTTGCCGCCATCGCCTTGGCATACATGCTGATGTCGGTGAAGCCGGGAATGGTGTTGAGCTCGTTGATGACGAAATCCATGTTCGGCGTGACGAAGAAATCGACGCGGGCCATGCCGTCGCAGCCGACCGCGCGGAACGCCTTTGCCGCCGTCTCGCGGATCCTGTCTTCGATCTCCGGTGGCAGCTCGGCAGGCACCTTCAGCGCCGCCCCGTCCTTGTCGATGTATTTGGCATCGTAGCTGTAGAAGCCGTGGCTTTCGGCGGGCACGATTTCGCCGGGGCGGGAGACGAACAGGCCGCCTTCCGTGTCCTCCAGCACGCTGCATTCGATCTCGCGGCCGCGGATGAACTCTTCGGCCAGAAGCTTGCGGTCGTGCTGAAAACCTTCGGCGAGCGCCCCGGCGAATTCCTGGCTGGCCGAGACTTTTCTGACGCCGACCGACGAGCCTTGCCGCGCCGGCTTGATGAACAGCGGCAGGCCGAGTTCGGCTTCCAGCGCGGCGAGCGAAGGTGCGGCACCCTCATTGATCGTCACCGAGCGCGCGACGGGTAGCCCGGCTGCCTTCAGCAGCCGCTTGGCGATGTCCTTGTCGAGTGCGGTCGCGGAACCAAGGATGCCGCAGCCGGCGAGCGGCACGCGCGCCACCTCGGCCAGCCCCTGCATGGCGCCGTCCTCGCCATGCAGGCCGTGCAGCACGGGAAACATTATGTCGATGACAGGCAGGTCGTGAGGCACGCCACCGGCGGGGATCGCCAGCATCCGCCCATGCCCGCCCGGCACCAGGCAGAGCTCCGTACCAACAGACGGTGTCGCAAGCGTGCCTTCTTCGAAACTGCTCAGCAGCCATTGCCCGTCGCGGGTGACGAAGATGGGAACGGCATCGTATTTCGCCGGCTCCAGCGCGCGCATAACGTTGGTCGCCGAAAGCACGGAGACATCGTGCTCGGCCGAGCGTCCGCCAAACAGCACAGCGATACGCAATCTTTTCGGGGCCATGAACGTCTCCAAAAGGGTCTGGGTTGAAGGCTGAACAATCGGCGGCGGAGCCGCGATTGGTGAAAAAGCGATCGATGTTGCAAGCGGCATCATTGCGGAGGTCCCAGCCGCCAGGAACGGTCCGAAACGGGGTTTTTAATGGCCCGACAGCGACGATTCCAAGACAGCCCTGATTCGAGCACAAAAAGAAAAGCGGCCGCAGGCCGCCCTTCGCCGTTCCGGTATTTTCTTGCCGCTACCGCATTGCCGCCGCGATATTGCCGCCATCCACCGTCGTCACGTCGGCGGTGGTGCGCTCGGCCAGTGCCTGGTGCAGGAAGGCCTGGGCGACGTCCTCGGCCGTCACCTCTTGCCCCAGCAGGTTGCCGGACATGTATTCCTTCTCCGACACGCCGCGCGCGCCCGAGCGGCTGGCGATCATGGCGTCGGTCAAGAGCCCCGAGCGGATTCGGTCGGCATTGACCGCGTTGGAGCGGATGCCTTGGGCGCCGTAGTCGAGCGCGTATTGCCTGGACAGGAACAGCGTCGCCGCCTTGGGGATGCCATAGGCGCCGAACTTCGGCCCCGGATTGACCGCCTGCTTGGAGGTATTGAACAGCAGCACGCCGCCGGTGCCCTGTTCCAGCATGATGCGCACGGCGTTCTGCGCCGCCGACTGGTGGGCGAAGAAATTGAGCTCGAAACTCTTGCGCAGCAGGGCGTCGTCGAGTTCGCCGATCCGGCCTTCCCAGGCAGCGCCGGCATTGGAGACCAATATGTCGAGGCCGCCGAAGACGGCGACCGCTCTGTCGAAGGCGGCGCGCAGTTCGGTCGCGTTGGTGATGTCGGCGCCGACGCCGATCGAGCCGTTGCCGGCCTTCTTGGCCGCTTCCGCAGCCTTCGCCGGATCGAGATCGACGATGACAGCGTGGGCGCCATTGTCGGCGAACAGCTTGGCCGTCGCAGCGCCAATCGCGCCGGCGCCGCCGGTGACCAGCAGCACCTGGCCGGTCAGCGGCTTCGGCTTGTTCGAGGCAAGCTTGGCCTGCTCCAGCGACCAGTATTCGAGCGGGAACAAGTCCGCCTTGGACAGCGGGTGGAAATGGCCGACGGCTTCGGCGCCGCGCACCGCTTCGATCCACATCTCGCCGACATCCGAGGCGATCCTGGCGTCCTTCAGCGTGCGGCCGTGGCCGAACATGCCGAGGCCCGGCACCAGCGTCAGCCGCGGCATCGGGTCGAGCATGGTGCGCTTGACGTCGTCGAGCGCGTCATTGGTCTCGAAATAGGCGCGATAATCCTTGGCGAAGGTCTCGACGTGACTCTTGATGACGGCCTTGTAGTCGCCGACCTTGCCGGCGTCCGGCGCCGGCACCGCCATCGGCCCGGTCTTGATCCGGATCGACAGGTCCGGCGTCGACACGCCGCGCCCGGCATAGTCGGCGATCTTGGCCGAGTTGATGAAATCGACGATCGCATCCGAGGTGCGGAAGTCGCTGATCATGCGATCGAAGCGACCGTCGCCGCGCGCCACCGCCACCGCGCCGCGCAGCATCGGCGCGATGTCGGCGGGCTTTGCCAACTGCGCCGGCAGCACCGCTTTTTCGCTGCGCGGCTTGCCGTGCTTCGCGACATAATCCTCGGCGACATTCACATAATGGATCATCCGGTCGTAGGCCTGCCTGGCGCCGTCGCCGAAGGTGAAGATGCCATGCTTGTCGAGGATCAGGCCCTCGACGCTCGGGTCGGCGTCGAAGACGTCGCCCGCCGCCTTTGCCAGGTCGAATCCCGGCATGATGTAAGGCACGTAGCCCATCTTCTCGCCGAACACCTTCCGCACCAGCGGCTCGCTGTCTTCCTGGTCGACGATGGCGAGGATCGCGGTGGAGTGCGTGTGGTCGACGAATTTGTGCGGCAGGAAGGCGTGCAGCAGCGTCTCAACCGACGGGTTTGGTGAGGCGGGGTCGATGAGGTTTGCCCGCTGCAGCGCGACCATGTCCTCGTCGCCGAGTTTGTTCAGCGCGCGCGCCTTGATGAGCGCGCCCATCTTGACCGCCGGCAGGCCCTGCGGCTCGATGACGGCCATGTCCCAGCCGCTGCCCTTGACGCAGAGCACATCCCACTCGTCGCCGACCAGATCGGTGGCCCTGGTCTTGCAGGAGGTATTGCCGCCGCCATGCAGCACAAGGCGCGGCTCGCCGCCAAGCAGCCGCGTCGTGTAGACGCGCAGCGCCAGATCGCGGCTGACGCCCTTCTTCGCATAGTCGGCAACCATCTTTTCGGCGTCGCCGTCATTCCACAAATTCTTCATTTCGCTTCGTCCGCTTTGCTGTCTTTGGTTGCTGTGAACAGGAATGCCGCGACGCTTTGATGACAATGCGCCGGCGGCAAGGATTGTGTCTGTCTAGGAGGCCTTTTCGGTCGCCGCTCCCGCGTGCTCCAGCAGCCGCTTCGCCATGCGCGCGCCGACCACCAGATGTGTGCACAGCCCACCGGCGAGGGCAGCGAGTAGCGGTTCGAACTTGCTGTCCTCCTGCACCACCATCAGGCGTTTTTCGATCTGGCGCAGCGACGACAGCGCCGCCGAGATGACGCGGCGATTGTAGCTGCAGTCGAGCGCCTTGCCGGCGGCATCGATGATCTGGCCGGCGATGACGCCGGCGGCACCGGCCTCGCGCAGTAAAGCCATCTCTCCGGCGCTCAGCGCGCCGCATTTGACGACATGGCTGTCGGCATCGACGGTGCCGATCGAATAGAGCGCGAGATCACAGTCGCTTATCCCGGACAATTGCTCGCGGATCACCGGCTCGGCGCGCAAGCCATGTGCCAGCGCTTCCGTCGTCAGCACCAGCGGCGCGTAGAAATTCAGTCCCTTGGCGTTGAGCCGGCGCGCAATTTCCATCGTGCACTGGTCCGGCCGGTAAGAATAGGGCGCGCCGAGATTGCCGCAGAGTTGCACCACGGTGACATCCTGCAGATCGGCATAGGACATGATGTCGGCGATGGTATAGATGGTTCGGCCCCAGGCGACGCCGATGCGGTCGCCCTTCTTCACCAGTTCGAGAAAGACGCTCGCCGCCAGCACCGCGATGTCGGTCGACGGATCGATGACATAGTCGTTTTCCGGCGCGATCCAGACCGCGTCGAGGCTCAAGGCGTCTTCGAGCCGGCGCGCCATGACATCGTCGGTGAAGAGCTGGGTCGAGGTCGAGATGTTGACGATGCCGGTCTCGCGCGCCTTGCGCAGATACATGGCGACCGAAGCGCGCGAAATGTTGAGCTGGCTGGCTACCTGATCCTGTCGCAGGCCATGGGCGTAGTAAAGCCAGGCGGCCTTGTGGATAAGCTGTTCTGCCGGTCGGATCGCCATGCCATCTCCTCGGCTGACATTATTCACGGCTCTCGACAAAAGTCAAATTGAGCGAAGTATGCAATACCCTTTCGCTCGCTGAATCTGGATCATCATTGTGCCAAATGCACCTTGTCGTGGCATCGTTGGTGGTGACGCGGCGCGAGGCCTGTGATTAGAAGTTGATATTCGACATTGGGGAGGACGGGATGGGCAATCCCTACGAACAGGATCTCGACAGGCACGCCGCCAATCACCAGCCGCTGACGCCGCTCACCTATTTGGAGCGCGCGGCCAGGACCTATCCCGATCATATCGCCATCATCCATGGCAGCCAGCGCATCGCCTATCGCGATTTCTGGAGGCGCTCGCTGAAGCTCGCCTCGGCGCTCTCGAAGCGCGGCATCGGCAAGGGCGATACCGTGACCGTGATGCTCTCCAACACGCCGCCGATGCTGGAGGCGCATTTCGGCGTGCCGATGACCAAAGCGGTGCTGCATTCGCTCAATACCCGCCTCGATGCGGCAGTGATTGCCTTCCAACTCGACCATGCCGAGACGAAAGTCCTCATCGTCGACCGCGAATTTTCCGGCGTCCTCAAGGAGGCTCTGGCGCAGGCCAAGGCCAGGCCACTGGTCATCGACTATGACGATCCGGATTACGCCGCTGATGCGCCCTATCCGAAGGGCGAGCGGATCGGCACGCTCGACTACGAGGAGTTCGTCGCCGGCGGCGACGAGGATTTTGGCTGGTCGATGCCCGACGACGAATGGGACGCCATCTCGCTCAACTACACCTCGGGCACGACCGGCAATCCGAAGGGCGTCGTCTACCATCATCGCGGCGCGGCCTTGATGGCCTACACCAACACCATCCATGCCGGCATGGCCAAGCACGCGGTCTATCTGTGGACGCTGCCGATGTTCCACTGCAATGGCTGGTGCTTTCCCTGGACGCTCGCCGTCCAGGCCGGCACCCACGTCTGTCTGCGCTGGGTGCGGCCGAAGCCGATCTACGATGCGATTGCCGACCATGGCGTGACCCATCTCTGCGGCGCGCCGATCGTCATGTCGGTGCTGATCAACGCCAGCGACGAGGACAAGCGGCAATTCCCGCAGACGGTCACCTTCAACACCGCTGCCGCACCGCCGCCGGAGGCCGTGCTGTCGGGCATGGCCGATGCCGGCTTTGCCGTTACCCATCTCTACGGCCTGACCGAGACCTACGGTCCGGCGGTCGTCAACGAATGGCACAATGAGTGGGATGGGCTGGAGAAGGGCCCGAGGACGGCGAAGAAGGCGAGGCAGGGCGTGCGCTATGCAGCGCTCGAGGGCCTGACCGTGATGAACCCCGAGACGATGACGGAAACGCCGGCCGACGGCGAGACCATCGGCGAGGTCATGTTCCGCGGCAACATCGTCATGAAGGGCTATCTGAAGAACCGCAAGGCAACCGACGAGGCCTTCGCCGGTGGCTGGTTCCACTCCGGCGACCTCGGTGTCATGCATCCCGACGGTTACATCCAGCTTAAGGATCGTTCGAAAGACATCATCATCTCCGGCGGCGAGAACATCTCGTCGATCGAGGTCGAGGACGCGCTCTACAAGCATCCCGCCGTCGCCTCCTGCGGCGTCGTCGCCCGGGCCGACGACAAATGGGGCGAGGTGCCCGTCGCCTATGTCGAACTGAAGCCCGGCAGGACGGCGACCGAGGCCGAGATCATCGAGCACTGCCGCGCGCTGCTTGCCCGCTTCAAGGTGCCGAAGGCGGTGATCTTCGCCGAGATTCCCAAGACGTCGACCGGGAAGATCCAGAAGTTTCGGCTGCGCGAGATGGCGAAGGCAGGGTAAGCGGCCTTTACGCTCTTTCGCTCTGTCCTCGATAGGTTTGCCCCCGGCGTCCGGGACGAAGCGCCTGGCGGGCCGGCCGCTCCTGACTGTCACCATCTGTCACCAATTATACGCGTACGTCGAATCCGCGTTGACATCTCACGAATTTCGATTTATGACTGACGAAAATTGAAATTCGTCACTCGTAATTTGACAGAGAGCCATGCCCGAGATCGCAAACATAGTGGCCGACCCGACCCGCCAGGAGAATGTCACCCGCATTCTCGACTGCGCCGAACGCCTGTTCCGCCACTATGGCTACGGCAAGACCAATGTCGCCGACATTGCGCGCGAGCTCGGCATGTCGCCGGCCAACATCTACCGCTTCTTCGCCACCAAGGTCGAAATCCACCAAGCCGTCTGCGGTCGTATGCTCGGCGCCAGCTACAAGATGGCCTACGAGATTTCTCGCCTGCCGATCAGCGCCGAGGAGCGGCTGCGGCGCTACGTGCATGCGCAGTACAAGATGACGATGGAAGTCATGCTCGACGACCAGAAGGTGCATGAGATGGTCATCGTTGCCCTCGAGCGCGATTGGGGCGTCATCGACAAGCATGTCGACAGCATCCACGATCTGTTCGCCGAGGTGATCCGCGACGGCATCGAAGCCGGCGAGTTCGCCGAGCAGGATCCGGTGATCGCGTCGCGCTGCTTCGGCGCCGCCACCGTCATCCTGTGCCATCCGCAGATGGTGGCGCAATGTCTTGCCAAGACCAACCGGGCGATGCCCGACGACCTCATCGATTACGCGATCAAGGCCTTGAAGAAATAACCGCCGCCCGCCGGGCGCCGGAAGACAGTTCATCTCCAGTTTGGGAGTACTAAGGTGTCTTTGTCCAATTCCATCATGAGCAGGCTTCCGGCAGTCGGTCCGGCCGTGCTCGTCGTCGCGGTGCTCGGGCTTGCCGGCTGCAGCCAAGAAAAGGCCGAAGTCAAGGATATCATCCGGCCGGTCAAGGTGGTCGAGATCGGTCAGGCGCAAACCACCCGCGAGCTCGATTATTCCGGCTCGGTGCGCGCCCGCACCGAGATGAACCTCGGCTTCCGGGTCGCCGGCAAGGTTACCGAGCGGCTCGTCGACATCGGCCAGCATGTGACTTCGGGCGATGTGCTGGCCCGCATCGACCCCTCTGACTACGACTTGTCGGTCAAGAGTGCGGCGGCGAGCCTCGATGCCGCCGAACGGCAGGTCGAGACGGTCGATCTGACCAAGAAGCGCGCCGAGCAGCTCTACGCCAAGAACGTCGCGTCCAAGTCGCAGCTCGAGCAGGCGACACTGACCTATAATCAGGCGGTGGCGACGCGCGATGCCGCCCGCTCGACCCTTGCCCAGGCCCGAAACCAGGTCGGTTACACCGATCTCAAGGCAAGCCAGGACGGCATCGTCACCGCCGTCACCGCCGATGTCGGCCAGGTGGTCGGCGCCGGCACGCCGGTCATGACGGTCGCCGTCGACGGCGAGAAGGAAGTGCTGATCGCTGTTCCGGAAATGGATATCGCCGAATTCAAGCCGGGCAAGGACGTCAAGGCGAGCTTCTGGTCGGACGATGCGCTGACACTTGCCGGCAAGGTCCGCGAGGTTGCCGGCAGTGCCGATCCGCAGTCGCGCACCTTTGCCGTCCGCGTCTCGCTGCCCAACGATCCGCGCGTGCTGCTTGGCATGACCGCCAATATCGAGGCCTCGGTGGCGAGCCGACAGCAGATGGTGTCGGTCCCGCTCAGCGCGCTCGCCGAGAAGGACGGCCAGAAGATCGTCTGGACCGTCGACCGCAGCAGCGAGACGGTCCATCCGCGCCCGGTCAAGGTCGGCGACTTCACCGCCGACGGCGTCAATGTCGCCGACGGGCTGAAGCAGGGCGACGTGGTGATTGCCGCCGGCACCCAGTTCATGACCGAAAATCTGAAGGTCAAGCTCTCCGACGATGCAGCACAGCAGGCCGCATCGGCGGAGAATGATGGCGAGACCACCAGCAGCCTGCGCTGAAGCGCAGGCAAAATGAAAACCCACTTGTCATCACCTTAGGCGAAAGCCGCGGGGTTTAGTGGGTCACGGTTTCCGGGCGGCGAGTGCCCGATTGTCGAGACGTCAGGTCGATGTAACCCCCACATCCGTCCTCGCGTCCCCACCGCGACGAGTGTCTCTCCGCTCGGAAAGCCTCGTCGCCCGGAAGCCAGCATCGGAAATTCCGTGAGCATGCCGCGCGCATGCGCCGACAATCAATTGGATTGGACTGACGCCGATGACCACCGACACGAATGAAAAAAGACCGTTTAATCTCTCGCGCTGGGCGATCGGACACCCGAGCATTGCGCGCTTCCTGTTTGGCCTGATCATCATTGCCGGCGCGCTCGGCCTGATGCGCATGGGCCAGAAGGAAGACCCGGATTTCACCTTCCGCGTCATGGTCGTCCAGGCGGTCTGGCCGGGTTCCTCGATCAAGGAGATGGAAGACCAGGTCGTCAACAAGATCGAGCGCAAGCTGCAGGAAACGCCGCATCTCGATTTCGTGCGTTCCTACACCCGCGCCGGCAGCGCCATCATCACCGTCCAGATCAAGGGCGACACCAACGCCGACCAGGTGAAGGATGCCTTCTACCAGGTGCGCAAGAAGGTCGGCGATATCGCCGGCGATCTGCCGCAAGGCTTGCTCGGTCCCTATTTCAACGACGAGTTCGGCGACACCTTCATCACGCTGCATTCGATCAGCGGCGACGGCTACAGCTATCCCGAGCTGAAGAAATTCGCCACCCAGGCGCGCGACATGCTGCTAACGACGCCCGGCGTCGAGAAGGCGGTCATCATCGGCGACCAGCCGGAAAAACTCTATATCGACGTCTCGTCCAAGGCGCTCGCCGAGCGCGGCCTGACGCTCACCGACCTGCAGAACGCCATCAAGGGCCAGAACAATGTCGATCCGGCGGGTTCGGTCGACACCGGCCTGCGTTCGGTGCGCATCTCGGTCGAGGGCGACGTGACCAAGGCGGCCGACATCCGCGAGCTTCGCCTGCGCGCCGGCAACCAGGTGACGCGGCTGGGCGATATCGCCACCGTGACCTCGGGTCTGGAGGATCCCTACCAGCGCAAGTATCGCTTCAATGGCCACGAGAGCGTCCAGGTCGGCGTCGTCATGGCCAAGGGCTTCAACGTCAAGGACGTCGGCAAGGACGTCGAGGCGACCTATCAGCGTTTCGAGGAAGCTCTGCCCTATGGCGTTGCGGTCGACCAGGTTTCCGACCAGCCCGAGGTCGTCAAGGATGCCGTCAACGAGTTCATGGAGGCGCTCGGCGAGGCGCTGCTGATCGTGCTCGTCGTTTCGTTCCTGTCGATCGGCTGGCGTTCCGGCCTGGTGATCGCCATCGCCATTCCGCTGGTGCTCGCCGCCACTTTCGCCATCATGTACGAGATCGGCATCGACCTGCAGCGCATCTCGCTCGGCGCGCTGATCATTGCGCTCGGCCTGTTGGTCGACGACGCCATGATCGTCGTCGAGATGATGGAACGAAAGCTCGAGGAAGGGCTGGTCAAGATCGAGGCGGCGAGCTTCGCCTACTCCTCGACGGCCTTCCCGATGCTGACCGGCACGCTGATCACCACCGCCGGTTTCATCCCGGTCGGCTTCGCCGCCTCGACGGCCGGCGAGTATGTGCGCACGCTGTTCTACGTCGTCGGCATCGCGCTGGTCGTGTCCTGGTTCGTGGCGGTCTATTTCACGCCATGGCTCGGCCACATGATCCTGAAGCAGCGCAAGCATGCCGGCAATCATCACGATGCCTTCGACACAAGCTTCTATCGCCGGCTGCGCGCCACTGTCGGCTGGGCCGTGCGCCATCGCATCATCGTCCTGGTGATGACCCTGGTCACCTTCGGCACCAGCCTGTGGGCGTTCCAGTTCATCCCGCAGAATTTCTTCCCGCAGTCCTCGCGTCCGGAAATCCTCGTCGATCTCTGGCTGCCGGAAGGCACCAGCATCAAGGAAGTCGAGACGCAGGCCAAGGCGCTGGAATCCAGGATGATGGACGACCAGGACAAGCGCTTCATCGCCACCTATATCGGCGAGGGCGCGCCGCGCTTCTTCCTGCCGCTCGACCAGCAGCTGCGCAATCCGAACTTCGCCCAGCTCCTGGTGATGGCCAAGGACGAACCGGCCCGCGAACGGCTGATCGTCAAGCTGCGCACCATCCTGGCGCAGGATTTCCCTTCGATCCGTTCCAAGGTCGACCGCCTGTTCCTCGGCCCGCCGACCGGCTGGCCGGTGCAGATGCGCGTCATGGGTCCGGACCGCCAGGAGGTGCGCCGCATCGCCGACGAGGTGAAGGCTAAGTTCCAGGCCAATCCGCTGCTCGGCGCCGTTCACGACGACTGGCTGGAACCGGTGCCGGCGATGAAGCTGGTCATCGACCAGGATCGCGCCCGCGCACTCGGCGTCAGCTCGCAGCGCATCCGCCAGATGCTGCAGGCAACCATGTCCGGCGCGCCGCTCGACGATTTCCGCGACGGCGAGGAGACGGTCTCCATCGTCGCCCGTGAGCCGGAGGCGAGCCGCAAGCTGCTGTCCTCGGTCGACTCGGTCTATATCCCGACCGACTTCGGCGGCTTCGTGCCGCTGTCGCAGGTGGCCAAGGTCGTTCCGGTGCTCGAGCAGGGCGTCGAATGGCGGCGCGACCGCTTGCCGACAATCAGCGTGCGCGGCACGCTGCCAGATGGCGTGCAGTCCAACGATGTCGTCACCAAGATGTACAACGACATCAAGGGCCTGCGCGACGGCCTCGCGCCAGGCTACAAGATCGAGATCCAGGGCGGCGCGGAAGATTCCGCCGAAAGCCAGGCCTCGATTGCCGCCAAGGCGCCGATCATGCTGGCCGTCATCGTCGTGCTCTTGATGATCCAGCTGCAGCATTTCGGCAAGGCGATGCTGGTGCTGGCCACCGGCCCGCTCGGCATCATCGGTGCGGCTGCGGCCCTCCTGATCAGCGGCGCGCCGTTCGGCTTCGTGGCCATCCTCGGCGTCATCGCGCTGCTCGGCATCATCATGCGCAACTCGATCATCCTGGTCGACCAGATCGACCAGGACATAGCCAGAGGCATGGAACGCTCGGAGGCCATCATCGGCTCGGCTGTCCGCCGTTTCCGGCCGATCGTGCTGACGGCGATGACGGCGGTGTTGGCGCTGATCCCGATCTCGCGCGCCGTGTTCTGGGGGCCGCTCGCCTACGCGATGATGGGCGGCATCCTCGTCGCCACCGTGCTCACCATCCTCGTGCTTCCGGCAGGCTATGCCCTGTTCTTCGGCCGCGAGCCCAAGAAGGCAGGGGATACAGAGCAGGCGCCGGAGCCCGAACTGGCCGACAGCAGCGAAAGGCCGCAACTGGCGCTGGCCGCGGAATAAGGTGGCAACCTTGGATCATCCGCCATCGCCACTGGCCGATGGCGGATGATCCGCATCACAGGCAGCCTGGCGGGCGAAAAATGCTCCCCAGCGCCGGCTTCGCAAAACACAATTCCTTTTCAGCAGGCCGATAGAGGCCGATCCTGCAGCGATACCGGAGCGGCACGCTCATCATCGCTGGATTGTTTCCCATGGTAGAAAAACGGCAACTGCGCCTCGGCGCCTTCATGCGGCCCGTCAGTCTTCACACCGGAGCCTGGCGCTATCCGGGCGCCCATCCCGACGCCAACTTCAATTTCGCGCACCTGAAGCGCTTTGCGCAGACGCTCGAAGCGGCGAAGTTCGACGCCTTCTTCATGGCCGATCATCTGGCCGTGCTCAACATGCCGATCGAGGCGCTGCGGCGCAGCCATACGGTGACGTCCTTCGAGCCGTTCACGCTGCTGTCGGCGCTTGCCGCCGTCACCGACCACATCGGATTGGTCGCCACCGCCTCGACCACCTTCGACGCGCCCTACCACATTGCCCGCCGTTTCGCCTCGCTCGACCATATCAGCGGCGGCCGCGCCGGCTGGAACATCGTGACGACGTCGAACCCCGACGCGGCCCTGAATTTCGGCCTCGACGAGCATGTCGAGCATGACGAGCGCTACCGGCGGGCGCGCGAGTTCTACGATGTCGTGACCGGCCTGTGGGACAGCTTTGCCGACGACGCCTTCATTCGCGACGCCGAGAGCGGCCTCTATTTCGACCCGGCCAGGCTGCATGTGCTGGACCACAAGGGCGAGCATCTGTCGGTGCGCGGGCCGCTCAACATTGCGCGGCCGGTGCAGGGCTGGCCGGTCATCGTCCAGGCCGGCGCATCGGAGGCGGGGCGGCAGCTGGCCGCCGAAACGGCGGAGGTCATTTTCGCCGCCCATGCCGATCTCGCGTCGGGGCAGCGCTTCTTCGCCGACGTCAAGGGCCGCGCGCAAAAGCTCGGCCGTTCGCGCGACAGCATCAAGATCCTGCCCGGCGCCTTCGTCGTCGTCGGCGACAGCGTCTCGGAGGCGCAGGCCAAGCGAGCCAAGCTCGACAGTCTCGTCTATTACGAAAGCGGCATTGCCTCGCTGTCGATCGCGATCGGGCATGATGCGTCCGGCTTCGAGCCCGATGCGCCCTTGCCGGAAATCCCTGAGACCAATGCCTCGAAGAGCGGCCGCGAGCGCGTCATCGAACTGGCGCGCGAGGAAAACCTGACCGTCCGGCAGCTTGCCCAGCGGCTGGGCGGCTATTCCGGCCTCGCCTTCGTCGGCACGCCGAAGACCATCGCCGACGAGATGGAGGAGTGGCTCGTCGCCGAGGGCTCCGACGGGTTCAACATCATGTTCCCTTATCTCCCGGCCGGGTTGGACGATTTCGCCGAGAAGGTGGTGCCCGAACTGCAGCGGCGCGGGATCTTCAGGCAGCAGTATGAGGGATCGACGCTGCGCGAGAATCTCGGCCTGAAGCGGCCGCCGAACCGGTTCTTCGAGGACACGGCAATCCGCAAGGCTGGTTAATCAGGCCGGCTCGAGGCGATTGCCGAAAAAAAATCGGGCGCGCCGAAGCGCGCCCGATCCTGTCGGCTTGCAGGTCAGATGACGAACAGCCAGTTGGCCAGCAGCATCACCACCACGCCGGCAACCAGCGTCAAATAGGGCAGCATTCCCGCCTTCCTGACTGCGAGATCGGACGATGTCATGCCGAGGTCGGCCAGCATGTGGTCGGGGAATTTACCCTTGTCCTGGATGTAGTGCCGGAAGCAGAACACCGGGATGATCAGCGCCGCGGTGATCAGGCCGGCCCACAGCGCCATCGGGTTCCACACCTTGGCGCCGGCGCCCATGAAGACCGCGTTGACATAGGCGAAGATCGCGCCGACGCCGAGCAGCCAGCTCGGTGCCTTCCAAGGCCGTGCGATATGGCCATTGTCGATGCGGTGGATCCAGCCGGCATTGAGGTTGAGGAAGTTGAAGATGATGTAGCCGCAGTTCGACACGGCGAGGATGAAGAAGAAGCTCGTCGCGTCGGCCGAGGCGATGGCCAGCACGATCAGGTTGAAGATCAGGTCGGTCCACATCGCCCGTGTCGGCGCGCCGTGCTCGTTGACATGGCTGAGATAGCGCGGCAGCCAGCCGTCGACCGAGCCCTGGTAGAGCGTGCGCGAGGAGCCGGCCATCGCCGTCATGATGCAGAGCACCAGCGCCAGGATCATCAGCATCACCAAGAGGCTGTGGATCAGATTGCCGCCGCCGACCATGCCGGCCAGCGCATCGGCAACGCCCGAGCCGTCGACGATCGGCGTCGCCAGCATGCCGTTCAAGCCAAGCACGCCCTGGAAGGTGAAGGGCACCAGGATGAACAAAAGCATGCACAGCAGGCCGGAATAGAAGATCGCCTTGAACGTGTCGGTGCCGGGATTCTTGAATTCCGACGTGTAGCAGACGGCGGTCTCAAAACCGTAGGTCGACCACGCGGCGATGAACATGCCGCCAAGCACCAGCGTCCAGCCGGCGATGTTCCACGCACCGGGCTCGGGGGCGTAGGCGGCGGCTAGGGGCACCAACGGCGAGAAATTCGCCCAGTTGATCTGGCCAGTGAAGATCGGCACCACGCCGACGATCAACATCGGGATGATGACCAGCAGGCCGATATATTTCTGCACATTGGCCGTGCCGAGAATGCCGCGATGCTGGATCGAGAAGATGATCAGCATCAGCACCGCGCCGATGAAAAAGGTTGAGTTGAAGGTGAAGGAGACCGGTCCGAGTGTGTGGCTCCACAGCGACCAGGTGCGGATGACAGGCGTTGCGGCCGCAGTCACCGCGGTGATCGCGTCGGCGGGAGCCGTTCCGGCATGGGCCGCGATATAGGCGATGACTTCCGGCGAGGTCTCGCTGAACACCGGCAGCGGCGCCAGCGCGTTGAGGATATAGGCGGCGGCGATCGAGCAGCCGAGCGACAGCACCGGCGACCAGGCGAACCAGTTGCACCACACCGACAGCGGCGCGATGAACTTGGAGTAGCGCAGCCAGGCCGTGGCGCCATAGATCGAGGCGCCGCCGGACTTGTTCGGGAACAGGCCGGCGATTTCGGCATAGGTGAAGGACTGCAGGAAGCCCATGATCATGGACACCGTCCAGATCGCGAAGGCCAGCGTTCCGGTCGTGCCGGCTATGCCGCCGATCGAAAACAGGACGAGGGCTGGAACGCCGCTTGCCACCCAGAAGGCGCCGCGCCAGTCGATGTTCCGGTGCAGCTGCCCTTCGGCAGGCTGCACCAGGGCAGTGGTGGTTACCGTGCTCATGTGTCTGTGTTCCCCTTTTGGTTGTCCCCGCCGGCGACGCCTCGGCTTCGCGAAGCTTCCCCCGACACGATATCGACGACTGTCGGTGTTTCCACTCAGTCGTATTTTTTTCTTAACAGTGAAGATTGATCCGGCGCGCTTTCACGTCAAGCGTTTTGTGGCGCTGTGCACATCACGCTTGCGAAACGCCGGCTTTCGCGGCGCTGCCGGGTGGTCTGAAACGAAAAAACCCGCCAAAGGCGGGTCGCGGCGCAAATCAGCACCATGGCCAAAACAATACCATAACTGCCGTCATTTGTCGAGCAATATGGCTTGGTTGCAATGCCGTCAGGAGCGCGGTTTGGTCTTCTGCGGGTCGTAATGGGCGAAGGCCACGACGCGCGCCGGCAGCCGCTTGGCATGGCCGTCGAGCTTGCCGATCTCGACCTCGGTGCCGATGGCCGAATGCGTGACGTCGAGCCGCGCCAGCGCAATGGTCTTGTTCAGCAGCGGCGAGCGCATGCCCGAAGTGACGACGCCGATCTGGGCGCGGCCGACATGGACGCAGTCGCCATGGCCGACAGCGACATTGGCGTCGATGTCGAGGCCAACCAGTTTCGTCTGCGGGTGCTCCTTGCGGCGGATCAGCGCCTCGCGGCCGATGAAATCGTCGGTCTTCGTCTTCAACGGCACGGTGAAGCCGATACCGGCCTCGAAAGGATCAGTCTGGTCGGAGAACTCGTAGCCGGCGAAGATCAGCCCAGCCTCGATGCGCACCATGTCGAGCGCCTGCAGGCCCATCGGCTTCAGCCCATGCGGCTGGCCGGCCTCCCAGATGGCGTCGAACACTTTTTCGGCGTCGCGTGGATGACACCAGATCTCGTAGCCGAGCTCGCCGGTGTAGCCGGTGCGCGAGACGACGACCGGGATGCCGTTGCCGCCGCCGATGCGCGCGACGGCGAAACGGAACCATTCCAATTCGTCGATCGAGGGCTGCAGCGGCGAGGTCCAGATGACTTCTCTCAGGATGTCGCGGCTCTTCGGCCCTTGCACGGCGATGTTGTGCATCTGGTCCGTGGAGGATCGCACCAGCACGTTGAGGCCGAGTTTCTTGGCCGTCTCGCGCAGCCACTCGCCGGAAAGATCGTCGCCGCCAACCCAGCGGAAATTGTCCTTGCCGAGCCGAAGCAGCGTGCCGTCGTCGATCATGCCGCCATGCTCGTAGCACATGGCCGAATAGACGACCTGGCCGACGCCGAGCTTTTTCACCTCGCGGGTCAGCGTGTATTGCAGCAGCGCTTCCGAATCCGGGCCGGTGACCTCGAACTTGCGCAGCGGCGAGAGGTCCATGATCACGGCGTCCTGCCGGCAGGCCCAATATTCGGCGATCGGCCCTTCTTTGGCGAAGGAATTGGCCAGCCAGTAGCCCCTGTACTCGACGAAGTCGCGCGTGTGTTTGGCAAAGCTCGAATGAAAGGATGTCTCGCGGGTCATTTTCGGTTCCGAATCGGGCGTCATGCGTCTGGCGATCGCTCGCGAGAATTTGTGCTGGCCGGAATAGGTCCGCACGTGGATGTCGGTCAGGTTCCAGCCATTGGCCGGCGTTGTATCGTCGGGGCAGGCGGAGGATACGCAGACGATGTCGGTGAGCGCCCTGAGCAGCACATAGTCGCCCGGCCGCGACCACGGCTCGTCCGACACCATCACGCCATGCGCGTCGATCGCCGTGTTGAAGAAGAAGTTGATCGCCATCCAGCCCGCGCGGGGATTTACGCCTTTGTCCGAGAGCGCGCGATTGAAGTTCTCGGAGCAGTTGGTGTGGCCGGGATAGCCGATGTCGTCATAATATTTGGCCGCACAGGCGAGCGCGAAGGCGTCGTGTCGCCCGCACGTGTCCTGCACCACCTCGACCAGCGGCTCCATATCCTGATCGTAATATTTCGAGTGCAGGCCGGGCATCGGATAGCTCGCGCCCATCAGCGTGCGCGTCGTCGTCACGTCGAGTGGATGATCGCGCCCCTTGTCCAGTTTGCGCGCTGAAAAGCACTGGAAGTCGGTGCATTGCCGGCCGTCGACATCGATGATCTGCAGATAGTCCCCGGCCTTGACGAAGTAGGATTCCGCCGTCGCCGAATGGACGCGCAGGTCGAGCACCGGATCGGCAAGCGGGTCGCCGAGCTGAGACTTCGCCGCCGGGCGGATGGTGGCGCGGCGGACAATCACGGTGAGCGGTGTCGCCGTGTCGTGGCCATCGACCAGCATCGGCCCGCCGGGCGCGGCAATCAGGATCGCGCCGTCACGCGCGACAGCAAAACCCTGTTCGGTGCCGGCGGGCGTGGCGCCGCCGAACACGCGCACCGCCTTCGCCTGGTCAAGCTGCACCTGACGGCGCTTGAGCCCGCGGCGCACGCCGTCGGCAAGCAGCGCCTTGATGCCGGCGGCATTGCTGTTGGATTTTTCGCCGAGAATAGCGGGATCGGTGGCGCCAGACTTGTCCCAGGCCAGAAGCTCGCAGGCCTGGCCTCCCTCGACATTGCGAACCGTGATCGTATCGCCGGCCTCGACCTCGATCAGCACCGCGCCATTACCCCGGATCGTATAGCGCTCCGTGCCGGGCGGCAGCGCGATCTGGCCGGGCCGGAGAATCAGGCTCGGCCGGGGCGGTCCGGCTGTTACGGCAGGGTAGGGCGACTGGCTCATCTCAGCCTTGCGGTTCGAGAAACAAGTTTGCCTGTGCGTGAAATTATTTTAGCAGCAAGAATAGCAGTGCTTACCAGTTTGGCAAGGCGGAACGCCCAGGTGCGGCTCTCCCTTCTCCCACACAATGGGAGAAGGGAATGAGGCGCGCACAGCGCTACGCCAGCATCTCGGAATGCCTGATCGCGACGCCGTATTCCGCAGCCGCATCGAGCATCGTGTGCCACAGGCTTTCGGCGAAGGTCGCGAACACAAGGACATTGAACACGGCCTGCCCATCCGGGCCGTCGGCGCCACGCCAGAGCGTGACGCTGGTGTGATCCATCGAAGTTGCCGCAGCAGTTCCGATCGGGAATGCATCGGGATGAAGATCGATCGACGACAACTTGGCGAGCATGGCGCGCGCCTTGGTGCCCGACACACCGATCAGGACGCGTGCATGCGACTGGTCGGACAGTGAAGCCGAAGACGCAAAGACCTGACCGAGAGGACCCATCGCATGCTTGCCGTTTCTCGACAGCACGAGGAACTGGTCAGGCCCCGACCAGATGAGAGTTGCGTCCGCCGCGCCAACCACCTTGGGCGTGTCCGGGGCAGGGACACCAAAACGGGCCTTCGCAGCCTCGGCCATGTCAGCCACCTTGCCGCGCCGCGCCATTCCCTGGATCAGGTCGAAGTTGCGGATTTCGGTCAGCGACACGCCAGCGTCGCCGTGCACGCCATACGGTCCTACGACGAGCGCACGCTCAAGCGGGCTGCGGACTTCCCAGGAAAACTCAGCCACGCTGGCGCCCTCCATCCGGATCATAGAAGACGGGATTGCAGAGCTCGACTTCGTAGTCCTCGCCACGCAGCGGATCATGCGCATGGACGATCTCGCCAATGCGTTCGCGCCCGCGCTCGACCAGACCGAGCCCGATCCACTGGTCGAGCGTCGGCGAGAAGCAGACCGAGGTGACATAGCCCTGGTCGTTGTCCGGGCCGGGTGTCTGGCCCTTCGGAATGACATGCGCGCCCGAGCGCAGCCGGCGCGCCTTGTCCGTCGGCTTGATGCCGACCACGACCTGCCGGTCCGGCGCGATCAGCGCCTCGCGGCCAGCCATGACACGGCCGATGAAATCCTTCTTGGTCGACATCATCTTGCCGAGGCCGAGATCGGTGGCGGTCGTCGTGCCGTTCAGTTCCGGTCCGGCGACGTGGCCCTTTTCGACGCGCATGACGCCGAGCGCCTCGGTGCCATAAGGTGTCACGCCGAATTGTCTTCCCGCTATCATCAGGTTGCGCACCAGCGCCTCGCCATAGCGGGCCGGCACCGAAATTTCGAACGCCATCTCGCCAGAGAAGGAGATGCGGAACAGCCGCGCCCTGATGCCACCGCGCAGAGCCACTTCGCGCACACCCATGAACGGGAAGCTCTCGTTGGACAGGTCCTCGGCCGGGTCGACGATTTCCCGGAGCAGATCACGCGTCTTCGGACCGGCGATCGAGAATTGCGCCCACTGGTCGGAGACCGAGGTCAGCTGCACGTCGAGTTCCGGAAACAGCACCTGGCGGCAGAATTCGAGATGCTGCATCACCAGCCCGGCCTTGGCGGTGGTGGTGGTCAGGAAATAATGGTCCTCGGCCAGCCGCGAGGTGGTGCCGTCGTCATAGACGATACCGTCCTCGCGCAGCATCAGCCCGTAGCGCGCCTTGCCGACGGCGAGATTGGAGAAGGTGTTGATGTAGACGCGGTCGAGGAAGGTGCCGGCATCGGCACCGTGCACGTCGATCTTGCCGAGCGTCGAGACATCGCAAAAGCCGACGCCGCCGCGCACCGCCTTGACTTCGCGGGTCACCGATTCCAGCCAGTCCTTTTCGCCGGCGCGCGGATACCATTGCGACCGCTTCCACAGGCCGGTGTCGACGAACACAGCGCCCTGTTCGGCCGCCCAGTGATGCGACGGCGTCAGCCGCGTCGCGTGGAAAGTCTCGTCGCGATGATGGCCGGCGAAGGCGCCGATGGCGACCGGAACATAGGGCGGCCGGTAGATCGTCGTGCCGGTCTCGGGAATGGATTTGCCTGACACCGCAGCCATGATGGCGAGACCGGCGATGTTCGAGGTCTTGCCCTGGTCGGTCGCCATGCCGAGCGTGGTGTAACGCTTCAGGTGCTCGACCGATTCGAAACCTTCGCGCTGCGCCAGCTCGACGTCGGAAGCGGTGACATCGTGCTGGTAATCGACAAAGGCCTTGCCCTTGCCGGCGACGTGCCAGAGCGGGGCCAGCGAGAACGCTTCGTCGTTGGCGACAGGCGCTGTGCCTGTGTTCCCGCTGTGCCCGGCATCACCGGCCGCTGCCTCACCGGCGGCAAAGCCTTGGCCAAGGCAGGCGCCGAGCCCGAAGGAGCCATTGGCGGCACCAACGGCAACCATGCCCGGAGGGGCGCTGTCCGGCACGAAGGCAGCGATATCGTCCTGCCATTTCGGCCGGCCGCGTTGATAGGACGTCAGCCCGACGGCAGGGTTCCAGCCACCGGAGACGGCAAGCCCATCGGCCTCGACCTCGGCACGCGCGCCGCCGGTCAGCGACACCGAGATCTTCCGGACACCATCCTTGCCGCCATCCACGCCGCTGACGGAGCCGTGCAGCACAGTGAAGCCGTTTTTGGAGGCCAGCGCGCGGTGAGTTGGCGAGACATCCGGTCGCGCATCGACGACAGCAGCAATCTGCAATCCGGCGCCGAGAGCCGTCTCAACAGTGCGCCAGCCATCCTCATTGTTGGTGAACAGCGCGATGCGCTTTCCCGGCGTCGCCGCATAGCGCGTGACATAGCTTCGCATGGCGGAAGCCATCATCACGCCGGGCGTGTCGTTGCCGGCAAACACGATCGGCCGTTCGATCGCTCCGGCCGCGACGACGCAACGCTTGGCCACGATCCGCCACAGCCGCTGCCGCACCTGATGCTCAGGCGGTGAGGGCACATGGTCGTTGACCCGCTCGATCGCGCCATAGGTGCCGCCGTCATAGACGCCGAACAGCGTCGTGCGGGTCATGATGCGGACGTCTGGCATCGAGCCAAGTTCGGCAAGCGTCTGCGAGATCCATTCGGCCGCCGGCAAACCGTCGATCGTGCCGCCATCCGACAAGAGACGGCCGCCAAGCGCAAAGTCCTCCTCGCAGAAGATGACGCGTGCGCCGCTGCGACCAGCCGCAAGGGCTGCGGCGAGGCCGGCGGGGCCGGAGCCGACGATCAGCACATCGCAATGCGCCCAGGCCTTGTCGTAATGGTCAGGGTCGGCAACGCCGGCGGCGCGGCCGAGACCGGCGGCGCGGCGGATCGCCGGCTCGTAGATCGCCTCCCAGAACTTCGCCGGCCACATGAAGGTCTTGTAGTAGAAGCCGGCGACGAAGATCGGCGCGAACAGCTGGTTGACCGCCATGAAATCGTGGCGCAGCGACGGCCAGCGGTTCTGGCTGGCGGCTTCGAGCCCCTCATAGAGCTCGGCCGTGGTCGCCTTGGTGTTCGGCTCACGCCTTGCGCCCGTGCGCAGCTCGACCAGCCCATTGGGCTCTTCCGAGCCGGCGGTGAGGATGCCGCGCGGCCGATGGTATTTGAACGACCGGCCGACCAGCTTGACGCCGTTGGCGATCAGTGCCGAGGCCAGCGTGTCGCCCTGGAAGCCGACGAAGGTCTTGCCGTCGAAACGGAAGCTCAGCGGCGCCGAGCGGTCGATCAGTCCACCGTTGCTCAGCCGATTCGTTTGCGGGCTGCCGACCATCACGCACCAACCTTGGCGGCGCCAGCACCCGCCGCCGGCTCCACCGCCGATATCTCATGCGTGATTGTGTTGCGGGTGACGTTCAGCCAGGCCCGGCACCCGCCGCCATGATACCAGTGCTCGCTCATCACGCCGGCAACATTGTCGCGCAGATAGACGTAGTCGAACGCGGCGTCTTCGCCGGCATCCGCCACGGGCCGGCCCGGCTTGGCGTCGCCCAGATAGGTGAACTCGCCGAGTTCGCGTTCGCCGCAGAAGGGACAGACAATACGCATGCTCTCTCAGCCGCCTTCAGTGCAGGTTCGGTTGGGCGCCCTGGCCCTTTTCGTCGATCATCGCGCCGCGCTGGAAGCGGTCGAGGCGGAATTTTTCGGCCTCCTGGTGCGGCGTGTCGCGTGCCAGAAGATGGGCAAAGACCAAGCCGGAGCCGGGCGTCGCCTTGAAGCCGCCATAGCACCAGCCGGCGTTGATATAGAGCCCGTCGACCGGGCTCTTGTCGATGATCGGCGAGCCGTCCATCGACATGTCCATGATGCCGCCCCATTGGCGCAAGAGCCGCACGCGGCCGATCATCGGCATCAGCGCCATGCCGCCCTCGCAGACATCTTCCATCACAGGCAGATTGCCGCGCTGGGCGTAGGAATTGTAGCCATCTAAGTCGCCGCCGAAGACCAGCCCGCCCTTGTCGGACTGGCTGACATAAAAGTGCCCGGCGCCGAAGGTCATGACGCCGGGCAGCAGCGGCTTGATCGCCTCGGAGACGAAGGCCTGCAGCACATGGCTTTCGATCGGCAGGCGCAGACCGGCCATCGCTGCGACGCGCGAGGAGGAGCCGGCCACCGCCATGCCGACCTTGCCGGCGCCGATCCTGCCGCGCGAGGTCTCGACACCGGTCACCTTGCCATTGGCGTCACGCGTGAAACCTGTGACTTCGCAGTTCTGGATGATGTCGACGCCGAGCGCGCTTGCGGCATGCGCGTAGCCCCAGACCACGGCGTCATGGCGCGCCGTGCCGCCGCGCCGCTGCAGCAGCCCGCCTTGCACGGGAAAGCGCGCATTGTCGAAGTTCAGGAACGGCATCATCTTCTTGACCGCGGCGAGGTCGAGAAGCTCGGCATCGATGCCGTTGATGCGCATCGTGTTGCCGCGCCGCGCATAGGCGTCGCGCTGCGCGTCGGAATGATAGAGGTTGATGATGCCGCGCTGGCTGACCATCGTGTTGTAGTTGAGGTCCTGCTCCATCCGCTCCCACAGCTTCATCGACAATTCGTAGAAGCCGGTATTGCCGGGCAGGCCGTAATTGGAGCGGATGATTGTGGTGTTGCGGCCGGCATTGCCGGAACCGATCCAGCCTTTTTCGAGCACGGCGACATTCCTGATCCCGTACTCGCTGGCGAGGAACCAGGCGGTGGCCAGGCCGTGGCCGCCGCCGCCGATGATCACCACGTCGTAGCGATCCTTCGGGCTGGCGTCGCGCCAGGTGCGCTGCCAGTTCTTGTGGCCGGAAAGAGCGGCGCGGGCGAGCGAGAAGATCGAATATTTCATTGCGTCATTCCAAGGCCGCTCGCACCGCAGGGACTGCTAAATGTCCAGCGTGTGGTCGCGCTCCCACTGCGTGAAGTGCGAAGCATAGGAATTCCATTCCTGGTGCTTCAGCTTTAGATAGGCCGACGAGAATTCCTCACCCAGCGCCGCCTTGAGCGATTTGTCCTTGTCGAACTCGCGCAGCGCGTCGAGCAGGTTGAGCGGCAGCTTCGGCGCGCCCTTCACCGTGTGGCCGAACTGGTACATGTCGATGTCGTAGCGCTTGCCGGGATCGGCCTTCGAGCGGATGCCGTCGCGGCCGGCGGCGATGATGACGGCCTGCAGCAGGTACGGGTTGGCCGCACCGTCGGGCAGCCGCAACTCGAAGCGGCCGGGGCCGGGCACGCGCACCATGTGGGTGCGGTTGTTGCCGGTCCAGGTCACCGTGTTCGGCGCCCAGGTCGCGCCCGAAATGGTGCGCGGCGCGTTGATGCGCTTGTAGGAATTGACCGTCGGGTTGGTGATCGCGGCAAGTGCCGAGGCGTGCTTCATGATGCCGCCGAGGAAGTTCTTGCCCTTGGCCGACAGGCCGAGCTCCATCGCATTGTCGGCGAAGACATTGGTTTTGCCGGCCTTGTCCCATACCGAAATATGGGCATGGCAGCCATTGCCGGTCAGGCCCTGGAAGGGTTTTGGCATGAAGGTGGCGCGCAGCCCGTGCTTTTCCGCCACGGACCTGACCATGAACTTGAAGAAGGAGTGCTTGTCGGCGGTCGCCAGCGCGTCGTCGAAGGCCCAGTTCATCTCGAACTGGCCGTTGGCGTCCTCGTGGTCGTTCTGGTAGGGACCCCAGCCGAGCGACAGCATATGGTCGCAGATCTCGGCGATCACATCGTAGCGGCGCATCACCGCCTGCTGATCGTAGCAAGGCTTCGACGCGGTGTCGTACTGGTCGGAGATCACGCTGCCGTCCGGCGAGATCAGGAAGAACTCGGCCTCGACGCCGGTCTTGACATGCATGCCGTCGCCGGCCGCTTCCGCAATCAGCCGCCTCAGCGTGTTGCGTGGCGTCTGGTCGACCTCCTTGTCGTCCATGATGCAGTTTGCGGCAACCCAGGCCACCTCCGGTTTCCACGGCAGCTGGATGACCGAATCCGGATCCGGCACCGCCAGCATGTCGGGGTGCGCCGGCGTCAGGTCGAGCCAGGTGGCGAAGCCGGCGAAGCCCGCACCATCCTTCTGCATGTCGGCGATGGCTTGCGCCGGCACCAGCTTGGCGCGCTGCCCACCGAACAGGTCGGTGTAGGAAATCATGAAATATTTGACGCCGTGCTTCTTGGCGAATGCGGCGAGATCGTTCCCCATTATAGTTCCTCGCTTATGGTATTTTTGGATGGTGTCTAGAAGCCGTTCTTCCCCGGTATCCAGTTGGTGCCGGCGAGCGGCACGCCGGCCATGGCGGCGGCTTCGATGGTGAGCGCGACGAGATCCTCGGGCTCGAGATTGTGCAGGCTGTTCTTGCCGCACGCGCGGGCAATCGTCTGCGCCTCCAGCGTCATCACCTTCAGATAGTTCGCCAGACGCCGGCCGGCGGCGATCGGGTCGACCCGCTTCATCAGTTCGGGGTCCTGCGTGGTGATGCCGGCCGGGTCGCGTCCCTCGTGCCAGTCGTCATAGGCGCCGGCTGTGGTGCCAAGCTCGTTATAGTCGGCCTCCCAGCGCGGATCGTTGTCGCCGAGCGCGACTAGCGCCGCCGTGCCGATCGAGACAGCGTCGACGCCAAGCGCCAGCGCCTTGGCGACGTCGGCGCCGTTGCGGATGCCGCCGGAGACGATCAACTGCACCTTGCGGTGCATGCCGAGATCCTGCAGCGCCTGCACCGCCGGCCTGATGCAGGCAAGTGTCGGCTGGCCGACATTCTCGATGAACACTTCCTGGGTGGCTGCCGTGCCGCCCTGCATGCCGTCGACCACGACGACATCGGCGCCGGCCTTCACCGCAAGCGCTGTGTCGTAATAGGGGCGGGCGCCGCCAACCTTGACGTAGATCGGCTTTTCCCAGTCGGTGATCTCGCGCAGCTCGAGGATCTTGATCTCGAGATCGTCCGGTCCGGTCCAGTCGGGATGGCGCGAGGCCGAGCGCTGGTCGATGCCTTTCGGCAGCGTGCGCATTTCAGCGACGCGGTCGGAGATCTTCTGTCCCAGCAGCATGCCGCCGCCACCGGGCTTGGCGCCCTGGCCGACGACGACTTCAATCGCGTCGGCGCGGCGCAGGTCGCGCGGATTCATGCCATAGCGTGACGGCAGATATTGATAGACCAGTTGCTTCGAATGGCCGCGCTCTTCCTCGGTCATGCCGCCGTCGCCGGTGGTCGTCGAGGTGCCGGACAACGTCGCACCGCGGCCGAGCGCTTCCTTCGCCGGACCGGACAGCGAGCCAAAACTCATGCCGGCAATGGTGATCGGAATCTTCAGCTCGATCGGCTTCTTGGCATGGCGCGAACCGAGCACCACGCTGGTGTCGCAGCGCTCGCGATAGCCTTCCAGCGGATAGCGCGAGATCGACGCGCCGAGGAACAGGAGGTCGTCGAAATGCGGCAGCTTGCGCTTGGCGCCGGCGCCGCGGATGTCATAGATGCCGGTCGCCGCGGCGCGGCGGATTTCAGAAAGCGTGTAGTCGTCGAAGGTCGCGGATTTGCGCGGTGTCGTCGGCGGGTTGCGATAGGTCATCTTGCCTCAATACGCGTCGGCGTTGTCGATATTGAAATTGTAGAGCGTGCGCGCCGAGCCGTAGCGCTTGAACTCCGACGGCTTGACGTTAGTCACGCCGGCGCGGTCGAGCAGGCCCTGCAGCATCTCCAGATGCTCGGGCCGCATCTCCTTGGCGATGCAATCGGCGCCAAGGCTCTCGACCTTGCCGCGCACGAACAGCCGCGCCTCGTAGATGGAATCGCCGAGCGCATCGCCGGCATCGCCCAGCACCACCAGGTTGCCGGATTGCGCCATGAAGGCCGACATATGGCCGATATTGCCGTGCACGACGATGTCGATGCCCTTCATCGAGATGCCGCAGCGCGACGAGGCATTGCCTTCGATAACCAGCAGCCCGCCGCGGCCGGTGGCACCGGCATACTGGCTGGCGTCACCTTTGATGGTGATCGAGCCCGACATCATGTTTTCGCCGACGCCGGGTCCGGCCGAGCCGTGCACGGTGATGGCGCCGCCAGCATTCATGCCGCCGCAATAATAGCCGACGCTGCCGCGCACATCGATGGCGACAGGCTGGTCGACGCCGACCGCGACCGAATGGCTGCCTTTCGGGTTGAGCACCTCCCAGGCCGTCTCGTTCGAGCCGGGGGCGAGCTGGTGGAGCGCCTGGTTGAGTTCGCGCAGCGACAGTTCGGCGAGGTCGAACACCCTCGCATGGCTTTGGTCGCGTGTTGCCTTGGACACGTTGATTGCGGGCATCAGTTCAATGCTCCCAGAAATAGACGGTTGCGGGCTCCGGTTCCCAGACCCTCGCATTGTCTATGCCGGGCAGTTTGGTGAGCGCACGATATTCCGAGCCGAAGGCGACATATTGGTCGGTCTCGGCCATCACGGCGGGCTTGCAGGCGATCGGGTCGCGCACCACGCCGAAGCCGTTCTTGGTGCCGACGACGAAGGTGAAGAAGCCGTCGAGGTCGGAGAGCGTGCCTTCCAGCGCTTCGCCGAGATTCTTGCCATGCGCCATCTTGTACGAGAGATAGGCGGCTGCCACCTCGGTGTCGTTCTCGGTCTCGAATTTCATACCGTCGCGGATCAGTTCGCGGCGGACATTGTTGTGATTGGACAGCGAGCCATTGTGCACCAGGCACTGGTCGGCGCCGGTCGAGAACGGATGCGCGCCCATCGTCGTCACTGCCGATTCCGTCGCCATGCGGGTATGGCCGATGCCGTGCGTGCCGGTCATCGAGCGCACGTCGAAACGCTCGACGACAGCTTCCGGCAGGCCGACTTCCTTGTAGATCTCGACCACGTCGCCGGCGCCCATGATGCGGATGTCGGGGCGCAGCGCCTGGATGGTCTCGCGCGCCTCGTCGATCTTGGCGGGCGTGGTCCTGATGACGGCGTGCGTCGATTTCACCGCGATGCTCACCGGCGCGCCGATGGCCTTGGCGACTTCGGCGTCGAGGCCGCGGAAGTCGCGCTCGGGCTTGGCCGACTGGATGGTGATCTTGGCCTCGTTGCCGGACGGCGCGCCATAGATGGCGATGCCGGCGCTGTCGGGACCGCGGTCGCTGAGCGAGATCAGCATCTCCGACAGCATCGCGCCGAGCTTCGGCTCCAGCGCTTTGTCCTTAAGGAAAAGTCCGACGATTCCGCACATGTCAGCCTCCGACGTTTGCAGCTAGAACATGATGTACCGAATGAGTTCTCGAAATTCAATCATATGAAAAAAATTTTCCTCTAGTTACGTATGCGGCTCAATGCCGCTCTGCGCATCATCGCCGTCACGGCGGGCACTGTGAAGCCATTGCGCATAGCGGATGCGCGCCAACTTGTAGGCATCCAGGATCGACAGCGCGTAGATGAGGAAGCCGCCGGCATGGCGGCCGATGAAGCTGGCGTCGGGTGGTGCAATCTTGGTCGTCACCCAGGCCAGGATGACCATGAAGAACAGGAACTGCAGGCCGCGCACCGGCACGCCCAAAATGACATGACCGCTTGCCGGCAAAACGACCGCCGCGCCGAGCACGAGATAGGGGCTCGTTGGTGCAGGGGAGGTGGTCGAGCTGGTCATGCGGCCTGCCGTTCACTCTGGTTGATGGCGTCCCGAATTGCCGACGCAGATGATAGCAGTCTGGCGATCAGATCAGGATCAATGCCGGTCGCGCCGAACTCGGCCTGCCGGAACACGCCGTAGCGTGCCCGCTCGGCCTCGGCCAGTAGCCAGACGATGCGCACACCCTTCGGCGTGATCAGCAGTTCCTTGGCGCGCCCCTCGGCGAAGATTTCGAGATGGCCGGCGATGATGTCCTGCGGGAAACGCACGCCCTTACGGTCCGTGCGCAGCACCGCCTCGGCCGGAAACTCGGCGGTCTTCGGCAGCGTATGGTCGAGATGATCGAAATTGGAGAATGTTGTCGGCGAACCCGGCCGCATCATCATGTCGAAGGTGCCGGGCACCGCCACCGGTTCGGTGACCGAGATACTGAGCCAGCGCGCCGGGAGTTTCCGTGTCGCCAGCGTGTCGACGATGGTGCGGATTTGCACCCGCCGGCCGTTCCACGAGCCGGCCCAGGTGGCGACTCCAACTGTGCCGTCCGCGACGTCGACGGCATCGGTGACGATTGTGCGGATGCTGGCCGTCTCGGCGGCAAGTGCTGCCGAGGCCCTGTTGCGGCTGGCGCGCGCAAGCCAGGCGATGTGAGCAACGAGAGCCAGGGCGAGCGCCCCGGCGAGCCATGCTGACGTCACTTCAGATTTCCCGTCATGCAAAGGCTCGCCCTGCCTTGGGGCCAGCCTGTCCTGTCTCGATCAATAGCCCTGCGGCTTCGGCCACGGCATGGTGAACTGGTCGCCGCGGCGCACGAATTTGTAGCGGTAGAAGTGGAACCAAAGCGAGATCAGGAAGTAGAAGGCGACCATGGCGATCAGCTGCGAGCCGAAGCCGAGGAAGATCGCAAAGAACGTCACCACGCACAGGCAGAACAGCACGATCGCCGGCAGCGGGTGGAAGGGGTGGGTGTAGCCGCGGCGGATCGAGCCGAGCGGCCACTTCTTCCTGAACATCATGATGTTGATGCTCATGAAAGTGTATTGCAGCACACCCGACAGGATCGAGAAGGTGATCGCCTGGTTGAGGTCGGCGATGAAGGCGAAGGCCAGCGCGATCGGCAGCAGGAACAGGATCGAGCGGTAGGGCGTGCGGTATCTCGGGTGCACCGCCGAGAACCAGCTCGGCAGGTAGCGGTCGCGGCCGAGCGAGAACCAGGCGCGCGCCGCATCGTTGATGCAGCCATTGGCCGAGGCAAGTGCGGCCAGCAGCGTCGCGATGAACAGCAGGTTTTCGAGCAGCGGGCTGCCGGTCAGCTTGCCCGCGTCCCAAAGCGGATAATAGGTGATGCCGAGATATTCCCACGGCATCATCGAGGCGCAGATATACCAGGTCATGGCGGCGGCGATCAAAAGCGTGATCATGCCGGCCATCGTGCCGTAGGGCAGCGAGCGCGCCGGCGAACGCACTTCCTCTGCGGCCTGTGTCGTGCCCTCGATGCCGAGATAGTACCAGATGCCGAACTGGAAGGCGGCGATGACGCCGATCCAGCCATAGGGCAGCGCATTGCCGGGCGTAACCAGCTCGTTGAGCTTCAGTACCGCCCCTTGAGTCCACGGGCTGACCGAGAAGAACAGGATGACGATCGAGATATAGGCGACTGCCGTGATGATGAAATTGACGTTCAGCGTCATCAGCACGCCGCGGTAATTCAGCCACGCCAGCACCACGATGGTGGCGGCAATGAAGGAATTGTGGGTGAGCCCCTCGACTCCCGCCTTGGCGACGATCGTGTCGCCGAGCAGGATGGCGTCCGAGACTTCCAGCATCGTATAGGCGAATACCAGGAACAGCGCGACGTTGAAGGCCATCAGCGGCCCGACAATGTGTTTGGCCTGCGCATACTGGCCGCCGGCGGCAGCCACCGTCGACGTCACCTCGGAATCGATCATGGCGACCGAGGTGTAGAGCAGCCCGACGATCCAGCAGACGATCAGCGCTGCCAGCGCACCGCCCTTGTCCGCCGAGAAATTCCAGCCAGTGAACTCGCCGACCAGAACGATGCCGACACCGAGCGCCCAGACATGGGCCGGGCCGAGCACCCTGAGCAGCGAGACCCTGTCGCCATGCACTGCCGGTTCAAGCGCCATCGTCATTGTTCAATCCTCACTCAGATCCGGTGCTTTTCGGAAACGGCTTCGAGTTCGCCTTCGCGCGATGAGGTCAACACCTCTTCGGAGAAGGTCGTGTCGACCTTGAACCAGTCGTAGAGCATCCACAGTGCAAGCACGATCGAGATGCCCCAGCATGCATAGGAGAGTGCCATCCACATGATCTTGTCCCCGAATTACTTGTCGTCGAACTTTTCGTTGATGACGTCGCGGTACTCGCGGTCGGATGCGCGGAACAGGAAGACGAAATAGCCGATCAGGACGGCCGCCATGATGATCAGCGTCGGCCAGTCGATGATGTAGTGGAAGTGGTTCTGAATGACGTCGTGCGCGGTCTCCGGCGTATAGCCGAGCTTTTCCCAGATCGAGGCCATCGTCGGGTTCTGTCCCAGCGATTCCCACGTCTTGGTGTCGAGCGCGTCGATGGATTTTGCCGCGCCGGCCAGGCCGAGCTTGAGCGGCAGCCATAGCGCCACGAAGATGGCGACCACCACCACGGCGATATCGAAAACCTGTCCGGCCTTGCTTTGCTCCGGCGGTCTATAACGGGACATCTCTTCTACCCCTCAGGACTTGCGGTTGCGGTACGCGTCGGCGTTCTTGATATCGAGCCCGTAGATGAAGTCCTTGTCTTCCTTGTAATGGTTGACCATCGCCAGGATGGCAGCCGTGTTGAAGATCAGCACCGCGGCGGCGGCGACCGCGACGACGAGCTTGATCCCGCCGTGGGGGATGTATGGCCATGTCATCACGAGGACGAAGAGGATCGTCGCCCACAGGCAGACGATCAGAAGCACGGAACCACGCACGTCGGAACGATACAGCGCTTCGATGCGCTGCTGCAGGTCGGACATCGGTTTCTCCCCTTTTTCAACGCCGGCTTCCGAATCGGCCGCGCTCTTCGCTCTTTCAAGAGAGTGAAATTTTTTTCATAAGTTCTGTCCGATTTGCCGAATTGTCAAGACGGTTTTACGCTTGGTTAACCGCTTGTTTGGTGCCCCGAAATTTGCCTGACAATGAAATTATTTGCTTGCGGGTATTGCAGGGCTCCGGCGTTTGCGGTCAATATCCGGCCAAAGCTCCGGCCGCCACGCACGGAGCAGGGAACATCATGACTTTCGAATGGAGGACGAGCGGATGACGGCATCCTGGAGATTTTCGACCTTGGCGGATCGCCATCGCGCGCTCGGCTCGAAGCTCGAGGACTGGAGCGGCATGGGCACCGCCTGGACCTACGACAAGGACGCCGACGAGGAGTACGTCGCCATCCGCACCAAGGCCGGGCTGATGGACGTCTCCGGCCTGAAGAAGGTCCACATCACCGGCCCGCACGCCGCGCATCTGATCGACCTGGCGACGACGCGCGATGTCGAAAAGATCTATCCCGGCAAGTCGGCCTATGCCTGCATGCTGAACGAGGCGGGAAAATTCACCGACGACTGCATCATCTACCGCATCAGTCCGAATAGCTGGATGGTCGTGCACGGCTCTGGCACCGGCCATGAGGAACTGCAGCGCGCTTCCGTTGGGCGTGACGTGTCGCTGCGCTTCGACGATAACCTGCACGATCTCTCGCTGCAGGGTCCAACCGCCGTCGACTACCTGGCCAAGCACGTGCCGGGCATTCGCGATCTCAATTATTTCCACCACATGCAGACGCAGCTGTTCGGCCTTCCGGTGATGATCTCGCGCACCGGCTACACCGGCGAACGCGGCTACGAGATCTTCTGCCGCGGCCAGGATGCCGGCACGATCTGGGACAGGATCCTCGACGAGGGCAAGGGCGCCGGCATCATTCCCTGCCGCTTCACCACGCTCGACATGCTGCGCGTCGAAAGCTACCTGCTGTTCTATCCCTACGACAATTCGCAGAAATACCCGTTCGACAATGAAGGCCCTGGCGACACGCTGTGGGAACTCGGCCTCGACTTCACCGTCAGCCCCGGCAAGACCGGCTTCCGCGGTGCCGAGGAGCACTACCGCCTGAAGGGCAAGGAGCGCTTCAAGATCTACGGCGTTTTGCTGGATGGCAAGGAGCCGGCCGACGAGGGCGCGCCGGTCTACCGCGACGGCAAGAAGGTTGGCGTGGTGACCTGCGCCATGTATTCTCCGCTGGTCAAGAAATCGATGGGCATTGCCAGGCTCGACGTGGATTGCGCCGTCAAGGACACCAAGCTCGAGATCCGCAACAAGAGCGGCTCGATCAAGGCCACAGCGCAGCCGCTGCCCTTCGACGATCCCAAGAAGACCAAGCGCACCGCCAAAGGCTGAGGCACGATCAACAGCGAGGGGTTCGAGGCATAAAGACAGAATGGCAGCCAAAAGCATCATCAGCCGGCCGGTTTACGGAACCCTGTCTCCACAGCCCGGCAAGCACCATCTTTTCGTGGCGGATGCGGAAGGCGCGCTCGCGATAACGGGGATGGCCAAGAACGCTCCGGCCGGGTTTTTCGACGGAGCGGAAATCGTCTTCATTCCCGGCCCTGATGGCAAACATGTCGGCGCCCTCGAAGCGCTGAAGCCGGCGCAATTCCATCTGGCGCCGTCCTTCGCCAGCCTGCTGCCGCGACTGAAGCAGACGCTGACCAATGCGCATATGGGCCTGCGCCTCTATCTCTCCGGCACCGAAGGCCTGATCGGCCAGGCCATGCAGGTGGCGCTGGAGGCCGGCATCGACCACACCTCGATGCAGACAGAGCATCGCGGCTCGCTGGTGCGGCGCATGCAATGCGTGCACTGCAAGGGCATCACCGAGAATGTGACGACACAGCCGGCGACCTGTTCGCATTGCGGCCTGCTGCTTCTGGTGCGCGACCACTATTCCAGGCGCCTCGCCGCTTTCCAGGGCGTTTGCATCAACGCCGAGGACCGCAGCGAGATTCCTCCGATGGAGGAGATTTTTCGATGAGCACAGGAACAACGAAACTCGATGTCGTGGTCAGCGGCGTCGTCCCGGTCAACGAACTGGTCACCCGTTTTCATTTCCGCCGGCGCGACAGCGAGCTGCTGCCGACCTTTTCCGGCGGCGCCCATGTCGTGGTCGAGATGCGCGACGGCGAGCGCACCAGGCTCAATCCCTATTCGCTGATGGGCTCGCCGCTCGATACGCGCGAATACACCATCTCGGTGCGCCGCGACGATGTCGGCCGCGGCGGCTCGCTGTTCATGCACCGGAGCGTCAAGCCCGGCCTGGAGATGGTGATCAGCTATCCGGTCAATCTGTTCTCGCTCGATCTGCGCGCCAGGAAACATCTGATGCTGGCCGGCGGCATCGGCATCACGCCGTTCATAGCGCAGACCTCGCAGCTAGCGGGGTCGGGTGGCAATTTCGAGCTGCACTACACCTGCCGCACCGCCTCGCTCGGCACTTACGCCGATGTGCTTCAGCAGCGCTACGACCGCAGGGTCAGGCTCTACCACGACGACCTTGACGAACGCATCGAACTCGACCGGCTCCTGTCCTCGCAGCCGCTTGGCACGCACCTCTATGTCTGCGGTCCGGCCGGCATGATCAACTGGGTGCGCGACCGCGCGGCCGCACTTGGCTGGCCTGCGGAAACCGTGCATTTCGAGCATTTCGCGGCCCCGCAGCCAGGCGCTCCGTTCGACGTGACGCTGGCCGTCACCGGCAAGACCATTCGCGTCGGTTCGCAGCAGAGCCTGCTCGAAGCCATTGAGGCGGCCGGAGTCGATCCGCCCTATCTCTGCCGTGGCGGCGTCTGTGGCCAGTGCGAGACCAATGTCGTCTCCCATGACGGCAAGTTCATCCACAACGACCACTGGCTGAGCGAGGAAGACCACCGCTCCGGCTGCAAGATCATGCCGTGCGTGTCGCGCTTCGAGGGCAAATCGCTGGTGCTGGAGCGGTAGAGCATTTTGCAGCCAAGCGGATACACTTGGCGTCGCAGAAATGCGGCTAAAACAAAGAGATAGAGCGGGATGTCGCGTTCAAACCCGAACGCATCCCGCTCTAGGAGGAAATCATGGGCATCACCTTTCGCAAGGAAACCTTCCGCGACGACTTCACCTTCAAGAACAGCCCGGAGCACATCAGGCGTTTTCCGTTCCCGTTCCACGAAGACAGCTACATGTATGCGGTCAACATCGAGCCGCATGTCGTCGGGCCGACGGGAAGCGTGCTCGAAAACCTGATCGACGTCGACGAGCACTATGTCGCCGAGATGCAGGACCGCGCGCTGGTGCTGGCCGAAGACCCGCTGCGCTGCCAGTCGCTGCCGCACATGACGCTGGCCGGCTGGGACCTGCTCGAATTGCTGATGGAGCAGCAGGCGCTCGGCTATCCCGAGCATTTCACGCTGACCCGCGACGGCGACCGCTGGCGCTGGATCAACCGGCCGCTCGGCATCGACGACACCTTCACCTTCGGTGACACGTCGACTTTGCCCTATGGACCGATGGAATACATCACCCGGCAGAGCCAGGGCGATTTCTGCATCCTCGACCAGCGCGACGGCAATCTGTGGATGGATGCCGGCATGGTAACCACCCAGGCCGACTGGTCGCTCGATTTCGACATCGGCATGAACTTCTTCGAATGGCACGCGCCGGTGCCGCTGGCGCATGAGAAGGGCATTTTCATCCGGGCGCTGAAGTTCCTCACCAACATCCAGCAAGGCAAGCCGGCACGGCGCCTGAACTGGACGATGACCATCAATCCGCGCCTCGACACCAGCCCGGAAAATTATCACAAATGGGGTCCGGACCGGACCACCGTGACGCCCGAGAATGTCGGCGACAAGGTGCATCTGCGCGTCGAACTGCAGAGCTTCTGGCGGCTGCCGCGCTCGAACGGCATCGTCTTCCCGATCCGCTGCTATTTGATCAAGATGGACGAGCTGGTGACGCAGCCGAAATGGGCGAGGCGCCTGCACCGCGTCATCCGCGACCTGCCGGAAGAACTCGCCACCTACAAGGGCCTGACCCGCTACCGCCCGACGCTGGTCGAATGGCTGTCGAAGCTGGATGACGGCAGCCCGACGAGCCCGGGGTTTGGGCCGGACTGAGTTTTTCCTGCTAAGTTGGCGCTGCCCCTCACCCTTACCCTCTCCCCGTAAGGACGGGGAGAGGGGGGCGCCAGCGTTGGAGCTTCTCCCTTCTCCCCGTTCTTTACGGGGAGAAGGTGCCGGCAGGCGGATGAGGGGCGGCACAAGCGTTCGGAAGATGCCTCAACCCGCGCTGCTCTGCGGATAACAGATGATCGACAAATAGCGCATCGGCAACCGTGTCAGCTTCTCCGGTCCGTGCGGGGCGTCGGCGTCGAAGAACAGGCTGTCGCCGGGCTTCATCGGATAGAGATTGCTGCCATGCCGGTACACGACCTCGCCCTCCAGCATATAGAGGAACTCCATGCCCTCGTGCTGGAAGGTCGGGAACACGTCGGAATCCTCGGTCAGCGTGATCAGATAGGGTTCGACGACGACGCCGCTGGTGTTGGAGCCGATATGGCCGAGCAGATTGTACTGGTGGCCGGCGCGCGTGCCGCGGCGCTCGACGTCGAGGCCTTCACCGGCCTTGACGAAGACGGCGCTGCGCTCCTCCTCGAAGCGGCGGAAGAAGGCGGTGACGGGAACGCCGAGCGCCCTGGACAGCGCCTGCAACGTCGTCAGCGAAGGCGAGGTGATGCCGTTCTCGATCTTGGACAGCATGCCCAGCGAAATGTCGGTGGCGACCGCCAGATCGGCGACGGTGATGCCGAGCTTCTTGCGGAACGCCCGCACCTCGCGGCCGATCGCCACTTCCAGCACCTTTTCGCGCGTGTCGCGGATGGCATGCGGGTTCTGGGTCAGCGGCGTGCGGATCGCGCGCCCGTCGCCGGCCTTCGGCAGCGGCTTGGCCGCAGCGACGCCAGGCTTGGCAACACCAGGCTTGGGCTCCGAACTCTTTTTCGCCATGTCGCCCCCTCGCGCTTCGCGGATTTATTTCACCCAAGGTGAACATATTCGCTGCCGATACAGAAGAGCAACCACCACGGCAAGCCATCCACGGCCGAATTGTGCTTTCCCCGCCTGCCGCTCGCGGATGGCTTTTTCACCGGAACTTGCCTGTGCGGAACGCGCTTTCCACACAAGGCCTGTTGACAGCAACGAAGGGCCAATTAGTGTCACTGTGAGTGAAATTTGTTTCGCTAGGGAAATCAGGAACGGGAGGTCCGCAATGAAAAGTCGCGTTGCCGTCATCGGAGCCGGGCCGTCCGGCCTGGCGCAGCTCAGGGCCTTCAAGTCGGCTGTCGACAAGGGCGCCGAGATTCCGGAAGTCGTCTGCTTCGAAAAGCAGTCCGACTGGGGCGGCCTGTGGAACTACACCTGGCGCACCGGCCTCGACGAGCATGGCGACCCGGTGCACGGCTCGATGTATCGCTACCTTTGGTCGAATGGCCCGAAGGAATGCCTCGAATTCGCCGACTACACATTCGAGGAGCATTTCGGCCGGCCGATCGGCTCCTACCCGCCGCGCGCCGTTTTGTGGGACTACATCAAGGGCCGCGTCGAAAAGTCAGGCCTGCGCCAATGGGTGCGCTTCAACAGCCCGGTGCGCATGGTCACCTTCTCGGACGAGACGAAAAAATTCACCGTCACCGCGCATGACCGCACCAACGACATCACCTACTCGGAAGAGTTCGACAATGTCGTCGTCGCCTCAGGGCACTTCTCCGTCCCCAACGTTCCCTATTTCGAAGGCTTCTCCACCTTCAACGGGCGCATCCTGCACAGCCACGATTTCCGCGACGCGATGGAGTTCAAGGGCAAGGATATATTGATCATAGGCCGTTCCTATTCGGCCGAGGACATCGGTTCGCAATGCTACAAATACGGTGCCAAATCCATCACCTCCAGCTACCGCTCGAAGCCGATGGGTTTCAAATGGCCGGAGAACTGGAAGGAAGTGCCGCTGCTGCAGAAGGTCGTCGGCAAGACGGCCCACTTCAAGGACGGCACCACCAAGGACGTCGATGCCATCATCCTGTGCACCGGCTACCTGCATTCTTTCCCCTTCCTCACCGACGATCTCAAGCTCAAGACCGCCAACCGCATGTGGCCGGACGGCATCTACGAAGGCGTCGTCTGGGAGAAGAACCCGAAGCTGTCCTATATCGGCATGCAGGACCAGTTCTACACCTTCAACATGTTCGACGCGCAGGCCTGGTTCGCCCGCGACGTGATCATGGGCCGCATCAAACTGCCGTCGGCCGAAGCGATGGCGGCGCATGGCGCGAAATGGCGCGCTCGCGAGGAAACGCTGGAAGACGCCGAGCAGATGATCTGGTTCCAGGGCGACTACACCAAGGAATTGATGGACCAGACCGACTATCCCGGCTTCGACGTCGAGGCGGTCAACAAGACCTTCATGGAGTGGGAGCACCACAAGGGGGAGGACATTATGAGCTTCCGCGACCACGCCTACCGCTCGCTGATGACCGGCACCATGGCGCCGCTGCACCATACGCCCTGGCTGCAGGCGCTGGACGACTCCATGGAATCGTATCTGGAAGTGAAAGGCGTGGCGGCGGAATAACCGCCGCGCCTGAACTATCCCAGCCTCGCCCGTGCCTTCGCCGTCCAGGCGCTGAACAGCCGGTCGGCGACGATGCCGATGAAGGCGATGGCCAGCCCGGCGACGATGCCGCGGCCGGAATCGGCTTTGGACAGTGCGATAAACACTTCCTGGCCGAGATCGCGCGTGCCGACCATGGCGCAGATGATGATCATCGCCAGCGCCATCAGGATCGTCTGGTTGACCCCGAGCATGATCTCGGGCAGCGCCAGCGGCAATTGCACGCGAAAGAAGGTCTGGCGCGGCGTGCAGCCGGAAACCTTGGCCGCCTCGATCAGCGCCGGCGGCACCTGGCGGATGCCGTGGCTGGTGTAGCGGATCGCCGGCACCACGGCGAAGGCGACGGTGGCGATCATGGCGGTGACGTCGCCGACGCGGAACAGCATCACCACCGGAATGATGAAACAGAAGGACGGCAGCACCTGCAGCGTGTCGATGATCGGCGTGACGATCTTCTCGAAACGGTCGCTGCGTGAGGCCGCGAGCCCGATCGGAATGCCGATCAGGCACGAGATGAAGGCAGAGATGCCGCAGAGATAGACCGTCGCCATGGTCTTTTCCCACAGCCCCGTGATCGCGCAAAAGGCAGTCAGCGCGGCGACCAGGAAGGCGAGCCGCAGGCCGGAGAGCTGATAGCCGGCGAGGCCAAGCAGGAACACGGCGCCCAGCCACGGAAAGCCTTCGCAGAAGGCGCGCACCGGGTTCAGCACATTGAGGATCAGTGCCACGCGAAACGCCTCGATCGTGTCGAAGAAGTTGATCGTCACCCAACTCACCGCTGCCTTCCACAGCGGCGCGGTGGTGAAAGTGATCGCCTTCGGCACCGCGACGAATGCCGGGACAAACAGGCTGAGCAACGTGGTGGCAGCAAGGATGAGAACCGCCAGCGTCAGATTGGGGTAGCGGCGCCAGAGGACCGGGCTCGCCGCCTGATACGTCTGGCCCTGCGCATGGTTGTGGGCGATGGCTTGGCTCAGCCGGTCGAGCGCGATGGCTAAAGCGACGATGGCAAGGCCCGCTTCCATCGCCTCGCCGACCTTCAGCGCACGCAATGCCAGGAGCACGTCGTAGCCGAGGCCGCCGGCGCCGATCATCGAGGCGATAATCACCATGTTGAGCGCCAGCATGATCACCTGGTTGACGCCGACCATCAGCGTCGGCCGTGCCGAGGGCAGCAGCACGCGCCATAGCTTCTGCCTGGCTGTGCAGCCGGCCATCTCGCTGAAATCGTCGATCTCCGACGGCACCCGCGCCAGCCCCAGCATCGTTGCCCGCACCATCGGCGGCGTAGCGAAGATTGCGGTGGCGATCATCGCCGAAACCGGGCTGTTGCCGAACAGAAGCAGCATCGGGATCAAATAGGCGAAGGTCGGGATCGTCTGCATCAGGTCGAGGGCGGGGGAGATGATGAGCTGCTCGGCCCAAGGCTTGCGCCAGGCCCAGATGCCGACGAACAACCCGGTGACGATGCAGAACGGCACCGCGATCGAGATCAGCCCGAGCGTCAGCATGGCGCTTGTCCATTGGCCGAACAGCGCGATGTAGGCAAAGCAACCGCCGACCAGCACGCCAAGCTTCCAGCCGCCGGCGGCGTGCCCTGCGAGGAGGGCGGCCGCGCAGACTCCGACCCAGGACAAGCGCGGCAGAACATAGGCGTCGGCGCCGTGGCCGATCTTGAAATTCTTGGCCAAAAGATTGAGCGCGAAATCGAGCGGCACGCCGAGCACGGCGGTGATCGAGCGCGTCAGCCACGAGAAGTTCGATTTTATCCAGCGCATCAGCGCGCTGACCCAGTCGGCGACCGGGACCACTGCTTCGGTCGGATAGTTGACGGCCCAGGGCACGCTGTCCTGCAGCAGGAACACGGTGAGCACGGCGGCAAGCGCGAGCGCCCAGATCGCCAGCCACCGCTGAACCGGCGGCCTCGCTGCGCTGGCGCTGGCCGTCACCGTCATGCGCCGGCGCTCTTGTGCTCGATGCCGGCCAGAAGGTCGATCACCGCTTGCGGCGTCACTTCGCCGATCGGCTTGCCGCTGCCGTTGACCACCGCGAACGGCTTGCCGGCGGAAACGATGCTGGCCGAAAAGCTTGAGATCTTGGCATCCGGCGCCACCATGCCGCCGTGCTCCGAGCCGTCGCAGGCGCGCATCAGGCTTCGCGCCGAGATCACCTTGGCGCGGTCGACGTCGCGGGTGAATTCGGCGACATAGTCGGTCGCCGGATTAACCACCAGCTCTTCCGGCGTGCCGATCTGGATGACCTCGCCGTCTTTCATGATGGCGATGCGGTCGGCCAGCCTGATCGCCTCGTCGAAATCATGGGTGATGAAGACGATGGTCTTGTGCAGCATGGTCTGCAGCCGCATCAGCTCGTCCTGCATCTCACGCCGGATCAGCGGGTCGAGCGCCGAGAACGGCTCGTCGAGGAACCAGATTTCTGGCTTGGTCGCCAGGCTGCGGGCGATGCCGACACGCTGCTGCTGGCCGCCGGAAAGCTCGCGTGGATAGAAATGCTCACGGCCGCGCAAGCCGACAAGCTCGATGACCTCCCGCGCCCGTTTCTCGCGCGTCGCCCGGTCCTGCCCCTGGATGCTCAGCGGGAAGGCGATGTTGTCGAGCACATTGAGATGCGGCAGCAGCGCGAAATTCTGGAACACCATGCCCATGCGATGGCGCCTGAGCTCGATCAGCGCCGCATCGGAAATCTTGAGCAGGTCCTTGCCTTCGAATTCCACCTTGCCATGGGTTGGCTCGACCAGCCTCGACATGCAGCGCACCAGCGTCGACTTGCCCGACCCCGAAAGCCCCATGATAATGAAGATCTCGCCCTGGCGGATTTCGAGGTCGACGGCGCGCACCGCGCCGACCAGTCCGGCCGCGGCAATGTCCGCAGGGCTCGCCTTGCCGTCGCGCTGACGGATGAAATCGGCCGCGTTCGCCCCGAACAGCTTCCAGACATTGCGGCAGGCAAGTTTTATCGGACGGGCATCCTTGCCCGCTGTCTTCAACGCCTGTTCAGTCGCTTCCGTCATTCGATCGACCTTCTGGAGTATCAAAGATCGAGGCCCGGCCGATCAACAGCCGGGTCTCACTTTTCCAGTCGGAACGATCACTGCGCCCAGGCTTTCCAGTCGGCTTCGTGGGCGGCGATCCAGGCGGCAGCGACCTCTTCCGGGGTCTTGCCGTTCAGATCGATGTCGCCGCTCATCTTGTTGAGCTCGTTGGTGTCGATCGTGTAGGCCTTCGCCACCTTGTAGGCGACCGGCCATTTGTCCTTCATGCCGGCCCAGGAATACTTCCAGATCTCGCCATGCGGCTTGCCGCAGTCATATTTGGCGTCGGGGTTCGAGCCCCATTTCGGGTCGCTGTAGCACTCCGGCGTATGTTCGGGGAATTGCACCCATTCGCCCTTGTATTTGGCCGGCGCCCAATGCGGCGAATAGATCCACAGCATGATCGGCGCCTTGCGCTGATAGGCCGAGTCCAGCTCGGCGAACATCGCCGCGTCGGTGCCGGCATGGATGACGGTGAAGGGCAGCTTCAGCGCCTCGACGCGTTCGTCGTCAAAGCCTTCCCAGGTCACCGGGCCGCCGACATAGCGCCCCTTCAGTGCCGTCTCGGCCGTCGAGAAGGCTTCGGCGCACTTTGGATCCTTCAGCGCTTCCCAGTTCGGCAGGCCGGGGCATTTCTCCTTCATATATTCGGGGAACCACCACTCTTCCTTGGCCTTGGGGCCGAGCGCGCCGAGACGTTCGGTCTGCCCGGTGGCGTCGGACGCCTTCATGGCTTCGCCGGCCGTCGTGTCCCAGAATTCCAGGCCGACATCGAGGTCGCCATTGGTCAGGCCGGTGGTCAGGCTGGAGAGGTAGTCGGCGGTCGGATATTCCACCGTGTAGCCGAGTTTTTCGAGGATGCCGCCAAGGATCTTGGCGTTCAAATTGACGCTGGTCCAGTCGAACAGCGCGATCTTGATCGGGTCGTTGGATTCAGGCGCGGCCGCTTGTGCCGGTGGTGTCAGCGCGCTTGCCGCGGCAAGCGCAAGTGCTCCCATTGAGAATTTCGAAATCACGCTGCGAAGTAACATGCTCGTTCTCCTGTCAAGCCGTGTGGAAATTATCGCTCGTTCCCGTCTTCTCGGTTTTTGATTTCATTGTGTTGGCAAAAGCGGCAGGCGCGCAAGGCACCGATGCATCGATTGTCGTGCAGGCGAGGGGGATTGGTGAAAATTCGATTCCGGAGGATGCCGAGGGGGACGCCGTCACGGCTGCCGGCGGGCTGCTGCCGAAGAGTCATCAACGGGTCGATCGCCACCCGCGCGGCGCTCCGAAACGTCCCAACCATCGAGGTGGTCCCACAATCCCCGGCCACCAGCCGCAAGCTGTCCGGCTTGCCGCAGCCGTTTCATGGGATGAAATTATATATACCAACGTTCATGCCGCGCAACGCATAAAGCCCATCGGTAGTGTCTCAGTTGGAAATTCACTGACCCAAGTCTGTGCCGCCGTCCGGGGATCTGCTCGCTAGGACCTCATCCGTCAGAAGCCTCGCAAGATGGTCGCGGCTCATGCCCAACGTTTGCTTGAGAAACAATAGGAATACGCGCGCCCTGTCTGTTGACAGGCCGCTCGCCTCTGCCTGGGCGATTACCTCCTGCTGATGCTCTATCCGCTGTTCAAGCTCGCGGATGTGCTGCTCGACCCTGGCGATGTCGTCCTCGATGCGCATGCCACGATGATGGCGGCAGAGATAAACAAAAGCTAGGGGTGCGGTTGACGACCCGTCAAATTTCAAACTGGGACACTATCAGCCTCCGGCTTGCGCATTTCGGCATCGTCGAGCAGCCGGTCCTGGCTTACCGGCCGGCGGTGCCCAAGCACGATCAGGCTGCTCACGACATGATCAGGCCGCCATCGACATTGATGGTCTGGCCGGTGATGTAGGTCGCATCGTCGCTGGCCAGAAAGCTGACCAGGCCGGACACGTCCTCGCCGCTGCCGGCGCGGCCCATCGGGATGTTCCTGACCCATTCGGCCATCAGCTCACCCGGCTTGTAGTCGCCCATCAGTTTACCCCAGGCAGCATCGTTATAGGCCCACATGTCGGTGTCGATGATGCCGGGGCAGATGGCGTTGACGGTGATCTTCTCCTTGGCCACTTCCTTGGCCAGACTCTGGGTGATGCCGACGACGCCGAATTTCGACGCCGCATAGTGCGGCGTGTAGATAAAACCCTGCCGCGCCTGGCCGGAGGCGGTGTTGATCAGCCGGCCGCCGTCGCCATGTTTGCGGATGCGCGCGATCGCCTCCTGGCAGCACAGGAACACGCCCTTGGTGTTCACCGCCATCACCTTGTCCCACTCGGCTTCGGTCATGGCTTCGATCCGCGCGATGGTGATGACGCCGGCATTCTGCACCGAGATGTCGACTCGGCCGAATTGCTGCTCGGCGAGATCGTAGAGCGCGGCGACCTCGTCCTTCCTGGTCACGTCCATCCGCATCGAGGCGACCTTCGCGCCCGCCGCCTTCAGGCTGGCGGCGACCTCGTCGACGCGCGGGTCGATGGCGCTGACGACGACCGCCGCACCTTCCGCCGCAAAGCGCTTTGCCATTGCAGCACCGATGCCTCCGCTGGCGCCCGTGATGACCGCGGTCTTTCCTTCAAAACGCTTCTGCATTTTTTCTCCTACCAGCAGACGAATCCGCCATCGACGATCAGGTCGATGCCAGTGACGAAACTCGAAGCGCGGCTGGCCAGGAACACGGTCGGGCCGACCATCTCCTCCGGTGTCGCCATGCGTCCCATCGGCGTGTCGCGCTCGAAGATCTTGACCTGGTCGGCGACCTCCGGCCGCTTGTTCATCGGCGTCAGCGTGTAACCGGGGCTGACGACGTTGACGCGCAGGCCGCGATCCGCCCATTCCATGGCGAGGCTTTTCGACATGTGGATGACGGCGGCCTTCGAGGAATTGTAGTGCGCCTGCGTCAGGCCGCGATTGACGATCGAGCCCGACATCGAGGCGATGTTGATGATCGAGCCCTTGCGCCGCTTGAGCATGGCGCGCGCTTCGGCCTGACAGGAGAGAAAGACGCCGCTGACATTGACGTCGTAGATCTTCTGCCATGTCTCCAGGGGCAGCGTCTCGGCCGGTTCTGCTCCGGCGATGCCGGCATTGTTGACGGCGATGGTCAGTGCCCCGAGTTCGTTTTCGGTACGCTCGACCGCTGCCGCAAGGTCGTCTTCCGAGGTCACCGTGCCGGTCAGCACCAGCGCCTTGCGGCCGAGTGCGGTGATCCTTTGCGCGGTTTCGTCCAGCCCACCCTTGGAGGTATGACCGAAACAGGCGACATCGGCACCGGCTTCGGCGAGGCCGATGGCGATCGCTTGCCCAATGCCGCTGCCGGCGCCGGTCACCAGCGCCACGTCGCCCTTAAGATCGAACAGTGTCATCGTCGGTTCCTCTCCTCCAACCGCCGGTTCCCGAAATGAAGGGGCGCCAGTCCTGCTGGCGCCCCGCGCGGTCCGGTGCCTGGGAGAGTATCACCTGCTGCGCTTTGTTCCGATTCCTTGTCCCTCAGCTCGTGGCGAGTTCCATCACCGCGACATTGCTGGCATCATTGCGATCAAGGATGCCGCGCTGGCGGCCTCGGCTCAGCACAAGCACCCGATGCGACAGGCCGAGCACCTCCTCGAGGTCGGAGCTCACCACCACCACCGCCATGCCTGAACGGGCGAGGTCGGCGATGACGTCGTAGATTGCCGCGCGCGCGCCGACATCGATGCCGCGCGTCGGCTCGTCGAGAATGAACACCTTGGGCGGCCGCGACACCCATTTGGCGATGATCACCTTCTGCTGGTTGCCACCGGAAAGTTTTGAGATCGCCTGGTTCGGCCGGCCTTTGACGCCGAGCCTGGAGATGCCGGCCTCGGCGAATTTCTGCACCGCCTTCGGGAAGACCCAGCCCTTCGGCGCGACATGGTCGAAATTGCCGAATGCCAGGTTCTCGCCGATGGTCTGGTCGAGCACCACGCCTTGCGCCTTGCGGTCCTCGGGCACCAGCACGACGCCGGCTTTGATCGCCGCTGCCGGGCCGCTGAGATGCACCGGCTTGCCGGCGACGCGCACCGAACCCGACGAGATCGGATCGGCGCCGGCGATCGCCCGCACCAGCTCCGTGCGCCCGGCGCCGATCAGCCCGGCAATGCCGAGGATTTCGCCGGACTTCACCGAGAAGCTGACATCGTTGAAACTGCGCTCCGGTGACGACAGGTTCTCGACCTCGAGCAGCGTGTCCGAGCCCGGCGGCGACAGCTTTGGGAACATCCGCTCGACGCTGCGGCCGACCATCTGCTCAACCACGGTGCGTACCGGAATGTCGGCGCGCTCGTGGCGGGCAACGATGCGCCCGTCGCGCATCACCACCACGCGGTCGGCGATCTGAGCGATCTCGTCGAGACGATGGCTGATATAGATGAAGGACATGCCGTCGGCCTTGAGCTTGCGGATCTGCTGGAACAGCAGCTCCGTCTCTTCGCCGCCGAGTGCTGCCGTCGGTTCGTCGAAGATCAAAAGCTCGGCATTGAGCGTCAGCGCCTTGGCGATCTCGACCTGCTGCTGGGCGGCGATGCGCAGCGTGCGCACCTTGCGCTCCGGCGAGACGTCGAGGCCGAGCCGCTTCAATTGCGCCGAGGCCTTTGCATTCATGGTCGCGCGGTCGATGCGGCCGCCGCGCATCGGCAGGCGCCCTACATAGACATTCTCCGCCACCGAAAGATCGGGCAGCAGCTTCAGTTCCTGGTGGATCATGCCGACGCCGGCCTCGATGGCGGCGGCGGGGTTGGCGGGGGAATAGGGCTTCCCCCGCCAGATGATGGAGCCGGCATCGGACTTGGTCGCGCCGGCGATGATGTTCGAGACAGTCGACTTGCCGGCGCCGTTTTCGCCGAGCAGCGCCACGACCTCGCCCGGCCGCACCTCGAAGCTCGCATCGGCCAGGACCTGGACCGGTCCGTAGCTCTTGCAGAGGCCGTTGACGAAGAGCCCGTTGTGCGGGCTTTCGCTTGGGCGGGGATCAGGCGACATCGTTGCGCTCATAAACTCTCAGACAAGCCAACTCTCGAACAGGCCAGGTCTCAAGGGTGCTTGGCGATGAACTGCTCGACATTGTCCTTGGTGGTCAGCGTCGCGTCCTGCAGCTGTTCGGCGGGAATTGTCTCGCCGGCCACCAGCTTGATCGCCGCATCGACGGCGAGCCGGCCCATGCCTTGCGTCTGCTGCGTCGCGGTGACGTCGAAGACACCGTCCTTCAGCGCCTTCAGCGCCGCCACGTCGCCGTCGAAGCCGGCAACCCAGACCTTGTGACCGGGATTGGCGACCTTGACCGCCTGCGCGGCACCCAGCGCCAGCGCATCGGCCTGGCCGATGACGATCGAGACATCAGGATGCGACTGAAGCAGATCCTGCGTCAGCTTGAAGCCTTCGTCCTGGTGCCAGCCTTCGCTCCACAGTTCGCCGACCACCTTGATATCGGGATAGCCCTTGAGTGCTTCACCGCAGCCCTTCGAACGGTCGACTTCCGGCGTCGTGCCCTTCTGGCCGTGGATGATGATCAGCTCGCCTTTGCCACCAGCCTGCTTGGCAATGTAGTCGCACACCGCCTGGGCCGAGGCGACGCTGTTGGTGGCGATGAACGTGTCGCCCGGCGCGCCATCGGCGTTGCGGTCGACATTGACCACCGGGATGCCGGCGGCCTTCGCCGTCTTGGTCGGTACGGTGGCGGCGGTGGCGCCGGCCGGGATGTAGATCAGCGCATCGATATTCTGCGTGATCAGGTCCTGCACCTGGCTGACCTGCGTTGCCGAATTGCCCTTGGCGTCGACGGTAACGACTTCGATGCCCTTTTCCTTGCCGTAGGCTTCGACGGACTGCTTGATCTGATTGAAGAAGTCGGCCTGCAGATTGGCCACGGCGAGGCCGAGCTTCTTGGCCTCCTTGGCCGAAGCCATGTCGGTGAGGCCGAGCAGCGGAATGACGGCCGCGGCGGCAAGCAAGAGTGAACGTTTGGTCAGCATGGTTTTCCTCCGTTGATATTCAATCTGTCCCGCCTGCGCACCTCAGCGCCCCTTGGCCGAACATTCCCAGTTTCGGATCGACCGATCCGTTTCCGCCCGGATGCCGGGCGAATTCCTATTGAGCCCCATTCTTCATTGCGCTCGCCGTCGCCAGGTGTCGGTGGCGACCGCCAGCGCGATCACCACGCCGATCACCACTTGCTGGATGAAGGGCGAGACGCCGAGCAGGTTGAGCCCGTTGCGCAGCACGCCGATGATGAGCACGCCGACGGCGGTGCCGCCGACCGAGCCGACGCCGCCTGAGAGGCTGGCGCCGCCGATCACCACAGCCGCGATCGTGTCCAGCTCGTAGCCGAGGCCCGAGCTCGGCTGCACGGAATCGAGCCGCGCCGCCAGCACGATGCCGGCGAGACCAGCCAGCACGCCGCAGATCGCATAGACCCAGTTGGTCAGCGACTTGACCGGAATGCCCGACAGCCGCGCCACCTCGGCGCTGCCGCCGATCGCATAGAGGCTGCGGCCGGTGGCGCGGTAGTTGAGGAAGATGGCGAAGACGATCGCCAGCACGATCATCAGCCCGACGGTGACCGACAGGAAGCCGAAATGGCGGATGATCGACAGGTTGGTGAACCAGTCGGAAAAGCCGACGATCTGCGAGCCGTCGGTAATCATGTTGGCGAGGCCGCGCGCCACCGACATCATGGCCAGCGTGGCGATGAACGGCGGCAGCTTCGTCACTGTCACCAGCAGACCCGAGACCAGCCCGCACAGGCCGGCAACGACGAGTGCCGCGGCGATGCCCGCCGGCAGGCCGAGATTGAGATAGTCGGGATGGGCGACGAAGCCCATGACCATGGAAGCCAGCGCCAGCACCGAGCCGACGGAGAGGTCGATGCCGCCGATCAGGATGACCAGCGTCATGCCGATCGCCATGATGCCGAGCACGGTGATCTGGTCGAGCACGTTGAGGATGTTGCGCACTGTCAGGAACGTGTCGGTGGTCAGCGTCAGCGCCAGGCACAGCAGCACCAGGCCGATCAGCGGTCCCATCGTTCCGGCGAACAGCGCCGAAAGCTTGGCGCCCGTCGCGGCCTGCGCACCGGTCCCGGCTTTCAAATCGCTCGCATCGTTGCTCACAGCCACTTCGTCTCCTCCGTCAGCGAACCGGCGATGCGTCGCCGGCTGCCCTTGTTCACCAGGCACCTCCCTGTGAACAATTTATCTTTGATATGCAATTTTGTTCAGCTAAACTGTTCATCAGAAAATTGTCAAGTGCCGTCGCGCCATTCGGCGGCGGTTTGCGTGGCAATGCGGTTTGCCTTACGGGAAGGCTTGCTGCGGGAGGGCAAGAAAGATGGCGACCATGGAGAACGAGAGGGCCTCGCGCTTTCCGGACGCCGAACTGAAGGCCCGCGCGGCCTGGCACTATTATGTCGAGGGCCTGACGCAGGAGCGGATCTCCGAGATCCTCGGCATCGGCCGCATCAAGGTGCATCGCATCCTCTCCGCCGCTCGCGAGGAAGGCGTCGTCCAGTTCCGCATCCGCGACAGCGTCGTCGAATGCGTGCAACTCGAGGAGAGCCTGAAGCAGCGTTTCGGCCTGAGCCAGGCCGTAGTGGTGCCCTCGGCCGCCGACAGGAGCAATGCGCCGCTGATGATCGGCCATGCCGCCGCTACCTACCTGGCCGACAATGTGAACATTGGCGATGTCATCGCGCTCGGCTGGGGCCGCACGCTGAAGTTCGCCATCAAGGAACTGCCCAGGCGGCCGATCGCCAGAACCACGGTGGTCTCGATGCTTGGCGGCCTTACCCATGCCCAGCCGCTCAACCCGACCGAAAGCGCCTGGGAGTTCGCCGAAAAGATCGGCGCCGAATGTTTCCTGCTGCCGGTGCCGGTCTATGCCGACAGGCCGGAACAGCGCGACGCCTTCATGAGCCAGCGCAGCGTCCAGGACGTCGTTTTCCGGGCGCGCCGCGCCAACATCGCCGTGCTCAGCGTCGGCTCGTTCTCCAACGACAGCCCGATCGCCAATTACGGTTTCATCAAGCCGAGCGAGCTCGAGGAACTGCAGGCGGCCGGCGCCGTCGGCGATATCCTCTGCCATTTCATCGACGCCGAGGGTCGTCCGGTCGACCATGAGGTCAATCGCCGGGTCTGCGCCTATCCGCTGCAGGAGTTGTCGGACATACCGAACATTATCCTGGTCTCGGGCGGGCAGGAAAAGGTGGCCATCATGCGTGCAGCGCTCGCCAACACCAAGATATCGGTGCTGATCACCGACGAGGACGCGGCCAAGGGCCTGCTTGGTCGCTGAGGTCTGGCGCTCAGCCGGGGTGTTTCAAAACTCGCAGGGTTTGGGGCGGCTGGCGTCCGACCAGTCCGCGAGATCGATGGGCGCGAACGTTCCTTCGACCGGCTTGCCGTCATCGAGATCCTGTGAGGCGACGCCCTTGCCGGTGAGAAAATTGATGTCGCAACCGCCGAGCGTCGTCTCGACCGTGCCATCGGATTTCTGGACGTTCCAGTCCCAATCACGGCTGTAGCCGGCGACCAGGAATTTTCTCTGGCGATAGACGATTGTCAGCGTCGCTTCCCAGGATTTGTTGGCGCCGCAGCCGAAGCAGGAGGTGACAACGAGCGATCCCTTGCCCTTGCTTTCGAGCGCCAGAATCCGATCCTCCGTAAGCGCCTTCTTGATGAAATCAGGCTGACGTGAAGGGTCGAGCTTTCCCTCACCGGCAGCCAGAAAGATGGAGAGCTCCGCTTGCCCATTGTCGGCATCCTGCGCGATCACGGCCCGATCCATTCGGCCGTCAGAGTCGATGTCGAGCGCGACCTCGAATGGCGGTTCGGTAGGTTCGTCCTGCGCGAGCGCGGACATCGGGATTGCAGCAAAGGCGACAATCCAGGGCAGGGCCGCGAGATGAAATGCTGTCTTCATGGCCGCAAATCTAGCATTGGCCGGACAAGACTCAAAAAGCGGCTGCGCTGGCAGACACAACACCAGAAGTTCTGGATCTGGGAAACTAGCGACGTCGACTTTACGCCGAAGCGTTGGCGAGCCGTGTGTGGATGCCACGCGTCGCGTGATAGAGGTCGCGGTAGATCGCTTTGCGGACGCGATAGCCCGGGACCAGTTCGTCGACGGGGTCGACATGTCTGGTCGGTGGCGCCGTCATCGCCTCGGCCGCCGCCTCGGGCGAGGCGAACCATCCAACGGCGGAGGCAGCCAGCATCGCAGCGCCAAGGGCCGCAGCCTCGTTGACCGGCGACACCGAGAGCGGCCGCTCGAGCACGCTGGCCATGATCCGCATCAGCAGCGCCGAATTGGTGCCGCCGCCGGCCGCGATCATTGCCGCCGGCTTGCCGCCGGTCTGGCTTTCCATTGCCTCGCTGGCGATGGCCTGCTCGAAGGCAATGCCTTCGAGGGTCGCGCGGAAGAGATGCTCCGGCCGGTGGTCAAGCGACAGGCCGACAATGGCGCCACGCGCCGCGCCATCCCAATAGGGGCTCATCACGCCGGCCCAATAGGGCATGACCAGCAGGCCGTCACTGCCGGCGGCAACGTCCACCGCCGCCTTCTCCAGCGTTGCGGCCGAGGCTGACCCTGTGGTGCGCACGATCCAGTCGACCAGTTGCATGCCTGAGCGCAGCACCGTCTCCAGCATGAAGCCGGAGCCGGTCGGCGAGACCAGCGTGCGAAACGCGTCCGATGTCGTGACGGCACTTGAATAGCAACCGCTGACGACGCCGGAACCGAGCGAGAGGTAGCTCTTGCCGGCGCCGTAGACGCCCATGCCCAGGCCCATCGCCTGGCCATCGCCGGCGCCGGCGACGATCGGCGTGCCGGCCTTGAGGCCGGTGAGTCGCGCAACGCTCTCGGCAAGACCGCCGCAGACCGTGCTAGGGGCGATAAGCTCCGCCAGTTGGTCGGATCTGAGCCCGGCGGCAGCGACAAGCCTGGGGTGCCAGGCGCCTGTCGCGACGTCGAGCAGCCCGAGCGGATCTGCACTTGCAGTGCTGGTGACCAGCCGGCCTGTCAGCCGGTGCACGAAGAAACCATGCACATCGACAAGGGCTGCCGCCTTGGCGAGCGCCTCCGGCTGGTGTTCGGCGAGCCAGGCGACGGCGTAGAGCGCTGGCGTCGGATCCGGCGGCTTGCCGCTCCAGTCGCGGATCGCCTCGCGGCCGAGTTCGGCCGAAAGCCGCGCCACCTGCGGGCGGGCACGCTCGTCCAGCCACAATATGGCGGGGATAAGCGGCTTGCCGGCGCCGTCGATCAGCGTGAAGGTCTCGCGCTGATGGGCGATCGAAATCGCCGCCACGCGCCCAGCGCCGACTTTTTCGCCGACCGCTCTCAAGGCACCGAGCAAAGCGGTCCACCAATGCTCGGCGTCCTGCTCGAAATGGCCGGGCCTAGGATTGGAAAGCGGATAGGTCTCGCGCGCCTGGAACAGCTCCGCGCCGTCACGCGTGAAGGCGATCGCCTTCACGGCCGTCGTCGAGGCGTCGATCCCGATTACGACATCGTCCATCAGGGGGAGATCCGGTGAAGATCAGGCGGCGTTGGTAACGAACCGTCCGTCCGACTGGTCGAGACGACGGCGGATCTGGGTTATCACCATCGAATCGTCGGGTACACAATTTTCGTAGGTGAGGAAGTCGCCGGTCTTCACAGGCTTGACCACCTTGGCGCGTTCGGCGAGGCCGAGCGGCAGTGCGCCCTTGGCGCGCGCGCCCTCCCAGGTCATGGCGAAGCCGCGATAATCGTTCTCGCCGATCATGCCGAGCGACTGGCCGGTGCCGAGGTCGCTCTTGGCCACCGCCACCGCCTCGGCCACCGGATGGTCGAGCGGTTCCATGTCGGCGCGCTTGTAGACCACGGCGCGCGCCGCAGACAGCGGCACTTCCAGGCTTGTCAAATGATAGGGGCGGAAGATCGTGAAATACGGACCCTTGCCGACCTTGAGGTCGACCATGCGCTCCAGCACGCGCGGATGCTTCGTCTCGATGATGCAGAAGACACCGGGCGCTACGCCCTTGCCGATCGAATAGTCGACCACGCCTTTACGATGCAGCACGCCGCCATCCTCGCGCGGGCAGAGCACGCTGGCCAGCTCCTCCAGCGTCGCCGTAGGGCCGTGCATGCCCGGCACGTCTGGCACCAGGCCGGTGGCGTTGGCGATCGCCACCATCTCGATCGCCGTCTTGGAGCCGTCGACGAATTCGACCAGCATACGCGCATTCATGTTGCGCTCGCTGGCTTCCTTCTCGTAGTCGGCCGGCATGGCGTCGATCTTCAGCGGATTGTTCTTGCCCTTGCCGGCGGCGATGATGTTGAAGCCGAGGCTTTTGGCAAAGCCGATGATCTCCAGCGTGCAGGCGGGCTCGTCGCCGGCCGCGCCGGTATAGACGACGCCGGCCTTGCGCGCTTCTTCCTTCAGGAAACGCCCGATGGTGATGTCCGCCTCGACATTGAGCATGACGATATGCTTGCCGTTCTTCATCACTTCGAGCGCGAACAGCGTGCCGATATTGGGATTGCCCGTGGCGTCGATGATGACGTCGATGCGGCCGGCGGCGGCCAGCGCATGCAGGTCCTCGGTCACCGCGATCTTGCCGGCCTCGATGGCGCGGTCGATGGCCGCGGCGTTGGGCGCCTGGACGATGTCGGAACGGTCATGGCCAGCGAGCAATGCCGCATCGATCGCCGCCTGCGGCCGGACCTCGGAAATGGCGCCGATGCGCATGCCCGGCATCAGCGCGACCTGGACGACGATGTCGGTGCCCATCTGCCCGGCGCCGGCCAGGCCGATGGTGATCGGCCCCTGCTTTTCAGCCCGCTGCAGAAGTTCCGCTGCGAATTGCGGATGGGACATGTCGCTTCCTCCAGTTCCTGACGCGCCGCTGCGTCGCAATCATCTTTTGAACATTCCTATTTCCATTTGAAAAATATTTCAACCGACAAATGGGACAATGCTGCGGGATTCAAAATCGCCCACGAACGGCTCGCGGCGGGAGAACCTTTTGATGCTGGCGGGACAGAGGGGGGCGCGAAGGATCGCTACGGCGGTTACTTCGCACCGCTTGCTTCGCTGCAGAATGACGGCGGGAGAGAGGTGCAGCTCAGAAATAGCCGTCCGATGCCGCCGTCGCCTCTTTCGGGATCTCGACGCCGTCGACCAGGATCTTGTCGACCATTTCGTGGTGGAAGCAGACCAGCCCCTTGATGCGCTCGGCTTCATGCACCGGCTCGGGATAGTACCAGACGAGGTTCTCGTGGCGCTTGGTGCTTGTCGTCACGTGGTAATAGTTGGAGATGCCCTTATAGGGGCAGCGCGAGATGTAGCGGCTGGGCGCGAACATATCGAGCCTGGTGTCCGAGATCGGCAAATAGTGGCGCACCGGATGGCCGGTTTCGAACAGGAAGACGCCACGGCGTGAATCCGCCACCTGCTCGCCGTCGAGGATGACCTGCACACGCCGCGACGAGGGCAGGCAGTCGACCCGGCGGAACGGGTCGCGGGCATGGACGAAGATCTCCTCGTCCTCCTCGAACCAGTGGCCCATCTTGCTCCAGGTGAACGACATGTAATCCGATATCGGTGGGCAGCCCTTGACCGGGTCGAGATAGCGCCAGGCGCCATCCTCGACCAGCGTGATGCCGGTGTTGAGAGAATAGTGGGTGGCGACGCCCTTGAACGGGTCCTCCGTCGTCGTCTTGCTCGGCAGCAGGAACTCCTCGCGCACGTCGCCGATCGGGAAGTAATAGACCGGCAAATGATCGGATTCGTACAACACCAGCGCCCTGGTCGTGTCGGCCACGGTCATCGATCCGACCTGCACCCGCAGCCGCTTCGGCGACGGCATGGTGAAGGCGACATAGCCCGGTTCGAACTCGTACTGCACGATATTGTCGAGCAAGGGGAAGTGCGGCCCGCGACCGCGCAAATGGGGCTTGCGAATGGTAGTCTCCCGCTTCTTCTCTTTCGTGACGTGGCGTTGGTGCGCGGTCATGATCAGCTTATGGACACGCGGTCGAGCAGCAGGCCGGCGGCGATCGGCGGCAGGCCGCTGACATTCTTGCGCACCGGCACAAGCAAATCGGGGAAGTAGCTGAAGATCACCGGCGTCTCTTCGAGCAGCAGTTTCTGGATGTCGGAGGCGGCCTTGCGCTGCGCGTCGAGGTCGAGCGCCTTGAGATAGCCGGCGACGAGCCCGTCATAGGCCGTGTTCTTGAAATGCGCCGCGTTCCACGGACCGTCGCTGACCAGCGGGCTCTTCAGGAAGACGTTCGGCACGCTGCGGTGCGCGTAGTCGGTGATGCCGAGCGGGCTGTCCAGCCAGTCCGACTGGCCGAACACCGCCTTGCCGTAATATTTGTCCTGGTCCTCGATGTTGAGCGATAGGCGCGCACCGATCTCCTTGGCGAAATTCTGGAACAGCTGCGCGTAGCCTGGAATGTCGGAATAGCGCAGTGTCGTCAGCGTGATGTCGAAGCCGCTGCCAAGGCCCGCGGCCTCCATGAGCTGCTTGGCCTTGGCGATGTCCTGCGTCCGCTGCGGGATCGATTTGTCGGTGGCCGGGAAAGCCGGCGCGAACGGGCTGTCATTGCCGGTCGCCGCCATGCCGCGGCACAGTCCGTCCACCAGCTTGGAACGGTCGATGCACAAGGCCAGCGCTTGGCGCACGCGTTTGTCGGTGAATGGCGCCATGTCGCAGCGCATATGCAGCTGGCGGTGGGCGGTCGAGGCGACGCGCAGCACGGTGATATCCGGGCTGTTCAGCACGACCTGGCTGACATCGAGCGGCACCGCGTCGAGCAAATCCACTTCGCCCGCCTGCAGCGCCAGGATCCGCGGCTGCACGTCGCCGTAGAATTTGAATTCGAGCCGGTCCGGCAGCGCCTTCTCGCCCCAGTAGTCGGGGTTGCGCACAAAGGTCGCGCCGACCTTCGGTGTGTAGGTCTCCAACCGGAACGGGCCGGTTCCTTCAAAAGTCTTTTCGTAATCGCCCTTATAGCTCGCCGGCAGGATGACGGCGTTGTAATTGTCGATCGACACCGAATAGGGAAAGCTGCCGTTCGGCGCGTCGAGATAGAAGGCGACGGTGTGGTCGTCGACCTTCTGCGTGCCGCCCTTCGACAGCAGCCCCTTGAACACCGAGAGCGCGTTGGACGAGCCGCTCGGATCGGCGAGCCTGTCGAAGGTCGCCACGACATCGTCGGCCTTGAAGTCCTCGCCATTGTGGAACTTGACACCCTTGCGCAGCGTGAAGGTCCAGACGCTGCCGTCCTCGTTCGGCGCCCAGCTCTCCGCCAGCACCGGCTTCAATGTGAGGTCCGGCTGGGTGATGCAGAGGAATTCGGCCGTCTGGAAAACCAGCTGATAGCTGCCGCTGTCGTAATAGGTGACGGGATCGATGGCGCCGCCGGGCGTGGCTATGCCGGCGCGCACGGTCCCGCCCGACTTGCCCTCTGCACGAGCCTGCGGCGCGCCAAGACCAACCGCCGAGGCGATGCCGCCGAGGAAGGGCAGCGACAGGCCAAGCACGCTGCCGTGGCGCAGGAATTCACGCCGGCCGATCCTGCCTGCAAGCAACTCGTCGATAGCGGAATTTTCGATTTCGGTGAGATTCCGGCGGGCGGTATCGATCATCCTGAAATGCTTTGGCATGGCGGCATTCCTTGCTTATCGTGGGGGCTCGGCCATCTAGTTCACTGTTGATCCCACCCGGAAAGCGATATTTTTTGATGGGGGTCATCGAAATCTTCGATGCAAGGTGGAGCCATGGACACAGAAAATCTGCGCAGTTTTCTCGAGGTTGCCGCGCATGGCAGCTTCACGGTCGCAGCGAGCCGGCTGAACCTCGCGCAGTCCACCGTCAGCGCCCGGATCAGGGGTCTTGAGGACCAATTGGGGCGCAAGCTGTTCGTGCGCGACCGCGATGGCATCACGCTGACGCCTGCTGGCCGGCAGTTCCTGCCGCACGCATCCTCCATCACCCGCACCTGGGAGCAATCGCGGCAGGACATCGCCGTTCCCGATGGCTACGAGACGCTGCTGCGGCTCACCGCGCCCGCCTATCTGTGGGACCGCATCACTTCGCCCTGGATCGCCTGGATGCGCGAAAGGCGCCCGAACGTGGCGCTGCGCCTCGAAGGCAGTTTCCCGGATCTGGCGATCGACCAGATGGCCGAAGGCCTGCTCGACATCTGCATCCTCTATCTGCCGCGGCCACATCCCGGCATCGTCTATGAGACGCTGGCGGTCGACCAGGTGGTGCTGGTCCAGCACACGGCGCAGACCGGTCCGTGGACGGAGAACTACATCCTGATGGATTGGGGGCTCGAATTCCGCGTCGAGCACGATCGCGCCTTTGCCGGCCTGGTCAAGCCAGCGATCTCGGCCGGGCTGGTCTTCATCGGGCTGCAGCACGTGCTGTCGCAGCAGGCGGCCGCCTATCTGCCGCTCAGCGCGGTGAGCGGCCATATCGAGCGCGGCGAGCTGAGGCGCATCGAGGGCGCGCCGGTGTTCCAGCGGCCGATCTATCTCGCCTATCCGTCGAATCCGGCCTCGTCGGACACGCTGAATGTCGCGCTGGAGGGATTGCGCAATCTTGCGCGGGACTGGACGACGGGCGAGGGCTTTGCCGAAGGCGACCGCGCCTTCAGCATGGCGGATTGAACAAGGCCGGATCGGCGGTCAGGCCGGCTCGCCCTGGACCGCTTTCTGCTTCTGCAGCCGTGCCAGTTCCGGGTAGGGAATATGGCAGCGGATCGAGTGGCCGGGCTGCGCCTCGATGAGCGGCGGCTCCTGCGTCTCGCAGATCGCGCCGATCTTGCGCGGGCAGCGCGTCTGGAACACGCAGCCCGGCGGCGGATGGGTGGCGCTCGGAATCTCACCGTCGAGGCGGATGCGTGAGGTCTCGGCCTGATCGAGCTTCGGCACCGCCGACAGCAGCGCCTCCGTATAGGGGTGGTGCGGGCCGGAAAACACCGCTTCGGATGGCCCCAACTCCATGATCCTGCCGAGATAGAGCACGGCGATCTGGTCGGAGAGATACCGCACCACGCCGAGATCGTGCGAGATGAAGATGTAGCTGACATCTTCCTTCGACTGCAGGTCGGCGAGCAGATTGAGGATCGCCGCCTGCACCGACACGTCGAGCGCCGAGGTCGGCTCGTCGCAGACGACGATGCGCGGCTCGCCGGCGAAGGCGCGCGCGATGGCAACACGCTGCTTCAGCCCGCCCGAGAGCTGGCGCGGCTTGACGGCGAGATGCCGATCGGTAAGCCGCACCGAACGGAGGAGTTCGTCAAGGCGGGCTTGGAGCGCGGCGCCGCGAAGCCCGGCCAGCCGCTTCAGCGCGCGGCTGATCAGATGGCGGATCGAGTGCGAGCGGTTGAGCGCCGAATCCGGATTCTGGAAGACGATCTGCATCGCCTTGATCTGGTCGTCGGTCCGGCTGTCCAGCCGCGGAGCCAGCGCCTTGCCCTCGAGCCTGATCGAGCCGCCTTCGTCCGGCGGCACCAGCCCGAGCAGCAGCCTGGCGAAGGTGGTCTTGCCGCTGCCGGATTCGCCGACCAGGCCGAGCGTTTCGCCGGGCCTCAGGCTGACGGAAACATCCTTCACGGCCCTCAGCGCATGGCCGTGGCTGGCATAGGTCTTGTTCAATCCCTCGACATGGAGGACCGGTTCCGATTTGACCTTCGGTGCAGCAGCCACATCGCTCGGCGTCGCGCGCGGCAGCGCTTGCGCCTGCTCGTGGTAGTGGCAGCGCGACAGCCGGCCCCCCAGATCGTAGAGCGGCGGCAATTCGCTGCGGCAGCGATCGGTGGCTAGAGCGCAGCGGTCGGCGAAGGCGCAGCCCCTGATCTCCGCGCCAATGCCGGGCAGGAAGCCGGGGATGGTGTCGAGGCGGCCCTGGTCCTTGCGCTGGCCGCCGCGCGGCAGGCAGCGCAGCAGCGCCACCGTATAGGGATGGCGCGGATCGTTGAACACGTCTTGCGTCGAGCCTTCCTCGACGAGCATGCCGGCATAAAGCACGCCGACCCGGTCGCACATTTTGGAGACGACCGCGAGATTATGGCTGATGAACAGGATCGAGGCCGACAGTTCCTGCCTGAGCAGCGCGATCAGGTCGAGCACTTCGGCTTCAACCGTCGCGTCGAGACCGGTCGTCGGCTCGTCGAGGATCAGCATGGTCGGATCGTTGGCCAAAGCCATGGCAATCGCTACGCGCTGCTGCATGCCGCCGGAAAGCTGGTGCGGATAGCGTTGCATGACGCTTGCCGGGTCGGAGATGCGCACGCGGTTCAGCATGGCGATCGCCCGCTCAGTGGCCGCGCCTCCGGTGACGCCGCCAAGCTCGAAGATCTCGGTCAGTTGGCGGCCGATGCGCAGCGACGGGTTCAGCGCCTTGCCGGGGTCCTGATAGACCATCGACACGCTTTCCGCACGCGCCCGCCGCAAGGCCTCGCCATCGAGCTTCATCACATCCTGGCCGTCGAGCAAGATCGCGCCGCCGGTGATCGACCCGTTGCGGGGCAGGTAGCGCACCACCGAAAGCGCAACGGTGGACTTGCCGCAGCCGGATTCGCCGACCAGCCCATAGGCCTCGCCCTGGCCGATGGCGAGGTTGAGGTTGCGCAGCACCGCCCGGTTGCGGCCGGCGACACGGTAGGCGACGGAGAGGTCGGAGAGTTCGAGCGCGTTGGCGGCTTTCTCAGTCATTGAACGCTCCGTGGACACCGTCCGCCGCGAGGTTGACGCCGATCACCAGCGAGGCGATGGCCAGAGCGTCGAACAGCACCGTCCACCAGAAGCCGCCGCCGATCATGCCGTAATTGCTGGAGATCGAGAGCCCCCAGTCGGGCGAGGGCGGCTGGATGCCGAAGCCCATGAAGGACAGCGTGGCGACAGCGAAGATCGCATAGCCGAGCCGCACCGTCGTCTCGACCAGGATCGGCGGGATGACATTGGGCAGGATCTCGACGAACATCGTATGGAAAGCGCTCTCGTGCCTGAGCTGCGCGGCCGCGACATAGTCGAGCTCGCGTTCGGCAAGCACCGCCGAGCGCACCGTACGCGCAATGATCGGCGCGAAGCTGAGGCCGATGACGACGATGACCGTTGTCTTGGAGGTGCCGAGCGCGACGATGGCGAGCAGCGCCACGATCACCACCGGGATCGCCATGAAGGCTTCGAGGATGCGGCTGATGATGTCGTCGACGATGCCGCGGAAATAACCGGTGAACAGGCCGAGCGCGGTGCCGGCCACGGTCGCCAGCAAGGTGGCCAAGGGCGCCACGGTGAGGATGTCGCGCGAGCCGACGATGACGCGCGAGAACACGTCGCGGCCGATCTGGTCGGTGCCGAACCAGTGCTCGGCCGAAGGCGGCGCCAGCGCGTTGATGATGTCGTCGGCTAGCGGGTCGTAAGGCACGAAATGCTCGCCGAACAGCGCGCAGGCGATCCAGAACAGCACGATGCAGAGGCCGGTGAGGAAGGTGCCCGACCGCAGCAGGGAGAAAAAGACCTCCGCCGTCGGACCGCGTCGCCCTGCATTGTCGAGCGCGGGACTGGTGGCGGGGCTGTCGGTGGCGCTCATTGGTCTGTCCCCAGCCGGATCCGTGGATTGAGCACGGAATAGAGGAAGTCGGCGGCCAAAGTGGCCACCGCATAGACGATGCCGATGGTCAGGATGCCGGCTTCGAGGATCGGAAAATCCTTGCCGCGCGCCGCGGTGAAGATCAGCGAGCCGATGCCCTGGTAGCGGAACAGCGTCTCGATGACGACAAGGCCGCCGATGAGATAGCCGGTTTGCGTTGCGATGACGGTGATGGTCGGCAGCAGCGCATTGCGCAGCACATGCCGCCAGATCACTGTTCGCCACGGCAGCCCCTTGAGCACGGCGGTGCGGGTGTAGTCGGAATCGAGCGCCTCGATCATGCCGGAACGCGCCATGCGCGCGATATAGCCGAACAGCACCAGGAACAGCGGCAGCGAAGGCAGGATCAGATAGTAGAGCTGGGTGAAGAAGCCGGCGTCGCGCGGCCATGCGGCGGAGATCGGCAGCCAGCGCAGCCAGACGCCGAAGATCAGGATGAGGATGATGCCGGTGACGAATTCGGGCAGCACCGTCACCGACAGGCCGCCGAGGCTGATGATGCGGTCCAGTGGCCGGTTCAGGTTGAGCGCGGCGATGACGCCGCCGAGAATGCCGATCGGCACCACCAGCACGAAGGCAACTGCCGCCAGCTTCATCGAATTACCGAGCGCATCGATGACGAAGGGCGCTACCGGCGAGCGGAAGATATAGGAGGTGCCCATGTCGCCCTGGAGGAAATTCCAGATCCAGCTCGCATATTGGGTGAGCAGCGGACGATCGACGCCCAGCGTGTGATTGAGCGTGTCGACGGCGCGCTGGTCGGCAAACGGCCCCAAAATGGCGCGACCGACATTGCCGGGCAGCACCTGGCCACCGAGAAACACCATGACGCTGAGCAGGAACAGCGTGACGAGCGACAGAGCCAGGCGCCGGACGAGGAAGGAGAGAATGGCATCGACTCCTATGAAAGGCCGGCCGCGCCGGGGACGTCGGACAAATTCAGTATGACAGGCGGCTCGAACGCCGTCACCGGCGGAACGACGCCAACAAATCGTGACACCTGGACCAGCGTCGAATTGCAGGTCGGCGACTGGGCAAGGCGCGACGTGCCCCGATCCGCCGTCAGCACATTCGGATTGCCGTGCTTTTCCAGGCTGGGCGATTGCCCGGGTTCGGCGGGGTCGAACCATGCGCCGGTCGGCAGCTGCACGACGCCGGGGATCACGCCATCGGTCAGGATTGCCCCGGCCAGGCACGATCCGCGATCATTGAAGACGACGACGATCTCTCTGTCGAGAATGCCGCGCGCGCTGGCGTCGGTTCGGTTGATCCACAGCGGAGCGCGGCCCGACACCTTGCCGGCGCGGCTGACCGAGCCGTGGTCGTATTGGCTGTGCAGCTTGTCGGCCGGTTGCGGCGACAACAGGTGCAGCGGGAACCGCTCTGCAACGCGGCTGCCAAGCCATTCCCGCGGCTCGCGCCACACCGCATGGCCGGGACAGTCTTCATAGCCGAAGCCATCGATCGTTGCGGAATAGAGCTCGATGCGCCCTGACGGCGTCGCCAGCCGGTGGCGCTCGGGGTCGGAGCGGAACGGCCCCAGGAACGTCTGCGAGGTGATCCGGCGGGTGAGTTCGGCGTGTCCGTCCTGCCAGAAACGCTCGAAAGGCGGCATGTCGATGCCGGCGGCGCTCGCATTCTCCCTGGCCTGACCGTAGAGCAGGCGGATCCACGCTTCGGCATCGCGCCCTTCGGTGAAGGCTTCGCGCACGCCGAGCCGCGTCGCCAGATCGGCAAAAATCCGATAGTCGTCGCGCGCCTCCTCCACCGGATCGATGGCCTGCTTCATGGCGACCATCAGGTTTTCGCGGTTCGAAAAGGCGAGATCGTTCCTTTCCAGCGGCGTGGTGACCGGCAGCACGATGTCGGCATGGCGCGCCGTGGCCGTCCAGAAAGGCTCGTGGACGATGATCGTCTCGGGTCGTTGCCAGGCCTCGACGAGGCGGTTCAGGTTCTGATGGTGGTGGAACGGATTGCCACCGGCCCAGTAGACGAGCCTGACATCGGGATAGGTCAGCTCGGCGCCGTTGAACGCGAACGATCCACCGGGATCGAGCAGCATGTCGGCCACACGCGCCACGGGTATGAAATCCGGCACGCCATTACGGCCTTGCGGCACGGACGGCCAGCGAAAGCCGAGCTCCGGCCGTCCGGCGCCGTTCGTCGATGAATAGCCGAAACCGAAGCCGCCGCCGGGCAACCCGATCTGGCCGAGCAGCGCGGCAAGCGTGATCGCCGCCCAGTAAGGCTGCTCGCCATGGTCGGCGCGCTGCAGCGACCAGCTGACCATCAGCATGGTGCGCCTGGCGGCCATCTCCCTGGCCAGGGCGACGATTCTATCCGTGGCCATGCCGCTCAGCGCCGCCGCCCATGCCGGATCCTTCGGCTGGCCATCGCTTTCGCCCATGACATAGGCCCGCACGATTTCGAAGCCGGTGCAGTAGCGTGCCAGGAAGGCTTCGTCGTGACGGCCCTCGCTGATCAGGACATGGCACAGCGCCAGCATGACCGCGGTATCGCTGTTCGGCCGAAGCGGCAGCCATTCGCTGTCGACACCGCGCGGCGCGTCGTCGCGCACGGGCGAGACATTGATGAGCCTGGCACCGTTGCCGACGGCCTTTTGCAGGGCCGCCGAGGCTTCGTGGCGCGCCGCGCCGCCGCCCTGGATCTGCGCGTTGCGCCAGGGCAGGCCGCCGAAGGCGACGATCAGCTCGCTGTGCCGCTCGATCCCGTCCCAGGTGGAATGATTGCCGGTCAGGCCGTCGGTCCCGCCGAGCACATGCGGCAGGATGATCTCGGCCGCGCCATAGGAGTAGCTGAGGACCGAGCTTGTATAGCCGCCGATCGTGTTGAGGAAGCGGTGGACCTGGCTTTGGGCATGGTGGAACCGCCCGGCGCTCGCCCATCCGTAGGAGCCGGCATAGATCGCGGCGTTGCCATGCGCGGTGCGGACCCGATCAAGCTCGGCCGCGACGATGTCGAGCGCCTTCTCCCAGGGCACTTCGACAAAAGCTTCGCCGCCCCGCCGGCCGCGCGCCGCCGATCTGTCCCCTTCGAGCCAGCCGCGCCTGATGGCGGGGCGGGAAACCCGCAGGTCTCCCTGTACCGTGCCGAGCATGGACCTGCCGATCGGCGACGGATCGGGGTCGCCGCTCCATGGTTCAACGCCGACAAGCCTGCCGTTCTCGGCAGTAACTTCGTATGTCCCCCAATGCATGGTGGTGAGCAGGATTTTGGACTCCATGGGACGCGTCAATGCTGGATCATCCCGCTGGCCAATGTCGGGCAAGGCGCCGCGTGCCCTGTCCCGATTGGTCGCCGGGTGCCAGCCCCTGGCTTGGGGCTGGCGGTCGCGGGATCGGCTCTTCCTCCCGCTCAGGTCTTCGCTGCCTTGTCGAGGAAGAGCTGCGACATCGCGGTCGGCTGCACACCGGTCACGCCTTTCGCCGTTGCCGTCAGATAGTCGTAGAAATAGCCGAAGATGACGGGCGTTTCCTCAAGCAACAGCTTCTGGATCTTGCCGGCCGAGGCCTTCTGCGCCTCGAGGTCGAGCGCCGCGATATAGCTGGTCGCCAGCGTGTCGTAGTCCTTGTTCTTGAAGTGCGCCGCGTTCCAGGTGCCGTCGCTCTTCAGCGGTGCCGCAAGATAGACGTTGGGCACGCCGCGGTGGCCGTAGTCGGTGATGCCCATCACTGAATCCAGCCAGTTCGATTTGCCGAACACCGCATCGCCATAATAGGCGCCCTGGTCGAGGATGTTGAGCTCGAGCTCAATGCCGATCTCCTTGACCCAGTTCTGAATAAGCTGGGCATATTCGGGGATTTCCAGGTAGCGCTCGGTGGTCAGCGTCACCTTGAAACCCTTGCCGGCGCCTGCCGCTTCCATCAGCTGCTTGGCCTGGGCGATGTCCTGCTCGCGTTGCGGTACGCTCGGGTCGGTCGAGGGATAGGCAGAGGCGAACGGGCTGTCGTTGCCCTCCAGGGCGCGGCCCTTCATCAGGCCGGCGGCCAGCTTCTTGCGGTCGAGGCTGAGCGCGATGGCGCGGCGCACGCGCGGATCCTTGAACGGATCGGAATCGCAGCGCAGGTGCAGCTGCTGGTGCGCCACCGATTTCAGGCTGATGATGTCGACATTCGGATCGTTAAGCAGGCCGACGCCGGCCAGCACCGGCATCTGGTTGATGATGTCGACCTGGCCGCCCTGCAGTGCCAGGATCTGCGGCTGCATGTCGGCGAAGAAGGTGAACTCGGTGCGCTCCGGCAGCGCCTTCGTCCCCCAATAATCCTCGTTGCGCACGAAGGAGGCGCCGACCTTGGGCGTGTACTTCTCGATCTTGAACGGACCGGTGCCGTCGAAGCTCTTTTCGTAGTCGCCCTTGTAGCTCGCCGGAATGATGACGGCGTTGTAATTGTCCGACGACACCATGTAGGGGAAGTTGCCGTTCGGCGCGTCGAGGTGGAATTCCACCGTGTAGTCGTCGACCTTCTTGGTCGCGCCCTTCTGCAATATGCCGCTGAACACCGACAACGCATTGGACGAATTGGCCGGGTCGGCGAGGCGGTCGATGCTGGCCACCACGTCGTCGGCCTTCATCTCGCCGCCGCTGTGGAACTTGACGCCCTTGCGCAACTTGAAGGTCCACACCGTGCCGGTGTCGTTCGGCTTCCAGCTTTCCGCCAGCGCCGGCTGCAGCACCAGGTCGGGACCGTCGATGCACAGGAACTCGGCGACCTGCTGCATCACCAGCAGGCCGCCGGCATCGGCAATGGTAACCGGATCGATCGCCGCGGCGGGCACGCTGCTCGCCACGCGGATGGTGGCGCCGGGCGCGCCCGCTGCGCGGGCGAGCGAGGGCATGGCACTGAAGCCGGCAGCCGCGCCGATGCCGCCGAGAAGCGGCAGCGACAGGCCGAGCAGGCTGCCGTGGCGAATGAAGTCGCGGCGGCTGACCCTGCCATCGACCAGCCCGTCGATGAGATGGTTTTCGAGCGGCGAACGCGAGCGCCGGATGAGATCGAGAAGGCGATAATTCTTGCTCATGGGATTTACCCTTTCCCCTGTTTTTTGTGGTTGGCGAATTCCGTGGATGTTCTCCATATCCCGGCCGCCAACGAGGTCTCTCGACCGGGATTCTAGCATGCGGTCTTGCCCGGTCCATCCAGACCTTGCGAGGCAAGGGCCGGATCTTCGAGGCATTGCTTCCACCCGTCGTCCCGCGTTACGCGATCCTCGTCGCGGTTGCGGGCTTCTCTTGTTGTATCCGTCTCCTGTCGGTTCGTGTGATCACTCCTAGTTCAACGGCAGGCGCCGATAGGTGCCGGGCTTCGCCGGATCGTGATACTTGTTGCACGGCCCGTTCTCGATGAAGTCGCGATGGCAGGTGGCGAGGTTCTCGCGCGACAGGGTGACGCCGAGGCCGTGGCCTTCGGGGACGCGCACGACGTTATTCTTCGGCGAAAACGGCCCTTCCTCGATCACGTCGATCGGCCACATGCGAAACAGCGACTGGTTGGGCTCCCTGATCCAGCCGAGGGCTGAGCACAGATGCAGATAGGCGGCGCTGCCGATGCCGCTGTCGCCGCTGTAGCACCAGAAATCGATGCCGGAATGCTCGCAGGCGCCAACGAAGCGCAGCATGCGGCCGATGCCGCCATGCGCGGTCGGATTGCCGACGAAGGCATCAGGCACCCTGATCTCCATCGCGCGGGCAATGTCGATATTGTGGGTCGAGAACGGGATCGAGCAATGGCGGCGCAATTCGCGCATCTCCTCGATGGTCGCCACCGGATCTTCCCAGTTGCGCACCCCGAGCTCTTCCAGCGGCCGCGCCAGCCGCCTGGCGGTCGCCAGCGAATAGGCCTGGTTCGAATCGATGCGGATCATCACATCGTCGCCGAGCTTCTTGCGGATCAGCTCGATCATCCTGAGCGAGATTTTGGGGTCATGGGTCGAGAACTTGCCTTCGAAGAAGGTCGTGCCGTGGGTTTCGTGCAGTTCGACGCAATAGTCGGCGACTTCCTCCGGCGTTTTCTCGCCCTTCACCTTGGGACCGTCGCCGCGCAACGAGAAATAGTCGGTGAACGGGATGTCCTTGCGCACGGCGCCACCGAGCAATTGATAGAGCGGCTGCTTCCACGCTTTGCCGCGCAGGTCCCAGAGCGCCATTTCGACGGCGCCGAAGGCCATGATGCGGCTGCGGTCGTTGATCGACTGCACACCGGTCCAGTAGGGCAGGCAGGCTTCTTCCGCGCCGGCGATATCGAAAGCGTCGCGGCCGGCGAGCCGCGGCGCCAGGATGTCGTTGATGATCGCCGCCGCGGCCGGCGTCGGCGCCTCGCCAAGGCCGACAAGCCCGTCCTCGGTCTCGACCTCGACGATCGTCGGCGAGAAGCCGTCGAGCTCGCCGAACACCCAGGCGTACGGGGCTTCGAGCCTGAGATTGATCGGCGTTGCCCTGATGCCCCGGATCTTCATCTCAGCCGATCTCGAAGAAGGGCTTGCCGAGCAGGTCAGGCACGACATCGATGCCGAGGCCCGGTCCGTCAGGAATGCCCATGCGGCTGCCGGTCACCGGTGGCATGTTGGAGGCCGTGCGCACCGTGACCCATTCGTGGAAGGCGATGGCATGCAACCGCCGTTCCTCTGGCGTCGACAGCGACAGATGCGCCATCGCGGCAGTGTCGATCTCGGCGCCCCCGGTATCCTCGACGGTGATCATGAAGCCGAGATCGACGGCGAGGTCGCGGATCTGGCGGGTCTTGGTCACGCCGCCGAGACGCGAGATCTTCAGCGTCAGCCCATCGGCGGCACCCTTGCGGTGGATGTCGAGCATGTCGTCCAGCGAGGCGACGGATTCGTCGAGCACCATCGGCTTGTCCAGCGAACGGCGCACCGACATGTTCTCATCGATCGTCGTGCAGGGCTGCTCGAACGTGTAGTCGATGGAGCGCGTCGCGTCGGCGAACTGGCGCGCCTGGTAGGGCGTCCAGCCAGCATTGGCGTCGCAGAAGATGACGGTGCCTTTCGGCACCGCGGCGGCGACAGCAGTCACGCGCTCGATGTCGTCGCGGACATTGCCGCCGACCTTGACCTGCAGCCGGTGGAATCCCTGGCCGACGATGCGCTTGGCAAGTGCGGCCATTTGATCGACCGTGCCGTGCGTGACCACCTTGTAAAGCTCCGCCGTCTCGCTCTCGCGGCCGCCGAGCAGCGTCACCAGCGGCACGTCGGCGGCGCGCGCGGCGAGATCCCAGCAGGCCATGTCCAGAGCCGACTTGATGTAGGGATGGCCCTTGAACACCGTGTCCATCAGTCGGCCGATGCCGGCTAGGCCGCGCGGGTCCTGGCCGATCAGATGCGGCGCGATTTCGACGACGCCGGCACGGGTGCCGGCCGGGAAGGCGGGCGAATAGAAATTGCCGAGCGGAGCCATTTCGCCCCAGCCGGTCACCCCGCTGTCGGAGGTGATGGCGACGATCACCGCGTCGAACGCGTCAGCGACGCGCCCCTTCGACATGCGGTAGGGCCCGTCCACGAAGGGCTGCACGACATGATAGGCTTTTATGGTTTTGATCTTCACGTTGTTGTCCAATGTTCGGGATTGGTCAGGCACCCTTCGACGCACGCTTTTCGAGGCCGCGCGCGTAGGCAAGGAGCTCCTCGAAATCGAGGTCGATATGTTCACGGGCATGGCGCTGGGCGGCACGCATGTCCTTGCCCTTCAGCAGCTGCACATAGGTCTCGTGGACGTCCTCTGATGGCACCGGCTCGTTGCGGGCTCGCTGGTGGAGGGCGAAATACATCTGCAGCCGGCTGGTCAGCCGCTGCCAGGTTTCCAGCAGCACCGAATTGTCGGCCCATTCGTAGATCAGGCCGTGCAACTGCAGCGCCGTTTCGATCTGGCGGGTTGTGTCGAGATCGCGGGTCGCCTGCTTCACTGCTTCGTGGCGCCGGTCGAGCTCGTCGAAGAAGCGCTGGTCGCGCAGCTTCCAGGCGCGCTCGATGGCGAGTTCGTCCATCACCTTGTTGAACGAATAGGCGTCGTCGATGTCCTTGGCGGTCACATTGATCACGAATGTGCCGGCATAGGGGATGCTGGTCAGGATGCCCTCCTGCACCAGCTCGCGCATCGCCTCGCGCAGCGGCGCGCGGCTCACCCGCATCTGCTCGGAAATCCTGAGTTCGTTGAGCTTTTGTCCCGGTTCCAGCTGGCCGGTCAGGATCGCCCGCCTGAGCAGCGCCACGATCTCGGCCCTGCGGGTCGTATCCGCGATCGGACTGAAGTCCAGCTTGGCCATGCGCTCACTCCGGGGAGAACCGGATGCAAGACAAGCAGATTGTCGACAATCTAGCAATAGCGAGTTTCTCAGCTGCCCGCTTTTTTGATCGGCGGTGCGTCAGGCTGCTCTGCCATAGAAACCAATCCGCTCCTCCTCGCTGAACATCACGCCTGGCTTCTCGTAGTAGGAAAACACCGCGATCATCCGTTCGCGCTCGCCCTCGACGGTGGTGACGCGGTGCGCCGTGTTCTTGCCGCGAAAGACGTTCAGCGTGCCGGCCTTCATGCGCAGGATCTTTGCTTCGGGGTCGCGCCCTTCGAGCAGCCTGGCAACGCCGTCATAGTTCGGATCGCCGTCGGACCGGAGATCGGTGCGGTATTCGAGGTCGCCGCCGCGCTCGGCGGCCTGCAGCAGAAGCGTGGTGGTGAACTCCGAGCGGTCGAAATGCCAGTTGAGCGCCTCGCCGGCGCGGTAGGCCATGACATTGGTGCGGGCGAGGGGGTCCAGCATGACATGCAATCGAGGCTTGCCCATCGCCGCCGCCAGGAAGCGCAGCAACGGTTCGTATTCATAGATGGCGAGCACGGTGCTGCCGGGGATCTGGTCGGCACAGACCGTGTGGCTGATGGTCTCGACCTTGCGCAGCGCCGGATGGTCGGGGGCAAGTTCGGGAATCGATGGCTTGAAGTAGATGTTGTGCATCCGCTTGTGAACATGCGAGCGCGCGTCCATCACCGGCTGGATTTCCCGCACCGCTTTTTCGGCGACGCCGGGGCGCAGAAAACCCTCGAGATTGAACATGCCGTCGGCCTCAAGTGCGGCGACGGACTGAGCCAGAAGAAGCTTCCATTCGGCGCTGCCTTCGCGGTCGAGCGGGTAGCGGTCGAGGTCGAGAATGTCTTTCATCGTCATAGGCTCCGAGGTTTCGGAAACAGAAGACGGCAAAAAAATCTTTCTCTCAACGTGGAAAATTATTAGGGTTTCGAAAGAAAAGCTTATTGAGGATAAGCATGGACAGGCTACCGCCACTGAACGCGATCAAGGCGTTCGAAGTCGCCGCGCGGGCCGGCAGTTTTACGCTGGCCGCCACCGAGCTCGGCGTCTCCTCGGCCGCGGTCAGCCAGCAGATACGCAATCTCGAGAGCTGGTTCGGCAAGCAGCTGTTCGTGCGCAGCGGCAACCGTATCGCGCTGACCGATGCCGGCCATGCCATCTACCCGCAGGCGTCGCGCGCCCTGGGCGACATCGCCGCGATCGGCCGGCGCATGCTGGAAGGCGGCTTGAAGACGCGTCTTGTCGTCAGCGTGCCGTTTTCGCTGGCCGAACTGTGGCTGGCGCCGAAACTGGCCGTGCTTCTGGAAAGCTTTCCGCAAATGGCGATCGACGTTCGGGCCGAGGATGATCCTGTCGACATTGCGCGCCAGAGCATCGACCTGCGCATCAGCTACGGCGACTATCACTATCCCGGCTTGAAGCTCGTCCGCCTGATCCACGACGATGTGCTGCCCGTCTGCGCGCCGGACGTCTGGCGCCGCCACGGCAATGGCGGGTCCGGCCTCGAGGGCGTGCACGACAGCATGTTCATCCACACCAACTGGGGGCCGAACTATGCCACGCATCCGAGCTGGGCAGACTGGTTCGCGGCTGCAGGACAAAACCGTTCGCCGGATCCCTCGCAAGGACGGCGCGTCGGCCTGTCCAGCCTGGCGATCGCCTCGGCCCGGCTCGGCCTCGGCATCGCGCTCGGACAGCGGGTGTTGGCCCGCGCCGATCTGGAAGCCGGCCGTCTGATCGCGCTGTCACCGGTCTCGGTGCGGCTTGGCCATCCCTATTGCGCTTTCATGCTTCCGGCGAAGGCCGAGCGTGCCGACGTCGCCGGCCTTGTCGAACTGCTCAGCAAAACGGCGCCCTCGGCTTGAGGCCGAGAGCGCCGTTGGACCGGGCCTGACGGGGGTTGTCAGGTGGCCGGTTTCTGGGGCAGCGGCGACACCGGCATTCCGGGTCCGATCTTCTGCAGGTTGCCTGTGATCACCTGGTCGCCTTCGGCAATGCCGCTCGAGATGGCGATGAGATCGCCATTGACCGGCCCGAGCGAAACCATGCGCTGGTCGACCGTGTTGCCCTTGCCGAGGACATAGAGGTATTTGCCGAGCTGGCTTGAGCCCAACGCCACCTGCGGCACCATCAGCGCGTCGGGCTGCTCCTTGATGTGCAGCCGCACCCGAACATATTGGCCGGGCAGCAGCGCGAACTTCGCATTGCCGATCGTCGCGCGTGCCGTGATGGTGCCGGTCGAGTGGTCGACCGTGTTGTCGATGAAGGTGAGCTGACCTTTCTGGCTCGATTCCGTCTTGCCGGGAAGCAGGATATCGACATAGATCGGGCCTGCCGCCTTGGCCTGCTCGATCTGCACCAGATCCGTCTCGCTCGGATTGAAGGTGACGTAGATCGGATCGAGCTGCACCAGCGTGTTGAGCACCGTGCCGGCGACGCTGACCAGCGTGCCGACTGATGCCTGGTTGCGGCCGATGCGGCCGGGGAACGGCGCCTTGATCTCGGCATAGCTCAAATTGAGCTCCGCCGTCCGCACCGCGGCCTGGCTGACCGCCAGCGAGGCTTCGGCTTCGCGCAACGTGCTGGTGCGCTGGTCGAAACTGTCCTTGGCGAGATAGCCGCTCTTGGCGAGTTCGGTGCCGCGGCCGAGATTGGAGCGCGCATAGTCGAGCGTTGCCGTGTCGCGCTGCACCTGCGCCTTCGCCTGGTCGAGAGCCGCCTGGAAATCCTCCGGAGCTATTCTGTAGAGCAGGTCGCCCTGCTTGACGTCGCTGCCGTCGGCGGCAGCCTGTTCCTGCAGATAGCCCGGCACGCGCGCCTGCAGCGTGATGCTGCGGATCGGTTCGGTGCGCGCGGCATAGTCGAGATAGATCGGGATGGTCTTGCGGACCACGCCGACCACCGGCACCGGCATGACGAACGCGGCCGGAGCCGGAGCCGCCCCGGCGGTGCCGGCATTGACGCCGAGATTGCCCATGTCGAGCAGATGCACGCTCGCCACCGAGATCGCGCCCAGCGCGACAGCGGTTCCCAAAGCTACTTTCCATTTACGCATGATTGATGTCTCCAATCCTATTCGGCCGCCTCGGCCAATCGCGCGAGAGCCGGTTCAGTCGTTGGTTCAGTATGTTCGGCATCGCTGCGCTCGCGACGCTCGCGCAGCTGTTCGATCACCGCATAGAAGACCGGCACGAACACCAGCGACAGCACCGTCGCCGCCACCATGCCGCCAAAGACGGTGGTGCCGATCGACTGCCGGCTGGCGGCACCGGCACCCGTGGCGAACATCAGCGGCAGCACGCCGAGGATGAAGGCGAAGGCCGTCATCAGGATCGGCCGCAGCCTGAGCCGTGCTGCTTCCATGGCCGCATCGACGATGCTGAGGCCTTCCTCACGCCGTCGCCGGGCGAACTCGACGATCAGGATGGCGTTCTTCGCCGCCAGGCCGATCAGCATGACGAAGCCGATCTGCGAGTAGACGTCGATCTGCATGCCGCGCAGCAGCAGCACCGCGAAAGCGCCGAACAGGGCGAGCGGCACCGCCAGCAGCACCATGAACGGCATGGCCCAGCTTTCGTACTGCGCCGCCAGGATCAGGAACACAAACACCATGGCCAGCCCGAAGACGACGGACGCGATCGACCCGGCCTTCAGCTCCTGGAAGGTGATGCCGGTCCATTCATAGCCGAAATCCCTCGGCAGCGCCGTGGCCGCGGCGCGTTCCATCGCCGCCACCGCCTGTCCGGACGAGAAGCCGGGCGCGGCGCCGCCATTGATCAGGGCCGACGCGTTGTTGTTGTAGTGCGGCACGGTTTCGGGGCCGACGATCGGCACCAGCTTGCCCAGCGTGCTCAGCGGCACCATGCCGCCGGAGGCGTTGCGCACATAGAGCCGCGAGATGTCGGCCGCCCCGGCGCGCGCGTCCTTGTCGGCCTGGATCGTCACCCGGAAGGTGCGGCCGAACAGGTTGAAGTCGTTCACGTAGAGCGAGCCGAGATAGATCTGCAGCGTGTTGAACACGTCGGGCAGGCTGAGGCCCAAAAGCTTCGCCTTGGCGCGGTCGAGGTCGTAGTTGAACTGCGGCGTCGAAGTCGAGAACGACGAGAACAATTGCTGCGGGTTGAGCTCGGGCTGCTTGCGCGCCTCGGCGATCACGGCTTGCGTGGCGTCGTTGAGCGCTGCACTGCCGCGACCGGTCAAATCCTCGACCTGGAATTCGAAGCCGCCTGTGGTGCCCAAACCTGGGATCGAGGGCGGATCGAAGCTCAGCGCAAAGGCTTCTGGAATCTGCAGCAGCTTGTTGCGCACCTCGGCGACGAGTTTGGACGCGCTCTGGTCGGGGCCGCGCTCATCCCATGGCTTCAGGATGGCGAATTCCACCGCCGAGTTCGACTGCGCCGCACTGGTCAGGAAGTTGAGGCCGCTGATCGAGCCGACAATGTCGACGCCGGGCGTCGATTGCAGGATGTCGCGCGCCTTTTGCGCCACCGCGTCGGTGCGCTCCAGCGAGGCGCCGTCAGGCAGCTGGATGACGACGAAGAAATAGCCCTGGTCCTCGACCGGCAGGAAGGTCGAGGGCAGCTTCTGCCAGACGAAATAGGTCGCCACCAGGCCTGCCACGAAAACGCCGAGCATGATCCAGCGCAGGCGGATCAGGATGCGCACGCCATTGGCATAGGCATGCGACAGCTTCTCGAAGCCGGCATTGAACCAGCGGAACAGGAAGAACTGCGTTTCGCCGCGATGGCGCAGGAAGGCGGCGGAGAGCGCCGGACTGAGCGTCAGCGAATTGAAGGCGGAGATGCCGACGGAAATCGCCACGGTCAGCGCGAACTGGTTGTAGAGCCGCCCGGAGACGCCGGGGATGAAGGCGACCGGCACGAACACCGCCATCAGCACGGCGGTGGTGGCGATGATCGGACCCGTCACCTCGGCCATCGCCGCACGTGTGGCGGCGAGCGGCTTGAGGCCCGCTTCGAGTTGTCGCTCGACATTCTCGACCACGACGATGGCGTCATCGACGACGAGGCCGATCGCCAGCACCATGCCGAGCAGGGAGAGCATGTTGAGCGAGAAGCCGAGCATGTACATGACGGCCAAAGTCGCCACCAGCGACACCGGAATGGCGATGGTCGGGATGATCGTGGTGCGCCAGCTCTGCAGGAAGATGAACACCACGGCGACGACCAGCACCAGTGCCTCGCCAAGCGTGATCAGCACGTCATGCATCGAGGCCGAGACGAAGCGTGTCGTATCGTAATGCATGGCGTAGCTGACGCCCTTCGGGAAGCGCGCCGACAGTTCCTGCATCTTGTCCTTGACCCGCTGCTGCAGGTCGAGCGCATTGGAGCCCGGCATCTGGTAGACGGCGAGCACCACGGTCGGGTCCTTGCCGAAGAAGGCCGACGAGGAATATTGCAGCGCGCCGAGCTCGATGCGGGCGACGTCCTTCAGCCGCACCAGCGAGCCGCTGGCGGAATTGGCGCGCACGACGATGTCGCCGAATTCCTTCGGGTCGCTCAGCCGCCCGACCGCGTTGACCTGCATTTCGAAGGCGGTGCCGGCAGGCGCCGGCGACTGGCCGATCTTGCCGGCCGCCACCTGGACGTTCTGTTCGGAAATCGCGTTCTGCACGTCGACGGCGGTGATGCCGAGATTGGCGAGCTTGTCGGGATCGAGCCAGACACGCATCGAATAGCGCCGCTCGCCGAATATCTGCACGTCGCCGACGCCGGGCAGCCGCTTCAGCGGGTCCACAACCTGCAGGTAGGCGAGGTTGCTCAACGCCACCGGATCGACGGAGCCGTCGGGCGAAGTGAGGTCGACGATGAGGACGAAATTCGGGTTCTGCTTCTTGATCGTCACGCCGCCTTGGTTGACGATCGCCGGCAGCGAGGACGCCGCCTGCGACACCCGGTTCTGGACGTCGACGGCTGCCGTGCTCAGCGGATAGCCGACATCGAAGGTGATGGTGATGGTCGAAGAGCCGTCATTGGAGCTCGACGACGACATGTAGGTCATGCCTTGCACGCCGTTGATCTGCTGCTCGAGCGGCGTCGTGACGGTGTCGGCCACCACCTGCGCGCTGGCGCCTGGATACTGGGCGCTGACCACGACCTGCGGCGGCGTGATGTCGGGAAACTGCGAGACCGGTAGGAGGAAATAACAAATCGCCCCGGCGAGCACCATGATGATGGCGATCGCCGACGCGAAGATCGGGCGGTGGATGAAATAGTTCACCATGACACGCAGGCCTCGTTGAATGCTTTGGCTTCGCCAAACGCGTTGGCGATTCTGGACAGCTGCCGGCTGCGCGCCGAGTCTTCCAGAAAACGCGGCGGCGCCTTGCGAGCTGGCGCCTGCGCGGCCGCCAGCGAACGCAGCGTCGCCTCGAAGGCGCGCGGATCGACGCGGTCCGCCTTCATCACCAGCCGGATCATCGGATCCCGGATGGCTTCATCGATCGTCAAATCCTTGCGCTGCGACATAGGAGCGGCTCCTGGCTGGCGATTCGCATCGGATGATCGCGAACCGTTTTTCGTCGTTCTCACCGGCCGAAGCCGCGTGACAGGCAGTGTTCTTGCCCTATTTCGTCCCGGTGGGGCCCAACGGCGATACCTGTCGTTGACGGGAGGCAAGATGGGTGTTACCAGTAAGTAACATTCGTCACGTTACAGACCGGTAACACCCTAGTCAAGAGGTGCGCCGAATTTTTAGGGAGACAAGGAGACTTCGATGGCAGACGGCACTACGGAACGCGTTCGGCCCCGGGATCGGATCCTGGAGACGGCGCAGGACATGTTTCACAAACATGGCATCAAGGGCGTCGGCGTCGATGCCATCACCGAGGCCGCCGGCACCAACAAGATGACGCTCTACCGTCATTTCGAGTCCAAGGACGACCTGATCATCGAGTGCCTTCGCGCCACAGCATGCAAGGCCGGTGCAATATGGGACGCGTTCGAGGCCGAGTATCCCGGCGACAAGCTCGCGCAACTGCATGCCTGGGTTCGCAAGGCCGCCGATATGCTCAATGCCGACAGCCGCGGCTGCGACATGGCCAATGCCGCCATCGAGCTCAGCGAGACCGACCATCCGGCGCGGCGCGTCATCAAGGAACTCAAAGAGGCCCAGCGCGAACGGCTCGTGGCGCTCTGCCGTGACGCCGGCGTCGGTCAGGCCGAGCTTCTCGCCGACACGCTGTCGCTGCTCCTCGAAGGCGCGCGCGTCTCGATGCAGAGCGTCGGCGCCGAAGGCCCGAGCGCACAATTCGTGCGCATGGCGGAAGGCCTGATCGCGTCGTTCCGGGCGCGGTAACGGCAGCCGGCGCCGCCGGTTCTGCCTTCCCGGCGCGGGGAGGCGTCTCAAAATTTCGGGCCAGAATAAAAAAAGCCCGCTGCCGGGAGGAGGTGGCAGCGGGCTCGATTTCGAATGAGACGCGGGAGGAGGTGCGCCGCATTCAGCGTCGGCATCGCATCTGGGAGGAGTAGATGGCCGACACCCAGATATCTACCGATTGCTTAATGATTCGGCAACCATAAAAGTTGCATAGCAGGTGTGCAGAATTGCCGCATCACGCACCAATCGTCCTACAAATCCGGACAAAGCGACCTTGCCACGACGCGCTAACCTATTGAACCGGCACGTTTTCCTTGAAGATCAGGCGCGGCTCGATGAATTTTTTCGTCAGGTAAGGCGCCGAAGACGCGATCGAGCCGAGCAGGCGGATGACCGACTGTTCGGCGATCAGCCGCGCATTCTGGTCGATGACGACATCGGCGATATCGTCGACCAGGTAGCCGCGCGTTTCCCGGGTCAGGTCGTGGCAGATGAACACCGGCTTCTTCTTCGGCCTTGCCTCCAGCAGCGCCTTGGCCACGCCCGAGCGACCGGCGCCGACGCAATAGATGCCGAACAATTCCGGTTCGTTGTGCAGCGCCTTCATCGTCGCGGTGTAGCTCACCTCCGGCTCGTCATTGATCTCGACCGCGCTTGAAACGGTGAGGTTGGGGAATTCCTCGCCGAGCACCGAGCGAAAACCCATCTCGCGCTCCTCATGGCCGCGATAGGAGCGCGACCCGACGACCATGGCAAGATGTCCGGTGCGACCGCCGAGGAACCGTCCCATCAGAAGCGCCGCCGTGCGCCCGGCCACCCGGTTGTCGATCCCGACATAGGCCGAGCGTGGCGCCGCCGGAACGTCCGATACCAGCGTGACCAGACGGATGCCGGCCTCGACCACCTCGCGCAGGATGTTTCGGGTTCTCGGATGATCGACGGCGATGACGCCGACGCCGTTTGCCTTGAGCGACAGGTTCTCGATGGCGCTCTGCAGCGCGCCGGGCGCGATGCCGGCGAGGCTGTGGATGCGGCAGGACGCGACCAGCGGCAGGCGCGCCGCATAATCCTCGATATGTTTGGCGAGATCGATCATGAAGGCGTTCGAGCCGATCGGCAGGAAGAACTCCAGATGCGCCGGCTTCGACGGCAGCGCCACCTGGTCGACCACAGGCAGATAGCCGAGCTGCCTGGCAGCTTCCATCACACGCTGCCGGTTGGCGGCACTTGCACCCGCCCGGTTGTTCAGCACCCGGTCGACCGTCGCGGTCGACAGCCCGCAGCTCCTGGCGATATCGGCAACGGTGGCTTTCATTGTCACAGTCATAGGAGCTGGTGCGATCCTGTGCCAGACAGCGAATGGGTGGTGCTCAGCTTGGCCGTTGCGTGTCCTCGGCGAGAGCCGCGCGGATTTCCTTGTCGGACATGCCGGTGATGATCCGCTCGACCTCGGCGACATTGGTCTTCTTCGGGTCGATATCGTCGGCCACAACCTTGCCCATGCGCATGACGACGATGCGGTCGACCACCTGGAAGACGTGATGGATGTTGTGGGCGATGAAGATGCAGGAGTGGCCGGAATCGCGGGCGCTGCGCACGAAGCTCAACACGCCTTGCGTTTCGGCGACGCCGAGATTGTTGGTAGGTTCGTCGAGGATGATGAGGTCGCTGTCGAAATGCATGGCGCGCGCGATCGCCACCGCTTGCCGCTCGCCGCCGGACAGCGAGCCGATCGGCGTCGTCGGCGGGATGTTCTTCGAAATACCGACCTGTTTGAGCAGGTCTCGGGCAACCACGTTCATGGCTTCCTGGTCCATGCGGTTGAGGAAGCGCGGCGGCTTGATCGGCTCGCGCCCGAGGAACAGGTTGCGGGCGATCGAAAGCTGCGTGACCAGTGCTGAATCCTGGTAGATCGTCTCGATGCCGTGGGCGATGGCGTCGCTGGTGCTGCGCAAATTGACCTTCTTGCCGCGGATGAAGATATCGCCGCTGGTCAGCGGCACCGCGCCCGACAGCACCTTGATCAGCGTCGACTTGCCGGCGCCGTTGTCGCCGAGCAGCCCGACGATCTCCTGTTCGTTGACGTGGAAATTGGCGTCCACCAGCGCCTGCACGCGCCCGTAGGACTTGCGGATGTTCGTCATGCGGATGAGCGGTTCAGCCATGGTTCACGTCCCTGCCTGATGCCGGCGTTCCAGCCACGAGTGGAGCGCCATCATGCCGAGGATGATGGCGCCGATGAAGATGTTGTAAGCGAGCCCCGGCACGCCGATCAGCACGATGCCGTTGCGCATCACGCGCAGGATCAGGATGCCGAGCACGGTGCCGATAATGGTGCCGCGTCCGCCGGTCAGTGCCGTGCCACCGATCACCACCATGGCGATGACTTCGAGCTCGTAGCCGGTGCCGCTGTTGGGGTTGGCCGCCGAGGTGCGCAGCGAAGAAATGACGCCGGCGAGCGAAGCCATCAGCGACGACAGCACGAACAGGCCGATCTTGACGCCATTGACGTTGACGCCGCGGGCGCGCGCCGCGTTGGGGTTGCCGCCGGCCGCCTGGATCCAGTTGCCGGTGCGACTCTGCGTCAGCACGTAGCCCAGCGCGATCGCCGCGGCGATGAACCAGAACAGCGACATGTAGACACGGAACGGGCCGATGAAGAAATCGCCGACCAGCGCTTCCGCCAGCCAGCTGCCTTCGGCGCTCCAGGTGCGTTGCGGGAATCCGTCGGTGACGAACAAAGCCGTGCCGCGCACCACCAGCAGCATGCCGAGCGTCACCAGGAAGGACGGGATCTTGAGCTGTGTCACGAACCAGCCATTGACCAGGCCGATGAAGGCGGCGCCGACCAGCGCAACGACGAGCCCCATCTCCAGCGAGGTGACGCCGCTGTTGAACAGCGTCCACATCAGCACCGGCGAGAAGCCGAACAGCGAGCCGACCGAGAGGTCGAATTCGCCCGATGTCATCAAAAGCGTCATCGCCAATGCAATCAGGCCGAGCTCGACGGTGAAGGCCAGTATGTTGGAAATGTTCTGCGGCGACAGGAAGTCGGGATTGATGCCCCAGAACACGACGAGCTCGATGACGAGCAGGACGAATGGCCCGAATTCCGGCCTGCCGATCAGGCTTTGGATGAGGGAGCGATTTTCCACGAGCAACCCGCGACATGAATGGAATGGGCTGAGACCTGCACCGCATCGGGTGAAGCTCGGCGAAACGGACGGGACAGCCGCGACCGCCGATGCGGTCGCGGCTGTTCGGTCATGGGGCTATTTGCCGGACAGGATCTTGTCGTACACTTCGGCGGTGTCCTTCTCGTAGAGCGCGCCGGTGATGACGTTGAAGCCCGGAGGAATGCCGGCGGCAGCCATGTTGGCGAGCGAAAGCGCCACATAGCTGGTCGCCTGCGGATCCTGCCACTGTGCGGCATTGACGTAGCCGCTCAGCACTTCCTGGGTGGTGTCGAGCGAGTTGCCCCAGCCGACGACCGGGATTTCGCCCGGCTTGACGCCGACCTGGTCGAACACCCGCTTGATCGAGCCGGTGACCAGGTCGCCGAGGCCGATGATCGCCTTGACCTTGGCCTTGTTGGCGGTGAGATAATCGACCATGCGGTTGATCACTTCGGCCTGGTCGAGCGTGGCTTCGGTGATTTCATAGGTGATGCCGAGCGGCTCGAAGACGCTCTTGATGCCTTCCTCTTCCTGCACGCCATAGGTGGCGCCGGGGACTTCGACGGGCATCCAGACGAAATCGCCCTTCTTCACCAGGCCCTTGTCGACCAGATACTGCGCCCAGTGCTTGCCGAAGGTGACATTGTCGCCGCCGACATAGGCATTGAAGTTCGCCTTCGGGTCGGGCGTGTTGAAGTTGATGATCGGGATGTTGGCGGCGCGCGCTTCCTTCACGATCTCAACAAGGCTGCCCGGATCGGGGCTGGTGGTGACGATGCCATCGGCCTTGGCCGAAATGGCGGCGCGCACCGCTTCTTGCTGGGACGCCACGTCGCCATTGTGGAACGAGGTGTTGACGGTGTTGCCGGTGTCGGTCGCCCATTGCTTGGCGCCGGCGAGGAAGTAGGTCCAGACCGGGTCGGCCGGGCCGCCATGCGAAATCCAGTAGAAGGTCTTGGCTTGTGCCGCCGCCGGAATGGCAAGCGCCATGATCAAGCCAAGCACGAGCAGTCTTAGCCTCGTCAGCATTTGATTTCCTCCCATGTTGAAAACGACCTCCCCGTCAGGTGCGATGCGACCCAAAGATCGCATCTCCTGCCAGCGCCGACCGGGTGCTCTCAGCACATTCCCATTTTCGGCCACTGGCAAGCCTCCACCCGCCAATGGACGTTGGCGCACGGCACAGCGCCATCAGCAATCCCATCAGATTGCATCAGCTGGGGTGATATTTCCCGGGCAACCGGAGCTTCATCGGCACGGACTGTCGTCCTCGCCCACCGAAGCGTCCGGGCATTCAACAATGAAAGGGGCGAGATGCTCCCGGTCGCAGGCGAGGCGAGCCGGCTAGATCAAACCGGCCTTGGCGAGGTCGCGCATCAAATGGCTGGCGCCATAGGTCCAGTGCGGACAGTCGGGCGACAGCCGGACACGGTTGACCAGCGCGCCGAATTTCTCCGACGAGATGGTGACGATGTCGCCAACCTTGTGGGTAAAACCCTTGCCCTTCTCGCCGCGATCCTTCGACGGCACGAACATGGTGCCGAGATAGAGCGCCAGCCCATCCGGGTACTGGTGGTGCGGCCCCATTGCGGCGGCAACCAGCTCTTCCGGCGAACGGCTGATCTCGGCCATCGAACTGGCGCCCTCCAGAGAAAACCCGTCCTCGCCCTCGACCTTCAGGCGCACGATGGCCTGCTTCACGTCATCGATGGAGAAGGTGTCGTCGAACAGCCGGATGAACGGGCCGAGCGAGGCCGTGGCGTTGTTGTCCTTGGCCTTGCCGAGCAACAGCGCCGAGCGTCCCTCAACGTCGCGCAGATTGACGTCATTGCCGATCGTGGCGCCGACGATCTTGCCGCTGCTGGCGGCGATCATGGCGATCTCCGGCTCCGGATTGTTCCAGGTCGACACCGGATGCAGGCCGACATCGGCGCCGAAACCGACCGAAGCCATCGGCTGGCACTTGGTGAAGATCTCGGCATCCGGGCCGATGCCCACTTCCAGATATTGCGACCAGGCGCCGCGCTGGATCAGCTTGGCCTTGATCTCCATCGCTTCCGGCGAGCCGGGCTTCAGCTTCGACAGGTCGTGGCCGATCAGCCCGACAATGTCGGCACGGATGGCATCGGCCTTTTCCGCCGAGCCGCGCGCCTGCTCCTCGATGACGCGTTCGAGCAGGCTGACGACGAAGGTGACGCCCGACGCCTTGACCGCCTGCAGGTCGACCGGCGAGTACAGATAGGGTTTTTGCGCGTCCCGCGTGCTCTCGAAACTGTTGGCGGCGATCGCATCGAGCGAGCCGATCGGCTTGCCGTTGGCGGCGCGAACGTGGCCGGCCGGATCCGCCATTTCGCAGACGTCGCGAACGGTTGGCGCCGTGCTCGAGGTGATGTCGAAGACCGTGCCGTCGCGCACCGTGACCACCAGCGGATAGGGCGCTTCGCCTGTCCTGGCGCGGCCGATGAAGAGGCCGTCGGCGGGCAGGAGGCTTGGATTGGTCATGTCTGCGGTTCTCCCCAGTCTGGTTACGGCGATCTTCCCTGGCCGAACGATCGAAAAGGCCGAGCCGATCGGCGCGGCACTTTCGTCGGATTCCGGTCAAAGGTCTATCCCGTTCGTGATGCGGTTTTCGACGGGGTCGGCCGGCAAATTGCCCACATGCGTCGCAACAAGATCGAAACGCTCTTTCAAATTTGTGAAATCGACAATAGGATTTTCACGCACAATCAACACCCAGGGTGATCCTTGTCCTCACCGTTTTCCGATCCGATCTGGCAAAAGCCCAAAGCGGTAACCGCATTCCCGTCACTTTTCCCGGCCGGCAGCCCTGTCGATGTCGTCATCGTCGGCGGCGGCATCATGGGTCTGTCGACGGCGTTGCACGCGGCGCGCCTCGGTCTTTCCGTTCAGGTGCTGGAGGCCGGCGCGATCGGGGAGGGCGCGTCGGGTCTGAATGGCGGCCAGGTCATCCCCGGCCTCAAGTATGATCCGGAATGGCTCGTCGAGCATTTCGGCCCCGGGCGCGGTGCGGCCCTGGTCAATTTTGCGGCCGCGACGGCTGATGCAGTGTTCAACCTGATCCGCGACGAGAAGCTGGCGGTGCCGTTCACGCGCAATGGCTGGATTCAGGCCGCGCACACCGAGACCGCGCTGAAGGCGGCAGCGAACCGCGACCGGCAGTGGCGGGCGCGCGGCGCCGATGTCCAGCTTCTGAGCCAGACGGAAATCGCGGCGATGACCGGTGCGCAAGGCTATCTCGGCGGCTGGCTCGACCGCCGTGCCGGCGTCATCGATCCGCTCGCCTATACGTCGGAACTGGCGCGCATCGCCACGGCCGCCGGCGCCAGGATCGCCGAGCGCCAGAAGGTGGTGAAACTCACCAAGGAAGCCGGGCTTTGGCGCGCCTCGACCGCAAACGGCGTCGAATTGCGGGCGAAGGCGGTCGTTCTGGCAACCAACGCCTATACCGGCGGGCTGCTTCCCGGCCTGGCCCAGACCATCGTGCCGCTGCATTCCTTCCAGATCGCGACGGCGCCGCTGTCGTCCAATCTCGCAGCCACCATCCTGCCGGAGGGGCAGGCGGTGTCGGACTCGCGCCGCATCCTCGTCTACTACCGCAAGAGTGCCGACGGCCGGCTGGTCTTGGGCGGTCGCGGCCGCATGGCGCTGCCGACGAGTGAGGGTGACTGGGCGCATCTCGAGCGGGCGTTGCGGCGGCTCTATCCGGCGCTGTCGGGCATCGCCATCGAGAAGCGCTGGTTCGGCCGCGTGGCGATGACGCCGGACCATCTGCCGCATGTCCACGAGCCTGAGCCGGGCCTGCTCGCCGTGGTCGGCTGCCAGGGCCGCGGCGTCGGCCTGATGACCGCGCTTGGCGGGCGGATGGCGAGCTATCTGGCGAACGGCGATATCAACCAGTTGCCATTCCCGCTGTCACCGATCCGGCCGATTCCGTTCCATGCCTTCCGCCAAATTGGCGTTGCCGCGACGATCGCCTGGTACCGGATGCTGGACGCCTTCGAGCGCTGATTTCATGGCCAACCATGAATCAGCTTGACAGTTTCATGAATATGAAAAAAGTTAACCCGATTTCATAATTCTGTTGGACAATTCGATGTCGACCATCGCAGCAGGGCAGTCGCTGCCGGAATCCCGGTCCTCACCGGCTTTCCGCTTCGCGATGTTGCTGCCGGGCGGGCTGGTCACGTTCTTCCTCATCCTGTTTGCCCTCGGCCTCGTCCTCTTCCTCGCCTTTCGCGGCAATGACGGGTCGCTGCTCGGCGCCGGCCTGACCATCGCGAACTTCGCCACGGTAGCGTCCGATCCGCTCTACTGGACAGTGACGCTGCGCTCGCTGGCGATCGCCGGCCTGGTGACGCTTGCCACGGTGGTGACCGCCTATCCGGTCGCCTATTATCTTGCCTTCCATGCCGGGCGGCGGCGCGGCCTGCTGCTGTTCCTGGTGACGCTGCCGTTCTGGACCAGCTATCTGCTGCGCGTCTTCGCCTGGAAGATCGTGCTCGCCTATAATGGCGTGCTGAACTCGGCGCTGATCGAAAGCGGCATCTGGTCGGAGCCGACACTGGCCTTCCTCAACACGCCGGCCGCGGTCGTCGTCACGCTTGCGCACGCCTACGCGCCCTTCGCCATCCTGCCCATCTATGTGGCACTGGATACCATCCCGAAATCGCTGCTCGAAGCCGCATCGGATCTTGGCGCCAGACCCTTCACCTCTTTCCGCCGCGTCGTGCTGCCGAACTCGATGCCGGGCGTGCTGGCGGCAGCCCTCGTCGTCTTCGTGCCGACGGTCGGCGACTATGTCACGCCGGCCATGGTCGGCGGCCCGACCAGCACCATGATCGGCTCGCTGATCCAGTCCGAGTTCGGCAAGGCCAATGACTGGCCGTTCGGCGCCGCCCTTTCGGTCTGCGTCATGCTGGTCATCCTCTGCGTGGTCCTGGTGGCGCGCGGCGCCGACCGCAGATTTGGCAGCCGCATATGAGCACGACGCGCACCGAGGCCAATGCAGGCGGCCGCTGGCTCGGCGCCTATGTGCTTGCCTATCTGGTCTTCCTCTATCTGCCGATCCTGCTGATCCCGCTGTTTTCCTTCAACGATTCGATCCAGGCGGCGTTTCCGCTGCAAGGCTTCACGCTGCAGTGGTACGCGACGCTCTACGGCAATCCGGCACTGTCGGGCGCGCTCGCCAACAGCCTCGTCATCGCGGCGATAGCCGCTTCCGGCGCCACGCTCTGCGGCATCACCGTCTCCTACATGGATCTCTACGGTCGCTCGCCGCTGGCCGCCACCATCAGCGCCATCGCCCGGCTGCCGATTCTCATTCCCGGCGTCATCGTCGGCATATCGCTGCTGATCCTGGTCAACCTCGTCGGCTTCGGCCCGTCGCGCATCGCCATCGTGCTCGGCCACATATTGGTGGCGCTGCCGACGACCGTGGTCGTGATGCGCAGCCGCTTCGCCGCCATCCCCAAAACCATCCGCGAGGCAGCACTCGATCTCGGTGCCTCCGACTGGACGACGTTCCGGCGCGTCATGCTGCCGCTCAGCCTGCCGGCGGTGCTGTCGGCCTTCATGCTGGCTTTCCTGACGTCCTTCGACGAGTTCATCGTCGTTTTCTTCCTCGCCGGCACCGAGCCGACGCTGCCGCTCTACATCTGGAGCCAGCTGCGCTTTCCGCGGTCGCTGCCGACCGTCATGGCGCTGGGCACGGCGATCCTGGTCGTGTCCTTCGTCATCGCTGCCCTCGCCGAAATTTTGCGCCACCGCGGGCTCGGTACGGCCCGCCGGACAGCCGCCGCCAATCCAGCCTGACCATAACAACGAAGAGGAGAACGAAAATGGCATTCCACCTGAAATCGCTCGCCGGACACAAGGCCCGCGCCGGCCTTGCCGCACTCGCATTGGCGCTTTCGTCGACCGTCGCGTTGGCTGCCGACAAGCTGCAATACTTCACCTGGTCGGGCTATGAACTGCCCGAATTCAACAAGAGCTTCCTTGCAGCGCATCCCGATGGCGTCGAGGCCTCGATCTTCGGCGATGACGACGACGCCTTCACCAAGGTCAAGGCCGGTTTCCGCCCCGACATCGCGCATCCCTGCTACGACAAGGTGGCGCGCTGGAACAAGGAAGGCCTGCTGCAGCCGATCGACACCAAGCGCATCAAGAACTGGGATTCGATCTTCCCCGTGTTCAAGAACCTGCCCGATTTGCAGGCCGGCGACGGCAAGGTCTGGATGGTGCCGTGGGACTGGGGCAACACCTCGATCCTCTACCGCACCGACCTGGTGAAGAACCCGGAAGCCAGTTGGAACCTGCTGTGGGACAAGCAGTATGCCGGCCGCATGGCGACGATCGACGCCGTGCATGACACGCCTGTCGTGGCGGCACTTCTCGCCGGCGTCAATCCGTTCGACATGACGCCGGAGCAAATGGACAAGGTGGCGGAGAAGTTGCGCGAGCAGCGCCCGCTGCTTTCCAACTACACCACCGACATGACCTCGGTGGAGCAGGCGCTGGCCAGCGGTCAGCTGGTCGCCGCCATGACCTGGAACGCGTCGGCCACCTCGCTGAAGAAGCAGGGCGTGCCGGTCGAGTTCATGAAGCCGAAGGAAGGCATGCTGACCTGGTCCTGCGGCTTCGTCATACTGAAGGACGCCAAGAACGTCGACCTCGCCTATGACTTCATCAACAGCCGGCTGGAGACGGATTCGGGCAAATACCTGATCCAGGCCTATGGCTATGGCAGCTCGACCAGCTCGGCCTTCGCCGCCGTGCCGAAGGAGGAGCTGGACAAACTGCAGCTGCCGTCCGACCCGGAGGTGATGCTGAAGACCACCGTCTTCACCGGGCCAATGAAACAGAATGACGACCTCGCCAAGATGTTCGAGAAGGTGAAGGCGGGCGGTTGAGTTTTCGGCCTCTCGTGATGGAGACGACCAATTGGCGAAGTTTGCGCCGCCCCTCATCCGCCTGCCGGCACCTTCTCCCCGTAATTGACGGGGAGAAGGAGGCTGGGTGCGACCTCGGCGCTCTTCTGCAACGCTGGCAATTGGCGAAATCCGCGATGAGAGCGTCCCTCTCCCCGTCACCATACGGGGAGAGGATGCCGGCAGGCAGGTGAGGGGCGGCACCGACGCCTGTAAAGTGCGAATCCAACCCTGAAGCCGGCCCTTCGGGCGCCTGCTGAAGTACTGCAACGAGGACGAACGGATGGACATGCTGGACGAGGCGGCCGACAGGCCGAAGGACGATGCCGATGTGCGGGTCGGCCGGCGCGTGCGGGCGCTGAGGCTCGAGCGCAACCTGTCTCTGGCCGAGCTTGCCGCCAAGGCCGGCGTGTCGATCGGCGCGCTCAGCCAGATCGAGCGCGGCATGTCCTCACTCAGGGTCAAAGTGATCTGGCCGCTCGCCGCCGCTTTGGACATCGAACCGTCGGCGCTGATCGCCGACGGCAACGATGCGGTCAACGATCTCTATTGCGTGCGCGCCGGCAGCCGGCGGCAGATCCCGGTCAAGTCGGAAGGCATCGCCAAGGCGCTGCTGTCGCCGCCGGCCGCCACGCTGACCGGCATGCTGGTGAGCGTCGAGGCCGGCGGTGGTACCGCCGAGGCCTATGCCCATGCCGGCCATGAATTTGGTTATGTCCTGTCGGGCGAGGTCGAGCTGGTGGTGGATTCGACCACCTATGCGCTGAAGACCGGCGACAGTTTTGCGTTCAAGAGCACGCTTCTGCACGCCTTCCGCAATCCGGGTGCCGAGCGCTGCCAGATCCTCTGGGTCAACACGACAAAACCGTCCGAGGTTCGCGATGGCGCCTGATCCACTCGTCCGGCTGGATGCGGTTTCGAAGATTTTCCCCGGCGGCATCGTCGGGCTGGATACCGTCGACCTGGATATCGCCCGCGGCGAGTTCCTGACCTTGCTTGGGCCCTCCGGCTGCGGCAAGACCACCAGCCTCAGGGTGATCGCCGGTTTCGAGAGCCCGTCGAGCGGCAAGGTGCTGCTCGAAGGTCGCGACATCACCGCGCTCCGGCCGTTCGACCGCCCGGTCAACACCGTGTTCCAGGACTACGCGCTGTTTCCACACATGAACGTCGCCGAAAATGTCGGCTTCGGCCTGTCGTTGCGCAAGCTGTCCGGAACCGAACAGGCCAAGCGCGTCGGAGAAGCGCTCGACATGGTCGGCCTCGCCGACAAGATCGGCGCCCGGGTCTCCGAACTGTCGGGCGGCCAGCGCCAGCGCGTTGCACTCGCTCGCGCCATTGTCTGCGAGCCGCGCGTGCTTTTGCTCGACGAGCCGCTGTCGGCGCTCGACGCGCATCTGCGCGAACAGATGCAGGTCGAACTGAAGCGCCTTCAGTCAAGGCTCGGCACCACCTTCGTCATGGTCACCCACGACCAGACCGAGGCGCTGTCGATCTCCGATCGCATCGTCGTCATGAACAAGGGCTGCATCGAGCAGATCGCGCCGCCGGCGACGCTCTACGACCGGCCCGCCACCAAATTCGTCGCCAGCTTCATCGGCACCATGAACCTGTTGCAGTCGCGCTTTGTCGGCCGCGACGGCGACCGTCTGCGTTTCACCGCAGGCGCCTTGCCGCTGGAGGCCGTGTCGGAAACCGGCGAGGCACCGGGCGAAGGTTCTGTGCGCACCATCGGCGTGCGTCCGGAGGATCTGCTGGTGGCAACCGAAGCAGCCTCCGGCACCGCGCCGGCGCGGGTCAACAGCATCGTCTTCCACGGCCGCACCTTGCGTCTGCATGCCGAACTGGGGCAGGGGATGCCGGTGGTGATCGATGCGCCGCGCCGGGCCGAGGGTTTTCAGTTCAGCGTCGGCGACGTGGCGCACATCAGCCTGCGCCGTGGCGCCAACTGCCCGATGCTCTCCAGCTAATCTTCTCGCCATTTCCAGATAACGGAGCCCTACCATGAGCAATCACCTGAACTTTTTCATCGACGGCAAATGGGTGGCACCGGTCGTGCCAGCGACGCTGGACGTGATCGACCCTTCGACCGAGGAGGCCTACACCAAGATTTCCGTTGGCTCCAAGGCCGATGTCGACAAGGCGGTCGCTGCCGCCAAGGCGGCCTTCCCCTCCTTCTCGCAGACCAGCAAGGCCGAACGCCTGAAGCTTCTGAAGCGCATCCTCGAAGTCTACAATGAGCGCTACGAGGACATCGCCCAGGCCGTCAGCCAGGAGATGGGCGCGCCGATCACCTGGGCGCGCGAAGCCCAGGCCTGGGCGGGCAGGGCGCATATGGAAGCCACCATCAAGGCGCTGGAGGATTACGATTTCTCGGAGAAGCGCGGCGGCACCATGGTGGTCAAAGAGCCGATCGGCGTCTGCGCGCTGATCACGCCATGGAACTGGCCGCTCAACCAGATCGTCTGCAAGGTGGCGCCGGCCATCGCCGCCGGCTGCACCGTGGTGCTGAAGCCGTCCGAGATCGCGCCGATCAGCGGCATCGTCTTCTCGGAAGTGATGGAAGCCGCGGGCACGCCGAAGGGCGTCTACAACATGATCAACGGCACCGGCCCGGATGTCGGCCAGGTCATGACCGGCCATCTGGATGTCGACATGGTCTCCTTCACCGGCTCGACCCGGGCCGGCATCATCGTCGCCAAGACGGCGGCCGAGACGGTCAAGCGCGTCGCGCAGGAGCTTGGCGGCAAGTCGGCCAACATCGTGCTGCCGGATGCCGACTTCGAGGCCGCCGTGCGCCAGGGCGTCAACGCCTGTTTTGGCAACAGCGGCCAGTCCTGTGATGCGCCGACGCGTATGCTGGTGCCGGCCGGCCGCCACGACGAGGCGCTGGCCATCGCCAAGACAGCAGCCGAAGCCCACACGGTCGGCGATCCGCGCTCGGAAGAGACCAAGCTCGGACCGGTCGTCTCCAACATCCAGTTCGACAAGATCCAGCGGCTGATCGAGGCCGGCATCAAGGAAGGCGCGACGCTCGTCACCGGCGGCCCCGGCCGGCCGGAGCACCTCAATCGCGGCTACTATGTGCGCCCGACCGTGTTCGGCCACGTCACGCCGGGCATGACCGTCGAGAAGGAAGAGATTTTTGGGCCGGTGCTGTCGGTCATTTCCTACAATGACGAGGACGAGGCGGTGAAGATCGCCAACGACACCGTCTACGGGCTCGCCGCCTATGTGCAGTCGCAGGATATCGAGCGTGCGCGCAAAGTGGCCGCACGCCTGCGCGCCGGCCAGGTGTCGATCAACTATCCGGAGTGGGATACGTTCGCGCCGTTCGGCGGCTACAAGCAGTCGGGCAACGGCCGCGAGTATGCCGACTGGGCCATCCACGACTTCCTCGAGGTCAAGGGCATCATCGGCTACGGCGCCTGAGGCTGACCAACTGCTCTCCCGGCGCACGCGATGCGCCGGGAAGCAACCTTCATGAGGCCTTGGCGAAAAACCCCTGATAGTCTGATTTGGCCTGCAGCAGGCGCAGGATGTTCTCACGCGACCCACGCACATGCGCGCGGGCGCGATCGCCTGCCAGCGCAACGTCACCCGCACAGATCGCATCGACGATGCCGGTGTGCTCCTCGCGGGTGAGCTGCCACTCGTCGAGCCACAAAAGTTCCGTCCACACATATTGCTGGCACTTGTCGAGGATGCCGCACACCATGCCGTGCAGCATCTCGTTGCCGCCGATCTCGGCGATGACGCGATGCAGGTCGATGCCGACCTGCAGCTCCTCGAATTGCTCCCTGGTGCTGCGGTCGGGGATCGCCGCCAGCCGCTCGCATTCGGCAAGCATGTCGCGAAGCCGCGCCTTGTCGGCCGCGGTCGCGTTGGCGGCGGCGAGCTCTGTTGCGCGGCCATCCAGCATTTCGCGAATGTCGAAAGCTTCGCGGAACATGGTCAGGTTGAATTCCGTCACCACATAGCCCTGGCGCGGCCGGCCGATCACCAGCCCGTCGCGCTCGAGCCGGTTGAAGGCTTCGCGCACTGGGGTGCGGCTGACGTTCAGGCGCGCCGCCATGTCGTTCTCCGTCACCCGGGCGCCGGGCGGAATCTGCCCAGTGATGATCAACGCCTTCAGCGACTCGAAGACCGAGTCGCGCAGCGTGTTCTTCCTCTCCTTGCTCAAGCGTCCCGCCTCCAACGGTCTGTCATGGATTCGCAATCTAGAGCCTTTTAGCAGACGTTTCGAGAAGGTCTAAAAGCCCTGAACTGACGCCCCCATTTTCTGCCGCGAAAAAACGCATGCCTGTGTTGACATCGGCCTTCGGCGGGCTACACTCAAAATTGTATACAAATTCGCATACCAAATCAACGATAATGGGAACACCGGTTGGAGAAGCGAAAATGACCAAGATCTCTTGCATTCACAGCCTGGCGCTCGCGGGGCTGCTGGCGTCGGCGGCGGTTCCGGCATTGGCCGCCGATACGATCACCGTCGCCTCATGGGGCGGCACCTATCAGGAGGCGCAGACCAAGGCCTTCTTCAAGCCGACGGCTGACGCACTCGGCATCACCATCAAGGAAGACACCACCAACGGCCTCGACGATGTCCGCCTGCAGGTCACCGGCAATGCCGTCAAATGGGACATCACCGAACTCGGCGCCGACGAATGCGCGCGCGGCTCCAAGGAAGGCCTGTTCGAGAAGCTCGACTACAACGTCATCGACAAGAGCGGCATCAACCCGAAGCTCGTCCATGACGACTGGGTCGGCATCTCCTATACCTCAGTCGTGCTGATCTATCGGACCGACGTCTTCGGCGACAAGGGACCGAAGACCTGGGCCGATTTCTGGAACGTCGAAAAGTTCCCGGGCCGCCGCGCGCTGAGCGGCGCCCAGGCGACCGAGACCCTGAGCGTTGCCGCGCTCGCCGAGGGAATTCCGATCGACAAGGTCTATCCGGTCGACATCGACGGCGCGCTCAAATCCGTCGACAAGATCCGTGGCCATGTCGATGCCTGGTGGACCTCCGGCGCGCAGGCCATGCAGTTGGTCAAGGACGGCGAAGTCGACATGGCGAGCATCTGGAACGGTCGTGCCGGCACCTTGAAGAAGGAAGGCGCGCCGGTCAGCTTCTCCTTCGACCAGGGCGTTCTCACCGCCGACTGCATGGTCATCCCAAAAGGCTCGAAGAACAAGGACATCGCCATGAAGGCGCTGGCCAAATTCGTCAGCCCTGACCTCCAGGCCAATCTGCCGCTCTATGTCGACAACGGGCCGGCCAACGAGAAGGCTTTCGAGACCGGCAAGATCCCGCCGGAGCGGATCAAGGACATCAATTCATCGCCCGAGAACGTCAAGAAGCAGGTCCTGCAAGATCCCGAATTCTGGCGCGACACGCTGGTCGAGGCGACGGAGAAGTTCAACAATCTGGTCCAGCAGTAGACAGGCAGCCTGATGGAACGGAGCGGCGCCGAGGCGCTGCTCCATTCCGTCTGCGCCATCAATGATCCGGAGCCCAGGGAGATGCTTTTGTCCATTGCGCCGTCCGCGCTTCCCATCGGCATCAGCGGCATCGAAAAACGGTTCGGCGCCGTCTCGGTGCTGCGCGACCTGTCGCTCGATGTCGCGGCCGGCGAATTCCTGACGCTGCTCGGTCCTTCCGGCTCTGGAAAGACGACGCTGTTGATGATCCTGGCCGGCTTCGTCAGGGCAAATTCCGGAAGCATCAAGGTCGGCAGCGAGGAGATCATCACCACGCCGCCGCACAGGCGCAACATCGGCATGGTGTTCCAGAACTACGCGCTGTTCCCGCACATGAACGTCTTCCACAACATCGCCTTTCCGCTGAAGCAGCGCCGCGTGTCCGCTGCCGACATGGCTGAGCGTGTCGAAAAGGCACTCGATCTCGTCCAGCTGAAAGGTCTGGGCGAGCGCCGCGTCGACCAGCTTTCGGGCGGTCAACGCCAGCGTGTGGCACTCGCCCGCGCCATCGTCTTCGAGCCGCGCATCGTGCTGATGGACGAGCCCCTGTCGGCGCTCGACAAGGGGCTGCGCGAGCACATGCAGATCGAATTGCGCAACCTGCACCGCCGGCTCGGCATGACCACCGTCTATGTCACGCACGACCAGCGTGAGGCGATCACCATGTCGGATCGCATCGCCGTCATGAATGCCGGGCGCATCGAGCAGATCGACCGCCCCGAAGTGCTATACGCCAGGCCGCAGACCCGGTTCGTCGCCGGCTTCATCGGCGACTCCAACTTCATTCCGGTCGAATGCCGCAATGGCAGCGTCTGGTACGAGGACAGGAAGATCCGCATGACCGCGGTGGCGCCGTCCTCCGGCAGTCACCTGATGGTGGTGCGGCCGGAAAAGCTGCGCCTGGTCGCCGACGCCGAACCGACGGGCAGCGTCAATGTGATCCCGGCGACGGTCGGGGACGTCATCTATCAGGGCGACAGTTTCGTCTGCTACGCGGTGCTGCGCGACGGCCGCCAGGTGACGCTGCGCGACTATTGCCGCAGCGACGTGCTGGCGAAGCTGCCAAGACCCGGCGAGCCGGTCAATCTCGGCATCGATGCCGAGGACGTGGTGCTGGTGGCGGCGGACTGATGAGCATGCAATCCGCACGCCTTCACGACGCCAGTGCCGGCAGCTTGGTCGGGACGCTCAACGCCGATGCTCTGCGTGCCGATGCGCGTCGGGAATCGTTCGGGCTTCTGGCACTGTTGTCGCCCGGCCTGCTGCTCGTCTTCACCGTCATCATCATCCCGATCGGCTGGCTTTTCTGGCTGTCGATGTTCGATGAAAGCGGGACGCTCAGCGCTGCCAACTATGCGCGCTTCTTCGAGCAGGCCTCCTACATCAGGACCTTCATCACCACCTTCAAGGTCGCCTTCGTCGTTACGGGTGCTTGCGTGCTGCTGGGCTATCCGCTGGCCTACATGCTGTCGCAACTGCCGCGACGGGCGGCGTCGATCTGCCTGATCTTCGTCCTCCTGCCGTTCTGGACCTCGGTGCTGGTGCGCACCTATGCCTGGCTGGTCATCCTGCAGCGCAAGGGCCTGATCAACAGCTGGCTGATCGACCTCGGCGTCATCAGCCAGCCGCTGCCGCTCGCCAACAATTTTGCCGGCGTCGTCATCGGCATGACGCACATCATGCTGCCGTTCCTGGTGCTGCCGCTCTATGCCTCGATGAAGACCATCGACACCGACTGCCTGCGCGCTGGCATGAATCTGGGCGCCAGCCCGGCCGCCACTTTCCGCCAGATATTCTTTCCGCTGTCGCTTCCCGGCCTCGCCTCCGGCGTGGTCATTGTCTTCGTGCTCTGCCTCGGCTTCTTTGTCATGCCGGCACTGATGGGCGGCGGCAAGGTCATCATGTGGGCGATGCGCATGGAGCAGACCACCAGCCTCTATTCCAACTGGGGTGCGGGTGCCGCGCTCGGCGTCGTGCTGCTGGCCGTCACCCTGGCGCTGCTCGGCCTCTTCCAGCGGCTGCTCGGCGCGCGCGCCACCGGCGTGTGGAGCTCGCGATGAGCACGCAAACCGGCCTGCCCATCTCGCACCGGCAACGCCTCTGGCTCTATGCGCTCGGCGGCCTTGTGTTGCTGTTTCTGATCGCGCCGTCGGTCATCATCGTCATCATGTCCTTTTCCAGCTCGACGCTGCTGCAATTCCCGCCTGAGCAATGGTCGCTGCGCTGGTATGAGAGCTATTTCGGCTCGGTGGAATGGCGCGATGCCACCATCGTCTCGGTCAAAGTCGCGGTCATGACGATGATCGTGGCGACGCCGCTCGGGACCGCCGCCGCCTACGCCATCAACATCGGCACTCTGCGAATGACAGGCGCCATCAACGCACTGCTGACCGCTTCGCTGATCATTCCGGTGATCCTCATCGGCATCGGCACCTTCTTCCTCTACGCGCGCATCGGCCTCAACAACACACTGACCGGCCTCGTCATCGCGCACACGGTGCAGGCTCTGCCGCTGGTGGTGCTGACCGTGCTTTCCGGCTTGAGGTCCTACGACATGAACCAGGAGAAGGTGGCGCGCAGCCTTGGCGCCAACCGCTTCTCTGCCTTTCGCCAGGTGACGATGCCGCAGATACGCTTCTCGATCGTGTCGGGCGCGCTGTTTGCCTTCATCACCTCCTTCGACGAAGTGGTCGTGTCGCTGTTCATTTCGGGCGGCGAGACCACGACGCTGACGCGCCGCATGTTCAATGCGCTGCGCGACCAGATCGATCCGACCATCGCCGCCATTTCGACTTGCCTGATCGTGCTATCGATCGTTTTGTTGTCCGCCGCGCAGATTTTCGGCCGCAGGCGTTAAGCAGGGATGTCCACAAAGCATGCGTGATTTCCAGTTTCCAGGCCGCTCGCCGGTCCGTGCCACCGAGGCGATGGCCGCAACCTCGCATCCGCTCGCGACGCTTGCCGCCATCGACATGCTGCGCTCCGGCGGCAACGCCATGGACGCGGCCGTCTGTGCCGCCGCCGTCCAGGCGGTGGTCGAGCCGCAGTCGACCGGCATCGGCGGCGACTGTTTTGTCCTCTATTGCCCGAAAGGCCAAGGCGAGGTGCTGGCCTTCAACGGTTCGGGTCGGGCGCCTGCCGCCGCGACCGTCGACTGGTATCTGGAGAACGGCTTCAGCGAGTTGCCGAAGCAAGGTCCGCACGCGGTCACCGTGCCGGGCGCCGTCGACGCTTGGTGCCGGCTCTTGGAGGACCATGGCCGCAAGGGCATAGGCGACGCGTTGGCGCCCGCCATCCACTATGCCGAAAACGGCTATGTCGTGCACGACCGCGTCGCTTTCGACTGGGAGGATCCGGAGACCGATCTATCGCTCGACGAGGCGGCGGCACGCATCTTCCTGCCCGGCGGTAAGCCGCCCAAGCCGGGCGACGTCCACCGCCAGCCGGAGCTCGCCGAAACGTTGCGCATCATCGCCAAGACCGGTCGCGCCGGTTTCTACGAAGGCGCCACGGCCGAGGACATTGTCGGCCGGCTGCGCCAGTTGGGCGGTCTGCATACGCTCGATGACTTCGCCGCGACAAAGGGCGACTACACGACGCCGGTCGGCACCTCCTATGGCGGCTACGGCATCCATCAGATGCCGCCGAACAATCAGGGGCTGACGGCGCTGCTGATGCTGAATGTGCTCTCCGGCTTCGAGCTCGGCGCGCTCGACCCCAACGGCGCCGAGCGCCTGCACCTGGAGATCGAGGCGGGGCGGCTGGCCTACAGGGATCGCGACAATCTGCTTGCCGACCAGGACCATGTCGCGGTGCCGGTGAAGGAGCTTCTGTCTGCCACCTATGCCGACAGGCTGCGCGCCGCGATCAACCGCGAGCGCGCGATGACGCATCTGCCGCGCCTCGATTTGCCGGGCAGTGACACGGTCTACATCTCCGTCGTCGATCGCGATCTGAATGCGGTGAGCTTCATCAACTCGACCTATTATTCCTTCGGCAGCGGCGTGGTTGGCCCGAAGACCGGCATCGTGCTGCAGAACCGCGGCTGCAGCTTCCGGCTCGATCCGAACCACCCCAATTGCATCGCGCCCGGCAAGCGGCCGATGCACACGATCATGCCCGGCATGATGACGAGGAATGGCCGCGCGGTGATGCCGTTCGGCGTCATGGGCGGCGGCTACCAGCCCTTCGGCCATGTCCATCTCCTCACCAACATGGTCGATTTCGGCATGGACCCGCAGCAGGCGCTGGACGCGCCGCGCGTCTTCTACAACAAGGACGTCGTCGAGGCGGAACGAAGCGTCCGCGCCGATGCGGTCGAGGGTCTGCGCAGCCGTGGCCATCAGGTGACGGAGCCCGATCACCCGCTGGGCGGCGGGCAGGCGGTGCTGATCGACTGGGAGAAGGGAACGCTGACCGGCGCGTCCGACCCGCGCAAGGATGGAATGGCGCTCGGATATTGATGGATTCTCCAGCCGGCTCACGAGAGTGTGCTGCCCTCCGGCTGGATTTTTGCAGGTTGGAAAGATAGTCGGTGACGATGACCAATAAAGCTGACGCAATAGACCTCGCCCACCGCCTCGCCCCCGGCGCAGAGGATGCGCCGGCGATTTCGGCACCCGATCTGACAACCCTCACGCATGGCGGGTTGCGCCGCCTGATCCGCGAGACGGCGGTGCGGCTCAATGCGCTGGGTCTCGGCCGTGGCGGCCGAGTGGCCATCGTGCTGCCCAACGGACCGGAAATGGCGACGGCCTTCGTCGCGGTGGCGTCCGCCGCTTCGACGGCGCCGCTCAACCCCGCCTACCGGGCCGACGAACTCGATTTCTATCTCTCCGACATCGGCGCCAAGGCGATCCTGGTCGCCGAGGACGAAAACGGTCCGGCGGTCGGCGTTGCCGAGCGCCTTGGCATCCGCGTGCTGAGGCTCGTGGCGCAAAACGATGCGCCGGCCGGAAGCTTCAGCATCGAGGGTGAACCGGTCGGTCAGTCTGTTTCGTCCGGGCTGGCGGAGGATGGCGACATCGCACTGCTGCTGCACACCTCGGGCACCACCTCGCGCCCCAAGCTGGTGCCGCTCAGCCATGCCAACCTCGCCGCCTCGGCCGCCCATATCGGCGCAACGCTGGGCCTGACCGCCGGCGATCGCTGCCTCAACATCATGCCACTGTTCCACATCCACGGGCTGATCGCGGCGGTGCTGTCCTCGCTCGCCGCCGGCGGCAGCGTCTTCTGCACGCCGGGCTTCAACGCTCTGCGCTTCTTCCATTGGCTGAACGAGGCGAGACCGAACTGGTACACGGCGGTGCCCACCATGCATCAGGCGATCCTGCCGCGCGCCGCGCGCAATGCCGATGCGCTGGCCGCGGCACCGCTGCGCTTCATCCGCTCGTCCTCGGCCTCGCTGCCGGCGCAGGTGATGGCCGAGCTCGAAGCGACCTTCGGCTGTCCGGTGATCGAATCCTACGGCATGACCGAGGCCGCGCATCAGATGGCGTCCAACCGCCTGCCCCCCGGCCAGCGCAAGCCGGGCAGCGTCGGCGCAGCCGCCGGGCCGGAGGTCGCGGTCATGGCTCTCGATGGGCGCTTGCTCGAAGCCGGCGAGACCGGCGAAATCGTCATTCGTGGCCCCAATGTTACGGCCGGCTATGAGAAGAACCCGGACGCCAACGCCAGTGCCTTCGCCCATGGCTGGTTTCACACCGGCGATCAGGGCGTGCTCGACGAGGACGGCTATCTGCGCGTTACCGGCCGGCTGAAGGAGATCATCAATCGCGGTGGCGAAAAAATCTCGCCGCTCGAGGTCGATAGCGTGCTGATGGATCATCCGGCCGTGGCGCAGGTCGTCACCTTCGCCATGCCGCATGACAAGCTGGGCGAAGAGGTGGCGGCGGCGGTCGTGCTGCGCGAAGGCCTGAGCGCCAGCGAAGCCGACATCCGCTCCTTTGCCGCGACGCACCTCGCCGATTTCAAGGTGCCGCGCAAGGTTCTCATCCTCGACGAAATCCCCAAGGGCGCGACCGGAAAATTGCAACGCATCGGCCTTGCGGCAAAACTCGGTCTCGGCTGATGCGCGTCACCGTTTTCGGCGCCGGCGCCATCGGCGGCTATCTCGCCGCCAGGCTCGCGATCGCCGGCAAGGTCGATCTGTCGATCGTGGCACGCGGCGCGCATCTCGATGCGATCAAGGCAAGTGGACTCCGCCTGATCGAGGACGGCGATGAATCCGTTGCTCCGGTCAGGGCCGCTGCGCGCGCCGAAGAACTCGGCGTGCAGGACTATGTTGTGCTTGCCTTGAAAGCCCATTCGGTCGGCCCGGCGCTCGACCAGATCGCGCCACTGCTTGGGCCTGACACCGCCGTCGTCACCATGCAGAACGGCGTGCCCTGGTGGTATTTCTACAAGGCCGGCGGCGCGCTCGAAGACACACGCATCCAGGCCGTAGATCCCGGCGGCACGATCTGGCAGCGTCTCGGGCCGGAGCGCGTCATCGGCTCCGTTGTCTATCCCGCCGCCGAGGTCGACGCGCCCGGACTGATCCGCCATGTCGAAGGCACGCGCTTCTCGCTCGGCGAGCCATCCGGCGAAAAGAGCGAGCGTGTCACACGGCTCGCCAAGGAGTTGGTCGCTGCGGGCTTACAGGCGCCGGTTCGCGACGACATCCGCGGCGAGATCTGGGTGAAGCTCTGGGGCAATCTCTCCTTCAACCCGATCTCGGCGCTGACCGGCGGCACGCTCGCGGCAATCGTCGCCGACGAGGCGACGCGCGCGCTTGCCCGCGCCATGATGCTGGAAGCGCAGGCAATCGGCGAAAGCCTCGGCGTGCGCTTCCCCGTCGCGGTCGACCGGCGCATCAAGGGCGCCGGCGATGTCGGCGAGCACAAGACCTCGATGCTGCAGGATCTCGAGCGCGGTCGCCCGATGGAGATCGACGCGCTGGTCACGGCCGTGCAAGAGCTGGGACGGCTGATCGGCCAGCCGACGCCGACCATCGACAGCGTGCTGGCGCTGGTGCGCCGCCTCGCCATCGAGCGCGGGTGCTATCAGGCATAGTTCTCGGGCGACTATATATTTGACAAACCCGCCTTTATCGAAAGCCTTCTTCCCATGCTGAAACCGGTCCGGTAGCTTAGCTGGATGGACGTTCTCGATTGGTTGGCCCGCTGGTATGAAGCTCAATGCGATGGGGATTGGGAGCATGGGTTTGGTCCTTCGATCAGCACCATCGATAACCCGGGCTGGTCATTAAAATCGACCTTGCAGGGACGGACTGCGACGGGCGGACCATTGATCTGATCACGCACAACTACGAACACGAAACCGACTGGTGGGCGTGCTGGACGGAGGACAACGCGTTTCATGGCGCGGGCGGCCCACTCCACCTTCGTTCGCTTCTTGAAAAGTTCCGAGAGTGGGCTACGCAAAATTCGCTAGGCGCTACCCAGCCGTAGGAATGGCCGGTGCAACGGGGGCTCCTTGGGGGCGCGCCGCACCGGCCACTGCGGGTGGTGGCAACCAATTCCCCGCGCTGATCAATCTATGAGCACATTAGAACGCGCTCAATTAAGACTGAGTGCCCTAGTTCGCCGGGCCCAAGGGCTCCACCGGACCTGTCCCATCGAATGAACGGTGCATCCTTGCCGATGACGTCTTTCACCGTCTTCATGCAAGGTCCGCGTAGAGCGGTAGTGGTGGCAGGTAGGCGATATCAGCGGGACGACGGTTTGGCCGCTTTTTTGAGCATCTCAAACCATCGTCACATAATCCGCAGATAGTCCGTCCATCCTGACAGGACTTGTCAGCTATCGGCGGGGCGACGGTGGCAGGCCAGCAAGCGGTTCCCTACTTGGAAAGCGTCTGAACAGGAGGAACACATATGACCACCGCGGAAATTGCCAAGGATTTCACAGAGCTCCTCAAGCAAGGCAACAACGAAGCTGCTGCTGAGAAGTACAATGCCGACAACGTCGTTAGCTACGAAGCCATGGAAGGGCCGATGGCCGTCTGCGAAGGCAAGGACGCCGTCAAGCAGAAGGGCCAGTGGTGGCAAGAGAACCACGAGGTCCATGGCGGTGCGGTCGAGGGCCCCTATGTCAACGGCTACCAGTTCGCGGTCCGCTTCAAGTTTGACATAACGCCCAAGGCTACGGGCGAGCGCGTCACCATGGATGAGGTTGGCCTGTACACGGTCAAGAACGGCAAGATTACCGAAGAGCGCTTCTACTATTGAGGCCACCGGCTTCCGGCTCACTTCGCCGCATGATTTAAAATTGGGCGGCCAGGACGATGCCCTGGCCGCCATGCGAGAAGCTCAAATCGTCTTCACATAGTCGGCAAGCTGGTCGGCCACCGTGCCCCAGCCGTCGTAAAAACCCATCTCTTCATGGTTGTTGCGCGTCGCCTCGTCGCGATGGATGGCGGTCGCGGTGTAGCGCGTCGCCTGGCCTTCCGGCTGGAAGGAAATCACCGCGGTGATGAAGGGTTCTCCCGACGGCCGGTAACCCGGCAGCAGCGCATCGGTCCACACCAGCCGTTCGTTCGGCACGATTTCGAGATAGCAGCAATGGCGGTCGTTGACTTCCTTGCCATCCGGCGACTGCATGCGGGTCCTGAACAGTCCGCCCGGCCTGAGGTCGATTTCGCAGGCGGTGATGATCCACGGCTTCGGCGTGAACCATTGCTTGACATGCCCCGGCGTCGTCCAGGCGCGCCACAACAATTCGGGTGGCGCGTCGACGACGCGCTCCAGCATGAGGTCCAGTCTGGGGTCTGGCTTGAACGGATAGCTCACTTTTCTTTCTCCTTGAGGGTCATGACATAGGCGTCGAACTGGTCGAGGCGGCGCTCCCACAGCGCGCGCTGTTCGGTGAGCCAGTTTTCCGCGAGCTTCAGCGGTTCGGGCGAGAGCCGGTAGGTCCTGACGCGGCCGGCCTTTTCCGAGCGCACCAGCCCGCAGCCTTCCAGCACCTTGAGGTGCTCGATGAATGAGGGCAGTGCCATATCGAAAGGCTCCGCCAGCTCGCTGACCGAGGCCGGGCTCCGGTTCAGCCGCTCCACCACAAGACGGCGCGTCGGATCGGCGAGTGCGCGAAAAATGCCGTCGACCGGCGGCGGGCTGGGAGTTGCCGTCTGCAGGCTCATACGTCTTCCCTTCTTGCGGATCGCGCACCACTACAGGCGCTTCGCAAGATACTTAGGAAAATTCCTTAGTATTGGCAAGACAGAAATTCGCAGGTGCTGACAAGGCCATTGGCAAAGCAGGCAGGGCGGGCCTAGCTTGCCGTCAGATTCGCAAATCCATCGTTCCGAGGTTCTGTTTTGACGACCACCATGTATGGCATCACCAATTGCGACACGATCAAGAAGGCGCGCGTCTGGCTGGAAGGGAATGATGTAGCTTATCGTTTTCACGACTACAGGGCCGAGGGGCTGGACGCGGACCGGCTCAACGACTGGGTCGGCAAGGTCGGCTGGGAAGTCCTGCTCAACAAGGCGAGCACGACGTTTCGCGAACTGTCGGACAAGGAGAAGGGATCGCTCGACGAGAAGAAGGCCAAGGCGCTGATGCTGGCCAAGCCGACGATGATCAAGCGGCCGGTGCTTGAGGTTGGCGACCGCATCCTGGTTGGGTTCAAGCCGGATGTTTATCAGGCGACGGTGGGAGCGCGGTAAAGCGACCCTCCTCCCGCCGATCTTTCGCGCCGGCTTTTGAGAATTCCGGAGGCGTCAACCGCGACGTAGGTACCCCGCCAGCGCCACCGCATTGTTGTGAACCTCGTCATGCGCGCCGTAGAGCAGCGTCACCTTGCCTTCACGAAGCAAAGCGCGCAGTTCCCCAACTGCCTCGCCATTGCCATCAAGCTCGGCGCTATACCGCTTCTGAAACTCCGCCCAACGCTCGGGCTCGTGCCCAAACCATTTGCGCAGTTCGTCACTCGGCGCGATCTCCTTCAACCACAGCGTCAGCGCGGCATCCTTTTTGCCGACGCCGCGCGGCCAGATGCGATCAACCAGCACCCGCTGCCCATCAGACTTCTCGGGCCCCTCGTAGACACGCTTCACCGCAACATCGAAGGCCATCAAGCCCTCCGCAGTGCAATCCCTCAGGCCCATTCGCCCTTGCGCATCACCGGCACGCGGCTGCCGTCCTTGGCTACGCCGTCTATGTCGATCTTGTCCGAGCCGATCATCCAGTCGATGTGGATAAAACTCTTGTTGCCACCGCGCTGGGCGATCTCGTCCTGGCTGAGCGAGGCGCCGTCGACGAAGCACTTCGAATAGCATTGTCCGAGTGCGATATGGCAGGCGGCGTTCTCGTCGAACAGCGTATTGAAGAACAACAGGCCGCTGGCCGAGATCGGCGAGGAATGCGGCACCAGCGCCACTTCGCCGAGCCGGCGCGAGCCTTCGTCGGTGTCCAGCACCTTCTTCAGCACGTCTTCGCCCTTCGAAGCCTTGGCCTCGACGATCCTGCCTTCTTCGAAGCGCACCGATATCTCGTCGATCAGCGTGCCCTGGTAGGAGAGCGGCTTGGTCGAGGAGACGTGGCCCGAGACGCGCCTTGCATGCGGCGTGGTGAACACCTCTTCGGTCGGGATGTTTGGGTTGCAGGTGACGCCGTTCTTGGCGGTCGAGGCGCCGCCCATCCATTCATGGCCGTCGGCCAGTCCGACGGTGAGGTCAGTGCCCGGCCCGGTGAAATGCAGCGCATGGAAATTGTGGCCGTTCAACCATTCTGTGCGGCTGCGCAGGGCCGCATTGTGCGCCGTCCAGTTGCCGATCGGATCTTCCACGTCGACGCGCGAGGCGGCGAAGATGGCGTCGGCGAGTTTTGCCACCGCGACGTCGTCGGCGTCATCGGGAAACACCTGCTTGGCCCAGGCGAGATCGGGATAGGCGACGATGTTCCAGTTGATGTCGAAGCCGGTGATTTTTTCCAGCGCCGGCTGGTAGGCCATGGAATTCGCCTTATTGGCCCGCGCTACCTTCGAAGGATCCTGCGCCGAAAGCAGCGATGGGTCCTCGCCACGCACGGCGAGTCGCGCCGCATTGCCGGCGAAGGCCTTGGCCATGCCCTCATAGAGCCAGCCGGCGGCGCGGTCGAAGCCGGCGTCGGCGCCATGGCGGAAGCGCGCCAGCGTGATCTCGTCGTCGTTGAAGATCGGCGTCACCAGCCCGGCGCCGGCCTTGTAGGCATGCTCGACGATGCGCCGCGTCAAGGGCAGGGCCGCGATCGACGAGGTCAGCACCAGATCCTGCCCCGGCTGCAATTGCAGCCCGACCTTGATGGCGACCTCGGCCAGCCTGTCGAGCTTCACCGGGTCGATCGTTGCGGAAACGCCGCGCGAATGTGTGGTCATGATCCTGCCTGCCGTGATGTGGGGGTCTGATCCATACTTAGACCGGTGCCGCTGTCCTGGTCCACTGCATTGCGGTGGACCAGGCTCAGGCGGCGCTGTCGAGCGTCCGGAACTGCGCCATGGTCGCGTCGATCTCTTCGCGGATCCAGGCCTTGAAATCGCGCACCTTGCGGCTTTCGGCCTTGGTCGCCGAGGTCACCATCCAATAGCCCAGGCCGCTCTCGGCGCGCACGCCGAAGGGCGCCACCAGCCGGCCGTCGGTGAGAGCGTCGGCCGTCAGCAATTGCCAGGCCAGCATCACGCCATGGCCGGCAATCGCCGATTCCAGGCAAAGCATTGGGTCGGTGAAGCGCGCGCCCTTGAGGAAGGTGACGGGCTCGACGCCCGCCGCTTCGAACCAGCTGTCCCAGCTGATCATCGACCGCTCGTCGGTGATCGCGCAGGTCTGCGCCAGATCCTCGATCGACCTGAGCTTGGCCGCAATCGACGGCGCGCAGACCGGGAAGACCTGCTGCGCCAGCAGCAGTTCCGAGCGAACGCCCGGCCATTTGCCGTCACCCATCCGGATGCCGATGTCGATGTCGGAATGGTCGAGATTGGCAATCCGACCCGAAGCGTCGATGCGCAGCAGCACGTTCGGATGCCGGGCAAAATGCCGCGACAGCCTGGGCAGCAGCCATTTCGAGGCAAAGGCTGGCGCGACCGACACCACCAGCGTGCATTGGTTGGCCTCGTCGGCCAGCGCCACCGCCTGCGCAAGCTCGCGAAAACCCGCACCCAGGCGGGCCGTGAAGACAGTTCCGAACTCCGTTGGAACCAGTCCGCCCGGCGTCCGTTCGAACAGCGCCTGGCCGAGCTGCTTTTCGGTGCGCTTGATCTGCTGGCTGACGGCGCTGACGGAAACATTGAGTTCGGCCGCCGCGGCCGCCAGCGAGCCCAGCCGGGCAACGGTTTCCACGGCGCGCAGGCCGTTGAGGTGGACGCGGTTCAGCATAGCCATTTGAGTTTTTCTAAACTGATATGGCCGAAATCTCAATTGAAATACTGGATGGAAAGGCAGAGTTTATGGAGGCAAGCCAGATCTTGGAGGGCAAAGACGATGAAGATTTTATCATTGCTAAAAGTCTTTTCCGTCTCCGGAGCGGGACAAGACCCGCGCCATGACGAGATCGCCCGCTGGGTTATCGACCCACTGTCGCACCCGGTGCTCGACACTATGTCGGAGCGTGAACTGGGCGACATGCCGTTCCGCCTGACGGCGCGGCGCACTGCCTACGAGACCGCTTCGGTTGGCTGCCGTTAAGATCGCTTGACCTTGGCGCGCCGCCCCTCATCGCCCTGCCGGGCACTTCTCCCCGTATAATCACGGGGAGAAGGACGCTGTCATCGATGGTTTCGCCATTCGTCGGCGTTGCAGAAAATCGAGCCGAGGTTGCAGCCAGACCCTTCTCCCCGTCTCTATACGGGGAGAAGGTGCCGGCAGGCGGATAAGGGGCGGCGCGACGCCGAAAATCGTCCGCTACGGAGCAGATGGTCGTTGCCGGCACAGCCACGCTGGCCCAACCCAAGCGGATTGTTTCACCAGCGCGCGCATTTATTGTGCGCTGCAATGAAAGCTGCCTCGCCATCGCCACTGCGCCTCGCCATCGCTGGCATGGTCGCCATGGCTGTCGCCATGGGTATCGGCCGTTTCGTCTACACGCCGATCCTGCCCGGCATGATGGAAGAGCTTGGCCTGACGCCGGCGGATGCCGGCTGGATCGCGTCCGCCAACTATCTCGGCTACCTCGTCGGCGCGCTGGCCGCAGCCGGCGGCTGGGCACATGGGCGCGAGCGCCTGCTGATGCTGTCGAGCCTTGCCGCCAGCGCCGTGCTTGCCGGGCTGATGGGGTTCAGCGAAACCATGGCCGCTTTCCTTGTCATCCGCCTTCTTGCCGGCCTGGCCAGCGCCTTCGTCATGGTGTTCATGTCGAGCATCGTCTTCAGCCATCTCATCCGGGCCGACCGCAACGACCTGCAGGCGCTGCATTTCGGCGGCGTCGGCCTGGGCATCGCCGCCTCCTCGGCGCTGATGGCCGTTCTCGTCACCGACCATGCCGGCTGGGCGGCGGGCTGGCTGTGGTCGGCGGTGATTTCCGCTTGCGGCCTGGTGCTCGTCGCCTGGCTGGTCGGCTCCATCTCGACCGCCAACGGCATCGCTGGCCGCGAGCCGCCGCTGCCGAAGCACAGGCCGCTGCTGAAGATGATCGTTGCCTACGGCCTGTTCGGTTTCGGCTATGTGGTGACGGCGACGTTCCTGGTCGCCATCGTCCGCCAGGGCGGTAGCGGGCGCGTCTTCGAGGCAGCGGTCTGGATGGTCACCGGCCTTGCCGGTTTTCCTTCGCTGTGGCTCTGGCAGAGGGTCGCTGCAAAGGTCGGGCTCTACGCGGCCTACGCCTTGGCCTGCCTCATCGAGGTGGTCGGCGTCACCGCCAGTGTCGCCGTCGGCGGCCATGCCGGGCCACTACTGGCCGGCGTCCTGCTCGGCGGCACCTTCATCGCTCTCACCGCGCTCGGCCTGCAGACGGCAAGACAGCTGGTTCCGCAGGCGCCACGCCGTATCCTGGCGATGATGACGGCCGCCTTCGGTATTGGCCAGATCATCGGCCCAATCGCCGCCGGGCTGCTGGCCCAGGCGTCCGGCAATTACGTGCTCGCTTCGATCATGGCGGCCGTCATCCTTTTGGCGTCCGGTTTGATTGCGTGGTCGGCTGCGCCAAAATCGCCATGATTTGTGGGCTTGCTCGGTGCCGGGCATCGGGCACGGGCATTTTCTTTCCCTCTAATGTGTGAACTTATGCCCGCTGACAGCAACCTCGCTGATTTGCGATTCGACCGAGGAACCCGCCACAGTGTTCGTATCCTTTTTCCCGCAGCCGAAGCTGTTTTTCACCTCGGCGGTCCTATGGAGCGCGGTCATGGTGGCCGTGTGGTTTCTGGGCGGTGATCACCTCGGCGCTCTGATCGGATTGCCCCCCGCCGCAGCGGACGCGCCGCAGATCATTGGCGTTTCAGTGTTCTGGTCGCCTCCATTCCTTTGGTTCTACATCTACTTTGCGCTTGGTGTGCTGCTCTTTTACGCTTTCTGGCATCTGTATTCCCCGCACCCATGGGATCGCTGGTCGATCCTAGGCAGTTCGCTGCTCCTGTTTACGACCTATTTTCAGGTGCAGGTGAGCGTCGCGATCAATGCCTGGTACGGGCCATTTTGGGACCTCATACAAGGCATCGTCAGCAAAAGCGTAAAGGCGACAGAAAGCGACCTTTATGCGCAAATAATAACTTTCCTCGGCATCGCCCTCGTGGCCGTCACGGTGCTGGTGTTGACTAACTTCTTTGTCAGCCACTGGGTGTTTAGGTGGCGCACCGCGATGAACAACTATTACATGTCGTATTGGCCCAGATTGCGCCAGATCGAGGGTGCAGCCCAGCGCGTGCAGGAAGACACAATGCGGTTTTCCCGGATCATGGAAGACCTCGGCACCAGCTTCGTTGATTCGATCATGACGTTGATAGCGTTCATGCCAATCTTGCTCGCTTACTCAAGTCACATCACGGAACTGCCTTTTGTCGGCCATGTTCCGCAGCCTCTGGTTCTGGCAGCAATTTTTTGGGCAATATTCGGAACCGTGTGTATTTCTGCTGCCGGCATAAAGCTTCCCGGCTTGCAGTTTCGCAACCAGCGTGTCGAGGCTGCGTATCGAAAGGAGCTCGTCTACGGCGAGGATGATCAGTCCCGGGCGCAGCCACAAACAGTTTCAGAGTTGTTTGCAAACGTTAGAAGTAATTACTTTCGACTTTATTTTCACTATGTTTATTTTAATGTGGTGCGCTATCTTTATCTTCAGACAAACAATATATTTGCTCTTTTCTTGATGGTTCCTTCCATAATTGCCGGAGCTTTGACGCTGGGACTCATCAATCAGATCAATTCAGCTTTCAGCCAAGTGACCAACTCGTTCCAGTATCTCGTCAATTCCTGGTCCACGATCGTTGAACTTCTGTCGGTCCATAAACGTCTACGTGCATTTGAGGCAACAATCTCAGGTGAACCACTTCCTGACATCGACCAGCGCTATCTCGAGCGGCAGGTGCGGGAGCCGGACCCGGCCTGATACCTTGAAGGTGTGGGCGGCTCAGCCGCCCACCGACGCCTGTCTTTCACCACCGCGTTGCCGCGCGACATAGTCGCGGAAACTGATGCATTCGACATCGGCCTTGACGCAGACCTCGCGGGCAAAGCGTTCCAGCGCGTCCCAGTAGGCGCCGTCGTTCATCAGCGTGAAGTGGAAGCCGAGTTCCAGCGGGATACGCTTGCCCTGATATTGTCTGTCGAAGGCGGCGCGGAACGCTTGATAGGTGCGCTCAGTGAACTCGCCCGCCATGCTCGGCCGCTCGAAGCCGCCGGAATGGCGGACATAGAGATTGTAGTCCATGGCGATCACCGGTCTTGCCTTCGGACCCTCTGGGATCTGCGGCAGTGAAAAGCGCGTGATGCCGTTGCTTGTCGGCGGCTGGGCCGGGCCTTTCGAGACGCCGCTGGCGTCGAACTGGAAGCCGGCCGCGGGAAGTGCCTCGTAAAGCGCCTTGTTCGCCGACAGATAGGGCGCGCGAAAGCCGACCACCGCATGCCGCGCGAAAGCGCGCCAGCCCGATGGCTCGGCCGCAATGCCGTTGATCGAATAGGCATTCTCGAGGATGTGCTCGAACGAGCCGAACTCGGCGAGCCAGTCGGCCTTGCTCCAGGCCTTGCCGTCGAAATGACCGCAGCCATGGCTGCCTATGTCGTGGCCTTCCGAGGCAGCCAGCCCGATCTGCTCCAGACGGTCGGCCACCTCCTGCTTCGAGGCGGCAAAGCCGATGTTCGATTTGCCGGCGCTCTTGCCGGGCGCGGTGTATTCTGTGCGCGTTTGTGGCGAGAGCAGGAAGACGCAGGACAGAAAATAGGTGAAATGGGCGCCGGTGCGCTCAGCCAGCGCCCGGCTGCGTTTCCATTGCGAAATGTCGCGGGCGCTGTCGAACGAGATGATGACGACCTGCTTCGGCTTTGCCGGCGCCAGTGCTGCCGGCGGATCGGCGAAAGCCGTGCCGGCCGTTGCCAGCAAGGCGAGGGAAGACGCAACAACGCGGGACAGAGGAGGCATCGGCAAAGGTCTGGGTATCCGGAAGGTCGAGCACCGGCTAGCGGCGAAATGTGGCGCGGGTACGGTCACCCGCAGAGGTGCTCTTTGCCGCGCCTGGACCTCTATCCGCCGATTTTCCCGCCCAGCCCCTTCCATGCCGACAAAATTTCGCTAAAACGCGGGCTCAAGAAGCGCCCCGGCCGGGGCAGCAATGGTTTTGATGATGTCGGACGACAGTTTTATCCGCGAAGTCAACGAAGAGATTCGTCGCGAACAGGCGCAGGCGCTGTGGGACCGTTTCGGCCCGGCCCTGCTTGTCCTTGCCATCCTGGTGGTGCTCGGCACCGCTGCCGTCGTCGGCTACCGCTATTGGGACGAGAGCCGCGCCAACCGTTCGGGCGATGCTTTCTCGCAGGCGCTGAAGCTCGCCAATGATGGCAAGAGCGACGAGGCGCTGGCTGCGCTCGATTCCCTGGAGAAGGACGGCTACGGTGCCTATCCGCTGCTTGCCCGCATGCGTGCCGCGACCGTCAAGGCCGACAAGGGCGATGTCGACGCCGCCGTCAAGGATTTCGACGACGTTGCCGCCGACACCGCCATTCCCTCGGGCATACGCGACATGGCCCGCCTCAGGGCGGCACTTTTGCTTGTCGACCACGGCTCCTTCGCCGACGTCTCCAGCCGCGTCGAGGCGCTGACATCTGACACCAACACGCTGCGCCACACCGCGCGCGAGGCGCTCGGCCTTGCCGCCTGGAAGGAAGGCAAGTCTCAGGACGCGCTGAAACTGTTCGACCAGATCGCCTCGGATGACGGCGCCCCGCGCAATGCGCGCCAGCGGGCGACCTTGATGTCCGAGCTGATCCGCGGGTCGGGCAGCGCGTCGTGATATAGCAACATGTGGCTAGATTGGATCGCTCTGCCAGGCTGGTTTGGGCCAAATCCTTCGGGCTTCAGCTCGGACGTAGCACCACTACGTCCGTCGCCAAATCCCTCGACCTTGTCCCAAACCATCTCCGGCAGAGCGATCCAATCTACCCACATGTTGCTCTCATGAGCTTCAAAGTCGCCATCATCGGCCGGCCTAACGTCGGCAAATCGACTCTTTTCAATCGGCTGGTGGGAAAGAAGCTGGCGCTTGTCGACGACACGCCGGGCGTCACCCGCGATCGCCGCGTCCATGCGGCAAAGCTCTACGACCTGCATTTCGAAGTCATCGACACTGCCGGTTTCGAGGATGCGGGCGCCTCGACGCTGCCGGGCCGCATGCGCGCGCAGACCGAGATCGCCATCCGCGAGGCCGATCTGATCTTCTTCACCATCGACGCCAAATCCGGCCTGCTGCCTGACGACAGGACCTTCGCCGAAGTCGTGCGCAAATCCGGCAAGCCGGTCGTGCTGGTCGCCAACAAGGCCGAAGCGAAGGGCGCGCAGGGCGGCATGCTGGAAGCCTGGGAGCTTGGCTTGGGCGAGCCGATCCCGGTCTCGGCCGAGCATGGCCAGGGCATGCCCGATCTGCGCGACGCCGTGATCGCAGCCCTCGGCGAGGAGCGTGCTTTCGGCGAGGAAGAGGACGACGATGAGGAGGTCGCCGCCAGCGAAGTGCTGATCGGCGAGGACATTGCCGATCCGGACGCCGAGCCCGCCTATGACGACACCAAGCCGATGCGGATCGCCGTCGTCGGCCGCCCGAACGCCGGCAAGTCGACGCTGATCAACGCACTGATCGGCGAGGAGCGGCTTTTGACCGGGCCGGAAGCCGGCATCACCCGCGATTCCATCTCCGTCGACTGGGACTGGCGCGGCCGCCGCTTAAAACTGTTCGACACCGCCGGCATGCGCCGCAAGGCCAGGATCCACGAAAAGCTGGAAGTGATGTCGGTGCAGGACGGCCTGCGCGCCATCCGTTTCGCCGAGATCGTCATCATCGTGCTCGACGCCACCATCCCCTTCGAGAAGCAGGATCTGCAGATCGCCGACCTGATCATCCGCGAGGGCCGCGCGCCGGTGATCGCCTTCAACAAATGGGACCTGATCGACAAGCCGCAGGAACTCTTGGCGGAATTGCGCGAGAAGACCGAGCGGCTGCTGCCGCAGGCGCGCGGCATGCAGGCGGTGACGGTCTCAGCCGAGACCGGGCGCGGCCTCGACAAGCTGATGGATGCCGTCATCCGGACGCACAAGGTGTGGAACAGCCGCGTCTCGACCGGCAAGCTCAACCGCTGGCTGGAAGGCATACTGGCGCATCATCCGCCGCCTGCCGTCGCCGGCCGTCGGCTCAAGATAAAGTATGTCACGCAGGCTAAGACCCGCCCGCCGGGCTTCGTCGTCTCCTGCTCGCGACCGGACGCGATGCCGCAATCCTACGTCCGCTACCTCTCGAACAGCCTGCGCGAGGCCTTCGACATGCCGGGCGTGCCGATCCGCATCGCCTTGCGCACCTCGGACAATCCCTTTGCCGGCAGGGCGAAGAAGCGCTGAGCCGTCGGCTCTCGGGGCGTTGCCGCCTTAAGCCACATTCCTCAGGCCTTCATCCGCCTCGGCACGGCGCCATGGTCCTGCGCGTCTGGAGCGGCCGCTTCACCGCCGCCACGGCAACCGTCGCCCGTTCCTGCGGTTCTGCAGCGCCTTGAGCGCGCTTGCCTTCGCTGCCCTTGGCCTGCTGGTCCTGGCGGCAGCCGTCACGCCTGGCTGGCAGCCCGTGCTGATGCCGGCCGTCGCCATGGTGCTGGTCGTTGCCGGCATCTCGGTTTCCGCCTGGCATGGTGTCGCCTATACCGAGCTTGCGACGCTTGCCGGCGCCAGCCGTGCCGGAACGGCGCTCGGCCTCGCCAACAGCTTCGTCTTCATCGCCTTCTTCCTGGTGCCGGGGCATTCCGGGATTGCTGCTGCTCTCGTCATGGGCGGGCGTATGGCTGGCGGCGGCCGTCTGCGCACTGATCGCCTGGCCGATCTTTCTCCGGCCGGCCTGATTTTCCGCCTGGTTGAGGGGCGTTGGAAACGTCCCTTTCGGATCAACATCAAAAAAACACGATCGAACCCGTTAACGCCCCATCAAGGTTAATGCATCATTTTGGCTCTCCAGAGGGTCAGTTGCGTTTCTGGAGAGTTCCGTGCATCGACGTGTCTTGAAACGGCTGGCCGCCGTCGCCGGTGAGAAAAAGCGTTCGTTCCTATCTCCGCTGGTCATCGGTCTCGGCATCTGGGTCGGCTTCCCGACCGTCATTGCCTATCAGGACATGACCAGCCTGGTCTCCGGCCTGGAGAAGCCGAACGCCCGCTGGAACGCCTATGTCGAGAAATCCGTCGCCGGTTCTGTGCACGCCGCCGAAATGCCGTTCGTTGATTCCATCTCCACCGGCTCGATCTCCGGGTCGGGCGTCAAGTTGCCCGGCATCGGCAGCGTATCGTTTCGCGGCAAGGGCAATGTGGCCGGCACGACGCCAGACGAGGATCGTATCGCGCGCGCCGACAAGAAGGGCCGCATCGTCCAGATCTCGCCGGTGGCGCCGCCGAAGAACTTCAACGCCGGTTCGATCTTCGAACGCACCTCCTCGCTGCTTCGCCCGAGCATGGACAGTGGCCTGAAGCTCGCCTTCGCCAAGCCCGGCATCAGGGGCAAGGAAATCCAGATCGCCCAGGCCTTCCACATCCGTGAGGACAAGAAGCCCGATCCCGGCGTTCCCGCCATGCTGGCGGCTCTCGTCAACAATGACAAGCCGGACGTACTGGCCACCGCCTACGCGCAGGCCGAACCCGACTACGCCAAGGCCTCGCCCTTCGAGGCCTTGCTGCAGGACGAACAGCCGAACAACGGCCGCTTCATCCCGCCGATGAGCAAGGGCGATCATTCGTGGATCCAGAACCCGCTGCCGGCCAGCGTCTTTTCCAAGCCGGAGCAGGCATGCCTTGCCAACGGCATCTACTTCGAGGCGCGCGGCGAAACCGTACGCGGCCAGGCCGCCGTCGCCCAGGTCATCCTCAATCGCGTCCGCAACCCGGCCTATCCGAATTCGATCTGCGGCGTCGTCTACCAGAACGACCACTGGTACAATCGCTGCCAGTTCTCCTTCGCCTGCGACGGCCGCAAGAAGCGCATCAGCAATCCTGTCGCCTACAAGACCGCCCAGGATGTCGCCATGGCCGTCACCGCCGGCAAGATCTTCATTCCGGAAGTCGGCTCCTCGACCCATTATTACGCCAACTATGTCCACCCGGGCTGGGCGCGCACGATGAAGAAGATGACCAAAATCGGCCTGCATATCTTCTATCGCACCTATGGCGGCGGCTGGAGCTGAGTATTCCCTGAACAGGCGTTCGCGGCGAGCCGGAGAGGCTTCAAGACCCGGCAGCCAAAGGCCCGTCGCCGCAAGGATTCGGCAGGCACATGCCCGCAACTGCGGCGGGCACGATGTCGCACCTAAATAAGTGGTTGATTTAACTGGGAAAAATACATCACATTGAAGTTCGGCCCGTGGCTTGACGGGCGCGGACCCTCTAACTATGTTGCCGGCGACTTTGGTAGCGGACGGACGGCGACGATCTGACCGGGCAGGGGGGTTGCGATGGCCGACAAAAACGGGCCAGACGGAACCGGAGAAACCGGCCGCGGCAAACAGCACGAAGCCGACATCCGCGACGACGATCTTGAGCGCCGCCGGCGCGATCTTGAAGCATCGCTTGCGACAAGACGGCCGGACCGGCTCGAGGCGAAAGACGACGCGAAAACGGGCAGCGTGGCCGGATACGGCCAGGCGCTCAAACTATCCAGCGAGTTCATCGCCGGCATAGTGGTGGGCGTCGGCCTTGGCTGGTTCTTGGACCGTCTGGCGGGTACATCGCCATGGGGTCTGATCGTCGGCCTGCTGTTGGGTTTTGGCGCCGGCGTGCTCAATGTCCTGCGCTCGGCGGGACTGGTGGCGGGATTCGGACAGGGCGACAAAACGCGCGATCCGAAAGACTAGGACGAGGCGCTGTCAAAGGCGCGAAACAGGACACTGAAGCCGCACGCGGCTTTGACGGGGATGTAAAGTGGCTGCTGACAAGGTCGATCCGATCCACCAGTTCCATATCGTCAAGCTGATTCCGATCAACATCGGCGGCTACGACCTGTCCTTCACCAATTCCGCGCTGTTCATGGTCGCAACGGTCGCCGTCGCATCGGCGTTCCTCTATCTGACCACGTCAAGCCGCAGCCTTGTTCCGGGCCGCCTGCAGTCGGTTTCGGAGATGGCCTACGAGTTCGTCTCCAACATGCTGAGGGACGCTGCGGGAACGCAAGGGTTGAAGTTCTTCCCCTTCGTCTTTTCGCTGTTCATGTTCGTGCTGGTCGCCAACCTGCTCGGCCTGTTTCCCTATTTCTTCACCGTCACCAGCCACATCATCGTCACCGTCGGCCTCGCAGCGCTGGTCATCGGAACCGTGGTCGTCTACGGCTTCATGAAGCATGGCCTCGGCTTCCTGAAGCTGTTCGTGCCGCATGGCGTGCCGGTGTTCCTGCTGCCGCTGGTGGTGCTGATTGAAGTGATCTCCTTCGTGTCGCGCCCGGTCAGCCTCTCGGTGCGTCTGTTCGCCAACATGCTGGCCGGCCACATCACGCTCAAGGTGTTCTCCGGCTTCGTCGTCAGCCTGAGCGCGCTCGGCGCGGTTGGCGTCGCCGGTTCGGTTCTGCCGCTGGCCATGGCCGTGGCGCTGACGGCGCTGGAACTGCTGGTCGCCTTCCTGCAGGCCTACGTCTTTGCCGTGCTGACCTGCATGTATCTGAACGACGCCCTGCATCCCGGGCACTGACAACAAGTTTCCGGCATTGCCGCCGGATGGAAATGCAACGCAATTATAGATCCAAAGGAGTTTGAAATGGACGCAGAAGCAGCAAAGTACATCGGCGCTGGTATCGCTTGCCTGGGCATGGGCGGCGCGGGCATTGGCCTCGGCAACATCTTCGGCAGCTACCTGGCGGGCGCCCTGCGCAACCCGTCGGCCGCCGATGGCCAGTTCGGCCGCCTGATCTTCGGCTTCGCCGTGACCGAAGCTCTGGGCATCTTCTCCCTTCTCATCGCGCTTCTGGCCCTGTTCGGCTGAGCACTCGGGAAGATTGGGCAGGCCGGCCGCAATCCTGCGGTCAAGCCTGATATCAGGGGATAGCCCATGTTCGTGACATCTGCCTTTGCAGAAGAGTCAGCGCCGGCTGCCGAAGGCACTGCCGGTGCGGGAGCCGAAACGCATGCCGGCACCTCGGTGCCCGGAGAGGCGCACGGCACCTTCCCGCCATTCGATCCGGCGACGTTCCCGTCGCAGCTTCTGTGGCTGGCGATCACCTTCGGGCTGTTCTACCTGTTCCTGAAGCGGGTGGTGATGCCGCGCATCGGCGGCATCATCGATGTCCGCAACGACCGCATCACGCAGGACCTCGACCACGCCGCCAAGCTGAAGGGCGAAGCCGACGCGGCGGTTGCCGCTTACGAGCAGGAACTGGCGCAAGCCAAGACCAAGGCCAACGCCATCGGCCAGCAGGCCAACGACGCCGCCAAGGCCGAGGCCGATACTGCCCGCAAGAAGGTCGAGGCCGCCCTCGACAAGAAGCTCGGCGAGGCCGAAGCCAGCATCGCTTCCATCAAGGCCAACGCCATGAAGGAAGTCGGCTCGATCGCCGAAGACACGGCTTCGGCCATCGTCGAGGCGCTTGTCGGCGGCAAGGCCAGCAAGGCCGAGATCGCGGCCGCGGTCAAATCCGTGGCCCGGTGAGGAGCGCATCATGGACGCCACATCTCTCGCGACACTCTGGGCCACGGTTGCCCTGATCATCTTCCTCGGCGCTGCCGTCTACATCAAGGTGCCGGGCCTGATCGCCAAGGCGCTCGACGCCCGCGCCGCCAAGATCAGCAATGAGCTCGAGGAAGCCCGCCGGTTGCGCGACGAGGCCCAGCAGCTGCTTGGCCAGTATCAGAACAAGCGCAAGGAAGCCGAGCAGGAGGCCGCCGACATCGTCGCCGCCGCCAAGCGCGAGGCCGACCTGCTCGCCGCCGAGGCGCACAAGAAGACCGAGGACTATGTCGCGCGCCGCACCGCGCTGGCCGAGCAGAAGATCGGCCAGGCCGAGCGCGAGGCCGTCGCCGAAGTGCGCGCCAGCGCCGTAGACATCGCCGTCGAGGCGGCGCGTGCGCTGCTTGCCGGCAAGATCGACGCCAAAGCCGGCGCCGACCTGTTCAAGGCCTCGCTGCAGGATGTGAAGGCCAAGCTGAATTAGGCGATAGCGTTCACAGGATTATCGAAAGCCGCCCGGGCAACTTGGCGGCTTTTTGTTGTGCGGGGATAATCTCCCCTCTCGAGGGGAGATGTCGCCGAAGGCGACAGAGGGGGTCGGTACGTCCTGTCGCGACGCCCCATGCGACGAAAGAAAAGGTTGGCGCTTCACGCGCGGCGACCCCCTCTGGCCTGCCGGCCATCTCCCCCCGCGGGGGGGAGATTAGCTGTCGCCGCCGCTTCCGCCAATCTTCGTGGAATACCGCCCAACCGCTCAATCCAGCCCGGCCAGCCCCTCTTCTTCAGCCACCTCAGCGCCGCCCAACCTGAACGGCGCGAACGACACGCGGTGCAGCCGCGCCACCGGGCCGTGTGCTTCGATCGCCGTGCGATGCCTTGCCGTCGCATAGCCCATATGGACCTCGAAGCCGTAGCGGTCGTGGTGGTTGCCGCAGCCGCACATCATGCGGTCGCGCATCACCTTGGCGACGATGGAGGCGGCGGCGATCGACTGCGAGCGCTGGTCGCCCTTGATCAGCGCGCGACCGGCGCAGGTGAGGCCCGGCGGCACGTCGCGGCCGTCGGCCAGTGCCAGCTTCGGCTGCACGGAAAGACCGGCGACGGCTCGGCGCATCGCCTCCAGGCTGGCCTTGAGGATATTGCTGCCGTCGATGCCTTCGGCGCTGATCGAGGCCATCGAGACGGCTACGGCGGATCCGAGAATCCTGGCGAACAGCGCCTCCCGCTGCAGGTGCGTCAGGCGCTTGGAATCGTCGAGCCCTTCCGGGATGTTGGCTGGATTGAGCACCACCGCCGCCGCGACGACCGGCCCGGCCAGCGGCCCGCGGCCGGCCTCGTCCATCCCCGCCACCGGCCACAGGCCTTCGGCCATCGCCTTCGTCTCGAAGGAGAAATCGGGCTTCTCGACGATTTCGAAAAGAAGCGGAGAATCGGAACGCGCGCGAGCCATGTTGCGGCGAGGTTCGCATCGGCTCCGATTCTCCGCAAGTCCCTCCGGGTCGGGGTGGGGCGCCGGACCGGGAGGGCACCGTCTGCAGGCCGGGGGGACAGGGCCGGACGGGATTCTTTTCTCATGCACCGGCCTGCGAAGGCCGGTGCCAGATCTTCCTTAAAGCAGCATCAACTGCTCCGTGGCATTGGCCGCGGCGACGAACTGGTCGGTCCTGAGCGTCCGCCGCTCGGCGTTGAGGCCGAGCCGCTTGGCGGTGATCTCGAAGCGGCGGCCGATCTGCCAGGCATAGGGTCCTGCGCCCTTCATGCGCTTGCCCCATTCCGAATCGTAGTCCTTGCCGTCGCGCATCGAACGGATCAGCGACATCACGTGCCGGTAGCGGTCGGGATAGTGGCGCAGCAGCCAGTCCTTGAAGATCGGCGCCACCTCAAGCGGCAGGCGAAGTATGACATAGCCGGCCTCCCGCGCGCCGGCGGCGCGTGCCGAATCGAGGATGCGCTCCATCTCCGGATCGGTCAGGCCGGGTATGATCGGCGCGACCATGACGGAGGCCGGAATGCCGGCGTCCGAAAGCTGCCGGATCGCCTCCAGCCGTTTGGTCGGCGTCGACGCGCGTGGTTCCATGGTGCGCGCCAGCATGCGGTCGAGCGTCGTCACCGACAACGCCACCTTGGCCAGGCCCCGTTCGGCCATGCGCGACAGTATGTCGATGTCGCGCGTCACCAGCGCCGACTTGGTGACGATGCCGACCGGGTGGCCGCGGGCTTCCAGCACTTCGAGGATCTCGCGCATGATCCGGTACTGTTTCTCGATCGGCTGGTAGGGATCGGTGTTGGTACCGATAGCGATGGTGCGCGGCTGGTAGCCGGGCTTCGACAATTCCTTGTCGAGCATCCGTGCCGCGTCGGGCTTGGCGAACAGCTTCGATTCGAAATCCAGCCCCGGAGACAGGCCCATGAAGGCGTGCGTCGGCCTGGCGAAACAATAGACACAGCCATGCTCGCAGCCGCGGTATGGGTTGATCGAGCGGTCGAAGGAAATGTCGGGCGACTCGTTGCGGGTGATGATCGTGCGCGGCTTCTCGACCTGCACCTCGGTCTTGAAGGGCGGCAGTTCCTCCAGCGAATTCCAGCCGTCATCGAAGACATGCCGGCTGACCGGCTCGAAGCGGCCGGACGGATTGATCCCGGCGGAGCGGCCGCGATTGCGGTCCGGCCGCACGCGCATGCCGCTCTGTTCGATCATTGCATTCGCCATCTCGGCTCTCCCGGCCCCGAAGGCTGCAATGTCGGCACGCACGATCTGTTCCATTTTCGCCCTCTCCCAGGGACTATCGGCAGGCTGTCGAATCGCTCTGTTCATGAAACTATTCCTATTTTGCCGACGAGAACAAAGCAAGAACTTTTTATGCCGCGATGCAAAAACTGGCGCGGCCTGCGGCTTTCCGCTATTCGGCTAACCATGCTCAGCGTTCTCATTGAAACCATGAACGACGAAGAGGGCCTTGCCCGCACGCTCGCCTCGCTGATCGGCGGCGCGGTCGAGGGCGTGGTGCGCGATGTCATCGTCTGCGACAACGGCTCCACCGACCAGACGCACCGTGTCGCCGAGCATGCCGGCTGCCACTATGTCGCCGGCGGCATCGCGGCCGGTATCAGGCAAGCCAAGGGCGACTGGCTGCTGTTGCTGGAGCCCGGCGCGCGGCTTTCGGAAGGTTGGATCGACGAGCTTGTCGCCCACACCGCGAGGCAAACCATGCCGGCGCGGTTTGCGCGGGCGCGTGGCAGCCGCACGCCGTTCCTGGCACGCGTCTTTTCCGGCAACCGGGCACTGGCCGAGGGGCTGGTGATCAGCAAACGCCAGGCCGCCGCCCTGTCGAAAGGCGCCCGCAGCGCCGAGGCCATTGCGCGCGGCCTTGCGACCAGGAGGCTCAACGCGGAGATCTGGGTCGCGCCGTCGAAGTGAGGCTCTTTTGCCCCGCCTTCGCGAACGGACGGAACTTCACCCGTTCCACGGCCAAATGAATTTTATTGCAGGTGCGTTGTCTATTGTGCATTGCACAAAAGATGACGCGAGAGTAGCATTCCGTTCACGCGGGACAATCGGGTTTGGGTAATGCCAGAGCGGTGAGCAACTGACGCTGCGTCGGCGCCGCATTCATACCCGAGGACCCGATGACCTTTACAAGCCCTAACAAATCCGGCGCCGCCAGCTTGGAGGCAATTGCGCGAAACGGCAGCATGTTGCGCCGCATGGCCGCACGCATCCCGACCTATCTGACCGACCTTCGCGAGAATCCCGCCTGGCTGCCGATGTTTGTTCTCGCCCGCACCATGCCGGGGCGGCGGCTGCACTGGCTTGGTGCCAAGCAGGCCAAGCCGGCACGCAACGCAGGTACCATGTTTGCCGGCGTCGACCGCGCCGCGGCCGTCGCCGCGCTCAAGTCGGACGGGCTGTTTTCGGGGCTGGTGCTGCCGCAGTCCATTCACGAGGAAATCGCCGACTTCGCCGAGCGCACGCCGTGCTTCGGCAATTTCGACCGTCGTCTCGAGTTCATGCCAGGCGAGCATGCCGAGGCCGAAAAGGGGTTTGGCCGCCCGTTGCTCAGCGGCCATTTTTTCGAACGCATCCTCGACTGCGATGCCGCGTTGGCCATTCAGCACGACCCGCTGCTGCTTGATATCGCCGCGCACTATCTCGGCGGCCAGGCGAAATTGATCACGACGCGCGTCTGGTGGAGCTTTCCGACCGGTGCGGCTTCGGAGGCCGACAAGAACCTGGCGTCGCTCGGCAAATACCACTTCGACCTCGACGACTGGCGGATGCTGAAATTCTTCTTCTACCTCAAGCCCGTCGACGAGGGCACCGGTCCGCATGTCTATGTCCGCGGCAGCCACAAGCGCCGCGCCCTCAAGCATCAGCTGACGCTGCTCGTCGGCCATCCGGCGCAGGACGTGCTCGGCGTCTACGGCGACGACAGCCCGGTGACGCTGACCGGCGAAGCCGGCCTCGGCTTCGTCGAGGATCCCTTCGGCTTCCATATGGGCACCGTGCCGACGCGCACGCCGCGGCTGATGATGGAAGTCGGTTTCGGGGTCTCGGCGCCGTCGCGCCGTCGCTTCCACGGCGAGCCGGTCATCCGCTGAAACGCATCTCGACCGGCATCCAGCGCGAGCGCCGCCGGGCGAGGCGGCTCTCCCTGCTTTCGGTATCGAAATTCACGGCGACAGGCTCACGGCTGAACTGCATCCGATCGTCCAGCGCATTGATGTTGGCGATAGCCCTTGCGCCTTCGCCATCTCCGGCGACAGCCGCGACATAGACGCCGCATTCCCTGCAGACCAGGTAATCAGCGGTCCGCAGTCCGAACTGGTATTTCCGCAGCCGCTCTTCGTCCTTCACCAGAATGATCAGCCTGCCGGCCGGATCGGCGGCAGCGCGCGATCCATGTCTGGTGCAGAACGAGCATTGGCAAGCGCGAACCTCGATTTGCGGCGGCTCTCGGCTTCGAATGTCAGGTGTATATTGCCGCAATGGCAGCCGCCGGCATGTCGGTTCATCGCATGTCTCGCTCACGAAGATCGTGGCGCAGAGTATTTTTCCAGCGTCCGGTTGGGAATGGCGCTTCGAAGGCGCAAACGCTGTTCTGCCTGGCAAAGCCAAAGTCGCTGCGGCGAAATGCCTGCGACCTAGCCGTTCGTCATCCGCGTCTGAGATGCTCGTCCAGGCGCGGCATGATCTCGACGAAGTTGCAGGGCATGTGCCGGTAGTCGAGCTGCCGCTTCAATATGCCGTCCCAGGCGTCCTTGCAGGCGCCGGGCGAGCCCGGCAGCACGAAGACGAAGGTGGCGTTGACGACGCCGCCGGTCGCCCGGCTCTGGATCGTCGAGGTGCCGATCTTGTCGTAGGAGATGCGGTGGAACACTTCGGAAAAGCCGTCCATGCGCTTTTCGAAGATCGGCTCCAGCGCCTCCGGCGTCACGTCGCGGCCGGTGAAGCCGGTGCCTCCGGTGGTGATGACGACATCGACGTCTTTGTCCTGCGACCAGCCAAGCACCTTGTCGCGGATCTTGTCGCGGTCGTCGGTGACGATATCGCGGGCGGCAAGGATGTGGCCGGCCTCGGCGATGCGGTCGGCCAGCGTCTGGCCGGACTTGTCGTCGGCAAGGCTGCGCGTGTCGGAAACGGTCAGCACCGCGATGCGCACGGGAATGAAGGGTCGGCTCTCGTCAATCCTGGCCATGCGCGTCAGCCTCCATGCTTCGCGTCGCGGCGACGAACCAGTCGGGATGGCGGCTGCGTATGTCGAGTGCGGCGCGCTTGGCGACATTGCCGGTCTCGAACAGTCCGAAGCAGGTGGCGCCGGAGCCCGACATACGGGCGAATCCCGCCCCGGCCTTATTCAGCACCGACAATGCCTTGCCGATGGCCGGCTGGATGGCGCGGGCCGCCGGTTCGAGATCGTTGCGCGTGATTTCCAGCCAGTTGCGGATGCTGTGAAAGTCGATCGTGCGCGGCAGCGGCGGCAGCACGTCATTGTCCCGGCTGGCGAGCGCGTTGAACACCTCGGCCGTGGAGACGGTGGTGCCGGGATTGACCAGCACCAGGCCGAGCGCCGGAAAATCCGGCACGCTCGACAGCTCGTCACCGATACCACGCGCGACCAGGGGTTTTGCTGCCAGGCACATGGGAATGTCGGCGCCAAGCGTAAGGCCGATGCGCGCCAGTTCGGCGTCATTGACATCCAGTGCCCAGGCATGGACGAGCCCGCGCAGCACCGCCGCCGCATCGCTCGATCCGCCGCCGACGCCGGAAGCGATCGGCAAGTTCTTTTCCAGCCTGATGGCGACAGGCGGCGTCCGCTGCAGGCCGGCTTCCCGCCGCAGTGCCTCGCGTGCCTTCACCACCAGATTGCTGTCGTCGTGCGGGACCGCGGACGCGTACTTGCCGGACACGGAAAAAAGATCGCTGTCGGCGCGCTCGATCTCGACCCTGTCGCCGAAGCGGGTGAAGACGGCGAGGCTCTCGATCAGGTGATAGCCGTCGGCGCGCCTGCCGGTGACATGCAGCGCCAGGTTGATCTTGGCGGGCGCAAGCCAAATCCGGGCCGGCGCCTCGGAGTTCAATGTGTCGGCTGCAAGGGAAATGCTGTCAGTCCTTGGCCAGGCGGTATTCGCCGGTCTTGGGGTCCTTGACCAAGGTTCCCATCGTACCGTTGGCCGCCTGCTTTTCGGTGCGCCGGATCTTGGCCGTCACGCGTTCGGCTTCCCTGACGAAGGAGCGGTAGCCGACATAGGCAAGCACGCCAACGGCGACGAAGAAAATGATCTGCGGCATCTCAAAACTCCTCCCTCGAAAAGGCGGCGAAGGCGGCCGGTCGGGTCGGTCAAGCGGACATGCTAGACGTTTTCACCGTTTTTTCAAAGCCCGAAGCGCGCCCATAGCGCGCGCTCTTCCGCCGCATCGATGATGCCGCTGGCGGCCGCTGCGGCAATGTCGGGCGCCGAAAAGCCGCTGCGCGAGCCGAACAGGCCGAAGCGGCCGAACAGGCCGCGCGGCGCCGTGATCAGCTTGAGCTGGGTCTTCGGCCCAAAGCGGGTCTTGAGCACAGTGCGCATATCGCCCAGCGCGTCGACAAGGCCGAGCTCAAGACCTTTCTTTGCGGTCCAGAACAGGCCGGTGAACAAATCCGGGTCGTCCTTGAGCCTGGTGCCGCGCCGTTCCTTGACGAGGTCGATGAAGGTTTCGTGCACCTCGAGCTGCAGCGCTTTCAGCCGCTCGACGTCTTCCTTCTTCTCCGGCTTGAACGGGTCGAGCACCGCCTTGTTCTGGCCGGCTGTGTGCACGCGGCGTTCGACGCCGATCTTCTTCATCAGTTCGGGAAAGCCGAACGAGGCCGACACCACGCCGATCGAGCCGACGATGGAGGAGGGATCGGCGAAGATCTCGTCGCCGGCCACCGCGATCATGTAGCCGCCCGATGCCGCTACGTCCTCGACGAAGACCAGCACCTTCTTGTCCTTCTCCACCGCCAGGTCGCGGATGCGCTTGAAGATCAACCGCGACTGCACCGGCGAGCCGCCAGGCGAATTGATCGAGATGGCGACGACTGGCGCATCGAAGGAAAACGCCTTTTCGATCAGGCCGGCGGTCGACGCCAGCGACAGGCTCGGCCGGAACTGGCCGCCGCCGGGCATGATGGTCCCCTGCAGCCGGATGACCGGAACGGTGACGACGCTGGAGCGCAAGGATTTCGGCAGCAGTCGGTTCAAAAGGCGTTTCACGAGGGGGTTGTCTCCGGTCAATGTGCAAAGAGCAATATGAGGTCAGGCAAATTTGTTTCTGGGAAGGCGCGACGATCTTGCTCCGGGCATGTAGGGATTTTCCGGCCAACAGCAATGCTATGTGGCCGGCGGGGTCAGTCGCCGAACAGCGACGCCAGTCCGTTGTTGATCATCTCGGTCCGCTCCGCTGGTCCGTTGCCCGATTCACCATGCAGCATCAGTGGCGGGCGGATCGACAGCTTTCCGCGCGCGCCGAGTGCCGCCCTGACCACGATGCGGATCGCCGCCGCCTCTGGGCGAGGATGGACCGAGAGCATTTCGGCATCGCCGAAGCGGCCTTCGATCGCGTCGAGAAGCACGCCGAGCTGCTCCGGCCGGGCAATGACGGCGAGCCCGCCGCGCGGCCTCACGACCGCTGCTGCACTTCTGATCCAGCCTTCGAACAGCCCGTCCTCCATGACATGCGCCTGCTTGCGCAGCGGATCCGGCGTGGCGCGATCCTCGGCGGCGTTGAAGGGCGGGTTCATGATGACGAAATCGAAGGAATTGTCGGCAAGGCCGGCGTCGCCTCTGGCCTTGCCCGAAAGCGTGACATCGGCGGCCAGCACCGAGGCGCGATCGCCGAGATGGGCGTTGCCGGGGTGGGCAAGCGTGGTCCCCGCGTATCCCGCCATCTCCTCGGAGCGTTCGACCAGAACGGCCCGGGCGGAAGCACAGCGCGACAGAACCGCGAGGCCCGCGGCTCCCGCGCCGGCGCCGAAGTCGGCGAGCCGGCCGGCAAAGGCCGACGGCACGGCGGCGGCCAGCATCATGGCGTCCATGCCAGCGCGGTGGCCGCCCGCACGGGGCTGCACCAGCCAGAAGCGGCCGCGATGGAAGGCATCGACCGTGTGGGCTGGTGTGTCCGGAACAAGGGCGGCGGGTGAAGCGGACATTATTTTTGGCGGATCTCGTTGGCGATGCCGGCATCAGTCAGGATGCGCCGCGCCGCATCCGCCCTATCGGCGTCGACCATGACGCGTCGGGGCAGGATGCCGATCGAGCCGTCGAGCACGCTCATGTTCTGGTCGGCGACGAAACAGGCAATGCCGGCATCGCGCATCAGCGATTCGACAAAGGAGATGATCACGGCATCGTTGGTGCGGATGAGCTCTATCATCGGACGAAAATCGCAGGTTGCGGCGTTCCTGTAAACGTGGGTGGTCGCCTGCCAGTTGCAACCGCGCCAATTCGCCTCTTGCCGTGCCCGTGGGTGCCGCCCTAGAGTCCATCCGGGACAGGGTGCCGTCGTGCGCATGGAATAGACGGGAGTGTTTGTGGTGGGTGTCGTTCTCAACATCGAAAACGGGAAGCGGGAAGCCGCCTCCATCAAGGACCTGATCGACCTGACGGCGGCCGATATGGGGCGCGTCAACGAACTCATCCTGTCGAAGGCGGGCTCCGACGTCGAGATGATCCCGGAGGTCGCCAACCATTTGATCTCGTCCGGCGGCAAGCGGCTGCGGCCGATGCTGACGTTGGCGGCCGCGCAGATGTTCGGCTATTCCGGCGAGGGCCACGTCAAGCTCGCCACCTCGGTCGAATTCATGCACACCGCCACACTCCTCCACGACGACGTCGTCGACGAGAGCGGCATGCGCCGCGGCAAGAAGACCGCCCGCATGATCTGGGGTAACCAGGCCAGTGTGCTGGTCGGCGATTTCCTGCTCGGCCAGGCTTTTCGCATGATGGTCGATGTCGGCTCGCTGGAAGCGCTCGACATCCTGTCGAGTGCGGCCTCGATCATCGCCGAGGGCGAGGTGATGCAGCTTGCCGCCGCAAAGAACCTCGAAACCACCGAGGACGAGCATTTCGCCGTCATCAAGGCCAAGACTGCGGCGCTGTTTTCGGCCGCCGCCGAAGTCGGCCCGGTCATCGCCCAGGCAACGCGCAACGACCGCGCGGCACTGCGCTCCTACGGCATGAATCTCGGCCTTGCCTTCCAGCTCATCGACGACGTGCTGGATTATGGCGGTTCCAGCAAGGAGCTGGGCAAAAATGTCGGCGACGATTTCCGCGAAGGCAAGGTGACGCTGCCGGTCATCCTCGCCTACCGGCGCGGCACCAAGGCCGAACGCACCTTCTGGAAGCGCGCTATCGAGGACAATGTCACCGACGATGCCGGATTGGAAAAGGCGATCGGCCTGATGACCCGCCATGGCGCCATCGCCGACACCATCGGCCGCGCCCGCCATTTCGGCGAGATCGCTCGCGACGCGCTGGCGCCGCTGGAGGCGACACCGCAGAAATCGGCGCTGATCGACGTCATCGATTTCTGCATCAGCCGGGTGAACTGAAAGGCAACTTTGCCGCGAAATCCCGCTATGGCCGTCTCGACAAGCCGTTGCGATACAAATTATCTATAAAGCATGGCAAGGACCGCAGACGACACCATCGCCGTCCGTATCAGCAAAGTGCTGGCGGACCGCATCATATCGGGCGCCATCGAACCGGGTGCCCGGCTGCGGCAGGACCATATCGCCGAGGAATTCCAGACCAGCCATGTCCCGGTGCGCGAAGCGTTCCGGCGTCTGGAGGCGCAAGGGCTGGCGATCGGCGAGCCGCGCCGTGGCGTGCGTGTCGCGTCTTTCGACCTTGGCGAGGTCAGGGAAGTCGCCGAAATGCGGGCGGCACTCGAAGTGCTGGCGCTGCGTCATGCCGCGCCGCACCTGACCGCAGCCATTCTCGATCTCGCCGAGGAAGCGACCAAGGCCGGCGACAAATCCCGCGACGTCCGCTCCTGGGAGGAAGCCAACCGCACCTTCCACCGGCTGATCCTTCAGCCATGCGGCATGCCGCGCCTTCTCGCCACCATCGACGATTTGCACGCGGCAAGCGCCCGCTTCCTGTTCGCCGCCTGGCGCTTGGAATGGGAAATCCGCACCGACCAGGACCACAGGGCGATCCTGAGCGCGCTCCGCCAGGGCAATGCCGAATCGGCCGCCGCCACCCTTGGCCGGCATGTGCAGTGGATCGGCCAGAAGCCGGTCAAGACGGCCTCCGGCAGGACCCGCGACGCCTTCGCCATCGTCGGCTAGGCCATTGGCGCGCAGCTGCTGCTGCCCCGCCGGCCCTTCCCAATGCATCGCGACGTTTTGAAAACCGATGCCCGGAAGCATTTTCCCGGGCCAGGGCTTGCCATCACCGCGGAAATATGGATTCGATAATAGATCGAATACAGAAATTATCTATAATTTCCAGCTAGGGAAACCGCCGTGACCGACATCGCTTTTTCGTCCTCAAAGCCGTCCTTCAGCCCGCTGCGCCTGCAAACCCGCTCGCTTGGCTGGCAGGCCGGTGCCATCGTCCTCGGCACGCTGTTTCTGGCGCTGTCGTCCTACATTGAAGTGCCGATGGTGCCGGTGCCGGTGACCATGCAGACCTTCGCCGTGACGCTGATCGGCGCGCTTTATGGCTGGCGGCTTGGCGCCATCACCATCACCGCCTGGCTGGTCGAGGGCGCCGTTGGCTTTCCGGTCTTGGCCGGCGGCGCTGCCGGCGTGCAGCATTTCCTCGGGCCGACGGGCGGCTATCTCTTCGCCTTTCCGCTCACCGGCGCACTGGTCGGCTGGCTGGCCGAACGCGGTTGGAACGGCAACCGGGCGATGCTGGCCTTCGCCGCGATGGTGCTCGGCAATCTCGCCTGCCTGGTTCTTGGCACGGCGTGGCTTGCCGTCATGATCGGCGCCGAACAGGCCATCACCTTCGGCTTCCTGCCCTTCATCGTCGGCGGCTTGCTGAAGTCGGCGCTCGGCGCCGCCACGCTGAAGCTGTTTTCCGGCAACAAGTCCGAGACCGCGAAAACCGCATCCTGAGAACCGATGACCGTCAGGCTGCGCGCCCATCATCTGCTTTGCCTGCTGACCTATGTCGGCAAGGGCTACAGCGCCGCCTTCATCGCCAACTATGACGGCATCGCCGAGCGTCTTCGCCAGGGCGAGGACATCCTGATCGTCTCGGGGCCCGACGATATCTGCGCCCCGCTACTCGGCGAGCCGGAGCCGCACTGCCTGCGGGATAGTGCTGCCGAGCGGGACCGGCTGGCGGCGCGGGACGTGGAGCAATTGCTGGCCCGGCCGATCCGGGTCGGTGCCCGCTTCAGCCTCGACGCGAAAACCCTGGCCAGCATGCGCGCCGCCTTTTCAGCCGGCCTGACGCGTGAGGCCTGCCGGGGCTGCGAGTGGGCCGGCCTGTGCACCACTGTTGCCATCAACACCTATCGCGATACCAGGGTGTAGGGTCCGCCGCCGCAATCTGCTATAATCCGCCGTCGCCATGGTTTTTTAATCGGGTGACCCGATTGTGAATTCGGCCCGGATTGAAGCCTGACCCCAAAAAGGCCATGCTTTGCCCGGAAAAGTGCGAGTCTATGGCGGTCCCACCGACTTGGGGATTGCGTCTGGCTGAAAGGGATACGATGCGGCAAGGACGTGCGCGCTGGCTTACAGGGCTGGCAATTGTGGCGGGCATGGCGATCTCGGCTCTGCCGTCGCATGCCAAGGAAACCACCGAGCCGGTCAAGATCACATCCTTCTCGGGAGCCTATCTCGCCGCGCGGATCGCCGAAGGCGACAACGACCTCGACAGCGCCATCGCCTATTACAAGCAGGCGCTTGCCTTCGCGCCCGGCGACACGGCGCTGCAGCAGAGCCTGATGCTGTCGCTGATTGCGCAAGGCCGCTTCGAGGAATCCCTGGTCTATGCCGACAAGCTCAAGGAAGTGCCCGATGTCGAGCGCTTCTCGCGGCTGGCGCTGGCCGTCGATTCTTTCCACAAGAAGGATTTCACCAAGGCGCAATACTGGCTCAAGCTGTCGCTCGAATCCGATCTAGACCGCCTGTTGTCCGGCGTCATGAGCGGCTGGGCCATGGAAGGCGCTGGTGAAGCCAGCGACGCCATGGCGTTCATCGACAAGCTGCAGGGGCCGGACTGGTTCGGCCTGTTCAAATCCTACCATCGCGCTTTGATCGCCGATGCCGCGGGCCTGCCCGAAAAGGCCGATCAAATCTACGCCGCGACCTTGGCAGACACTGCTGCCGGTGGTGCGGCGCCCGAGACGTGGATGCGCAACGCACAGGCCTATGCCTCGTTCCTTTCCCGCAAGGGCGACAAGGCCAAGGCGGTTTCCGTGCTCGACCAGGCCGAGGCGTTTGCGCCGGGCAAGCTGGAAATCACCACGCTTCGCGACAGGATCAACAAGGGCGACAAGATCGAGCCTCTCGTCACCGGTCCGTCCGAGGGCGCCTCCGAGATCCTGCTTGATCTTGCCACCGCGCTCAACCGCGGCGGCGGCGAGCCGTTCGTCCGCCTCTATCTGCAATATGCGCTGGCGCTGAAGCCCAACAGCGATGCTGCCCTGGTGCAGCTCGCCGCCGTCGCCGAGCAGCTGAAGGACGGCGAGGGCGCGATCGCGCTCTATCGCCGCATTCCCGATTCTTCGCCGCTGAAGGAGCTTTCCGACCTGCAGCTCGGCCTCAACCTCGCCGATCTCGACCGCCATGAGGAGGCGATTGCCCACCTGAAGGCGTTCGTCGAAAAGCATCCAGAAGACATGCGTGCCTATCTGGCGCTTGGCGGCGTCTATTCCTCCAAGGACGATTTCCGCTCCGCCGCCAATCTCTACGACAAGGCGGTCGAAGTACTGAAGACGCCGACCAGCGCCAACTGGAACATTTTCTACCAGCGCGGCATCGCCTATGAGCGGCTGAAGGAATGGCCGAAGGCGGAGCCGAATTTCCGCAAGGCGCTGGAACTGCTCCCGGACCAGCCGCAGGTTCTGAATTATCTCGGCTATTCCTGGGTCGACATGAACATGAACCTCAAGGAAGGCCTGGCGATGATCCAGAAGGCCGTCGATCTGCGGCCGAGCGACGGCTACATCGTCGATTCGCTGGGTTGGGCCTATTTCCGCCTTGGTCGGTTCGACGACGCCGTGCGCGAAATGGAGCGTGCCGTGTCGCTGAAGCCGGAAGATCCGGTGCTGAACGACCATCTCGGCGATGCCTACTGGCGCGTCGGCCGCAAGCTGGAAGCCACCTTCCAGTGGAACCAGGCGCGCGACCTGAAGCCGGACCCCGCTGTGCTTGCTGCCGTGCAGCAGAAGCTGCTGAAAGGCCTGCCGCCGATCGAATCCAACACGGCGCAGGAGACCCCGAAGGTCAAGCCGGAGCCGACGCCGGCACCGAAGGGGTGAGGATCGCGATATTGTATGCAAAACGGGGCTCGCTGAGCCCCGTTTTCGTTTCAGAAAAGCTCGAGGGTGGCCAGACGAACTCTGGTCGGGAGGGGTCGCTCGCGCAATGCTCGACGCCTTGCTTGCGGTGTCTCCAGAGGGGACCGGCTCTGCCCGCTGCGCGGGCATCTCCCCCTCGAGGGGGGAGAGTGGGTGCGGCACCCCGCCTTGACGCTCGCCGGCCCGGCAACTAGGGAAATGCTTCATTCCGCGCTTTCCGAGGCCGCCGTGACGATAGACATCCCAGCCCATATGCATCCCAGCCGCTCTTTCCAGGGGCTGATCCTGACCTTGCACAATTATTGGGCGGACTATGGTTGCGTCATCCTCCAGCCCTACGACATGGAAGTCGGCGCCGGCACCTTCCATCCGGCGACCACATTGCGTGCGCTGGGGCCAAAGCGCTGGAACGCCGCTTATGTGCAGCCCTCGCGCCGGCCCAAGGACGGCCGCTACGGCGAGAACCCGAACCGGCTGCAGCACTACTACCAGTACCAGGTGATCCTGAAGCCGAACCCGCCCAATTTGCAGGAGCTCTATCTCGGCTCGCTCAAGGCGATCGGCGTCGATCCGCTGCTGCACGATATCCGCTTCGTCGAGGACGATTGGGAAAGCCCGACACTGGGCGCCTGGGGCCTGGGCTGGGAGTGCTGGTGCGACGGCATGGAAGTCTCGCAGTTCACCTATTTCCAGCAGGTCTGCGGCATCGAATGCGCGCCGGTGGCGGGCGAGCTCACCTACGGGTTGGAGCGGCTGGCCATGTATGTGCAGGGCGTCGACAATGTCTACGACCTCAACTTCAACGGCCGCGACGGCGCCGAGAAAGTCACCTATGGCGATGTCTTCCTGCAGGCCGAGCAGGAATATTCGCGCCACAATTTCGAACATGCCAACACGGCAATGCTGCTCAGGCATTTCGAAGACGCCGAGGCGGAGTGCAAGGCGCTGCTCGATGCCGGCGCGCCGGGGTCGAACGACAATCTGGCGATGCACCGCATGGTCTTGCCGGCCTACGACCAGTGCATCAAGGCCAGCCACGTCTTCAACCTGCTCGACGCGCGCGGCGTGATTTCGGTGACCGAGCGGCAGAGCTACATCCTGCGCGTGCGCAATCTGGCCAAGGCCTGCGGCGAGGCTTTCCTTCTGACGCAGGCCGGCGGGCTGGCGGCGTGAGTTCAGACGCGCTTCATCAGTTCGAGAGACGCGTTGATCGGGGACAGGATCTGGCCACTCGGGCCTGCCATTGTCCGCAATGCCTGCCGAACGCCTGGCATCGAGAAGGCACCGTGAGCCTGCGCGGCGAAGCAAGCGCTAAGTGCCAGGATCTGCAGTAGTCTTGATGCCGTTTTCATCGTCGTTCAGCCAATAGTTCCCTGCCTGAGCGTTGGTCGCTTCAGCGCTGTGTTTGGTTCATGGGAATTTCTGCCCTAAGGACGACCGGGTTCCCGCCATCCCGACACAGCCATGAAAATTTCCGGAAATAGGTCGAACAGGCAATCGGCATGCAGGGTGACAGCGGCCGGCCGAGTTGCTATGCCCGCCCAAACCCTTCGCCAGCATGAGCTGACCCTATGCCCGACTTGCTCTTAGAACTTCGCTCCGAGGAAATCCCTGCCCAGCCGCGCGCCCGCAGTGCCGAAGGCGCGAGGACGCGCAAACAAGAAAACGGCATGCGGGCGGAGAAACTCTGATGCCGGACCTGTTGCTCGAACTTCGCTCCGAGGAAATCCCTGCCCGCATGCAGCGCAAGGCGGCGGGCGACCTCAGGAAGATGCTGACCGACGGTCTGGTCGAGGCGGGCCTGACCTATGAGGCGGCGCGCGAGTACTGGACGCCGCGGCGGCTGGCGCTCGACATTCGCGGCCTGACCGCACGCTCGAAGGACATCCACGAAGAGATCAAAGGGCCTGCCACCTCGGCGCCGGAGCAGGCGGTGCAGGGTTTTCTGCGCAAGGCGGGCCTTGCCTCGGTCGCCGAGGCGCATGTCCACTCCGACCCGAAGAAGGGCGATTTTTATGTCGCCCATATTTCGAAGCCGGGCAGGGCGGCGGAAGCCATCATCGCCGACCTGGTGCCGGGCATCATCCGTGGCTTCCCCTGGCCGAAATCGATGCGCTGGGGGCCGGCCTCGGCAAAGCCGGGCTCGTTGCGCTGGGTGCGGCCGCTGCAGTCGATCCTCTGCACCTTCGGCCCAGAGACCGAGGAGCCGGTGGTGGTCGATTTCGAGATCGACGGCATCCGCTCGGGCAACGTCACCTACGGCCATCGCTTCCATGCGCCGGGCGAAATCACCGTGCGCCGCTTTGACGACTATGTGTCCAAGCTGGAGGTGGCCAAGGTCGTGCTCGATGCCGACCGCCGCAAGGAGATCATCCTGGCCGACGCCCGCAACCTCGCCTTCGCCAACGGCCTCGACCTGGTCGAGGACGAAGGGCTCTTGGAGGAAGTGTCCGGCCTGGTCGAATGGCCGGTCGTGCTGATGGGCGAGTTCGAACAGGACTTCCTCGCCATTCCCGCCGAGGTGATCCGGCTCACCATTCGCGCCAACCAGAAGTGCTTCGTCAGCCGACCGCAGGGCGTCGTCGAGGATCTCTCCAACCGCTTCATCCTCACCGCCAACATCGAGGCGAAGGACGGCGGCAGGGAGATCGCCTACGGCAACGGCAAGGTGGTGCGCGCGCGCCTCTCCGATGCGCTGTATTTCTGGAAGACCGACCAGGGCGACCTGCCCGATCTCGACCAGCTCAAGGCATCGGCGGAGAAGTTCGGGCTTGATCTCAGAAAGCCGCTCGACCAGCGCATGGCCCGCCTCGACCATCTCGGCGTCACCTTCCATGCTAAGCTCGGCACGCAGGGCGAGCGGGTGGAACGCATCAAGGAGCTGGCCGAAGAGCTGGCGCCGATCGTTGGCGCCGATCCCGCGCTCGCCGCTCGCGCCGCGGTGCTGGCCAAGGCTGATCTGACCACCGAAGTGGTCGGCGAATTCCCGGAATTGCAGGGCGCCATGGGTCGCAAATACGCGCTGCTGCAGGGCGAGCATCCTTCAGTCGCAGCCGCCATCGAGGAACACTACAAGCCGCAAGGCCCGTCCGACCGCGTGCCGACCGACCCGGTTTCGGTTGCCGTGGCGCTCGCCGATAAGCTCGACACGCTGGTCGGCTTCTGGGCCATCGACGAAAAGCCGACCGGGTCGAAGGATCCCTATGCCCTGAGACGAGCGGCGCTGGGAGTGGTGAGGATCGTCCTCGAAAACAAGATCAAACTCTCCTTCAGCAAGGCCATTGCTGCGACGGTCGCGGCAGCACTTTTTGCCTATGAACGTTCGGGTGAAGGCGCCGAGAGTCTCGGCGTCGTGGCGATGCTGAATGCTCGAATTCAAGACTACCGGGGGGAAAGCCGTCTGCTGCCGGAAGCGGGTCTTGTCGCTGAGTTGGTGAAGCAAGGTCTCCAAAAGGCAATATCCGAAACCTCTGGCGCTGCTGACCCGGAGCGAGAGTTCTTCGACGGGCAGCGCATAATGGAACTGCAAGCCTCTTTGGCTCCGTTCACGGATGACCTCCTCGCCTTCTTCCGTGACCGCCTAAAGGTCTACCTCCGCGACCAGGGCGCGCGGCATGATCTGATCGACGCGGTCATCACGCCACAGTCCGACGACCTTCTGCAGATCGTCCGCCGCGTCGAGGCGCTGGGCTCCTTCCTCGACACCGAGGACGGGAAAAACTTGCTTGCCGGAACCAAGCGCGCGGCCAACATCCTGGCCGCCGAGGAGAAGAAGAAAACGGTGATCGCCGAGACTGTTGAGCCGGCGCTGTTTCGCGAGGATGCCGAGAAGGCACTGCATGGAGCGGTGAATCAGGCCGAGAAGGAAGCCGGCGAAGCGATTCAAAACGAAGACTTTTCCGCCGCCATGCTGGCGCTTAGCGTTTTGCGCGAGCCGGTTGATTCATTCTTTGAACGCGTTCTCGTGAATGATGAGGACCAGGCCGTGCGCGCCAACCGGCTGGCTCTGCTCGCCCGCATCCGCGCCGCCACCGGTAAGGTCGCGGACTTCTCCAGGATCGCCGGCTGAAGCGAATAGAATTTTCTTTCCGGCCGGCCATTCGAGCCGGCTTACAGTCATATGACGATGATCTCCCCGTGGCAAAACGGACATGTTCCCCCAACCACGGAGGCTTCCATGAATTCCGCTCACGACATCGAAGTGACTGAAGAGACCCCGGCCGCCACCGAGGCGACTGAATCCGCTTCCGAAAACATCCTCGATCAGGCTGCCGCCGCCGCGGTCGAAGCCGCCGATCTGTCCGACGACGATGAGGAAGGCGACGACGAAGACGGCGAGGACGCCGACAAGGAAGCCGACAAGGAAGCCACCCTCTCGGACGACGATGAGGATGAAGACGGCGAGGACGACGAAGAAGACGACGCGGACGAAGATGAAGACAGCGTGAAGGCCGAAGGCGGCGAGGCTGGCGAAAAAGACGAGTCCGAGGACGAAGAGGACGAAGAGGACGACGACAAGGAAGAGGCGGCCTGAGCCATTTCGGCAGGCCGAGTTGCGAAGAGGGCGGCGCTTGTGCGTCGCCCTCTTTGCGTTTGTCTTCCAGATGTTGACTCGGTCAATCTTCCAGGATGCTGACGCGCACGCTGCGTGAATAGACATCGACCTGGATCAGCGGTTCGCCATTGACGATGGCGCGCCGTGTCGAGGAGCTCATCGCGCCGCCGCGCTCCAGCATGCGTTGCAGATTCGCGCGGTCGTCATTGCTCCTGAACCAGTCGTCGCCCTCGTCGTCGCTGTCGCGTCGGTGGAACTTGTGCCAGTTGGCGCGGTCCTGCCGCACCATCTGCGCGGCGCTGTCCAGCGGGAAGCCGTCGCTGGCGTGATGGTCGCGTTCGGAAATGCGCGCGACATAGGATCCGAGCATGTCGTCGGCCTTCGCCGCACTTGTGCCCAGCGCCGACGCCAGCAACAGCCCGGCGACGGCAAACGCTCTTGCCTTGTTCATGATGCCCCCTTGAAAAACCCAATTTCTCCTACCGGAGCCGCTCGTCCAGATTCGAGCGGGCCGTGGCAAGCAACTGGAGAAGAAAACCGCTCACCGGATGCCTGCCCCGGACGACCGATCCGCCTCCGCCGGCAACTTACATGGCTTTTCCGACAGGGGCTATCGGTGACGGCTGTGCTGCCTCGGGTTGTGGCTGCGGCGCGGGCTGTTGCTCGCCGTTCGAGGCGGTTGCCGTCGCCGGCTTGCCGTCGGCCGCGGCTGTGGTGTCTCCCGCTGCCGGTTCGGCGGCCGCAGTGGCCTTGGCCGGTGCGGCGGCGGGCGTTGCGAAGGCGCCGCCGACGATGCCGCCGCGAATGATCATCGGGCTCTGCATGTGCTTTTGTTCGGACTTGTCGGGGATCGCCGCCACCTTCTCATCGGTGACGTCGGGCACGGCCTCACCCAGCGCCACGATCGATGGCGCCGAAGCGATCTTCATCGGCTCGGGCGCCCCGAGCTTGACGACGGAGGGCGTCGTGGTCGACGCGCCGAGGACGAGAATGGATGAGGCATGCGCCCCGCCGGCCATTGCCGCCAGACTGATGCCAAGCATTGCAAACATACGCATCGACACGATGAAAACTCCCCAAACCCTTGGAGCCGACATCCTATTCCCGGGGGATTGATGCCCGCTTGCACGAAAGCATAGCATTTTAGGGATTGATAATTCGCCAACGTCCGGACTTGCCCCGTGAACGCCGCCGTATTACGCAGCCCGGCATCTGTAGAGGTGACGAGATTGGCTGAGATACTTGCCGTCGGCGAGGCGATGGAGCGGGCGCTGGCGCTGCTTGAAGGCGGCGATGTCGTCGCCATCCCGACCGAGACCGTCTACGGGCTGGCCGCCGATGCGACCAACGGCATTGGCGTTGCACGCATCTTCGAAGCCAAGGGCCGCCCGCGCTTCAACCCGCTGATCGCCCATGTCGCCGATATCGCCATGGCCGAGCGCATTGCCGTCTTCGATCCGTTGTCGAGACGGTTGGCCGAGGCGTTCTGGCCGGGGCCGCTGACGCTGGTGTTGCCGCAGCGCACCGGCAACGCCATCCATCCGCTGGTCACGGCCGGGCTGGACACGATCGCGCTGCGCATGCCCAGGGGTTTTGGCGGCGAGCTGATCGCGCGACTTGGCCGCCCGCTGGCCGCGCCCAGCGCCAATTCCTCGGGCAAGATCAGCGCCACCACGGCAGAGGCCGTGGCGGCCGACCTCGGCGCGAAAATCAGGCTGGTCGTCGATGGCGGCGCGACGCCGGTCGGGCTGGAATCGACCATCGTCAAGGTCGAGAGCGAAGGCTTGCGCCTGCTGAGGCCGGGCGGCGTTGCCGCAGAGGAGATCGAGGCGGTGGCCGGCGTCAAGCTGCTGCGCGGAATGGCTGCCGGCATCGAGGCGCCCGGGATGCTCGCCTCGCATTATGCACCAGGTGCCGCGGTGCGGCTCAACGCCGGGCAAGTCGCCTGCGGCGAAGCGCTGCTCGCCTTCGGCAAACGCCGCGCCGGCGGCTGGCAGGATGCCGCCGCCTTGCGCAACCTGTCAGAGAGCGGCGACTTGCGCGAAGCGGCCACCAACCTGTTTGCCCATCTGCAGGCGCTCGACCAGAGCGGTGCTGCGACGATTGCCGTCGAGCCGATCCCATTCGAAGGGCTGGGCGAGGCGATCAACGACCGGCTCTTTCGCGCCGCCGCCCCACGTGACAAGGCCGATTGAGCGCCATAGTTTCTGCCCATGAACGACGCCCCCTCCGATCTCGCTCCGGCCCTCATCGACCGCTTCGCCGCAATCGTCGGCGAAAAATACGCGCTGCGCGACCAGCACGACATCGCGCCCTACCTCACTGAGCGCCGCGGCCTGTGGCACGGCCGCACGGCGCTGGTGCTAAGGCCCGGCAGCGTCGAGGAGGTGAGCCACATCATGCGGCTGGCGACGGAGACCGGCACACCGGTCGTGCCGCAGAGCGGCAACACCGGGCTGGTCGGCGCCCAGGTGCCGGATGCCTCCGGCCACGAGATCCTGCTGTCCCTCTCGCGGCTGAACCGCATCCGTGAGATCGACGTGCTGTCCAATACGGTGACTGTCGAGGCCGGCGTCATCCTGCAGACGCTGCAGGAGGCAGCCGACGCCGCCGGCCGGCTGTTTCCGCTGTCGCTCGCCGCGCAAGGCTCCTGCCAGATCGGCGGCAATCTTTCATCGAATGCCGGCGGCACCGGCGTGCTCGCCTATGGCAATGCGCGCGAGCTGTGCCTTGGTGTCGAAGTGGTGCTGCCGACCGGCGAGGTGTTCGACGATTTGCGCAAATTGAAGAAGGACAACACCGGCTACGATCTGAAGAACCTGTTTGTCGGTGCGGAGGGCACGCTCGGCGTCATCACCGCCGCGGTGTTGAAGCTTTTCCCCAAGCCGAAGGGAAGGGAAGTGGCCTTCGCCGGCCTGTCGTCGCCTGAGGCCGCGCTTTCCCTGTTCAGCCTGGCGATGGACCGGGCCGGTGCTTCGCTCACAGCTTTCGAACTGATCGCCAAAAGACCCTACGACTACACGCTGAAGCATGCGCAAGGCGTCACGCGGCCGCTGGCCGAAGACTGGCCTTGGTACGTGCTGATGCAGGTGTCCTCGAGCCGTTCGGAAGAGGACGGCAGGGCGCTGATCGAGGAGGTGCTGTCGGCCGGGCTGGAGCAGGGCATGGTCGGCGACGCGGTGATCGCGGCAAGCCTGGCCCAGGGCGACGCCTTCTGGAATTTCCGCGAGGTGCTGCCCGAATGCCAGAAACCTGAGGGCGCCTCGATCAAGCACGACATTTCCGTGCCGATATCATCGATCCCCGAATTCATTGGCAAAGCCGCCGGCGCAGTCGCTTCGGTTAGCCCCGATGCGCGCGTCGTCTGCTTCGGCCACATGGGCGACGGCAACCTCCACTACAACATCTCCCGGCCGGAAGGCGGCGACGACGAGGCTTTCCTCGGCCTCTACCACACCATGAACAAGGCCGTGCATGATGTCGTGCGCTCCTTCCACGGCTCGATCTCGGCCGAGCATGGCATCGGCCAGCTGAAACGCGACGAACTGATCGCGACGGCGCCGCCGATGGCGATCGATCTGATGCGTCGGGTCAAGGCTGCCTTCGATCCGGCCGGCATCATGAATCCCGGTAAGGTTATCTGATCCTTCCAACATGTTGTTGTTGGTTGCATTCCGATAACCATCGCCCGAGATCAGCAAAATTTAACCGACTTTCTTAAGCGCGGCGGTAAGAAGCCCTCGCTAATATTCCTGCACAAACGAGGTCGGAAAAACCGGCCCGGAGAGAACCGGAAAACGGCCCTCAGGAGTAACAGGAAGGCATTCGATGAACACTGGACTGAAGCCAGTCTGGGCCGGACGTAACATGCGTCTCGACCCATTCCGCCTGCCGCAGATGGTGAGCTATGCGACGCGCGACGACTATGGCGACGTTACCTTCACCATCGACCAGCGTGGCGCCGTCATTCGCCGCATGCTGGAGATGAGCGGCGTGCCGGCGATCATCGCGCTGCCCGCCAACGCGTTCCGCGGCGTCGCCGCCCGCGCGATGGAGGATCCGGATGGCAATGTCACGGTGACTCTTGAGCTCCTGCACAATGATCCAATGCTGTCGGTGCCGCTGCTGGTGGCCGACGATCTCGACGACGTCGCCGCCGACTGGCGCGTCTGGGCCGACGCCTACCGTCTGCCGATGCTGCTGATCGAGGCCGACGGCATCGCCCGAACGCTGGAGGAATCGCTCGGCGCCGCCATCAAGGCGCTGCCGCCGCAGGACCGTCGCAAGGGCCGCGTCTCAACCATGCGCCGCCCTCGCTTCCTGGCCCGCCGCCGGGCCGGCGATCTCGGCCTCAGGCTGGTCATCGACGGCCAGGAGATTATTGCGCGCGAATAGAACGGGCCTTCCTTCTCCCCAAGGAGAAGGGAACGAGCCCCTACACCAGTGGCTTCAACGCCACCCAGAGCGAACCGCCGATCAGGCCGAGGAAGATCAGCCAGCCGACCTGGTTGTTCGACCTGAACAGCCGCAGGCATTGGTCAGGATTGTCGATGTCGAGGACGGCGATCTGCCGCGCCATATGCGCGCCGGCGGCGATCAGCCCGGCCAGCGCCGGCACCGGCGCCTGCGCCGAGGCGAAGGCGATGGCGAAGCAGATGAGCGCCCCGCCGTAGAGCCCGACCAGCCAGATCTTGGTGTTGTCGCCGAACAGCCGCGCGGTCGAGCGCACGCCGACGATGGCGTCGTCTTCCTTGTCCTGATGCGCATAGATCGTGTCATAGCCGATCACCCACAGGATCGAGCCGATATAGAGCATGATGGCGGGGCCATCGAGGTCGCCGAATTCGACCGCCCAGCCCATCAGCGCGCCCCAGGAAAAGGCGAGGCCAAGCACGAATTGCGGCCAGTTCGTGAAGCGCTTCATGAACGGATAGATGGCGATTACGGCGAGCGAGGCAACGCCGAGCGGAATGGCGAAGTTGTTGAACTGCAGGAGCACGACCAAGCCCACCAGCGCCTGGATGACCAGGAACACCCAGGCCTGCTTGCGCGTCACCTTGCCTGCCGGCAGTGGACGCGACCGCGTGCGCTCGACCTGGTTGTCGATGTCCTCGTCGACAATGTCGTTGTAGGTGCAGCCGGCACCGCGCATGGCGATGGCGCCGATCAGGAACAGCAGAAGGTACCAGGGCGCCGGTAGCAGTGTCAGCAGCGGATCGGTGACGCGGGGATAGGCGCTGGCGGCGAGAGCGGCAGACCACCAGCACGGCCACAGCAGTAATTGCCAGCCGATCGGCCGGTCCCAGCGAGCGAGCTGCGCGTAGGGCCAGAGCCAGCGCGGCAGCGCCCGGTAGGCCCAATGCCCACTCGGCGCATCGGCGACACGACCCTGGGCTGCTTTCGACTGGATGGGTTCCATGCTGCTGGAGTGGCAGCAGCGGTGGGCGCCGTCAAGCGTCAGGCGAAGCCATCACCCGGTGAAAACATCGTGACCAAAGAACCATTCCTTCGCCACCTCGGTGAACGCCAGCGCCGCCTTCGACAGCCGCTGGCGCGTGTCATGGGCGAGGATGATGCGTTGCATGGGCAGTGGATCGGAGAGCGGCTTGCAGACCAGCGGCAGGCCGTCATAGCTCACGTCGCCATGCGGCCTGGTGTAGCTGACGGCGACGCCGAAGCCGTTGGCCACCATGCTGCGCTGCAGTTCGAACGAACTTGTCGTCGAGTGCGCGACGGGCGACAGGCCGCGGCTGAGGAACAGGTCCAGCATATGCTGCCAGCTGTGCGGCTGGTCTGTGGTGATCAGCGGATGGGCGGCAAGGTCGGCGAGACTGACGGTCGCCTGGCTGACCAGCGCATGGCTTTGCGGTAGAAGCGCGTGCGGCCGCAGCTCGTGCAGGAAGACGCGGGCGAAATGCGCCGGAAGGCCGAGATCGTAGGTCAGGCCGAGATCGATGGCGGAATCACCGAGCCGCCGCCCCAGCGTCTCGAAGGTCTCGTCGCGGACAATGACGGTCACGGCGGGGCAGCGCTGCGAAAACGAGCGGATCAGGGCCGGCGCGAAATATGGCGCCAGATCCTCGAAACAGCCGAGCACCAGCTCGCCTGCGACATCGGCGTCTCGCGTTCCGAGCCCCATCAGTTCGTCGGCCTCGGCGAGCACCTGCTTTGCCTTCGCCACCGCGCCACGGCCGAACGATGTCAGCGCAATGCCGCTGCCGCGCTGGCGCACGAACAGTTTCTGGCCGAGCGTCGCCTCGACATTGTCGATCGCCACCGAGATCGACGGCTGTGAGACATTGAGCATCCTGGCGGCCGCGGTGACGCTGCCGTGGCGCGCCACGGCGACGAGATAACGCAGCTGGGTGAGGGTCAGAGTCATAGGGCTAAACTATAAGCGAAATGAGAAGTTATTATTTTACGCGATGTTTGTTGACTGCGATAGTCGGTCATCAAGCTGAGGAGAAACGCGATGGCCGCCCAGAAAATCGATGCTGAGACAATCGCCGATTACCAGCGCGATGGCGCGGTCTGCATCCGCGGCGCCTTCAAGGACTGGGTCGAGACAATTGCCGACGGCATCGAGCGCAACATCCAGAACCGCAGCGCCACCGCCTCCGACATCGCCAATGGCCGCGGCAGCTTCTTCGACGATTACTGCAACTGGGAGCGCATTCCCGAATTCGTCGACGTGGTTCGGAACTCGCCCGCCGCCGAACTGGCGGCGGCTGTGATGCAATCGCGCAGCGCCCAGTTTTTCCACGACCACGTGCTGGTCAAGGAGCCGGGTACGCAGAAACCGACACCCTGGCACCAGGACATCCCCTATTATTTCGTCGACGGACAGCAGACCGTGAGCTTCTGGATCCCGATCGATCCGGTCAAGGAGGCGACCTTGCGGCTGATCGCCGGCTCGCACAAATGGGACAAGATGATCCTGCCGGTACGCTGGCTCGACGACAGCAATTTCTACACCGGCGAGGGTGACTACCTGCCGGTGCCAGATCCCGACAAGGATTCCTCGATGAAGGTCCTCGAATGGGAGATGGAGCCGGGCGACGCCATCCTGTTCGACTTCAGGACCGCGCATGGCGCGCGCGGCAATTTGACCGCGGCCCGGCGCCGGGCGCTGTCGCTGCGCTGGGTCGGCGACGACGCGCGCTACGTCGAGCGTCCCGGCCGCACGTCTCCGCCCTATCCCGGCCACGACATGAAGCCCGGGCAGAAACTGCGCGAGGACTGGTTCCCGATCGTCTTCCAGAGCTGATCGGCCGGATCACATTCGTCAGGTACGAACTTGCCGCGTCGATCCCATCGGCGGGCAATGTTCCCGTGCGCAATTGCTGCCAAAGTGCCAAGACGCCTTGACCCGTCGCTCCGAGACCAATAGCGGGTTCTGGACGAGGACGATCGGCAGCAAGAGGTGGCCATGAATGTTCTTCTTCTCGGCTCGGGCGGCCGCGAACATGCGCTCGCCTGGAAGATTGCCGCCTCGCCGCTGCTGACCAGGCTCTGCGCGTCGCCCGGCAATCCGGGCATTGGCCGTGAAGCCGAACTGGTCAAGCTCGACATTGCCGACCATTCCGCTGTCGCCGCCTTCTGCCAGGAGAAAAAGATCGATCTGGTCGTGGTCGGGCCGGAGGGGCCGCTGGTGGCCGGCATTGCCGACGATTTGCGCGCCTGGGGCATCCGCGTTTTCGGCCCGTCGAAGCAGGCGGCGCGGCTCGAAGGCTCGAAGGGTTTCACCAAGGACCTTTGCGCCAGATACGACATCCCGACAGCCGCCTATGGCCGTTTCGGCGATCTGGCTTCGGCGAAAGCCTATGTCGAGAAGACGGGCGCCCCGATCGTCATCAAGGCTGATGGGCTGGCTGCCGGCAAGGGCGTCACCGTGGCCATGACGCTGAAGGACGCGCTCGCCGCGCTCGACGCCTGTTTCGACGGCTCCTTTGGCGCCGCCGGCGCCGAGGTCGTGGTCGAGGAGTTCCTCACCGGCGAGGAGGCAAGCTTCTTCTGCCTGTGCGACGGCACCACCGCGCTGCCCTTCGGCACCGCGCAGGACCACAAGCGCGTCGGCGAGGGCGATACCGGCCCCAACACAGGCGGCATGGGCGCCTATTCGCCGGCGCCGGTGATGACGCCTGACATGGTCGAGCGAACCATGCGCGAGATCATCGAGCCGACGATGCGCGGCATGGCCGAACTCGGCGCACCGTTTGCCGGCATTCTCTTTGCCGGGCTGATGATCACGCACAAGGGGCCGAAGCTGATCGAATACAACACCCGTTTCGGCGATCCGGAATGCCAGGTGCTGATGATGCGGTTGAAGGACGACCTGCTGGTGCTGCTCAACGCCGCCGTCGACGGCCAGCTTGCGCACAGCTCGGTGCGCTGGCGCGACGAGGCGGCGCTCACCGTGGTGATGGCGGCGAGGGGCTATCCCGGCACGCCGGAAAAAGGCTCGGTCATCCGCGGCCTCGACGAAGCCGCCAGCGACGGCGCCCAGATCTTCCACGCCGGCACCGCCATCAATGGCGGCGCGCTCGTCGCCAACGGCGGCCGGGTGCTCAATGCCACGGCGACCGGCGCAACCGTCGGCGAAGCGCAGAAACGCGCCTACGCCGCGCTCGACCGCATCGACTGGCCGCAAGGTTTCTGCCGCCGCGACATTGGCTGGCAGGCAGTTGCGCGCGAGAAGGCCGGCGCCAGCTAGGTTCGGCACCCTGCGGGCGGAGCCTTCAACGCTGGCTGCGGTCGATTTCGGTCGAGGCGGTGCTGACAGGGTCGGCTGCGGCAAAGGCGGCCTCGAGCTGCGCGTTTGAACGCTGCTCTGTCCGCTTCCAGGCGACATGCTCGGCAATGCCGAAGCGCGGGCGCCGCGGCACTGTCTTCACCACCGGCATGCTGAAGCCGTCGCGGAACCTTTGCCAGCGCGCTCCGAGCACCGCGACCATTTCCTCGAATGTCGGCGGCGTCGCCACATCGGCGTAGGTGACGGTGAATTTGCCGGCGAGCCCGTCCGCGCGCGAGACCGGCACAGGGATCGAAGCGAGATAGTCCGCCGGCACGTCGATCAGCCCGCCGAAGGCCCATTGCGTGCGCAACTGGTCGGCGTTCGTGGGCGCGACATTGACGTCGATATCATTCGGCGTGCCCGCCACCCGGTAAGGGCAGCGGAAGCGCCCGCAATTGGCCTGCGCCGAGAATTGCCAGAGTGCGTAGCCCTGCCAGTTGCCCATCGGAAAATGCGCGTCGATGTCGGGCTTGTAGCGCGCATACCAGAGCGGCAGCCGCGACAGCAGCCGGTATTGGTAGCGATTGTCGGCGATGTGCTGGGCGGTCTTGCCGTTGGTGTAGAGCACCGGGAAGCGGCCGACGCGCCGATGCACCTGGCGCACGAATTCCTCGGCATCCTCCAGCGACATCCACTGCGTCGGGTCGTTGCCCTCGAGGTCGAGGGCCATCAGTTCGTCCGGCGCCGGCTCGGCGAAGTCGATGAAATTGTTGGCCTGCTCGACCGGATTGCCGGGACGAGCAAGATGATAGGCGCCCCATTTCAGGCCGAGCGCCTTGGCCACCACCTTGCGCGTCTGGAACAGTTCGCGCGTCACCGCATGACGCTTCCACAGCGCCTTGCAGAGCCGCACCTCCGTCTCGTCGCCCGAGCAGAAATAGGGCGGCGGCAGCCCGTCGGAGGCCTTGTTGATGAAGCCGACGATGCGCTTGTCGGTGGCAAGCTGTCCCCAGTCGATGGAATTGTATTCGTAGGCGTCGATCACCAGCGCGCGGTCGGCATTCTTCCACGGCTCGGAGAAATCCGAGGCCTTTGCTGCCGTGCCCAGCACCATCGCCATCGCGATAAGTGCCAGGCGGCGAAGAGGGCGCGCCAGCGTTTTCAATCAGGGTGTCCCCACTGACCAGGGATCGATCCTGAACCGCTATGGTTAAGGAAATGCTTTTGTAGCGGCAGCCGGCTGTCAGCGGCGTATCAGCGGCTGGATCTCGAACGGGTCCGGCGCCGGCTCTTGCGGCAGCGTGCCCTCGGCCGCGCGCTTGCGATGGTGGGCGAGAGAGCATTGCGGCGAGCACAATATGCCGCGATCCGACCAGTAGGCTGCGCCGTTCTCCAGTCTGCCATGATGATACCAGAACCCCGTGGCCCGGTAGGGCAGGCCGCATTCGATGCAGCGATAAGCGTCGGGTCTGGCAAGCATGGGTGGTTCCGTTCCGGTCTGTCGCCGGCCGAATGCCGGGCTGACCCCGATTCTAATACGCCCCGCCGCGATTGCAAAATCCGCGTGACAAAGTTTGACGTTTACGTAAAAAGAAGATGGGAGCGAAGGGCGAATGGTTTTGCGGCCGCGCCGGCCCTAGGGTCGGCTGGCGGAAGCTGAGGAGGAGAAAGCGGCATGTATCGGGCACCGGTCGAGGACATCGCCTTCACGCTGAAGCACGTGGCCGGCCTGAAGCCGGCGCTGGAAGCCGGCACGTTCGGCGATCTCGGCGAGGACCTTGTCGACGCCATCCTGGCCGAGGCCGGCCGCTTCGCCAGCGACGAAGTGGCGCCGCTCTACAAGATCGGCGACGAGCATGGGGCGGTGCTGAAGGACGCGGCCGTCACCACGCCGCCAGGTTGGAAGGGCCTTTACCGGCGCTGGATCGACGGCGGCTGGAATGCGCTGTCCGGACCGGAAGAGTTCGGCGGCCAGGGCCTGCCCACCATGCTCGGCGTCGCCGCGCTCGAAATGTGGAACTCCGCCGCCATGGCCTTCGGCATCGGCCCGACACTGACCATGGGCGCGGTCGAAGCGCTCGACAAGCACGCCTCCGAGGTGCTCAAGGCCAAATATCTGGCAAAGCTCGTCTCCGGCGAGTGGATGGGCACGATGAACCTGACCGAGCCGCAGGCCGGTTCCGACCTCGCCGCCCTGCGCAGCCGCGCCGAGCCGGCCGGCGACGGCACCTACCGCATCTTCGGCCAGAAGATCTTCATCACCTATGGCGAGCACGACTTCACCGACAACATCATCCATCTGGTGCTGGCACGGTTGCCCGACGCGCCGGCCGGCACGCGCGGCATCTCGCTGTTCCTGGTGCCGAAATTCCTGGTCGGTGACGATGGCGCGCTCGGCGCGCGCAACGACGTTTTCTGCTCGGGCCTCGAGCACAAGCTCGGCATCCATGCCTCGCCGACCTGCACCATGATCTATGGTGACGGTTTCGACGGCGCCAAACCCGGCGCCATCGGTTGGCTGATCGGCGAGGAGAACAAGGGCCTCGCCTGCATGTTCACCATGATGAACAATGCCCGGCTCTGCGTCGGCATGCAGGGCGTGGCGGTGGCCGAGACGGCGACGCAGAAGGCGATCGCCTATGCCAATGAGCGCCGCCAGGGCAGGGCATCCGATTTTGCTGGCGCGGGCATGGCGCCGATCGTCCATCACCCCGACGTGCAGCGCAACCTTTTGACCATGCAGGCGCTGACCCAGATCGCGCGCGCCATCAGCTACTCCTGCGCGCATGCCATCGACCGCGCCCGTGTCGCCGAGGGCGAGGCCGCCGCCAACTGGCGCGACCGCGCCAATCTGCTGACGCCACTGGCCAAGGCCTTTTCCACCGATGTCGGCGTCGATGTCGCTTCGCTCGGTGTCCAGGTGCATGGCGGCATGGGCTTCATCGAGGAGACGGGCGCGGCAGCACTCTATCGCGACGCCCGCATCGCGCCGATCTACGAAGGCACCAACGGCATCCAGGCGATCGATCTGGTGGCGCGCAAGCTGCCGCTCGGCGGCGGCGAGCATGTGCATCGCTATATCGGCGAACTGAAGGCGGTAGCCGACGCGGTGCGTGTCTCCAACGTCGCAGGCTTTGGCCGCACCGCCGACAATCTCGATCGGGCGCTTGCCGATCTCGACGAGGCGACGCGCCTCCTGCAGAAGTTGCTGGCCGACGGCCGCTCGGACGAGGCATTGGCCGGCGCCACGCCCTATCTCCGGCTGATCTCGCTTGCCGCCGGCGGCGCCTATCTGGCGCAAGGTGCGCTTGCCGACCATGGCCGCGTCGCGCTCTGCCGCTTCTTTGCCGAAAACCTGCTTGGCGAGGTGCGCGCGCTCAAGGAGCGCGTCATCGGCGGCGCCGAAAGCCTTGCCGCCGCCGGCAAGGCGCTGATTTCCGCCTGACTCTCTGGCGTTCACAAGGAAAAGACCGTGACAGACCATATCCTCGTCGAGCGCCAGGGCGCCATCCAGATCATCCGCATGAACCGTCCGGACAAGAAGAATGCCCTGACACGCGCCATGTATGCGACAATGTCGGCCGCGCTCGTCGAAGGCGACGCCGATCCCACGGTTCGCGTGCATGTCTTTCTCGGCGTGCCCGGCGCCTTCTCCTCCGGCAACGACCTCGCCGATTTCATGGTCATCGCCACTGGCGGCGAGGGCGGGACGGAAGTCTGGGATTTCCTGATGGCCCTGGCCAAAGTGGAAAAGCCCATAGTGTCGGGCGTCGACGGCATAGCGGTCGGCATTGGCACCACGCTCAACTTGCATTGCGACCTGACCTTCGCCACCCCGCGCACCGTCTTCCGCACACCCTTCGTCGATCTCGGCCTGGTGCCGGAGGCGGGGTCGAGCCTGCTTGCGCCTGAGGTCCTGGGACGCCAAGGCGCCTTCGCGCTGCTCGGCCTTGGCGAGGGCTTTTCGGCCGAGCGGGCGAAGGCCGCCGGCCTGATCTACGAGGTGGTCGAGGAGGGCGCGCTGGAGGCCGCCGTGCTGGAAGCGGCTGGCCAGATCGCGGCCAAGCCACCGCAGGCGCTGAAGATCGCGCGCGACCTGATGCGCGGCTCTCGCGAAGACCTCGTCGCTCGTATCAAGGTGGAAAGCGAACACTTCCGCGACCGCCTGAAATCCGACGAGGCCCGCGCCGCTCTCACAGCCTTCATGATGCGCAAGAAGGCGGGCTGACCGAGCTATTGCCGCGCGGCGCTTTGGCATCACGGCGGGCACGGCAGAGTTGCGCCTTGTCTGGGGAAACTCGCGCATGGCGTGATTTTGGCCTGTGCATGCAACGTCTGGGCCGTGGTGACGGTGGAGTTTACGGCGCGGGCGCAATCGACGTCCGTTGCGGTCGCTTCCTGGCGCGGGCCGACTGGTCTTGCCTATGACCAGACCGAGCGGATGTCCTTTGCCGACGGGCTTCTTCCCGTGTCCATCGACCCCGGCCTGCCGAAGAAGGCAAGGCTGGTCTTCGAGTTGCGGCCGGACGAGGCCAGCAACGCAACCTTGCTGATTTCGGAGAAGCTGATGTCGGCGCTCGATTCGCAGGCCGAGATTTCGCTCGGGCCGGTCGCCACCGTATCCGACGGTCTGCCCGCCGGAACCGTCGACATGCTCGATCTGACGCAGCCGATCTGAATGACAGGCATCCAATGAAGGCAGAGCATCTGGTTGAGGAAGGTGGTGGGCGTGGCGAGGGGAAATGGCGGCGCCGCAGTCTTTGGGCGCTCCTCCTGCTCATTCCTTTGACCCTGGCCGTCGAGGCCTATGACAGCGTCAAGGCGCTGCTGGCCGACAATGACCTGTTTGCGCGCCGCGTCGCCTGGGGCCAGAGCGTGCATTTCGGCGGCAGCGACTGGAAACTGACCGATCTGCGCGGTGCCTTCGGCATGGCGAACCTGCCGCCGGATTCCGTGCCGGTCCTCGCCGACTTCTCGGTAAAGGTCGGCGATCCCGATCTGCAAAAACTCTGGCTTGGCTGCAAGGTCATGCTGATCGACGCAACGGGCCGGCGCTGGTCGCCGACATCGGCGGTGACGCTGAAGGCGCCGGGCGACGTGCAGACCTGCACGTCGGCGATCTTCTCCGGCGCCAAGACCGGCGATACGCTCAACCTGCGCGAGACCTTCCTGGTGCCGAAGGACGTGACGAAGACGATCCGGCCGGCGATCGGCCTCGCCAGCGAGAGGCCGTATTTCCTGCTGTTCCAGCTGGAAAAAGATTGAGAGCTGGATCGACGGCTAGGGATACAACCGCGTCTTGTCCCAGCCGCCCGCGGCATTGCGTGAAAACACGAGGCGATCATGCAGCCGGAACGGCCGGTCGTGCCAGAACTCGATCGTCTGCGGCACGATGCGGAAACCCGACCAATGTTTCGGGCGCGGAATCTCGCCGATCGGATAGCGCGCCGTGTATTCGGCGACGGCCTTTTCCAGTGCAAAGCGGCTTTCCAGCGGCCGCGACTGTTTCGAGGCCCAGGCGCCGATACGGCTGCCGCGCGGCCGTGTCGCGTAATAGGCATCCGCCTCGGCATCGCTGACGATCTCCACCGGTCCGCGCACGCGCACCTGCCGGCGCAGCGATTTCCAGTGGAAGCACATCGCCGCCGTCATGCTGCCGAGAATCTCGCGGCCCTTGGCGCTCTCGAAATTCGTGTAGAAGACAAACCCGCCTTCATCGAACCCCTTGAGCAGCACCATCCGCACATCCGGCATGCCGTCGGCATCGACGGTCGCCAGCGCCACGCCGTTGGCGTCGTTGATCTCGCTCTTCGTCGCGTCGTCGAGCCATGCGGCGAAAAGGCGGAATGGCTCGGCGGCCTCGGTAAAGTCACCGCTTGTTAACTCAGTTTCGCTCATAGTTTTTCTCAAATTGTCACGATGGCTGGGGAGGTTGCCGATTGTTGCGTATCGCGCAAGCTTTTGACAGCAGGCAATGGGGCGTTATCGCTTCGGCCAGCGCCAAGGCCTGGATCGTGATGGTCGCGCTGCCTCTTGCCGCTTGCGGCGCCGGCGGCTTCAGCCTGGAAAGAGCCGAGGTCGACCGTTCGATCCTGACCAGCAGCACGCCTGCTTCCGCCACGCCGACCGATCAGGACCGCGATTCGGATCAGACAACGATCGGCAATGCTGTGTCTTCCGCCGACATCGAACAGCTTGGCGACCAGGCCGTGCCATGGGCCAACGCCGGCACCGGGTCGCGCGGATCGATCACCGAACTGGTCGAACTGAAGGACGCGGGTCAGACCTGCCGCCGCTTCACCGCCTCGCGCGAGAGCTTCGACGGCGTCTCGATGTTCAAGGGCGAGTTGTGTATCGCCGGCGCCGGCGGCTGGCACATGCAGGACTTCAAGGCGCTCTGATTTTCCACCGCCATTTCTCTCCTTGCGCTACTGGAATTTCTTCCTATGCAAGCGCATATAGGGGGCAACCATGGACTCACTCCTTCTCCAGGGCAGGAAGCATGCGCGACCCCTATGAGGTCCTGGGCGTTGCCAAGAACGCATCGGCCAAGGACATAAAATCGGCGTACCGCAAACTCGCCAAAAAACATCATCCGGACCAGAATCCGAATGATCCCAAGGCGAAGGATCGTTTTGCCGCCGCCAACCAGGCTTACGAGATCGTCGGCGACGAAAAGACGCGCGCCGCTTTCGATCGCGGCGAGATCGACGCCAACGGCAAGCCGCGCTTCCAGGGCTTTGAGGGCGCGGCCGGTGGTGGCGATCCGTTCGCAGGCTTCCGCCGCCAGCAGGGCGCCGGCGGCTCGCGCTTCGAGTTCCGCTCGGGGCGTCCGGGCGGCGATCCGTTCGACGGCAACAGCGACATCTTCAGCCAGATCTTCGGCGACGCCTTCTCCGGCGCGCGTGGGCCTGGTGCGGGCGACCGCCGCCAGCCGGCGGCAGGCGCCGACCTCAACGTGACGCTCGATGTCACCATCGAGGAGGCGGCCACAGCCGAGAAGGTGACTGCGATGTTCCCCGACGGCCGCAAGGTGGCGGTCAAGCTGCCGGCCTATGTCGAGGACGGCCAGACCATCCGCCTGAAAGGCCAGGGCGAGCAGGGACCGGGACAGCCGGGCGACGCGCTGGTCAAGATCCGTTTCCGCCGTCATCCGCGCTACCGTCTCGAGGGCCGCGACCTGCATGCCGACCTGCCGCTGGCGTTGGCCGATGCCGTGCTGGGCGCCAAGGTGGCGGTCGAAACGCCGACCGGCCGGCTGGCGGTCAATATTCCGGCATGGTCGAGCTCGGACAAGGTGCTGCGGCTGAAGGGCAGGGGCCTGCCGGAAAAAACCGGTGGCCATGGCGACCTCTACGCCCATGTCAGGCTGATGCTGCCCGAGGGCGGCGACAGCGAGCTCGAGGCGCTGATGCGCCGTCGAAAAGGCTGATCGAGAGACTTTTCTCCCATGAACTGTCCGTTTTGAACGCTTGATGGGGCCTTGTGCCTGTGCGATAGGGCTCTCCACAAAGCAGACATTCTTGCGGAGAGTGCTCACATGGCGGGTGGACAGGGTCTTATGGCCGGCAAGCGCGGGCTGATCCTCGGCGTCGCGAACAATCGGTCGATCGCCTATGGCATCGCCAAGGCCTGCGTCGATCACGGCGCCGAAATCGCGCTGACCTATCAGGGCGAAGCCTTCAAGAAGCGCGTCGAGCCGCTGGCGGCCGAACTCAACGCCCATGTCGCCGGCCATTGCGACGTCACCGATCCGGAAAGCCTCGACGCGGTGTTCGCCGACATCGCCAAGCACTGGGGCAAGCTGGACTTCCTCGTCCATGCCATTGCCTTTTCCGACAAGGACGAGCTGACCGGCCGCTATGTCGAGACGACGCGTGACAATTTCCTGCGCACCATGGACATTTCGGTGTTTTCCTTCACCACCATCGCCAAGCGCGCCGAGCCGCTGATGACCGACGGCGGTTCGCTGCTGACGCTGACCTATTACGGCGCCGAAAAGGTGATGCCGCACTACAACGTCATGGGCGTCGCCAAGGCGGCGCTCGAAGCCAGCGTGCGCTATCTGGCCGTCGACCTTGGCGCCAAGAAGATCCGCGTCAACGCCATCTCCGCCGGTCCGATCAAGACGCTGGCCGCATCCGGCATCGGCGACTTCCGCTACATCCTGAAGTGGAACGAGTACAATTCGCCGCTGAAGCAGACGGTCACCCAGGAGGAAGTCGGCGATTCCGGCGTCTATTTCCTATCCGACCTCTCGCGTGGCGTCACCGGCGAGGTGCATCATGTCGATTCCGGCTACCATGTCGTCGGCATGAAGGCGGTCGACGCTCCCGACATTTCGACCGTCAAGGACTGAAGCAATTCCAGGAAAAGTGTGTAGCGGTTTTCCGTCCGGAATTGCGCAAAAACAAACGGTTAGCTTCCGACTGAAATCCCCTTGTGTCCAAGTCTGGCCCGAGCCTCGGAAGACCTGATGTACCCGCTCGTCTACTTCGTGCGCCACGGCCAGACGCAATGGAACGCCGAGTCCAGGCTGCAGGGGCAGGCCGACACCGATCTCAACGCGCTCGGCCGCGAGCAGGCGAGTCGCAACGGCAAGCGGCTGGCCGAGTTCATGCACAATCCGGAAGATTTCGACTTTGTCGCCAGCCCGATGCGGCGCACGCGCGAGACGATGGAGCGCCTGCGCGCCGCCATGAAGCTCGATCCGCTCGCCTACCGTACCGATCCGCTCCTCGTCGAGTTGAGCTTCGGCGACTGGCAGGGTTTCACGTTTGCCGAGCTCGAAGCCAGGGATCCCGGTTCGACCAGGCAGCGCAGCCTCGACAAGTGGAACTTCCAGCCGCCCGGCGAGGGCGCCGAAAGCTACCAGATGCTGCTCGAGCGGGTGAAGCCGTGGTTCGAAGCGCTCGATCGCGACACCGTCTGCGTGACCCATGGCGGCGTCGTGCGCGCGCTGTTCCGCCTGGTGCTGGGGATGCCCACGCGGGAGGCGGTCAGGATGGACGTGCCGCAGGATCGTCTGCTCCGGCTACAGGGCCAGAGCCTGGAATGGTTGTAGCTGTCATTCGATGTAGGTCACCGCACCTGTTTCGAGATCATAGATTGCCGCAACGACCTTCAGCTTTCCGTCCCGGGTGAGACCGGCCAACAGCTTGCTCGAAACGGACAGGCGCGTCGCGGTCCTGCGCGCGCTCTCCCTGGCGGTGTTGTCGACGAAATCGCCCGACTCACTTCGCACGGCGATCGCCGCGGGAAGGATTGGTTCGATCATCGGACCGATCGCGCCCGGATAGGTCGCGTTCTTGGCAACCACGTCGCAGGCTGCCTTGACGGCGCCGCAGCTTGTGTGCGCGAGGACGACAATCAACGGCGAGCCGAGCACCGCCGCGCCGTATTCGACCGTGCCGAGCGTCGCGGTGTCGACGAGATTGCCGGCGTTGCGGGCGATGAACAATTCTCCAATGCCGTGGCCGCCGAAGATCAGCTCCGGCGGGACGCGACTGTCGGCGCAACTGATGATCGTGGCCCAGGGCGCCTGATGTGCGGCGACGGCGCTCCGCTGCGCGGCAAGGTCGATCGAGCAGAGTTCCGGGTGGCTGACATAACGTTCGTTGCCGGATTTCAGCGCGGCAAGCGCTTCATCAGGGGATAGCGCGGGCGCAGCAGCCTCTGCCGCACGTGCCGACCAGGAAGCCCCGCCAAAACCGATCGCGACAAGCCCCGCGCCGGCCTTGAGGAAATCCCTACGGCCGACCCGCTTGCCCTTGCAGCCGCTGCACATTGTTCGGCCCCGTCGCCGATCTTCCGCTAGTGGTGGAAATCCACCTGATAGCTCAATCAGCGAACCGAGATTGCTCCCAAGAAACGGCGCTGGCAAGGGCCGGCCCAAGGCGCCTCAGCGCCGGGGTCGAAACGAGTGATGACAGACGGTGGCTGTCGCCCGCCACTGGAGAGCCGGAAATATTACTCGGTGTCCGGCAGTTCCATGTCGGTGACGACATTCTCGCCATTCGTCACGTCATAGGCGAGGACGATGTCCATGCCGGGCTTCAGTGCATCGAGATCGGTTTCGGCGTTCAGCTTGTAGGACTTGCCGTCTTCCAGCGTCAGCGTCAGCGTATCCTTGTCGATCTTCTTGATCAGGCCTTCGGTCTGGCCGGCAAAGGCGGCAGTGGAAATCAGCAGGGTGGCGGCAACAGCGCCAATCAGGGTACGCATCGTCGTCCTCATTATCATTGCACCGGCATGGGTAGCGGCGGATCCTCAACGGCGGATGGAAGAGAGCAGAAACCAACCGAATGTGTCAAAACTAAAACCGCCAGATCACAGTTTGACCGCTGTGGAAAACGCCAATAGAAGGCAGACTTGAACCGGCTCCGCCGCCGGGCAGGGCACTTCTCCATGTCTCATAACACGTTCGGCCACCTGTTCCGCGTCACCACCTGGGGCGAAAGCCATGGCGCGGCACTCGGCTGCGTTGTGGACGGCTGCCCGCCCGGCATCCGCTTCGCCCGTGAAGAAATCCAGGCCGAGCTCGACAAGCGCCGGCCGGGACAGTCACGTTTTGTGACGCAGCGTCGCGAACCCGACGAGGTCAAGGTACTCTCCGGCTTCATCCTCGACGACGACGGCGAGACGATGATCACCACCGGCACGCCGGTGTCGATGCTGATCGAGAATGTCGACCAGCGCTCCAAGGACTATGGCGAGATCGCCCGCCAGTACCGGCCGGGCCACGCCGACTACACCTATGACGTCAAATACGGCCTGCGGGACTACCGCGGCGGGGGTCGCTCCTCCGCCCGCGAGACGGCAGCGCGCGTCGCGGCCGGCGCGCTCGCCCGCAAGGTCGTGCCCGGCATGGTGGTGCGCGGCGCGCTGGTCTCGATGGGTGAAAAGTCGATCGACCGCGCCAACTGGAACTGGAACTTCATCGGCGATGCCGAAAATCCGTTCTTCACTCCCGATCCGGCATCCGTTCCCGTCTTCACCCAGTATCTAGACGGCATCCGCAAAGCCGGCTCCTCGGTCGGCGCGGTGATCGAGATCGTCGCCGATGGTGTTCCTGCTGGCCTCGGCGCGCCGATCTACGCCAAGCTCGACCAGGACATTGCGTCGGGCCTGATGTCGATCAACGCCGTCAAGGGCGTCGAGATTGGCAACGGCTTCGAGGCTGCCCGCATCACCGGCGAACAGAATGCCGACGAGATGCGTATCGGCAATGACGGCAAGCCGGTCTTCCTGTCCAACAATGCCGGCGGTATCCTTGGCGGCATCTCGACCGGCCAGGCGATCGTCGCCCGCTTCGCCGTCAAGCCGACCTCGTCGATCCTGACGCCGCGCAAATCAATCGACAAGGACGGCAAGGACGTCGAGGTCATGACCAAGGGCCGCCACGATCCTTGCGTCGGCATCCGCGCCGTGCCGATCGGCGAGGCGATGGTTGCCTGCGCGATCGCCGATCACTATTTGCGTCATCGCGGCCAGACCGGGCGCGTCTGACCTTCAACCTGCAAGCGGAAGCGAGCGTCGATGCCCTACGACCAGAAGAAAATCGTCGAAGCCCTGCGCGCCTTCGAACGCGGCGAGATCGTCGTCGTCATGGACGATGACGGGCGCGAGAACGAGGGCGACCTGATCGTCGCGGCCGTCCACTGCACGCCGGAAAAGATGGCCTTCATCGTCCGCAACACGTCCGGCATCGTCTGCACGCCGATGCCGCGCGAGGAGGCAAAGCGTCTCAACCTGTCACCGATGGTGGCCGACAATGATTCGGCCCACACGACGGCCTTCACCGTCAGCGTCGATTTCAAGCACGGCACCACGACCGGCATCTCGGCCGACGACCGCACGCTGACCGTGCGCAACCTCGCCAACGGCAATGTCGGCGCCTCCGATTTCGTCCGCCCCGGCCACATCTTCCCGCTGATCGCCCGCGAAGGCGGCGTGCTGATGCGCTCCGGCCATACCGAGGCGGCGGTCGACCTCTGCAAGCTCGCCGGCCTGCCGCCGATCGGCGTCATTTCCGAGCTGGTCAACGATGACGGCACCGTCAAGCGCGGCCCGCAGGTGCAGGCCTTCGCCGAGGAGCACGGCCTGAAGCAGATCTCGGTCGCCGACCTGATCGCTTATCGCCAGCGCAAGGAAACGCTGGTCGAACGCGTCGCCTGCTCCGACATCGATACGGCGGGCGGCAAGGCGCAGGTTTTCACCTACACGCTGCCCTGGGATTCGATGCACCACGTGGCGATCGTCTTCGGCGACATCCGCGACGGCGAGGAGGTGCCGGTACGGCTCCATTCCGAGGATGTGGTGAGCGACGTGTTCGGCACCAGCCATCGGCTCGATGCCATCATGAAGGCGATGGGCGAGCGCAAGCGCGGCGTAATCGTCTATCTGCGCGAAGGCTCGGTCGGCGTCGCCCATCAGGAGCGCAAGCGCCCAGCGAGCGGCGAGCGCGAAGACCATGAAGAGGCGCGCCGCCGCGAGAACGAATGGCGCGAAATCGGCCTTGGCGCGCAGATCCTGAAGGATCTCGGCATTTCCTCGATCAACCTGATCGCCTCGCGCGAACGCCACTATGTCGGCCTCGAAGGGTTTGGCATCCACATTGCCAAGACCGAAATACTCTAGGCTATTGGAGGCAATTGAGATGGGCTTCGAGGCATATCTCGGTTGTTTTGAGGATGGGGAGCGGAGCTATTTCCCAACGTCGATCGTGGACGACGCCTTCGCGCCATTCATCACCAGCCGCGAACCTGAATTCTCATGCTGGGTCGTTGCTTATGACGATACTCCGTCGGCTCTCGCTCAAGCCGATCTCTATCTCAATCTGGACCCTAGTGACGCCTCGCGATGCTCCGGCTTCACCGTCGCGCGGCCGCCAGATGATCCGCGTCTCTACAAGGCGTTGTGGGAGATTCTGCGTGTCACCAATTCCGCCATCTATTGCGCCGGAGAGTGCCCGCCAATGGTTGGGCGTGCCGAAACCATATCCCATCTAAGCCCGGATATGGTCGAGGCTCTGGGAAGTCCTGTTGTCGTTCTTGATGGGGACGAGATCTGCGATAGGCTTGGGCGGTCGTAGGGAGGCCAGGCTCTTTTCGAAGAAGCTGCGCCCGGTCCGCGTGCCGAACCGGACGCCTGTTGGTTATTCCGCGGGAACGGCGGCCACGTCGCATCCGTCCAGATCGCATGTGTGGGTGGCCAGGCTGCGCTGGCCGATGAGCACGGTGGCCAGCGCGATTGCGCCCGCGGCCACCGATACGAAAAACCCGTTCTGCGCGCCGAACGCGTCCACCACCGCGCCGGCGGCGAAGGAACCCAGCGCCATGCCGATGCCGATGCCGGTCGTTACCCATGTGACGCCCTCGGTCAGCATCGCCGCTGGCACACGCCGCTCGATCAGGCCGAATGCCGTGATGAAGGTCGGCGAGATCGCCACGCCGCTGACGAAGACCGCCAGCGCCAGAAGCGGCACCGTGTCGGCGACGAGCAGCGGCAGCGTGGTGAGTGCGATGACGGCGACCGCGATTGCCAGCTGGCGCTGCAGCGGCATCCTCAGGTTCAGGGCGCCGATGACGATGCCGAGGACGAACGAGCCGAGTGCGTAGACGCCGATGATGAGGCTGGCGGCGCCCGGCTGGCCCAGTTCCTTGGTGATCGCCACGGTGCTCACCTCGGTGGTCGCGAACGTCGCGCCGATGAAGATCAGGGCGAAGGTGATGATCTGAACCGGCCGCAGGCGAATTGCCGAGCCTTGCGAAGCTGAAGTCACCGGACGCACGCGCGGCTCGCTCGAGCGCTGCAGGATGAAGGCCGTCGAGCCCAAGGCGAGGAACAATGTGCTGACCAGCATTCCCGCTTCCGGGAACAGGGCGACGCTCAAGCCCACCGACAGCGAGGCCCCGGCGATATATACCAGCTCGTCCGCCGCCGACTCGAAGGCGAACGCAGTGTTCAGCTCCGGACGATCGCGGAAAATCTCGGTCCATCGCGCGCGCACCATGGCAGGGATGCTGGGCATGGCGGCGGCCAGCAGCGCCGAGGCGAACAGCGTCCATATCGGCCAATGGCGGTTGGCCGCCGCAATCAGCACTACGAAAGCGAGCACGGAGATGATCGTTGTGGGCACGACAATCCGCGTCTGGCCGAGGCGGTCGACCAGCCGCGAGATCTGCGGCGCGACGAAGGCGTTGGCCAGCGCGTATGTCGCGGAGACGGCGCCAGCCAGCCAGTATTCGCCATTCGTCTGCGACAGCATGGCGACGATGCCGATCGGCGCCATGGCGATGGGCAGCCGGGCAATGAAGCCGGCCGCGGCGAAACCTTTGGTGCCGGGAGCACGAAAGATTTCCGCATAGGGGTTTTGCATGGTCTGGCTCCTCGACAATTGCAGGATCGACATTTACATACGTGGCGTATGAGTATCAAATAGCTCATACGTCGCGTATGTCAATTGGCATACGAGACGTATGTTAATAGGGCCAGAGCCATGCACAGACCCCGCAAGGAGATGATCGCCGAGACGCGCGCCAAGTTGATCACCGCGGCCCGCCATGCCTTCGGCACGATCGGCTATGCGGAAGCCTCGATGGATGATTTCACTGCCTCGGCCGGGCTGACGCGCGGCGCGCTCTATCATCACTTCGGTGACAAGAAGGGACTGCTGCAGGCGGTCATTGCCGAGATCGACGGCGAGATGGCGGCGCGGGTCAATGAGGCGGCGGCGCTGGCGCCGACCCGCTGGCAGCACTTTGTCGACGAATGCACCACCTATATCGAGATGGCGCTGGAGCCGGAAATCCAGCGCATCATGTTCCGCGACGGTCCGGCGGTGCTCGGCGATCCGGCACAGTGGGCGAACGCCAATGCGTGCGCGGCTTCAATCACCAATCACCTGACCAGGCTGCAGGAGGAGGGCGTGGTCGTAGCCGACCTCGACCCCGAGACCGCCGCACGGCTGATCAACGGCGCGAGCAGCCAGGCGTCTCAGCGGATCGCCAATTCACAAGACCCCGAGGCGACGTCGAAGAAGGTGGTGGCGGCCTTCAAGCAGCTGCTCGAAGGCTTGCTCAAAAAAGACTGACAGGCCCGCCGACCGCGCTGGTCGCCCAAGGCTGTGCACTGCTCCCGAGATTGACAATCGCCGACCGAGGTTCATCCTTTCCGCCCATCTCTGAGGCGGGAGATTCGGGGCATGTGGGACTTCAGCATCGGCAGGTCGGTGTCCATCATGATCAGGACATGGCCCTTCATCGTCTTCCGCATGATCGTCTATTTCGGCATCACGCTGGCCTACATCATGGCCACCGGCACCGGCGCCAGTGTCGGCTACGGCGTCGGCCACATCTCGACCGACCCGGATGGACCGCTGTCCTTTGCGCTGTGGGGCGGCGTGGTCGGCTTCGGCGTCGTTTCGATCGCCGTCTACTGGATCCGCGAATACATCCTCTACATCGTCAAGGCCGGCCATATCGCGGTCATGGTCCACCTGATCGATGGCCAGGACGTGCCTGGCGGGCAGGACCAGATCTCCTATGCCAGGGCCGTGGTGACCGAGCGTTTCGCCGAGGCCAATGTGCTGTTCGTGCTCGACCAGCTGGTCAAGGGCGCCATCCGCGCCATCACCGGCCTGATCGGCGGCATCGCCGCCTTCCTGCCCATTCCGGGCCTGAGCGGCCTGGTCAGCTTCATCAACACCGTCATCCGCATGTCGCTGACCTACGTCGACGAGATCATCCTCGGCTACAACATCCGCATCAATTCCACCTCGCCCTTCGAGACGGCCAGGCAAGGCATCGTGCTCTACGCACAGAACGGCAAGACCATGGTCAAGAACGCGATCTGGCTGTCGGTGATCATGTGGGGCGTGTCCCTCGTTATCTTCCTGCTGATGCTGGCGCCCGCCGGCGCCATCCTCTGGTTCATGCCGGGCCAGCTCGGCGGCTGGGCCTTCGTGATGGCCATCGTCTTCGCCTGGGCCTTCAAGGCCGCCTTCATCGAGCCCTTCGCCATCGCTTCGCTGATGCAGGTCTATTTCAGCACCATCGAGGGCCAGGTGCCCAATCCCGACTGGGACCGGCGGCTGTCGGAAGCCTCCTCGAAATTCAGGGAACTCAAAGACAAGGCGCTGGCCTCGTTCGGCGGCTCGCGCTGGACCCAGCCGGCACCCAATAATTAATAGCCCCACCCAATCCCTGTTGAACATTGCGCGACGAAGGCGCGAAAACATGGTCAAAGCGCCCGTACGCGCCTATATCGGGGCATGGTCACCAGGCTCTACACCCATCCGATCTTCCTCGAACACCTGACGCCATCGGGCCATCCGGAGCGGCCAGACCGCTTGCGCGCCATAGAGCGCGTGCTCGACGACGAGGCCTTTGCCGCGCTCGATCGCGTCAAGGCGCCTGAAGGCGACGAGGCAACCATCCTTTATGCGCATCCCGAGGATTTCGTCGCGCGGGTCCGCGCCGCGATCCCCGAGACCGGCATCGTCTCGATCGACGCCGACACCAGCGCCAGCCCCAAAAGCTGGCAGGCAGCGGTGACGGCGATCGGCGCGGCCAATGCCGCCGTCGACGACGTCTTCGAGGGCCGCGCCGCCAATGCCTTCGTCGCCGCGCGGCCGCCCGGCCACCATGCCGAGAAGACCACGGCAATGGGCTTTTGCCTGTTCAATACCGCGGCGATCGCGGCGCGTTACGCGCAAAGGAAGCATCAGGCCGAGCGCGTCGCCGTCGTCGACTGGGACGTCCACCACGGCAACGGCACCCAGGACATTTTTTGGGACGATCCGTCGGTGCTTTATTGCTCGACGCACCAGATGCCGCTCTATCCCGGCACTGGCGCGAAGAACGAAACCGGCGCCGGCAACATCGTCAACGCGCCGCTGGCGCCGCAGACCGGCAGCGAGGTGTTTCGCGATGCCTTCCTGTCGCGCGTCCTGCCGGCGCTCGACGATTTCGCCCCCGACCTGATCATAATTTCCGCCGGTTTCGACGCGCACCATCGCGATCCGCTGGCCGAGATCAACCTGACCGAGGAGGATTTCGACTGGGCGACGGGCCAGTTGATGGAGCGCGCAGGGCGCCACAGCGGCAACCGGCTCGTCAGCCTGCTCGAGGGCGGCTACGATCTGCAGGGATTGGCATTTTCGGTCGCCGCCCATGTCGGGCGGCTGATGAAGGGATAGGGTATGGCAGGCGAAGGCAGCGACGACGTCAAGGCGATGAGCTTCGAGCAGGCGCTCGACGCGCTGGAAAAGATCGTCGACGATCTGGAGCGCGGCGACGTGCCGCTCGACCAGTCGATCCGCATTTACGAGCGCGGCGAGGCGCTGAAGGCGCATTGCGACCGGCTGCTGAAGGCGGCAGAAGACAAGGTCGAGAAGATCAGGCTGTCGCGCGACGGCAAGCCGGTGGGAACGGAGCCGCTCGACGCGGACTAGGAATTGGAAGGGCTGGGCGAGGATAGCAGGTAAGGAGTTCAAGCGATGTGCAGAAACATCAAGACCCTGTTCAATTTCGATCCGCCGGCGACCCATGACGAGATCCGCGATGCCGCGCTCCAGTTCGTGCGCAAATTGAGCGGGACGACGCGGCCCTCGAAGCGCAACCAGGAGGCCTTCGACCGCGCCGTCGATGCGATTGCCGAATCGGCGCACGAACTGCTCCATTCGCTTGAAACCACGCATCATCCGCGCAATCGCGAGGAGGTGGCGGCCAAGGCAAAGGCCAAATCCGCACTCCGTTTCGCCTGAGGAGGTTCCATGAGTTTCTTTCCCGGCAACGATCCTTCGCCCGGCGATGCTTTCGCCTGCGACCAGATCGAGCTGATGGTCATTCCGAATGCCAAGGACATTGGCGGTTTCCAGGTTCGCCGTGCCTTGCCAACCGCCAGGCGCCGGCTGGTCGGTCCCTTCATCTTCTTCGACCGCATGGGCCCGGCCATTTTGCGGGCCGACCAGGCGCTCGACGTGCGCCCGCATCCGCATATCGGCCTGTCGACGGTAACCTATCTGTTCGACGGCAAGATCAGGCATCGCGATTCGCTCGGCACCGAAATGGTGATCGAGCCCGGCGACGTGAACCTGATGACTGCCGGCCGCGGCATCGTTCATTCCGAGCGCACGCCGGAGGAATTGCGCGGCGCGCCGATGTCGATCTCCGGCTTGCAGACCTGGCTGGCACTGCCCGACAGCAAGGAGGAGGTCGCCCCGGCCTTCGAGAACACCGCCGCCCTTCATTTGCCCGAGATCGATGCCGAAGGCGTCAGCGGCCGCGTCGTCATCGGCGCGCTTTCCGGGCTGCGATCGCCGGTCACCACGTCCTCGGACACGCTCTATGCCGACCTCAGGCTGACGCCTGGCGCCAGTGTGAAGATCCCCGCCGATGCCGAGGAACGCGCCATTTACACGCTGGAAGGCGAGGTTTCGATCTCCAGTGACCGTTTCCCGGCGGAGCGGCTGCTTGTGTTCCGGCCCGGCGACGAGATCGTCGTGTCGTCGGAGAAGGGCGCCCATTTCATGCTGTTCGGCGGCGCCTCGCTCGGCTCCAAGCGCTACATCTGGTGGAATTTCGTTTCGTCGTCGAAGGAACGCATCGAACAGGCAAAAGAAGAATGGAAGACCGGCCGCTTCGATATCGTTCCTGGAGATGAGGAAGAGTTCATTCCGTTACCGGACAATTAACGCCAGAGCTACCCGCGTCACTGACACGCATTTACATTCGCCGTCCGGCGGCATATTTCGCCCATGATCGACGCCCATGAACATCAGGTTTCAGCAGGCCCCTTAACAGTGAACGCAACGCTGCATACGCCGCTTCTCGACAAGGTCCGCATTCCGGCCGACCTGCGCACGCTTGACGAAGGCCAGTTGCCGCAGCTCGCTTCGGAACTACGCATCGAGCTGATCGACGCCGTCTCGCACACTGGCGGCCATCTCGGCGCCGGCCTTGGCGTGGTCGAACTGACGGTGGCGCTGCACTATGTCTTCAACACGCCGGACGATCGGCTGATCTGGGATGTCGGCCACCAGGCCTATCCGCACAAGATCCTGACCGGACGCCGCGACCGCATCCGCACGTTGCGTCAGGAGGGCGGCCTTTCCGGCTTCACCCGCCGCGCCGAGAGCGAATACGACCCGTTCGGCGCCGCCCACTCCTCGACCTCGATCTCTGCCGGCCTCGGCATGGCGATGGCGCGCGACCTGTCGGGTGGCCGCAACAACGTCATCGCCGTCATCGGCGACGGCGCCATGTCGGCCGGCATGGCCTATGAAGCGATGAACAATGCCGGTGCGCTCGACGCCCGCCTGATCGTCATCCTCAACGACAACGACATGTCGATCGCGCCGCCGACCGGTGCGATGAGCGCCTATCTGGCGCGTCTGGCTTCGGGCAAGGCCTATCTCGGCCTGCGCGATTTCGGCAAGAAGCTGACCTCCTACCTCGGCAAGCGCGCCGATCGCGCCATCACCAGGGCGGTCGAACACGCGCGCGGCTACGTCACCGGCGGCACGCTGTTCGAGGAGCTTGGCTTCTACCACATCGGCCCGATCGACGGGCACAATCTCGAGCACCTGATCCCGGTGCTGAAGAACGTCCGCGACAATGGCGACGGCCCGGTGCTGATCCATGTCGTGACCCAGAAGGGCAAGGGCTATGGCCCGGCCGAGGCCGCCGCCGACAAATATCACGGCGTCAACAAGTTCGACGTCATCACCGGCGCACAGGCCAAGGCGCCGGCCAACGCGCCGAGCTACACCAAGGTCTTCGCCGAAAGCCTGGTCCAGGAAGGCCGCGAGGACGACCGTATCGTCGCTGTCACCGCCGCCATGCCGAACGGCACCGGCCTCGACCTGTTCGGCGAGGCGTTCCCGTCCAGGACCTTCGACGTCGGCATTGCCGAGCAGCACGCCGTGACCTTCGCCGCCGGTCTCGCCACCGAAGGCTACAAGCCCTTCGCCGCCATCTATTCGACCTTCCTGCAGCGCGCCTACGACCAGGTCGTCCACGACGTGGCGATCCAGAAGCTGCCGGTGCGCTTTCCCATCGACCGCGCCGGTTTTGTCGGCGCCGACGGCGCCACCCATTGCGGCGCCTTCGACACCACCTTCCTGGCAACGCTGCCGGGCTTCGTCGTCATGGCAGCGGCGGACGAGGCGGAGCTGCGCCACATGGTGCGGACCGCCGCGCACTATGATGACGGCCCCATCGCCTTCCGCTATCCGCGCGGCAATGGCGTTGGCGTCGACATGCCGGAACGCGGCTCCGTGCTCGAAATCGGCAAGGGCCGCATCGTCAGGGAAGGCACCAAGGTGGCGCTGCTGTCCTTCGGCACGCGGCTGCAGGACTGTCTGCTGGCGGCCGAGGAGCTTGGTGCCGCCGGTCTTTCCACCACTGTCGCCGACGCCCGCTTCGCCAAGCCGCTCGACGAGGATCTGATCCGCCGGCTCGCCCGCTCGCACGAGGTTCTGGTGACGGTGGAGGAGGGCGCCGTCGGCGGCTTCGCCAGCCACGTGCTGCAGTTCCTTGCCCATGAAGGCTTGCTCGAAAGCGGACTCAAGGTGCGTCCGCTGGTGCTGCCGGACGATTTCACCGACCACGCCAAGCCCGAGAAGATGTATGCCGACGCCGGGCTGGATTCGGCCGGCATCGTGCGCACCGTCTTTGCCGCGCTCGGCCACACCGCGCACGCGCAGCGCGCCTGAATCAAAACCTCAAGCCTCTGAATCAGCTTGCCGGCTTGCGGCTGTAACGCCCTGTTTACGCTGCCATTTGCCGTTTTGCTTACGCTGTCTTTTGGCCGTTTCTCAACGCCGCCCTGCTACAAGGCTGTCCGGCAGGGGGACGACGAAAAATGAAAACGCTTTTGTATGGCATGGCCCTTTCGGCCGTCATCGCAGCACCTGCGATGGCCGAAACGCGCTACGACCGCAATCTCGAAAAGGCGGCGATGGACATCGTCGCCGGCAAGATCGGCGGCATCCGCGGCGGCTTTCCTACAAGCAACGGCCGCAATTCGTCGTCGTGCCGGAGACTGTCGCAGCGCCGGCAGTTCCTGCCGAGCGTCCGGGCAGGCAGGCTTCCGGCGACCCCAATGACGGTCTGGCGCCGGCCGTCGAACGGCCGGTTTCGCGAACCATCTTCTAGATCTGCGGCTTCCAACATCCTTGCGTTCATCACCGGCTTTCGCCATGAAGGCCGATGAACTCCCCTTTGCCAGCCAGCGCGCGCCAGCGGCTCGACGAAGTGCTCGTCGAACGCGGCCTGTTCGCCAGCCGCTCGCGTGCCCGCGACGCGATCGAGCGCGGCACGGTGACGGTCGATGGCACCATCGCCCGCAAGTCTGGCCAAACCGTCCCGCCGCAATGCCTGATCGCGATCGACGACCCGGCACAGGGGTATGTGTCTCGCGCGGCGCTGAAGCTGATCGCCGGGCTCGACCATTTCGGTCTCGACCCGGCCGGCAGCGAAGCGCTCGACATCGGCGCCTCGACCGGCGGCTTCTCCCAGGTGCTGCTCGAACGCGGCGCGGCGCATGTCACGGCGATCGATGTCGGCCGCGGCCAGATACATCCCGACATCGCAGGCGATCCACGCGTGACGGTCATCGAGGGCCTCAATGCCCGCGACCTCACCGTCGCCGATCTCGGCGGTCGCATTCCGGGTTTCATCGTCTGCGATGTCAGCTTCATTTCGCTGAAGCTGGCGCTGCCGTCGGCGCTCGCATTGGCCGGCAGCGGCGCCCGCGCGGTGCTTCTGGTCAAGCCGCAATTCGAGGCCGGCCGCGCGGCGATCGGCAAGGGCGGCCTGCTCAAGGATCCCTATGACGCCGCCCGCGTTGCCGGCGTGCTGCAAGACTGGTTCGACAGCATGCCCGGTTGGCGCTCGCTGGGGCTGCATCTGTCGCCGATCGAGGGCGGCGACGGCAATCGCGAATTCCTGCTTGGTGGGATCAAGGATCGATGAGCGCGCGCTTCACCATCGCAAGGCTGGGCTCGCAAGGCGATGGCGTCGCCGCGACCGAAACCGGCGAGGTCTTCATTCCCTTCACGCTGCCGGGCGAGATTGTGACTGCCGCGCGCGAAAAGGATCGCGCCACGCTTATGTCTGTGCTGGAGGCTTCACGGCTGAGGATCGATCCAGCCTGCCGGCATTTCACCGAATGCGGCGGCTGCGCCGTCCAGCATCTGGAGGCCGAAGCCTACCGCCGGTGGAAGCGCGACAAGGTCGTGCATGCGCTGAAAAGCAAGGGCATAGCCGGCGACATCGGCGCCTTGGTGCCGTGCGCGCCGGCGACGCGCCGCCGCGTCGTCTTCTCCGCCAGGCGCACCGAGGCCGGCATGCGGCTGGGCTTCGTGCGCGCGCTGTCGTCGGAAATCATTGCCATCGAGGAATGTCCGATCTCGCTGCCGGTGATCGTCGCCGCGCTCGATCGTCTGAAAAAACTCGCCGAGCTGGTCTGCGCCACCACCAAATCGTTCCATATGACGGTGACGGTCACCGGGTCCGGCCTCGACGTCGCGATCCACGAATCCGGCAAGCTCGGCGAGAACCAGCGTCGCATCGCTTCGAACTTCGTCATTGCGGAGGGGTTGGCCAGGCTGTCGGTCGACGGCGAGATCATCGTCGAGCCGAAGAAGCCGACAGTGCAGTTCGGAACCGTGGCGGTCGCGGTGCCGCCGGGCGCATTCCTGCAGGCCACCGAGGCTGCAGAGCAAACCATGGCCGATATCGTCGGCCAGCATCTGTCACGCGCAAAAAAGGTCGCCGACCTTTTTGCCGGCTGTGGCAGCTTCGCGCTGCGCCTGGCCGCGAAGTCGGAGGTCCACGCGGCGGAAGGCGATACGGCGGCGCTTTCTGCACTCGACCGCGCCTTCCGTTTCGCCACTGGCCTGAAGCGGGTTACCAGCGAACGCCGCGACCTGTTCCGGCGGCCGCTCACCTTCAAGGAGTTGAATGCCTTCGATGGCCTTGTCTTCGACCCGCCCCGCGCCGGCGCCGAGGACCAGTCGAAGCAGATCGCTCGCTCCGACGTGCCGTTCGTCGCCGCCGTTTCGTGCAATCCGGTGACGCTGGCACGGGATTTGCGCATCCTCATCGATGGTGGCTACACCTTGAAAAGTGTCACGCCGATCGACCAGTTCCTGTGGTCGCCGCATGTCGAGGCTGTGGCGCTGCTGGAGAAGCCGAGGAAGAGACGGTAGGTCAGTCGCGAGTATGGCGGCGTCGTGCTTCCGCGAGCACACCCGCTTCCATTTCTCTCAAGGTCTTCGGCTTGCCTCTGTTGGGCAGGGAGGTCGCGTTATGGGAAAGACCGGGGGAGGTTGTGTGACCTGGCTCTCGGTCGAAATGGTGACGACGAACTTTCTCCTGTGGCCATCGCATCAAACCCGCGTGCCACCCACCGTCATCTGGTTCATCCTGAGATGCGGCTGACCGACGCCGACCGGCACGCCCTGTCCGGCCTTGCCGCACATGCCGATGCCGTTGTCGAGCTTCATATCGTTGCCGACCATGCTGACGCGGTGCATGGCGTCCGGTCCGTTGCCGATCAGCATGGCGCCCTTGATCGGCTGCGTCACCTTGCCGTTCTCGATCATGTAGGCCTCTGTGCAGCCGAACACGAACTTGCCCGAGGTGATATCGACCTGGCCGCCGCCGAACGAAACGGCATAGATGCCGTTCCTGACCGAGGCGATGATCTCGTCCGGTTCCATGTCGCCCGAGGTCATGTAGGTGTTGGTCATGCGCGGCATCGGCTGATGCGCATAGCCTTCGCGCCTTCCGTTGCCGGTCGCCTTCATGCCCATCAGCCGGGCGTTCTGGCGATCCTGCATGTAGCCGACCAATTTGCCGTCTTCGATCAGCACGTTGCGGGCCGAGGGCGTGCCTTCGTCGTCGACGGTCAGCGAGCCGCGCCGTTCGGCAATGGTCCCGTCATCGACGACGGTGACGCCTTTGGCCGCCACTTGCTGGCCCATCAGGCCGGCAAAGGCCGAGGTCTTCTTGCGGTTGAAATCGCCCTCGAGCCCGTGTCCGACGGCCTCGTGCAGCATGACACCCGGCCAGCCGCTGGAGAGCACGATGTCGAATGTGCCGGCCGGCGCCGGAACCGCCTCGAGATTGACCAGCGCCTGGCGCAGCGCTTCCTTGGCGGCATGCTTCCAGCTCTCCTCGACGAGGAACTCGCCGAACGCCTTGCGCCCGCCCATGCCGTAGGAGCCGCTCTCCTGGCGGTCGCCGCTGCCGACGACCACGGAGACATTGATGCGGACCAGCGGGCGGATATCGCGCACCATCTGGCCGTCGGCGCGCACGATCTCGACATGCTGCCACGAGGCGGCGAGCGAGGCCGTGACTTGGCGCACGCGAGAATCCTCGGCGCGCAGCCAGGCATCGATTTCCTGCAGCAGCTTGGCCTTGGTCTCGAAGGAAGGCGAGGGGATCGGGTTCTCCTCGCCATAGAGATGGCGGTTGGTGCGTGCGGGCGCTGCCGCGAGCGTGCCGGAATAGCCGCCCTTGACCGTCGAAACGGCGTCGGCCGCGCGCAGCAGCGAGGCTTCCGAAAGATCGCTCGAATGCGCATAGCCGCTGGCCTCGCCGGCAACCGCGCGCAGACCAAAACCCTGGTCGGTGTTGAAGTTGGCGGTCTTCAGCCGGCCATTGTCGAACATCAGCGCTTCGCTCTCGCTGTATTCGAGGAACAGCTCGCCGTCGTCGGCGCCGTTGATGGTTTCGGCGACGATGCGCTTGATGCGATCGTCGGAAATGTCGAATTGGCCGATCAGGCTGTTCATGGCAGGTCCGTCCGCAGGAGGATTGGGCGTTTTCCCCGATGTAGGCGCGAAGGCGTGCCGAGACAATCGGCAATGGCGCCAATCACAATGACGTCAGACAGCGGGCGCCAAACGCAATGACGATATTCTTCGCCGCTCAGGGCAGCGCGGCAAAACCGTCGGCAAAGCCCTTGAGGTCGACGGGAATGCCGATGCCTTCTTCGGGCGTTTGGAAGACGATGAAAGTGGCAGACGTGCCGGTCTTCAGCGTGTCGAGCAGCGGCTTTTCGAGAATGACCTCGGCATAGCAGCCGTCCTGGAAGCAGCGCACGAAATAGGCGCGGCCGATATCCTTGCCGTCGACATTGAGGCCGAGCCCGTTGGGCAGCAGCACGCCAAGCGGCGCCAGCACGCGCAGGATCTCCGCCTTGTTGTCGGCGGTGCGCAGCACGACCACCGACAGCCCCATCTCCGGACGGTCCTCGGCAACGACGTTCTGCATCATCACGCATTGTTCTGATGTCGCTCCGGCAGGCGTATCGCAGATGATCGACCACGCGCCATGCGTCGAGCGCACCGTGCCGCTTGGCTGCGCGGCATTGGCCGAACCGATGCCTGACAGGCCGGTACCAAACAGGGCGGCAAGAAAAATGGCCCTAGCCAAAGTTCTCGAACACCCAAGTTTTGAAAGCCAAGAGTTCATGACGGCTCCATTGCGAATCACGGCACTTTAAGCCGCGCCAAGGCCAAGTAAAGGACGAGACCGTCGCCCGTCCGTCCGGACACCTGCAATAATGCGCTTTTCCAAGCCAAATTCGCCCGAATTGCGACCGCCCGGCGGATAGTGCGAAGCATTCCGGAAAGTAACGGTTGCCGTCCATGCGTCATCGATCGACGAAGGCCTCATGCCGCCAAAAGCGACGGCCGAGGCTTGCGCGCAAAAATGCCGCACGGTTTCGGCCGCTCCTTTCTTGCGGAGGGAAATAGAGTATGGTTTGAACCACCCTTGGGACTGTCCGGGATTCCCATCCCGGCGTGGTTCGTTATTCTTGCGGTCCGATCGCGAGGAACTGGGAGATGATGAGGGCGATGAGAAAATTCCTAGCTGGCGCCAAGTCTCTAGCAAGCGCCAAGTCTCTAGCAAGCGCGGGAGCCGCCGCCATGGTCATGGCTGGTGCGAGTGCCGCCAATGCGGCCCAGCCCCAGCCGTGGGAGATCGGTTTCCAGCCGCCCGCAACCGACATGATGCGGCAGATCGAGTGGTTCGGGAACTATACGATGTGGTTCATCGTCCCGATCACCGTCCTGGTGCTTGTTCTGCTCGCCGTCTGCATCTGGAAATTCCGCGCAAGCGTGAACCCGGTCCCTTCGCAGACCAGCCACAACACGCTGATCGAAGTGATCTGGACTGTCGGCCCGGTCGTTATCCTGCTCTTCATCGCCATCCCTTCGTTCCAGTTGCTGACCGCGCAATACACGCCGCCGGAAGAAGCCAAGCTGACCATCAAGGCGACTGGAAACCAGTGGAACTGGGACTATGAGTACCAGGTCGACAAGACGCTTTCCTTCAACTCGGCCATCCTTCAGGACGGCGATCGCAAGGCCGCCGGCAAGGAAGATCGCCAGGTCTATCCGCGCCTGCTCGCCGTCGACAACGAGATGGTGGTGCCGGTCAACACCATGACCCGCGTGCTGGTCACCGCAACCGACGTCATCCATTCCTTTGCCATGCCCGCCTTCGGCATCAAGATGGACGCGGTTCCCGGACGCACCAACGAAACCTGGTTCAAGGCGGAAAAGGAAGGCCTCTACTACGGCCAGTGCTCGCAGCTCTGCGGCAAGGACCACGCCTTCATGCCGATAGCGATCCGCGTCGTCTCCGATGCGCAGTACAACACCTGGCTGACGGCAGCCAAGACCGACCTTCCTGGTGCCAACAAGGCGCTGATGGCCGAGGTCGACGGCACAAACAAGGTTGCGGCCGCCGGCAACTGATGCCGCGACCGAAATAAGATCAGGGAACGGAGCCGAACATGGCAGACGCTGCAGCTCACGACGATCACGACCACAAGCCGTATCACGGCTGGGTCCGGTGGGTGTATTCGACCAACCACAAGGATATCGGTACGCTCTATCTGATCTTCGCGATCTTCGCGGGCATCGTCGGCGGCGCCCTGTCGGTCGTCATCCGCATGGAGCTGCAGGAGCCGGGCATTCAGATCTTCACCGGTCTGGCGCAGATGGTCTACGGCATGAACGGCGATGCCGCGATCGACGGCGGCAAGAGCATGTACAACGCCTTCGGCACCGCGCACGCGCTGATCATGATCTTCTTCATGGTCATGCCGGCGCTGATCGGCGGCTTTGCCAACTGGATGGTGCCGATCATGATCGGCGCGCCTGACATGGCCTTCCCGCGCATGAACAACATCTCGTTCTGGCTGCTGCCGCCGGCCTTCATCCTGCTGATCGCCTCGGCCTTCATGCCGAGCGCGCCGGGGGCCTACGGCGTCGGTGGTGGCTGGACGCTCTACCCGCCGCTGTCGACCTCGGGCCAGCCCGGGCCGGCCATGGATCTGGCGATCCTGTCGATCCACATTGCCGGTGCGTCGTCGATCCTCGGCGCCATCAACTTCATCACCACCATCTTCAACATGCGCGCGCCTGGCATGACGCTGCACAAGATGCCGCTGTTTGCCTGGTCGGTGCTGATCACCGCCTTCCTGCTGCTCTTGTCGCTGCCGGTTCTGGCCGGCGGCATCACCATGCTGCTCACCGACCGCAATTTCGGCACCACCTTCTTCGCGCCGGACGGCGGCGGCGACCCGATCCTGTTCCAGCATCTGTTCTGGTTCTTCGGTCACCCGGAAGTCTACATCCTGATCCTGCCGGGCTTCGGCATCATCAGCCACATCGTCTCGACCTTCTCGAAGAAGCCGGTGTTCGGCTATCTCGGCATGGCCTATGCCATGGTCGCCATCGGTGCGGTGGGCTTCATCGTCTGGGCGCACCACATGTACACGACCGGCCTGTCGCTCGACACGCAGCGCTATTTCGTCTTCGCCACGATGGTCATCGCGGTGCCGACGGGCGTGAAGATCTTCTCCTGGATCGCGACGATGTGGGGCGGGTCGATTTCGTTCAAAACGCCGATGCTGTGGGCGCTGGGCTTCATCTTCCTGTTCACCATCGGCGGCGTCACCGGCGTCCAGCTGGCCAATGCCGGCCTCGACCGCTCGCTGCATGACACCTATTTCGTCATCGCCCACTTCCACTACGTGCTGTCGCTGGGCGCGGTCTTCGCCATCTTCGCCGGCTGGTACTACTGGTTCCCGAAGATGACCGGCTATATGTACTCTCCGGTCATCGCCAACACCCACTTCTGGGTCACCTTCGTCGGCGTCAACCTGATCTTCTTCCCGCAACACTTCCTCGGTCTCGCCGGCATGCCGCGTCGCACCATCGACTATCCGGACGCGTTTGCCGGTTGGAACTGGGTGTCGTCCATGGGGTCCTATATCTCGGCCGTCGGCGTGATGATCTTCCTCTATGGCGTGTTCGAAGCCTTCCAGAAGAAGCGGATCGCCGGCGCCAACCCATGGGGAGAGGGTGCAACGACGCTGGAATGGCAGCTGCCTTCGCCGCCGCCGTTCCACCAGTGGGAACAGCTGCCGAAGATCAAGTAAGCGGCTGCCCGCGAATACGAAACCGCCGGCACGCCGGCGGTTTTGGCCAACGGAATGATGGACTTAAGTACGCATGGCCCTTGTCGACAAACCATTGATTGACGAAGCGGGCTTTCGCATGTCGGAAGCCACCGCAGGCGATTTCTTCGCCCTGCTGAAGCCGCGCGTCATGTCGCTGGTGGTGTTCACGGCCTTTGTCGGGCTGGTCGCGGCGCCCGTGACCATCAACCCGCTGCTGGCGGTGATCGCGATCCTGTCGATTGCGATTGGCGCCGGCGCCTCGGGCGCGCTCAACATGTGGTATGACGCCGACATAGATGCGGTCATGACCAGGACAGCAAGCCGCCCCGTCCCTGCCGGCCGCATCCAGCCCGGCGAGGCGCTGACCTTCGGCCTGGTGCTCTCGGTGCTGTCGGTGATGACGCTCGGCGTCCTCGTCAACTGGCTGTCGGCCAGCCTGCTGGCCTTCACCATCTTCTTCTACGCCGTCATCTACACGATGTGGCTGAAGCGCTGGACGCCCCAGAACATCGTCATTGGCGGTGCCGCCGGCGCCATTCCGCCTGTGATCGGCTGGGCCGCGGTGACCGGCACGGTCAGCCTCGAAAGCCTTGTCCTGTTCCTGATCATCTTCCTGTGGACGCCGCCGCATTTCTGGGCGCTGGCCCTCTTCAAGTCCGAGGACTATGCCAGGGCCGGCATCCCGATGATGCCGAACGTTGCCGGCCAGGCTTCGACCCGGCGCCAGATCTTCGCCTACGCGCTGATCCTGGCGCCTGTCGGCGTGCTGCCATGGGTCCTCGGCTTCACCACGCCGGCCTATGGCATCGCCGCGCTGCTGCTCGGCGCAGGCTTCGTCTGGTATGCATGGAAGGTGCTGCGCATGAGCGACGGCGACCGCGAGATGAAGCCGGCCAAGGCATTGTTCGGCTACTCGCTGCTCTACCTCTTCGCCATCTTCGCCATCTACCTTGCCGACAGCGTCGTCAGTCGCGCGCTTGCGATCGGCGGAGCATGATCATGGTCGACAAGAAACTCGAACTCATCACGATGACGGAACGCCAGAAGAAAGCCCAGCGCAACCGCTCCGCCGCCATTGGTTTGGCGCTGGCGGTGCTTGTCGTCATCTTCTACGTCGCCACCATCGTGAAATTCGGCCATACCGGCGGCGCGGCGATGTGAGGCCGAAGATGACCCGCCAGACAGTCACCGATCCCGCAAAGAAGAACACCAACCGCATTGTTGCGGGCGTCTGCATTACCTTCTTCACCGGCATGATCGGCATGGCCTACGCCGCCGTGCCGCTCTATGCGATGTTCTGCCAGGCGACCGGTTATGGCGGCACGACCAAACGCGCCACGCAGCAATACGCGAACCGCGTGCTCGACCGCGATGTCGCCATCCGCTTCGATGCCAACACCGCGGGCGTTCCCTGGCAATTCCAGCCGGTCACCCGTTCGATCACCATAAAGATCGGTGAGACGGTCCAGGCGCACTACACCGCGACCAACAAGTTCGACCGCCCCGTTACCGGCCGCGCGACCTTCAACGTGCAGCCGGAACTCGCAGGCCCCTACTTCAACAAGGTGGAGTGCTTCTGCTTCACCGACACGACGCTGAAGCCCGGCGAGACGCTGGACATGCCGGTCGTGTTCTACGTGGATCCCGACATCGTCAACGTGCCGGAACTGAAGGACTTGAAGACCATCACCCTGTCCTACACCATGTTCCCGGTCGAAAAGAACAAGCCGGTCGCGTCGTCAGCGCCGGCCGCAAGCAGCAACAAAGTTCCAGATACCGAAGCAAATCTCGGGGGTTGATATGGCCGACGCGCACGCAAGACCACAGCATGACTACCATCTCGTCGACCCGAGCCCGTGGCCCTTCCTGGGCTCCATCGGCGCGCTGGTGACCGCTATCGGCGGCGTCGCTTATATGCAGTATCTCAAGGCCGGCGATTTCCCGATCTTCGGCTACAACATCGCCAATCCGTGGCTGTTCTTCATCGGCCTCCTGATCGTCATATACACGATGTTCGCCTGGTGGTCGGACACCATCAAGGAAGCGCATGAGGGCCATCACACCCGCGTCGTGTCGCTGCATCTGCGCTACGGCATGATCATGTTCATCGCTTCGGAAGTGATGTTCTTCGTCGCCTGGTTCTGGGCCTTCTTCGACGCCAGCCTGTTTCCCGGCGAGGTCCAGAATTACGCCCGCACCACCTTCACCGGCGGCGTCTGGCCGCCGAAGGGCATCGAGGTCCTCGATCCCTTCCACCTGCCGCTCTACAACACCATCATCCTGCTTCTGTCGGGCACGACGGTCACCTGGGCGCATCATTCGCTGCTTCACGGCGACCGCAAGGGGCTGATCAACGGCCTGGTACTCACCGTCGGCCTCGGCATGCTGTTCACCATGGTGCAGGCCTACGAGTACATGCACGCGCCGTTCGGCTTCAAGGATTCCATCTATGGCGCCACCTTCTTCATGGCGACCGGCTTCCATGGTTTCCATGTCATCATCGGCACCATCTTCCTGGCTGTATGCCTGGTGCGCGCCATGAAGGGCGACTTCACCCCGAAGCAGCATTTCGGCTTCGAGGCGGCGGCCTGGTACTGGCACTTCGTCGACGTGGTCTGGCTGTTCCTGTTCAGCGCGGTCTATGTCTGGGCCTCGAACGGCGCGCTGATCGAAGGCCACTGACAGCTTTCGCTCGGAAATCGACAAGGCGGCCGCGGTAACGTGGCCGCCTTCTTCATTTCGGCATAATCATCGTCGATCGATGGCCGATGCGTTCGAGACACTTTTTTGTCACTTGTGCCGGCTTTGCCGCGGCAGTCCCAGCCTTCGCAAGCGAACGCGTCGATCTGGTCCGCGTCGACAAGTCGGAGCGGCGGCTGGAACTGGTCGGCGATGGCAAAATATTGCGCACCTACGGCATCGCTCTGGGTGGCGACCCTGTCGGGCAAAAGCACAGGGAAGGTGACCAGCGCACGCCGGAGGGGCGCTATTTGCTGGATTGGCGCAACCCCAACAGCATTGCCCACAAGTCGATCCACATCTCCTATCCGAATACCGAGGAGATGGCGGCTGCGAAGGCGGCCGGCGTCGACCCCGGCGGCATGATCATGATCCATGGCCAGCCCAACGGCTATGGCTGGTGGAGCTGGCTGCTTCAATTGGTCGACTGGACCGACGGCTGCATTGCCGTTACGGACTCCGATATGAATGAAATCTGGGCCATGGTGGCCGATGGAACGCCAATTGAGATCGGGCCGTAAAGCATGAGCGACGACAAGGCGATCTGGCCACCCATCGAGCCGATCTCGGCCGGCCTGCACGGCCGCTGTCCGCGCTGCGGTGAGGGACGGCTGTTTTCCGGGTTCCTGACCGTCGGCAAGCGCTGCATGAATTGTGGCCTGGACTATTCCTATGCCGATGCCGGCGATGGACCGGCGGTGTTCGTCATCCTGATCATCGGCTTCATCGTCGTCGGGCTGGCGCTGTGGGTGGAGGTGACGCTGAGCCCGCCACTGTGGCTGCATCTGCTGGTCTGGATACCGCTGGCGCTGGTGCTGTGCCTGACGGCGCTCAGGCTGATCAAGGGCGTGCTGTTGACGCTGCAATACGCCAACAAGGCGGCTGAGGGGCGGCTGGACCGCGACGAATGAGCGAGGCTTCGGCCAAGAGTGTCGGCCGTTCGCGGCCGAAGACGGCATTGCTGCTCGGCCTCGGCCTGGTGGTGTTCGTCATCCTGCTGGCGCTCGGCACTTGGCAGATGCAGCGCCTGCACTGGAAGGAAGGTCTTCTCCAGACCATAGACCAGCGCACGCATTCGGCGCCGCGGCCGCTGGCCGAGGTCGAAAGTCAGTTCGCTTCCTCTGGTGATGTCGACTACACGCCGGTGACGGTGTCAGGCACTTTCCTGCACCAGGGTGAGCGGCATTTTTATTCGACCTGGGACGGTGCTGCCGGTTTTGACGTCATCACGCCGCTGCAACTGGATGATGGCCGTTTCGTGCTGATCAATCGCGGCTTCGTGCCTTATGACCTGAAGGACGCCACCAAGCGACAGCAAGGGCAGGTGGCGGGCAAGGTGACGGTGACCGGACTTGCCCGCAACCCGCTGCCCGCGAAGCCGTCGATGATGGTTCCCGACAATGATATCCAGAAGAACATTTTCTACTGGAAGGATCGCGATGTGATGGCGGCGAGCGCCGGCCTGCCTGGCGCAGCCCGCCTGGTGCCGTTCTTCATCGATGCCGACAAGACGCCAAACCCCGGCGGCCTGCCGGTTGGCGGCGTCACCATCATCGACCTGCCGAACAGCCATCTGCAATATGCTTTCACCTGGTACGGCCTTGCCGCTGCCCTTGCCGGCGTCCTCATCTTCAGGCTTCGCCGTCCGGCGAAAGCGGAATGATCGTTGCCGCCGCCCTTGACAGGGCAGGGGTGCGCACCTCATTTCGGCTCTGAACAACCGGCCCGGATTCATGCTTCACACCACGACCAAGCCCCCACTGACGATAAGGCTCTGCCAGCCGCGTGGCTTTTGCGCCGGCGTCGACCGCGCCATCCAGATCGTCGTGCTGGCGCTGAAGAAATACGGCGCGCCGGTCTATGTCCGCCACGAGATCGTCCACAACCGCTATGTCGTCGAGGGCCTGCAGAGCCTGGGTGCCGTCTTTATCGAGGAACTCTCGGAAATTCCGGCCGAGCATCGTCAGAGCCCGGTGGTGTTTTCGGCGCATGGCGTGCCGAAATCGGTGCCGGCCGATGCGCAGGCCCGCAACCTGTTCTATCTCGACGCCACCTGTCCGCTGGTCTCCAAGGTCCACAAGCAGGCAATGCGCCACCAGCGCCTCGGCCGCCACGTGCTTTTGATCGGCCATGCCGGGCATCCCGAAGTGATCGGCACCATGGGCCAACTGCCGGACGGCGCCGTCACGCTGATCGAGACCGAGGCGGACGCTGCGAAGCTTGCGCCTGCCGATCCCGAGGCACTCGGCTTCGTCACCCAGACGACGCTGTCGGTCGAGGACACCGCCGGCATCATCCGGGCATTGCAGGATCGCTTTCCCGCTCTGCATGCGCCGGCTGCGGAATCGATCTGCTACGCCACCACCAACCGCCAGGAGGCGGTCAAGGAGACCGCAGCCGGTGCCGATCTCTATCTGATCGTCGGCGCGCCCAACTCCTCCAATTCGCGCCGTCTTGTCGAGGTCGCGGAACGCGCCGGTGCCAAGATGTCGCTTCTCGTGCAGCGCGCTTCTGAAATTCCGTGGAATGACATCGCCGGCATCTCGACGCTTGGCCTGTCGGCTGGCGCGTCGGCGCCGGAAATCATCGTCGACGAAATCATCGATGCCTTCCGCCAGCGCTTCGATGTGACCATCGATCTGGCGATCACGGCAACGGAAACGGAGGACTTTCCGGTCATGCGGGTTTTGCGCGATGTCGAACTGACGAAGGCCGACATGGCTTTCGTCAACGGAGCCGCGTGAACAGCCCATGGCGGTCTACACCGACGTCAGCGAGGGCGAGCTCGGCACGTTCCTGCAGGCCTATCCGGTCGGCGAACTCCTGTCCTACAAGGGCATTGCCGAAGGCACCGAGAATTCGAATTTCCTGCTGCACACGACGAGCGGTTCCTACATCCTGACGCTTTACGAGAAGCGCGTCGACAAGGCCGACCTGCCGTTCTTTCTGGGCTTGATGGGCCATCTCGCCAGAAAGGGCATTTCGTGCCCGCTTCCGGTGACCGCGCATGACGGCACCGTCATCGGTGCGCTGGCCGGCCGCCCGGCGGTCATCATCACCTTCCTCGAGGGCCTGTCGCTGCGGCGGCCGACTGCGGCGCATTGCGGCGAGGTTGGCAAGGCACTGGCCGAACTGCATCTTGCCGGCCAGGATTTTTCCATGACCCGCCCGAATGCGCTTGCCATCGATGGCTGGCGCAAGCTGTGGAACGCCTCCCATGCCCGCGCCGACGAAGTCGAGCCGGGGCTGGCGGCGGAGGTCGATGCCGATTTCGCCGATTTCGAACGCAACTGGCCGAAGGACCTGCCGCAAGGCATCATCCATGCCGACCTTTTTCCCGACAATGTCTTCTTCCTCGGCGAGAAACTCTCCGGGCTGATTGACTTCTATTTCGCCTGCGACGACCTCTATGCCTATGACGTCGCCACCTGTCTCAATGCCTGGTGCTTCGAGAAGGATTTTTCGTTCAACCTGACCAAGGGCACCGCGCTGCTGGCCGGTTACCAGAGCGTGCGGCCCCTGAGCGGCGAGGAGAAGGCCGCGCTGCCGATCCTGGCGCGGGGATCGGCGCTGCGCTTCATGCTGACCCGCCTCTATGACTGGCTGACCATTCCGAATGGCGGGCTGGTCATGAAACGTGACCCGACCGAGTATATCCGCCGCATGCGCTTCCACCGAGCGATCAAATCTCCTTCCGAATACGGGCTGACATGACCGACATGACCAAGCGTGTTGAAATCTTCACCGACGGCGCCTGTTCGGGCAATCCGGGCCCCGGCGGGTGGGGAGCGATCCTGCGCTTCAACGGCAAAACCAAGGAACTGTCGGGCGGCGAGGCCGAGACGACCAACAACCGCATGGAGTTGCTCGCTGCCATCTCGGCGCTCAATGCGCTGAAGGAGCCGTGCGCGGTCGACCTGCACACCGACAGCAAATACGTCATGGACGGCATTTCCAAGTGGATCCATGGCTGGAAGAAGAACGGCTGGAAGACCGCCGACAAGAAGCCGGTCAAGAATGGCGAACTCTGGCAGGCGCTGGACGAGGCCAACAGGCGCCATCAGGTGACCTGGAACTGGGTCAAGGGCCATGCCGGCCATATCGAGAACGAGCGCGCCGACGAATTGGCGCGGGAAGGCATGGCGCCGTTCAAGAAGGGCCCGTCAAGGCCTACAGTGACGCCGCAGCCAGCTGCACAGGCAAAGCCGCAGGCGGTCGCAAAGGCGCGGCGTTCGACCCAGAGTTATTGAATTCGGGCGCGGATCCGCTGACTGGCAGAAAGACCTCCATCGTGCCTGTCGCATACTATATCACGCATCCCCAGGTTCAGATCGATGCTGGCATTCCGGTGCCGCAGTGGGGGCTATCCGACATCGGGCGAGCGAGAGCCTTTGCGATACTCGACCAGCCATGGATAGGGTCGATCCGGCGTATCGTGTCGTCAGGCGAACGCAAGGCGATAGAAACCGCCGAGATCCTCGCAAGGCATCTGCGCCTTGCGGTCGAGGTGAGGGACCGGATGCATGAGAACGACCGGTCGGCAACGGGTTTCCTGCCGCCGCCGGAGTTCGAAGCGGTTGCGGACCAGTTCTTCGCCAATCCACAAAGCAGCATTCGTGGATGGGAGCGGGCCATCGATGCCCAGCTTCGTATTGTATGCGAGGTCGAAGCCGTGCTCGGCGCAAACGGCGCCGACGATATTGTCTTCGTGGGCCATGGCGGCGTGGGAACGCTCCTGTTGCTGTCTCTCAGCGGTCGGGGTATCAGCCGCGAAGCGGATCAGCCCGCGGGCGGCGGCAACTACTTCGCCTACGATATCGGAGCGCGCCGCGTTCTCCACGGATGGCGGCCAATCGACAGGCCGGTGCAACTCGGTGCCAGCCAGTTCAGCTAGAGCAATTCCAGGAAAAGTGCGTAGCGGTTTTCCGTCCGGAATTGCGTAAAAACAAATACTTAGAGCGGACCTGCGATTCTATCAAAAGCAGAACCGCTCTCGCGGATCAGGAGCGCCGTGCCGTAGAGCCCAAGCGCGAACACCGTGTGCGATACCAGATTGAGCGCCCGGATCTGCATCGGGTTGGGGCGCTTTGAAGCCGCCCAGCCGGCACCCATGCCGGGCGCCAGCAGGAACCAGCCGGCGCCGACTGTCACCATGCCCAGGATGAAGGCCGGCAGGAAGGTCGGTGCGGCAAGCCACGCCGTTCCCGCCAGCAGGACCAGGATGATGCCGTAGGCGATGCCGACGGCATAGTGGAAGGCCCAGCCCAGCGCCACTTCATGTGCGTAGGGCGAGGCCTCCGCGATGTCGTCGTGAAACACCTTGTTTCTCAAGTGCCAGACCCAGCGGCCGACCGGTCCCCAGTTCGGCCGCGGCTGGGCAAAAGCCACATGAAGGAAGAAGGCCCAGATATCCATCAGCACCGTCGCGCCAATGCCGATCGCTACGCTGCGCCAGACAATATCGAACATCGCTGAGGTCCCCCAAAAGTGAAGATCCAGAAGCACCTACACCGCGGCCGTCACGCAAGGCGAACCTGACGGCCTTGGCCCGACTGCCGTCGAGCTCAGAGCTGGCCGAGAATGTGAGCCGCACCCGACTCGTCGACACCTGGCTTGGTCTCGATATTGAACGCGGTGACCTTGCCGTCGTCGACGATCATCGAAAAGCGCCTCGAGCGCAGCCCCATACCGTCGCTGGCGTAGTCGAGGCCGACCGCCTTGGCAAAATCGCCATTGCCGTCGGCGAGATAGAGGATCTTGCCCTCGCCGCCGGTGAAGCGCGCCCAGGCGCCCATGACATGCACATCGTTGACCGAGACGACCGCGATGGTGTCGACGCCACGCGCGAGGATAGCGTCACGGTTCTCCAGATAGCCGGGCAGGTGGTTGTTGCTGCAGGTCGGCGTGAAGGCGCCGGGAACGCCGAACAGCACGACCTTCTTGCCGGCAAAGATCTCGGCCGTCGTGACCAGCTTGGCGCCGTCGGCGGTCATCGTCTTGAAGGTCGCGTCGGGCAGCTTGTCGCCAACGGAGATGGTCATGAATGCCTCGTTCGATGTGTTGGGGAGGGACGTGTCCTTGCGATAGCGAAGTCAGGCGTCGCTCGCAACTGCCATGGCGCGCCTGGCGCAATGGATGTTGCAGTCTGCGCATCCCCCGGCGCCGCCGTCACGGGAAAGGCAGCATGCCTTCGACCGCGCCCTCGGCACTTGTCAGCGTGTAGTGGAGCCCGCCATCGGTCGGCGTCGTCGACGGCCGGTCGAGGATCGGCACCGTGAACAACAGCTTGCCGTCCTTTTCGCTGCGAACCGGGGCACCGAACATATAGTCGCGTTCGCCGGCGACGAAGAAGTCCGCGGCTTCCGGGTCGCCTGGAAAGCTCGCCTCGACGACCAGTGTCTCGTGGTCGCCGGGCAGCACGTTGATGCCGAAATCGGGCCGTGAAGCAGCCGGCAGGGTCGCAAGCGCCGCCTTCACCTGTGCAGCATCCTTGGCATTGTCCGGATCGGACCCGGGATCGACGCTCAGCCTTGTCTGCACCGGAATGCAGATCGTCTCGCAAATGCCGAGGAAAATGTTGGCGTCGATGACCGCCGGCTGATCCGGCGCCGACAGCGTGAACGTAATCGGCAGCGAGACCGGATGGTCGTAGCCGGCCCACTTGCCGTAACCGTCGTCGTGACGCTGCGGCGGCGGAAATGAAAACCGCGCGTCGGAGATGTTGGTGCTGGCCGAGATATCGATCTGCGGTGGCACGCCGGCGTCGCCAGGGTCGCGCCAATAGGTTTTCCAGCCGGGCTTGAGCGCAATGTCGAGCACGCCCTGGATGCTTCCGGCTTCGTCGGGCTTGCCGCTGGTCACAAGCCGCACCTTGCCGCCCTCGGTGTTGTACCAGGCCGAGGAGGAAGCCAGGGCCGGAAGGCCCGTTCCCAAGACGGCAGCGGCGCTGGCAAGCAGGATTTTCAAGCTTTGCATGGCCGTGATTTGATCGTCCGTTCGTGGCAGCGCAATGATCTCGTGACCCCTTAGGTATCATATTTGCGTGACATCAGCGCAGAGGATGGTCAAGCTGTGGAATTCCATCCGAGGAACCCCAACTCAAGAATCTTTTGCTTCGGGCACAGCAGGAGCCCGCAATCCCGCGCGCGCATCTTTTCGGCGCCCCGGAAACGCGTTACCCTCACGCCATGGACTTGTTGCGCCACAAGAAGACGGCTGCTGGACGCGGCTTCCTCGACGACCAGTTCCTGATTGCCATGCCCGGCATGAAGGACGACCGCTTCACGCGCTCCGTCATCTACGTTTGCGCCCACAGCGATGAGGGCGCGATGGGCCTCATCATCAACCAGACGCAGCAGATGCTGTTTCCGGACCTTCTTGTGCAACTCGGCATCATGAACGAGCAGGAGGCGATCCGCCTGCCGGCGCAGGCACGCGACTTCGTCGTGCGCAACGGCGGACCGGTGGATCGCAGCCGCGGCTTTGTCCTGCATAGCGGCGACTACCGGGTTGAATCGTCTCTCAGCGTCTCCGACGACATCTGCCTGACCGCGACCGTCGACATATTGCGCGCCATTTCATCTGGCCGCGGGCCCCGCCGCGCGCTGATGGCGCTCGGCTATTCGGGCTGGGGTGCCGGCCAGCTGGAAAGCGAGATCGCCGAGAACGGATGGCTGACATGCCCAGCCACCCCCGAGCTTCTGTTCGACGCCGACATCGAGCGCAAATACGACCGCATCCTGGCCTCGATCGGCATCGATCTGGCGCATCTCAGCCTGGCCGCCGGTCACGCCTGAACATCATGCTTGCGTAAGCGGATATTGCTCCTTCAGCGTCTTCAGCACTTGGTCGCCTGGCATTGGCGCGCCGAACATGAAGCTCTGCACATATTCGCAGCCCATCTGGCGCAGCTCCAGCGCATCGCTTTCGTCGGAGATGCCTTCGGCAACCACCGACAGGCCAAGCTCATGCGCCATGTTGACCATGGATTTCAGCAGCACCGCGCGCTTCGGCGTCGCATCGTCGACGAAGCTCTTGTCGATCTTGATCGTGTCGAAGGGGAAGCGCGTCAGATAGGACAGTGACGAATATCCAGTGCCGAAATCGTCCAGCGACAGGCCGATGCCGAGCTGCTTCAGCTTGGTCAGCACATGCGACGCCTGCTCGGGATTGTCCATCACCAGCGATTCGGTGAGCTCGAGGCGGAAGCAGCGCGGCTTCAGATTGGCGCGCGCGATGACGGAGCGGACGTCGCTGACCAGGTCGCGGCGGATGAGCTGGCGGCTGGAGAGGTTGACCGAAACCGACAGCGGCGCGTCGCCGATCTGTTTCTGCCAGGTCGCCAGATCCTCGGCCGCCTGCTGCATGGCGAACAGGCCAAGCTGCACGATCAGGCCGCAATTCTCGGCGACCGGAATGAAATCCCCCGGCGGGATCATGCCGCGGCGCGGATGGTCCCAGCGCAGCAGTGCCTCGAAGCCGGCGACGCTGCCGTCCTCGAGGCGCACGATCGGCTGGTAGGCAAGCGTGAATTCGCGCCGCTCAATGGCGCGGCGCAGGTCCGATTCGAACTGCAGCCGGTCGGTGCCGACGGTGCGGAAGGCGGGCCGGAACGGCTCGATCCTGTCGCCGCCGAAGCGCTTGGCCTGGTGCATGGCAAGCTCGGCGTCCTTGACCATGTCCTCGGCTGAAGTCTGCGCCGTGGTCCAGGTGATCAGCCCGATCGAAGCGGTGAGCACGATCTCGCGCTTGGCGAAGGTGATCGGGTTGTTGATCGCATGCTTGATGGCGTCGGCCACTGCCGCGATGCGAGCCGGGTCCTGTTCCGACAAAAGCATCAGTGCGAACTGGTCGCCGGCAAAGCGCGACAGCGAATCCTTCGGCTTGAGCAGCCGGTGCAGCCGGCGGGCGATGGTCAGCAGGATGGTGTCGCCGGCCGAGATGCCCAGGCCGTCATTGACCTGCTTGAATCGGTCGATGTCGATGACGAAGACGGTTGGACGCACCTTCTCCTCGGTGCGCGCGATCGAGATGATCGCCTCCAGCCGGTTCATGTACAATTCGCGGTTCGGCAGGCCGGTCAGATTGTCGTGCACGGCGTCGTGCAGCAGCCGCTCCTCGGACTTCTTCTGCTCGGTCACGTCGACCATCGTGCCGACGCAGCGGATCACTTCGCCATCCGAGCCGATCACCGGCCGGGCGCGTAGCGAAAACCAGTGATAATGCCCGTCGGCGCCGCGCAGGCGGAAATTCTGCGAGACCCGGCCGCGCCGGTGCTCCAGCACCACGTCGAGCGTGGTGCGGAACGTGTCGCGGTCGTCGGCATGCAGCACCGGCAGCCAGTTGCGCGCGGCGCCCCCCAGGCTGTTGGGCGCCAGGCCAAGCTGCACGCTGACATCGGGCTTGGTCACCACGCGGTCGCGCAGCACGTCCCAGTCCCAGACGATGTCGCCCGATCCGGCAACGGCCAGCGCCTGGCGCTCGAGGTCGGAGAACAGGCCCTGATGCAGCGCGCCGCCGGCAAAGGCATGCTGCATGACGGTGAAGCCGATCAGCAGGATGATCAGAATCAGGCCACCGCCGAGTGCCGGCTGGGCGATGTCGTTGTCGAGCATGCCGGTGATCGCCATCCACGACCCGCACAGCCATAGCAGCACCATGACCCAACTGGGCACCAGCATGATGGCGCGGTCGTAGCCGCGTATGCCGAGGAAGATGATCAGGCCAAGCCCAGTCACTGCGGTGGCGGCGAAGGACAGCCTGGCGATGCCGGCGGCGACCGCCGGATCGATGATGGCGACGCCAGCGATCAGCACCAGCCCGAGGATCCAGACCAGCGCGCCATAGCTGAAATGGCCGTGCCATCGGTTGAGGTTGAGATAGGCGAACAGGAACACCACGAATGTCGCCGCAAGCGCCACCTCCGTTCCGGCCCGCCACATCTGCTCATTCCCCGGCGATATCTCGATGACCTTGTTGAGGAAGCCGAAATCGACGCAGATATAGGCAAGCACCGCCCAGGCCAGTGCCGCGGTCGCCGGGAACATCGAGGTTCCCTTGACGACGAAAAGGATGGTCAGGAACAGCGCCAGCAAGCCGGCGATGCCGATGACGATGCCGCGAAACAGCGTGTAGGAATTGACCGAGTCCTTGTAGGATTCCGGATCCCACAGATAGACCTGCGGCAGTTTCGGCGAGGCGAGTTCGGCGATGAAGGTGATCACCGTGCCGGGGTTCAGCGTCACTCGGAACACGTCCGCGTCGGGGCTGGTCTGGCGGTCGAGCGCGAAGCCTTCGCTGGGCGTGATGGCGGCGATGCGGGTCGAGCCGAGATCGGGCCAGAAAATGCCCGAATTCACCAGCCGGAAATGCGGCGCGACGATCAGCCGGTCGAGCTGCTGGTCGGTGGTGTTGGCCAGCGCGAACACCGCCCAGTCGCCGGTCGAACGCGCGTCATTGGCCTCGACCTCGATGCGCCTGACGATGCCATCAGGCCCCGGTGCGGTCGAGACCTGGAAGTTTTCACCCTGGTTCCGGTAGATTTCGACGGCGCCGGACAGGTCGAGCGCCACGTCGTCGCGGGCGATCTTGATCGGTTCGACGGCGAAGGCCGAAGACGCCGCGCAAAGCGTCACGATCGTCGCCAGGAGAAGCGCGAACAGCGAGCCGATTCGCAGGAAATTCGTCAAAAATCAGCCCTTCGTTCCAGCGCCCGGCGGATCGTCCGCGATCCGGGCGTAGAGGTAGTGGTCCTGCCAGATGCCATTGATCCTGAGATAGGATCGCAGAAGTCCTTCGCGCCGGAATCCGGCTTTTTCAAGCACGCGGATCGACCGGGCGTTGTCGGGAATACAGGCAGCCTCGATCCGGTGCAACCTCAGCGTATCGAAGGCGAATTGCGACACCAGCTTGACCGCTTCGGTCATCAGGCCGCGGCCGCCATAGCGCTCGCCGATCCAGTAGCCGATATGACCGCTCTGCGCGACGCCGTGGCGGATGTTGCCGAGCGTGATGCCGCCGGCAAGCTTGCCGCTCGCCTTCTCGAAGATGAAGAAGGCGATGGCCGTTCCTTGCGCATAGTCCTCGCGGTAGCGGCTGATGCGCAGCCGCCATGCCGTGCGGTCAAGCTCGTCCGGCGTCCAGCGCGGCTCCCACGGCTCGAGGAAGGCGCGGCTTTCGCCGCGCAGCGCCGCCCATTCGCGGTAGTCGTTGGTCAGCGGCACGCGCAGCGTGATCCGGTCACCCTTCAGTGCCGGCAGATCGCGGCGAAAGAAAGGGAGCGCGAACATGGCGCTTGGGAGGTCTTAGACTGCGAGCTTGCGGGCTGTCGTCTGCGTGCCCGAAAGCGAATCGAGGATCGCCTCATAGGGTGCAAGCGTACCCACGGGGCCGACGGCGGTGAGCGTTGGCTTGGTCGAAAACAGCCGCGCCGACAGGTCGGTCAGCCGCTCGATCGTCAACGCCGACAGCCGCTCCATCAGTTCTTCCTTGGCGATCGGCCGGCCGAACAGGAGCAGTTGCCGGGCGATCTGCGAGGCGCGGCTGGCCGGGCTTTCGGCCGACATGATCAGCCCCGCGCGATACTGCGCCCGGGCCCGGTCGAGCTCTTCCTGCAGGATGTTCTCGCCTGCCTTCTGCAACTCGTCGATGATGACGGGCACCAGCTTTGCGATGTCGCTCTGCCCGGTCGCGGCATGGACGCCGAAGATGCCGGTGTCGGAAAAGCCCCAGTGGAAGGCATAGACCGAATAGCACAGGCCGCGCTTTTCGCGGACCTCCTGGAACAGCCGGGACGACATGCCGCCGCCGAGGATCATCGACAGCACCTGCGAGGCGTAGAAGTCGCGCACATGATAGGCGCGGCCCTCGAAGCCGAGCACGATCTGCGCGTCCATCAGGTCGCGGTCCTCGCGGAAATCGCCGCCGACATATTGCGCATATTGCGGGATGTTGCTCTCGGCCTTGGCGCGGAAGCCGCCCAGCTGCTTCTCGACCTCGCGCACGAAAGCGTCGTGCTTGATGTCGCCGGCCGCGACGACCACCATGCGTTCGGCGCCATATTGGCGCTCGATGAAATTGTGCAGCTGCTTGGAGGTGAAGGACTTGACCGTCTCCGGCGTGCCGAGGATGGAGCGGCCGATCGTCTGGTGGCGGAAGGCGGTTTCGGTGAAACGGTCGAAGACGATGTCGTCGGGCGTGTCGTGCGCGGCGCCGATCTCCTGCAGGATCACATGCTGCTCGCGCTCCAGCTCCTCGGGGTCGAATTCGGACTCCTGCAAGATGTCGGCGAGGATATCGACCGCCAGCGGCACGTCGTCGGAGAGCACCCTGGCGTAATAGGAGGTGGTCTCGACGCTGGTGGCGGCATTGATCTCGCCGCCGACATTCTCGATTTCAGAGGCAATTTCGAAGGCGGTGCGCCTTTTCGTGCCCTTGAAGGCCATATGCTCGAGCAAATGGGCCATTCCGTGCTCTTCTTCGCGCTCATTGCGGGCGCCTGACTTGACCCAGGCACCAAGGGCAACGGATTCGAGACTTGGAAGGGTTTCGGTTGCGACTGTCAGGCCGTTCGACAGACGGCTTACCTCAACACCCATATGGCTAGTACTCCCTAACGCGCCGCCCGCGTGTGGCGTGTAACATAATCTTCCACCATTTTCAGGTCGGATGGAAGTACCGTGTATTTTTCGTCGGCTGACATCAAGGAGCCTAGCCATGCGGGCAGGGCCGGCGACATGCCGCAGGCCTCTTCGACGGCGGCCGGGAACTTGGCCGGATGGGCGGTGCCCAGCACCACCATCGGCACGGCGCCTGTGCTCTTGCCGGCGGCAACATGCATGGCCGCGGCCGTGTGCGGGTCGAGCAGATAATTGCTGGCTTCGAGCGTTGAGCGGATGGTGGCGGCGACCTCGTCGACATCGGAACGGCCGGCGTCGAATTCGGCTCTGATCCTTGCGATCTCGCCTGTTTCGATGGTGAAGGCGCCCGACTGCTTGAGCCCGTTCATGTAGCGACGCACTGTCGCGGCATCGCGGCCTGCCGCCTCGAACAGCAGGCGCTCGAAGTTCGACGATACCTGGATGTCCATCGACGGCGAGGTGGTGGCGAAGACGCCCTTGGTGCGGTATTCGCCGCTACCAAGCGTGCGCGCCAATATGTCGTTGTCGTTGGTGGCGATGATCAGCCGCTCGATCGGCAGGCCCATTTTCTTGGCGGCATAGCCGGCGAAGATGTCGCCGAAATTGCCGGTCGGCACGGTGAAGGACACTGGCCTGTCCGGCGCGCCGAGAGACAGCGCCGAGGAGAAATAATAGACGATCTGGGCCATGATGCGGGCCCAGTTGATCGAATTGACACCCGACAGCGACACCCGATCGCGAAAACCGTGGTCGTTGAACATGTCCTTCACAAGGCCCTGGCAGTCGTCGAAATTGCCTTCAAGGGCCAGCGCATGGACGTTGGCGGCGGTCGACGTCGTCATCTGCCGCTGCTGCACCGGCGAGACCTTGCCGTGCGGGAAGAGAATGAAGATGTCGGTGCGGTTGCGCCCGGCAAAGGCGTCGATGGCAGCGCCGCCAGTGTCGCCGGAGGTGGCGCCGACGATTGTTGCGCGCTGGTCGCGCTCGGCCAGGACATGGTCCATCAGCCGGGCCAGCAGCTGCATTGCCACGTCCTTGAAGGCCAGCGTCGGGCCGTGGAAGAGTTCCAGCACGAAGGTATTGGCACCGGTCTGCACCAGCGGGCAGACGGCCTCGTGGCGGAAGGTCGCATAGGCTTCGCGCACCAGCTTCTCGAACACTGGTGTCGCGATTTCACCGCCGAGGAACGGCGTCAGCACGCGGATGGCGAGGTCGGGATAGGCAAGGCCGCGCATGGCGCGGATATCGGATGCCGAAAACTGCGGCCATTCGCGCGGGACGTAGAGGCCCCCGTCGCGCGCCAGCCCGGCCAGCACCGCGTCGGAAAATCCAAGCACGGGCGCATCCCCGCGGGTACTCACATATTGCATCGTCACATTCCGTTGCTGGCGGGCGTTTCATTCACCGCAAGGTGGTTAATTTTCCGAGGCGGATCAGTCGCATTTTTGCCGCGCGGTTGATATACGTCACCAGCTTTGCGAGAGGGAAGTGCAGTTTCATGGCGTTTTATTCGTTCAACAACCGCTTTGTCGCGGGTCTGGCGCTCACCGGCTTTATGCTTGCCGCCGCCGGTTGCCAATCGAGCGACAATGGCGTTCTCAACTTCGGTTTCGGCAAGAAGGACACCCAGGCGCCACCACCGCCGCAGGATCCGAAGGTGCTCGCCAGTCAGTTGCGCGCCTACTGCCCGAGGGTGACGTTGCGCGACGGCACGGCCTTCTTCAGCACCTATGCCAAGGGCTCCGCCAAGCCCAGGAAGAAGACCGACGCCGCTCAGGATGCCGCGGCTGCCGCCCAGCCGGCGCCCGACGGCACCATCGTCGATCCCGATCGCGATCCCGCCAAGGTCATCTACCAGGCCTCGATCACCGACGTGACCCGCGACTGCAGCAACGCCAACGGCCAGTTGTCGATGAAGATCGCTGTCGCCGGCAAGGTCGTTCCGGGACCGATGTTCGCGCCGGGCACGATCACCATGCCGATCCGCGTGGCGGTGATGCATGGCACCGAGGTGCTCTATTCGCAGATCCATCCTTACCAGGTCCAGGTCACCGACCCCTCGGCCGCCACGCAGTTTGCCTTCACCGACCAGAACGTCGTCGTGCCGGAACCGACCGCGCAGGACTACCAGGCCTACGCCGGCTATGACGAAGGCGCCCCGAAAGCCGCGACTGACAAGCCTAAGGGCAAGCGGAAGAAGGTCGCCGCCGCGACGAACTGACTGGCTTAAAGCGGCTGCGGACAGCCCTTTCAAGCGTCCGCGGACCACTCGGACAAAGCGGCGATGACGCTCTTCAGTTCCGCCCAGCGGCGGATGACGGTTTCCGCGCCGGCCTCGGTCAGCGCGTCGGCATGGCCGGGATAGCTGTGCCCGGCGCCGGTGAAGCCGATGACGCGCATGCCGGCCGCCCTGGCGCCGGCGACGCCATGCACGGAATCCTCGATGACGAAGGTGTTTTCCGGCTTTGCGTTGAGCTTTTCGGCGGCAAACAGGAACACGTCCGGGGCCGGCTTGGTTTTGCCGGTCGGTGTTTCCATCGCCGAGAAGATGCGGCCGGCGAAGAACGGCAGCAGATGCACTTTCTCCAGCATGAACTCGATCCGCTCGGAGCGTGAGTTGGAGCAGATGCAGCGCGGCACGGTCACCGCCGCGACCGCCTCGCGCACGCCGTCGATGGCGCGCACGTCGCCGCGCAATTTGCGGTCGACCAGCTCTTCGGCGCGGTCGATCAGCGAGACCTGGAATGGGATCGCGGACTTCTCCTCGACCCGCATCATGATGTCCTTGAAGGTCAGCCCGGCATAGGTCTCGGCAAGTTCCTCCGGCGATATCTCGTAGCCGGCCGAGGTCAAAAGCTCGGCTTCGATGCGCGCGGCGATGATTTCGGAATCGACGAGCACGCCGTCGCAATCGAAGATGACAAGGTCTGGCTGGGGCATGGCAATCCGAAACAAGGGAAGGATGGTAGGCGGCCCGACAGGGCTCAGGCGGCGCGGCATACACCAACAGGCCGGGCTTCGCAAATTAACCGGACCTAGGCGGCCGAACCGGTTCCGCCCTTCACCGAATATTTACGCTGATCGGTAACCATAACAGGAAGTAAAACAGTAACGCGTGCCTTGGGTGTAACAATGTCAGCCGTGCGTCTTCTCGACGAGCTTTCCCATGCTCCCCAGCAATCCGAATGGCTGGACACGATCCTCAAGGGCGACTGCGTGGCGGCACTCGACCGGCTGCCCGAAAAGTCGATCGACGTCATCTTCGCCGATCCGCCCTACAACCTTCAGCTCGATGGCGATCTGCACCGGCCCGACCAGTCCAAGGTCGACGCCGTCGACGACGACTGGGACCAGTTCGAGAGCTTTGAAGCCTACGACGCCTTCACCCGCGCCTGGCTGCTGGCGGCGCGCCGCGTGCTGAAGCCGAACGGCACCATCTGGGTCATCGGCTCCTACCACAACATTTTCCGGGTCGGCGCCCGGATGCAGGATCTCGGCTTCTGGATCCTCAACGATGTCGTCTGGCGCAAGACCAACCCGATGCCGAACTTCCGCGGTCGTCGTTTCCAGAACGCGCATGAGACGATGATCTGGGCCTCGCGCGACCAGAAGGGCAAGGGCTACACCTTCAATTACGAGGCGCTGAAGGCATCCAACGACGACGTCCAGATGCGCTCCGACTGGCTGTTTCCGATCTGCACCGGCGGCGAGCGGCTGAAGAACGAGAACGGCGACAAATTGCATCCGACGCAGAAGCCGGAAGCACTGCTGGCCCGCATCATGATGGCCTCGACCAAACCAGGCGACATCGTGCTCGATCCCTTCTTCGGCTCCGGCACCACCGGCGCGGTGGCAAAACGCCTCGGCCGCCACTTCGTCGGCATCGAGCGTGAGCAGGCCTATATCGATGCCGCCAACGAGCGCATCGACGCCGTTCGTCCGCTGGACGGTGACGATCTCACCGTGCTTACCGGCAAGCGCGCCGAGCCGCGCGTTGCCTTTGTCAGCCTCATCGACACCGGTCTTATGCTGCCCGGCGCCACGCTCTATGACGCCAAGAAGCGCTGGGCGGCCAGGGTGCGCGCCGACGGCACGGTGGCCATCGGCGACAGCGCCGGCTCGATCCACAAGATCGGTGCCGAAGTGCAGGGGTTGGACGCCTGCAACGGCTGGACCTTCTGGCACTATGAGCGCAGCGGCGGCCTGACCCCGATCGACGAGCTTCGTCGCATCGCCCGCCTCGGCATGGAGCGGGCAGGGGCCTGATTCAGCTCACCTTGATACCAAGACGCTCAAGGTCCGCCGTGAGCGTTTCGGCGTCGGTGAACAGCACCGCCTGCCAGCCTGCCGCCTTGGCGCCCTCGACATTCTTCGGGCTGTCGTCGATGAACAGCGTCGCTTCTGGCTCGAGTCCGAACGCAGCGACGTGATGATCGTAGATGGCGCGATCGGGCTTGATCTGGCGGATGTCGCCCGACACGGTCACGCCGCGCGGATGGTTGAGAAAATCGAAGCGCTGCCGGGCCTCGGCAAGCGTGTCGGTGGCAAAATTGGTCAGCATGGTCACGTCATGGCCAGTGTCGATCAGCTTCTCCATGATGGCGACGCTGTCGTCATAAGCATGCGGCACCATGTCGTGCCAATGGCGGCGGAAATTGCGAATGTTTTCAGCGTGATCGGGGTGTTCGGCGATCAGCAGCGCCTCTGCCTCTTCCCAGGTCCGGCCGCGGTCCTGCTCGATGTTCCAGTCGCTGGTGCAGACATTGTCGAAAAACCACTTTCTCTCTTCGGCATCCGGAATCAGGCGGCTGAACGGGATGTTCGGATCGTAATGGATCAGCACTCTGCCGATGTCGAAAACGATGTGGCGGATTTCAGTCATGCAGGCCTCTTTGCGGTATGTGGCGACGGCTTTTTCGTCGCGCCGGGTATCGCAGCCTCGATTGCCTTTTTCATGACAGTCGGCAACGCCTCGCCTGAAATGTCTGTTGGCAGCGACCAGAAATGGCCAACTGGGGTGTCGCCGCTCACCTGCGCATGAAAGACGTCGAGTTCGAGCGCGAAATGCGTGAAAACATGCGCAATCTGTCCGGCACGCCGCCAATTGGCGGGGAAGGGCGCCGCGGCGTCAGTGGTCGCACCGTCCACCCGCGCCGTCCAGGCGGTGGTCGGCACTTCGGTCATGCCGCCGAGCAAACCTTTGTCCGCACGCTTGCGCAACAGGATGGCGCCATCGCCACGCACGGCCACGAAGGCGGCCCCGCGTCGCAAGGGCTTTCCCGCCTTCGGCAGGCGAACCGGAAAACGTTCGGGATCGCCTGAAAGGATGGCACTGCAATCCGCCCGCAGCGGGCACAGCATGCAGCGCGGCCGGCGCGGCGTGCAGATCGTCGCGCCGAGATCCATCATCGCCTGGGCGAAGTCGCCAGGCCTTTTGTCCGGAACCACGCGCTCGACCAGCGCGCGGATCTCGGGCTTGGCCTCGCTGATCGGCGTGGCGATCGAAAACAGCCTGGAGACCACGCGCTCGACATTGCCGTCGACGACGGCCGCCGGCTGGTCGAAGGCGATCGCCGCGATCGCCGCCGCCGTGTAGGCGCCGATCCCCGGCAGTTCCCTAAGGCCGGCTTCCGTATCCGGAAAGCTGCCGCCTCGGCGCGCAACGAGATCGGCGCAGGCCTTGAGATTGCGCGCCCGTGAATAGTAGCCGAGCCCGGCCCACGCCTTCATCACGTCCTCGGTCGGCGCAGCGGCCAGCGCCTCGACATCAGGCCATTTCTCGACGAAAGCGCGAAAATAGGCTTTGACCGCCTCGACCGTGGTTTGCTGCAGCATCACCTCTGAGAGCCAGACGCTGTAGGGGTCGGGTCTCGTGCCGGACGCCAACGCGCGCGGAGCGATACGCCATGGCAATTCGCGGTGATGCGCGTCGTACCAGGCGAGCAGGCGGGACGCGATATCGGATCCGGCTTCGCCGATATCCCCGGATCCAGCTTCGCCGATATCCAGGGACGCAGCTTTGCTGCTGTCTCCGGATGCGGTCTTGCGGGTCTGGTCTAGCGGTGCCATTGATCGGGTGCCGGCTTGGCCGATATCTGGTGAAGGGCGGACTGGAGAACGCACATGGCAGGGAAAAGGCCCTTCGGCAATCCCGTTCCGGTGAGCGATCTCGCGACCGAGATCCTCGATCCGGTGCTACGCAAGCGCGCCGGCATCTCGATCGGGCTGGTCCAGTCATGGGAGGAGATCGCCGGACCCCGGCTTGCAGGCCGTTCGCGTCCCGAGAAGATCCAGTGGCCGCGCCGCCTGCATGAGGACGATCCATTCGAGCCGGCGATGCTGGTCATCGCCTGCGAGGGCATGGCCGCACTCCATTTGCAGCACGAGGCCGGGGAGATCATCAACCGCGTCAATGCCTTCCTCGGGTTCAATGCCATCGGCCGCATCAAGATCCTGCAGAAGCCGGTGCTGACCGAGAAAGCCCGGCCGAAACCGGCTCTCAGGCCGTTGACATCAGCGGAGAAGGCCAAATTGTCCGACACGGTCGGCAAGATCGAGGACGATAGCTTGCGCGCCTCGCTGGAACGGCTCGGCGCCACTATTCTTGGCGAAAGCAAACCGCGGGGGTCATGAATGCGTCATCTATCTCGCGCATTCGTGATCATGCATATAGTCTTTGGCGATTGGAATGGGGACTGCGATGCCTTAATTCGCGCCAACTCTCGCCTTTTCTAGCCTTTGCATTGCAAAATCCAACATTGTCAGGTGATTCGCATGAACCGTTCCCCGTTTGGCCAAAGCTTGTCCCGCAGAAACCTCTTGTCTTCGCTGGCCGCCGTTCCGGCTGTGGTTCTGCTTGCCGCCTGTAGCGACTCGGACGAAGAGGCCAAGGCGGCAGATGTGAAGCCTGCCGCACCCGCCACCCCTGCGACACCAGCCACGCCGGCCGCCGTCAAGGTGCCGGAAGCGCAGGGCACGGTCGATATGGCCGAACTGCTGAAGCCCGGCGCGTTGCCCGACAAGCAGCTCGGCAAGGACGACGCCAAGGTCACCATCGTCGAATACGCCTCGATGACCTGCCCGCATTGCGCGCATTTCAACGAGACGACCTTCCCTGAGTTGAAGACGAAATACATCGACACCGGCAAGGCCCGCTACATCCTGCGCGAATTTCCGTTCGATCCGAGCGCCGAGGCCGGTTTCATGCTGGCACGCTGCGCCAAGGACAACTATTTCCCGATGGTGGACGTGCTGTTCAAGCAGCAGGCCAACTGGGTTGGCGTCAACAACACCAAGGACGCATTGCTGCAAATCTCGAAGCTCGCCGGTTTTACACAGGAGTCCTTCGAGGCCTGCTTGACGGACCAGAAACTTCTGGACGATGTGAGAGCGGTCCAGAAGCGCGGCGCCGATGAATTCAAGGTCGACTCGACGCCGACCTTCTTCATCAATGGGAAGACCTACAAAGGGGCGATGTCGATTGAGGAAATGTCGGCCATCCTCGACCCTCTGCTCTGACGTCCAGGCAGCGCCGAAGCGGCTGCGCTTCGGCGTGCGCACGCCTATGCCTTGCCGTGGGTTCGACCGCGGAACACCCTTGCTGAAACAGCTTATGGGGCGGCGCGAATGAAGTTTTCGCGCCTTCGCCTCCTCGGTTTCAAGTCCTTTGTCGAACCGGGCGAGTTCGTCATCGAACGCGGCCTGACCGGCATCGTCGGGCCGAACGGCTGCGGCAAGTCGAACCTGGTCGAGGCGCTACGCTGGGTGATGGGCGAAAGCTCCTACAAGAACATGCGCGCGTCCGGCATGGACGACGTCATCTTTTCTGGCTCGGGAACGCGCCCGGCCCGCAACACCGCCGAAGTCACGCTTTTCCTCGACAACAGCGACCGCACCGCGCCTTCGGCCTTCAACGACGCCGATGAACTGCAGGTTTCGCGCCGCATCGAGCGCGAGGCCGGCTCGCTCTACCGCATCAACGGCAAGGAAGCCCGCGCCAAGGATGTGCAGCTTCTGTTCGCCGACCAGTCGACCGGCGCCCGGTCGCCTTCGATGGTCGGGCAGGGCCGCATCGGCGAACTGATCCAGGCCAAGCCCCAGGCGCGCCGCGCTCTGCTGGAAGAAGCGGCGGGCATTTCCGGCCTGCACACGCGCCGCCACGAGGCCGAGCTTCGGCTGAAAGCGGCCGAACAGAACCTGGAACGGCTGGACGATGTCGTCGGCGAGTTGGAAAGCCAGATCGAAAGCTTGAAGCGCCAGGCGCGCCAGGCCTCGCGCTTCAAGAACCTGTCGGCCGACATCCGCAAGGCCGAGGCGACGCTGCTGCATCTGCGCTGGACGCTGGCCAAGACCCAGGAAGGCGAGGCGCGTTCGGCGCTGGCGGTTGCCACGGCGCTGGTCGGCGACCGCGCCGCCGCCCAGATGGCGGCCGCGAGGGAGCAAGGCATCTGCGCCCACCGGCTGCCGGATTTGCGCGACGCGGAAGCCGCCGCCGCCGCCGCCTTCCAGCGCCTGTCGATCGCCAAGACGCAGATCGAGGAGGAAGCGGGCCGCATCCGTGCCCGCCAGGCCGAACTCGAGCGCCGGCTGCAGCAGCTTGATGGCGACATCGCCCGCGAGGAGCGGATGGTGCGCGACAATGCCGACATCCTCGAACGCCTTCGCACCGAGGAGGCTACGCTCAATTCCGAAAATGCCGGTGCCGCCGAGCGCGAGGCCACCACGCGTGGCGCCTTCGAGCAAGCGGCGGCCACGCTCTCGCAGAGCGAAGCGAAGCTTGCCGCGCTGACCGCCGAACGCGCCGAGGCGGCCGCCTCGCGCAACCAGATCGAGCGCACCCTGCGCGAGACCGCCGAGCGGCGCGACCGTTTTGCCCGCCAGCTTGCCGAGGTCGACCGCGAACTGTCCGACATCGTCTCGCGATTTTCCGGCCTGCCCGATCCCGCCGAGAAGCGGCTTCTGGTCGAGGACGCCCAGGCGCTGCTGGAACAGGCCGAGGCCAATGCAATATCGGCCGAACAGGCGGTCGCCGAGGCTCGCACGGCCGAAAGCGTCGCCCGCCCGCCGCTGCAGGACGCCAAGGCCGAGCTGGCGCGCATCGAGACCGAGGCGCGCACGCTGGCCAAGATCTTGAATGCCGCGAGCGGCGATCTCTTCCCCTCCGTTCTCGAACAGATCAGCGTCGAGCGCGGCTATGAGACAGCGCTGGGTGCCGCGCTTGGCGAGGATCTCGATGTCCCGCTCGACCGCAGCGCACCAGTGCATTGGGGCGAAAGCGCGGTCCACCCCGGCGATGCCTCGTTGCCGGAAGGCATCAGGAGCCTTGCCAGCGTGGTTCGTGCCCCGGCGCAGCTCGCCCGCCGGCTGGCGCAGATAGGCATTGTCGATGCCGCCGACGGCCGGCGGCTGCAGGCGTTGTTGGCTCCGGGACAGCGGCTGGTCAGCCGCGAGGGCGCGCTGTGGCGCTGGGACGGGCTGACAGCCAGCGCCGACGCGCCGACCGCGGCCGCGCAGCGGCTGGCGCAGAAGAACCGGTTGGCCGAGCTCGACGCCGAGGCGATCCAGGCGACCCTTGTCCTGCGTGAGGCCGAAGCCGCACTTGCCCAGGCCGAGCAGGCGCTTCGCCAGGCGAGCGAGGCCGAGCGCAACGCTCGCCAGGCAGGCCGCGACGCCCAGCACGGGCTGGACGCTGCCCGCAATGCGCTGGCCGAGGCCGAAAAGGCCGGAGGCGAGCTGGTGAGCCGGCGCGCCGCCCTCGACGAGGCCCGCGCCCGCGTCGTCGACAGCCATGAAGAAACGGCGGCCGCCTTCGTCGAGGCGGAAATGCTGCTGCAGAGCGCGCCCGACCTCGGCGACCTGCAACTGCAGCTCGAACAGGCCTCGGCCAATGTCGCAAAAGACCGCGCCACGCTGGCCGACGCCCGTGCCGTCCATGAAGGGTTGCGGCGGGAAGCCGAGGCACGCACGCGCCGCCTCGAGGCCATTGGTGCCGAACGACGCAACTGGCTGGAGCGGGCCGAGAACGCATCGACGCAGATTGCCGCCCTTGGCGAGCGCAAGGCCGAGGCCGAGGCCGAGCGCGAGCGGCTGGCCGACGCGCCTGACGAGATCGACGCCAAGCGGCGCGCGCTGCTGTCGCAGCTCGCCGAAGCCGAGTCGCTGCGCCAGGCGGCGGGCGATCGCCTGCAGGAAGCGGAGAACAAGCAGGCCGAACTGGACAAGGCCGCAACCGCGGCGATCCAGTCGCTGGCCGAAGCCCGCGAATCCCGCGTTCGCGCCGAGGAGCGGCTGACGGCGGCCGACGAGCGGCGGCTGGAGGTCGAGGCGCGCATCCAGGAAACGCTGAACACACCGCCGCATCTGGTCATCCGCCATACCGGACTGGAAGCCGACAGCCCGATGCCCGAAATGGCCGAGATCGAGCGTCAGCTCGACCGGTTGAAGATCGAGCGCGAACGGCTCGGCGCCGTCAATCTGCGCGCCGAGGAAGAGCAGAAGGAACTGTCAGACCGGCTGGAAACCATTGTTTCCGAGCGCGAGGACATTATCGAGGCGATCCGCAAGCTGCGGCAAGCGATCCAGAGCCTGAACCGCGAGGGACGCGAGCGGCTGCTCGCCGCCTTCGAGGTGGTCAACGGCCATTTCCAGCGGCTGTTCTCGCATCTGTTCGGCGGCGGCACGGCGGAACTGCAGCTGATCGAATCCGACGATCCGCTCGAGGCCGGGCTGGAGATCCTCGCCCGCCCGCCCGGCAAGAAGCCGCAGACCATGACGCTGCTCTCCGGCGGCGAGCAGGCGCTGACGGCGATGTCGCTGATCTTCGCCGTGTTCCTCACCAATCCGGCGCCGATCTGCGTGCTCGACGAAGTCGACGCGCCGCTCGACGACCACAATGTCGAGCGCTTCTGCAATCTCATGGACGAGATGGCCAAGACCACCGAGACGCGCTTCGTCATCATCACCCACAATCCGATCACCATGGCGCGTATGGACCGGCTGTTCGGCGTGACCATGGCCGAGCAGGGCGTCAGCCAACTGGTGTCGGTCGACCTGCAGGCCGCCGAGGCGATGCGCGAGGCGAGCTGAGGCGCCTGATCGGCAGCTGTCCGCTCGTTCATTTCCCTGAAATTATGGACGATGTCCTTGAGATTGGCTGGGGCGCCAGGATTCGAACCTGGGAATGTCGGTACCAAAAACCGATGCCTTACCACTTGGCGACGCCCCATCAGAGTCGCTTGTGCGGCGCGTTATTAGCAGAGCGGCCAAAAAGCACAATGGCAATGAGGGGTGGCGTCGCCCACCTGATTTCGCAGTCCACAGCCGCGGCCAGGAGCGGCGTCTACTCGCTCCAGACCGCCATTTCGTTGCCGGCCGGATCGGTGAAATGGAAGCGCCTGCCGCCAGGGAACGAGAAGATCGGCTTGACGATGGTGCCGCCGGCATTTTCGACGGCGTCCAGCGTTTCTTCCAGATCCTTGGAGTAAAGCACCGGCAGGGGCTTGGCTGGCGCTTCGCCGGCATCGGCCTGAAAACCGCCATCCAGCCCTTCGGCAAAAGCAGAATAGGTCGGTCCGTAGTCGGTGAACGACCAGGAAAAGGCGGCGCTGTAGAAGGCCTTCACACTGTCCAGCGTGCCTCCGGTCGCCGGCATTTCCAGATAGTCGAGTTTTCCGGTCAGTTTCATGACGCCACTCCATACATTGTTCTTGTTATGTTCTATTTCGTTACCTCCGATGCCGCAAGTCTTTTTGACGCAGCCTTTGCTTAATCGGTTGTAGGGGTTTTTCTTAATCGATTGTAGGGGCCGGTCGCTTTGCCGACGCCTTGCCTTTCGCAGTGCAGCATCATATCGCTCGGTCCGGACGCTGCGGAGACCGGGCCTAGTCCGTGCTTCGCCAATCTTTCCATCTCCAAGACCTGGAGGGCGAGTATGACCAAGTGGGTTTACACTTTCGGCGATGGTGCTGCGGAAGGCCGTGCCGGCGACCGAAACCTCCTGGGCGGCAAGGGCGCCAACCTGGCCGAGATGTGCAGCCTCGGCCTACCGGTGCCGCCTGGCTTCACCATCACCACCGAGGTCTGCAATGCTTACTACGCCAACGGCCGTACCTATCCGGCTGAGCTGGAACCAAATGTCACGGTGGCACTGGATCATATCGGCCGGCTGACGGGGCGCCGTTTCGGCGACCCGTCGAAACTGCTCTTGGTTTCGGTGCGCTCCGGCGCTCGGGCCTCGATGCCCGGCATGATGGACACCGTGCTCAATCTCGGCCTCAACGACGAGACGGTCGAGGCGCTGGCCGCCGATTCCGGCGATGCGCGCTTCGCCTATGACAGCTACCGCCGCTTCATCCAGATGTATTCCGACGTCGTCATGGGCCTCGACCATGACGTGTTCGAGGAAATCCTCGAGGACCAGAAGGCGAGCCTCGGCCACGAACTCGACACCGAACTGACGGCGCTGGAGTGGCAGGGTGTCATCGCGCTCTACAAGGCCAAGGTGGAGGAGGAACTCGGCAAGCCGTTCCCGCAGGATCCGCACGAGCAGCTGTGGGGCGCGATCGGCGCGGTGTTTTCCAGCTGGATGAACAACCGCGCCATCACCTACCGGCGCCTGCACGACATTCCCGAAAGCTGGGGCACGGCGGTCAATGTCCAGGCCATGGTGTTCGGCAATATGGGCGATACCTCGGCCACCGGGGTCGCCTTCACCCGCAACCCCTCGACCGGCGAAAAGCAGCTCTATGGCGAATTCCTGGTCAATGCGCAGGGCGAGGACGTGGTCGCCGGCATCCGCACGCCGCAGAACATCACCGAAGCTGCCCGCATTGCCGCCGGCTCCGACAAGCCGTCGCTGCAGAAGCTGATGCCGGACGCCTTCCATTCCTTCGTCACCATCTCCGACAGCTTGGAAAAGCACTACCGCGACATGCAGGATCTCGAATTCACCATCGAGCGCGGCAAATTGTGGATGCTGCAGACGCGTTCCGGCAAGCGCACCGCCAAAGCTGCGCTCAAGATCGCCGTCGAGATGGCCAGGGATGGTCTGATCACCAAGGAGGAGGCGGTCGCCCGCATCGATCCCGCCTCGCTCGACCAGTTGCTGCATCCGACCATCGATCCGAAGGCCGCGCGTGACGTGATCGGCATCGGCCTGCCGGCTTCACCGGGTGCCGCTACCGGCGAGATCGTCTTTTCCTCAGGCGATGCCGAGGACGCCAAGGCGCAAGGCCGCAAGGCGATCCTGGTGCGCATCGAGACCAGCCCCGAGGACATCCACGGCATGCACGCGGCGGAAGGCATCCTGACCACGCGCGGCGGCATGACCAGCCATGCCGCCGTGGTGGCGCGCGGCATGGGCAAGCCTTGCGTATCGGGCGCCGGCTCGCTGCGCGTCGACTATAAGGCCGGCACGCTGATGGCGATGGGATCGACGTTCCGCAAGGGCGACATCATCACCATCGATGGCGGCAACGGCCAGGTGCTGAAGGGCGCGGTGCCGATGCTGCAGCCGGAACTCTCCGGCGATTTCGCCGCCATCATGGAATGGGCCGATGCCGCACGCCGCATGAAGGTGCGCACCAACGCCGAAACCCCGCTCGATGCGCGCATGGCGCGCTCCTTCGGCGCGGAGGGCATCGGTCTCTGCCGCACCGAGCATATGTTCTTCGACGGCGACCGCATCGTCGCCATGCGCGAGATGATCTTGGCCGACACCGAGAAGGACCGGCGTACAGCCCTTGCCAAGCTCCTGCCGATGCAGCGCTCGGATTTCCTCGAACTGTTCGAGATCATGGCCGGCCTGCCGGTGACCATCCGCCTGCTCGATCCGCCGCTGCACGAATTCTTGCCGAAGACCGAGGCGGAAATTGCCGAAGTCGCCGCCGCCATGAACGTGTCGCCGGAAAAGCTCAGGCAGCGCACCGAAGCCCTGCACGAGTTCAATCCGATGCTCGGCCATCGCGGTTGCCGCTTGGCCGTCTCCTACCCCGAGATCGCCGAAATGCAGGCGCGCGCCATCTTCGAGGCTGCCGTGGAGGCGGGCCAGAAGGCTGGCGCGCTGGTGGTTCCCGAAATCATGGTGCCGCTGGTTGGCCTGGTGAAGGAACTGGACTACGTCAAGGCGAGGATCGATGCCATCGCCAAGAGTGTCATGGAAGAGACCGGCATCAAGATCGACTATCTCACCGGCACGATGATCGAACTGCCGCGCGCCGCGATCCGCGCCCATGTCATCGCCGAGGCGGCCGAATTCTTCTCCTTCGGCACAAACGACCTGACCCAGACCACCTTCGGCATCTCGCGTGACGACGCCGCCTCGTTCCTGGAGACCTATCGTCAGAAAGGCATCATCGAGCAGGATCCGTTCGTGTCGCTCGACATAGACGGCGTCGGCGAACTGGTGCGCATGGCGGCCGAAAAGGGCAGGGCGACCAGGCCCGAGATCAAGCTCGGCATTTGCGGCGAGCATGGCGGCGATCCCGCTTCGATCCGCTTCTGCGAGGAGGTCGGCCTCGACTATGTGTCGTGCTCGCCCTACCGCGTACCGATCGCCAGGCTGGCCGCGGCGCAGGCAGCGGTGCTGGTGGCAAAGGCATCTGCGCCGCGCGCCTGATGGCCGCGACTATTGCCATGGATGACCGATCGATGACTGTCGATTGGCTCCGGCTGTGTGGTTGCCAACTTACGATTTTGTGAGCAAAGTCACGCGAAGTTGCGTGTGACGGTCCTCAATCTCGACATCGTTTCCGCCCAGTTTCCCAAGCCCGACCCCCGGTGCCCGAAACAGATGCTACAGTCTTCCCCCGCCCCGTTCCGATCAATCCTGATCCTCCAGACCAAGTTCATGGGCGATATTGTTCTCGCCTCCACGCTGGTGAAAAACCTGCAGCTCGAATATCCGGGCGTCAGGATCGTGTTCCTCTGCGAGGCGCGTTTCGCAAGCTTCCTCACCGCCCACGGCATCGCCTCCGACGTCGTCACCTTCAGCCGCGCGCGCCTGCGTGGTTCACCGCTGCAACGCGGGCGTGAGCTCTATTCGATGGTGCGCAGGCTGCGCCAGCACCGCTTCGATATGACGATCGACCTGAGCGATTCGAAAACCTCTCGGGTCGTCGTCAGACTCGTCAACGCCAGGACCAGACTGGGCTATCACCCGACTGACAGGCCCTTGCGCTGGTACGAGCGCAATCCGGCCAATATTCGGGTCACGCGGTTCGGCTATGGTGAAACGCACTATCTCTACCGCTACCTTTCGCCGCTGGAGGCGCTTGGGATCGATTTGCGCGTCAGAGTGCCTTCGATCAAGCCGCTGCCGCTGGAAACGGCTCGCGCCGAGGACTTACTGAACAGGCACGGGCTCCGGCGAAACGCCTTCGTCGCGGTGCATGCCGGAGCGAGCTTCCGCGGCCGGCAATGGCAGCCGGAACGCTTCGCCGCCGTGATTGACGAAATCGCGCGCGAGACCGGGCTGGACTTCGTGCTTGTCGGCGGCCCGGACGAGCGCAAGCCGGCCGAACGGATTGTCGCCGGGACCGCCTCGGCCGTCGTCGACCTCGTCGGCGTCCTGTCGCTCGAGACGCTGCTGGCGCTGCAGAAGGAAGCGCGGCTGTTCCTCGGCAATGAGAGCGGCCCGATGCATATGGCAGCGGCGGCGGGAACCCCTGTTGTCGGCCTTTTCGGCCAGACAAGGCCAACCCGTTGGGCGCCGGTCGGCGCGCCGAGCATTTGCCTCCAGCCTTCCATGCCGTGCGAATGCGTTGCGCGCGATTTGTGCCGTTGGCCGGACCCAAGCAAATCCTGCTGCGTCTGGCGCCTGGAGGTCGAGCCTGTCATCGAGGCCGTGCGGGAAATCTTGTCCCAGACCGAGGTCGCGGTGCAACCGCCGCCCGTGGTTCGCGCCACTCGCTGAAAAGTCACACGCCAGTTGTCGCGGTGACCGCCTGTCGCGTGCGCGCCGTCCCGATTTCGCCTCGATGCGGGTCTTTTTGGCGCGGCTCCCGCGGTGATCCGCTTCTACATATCTGTCCGGAAATCAATCATGCGCCTGCTCGGAAAATGTCTTTGCGCGATCGCGATCTCGGCCTGCGCCGTGTCGGCAGGTCACGCTGCACCGCTTCTCGAGCCTACGCTGCACCTGACGCCGCAGGCGGGCAGCGGCCGCGTGGCGCTGACGCTCGACGCCTGCGGCGGTCAGACCGACACCAGGATCCTCTCGGCGCTGGTCGACAACAGGATCCCGGCGACGATTTTCGTCACCGGCATCTGGCTGAAGCGCAATGCCGCGGCGGTCGAGATCATGCGCGCGCATCCCGATTTGTTCGAGTTGGAGAACCATGGCGGCCGCCATATTCCAGCGGTCGACACGCCGCAAAAGATCTATGGCATCCGCAGCGCCGGCAGCCCCGACGCCGTGCTGGCCGAGGTCGAATCGGGCGCCGCCGCACTTACCCGCACCGGTGAGCCGGCGCCGAAATGGTTTCGCGGCGCGACCGCCGAATACAGCTCGTCCGCCATCGCCATGATCCGCAAGCTTGGCTTCAAGATCGCCGGCTTTTCGATAAACGGGGACGGCGGTTCGTTGCTGGGTGCGAAGGAAACCGCCCGGCGCATCGCCGCCGCCAAGGACGGCGACGTCATCATCGCCCATATCAACCAGCCTACCCATGCCGCAGGCGAAGGCGTGGTGCAGGGCCTGCTGGCGCTCAAGCAAAAGGGCCTGACCTTCGTGCGGCTCGATGAAGCCGATGGCATCGGCAACGACGGCACCACCGAGTGATCGGATCGGCCTGACCCTGGGTCTGCATCTTGGGTGAGTTCGCTCCGAACGCTCAGTCGGGAGTGGCTTCGATCGTCACTTTGCTGGGATAGAAGGCGCCGTGATTGCGGATTTCCGTCATCTCGTCGAAGGGCCGCTCATAGGCCCACATTGCATCCTTGCCGGTCTCTTTCGCGGACCGCACGCTCCAGTAGGTGGCGTCGCCCTTGTAGGGACAATGCGTTGAGTGCTCGGTCTTGCCAAGCTGGCTGAAATCGATGTCATCGAACGGAATGTAGAGAACAGCGGGATACGGCGGTTCCGACAGGAGCTTCGCGTTCGTCGAGCTGGCGATGATCGTATCGCCGGCGCGCACGACGACGGTGCCGTGAAAGGGCTCGACGGTGATGACCTTGCCGGGGTTGCGCTGAAAGCCGGGTGCAGGGTTTGCGATCTGGTCCAAGACGGGGTCTCCTTGTCTGGGGTGAGAACGTCCTGCACTAGGTGTGTCGGATGACCGCGCTTCGCAAGGTCACCATTCAAGGACACGCAGCAAACCTGACCGAGCCCTCCCTTGGTCTGCTGTCATACTGGTCTTGTCTCGAGATTTCAGGCCGCGGTCTTGAACACATCCATCAGCCCGGCATAGGCAGCAGCGATGCCGGCCACCGGATTGGTGCTCCTCGACGCCGTCTCGACCTTCAGCGCGCCGCCGACCGTTGGCAGGGTCAGCAGCAGGAACTGGCGGTTGCCGCCATCTCCCACGCATGCCGCGGCGACATGCTGGCCTTCGCCGTCGTTGTCGACGCACATCTTGAACAGCAGCGTGCCGCCGACCGCCTCAAGGGCGCCGCCGACAACCTCGACGAATTCATCTTCGGAGACGGTTTTGGCGTCCGGCACCAAATCGGCCAGACTTTCGGCAAGTGTGTTTTCAAGTGCCTTGTCGTCGAGCTGCGCGTCCATGCGAACCTCTTCCATTCGCCAATCACACCCCTGCCCATTAACAGAGCTTAACGCCGACGATGGCCGGATTGTGGCGGTTTTCCTTGTCATTTCGGTCAATGCACCGGGATGGCTGGACAATCCGCCGGTTCGTCCCACAATGGGGCAAAAGCGCGTAGACGCGAAAAAAGCGCAGGGAGGAACAGACATGCTCGGACTGATGCAGGAATGGCCACTGCTTTGCCACAAGCTGATCGACAATGCCGAACGTCAGCATGGCAGCCGCGAGATCGTGTCGCGATCGATCGAGGGGCCTATCGTGCGCACCACCTACGCCGAAATTCACCGGCGCGCGCTTAAGGTGGCGCAACGGCTGGAGCGCGACGGGTTCGCGCTTGGCGACCGCATCGCGACGCTGGCCTGGAACACGGCGCGCCACATCGAGGCCTGGTACGGCATCATGGGGATCGGCGCGATCTATCACACGCTCAATCCGCGGCTCTTCCCCGAGCAGATCGCCTGGATCATGAACAACGCCGAGGACAAGGCGATCTTCGTCGACCTGACATTCGTGCCGCTGCTCGAGAAGATCGCCGGGTCGGTCAAATCGCTGAAGCGTGTGATTGTGCTGACCGACAGCGCGCACATGCCCGAAACGGCGCTGCCGAACGCCGTCGCCTACGAGGAATGGCTGGCCGAGACCGACGGCGACTTCGCCTGGAGGACCTTCGACGAAAACACCGCCGCCGGCATGTGCTACACCTCGGGCACGACAGGCGATCCCAAGGGTGTGCTCTACAGCCATCGCTCGAACGTGCTGCACGCCATGATCGCCGCCATGCCCGACGCCATGGGCATCTCGGCCCGCGACACCATCCTGCCGGTGGTGCCGATGTTCCATGCCAATGCCTGGGGCCTCGGCCAGAGTGCGCCCATGATCGGGGCCAAGCTGGTCATGCCTGGCTGCAAGATGGACGGGGCTTCGATCTACGAACTGCTGGATACCGAGAAGGTGACCTTCAGCGCCGCCGTGCCGACCGTGTGGATGATGCTGCTGCAGTATCTGGAGGAGACCGGCAAGAAACTCCCTTACCTGCAGAAGGTGGTCATCGGGGGCTCGTCCTGTCCGCGCGCCATCACCCAGAAATTCCAGGACAATTACGATGTCCAGGTGATCCATGCCTGGGGCATGACCGAGATGTCGCCGCTCGGCACGCTGTGCACCATGAAGCCCGACTATGAAGGGCTGAACGGCGAGGCGCGGCTCGATATCCAGGGCAAGCAGGGCTATCCGCCCTTCGGCGTCGAGATGAAGGTAACGGACGACGACGACAAGGCGCTGCCTTGGGACGGAAGGACCTTCGGGCGGCTGAAGGTGCGTGGGCCGGCCATCGCCCGCGCCTATTATGGCGGCGTCGGCGCCGAGCAGTTCGACGCCGAAGGCTGGTTCGATACAGGCGATGTCGCGCATATAGATCCGGGCGGCTATATGCAGATCACCGATCGCGCCAAGGACGTCATCAAATCGGGCGGCGAATGGATCTCGACCATCGATCTGGAGAACCTCGCCGTCGGTCATCCCGATGTCGCCGAGGCGGCCGCCATTGGCGTTGCCCATTCCAAATGGGGCGAACGGCCCTTGCTCGTCGTCGTGCGCAAGCCAGGCAAGGAGCCGAGCAAGACCGAAATCCTCGATTTCATGAACGGCAAGGTTGCCAAATGGTGGATGCCCGACGACGTCGCCTTCGTCGGCGAAATTCCTCACACCGCCACCGGCAAGATCCAGAAGATCACCTTGCGCGAGCAGTTCAGGGACTATCGCCTGCCGACGGATTGATGGGCATGCTGCGTCTTTCGGCTTCAAGCCTGAGCCAAAACGCTCTGGCGCTTGATTCCGAAAAGTTGCAGACTTTTCGGAAAAGATCATGCGATAAAACAAAGACTTAGAGCAGGGTGAATGACAATTCCAATTCATCCTGCTCTAAGTCTCGGTTCGGGTTTGGGGTGGTGTGGCTGAGAATGGTTAGCATTCCTGAACGACAGACGTCGAGGGCGGCCGGCTGGTCGCGCGGGACAGCGGCTTTTTCGCTGGTCCTGCTGCTGACCGTGCTCGTCGGCCACAGACTCGATCTCGTCGAAACACCAGTATTTCTCTGGGTGTTGGCGATCGTCGCGCTGCTCGCCGCCTTCGCGCTGCTGTTTGCCGGATTCGCCTTGTCCAGGCTGTGGAATTTCGGCGACCGCGGCGGCCGCGATCTCTCCGTTGGCGCCCTGCTGGCGCTTCTGGTGCTCGCCCCCTATGGCACCGCCGCCTATTGGGCGACGATCTCGCCGCCGCTGAGCGACATTTCGACCGATTTCGACGATCCGCCGGCGATCGACACGTCTGACCGCACCAAGGGCATGAACGTTCTGTCGACGCCGACGCCAGGCGAGCAAAGCCTGCAAGGCGATGCCTATCCTTTAGTCACCAGTCGCAGCTACAATTTGCCCTTTGAAACCGTCGTCGATGCGGTCGAGACCGTGCTCGATCGGCGCGACTGGCAGCTTCAGGCGCCATATCCTGAAACCGACGGGCAAAGCGAGGTGACGATCAATGCGCTCGCCAAAAGCTTCGTGCTTGGCCTTCCCGCCGATGTCGCGATCCGTGTGACCAACGATGGCGACACCGTCATCGTCGACATGCGGTCCGCCTCGCGCTACGGCCAATACGACCTTGGCGACAATGCCGCCCGGATCGTGGAGTTCCTAGGGGAGCTCGACCAGGAAGTGGCCGGCCAGGTGGGTGCCGCACCGGCCGAATGATGTCTACTGTGCCGGCCTGAAAACGCCGTCGATGGCTGGATCGCCATCGGTGGCGACCACGCCGCGCGCCACCAGATCCTCCAGATGCGCAAGCACCGAGAGGCCGGCGGCGCCATGCAGGCGCGGGTCGGTGTCGCGATAGATTGCCGCAACCATCTCCCTGATCGTCCTGTCGCCGCCCCGGATGCGTTCCAGGATCGCCCGCTCGCGCATCTTGCGATGCGTCTTCAACCCGCGCATGAAGCTGCGCGGCGCGGTCACCGGACCGCCGTGACCGGGCAAAAGCAGACGGTCGCCGCGCTCGATCAGCCGGTCGAGCGAGGCCATATAGTCGGCCATGGCGCCGTCCGGCGGCGCCACGATCGATGTCGCCCAGGCCATCACGTGATCGGCCGAAAACAGCACGCCGCTTCCTTCCAGCGCAAAGGCTGCGTGATTGGCGGCATGGCCTGGCGTCAGCACCGTTCTGATCGCCCAGCCGTCGCCATGGACCAGCCTGTCGTCTTGGAGCGCAATGTCCGGGGCGAAAGCCATGTCGGCGCTGGCGTCGAGCGGGTTGACCTCGCCGATGCGCAATGGCCGCGCCGGGCGATGCGGCCCCTCCGCCAGAACGATCGCCCCGGTCCGCTCTTTCAGCCGGGCCGCCATCGGTGAATGGTCGCGATGCGTGTGGCTGACGAAGATGTGGCTGACCGGCCGCAGCCCGATCGCGTCGAGTAATGTCTCGAGATGCGCATCGTCTTCCGGCCCCGGATCGATCACTGCCAGCGTGTCACGCCCGACAAGATAGCTGTTGGTTCCGTGAAAGGTGAACGGGCTCGGGTTTCGGGCGGTGATGCGTTGGACGCCTGGTGCGACGGTTACGGCCTGGCCATAGGCAGGATCGAAGCTGGTGTCGAATTTGAGGGCCATGGGGGGCGTGGAGCTCTGTTCCTGAGGCGGCAAAACCGATTGCCGCATAACACGGAAGCCAATATAGGAAAATGCGAGGCCGCACGTCAGCGGCTGTCTGGAATGGGGAAGATCATGGCAACTGCAACGACGATGCGTCCGCTTGTTTCTCTGGCTCTGCCTGAAAAAGGCGCGACACGGCTCGCGACGCAGCTTTTGCTGGCGATTGCCGGTACGCTGCTGCTGGCCCTGTCGGCCAAGACGAAGGTCGTGCTCGGCCCGGTCGATATCTCGCTGCAGACGCTCGCCGTCTTCCTGATTGCCGCCGCGTTCGGCCTGCGCCTCGGCGTTGCTACGCTGCTTCTCTACATGGCCGAGGGCGCCATGGGCTTCCCGGTCTTCCAGGGCACGCCGGAAAAGGGCATCGGCCTCGCCTACATGGTAGGCCCGACCGGCGGCTATCTCGCCGGCTTCGTTGTCATGGCCGCCATCGTCGGCTGGGCCGCCGACCGCGGCTGGGATCGTTACCCGGTCAAGCTTTTCAATGCGATGCTGGTCGCCGAGATCGTCATGATGGCGATGGGCTTTGCCTGGCTGGCGCTGCTGATCGGCGCGGAAAAGTCATGGCAGTTCGGCGTCGTGCCTTTCATCGTCGGCGACCTGATCAAGGTGGCGCTCGCCGCGACCCTGGTGCCTGCCGCCTGGGCGCTGCTGCCGAAGCAGCCCTGACATCCTATCTATCACCGAATGAGAGCCAGCCGGGGGAGACCGGCATGTCGAAACCTCCAAGGTGATGTCCCCTCTGGAACACAGGAAATCCTAATCAGAAGATAGGAGCATCCTTGCCCCTGGGCAGCCGCGCCGAATCACCGGCAGAAGCAAGGCCGCCTTTCAGCGTTGGCGGCTGTCGATCTGATAATAGAGTTCGGCGTAAGACTTCCCCATTCTGTCGGCGGTGAAAAGACGAACGTACCGATCACGCGCAGCTCGGCCCCAGTTCGCCGTTTCGACCGGCGAATCGACGAACCGGTTGATGGCTTCGGCAAGACGATCCGGATCCGAAGGTGGGACGATCAGACCGGTTTTGTCGGCTTCATTCACGTAGCTTGTGCCCGTTCCGATTTCGCACGAGATCATCGGCTTGCCGCACATCGCCGCCTCGACGAGCGAAAGCCCGTAGGCCTCCGACCTCTGGTTTGAAGGGAAAACGAACCCGAGGCAGTTGTGAAGCAGCGCCATCTTGCGCGGCTCGGCGATCTCGCCAAGGAAAATCACGTTGTCGCGGCGTAGCGTCTTGGCCTGAAGCTTGAGTTGCCGCTCGATGGGTCCGGACCCGGCGATAACGATCTTGCATCGAACCTGGTCGGCAGCCTGGATCAGGATGTCCAATCCCTTGTAGTAGCGCAGAACACCGACGAACAGCACGAATGGTTCCGCGACTGTCGATCGGCACCAGTCGTTGTCGGCTTCGGTCGGCGCGGGATAGGCGTCTTCGTCGATGCCGATCGGAATGACCTTGGACTTGGCCCTGAATGCCCTGAGAACGGGGCTCGATTCCAGATAATTCGGCGATGTCGCCACGATCGCATCGACATCGCCGAGGAAGCGCATCATCAGTGGCCTGTAGAAAGGCAGGATGAGCCTCTGTTTGACGATGTCTGAATGATAGGTGACGACCGTCGGCTTGCGGTGGCCGGACTGAAAATGCACCACGTCCATGAGCGGCCATGGAAAGTGATAATGGATCAGGTCGGCTTTGCCGGACAGGGCCTTGAACTTGCGGAAGACGTCGCGTGAAAAACCGGTCGATGCCAGTTCGAAATCCAGACTGGCTTTTCGCGCCAGGTGTCCGTCGAGCCGTTGAGTGGCCTCCTCGGGAGTGCGGCTCAGCGAAAGCACTTCGGTTTCGATGCCATGGCGAGCAGTGCTTTGGGCGATGGCGTGTATTGTCCGCTCCACACCGCCAAAGGAATCCGGCCAGTATGTCTTGAAGAAGTGCAGAACTTTCAAGCGAGTGTCTTTCGTCTTTTTTCGATGGCCTGTTCAAAAACATGAAGCATGCCCTTGGCGTGATTTTCCCACGTGAAGCGTTCCGCGTTTTTGCGCGCTCCGGCCGCGATCTTCTGGCGCAATTGCCCATCGACGCAAAGCTGATCGAATGCAACGGCGATTGCCTCGGGGTTGCCCGGGTCGACAAGGATACCGCTGTCGCCGGCGACTTCCGGCATCGACGATGTGTTCGATGTCAGCACCGGCTTGCCGAAAGACTGCGCCTCGACGATCGGAAAGCCGAAACCTTCATAGAGCGACGGCATCGCCAGAAAAAGACAATTCGAATAGAGCGTTGCAAGCTTTGCGTCGTCGACGAACCCGGTGAAGATGATATTTTTTTCGAGCCCGCCGAGACGCACATCATCGGCCAGGCTCGTTTGCTTCCAGCCGCTGCCCCCGACAATGACCAGGTCGCAGCCCGACCGGGTACTTGCGGGCAACAGGCCGTAACCCCTTATCAGGTTGCGCAGGTTCTTTCTTGGTTCGAGCGTGCCGACAAAAAGCGCGTAGGGCCTGGTGATGCCGAGATGCTCCAAGCTTGAAAAGCTGCCCGGAGCGGGCATGGGGGACGTGCCGGGGGCAATCGTCTTGATCGGTGATTTCAACCAGGGAAACTCTGCCGTCAACGCGGTTGCCGTGGCACTCGAATCCGTCGCCACGACATCGGCTTTTCGCAAAGCGGGTTTCATCAGGAGGCGCTCGCCGATCCAGGTCTGGACGCGCATGGTTTCCGGCGCGTGGATCCAGACAAGGTCGTGGATTGTGACCACGCGTGCCATCCGGTCGTCCAGGGTGAGGGGCAGGCGGTGAGCCGGGCCCCAGAACACGTCCACCTTGTCGCGCGCAGCCCAGGAAGGCAGCACGACTTGCCCCCACAGCGCGCGTGCAGGCAGCGCGTTGAAGCTGCTTGTTCGCAAGCCAACGCCGCGCGGGAGTTCGTAGTTGGCGTTGATCTGGGCGGGAGCGTAGACACACACCTCGGCGCCAAGCGTCGCCAAGGCCTCGATCGACTTAAGGACGAACCTGCCGATTCCGTCGGTGGCCGATCCCAGGTTCTTGCCGTCGATCCCGATTTTCAATCTTTTCTCCGGAGACGAACTGAACAAAGGATTCCGGACACTTGCACCGGATAAGAGAAGGCTTGGAGGCGCGATCCGCCCGCAGCGTGTTGCGAGGGTAGCCCCTGACATACATCTCGCCAATTCGATACACGAAACTGGAAATGCAGTCTCGCATGGGGAAAACAGCTTGCACCGCAGTCTGATGATGGTAGATGCACGATTGTCCAGCCTCCCAATTAGAGAGCGAACTTCTGCCAAAGCTGATTATCCAGATTCCTTGCTATAACGAAGCCGAAACACTGGCGATAGCGCTGAGCGATCTGCCTCGGACCGTTACAGGTTTCGACAGCGTCGAATGGTTGATCATTGACGACGGAAGCACCGACGAAACCGTCAGGGTCGCCGAGGAAAACGGCGTCGATCATATCGTACGCCATACGAGCAATCGGGGTCTGGCATACGCCTTCATGACCGGCATCGAAGCCTGCCTTGCACGAGGCGCCGATGTCATCGTCAACACCGATGCCGACAACCAATACCATGCCGCCGACCTTCCGGCCCTGACCTTGCCGGTCCTGGAGGGGCGCGCGGACATGGTCATCGGCGCCCGGCCGATATCGGAGATAGAGCATTTCTCCCCGCTCAAGAAGCTTCTGCAGAAGGTTGGAAGCTGGGTGGTTCGGGTCAGCAGCGGCACCGATGTGCAAGACGCGCCGAGTGGATTTCGCGCCATCTCGCGAAACGCGGCGCAACGGCTGATCGTGTTCAACAGCTACACTTATACGCTGGAGACAATCATCCAGGCCGGCCGCAAGAACATGCGCGTGGTTTCGGTCCCGATCCGCGTCAACGGTGATCTGCGGCCGTCGAGGCTGGTCAAGAGCATTCCTTCCTACATCAAGCGCTCGATCTTCACCATCGTGCGCATCTTCGTCATCTACCAGCCGGCGCGGTTCTTCGGCATGGTCGCGGCTGTCCTGTTCGGTCTCGGTTTTCTGATCGGCCTGCGTTTCCTCTATTTTTATCTGATCGGGGCCGGTGGCGGGCACGTGCAGTCGGTGATCCTGGCCGGCGTGCTGATGTCGATGGGCTTTCAGTCGCTTCTCGTGGCCTTCCTGGCCGACGTGATTGCGGCCAACCGCAAGCTTCTTGAAGACATTCGCTATACGCAGCGCGCGACGCAGGGCGAGGCTGGCAATCATGCTTCTGCCAGCAGGAGAAAAGCAGGATAAGCGGATGAAGGTAGCTGGCGGACAGGCCGAGGACGGTATCGTCATAGGCAACACCTACGACAAATACGGCACGCGAAACCCGATCGCCCGCCGGATGGTCGAGGGCTTCGAAGGGGCATTGTCGGGCCTTGTGGCGAAGGTAGCACCCGCCACCATTCACGAGGTCGGATGTGGAGAAGGCTATTGGGTCATGCGCTGGCTCGGCCAGGCCATCGATGCGCGAGGCAGCGATTTCTCAGCCCAAATTATCGATATGGCAAAGGAAAACGCCCGCGCGCGGGGAATGGATCCCGTGCGTTTCGCGGTCCGCAGCATCTATGAAGTTACGCCGGAAAAGGACAGCGCCGATCTCATCGTCTGCTGCGAGGTGATGGAGCACCTTGAGGAGCCGCAAAAGGCGTTGCAGGCGCTGCAGCGTATCGTCAGGTCAGACCTGATCCTCAGCGTGCCGCGCGAGCCGCTTTGGCGCGTGCTCAACCTGGCGCGCGGGAAATATGTTTCGGCGCTGGGAAATACGCCCGGTCACCTGCAGCACTGGTCGCGGCAAGGCATCGTCTCGCTGGCGTCGCAGTTTTTCGATGTGGTTGAGATTCTGTCGCCGCTGCCGTGGACGATGATACACTGCAAGCCGAAGAAAAGGCGCTGACGATGGCGCTCGGTCCGAGCGCGAAGACGTGGCTCAATCGTATCGGAGCCCTTCTGGGTCTGGCTGGCGTCGTCTTTGTGGGCATCAAGCTCCACGGCTACGCCGGCCAAATTGACTTCCACGGGATGGGACCTGGCAGCTATGCCGCTCTGGCCGGACTGGCTTGCCTGTATGGCGCATCCAATCTGCTGCTCGCCCTTGGCTGGCAACGGCTGCTGCAACATCTCGGCGTTCCGGTTTCCGGGCCCTGGGCGATTCGCACCTATGCGATCTCGCAACTCGCCAAATATGTTCCCGGCAATATTTTCCAGTTTGCCGGCCGGCAGGCCATCGGCCTGGCAGCGGGCATTGGCAATGGTCCGCTTGCCAAATCGACGGCATATGAACTGGCTGTCCTCGCCGTCGGTGGGGCGCTCTTTTCATCCCTCCTGCTGCCTTTGGTCGAGGCGGCCGTCCCGGACTGGTTCGGCTGGATATCCTTCGCCGTGGTCATGGCAAGCGCGTTTTGGTTGGCCACCGTTGTCGGCGGTGCGGATTTTGGCTTGGCGGCGGTCTGCTATGTAGCTTTCCTTGCTTTTTCAGGCCTAGTTTTCGCGGCCGCTTTCGGTCTAGCCGGCGGGCCCGACAATTTGGCCCTCTATCCGGTGATTGCCGGTGCCTATGTGCTGGCGTGGCTGGTGGGATTGGTGACACCAGGAGCGCCTGCAGGCATTGGCGTTAGGGAAGCCGTTCTGCTCTTCCTGCTTGGAGGGCTCGGTTCCGGCCCGGTCATTCTTCTGGCAGTGGTGATTGGCCGAATGATCACCGTCTTGGGCGATCTTCTCTTTTTTGCCGGCGGGCAGTTCGCCGGCCGGTGGTTGCGCTGCCGGGCTCGATGAGGCCACTCATGGCGGGCTAGTCGTCTTGATTTTTCGGATGATGTCGTGCTTAGACGTGCCATGAATACATCCGAGTATCGGCCAGACATTGACGGAATCCGCGCGGTCGCGGTGTTGGCCGTACTCCTGTTTCATCTTGACATTTGGCCGTTCACCGGCGGTTTTGTTGGCGTCGATGTGTTCTTTGTGATCAGTGGGTTTCTGATCACGAAAATCCTTTCTGACAGCGAAAGAATCGGGAGGTTTTCATACCTCGGGTTTTACGCCAGACGCGCGAGGAGACTGCTGCCGGCACTTCTGGCAACCATCGTCATCACGTTTGTCATGGGAACCGCATTCCTTCTACCCGAGGACTTGTCTCGACTTTCAGGGTCGACGATCGCAGCGATGCTGGCGGTCACCAACATCTTCTACTGGAACGAAAGTGGCTATTTCGATGTTGAATCGACTTTGAAGCCGCTCCTGCATACCTGGTCGCTGGCAGTCGAAATTCAATTCTATCTCATCTGGCCGGCGTTCATCGTCTTTCTGGCCAATCGAAGGATGATGTCGGTTGGGATATCGGCGGCAGCGGCTGTGAGTTTTGTGGCCTGTATCTATGTGATGACCGTCGCGCCGACCATGGCGTTCTATTTCACGCCATTCCGCGTATTCGAATTTGCCATCGGTGGTTTGGTCACCGTTGCCCCTCGGATCAAATCCAAATTGCTGATGGAGAGCGCCTACGCTCTCGGGCTTGCGGCCGTTCTTTGGTGCGTCGTCAGGTACACCAACTTAACGTCTTTTCCTGGCTGGACGGCGCTTCTACCCTGTGCGGGCACTGCTCTGGCGATCTACGCAGGGGATGCCCATGGGTCTGTCTTGCTGCGCGCTAGGCCTGTCGTCTGGATCGGGCGCATCAGCTATTCGCTATATCTCGTGCATTGGCCGCTGATCGTGTTCGCCAGATATGACATGCAAAAGCCGATCACAGGATCGGAGCAAATCGCCCTTATCGCATGCACTTTTGGCCTCGCCATTCTGTCTTTCTATGTGATCGAGGCCCCGTTCCGAAAGAAAGCGCGCCGAGCGGCGTACGTGGTTGCAGCTATGGTCGCCGCGATCGTCTCTTTGACAGCAGGCCAAAGCTGGGCGACCGGCTGGCCGTGGCGATTCTCAGAAAGCGTACTCGCTCTTTATATACCCGATCGAACTGCCCTTACGAAATATGTATGGGCGAACCACGTTGAGAGATCGCTTGTCGAGGATTTCAAAACCTCAAAAGTCCGGATCCTGATCGTCGGAGACTCCCAAGCCGCGGATGTCACAAACATATTTGTTGAGGCTGGCGAAGAGCGAGCGGCAGAGATCATCACCAGAACCGTGTACACTGAGTGTGGGATTCCGTATCTCCCACCAAAGGCTGCAGAGCAGTTTATGACCGCAACGAACTTCATGACGATGAAGGACAAATCGTTCGTTGCGAGGTGCTTGTCCCTGCAGCAGGGTGTTATCGCTTCCAAGGCTCTCGCGTCGGCGGACTATGTCGTGATCGGCTACTTCTGGCGTGATTTCGCGCTGCCTTACGCTGATGACATGATTGCTGCGATCAGGCAGCGCACACATGCAAGAATCGTGATTGTGGGCAACAAGGCGTTCTCTTCCACCCCTACACAAATGGCGCGTCAGAATGGCGGCCTTGTCGGTTTGGAGCAGTACGCCTATGCGCATCGTGACGAGAAGGCCATGAAGGCCAACGACTACCTGAAGAGCAGAGGCGAGTTGTTCCTAGACCTCATGCGGTTCGTCTGTCCTCGCATCGGCTTCTGCAACGTCGTATCGAGTGCGGGCACCCCCCTGTATTTCGAGCTTACCCACTTGACCCAAGAAGGGGCCAGATTCATGTCCAAACCCACGACAAGTGCTTTTTATCAATCGATCGGCAAGACCACGACCATCGCGCAGCCGTAGTGTTGCGCCCGATCGCACATGAGCGGAAAAGCTTCCTTTTTCAACTTTTGGAACACTGCCGATCATGGCCAAGTTGTGGCCCACGTGTTGCCTTCTTCGTTTGCGGTTGAAAGCAAGACCGCCCGTGGCGGTCTGTGATTTGTTTTGCTAGGCGTTGCGCCAGTTCAGGGAGACGACATGCTCAAAACCGCAGCGCTAAGAATCCCGCAGATCAGGCGGCTCTGGCAGGATCGCGCGAATCTTTTGGCGCAACGCGATGTCCTGATCAGGGAAAACGAGCGGTTGCGATCCGGCGGACCGGAACCTGGAAGTGTATTCTTCCACTACAACTGCAGTTTCGATGCGATCGACGCAATCAACAAGCACGCTCGGAACGACGTGATGGCACATCCATCCTACGTTACGAACTTTCTCGGCGTCAAAGTTTCGCCGCGGTTTTTCCCAGGTATTCTCGATGGCAAGGCCGGCACCGTCGAGCCGATACCGATCCCTGCCAACTGGCATGCCGACATAGCCGAATGGGCTGCCGCACTCAGGGCTGTTGACTTGGCTTCGGGACGCTTCCGCGTGGTTGAACTGGGCTGCGGCTGGGGGTGCTGGTTGAACAACACCGGCGTTGCTGCGCGCAACAAAGGGCTAGCCGTCGAACTGATTGGTATCGAAGGCGATGGCGAGCATGTCGCCTATGCCCACGAGGCAATGGCAGCAAATGGCTTCTCTGGCGACGAGTTCCGTATCATCCATGGTGTTGCGGCGCCGGAAAAAGGCGTGGCTCTCTTTCCGGTAGTCGACAATGCCGGCGCATCCTGGGGCTCGGAGCCGATCCTCAATGCGACGGCTGCACAGATCAAGGAAGCCGAGGCGTCCGGGCAATATCAGCAACTTGGCGCTTTCCCGCTAGCCGAGATCGTCAAGGGCGAGCCGGTGGATCTCCTGCACATCGATATCCAGGGCGGCGAAGCAGACTTCGTCGAAGCCGCTATCGGTGACCTCAATAAATTCGTCCGCTACATTGTGATCGGTACCCATTCACGCCAGATCGAGGGACGGATCATGAGCATCCTGTTGAATGAAGGCTGGAAACTCGAGATGGAGCGGCCGGCAATCATTCGGTTGATCGACGGGCGCCCACAGATCTCGGTTGATGGCGTCCAGGGCTGGCGGAACGCTTCCCGCTCTAGACAGTAGCAAATCCTGCGCAGGCCTAATCCTTGAAGGGGCCTTACTCGTCATTTTCGATCAATGGCATTACCCACTCCAATCCCTGGGCCGTTCAGAGCAAAAAGACAGCAGCTCTGTGCAAAAAATGGGCAGTTTCTCCTGCGGGTGGTTGAGTGTCCTGCGTTGCAGCGCTACAATAAGAGTTGAATTATGCGGGGGCATTTATTTGATGAAAAGCGCGGTATTGCCGGAAATATTCGACGAAGCGAAGATAGGGCGTACGCCGGTTTACCAGCCTTACTTGGTGGGAAATGTATCAAGGTATGTCAACGATTGCTTGGATTCTGGCTGGATTTCATCGCGCGGCGAATTCGTTCCAAAGTTCGAAACCGGTTTCGCGGAATTCGTTGGGGCGAATGAGGCCACAAGCGTTGCAAACGGTACTGTCGCGCTTCACCTGGCGCTGGAGGCGTTGGGAATAGGACCGGGCGACGAGGTAATAGTCCCTACTTTGACTTACGTCGCCACCGTGAACACAATCCTGCAGACCGGAGCAAAGCCAGTCTTTGTGGATTCACTTGCAGATACTCTGCAGATGGATCCTCTGGCGACCGAGCAGGCTGTCACCCCCCGGACTAAGGCCATTATGGCTGTCCATCTATATGGACACCCTTGTGATATGGCTTCGATCGTCGCTATTTGTCGAAGGCATGATCTTCTGTTGATCGAGGACTGCGCGGAAGCGTTCGGATCACAATGGAACGGTCAGCATGTCGGGAATTTCGGTGACGCGGCGACCTATAGCTTTTTCGGGAATAAAACGATCACAACTGGTGAGGGCGGCATGGTGGTGACGCGCGATCCGGAGATTATGAGGCGATGCCGCAGACTCAAGAACCAAGGGGTTTCATCCACTCGCGAATATTGGCACGACATCCTAGCCTACAATTATCGCATGACGAATATTCAGGCGGCGATCGGATTGGCGCAACTCGAAGTGGCATCCGAGATCCTTGCTCTGAAGGCCCAAATGGCGGAAGCCTATCGTGTCGGATTGGCTGGTCTACCCTTGCGCACACATGACCCTGTGGGTAGCGTTACCCACTCTCACTGGATGTGCTCAGTGATTGTCGATCGTTGCCAAGACCGTGATCCGCTAAGGGCGCATCTCGCGGATCAAGAAATAGAGACCCGCCCATTCTTTCCGCCGACCCACACATTGCCCCATTGTCGAGGAGAGGGGGAGTTCCCGGTTGCGGTTAGTTTGAGTGCCCGTGGTATCAACCTGCCAAGTTATCCTGGTTTGGGCCAAGGGCAGATCAATAGGATTTGCGCTGCGATCCGCTCGTTTTGGAGATAGTTTCTTTCGAGATTCTATGCGGGCGCGGGCCGAGGGATGGAATGTGAATTACCTATCGGGTATCTGGGCCGCCCGCTATTTTTGGTGGCATCTTTCGATGTCGGATCTGCGTTCGCGGTGGCGTCGCTCCTTCTTCGGTCTGTTCTGGTCCATACTGCAGCCTCTCGGGCTGACGTTGTTGTTGTCCCTGGTTTTCAGCCGAATTTTCGACATGCTAATTACGGAGTACGCCCCCTACATCCTGTCAGGGATGATCATGTGGGAGTATGTGGCTGGCTCGGTGATTGGAGGCTCACTGGCTTTCGTGCAAGCTGATGCCTACATCAAGCAGACCCGACACCCTCTCGCCATCTATACACTACGCAACGCCTTGACCGGACTCATCATTCTGGTCACGGCGAGCCTCGCTTTGATTTTGTGGGTGCTCCTCGTCATGCCCCAGAATTTTGGCTGGTGTTGGTTCGCAGCACTTACGGCCTTTCCGATTCTTGGTCTTGTCGCTTGGCCCGGAGCGACGATCACGGCTTACATCGCAGTACGCTTCCGCGATTTGCCCCACGCGCTAGGCCTCATCATGCAAGCGATGTGGTTTGTGTCGCCAATCTACTTTGAAGCGGCAACGTTTCGGAATGGGGATCTGCATGTGCTCGTCGACTACAACCCGATCTATCACCTGCTCCAAATAGCTCGTGCCCCGCTCTTGCACGGGGAGTGGCCGACCTTGGCGAACTACGCTTGGTCACTTGGGGCGATTGTCATACTCGGAGTGATCGCCATTCTAGTTGGGCGGGCTTCCGAGAAACGAGTGATCTTCTACCTATGACAAACGCAATTCGTCTCCAAAACGTCAATCTGCATTATGCATCGGTGGCCTTCAGGGAGAGGTCCCTCAAGTCCTTGCTCGCCACTTGGTTTAGCCAAGCTCGGACCAAACGAGATCTCACGGACATCCATGCGCTCAAAGATATCACTGTCCATGTGAAGCAGGGAGAACGGATCGGGTTGCTTGGCCACAACGGGGCCGGCAAAAGCTCTTTCCTCAAGATGGTCGCCGGACTCTATCCAATTTCATCTGGCAGCAGAGATGTCCGCGGCACAATCAGGTCAATGCTCGATCTGAGCTTGGGATTCGAACCGGATGCTACGGGCCGTGAAAATGTCCTTTATCGCGGTTTGTTGCTTGGACTCTCGCCCAGGGCTATGCGGTCCATGGAAGCTGAGATAGTCGAGTTCGCCGATCTGGGGGAGTTCATTGACTACCCGCTCAAGACATATTCCGTGGGAATGCAAGTTCGCTTGGCGTTCGCGATCTCTACGTCGGTCGGAGGCGATATTCTGCTTCTGGACGAAGTGGTGGGGGCTGGTGATGCTCGGTTCATGGGGAAAGCCCGAGCGCGCATCATGAATCTCGTCGAGCAGTCAGAAATTATGATTCTCGCGAGTCACGACCTGACGACGCTTCGGCAGTTGTGCCAGCGGGGGCTTGTCTTAGCCGACGGCCATATCGTCCTGGATGCGCCCATCGAGCTAGCAATAGAATTCTATGAAGAAAAGTTTTCAAAATGAAGTTTTTTCTGAATTCGCTGAAGCGGCCAGCAGTAGAAGATTTACGGAATCTAAATAATCCGATCGCCTTCGTGCATATACCCAAGACAGCAGGGACGGCCTTTGTTGAATATCTCATGGAGAATATTGCCGATCAGTCGAAGGTAGCGCCACCATTTATGGGCGATATGACTGTTACAAAGGACGAGCGAAGCCAGTATCAACTATATTGGGGCCATTATGACTATTTTCTGCTCAAGGCAACTGGCCGACGGTTCACTTTCATCACATTCCTACGCCACCCGCTGGCAAGGGCGATTTCCCAATGGAAGTCATGGTCGAATCCCAGCAATCTAACGGAAGCTTGGCTGAATGTCATGGAGCCCTATCAGATCGAAGCGCTCCGTTTCTCGCAAACGGCCACGCTCGAAGAGTTTATCATGTCGCCGAATCTCTACATTGAAGGGCATATCAGAGACGTGCAGACCAGATATCTGGCGGACGCTCCGGACAAGCCTGGCATGCTGGACAGTGCAAAACGCAATCTCGAAACTGTCTTCCGTTTTTTCGGTATCGTCGAACGTTTTGAGGACTCCATCAGCCTGTTCCGGGCTACTTTCAAAAACGCACGGCCCTACGCTATCTCTCCGACGCGCGAAAACAGGTCGGGGGAAAAGTCCACGCATCTTTCACCAGCAGCGCAGGCCCGCCTTCGCAGCTTAAACTCGAACGACTTTGACCTCTATGACTTCGGTTGCAGGTTATTCGAAGAGCGGTATCGCAAGGTGCTCCGCAATTGATCGAGTCCCCCGACATTTCACCCAGCTTGGCTTCCGTTTCCGGCGCGCACTCAGATACTGTGAGAATGCCTCGGGCCATGTGGCTATTGAACCATAGCGCGGCTCGTCGCTTCGAGATCCCAATGCTCAAGGCATGCGGCTTCAACGAAATCTTTCTTCCGAAAATCTATCCAGTTGATCCGAGCTTTCGTAGCGCGTCGCTCGACTTTTCTGAAGATCAAAACTTGACCATACCTCCCAGTGATCTGGCTGTTCTAAACGCTGCAGATTGGTATGGGGATCCGGGGCGCGAGGCCTGGGCGGTAGCCAACCGCCATTTTTCATTGCTCTTTTTCATTGTTCACACCTCAGAGGCGTTGGGGAGCATTTCCGCTCACTTTCAGGGGGCGGCCATATGGCGGGCCTATGGGCTTGAGCGAGCGAATAGCTATTCGAAAATTCGCAAACATTTCACCCATGGACTGAAAACCGTTGAAAGGATGGGTGATCGTTTTTGGTTCGGGGAAGCCTACAAAGATTTGCATGCAGTAGAGGATGATTTCCTTCGCAGGCGAACTGTCTACCTCCCTCTGGGTCTGTCGTCGGCCGATCTACAGGAGGGATGGACGGGTAGTGACCGCCGGGTCTTCTTTGTTTGTCCCGACATCGGCTTCAACCCATACTACCGAGCGATCTTCGACGAATTTAAGCGCGATTTTGCCGGTTTGCCTTATGCGATCGGCGGGAGCCAGCCGATAGCTGTCGGGGATCCGAATGTGCTGGGCTTTGTCCCGAAAGAATTGCACGAACGGCACATGCGGGAGATGCGCGTGATGTACTACCATTCCCGCGAGCCTCGTCATATCCACTATCACCCGTTCGAGGCGGTGCGTGCCGGCATGCCGTTGGTCTTCATGGCTGATGGTATGCTCGATGAGCTTGGAGGAATCAGCCTGCCCGGCAGAGCTCGAACAGTAGCCGAGGCAAAATCCAAGATTCACAGGCTGTTGCAGGGCGACGACCGCCTTGCCGACGATATCCGGAAGAGCCAGAGGGTGCTGCTCGATGCTATGAGGCCGGATAGGCTCGAGAGCGCATGGCGGAAAAATCTGACACATGTTGTTGAACGCTTGCAGGCCACCAAAGCGGGGCAAAATGGTCTGCCATCGCGGAAAAAGCGGATAGCGATTATCCTTCCTATCGTCTACCGCGGAGGGACGTTGCGTGCTGCAAAGTTGCTCGCGGAGGCGATCTCCGAGGGCGCGGAGCAAGCCGGAGAAGGTGTAGAAGTCGTATTGCTCCATCTTGATCTACCTTCTGCATACTCACCAAAGGATTGGTCTGATTTGCCGTCCTCCGTGACCACCAGAACGTTCACTTGGAATGTCTTGGACAAGGCAGAGGCGAAAACAGCGATGATGTTTGACGGTCACGCTGACTGGGAGCCAGTCTACGAAAGATATTTAGCAATAGACGATGGAATAAAGCAGCTTGGTGATTGTGATCTGTGGATCGTGATCTCCGATAGATTGTCGCTGCCGCTCTTGCCAATGCGGCCTGCGATCCTGAGCGTCTTCGATTATCTGCAGCGTCACTATAAGGTCACGCATGTTGAGGAGCAGATTCTGCTGGCCAACCGATTGGCCAGTCACGTCCTGGTAACGACGGAGTTCACCCGCCAGGACGCTCTTCAATATGCGGGCATCGATCCTCGCCGTGTTACCAAGGTGCCTATGCTAGTGCCTGAAAAGGGCACGGCCACGCGAAACGGCCAAAGGGCTGAACCTACCCATTTCCTGTGGAGCACCAACTTGGCAGCGCACAAGAACCATCGCAGAGCACTGGCTGCATTGCAGCTTTACTATGAGGTTTACGAGGGCACGCTGAGTTGTCATGTCACGGGGTTTGGCTCAAGCGAGATCACCAAAAGCCAGCTACCACACCTTGATGGGCTCAACCGTGTCGTTGCAGCCAGCCGCGCTCTTCGGCAACGGGTTAAGTTTCTGGGTGAGCTGTCGGACGAAGCTTATCGGAGGGAACTCTCTGCATCGGCGTTTCTCTGGCATCCCACGGAGCTAGACAACGGCACGTTTAGCATCATAGAGGCAGCCCACTACGGCGTTCCATCTCTCTCAAGCGATTATCCCGCGATGCGCGAAATGGACCGCCAATTCCAACTCGGCCTGAGTTTCATGGACCAGGAAGATCCTGAAGATATGGCAGCCCAATTGCATGCGATGGAAGTCAATTTGGCGGAGCGCCAGCGTTCTTTGGCGACCGAGAAACAACTCGCCGATCAGAGCGTCCGACGCCTGGCTCCCCACTATTGGCACGTTATACGCGAATTCCTATGAAGCAGTACGGAATTTTCATAGCATACGCGCCCTCCATTGATCTTCGAACAGAGGGACTAGGACGCTATTTGTCCTCGTTTCTAAAGGCGGCTACGGACCGAGGTGATGCTCATTTCGCAATCCTTTGCCCGAGCTGGTCTCGAGAGGCCTTGATAACGCTATGCATGGAAGCCGAGATTCCGCGCCAGGCCTACAGCCTTGTCGGCCCTGACCAGACACCACTGCTATATCGCATTTATCAACTGCTGCAGCGACGAAGAGAGACTAAGCGGCCTCGCAAACGTTTTCAGGCGGTTCGAGACAGGCTTTATCCCATAGCGGTTGCGCACGCTGAATGGCTGAGAGGCCGTATTGCAAGCACGCGGAGTCTCATGGCCCTGATTGCCTTTGCTGCATACTGCGTGTCCTTGGCAATTCCCATCACCGCTATGGTTCTTGGGATGCGCCTGGTGAGGCGGACCCGTACCGCCATCAGCTCTTGGTTCAGACAGGCTCGAAGCAGACTGTGGCGAAGCGTGGCTGCACTCGGCCTAGTGTCGCCCTCCAGCCTGCGTTTCAGGCTGTACGAAGGAATGCTGGAACGGGAAACCGCTTTGATGATCCAAAGTGGGAATAGACAGAATGACATCGGCGCTTGGTACACACCAGCCGCTTTCTGGCCCAAGGTGACGGAGTTGAAGGCACCGGTCCTAACCTGTGTGCCTGACGTTGTTCTCGCAGAATTTCCTGTAGGCTTTGCGAGGCTCGGCGGCGTTCCGATGCAGCATGCGTACCAGACCGTAGCAACCACTATTCGTCGAAATGAGAATTTCGTCACGTACAGCGAGCACATCAAGCGTGGGATTCTTGTTGAGAAGTTTGGAATTGATCCCAGTGCAATTCGGATGATACCCCACGCCCCGAACGACTTGAGCCGCCCTATTACGATCACCGGTTTTCCCGACAACGACGCAACTGGGCGCGCTTATGCCGAGATGCTGCTGCTAGGCGCCATCAGAAAGGCTAGCCTCGCAGGGTATGCGAGTACCTTCAGCAATCCGAAAGTGCAGTTCCTTTTTTACGCTAGTCAATTTCGACCATCCAAGAACGTAATAACGCTGCTTCGTGCTTATGAATGGCTCCTCCGCAAGAGAAGGATCGGGCATAAGCTCATCCTAACTGGCTTCAGCCAGTATGAGAGCGTTAGGATTTTTCTGGACCAGCACAACTTACGATCGGACGTGCTATGCGTTCACGGGCTGACCGAGCCAGAGCTTGCGGCTTGCTACAAGCTCGCGGATCTCGCGGTGAATCCAAGCCTTTCAGAAGGCGGGATGCCCTTCACATTTACCGAAGCGTTGTCCGTGGGCACGCCAGCAATTATGGCCGATATCGAGGTGACCCGAGAAATAATAAAAGATCGGACACTAAGGGAAGCATCGCTCTTCGACCCCTATAACTGGAGAGCCTTGGGCGAAAAGATAGAATGGGGCATTCAGAACCGGACGAGCCTCTACCAGCAACAGCGAAAATTCTATGACGATGTGCTCGCAAAGCGATCTTGGGCTGATGTCGTCGAAGAGCACCTGCGTATTCTCGACGAGTTGGCCGGGCGACAGAAGGTGGCGGCGAAGTGACGTTCCTATTGGACGGTATCTATGTGCTGGGTTTTGGGGGCCATGCGCGTAGTGTCGCCGATATAGCCTTGAGCGCTGGTGTCAAAAATCTGATTTTTGTTGATGCAAATGCCCAGCCGAATGAAGCTTTCGCTGGATTCCGCGTTGTGAGCGTTTTGCCAGCAAAGTTGGCGCCTGGTTGGAGGATCTTCCCCGCGATCGGCGACAATCTGGGTCGCAGAGCTGTGTGGGAGCAGCGACGCCTGCCCGTCGCGACGCTGATCTCGCCAACCGCTACTATCGGGGTCCTGGCTGAGATGGGCGAAGGGACGCTCGTATGCCATCACGCCCACGTAGGGCCAGGGGCGCTGGTCGGCCGCGGCGTAATCATAAACACCGGCGCAATTGTTGAGCATGAGTGCAAAGTCGGTGACTTCTCTCACGTATCCGTCAACGCAACGATTGCTGGACGTGGACGTATCGGTTCGAACGTGTTCGTTGGGGCAGGCGCCACGGTCATCGACAAAGTGTCAATCTGCGATGACGTAATTGTCGGAGCTGGAGCAACGGTAGTCGACCACATCACTTCGCCAGGTACGTACGTAGGAACGCCAGCGCGCCCTATAAAAAACCGGTGCAGCTAGGCGCATTCGGGCGGATCGTCCCCAAGGAATCACCGATGTCAACTCGCAACCTTAGGCTGGATAGCCTGCGCGGAATTGCAGCACTCTGCGTCGTATTCCATCATTGCATCCATATAGCCAATCCCCATCTCGTGCCTCAGGTGCTGAACGTACCCTTGTCATCAGTATCTGGCGCCGACATTGCCGGCAGAGCCCTGCTTTCTGTTTTCGCCGGCGGGATGGCGGTAAACCTCTTTTTCATCCTAAGTGGAGCCGTTCTGATGGCCTCGCTTGAGAGGGAAGAAACTTTCAATCTCGGGACCGCTGTAAGGTTCATGGCACGTCGGATATTACGAATCTATCCCGCCCTGGTCGTAATGATCGCTGGCTTCGGATTGCTGAGTTGGGTGTATCCGCCGAGCCATTCCTCTGTACCGTTCACTGCGCGGCAGATGATTGAAAACGGCCTACTCCTAACGAACCATGTCAATGGCGCTACATGGACCCTGCAAGCCGAGATGCTTATGGTCCCTTTCATCTTGTTGATCGCGTTCGGTCGCAGCTTATTGGGCAATATCGCTCCTGTGTTGTTTCTGTTTTGGGCGACCAGTCGCTTGTTCCTCGGCGCGCCTTTTGCACCAGGGCTAATGAACGTAGCCCTTCCATCGTTTGCTCTGGGAATGCTGGTTCCCGCGATGGCCGACTCTGAGGCCGGAAAACTCCCTGGATGGATCGTGTTTGCTGCGCTGATCGCAATGATTGGCATCCGTTTTTCGCTCCCCATTGCAGATATTAGAGCTCTAATAGCCGAGTTGGCCCTTTCGTTCTTCGCGGTCACGGTTCTGTTCCAGAGCCAAGTGAAGCACCACGCTTTTCACAACCCGATGCTGACAAGGTTGGGCCGTATCAGCTACGGGCTTTACCTGATCCATCCCGTCGTATTGTCGGCGCTTTTGCCTCTCGTCGTTGCAACGCTGGGCTGGGACTGGATTGCGAGAAATTACGCCGTCTTCGGGGTGCTGTTTGGAGTGATAGTGACGGCAATAACAATCCCACTATCCGAGCTATCCGAGCGCTACGTAGAGCGCCCCTTTATAAACCTTGGCCGACGAGTATTCAGCCCAACGAACAGGACACAACTCGGTCTAAGCAAAACGAAGCCCATCCAGTCACATGACTTGCATGAATTCGATCACCGTTTGCTGACTCCCGGCTCTGCGAAGGAGCTACCGGCGCCTTCAGTCCAACCATGATGCAAGATTGATCGACCGAACCCCGTCGGAAGGGCGAAATGCCATCTCATTTGTGACGCTCAGTATCGTGTCGTAGCGGCAGGATCGGCTTTGGCGAGGCTCTGGCGCTCACCGGCGCCGAAACCGGCGGGGCGCTTGGTGATCCCGCTGGTCAGCGATGAAATTGCGCGAGTGACCTGGTTGCGGCCGCTTAGCACCGCAATGTCGGCCGGTACGCGCTTTCGAAACCAGTACACGCCGGTCATACGGTGTCTTATTGGACAGCTCATCGCAGGCACCATGTGTGTCACCCGTGAGTAGCTCTCGGATAGACCTAAGCACATAATTTTGCTGGTTTTTCTCCTGTGTCAACACCCTAGGAGGTGACGGTGCCCTGAGGCGGAGTAAGTCTGCGTGTCTAGTTCTGTTTGCGGGCGATCATGATCCAGCCGATCGAACCCGGCTCTTCCGCGAAATGGTCGATCTCGAAGCCGCACCGCTTCACGCATTTCGAGATGAAATCGGCGCTCCATCCGCTCTCGAACCAGCCAAATTTGCGGATGCAATAGACCGACAGTGGGTCGGTGCGAATGCCCCAGTGTTTCCAGATATCGTTGACAGGCTCGCCCGCCAGCATGAGCTTTCCGCCTGGTTTCAACCTGCTGTGCACGAGCGACAGCGTCTCCCATGGCTTTATCGCGTGGTGCAGGCTCTCATAGTAAAGCACGGCGTCATAAAGCCCGTCGCCGGGAATGGTCTCGAAGCTGCCTTGAACGGCGCTGACCTTGTGGCCGATCCGCTTCGCCCTGGTGTTCACCAGTTCGACAAAGCGCGGATTAATGTCGAGACCGGTGACTTCGAGTCCGCTGAAGGCCATCAGTTCGCAACTCGTACCCCAGCCGCAACCCATGTCCAGAACATGGGCGCCGATCTGTAGTCCCGAATACTGGATGGCCCGCGCGGCACGCCCGACATGCAGCGCTACCGCCGTAGGCGGCTGATGGGTGTAGGGATTTGCGCCGGCAATGTGGTCCGCCATCGCGAAGTCGGTCAGTTCATTTACATCTTGGTTGATGTCGCGCCGCGCGATCTCCCGATATACGGCTATCTGCTGAGCGACATATTCGTACCCGAACGGATCCAGCTTCTGGTTTACTCTGGTCTCGGGCAGATATTTCATGCCACGCCAGAACTGCTCGACCTGCGGAGAACTTGGAGGCCCGAGGCTGTCGGAACAGGCAATGAAGGTATCGAGGTTGCCTGGTCCAATTGCCTTGCCGTGCAGCCAATTTGATGGCTGCACGGACGAGACCGGATTCCCGGCCGAGGCTCTGTTTTTCGCCAGGTATTCGGACGACTGTCTGATGCTGTCGTGAAACGCCTCGACATCCCGGTGGGCTGCCTGGTGCGCGGAGATAACCTCATCCGATTCAGGCGGGCGATCAAGGAGTTGCTTGTAGCCGGCAATGACATCGCTGCGTGCGATCATGCGTTTCTGCTTCCTATCCAGCCAGCCCCCATCTGGCTACAAAGCCACGCGAAGGGGGCTGCCGAACCAACGGACGCCCTCCTGGACGAGTTCTATATCGACGCGTGCGGCACCACGTTCTCTAAGCGACGCGGGGACGTTGACGGCCAGATAGATTGTATCATTCGGCACCAGAACAAATGGAATACAGGTGCGCGCTTGGTCATACTGGAGGAGTTCGCCAGCGGCGTCGAACGCATGATAGCCCAGCGCTATTCCCATGTGGCCGTCGGTCGGGCCGAGGCTCGACCAGGCTGTCCCGGAAAGGTTGGTCACATTGACAACGATCTTCAATCCCGTGCCATCATCGGTCCTGTAGGGACCTTCCACAAGTTCAAGGCGATGGGCACGCTGCTCCTCATCGAGGGCTGCTGCGACCCGTGTGTTGCCAAGGTCGGTGAGCTGTGTGAAAGGCCTAGGCGATCGTGGCTCGTAGAGCTTGTACCAGTTCTGCCCAACAACAATATCTTCCAGCTGCGCTGCGCTTTCGGACCAGGTTGGCCAAGACGCATGGGGAGGCGTGTCACCGGACGTACGATTCAGAAAACTCTTAACGGCCGCAGCCAACGCGGCAGGCGAGCCGACCTTGAAGAAATGCGCCTCCGCTGCCCCCTTGCTCACTTCGCGGAACACGGGAATGTCACTGGCCAGCACCGGTTTGCCAAAATGGCCTGCCTCGACAATGGGCAGACCGAAACCTTCGGCAAAGGAGGCCGCAATCAAGGCTTCGCACTCGCTGTACCGAGCGGCCAGGTCGGTATCGCCAACCTTTTCGTGTAGGTGAAGACGCTTGCCGAATTCCGCATGGCGCCGAATACGGTCGGCCAGATGCGAGATGCCCCACCCGATCTTTCCGACGATAACCAGCTCGACGTCGAAACCATCGGCCCATAATGCCTCGAAGGCTTCCAATGCAACGCGGTGGCCCTTGCGGGGCTCCAGCGTTCCGACCATCAGGAAGCGAGGACGGGCCACGGCCATGTTCCGCCGAGCCGGCTTGGGTGAGGACAGGTCGGTTGCGAAATCCGCGCCGAGATGCCAGTAGCCGACCTTCATGCGGCGTGGAAACTGGATGCCTGCGAGCAATTCCAGCAGTTCGTCGGCGACCGCGCGCGAGATGCAGACAAATCCGGTCGAATAGGCGAGAGCGGTTTGAAACCATGCACTGAAAATGGGCGGCATGCCTTCATGGCAAAAGGCAGCCGAGCGCAGGGGAACCGTGTCGTAGAGGCAGGATATGACTTCGCCGCCCTTGATCAGGACCGGGCGAAGAAATGCCGGATGGAGGGTGTGGAAAGGCCACGAGCTGTCTAGCATCAAGACGGTGTCGCCGGCGTGTGGCTGGATACGGTTCGATGGTTGCTTCGACGGCGGGCGTGCTGTCCATTCTCTTGCAAAGTACCAGCCGGATTCGTCGTCGCAGAACGAGATGTACTTGCCCTCGTCGCTCGACCGGGGCGGGAACATATTTTCACAGATCCGCCGAACAACGCGTTGAATGCCAGTCTTGTGGTCGTCTATCAGTGTTGCGCTCGCGTCCACCAGCAGGCGCGGCTTCGTGGCTTCCGGCTCGGCGAGGGCCATCAGGGTCGCCAGGTCCGTTTCATCACCTTTCTTGACGCCAAGCGCCTTGACCAGGTCAACCTGCTGCGGAGCCGTGTGGCGGTCGAGCCCGTGCAAGCCCTGAACGACGCGCTCTGCGACCTTTCGCCAACTGAACGTGTCAATTCTATCCCGCGCCAGTTCTTCCAGCTTTCGCGCGTCGAGTTTGCCTGCCGCTACCGCTTCTATTTTCTCCGCAAGATCCGAAGGTGACGCGGGGTCGAAGAGCAATGCGCCGTCTCCGACAACTTCGGGAAGTGCGCCCGTTCTGGCCGCGATTGCAGGCGTTCCGCAGGCAATTGCTTCCAGCGCAGTCAGCCCGAAGCCTTCCATGAACGACGGCTGGACCAGTGCAAGCGCCCCTTTGTAAAGACGAACCAGCGTTCTGTCATCGACTGCGCCTGCGAATACGAGTCGGTCAGAAGATAAGTTGTGCAATTCCCAATTTTTGCGGTATTCAATCTCTTCTCGGTCGGTAATCTCTCCGGCGATTACGAACTTCAAGTTTTCCTGCAATGATATGGAAATTTTCATAAATGCAGATGGAACTATTTCAAGATTCTTGCGCCAATCTGAGCCGCCAACGTAAAGAACGTATTTCCCATCAATTGGGCTTTCACCCGAGCTATCTTTGATGCATTTAACAAAGCTTTCAGATATTCCTGTGCCGATGCATGTCTCTTTTGACGACTGGACGAAATGTCGAAATTCTTGAGAAGAAAAATCTGAAATGGTGAACACCAGATCAAAATTCTTGTAGCTGGAAAGACGCCGATGATAATATTCCCGTTGACGAAGATCGCGAATGTATTTGTGCGGAAACCTGAACGGGATCGCATCATAAAACAGGGCTGCCGTTCTGACCGCCGCCAATGACCCTCCGAGGTAGGGGATCGCGGGGTCGACTGCGCCTTCGAACGGGCTGGCAGACAAGGCAACGTCTGGATTGAGCTGATTGACATGATGGACGAGGGCCATCTCACTACGACTGCGCCATGGCGTGTGTCCGTAGTCGGCTTCACCGCCTTCGACTTTCCCGTGCCAGACGTGAATGCGCTCCGATGGCACGATGCCCGAAAGCAGCGATCGCGCAGCAACTGTGGCGTCAGGCATCGCGGCATTCAGCGAAACCGAGAGCTCGATGCTGCTTTCGTCAGTCGAAAGGGCGCTCAGCAGATCCAATACGTAGCGTCCGATCCCGCGCTTGCGGCTATGCGTCTGGAGACACTGGCCGTCGACCCAGAGTCTCAAGGGCTGTGTGTTGGTCATGCCGACCTTCCGGTCTCGAGACGTTTGCGCCACACGCCAAGAGCAACCGGGTCAGGTTCAAGCGTCCAACCCGTGTCGATGGGGACGAAACCGCTGCTTGCTCGTGCGAACGCCAGGAGACGGCGTTCGACCGGCGGAACGAACCGCACCATGCGCTGGACAAATGCGGCGATCCTGGGCCTTCGGCGCAACCACAGCAACCCATGCACCATCACAAGCCGGGCATTTGCCTTTGGAAGTCGACCCACAGCCCGAGAGCCGTAGACAAGACCACGCATTGGCGCTGCAACTCTCCATGAGGTCGAGTTCTGAAACGCGGTGATCTGGGCTGCCAGCTGCTGAGCCCGTTCCTCGACACTCGTGACTTTTTTGCTTAGCCGGGCAATTTCGGCATCACGCTCGCGGATGGCGGCTTCCTTGCGAGCCAGCAGCTCCGTGCTCGCGGTATCTGCATCCGCAACATGCTGGTGGAGGCGGTCAATTTCATCATCCCGCTCCTGGATGGCAGTCTCTTTCAAGGCCAACTGTTCCGCCTTGGCAACCTCCGCTTCGGCAATCTGCAGACGAAGACGCTCGATCTCGCCATCGCGCGTGGCTACCGCCTTGTCTCTGACTATTTCAGTCAGCTGCTTGCCGAGAGAAGCCACCGTGTTCCTCAGGGCAATATTTCCTGTTCGCAACAGCTTCGACTGGGCAGTGAGATTGTCGCTCAATTGGCGAAGTTGGTCCGCGTTGGAGGACATCGTTGCCTTGACCCCTTCCGATATGCCCACGATCTCGTCATCGGCGGAACGGAGCCATTCCTTTAGCTTTCCGGTGTCGGTGGGGGCCGGCTGTGACACTGACTGGACAAAGGCGGCAAGCGAGTCTGGTTCTTCCGCAGCTTGTTTATCACGTTTTCTTGCCAGGCAGGCATAGTCACGCGCCACTTCGAACATGAGATGAATGCTTCGCTCGATGGGGCCCGCGTTGATCATCGGCGCGCCGTTCAGCCTGACGATTGCTGTCTCCGAGAAGCCCGCTTGTTCCACCAGAAACTCAAGAAGATCGGGGGGCAGCGGGCTTTTGTGAGTCGGATCGAGGTGGAAAGTATGCGTCCCGACCGAGATATTTTCCGGATTGGGTGTCTCCAGGATCAGCAGGCCGTCTTCGGCCAGCACCCTCTGGCATTCATCCAGCAGTCCGATCAGGTAATCGGTCGGTACATGCTCGACCATGTGGAAGGCCGAAATGACGGCCACGCTGTTGTCCGGCCTGCCGCCGAGATATTCGAGCGCGTCCTGCAATTCGATTGTGAGGCCGTTGTCGATGGCCTCCTGCGCCATGCGCGCATTGGTATCCACGCCTATCGCATCGAACCCGGACTCGGTGAGTATCTCCAGCCATTCGCCCCGTCCGCAGCCGAGATCGACTGCCAGGGTCGGCCCTTCAGCCTGCCGCGGCACCTGCTCCAACAAGGGCAAATAGATCGTCAGCCGCTCCGTTATGAGTTCTCGCGAACCCCGGAAGCGGTCCTCGAACGCCTTGTACAAATCGTCAAAGTTCTTTTTCATCGAGTGATTTCAAACGCGTGTTCAAGACGGCTTGTCCCAATGAAAAATGGCTGGCTCGAATTGATGACGTCGAAAACCTCGACGTTTTCAATCCAGTCGAAATTGTTGTTGATATGCACGTCTCCCGTGTGCAGCGATATGGAAAGACCGTATGAGCCTTGGCCAAGGGCGCAGGAGAGACGCAGGCGGCATTCGACCTTGTCGCCGGCCGAGAGGTTGGAAAGAACTTGGCCCGTATGCCAGGTGTTGGTTCCCCAGACGGTATGGCCGGCGCGGTCCTTCAGCATGAAACCGATGACAAGCTCCGGGACATCTTCCTTGGCGACAATCCGCGCCCGAATCGTCACGGTCTGCCCCGAAACGGCGGTCCTGATTTGCCCCCCGCTGTCGCTGTCGAGCAGCGTCACCGATTCAACGGCCACTGCCTTGGTCCCGCTTCTGCTGTAAAGCCACTCGTCCTTTTCGCGCCGCTGCTCGATGGTCAGCTTCGCGTTCTCCTTGGTCGCAATCAGGGCGTTGTAGTAGTCGACGACCTCGTCCGGCGGCCCGTCCTTCAGCACCTGTCCCTTGTCCAGCAGAATTACACGGTCGCACAATGCTCTCACATCGCCCATACCGTGGGTGACCAGGATGATCGAGGTGCCGGCGGCCCTGAAACTGCGTATCCGGTCGAAGCTCTTGTGCTGGAAATAGCTGTCGCCAACCGAAAGCACCTCGTCGACGATCAGCACCTCCGGCCGTTCGGCGGTGGCGAGCGCGAAGGCCAGCCGCGCCTGCATGCCGCTCGAATAGGTTCGCAGCGGCTGGTCGAAGAACTCGCCGATCTCGGCAAAGTCCTCGATATGCGGCATCAGCTCGGCCAGGCGCGCCTGTGAGAGGCCCATCAGCCCGCCGGCATGATAGGCGTTCTGCCGTCCGGTGAACTCGGGATTGAAGCCGAGACCGAGTTCGAGGATGGCGCTGATGCGGCCGACGACATGCGCCGTGCCCTCGGTCGGCCGCACCGTGCCGGTGATCAGCTTCAAAAGCGTGCTCTTGCCGGCGCCGTTCTGCCCGATGAGGCCGAGCGCTTCTCCTGCCGACAGCGAAAACGAGATGTCCTTGACCGGCCAGAATTCCTCCGTCGGCTCGACGTGCGCACCGAACCAGCCCGCAAATCGCTCGAGGTTGCTCGCATAGTTTGCATAGCGTTTCGACAAATGACTGACGGAAAGCACGGTCATGGCTACAGCACGTCGACGAGTTCGGGGCTTGCGCGGCGAAAGAACAGCATCGCAAAGCCCATGCTGAGCAGTCCCAAAATGGCCGGCATGATCAGGCTTTCCGGACTCGGCCAGCGGTTGAACAACAGCGCATCCTGATACAACCCCACCAGCGGCGCGATCGGGTTCAGGCTGATCATGAAGCTGTACTTTTCGGGCAGAACATTGGCCGGATAGACAATCGGCGTCATCCAGTACCAGAGCTGCAGCACGATCGTCATGACCTGCGCTATGTCGCGGATGAACACGTTCATCACCCCGAGGATCACACCGAGGCCGAAGCCGATTGCCGCAATCAGGACGATCCCGACCGGCAGCAAAATCAACGCCCGGCCCGGTATATGTCCCAGGAAGATGAAGATGATGAACAGGGCGACGAGCAATAGCAGATGATTGATCAGCGCCGTGCCCCCGACGATCACGGGCAGGCACAGACGCGGAAAGGCGATCTTCTTCATCACCGGCGCCTGCTCGATGAAGACAGTCATGCTGCGCGTGAGGATTTCGCTGAACAGCGTCCACGCCGCCATCCCGGACAAAAGATAGATCGGATAGGCGGCGGGGCTGTCCGTATCCGGAAGCCGTGCCTTGAGAACTTCCGAAAGCACGATCGAGAAGATCACGGCCTGCGCCAGCGGATGAAGGATGAACCAAAGGCCGCCCAGACGGGACCGCACAAAACGTCCCTTCAGATCGCCTCTGATCGAGGAGATGATGAAATGGCGATATTGCCAAAGGCTTCGGAACATTCGATCAACCTCTTGCGCGCGTCAGCGGGCCTTACATACCCGCTGCCAATATCCGAAAACGTCGGCTATTGTCTGCTCGAATGGCACCAGAGGCTTCCACTTCAGCCAGTCGCGTGCTTTTGACGCATCACCCGACGCGAAGGGAATGTCGTTCGGGCGGAGTTTTTCCGGGTCGACGCGGACTTCGATATCGATGCCCGACTGCGCGATAAGCATATCAAGGATATGCCGGATTTTGAGCGGTTGCCCGGATGCGATATTGTAGACACAGTCCGGATCGGCGTTCGGATTCAGCATCGCGGCACCGGCATATGCGCGCACGACGTCGCGAACGTCGAGGAAGTCGCGCTCGACTTCAAGATTTCCCACATGAATGACCGGTTCGTTCTTGCCAGCCGCGATCTCGGCCACTTGGCGAGCGAAGGCGGGAATTACATAAGCATCAGACTGGCCAGGGCCGGTGTGGTTGAACGGGCGGCAACGAACCGCGCGCAGTCCGTCATACGCCATTTGACCGATCATCAGATCCGCGGCCGCCTTGGTGACACCGTAGACCGTCACGGGCCGAAGCGGCACGGTTTCTGTCACCGGACCGGCTACGCTCTGGAATGAGGCTCCGTAGGCTTCCGAACTCCCAACATAAACGAACCTCGCCTCCGGAGCATGGCGCATCACGGATTCTGCGAGATTCATCGTTCCCGTCACATTGACGTCCCAGGCATGGCGCGGGGCATTGCGAGCATCGGCGGGCGCGGCGACCGCCGCCAAATGCACAAGCGCGGTAGGACGGACCTCATGGACTGCCGCGTCGACCGCGTCCCGATCCATGAGATCGATCGGGTTCAGATGTCCGTTGCCATGGCCAAACGCGAACACCTCGCATTCGCTGTGTTCCCGCTCCAGCAGCCGCAATAATGCTGTGCCCACAAATCCACTCGCCCCGGTGATCAGGATGCGATGCTTCAACCTATCAACCATCCGCGCCAGGGCCTTCTGCTCAGTTCAACGCCTGATAGGCTGGGAGTGACGTTCGAGGTCGGCATCCACCATTTCCCTGATCATCTCTTCCAGCGAGATCGTCGCTTCCCAGCCCAGCTTCTGCTTTGCCTTTGCCGGATTGCCAAGCAGGATTTCGACTTCCGCCGGCCTGAACAGTTCTGGATCTATGACAAGGTGGTCCTCAATGTTGAGCCCCACATGCTCGAATGCGATCCGGCACATGTCGCGCACGGTCGTCGTCTTGCCTGTGGCAACGACATAGTCGTCTGGCTGGTCCTGCTGCACCATCAACCACATGGCGCGGACATAATCCTTGGAGTGACCCCAGTCGCGCTTGGCGTCGATATTGCCGAGCCGCAACTCCTTGGACGTGCCCTTCTTGATGCGCGCAACCGCATCCGTGACCTTGCGGGTCACGAACTCGATGCCGCGAAGCGGTGATTCGTGATTGAACAGGATGCCGCTCGAGGCATGCAGGCCAAAACTCTCGCGATAGTTGATGGTGATCCAATGGCCGTAGAGTTTCGCCACAGCATAAGGGGAGCGGGGATGGAAGGGGGTGGTTTCCGACTGCATCGGCTCCTGGATAAGACCATACATCTCCGACGATGAGGCTTGATAGAAGCGCGCCTCCGGGGCTTCGAGCCGGAGAGCCTCCAGGACATTGGTCACGCCTATGCCGGTAACGTTGCCTGTCAGGATCGGCTGCTGCCATGATGATTTGACGAAGGATTGGGCGGCGAGATTGTAGACTTCGTCTGGCCTTATGTCGCGCATGGTTCGAGCCAGTCCGGACAGATCCGTCAGGTTTCCATCAACGATTCGAACGTCTTTCTCGATGCCAAGCCATTTCAGGCGCGTGGTGTTCACGTCTGCAGTGCTCGATCGCCTGGCGAGCCCGTGAACTTCATAGCCCTTGGAGAGCAGAAGCTCAGCCAGGTAGGCGCCGTCCTGCCCGGTGACGCCGGTTATCAGTGCTGTCTTTGTCATCAATTCTCTCGATTGTGTCTGATGATTCCCCGCCCCAGCTCAGAATTGATGTTTGCTCGCCCCAGCCCTGCGAGCCAATGAATTGTCAGGTGCGACCATATACGTCGTCGAACCGCACGATGTCATCCTCGCCTAGATAGTCGCCGCTCTGGACTTCGATGATTACCAGGTCGATCTTGCCTGGGTTTTCGAGCCGATGCTTGTGGCCGCAAGGGATGTAGGTCGACTGGTTGGTCGCCAGGAACAGTTCCTCGTCACCGTTGACTATCTTTGCAGAACCGCTGACCACGACCCAGTGCTCGGAACGATGGTAGTGCATTTGCAGGCTCAGGCGCCGTCCAGGCTTCACCTCGATGCGTTTGATCTTGAAGCGTTCGCCTTCTTCCAGGACCGTGTAGGTGCCCCACGGTCGGTGCACGGTGCTGTGAAGCAAATGCGCCTCATGTCCGGATGCCTTGAGGGACTCGAACAACTTCTTGACGTCCTGAACGCGGTCGCGGGACGCCACGAGCAAGGCATCCGGGGAATCCACGATCACCAGGTCGCTGATGCCGACCGTGCCGATGACGCGTTTGCCCGAACTTATGTAGCTGCCGGTGGTGTCCACCATGCGAACGTCGCCGCGAATTCTGTTCCCGCTCTCGTCGGGGGCGACCAGTTCGGCCATCGCGTTCCACGATCCAATGTCGTTCCATTCCATGTCGCAGGGGACGACCGCCAGGTTTTGGGTCTTTTCCATCACCGCGTGGTCGAGCGAAATACGCGGCGCCAAGGCGAAATGTTCTGACGAGAGTTCGATGCTCGCAAAGCCTTCGCCATGGCTGACGCGACCGTCCTCGTAACTGGCGAGAACGGCCTCGATCACGGCAGGACAATGCGAAGCCATTTCATCAAGCATGACCTGCGCTCTGAAGCAGAAGATGCCGGCGTTCCAGAAGAAGCGCTTAGACGCGACATAGGCCTTGGCCGTCTCGATATCCGGTTTTTCGACGAAGCGGACAACTTTTCCGCCGTCTGCCTCGATATAGCCGAATGCCGTGTCCGGCCGGGTCGGGTTTATGCCCAGTGTTGCGATACGCCCTTGCTTTGCATGTTCGATGGCCCTGGCGATGGCGCTTAGAAATGCCGGCACGTTCCCGATCATGTGATCGGCGGGAAAGATGCACAGAATGGCGTCGGGACCTTGCGTTGCCTTGGCGTGGATCGTGGCCGCTGCCACGGCGGCGGCAGTGTCGCGCCCCTCTGGTTCAAGCAGAAAGGTGCGCGGCGGGATGACTGGTTCCAGCTCGTCGAAATCGTCTGTCGTGAGGAAAAGGTGTTCCCTGGACGTCACGGTGACAAGCTCGACGACATCCGGGATCGAGGCAGCGCGCAGCACAGTATGCTGTATGAGCGAATGTCCGTCCGCCACCTTGAGGAAAGGTTTGGGATGCGACTGCCGGGAGGCCGGCCATAGTCGCGAACCAGCTCCACCGCTGATGATGACCGGAACAACTTTCATCGAACGACCTCAGTGTCCGTGGACGCGGTTGCCCGCACCTTCTCCAGTGTCTGCGCTACGAGCGCCGTCGCCCTGTCGAAGTCCGCGGCCTCCGAATAGCAGCGCAATTCCGGCGCATTTCCGGACGGCCGCAAGTGTATGATCTCGCCTGTATGCATCCGCGCCCTGATGCCGTCGGTTTCATCGACGTCGGCAATAGTGCCAAACGGGGCTAGAAACTTCTGGAGCAAATCCAAGCTCGCGAGGTGGCGCATCAGTTTGCGCGAGCTCTCAAGGGGAAAGTTCTCGAGACGTTCGCTTGCGCAGAATGGAAGCTTCCACATCTCGCGTAGGCGGGACAGGGGTCTTTTTGTCGATGCCACGGTGCCGAGCACGGCCAGGATCGGGAGGATGGCGTCCCGTGTCGGCAGCGCCGCCAATGTCTTCCCATTCAGCCGACAATCCGTCCCCAGGAGAACGCCGCCATTGGCCTCGAAGCCGACGACAATCTTGCCATCGCCGTACGCCACTTCCATGCCCTCGATGACAAAAGGGGACCCGACCTTCGTTCTCACCACCTCAAAACCCAGAGCACCTGAAATACCCGAATTGGAGGTTACCGGCGTGACGACAGTATCTGCGGCTACGAAGAGAGCCGTGGCGAGCCCGATCAGGTCGCCCCGAAATAGATCACCGTTGTCGTCGGCGATAAGGGGGCGATCGGCATCGGCGTCCGTGGACACAATGGCATCGAGCTTGAATTCGTGGGCCCAACCCTTCAGCTTCGCAAGCGTGGCCGCATCCACGGCTTCGGTGTCGACTGGCACGAAGGTTGCAGTTTTGCCGACGGGAACTACATCGGCCCCGTAGGACTGAAGAACCTCCACCAGCAGCTCCGCTGCGACCGAACTGTGCTGATAGACGCCGAGCCTCATACCGGAAAGAGCGCCCGGCTCCAATATCTCATTGGCGCGGTCTCGATAGGCCGCGACCGCCTCGTCATGACAAACCGGCCACGTTCCGCGAGCAGGCGGCCAAGGGTACACATTTGACCGTTCGGCGACATAGTTCGTGATCGCTGCCTCGTCCGCTTTGTCGATCTCACCTTTCAGGCCATAAAACTTGATACCGTTGCGATCTGCAGGGATATGCGAACCCGTCACCATGAGGGCCGCGGCCCTGTACTTCCGGGCATATAGAGCGAGGGCAGGCGTAGGGATGGTGCCGCAATCCATAGGCCGAAACCCGCTTGCGGCCAAGGCTGCCATGCAGTCGTCGGCAATTGCTTGACTGCTATCGCGCCGATCTCGGCCTACGAAGACCTGGCCATTCGGCTGAAATCCACTGGAAGCCAAACGCCGAGCAAAGGCTTCGGTATAAAGTCCGCTTGGCTTTCCAACCAATTCCGAAGCCAAACCTCGGACGCCGCTTGACCCGAATTTCATCATTCTGCTTTTGCCGTTGGAAAGTGGGGCTGCTACTTATTGGAGTGAGCCCGCGTGTCAACAGGCAAAATGGCTTCGAAATCTGCATCTTTCCTAATATCCCCATACCGCCATCCCATTGCCGGCCGGGTCGACGAAATGGAACTGCCGGCACCTGGGAATGAAAAGATCGGCCTGACGATCGTACCAACCGGCACTTTTCGACGGCATCCAGGGTCTCTTCCAGATCTCGGAATCAAGCACGGGCAGCAGCTTGGCGGGCGCTTCCGCGGCGTCCGCCTGAAAGCCTCCGTCGAGCCCCGGAAAAGGCCGAATAGGTCGGCCCGCCATCGGTGAACCACCATGAAAACGCAGTTGCGTAGAACGCCTTGAACCTGTCCAATGTCGCACCCGTTGCCGGCTGGCTGCTAGTGCTCCTGGATCGCCAATGGCTTGTAACATCGGATGGAATCCATTAGAGCAGCCGCCATCCGTTCTCTGCAAAATGCGGGCCGCTGGGCCTTTCCTGTGCTACCTTGACTGGACTGCGGGAGGCTGGCCGACTTGGGTAACTCGAGGAGATTAGGTTGAAGGGGATTATCCTTGCTGGAGGCAGCGGAACCCGCCTTTATCCCATAACATTAGCGATATCTAAGCAAATCCTCCCGATACACGACAAGCCGATGATCTACTATCCGCTGAGCGTATTGATGCTCGCCGGAATCCGCCAGATCCTGATCATTTCAACGCCTCGCGACTTGCCGGTATTTCGCGATTTGCTCGGCGACGGTTCCGAGTTCGGGCTCGACTTCTCCTATGCAGAGCAGCCGCATCCCAACGGCCTGGCCGAAGCCTTCATCATCGGCCGCGACTTCATCGGCAAGGACAGCGTGTCGATGATCCTTGGCGACAACATCTATTTCGGCGATGGGCTGTCCCAGCTTTGCCGCACAGCGGCAGCCCGCGATAGCGGCGCGTCGGTGTTCGCCTATCATGTCGACGATCCGGAACGCTACGGCGTGGTGTCGTTCGACAAGCTCAGCGGCACCGCTCTGACGATCGAGGAAAAGCCGCAGAAGCCCAAATCCAACTGGGCCGTCACCGGCCTTTATTTCTACGACAACGATGTCGTCGACATCGCCTCGACGATTCGGCCCTCCGCGCGCGGCGAACTCGAGATCACGGCGGTCAACAACGTCTATCTGGGGCGCGGGCAGCTGCACGTCCATCAGCTCGGCCGCGGCTATGCCTGGCTCGACACCGGCACCCATGACAGCCTGCATGAGGCTTCGTCTTTCGTGCGCACAATCGAGCACCGCCAAGGCATCAAGGTCGCCTGCCCGGAGGAGATCGCCTTCGAACAGGGCTGGCTGACGGCGGACAAGGTGCTTCAGCGCGCCACCCGCCTCGGAAAGAACGAATATGCCACCTATCTGCGCAGGCGCGTCACCGAACTGACGGAGAACTAGGTGCTGGAGGTAAGGCAACTCGGTCTCGACGGCGTGCTGGAGATCGTGCCGAAGCGGCACGGCGACGCGCGCGGCTTTTTCATCGAAACGTGGAATGCCGAGCGCTTCGCCGAGGCCGGCATCGACCTGCGCTTTGTGCAGGACAATCATTCCTATTCCGCCGCTGCGGGCGTGGTGAGGGGGCTGCACTACCAACTTCCGCCGCGCGCCCAGGACAAGCTGCTGCGCGTCATCAGAGGCAAGATCCTCGACGTCGCGGTCGACATCCGCCGCGGCTCGAAAAGCTTCGGAAAATGGGTCGCCCTCGAAGTCTCGGCCGAGAAGGGCAACCAGATCGTGGTGCCGAAGGGCTTCGCGCACGGCTTCATCACGCTCGTGCCGGACACCGAGGTTCTCTACAAGGTCACCGATATCTATTCGCCCGGGCACGACCGGTCGATCCGTTTCGACGACGCCGCAATCGGCATTGAATGGCCGGCGATATCGGGCGGGTTCCAGCTTTCGGACAAGGACATCGAGGCGCCGCTGCTTGCTGGCGCGGAGGTGTTCCCGTGAAGACTGTTCGTGGAGGGAGAGCGGCATGAATTTCCTGGTGACTGGCGGCGCCGGCTTCATCGGCTCGGCCGTGTGCCGGCATTTGTGCGCCAATCCGGCCTACCGGGTAACCAATCTCGACAAGCTCACCTATGCCGGCAACCTCGCCTCGTTGCGGCCGATCGAGAACGCGCACAATTACCGCTTCGAGCAGGCCGACATTTGTGACGAGAGGGCGGTGCTCGACATATTGCGCCGCGACGACATCGACATCGTCATGAACTTGGCCGCCGAGAGCCATGTCGACCGCTCGATCGACGGGCCGGGCACCTTCATCGAGACCAACATCGTCGGCACCTACCGGATGCTGAATACGACCCTGGAATACTGGCGCGGCCTGCCGGAGGACCGCAAGGCCCGCTTCCGCTTCCATCATGTCTCGACCGACGAGGTGTTCGGCGATCTTCCCTTCGACGGCGGCATGTTCGTCGAGGAGACGCCCTATGCGCCGTCCTCGCCATATTCCGCCTCCAAGGCGGCCTCGGACCATCTGGTGCGCGCCTGGCACGAGACCTATGGCCTGCCGGTCGTGCTTTCCAACTGCTCGAACAATTACGGGCCCTATCACTTTCCCGAAAAGCTCATTCCGCTGGTCATCCTGAACGCGCTCGACGAAAGGCCGCTGCCGGTCTACGGCGCCGGCGCCAATGTGCGCGACTGGCTGTTCGTCGAGGATCACGCGCGCGCGCTCGAGCTTGTCGCGACAAAGGGGCAAGCGGGCGAGAGCTACAATGTCGGCGGCAATTCCGAGCGCACCAATCTGAGCGTCGTCGAGACCATTTGCGATCTTCTCGACCTGAGAAGGCCGCGCGCCGACGGCCAGCGCTACCGCGACCTGATCTCCTTCGTCACCGACCGCCCCGGCCACGACCGCCGCTATGCCATCGACGCCTCCAAGATCAGCCGCGATCTCGGCTGGTCGCCAAAGGAGAATTTCGACAGCGGCCTGGCAAGGACGGTCGACTGGTTCCTCGACAACAAATGGTGGTGGGGACCGATTCGCGAGCAGCGCTATGCCGGTGAGCGGTTGGGCCAAAGCCCGGCGGAAGACAGAAAGGGCGCGGCGTGAGGCTTGTCGTCACCGGACGCGAGGGCCAGATCGCCGCGAGCCTGCTGGAGGCGGCGCATGGACGAGATGACGTGCAGGTCATTGCCGTGGGCCGGCCGCAGCTCGATCTGGTGCGGCCCGACACGGTGTTCAAGACGCTCGAAGCATCGAGGCCCGACATCATCGTCTCTGCAGCCGCCTACACCGACGTTGACCAGGCTGAGGACGAGCCGGACCTGGCTTTTGCTGTGAATGCCGAAGGCGCCGGCGCGGTCGCCGAAGCCGCCGCGCGACTCGGCGTTCCCGTCATCCATCTGTCGACCGACTATGTCTTCGACGGCACCAAGGACGGCGCCTATGTGGAGACTGACGCGGCAGCGCCGCTCGGCGTCTACGGCGCCTCCAAGCTCGCCGGCGAATTGGCGGTGGCGGCGGCCAATCCACGCCACATCATCCTGCGCACGGCATGGGCTTACAGCCCGTTCGGCAGGAATTTCGTCAAGACCATGCTCAGGCTTGCCGCCGATCGCGACGAGATGAAAGTGGTGGCCGATCAGTGGGGAAATCCGACGTCGGCGCTGGATATCGCCGCTGCTATCCTGCATGCCGCCGCCGTGCTCGATCGCGACAAGGGTTTTGACGCCTTCGGCGTCTACCATCTGGCAGGGACGGGCGAGACCAATTGGAGCGGCTTTGCCCGCCAAATACTGGATATCAGCCGGGCGCTTGGGGGGCCGCATGCGCGAATATGCGACATCGCCACCGAGGACTATTCGACCAAGGCGCGGCGCCCTTGCAATTCGCGCCTGTCGACTGTGAAATTCAGGAGTGCATTCGCTTGGCAAGCACCGGATTGGCGCATCTCCACGCAAAGGACGGTATCTCGACTGCTGAGCAAGGAAACCGCAATTTTGGCAGGTCCTTCACAGACTCGGAATTGCAGCAGCGATCGCTAACGTAGGATGCCCGCTCGCCAGTCTGGCAGGGTTCGTGCGCGCAAAACAATTGGCCGGCTGAAAAGTATGTGATCGCTCAACCACGTGCGGTTCCAAAAAATCTCTGGCGATGCCCCCAACTCCGCGCTATGCGATAGGAGGCGGCGGGGTTGAAGATTTGGCACTCTAACAGGTGGCCGGTGACGGTTGAAAGTCGATCTGGCGCCACTTTTGCGTTACTATCTTCGCGCCTGGAGTTCAGTACTACCCAATGACCTCATACGTAGAAGCCGTGTCCGGACTTCGGCCGAAGATACGGCGCGCCATCATCATGCTTCAGGACATCGTCATGGTCCTGATCGCGGTGGCGCTCAGCCTGGTTTTGTCGCGATCGAACCTGTCGTTCGGGGCGCTGTCTCCAATGGGCCTGGCATGCTGGGCAAGTATCGTCGTTCTCAGCCATCTGCTGTTCAGATATTGCGGTCTCTACAACACAGTGTGGCGGTTCGCCTCGACGCCCGACTTCTTCAACATCCTGAAGAGCTGCGCGACTTTGACTGTGCTGCTCTATGGCGCCTCGCTGACGTTTCGTGCCTTCCAGCCGGTGATCGGCCTCAACGAGCGCCAGTTCATCGTCTTCTTCCTGGTCTCCTTCACCATCATATCGGCGCCCCGGCTCTACTACCGGTTCCTTCGCGACGGCGCGAGCTGGCGCATCCTGGGCCGCGACACCAACAACAAGCTGATCAAGCAGGCGCTGTTCATCGGCAGGTTGAGCGAGGCCGACGTGATCATCCGTTTCACGCGCACCGCGCAGCCGGCGGAGTATGCCATTGCCGGCATCATGGCCATCGAGAGCGAGGCGCCGCGGGGCACGCGGATCCAGGGCGTTCCGGTGGTGGCGCTGCGCCCGCGGCTGGTCGAAGTGCTGGAAGAATACGCCAAGGGTACCGAGAATCTCGACCTGCTGATTTTCGGCAACGGCGTCGAACGCGAGATCGAGGAGTATTCGGAGCTGGTTCGCGTCGCCCGCCACAGCGGCATCGCCGTCGTGCAGTTCTCCGGCTTCTCGGAGCTCGGGCAGGGCAGCAAGCTGGTTCTCGACGCCGTCGAGATGGAAACAATTCTGCGCCGCTCGACCGTGCCGCCCGATATCGAGCGTATCGGTGCTTTCGTCAGCGGCAAGCGCGTCCTGGTGACCGGGGGCGCCGGCTCCATCGGCCGCATCCTGGTCAAACGCTCGTTGGAACTCGGCGCCGAGGCCGTTCTGGTCGCCGATATCTCGGAATTCGGCATTTTCCAGCTCGACCAGTCCGTCGACGAAAAGGATCATGATCGGCTGAAGTGCCGCATCATCGATGTCACCGACCGGCGCCAGATGACGCGCGTCGTCAGCGAATTCAAGCCGGCCATCATCTTCCATGCCGCGGCGCTGAAGCACGTGCCGCTGCTCGAAGAGAACTGGGAATCGGCGATCCAGACCAACATTTTCGGAACGCTCGCCTGCGCCGAGGTCGCCGCCAAATGCGGGGTGCCGCAGTTCCTGCTGATTTCGAGCGACAAGGCGGTGGACCCTACCTCGGTGTTAGGCGTCACCAAAAGGGCCGCCGAGCAGATCGTCAGTTCCTTGCATGAGACGCACGCCACCGGGCTCGGCGGGCGCCGCTCCGGCACCAAATTCATCGCCGTGCGCTTCGGCAACGTGTTTGGCTCAAACGGCTCCGTGGCCACCATCTTCCAGGCGCAGATCGAGGCAGGCGGCCCCGTCACCATTACCGACCGGCGCATGACGCGCTATTTCATGACCGTGGCCGAGGCCGTCGACCTTGTCATCATGTCAGCCGCCGATTCGGAGCGGCGCGAGGGCAAGGACGACTATGCCATCTATATGCTCGATATGGGCAAGCCTGTGCCGATCCTCCAGGTCGCCGAAACCATGATCCGCATGGCCGGCAAGAGCCCATACACCGACATTCCGATCCGTTTCACCGGCATCAGGCCCGGTGAGAAGCTGCACGAAACGCTTCAGGGCGAGAACGAGGAGATCGTCACGATCGACATCGCCAAGGTTTTTGGCCTGAGGACCGATATCGTGGAATGGCCGAGCATCCAGGCCGCTCTGACGGCGTTGCAGGCGGCGATGCGGATCCAGGACAAGGCTGCCGCGCTTGCCGTGTTGGCGGGACTGCATGAGGCTAGAAAACCTCCGGTCGAGGCACTGCAGGAAAACAGCCCGAAAACAGTTGGACAAATAGGTTAGACCTGTTCCGCGCGACGACGATTGCTATTGAAGCCAAGGCCGATCGTCGCCTCGCGCATTGGTTTCTATCTGTCATTCGGGTGCGCCGGATCTTGGCTATCGACCGCGGAGCAACATCGGATGACCCTGAAAGGGCCAAAGCGGGCCTTCGATCTTGTGATTGCAGCCTCGATGCTGGTGGCGACATCCCCTGTCCTGCTTATCGCCATGCTGGCCGTCAAGGCATCGTCGCCGGGGCCGGCGCTGTTTTCCCAGGTCCGGGTCGGGCAGGGCGGTACGCCTTTTCGCTGTCACAAGCTGAGAACGATGCATCAGGGAACGCCGTCCCTGCCCACGCATGAGGCGCCGGCGCATTCCGTCACCGCCGTCGGCAGGATTTTGCGCAGGACCAAGATCGACGAGTTGCCGCAGCTCTGGAATGTGCTGAAAGGCGAGATGAGCCTTGTCGGGCCGCGCCCGTGCCTGCCCACGCAGACGGAACTGATCGGGCACCGCAAGGAATTGGGCGTGCTGCAGGCGCTCCCCGGCATAACCGGTCTCGCCCAGGTCAGGGGCATCGACATGTCGGACCCGAAGCTCTGCGCCGAGACCGATGCCGCCTATCTCGATACGGCCTCGATCGGCGGCGATCTCGAGATATTGCTGCGGACGATCTATCGGAGCTGATCACCAACACGGTTTGGATCAGGCTCCGATCTTGCTGTGTCTGGCCATTTCGGCCAATTGTTCGAGCGTGTCGGTTTCCGGCGCCCAGCCTTGCGAAACAAGCAGCGACGGATCGCAGATCTGCGTTGCGGTCATGGTCTCCCAGGTGCTGCCCTTGCCCAGTAAGGACGCGGCCGCCCGCATCGGCGCCGCGGGCATGGCAAACAGCCGCGCCGGCCGTCCGAAGCCTCGCCGAAAGGCTGTGATGATCTCCGAAATCGGGCTGGGGCGGCGATCGCCGGCGACATAGACGGGGCGAAGTGGCGTCGACCGGGTCAACAGGTGCAGCACCGCGCGCGCGGCCGCCCCGCAAGATATCAGCGAGCGGACCCCCGTCAACGCGGCCGCCGGCAACGGCAGGGCGGTGTCGGCCAGCCGCATCAGCGTCGCCAGGTTTCCCTTCATACCCTCGCCATGAACCGGCGGCAGCCGCAGCACGGCGGCGTCGGAGCGGCCTGCCGGCCTATAGGCGTCCAGCGTCCTGATCTCGCCTTCGCGCTTCGATCGCCCATAGGCGCATTGCGGGGCAGCGGGTGTTTTCTCGTCGATGGTGCCGCTGAAGCCGGGACCGGCCACTGCCCGTATCGACGACAGATAGATGAAGCGTCCGCCGGCCTGCACGGCTGCGGCATGCGCCAGCCGTCCGGTCAGTTCCGCGTTGGCTCTCAAATAGTCGGCATCGCTTGCGTCGCGATCATTGTTCAGGGCGGCGCAATGAGCGACATGTGTGACGTCCTGCATGATGGCCAGGAACGCCTCGACCGGCGCGTCAGGCTCCGGTAGTAGGATGGCATCGCTCGTCGGCTCGAAGCGTTCGGGATGACGGGAGGCGATCCGCACCTCGAACCTGGCTTCGCGGAGCTGTTGCACGACTTGGCGTCCGATAAACCCCGTAGCGCCTGTGACCAGCACTTTCATGGCCTTGTCCGAAAATTGTCAGCCAACTGCCGATGCTTCCGGCAATGGCTGCTGACGCCCCGAGGCCAGATATGTCCCGCAGACCAGGAACACCATCAAGGTCGAATCGAGAATGTCATGGCCGACAAGGATGCCGGTCAGCCCGCCGATGAGATAGGTGATCACGGTCACGACGATCATCGTTGCGCCGAAGCGCTCCAAAGGATCGGTGCTGATGCGCAGCACCCTCGCCGCATTTCTGGCGGCAACCACGAATATGGCCGCCAACGTGATGGCGCCCAGAATCCCAGCCTCGACCATTGCCGTCAGGAAGCCGTTGTGAAAGTGGCTGAAGCCGCGGTCCATGCCGAACTGGTCTTGGAATCCCTGATGCATGAGGTCACGGCTGGCGGCGATGCCGTGTCCGAAAATCGGCATCTCGCGGAATGCGCCAAGACCGATCTGCCAAAGCGCCACGCGCAAGCCGAGCGCCGTCGAGTGGTCGTCCTTGCTGTTCAGCGCATCCCAGTCGCTGAACAGGAAATCGGTGCGCTCCAATATGATGGGAAAGCCGACCACCGCGATCACCAGCGCGATCCCGGCGGCGATCAGCAGCAGGCGCACGGAATTCTTGCCGGCGAGCTTGCGCCGGTTGATCAGAAGCACGGCAATGCCGGCGATCAGCATGGCCAGCCAGATGATGCGCGAGCCCGAGCAGACGATGGCGACAGCGCCGGCCAGTGCTGCTGAGAGCAACAGCCACGCCCTCTCTATGCCCGACAGGGCGCCGGCCAGGCACATCATGGCGCTGAGGCAGGCGACGGTCGCGAACACGATCGCATTTCCCGCCCCGCCTTCAGCCCTCATGCCAAGCCAGTAATACTGCACGATGGCCAAAGCCAGGGCGCAAAAACATGCCGCCATGCTGGCCAGCACGACAATGCGAACAAGGGTGGCTTTTTCGGTAATGCTCCAGGTCGAGTAGGAGAGGGGGAAAAACAGCAAGGTTATCAGCGGTAGGAAATAGACCGCGTCGGCCCTGAGCGTATTGTTGACGATCGAAGCGAGGATCATCGCGGCGCAATAGGCATAGATCGCCACGGTCATCGCCAGCATCGGCCGGTCGATATTGAAGCGCCGCCGCTTCACGGCGAGCAGCAGGACGGACCACAGGGCGCCGCCGCTGAACACGAAGCTGACCACCGATCCCAGAACCGGCGGAGAAAAGAAGCAGACGATGGAGAAGTAGATGTTGATCTGCGAAGGCGTGAAGTGACGTTTTATGGATGAAAGCCGGTTCAATGCTCTGGTTCACAATTGCGGGGTTGGGGACGCTGCCTTCTGGTGGCAGCAAACAAGATCACCTTCGAAATCCACGCGCCGCAAGGCGGCCGCTGGCCCATCTGCTGCCTCCGGTATAGCGGCTGGGTCCGATCTTCGATAGTGCGGCGAGGCCCGGCTCCTGATCAAAAATCGCCAGCATGGCCTTTACGCCCCGTGACATCAGCCTTTCGCCGGGTGGCAACTTGCAGCGGCAATAGTTTTTCGCGGCCTTTCGGGTCCATCAACCCGTTAGGCAGGAATTTCCGGTTTCTAAGCTTTATGTGGAAAATTCATTCTCTATCCGCCCGGTAGCGGACCTCTACGGCATTGTTCCCGGCAATGGCGATCTGCTAGAACGCCGGCACGAAATCATAATGTCCAGACGTGAAGCTTGAACCGGGCTGTTGAAAGACTGTGCCCGACGCGTCGATGCAAGGTCTGGATGGCACGAGAGAACGCTCACAGTCCATGAATATCGCGCTAACGCACCTGCAGCGGCTTGAGGCCGAATCCATCCACATCTTCCGCGAGGTCGCGGCTGCGTTCAGCAAGCCGGTCATGCTCTATTCGGTGGGCAAGGATTCCTCGGTGCTGATGCATCTGGCGATGAAGGCGTTCTATCCCGCCAAGCCGCCTTTTCCTTTTCTCCACGTCGACACGACCTGGAAGTTTCGCGAGATGATCACCTTTCGCGATCAAATGGCGCAAAAGCTCGGCTTCGACCTTCTGGTCCATGTCAACGAAGACGGCGTGCGCGACAATATCAATCCGTTCGATCATGGCTCCAACACCCACACCCATGTGATGAAGACCGTGGCGCTGCGCCAGGCGCTCGATAAATACGGTTTTGACGCCGCCTTTGGCGGCGCCCGCCGCGACGAGGAGAAGTCGCGCGCCAAGGAGCGCATCTTTTCCTTCCGCAACGCCCAGCACGCCTGGGATCCGAAGAACCAGCGGCCGGAGATGTGGAAGATATTCAACACCCGCATCGCTTCAGGGGAATCGATCCGCGTGTTTCCGTTGTCGAACTGGACCGAGCTCGATATCTGGCAGTACATTCTGCAGGAAAACATCCCGATCGTGCCGCTCTATTTCGCCAAGGAGCGTCCGGTCGTCGAACGCGACGGCATGCTTATTTTGAAGGACGACGAGCGCATGCAATTGCGACCGGGCGAAACGGTGGAGAACCGGCTGGTGCGGTTCCGCACCCTTGGCTGCTATCCGCTAACCGGCGCCATCGAATCTGACGCCGACACACTTGAGGCCATCGTCGGCGAGATGCTGACAGCGCGCACCTCCGAGCGCCAGGGCCGCCTCATCGACCGCGATGAAGCCGGCTCCATGGAAAAGAAGAAGCGCGAAGGGTATTTCTGAGCATGCGCCACATCCTGGCCAAGAGCCTCGCCCCGACCGACAGCATCCGCGAATACATGGCGGCGCAGGAGAAGAAGTCGCTGCTGCGCTTCCTCACCTGCGGCTCCGTCGATGACGGCAAGTCGACCCTGATCGGCCGCCTGCTGTCCGACACCAAGCAGATTTTCGAGGACCAGCTCGCCGCGCTCGAGCGCGATTCGCGCAAGCACGGCACCACCGGCGACGACATCGACTTTGCGCTTCTGGTCGACGGCCTTGAGGCCGAGCGCGAGCAGGGCATCACCATCGACGTCGCCTATCGCTTCTTCGCCACGCCGAAGCGCAAGTTCATCGTCGCCGACACGCCCGGCCATGAACAGTACACGCGCAACATGGCGACCGGCGCCTCGACCGCCGATCTCGCCATCGTGCTGATCGACGCCCGCCAGGGCGTGCTGCGCCAGACCAGGCGTCATTCGATCATCGCCTCGCTGCTCGGCATTCGCCACATCGTGCTCGCCGTCAACAAGATCGACCTCGTCGGTTTCGACCAGGGCGTCTTCGATCGGATCATCGAAGACTACAGGCAGTTCTCGCAGGAACTCGGCTTCCAGACGGTCGTGCCGATCCCGATGTCCGCGCGCTACGGCGACAACGTCTCCGGCCGCTCCGACAAGACGAAATGGTATTCCGGCCCGACGCTGATCGAGCATCTCGAAAACGTGTCGGTCGATGAAGCCGCCGCCGAACTGCCGTTCCGTTTCCCGGTGCAGTACGTCAACCGTCCCAATCTCGACTTCCGCGGCTTTGCCGGCACCATCGCGTCCGGAACGGTCGCGCAGGGCGACGAGGTTGTCGTCGCCAAATCCGGCAAATCCTCGCGTGTCAGGCGCATCGTCGCGCATGGCGGCGACCTCAGCCAGGCGGTTGCCGGCCAGGCCATCACCTTGGTGCTCGACGACGAGGTCGAGGTCTCGCGCGGCAACATGCTGGTATCGCCGGCAGCCAGACCGCAGGTCGCCGATCAGTTCGCCGCCAACATCGTCTGGTTCGACGAACACGCCCTGCTGCCCGGCCGCTCCTACATCCTGCGCACCGAGACCGACCAGACCAGCGCCACCGTCACCGACCTGAAGTACCGCGTGAACGTAAACGACTTTGCCCATGAGGCGGCGAAGTCGCTGGAGATGAATGAAGTCGGTATCTGCAACATTTCGACCCGGTCGCCGATCGCCTTCGACACCTTTGCCGAGAACCGCACCACCGGCGCCTTCATCCTGATCGACCGCATCACCAACGCCACGGTCGGCGCCGGCATGATCCTGCATTCGCTGCGCCGTGCCGAAAACATCCACTGGCAGTCGCTCGATGTCGGCAAGCATGGCCGCTCCGACTTGAAGAACCAGCGCCCCGCCGTGTTCTGGTTCACCGGGCTTTCCGGCTCGGGCAAGTCGACCATCGCCAATCTGTTCGAGAAGAAGCTCTTCGCTTCGGGCCGCCACACTTACATCCTGGACGGCGACAATGTTCGCCACGGCCTCAACCGCGATCTCGGCTTCACCGATGCCGACCGCGTCGAAAACATCCGCCGCGTCGCCGAAGTGGCCCGCCTGATGGCTGACGCCGGGCTGATCGTCATCGTATCCTTCATCTCCCCGTTCAGCGCCGAGCGGCGCATGGCGAGGGAATTGATGGCCGACGGCGAATTCATCGAGGTGTTCGTCGACACGCCGTTCGAGGAATGCGCCAGGCGCGATCCGAAGGGCCTCTATGCACGGGCGCTGAATGGCGAGATCAAGAATTTCACCGGCGTCGATTCACCGTATGAAGCTCCGGAAAAACCTGAAATCCATCTCAAGACACTCGGCAAGTCGGCCGAGGAGATGGTAGAGGCCCTGGAACTCTGGCTGAACGAGCGCGACATTGCCGAAGACCATTACGACAACGGCGGCGGTATCTGACGACGAAACAATGCTCGGCGTATTCGAGCGCCTTGCGTTGGAGGCCGGTCGCGAGGTTATGCGCGTCTTTCATGAGGGCTGCGCGGTCGATCGCAAGTCCGACAGTTCGCCGGTGACCGAAGCCGATCGCGAGAGCGAGAAGATCATCCTCGCCGGCCTGCGCGCCGCATTTCCGGAAATTCCTTGCGTAGCCGAAGAGGAAGCTTCGGCCGGCGTCATGCCGGGCGATCTCGGCGATGCCTTCTTCCTGGTCGATCCGCTCGACGGCACCAAGGAGTTCGTCAACCGCCGGACCGATTTCACCGTCAACATCGCGCTTGTCCGCCACCGCGTGCCGGAAGTCGGCGTCGTCTTCGCGCCCTGCACCGGACGCTTCTTCTCCGGACGGCCTGGCAGGGCGGAATCAATCGAAGTCGATGGCGACTATCGCATCGTCGGCCGCCGGCCGATTTCGGCACGACCGGCCGCTGAGCCGCCTGCCGTCGTTGCCAGCCGCTCCCACAATACGCCGGAAACCGACGCCTTCATCCGTGATCTTGGCGCCGCGGAGATCGTCTCGGTCGGCTCGTCGCTGAAGTTCTGCCTCGTCGCGGCGGCCGAGGCCGATATTTATCCGCGCTTCGGCCGCACCATGGAATGGGACACGGCGGCCGGCGACGCTGTGCTGCGCGCCGCGGGCGGCGTGACGCGTACGCTGGACGGTAAGCCGCTGGCCTATGGCAAGCGCAAGCAAGCTGACGACGCGGACTTCGCCAACCCGCATTTTATCGCCAGCGGGAAGAGCGCCGGCGCAGCCTGACGGTCAAGCCGCCGCGACGTGCGCCGAATTCGAGCCGATATAATTGCGGATCGTCTCGATGACCCGGTCCTGGTCGGCTTCGCTGAGATAGGGGTGCATCGGCAGGCACAGGATGCGCTTCGGTAGCTCCTCAGAAACGGCAAGGCCGGTCGGCGTGCGCGGATAGTCGCGATAGGCGATCTGGCTGTGCAGCGGCTTCACGTAATAGATGACCGAGGGGATGCCCTTTTCGCCCAGATGCGCCTTCAGCCCGTCGCGCTTCGGCGTTTCGATGGCATATTGCGCCCAGGCCGAGCGGCTGCCGTCCAGATTGCGGGACGCCTTGACGATGTCGCCGAGACCTTCGGCATAACGCTTGGCCACTGCTTGCCGGGCGACCATCTCGTCCTCGAGGATGGCGAGCTTCTCGATCAGGATCGCCGCCTGCAGCGTGTCGAGCCGCGAATTGATGCCGACTCGGACATTATCGTACTGCGTTTCGCCCTTGCCGTGGAAGGCGAAGGAGCGGAGCTTGTCGGCCATACCATCGTCATTGGTGAACATCGCGCCGCCATCACCATAGCAGCCGAGGGGCTTCGCCGGATAGAAGCTGGTCGAGCCGACATGGCCGAACCCGCCGCACATCTTGCCGTCGAGCGAACCGCCCATCGACTGGGCGGCATCCTCGATCACCAGCAGCCCTTCGCGGTCGGCGATTGCCATGATCGCCTCATAGTCGGCGGCGAACCCGAACAGGTCGACCGGAATGATCGCCTTCGGCTGCAGCCTTCCTTCCTTCTTGATCATGGCGATCGCCGCTTCGAGGCTGGCGATGTCGATGTTGTAGGTCTCGGGATCGACGTCGACGAACACCGGCTCAGCCTTGGCCAGCGCCACGACTTCCGCCGTCGCGGCAAAGGTGAAGCTCGGCACGAACACCGCATCGCCCGGCCCGATGCCGGCCGCGAACAGCGGCAGCAGCAGCGCATCGGTGCCGTTGGCGCAGGCCACGACATGCTTGGTGCCGACATAGGCGGCGAGCTTGTTCTCGAATTCCGTAACCTGAGGTCCGAGGATGTAGCGGCCATCCTCGACGACATGGTCGATCGCGGCTTTCAGCCGGTCGCGGATTCGTTCGCGCTGCGCGCCAAGATCGATGAATTGCATGTAGGCCTCGAATAGCTAGCCAATTAACCGGCCGCTGGTACCAGACTTGAGCCAGCCGAGAAAGGCGGACAGGCGGGACGGCGAATTGCCTAGGTGTCGCAGGCTGTTACTGCCGATTTCCTCCGCATTGCCGGAAGATGCCGGAAATCCGGCCTTCGTCGGGTATGACCCGGCCAATTTATCGCGGCCTTCCGGCCCTCGGAAACATAAAGTGATCAGCCGGGCTGAGCCGCGATCAACGCCGATTTCCCAATGATCAGGCGATTTCATGCCGCCAGGGCGGATTGGCGCCGGCCCGCGAGACCGTCACCGCCGCGGCCTTGGCGCCGAGCGCCAAAGCCTGGCGGATCGCGTCCTCGGGCAGGCCGCCGATCGCCGCCTTGGTGAGCAGGCCCTGTTCGTGCAGCGAGGCGAGGATGCCGGCGTTGAAGGTGTCGCCGGCGCCAACCGTGTCGACCACCGTGACCTTCTGCGGCATGACCGTGACCTTGTGCTCCCGGCTGTAGCCGACAGCGCCTTCGCTGCCATGGGTGACGACGATCAGCTTCGGCCCACGATCCAGCCAGTTGCGGATGACGTCCTCATGCGAGCCGGCTTCGCCGAACCAGTTCAGGTCTTCGTCCGACAGCTTGACGATGTCGGCCATCGCCATCATCGAGCGGATGCGCCTGAGGTGCTTGGCCTTGTCGGGGATGAAATTGGGCCGGATGTTGGGGTCGAGCATCATGACGCGCCGCTCCTGCTCGCGCCGCATGAACTCCTCATAGGCCGATCCGGCCGGCTCCGAGATCAGGCTGATGGCGCCGAACAGCATGGCCTCGATCTCTGCGCCGAGTTCCGGCAGGTCCTCGATGGTCAGCATGCGTCCGGCTGTGTTCTCGTCATAGAAGGTATAGGTCGCCTGGCCGTTGTTCAGCCGCACGAAGGCAAGCGTCGTCGGCCGGGGCGAGGTGTGCGCGTAGGTCGAACTGACCTTGCTTGCCCCAAGCGCGTCCCGGAACTGGCCGCCGAACAGGTCCGACGACAGGCCGGAAAAGAAGCCCGCGGGGGCGCCCAGCCGGCCGAGTGCGATGGCCGTGTTGAACACCGCGCCGCCGACATAGGGCGCAAAGGCCGGCTCGCCCTCGGTCGTCGTGCGCGGCAGCATGTCGATCAGGGCTTCGCCGCAGCAGAGGATCATTGTTTCTTGGTCTCCGGCGGATAGATCACGCCCTTGCGGATGATGATGTTGGCGTAGAGCCTGGGTTCGCTGGTCGCCACGATCGCGTGCGCGGCCTTGACCCGTGCATAGAAGTCGGGGCCAGCCAGCGCAACCACCTTGTGGCCCGGCGCGCGCCTGGCGCAGACCGCCTCCATTTCGTGATGAACCGGATCGGCAAGCGTGGGGTCGCCCTTGACCGAGGCGCGAAACAACGCTTCCGGCACGGCGTCGTCCACGGGCAAGACGCTCAATATGGCGTCGAGCACCGGGACCAACGGATGACCGTCGGCGCGGATGAGCCGCTTCGCCTGTTCCTCGGCCGGATAGTTTCCGTCGACAAGCGCGATCTCATCGCCATGGCCCATGGCGCGCAAAATCGCGAGAAGCTCCGGGCCGAGCAGCGCCGGGATGCCGATCAGCATGGCTCAGGCGCTCCTGGAAATCGTGGTCGAGCCGATCAGGAAGCGCTCGGAAAGCGGCAGGCTGGCGCCGCCCAGCGCCCGTGCGTGGATGCCGACGGTGCCTTCGCGCACGGCGGGAAGCTTGAGGCCTTCGCCGTCGATCGTGCCGATCGCCTCGATGACGGCATCGACCAGGCGGCGGCGTACGGTCAGCGGCATCCAGCCGTCGATCACCGCCGCTTCGAAATCGATCACCGAGGACGCTGCGACGATGGCATAGGCGAGCGCCTGGGAGGCGGTGGCGATCCACGTGTCGAGCTCGTCGCCGATGTCGCCCCAATCCTGCGGCGAGGTCCACAGATGCGAGGCCTCGACGCCGCGCGCGTTGAGCGCCTTTTCCAGCATGGCGATCGAAGCGACGTCGATCAGCTGCGTCGGCTTGCCGTCAGGCCCTGGCACCGGCATCGAACCCAGCGCCCCGGCATTGCCGGTCGGACCGCCGAAAAGCCGGCCGTTGAGCACGATGCCGCCGCCGGCAAAGGCGCCGATGTAGAAATAGACGAAGTCGCGCGCCGCCGCCTGGCCGAAGACAAGCTCGGCGCCGCAGGCCGAAGTGGCGTCGTTCTGCAGATAGACCGGAAAATCGCACTGCGCCTGGATGTCGGAGCGGATGTCGCGATGGCGCCATTCGTCCATGACCTCGCGCGGCGCACCGGCCGTATCGGCCCAGTTCCACAGTTCGAACGGCATGGCGATGCCAAGCCCGGCAATGCGCTTGTCCTGCGCCGGCGTCAGTTCGCCGCGCATCGTCTTCATGCCGGCGGTGACGAACTCCACCGTCTCGCGCGGCGCCGGATAGCGGTAGGAGTGGTGCAGCATCGAGCGCACCGTGCCGAGGAAGTCGATCAGCACCAACTCGGCGCTGCGGCGGCCGATCTTGAGACCGATGAAGAAGGCGCCTTCGGGGTTGAGCGCCATGGGGATGGAGGGCTGGCCGATCTTGCCGCGCAGCGGCGCCTGGCGGACGAGCAGGCTGTCTTCCTCCAGTTCGCGCATGATCACCGAGACGGTCTGCGCCGAGAGGCCGGTCATGCGCGCTATGTCGGATTTGGCCAGGCTGCCATGTTGGCGCACGAGCGACAGCACCAGCCGCTCATTGTGGTCGCGCATGCCGCTCTGGTTGGTGCCACGGTGCAGACGGCTCTCGGCTGCCTCGGGCGAACCGTGCCTCGCAATGCCGGTCTCCACCCTTGTTCCTCCCGTCGTTTCCCCACACTGCTTTTGGGCCAGAATGAGCGAACGAGGCAAGTGTGTCAATAATAAATAAGAGTGATTTAATTATTGACAGCCACTTCTGACTGGTGTCTGTTGGCATCAGCGTCCACACTGGGAGAATTCGTCTGGATGCTTGTGCGGGTGCCGGTTGGCCGGCATCCGAAAATGGTTCCACTGGGAGGAAAATCGTGACCAAGTCAAAACTGTTGAAGTCCACCGTTTTTGCGGCGGCCGGGCTGGGCCTGATGGCGTTCGCGTCGGCTGCGTCCGCTGCCAATGTCAGCGCCTGCCTGATCACCAAGACCGACACCAACCCCTTCTTCGTCAAGATGAAGGAAGGCGCCTCGGCGAAAGCCAAGGAACTCGGCGTTGACCTCAAGTCCTATGCCGGCAAGGCGGAAGGCGACAATGAAGGTCAGGTTGCGGCGATCGAATCCTGCATCGCCGACGGCGCCAAGGGCATCCTGATCACCGCAACCGATACGGCGGCAATCGTGCCGGCGGTGAAGAAGGCGCGTGATGCAGGGGTGCTGGTGATCGCGCTGGACACGCAGCTCGATCCTGCCGACGCCGCCGACGCGACGTTTGCGACCGACAATTTCAAGGCCGGCGAGCTTATCGGCTCCTGGGCCAAGGCCACCTTGGGCGACAAGGCCAAGGATGCCCACATCGCTTACATGGATCTGATCGCCAGCCAGCCCTCGGTCGACGTGCAGCGCGACCAAGGCTTCATGAAGGGCTTCGGCATCGACCTCGGTGATCCCAAGAAGATCGGCGACGAAACCGACGCACGCAATGTCTGCCACGATCTGTCGAGCGGCAATGAAGATGGCGGCCACACTGCCATGGAGAACTGCCTGCAGAAGGATCCGGACATCAATGTCGTCTACACCATCAACGAGCCGGCGGCGGCCGGCGCCTACCAGGCGCTGAAAGCGGTCGGCAAGGAGAAGGACGTGCTGATTGTCTCGGTCGACGGCGGCTGCCCCGGCGTCAAGAATGTTGCCGAGGGCGTGATCGGCGCCACTTCGCAGCAATACCCGCTGCTCATGGCCTCGCTCGGCATCGAGGCGATCGCCGCTTTCGCCAAGGACGGGACGAAGCCCAAGCCGACCGAAGGCAAGGATTTCTTCGACACCGGCGTGACGCTGATCACCGACAAGCCTGCCGCGGGCGTAGAATCCATCGACACCAAGGATGGCCTCGCCAAGTGCTGGGGTTGATTTGATCTCCTAATCGGCTCAATTTCAAAGCAATGATAAAAATGTGGGGCGGTCTCGGCCGCTCCACATAAGGCGGGAGGCCGAATTGACCGTTGAAACGACCAAGGGCAAAGGACCACAGGAATTCGAGACGGTTCTAGCCGCAAGCGACAGCAGCGTCGCTTCATTCGATACGCATCATTCCCGCTCGACGCTGGAGAGCATCCAGCACCGCCTGCACAAAAGCCCGGCCATGGTGCCGCTGATCATCCTGATCATCTCGGTGATCCTGTTCGCCATCGTCGTCGGCGGGCGCTTCTTTTCTCCCTTCACCCTCACGCTGATCCTCCAGCAGGTGGCGATAACCGGCATGGTCGGTATCGCGCAGACGCTGGTGGTGCTCACTGCCGGTATCGACCTGTCCGTCGGCGCCATCATGGTGCTGAGTTCGGTCGTCATGGGCCAGTTTGCCATGCACTACGGCATTCCGGCGCCGGTGGCCGTTGCCGTCGGGCTGCTTGTCGGCGCGATTTGCGGCCTGATAAACGGAATCCTTATCGCTTGGGTGAAGTTGCCGCCCTTCATCGTGACGCTCGGCACATGGTCGATCTACGCGGCCATCAACTTCATCTATTCCGGCAACGAGACCATCCGCAGCCAGGATCTCGAGGCGACGGCGCCGCTGCTGCAGTTTTTCAGCGGATCGTTCAAGATCGGCGGCGCCGTCTTCACCTATGGCGTGCTGTTGGTGCTGATCATGGCGGCAATCGCGTGGTATGTGCTCAACCACACCGCCTGGGGCCGGCATGTCTACGCGGTGGGCGATGACCCGGAAGCCGCTGAATTGTCAGGTGTGCGCGTCAGCCGGATGCTGGTCGCGGTCTACACGCTGACGGGCATCATTTGCGCCATCGCCGGCTGGGCTCTGATCGGGCGCATCGGATCGGTCTCGCCGCAGGCCGGGCAATTCGAGAACATCAATTCGATCACCGCCGTGGTGATCGGCGGCACCTCGCTGTTCGGCGGCCGCGGTTCCATCCTCGGCACCATCTTCGGTGCCCTCATCGTCGGCGTCTTCGCGCTGGGCCTCAGGCTCTGGGGAACGGACCCGCAATGGACGCAATTGTCCGTCGGCGCCCTCATCATCATCGCGGTTGGTATCGACCAGTGGATCAGGAAGATCTCGGCATGACCCAAGCCCAAGAACCCATCCTCACCGCACGCGGCCTGGTCAAGCGTTATGGCCGCGTCACCGCTCTCGACAATGCCGACTTCGACCTCTATCCGGGCGAAATCCTGGCCGTCATCGGCGACAACGGCGCCGGAAAATCATCGCTGATCAAGGCGATTTCCGGCGCGGCCGTGCCCGACGAGGGTGAAATCCGGCTTGAAGGCAAACCCGTTGCCTTCAAGTCGCCGATGGAGGCCCGCGAAGCCGGCATCGAGACGGTCTACCAGAATTTGGCGCTGTCGCCGGCGCTGTCGATCGCCGACAACATGTTCCTCGGCCGCGAGATCCGCAAGCCGGGCCCGCTCGGCAGTTGGTTCCGCATGCTCGACCGTCCGGCGATGGAAAAGCGCGCCCGCGACAAGCTCACCGAACTTGGCCTGATGACCATCCAGAACATCAGCCAGGCGGTGGAGACGCTCTCCGGCGGCCAGCGCCAGGGCGTGGCGGTGGCGCGCGCCGCTGCCTTCGGCAGTCGCGTGGTGATCATGGACGAGCCGACGGCTGCCCTTGGCGTCAAGGAGAGCCGCCGCGTGCTGGAACTGATCCTTGACGTCAAGAAACGCGGCCTGCCAATCGTGCTCATCTCGCACAACATGCCGCATGTCTTCGAAGTCGCGGACCGCATCCACATCCACCGGCTCGGCCGACGCCTTTGCGTCGTCGACCCGAAGCAGATTTCCATGTCGGATGCCGTGGCCCTCATGACCGGCGCGAAGAAGCCGCCGGAGGATGCGCTGGCGGCCTGATCTGCCTCGATGGGTAAATTGCCGCAGGGGAACTGGGTGGCTTCCCGATCTAAATCGATTGAACATATGCTGCAATGCACTAGGATGGGCTGGGAGTGACGGTGAAAGCCGGTATGATCGCGGTACGATCACGAGAGGCAGTATGACGCGCACGATGACATCCCAAGCCCCCGTTCTCGAAATCCCCGACCCCAAGACGCTCGCCGACGAAGTCTTGCTGGCCCTCAAATACAGGGTCGGCAAGGGCACCAACGTCGCCACCCAATACGACTGGCTCACCGCCTCGATCAAAGTCGTGCGCGACCGCATCGTCGATCACTGGATGCAGGCGACGCAGGAGGCCTACGCTCAGCAGGAAAAGCGCGTCTACTATCTGTCGCTGGAGTTCCTCATCGGCCGCCTGATGCGCGATGCCTTCTCCAATCTCGGCCTGATGGACAATATGCGCGAGGCGCTCAAGTCTCTCGGCGTCGACCTCGACCTCATCGCCGGGCTCGAACCGGATGCAGCACTCGGCAACGGCGGTCTCGGCCGGCTTGCCGCCTGCTTCATGGAAAGCATGGCCACCGTGGACATTCCCGCGCATGGCTACGGCATACGCTACGCCAACGGCATGTTCCGCCAGGAGATCCATGATGGCTGGCAGGTAGAGCTGCCCGAAACCTGGCTCGACCACGGCAACCCCTGGGAGTTCGAGCGCCGCGAACGTTCCTTCGAGGTCGGCTTCGGCGGCTCGGTGGAATCGATCACCTCGAAGGATGGCCGGCTCGAACGCCACGTCTGGAAGCCGACCGAACATGTTCTGGCCGTCGCCTACGACACGCCGGTGGTCGGCTGGCGAGCCAACCGCGTCAACACGCTGCGGCTGTGGTCCGGTATGCCGATCGATCCGATCCTGCTCGACAAGTTCAATGCCGGCGACCACATCGGCGCGCTTGCCGAGAGCAACAAGGCCGATGCCTTGTCGCGCGTGCTCTATCCGGCCGATTCCCACAAGGCCGGGCAGGAATTGCGGCTGCGGCAGGAGTATTTCTTCTCCACCGCCTCGCTGCAGGACATTCTCCAGCGTCATCTCAGCCAATATGGCGATCTGCAGTCGCTGCCTGACAAGGCGGCGATCCATCTCAACGACACCCATCCGGCCATCGCCGTACCGGAACTGTTGCGTCTGTTGATGGACGTCCACGGCATGGATTTCGACCAGGCCTGGAGCATCACCAAGCGCACTTTCGGCTACACCAACCACACGTTGCTGCCCGAGGCACTGGAAAGCTGGCCGGTGCCGCTGTTCGAGCGGCTGCTGCCGCGCCACATGCAGATCGTCTACGCCATCAACGCCGAGGTGCTTCTGGAGGCGCGCGCCACCAACAAGTTCTCGGGCGAGCAGATCAGCCGCATCTCGCTGATCCAGGAAAACGGCGACCGCCGCGTGCGCATGGGCAACCTGGCCTTTGTCGGCTCGCACTCGATCAACGGCGTCTCGGCGCTGCACACCGAATTGATGAAAGAGACGGTCTTCGCCGATCTCCACAAGCTCTACCCCAACCGCATCAACAACAAGACCAACGGCATCACGCCCAGGCGCTGGCTGATCCAGTGCAATCCCGGCCTCACCGCGCTCACCCGCGAGGCGATCGGCGACCGTTTCCTCGATGACATTGATGCGATCAAGGGGCTTGACGCCTTTGCCGACGACGCCGCCTTCCGCGACAAGTTCGCCGCCGTCAAGCGGGCGAACAAGGCCAAGCTCGCCAACCTGGTCGCCGACCGGCTCGGCATCAAGCTCGATCCCTCTGCGCTGTTCGACATCCAGGTCAAGCGCATCCACGAATACAAGCGCCAGCTGCTCAACATCCTGGAGGCGGTCGCGCTCTACGACCAGATCCGCTCGCACCCCGAGCGCGACTGGATGCCGCGCGTGAAATTCTTCGGTGGCAAGGCGGCGCCCAGCTACCACAATGCCAAGCTGATCATCAAACTCGCCAACGACGTCGCCAGGGTCATCAACCGAGACCCGGCGGTGCGCGGCCTGCTGAAAGTGGTGTTCGTGCCGAACTACAATGTCAGCCTGGCCGAGATCTTGATGCCGGCCGCCGACCTTTCCGAGCAGATCTCGACCGCCGGCATGGAGGCGTCCGGCACCGGCAACATGAAGTTCGCGCTCAACGGCGCGCTGACCATCGGCACGCTCGACGGCGCCAATGTCGAGATCAAGGAGTGTGTCGGCGACGACAACATCTTCATCTTCGGCCTGACCACCGCCGAAGTCGCCGAGCGACGCAACAACGGCTACGATCCGCGCGCCGTGATCGAGGCCTCGCCGGAACTGTCTCAGGCGCTCGCCGCCATCTCGTCGGGCGTCTTTTCGCCTGACGATCCCGAGCGCTATCGCGAGCTGATCAACGGCCTCTTTGGCAGCGACTGGTTCATGGTGGCGGCCGACTTCGATGCCTATGCCGCCACCCAGCGCGACGTCGACACCGTCTGGCGCAACAGTCCCGACTGGTACGCGCGGGCGATCCGCAATGTCGCTCGCGTCGGCTGGTTCTCGTCCGATCGCACGATCCGCCAATATGCGAAAGACATCTGGAACGTGCCCGCCTGATATGATTGCATGAGACCACGAACAATGTGGTCCAGCTCCCTGGGAGGGACACAGCCTGATGAGGAAACCGCGCGTGACCGCTGCGACAAGCGGGCCGGACGGACTGGCGCCAGCCAGCGATGTCGCGGCGATTGTCGCCGGCACGCATGGCGACCCGTTTGCCGTTCTCGGCGTGCATGAGGCAGGCAAGGGCTTTGTCGCCCGCTGTTTCGTGCCGCATGCCGAGCTCGTCACCGCCTACACGCTGACCGGCAAGAACGCCGGCGAACTGTCCCGGCGCGACGATGGCGGTTTCTTCGAGGGCAAGCTGTCGCTCAAGAAGCGCCAGCCGCTGCGCTACCATGCCAGGAATGCCGGCGGCGACTGGTGGCTGACCGATCCCTATTCCTTCGGTCCCGTGCTCGGCCCGCTGGACGACTACTACATCGCCCAGGGATCGCATCTCAGGCTGTTCGACAAACTCGGCGCTCATCTCATCGACCATGAGGGCGCCACCGGCGTGCACTTCGCCGTTTGGGCGCCAAATGCGCGGCGCGTCTCGGTGGTCGGCGACTTCAATGAATGGGACGGTCGCCGGCATACGATGCGCGACCGCCGCGACACCGGCATCTGGGAACTGTTCATTCCCGACATCGGTGCTGGCCGGCCCTACAAATACGAGATCATCGCGCCCGATGGCGTGCGCCTGCCGCTCAAGGCCGATCCGTTCGCCTTCAAGTCCGAGCTGCGCCCGGCCACCGCTTCGGTGACGGCGGTGCCGCCGGCGCATGAATGGGGCGACGAGGCACACCGCAATTTCTGGCGCAACGCCGATCCCCGGCGCGAAGCGATATCGATCTACGAAGTCCATGCCGGCTCGTGGCAGTTGCGCGACGACGGCACCTTCCTGTCATGGGATGAACTCGCCGACCGGCTGATCCCTTATGTCGCCGAAACCGGTTTCACCCATATCGAATTTCTGCCGATCTCCGAACATCCCTATGATCCGTCCTGGGGTTACCAGACCACCGGCCTCTACGCGCCGTCGGCCCGCTTCGGCGATCCGGATGGTTTTGCCCGTTTCGTCGATGGCGCCCATCGTGCCGGCATTGGTGTCATCCTCGACTGGGTACCGGCGCATTTCCCTGTCGACGCGCATGGCCTGGCCGATTTCGACGGCACCGCGCTCTACGAGCATGCCGACCCGCGCAAGGGTTTTCATCCCGACTGGAACACGGCGATCTACAATTTCGGCCGCCGCGAGGTGGTGTCGTTCCTCGTCAACAACGCGCTGTTCTGGGCCGAGAAATATCATGTCGACGGTTTGCGCGTCGATGCGGTGGCCTCGATGCTCTACCTCGACTACTCGCGCAAGGCCGGCGAGTGGATCCCCAATGAGAAGGGCGGGCGCGAAAACCTCGAAGCGGTCAGCTTCCTGCAGAAGATGAACAAGGAGCTCTACGGCCACCATCCCGGCGTGATGACCATTGCCGAGGAATCGACCTCATGGCCGAAGGTATCGCAGCCGGTGCATGAGGGCGGCCTGGGCTTCGGCTTCAAGTGGAACATGGGCTTCATGCACGACACGCTGGAGTATTTCTCCAAGGAGCCGATCTTCCGCAAACATCACCACAACGACATCACCTTCGGCCTGGTCTACGCCTTCTCCGAGAATTTCGTGCTGCCGCTCTCCCATGACGAGGTCGTGCACGGCAAGGGCACGCTGCTCGGCAAGATGGCCGGCGACGACTGGCAGAAATTCGCGACGCTGCGCGCCTACTACGCCTTCATGTGGGGCTATCCCGGCAAGAAGCTGCTGTTCATGGGCCAGGAATTCGCCCAGCGCCGCGAGTGGAGCGAGGCGCGCGCGCTCGACTGGAACCTGCTCGATTTCAGGCTGCACCGCGGCGTCTGGCAGACGGTGCGCGACCTCAACTACCTCTACCGTTCGCGTCCGGCGCTGCATGCGCGCGACTGCGAGCCGGAGGGGTTCTCGTGGCTGATCGTCGACGACAGTGCCAACTCGGTGTTTGCCTGGCTGCGCAGCGCGCCCGATGGCAACCCGATCGCCATCATTTCGAACTTCACGCCGGTACCGCGCGACAATTACCGCGTGCCATTGCCGCAGGCCGGCAAATGGCGTGAAATCATCAACACCGATGCTTCGGACTATGGCGGTTCGGGCCAGGGCAATGGCGGCGAGGTCGAGGCTCGGGCGGAAGGAGGAGGCATATCGGCGACGATGCTTTTGCCGCCGCTGTCGACGACCATGCTCGAATTTGTTCCGGACTGAGATGTTTCAGACTGAGTGACTTGGGAGGGTAAAAAATGGCAGAGACGAAACGGACCCAGCCGCTGGCGCGCGACGCCATGGCCTATGTGCTGGCCGGCGGGCGCGGCAGCCGCCTCAAGGAATTGACCGACCGGCGCGCCAAGCCCGCGGTCTATTTCGGCGGCAAGACGCGCATCATCGATTTCGCGCTCTCCAATGCTCTCAACTCAGGCATTCGCCGCCTCGGCGTCGCCACCCAGTACAAGGCGCATTCGCTGATCCGCCACCTGCAGCGCGGCTGGAACTTCCTGCGCCCCGAGCGAAACGAAAGCTTCGACATCCTGCCGGCCAGCCAGCGTGTCTCGGAAACGCAGTGGTATGAAGGCACGGCGGACGCCGTCTACCAGAACATCGACATCATCGAGGCCCACGGGCCCGAATACATGGTGATCCTCGCCGGCGACCACATCTACAAGATGGACTATGAGCTGATGCTGCGCCAGCACGTCGACGCCAATGCCGACGTCACGGTCGGCTGCCTCGAAGTGCCGCGCATGGAAGCGACCGGCTTTGGCGTCATGCATGTCGACGCCAAGGACAACATCATAGCCTTCGTCGAAAAGCCGGCCGATCCGCCCGGCATTCCCGACAAGCCAGAGTTCGCGCTGGCCTCGATGGGCATCTATGTCTTCAAGACCAAGTTCCTGATGGAGCAATTGCGTCGCGACGCCGCCGAGGCGGGCTCGAGCCGCGACTTCGGCAAGGACATCATCCCCTACATCGTCCAGAACGGTAAGGCGATCGCCCACCGCTTCGCCAAATCCTGCGTGCGTTCGACCGCCGAGAACGAGGCCTATTGGCGCGATGTCGGAACCGTCGACGCCTATTGGGAAGCCAATATCGACCTCACCGACATCACGCCGGAACTCGACCTCTACGACCGCGACTGGCCGATCTGGACCTATGCCGAATTGAAGCCGCCGGCAAAGTTCGTGCACGACGAGGATGGCCGGCGCGGTTCGGCCGTGTCCTCGCTGGTGTCGGGCGATTGCATCGTCTCGGGCGCTTCGCTGAAGCGCAGCCTGATCTTCACCGGCGCCCGCATCAATTCCTATTCGACGCTGGAAGAAGTCGTCATGCTGCCCGACGTTCATGTCGGCCGGAACGCAAAGTTGAAGCGCGTGGTCATCGATCACGGCGTAAGGATACCGGAAGGGCTGGTGGTCGGCGAAGATCCCGTGCTCGACGCCAAGCGTTTCCGCGTCTCGGAGAAAGGCATCTGCCTGGTCACGCAGGACATGATCGACAAGCTGAAGCTATAGGCAGGATTGGATTGTAGGCGCATGCAGGTTCTGTCGGTCACGCCCGAGATCTTTCCGCTGATCAAGACCGGCGGGCTTGCCGACGTGACCGGCGCGCTGCCTATCGCGCTCGCCGGCAAGGGCGTCGCCATGCGCACGCTCATTCCCGGTTATCCCGTCGTCATGGGCGCCTTCAAGAAAAAGAAGGCCGTCTATCAATACCCGCTGCTGCAGGGCGGCAAGGCCGCCGTCCATGCCGTCCAGATCGCCGGGCTCGACCTGTTCGTGCTCGACGCGCCGCATCTGTTCGACCGGCCCGGCGGCCCGTACGGCAATGCGACTGGCGCTGACTGGCCGGACAATTGGCGGCGCTTCGCTGCCTTGAGCCAGGCCGGCGGCGACATCGCCGGCGGCGCCATCTCCGGCTACCAGCCGGATATCGTGCATGCGCATGACTGGCAGTCGGCGATGACGCTGGCCTATATGCGCTACGGCAAGGCGGTCGGCATCCCGTCGCTGATCACCGTGCACAATCTTGCTTTCCAGGGTCAGTTCGGCGCCGGCATCTTCGGCGAGCTCGGCCTGCCGGCGGTGGCGATGGCCCTCGACGGCGTCGAGTATTATGGCGGCGTCGGCTTTTTGAAGGCCGGCCTGCAGGCGGCCTGGGCGATCACCACGGTGAGCCCGACCTATGCGCAGGAGATCCGCTCGGCCGAATTCGGCATGGGCCTCGACGGCCTGATCAACATGCGCTCGACCGATCTCTACGGCATCGTCAACGGCATCGATGTCGAGATCTGGAATCCGGAAACCGACAAGCATCTGGTGGCAAATTATTCGGCAGCGACGCTCGAGGCGCGGCGCGCCAACCGGACGGCTGTCGAGGACCGCTTTGGCCTCGAGCGCGACGACAGCCCGATCGTCTGCGTCGTCAGCCGGCTGACCTGGCAGAAGGGCATGGACATACTCGCCGCGGTCGTCGACGGCGTCGTCGCGGCCGGTGCGCGGCTGGCGATCCTGGGCTCGGGCGATGCCGGCCTCGAAGGCGCGCTGCTCGCCGCCGCCGCCCGCCATCGCGGCCGTATTGGCGTCGTCGTCGGCTATGACGAGGGGCTCTCCCACACCATGCAGGGCGGCTGCGACGCGATCATCATCCCGTCGCGCTTCGAGCCTTGCGGGCTGACCCAGCTCTACGGCCTGCGCTATGGCTGCGTGCCCATCGTCGCCCGCACCGGCGGCCTTGCCGACACCATCATCGACGCCAATGAAGCGGCGATTTCGGCCGGCGTGGCGACCGGTTTCCAGTTCGCGCCGAACAATGCCGGCGCGCTGCTCCACGCCATCCGCCGGCTGGTCGACGCGCATGCCAGCGCCGCTACCTGGCAATCGATCCAGCGCCAGGGCATGAAAGCCGATGTCTCGTGGGACAAGAGCGCTGAAAAATACGTCGAACTCTATCGCTTGCTGCTATCGAAAAGGGCTGCCTGAGGCATGATCAGAACCGTCGCCACCAAACCTTATCTCGACCAGAAGCCCGGCACCTCCGGCCTGCGCAAGAAGGTACCGGTGTTCCAGCAGGAGCATTATGCCGAGAACTTCATCCAGTCGATCTTCGACGCGCTGGAGGGATTTGAGGGCAAAACGCTGGTGATCGGCGGCGACGGCCGCTTCTACAACCGCGAGGTCATCCAGAAGGCCATCGCCATGGCCGCCGCCAACGGTTTCGGCAAGGTGATGGTCGGGCAGGGCGGCATATTGTCGACGCCGGCCGCTTCGCACGTCATCCGCAAATACAAGACCTTCGGCGGCATCATCCTGTCTGCAAGCCACAATCCCGGCGGCCCGCACGAGGATTTCGGCATCAAGTACAATGCCGGCAATGGCGGCCCGGCGCCGGAAAAGCTGACCGACCTGATCTTCGAAAAGACCAAGACGATCGCGAGCTTCAAGATCGCCGATATCGGGCCGATCGACATCGACAGGATCGGTACGGTCAAGGCGGACGGCATGGCCGTCGAGATCATCGATCCGGTCACCGACTATGCCGAATTGATGGAAAGCCTGTTCGATTTCGACGCCATCCGCGCCAATTTCAAATACGGCTTCCGCATGCGCTTCGACGCCATGCATGCGGTCACCGGGCCCTATGCCAAGGAGATCCTCGAACGGCGGCTTGGCGCGCCCAACGGCACCTGCCGCAACTTCAAGCCGCTGCCGGATTTCGGTGGCCATCACCCCGATCCGAATCTGGTCCATGCCAAGCATCTCTACGATGAGATGATGGGACCGGATGCGCCCGACTTCGGCGCTGCCTCCGACGGTGACGGCGACCGCAATCTGATCATCGGCAAGGGCATCTTCGTCACCCCGTCGGATTCGGTGGCGATGTTGGCCGCCAACGCGCATCTGGCGCCGGGCTACAAGGAAGGCCTCAAGGGCATCGCCCGCTCGATGCCGACCAGCGGTGCCGCCGACCGTGTCGCCGAAAAGCTCGGCATCGGCATCTATGAGACGCCGACCGGCTGGAAGTTCTTCGGCAATCTGCTTGACGCCGATATGGCGACGATCTGCGGCGAGGAAAGCGCCGGCACCGGCTCCAACCATGTGCGCGAGAAGGACGGCCTGTGGGCGGTGCTGTTGTGGCTGAACATCCTGGCGGTGCGCGGCGAGAGCGCAAAGCAGATCGTCACCGAGCATTGGGCGACCTACGGCCGAAACTACTATTCGCGCCACGACTATGAAGAGGTCGAGACGGATCGCGCCAACGCCCTGGTCGACGAGTTGCGCGCCAAGCTCGGCTCGCTGCCCGGCACCAGCGTGCGTGGCATGACAATCGCCAGCGCCGACGACTTTGCCTATCACGATCCGGTCGACGGTTCGGTCAGCAAGAACCAGGGCATCCGGGTGCTGTTCGAAGGCGGCTCGCGCGTCGTCTTCCGCCTCTCCGGCACCGGCACCTCGGGAGCCACGCTGCGCGTCTATATCGAGCGCTACGAGCCGGACAAGAACCGGCACGATCTCGACACCCAGGAGGCGCTTGCCGACCTGATCGCGGCGGCTGACGACATTGCCGGGATCAAGAACCACACGGGCCGCAACAAGCCGAGCGTGATTACGTGAGGCTGACGCGGCGCGCCTTTCCTTCTCCCCTTGTAGGGTCCGGAGGACGGGCGAGGCCAGTGACTCGCCCAGGGGGTGGATCGGCGCGTAGCGCCGAGACGGATGAAGGGTGTTGGCCGGATCGCCGTAGGTGCCAAGCTGGAGCCCCCCTCATCCGTCGCCTTCGGCGACACCGCCCGGGGGCGAGCCGCTGGTCTCGCCCCGTCCTTCGGACCCCACAAGGGGAGAAGGGGGAGCCAACCTGCCAACGCCTCAAATTGTCTACGATCTGCCCCTGTGAGTGCGCGTGAGCCAGCTCGGCGCTACCGTCAGCCGCGAGGGCATTCGCTTCGCCGCCTGGTCGTCATCGGCGAGACGCCTCTGGGTCTCGATCTTCGACGTTGCCGGCACGCACGAGATCGACAGGCTCGAGCTCCAGCCGGAAGGCGAGGGCGTTCACGCGCTTTTCGTCGCCGGCCTTGGCGCCGGCACGCGCTATGGCTTTCGCGCCGATGGCGATTATGCGCCCGAGCGCGGCTTGTGGTTTGATCCGGAGAAGTTGCTCGTCGACCCCTACGCTATCGAGATCGACCGGCCCTATGCGCACCATTGGCGGCTCGCCGCGCGGCGCAACGAAGGCGTCGACACCGCATCGTTGATGCCGAAGGCTATGGCCAAAACCTTGCCGAAGCCGCTGCCTGCCTTGCCGCCGCTGTTTCGGCCCGGCGGCCTCATCTACGAAGTGCCGGTGCGCGCCTTCACCATGCAGCATCCGGATATCCCCGAGAGCCAGCGCGGCGCGATCGGAGCACTTGGCCATCCCGCTGTTGTCGAACACCTGAAGAAGCTCGGCGTCGGCGCCGTCGAACTGATGCCGGTGACGGCGTCGATCGACGAGCGGCATTTGCCGCCGCTCGGGCTGCGAAACGCCTGGGGCTACAATCCCGTCACCTTCATGGCGCTCGACCCGCGCCTGGCTCCGGGTGGATTGGCCGAATTGCGCGACACGGTCGCGGCACTGCGCAAGGCCGGCATCGGCACCATCCTCGACCTCGTCTTCAACCACACCGGCGAAAGCGACCGGCTCGGCCCAACGCTGTCGCTGCGCGGCCTCGACAACCGCGCCTATTACCGGCATGAACCGGACGGCAGGCTGGTAAACGACACCGGCACCGGCAACACGGTCGCCTGCGACCACCCGATCGTCGCGGATATGGTGCTGGACACGCTCCGCCATTTCGTCCGCCATGCCGGGGTCGATGGTTTCCGCTTCGACCTCGCACCCATTCTCGGCCGGGTCGACGGCGTGTTCGATCCGGCCGCGCCGCTGCTCAAGGCCATCGCGAACGATCCCGTTCTCGCCGACAGGGTGCTGATATCAGAGCCATGGGACATCGGCCCGGACGGCTATCAGCTCGGCAATTTTCCGCCACCATTCCTCGAATGGAACGACAAATACCGCGACGGTGTCAGGCGCTTCTGGCGCGGCGACGCCGGCATGGTCGGCGCGCTGGCGACAAGGCTCGCCGGCTCGTCCGATGTGTTCGCCAAGGCAGATCAGCCGGTGAACCGCACGGTCAACTTCATCGCCGCGCATGACGGCATGACGCTGGCCGACCTCGTCGCCTATGAGCGCAAGCACAATGCGGCCAATGGCGAGCAGAACCGCGACGGCCACAACGAGAACCTGTCGTGGAACAACGGCGTCGAGGGCGAGACGTTGGACGCCGCGATTGCCGAAGCTCGTTTCGACGACCGCTGCGCGCTGCTCGCCACGCTGTTTGCCTCGCGCGGCACGATCATGCTGACGGCGGGCGACGAATTCGGCCGCACGCAAAAGGGCAACAACAACGCCTATGCGCAGGACAATGCGATCACCTGGCTCGACTGGGCCGGACGCGACCTGGCGCTACAAGCCCACGCATTCAGGCTCGCCGCAATGCGCCGCGCGGCACCAGTGCTTTCCGACACAGTCTTTCTGACCGGAGAGCCGCCGGCGGGCTCGGACCTTCCCGACGTCGCCTGGCTGACCGAGACGGGAGCACCGCTTAGCGAGGCGGACTGGCACGATCCGCGGCGGCATCGCCTGGTCATGCTGCTTGGCGGGGCTGGCACGCGCGATGGCCGCTTTGCCGTCATCGTCAATGGCGACCGCCGCCAATCGATGTTCACGCTGCCCGGGCGTGAGGGATTTCATTGGGTTCCGGCGATCGAAGCCTCGGCCGGCGGCACCGACATCGCACGGCCTGTGCCGGGGCGGACGGTGATTTTCATGATTGAGCGCCGAGCCGGAAAGGCCAGCGCCAGGAAGGGCTCGTAAATGGCTGACGGAAATGCCGAATGGTGGCGCGGCTGCGTCATCTACCAGATCTACCCGCGCTCCTTCCAGGATACGACGGGCGACGGCAGCGGCGACCTGCGTGGCATCACCAACCGTTTGGAGCATGTCGCGTCGCTTGGCGTCGACGCCGTCTGGGCGTCGCCCTTCTTCAAGTCGCCGATGGCCGACATGGGCTACGACGTATCCGACTATCAGGACGTCGATCCGATGTTCGGCACGATCGAGGATTTCGACGCGCTGATCGCCGAGGCGCACCGGCTCGGACTTAAGATCATCATCGACCAGGTGCTGTCGCATTCGTCCGACAAGCATGAATGGTTCGTCGAAAGCCGCGCCAGCCGCGACAATGCCAAGGCCAATTGGTATGTCTGGGCCGACGCCAGGCCCGATGGCAGCGCGCCCAACAACTGGCTGTCGCTCTTCGGCGGCCCGGCCTGGGAGTGGGATGCCACTCGCCGGCAGTACTACATGCACAACTTCCTCGCCTCGCAGCCGGACCTGAATTTCTACAATCCCGAGGTTCTGGACGCGCTGCTGGAAACGGTGCGGTTCTGGCTGGAGCGCGGCGTCGACGGCTTCAGGCTGGATACGGTCAACTACTATTTTCATGACCAATGGCTGCGCGACAACCCGCCTTTGGCGGCAAGCGTCGCCGGCACCAATGAGGCCACCACCACCTATGCCTTTCAAATGCATCTGTTCGACAAGACGCAGCCGGAAAACCTGACTTTCCTCGGTCGCTTTCGGGCGTTGCTCGACGAATACGGAGGCCGCGCCGCGGTCGGCGAAGTCGGCGACGAAGACCGTTCGCTACAGACGCTCGCCGCCTACACGTCCGGCGGCGACAAGCTGCAGATGTGCTACACGTTCGACCTGCTCGGCCCGCAATTCTCCGCCGCGCATATACGTGGCTGCGTCGAGGCGTTCGAGACCGCGGTCGCCGACGGCTGGGTCTGCTGGGCCTTTTCCAACCATGACGTGGTGCGCCATGTCAGCCGCTGGACGCGCCCGGGCGGCGACCCCGAAATAGTCGCGAAATTCTCGATCGCGCTGCTCTCCTGCCTGCGCGGATCGATCTGCCTCTACCAAGGCGAGGAACTCGGGCTGGAGGAGGCGGAACTCGCCTTCGAGGATTTGCGCGATCCGTTCGGCATCCGCTTCTGGCCGGGCATCAAGGGCAGGGACGGCTGCCGCACGCCAATGGTCTGGGAAGCGGGCGCCGACAATGCCGGCTTCACCTCAGGCAAGCCCTGGCTGCCCGTGCCGGCCGGTCATCGCGCCCGCGCCGTTGGCATCCAGAACGGTGAGCAGGCGTCGGTGCTTGCCGCCTACCGGGCGATGCTCGGCTTGCGCAAGCGGCACCCGGCGCTGATCACGGGCTCGATCCGCTTCCTCGATACCGAAGGCGATGTTCTTGCTTTTGTCCGTGAAGGCGGCGGCGAGACGCTGCTTTGCGTCTTCAACTTCGCCGACGAGCCTGCAAGCTGGCCTTTGCCGCAGGAATTGCATGCCGTCGCGGCGATTGATCCGGATGGAGCCGGTCTACAGGAAGAGGGCCTGTCGCTGCCGCCGCTCGGATGGTTTCTCGGAAGGGCAGGCTGATCGTTGGGCGTCAGCGCAAGCTGATCGCCCGGCGTCCTATTGAACGAGAACAGAGCGTCCGCAGGTAGCGCCGGTGACCCGGATATCGGCTTCGCCGACATGCACGCCGAGCGCGGCAAGGGTGTTGTAGACCAGGTCGTCGACCGGCGCGGTCACGCCGTTGAGCACCGTCACCACGGCCGGCTTCACCGTGCCGAGCACGGCGGTGATGTCGAGGCCGAGGCCCAGCGCCTTGACCGACAGCGACAGATTGTTGACCAGCGACGTGGTCAGCGATTGCGTCAAATAGATGCCGTATGCAACCATGCCGAGCAGAAGCAGGATGAAGATCGGGCCAGCATGGCGAATTCGATCGCCGAAGTTCCCGCGGCGTCTGTCCGGAAACGAGGCCATGAAGTACGGGTTTTGGGGTTCTGCAGCATAATTGCAGCATGCCAAATCCCGACTGCAAAAACAGAAAACAGGCCGAGCAACCTTTGGGTGTGCCAAGTTGAAAGGCGCCAGACTTTAGACATCGCTGTTTTAGCGGAAGGTTGCTCACTTTGCGTCAAGCAAGACTCGGTTGAAATCGCATTTCCGTCTGTCTAGTCTCCTGCCACCAGCCGCCGGACAGGGAACCGGCAGCGCGCTCAAAGGGGCCAGACATCGGTTCCGGGGCGTCAACACGTAAAGGCGCGCCGACGGCAGCGCCCACAGGGAGAACTTCATGCTGAAAAATATGCTGAAGGCGACGGTGTTCGCCACAACCATGGCCTTGACCGCCGGCATGTTCTACACGCCGGCTTTCGCCGAGACCGTCTATAACAGAGGCAGCGCCGCCGAAGCGGAGACGGTCGATCCGCACAAGACCTCGACTGTCTACGAAGCCGATATCATACGCGACCTGTTCCAGGGACTGGTCATGCACGATCAGAAGACGAACCTCATTCCGGGCGCCGCCGAAAGCTGGACCGTATCCGACGACGGCACCGTCTACACCTTCAAGCTGCGCAAGGACGGCTTGTGGTCGGATGGCAGCGCGGTGACGGCGGAGGACTTCGTCTACTCCTTCCGTCGGCTGGAGGATCCGGCGACCGCCGCCGAATACGCTTCCATGCTCTATCCCGTGAAGAACGCCGAGGAAGTCAACACCAAGAAAGGCAAGCCCGAGGATATGGGCGTCAAGGCGATCGACGCCAACACACTGGAAGTGACGCTGAAGGCGCCGACGCCATACTTCCTCGAGATGCTGACCCACCAGGCCACCTATCCGGTGAACAAGGCCTCGATCGAAAAGCTCGGCGCCGACTGGATCAAGGCGGGCAATCTCGTTTCGAATGGCGCCTATACACTGGCCGAGTGGATTCCCAACGACCACATGAAGCTGGTCAAGAATCCGAAATTCTGGGACGCCGCGACCGTCAAGATCGACGTCGTCAACTATATCCCGACCGAAGACCGCTCATCGGCGATGAAGCGCTTCGAGGCCGGCGAACTCGACAGCTACGGCGACCTGCCGACCGAACAGCTTGCTGACCTCAAGGCCAAGTTCGGCGATCAGGTCCGCGTCGGACCGTATCTCGGCACCTACTACTACGCGATCAAGACCGACAAGGCGCCGTGGGACAATGTCGAGCTGCGCAACGCCATCTCGATGGCGATCGACCGCGACTTCCTCGCCGAGAAGGTCTGGCAGAACTCGATGCTGCCTGGCTATTCGATGGTGCCTCCGGGCATCGCGGGCTACACGCCGGCAGTGGCCAAATACGCCGACATGTCGCAGATCGATCGCGAGGACGCAGCCAAGAAGGTGCTCGAGAAACTCGGCTATACGCCCGAGAAGCCGTTGAAGATGGAGATCCGCTACAACACCTCGGAAAACCACAAGAACACGGCGGTCGCCATCCAGGAACAGTTGAAGCCGCTCGGTATTGAAGTCACCATGGTCAACACCGACACCAAGACCCACTACTCCTTCCTTGAGCAGAAGGGCAACTACGACGTGGCACGTGCCGCCTGGATCGCCGACTACAAGGATCCCGAGACCTTCCTCGGCATCACACGCAAGGCCAGCGGAAACAACTATTCGAGCTACGTCAGCCCGGCATATGAAGCGGCCATGGACAAGGCCGCGGCTGCCGGCGGCAAGCCAGAAGAGCGCATGAAGGACCTCACTGAGGCCGAGCGTATCCTTGTCGATGACGTCGGCAACATTCCGCTTCTCTACTACAGCTTCCACGATATCGTTTCCTCGAAGCTGCATGGCTTCGATGACAATGTGATGGACGTGCATCCGTCCCGCTTCGTCTCCAAGGACTGACAATCATCCTTGGCTGGACCGCCGCGCTCCTCCCGGGGCGCGCGGCGGTCCGGTCGGTCATCGCATCGGTCCGAAAGTCGTGGTCGATTTTCGGCAAGCGCGATGCGAAGATTTGAAGGCGCTGGAGTATGATTATGCGTCCGCATGGACGCGTGTCGCTCTGGCCAAAGCGGGGCACCGATGCTGCGTTACATATTCCGGCGGCTTCTGACCGCCATCCCGACGCTATTCGTCATCGTGACCATGGCGTTCTTCCTGATACGTGTCGCGCCGGGAGGGCCGTTTAATCAGGAGCGGGGCCTGAGCCCAGAGATCAAGGCCAATCTGGAAGCGCAGTTCGGCTTGAGCGATCCGCTCTGGCTGCAATATGTCCACTATCTCGGCAATTTGCTGCACGGCAATTTCGGCCCGAGCTACAACATGCCGGACTTCACCGTCACCGAACTGTTTGCCAAAGGTCTGCCCATTTCGGTTCAGATCGGCGCCTCCGCCCTGATCCTGGCGCTGCTGCTCGGGTCCTTGCTCGGCACAATTGCCGCGCTCAACCAGAACAAGCTTGCCGACTATTCTGTGATCGCGCTGGCGACCGCCGGCAGCACCATCCCGACCTTCGTCATTGCGCCGGTCATCCAACTTTTGTTTGGATTGACCTGGAAGCTGCTCCCGATCGGCGGTTGGGGCGATGGCGCGCTCCTCAACAAGGTCGGTCCGGTGCTAACGCTCGCTCTGCCGCAGATCGCCATCGTCGCCCGCCTTATGCGCGGTTCGATGATCGAATCGCTGCGGTCGCATCACATCCGCACCGCACGCGCGCTCGGCCTCTCCGACTGGTCGGTGGTCGTCAAGCATGCGCTGCGCGGCGCCATCTTGCCGATCGTCTCCTTCACCGGCCCGGCGGCGGCAGCACTTCTCACCGGCTCGGTCATCGTCGAGACGATTTTCGCCATTCCTGGCGTCGGCCGCTATTTCGTCGATGCAGCGCTCAACCGCGACTACACGCTGGTGATGGGAACCGTGGTGGTGATCGCTCTCTTCACCATCGTCTTCAACCTGATTGTCGACGTCATGTACGCGGTCGTCGATCCGAGGGTGCGCTATGACTGACATCGCTGCCATCGTGCCGGTCGTCGGCCGCTCCCTGTGGGGCGATGCATGGGCGCGCCTCAAGGCCAACCGTGCCGCCATGTTCAGCCTCTATTACCTTGCCTTCATCACGATTATCAGCGTGTTCGGCCCCTGGTTCGTGCCGCATCAATACACCACCATCTATGCCGACTATGTGCGCATGCCACCAAGCCTTTCGGCCTATCCCAAGGCCGATATGATCGAGACGGCGCTGGATGAGGCGATCAAGCGCATGCGCGTCGACATCAAGGAGTGGCGCCAAGAAGGCAACCAGGTCTTCGTCACCGTCACCTCGAGCAAGCCGATCGACGACCGCAACATCCGCTATCTCGATCGCTCGGACGCCTTTGACGACACCAGGATCGAGAACAAATCGCCCGACGGCCTCCAAGCGACGATGAGCGCCTCGATCAAGCAGCAATATTTCCTGTTCGGCACCGACAACACCGGCCGAGATCTGTTGTCGCGCACGCTGATGGCCGGACGCATATCGCTGGCCATCGGGCTGCTTGCCGGCGTCGTGGCGGTGGCGATCGGTGTGCTCTACGGCGCCGCTGCCGGCTTTGCCGGCGGCAAGGTCGACGAGGTGATGATGCGCATCGTCGACGTGCTCTATTCGCTGCCCTTCATCTTCTTCGTCATCATGCTGGTGGTGTTCTTCGGCAGGAACTTCGTGCTGATGTTCCTGGCGGTCGGGGCCGTGCTTTGGCTCGACATGGCGCGCATCGTGCGCGGCCAGGCGCTCTCGATCCGCCGCCAGGAATATGTCCAGGCGGCCGAAGCCATGGGCGTCGGCCAGCGCGGTATCCTTTTGCGCCATGTCATCCCCAATCTGCTCGGCCCGGTGGTCATCTACATGACGCTGCTGGTGCCGCAGGTCATCATCCTGGAAAGCTTCCTGTCCTTCCTCGGCCTCGGCGTGCAGGAACCGATGACCAGCTGGGGTGTGCTGATTTCGGTCGGCGCCAAGAACATTGGCAGCGCCAACTGGCTGCTTTTATTCCCGGCCTTCTTCCTTGTCTCGACGCTGTTCGCGCTGAACTTCGTCGGCGACGGCCTGCGCGATGCGCTCGACCCCAGGGATCGCTGACATGGCTGCTTCCGAAACGATTCTCAGTGTCAAGGACCTGCGCGTCCGCTTCCGCACGCTCGATGGCGCGGTCGAGGCGGTCAAGGGCATCAACATCAACGTCAAGGCCGGTGAGACCGTTGCCGTGGTCGGCGAATCCGGTTCCGGCAAGAGCCAGACGATGATGGCGGCGATGAGCCTGCTGGCTTCCAACGGCGAAGCCACCGGCAGTGTCGACTACCGCGGCCGCAACCTTCTGACGCTGAGCAAGTCCGAGCTCAATCAGGTCCGCGGCCGCAAGATCAGCATGATCTTCCAGGAGCCCATGACCTCGCTCGATCCGCTCTATTCGATCGGCAACCAGCTGATCGAGCCGATCCGCCGGCATCGCGGGCTGAATGCCGCCGAAGCGCGCGAGGAGGCCCTCAAGCTGCTGCGGCTGGTGCATATTCCCGATCCCGAGCGGCGGATGAAATCCTATCCGCACGAAATGTCGGGCGGCCAGCGCCAGCGCGTCATGATCGCCATGGCTTTGGCCAACGATCCCGACATTCTGATCGCCGACGAGCCGACGACGGCGCTCGACGTGACCATCCAGGCGCAGATCCTGATGCTACTTGCCGAACTGCAGCGCAAGCTCGGCATGGCCATCGTCTTCATCACCCACGATCTCGGCATCGTCAGACGCTTCGCCGACCGCGTCTACGTCATGCGCCAGGGCGAAGTGGTGGAGGAGGGCGACGCCGAAGCGCTCTTCGCCAGCCCGCAGCACGCGTACACCAAGATGCTGCTCGCCGCCGAGCCGACCGGTTCCAAGGCGCCGCCGCCGGCCAACGCCCCGGTGCTGCTCGAAGGCAGGAATGTCGAAGTGGTGTTCAGGATCGGCGGCGGCTTTCTGTCCGGCGAGCCGCTGATGCTGCGCGCCGTCGACCGCATCTCGATCCGGCTGCAGCGCAACCAGACGATCGGCATCGTCGGCGAATCCGGCTCCGGAAAATCGACGCTCGGCCGCGCGCTGCTCAGGCTTTTGCCCAGCGACGGCCTGATCCGCTTCGGCGACCGCGACATTTCTACCGCCGACAGGCAGGCGATGCGGCCGCTCAGGCGCGAGATGCAGCTCGTCTTCCAGGATCCGTTCGGCTCGCTGTCACCACGCATGACCGTCGGCCAGGTCATCACCGAAGGGCTCCTGGTGCATGAGCCGAACCTTTCGGGCAAGCAGCGCGACCAGCGCGCTGTCGAGGCGTTGCTTGAGGTCGGGCTCGACCCCAATTCGCGCAACCGCTATCCGCATGAATTCTCCGGCGGCCAGCGTCAGCGCATCGCCATAGCCCGCGCCATGATCCTGAAGCCGAAGCTGGTGGTGCTGGACGAGCCGACCTCGGCGCTCGATCGTTCCGTTCAGAAGCAAATCGTCGAACTGCTGCGCAAGCTGCAGGCCGACCACGGACTTTCCTATCTGTTCATCAGCCACGATCTCGCCGTCGTGCGCGCCATGGCCGACTACATCATCGTCATGAAACAGGGCAAGATCGTCGAGGAAGGGCCGACCGAAGAGATATTCAGCAACCCGCAGGCCGCCTACACGCAGACGCTGATGAACGCGGCGATCGATGTCACGCGCTTTAGATTGAGCGCGTGAGGGACCGTCGTCCGACGGCATGCGACTCATTGCGAGGATGGGCAGCTGCGCTTCCTTGCTGCGACGATAGCCTGTTGCCGTTGCTGAAGCCGTTCGATCCTGGCCGTCTCGCGATTGGCGACCGCGGTCTTGACGGTCGAGCCGCCCAGCAGCCAGCGTGGGACGCTGGTGTTGGCAACCTTGCCGCGGGTGATTGCGGTCTGCGAGATGTCGCTGGCGGTGTCGCCGAGCGCGCTGTTGAGCTCGGTGCACGTCATCTTGTCGTATTTCGCCGGGTCGAGCGATCTGCTCGTCGATGAGCAGCCCGTAGCAAGAAGGAGCATTGCGGCCAGGGTGAATGGCAAGGCGACCGTCGACGTCAGCTTCATGTCTTGTCCGGTCTCGCCATTCCCGACTCCATGCCACCCGTGGAACTAGGGCAGGGCGCCATTAGGTCAAAGTGAGGCCTTGCTGTCGAGCATCATCGCGACTGGCCACGATCCAGCTCGCTACGAGCGCTGGCGGAAGGGACCCCCGACCAATTGACGCCTAACTCTCCGGTGGCGTCCATCGCGGGCACTTGAGCCTCATTAGCTTGGCTGGTCGTTCGTTTGTCGCGTCCCTGTGTCGTCAGTTCGCGCTACTTGACGCCACACTTGGCGGTCGAGGATGGCCGAGCATCGACGCCCGGTGATCGTCGGTAAGGGAATAGATGAAGTTATCACACGCAAAGCGAAGCCCGACCCAGGAAGGATCGCTTAGGGCGATATCCTTGTCTTTCGCGAAGAGTGTGCGGTTGCAACTCGACCAAACTGTATAGGAACTCAACCGATGGGGGAGCACGAAATAAAGTCACCTGGCTGGCGACTTTTTCGCGCTGGGAGTCACGGTTCGGTTTTGGCGCGAAGGAGGCACAAGGGCAGGTAGCCGTGATGCCGATTGTCGTGCCATTTGTGGTGCGGGGCGAAACTCTGGCTTACAGTGAACTCTGCTTGACAAGCCAATCTCTGACGGATGCCACATGGCCGCCAACGTCCAGCGTTCTTGGCCAGTCAGAAGGCTTGTCCCATAGTCACCGATTTCTGAAGCGCTGCTGCGAGGCCGTCTCGCACGGCTGCTTCAAACCCAGCTGCGCGCATGGCCTCCATGGCTGCCGCGGTGGTGCCGCGGTAGTCGAGAAAGGTCTGAACAATGTCTTTGGGACTGTCTGCGCGAGCTTCGAGGAGTCTTCCCGCTCCAATCAGAACCGCGCTAACGCTCCTTCGGGCAATATCCGAGCTCATTCCTCGGCCGACGGCGTCGTCCATCATCGCCGCCGCCAAAAGCGCGGGAAACGCCGGGCCGGATCCAGTGAGGCCAGTCAGATAGTCGATATCTGCTTCGCTTTTGACCTCATCGGCAGCGCCACAGGCCTCCAGTATCCGGCGAACGACATCGCGGTCATCCGCGGTGACCCCTTGAGAGCCTATCCAGGGAGTATAGGAATACCGCACCTCTGCCGCTGCATTCGGAAGCGTGCGGACGACACGGTCGGTCTTGAGACGTACAGCCAATTGGTCGATTGGGATTCCGGCCATGACCGACATCACGAGCTTGCCGTACGCAGAAATCTCGACAGCAGGCCAATCCTGGGGGCGGACCGATACGATGATGACATCGGAGCGATCCACCAGTTTCTGATTGTCCCTGGTCCATGTAGCGCTTGGCAGAAAGCCGGGTTACTCGCTTCTATGAGAGAGAGTGAGTTGCTCAGGGGACACTATTTGCGCATCGATGATGGCCTCGGCGAAGGCGCGGCCAAGCCACCCACCTCCGCCGATTATTCCGATGCTTAAGGGTTCGCCCATTGTCGAAACCTTCCTCAACCCGCCGAATAGCCGTGTCTGGCGAAGAACCGATCCAACTCGCGCTGCTGCGGGGCCTCGCCTGTAAAAATCTCCACGTACCCCGGAATGCGTTTCATGCGAGCCGCGAGATCTTCCTTGGTCTGCATTGAAATGTAGCCGATCTGCACGAGGTAGATGGTGCGCGCTCGAACATCGGCGGAGCCTTCTTCGTAGCCAAAGCGCATGAACATCTGGCTCATTGCGTCGAGACGCGTCTGGTCGGCTTTTTGGACCTCAGCCAGAATGTCAGGAGATTGCAGCGCCCAGCTTCTGACCGCGAACTCGAATTGGGAATCGAACAACGTCTTGTCAAGCCAGCAGTCGAAAACGTTCAGCATCGCTTCGGCGACCGTCTCCGCATATGCCTCGGCCTGCTTGACGAGGTTGCCGGTGTTCTTGTCGCGCCAACGCGTCACGAGGGCAGCCAACAGTTCTTCTCTATCCTTGAAGAACCAATAGAAGCTGGTGCGCGACAGGCCCAGCTTCTTGGCCAGTGGCGAAATTCTCACCGTGTCGACGCCTGATTCCAGGAGCAAGTCGTAGGCGGCTTCAAGCCACCCCTCCGGCGATCCGCGCCATCCGCTATCGTTCGAAATTTGCTCCATGAGCGACCAGCCTAACAAAATGTCAAAGTGAAAACCAGCGAAATGTACATGTATGTCTATTCAGTTGACGTCTGAGAACTCAAACTTGACATGCATGTACATTTTCGAATAGCATTCGCGCTTGCCGTCCCAGCCCGGAGTCCGTCTGATGTCGAACGATCCCCTTTTGCAGCCGTACAAACTCAAGCATTTGACCCTGCGCAACCGCATCATCGTGACGTCCCACGAGCCAGCCTATCCGGAGGACGGGATGCCGAAGCAGCGCTATCTCGCTTACACGGTGGAAAGGGCCAAGGGCGGTGTGGCGATGACGATGACAGCTGGGTCCGCGGCCGTCTCGAAGGACAGTCCCCCGGTCTTCAACAACCTGCTCGCCTACAAGGACGAGATCGTGCCGTGGATCAGGCAGATGACAGATGCGGTGCACGAAGAGGGCGCCGCCATCATGATCCAGCTAACCCATCTTGGACGGCGTACACGCTGGGACAAAGGCGACTGGCTTCCCGTCGTGGCGCCGTCCCATCATCGTGAAGCCTCACACCGCGCGTTTCCCAAGAAAATTGAAGACTGGGATATCGAGCGCATCATCAAGGACTTCGCAGATGCCGCCGAGCGGATGAAGGCGGGGGGAATGGATGGCGTCGAGCTTGAGGCTTACGGGCACTTGCTCGATCAGTTTACGTCTCCACTCACGAACGAACTTGACGGTCCCTATGGCGGTTCGCTTGATAACCGCATGCGCTTCTGCATGGATGTCTTGAAGGCGATCCGGTCACGGGTCGGCGAGGACTTCATTCTGGGCGTGCGATATACCGCGGATGAGGCTCTTCCCGGCGGCACTGGCAAGTCGGAGGGCCTTGAAATCTCCAAGCGCCTCAAGGAAAGCGGACTTGTCGATTACCTCAACGTGATCCGTGGCCACATCGACACCGATGCGGGCCTGACGGACGTCATTCCGATTCAGGGAATGGCGAATGCGCCGCACCTTGATTTTGCCGGCGAGATTCGTGCCGCGACCAACTTCCCAACATTCCATGCGGCGAAAATACCGGATGTGGCGACTGCGCGCCACGCGATTGCGTCGGGTAAGGTCGACATGATCGGCATGACGCGCGCGCACATGACCGACCCGCACATCGTGCGGAAGATCATCGAAAAGCGCGAAGACGAAATCAGGCCCTGCGTGGGTGCCAATTATTGCCTTGACCGTATCTATCAGGGTGGGGCGGCATACTGCATTCACAACGCCGCGACCGGCCGCGAACTGACCATGCCGCACATTGTCGCCAAGGCCGACACCCGCAAGAAGATTGTCATCGTCGGCGCAGGTCCGGCTGGCCTCGAGGCCGCCCGCGTGGCGGGCGAGCGCGGACACGAAGTCGTGGTGTTCGAGGCCGCCAGCGATCCGGGAGGGCAGATCCGCCTGACGGCGCAGAGCCCACGCCGTAAGGAGATGATGAGCATCATCGATTGGCGCATGGCCCAGTGCGAAAAACACGGAGTGACCATCAAGTTCAATACCTGGGCGGAAGCCGACACCATCGAGGCTGAAAACCCGGACGTCGTCATCATCGCCACGGGTGGGGTGGCCCACACCGACGTCCTTTCCAAGGGCAACGAGTTCGTGGTGTCTTCATGGGACATCATCTCCGGAGACGTGAAGCCGGGAAGCAATGTCCTCATCTTCGACGATGCGGGTGACCACGCGGCACTCCAGGCCGCGGAATTCCTCGCGGGCGCCGGAGCGAAGGTTGAAATCATGACACCGGACCGGTCCTTCTCACCCGAGGTCATGGCGATGAACCTCGTGCCCTACATGAGGTCTCTTCAAAAACTCGACGTGATTTTCACGGTTACCTATCGGCTCGAGTCTGTTGAAAAGAACGGCAACCAGCTCATTGCGCACGTTGGCAGTGACTACGGCGGCATATCCAAACAGCGCAATGTGGATCAGGTTGTCGTCAATCACGGCACCGTTCCGCTCGACGACATCTATTTCGAACTGAAACCGAAATCGACCAATCACGGCGAGATTTCGCACGATGAGCTCATCACCGGACAACCGCAGTCGGTGGTGCGCAATGCGCAGGGCCAATTCCAGCTCTTCCGCATCGGCGACGCTGTTTCAGCGCGCAACACCCACGCCGCGATCTACGACGCACTTCGTCTGGCGAAAGATATCTGATTGGCGGGGCGGACGACAGCGTGCACTCTTCGTAGCAAGGATTCGGCCATGATCAGAAGTGACGCGCTGCAATATTTTGTAGACACCGCGTTCGTGGCGTTCGACCGGTTCTCTCACGACCTGCGGTCGCGCAGATCAAGGGGAAGGGATATCGAAGGCGTCTAGCGTGTCCGCCGGCTGCACCGAGCGGCCCAGATTCGCATCTGTTTCTGTGGGGATATCTGTGGGGTAGCGGACATGTAATGTCGCTAACCCATTGTTTTTTCTGGTCGGAGTGGCAGGATTTGAACCTGCGACCCCCTCGTCCCGAACGAGGTGCGCTACCAGGCTGCGCTACACTCCGTGACCAGACCGCGGGCTTATAGCCGCCGTACTTCGTTCCTGCAAGCGGCAATGGCAGCGCTTCTGTCGCATTTCGTCCGCTTTCGCCGCAGACGCCAGGATGGACGAGATTTGTCGGTCCGACAAACAGGGCGAGATGGGGAAGCGGACCAGTAGCGATGGAAACCGCTGAGGTCCGCTTCCCGATTTTCATGGGCTCATGATGTTTACGGCAATTCAGGCAGCGGAAGACGTCCGCCCAAGAGCGCTCCAGTCGAATTCGCGTGCCCAGTCGGCAAAACCGTGCCAGCGGACCTCCGGGAATTCCGTGCGCAAGGCGGCGATGTCGACGTCGTAACCGACGCGGTCGAACCATTCGAACATCGACGCTGCATCCTCGCTCTGCTGGCGGGCTGCGGCGAGCGGGATTTCCTGATAACTGATCGGACGGCCGATGGTCTGAGACAGGATCTTCGCCTGATCCTCGCCGGACAACTCGTCTCCGGCAAAATCGATGCGCCTACCGAGCACCTGTTCGCGACGCTCGACCAGAGCGGCGACAAAGGCGCCGATGTCCAACAGCGTGACCAACTGGAGGACGCGCTTCGGGGGCATCGCGAAGGCATGCGTGCCCTGGCTGAGCGCGCCGATCGACCATGGCGCGACGACGTTCTCCATGAAGGCGACTGGCGCGCTGATCGTGTAGGGGATGCCGAGCTGCTGGATATGCTGCTCAACGAGATATTTGCTTTCGAAATGCGGGATGCCGGTTTTCTTGTCGGCGTCGGCAACCGATGAATAGATCAGATGTCCAATGCCGGCAGCCTTCGCTGCATCGGCGGCAAGAATCCCCTGGCGCGTCTCCTCCGCCATGCCGGCCTCATAGCTGTTGCCCATCAGAAACATGGTGTCGACGTCACTTGCAGCCCTCACGACGGACGCTGTGTCGGCGAGATTGCCGGCCACGACATCGGCGCCCACCGACGCCAGCTGCCTCGCGGCATCGCAGTCCGGCCTGCGTGTCAGTGCTTTGACGCGATGTCCTTTCGACAGCAGGGCACGCGCAACCGCGCCGCCTTGCTGGCCTGTGGCGCCGGTCACCAAAATGCTTCGTTTGCTGGTCATCTTGTCTGCTCCTTCTTGTTTCGCTGGAGCAAAATTAGGGTCTGTCGCATTGATGCATAATTGCCTATAGTTGGAAAACTTTGTCCCATATTTGGATACAATGCTCGATCTCAACGATATCGCCGTGTTCGCTCGCGTCGTCGAAGCCGGCAGCTTCACCGCTGCCGCGCGTCTGCTCGCCATGCCCAAGACGACGGTCAGCCGACGCATCGCCGCGCTTGAGCGCGAGGTCGGGGTGCGCCTGCTGCAGCGCACGACACGCAGCCTCAACCTGACGGATGCCGGACGTCTCTATTACGAACAGAGCAGCCAGGCGCTGCGGACGATCGAGGAAGCAAATCTGCACCTCGCGGAAGCGAGGGCGGAACCATCGGGCACGATCCGCATTTCGGCGCCTGTCGGCTTCGGCGACTATTTCCTCACTGGCGCCGTGGTCGACTTCCTGACGATGTACCCGAAGACCAAGGTCGAGCTCCGCCTGACTGACGACAGGCTCAATCTGGTCGAGGACGGCATAGATATCGCTTTCCGCACCGGCGTCCTCCAGGATTCGACGCTGATCGCCCGCAAGCTCGGCTCCACGCACAGGCTGCTCTGCGCCAGCCCGGATTATCTCGCGCGCCACGGGGTGCCGGAAGAATCCGCGGATCTCGCTCACCATCACTGCGTCATCGCCGGCTCCTCGGCCGCCGGCGCGCACTGGGTGCTGGACGGGCCGCGCGGCCAGGAGACGGTCGCGGTGGCCGGACGCTTCGCCGCCAACGAGATGCAGGCGGTCGTCACGGCGACGCTTGCGGGCTTCGGCATCGCCCAATTGCCGCAGGCGATAGCCGAGGGGCTGATTAATGAGGGGCGGTTGCAGCACGTTCTTGGGGAGCACACGACGCCGGCCGGTGGCCTCCACGTCCTCTATCCGAGCAGCCGCCACCTTTCGCCGCTGGTCAAGGCTTTCATCGAGCTGGCAGCCGAACGGATTTCGAATCGGGTAAACACCGCCTAGGCATGTATGCTACCCAAACCGGCCAATTCCCGAGCGAGGCCTGAATGAGCGAGCGGATCGTCAGTTTTGTCATGAGCGGCGGCGTCGGGTCGCGGCTCTGGCCGCTGTCGCGCGAGGACAACCCCAAGCAGTTCCACGACCTCTCCGGCGACGGCTCGATGCTGGCCAAGACCTTGCGCCGGCTGACGGCAAGGCCGGATGGTGAGACACCGATCTTCTTGATCGCCGCCGAGCGCCATGCCGAACGTGTCCATGCCGATCTTGCCGGCCTCGATCTCGCCGGCGGCGGCCCGCTGTTCGAGCCGGCTGGCCGCAACACCGCCGCCGCCGTCGCGCTGGCCACGTTGCGCACACTGTCGGAGTTCGGCGACAGCCTGGTGCTGGTGGTGCCGTCCGACCACGAGATCTCGACGGCGCGGCAGTTCTGGCAGAGCGTCGAGGCCGGCGCCGAGGCGGCAGGTGCCGGCCGGCTGGTGGTGTTCGGCATCAAGCCGAGCCAACCCGAGACCGGCTACGGCTATATTGCGGTCGCCGCCGACAGGGCCGGTGTATTCGATGTCTCGCGCTTCGTCGAAAAGCCCGACCTCGCCACCGCGCAAGGCTATGTCGAGGCCGGTACCTTCTACTGGAACACCGGCATCTTCCTGTTTCGCGCCGGCGCCATGCGCGATGCCTTTGCGGCTTTCGCGCCTGATATCTGGCAGGCCACCGAGGCGGCCTTTGACGCGGCGACCAGCGATCTCTCCGGCCTCTACATGCCGCTGGAGCTCTATTCCGCCATCCCATCGACGTCGATCGACTACGCTGTCATGGAACGGGCGAGCGACATCGCCATGGTGCCGGCCGGCTTCCGCTGGAACGATCTCGGCTCATGGCAGTCGCTGCTCGATGTCGGCCCCTCCGACAAGCAGGGCAATGTCATCGTCGGCGACGTCGTCGCCATCGATTGCGAGAATTCCTATATCCGCGGCGAAGGCCGGCTGTTGTCGGCCATCGGCATGAAGGATGTCGCCATAGTCTCGACCGCCGACGCCACTTTCGTTGCCCCGGTCAGCCACAGCCAGCATGTCAAGAAGATCGTCGAGCAGCTGGAAAAATCAGGCCGGCTTGAAACAAGGTTCACGCCGGCGCAGGACCGCGTCATCGAAAGCGGCGCCTGGCGGCAACGCGTCCATCACTGGCTGTTCGACGAGACCTTGCCGCTGTGGTCGACATCGGGCGTCGATGAACGCCATGGCGGTTTTCACGAGGCGCTGGGCTTCGACGCCGCGCCGCTGCTGAAGCCCAAGCGCATGCGCACGCAAGCCCGCCAGGTCTATGCCTTTGCGGTCGCCAAGGAGCGCGGCTGGACCGGCCCGGCCGACCAGCTGATCGCGCATGGTATCGATTTCATGGCCAGCAATGGCCGCACCACCAGGGGCGGCTGGGTGCGCACGCTCAACATCGACGGCTCGGTCGCCGATCCGGCCGAGGACGCCTATGACCATTCCTGCGTGCTGCTGGCGCTGGCGCACGCCCATATATCAGGCCATCCCGATGCGCTGCGGCTCGGCGAGGAGACTTTCGCCTTTCTCGACGCCCACCTCGAGGACAGCCGCATGACCGGCTTCCTCGAAACGTCGGACGGCGCGGGCGAGCGGCGCTCCAACCCGCATATGCATCTGCTCGAAGCCTTCCTGGCCTGGCATCAGGCGACCGGCGAGCGCGCCTATCTGCGCCGCGCGGCGCGCATTATCGACCTCTTTCGCAGCCATTTCTTCGACCCGGAAAGCTGGACGCTGGGCGAATATTTCGACGCCGGCTGGAAGCCGGTGGCCGGCGAGAAGGGCGCCTGGACCGAGCCTGGCCATCATTTCGAATGGGCCTCGCTGCTCGTTGATTTCGCGGCCCGCAGCGGCCAGACCGAGCTCAGCGGCTTTGCCCGAAAACTATATGCTTCGGCGATCGCCAACGGCCTCAACCGCGCCACCGGCCTCTCCTATGGCGCCGTCTCCAGACAGGGCCTGCCACTCGACCTTGTGTCGCGCAGCTGGCCGCAGGCCGAGGCGGTCAAGGCGGCGATCGCGCTGGATGGCACAGGCGGCCCTGACCTCAAGCCCGAGATCGAGGCGCGCGTCGGCCGCCTGTTCCGCTGGCACGTCGATCCGGCGCCGCTGGGTCTCTGGATCGACCGCATCGACGAGCGCGGCCGCTCGCTGGCATCAGACGTGCCCGCCAGCATCTTTTATCACCTCGTCTGCGCGCTGACGCAGTATCTGGATGGGACGGCTGACAAAGGCTGAAGCGCTGAAGCTGCCAAACTTCCCCGGGGGAGATCGGCTGTCACGCCGGCTTTCGCCAATCAATACGGGCTCGCCACATCCCCAGCCTCGACATAGATCGCCTTCAGCTGCGAGTAGAGCGCCAGCGCTGCCAGCGAATTCTCCCGTCCGATGCCCGACTGCTTGAAGCCGCCGAAGGGGATTTCGACCGGCGTCAGATTGTAGGCGTTGATCCAGCAGGTGCCGGCCTGCAACTCGGCGATGACGCGGTGGGCGCGCGGCAGGTCGCGCGTGAAGACGCCGGCGGCAAGGCCGAACTCGGTGTCGTTGGCGCGGTCGATCACCTCGTCCTCGCTGTCGAACTTCAGCACGCTCATCACCGGCCCGAAGATCTCCTCGCGGGCGATGCGCATGCTGTCGGTGACGCCTGTGAACACCGTCGGCTCGACGAAGAAGCCGCCGCCAAAACCCTGCAGCGACGGCACATTGCCGCCGCAGGCGAGCGTCGCGCCATCCTGCTTGCCGGCCTCGATGTACGAAATGACCTTTTCGTGCTGCGCCTTGTTGACGAGCGGTCCCATCTGCGTCTCGGGGTCGAGCGGATCACCGATGCGAATCTTCTTGGTCCGCTCGACCAGCCTTTCGACGAAGCGGTCGTGGATCCCGCTTTGCACGAAGACGCGCGTGCCGTTGGAGCAGATCTGGCCGGTCGAATAGAAATTGCCGAGCATGGCGCCGCCAATGGCATTTTCGAGATCGGCGTCGTCGAAGACGATCAGCGGCGACTTGCCGCCGAGTTCCATGGTCGCGTGCTTCATCTTCGAGCCGGCGAGCGACAGCACCTTGCGGCCGGTCGGCACCGAGCCGGTCACCGAGACCTTGGCGACGACATCGTGACCGACGAGGCCGGCGCCGACATCGCCATAGCCTTGCACCACATTGAACAGCCCGTCGGGCAAGCCGGCCTCGGTGTAGATCTCGGCCAGTGCCAGCGCCGACAGCGGCGTGTTCTCCGACGGCTTGAACACCATGGCATTGCCCATGGCCAGAGCCGGCGCGGATTTCCAGCCGGCGATCTGGATCGGATAATTCCAGGCGCCGATGCCGACGCAGACGCCGAGCGCCTCGCGGCGCGTATAGGCGAAGGGCCCGCCGAGATCGATGGACTCGCCATTGAAGGCAGCGACCGCGCCGCCGAAATATTCCAGGCAGTCTGCCGCCGACGGCGCGTCCGCCACCAGCGTCTCCTGGATCGCCTTGCCGGTGTCCAAAGTCTCGATGCGGGCGAGATCGGCGTTGCGTGCGCGCAGGATGTCGGCGGCGCGGCGCAGGATGCGCCCGCGCTCGACAGGCTTCAAACGTGCCCAGGCGGGCTGTGCCGCCCGCGCGGCCTCGATCGCCAGTTCCAGCACGTTCGGCGTCGCCGAATGCAATGTCGCGATGGTCTCGCCAGTGGCCGGATAGATGACCGGCAACGGCGCACCCCGCTCGTCGTCCAGGTAGCGGCCGTTGACATAGTGCGATGCCGTTGGCTGGGCGCGCATGGCTATTCTCCGATTTTCATTCGCGACATGCGGATCGTTCAGTCCGCCCGACAATGCTCTATCTGTCCGACACCTGCCAGCGCGGATTGATCCATGGTTCCTGGTTGGACGACGCCAGCGGCGTGCGGCCGAGTATGTGGTCGGCCGCCTTCTCGCCGGTCATGATCGACGGCGCGTTGAGGTTGCCGTTGGTGACGCGCGGGAAGATCGAGGAATCCGCGACACGCAACCCCTCGACGCCGATGACGCGACACTCCGGATCGACGACGCTCATCTGATCGTCGGCACGACCCATCTTGCAGGTGCCGCAGGGATGGTAGGCGCTCTCGGCGTGGTCACGGATGAAGGCGTCGAGATCCTCGTCCGACTGCACGTGGCTGCCGGGTGAAATCTCCTTGCCACGGAAGCCGTCAAAAGCCTTCTGGCCGAAAATCTCGCGCGTCAGCCGGATGCAGTGGCGGAACTCGGTCCAGTCGTCTGGATGCGACATGTAGTTGAAGCGGATCACCGGCTTCGATTTCGGGTCCGGCGAGCGCAGCGTCACCGAGCCGCGCGACTTCGACCGCATGGGCCCGACATGCGCCTGGAAGCCGTGCGATTTCGCCGCCGCCTTGCCGTCGTAGCGCACCGCCGCCGGGATGAAATGATACTGGATATCAGGATAGTCGACGCCGGCCTGCGAGCGCACGAAGGCCGCCGCTTCGAAATGGTTGGTCGCCCCGAGGCCGGTCTTGAAGAACAGCCATTGCGCACCGATCAGCGCTTTGGAGAACGGATTGAGCACCGAGTTCAGCGTGATCGGCTTGGTCGATTCCTGCTGGATGTAGAGCTCCATATGGTCCTGCAGGTTGCGGCCGACGCCGGGCCGCTCGGCCACGACCTGGATACCGTTTTCCTGAAGATGCGCGCCCGGGCCGATGCCGGACAGCATCAGGATCTTGGGCGAGTTGATCGACGAAGCGGCGACGATCACCTCACGTCGCGCCTTAACGACCTGAATCTGTTTGTGAGCTTCGATCTCGACGCCGACGGCGCGTTGATTCTCGATGATCACCCGCCGGGCGAAACCCTTGAGCAGGCTAACGTTTTTTCGCCTGAGCGCCGGCTTCAGATAGGCGCTTGCCGCCGACCAGCGGCGGCCGCCGCTTATGGTCTGTTCCATCGGCCCGAAGCCTTCCTGCTTGGCACCATTGTAGTCGTCGGTCAGCTCGAAGCCGGCCTGGCGGCCGGCCTCGACGAAGGCACCGTAGAGCGGATTGCGTCGCGGCCCGCGCTGCACATGCAGCGGGCCGCTCTTGCCCCGCCAGCCGTCCTCGCCGCCGTCGGAGTCTTCCATGCGCTTGAAGTAGGGCAGCACGTCGGCGAAGCCCCAGCCGGTCGCACCTTCCTCGGCCCAGTGGTCGAAGTCGCGCGCATGGCCGCGCACATAGACCATGCCGTTGATCGAGGAAGAACCGCCGATGACCTTGCCGCGCGGCGTCGCCAGCACGCGGCCGCCGAGATGCGGCTCCGGCTCGCTGGCAAAACCCCAGTCGTAGAGGCTCATGTTGAGCGGGATCGACAGTGCCGACGGCATCTGGATCAGCGGCCCGAGATCGGTGCCGCCGAACTCGATGACGATCACCGAATGCTTGCCGTCTTCCGACAGCCGGTAGGCCATGGCCGAGCCGGCCGAGCCGGAGCCGATGATGACGAAATCTGCTTCAAGCATTGTTCATATGCGCCATGAAATCGGCGAGCGAGACATTGCCGCCAGTAGCCACAACAAGGACGGTCTTTCCCGCTACATCGACTTTGCCCCCAAGCAGCGCCGCGAGCGACGCAGCACCCGACGGTTCGAGCACCAGTTTCATCCGCTCGAAGGCGATCCGCATCGCGCTGCGCACCCCGGCGTCGTCGACGGTGATGCCGCGAACGCCGGCCGTCTTGACCGCCGCGAACGGCGCGTCGCCCGGCCGCCGCGACATCAGCCCGTCGCAGATCGACTTCGGGCCGATCGGCATCGTCTCGATGGCGCCATGCGCCAGCGACGAGCCCATGCCGTTGAATCCCTCCGGCTCGACGCCGATGATCTCGGTCGCCGGCGACAGATAGTGGAAGGCGAGCGACACGCCGCCGATCAGCCCGCCGCCACCGACAGAGCAGAACAACAGATCGGCCTTGGCGCCCTTGACATCGAGTTGCTCGAGCGCTTCGAGTCCGGCGCCGGCCTGGCCGGCGACGATCTCCGGATCGTCGAAGGGATGCAGCAGCGTAAGCCCTTCGGTCTCGGCGATCTCGCGCGCCTTGGCGGCGGCGACCTCTTCACGCGCCCGCTCACCATGGTCGGTCAGCACGACGCGCGCGCCGTAGCCCGCCGTGGCGTCGCGCTTGGCGGCCGGCGCATCGATCGGCATGACGATGGTAACGGGGATGCCGAGCGCCTGGCCGGCTGCCGCCAGGCCTTGCGCGAAATTGCCGGAGGAATAGGCGACGACGCCTTTGCTCGCCTCGTCAGGCGAAAGCCGCTTCAGCCGCCAATAGGCGCCGCGCACCTTGAACGAACCCGCCCATTGCAGCGATTCCGGCTTGACGAAGACGCGAGCCGCACCGGTCTCGCGGGCAAGTGCGGCCGAACTCAAGCAACGGCGTGATCTGCGTCGCCTTGGCGGTGACCGCGTAGGCCTGCCTGAGGTGATCGAGGGAGGGGATGAGAATTGTCATCATTCGCCTCGCGGATACCTTTTGCTCTCTTCGAGATTGTCGAGATTCATGTGGTTGCGCATGTAGCGCTCGGACGCCTTTTGCAGCGGCTGGAAATCCCATGGGTAATAGGCGCCGTTGCGCAGTGCCGGATAGACGACCCAGCGGCGCGCCTGGCTTTCGCGCACCGCCGCGTCGAAGCCGGCCATGTCCCAGCGGGCCCGGACCTTGTCCATGAACGTCGCTACCAGTGATACATTGGCCGGATCGTCGGCTAGGTTGTCCCGCTCGAGCGGATCGGCTTCGAGATCGAACAATTGCGGCGGGTCGAGCTCGCAATGGACGAATTTGTATTGGCCGTCGCGGATCGCGACCAGCGGTGCATAGGAGCCTTCCGCGGCATACTCGATCAACACAGGCGCGGTACGCTGCCCGCCCTTGGTAAGCGGCAACAGCGACTGGCCGTCGGTCCATGGCGCGATAGCGCCGATGTCGATGCCGGCGAGGTCGCAAAGCGTCGGCGTTACGTCGAGATTGGAGACCGGCGCCTCGATCAGCCCGGTGGGCACGCCCTTGCCGGCAATCATCAGCGGCACCCGCACCGAGCCTTCGAAAAAGCTCATCTTGAACCACAGGCCGCGCTCGCCGAGCATGTCACCGTGGTCCGAGCAGAACAGGATGACGGTGTCGTCGAGCATGCGAGTGCGCCCGAGGACGTCGAGAAGCTCGCCGAGCTTGTCGTCGACATAGGAGATGTTGGCGAAATAGCCGCGCCGGGAACGACGCACCTGCTCACGGGAAATATCGAAGGAGGAGTAGTCGGAGGCGTGATAGAGCCGTTGCGAATGCGTATCCTGCTCGTCATGCGCGATGAACCCTGTTTCCGGGTCCAGCGCCTGGCAATGTTCGTAGAGATCCCAGTACTGCTTGCGTGCGACGTAAGGGTCGTGCGGGTGCGACAGCGAAACGGTGAGGCACCAGGGCCGATGGGTGGCATCGTCCTGCTCGCGCGAGAGCTGATAGAGCTTCTGCGTGGCCAGGAACACGACCTCGTCGTCATATTCCATCTGGTTGGTGGTCTCGGCGACGCCGGCGCCGGTCACCGAGCCCATATTGTGATACCACCAGTCGATGCGCTCGCCGGGGTTGCGATAATCCGGTGTCCAGCCGAAATCGGCCGGATAGATGTCGGTGGTCAGCCGCTCCTCGAAACCGTGCAGTTGATCCGGCCCGACGAAATGCATCTTGCCCGACAGGCAGGTGTAATAGCCGGCGGCGCGCAGATGATGGGCGAAGGTCGGGATGGAAGACGCGAATTCGGCGGCATTGTCATAGACCCCGGTGCGCGACGGCAATTGCCCGCTCATGAACGAGGCGCGGCCCGGCGCGCAGAGCGGCGAGGCCGTATAGTTGTTGGCAAAGCGCGTCGAGCGGGCGGCAAGCGCCTTCAGATGCGGCACATGCAGGAAATCGGCCGGTCCATCCGGAAACAAGGTCCCGTTGAGCTGATCGACCATGACGATGAGGAAATTGGGTCGATTCACTGCGCGCTCCGGCCGCTGAGTTTCGTTTCGAGATAGTCCTCGACCAGCGCGATCGCGGTCGCGGCGTCGGGCACGCCGTCCTTCAGCGCGCGCCTGATGTAGAGCCCGTCGATCAGCGCCGCGGTCCCTTCGGCGACGCGGTCGGCTTCGTTGCGCGGCAGGATACCGGTCAGTCCGCTCAACAGGTTGGAATGCAGCCGCCGCGCATAGACCTTGAGCAGCCGGCGCAATGCGGCCGATTTCTGCGCCTCGACGTAGAAGGCGAGCCAGGCGGCGATCGTTTCCGGCTGGAACTGGAGATCGGAGAAGTTGACGGCGACCACCGCCGAAACGCGCTCGCGTGAGGTTTTGGCCGAACCCAGGGCGCGCAGCGTGTCGGCGGTCAGTTCGGCCAGTATGTGCCGCATCGTCGCCAGCAGTAGCTCGTCCTTGGCGCCGAAATAGTGATGGGCAAGCGCGGACGACACGCCAGCCCGCCCGGCGATCTCCGACATGGTCACGTCAAGCGAGCCGCGCTCGCCGATCGCCGAGATCGTCGCGTCGATGAGCGCCTTGCGGCGCAATGGCTCCATTCCGATTTTCGGCATTCTTGTTCCCGGCTCTTGCCCCATGATTATTTTTTATTGATCCGTCAATCAACAAAAAATCGAAGCTGTGTGCGCTGCACCAAACGATTGTTCTGTTCCGGCCCTTCACGGGGCGGCAGAAATGGTTCACACTTGAACAATGCTTGGACACCGCGCCGATGCCTTACGTGCTAGGCTGGCGCCGAGGATGGAGACCGCCATGACCGCATGCATCGTCGGCTGGGCGCATTCGCGCTTCGGCAAGCTCGAAGGCGAGACGCTGGAGGGCCTGATCGTCAAAGTGGCAACGGACGCGCTCGACCATGCCGGCATTGGTCCGGACGATGTCGACGAGATCGTGCTCGGCCATTTCAACGCCGGCTTTTCCGCCCAGGATTTCACCGCAAGCCTGGTGCTGCAGGCCGACGACCGGCTGCGCTTCAAGCCGGCGACCCGGGTCGAGAACGCCTGTGCCACCGGCTCGGCGGCGGTCCGGCAAGGCATCCGCGCCATCGACGCCAATGCCGCCCGCGTGGTGCTCGTGGTCGGCGCCGAGCAGATGACAACGACGCCCGGTCCCGAGATCGGCAAGAACCTGCTCAAGGCTTCCTATCTGCCGGAAGATGGCGAAACGCCGGCCGGTTTCGCCGGCGTCTTCGGCAAGATCGCGCAGGCCTATTTCCAGCGCTATGGCGACCAGTCGGACGCACTCGCCATGATCGCCGCCAAGAACCACAAGAACGGCGTCGACAATCCCTATGCGCAGATGCGCAAGGATTTCGGCTTCGAGTTCTGCCGCCAGGAGAGCGAGAAGAACCCCTTCGTCGCCGGACCGCTGAAGCGCACTGACTGTTCGCTGGTTTCCGACGGCGCGGCCGCTCTTGTGCTCGCCGACACTTCGACGGCGCTCAAGATGCGTCGCGCCGTCGCCTTCCGCGCCAACGAGCACGTGCAGGATTTCCTGCCGATGTCGAAGCGCGACATCCTAGCTTTCGAAGGCTGCGAGCACGCCTGGAACCAGGCCCTGAAGAAGGCCGGCGTGACGCTGGACGACCTCTCCTTCGTCGAGACGCATGACTGCTTCACCATCGCCGAGCTGATCGAATATGAAGCGATGGGCCTGGCCAAGCCTGGCGAGGGCGCGAAACTGGCGCTGGACGGCACCACGGCGAAGGACGGCCGCCTGCCGGTCAACCCCTCTGGCGGGCTGAAGGCCAAGGGCCACCCGATCGGTGCTACCGGCGTGTCGATGCATGTGTTGACCGCCATGCAGCTTGTTGGCGAGGCCGGCGGCATCCAGGTGCCGGGCGCCAAGCTCGGCGGCATTTTCAACATGGGCGGTGCCGCGGTCGCCAACTACGTTTCCATTCTCGACCGGATCAGGTAGAAGCGGCCCGCATTTCGCGGGTGATTTCATGACAAATCCGGTTCTGGTCGAGGTTTTGCGCGGTGCGGTGGTCGAGAGTGGCCATCGCGGCGCGGTCTCCGTGTTCGATGCCGATGGCAAGCCGTTGCTGGAGATCGGCGACACGGCGCGTCCGGTGTTCCCGCGCTCGGCGGTCAAGGCGATCCAGGCGCTGCCGCTGGTCGAAAGCGGTGCGGCCGATGCCTATGGGTTCGGCGACCGGGAACTGGCGCTGGCCTGTGCCTCGCATTCCGGCGAGCCGGCGCATGCCGAACTGGCTGACGCGATGCTGGCCAGGGCCGGCCTCGACCGGGCCGCACTTGAATGCGGCGCACATTGGCCGCTGGACCATGATGCGACGGTGGCGCTTGCCCGTACCGGCGGCTTGCCGAACCCGCTGCACAACAACTGCTCCGGCAAGCATGCCGGCTTCCTCTGCACCTGCGTGCATTCGGGCGTTGCCCATCAAGGCTACGTCAAGGCCGGGCACGCCTTTCAGGAGATGGTCCGCGACGCCATGCAGGCGGTGACCGGGGCCGCTCATGATGTCGACCATTGCGGCACCGACGGCTGCTCGATCCCGACCTATGCCGTGCCGCTGAAAAACTTTGCGCTGGGCTTTGCCCGCATGGCGACCGGCGCCGGTTTCGAACCCGTGCGCGCCAAGGCCGCCAAGCGACTGTTTTCCGCCTGCATGGCCGAGCCCTTTCTCGTCGCTGGCACCGGCCGCGCCGATGTCGCGCTGATGCAGGCGGCACCGGGTCGGATTTTCGTCAAGACGGGCGCCGAGGGCGTCTACTGCGCCGCAGTTCCGGAGCTTGGCCTGGGCATTGCATTGAAATGCGATGACGGCGCCGGCCGCGCCGCCGAAGTCATGATCGCTGCAGTGCTGGCGAAGCTGCTTCAGGCTGACGCGTCGCTGGCGGCGAAGCTGACTGAACAAGCCAATCCGGCCATCGAAAGCCGCGTCGGCGCGAAAGTTGGTTCGCTTCGTCCGACCGCTGCGCTCAACTGACGTGGTTGCGCTCGACGGTCAGATGCGCATAGCCGGTGTCGCCTGAAGAGGCGAGGTCATGTGTCGCCGGCTCAGCCCAGCGCTGACCGATGATGGCGCCGTTTTTTGCCCTGTCGATGACGTTGTCCGAAATGACAGCCGTTCCGGCGCCTTCGACCACGGACACGACAATGCCGGTTCCCGCCTTGCGAATGATGTTTCCCGTCGCCACGACATTGCGCAGATACGATCCCCAGCCGATCTGCATGCCGTAGAGCGGCGCATTCTCGACGACATTGCCTGACACCGTGGTATCGGCCTCGACGCTGATGCCGACGCCGAAGCCGGGCGCGTCGGCAGGGTAGGGACCCGTGATCGAGAGGTTGCGCACGATGTTGTTCGAGCACACCCCCATGCGGCCGCCTTGGTTGAAATTGACGATCGAGATGCCATTGGCCGCACCATCGATGATGTTGTTGCCGATGATCGCGCCTTCGAAGGAGAATTCGGAATAGAGCGCCGTCTCACCCGACCGCGAGCAGGTGTTGCCGGTGACCTGCAGGTTGCTCGAACTGTTGGCGCGGATCGCCGAGAAGGCGCAATCCGAGACGATGTTGCCGGAAATCGCGACATTGCCGGCGCGAAAGGCGTTGATGCCGTTGCCGTTCTGGCCGGTGCCGCCGCTGCGCGCCTGGATGCGCTGGACGCGGTTGCCGCTGACGATGGTGCCGTCCTCCGCCTGCTGCCAGCGATGCACGAGGATGCCGCCATTGCCGCAGTCGGACACGGTATTGCGGGAGATTTCCAGGCCGCCGGCCTCGACCGAATAGATGCCGGCGTCCGCCGCGCCCGATATGTCCGAACGCTCGATGCGGCCGGTCACATGCTCCAGCGCCAGACCGTTCTTGCCGCTGCCGGTGACCTGGCAATTGTCGATCGCTAGGTGGGCGACGCGGCGCAGGTCGAGCAGCCCTTGCGCATAGTCGGCCATCCAGCGGTTGGCGCCGTCGAACACCAGCCCGCTGAGTTCGATATGCTCAGCTTGCTCGGCCATCATCAGATGGCCGTTGCCGCCATAGACGATCCGCGTAGCGCCCGGCACGCCGGAGAGCCTGACACGGGCGGGAAGCGTCAGATTCGACACGACATAGGTTCCCGGCGGCAGGAACACCGGCATGTCGCGCTCGGTGGCGTCGCGCAGCAGCTTGGCGAAGGCCTTGCTCTGGTCGTCGACGGCGCCGGGCTGCACGCCAAGCTCGGTGGCGTCGATCGAGCCGCGCATAGAGGCCTTCTCGATGCCGGGCAGGACTTTCGCCGAGGCCTTGCCCAGCGCAAGGCCGATGACGGCAAAGCCGGTGGTTCCCGTGAGCAGCGTTCGTCTGTTCAACATCGGCACAGATTCCTGGCGTTTGGCAGTCACATCGCAGGAATCGTGCCAAGCCGGACCGACCCGACCGGAACGCAGGCAATGGCTTGTGAAGTCACCCTTACACGCCTAAGTTTGCTGTATGAGCAGGGCCTTCACCCGCGAGGAAGACAGCGAAAACGCCATCGCCGGCATCGGCGAGCGGCCGGTCAGTCAGCATCGCAACCTGGTGACGGAACACGGTCTCGCGCAGATCGAGGCGGAGTTGACTGGGCTGCGCGATGAACTGGCAAAGGCCGAGAAAAGGGCAGACCGCGAGCGCATCGCGCTGATGTCGCGCGATTTGCGCTACTGGACCGCCAGGCGCGAAAGCGCCGAGCTTTCTGTGCCGGAGCCGGGCAGCGATCTGGTTCGTTTCGGCATGGGCGTCACGCTGGAAGGCGATGACGGCAGGAAGGTGCACTGGAAGATCGTTGGTGAGGACGAGGCCGACCCGGCCAAGGGCTCGATTTCCCACGTGTCGCCGATGGCCATGGCCCTGTTCGGCAAGAAAGTCGGCGACGTCGCAAAGGTCAATGGCAAGGAGTGGGAGATCGTCAAGCTGTCGGACGGCTAATCCTTGAGCTTGACGACATGGTCGCGGAAGAAAGCCGCTTCACCGGCTTCGTTGATCTCACCGGCAGCGATGCCCATGACGAATTCATATTATAACAGGCCTCTCAAGCCTGCAGCAGCCGATCCATCAGCCGGTCCGCCGCTTCCGGAATGACGGTCCCTGGCGGGAAGATTTCGGCTGCACCCGCCTTGAGCACCGCGCCATAGTCTTGCGGCGGGATGACGCCGCCGGCGACGATCAGCATGTCGTTGCGGCCGAGCTTCTTCAGCGCACCCTTGAGTTCGGGAATGAGCGTCAGATGGCCGGCCGCCAGCGATGAGGCGCCGATGATATGCACGTCATGCTCGACCGCGAGTTTCGCGATTTCTTCCGGCGTCTGGAACATCGGCCCGACCGTGACGTCAAAGCCGAGATCGGCGAAGGCGGTGGCAATCACCTTCTGGCCGCGATCATGGCCATCCTGGCCCATCTTGGCGACTAGGATGCGCGGCTTGCTGCCGTTTTTCTCCTCGAAGGCCGCGATCTTGTCCTGCAGACGGTCGACCGTCGGATTGTCGCCAAGCGCGTTGCGATAGACGCCGGAGATCGTCTGCACCGAGGCGACATGGCGTCCGAACACCTTTTCCAGTGCCAGCGAAATCTCGCCGACCGTGGCGCTGGCGCGCGCGGCCCGGATGGCGAATTCGAGCAGGTTCTCGCCGCTCTCCGCCGCGCGGGTGAGAGCTGCGAGCGCGCTCTCGACCGCGCCGACATCGCGTGTACCCTTCAGCCGCTGCAACTTCGACAATTGCCGGGCCCGGACCTCGGCATTGTCGATCTTCAGCACATCGACCTCGATATCCTTTTCCGGGCGATGTGCGTTGACGCCGACCAGGGTCTGCTCGCCGGAATCTATGCGCGCCTGGGTGCGGGCGGCGGCCTCTTCGATGCGCAGTTTTGGGATGCCTTTCTCGATCGCGGCGGCCATACCGCCAAGGCTTTCGACCTCCTCGATATGGGCAAGCGCGCGCGCCGCCAGATCATGCGTCAGCCGTTCGACAAAGGCCGAGCCGCCCCACGGATCGACGATGCGCGTGGTGCCGGATTCCTTCTGCAGGATGAGCTGCGTGTTGCGGGCGATGCGGGCCGAATGATCGGTCGGTAGCGCCATCGCCTCGTCGAAAGAGTTGGTGTGCAGCGACTGCGTATGGCCTTGAGTCGCCGCCATCGCCTCGATCATGGTGCGGGTGATGTTGTTGTAGGGATCCTGCGCCGTTAGCGACCAGCCCGAGGTCTGGCAATGGGTGCGCAGCGACAGCGAACGCTCGTCCTTCGGCGAAAAATTCTTCTTCATCAGGCTCGACCACAAGAGCCGCGCGGCCCTCAGCTTCGCGACCTCCATGAAGAAGTCCATGCCGACAGCCCAGAAGAAGGAAAGCCGCGGCGCGAAGCGGTCGATGTCGAGGCCGGCAGCGACGCCTGCACGGGCATATTCGATACCGTCGGCGATGGTGTAGGCGAGCTCGAGGTCGGCGGTCGCGCCCGCCTCCTGCATGTGATAGCCGGAGATCGAGATCGAATTGAACTTCGGCATATGCTGAGACGTGTAGGAGAAAATATCCGACACGATCCGCATCGAGGGTTTCGGCGGATAGATGTAGGTGTTGCGCACCATGAACTCTTTCAGAATGTCGTTCTGAATGGTTCCGGCGAGATCCTTCGGCGCAACGCCATGTTCTTCCGCCGCCACGATGTAAAGCGCCATGATCGGCAGCACCGCGCCGTTCATGGTCATCGACACCGTCATTTCGTTGAGCGGTATGCCGTCGAAAAGCTGGCGCATATCGAGGATCGAATCGATGGCGACGCCCGCCATGCCGACATCGCCGGCAACGCGCAGATGGTCGCTGTCATAGCCGCGATGGGTGGCGAGGTCGAAAGCGACCGACAGGCCTTTCTGGCCGGCGGCAAGATTGCGCCGGTAGAAGGCATTCGATTCTTCCGCCGTCGAGAAGCCGGCATACTGCCGGATCGTCCACGGCTGCTGGACATACATGGTCGGGTAGGGGCCGCGCACGAAGGGCGGCAGGCCCGGATAGGTGTCGAGATGCGGCAATCCCTTGAGATCGCCCTGGTTGTAGAGATGCTTGACGGCAATGCCTTCCGGCGTTAGCCGCTGGCCCTTGACCTCGGCCGGCATGCGCCGTGGCGCCGACCAGCCGATCTGGCTGAAATCCGGGATCATGATCCGGCTCCGATCGACTGATCGATGCGGACCGGAAACAGCGGCTCGCAAACCGCCACGCCCTCGGTCAAGGCGGGCCGCCGCTCGGCCGGCAGCGTCTCGACCGGACGCTCGGTGCCGGATCGGAAAAGCGTCGTGCCGACGATCGCGCGTTCGCCTGCCCGGTATGCGGCATTGCGCTTCGCGGACGCGGTCTGAACGCGATTCTGGATGTATCCCTGCTGCAGGCTGACCAGCACGCCGCCCTCCGCCTCGATCCGCTGGAATTCCTCCCAGGCGGCCGCGCAGAGGTCGGCGGTCAGCGCTTCCACGGCGCCCGAGCCGCTGGCCGGGTCGGCGACATGGTCGATATGGCTTTCATTGGCCATGATCAGCTGCGTGTTGCGGGCGACGCGACGGGCAAAGCCCGCCGGCAGTCCATGCGCGATCGTGTGCGGCAGGACGGAGATCGAATCGGCGCCCCCTGCGGCCGCGGCAAAACCGGCGATCGCGGTGCGCAATATGTTCGTCTCCGGGTCGGCCGCGGTCATCATGCGGTAGGACGTCTCGGCATGGATGCTGGCCGTCGAGGCTGGGATCGAGCAGGCTTCCTGGATTCGTGCCCACAGCCGGCGCAAGGCGCGGACCTTGGCCATCGACAGGAACTGGTCCTGGTCGACGCTGAGCGCGAAGCCGATATGGGGTGCGGCATAGACCAGCGGCTGGCGCGCCTGCTCGAACATCCTGAGGTAGGAGACCGCCGAAGCCAGCATCGCGCCGAGTTCCTGCGCCTCGGTGGCGCCGGCATTGTGGAACACGCGCCCGTCCGCTTCGAGCAGCACGCCCGGAACGCCCATCGAGAAGAAATGCGCTAGCGATTGAGGCATCGACGCCTGCAGCGCCTCGATCGACATGCGCAGCCGGCCAGTGCCGGCAAAGATCGCCGCCGGATCGATGCCGAAAGACAGATTGAGCTTTGCCGGGTCGGAGCGCCGCTTGCCGAGGAACGCCACCAGCCAGTCGGCCACGGCGCGGCTCCAGGGATGGGCGTCGATGCGGATCTGGATGTGGTTGAGTGGCACGCCGTCGAGCACAGTTTCCAGCGCCTCGGCCGTCCTCGGCAGGCCGTAGCCGAAGGCATTCGGCGCGCCTTCAAAGACCAGCGACAGCCCGGTCGCGCCTTGCGCGACATCTTCCAGCGCCTGCGCCTTGGCGCGGCCGATATCCGGATCGTCGATGCGTTGGCTGACGATCCATGGCGCTCTCGGATTTGCCCGCACCAGCGGCTCAGCCGCGATCGAACGCTCGTAGAGGGGCTCGATGCGGATGCCGTCGTCGCTATGCGACACAAGCTTGTCCTCGAAGGACCCGCCGGCGAGTGCCTTTTCCGCCAAGGCCAGCCAGCGCTGGCGCTCAGCGTTCGGAAGGTCGACATCCATGGTCAAGGCGCCGGCGCCCATTGCATTCCCCGTTTTCTCGGCTGCATCAGCCGGGAGCCCAGTCTAAGGTCCCCGGTTGGATATCACAATGCGGCATCCGTTCCGCCAGTTCCCGGGGATAGCTAACCGATTGCCAAACATGCGCAAAATCCGCAAGTTTCGAAAGGCCAATTTCAGTGGCGGCCATTGCCGCTGCGCGATAGCGTTACTATACCTCGGATGAGCCTGACATTTTCGACGGATCAGTTTGCGGAGACCGGACATATGGCTGACGACAAGAGCATTTTCATCGGCGCCAGCCGCAAGCCCGACGACAGCTATCAGCGCGCCGAGCAGCTCCTGCTGCAATACGGCAATCGCCATGGCCTGATCACCGGCGCGACCGGCACCGGCAAGACGGTCAGCCTGCAGATCCTGGCAGAAGGCTTCTCCAACGCCGGCGTGCCGGTCTTCTGCGCCGACATCAAGGGCGACCTCTCCGGCATCGCCATGATGGGCACGGCGCAGGATTTCCTTGTCAAGCGGGCCGAGCAGGTCAAGCTCGACCCTTATGACTTCCAGGAATTCCCGGTCATCTTCTGGGACCTGTTCGGCGAGCAGGGCCACCCGATCCGCGCCACCATCTCGGAAATGGGGCCATTGCTGCTGTCGCGGCTGATGAATCTTTCCGAGGCGCAGGAAGGCATCATGAACATCGCCTTCCGCATCGCCGACGAGGAAGGCCTGCTGCTGCTCGACCTAAAGGACCTGCAGGCGCTGCTTGCCAACATCGCTGAGCGCGCCGACGAAATCGGCTCCCGCTACGGCAATGTGACCAAGCCTTCGGTCGGCGCCATCCAGCGCACGCTTCTGGTGCTGGAGCAGCAGGGGGCGGCGAACTTCTTCGGCGAGCCGGCGCTGCACATCGCCGACATCATGCGCACCACCCGCGACGGGCGCGGCGCCATCAGCGTTCTGGCCGCCGACAAGCTGATGATGAATCCCAGGCTCTACGCCACCTTCCTGCTCTGGCTGATGTCTGAGCTGTTCGAGGAATTGCCCGAAGTCGGCGATCCCGAAAGGCCGAAGCTGGTCTTCTTCTTCGATGAAGCGCATCTCCTGTTCGAGGACGCACCCAAGGTGCTGGTCGACCGGGTCGAGCAGGTGGTCCGCCTGATCCGCTCGAAGGGCGTCGGTGTCTATTTCGTCACCCAGAATCCGCTCGATATTCCCGAATCCGTACTTGCCCAGCTCGGCAACCGCGTCCAGCACGCGCTGCGCGCCTATACGCCGCGCGAGCAGAAGGCGGTCAGAACCGCCGCCGATACGTTCCGGCCCAATCCCGACTTCGACTGCGCCACGGCGATTACCCAGCTCGGTACCGGCGAGGCTCTGGTCTCGACGCTGGAGACCAAGGGCGTGCCGTCCATGGTGCAGCGGACGCTGGTCCGTCCGCCATCGTCCAGGCTTGGCCCGATCACGCCAGTCGAGCGCCGCCAGCTGATCGGCGAGAGCCCGGTCTCCGGCCAGTACGACCAGACCGTCGATCGCGAATCGGCCTTCGAGATGCTGCAGAAGAAGGCCAAGGAAGCGCAGGACGCGGAAGAGCAGGCGCAGCAGGCCGACAGCGGCCGCTCGCGCTGGACCATTCCCGGCTTCGGCGATGACGACCCGGCGCCGCAATCAGGCGGCCGGCGCGCCCCGGCACCACGGCCGTCCAACCGCCAGACGGTGGCGGAAGCCGCGATCAAATCGGTGGTGCGCTCGGTTGGTTCGTCGGTAGGGCGGGCGATCGTGCGCGGTATTCTGGGCAGCCTCGCCAGAGGACGCTAAACAGCATCGACCTAAAGGCCGCATATCGATCGGGATCGGCATTGAATTGAACTACTTGGGCACGGTGTAGAACTCGTGGGTGTTCATCTGAGCATTGATCCCCGGCATGCCGTCGGACTGGAAGGAGCCACCGGCGACATGGAACTCGTTGCGAATGAAACCGGCTACGAAGCCGTGGCGAGCAATCTGCATATGCGGTAGGGTCTGCCACGTGTCGGTTGCAGGATCGTAGGCCTCAAAGGCCCAGAATGTGCGCTTGCCTGCCGGGTCTTGGTACTCGCCACCCGTCACATAGATCTTTCCACCATAGGCACTGCCCGACACCCCACCCCGCGGTGTGGGGGAACGGCCCTTGTAGGTCCAGGAATCGGATTTGGGATCGTACTCCTCGACCAGATCGGTGACGTCGCTCTTGGTCACGAAGGGCAGACCAATTCTACCGTCAATCGCATAAATCTTTCCACCGACAGCAGCGGCGAGAAAGTGATTGCGGCCGGTCTGCATGGGAGCCCGGCTTGTCCAAGTGTTGGATGCGGGGTCGTAGACCTCGACAGTCCTGCCGACGATGTTGGGAACGTCGGCCCAAAGGGGCTCCTTCATGTCGCGGCCATGCTCATGGGCATGTGCGCCGCCGACGACGTAGATTTTTCCGTCGAGCACCACAGAAGCTGCCGCTCCGCGGGCAGTTGGCATAGGTGGAAGCCTGGACCAGCCGTCGGTCTTCGGATCGTAGACAAAAGCATCAGCTGTCGGTTGCCATTCTTTGGTGCCCGGCTCTCCGACGAAACCACCGAACACGTACACTTTGCCGTCGTAAGCCACAGTTGCAGTATGATGGGCCGGCTCAGGCATTGCCGCTCTCTTCGACCAGGCCTTCGTATTTTCGTCATACATCACGACCGTGCCGACGGGCATAACCTCCGGCACGTCGATGCCGCCAATGACGAACCACTGATTGCCCACCACAGCGCTGGAATTCTCGCTCTGAGGCTCAGGCATCGGCGTTCCCATCTGCCACGTGCCATCCTGGGCGAACGCTGGCGCAAGATTGAGTGCCAGACTTATCATCGCAGCGGAAACCAGCAATTTTGTCTTCATAGGAAGCTCCTTGGGTTGCGGTTAGGCGCCGACCCGGAGTTGCCTGAACGCCCTTCGTCCTCCGCAACAAGGAGGTAACTGAACGTATGAGCAGTTAGAATTATCGATTACGGAATGGGCTCTTTGGGCCTGCCAAACAATGTGATGCTCAACCTTGCTATTCCAAAGCGGCCTTGGCAGAGGTTCGGCCGCGACGCCGCGGCCGTCGGGAAATTGAAGCTTGAGCACTTACCAAACCGTCAATCGACGGCATGCCCCAGCGAGGAGGACAAATGCACAAGCCAGAATTGCGGGAGCTCATCGCCTTCGCGGAGGCCGCTCGGCAATTGAACTTTACCAGGGCCGCCGCCGCACTGGGGGTGTCGCTACCCAGCTTCAGCCAAACACTGAGGGGTCTGGAAGAGAAGCTCGGCGTGAGACTGCTCACACGAACTACCCGTAGTGTGTCGCTGACCGCGGCGGGTGAAGAGCTTCTTACCAACATAGGCCCGATATTGAGCGGACTGGACAGTGTCCTCGACGGATTGAACAAGTTCCGTAGCGCCACGGGCGGGAAACTGAGAATTCTGGGTTCACGGACGGCAACAACTGTCCTGATAGCCCCTCTTATCGGCCGCTTCCTTGCAAGGCACCCCGAAATTGAGTTCGAAATCCTTGTCGATGACCTTCACCTTGATCTGGTGGAACACCGCATCGACGCGGGCATTCAGGTCGGAGAACGCATCGAGAAGGATATGATCGCCGTCCGGATCGCCGAACCCTTCGACGAACTTCTTTTTGCTGCGAAAGACTACCTGCTGGCTCATGGCGAGCCCAGCGAGCCCAGCGCGCTCGCGGATCACTGGTGCGTTCGCCTTCGATCCCCGTGGGACGGTACGATCCAACCCTGGACCCTGCACAAGGGGGATGAGAAGGCCGAACCCGCCACCGGCACGCATGTCGTGGCCAACGATCTTCGTGCGATTGCCAGTGCAATTGCTGGAGGTGCCGGAATCGGCCTGGTGCCAGCCATTCTGCTGCAGGAAGAGTTGCGGTCGGGACGCGTCGTGACCGTCCTCGAGGGGTGGGGTTCCCCGATCTCCGGGATCTACTTGTACTATCCCAGCCGTCGACAGATACCTGCAGCCCTTGCTGCCTTCATAACGTTCATGAAGCAGAACAGACCCGCGCTACATGTGCCTGCAAAGAGAAAGCCACAGGCGCAGTAGAACCTTAGAGTGCAGCGGCAACCTGTTGGGTGGCCGCCGCCCTCCAAGGAAATCGGAGCTCAGGGCTGAGGAACAAGGATGTCGCGGGAATAGACAGGCAACGATACGACCGAGACAAGGCTCTCGCTGCCGTCGAAGATCGCGGTCAACTTTCCGCCTTCGGCCTTCAAGGACAGGCCGCGGAGATGGTTTGCGTCGCCGGACTTCACAACGTCAGCAGCCTCATTGTAGCGATAGATGCGCGAGAATTCTGGCTTGAGCTGCGAGTAGACGTGACTGTCGCCCTTCTCCAGGGTCATCGGGCCACGTTCGAATTCCATTTGCAGTGAAACCTTCTCACCGCCGCCTTCGAAGTTCCAGGTCTCGCTCACCGTCGTCGGGCTCGAGTTATAATGAACCCCACGATTGACGTCGTCCTTGGCCGTTTCGGCAATGCCGTAAGGACCGGCTCCACCGCGCGAAAGGCCATCGAACAACATCAGCACGCTCTCACTGCTTCCCGTCTTGTGAACAGGGATGCCGAAAAGCACGTAGCGGTACGGAGCCCCGACTGTACCCTTGGGATCCACCGCATAAAGCTGATCCACAAATTCAATCTGGAGGTTGGCGCCGGCGGAAGGTGCTGTTGTAAACGGGCTGAGCTCCCAGCCCGCTGGCAGGAACTTGGAGAGTGCCGCCGTCGAAGCCTTGTAGTAGAGAACCGTGCGGACATCGGAATTGCTTCCGCTGTAAAGCTCGGCGTTTGCGAGCGAGGGCAATGCGAGCGCAATGGTAAGCGCGGCGGCCGCGGCAAGACGGTTGCCCAGCGATTTGAGATGCATCATGTCAATGGTTCCTTTGGAGTGCGGCAGCTCCGTCCGGAGCCGTCGCTGAACGAGGATCAAAAGCCGGCAAGGCCGGCCTTGGCGCACTGCTCGTCCTGCGCGCCCGTGCCGCCACTAGCCGAAATCGCACCGATGATCTTGCCGTCCTTCATGACCGGAATGCCGCCAGGCGCTGCGATGACGTGATCCATGTTCAGCATGAATGGACCCATCTTGGCCGTGACGTCGAAGAAGTCGCGTGTCGGACGCTTGTAGACGGCTGCCGAAGTTGCTTTGTCCAAGGCGATCTGGGCGCTCGCCACCTCGGTGTTATCTGCCTTTTCGTAATAGACTAGGGCGCCGTGCGTATCGACGACGGCGATGGCCATGAGCCACTTGTTGGCTGCGCATTCCTTGACTGCGCCGGCGGCAACCTGCTTGGCCTCCGACAGAGTGATGTCGGGACCATAAACATCAGCGTCGCTGGCAAATGCCAAGGTGGTAACCGAGAGAACGCCAATGGCTGCTGCTGCGGCGGCGGCCCATTTTGACATAGACATATTTGAACCTTTCGTTGGTCATGCGACCTTGTTTCGTCGAGACGAAGCGAAGGTCGTTGCCGCTTCACGAGAAGACCTGACGGGCGCTCATCAATCATTGGTAGACTTGAGAGTGAATGCCGTTGGTCACTGGACATGGATATTCCTGCCCGTCCCGCGAATGAATGACGAATTCCGAAATGGAGTATTTGGGGATGTGAAAGAATGGGCTTGCACGGACAATGACGCGGCCGATAGGCGGCACACGAACGCGATGAATTGCGCCTAACACAAGCCGCCTGGTGCGAGACGGTTAAGCCGCCGTTATTCAACCGAGTTATGATGCTGCCCCTAAACTCTGAATTGGACGGAGTTGGCCATCTCGGCAACGGTACGCCCGCAACAGCCCCGGCCGAGGCGTGCAGAGCTTCGGCGAGCGAGCAGCGAGGCGGAAGTCCAGCTGCAGCGCCCCGGCAAACCAAACAGAGGTCCGAAAATGGTCGCTTCCCGGATAACGCTCGATCGCTTGTTCGACGACACCGAAGGCTCTGCCCAACTGACCAGCAGCGATGCCATCAATCCCACCCGTCGCGCCTTTTTGGCCGTTGGCTGTTTTTGCCTGGCCTGCAGTTTTGCGACGCCACTGTTCGCAGATGCGCCCATGGTGAAAAGCCAGGCACCCGGGTTTTATCGCCTGGCGGTCGGCGATTTTGAGCTAACGGCGCTGTCCGACGGCAGCAATATGCTGCCCGCTACGAAATTGCTGCAAGGCGACCCGGCACGGATCGAAGAAGCCCTGAAACGCAACTACCTCGGCGACCTCATCGAGACCTCGCACAATTCCTTTCTCGTCAATACCGGAGCCAGGCTGGTCTTGATCGACGCCGGTGCAGGCTCACTATTGGGGCCATCGACGGGCCATCTGCTCAGCAATCTGCGCGCCTCGGGCTATCGGCCTGAGCAGATCGACGAACTTTACCTTACACATCTGCACACGGATCACGTTGGCGGTCTCATGGCCGACGGCCAGAGAGCTTTTCCCAACGCAATTGTACGTGCCGACAAGCGGGACACCGACTACTGGCTAAGTGAGGCAAACATGCGCGCTGCTCCGGCTGAGGCGAAGCGGTTCTTTCAGGCCGCCATGGCATCGATCACGCCATATATGCGAGCCGGCAAGCTCGCCGTTTTCGAAGGCAACACCGATCTCGTGCCCGGTGTGCGCGCGCAAACAGCCTATGGCCACACGCCCGGACACACCATGTACGTGGTCGAGAGCAGGGGCGAAAAGATAGTGCTGTGGGGCGATGTCGTGCATGTCGCCGGCGTGCAGTTCAAAGACCCTTCCGTCACGATCCAGTACGATGCGGACGCATCCGAGGCCGAACGCGTGCACGAACTCGCATTCGCCGATGCGGCCGAAAACGGCTATATGGTGGGCGGTGCGCACATATCGTTTCCTGGGCTGGGCCATGTGCGTCGCGACGCCGAAAATACCTACACATATTTGCCTCTGAATTACGGGTAAGGTGGTCTTATCACCTCAAAGTGGAAGCACATCCGCGCAAAAGACCTCTTGGACATTCGTCCGCTCACAAGACAATCATGTCTGCCTGGCGGATGCCGTTTCGCCAATCGGCGGGTCATCGAATGGCGATCCGCAAACTTCTCCCACCAGCGATCGAAACCATTGGTGGGCAGGGTGGGTCTGCAGTCGTTCGTGCCAGATCAGCTTGTAGAGCAATTTCTCTGTCTCGAACGGCAGATTGCGCACCACCAACTCATGCTCATCGGCAGTGGCACGCCATGGTCCGCTTAGGAAGCCAAGCGGCACGCAGGTCAGAAGGTCGCTGCGTGAGACGATCCTCAGCGCGTCGGCAAAGTGATTGACGACGACGGCGATCGCCCTTGTCCGCCCCGTCAGGCTGAGCCAGCCGTCCACCAATCCCAGTTCCATGCCGGATGGGGTTACCAGAACATGCGCCGCGGCGGTGAACTGATCCAGCGTCAGGCCGTCGGCCAGTTCGTGCCCGCTGCGCATTACGCAGACATAGCGATCCGTCCGCAGGCTTTGCACATGTACATCTCTTGGCAGCGAGGCAAACATGCCTACGGCGCAATCAAGCGTACCGCGGTCGATTCCTCCCAGTGAGCTTTCATGGGTATGGATCGCAAAGGAAACGCGGGCGCGTGGGGACGCAGCCTGCAACTTCAGCGTGATTGCGCTGACACCTTCCAACGCAAGACTGTCGGTGACGGCAATTCGAAAACTGGTCGCATCCGATGCGGGATCGAAGTCGTCCGGGGTGAAAGAGGCGCGGATTGCCGTAAGCGAGCGATGCAGTTCGGGCCACATCGCGACCATGCGTGCCGTCGGCTGGACCCCCGTCGCGGTCTTGAGGAAGAGCTGGTCTTTCGTCAGCTTGCGGGCGCGGCGCAACGCATTGCTGACCGCTGGCTGGCTCATCGCCAGGCTCGCGGCCGCACGCGTTACGTTTCTTTCCAGCATGATGGCCTCGAGAACGGCGATCAGGTTCAAATCGAGGCGCACGTTATTCACCCAGGAAATGACGCTTGTGTCTAATTCTAAATTGGACGCGCCGGCCGCGGCAAGCAATCCTGTTTCGAACGAGCCACCGAACACATGCGAGTGAATGCGCGCACCTCGCAACCGGTGATAAAAGCTCCGTACAAAACAGAGGATACGACATGGATGACGTCGCTTTCGCGGACGAGCTGCCAAAACTTACCGGCAAGATCAGCGCCGACCGCATCCGGTTGATGCGGACGCCGCGTCCGCCGAAGGAACTGATCGACGGGTTCAAGAGGATCGGCGACGCCACCAGCGTTGTTTCGGATATTTTGGATGAGCTCGGCATCACCGGTGCGATTGGCGCATCGCTGCTGAAGCCGACCCTGCCTTCAACGTCGATTGTCGGTCCAGCACTTACTGTACGCAACATACTGCAGCGCGAGCATGTCTACGAGACGGCGCGAAACCACGTCAACCGGATGGCGGAATTCGAGGCCCACAATCTGGCACTGCCGGGCGACGTGGTGGTCATCGACGGTGTCGCCGGCGTTTCGAACATGGGCGGAATTTCGGCCCAGACGGGAAAGAGACAGGGGGAGGCCGGCGCAATCGTCTCTGGAGGCATTCGCGACCTCGGACATTCGCGACGGGTCGGCTACCCGCTTTGGGCCACGGAGGTTACGCCCGTCACCGGCAAATGGCGGATCGAGACCGTGGAGATCAATGGCGATATCCAGATCGCCGGCGTTCGGGTTGCTCCCGGCGATATTGTTGTCGCGGACGAAACCGGCGTCTGCTTCATCCCAATCGCCCGGGCCGCCGAGGTTCTCGCAAAGGCGCTTAAAAAGTCAGCTTTCGAATGGGCAAAGTGCGAAGCAATCGACGCCGGTACCGCCGTCGCGGACCTGCCCGGCAATGCATGAAGCGATGGATCATCCAGTGAAAAAGCTCCGCGTCGCCATCATTAACGACTACCAGGACGTGGTGCGGACACTGGACTGCTTTTCCACGCTGGAAGGCCATGAAATTACCATCTGGACCGATATCGTCGACGACATCGACGTCTTGGCAAATCGTCTGTTCGATGCGGATGTCCTTGTGCTGATGCGTGAGCGCACCAGGATCGACGAAGATCTGCTCAGCCGCCTGCCCAATTTGAAGCTCATCAGCCAGAACGGCCACATCCCCCATATCGATCTGGCGGCGTGCGATAGGCATGGCGTCGTCGTTTCGTCCGCTCTCACGTCGCGCCCGTCCTATTCGACGGTGGAATTCACCTGGGGGCTGATCCTTGCAGCGATGCGAAACATTCCGTTCGAGAGCGCCTCGCTGCGGCAAGGCCATTGGCAGACGACCATCGGGCTCGGCTTGAGAGGCCGTGTCCTGGGCATCTATGGTTTCGGCCGGCTGGGCTCGATGGTGGCGCGCATCGGTAAGGCCTTCGGCATGGATGTGCTGGTGTGGGGCCGCGAGGGCTCGCTGGCGCGCGCCAGGTCCGAGGGGTTTGACACCGCCGCGGACAAGGACTCACTGTTCAGCCTGTCGGATGTCCTCAGTTTGCATCTGCGGCTGAATGCCGAGACCACCGGTGTGATTGGTCCTGATGACCTGGCCTTGATGAAGCCAACCGCGCTGCTTGTGAACACCAGCCGCGCCGAGTTGATTGAGCCGGGGGCTCTGGTGTCGGCGCTGGTGCGTGGCCGCCCCGGCAAGGCTGCCGTTGACGTGTTCGAACGCGAGCCGCTCACCAATCCGGACGACGCCCTGCTCAGGCTCCCCAACGCACTATGCACGCCGCATCTCGGCTACGTCGAACGCGACAATTACGAGTTCGCCTACGGCAACGCGTTCGACCAGATCGTCGCGTTCGCGCAGGGAAGCCCGATCAACGTGCGCAACGCCCATAGCCCAAAACAGGATCACTGAAATGAACCTCGAACTCGACGGTAAAGTCGTCCTGATAACTGGCGGCAGCAAGGGAATAGGGCTGGCTTGCGCACGGGCCTTTGGCAGGGAAAGAGCACGCGTGGTGATTGTCTCGCGCAGCCAGCAGAACCTGGACGCCGCGAAGGCAACGCTGGCAGCCGACGGCCTGTCGGTAGCGAGCTTCGCCGCCGACCTGTCGGACGAGCTTGCGGCAAAGGAAATGGTCGCAGCACTTGAGGATCAGGTGGGTCCGATCGCGTCCCTGGTCAATTCAGCCGGCGGCGCCCGGAGAGTTCCTCCGGACGAACTGACGCCGGACAAGTGGCGTATCGCGATGGACGCGAAATTCTTCACCTACATGAACGTCACGGACTACGTCCTGCCCCTGATGGTGGCCCGGCGTGCCGGCACGATCGTCAACATCGTCGGCACCGGCGGCAAGATCGCATCACCCATGCATTTGCCAGGAGGGGCTGCCAACGCGGCGCTGATGCTCGCCTCGGCGGGACTGGCGGCTGCCTGGGGGCACGCAGGGGTCAGGGTCAACGTCATCAATCCCGCCGCCACCATGACCGAGCGTCTGCAGATGTCGCTTGAAGTCGAATCCAAAATGACGGGCAAGGCGCCGGAGGAGCTGCTGCGGTTGAACGAGCAACGCATTCCGCTGCGGCGCTACGCAATGCCGGAAGAAGTGGCCGACGCCGTGCTTTTTCTCTCCAGCGCAAGATCCTCCTACGTGACTGGAGCGTCGCTGACCATGGACGGAGGTCTCACTCCATTGGTCGTTTGACGCGGCCCCACAGCAAGGAAAATTACGGGAGGAAGAAAATGTTCGCTTGGTACAGGGAGTTGACGGAGCGGGAGCAAAACACCTTCTGGGGCTGCTTCGCCGGCTGGGCCGTCGATGCGATGGACGCGCAGCTCTTCAGCTTCGTGCTGCCAATTCTTATTGCAGCCTGGGGAATGACGACGGCGCAGGCCGGCTATCTGGCCACGGCAACGCTGCTCTCGGCGGCGATCGGAGGATGGGCCTGCGGATATCTCGCCGACCGTTTCGGCCGTGCTCGCATCATGCAGTTCACGATCCTGTGGTTCTGCGCCTTCACCTTCCTCGCCGGTTTTGCGCAGGACTTCCAGCAACTGATGGTCCTGCGCATCATGCAAGGGCTGGGCTTTGGCGGTGAGTGGGCCGCCGGCGCGGTTCTCATGGGCGAGATCATTCGCGCCGAACATCGCGGCAAGGCCGTGGGTACCGTCCAGAGCGGATTCGGCGTTGGATGGAGCGCGGCCGCGATCCTGGCAGGCCTGGTTCTGGCGCATCTGCCCCAGGAGTATGGATGGCGCGTTCTGCTGATGATTGGTGTTCTCCCCGGCCTTCTGGTTCTCTATTTGCGCCGCAAGATCGAGGAGCCGGAGATCTTCGTCAAAACGCGCGCGCATGTCGAGAAGACCGGGACTCGTCCGGGATTGGGCGCGATATTCCAGCCGGAAACCTTGCGGATAACGATCCTGTCCTCATTGCTTGCATTCGGCGTGATTGGCGTTGGCGGTGCGATCGTCAACTGGCTGCCCACTTTCATGAAGACCGTGCGCGAACTGTCGCCGGCCACATCGGGATACTACGTGTTCGTGGTGACCGGCGGCTCCTTCTTCGGATTTCTGGCGAGCGCATACCTGGCCGATCATCTGGGGCGGCGTCGCACGTTCCAGCTGTTTTTGCTGTGTTCCTGGCTGATCACCGTCGCCTACATGTTTTTGCCGCTCTCCGGCTGGCCGCTGGTCATACTGGGCGCGCCGTTCGGCTTCTTCACGATCGGAAACTATGCGACGCTGGGGCCGTTCTTCACCGAGCTGTTCCCCTCTGCCATTCGCGCGAGCGGCCAGAGTTTCGCCTATAATTTCGGCAAGGCTGCAGGCGCGGCGGCTGTGTCCACTATCGGAATACTGGCGCAATACATCACCCTGGCGGAGGCGATCGGCCTGGTTGCGCTGCTGGGCTACAGCATCGCTTTTGTCGCGACCCTTATGCTGCCCGAGACGCGTGGAATTCAACTCACTCCCGGTTATGAGCCTCTTGCGCCGCATCCCGACTGCGGTGTCTCTTCGCCGTCCGCCGAGGCCGCCGTTGTGCGCGCGAGACGATAGCCGGCCGGTTCCGGGTTTGCTCTTGCGCAGCCTGTTTCCAGGTGCTCGGCACCCAGCGCCCCCGAATTAACCCACGGATCAGATCTCGCGGAGGATCATTAGACCATGCGCAAGAGCATTTCGGTGAAAGGACTGAGCCACAGGCATCCGGTTCCCAATGCCTGTCGGATCGGCAACATGGTGTTCTCAGGCGCGGTTCACGGGGTGAGCCCGATCACGCACGAACTGCCGTCCGGCATGGCCGATCAGTCCGCCAATGTTTTTGCCAATATGCTTGCCATCATCGAGGCGGCAGGCGGCAGCGTGGAGGACATTATCAAGGTGGAAATCTATCTCCGCGACAGCAGCGACAGGAATTCCGTGAACGAAGAATGGCTGCGGATGTTTCCAGATCCGCAGTCGCGTCCGGCCCGGCACGTTCGGCCATTGCCGCCGGATAGCCCATCCCTGGTGCAATCCGAATTCATTGCCGTCATCGAGGACGTTGCCTGATCTCAGCACCAAAGCTGGTCTGCGGCTGGAAGAGCTATTGATAGGGTAGTTCGTCAGCCGCACCGCGAGTGCGCGCTGCGCACCGATCCACATTCGATGATCACGCGAGACCCCAGGGCGGCGACATCCGCCGCCCTGTACGAACAGGTCGGAAGATCTGGTCGCTGTTCAGTCCACCGGCCCGAGCAGGATCGATCCGTCCGGAACGCCGGCGTCGATCGGAATGGCTCTGCGGTTCGCCGTAGCCACCATCGGCTGACCAATATTGGCGGTAACGATCACTGGCGTCTTCGAAGGCACGCGATCGTAGAGATCGATGATGTCCTGATTGATCAGGCGAACGCAGCCCGATGATACCGACTTGCCGATCGAATTCCATTCCGGCGAACCGTGCAGGCGGTAGAGCGTGTCCTGGTTGCCCTGGAACAGATAGAGCGCGCGTGCGCCAAGCGGATTCTTGAGCCCGCCTGGCATGCCGCCATTGTCGGCGCTGTATTCCTTCAGTTCCGGCTGCCGGGCGACCATCTCGTCCGGCGGCGTCCATTTCGGCCATTTCTGCTTCCACTGGACGACGGCGTCTCCCGCCCATTCGAAGCCGGCGCGGCCAAGGCCGACGCCGTAGCGGATCGCCTGGCCGCCCTCACGCACGAGATAGAGGTGGTGGCCGGTCGTATCGACGATGATGGTGCCCGGCTTCTGGCCGGTCGGATCGGGTACGATCTGGCGCAGGAACTGTGGGTCGATCTTCTGGTACGGTATGGCGGGAACCTCGAAGCCTCCATCGCTGATCGGACCGTACATCATCGCATAATCGGACAGGGGCGGCTCGACATAGGCCGGTGGCGGCGGCTCGACCAGCTGCTGCCCGACCGTGCCGCAGGCGGAAACCGCGACCGAGGCGGCGCCGAGCGCAGCGGCATTGAGGAAGCCGCGGCGGCTCAGGCGAAAGGAGGACGAATCGGGTGTGAACATGGTTGCCTTTTCTAGGTCTTAATTTGCAAGAACGCGTGAATGCACCAAGCGGGATCTGGCCGGGGGGAGCATCCTTTTGCTCTCAACAGTCGGCGGCGATAGACGGTTCCGATTCTGGCCTGACGGTGGACAAACAAAGGCAAAGCTGTGACTGCCATACATCTGTTGCCCAACAGCAACAGGCCGCGCCACAGGCCTTGAACCATGGTCGGGCGCGGTTTCATCCACCGGTCAGCAGACCTTCTAGCGACGGCAGGATCAGTGATGGTGGAAAGTCCCGGTATTCGTCGGGCTGGTCGGCGCGGTTGATCCAGACGGTGCGGAAGCCGAATTTGGTGGCGCCGGCGACGTCCCAGCGGTTGGAGGACTGGAACGACACCGCTGCCGGGTAAAGACGCCACCCCGTGCTCACCATGTCGTAGACCGACGGGTCGGTCTTGAAGCACCTGACGGTATCGACGGAAAAGACGTCGTCCAGCACCTGGTCGAGCGCGGCGGATTTGACCGCCGCCTCCAGCATCTCCGGCGAGCCGTTGGAGAGGATGGCGAGCTTTGCGCCCGATGCCTTGAGCGCTTTGAGCACGGCCGGCACCTCCGGGTAGCAGTCGAGGCGCCAATAGGCGTCGAGCAGCTTGGTCCGCAGCGCCTTGTCCGCCGAGGGCACCGTGCGAAATGCGAAATCGAGCGCCTGCTCGGTCAACTGCCAGAAATCGGCATAGGCGCCCATCAGCGTCCTGACCCAGGAATATTCGAGCTGCTTGGCGCGCCAGATTTCGGACAGCAGCTGGCCGTCCGGCCCGATCTGGTCGGCATGGCGGCGTACGGCGGCATGCACGTCGAACAACGTGCCGTAGGCGTCGAAAACATAGGCTGCGTGATGCATGGCGACAGTTTTGAGGCGAGCAGGCGAAAGGCGCAAGCATTGATTGCAAGGCGCTCATGCTGGCCTGAACGATTCTCGACGATGCCGGTTGACGGCAGCCGCCAAAGCATCTTCCTATGCTGCCCCGGAATATCATCCAGGGAAACAAGCGATGACACTGGCAGCTGCGGCGCAATCCGCGACATGGACCTTCGTCGACGGCGACTGGCATGAAGGCAATGTCGCCATTCTGGGACCGCGCAGCCACGCCATGTGGCTTGGCACCAGCGTCTTCGACGGCGCCCGCTGGTTCGAAGGCGTCGCGCCTGACCTCGAACTTCATGCCGCGCGCGTCAACACTTCGGCGATTGCGCTCGGCTTGAAACCCACCATGACCACCGACAAGATCGTCGGACTGACCTGGGACGGCCTGAAGAAATTCGACGGCAAGACGGCTGTTTATATCCGGCCGATGTATTGGGCCGAGCATGGCGGCTATATGGGCGTGCCGGCCGATCCGGCCTCGACCCGCTTTTGCCTCTGCCTCTACGAATCGCCGATGATTTCGCCGGCGGGCTTTTCGGTCTCCGTGTCGCCATTCCGGCGGCCGACGATCGAGACCATGCCGACCAATGCCAAGGCCGGCTGCCTTTATCCCAACAATGGCCGCGCCATCCTCGAAGCCAAGATGCGCGGCTTCGACAATGCGCTGGTGCTAGACATGCTGGGCAATGTCGCCGAGACCGGAACCTCGAACATTTTCCTGGTCAAGGACGGCCATGTGATGACGCCGGCCGCCAACGGCACCTTCCTGTCCGGCATCACCCGTTCGCGCACCATAAACCTGCTCGGCGACTACGGCTTCAAGACCACCGAAAAGACGCTCTCGGTGCGCGACTTCCTCGAGGCGGACGAGATCTTCTCGACCGGCAACCATTCCAAGGTCGTGCCGATCACGCGCATCGAGGAGCGCAACCTGCAGCCGGGGCCGGTGGCCAAGAAGGCGCGCGAACTCTATTGGGACTGGGCGCATTCGACGTCCGCCGCCTGAGCCGCCAGGCGCGCCTTGCGGCGCTGCGTTTGTTTTGACGCAGGGTCCGTTCGCAAAACCGTGTGACAGTTTTCCGGAACCTCTCTAGAAAGGGAACCGGCGCTTCATTCCGGAGTTGTCCCTAATCATTCCAGACCTATGTTAGTCCGGTATCGACACCGGATTTTTCCATGAGGGAGTACCATCCATGGCTTTCGAATTGCCCGCTCTGCCGTACGACTACGAGGCGCTCCAGCCGTACATGTCGAAGGAGACGCTGGAATACCACCACGACAAGCACCACAAGGCTTATGTCGACAACGGCAACAAGCTGGCCGCCGAGGCCGGAATGGGCGACCTGTCGGTTGAGGACGTGGTGAAGCAGTCTTTCGGCAAGAATGCCGGGCTCTTCAACAACGCCGCCCAGCACTACAACCACATCCATTTCTGGAAGTGGATGAAGAAGGGTGGCGGCGGCAACAAGCTGCCGGGCGCGCTGCAGAAGGCCTTCGACAGCGACCTTGGCGGCTACGACAAGTTCAAGGCGGACTTCATCGCCGCCGGCACCACCCAGTTCGGCTCGGGCTGGGCCTGGGTTTCGGTCAAGGACGGCAAGCTGGCGATCTCCAAGACGCCGAATGGCGAGAACCCGCTGGTCCATGGCGCGACGCCGATCCTTGGCGTCGACGTCTGGGAGCACTCCTACTACATCGACTACCGCAATGCCCGGCCGAAATATCTCGAGGCCTTCGTCGACAGTCTCATCAACTGGGACCACGTCCTCGAACTCTACGAAAAGGCCTGATCGCACTTTTGAAAAGCCCCGGCACGACCGGGGCTTTTCTTTTCCCGGCGCCTATACAGCGTCCGACAAAATAGCACCCAGGGAAGGGGAATAATCACGCCATCGGCGCCGTTATGGTTGTGTCTCGAACTATCTTCACCATGGAGCCAATTGAATGAGAAAGCTTGTCATCGCCATCTCTATGCTCGCCTTTGTCGGTTCGGCGGCGTTTGCCGACCCGATGCTGGATCGCCAGGCTCTGATGAAGGAACGTGGAAAGATTGCCGGCGGATTGTCGAAAGTGGTCAAGGGCGAGGAGGCTTTCGACGCTGCCGCCGTGCTCACTGCGTTGCAGTCGCTGCAGGCGAATTCCGAGAAACTTGACATTGATGCCCTCTTCCCGGCCGGCAGCGATACCGGCGACACCACGGCATCTCCGAAAATCTGGGAAGATACGGCCGGCTTCAAGGCGGCCAACGACAAGTATGTCGCCGACGTCAAGGCGGCGGTCGCTGCCGCACCCGCCGATGTCGATGCGCTGAAGGCGCAGTTCAACACCATCGGTGGCGATTGCGGCACCTGCCACGAGGGTTACAGGATCAAGAAGGGCTGACGGCGGGCAATGCCCGTGCTGAAAAAGCTTATCGGCGCCGCCCTTGTGCTGGGCGGCGTCGGCGCTGTTGCCGCGTGGTTCCTGTCGGCACCGGTCAGGCTCGATGCTGAAGCCCTGGCGCAGCTCGGCCCTGGCGATGCCGCCAGGGGCAAACGCATCTTCTATGCCGGCGGCTGCACCTCCTGTCATGCCAAGCCGGGCTCGAAGGGCGAGGCGCGTCTGCAACTGGCTGGTGGTCTCCAACTCAAGACGCCGTTCGGCATTTTCGTGCCACCGAATATTTCGCAGGACGCCAAGGACGGCATCGGCGCCTGGTCGGAGGAAGACCTGGCCAACGCCGTGCTGAAGGGCGTGTCGCCAGGCGGCGAGCACTTCTATCCGGCATTTCCCTACGCGTCCTACGCCCGCATGAAACCATCGGACATTGCCGACCTCTACGCCTTCCTGAAGACGCTTCCGGCGGTGGCCGGCAAGGCGCCGGGCCATACGCTCGGCTTCCCCTTCAACATCCGCCGCGGCATCGGCCTGTGGAAGCTGCTCTATCTCAGCCCGCAGCCGGTGATCGCATTGCCTGAGAACGCAACGGATCCGGTGATGGCAGGCCGCTATCTGGTCGAGGCGCCAGGCCACTGCGGCGAATGCCACACGCCGCGCGACCTTGCGGGCGGAACGAAGAAGGCCGAGTGGCTGGCGGGCGCGACCTCCGCCGAAGGCCGCGGCATCGTCCCCAACATCACCTCGGGCGAGGGCGGCATCAGTGACTGGTCGGAAGCCGACATCGCCAACTATCTCGAAACCGGCTTCACGCCGGACTTCGATTCTGTTGGCGGTGCGATGGTCGACGTGCAAAGGAACATGGCCCAACTGACGCCCGAAGACCGCGCGGCCATCGCCGCCTATCTGAAGGCCGTCCCGCCGCATCCCAACGGCTATCCCGCGCGCAAAAAACCAGCCAACTGATTAGAGCAATTCCAGGAAAAGTGTGAAACGGGTTTCCGTCCGGAATTGCGTCAAAACAAAGAGATAGAGCGGTTCTGAACCGCTCTACGGGTGGCGGTCGCCGAGGAAATCGAAGCCGGTTTCGAAGAAGTGGTTGTAGTCGCAGGTCAATTCCTCGCCGGGCGCGATGTCGCGCAACGCGTAGGTCTCCTCGGGCGAGGAGACGTCGCAATTCGGTTCATCGGCATGGTTCATGTAGCGCGCGTCGTCGGCTTCGAAGACGATGTATCCGGGGTTGCGCCGATCAGGATAGGAATAGCGGTCGAGATACCCCTTTACCGGCCCGGACTCACCCTCGTAGGTGTCGACCTTGATCAGCCGGTCAAACCGGGGGTCGAGCTTCCAGACCAGCGTGCCCCGTGGAATGTGTTTCTTGGCGAAGACGCCGATGCCCTGGATGGGCGATTTGTCGAGATAGACGTCGACGAGCAGCATGGCGGGCCCTTGCGAGATTGTGACTGCGGGTGCGGCTCTGAAAAGCCGGGCATTGGGTAGCGCGCGGCGATGGCAATTGCGAGCGGAAAATCAGCGGCGCTTGCCGCTGATTCAAAGCTTCGAAAAAGGTCATGTGCAAATCAAAAAATCATTACCCAAGGCGATATGCGAGCCGTGCCGGCACATCGCCTGTCATGGCTCTAGCGCTGCTGCAGCGCCAGACGGATGCCGAGGGCGCAATAGATGCCGCCAACAACCTTGCCCTGCCATTTCTGCACAGCAGGATTTCGGCGCAGGAAAGTGCCGAGCCCACTCGCGCCTACCGCGAAAATCACCGTGCTGAAAAGGCCGAGCAAAACAAAGATGACACCCAATGTCGCCAACTGGAGCATCACCGATCCGTTTTCGGGCCGCACGAACTGGGGAAGGAATGCAAGGAAGAAAAGGGCAGTCTTTGGGTTGAGCATCTCGGTCAGCACGGCCTGCCGAAATGCCTTGCCAGCAGAGATCGCAAGCGCGCCGGCTGCCGGATCGGCCGGCGCGCTCTCGATGATGGCGCGAATGCCGAGATAGACGAGATAGGCCGCGCCGATATACTTTATGATGCTGAACAGCATTGCCGAAGTGGCAATGATCGCCGAGATGCCAACCATCGCCATGAAGGTGTGGAACACGTCGCCGGCCGCGATCCCGGCGCCGGTCGCGATACCCACCTTGGTTCCCGAACTCGTCGCTCGCGCCACCGTCAGCAGGGTGGCCGGGCCCGGAACGAAGACAAAGCCAAGCACAACCGCGACATAGGCAATCAATGTGGCGAGGTCGATCATCGCTGCGCGTCTCCGTTACTTTCGCCGCCAATGAAAGCCACGTTGCGGAACGGAAGGCAATGACTGCTCATCGCATCGCGTTCACCCGGCAAGATCGGCCTTGCCGGTCACCTTGAGCGCGAAGGCATAGATATAGGCGATCTCCTCCAGCCTGGAAAACCGCCCGGAGGCGCCGGCATGGCCTGAGTCCATGTTGATCTTGAACAGCACCGGATTGTCGCCGCCCTTGCGCTCGCGTAGCCGCGCCACCCATTTGGCCGGCTCCCAATAGGTGACGCGCGGGTCGGTTAGCCCCGCCAGCGCCAGGATCGGCGGATAGTTGAGCGCCGCCACATTGTCATAGGGCGAATAGGCAGAGATGGTCCGGTAGTCCTCCACCGATGCAATCGGATTGCCCCATTCCGGCCATTCCGGCGGCGTCAGCGGCAGCGTCGCGTCGAGCATGGTGGTGAGCACGTCGACGAACGGGACCTCGGCGACGATGCCGCCAAAACACTCCGGCGCCATGTTGGCGATCACCCCCATCAGCATGCCGCCGGCCGAGCCGCCTTGCGCGATGATCCGGTCATGCGCCGTGTAGCGCTCGGCCACGAGATGGCGCGCCGCGGCGATGAAATCCGTGAAAGTGTTCATCTTGTGCTGCCGCTTGCCGTCATCGTACCAGCCATAGCCCTTGTCCTTGCCGCCGCGGACATGCGCGATCGCATAGACGAGGCCGCGATCGACCAGCGACAGGCAATTGGTGTTGAAGGCGGCCGGCACGGTGATGCCGTAGGAGCCGTAGCCGTAGAGCAGGCAAGGTGCTGTGCCGTCGAGCGGCGTGTCGCGGTGATGGATCAGCGAGATCGGCACCAGTTCGCCGTCGGCGGCAGGCGCCATCAGCCGGCGCGTGATATACTGGTCCGGGTCGTGGCCGGAAGGCACCTCCTGGGTCTTCAGCAGCACCCGCTCGCGTGTGCGCATGTTGTAGTCGAAGACCTGCGCCGGCGTCGTCATCGACGAGTAGGTAAAGCGCATGAACTCGGTGTCGTATTCATAGGAACCGGACAGACCAAGCGAAAAGGCCTCCTCGTCGAACGAGATGAGATGTTCCTCACCGCTGGCGCGATCGCGCACGACGATGCGCGGTAGGCCCTCCTTGCGCTCGAGACGCACCATATGGTCCTTGAAGCCGATCACCGACAGGATCAGCCGGCCGGCTTCGTGCGGCACCAGTTCCTGCCAGTTGGCGCGTACCGGATCGTTAGCCGGCGCCGCCATGACCTTGAAGTCCTTGGCGCCGTCGGCATTGGTCAGGATGAAGAAGACGTCGCCGCCTTCCTCGAGATCGTATTGCAGGCCGGTCTCGCGCGGCGCGACCAGCTTCGGCTCGGCAAGCGGATCGCCGGCACGCATCAGCCGGTATTCGGATGTCTCGTGATCGTTGATGCCGATCAGGATCCACTCGTTGGAGCGCGTGCCGCCGACATCCATGAAGAAGCCGGGATCGGTTTCCTCATAGACCAGCCGGTCGTTTTCGGTTCCGTCGCCAAGCGCATGGAACAACACCTTCGACGGGCGATGGTTGGAATCGAGCCTTGTGTAGAAGAACCCGCTGTCGCCCGCATCCCAGACGCCGCCGCCGCCCGTATCGGCGATCTGGTCCGTCAGTTCCTTGCCGCTGGCGAGATCGCGCACGCGAAGCGTGAAGAATTCAGAGCCCTTGTCGTCGAACGCCCATAGCAGCTTCCCGTGGTCGGCCGAATGGTCAACGCCGCCGAGCCTGAAATAGGCCTTGCCCTCGGCTTCCGCGTCGCCGTCGAGCAGGATCTGCTCGTCGCCGCCATCGCGCGGCGTGCGGAAATAGCGCGGCTGCTCTCCGCCAAGCTTGAAGGACGAGCCGTAGGCGTAAGCGCCATCCTTCATCGGCACGGTGGAGTCGTCTTCCTTGATGCGTCCCTTCATCTCGGCGAAGAGCCGCTTCCGCAGCGGGGCCATATCGGCCGTCAGCGTTGCCTGGTAGGCGTTTTCGGCTTCGAGGTGAGCGCGGATGTCGCCGTCTAGCAGGGAAGGATCCCTGAACATCGCCTGCCAGTTATCGGCGCGCAGCCAGGCGTAGTCGTCGGTGCGGGTGAAGCCGTGATGCGTGTCGAAAACAGGCCGTTTCTCGGGCGGCGGCGGGCTGGCGATCGGAAAGGCTGGTGTTCTGGTCATTGCGTCTCGCTGGGAAGTTGTTTGAATGGCAAATGAACACGCCGATTAGCACCGGTTCAAGGGCAGGACGGCAGGATGAGGGCGGCTCTCTGGAAATGGGCCGGAGGAGAGATGATGAAGTCTTATGTTCGCACCGCTGCGGCTCTGGCCGTTGCTTCGACTGTTCTGGCCTTCACCTGCCAGTCTCATGCAACCGTGTTCGCGGCTTGGCAAGTGGCCAACGTGCCGTTCGGCGACACGCTCAACGCGCGCAAATATCCATCAGGTGAATCACAGAAGCAGGCCGCCTATCCCAGCGGGACAGTCTTGCAGATGACCGGCAAATGCACCGGCGGCATAAATCTGCTTGATATTGCCGGTCGGCCGCACTGGATGCAGGAACAGAAGATCCGCTATCGCTGGTGCGAAATCTGGCATGATCCGGCGCAGAACGGCCATTTCGTCACCGGGTGGGTCTATGGGAAATACATCACGCCCCTTTGAGTGGCCGGGTTGCCTGTCGCTCAGGTTACGCGCACCAGTAACGCGCTGCAACCCGTGATTTCATTAGGATTGGGAAACCTTTCGGCCTGTTTCGGACCAGCAATGCCGAAGCATTACGCTCCCTTTAGCTGTTGCTGTTGATGTAACGGGGACTTGACGTGGCGTCAGCCGGCGCTGGTCTGGCCAGAAAAATCTCGCTAAGTTACACAGCGCACGAAAGATTGAAGCTGAACGGCGAATATTTGATTATTATCGTTGAATATAACGCAAGATGCGAATTGACTTACTTGGTTCATGGGCTCATTAAGATTCCCCGACGCGAATCGCAGGGTTTCTCACCTGCATGAAAATTCGCGCGATGCCCGGCCAAAAAAGGGCGCAGTTAGAAACAACTCTCGTTGGGGCCTGAATATGATGGATATCGTCGAAACACCTTCCAAAAACAGCGATGCGCTGATTGAGCTGACCGCCGATGTGGTGGCCGCCTATGTCAGCAACAACCCCGTGCCGGTCGGCGAACTGCCGAACCTTATCGCCGATGTCCATGCCGCTCTCGGGCGCGTGGGCGGGACTGCCGAGGCGCCGGTCGCCGACAAGCAGAAGCCTGCGGTGAACCCGAAGCGCTCCGTCCACGACGACTACATCGTCTGTCTCGAGGACGGCAAGAAATTCAAGTCGCTGAAGCGCCACCTGATGACCCACTACAATCTGACGCCCGACGAATACCGCGAGAAGTGGGGCCTGGACGCAAGCTATCCGATGGTTGCTCCCAACTATGCCGCGGCTCGCTCGCAGCTTGCCAAGAAGATGGGTCTCGGCCGCAAGCGCAAGGGTCGCTAAATACTGGCTCTTTCCTGATTTCGTTTCGACGACAGACGGCGCCTTCGGGCGCCGTTTTTGCTTTAAGGCCGGCGCTGATGTGCAGCTCAATCGCCTGGCTCTGCGACGGCTAGCCTTGCAAAAATCCGATTTGTCGAGTCAGGCGGTCAGCTTCAGCGCCGCATCGGCGTCGCGCTTGATGCGCTTGACCATCGAGCGGAGGCCGTTGGCGCGCTGCGGCGACAGGTGCTCGTCGAGGCCGAGGCCCTTCAGCGTCGCTTCCGCGTCGGTCTCCCGGATTTCGCTCGCCGGCCGTTCCGAAAACAGCGCCAGCATGATGGCGACCAGGCCGCGCACGATATGGGCGTCGGAATCGCCCTTGAAAGAGATGACCGGATCGGCGCCCGGTCCCTGTTCGGTGGTCAGCCAGACCTGGCTGACGCAGCCCGGCACCTTGTTGGCGGGGGTACGCTCGGCATCCGGAAATGGCGGGAGCGCTTCGCCCAGCTCGATCACATAGCGATAACGGTCTTCCCACTCGTCGAGCAGGGAAAAGTCGTCGCGGATCGTCTGGATCGTCGTCGTCATCCTGCCGGATATAGTCATCCGGCGCTGTCGCGTCACGGAAAAAGAAGAAAAACACCGCAGGCGTCGAGAGGTCGGACGCGCCTGCGGTGCCGCCAAGATCTGCGGCAGGAAAAGGTCTCAGTTGGTCGTCGGCAGTTTTACCGGTATCTCGACTGTCGCCGGCAGGACGATAGTCTCGGCTACGCTGCCGGTTGCAACCGTGGTGTCGAGCCCGGCAGCCTGCTTGCCGCCCGTCTGCTTGTCGCTCGTCGGCTGGTCGTCCAGCATGGCGGCCGCGATCTTGGCGGTCTCCTTGGCCCGGGCGGTGATCGTATGCATGGCGGACTTGCCGGTCTCGCAGACATCGGGTTTGCGCTCGCAAATACCGGCGATGTCACCGACCGCTTCGCGCGCCGCAAACAGGGCCTGGATCGGTCCGACGCTCTCGTGGCCGGCCTCGTCGGTGCCGACATTCAGCGGCAGCGCCAGCAGCACCAGCGAAAACCAGAAAGCCGCCCTTATAAGAAAGCCCATCTCAATGCCCTCTCGTCCGTGACCGGATCATGCATCCGTCGGCATGACCTCTTTTATGGGCAGGATGGTGGCACAGCCGCGCAAAGGACGGCTTGCGGCGAAACCGAGGATTTTCCTCAAATTTTAGGCAAATTCGAAACGATTGATTTTGCAACCGATTTGACTTGAAAGCTGTCGATTTTGTTCATCAGGCAGTAACCATCCATCCGTTTGATTTTTATGGGTATTATCGAATTCGGAGCGACGATGGCAGACTGGGCTGAAGGTACGGCGGCGCCCGATCCGTATAACGCTCCATTTACCATGACGGCAGATCGCCGGGTTTTGCGGCGCCGGCGTCCCGATATTTGCCGCGGGCCTGGCGTCGGCCGGGTCCTGCCTTATCCATTCCTTAAACGCTCAATGCGAGTTTCAGATCAATAAAAGCGACCTGCAAAAAGCAGGGCAGTTCACGACCGGGTGCGAGTGCGTTGAGTTCGATAACGGCCAGATACGTTGAATTGCCTGGCGCGGTAGCGGCCGGCTGCGAACGTATGGTTCATCCGACCATCACCGTGCCGGATGAGCGCTTGCGCCAGCGCCGGTTCATCGGTGTCATGCTGGCAGCCCCTTTCCTTGCCGCAGGCGCCGCGGTGACGCTGGTCACCTCCAGCCTAGGCGCGGCCGTCACGGTGGCTGCGATCTTCGCTGCCTTCGGCATGTGCTGGTTCGCCGCCTTGCTGGTCGCCGCGACGGGCCGGATGGCCTTGGCCGGCCAGGCGGCGCTCGCGATGGGCGGCCTTGCGCTTGCCGGCGCGATCTTTGCGGCAGGCGGCCTGGCCTCGCCGATTGCCCTGTTCGCCGTAGCATTGCCGTTCGAGGCCTGGTGGATCGGCGGATCGCGGCGCGCTGGCTGGTGGGGTGCGCTATGCGCGCTCGCAGCGACCCTGCTGCAGCCTTTTGCCGGCTCCATCCTGCCGCTCGGCCCGTCGGAAATCGCGGCCTGGCACTGGCTGCTGCCGCTGGCCTGGACCCTGACGCTGGTTCCACGGCTGACGGCGCTCCGCAACCAGGCAAACGCCGGGCATGCGACCCCTGCTGGCGACCATCTCGAGCATATGATCGATGCGGTCGTCCTGCGCGTTGCCAGGCATGGCGAGGTGCTGGATGCCTCGGCCAAGGCGCGCGCCGTTCTGAAGCTGCCGCCGGAGCTTCTGTTCGGCGCCGGCCTGTTCGAGCGCGTCCATCTTTCCGACCGCGTCGCCTACCTCACGGCGCTGGCCGACATGCGTGACGGGGCCGCGGCGCGCCGGGTCGACCTGCGCGTACGGCTGCCGCGCGACGGTGCTTCGTCCGACAATTTCAGGCCGTTCCGCCTCGACCTGATGCGGGCCGAGCATCAGCAGGATGCGTTCACGCTGCTGCTGCGCGAAAACGACGACGTCGCCGGGCTGCGCGAAGAGCTTGCCGCGGCAAAAGAGGCGACCGCGGCCGCCGAAGTGGCCAAGGGCCGCTTCCTGGCGGTGGTCAGCCACGAGCTTCGCACGCCTTTGAATGCCATCATCGGCTTTTCCGACATGCTGCTGCATGAGATGTTCGGCACCTTCAAGGATCCGCGCCAGAAGGAATATGTCGGCCTGGTCAGGGACTCCGGCCAGCATCTGCTCGGCGTTGTCACCTCGATCCTCGATGTCTCCAGGATCGAGGCCGGCGCCTACGCGACGGAGCCGGAACCGTTCCGTTTCGTCGAGGCGGTCGACATGTGCCGGTCGATGATGCAGTTGCAGGCCGAGGCCAAGAGCATCCGCCTTGCGACGCAGATCGCCCCTGACTCTGGCGAGATCAATGCCGATCGCCGCGCCGTGCAGCAGATCCTGATCAACCTCGTCTCCAACGCCATCAAGTTCACGCCTGATGGCGGCAATGTCGTGGTCGGCGCCAAGCGGGTCGGCTCGAGGCTACATTTCTGGGTCAGCGACACCGGCATCGGCATTGCCGAGGAGGATTTTGAAAATCTCGGCAAGCCGTTCATGCAGATCCAGAACGACTATACGCGCCGCTTCGAGGGAACCGGTCTCGGCCTGTCGCTGGTCAAGGGCCTGGTGGCGCTGCATGACGGCACGATGTCGATCGAGAGCATGCTGGGCGAGGGCACCACGGTGACGATCAGCCTACCGGTGAACGGGCCGAAGGGACGTTCGAAGGGCCAGGACGGCGGCGTGCTGGCGATGCCCGCGGTGATGACGAAGGGGGACAGGAATGGCTCGCTCCGCAAAACAGGCTAAGGCAGTCAAGCGCCGCGGCAGCACCTTCGAGGACGGCGCGATGGCCGTCGGCGGGATGATCTCGCGCAACCCTGTCCTGGTCGGCGGCTCGACCGCTTTCCTGGTGACATTGTTCTACGTCTCGGCCAATGCGCTGTGGTACCAGCCGTTTCCGCATGCCGGTGCGTTCTTTGCCACCAGGAGCATCGAGGACTTTCCGCGCACAGGCTCAGACGAGCCGGAAACCACCATCAACATCGTGCGCCCGGCGCCGGTCAAGAGCGACCCGACCGTCGAAGAGGTCCAGGGCATATTGAAGGACCTCGATTTCTACTCCGGCACCGTCGACGGCATTTCCGGTCCCAACACGCGCAAGGCCATCCAGGCCTATCAGCAAAAAGTCGGTCTGCCGGCCTCGGGCGAAATCGACGCCGTGCTCCTCGACCAGCTCGGCGCCAGGCAGACGACAGCGGCCATTCCGCACCCGGTGCCGAGGCCTTTGGACAGCGCCGCCGCCCCGGCCGTCGCCGATCCCACGCCCGCACCGATCCCGGCCTCTGCGCCGGCCGATGCAGAGGCGCAGGCGCCCGATGCCCGTATCGTCAAGATCCAGGCCGGGCTGAAGGCATTCGGCAATGACGATATGCAACTCGACGGCGTCGTCGGCGCCCGCACCAAGGCGGCGATCAAGGAGTTCCAGTCGCTGTTCGGCCTGCCCGAAACCGGCGAGCCCGACGAGCTCGTCTACGTCAAGATGCGCGAGATCGGCCTGACCAACTGACCCTCGGGCAGTGGCTGTCTGGGCCGTTTCTGTTTCCGGCTCGTTGCTGTAAAGAGCGGCGCATGTCCACCGGAAACCTCCTATGCGTGTAACCACCGATCTGTGGGTGTCGGCCATGTTGCGCCGGGTGTTTGCGGCTGGCGGCTTTGCCGCCGTGGTCAAGCGTGGTGCGACCGAGGCCGGCGCTGTCTTCGTGCTTGCGCGGAGCAGGCTGGGCGAGGTCACCCTGTTCGGGCCGGCGCCGCAAACGAGCTACGATTCGGCCAGGCCCGACGACCGTTTCTTCACCCTGCTCGGTTCGGGCGACGATGCCGCCGTGCTCGACGCCAGGTTGGAGCGCGAGAAAAAATTCGACCCTGATATCTGGGTGGTCGAGATCGAGGCCGGCGCCGTTCCGGTCGAGGACCTTTTGTCCGTCAAGACGCCTTGAGGGCCGCGGCCGGATCGTCGCCGTTCGACGCCTGACGGCTTTCGGCCTTCGCCGCATCCGGTCCATTGCCGCGGATCGCTCGCGACAATGTCTCTGCCTTCCAGCTGCGCACCCTGTCCAGCGCCGCCTCGCGATGCAGCAGCCGGTAACGGTCGAGGAACAGCCGAATCGCCTGCGGATGCGGAAAATCCCTCGGATAGACGGCGACCGCGATCAGGAAGGCCCGGTCCTCGCTGAGGTCGAGTGCCCTGAGCGCAGTAAGCAGCGCGGCATAGCTCGATTGTTCGATCAATGACCGTGTCGTCTGGAAATCGATGTCGAGCGCATCGGCGAGTGCGGTCTGGAAAAAGGCGGCATTGCCGGTCAGCGCCGTCTCGCGCAGCTTGACGTAGCTCGCCTGGCCGAGGAACGGGTTGACGCTGGCATCCTTGCCGGCCGTATCGGGGCGCATCATCGCGCGCAGCCGGCGCCTGGCGTTCTCGGCGGCATTGCCGAGGGGCTCTCGCGTTTCCGTGCCCGCGGCAGCGACGGCCGCTTCGTTCGACGGTATCGCCTCGGCATTGCCCGGCGCTGCCTCGGCTTTCGCCGGCATTGCCTTCACGATCGTCTGCGGCGGCCGCATCCTGACCAGCGTTGGCTTTTCGAGCGCCTTGATCAGATCCGATATGGTCGAGTTCAGGTCCTTGCGCCGCGCAATGGCGCGCGCATGCGGCAGGCCGTGCCGTCCGATCAGCGCGATGAGGTCGATGTCGCTCAGCGCGCGCGAGCGGATGAGCAGGGGAGCGGCGATGTCGACCGGCTCTTCGGCCAGTCGCCGCACCAGGGCGTTGGGCGCATATTCGCATTCGGAAAGTGCCGCGGCGACATAGCGGCGCGATTCGACCGACACCTCGTCGAATAGCGGCAGTGTCAGATCCTCGAGCTGGGCGATCTCGCGGCGCGACGGCCGGGTCAGCGAACAGAACGCCGACACCACGGCGCGGAACAGCCTTTCGGCCTTTCCCGATTCAGCCCGAATAGCGATTTGCCTGAAATCCGAAGATGACACGGAGGATACGCCCGACACTCGACACGACCTGGACCACGCTCGACCGGGACTGTGTCGGTTTCGCGATTACCAAGAACAAAGATCAAGTTAGCGATGATCCGTTAGCGTTCCGTTAACCCTCTGCCCGCCTTAATCATATTTGGAGGCGTTGCGTTGTGCTCCGGGGCAACCGAGAGGAATGCGCGAACCATGGGCATGGTACTGTCTTTCGTGCCGCGAACGGCACCAACCAATCGAGCAAGTCAAAACACCGGCACGCCGGCGGCGGTGATCATTTTCCCCGGTGTCCGTTACGAACCTTCGCCGCTAACCGGCGATGCGAGGCCAAGCGGTCCGGACAAGCCGGGTGCGCCGAGGGCTCCTGTTCCGCATCATTAGGCCGCCGCGGCCGAAATCAGTAGTCCTGCAGCTCGCAGGAACTCTGCTCCAGAAACCGTGAGACGACAGGCTTCCAGCTGTCGTCGGGCACGAAGGAGCGGATGACGAATATGCCTTCCTCGATCGGCGCTTCGACGAAGATCGCGCCCTGCAGCTCCTCGGGCAGTTCCCTGCGCACATCGATCATCTGAGCCGGCGTCAGCACCACGGTGTCGAGCACGCCGCCCGTCGCGCTGTGGTCGTTGAAGGAATAGAGGTTGTGGCCGCTGCGGTCATAGACCGAGACCGACCAAAACGGCACGGTTCCCGGCGCCTTGACCCGCACCATTCCCTCGGCAAGATCGAAGCGGCAGGCCGCGGCGTAAAACAGCGGGTCGACGGATTTCACCACCGGCGCGCCGCCGGCCTCGGCATCGAGCCTGGTCATCTTGTAGAGGTCCGAGGCCATCGCCAGTCGCGACCATGCGTCGCGTTCGGAAAACTCCGGCACCAGCATCAAGACGACGATATGCACGATGCCGGCGCCGAGCAGGCCGAGCAGGACGCTGTGCAGCAACTTACGCATTGCAGCCGGCCTTCACGATCCTGGGCAGCGTCACATCGGAAAGGCCGGTGCTGCTGGCGATCGGCGTGTCGTAGAAGGTGAGCACGAAATACATCCGTCCGAAGCCCTCGGTCAGAAGCCAGTTGCCGGGGGTCGGGCGGTTGCCAACGGTGATGATCACCGAATTGTCGGGCTGGCGCAGCACCTGGTAGGACTGCAGCGCCGCAAGCCTCGGCTTGTCGGTGTCGACCACGCCGAGCGATTGGTCGGCAGCATAGAGGGTCCAGAAGCGGGCGGTAGGAAAGCCGCCTTCGATCGTGTAGGCGCATTCGCGCCTGAGCTGGTCGCCGCCGGCATCGCGTTCGGCGATGAAGGAGAGCCCTTCGGCCCGGCCGAGCGCCAGCACGCCCTCGCGTGCCACGCGTGCCTTCGAATAGGGGTCGGCTGCTTGCGTGCCGATCTCGGGGAAGGCCGTCCACTGGCCGATCCTGATCGCGCCGACGCCGTCCTGTGCCTTCAGCGCATACCAGACGCTTCCGCCGCCGCCGCCGATGGCGATGGCAAGCGCGACGAGCGTCAGAAAGGCGTTCTTGAGCATCAGGAGCCGGGAACAGAGAGGATTGCCGCTCGGGGATATCGCGGGGCAGGGGCTCGTGGCAAGGCCGGCGTCCGGCTGAATTGGCCGCTCAGAGCGCCGACAGCGTCTCCGGCGCCTTGGGCGCCTCGAGCACGGGTGCTGCCTGGAACATCTTGGTCATCTCCCGCAGCGTCTGCGTGGTGCGGCTGGACAGCACCGGCGGGCGCTCGGTGGCGGCTTCAGCCTCCGCCTGCTCGGCGTTCTTCTTTGCCGCCTCCTCGGCCTTGGCCGCGACTTCGGGATCGATGAAGGGATGGTCGAGGCCGGGGATCGGCTTCAGGTCGATGTTCTGGTGCGCATAGACCATCAGCCGCTGCCACACCATCGCCGGCAGCGTGCCGCCGGTCATGTTCTTGGTCGGGGTGAAGTCGTCATTGCCGAGCCAGACGGCGGCTGTGTAGTTGCCGGTGAAGCCGACAAACCAGGCATCGCGGTAGGATTGCGTCGTGCCGGTCTTGCCGGCGACCACGATGTTGGGAAGCAGGGCGCGCCGTGCCGTGCCGATCACCGGCACTGCCGCCAGCATGGTGTTCATGTATTTCAGCGCCTGCTCCGACAGCACGCGGTGCGGCGGCGGCGCGTCCTTGGCGAAATCGTAGACCACCTCGCCGCCGGTGCGGGTGAGGAGCTGTGTGATTCCGTGCCGCGAACCGACGAAGCCGTTCTGCGCGAACACGCTGTAGCCTGTCGCCTGGTCCATGACGGTCATGCCCGACGTGCCGAGCACCATGGTCTTGTGCCCTTCGAGCGGCGACTCCACGCCCATCGCCTCGGCCATCGCCTTGATCGGGCCGATGCCGAGATAGTCCTTGGCCAGTCGCACCGGCACGGTGTTGATCGATTTGGCGATCGCCGTGATCAGCGTCACGTTGCCGGCCGAGCCGCCATTGTAATTGTGCGGCGACCAGCCGCCCCAACTGATCGCGCCGCCGGAAACAACCGAGTCCGGCGTGAAGCCGTGCTCCATCGCGGTGGCGTAGACATAGGGCTTGAAGGACGAGCCGGTCTGGCGCAGTGCCTTGGTGGCGCGGTTGAACTGGCTGGCGCCATAGTCGCGGCCGCCGACGATCGCCCTGACCGCACCATTGGTCTCGATGACCACCACCGCCCCTTCGGTGACGTTGTATTCCTTGCCGAACTGGCGCAGGTGGAATTCGACGGACTCTTCGGCCGCCTTCTGGATGTTGGCGTCGAAAGTGGTGTGGGCGACAAGCGAGTGCTGGCCGGACTTGGCAGCGATCTTCTTGACCTCGTCGAAGGCCCAGTCGAGGAAATAGTCCGGGCTCTTCTGTTCGCCGCGATCGACGACGTCGGCTGGATGCAGCCTTGCCTGCAGCACCTGGCCTTCGGTCATGAAGCCGGAATCGACGAGGTTCGACAGCACCACATTGGCCCGCGCTCGGGCGGCCGGCAGGTTGATGTGCGGCGCGTATTTGGTCGGCGCCTTGAACAGGCCGGCCAGCATCGCCGCCTCGGCAAGGTTGAGGTCCTTGACGCTCTTGCCGAAATAGAAATCCGCCGCCGCCTCGATGCCGAAGGTGCCGCCGCCCATATAGGCGCGGTCGAGATAGAGCTGCAGGATCTCCTTCTTCGACAAATTGGCCTCCAGCCAGAGCGACAGGAAGGCTTCCTTGATCTTGCGCTGCAAGGTGCGCTCATTGCTGAGAAACAGGTTCTTGGCCAACTGCTGGGTGATGCTGGAACCGCCCTGGACGACGGAATTGGCCCGCACGTTCTCGAAAATCGCGCGCGACAGGCCGAGCACGTCGATGCCGTAATGATCGAAGAAACGCCGGTCCTCGGTCGCCAGCACCGCCTTGATGACATGGTCGGGCATCTCGTCGACCGGCACCGAGTCGCGCTGGATGATGCCGCGCTGGCCGATCTCGTTGCCGTAGCGGTCGAGGAAAGTGACGGCAAAGTCGCCCTGCGTGCGCCAGTCGCCGGTGGTGATCTGGAAGGCCGGCAAGGCCAGCGCCAAGAGCACCACGATGCCGCCAGCGCCCAGCGTAAACCCTTCGCTCAGCACCTCGACGATGCCGCGCCGCCAGCCTTTAACACGGAAACGCCGGGAAAAGATGGTCGCCGCTTCCCAGAACTGGCGCGCCTTGAAGCCGATCTCGTAGAGCGAGGAATCGAGCCACGCATCCACCGCCAGCAGCGCCGCTGCGATCGGACCTCTTCTCTTGCGTGGCTTCAAAGGACTGGTCATTCCAGAATTCCGCCCCACGCCGTGACCTGAGAGCCGCATGCGGGCAATTTCAGGACGGCGCCCCGGAGAAGACTATTCATCCATTTTAGCACTGCTCACAAGGGCAGCGAAGCCACACCGCGCGGTTTGTTGACCGGGGTAGAGAAGGCTTCGAGGCTGATACGTCTCGCCGATGTCAGCGCGCCGCGATGAAGCGCATGAAATGCGCTACGTCGGCCTCGCTCGGCTCCTGGCCGGTGAAGCTGCGCAGATAGGCGGCGAGATGGCTGACCCGGGCCTCGACCGGTTCCTTCAGATCGAGCACGTAGTAACCGATCTGCATGTAGTAGAGCACGCGGGCGCGGATGAAGGCATCTTCCTCGTCATAGCCGTGCCGGCGGTACATGTCGCGGATGGCGACGAGGCGCTCGTCGTCGGCCTGGTCGATCATGCGCCGCACGTCATCGGAGCGGCGCGCCCATTCGCGGATGGCAAAGTCAAGCCGGGGATCGAACAGGCGCTCGTCGGCCCAGCATTCGAAGACGTTCATGACGCCCATGATGATGCTTTCGGCCGGCCGCTGGGCGCGTTCGACGATCGCCTTGGTGTTGGTGTCGTGCCAGTGCGCGAGCAACTGGTCGAGCAGGTCCTGGCGGCTCTGGAAATACCAGTAGAAGCTCGAGCGCGAGACGCCGAGCTTCTGGCCGAGGGGCAGCACGCGAACGCTTTCGATGCCGTCCGAAATCAGCGTCTGCAGCGCCAGATTGATCCAGTCCCAGCGCGTCACCTTGATGTTGCCGGGCGCCGGCTCGTCCTGGGGTGCAATCATGATCATGACCGCACAAGTGCCATGGCGCGCAGCGGCGTGCAAGCGGTCTGTACACAAGTGTCTAGACACATATGTACAGTGCCTGTATGGTGCGAGCATCCAACGAGAGGGAGAGGCTCGTGAAGTCGCATTACCGGGCAGTCGTCATCGGAGGTGGGGTGGTCGGCGCCTCGGTGCTCTACCATCTGGCGCGCTTCGGCTGGAGCGATGTGGCGCTGATCGAACGCGCCGAGCTGACCGCCGGTTCAACCTGGCATGCGGCTGCCGGCTTCCACGCGCTGAACGCCGACCCAAACGTCGCGGCGCTGCAGGACTACACGATAAAACTCTATCGCGAGATCGAGGCCGAGTCCGGCCAGAATGCCGGTCTGCACATGACCGGGGGCGTCAACATGGCCAGCGACCCCGCTCGCTGGGAGTGGCTGAAATCGGCCTGGGCGGTGTTCCAGTCGGTCGGTATCGAAACCGCGCGGCTGGTGAGCCCGGAAGAAATCAAGGAGATCTGCCCGATCGTCGATGTCAGCGATGTGCTGGGCGGCCTCTACGATTCCAACGAAGGCCACCTCGACCCCTACGGCACCACCCATGCCTATGCCGGGGCGGCGAAGAAGCGCGGCGCCGAAATCATCCTGCGCAACCGCGTGCTCGACCTCAAGCAGCGCGCCGATGGCGGCTGGGACGTCTTCACCGAACAAGGCACGATCGTCGCCGAGCATGTCGTCAACGCCGGCGGTCTCTGGGCAAAGCAACTCGGCCGCATGGCCGGCGTCGAGCTGCCGGTGACGCCGATGGAGCACCACTATTTCATCACGGAGGACATTCCGGAGGTCGCGGCGCTCGACAAGGAGCTTGGCCTCGCCGTCGATCTCGACGGCTTTGCCTATCTCCGCCAAGAGCGTAAAGGCGTGCTGCTCGGCGTGTACGAGCAGAACCCGAAGCATTGGAACATGGATGGCGCGCCCTGGGACTATGGTATCGAGCTGATCCCGGAAGACATCGACCGCATAAGCCCGGAACTCGCCAAGGCCTATGAGCGCTTCCCGTGCCTGGCGACGGCCGGCATCCGCAAATGGGTCAACGGCGCCTTCACCTTCACACCCGACGGCAACCCGATCGTCGGGCCGGTGCGCGGCTTGCGCAACTACTGGGTCGCCTGTGGCGTCATGGCCGGCTTCAGCCAGGGCGGCGGCGTCGGCAAATCGCTGGCCGAGTGGATGATCCGTGGCGAGCCCGAGGCCGACATCTTCGGCATGGATATCGCCCGCTACGGCGCCTTCGCCGCCAACCGCGAGTATCTGAAACAGACGACGCGGCAGTTCTACGCCCGCCGCTTCGTCATGACCTTCCCCAACGAGCGCCTGCCTGCCGGCCGGCCGCTGAAACGCCCCGGCGCCTATGACGGCATGACGGCGGCCGGATGCGAATGGACGTCGTCCTGGGGTCTCGAGATCCCGGCCTATTTCGCGCCGATGGGTTTTCGCGAAAACACCACGCTGAAGCGCTCCAACGCCTTCGACATCGTCGGCGACGAGGCGCTGCAGGTCCGCCGCGCCGCCGGTCTTGTCGATACCTCCGCCTTCTCGCGCTACGCGGTGTCCGGGCCGGGCGCGGAAGCCTGGCTCGACCGGCTGCTCGCCTGCAGGCTGCCGAAGCCGGGACAGGCGAGACTGGCGCCGATGCTCGGTCATGATGCAAGGCTGAAGGGTGATCTCACCGTCTTCAACTGGGGCGGCGGTGAATACTGGATCATGGGCTCCTACTATCTCAGGGAATTCCACATGCGCTGGTTCGAGGTGCATGGGGCCGACGGTGTCTCCGTCGCTGACATTTCCGACGTGACATCAGGCTTCCTCGTCACCGGACCGAATGCCCGGGCGATTGTCGAACGCACCACGCATCAGGATGTCTCGACGAACGCCCTGCCGTTCATGGCTTGTGGCGCGTTCGACGTCGGCATGGCGCAAACACGGGTTGCCCGCCTGTCGATCGCCGGTGAGGTAGGCTTCGAGATCAATTGTCCGGCCACCATGCATGCCACGTTGCGCGACACCCTGCTTGCCGCCGGCGAGGATCTCGGCCTGGCGGAAGTCGGCTTCTATGCGCTGAATGCGCTCAGGCTGGAAAAGAGCTTTGGCATCTGGTCGCGCGAGTTCACCCAGGCCTACACGCCTGCCCAAACCGGGCTCGGCCGTTTCATAGCCTTCGGCAAGGGCGATTTCATTGGCCGCGATGCCGCGCTGAAGGAGCGCGATGGCGGTGGCGCCAGGCAATGCCTGGTGACGCTGGAGGTCGATGCCGTCGACGCCGACGCCAGCGGCTTCGAGCCAGTCTGGCACAAGTGCCGACGCGTTGGCTTCGTCACCTCGGGGGGCTATGGCTACACGGTCGGCAAGAGCCTGGCGCTGGCGCTTGTCGACCGCGATTTTGCAGCCGAGGGCACGGCGCTGTCGGTGCATATCGTCGGCGTCGAGCGGCCGGCGCGCGTCATTCCGGCCTCGCCCTACGACCCCGAGGGCAAGGCGATGCGGCAATGAGGAGGAACTGCCATGATCGATGATGCTGCACGCGACACCAGGCGCGAGCGCCGGCGCGGCCGCACCGGCGAGGCCGGCAGCGAGTCGAGCCGCCGCCCGGACTATCGCTCGCTCAAGAATCCCTTCCTGCCGCAGCCGGTCTTTTCGGACGACCAGGTGGCGGCGATCCACGATACGGCGCTGCGCGTGCTGGAGGAGCTTGGCATCAAGGTGCTGCTGCCCGAGGCGCGCGAGCGATTTGCCCGCGCCGGCGCGCTTGTCGACGAGGACAGCCAGATGGTGCGCATCGGCCGCGACATCGTGGCGACAGCACTTGCCTCGGCGCCAAAATCCATCCGGGCGCTGGCGGGCGACCGTAGCCGCGACCTGATCCTCGAACTCGGCTCGATGGCCTTTCTCGCCGGGGCCGGCGCGCCCAACGTCACCGATCTCGAACGCGGCCGGCGGCCAGGAACGCTTGCCGCTTTTGAGGAATTGACCAAGCTGATCCAGCACTTCGACGTGCTGCATATGCTTTGCCCGTGCATCGAGCCGCAGGACGTCGACAATCGCTTCCGCCACTATGCCGTCAACCGCGCCCAGCTGACGCTGTCGGACAAAGTCCCGTTCATCTTCGCCCGTGGTACGCCGCAAGTCGAGGACGGGTTCGAGATGGTGCGGCTGGCGCGCGGGCTCTCCGAAGACGCGTTCCTTGCCGGCGCCCATTGCTACACCGTCATCAACACCAACTCGCCGCGCCAGCTCGACATCCCGATGGCGCAAGGCATCATCGACTTTGCGCTCGCTGGGCAGATATCGATCATCACGCCCTTCTGCCTGGCCGGCGCCATGGCGCCGATCACGGTGGCAGGCGCGCTCACCCTGCAGCATGCCGAGGCGCTGGCCGGGCTGACGCTGGCCCAGATCGTGCGGCCGGGCGCGCCGGTCGTCTACGGCTCGTTCTCCTCCAATGTCGACATGAAGTCGGGCGCTCCCGCCTTCGGCACGCCGGAGCATGTCAAGGCGACGCTAGGCGCCGGCCAACTGGCGCGCTTCACCGGCCTTCCCTGGCGCTCCGGCGGCGGCAGCGCCGCCAACATCTCCGACGCGCAGGCCGCCCACGAGACGCAGTTCGCGCTGTGGGGCTCGGTGCTGGCCGGCGCAACGGTCTGCATCCACGCCGCCGGCTGGCTGGAGGGCGGCCTCAGCGTCTCCTTCGAGAAGCTGATCACCGACATCGAGGCGCTGCAGACCGTCGCCGAACTCTGCGCGGCGACCCCCGGCGACAATGACGCCATCGGCTTCGAGGCCATCGCCGAAGTGCAGCCGGGCGGACATTTCTTCTCGGCCGGCCATACAATGGCGCGCTACCGCACCGCCTTCTACGAGCCGCTGGTGGCCGACTGGTCGAATTTCGGCAACTGGACGCAGGCCGGCTCGAAGAGCGCGACCGAGCGCGCCACGGGTATCTGGAAGCGGCTGGTGGCTGATTTCCGACCGCCGGCGTCCGCCGCTGCTACGTCAGGCATCCTCGATGAGTTCACCGCACGCCGCACCGAACAGGGCGGCGCGGCACCCGTCTCGTGACCGGGGCATGCGCCCGTTACATCGGGCGCTTGTCGCCGGCCTTTTGGGGGTCGCGGCGTATCGTGCCGGCATCGGCTTTCCGGTGCTTGTCGGCGGCAAGCCTGCGAATGCGGTCGAAGCGGCTTTCCTCGGCTGTTTCAGTCGCCGGGACGGTATTTGGCTTCGGTACGAACGTAATCATTTGTCGATCTCCTTGCCGCTGGTCCGCGCCGGGGAAGATGCCCCGGCGGCTGTCTTTCAGGCTCTCGTGAAGAGTTCGTTTGTCTCGAAGAGGTCGAAGAGTTCAGGCTGCGAGAGCGACCGCACAGCTCGTGGCGCCCAGCCTGTCGGGCGATGTTTCTCCGGGCATGGTCGCCCAACCGCCTGTCTCAATGAACTGCCGCTTCTTGTAGCTGTCGGTCAGGGCTTTGAACTCGACAAGCTTGGCGGCGGCATCGGGCGCTGCGTTGAAGCGATCGACGCAGACGGCCGAGGCCAGTTTGCCGCGCGCTACATCGCCGGCCGTTGCCACCAACGAGCGCGAGGTGCCGCCTGTCACCCATCCGCCCCAGTTGAAACCGATGATCAGTGTGGCGATGAGGGTTACCGCGCATGCCCAGAAAAGCGTGGATTTGGCCGGCTGGTAGTCTTCCCATCGACGCGCGAGAGATGGCTTGCTGCTTTGTCTGGACACGGAACAGTTCCTTCCTGAATTGGCGTTGGAATCGGTCGCCCGGCCGGTCGCGGACTGGCCGGAATTTCATGGGAATTTCTTCTGGACCCGGCATACGCGGCCGCTGCCCCTGTATAGGCGCGTTGGCACTCGATAGATAGGAGTGCCAAAAATTATTCGTACGACGCTATGAAATATCGAAAAGTATTGTTTTGCGGAATCGTTTCCAAATTTTCAAGAATCAAAAATATTTCAAAAGTTTGAATTTTAACAGCCGAGTGCCTATTTTATCGAACAAGTTCGTTCTCACGATTTCAAGCGCAAGGGAGATTTGGCGATGGCCGATGGCAGTCAAAGTATCATGGAAAAAGCTGAAGCCCGCTTCGTCGACAAGCAGAAAAAGACGGCGGAGCGAAACAAGGCGACCGCCGAATATATGTCCGAGGCCAAGGCCCGGATCATCAAGACGGCAAGGCTGCGCGAATTGCGGCTGGCCAAGGAAGAGGCCGATCGCGTGGCGGAGGCCCTGAACCCGACGCCGAAGAAGAAGCGGGTTGTCAAGAAGGTCGCCGCAACGGAGTTCAAGTCATGAGCCTCACATTCCCCAATCGCAGCCGCAGCTATGACGCGGCGGGTCGGCGCATCCGATTTGTCGGCCATGACGGCATGTTCCAGATTTCCTTCTCGGTCGCTGCGGATGCCATGTCGAAGATGCGGCCCGAAACCGCAGCCGACGAGGCCGGCTATCTCGCCGCCTTCGATACGGCCAGCAGCGCCATATACGACGTCGCCAGGACGGCCTACGACCGCACCCGCAAGAGCATGTATGTGCTGACCGCGGCTGATTTTCGCTAACTGGGTCGCGCGCGGCTCCCCGAAGACGAGTTGCTTGGCGGCGCATGCCGCGGACACCATTATCGATACCAACTCGCCGCACCAGCTCGATATCCCGATGGCTCCGGGCATCATCGATTTCGCCCGCGGCCACGCCCTTTCCTGTTCCAGTTCGGGCCGCCGCCACCGCCGGCGTACTCGACGACTTCATCGCGCGCCGCACCGAAGAGGGCGGGGCGCTGCCGGTATCTTGAGGCTCAGTGCAGCAGCGAGACCGCTTTGCGCGAGTAGGTGGTGTCGCTGACCTGGCCGAGCATGAAGGCTGCCACGTCGGCGCGCGCCATGGTCGGCAGCAGCGACGCTGCGTGGATGCCGTTGTCGTGGCGGAGCCGGCCGGTTGCCGCGCCATTGCTGAGTTTGGGCGGCCGCACAATGGTCCAGTCTAGTCCGGACTGGACGATGAGGCGTTCCTTCGCCTCGTGATCCGCCACTTCATGGCGCAGCAGGAGCGGCACGACGATGCCGCCGAGCAGCGGGCCCAACTGCCGCCGGCTGTCGCGGACGCCAAGGAAGGATTGATAGATCAGCCGGGCCGGTCCGGTCCGCTGCATGGCATCGACGATGAAGCCGATGCCGGCAACCACGGCCGGGTCGTGCTTCAGCGGCATGCCGGCGCCGAGAGAGCTGAACACGGCATCATGTCCGGCAACCGCGCGCTCCACCGCCTGCCAGTCGGCGACATCGCCGACAACCACCCGCAGATTTTTGTGGTTGATCGCAAGCTTGTCCAGCGTGCGAACGAAGGCACTCACCGCATGGCCCTCTGCCAGCGCCGCCTGGACAAGGACGCGTCCCGTCGCGCCCGAGACGCCGAAGATCAGCAGTTTCATGGTCACATTCCGCCTTGTTCGGCGGGCAAAGGCCACCTGCGCCGGTCTCCTGAGCGACGCGACCCGTCGCAGCGGAAAGTCTTATTCCGGAGATGGTGAGCGGCCATCATCCTGGCATGAGGCGCTGATTCGCGCCTTGCACCGAATTGCCGTCATCTGGCGAAATGTCCATAACGCGGCTACGCTGTACGGCAGATATGTCATGCCGCGACGGGCGAGGGAGAAAACGATGACGGCGCCCGGCGATTTGCTGCAGGCCTTGTTCCTGAGATTGAAGAGCGATGCGTCGCTGTCGGCGCTGCTGGGCGGCGCCGGATTGCTCGAGCAGGCGACCGACAACGCCGCCTTCCCCCATGTGACCTGCGGCCACACCAGCGCTTTCGACCTGGACACCGGCGCCGACAACGACGCCGATCAGCTTGTAACGCTGCATGTCTGGTCGAAAGCCCATGGCGGAGCCGAGACGCGTGTCATCATGGACACCATCGAGGCGCGCCTTGCCGACGCGGCGCTGGCCATCGGTCCGCATGGCTTGACGCGGTTGTCACTGGAATTCGCCGAGGCTCGCTATGACGAGGATCTCGCGGTCCACCACGGGCTGCTGCGCTTTCGCGCCATCACGCAGGAAAACGCCTGACGCGCTTTCAATATCGGCGAAACGGAGGCTAGAGCGGTTCATCGTTTCACGGAGATGCAGAACCGCTCTATCTCTTTGTTTTGACGCAATTCCGGACGGAAAACCGTTTCACACTTTTCCTGGAATTGCTCTCGACTGGACTTTCGCTGACTTCACCGGGTCGGGCGGTGGAATCTCAGCTTGATTGTCTCGCGTTGCAGGGGTGTGGCGGGCATGGTTTTTCGGGCGTTCATTTCACGTTCAGCACCGATGCGTTACAACGCTGACCATGAAAACGCTTCGCTCCCATTTCCGAACCGCGACGCTGGCGCTTGCCGCGGCCGGCCTGATTGCGTCGCAGGCGACGGCAATGCCGGTCGTCGCACCCGGCGACCCGCAGCCGCTCGTGCTGGCTGCGTCGGACTGCTATGCGATCGGTCAGCAGGTTGCCGAGCAGAATGGCGGCACGCTGGCCAAGGCCTCTCAGACGACTCGCGGCGGCCAGGCAGTCTGTGTCATCGTCGTGCTGGTGCCGGGCAAGGACGGTCAGCGTCCGCGCCGCTCCGAAATCGTCGTTCCGCTGAACTGACCCAACCTTCCATCTTACAGGCCTCCGTTTCCCAGGCCGCCGGAATCGGCCTATACCTGACCCCGGATCCGTCAACAGGTTCTAACCGTCATGCGCGTGCTCGTCGTCGAAGATGACAAGGATCTCAACCGGCAGATAGCTGATGCGCTGGTCGATGCCGGCTATGTCGTCGACCGCGCCTTCGACGGCGAGGAAGGGCATTTCCTCGGCGACACCGAACCTTACGACGCGGTTGTCCTCGACATCGGCCTGCCGCAGATGGACGGCATCAGCGTCGTCGAGCGCTGGCGCCGCGGCGGCCGCAAGATGCCGGTGCTGATCCTGACGGCGCGCGACCGCTGGAGTGACAAAGTGTCCGGCATCGATGCCGGCGCCGACGATTATGTCACCAAGCCGTTCCATATCGAGGAGGTGCTGGCGCGGGTGCGGGCGCTTATCCGCCGCGCCGCCGGCCATGCCTCTTCGGAATTGACCTGCGGGCCGCTGCGCCTCGACACCAAGGCCTCCAAGGCCGATGTCGACGGCCAGCCGCTGAAGCTGACCTCGCATGAATTCCGGCTGCTGGCCTATCTGATGCACCATATGGGCGAGGTCGTGTCGCGCACCGAGCTGGTCGAGCATCTCTACGACCAGGATTTCGATCGCGACTCAAACACCATCGAGGTCTTCGTCGGCCGGCTTCGCAAGAAGATGGGCATCGACATGATCGAAACCGTGCGCGGCATGGGCTACCGCATGCGTGAGCCGGAGGCGTAAGGCGGAACCTCTTCCTGCAAATCTGGTCGTCTCCAAGACGCTTTCGGCGCGGTTCTGGCCACGCTCGCTGGCGTTTCGCGTCATAGCCTTCTCGACCCTGTGGGCGATCCTGACGCTGGTCGTCATCTTCACCCTCATCACCACGCTCTACCGCCAGGCCAGCGAGCGCGGCTTCGACAGCCTGCTTTCGGCGCATCTGTTTAACCTGATCGGCTCGGTCGGCGTTTCCGAAAGCGGCCAACTGACCGGCGCCCCGGACCTCGGCGACCTGCGCTTTTCCGAACCGAATTCGGGCTGGTATTGGTCGGTTGAACCGGCCTCCGAGGGCGTGCATGGCGAACTGCACTCCTCCTCGATGACCAAGGCGATTCTTTCGCCGAGCGTCGCCGAGGTTCCCTTCAACGCCAGCTTCCAGCGCAGCTATGGCACCGAAGGCATCCATGGCGAGGAGCTGGAGGTGTTCGAAAGCGAATTCGTCCTCGATGCTAAGAACCGCGCCGCGCGCTTTCGCGTCATGGGCAACCAGACCGAGTTGGAGCAGGAGATTGCCAGCTTCCAGCGCCGGCTCTTGACCTATCTGTCGCTGTTCGGCGTCGGCATGATCGCCATCAACGCCTTCGCCATCCTGATCGGCCTGCAGCCCTTGCGCCGCGTCCGCAACGCGCTCGCCATGGTGCGCGAGGGCACGGCGCAGCGGCTCGACGGCAGTTTTCCGGCCGAGATCGAGCCGCTGGCCAACGAGACCAACGCGCTGATCGAGAACAACAAGCGCATCGTCGAGCGTTCGCGCACGCAGGTCGGCAATCTCGCCCATTCGCTGAAGACGCCGCTGGCCGTGCTCATCAACGAGGGACGGGCGCTCGGCGGCGCCAAGGGCCAGCTCATCACCGAGCAGGCCGCCTCGATGCAAAAGCAGGTCGACCACTATCTGCAGCGGGCGCGTGTCGCCGCCCAACGCGACAGCGTCGTCTACCGCACGCCAGTGGCGCCCTTGGTTCAACGCATGGTGCGCGTGCTGCAAAAGCTCAACCCGCGGACAACCCTCACGCTTTCGCTGCCGGCCACCGACATCATCTTTGGCGGCGAGCGCGAGGACCTGGAGGAATTGCTCGGCAATCTCCTCGACAACGCCATGAAATGGGCCAAGGGCGCGGTCGCCGTGTCTGTCTCGCCTGTCCCCGGCAAGGACACCAATTTGTTCGAGATCGCCATTGAGGATGACGGTCCGGGCATTCCAGAGGACAAGGCGCGCGAGGCGTTGAAGCGCGGACGGCGCCTCGACGAGACCAAGCCGGGCACAGGGCTCGGCCTTGCCATTGTCGCCGACCTCGTCAACGAGTATGGAGGCAGTCTGGCGCTGGAACGCTCCGCCATGGGCGGGTTGAAGGCGGCGGTGCGGTTGCGGAGCCTTCATTGATGCTTTCCAGGGTCAGTCGACATCGACGGACGGTGCGTGTTATGGCGGCATGTCGATTGGTCCCGAAGTGCTGGGCTGCGGCCAAATTTCCGACAAATATCAACACTATGGCCATGCCGACTTCTCCGATGGCGCGGCCCCAAGCTCATCCTGCTCGAGAAATCCGGTTGTTGGCATGAAGATTCGCGTCGCGCTCCTTTCCGCACTGCTCGCCGTTTCCGGCTGTGGGACGTTGGGCAAAGGCGGCCCTGGCGCGGCGATCACGCCGGCGCCTGCCGCCACGCCTCCGGCCGGCAGCAAGGTGGCAACGACGATCATTTCGGCCATGGGCGGCGGCCTTGTCGGCGGATCGATCGGCTCCGGCCTGAGCGATGCCGACAAGCGCAAGGCGCTGGAAGCCGAGTACAAGGCGCTCGAATACACGGCGAGCGGCCAGAAGGTTACATGGAAGAGCGACAGTTCGGGCCGTTCCGGAGAAGTCGTCGCCGCTCAGCCCTACCGGGTCGGCTCGCAGGATTGCCGGCAATACACCCATACGGTGTTCAACGGCACCGCCGGCGCCACCGCGCGCGGCACCGCCTGCCGCAATGCCGACGGCAGCTGGACGCCGCTGACCTGATCAATGCATGTCGCCCAAACGTGCGCAGCGGTTTTGGGATAACGACATGCATCAAGAGGAAGCCGGATCGGGTTTCAGACCCGATCCGGTTGACATCGGTCAAGGACAGACGGCGCACGTGCCGTCAAAGCGTCGCAGGATGCCCATGTTGGCAGGGCAGGGCTCTGCCGGTATTGGATGAAAGATGCTGTTCTGGGTCATAGCCGCAATCCTCACGCTGGGCGCCAGCCTGGCCGTGCTGTTGCCGCTGGCCGGCGGCCCGAAGGGCGCGTCGCAAGCGGGGGATCACGACCTCGAAGTCTATCGCGACCAGCTGTCCGAGCTTGACCGCGACGTGGCGCGTGGCCTGATCCAGCCGGCCGAGGCCGAGGAGGCGCGTGCCGAGATCGGCCGCCGTATCCTGCGCCTGGGCGCTGTCGGCAAGGCCGACGCGGCGGCGCCGCGGCGGCCGTCGGTGGCGACAAGGCTGGTGGCGACAGTGGCGGTGCTGGCGGTTCCGCTGGTCAGCTGGGGGCTTTACATCAAGCTAGGCTCGCCCGATTTGCCCTCGCAGCCGCTCAGCATGCGGCTCGCCAAGAATCCCGCCGACTCCTCTGTGGACGAGCTGGTGGCGCGCGCCGAGGCGCATCTGGCCGCCAACCCTTCCGATGGCCGCGGCTGGGACGTGCTGGCGCCGGTCTATCTGCGGCTGCAGCGCTATTCCGACGCGGTGAGCGCCTATCGCAACGCCATCCGCCTCGACGGCGAAAGCGCCGCCCGCCAGGCCGGCCTCGGCGAGGCGATCGCCAACGCCGCCGGCGGTATCGTCTCGGCCGAGGCGCAGGACGCCTTCGAGGCGGCGCTGAAGCTCGATCCGGCCAATCCGAAGGCGAGCTTCTATCTGGCGATGGGCCTGGCGCAGGAAGGCCGTGCTGCGGAGGCGACGGCGGCCTGGCAGAAAATGCTCGGCACGCTGCCGTCGGAATCGCCTTGGCGCCGCGCCGTCGAGCAGGCACTCGCGCAAAACGCGAACAGGGCCGTCGCCCCAGCAGGGACGCCCGCCAACGGCCCGGATGCACAGGCGGTCGAGGCGGCGCAGTCGATGTCGCCTCAAGACCGCCAGGCGATGATCGAAACCATGGTCGCCGGGCTTGATGAGAAGCTCAAACAAAACCCGCGCGACACGGAAGGATGGATGCGGCTCATTCGTTCCTATGTCGTGCTTGGCAAGGCCGACCAGGCGCGCGATGCGCTGACCCGCGGCATTGCCGTCTTTGGTGTCGACAGCGAGGAAGCCAGGAAATTCACCGCCTTTGCCGCCTCGCTCGGCCTGACGGCGACGGAGTAGTAATGACGCGCAAGCAGAAGAGACTGTCGGTGATCGTCGCGGGGCTGGCTTTCCTTGGTGCCGCCACGGGTCTCACCTTCTACGCGCTCGGCCAGAAGGCCTCCTATTTCTACATGCCCGGCGATCTCGCCACGGCAACCGTCCAGCCCGGCCAGCGCATCAGGCTGGGCGGCCTCGTCGAGAAGGGTACGATCGAGCGCGGGCAGGGTGCGACCGTCGCCTTTTCGGTGACCGACAAGCAGAAATCGGTCAAGGTCACCTATACCGGCATCCTGCCTGACCTGTTCCGCGAGGAGCAGGGCGTCATCACGGAGGGCAGCTTCGGTCCGGACGGCGTCTTCGTCGCCGATAGCGTGCTGGCCAAGCATGACGAGCGCTACATGCCCAAGGAAGTCGCCGACGGGCTCAAGGCCAAGGGTGTGTGGCAGGAGAGCAAGAGTGAGTAACGCGCTTGGTTGAAACCGGACATTTCGCCCTCGTCCTCACCTTTGCGCTGTCGCTGGTGCAGATGCTGGTGCCCCTCTATGGCGCGCGCGCCGGCAACCAGAAGATGATGGCGGTCGGCGGCCCGGTGGCGGTGACCGGCTTCGCGCTTACAGCGCTTTCTTTTGCGGCGCTGGCAACCGCCTATGCAAGCTCCGACTTCTCGGTGGCGAGCGTGTGGGAAAACTCGCATTCGCTGCAGCCGCTGATCTACAAGATCACCGGAACCTGGGGCAATCACGAAGGCTCGATGCTGCTCTGGGTGCTGATCCTGACCTTCTTCGGCGCCCTTGTCGCCGTCTTCGGCGCCAACCTTCCGGCAACGCTCAAGGCCAATGTGCTGGCCGTGCAGGGCGCAATCGGCGCCGCCTTCTTCCTGTTCATCCTGGCGACCTCCAATCCCTTCACCCGGCTCAATCCGGCCCCGATCGAGGGCCGCGATCTCAACCCGGTGCTGCAGGATCTCGGCCTCGCAATTCATCCGCCGCTGCTCTATCTCGGCTATGTCGGCTTCTCGATCTGCTTTTCCTTCTCGGTCGCCGCCCTCATCGAGGGCCGTATCGACGCGTCCTGGGCGCGCTGGGTCAGGCCATGGACGCTGGTCGCCTGGATGTTCCTCACCGGCGGCATCGCCATGGGCTCCTATTGGGCCTACTACGAGCTTGGCTGGGGCGGCTTCTGGTTCTGGGATCCGGTCGAGAACGCCTCCTTCATGCCATGGCTGGCGGGCACGGCGCTGCTGCATTCGGCCATCGTCATGGAAAAGCGTTCGGCGCTGAAGATCTGGACGCTGCTGCTCGCCATCCTCACCTTCTCGCTGTCGCTGCTCGGCACCTTCCTGGTGCGCTCCGGCGTGCTGACCTCGGTACATGCCTTCGCCACCGACCCGACACGTGGTGTCTTCATCCTCTGCATCCTGACGCTGTTCATCGGCGGCTCGCTGGCGCTGTTCGCCTTGCGCGCCTCGAGGCTGACGGCCGGCGGCCTGTTTCATCCGATCTCGCGCGAAGGTGCGCTCGTCCTCAACAATCTGTTCCTCACCACCGCCACCGCCACCGTTCTGGTCGGCACGCTCTATCCGCTGGCGCTCGAAGCCGTCACCGGCGGCAAGATCTCGGTCGGCGCGCCGTTCTTCGACCTGACATTCGGTCCCCTGATGTTGCCGCTCTTGGCGATCGTGCCGTTCGGGCCGCTGCTTGCCTGGAAGCGCGGCGATGTCTTCGCCGCCGCACAACGCCTGATGGCGGCCTTTGCCGCCGCACTTGCCGCCATGCTGGTGACGGGCCTGTTCGTCGATGGCGCCTCGGTGTTCGCAGCCCTTGGCGTCGGCCTCGCCGTCTGGCTGGTCTGCGGCGCGCTCACCGATCTCGCCGTCAAATCAGGCTTCGGCTCGGTGACGCCTGCCATCATGCTGCGACGCTTCGCCGGCCTGCCGCGCTCGGTGTTCGGCACCGCGCTCGCCCATCTCGGCCTTGGCCTGACCCTGCTCGGAATCGTCGGCACGCTCAGCTTCGGCACCGAGAAGATCCTGTCCATGCATGCCGGCGAGACCGTCGAACTGTCCGGCAACACGCTGCGCTTCGAAGGGCTCTACCCGGCGCAGGGGCCGAACTACAGCGAGGATCGCGGCCGCTTCGTCGTCATCGGCGCCGACGGCAATGCCAAGGGCGAAATAAGCTCGGCCAAGCGCTTCTTTCCGGTGCGCCAGACGACGACGACCGAATCCGGCATCAGGACTGTTTGGTTCAGCCAGCTTTATCTTTCGTTGGGCGACGAGGGCAATGACGGCTCCGTCGTCGTCAGGCTGTGGTGGAAGCCGCTGGTGACGCTGATCTGGGGTGGCGGCCTGGTGATGATGGCGGGTGCTGCAATGTCGCTGATGGACCGCCGCCTGCGCGTCGGCGCGCCGTCGCGCCGCAAGAAACTCGTGCCTTCCGCGAGTTTGTCATGACGGGCAGGGCTCGGCTTGCCTCGCTGGTGCTGTTGCTGGCCTTGCTGTTCGCCGGCAACGCCTTCGCGGTGAAGCCGGACGAGGTGCTCTCGGATCCGGCGCTGGAGGCGAGGGCGCGAACCCTGTCGGAGGGGCTGCGTTGCATGGTCTGCCAGAACCAGTCGATCGACGAATCCGACGCCGATCTCGCCCGCGACCTGCGCATCCTGGTGCGTCAGCGGCTCGTCGCCGGCGACACCGACCAGCAGGTGATGGATTACATCGTTTCGCGCTACGGCGAGTTCGTGCTGCTGAAGCCGCGCTTCAGCCTGCGCAATGCGCTTCTGTGGGGCACGCCGGTGCTTTTGCTCCTGGCCGGCGGGATGTTCATCGTGCTCGCGGCGCGATCGCGACGTTCGACGGCAACGGACGCCCTGACCGCCGAGGAGCAGGCGGCGCTGGACAAGATGCTGCGCCAAGACTGACCCGGCCAACATTACAAAAGTTTCATGCACTGGAAATGGCGCCGTAATGTGCGCCTCTCTATTCCTCTCGCCTGAGGATGTCCTGGCCAAGCCGCATCCAATCAAAAGAGGATACGAGACCCATGAATATTGCCCCCAATTCATATTCCCGCACCCGCAAGCGCCTTCTGGCCGCCGTTGCCTCGCTGGCTGTTGCCGGCGCGATCGGCTTTGGTGTCGTCACCACCGGAACGGCTCCCGTCCTGGCCGACGCCGTGCGTGTCGAGGCGCCGCAGGTCACCGGCTTCGCCGACATCGTCGAGCGCGTCTCGCCGGCGGTGGTCAGCGTCAAGGTCAAGGCCAAGATCGAGCCGGCGGCCGATGACGGTTCCGATCAGTCGGACGACCAGGACGGCATGAACAACCTGCCCGACAATCCGCAGCTGCGCCGCTTTTTCAAGGAATTCCGTGGCTTTGGCGATCAGGGCGGCCAGTTCGGCAACCGCCGCTTCAGCCACCGCGACCACAACAACGACCAGCCCCGCCCGGTGGCGCAAGGCTCCGGCTTCTTCATCTCCGATGACGGCTATCTCGTCACCAACAACCATGTGGTCGAGGAAGGTTCGGCCTTCACCGTGGTGATGAATGACGGCAAGGAGCTCGACGCCAAACTGATCGGCACCGACCCGCGCACCGATCTCGCCGTGCTCAAGGTCGATGGTGTCGGCAAATTCACCTATGTCGACTTCGCCGACGATTCCAAGGTCCGCGTCGGCGACTGGGTGGTGGCCGTCGGCAACCCGTTCGGCCTCGGCGGCACCGTCACCGCCGGCATCGTCTCGGCCCGCGGCCGCGACATCGGCGCCGGACCTTATGACGACTTCCTGCAGATCGATGCCTCGGTCAACCGCGGCAATTCGGGCGGCCCGACCTTCAACCTCAACGGCCAGGTCGTCGGCATCAACACCGCGATCTTCTCGCCCTCGGGCGGCAGCGTCGGCATCGCTTTCGACATCCCGGCTTCGACCGCCAAGCAGGTCGTCGAAGACCTGATGAAGAACGGCTCCGTCCAGCGCGGCTGGCTCGGCATCGAGATCCAGCCGGTCACGTCCGACATCGCCGAGTCGCTCGGGCTGAAGTCCGAGAAGGGCGCGCTGGTGTCGAGCGCGCAGGACGACGGCCCCGGCAAGAAGGCCGGCATCACCGCCGGCGATGTCATCACCCAGGTCGACGGCAAGGACGTCGCTTCGCCCAAGGAACTCGCCCGTCTGATCGGCGCCTACTCGCCTGGCAAGCCGGTTGATGTCACCGTGTGGCGTGACGGCAAGAGCGAGACCATCAAGGTCGACCTCGGCAAGCTGCCGGCAAGCGACAAGCAGGCCTCGGCCGATCAGCAGCAGCCCGCAGCTCCGGCAAAGCCCGACACGCTGGCCGATCTTGGCCTCACCGTCACCAAGTCCGAAAAGGGCCAGGGGCTGGTGGTGACCGATGTCGACCCGGACAGCGCCGCCGCCGATCGCGGCATCCAGCCCGGCGATGTTATCACCTCGGTCAATTCGGTGGAGGTGATCGGAACCGACGATGTCACCAAGGCCATGGCCGACGCGGTGAAGTCGGGCCGCAAGGCGGTGCTGATGCAGATCACCCGCGACGACTCGAACCGCTTCGTCGCCCTGCCTGTCGCCAAGGGCTGACGTTCCAGAACTTTTCCGGTGCGGCGGTTTCAACACCCCCGAGCCGCCGCACGGGAAAGCACGGGGCCTGAATGCGTTAGTCAGTCATCGTGTTCCGCCCCCGGCGGCAGCGGGCTTCCCATCGCCCGCTGCCGCTTAACCTCAAAGGCCATGATGCCCATGTCGGCCGCCACTCAAACTTCCAGCGAAATCGCGTATAACGGCTCTATGAAGATTCTTGTCATAGAAGACGATCGCGAGGCCGCGGACTACCTTGAGAAAGCCTTTGCCGAGGCCGGGCACACCGCCCATGTCGCCGGCGACGGCGAGACCGGCTTCACGCTTGCCGATGCCGGCGACTATGACGTCATGGTGGTCGACCGCATGCTGCCGCGCCGCGACGGCCTGTCGGTCATCGCCGGCCTGCGTTCGCGCGGCAACACCACGCCGGTGCTGATCCTGTCGGCGCTGGGCGAGGTCGACGACCGCGTCACCGGCCTGCGCGCCGGCGGCGACGACTATCTGACCAAGCCCTATGCCTTTTCCGAGCTGCTCGCCCGCGTCGAGGTGCTGAATCGCCGTGCCAGCGCCCGCGAAGCCGAAACCGTCTACCGGGTCGGCGATCTCGAGCTCGACCGTCTCTCGCATTCGGTCCGTCGCGCCGCGCGCGAAATCACGCTGCAGCCGCGCGAATTCCGCCTGCTCGAATATCTGATGCGCCACGCCGGCCAGGTGGTGACCCGCACCATGCTGCTCGAGAATGTCTGGGACTACCATTTCGATCCGCAGACCAACGTCATCGACGTCCATGTCTCGCGGCTGCGCGGCAAGATCGAAAAAGGCTTCGACAAGCCGATCCTGCATACGGTTCGCGGCGCCGGCTACATGCTGAAGAGCGGCTGAACCCAGCATGGCCCTGTCCCTGCCGGCCATCATGAGGACGACGGCGGCGCGGCTCTCGGCGCTCTATTTCCTGCTTTTCGCGCTCTGCGCCGTGCTGCTGGTCTTATACATGACCTCGCTGTCGGCGCGCATGCTGACCGCGCAGACGCAGGAGACCATCAATGACGAGGTGCTCGGCCTTGCCCGCGCCTATCAGCGCGGCGGGCTGCCGGTTCTGGTCCGCGTGGTCGAGGCCCGCTCCCGACAGCCCGGCGCCAACCTCTATCTGATCGCCGACACCAACGGCCAGATCCTGACCGGCAATGTGCAGAGTCTGGAGCCTGGGGTGATCGAGACCGAAGGCTGGACGACGGAGCCGTTCTCCTACCGGCGCTTCGGCGAGGGCGAGCTCGAACGGCAGCGCAATACTGCCGCCGACCAGAACGAGACGCAGTCTGGCCAGAACGAAGTCCAGGCCGAAGGCGAGAAGGGCCACAACGCGATTGCGCTGGTGCTGCGCCTGCCCAACCAGATGATCATGCTGGTCGGCCGCGACCTCGGCGAGCCCGAGCGGTTCCGCGCCGTCATACGCCGCTCTCTGATGCTGGCGCTGGGCATGATGGGGCTCGGCGGGCTGTTGATCTGGTTCTTCGTCGGGCGCGCGGCGCTGAAGCGCATCGACAGCGTCTCCGAAGCCAGCCGCCGCATCATGGGCGGCGATCTGTCCGGGCGCCTGCCGGTCACCGGCGCCGGCGACGAATTCGACCGCCTGTCCGAAAACCTCAATGCCATGCTGGCCAGGATTGCCACGCTGAACGAAGGGCTGAAGCAGGTTTCGGACAACATCGCCCACGACCTGAAGACACCGCTGACAAGACTGCGCAACCGCGCCGAGGCGACGCTTTCCGGCAAGCAAAAGACCACTGATTACCGGCAGGCGCTGGAAGGCACGATTGCCGAGTCGGAGCAGCTGATAAAGACCTTCAACGCCATCCTGATGATCTCCAGGCTGGAGGCGGGTTATTCCTCCGAGAGCACCAGCCGCGTCGATCTCGCCGCTGCCGTGCGCGACGTCGTCGAACTCTATGAGCCAGTTGCCGAGGAGGCGGGAGTGACGTTGGAGAGCTCGGTCGAGGGTGATTTTGCCGTCAACGGCAATCGCGAACTGATCGGCCAGGCGCTGTCGAACATCGTCGACAATGCGATCAAGTACTCGACCGACGCGACCGGCAAGCCCGCGGTGCGCGTGGCGCTCGGGCGCGTCGGCGGCGAAATCAGGCTTTCGGTCACCGACAACGGCCAGGGCATTCCCGACGATGCCGACCGCGCCCGCGCGACCGAACGTTTCGTGCGGCTGGAAAAGAGCCGCTCGCAGCCGGGGTCGGGCCTGGGCCTCAGCCTCGCCAAGGCAATCATGACTTTCCATAGCGGCAGGCTTGATCTTTTACCCGCCAATCCCGGATTGTCCGTGGTCATGGGTTTTCCCGCACGGGAGGACCATTGATGGCCGCGAGGAAGCCTGTGCAGCGGATCGAGACTGAATGGCGTCTGCAACCGGTGGCAAGGCTTTTGCCGCTGGATGAAAACCGCGCCCGGCGTGAACTGTCGGAGATCGCTGACGCCGCCGAGGAAGAGGGCCTGCCCCGGCTGACGAAATTCCTGGCAGCCGAGGGTACCGTTCAGGATCTGCTCGCCGCGGTCTTCGATCTGTCGCCGTTCCTGCGTGATGTGGCGCGCCGCCGGCCCGGGATTCTCGATCAGCTGTTCGACGCCGATGTCGAGGCGCGGCTGATGGCGATTGGCGAGGCAATCGGCAAGGCGGCGTTTACCGATTCCGGTTCGGAAACGAGCCTGATGATGGAACTGCGGCAGTGGAAGGCCGAGGCGCATTTCCTGATCGCGCTCGCCGATCTCGCCGGCGAGGCCGAGCCCGCGCTGACGGTGCGCCGCCTCAGCGACCTCGCTGACGCCTGCGCCCGTGCCGCCGTCGACTTCCTGCTTCGCGATGCGCACGGGCAAGGCAAGCTCAAATTGCCCGATCCCGAAATGCCGGCGCTGCAATCGGGCTGGATCCTGCTCGGCATGGGCAAGCTTGGCGCGCATGAACTGAACTTTTCGTCCGACATCGATCTCGTCGTCTTCTTCGATCCGGAGGCGCCCGCTGTCGTCGATCCGCTCGATGCCACGGAGTTGTTTTCACGCTTGACCCGCCGCCTGGTGCGCATCCTGCAGGACCGCACCGAGCACGGCTATGTCTTCCGCACCGATCTGAGACTCCGCCCCGACCCCGGCTCGACACCGCTGGCGATCCCGGTCGAGGCCGCCCTTCACTACTACGAGGGGCGCGGCCAGAACTGGGAGCGCGCCGCCATGATCAAGGCGCGCCCGGTGGCCGGCGATCTCGCCGCCGGCGCTACCTTCCTGAAGGAGTTGCAGCCCTATGTCTGGCGCAAATACATGGACTACGCGGCGATCGCCGACGTCCATTCCATCAAGCGCCAGATCCACGCCCACAAGGGCCACGGCGAGATCGCGGTCAAGGGCCACAACGTCAAGCTCGGCCGTGGCGGCATCCGCGAGATCGAGTTCTTCGTCCAGACGCAGCAGCTCATCGCCGGCGGCCGCTTTCCGGAGCTGCGCGGTCGCGAGACGGTGCCGATGCTGGGCGAGCTCGCCGCGCGCGGCTGGATCACCGCCGATGCGCGCGATGCACTGACCCGGCAATACTGGTTCCTGCGCCGCGTCGAGCATGCCATCCAGATGGTCGCCGACGAGCAGACGCATATCCTGCCCGACAGCGACGAGGGGCTGGAGCGCATTGCCCGCATGCTGGGCTTTGCCGATGCCAAGACCTTTTCCGAAGCCTTTCGTGCGTCGCTGCAACAGGTCGAGCGCCACTACGCGGCGCTGTTCGAAACCGCGCCGGAACTGTCGGCCGGCGTCGGCAATCTGGTCTTTACCGGTGATGTCGACGATCCCGACACGCTGCAGACCTTGCATCGCCTCGGCTTCCAGCGGCCGAGCGACATCTGCCGCGTCATCCGCGGCTGGCATTTCGGCCGCTATCGCGTCACCCAGTCGGCGGAAGCGCGCGAGCGGCTGACCGAGCTGACGCCGGCGCTGCTAAAGGGGTTCGGCCAGACGCGGCGGGCCGACGAGGCGGTGATGCGCTTCGACGAATTCCTCGCCGGACTGCCGGCCGGCATCCAGCTGTTTTCGCTGCTGCAGTCCAACCCGGCGCTGCTGAAATTGATGGCGACGATCATGGGCGCGGCACCCAGGCTTGCCGCCATCATCACCCGGCGGCCGCATGTCTTCGACGGCCTGCTCGACCCGGCTCTGCTCAATGAATTGCCAAACCGCGCCTATCTGTCGGCGCGGCTTGCCGCCTTCATCGAAGGCGACCGCGCCTATGAGGACGTGCTCGACCGCCTACGCATCTTCGCCTCCGAGCAGAAGTTCCTGATCGGGGTCAGGCTGCTCGCCGGCGCGATCGATCCGGCCCGCGCCGGCCGCGCCTTTTCCGACCTCGCCGATCTCACCATCGAGGCCGCTCTGCAGGCCGTCATGGCCGAGTTCGCGCTGCGCCACGGCCGGATCGCCGGGGCCAGGGTAGCGCTGCTCGGCATGGGCAAGCTCGGCAGCCGTGAATTGACGGCGGGCTCCGACGTCGACCTCATCCTGCTCTACGACCACGACGCCGATGCCGAAGAGTCCGACGGCCACAAGGCGCTCGCCCCATCCCACTACTACACCAGGATGACACAGCGGCTGATCGCCGCCGTCTCGGCGCCGACGGCGGAAGGTGTCCTCTACGAACTCGACCTGCGCTTGCGTCCCTCCGGCAACAAGGGGCCGGTTGCCACCCATGTCGATGCCTTCAAAAAGTACCAGCGCCAGGATGCCTGGACCTGGGAGCACATGGCGCTAGCGAGAGCGCGCGCCATCGGCGGCGATGCGGCACTCCGCGCCGAGGTCGAGGCCGAGGTGGCCGCCGTGCTTGCCTTGCCGCGCGATGTCGCCAAGGTGATGGCCGAGGCTTCGGAGATGCGGGCGCTGATCGAGAAGGAGAAGCCGCCGCGCGATCGCTGGGACATCAAGCTGATCCCCGGCGGGCTCATCGACCTCGAATTCATCGCCCAGGTGGCTGTGATATCAGGCCATGTCGAGGCCGGCCGCAGGGTAACCGCGACAGCCGAGATCCTGGCGCGGCTGGCGCCGGATTTCGCCGGCGCTGACATCAGGCAGGAGCTATGCGATGCCTACCAGCTTTATCTGGCGCTGACCCAGATGATCAGGCTCTGCCTCACCGGCGTCTTCGAACGCGACGACGTTCCGCCGGGTCTGTCCGATCTGCTTCTGGCGGTCACCGACCTGCCGGATTTCGGTGTGCTGGAAGCACACCTCAAGGAGACGTCGCGAAAGGTCAGAAAGGATTTCGACCTTTTGCTTCGTGTGGGACAGCCGCAACAACGAGCGGCGGTTCCCGATCGCATCGGGGGTGACGATGCAACAGGAGAAGACCAATGAGAAAGTCGACCAAACTTGCCCTCGCTTTCGCAGCCCTTGCCGGCGCCGTCGGCACCACGGCCTATGCCGAAAACAATGCCAGCGCCAAAATGCGCGACGACATGATGATGCGCCTCGACAAGGCGATGAAGGATTCAGACGGCACCATCACCTTCGACCAGTTTTCCGACGCCATGAACGCACGGCTGAAGAAGATGGTCGCCGACAATGGCGGCAAGCTCACCGTCGCCCAGCTCGCCGATGCGCTGGAGAAGGCACGCTTCGAGCGCATGGCCAAGCGCATCATCGAACGCTACGACACCAGGGGCGACGGCACGCTGACCACCGACGACATCACCAGCCGCGAGAAGAAGGTCTTCGCCATGCTGGACAGGAACAATGACGGCAAGATCGAGAAGAGCGAGCTGCCGAAGGGCGGCCGTTTTGCCCGTCACCGCCTATGGGACGGTAACGACGAAGGCGGGATGCAGTGACCCGGATACCGGCTCCGGCGGCGCAAGCCGCCGGCGCTTGTGGGAAGATAGGCCGACTGCGATGACCAAAACCGATCTCGCCAATATCTACCGCGACTACATCGCCTGCCTGAACATCAGGATTGGTCGAAGCTCGTGCAGTTCGTTGACGACCAAGCGATCCACAATGCCCGGCGGATCGGCTTGTCGGGTTATCGCGAAATGCTGGAGAGCGACTTCGAGCAAATTAGAGACCTTCATTTCAACGTCCGTATGCTGATTTCCGACCTGCCCTATGTCGCGAGCCGGATTGCATTCGACTGCACGCCAAGGGGAAGGTTCCTTGGCCTGGACGTAGACGGCAGGAGAGTGTCTTTCGCGGAGAACGTGATCTACGAATTTCGCGGCGGAAAGATCGTGGAAGTGTGGTCGGTTATAGACAAGACCGCCATCGAAGCCCAGCTTTAGGCCGCCACCTTTACCGGCGTCGCCTTCTTGACCGGGATGCGCACCGACACGATGGTGCCGACGCCTTCGGTCGAACGGATCTTCAATGCGCCGCCCTGCAGCTCGGCCAGCGAGCGCGAGATGGCCAGCCCAAGGCCGGATCCCGCGTGGTTCTTGGAAAACTGGTTCTGCACCTGTTCGAACGGCCGGCCGAGCTTGCCCAGCGCTTCCTTGGGGATGCCACAGCCATTGTCCTCGATGGTCAGCACCAGCGCACCTGAAGTGTTGCGCGCCCTGACCGAAATGTGGCCGCCCTGTCCGGTGAATTTTACCGCGTTGGACAACAGGTTGATGACGATCTGCTTGATCGCGCGGCGGTCGGCGTAGAGCCGCATCGAATCGGCGATACGGGTTTCCACCGCGATCGATTTCTCGGCCGCCTGCAGCGAGACGACTCGCACGGTCTCCTTGATCAGCGGGCAGAGGTCGATCTCCTCGCGGTCCACCGAGAACTGGCCGGCCTCGATCTTCGACATGTCGAGTATATCGTTGATGACGCCGAGCAGATATTTGCCGCTGCCGTTGATGTCGGTGGCATACTCCTCGTAGCGCGGCGAGCCGAGCGGCCCGAACAGGCCCTGTTCCATCAGTTCAGAAAAGCCGATGATGGCGTTGAGCGGCGTGCGCAATTCGTGAGACATGTTGGCCAGGAATTCGGATTTGGCCCGGTTGGCCGCCTCGGCGCGTTCGGTCTCCTTCATGTATTTGCGATTGAGATCGACGAGTTCTCGCGCCCGCTCCTCTTCCGCCCGGCGGGCGAGGCTGAGATCGTGGATCGTCGCCATCAGCCGGCGTTCGCTGTCGACCAGCTTTTCCTGGTGCAGCTTGATCTGGGTGATGTCGGAACCGACCGAGACGGTGCCGCCATCCCTGGTCCTGAGTTCGTTGACCTGCAGCCAGCGACCGTCGGCAAGCTGCCGTTCCAGCGTCACGCCGCCTTGCGGTCCGTTGCTGTTGGCCAGCCTGCGCTCCGAGGCGAAGGCCAACATGCGCTCTTCCAGCGCCGTGCGCGCCGCGCCTGGCATCACGTCGCGGTCCGAAAGGCCGTTGTCCTTCTGGAATTTGGAATTGCACATGATCAGGTGCTCGGAGGCATCCCACAGCACGAAGGATTCGTTGATGTTCTCGATCGCCGTCCTGAGGCGCAGGTCCGCGGCTTCCGAGCGCAGCGCCAGATGCCGCTGTTCGGTGACGTCGACGGCGATGCCGATCAGCTGGATCTCGGGCGCTTCGGGGTCGATCACCTGGGCCCTGGCGCGCATCCACACCCATTGCCCGTCGGCATGGCGCATGCGGAACACCTGGTCGATATGGTCGATCTCGCGCTCGACGATGCGGTTGGCAAGTTCGAACAGGTCGCCATCCTCGGGATGGATGATCTCGTCGACTTCGCCGAACGACAGCATCGTGTCGCAGGGCTCGTAGCCCAGCATGTCGTACATCGAGCGGGACCAGTACATCTTGCCGCGCACCATGTCCCAGTCCCACAGGCCGCAGCGGCCGCGCACCAGCGCCATGTCGATGCGCTGGTGTGCTTCGAGGTAGATGCGGTCGGCGGCCTGCGCCCGCGCCGCCTGGCCGAAATAGGCATAGAGGATGATGATCAGCACGCCTGCCGTCAGCACGAACAGCGTGACGTTGAGCGATACGGTCTTGCGCCAGCTGTCGAAGACCGCTTCCTGCGGCACCAGCACGGCGGCCGCATTCTTGCGGCTCGCCGTCAGGCTCACCGCCGCATACCAGTCCTGTCCGGCGATGCTGACGTTCATGACGCCGGCGCGCTCGCCGAACATGAACAGCGGCTGGCCGCCCTGGACAAGGCTGTCGAGCGAGCGTCCCTGCCAGCCGGTCGACAGCGGCGATACGGCAATGATCTTGAAGGCGCCGTCGGTGACGGCAAGCACATGGCTTCGGCCCATGGCGCCCAGCCGGCCGGCATTCTCCAAGAGGTCCAGCGCGCCGGTGGAGGCGGCGTTGGGATCGGCGGCAATCGCGCTCGCCATCTGGCCCGCCGCCAGCGAAAGGATGGCCTTGGTGTCCCGCTCCACCTCGTCGCGCTCGTTCATCAGCGACAGGCAGCGCAGCGCCGCGATGACGATCAGGAACAGGATGATGAGGGCCGGGATCGAACGGCGCAGCAAGGGCTCGGCTGCCAAGAGCCGCCGGTAGGCGGGTTCAGCGATCAGCCGCGTGTTGCCCGCAAGACCGTCGCCCCGCGCCTCACGCCGCTCAAAAGCCGTCCCTCCGGGCGCGCCCCACGCGTCCGCCTTGGCCATAAATGGCTACTCCCCGAATTCCCTGTGCTTGACGACCCGGCAACACCGCACGTCCGAATCGTCAGTAAGGAATCAAAGGTGATTCGCCTTGTCCAGAGGCGCGGCCAAAAAAGATTAAAAATCGACTAAAATAATGCCAAAGCTGCGATCTCTTTCCCCTTGAGGGGAGGGATCATGCCAGCGTCCGCTCCACAATGTCGCGCAGATCGGCCGACAGGTTCTCCGCACCGGCGATCGTCAGCAGCGCCTCCCTGGCCTTGGCCTGCCGCACAGGCTCGAGCGAGCGCCATGAGCGCAGCGCCGTTGCCAGCCTGGCCGCCACTTGCGGGTTGCGCTTTTCGACCTCGAGCACCGTCTCGGCAAAGAAACGGTAGCCTTCGCCGTCGGGGCGGTGGAAGCCGGTCTGGTTGGCGCTGGAGAACGTGCCGACCAGCGAGCGCACCCGGTTCGGATTGGCCATCGAGAATCCCGCATGCTTCGTCAGGGCGCGCACCGTCTCGACGGTTTGCGGCCCAGGCACGCCGGCCTGGACCTGGAACCATTTGTCCATCACCAATGCGTCGCTGCCATATTTCGTCTCGAAATCGGCCAGGGCCTTCGCCGCCGCCGGCGAACCGCGATGGCGGTGCGCAAGCACGGTCAGCGCAGCGGCGCGGTCGGTCATGTTGGTGGCGGAGCGGAAATGTCGGGCTGCGAGTTCGGTGCCTTCCGGCAGCAGCGCCAGATAGTCGAGCAGGATGTTGCGCAGCGACCGCCGCCCGGCACTCGCCGCGTCCGGGCTGAACGGCCCCTTGTCGGCAAGGCGGTCGTAGAGGCTCGAGAAGGCTTGCCCGTTGGCCTTGGCGATCGCCAGCGCCAGCGCCTCGCGGGCGGTTAAGATCGCATCCGGGTCGATGCCCTTGCCGATGTCGCGGGCGATGTCGGCTTCGCCGGGAAGCGCCAGCGCCAGCGCCCGGTAGGCCGGCTCCAGCGCCTCGTCGGCGGCGATCTTGCCGGCAAGCTCGCTCAGCCGCGCCGTGTAGACCGGCTCTTTGCCGCCGAGGATCTGGCGGAAGGCTGCAATCAGTGCGTCGGTCAATAGCGTGTTGAACGCTTGCCAGCGCGAGAAACTGTCGCTGTCATGGCCGGCCAGGAAGAACTGGTCGTCGGCCTTCTGCTCGACCGAAAGCGTGATCGGCGCGGAGAAGCCGCGGTTGAGCGACACCGCCGGGCGCTCGGCCACGCCCGAGAAGCGCACAACCTGCCGGCGCTTGCGGATATGGATGACGCCGTCCTCGACGGTGGCGCCCTCGACGCCGTCATAGGTGACCGGTCTGCCGTCGGCGCCGACCAGGCCGAAGGCCAGCGGAATGTGCATCAGCCGCTTGCGGCTCTCCGACGGCGTCGGCGGCACCGACTGTTCGATCTCCAGCGTGAACTCGCGCGCCGCCGGATTGTGCGTCGAACTCACCGTCAGGTTCGGGGTGCCGGCCTGATGGTACCAGAGCGCAAACTGCGACAGGTCACGCCCGGAGACATCCTCGAACACTTTCAGGAAATCCTCGATCGTCGCCGCCTCGCCGTCATGGCGCTCGAAATAGAGATCCATGCCGGCGCGGAAGGCCTCAGCGCCGAGGATGGTGCGGATCATGCGCACCACTTCCGAGCCTTTTTCGTAGACGGTCGCCGTGTAGAAATTGTTGATCTCGCGGTAGCGGCGCGGCCGCACCGGATGCGCCAGCGGCCCCTGGTCCTCGGGGAATTGATGCGCGCGCAAGGTGCGCACCTCGGCGATGCGCTTCACCGCCCGCGAGCGCTGGTCGGCGGAGAATTCGTGGTCCCGAAAGACCGTCAGCCCTTCCTTCAGGCAAAGCTGGAACCAGTCGCGGCAAGTGATTCTGTTGCCTGTCCAATTGTGGAAATATTCATGCGCGATGATTGCCTCGATATTGGCGAAGTCGGCATCGGTCGCGGTCTCCTCGTCGGCCAGCACATATTTGTCGTTGAAGATGTTGAGGCCCTTGTTCTCCATCGCCCCCATGTTGAAGTCGGAGACGGCGACGATGTTGAAGACGTCGAGGTCGTACTCGCGCCCGAAGGCTTCTTCATCCCATTTCATCGACCGCTTCAGCGCATCCATGGCGTAGCCGGCGAGCCACTCCTTGCCGGGCTCGACATAGATGCCGAGCTCGACCGTGCGGCCGGATAGGGTGACGAAGCTGTCGGCGACCTTGCCCAGCGCGCCCGCCACCAGCGCGAACAGATAGGACGGCTTGGGGAAGGGATCGTGCCAGACCGCATAGTGCCAGCCGTCGGCAAGGTCGCCGCTGCCGGCCGGGTTGCCATTGGACAGAAGCAGCGGCGCCTCGTCCAGCTTTGCCTCGATGCGCACCGTGTAGACCGACAATATGTCGGGACGGTCGAGGAAATAGGTGATGCGCCGAAAGCCCTCGGCCTCGCATTGGGTGCAGTAGACAGAGCTGGAGCGATAGAGCCCCATCAGCGTTTCGTTGCCAGCCGGCGCGACTTCGGTCTCGATCAGCAACTGGAAGCGGGGCGCCGCCGGCGGCTGGGAAATTGTCAGTTGATCCGGTGTCGCCAGGAAATCCGCGGGCTGAAGCTCGCGGCCGTCGATGGCGACACGGATGAGCGTCAGCCCATCGCCATCCAGAACCAGCGGCGCGGATGCCACGACGCCGTCACGACGTTCGATCGTCAGGGTTGCGGTGACGCGGGTCGCCTCCGGGGAAAGGCGGAAAACAAGGCTGGTTTCCAAAATGAGATAGTCGCTGGGGCGATAGTCTTCGAGCTTGAAGACATGGCCGGTATCGGTGCGCATTCCCTTGGGTTTCCCGTCGATTTGCGTGGCGGAAAGTGTGTCCGCTGGTCCAAAAAGTTTGAAGTCCGCGCTCTTTACACGAAACGGTCACTCGACAAAACTGCGGCAGTGCCTATTTCAGGCACTCGTTCCCAATCATCATCGCGAGGCATTCATGACCGTCGTCACACCGAAATTCGGCATGGGCGCTTCCGTGTTGCGGCGCGAGGACCAGGCTTTCATCAAGGGTGAGGGGCGTTACACCGACGACATCAGCCCTGCCGGCCTGTTGCACGGCTATGTGCTGCGCTCGCCGGTCGCCAAGGCGAGCTTCACCATCGCCTCGACGGAAGCGGCAAGGGCCGCGCCTGGCGTCCATCTGGTGCTGACCGGTGCCGATCTCGCCCATCTCGGCAAGCTGAAGTCCGGCGTCATGCAGCGGCAGCCCGACGGCACCAAGGCGCCGACCCGCGATATCCCGATCCTGTGCAGCGACAGGGTCAATTATGTCGGCGATGCCGTCGCCTTCGTCGTCGCCGACAGCCGCGCGCTGGCGCAGGACGCGGCCGAGATGGTCGAGGTCGACTACGACAGCGAGGACGCCGCCTCCGGCACCGCCACCGCGCTGGATGAAGCCACGCCGCTGGTCTGGCCGGAACTCGGCTCCAACCGCGCCTTCACCTACCACATCGGCGACAAGGCCAGGACTGCGGCCGCCTTTGCCAAGGCCGCGCACGTCACCCGCATCGAATTCGTCAACAACCGGCTGGTCTGCAACTACATGGAGCCGCGCTCGGCGATCGGCGAATGGAACGTGGACGAGAACCGCTTCGTGCTGACCACGGGGTCGCAGGGCGTGCACTCCATGCAGTACATCATCGCCGACCTGTTCAAGATCAAGAAGAGTGAGCTGCGCGTCATCACGCCGGACGTCGGCGGCGGCTTCGGGCCGAAGAGTTTCGTCTACCGCGAATATCCGCTGGTGCTGGAGGCGGCGAAGCGGCTTGGACGTCCGGTCAAATGGGCGGGCGACCGCACCGAGCATTTCCTCACCGACGCGCAAGGTCGCGACAACGTCGTGCAGGCCGAAATGGCGCTCGACAAGGACGGCCGCTTCCTCGGCATGAAGGTCGAGCTGTTGGCCAATATGGGCGCCTATGTCTCGCAATACGGGCCGTTCATCCCCTATGTCGGCGTCACCATGTCGACCGGCGTCTACGATATCGGGGCGCTCGACGTGTCGGTGACCGGCCTCTACACCAACACCTGCCCGGTCGACGCCTATCGCGGCGCCGGTCGCCCGGAAGCGGCCCTGCTGCTGGAGAAGCTGGCCGACGCCTGCGCCCATGATCTTGGCCTGCCGGTCGAGGAAATCCGGCGGAAGAATTTCATCCGCCCCGAACAGTTCCCCTACCGCACGCAGACCGGCCGCCTCTACGACACCGGCGAATTCGCCGGCCATATGGACCGCGCCATCGAGCAGGCCGAGTGGAAGGCGTTTCCAAAGCGGCTCGAGCTGTCGAAAGCAGGCGGAAAGGTCCGCGGCATCGGCATGGCGACCTATATCGAGGCCTGCGCCTTTCCGGGTTCCGAGCCGGCCTTTGTCGAACTCAACGGCGACGGCACGGTGACGCTGAAGATCGGCACCCAGACCAACGGCCAGGGCCATGCCACCGCCTATGCGCAGTTCCTGTCGGAGAAGCTCGATCTGCCGATCGAAAAAATCCATGTCCGCCAGGGCGATACCGACGAGCTGAAGGACGGCGGCGGCACCGGCGGCTCGCGCTCCATTCCCCTTGGCGGCGTATCGGCTTCTCGCGCGGGCGAGGACCTAGCCAACAAGATCAGGCGCATCGCCGCCGACGAGCTCGAAGCCTCGGCCGGTGACATCGAACTCTCCGATGGCGTCGCCCGCATCGTCGGCACCGACCGCACGATCGATTTTTCCAGCATCGCCAAGGCGGCCAAGACCCCGGATGATCTCAAGGGTTTCGGCGAATTCGTCCAGGACGAATGCACCTATCCGAATGGCACCCATATCTGCGAGGTCGAGATCGACCCCGACACCGGCACGACGGACATCGTGCGCTACACCATCGTCGACGATTTCGGCGTTACCGTGAACCCGATCCTGCTCGCCGGGCAGGTGCATGGCGGCGTCGTCCAGGGCATCGGCCAGGCGCTGACCGAAGGTACGGTCTATGGCGAGGACGGTCAGCTGTTGACCGCGAGCTTCATGGACTATGCCATGCCGCGCGCCGACAATTTCCCGTTCTTCCATTTCGAGACCCGCAACGTGCCCTCGACCACCAATGCACTAGGCATCAAGGGCGCCGGCGAGGCCGGCACGATCGGCGCGACGCCGGCCGCGCTCAACGCGGTGACCGACGCGCTCTGGCGCGCCTATGGCATCAGGCACATCGAGATGCCGGCAACACCGGCGCGCATTTGGGCGGCGATCCAGGAAGCATCGCCGACGTGACGGCGGAGAACGGGGCCGAGCCGAAGGCTGCCGGCGATCATGCAGTCGGCCACAGCACCCTGCGGGGCATCGCACTCAAGGTCGTTTCGGTGGCGGTCTTCGTCGGCATGTCGACCTGCATCAAGGCGGCAGGCACGGTGCCGGCCGGACAAATCGTCTTCTTCCGCTCCTTCTTCGCCATCTTTCCGATCATCGCTTTCCTCGCCTTCAGGGGAAAGCTCGGCACCGCATTCACGACCAAACGGCCGTTCAACCACATTGCACGCGGTGTCGTCGGCGTCGGCGCCATGGGGCTCGGCTTCTTCGCACTGACCAGGCTGCCGCTGCCGGAGGCGATAACGCTCAACTATGCCCAGCCGCTGCTGGTGGTGGTGTTCTCCTCGATCTTCCTCGGCGAGGCGATCCGCGTCTACCGCTGGAGCGCGGTCGCGGTCGGCCTTGTCGGCGTGCTGATCATCTCCTGGCCGGAACTGACGCTGCTGCACTCGGGCGCCGCGCTTGGCGACCAGGAGGTGCTCGGCGTCATTGCCGCGCTGATTGCCGCGGCGATCTCAGCCGTCGCCATGCTCCTTGTGCGCAACCTCGTCCAGACCGAGAAGACGGCGACCATCGTGCTCTGGTTCTCGTCGACGGCGAGCGTCATGTCGCTGTTGTCGCTGCCGTTCGGCTGGCAGGCGCTGACGCCGGTGCAGACAGCGCTGCTGGTCGCGGCCGGGTTCTGCGGCGGGCTCGGCCAGATCCTGATGACGGCGGCCTACCGCCATGCCGAGGCCTCGGTCGTGGCGCCCTTCGAATACACCTCGATGATCCTCGGCGTCGTCGTCGGCTATCTGGTGTTCGGCGACGTGGCGTCGCTGAACATGCTAGTCGGCGGCGCAATCGTCGTAGCGGCCGGCATCTTCATCATCTGGCGCGAGCGGCAGCTGGGCCTGGAACGTACCCGCACGCGTAAGGCAACGCCGCCGCAGGGGTGAGGCTGACTTCGTTCTGTAGAGTTCCTTCAAACCCCGCGACCTTTCCGGTTACGACACCTTCGCCGCCCGCTCCTTCGCCATCCGCACCAGCACCGTCCTCGTCTGTTCGTCGGCCGGGAAAAAGGATTCGATCGCCAGTTCCGACAGCGTCACATCGAGCGGCGTGCCGAAGACGGTGATGGTGCTGATGAAGGACAGCACCTGGTCGCCATGCGCGAGCCTCAGTGGATGCACGATACCATCAGGCTCGACCGGAACGGGACGACCGCCCTTGAGGCCGGACGGATAGGATCGCAGTTCGCGCTCCAGTTCGACCAGCACCGGGTCGCCGCTGGCATCGTTCTGGTGCTTCAGCCGCTCCAGCAGATGCGCCCGCCATTCCGCCAAATTGACGATGCGCGGCGCGACGCCACCCGGATGCAGGCTGAGCCGCAGCACATTGGCCGGCGGCTTGAGCAGCGACGTTTCGCTGACATCCGCCAGCAGCGGGCCGATGGCGGCATTCGCCGAAACCAGGTTCCAGTGGCGGTCGACCGCCAGCGCCGGGAAGGGCTCGTGCCCCCTGAGCACGGTCTCGACCGCGGCCATCGCCGGCGCCAGCGAGGCATCGGTGAGCTGCCGCTCGCTGAAGCTCGGCGCAAAGCCCGCCGCCAGCAGAAGCTGGTTGCGCTGCCGGAGCGGGATCGAAAGTTGCTCGGCCAGATGCAGCACCATGTCGCGCGAAGGCGCGGCGCGGCCGCTTTCGACGAAGCTCAGATGCCGCTGCGAGATCTCGGCCTCCATGGCAAGGTCGAGCTGGCTCATGCGCCGGCGCGTGCGCCATTCGCGGATCAGGCTGCCGGCGGAGGTCTGGGTTGTTGTCATGACGGTAGGACTAGGCTGGCGGGAGGGGATTTCAATTACCTGGGAGGTCATAGCGCTGCTTTCCCTTCTCCCCTTCTTGTGGGAGAAGCAAGAGGCGCCCAGCCCTCAACCCAATCCCCGCAGCTTCGCCTTCACTTCGAGAAAATCCCGCCAGGCCAGCTTCTTGTGCGCCGGCGTCCTCAGCAGATAGGCCGGATGCAGGGTCGGCATGGCCGGAATGGCGATGCCGGACGCGGTGGTATGGACGCGCCAGTTGCCGCGCAGACGCAGGATGCCCTCGGTGGTGTTGAGCAAGGTCTTGGCCGAGGGGCCGCCGAGATTGACCAGCACCTTCGGATTGACCAGCTCGATTTGCCTAACGATGAACGGACGGCAGATTTCGGTCTCGTGCGGCGTCGGCGTCCGGTTGCCTGGCGGCCGCCACGGGATGACATTGGCGATATAGGCCGATGTCCGGTCGAGGCCGATCGCCGCCAGCATGCGGTCGAGCAACCGGCCGGAGCGGCCAACGAAGGGCACGCCTTCAAGGTCCTCGTCACGGCCGGGCGCTTCGCCGACCAGCATCAGGTCCGCGTTCGGGTTGCCGTCGGCGAATACGAGGTTCTTGGCGGTGAATTTGAGGTTGCAGCCGTCAAAGGTCGCCATGTGCTGGCGCAGTTCCTCAAGCGTCGAGGCCGTCGCCGCCAGTTGCCGTGCAAGTGCGGCCTGCGCCTCATCCGGTACCGTCGCGGCTGAAGGCGCACGCGGGGGTGGCGCGTCCGGCAACCGGCTCATGTCAGGCCGTGACGGCGCTGATGGCGGTTGCTGTTGAACGTTTTCGTGCGCGGGCGTCGCTGCCATCTGCGCGCGCTCCGCCAGTTTCGGCGCCGCCTCGGCGAACCGGTTCACCGGCGCGTCCTCGAGCGCGTCGTCAACGCCGGCGCTGGCATAGAAGGCGAGCAAGTCGGCGAGGTCGGATCGGTTGATGGGGGAGGCGGCAGTCATGCCGCCACCATCGTCCGCGCGACATGAATTTGCAAGGTTGGACCGCGCGTTGAAGTATGGCGGCATACTTCATCCGGTGGGTATGCGCGGATCCTGCACCAGATAAAACGTCCAGCGCGGCGTGTAGTCGGTAATGAGGAATTCGAAGCGACCCGTCATCAGCGGATCGATCTTGCCGTTCTTGAACAACAGCCGGTCATAGGGTTCGAAGTCGCGGTCGAAATCGGCAAAACTGCTCGATATGATGTAGTCGGGTGTCTTGTTGCGCTGGTCGAACGACAGGCCGTCGCCGAACACGCTCGGCTGGTTGAGGATCTCCTGCAGCTCGAACTGGAACTCTACCCAGGCCTGGCCGCTGTTGTTGAGCACTTCGATGCGCATGTACATGATGCCGTTAGCGACATCGCCGGCCCTGCCGAACGCCTCGATCGGTTTGGTCGTGCGGATGGTCAGCGTCACCGGTGTCGCCGAATTCAGCTCTTCGGTGATGACGATCGGATCGTCCTTGGTGCCGATGCCCGAAGCGCCTGTGATGTGGAAGCCGCCGAGCTCGTCGGAAAAGGAATAGGCGCCGGTCGCCCAGACCTTTAGCTGCTCGCCATGGGCTTCGGTGACAGCCAGCGGCGAGAGGAGCAGAAGAGCCACGCGGCAGGCCTGGCCGGGCGTTGAGAAAAAGCGCGTCAATGAAAAGCCGGATGGCTCAGGCGGGCGCATGGGGCGAAGTATGGCCGATAAGCAAGCCGTCGAACAATTGAAAAAGCGGCAGCCGAATGCTTCTCCCCATCAGCCGCGACTTTTTGTCGAAATCGGTATTGTCACGCCAGCGCCGGTTTCCCGTCGCGAATTGATGCGCTATGCAGCGGATAAGCCAGCAAGATACCCGGATGGGATTGGCCAGTGCGGAGGGGTTGATGAGCGACATCGAATGCGAGAGCATGGAATTCGACGTGGTCGTCGTCGGCGCAGGCCCTGCCGGCCTCGCCGCAGCGATCCGTCTCAAGCAGGTCAATCCCGAGCTTTCCGTCGTCGTCCTGGAAAAGGGCGGTGAGGTCGGCGCCCACATCCTGTCCGGCGCCGTCGTCGATCCGATCGGCATCGACCGCCTCCTGCCGGGCTGGCGCGAGGAGGAGGGGCATCCCTTCAAGACGCCGGTCACCGACGATCATTTCCTGGTTCTAGGCCCCACCGGCTCGTTCCGCCTGCCCAATATCCTGATGCCGCCACTGATGAACAACCACGGCAACTACATCGTCTCGCTCGGCAATGTCTGCCGCTGGCTGGCGACCAAGGCCGAGGCGCTCGGCGTCGAGATCTATCCGGGTTTTGCTGCCGCCGGCCTGCTCTACAACGATGCGGGTGCCGTCACCGGTGTCGTCACCGGCGACATGGGCGTCGAGAAGGACGGCACGCACGGCCCGTCCTTTGCGCCGGGCATGGCGCTGATGGGCAAATATGTGCTGATCGCCGAGGGTGCGCGCGGTTCGCTCGCCAAGCAGCTGATCGCCAAATACAAGCTTTCCGAAGGCCGCGAGCCGGCCAAGTTCGGCATCGGCCTCAAGGAACTCTGGCAGGTCAAGCCGGAGAACCACAAGCCCGGCCTGGTGCAGCATTCCTTCGGCTGGCCGCTCGACATGAAGACCGGCGGCGGCTCCTTCCTCTATCATCTCGAGGACAACCAGGTAGCGGTCGGTTTCGTCCTCCACCTCAATTACAAGAACCCTTACCTGTCGCCGTTCGAGGAATTCCAGCGCTTCAAGACCCATCCGGCCATCGCCGGCACCTTCGCCGGCGCCAAGCGGCTGGGCTATGGCGCGCGCGCCATCACCGAGGGCGGCTTTCAGTCGGTACCGAAACTGTCCTTCCCGGGCGGCGCGCTGATGGGCTGCGCGGCGGGCTTCGTCAACGTGCCGCGCATCAAGGGCTCGCACAATGCGGTGCTCTCCGGGATGCTGGCGGCCGAGCATGTCGCCGAGGCGATCGGCGCCGGCCGCGCCAATGACGAGTTGGCTTCCTACGAGGCGGCATGGCGCTCGACCGACATCGGCAAGGACCTGAAGAAGGTCCGCAACGTCAAGCCGCTGTGGTCGCGCTTCGGCACCATCATCGGCGTCGGCCTGGGCGGCCTCGACATGTGGCTGAACACGCTGTTCGGCTTCTCGCCCTTCGGCACGTTGAAGCACGGCAAGGCCGACTATGCGACGCTGGAGAGCGCCGCCAAGCACGAGAAGATCGCCTATCCCAAGCCCGACGGCGTGCTGACCTTCGACCGCCTGTCCTCGGTGTTCCTGTCCAACACCAACCACGAGGAAAACGAGCCGGTGCATCTGCTGGTCGCCGACATGGCCCTGCAGCAGCGCTCCGAGCACGATGTCTTTGCCGGGCCCTCGACGCGCTACTGCCCGGCCGGCGTCTATGAATGGGTCGACAAGGACGGCAACGCCGCCGCCGACCCGACGGCCAAGGATGTGCGCTTCGTCATCAACGCGCAGAACTGCGTCCACTGCAAGACCTGCGACATCAAGGACCCGAACCAGAACATCAACTGGGTTCCGCCCCAAGGCGGCGAAGGCCCGGTCTATCAAAACATGTAAGCCACGCGCCGACCGGGCCGTCTCGACCGCCGCCGGCAAAGATGCCGGCGAAGGCCCGGTCTACCAGAACATGTGAGACATAAGGACTGTTGAAACTGTCACGCGCCTATGTTTCCATTCCCGGACGATACGGAGATGGCCAATGCGCCTGGCGGTTCTGACATGTTTGGTGGCGATCGCTGCCCTATGCGGCTTCGCTGCGGCGGCCTCGGCCGGCAGCAAGGTGGTGGTCAAGACCAGGACCTATGACATCACCGGAACCACGGGACTGGCGCTGATGGAAGCCATGGACCGCAGGGGACCGAAGCACGGCTTCATGACGCATGCCATCGCGCAGACCGGCTATACCGTCGATTGGGACCTTGACGCCGGCCAGGACAATGGCGTCTGCCGCATGCGGCGGGCCAACGGCACGCTCAATCTCTTCTATACGTATCCCCGTGTCGCCTCAGCGACGACGCCAGCCCTCCAGAAGCGCTGGAAGCGGTTCTTCACCGGCGTCCGCGCTCATGAGGAGACCCACGGCCGCATCGCCCGGGAAATGATGCGCGTCACCGAGAGGTCGATCCGGGGACTGAAAGTTGCCGACGACCCGTTCTGCTACAAGACACGCCGCGAGGCGCGGCGGCGTATCGAGGCCACCTATGCCGTATACGAGGCGAAGCAGAACGCTTTCGATGCCCGCGAGCATCGCAACGGTGGTCATGTCGAGCGCCTCATCATCGCTTTGATCAAGCCTTGAAGACTGGGTTCTGAACCACCTATGCTGGCAGGACAGAGGGGCGCGAAGGATCGCGACAAGTCAATTTTTCGTCTGACCCCACGGCCTCACCGCCGCGAGCGCCGTCTCATGCTCGTCGTCAGGCTTTTTCTCCTCGGGCCGCAGCGAGAACTCCACCATCACAGGAAGATGGTCGGAGCCGGTATCCTCCAGCCGCGACGCCGAATGGATCTGCACCGCTCCCTTGCTGAAGACCTGATCGATAGGCAGTCCGGCGTAGCGCCGCAGGAAGTCCGGCAGCTGGAGAAAGATCCAGGTCGGCCCGGCCGAGGGCATCGCTGTCAGTTTGCCGAGCGAGGCGACGCGCCGCACGGCAGCGCTCCACGGCACGGCGTTGCAGTCGCCCGCCATGATCGCCGTTTCGCCGAGCGAGGCCAGTTGCTGCGACAACTCGCCGATCTGCCATGACTGTTCTCGCGGCCATGGCCAGCTGAGATGGATGGCGGCGACATCGACGGCGCTGCCGCCGAAATCGACCTTCGCGATGGCCATCGCGCCGCGCCGTTCACAAAAGGGCTCGGTGCCGGCGACGAACGGTCGCCTGGACAGCAGTGCGACGCCGAATACCCCGTTGGGGTAGGGGCAGAGGATCCGGTAGGGATAGGCATTGGTGATATAGCCAAGCTCGGTCGTCCACATCTCCGACACTTCGTCGAGGGTAATCACGTCGGGGGTGGTCCGGCCGATCAGCGACAGCACCTTCTTCGGCGTCGGATTGTCGTAGCGCAAGTTCATCTGCAGCAGTCTGTAGACGGGCTGGTCGACCGGCTTGTCGACATAGGCGGCCTGCACCTGCCACAGGCGCGGCAAGGCGTTCGACGTCGTGGCGAAGGCCGCCACCGCAAAGACGAGCGCCGCGGCCGCCTGCAGGCGAAACGAAGTGACAAGCAGCGGCAAGGCGCACAGTGCCATCAGCACGGCCAGATGGACGCGGAAGTGGGAGAATGAATCGAAAGCCGGATGCAACGCGCCAAAAAACCCGGCCACCAGCGCGGCAGAGAGACCCAGCATTGCCAGGAACGCCATCGAAGCCATCATGTTTCGCACGCGTGCCATCAGACCAGGGTTTGCATCGCCGAGGTGTCCAGCCTGTTTATCGGCCAAAATGCGGCCCAATCAAGATGACCAAATGGCTCACCGGGAGCCTGCGGGCCGCGCCTACTGGAAGGCCGTCTCCGAAAAGCTTCGGAGCTTGCGCGAATGCAGCCTATCCATCGGCATCCCGGCCAGTTTTTCCATCGCCCTGATGCCGATGGTCAAATGCTGCGCCACTTGCCGCTTGTAGAATTCGGTCGCCATGCCGGGCAGTTTCAACTCGCCATGCAGCGGCTTGTCGGAGACACAAAGCAGCGTGCCGTAGGGCACGCGGAAGCGGAAGCCGTTGGCGGCGATGGTCGCCGATTCCATATCGAGCGCGATCGCCCGCGACTGCGATAGCCGCTGCACCGGCCCGCGCTGGTCGCGCAGCTCCCAGTTGCGGTTGTCGATGGTGGCGACGGTGCCGGTGCGCATGATGCGCTTGAGGTCGTAGCCGGAGAGCCCGGTGACTTCGGCGACCGCTTCCTGCAGCGCCACCTGGATCTCGGCCAGCGGCGGGATCGGCACCCAGACCGGCAGGTCGTCGTCCAGCACATGGTCTTCCCGGACATAGGCATGCGCCAGCACGTAGTCGCCCAGCGCCTGCGTATTGCGCAAGCCAGCGCAGTGGCCGAGCATCACCCAGGCATGCGGCCTCAGCACCGCGATATGGTCGGTGATCGTCTTGGCGTTGGACGGGCCGACGCCGATATTGACCATGGTGATGCCGCCATGGTTCGGCTTCTTCAAATGATAGGCCGGCATCTGCGGCAGGCGCTGCGGCGGCGTGCCTTCACCGGGCATCGTCGCTCCGGACTTGGTGACGACATTGCCGGGTTCGACGAATTCGGCATATCCGCTGTCGCCATTGGCCATCAGTTCGCGCGCGCGGGCGACGAACTCGTCGATGTAGAACTGGTAGTTGGTGAACAGCACGAAGTTCTGGAAATGCTGCGGCGTGGTCGCCGTATAGTGCGACAGCCGGTGCAGCGAATAGTCGATGCGCTGCGCCGTGAACGGCGCCAGCGGCCTCGGCTCGCCGAACGCCACTTCGAAGGTGCCGTTGGCGATCTGGTCGTCGGTGCCGTCGAGGTCAGGCACGTCGAACAGATCGCGGATCGGCCGCTTGATGCGCTCGGCGGCAGCGCCGTCGACATGGGTGCCTTCAAGGAAGGCGAAATGCAGCGGGATCGGCGTGGTCGATTCCGAAACCGTGACCTGAACGCCGTGATTGCGCATGATCAGGCGAAGCTGTTCGATGAGATAGCTCTCGAACAGCATCGGCTGGGTGATGGTGGTCGAGAAATGCCCCGGCGTCGGCATATGGCCATAGGCCTGCCGCGAGTCGATCTGCGTGAAGGAACTCGTGGTGACGCCGATCTCCGGGTAGAAGGCCCGATAGCGCTTGTTGTTGTCGCCGCCCGCGGCCAGCGCCGTGAAGGAATCGCGCAGGAACTTGGTGTTGCGGTCGTAAAGCGCCTGCAAGGCCGCGACCGCCTTCTTGGCGTCGTCGTAGCTCTGCTTGCCGAAAGGCTCCGGCATGACGACCGATTCGATGGCTTGGGGGTAGATTCGCTTTTCCATGGCTCAATATAGAGACTTGGAAGGGCGCTTGGGAGGGGGAGGCGGGCCGAACGTGACCGGGCGGCAAGTTTTTTCTTCAGCCGCGCTGCAGGCTGACCAGGAGCACAAAGCCGACGCCGTTCTTCTTCAACGCCGGCGCCTCGATCGTCGAGCCCGCATCGGCGCGGATCATCGGCACCGCCAGCACCGGGGCGGCGAGAAGCGTCAGGATGAGCGCTGTCCGCGGCAGGAGCCGAAGGATCGTCAGGGCGCTGGTGGCGATGCGGTTCATGGTCGTTTGCTTTTCTTTGGGTTTCTGGTGCTTTGTCGTTTCAGTGGCGAAGATGGTTCGAACAGCCGAAGCTGCAGGAATTGGCAGCGTCCCAGGAGCGGGCCGGACGGCCTGCTTCGGCGACGAGGATGGCGAACAACATGCCGAACAGGCTCATCAGCAGGCAGACGATGGCGAAGCGGCGAGCGAGCATTGGCGTGGTGTCCTCCTTCAATACCGAGGAGAATGCCCGAATGCCTCTGAACCGGCTCTGATGCCGGCGTTCATCTGCGGTTCAAATTGATTGACGGTGTTTTGGACGTCGCGCAGGGGCGTGAGGTCGAGGCTGTGCGCCTGCCCCTTGGCAACAACAAGTCGGCGGCGCCACCGCGCAGCGCAAAAGGAAACGGGGCCGCGAAGGCCCCGTTCTCTCATTCTTTGGCGGTGAAGACGATCAGAGCTTGTGCCAGGTCTGGCTCTTGCAGATCAGTCCGCCGAGCACGCAGCCGCTCATCTTGAGCGAGGTGCCCGAAAGCGTCGCCTTGCCGGAATAGGTCTTGTCGTTTGCCGGATCGGTGATGTCGCCGGCATATTTGTTGTCGCCGGCAGGCTTGAGCGAGCCGATGGTCTTGCCGGCATATTTGCCGGTCTTGAGCGTGATCGAAAACGAACCGCCGCCAGCGATGGCTGCGGTATCGCCGGCCTGTGTCTTCCAATTGCCTTCGATCGGGTCGGCCCATGCCGCACCGGTCATGATCAAGGTGGCCGCCAGGGCCAGGCTCACTTTTCGAAACATGTCTGTCCTCCCTATGGGTTCCGATGGGGCTCCGTTCCGCCTTCCCGCCCTTACGCAAACGTAAGCTAATCCAGCTTCCAGCAAAACAAAAGCGGTGCCGCCACGGAAGGTTTCGGGATTTATTCGCTACCGTCGGCGAACAAATGAAGCGATCTCGACCTACAGCGCTGCGCGTCTTCTTGGACGCGCAAAGGACGCTGCAGCACTTTAATTGGCGCATGATCCTTTCCGAAAATCGATTTCGATTTTCGGGTCATGCGCTGGTGATTGGTTCCCGTGGTTAGCGGAGTCTTGACCCGGCTGCTCGGAATTTTCGTCAAATTTTTCGCAAACAGGCTGAATCGCTGGCTTTGTATCCTTAACGAATTTCCGCGTTTACCTCTTGTTTTAGCTTTGTTTTCCTCAAATTAAGCACGCCATTTAACGACGGATTCAAGGCTCGGCTGCATTCTCGAAAGCATCGAAAGAGCGGCCCCCCAAGGGATACCAAGGGACAGAAGGAGGCAGCTCTCGGGAGCCAGACAGGGGATTTGAAATGGCACGTTTTGAAATGCTTGAAGCCGGCTTCGGCGCCATGGGGGCAACTGCCCAGGCCGACATTCTTTTCGAACTGGGCATGATGTATGCGACCGGCCGCGATTGCGAGACCGACGTCATCGCCGCCCACAAATGGTTCAACATCGCCGCCATCAAGGGTTCGGTCCGCGCCGCGGAGTTGCGCTCGGAACTGTCGGCCGCGATGTCCAAGGCCGAGATCGCCAAGGCGCTGCGCGAAGCGCGCGAATGGATGACGATGCACTGAGCAGCGGGTACGGGGCAGGAACGCTTTTGGGTCAAGGCCGCGAAAGACGGCCGGCCCCACCAGGGACAAGGCCGCGAGAAGACGGCCATATTAACAAGACCAAGAACACGGCAGGCCGACTCCGGCCAAGCGGTACGGCAGACAGGGAAGTGAGCGGGTTTCGGGGCGCGGGGGCGTTCGGGGAAACTCCATTGGCAAAAGCCGCGACCGGCCGGGACAAGGCCGGCGCGGCTTTGGCTTTCTTGGCCCGGGCGAGATCAGGCCGCGTCTATGACTGAAGCATGTTCGGTGGTGATACTGCGCAGGCCCAATCGAGTGCCTGCGATGCGCCAAGACATGCCGGGCGAAGGGTGAAATTGTCCCGCCATCTGAAAGAAGCGTGGCCGGAAGGGTCGCGCGTGAGTGGAGGAGCACTATCACCATGAAAAAATTGGGTATTTTGAGCGCGGCCGTATTGAGCCTGATGATGAGCGCACCGGTTGCGTTTGCCGACGACATCACCGTCTCGGTGGTCGGCCCGATGACCGGCCAACTCGCCAACATCGGCGACCAGTTCAAGCAGGGCGCACAGGCAGCCGCCGACGCCATCAATGCCGCAGGCGGTGTCAACGGCAACAAGATCAAGCTCGACATCCAGGACGACCAGTGCGATCCGAAGCAGGCTGTCTCGGTCGCCAACCGCATCGTCGCCGACGGGACCAAGTTCGTCGACGGCCATGCCTGCTCGGGCTCGAGCATTCCTGCCTCGGCCGTCTATGCCGAAGCCGGCACGCTGATGATGAGCCCGGCGTCATCCAACCCGGAGCTGACCGATGCCGCGGCAAAGGCCGGCTGGCCGACGATCATGCGCCTCTATACGCGCGACGATGCGCAGGGCGCCTTCATCGGCCCGTGGATCGCCAAGAAATACGCCGGCAAGAACGTCGTCATCCTGCATGACAAGAGCGCCTACGGCCAGGGCGTTGCCGACGCCGTCAAGGCGACGATGAATGCCGGCGGCCTCAAGGAGGTGAATTACGAAGGCATCAATGCCGGCGAGAAGGACTATTCGGCTCTCGTCACCAAGCTGAAGGAATTGAAGGCAGACGTCGTCTATTTCGGCGGCTACCACCCCGAGGCCGGCCTCATCCTGCGCCAGGCTGCCGAGCAGAACGTCAAGTTCCAGCTGATCATGCCGGACTCGATCGCCTCGCCGGAATTCTGGCAGATCGCCGGCCCGGCCGGCGAAGGTACCATGTTCGTCTTCCCGTCCGATCCGCAGGCCAAGCCCGAAGCCAAGGATGCTATCGCCAAGATCAAGGCCGGCGGCTTCGTACCGGAAGGCTTTACGCTGTTCTCCTATGCCGTGGTCCAGGCTTTCGCCGAAGGCATCAAGCGCGCCGGCAGCGATGACCCGGCCAAGGTCGCCGAAGCGCTGAAGAACGGCCAGCCGATCAGCACCGTGGTCGGCGAGGTCACCTTCGACGAGAAGGGCGACTTGAAGAACGCCAGCTACGACATCAACCAGTGGCACGACGGCAAATACGCGCCGATTCAGCCGTAAGCGCTGCCGCCTGTCGGCATCTTGGAATGGCCGGCTTGCCCGGCCATTTTCATTTTCGGGCAGCCGATGTTTGGCTGTGCCTCAGCCCTGGGCTTGCTCGGCAAAGCGTACCAATACGGTGCCGTCGCTGACCTGCGCGCCCTCGACCGCGATCTCGGCGATCACCCCGTCATGCGGAGCGGCAATCGTGTGTTCCATCTTCATCGCTTCCAGGATCAGCAGCGGCTGGCCCTTGATGACGGCATCGCCTTTGCCGACGCGCACCAGCTTGACCAGGCCCGGCATCGGCGCACGCAGGCTGTCTGAAGCGGCGGCGGCTTCGTCCGCCTTGGCCAGCGGGTCCGGCACCGCGAAATTATAGCTGGTTGCGCCCTCGAACACGGTGACGTGGTCGGGCCAGCGGGCGAGACGAGGGGTGGCGCGAAGATCGTGCGAATTGACATCCTCATAGGGAGCACTCAGCGCCACCTCGAAGCGTCCGTCCGGCCGCACCGAAACCCGCGCGAGGATATCCTCCTCGCCATGGCGCAGCCGCGTGCGCCGCGCCACGGTGTGAAAATGCGCATAGCCGGCAAGCGATGACCAGGGATCGTCGGATGGCGCCTGAACTCCGGCGCCAGAGGCCGCAAGCGCTGCCGCGGCAACGGTCTCGCCGCTCGGCGGCGGAACGACGGTCAGCGCCTCCTGATGCCGGCCGATCAGACCGGTGTCGACATCGCCGGCTGAGAACTCCGCATCGGCGGCCAGCGCCGCCAGAAACGCGGTGTTGACGGTCGAGCCGGCAATCTCGGTCTGCGCCAGCGCGGAGCCGAGCGCATCGAGTGCTGATTGCCTGTCCCTGCCGTGGACGACCAGCTTGGCGATCATCGGGTCGTAGAAGGGCGAGATCGCATCGCCCGCCCGCACGCCGGTCTCGATGCGCATGGCAGCGCCTTCCGGTGCTGCGTCGGGAAATTTCAGATGATGCAGCGTGCCTGTCGCCGGCAGGAATCCCTTTGCCGCGTCCTCGGCATAGATACGTGCCTCGAAGGCATGGCCTGAAAGCGTTATCTCGCTCTGCGTCTTCGGCAGCTTCTCGCCGGCCGCCACCCTGAGCTGCCACTCGACCAGATCGGTGCCGGTGACCATTTCGGTGACGGGGTGTTCGACCTGCAGCCGGGTGTTCATTTCCATGAACCAGAAGCGGTCCGCCTTCAGCCCTTGCGAGGCATCGACGATGAACTCGATGGTGCCGGCGCCCGAATAGCTGATCGCCTTGGCGGCCTTGACCGCCGCTTCTGTCATCGCCTTGCGCAATGCCGGCGTCATGCCGGGAGCGGGGGCTTCCTCGATCACCTTCTGGTGGCGGCGCTGCGCCGAGCAGTCGCGCTCGTAAAGATGCACGGCGTTGCCGAAATTGTCGCCGAACACCTGCACCTCGATATGCCTGGGCTTGTCGACATATTTTTCGACCAGCACGCGGTCGTCGCCGAAGGCGGCCTTGGCCTCGCGTCGCGCGCCCGACAGCGCTTCGGAGAAATCGTCGGGATGCTCGACCCGCCGCATGCCCTTGCCGCCGCCGCCGGCGCGCGCCTTGATCAGCACGGGATAGCCGATCTCGCGCGCCTTGGAGGCGAGCAGCACGATCTCCTGCGCTTCGCCATGATAGCCGGGCACCACAGGCACGCCGGCCTTTTCCATCAGCCGCTTGGCCGCGTCCTTCAGCCCCATGGCGCGGATCGAGGCAGCTGACGGGCCGATGAAGGTGAGCCCCGCTGCGGTCACCTGATCGACGAAATCAGGGTTTTCCGAGAGGAAGCCGTAGCCGGGGTGGATCGCTTGCGCGCCCGTCGCCAAGGCCGCGGCGACGATCTTGTCGCCGCGCAGATAGCTTTCGCCGACCGGCGAGGCGCCGATATGCACGGCTTCGTCGGCCATAGCGACATGCATGGCTTTGGCGTCGGCGTCGGAATAGACGGCGACACAGCGCACACCCATCTTGCGCGCCGTGCGGATCACCCTGCAGGCGATCTCACCGCGATTGGCGATCAGGATCTTGGCGAACATGGAGCCTCCCGGGTTTGCTTCGGGCGGCGCCAGTCTGCCAGGAACCAGCCTACTTGGAAGCCGCGATCGCGCAGCCGCCGCTCGCGGTCTTGACCTTCCACTTCTCCAGGCCAGCCTGACAGTTGCGCAGCGCCATGTCTTCCGCGGCCTTCTGCGATGGCGCGTTCAGCCGTGTACCGCAGATGATGTAAAGATCGACGACGCGTGAGTAGAAGGTCGTTGCGTAGGCCGAATGGCCGCCCGCGGCGACATAGGCGTTGTACGACTTGGTGCAGGGTTCCTTTGGGTCCAGCGACAAGGTCGGCCAGAACCGGGTGTCGCCCTGGTTTCCCACCAGCGACCCGGCCATGCCGGTTCCAGGCAGTGCGAATATAAGCGATCCTGCAAGTATCGAGATAGTCGTCTTGCGAAAGTATTTCAGTTCCATTTTCACCCCATGCCCATTGGAAAGTGCAGGATGAGCAATAGCGCCAATTTTCCGGCGCCGCCAGTTCGGGAATGGAAAATCGCACTTCGAGCTGTGGATCGATCGCTTCGGCCATGCAGTCTAGGCTCCGCCGATGGCAGCAACCGCCTGCCGGTATAGTTCTGCTGTCTGCTCGTCGAAACAGCAGAAGATGACGGTTTCTGGAACCGTGTTCTTATCGAGGAAGGCGCCTACCGTGGCGACGGCGATCTCCGTCGCCTCATCCTTCGGGTAGCGGTAGACGCCGGTCGAGATCGCCGGAAACGCCACCGTCCGGCATTCCCGGCCCGCGGCGAGTTCGAGCGAGCGGCGGTAGCACGAGGCGAGCAGTTCGGCCTCGCCTTTGTCGCCGCCTTGCCAGACCGGTCCGACCGTGTGGATGATGTAGCGGGCCGGCAGTCTGTAGCCCTTGGTGAGTTTGGCCTCGCCCGTCTTGCAACCGTTCAGCATGCGGCATTCGGCCAGAAGCTCGGGACCGGCCGCGCGGTGGATGGCGCCGTCGACACCGCCGCCGCCGAGCAGCGAGGAGTTGGCGGCGTTTACGATGGCTTCGACATCAAGCTTGGTGATGTCGCCGGTATGGATGCTGATCCTGCTGCCGTCCTGGCTCATCTTACATCCTGAACACGCCGAAGCGCGTCTCCTCGATCTCGGCATTGAGCGCGGCCGAAAGGCTTAGCGCCAGCACCTCGCGCGTCTTCGCCGGGTCGATGATGCCGTCGTCCCAGAGCCGTGCCGAGGAATAGAGAGGATGACCCTCATGCTCGTATTTCATCAGGATCGGCTTCCTGAATTTCGCTTCCTCTTCGGCGCTCCATTCGCCGCCCTTGCGCTCGATGCCTTCGCGCTTGACCATGGCGAGCACGGTTGCCGCCTGTTCGCCGCCCATCACCGAAATGCGGGCATTCGGCCACATCCACAGGAAGCGCGGTGAATAGGCGCGCCCGCACATGCCGTAATTGCCGGCGCCGAACGAGCCGCCGATGATCATGGTCACCTTCGGCACCTTGGCGGTGGCGACCGCCATCACCAGCTTGGCACCGTCCTTGGCGATGCCGCCGGCCTCGTATTTGCGTCCGACCATGAAGCCGGTGATGTTCTGCAGGAACACCAGAGGGATCATGCGCTGGCAGCACAGTTCGATGAAATGCGCGCCCTTCAGCGCGCTTTCGGAAAACAAGACGCCATTGTTGGCGATGATGCCGACCGGCATGCCGTGGAGATGGGCAAAGCCGGTGACCAAAGTGGTGCCGTAGTTCTGCTTGAACTCGTCGAACTCCGAACCGTCGACGACACGCGCGATCACCTCGCGCACATCATAGGGCTGACGCAGATCCGTCGGCACGATGCCATAGAGCTCATGCGGATCATGAAGCGGTGGAATCGATTTCTGTAAGTTCAGGCTTACGGCCTTGCTCCGATTCAGGTTCTTGACGATGCGCCGGCAAATGGCCAGCGCGTGTTCGTCATCCATCGCGTAGTGGTCGGCAACGCCGGAGAGTCGCGTGTGTACGTCGGCGCCGCCGAGCTCCTCGGCGCTGACGTCCTCGCCGGTGGCGGCCTTCACCAGCGGCGGGCCGCCGAGGAAGATGGTCGCCTGGTTGCGCACCATGATCGTCTCGTCCGACATCGCCGGCACATAGGCGCCGCCCGCCGTGCACGACCCCATGACACAGGCGATCTGCGGAATGCCCGCCGCCGACATGTTGGCCTGGTTGTAGAAGATGCGGCCGAAATGCTCGCGGTCGGGAAACACCTCATCCTGGTTGGGCAAATTGGCGCCGCCGCTGTCGACCAGATAGACGCAGGGCAGATTGTTCTGCAGCGCGATCTCCTGCGCGCGCAGATGCTTCTTCACTGTCAGCGGGTAATAGGTGCCGCCCTTCACCGTGGCGTCGTTGACGACGACCATGACCTCGGTGCCCTCGACTCGGCCGACGCCGGCGATGAGGCCGGCCGAGGAGATGTCCTCGCCATACATCGACCACGCCGCGAACTGGCCGATCTCGAGGAACGGCGAGCCGGTGTCGAGCAACTGCGCGAGGCGCTCGCGCGGCAAAAGCTTGCCGCGGCCCTGGTGGCGCTCGCGCGCCTCATCCGAGCCGCCGCGCTCGACGCTCGCCGCTTTCTCCGCGATGTCGGCGACCAGCGCGTGCATGCGCCCGGCATTGGCGTGAAAGGTTTCGGAGGAAGGGGAGATCTGGGTTTGCAGCGTGGCCATTGTGTCGTCGTTTCCTCACGCCCCTTGATGCCGCGGCGGAAGCGGTGTATCAGCCCGCCCCCGAACGTCGCGTGTCTTGCTTAGCATGCGGCGTTCATTTTTGAGCGACACCCTCTGGAGGCGAAGATGAAAGGCATAGACATGCATTTCACAAGACGTCTCCCTTCGGCATTGGGCTAACGCCGCCGAAGGGCGGCATTCCACGTCCCGAATTTGAGCTAGAGGAACACGGCGCCTGCGCGCGCCGTGGGTGTCATCATGTATGTGCGGTTTGTAACGCCGCTGATCCATCCGGAAAGCCGGGTGGAGACCGGCTTTTTCCGGGCGTCCTGGTATCTGTACCGGAACGGCTGCCCCGATTGGATTCACGGCGAGCTGCAGGACCAGTTCGACTGGTTCAACAAGCACCTGCCCATTCCCGGTCGGGTTGGCCGGCATTTCAGGCGCCGCAATTCGATCTGGGGCATCTGCTGGTTCGATCCGGGTGCCAGGGAAGCAATCAGCCGTGCCCGCTACTGTGCATGGCTGATCGAGGAAGGCGGCTTGCCGGTACGGTCGATTACGTCCTTGCAACAGCGCGAGGTTCTCTGGCGCGATTCGCATCAGGTCGTTGCCAAGCCCACCACTGACCTGCCGAGGGCATTCGGCTGAGGTGGCGGAGGGGAGCATCATGCCCCCTCCGCCATGATCTCGCGGCCGATCAGCCAGCGGCGGATTTCGCTGGTGCCGGCGCCGATCTCGTAGAGCTTGGCGTCGCGCAGCAGCCGGCCGGTCGGATAGTCGTTGATATAGCCATTGCCGCCGAGTAGCTGCAGTGCGTCGAGTGCCATCTGCGTCGCCTTCTCGGCGGCGAACAGCACGCAGCCGGCGGCGTCCTTGCGGGTCGTCTGGCCGCGGTCGCACGCGGCGGCCACGGCATAGACGTAGGCGCGCGCGGCACTCATCACCGTGTACATGTCGGCAAGCTTGCCTTGCACCAGCTGAAACTCGCCGATCGGCTGGCCGAACTGCTTGCGCTCATGCACATAAGGGATCGCCACGTCGAGGCAGGCAGCCATCAGCCCGATCGGGCCGCCAGCCAGCACCGTGCGCTCATAGTCGAGGCCCGACATCAGCACCTCGACGCCGCGACCTTCCTCATGCAGCACATTGTCGAACGGCACCTCGACATTCTCGAACACCAGCTCGCCGGTGTTCGAGCCGCGCATACCGAGCTTGTCGAGTTTTTGCGCCACCGAAAAGCCGGCCATCGTCTTTTCGACGATGAAGGCGGTGATGCCGCGCGAATGGCGCTCCGGATCGGTTTTGGCATAGACCACCAGCGTCTCGGCGTCCGGCCCGTTGGTGATCCACATTTTCGAGCCGTTGAGCACATAGCGGTCGTTGCGCTTTTCGGCGCGCAGCCTGAGCGATACCACGTCCGAGCCGGCGCCGGATTCCGACATCGCCAGCGCGCCGACTTTTTCGCCACTGCACAGCGGCGGCAGGTATTTTTCCTTCTGCGCCGGTGTCGCCCAGCGGTTGATCTGGTTGACGCACAGGTTGGAATGGGCGCCATAGGAGAGGCCGACCGAGGCCGAGGCGCGCGAAATCTCTTCCACCGCGATCACATGGGCGAGATAGCCCATGCCGCTGCCGCCGAAATCCGGATCGGCGGTGATGCCGAGCAGGCCGAGCGCGCCAAGTTCGGCCCACAGATGCGCCGGGAATTCGTTCGAGCGGTCGATCTCGGCTGCGATCGGCGCGATCTTGTCCTGGGCGAAGCGCCGCACCAGGTCGCGCAGCGCCTCGATGTCTTCGTCAAGCCCGAAGCTGAGCGTGTTCGTGTACATGCCGTTCCTCCCCGGTACCGGTATCGATCCTCGCGCCAACGAGGCGCATTGTCATCGAAAGATATGACGCCGTGACCTCGGCGATCGACAGCCGCTCGCCCGGCCGGAACCAGACGATGACGCCGGTCATCATCTGGATCAGCGCCATCGCGGTCAGGCCGGTGTCGTCGATGTCGAAAGCGCCCGTCTCCACGCCGTCGCGCAGGATGGCGCGCAGTTCCTTCTCATAGGCCGTGCGCATGCGCAGGATCTGCGTCAGGCGCTCATGCGACAGGCTGCGCAGCTCCATGTTGGAAACATGCGTGGCGTGGCGGCGTTCGATGTGGAAGGCGATGTGGTTCCGGACATAGGCGGCGAGCCGCGCGGTCGGATCGGCCGTCGCGGGGCGTGCCGCCTCCCACGCTGCGCTCAGCCCCTCCATGTGCTCGCGCATCAGCGTGAACAGCAGGTCTTCCTTGGTCGGAAAATAGCGGTAGAGCGCGGCTGCCTGCACGCCGACCTCGGCGGCCAACTGGCGCATCGACATCGCTTCATAGCCGAGACGCGCGATCAGGCTGACCGCCGCCTCGCGGACGGCAGCCTCGGTCTTTTCGCCATCGGAACCGGTCGTGCGGGCCATGCTCACCTCATCGAGGCAAATAATAAAACAAACGTTCAATTAATTCAAGAGGGCGCAATCTGCGTGCCCTGGTCACACAATGATCGTGAAGCTCGTTGGCGCATTCCAGGAGGTGAGTTCCTCGACGTCGACGCGCGAGACCGATGCGCCCGCCGGGCCTTCCCAGAGGCGTTGGATCATTGACGAGACCTCGGCGTCGGCTCCGGCCATCCGGGCCGTGACCGAACCATCGCTTTCGTTGCGCACCCAGCCGGCAATGCCGAGCCGGATGGCCTCGCTTCGCGCCCAGACCCTGTAGCTGACGCCTTGCACTCTGCCGAAAACGCGCGCCTGCACGGCCCTTTGCCGATCACTCATCGCTCGCCCCGAAGCGTATCCTTGCATTGTGCACATGAATCTGGCGCTTCACCCAGCGAATGCAAGCGGCTCCATCGGGATTGCGCGGGACCGAGCGCTCGCGTCCTGGGTTATAGATGTATGACCTAATTCAATAAATAGTTGACTTAATCAAATAATTGGAGATGAATCCGACGGCGGATATCACCTGAGGAAGGGCCTGCATGCCGGTCGATCGCAATGCCCTGGTCGGCGACATCCGCCGCTTCAACCGGTTCTATACCGGCCTGATCGGGCTGCTCGACGAGACCCTGACGCACAGCGCCTATACGCTGACCGAGGCCCGGGTGCTGTTCGAACTGGATCGCCGGTCGGGCGCTCCTGCTGCCGATGCAGGTGGCACGGCGGGTTTTCTTGCGCGGATGTTCCATCTCGATATCGGGCCGACGGCCTCCGAAATGGCCAGGGAACTGCGGCTCGAACCGACCTATCTCACGCGTATCCTGCGAAAATTCGCGGCTGCCGGCCTGACCGAAATGCGCGCCGTCCCGAACGACCGGCATAGCCGCCGCCTGTCCCTGACGGCCCGTGGCAATCAGGCATTGGCAAGGTTGCAGATGACGGCGAACCAAGACCTCGCCCGGCTGACGGCCGGCCTTGCCGATGACGAAGCCCAGCAGCTTTCAGACGCGTTGAAGCGGGTCACGCGCCTGCTCGGCGGCGACATGGGTGAGACCGCAACGAGCGGAAGTCGCCTATAGACCTGCCGCGTGGCAGACAAGCTTCCTCGCCAAAGCTGGAGCTAGAGTAATTCCAGGAAAAGTGTGAAACGGTTTTCCGTCCGGAATTGCGTCAAGACAAGAGATAGAGCGATTCGGCGTTTCCGTGAAACGATGAACCGCTCCTTAGTCGCCGCGAAACGCGCGGCTGGCCTGATCGGTCAACGGCTTAAGCAGATAGGAAAGCACCGTGCGGTCGGTGGTCCTGAGAAAAACCTCGGTCGGCATGCCCGGCTTCAGCTCCAGCGGGCCTGCCTCTTGGAGGCTCCTGGCCGACAGCACGATGCGCACGGCATAGTAGGAGATGCCGGCCTTCTGGTCTTCGATGAGATCGGGAGAGATGCGGTCCACCTCGCCTTCGACCTCCGGCGTCGTCTGCTGGCTGAATGCCGAAAGGCGAAGCGTCGCCGGCTGCCCGATGCGCAGTTGGTCGATGTCCTGAGGGGCGACACGCGCCTCGACCACCAGCGCGTCGGCCGTCGGCACGATTTGCATGATCGCTTCGCCAGGCGAGATGACGCCGCCGACCGTATGGATCGCCAGCTGATGCACACGGCCGGATTGTGGTGCGCGGATGTCGATCTGCTTCAGCGATTGCTGGGCCGCGATCTGGCGCTCGCGCAACTCGCTCGCCTTGGCGTCTATCTCGCGCAGCTCGCTTGCCACCTCGCTGTGCATGTCCTGGTCGATCTGGATGATCGCCAGTTCCGTCTCGCTGATGCGTCCGCGCGTCTGCGCGGCCGCGGCGGTTAGCTGGCCATCCTCGCCGTCGAGCCGTGCCTGGGCGCGCTCGCGTTCGGCCAGCCGCGAAATCGGCACCAGCTTCTTCTTCCACAGGTCCCGCATGCCCGCCAGTTCGACCTTGGTGAGCGCGATTTCCTGCTGCTTGCTCCTCTGCTGGGCTTCGATACCGGCGATCTCCTGCCGGAATTGGACGATGCGCTCGCGCAACTGCGAGACCTGGCCGTCGCGTGCCTGGCGCCGCAAGGCAAACAGCTTGGTCTCGCCGTCGATCAGTTCGGCGATCTTGGGGTCGGCCGCGCGCGCCGCGAGCTGGTCGGGATAGGCGACCGCCGTGGCGCCGTCGCGTTCGGCTATCAGCCTGGCGCGGCGGGCCGACAACTCGTTGAGACCGTTGTCGACGATGGCCAGATTGGCACGCGCCACCGTGTCGTCGAGCCGCACCAGCACGTCGCCGGCCGCGACCATGCTGCCATTCTTCACATTCAGCGCGCCGACCACGCCGCCTTGCGGATGCTGGACGGATTTGACGTTGGAATCGACGACCAGATGGCCGGCCGCGACCACGGCGCCGGAAAGATTGCTTGTCACTGCCCAAAGGCCGAGCCCGCCGACCAGCACAAGGGCAGTGATGCCGCCCAGCCTCACATTGCGGTCAATGGCGCGCCGCAACCGCTGTTGTTGCGGCGATGCGGCCTCGACCGGCTTTGCTCCCTTGTCGAGAAAGGCAAGCGCCATCGACCTTCCACGCAACGCCACGTCCCTGGCGGCACGCAGACCCGCCGCTGCAAAATCGGGTGCTGCAAGCGCCATCTTCATCCCGCCGTTCCCACCGCATGCAGCGGCACGGCTGCGGGCTGCAGCACCTGCCGCGCTATCTCGCTCTTCGGGCCAAAGGCCTGCTGCCTGCCGCCGCCGAGCACCAGCAGATGGTCCAGTGCGGCAAGCGCGCTCGGCCGGTGCGCCACCACGATGGCGATGCCGCCGCGCGCCTTGACGCCTTCGATGGCTTGCGTCAGCGCCTGGTCGCCGGCGGCATCGAGGTTGGAATTGGGTTCGTCGAGCACGACCAGGAACGGATCGCCGAACAGCGCGCGCGCCAATGCCACACGCTGGCGCTGGCCGGCCGAAAGTGCGGCGCCGCTTTCGCCGATTTCCGTCTGATAGCCCTCGGGCAGGCGCAGGATCATTTCATGGACGCCGGCGGCCCGCGCCGCCGCGATGATCGTCTCCGGCACGGCATCGTCGTCGAAACGCGCAATGTTCTGGCCGACCGTGCCGGCGAACAGTTCGACGTCCTGGGGCAGGTAGCCGATATGGCGGCCGAGCAAGCGGGCCGGCCGTTGCTCGAGAGCCGCACCGTCGAGCCGGACCTTGCCGCGCATCACCGGCCACACGCCGACCAGCGCGCGCGCCAGCGAGGATTTCCCGGAGCCGCTGGGGCCGATCACGCCAACCCCCGATCCGGCGCGCAGCGAGAATTCGACGTCCTGCACCACCAGGCGCCGGTCGCCGGGGGCCACGACGCTGATGGTCTCGACCGAGAGCTCGCCAGTCGGGGCAGGCAGCTCCATCCCGCTCTCCAATGCCGGGAGCGCTGCAAACAGATCGTCCAGGCGCCGCCAGCTTTGGCGGGCGTTGAGGAAGCCCTTCCAATGCGCAATGACAAGCTCGATGGGCGCCAGCGCGCGTGACGTAAGGATCGAGCTGGCAATGATGATCCCAGGGGTCGCCTGCTGGTGGATGACCAGATAGGCGCCGAGCGCCAGCACCATCGACTGCAGCATCATGCGCAGGATGCGTGACACGGCGCCCAGCCCGCTTGTCAGGTCGCTGGCACGCTCCTGTGCCTCGCGAAAACCGGCATTGGCCCGGCTCCAGCGGCCGGCCAACCTCTCGCCCATTCCCATCGCGGCCAGCACCTCGGCGTTGCGGGTGCTCGACTGCGCGATCGCGCTGCGGCTGGTGCTGAACCCCGACATTGCCTTGGTCGGGCCGCGGACCAGACGGTCTGTCAGCACCGTCAGCGACACCAGCAGAAGGGCACCGACAAGCGCTGCGACACCAATCCATGGGTGGAAGAGGAAACAGATCGCCACATAGAGCGGCATCCACGGCAGGTCGAACAGGGCGGCGGGGCCGGGGCCGGAGAGGAAGCCGCTGACCTGGTCGAGATCGCGCAGCGCCTGCAGCCCTTCGCCGCGGTCGCGCGTGCGCAGCGGCAGGCGTACCACGCAGCCGAAGACGCGGCTGGAGATGGTTTCCTCGATGCCGGCTCCTATGCGCGTCAGCACCCGAGCCCGCACCGCCTCGAGAATACCCTGAAAGACGTAGAGCACGGCCACCAGGATGATCAGCGCCACCAGCGTCGGCACGCTGCGGCTGGGCAGCACGCGGTCATAGACTTGCAGCATGAACAGCGAGCCGGAAAGCATCAGGATGTTGATCAGGCCGCTGAAGCCGGCAACGGCAAGATAGGCACGGCGAAAGGAGGCAAGAGCCTCCCGCAGCTCGGAGCGAGCCTTGCGGTTCGGGTCTGGCGAAAACGGATGAAGCAGTATCTTTACCTCAACTATGCCCGGCTATCGGCTCGGGCGGCTTCGAAATCCGAACGCTGACGCCGTCAGATTGGCTAGGGCGTCAAATCTCCTTCAAATTCGCGGCGGCCCGCACTTGCCGCACGGACCGCCAGGCAGTCTTGCAGTTCGCGGTCAGCCCACGAGGTCTGCGCTCTGATGGTCCGATTGGGCTATCTGAGCCAGGATCTTGGCCACCGCGGCATGTGCCGCGTCGCCCGCATCGGCAACGATGAGGCCGTCAGCCGGGACATGCGCCTGCAACGCCGCCACCGCGCGATCTATCGCCTGATGGAAGGGGCCGCCGCCATCGAGCAGATCGGAGACATCCTCTGCATTGGTGGGCGAGGCTATTGTCTGGCGGAACTGCAAATGGTCGCTGCCAAGCACGGCCGTATGTGATGTGTCCTGATCGGTCGCGCCGCCAGCAGTCTCATTGGCGCTGAGGGTGCTTTGCTTCGCCGCCGAATGGGTCTTGAAGAAGTCGGCGAGCCAGCTCTTGGTGGTGCTGCCGGCAGTGTAGCTCCCCGCATCCGCCACGGTGGTGGGAGCAGCCGACGCCGCCGGCTGCGTGTGGCTGGTGTCGGAACTGGCATCGTCGGCCGAGGCTGTCGCCGCAAGCGTGCCCGACTTCATCGTCGGATCGATCAGGTCGCGTTTGACGTTCTTGGTGCCGATCGTCGCCGTCTGCGTCGAGGTGGCGATGTTCGCGCCCGAGAATGTCACCGTGTAGGTACCAGGCTTCAGCACCAGATCGTAGCCGCCGGCAGCCGATGTCGTGGTCTTGAAGGTCTGGCCGGCGGAATTCTTGGCCGTCACCGTGATGGCGCCGAGCCCTTCGCCCGGATCGTAGAAACGATCGCCATCCTTGTCGTCGAAGGTGACGCCGGTCAGGAACAGGTCGGTACCGCTCTTGGCGAAGTCCTCGGTGACGAAGGCGCTGCTGCGGCCCTTGTAGTCGCCGACCTCGAAGCCGAGGCCGACTTCACGGAAGTTGGGATTGAGGATGTTCGCCCGGTGTCCCGATGAATTCATCAGGTTGGTGTGGAGGAGCTTGACCTCGTCGACATAGCCGGTCGGGGCGCGGGTCGTTGCCCAGGCGATGTTCTCGCCGGTCGCCCAGGATCCGGTTAGGACAAAGCCTGCAGCCTTCATGCGCGTCGTCGGCGACGAGCCACCGGAACCGGTATGCGAAAAGATGTCGGTTGCCAGCATCCACCGATCGTGACCTTCGGCGGCTTCGCTGAGGTCGTTGTCGAAGGCCAGAGGCTGGGCACCTGTCTTGGCACGCTCCGCATTGATGAGTTCGAGCAGATACTGCTCGTTGGCACTGTGTTGCGGCATTTGGTATCCCCGTTGGTTCTGATTGGTGGTGAGCCCCCTGTATTTCCCCGTTGCCCGTTCCTCGGTCAGGCACCATATGTGTTTATGATTCGGCGCTAAAGTAAACAAATTAGGACATATGCACATATATCGTGTGCAGCATTGCCTACCCGCCTAGCAAGGTTGAGATCAGTGTGCAGATCAGTTTTCAGCTGAGCTCTCAAGTTCTTCTGACGCTTTGAGCAAGTGATGCATTTGCTCGGGCCATGGCGTCATTTCGACGGCTCTATATTTCCCAGTGCTGGTTCTTCTGAAGACCCTTAAGAGCCGGAATTCGCTAATATATCTCCAGCACGGCAGATGTGCGAACGCGCGCAATCGGATGGAATTTCGAGGCACGAGCGAGAGGCGTATAAGGTCCGGCAAGAAAGCCGACGGCGCGCTCGATTCGATGCGATGCGAAATGAGCGCGTGTCGGCTGCGCGAACGGGAACCGACTAATTCCCCCGCGCCGTCGCCAGTGCGCCCGGCAGTTCTTCCGCGAAAATGTCGAGCTCATGGTCGAGTCCGACGCTGACCCTTATGCAGCGGTCGAGCCGCGGCACCATCGGTTTGCGGATGAACACGTCGCGTGCCAAGAGCCCCTGCAGCACCTTCAGCGCGAAGGCGCCATCGATGCCGCAGTCGATGGTGACGAAATTGGTCGCCGAAAGCAGCGGCTTCAGCCCGTTTGCTTCAGCGATCCCGGCGATTCGCCGCCGCCCAGCCGCGACCCGTGTCACCACGCTCTCGAGATAGGCCTGGTCGGCGAGCGCCTCGACGCCGGCGATCTGCGCCATGCGGCTGACGCCGTAATGGTTGCGGATTTTCTCGAAATCGCGGATCACCTGGGGCTCGGCCACCGCGTAACCGCAACGTATGCCGGCAAGCCCATACGCCTTCGAAAAGGTGCGCATGCGAATGACGTTTGGCCTGGAGACATCGATCGGCGGCAGTGCCGAGGCCGGCCCAAGCTCACCATAGGCTTCGTCGAGCACCAGCATGGTGGTTTCGGGCAGCGCCTCGATGAAGCGGGTGATCTCGGCCGCCTCCCACCAACTGCCCATCGGATTGTCCGGATTGGAGAGATAGACCAACGGCGCTTTGTCCCTGACGACCGCCGCAAGCAGCCCGTCCAGGCTTTCTCTGTCGTCCGCGTAAGGCACCGCAACCAGCCGGCCGCCGACGCCGGCAATATGGAAATTGAAGGTCGGATAGGCACCGAGCGAGGTCACCACCGCGTCACCGGGTGCAACATACATGCGCGCCACCAGGCTGAGCAGCCCGTCTATGCCTTCGCCGACGACGACGTTCTCGGCACCGACTCCGAGATGTCGAGCCACCGCCTGCTTCAGGCCGAAATTGTCGGGGTCGCAATACATCCACATGTCGCGGGCAATCCCGGCCATGTGCTCGATGACCCGCGGCGAGGGGCCAAAGCTGCTCTCATTGGCACCGATGCGGGCACGAAAAGCACGGCCACGCTCACGCTCCTGCGCCTCCGGCCCGACAAATGGAACCGTCGAGGGAAGGGCGGCGATGATCGGCGTAAGGGGAGGGCGCTGACGCATGGCAAGGGCTCGCTCGAAAAACGGTCTTCTTGCTAGCGTGGAGGCATGTTGGGCGCAAGATGACAATGTCGCACTGGATTTCGCCGATCCGTTTTGCTAGCGAAATAGAATGAGCAACCGATTGCCGCCCGCTTGGGCCAAGCACCTTAAAACCCAAGCAGCGCCGAAGGGCGCACCGCCGAAGGTTGGGCAACCGAAACCTCAGCCCGCAAAGGCGGCTCCGTCTCGCGCTCAGGCCAACGATATGATGTTGAGGCAGGCGCTCGAGTTCCAGCAAGAGAATCGATTGCCTGAGGCGGAAGAGCTCTGTCATCGCGTTCTGGCGAGAACGCCCGAACATCCGCTGGCCCTTTATATACTGGGGACGCTGGGGATCGGGTACGACGACGAAAAGGTCCTGCGGTATTTTGGTCGGGCGATCGCGCAGGAGCCTCTAAATCCCTACTACCACCTAAGCCTCGGTCAAGCCTATTTGAGGCTCAGCGAGTTTACACCGGCGATCAAACACATTCGGCACGCACTGGCATTGAAGCCGGATCTGGTGGAAGCGCTTTGCGCCTTGGGCGATGCATACAATTCGTTTGACAAGGGGGAAATGGCGCTGCCGCTCTTTGAGAAGGCGCTCAGGGTCGACCGAAATCATCCCATGGCCCGGTTGGGGCTGCCTCGTGCGCTGGCAAGCCTCGGCCGCATGGACGAAGCCGCCGTTCATCTCAAAGAGGCAATAGATCGGCGCATCGCGGTACCTGCTGCCTACAATGCACTTGTGCGCACGCACAAATTCACTGAAGAGCCACCAGAACTCGCGGCGATCCTGACGGAGCTTCAAGACCCTGACCACGGATCCCAGGGAGCGACGGCGCTCCATCACGCGGCCGGAAAGCTGCTCAACGACCTCGGTCGCTACAAGGAGGCGATGGAGCACTTCAAAAAAGGAAATCAAGCCGGCGGCAACAGCTTCGATCTGCAATCCTACCGTCGTTGGGTCGACGCCCTGATCGAAACCTTTACACCGGATTTGGTGGCTTCAAGGACTGCTTCTGGCAATGTCTCCGAGGTGCCCGTGTTCGTAGTCGGGATGCCTCGCTCGGGCACAACACTGACTGAGCAGATCTGCGCCAGCCATCCCAATGTTCATGGCGCTGGCGAGTTAACAAAGCTTAGACGCATATCGAATGGGCTCGATCTTAGGTATGGATCCGACATAAGCCCGGGTGAGGCGATCGCATCGATGACCCCACAGCTGTCCAGGGCGCTGGCTGCGGAGCATGTTGGCTATCTGCGCGAGCGGGCCCCTGATGCGCTTCGAATTGTCGACAAGATGCCTCACAATTTCGAGCTGGTCGGCCTGATTGGCATCCTTTTCCCCAACGCGCGCATCATTCATTGTCGCCGCGACGCCATTGACAATTGTATCTCTTGCTTTGTCCTGCAATTCAGTGATGCGCATAGCTACAGCGCCGATCTGGAGACACTGGGGCTTTACTACAGGGAGTATGATCGTCTGATGCGGCATTGGGACAAGATTTTCCCGGGCCGTATCTTCGAAAACCGGTACGAGACGTTGATTGAAAATCAAGAGAAGCAGTCACGCTGTCTCATAGATTATCTCGGACTACCCTGGGACGATACCTGCTTGCGCTTTTTTGACAGGGGCGGCTCCGTAAACACCTATAGCAATTGGCAGGTTCGCCAGCCGATCTATACGTCGTCCGTCAAGCGGTGGGCGAATTACGAAAGCGAGATCCAGCCGCTGATCGACGCTTTGGGAGATCTTGCCGACATTTGAGCGTGAGGGCCCGTCGCTGTTTCGCCGTTACCTGCGAAATTCTTGAGCGGAGCCCGTCGTCCTCAAAGAACACGGTGCCCAACAAAAAACCCGGCGGTTGCCCGCCGGGTTTAGCTTCATTCAGCCGGAGCCTATTAGAACGAGCGCTGGAAGCGGAGGAGGCCGCCGACGCTGTTCTTCTTGTCCCCATTGGTCCAGTTGCGATTGTCAACGTCGCCAAACTTGCCGTCGTGGTCGTAGTCGACTTCGGCCGTGACCGTCAGGCCGGGAACGATGTCGTAGGCGACGTTCGCCGCTACGCCATAGTTCTTGTCGTCGTCAGCAGAGGCCTGGAGGTTGAACGAGGTCTTCTCGTTGAACTTGTAGGTGCCGCCGCCCCACACCGCCCAGTTGCCGCCCCACTGCTTGTAGAAGTTGCGGTCGATGTTGTCGTCCGTTCCGTAGCCGGCCATGATGAACAGCGACAGTTCGTTGGTCGCGTTCACATCGAGGCGAACCTTGCCGGCCCACTCTTCCCAAGTGCTGTCATAGGCGCCGACGGCGATGATATCGCCCCAGCCCTGCGTGTACTTCACGCCGCCGACGACATGCGGCACGTAGCTGTCGATGGTGTCATTGCCGGACGTGGCGTTGTAGACATAGTTGCCAGCCCCATCGAGGACAGCAGCACCAGCATCGCCGGAGCCTTCTTCGAGCGAAACCACGGCGGAGAAGCCGTTGCCGGCGTCGAAATAGTACTGGACGACGTTGGTATCGAAGCCGCCGTACGGGACCAGCGTATCCTGGATGACGTTGCCGGCATAGCCGATGAACGTATCGAAGGCCGATTCGTCCTTACCGACGCGCAGGCCACCGAGCTGGATCCAGGCGAAGTTCAGCGTGACGCCTTTGTTGACAGCGTCATTGCCGAATTCATCGCCATAGCCATTGGAGTTGCCGAAGTTGAAGCGGGTCTCGGTGAAGGTCTTCAAGGTGCCGAGCTCGGTTTCCTGGCCGGTCCAGGTCTTCAGGGTGAAGCGGGTGTTCTTGTACCACGTACCCTGATCCTTCCCGTTCATCTGATCGATGGCGCGGGAGCCATCGAACGAGCCGACGTCGCCGACGCCGATGTCGTAGCGGACAAAGCCGCCGATGCGCAGGCAGGTTTCGGTGCCGGGAATGTAGAAGTAGCCCGAGCCGTAGACGTCGCAGATCTTGACGTATTCAGCCGGTTCCGGCTCGGCGACGACGACGGCGTCGGCGGCGCGCGCACCGGAAACTGCGATCAGGGCCGCAGCGGAGCCAAGGAGAAGGCTCTTGATGTTCATTTTCTGACCTCCAGTCAGAATCGAAGGTGGAGGTCGACGAAAAGCAGGTCGTTGCGCCGTTTTTCTTTTAATTTCAAATAGATATGCCTTAAGGTCGTCAGTGGGGCTCCGCCCGCCAAAAACGCTTACTGGCGAAGGCCTTGCCCGAGCCGGTCTTGAAATATCGCTCGAGTTGCCGGGCGTTGGCCTCGGTTTCAACCGCAATGTAGGACTTCAACGTCAGAGGCAGATAGGCCTTAGTCGATGTCACGTAGCCCGATCGATGCGATTCGAAACGGCGTCGGAGGTCGTTTGTCGATCCGACATAGATATCGCCGTTATGGAGCTGCAGGAAATAGACGTACCACATGGTCCCCCTACGCTACTTCGTAGCTTCGGGCGACACTCCAACGTCCGATTGCGGTTTCGGGTGGCCTGCCACCCGAAGCCCGCAGGGCGTAGGGTGGCGGAGAGGATGGGATTCGAACCCACGAGAAGCTTTTGACCTCTACTCCCTTAGCAGGGGAGCGCCTTCGACCACTCGGCCACCTCTCCGTTGCGCCGCTGGATAAAGAAAAGCGCCGGCACAATCAACAGCTGGCACCATTATCGCGGAAAAATCCGACATCGGCCGCCGGCCGCATGCGCCATAAGGCGATTCTGCGGCAATTCCCTGGCCGGCGACTCGGGGCGACATGGCCGCAATTGCGACGGCGCGTCGCCGGATTCGGCCGCGTTGCAAGGGCCGCGGGAGTCCCAATGGTTAACGAGAGCTTTCGGAGTGAGGCCAAATCGTGTCATTTGTGCAACAACGCCGGGGGATAGCGCCCGAACTGCCCTTTTGCTGGTACGATCGTGGTTGAACGCCGCCGGCTCATGGGTAATGTCGAATTCGAAGGAGCGGCGCGGTGCGCATCTTTTTCGGTTAGTGGGGATGGGGCAGGGAACGCTGTCCTTCAGCAAAGAATACCCAGACCCGTTTTTTAACTTTTGACTGGAGGTCAGAAAATGAACATCAAGAGCCTTCTCCTTGGCTCCGCTGCGGCCCTGATCGCAGTTTCCGGTGCGCGCGCCGCCGACGCCGTCGTCGTCGCCGAGCCGGAACCAGCTGAATACGTCAAGATCTGCGACGTTTACGGCATGGGCTACTTCTACATTCCCGGCACCGAAACCTGCCTGCGCATCGGCGGCTATGTGCGTTATGACGCCAGCTTTGGCGACGTCGGTTCGTTCGATGGCGCGGAGAGCCGTGACGTGAAGGATGGCGACAGCCAGGATACCTGGCGCAAGAAGGCCCGCTTCACGCTGAAGACCTGGACCGGCCAGGAAACCGAACTCGGCACCTTGAAGACCTTCACCGAGACTCGCTGGAATTTCGGCAACCGCAACGGCTATGCCACCTATTATGGCAATGTTGCTACCAACTCGGGCGTCTCGCTGAACTTCGCATGGATCCAGCTCGGTGGTCTGCGCGTCGGTAAGGACGAATCGGCCTTCAATACGTTCATCGGCTACGCCGGCAACGTCATCCAGGATACGCTGGTTCCTTACGGCGATTTCGACACCAACGTCATCCAGTACTACTTCGACGCCGGCAACGGCTTCTCCGCCGTTCTCTCGCTCGAAGAAGGTTCGGGCGGCGGCACTCCTGATTTCTACGGCGTGGGCACGATCGACAGCTACGTTCCGCATGTCGTCGGCGGTCTGAAGTGGACGCAGGGCTGGGGCGCCATCACCGGCGTCATCGCTTATGACAGCAACTATGAAGAAGTCGCCGGCAAGGTTCGTTTGGACATCACCCCGATGCAGAACCTGTCGCTGTTCATCATCGGCGGCTACGGCTCCGACGACAACCTGTCGGATCCGACCTATGCCCTCCCGGCTGGTGGCCGCGGCTTCTACAAGCAGTGGGACGGCAACTGGGCAGTCTGGGGCGGTGGCACCTACACCTTCAACGAGAAGACCTCGTTCAACCTCCAGGTCTCGTATGACGAAGGTGAGAACCTCGGTATCGCAGCCAACGTCGCCTACGACGTCGTCCCCGGCTTCACGGTCACGGCTGAAGTTGACTACCTCAATGCAGGCAATTTCGGCAACGCCGATTTCTCCAACTGGACCAATGCTGACGACGACAACAGCGTCGGCGGTATGCTCCGCTTCCAGCGCTCGTTCTAAGGGCTGGTTCTATACAGGTGAAATCCAGCCCGGGCGCATCAACGCCCGGGCTGGATTGTTTTCGTGACTGGGTCAACGCAAACGAAAGGATGGGGGTATCGGTAGCTGAATAGAGTCCGTGGGACGATTTCGTGGGATCCGTTGATGGCGGATGAAATCACAACTGCGTGATTCAAAACTCTTGAAAGGGCGCCTCCAAGCGGATAGGGCTGATCTATCCATTCGGGGGTTGCAGCGAATGATGACGACCGAAGCGATTCAAGAGGAAACACCCTCTGATCATTTTTCGATGTTTTCTTCTCAAAGCGCAAAGATCAAATACAGCTTTAACAAGATAAGAGAAGTAAAGTCGTATAGGGTCGGAGAGCTTTTTTCAGCCTATCGAGACATACTTTGGGATGACGGGCGGCATAAATACAATGTCAGCTCTTTCATCGGCGAAATAGACGAGATCCTCCTTGGGGAACGTTTCAGCGCCTTTGACCAAAGCACCCTGGACAACCTTATCGGTACCTTGCGCCAGCGCGGCAACAGCAACGCAACCATCAACCGGAAGATGGCTGCCCTTAGCAAACTGTTGCGCAAGGCTCATAAGATGGGAGATATCCACAGCCTGCCCGAGTTCCGCCGCCAGAAGGAGCGGGCGGGACGGATTCGTTTCCTTGAAAAGGACGAAGAGGCTAGGCTGTTCGCGGCCATCAGGAGCCGCAGCGAGGATGCTTACCGTCTTTCTGTCTTCCTCGTCGACACCGGATGCCGCCTCGGCGAGGCGCTCGGGTTGATTTGGAACGACATCCAGGAACACCGCGTCTCCTTCTGGATCACCAAGTCCGGCCGCAGCCGCACCATTCCGATGACCGCTCGTGTCAAAGAGGTCATCAAATTGCCGGTCACCGAAGGCCGCCGACCCAAGGGTCCGTTCACCAAGCTCAGCCAGGCGCAATATCGTGCCATCTGGAATGATGCGAAGGCCGAGGTCGGCCTCGGCGCCGACGAACAGGTGGTTCCGCATATATTGCGCCACACCTGCGCATCGCGTCTCGTCCAGGGCGGCATTGACATCAGGCGCGTCCAGATGTGGCTCGGCCACCAGACGCTGTCGATGACCATGCGCTACGCGCATCTGGCCACAAACGACCTCGATGGCTGCGTCGTCGTGCTGGAAACGCCGCGCGGCGAGGGGATGGGGGGCGGCACGGAGAACTCGGCGTTCTCGTCTCCGCTGACCACGCCTACATCGGCAGGGCCTAAGCAAAAGGGCGAAGCGCGCCCAGCGAAGGCGGCCAAGGCGGCCGGGAAGAGCTCCAAGGCCAAATAGCTCCGCCAAACTGTCCTATACTGCAATAGCGACCCCGAGACCGATTTGGTCTTGGGGTTTACTTTGCCTGAACCTGTTGTTCGGCCCGATCTAGGAATGCGGCGATGGCGTCCGGCAGGTCGCCGGTCTCCAGGAAAGGCGCATGGCCTTGGCCATCGACCGTAATCGTCTCCATGCCAGGATGGCGTTTTCGCATCTCTTCCAGCGTCCCGGCTGACAGCAGCTTCGAGTTGCCGCCGCGTATGGCGAGCATCGGCACGGCGGCGAGCGCTTCGAATTGCGGCCATAGATCCGGCAATGGCTTGGTGAAATCGAGCCCAGCAAGCGTGTCGACCAGTTTCGAGTCGAAATCCGGCACCAGTCCTGCATCCGTCTCCCGATAGAGCGCCGACACCATCCGTTCCCAGTCGGCCTCAGTCAGCGCCGGAAAATCGCCACCATGCGTGCCGCGCTGGGCGTCGAGCGCCTCGCCAAAGCTCTTCGGCTTCGGCGCGCGCTCGAGGTAGGAGCCGATATGGGCGAGGCCTTCGGCCTCGATCACCGGGCCGATGTCGTTGAGCACGATGGCCTTCAGCACGGCCGGCCGCATAGCGCCAATCACATGGATGATCAGCCCACCGCGCGACGTGCCGATGAAGGCCGCGTTCTCGATGCCGAGGGCCGCCAGGCCCGCGAGGATGTCGCCGGCCTCGACACCGACATTATAGTGGCTGATGTCGGGATCATAGGCGGATTGTCCGCGCCCGCGATAGTCGAAGGCGATGACCTTGCGTGGGTTCTTCGCCTGCCTCGACAGATGCAGCGCCAACTCGTTGAAGTCGCGCGCATTGCGGGTCAGGCCGGGCAGGCAGACGACCGGCCAGCGTCCAAAGTCAGTTTCGCCGTAAACGCGGGCATGCAGTTTGAGCCCGTCCGGCGCGGTGTAGAAGAAGTCGGAGAAACCTTGGTCATCTTGCATATGCACTCGATTCCCCGTCGCTGTCGGATCGCTTCCGACTGCTACAGGCGAGGGCAGGGGCGGTCAAATCGCCGGAGTAGGCGGGCTGAGAATCTTGGAGATGTTGGAGGGACAGAGGGGGGCGCGAAGGATCGCCGGCATCCGGCTTTATGAACTCGCCGCTCCTCAACTCCGCCCGTTCACCAGATCTCCCACAATGTCGTACTTCCCTGAAATACGCATCTTGTAGACCTCGTAATTCTCCATCACGCGCTGCACGTAACTTCTTGTTTCCGTATAGGGAATCCGCTCGATCCAGTCGACGATGGCGTCCACGTCCTTGCCGCGCGGGTCGCCGTATTTCGCCACCCATTGGGCGGCGCGGTTGGGGCCGGCATTGTAGCCGGCGAAGGTCAGCACATAGGATCCGTCAAAGCGGTCGAGCTGCTCGCCGAGGAAGGCCGCGCCCAGCGTCGCATTGTAGCCGGCATCGCTGGTCAGCCGGGTCTGCGAAAACGTCAATCCGGCTTTCTTTGCCAATTGCCTGGCGGTGCCCGGCATCAACTGCAGCAGCCCGCGCGCGCCGGCGCTGGAAATGGCGCCGACATTGAACTCGCTTTCCTGGCGCGCGATCGCATAGGCCAGCGCCTTGCCCGAGCCGGAAATGTTGGCGGTGTCGGGAATGACGCCCAGCGGATGCGACAGCGCCCCGACATCGATGCCGCGCGCGCCGGCGATCTTGCCGATCTTCAGCGCCATGAAATGATTGTCCTGCTTTTCCGCCAGCACCGCCAGCAGCGCCAGTTCGCCCGGGCTGGTCAGCTGCCCGGCGAGGTCGCGGTAGAGCGTCTCGGCGTAGCGGTCGTAGCCCGCCTCCTGCAGCCGCATGATGGCACTGACGGCTTCTCGGGCTGCGAAATTCTTCCGGTCGGCCGCGCTCGGCTGCGGATAGACGATGTTGAGGCTCCTCAAGCCGACCCGCTCGCCGGCAAGCTGGCCATAGAAGGTGGTGCCGTAGGCGGCGGCGCGCGCGAAATTGTCCTTGGCGTTGCCAGGGCCGCCGACTTCCGCCGCGCGGCCCAGCCAGTAATAGGCGCGCGACAGCGACATCGGCCCCTGCGCCAGGTCGGCAATGCGTGCGAAATGCGTGGCGGCTGTGGCGGGATCGTTGAGGCCGCGCAACGCGTACCAGCCGGCATGGAACTCGGCTTCGGCGGCGTTGGCGGCACTTTCGGCGGCATGCGCGGCAACGATCTTGTAGGCCGTCTTCATGTCGCCCTGGTCTACCAGTTCGCGCGACAGCACCCGGCGCTCGACCCACCAGGCATCGGGATCGACCAGCGCCTCACGCTCGGTCGGCGCCTTCATCACGATCGCCGCGGCGTCGGCAAACTTCCGCTGCTTGCGCAGATATTCGGCCTGCGCGAAGACATAGCCGGCGGAACGCTGCTCGGGTGGCACCGCCTTCAGCAGCTTGGCCGCATTCTTGTCGCCCTTGGACACGGCCGCCCAGGCATCGGCCAGTGGCTGGGCGCCGGCGAGACCGGCGACGTGCAGCGCCGAACTGACCTTGTCGGCATAGAACATGCGCTCCATGCGGAAGCGATGGTCGTCGGCCGGGATCAGCGCGCCGAATTCCTTGATGACCGCTGTCTCGTCCTTCGTCTCGAGCTTTTCCGTGCGCCAGAACGGCGACAGCACCGAACGCGCCGCCTTGGCATTGCCAAGCGCGACATAGGAGCGGGCAAGGATGATCACGCCTTCCGGTGTCAACGGCTGGCTGCCGTCGAATGCCTTCACCACGGTCTGCGGCGAGGGGTTTTCGCGATAGAGCGCTCGCTCGCTGTTCTTGCGCAGCGCGATCGTGCCCGGCCAGTTCGGCAGCATCTTGGCGGCGTCCGCTATGTCACCGCTCGGCACCTGGTCGCCGCCATAGAGCGCGATCGCCCAGGCCAGTATATGCCGGTCGAGCGAATTGGCCGGCAGCGCCTCGCGCACCTGGCGCGCGCCGGGAATGTCGTTGGCCGCCAGCCTGTCGAGGCCGCTCTTCAGCAAGGCGACACTGGTTGAGGGGCTCGCATCCTGTCGGCCCGGATCCGACTGGCTCTGCAAGTCGGGCATCGGGATCGCCGACGTCAGCTGCACATCGACGCCACCGCCGATCGCCGCGACCGGGATCAGCGCAAGCGTGGCGCCCAGAAGCGCAAAACGATGGGACCGCCTGGTCGGCATTATCTGTCCTTACACATTACCAGCAGGCTGAGACGCCTCGAAGCCTAAACTTAGGTCGTGAAGAGCACGTGAATGAAGGCTATCGAGGTCGTTCGAATTGCGCCCGCTGGCACCATGGCAATGCTTGCCGCGCAACAATGTCGAGACTATGGTGCGCGGCTTCGCTTTCGGCTAGAAGGCGCGCACGATAGACCGACCGACAAAACTCGATAAGTCCCAAGGAGTTGGACGACATGCTGAGAGGCTCGCTGACCGCGCTCGTGACACCGTTCGAAAAGAGCGGGCGTTTCGACGAGAAAGCCTTTCGCGCGTTCGTCGAATGGCAGCTTGCCGAAGGCACAACCGGGCTGGTTCCCGTCGGCACCACCGGCGAGTCGCCGACACTGTCGCATGACGAGCATCGCCAGGTCGTCAAGGTGTGCATCGAGGTCGCCAACGGGCGCGTTCCGGTCGTCGCCGGTGCCGGCTCCAACAACACCGAGGAGGCGGTCGGGCTGGTGCAATATGCCGAAAAAGCGGGCGCCGACGCGGCTCTCGTCGTCACGCCCTACTACAACAAGCCGACGCAGCGCGGTCTCTATGCGCATTTCGCCGCCGTCGCCAAGGCGACCAAGCTGCCGATTATCATCTACAACATTCCGCCGCGCTCGGTGATCGACATGAGCCCGGAAACGATGGGCCAACTGGCGCATGACTTCAAGAACATCGTCGGCGTCAAGGACGCCACTGGCAAGGTCGAGCGGGTGTCGGAGCAGCGCGCCACCTGCGGCAAGGATTTCATCCAGCTTTCGGGCGAAGACGCTTCGGCGCTCGGCTTCAACGCGCATGGCGGCGTCGGCTGCATCTCGGTGACGTCGAATGTCGCGCCGAGGTTATGCGCCGAATTCCAGGAAGCTACCCTTTCCGGCGACAGCGCCAAGGCGCTTGAGTTGCAGGATCGCCTCATGCCGCTGCACAAGGCGATCTTCACCGAACCTGGCCTGTGCGGCGCTAAATACGCGCTGTCGCAGCTGGGCAAGGTCGAGAACGTCGTGCGCTCGCCGCTGGTGACGATCGAGGCATCGACCGCCGAGAAGATCGATCAGGCGATGAAGCACGCTGGCTTGATAAATTAGGGATGAGGCGCCACCTCTCCACATCATGAATCAAGTCAGAAAAGCCGATCCCAACAACAAGACCGTTGCGGAGAACCGCAAGGCGCGGTTTTCCTATGAGGTGCTCGACACGATCGAGGCCGGTCTGGTGCTGACCGGCACCGAGGTCAAGTCGCTGCGTCAGGGCCAGGCCAACATCCAGGACAGCTACGCCTCGGTCGAAGGCGGCGAGATCTGGCTGATCAACTCCTATCTGCCGGAATACCTGCAGGCCAACCGCTTCAACCACGAGCCGCGCCGGCGCCGCAAGCTGCTGCTCAACAAGCGCGAGATGGCGAAGCTGTCGCAGAGCGTCGACCGCGAAGGCATGACGCTGGTGCCGCTGAAAATCTATTTCAACGACCAGGGCCGCGCCAAGCTTTTGCTCGCCGTCGGCCGCGGCAAGAAGCTGCACGACAAGCGCGAGACCGAAAAGCAGCGCGACTGGTCGCGCGAGAAAGGCCGCTTGTTGAAGGAGCGTGGGTGACGGTAGCCTGAAGAAAGCCAACAGTCTGGCTTCAAAGGTCGAACAAGCCGCCAGTTCCAACAGGGGATCGCCTTGAAGTACCGGATTGTTCTCTGGAGCCTGGCCATCGTGGCCGTGGCCGGCCTCGTCGCGGCAGGCGGCCTTGCCTATTTCCGTACCTTCTCGCCGGACCGCACCCGATTTCCGCTGAGAGGCATCGACGTCTCACATCATCAGGGCAAGATCGACTGGCAGCGCGTCGCCGCCGACGATGTCACCTTTGCCGTTATCAAGGCGACGGAGGGCGGCGACCATGTCGATGATGCCTTTGCCGCCAATTTGCGCGAGGCGCGCGCGGCCGGTCTTGCCGTCGGCGCCTATCACTTCTTCACCTTCTGTCGGCCTGGCGCCGACCAGGCGAAAAATTTCATCTCTGTGGTGCCGCGCGACGGGCCGCTGCTGCCGCCGGTGGTGGACATCGAATTCGGCGGCAATTGCCCGCAAAGGCCATCACCTGAACAGCTCAATGCCGAACTCCTGGCATTCCTCGGTCCGGTGGAAGCCGCCTTTGGCAAGCCTGTGATCGTCTATCTGACCGACGACGCCGCAACCGCCTATGCCGGGCAGATAGCGGCGCGCCCGCTCTGGCTTCGCTCATTGCTGCTCGAGCCGGGCAGCGACGACTGGGTCTATTGGCAATACCACAACAGGGGCCGTGTCGACGGCATCGACGGCGATGTCGACCTCAATGTCTTGCAGGGCGGGCCGGCGAAGCTGACCGAATTGTTTGCGGCGCCTTGACTCCGGACTTTATGTCTTCAGGAACGTCGCTATCTCCCTGAACACATTGACGAACATCGCCTCGGTCAGAACGCCGGTATTGGTGTTGTAGCGCGAGCAGTGATAGCTGGAAAACAGCGTGACGGCGCTGACCTGCTGCTGTCCGCCGTGCCGGAACGGATAGGCGGCGACGCGCCCACCCAGCGCACGTACCGTCGACTGATGCGCGATCGAGCCCAGCGCCAGCACGGCGCGCAAATTGGGAAAGCGCGCGATTGTCGGCACCAGAAATGTCCGGCAGGTAGTGATCTCCGCACCCACCGGCTTGTTTTCCGGCGGCACGCAGCGCACCGCATTGGTGATCGCCGTGCCGACAAGCTGCAGCCCATCGTCTGGCCGCGCCTTGAACTCGCCGCGCGCAAAACCATGCGCGATCAGCGTTGAGTATAGCAGGTCGCCGGCATAGTCGCCGGTGAAGGGTCGCCCCGTCCGGTTCGCGCCGCGCAGGCCCGGCGCCAGCCCGACAATCAAAAGCCTGACGGCATCCTCGCCTTCGGGCGGCAGGAAGGTCGGCACCGGCGCGTTGAACCAGGACGGCTCGCGTTGCCGCCAGTCGGCGATGAAATCATGCAGCCGCGGGCAGAGCGAGCAGTCGCGGCCGGGTTCGGGGGAGGAAGCGGCGACCAAGGCCGCCGCCGTCAAAAATCGTCCTCATCGACTTCGGCCGGCTCGGGCCGGCGCACCGGCCGCTCGGACGGATCGCGGCCGACTTCGTTCTTCAGTGTCATCAGGTCCATGAAATGATCGGCCTGGCGGCGCAGATCGTCGGAGATCATTGGCGGCTGCGAGGCCATGGTGGAGACGATCGAGACCTTGCGGCCGCGCCGCTGCAGCGCCTCGACCAGGGTGCGGAAATCGCCGTCGCCGGAGAAGATAACGTAGTGGTCGACGACATCGGCGAGCTCCAGCGCATCGACGGTCAGTTCGATGTCCATATTACCCTTGATCTTGCGGCGGCCGGTCGAGTCGGTGAATTCCTTGGCCGGCTTGGTCACCACCTTGAAGCCGTTATAGTCGAGCCAGTCGATCAGCGGCCGGATCGAGGAATATTCCTGATCCTCGACCAGCGCGGTGTAATAGTAGGCGCGCAGCAGATAGCCGCGCTTCTGGAAGCTCGACAGAAGCTTGCGATAGTCGATGTCGAAACCCAGCGCCCGCGAGGTGGCGTAGAGATTGGCGCCGTCGATGAAAAGGGCGATTTTCTCACGAGGGTCGAACATGGAAAAATTTCCTTTTCGAAAAATAGGCGGTCGTCTAAATGCGTGCGTGACTATCGGCCGGTCTCTGAAAAATAGACCTTATAGCCTTCCTTATCCGAGATAGCGCCAGTTTTGCGGCAATCCAAGCTGCGTTGCCGCATTGCAAGCAATTGTGATCGGTGCGCAATCGTCGCAGCCAAGCGTGTCCCGAATTCTGGTACCGATCCGCCCTCCGCCCGGGCCAGGGGCCGGCATTGCCAAGAAGCTTGTATTTTGGCGGCGTTCGGGTTATGGACCGCGCCTGTTTTCCATCAAATCCAGGCATGAAAGGGGCAATTCATGGCCCGCGTAACCGTTGAAGATTGCATCGACAAGGTCGACAACCGCTTCGAGCTCGTGCTCTTGGCCGGCCACCGCGCCCGCCAGATCAGCCAAGGCGCGCAGATCACCGTGCCGCGCGACAACGACAAGAACCCGGTCATCGCTCTGCGCGAGATTGCCGACGAGACGCTGTCGCCCGACGACCTCAAGGAAGACCTGATCCACTCGCTGCAGAAGCATGTCGAGGTCGACGAGCCGGAAGCTGACGGCGAGGTGATCGCCGATCAGACCGGCACCGCCGTTGCGGCGACCGACGCCGACGACGCCGAGGACAACATCGCTTTCGACCGCATGACCGAGGAAGACCTGCTTGCCGGCATCGAAGGCCTGGTCCCGCCGGAAAAAAGCGACGACTATTGATCGACTATTGATCTTCGCCGACGCTGCCGACACTTTCGCGTCGGCAGTTTCGTGGCTATCTATGACATGCGCCGGATGCATATTCGGCGCATGATTCATTTCAGCACCGCGAGATCCCGCCCATGATGCGTCAGTATGAGCTTGTCGAGCGCGTCCAGCGCTACAAGCCTGACGTCAACGAGGCGTTGCTCAACAAGGCCTATGTCTATGCCATGCAGAAGCATGGCCATCAGAAGCGCGCCTCCGGCGACCCCTATTTCTCGCATCCGCTCGAAGTCGCCGCCATCCTCACCGAAATGCACATGGACGAGGCGACGATCGCCGTCGCCCTGCTGCACGACACGATCGAGGACACGACAGCGACCAGGGCCGAGATCGACGAACTGTTCGGCCCGGAAATGGGCAAGCTGGTCGAGGGCCTGACCAAGCTGAAGAAGCTCGACCTCGTCTCCAAGAAGGCCGAGCAGGCGGAGAATTTGCGCAAGCTGCTGCTGGCGATCTCGGAAGATGTGCGCGTGCTTCTGGTCAAGCTCGCCGACCGCCTGCACAACATGCGCACCCTCGACCATGTGCCGGAAGCCAAGCGCCTGCGCATCGCCGAGGAGACGATGGAGATCTATGCGCCGCTTGCCGGCCGCATGGGCATGCAAGGCATGCGCGAGGAGTTGGAGGAGATCGCCTTCCGCTACATCAATCCGGAAGCCTACCGCGCCGTCACCGCCAGGCTCGCCGAGATCTTCGAGCGCAACAAGGGCGTGCTGTCCGAGATCGAGAAGTCGCTGTCCACGCTGTTCGAAAAGCATGCGATCAAGGCTGGCGTGAAGAGCCGGCAGAAGAAACCGTGGTCGGTGTTTCGCAAGATGGAGGCCAAGGCGCTGTCCTTCGAGCAGCTGTCCGACATTTTCGGCTTCCGTGTCGTCGTCGATACGGTCGAGGACTGCTACCGCGCGCTCGGCGCCATCCACACCGCCTGGTCGATGGTCCCCGGCCGCTTCAAGGACTACATCTCGACGCCGAAGCAGAACGACTACCGCTCGATCCACACCACCATCGTCGGTCCCTCGCGCCAGCGCGTCGAACTGCAGATCCGCACCCGCGAGATGAACAAGATCGCCGAATATGGCGTCGCCGCGCATTCGATCTACAAGGACACCGGCGGCAAGACGAACGGTGCCGCCCACGCGATCTCGAAGGAGACCAACGCCTATGCCTGGCTTCGGCGCACCATCGAGCAGCTGGCCGAAGGCGACAATCCCGAGGATTTCCTCGAGAACACCAAGCTGGAGCTGTTCCAGGACCAGGTGTTCTGCTTCACGCCCAAGGGCATGCTGATTGCGCTCCCGCGCGGCGCGACGCCCATCGACTTCGCCTATGCCGTGCACACCGATGTCGGCGACACCTGCGTCGGCGCCAAGGTCAACGGCCGCATCATGCCGCTGATGACCGAATTGAAGAACGGCGACGAGGTCGAGATCATCCGCTCCAAGGCGCAGGTGCCACCGGCGGCCTGGGAATCGGTGGTCGTCACCGGCAAGGCGCGATCCGCCATCCGCCGTGCCACCAAGAATGCCATCCGCAAGCAGTATTCGGGTCTCGGCGCCCGCATCCTCGAGCGCGCCTTCGAGCGCGCCGGCAAGAGCTTCACCAAGGAAGGCTTGAAGCCGGTGCTGCACCGGTTGGCGCGCAAGGACATCGAGGACGTGCTGGCCTCGGTCGGCCGCGGCGAGCTCGCCTCGACCGACGTCATGAAGGCGGTGTTCCCCGACTACAAGGACGAACGCGTCACCGTTGCCGCGCCCAAGCAGCGCGAGGAGGGCTGGTCGAAGATCCGCAATGCCGCCGGCATGCTGTTCCAGATCCCGGGTCGTGCGGCACGCAAGGACAAGGACCAGCCGCGCGATGGAGCGGTTCCCATCCGCGGCGTGCGCGGCGACCTGCCGGTGCGCTTCGCGCCGGAAGGCGCGGTCCCAGGCGACCGCATCGTCGGCATCGTGCAGCCGGGAACCGGCATCACCATCTATCCGATCCAGTCGCCGGCGCTGCAGGCCTTCGACGACCAGCCCGAGCGCTGGATCGACGTGCGCTGGGACATTGACGAGCGCACCAAGGAGCGCTTCCCGGCCCGCGTCTCGGTCACCGCCATCAATGCACCGGGCTCGCTGGCCGACATCGCCCAGGTCGTTGCCTCCAACGACGCCAATATCCATACATTGTCGATGGTGCGCACCGCGCCCGACTTCACCGAAATGCTGATCGATCTCGAAGTCTGGGATCTGAAGCACCTCAACCGGCTGCTGTCGCAGCTCAAGGACAATTCGAGCGTCAGCGATGCGCGGCGCGTCAATGGCTAGACCATGATCCCGAAAAGTGGTGGCCGGTTTTCGGACAAGATCATGGTCAATCAAAAAAGAGGCAACGATGAACACCGACGAAGTGTTGGGCATTTTCCGCGAGGCCGGCGCCGTTCTCGAAGGCCATTTCATCCTGACGTCGGGCCTGCGCAGCCCGGTCTTCCTGCAGAAGGCGCGCGTCTTTATGCATGCCGACAAGACCGAGCGTCTCTGCAGTGCGCTGGCCGAAAAGATCCGCAGCGCCGTGCCTGGCCGCATCGATTATGTCGTCGGCCCGGCGATCGGCGGGCTGATCCCGGCCTATGAGACCTCGCGCCATCTCGGTGCGCCGGCGATCTGGGTCGAGCGGGAAGGGGGCGAGTTCAGGCTGCGCCGCTTCGAGATCGCCAGGGGATCGCGCGTCGTCATCGTCGAGGACATCGTCACCACCGGCCTGTCGATCCGCGAGACCATCGACTGCCTGCGCGAGCTTGGCGCCGAGGTGGTGGCGGCCGCCTGCATCATCGACCGATCGGCCGGCAAGACCGATGTCGGCGTGCCGCTGATCGCGCTCGCCGAATATGAGGTTCCGGCCTATCCGGCCGACCGGCTGCCGCCCGAACTCGCCGCCATCCCGGCCGTCAAGCCCGGCAGCCGCAACATCTGATGCCGCCATGCATGAAAACAAGCACTTGAGCGGGTCGCTTGAATCGCTTCGGGAGCGCGGCGCCGTGATGATCGCCAGCATCGATCATTTCGTGCTGACGGTCCGCTCGGTGGATGACACCTGCGCCTTCTACCAACGTGTCCTCGGCCTCCGGCGCCTCGACGAGCCGAACCGGCCGACCGCGTTGCTCCTCGGATCGCAGAAAATCAATTTGCATCAGGTGGGCCGCACCTTCGAGCCGAAGGCCAAGGCGCCGACAGCTGGCGCCGGCGATTTCTGCCTTGTTGCCGCCCGGCCGCTCGCCGAGGTCTGCGCCAGCCTGGCAGCCAACGGCGTCGCCGTCGAAGTCGGCCCGGTCGAGCGCACCGGCGCCCGCGGCCCGATGATGTCTGTCTACTTTCGCGATCCGGACGGCAACCTCGTCGAGGTCAGCGAGTATTTGAAGTAGCCGCTTCGGCTCAGCCTGTCCGTTGTTCTTCGGCCGGCGCGTCGCTATATCAAAGTCGTTGTTGCCTTTGGGACCTCAAAGCGCAAGATATGGCTGTGGCGCCCCGGCCGGGATGGCCGGAGTTGCCGGCGTTGATAAATCAGGAACTGGAACAGAGTGCTTTTTCGACGCCGCGAGCCTGATGGCCTTTTGGAGCGGGTGCGTACCTATCTGTGGCCGCGCCGCTCGTTCTCTCGTTCGCTGCAGTATTTCTCCAAGCGGATTCTCCGGCTGAAGGCAACGCCGCACGCGGTTGCCGCCGGCGTCTCGGCCGGTGTCTTCGCCTCGTTCTTCCCGCTCGGCTTTCACTTCGTCATCGCCGCCGTGCTTTGCTGGGTGATCGCCGGCAATCTGGTAGCGGCGGCGCTAGGCGCGGTGTTCTTTGGCAATCCGCTGACCTTTCCGCTGCTGTGGGGCGCGTCCTGGGAGACCGGCAAGCTGATCCTGCACGAACGCCTGCCGAAGCACGGGCCGCCTGAGCATCTTGGCGAAATGATGCATACGCTTTCGTTTGCGAGGTTGTGGCACCCGGTGCTGGAGCCGATGCTGATCGGCGCCTTACCGCTAGGACTGGTCTTCGGGCTTGTGTTCTACGGCATCACCCGCTGGGGCATGACCGTCTTTCGCGAGCAGCGCAAGAGGCGCATGGACGAGCGGGCGCAGAAGGCCAGGCACGGCGGGCGGGAAGTTCCCGCGGCATGATCATCGGCATCGGCAGCGACCTGATCGACATCAGACGCATCGAGAAGTCGCTGGAGCGGCATGGCCAGCGCTTCATCCAGCGCATCTACACCGAGGTCGAGCAGGCCCGTTCCGAAGCTCGCCAAGGGCGCGCCGCCTCCTATGCCAAGCGCTTCGCCGCCAAGGAGGCCTGCGCCAAGGCGCTGGGCACCGGTCTGGCGCAAGGCGTGTTCTGGCGCGACATGGGCGTCGTCAACCTTGCCAGCGGCAAGCCGACCATGGCGCTGACCGGGGGTGCTGCCGCCAGGCTGGACAAGATCCTGCCTGGGGGGCACCGCGCGGCAATCCACCTCACCATCACTGATGATTTTCCGCTTGCTCAAGCCTTTGTGATCATTGAGGCGTTGCCCGTCGAACAAGCGCCACATTGATTGCATCTGACCAGCGGCATGACGTTGCCCAGCGCGCGCCGAGACTCTATACCATCCAACGCACAATCGAGGACGACATGAGCGTGGCTGAAAAATCCGAGAAGAAATCCGGCGGGCTTGGCGAAACCGTCAGCGTCATCATTCAGGCGTTGGTGCTCGCGCTGGTCATCCGCACGCTCCTGTTCCAGCCGTTTTCGATCCCGTCCGGGTCGATGCGGCCGACCCTGCTCGAAGGCGACTATCTGTTCGTCACCAAATGGTCCTACGGCTATTCGCACTATTCGCTGCCGTTCGGCCCCGACATCTTCTCCGGCCGCATCTGGGATGCCGCGCCCAAGCGCGGCGATGTCGCGGTGTTCAAGTTCCCGCCGGACCCGTCCGTCGACTACATCAAGCGCGTCATCGGCCTGCCGGGCGACAAGATCCAGGTCAAGGACGGTCAGCTGTTCATCAATGGCGTCGGCGTGCCGCGCGTGAAGACGGGACAGATCGACAACCCCGACATCACCGAGGCCCAGGGGCCGGTCGACGTCTATCGCGAGACGCTGCCCAACGGCGTTTCCTACGACACGCTCGACCTGACGCCCAATTCGATCGGCGACAACACGCGCGAATTCGACGTGCCGCCCGGCCATTATTTCATGATGGGCGACAACCGCGACAATTCCTCCGACAGCCGCTTCACCGTCGGCTTCGTACCGGAGGAGAACCTGGTCGGCCGCGCCAACATCATCTTCTTCTCGATCGCCGACGGCGCCAGCCCGCTCGAGATCTGGAAATGGCCGTCGCTCATGCGCGTGTCGCGCCTGTTCAACTTCGTCGACTAGGCATGGCGGCGACAAAGCGGTTGACCGCCGATGCGCTCGCCGAAGCGCTGATGCAGCGCACCGGCCACGCCTTTGCCGACCGCCAGCGTCTGCAGCGCGCGCTGACCCATGCCAGCGCCCGCTCAACCCATGCTGGCGTCGACTATGAGCGCTTCGAGTTCCTCGGCGACCGCGTTCTCGGCCTTGTCGTCGCCGATATGCTGCTCGCGGCATTTCCGGACGCCGCCGAGGGCGAACTGTCGCTTCGGCTGAACGCGCTGGTCAATGCCGAGGCGCTGTCCGAGATCGCCGAGGAGATCGGCCTGCCGGAACTGATCCGCGCTGGCTCCGACGTGCGCGGTCTCGACGGGCGCAAGCGCGTCAACCTGCGCGCCGATGCACTGGAATCGCTGATCGCCGTGCTCTATCTCGACGGCGGCCTGGAGGCGGCCCGCGCCTTCATCCACACATACTGGCGTCCCCGCTCGCAGGCCATCGGTGCGGCCCGCCGCGATGCCAAGACCGAATTGCAGGAGTGGGCGCATCAGGCGGCGGCAGGCGCCATGCCGGCCTATCGTATCGACAGCCGCGAGGGACCGGACCACGATCCCTTGTTCACCGTCAGCGTCAAGGTCGGCGCTTTTACGCCGGCAACCGGCAGCGGGCGCTCCAAGCGCGAGGCCGAGCAGGCCGCCGCCGCCGCACTGCTTATGCGCGAAGGCGTCTGGGTCGCATCGGCCCAAAAATCGGAATCGATTTTTGGAGAGCACGATGCGTAGATTCAAAGTCTTAGAGCGTCCTTTGCGTGTCCAGGAGGACGCGCGGCGCTCTAACGAAGGGAGCGCGGCATGACCGCCACCGAAGACCTCGCTCCGGCAGCAGAAGTCCCCGCCACGCGCTCCGGCTTCGTCGCGCTGATCGGCGCGCCCAATGCCGGCAAGTCGACGCTGGTCAACCAGCTGGTCGGCGCCAAGGTGTCGATCGTCACCCATAAGGTGCAGACCACCCGCGCCATCGTGCGCGGCATCGCCACGCACGAGAACGCCCAGATCGTTTTCGTCGACACACCGGGCATCTTCAAGCCGAAGCGGCGGCTGGACACGGCCATGGTGACCACCGCCTGGGGCGGCGCCAAGGATGCCGATGTCGTGCTCTTGCTGATCGATGCCGAGCGCGGCATCAGGGGCGATGCCGACGCCATCCTGGAGCGGCTGAAGGATGTGCGCCAGCCGATGGTGCTGATCCTCAACAAGGTCGACCGGGTCAAGCACGAGGCGCTGCTGGCGCTCGCCGCAACCGCCAACGAACGCGTGCCGTTCAAGCGCACCTTCATGGTCTCGGCGCTGACCGGTTCCGGCTGCAAGGACCTGCTCGACTATCTGGCGGAGACGCTGCCGGCCGGTCCCTGGTACTATCCGGAGGACCAGATCTCCGACCTGCCGATGCGCCAGCTGGCGGCCGAGATCACCCGCGAAAAGCTGTATCTCAGGCTGCATCAGGAACTGCCTTACTCCTCCCATATCGAGACCGAAAAATGGGAAGAGAAGAAGGACGGCTCGGTGCGTATCGACCAGACGATCTATGTCGAGCGCGAGAGCCAGAAGAAGATCGTGCTCGGGCACAAGGGCGAGACCATCCGCGCCATCGGCCAGGCGGCGCGCATGGAGATCGCAGGCATCCTCGAACAGAAGGTGCACCTGTTCCTGTTCGTCAAGGTGCGCGAGAACTGGGGCGACGACCCCGAGCGCTACCGCGAGATGGGTTTGGAATTTCCGCACTGACCGCAACATGAGCGCGGCGCCCCGGAAAAGGGCGCCGCGCTCATGTTGCGGATTTTGTTCAGGCCGCAGCGACGGCAAGCTGCGTCTTTGGCTGGCGGACAAAACTCTCGGTGCCATACCAGGCGACGATGGCAACCGCGATCACTGCCCAGATTGCGACACCGATCCACTGCTGCTGCTCATAATCGCCGTCGGTGAACACCCTGCCGAGGAAGCGCACGCTGTTCTGGTGCGTGACATGCATGATGAAGGCGAGAAGCACGCTGCCGGTATTCTGGTAGAGCCAGGTGAACACCACGGCTGCCAGCACGACGTTGATCGTGCCGTAGAGGCTGAGGTCGCCGACCAGGCCGAGCGGGACGTGCCAGATGGCCCAGATCGCACCGAGGATCAGGCTGCCGGTGAGCGCCGAATGGCTGCCGAGCAGACGTGGCGTGGCAAAGCCGCGCCATCCCGGCTCTTCGCCGAGCGGGCCGCTGAAGACGGCATAGAGCGCGATGATCGGCAGCATCTCGGCCATGGCGGGAATGTTGCTCAAGGCCGGTGCTGCCGCGCCAAACAACGGGTTGATCAGGATCGAGGCAAGCTGCGCTCCGAACGGCAGGCCGAACGCCACCAGATACCAGAAGGGATGCACCCGCCATTTCACCATCGAGGCGAGGATGGCCTTGACCGAGCCCCAGCCGCCGGACGGGCCGCGACGATGAAACCGGAAACGATCGGGCCGAAGGTGAACCAGGGAATGCTGTCGCCATTCGACAGCCAGAACGGGATGAAGGCCGGCCAGGTCAGGGCGAGCGCCAGCGAAAAGAACGCAGTCAGCTGGTGCCTTCGCACCAGGTCCAGGAAGGAAGTCATGGCAGGTCCTCTCGACGGGCAGGTTTGATCGCGAGAGGTCGCCGGACTGCCCGATCGGTCGACATGCATTTGGGAACGAGCCAGCCGAGCTGTTTCGACTGGGGCCGCTTTCGGTCAATCCGTTCTTATTGCCGCCGGCGCGACCAAAAATCCCGAGCGCTTTCTGATCGATTTCCGATATTTGCTATTGGCAGCATTCCCCGAGCCCGGCCCGGTCCAATCTTGATTTCGCCCTCCAATCGGTGAAATGCTCCGGCATGGAATGGCGCGACGAGGGAATCATTCTCGGCACCCGCAAGCATGGCGAAACCAGCGCCATCCTCGAGGTGATGACGCGCGCCCATGGCCGCCATCTCGGCCTGGTGCGCGGCGGCCGCTCGCGCAGGCAGCAGCCGGTGCTGCAGCCCGGCAATCGCGTTGACCTGCTGTGGCGGGCGCGGCTCGACGAGCATCTCGGCACCTTCCAGGCCGAGGCGATCGAGATGAACGCCGCCCGGCTGATGGACAGTGCGGTTGCCGTCTACGGGCTGCAGACCATGGCCGCGCATCTCAGACTTTTGCCCGAGCGAGATGCCCATGGCGGCCTCTATGAGACGCTGGCCGTGATGATCGCCCATCTCGACGATGCCGACGCCGCCGGTGAACTGGTGGCGCGTTTCGAGTTGCTTATCCTCGACGAACTCGGCTTCGGCCTCGATCTCAGCCAGTGCGCGGCGACCGGCACCAGGCAGGACCTCGCCTATGTCTCGCCGAAATCCGGCCGCGCCGTGTCGCGCGCGGCCGGCGCTGCCTGGCACGACAAGATGCTGGCGTTGCCGGCCTTCCTGCAGCGCGGCTCCGGCCTCCGCGCCGATCCGGCGGCGCTGGAGGACGCCTTCCGGCTGACCGGCTTCTTCTTCACCCGCCATGTCTACGAGCCGCGCGGCCTAGAGCCGCCCGATGCCCGCGCCGGTTTCCTCGCCGCGCTGCGCAGGCACCATGCGGCGGGCAAGGTGCCCGCTGCAGAAACGACCGGACAGTAGCGAGGCACCTATCCGGCTTTCCGCCGCTCCACGAAATCGTCAAGGATGGCGCGCTGACCTCTGAGGATCTTGAGAGCGGCCTCAGACAATGAAAACCACCCGGCCCTGTCCACTTCGGGAAATTCCTTCATCGAGCCTGACCTTGGCGGCCATTCCATGGTGAACATGTTGCTTCTGATAGCGTCCGTGTCGACCTCCGCTTCGACACTCCATGCGATCACGATCTTGCCGCCCGGCTGACGATAGCTGCCGACAGGCTCGAAATGTCCATCGATCGCCACGCCGAGTTCCTCTTCGGCCTCGCGTTGTGCGGCCGCCAGTTCACTTTCGTGCTCGCCGACAAGCCCCTTGGGAATGGACCACGCGCCGTCATCCTTTCTTGCCCAGAACGGGCCGCCGGGATGGACCAGCAGAAACTCAAGAATGCCGGCGTTTCTCCTGTAGATCAGCAGGCCTGCACTTCGATTCGGCATCGACAATCCCCATCGCATTTGCCGCGAGCAGCCGAGGATAGCACGAGTATTTGGCGGCTGGCGGCAGGCAACCTCGTCATCAGCCCCGTCCCAGGCCATTTCCACGCGACGGTGAGGGATAACGGCCGTAAGCCGCTGGCATTTGCCAACGAAACATGCTCGATCTTTCCTGCCGCCCATCTGGCAGTGCGTTGAGCCTAGGAGCCGGCCGTCTGGCCGCCGCATTTGCCAGTGACAACTGGCCTGGTTTGGGGGAACCGCCATGTTTGAAATGCTGATTGGCCTTGCCGCCATCATCGCCCTGTTCGTCATCATTTCGCGCCAGCAAAGCCGCATCGGCCTGATCGAACGCGAACTCGGCGCGCTGCGCAGCCTCGTGCTTTCGGGCGCCGTGCCGTCTCCCGCCAAGCCAGCCGAACAGGCGGCGACCGACGGCAAGCCCGCAGATGCTGCCCCGGCAGCTGCTGCGGTTGCCGATCTTGCGGCCTCACAGGCGAGCGACGCCGTTTCGGCAGAGGCACCGGCAGCCCCAGCCGAGGCTGCAAGCGGCGGGGTCGTGGCCGGACCGTGGGACAAGGACGAGGCGAAGCCGGAGGCGGCGGAGCCCGCCGAGCCGGCAACGGCGAAGGCCGCGCGCCAGTCCGACGTCGAGACGGCGCTCGGCACCCGCTGGGCGGTCTGGGTCGGCGGCATCGCGCTGGCGCTGGGCGGCCTGTTCCTGATCCGCTACACCATCGAGGCCGGTATTTTCGGCCCCGGCGTGCGGCTCACCATGGCCGCAATCCTCGGCCTGATACTGATCGCCGGCGGCGAGTTCATCCGCCGCACCGGCTTCAAAGTGCCGGTGCAGGGCGCTGCCGGCGCCTATATCCCGGCGATCCTGACGGCGGCCGGCGCCTTCATCCTGTTCGGCACCGTCTATGCAGCGCATGGCATTTACGGCTTCATCGGTCCAACGCTCGCCTTCACCATGCTCGGCGTCATCGGCGTGGCGACGATTGCCGCCGCTCTGGTCCACGGCCAGGCGCTGGCCGGCATCGGCCTGGTCGGCGCCATGGTGACGCCGGCGCTTGTCGCCTCTGAGGCGCCCAACCCCTGGGCGCTGTTCGGCTATCTTGCGATCGTGCTCGCCGCCACCGGCGTCATCGCTCGCATGCGCGACTGGACGTTGCTGATGGCGGCGGCCTTCGCCGGCACCGGCGTCTGGACCATCCTCTACATGACCGACGCGCCCGGCGTGAACCTCTCCACCATCCTGTTCATCAATGCCGTTACGCTTGCCGTGCTCGCCTTTGTTTGGCTCGGCGGCCGCGGCGAGGAAGGACCCGCAAGCCGGTTCGACTGGCCGTCCATCGCGCCGGCTTTCTTCATCGCCTTTTCGGCACTGGGCCTGTCCGTCGATCCGGCCTTCGCCGCCGCAGGCTATGCCTTGCCGGGCGCCGTTCTGCTCGCCGCCATGCTGGCCGTCGCACTCTATCGGCCACGAGCGCTGCCGCTTCTCCATGCCGCCGGTCTGGTGACGGTGATGATCTATCTCGGTATCATCCCGCCGACCACCATCGGCTCCGACTTTGTCGGCGGCAGTCTCGGCGTCGATGGCCAGCCGGCGGTGGTGTCCGACGCCCTGACGCGCAACATCGGCATCTGGCTTGGCCTGCTGTTCATCGGTGCCGGCTTCTGGGCCGCACGCAGATGGGCGGCAACCGCCTGGATACGATCCGCTTCATGGGCGGCATGGGGCGTCATCGCCCCGCTGGTCGTCCTGCTGGCGCTCTGGTTCACCTTCGGCAATCTCGATCGCGATCTTCTCTACACTGCGGTCGCTGCTCTTCTGGTCGTCGTCTTTGCCGTCGGCGGCGAGTGGATTGCGCGCGCCGAAGAGGCGCCGCTCGAGGGCGGTGCTTCCGTGTCCTTCGCGCTTGGCGGCGCGGCGGTCGCCGGCCTGCTGATGCTGCACATGGCTTTCGGCTCCGGCTGGACCACCGTCCTCATCGGCGCCGCCGCCATCGTGCCGGCACTGGCGACGCGCTGGCGGTCCTATCCGGTGCTCGGCTGGATCTCGGTCGCCGCGGTCATCGCCGTGCTCGGCCGCGTCGCCTACGATCCGACGATCGTCGGCGCCGGATTGCTGTCGACGACGCCGGTCTTCAACTGGCTGCTGCTTGGATATGGCGTGCCGGCGCTCGCCTTCGGTTTCGCCGCCTGGCAGCTCGCCCGCACCACCAATGGCCGGCCGCGCCTGGCCATGGAAGCGGCGGCGGCGCTGTTTGCACTGCTCACGATCGCCATGCTGGTGCGCCACGCCATGCATGGCGGCGTCATCGACACCGGTGTCATGACGCTGGCCGAACAGGCGATCTACACGCTGATCGCCATCGGCGCCGGCGCCATCCTGGTCGCCATCGATATGCGCTCGCCAAGCTCGGTGCTGCGCTATGGTTCGATGGCCGCCGGTGTGGCTTCGGTCGCCTTCATCGTTATCCGGCATTTCGTGGTGCTGAATCCGCTGTTCACCGACGAATCGACAGGCCAGATCCCGGTGCTCAACCTGTTGTTCCTCGCCTATCTCCTGCCGGCGGTCGCCGCCGGGGGACTGGCGCTCTACGCCAGGGACAAGCGGCCGAAATGGTATGCGCAGATGCTGGCCGTTGTGGCGGCGGCACTTGCCCTGGCCTACGCCACGCTGTCGGTCAGGCGGCTGTTCAAGGGCGAGTTCATCGGCCTGTGGAGCGGGCTCGGCCAGCTCGAGACCTACACCTACTCGGCCCTGTGGCTCGCCATCGGCGTGGTGCTGCTCACCGCCGGCGTCTGGCTGAAGTCGCAGGTGCTGCGCATTGCCTCGGCGGCGCTGATCGCGATTGCCGTGCTGAAGGTCTTCCTCTTCGACATGTCGGAGCTGGAAGGCGTGCTGAGAGCGCTCTCCTTCATCGGCCTCGGTGCCGTGCTGATCGGCATCGGCCTGTTCTACCAGCGGCTGCTGACGCGGGCTGCAAAGGACGCGGATAAAGACAAGCAGGAACAAGCAGATTCCAATCCCGTCCGGGAATAAACCGCTGGATACCAGCGTTATCTCATTGCTTGGGTGACTGGAGCGCCGACCGCTTCGCGCTGGCCGCTTGCGCCGCGCCGTGAAGGCGAGTTCAATTGCGATGAAATAAAATAGAGGCGACCTCGAAAAACAGCGGTCATGAACGAGAAGAAGGCAGCGATCCTTGGCGAAATACCGCGTCTGCGCCGCTACGCACGCTCGCTGCTGCGCGACCGCGATTCAGCCGACGATCTCGTCCAGGACTGCCTGGAGCGCGCGTTGGTCAGGCTCGACAACTGGCAGACGGGAGAGAGCCCCAGGAGGTGGCTGTTTACGATCATGCATCATTTGTTCATCGACCAGATGCGCAAGGTGAACCGCCGCGGCGAGGCGCAGATGCTGCCGCTCGAGGCCGGTGAGGCGCAGGCCGCCCCGGCCGAGCAGGTCGAAAGCATCGCCTCGCGCGAGATCATCGACGCATTGCAGGCGATCAGCCCCGACCGCCGCGCCGCCCTGGTGATGGTCGCCATCGAAGGGTTTTCCTATGCCGAGGCCGCCAACATCCTCGGCGTGCCGGCCGGCACTTTGATGTCGCGCATTGCACGCGGCCGCGAAGAGTTGCGCGGTCTGCTCGACGACAACGCACGCCGCCGCTCGATAAGGGTTGTCGAGAAATGACCCGGCGCGATTTCTCCGAACGCGATATCCACATGGCCCTCGACGGCGAATTGCCGGGCGAGGAGCGCATGGCCTACGACAGCTGGCTCGAGGCCAATCCCGAGATGAAGGCCAGAAGCGTCCGCTACATCGCCGACCGGGCGGCACTGCGTGCCGCCTTTGCCGGCGTGATGGACGAGCCGGTGCCGGCAAGGCTCAGGCAGGCCGTGCTCGGCGAAGCGACGGTGAAGGCGGCCGCCTGGCGGTCGCGCTGGTGGCTTTCGGCGGCCGCGGCCGTGGTGCTGGTGGCCGGCGGGCTCGCCGGTTATGTCGCCGGCATTGACGGTATCGGCAGGGGAGACGGCGCTGACGATCAGCTCGCCGAGCAGGCGATCGCCGCCCATGTCATTTATGCCGCCGAGCAGCGCCATGCGGTGGAGGTGCCGGGCAGCGACAAGGACCATCTGCAGACCTGGCTATCCAACCGCGTCGGCCTGAAATTGGTGGCGCCCGATCTGGCGGCCGAAGGCTTCCAGCTCGTCGGCGGCCGGCTGCTGCCCGCCGGCCATGGCAAGGCGGCAATGCTGCTCTACGAGGACGCCAAGGGCGAGCGCATCTCGCTGTTCGTCACCGCCGAATCGGCCGACAAGGCCAAGGGCACCTACATGGCGGAGCAGGGCGGCCCCGAGGCCGTCTACTGGCTGGACAAGGGCTATGGCTGCGCCGTCGTCGGCTCGCTGCCGCGCGAGCGGCTGGCCGCGGTGGCCAAGAGCGCCTATGGCCAGCTTCTGGCCGGCCTGGCGAGCTGAGTCGGCTGCTGTTTTCCGCAGCCGGCACCCTCTCGAAGCGGCGGTTCTTTTCAGCGCCTCCGTGTTGCTGGGCCACTATGCAACCTGTCACAATTCGGCCCTAATCGGGGTGCGAAAGCGCTTGATCAATACCGGCGCTTCGGCTGGTATGACCGATGTTTCGACCTGGGCCGTTTCCACAACCCAATCAAGGTTTTCTGAGCCCGCATGCCTGCCGAGATCCGCAAGGCCCGCGCGTCCGACGTCGATGACCTCGCCGCCATCGAGAAGGCTGTTTTCGCGAGCGATCGCATCTCGCGCCGTTCCTTCCGCCAGCTGATCGAGCGTGAGACGGCGGAAATGCTGGTCGCCGAAAGCGATGGCCGCATTGCCGGCTATGCGGTGGTGCTGTTTCGCAAGGGCAGCGGTGTCGCTCGGCTCTACTCCATCGCCATCGGCCCCTTTTTCGGCGGGATCGGCATTGGCCGCCAGTTGCTGGCGGCGGCGGAGGAGGCGGCCTTCGAGCACGACCGCATGTTGCTGCGCCTCGAGGTGCGCGAGGACAATTCCCGCGCCATCCGCATCTACGAGCAGGGCGGCTACCGCAAGATCGGCCGTGAGCCGGGATACTACGAGGACGGCGCCACCGCGCTGCGCTACGAGAAGACCTTGCGTGGCGAAATCCCGGTCGCCACCAGGGTGCCGTTCTACCAGCAGACCTGCGAGTTCACCTGCGGCCCGTGCTGCCTGATGATGGCGATGGCCAATTTCGATGCGGCCTTCGTGCCCGACCCGGTCATGGAGATCCGCCTGTGGCGCGAAGCAACGACCGTCTTCATGATGTCGGGGCCAGGCGGCTGCGAACCGTTCGGCCTTGCCGTCTCTGGCTATGAAAGCGGGCTTGCGGCGGAGATCTACGTGTCCTTCTACGGCGCGCTGTTCCTGCAGTCGGTGCGCAGCGAGGACAAGCGCCGGGTGATGGAGCTGGCCCAGGTCGACTTTCGCCGCCGCGCGGAACAATACGGCGTCCCGGTGAATTACCGTCCATTCGCCCTTGACGATGTCCGCAATGCGATCGCCGAGGGAAAGCTGGTGCTGGTTCTGATCAGCGGCTTCCTGATGTTCGGCAAGAAGGTGCCGCACTGGGTGTTGGCCATCGGCGACGACGGTGACCATATCCTGATCCACGATCCCTGGGTCGAGGACGAACGGCAGGAGACCATTCTTGATGCGGCCAACATTCCCGTGCCTTACGGCATCTTCATGAACATGGCGCAGTTCGGCCGTGACGGACTGCGAGCCGCCATCACTCTGGGGAAGCGCGACACAAAATGACCTGGGTCATACTAACAGGCAGGCAGAACGACCTCGACCAGGTGGCGACGCCGCACAAGATCATCACCAATCGTGATTACCTCGCGCATCCGGCGCTGTTTCGCGGCCAGCGGCCGAAGGTGATCAACCTGTCGAACAATTACGGCTACCAGAGTCGCGGCTATTATGCCTCGTTGCTGGCCGGTTCGCGCGGCCACAAGGTCATCCCGACGGTCGAGACCATGATCGACCTGTCGGAGCGCAAGCTCTACGAGCACGCGCTGCCGGAGCTGGAACTGGCACTCAACAAATGCCGCAAGGATCTCGGCGGCGCGTTCCCGGCCAAGGTCGCTATCTTCTTCGGCATCGGCCCCTCCAGGGTCTGGGACCGTTTCGCCAAGCTCCTGTTCGACTGGTTCCGCGCGCCGGCGCTGGAGGTCCACATCAAGGACAGCGCCGAATGGGCCTCGATCCGTAAGATCGGCTTTCTTCCGCTGGCCAGGATGACCGAGGACGAGGAGACCTTCTTCCTGCGTTGCCTGGAGACCTACACCAACCGCGAGTGGCGCGACACCAAGGGCCGTACGCCGGCGCGCTACACGTTCGCGACGCTGGTCGATCCGCATGAGGAACTGCCGCCGTCGGAGATTTCCTCGCTGCGCTACTGGGCGAAGATCGCCGAAAAGATGGGCGTCGAAATCGAGCCGATCACCAGGAAGGACCTGGCCAAGCTCGCCAATTACGACGCGCTGTTCATCCGCGAGACCACCTCGATCTCCAACCATACGTACCGCTTCGCCCGCCGCGCGCAGCAGGAAGGCATGCCCGTCATCGACGATCCGCTGTCGATGATCCGCTGCACCAACAAGGTCTACCTCAACGAGCTGATGACCTACAACAAGGTGCCGGTGCCGCCGACGGTGATGATCGCCGGCACCTCGGATCTCGAAGTGGCGGCGCAGACGCTGGGCTTCCCGCTGGTGCTGAAGATCCCGGATTCCTCCTTCTCGCGCGGCGTCAAGAAATGCGAGAACCTGGAAGAGTTGAAACAGCTCGCCACCGAATGGCTGGAGGACTCCGATCTCCTGATCGCGCAGAAATTCATTCCGACCGAATATGACTGGCGCGTTGGCGTGCTTGGCGGCCAGCCTTTGTTTGCCGTGCATTACCTGATGGCCAAGAAGCACTGGCAGATCGTCAATCACAAGGCCAATGGCAAGCCCGACCAGGGCGGCATCAAGACCTTCACGCTGAAGGAGACGCCGCCGCATGTCGTCGAGACGGCGGTCAAGGCGGCGCGCTGCATCGGCGACGGCCTCTACGGCGTCGACCTCAAGGAGACCAAGGATGGCGTCTTCGTCATCGAGGTCAACGACAACCCCAATCTCGACCATGGCTGGGAGGATTCCGGCGAGAAGGACGAGGTCTGGGTGCGGCTGACGCAATGGTTCCTGGAACGGCTCGACCGGCCGGGGCGGTAACGTTCGACTCAGAGGGACTTAGAGGGATTGAGAGATGCAGTTCTTGGTGATCGTTTCGCGGCTGCGATCGGAAGGAGATTTACCGTCGCTTCCGCGATCGTGGCCGGCTGAAGCCGGACGAGCTTCTCGTGCACCACAGCTGGATCGCGGCGGATATGAGCCGCTGCTTCCTGCTGGTGGAGGCAGATGACGTCACCCTGCTGCAGCGCTGGGTCATCGAATGGGCGGATCTGGTGGAGTTCGAAATCGTTCCGGTGGCGACGAACAAGGACATGGTGGAGGGGTTGAGCGGGCACCTCTGACCGGTGCAAATCGTCGCCGGCTGTCGGGTCACCGGGGGATCAGCGCCGGCGAACCCACCGACCGTTGGCACTCGTCGGTCAGCCATGTCCTGAACGCCGCCACCACCTCGCGCCGGAGGCTTCGCTGCGGGATCGTCAGGCAATAGGTCTGGCTGAGCTCGAGCGCCCGCGCGACGGGCCTGACCAGCCGGCCGTCTTCGAGCGCCTCGGCGCAGTAGATGCCTTGCGCGAGGGCGACGCCGAGGCCGGAAATGGCGAGGTCGAGCGCCGCCCGCGACGAGTTCGCCGACAGGCCGCGCTGGCCCGCCCGGCTGGGGGCCATGCCGGCCACCTCGAACCAGCTGCGCCAGGACGGAAAGGACGCGCCGGTCGGTCCCCAATCCGTATGGATCAGCGGCAGGCCGGCGAGGGTGCTTTCTGATCTGCCGATCTCGCGCGCGATGCCAGGCGCGCAGACGGGATAGACGGCATCCCTGACGATCTCCTCGGTGACCTCGCCGCGATAGTGGGAACGTCCGTAGGACAGCCGGATGTCGATCAGGTCGTGGTCGAACGACACCGGATCGTCTTCGCCCCTGAGAGCAATGTCGACCGCGCCATGGCCGGTGACGAACTTCGCCAGCCGCGTCGACAGCCAGCCCATCGCCATCGAAGGCGGCACCGAGACGACCAGCCGCGAGCGTAGCTCAGCACCGCCCAATTCGCGCGACACGCTGCCGATCTCCTCGAAAGCCGTCGTCAGCCTGGGCAGCATCTCGCGCCCCGCATCGGTCAGCACGGCGCGGCGGTTTACCCGCAAAAACAGCTTGCGGCCCATCTGCTCCTCCACGGTGCGGATGAGCTGGCTGACGGCTGCCGCGGAAACCGAAAGCTCCTCGGCCGCCGCGGCAAAGCTGCCGCAGCGCGCCGCCGCCTCGAAAGCCTGCAATCCGCGCAAGGATGGAAGTGTGACCATGTTCACCAACAGATAAGTTAAGCTTATCTATCTGGCAGGAATCCTCGTTTTGCGAAAGCTATTTTGTCGATTAGGGTATCTTCGAACAGCAAGCATCGGAACGGAACACCAATGGACCATCGCGACGTGATCGCATCACTGACGCAGCAGCAGCGCGACCGGCTGACCGCCAAGTCGGATCGCCTCGGGCTGGTTCAGCTCGCCGCGCATTGGGGTGCGATCGTCGTCCTCGGCGCGCTGATCGCCGCGAAAGTGCCGTTCTGGCCGCTGCTGATGCTGCCGCAAGGCATATTGATAGTGTTCCTGTTCACGCTGCTGCACGAGACGATCCATCGCACCGCCTTCGAGACGCAGAGGATGAACGATCTGGTGGCGCGAGCCGCGAGCCTGGCGATCGCGCTGCCGGCGGACTGGTTCCGCTATTTCCACTTCGCGCACCATCGCTTTACCCAGGATCCCGAGAACGATCCCGAACTGGCTTTTCCCAAGCCGGAAACCTGGCGGCAGTACCTTGTCCACGTCTCCGGCATTCCGGTGTGGTGGGGGCATTTCAAGACGCTCTATACAAACGCCACCGGCCAGTGCAGCGGCAGCTACGTGCCGCCGAAGGGCCACCCCAAGGTGCGCGCCGAGGCGCGCGCCATGATCGCCTTCTATGCCGTCCTGCTCGTGCTGGCGCTATGGTTCAAGGTGACGGTGCTGCTCTACGTCTGGATCGTGCCGGCGCTGCTCGGACAACCGTTCCTGCGTCTCTATCTGCTGGCCGAACATGGCCGCTGCCCGCTGGTCGCCAACATGCTGGAGAACACCAGGACGACGCTCACCAACTGGTTTGTCCGCAAGCTCGCCTGGAACATGCCCTACCACGCCGAGCATCATGCCTATCCGGGCGTGCCCTTCCATCAGCTGCCGCAGTTTCACGCCCTGATCGGGCGCCACCTCAAGGAGGTCGAGAACGGCTATGTCAGCTTCCACGAAAAATACATCGAGACGCTGCGCTGACGGCGGCTTCACCCGGACTGGCGCAGCGCCGCTGCTGATCTCAGCAGCCGATTGATGTCCGCTGCCTTCGACGGCACGCCGATCAAATAGCCCTGCGCCTCGACGCAGCCTGCTTCGCGCAGCATGTCGAGCTGCGCTTCGGTTTCGACGCCTTCGGCGGTGACCGTGATGCCGAGCTGCGCGCCAAGCCCGATAACCGTGCGCACGATTGCCGCCGAGTTGCGATTGTCGATGTCGCGGATGAAGGAGCGGTCGATCTTGATCTTGTCCACTGGAAAGCGCCTGAGATAGCCGAGCGACGAATAGCCGGTGCCGAAATCGTCGAGCGCGATGCGGATGCCGAGGTCGCGCAGTTGGCTGAGCGTCTTCAGCACCGTTTCGCTCTCGTCCATCAGCACCGTTTCGGTGATTTCCAGCTCGAGCCGGTCGGCCGGCACGCCGGAAAAGGCCAATGCCGAAATCACGCTGCGGGCAAAGGTACCGCTCTTAAGCTGCACCGCCGAGACATTGACCGCAATGCGCATCGCATGCGGCCAGCCGGCGGCCTCAGCGCAGGCTTTTCTCATTGCCCAGTCACCGAGCTGCACGATCAATCCGGTTTCTTCGGCGGCCGGGATGAAATCGTCAGGCGATACCAGACCGCGCGCCGGCGAGCGCCAGCGCATCAGCGCTTCCGCGCCGACGATGTCGCCGGAGGCGATGTTCATGATCGGCTGGAAATCGAGCTCGAATTCGCGCCGCGGCAGCGCCGCCTCGAGGTCGGTTTCGAGCACCTGGCGCTCCCGCACCATAGCGTCCATGCCGGGTTCGAAGAAACGGTAGACGTTGCGGCCTTCGCTCTTGCCCCGGTAGAGCGCCATGTCGGCATTCTTCAGCAGCGTGTCGGCGTCCTTGCCGTCGTCCGGATAGAGTGCGATGCCCAGGCTGATGCCGATATGCATGTCGCGGCTCTTGTCGCGATAGGGCTTGCCGATGACCTCGACGATGCGCTTGGCCAGGCGTTCGGCGTCTGCTGCACCTTTGACGTTGAACTGGATGATGGCGAACTCGTCGCCACCGAAGCGGGCGACCACATCAGTCTCGTTGCGCAGGCAGCGCATCAGGCGCTCGGCCACGCATTTCAGCAGCCAATCGCCGGCCGGGTGCCCGAACGTGTCGTTGACCGCCTTGAAGCGATCGAGGTCGAGCGACAGGATCGCCAGCGGCGCGACCGTCGGCTCGCTCAAGGCCTGGTCGAGGCGCTCGCGGAACATCGAGCGGTTGGGCAGGTTGGTCAGCGTGTCGTGATGCGCAAGATGGGTCATGCGCTCTTCGGCGAGCTGGCGCTCGGTGACGTCGTCGAAGGTCGCCACCCAGCCGCCGCCACTCATCGGCCGGCGCGCGACCAGCAGGGTCCTGCCGTCGGCAAGGCTGCGGTGGGTTGAACGCGATTCGCCGGCCTGCAGGCAGGCCATGGTCTTCGAAATTTCCCCGTCGATATCGATCTCGGCATAGATGCCGAGACGCACCAACTGCACGAGCAACTCGCGGTGGCTCATGCCGAGCGGGAAGTCGGCCGGCGTGACGTGATAGAGATCGAGGAAACGCTGGTTGCGCACGATCAGCCTGGCGTCGGTGTCATACATCAACAGGCCTTGCGACATATTCGCGAGAGCGGCGTCGAACCGGCGGTGCTGTTCCTTCAGCTCCTGCCCGGCGCGCCGCTGCTCGGTGATGTCCTCGTAGATCGACACCCAACCGCCGGACGCCAGCGGCCGGTGCGAGATATTGATGATGCGTCCGTCCGACAGAACCTCCTCATAGGTCGAGGGCCTGGCCTGGTCGATGTAGGGTTTGCGGATGGCATAGAGCTCCTCGGCGCTGTGCGAGGCGACGCCTATGTCGACGCTGTGCTGGAGGATGTCGAAGAAGCGTATGCCGGGCCGCACGATCCCGGCGTCGAGGCAGAAGATGCCGAGATAGTTGCCGTTACAGATGATCATCCGCTCGTCGGCGTCGAACATGCACAGTCCGTGCGACATGTTCTCGACGGCCGCCGAGAAGCGCTCGTTCTGGTCGCGCAGTTGGTCTTCGATCCGCCGTGGCTGGCCGATGCTTCCGGCGCTCCGCCTGCGCGCGGGCGAACCAGCCTTGACGTGTGCGACGGGCATATAGGTGCCTGCGGACCGTGATCTGACGCTGTACTGTGGTAGTCGCCGGTTAATTTAGCGTTCGTTCACTCAGCCGAATGCACGGTAACCGTTGCCTGACGCTTCGCTTCGAGCGCCGAAAACCGCTTGAGGAATGCGGCCTGCGCCCAGGTCACAGAGCGCGGCGTGAAATCGAAGCGGTCGGCGTTGAAGCCGCGCGGGCGACCGAAGAACTCCGTCGCCTCGCGGGTGGAGAAGCCTGCAAGCAGCGTCGCCTCGTAGTAGGCGGCGATCTGGTCGGCGCGCTTGATCTCCTTGCGCAGGCCGGCACCAAGCTCGGCCGGCAGCGAAAAGCGCAGGTGGATGGCGCGTTGCAGCCTCAGCTCGCAGTCCTTGTAGGAGCCGCCCATCACAGATTTGAACGGTGAGATCATGTCGCCGATGACATATTCCGGTGCATCGTGCAGCAACGCCGCCAGCCGGGCGCCGGCCGAAGCTGCCGGCACCAGTTCGGAAAACAGCGCCTCGACCAGCAGCGAATGCTGGGCGACCGAAAAGGCATGCTCCCCGCTGGTCTGGCCGTTCCAGCGGGCGACGCGGGCAAGCCCGTGCGCGATGTCGGATATCTCGATGTCGAGTGGCGAGGGGTCGAGCAGGTCAAGCCGCCGTCCCGACAGCATACGCTGCCAGGCGCGTGGCGGCGCCCCGGCGCGGTCGGCCGCCATCAGGCCTCCTCCGCGCCGGCGGCATCCTGCGGAAAGCCGAACTTCGCCCAGGCCGGTATGGCGAGCGTCACCGCGACGTCGCCAGCCATGACCGACTGTCCAGCGTCGAGCGCCGTCTTGACCCGATCGATGCGAGCAATGGCGAGACCTGCAGCCCCTTGGGTCGAGCCGAGCGTTCCAACCGGCCGTTCGGAGACCGTCAGTTCCGTGCCGGGCGCGGGCAGGGGAGCTTGCGCCGAGGCGATCAGCACGCGCCGCCTGGCGGTGCCGCGATGCTGCATTCGCGAGACCACCTCCTGGCCGACATAGCAGCCTTTCTTGAAGCCGACGCCGCCGGTCTCGTCGAGCAGCACGTCATGTGGAAAGGCATCGCCGAGCGCATAGTCGCTGCCGCTTTCGGCAATGCCGTGGGCGATGCGCAGAGCCTGCCATGCGGCGGCATCGCCGCCCTCGGCCGCGCTGCCATATCTGCGCCTGACGGCAATGTCGCGGAAGCGCGTGTCGGAAACTTCGGTTGAATCAGAATGTGAAGCGATTGAATCACTTCCCCACGCGACGCTGACAAGCGCCTGATCGGCCTTGGCAATCCCAACCTTGGCGCGCAAGCGGTAGAGCATCAGCCGGCGTACGAAATCGTCGGCAACTTCGGCTCGGCAGTCGAGCCGCAGGGCATTCTCTCCGGCACGCGAGATCAGGAAATCGAACAGGATCTTGCCTTGCGGCGAAAGCAGCGCGCCCGGCTTGGCCTCGCCGGCAGCCAGCGCATCAAGGTCGGTGGTGAGGATGTTCTGCAAAAAATTCTCGGCGTCCGGGCCTGATACGGAAATGAGCGCGCGGTCTGTCAGCAGGGCAATGAGCATGGGGTGGACAAAAGCCTGATCTTGCAAAATGGTCGGCCTTTACGTAAGCCGCTGATACTCCCCCCGCAAGAGACCGGACCCGCATGGCCAGCACTTACGACCTCATCCTGACAGGCGGCACGGTGGTCAACCATGACGGCGAGGGTCTTCGCGATGTCGGCGTCAAGGACGGCCGTATCGCGGCAATCGGCGATCTCGCCCAGGCCTCGGCCGGTGAGACGATCGACTGCCGCGGCCTGCACATCCTGCCCGGCGTCGTCGACAGCCAGGTGCATTTCCGCGAGCCGGGGCTGGAGCACAAGGAAGATTTGGAGACGGGTTCGCGCGCGGCGGTGCTCGGCGGCGTCACGGCCGTGTTCGAGATGCCCAACACCAACCCGCTCACCACCAGCGAGGCAGCACTTGCCGACAAGGTGCGTCGCGCCTCAGGCCGCATGCATTGCGACTTTGCCTTCTGGGTCGGCGGCACCCGCGACAATGCCGGCGACGTGGGCGAGCTCGAACGGCTGCCGGGCGCGGCCGGAATAAAAGTGTTCATGGGCTCGTCCACTGGCGACCTTCTGGTCGAGGACGACGAGGGCGTTGCCGCGATCCTCAGCAACACGCGCCGCCGTGCGGCTTTCCATTCGGAGGACGAGTTCCGCCTGCGCGAGCGGCTGGGTGAGCGCATCGAAGGCGACCCGTCATCGCATCCCGTCTGGCGCGACGAGATCGCGGCACTGCACTGCACCGAGCGCCTGGTGCGCATCGCACGAAAGACCCGCGCCCGCATCCATGTGCTGCACATCTCGACCGCCGAGGAGATTTTGTTCCTCGAGCAGCACAAGGACGTCGCGACCTGCGAGGCGACGCCGCATCACCTGACGCTCGCCGCCGACGACTATGCGCGTCTGGGCACGCTGATCCAGATGAACCCGCCGGTGCGCGCCGCGCGCCACCGCGACGGCGTTTGGCATGGCATTCAGCAAGGCATCGTCGACGTGCTCGGCTCCGACCACGCCCCGCATACGCTGGCCGAGAAGGCAAAGCCCTATCCGGCCTCACCATCGGGCATGGCCGGCGTGCAGACGCTGGTGCCGATCATGCTCGACCACGTCAATGCCGGCCGCCTGACCCTGCAGCGCTTCGTCGATCTCTCCAGCCACGGTCCGCAACGCATCTTCGGCATGGCCAGGAAAGGCCGCATCGCCGCCGGCTACGATGCCGATTTCACCATTGTCGATTTGAAGCGACGCGAAACTATCACCAACGCCCAGGTGGGCTCCAAGGCCGGCTGGACGCCTTATGATGGCAAGCAAGTGACCGGCTGGCCGGTCGGCACCGTCGTGCGCGGCCGGCGCGTCATGTGGGAAGGCGAGATCGTCACGCCCAGCCAGGGCAAGGCGGTGGAGTTTTCCGAGGCGCTGCAGGGCTAGGCACCTACGGCGTCGGATTTTTTAAGCGCTCGGCACTATGTCGAGAGCGCTATGAACGCAGAAATCGCGCCCCGCGGGAAGGCATTCGCATCTGGCCGGATGCGGATATCGACAACGGCCCTATCCATCCGCGTCGATAGCTGGCGAAGCTCAATCCCCGGCGACGAAGAACATCCACTGCCCGGTCGGCGTGATGCCGACACGGTAGAAGATATAGGCGCCGAATTGTTTCATGCCGTCAAAGTCGCCGGCGGTGACGATCTTGAACAGCTCGACCCGCTGCTTGGCGTCGAGCTTGTCGAGCGGCAGCGCGAAGAAATACGGCCAGACGTAGAGTTCCTGCGGCGTGCCTGCATCGACATGGACGTAGCCGGCGCTAAGCACCTCTTCCATGATGGCCAGGATCTCCTGGCCTTCGCCGTCGCCGGACAACCCCTTGAGGAAAGCAATCGGGTCGCCGTCGATGTCGCCCAGCGACAATTGCGTCATCTGATCGCCGGTGCCGATCAACGGCCTGAGCTTCTCGATGTCACCGCTCCGGCAGGCCTCTACGATCAGGTCGTGCATGCGCCTGACCGGCTCGGGCAGCTTGGTGAGGTCGTAGACGACGTCCGGCGGCGGCGTCTCCGGGTCGGTGCGTGGGGTGGCCACGCCACCATCGTTCGCTGGTCCCTCAGGCTCGCTCTTTTCGGGCTCGTCGGCAGGCGTCGGGTCCTTGGCTGCGGGCGGGGTCGTGCCAAGCGGATCCTGCGCCGGCACGGCGCTTCCGGGCGGGGCCATGTCATTGTTGGCGGGTGGCGTGATGGGTGAGGGAAGCTCCTCGCGCTTGATCTCACTCAGCGCGTGAGCCGGGCTGGTCGTGAGACAGAGCGCCAGCGGAACCGCGGCGCAGAAAGCGGCGAGCCAGATTCTGTAAACCAGGCCACGCGGCTGGCCTGACGTCGAAAAATTCACCGCCTGCCTCTCCTTAGAGCAATTCCAGGAAAAGTGCATAGCGGTTTTCCGTCCGGAATTGCGTAAAAACAAATACCTAGAGCGGGTCGGCGATTCTATCAAAAGCTGAACCGCTCTAGTGCCCGGGCTTTCCGGGCCGTTCAAGCGCCCCGAGCCTGTCCGGATGTTCGGGCATGAGCCCAAACGGCGCGCCATCGTCAAAGAACCGTACGTCGTTTAAGGGACGCGCGGCGGCTAGTGTCGCAGCCGCTCCGGCTCGAAAGCGCCAGCGACCACCTTTTCACGCATGCGGTCGAGCAGGGCAAGGGCCGAGGTCTCGCCATTGGCGCGCAGCATCTCGCCGAACGCGGTTTCCAGCGCCGCCTCGGCAATGATCTCGGGCTCGATTCCGGCCGACAACCCTTCCGCCCAGGCCTCGCTGTGGCTTTCCACGGCGGTCAGGCGCTTTTCTTCCCTGACCAACGCGTCGATGTCGTTGACGGCATGTTCCATTGCGATGTCCACCCTTTTCAAGCGGCGATCCGTGGGTGCGGATCAGGCTTGGGCTGTCCCTTCATGCACAGGTCTCAGTAACTGTTTGTAAATACGACATTTTTTTGGTCGTGCTCTACAAAGTCCGTCGCGTTGCAAAAACCTGGCTTCGATCGTTTTCAAACTTAGCCGATTAGACCGGCGAGCGGCATCAAAACCTTCAGTTTGAGTTAATTCCACATCCGCGCGCTAACGTTTCGTTAATATAGTTGCAGAAGTGCAACATCAGAATTGCACCAAGACGTCGGTGACACAAGCAGGGAGCGGTGAAAAGCCTGTTGGTATCGAACGGGACAGCAACCCGGATGCCGGTCAGTTGCCGTAGCGCGAGGCGATGTCGCGCGTCAGCGTCTCGCCTTCCTTGGTATAGCGGCGGATGGCTTCTATCGCCGACGCCGTGCATTGCGTGTAGGTGCCGCCGAAGGAGCGGTAGCCGCGGTTGAAGCTGGCGATGAAGCGGGCGCGCCGCTCGGGATCGGGATTTTCCGAATCAAGCAGCTTTTCCATCTCGACCCGCCATTGGTTGCCCTTCTCGCCGCACAAATTGCGCAGGAAGTGCAGCGAACCCAGAACTTCCGCCAGCCGCATCAGCCCAGGCTCGAACGGCGCCTCGGTGGCTAAAGCCGGCCTCGCGGCGGTGCTGGCGGCGAGACATGCGGCGAGAAACAGCGAGGCACGGGTCATCAGGCTTTGTGGCCAAACAATTTGTCGCCCGCAAGACGATTCTCATGGCCAGGCCCCAGCACCCTTGTTGGCGCCGAGCAACTGTTCCGCCACAGCAAACACCGCATCGGCGAGCGGCATCGCCGCCATCTCGTCGAGCGTATAGAAAGCGGCGGTCTCGGCATCGTCGCTGGCCGTCGCCTCGCCGCCGGCATAGGTGGCGCCGAACACCGTCAGCAGATAGTCGACCGGGTGATTCTCGCCGCTGCCGTCGATGTGAATTTCGTGCAGCGGCCGGCAGCCCTCGGCCAGCAGCCCGGTCTCTTCGAACAATTCGCGGGCCGCCGCTTGCGCAAGCGTCTCGCCGGGCTCGACCTTGCCGCCCGGAAAGGCATAAACCCCTTGCGAGGGCGGCCTTGCCCGCTTGACCAGCAACACCGTGTCGCCACGCACGACGGCAACCGAGACTGCTGGAAGTGTCTTTCGTTTCTCGTCCATCGATCCCCGATCTGCAGCCCTTGTGGACCAGCAGGAAGCAAACAGCTTTAGCGGTTGCGCAACGCCGGTTCCATCGCCACTTTCGCGCTTGATCAATTCAACGGGCGTGCCAATGTGCGGACGCTTTGCCCTGACCGCGACGCCGGACCAGACCGCGGCTCTTCTCGGCCTGGCGGAACTGGAGGATTTTCCGGCGCGCTACAACATCGCGCCGACGCAGCCCGTCCTGATGACGCTTGCGGGTCCGCCGCGTGCACCGGGCTCGAACCTGCCGGACCGGCAGGCGATGCTGGTGCGCTGGGGGCTGATCCCGGCCTGGGTCAAGGATACCAGGGAGTTTCCGCTGCTGTTCAACGCTCGCTCGGAAGGGGCGGCGGAAAGGGCCTCGTTTAAAGCCGCCATGCGCCATCGCCGCGCTTTGGTGCCGGCTTCAGGCTTTTTCGAGTGGCGGCAAACTGCCGGCAAGAAGGGCCAGCCTTATTGGATCCGTCCGAAGCGTGGCGGGCTCGTCGCTTTCGCCGGGCTGGTCGAGACCTATGCCGAGCCGGGCGGCTCGGAGATGGATACCGGTGCCATCCTCACCATGCATGCCAATGCCGATATCGCCCATATCCACGACCGGATGCCGGTGGTGATCGCGCGTGAGGATTTCGACCGCTGGCTGGACTGCCGCACCCAGGAGCCACGCGACGTGGTAGACCTCCTGCGGCCCGCACCGCTTGATTTCTTCGAAGCGATCCCTGTTTCCGACCTCGTCAACAAGGTCGCCAACACCGGACCGGAGATTCAGGAGCGGGGCGTCGTCGAGCCGGAGCCCGAGAAGGTCAGGCGCCAGAAGCCCGGCGCGGACGAAAGTCAGATGACCCTATTTTGAAGCTGATTTGGCGGCGCGCTTCAACGCCTTCACCTGCCAGCGCTCGGCGCCGGCTGCATGCCTGTTCAGGCAGCCCGCGGCGAAACGATCTTCTGCGCCGGCTTCTTCTTCTTCGCAGTGTGGAGAAGGGCGGCGACGATAGCGGCCGGGCCGATCGCACGGTAGTGGCTGGCGAGCGCCGGTTGCTTGGGGCGGTTGGATTCCTGCTTGGTTCGGGGCATTGCTCTCTTCCCTGGTAACATTTCCGTGTCTGCGTTTGATGGCCGATTCCGACCAAATCGTGACGTCTGGTGACCTAGCCGGCGAATGTTTCATGACTGTGCCGACATGTTTAATAAAATGTTTCAGTGCCTCATTTCCCGTGATCCACCGACTCTTTTGGCTGATGTTGCGACTTGACGGCAACACCGGGCAAGGCGATAAAGCCGCGCATGAAAACGTTTTTCGCCATTTGTGGCATTTGCATTATTGGCTAGCCTCGCGCTGGTCCGGACGTTTTCGCCTCATCTTTCCCCAGATTGGACAAACGCCCCGGCCAGCAGGCTGGAATCCGGTTTGCGCCTCGGCGCAGGCCCATCCAGAAACTAACGGACCGGGAAGGCACGCATGTCTGACGCATCGAAGGGTCTCAGCCTCTACAACACGCTGACGCGGACCAAGGACGATTTCGTCCCGATCGATCTGCTGAACGTGCGCATGTATGTCTGCGGCCCGACGGTCTACGACTTTGCCCATATCGGCAATGCGCGACCGGCTATCGTCTTCGACGTGCTGTTCCGTTTGCTGCGTCATCTCTACGGCGAAGGCCACGTCACGTATGTGCGCAACATCACGGATGTCGACGACAAGATAAATGCGCGTGCGCTGCGCGATTTCGGCGGCGAGATTGCTTCGGGAAAACTCTCGCTCAACGAGGCGATCCGGCGGGTCACCGAAAAGACCGCCGACCAGTATCACAAGGATGTGGCGACGCTCGGCTGCCTGGAGCCGACGGTCGAGCCGCGCGCCACCGAATTCGTCGAGCCGCGTGCCGACGGCAAGGCCGACATGATCACGCTGATCTTGCGTCTGATCGAGCGTGGCCATGCCTATGTCGCGGCGGGCGAGGTGCTGTTCGACACCGCCTCGATGCCCGACTATGGCCAGTTGTCGAAACGCAATCTCGACGAGCAGCAGGCCGGCGCCCGCATCGCCGTCGACGCGCACAAGAAGAACCCCGGCGACTTCGTGCTGTGGAAACTGTCCTCGCCGGAAGAGCCGGGCTGGGACAGCCCATGGGGCAGGGGCCGGCCGGGCTGGCACATCGAATGCTCGGCCATGTCGGCCGCCTATCTCGGCGAAGTCTTCGACATCCATGGCGGCGGCCTCGACCTGATCTTCCCGCACCACGAGAACGAGATCGCCCAGTCGCGCTGCGCCCACGGCACCGATGTCATGGCCAACATCTGGATGCACAACGGCTTCCTGCAGGTCGAGGGGCAGAAGATGTCGAAGAGCCTCGGCAATTTTTACTCGATCCACGAACTTTTGGAGATCGAGACCTTCGGCGGTCGCAAATGGCCGGGCGAGGTGCTGCGGCTGGCAATGCTGATGACGCATTACCGCGAGCCGATCGACTTTTCGGTGCGCAAGCTGGAGGAGGCGGAAAATACGCTGCGCAAATGGAAGCGGGCGGCGGACCTGGCGCCGACAGCGGCGCTGCAACTGCCGGCCGAAGTCGTGGAAGCGCTGTCGGACGATCTAGCCACCTATGCCGCCTTCCAGCGGCTGACGCAGCTTGCCAGCGAGGCGCTGGATGCCGGCGGTGGCGACAACGCCGCCGCCGCTTCGCTGAAGGCCGCCCTTGCCTTCCTCGGCTTCGATGTCGGTACGGCCAAGGTGGACGAGGCCGCGATCGCCAAAGCTATAGCCAAACGCCTGGAACTGATCGGCGCCAAGAACTGGGCCGAAGCCGACCGCATCCGCGACGAGCTTTTGGCGCAAGGCGTGCAGTTGAAGGATAGCAAGGATCCGATCACCGGCGAGCGCATCACCACTTGGGAGGTAAAAAGATGATCGACCATCTCGGCATCACCGTTTCCGATTTCGACGCCTCGAAAGCGTTCTACGACAAGGCGATGGCACCGCTTGGCGCCTCGCTGCTCTACATGGTTCCCGAAGAATACACCGGCGGCGCCAAGGTCGGCGGCTATGGCCGGGATCGGCCGGTGTTCTGGCTGAGCACCGGCAAGGACAGACCGAGGGACCGCCAGCATGTCGCCTTCACCGCGCGCAGCCGCGCCGAGGTCGATGCCTTCCATGCCGCGGCCCTTGCCGCCGGCGGCCGTGACAATGGCGGGCCGGGCCTGCGCCCGCACTATCACCCGAACTATTACGGCGCCTTCGTCTTCGATCCCGACGGCAACAATGTTGAGGCCGTCTGCCATGATCCGGAGTGACGGGCCATGATGAGCCTCGACAACCGGCCGGTCTACGCGGGCGGCTGCCAGTGCGGCGCGGTGCGCTTCCGCGTCGAGGGCGCGCTCGGCGACGCCTCGATCTGCCATTGCCGTATGTGTCAGAAGGCGAGCGGCAATTTCTATCTGCCGCTGGTTTCGGTGCGCGGCGCCAAGGTGGACTGGACGCGCGGCGAACCCAAGCGCTTCCGCTCGTCCAATGCCGCCTGGCGTGGCTTCTGCGCCGATTGCGGCACGCCGCTGACCTTCGAGGCGCCCGACGGCATGGCGCTGGCGATTGCCGCCTTCGATGATCCGGCCGGCATCGCGCCGACCATCCAGTGGGGCATCGAGGCAAAGTTGCCCTATGTCGATGCCATCCCGCGATTGCCGGGCGAGGATACCTCGGCCGACATCTCGTCCGCCCCCTATCTGGCCGAGCTTGTCTCCTACCAGCATCCCGACCACGACACCGAACAATGGCCGCCGAAGGAAAGATCATGACCGAGACCGTTCGAACAGGCGGCTGCCAATGCGGTGCCGTGCGTTTCCGCATCAAGGGGGCGCTTGGGCGCCCGTCCATCTGCCATTGCCGCATGTGCCAGAAGCAGTTCGGCTCCTTCTTCGGCGCGCTGGTGACAGCGCCCAAGGACGGCGTCGAATGGGTGCGCGAGGAGCCGAGCTACTTCCAGTCGTCGGTCAACATCGACCGCGGCTTCTGTGCTCGCTGGGGCACGCCGCTGACCTACTGCCAACCGGGCGGGCTGGAGATCGCCATCGGCGCCTTCGACGATCGCTCGGATCTCGCGCCGCAGATTCAGGTCAACTACGCGGCACGGCTGCCCTGGGTGGAAAAGATCTTCGAGGCGCCGGTGCACGACGACCCCGACTATTACGCAAGGCAGGAGCAGATCATCTCCTTCCAGCATCCGGACCACGAGACGGCCAACTGGCCGCAGCAGGGCCTGAAACTATGAGTTTGCGTACCCTCTATCTGGAGATCGAGGCCTACGAGTCCGGCATGCTCGATGTCGGCGACGGCCATCAGGTCTATTGGGAGCGCTCCGGCACCAGGGGCGCCAAGCCGGCGGTGTTCCTGCATGGCGGCCCGGGCGGCACCATATCGCCAAAACACCGGCGGCTGTTCGATCCGAAACTTTACGACGTCGTCCTGTTCGACCAGCGCGGCTGTGGAAAATCGACGCCCAATGCTTCGCTGGATGCCAACACCACCTGGCACCTGGTCGCCGATATCGAGCGCCTGCGTGAAATGTGTGGGTTCGACAAATGGCTGGTGTTCGGCGGCTCCTGGGGTTCGACACTGGCGCTCGCCTATGCCGAGACGCACCCTGAAAGGGTCAGCGAACTCGTGGTGCGCGGCATCTACACGCTGACCCGTGCCGAACTCGAATGGTATTATCAGTTCGGCGTCTCGGAAATGTTCCCCGACAAGTGGGGGCGTTTTTTGGCGCCGATCCCCGAGGCCGAGCGCGGCGACATGATGGCAGCCTACCGCAAGCGGCTGGTCGGTAGCGATCGCAAGGCGCAGGTCGAGGCCGCCCTTGCCTGGAGCCTGTGGGAAGGCGAGACGATCACGCTGTTGCCGGAGCCGGAGACCAGCGGCAAGTTTGGCGAGGACGACTACGCCGTCGCCTTCGCCCGCATCGAGAACCATTACTTCGTCCATGCCGGCTGGCTGGAGGAGGGGCAGTTGCTGCGTGACGCGTGGAAGCTGAAGGACATCCCCGGCACCATCGTCCACGGCCGCTACGACATGCCGTGCCCGGCGCGCTATGCCTGGGCGCTGCACAAGGCTTGGCCGAAGGCGGATTTCCATCTGATCGAGGGTGCTGGCCACGCCTATTCGGAGCCGGGCATCCTCGACCGGCTGATCCGGGCGACCGACCGGTTTGTGGGGAAATGACCATGGCTCGCGAGCGCCTCTACCTCTTCGACACCACCCTGCGCGATGGCCAGCAGACGCCGGGCATCGATTTCTCCGTCGAGGACAAGATCGCCATCGCCAAGCTGCTCGACGAGTTCGGCATCGACTATGTCGAGGGCGGCTATCCCGGCGCCAACCCGACCGACACGGCCTTCTTCCAGCAGAAGCGCACGCGAAGCGCAAAATTCGTCGCCTTCGGCATGACCAAGCGGGCAGGGGTGTCGGCGTCCAACGACCCTGGTCTTGCAGCACTCGTGCAGTCGAAGTCCGATGCCATCTGCTTCGTCGCCAAGAGCTGGGACTATCATGTCCGCGTCGCGCTCGGCTGCACCAACGAGGAGAACCTCGAATCCATCAAGGCTTCCGTTGAAGCGGCGACCGGTGCGGCCAAGGAAGCCATGGTCGATTGCGAGCATTTCTTCGACGGTTTCAAGGCCAATGCCGACTATGCGCTGGCATGCGCCAAGACCGCCTACGACGCCGGCGCCCGCTGGGTGGTGCTGTGCGACACCAATGGCGGCACGCAACCCTCGGAAGTGCACGCCATCGTCGAGAAGGTGATTGCATCCGGAATCCCTGGCGATCATCTCGGCATCCATGCCCATGACGACACCGGCCAGGCGGTGGCGAATTCCCTGGCCGCCGTCGAGGCCGGCGTGCGTCAGATCCAGGGCACGCTGAACGGCATCGGCGAGCGCTGCGGCAACGCCAATCTGATCTCCATCGTGCCGACGCTGGCGCTGAAGCCGGCCTTCGCCGACCGCTTCGAAACAGGCATCTCGGCCGAGGCGCTGACCGGCATTTCCCGCCTGTCCCGCGCCTTCGATGAACTCCTGAACCGAGCCCCGGAAGCACAGGCGCCCTATGTCGGGGCGTCGGCCTTCGCCACCAAGGCCGGCATCCATGCCTCCGCGCTGGCCAAGGAGCCGGCGACCTACGAGCACGTGCCGCCGGAGGCGGTCGGCAACCGTCGCCGCGTCATGGTCTCGGACCAGGGCGGCAAGGCCAATTTCCTCGCCGAGCTGAAGCGGCGCGGCATCGACGTGCCGCGCGACGATCACCGGCTCGACGCGCTGATATCGGTGGTCAAGGAACGCGAGGCCGAAGGCTATGCCTACGAAGGCGCCGACGCCTCCTTCGAGCTCCTGGCGCGCAAGATGCTGCACGGCCTGCCGGAGTTCTTCAACGTCACCTCGTTCCGCTGCATGGTCGAGCGCCGCTTCGACGCCAACGGCCAGCTGAAGACGGTCTCGGAAGCGATCGTCAAAGTGATGGTCGACGGCGAGGAGAAGATGTCGGTGGCCGAAGGCCATGGCCCGGTCAACGCGCTCGACATCGCGCTGCGCAAGGATCTCGGCAAGTACCAGAACGAGATCGCCGATCTCGAACTAGCCGACTTCAAGGTGCGTATCCTCAACGGCGGCACCGAGGCGATCACCCGCGTGCTGATCGAATCGCATGATGCGAGCGGCGTCCGCTGGTGGACGGTGGGCGTCTCGGAAAACATCATCGACGCCTCCTTCCAGGCTCTGATGGATTCGATCGTCTACAAGCTGATGAAGAACCGCGACATGGCGGGGCTGGTAGCGGCGGAGTGAGCGCCCTTCCTCTCCCCACTTCGTGGGGCGAGGAACCCAGGTTCTGCGGAGTAGAGCTGCCAGCCTTTGAACCATCAGCGGAAGTCCATTGATCCATCAGAAATTTGCGATGGTCTTGGCAAGCCCGCTGGCGCATAGCGTTGGGCCATGGCAACCGAAACAGCTCACCTCGATGAAGACGCCAAGGCCCGCCGCGGCTTTATGCTTGCGCTGGGCGCCTATCTCCTGTGGGGGACGCTGCCCTTCTACATGAAGGCGGTGGCGCATCTGCCGCTCATCGAGGTCATCGCCCACCGCATCGTCTGGTCGGTGCCGATCGCCGCGGCCGTTCTGGTCTGGGCTGGTCGCACCGCCGATTTCAAGGCGGCGATCCGTTCGCCGCGCAGCATCGCCATGGCGGCGCTGACGGCGACGCTGATCTCGGTCAACTGGGGCATCTATGTCTGGGCGATCGCCGTCGACCGCACCGTCGAGACCGCGCTCGGCTATTACATCAACCCGCTGGTGGTGGTCGTGGTCGGCGCGGTAATGCTGGGCGAGCGGCTGGACCGGCTGCAGATCGCGGCGGTGGTGCTGGCCGCGGTCGCGGTCACGGTGCTGACCATCGAGGGCGGCAAGCTGCCCTGGGTGTCGCTGGCGCTAGCCTTCTCCTTCGCTGCCTACGGCTTCTTCCGCAAGACGTTGCCGATCGGCCCCAGCCAGGGCTTTCTGCTCGAAGTGCTGCTGCTTTCGGTGCCAGCGCTCTGCTACATCGCCTACCTGATCGCCACCGGGCAGGACCATTTCGTCTCCAGCACCGCCAACGACACGGCGCTGCTCGTCGGCTGCGGCCCGGTGACGGCCGTGCCGCTGCTGCTGTTCGCCTTCGGCGCCAGGCTGCTGCGCCTCTCCACCATCGGCATCATGCAGTACATCGCGCCGACCATGGTGTTCCTGATCGCCATACTGGCCTTCGGCGAGCCGTTTGGCGGCACCCAGGCGGTAGCCTTCGCGCTGATCTGGACGGCGCTGGCGATGTATAGCTGGTCGATGTTCCGCGGCCGCGAGATCCGGCCGGCGGCACCGGCGGTTCGGTAGGGGCAAGGGGTTTCCGATGTACGTTCTGCATATCGCCAACAAGAACTATTCGTCATGGTCGTTGCGGCCGTGGGTGCTGATGCGCAGCCTCGACATCCCGTTCGAGGAGTGGCTGACGCCATTCCCGACCGGCTCGAGTTGGGATCTGTTCCGGCCGTTCTCACCCAGCGGCCGGGTGCCGTGCCTGGTCGACGAGGGCTGGGCGGTCTGGGATTCGCTGGCCATCGTCGAATATCTCGCCGAGCGCCATCATGGCGTCTGGCCGGTCGAAGCCAAGGCGCGCGCCTGGGCGCGCTCGGCCGCCGCCGAGATGCATTCGAGCTTTACTGCGCTGCGCAATCTATGCCCGATGAGTTGCGGCCTGCGCGTCGAGCCGTTTGCGATGTCCGATGCGCTGAAGCACGACCTTTTCCGCCTTGGCGATCTGTGGAATGACGGCCTTGCCCGCTTCGGCGGGCCGTTCCTGGCCGGCGACCATTTCACCGCAGTCGATGCCTTCTTTGCGCCGGTGGCGTTTCGGGCGCAGTCCTACGGCCTGTCTTTCGAGGGCGCGGCTGCTGACTATCCGGCGCGGTTGCTCGACCTGCCGGCGATGCGTGAATGGTATGAAGCAGGCCTTGTTGAGACATGGCGCGAGCCCGACCATGAGGCGGAAGTCCGCGCCGCCGGCACCATCACAAGGGATCTGCGGGCGACGGCGTAGCAGGACGGTGCGCTACATCCGCCCAAGCCGCCTGACGAAGAGATAGACGGCCGCGGCGACAAACAGCGCCACTGCCGTCACAACCCAGAATCCCATCGGCGTGTCGACCAGCGGCAGGCCGCCGACATTCATGCCGAACAGGCCCGAAATGATGGTCATCGGCAAAAGCACCGCCGTCATGACAGACAGTATGTAGAGCAGCTGATTCGACTGCATCGTCAGCTTGGCCATCAGCTCGTCCTGCAGCAGCCGGGTGCGGGCCTGCAATTGTTCGCCGTCGTGATAGAGCGTGTGTGCCCGGTGGGAGAGCCGTGCGGCCATGTCGTTGATCGTGTCAGGCAAATCGTTGCGATGCGAATGGTCGAGATGTCGAAACAGGCTGGTCAGCGTCGCCATCTGCCGGTGGATCACCACCAGTTGCCGGCGCGCATCGACCAGCGCCTGCCGCTCGCTGTGCCACGCATCGCGGACAATGCGATCTTCTATGCCGTCGAGATTGTCACCTAGCACAGCGAGTTCGGCCGCCATGCCGTCGAACGACTGGCCAACGACAGCCTCGATCAGTTCGGCAGGCGAGCGGAACTTGCGCGATCCGCTCTCGACAGCCTTGCGGATATTGTCGACCGACTCCAATGGCTGCTTACGGGCGCCGATCAGCATCGTGTCGTTGAGGGCGAAGCGGAAATGGCCGAGGCCGCGCGCCTCCGCCGAATAGTCGTGGCGCAGATCCGGCAGGTCGCCATAGAGCCAGTCGTCCTCGAGGTCGATGTGGCAGCCATGGTTCGAGGTCAGGAATGCCTCGCGCACCGGCGCCGGCAAGGCTTCCTCGCTGGCGATCTCCTGGCGCGCGCGCAAGTCGGACAGCTGGTAGCTGCGCCAGGTCCAGTGCGCTTGCGCCGCATCCTTCGTTCGCACGCCATCGGCGGTGAAATGATAGACGAAGAACAGCCCGTGCTCGTCGGGCAGGTAGGGAGACAGGTCGCTGCCTTCCGGGTTGAGAGCGATATTCATGGTCGCTTCGCCAAATGCAGGTTTCCAAGACAGCCGGCACGGGCAGGCTGCGAAATTCCTAGCATGCGGCAGCCCGGTTTCGTGTGACGGTTTCTTGACAGCCGATCACAGTCTGGCGAGCGCCGCCGGCCACGCCGTTTGATGCCGCTCAGCGCTTCGGTCCGAAGCCGGGATAGGGGTTGAGCGGCACCACCGCGGCAATGTCCATCATGCCGGCCCTGACCAGCGGCAAGGTGGCGAGATGGCCGCGCACGTCGGCGTCGCTGCCGGCCTCGAACATCATGCCGCTGCCCGGAATGTCGCCGCGGTTCCACACCTGGCGCACCGCACCTTCGGCGTAGAGCGTGCGGCGTTGCTCGGCTTCGCCGGGCAGCAGCGGCGCGAAATCGGCGTCGCTGAACTTTTCGGTGTTGCGGGTGAGAAGGGCAAAGAACTGCATGGGGGTCTCCTGTGGGTTCCGGTTTGGGATGGCGACAGTGTCGCCGCCACTGGCCAGACAGTCCAAGACTGATTAGGCTAAAGTTGAGACCTGAAAGGACTAGCTTCAGGGGAAAAAATGTTCGACCTGCGCCAGCTTCGCTATTTCGTCGCCGTGGCCGAGGCCGGCAATGTCGGCCGCGCCGCCGAACTGCTGCATATTTCGCAGTCGCCCCTGAGCCGGCAGATCATGCAGCTCGAGGCGCAACTGGGTGTCGTCCTGTTCGAACGGGCAAAGCAGCGGGTTCATCTCAATGCGGAGGGACAGGCCTTCCTTGCCGAGGCCCGCGCGCTGCTGGCCAATGCGCGGCGCCTGGAGGAGCTTGGCCGCGATCTCGCGAGCGGTGCCGCCGGCCGTCTCGCCATCGGCTATGTCGAGGGCGCGGTGCATGCCGGGCTGGTCGCCGGCATGCTCAGGCAGTTTCGCCGCGACAGGCCCGACTTCCATCTGCGATTGATGAGCCAGCGCTCGGCCGCACAGATCGATGGACTGCGCGGGCGCACGCTCGACCTCGGCCTCGTCTATTCGCCGCCGGCCGATGATGATCCCGACATTGCCTCGTTGCTCGTCAGGCGCGAACCGCTTGTGCTGGCGATGCCGCAAGGCGATCCGCTTGCCGATGTCGCCGATATCCTATCGCATCATCTCGACGGCCGCACCTGGATCACCGTGGTGCGCCAGCCGGACGACACCAACCGCGGCCAGTTCCTGGCCGCCTGCGCCAAGGCGGGCTTCATGCCCGAAATCGCCTACGAGACGGCCGATCCGCTGACCTCGCTCGGCCTGGTCAGCGCCGGGCTCGGCCTGGCGACGGTGCAGGCCAGCCTGCAAAGCGCAGCACCCTCCGGGATCGTGTTTCGTGACCTGCCCTGGTTCGAGCGCACCGTCTCGATCCATCTCGCCTGGCGACGCCAGGACAAGCGCGTGGTGATTGCGGATTTAAGGAAGGCGGTAGGGCAGTAGGGCAGTAGGGCAAAGTGGTCCTTACCAGTTCACATACTGCCTTACTGCCCTACTCCCTTACTCCCCTACATCTTATCAATCACCGACTGCACACCCTCGGTCGGTGCATCGACCGAGGATCCCGCCACCATGATGGCGGCGACGATCGCTTCGGGATCCTCGACCACCAGCGGCTTGACCCGCTGCGCCGTGTGGATGAAGCCTTCCGCCGACATATGGTCGAGCAGCGAAAGCATCGGATCCCAGAACCCCTTGATGTTGGCGAACACGATCGGCTTGCGGTGATGGCCGAGCTGGCCCCAGGTCATGATCTCGACGATTTCCTCGACCGTGCCGATGCCGCCCGGCAGTGCCACAAAGGCGTCGGATTTTTCGAACATCCTGTGCTTGCGCTCGTGCATGTTGTCGGTGATCACGAGCTCGTCGAGCCGGTCAAGCGCGGTTTCGGTTGCTTCCCTGTTGATCAGGAAGCGCGGAATGATGCCCGTCACCTTGCCACCGGCCTTGAGCGCGCCTTCGGCGACGGCGCCCATGATGCCTTTGGTGCCGCCGCCATAGATCAGCCGCAGGCCGGACCTGGCGAGCGAGCGGCCGAGCAGATGTCCGGCCTTGGCATAGGTTTCATCGCGGCCCGGAGACGAGCCGCAATAGACGCAGACGGATCGAATTGTGTTCATGTGATGATTGGTGATAGGGACGGCAGACGGGGTCAAGCCCGGGCGGGCTTTTTCTTGTCGGACTCACCAAAACAGGCTAGACCGGCGTTAGGTGGCTAAGGGGCAGGACTTATGGCAATTAATCCTCTGAAGGCGTTTCTGTTCGCAGCGGGTGGGACCGTAGCGGCCGCAGGAACCGCCTATGTTTCGGGCGCGCTCGACCCGTATCTCAATCACACACCGCCGGCGGAGATCGCAGCACTTGCGCCGGCCGACACCAAGCCGGCGGAAACAAAACCGGCCGATCCGGGCACCGAAGGCCGGTTGCCAGCGGCACCGGCACCTGCCACCGACGCCGCAGCACCCGCTGCTCCGGCGGCGCCCGCGGCAGAGGCTCCGGCGGCGCCGGCCGCAGCGCCTGCGGCTCCCGCCGCCGCCGGGCCGATCGCCCCGACCTTCGATGTCGTGCGTGTCGAAGGCAACGGCTCGATCGTCGTCGCCGGCAACGCGGCGCCCAATTCCAAGGTCGAGATCCTCAACGGTGCGACGGTCCTCGGCTCGACGGTCGCCGGTGCCGATGGCGCCTTTGCCATCGTCCTCGACGATCCGCTGAAGCCCGGCGACTATACGATCACGCTGCGCTCGACGACCGGTGACGTCGTGACCGCCTCGGCGCAGACCGCCGTCGTCTCGATCCCGCAGAATCCCGCCGGCCAGGTGCTGGCCATGGTCGAGGAGCCCGGCAAGCCGTCCGAGCTGCTCACCGTCCCTGCGCCCGACACCAAGCCCGCCGCACCCGCCACCGGAGACCAGGTGGCCGCGCCGGCGACCCCGGCACCGGCGTCCGAAGCGCCTGCTGCGGCAGCGCCAGCGCCGGCCGCGCCTGCCACTGTTGAAGCCGCACCGGCGCCCGCAGCGCCTGCGGCGCCGCCCGCCGCATCGGTTGCCGAGCCCAAGATCGTCGTTGAGGCCGTCGAGATCGACGGCAACAAAATCTTCGTCGCCGGCGTCGCCGATCCCGGCCGCAAGGTGCGCGCCTATGCCAACGACATCCTGCTCGGCGACGCGCTGACCTCGCCCGACGGCCATTTCCTGGTCGAGGCGATGCGCGACATTCCGGTCGGCAGCTACACCATCCATGTCGATGGCCTCGACGCCGACGGGGTCAAGGTGGTGGCCCGCGCCGCCGTGCCGTTCGAACGCGAGCCGGGCGAGTCGGTCGCCGCCGTCGCCCCAGCCGAAACCAAGCCAGCCGAAACCAAGCCTGCCGAGCCAAAGCCTGCCGCGCCGGGAACCGTGACCGAAGCACCGGCCGCGCCGGCAGCCGAACCTGCACCTGCAACGGAGCCGGCCACGCCGCCTGCAGCCGCTGACGCGACAGCCCCCGCGGCACCCGCGGCCGAGGCTCCCGCCGAGGTGGCGGCGGCGACGCCCGCCGTGCCCGAGACGGTGGCGCCCAAGCTCGAACCTGCCGACGGCTCCGTCATCATCCGCCGCAACGATACGCTGTGGCGGATCTCGCGGCGCGTCTATGGCCGTGGCGTGCGCTATTCGACCATCTATCTCGCCAATCAGGACCAGATCCGCGATCCCGACCGCATCTGGCCGGGACAGGTGTTCAAGGTCCCGCAAAAGTCGAAGGAAGGCGAGGACGCCGACCTCAAGGCAATGGGCGACCAGATGACGGCACCCCCGGCCAAGGCGAATTAAGGCGGTCCTGCCGGACATCTCCCCCACGAGGGGGGAGATAGGCAGTTCTGCCGACCTACCCATCGGCATAGCTTGCCCCATCATCGTTCATCGTCTATCGCCGATGAACGATGGCCGAATCCCCCGCACCAGACCGCGCGACGAGCGCGCTACCCACCTGCACCCCCGACAGCCGCATTGTCGCGGCCCGGTTTGCCGCGCTTTCGCATCCGGCGCGCATCGAGATCCTCAAGCGCCTTTCGGCCAGCCGCTCCTGCTGCTGCCGCGAGGTCGTCGACCATCTCGACCTGGCGCAATCCACCGTGTCCCAGCATTTGAAGATACTGGTCGAAGCCGGCCTTGTGCGCTTCGAGCCCGATCGCCAGCGTTCGCGTTATGAAGTTGACCACGCCGCACTCGCCGATGTGTCGGCGTCGCTCGCGGCACTGGTCGATTCCTGCTGTTCCGGCGGCTAAAAATAAGAAGGCAAGAAAGAATGGCCGAAAAAACCGTCTCCGACTCCTCGACCTTCAGCACCTTGCGCAATCTGTGGCCCTATATGTGGCCGGCCGACCGCGCCGACCTCAGGGCGCGGGTCACCTGGGCGACGCTTCTGCTGGTCGTCGCCAAGCTGACGCTGGTCGCCGGGCCCTATTTCTTCAAATGGGCGACCGACGCGCTGGCCGGCGACGCCAAATCGGCGCCGCCGCTGCCGGCTTTCCTGCTGGCCCCGGTGATGCTGGTCGTCGCCTACAATGTGCTCAGGCTGGTGCAGCTCGGTTTCAATCAGCTGCGCGATGCGCTGTTTGCCCGGGTCGGCCAACATGCGGTGCGCCAGCTCGCCTTCCGCACCTTCGTCCACATGCATCAGCTGTCGCTGCGCTTCCATCTCGAGCGGCGCACCGGCGGCCTGTCGCGCATCATCGAGCGCGGCACCAAGGGCATCGAGACGATCGTGCGCTTCATCATGCTGAACACGGCGCCGACCATCCTCGAATTCGCGCTCACCACCATCATCTTCGCCTACACCTATGGCTGGAAATATGTCTTCGTTGTCGCTGTCACCGTCTCGATTTACGTCTGGTTCACGGTCAGGGCCAGCGACTGGCGCATCTCGATCCGCCGCGACATGAACGACAGCGACACCGACGCCAACACCAAGGCGATCGATTCGCTGCTCAATTTCGAGACGGTCAAATATTTCAACAACGAAGCCATGGAAGCCGAGCGCTTCGATCGCTCGATGGCGCGCTATGAGATATCGGCGACCCGGATCTGGACCTCGCTCGGCTGGCTGAACTTCGGCCAGGGCGTCATCTATGGCATCGGCACCGTCATCGTCATGTGCATGTCGGCGCTGGAGGTGCAGCGCGGCACGCAGTCGGTCGGCGACTTCGTCTTCATCAACGCCATGCTGATGCAGCTTTCGGTGCCGCTCAACTTCATCGGCTTCATCTATCGCGAAATCCGCCAGGGGCTGACCGACATCGAGCAGATGTTCGACCTGCTCGACGTGCCGCAGGAGATTGTCGACAAGCCCGATGCAAAGGCGCTCGCCGTCCCGGCCGGCAAGGTCGAATTCCGCGATGTGCATTTTTCGTATGATCCGAACCGCAAGATCCTGAAGGGCGTCTCCTTCGAGGTGCCGGCCGGCAAGACTGTCGCCATCGTCGGCCCGTCGGGCGCCGGCAAGTCGACCATCTCGCGGCTCCTGTTCCGCTTCTATGACATCCAGTCCGGCCAGGTGCTGATCGACGGCCAGGATGTCAGGGACGTGACGCAGGAAAGCCTGCGCGCGGCGATCGGCATGGTGCCGCAGGACACCGTGCTGTTCAACGACACGATCGCCTACAACATCCGCTACGGCCGTGTCGGCGCCAGCGAGGAGGAGGTGCGCAAGGCGGCCGAACTCGCCCAGATCGGACCGTTCATCGAGCGGCTTCCGGACGGCTACCGCTCGATGGTCGGCGAGCGCGGGCTGAAACTGTCAGGCGGCGAGAAGCAGCGCGTGGCGATCGCCCGCACCATTTTGAAGGCGCCGCCGATCCTGATGCTCGACGAGGCGACTTCGGCGCTCGACAGCCACACCGAACAGGAGATCCAGGCCGCGCTCGACCTCGTCAGCCAGGGCCGCACCACAATCGTCATTGCCCACCGGCTGTCGACAGTGATCACCGCCGACGAGATCATCGTGCTCAAGGACGGCCAGATCGCCGAGCGCGGTACCCATGCCGCCCTGATGCTCAAGCACGGCCTCTACGCCTCGATGTGGGACCGCCAGCGCGAAGCGACCGAAGCCGAGGAGCGGCTGCGCATTGCCAGGGAGAGCGACGAGCTGGGTGTGATTGTGCGTAGGCGCACGTCCGAGGTGGGCTGACGGCTATTGCTGTCTGTCAGTCAGGAAGAAAATCCCGTCGACATGGCCGTTGGCACCGCAGCTCGGCGGTTCCGTGACGCCGTCCTTGCCGCTTCCGCTCTGCTCGACGGCGAGAACCTCTCCGTCACGCTGAAAGGTGAAGAGGAAGCCGGTCGGCTTGTCGTCGTCACCGGTGTCGACGAGCCGCAACTGCTTGCGGGCCGGCACCTCACCGCTGATTTCGCAGGCCCTGCTTCCCGAGACGGGATCGGCGACATCAGCCGATATGTCGAGCTTGCCGGCGCCGGCCGCCTTGATCTCGACGGAGCCTTCGACATTGCTCCACGTCCCGACAAGAGTTCCGGGTGCCGGCGCCCTGATGCTGGCAAGAAAGCTGGCACGGTCGCGCAGGAATTCGCCGAGGTCGAAATTCTGCTTGTCCTTCGGCGTGTTCTCGTTGAACCCGGCGATCCTGTCCCGATACTGCGTAAAGTCGCGCTGGTCGTCCCGCAATGCCTTGCCTGCATGAGCCTCCAGCGCCTTCAATGCGGCAGCGTAGCTCTGCGCCACCGCCGCATCTGCCTCCGCCAGCGCAGGGTCGGCGCAAATGGTTTTCTCGGCCACGCTGCTTGCCTTGGCGCAGTCGAAGGAGGGCTTCCTTTGCGCGCTTGCGCTGCCATGCGACGCGACCAGAAAGGTCAGAACCGCAATGGCGGTCGACGTCTTGAACAGTCGCTTCCTTATCAAGGCATCGCCCCCGAATTTCCCGACGACAACAATTCGCACAAACAGTGAAGATCGTCACTTGCGCATGTCGGCGATCGATGAACGATCCGAAAGCGGCTCTGCATGGATCAAGAGACGTCGGGCAGGTTCGTCGATTTTCCGCTTGACCTCAACTTAAGTTGAGATCGTAGACCTCCGATCGAAGGTGTCTGGAGCGCCTGTTCCGACCATGATCCCAAAAAAGTGGAAGCCGGTTTTCGGAAAAGATCATGGTCAAGCAAAAGATCGGAGACAAGGGAAATGGATCAGTTGAATCAACTGCTTGGCAATGAAGCCGTGTTCAGGGTCGACAAGTTCGTCGTCCCGACCGAGGCTCGCGAGGAGATACTGCGCAAGGTCAGGGCGACGCATGAATTGCTGCGCCTGCAGCAGGGCTTCGTGCAGGATTTCCTGCTCGAGCAATTCTCGGGGCCGGGCGAATTCAACCTCGTCACCATCGTCGAATGGGAAAACCAGGCGGCCGTCGACAACGTCGTGCCGATCGTCAAGGCGGCGCACGAGCGGGCCGGCTTCAACCCCCAGGAGACGATCGCCCGGCTCGGCGTCAGGGCCGATATCGCCAACTATCAGCGCCTGCCCGAAATGTAGGAGCAATTCCAGGAAAAGTGCGCAGCGGTTTTCCATCCGGAATTGCGCAAAGACAAAGTTAGGGCGGTTCAGACACTGATCCGCTCTAGGAAGGCCAGCCCGCCCCAGGTATCGGCGCCGCGACGCTCAGCACCTGGCCGGTGCGGGCATCGCTGATCATGTGTTCGAAGCCGCGCCATTCGGCGGCGGTGATGAACAGCGTCGTTCCGTCGGCGCCGCCGAGCATGCAGGCGAAGCAGCCGCGATCGGTGCCGACGGTCTGCAGCACCGCGCCGCCTTCGAGCACCCGCACGCAATGCCGGTTGGGCACGTCGGCATACCAGACGGCGCCCTCGGCATCGAGTGAGATGCCGTCGGGAAAGCCGTTGCCGAGATCGGCCCACACCCGCCGGTTGGCAAGACTGCCATCGCCAGTAATGTCGAAGGCGGTCAGCCGGTTGGCGTGCGATTCGGCGACGATCAGCGTCTTGTTGTCAGGGGTCACTACCATGCCGTTGGCGAAGGCGATGCCCTCGGCTACCTGGCGGACCGAGCCGTCCGGCGTGATCAGCACGATGGTGCCCGGACCGAAATGCTCGCCCGGAGCCGGCGCCGGGCCGCCGCCATTGACATAGATGTTGCCGCGCCCGTCGACGACGATCTCGTTCCAAGGGCTCTTCGACAGCGGCCTGAGATCGGCATGGGTGACAAGCGCGCTATCTGCTTCCTGCCTGAGCACTAGGCCTTCGCGGCCCGAGACAACGAGCAGCCGTCCGTCCGGCAGCCAGTCGATGGAGTAGGGCAGGATGGCCGGTATTTTGAGCACGACCTTGCTGTTGCCTTCGGTATCGATGGCGAGGATTTCGCCAGTACCCCAGTTGCAGACCCAGAGCCGCCCGTCATGCCAGCGCGGCGACTTGCCGAAGGCAAGGCCGCTCATCACCAAACGCGCCTGGTTGGAAGCTGATGTCTGTGAGGGCATTGTGGACTCCACGGTCTGGTTTCGGCGGCGTTCGCCTCCTTGGACGTGTCGATGCAAGCGCCGTTTCTCCAAGGACGAGCGAGCATGGCTGGTCCCGACGGCAGCGATGGTTTTTCTCAGCCGGCTGAAACGCGTCTGCGGCCGGCTCCAAGCCTCCCCCATTGTTGCGTTGCGACGGCGGGGCCTTTCGGCTATTGAGGCCGGACCTGAAACAAGGGTTGCCCCCATCCCATGAGCCTCGTCGACACGATCAAGAATGCGTTCGTTCCGATCCATCGCGAAGGCTATCCGTTCATCGCCGCGTTCGGTGCGGGCACGCTTTTCCTCGGCTATTTCTCCTCCATCCTGTTCTGGATCGGCCTGATCCTGACCGCCTGGTGCGTCTATTTCTTTCGCGATCCCGAGCGCGTTACGCCGGTCGACGACCGGCTGGTGGTCAGCCCGGCCGACGGCATCATCTCGGCGGTCGGCCCGGCCGTTCCGCCGCGCGAGCTTGGCCTGGGCAGCGGCGAAATGACCCGCATCTCGGTGTTCATGAACGTGTTTTCCTGCCATGTGAACCGCGCCCCGGTGCGCGGCCGCATCACAAAAATCGAGCACCGGCCCGGAAAATTCCTCAACGCCGAACTCGACAAGGCGAGCACCGAGAACGAGCGCAACGGCATCGTCATCGACAGCCCCAATGGCACGGTCGCCGCCGTGCAGATCGCCGGCCTGGTGGCGCGGCGCATCGTCTGCTGGGCCGAGACCGGCGGCTCGATCGCCATTGGCGAGCGGTTCGGGCTGATCCGCTTCGGCTCGCGCGTCGACGTGTTCCTGCCGGTTGCCGCGACGCCGCGCGTCGCCGTCGGCCAGACGGCTGTCGGCGGTGAAACCGTATTGGCCGAATTCGGCGGCGCTGCCGCAACGCCGCTCGTCAGGATTTCGTAAGCTGTGGGCGCGCCGTTTAAGAAGTTCGAGGCGCATGGCAGTGGCGGCCCGCGCATCCGCGAGATCCCGATGCGCATGGTGCTGCCCAATCTGGTCACAGTGCTTGCTATTTGCGCTGGCCTGTCCGGTATCCGCTTCGGCTTCGAAGGCCGCTTTGAGCCGGCGGTGGTGATGGTGCTGCTCGCCGCCTTCCTCGACGGCATAGACGGCCGCCTGGCGCGCATGCTGAAAGCGACGTCGAAATTCGGCGCCCAGATGGATTCGCTGGCCGACATCGTCAATTTCGGCGTAGCACCGGCGCTCGTCCTCTATGCCTTCATGCTCGATCGCGCTGGTTCGTTCGGCTGGATCGCAGCGCTTCTGTTCACCATCGCCTGCGGCTTGAGGCTTGCCCGCTTCAACGTGCTCGACGAGGAGACCGACCGACCGATCTGGCAGACCGAATATTTCGTCGGCGTGCCGGCGCCGGCGGGCGCCGTGCTGGTGATGCTGCCGCTCTATCTGTCCTTCCTGCGCCTCGGTATCGAGCCCAGCCGTCCCGTCGCCCTTGTTGCCACCGGCTTCACCGTCCTGGTCGCCTTCCTGCTGGTCAGCCGGCTGCCGGTCTATTCCGGCAAGAGCATCAAGGTACCGGGCGACAAGGTGCTGCCGGTCATCCTCGCCGTCGTGCTCTACGTCCTGCTGCTGATGACCTATCCCTGGTACACGCTGACCGCATCGGTCGCCGGCTACCTTGCCTTCCTGCCATTCAGCGTGCGCGCCTATTCCAGGCGCGCCAAGCGTGAGGGCGAGAAGGTTCCGCCTTCGGATATCGGCTGAATTTCCTCGGAAACGCTCATCTTCGTCGGTGGCGATCCTTCGCGCCCCTCTCTGTCCGGCAGGACAGAGGGGGGCGCTGTCCCGCGGCGGTGAAAGGCTTCCAGCTCCTTGCGCTACGCCGCAGCACTCAGCCCAAGCCGGTCGATCACCAGCTTGCGGGTCGAGACATAGTCGGTCTTGCCGGAGCCCAGAACCGGGATCTCCTCGACCTTGACGATATCGTTGGGCACCATCAGCTCGGCCGCGCCCGCCTTCCTGCCGAAGGCGCGCAATTCCTCCGGGTCTGCGTCGTCGGCGGTGGTGACCAGCACGATGCGCTCGCCGCGCCTTTTGTCGGGCACTGCCACCGCCGCGTGGCGCTCCTCCGGCCACAGCGACTGCACCAGCATCTCGACCGCGCCCAGCGACACCATCTCGCCGGCAATCTTGGCGAAGCGCTTGGCGCGGCCGCGAATGGTGATGAAGCCGTCGCGGTCGACCGAGACGATATCGCCAGTGTCGTGCCAGCCGTCCAGCGGCTGCAACTCGCCGGGACGATCAGCGGTCATGTAGCCCATCATCAGGTTCGGCCCATCGAGCCAGAGACGGCCGGCATCGTCGATACCCTCGACCGGTTCGAGCTTCATGCGCATCGCCGGCAGCAGCCGTCCGACCGTGCCGTCGCGACCATGGATGGCGGTGTTGACGGCAACGACCGGGGCGGCTTCCGTCAGCCCGAAGCCTTCGATTATCGCCGCCTGGAAGCGCTCGCGGTAGACGCGGCGCGTCTCCGGCTTAACCGCCTCGGCCCCGGCGACGACGAAGCGCAGGCTGGAGAAATCACCGTCCTTGGCGGTACGGGCATAATTGGCGAGAAAGGTGTCGGTGCCGAACATGATGGTCGGCTTCACCTTGCGGGCGATCTCGGGGATGATCTTGTAGTGCAGCGGCGAGGGATAGAGGAACAGTTTCACCCCGGTGACCAAGGGCAGGATGGTGCCGCCCGTCAGCCCGAAGGAGTGGAACACCGGCAGAACGTTGAGCAGGATGTCCGACGGCGAGATGGTGATGCGGGCCTCGGCCTGCATGGCGTTGGCGTGGAGGTTGCGGTGCGACAGCACCACGGCCTTGGGCGTGCCTTCCGAGCCTGAGGTGAACAGGATCACCGCCGGCTTTGCCGCATCCTGCGGCTGCAGCGGAAAGCGCCACAGTGCTGCTGCGGCCAGCTTGTCCAGCGCCGTCACGCTTTCGCGCACATCCTCCAGCCACAGCAACCTGGCGCCGCCCGCCTCGACCGCCTCGACAATGTCGGCGATGCCGGCCTTCTCGATGAAGGCGCGCGAGGAGACGACAGTGCGGATGACGGCGGTGCGCACGGCGGCGGTGACGCTGGCCGGTCCGGCGGTGTAGTTGATCATCGCCGCCACCCGGCCGGCCGACAAAAGCCCGACGAAGGACAGCACCACGCCATTGGCGTTGGGCAGCAGCAGACCGACAGCTTCGCCCGGCGCCGTCACCGCTTCGAAACGGCGGCCGAGCACGCGCGCGCCGATGAACATCTTGCGGTAGCTCATCGCGCCCGAGATGACGTCCTCGATGATCGGATGCGAGGCGCCGACGCGGTCCGCGGCGTCGCGCATCGCCAGGAACAGGCCGCGATCGAGATTGCTGCCGAACAGCCGCGCCTCGGCGACGCGGTCGAACAGCGCATTGGTATTCGAGGCCTGGTCGGGATTGCGTGCCACGAGTTCGGCGATCGTCATCGGCTCCAGCACACTGATCGACAGCCGTGGAAACCAGTGGCGCGGCGCTCTGTCCGCCGGCGTCAGCGACACCGGCAGATCGCGAGCGCCGGCGACGAAGATAGGCACGATCCTGGCATCGGCCTGCATGGCGATGCGCGTGATGGCGCGAAACAGCCGGAACGCCTTGACGTCGGGTTCGACCGCATCGGGTAGATAGACGGCAAGCCGCCCCTTGCCCTTCAATACCCGCACCAGCCGCCGGCTGACGAAGACATGTTCGGCGTTGAAGGCGATGGTGCGGCCAAGCTCGCGCCACGGCTCCAGCCAGGGCGATCTGGCCGAGGCTTCGTCGAGGATGTGCAGCGTGTCGTCCGGCAGCAGCGACAGCATCAGCGCCGGCTCGAAGCGCGACTGGTGCGAGACCACATAGATCACCGGCGCCGGCGCATTGCGGGCGATTCTGATGCGCTCGTCGGCGACCCGGTAGGCGAGCTTGAACGGCACAAAGAGCAGTGCCTGGGTAAAACGCAGGCCAAGGCGGAATTTCTCCACCACGCCGATCAGCAGCCAGGCCACAACGAGGCCCGCAAGCAGCGCCAATGTCAGGACCATGCCGCGTCTCTCCCAACGTCCTCCAGGTCGCGGCTCTTTGGCGGCCGCTTCGGGGCAGAGCCTAGCGGAAGTGGGGGCGGCGTCAATGTGGACTGAGTGCCCCTGACCTTCTCCCCTTGTAAGGGGACAAGGGGAAGAGGTGCCTAGGCCGCCTTCAACCTGCCGCTAATGAACCGAAACTCCTGCGTCTTGCCGCCGAAACCATAGGCGGCGGCCGGCACTTCGTGCACGAAGGCGTAGCTTTCCTCATGCACTTGGCCCAGCAGGTGGTCGAAAGCGGCGAACACCGCCTGGAGATAGGCTCCAGCTCGAGCTTGGTGTTGGTGCCGTCGACCACCTTGATGTCGAGCCAGAAGGTGTTGGCGCCATGCTCGGCCAGCGACTTGCCGCCGGCGAACCAGTGCTGCGGGTCGAGATAGGAGATGGCGACCGCGGTGATGGTCGGGTCCTTGCGCAGATGCGTGGCCGTCAGTTCTGTGACCTTCTTGGCGATTGCCGCGGACAGTTTGGCGTCGGGCTTGCCGGTGACGCTGACAGTGATGATCGGCATTGTTTTTCTCCTGGGTTGCTGCGGCGTCTGTTCGCCGTTGGAAAAACCATGCCACGATCATCGCATCAAAAAGATCGAATTGTTTTCAAGTTATGATTCGATAATATCGAACGATGCAGACACTCGACCCCGATCTTCTCAAAACCTTTCTCGCCTTCGTCGATGGTGGCTCGCTGGGGCAGGCGGCGTCTGTCGTCGGCCGTTCGCCCTCGGCGGTGACGGCACAGATGCAGCGGCTGGAGGAGATCGTCGGCGAGCCGCTGCTTCTCGCGCAGGGGCGGGGGCGCGGCCTGACGCCGGCCGGCGAGGACCTTGTCGGCCATGCCAGGCGCATCCTCGCCGTCCACACCGAAGCCTGGCTGGCGCTGAAGGGCGCGCGCGCCGATGGCCGCGTCGCCATCGGCACCACACAGGATTTCGCCGACAGCGGCCTGCCGGAACTGCTGCGGGCCTTCGCGGGCAGCCATCCGCGGGTCAGGATCGAGCTGCGCGTCGGCCGCTCCGCCGAACTTGCGCAGTCGCTGCAGGCCGGTCTGCTCGATCTGGCCATCACCATGCGCCAGGCCCAGGCGCCGGACGAAATCGGCGTGCTCCGCGAGCCGATGCTCTGGCTGTGCTCGCAAAAAGGGCTGGCCGCGCGGCAAGAAGAGATACCCCTGGCGCTGCTCGATCCGCATTGCGGCTTTCGCGAAGCAGCCCTTGCGGCACTCGATGCGGCCGGCCGCCGCTACCGCATCGCCGCCGGCAGCGCCAGCCTCGCCGGCCTGCGCACGGCGGTCAATGCCGGCATCGCGCTGACCTTGCGCACCGCGCGCTTTGCTCATTCCGGCATCGTCGAAGCGCCGCGGGCCCTTGGCCTGCCGCCGGTTCCATCAGCCGAATTCGCCATCCGGTTGCGCCAGGGTGCTGATCTGCCGGCGCGGGATCTGCCGGCGCGGGATCTGGCGGCACTTCTGAGCGGCAATCTCGCTCTGACAGGCAGTATCGGTTGATCCCAAGAAAAAGCCGACCTTACGATCGGCTTTAAGTAGGACGGGTCGAGGGGTTTGGGGGGACTTGGGGGTGACCCGTCGCACCAACAATGCCCGAGTTGAATGATGGTTCCGTGACTGCGAAAATATTTTAGCCATCGGCTGCGCTCCGCCTGGCCAGCACCCAGTCGCGGCCGGCATGGGCAAACACGGCGCACAGCACGATGGCACCGCCGATCATGCTGGCGGCCGGCGGAATCTCGGCCAGGAACAGGAAGGCAAACAGGATCGCGAACGGCATTTCGGCCGACCCCAGCAGGCCGGATTCGGGCGCCGGGATCAGCCGCGAGCCCTCCGTCCATAGGATCGAGGCCATCGCGAAGGTGGCGCCGAACGTGGCGAGCAGCATGGAATCCCGGGCCGAAACGGCCAACGGATCGGTGACGAACCAGCCGAGCAGGAACAGAAGGAAGGCCGAAACCGCGCCAGCCCAGACCACCGGCGTGTCGCGGAAGGCGCGTACCATGATCATGTAGAGCGCGCCGCCGGCGGTCATCAGCAGCGCCAGGCCGTCGCCAAGCAGATGGCCGGTGCCGAAGCCGGACCCGACCATGATCGCCACGCCGCACAGCGACACCGCGGCGGCGGCCAACGTTTGCATGCGGAACGGCTCGCGCACCAGGATGAAGGCAAGCAGCGCGGTGATGAAAGGCGCCGTGGCATAGATGATGGCGACATTGGCGACATAGGTGAATTTGAAGGCGGCGATGAAGGCGATGCTGGCAAGCGCCCCTTCGACCGCCAGCAGCCAGCCGCGCCAGCCGAGCCTGAGGCTCTCGCGTCCGCCCGAGCGCCGCCGCCGCCACAGCACATAAAAGGTGATCAGGATCGAGCCGACAAAGCCGCGCCAGCAGGTGATGGTCAACGGGTCGGCATGGATCGATTTGGTGAGAACCCCGGTCAGCGCGAAGAAGGCCGCCGACGCCGACACCAGCATGATGCCGAGCGTGCGCTCGGCGGCGGTGTCGGTGGGTGGCATGCTCAGAGCCTCTGTCATTTCAGGAGACTACGCCGTCTCATGCTGACACCATCCTGTCAGCAGCGATCTTTTGCCCACATATCTGCGCCATGTCCTACAGCCGCTTGCGAAAGTGCTCGTTGCCGACGATCAGCAGGCCGGCACCGATGATCAGCGCGGCCCCCAAAAACACTTCGCGGCGCGGCACGTCGCCCCAGATGGCGAAACCGAGCGCGAAGGCCCAGACCAGCGACGTGTATTCGAACGGCGCCACGATGGACACCGGCGCCCGCTTCATGCCTTCGAACAGCAGGTACTGCGCGACGCCGCCGAGCGCGCCGACGCTGATGAGAAGCAGCAGTTGGCCGCCATCGGGCATCTGCCACAAGATGAGCGCCGGCACGGTCGAAAACACCAGGAAGTAGAAGTTGTTGAGGATGAGCTGGATCATCGTTCGCTCCTGCATGGCGGTCTTGCGCAGCAGCACCACGGCAATGCCCCACAGCAGCGCGGCGGCCAGCACCAGAAGGATCGGCACGGACAGGCCGAGATGGGTGGGGTCGCAAGCGACGAACACCCCGGCAAAACCGATCAGCACCGCCACCCAGCGCAGCAGCGGCACCTTTTCGCCGAGCATGAACACCGACAGCACGGTGACGATGATCGGGGCGGCATAGTAGACGGTGGTGAGCTCGGCCAGCTGAAGAGTACGGGCGGCGTTGTAATAACAAAGCCAGGCGGCAAGCGTGAAGGCGCTGCGCACCAGCATCGGCCGCACGATGGGCGAGCGCGCTGTGTCGGCGAACACGCGCCGCCCGCCGATCACCGCGCAGCCGGCGAGCACGGTGATGCTGCGGAAGAACATGATCTGCCAGACGCTGATGCCGACGACGAGCAATTTGATCGCAGCGTCCTGCGTCGAAAACAGGAAATAGGCGCCGCCGGTGAACAGGATGCCGGCAAGCACCCTTTCGCGGGTTTCCAGAATGGCGATATCGGCCATGCGACGGGTCCGGCGGCTGTCGAGAAGGAAGCCTGCCCAATCAAGCTCCACGCCGCAGGCTATACGGGCGAGACCCAGCGCGGCGCTACGCCAGCGGCGGGCTTGCGTTGGGGCAGGGGTTCCTTGGCGAACCGCGCTGTCGCAACGCTCACTGCGTCGCCTGATAAAGCTCCGAAGCGGCTTCCTTCAGCGCGCGCCGTCCGTCAGGCTTGAAATACATCATGTGCCCGCCCTCGACGACATCGAGGCGAATCGGTTTCGCATTGGCGAGCGACGGGATCTGGTTCACCAGGTAGCGCGAGCCGAGATAGGGCGTGACCAGGTCGGTGTAGCCGTTGACGATGACGACGCCGAGCGCAGGGTTCAGCGATCGCGCCCGCTGCAGATCGTCCATCACGCCCACATAGCCTTGCCGTGAGGTGCCGTAGTCCCAATTGTGGCTGATCTCGTCGTTGAGCAGCCGGTAGCTGACATCGGTGCGAAAGTTCAGCTCGTCGCGGGCATAGGCGACGAAGGCCGAGGTCAGCACCGGCACGCTGCGGTCGAGCACCGGGTCCGGGCCGGCGATGCGGGCGCTCTCGGGCGCGATGTCGGCCGTCGCGATCGTGCCGTCATAGGGGCTGAGCACCTTGCCGCTGGTGCGGGCAAACTCCCTTGCGAACAGCCCGGTCGGGATACGGGCGAAATTGCGCTGGACGAGTTCGAGCGGCAGTCCGGTTACCTCCGCCACGCGCTGGCTCGCCAGCCGCCCGCCCTGCTCCAGCCCGCTGGCCAAAGCCGTAAGGTAGTCGCCCATCGCATAATGCTCGACTTCGGCGAGCTTCTCCCGCAGCGCATCGCCGCTGACGCCTTCGGCGCGCAGGCGCACCGCCGCGAGCGAAGGGAGTTCGAGCGCCCAGTGCAGCGGCTCGAATTCGTCCGGCTGGACAAGCATGAATTCCAGCGCCGGCGAGATCAGCACGATGCCGTTCGGGCTGATGCCGATATCCTCCTGCAGGGTCCTGGCGAGCAGCGCCGCGCGGAACCCGCCATAGCTTTCCCCGGCGAGGAAGAGCGGCGATCCGGTGCGGCCGTTCTGTGCAAGAAAGAGCCGGATGAAAGCGCCTATCGAACTGGCATCCTGGTTGACGCCCCAGAAGTCGTGCGTGTCCTGGCCCGGTGCCTCGCGGCTGTATCCGGTTCCGACCGGATCGACGAAGACGAGGTCGGTCATGTCGAGCCAGCTGTCCGGATTGTCGATGAGTTTTTGCGGCGAGCGCAGGAACTCGCCGTTGGCACCGGTCGCGATGATGCGCGGGCCGAGCGCGCCGAGATGCAGATAGGCGGACGCCGCTCCCGGGCCGCCGTTGAACACGAAGGTGATGGGCCGCTGCGGTTGCTTCGCGGCGTTCTCCTGCGGCCGCAGCGTGTAGGCGACATAGAAGATCTCCGCCGTGACGTCGCCCTTGCCGGAAAGCAGCGACAGCGTGCCGGCCTTCGACTGATAGTCCAGCTTGCGCCCGGCAAGCGTGATCGAATGGCTGGTGGTCTGCGGCGATGGCAGCAGCGACAGAACGCCGCCTGTAGGCGCCGGCCGCTCCGCTGTTTCAGCGAGGACTGGTTGGGCGAAGGCGGCAAGCATCAGCAGGATGGCGGGAATGAGTTTCAGCTTGGCACGCATGACGCCTCCGCGAGAACGACTGTCGCATAGGTATGTCCGGGGCGAGCGATGTCAAAGGAAATGCCGTCAATGAAGCTGCTAGTCTCCCCCGCAAGGGGGAGATTGGATGTCATGTTCTGTTTTCGCCAATCGCAACCGTTGGGGAACGAGGCGGGAGCTGTCCGACGGCTATTGGGACTGCTGGCTAGACCCTCAATCCTGCCTGAGCGCCTTCTCCAACTCCGCGATATCGATCTTGCACATGCAGCGGCAGACAGTGCTATCAAGCACGAAAGACTGTCGGAAAGGAAACGAAAATGGACGCCACCGCACTCAAGGCCATGCAGGCGCCGTTGAAAGAGGCCTATCGCGACGATGCCTCGCGGGCGCTGATCACGCTTCGGGCCAAGGGTTCGGTCGACGACCAGTCGATCGCCTGCAAGGTGGAGACGGGCAGGGCGCTGGCCATCGCCGGCCTGCATCCGGCCACCGGCGGCTCCGGGCTCGAACTGTGCTCGGGCGACATGCTGCTGGAGGCGCTGGTGGCTTGCGCCGGCGTGACGCTGAAGGCGGTGGCCACCGCGCTGGAATTCAGGCTTGGCAGTGCAACCGTCGAGGCTGAAGGCGACCTCGACTTTCGCGGCACGCTCGGCGTGGCCAGGGATGCGCCGGTCGGCTTCCGCGCCATCCGGCTCAATTTCAATCTCGACACGGATGAACCGCAGGAGCGCATCGATGCGCTGCTGAAGCTGACCGAGCGCTACTGCGTGGTGTTCCAGACCATCAGCAACAAGCCGGAGCTGGCGGTTTCAGCGCGGCGCTGACGCTGCCAATCTCCCCCCCTTGCGGGGGTTGATGAGTGGTCCGCGAAGCGGACGGAAAGCCAATTGCTTGGCTTTCCGAACGACGAACGCCTGGCAAGGCAGAGGGGGGCGCTGTCCCGCCAGCGTCTCAGCCCTGTTCAGTCAAACCAAATCGCTTCGCAACAGATAGATTAAGTGAAGGTCGGCGATCCTTCGCGCCCCCCTCTGTCCTGCCGGACATCTCCCCCACGAGGGGGGAGATCACGCTCATCTCTACTGCGCCGCCGGTTCCTCCGCGTCGCCTTCGTCGGTGAACGGCGAGGCGCTCGGCACGCAGTTCACCGCCCAGCCGGCCGGCGTCGGTTGCTTCTGGTATTCGGTGATTGCGTTGGTGCACTGGTCGCGGGTGTCGAAGGTGCTGGGCAGCACCACCATGCCGCCTTGCGGGCCGGCGATCACCAGATACCAAACAAGTGCGACGCTGGGAGCAGCCATGGAATTTCCTCGCTTTGCTGTTGTGGGAGTCGCCGCGATCCTAGCAACTCCGACCGGGTGGCGGAAGCGCGCGTCGTGCGCGGCGCTCCGCCCGGCATCACAGCCGCGTGATGTCAGTCCGTCGCGAGAGCCGCTCAGTTCACTGCAAAGCAGTAATAAAGCCCATCGCCGCCGGTGCCTTGCAGCGCCTCCTGGCTGCAGCCGCCGCGCGAGGCATGCGAGGAATTCCACGACTTGGCGGCCGCCGAATCGTCGAGCCCGGTGCGGTCGTGGTGGCCGACCATCGCCACGCCTTCCGCGCCGCTCATCGTCCAGTCGCCGCAGGTCTGGTCGGCGATCTTGGTGCCGTCTGGCTTCGAGCCGGTCAGCACATCATGCCGGTTCGGCTTGTCGCCGCGGCCGTTGACCACTTCGCCCTTTTCATTGAGCGCCGTCTCCTTGCTGATGGCATTGGCGTCGCTGTGCAGCGAGGCGACATCGTCGGCGATCTTGACGCCCTTGGCGTTGACCCATGGACCCTTGCCGATGCGGTCGCGCGCATCGGCATCGCTGGTCGAGAGATAGGCCGCCCAGGTCTTGCCGGTGACACCGGCGGCCTCGGCCAGCGAGGCGCAATGCGCATCGGCGCCCTTGAGGCCGCCAAGGTCGGCGCCCTTGCCGGAGCCGACGCTGGTGACGAAGAAACTCATCGTCGCGCCTTGTGAATAGGCGACGCCAGCTGCTGCAACGAAGGTGGCGGCGGTGGCGAGAAGCAATCTGCGCATGGTGGTCCTCCGTGCTTCGGGTTTCGAATGTTTTACATTCGAAGAACGTCGCCGAGCGCGGAATTCTTCCGCCTGAAATGCCTGTTTATTCCGGCTGCCGGTAGGCGACGAAGCGGTTGTGCTTGGCCTGGAAGATCAGCCCGGTCTCGGTGAGCGTCGGGCTGGCCAGCGGCACGATGCGTTTTGCGATCTCGGACGGATGCGGCAGTGTCTCCGGATCCTCGCCGGGCACCGCCTGCGCGCGCATCGCGGTGCGGGTGGCGCCGGGGTCGGCGGCGTTGACCCTCAACGGCAGGCTCTGCGTCTCATGCGCCCAGGAGCGCATCATCGTCTCGACCGCAGCCTTGGAGGCCGCATAGGGTGCCCAGAAGGCGCGCGCCGAGTGTGCCGCGTTGGAAGACAGGATGATGGCGCGTCCGGCATCGGAAAGCCGAAGCAGCGGGTCGACCGAGCGGATCAGCCGCCAGGTCGAAGTGACATTGATGGTCATCACCTTCTCGAAGGTTTTTGCCTCGACATGGCCGATCGGCGAAATGACGCCGAGCACGCCGGCATTGGCGACGAGGATGTCGAGCTTGCCCCAGCGCTCATGGATGGCGCCGCCCAGCCGGTCGATGCCGGCCATGTCGGCGAGGTCGAGCGGCACCAGCGTCGCTTCGCCCTTGCCGGTTTTGGCGCGTTCGGCCTTGATCTGGTCGTCAAGCTCTTCCAGTCCGCCGACGGTCCGCGCCACCGCAATCACATGCGCACCGGCGGCGGCAAGCTCCTTGGCGATGAAATAGCCGATGCCGCGCGAGGCGCCGGTGACAACGGCGGTGCGGCCGGAGAGGTCGAGGCTCATGCGATAACTTCCGTGAGGTGCCTACGCCCCGCTCGTCGCCAGCAGCGACAGCGTGCGCACATTGTCGTGGCCTTCGAAGTCGAGCAGGCGGGTCGGGTACTGGCCGGTGAAGCAGGCGTCGCAGAATTGCGGCTGCTCATTGTCGCGGCCGGCCTCGCCGACGGCGCGGTAGAGGCCGTCGATCGACAGGAAACCGAGCGAATCGACACGGATGAATTCGGCCATCTCCTGGATGGACATGCGCGAGGCCAAGAGCTTCGACTTCTCCGGCGTATCGACGCCGTAGAAGCACGACGCGCTGGTCGGCGGCGAGGCGATGCGCATATGCACTTCCTTGGCGCCGGCATCGCGCACCATCTGCACGATCTTCTGGCTGGTGGTGCCGCGCACGATACTGTCGTCGACCAGCACCACGCGCTTGCCCTCGATCATGCGGCGGTTTGCGTTGTGCTTCAGCTTCACACCCATGTGGCGGATCGAATCGCCGGGCTGGATGAAGGTGCGGCCGACATAGTGGTTGCGGATGATGCCGAGTTCGAAGGGAATGCCGGCGGCCTGGGAAAAGCCGATCGCCGCCGGGGTGCCGGAATCCGGCACCGGCACGATGATGTCGGCATCGACGGGGCTTTCCTGCGCGAGTTCCGCGCCGATGCGCTTGCGAACCTCATAGACGTTGCGGCCCTCGACCGACGAGTCCGGCCGCGCGAAATAGACATATTCGAAGATACAGAAGCGGGTCTTCTGCTGCTCGAACGGGAACAGGCTCTCGATGCCCTTGGCGGTGACGACGACCATCTCGCCGGCCTTCAGGTCGCGCACGAAGCGGGCGCCGATGATGTCGAGCGCGCAGGTTTCGGAAGCGAGGATCCAGGCGCCGTCGAGGTCGCCCAGCACCAGCGGGCGGATGCCTAGCGGGTCGCGGCAGCCGATCATCTTCTTGGCCGTCATCGCCACCAGCGAGAAGGCGCCTTCGACCTGGCGCACCGCGTCGATGAAGCGCGAGTTGAGATCGCGCTCCTTGCTGGTGGCGACCAGATGCAAGAGCGTCTCGGTGTCGGAGGTCGACGAGAAGATCGCGCCCTGCTTCTGCAGCGCGCGCTGCACGGTCATCGCGTTGGTCAGATTGCCATTGTGGGCGACGGCGAAACCGCCATCGGCAAGTTCAGCGAAGAAGGGCTGGATGTTGCGCAGGCCGGCGCCGCCGGTCGTGGCATAGCGGGTGTGGCCGATGGCGCGGTTGCCTTGCAGGCTGTCGATGACGCGCTGCTTGGTGAAAGTGTCGCCGATCAGGCCGACATGGCGTTCGACGTGGAACTGGCTGCCGTCATAGGAGACGATGCCGGCGGCTTCCTGGCCGCGATGCTGCAGCGCGTGCAGGCCGAGCGTGACGATGGCCGCGGCATCCTGCCGGCCGAATATGCCGAACACGCCGCATTCGTCGTGGAAATGGTCGTCGGCCTCGGCGGAAAGCACGTCGTCTGCGTCTGCCATGTGGGGCTCAAGCTCCGCTAAAATCGCCATATAAGGCGATAGCGCGTCGAAAGCAACGCATGCCGCGGCGTTTCACATCATCGTCAGGCCTGGCCCTCGTTGGCCAGGTATCAGTTTGCCGGCGCCGCGGGCGCAGGATTGGCGGGCTGGGCCGGTGCATTGTCGGCCGGCGCATCGCTTTCGCTGTCGTCGGGCGCCGGGGCATCGTCGCCGGTTGCCGGTGCTTCCGTTGTCGGCGCGGCGGGGGCCTCTGTGCCGGCCTCGGGTGCCGCCGGCTGATTCGGGTTCAGCTTCTTCAGGATGGTGTTTTCCGGATCCTCGGGCAGCAGGCTTTCCAGCTTGGCGCCGATCTGTTCCAGCAGCGGCCGCGACTTGGCGTTGGCGACCCAGGCCGGAGCCTTGGCGCCGGCCAGCCAATTGAAGAACAAAAGCGCCACCGCGACCACCAGGATGCCGCGCGCCGCGCCGTAGAGGAAACCCAGCGTGCGGTCGAGCGCGCCGATCCTGGAATCGATGATCCAGTCGGCGAGCTTCATGGTGATGACGGAAACGACGATCAGCGCGATGACGAAGACGATGCCGGCCGCCGCCGCCATGGCGATCTTTTCATTGTCCAGATAGGGCTGAACGTAAGGCAGAACCGGCTTGTAGAAGAAGAAGGCCGCTGCCGCCGCCGCAGCCCAGGAAACCACTGACAGCACCTCGCGGGAGAAGCCGCGAACCATGGCCAGCATCGCGGAGACCAGGGTGAAGCCGACGAGAATTCCGTCAAGCAGCGTAATCGGCATGTCCTTCGCCCCTGTCTTTTTTCACGGCTCGACGAGCCGCGTCACTCTTCCTCGTCGGCGCGGCTGCGCCGTGAGCCGGCTATGCGCGCCACGAGATCGGCAAGCTCGGTGGGCTGGAAAGCGCTGGCCCCGATCCCCCCGGCCCCATTACCACCAACAAGTTCCTCGCTGCCCAAGGGCAGAACCGCGCTCCCGAAACCCAGCTTTTCGGCCTCCCTGAGGCGCTGCTGCGCATGCGCAACCGGCCTCACCGCGCCCGACAGGCTGATTTCGCCGAAATAGACGCAATCGGCCGGAAGGGCAAGACCGGTGAGCGACGAAACCAGTGCTGCCGCCACCGCGAGATCGGCGGCGGGCTCCGAAATCCGGTAGCCGCCGGCGACGTTGAGATAGACATCGTGCGTGCCGAAGCGCACCCCGCAATGCGCCTCCAGCACGGCCAGCACCATCGACAGACGCGCACCGTCCCAGCCGACGACGGCGCGGCGCGGCGTGCCCAGCGAGGAGGGCGCCACCAGCGCCTGGATCTCGACCAGCACCGGACGCGTGCCTTCCATGCCGGCGAAAACCGCGGCCCCCGGCGATTTCGCATGGCGTTCGCCGAGGAACAGCTCCGACGGATTGGCGACCTCGCGCAGGCCCTTGTCCGACATTTCGAAGACGCCGATCTCGTCGGTCGGCCCAAAACGGTTCTTCACCGTGCGCAGGATGCGGTAATGATGGCCGCCTTCGCCCTCGAAATAGAGCACGGCGTCGACCATGTGCTCGACGACGCGCGGTCCGGCGATCTGGCCTTCCTTGGTGACATGGCCGACGAGCACGATCGCCGCCCCTGTGGATTTCGCATAGCGGATCATCGCCTGGGCGGCGGCGCGCACCTGGGTGACGGTGCCCGGCGCCGAATCGGCCATGTCGGTCCACAGCGTCTGGATCGAATCGAGGATCACCAGGTCCGGCCGCTTGCCGTCGGCGATCGTCGCCAGGATGTCCTCGACATTGGTCTCGGCGGCAAGCTCGACCGGCGTGTCGGCGACGCCAAGCCGCTGGGCGCGCAGCCTGATCTGGGCGACAGCTTCCTCGCCCGAGACATAGACGATGCGGTGGCCTTTTGACGCCAGCGCCGCCGCCGCCTGGGTGAGCAGCGTCGACTTGCCGATGCCGGGATCGCCGCCAACTAGAAGGGCCGAGCCGCGGACAAAACCGCCGCCGGTGGCGCGGTCGAGCTCGCCGATGCCGGAGACGATGCGCGGCGCGTCCTCGATGTCGCCGGACAGGCTGGTCAGCACCACGGCGCGGCCCTTGCGGGCATTGCGCGTGTTGGCCGGGCCGGAACCGATGCCGCCGGCCGTGCCTTCCTCGACGAGCGTGTTCCATTCGCCGCAAGCATCGCACTTGCCGGCCCAGCGCTGATGCACCGAGCCGCAATTCTGGCAGATGAACTGGACGCGCGATTTGGCCACGCTCTTACCTTTTCGCCAATTGGCGAGCGCCGTGATCCTTCGCGCCCCCCTCTGTCCGGCAGGACAGAGGGGGGCGCCGTAGAGCGCTGCGGTTTGGTACGACTTCTACCAAGCGCCTACTCAAACCGATCCGGCAGATGATGCTCCTCGGCAAGGTCGGAGAAGCGGGTGAACTCGCCCTGGAAGGCGAGGCTGACCGAACCTGTCGGGCCGTGACGCTGCTTGGCGACGATGACTTCGGCCTTGCCGCGCATCTCGTTCATCTCGTTTTCCCACTTGACGTATTCGTCGGTGCCGGGCTTCGGCTCGCGGTTCTTCAGGTAGTACTCCTCGCGATACACGAACATCACCACGTCGGCGTCCTGCTCGATCGAGCCGGATTCGCGCAAATCCGACAGTTGCGGGCGCTTGTCGTCGCGGCTTTCGACCTGACGCGACAGCTGCGACAGCGCGATGATCGGCACGCTGAGCTCCTTGGCGAGCGCCTTCAGGCCGGTGGTGATCTCGGTGATTTCCTGCACGCGGTTCTGCGAGGATTTGGCGCTCGATCCCTGCATCAGCTGGATATAGTCGATGACGATGAGGTCGAGGCCGCGCTGGCGTTTCAGGCGCCGTGCGCGGGCGGACAACTGGGCAATGGAAATGCCGCCGGTCTGGTCGATGAACAGCGGAATCTTCTGCATGGTCTGCGAGCAGGCGACCAGCTTCTCGAAATCCATCTCGGAAATCTCGCCGCGGCGGATTTTTGACGACGGAATCTCGGTTTGCTCGGAGATGATGCGGGTGGCGAGCTGCTCCGACGACATTTCCAGCGAGAAGAAGCCGACGACGCCGCCATTGGCGGCCTTGAACGAACCGTCGGCCTGCTGCGCCGGCACATAGGCCTCGGCGATGTTGAAGGCCATGTTGGTGGCCAAGGACGTCTTGCCCATGCCTGGGCGGCCGGCGATGATGATCAGGTCGGACGGCTGCAGGCCGCCCATGCGGCGGTCGAGGTCGCGCAGACCTGTGGCGACGCCCGACAGGTGCCCGTCGCGCATATAGGCGGCATTGGCCATGTCGACAGCGGTCTTGACCGCGTCGGTGAAGCTTTCGAAGCCGCCATCGTAGCGGCCGGTCTCGGCCAGCTCGAACAGGCGCCGCTCGGCGTCCTCGATCTGCTCGGAGGGCGACATGTCGACCGGCGCGTCATAGGCGATGTTGACCATGTCCTCGCCGACGGTGATCAGCGCGCGGCGCGTGGCCAAGTCATAGATGGCGCGGCCATAGTCGGTGGCGTTGACGACGGTGACGGCCTCGACGGCAAGCCGCACGACATATTGCGCCACCGTCATGTCGCCGACCTTTTCGTCGGCCGGCAGGAAGGTTTTTAGCGTGATCGGCGTCGCCACCTTGCCCATGCGGATGAGTTCGGCTGCGACCTCGAAGATTTTCCTGTGCAGCGGCTCGTAGAAATGCCCGGCTTTCAGGAAATCGGAGACGCGGTAGAAGGCATCGTTGTTGACGAGGATGGCCCCGAGCAGCGCCTGCTCGGCCTCGATGTTGTTCGGTGCTTCGCGATAAAGCGGTGTTTCCGCGACGCCGAATTTGCGTGCTGCCTCAGCCATGATGTCCCCGAATTTCGATCCCGCATTCTCGATATCAGAACGGACAAAAGCCGGTGCTGACTTATCTGCAACAGTACCTGTCCAACCAGCTTTGATGCCCACTGTTCACAGGAGAAGCACACCGTCCACAGGACAGAATTCTCGTGCTCCGATTCCGGTTGACTCGGCAAGGTGGTGATTCTGCATATAGTAGAACAAATAAGGAACAAAATCAACCTGCGGACGAACGCAACCGCTAGACGGCATCGCCCCAGTCCAGCCGCCGCGCCACCTTGAACGCCTCGCCGTCGCGCTTGGTGAAGAGCTTCTCGCCGGCGCTGCCGTCCGGTTCGCAAAGCTTCAGCAACACCTTGCCTGAGCCGGATTTCGGCGGCGCGATCACTCGTGCGGGGCGGGTGGGGGCTGGCTGCCGAGAAGCGGCGACATAGATGAATTTCTCGTCTTCCCACGGCACGTCGGCGTCCTTGGCCAGCCGGTGCAGGCGCGAGCGGGCGACGCGGCGCGAAAAATGACACCAGTCGGGCTGGGCAAGCGGGCAGGGCGCCTCATGCGGGCATGGTGCCAGGACATGTGCGCCCGTCTCGATCAACTGCTGGCGCACGGCAAGAATGCGCTGCCAGCCGGCCGGCGTGCCCGGCTCGACGATCAGCAGCGTGTCGGCGGTCAGTTGCCAGAGCCTGTTGACGAGCTTCGGCAGCGATGCCGGCGTGATCTCGTCCAGTACATAGGCACAGCTGACCAGATCGGCCGGTTTGAGGTCGGCAAGGTCGATGGTGACGTCGCCGGCGATCCATGCAGTCTTGGCGGTGATCGCGTCGACGGCGAGCGTCTCGCCAACCTTGCGCACCGCGGCACTGGCTTCCAGCAGTACCGCCGCTTCGAGATCGGGCCAGAGGTCGGTGGTGGCCCAAAGCACCGTGCCAGGGCCGGCACCGACATCGAGCAGGCTCTTCGGCGCGAAGTCGGGGCGGGCATCTGCCAGCGCGTCGAGGCTGGCACGCACGGCGGCGTAGGTCGCCGGCAGCCGCGTCGCCAGATAGGCCCTGACCGCCATCTCCTCGGCCATGTGCAACCGGCCGTCGCGCAGTTCGGCCCGGTAGCGGTCGGACAGCGTCCTTGCCGCTTGCTTCAAGACAGGCAGCGGCACCTTGTCGAGCAGGCGCTCGACGCCTTGCCGCAGCGGGGCGGGCAGTTCCACGGCTCAGGCTCCCCTCGGCGCCAGAAGAATGACCGAGGCGCCGATGATGCAAAGCGCGGCACCGCCAAGATCCCAGCGGTCGGGGCGCATCCCCTCCACCAGCCACAGCCAGCCGAGCGACGCCGCGATGTAGATGCCGCCATAAGCGGCATAGGCGCGGCCGGCGGCGTTGGTGTCGACCAGCGCCAACAGGAAGCCGAACAGCGCCAGCGAGACGAGGCCGGGCGCCAGCCACAGCGGTGATCTCTCCAGCCGCCACCACGCCCAGAACGAAAAGCAGCCGGCGATCTCGGCAAGCGCGGCAGAGATGTAGATGAGGTAGGTCATGAAAAGGTCTCGCGATAACGAGACCTTTTTCATGCTTGAGAGGGCTATGGCAAGACCAAGGGTCGCCGGCGCGCTACTCGCCGTCCGCAACCTTGCGGCGGCGGGTGGGCTTGGCGACGGGCGCCTCCTGCCGGTGCCCCATGTCGCGCATTTCCAGTGCCTTCTCGCATTTGCCCATATAGTCGCGCGTCATCGGCAGCGTGTCGTTCATCTTGGCGAGCTGGATCTGGAAGATCACCAGGTCCTGCCAGCGGAAAGCGGCTTCCGAGGCGGCCAGATAGAACTCCCACATGCGGCAGAAACGCTCGTCATAGATAGCCTTGGCCTTGTCGCGGTTGGCGGCGAAGCGCTGGCCCCAATGCTTCAGCGTGTCGGCATAGTGCAGCCTGAGCATCTCGACGTCGGTGACGACGAGGCCGGACTTCTCGATCGCCGGCATGACCTCGGAAAGTGCCGGGACGTAGCCGCCTGGGAAGATGTATTTGCGGACGAAGGCGCTGGTCGCCCACGGCACGCCGGAGCGGCCGATCGTGTGCAGCAGCATGACGCCGTCCGGCTTCAAAAGCGTCGCCGACTTTTCGAAGAAGGTGCGGTAGTGGTTGACGCCGACATGTTCGAACATGCCGACCGAGACGATGCGGTCGAAGCGCTCGTTGAGTTCGCGATAGTCTATCAGGTCGAAATGGACGCGGTCCTGGAGCCCTTGCGCATGGGCGCGGTCGGTTGCGACCCCGTGCTGTTCGGTCGACAGGGTGACACCTTGCACATCGACGTCGAAGGATTTCGCAAGATAAAGCCCGAGCCCGCCCCAGCCGGAACCGATATCGAGCACCGTCTGGCCGGCCTTCAGCCTGAGCTTGGCGGCGATGTGGCGCTTCTTGGCGGCCTGCGCCTCGTCGAGCGTCATGTCGGGCTGCTCGAAATAGGCGCAGGAATATTGCATGTCCTCGTCGAGGAAGAGCCGGTAGAGGTCGCCCGAGAGATCATAGTGGCGCTGCACGTTGCGCCGCGCGCGCGAGGCGGTGTTGATCTGCTGCAGCCGGCGGAAGGCATGGCGCAGGCCCTCGATCGCCTTCGACCAGGTGGCGTCGATGCCGCCGCTGCCCATGTTCTGGAAGGCGATGCGCATCACGCCGAGCACGCCGCCCTCGAGAATGTCGAGCTCTCCGTCCATGTAGGCTTCCGGCACCGCCAGCATCGGATCGAAGGTGATGGCGCGTTCGGCATGCCTGGTCTTGATGTGCATGTGGACCGGCTCGCCGCTGCCGTCGCCGAAAACCACGGCTAAACCCTTGGGGCCGGTTACCTTGAGATTGCCGGTCCGCACTAGACCGTCGAAAACGCGCTTCAACAGAATATTCATGACCAAATGTCCCCTCACGGTCAGACAGGCTGTTCGCGCATGACCCCGAAAATCGACACCGATCTCGGAAAGGATCATGCGCCAAACAAAGTTTCTACAGCGTCCTTTCCCCGTCCAAAGGGCGCACGACGCTATAATCTGCAACAAGATATAGGGGCTCGAAAAGTTCCATTTGGCACAAAAAAGCCCGGGTCAGAGGCCCGGGCGTTGGTCCAGAATGGGTGTGCTGATATTCAGGTGAGACCGGCCTGCGAATGGCGGTTTCCTGCGCCTCCGGTGCTCGCGTACTCAATGTACGCTCCGCTCCGGTTCTCGGACCCCACCATTCTCGGCGCGGTCTGACCTGAATCTCAACACACCCAGGCGCGCCCACAGGACGCGCTCGTATCTTATAGATCAGGCGTTCTCTTCGCCGCCTTCGAACTCGGCGTTCGGGTCGAAGAAGTTCTCCGGCCGTGCATTGTCGTTGATGTCTTCGCCATAAATGGCTTCGGCGGTGGTCAGCGTCTCGCCCTTGGCCTGGCGCTCGGCTTCGTCGGCCGTGCGGGCGATGTTGAGCGTGATCGTGACCTCGACTTCCGGATGCAGCGCGATCGCCACATTGGTCACACCGATGGTCTTGATCGGCTGGTTGAGCTGGATCTGGTTGCGGTTGACCGAGAAGCCCTCGGTCGTCAGCAGGTCGGCGATGTCGCGGGTCGACACCGAACCGTACAGCTGGCCGGTCTCGCCGGCCGAACGCACGGCGATGAAGCTCTTGCCGTCGAGCTTCTCGGCAACCTGCGCGGCTTCCGACTTGCGCTCGAGGTTACGGGCTTCGAGCTGGGCGCGCTGGCCCTCGAACTTCTTCTTGTTGGCTTCGTTGGCGCGCAGCGCCTTGCCCTGCGGCAGCAGGAAATTGCGGGCAAAGCCGTCCTTGACCTTGACGGTATCGCCCATCTGGCCGAGGCGGGAAACGCGTTCGAGAAGAATGACTTCCATGGTTTTGTTCCTTTAAGGTTAGGCGTAGACGCCGAATTCTCTGGAACAGGTCAGGAAGCAAAAGGGGCGGTTACCGCCGGTGTCGCTGTCCTGCCTGTCGCGGCAGTTAGAGGCTTTTCACCTCAACTCGGGATTTTGGATCGAACCCTGCGGCGCCCGTCGCCGTGGGGAAAAAAGCGGGCGGCTAGCCGCCCGCTGGCTAGACCATGATCCCGAAAAGTGGATACCGGTTTTCGGACAAGATCATGGTCAAACTAAAAGGCCTTAGCGAACCACGTAGGGCAGCAGGCCGAGGAAGCGGGCGCGCTTGATCGCCTTGGCGAGTTCGCGCTGCTTCTTCTGGCTGACGGCGGTGATGCGCGACGGCACGATCTTGCCGCGCTCGGAAATGTAGCGCTGCAAGAGGCGCACGTCCTTGTAATCGATCTTTGGCGCGTTGGCGCCGGAGAACGGGCAGGTCTTGCGGCGGCGGTGGAACGGGCGCCGGGTCGGGATCTGATTGATGTCGACCATTATTCTGCACCCCCTTCAACACCTTCGCGCGGACGGCGCGGACCACGATCGCCACCGGCGTCGCCGAACGAGCGCGGCGGACGGTCGCCACGGTCGCCGCGATCGCGGTCGCCGAACGAGCGCGGGCCACGATCGCCACGGTCACGGTCGCCGAAGCCGCCGCGTTCCGAGCGCTCTTCGCGCTTCTGCATCATGGCCGACGGGCCTTCCTCATGCGCCTCGACCTTGACGGTCAGGAAACGCAGCACGTCCTCGGACAGGCCCATCTGGCGCTCCATCTCGTTGAGCGCTGCCGGCGGGCAGTTGAGGTCCATAAGCGTGTAGTATGCCTTCCGGTTCTTGTTGACCCGGTAGGTGAGGGACTTCAGTCCCCAGTTCTCGACCCGGCCGACGGACCCGCCATTGGCGGAGATGACGCCCTTGTACTGTTCGACAAGCGCATCGACCTGCTGCTGCGAGAGGTCCTGCCGGGCAAGAAACACATGTTCGTAGAGAGCCATAGTGTATCAGTGCCTTTCTTCGTTTCTCTCCCGGACCCTCGCGGCAAAAGCCTCTGCAACTTCTCTGACCGCTGATCCCCGGTAAAAGGGGGGGCGGGAAGAAAGGAGCATTTCGAGACGGTCGAGAGCGGAGACACGGGAGGCGGAAGCGCTTCTGGCTTCACACACCGCTTTTCGAGAAAAGCAACGGCCCTCCGTTCAGCCCCCAGCAAGGACCGGCAGATTGCGGGCGTCTATACAGCAATTCCCGGGGAAGGCAAGGGCGGGCAGTGTCTTAGTCTGAAATCCAAATCAGATAGTCGGCCAGAGAGCGTTACCAGGTGCATCCCGGCCACTTGATAAGCACGCTGTGCCCGTAGGCAGCCTCCCTATCGTCATATGATTTAACGACCGACCATACTGGATTGCCGTTGTCGTCGGTCTCGCTGTTCACCATGACTGAAACGATATGGTCCGGGTACCTGGCGCCCTCGACTGCCGTCAGCCTGTCGCGAACGCGCGCCTTTTCCTCGTCGGTCAGGTGTCGTTTCATGAAAGAAGCCTCCACCTCTTTCGGCTAAGCATACAGGAGTTCGGCTCGCCATGCGACAGGTCGATGCCGATTGACGGTAGGGCAAATCTCAAAACTGAGACACTACCGCCGTCCTTGGCGTCGCAGGGTCGAAGAACACCAGGCTCAACTGGTGTGGGCGACCGCCTTGTCCACCGTCTCGGGGAAGAAGTCGGGTGCTGCCCGGCGCTTGCCGAACATCATGTCGTATTGCAGCAGGCGGAAATCGTTGATCGCCGGGTCGATCTTCTTCTGCCGCGCCCAGTCGGGCGTCGCCTCGCCGGCCGGCGTCAAGAGCAGGTTGCGGTCGACGACGCGGTAGCGTTCGCGCAGTGCGCCGAGGAAGCCGGTATAATAGGGGTGCGTGATGCCCGCCGTGGTCAGGATGTGGTAGGGCAGGAAGGCCGGGCTGACCGCGCCCATGTCCTCGGCCGGGCCGGTGCGGTTCGACCAGATGATCAGCGGCGTCTGGTGATGCTCCAGCATCTGGTCGGCCGGTTCCTTGCGCGGTGCGACATTGTCCTTCATGAAGCCGGTCTCGACATAGACCGGTCCGAGCGGCGGCAGATGGTCGCCGAAGAAGGCGATCACCGTCGGCCGCTCGCGTTTCCTCGCCCATTCGATCAGGCGCTCGAGGCCGCGGTCCGCATCGGCGGAGCCTTCGGCGAAGCTGAGCAGCGATTCCCGCGCCCATGTGCTGATCGGCGCCTGCACCTTGTGGGTCGGATTGTAATAACGATACGGCTCGTAGGGACCGTGGTTCTGCAGGCTGACGGCGAAGAGGAAGACCGGGTCTTCGCTGGCGTCGGCTTCGCGTATGATCTCGTCGGTCATCGCCGCGTCGGAGGCCAGCGGCCCGCGCTTCTGCATCGGCGGCAGCGTCTCCTCCGAGCGGAAGTCGGTGAAGCCGAAATCGGCATAGACCGCGCCGCGGTTCCAGAACCAGTTGGTGCCGGGGTGAATGGCGCGCGCCCTGTAGCCTTCACTCTTCAGGAAGGTGGCCAGCGAGGGCGTCGGCGAGCGCACATATTGCTGGTAGGGGATGGAGCCGGCCGGCAGGAAGGCGTTGGAAAAGCCGGTCAGCGCCTCGAACTCGATGTTTGCGGTCATGCCGCCGAATTCGGGCGAGAACATGTAGCCCGAGCGCAGCGCCCGCACATTGGGGATCGGATCCGGCGTGATGGTGACACCGGGCAGCTTGGTCGAATCCCAGAAGGATTCGCTCATCACGATGATGATGTCGGGCTTGTCGGCCGGCACCGATGTCGTCACCCCGGGCCTGTCGATCGCCGCGATCGCCTTGTCGGAATAGCCCGCCGGCGCCGAGACTTGCGCCATCGGCACGTTGAGCGCGAAGGCCAGCGCGAAACCGTTGGAGGCGTAGTTTTCCTTCTGGTCCCACATGATCGGGATGATCTGCAGCCGGTCGCGGGTCCACGAGAAGGTGGCGTAATCCATGATCGAGACGAAGAAGGCAAGCAGCGGCACGGTCAGCGTCAGCCTGGCAAGGCGCCCCTTGCGGCTGAGGACCGGCACCCGGCGCCGCCACTGCCGCCAGCCATAGACGAGCAGCGACAGGCCGCCGACGATGCCGATCGCGATGGCGAGAGCAGTCATCGGCCGCTCGCGCACCAAAAGTGGCATCAGCGACATGATCTGGCGTGAATACAGAAAATCGGTCGGATAGAGCGGGTCGCCGAGATAGTGCGACTTCTGGTGGCCGACAAAGGCCAGCGCCAGCGTCAGCGGCGCCACGATCATCAGGCTCTGGTGGCTGCGGCCGAGCACGGCGTCAAGGCCGATCAGCACCAGCGCGAACACGATGATGGTGGTCCAACCCGGTTTGAAGGGTTGCAGGAAGAATCCGACCGTGCCGTAAAAGTCGCCGCGCACGATCCATTCGATGGCAAAAACCAGTATGGCGGAGACGAGCAGGCTGATCAGGCCATAGCGGACGACGGGCCACTTCCGCCCCGGCAGATAGCCGGTGGACGGATCGCCTTCCAGAAACTGCGGCGCGGGTTTGGTCACGCCTTTCCTGATCCTTGCCACTTCACTTCCCCCGGCCACGCAACGCGTCTTTCCCACTCGCGTCACTGATCTGTCATAGAACTGTCATGCAAAAGCTAGCGGCTGTGGCGAAAATAAGAAGAGCCAGCAAACGATTCGTGAGCGGTTTTCATCAGGTGTGATCGCCAAAAAGGCTTTCGGAACAGGGACTCGGTCGGTTTTCCCGGCCGCAACGAAGGCTGAAACGCTGCCCGCGGGCTTGACTTGGCCGTCCGCCTTGCGTCACAGGCAGGGAAAACCAGCCTCTGGAGAAGCCCAAATGGCCGTCGCATTCACCTTTCCGGGACAGGGCAGCCAGGCTGTCGGCATGGGCAAGGACCTGGCGGATGCCTTTCCCGAGGCGCGCAAGGTCTTCGAGGAGGTCGACGACGCGCTCGGCGAAAAACTGTCGAAACTGATCTGGGAGGGTCCGGAAGAGACGCTGACGCTGACCGCCAACGCCCAGCCGGCGCTGATGGCGGTGTCGCTGGCCGCGATCCGGGCGCTGGAGGCGAGGGGCTTTTCGCTGAAGGACAAGGTGTCTTACGTCGCCGGACATTCGCTGGGCGAATATTCCGCCCTTGCCGCCGCCGGCTTCGTTTCGGTCGCCGATGCGGCGCGGCTGCTTCGCGTGCGCGGCAACGCCATGCAGGCGGCGGTGCCGGCCGGCGAGGGCGCCATGGCGGCCATCATCGGGCTGGAACAGGCAGATGTCGAAGCCGCCTGCACTGAAGCCGCTCAAGGCTCGGTTTGCCAGGTCGCCAACGACAATGGCGGCGGCCAGCTGGTCATTTCAGGCGCCAGGGCCGCGGTCGAGCTGGCGGCGAAACTCTGCACCGAAAAGGGCGCCAAGCGGGCGCTGATGCTGCAGGTCTCGGCGCCCTTCCATTCCGCGCTGATGGCGCCGGCGGCCGAAATCATGCGCGAGGCGCTGGCCAGCGTGGCGAAGAACGCGCCGGTGGTACCGGTCGTTTCCAACGTCACAGTCACGCCGACCAGCGACCCCGACGAGATCGCGGGCCGCCTGGTCGAACAGGTGACCGGCCGCGTGCGCTGGCGCGAAACGGTGGAATGGTTCGGCGCCAATGGCGTTGCGACGCTCTACGAAGTCGGCGCCGGCAAGGTGCTGTCGGGACTGGCGCGACGCATCAACCGCGATGTCGCCACCGCCGCCGTCGGCACGGCGGCAGACGTCGAGGCGGCGCTGGCGACGCTTGCATAATCCACTGGCGATTTGACCCCACCCATGTGAAAGGGTGTCCTCTGAGATTCAGGAGACAAAAATGTTCGAACTGACCGGCCGAAAGGCGCTCGTCACCGGCGCAACCGGAGGCATTGGCGAAGCGATCGCCCGCGTGCTGCATGCGCAGGGCGCCATCGTCGGCCTGCATGGTACCCGCGTCGAAAAGCTGGAGGCGCTGGCCGCTGAGCTCGGTGACCGGGTCAAACTGTTTCCGGCCAACCTGTCCGACCGCGACGAGGTCAAGGCGCTCGGCCAGAAGGCCGAGGCCGATCTCGAAGGTGTCGACATCCTCGTCAACAATGCCGGCATCACCAAGGACGGCCTGTTCGTGCGCATGTCGGATGCCGACTGGGATGCGGTGCTGGAGGTCAACCTCACCGCTGCCTTCCGGCTGACCCGCGAACTCACCCATCCGATGATGCGCCGCCGGCATGGCCGCATCGTCAACATCACCTCGGTGGTCGGGGTCACAGGCAATCCCGGCCAGGCCAACTACTGCGCTTCGAAGGCCGGCATGATCGGCTTTTCCAAGTCGCTGGCGCAGGAGATCGCCACCCGCAACATCACCGTCAACTGCGTCGCTCCGGGCTTCATCGAATTGGCCATGACCGACAAGCTCAACGACAAGCAGAAGGAGACGATCATGGCGGCGATCCCGACCCGGCGCATGGGCACCAGCGCCGAGGTCGCCTCTGCGGTCGCCTATCTCGCCTCCAATGAAGCGGCCTATGTGACCGGCCAAACCATTCATGTGAATGGCGGCATGGCCATGATCTGACGGACCAAGGTCCGGCGGGTTGTGAAAAGGCCCATTTCGGCTTGGACCTCGGCCATTTTTCGTGTAATGCGGCCCGCAACCCGGCGGTTCGGGCAAAAACCGGTCCTGTTTGTTGTGTTTCCGGCAGGACCATCTTTCAGCTTGATTAGCGGCATTCCGCCCGCTAACGAAGACAGACAACCAAAAGACGAGGATGCCCCAAATGAGTGACACCGCAGAGCGCGTCAAGAAGATCGTCATCGAGCATCTTGGCGTCGACGCCGACAAGGTGACGGAGCAGGCCAGCTTCATCGACGATCTGGGCGCTGACAGCCTCGACACGGTCGAACTCGTCATGGCCTTCGAAGAAGAATTCGGCGTCGAGATCCCGGACGATGCGGCCGAGACCATCCTGACCGTCGGCGATGCCGTGAAGTACATCGACAAGGCCTCGGCCTGAGGCTTTTCGCAGGCATTACCGGGGAGGACCTGCGATGAGGCGTGTCGTCGTCACGGGCCTTGGCCTGGTTTCGCCGTTCGGCATGGGCTTCGAGCATAGCTGGAAGGAACTGCTGACCGGCCGCAGCGCTGCCAAGCGCGTCACCGAGTTCGAAGTGGAGGATCTTGCCTGCAAGATCGCCCACGTCATTCCGCGCGGTGACGGCTCCAACGGCACGCTCAATCCCGAAGCCGTGCTCGAGCCGAAGGAACTTCGCAAGATCGGCGACTTCATCCTGTACGGGATCGCGGCCGCCGACGAAGCGCTGAAGGATTCCGGCTGGGAGCCCCAGACCGAGCAGGCGCGCTGCGCCACGGGCGTCATGATCGGCTCCGGCATCGGCGGCCTCGAGGGCATAGCCGAGAACGCGCTGATCCTGCACGAGCGCGGGCCGCGCCGCATAAGCCCGTTCTTCATTCCGGGAAACATCATCAACCTTGTGTCGGGCCAGGTGTCGATCCGGCACGGGCTGAAGGGCCCCAACCACGCCGTCGTTACCGCCTGCTCGACCGGCGCGCATGCCATCGGCGATGCTGCCCGGCTGATCATCTTCGGCGATGCCGATGTGATGCTGGCCGGTGGCGCCGAGGCGCCGGTGACCCGGCTTTCGCTTGCCGGCTTCGCCGCCTGCCGGGCGCTGTCGACCGAGCGCAACGAGACGCCGGAAAAAGCCTCCCGTCCCTATGACCGCGACCGCGATGGCTTCGTCATGGGCGAGGGCGCCGGCGTCGTCGTTCTCGAAGAGCTCGAACACGCCAAGGCGCGCGGCGCGAAAATCTATGCCGAGGTCACCGGCTACGGCTTGACCGGCGACGCCCACCACATCACCGCGCCCGCCGAGGATGGCGACGGCGCCTTCCGCTGCATGACGGCGGCGCTGAACCGGGCCAAGCTGTCGCCTGCCGACGTCGACTACATCAACGCGCACGGCACCTCGACCATGGCCGACACGATCGAGCTCGGCGCGGTCGAGCGGCTGGTCGGCAACGCGGCGTCGAAGATCTCGATGTCGTCGACCAAGTCGTCGATCGGCCATCTGCTGGGTGCAGCGGGTGCGGCTGAGGCGATCTTTTCGATCCTCGCCATCCGCGACAACATCGCGCCGGCCACCATCAATCTCGACAACCCGGAACGCGAGACGGCGATCGACCTGGTGCCGAACACGCCGCGTTCCAGACAGATCGACGTGGCGCTGTCCAATTCCTTCGGTTTTGGCGGCACCAACGCCTCGCTCGTCTTCCAAAGCTACAATGGCTGAACGGCCGGCCGGCAGGCGTCCCCGCACCCTGTCGTCATTTTTGCCATATTCGCCCCTACTCTGCCCCAGGGGATTCGTCGAAATGACAGATGGTAGGGCGCTATGAACACAAATTCGGGCGGCGGAGAATTCGGACAGCAGCAGGCCGCATCCAGTCCGATCGTGCCGAAGACGGCCGCCGAGGCCTTGCGGCCCGAGGCCGGCACGCCGCCTCCGAAGCGCTCGCGCGCCTCGCGCAGCCAGGTCGTCGTGTTCATGAACTTCGTCATCTCGATGGTGATGCTGATGGTTCTGGCCGCTGGCGCCGCGCTCTATTTCGGCAAGCAGGCGTTCAACGAGCCCGGTCCGTCGGCCGCCGGCGACACCTTCCTGGTCAAGCCGAACACGCCCGTCCAGGACATTGCTGACCAGCTCGAGCGGCGCGAGCTGATCAGCGACGCCCGCATCTTCCGCCTCGGCGTGCGCGCCTATGGCAATGATTCGGTGCTCAAGCCCGGCGAGTACGAGATCAAGCCCCGGGCTTCGATGCGCGACATCATGGAGCTTTTGAAGAGCGGCAAGTCGGTGCTGTATTCGCTGACCATCCCGGAGGGGTTGACGGTCGAGCAGGCGCTGCAGCGCATCGCCGACCAGGATGCGCTGACCGGCGACATGCCCGCGACCGAGCCGTCCGAGGGCAGTCTTGCTACGGACACGTTGCGCTTTACGCGCGGCTACTCGCGCCAACAGATTGTCGACAAGCTGCTGGCCGACCAGAAGAAGCTGGTCGAGGAGGTCTGGCAGCGGCGCGCGCCTGATCTGCCTTTGGCCAATATCGAGGACTTCGTCACGCTGGCCTCGATCGTCGAAAAGGAGACGGGCAAGGGCGACGAGCGCTCGCGCGTGGCCGCCGTCTTCCTCAACCGGCTGGCCAAGGGCATGCGTCTGCAGTCCGATCCGACGATCATCTACGGCCTGTTCGGCGGCAAGGGCAAACCCGCCGACCGCCCGATCTACCAGTCGGACATCGACAAGCAGACGCCCTACAACACCTATCTGATCAACGGCCTGCCGCCGACCCCGATCGCCAATCCGGGCCGTGCAGCCCTCGAGGCGGTTGCCAATCCGTCGAAGACCGACGACCTCTATTTCGTCGCCGATGGCACCGGCGGCCACGTCTTTGCCTCGACGCTGGAAGAGCACAACCAGAACGTCGCCCGCTACCGGGCACTGCAGAAGAAGCAGGCCGACGACGCCGCCAAGGATGGAGCCGCCAAGGTGGAGGGCCAGACCGATGCCCCCGCCGATGCTGGCGGTAGCGGCGACGCCGGTGGCGATGCGGGGGCCGCCCAGTAGCGCCGGGTGGTTTTGAAATCGTCCCTTGCGGGTTTAACGCAAGCGATGCGCTGATATTTGAAGAAAGCGTGCGGCGCCGGCTTGAAGGCATTGGACGTTTCGGCATTTTGTAGCCGCGCGTGGTTTGATCGGGAATGAGTTCCGGGATCACGCGCCAAGGGGCGTACGGGCATCATGAATTTGCAGAGCATGACCGGTTTTGCGCGCGCGGTCGCCGAACACCAGGGCACCTCGATCGCCTGGGAGGTCAAGTCGGTCAACGGCAAGAGCGTCGAGGTCAGGCTGCGGCTGCCGCAAGGCTTCGAGCGGCTGGAACCGGCCGTCAGGCAGACGACGCAGAAGCGATTTTCGCGCGGCAACTTCCAGGCGACGCTGACCGTCGGCCGGGCCGCCGGTGCGCAAACCCAGCCGGTGGTCAACGAAGACTTCCTGAAGGATCTGGCGGGACTGGCCAAGCGGCTGCAGGAGCAGTTCGGCGTGGCCCCTGCGACGGCCGATGGGCTGCTAGCGCTGCGTGGCGTGCTGGATTTCCCGGAAGCCATAGAGACCGAGGAGGCGCGGACCGCGCTCGATGCGGCGATCCTGTCGGCGCTGGACGTGGCGCTCGCCGGGCTGGAGCAGGCGCGCCAGAGCGAGGGCGATGCACTTCGTTCGCTGCTCGGCGGCCACATCGATGCCATCGAGGCGCTGACGCTGAGGGCCGAGGCAGATCCGTCGCGCGAACCGGCGGCGATCCGCGAGCGTATTGCCGAGCAGGTCCGCCTGCTGATGGATGCCTCCGCCAATCTCGACGCCAGCCGGCTGCATCAGGAAGCTGCCTTCCTCGCCACCAAGGCCGACATACGCGAGGAGATCGACCGGCTGAAGACACATGTCGCGTCGGGACGGGTGCTGCTCGCCAATGGCGGCGCCATCGGCCGCAAGCTCGATTTTCTGGCGCAGGAATTCAACCGCGAATCGAATACGCTGTGTTCCAAGTCGAATGCCGCCGCGGTGACCGCCATCGGGCTCGACCTGAAGGCGGTCGTCGATCAGTTTCGCGAACAGGTCCAGAATCTGGAGTAGCCCGAATGGTCGCCAGGGATTTGGGTTCCCGTATCCGCCGCCGCGGGCTGATGCTGGTGCTGTCGTCGCCGTCCGGCGCCGGCAAGTCGACGATCGCGCGCAATCTTCTGGAAAGCGATTCAAGCCTCGAACTGTCGGTCTCGGTCACCACCAGGCCGCGCCGCGGCAGCGAGATCGAGGGCGTCCACTATCACTTCCGCACCATGCGCGAGTTCGAACGGCTGCGCGATTCCGATGCGCTGCTCGAATGGGCCGAGGTGCACGGCAATTGCTACGCGACGCCGCGCGAGCCGGCGGAGCTGGCGCTGGCGCAAGGCCGTGACATGCTGTTCGACATCGATTGGCAGGGCGCCCAGCAGCTCAAGGAGAAGATGCGCGCCGACATCGTCTCGATCTTCATCCTGCCGCCGTCGATGAAGGAGTTGAAGGCGCGGCTGAAGCGCCGCGCCGAGGACCAGGAATTGGTGATCGAGACCCGGCTGAAGAACGCCCGCAACGAGATCGAGCACTGGAAGGAATATGATTTCGTCATCGTCAACGACGATCTCGACCGCGCCTTCGCCGAAGTGCGCGGCATCGTCATCGCCGAGCGGCTGAGGCGCGACCGCCGGCCAGGCCTGTTCGACTTCGTCTCGGGGTTGCTGGACGAGAAGACGGAGTGAGGCGGTGGAGCGTCAATCTCCCCCCTTGTGGGGGAGATCGGCAGCTTCTCAAACCGCATTCGTCAGCCGCACGAATTCCTCGACGCTGAGCGTCTCGGCGCGCCGCGTCGGGTCGATGCCCGCGCGCATCAGGAGGGCTTCGCCGCCGAGGCTTTTCACGCTCTGCCTCAGCATCTTGCGCCGCTGGCCGAAGGCGGCCTCGGTGAAGCGGCCGAGCTTCTTCACGTCAGTGGGCAAGGGGCTGGCGCGCGGCACCAGATGCACCACCGAGGACGTGACCTTGGGTGGCGGCGTGAACGCCTGCGGCGGCACGTCGAAGGCGATCCTTGCCTCGGTGCGCCAGCCGGCCAGCACGCCGAGCCGGCCATAGGCGTCGCTGCCGGGGCTGGCGACAATGCGCTCCGCCACCTCGCGCTGGAACATCAGCGTCATCGAAGCATAGAAGGGCGGCCATACGGTCACCGTCAGCCAGCGGATCAACAGTTCGGTGCCGATATTGTAGGGCAGGTTGGCGACGATCTTCACCGGGCCGCCTTCCGAGGCACCCTCGGCAAGAGCGGAAAAATCCGTCTTCAGCGCATCGCCGGCGATGATCTCGAGCCGTCCGGGATAGTGGTTCGAGACCTCCGCCAGCGCCTCGAGGCAGCGCTCGTCGCGCTCGATGGCGACGACCCGCCTGGCGCCGCTGAAAAGCAGCGCCCGCGTCAGCCCGCCTGGGCCGGGGCCGACCTCGATCACCGTGGTCTCGGTAAGGTCGCCGGCGGCGCGCGCGATCTTGCCTGTCAGGTTGAGGTCGAGCAGGAAATTCTGGCCGAGCGCCTTCTTCGCCTGCAACCCATGGCGCTCGATCACCTCGCGCAGCGGCGGCAGCCCGTCGATGCTCATGCAGACATGCTCATGCGGCCGCTGCTTCCGCCCCGCTGTCGGCAAGCCGGCGGGCAAGCCGCAGCGCCGCGATCAGGCTGTCGGCGCGCGCAATGCCCTGGCCGGCGATGTCGAAGGCCGTGCCGTGGTCGGGCGAGGTGCGGATGAAGGGCAGGCCGAGCGTGACGTTGACCGCCTCGTCGAAGGCCAGCGCCTTGGCCGGGATCAGTGCCTGGTCGTGATACATGCACAGCGCCACGTCATAGCCGGCGCGGGCATGGGCATGGAACAGCGTATCGGCCGGCAGCGGCCCGAAGGCGTCGATGCCTTCCGCCCTCAACTGGTCGACCGCCGGACGGATGATGCGCAGGTCCTCCAGTCCCATCGAGCCGCCTTCGCCGGCATGCGGGTTGAGGCCGGCTATCGCCAGCCTCGGCCTGGCGATGCCGAAGCGGCTTTCGAGGTCGGCGGCGGTGATGCGGGCCGTGGCGACGATCAGCTCCGTCGTCAGCGCCTTCGGCACTTCCGAGAGCGGGATATGGATGGTGACCGGAACGGTGCGCAGTTCGGGACCGGCAATCAGCATCACCGGCGTCACCTCGGCGCCGGTGTGGAGCGTGGCCAGATGCGCCAGATATTCGGTGTGGCCGGGAAAGCGGAAGCCGGCATCGTAGAGCGGCTTCTTGGCGATCGGACAGGTGACGACCGCCGCGGCGTGGCCGCCGAGGCAGTCGGCCACGGCGCGGTCGATGGCCTCGATGGTGCCGGCGGCGTTGGCCTTGTCGGGCCTGCCGGGCCTGTCGATCTGCGCGGCGTCGAGCGGCACAACCGGCAGGACGCGGTGAAAGATCCGCGCTGCTTGTTCCGGTATGGTTTCCGCGATCGCCACGCTGGCGCCGATCTGGCGCGCCCGCGCAGTAATCAGCGCCGGATCGGCAAGGAGATAAAAGGGCGGCACGCCGGCGCTGTCGCCAGCCTGCCATGCGGCGATGGCGATTTCCGGGCCGACACCGGACGGATCGCCGACGCTCAAGGCCAGCGGGGCATCTGTTCGGCGCATGTCTATGCTGCTTCGCCGGCCGACCCGTCCAGACCGAGAGAGGGCAGGGCCCTGTCTTTTTGTCCGACCACGGCCTAGCGCTCGACGATGCGGGCTTTCTTCCGCAGCTCCTCGACGTATTTGTTGCTGAGATCGTCGGCGTTCTTGTCGTTGTTGCCTTCGCTCTGGAACACCATCTGCGCGGCCTTGTCGTCTGACACCTCGCGCGACGAGCAGATGCCGATGAACTCGACGCCACGCTCCGTCTCGCGCGTGGCGGTGGCGCCGCCGACCTTGGTGGCCTTGATCTGGTCGGCCCATTCCGCCGGCAATTGCGGCGCCAGCACCCGGCCGAGGTCGCGAACGGTGACGTCGATCAGGCCCTTGGCGAATTCGCGCGTGGTGTTGCAGCCGTTGAAGCGGGCGCGCATGGCATCGGCCTCGCGCTTGCGCTTGCCAAGCGTTGCGCCGCGTTCCGACGCCGGCACCACGAAGATGACCTGCTGCAGCATGTATTCCATGGCGGTCGGCTTGGAGCCGCCCTTGTCGAGCATGCGCCTGACCGCGTCTTGTTCGGTCACGGAGCCGCCGTCACCCGAGCGGTAACGGGCGCTGAGTGCCTGGTTCCAGGCCATCTGGGCGCGGATGAACTCCTTGAAATGCTCCTTGCTGACACCCGACTGCGCCATGACGCCGTCGAGCTGCTTGAGCTGCATCTTGTTGTTCGTGGCGAAGCGCTGGTAGGCGGCGTCGACCTGCTCGTCGGTGACCTTGATGCCGAGGCGCTTGACTTCGGCCATGCGCAGCGTCTGGTCGATCATTTCCTGGGCGGCATCGCCCTTCTTGCGCTGCAGGCGCAGGAACGCGGCCCGGTGCGCGATGTCGCCGGAGGTGATCGGCACGTTGTTGACGACGTACTTGATCTCGCTGGCGAAAGCCGGCGGCGTCATGACCGTGATCGAGATCGAGGTTGCCGCGATCAGCAGCGCGAATCCTGCCGAAAACAGATATTTCCTCATCGAAAGCATCCCAAATATTCCATCCCGCTCCCTACAGCGCCGCGCGTTCCTCGGACGCGCAAAGGACGCTGTAGCATCTTAATTCTGCGCATGATCCTTTCCGAAAATCGATCTCGATTTTCGGGGTCATGCGCTGTGATCGAAACCCGTGCCCGCTCTATACGGCGAAACGATGTCGCAACCCAAAACCCGTCTGCTACCGGCCCGTCTGCTACCGGCCCGTCTGCTACTGGCCCGTCTGCTTACTGGCCCGTCTGCTTACTGGATTGAGTCGATCGAGGTCTGTGTCGAGCCAAAATCGCCGAGCGTGCGGAACGACAGGTTGAAGCCGACATTCTGCGACACTTCCCTGGTGACAGTGTCGCGCGATTCGGAGAACGTCATCAAATAGGTGAAACAGGAATCGTTATAGGCAAAACCGACGCCGTCATTGACCAGAACGCTTTGCTCCAAGTCGTAGGTGCCGGTGCCGAAGACGCGCCAGTTCTCGGCAAGATGCGTCGAGGCGCCGAGCGTGACCTCGTGGCGATCGGTGGTGAAGCCGTATAGGGGCTGCGCCTGGATGAAGGCATATTTGGCGCTGAGCGAAACCGGCAGGCCGGAATAGGCGGCCTTCACCTCGGCGCGCCGGACGTCGAAGCTCTGTTCGTCGAAGCGGCCGCTGAGCGAGCCGGAGAAGCCGCTCGGGCTGTTGAAGCCGATCAGGCCGACATAGTCGGAGGTCGGCTTGTCCAGTCCGGAATAGGCACCGACATTGACCAGGTCGGGAGCTGTGAAGGAGTTCTCGCCCGCCATTTGATAGGACTGGCCGAAGATCGCGTTGGTGCTCCAGCCATTCTCGTAGGCACCGGAATAGCGGAAACCGACATTGGCGCGCGTGCCGCCTTCCACGCGGTCATAGCCGGAGAACTTGTCGCGCTCGAACAGCGTCGAGGCGTCGAAGACGAAGCTCTGGGCGTCCTCGTTGGGCACCGCGAGACCGCCGACATATTGCTCGTTCGGGCGCACGAACACCTGCGCCATCGGCTCGACGACATGGCTGGAACTCGGCATCGAGAACAGCACCGGCCAGCGCATTTCGAGCCCGGCGGTCGCCATGTAGCGCGACAGCGAGGTGCGCATGTTGTCGTCGACGCCGAGATTCGTCGCCATCTCGTTGATGGCGGCGAGCGAGTTCGAGGTCGCGTTGACATAGCCGGCGTCACCGCGCAGCGCCAGCAGCGGCGTCAGCTGCAGGCCGCCATCGGTGGTGAAGGTGCGCTTCCATTCGGCTTCGGCGGTGAGGCGGCTCGACTGGCCTTCGATGCCGGGCACCCGCTCGACAGGCGTGCTGTCGTCATAGGCAGTTTCGAAGGCTTCATCCAGCCGGTCGCGGCTGATGACCCGGGCATTGACGTTGAGCGACAATTGCCCGCCGGCGACAGACATGTCGGGGATATAGGCATAGTCGAGCGACGGCAGCACCCATGGCTGCTGGGCGGCGCGCGCGGACGGATCGCTGGACAGCGTGTTCTCCTGGACCTCGATGCGCATGGCGCGCACATCGAAGTAATTGCGGCCGTCGAGGCCGGTCAGGTAGATCATCGACTGGTGCGTGACGTCGCTATAGCCGTCGATGGCATAGGTGCGCGAAAAATTCTTGTCGCTCTGCAGCAGCACATCCCAGCCGAAATTCCAGCGTGGATTGATGGCGAACTGGCCCTTGGTGCCCATCATGCCGCGGAACTTGTTCGGATCGCCGGCAGCACCTGAATCGACATTGTAGCCGCTGCTGTTGATGAACTCTTCCGGGTTCTCCTGCCGGATGCCGGCCATCTTCAGCGTGTACTGGCCATTGTTGAAGCGCTGGCGCCACTCGGCCTCGCCGAGGAAGCCCTGCTTGGTGTAGCCGGTCCCGGCGACGGTGAGGTCGTAAGTCGGCGACAGTGCGAAATAATAGGGGACTTTGACGCCGAAGCCGAGGTCGGTCTTGTAGTTGATGCCGGGGATCAGGAAGCCGCTCTTGCGCTTGACCGTCGGGTCGGCGATCTCGAACGCCGGCAGATAGGCAAGCGGAAAGCCGAAGAACTCGAAATTCGCGTTCTCGAAGCGAACCGTCTTCTTCTCGCCGTTCCAGATGATCTTGCGCGCCTTGACGCGCCAGGTCGGCGCCTTGTCCGGCTTGTCCTCGCAGGGTTCGCAGGCCGTGTAGACGCCATTGTGGAAGGTCGTCAGCACGCCGCCCATGCGTTCCGCGCTTTCGGCGGCGAAATAGGCCTTTTCCGGGGTTTCGACACGCAACGCGTTGACGAAGCCGTCGGCGAAATCGTCGGTGATGTCGATATGCTCGGAATTGATCTTGGTGCCGTCGCTGTTGATGATCTCGACGGCGCCGCTGGCGACCATGCGCTTGGTGTTGCGGTTGTACACGACGCGCTGGGCGACGAGCTTGTTGCCGCCATAGTCGATCTGCACGGCGCCGACCGCGGTCACGGTCTGATCGTCGTTGTTGTAGACAAGCGTATCGGCGGCAAGCAGCATCTGCGAGCCGGAAGGAACGTTCGTCGCCACGTCCGTGACGTCCTGCGCCAGCGCAGGGGCCAGCGGGAACGCGCAGGCGAACAGGCATGCCAAGGCGCTCGCCCCATAAAGGCGTGCCAAACCGGCCTGCCTATGGCTGCGCAAAACCGCCCCCCTCACTAGCCGTCTTCCTTGTACAGCAGGAACGTCACCCCGAAGAACATAGCCACGACCACCGGAACCCATGCAGCCACGGCTGTGGGCACGAATCCCGCGACGCCGAATGCCTTGACCAATACCGAAACGACATAAAGCAGAAAGCCGGCGAGGACGCCACCCAGAATCATCGTCGCCGACTGCCCCATCCTTGCAAATCGCATTGATACTGTTGCCGCAATCAGCGTCATGGCGACGAGAAGGAACGGCAACGCCACCAGCGAATCAAACTGCATGGCGAAGGCATTTGCCTTGAGGCCGAAGGAACGGGCAACCTCGATCTTGCCCGGCAGGTCGTAGAAGGGGATCGTTTCCGGGCGGGCCAGCCGTTCCTGCACGAATTCCGGCTTGAGATTGGTGTCCACCCGGTCGGTCGCTTCGGAACGGATGGTGCCGTCCTTGAACACCTTGACGTCCTGCAATTCCCAATAGCCGTCGCGCAGGAAGGCACGCGCCGCGTCCTTGCGCTCGACGATGTTGCCTTGCTGATCGAGCACGAAGAAGACGGTATCCGCCATCTCCAGGCCCTGGTTGAGGATGGCGCGGGCGCCGATGATGGTGTCGCCGGAACCGGTCTTCTGCCGGATCCACGGCGCCGAGTTGGCCGAAACGGTGTTGGATTTGCCGGCGCGCAGCTGGCTTTCCATCTGCTCGGACCAGGAGAAGGCATGTGCCGCCACCGGGTTGAGCACGCCGACCGACAGCATGCCGACCATCAGTGCCCCGATGCAGCACGGCAACAGGAACTGCCAGGCCGAGACGCCGGCCGAGCGGGCAATGACCAGCTCGTATTTGCGGTTGAGCGACACCAGCGTCGCCATCGCCGAGAACAGGCCGACGAACGGCACCGTCTGCAGCATGATCATCGGCATCCTGAGCGCCGAAATGGCGAACGCCGTGCCATAGGTGAAGCCCGGCAGGCCGGTGGTGCGGCCGGACAGCTCGGTGAAGTCGATCAGGAACACCAGCGCCAAAAGGCCGAGGAAGAACCACACCGTGATCGACACGTAGCGGAAGAAGAAATAGCGGCCCAGAGTCCAGCCCATTAGCGTGTCCAGCCCATTAGCGTGTCCGGCCCATCAGCCGGCTCCCTGGCCGGAGGCGCCGCGCTTGGCGAAGCGCAGCTTGAGGGCCGTCCAGTTTTCGCTGGCGCGGCCGGCGAGGTTGGTCATCCAGTCCGCCCAGGCGTCCGGCAGTTCCATGGTCCTGGAGGAGAGGATGAACCAGCCGGCGATCGCCGAGGCCACGATCGGCACGCCGAAGACCATATAGGCGTATTGCGGAACCTTGTCGGCCTTGCCGGCGGCGAAGAAACCAAGCCAGCGCACGAACAGTGCAATGACGATTGCGGTGATCAGCGGGTGGATGCGCGCCTCGCGATGCGAACGCGCGTCGCCCGCCACCGCCAGCGCGATCAGCGCGAACACCAGCGAGTAGGACCATTCGGAAAAGCGCTGCTCGAGTTCGGCCGAGTAGCCACCCGGGTTGCGCTGGAACATCTTGTCGTTCGGGCTCGGGTTGAGCAGGTACTGGGTCGTTCGGTCCTTCGGCAGAAGCGTGATTTCGTTGGCGGCCGACATGAAGGCCGAGAGGTCGAACGCGTAGGAGGTGAAGCGGATGACCGAGAGGTCGCCGGTCAGCGTCTTGCGATGGATGACGCCGTCATTCATCATCAGCACCTTCTCGTCGCCCTTTTCGACGATGCTGCCGCTCTTGGCGTAATAGATCAGGTTGGCGCCTTCCTCGCGCGAATCGGCGACGAAGATGCCGCCCAGTCTGTTGTCGGGCAGCCGTTCGCCGACCTGCAGGAACAGGCCGTCGTCGATCTTGCGGAACGTGCCTTCCTGGATGATCAGCGACACCAGGTCGGCGCGCGAAGCCGCCACCAGCTGCCGGTTCTTCTGCCTGGCATAGGGGTCGACGCCATTGTCGACGACGAAGGAAAAGACGCTTGCCGCCAGCGCCAGCAACAGGATCGGCCGCGCGATGGTCCAGCGCGACGCACCGGCGGCATTGATCACCGCCAGTTCCGAATCGGTGTTCATGACGCTGAGCGTCTGGGCGACCGCCACCACCAGCGCGAACGGCACGACGATCGGGATGATCGACGGGATGATCAGCGCGGCGACCTCGAAGAATGTCAGCGCCGACTGGCCGCTGTCGGTGACGAGGTCGATCTTGGCCAGCACCTGCGTCGTCCACACGATCGCCAGCGTCCAGGTCAGCGCAGCCAGGAAGACCGCCGATGTCCGACGCATGATGTAGCGTTCAACGACCTTCATGAAGGCTTTTCTCGATTTTGCCGAACGGCATCATGCCCGCGGACAAGGTAGTCATCCGGCGACGCCTGCACAACTGGCTCCATTGGCGGCTCGATCCGGTTTTTCGTCCCACATCACTCGCCCCGGCGGCCGGAGTGTCGGCGCCAATGGATAAAAAATGCAAAACATTGATGGTTAACAATAGGTTGCGACAAGGGAGCGGGGTCATGCCGCGACGAATCCGATAATGGTCGAGGCGCGCATATAGGCTGCGATTTCGGCCAAAGTCTTGCCAAATGCCGTAAAACGACCAAATGTCGCGCACTCTTGAAAGCCGGTGTCCGGCACCCAGCATCCCTGAAAGCAGCACCTGATGAATTCGACACCTACGATCGCCTTCGCCAAATTCGCCGCGCCCCAGACCGCAACGTCGAGGAAGGGCAGCGTCTTCGTGCTGGCGGCGGACGATGGCGGCGTCAGCGAGGCCGCCAAGGCCTGCGACCCGGCCGGCACGCTTGCGCGGGCGTTGCCGGCGGCGGATTTCTCCGGCAAGTTCGGCAGCGTCGTCGAGGTGTTCGCGCCGGAAGGAACAGCACTCGACCGTCTGGTGGCGGTCGGCGCCGGCAAGGCCTCCAGCCTCGATGATCATGCATGGCTGAGACTCGGCGGCACGATCGCCGCGTCGCTGCGCAAGGCAGCCGAGGTCGCCGTCGTGCTCGACGTTCCTGGCGCCCAGGCCGGCGGCAGGCAAGCGGCGAGCGTGGCGGCCGGCATCCTTTTGCGCAGCTATGCCTTCGACAAGTACAAGACGAAGAAGGACAAGGACAACGGCCGGCCCAGGAAGCCGGCCAAGGTGACCATCCATTGCGCCGATCCTTCCGCGGCGAAAAAGGCCTTCGCCGACGAGGTGGCGGTGATCGACGGCGTGCTTCTGGCGCGTGACCTGGTCAACGAGCCGGCCAATGCTTTGGGCCCGGTGGAATTCGCCGCCCGCGCCAAGGAACTCGAGGCGCTCGGCGTCACCGTCGAGATCCTGACCGAGAAGGAAATGAAGAAGCTCGGCATGGGCTCGCTGCTCGGCGTCGCTCAAGGCTCGCCGCGCGGCGCCCGCATGGCCGTCCTGCAGTGGAACGGCGGCAAGGCCAAGGCCACCCCCGTCGCCTTTGTCGGCAAGGGCGTCACCTTCGACACCGGCGGCAACTCGATGAAGCCGGCTTCCGGCATGGAGGACATGAAGGGCGACATGGGCGGTGCTGCCGCCGTCACTGGGTTGATGCATGCGCTGGCCGCGCGCAAGGCCAAGGCCAATGTCGTCGGCGTTATCGGCCTGGTCGAGAACGCGGTCGACGGCCACGCCCAGCGCCCAGGCGACATCGTCACCTCGATGTCGGGCCAGACCATCGAGGTGCTGAACACCGACGCCGAAGGCCGCCTCGTGCTGGCGGATGCGCTCTGGTACTGCAACGACCGTTTCAAGCCGGCCTTCATGGTCAATCTGGCGACGCTGACCGGCGCCATCATGGTGGCGCTCGGCCAGCACTATGCCGGCCTGTTCTCCAACAATGACGAACTGGCCGAGAGGCTGGCCAATGCCGGGCAGGCGACGCAGGAGCGGCTGTGGCGCATGCCGCTGGGGTCCGAATACGACAAGCTGATCGATTCCAAGAACGCCGACATGAAGAACATCGGCGGCCGCTACGGCGGCGCCATCATCGCCGCGCAGTTCCTGCAGCGCTTCGTCAAGGAAACGCCTTGGGCGCATCTCGATATCGCTGGCACCGCGATGGGCTCGCCGCCGAGCGAGATCAACCAGTCCTGGGGCTCCGGCTTCGGCGTCCGGCTGCTCGACAGGCTGGTGCGCGACCACTACGAGGGATGAAGCCTTTCAAGGCAAAGCCATGGCCGATGTCCTGTTCTACCACCTGACCGAATCGACGCTGGAGGAGGCGCTGCCGGGGCTGCTCGAGCGCAGCGTCGACCGCGGCTGGCGCGCCGTGGTGCAGACCGGCACCGAGGAGCGGCGCGATGCGCTCGACCAGCATCTGTGGATCTTTCGCGACGATTCCTTCCTGGCGCATGCGACCGACCGCGAGGCCTATCCGGCCGAGCAGCCGATCCTGCTCACCACCGGGCAGGAGAATCGGAACCAGGCGCAGATACGCTTCCTCGTCGATGGCGCCGCACCTGCGGATCTCGGCGGCTACGAGCGCGCCGTCTTCCTGTTCGACGGCCATGACACGGCGCAGCTCGAGGCCGCGCGTAGCCACTGGAAGACGATGAAGGATGCCGGCCACACGGTGACCTACTGGCAGCAGACATCGGACCGCCGCTGGGAGCGCAAGGCTTAGAGCAATTCCAGGAAAAGTGTGAAACGGTTTTCCGTCCGGAATTGCGTCAAACAAACAGCTAGAGCGGTTCTGCGTTTCCGTGAAACGATGAACCGCTCTAGCGGCGGACGCGAAGGCAGGCAGCGAGCCGGCCTGTCGGACCACGCCCTACCGGTTTGGCGCTTTGTCCGGCGCTTGCATCATCAGGGCAACGATAACGCCTGAGACAAATGTCAGCGCCGCGACCGATCCGATCGCCCAGGCGAAGCCGAAGAAGTCGGCGACAAGGCCTGCCGAAAGCGCGCCGATCGCGTAGCCGAGGTCGCGCCAGAAGCGATAGACGCTGAGCGAGCGCGCCCGCCACGAGGGGTGGGACGCATCGGACACGGCCGCGATCAGGCTCGGATAGACCATCGCGGTGCCGAGCCCAAGCAGCAGGCTTGCCGTCAGCCACCAGCGGAAGTCGCGGGTGAGGGCGGTCAGCAGCAAGGCTGCCGCCTGAACCCACATGCCCGCCACGATCAGGCCCTTGCGGCCCCATTTGTCGCTGAGCGGTCCGGTGGCGACTTGAAGCACTCCCCATGCGCCCGGATAGACGGCTTTGAGAATTCCGATCCGTTCCACGCCGAGGCCGTTCGCGGCGAAAAACAGCGGGAAGATGCCCCAGCTCATGCCGTCGTTGAGATTGTTGATCAGCCCCGCCTGCGAGGCCGCGAACAGGTTCGGATCGCGGAACGAGGTCAAGGCGAAGATCTCGCGAAAGGTGAGGGGAGAGGCCGCCTTCGCGGCGTTTGCCGCCTCCAGCTGGACATGTCCGCGCGTGTCCCGCACCAGCAGGATCGACAGCGCGGTTCCGACGATCGCGTAGCCGATCCCGAGATAGATGGGGACCGGGCGAAGGCCATATTGCCCGGCCAGATAGCCGGTCAGGAAAGCGGTGATGCCGACGGCGAAATAGCCGGCGAACTCATTCAGGCCGACCGCCAGTCCGCGCCCCTTCGGCCCGACGAGGTCGACCTTCATCAACACCGTCATCGACCAGGCCAGCCCTTGGCTGACGCCGAGCAGGGCGTTGGCGGCAATGATCCAGCTCCAGCTCGGAGCCCACAGGATCATGAACGGCACGGGAAGGCCGAACATCCAGCCGAGCACCAGCACGCGCTTGCGGCCCCAGCTGTCGGCAAGCTGGCCGGAGACCAGGTTGGCGAAGGCCTTCACCACGCCGAAGCTGACGATGAAGGAAACCACCAGCGTCGTCGAGGTGATGCCGAACTCCTTGGAGCCGATCAGCGGCACCACGGTTCGTTCGATGCCCACCATGCCGCCGACGAAGGCATTGATCAGCACCAGCAGGGCGAATTGCCGCCAGTTTGCCTTGAGACCGAGTGCGATGGAGGATGCGGCCACGGCCGCCGTCACCGCGCAGCGCCAGCGTTCGAGGCGCGGTTGCTGGCAGCGTCGGGCGGCGGCGGTGGAATATCGGCGGTCATGGCCTGGACGAACGCGGCCTCGTCTTCGATGCGGAATGCCTTGTTGAATCGCTTTTCGAAGCCGATCGTCGACGTCGGCTTGCCACTCAGCGACCGTCCGCAGACCGAGCCCGAAAAGGCTCCGGGCAGCACCTCGATATGATCGGGCAGTTGTTTCAGCCGCCCGACGCTGGCAAACAGCGCCCTGGCGCCGTCCTCGGCGCTGGAGGCGAGTTCGGTGCGGCCGACGTCGCCCACCATCAGCGTGTGGCCGGTCAGCGCGAACCACGGTTCCGGCGCCCGGGTGCGGTCGGTCACCAGCAGCGTTATGTGCTCCGGCGTATGGCCGGGCGTGTGCATGACCGTTGCGGTCACGTTGCCGAGTTCGAGGACATCGCCATCCTTGACCGCCCGGAACGGAAAGGCGGCTTGCGCGCCCTCGAACAGCACGTAGTCGGCGCCGGAGGCCGCGGCGAGTGCGCGGCCCGCCGAAATATGGTCGGCGTGGATGTGGGTGTCGATGACGTAGAGGATGCGCATTCCGGTCGCCTGCGCCGCCTCGAGATAGGGGGCGATGTCGCCGATCGGATCGACGACCGCCGCGGCCGCCTTGCCGCCGCAGCCAAACAGGTAGGACGCGCCGACCGGCTGCGAATGAAGGAATTGTCTCAGTATCATCGCCACGCTCCGGCGCGCCCGTGAGGGGCGAAAGCTTGACAGCTCGACGGGAGACTGTCATTCAATAATTCCATTGAATGATTTATCGTGACCTGGAAGTCGATGTCAATCCGCAATCCGAAACAGAAGCTCTATGAGCAGTTCGCGATCGTCGCCAAGGCGCTCGGCCATCCGCAGCGGCTCGAGTTGATCGAGCACCTGGCGCAAGGCCCGCGCAGCGTCGAAGCGCTGGCAATGAAGCTCGGCCTGCCGATCGCCAATGTTTCCCAGCACCTCCAGACCCTTCGCCGCGCCGGGCTGTTGTCGGCCGAGCGCGACGGCAAGTTCGTCAACTACCGAACTCGTGGACGACAGCGGGCTGGCGGCATTCGCCTCGGTGCGCACCGTCGCCGAGCGCCATCTGGCGGAAGTCGACCGCATCGTGCGCGGCTATTTCGAAGCCCGCGACGACATGGAGCCGGTCACGCGCCAGGAACTGGCCATGCGCATGCGCGACGGGCTGGTGACCGTGATCGATGTCCGCCCGCCGGACGAGTTTGCGCTCGGCCATGTGCCAGGCGCAATCAACGTTCCGCTTGGCGATCTGCCGGCCCGGCTTGCCGAACTCGGCAAGGACAGGGAAGTCGTCGCCTACTGCCGCGGTCCATGGTGTGTGATGTCCTTCGAGGCGGTGGCGGCACTTCGCAGTCACGGCTATGCCGCGCGCCGGCTCGCGGATGGCATGCCCGAGTGGAGGGCCGCCGGAATGCCGGTTGAGGTGGCCGCCTGATCCGGCACCTCGGTCGACGGAGCGTTATGCGCCGGAGCCAAGCGGCATTTCGAGACACATCATTACCATCACACGCAATCCGGATTATGGGTTAGATAGACGCGAACTCATTCGGCGGGTTGAGAATGCGGGTCAGGATCATCGGGACCGGCGGGGCGGTGCCGGCTAACTGCGTGACGTCACGTACGCTCGAGGAAAAGCTTGGCCTCGGCCCCGGCACGCTCGAAGCCGCCACGGGCGTCATCGAGCGCTATGTCTGCGAGGCTGAATTGCAGGTCGATCTCGCTTGCGCGGCATCTCGTCTGGCGCTCGCTGATGCCGAGATCGAAGCCAGCACCGTCGATCTCATCATCGGCGGCTGCGGCGTGCCTTACCAGCCGCTGCCGTCGACGGCGCCTTTGGTCATGCAGCGCCTCGGCCTGGCGGATGGCTCTGCCGCCGCCTTCGACGTCAACAGCACCTGCCTCGGTTTTCTCACCGCTTTCGAGACCGCTGCCCGCCTGATCGAGGCCGGGCAATGTAGGACGGCGCTGGTGTTTTCTTCCGAGGTCGCCTCACGAGCCTTACCCTGGCAAGAGCAGCCGGAGGTCGCCGCGCTCTTCGGCGATGGCGCCGCGGCCGCGGTACTGAGGCGGGCGGAGCCCGGCGAGGGCAGGGTGGCGGCAAACCTGATGCGCACCTACCCCTCGGCCTGGGAGGCCTGCGGCATCGGCTCCGGTGGCACCCGTTTCGACTTCCATCGCCAGCCGGAAGAGTTTGCCCGCCACAGCCTGTTCCACATGGACGGCAAGGAATTGTTCCGCGTCACTTCACGCCATTTCAACGGCTTCGTCACCGAATTGCTTGAGCGCGCCGGCTGGCGGCATGAGGATGTCGACCTCGTCGTGCCGCATCAGGCAAGTCCGTTCGCGCTCGCCCACATGGCGCGCCAGGCCGGCTTTGCGCCGGAAAAGCTCGTCGACATCTCGGCGCGCTACGGCAACCAGATCGCCGCCTCCATTCCCTTCGCGCTCGATGTCGCGCGACGGCAAGGCCGGGTCGAAGCAGGCGCGAAGCTGCTGTTCCTGGGCACGTCGGCAGGCGTGTCCTTCGGCGGCATGGCACTGGAAGCATGAGCATGGGACATGTGCTCGTCAGCGGCGCCAGCGGCTTCCTCGGCGCTCATCTCATGGCGCGGCTGGCGGCATCCGGCATCCCGGTGCTTGGCCTCGGCCGCGACGCGGCGCGTTGTGCCATGCTGGAGGCAGAGGGCCATCAAATCAGCCGCCATGATCTGTCGGCGCCGTTCGACACGAAACTCGATCCGCGACTCGGCAAGGTCGACCGGATCGTTCATTGCGCCGCACTCTCGGCGCCGTTCGGCCGGCTCGCGGATTTCGAGGCGGCCAATGTCACGGCGACCCGCAACCTCATCGATTTCGCGACGCGGCAAGGCATCGGACGCTTCGTCCACATCTCCAGCCCTTCGGTGTGCTTCGCCTTTCGCGACCAGCTTGATCTCGCCGAAGGCGCGGCCTTGCCCGACCCGGTCAACCACTATGCCCGCACCAAGCGCGAGGCAGAGAGGTTCGTGTTGGCAGCGCCCGCGATCCACCCGGTGGTGCTGAGACCGCGCGGCATCTACGGCGCCGGCGACCGCGCTTTGCTGCCGCGCCTGCTCAAGGCCGCAAAACGCCGCCCGCTGCCGCTGTTCCGCGACGGCCGGGCGCGCATCGATCTCACTTATGTCGGTGATGTCGTCGACGCGGTGCTGGCGGCCTTGTTGGCGCCGGGCGAGGCCGAAGGCCAAATCTTCAACGTCTCCGGCGGCGAGGTGCTGCCGGTGCGCCGCATCGCCGACGCGGCCTGCGCGCGGGCCGGTTTTGCGGCGCGCTGGCGCAAGATGCCGCTGTGGCCGGCGATGCTGGCGGCGGGTGCGATGGAGGCGGTCGCGTTGAGGCTTCCCGGTCGTCCCGAACCGGCGGTGACGCGCTATGGCCTCGGCCTGTTCGCCTATGCCCAGAGCCTCGACCTCTCGAAGGCGAAACGCGTGCTCGGCTGGGCGCCAAAAACGTCCTTCGAGGCAGGGCTCGACCGCACATTCATTGGCGGAGGCCTGGCGTGAGGATCGTCTTTGCCAACAGCGCCTGGGTGAGTGCGGCCGAACGGCTGATCCTGCGCGGCGGCAGCTGGAAGAGCGTGCGGCTGCGTGTGCGCTACGGGCTGATCCTGCATCCTGTCGCCGGGCCGATGCTGATCGACACCGGCTACACGCCCGAGGCGGTCACCGGGCCGGGACGCGGCACGATGCTGCGCCTTTACGGCGCGCTGTTGAAGCCAGAGCTCAATACGGCCGAACAGGTGCAGCCGGTGCTGGCGCGCTTCGGCCTTGCGCCCGGCGACATCAGCGCCGTCATCGTCACCCATTTTCATGTCGACCACATTTCCGGCCTGTCGCTGTTCCCCAACGCTCGCTTCATCGCCAGCGACGCCGCCTGGGCGCGGCTGAAGGCGCGGACAGCCGGTCAGAATCTGCGCCATGGCGTATTCCCCGAACTGTTTCCGGCGGATTTCGAAAGCCGACTCGACGGACTGTCGTCAAAGCAGCAGGTAGCACCCCATGACGGCGTGCCCGGCGGTGTCGATCTGTTCGGCGACGGCAGCGTTGTGGCGGTCGACCTTCCCGGCCATGCCGACGGCCAGTTCGGCCTGCTCTTCCCCAATATGGGGCGTCCGCTGCTCTACGCCGTCGATGTGCAGTGGTTGCTCCGCGCATTGAAGGAGGAACGCACGCCGGGTTTTCCGGCAAGCCTGCTGGCCGAGGATTTTGCCGCCATCGAGCCGACCAGCGCCATGCTGCGCCGCTTTGCGGCGGCCGGTGGCGAGATCATGTTCTGCCATGATCCGGCGCCGACGCAATATGACCTGGGCGGCGAGGGCGGATGAACGGACTCGCCGAAGCGCTCTGGTCGTTTGCCGTCACCCGATGGGTGTCGCGCAAGAGCCGTCCCGCATTCGAGCGCTGGCAGGCGCGCACCTTGCGCCGCTGGCTCGACCGCGACCTGCCGCTGGCGCCCTTCTATGGCAAGGCACCGCATCACCTCGGCGATCTTGCGGTGACCGACAAGGCGCTGCTTATGGCGAATTTCGAGCGCTTCAACATTGGCGGCGTGTCGGCCCGTGATGCCTGGGCCGCCGCTTCCGCTGACGGCCGCCTTGGCGACCTGACGGTCGGCGCCAGCACTGGAACATCAGGCAATCGCGGCCTGTTCGTCATTTCGGAGGCGGAGAAATATCGCTGGCTGGGCACGATCCTCGCCAAGGCAGCGCCCGACCTGCTCTGGCGCGGCATGCGCGTCGCCGTCATCCTGCCGCAGAACACCGGCCTCTACGACAGCGCGCGCAAATCCCGGCGTATCGAGTTGCGCTTCTTCGACCTGACGCTCGGGCCCGAACATTGGCGCGCCGCACTCGAGGATTTCGCGCCGACGGTGATCATCGCGGCGCCCAAGATGCTCCGGCATTTTGCGGCCACCGGATTCCGGCTCTCGCCACAACGCATCTTCTCCGCTGCCGAGACGCTGGATCCGGTCGACCGTCCTGTTATCGAAGCCTCCTTCCGGTTGCCGCTCGACCAGATCTACATGGCAACGGAAGGGCTGTTCGCGGTGACCTGCCGGCAAGGCGGGCTGCATCTTGCGGAAGACTCGATCTTCTTCGAATTCGAGCCGGCCGGCGACGGTCTGGTCACGCCTCTGGTCACCGCCTTCCGCCGCCAGACCCAGATCATGGCGCGATACAGGATGAACGACCTGTTGCGGCTCTCCGAGGCGCCATGCCGCTGCGGCTCGCCGCTGCGCACCGTCGACGAGATCGTCGGCCGCATGGACGACGTCTTCCGGCTCGCTTCGGTGGATGGGCCGATCCTTCTGACGCCCGATATCCTGCGCAACGCCGTGCTGAAGGCCGACCGCCGCATCGATGATTTCCGCCTGATCCAGACCGCGCCCGATGCGATCGAACTCAGGCTCGCGCCTGATCTCGATGACGAAGCCGCCGCTGCCGCGCATGACGCGGTGCGCGCGCTGCTTAAGGCGCGAAAGTCTGCCGCGGCGGTCGCTCTCCTGCGCGTGCCGCTGCCGCTGGAGACCGCCCGCAAGCTGCGGCGCGTCGAATGCCGGGTGGCGCCGTGAGTAAGCCGTCCACCCTTTTGGAAAGACCGCTTCAGCAGGCGGACCGGGTCGAGAACAGCCCTGCCAAGGTCCGGGCATTCGTCGATCTTTTCAACGACATTCCGGTGCATGATCTCGTTGCCAATCTGACGGTGTCGGTCGAGACGCTGGAGATCGCCGGCCGCACCTTCCCGCTGACGCTGAACGACGCGAGCGAGGCGCCGAACTGCTACATCTGTTGCCCGTCCAGCGCCTATATCGATTACGCCGTCGACGAAACACGAAACTTCGTCGCGCATCCTTTGCTACGGCGGGCGCTCAGGGCATTGATCGGTGCCTGCGCGCCGCTGGTCAGGATGAGCGGCCTCGACCATCAGGCGCAGGTCAACAACTGGCTCTATTCGACCAATCCGGTGCCCATGCTCGACCGCGCCGCGGTCGTAGCACTACGCGCCAACCTTCCTTCGCGGTTTCCCGACCGCGCCATCGTCATCCGCTCGCTGAACGAGATCGCCGACCCCGCCACCATCGCGGCGCTGAAGGCCGAAGGTTTTCGCATGCTGGCGGCGCGCCAGATCTACATCTTCGCCGATCGCAGTGCGGCACCGGCCATGACCAACGACATGAAGCGCGACCGCAAAAGGCTGCGCACGACATCCTTCGAGATCGTCGGCGACGCTGATTTCGGCGAGGCCGACTATGCGCGCAGCGAAGAGCTCTACCGCATGCTCTATCTCGACAAATACACGCCGCTCAATCCGCATTACACCGCCCGCTATATCGCGCAGATGCATCGCCGCCGCATCCTCAGCCTGGCAGGCCTGCGCCGGCCTGGCGGCGAGCTCGTCGCCGTCACCGGCCTGTTCGAGAACGGCCGCACGCTGACCCAGCCGATCGTCGGCTACGACACCGGCCTGCCGATCGAGGAAGGCCTCTACCGCATGGTGATGGCGATGGCGCAGGACCATGCTACGGCGCGCGGCCTTTTCTTCAACATGAGCGCCGGTGCCGCCGACTTCAAACGCCGTCGCGGCGCCGTGCCGGCGATCGAATACAACGCCGTCTATGCCGGCCATCTGCCGCGCCGCCGCCGCGCGGCGATCCGCATCATGGAAACCGTGCTGGCGCGGATCGGCATCCCCCTGCTCAGGAGGTTCGAACTGTGAGCGAGCGCCCGAACCAGAAGCGCAAAGACCATTGGCAGGCGATGGCGCTGTCGGCCGACATCAGGAGCAAGCCCAGGCGCATCCTGTTCGACGGCGCGCCGCTGGTGCTGTTCCGCTCGGCGCAGGGCATTGCAGCGCTTTTCGACCGCTGCCCGCACCGGCTGGTCGAACTGTCGACTGGCAAGGTGGTCGGTGGCGAGATCGAATGCCCCTATCACGGCTGGCGCTACAATGGCGAGGGACGTTGCACCGCCATTCCCGGCCATATCGGCGAGATGCCGCACTACCGGGTGCGCAGCTTTAGCGCCATCGAACGCGACGGCATCGTCTTCGTGTCGTCGGGCACGCCGGAAAGCGAACCCTATCTCCACTGCATGCAGGGCAGGGACATCGTCGTGCGGCGGGTGCGCTCGTCGACGCAATCGACCGTCATCGACGCGGCCGAGAACATCCTCGACGCCACCCACACCCACTTCACCCACAAGGGCCTGCTGCGCGGCCTGAGTTCGAAGCGTCATCTGGTCCGGGTCGAGATCACTGGCGGCGAGGGCTGGGTCGAGGCCTGCTACACCGGCGAGGAGCGTCAGCAGGGGCTGATCAGCCGGCTGCTGGAGGGCGAGCGGACGAAAACCATCGGCCGCTTCCGCCACCCCGGCATCGCCGAACTGGAATATTGGGGCAAGGGCGGGCTGGCGCTGGCGACGACCTTCCATTTGCGCCAGGCCGACGAGCGCACCGTCGAGGGTGTCGGCTGGCTGATCGGCCCGCGCCAGGGATGGCTGGGCGAGGTCAAGGCGCTGGCCTTCAAGCCGCTGTTCAACATCGCCCTCAAGCAGGATCGCCGCGTGCTGAAATCGGCGAGCGACAATGCCCGCTTCGAGCCGCCGGCGCGCCCGGCTATCGGCCCACTGGATTTCCTGCGCCGTGACATCGCCGCCATCATGGACGGGGAGATGCCGGCATCCGCGGCCAAGCCGCGCGTCCACCAGATCGAGCTTTGAGGCGTCGGCCGGCCGTCTATGGGCCGCAATCAAGCCGGTGCTGCGATCCTGTCGACTGCGGAATGTCCGTAGTTTTTGGATTGACGTAACTGCGGAAATTCCGTAGTAAAAAGTATGCATGCAGTCATCGAGACCAGCGCCTACATCGCAGCGGCAAAAGGCGCCGGTATGACCGAGGACGAACGCAACGACGCCGTCGACGTGGTCGCCGCTTATCCCGATATCGGGGAGGTCATGCAAGGCACAGGCGGCTGTCGGAAATTCCGCCTTGCCGGCCGCGGCAAGGGCAAAAGCGGTGGCTACCGGATCGTCTATATCTTCGGCGGCAACGACATTCCGGTGTTCCTGCTCACCATGTTCGGCAAGGGTGAGAAAGACAATTTGACGAAAGCCGAGCGGAACGAATTGGCAAAGCTCGTGAAGGTGTTGGCCGATACGTACAGCAAGAAAGGTAAAGTGAAATGAAAACCGCGTTCGACAAGATCAAGGCCGGTCTGGACGACGCCATCGCGATCGCCGAAGGCGATACGAGTCGCGGCGTGATCCATGTTCCAGAAAAGATGGACGTTCGCGCCATCCGCAAGACGCTTCATCTGAACCAGGAGGATTTTGCTGCCCGCTTCGGCTTTGGCCTTGCGCGGCTGCGCGATTGGGAGCAGGGCCGGTCCTCGCCAGATGGCGCGCTGCGCGCCTATCTAACCGTCATCGAGAAGGATCCCAAGGCCGTCGAGCGGGCCCTTGGCGCCAATGATGATCAGGCTCGCGAGCGTCCCCGTGCCATGACCCGGTAAGTTTGCACGTCTCGGCCGCCGGCGTTTCTGGGCCATGGGCTGCCCGCATGAGCTTCATGCCGCTGAGATCAAAGGCGGCGCCTACGGTGGAGAGACCGGCATTGATGTAGCGATGGCTCTCGCATGTTCGCAAGAACCGAAAAATGAGATCCAATCAAAAGGATAGAGCAGGCTTTGAGTCAGTTTGGCCACCCTATGCCGGCCCGTTCCATTCCATATCGCGGGTCGAGGCGGCCTGCAGGCTGATGCGCTCGCGCCATGCCATGCCGGCGATCTCGGCCAGCGCCCGCCACTGCGCCTTCTTCGGCGCGGGATCGTCAGGCCAGTCGAGCAAGTCGTCGGCCTCGCGCATCGCCTGGCGGAAGCCACGAAGCCCACCGGAACGCAAGGCCGCCGGCAGGCCGTAGATCCACATCGCCAGCCGCACCGTCTGCGGCGCGGCGACATCGGGCTTCACTTCCGCGCCGTCGCCGAGCACGGCGTCGGCGAAGCGCGTCGGATCGCAGAAGAAATGCAGGCCGCTGACGGCGCGCGGATTGCACTCCAGCGGCAGCACGCGGCCATCCGCCTCGCGCATCAGGTCGAAGGAGATCTGCCCGTTCCAGCCTGTAGCCGAGACGATGCGCTCGACCAGATGCCGCGCGGCTTGGTCCTCGACCGGCTCGAAGTAGATGCCGGCGCCCTTGCCGGCGCGATAGAGCGAGCGGTAGAGCGAGAAAGCCTTGAGGGCACCGTCGCGCGCCACCGCATAGGCGCTGATCTCGTCGCCGGACACGAAACGCTGCGCCACCCAGGGCGCCGATGGCGACGGACGGATGGCGTCGAGCGCGCCGGGCGAGGGGCAAAGCAACACCTGGCTGGCGAAGCGCGACCAGACCGGCTTGAACACCAGTTCGCGCGAGCGGCCGCGCACCGCCTCCAGATCGGCGGTCGATTGCAGCAGCGTCGTTTCCGGCACGGCCAGGCCGAGGCTCTCGGCCAGGCGGATGAAAGCGTGCTTGTCATGCACCTGGGCAAGCCGGTCGATACCTGGCGCGAACAGGCGGGCAGGGATGGCACGCTCGCGCCAGGTTAGGGCGAGGTAAAACACCTCCTCGCAGGTCGGGATGACCAACTCGACGCCTTCGGCCCGCACCAGCGCCTCGACCGCCTCGGCGTAGGCCGCTGGCTCGAAGCGCGGAGGCGGCAGGCAGCGGTAGCGCGCGCAGGCGGTGCTGGCAGCGGCGATCGGGTGGGCCGGGCTGTCGGCGAGGATCACCCGGCGTCCGGCGCCATGCAGCAGGCGAGCCAGATGCAGCGCCACCGGCGCGCGGGCCCCGGTGACGAGTATGGTGTTATCGGGCCCCGGCATCGGCAGGCTGTTCGCAATCGTTACGGTGGCCGCGAGGCTTGCTCGAAATCCGAGCGCTTGGCAACGGGGGCTCGCCGGTTCAAGCCAGCCCGCGAAATTGTCATCCGCCAGGGGGCAGCGCGCGCTCGACGACGTTGAGGAAGAAGCGGATGCCGATCGGGATGATGGCGTCGTTGAAGACGAAGCGGTCGCCATGCAGTCCTTCGGCCGGGCCGACATCGCCGGCGCCGATCCAGGCATAGGCGCCGTCGCCAACGCCTTGCAGCAAATAGGCAAAATCCTCGCAGCCCATGCTCGGCTGGAACTCGGTAACGACACGATCCGCGCCGACTGTGTCGGCGCCGGCTTGCGCCGCAAGCGCCGCGCCACCAAGCGGATTCACCACCGGAGGATAGCCGCGCTTGTAGGTGAGCGCGGCGCTCGCCCCGTGCATTGCCGCGCAGGCCTGCGCCACGCGCTCGATCTCGGCGGCGCAATGATCGGAGAGAGCCTGGTCGTAGAAGCGGCAGGTACCCTCGACCTTCACCTCGCCTGGCACGAAATTGTTGAAGCGGCCGCCATGGATTTGCGTCACCGACAACACGGCCGGCGACAGCGGATCGACACTGCGGCTGACCAGGCGCTGAATGGCCGTGACGAAGCTCGCGGCGGCCAGCACCGGGTCGTCGCCCAGATGCGGCATCGCCGCGTGACAGCCGCTGCCGCGAAAGGCGATCTCGAAATCGTCGACCGCCGCCATCTGCGGTCCGGCGCGCACGCCGACATGGCCTTCCGGAAAGCCCGGCCAGTTGTGGACCGCAAACACCTGTTCGACCGGAAAGCGGCGGAGCAGCCCGTCCTCGATCATCTTCTTTCCGCCGCCCAGCACCTCTTCGGCCGGTTGGAAGACGAACACCACCGTGCCGTCGAAACTGCCGCTCTCGGCAAGCAGCTTTGCGGCACCGAGCAGCATCGCCATATGGCCGTCATGGCCGCAGGCATGCATGACGCCGTCCTTGCGCGAGGCATAATCGATACCGGCGGCTTCCTTGATCGGCAAGGCGTCAAGCTCGGCGCGCAGCGCGATCGACCGGCGGCTTGTGCCTCTGGTCAGTGTGGCGACGACAGCGGTGGCGCTGACATCGGTATGAACGGCAAGGCCGAATTCTCTGAGCTTTCCCGCGACGAAGGCCATCGTCTCGTGCTCGGCAAAGCCCAGTTCCGGATTGGCATGGATGTGCCGCCGCCAGCCGATCGCCTCCGGCACGATCGCCGCTACCCTGTCGTTCTCCCGCATTGTCGCTCTCCGCGTCGTCCTGTGTCGCCTGGATACCCGGCTCTCTGGCTTCCGGTCTTGAACGGGATTGACGGGCCGCGTGCTTTCGAGAAGGCTGGGCGCCATGAGCGATGCCAGCGAACAGAAAGAACGCGAAGCCGCGCGGCTGACGCGGCATGCCGGCCTCGGCGATCTCGAAATGCTCGCAGCCCGCTACCGCGACCACGCCTATGCGCTGCACACCCACCCGACCTATGTCGTCGGTGTCGTCGTCGCCGGCGTCGAAAAGCTGAGGATTGGCCGCCGCAACCATCTGGCGCCGGCGGGCTCGATCATCGCCGTCAATCCGGAAGAGCCGCATGACGGCGAAAAGGGCTGCGCCTCCGGCTGGGCCTACCGCACCTGCTATCCCGATGCCGCCCTGATGGGCGAGATTGCCGACGACCTTGGACTGCGGGGATCGCCGATGTTCGCCGAGGGGATTTTGCAGGCGCCCGACCTGGCGCGAGCCTTCGTGCGCGCGCACTGTCTGGCTGGGCAGGCGCTTGAGCAGGAAGCAGCGATGCTGGTGGTGCTGCGCGAGCTCGTCAGCCGCTTCGGCGACGGCAAGGGCAGCGTTCATGCATCCGATGGCGGCGAGGCGGTCAGGCGCTTCCGGCTCTATGGCCAGCTGATCGAGTCCGATCTCGCCGCCGGCTTCGACCTTGCGCGCCTGGCCAGCGCCGCCGGCGTCAGCCGCTTCCAGGTCATCCGGGATTTTCACCGCACTGCTGCCATGACGCCGGGACAATATCTGCGCGACCGCCGCATCCGCGCCGCGTCAGCACTGATGCGGACCGACATGCCGCTTGCCGAAATCGCGGTCGCGACCGGCTTTGCCGACCAGAGCCATCTCACAAGAGTGTTCAAGACCATCAAGGGCCTGTCGCCGGGTGCCTGGCGCGCCGCTGCGTAAGGCAACCACAAGTCGAAAATGAACCAGCCAATGTAGGGAACCCAACACGCATCTGGGCAGTTCAATGCGGGGAGGGCGGGGCGCGTCGTGAGCAGCCGGCACGGTCAGGCATGGCCCGTCCGTTTCCGCCGGCCGCCAGAGGAGGAGACCCGCCGCCATGAAGTTCTTTCACGCACTGCTTGCGTTTGCCGTTGCTGCTGTGCTCGCTGCCAGCCCGGCCCGGGCCGTCGACCTCTCCATCGTCTCGGGCGACACCGGCAACGGCCTGAAAGTGCTTCGCGGAATCCTCGACCAGTACGAGAAGAAAAGCGGCAACAAGGTCACCATCATTCCGATGCCGACCTCGACCACGGACCAGTTCGGCCAATACAGGCTCTGGCTTGCCGCCCACAACAGCGACATCGACGTCTATCAGACCGACGTCATCTGGGCGCCGCAACTGGCCAGCCAACTCGTCGACCTGACCGCTGCGACCAAGGATGTCGTTGCGGCTCATTTCCCGTCGATCATCCAGTCGCAGACAGTCGACGGCAAGCTTGTGGCGCTGCCGATATTCACCGACGCGCCGGCGCTCTACTACCGCAAGGACCTGCTCGATAAGTATGGCGCCAAGCTGCCGGGAAGCTGGAGCGAGCTTGCCGCCACCGCCAAGCTGGTCATGGACAAGGAACGGGAGGCCGGCCACAAGGACATTTGGGGTTTCGTCTTCCAGGGCAACGCCTATGAGGGGCTGACCTGCGACGCGCTCGAATGGGTGATGTCGAACGGCGGCGGGCAGATCATCGAGCCGGACGGCACGGTCTCGATCAACAATCCGAAGGCGGCCGCCGCCCTCGACATGGCCAAGGGCTGGGTGGGCACCATCGCGCCTCCGGGCGTTCTCGCCTACCAGGAGGAAGAGTCGCGCGGCGTCTGGCAGACCGGCAACGCGGTCTTCATGCGCAACTGGCCCTACGCCTATTCGCTGGGCGAGAGCGAAGGCTCGCCCATCAAGGGCAAGTTCGACGTGACCACGCTGCCGCCCGGGTCGGGCGAGGGCGCCCGCTCTGCGGCGACACTCGGCGGCTGGAACCTCGCCGTCTCCAAATATTCGAAGAACCCGGATGCAGCGATCGAGCTGGTCAAATGGGTCGCCTCACCTGAAATGCAGAAGTACCGCGCGCTGAAGGCGTCCTATCTGCCGACCATCCAGGCGCTCTACGACGATGCCGACATCGCCAGGGAGCAACCGGTCATCCCGCGCTGGAAGGACGTCTTCCTCAACGCTGTGCCGCGTCCCTCGAATGAGGCCAAGGTCAGGTACAACGAGGTGTCCAACGCGTTCTGGACCACCGTGCACAAGACGCTCTCCGGCGAAGGCACGGCTGCCGATAACCTCGCCGATCTCGAAGTGACGCTGACGAAGCTCAAGGGCGCCGCCTGGTGATGCAGGCACGCTCGCGGCTGATGCGCCAGCGCGTGCGCTCGGCGTGGCTGTTCCTTGCGCCGATGCTCGTCGTGCTCGCCGCTGTCGCCGGCTGGCCGCTTCTGCGCACCATCTATTTCAGCTTCACCGACACCTCGCTGACCGACCTCGAGGCCGGCCGTTGGATTGGCTTTGCCAATTTTTTCTCGGTGCTCGCCATGCCGAGCGGCCGGGTGCTTTATGACGGCCTGCTCGTCGATCCTGCCTGGTGGCGCGCCGTCTGGAACACGGTGCGCTTCGCTCTGATCTCGGTGACCTGCGAGACCATCTTCGGCATGATCGTCGCGCTGGTGCTCAATGCCGAATTCCCTGGCCGCGGCTTCGTGCGCGCCGCTGTCCTCGTCCCTTGGGCGATCCCGACGATCGTCTCGGCGAAGATGTGGCAGTGGATGCTCAACGACCAGTTCGGCATCATCAACGATGTGCTGCTGAACCTCGGCCTGATCAGCACCAAGATCGCCTGGACCGCCAGCGCCGATACGGCGATGGTCGCCGTCCTCATCGTCGATATCTGGAAGACGACGCCGTTCATGGCGCTTCTCATCCTCGCCGCGCTGCAGATGCTGCCGCGCGAGATCTACGAGGTCGCCCGGATCGATGGCGTGAGCCCCTGGCGGGTGTTCTGGAAGGTGACCTTGCCGCTCATCCGGCCGGCGCTGATGGTGGCGGTGATCTTCCGCGGCCTCGACGCGCTGCGCATCTTCGACCTGATCTATGTGCTGACGCCAAACAATGCGCACACCAAATCGATGTCGGTGTTTGCTCGCGAGAACCTGTTCGAGTTCGACAAATTCGCCTACGGCTCCGCCGCATCGACGCTGCTCTTTCTCATCCTCGCCTTGCTGACCATGCTCGTGCTGTGGCTCGGCCGGGTCAGGCTCGAGAGGGACTATTGATGATGTGGATCATGCGGATCGTCAGCCGTGCCGCCTTCTACCTGCTCGTCGCGGTCATCGTCATTGTCGCGGTGTTCCCGTTCTATTACGCGGTCGTCACCAGCCTGAAATCGGGGACTGCGCTGTTCGAGGTCGACTATTGGCCGAAGATGATCAGCGTCGCCAATTACCGGACCGTCCTCACCGACGGGACCTTCCCGCGCAATCTCCTGAATTCGCTGGTCGTCTCCGGCGCCGTCGTCGTCATTTCGCTTTTCCTCGGCGTCACCGCCGCCTACTCGCTGGCGCGCATCCGCTTCCGCGGCCGTTCGCTTCTCCTTTTCGCCATCCTCTCCGTCTCCATGTTCCCGCCAGTGGCGCTGCTTGCCGGCCTGTTCGAACTGATCCGCACGCTTGGCCTCTACAACTCGCCCTTGGCGCTGGTCTTTTCCTACATGATCTTCACTTTGCCGTTCACTGTGTGGGTGCTCACCGCCTTCGTTCGCGACCTGCCGCTCGAGATCGAGGAGGCGGCGATCCTCGACGGCGCAACGCCCTGGATCATCATCACCCGCGTTTTCCTGCCGCTGATGTGGCCGGCGCTGGTCACCACCGGGCTGCTCGCTTTCATCGGCGCCTGGAACGAATTCCTCTTCGCGCTCACCTTCACCTCCAGCAACGAACAGCGGACCGTGCCGGTGGCGATTGCATTGCTGTCCGGGAGTTCGCAGTTCGAGATCCCCTGGGGCAACATCATGGCCGCGTCGGTGATCGTCACCGTGCCGCTCGTCATCCTCGTGCTGATCTTCCAGCGCAAGATCATCTCCGGCCTCACCGCGGGTGGGGTGAAGGGGTGAGGTGGACGAGCCATCGCGCCACCTTCCAGGATTGAAGACAGGAAGAAAGGTGAATGGATATCACCGCACCAATAGACGTCACCCTCGTTCGCCGCCTGATTGAGGCGCAGTTCCCGAACTGGGCGGACTTGCCGGTGGAACCGGTCGAGCCGGGCGGCTGGGACAACCGCACCTTTTGCCTCGGCGACGACAAATCGGTGCGCCTGCCGAGCGCCGCGTCCTATGTCGCGCAGGTCGAGAAGGAGCAGCGCTGGCTGCCCCGGCTCGCGCCGCATTTACCCCTGCCGATCCCGGTGCCGCTGGCCAAGGGTGCGCCGGGGCAGGGCTATCCCTGGCCCTGGTCGGTCTATGGCTGGCTGCGCGGCAGGCCGGCCGCGAAGGGCCGGATTGCCGATCCCACCCAGTTCGCCCGCTCGCTGGCCGATTTTCTGCTCGCCCTCTACCGCATCGATGCCACTGGCGGCCCGCCGGCCGGCCAGCATAATTTCCATCGCGGCGGCCGGCTTGCGGTCTACGCCGCCGAGACCCGCGCCGCACTGTCGGCGCTGACTGGGCGCATCGACACGGATACCGCGCAAGAGGTTTGGGCAAGCGCGCTTGGCTCCGAGTGGCAGCGCCCGCCGGTCTGGGTCCATGGCGACGTCGCCTCCGGCAATTTGCTGGTCGAGGACGGAAAACTCTGCGGCGTCATCGATTTCGGCAGCTCGGCCGTCGGCGATCCTGCTTGCGACCTGGCGATCGCCTGGACCGAGTTTTCCGGGGAGAGCCGGCAAGCCTTCCGCGATGCGCTTGCCCTCGACGCGGAAACCTGGGCGCGCGGCCGCGGCTGGGCCCTGTGGAAGGCCCTGATCACCGCTTGCGGACATGACGGCAACCAGCGCGAGGCGGCGAAGTCCTGGGCCGTCATCGACGAAGTGCTGGCCGACCATCGGCGAGTTTATCGTCGATAGGCCGGTACGGTGTCGTCACCTCAGGATGAGAACTTTCGCGGCGATCAGGCTTACGCGCCTTACCACATGCGCCGGAGCAGCCCGTCACGCCGGATGAGCTGGTGGTAGAGGGCCGCGCCGGCATGGAACACCAGCAGCGCCACAAGCACAAAGGCGCCTAAGCCATGCGGCGCGCGCGGCGGATAGTCGGCGAAGTTCGGCAACGTCGCGCTGCTCTGGCCGAAGATCACCGGGGCAGCACCACTCAGGACCATCATGCCGATGCCGCTGGCGGCCATGCCGAGAATGATGATGTAGAAAGCGACATGCACAAAGCGTGCGATGCGTTCCTGCCAGGCTGGCGATCCCTCGACGGGAAGCGGTCGCAGATCGAAGCGCCACCACCAGACAATGCGGAATGCCGTCAGCAGCAAGACCACGATCGCCACGGGAATGTGGAAACGAAGGAGGTCGGCCTTCACAGCTGCATCCATCGCATTGGCGGCCCGGAAGCCGGAGCCGAGCAGGGCCAGGATCAGGATGGCGCTCAGCCAGTGAATGGACACCGCTACCGTGCCGTAGCGGTCAGCTCTGCTCTTCCGCATCCATGTCTCCTTCGAGTTTCCGGCGCAGCGCCGTGATCACGGCGTGCATGGTGTTGAGATCCTTGACCACGAGCCCGTCGGCGAGCCTGTTCACCCAGGGAGCCTGCAGGCGCATGGCGGCGTCGAAGGCCTGTCTTCCCTCGTCGGTCAGAACGACGAGTTGCGCCCGCTGGTGATGCGGGTTGGCCGCGAATGCGACGAGCCCTTCCTTGTGCAGGTCGTTGACGATCCGCTGCACGTTCTGGCGATTGGCGCCGAGATCGCGCGCCAGCCAGGCGACCGGCTGCGGCCGCTCGGCGATGACGATGGCGCCGAGGACCTGCCAGCGGGCGCTGGTCAGGCCAAGGCCGGCGACCAGCCTGTCTCCGGCGGCGAGCATTCGGCTGTTGAGCCTGAACAGGTCGAGAACGAGATCGTTCAAGGCGTCACCGGCCGGAGTTCGAAGGGGGTCGCTCATTTGTCATCCTATATCGTGTTTGACATCATAGTGTCAAGTTGGTATGTATGCATCATAACAGAGTGACACCATAACACCAATTAGATGGAGCCTTATCATGACCAACATGCGCCCAATGGATCCTGCCTTCCCCATCGACCGTCAGGTCGCGATCGACGCCAGCTCCGTCGTGCTGGTCAACCTTTTCACGCTCGACAAGGCCGACGAGCAGACCTTCCTCCAGGTCTGGCAGGATGATGCTGCCTTCATGAAGCAGCAGCCGGGCTTCATCTCGACCCAGCTTCACCGCGCGATCGGCGACAGCCCCACCTATCTGAATTGTGCCGTGTGGGAATCGACCGCCGCCTTCCGCGCCGCCTTCACGCACCCGCAGTTCAGAGCCAAGATCTCCGCCTATCCGTCCTCAGCGGTCGCGTCCCCGCATCTGTTCCAGAAGGTCGCGGTGCCGGGCATCTGCGTGGCATAGCAAGAACGGACGAGTTGCTGCGGTGCCGGTTTCCCCGCCTGTCTGTCATCCAGCTGTCATATGGTCGCGCTAGGCATCCGTAAATCCGGATTTATGGATGCAATGGATGGACAAGGAAGCAGCTCTTCGCGCATTGGCAGCGCTTGGCCAGGACACGCGCCTGGAAGTCTTCCGGCTGCTGGTGCGCGCCGGGGCAGGCGGCTTGCCCGCCGGCGACATCGCTTCGCGGCTCGACATCGTCCAGAACACCATGTCGGCGCATCTGAAGGTGCTCGACCATGCCGGGCTGGTCAGTGCCGAGCGTGAGGGCCGCACCATCCGCTATATCACCGACATGACCGGCTTTCGCAACCTGCTCGCCTACCTGATGGAGGATTGCTGCAACGGCGCGCCGGAGCTCTGCCAGCCGGTCATCCAGGCTGTGACCTGCAAATGCTAGACCATGATCCCGAACCGAAGGACCGCATAAGCGGAAAGTGGGAACCGGTTTTCGGAAAAGATCATGGTCGGACAAGAAGATAGGGAGGAATTGATGAGCGATCAGATCTACAACGTCTTGTTTCTCTGCACCGGCAATTCGGCGCGATCGATCCTCGCCGAGGCGATCCTCAACCGGGTCGGCGCCGGCAGGTTCAAGGCCTATTCCGCCGGGTCACATCCCAAGGGCGAGGTCCATCCATTCACGCTGCAGCTCTTGAAGACGCTCAACCACGACACCTCCTTTGCCCGTTCGAAGGATTGGCAAGAATTTGCGGTACCCGGTGCGCCAGAGATGAATTTCGTCTTCACCGTCTGCGACAACGCCGCCAATGAATCCTGTCCGGTCTGGCCGGGCCAGCCGATGACCGCGCATTGGGGCGTGCCCGACCCGGCCGAAGTCGAGGGCACCGATGCGGAAAGGCATCTGGCCTTCGCCGAAGCCTACCGCATGCTCAACAACCGTATCTCGATCTTCGTCAGCCTGCCGATGAGCACCGTCGACAAATTGGCCTTGCAGAAGCGGCTGGATGAGATCGGCCGTGATCTCCCAAGGGCCGGCTGAGCATGATCTTTGATCTTCCGCGTCGTCTCGTCGCCGAAGCCCTCGGCACCGCGATGCTGGTCGCCGCCGTCATCGGTTCGGGCATCATGGCCGACCGGCTCACCGACGATGTGGCGCTGGCCCTGCTTGGCAACACCATCCCGACCGGCGCCATTCTGGTGGTGCTGATCACCATTCTCGGGCCGGTCTCCGGCGCCCATTTCAACCCGGCGGTGACGCTGGTGTTTGGGTTGAGGCGGGAAATCGAGACCAGGGCGGCGTTGGCCTATGTCCTGGCCCAGATCGCGGGCGGCATTGCAGGCACGCTGATCGCGCACGCCATGTTCGGCCTGCCTCTGGTCGAACTGTCCGCCACGGTGCGAAGCGGCGCGGGGCAGTGGATCGCCGAACTGGTCGCAAGTTTCGGCCTGGTCTTCACCATCCTCGCCGGCCTGCGCGCCCGTCCGGAGTCGATCCCGTGGCTGGTCGGTCTCTACATCACCGCAGCCTACTGGTTCACCGCTTCGACCTCCTTCGCCAATCCGGCGGTCGCCATCGCGCGCGCCTTCTCCAACACTTTTGCCGGCATCAGGCCGCTCGATGTCCCGGCCTTCATAGTCGCCGAGCTTGTCGGCGCGCTGCTGGCAATGGCACTCGCCGGCTGGCTGCTTGCCAAACCAAAACCCTTGCCAGAGATGAGACCCGCCGAATGACCGTCACCATCTATCACAATCCTCAATGCGGCACCTCGCGCAACACGCTGGCCATCATCCGCCAGTCCGGCGAGGAGCCGGAAGTGATCGAGTATCTGAAGAACCCGCCGTCGCGTGAAAAGCTCATCGAATTGATTGCTGCCATGGCGATGACGCCGCGCCAGCTGTTGCGCGAGAGCGGCACGCCCTATGCCGAGCTCAATCTTGGCGATGCCAAATGGAGCGACGACGAGATCATCGATTTCATGCTTGAGCATCCGATCCTGATCAACCGGCCGATCGTGGTGACTCCGCTCGGCACCATGCTGGCGCGGCCGTCGGAAGCGGTCCTCGACATCCTGCCCAATCCCGACATCGGCCCTTTCACCAAGGAAGACGGCGAAGTGGTGATCGGCGCCGACGGCAAGCGGGTTGTCTGAGAGCTTATTTCGAGTTTTTTCGAAATTCAGTTGACGACTGGCTGGGGCTGGGCGTACGATATTTCCATGAAACTCGAACAAGCGGCAAAACAGCTGGAAGCGCTGGGCAACCCGACGCGGTTGAAACTCTACCGCATCCTGGTCCGGGCCGGCGAGGCAGGCAGGCCGGTCGGCACTCTGCAGGAAAGTCTGGGCATCGCCGCCTCGACGCTGTCACATCATTTGCACCGGCTCATCCTGACCGGTCTGGTCACGCAGGAGCGGCAGGCGACGACGCTGATCTGCCGCGCCAACTATCCGATCATGCGGGATCTGATCGGCTTCCTCGCCGACGAATGCTGCGCCGATGCCGCCAGCAATCCCGCCGCGGGAGAAGCGGCGGCATAATTTTTTGCCTCATATTTCGATAATCCCGGAATTATGGAAGGTAGCGAAATGAACAAGCATAGCGATCTCCCGGTAGCAGTCATCGGTGCCGGCCCTGTCGGCCTGGCGGCAGCCGTCCACCTGCTTCGCCAGGGCCTGCCAGTGAAGCTGTACGAGGCCGGCGGCGACGTTGCCACCAACCTTCGCGATTGGGGCCATGTCAGGATTTTTACGCCCTGGCGCTTTTGTGTCGATCGGGCGGCGCGGGAATTGCTGGAAGAGCATGGCTGGAACATGCCCGATCCCGAGGCGTTTCCCACCGCCAACGAGCTTGTCGATCTCTATCTCGATCCGCTCGCGAAACTCCCGCAGATGGCGCCGGTGATCGAAACCGGCGCTCGAATTGTCGGCATCTCGCGCTGGGGCGCCGACAAGGTGCAGAGCAGGGGGCGCGAGACGCGGCCCTTCATGCTGGTGGTCGAAACCGCCAAGGGCACCAGGCGTGACGGTGCCCGCGCCGTCATCGATGCTTCGGGCACATGGCAGACGCCGAACCCGCTCGGTGCCGGCGGCCTCGCGGCCGAGGGCGAGATGGAATTCGCCGATCGCATCGCTTACGGCATTCCCGATATTCTCGGCCGCGACCGCAGCGTTTACGCCGGCCGCACCACGCTGGTGGCTGGTTCCGGCCATTCGGCGGCCAATGCCTTGCTCGATCTTGCCAGGCTGGCGGATGCCGAACCTGGGACGGCGTCCATCTGGACGGCTCGCGGCATCGACCTGGTGCGCATCTATGGCGGCGGCGACGCCGACCAGTTGCCGGCGCGTGGCGAGCTTGGCGCCGATGCGCGCGAACTTGCCGAAAGCGGCCGCGTCACGCTGGTCACTGGTTTTGCCACGGTGGCCATTCGCGACGAAGGCGGTCGCCTGATCGTCGAGGGCGAGACAGAAGACGGCTTGCAGCGGATCGGCCCGGTCGATCGCATCATCGCCGCCACCGGGCAGCGGCCCGACCTCACGCTGACAAGGGAGCTTCGGCTCGATCTCGATCCGTGGCTGGAAAGCGTCAAGGCGCTAGGGCCGCTCATCGATCCCAACGAGCATTCCTGCGGCGACGTGCCCCCGCACGGACACCGCGAACTCAGCCATCCCGAGGCAGGTTTCTACACGGTCGGCATCAAGAGCTATGGTCGGGCGCCGACTTTCCTGCTGCTGACCGGCTACGAACAGGTCCGCTCGGTCGCGGCCGCATTGGCAGGCGACATCGCGTCCGCCGATACGGTGCGACTGGTCCTGCCCGAGACCGGCGTCTGCGTGGTGCCGGGCTCGCTGCAGGTGTCGAAAATCGATGCGGCGTCAACGGGCTGCTGCGGTGGCCCGGCGCCACAAGAGGCGGATGCGTGCTGCGTCGCCGATGTCGAGGCGAAGGCCGCCGGCAAGAGTGGCTGCGGCTGCGGCGTCGCCGCATGAGCATTCCGTCGGGCATGCGCAGCCGCGGCACGATCATCACCGTGCTCGGGCTGACGCAGATCATGGCGTGGGGCTCTTCCTACTACCTGCCGGCGGTCATTGCGCCGAAGGTGGCCGCGGAGACCGGTTGGTCGCTGGCCTGGGTGGTTGGCGGCCTGTCACTCGGGCTTCTGGTCGCCGGCTTGATCTCGCCGCGTGTCGGCTCCTCGATCGAGCGTTATGGCGGCCGCAATGTGCTCGCTTTCAGCGCCGTCTGTATCGGCGCCGGCCAGATCGGCCTGGCGGCGGCACCTTCGCTTGCCGCCTTTATCGCCGCCTGGCTGGTGATCGGGCTCGGCATGGGGGCAGGGCTCTACGACGCGGCCTTCGCGACGCTTGGTCGCTAGTATGGCCACAGCGCGCGTTCCGCCATCACGACGCTGACCCTGTTCGGCGGTTTCGCCAGCACCGTCTGCTGGCCGATTTCCGCCTTCCTGATGGCAGAGATCGGCTGGCGCGGCACCTGCCTTGCCTATGCCGCCGTACAGTTCCTCATCGCTCTGCCGCTTTATCTCACGCTGCTTCCACGTCGGGTGCCGCAACGCAGCGCCGTATCCGAGATGGATCGAAACGCCTCATCCGTTCCGGCAGGCAATCCATCCTTCCCGGTCATGGCTTTGCTCGCCACCACCATCACGCTTGCAGCGGTGATTTCCTCGACGCTCTCGGTTCACCTGTTGTCGATTTTGCAAGCCGGCGGCCTGGCGCTTGCCGTCGCCGTCGGGCTCGGAGCCTTGGTCGGCCCGTTCCAAGTGACGGCGCGCGGCATCGAGATGATGATCGCGCGCTACCATCATCCGATCTGGACCAAGCTTGCCTCGGCGAGTTTTGTCGCCATAGGCGTCTTGGCGCTGTGGACCGGCATGCCGGCCGTGCCAGTGGCGCTCGGCTTCTACGGCGCCGGCATTGGCCTTGAATCGATCGCGCGCGGCACCTTGCCGCTCGCTTTGTTCGGTCCGTCGGGCTACGCGAAATTGATGGGCCGCCTGGCCATGCCGAGTCTGATCGCCCAGGCGGCCGCGCCGTCGATGGGCGCGGTGCTGATGCAATGGACGGGAGCGCAAGGCACGCTTGCCGTACTTGGCGCCCTTGCCGTGTTCAATGTCGTGCTGGCATGCGGCCTGCGCTGGTTATTGGGTCGCAACAGGGGCATTCTGCTGCAGCCGGGGTAGCCAACACTGCCGGCAGTCCCGCGCCGCTACAGCCGCGCCTTGATGCGTTTTAGCTTCCGGCTGACGCGGTCGCCATATTTAACGTCCGATTTGCCGCGGGCGCTTCTGAATTCGTACCACTCGCCGTTCGGAGACCTGCGCTGGTAGATCACCTTGCCGGCCTGGCGGTGCTCGAAGCAGGTCGTCGAGCCCTTCGCCCCCCAGGACCCATGCCATTTCGCCCGGAAGCAGAGCTTGCCGCTGCCGGGGAGGAACCAGATGCCATCGCCAAAGCTCGGCTTGCCGCCTTCCGTCGACCAGGCGTTGAACTGCCGCTGCTTCACGGCAAAGAACGCAGCGCCGTGATTGCCCCACAGCCACGAATGGTTCTGGTAGATCTGGTAGACGCCCGCGTCGGGAACGACGGCGGCCTTTTGCGCCTTTTCGGCGATTTTCGTCGCCGGTTTGGCTACCGCCGGGACCTGGAAGGCAAGAACAAGAACGGAGCAGGCCAGCGCCGCTCCGAGGCAATTTACCAGTATTCGTTTCACGGAACTACTCCACACGCTGATCACGACACGCCTCGACCGTCATCCCGAACCGTAGTGCGGGATCGATCACGTTTAAACAAAAAGATGGAGATCCATCCCGATCGCATCGGGATGGATCGGCATGATAGGTCTACGGCAGGACGTTCTGGGTCACCCTCCAGTCGGGCAGACCATAGCCACCCAGCCACGGCCACACTTCCTTCTGGTTGAAGTAGACGACCGAAGTCAGCGCCGGGAACTCCGCATAGGACTTGCGGGAGTCTTCCTGCCACTTCGTGACGTAGTCCTGCTTGCCGACATAGCCGAGTTCCGCCACCACGATCGGCTTGTTGAAACCCGCGACGCGGTCATAGCCGGGCTTCAGCGATTCGGCGAAGGTGCGGTCGCGGCCGGCCTCGTCATTGTCCTTCTTCTGCAGGCCGAACACCGACAGGCCGACCACGTCGACATAGTTGTCGCCCGGATAGTACTTCTCCAGGCCTTCCACGCCCTTGGGCGACCACATGTATTTCGCCGCGGGAGCGACCTTGCGGCAGACATCGACTTCGCGCTTGTAGGCGGCGATCCAGTCCTTCGGTGCCCAGTTGGCCCAGGTGAAGCGGCCGTTCGTGTCTTCCATTTCCTGCGCCCAGCGAATGGTCACCGGACTCTTCATCTGTCCCACCAGGCTGCAGATCGCATGCATGTTGGCGTCATACTTGCCGCTCAATATGCCGTCGCGCAGTTGGGGCGGGGTGATGCGCCAGTCCTTCGACCAGGTCCACGGCTCGATGGTGATCAGGAGCGAACGGCCGCGCTGCAGCGCATAGGCGTCGGCCAGCGGAAGGGTTGCCAGATCGACGTCCTCCCAAGGCAGGAACAACTCCTCGATGCTGGCGCTCTTGTCGGCGCTGAAATCGCCATAGGGGTCATAGGAGCCGAAAGACGAAGCAGCACTGCTCGTCTTCATCGGGTCCGTCCCGGCGCCCGCGGCCTCCGGTGAGCCCGCGACCACCGGGAAGGCGAGGCTTCCCCCAAGGATGAGTGCTGACACAAATGCAGTTGCTGTGGAGTATTTCATACCCAACCTCCCATAGCTTCAACGTCCAGCTGACCTTGAAGCTTCGCCACATCGTATCGACAGCATCGATACGACAAACCCAATCCATCGGGCCTATCGGCGTGATCTGTGGGATTTCAGAGCGACTGTGGACCGGTGTGCCATGCGCAAGCGCCGTCCATCAAAGTGATCTCTCGAGACGCCGGTACGATGGAAGCCCCCGAAGAGAAAGTTCGCCGCGATACTCACAAATTCGCGCCAACATTCCGATACATTATCCCAACTCTAATATAAGAGCCTATGCCGTCCGAGAGTCAAGCGCCATTAACGTTTACTTAACCTTGTTGCCTCCGGGATGGTTAACGCCACCGCTCCCAGGCCTTGCTTTGTGAACGAGAAAATTGCCGTGCCGGAATTCCGGCCAGGTGATTTCCGCAGCTCGGGAATCCAGGCCGGCTGTCGGTGACAGCGTCCCAAAACCTCTCCAATTCAAGGCGTTAGGTTAACCAGTCCTCAAGAAGCGTGGTTAACGGACACTGAATTTTGTTGACTCTCCATTAGAGCAAGCTGATTCTGTCGACGGGGATTGATTGGTCGGGCGCTGTCTAGCGGCTGTCCAAACTGGCGGCGGGTAGTTGTATGAGTGTTTCCGCGCGTGCTGGCGTTATCGCCGGCAAAACGAGGTCGGCTGGCCGGCCGGTGACCGCACGTGCCGAGGCGGCGCAGAAGGGGCCTTTCCTGGTCCCTGTCCTGTCTCCCGTCCAGCAACGGGTCCTGCGGCTCGGCCTGGCTTTCTGGTTTCTCAGCCTCGGCTTTTTCTGGATCTGGTGGCTGCAGCCGGACCATATCGAACACATCGGGCCATTCACCTTCGCGACGCTCGTGCTGGGCTGGCTGACCTTGATGCCGATGTACTTCCTCCTCAACGTGTACGCATCGAGAAAACCATCCAAGCTCAACAGCATCCCGAAGCGTTCGCGAGTCGCCATGGTGGTGACCAAGGCCCCGTCCGAACCCTTCGCCGTGGTCGCGCGCACGCTGGAAGCGATGCTTGCGCAGGACTATCCGCATGACACCTGGCTGGCCGACGAGGACCCCTCCGAGGAGACGGTTGCCTGGTGCGACGCCCGAGGCGTGATGATTTCGACGCGACGCGGCAGGCAAGACTACCACCGCAAGACATGGCCGCGCCGGACCCGCTGCAAGGAAGGCAATCTGGCGTTCTTCTACGACCACTATGGCTATGAGCGTTACCACTTCGTCGCCCAGATGGACGCCGACCATGTGCCGACGCCGACCTATCTCAGGGAGATCCTCTATCCCTTCGCCGATCCGGCGGTCGGCTACGTCTCGGCGCCCAGCATCTGCGACAACAATGCCGACGAAAGCTGGGCGGCGCGCGGCCGGCTGTTTCCGGAAGGGATGTTCCACGGCCCCTTGCAGTCCGGCCATACCGGCGGCGGGGCGCCGCTTTGCATCGGCTCCCACTATGCGGTGCGGACCAAGGCGCTGAAGCAGGCGGGCGGTCTCGGTCCGGAACTGGCCGAGGATCACTCCACCTCGATGCTGATCAACGCGGCCGGATGGCGCGGCGTGCACGCGCTCGACGCCATCGCGCATGGCGACGGGCCGCAGACCTTCGCCGACCTCGTCACCCAGGAATTCCAGTGGTCGCGCAGCCTGATGACGATCCTGCTCGAATACTCGCCGAGCTACCTGCACAAGCTGTCGCCGCGGCTGAGGTTCCAGTTCCTGTTTTGCCAGCTCTGGTATCCGCTGTTCGCCGTCTTTGCGTTGCTGATGTACGTCATGCCGATGTACGCGCTGTTCACCGGGCGTAACTTCGCCAATGTCATGTATCTCGACTTCCTGTTCTACTATGTGCCGAACGCGGTCGCCCTGGTCGGCCTGGTGATGATGCTGAAGGCGTTCGGCGTGTCGCGTCCGATCACGGCCAAGACGATCAGTTGGGAAGGCACGCTGTTCCTGTTCTTCGCGCGCTGGCCGTGGGTGCTGGCCGGCACGCTGTCGTCGCTGCGCGACTATCTGACCAAGTCGTTCGTGGATTTCCGCGTCACGCCCAAGGGCAACGGTCCCAAGCATCTTCTGCCGGTCCGTGTCTTTGTTCCCTACGTGGCGCTGGCGATCGGCGCGGCGCTGCCCGTCCTGCTCGTCGACCACCCCTTCGATGCCACCGGCTTCTATTGGTTCGCCGCCTTCAACGCCTTCCTCTACGGGCTTCTGGTGGTGGTCATCGTCGTCAGGCACGTCATCGAGAACAAGATCCCGTTGCGCGCCAATGCCGCCAAATTTGCCTTGCAGGCGTCGCTCGCCGTGCTGGCCCTGACCGTGCCGGCCGTGGGCTTTTACGATCGTGGCCTGGAAGGTGTCTACGGGCTGCAGCAGGGCGCCGGCAGCCTGCGCATCGTCAGGGTGGCCTATCCGGTTTCCGGCGCCGGCCAGGGCAACATCGGAACCCGCAATTTCTACCTCGATCCGGGCTGGGAAACGCTGCGCTGAGCGTGGCCTAGATCCGGCAACAGCAGCTTCGATCCTGCCAGCCTGAGCACCGGCCGCCGTTCGCGGCCGGCACGATGCGTCGTCTGTCGACGTGTCGCATGACGAGGGGTCGCTCCGCCCGCATCTCGATCCGACTGATTGAATTTTCCATCATATCCGAACGAACGGCGAAAGGCTGTGTTCATCATGCTGTTTGCACGAATTTTAACAAGTCTCCCCTAATATGCGGGCACGATGTGAGTGGCAAATGGCCATTTCGCGAGGCGCGGAAAACAACGAATACAAAGTATATCCGCCGCGCACCACCGAGTTAACTTCCGGGGCAGGGGACAGGCGATGAACAAGTTTATGGAAAGTCTGGCCAATACGGGCAGAAAATATACCTATGCTTTTGCTGCCATCGCGTTGGTCACGATGGTGTCAGGCTGCCAGACCACGGACACGACCAAGACCGGCTCGATCAGCGGGCGGACCGTGGACCAAGGGTTCGGCAAAAAGATCGATAGCGTCAAGAAGGTCCATCCCGTCAAGAAGAAGGCCCTTTACCGCAAGCCGGTGACGCGGATGACCAGCGTGACGCGCACGAGCGAACGGGCCTATGCGGCCTTTGTCCGGCCGCAGCGCATCGGCAAGCCGAAAGCGCTGAAGGTTTCCTACAGTCTGGGCAGCAGCGGCCCGCTCCTGGGCCGCTCACCCTGGATCTGTGGCCCGAGCGGCTTCGGCCAGCGCTCGAGCTGCCGTTCACGTTACTGATCTTCAGCCGGGGGGCGCGAGCCGGGGGCAAGGGGTTGGCGCAGGCTCTGCCCGCTACCTCTTGCCCTCCGGCCGCCATTCCTGGCGATACCAGTCGACGAATTTCCGCAAACCTTCCTCGACCGACACCTTCGGCTTGAAGCCGAAATCCCGCTCCAGCGCGCTGGTGTCGGCATAGGTCTTTTCAACCTCGCCGGCCTGCATGGGCTCGTTGTGGCGTATCGCCTTGACGCCGAGCAGGCTTTCCAGCGTGTCGATGAAGCGGCCGAGATGGACCGGCTGGCTGTTGCCGATATTGTAGAGGGCATGTTTAGGGTCGCCACTGGCGTGCCTGGGGCCGCCATTGGCGTGCCCAGCGCCGTCTGTCGGCGGCTTGTCGAGCACGGCGACGACGCCGTCGACGATGTCGTCGATGAAGGTGAAGTCGCGCCACATCTCGCCGTGGTTGAAGACGCGGATCGGCTTGCCAGCAAGCATCGCCTCGGTGAAGATCCAACTCGCCATGTCGGGCCGGCCCCACGGGCCGTAGACGGTGAAAAAGCGCAGGCCGGTCTGCGGCAGGCCGAACAGATGCGAATAGGTCGAGCTCATCAGCTCGTCGGCCTTCTTGGTGGCGGCGTAGATCGACACCGGGTCGTCGACGCGGTCACTCTCCGAAAACGGCACCTTGGTGTTGCCGCCATAGACCGAACTCGACGACGCATAGACGAGGTGCTCGATATCAGGTGATGCCCGGCAGAGCTCGAGAATTTCCAGATGGCCGGCGATGTTGGCGTGGATATAGGCGCGCGGATTTTCGAGCGAATAGCGCACGCCCGCTTGCGCCGCCAGATGCACGATCTTGCGCACCGGCCGCTTGCCCAGCACCGCGGCCAGGACGCCCGGTTCGGCAATGTCCAGCTCGTGGAACGAAAATCCCGGCCTGCCGGAAAGCCGGGCGAGCCGCGCCACTTTCAGCGCCGGATCGTAATAGGCGTTCATGTTGTCGACGCCGACGACCTCGTCGCCGCGGTCCAGAAGCCGCTGGCAGACATGACTGCCGATGAAGCCCGCGGCACCGGTCACAACTATGGACATAGAACCCCCCAGAGAGCTTTGCGATCAGGTCACCGGCTGGGGCGATACCAGCCGTCGCCGTTATTTTCACCGGGCACCGGTCGTGGCCGTGCGACATAGGCCGACGACCCGTTCGCCTCGTGATAGACGCGCGCCAGCATTTCCGCCAGCACGCCCGACGTCACCATTTGCACCCCGGCGATAAGCAGGAAGAAGCCGGTGAACAGCATCGGGCGGGTTCCGATGTCCTGGCCGAAAAACAGCTTCAGACCGAACAGATAGGCAAGGATCAGCGCGCCCAGCGCGCCCAGCACGATGCCGATGCCGCCGAAGAAATGCCCGGGCCGGGTGCGATAGCGCATGAAGAAATACATGAAGACCAGATCGAGCACGACCCTGAAGGTGCGCGAAATGCCGTATTTGGACTGGCCGTGGATGCGGGCGTGGTGCGTCACCACTTCCTGCGCGATGCGCCGCGGCGTCGTCACCGTGGCGAGCCAGGCCGGGATGAAGCGGTGCATCTCGCCATAGAGCTTGACGCTGCGGATGACGTTGCCGCGATAGACCTTAAGGCTGCAGCCATAGTCCTTGAGACGCACGCCGGTGACGCGCGCGATCAGCGAGTTGGCGATGCGCGAAGGCAGCCTGCGCATCAAAAGCCCTTCCTGGCGGTCCTTGCGCCAGCCGACCACCAGGTCGAGATCCTCGGTCAGCAGCCGGTAGACCATGCGCGGGATGTCGAAGGGGTCGTTCTGCAGGTCGCCGTCGATCGTGGCGATGACGTCGCCGCGCGCCGCGTCCATGCCGGCCTGCATCGCCGCCGTCTGCTTGTAGTTGCGCATCAGCTCGACCGCATGCACATGCGGGCCATAATGCGCCGCCAGGCGCCTGATCTCGCTCACTGTGGCGTCGGTGCTGCCGTCGTCGACCAGCACGACCTCCCACGGCCGGCCGTAATGTTCCATCGCCTGGTGAATCCGCGCCAGCAGCGGCTCGACGTTTTCGGCCTCGTTGTACATGGGAACGACGATCGACAGCGTGTGCTCCGGCATGACCGCGCCCTCGGGCAGTCCCGAAGCAGGGATGGGCAATACGTTCATGGCGATGACTTCCTTGCAGAGCCGACGGCCGGGTTTCCCGGCACAGTCGATTTCGAGGGAAACAGCCAGGCGATCGCGCCCGTCGCGATCGCCGAGCAGAAGATGAACAGATGCAGTGCCAGCGCCGCCTGCAGGCCACTCTTGATGGCAATGCCGGAATAGAGCAGCGCCGCCGCCGCTCCCGCCTCATAGGTGCCGAAGCCGGCGACGCCTTGGACTGGCAGAATGGCTGCGGCCTCGGCGCCGACGGCCCCGGGGAAGGCGGTCTGGAGAGACGTGCCCAGCAGCATGGCCAGCAGCCAACCCTGCACGGCAAGCTTCAGCGCCCAGTTGGCGACCGTCCACCACCAGCCGTAGCGCGACCGTCCAGTCGCCTCGGTGAAAATGTCGCGCAGCATGCCGAACTTCGCAACGATCCTGCCGCGTGCCGCCCAGTCATGCGGCGCGCGCGCCCATCGCGGCAGATACCAGGCGGCCGCGATCAGCGCCGCGATCCCCGCCGCCCTCAGCGCGGGATAGAGGCCCGGCCACACCAGGCAGGCGAGCACGCCAACGACGAAGGCGTCCTGCAGCCTGAACCACAGCAGCGAGGCGCTGGCGCGCATGAGCGGTATGCCGAAGACCTGCCGCAACAGCAGCGGAAAGGCGGTCTCGCCGCCGCGGAAGGGCACGACATTGATCATCGCATTGTGGATCAGGATGACGCGCAGGCAGGCGCCGAAACGGCCGTTCACCTCGTCGCGGAACTCGTCGCAGACGCGCAGCGCCCGCAGCACATAGGTGACGAACAGCGCCAGCGCGACAGCCGCGAATGCGCCGGGTGTGATACTGGCGAAGGCATCGCCGACCATCTTCCAGCGCGAGTCGCTGGCGAGCCAGGCCAGCAGCGCCAGCGTCATGACAATCGAGACTATTCTTTTCAACCAATTCTCCGCCACTTGCGCGGGCCTATTGTGCTCGGCGGCGCCGGACCCATTGTTTTGCTGCACCCGTAACCCGCACTGCTCGTTTGTTGAGTGCGCGGGCAGATCCGCGGAAGCAACCATGAGCCTCGACGTTTTCGGCCGCGTTGAAGTGTGGCGGTCTTATAGATCACCGGACTACGCGAATCCACCAACTTGGTCGTCGACGGATATGGGTCATGCCGACGGGGCGTCGGCAGTATTGGCATGCACCGCAAATCCTTGATTTTGCAGTCTGTCACGAGAGTTCGCCACATTCGCAACCAGCCTTCCCGGGAAGGTTGACATCGTTCTTCGCGCGGCGATTAATAGCGTGCAGGTAGTAACGGCAGTGCCTTGCAATCCCCGGGCTCTTCCAGGAAATATTCGGCCAACCCCACACCATTGAGAAGCGAATACCGAAATGCGATCGCTCGCCATGACAACCAAAAGGGGATCTGGGGCGCAACCTCGTCGCCTTGCCGCATCCCTTGCGCCCCTCCTGGCCATCTGCTGTCAGATTGCGCTTCTCGGAACCGCGAATGCGGCAGCCAAGGACAAAGCGCCTGCGGAGGCAGATGCCTCGGCCACTGTTCCGTCCGCCTATGAGTTGCAAGTTCTTTACCAGGACCGCACCTGGATCTGGAAGAACGGCGCGGCCTACTTCGCCAAGGACAACAGGCGTCTTCAGGCCTGGACGTCCGGACAGGACCAGGCTTCCATCGCCGAAGGCAGGTGGCTGGTCACCAAAACCGGCAAGATGTGCATGGAGGTCGCCTGGCGGTCCAAGACTTATACCGCCAAGGTGGGCCGCACCTGCTACAGCCACCGCATCAACGGCGACAACATCGAGCAACGCAAGGACCCGGATGGGGATTGGTACAGCTTCAAGCACTCTCCGGAAGATGCGGCCGACGAGTACAAGAAATTCGAGTCAGGCGACACCAAGGGCGCGCAGTTCGAAGAGACCCGCAAACTGGTCGATTCCAAGAGCTAGCCCCGGCAGGAACAAGGCATTGGATCAAGCAGGCTCGCTGAGACTAAAGCCCTCACTCCAGCCCAGCGAGCCCACGCCCCGACAAGCTACAAACAGGGGCGACAACCAGCCTTGCGGGCTGGTATTTCCGACCGGCGCATTTCACGTGCCATGCGGCCCACAAGGCCGTGGCAAGCACCGGGAAAAACCATTGCAGTGACATCATTGGACTGCCTCCAGCCCGAAGAAGGGCGCGGCCGTCCTGACGATCGTGTCGATGTCGGAAAGTTCCGGCACGAAGCCCAGATGTACGCGTGCGTTGACCGGGTCGGCATAGAGCTCGGCCGGATCGCCGGGGCGTCTGGTCCTGTAGACGGCCGGAACCGATTTCGAGGTCATGCGGCTGACCGCCTGCAGGATCTCCTTGATCGACACGCCCCGGCCGGTGCCGAGATTGACCGACAGGTTTTCGCCGCCGGCCTCGAGATGCATCAGCGCCTTGAGATGGGCGCGGGCGAGATCGCTGACATGGATGTAGTCGCGCACGCAGGTGCCGTCCGACGTGTCGTAGTCTGTGCCGAAAACCTCGATCTCGTCGATCATCCCGGATGCGGCCATCAGCACCCTGGGAACGAGGTGGGTCTCGGGCGTGTGCCACTCGCCGAGTTCGCCGTCGGGGTCTGCTCCGCAGGCGTTGAAATAGCGCAGGATCGCGTATTTCATCCCGTAGGCCGCCGCGTAGTCGCCGATGATCTGCTCGCCCATCAGCTTGGTCCGGCCGTAGGGGCTGATCGGATTTTGCGACGATGTCTCGCGCACCGGCAATGCTTCGGGCACGCCATAGGTCGCGCAGCTGCTCGAGAAGATGACGTTCTCAATCGAGCCCGCGCGCGCCGCGTCGAGCACGGCGATGGTGCCGGCCACATTGGTCGAATAATATTCGGCCGGCTCGCGGACCGACTCGCCGACATAGGCGAGCGCCGCGAAGTGGATGATCGCCTTCGGCCGGTAGGTCGCGATCGCCTCGCGCAGCGCTTCGCCGTCGCGGATGTCGCCGACGACGAGCGGCCCCCAGGCGACGGATTTCTCATTGCCGCGGCTGAGATCGTCGTAGACAACGGGCAGGTAGCCGGCAGCCGATAGCAGCTTGCAGGTGTGGCTGCCGATGAAGCCGGCCCCACCGGTCACCAATATGGGGCGGCGTGTCATGACATTGCGGCCTCTTTGACCGGCCGGCTGCCGTAGAGCAGGGCGTCGAAATACTCCACCGTGTGCGCCAGGCCCTGGCTCAGGCTGACCTGCGGCTCCCAGCCGAGATGCTGCCTGGCGAACGAAATGTCGGGCTTGCGCTGCCTGGGATCGTCGACCGGCAGCGGCCGGTGCACGATCCTCGAGCGGGAATTCGTGTAGTCGATGACCAGCCTGGCCAGTTCCATGACGGTGAATTCGACCGGATTGCCGAGATTGACCGGATGCGCGGGCGCATTGGGGGCATTCATCAGCCGGATGAAGCCTTCGATCAGATCGTCCGCATAGCAGAACGATCGCGTCTGCAGGCCGCTCCCGTAGACGGTCAGGTCCTCGGCGCGCAACGCCTGGACGATGAAGTTCGACACCACGCGGCCGTCATCGGGCTGCATGCGGCGGCCATAGGTGTTGAAGATGCGCGCGACGCGCACATCGATGCCGTAGGTTCGCGAATAGTCGAAGAACAGGGTTTCGGCCGAGCGCTTGCCTTCGTCGTAGCAGGATCGTGGGCCGTGCGTGTTGACGTTGCCGAAATAGCCTTCGGGCTGCGGATGCACCAGCGGGTCGCCATAGACCTCGGACGTGGAAGCCTGGAATATCTTGGCGTTGTGCCGCCGGGCGAGTTCCAGGAGGTTCAGCGAGCCGAGCACGCTCGTCTTGAACGTGTGGATCGGGTCGGCCTGGTAATGCGGCGGCGAAGCCGGGCAGGCGAGGTTGTAGATTTCGTCGACCGGGAGGTCGAGCGGCAGCGTATCGATGATGTCATGCTCGATGCACAGGAAGCCCGGATCGCGCTGCAGGACGTTGAGATTGTATCGCTTGCCGGTGTGGAAATTGTCCACCGCGATGACTTCGTAGCCATCGCGCAGCAGCCGCTCGCACAGATGCGAACCCAGAAATCCTGCGCCTCCGGCCACCAGGGCGCGGCCGCGATTGAAACTGCCGCCCCGTCGGCCGGTCCCCACACCGGGCTTCAGAACCTTGATCACCTTATTCATTGCATCCCCCTTACGCACCGCAAACGCTACCAACCCCGAGGCCGGGACAAAGCTTCGCCCGGCCACGTCCCAGAGAACGTGGCGAAAACCTCCGCTCGCGCGGAATCGCCATCAGTGATGTGCGTAAATAGTCTGAGGTTGCGGAGATCGTGCCGTACGGCTTATTGGCTGCCGCTCAGCATTCAATACCCCTGAATCGCGACCACGCGTCTGGTTGCCACCATCGCGGATTGCTCGCCCAAATTGCACACCCAACGCATATAAAAATATACCTGTGGACAAACTAGTCAACTAAATTAGAGATTCATTAACCGTATTCGTTGGTGAGTGGTTAATCATGGGCGAGGGCGAACGTCTCTCCCTCGGTCCAAGCATCGCACTGGCAGGGACCTGGAAGGCGAAAGTGGTTGGTCCTCATTTGCCAGGATTGCAAAGGAGCGCCTGAAATTTCGCGAGCGGAAGTCAAAGGTTTGCCGACTACCACGTCTGGAAGAAGACACGCCTGCGGCGGCCCGCGATCTCCTTGGGTAATGATAAAATTTTAAATATTCTCGGCCGGGGTCTGGCTCTGGACCCTCATGAAGCAATGCGATTGCTGCCCGAAACCGCTCGGGCTGCAAATATGCGCGGCGGCTCCGAGGTAGGGGTTCATGCGCACTTTGCTGATCGGGCGAGCGACGGGTCTGTTTTGAATTTTAGGATATGGCTTCACGCTGACCAGAGCTGCGCTTCCGGTCTGGGATGAATTGAACGAAAACAATCCGCCCGACATAAAGTATTGGCATCCGGATGTCGCCAGCAGGCTGCCCAAGACGAGCACCCTGTACACAAATCCATTTATGCTATCGAAATTTGACCTGCAGTGACGGCCTTGGTGCTGCCCATGAACTTCGCGCATCAAATATCCCCTCATTAAAATCGCATGCGGGGCCATACCCGAATCACAGGGCAGGCGCTGATACACCCCATTATGCCGAGGCGCCTTATTTTAGCGATAGCTGTTTAGCCGCAATGCAACGTTTGCGCGACTTTTCTGCGCGACCCGGCCGTCACGAAAACAGGCATGGCCCGCCGATGGTGGGCCATGCCTGACGTTTCCTGGTGACGGCGATCTTCCCCGCCCATTTCCTTCTTGCCGGCGGGAATTATTCCCCGCCCATTTCCTTCTTGAAAGTCTCGAAATCGACCTGCATGCCGTTGAAGACAGTGCTCCAGTGGCGGGTCAGCGCGGCCATGGCCACGGCTTCCTGGATTTCCTCGTCGGTGGCGCCGGCGCGCTTGGCGTCCTGCGTGTCCGACCAGATGCAGTAGCTGCACGGGATCTGCGCTGCCACGGCGAGTGAGATCAGCGACTTGACCTTCGGTGGCAGTGCCGTCTTGTCGCTGAGCTGGATAGCCTTGACCTCCGCCCATGCGCCGGGCAGACCGGCTTTCGGGAACTGCTTCACAAAGCTTGGCACGCCGCCCATGGTCGACTGGATGTCCTTGATGGCAGCGTCATAGTCGTCGGCCTGGGCAGGCACCTGGGCGAGCGCTAAGGCGCAGGCTGCAGCGGCGAGCAAGGATGCACGGCGGATGAAGGAATGCGCGGATGAAGGAATACGATAGGCAGACATGGTTTTCTCCTCTGGTGTTTGTTAGCCTTACGATGTAAGGTAATGCGGAAAATGAGCCTTACAGTGTAAGTTGTCAAGCGACGCCATGGACTCTTCGATCAAAAAAAAGCGACCACGCGGGCGGCTGTCCCGCGAGATGATCGAGGATGCGGCTTTCCAGGTGATCGAGAGGGAGGGCCTTGCCGGCTTTTCGATGCGCAATCTGGCGGCCGAACTCGGCTGCGAGGCGATGAGCATCTATCATCACTTCCCCTCGCAGGCGCATCTGCACGAAGCCCTGGTCGACCGGCTGATCGGCTCGCTCGAAATGCCCGACGCCGGTCTGCCCTGGCGGCAGAGGATGCACATCGCCATGCACGACTTCCGCCGCATCGGCAGCGAGCACCCGGCCTTCGCGCCGTTCCTCGTCACCTACCGCATGAATTCGCCGGCTTGCCTTGCATGGTTGAGTGGCATCCTCGGCCTGTTCGAGGCCGGAGGCTTCGGTCCCGAACTGAGCGCGCGGCTGTTCCGCACCGTCGGCTATTATCTGATGGGCGCGATCCTCGACGAGACCGCCGGCTATGCCAAGGGCCCGTCGGCGGTCACCACCGTCAGCGACGAGCAGCTTGCGCGGGATTTCCCGAATGTTGCTGCCGCCGGCCGCTATTTCGGCGCCGCCGAATTCGACCGGACATTCGATCTCGGTCTCGATATGCTGCTCGACGAGATGGAGCGCGCCCTTGGCGGCGCCAATTCGAGGTAGCCGGGCGCATGCGCTTTCTGTTTGTTCTGATCCTGCTCGCCGGAGCCGCGATCGGCGTCGCCTATCCCTGGGCGATGAGCAACTTCTCCGGTCATGAGATCGGCACCTGGCGGGTCTTTGAGAAGGGCCGGTTCAGGCCGGTGACGGTGCCGCTTGCCGCAAGCGACGCACCGGTCAGGGTGCTGGTCGACCTGACCGCCCGGGCCGAGCGCATCGTCTCGCAGCAGCGCACCGTGCTGACGCTGACCGCCGCAGCCGGCGGCCGCACGGCGCTCGCCTCGACGCTGCAGTTCAACCGCTCCGACAACCCGCGCCAGCCCAGCCCGCAATCGCCGGACAAGATCTTTCGCGACGAGGCGGGCGTGATCGAGACGGTCAGCCCCGGCGCCTATCTGTTCACCGTCGGCCTTGGCGATGCCGAGAACATTCCGATGCGCGCGGTCGACCTCGTGCTGCGCGCCGGCACCGGCGAGATCGACCAAAGGGCGCGGCCGGTCGGCTTCTCGCTGATGGCGGCCGGCCTGATCGGGCTGGTGCTGGCGATGGTCTTTGGCCGTGGTGGCGGCCGGCCGGAAAACCCGAACTCGCAACCACCGCCGCCGCGCTGGGGCAGGGGCTCGAAGTGAACTACCGCCATGCCTATCACGCCGGCAACTTCGCCGATGTCGTCAAGCATGTCGTGCTGACGCGCCTGCTCGAATATCTCAAGCAGAAGGACAAGGCGTTCCGCGTCATCGACACCCATGCCGGCATCGGCCGCTACGATTTGTCGTCGGCCGAAGCTCAGAAAACCGGCGAATGGCAGGGCGGCATCGGCCGGCTGGTCGACGGTGCACTCGGCGCCCAGGCGGCCGCCCTTCTGGCGCCCTATCTGGAAGTGGTTCGCGCGCTCAACCCCGACGGCGGCTTGAAGAAATATCCGGGCTCGCCGCTGATCGCCAGGCATCTGCTGCGCAAGCAGGACCGGCTGACGGCGATCGAACTGCATCCCGACGATGCGAACCGGCTCAAAGCGGTCTTTGCCGGCGACTTCCAGGCGAGGGTAATCGAACTCGACGGCTGGCTGGCGCTCGGCGCGCAACTGCCGCCGAAGGAAAAGCGCGGCCTGGTGCTGATCGACCCGCCATTCGAAGAGGCGGGCGAATTCGACCGTCTGGTCGACGGGCTGGTCAAGGCCCACAAGCGCTGGCCGGGCGGCATCTATGCGCTGTGGTACCCGATCAAGGAGCGCAAGGCGGTCATCGCCTTCAGGAAGGCGCTCAAGCAGACGGGCATCCCCAAGCTGCTCGACATAGAATTCGAGATCAGGCCGGCCTCGTCGGAGCCCAGTCTCGACGGCAGCGGCATGGTGGTGGTCAACCCACCCTTCACGCTTGAGGGCGAGTTGCGCCTCCTGCTGCCGGCCCTGCACAGATTGCTCGCGGTCGGGCGCCCGGCGGACTGGTCGCTGCGGTGGCTGGCGGGGGAGGCGGGGTAAAGGCGACAGCAGCATCCGCCTTGCGAACCCACCTCCGGCGGATGGCGAGTTTGAAGCTGGAAACCATCATCATCGCAACCGCTTGACCGCTGACCGGCGATTCCGCACAGTGCGCGCAATCGAACTTGAGAGGCTGTCATGACTCGCTTCGCCAAATCCGCCCTTGCCGCCCTGATTTCGCTTTGCACGCCGCTCGCCACCTCGCTCGGCTTCACCCAGGCGGCGCATGCCGCCGATCTTTCCGTCTATTCCGACGAGGATAGCGGTGTGTGCGGGCAGGCCTGGGTGTTGAACAAGATCACCAGCCGCTTTTCCTACCAGGTGCACCACGTGCCGCATTTGCCGGATGTCGCCATCACCGATTTCCGCCGTATCCACCAGCACCGCTATCTGCCGGCCAGCGAACAATGGCCGATCGGCCGCCGTTATTGCGGCGCCACGGTCGCCCTGTCGGACGGCCGCGACCGCACCATCTGGTACCTGATCGAGGAAGGGCAAGGTTTTGCCTCGATCGGTGACAATGTCGAATTCTGCGTCGCGGGCTTCGACCGCTGGATGGTCTACAACGGCCGCTGCCGCGTCCTGCGCTGAACGCAGCTTTCCGTTCCAGGACATTTTCGCGCCTGCGGCCAGAAATAGGTCGCAGCGCTTCGGTGTTGCATGTTGCCGGCAGCAGCCCTGTCGCGAAGATCCTAATTTTTCCTTCTATCGCCGGCAGGCAAATCGGCTAGTCTGAACGCCCGAGAGCAACAATCACTTTCGGGATTTTCATGGATCTTGCGACCCTCTCTGCCTTTGCGGCCGCCTTCTTCGTGTTCGACGCCAGTCCCGGCCCCGACAATATGACGATCGTCGCCCGCACGATCTCCGGCGGCGCTGCATCGGGCATTGCCTATGGCGCCGGAACGGTGGTCGGCATCCTCCTCTTTCTGATGCTCGCCGCCTTCGGCCTGTCGGTCATCGCCGCCAAGATGGCGGTCGTCATGACAGTGCTTCGCTATGGTGGAGCGGCCTACCTGATCTGGATGGGCGTCAGGCTGTGGACTGCGGTCCCCGTGGTGCCGGAACTGCAGCCCGTTTCGGGCGGGCGCGGGTTGTTGACGATCTTTGCCACGGGCATCGCCCTCAACCTCGGCAATCCCAAGATGCCGCTGTTCTACGTCGCACTGCTGCCCAACGTTGTCGGCGCGTCGCTCACATCCGGTCATCTCGGCATGCTGATGGTGGTGATCCTGGCCGTCGAGGCAGTGGTGATCGGCGGCCACGTCATCCTTGCCACCCGCGCCCGCAACCTGTTGCGCACGCCCAGGATCGTGCGCCGCGTGAACCGCGCGGCGGGCGGCGTGATGATCGGTGCTGGCGTCGCCGTGGTCGCCACGCGCTGAGAGCATGATCCCGAGTTGGGCAACATCTCATGATCTTTGCGGCTGGCAATCCTAGGGCGTGACTTCCCCATCTTATCGCGGCGCGGTTCTGTGCTGTCCGGACAGGTAAGCGCAGATCAGCTCAACGAGCTGCTTCTGCAATTCCGGCGCCTCCAGCATGCCGCGTCGCGCCGCATTGTGGATCACGCCCTCGACCGCGGAGGAAAGCACGCGCGCCACGGTCTCAGTGTCTTTCGTGCGTCTGCGATACTGCGCCACGGCAGCCGCGTAGCGTTCGAGATAGCGCGACTGGAAAGCGGCATGCGCTGCCCTAGAGCCGCGATCGCCCGGCGCTTCGTCGAGCAGCACCTGGTGCAGCGTCGGATGGATGCTGTGCGCCGCGATCATGCCGCGCGTGAGTTCGCGCGCGAATTGCCGGAGCGGTTTCTCGTCCGCTGCCGCATCGCTGATAACCGCGAGCACCTGATCGAAGTGGCGGCGCCGGATCGCCTCGACCAGCGAGAGCTTGTCGGGGAAATACTGGTAGAGCGAGCCGATGCTGGCGCCCGCCGTCTCGGCCACTTTGTTGGTGGTGAAGCCGGCCCATCCGAGATCGCTCAGAACGCGAGCACCCGCCTCGATGATCGCCTCGACGGTTGCCCTGGAACGCGCCTGGCTCGGCTCCTTGCGCATGCGCGAGCGCGGCTTTGCAATGCGAGTAGACATGCCTGCTCCATCTTCGCCAGAATATAAACAACATACTCACATTTCCAAACAAGGGAACCGACCATGAGCGCCCTGGCCTTGCTTCGCAGCCTCTTCACCTATCAGGCCTGGGCCAATGATGAGTCGCTGGAGAAACTCGCGAGCCTCGACTCACATGCGCACGCCAAGGAGCGCCTCGTCGCGATCCGTCTCCTCAATCACAGCCACGTCGTGTCAAAAATCTTCGCGGCGCATCTCACCGGCGCACGCCACGGCTACGTCGCCGACAACACCGAAGAAACGCCGTCGCTTGATCGGTGCGCGCCGATGTCGCGGCATCGGACCGCTGGTATCTGGACTATCTGGAAACCGTCTCGCCGGACTATCTGTCCGAGCCCGTGCCGTTCGTCTTCACCGACGGCGACAAGGGATTGATGTCGCGCCAGGAGATGCTGACCCATGTCATCATCCATGGCGGCTACCATCGCGGCGAAGTCGGGCGCATGCTCTCGCAGGTTTCCATCACGCCGCCATGGGATACGTTCGCCGTTCATCTCCACCAGACCGAGCCTTCGCGGCGGTTGCAGGCGTTACGTTAGCCGCTAAGCGACTGATATTGCAAAAGTTTACGGTCTGACGATGTCGGCACAAACGAGACTCTGACGTCGGCACCATGATCTCCAGAAAAAAGCGAGCTAAAAGCTCACTTCTTGTCAAATGCCGCAAGATGATGCGACGGCGCGCCTGTCGTGTTGCTATCGTCTTCACCCTCCTTCGTCGCACGGGACAAGACGAAGCGAGCGATCCGAAAACTCTTCATGATCTTCGCAACGCGCAGTCGATGTCCGCGGTCGAACCCGCGCGAAAAATCCTGAGCGCGTCGACAAGATCGACCAAGATAGAGCGCGAAGAATTTCCGTCACAGAACTTCGTTGCGAGATCAAAGATGCCTGGCGAAATTCTTCGACGATCAGCACGATCGCATTGTGGTCGTAACCGAAATTTAATCTGATAAAATCACTGTAATGCTTCGCTGGCTAGACACGCGCGAGTCAGATAAGCATGACACGCCGGGTCACTAACGGCCATCGGCAACAACGCAAGGGGCATCGCATGGCTAAGCAGTCATCCAAAGCGCCGGCATCCAAGGCACCGGCAAAGAAAGCACCAGTAAAAGCAGCAGCGGCGAAGGCCGCGACTGCAGTGAAGAAAGCAGCACCCGCTGCCAAGCCGAAGGCGGCAGCGCCCAAGGCAAAAGCAGCACCGGCTAAGAAGCCGGCTGCAAAGGCCGCGGCGAAACCCGCAGTGAAGAAGGCAGCACCGGCCAAGGCCAAGGTTGCACCGGCGAAGAAGGCAGCACCTGCCAAGAAGCCGGCTGCAAAGGCTGTGGCGAAACCTGCGGCGAAGAAAGCAGCACCGGCCAAGGCTCCGGTCAAGGCAGCTGCAGCGAAGTCTTCGGCACCGGTGAAGAAGGCCGCGCCTGCCAAGAAGGCGCCTGCGAAGGCCGCGAAGAAGTAATCGCGTTTCTTCGCGCGCCGGGGACAGTACCGGGACATGAGGGCGGGTGCCTTGGATGCGCCGCGCTCTCCGCACCGGTGTTGAGGCGCACGAAAAGAGGGGCGGACGTAGATATCTTTCGCAGCTCCCAGGACTTCGCCACACGGCGAAGTCCGGTGGGGCTTTTTTGTTGCCGTGAAAGATGGGCAAGAAGCCCGGTCTACCTCGCCATGGCGAGAGCCTTTTCAAGCGCGGGATCGCGGCTGGCGGCATAGTCGGCAAACGCGAGATCCAGCCCGCGACCTTCACCACTAACACTTCCGTGTAGACGCCCAGGTGCTCTTGCTCGCCGAAGGCAGCGCCGATGCCTGGCGGCAGGATTTCTTCGTCCTGGCTGTTGCGTGGGCGAGGGTGCCCGGTCAACAGTGCCGGTCCGCAAACAGGGAACCGATCATGCCGAAGCTGCTCTACGCGTCCACGTCCCCCTATAGCTCCAAGGTGCGCATGGCGGCACTCTATGCCGACATCGCCGTCGATCTCGTGCCTGTAAAGACCGAGGACAAGCCGGCCGAGCTGATATCAGCCAATCCGCTCGGCAAGATCCCGGTGCTGGTGCTCGACGACGGCCGCTCGATCCATGACAGCCGGGCGATTACCCAGCATCTCAACCGCCTGTCGAAGAACGCGCTGTTTCCGCGCAACCCGGACAAACGGCTCGAGGCCGAAGTGCTGGAGGCCATGGCCGACGGCATCTGCGATTGTGCGCTGTCGATGGTCTATGAGCGGCGCACGCGGCCGGAGGAGATGGTCTACCAACCCTGGCTCGATCGCCAGTGGGCAAAGATCACCGCGGCGCTCGACCTGCTCAACGCCAACCCGCCAAAACTGCCGAAGAAGATCACTGCCGGCCAGATGGCGCTGCGCGCCTGCCTCGGCTACCTCGCGCTGCGCTTTGCCGGCAAATGGGAAAAGGGCCGCGGCCGGCTGACCCGCTGGGCGGCGCGTTTTGACGAGAAATTCCCGGAACTGAAGCCGGCGGTTCCGGGCTGAGGGCGACGGAAGGCGCCACTGACGTTGGCAATTGGCGAAAGCAGAAGCGACGGCCAATCTCCCCCACGAGGGGGGAGATCGGCAACTCCGCCGCGCTCCACTTCCATATTGAACCGCCGCCGGACTCGTGCTTGGCTGTCGCCCTGCAAATCGCACAGGGGCGGTGAGCATGCCGAAATCAGCCAGCGACAGCACAGTAGACCCCATGCTTGACCGTCTGCGCGCCGCTCTTGCCGGACGCGACTTTACCGAGCAGAAGATGTTCGGCGGCACCTGCGTTCTCGTCAACGGCAACATGCTCGTCGGAACCTCGAAGCGCGGACTGCTGGTTCGCGTCGGCAAGGCCGCGCATGAAGCGGCGGTCGCGCGCCCGCATGCGCGGGTCATGGAGATGGGCGGACGCTCGATGGAGGGCTACGTCCATGTCGCGCCGGAAGGCACCGCGACAAAAGCCGATCTTGGCGGCTGGGTCGATCTCGCGCTGGCATTCGTCGGCACGCTTCCACCAAAATCGAAACCGGCCAAGGTCGCAAAGAAGCGCGCCTGACCGGGTGGCGCAGCGGCATTCTGAGTTCAGTCGAGTCAAAGTTGCCGAGCTGGGGCGCACGGCGAGGGGAGGGTGCGATGGTCTATCTTACAGGAAATTGCATGTGCGGGGCCGTTGCCTGGACCTACTCCGGAGACTTGACGCGCAATCTGGTCTGTCACTGCGCCGATTGCCAGCGCGCCACGTCGTCCCCCGTCACAGCCTTCCTGGGCACGAAGCCGGAGCATCTGAACTGGACCGGCGAGATCGTGCACTATGAGAGCAGCCCCGGAACGTTTCGGGGATTTTGCCCGTTCTGCGGCACAAGGCTCTATTTCCGTTCCCGGAAATGGCCTTCGGAGATTCACGTCCACGCCGCCACGATGACCGATCCGGGCGAATACCAACCGGACGCGCAGGTCATCATGCGCTCGCGGGTGAAATGGCTCGACCGGCTGCAGTCGCTTCCCGCTCATCAGGGTTTTCAGCAAGCTCCGTCGGATTCTGCCGATACGCCCTGAGGTGGAGCGAACGCGCACCTGCCTGAACGGACAAGTTTGTTGCCCGCTCGTACAAAGTTCTCGAAACCGGCAAGCTCTTGGGCTAGAAAGGTTTTTGAGAATGGCGGCGTGAAACCCTTGCAATGAACATAACCGACGACGACAGCCCAAATGGCGGGCGCAACGCCATGTTCACGCCGCCCGGCGATACAGCGGGCGCGGAGCGGGCAGGGCGCCCGCGCAAGGCGCTGCTGTCGTCCTCTATGGTCGGCTCGACCAATCGCGGCCGCGTGCTGCAGGCGCTGTTCGATCTCGGTCCGACCAGCCGTGCCGAACTGGCGCGGCTTGCCGGCGTCAACCGCACCACCATCTCCGGTATCGTGCAGCCGCTGATCGACGACCAGGTGCTGATCGAGAGCGATCCGATCCCCGCCAATCCCGGCGGCGGCAAGCCGGCGCGGCCGCTGTGGTTCTCGCCCAATGCCCGCCCGATCTGCGGCGTGCTGTTGATGCCGGACGCGGTTCATGCCTGCGTCTCTACGCTCGACGGCAAGATCGAGGCGGAGCGCAAGATGGCGCTGCCCGATGGTCGGGGGCCGGTCGGGCCTATCATCGAGACCATCGCCGAATGCGTCGGCGACACGCTGGCCAAGGCGCGGCGAACGCCCTTCGGCATCGGCGTCGGTGTCGGCGGCATGGTCGACACCGATCGCGGATCGATCGTCACCGTCAATCTCGCGCCGGCGCTTGACCGCTATCCGCTCGCCGATGAGCTCGGTCGCCGCTTCGGCCTGCCGGTCAAGCTCGACCACCATCCCCGCGCCCTGCTGCTCGGCGACCGCTGGTTCGGCGCCGGGCGCGGCGTCAGGCAATTCGCCGTCGTCTACACCGGCGAGGTGCTGGGCGGCGCGCTCTATTTCGACGGCCATCTCTATCGCGGCACGGCGGGTGCCGGCGGCGAGCTCGGCCACACCTTCGTACAGCTCGACGGCGAGCTCTGCCGCTGCGGCCGGCGCGGCTGCTGGGACACGATCGCGACGCTGAGCTGGCTGCGGCGCGAGGCAGCCGGTGCAGGTCTGCCCGAACCCGAACTGATCGATTCCGGCCGTCTCACCGACATGGCGGCGCGCCAGGTGCCGGGCGCCGAAAAACTGCTCGATCGCTACGCCCGTAACGTCGCCGTCGGCATCGCCAACCTGCAGCAGACGGTGGCACCCAATATCTTCATCCTGCACGGCGATGTCGTGCTCGGCGGCGACCGCCTGCTCGAAGCCATCGCCACCCACGTCCGCGCCATGGTGCCGGCGCGGCCGGGCGGTGCGATCGAATTCATCGCCGGCGATGCAGGCGATGGCGCGGCGCTGCTGGGTGCAGCGGGGCTGGTGATTTCGGAGCTGCTGCAGCTGCCGATTTAGGTCTGTGAAGATTGTCGAAAGCCGGAATGAGAGCCAAATTCCCCCCTTGCGGGGGAGATTGGCTGTTTCGCCCCGCCTACCGCCCCACCAGCCCAGGAAAACTCTGGAACCAGGGCCGCATGCGCTCGAAGCGCGCCGCCATGGCGAGCACGCTTTCGTCGGCATGCCGCCGCCCGATGATCTGCATGCCGACTGGCAGGCCCTCCTCCGTCAGCCCGGCCGGCACCGAGATCGCCGGATGGCCGGTGTAGTTGATCGGGTAGGTCATGCACCAGCCGATCAGCGGGTCGACCGCCTCGCCATTGATCGAGGTCGGGCCGATCGTGTTGCCATCGGTTGCGTTCTTCACCGGTGGAACCGCGAGCGTCGGCGAGACGATCAGGTCATGCGTCTCGAACACGTCCTCCAGCCCGTCGCTGACGCCGGTGCGCAGAAGGTCGTCGAGCGCGTGCTCGACCGCCGACACCTTGTAGGCGCCCTCCAGCATGGCCAGGAATTGCGGCGTCAGCGCCGCGGCGTGTTCGCCCATCAGGTCGATGCCTTCCTGCTTCCAGTAGACGGCGATCGCAGCATAGTGGATCGAGATCGTGCGCACCCAGAGTGCCGCCAGTTCCTTGTGGTCGGCCTTGAAGTCGAGCTCGACCTCATCGACCGCGATGCCATTCTGCCGCATCGCCTCGACCGCGCCGGCAATGATGGCGGCGACCTGGCGGTCGACCGGAAAATTGCCGAGGCGCGGGCTGTAGGCGACGCGCAGCTTTCGCGCCGGCGCCTGCACGGCGCCGACATAGTCGACGCCGTCATCGGGCAGGCTGAGCGGGTCGCGGCTGTGCGGACCGGCCATCACCTTGGCCATCAGCGCGGCATCGGCCACCGTGCGCGTCAGCGGTCCGATATGGACCAGCGGATGCCCCCACAGGAAGCCGTCGGGACGCGTCACCGAAGGGATGCGGCCGAAGGACGGCTTGAAGCCGACGCAGCCGCTGAACGAGGCGGGGATGCGCACCGAGCCGCCGCCATCCGTGCCTTGCCCCAGCGCCGCCATGCCGTCTGCCACCGCCGCCGCACTGCCGCCAGAGGAGCCGCCGGAATTGTAGCCGATCGCCCATGGCGTGCTGGTCGGACCGAAGCGCAGATTGTCGGTGATGCCCTTGTGGCCGAACTCCGGCGTGTTGGTCTTGCCGAGCACGATGGCGCCGGCACCGAGCAGGCGCTCGACCGCCACCGCACTGGTCTTCGGCACCCGGTTCTTGACCGCAAGCGAGGCCATCGATGTCGGCACGCCGGCGACGTCATCGAGATCCTTGATACCGACCGGCACGCCATGCAGGGGACCGAGCGGGCCGCCGGCCATCACCGCCTTTTCGGCGACGCGCGCGGCGTCCATCGCCTCGTCGCCGAGCACCAGCGTGTAGGCGTTGACCAACGGGTTGCGCGCTTCGATGCGGCGCAGATACGCCTCGGTCACTTCGACAGGCGACAGGTCGCGGCGGCGGATGCGCTCGGCCAGTTCCGTGGCCGGCAGGAAGCAAAGCTGCGTTTCTGCAGAAGTCATGAAGCCATTTCCGTCTATTTGATGAACACTGGATTTGCCGATCCGCCGGTGCCCTTGCTGACCTTGGCCGGGCTCGCGCAGTAAAAACCTTCGTAGCGGCGGTCGGCGGCGCAGTCGGCGGCCAAAGCGTCGAGCGACGCCATCTCGGTGAAGACGACGCCAAGGTTGCGCATCAGCGCCGCGTGCAGCACCAGCATCAGGCCGGTTTCGGGTTCGTAAGTGGTCTCGTTGGCCAGCGTGTCGGTGACCAGGCTGGGGATCTGCATCTCGTCGAACCAGCGCACCAGGTCGAGGCTGAAGGTCAGGCCAGGCTCCCAATAGTTTTCACCAACCGTCTGACTACCCGCCGCCAGTGCGCCGACCCAGCCGGTGCGGACAAGCAGGATGCTGCGCGGCAGGATGTCGACGCCTTGCGCCCGCGCGCACTCCATCAGGTCCAGATGCGTGAACGTCTCGGCGCGCGCCAGCGCCGGCTTGCCGCGGAAGCGGGCAATGTCGAGCAGCACGCCGCGGCCGACGATGCCGCGTTCGGCGATCGGCATGATACCGGCCCTGGTCATGCCGCCATTGGTGCTCGATGCCGGAAAGCCGTTCCACAGCGTGTCGTCGAACCACATATGGCCGAGCGCGTCGCAATGCGTGCCGGCTTGCGCGAAGCCGGTGACATAGTCGTCGGCGAATTCCAGTCCGCCAGGCAGCGGGTGCCAGTGGCCGTTCTCGAAGCCGGCCTTGTCGGCGACCATAAAATGCTTGGCTGGCCAGCGGCCGGGAAACACCGCATCGCCCTCATGGGTGGCAATCGGCACGCCGAGGGTGAAGGTGCGGCCATACCGCACCGTTGCCAGTCCGTACATGACCTGCTCGGCGGTCAGATAGTTGAGCGCGCCGATCTCGTCGTCGGCGCCCCAGTGGCCCCAACGGTTGGGCGCGTCGGCGAGCAGCCGGCGTAGCGTCATCGTGTCGGTCGCGCTCATGCGCCAGCCGCCGCGATGGCAGAGCGGGGCGTCATCGCCTCCCTGGCGCCAGTGATGTAGGCGACGACGTCTTCCATATTAGTGGCGGCGCTGGCGAGGTCGGCAACCTTGCGGCCGCGGCGCATCACCACCACGCGGTTGCACACCTGCCAGAGGTGATCGAGATTGTGGGTGACCATGACGATGGTCAGCCCCTGGGCGCCGAGCCGCCTGATCAGGTCGAGCACCTCGCGCGATTCGCGCACGCCAAGTGCGGCGGTCGGCTCGTCGAGCAGCAGCAATTTGTGGCCCCAGAAGGCGCCGCGCGCGATCGCCACCAGCTGGCGCTGCCCGCCGGACATGCGGTCGACCGGCTTGCTGCGCACGCCGGGAATGTCGATGTTGAGTTGCTCGAGGCCGCGCACGGCGGTGTCCCCCATCGATTTGCGGCGGATCCAGCGCAGCAGCGCCGGGCCGCGGCCAAGCGCCAGCTCGCGGCCGAGGAAGAAGTTCTCGGCCGCGGTGAAGGTGCCGATCAGCGACAGGTCCTGATAGACCGTCTCGATGCCGAGCCGTTGCGCCTCGGCCGGTGGCGACAGTTTCTGCGGCCGCCCTTCGAGGATCACCTCGCCGGAGGTCGGATCATGCGCACCGGCCAGGATCTTGATCAGCGTCGACTTGCCGGCGCCATTGTCGCCGACCAGGCCGATGATGTCGCCCCTGGCGATGTCGAGCGAGACATTGTCGAGCGCCTGGATGCCGCCGAAGCTGCGGCAGATGTGGCGGAGCGAAAGCAGCGTTGCCTGTGCCATCTCGCTCACCCCCGTCCGTAGCGGCGGCCGATGCCGCCGAGCGCTACGGCGACGACCAGCAGCGAGCCGGTGAACAGGAACTGGGTGAAGATCGGCGCACCGATCATGGCCAGCCCATTGTTGCCGACGGCGACCGTCAGCACGCCGATCAGCGTGCCCAGAATGTGGAACTGGCCTTCCCTGAGTGCTGCCGAGCCGAGGAAGGCGGCCGAGAACGAGGTCAGCATGAAGCTGTCGCCCGCCGTCACCTGTCCGGAGCCGAGATTGGAGGCCATCAGCACGCCGCCGATCGCGGCACAGGTGCTGGCGATGGCGAAGGCGACGATGCGGCTGCGGTCGACGGCGACGCCGGCGCGCCGCGCCGATTCCGGGCTCACCCCGATCGCCTTGATGTGCTGGCCCTGCACCGTTCGGTTGAGGATCACCCACAGCAGCGCCAGCACCACGGCCATGATGATGACCAGATGCGGCACGCCGGCGATGCGGCCGATGGCGATGTTGGTGAATTCCCGGCTCTGCGTGAGCTGCAGCGGAATGCCGCCTGAATAGGCGTAATTCAGCCCGACGACGATGGTGCCGGTGCCGAGGGTTGCGATGAAGGCATTCACGCCGATCTTGGAAACGACGATGCCGTTGACGATGCCGATCAGCGTGCCGAGGCCGACGACAAGCATGATGGCGAGCGGGATCGACAGGCCGCTGTAGCTCAACAGCCCGACCACGAGCAGCCCGCAGAAGCTCGCGACGTAGCCGATGCTGAGGTCGAAATCGCCGGCCACCAGCGGCACGGTGAGACCGGCCGCAACAATGGTGCCGATCGCCATGTCGTTGATGATGTTGCGGAAATTGCCGATCGTCGCAAAGGTTCCCGGCTGCAGGACCGAGAAGATCAACAGCATCGAGCCGAGCACGATGATGGTGCCGTAGGTGCCGAGCAGGCGCATCAGTCCCGCGCGCCGATCACCGGCGACGACCGGACGGGACTTCGCCTCCGCCGACGGCAATGGGCGAGGGGCCTCCGCCGCGGCGGAGGTTTCAGGCAGGGAGTGATCGGCGGGCATGGCGGCTCTCATGAAGGGCTCCGGTACGGCCGGGCCGGCCGGGCCGTCATTCTGCAGAGCTTACTGCGGATTGTCCTTCATGAACTGGTCGACATTGTCCTTGGTGACGAGCGTGTAGCCCGGCACGAAGGATTTCGGCTGCCACTTGTCGCCGGCTGCAAGAATGTCGGGGATCTGCTCGACAAGCATCTTGCCGGCCGAGGTCAAATCGACGCCGAGCGTGGCGGTCATCGTGCCGTCCTTGACCGCCTGCACGGCGGGCGCGGTGGCGTTGAAGGAATAGACCTTCACGTCGCTGCGGCCGTTCTGCTTCAGCGCCGCAATGGCACCCATGGCGTTGTCGTCATAGCAATTGAAGATTGCGAACGGCCCTTTGGCATCGGCATTGGCGGCGAGCCAGGCGCTGGTCGCGGCCTGCGAGGATTCAGCGGCACCCGGGATGCTGATCTCATGCGAGGTCGCCTTGAGCCCCGGCTTGGCCTTGACCGCCGCATCGAAGGCATCGGCGCGCTCGCGGCACGGGATGCCGGGGTGATAGGTGAGGTCGAGCAGGGTGCCGGTGTCGCCGACATCCTTCAGCATCAGGTCGATGAGCGGTGGCGCGGCGCCCGTGCTGGCTGAAAGCGCGATGCCGTCGGCCATGCCGCCGCCTGCCGAAAGCACCGGGATCTTCGCATCCGCCGCCGCCTGCAGACCGGCGGCCAGGCCGGTCGAATCGAAGACGGTGACGATGATGGCGTTCACCTTCTTGGTCGCCAGCTGCTTGATGCTGGTGATCGCCTGCGAGGGATCGCCATTGGCGTTGAGTGTTTCCACCGTCCAACCCTTGGACTGGGCCTCCTTGCTCATTGTGTCGACCATCTGGTTGGTGTCGACGTCGGAGGTCGAAAAGGTGACGATTCCGATCGTCAGCTTGTCGTCGGCGTGGGCAGCCGGCGCGAGGCATGCCGCGACCAGCGCCGCGGCCGAAAGTTTCTGAAAGCGGTTCACGTTCCTATCCCCTGTTTGACCGAGTGTTCCGGCTCGCATCTCGACCGCACGGAGCCCTACGGGCCTTGAGTGCGGGTCGCCACAGATTAGGAATGTTTGTTCGTGCGAGCCACGTACTAACTATAGGCATAAGCCGCAGAGTGACGCAACGGCAAATTGCGGGCTTCCCCTTCTCCCCTTGTGGGAGAAGGTGGCCGAGCGAAGCTCGGTCGGATGAGGGGTGTTGGAAGGATCGCCGCGCTGGAGAACTAAACGCTTAAAATTGCTCGATCTTTCAAAGCCGCGTTTCTTCCAGCACCCCTCATCCGTTTCGGCGCTGCGCGCCGATCCACCCTTCTCCCACAAGGGGAGAAGGTTAGGAACGAGGCTGCGCCAGGCACAAAAAAGCCGGGCGCGAGGCCCGGCTTTTCGTGTCGTGGCTTGAACGACAATCAGAACTTCATACCGACGCCGAAGGTGACGCGGTTGTCCTTGACCTTGACGTTGCCAAGAGAGCCGAAGTCCTTGTCGCCGTAGTCGGTGTAGCGGTACTCGACGCGGCCGAACACGTTGTCAGTGATCTTGATGTCGGTGCCGACGCCGGCGGTCCAGCCGAACATCGCATTGCTGTCGTCGGTGCCGGTGACGCTATCCGTGATCTTCTGGTTCCTGCCGGCGAGACCGCCGGTGCCGTAGAGCAGGATCTCCGGGGTCACGGAATAGCCGAGGCGGGCACGCAGCGAGCCTTCGAAGCCGCCCTTGGCGTCGATGCCGTCGCTGTCGCCCTTGACGCCGTTGTAGCCGAGATCGGCTTCAGCGCCGTAGACGAAGTTCTCCTGCTGCCACTGATAGCCGCCGAAGACGCCGCCGACGAAGCCCTTGGTCTTCACGTCGACGCCGGCGTCACGGGCATCGGCATGGCCACTAAAGCCATAGCCGGCGCTGATACCGGCATAGGGGCCGGCCCAGGAAGCGACCGGAAGTTCGGCAACCGGGGCGGCCGGTGCCGGCGGCTCTTCCGAGACCACGTCCGCCGCATAGGCGGTTCCACTGAGGGCGAAGAGCCCGAGTGCGACAGCCAGCGGCCGTGCGAATTTGAGATTGGCTTGCATTGTTCTTTACTCCTTAAGCCACAGGACACAGGCTTGTTTTTCACGATCGCCATCGACCCGTCCGGGGGGTGAAACGGATCTGGCGTTCGTATGTTCCAAATGTCGTGTCGAAATGCGGCTGAAGCGAACCTGAACTTGGGTCATTCCCCGGCGCGAATGAGGCTGAACCTTGACGTTGCATCTTCGCAACAGCGAGATGTCAGCACGCTTGGCATGCTGCACCGCACTCGGCTTGGTGCAAGGAGTCCAGCGCCCTATATTGCGGTCCGGTTGGCCGAGTCTCGGCCGGAGCCGAAATGCCGATCGGGCCGCTTGCCACAATCCTGCCCCAGGTGGAAACGGCATTTAACCCCTGGGCGCGTCATAATTTGCCGGCGGCCGGAATCGAGACCGCGATTGAGGATTGACAGGATGAGCGAAGCCGCCGGAACGGCGCTGGTTACAGGCGGGGGAAAACGGATCGGCAAGGCGATCGTCGAGGATCTCGCCAGGCACGGTTTCGCCGTCGCCATCCACGCCAACCGCTCGCTGGCCGCAGCCGAGGCGCTTGCCGCGCGGATCCGGGACGACGGCGGCCGCGCCACCGTGGTCGGCGCCGATCTCACCGACATGGACGCGGTCGGCGACCTCGTGGGACGCGCCGAGGCAGCGCTCGGCCCGGTCACGCTCCTGGTCAACAACGCCTCCCTGTTCGTCGACGATAGCATCGAGGATTTCGACTGGGCCGTTTGGGACCGCCACTTCGCCATCCACGTGAAGGCCCCGGCACTTCTGGCGCAGAACTTCGCCCGCGCGCTGCCGCAGGGGGAGGAGGGGCTGATCGTCAACATCATCGACCAGCGCGTCTGGCGACCGACGCCGCGGTACTTTTCCTATGCACTATCGAAGTCGACGCTGTGGAGGCAGACCGAGATGATGGCGCAGGCGCTGGGGCCGCGCATCCGCGTCAACGCCATCGGCCCCGGACCGACGCTGAAGAACGCGCGCCAGGAAGACAGCGATTTTGCCGCGCAGGTCGACGGGCTGATCCTGAAGCGTGGCCCTGAATTGCCCGAATTCGGCGCCACCATCCGCTATCTCTGGGCGGCGCGCTCGATCACCGGCCAGATGATCGCGCTCGATGGCGGCCAGCATCTTGCATGGCAGACGCCCGATGTGACAGGCATGGTGGAATGAGTCCCGCAGACCACAAACACAAGCGAAACGGTGCCGCCGACGATCTGCCGCCCGACATTGACCTCGAGGACGAGGCCGCGGAAGAAATCGTCGAGCCGGAAGCCATTTCGGCCGCACCCGACGTCGGCTTCACGGCAATAGACTGGACGCCGCATGCCGGCGATGCCGATGGCATGGTCGGCGCCGAGGTCATCCAGACCTTGGTCAAGCGGCTGCCCAATGCGCCCGGCGTCTACCGCATGATGAATGCGGCCGGCGACGTGCTCTATGTCGGCAAGGCGCGCAGCCTGAAGAAGCGGGTGACCAACTACGCGCAGGGGCGGTTCCACACCAGCCGCATCGGCCGCATGGTGCGCGAGACGGCGACGATGGAGTTCGTCGTCACCCGCACCGAGATCGAGGCGCTGCTTCTCGAAGCCAATCTGATCAAGCGCTTGCGGCCGCGCTTCAATGTGCTGATGCGCGACGACAAGTCGTTTCCCTATATCCTGCTGACCGGCGATCATGTCTCGCCCGGCATCTACAAGCATCGCGGCGCGCGCTCGCGCAAAGGCGACTATTTCGGCCCCTTCGCCTCGGCCGGCGCCGTCGGGCGCACCATCAATTCGCTGCAGCGCGCCTTCCTGCTCAGAAGCTGCACCAACTCCTTCTACGAAAACCGCACAAGGCCTTGCCTGCTCTACCAGATCAAGCGTTGCGCCGGCCCGTGCACCGGCGAGATATCGCATGGCGACTATGCCGACCTGGTCAGCGAGGCGAAGGATTTTCTGTCCGGCCGCAGCCAGAAGGTGAAGACGGAAATCTCCGCCGCCATGCAGCAGGCCTCTGCCGACCTCGATTTCGAGCGCGCCGCCATCTATCGCGACCGGCTCGCCGCACTGTCGCATGTGCAGAGCCACCAGGGCATCAACCCGCAGACGGTCGAGGAGGCCGACGTCTTCGCCATCCATCAGGAAGGCGGCCAGGTCTGCATCCAGGTGTTCTTCTTCCGCACCGGCCAGAACTGGGGCAACCGCGCCTATTTCCCCAAGGCCGATCCGGCGTTGGAAGCGGCCGAGGTACTGGGCTCGTTCCTGGCGCAGTTCTATGACGACAAGCCGACGCCACGCGCCATCCTGCTATCGCATGGCGTTGAAGAGCAGGAGCTCCTGGCGGAAGCGCTCTCCACCCGCGCAGGCCGCAAGGTGTCAATCGCGGTACCGCAGCGCGGCGAGAAGAAGGACCTGACCGACAACGCGCTGCAGAATGCGCGCGAGGCGCTCGGCCGCCGGCTGGCCGAAACCTCGACTCAAGGCAGGCTGCTCACCGGTTTTGCCGAGACTTTCGGCATGGCCAAGCCGCCGGTGCGCATCGAGGTCTACGACAATTCGCACATCATGGGCACCAACGCCGTCGGCGCCATGGTCGTCGCCGGGCCGGAAGGGTTCGTGAAGAACCAGTACCGGAAATTCAACATCCGCTCGACCGAGATCACGCCGGGCGACGACTTCGGCATGATGCGCGAGGTGATGGAGCGGCGTTTCTCGCGGCTGCTGAAGGAGCATGGCGATGCGCCGCCAAGCACCGAGGCCGAGGGCGAGACGGAAGACGACATCGAGGGCAATGGCGGCTTCCCGGCCTGGCCCGACGTCATCCTGATCGACGGCGGCCAGGGCCAGATGAGTGCGGTGCGCAAGATCCTGTCCGATCTGGGCATCGAGGAGCGCGTCGTGGCCATCGGCATCGCCAAGGGCCAGGACCGCGACGCCGGCCGCGAGCGCTTCTTCGTCAAGGGGAGGGACTCGTTTTCGTTGCCCGTTCGCGATCCCGTGCTCTATTTCGTCCAGCGCCTGCGCGACGAGGTCCACCGCTTCGCCATCGGCTCGCACCGTGCGCGGCGCAAGAAGGAGATGGTCAAGAGCCCGCTCGACGAAATCAGCGGCATCGGCCCCGGCCGCAAGCGGGCGCTGCTCCTGCATTTCGGCACCGCCAAGGCCGTCAGCCGCGCGGCGGTGGAGGATCTGGTCAAGGTCGACGGCATTTCCGAGCAGGTGGCCAAGCTCGTCTACAATCATTTCCACGAGAGTTGACGAGGTGTATCGCTGTTCAGGTGATGTCGGCCTGACCTGAGTTTTGATACGCCCCCAGGTCTTTTCGACTGGCCAATCGAAATTGTTCTGTTGACCCCCCACATTCGCTTCTGATTTGAGTACGCAGGCAGAAAGAGTCCCAAAAATATGGCCCAGCGCGCGTTCAACCTGCCCAACATGCTCACCTACGCCCGCATCCTCGCGGTGCCGCTGGTCGTGCTGTGCTTTTTCCTTGAGGGCCATCTGAAGTCGAGCGACTTCGCCCGCTGGTTGGCTCTGGCCATTTTCCTGCTCGCTTCGATCACCGATTACTTCGACGGCTATTTTGCACGCGCCTGGCAGCAGACCTCCAACATCGGCAAGATGCTCGACCCGATCGCTGACAAACTGCTGGTCGCCACCTGTCTGCTGCTCTTGGCCGCCGACACCGACCGCCATGCTGGCATCGCTGGCTGGTCGCTATGGGCGGCGATCATCATCCTGTGCCGTGAGATCCTGGTCTCGGGCCTGCGCGAATATCTGGCCGCGCTGAAGGTCTCGGTGCCGGTAACGCAACTGGCCAAATGGAAGACCACCATCCAGATGGTCGCCATCGCCTTCCTGCTCGCGGGACCTGCCGGCGACAAGATTTTCCCGCTGACCACCCAGACCGGGCTGGTGCTGCTGTGGATCGCGGCGCTCGTTACGCTCTACACCGGCTACGATTATTTCCGCGCCGGCTTAAAGCACATCATGGACGAGTGAGATGTCCACGAAGCTCATCTATTTCGCCTGGGTGCGCGAACGGATCGGCAAGCCGGAAGAGGATGTCGAATTGCCCGCCGGCATCGAGACGGTCGCCGACCTTCTGCGCTGGCTGAAGTCGCGCGGCGAGGAATACGAGCACGCGTTGCAATATCCAGACGTGATCCGCGTCGCCATCAACCAGGAACATGTCGAGCACCGCGAGAAGATCGCCGGCGCGCGCGAGATTGCGCTGTTCCCGCCGATGACCGGGGGCTGAACCATGTCCGGCGCGGTGGTGCCTGTCGTGCGCATCCAGGCGCAGGATTTCGACGTCGCCGCCGAGATCGCCAGGCTGACCGAAGGCCGCGCCGACATCGGGGCGGTGGTGACGTTCTCCGGCCTCTGCCGCGACGAGCAGGGCAGGCTGTCGGCCCTCGAGCTCGAACATTATCCTGGGATGGCCGATGCCGAGATCACTCGCATCGCTGGCGAGGCAATCGAACGCTGGCCGCTGCAAGGCCTCACCGTCATCCATCGCCACGGCAAGGTCGCTCCCGGCGAAAACATCGTGCTGGTGGTGACGGCTTCCGCGCATCGCCACGCGGCATTCGAGGCGGCGAACTTTTTGATGGACTACCTGAAATCGCGCGCGCCGTTCTGGAAGAAGGAGCACCATGCCGACGGCTCCGCGGGCGGCTGGGTCGACGCCAAGGAGATCGACGACAAGGCGGCCAGCCGCTGGAAGACGCCGTCCAAATAAACTCTCCCGCAGCCATTCATTGACCGCAATCCTTTGGCCAATCTGTTGCCATCGGTCAGCCTGGGCAAGGGAGAAGGTCATGCTGGACAGGATCGCCGAATTCTTCATCTTCGGTTTCGTGCCGCTGGTCGTCGGCATGCTGGCGGTGCCGGAGATGTCCAATGCCGCCGAAAAGACCCTGAAGGGCGAGGTGATGTATCGCGAGCGCATCGCGCTGCCGCCCAATGCCGTGCTGTCCGTCCAGCTTGCCGACGTGTCGCTGGCCGATGCGCCGGCGGCGATCATCGGCGAGCGCAAGGTGGCGCCGGCCGGCCAGGTGCCGATCAAGTTCGAGATCAGCTTCGATCCCCAGGTGATCCGCCCCAACATGACCTATGCGCTGCAGGCGCGCATCACCATCGAGGACAGGCTGATGTTCATCTCCGATACGCGCCATCAAGTCGATCCGCTGAGCGATGCGCCGCAGACGATCATGCTGAAGATGGTGGCGCCGGACGCGGCGGCAGCGCTGCTCGGCCAGAGCTGGCTGGTCGAATATATCGACGGCATCGGCGTGATTGCGGAGCCGCAGGCGACGTTCAGAATCAGCGAGGCCGGCAAGGCTGGCGGCAGCGGCCCCTGCAACGCCTATTTCGCCACCGCGAAGGTCGATGGTTCGACGATCGCCATCAGCGAGATCGGCTCGACCTTCAAGGCCTGCGCGCCTGAAGTCATGGCCGAGGAGAAGGCGCTGTTCGAGGCGCTGGCCAGGGCGGCGTCCTACCATGTCGATGCCGGCAAGCTCACCATCACCGACAAGGACGGCAAGGACATCCTGCGCTTCAACGCCGCGAGCTGACCGTCGGACGATCTTTGCGCTGCCGAGGCAGCACCCTCCTCTGAGCGATGCTGGGGCTGGGTGAAAAAAAGGCCGGCGAAACGCCGGCCTTTTGACTGCAACCGGGTCCGTCGGCTCAGCCGACGATCTCGGTGTCCGAGAACCAGTACTTGATCTCCTGCGCGGCGGTCTCCGGCGCGTCCGAACCGTGCACGGAATTCTCGCCGATCGACAGCGCGTGCACCTTGCGGATGGTGCCTTCGACGGCGTTGGCCGGGTTGGTGGCGCCCATCACTTCGCGGTTCTTGGCAATCGCGTTTTCGCCTTCCAGCACCTGAACGATGGTCGGCGCCGAGGACATGAACTCCACCAGCTCGCCGAAGAACGGACGCTCCTTGTGCACGGCATAAAAGCCTTCCGCCTCGCGGCGGCTCATCCACACCCGGCGCGAAGCGATGATGCGCAGGCCGGCGTCTTCCAGCATCTGCGTGATGGCGCCGGTGAGATTGCGCCGCGTCGCGTCCGGCTTGATCATGGAGAAGGTGCGTTCGATCGCCATTGGGTCGTCCTTGCTTTTTGAGAATGGGAATTGGAGTGGCGGGCTCTATACAAGCCGCTTCGGTCCTTGCCAAGGGGAGGCGGCTTCTGGCCAAGGCCGGAAGTTTGCGGGATAATTAGACGGCTGCACGGGCCCCGGGCGCGCCAAGTCCTGGAGCATCGCGGCAGCGGAGCCGAAGGCGATGAACTGGCCTTACCTCAAACGCGGCGACATCACTGGCATCCTCTTCGTGGCCGTTCTTTTCACCGTCATCACCCTGGTCCTGCTGTTCCTGCCCCAGTTGAAGCAGGATTTCGGCTTTGGCCCGGAATGGCAATGCGCGCCTATGGAGGAGGGCGATCCAATCTGCGTCAGACTGGTCCTGGAAGATGAAGCGAGGTAGCCGGCGCTACCGCCTGATCACCACCGGCGGCCGCCGCTGCTCCCAGCCCTCGCGCTGCAGCGTCGGCACGCAGTCCTCCTCGCTCGGATAGCCGACACAGAAATAGCCGATCAACGTCCATTCCGGCGGCGTGTCGAGGATATCGGTCATCTCGGCTGGATCGAGGATCGAGACCCAGCCGACGCCGATGCCTTCCGCGCGCGCCACCAGCCACAGCGTGTGCACCGCCATCACCGCCGAATAGTCGATTGTCGCCGGCATGGTCAGGCGTCCAAGCCCATGGCCTTGCCCCGTTGTGCGGTCGGCGAAGACCGCGAACTGGCAGGGCGCCTCGGCAAGCCCGGCGAGCTTCAGGCGCGCGTAGAGCGCGGCGCGCTCGCCCGAAAAGCATGCGAGCGCCTCGGCATTGCAGCGCTCGAAGCAGCGTTTCACGGCGTCGCGTCGCTCCGGGTTTTCGACGACGACAAAGCGCCAGGGCTGGCTGAGCCCGACGGACGGCGCGATGCTGGCAAGTTCCAGAAGCCGCTCCAGCGTGCCTTCGGCAAGCGGCGTCGGCTTGAACCGCCGCACATCCCGGCGCCAGCGCAGCAGCGTCTCCAGCCCGGTGCGAAAGTCGTCGGGAAAATCTGGGCCTGACGTCATCGCGCCGCGTTGCCTTTGCTGTAGCCGCCCGGCCGCGCCGGATTTGCTCTTCTGTGCCCCGATCAGGGTGGCGATGAGGCGCGCGAAGCGACGCTCGCGTGTCCGCTTTGTCGCATTTCGGAGTCGGCTACGCCGCCGCGACCGTGCGGCCCAGGCCTTGATGCAGATCGAGACAGCGTTCGAACCATTGCGCCACGGCGTCGCTGTCCTCCAGCAGCCGGTAGGGCGAGGCGATGCGTGCCCATTGCAGCGCGCCGAAGACGATGTAGTCGGCAAAGAGCGGCGAAGCGCCCCCGATGAATGGCTGGTATCCGAGCATCGAGCGCAATGGCTCCAGCGAGGCGCGAAAGCCGGCAAGGCCTGCGCCGCGGGCAGCCATCACCTCTTCCAGCCGCTTGCCCAGGCGCTGTTCGCGGCTGGCGCGGAAATAGGCCGCGTTGTCGTTGTCCTGCATGGCATGCAGGTCCATCAGCGCCGCCGTCGTGATGTAGGGATGGATGGTGAGTTGCGACCAGCGCTCGATGAAGCGCGCCATCGCCTTGCCGCCTTCGCCGCCAAACAGTGTTGGGCGGTCGGGATAAGCCTCGTCGAGATAGAGCGCGATGCTGAAGGAATCGGCGACCACCTTATCGCCGTCGCGGATCACCGGCACGGTCTTCGACACGCCGCCTTCGACAGCAGGCACTTCGAGGAAGCGCGTCGGCATGCTGGAACTGGTGAGCCCCTTGTGGGCGAGCGCCATCGCGATCTTCCAGCAATGTGGGCTGAACGGGCGGGCGGTGTCGCGTCCGACGAGCTCATAGAACAGAATGGTCATTGGCGCGAATCTTCCAAGGGTTTAGGTAGGCCGAATTCGATGCGAGCGAGGCCGGAAAGATGAAACAGCATTTCATGATGTTCGCGGCCTACAATCAATGGGCCAATGGACGCATCTACGAGGCGGCCGCCGATCTCCTGGACGAAGAATTCGAAAGGGATGTCGGCGCCTTCTTCGGCTCGATGTCGGGCACGCTCAACCATCTGCTGGCCGTCGACCGTGTCTGGATGAAGCGCTTCACCGGCGAGGGCGATGCACCTTCGAGGACCGACAAGATTCTTCACCGCGCTCTGCCTGTCCTTGGGTTGGCGCGCGAGGCGGAAGACAAGAGGATCGTCGACTGGGTCGGTGGCATGAGCGACAAGGCGCTTGCCGGCCGCTTCTCCTACATGACGCTTACCGATATGCGCACCGTCTCGCAGCGGCTGGCGCCGGCGCTGGATCATTTCTTCAACCACCAGACCCATCACCGCGGCCAGGCCCATATGATCCTGACCGTGCTCGGGCGGCCCTCCGTGCCGCTCGACCTGATGCTGTTCCAGCGCAGCGAGGAAGGCCGTGCCTACGCCTGAGTTCGGGATCGGGTATGTGGCATATTAGGAACTTCTAAATTTTTAGAATAAAGCATGCTTTGTTTTAGCGCATTAATGAAATATTCAAAAACCAGGATTCGTTGAAACAGAAAGAGCGATGAAACTGAAGTGCATCTCCAAGCGTAGCCCTTGCTGCATGAGCAATATAACGGATTTGTTCCAAGAAATTGCGGTGCAGGAACTGGATGGCAACAAAAGGAGAGTGTCATGCCTAGTATCGTTCGGAAAATCGCTGGAACTTTTGCAAGTGGAGCGATTATCGTTATTCTCGCCGCTCCTGCAAATGCGGCCGAGGTTGGCCTTGGTGGCCTTGGCGGCGTTTCCATCGGCGGCAATTCAGCCAACGGCAATGTGGGCGGCGCCAATGGGGCCAACGCAGACGCTTCCTTCGGCGGCAGCAGCACCAGCGCCAACGCTTCGCTCGGTGGCTCGGGTGCCGCCAATGCCAATGGCACCATTGGTGGTGGCGGTGCCGCGGCTACGGCGTCCCTGGGCGGGACCAACGGCATAGGGACCAATGCGTCCCTGGGCACCGGCAATGGGGTCAATGGAGCGCTGGGAACGACGCTCGGCGGCACGAGCGCCAATGTCGGCGTCGGCACCGGGGTTGGAACGCCTGGCATTCCCGGCGCCCCCGGCACTCCGGCAACTCCCGGCACACTGGGTCTGCCCGGCGCCGTCGCCCAGATGTCGACCAGTCAGCTGACGCGGTTGAAGAAGCGTTGCGTCGACGTACTGAGCAGCGAAGGCACCTATGACCGCGAGCTGCGGCAGCTTTGCCTGCTGATCGCGCGCCGGTAGCTCGCCTGCCACGCGTTGACGACAACCTTCGGCAGTCGGAAGGCCCGCCATTCAGATGGCGGGCCTTCCAATAAATATTAGCGCGTCGAACATTAGTGTCTTTGCGGGGAAAAGTTTAACCATGTTCGGATTGCAACTCCGATCTTAGGACTTCATTTGCCTTCCCTCTTCAGGATAATATGACGCAGCGGGAGCAATGGCATGAGGATCGATTTGTCCCCGACAAGCTGGGGCAGGATTGTAGTGGTGACGGTCGTCGGCACGGCGATCTGCATTGGCGCTGCCTTCTTCGTCGATTCCTTCAATTTCCCCCATCTGTCGCCCGAAGCGCTGTGGCACGCGCAGTTGACCGACCTGTTCCTGCCGCTGGTGCTGGCGGGTTCGTTCTTCTTCTTCCTGATGTACAAGATGCGCCAGCTGGCCATCGCCCAGAAGGAACTGAGCATCGTCGCGGCCACCGACAGCCTGACGGCGGTGTTCAACCGCGGCGCCTTCTCGATGCTCGTTGAAGCCTATCTCGATCAGGCCCGCAGCCAGGCGGTCGTCAATGCCGGCGCGTTCCTGATCGTCGACGCCGATCATTTCAAGACCATCAACGATCGTCTCGGCCACGATTGCGGGGATCAGGCGCTGAAGCTGATCGCCAGGACGATCCAGGACCAGCTGCGCGGCGCCGACATTGTCGGCCGCATTGGCGGCGAGGAATTCGCGGTCTTTCTTCCCGGCGCCGACTCGTCTCAGTCCTGGCTGGTCGCCGAGGGCATAAGGCGGCGGATCCGCGAGGTGGAATTCGCCCCTGGCGGGCGGCCTTGCCCGCTTTCGGTAAGCATAGGCGGCATCGCCTTCAGCGGCCCAACCACCTATGCCGACATGTTCCGGGTGGCCGACGAGCACCTCTACAAGGCCAAGTCGAACGGCCGCGACCAGGTCAGCTTCGAAACGACCGGGCTGCGCGGCCCGGCGGTCGGCGACGCCGCGACAGTCCATTGAACAACAATCCTCCGGCAGCGTTCCGGCTGACGCCGGCAGGAAAGCGTCCCGATATCAGGCGGCGTAGCCGCCAAAACCGCGCGCGACCGGCTTGACCGAGACGGCGGGCTGGGCGGCCGGCCAGAGGACACCGGCGGTCACCGCAAAGGTGATCAGCGCATCGCGCGCCGCCTCGGTGGAAATATCGCCGGCACGTGCCGCTTCGCAGGCCTTCACCGCTGCGCCATAGCTCAGGCGGCGCCGCGACGGCGGGAATTCGGTCAGGAATTCGTGCATGTCGAACAGCGACGCAATCATGCGCTTGTGGCCGGCGCCAACGGTGACGGCGACCGGGGTGAAGAACATCCTGTCGTGCATTCTGGCCTCTCGGGTTGGGCGAAAAGGCGGCGGCCGCCGCTCTTCCGGTTGGGGTCGAACGCCAGAGAACGCGGCTGGCGGCAACAGGTTCCACGGTGAGGGATTTTTTGAGGGCAGTAAGGCAGTAAGGCGCCGATCGATGCGTCAGCGTTCCCCTGGTGCGCGTGCTAGCCGACTGGTGCCCGCCCTTTCCCGGCTACGACCTCTATTGTCCAAGCCGCAGGCAGTCCTGGCCGGGGTTTCGGTGCTGGTCGAGGCGCTGCTACAGGTGTGAGAAGGGATAGTTCCTGGGCCTATGGAGCGAAAGCGGTCGTCGTCATGTGGCCCGGAGCGAGTGGCGGCCCCTCAAAATGCGCCGACAGCAGCAGGAAAAGGATGGCGATGCCGGCGATAAGGGCGGCAACGACATTGACGAACAGCCTCCCGGCCAGTTGCCCCAATCTCTGCCGCCAACTCATGGCGGATGGTACGAAACGCATCCCTGCCTCCCTTTGGCGGATGGCAATGCAGCTTTCAGGCGTCCGCTACGCGCCGAGGTCACGGCGCGAGCGGTGCCAACCGGTCTCAGTCCAGCCTCTGTGCAAGCCACAACTCCAGACCCTCTTGATGACCAGGCGGTCGTGATGCCAGCGCTTGTGCACTCTCACGCCGCAGTCGCGGTGGTGGCGGTGATGGCGCCAGTAACGCCGGTCGTCGTAGTCGCGCATGGCGAACTGGCGGTCGTGATGGCGGCGCCATTGGTAACTGTCACGATCGCGGCCCCAGCCGTCATCGGCGGTGATCGTCAGGCTTGCCGCCTGCACCGGAGCAGTCACCGGTGCCAGCGCGGCCATGGCGAGCATGGTTGCGAGGATCAGCTTTCTCATCTCGGCCTCCTTTGCATTAGGCTTTGCTAACCGAAATCCATCCGTCGGCCGATGGTTCCATCGCGATCAACCGCTAAAGTCCCTGACGCATGTCAAGAAAGGGCATTGATCGAGGAGCTGTTTGTCGCGACGGCGGCGGTCGGATCAGTCAGTCTCGTCGGGGGCGTGGAGGACGAGGTAGTCGGTGGAAACGGCATCGGGGCCTGTCCCTCGGGTGACGCGAACCGTGGCAACCCTCTGCCCCGGCGTCAGTGTCGCCGAGTCGACCGGCCGGCACTGGCCGATCATGCCGGTGCCTTGCAGCCTGCCGGGCAGGGCGACGGTGCACGCGGCCATGTCCGGATAGACGACGGGCTGTATCTGAGCCGGACGGCAGAAAACCATGTCCGGGCTGCATGAAAGCAGGATCATTGCCGCCGCCACAGGGTCCATCGTCGTGCTCCGCCTGAACGCGGATCAACGCAAGGCGCGGTCTTTGGTTGCCGGCACGGGGACAGACGGCGGCTGGCGGCGGCCTATTTCCACATGCCGCGCATGCGCGCGCCGAGGTCGACGCGCACCTGCGGCTGGCGGCGCGGATCGTCCTTGGCCTGGACGCTCGCCCACGCCGTCTGTTCGAAGGCGGCGAGGATCGAGGCAGGGATGAAGCGGGTGCGCGAGGCATAGACGTGGCGGTCGCCACGCGCCGCCTGGCCATGGACGAAGAAGCGCTGCGGCATGACTAGGTGCAGGCTATCCCTGGCCCGCGTCATCGCCACATAGAGCAGGCGGCGCTCCTCCTCGATATCCTCCTTTGTGCCGACGCCGAGATCGGCCGGAATGCAGCCGTCGACGGAATTGAGCACGAAGACGTTCTTCCACTCCTGGCCCTTGGCCGAGTGGATGGTCGACAGGATGAGATAGTCCTCGTCGCGATGCGGCGGCCCGGCCTGGTCGCTGGTCGCGTCCGGCGGATCGAGCGTCAGCTCGGTAAGGAAGCGCTCGCGCGAGGCGTAGCCGGATGCGATCTGCTCGAGCTGCAGAAGGTCGGCCCGCCGCGTCGTCGCGTCCTCATGGATGCGCTCCAGATGCGGCTCGTACCAGAGCCGGACCTGTTCGAGATCGGCTGGCCATTTCGCGCCGGCCCGCAAGCCGGAATAGAGCGCGATGAAGGCCGGCCAGTCTTCCGCCGCGCGCTGCGGCGGCCGGTAGCGGGCAAGCCCCATCGCCTCGTCGAGCGACGTCGCCATGGTCTCGACGATCTGCGAGGCGGCCGAGGGGCCGATGCCGGGTAGAAGCTGCAGCACGCGAAACCCGGCGACGCGGTCGCGCGGGTTCTCGGCAAAGCGCAGCATCGCCAGCATGTCCTTGACATGGGCGGCGTCGAGGAATTTCAGCCCGCCGAACTTGACAAAGGGGATGTTGCGGCGCGTCAGCTCGATCTCCAGCGGCCCGCTGTGGTGCGAGGCGCGAAACAGCACCGCTTGCGATTTCAGCACCGTGCCGCCCTCGCGCTCGGCCAGGATCGCCTGGCAGACATAGTTGGCCTGCTCGGCCTCGTCGCGCACGCTGACCAGTTTCGGCTTCTGCGAGGATTTGCGCTCGGTCCACAGGTTCTTGGTGAAGCGCTCCGATGCTTGGGAGATCACCGCATTGGCGGCGGCGAGGATGGTCTCGGTCGAGCGGTAGTTGCGCTCCAGCGTGACGATCGCGGCTGCTTGAGCGAACTGTTTTGGGAAATCGAGGATGTTGCGCACTTCGGCGGCACGGAAGGAATAGATCGACTGCGCGTCGTCGCCGACCACCGTCAGCCCCGATCCGTCCGGCTTCAGCGCCGTCAGGATCGAGGCCTGCAGGCGGTTGGTGTCCTGGTATTCGTCGACCAGCACATGGTCGAAGCGCGCACTGAGATGCGCCGCGATCTCCGGCTCGGCCGCCATCTGCGCCCAGTAGAGCAGCAGGTCGTCGTAATCGAGAACGTTCTGCGCCTGCTTGGCCTCGACATAGGCGGAAAACAGCGCCTTCAGCTGCTCTGCCCACCCCGCGCACCACGGAAACGCCGAACCCAGCACCTCGCCGAGCGGTGCCTGCGCATTGACGGCGCGCGAATAGATGGCGAGGCAGGTGCCCTTGGTCGGAAAACGGCTTTCCGTCTTGGAGAACCCGAGCTCGTGGCGGGCGAGGTTCATCAGGTCGGCGGCATCCTCGCGGTCGTGGATGGTGAAGGCCGGGTCGAGGCCGATCTCCAGCGCATAGTCGCGCAAGAGCCGCGCACCGATGCCGTGGAAAGTGCCTGCCCAGGTCAGCGCGTCGGTGATGACCGAGGCATCGCGGCCCAGCACCTCGCCGGCGATGCGCTCGACCCGCTTGGCCATCTCGGCGGCGGCGCGGCGTGAAAACGTCATCAGCAGGATGCGGCGCGGGTCGGCGCCTTTGACGATCAGATGCGCGACGCGATGCGCCAGCGTGTTGGTCTTGCCGGATCCGGCCCCCGCGATCACCAGCAGCGGCGCGGCAACCATGCCTTCGCCATGCTCGACCGCCAGCCGCTGCTGGTCGTTCAGCTTGGCGAGATATGCAGGCTGGAAGGTCGAATCACCGGCAGCGAGGTTCATCGCCCATCAAGCATCGTTTCCGCTTTGTTCGCAACGGGTCGGCCGAGGTCGGTCGCCGTAATCAAATGAGCTAGTGCCAGCTTCTCTCCTGCTATGTTATTCTCTAGTTTAAAGGGCGAGAAATTCTTGTTATAAGTTGAAAGTTATCGACTTATTTTTGGTTGGCAAAAAGATAATAAGTATATTTCTCGTTAAGTGAAAATCATGGGCAATCAAAATGCACGCCAAGTCATGGCGGTGGTGTCGTTAGTTTTGACTTCGGACCCAGGTCTGTCCCAAGACCTGCTGCATGACAGGCAGGTTTCAGAAGAGGCGGTGAGAATGGTCAGCGCCCGGTCGTATTCCGACATCCTGAGTCGAGCTTGCCTCAATGGGTGGCGGTACTCTCGAAGTGCAATCGAAAGTGGCTTTGAACGGCACTTTCAGGAAATGAAACTGGTGATGGTCGGTGAGGGTCACGTGATCAAGATTGACGTGACAGCGAACAAATCCCCGATGGTCCAGGTAGAATTCGATGCCAAACGGCGACTCAGTCTGCCGCGCCAATTTGGCTGTTTTCGACCCTATTGGCTCGACGACTGAAGTTGAGGTACCGGCCCGCGACTGGTGCTCTACCGCCTCGGCTCCACGCCCATCGCTGCCGACTGGCGCCGCAGCGCACGGCGCTCGTCGCCAGGCATCGGCAACGGATCGAAATCATCCGGCACGTCGGCGATGACCTTTTTGGTGAAGCGATAGGTCGCATAGGCGAACAGGCCAACAATCAGCAGACGGATCATGATCAAATCCTCCTTCGGCGGACCAACCGGGGGGAGAGCATTTTGTTCCGCCCTCCCTGCGGCCCGGCTTGCCGTGCAACCAAACCGGCACCGCATCGTTTGCCCCTGATGAAAGGGGGCGGACGAGAGGAGGTTGTCATGAAGAAGCTTCCGATGCTGCTGGCCCTGGCGGCAGGGCTCGCACTCGCTGCTTGCGACAACAACATCCCGCCGACCAAGGCGCCCGTGGACCAGAACACGCAGGTCGACAAGAACCCGGTGCCGAAGTCGACGACGGGTGGCGATCAGCCCGGCACGCCGCCTGCGCAGTAACGATGATGCCTCTCAGGGCAAGGGCGTGTGGCCCGATCAGGACATCGGGCGGGAAATCACGCTGGCCACAGAAGAAGGCCGGCGCTGCTTGGGAGGAAGCTGAAAGCGCCGGCCAAGCGGGAAATCAGGCCCGCCGCACAAGGAAGATAGCTGAGTCTTGCCGTTGCGTCATTGTACGAATGCGTACGGCCGTCGGGCTGTTGCAAACGTGCATCGCGTAAATGGGTTACTCGAGGAAACGTCTCGAAATTCAGTGGCTGGCTTGGACTGTGCGAGTTGCAAACCTGAACATACGCCAGCAGGCAATCGAATTGATGTATTTGCTTTGATGTTCGTTCGGCGGTTCTGGTGAGCCGCCCTCACTGCTGGCGTTCGCCGCTCATCTCGATGTCGAGCTGGCGCTGCGTCAGCGCTGCCTCGGCCATCACCCATTGCTTGAACAGCACCACCTTGCGTGCCGCCAGCGCCATGTCGGGGCTGACGAAATACCAGCCGGCGGTGTTGGGATGGTGAACCGCAAACGGCGCCACCAGCCGCTCGGCGCGGATGTCGCTCGCCATATAGGCGCGGTTAGCCACGGCAAAACCCATGCCGGCATTGGCCGCCTCGTAGGACATCATGCAGGAATCGAAATAGATGCTTTTCGTCTCGCCGAGCACGAAGCTGGCGCCGGCAAAGCCCAGCCACGACTGCCAGTTCTGGGTGCAGGTGTCGGAATGCAGCAGCGTGAAATGCTGCAGATCTTCCGGCGTCACCTTGGACAAGGGCTTGTCGCCGAGAATTTCGTGGAACAGCTTGCGGCTGCATACCGGCGTCAAATCTTCCTTGAACAGAAGATCTGCCTTCAGATCGGGGAAGTGGCCGTCGCCATAGCGGATTTCGAGATCGAAATCGGACGCCGCCAACTCATGCGTGGCATACGAGGTCGAGACCCGCATCTCGATATCGGGATATTGCTGCTGGAACGACGGCAGGCGCGGAAACAGCCAGCGTGCCGCGAAGGTCGGCAGCACCGAAATCTTCAGCACATGCGCCTGCGACTGCCCGGTCGCCTCCATGCTTGCCGCCACGATCCGCTCCAGCGCTTCGCGCACGCGCGACACATAGGTCTCGCCCTCAGGCGTCAGCGACACGGCATTGCCGCCGCGCTGGAAGATCTTGAAGCGCAGCTGGTCCTCGAGGCTCTTGACGCGCTGGCTGACCGCCGAGGCGGTGATGAACTGCTCTTCGCCTGCGCGCGTGAAATTCCTGTGCCTCGCGGCGCTTTCCACGATTTTGAGCGAATTGAGGTTGACCTGACTGAGCAGACGCACGGTTTCGACCTTAAGCTGGGCTTAGGGTAGCACCAGCATTCCTAATTTTACAGGGGGTGCTAATTTAATTGACTGTCGTTCAAGTGTTGTCCCCAATCCTGGAGAAGTACAATGAACGCACATACCATCCCGGAATTGCGCTATGCGATGAGCCGTGAAGCCATCATCGGCCACGAGACGGCCTGGAACGTGTCTAGTTTCGGCGTCGCGCAGTATCGTCACGGCTATGACACGGCGCTGCTTGCCGCCATCGAGGAGGCCGCGCTGAAGCTCAAGGCCAGCCACGCCGTGCACAAGCACCTCGACCTCACCTTCATCACCGGCGCCGACCGCTTCATTCCCGAAATCAAGGAATTGCTGCACGACAAGCTGCGCCTGGAGCGGCTTTCCGATATGATGGGCACCAAGCTCGAACCCTATCCGCTGTCGATCGTTGGCTCGACCGTTACCTTCATGAATCCCAGGGATGGCGCCGTCGATTGGCATTGCGACGGCGTTCCGGTCACTGAACTCATTCCGCTGTCGATCAGCGATCCGCTGGTCGGCGGCCATCTCGAAATCTATTGCGACGATTCAGAGACCGGCCGCGCCATCCTGGAATCCGGCCGCGAGATCCCGCGCAACCGCGTCATGCGCATCGACCACAAGATGAACTACGCCACACTTGGCCAGTTTCTCGGCGTGCTCCACCGCACAGCACCCATCCAGCTCGGCGAGCGCGTCACGCTGGTGCTCAACCAGCGCTCGGTGTCCAAGCCTTATGTTGACGACAACCGCATGTTCTACCTCGCTGCCGACAACGACCAGGACCGCGAATGGGTCAACGAGCTTGCCGAGGATGTGTGGACCAACCAGCTGCCGGCCTACCGCCGCCACGAGGAGGAACGTCCGGTTCCACAGCCGCTCGACGCGGCTGTGCCGGGCGGAGCAAGGGAATCATGGTAAGCAGGCCATGGGCGGGAACCGGTTTTTGCTGAGCTGACCTTCGATTTCGGAACCGATCATGGTCAAACAGGAGCATACACTCCCGTCCCGGTCCGCCCTGGGCGGGTCGGGTTCGAGATCCGCGCTGGTCTTTGCCGCCGGCGCGGTCGCGCTGTGGGCGACCAACGCGCTGGTCGGCAAATCCCTGCTCGCAAGCCATTCGGTGTCACAGGTGCAGTTCCTGCAATTTGTTGGCGCCGCCCTGGTCTTTGCCTTGATCCGGATGATCGGCCGGGATGGCGGCAGGCGACGGATGCCGCAAGATGGCGGGGCGGGGGTGAGTGCTGCTCTGGTGCCGTTCGCCGTCGGCATCATCGGCCTTGTCGGCACCATGGTCCTGCAATATGTCGCCTTCGCCTCGATGCCGGTCATCGAGGCCAATCTCGTCGCCTACACCTGGCCGCTGATGGTCGCGGCGGCGATCATCGTCCTCGACAGGCCGCGCCGTCCGGCGCTGCTCGGCATCACAGCTGCGCTCGGCTTCGTCGGCGTTGCGCTGGTGATTTCGGGCGGTCGCGAACAGTCGTGGTTCCAGGGCAATCTCGCCGGCTATCTCGCCGCCTTCGGGTCGGCGCTGTGCATGGCCTTCTATTCGATCGTCGTCGGCCGCCTTGCCACGTCGCCGGACCGCCTGCTGCTGCCTTCGGCGCTGGTCGGCGTGGCGCTGACATTCCTGTGGTGTGTCCACGACGGTGTCGCCTGGGACATCGGCCCATACCTGCTTGCCGGGCTCTATCTCGGCGCCGGTCCGATGGGCCTCGGCTACTATTTCTGGTCGCGGGCGCTGAAGCTCGACCAGGGCGGCAAGGTCGCGGTCGTCGCCTATCTCACGCCGATCGCCTCGACCCTTCTGCTGACGTTTTCGGGTGAAAGGCTGACGATCACGGCCATCGCCGGCGCCGTCCTCGTCATCGGCAGTTGCATTGCGGTTGGCATCGAAGGCTCGGAGGCCGAAAACCATGCTTGACGAGGATGAACGCCGCGCTAGACAGGAAGCGCACTGGCTGGTCAGGGAGTTCGGCGCCGAAGCGCCGCTCTATGCCGCAATGAAGGCAGAAAAGGCGATTGAGCAGAAAGATTTCGGTCGTTGCGCCCGCTGGAAGCGTATTCTCGAGATTTTGTCCGATTCCGTACACTCAAAGTCGACCGCTTCCAAGTATTAGATTTTCTAATTTGCACCGCCGTAGGCGGCCATTAAAATATCCAGCTGTATCGATTCTGCATGGGTTACTGATTTTTAACGGTCCGTTGGGGAACGGGGTGAAATCGATACATCGAAAGATGTATCCAACAGAGCTGGCGACTTGATCGCCAGCAGAGGGAAAAAAATTGAACAATATCGATGACAGGACAGCAATCGAACTCACTGCCGACATTGTCTCGGCCTATGTCGGCAACAATCCGCTTCCGGCCGCCGGCCTGCCGGACCTGATCGCCAGCGTCAGCGCCTCGGTGCGAAAGCTGGCTGGCGCCAGCGCCGTCAAGGAGAGCGCGGCGCTGACGCCGGCCGTCAATCCGAAGCGTTCGGTATTTCCGGACTACATCGTCTGCCTCGAGGATGGAAAGAAGTTCAAGTCGCTGAAGCGACACCTGAGCACCGACCACGGGCTGACGCCGGACGAGTACCGCGCCAAATGGGGCCTTGCGCCCGACTATCCGATGGTCGCGCCCAGCTATTCCGCCACCCGCTCGGCGCTGGCGAAGTCTTCCGGTCTCGGCCGCAAGCCTGCCGCGGCCGCGCCGGCCAAGGTGGCGAAGCGCAAGGCCAAGAGCTGATCGCGGACTGCACGATATGTCGCCCAAAGTGCGCGGCAGTTTGGGCGACATGCAATAAACAAAGACTTGAAGCGCGTCGCGTGAATCCGTTTCAGAGCGACGCGCTTTGACGTGCTCTAACGTTGCCCTATCAGTTTCTGGGTTCCGGCGGCGCCTGAGCGCCCTTGCGTTTCGGATCTTGCGCGTTCGCCAGATTGTCGGCTTCGACCGCCGTCATCTCGAGAAAATAGACCAGCATGTGGTAGCGCGTCCGTGAAAGCATCTTCGCCAATTTCCGGGTTATAGCGGCGACATATCTGAGCGCGCGCAGATCGTTCGCTGCCTCGTCCATGGTGGGCTCCTGACCAGGTAAAATTCTTCTTGGCGCCCAAGTCGAATCGAGGCGCAATGACAAGGTCACAGCATCGGCGCAAAAATTGAAATCAATTCTTCGAAAAAATATCGTGGCCGGAGCAAAAGTTTTTCTGGTCTTTGCGCATCCAAGGCGCACGCGCCGCACTAGTATATGTTGAGGATGAACTTCAAGTTGTCTGCTGCATCGATTTTTTGCTCGGCAACGAAGGTCGGCCGATTGAGGTGAAGTAGTCTGGCCGTCAGACGTCGACAACGAGGCCTATTCGACCAACCCAGCCGCAAGCTCTTGCGAAGCGCCGCCCTCCCGTGCAAAAGCGCGGCCATGCTTGTTATCAACGACCTTTCGCTCCGCATGGCCGGACGCCTGCTTCTCGACCATGCCTCGCTGACCTTGCCGGCCGGCACCAAGGCCGGCCTCGTCGGCCGCAACGGCACCGGCAAGACGACGCTGTTCAAGGCCATCACCGGCGATTTCCCCTCCGAGACCGGTTCGATCAGCCTGCCGAAGAGCACCCGCATCGGCCAGGTGGCGCAGGAAGCGCCGGGCACCGAGGAGCCGCTGATCGAGATCGTGCTCAAGGCCGATGTCGAGCGCCAGGCGCTGCTCGAAGAGGAGAAGACGGCGACCGATCCGCACCGCATCGCCGACATCCACATGCGGTTGGCCGATATCGACGCGCATTCAGCCGAATCTCGCGCGGCCACCATCCTGGCCGGCCTTGGCTTCGACGATGCCGCGCAGCGCCGCCCGGCCTCGTCCTTCTCCGGCGGCTGGCGCATGCGCGTGGCGCTCGCAGCCGTGCTGTTTTCCGAGCCCGATCTGTTGCTGCTCGACGAGCCGACCAACTACCTCGACCTTGAAGGCACGCTGTGGCTGGAGAACTACGTCTCCAAATATCCGCACACCGTGCTTTTGATTTCCCACGACCGCGACCTGCTCAACCGCGCCGTCAACTCGATTGTCCATCTCGACCAGAAGAGGCTGACCTTCTGGCGCGGCGGCTACGACCAGTTCGAGCGCCAATACACCGAGCAGCGCGAATTGCAGGAGAAGGGCCGCGTCAAGCAGGAAGCTGCGCGCAAGCACATGGAGTCCTTCGTCGAGCGCTTCCGTGCCAAGGCTTCCAAGGCCAGGCAGGCGCAGTCGCGCATCAAGGCGCTGGAGAAGATGAAGCCGATTGCGGCAATCGTGAACGACACGGTGCGGCCGTTCTCCTTCCCCGAGCCGGTCAAGACTGTGGCTTCGCCGATCATCGCGCTGAACGGCGTCAATGTCGGCTACACCGAGGGCCAGCCGATCCTGAAGAAGATGACGCTGCGCATCGACGCCGACGACCGCATCGCGCTGCTCGGCGCCAACGGCAACGGCAAGTCGACCTTCGCCAAGCTTTTGTCCGGCCGCTTGAAGCAGGAGACCGGCACCATGACGGTGGCGCCTGGGCTGAAAGTGGCGATCTTCGCCCAGCACCAGCTCGACGATCTCAGGCCGGAGGAGAACGCCTATGAGCATGTCCGCCGGCTGATGCCGGAGGCGCCGGAATCGAAGGTGCGCGGCCGCGTTGCTCAGTTCGGTCTCACCACCGAAAAGATGAACACCGCCGCCAAGGACCTGTCGGGCGGCGAAAAGGCGCGGCTCCTGATGGGCCTGTCGGCCTTCGAGGGGCCGAACCTGTTCATCCTCGACGAGCCGACCAACCACCTCGACATCGACAGCCGCGAATCGCTGATCCATGCGCTGAACGAGTTTCCCGGCGCCGTCATCCTGATCTCGCACGACCGGCATCTTTTGGAAGCAACGGCCGACCGGCTGTGGCTGGTCAAGGACGGCGCGGTCAACCCGTATGACGGCGATCTGGAGGATTATAAGACGCTGGTGACCGGTGTTTCGGGTGACCGCCGCGGCAAGCGCGAGGCGGACAAGGCGTCAAAGGCCGACCGCCGCCGCGATGCGGCGGCGCGGCGCGCCGCCTTTGAGCCGCTGGCCAAGGAAATCCGTGCCACCGAAGCGCTGATGGACCGCATCCGCAAGCGCATGGACCTGATCGAGGACGAGCTCGCCAATCCGGCGATCTACGAGAAGGATCCCTCGACCGCGACCAGGCTCGCCAAGGAACGCTCCCAGCTCGCCCAGACACTGGCCGGTCACGAGGAAAAATGGCTGACCATGTCGGCGGAATACGAGGAAGGCACGGCGGAGTAGGGGAGAAGGGAAGGCCTCATCTGGCCCTACACGCCGCCCTCGCAACCGGCTAGTTTGGCCCCATGAACCAGCATGCCAAGCTCCGCATCGGCCATTCGGCCTGTCCGCATGATTGCCCGTCGACCTGCGCGCTCGAGGTCGAACTGCTCGACGAAAAGCGCATCGGCCGCGTCCATGGCGCCAAGGCCAACAGCTACACATCAGGCGTGATCTGCGCCAAGGTTGCGCGCTATGCCGACCGCGTCCACCATCCCGACCGCCTGCTGAAGCCGCTGGTGCGCGCCGGCGGCAAGGGCGAGGGCGCCTGGAAGGAATCCAGTTGGGAAGCCGCACTCGATCTCGTCGCGGAGAAGTTCATCGCGGCTGAGGAAAAACACGGCTCGCAGACGGTCTGGCCCTATTACTATGCCGGCACGATGGGGCTGGTGCAGCGCGACGGCATCGACCGGCTGCGCCATGCCAAGAAATACTCGGGCTTCTTCGGCTCGATCTGCACCAACCTGGCATGGACCGGCTGGATGATGGGGGCAGGCGCCTTGCGCGGTCCAGACCCGCGCGAGATGGCGAAGTCGGACTGCGTGGTGATCTGGGGCACCAATGCCGTGGTCACCCAGGTCAACGTCATGACCCACGCCATCAAGGCGCGCAAGGAACGCGGGGCGAAGATCGTCGTCATCGACGTCTACGAGAACGCGACGATGAAGCAGGCCGATCTCGGCCTTGTGCTGAAGCCCGGCACCGATGGCGCGCTGGCCTGCGCGGTTATGCATGTGCTGTTCCGGGATGGCATGGCCGACCGCGCCTATCTGGAAAAATACACCGACGATCCGCGTGGGCTGGAAGAGCATCTAAAGGAGCGCACGCCGGAATGGGCGGCTTCGATCACCGGTCTGACCGTGGCCGAGATCGAGGTCTTCGCCCGTCTCGTCGGCACGACCAAGAAGACTTACTTTCGCCTCGGCTACGGCTTTGCGCGCCAGCGCAACGGCGCGGTCAATATGCATGCCGCTTCCTGCATCGCCGCCGTCACCGGCTGCTGGCAGTATGAGGGTGGCGGCGCCTTCCATTCCAATTCCGGCATCTTCAAGCTGAACCAGGATGTGCTCGAAGGCACCGCGATGCGCGACCCCAACGTCCGCCATCTCGACCATTCGCGCATCGGCCCTGTGCTGACCGGAGCGGCAGACGCGCTCTATGGCGGTCCGCCGGTGACGGCGCTGCTGATTCAGAACACAAATCCGGTGAATGTCGCGCCCGAGCAGCGGCTGGTGAAGCAAGGCTTCCTGCGCGGGGATCTCTTCACTTGCGTGCACGAGCAGTTCATGACCGATACGGCAAAACTTGCCGATGTCGTGCTGCCGGCAACGATGTTTCTGGAGCATGACGACGTCTACAAGGGCGGCGGCAACCAGCACATCACGCTCGGCCCGAAGCTGATCGATCCGCCGGAAGGGCCTCGCACCAACCACTTCGTCATCGAGGAACTTGGCAAACGCCTCGGCGTCGCCGACCGGCCGGGCTTCGGCCTGACAGAAAGGCAGCATATCGACATCATTCTCGGCAAGCGTGGTCTGGGCAGCTTCGACAGCCTGAAGGCGCAAAAGTGGGTCGACCTGCAGCCGGACTTCGAGGCCGCGCATTTCATCAATGGTTTTGGCCATCCGGATGGAAAATTCCGCTTCCACGCCGACTGGACCGGGCAGGCCGCTCCCAACCGGCCGCCGAAAAGCATGGGCCTGTTCGGGCCGGTGGAACGGCTGCCGGAATTCCCTGATCATGTCGACCTGATCGAGGTGGCGGATGAAGCGCACCCGTTCCGGCTGACGACATCGCCGGCGCGCAATTTTCTCAACTCGACCTTCGCCGAGACGCCGGTGTCGAAGGCCAAGGAGGGCAGGCCGGAACTGCTGCTGCATCCCGACGACGCGGCCGCTCTCGGACTAGCTGATGGCGACCGCGTCGAGGTCGGCAACCAGCGTGGCGAGCTGGTGCTGCACGCCAAACGCTTCGACGGCATCAAGCGTGGCGTGGTGATCGCAGAAGGCATCTGGCCGAACAGCGCGCATGAGCGCGGCGAAGGCATCAATGTGCTGACCGGCGCCGATGCTCCGGCGCCCTATGGCGGTGCGGCGCTGCACGACAACAAGGTCTGGCTACGCAAGGCGGAAGAGCTGGGCGCCTAGCGGTGGCTTCCAGATTTGGCATCTGGCCCAAGTGCCTGCCGTCGCGGCTGCCAGCTCCCGCGTCTATAGAGGCTTCCCTCAGCTGAGACGAGGGAGGATGCCATGACCGGGATTTCGCTTCTGGGAATACCGCATGACGAGAATTCGTCCTATCTGCGCGGCGCGGCGGCAGCGCCGGCACTGATCAGGCGCGAATTGCACAGCGACGCCCACAGCTCGTGGAGCGAAACGGGCTTCGATTTGACGGATTGCTTCGTCGACCATGGCGACATCGACTTTACAGGCGCCGGCGACCCGTGGGAGCGAATCGAAAGCGAGGTCGGCCGCGCGCTGGATGCCGGCAGTCCCCTGATCAGCCTCGGCGGCGACCATGCCATCGCCTGGCCAATTCTTCGCGCCGTGCGTCGCCGCCACCCCAGCCTGACGATCGTCCAGATCGACGCCCACCCCGACATCTATCCTGCCTATCAGGACAATTTGCGCTCGCACACCTCGTCCTTCGCCCGCATCATGGAGGAGCGGTTGGCCGACCGGCTGATCCAGATCGGCCTGCGCACCCTCAATGACGACCTTCGCGACCAGGTCAGGCGGTTCGGCGTCGAGGTGGTCGAGGCGCGCCATTTCAACGAGGGCTTGCGGCTCGACCTCAAAACGCCCGTCTACCTCTCGGTGGACCTCGACGGCCTCGATCCGGCCTTTGCGCCCGGCGTCTCGCACCGCGAGCCCGGTGGGCTGTCGACCCGGCAGGTGATCAGCCTCATCCAGGGCATCGACCAACGAATCGTTGCTGCCGATGTCGTCGAATACAATTCAAGCCAGGATGTCTCCAACCTGACGGCGCTGGTCGCCGCCAAGCTGGTGAAGGAGATCGCCGGCATGATGCTGAAGACCAACAGCGCGACTGCGGGCTGAATCAATTTGGCAAGGCGGCGTGCTAGACGATTGTTCCGACTCGCATTTCAACAGGAAACGCCATGCCACCCCTCAGGATAGCCGTCGCCGGTGCGCTCGGCCGCATGGGCCGCCAGATGGTGGAAGCTGTCGAGGCTGATCCGCGGCTGGCGCTGGCCGCTTGCTTCCATCGGCCAGGCATTACCGGCGCGGGGCTGGTCAGCCGCGACGAGGCGCTTGTATCAGCCGATGTCATCGTCGACTTCACCACGCCTGCAGCGTCCGTGGCATTGGCCGAAACCTGCGCCGCTCGTGGCGGGCCGGCTCTGGTGATCGGCTCGACCGGCTTCGACGACCGGGAGCTCGCCGCCATAGCCGCTGCTGCCAAAACCGTCGCCATCGTTCGCTCCGGCAGTTACTCTCTCGGGCTCAACTTGCTGACTGGACTGGTCGAGCAGACGGCAAGCGCACTCGATCCCGAGGATTGGGATGTCGAGATATTCGAGGCGCATCATCGCTCCAAGGTCGACGCGCCGTCGGGCACGGCGCTGATGCTGGGCGAGGCCGCTGCCAGGGGACGCGGCACCGAACGCGACGGCGTGGCGCGCCGTGCTCGCGACGGCATTACCGGGCCGCGTCCACCCGGCGAGATCGGCTTCGCGGTGATGCGCGGCGGCGGCATCGTCGGCGAGCACAGTGTCAGCTTCTGCGCCGAGGGAGAGATGGTCACCCTGTCGCATTCGGCCGGCGACCGCGTCATGTTCGCGCGCGGCGCCATCGCCGCCGCCCTCTGGGTGGCCGGACGCTCGCCCGGTGAATACGACATGCGCGACGTCCTGGGGTTCAACGCCTCGTGACGAGCAATTCTGGCTGATTTCGACTAGTTACCGTCATCAAACGGCTGAAAGCCAGCTGAAAGCTTGGGCATGCCATGACGGTGCCGCGGTGTTCACCGCGTGACCGGTCCTGGTGGCCGGCGAGGAGGAAATGCGGCGCAGCCTTTTGGCGCGCCGCCTAGGTGGAGGAAGTTTTGTGACCGGTTTTATCTCGAAGTGCGCCTTGCGTTCAGCAGCGCTGACGCTTGCCATCGCCGCCATGGGTGCCACGGCGGCATCGGCCGCCGACAAGATCACCATCATCGTTGGCGGCATGGAAAAGCAGATCTACCTACCGGCCGTGCTCACCCAGCAGCTCGGCTACTTCAAGGATCAGGGGCTCGATGTCGAGCTGGTCAATTCGCGCGCCGGCGTCGAGGCCGAAAATGAGTTGCTGGCCGGCGCCGTGCAGGGCGTTGTCGGTTTCTACGACCACACTGTCGACCTGCAGTCGAAGGGCAAGTACATCCAGTCGATCGTCCAGTTCAGCCAGGCGCCGGGTGAGGTCGAGCTGGTGTCCGCCAAGCACCCCGAGATCAAGTCGCCGGCCGACTTCAAGGGCGCCACGCTCGGCGTCACCGGTCTTGGCTCCTCGACCGATTTCCTGAGCCAGTATCTTGCCGTTCGCAACGGGCTGAAGCCCGGCGACTACACGCTGCTGCCGGTCGGCGCCGGCAACACCTTCATCGCTGCAGTCAAGCAGGATCAGATCCAGGCCGGCATGACCACCGAACCGACCATTGCCCAATTGCTGAAGACCGGCGAGGCCAGCGTTCTGGTCGACATGCGCACGCCGGAAAAGACCAAGGAAGCGCTCGGCGGCCCCTATCCGGCGGCGTCCTTCTACGTCCAGTCCGCCTGGCTCGAGGACCACAAGGACGAGGCACAGAAGCTCGCCAATGCCTTCGTCAAGACGATGAAATTCATCGCCACCCATTCGGCCGAGGAGATCGCCGACAAGATGCCGAAGGACTATTACGCCGGCAACAGGGACCTCTACGTACAGGGGCTGGCCGGCGGCAAGGCGATGTTCACGCCCGACGGCCGCATGCCGGCCGACGGCCCGCCGACCGTGCTCAAGGTTCTTTCGACATTCTCCAAGAGCCTGCAGGGCAAGCAGATCGACCTGTCGAAGACCTATACGACGGCATTCGTCGACGCCGCCAAGTAGAACAAGGGCTTGCGCCGTTCGCTTGAATCAAACCGGCGGCGCAGCCCATTGCCAGAACCACCAGGAGACCCGCGGCTGCGCTGTGGGCTCGCTTGCCCCATCGCGACAGGAGTGTGCCATGCAACTGCAACCCATGGCGGCCGAGAGGTTGTCTCAGGCCGCGCCGCCGGCCGATGCGGCGATCGCCATCGACGACGTGACGCTACGCTTCGTCACGCCTGACGGCCACATGATGACGGCGATCCGCGACTTCACCATGACGGTGGCGCGCGGCGAGTTCGCCTGCGTCGTCGGGCCGACCGGCTGCGGCAAGTCGACGACGCTCAATCTCGTCACCGGCCTGTTGCGTCCGACGACGGGCAATGTCCGCGTCATGGGCAGCCCCGTCACCGAGATCAGCCGCGACATCGGCTTCGTCTTCCAGGCCGATGCGCTGTTTCCGTGGCGCAGCGTCATCGACAATGTCGCCGCCGGGCCGCTCTATCGTGGCATGGCCACGGCGCAGGCCTATGAGCGGGCGCGCGACTGGATCGGCCGCGTCGGCCTCGGGCGCTTCGAAAAGCACTATCCGCACCAGCTCTCCGGCGGCATGCGCAAGCGCGTTGCGCTCGCCCAGACCTTCATCAACCAGCCCAAGATCCTTTTGATGGACGAGCCGTTCAGCGCGCTCGACATGCAGACCCGCACGGCCATGCAGGACGAGCTGCTGGGCCTGTGGTCGGAGCAGAAATCCTCGGTCGTCTTCGTCACCCACGACCTCGAGGAGGCGGTGGCGCTGGCCGACAAGGTCTATGTGCTGACGGCGGGGCCGGGCACGGTCAAGAGCGTCTACCGCATCGACCTGCCGCGCCCGCGCGTCATGGCCGACATCCGCTACGATCCGAAATTCATCGAGATCGCCAAGGTGATCTGGAACGATTTGCGCGAGGAAGTGCAGCTCGGCCAGAGCCGCACCTTGCGGACCGGCCATTGAGAGGAGACACCGCCATGACCGCCATCTCTTCCATCGCCGACCATGCCGCCACGCGCGACGCCTCCATCGCCGTTGCCGAAAGCCGGGCGAGGGCGCGGCTGCGCCGCCGCCATGCGCTGGTCATCGGCCTGCGCCTGGCTATCCTCGTCGTCTTCCTCGGCCTGTGGGAACTCGGCGCCGATTACAATTTCATCGATCCGTTCTTCTTCGCCAGCCCGTCCGGCATCTGGCAGCAGGTCTGGTCGTGGATCACCGAAGGCACTTCGCAAGGTCCGCTATGGCTGCAGATCTATGTGACGCTGGAGGAGACCTTCCTCGGCTTCGTCATCGGTGCCCTTGGCGGCATCGCCGCCGGCATCATCCTTGGCCGCAACCGGCTGCTCGCCGATGTCTTTTCGATCTACATCAAGATCGCCAACTCGGTGCCGCGCGTCGTGCTCGGCTCGGTGTTCATCATCGCGCTTGGCCTCGGCATGGCTTCCAAGGTGGCGCTGGCGGTGGTGATGGTGTTCTTCGTCGTCTTCGCCAATGCCTTCCAGGGCGTGCGCGAGGCCGACCGGGCAATGATCGCCAACGCCCAGATATTAGGCGCCTCGCCGTTCCAGATCACCCGCACTGTCATCATCCCCTCGGCGATGAGCTGGATCTTGGCGAGTCTCCATGTCAGCTTCGGCTTCGCGCTTGTCGGTGCCGTGGTCGGCGAATTCCTCGGCGCCAAGCAAGGCATGGGCCTGCTGATCTCGACGGCGCAGGGCGCCTTCAATGCCAACGGCGTGTTTGCCGCCATGATCATCCTGGCGGTGATGGCGCTGGTGGTGGAATTCATCATTACCCGCTTCGAGAACTACGTCGTCAAATGGCGGCCTGCTCCGTTCAACGAGCAGGGTACCTGATCGATCAGGCCAGAGGCAGCCGCACCTCGACCACCAGGCCGCCGGCCGCGCCGTCCGCAAGGGTGACGCGGCCGCCGGCATTTTCGGCCACCTCGCGCACGATGGCCAAGCCAAGTCCGCTGCCTTCCTCGGTGGCGCCGGCGATGCGGTAGAAGCGCTCGAAGACATGGTCGCGTTCTTCAGCGGGTATGCCCGGTCCGTCGTCGGCCACCGTCAGCACGGCTTCGACATCGATGGCGGCCAGCTTGACCGTGACGGTGCCGCCGGCCGGCGTGTAGCGCAACGCATTGTCGACCAGGTTGACGATCATCTCGCGCAGCATGGTGCCGTCACCGACCACCGTCACCGGCCCGGTTTCGTCAAGACCGAGGTCGATGTTGCGCGCGAGCGCCGCCGGCGCCTGCGTCTCCAGAACATGGCGGGCGGCCTCGGTCAGGTCGACGCGGTCGGCGCGCGGCCGCCGGCTGCCGGGCTCGGCCCGCGACAGGGTGAGCAGCTGTTCGGCCAGCCGCGCCAGCCGGCCAGAGCTGGCTTGCAGCGCCACCAGCGCCTCCTGGCGCGCCTCGACGGCACTTTCGCGCAGCGCGTAGCTCGCCTGCGTCGACAACAGCGCCAGCGGCGTGCGCAGCTGATGCGCGGCATTCGCGATGAAGCGGCGCTGCGCCGCCATCTGTGCCCGCACCCGCTCCATATAGACGTTGAGCGCATCGATCAGTGGCCGGATCTCGCTCTGCGCGCCAGTGACTTCGATCGGGTCGAGATCGCTGCGGCTTGGCGAGCGCACAGCGTCGCGCAGCCTGATCAGCGGCGCCAGGCCGCGGCTTAGGCCGAGCAGCACGAAGACGCCGGCAATCGCCACCAGCGCCAGCTGCTGGGCGAAGGCGCTGAACCACAAATGCTGTACCATCGTGTCGTGTCCGGCCAGCGTGACGCCGACGGTGACGGATATCGGCGAGTCCGAGCCGGCGCCGACCACCGCATGGCTGAACGTCAGCAGCCGCAGCGTGTGGTCGCGATAGGCGGCTTCCATGCTGGGGCGCCCCGGCGCAACGGGCAGGTCGGGATAGCCGGTCAGCAGCCGTCCGCCGGCGGTCTCGACATGATAATAGACGCTGTCGCGGTCGCCGGTGTCGAACATCTCGATCGCCGCTGGCGGCACCGTGGCGTCGAGAACGCCGTCGACGATGGCGACCTGCTCGGCAATCGCGCGTGCCGACCCTACCAGCATGCGATCCGTGACCAGGTCCGCGGTCGCCAGCGCGCTGCGGTGGCTGGTCCACAAATTGATGGTGGCGAGCCCGGCGAGCGGCAGCACCACCCAGGCCAGCAGCTGCAGGCGGAGGCTTCTAACTGGCATCGCGCAGCAGGTAACCGAGGCCACGCAAGGTGGCGATCTGGACCCGCGATCCTTCGAGCTTCTTGCGCAGCCTATGCACATAGATCTCGATGGCGCTGGGGTCGGCGTCTGTCTCGAAATCGAAGATCGCCGACGACAGCGCCGCCTTGCTCACCGTGCGCCTGGCCTTGACCATCAATTGCTCCAGCACCGCATGCTCGCGCGGCGTCAGCGCCAGCGTGTCGCCGGCCACCGAAAACAGCCGCGTGTTGGTGTCGAAGACGAGATCGCCGCAGGCAACGACAGGTGCTGTCCGATCGTTGACGCGGCGCAGCTGCACGCGGATGCGTGCCTCCAGCTCCTCGACCTGGAACGGCTTGGCCAGATAGTCGTCGGCGCCTTCGTTGAGGCCCTTGACACGGCCGTCGAGGCTGGCGTTGGCGGTCAGTACGATGATCGGCACCCGGTTGCCGCGCCCCCTGAGCATGCGCAGCACCTCCAGCCCGCCCATGCGCGGCAGTGCCAGGTCGAGAATGACAAGCGCATGGTCGCCTGCGGCCAAAGCATGCTCGACATCCTCGCCGTCATGCACGACATCGACGACATAGTTCGCCTGGCGCAAGGTCTTGCCCAGCCAATCGGCCAGTTCGCGATTGTCTTCGACAAGCAGCAGCCGCATTTTCTATCGCTGTTCAGGAATGCTGCCCGCCGGGTCTCATCGGGTGTTTCCGACGAACGCGGCCAGGCAGCGTCCGATTGGATGCCCGTGACAACGGATAATATCGATCCGCCCGCAAGGCAAACTCCAAGCTGGCAAACATTGTCACTGGCCTTTGGGCGGCGCAACTCCTGTCAATTGCCATAAACGTGCACGACAGTGTGAACGCCGGCTCGGAAAATCTTGTCGCCGGAACGAGGTGTATTCGCCTAACCATATGATATCGCTTGATAAGATTATGGCGGGGGAAGCCTCCGGCCGGATTTCAAGCGCCGTTCCTGAGGTTTTTCGGGCACATCTTCGTGACTGGAAATGGCAGTACCACAGACCCATCTGGGGGTGGTCCGAGCGACGCGAATTCCTCCCAAGGCACGCCACTTGACGGACAGAACAGTGAACTACCGGAGTACCTGAAATGACCAAGATCGCTCTTGCCGCCGCCGCCATCCTCGTTGCCACGGGCAGCGCCTTCGCGGGCAGCGACCACTATGGTTCGAACAACGTCAACCAGCCGGCCGTTACCGCGCCTGCCGACAATCTGGACCACAGCTTCACGGCTTCGATCCGCAAGCCGGTCGAGCACAACGGCTTCAAGTTGACGCCCGATTCGGTCCAGCCGGAATCCGGCCAGGGCATCTGGGGCCGCTAAGCGCGGACCCGATCCCGCCATCCTCGTTGCCACCGGCGCCGCTTTCGCTGGCAGCGAAAATTATGGCTCGGCCAACGCCAACCAGCCGGCGACTGCTGTGGTCGACAGCACCGTGACGGCTTCGATCAGGACGACGGACGCGTCGGTCCAGAGGCCGCTGACCCAGGGCGCCGACCGCAACCTGTTCGGCAATCGCTGATCGGTTCGATCCGCGAAAAGACCTCAAGGCGGCGGGCTTGTCCCGCCGCTCTCTGTCGCTGTTCTGCAACGAAGCGCGGCTAGCCCAATTCCTTCGGCCTGAGGCAATGCGTCAGCCGGCCACTGCCGAAGGTGAGATCCGCCCAGTCGCCATCGACGTCAAAACGGGCCAGCGCCGCGGTCGGGAATTTCTCTTCGAGCCTTTTCAGCGCCCCGGCATCCGATCCGTCGCCGGCAAGCTGGCGTGCGAACTCTTCCAGCCCGGGATTGTGACCGATCACCAGAAGGCTGCCTGCCTTCGACTTTGCCTGCCGCACCTTGGCCAGAATGTCCGCGGCTGCGGCTTCGTAGAGCGCCAGGGCAAAATCGGCCGGCACTTTTTTTGGCAGTTCCGCCGAGACCAGCCGCCATGTGTCGCGGGTGCGCAGCGCCGACGACACCAGCGCCAGATCCGGCAGCCATCCGCGCCTGGCCAGCTCGCGCCCCATCAGAGGCGCAGTCTTCAGCCCGCGCGGTCCGAGTGGCCGGTCGAAATCGGTGAGCTTGGGGTCGTCCCAGCTCGACTTGGCGTGGCGAAGTACAAGCAGGTGCCTGGTTAGTTGCCTGGTTGTCGCCATGCCAGCCTCTCTTACGGCGTGATCCGCGCCAGTTGCTCAAGATCGCGCTCTTCGCGCAGCGGGTCCGGCGCCATCACCACCGAGGTGCCGTTCTCCGCGTCGTCGGCGAAGTGGGCGAGCACGGTGTGGCCCTTCTCCATGCGCGCCTTGCCTTCGGCGACCAGTCCCAACGCCAGCGGATAGAGCCGGTGCTCGGCCTTGAGCACCCGTGCGGCCAGCGTGTCCTCATTGTCGCCGACCATGACCGGCACCGCCGCCTGGGCGATGATCGGGCCGTCATCCATGTCGAGCGTGACGAAATGCACCGTGCAGCCATGGATGCGCATGCCGGCACGGAGCGCCCGGGCATGGGTGTCCAGCCCCTTGAAGGCCGGCAGCAGGGCAGGGTGGATGTTGACCATCCGCCCCAGCCATTTCTCGACGAAGCGGGCGCCGAGGATGCGCATGTAGCCGGCGAGCGCCACGATCTCGGCGCCGAAGCCCACGAGCGCGGCGTCGATCGCCCCGTCATGCGCTTCCTTGCTGGCATAGTCGGCGCGTACGATGACCTTCGTCGGGATGCCCCGCGCCTGCGCGATGGCAAGCCCGGCCGCGTTGGCCCGGTCGGAAATGACGCCGACGATCTCGGCCGGATAGGCCGGGTCCGCCGCCGCGGCGATCAGCGCCGTCATGTTGGAGCCGCGCCCCGAAATCAGCACCACGGTGCGTTTCTTGTTCATAGGCCGATCGAGCCCCGATAGATGACGCCGGCGTCGCGGCGCGGCACGATGCGGCCGATCGGCGTCACCGTCTCGCCGGCCTCCTGCAGCACGGCGGCGACCTGCGCCGCCTGGCCGGAGGCGACGGCGAGGATCATGCCGATGCCGCAATTGAAGGTGCGCATCATCTCTTCCGGCGCGACGCCGCCGGTCTTGGCCAGCCACGAGAACACCGCCGGCACCTCGATGGCCTCGAGGTCGAGTTCGGCGGAGAAATCCTTCGGCAGCACGCGCGGGATGTTTTCCGGGAAGCCGCCGCCGGTGATGTGCGCCAGCGCCTTGATGCCATGCGTGTTGCGGATCGCTTTGAGGATCGACTTGACGTAGATGCGCGTCGGCTCGAGCAGCGCCTCGGCCAGCGTCGACTCGTCGTTGAACGGCGCCGGGTCGCTCCAGGCAAGACCGCTCACGCCGACGATGCGGCGCACCAGCGAAAAGCCGTTGGAGTGCAGGCCGGAGGAGGCGAGGCCTAGAAGCACGTCGCCCTCGACGATGTCGTCGGTCGGCAGCAACTGGCCGCGTTCGGCGGCACCCACGGCAAAGCCGGCAAGGTCGTAGTCGTTGCCGTGATACATGCCGGGCATCTCGGCCGTCTCGCCGCCGATCAGCGCGCAGCCGGCCTGGCGGCAGCCCTCGGCAATGCCGCCGACAATCGCGGCACCCTGGTCGGGATCGAGCTTGCCGGTGGCGAAATAGTCGAGGAAGAACAGCGGCTCCGCGCCCTGCACGACGATGTCGTTGACGCACATGGCGACGAGGTCGATGCCGATCGTGTCGTGCTTGCCGGCGTCGATGGCGATCTTCAGCTTGGTGCCGACGCCGTCATTGGCGGCGACCAGCACCGGATCGGTGAAGCCGGCGGCCTTGAGGTCGAACAAGCCGCCAAAACCGCCGATCTCGCCATCGGCGCCCGGCCGGCGCGTCGCGCGCACCAGCGGCTTGATCTTCTCGACCATCAGATTGCCGGCATCGATGTCGACGCCCGCCTCGGCATAGGTGAGCCCGTTCTTGCGCTTGCTCATTTCCGGCGCTTGCTCATCTGTTGCGCTTGCCCATCGCTGTTTTCACTCACTTGCGGGCTCTTCGCATGAACGGCCCCGCCTCGCAAGGATGACGGTGTTATGGAGGGGGTTGCTCCCCGATAAAAGCGTGGAGAGCTTGGCCCTTGCCGCCTCGCCCTTACGGACGCCCCTCACGTTCCCTCAGCACCATGTCGACGCGATCGAGCAGTGCCTTGCCATACTCACTCAGCGCTATCCCGCCATTGTCGGTTCGAAACCAGTGCACGGCACGCTTCACCCGGTCATAGTGCCCAAGTTCGATTTCGCAGGCGATCAGCGCCAAGATATCGGCTGCGGAGGGTTGGGTGAGTTTGTAAGGCATGTCGAGCGGCTCGCTGTTTCCGGCGACGTAAGCGGCGATGTCCGGGTTCTCGGCCCTGATGCGCAGCGCCAGCTCAACATACTTCCCTAACAACGTGTCGATGCTCGCTCGGTCAAGATGACTGAAATAGCGAGCGTAAGATTTTAGCTCATTGTTGAAAATCGTCTCGGGAAAAAACTGCGCCAGTCCAGTCCAGATCCATTTTTTGCCGTACAGCCTTTCAAGCAATGGCCGGACAGTGAGAAAGTCCAGATAAACGAGCATGTTCACATGAACATCGCCATCGCCTCCAGTGAAGGCCTCTTCGAGAATCAGGCTGATGCCGTCGCTCCGGTCGACTTCGAAGACACCTTTCCGGATGCGGCGAAAGCCTCGTTCCCTCATGGCCGTATCAAGATACTGACGCGCTTCGCCAACGGGCAAGGACAAGGTTCGACTCCTCATTGTAGTGCCATGGTGCCTTGCTGGTCGCTGAAGAGTCCATCCGCTGCGTGCCCTTATTCCCCCAACACCGTCGCAGTCAGGTGCACCTCGACAAACCCTTGGACGGAACGCGTTTCGCCATTGGTGCTTGCACCCACCCTTCATCTCCATCATCAATCAGCAAAACAGAAGCGACGGGACATGCGTTTGACCATCCCCAACATGATCACGATCATGCGCTTTCTGCTGGTGCCCGCCGTGGTGCTGGCCATGTTGCAGGCGCACTGGGGCTGGGCGTTTGCCGGCTTCCTCGTCGCCGGCATTTCCGATGGCGTCGACGGTTTCATCGCCCGCCGCTACAACCAGCATTCCGAGCTCGGTGCCTATCTCGACCCGATGGCCGACAAGGTGCTGCTGGTTTCGGTGTTCGTGGTCATGGGCTTCATCGGCGAGCTGCCGCTGTGGCTGGTCGTCACCATGGTGTCGCGCGATGCGCTGATCATCTGCGCGGTGCTTTTGTCGACCGTGATGGCGCACCCGGTCGAGATGAAGCCGCTCTTCGTGTCGAAGGCCAACACCGCCATCCAGATCGTGCTGGCGGCGGTGGTGCTGGGCGAGCTTGCCTTCGACATCCATCTCGACCCGCTGAGGCCCGCGCTCATATTGCTGTCCGGGGTCTTGACCGTGGCTTCGGCCGCGGCCTATCTCGTGGGCTGGCTGAGGCATATGAGCGGCTATGGCGAAGGCTCCACACCGGGCACCTGATCAAGGATCGATCGAAGCGGCCGCCGAGGTCGCGGCGGCCGGCGAAGCTGCGTCTCTTGCGTTCCGCCGCCAGATCTTCTTCTGGCTGGCCACGGCCGTGCTGCCGGCGCTGTTCCTCTACGTCTTCTCCAGCATCCTGCTGCCGTTCGTCGCCGGCATGGTGTTGGCCTATTTCCTCGATCCCGTCGCCGACCGGCTGCAACGGCTCGGCCTCTCCAGGCTGATGGCGACGGTGGTTATCCTCATTGCCTTCATCGTCGTCCTGGTGCTGGCCTTCGTCATCCTTGTGCCGGTGCTGGCCACGCAGATGGCCGATTTCGCCGGCAAGCTGCCGGAATACCTGACCCGCCTGCAGGGACTGATCACCAGCTTCGACCCGATATGGCTGGAACAGAAATTCGGCGTCAACGCCAATAGCCTGCGTGACGGGCTGAACTCGCTGCTCACCTCCGGCTTCGGTTTGTTGAGCACCGTCTTCACCTCGATCTGGAGTTCGGGCGTGGCGCTGGTCTCGGTGGTCAGCCTGTTCGTGGTCACGCCCGTGGTCGCTTTCTACATGCTGCTCGACTGGGACCGCATGGTGGCGATCGTCGACAGCTGGGTGCCGCGCGACTATGTCCAGACGGTCAGGGCGATCGCCAGGGACATCAACACCGCCACCGCCGGCTTCGTGCGCGGCCAAGGCACGCTCTGCCTTGTGCTGGGCGCCATGTACGCCACCGGCCTGACGCTGACCGGGCTCAATTTCGGCATCCTGATCGGCCTGTTTGCCGGGCTGATCTCCTTCATACCCTATGTCGGCTCGCTGACCGGGCTGGTGCTGGCCGTCGGGGTCGCCTTCGTCCAGTTCTTGCCGGACTGGATGATGGTTGTGGCGGTGGCCGCCGTGTTCTTCGTCGGCCAGTTCATCGAGGGCAACATTTTGCAGCCGCGGCTGGTCGGCAAAAGCGTCGGCCTGCATCCGGTGTGGCTGATGTTCGCGCTGTTTGCCTTCGGCGCGCTGTTCGGCTTCGTCGGCCTGTTGATCGCCGTGCCGGCCTCGGCCGCCGTGGCCGTGCTGGTGCGCTTTGCCATTGCCCGCTATCTCGAATCGCCGCTCTACAAGGGCCATGCCACCGAACCCGTCCCGCCGCTGCCGGCCAACCGCCGCAAGGAACCGCGTGGCTGAGCCTGATGGCTGACCAGAAAACCGACCCGCCGCGCCAGCTGCCGCTCGATCTCGGCCACGGCACCGGCTATTCGCGCGACGAGCTCGTCGTCTCCGGCACCAACAGCCAGGCCGCAGCGCTGGTCGACCGCTGGCCGGATTGGCCGTCGCCGGTGGTGGTGCTGGCCGGCCCGGCAGGCTCGGGCAAGACGCATCTGGCCTCGATTTGGCACGCGCGGGCCAAGGCAGTGGCGATCGAGGCAAACCGCATCGAAGACCGCATCGCCGGCCTCGGCGACAGGCCGGCGCTGATCGACGATGTCGACAAGGCACGGATTGATGAGGCGGGCCTGTTCCACCTCATCAACGCCGTGCGCGGCGCCGGCTCGACCCTGCTGTTGACAGCGCGGCGTTTTCCACTGGCCTGGGGTGTGGCGCTTCCTGATCTTGTCTCGCGGCTGAAGGCGGCGGCAACGGTCGAGATCCACGAGCCCGACGACCTCCTGCTCGCGGGCGTCATCACAAAGCTGTTCGCCGACCGCCAGGTCGAGGTCGAGCCGCATGTCGTGCAATATTTGGTGCGCCGCATCGAGCGCTCGCTGGCCACCGCCATGCGCGTCGTCGAACGGCTCGACCGCATAGCCCTGGAGCGCAAGACGCCGATCACCCGCGCGCTCGCCGCCGAGACCGTCAGCGCCATGGACGAAGGGCAGGGCGAGTTCGAGATTTAGGCGCCTGACGAAAAGCTTCCCTTCTCAGGAGGAGAAGGCGGTCGCCGCTGTCCCATTTCGGGATCAAATCACTGGCATCCATCTTGCAGCACCAGTTTGCCGGCTTAACCCCCGGTCCTGATTGCGTTCCAAATCAGGTTGTAGGCTCGCCGGGAGTTGTGGCGGTTGGGGTCCTCGCCCGGCGAGCTTGCCTTCTTATGTCGCCCGAATGGGCGTATCGATCCTAATTCCCAAGCGGTCCTCCACTTTCGTGGCAATTTCGTTCAAGGTCGCCATCAGCCTGTTGATCTGCGACAGGGTGGTGGCCATCTCCGGACCATATCGCGTCACCAGATACTCCCGGCTCCCCGTAAGATTGGTCAGGTGGTGTGCCGTGCGTTTTCGCAGGGAAAGTCCCGAGGCGGCCGCTCTCGAGGTGCGTTCGGCAAAATCATGCTGCAAGCCGCGCACCGACTTGTGATCAGAACCAGTCAGCAGCAGATGGGCATTCAGGTAGAGTTCGATTGCGTGAAGCGCGGCGAAACGACATGGCACCAATGAAAGCGCATTGCCCTTGCGTCGATTTTCAAACAAGTGGTTCGCGGCCAGTCTGAACTCGCTAGCGAGTTTCAGGATCTGCTCAGCTGTTGCTCCTTCACCAGGATAGGAAGCGCCCATTCTACTTGCGTAGCCCCAAACCGCCACCCCGGCAGTCCTTGAAGATGACTTGACGTCAAGCGCCACGTCAAGGCCTCAGCCCTCCTCGCCGGCCTGCCCGGCTCGCTCCACGCCGAAGCGCCGCCTGTAATCTCCCGGCACCAGCCCCGTTATCCTGGCGAACACTTTTCGAAACGAGCCGGGGTCGTCATAGCCGACGTCCCAGGCGATCTGGTCGACGGATCGCGTCGTCATTTCCAGCATGTCGCGCGCCTTGCCGACCCGCAGGTGCTGGCAATATTCGGTTGGCTTGAGGCCGGTGGCGCTGCGGAAGCGGCGCAGGAAGGTTCGCTCCTCCAGCCCGGCCTGCTCGGCCATAGAGCCGAGCGTGACATCGCGCGCGCCCCTTGCCTGCAGCCAGTGCTGCACCTTGAGGATCGCCTCGTCGCCATGGCTCAGCCGCGGCGCGAAGGGGCTGTAGAAACGCTGCTCGCGTCCCGGCGGGTAGACCAGCATAAAGCGCGCCGTCGCCATCATGACTGCCGGGCCAAGCATCCTGTCGACCAGCTTGAGGCCGAGATCGGTCCAGGCCATGTAGCCGCCGGCGGTGATGATGTCGCCATCGTCGATGACCAGCCTGTCAGCGTCGAGCAGGATATCGGGAAAGCGTTTGGCCAGCGCCTCGCTATAGGCCCAGTGCGTCGTGGCAGCGCGGCTGGACAGCAGGCCGGTTTCGGCAAGCACGAAGGCACCGGCGCAGACCGAGCCCAGCGTCGCGCCTGCTGCGTGGCGGGCTCTCAGCCACTCGGCATAGGGTGCCGCCGCCTCGCGTGCGATCGGATCGCCGAGGGTCGGCGGCAGGATGGCCATGGCCGGCCCGTTGTCGGGCCTGGGCTCGCTGCCCTTCGGCCCGCTGTCGAAGCTACGGATGATGGCATCGTCCTGCAATTGCCAATGGCTGACGCGAAGCCGCGGCGCCTGTGTCGACCGCGCCTGCGCCAGCTGGTCGGCAAGCATGAAAAGATCGGTGAGCCCAAGCACGGCCGCCTGCTGCGCGCCGGGATAGACGACGAGTCCGATTTCGATCGGATCACGCACAGCGGCCATCTGTCAGTTTTGCCTCGTTCAATGTCTGTTTTGCCAATCCTCACCATGGCCGAGCTTCACTAGCTTGTCTACAGAAGGAGCGAACCTTCCCCGACAACCATCCAACTTCAGGAGCAGGACGATGAGCACATTCACCACCAGCGACGGTACCGAGATATTCTACAAGGATTGGGGCACCGGCCAGCCAGTCGTTTTCCATCACGGCTGGCCGCTCAGTTCCGACGACTGGGACAACCAGATGCTGTTCTTCCTCGACAAGGGTTTTCGCGTCATCGCCCATGACCGGCGCGGCCATGGCCGTTCCTCGCAGACCGCGACCGGCAACGACATGGACACCTATGCCGCCGACGTCGCAGCACTTGCCGAGCATCTCGATCTCAAGCATGCCGTCCATATCGGCCATTCGACCGGCGGTGGCGAGGTGGCGCGCTACGTTGCCCGCCACGGCGGCGGCCGCGTCGCCAAGGCGGTGCTGATCGGTGCGGTGCCGCCCATCATGGTCAAGTCCGACAGCAACCCGGGCGGCCTGCCGATAGAGGTCTTCGACGGCTTTCGCGCAGCTCTTGTCGCCAACCGCGCCCAGTTCTTCAGGGATGTTCCGGCGGGTCCGTTCTACGGCTTCAACCGCGACGGCGCCAAGGTCTCGCAAGGGGTCATCGACAATTGGTGGCGCCAAGGCATGATGGGCGGCGCCAAGGCCCACTACGACTGCATCAAGGCTTTCTCCGAGACCGACTTCACCGACGATCTCAGGAAGCTCGACGTGCCCGTGCTGATCATGCATGGCGGCGACGACCAGATCGTGCCAATCGAGGATTCGGCCCTGCTGGCGGCAAAGCTGGTCAAGCAAGGCACGCTGAAGGTCTATGAGGGCCTGTCGCATGGCATGTGCACCACGCATCCGGAGATCATCAACCCGGACCTGCTGGCCTTCATCCAGAGCTGACGCGGCATTGCCGATGCAGGCGTGGCGGCCACGACGCGAGCCGCCTTTGGAGACAAATGGCCGCTTTGGCGGTCATGCGCGGCGAGAAAGACCTTCGCCGCGCCTCGCTGTCGAATTCATGGAAGCTAGCGCGCCGATTGTTTTCTGGCGGCGATCGCGCAGAGGAAGGCCAGTGCGGCGGCGTCGCATGCCGTGCGAGACGGGCCTTTGGCGAAAAGAACCGCGTCCGCGGCTGGGATCGTCAGGCCATATTTTTTGGCGAAAGAGGTAACTTCATACGGCTGGTCGTCAGCTTGACTGCGTCTCTCGAACTCATATTCCATGCACTGTCTCCTCCCGTTCTACGACCCTGTCCCCTCCTTGGTCAGACGCAAAAATTTAACCACCGACGGCCGGCGCAAGTCCAGCAATTGGGAATTGTGCTAAAACGATACATTCTGAAATCGCGCTCCAACGGCGGTTGCAGGAAACCGCGTGGGGATCGAACGGCAGGCATGGCAGCCGAGGCGACAGAACAGTCGTCACTGCCGGGATCGTATCGTTCATGTAGGGAAATGGTCGGAGTGGAGAGATTCGAACTCCCGACCCTCTGGTCCCAAACCAGATGCGCTACCAGGCTGCGCTACACTCCGAGTTGCTGCGGCGTATAAGGTTCCGGGCCTTGCCGCGCAACCCCCTTGAGCGATGAAACCGCGCAAAGTGCGGCAGTGGCGCGAAAAGCCGCCGCGATCGCCTCCCTGGACGCCAGAGACGGGATTGCCGGCTCCGAGCGGATGGCCGTGCGCCGCCATGCGCCCACATGACGGCGGATCGGCACCGGCCTGGCCGGCGATGCTACATCGCCATCTTCTCGCAGGCCTTCATGGCCTCTGGCGTCGAGGTGTCGACGACGTAGGTCTTGCCGTCGTCGCCGGTCATTATCATGACGCAATGATCGAGCGGCTTGGCCATCTTCATCATGTCGCCCATCATCTTGTCGTCGGGCTTCATCATCATCGTGCCCATATGTCCGTCCGGCATGATGGCGACGACCTCGCCGCCTTTCATCATTTTCATCATGCCCATGGCGTCATCGGCCAGAGCCGGTGTCGCGGAAAGGGCGATAAGGCAGAGTGCGGATTTGAGAAGCTGCATGTTTTCCTCCTGGCCGCCGGCGGATCAAGGCGCGAAACGGTCTTGCCTGGCGGGCACTTGTCGCAGTTCGCTGCCGGGATGGCAGGGCGACTCTTGGTATTCGCTGGAGGAGTTGGCTTTGTTACGCGCGCCAGGCGTTCTTGCAGGAATAAATCGCGGGTTGGCCATCGTCGACGCGACGCATCGATTGTGCCGGCATCCGCTCTAACTCTTTGTTTTTACGTAATTCCGGACGGAAAGCCGTTGCGCACTTTTCCTGGAATTGCTTTGCGCGTCCGCCGGGCGATCTTGCGGGCGAGCGCGTCGCCCTGGATGCGGGCATTGGAAAAACAGCCGCGGATGCTCGGCCGCATGCCGGTGAACCAGAGGCCGGGCAGTTTCGGATCGCTGTCGGAACCGTTGAACAGCGGCACCCCCTTGCCGTCGAGCACGCCGAGCTTGCCGATCATCGTCTCCAGCCCGGTACGGTAGCCGGTGGCGGCAATGACGATGTCGGGCGCGATCGTCTGGCCATTGTCGAGAATGACGCCGTCCGGCGTGAATTCGCGCAGCTGCGGCACGACGATGATCCTGCCTGCCTTGATGGCGGCGGCGGCGCCGTCGTCGGCGGCGATCGCCGTGTAGTCGCCGGCCAGGCGGCTGGCGCCGCCCGAAGGCGACGCAGGCAGGCCGAATTTGCTGAGGTCGCCGAGAACGAGCCGCTGCGTGGCCGCGATCACGGCGTCGGCGAGCCACACCGGCAGGCGCGCCAGCAGCGGCGAAAACCGGTGCACGGCGATCTTGCGGCCGATGCGCTTGGGCAGCAGCGCCGGGCCGTTGCGCGCCGACAGCCACATCTGACCGGGGTTCGCCCCGGCGAGGTGATTGAGCGCGTCGAAGCCCGAATTGCCGGCGCCGACCACGAGCACCGTCTTGCCGTTATAATCCCTGGCCGAGCCGAAATCCGCCGAATGGACAATCCGTCCGGCAAAGTCCTTCATGCCTTTCCACTGCGGAATGAAAGGCTGGCGGTCGCGCCCGGTGGCGACGACGACATGGCGCGCGCGCCGGGGACCGGCGCTGGTCTGCACGATCCAGTGGTCGCCGCCGGACACGATCTCGTCGACGGCGACGCCGAACGTGACCGGCAGCCGGTGCGTCTCGGCGAATTGGTTGAGGTGGCGGATGACGGCGGTTCGGTGCGGAAATCCGGGCGTGCCGGCGGGGTAGGTGACACCCGGCAGCGCAGAAAGGTCGCGATGCGTGTTGAGATGCAGGTTCTCGTGCCGCCGGTGCCAGGGCTCGGCCAACCGGTTCTCGCGCTCCAGCACCTGCACCGCCACGCCGGCCCTGATCAGCGCGTGCGCGGCGGCGAGCCCGGCCGCGCCGCCGCCGATCACGATCGCGCCGTCGAAGATTGCCGGTTCGCCGGTCCGCAAGGTTTCCGCCACCATGTCCGTCATTGTCATAACCGTGATTGGCACACCAGTGTATCCGACATATGCCGCATGCGGCGCCGCGCCAACTAGACGCGGTCGAAAGACCGTCGTCCGCGCGGTCGCAGACCGTCGTCTAGACGCGGTCGAAAGACCGTCGTCCGCGCGGTCAAAGACCCGCCGTCTGACTGCAAAACCTGTCGGCCTTGCCGCCGGCGCCATTGCACAGTAATGACGGGTTGGCGCACGACCCCGAGACCCTGAATCGGGTTTTTCGAGGGCAGGCGCCGATTCAGGAGTACCTGGAGGGTCGGCCCCAGGGAGCAACGAGGTGGTCATGTCCGCGCGCATTTTCAGCCCAGCCAAAACCGCGATGCAATCCGGCAAGGCCAAGACCGGACATTGGGTGCTGGAATTCGATCCCGCGCAGCGCAAGAAGATCGACCCGCTGATGGGCTACACCACTTCCGGCGACATGCTGAGCCAGATCAGGCTGACCTTCGACACCAGGGAAGAGGCGGTGGCCTACGCCGAGCGCGAAGGGCTCGCCTTCCGCGTCGAGGAACCGAAGGAACCCAAGCGCCGGCAGATTTCCTACGCGGAGAATTTCCGCTATGACCGCAGGACGCCTTGGACGCACTGACCGGCATTGCCGGGCAACGCCCGGGCGTGAAGACATCAGCCGGCGCGGCCGGCCAGCGGTCCCGTAGCTCAGCTGGATAGAGCACCGGCCTTCTAAGCCGATGGTCACAGGTTCGAATCCTGTCGGGATCGCCAACATTTCAATGGCTTAGCGTTTGCGCGGCGAGCAAGTTCCAACTCGGCCAGCACAGGCCCGGAAGCCGGTAGGTTCACGTGGCTGAGGCAGAGATTCAGGTCAGGCCAGCATCTCCTGAATCTAATGCAGATAATCCAAAAGCCACAGGATGATGATGACCGGTATCGGAATCCCGATGAGCCAGAGTAGCGCTCCTCGTGGCATGATGTCCTCCTTGGCTTGCAGGAGGGAACGCGCCCCGAGTGGCTTGGTTCAGCGAGCGGTATCGGTCTACTTTGGCCGGTGAACGGCAGGTGAGGGCGGTAGCTACAGAGGCGCCTGATCGGTCAAACGTTCGGAGAGCCGCCATAGAGCTGCACCCCGAGTTGCTCGCCTCTCCTCCACCGAACAACGGCGCGATAGGTGGCGTCGTCGGCTTGTACATGAAGCACAAAGCGATCCGGTATTTTCACGCCGGGAGCGACGCGCAACTCAGCTCCATTTTCGTGCTGATTTCTAACGGAGCAGCCTATCTCGGCGTCCTCCGTTGTGATGGTCGCTTCCTTCAGCACAATCTCTCGTGCATGAAGGCGCCGCTCTTTGCGGGGGGCGGACGGGTCCATTCGATACCTCACTTCTCCCGGAAATCCTGCAGCCCCCGGTTTTCCAGCTCTATGTCTTCCAGCCCCAAGTCTTCCTCGCCTCGATGATGCTTCACGCGACCGCTCAGTCCCGGACCGTAGCAGGCATGCTCACGCATCGGACCTCATGCAAATTGAATTTCAATTAATATCGTAGAGCTGTTTCCATTCCGTTAGCGGTCGCTAAAACGATTCCGGAAACCTTCCGGCCCCGGCCACCGTTCTGGTCGGCAGGCAGAACCAACGACAGCGTGCGACGGCCTGAACGCGGCAATCGGGCTTGCTCGGCCTACTCTACCAGCACATGCGCCTCACGGGCTGCGCCGACAAACGCATCCATGGCCGCATCGGCCGGAAGATCGCCGCTCATGGCACGGCGGCAGGCGCGCAGCGCCGAGCCGTGTTGCGCACTCCCGGCGTCGCGCCATTGGCCTGTCAGCAATTCGACTGCCTGCTGGGCATTGGAAATGTGCCGGATCGAGCCCGCGATGCCCACCGAAACCGCAACCGGCCTCGAAAACCATCCCTGGGTCATGGGTAAAACCCTTGCTGTTATGATCCACCAAAACGCAGAATGCGGCACTAGGTTTCATCACCGCGTCTCAACTGGGCGTGAACTGCCGGTTGCCGCTGATCTCTCCCTTGTGGCTGTCGCGAAACATGCGGCGCACTGTAAATGCGGCTTGAAGAACTCGTTATATTCTTGCTGAAAGAGCGCGACGCTGGTACTTGTTGGCGGCGCGGATTCAAAAATATCGAATCTGCGCCGGCTTGCGTAACGCACAAAATCGCGCATGCTGTCCCGGCCATGATCCCGAATGGTGGCAACCTGTTTCGAGAAGGATCATGGTCAAACGAGAAGCAGAGCCCCGTCCCGTAAAAGTGGGGGATGGCCAGCTCAGGCAATGCTCTGGATGTCTGATGCCATTGCCCCCATGGCGTTCGGAAGAGCAAGGCATATGGGGAAATAAATGGTCTCGAAGGAACTTACTTCCAACGCCGAAACAGCGGCCGCCTTCCTGTCCGTGATGGGCAACGGCAAGCGGCTTTTGATCATGAACTATCTGGCTGAGGGCGAATTGTCGGTCGGCGTTCTCGCCGACAAAGTCGAGCTCAGCCAGTCCGCGCTCTCGCAGCATCTTGCCAAGTTGCGGAGGTTCGGCATCGTCGAAACCCGCCGCGACCGGCAGATGGTCTACTATTCCTGCAAGTCGGCCGCCGCGCGCGAACTGCTTGCTTTGCTGGACGGCTTGCTGGCAAAGGAGAAGCCGCTCGCGGGCCGCCACCAGCAGTACGTCACCGAAAGGCAGCGCCGGTCGCAGGCAGCCTGAGGGCGGGGCGCCGGTATCGGCCGGGCACGGCCGTGCCCGGCGACGCGGCCTTAAGGCCCGTAGCTGGTGGTCAGGGTGGACGGCGTTGGGTCGGTTGTCGGCACCGAAACACCCGATTGTCGCTGGCGCGGCGCGGCATCACTGCCCCGTGCGCTGCCTGGCAACGACGCTGCGCACCGCCAGCACCAATACCGTGATGATGATCAGGATCACCGAAAGGGCCGCGATCGCCGGGTCGATGTTGTCGCGCAGGCCCATCCACATCAGCCTCGGCAGCGTGATCGCGTTGACCGAGGTGATGAACAGCGTCACGCCGATCTCTTCCCAGGACAGTACGAAGGACAGAAGTGCGGCGGTGACGATGCCGAACTTGATGTTGGGCATGATGATGCGCGTGGCGCGCTCCCACACGCTGGCGCCAAGGCCACGCGCGGCAAGGTCGATGCGCCGGTCGAGCTGGCTGAGCGAGACCAGGATCAGCACCGTGGCGAAAGGCACAGTCATCACCGAATGCGCCATGGCAACGCCCAGCCAAGTGTCGTAGCCGAAGAACGAGCTGAAGCCTGAGATCGAGGTCAGCAGGAAGTAGAGCGTGATCGCCGAGACCACCGGCGGCACCACCATCGGCAACAGCACGAAGCCGACGAGTGCGGCGGTGAAGCGCGGCTGGAACATCCACACACCGAGGCTGAAGCAGAGCGCCAGCACCGTCGAGATCGCGCTGCTGACGATGCCGATGCGGATCGAGAGCAGGATGGCGTCGATCCAGCGCGGATCCTCGATCAGCGCCCGGTAGTGGCGCAGCGACAATTCCCCCGTCGGCATTGCCAGCATTCGGCTCGGCGTCAGCGACACCGGAATGACGGCCAGCAGCGGCAACAGCAGGAACAGCGCCACCAGCGCGGCGAGGATCAGCGAGACGGGTCCGGGGCGATAGGTCGGCATGGCTACACCAGCTGCTTCGGCCGCACGTAGCGGAAGAGCAGCGCCATTAGCGCGCCGACGAACAGCACCAGCACGACGCTGATTGCCGCGCCCAGGCCCCAGTCCGGGCTCTGGAAGATGCGCAGGTAGATCAGCTCGGCGATCATCACGCTGCGGCCGCCGCCGAGGATCGCCGGCGTGACGAAGAAGCCCAGCGAGAACACGAAGACGATCAGCGCCGAGCCGATGATGCCGGAGCGCGTCATCGGCACGAACACCGACCAGAAGGTGCGCATGCGGCTGGAGCCGAGCCCGCGCGCCGCCAAAAGCACGCGGTCGTCCAGGCTGCGCATGGCGGAGGCCAGCGGAAACACCGCGAAGGGGATAAGGAAATGCGTCATGCCGACAATGACGCCGAATTCATTGCGCACCAGCGCCAGCGGCTCGGAGATGAAGCCGATCGATTGCAGCCAGCTGTTGATCAGGCCGCGGTTGGACAGCAGCGCCACCCAGCCGAAGGCGCGCGTCAGCACCGAGATCCAGAAGGGGACGAGAATGCAGAACTCGGCGACGATCCGCTGCGCCGGGCTGCCGCGCACCCAGACGACGGTGATGGCATAGGCCGCCGTCACCGACACCAAAGTGACGATCAGGGCGATGCGCAGCGTGCGGATGAACACCGACTGCACCAGCGGGTCGGTGGCCAGAGCGCCATATTGCCCGAGCCCCGGCGTCGGCAGCGTGACGCTCCACTTGACCACGCCAAGGAACGGCCAGGCGTAGGCGAGCACAAGAAACAGGAGCAGCGGCGCCATCAACAGCGCCGCGCCCATCCTGTCGGAGAGGGTGCCTCTCATGTCGTCGGATGATCCCGGCGCGGTCAGGCCGAGATGATCTTGGTGTATTCGTCGAGCGCCGGACCGTAGTTCTTGGCGTACCAGTCCATGTCGAGCGCGATCTGCTTCTTCATGTTCTCGGGGTCGACCGGATTGATGCGCTTCTTGTCGGCGGGGATCAGTGCGTCGGCGGCCGGGTTGGCCGGGCCCTGTCCGAGCTTGTCGAACATGACGAGCTGCTTTGCCGGGTCCTGGGCGCTGGCGATGAACTTCATCGCCGCTTCCTTGCCGCCGGGATTGCCCTTCAGCACGGCCAGCGCGCCAGGCGAGATCAGGCCCTGGTCCCAGATGAACTTGATCTTGCCGCCCGAGTCCTGCTCGATCAGCGAGGCGCGTGTCGACCACACGATGGCCATCGAGGCTTCGCCGTTGAGCAGCACGCTCTGGCTCTCGGCGCCGCCGCCCCAATAGGCGACGACGTTCTCCTTGAAGGCGGCGATCTTGTCATGCGCGCGCTTCAAGTCGAGCGGGTAGAGCGAAGCCGGCGCGATGCCGTCGGCCAGCAGTGCGGCTTCCCAGCTCGACACGCCCCATTTGTAGAGCGAGCGCTTGCCGGGGAATTTCTTGACGTCGAAGAAATCGGCCATGCCGGTCGGCGCGTTGCTGCCGTATTTCTCGGAATCGTAGGCGATGACATAGGAGAAGAAATAGGTCGAGGCGGCGTATTCCCAGCCAAAACCCTCGCGCATCTTCTTCTTGTCGACGATGGCATAGTCGATCGGCTCGAGAGCGCCCTGGGCGCCGAGCGTGATGGCCGAGAACGGGTCGACGTCGACGAGGTCCCAGGTCGGCGCGCCGCTCTTGAACTGCGCGGCGATGGCGCCTTCGGTCGGGCCCGAGCCGTCCATCTTGACGGTGATGCCGGTTTCCTTGGTGAAGGCCTGGCCATAGGCGGCGTCATAGGCGGTGATAGCGTCGCCGCCCCAGTTCACCAGCACGAGTTCCTTGGCCTGCGCAAAGGCGCCGGTCGAGCGCAGCAGCATCGGCGTGCCGGCCAGCACCAGCGCGGCCAGTTGCGTGAACTGCCGGCGCGAGATCTCGCCGCGTGTTGCCCTGGCGGAGAGGGATTCGATAGCATTTCTCTTGGAGTTGTTCATGTCAGTTCCCCTTTTTTCGTTGGTCGTTGCAGTAGTTAGTGCGAATCCCGGAATCATCACTCGAGGCTTCGCCACCTTGACGTCATCCTCCATCCGGAAGGAGGAAACCTTTTTCGGCCGGCCAGGTCAGCCAGACCGAGTTGCCCTTGCTGAGTGCGGCGGCCGCAACCTCGTTCGGCACCGAGACCGTCACTCGTGAACCTTGGCGCGTGGTGAGGTCCAGTTTGGTCGCAGCGCCCAGATAGGTGGCGGCTATTGCCGTGGCGGCAATGCCGTTCTCGCCCACAGCCGCCTCGCGCGCGATCGACATGTGCTCGGGCCGGATCGCCAGAATGGCGTTGCCGCCGACGGTGCCCGGATTGCCGCGCAGGCTGACAGCGCGGTCTTCGCAGAGCCCGACAGTGCCATTTTCGGCGCTGCGCACGCCCTTCAGCGGCAGCATGTTGATCTCGCCGAGGAACTCGGCGACGAAGCGGTTGGCCGGCCGGTCGTAGACCTCGTCGGGCGCGCCGACCTGCAGCAGTTTGCCGTGGTTGAAGATGGCGACACGCGACGACAGCGCCAGTGCTTCGCTCTGGTCGTGGGTGACGAAGACGAAGGTGGTGCCGGTCTCCTGGTGCAGCCGCTTCATCTCGGCCTGCATCTGGCCGCGCAGGCTCTTGTCCAGCGCCGAAAACGGCTCGTCGAGCAGAAGCACGCCCGGTTCGAACACCAGCGCGCGGGCGAGCGCCACGCGCTGCTGCTGGCCGCCGGAAAGCTGCGCCGGCAGTTTCGTCTCGTGGCCCTTCAGCCCGACGCGCTCGATCATCTCGCCGACACGGCGCTTGATCTCGGCGGCCGATTTCTTGCGCACCTTGAGCGGGAAGGCGATGTTGGCCTCGACCGACATATGCGGGAACAGCGCATAGCCCTGGAATACCATGCCGGCGGCGCGCTGCTCGGCCGGCCGCTCGGTGATGTCGACGCCGTCGCTGTAGAGGCGGCCGTCGCTCGGCTTTACGAAGCCGGCCAGGATCATCAGGAAGGTGGTCTTGCCAGAGCCGGAGGGCCCGAGCAGCGTCAAAAACTCGCCGCGGCCGATATCGAGCGTCAGATTGTCCAGCGCCCGGAACGAGCCAAAGCTCTTGCCGATCCCGATTGCCTTGATCTCTGCGGCCCGGCCGGGTTGCTGCATCCTGCCTTTATCCTCACTCCGATTGAAATCGTAGGGCAGGGCGCGGCCTCACCGCAACCGAATAGTTTTCGCCTGATCGGCAAATTTGATTCATCTATCGTGGGTTTAGAGTCGGTTCTCCGACAGCTTCGACTTCAGCCATCCCCCAAATGCCTCCAGCACCGGATGGCTCGCTTTCGCGTGCTCCGAAACCAAAAAATACGAGCGCGGCGATTTGATCGCGATGTCGAAGGGGCGCACCAGCCGTCCTTCGCTGAGCGCCCGGCGACTGGTCAATTCGTCGCCCATGGCGATGCCCTGGCCGGCGATCGCGGCCGAGAAGACCAGGTTCATGTCGGAGAAGAAGATGCCGCCCTCGGTGTCGGGGTTCTCGACCTTGGACAGCGCCAGCCAGCGCGCCCAGTCCTCGGTGTCGCCGAGATGCAGCAGATTGGCGCGCAGCACGTCGGCGGGCTTGGAGAAACCGCCGACCTTGTTGAGCAGCGTCGGGCTGCACAGCGGCGTGAACGAGATCTCGCATAACAGTTCGGCCGCCCGGTTCGGCCAGTTGCCAACGCCGAAGGCGATGAAGGCGTCGGCGTCCGGATTGCTGACATCGTCGAGACGCCGCGGCGTCAGTATGTGCAACGCCACATCCGGATACATCTGCCGGAACTCGCCGATATGGGTGCATAAGAACAGCGAAGCGAAGCCCGGCGTGCAGGAGACGCTGAACGAGCCGCCGACCCCGGTGCCGGCATGGCGCGTCACCGCGTCGCCGAGCACGGTGAGCGCCTTGCGCACGTCGCTGGCATAGCGCTGGCCGCGCGGCGTCAGCGCCACGCCCTTGCCAATGCGCTCCAAAAGGTCGAAGCCGAGGTCTCGCTCGAGCAGCCGCAACTGGTGGCTGACGGCGCTGCGGGTCACGTGCAATTCGTCGGCGGCGCGCCAAACGCTGCCATGGCGGGCGAAGCTGTCGAGGGCGCGCAGCGCCTGGGTGGAGGGTATCCTCAAGAAACCTCAGGTGAACCGAATTTGCATGAGCCGGGAAAACATATCACTTTTTGGAAAGCCGCTTCACTGCTTTCTTTGACGGATGGAGAAACTGGTGACGACCTCGGCGCAAGCGACCGCGCTTGCCTGCATCGACGGCATCCAGCCGCTGCTGTCGGTGTGGACGCGCACCATCTTCGACTTCGGCGAGACCGCCTGGCGCGAGTACCAGTCGGCCGCCTGGTATGTCGATCGGCTGAGGCGCGAGGGCTTTTCGGTCGAGGCAGGCTCGGGCGGCATGCCGACCGCTTTTTGCGCCCATTGGACGAACGGTGCTGGGCCCACCATCGGCATGTATGCCGAATATGACGCCGTGCCCGGCAATTGCCAGGACGCGGCGACGGTGCAGCGGCCGCGCCCGGGTCTCGGCCGCGAGGCCGGCGGCCATACCGATCCGCATTCGGGGCTGGGCATTGCCAGCCTCGGCGGGTTGCTGGCCACCAAGGCGGCGATGCAGCAACACGACATTCCAGGCACGCTGCGCTTCACCGGCGAGCCGGCGGAAAAGGTGAGGGGATCGAAGCCGATCCATGCGGCGAAGGGCTATTATGACGGTCTCGCCGGCATGATCTCCTTCCACCCTTTCTACATGCTGCCGCTCTGCAACACGGCGCGCTGGGACACGCATTGCGGCGCCGCCTACGCGATGATCTACCGCTTCATCTGCGACCAGCCGGAGCGCTGGGCGAGGCCGGCCGACGGCGCTGCGCCCATCCCGCAGTCGCATTCCGCGATCAGGGCGCCCGGCGCCAACGACGCGCTGATGATGATGTACATGGCCTCGAAGGCGCTGCGCGATTCCATGCTGCCGCACCAGGGCGGCTGGTCGATCAGCGAAGCGATCCTGACCGCCGGGCAGGCGACCGCCGACAACCTGCCGGCGGGGTTGGCCGAGATCCAGTACATGATCCGCGTCCCGACGATCGAGATGGCCGAGCAGGTCACCGCCGTGCTCGACCGCAACGCCGAGGCGGCAGCCACGATGAGCGGCTGCCGCTACGAGCGGCATTTTGTGTCGAAGTCACGGCCGGGGCTCGCCAACCACGCCATGGCTGGCATTGCCTATGAGGCGCTGTCGGCGGTCGGTCCGCCGCGCTGGGACGAGGACGCCAAGGCGGTCGCGCGCGAGATACAGGTCAATGCCGGGCGCATGGCGAGCGATAAGCCGTTCATCGACGAGCTGGAGCGGCTGATCGAGCCGCAGGTGGCGGAAGCCATCCTGCGACGCGACCTGCCGCCCTCGCAGGTGAACTCGACCTCCGATGATTACACTGACATGAGCTGGCATGCGCCGACGGCGCGTTTCTATGTTGCCCGGCCGGCGCTGCGCTCGGAGACCGGCTACCCCTATCCGTCCTGGGTGATGAATGCGCTGGGCGGCATTTCGGCCACCATCGACCCGATGGTCATTTGTGCGGCGAAGACCATCGCACTATCGGCCCTTCGCCTGCTCGAAGACAAGGCCGCCCGCGACGCGGCGATGGACGAATTCATCAGCCGCACCGGCGGCGGCATCGGCGGCGCGAACTGGCTCGCGCCGCTCTGCGACTACGATCCGCCGGTCAACTTCCGCTGGCCGGAATATGTCACCACGCCGCGCGGGCGCGACTGGTGGATACCGGCCGCAGGCACTCCATGACCAACCAACGCAAAATCAATCTCACGAGGAGAACCCCATGACCGTCCATGACCGCATCGTTGCCGAACCGTTCTCGCTGCAGCGCCGCAACCCGGCCGGCGGCACCAAGCCGCTGACTGCCTGGGGCTTCGCCAACGAGACCGACGTCCTGACCGACGTGCTGCTCGGCTCGCCGAATTTCCTGCGCCATCTCTCGACCAGCTCGTTGTCGCGCAAGCATCTGCGTGAGGCGCCCTGCAACGTCCAGATCGCGCAGGCGCAGCACAAGGACCTGGTCGCCGCCTATGAGCATTTCGGCGTCAACATCCACTGGCACGAGCCGACGCCGGAACTGCCGATGCAGGTCTATTCGCGCGATTCCAGCGTCATGACGCCTTACGGCGCCTTCATCACTGCCATGGCCAACTGGTGGCGGCGCGGCGAGAATTATGCCGCGATCCGCACCTATGAAAAGCTCGGCATCCCGATCTATGACATGGTCACCGCCGGCACCTTCGAGGGCGGCGACTTCAACGTCATCGAGGAGGGCGTCGTGCTGATCGGCTGCGGCGGCGCCCGCACGCAGGAAGAGGGCGCCCGCCAGGTGCAGGCCTGGTTCGACAAGGAAGGCTGGGAAACCCGCATCGCCTTTATCGACGAATACTACGTCCATATCGACCTGATGGTGGTGCCGATCGCCGAGAAGCTGACGGCGGTCTGCCTCGCCTGCACCGAGCCCGGCATCGTCGACTGGCTGAAGGGCAAGGGCCACGAGATCATCGACGTGCCCTTCCAGGACACGATGGCACTCGGCTGCAACTTCATGTCGCTCGGCAAGGACAGGGTGATCGCGCCGACCTCCAGCCAGACGCTGATCGGCCAACTCAGGGCGCGCGGCTTCGAGGTGGCGGCGATCGACATGAGCGAAATCTCCAAGACCGGCGGCGGCATCCACTGCATGGCGCAGGCGCTGAAGCGTGAGCCGGCCTGACGGGTGGTCCGCCATAACTTGCGCGACGGCTAACATAAGAGCACACTAAAAAATCAGGGAGGGGCGCTCACCAGCAAAAAACGGGAGGAAACCATGACGGGCATGAGCCTCACCACGCTTGAACGCGGCAAGACGACAATCGATACCGCGGCCCTCGAAGCACTTTCGGCACAGATACGCGGCACGGTGCTGCGGGAAGGCGACGCCGCCTACGACGACGCCCGCAGCATCTGGAATGCGATGGTCGACCGGCGGCCAGGCCTGATCGTCTGTTGCGTCGGCGCCTCCGACGTCGTCGCTGCCGTAAATTTCGCCAGGGAAAACGGACTTCTGGTCTCCGTGCGCGGCGGCGGCCACAACATCGCCGGCAGCGCCGTCTGCGATGGCGGCCTGATGATTGATCTGTCTATGATGAAGTCGGTGCGAGTTGATGTCGCGGCACGGCGGGCCTGGGTCGGACCCGGTGCCACGCTTGCCGATGTCGACCGGGAAACACAGGCCTTCGGACTGGCGGTGCCGACCGGCATCAACTCGACCACCGGCATTGCGGGCCTGACGCTGGGCGGCGGCTTCGGCTGGATCACCCGCAAATTCGGGCTGACCATCGACAATCTCGTCTCCGCCGACGTGGTCACCGCCGACGGCAAGCTGCTGCGCGCCAATCACAGCGAAAATCCCGACCTGTTCTGGGCGCTGCGCGGTGGCGGCGGCAATTTCGGCGTCGTCACGGCGTTCGAGTTCCAGCTCCACCAGTTCGGGCCGCAAGTGCTGTCGGGGCTTGTCGTCCATCCGTTCGCCGATGCCGACAAGGTGCTGCGCGAATATCGCAAGGCGCTCGAAACCGCGCCCGACGAACTGACCTGCTGGGTGGTCATGCGGCAGGCGCCGCCGCTGCCCTTCCTGCCGGAGGAATGGCACGGCAAGGAGGTACTGGTGCTGGCCATGTGCTATTGCGGCGACATCCAGGCCGGCGAAAAGGCGACGCAGACGCTTCGCGCCATCGGCACGCCGATCGCCGACGTCGTCGGCCCCAATCCGTTCATCGGCTGGCAGCAGGCCTTCGACCCGCTGCTTACGCCCGGCGCCCGCAACTACTGGAAGAGCCATGACTTCACCGAGCTTTCCGACAGCGCGATCGAGGTCACCACGGCGGCCATATCCCGGCTTCCGGGTCCCGAATGCGAAATATTCTTCGGCCATGTCGGCGGAGCGGCGGGCCGCGTCAGGGCAGATGAAACGGCGTTCCCGCAGCGCAGCTCGCATTTCGTCATGAACGTTCACGCCCGCTGGCGCGAACCGGCAATGGACAAGGCCTGCATCGACTGGGCCCGCGGTATCTATGAAGCAGCAAGGCCCTATGCCGCCGGCACGGCCTATGTGAACTTCATGCCGGAGGACGAGATCGACCGGGTCGAAGCGGCCTATGGCGGCAACTATCGCCGGCTGCTGGAGATCAAGCAGCGCTACGACCCGCAGAACCTGTTCCGCATGAACCAGAACCTGCGTCCGAAGGAAGGTCTGCGCGCCGCCTGAGGCCAGGCATCCGTCCGCGGACGGCGCGAGCAGCCGCGCCGTCCCGCCAACGCGATTGCATGGTGGCGTGGCGGTGCGGCAGCCGTCAGCCGATCATCGCCGGCGTGTCGTCGTAGCTCAACGTCACCAGTTCCGGATGACGGTGGGCAAGCGCGAGGATTTGTGTCTCCAACTCGCAATTGTAGATCATCAGCGCTTTCACCGTTTCGAGCGGGCTGTCGTAGCGGGCGATCAGCCTTTCCGCTTCGGCGTGAAGCTCGGCCTCGGCGTCGGGGTCGAGATGCAGGATGCTCATTGCCGCCGCCTCGGCGCTGAGAGCGCATCGAGGCGCTGCTGCAAATGTCCGTTGAGCACGATCATTTCCTTCAGGGCCTTCACCGCATCGCCCTTGTAATGCGCAATGAAATTGTCAGCGGTTGCCTGCAATGCCGCCTCCTGGCGGCTGTCCAATGTCACGATCTGGTCCATGTCAAACACCTCCTTGAACCCGGTATTCACAGTGAACAAAAAGAGAACAAAAATGTCAAGGTCGAATTGACTTTGTCAGGAATGAGTTCCTATTTTTAGCAATGCCTGATACAGACGGAAGACGAAAGCGCGGCAATGCCTGGACGCTCGGCAAATCGCACGAGAGAGGCGATCTCATCCTCATCCGCTGCGGTCACTGCAACATCAAGCGCTGGTACGAGCCGTCCGATCTGATCAGGCTGTTCGGCGATGTCGACATCGACCTGATCGACGGCCACATGCTTTGCGAAAAATGCCGCAACAAGCAATTCGTTCGTGCCGAAGCCCGGCACCTCACCGCGCGGGAGCGCGTCGGCATCCGCGTGCGGCGGCTGGCCGAGATAAGGGTGGTGCGGCGTGTGGTGTGGAAGGATGAGGAATGAGAAAGGCGGACAACGCCCCCGTTTCCCTCGTCAATAACACATCGCCCGCGCCGCTCGGGTTGGCGTGGGCCTCGGCGATTACCGCGGCTGATAATCGTCGAACCAGAATGATGAGCGGCGTCGCGAGATGGTTCCCACCGACGGCAAGGGAAAATGCGACGTCATGACGATGCGGCCATTGTCCGAGCAAGCTTCCAGGAATGCCCACCGCGTCCGACGTGCCTGATCAGGGTCCGTGTCGTACCGAAAGTTCCAGTCGGGGTAAATGCACTGCATCGGCCAATGCATGAGATCGCCGGAAAACACTGCTCCTACGCCCTGAGATCTCAGGCCGATGGCTACGTGCCCCGGGGTGTGGCCCGGAGTTGGCTCCAGCCACACTTCGCGGTCGAGTTCATAGTCCATATCGACAAACACAGCCCGACCAGCCTCGACGATTGGCAGCACATTGTCCTCATAGGTCCGTTCGTCGGCGTCGCCGGATGCCGCCTGTGCGGCCTCGAACTCGCGCCGCGCCATGATGTAGCGGGCGTTGGGGAATGTCGGTATCCAACGCCCGTCCACCAATCGTGTGTTCCAGCCGCAATGGTCGATATGAAGATGAGTGCACAGCACATAGTCGATCTGCTCGGGAGCAACACCTGCATTCGCCAGGCGCTCCAAAAAGGTGCCGTCATTGCGGCGATGCCAATGCGGGAAGTATGCGCACGTCTTGTCGTTGCCGACGCAACCGTCGACCAGAATGGTGTGGTGCTCGGTACGAACCAGAAAACTCTGGATGGGAAGAATAAGCCGGCCTGTTGCCGGCGATATCAATCGGGGCGCGAGCCAATGAAGGTGCGGCTCGAGTGCTTTGTCGGTGCAGTCGGGGAACCATTCCGACGGCGTCCCCAGAGGGTCGCACATCTCCAGAATTCTGGTTACCCAGATATTCCCGATTCTCCAAGCATCCATCGGTGCGATCCTTCTTCGATCAAGGAACGGATCGATAGTATAACATTTGCGGCCATCTGGCGTCAGACATCGCGCTGGATGCGGTGCACCCACGGAAGCTCTAGGATGCCTTTTCATCCCCCCGGTGCTGCATCAGCGTCCGAGCGGCATCCGCTCCTGCCGCAAGGATACGATCCGACAATTCCGTCCCCTCCACGGCGCGGGCCAACTGAAGGGCGCCAATGAGGGTGGCAAAGATGCCGAACGCAACGCTGTCCGGATCAGGGGTTTGCGGCGGCAAATCCGCCGACACCTGGCGCACCAGGGTCAGCAAACGCTCGGTATAGAGCTGACGCGTTTCGGGTGGCTCACGCGCGATTTCCGGCAGCAACGCGGCAGAGGCGCAGCCCTTGCCGGGATTGTCCCGGTGTGCCGCCGACAGATACGCGTCTATCGCCATTGTCAGACCGCCGGAGGCCAATGCTTCCCGTATCTGGTCGGATTGATCCTCCAGAGCCGCCGCCACCGTTTCACGGACAAGCGCCGCCTTGGACGGAAAGTGGGGATAGAAGGCCCCGTTCGTCATCCCGGCGTCGCTCATGATTTTTGCGAGCCCGGACGCCGCGATGCCGTCACACCGGAAACGCTCAGTGGCGACCTCCATGATCCGCCCGCGTGACGCGTCCTTTCGACCCTTTTCGTAGCGCATGGTCTCACCTTCCAGATTTGCTATTGCATTATTATCATAATCTGATATTATAACCATAATCCAATCAACAGAAATAAGCTAGAGCCCGTGAGCTTGGAGCATCGAAAATGAATGCGAATTCTGGAAAAACCGCGATCGTGACCGGAGCCTCATCGGGCATCGGCCGCGCCAGCGCCGAGGCCTTGGCGCGAGCAGGGTTCACCGTCTTCGGGACAAGCCGCCGCAAGGCCAACATTGGCCCGGATGGCGTGACCATGCTGGTGTGCGACGTGACTGATGATGGCTCCATCAACGCGCTTGTCTCGGCCGTGCTCTTGCGGACCGGCCGGATCGACCTGCTGGTCAACAACGCCGGTGTAGGCATGCTTGGAGGCGCCGAGGAATCCTCGGTCGCCCAGGTACAGGCCCTGTTCGACGTCAATCTGTTCGGCGTCATCCGCATGACCAATGCGGTGTTGCCGTCGATGCGGCGGCGCGGCCAAGGGCGCATCATCAACATCGGCTCGATTCTGGGATTGGTACCCGCGCCATACTCAGCTCATTACTCGGCGGCCAAGCACGCGCTCGAAGGTTATTCGGAATCGCTCGATCACGAGGTTCGTGCCTTCAACGTCCGCGTCTCCGTCATCGAGCCGGCATTCGTCCGTACCGTCTTCGACCAGAACGGCATTGAGCCGGATTCCGTGTTGAAGGAATACGATCGGGCTCGCGCTGGGGTCGACGCCTTGCTTCGCGATGTGATGCCCAAAGCCGATCGGCCGGAAGTGGTGGCGGAAGTGGTCGTCAAGGCGGCGACCGATGCCCGTCCGCGACGACGCTATACCGCCGGCAAGGCAGCACGGCTGGTCAGCATGCTGCGCCGCTTCGCCCCCGCAGAGATATTCGACAAGAGCTTGCGCAAGCAGTTCCGCTTGCCGGTCTGAACAGCACGAAGGATTCCACGCACATGCGACACGCAACCACAACACAATTGGTCACGCCCTACAGGACGGAAGTGCCAGGCATGACACATTCATTCAATCGGCCGCCCCGTTCACGGGCATTGTTCCAGGACGCGCCAACGCGCTCTGTCGATGTCGGCGGCACGGCATTTGTTTACCGGGAACTCGGGCCCCGGACGGGCGTACCGGTGATCCTGCTCAACCATCTGGGCGCTCAGCTGGACAACTTTGATCCACGCATCGTCGACGGCCTCGCTGCGACCCGGCGGGTGATTGCCTTCGACAATCGCGGCGTCGGTGCCTCGGGCGGCAAAACGCCGTCGACCATTTCCGGGATGGCGCGGGACGCGGTCGCCTTTGTCCGGGCGCTTGGGTTCGAGGAAGTCGATCTCTTCGGCTTTTCGCTCGGCGGCTTCGTGGCGCAGGAGATTGTGCTGACGGAGCCCAAGCTTGTGCGCAAACTCATCCTTGCCGGCACGGGGCCGGCCGGTGGCGAAGGCATCGACAAGGTGACGCCGCTGACGATTGTGGACATGATCAAGGGCTGGCTGACTTTTCGGGATCCGAAATACTATCTCTTCTTCACAATGACGCCGAATGGCCGCCGTGCCGCAAACGCATTTCTGGAGCGGTTGAAAGAGCGCCAGAATAACCGGGACAAGGCGATCTCGCTGCGCGCGTTCGGCGCGCAACTCAAGGCGATCAAGGCCTATGGACTGCAGGCGCCGCAAGACCTGAGCGCCATCCGCATTCCCACTTTGGTTGCGAATGGGGATCAGGACAAGATGGTGCCGAGCAGCAATACCCACGATCTCGCCCGGCGCATCCCCGGGGCGCAGCTGGTGATCTACCCGGATGCCGGGCATGGCGGGGTCTTCCAGAATCACGCCGATTTCGTCCCCAAAGCCCTGTCTTTCCTCGAGGCCTGACGCCTTTCCCACCGGGCGGCTTTTCAGCTGAGAACGCTGGGCTTCGTGCCTGTACATCAAAAGACATTTTTAGAAAGTAACTGCCATGAAGGCATTCGTTGTCGATAAGTATAACAAGAAGGGCATTCTGCGGTTGGCCGACATGCCGGCGCCGGAGATTCAAGACCACGATGTCCTGGTCGAGGTCCATGCTGCAGCGGTGAACCTGCTGGACTCCAAGATCAGAACCGGCGAATTCAAACTCATCCTACCCTATCGCCGCCCCTTCATCCTGGGCCACGATGTGGCCGGAATGGTGGTTCGGGTTGGATCAAAAGTCCGCAAATTCAAGCCCGGTGACGAGGTCTACGCGCGGCCGCGCGATGGCCGGATAGGGACATTCGCCGAATCCATCGCCATCAATGAAGCCGACGTGGCCCTGAAGCCCAAGAACCTCAGCATGGAAGAGGCGGCCTCGATTCCCCTGGTCGGGCTGACTGCCTGGCAGGTTCTGGTCGACAAAGCCAATCTGAAGAAGGGCCAGAAAGTCTTCATCCAGGCGGGCTCTGGTGGCGTGGGAACATTCGCCATCCAGCTGGCAAAGCACCTCGGCGCGATCGTTGCGACAACCGCGAGCTCGGCAAGCGCCGATCTGGTCAAAGGTCTCGGCGCCGATGTCGTCGTCGACTACAGAAAAGATGACTTCGAGAAAATTCTGTCGGGCTACGACGTCGTCTTGAACAGTCAGGACGCCAAAACGCTTGAGAAATCCCTGAGTGTGCTGAAATCCGGCGGGAAGCTCATCTCCATCTCCGGTCCCCCTGATCCGGAATTTGCCAGGAAGCAGGGTCTGAACGGAGTGCTGAGGCTATTGCTGCGTCTCCTCAGCCGCGGCATTCGGACCAAAGCCAAGCGTCGCGGCGTGCAGTTTTCGTTCCTTTTCATGTGGGCGCAGGGCGATCAGCTGAGCAAGATCACGTCCCTCATCGAAGCCGGAGTGATCCGCCCGATTGTGGATCGGGTCTTTCCATTTGAGGCGACCAATGAGGCTCTGGCATACGTCGAGACAGGACGTGCCAAGGGCAAGGTCGTGGTCAAAGTCAGGTAGCAACTTGCTTGCTCGGTTCCTGCTTCTGGTTGGCCCTAGAACAGCGAACCTTGCGCCGGTGGCTGCGCCGGAAATTTGACCTGCGTCGCCGGCTTCTCGACGATCACCAGTGCATCGTCAGGCGCGGTGCGCTGCAGCTTTCTCGCTTCGGACCACGGCGCGCTGAGCCAAATCTCCGTCTCATCCGGCGAGGTCAGGACCACCGGCATCGCCTTCTCGTGGATCGGCGCGATCAGCGCGTTCGGCTTCGTGGTCAGGAAGCCGTAGAGTTCGTGCTCGCCGGGGCCTTCCTTGACCTTGCGCACGCCCTGCCAGGGCGTCCACAGGCCGGCGAAGAAGAACAGCGGGCGCTCTTCGCCGAGCGCGAACCAGTAGTTCTTCTGGACGCCTGTCTCCGGGTCTTTTTGACCGGGCGTCGGGCTCGGTTCGGCAAAGCTGGTCACCGGCACGACGCAGCGGTTCTCGACGCCGAGAAAGGGTTGCCAGTGGCCATATTGCGGGTTGCGGATATTGGTGGTGCCGGAATCGGCATTGCCGCGCATGCGCTCCGGCGGCGTCGGCATGCCCCAGCGCAGATTGGCAAGCTCGCGCGATCCGTCGGCCGCGTTGCGCACCACCGGCGCAAACTGGTTGGGATAGATGTCGATCGAGGGCTCGAGGTTGCCTGCGATGTCACGTAGTGCGCGGGTCCACTGGCGGATGGCCTCTTGCGAGGTGGTGATATTGTAGAGGTTGCACATATAGGCAGAATTGCGGAATTGCCCCGGCTTCGCAACCAGGCTCCGCGACTTGCTCGATGGCGCCGCCTCAGCAGAACTCGACTTCGATGTGCCGCTCGGTCTGCGCGACGATGCGGCAGCGCGTCTCGAAGGCATCCGAGCGGATGACCAGGTTGAACGTCTCCGGCACGCCGATCGAACTGATCACATCCAGCCCCGCGGCGTCGTCGGCAAAGGTCTTTACCGTGCAGTCGATGGACGACATCCGGTTGTTGAACAGGATGCGGCCGGCCTTCAGCACCCGCCGGCGCGGTCCCTTGGCCAAATCGTCCGGCGCGCGAAAGGCAATGCATCTGTTGCGACCGGCTGCCTTGGCTTCATAGAGCGCGGTGTCGGCATTGGCCAGCAACTGGTCGATGTCCTGGGTTCGCGCATCCAGCGCCGCCATGCCGAAGCTGGCGGTGACGGGGATTTTCGATGCGCCGTGCCTGATGTCGGCCTGGCCGATGGCCCCGCGCAGTTTTTCCGCCACCTCGGCCATGCCTTTGCGATTGGTATGCGGCAGCAGAAGCGCGAATTCCTCCCCGCCCAGGCGGCCGAACAGGTCGCTGCCGCGAAGATGCTGCCGGCAAGCCTTCGCCATGGCGGTCAAAACCTTGTCGCCGGCGGCATGGCCGTAGCGGTCGTTGATCGTCTTGAAGTGGTCGAGATCGAGGGTGATGCATGCCAGCTCGTGCTTGTGGCGCCGGGCCAGACCCACGGCATGTGCCGCCTGTTCCTTGAACGCGCGGCGCGACAGCGTGCCCGTCAGGCCGTCTACGGCGGCAAGCTGGCGCAGTTCGAGCGTATCCATGGCCAGCTGCGACAGATCGCAAAGGATCGCCGTTTCCCGGGCATTGAACTGGCGCGGCTCGTAGCCGATGGCGCACACCGTTCCGATGGCGTGGCCGTCGCCGGTGCGCAGCGGAACGCCGGCATAGAAACGGATATGCGGATTGCCGGTGACAAGCGGGTTTTGTGCGAAGCGCTGATCCTGCCGCGCGTCGGGGACGACCAACGGCGTCAGCTCCTGCAAGGTGTATTTGCAGAACGTCTCGTCGCGGCCGACCTCGCGGTTTTCAAGACCTTCATAGGCCTTGTACCACTGCCTGTGCCCGTCGATCATCGAAACGATGGCGATCGGCAGGTCGAAGATGTTGCGGATCAGCCGGGTGATGCGGTCGAAGGCCTCCTCGCGAGGCGTGTCCATGACGTCGAAGCGCTCGAGCGCGCCGAGCCGTCCGGCCTCGATGCTGTCTTCGTCCATTGCCAAGGGCGGCGCGTCGACAAGGTTTCGATGCATTGGCGTCTGCCTCGCACGTCATCGCCCCCGGCGCGAACATGCGAAACGTTGCTGAACATTCGGTAAAGGAGGCTGTCGAAGCCGCTGCATGCCGCGCAGACCGTCTTGGAATGGCTTGGCTGGTTGTCGGCCGGCGTTTACGGGAGACCCGCACGGGCGAGGTCGGTGGCCCGGCTGCCGGGGGGATGTATGGGTTGGCCGCCGGGCCTGACCGGCTTCTGCGACCTCGCCGGCTGACATGAACATGCGCTGAAGCTAATATAAGGGCAATATCGACCAATGGCCCTGGTAGCCTAGGACCAATGCACCATCAGGTCGTGGACTCATAAACCCGAAGCAACATGCGCTCACCCGGATGGGACCCTACGGGCCGTTGCCAGACGGCCAGTAGGGACATGGCCGGTCTTCCTTTCATTCTTTCAAGGGCTGCCACCATTCATTGAGCCATCGACGGGCGTGGTCACAAGCAAGGATTTAAGGTAAACTTTGCCGCCTTGAAATCGTGCCGCGTCCTCCGATTTGCCTTGGAGATGCCAAATGCGCGTGTCCTTGCTTTTCATTCCACTACTGCTTGCACACATCCCGATTGTATCGCATGCCGCCGCCATTCACGATGCAGCCATGAACGGCGATGTCGCGGCGATCACGGCGGCGCTCGACGCAGGCGCCGGCATAGACGAAAGTGATGGAACCGCAACGCCGCTCTATTTTGCGGTCTGGATGGGCCACATCGAAGCGGCAAAACTGCTCATAGAACGTGGTGCGGACGTCAACGCCCAGACAACTGGGGGGCCCCCGCTGATGGCGGCTGTGGGGACAGGCAAGATCGGTCTGTTAAAGCTGTTGCTGGAGCGGGGTGCAGATCCAAATTCCGACCGTGGCGGCGAATTCGCCCTTCATGTCGCCGTCACTCTCGATTGTTTCGACTGCGTGAAGGCACTGGTCGAGGCCGGCGCGGACGTGAATGCGAAGACAATGGACGGCAAGACACCGCTCCATCTGGCAAAAAGCAGGGGGCAACGCGACGTTGCCGACTATCTCTTGTCGCACGGCGTCGTCTTGCCAACACCAGCCCCGATCTCAATGAAGTTGGCTTCTGCCGATGTCGAGAAAGGCCGAACCTACTTTACCCGCGCGTGTGACCGTTGCCACACTGCCGGGCCACAGGGAGGGATCAAAGCGGGACCGAACTTGTGGAGCGTCGTCGGCCGCGACAAGGCATCCATGGCAAAGATGCGTTACTCCGACGCTTTGCTCGGCTGGGAAGGCGTGTGGACGTACGAGGACCTGAACAGATATCTCTTCGGGCCCATGCTCACCACGCCGGGCGTTAAGATGGAGACGCCTGGTGTTCCGGACGAGACCGAACGGGTCAACCTGATCGCGTACTTGCGCACGCTCAGTGACAAGCCGATCCCGCTGCCCTGAATCGATGATCTCTTGGCGCAACTACTGCTACGGGCCGGCGTCTTATGCCGAGAACGTTCATCGACTGGCCGTCGTTTATGAGTACACGCCCAAGAGCAATTCCAGGAAAAGTGCGTAGCGGTTTTCCGTCCGGAATTGCGTCAAAACAATGAGATAGAGCGGTTCTGCGTTTCCGTGAAACGGCGAACCGCTCTAGTCCTGTTTCGACGCGCCGGCATTGAACTTGCGCCGGGCGTTTTCCAGATGCTCGCGCATGGCGCGGCCCGCGGCTTCCGGGTCGTGGCGCTCGATCGCCTCGAACACCGCCTTGTGGCCGGCGAAACTCCTGCGGTTCTCGACCTCGGTGTTGGCCATGTGGATGCGCTGGTTGATCAGCCATTCGACCAGCGCCTCATGCGCGGCGAGGAAGATCGGATTGCCGGGGATCTCGGTCAGCACGCGGTGGAAGGCGACGTCGGTGACGGCGAAGGCGCGGGCGCGGGGAATGGCACGCTCGTTGTCGGCCAGCGCCGCGGCCAGCGCAGCAATCTGCTCCGGCGTCGCCACCTCAGCGGCATGGCGCGCGATCGAGACTTCGAGGAACAGGCGCAACTGCTCGAAATGGCCGATACCGTCGGGCTGGTCCATCAACAGATGCGCCGTCCCGGTCAGCTGCTCCAGCATGCTGCGCGGCGTCGGCCGCGTCACCTTGGGCTTCTCGCCGCTGTTGATGCGCACCAGCCCCATCTTCTCCAGCGCAAACAGCGCCTCGCGCACCGAGGGGCGGCCGACATCGAACATCGTCATCAGCTCGCGCTCGGACGGCAGCGAGCCGCCGACCGGATAGACCTCGTCGCGGATCATCTCCTCCAGGCGCAGGCGAACCTCGTCCGACAATTTTTTTCGTACCGGCATATTGTGCATGGTCTACCTTTTAAGCTATTATACCAGTCGTCGCAAGTGAGGACTTGCACGACCGAAGGGTTGGAGAAGGTCGCCGCTGGCTGATGGCGCGGTGGCCGGTGCGACAGGCGAAGCCTGGCGCGGGAGCAGGCCCGGAGCAGGGGCATGCCCCCAATTTCGGCCGCCGGAAAACAACGGGAGGAGAATTCCATGAGACGAATGTTGATGAGGCTTGTGCCGGCGCTGGCCATGATGTTTGCCGCCGGCTTCGCCAAGGCGGATGGCGGCACGTTCCGTTCGGCCATGCGCACCGGCTGCATCGAGATGGGCACGTTGCACACCACCTGCGGCCACAGGCTCGACGAGACGGTGCTGCAGGGCCTCGTCCACATCAAATGGACCGGCGACGACGTGCAGCCGATGCTGGCCGAAAGCTGGAAGTCGCCGGATGGCGGCAAGACCTACATCTTCAACCTGCGCCACGGCGTCAAATGGCATGACGGCACGCCCTTCACCGCCAAGGACGTGGTGTTCAGCCTCAACCTCTACGCCAATCCGAAGGTCGGCTCGCCCTGGTCGCAAAAGCTTGGCGCGGTGGCCGGATACAAGGCGTTTCAGGATGGCTCCGCCTCCTCGGTTGCCGGGGTGAAAGCACTCGACGACATGACCGTCCAGGTCGAGCTCGACAGCGCCAAGCCGCTCTGGGTCCAGTTGCAGCTTATCGCCATCAGCATCTTTCCCGAACACATTCTGGGCAAGGTCGCGCCGCAGGACATCAAGGGCAATGCCTTCTGGGTCAACCGCGTCGGCACCGGCCCGTTCATCTGGAAGAAATACGAGAGCGACCAGTATGTCGAGGTCGACCGCAACCCCGACTATTTCCTCGGTGCGCCCAAGCTCGACCGCATCATCTACCAGATCTACAAGGACGTGCCGCCGATCATCGCCGCGCTGGAGACGAAGGAGGTCGACGCCATGTCCTATGAGGGCGGCGGCGTGCCGATCTCCGAACTCGCGCGGCTGCAGAAGCTCGACTATCTGACGGTGCTGCCGAAATTTTCCGCCGGCCTGCCGACCTATCTGCAGTTCAACCTCGCCGACAAGCGCTTCGCCGATGTCAGGGTGCGCCAGGCGATGCTCTACGCCATCGACCGCAAGGCGATCATCGAGACGGTCAAGCAGGGCGCCGGCGAATTGTCGAACACGCTGTTCCCACAGGACTGGGCCCGCGCCAAGGACCTCGAGCCCTATGACTACAATCCCGACAAGGCCAAGCAACTGCTTGCCGAAGCCGGCTGGGACGGCAGCCAGCCGGTCGATTTCATCTACTACTATTCCGACCAGATGAACGTCGATACCGTCACCGCCATCCAGAGCTATCTGGCCGCCGTCGGCGTCAACATCCAGCCGCGCCTGCTCGATCCGGCGGCCATCAACCAGGTCTATGCCGACGGCACTTTCCAGATGGGCTTTTTCGCCAACGGCATGGGGCTCGATCCCTCGCTCGGCTCGCCGCTGGTCGTCTGCGGCGCCAAGCCGCTGGGCTTCGGCTACTGCAATCAGAAGCTCGACGAATTGTTCAACAAGGGTCTGGAATCGGCGGATCATGAGGTACGCGCCGAGGCGTACCAGGAAGCCTCGCGCATTCTCAACAAGGAATTGCCCAAGGCCTGGCTGTGGAACGAGGTGCGCCCGCTCGCCTTCAACAACCGCATCGTCGGCCTTGCCCAGCACTTCAAGGAGCAGCCGCTCGTGATCTTCAACCACGCCGTCTACAACGAAGTCGAGAAGTGGGAAGTGGCCAAGTAGCACCACCGAGCATGCTCGACTGCCATGGGGCTCCGGCCCAGCGGAGCCCCATGATTCCCCGCTTTCAAAACTCGCCCTTGGCATAGGAGAGGCCGTGCTCAGCTACCTCTTGCGCAAGCTCCTGCTCGGCGTGCCGGTGCTGTTCGGCGTCACGATCATCGTCTTCGCCATCGCCCATGCCATGCCAGGCGATGCGGTGCTGGCGATGATCACCGCCGAGGCGCCGTCGAGCGAGGAGCTGATCGCCATGCGGCGCGGCGAGCTCGGCCTCGACCAACCGCTCTACATCCAATACCTCGACTGGATCGGCCAGATCCTGCACGGCAATCTCGGCCGCTCCTTCGTCAATGGCCGCAGCGTCGCCGCGATCATCAGCGAACGCCTGCCGATGACGCTGGAACTGATGGGCGTGGCGCTGCTTGCGGCCTTCGTCATCGGCACCACGCTCGGCGTCATCTCGGCGCTCCGGCAATACCGGCTGACCGACTATTCGCTGACGCTGGGCGGCTTCGTCGGCGTGTCGATTCCGGACTTCTTCATGGGCCTGCTCTTGGTCTATGTCTTTGCGCTGGAATTGCGCTGGCTGCCCTCGTCGGGCATCTCGACCGCGGGCGACAGTTTCTCGCTGGCCGACAACCTCAGGCACCTGATCCTGCCGGCGGCGGCACTCGCCCTGTTCCGCGCCGCGATCTTCATGCGCTATGCCCGCGCCGGCATGCTCGAAGTGCTGAACCAGAGCTATATGCGCACCGCCAGGGCCAAGGGGCTGCGGCCCAGCACCATCGTGCTGCGCCACGGCCTGCGCAACGCGCTGATCCCGCTGGTCACGGTCGTCGGCCTCGCTCTGCCGACGCTCTTTGGCGGTTCTGTGGTGATCGAAACCATCTTCCAGTGGCCGGGCATCGGCCTGATGTTCATCGACGCGGTGGTCAACCGGGACAGTCCGGTGATCATGGGCTACGTGCTGATCACCGCTATCATCGTCATGCTGGCCAACCTTGCGACCGACCTTGCCTACAGCGTGCTCGACCCGAGGGTGAGCTATGACTGAGGCCGCCCTTGATACCGGCATTGCCGCCGGCGCCTCGCGCGGCCTGTGGGGCGAGGCGGCGCGCCGCTTCCTGCACCACCGGCTGGCGACGGTCGGGCTGGTGGTGCTCGCCATCATCGTGCTCGCCTGCATTTTTGCGCCGCTGATCGCCCACTACGGGCCGAACGACATCGACCTCAGGGGTCGCAACCAGCCGCCCGCCGGCGTGCATTGGCTCGGCACCGACGGCACCGGGCGCGACATCTTCGCCCGCATCCTCCATGGCGGCCGCATCTCGCTGTCGGTGGGCTTTATCGCGGTGGCGATCTCGGCGGCAATCGGCATCTTCGTCGGCGCCGTCGCCGGCTATTTCGGCGGCAAGGTCGATCTCTTCCTGATGGGGCTGATCGACATGGTGCTGACCTTTCCGCGCCTGGTCATCATCATTGCCTTCGTCGCCGTGGTCGGCCCCAGCATCGTCAACACCATGCTGGTCATCGGCCTGCTCAGTTGGCCCTCCATCGCCCGGCTGACGCGCGGCGAGATTCTTTCGCTGCGCAACCAGGAATTCATCCTCGCCGCGCGCTCGCTCGGCACCTCGCCCCAGGTCATCATCCTCGAACACATCCTGCCCAATGTGCTGAGCCCGATCCTGGTCGCGATCACGCTAGACGTCGCGACCGTCATCCTGCTCGAAGCCTCGCTCTCCTTCCTCGGCCTCGGCGCGCAGGCGCCGGCCGCCAGCTGGGGCAACATGCTGCGCGATGCGCGCACGCTGTCGATCCTGGAGAGCCAGCCCTGGATGTGGATCCCGCCCGGCGCCATGATCGCCATTGCCGTGCTCAGCATCAACTTCGTCGGCGACGGCCTGCGCGATGCGCTCGACCCGCAGCACATCATCGGCGGAGGCGGCAAATGATGCACGCCGATACGCTTGCGCGTGACAAGGTGGAAGCGACCGGGCAGGGGCCATTGCTCGACGTGCAAGGGCTGAGCGTCGCCTTCGGCCCCGAGGGCCGCGCGGTCTATGCCGTCAACGACGTCTCCTTCCAGCTCGCCGAGGGCGAGTTGCTGGCGATCGTCGGCGAGAGCGGCTCCGGCAAGTCGGTCACCGTGCAGACGCTGATGGGGCTGATCCGCAAGCCGCCGGGCCGCGTCACCTCGGGACGCGCGCTTTTCCGTGGCCGCGATCTTCTCGCCATGCCAGACAGCGAGCTGCGCCAGATACGCGGCCGCGACATCGCCATGATCTTCCAGGACCCGATGTCGTCGCTGAACCCGGTGCTGACCATCGGCCTGCAACTGACCGAGGCGCTACGCGAGCACCAGGGGCTTAGCGAAAAGCAAGCCGAGCGCCAGGCACTCGACATGCTGGACCTCGTCGGCATCGCCAACGCGGCGCAGCGCATGCAGGCCTTTCCACACCAGTTCTCGGGCGGGCAATTGCAGCGCATCGGCATTGCCATGGCGCTGGTCTGCAAGCCCTCGATCCTGATCGCCGACGAGCCGACGACGGCGCTCGACGTCACCATCCAGGCGCAGATCGTCGAGCTGGTCGCCCGCCTGCAGAAAGAGCTCGGCATGGCGATCATCTGGATCAGCCATGACCTCAGCCTGGTCGCCGGCCTCGTCGAGCGTGTGGCGGTGATGTATGCCGGCAGCCTCGTCGAGACGGCACCGGTGGAGCGGCTGTTTTCAGCACCCACCCATCCCTATACGATTGGCCTGCTCAACTCGATCCCGTCGCTGACGGCGGCAAACACCCGGCTGGTGCCGATCAAGGGCGCGCCGCCCAACGTTACGCTACCACCGACCTTCTGCGCCTTCGCGCCGCGCTGCGACCATGCCGTCGCCCGCTGCCGCGAGGCAAAGCCGGTGTTGGAGCCGGTCGTACAAGCTCACGCCGCCGCCTGCTGGCGTTGGCGCGAGCTGCAAGGCTTGCCGCGCGCGCCGGAAGCAGTCATGGCGACCGCACGGGAATCCGGCGCCGCGCCAAATGAGCCGCTGCTCGCCGTCTCTGGCCTCAAAGTGCATTTCCCGATCCGCCGCGGCGTGCTCCGCCGCCAGGTCGGCGCGGTGCGCGCCGTCGATGGCGTCAGCTTCGAGGTGATGCGCGGCGAGACGCTGGCGCTGGTCGGCGAAAGCGGCTGCGGCAAGTCGACGACCGGTCGTGCCGTGCTCGGACTCGAACGTCCGAGCGAGGGCGAAATCCGGTTCGAGGGCAAGGACTATGCCGATGCGTCGGGCGAGCGGGCGAAAGAACGCCGCCGCGATATGCAGATGGTGTTCCAGAATCCATTCGGCTCGCTCAATCCGCGCATGACCGTCGGGCGCATCATCGGCGAAGGCCTGCGCGCCCAGAAGATCGGCACCCGCGCCTCGCGCGAGGCGCGCGTCAGCGAGCTGCTGGCGCTGGTCGGTCTGCGCGAGGCGCTGCGCGACCGCTACCCGTTCGAGCTCTCCGGCGGCCAGCGCCAGCGCGTCGGCATCGCCCGCGCGCTCGCCGGAAGCCCTAAATTCATCATCGCCGACGAGCCGATCTCGGCGCTCGACGTCTCCATTCAAGCGCAGATCGTCAACCTGCTCGACGATTTGAAGGCGCGGCTTGGCCTGACCTACCTGTTCATCGGTCACGATCTGTCGATGATCCGCTATCTCAGCGACCGCGTCGCGGTCATGTATCTCGGCCGCATCGTCGAGACCGGCTCAACGGCGGCGGTGTTCGGCAACCCGCTGCATCCCTATACGCGCGCGCTTTTGTCGGCGATCCCGGTGCCCGATCCGAAGGCCGGCGGCACGCGCCGTCGCATCGTGCTTGGCGGCGGCGTGCCCGATCCGTCGAAGCCGCCGTCCGGCTGCCATTTCCATCCGCGCTGCCCGAAGGCGAGCGAGAGCTGCGCCCGGGTGGCGCCCGAGCCGCGCGATTTCGACTCATCCGGCGCCGCGCAGCACATCGTCACCTGCCACCATGCCGGGGAGGCCTAGGCGATGTCTGCGAACCGAAGCCGGCTGCCGGAAAGGACCACGCCGAAACAAGACGATAGAGCCAGATCCGGAATCACTGGATCAGGCTCCGATCTCCCCGACACAGTCCTGAAAGCACCGAGGATCCCAGAATGACCAGAGAGTTGGCGGGCATGTATGCCGCCTTGATGACCGGCCTCAGCGACGCGGGCGAGTTCGACCCGCAGCGCCAGCGCAACATCAACGACTATGTGCTGCGCCAAGGGCTGGCCGGGCTCTATGTCGGCGGCAGCAGCGGTGAATCGGGCCTGCTGACGGTGGACGAATTGTTGGCCCAGCAGGAGCTGGTCGCCGAGAACGCCAAGCCAAGCGGCGCCACGCTGATAGCCCATGTCGGCATGCCCAATCTGCGCGATTCCATTCGCCTGGCGCGGCAGGCCGAGAAGCTGGGCTACCAAGCGCTGTCGGCGCTGCCGCCGCATTCCTACCCGTTCTCCGACGAGGAGGTGTTTGGCTACTACAAGGCGCTGGCGGCGGCGACCGGCTTGCCGCTGATCGTCTACGAGATCCCCTTGCGCACCGGCCGGCCGCTGCCGCTGGCGCTGTTGGTGCGGCTGCTCGATCTCGGCAATGTTATCGGCATCAAATACACTTCCACCGACCTGTTCAAATATTCGCTGCTGCGCAAGCGGCAGCCGCAAAAGCTGTTCTACTACGGCTTCGACGAAATCTACGCCGCCGCCGGCATGCTGGGCACGGAGGGCGGCATCGGCACCACCTACAATCTGCTCGGGCGGCTCTACGTCGCGGTGGACCAGGCGGTGCGCGCCGGCGACCTCACCCGTGCGCGAACCCTGCAGATGGTGTCGCAGGATTTCGTCGAGGCGCTGATGGAAACCGGCGTGCTGCCCGGCATGAAGGCCGCCTTCCGCGTCATCGGCGTCGATTGCGGCCCGACCCGCCCCCCGATGGCACCTGCTGTCGCCGACGCCGAAGGCCACATGCGCGAGGTCCTCGCCCGCCCGGCGATCCGCGAATGGCTGGCTTGAAGGGGGTCTGCGGTCAGCCTGGTGCGTAACGCAGCAGAGTCACGCCCTGGGAAAGGCTTTCGGTGCCAAGCGGCGTCAGCTTAAGCGACAGGCCGGCGTGGAAGTACGGCTTGCCGCCGCCGAGCACGACCGGATGCATGTAGAGCCGGTACTCGTCGATGAGGCTCGATCGTGCCAGATGTGCGGCAAGTTCGGCGCCGCCGACGCCGATCTGGCGGGACAGAGAGGGGAGCACGAAGGATCGCTGCGGAGCGGTATGATTCTTCGGCGCTACGAACTCCGGCCGGTGTTACGGCATTCATCCTGGGGCTATAGTGCGTCCCTCAGAACCCGAAGAACTGCTTGCCCACGAGATAGCAGAGCGCCACGACCGCCAGCGGGAACAGCGCCGGTGCCACCTTGCCGACGGTCGACGACCTTGTCCCGTTCGCGGGAGTATTGGGCTCGGGGTTGTTGAGGTTCTTGGTCATTGGCTCGTGGTCGACAGGTGAAGCATATTAGCTTCTGCTCAACAGCTTAATTTTTGGCAAACGGCCGTCGGCCGACCAACCCACTTGCCCTTACTCGATCTTTCGCCGGAATTTCGAATGGCAGCCCGAACAATCCTGCAGGATGAGATGCAACAGATGCTCCGCCGGCAGCTTGGCCGGATCGGCTTCCGCCGCATTCGGCCGCTTGCCGAGCAGGCTGCCGCCATCCATCGGCAAGCCTGCCCCCATCCGCATCTCGCCGCTGATTTCGGCCGGCGCCTTGTCGGCCTTGGCGGCGAGTGCTGCGGCAAGTCGGCCGATATGGCGGGCGAGCGCCTCGAATTCCGGCCGCGCCTGCTCGATCTCCAGCTTGGCGCCCGATGGCGCCCCCAGAGTGCCCTCGGGAAATTCGGCAAGCAGGGCAGGGCCGGTGCGGGCGCTGAGCGCTGCGGCCGCCGCCCGGAAGCCGGCGGCGTCATAGGCGCGCTTGCCGTCGAACATCTCGGCAACGGTTTTCGCCGCCGCCGCCATCTCCTTCATCGAGGCTTGACGCGCGGCGACGATGGCACTTTCCGCCCCGGCAACCGGTGAGGCGAGCGCGAGCGCCAACACGGCCACTCCAGACGCCGCGCTGGACCTCATGCCTGCACGTCGAGTACGCCCATCATGCCGAGCTGCTCATGCTCGAGGATGTGGCAGTGATACATACGCAGTCCCCGCCGCTCCTGGCGCAGCAGGAGCCGCACCGTCTCGCCGCGCGCCACATTCACAGTGTCCTTCCAGGCAAGATAGGACGGCTTGGAGGTGATGCCGTCGCGCTCGCGCTCGAACACCTGGAACTGCGTGCCGTGGACATGGAACGGGTGGTCCATGTCGGCCTGGTTGACGATCTCCCAGAGCTCGGTCTCACCGGCCTTGGCGACAATGTCGACGCGGGCCATGTCGAAGGCCCTGCCGTTGATCAGGAAGCCCATCTCCATGCCGGTGGCGTTCATCGCCATGGTCTCTGTCAAGACCAGGCGCCGGCTGAGGGCAGGGGCTGGGAGCGGCGCGATCGGCCGCAGCCTCTCGGGCAGCGGCGGGACCGCTTGCGCCGGCGTCTCGGAGACATCGACCGTGAGCAGCGTCAGTCCCGCATCGGCCGGGCGGCCGGGGCCCATCCAGCCGCGATCGTAGCCCAGCGTGTACAAGGTGGTGGGACCGGGCTTGTCGAAGGAGACGACCAACTCGATGCGCTCGGCCGGGCTGAGCAGGATCTCGTCGGCCGCCGCCGGCCTCTCCAGGAGGCCGCCATCCGTTCCGATGATCGTCATCGGCGCGCCATCGAAGGCGAGCTTGAGGAAGCGCGCATTGGTGGCGTTGTAGAGCCGCAAGCGCCGCCTGGCGCCCTTCGCCACCGAAAGCCGCGGGTTCTTCTGGCCGTTGACCAGCACATGGTCGCCGACGCGGCCGTTCATCAGGTCGCTCATGGTGTTGTCGGGCATCGAGCCGTCGGCGGCGAGGCGAAGGTCGGTCAGCACCAGAACCGTATCGCCATAATCGGCCGGAACGGGATCGCCCTTGGACTTGACCACGAAGGCGCCAGCGAGGCCGCGATAGACCTGCTCGGCCGTCTTGCCATGCGGGTGCGGGTGGTACCAGTAGGAGCCGGCGCTGCCTTCCGGCAGGTCGAAGGCGTAGATGCGGTCAGTGCCCGCTGCTACCGGGTCCATCGGGTTGCCGTCCTGGTCGGCAGGCACCGGCATGCCGTGCCAGTGGATGGTGCTGGATTCCTCCCCGATGCGGTTGGCGAAGGTGATCTCGACACGGTCGCCCTCGAATGCCTCGATCAGCGGGCCCGGGCTCTGGCCGTTATAGGCAAGGATCGGCGTGTCCTGTCCCTCGGCAAAACGCGTGACAGCGGGCTCGGCCGTCAGCCTCGCCTTGAACAGCCCGGGACGTCCGCTCTCGTTGGCCAACAGCGGCAATTCGCGCAGCGCCTTGCCCTCGGGCAGCATGGTCGCACCTTGCGACATGGCGCCCATGTCATGGCCGGCGTGACCACTCATGCCGGGCATCGAGTCCATGCTCGACATGTCGTCTAACTTCATCTGCGCCAGCGCGCGCGGGCTCGCCAGAACCGTCGCCAGGCCTGCCGCCAAAAAACCTCGTCGATGCATTTTTCGCTCCTGGATCTCGATGGGAAGGGACGTCGCCTGACACCGTTTCATCACGCTAAGGGTTCCAGTGGCTGGAAGGTCAAGCGCGGGCCGCGCGCGCCAGGACGCACCGGCAAGGCATCACACCCAATATTTCATTAGTGAAATCTAATATGATCGATCCGAATGGCTGTTCCGCGCGGCCGCTCATGCCGGGGTTTCTTGACTCGATCAGCAAAAACGGGCAGCAAGGCAGGTGAGGGAGAGCATTTTTACCATAGCGGAGACTGTGGAGGGCTCTTTTTTCGTATCGACCGCCGTGCAATCGGCGACCGATGGAGGGATTGGTTAACCAACTTTGTCCATCTTTTGATTCAATCGGCAACAGACGCAGGAAGGTGCAGGGGGCACCAGGCGAACTGTAATCGAGACGGATGCCAGGCTCGCAAGCCGGCAAGCCGATTGAGAGTGGTTGTATGGCGTTTGTGCGTTTGAAAGACCGGGGTGACAATCCTGATCGTGGATTGACTTCGAAGAAGCCCGGCCTGCGCTGGGTCGCGGTTCCCGCCGTCGGCGCGGTGATCGCTCTGTGGTCGGTGGCGACCATGGCCGGCCTCGATTCCGTCGGCACCTCGCTCACCGCCGCTTCCAACGGACTGCCGCAAAGCCTGCTTGCGCCAAGAACCATTGCGCTTGCCGATCCGCGCCGGACGCTCGCCTGGGCACCGCAGTTTTCCGCCAACGGCCGGCCGGCTTCCCTGCTCGGCCAGTGCGATGCCGGCTGCCTACGCGCGGCTTCCAGCTTCGCCCATGACGGTAAGATGGCGCGGCTGCAGCCGGCGGCAAAGCCGGACAGGAGCGCGCCGAAGACACCGAATGCCGTCGCGCTTGCCACTCTGCCCGGCGACCGCTTCGACGGCGTGGTGGCGAGGGCAAAACTGTCGCCGCAAAAGCTCGCTGCCGCCTTTGCCCGCGCGCAAAACGGGCCGTTTATGCTGGCGAGCCTGCCATCCGATGCCCGCTTCGCCGAGCCCGTTGTTCGCCTGCCTGACCAGAACGGCCCGGTGTCAGCGCGCTTCGGGCCGCAAGTGGCGGAGATAGAACGCTCGTCGCGCCTGGCCCTTGCGCTGGCCAATGCCATGCCGGAGGCCGCCGATATGTTGTCGCCGCCGCCGTCCGTTGCGCTGGCAGCGCCTGACACGCAGCAGGCCGAGGTTCAGGTAGCCTCGCTGCCGCCACAGGACGAGATGCCGGACGCAATTCCGTTGCCGACTGGCCGGCCGCAGGCGGAGATCGACCAACCGGCCCAATCTCCCAGGATCGAGTCCCCCAAGGCTCGTGCCTCCAAGACAGAGACCGAGGCGCCAAAGGCTCAAGTCCCAAAGGCGCAGGCTACAAAGCCCACCAGGACCCAGTCGGCCAAGGCCGCGGATGTGCCGGCGGCCGAGGCACCCCGCGCGCCGGCCATGTCGCCACGCAGCGCCGAGCACGGGGTCCTGCCGGGCGTGCAAGCCAACCAGGTCGTGCAAGCCAGCCAGGGCAAGCCGGCCAAGCCAGCCAAGCGGTCGAAGGCTCAGGACGGCGAAATGCTGGCCTATGCCAAGCCTGACATGCCCGAGCGCGGCGCAGGCGGCGTGTTCGGCAATTTGTTCACCAGCCGGCCCAGCATGGGCAATGGCGTTGCCGTCTACGACATCTCGGCGGCGACGGTCTACATGCCCGATGGCTCCAAGCTCGAGGCGCATTCGGGGAAGGGCGCCATGGTCGACCAACCGCGCTTCTCCAGCCGCAAGAATTCCGGCCCGACGCCGCCCGACACCTACAATCTGTCGATGCGCGAATCGCGCTTCCACGGCGTCGAGGCCATCCGGCTGACGCCGACCAGCGGCAGGAACAAATATAACCGCAACGGCCTGCTCGCCCATACCTATCTGCTGCGCAACGCCCCAGCCCAATCCAGCGGCTGCGTGGCCTTCAAGGACTATGGCCGCTTCCTCGCTGCCTTCAAGAAGGGCAAGATCAAGCGCCTTGTCGTGGTGCCGCGCATGTCCAAGCCCTTGACGCAGGTCGCCCAGGAAGGCCGCCAGGGCTAGCTGGACATCATTGCGTCATTTCCGCCAGTGCCCGCTGCAGCGGCGCCGGCGAAATTTGGATCGGGCCCGAAAACGGCAGGTCCATGTCCAGGATCAGATAGAGTGCCGAGGCGACAAGTGCTGCCGACACGATGAAGGTGCCGACGACGGTGGCGTTGCGCGGCGACCGGAAGCCGAAGCTCGCGAAGATCAGCGTCAGCCACGCGACGAGCAGCGCGATCAGCGGCGCGGGGATCGCACCTTCCGACTGTTCGATAAGCACCCAGCGTTGCTCGATTACTTTCTGCAGCTGCTGGGTCGCATTCTGCAGCAGGGCCGCATGCCTGGCCTCCGGCGGTGTCAGTGCCGCCAGCATGTCGCCGACCTGGTTGAGCAGCAGCTCGGACAGCCGGTTGGCGACGGCCGGAGTCTGCTGGCTGGGGGAGGTGGCATCGACTACCCGCTGCGCATAGGCGGCGAGCGACTGGCGCGCCGCATCGGTCTCGGGTCCGTATTGCCTGAGCGAGCGGTCGAGCAGGATCAGTTCCGTTGCGAAGGCGTGGACGTTGTGGTCGATGGATTCGAACGTGTTCTTGGCCGAGTTGATCATCAGGCCGAGCACCAGCGACGACATCACCACGAACAGATTGGCGGCATGCCGGACAACGGCGCTCGTGTCGTCCTGGCGATGGTGGCTCGGAAATCTCTCATAGATCATCAGGCTGGTCAGCGAAGCACCGGCCAGGCAGATGAATATCCCCAATCCAATCAGACCCTCCCTCATGGCTGATATTGTGCACGACATTAGGCAAATGTCGCGCTGAATCATTTTGGCAGGACTGGCGGTTACGGCGTTGCGCGAAAAGCGCTTTCAATGCCAGCCGAAGGCACTATGTATGACCGGGGCGGCTCCGGCTTCACACCATCAAGAGGATGTCATGACAATACGCGCTGTCGTCTGGGGCGAGAATATCCATGAGCGCACCAATGAGGTGGTCGCCTCGATCTATCCCGAAGGCATGCACGCCACCATCGCCAAGGCGCTGAACACGGACACAGGCATTTCCGCCTCGACCGCGACGCTGGAGCAGCCCGAGCACGGCCTGCCGGCAGCGCGCCTGGCCGAGACCGACGTGCTGGTCTGGTGGGGCCACAAGGATCATGGCGCGGTCGCCGACGAGGTGGTCGAGCGCGTGGCGCGCCGGGTCTTCGAAGGCATGGGGCTGATCATTCTGCATTCCGGCCATTTCTCCAAGATCTTCAAGCGGCTGATGGGCACGCCCTGCACGCTGAAATGGCGCGAGGCCGGCGAGCGCGAGCGGCTCTGGGTCACCAGCCCGAGCCACCCGATCGCCGCGGGCGCCGGCGAATATTTCGAGCTCGAGAACGAAGAGATGTATGGCGAGCAGTTCGCCGTGCCGGAGCCGCTGGAGACAGTGTTCATCTCCTGGTTCCAAGGTGGCGAGGTGTTCCGCTCGGGGCTGACCTACAGGCGCGGCGCCGGCAACATCTTCTATTTCCGGCCGGGCCACGAGACCTATCCGACCTATCACGATGCCACCGTCCAGAAGGTGCTGCGCAACGCCGTGAAATGGGCGCACAACCCGCAAGGTGCGAAGCCGGCCATCCTCGATGCGCCGAACGTGCCGGTCGACAAGGCGCTGGAGCCGATCGTCGAGCGCGGCGGCAAGCTGCACGCGGCAGGCGAGGCCGGCTTCCGCTGAGCGGTTCTCCCGCCGGCTTGCATCCCTCAATTTCACCCTTAGGCAATTCGCTCGGAGGAGCAAAAATGCGACTTCTGATACTCGGCACCGGCTGGATGGCGCAGGAGCATGCCCGGCAGTTCGGCAAGATAAAGGGCGTCGAAATCGTCGCCGCCGTCGATGTCGACGCGGCCCGCGTCGGCGAATTCGCCGACAGCTTCGGCATCCCCAACCGCTTCGCGTCGCTGGAGGAAGCGCTGAAATGGGGCGCCTTCGACGCGGTCGCCAATGTCACGCCGGACCGCATCCATCATCCGACCACCATGGCGCTGATCGCCGCCGGCAAGCCGGTGCTGTGCGAAAAGCCGCTGGCCGAGAATTTCGGCAAGGCGAACGAGATGGCGGACGCCGCCGAAGCCGCCGGCATCGTCAACATGGTCAACCTGACCTATCGCAATGTCGCAGCACTGCAGAAGGCACGCGCAATGGTGCTTGCAGGCGAGATCGGTACGGTCAGGCATGTCGAGGCGTCCTATCTGCAGAGTTGGCTGGTGTCGAAGCATTGGGGCGACTGGCGCACCGACCCGAAATGGCTGTGGCGCCTGTCCCGCGACCACGGCTCCAACGGCGTGCTCGGCGATGTCGGCATCCACATCCTCGATTTCGCCAGTTACGGTGCCGCCCTCGACATCGACCATGTTTTCTGCCGCCTCAGGGCCTTCGACAAGGCGCCCGGCAACCGCATCGGCGAATACGGGCTCGACGCAAATGACAGCTTCGCCATGACGCTGGATTTCGCCAATGGCGCCTTCGGCGTCGTGCATGCCAGCCGCTGGGCGACCGGCCACTTCAACGAACTGAGGCTGCGCATCTATGGCGACAAGGGCGGCCTCGAAGTCGTGCACAATCTCGAAGGCTCGGAGCTCAAGGCATGCGTCGGCGCCAACATCGAGGCTGCCAAATGGCAGGTGCTCGATGCCGGCACGGTGCCGACCAACTACCAGCGCTTCGTCGACGCGGTGCTGAGCGGCGTCCAGCCCGAGCCGTCCTTCCACCACGCCGCCGAATTGCAGAAGGTGCTGGACCTTGCGGTGGTGTCGGACGAAAAAAGGGCGGAGCTCAGGGCCCACGCGGACACGCAGTGAGGCCGAAACCGCCGATCTCCCCCGCTAGGGGGGAGATTGGATGTCATCGAGGGCTGCCCGCACTTTCCCAACGAATCCAGCCAGCGCCGCATTGCCGGGCGCCGGACGCAATTCTTTCAATCATTTCTTGAAATGGGGACCGGCCGTTTCATGATTTGATGGCGCCTGCGAACATGGGAGGCGTCATTGACCGACTACATCGGACTGCCGAAAGCCGAAGTGCACATCCACGTCGAGGGCTGCTTCGAGGCCGGCGATGTGATCAGGAATTGCGAGGAGGCCGGCATTCCGCTGCGCGCGCCACGCGACAGGCTCTTCGAGGCGCACGATCTGAAGAGCTTCCTCGAAATGCTCGACTGGTTGTGCGGGACGTTCCGGACGCGCGAACAACTGGCCACCACGGCCTACAAGTTTGCGCAGCGCATGGGCAGAAGCGGCGTGCGTTATGCCGACGTCATCGTCAACCCGACGCACTGGCCGCATTGGCACAAAGACATCCCCGGGATGATCGACGCGTTCGATGCGGGTTTCGCGGCCGCCGAGCAGGACGGACACCCGCCGGTTGGGCTTTGCGTCAGCCTGCTTCGCACCCAGTCGGCGGCGGAAGCGATCGGGTTGGTGGAGCTGCTGAGCGGGATCAGGCATCCGCGCGTCGTCGCGCTGTCGATCGACGGCAACGAGGCGGCTGCCGGCCGCACCGGCCCGCGCTTTGCCGAGGCGTTTCGCCGTGCTGCGGCAGTGGGCCTGCGGCGAACCGTTCATGCGGGTGAGTCGAGCGGCCCGGAAGGTGTCCGCGACGCAATCGAACTGCTTGGCGCCGACCGCATCGACCACGGGGTGCGGGCGATCGAGGATCCGGAGCTTGTCGACTTGCTGGCGCAGAAGCAAATTCCGTTGGGCATCTGTCCGATCTCCAACGTGGCGCTCGGCATGTATCCGTCGCTTGCCGAACATCCGATCGACGCCCTGCGCAAGGCCGGTGTTCCGGTCTCGATCAACACCGATGATCCGACGCTGCTCGACACGACTCTCGAAGCATCCTATGCCGCCTGCGCCGAGGCCTTCGCCTGGGACAGCGAAACCATCCGGCAGCTTGCCGCGACATCGGTACGCGCAAGCTATGCCGATCCTGCGGTGAAGGCGCGAATCCTGGCGGATTTGGATGCCTGGCAGGCCTGACAAGTCTGCCTGAGAGGGACCAGTGTCGATCCGTGTCTCGTTGCGCCGGATGCGCCAGGCGCCGAAGCTCCTTGATGAGGCGAAGCTGAACGGCGAGGCGTCCCTTCCGCCACGCCGACGAACCCCATAAGGTCCTTGATCTCGCGTTGCTCTCGGGTGAGAGACGAGCGGAGCAGAAAGGAGCCAGCCATGGTCACGCGTCGCGCGGAATGTTCTTGTGGCCAGCTGTCAGCCACTTGCGTGGGCGAACCGGTGCGCATCTCGGTCTGCCATTGCCTCGACTGCAAGCGGCGCAGCGGCAGCGCCTTCAGCTTCAATGTCCGCTTTGCCGAGGATGGCGTATCGGTCCAGGGACGCTCGGCCGAGTTCACGCGCATCGGCGAAGCCGGCGGCCGCGTCACCTATAATTTCTGCCCGGATTGCGGAACCACGGTGCACTACCGGATCGATGTCCAGCCCGGCGTGATCGCCATCCCCGTCGGCGCCTTCGCCGACCCATCCTTCCCGCCGCCCTTCCAGTCCTTCTATCACGACAGCCGGCGCTGCGAGTGGGTCGAGATCCGCACGGAGCCTCTGGCGACGTTCGGATGAAGCCGCCGGCCGGGTCCGCTTATGGTCAAACCCAATCACTCTGAACGACCGAGTTCGATCCGTTGCGGACGCTACCTCTGTGAACATGAACGAGAAGCCCTGACCCGATGCCGCCGCGACAGCAACTGTGGGGCGATAGGTGCATCAATTCTGAGCGGTTGAGGTCGTCACGCTTTCCGGCCTGAATTCTTCGATAGTGCTCGCGCGTATCCACAGCCATCCGGCCAGCCAGGCGATCGCTGCCGCAAGCGTCATCAGGCCAAGGTCAAGAGCCCACTCCGGCACGAACGCACGGAGCGCGATAGGCACCACGCCAATGAAATAGAGCGCGAGTGGAATGCGCGGTACACCTCTTGCAACGACAAGAGAGATTACAAACGCGAGCGTCCCAAGCAGAAAAAGAACCGAACTGACGACCAGAGCCAGTCCGAGCGGCCCGGCTCGCAGGTCGATGATGGTTGTCAGCGGAAGTTTCGAAAATACGAGATTGATCACCACTTCCACACCTACCAGACTTGCCAGTGCAACGAAGTTGATGACAAACGCGATAGTGCCGAGCAGGCCCACGCGCCGACCAAACGCAAGAAACAAGCCTACGACAAGACCAAGCGCCAATATCTCGGCGACGGGCGCGAGAAGTTGCGTCAGATCGGTGGTCGCGATGAGCGAGCTGCGTTTAGCCGCGTTGACCAGAAGAATAAGCGCGCTTCCCACCCCGGCGACGGCGGCAAGCCGATAGAGCGTGACGCCGGGCACAGCTGCGCTCGACGGAACAGTCGCGAAACTCTCCTTGTGCAGAGGTTCTTCGGCTGCACCCTGGGACGACGTGAATTGCTGACGGCGGGGTTCGGCGTTTCTGGCGAGCATGTTCGTTTCCTCCATCTGGGAATTTGGCAGCCGCGAAGACCGCAGGCCTATTCCGTCCCATCTGTAATCACTGCTTACATCCTCTTGTCGCGATTGTAAACAGTGATTACATAATTCGCGGCAGCATGGTATAGAGGCGGGATGCAGCTCTACGGAACGAAGGGAACGAGATGCCAAAAGCCAAGACGCCTCGCCGCGCTAGTTACCACCATGGCAATTTGCGGGACGCGCTGATCGATGCCGCCGTTCAACTTGTGGAGGAGGGTGGCCCCGACAATGTGAGCGTGCGCGAAGCTGCAAAGCGGGCCGGCGTTTCCCCTGGCGCACCCTTCCGTCATTTCAGCAATAAGACCGCATTGATGACGGCTGTCGCAGAGCAGGCGATGAGCCGATTCCGATCGGAGATTACGAATGCAGTCGAGAACGTTGCGACGGACGACCCGATCGAGCGCTTTGCCGCTGTTGGAATCGCCTATTTGCGCTGGGCAATTCGAAATCCCACCCATTTCCAGATCATCTCGACACGGAGTCTTATTGATTGGGACAGTTCGGAGTCGCTGCGTCACGATAACGAAGCGGTGCGTTCGCTGATGGAAGGGTCGATGGCAGAAGCGCAGCGACGAAACATGCTCGGGTCAAACGACATAGCAGAGACCCAGATAGCCGCGAGGGCGCTCGTCTACGGGCTCGCACGCATGTGCATTGACGGACACTTTGCGCAGTGGGCAGTGGCTGGACATTCTGCGGAGCGAACTGCGCAGAACGTATTAAAGCACTTCGTGACACTCATTGGAAACGACAGGCCCTAATGGGGATCAAGCGCCGCTGGCAATGCCCGGAAGGGCGCTACTTGCTCGTTCCCATCGAAGAGCCGATCGGCAACATTCCCTATCCATCTCGGCCATGGCGGCAGCAGCCAGCTGTTTGAGTCCGGACCCTAATGCCGCAGGATCTTGCTGAGGAAGGCGCGGCTGCGGTCGGTCTTGGGCTGCGAGAAAAACGCCTCCGGCGTGCCGCTTTCGACGATGGCGCCGGCATCCATGAACACCACGCGCTGCGCGACCTTGCGGGCAAAGCCCATCTCGTGTGTCACCACCATCATGGTCATGCCTTCCTCGGCCACCGCGACCATGACTTCGAGCACTTCCGAGATCATCTCGGGATCAAGCGCCGATGTCGGCTCGTCGAACAGCATGATCTTGGGGCGCATGCCGAGGCAGCGGGCGATCGCCACGCGCTGCTGCTGGCCGCCGGAGAGTTGCGCCGGATAGGCATCGACCTTGTCGGCAAGGCCGACCTTGGCCAGCAGCTCGCGCCCGGCCTGCTCGGCTTCAGTGCGAGGAATCTTGCGCACATGAATCGGCGCAAGCGTCACGTTCTCCAGCGCTGTCTTGTGTGGATAGAGGTTGAACGACTGGAAGACGAAACCGATCTCGGTGCGCAGCCGCGTCATGTTGGTGGCGGGGTCGCCGAGGCGCTGGCCGTCGACCACGAGATCGCCGTCCTTGATCGTCTCCAGCCCGTTGATGCAGCGGATCAAGGTGCTCTTGCCCGAGCCGCTCGGGCCGCAGACGACGACGACCTCGCGCGGCTCGACGCTGAGCGTGATATCCCGAAGCACGTTGAGCGCGCCGAACCATTTGTTGACGCCGCGAAACTCGATCATGCCGGTACCATTTTTTCTGGGGCTCGACGTCACAACTGCACCTCGCCATGTGCCGCACCCATGCGGCGTTCCAGCCGGCGGGCCAGCATGATCAGCGGGTAGCAGACCATGAAATAGCCGAGGCCGACGAGGAAGAACACCAGGAGGCCGTTCGGCACGCGCTGCACCACCAGCCAGCCGACGCGGGTCAGGTCGGTCAGCCCGATGGCCGAAACAACAGAGGAATCCTTGATAAGCAGCACATATTGCCCGACCAGCGGCGGCAGCACGATGCGCATCGCCTGCGGCAGCACCACCTGGCGCATCCGCTGCCAGCGCGACAGGCCGGATGCCAGTGCGGCCTCAACCTGGCCGGTCGGCACCGAGCGGATGCCGGCGGCGACGATCTCACAGATGAAGCAGGCCGCCAGATTGGTCAGCGCGATGATGCCGGCGGTAAAGGCGTCGAGCTCGATGCCGAATTCCGGCAGGATGAAGAAGATCAGGAAGATCTGCACCAGGAACGGCGTACCGCGGATCAGGTCGACCCAGGCGCCGATCGCCGCACTGATCAGCCGGTTGCCGCCGGTTCGCAAGATGCCGAGTCCAAAGCCGAGCAGCGTGCCCAGCACCAGGCTGATCAGCGATAGCACCACGGTCATGCCGAGGCCGCGCAGCGCGAGGGGGTAGCTTCCGACGAGGCTTTGCAGCTGCTGCCAGATCATGTGCTGCTCCTTGCCGGCTGCAAGCCGAGCCAGCGACCGGAGAGCGTCGCCAGTCCCTTGAGGCCGTAATAGAGCAGCAGGTAGAAGGCGGCGATGGTGATAAAACCTTCCGCCGGCATGAAACGGTCGGAAGCGAGCAACTGGCCGGCGCGCGTCAGTTCGGAAACCGAGATCAGCGACAGCAGCGCCGAATCCTTGACCAGCACGATCGCCTGGCCGAGCAGCGGCGGGATTGTCACCTTGAACGCTTGCGGCAGGATGACCAGGCGCATGCGCTGGACATAGGTCATCCCCGAGGCGACGCCGGCTTCCACCTGGCCGCGCGGGATCGACAGGATGCCAGCGCGGATGATCTCGGCGACATAGGCGCCACTGTTCAACGACAGCGCGAGGATGCCGACAACAAGCTCGGGCAGCACGAAGCCAAGGCGAGGCAGGCCGAAATAGAGGAAATAGAGCTGCGCCAGCAAAGGCGTGGCGCGCACCGCGTCGATATAGGCCTTGGCCGGAACGCGAAACAGCCAGCCGCGCTGCAGGTTCATGGCAGCGAGCACGATGCCGATGGCAAGCGCCCCGGCAAAGGACAGCGCCGACAGCCACACGGTCGTGACGAGGCCCTGCCCGAACAGAGGCAGATATTCGACGATGGTGCGGAAGCTGAAATTTTCGAGCATCGCTGAACGGAGTCCCCGAGACGAACGAAGCGGCGGACAAAGCGAACTCCGAGCGGTTCGCGCCGCCGGGGCGCGCGAAGCCGCTCGGATCTATCGCTGCTTAGTGGTCTTTCTTCCAGGCGTCGGAATTGACCCAGTAGTCGAGGTTCTTCTGCAGGCGACCGTCGACGCTGACCTGATCGAGGAACAGGTTCATCCAGACCAGCAGGTCCGGCTCGTCATAGCGTGTGGCGAACGCAAGCGGCTCCTTCGACAGGAGGTCCGGCATGATGGTGAAGCTGCCGGCCGGATAGGCTGTCGACTGACCCTTGACCGCCGAGACGTCGTTGACGCCGCAATCGGCCTGGCCATTGTTGACGGCGTCGAGCAGCAGCGGGCCGCCGCCCTTGTAGCTCTTGATGTCGGCGTCGGGGAAGGCGGTCTTGGCCTCCTTCTCGCCGGTGGCGCCAAGCAGCACGGCGATCTTGGTGCCTTTGGCCTTGCAGTCCTCGGTGGTCTTGAACTTGCTGTCGGCCTTGGTGAAGACGGTGCTGCCCGTATACATATAAGGTTTGGTGAAGGCGACCTTCATGCCCCGCGCCAAGGTTGGCGTCATGTCGGCGACCAGAAGATCGGCCTTGCCCGAGAGCAGCGCCGGGATCAGCCCGTCCCAGTCGAAATCGAGGAAGGTGATCTTCACGCCCATTTCCTTGGCCATCAGTTCGGCAAGTTCGACCGAACTGCCGGTGCGTTCGCCATTGGCGCCGACCAGTGAGAAGGGCGGTCCCTGCGTCTGCACCGCGACGCGCAGTTCGCCGCGCTTGGTGATGTCGTCGAGCGTTCCAGCATTTGCAGCGGCGGTGAGGCCGGCGAGCGCAAGTCCGGCGATGAAAAGCCTGGCAATCTTCATGTGGCATTCCTCCTTGTTGTCGTTTGTTATTTTCACCCTTCGGGGTGCTTTTTGAGCGGCAGCGCCGTTTGCCGGCGGCGACCACCGTCCGAAAATCTGTCTCCTCAGTCCCAGTTGACCGTTTCGGTCACCCGGATGCCGCGCTTGGCCAATTCGTCGAAGAAGCGGCCCTCCGGCACATGCAGCAGCGGGTTGAGCAGGCCGGGCGTGGCGATTTCGCCCCGCGCCAGCATCTGCGCCACGATGCTTGCGGGGTAGCCGACGCCGAGGCTCATGCCGAACAGGCCGGAGGCGAGGTCGCGTTCGATGATCAGCTCCGATGTCACCGTCTTGCGGCGGCCGCCTTCGCTGCCGGAAAAGACGTTGCGCATCACGCACAAATCCTTCTCGTCGATGCCGTACTGCAGTTGCGGGCCGAGCAGCCGGCCGAGAAATTCGCGCGGGCTGGCGCCGGTACCAGGCACCTTGTCTTCGGAGAGGAAGCCGAGCTCCTTCAGCGGCGCCCAGAACGCCGACCATCCCGGCCATCGCAGCGTGTAGCGGCCTGAGCGCTGCAGCCCCTTGGCCGCGGCCAGCATCTCGACGTAATGCAGGGCGTCGCCATTGGGGAAGGCTTCCAGCCGGCCCAGGCCCGCGACCTCGATCTCGTGGATGAAGCGATTGTCGTGCTGCCGACCGGCCGGCACCGCGACCCGCTCGCCGTCCTCGATCATCACGCTGTCGCGGTTTTGGCTGACCAGAACCATGTCGAAGTTCCAGCTCACCTTGTAGCAAAGCGGCTTGGCCATCGCCTTTGGCTCGGGGATGCCGCCGCAATAGGAATCGATCGACGTGATGCTGTCGAATTGTCGGGCGGCGCGCGCGTAAAGCACAAGGTCGATACCGGGGTCGAGCCCGCATTCGGTCATGATCGAAACGCCGGCTTTTTCCGCCGCCGGTGCGAGATCGGCGATGGCCTTGCCGTAATTGGTGGTGACCAGCGGCGTGCGCGTCGCGATCGCCGCCAGCACCGCCTCGCGCATCAGCGGCTGTGGCAACAGATCGATGACCGCATCGACATCGGCAAGCACATTGACGAGTGCCGGGCCGATCGCACCCTCGGGCACGACGAAACGCACGCGCGAAAGGTCGGTCAGGCCCTCAAGCCGGGCAGGGCCGTCAGAGGCGGTGTCGACGCAGACGACTCCTTCGACATCGTCGCTGGCGACGAGATCGGCGATAGCCGCCCGGCCTTGCAGGCCGAGGCCGCCGAGAACCGCGATCTTCATGCCGGCTCCTTGCGCACCGGCGTTTCTTCCGACCAGCAGCCTTCCGGCAGGCTGACCCATTTGTTGCAGGAAGCCATGACGACGAAAGTCTCGCTGCGCACGACTTCGCCCGGAATGCCCGCGCCGGGGATCAGCTCGCTGGTGATGCGGTAGAGGTCGGCGACATCGCCGGCCACGGTCACGTCGACGATGATGTCGAAGCGCCCGGTGACGACGGAGGCCGAGTTGACGAAAGGCAGTTCCGAGATGCGCTGCGCCAATTCGCGGGCGCGGCCGCGCCCCTGCGCATTGATGCCGACAATAGCCGAGATCAATTCGGGGCGCTCGGTCAGGTTGAGCAGCCCGACGATCTTGAGCAGGTTGCGGTCGAGCAGGTTGCGCAGCCGCGTGCGCACCGTCGGCACCGAGACCGCCATCGTTTCAGCGAGCCGATTGATGCCGGGCTGGGCATCCTGCGACAGCAATTTGACCAGTCGGCGGTCGGTCTGGTCGAGGTGTTCCCGCAATGTTCAGACTTTCATAAAAGAGAAGAATGATGGCACGTTTTCTTTCTAATATGAAAATATCATAGGGATAATGTTTTAAAACAGCAATAGCGGTTCTGGCGGTTGTCAACAAGGCCGGATACACCCGACGCCCGACCAGGCCGCATCGCCGCGCGAAGCATCGTTTCGGAGCAGGCTGGATGGATCAGCGACTACCGGTCGCCGCGAAAGATCGCCACTGCCGCAGCCGTCAGCGCGGCATTGCCGGAGGCCACCGTTCCGTCCGGCAGTTCCTTGCCGTCTTCCAGCCCGACACGCGTCGACCAGTTGCGCGCCGCGGCCCGCTCGACGAAGGGCCAGACGGTCGTGTTCTCGCCATGCAGCAGGATGCTGCGGCGAATGCCGGCGCGCTCCAGCACCGCCTCGATGCCATCGGCGACCGCAAACGCCTCGTCCAGCGTCTGCTCGGAAATCTCGATCAGGATGCGCAGCACCCGCCCGCCATGGTCGAGGCTGACGAGGCGTTCGGCGTCGGCGATCGACGCCAGCCCGGCCTCAATGCCGATGCCGCGCTGGCGCAGGCTCTCCATCACCAGCGGCGCCGCCGTCTCGCTGAGATTGACCGAGGCATAGTCCGGCAATTCGCGCCAGCCGGCGATGGCCACCAGCGTGCGCAGGTCGTCGTTCTCGATCCAGGCGCCGGTGGAGACGCCGATCAGCGTTCCCGGGCAGGCGTTGCGAAGCGCGAGCACCGTCGCGTCCATCGCCGCCGGCGCCAGGCTTTCCCGTCCGTCCGGTCCGCGCGCGTGCACATGCAACTCAGCCGCACCGGCCGCCACCGAAGCAGCACCGTCGCGCGCCATGGCGCGCGCGTCGAGCGGCAGCTGCGGATGAAAATCGGCGCCACGCGCGCCATTGATGCAGGTCTGGACGATCATCGGAAAAGCAACCCGGTTGCGGTTGCCGCCAGTCTAGCCGAGGCCGGCGAAAACCGGAATCGGGCGGCTAATCATTCCTGACAGGGGAGGCGCCGTGGCTGAATCAGTCGCGCAGGACACGCCGCTATACCGTTGTTCCATCACGGCTTTCCTGGCGCCAGGAGGGACTATGGGCGAGGAATCATCCTTGGCCATAGATGAAGGTATCGGCCGATCGCTGACGCAGGCTTAGTCCTCATCCGTCCAGATGAGCCGCAACAGCCGCAGCAGCGTCGCCCGTTCCTTGGCTGTCAGCTTGTGCAGAAACCGGTCCTCATGGCGAAGCACCTTGAGCCGCCACGCCGGCATGGCTTTTTTCGCGGCCTTGGTCAGGGCCAGCATGCGCACGCGTTTGTCCTGCGCGTGGTCGTCGCGCTCGACCAGGCCGCGCTCTTCGAGTTCGGCCAGCAGCGGTGCCATGTTGGCGCTTTTCATGCCGAGCCGGCGGCAGAGCTCGGCGGCGCTGATGCCGGACCTTTCGTCGATCAGCGCCAGCATGCCGTAGGTCACCGGGCGTAGCGCATCACTCGCCATCTCGACCGTGAAATCGTTGAGCGCCAGGGCTGAGGCGCGCCGCAGATTGTAACCGATCTGCGCGTCGAGCGCGGTCTCGGCCAAATCGGGATCGCCGGCGCGAAGCTTTGTCTCTGCCATGCTTTCATCGATCGTCGCGGATGAGGACCTTGTCAAGCGAAAAAGACTATGCGACATAGCGAATATAGTTGCTATGTTACATAGCGATGTCCGTCGACGGATTGAGGTCAACTGACCGACAGGACGCAGGGTAGGGGAGAAGCGCCATGCAGCGCCTGCCTCCCGGAAAGCAGCAGAAGGGGAGTTGCCATGAGCGAAGAAACCGTTGCATTCGACATCGAGGACGGCATCGCCTGGGTGCGCTTCAACCGCCCCGAAAAGCGCAACTGCATGAACCCGGCGCTCAACCGGCGCATGATGGAGGTTCTCGATCAGCTCGAATTCCGCGACGATGTCGGCGTGCTCGTGCTGTCCGGCAAAGGCAATGCCTGGTCGGCGGGCATGGACCTGAAGGAATATTTTCGCGAGACCGAAGCCAGGGGCCTCGGTGCCGTGCGCAAGGCGCAGGCGGAGGCGTATGGCTGGTGGCGGCGCCTGCGCTGGTACCGCGTGCCGACCATCGCCATGGTCAATGGCTGGTGTTTTGGCGGCGGCTACGGCCCGCTATTCGCTTGCGACCTCGCCTTCGCCGCCGACGAGGCGCAGTTCGCGCTTTCGGAGATCAACTGGGGCATCCTGCCCGGCGGCGGCGCCACCAAGGTGGTGGTCGACCTGCTCTCGATGCGCGATGCCATGTATCATGCGCTGACCGGCGAGCTCATCGACGGCCGGAAGGCGGCGGCCTGGAAGCTGGTCAATGAAAGCCTGCCGCTGGAAGGCCTGAAGGCGCGCGTCGCCGAGGTCGCCCGCACCTTGCTGAAGAAGAACCCCGTTGCCTTGAAGGCGACCAAGGATGCCATCCGCCGCGTTGCCGAGATGACTTACGACAATGCCGAGGACTATCTGGTGCGCGCGCAGGAGGCGGCCAATTCCTTCGACAGTCAGGGCCGCAAGGAAGGCATCCGCCAGTTCATCGACGAAAAGAGCTACAAGCCCGGCCTCGGCGCCTACGACAAGGCGAGATGAGCCGATAGACGACGCAATCTGGGAGGAGTTGCGAATGCCGGCCTGGACGACATCTGACCCCGTAGCCTTGCATGCAAGAACTCAGCCCGAGCGCCTCGCCTGCGTCGACCTGGCCTCCGGTCGGCGCTGGACCTATGCGGCGCTCGACGAGGCCATTCAACGCGCCATTTCCGTTCTCGATGGTTACGGCATCGAGCCGGGCCACCGGATCGTCACGTTTGCCCGCAACAGCGCCGATCTCCTCATCCTGCAGCAGGCTGCCATGCGGCTGGGCGCCATCTTCGTGCCGGTCAACTGGCGTCTCGCTGCGCCCGAGCGGCAGGCGATCCTGGCCGACTGCGATCCTGCCATTCTGCTCCATGATATCGAACTCGACATTGCGCTGCCGCCCGGCTGTGCTGTACTCGATGCCGAGCATTTCCAGGCCACAGTGGAGCAGCAGGCGCCGGCGCCACGCCGCGCCTTGCCGGCCGCCGACCGCCCATCGATCATCCTCTACACGTCGGGCACGTCGGGCCGGCCGAAAGGCGTCATCCTCACCGAGGCCAATGCCTTCGCCACCGCGGTCAATTTCGGCGTGCTCGGCCGCGTCGGCCATGCCAGCGTCTTCCTATGCGACGCGCCGATGTTCCATGTCATCGGCCTCATCACCTGCCTGCGTCCTACGCTGCTGCAGGGCGGCACGGTGCTGATTGCGCCGGGCTTCGATCCCGGCCTCACCAACCGGCGCCTTGCCGATCCCGCGCTCGGCGTCACCCACTATTTCTGCGTGCCGCAAATGGCAAAGATGCTGCGCGATGGCGCCGATTTCGAGCCGGCGCGCTGGACATCGCTGACCGCGATCTTCACCGGCGGCGCGCCGAACCCCGCCGCCGAGATCGGCTGGTGGCTGGCGCAGGGCATCCGCATGGCAGACGGCTACGGCATGACCGAGGCCGGCACCGTGCTCTGCATGCCTCCGGAGGTGGACCAGATCGCCCGCAAGGCTGGCTCGTCCGGCCTGACGGGGCAGTCGGTCTCGCTGCGTGTCGTCGACGATGGCGGGCGCGACGTTGCCGTGGGCGAGGCTGGCGAGATCTGGCTCAGCGGCCCCAGCATCACGCCGGGCTACTGGAACCGGCCGCAGGAGACGGCGCAGGCCTTCACCGCAGACGGCTGGCTGCGCACCGGCGACATCGCGCGCCGCGACGAAGACGGCTTCGTCACCCTGGTCGACCGCCGCAAGGACATGTTCATCTCGGGCGGCGAGAACGTCTACCCGGCCGAAGTCGAGATCGTGCTGCTCGACCATCCCGACATCGCCGAAGCGGCCGTCATCGGCATCGCCGACGAACGCTGGGGCGAGGTCGGGCGCGCCTTCGTCGTGGCAAAGCCTGGCTGCGTTCCCGACCCGGCCGCGCTGGCCGACCACTGCGCAGCCCGCATCGCCCGCTACAAGGTGCCGAAGGAATATCTGCTCACCGAAACCCTGCCGCGCACCGCGTCCGGCAAGATCCAGAAGCACATCCTGCGCGAGTGGAAGCGCTGACCGCGATCCCCTGGAGCGGTTCATCATTTCACGGAAACGCGGAACCGCTCTATCTCTTTGTTTTGACGCAATTCCGAACGGAAAACCGTTTCACACTTTTCCTGAAATTGCTCTAGTTGCAAATCGGTGGCTGCGGGGAGACGTCTTCCCTGTCCCACAAGCAGGAGGCGGGAAGCGGCCAGGCGCGCTGCCTGTCTTGCCAAAGGCCGTAAGAGCCTGAACCAGCGCCGGCAAGCAAACTGGCAGATGAGCAGCCGACCAGGCGCTGGTGCGCACCCGATGGGTTGCTTTCCCGCCATGAAACTTCATCATTTGCTATAGCGGCGAACCATTGCGCCTCACTCAACGTCAAACCAAAAAGGACGCGACCAGAGTAGTCGGTGGGCTCGTCGACGGTCGTGTCAAACACCGCCCAGGTGTCAGGCGGCTCCTGCACTGCGACGAACCTCATCTGAGCCTCCATTGTGCGAAGAGGCCAATATAGCAGTCGGCGCCTTGCGGCCGTGTGAATGAGCCCACATAGGGAAGCTGCACCTTCGCGCTTATTCGGCTTGAAATCGGGCAATTTTTTATGCCCTGGATACCCCAGGCGTCGCTCTCGTTGTCACTCGATCAGCAGCAAGCCGCGCTTCTTGTCGCCATCGCTGTCGATAGTGTCCATGGCCGAGAACAGGCGTTCACGCTCGACCAGCCAGGGCTTGTAGCGCTCGTTGACATCGAGGACGAAAACCATGTCCTCGGCCTCCAGATAGCCACCGATCGGGGAAAAATGGCCGCTGCCGGCGCCGAAGATCTTCTCGCGGGTGAAGTTGATGATGTAGCGGCGGCCGGGGTCGTTGGCCCGCTTCATGTGCTCGCGGAATTCGTCGGCGCTCAGGTCCCGCAGCACGGAGACTTTCCGGCTGGTCTTCGTTCGGGCGACCTCGGCAACCTCGTCCAGCGTGAGCCCGATGATGCAAAAGCCTGTCCAGCACTTTCCCGTGCCCTCGAGGACTTCGGCCTCGCTTGTCTCCTCCTCGCCGATGGAGCGGAATGTGTTTGCGACGCTGGCCGGACCGCACCGCGAGCCGTTCGATTGCCAGTCAAGGCCGGCGTTGAACGTGGCCGCCACCGGCAACTTCCAGGCGCTGTCGATCAGCGCAGGGGTACGGATAACCGACGACTGGATTGCGTCCGGCGAAACCGCGGTCTGACCGACAAGCAACAGTGCGCTGCCGCCGAGCAGGCCAAGGCCGGCAATTGCAATCAAACCAAAGGCGAGACTGCGCTTCATTGCCGAACCTCGAAACAGGGCTATGCAGAAGATGTCACAGCGTAGCGAAATCGGAGACATCCGTCGATATTTGCAGCGTCGTCCTTGGGCGTACCATATAGCGGCAACAGCGCGGGGCGCGCGCCACGGCGGCGGCCCCCGTTCCCGGACAGCCAGTGAAAGGATCCGAAATGAGTGAACTCAAGGTGAGGACCCGCGTCACCGGCGCACTGGCCGTCCTGCCGCAAGGCGGCCTGCCGGTCGTCACCACGCCGACCGGCGGCATGGTCGATGTCGTGACCGCGGTCAGCGCGCCGGGCTTCAATCCGCTCGACCTGCTCTACGCCTCTTTGGCTACCTGCATGGTGCTGAGCGCTCGCATCGCCGCCACGCGGCTCGGCGTCGCCGCCAGCCTTGGCGAGGTGCGCGCCGATGTGTCAGGCGAAAAGGCGGAGGGCGACCCTTCCCGCGTCGGCCGGATTTCGATCACGCTCGACATTTCGGGCGACCTCGATGAAGCGACGAGGCAGCGGATTGTCGAGGACGCCGAGACGATCTGCACGGTGAGCAACACGCTGCGCACGCCGCCGGAACTGCATGCCACGCTTGGCGGGAGCTTCTGAAGGCTCGGTTCCTCAAAGGGCCGCCACCAACCCAAGGACAAATCCCATGGCCATGATCCGGCCGATCGCCTACGCCACGGCATCTGAAGAAATCCGCGCCGCGCATGACGAGGAGCTTCGCCTGCGCGGCCGCATGACCAACATGAAGCGCATCCAACTGCACTCGCCGGCCGCCCACCGTATCTATGCCGAATGGTTCACCTTGCGCGACCTGCTCAGACCCACGCTCGGCGATCGCGCGATCTGGCTGCTGTCGCTGGCGATTTCCGAGGCCTCCCGGGCCGAGATCCCCGTCACCTTCTTCCGCCGCGCGCTGATCGACTCAGGGCTCGACCCAGAGGGCATCGAACCCACGACCGACGAAGCACTGCTGATCGACTTCGGCACGGCGATCGCCACCGAAGCCAACACGGTTTCCGATGCTATCTGGGCCGGGCTGAAGGCACGCTACGATGAGCCGACGCTGGTCAATCTCGTCGCCTTCGCCGGCATCATGGTGGCGACCTGCGTGTTCACCAACGCAGTACGGGTCGATCTCGATCCGGAGCTGGAGGGGTATCGCAAGCGGTGAAGGTTGGCGAGGGCGAAGGAGAGCCAATCTCCCCCGCAAGCGGGGAGATTGGCAGCGTCACCACCGTCACTTCCGCAGGAAACGGGTGGCTGGCACCCGCCGTCCGCCCCATCTTCGCGGCAGGCAGACGATCGTGAGCGAAACCCATGACCATCCATTCGATAAGCGCGAAACGCGCGACACGTTCGGCGGAGGCGCGCGTCCGCGATCAGGATTGGTACGAACTGGCCAGCGAGCTGAACAACCATGGCTGCGCCGTCATGGAAAAGCTGCTCTCGCCCGAGGAATGCGCCGAGATCGCGGCGCTCTATCCGCAGGAAGGGCACTTCCGCAGTCATGTGCACATGGCACGCCACGGCTTCGGCAAGGGTGAGTACCGCTATTTCAGTTACCCTTTACCTGACCTGATCGGCGCCTTGCGCACCGCGCTCTATCCGCGCCTGGCCGAGGTCGCCAACGATTGGAACGAGCGCTTGGGGCTGGCCCAGCGCTATCCCGCAGACCACGCAGCCTTCCTGAAGCAATGCCACGACAACGGTCAGACGCGGCCGACGCCGCTTTTGCTGCAATATGTCCCCGGCGACTTCAACTGCCTGCACCAGGACCTCTATGGCGATCTCGCCTTTCCGCTGCAGGTGGCGATCCTGCTATCGGAGCCGGGCAGGGATTTCACCGGTGGCGAGTTCGTGCTGACCGCGCAGCGCCCACGCATGCAGAGCCGCGCCGAAGTGGTGCCGCTTACCCAAGGCGATGCGGTGATCTTCACCGTCCACAACCGCCCGGTGCAAGGCACCAAGGGCCATTATCGCGTCAATCTCAGGCACGGCGTCAGCCGCCTGCGTTCGGGGATGCGGCACACGATGGGGATTATCTTCCACGACGCGAAGTAGGGCAGTAGGGCAGTAGGGCAGTAGGGCAGTAGGGCAGTAGGGCAGTAGGGATCGCCCCTTCCTTGTTCCCCTACTGCCGTACTGCCCTATTCCCTTACTCCCCTCATTCGCGTATGGCCCCGGGCAAATCCCTCAACCTCGCATCGGCCTCCCGGAACACCCCATGATTCGTCTCGAAAGCATCGGCAAGCAGAACGGCCGGCAGATCGTCTTCATCGAGGCTTCGGCCGCGCTGCAGAAGGGCGAGAAGGTTGGCCTTGTCGGCCCCAACGGCGCCGGCAAGACGACTTTGTTCCGCATGATCAATGGCGAGGAACAGCCCGACGAGGGCCAGGTGCAAGTCGATCGCGGCGTCACTATTGGTTACTTCAGCCAGGATGTTGGCGACATGGCAGGCCACAGCGCGGTGGCCGAAGTGATGAACGGCGCCGGGCCGGTCAGCGACGTGGCGGCCGAAATGGCGGAACTCGAGGCGGCCATGGCCGATCCCGACCAGGCCGACCGGATGGATGAGATCATAGAAAAATATGGCGAGGCGCAGCACCGTTTCGAGGAACTCGACGGCTATGCGCTGGACGGCCGCGCGCGCGAGGTGTTGGATGGCCTCGGCTTTTCCCAGGAGATGATGGACGGCGACGTCGGCAAGCTGTCGGGCGGCTGGAAGATGCGCGTGGCGCTGGCCCGCATCCTTCTGATGCGCCCCGATGTCATGCTGCTCGACGAGCCGAGCAACCATCTCGACCTTGAAAGCCTGATCTGGCTGGAGCAGTTCCTCAAGGGTTATGACGGCGCGCTGCTGATGACCTCGCACGACCGCGAGTTTATGAACCGCATCGTCAACAAGGTGGTGGAGATCGACGCCGGCTCGCTCACCGCCTATTCCGGCAACTACGAATTCTACCAGCAGCAGCGCGCGATCGCCGACAAGCAGCAACAGGCGCAGTTCGAACGCCAGCAGGCGATGCTGGCCAAGGAGATCGCTTTCATCGAACGCTTCAAGGCGCGCGCTTCGCATGCCGCGCAGGTGCAGAGCCGGGTGAAGAAGCTGGACAAGATCGACCGCGTCGAGCCGCCCAAGCGCCGCCAGATCGTCAATTTCGAATTCCAGCCGGCACCGCGCTGCGGCGAGGACGTGGTGACGTTGAAGAACGTGCACAAAGGCTACGGCAGCCGCACCATCTATGAGGGGCTGGACTTCCAGGTCCGCCGCCGCGAGCGCTGGTGCATCATGGGCGTCAACGGCGCCGGCAAGTCGACGCTGTTGAAGCTGGTCGCCGGCGCGTCCGATCCGGATGCGGGCACGGTGGCACGTGGGCCGAGCGTCAAGATGGGATATTTCGCCCAGCACGCCATGGAAGTGCTGGAGGGCGAGCGCACCGTCTTCCAGACGCTGGAGGACGCGTTCCCGCAAGCCGGCCAGGCGCCGCTGCGCGCGCTTGCCGGCTGCTTCGGCTTTTCCGGCGACGAGATCGAGAAGAAATGCCGCGTGCTTTCGGGCGGCGAAAAGGCCCGGCTGGTGATGGCGCTGATGCTGTTCGATCCGCCCAATCTGCTGGTGCTGGACGAGCCGACCAACCACCTCGACATCGCCACCAAGGAGATGCTGATCACCGCGCTGTCGCAGTATGAAGGCACGATGCTGTTCGTCTCGCACGACCGCCACTTCCTGGCGGCGCTTTCCAACCGCGTGCTCGAACTGACACCCAAAGGCATCCACACCTATGGCGGCGGCTATACGGAATATGTCGAGCGCACCGGGCAGGAAGCGCCGGGGCTGAGGAGCTAGGGGGAGGGCTATTGCCCCAACCAGCCTCTCAGGGAAAGCACAGCGGTCAGGGACGCGCATGAGCGCGCCCTTTCATGCGCTCGGGTTTCAGCGCGAGGCCGACGACCATTTCCACCAGATGATCTCGCAGTGAGCGCTGCCCGTCCACGGTGTAGAGTGTGCTGCCAAAAATGCGCGAGAAGGTGGCCCGGTTGGAGACGTTGAAGAAGCTCGACGCGCTGATGTGCCAATGCAGTTCGAGGGGCGACACGTCTTCCCGGAAAAGACCATCCGCGCGCCCGCGCTGGCAAATCGCCTCGAGCTTTTGAATAGCCCCTGCATTCAACAGTCCGATCAGCTTAGACTGTTCGAGATACAGGCCATGATGGATGTTTTCGATCATCACGATCCTGATGAAATCCGGATGGCGGCTGTGATGATCGAATGTGAACTCGGCGAGCCGCTTGAGTGCCTCGACCGGCGGCAGGTGATCAAGCTCCAACGCCTCCTCGCCGGTTCGAACCTGCCGGTAGGCTTCCTCGAGGACCCGGCCGTAGAGCCGTTCCTTGTCGCCGAAATAGTAGTAAATCATCCGCTTTGACGTGTGCGTCTTAGCTGCGATCTCGTCGATGCGCGCACCGGACAGACCATTTGCGGCAAACTCGGTCATCGCCACCGCCAGTATGTTCTTTTGAACGCCGGCGGGATCCTGCTTCCACCCGCTGCGGCCGCCTGCCGCCGCCTTCTCGTTCAGCATCATGTCGTCATTCATGTCCGCTTCTCGCAACCGTGGATCGGCACATAGCATAGCCTAGCAAATTAACCGAATGGTACAAAGCTGTTGACGCAATTAACTAACTGGTACAAAGTGTGCCCAGTTCGATTGGGAGGATCGTTTGGCCCTATTGGCCACCACTGTCGAGAACCGGGAAACATCTCCCGGCTCGCGCCGCGTATTGGTCGGCTTGCTCGGGCGTGGAATTCAGCTTTCCAGGACGCCCGCGATGCACGAGGCGGAAGGCCGCGCCCAGGGGCTCTCCTGCGTTTATACGCTGCTCGATACAGAAACGATGGGCGAGACTGCGCCTCCTTTGGCCGATCTCATCACCTTTGCCGAGCACTTCGGCTTCACTGGCTTCAACGTCACGTTCCCCTACAAACAGGAAATCATCCCGCTGCTCGACGAACTTTCCGAGGCGGCCGAGATGCTTGGCTCGGTCAACACCGTGGTGTTCCGGGGCGGCCGACGCATCGGCCACAACACCGACAAGTGGGGATTCAAGGAGAGTTTCCGCCACGGGCTGGCCGGACAGAAGCTTCGCGAGGTACTGCTGCTGGGAGCCGGCGGCGCCGGCGCAGCGGTGGCCCAGGCTTTGTTGGAAAGCGGCGTCGAGACGCTGCTTGTAACCGACGTGCAGACTGATCGGGCCGAAGCGCTGGCGTCCCGGCTTAGGTCGGCCGGCGGCACCCAAAAGGTGGAGGTGGTAACCGACCTCGCTGCGGCCTCGGGTCGCGCAGACGGCATCGTCAACGCGACACCGGTCGGCATGGCAAAGTTGCCCGGCATGCCGATCGCCGCAGAACTATTGCGACCGGAGTGCTGGGTGGCCGACATCGTCTACCTGCCGCTCGAAACGGAACTGCTCAGGACGGCACGGCAACAGGGCTGCCGCACGCTCAGTGGCGAGGGCATGGCCGTGTTCCAGGCGGTGCGGGCTTTTGAGCTTTTCACCGGGCTTGCGCCCGATGTTGAACGGATGAAGGCGGCGTTTGCCGCCTTTGGGAGGGGCCGTGGGCCAGCCGCCACAGATTTGGACAATAGCCAATAGGGAGGAAAGAACATGACTTTCAATGCAACACGCCGCGAACTCCTGGTCGGGGCCGGCCTGCTCGCCACGACCGCAGCCTTTCCGGCACTCGCCCAGGACAAGCCGAAACTGCGCTTCTCGGCCGTTTTCTCCGAGCAGGACATCCGCGCCGACATGATGAAAATGTTCGCCGACGCGATCAAGGACGACTTCGTCTTTGAGGGTTACTACGGCGGCAATCTGTTCAAGCAGGGTACCGAGCTCGTCGCCCTGCAGCGCGGCAATCTTGAGATGGGCAACATCGCACCGCAGGATATCTCCAAGCAGATCCCGGCATGGTCGATTGTCACAGCCGCCTATTTGTTTCGCGACGCCGCGCATCTGAAAACCTTCTTCGCCGGCGATCTCGGCGCAGAGATGAAGAAGATGACCGAGGACCAGCTTGGCGTGCGCGTGCTCGGGCCGACTTATTTCGGCGCCCGGCAGATCGGCCTCAAGCCGGACAAGAAGATAACCACGCCGGCCGACATGGCAGGCATCAAGCTGCGCATGCCCGGTGGCGACGCCTGGCAGTTCCTCGGCGCCGCTCTCGGAGCCAATCCCGTCGCGATGGCTTACGCCGAGGTCTACACCGGGCTGCAGACCGGTGCGATCGACGGCCAGGACAATCCGCTGCCGAATGTCGAGAACATGAAATTCTATGAGGTCATGTCGCAGATCGTGCTGACATCGCACCTGGTCGGCTTCGATCTGCTGACCGTGTCGAAGAAGGTGTGGGATGACATGGGCGCCGACAAGCAGGCGAAGTTCCAGGCCGCCGCCGACGCCGCCATCGAATTCAGCACGCAAAAACACCTGGCGCGCGAGAAGGAGCTGGTCGAGCTGTTCAAGGGCAAGGGCCTCAAGCTCTACGAGCCCGACATCGCTGCGTTCCGCAAATACGCTCAGGAGAAATACCTGTCGTCGGACCTCGCCAAGGACTGGCCGGCCGGCATGGTCGACAAGATCAACGCGCTCTAGGCCGCAGGTGCGGCGGGCATTGCTGTCCATCGCACCTCCTCCATTCCATTTATGGCTTTCACAGGCGGAGAAGCCCTCGTGAACCCTTCGCTCCGAAACCTCGGCCGCTGGCTGTACCGGCGCGCCGAAAACGTCCTGGCCGTCATGCTGGCGGCCATGTTCGCGGCATTCCTGCTGCAGATCGTCTTTCGCTACCTGCTCAACATGCCGATCGGCTGGACCAACGAAATCAGCGTGATCCTGTGGATCTGGCTGGTGCTGTGGGGTGCAGCCTTCGTTGTGCGCGAGGAGGAGGAAATCCGCTTCGATCTCTTTTACGCATCGGCCCCACCGCGTGTTCGCCGCATCATGTTCCTCATCGCGGCTACATCGCTGATTGCGCTTTATGCGATTTCGTTTCCTGCCGTGCTCGACTACGTGACGTTCATGAAGGTCGAAAAGACCGCCTACCTGAAGATCCGCTTCGACTGGCTGTTCTCGATCTACGTCATCTTCGTCTTGGCTATCATTGTCCGCTACCTCTGGCTGTCCTGGCAGGCCGTGTTCGGCAAGGCGCCAAAGGAGTTCGATCCCACCAAGGCGGGGTCGGGCGTATGAATTTCGCCAGCCCGTTCTCGATCTCGGTCGTCGCGATCACCTTGCTTGCCTTTCTCGGGCTGCCGATCGGGCACTCCATGATCGCCGGCTCGATCCTCTATCTGCTGCTGACAGGGCTCGATATGGGGACGGCGGCCGAGCAGTTGCTGAACGGGATGTACAACAACTACATCATCCTCGCCGTGCCACTGTTCATCCTGGCTGCGGAGCTGATGAACATCGGCTCGATGACGGAGCGCCTGCTGCGCTTCTGCGATGCCGTGGTCGGTCGGTTCCGGGGCGGGCTTGCCTACGTCAACGTCGTCCAGAGCATCATTTTTGCGGGCATGTCGGGATCGGCCATCGCCGATGCTGCCGGCACCGGCAAGATGATGCAGATGATGATGACCAAGGACGGCAAGTACACGCCGAGCTACGCAGCGGCGCTGACGGCTGTGACCTCAGTCATCGGGCCGATCATCCCGCCGTCGATCCCCATGGTCATCTATGCGCTCGTGTCCGATGCCTCGATCGGCTACCTGTTCCTCGGCGGCGTCATCCCCGGCCTGCTGATGGCGGCGGCGCAGATGGGGATCGTGGCATACCAGGCGCAGCGCAACAACTTTCCGGTCGAAGCGCCGACACCGCTGCGCGAACTGCCGGGCATTACCTGGCGTGCCTTCCCCTCGCTCATGATGCCGGTCGTCCTGCTCGGCGGCATTTACACCGGCGCTACCACGCCGACCGAAGCGGCGGCCGTGGCCGCGGCCTATGCTCTGGTCATCTCTGTCGTGCTCTACCGCAGTGTGAGTTTCGCCGATTTCTACCGTTCCGTGCTGGCCAGCGCGCGCACCTCGGCCTCGATCGGAATGCTGATCGCCGGCGCCCTGGTCTTCAATTATGTGGTCACCGTCGAGAACATCCCGGAATCGATCAAGGCCATTCTCACTAGCTGGGATCTTTCGCCCATCGGCTTCTTGATCCTGGTCAATATCCTGCTCCTGCTGCTCGGCTGCGTACTTGAAGGCACCACGATTCTCCTCGTGATCGTGCCCGTCCTCATCCCGACAGCGCGCGCCCTCGGCATCGACATGGTGCATTTCGGCGTCATGGTGGTGGTCAACATCATGCTCGGCCTGGTGACGCCGCCATACGGTTTGCTGCTGTTCATCATGACGAGGATCGCCGAAGTACCGCTGAAGGACATCGTCCGCGACGTGCTTCCGTTCCTGTGGGCGATGATCGCTTCGCTGGCTCTCATCACTTTTTTCCCGGAGCTCGTGCTCTGGCTGCCCCGGCTGCTGGGTTACCAGGGCTGATCGAAGACAAAGGAGCCGTCATGGCGAAGTCCATCTACGTGATCAACGGCCCGAACTTGAACCGGCTCGGCAAGCGCGAACCGGAAATCTACGGCACGACAACGCTGGCCGAAATCGAAGCCTTCTGCCGGGATGCGGCTGGCGTCACGCCCGTTCGCTTCCATCAGTCGAACAGCGAAGGTCAGATCATCGACTGGATCCACGAAGCGATCGACGAGGGAGCCGGGATCGTCATCAACCCGGCCGGTCTCTCCTTCACGTCGATTGCGATCCTCGACGCTCTAAAAATGTTCTCCGGCCCGATCGTCGAGCTTCACATCTCGAACATTCACAGACGTGAGGCTCACTATCACCATTCCTACGTGTCGAAGGTCGCGACGGCGGTCATCGCAGGGCTAGGCCCGCGCGGCTATCCTGTCGCGGTTCGTGCGGTCTTGGATCTGCAAGCGGCGGCATCGAAGGTGTCATGACCTTGAAGACCTCCATCGCCACCGTGTCGATCAGCGGCAATTTGCTTGAGAAGCTCGCGGCCATCGCTGCGGCCGGCTTCGATGGGGTGGAAATATTCGAGAATGACTTTCTTGCCTTCGACGGCAGCCCTGCCGAAGTCGGGCGGATGATCAGGGATCATGGCCTGGAGATCACACTGTTCCAGCCCTTCCGCGATTTCGAAGGAATGCCCGAACAGCAACGTTCGCGCGCCTTCGATCGAGCGGAGCGCAAGTTCGACCTCATGCAAGAACTCGGCACGGACCTGATGCTCGTGTGTTCCAACGTCTCGCCGCTGGCGGTAGGCGGGATCGACCGTGCCGCCGACGATTTCCGCGAACTCGGCGAACGGGCAGGACGGCGCGGCCTTCGCGTCGGCTACGAGGCGCTGGCCTGGGGGAGGCATATCAGCGACCATCGCGACGCATGGGAGATTGTCAGGCGGGCGAACCATCCCAACATCGGACTGATCCTTGACTCCTTCCACACCCTGGCTCGGCGGGTGGATGTCGAGACGATCCGCGCCATCCCAGGCGATCGCATCTTCATCGTCCAGCTTGCCGACGCTCCGCTGATTGATATGGACCTGCTGTACTGGAGCCGCCATTTCCGGAACATGCCGGGTGAAGGTGATCTGCCCGTGGTCGACTTCATGCGAGCGGTCGCGGCAACCGGCTACGACGGGCCGTTGTCGCTCGAAATATTCAACGACCAGTTCCGCGGTGGATCGCCCAGGTCTATCGCGGTCGATGGCCACAGGTCCCTGATATACCTAATGGACCAGGTTGCACGCGCCGAGCCGGACATCGCGATCGACGTGCCTGCCTTGCCGGAACGTGTCGCGGTCAGCGGCATCGAATTCGTCGAGTTCGCCGCAAACGAGACCGAGGCTGAAGAGTTGGTGCTGTTGCTGCGCGCCATGGGGTTCTCGCTGGTCGGCCGCCATAAGAACAAGGATGTGGTGCGGCTTCGCCAGGGCGATATCAACATTGTCGTCAACACCGAAAAAGAAGGGCTGGCGCACTCCTCGTATCTCGTTCACGGCGCTTCTGCCTATGCGTTCGGATTGAAAGTCGACGATGCGGCCGCAACTGTGGCCCGCGCTCGCGCATTGGGCGCCGAGCCCTTTGAACAGCGCCATGGCCCTGATGAGCTGGCGATACCGGCAATACGCGGGGTCGGAGGCGGTGTGATCTACTTCATCGACGGCAAGAGCGAGTTGGCAAAAGTCTGGGAGATTGAATTCGAGCCGGTCGCCGACGCAGGCGACGATGCCGGGCTGATGGCAATCGACCACCTCGCTCAATCGATGAACTATGAGGAGATGCTGACCTGGCTGCTTTTTTACACATCGATCTTCAGGACGAGAAAATTGCCCATGGTGGATGTGATCGATCCGGCCGGCGTCGTGCGCAGCCAGGTCGTGGAGAGCGACGATGGTGGCCGGCTTCGGCTTACCTTGAACGGTGCGGAGAACCGCAGGACGCTGGCCGGCCATTTTGTCGCCGAGAGCTTCGGCTCCGGCATGCAGCATCTGGCCTTCGCCAGCCGCGATATTTTCCAAACCGCCGCCCGCCTGGCCGACCTCGGCTTCAATGCGCTGGAAATTTCACCGAACTACTACGACGATCTCGAAGCGCGCCACGGCCTCGACCCGGAATTCACCAACCGGTTGCGGAATCGAAACATCCTCTTCGATCGCGATGAGGGCGGCGACTATTTCCAGCTCTACAGCCAGACCTATGGCGAAGGTTTCTTCTTCGAGATCGTCGAGCGTCGCGGCTATCGAGGCTACGGGGCAGCCAATGCTCCGTTCCGCATTGCCGCCCAGAAGCGAACACTGCGGCCAAAAGGTATGCCAAGGGTCTGACTGCCACGACGCGACAGAAACGCGAAATGTCCACTTTGGGCAACGCTGGCTAGAGCCGCACATTCGCGTCGATGGCTCAAGTGACCAGGACAGACCCGATCAGCCGGTCGATGCGGCGGTGAAAACCGCCAATTGCGCATCGAAAGCGCGCTTGAAGGCCGGCCGCGCTTCGCCGCGGGCGACATAGGCGGAGAGGTTGGGATATTCGTCCAGAAGAGCCGATCGGTTCAACCTGCGCAGCACCATCACCATCAGAAGGTCACCGGCGCTGAACGCACCGTCGAGCCAGTCGGCATCGCCAAGGCGATCGGAGAGTTCGCCCAGCCGGCCACGGATGCGATCCTCGACCATGGGCAGGCGCTGCCTGTGCCAGGCCTCGTCGCGCTCCTGGAGGATGGCGGTTTCCCGATCAACGATCGGCGGCTCCAGCGAGCTGACAGCGGCAAACATCCATGTGATCGCGCGCGCCCGGGCCTTCGAATCGTCCGGCAGCAGGCCCGCATTGCGCTCCGCGATATGGAACACGATCGCCCCCGAGTTGAACAGAGCAAGATCACCTTCTTCATAGGTCGGGATCTGCCCGAAAGGCTGAAGCGCACGATGCGCGGGTTCCTTCATCGCGCTGAACGAAACAAGACGAACATCGTAAGCTTGCCCCACTTCTTCGAGCGCCCAGCGAACGCGCATGTCACGTGCCTGTCCCCTGCCGCGGTCGGGCGACCGTTCAAAGGCTGTGATGGTGGGGGTCATTGGAAAGCTCCGGGTGATTGCATGACGCTGTCGATGTGCGTGATTGCGACGATCTTTCTGATGGTTGGGTATCCGGTTCTTGCGCTTTGCATCCAGAGGACGAACGACCGGCGCGTCTCCCGACAACTGACCGCGTTTTCTTTGGCCATGGGATTCGCAGTCCGAATCTTCTGCGCGTGGCCTTGCCGGAGAACGACCTGAAACCCTTCCGTCGGCGAAGGTCTCAAAATGGCGCGAAGCGGCTATTTAGAACGGCCGGACTTGGGCCGGAAGCGGAAGATCCGCTTTCGTGAAAATTGGGCTAGAAAGCCGACCTTTGCGTCCAGCCAAGTATGGACAGCTTTGCGCCATACCGGGACGTTGGACGCCACGGTAGCAATGGCCGGTGTCAGAGCAGAAGCGGACATCAGAAGAGCACATAGGGGGCGTTGATCTCTTCGGCCCGATGCACTTCGTCGCGACCTTCGAACCGCGTGAAGGTGGCCAGTCGCGCCCGCGGCGAAAGCCGTTGACGGCGGATAGGTGGAGGGGCCAGCCGGCATCGGGGGTACCACGCGACTAAAATCTCAATACCCAGGCTTCCACTTTTCCCTTGCCTTTGACTTCGATAGCGCCGCGCGGCTCGAAGACGAATTGGTCCTTGAGCTGTTCGTAGACGGGGCGCGTCACCTGAACAGAGTCGGGAATTCCGCCAGACTCCATGCGGCTCGCCAGGTTCACTGTGTCACCCCATAAATCATAGATGTACTTGCTCTTCCCAATGACGCCGGCGACCACTGGCCCGCTGTTGACGCCAACCCTGAGCTTCATCGAGACGTTGTGTTCCATCGCGTGCTCGCGGGTAATGTGGACCATGCGGATGGCCATGCGGACCATGCGCTCGGCGTGGTTGGCCACCGGCACGGGTAGGCCGCACACCGCCATATAGGCGTCGCCCACCGTCTTGATCTTCTCGATACCGAGATCATTGGCGGCAACGTCAAAGCGCGTGAAGAGTCCGTTGAGAAACGTCACGACATCGTGCGGCGGCATCTCCGATGTCAGCGCCGTGAACCCGACCAGGTCTGCGAAGGCGACCGTGACCTCGGCGAAGCCGTCGGCGATCCCCTCCTCGCCACTGCGCAGCCGGTTGGCGATCGGTGCCGGCAGGACGTTGAGCAGCAGCTGCTCGTTCTCGCGGTTCTTGTTCTCGATCACGACATTCTTTTGGTGCAGATCCTCAACCATGCCATTGAAGGCTGAGCAGAGCTCGCCAATCTCGTCGCGCGTGCGGACCGGCACGCTGACCGCATAGTCGCCAGCAGAGAAGCGTTTCACCCCGGCAGTGAGATCGCGGAGCGGTCCGAGCAGCGCGCGCGAAAGCCAGGCGGCGGTGGCGGCCACCACGAGCAGCGCCAGTCCCCCGACGAGCAGCAGATCCCGGCGAAGTTCGGCGATCGGTGCGAAGGCCTCGGCGCTGTCGATCTTGGTGACGAGAGCCCACTTGACATCGGAAATCGCGAGCGGTCCCCATGAAGCGAGCGTCGGGACGCCACGGTATCCGATGATCTCGCCCGTGCCCTCGACACCGGCGAGCGCGGCACGGGTGGCCTTGGTGTCGATGCGCTGATGCAGCACTGGTGTCCGGTAACGCTGAATGGCGGCGATCTCCTCGTCCGAAGCGCCGACGGATTTGAGGTCGGCGAAGTAGTTTTCCCGGTTCTCGTAGAACGCCCGCGGGCCAGAGCGCACCAGATAATCGGGTCCGACGAGATAGGCCTCACCCGTGTCGCCGAACCCTTCCTGCCGCCAGCGGCGATCGCCGGTGACAACGTTGTCGATCTCATCATTCGACAATTGCGCGACCAGCACGCCGATGACGACGCCCTGGGCGATCACCGGTGCTGCCATGAAGGCGATCGGTGCGCCGCCTGATGGCGCATAGGAGGCGAAATCTTCGAGGCAGATGGCTGACGGGTCTGCGATCTGCGAACAGCGGGCGACGGCGGCCGCGACGTTGGTGCGGCGGTACGGACCGAACTGAAGAGACGTGGTGAAATCCAGCTCCTTCTCGACCGTATAGATCAGGCGACCTGATTTGGGATCGGCAATCATGAAATCGAAAAAGCCGACCGTGGTAGCCGCAGCGCGCATCAATGGATGATATATGGCATGCAGCCTGGAGTATTCGCTTCGGTCGCCGGCGTCGTCGAGAAGCTTGCGCCGCTCCGCCGGGTTGGGATTTTCCACAATGTAGTGATACTGCAGATAGTAGGGGGCACCACCGACCGGCAGGTAGTCCGACAGGGCTGGTTCCCTGCCCAGGGTGCGCGTCATTCCGGGGATGAAGTTCTCAGCGTACCAATCGCCGACCTTCTGCCGCAGTTCAGGCGGCGCGCCTGCCCGGTCGAGCTGGTCGACCGCGATCCGGAACTCGCGTGTCGCATCGACTACCATCTTGGAAGTGGCAAGCAGGCGCAGCTCCGCCTGGATCGTGCGGAAGTAGTTTTCAACCTGGCGCGTCTTGGTCTGACGGGCGGCCGTGAGTTGGTCGAAGACTGCTTTTTCGAGAGCGTCGCGGGCGCGGAAGTAACCGAGCGCCCCGGTCACCAAGACCGCGATCGCGCCAAGAAGGACGAGGGTTGTAAACAGCTTTGCGGCCAAGCCCCAGCCCGCGGGGCGGGATGAGCCGGTCACACCTGGAGAAGACATGAGAATGGCAGCAAGCTTGCGGTCCATGTCTACGACCCTGCCTTCGGCTGAATAGTAGACGGCATCCGTCGAAGCGTAAAGGCGACCGCAATTGCACAGGGTGAGTGGCGTGGCGTTAGGCCGACGCTGATTTCTGGTTCGAGTTCATCATGGCAGCGGTCCGATGATAGTGAGGCTGATCTCCAAGTCGGCGATTTGCCAGTGTCCGCAGACGGCACAACCGCGGCTGTCAGCGTGGTCGCTTGGAACGTCGGCTTTCAGGAAGTGGCCAAACTGCTCTCAGCGGCCGACATGAGGCGCATTGCGGCCTGGCAGCCTTTGGGCCGTGTATGGACGGCTCTCCGTTGGCAAGGGTTCTATTTGAGCGCTCTGCAGTTGCTGGTTGGTGCGGCCATGTATCCGACCTGCAGGTGCGGCTCTTCATATGCCGCTGGCCATAATGCCATTCGCGCGGCTCAGGTCCCGATCGAAAGCTCGCACTCGAAGGTGCACGGCCCAATTGGGTTCTCCTGATCCGGCGGTATCAACCGGCTTTGTGCATCAGCTCCTGTCCGCCCTTTCCAACCTCGTCGGCGTTCGCTCGCCTTGTCTCGTTCTATGCGATGACTGGCTCCCTGTAGCGCTCGCCACTTGTCATCAACGCCCAGACCATCCGGGCGGTCTTGTTGGCGAGCGCAACCGCTGCAACCTTGGCCGTTCGCCGGGTCATCAGCTGCACGAGCCATGGCCGCCTAGTCCCGTTCCGCTCGGCATAACGGATGACCGCCATCGCGCCGACCACGAGCATCTGGCGCAAGTAACGATTGCCGGCTTTGGAGATGCTGCCGAGCTTCTCCTTGCCCCCGCTTGAGTTTTGCTTCGGCACGAGCCCGATCCAGGCCGAGAGGCAGCGCCCCGACTTGAAAGCGTGCGCATCGGCGACGGTCGCCACGAACGCACTCGCCAGCAACGGGCCCACGCCTGGTATCTCCATCAACCTGCGACCAAGCTCGGTCTCTCTCGCACTCGCCCGGACCCTTCGATCATTCTCGAGTATCTGCGCCTTCACGACCATGAGCTGCGCCTCAAGCATCTGCAGGCAGAGCCGTGCGTCAGCTGGCACCCTCGGGTCGTTCTCGTCGTTGATGACGGCAAGCAGTTGCTCGATGCCGCCCCGCCCGATCGGCGCCACGATACCGAACTCCGAGAGATGCGCCCGCAACGCGTTCGATAGCTGGGTGCGCTGGCGGTTGAGCATCAACCGAACGCGGTGCAACATCATCACACTCTGCTGCTCGGGCGTCTTTACCGGCACGAAGCGCATGGTCGGCCGGGTCACGGCCTCGCAAATGGCCTCAGCATCGGCCGCATCGTTCTTCTGCCGCTTCAAGTAGGGTTTCACATACTGCGCAGGAAGTAGCCGCACATCATGGCCTCGTGCAATCAGTTCTCTAGCCCAATAGTGCGAGGAGCTGCATGCCTCGATCCCGACGAGGCATCGGGGCATATTCTCGAAGAACCCCAGGACCCGCCCACGGGTCAGTTTCCTGCGGATGACAACCTCGCCAGCCGCATCCACGCCGTGCACTTGAAAGACCGACTTCGCGATATCCAGACCAATCGTCGTAGCAATGCCCATGGCAGCTCTCCTCCAGCTCTAACCCCGCGACTATAGCCGCAAGGGGGTGGAGAGCCGTCCACCGCATCAAAAGCGGTCGGTTAGGTTGCGGAGTAAGGGAAAACGAAAGCGGACGTTGAACCGACCAAGCGCGATGTCGTGGCCTGACCCAAACCTGACCTTGCGCTGTTGGGGGCATTGAGCAGCGTGGCGACAATCCCGCAGTCCGCTGACGCCGCAAATGCCGGGTGGGTGACAAACAGGGGCGAGATGCGCCGGCCGTTACAAATGCGCCGCCGGGATGTTCTGGTTCCCCGAGAATACGTTGTCGGGATCGTAAGCCGCCTTCAATTCTGACAGCCGCGTCCAGTTCACGCCATAGGCGGCGCGAACTCGGGCCGGCCCCTCGTCTCCGAGGTTGTTGACATAGACGCCCCCGGTCGAGAATGGCGCAAGTGCTGCGCACATGTCGCGGACCCAGGCGGCATGCGCAGCATCTTCTGCGGGATCGTCCCAAATTGCGACCGGGAAGCAGTCGAACTGTGCGTCGCGGTTTACATAGGCTGTCGCGCCGACCGGCACGCGGGAGATGGCGCCGCCAACCTGCTGGAACACCGTCAAGGCATCGGATGAGAACGCTCGCGGGTAGTGGTCTAGCAGCACGTCGATCGCCTCGTCCGGGAGGGCGCGCATGAACTGCGCCTTCCAGAAGTAGCGCCGCCCCTTGGGAAAGGTGGCATCGCCTCCTGTCTGCACCTGCCGGTAGGGCAGCCTTGCCAGACGCGGCTGCGCGCCCAGCTTCTCGGCCCCGCTGAGAAGCGGTGCCAGCATCCGCCGCGCCCGTTCCGTGGGTCCGACATGGAAGACCGAGATGCCGAACATACGCTCGCCGTTCAATGTGAATAGTGCCCCGTCTATGTTCAAATCGTCCGGCGCGGTGACCGCGAAATTCCAGAACAATCGGACCGCCTCGCGCGCGCGGAGCCATGGAAAAGCGATCGAACCCGACACCACCTCCGTGCCGATCGGGTGCAGCTGGTACTCAAATGCGGTAACGATTCCAAAGTTGCCGCCGCCGCCTCTGAGACCCCAGAAGAGGTCCGGATTCTCTTCGGCGGAAACGCGCAGTACCTGCCCGCCGGCGGTGACGACCTCGGCCGAGATCAGGTTGTCACAGGCCAACCCGAACCGTCGCCCCAGCTTGCCGAAACCTCCGCCCAGCGTCAGCCCGGCGATCCCGGTGGTTCCATTCACCCCCATGGTGGTGGCCAGCCCTAAGGTCTGCGTCGCGCCGTCGAACTCGGCCAGGGTTAGGCCCGCATCGGACCGGATCGTGCGGCGCCGTTCGTCGATCACGCGGCCCTTCATGCGCGACAGGTCGATCACAAGGCCGCCCTCGGCGACCGCTTTCCCAGCGACGTTGTGTCCGCCACTGCGGACCGAGACGGGCAGGTTCGCCTCCCGTGCCTCGCACAGGGACGTCACGACGTCCGGAGTGCAGAGGCAATACGCGATGGCTGCGGGGTGCTTGTCGACCGCTCCGTTCCAGACGCGGCGCGACTGCTCGTAGGCCGCATCGCCCGGCAGCACCAACTCGCCCTTAAGCCGGCCTGCTAGCCGTGCGATACCGCCGCTGTCGAAGTCTTTGGTCATCGCTATTTCCTCCGCTTTCGGAGCCGATAGTTCCACGTCGCGGCGCCGGCATCAAAATCGAAGAAATCAGGTTGGGCAAGGCGGCCGGACAATCTACTCGCGCAACGGCCGAACGCCCGAAACTGGCCGTCGTGGCGGCGTCTCGGTTAATACTTGCAGCCCGGCTAGCCGAAAGCCCGTAAGAAGACGATCGACGTCAGCCTGGTGCTGGATGGGATTGTCAAAAAAGAACCAGCGCATCAGCTCTTTGTCGTCAGCGCCTGGATCTCCGCGCCAAATGCCGCGGACATTGCGCAAGAATGCCGTCCCGAGAGATCGAGCCTCGTCGAGGTTTCCCAAATGTGCGTTAGCCACTGCCAGCCACCCTGGAAACTCGGGCCACACGTCTCTTGAAGCCTGGGCTCCGAGCTCAAGAGCACGGTCATAGCGGCGGCAAAGAACGTGAACTATGATCCCGAAAGCCAGGTACCAATCGGGATAACTGGGGTTGAGACGAAATGCTTGCCCCAGCGTCTCAGCCGCCTCCTCGCATTGCGCGGTGTAAGCGAGGTAGCTCGATCGATATATCAATCCATCTGCATCATTGGGGTTGAGCGCATGCGCCCTATCAAAGTGCCATTTCGCCTCGCTGTACTTGCGGGGAAACATGTGGCACCAGCCCAGGATGATTTCCGCAACATGGTCGGTTGGATCCAGTTGAGCCGCCTTGCGCGCTAGATTCAGAGCCAATTCGTGCGGTTTATCAAAAGGGACGCCCCAATCCATGTATGACGTAGCCATATTATGTACGAAGGCGAGCCCGGCGACGCCACGGGCATAATTGGGATCGACCTCGACGGCTTTTTCGAATAGGCGTCGGGCCTCAAGCATTCCCTCTATGGTATGTAATGAAAAAGCGCGTTTGCCTCGCAGCCACCATTCGTACGCCGTGACACTCTGTGGCGGCTTGCTGGCGACACGCTCAAGCCGATCGTCCTGCAAGCGCAACACTGCCATGCTGACGATCGCTCGGGAAATATCGTCCTGAATGGCGAAAATGTCGCCAAAATCCCGATCGTAGCGCTCAGCCCAGAGATGGCTGCCACCAATAGTGTCGATTAGCTGGGCTGTTACGCGGACGTGTGCTCCCGCGATGCGGATGCTCCCCTCGAGAAGATATTGAACGCCAAGTTCTCGACCGACTTGCCGAGCATCGATCGACCTGCCCCGATAAGCAAAGGAAGACTGCCGGGCAATGACCAGCAAGCCGTTGAAGCGCGATAATTCGGTTATGATGTCTTCCGTAATGCCGTCGATAAAGTAGTCCTGTGCAGCGTCGCCGCTCAAGTTGGCGAAGGGTAGAACCGCGATGGATGGTTTGGCGTGAGGGGGCTGTTGCGCAGCAGGTCGTGACGGCCTCTCGCTCCCCAATTTTACGCGTAGTACACGGATCGGTCTGGCAATGTTTTTTATGTTGCAGGGACCGAGATCGTCGAACGCGACCGCCAGCTTGCTACCAATTTGCTCATGCACGCTTCCCGCGAGGTAGACATCGCCTGGCTCCGCGATTGACTGCAGTCGCACTGCGATTATGACACCATCGCCAAAGAGGTCGCCGCCGTCGACGACGACATCGCCCAAATTGACACCGACGCGGAGCACGACGCAGCGGTCCTCGGCAACCCCCTCGTTTGCGAGCGCCATCCGCTTCTGCAATTCGACTGCGCAGGCGACCGCGTTCACCGCGCTGGCGAACTCGACGAGCACGCCATCGCCCATCAACTTGACGATCCGGCCGTGATGTTCCGCGACCAACGGTACCAGTATGCTCTTGCGACGTTCCCTCAGAGACGCGAGCGTGCCGGCCTCGTCCTGTTCCATGAGTCGGCCGTAGCCGACCACATCTGCCGCAAGGATGGCGGCGAGGCGGCGCTGGGCACGTTCTTCGGCCATGGGGCGCGATTGTCCCAGAGAGTGCAGTAGCCGAGATTGTACTGGTGAGCAGTAGCGATGTCCATCAAACCGCGATTTCTGAATGGATCAGAGCCCGCCAAAGGATCGCCGGGAAAGTGGGGCCGACAGCGGACTGGCAGCTTCACGGTGCGGACCAGTCAAAACCGGACATTCAGGTAGACGTGGGCATCGTCGTTATCTGACCCAACCCAGACGTTCGCTACCGCACATTGAATGTCGCATGTTGCTCAAAGTGCAGTCGCTCCGGCTGTTGGGACGAAGCGCCTGAGACGCCACCGGTTCGTCACTCGTACCCGTGTGCCGGCCCGATTTGCGGTGCGCGGACGGGCTTGGCTACTCCATAGAAAATGACAACGCCCTGGCCCCCGCAGCGGGTCGAAAGCGCCTCGCTAGGGTTGGCGTAACAGCTGTCGATATCCTGCCAGTTGTTCATCACCCATACGTTGCCCGCCGGATCGACGGCGAGATCGGTTTGCAATTGCAGGCCCCCACCGACATATCCTCCAGGCGGCGAAATCTGATCGCCGGTCTTCATACCGGGAGGGCAGTTCTCGGTGCGAGCACCGCACAGCTGCACGATTGGACTGCTAGGCATCGCAAAGTTGGAAATCCAAACGTTGTCGTTGCCGTCCACGACCGCAGCCCATGGACCGGGAAGACCGCCGCCCTTGAAGGGCGAACCGGGGTATGGCGTGCCATCCGGCCGCAGCACCGTAACGCTGCCACTACCTCCCTCCTGCTCCGACATAGTCTTCGTCAGGTAGTCAGACGCCTTTGCAACACCCTCGAGCTTCACGCGTGCATCGAAGTCAAACAGATGGGCCATGCCCAGCAGCCCGCTGCCGAACCGTTCGGTGATCCAAACGTTGCCCAGGCTGTCGATGGCAAGGCCGCTATTGTTAAATCCGGTTTTGAATTTCTCCGCCTTGGTAGGATCGGCGGCGGGAAAGCGTGTAACGTGGTCGAGCGCGCTATTGGATACCCAGATCCGGTCCTGCTGGTCTATGGCAAGGAAAAACGGTGCCTTGAATGACTTGCACGGCTCCGCGCTATCGCCCTCGCAAACGATCCGGCCCGCAGCCAGATCCCCCTTGGGAAAGTAAACGAGCTGGCTCTTCTCGACGCCGAGAACCCAAACGTCTCCGCTTGGCGCGACGATGACACCCTGCATAAGACCAAGTTTGCCATCGAACGTGATGCCTTCGGGCGGCGTCAGCGGCTTGCCGTTCTTGTCAAATACTGTGATGGACTTGCTGCCGTAGTTCGTCAGCCAGGCATTGTCTTTGGCATCGACGGCCGCGCCAAAGGTGCCACCCTCCATGCCGCCGCCGGTAAAGCCCGTGGTGATCGGGGAGAGCGCACGACCGTTGGGAGCGAACTTGGTGGCGCTGCCTTGCCAAAGGGCATCCGACGCCTGCCAGCCGACGCTGAAGTTGTCGCCCACCCAAAGGTTGCCCTCACTATCGAACATTGCCTTGCCGCCCGCCCGATACCCCCCGCCATCGAACTTGAGCGGCAGAACCCACGCGCTGGGCGACAGGTTGAGATATGGCATGTACGGCACCGGCCGCAGGTTCTTGCCCTCGGGGACCGGATAGAACGCATCCAGCAGGGCGAACAGCCGGTTCGGTTGATACCAGGGATAACGGGCCACGTTCTCCGCCGCCGCCAGCGTGTCGGTCGGAGCGCCTCCTTGCTGAGGCGTGGCGGCCGCGAAGAGCTTGCTGCAAGCGTCGGGCGTCACGGTCGTCACACACCCTGACAGCACGTCGGCCAGCGTCGCGAAGTTGGCCATCGTCGGCGTCTGGCCACTGTTGAGAGGGTCCTGGATCGGCCCGCCCCAGCCGCCCGTCTCAAGATCGACGAAATTGGGCACGTTGCCCGCAGCGATCCTGAGGCCGAGCGCATGGCCCTTGATTGCAGCGCCGTCGAGAAACTGGGCGTGCGTCCACACCGAGGCGATTGTCGTCATCTCGTTGATAGTCACTTTGGCTGGCACTGTCGGACCCACCGCTGCCATGAGCGCGATGGCCGGGTTGTTTCCGCTTCCCTTGTTGGCCGTCGGTTCACCGCCGGTGGCGACGAGATACAGGTTGCTGTCGCCGCTGGGCGCCTGGGCGGAGTTCAGCGTGAAACGGCCATCCGCATCGCTTTCCGTCCTGGCGAGCTGCTTGGGGGCGTCGGCACTTGCAGCCCAAAGCGTGACCGTCGCGTTGGCGATTGGGGCACCCGCGCCGAGGACCTGACCTTCGAGCTGCTGTGCGGACGCCGGCGCGATAGCCACCACCATCATGGTGCCAAGTGCGAGCAGAATTAACCAAAGCCCCCGAGCGTGTTTCAATGCTCTCTCCTGTGGTGTTTTTTTGGCGTTACCACCCGCTGCCAACGAGTTGCCACCAATCTGTCGCCGTCATTGCGTGAGCCAAAATATTGATACGCGTCGTTCGGTGACGCCCTGACGACAGTCTTTCTGGGCATTACTCTGGTGTCAAGATTAAGCAGGGATCGTCGAACCGCGATATTGCCCTTTAGGGAAACGGACAATGACGCGTTGATCCCATCTAAGGACGTTCATCCCGATCACTGACTCCGTCCGAGATTGGCGCATCGGCGACTTCCGAATCCGGTTGTCGAATGTCTGCTATTGAGCAAGGCTTAATACAGTCTCTACGGCGTCCATGCGGCGCAAGCCGCCGTGGGCAGAGGGCGCAGGGGTGCCAGCTACCCCGCCGCCAGCCATTTGCGCGACTGGGCGAACACCTTGAAGGCCTTGGCGTCCATCGGACGGCCGAAGGCGTAGCCTTGCAGGATGTCGCAGCCCAATTCCTTCAGGATGCGCGCGTGTTCCATCGTTTCGACGCCTTCGGCCACCACTTCGATGCCGAGCGACTTGCCGATCTCGATGATTGACGACACCAGCCGCCGCTGCGCCTTTGAGTCGATGATCGGCGTGATCAACTGGCGGTCGATCTTCAGCCGGCGCGGCTGCAGCTTGAGCAGGCTGACGATCGAGGCGTGGCCGGTGCCGAAATCGTCGATCTCGATGTCGATGCCGAGTTCCTTGATCTGCTCGATGTTCCAGGAAACGAAGTCGTCGTTCTCGTCGAGGAAGATCGACTCCACCAGCTCGAACGATACGGTCCCTTCCTTGATGGCGAGCTCGCGCAAACCCTTGATCAGGTCCCGGTCCTCCAGGCGCCTGGCCGAGACGTTGACCGACACGCGCGGGATGTTGAGGTGCGACCAGCGCTCGAAATTCTCCAGCGCCTGTTTGAGGGTGGTGCGGTCGATCAGCGCCACGACATTGAGCTCTTCGGCCACCTTGAGATAGGCGGCGGGGGCGAGGATGCCGCGCCGCGGATGCTTCCAGCGCGACAACGCCTCGACGCCGACGATCTCTCTCATGGTTGGGTATCCGGTTCTTGCGCTTTGCATCCAGAGGACGAACGACCGGCGCGGCTCCCGACAACTGACCGCGTTTTCTTTGGCCATGGGATTCGCAGTCCGAATCTTCTGCGCGCGGCCTTGCCGGCGAACGACCTGAAACCCTTCCGTCGGCGAAGGTCTCAAAATGGCGCGAAGCGGCTATTTTAGAACGGCCGGACTTGGCCGAATGCGGACAGTCCGCTTTCGGGATAAGTGGCTAATAAGTTGACCATTGCGTCCAGCGCAGTGCGGACCGCTTTGCGCCCCATCGGTTGCCGTTGGGTTTGGATTCAACCATCGGCTCGTTCCAACCCGGATGCGAACTCAGCGATGTGCAGCACCCACTCGCGTCGCCCCTAGCAGTTGGACCGGAGGAGTAATCTGAAGTCGTATCACTGATCGTCGCGACCGCGAAGTTGATTGTTAAGGTATAGTTTTGCGCGACGCGCTTTGACTTTGCTGGCGACGATCACACTGCTCTGTCGTTTGCCTGTAATACTTTCATAGGATACATTAGCAAAGTCGAGAGGGCCCGCGGTGACTCCAGTTCCGCAAGTGCGCGCCAGTGCCTACCTTCCGTTTGTCCAATTCATGGAGGGGCTCGGCGCGCCATATGCGCGCGAGATGGATGATGGATTGATCCCTGCGGTGACGGGCAGGGACTATGAAGCACTGGTTCCTACCCATCTCGCGCACGCTTTCCTCGACAAAAGCGCCCGGTCCTCCGGCATTCCGAATCTCGGCTACATCGTTGGCCGCGATGCGCGAGTAGAGGGCCTCGGTGCTTTCGGGCGCAGCCTATTGCGATCGCTTACGCTTCATGATGCGCTGGGCAAGATCCGTTCGACGTTCGGCCTCTACAGTTCAGCGGAGCAACTTTGGTGGACCTTCTCCGGGTCGAACGTCCAGTTCTTTCATCGCCACATGTACGAGACCGGACCGGGCAGTCGTGTCGCCCAGCAATGCGCCCTGCTGCTGATGCGGGACCTCATCAGGCTCGCCGCGGGACCTGACTGGCAGCCCAGCGAGGTCCTGATGACTCCGAACCACAACGTCTCCGCAGCGCAGCTAGCGTTCGCAACGGAGAATGTGCGTCCGTCGGAGTTTTGCGGCTTCGTCTTTCCCGCTGAGCTAATGAGCCTGCCCCTTGAGCGGTTTCGAGGCGACGCGTGCGCACACGATGGCGATCTGATGACGTTCGAGGCCTCCGCGCCGTCAGTGGATTTCGTTGGCTCGGTCAAGCAGATCATCGCCGCGCTGACCGGCGAAGGTCGTTGTCACTTGAACCTCATATCCGAGGCGCTCGGAATGCACCCTCGAACCCTACAGCGGAATCTCTCGGAATGCACCCTCGAACCCTACAGCGGAATCTCTCGGAATGTCACAACGACTATTCCGAGCTTCTCGCTGAAGTTCGTTTCGAAGCCGCGGTGAGATTGCTGGAGGACCCCAAGCGACGGATCATCGATATCGCCTTTGAGATCGGCTACAGCGACTCTGCCAACTTCACGCGGGCATTCCGGCACTGGACCGGCGTCTCGCCGTCGGACTTCCGTCGGCTGCGGCAGGAGCGCCGCCAGTAAGCCGCCACGCCGCGGCTGGCCTTCTCCCAGGGCCGCCGTGTCGTGAAATGACAGGACGGCCCAGTGCGCGCCAGCGTAGCATAAAGCCAATCTCTGCAACTGCGGAGGTTTGACGCTCGCGTTGCTGATAGCGGCTCGGCCGCCGCCGGTCATCCTTTGAGAGGGGTATCGCAAAATGACCACCAGACGGAACTTGCTCCTGACCGCTTCCGCCTTTGCCGCTGCTGTCGCATCGACCAGGGTCAAGGTCGCGCACGCCTCACCGTTTCGACCCTGGCAGCGGCTTTCAGCAAGCTTGATTGGTGCGATGTCTGCCGCCGTCCTTATGTTGATGACGTCCCTGACAATCGCGCAAGCGCAAACTGTCGAGACTGGTATCGTCAAGCTGGCCGACGCCAGCATCGAGTACGTCACCCGAGGCGAGGGCGAAGCGATCGTGCTTCTACCGGGCGCAACCCTCACAGTCGGCTATCTGGATGGTGTGGCGGAGGCCCTTGCCAAGGCTGGCTACCGTGTAGTCGGCATCAACTTCCGAGGATCGGGCAAAAGTACCGGTTCAAGCACCGGCATCACGCTCCAGACGTTGGCGGACGATGTCGCGGGCGTCATTCAGGCCCTGAAGCTAGGACCGGTCAATGCAGCCGGTAACGACTTCGGCAATCGTGTGGCCCGCATGTTGGCCGCGTCCCATCCTGAGGTGACGCGGAGTGTCATCCTGCTGGCGGCGGGTGGAAAGGTACAACCCAAACCGGCAGCCGGCCACGCGTTGGCGATTCTCCTCAACCCGACGTCCAGCGATGCCGAGGTCCTGGCGATCATGCCGTTTTTTGTTTCCAAGCCGGAAGATTCCGCAAAGATATGGGAGGTGTTCAAGCCCTCTCGTGCTCCCGAAGCGGGGCCGATCGAAAAGCAGGCCGCCGAAGCTACGCCGCTCGAAGCCTGGTGGGCGCCTCCCGGGACGACCAAATATTTGATCCTGCAGGGTGCGGAGGATCAAATCGCGCCTCCCGAAAACGGCGAAGTGCTCCAAAAGGAGCTAGGCGATCGTGCGACGCTCATCAACGTGCCCGCAGCAGCCCATCTCTTGCCACTGGAGCAGCCCGAAACGGCTGCGTCCTACATCATCGATTTCATCCGGCAGCTCGGCGGCAAGCCGTAGCCGCCTCGCCGGCCTACAACAAGCACAATCAAACTTATCAATCAGACGAAAGGGACTGACAATGAAACCGATCTATTGCAGACGCGCCGGATTGATGGTGCTCCTCGCCGCATCCACTTTCCTAGCCGGCAGCATCCAGGCAATCGCGCAATCGGCTGAAATCCCTCCAATGCTCGTAACGCCCGATATCGTCGAGACCAATATCGGCAAGTTCGAGTTCAAGGACGGCGTGCCGAGCAAGGACACCGCAGAGAGGCTCTACGACAACCTCGACTTCACCTATGCTTTCCGCGCGTTCATGGACAACATGCGAGGCGTCAGCATCGCCTCTCTGCGCAGGGGCATGATGAGTATTGGGATGAAGGACAACGAGGTTGTTGTTTTCGAACAGTTGATGGACGCCAAGTCGCTGTTCCTGACCGCGAACGCCGACACGATCTACGTCATGGGTTTCCTCGATCTCAGCAAGGGACCGGTGGTGATGGAGACACCGCCCAAGTTTCTTGGCGCGGTGCAGGACGCCTGGTTCCGCTGGGTGATCGACGTGGGCGCGCCAGGACCCGACCGCGGAGAGGGCGGCAAGTATCTGATCGTGGGGCCGGACTACACCGGAGAGTTGCCAACGGGAGGATTCTTTGTCGCGCGCGCCCGCACCAACACCATCCTGTGGTTCGGTCGGTCGTTCCTTGAAAATAACGATCCCAAGCCGGCGGTCGAGGTGATCAAGAAGTTCATGAAGGTGTACCCATACGAAGTCGGCGGTGTCGGCACTCCCGTCGCCGACTTCCTGGCCGGGAAAGTCAAGCTCGGGAAAGTCACCCCACCTCCGCCGACCGTGTTTCACAATGGAAGCGGCAAGGTCATGAACACCCTTCCGCCGAATGACTGGAGCTTTTACGAGACTCTCAACGAGATCGTGCAGAACGAGCCGGCCACCTCACTCGATCCGGAGCTGATGGGTCCGGTCGCCGCCATCGGCATCGTCAAGGGCAAGCCTTTCGCGCCAGACGAGCGGATGAAAAAGATCATGACCGATGCGCTCGCGGTCGCCAACGCGACTTCGCGCAGCCTCTTCATGAGTCCGCGCGATCCGAGCTGGTTCTATTATCCCGAACTCAGCCTGGATGAATTACTTGTTCCAAACCGGTTACGAGTTCGAGACGCCGATCCCTGAAATAACGCCTGAGGGCGTCAAGCCTCATCCAGCTACCGGCTACAGGACGATGGATGCGCGCTCCAATTTCTTCTACGGAGTTACGGGCATCACACCGGGCATGGCTATGCGCCTGACCGGCATCGGATCGCAGTATCTATTTGCCATGATGGATGCCGATAAGAACTACTTTGACGGCGCCAAGACCTACAAGGTGACGTTGCCGAAGGACATTCCGGAAGCGAACTTCTGGTCATTTACGCTCTACGACAACATGACCCGCTCGATGCTCGACACGCCGCAAGGCTACCCGCGCGCCGGCAGCCAGAGCTATCCATCGCCCGCTGCCGAGGCAGCGGCGGACGGCTCCACGACCATCTACTTCGGCCCGACCCAGCCCGACAGCGTGCCGCGCGGCAACTGGATCCAGACCGACCCGAAGAAAGGCTGGTTTACGCTTCTGCGCCTCTACAGCCCGCTTGAGTCGTTCTTCACCAAGGAGTGGCGGCCCAGCGAGATCGAACTGGTCAAATAGGACTGGCTTAAAATCGAACGGGCGGGCGTCGCCGACCAAACTGACGCCCGTCCCGCCGAATGTGCAAATGCATCATGACCGCCCCGCTCTGACCACTCTTGCCTTTGCAGGCAATCGGAATGTCCGGTGAATATTCGCTTGCTCCGGAGGCTGCTGCCCTCCTGGGCGAGGCGATTTGGCACGCCCCCCAAATCCGAACGTCTGCTTTCAGGAAGTCGCAAAACTGGTCATTACGGCTGCCATGCGGCGCTTTTCGGAACAGGGCTTTCTGGGACCGGAACCGGAAGTTCCGCTCCCGAGATGATGGGCCTAGAAGACCGAGCCCTCGCGTGATATCGCAGACTGCCTTGCTCCACTAACGGAGGATAGGAGCGTGTTCTTCGGCGGGACACCTCACACTCATGACCTGAGACCGTTGTCGCTTGATCGAAATGAGTGCACAGTGGCTTCATGAGTGTATCCGACGAGACGTTGGCCAAGATTGCTGATGAGGTGTTCGATACAATGGCCGGTCGGCATCAATGAGCATATCGGCCGCAAGCCCATCGCCGCTTTCGGCAATTCCGACGGCGATCTCGAAATGCTGAAATGGACGACCCTCGCCGAAGGCCTGCAGTTCGAACTGATCGTTCACCACACCGACGCCGAACGCGAATATGCCTACGACCGGAAGAGTGATTTCGGTCACCTGGAGAAGGCACTCGACGCCGCCGAGGTCAACAATTGGACGGTCGTGGACATGAAAAACGACTGGAAGAAGATATTTCCGGAATAATAGGAGGATGCCGATCCCTCCGTGCCAGCGGCGGCTAGGCAATTAACATGAACAATGTGACCCTCCCGCCTCGGTATGAACCACGCTGGGTGCCGGCGCTCGCCATAATTCTGGTGCTGGGGCTACTCGCGGCATTGCCGCACCATGTCCAGATCATGCCAGCGTGGGTTTCGTATGTCGTTGCGCTGGCGATCCTCGTGCCGATGGCGGCAGTCACGTTCTCCACCAGCAATGTCCTCTTCTGGCTGCGCGCCGAGAGGTCAGTAATAATTCTGTTTGCTTTGGCTTATGTCGCCAACACGACGCTGGAGCTTGCGGACATGATCGGCATCATCACGCTGCACCCGCCGGAAACGCGCGCGGTTTCCCTGCTTTCATCCTCGCTCGCGATCTGGGTCACCAACGTGTTAGCTTTCGCGTTGCTTTATTGGCAGATCGATCGCGGCGGCCCTGCCGCGAGGAAGAGTGGCGAAAACCTGCCAGACTGGCTCTTTCCGCAAGTCGCGACGCCGGATGTCGCTTTGCCGGACTGGCGGCCGCTGTTTCTCGATTACTTCTCTCTCGCCTACAATACAGCGACAGCTTTCAGTCCTACAGATGTCCTGCCGCTTAGCCGACGCGCCAAGATGCTGATGATCATCGAGAGCGGGATTTCGTTGCTGACCCTTGTCATCGTCGCAGCGCGTGCCGTGAATGTCCTCCCATAGAACGCGAACCTATGGCCATGCTATAGCGATCCGATGGTGTGGTCGGTAGGTAACAGGTGCGCTAACGCTGGCAGACACGAGGTCGCAAATGCCAAGTCTCGACGCCGATCAGATTTCGACCATGATCTCGCACGCGTTGGCGCCGTCGTTTCTGCTCACCGCAATCGCCGCTCTGTTGTCCATCCTGATAGCCCGCATGACGCGCATAACCGACCGGCTGCGTCGCCTGAACCAGATCGCCCACGACGACGAGGCGCGTGTCTGGCTGAAAGCAGACATTGCCAGGCTGAAGCGCCGAGAGTTCCTTCTCAATCAGTCGCTGCATCTCGTGGTGATGAGCGGTATTGCCATCACGGCACTTCTTCTTTTCGGTTTTGTGGCAAGTCTTCTTCGCTACAGGCACGAGCCGGGCGCAGGCGTGCTGTTCGTCGTGGCCTTGGTCCTGCTGGTAGGCTCACTGCTGCGTTTCCTTCAGGACATAAGAATTGCTTTGAGCGAGCATGACCATCATGATTGAACCTCACAGAGCCGGCCATTTGCTGGCGGCACTGGGCTTTTTACTTGTATTTGCCATCCCCGGGCACGTCTCGGCGGCGGAGGCAGGTCTTTCCACGGCCGATCCGCAGGTCGTCATTCACGATGGATTCGTAGACGAGAAAAAATGCGCGGCCTGCCACGCGGACCAGGCGGCCGCCTTCGCGAAGTCGAACCATGCGAAGGCGATGGCTGTCGCTGACGACAGCACGGTGCGTGGGAATTTCAACGGCGTCCGCTTCGAGCATGACGGCACACTGACGACCTTCTTCAGGCGCGGTAGCCAGTACTTCGTCCGAACCGAGGGGCTCGACGGCAAGGAGGGTGAGTTCCAGGTCAAATACACCTTCGCCTACGAGCCGCTGCAGCAATATCTCGTCCATATTGGCGCGGCAGGCTGCAGGCCCTCGATATCGCCTGGGACACGAACAAGCGGGAATGGTTCTGGCTTGGCGTAGGCACGCCGGCGAAACCCGGCACGACCTACCACTGGACCGGACCCTTCTATCGCTGGAACCGGACCTGCATCGACTGTCACTCCACCGATCCCCGTGGGAATGACTGCCATGCGGCGCATAGCCGCCGTGAGCTGAGGGCGTAGGGTGCCCGCTACCCGGCCGCCAGCCATTTGCGCGACTGGGCGAACACCTTGAAGGCCTTGGCGTCCATCGGACGGCCGAAGGCGTAGCCTTGCAGGATGTCGCAGCCCAATTCCTTCAGGATGCGCGCGTGTTCCATCGTTTCGACGCCTTCGGCCACCACTTCAATGCCGAGCGACTTGCCGATCTCGATGATTGACGACACCAGCCGCCGCTGCGCCTTTGAGTCGATGATCGGCGTGATCAACTGGCGGTCGATCTTCAGCCGGCGCGGCTGCAGCTTGAGCAGGCTGACGATCGAGGCGTGGCCGGTGCCGAAATCGTCGATCTCGATGTCGATGCCGAGTTCCTTGATCTGCTCGATGTTCCAGGAAACGAAGTCGTCGTTCTCGTCGAGGAAGATCGACTCCACCAGCTCGAACGACACGGTCCCTTCCTTGATGGCGAGCTCGCGCAAACCCTTGATCAGGTCCCGGTCCTCCAGGCGCCTGGCCGAGACGTTGACCGACACGCGCGGGATGTTGAGGTGCGACCAGCGCTCGAAATTCTCCAGCGCCTGTTTGAGGGTGGTGCGGTCGATCAGCGCCACGACATTGAGCTCTTCGGCCACCTTGAGATAGGCGGCGGGGGCGAGGATGCCGCGCCGCGGATGCTTCCAGCGCGACAACGCCTCGACGCCGACGATCTCGAGCGTCTTGGCGTCGAACTGCGGCTGGTAGTAAGCGATGAATTCGTTCCGTTCCAGCCCGCCCAGGATTTCATCGGCGGTCTGCTTGGTCCGAACGATCTCGCTCTGCAGCTCTTCGTTGAAGAATTCGTAGCGATTGCGGCCATGGCTTTTCGCCCGGTAAAGCGCGAGATCGGCATTGACGAGCAGCTGCTTGGCGTCGACGCCGCTATTGGCGGCAATGCCGATGCTGACGCCGAACCGGCACTGGTGGCCCTGGTAGGTGATCGGCTGGCGCATCTCCTCGATGATGCGGTCGGCGAGTTCGGCAAGCTTGTCGTCGCCGCGTCCATGGCTCACCACCACGAACTCGTCGCCGCCGATGCGCGCCACGAAATCGGCAGCCCCGGCGTTCGCGTTGATCACCTTCGAGGCATGCAACAGCATGGCATCGCCCGCTGCGTGGCCGAGCGTGTCGTTAATCTGCTTGAAGCGGTCGAGGTCGAGATGCAGCAGCGCCGTGCGCCGGCCGGCTTCGCCGCTCTCGGCCAGCATCTCGTCGAGATAGCGGCGATTGGGCAGGCCGGTCAGCGAATCGTGAAGCGCCACATGCTCGATGCGCGCCTTGGCGGCCTCCAGCTCGGCGTTCTTCGATTCCGACAGCTGCCGCTCGCGCACGAGGTTCTCGTTGAGCAGCACGTCGCTGGTCACGTCCCATTCGGCGCCGATCATCTTCGGCGTGCCGCCTGCGTCCTGGAAGAAGGTCGCGCGCGTGCGGACATGACGGATATGGCCGTCAGCATGGACGAGGCGGTATTGCGAGGAGTAGAGACCCTTGGTCGCCGCGGCCTGGTCGAAATCCTGCCGGGCACGCTCGATATCGTCGGGATGGATCGTCCCCGACCAGTCATCATAGGCGCGCGGCCTGCCGTCGGCGGGCCTGCCGTAGATCTCGTTGACGCGGTCGTCCCACACCAGTTCGTTGGTAGCGAGGTCGTGCTCCCACACGCCGATGCCCGACGCCTCCAGCGCCAGTTCCAGCCGCCCCGACAGGCGTCTCAGCTCGGCATAGTTTTCCTGCCTTTCGCCGAACAGCCGCCCGGCCACCAGGATCGGCAGCACCACCAGCGCGCCGGCGAGCGCCATGAGCGCCTGCAAGGTCCGCTCATTCTTCGGCCCCGCTGGCCAGCCGCCCTTGGGAATGGCCGAAATCCGCCAGGAGCCTGAAGGCAGCTGCACTTCGGCCGTCACGGGTTTGCCGGCGACGACATTGTCGCCGCCGAAGAAACGTTCGCCGCTCCCGCCCAGCGCATCCTTGCCGGTCAGCGCGACATCGATGTCGAGTTGGGGGTCGGTGAGACCGCTCGCCGTGTAGAGCCGCTCGACATCGACCACCGCCGAGACGATGCCCCAGAAGCGGTCGCCGCCGCCCGCCGTCGGCACGAAGACCGGGATGCGGCCTATGAAGCCGCGTCCGCCTTGCGCCAGGTCGACCGGACCGGCGAACACCAGCGTGCGCCCGTCGCGCGCCCGAAGCGCTGCCGTGCGCTGCGCCTCGTTCTTGCGGTAATCGAGCCCGATCGCCTTCTCGTTGCCTTCCATCGGGTACATCAGCGAGATGACGAGATCCGGCGCGCCGGCGATGTTGCGCAATTGCGATTTCTGCTCGAACAGGTTGCCGGCGAGCGCGGCAAATCTCTGCTGGCCCATATAGGGCTCGGTGACGATGGCCGATACCAGGCCGCGCACGAGCTGAAGATTGCCGTTAATGTTGCCCTCGAGCTTGGCGCGGATGATGTTGACCTTGGCCAGGACATCGGCGCGCGCCAGTTGATCGGAGACTTTTCTGTTCTGCTGGTCGGCAAACACGGCGCAGATCAGAAGCACGACGAAGGCTATCGCCGCCGGCAAGTTGGCGGCAGAAAAAACGGCCTGTCTCACGCGGCCGAGATTGAATCTCGTTCTGGCCAATTCGACCCGAATACCTTTCCTGGACAATAGCCCATTGGGCGAACCTAGTAGATAGTGCTTAAATTTAACCTTCCAGGCCGGCCGCAAGTTTCAGCATCGGGCCCATTGCTGTCGGCATTTCAGCCCGCAGACTGAATGTCGGCTCGCCTCGACGCAACGAAGCAAGAAGGGCGCCATTGCGTCTGACGTCGATACGACCAGGATGGCGAGCCTGCTGGTGGATTGCTGGGAGGGTGCGGCCCTTCGCAGCCGGCTTAAGAGAAGCCCGGCGCCCCTTGCCGCCATGCTGGATTTTATCTCCGCTCGGTCTGAGACGCGCCCGGCCGCTCGGCGCCACCGGTTCCACTCACCCGCCCTTCCGCCTCTCCACCTCCGCCTTGCGCAGCAGGAAGCGTTGGATCTTGCCGCTCGGTGTCTTCGGCAGCTCGGTTACAAAATCGACCTCGCGCGGATAGGCATGCGCCGAGAGCCGCTTCTTGACGTGTTGCGCCAGTTCCTCGGCGAGTTCGGTGCTGCCGCGATAGGCGGGCGCCAGCACCACGAAGGCCTTGACGATCTCGGTGCGCTGCGGATCGGGCACGCCGACGACTGCTGCCTCGTTGACCGCCGGATGTTCGATCAGTGCGCTTTCGACGTCGAACGGGCCGATGCGATAGCCGGCCGAGGTGATAACTTCGTCGGCCCGGCCAATGAAGCTCACCGAGCCATCCGGCTCGTATTCGACCGTGTCGCCGGTGCGGTAGTAGCCGCCTGATATCGCCGGCGTGTCGGCCTGGTGGTAGCCGTCGAACCAGAGCAGCGGCGACTTCGCGATGTCGACGGCGAGGATGCCGGGCTGGTTGGGGCCAAGCTCGCGGTCGGCTTCGTCCAGCACGACCATGCGATAGCCGGGCATGGCAAAGCCCGCCGAGCCCGGCCGCACGGCATGCGACAGGCCATGATGGTTGTTCACCATCATGCCGTTCTCGGTCTGGCCGTAATGGTCATGGATGGGTGCCGCGAGATGGGCGTCGAACCAGCGGATCACTTCAGGGTTGAGCGGCTCGCCCGCGCTGCTCGCCACGCGCAGGCAGCCCTTGATGCGGGCGGCCGCTTCCGCCCCTTCGGCCATCAGCAGCCGATAGGCGGTCGGCGAGCCGGCGATGCTGGTGACGCCGAGGCGTTCGACGATGTCGTAGGTGCTCCTGGCGTTGAAGGCACCTTCGTAGAAGGTCGTGGCGATGCCGAGCTGCAAGGGGCCGGTGATGGCGTAGAAGAGGCCGTAGGCCCAGCCGGGATCGGCGATGTTCCAGAACACATCGTCAGGCCTTAGCCCGATGGCGTCGCGCATATAGACGCCGAAGGCCATCAGCGCGTTGAGCGGCACCGGCACGCCCTTCGGCAGGCCCGTCGTGCCCGAGGTCGACATCATCATGAACAGGTCGTCGCCCTTGCGTAAGATTGGCGGGCAGTCGGGCGAGGCGGCGGCAATCGCCGCGCGAAAATCGATATCGCCTGCAGGCAAGGCCTCGCCGGCGCCAAGGATGGTAGCGACTTGCGGGCGCTTCTCTACCTCGTCGAGCTTGCCGCGATTGGCCGGGTTGGTCACCACCAGCCTGGCGCCGCTGTAACCCAGCCGATGTTCGATGGCCTTCGGGCCGAAGGCGGTGAACAGCGGCTGGTAGACTGCGCCGATACGCCAGGTGCCGAGGACGAGCGCCACCAGTTCGGGAATGCGCGGCAGCATGCCGGCGACGACATCACCGGGACGCACGCCCAGGTCCTTCAGCAGATTGCCGGCGCGGCCCGACATGTCGGCGAGATCGTCGAAGCTGAACTCGCTGAGATCGCCTGTGGCGGAGATCGCGCGCAGCGCCAGCCGGTCCTCGCCGGTATAGCGGCCGCAGCATTCGACATAGGCGTTGATGCCGGTCGCAAGGTCGCCGTGCAGCCGGGCGACTTCATCCTCGATGCGAAAGCGCTGAACGGCATCCTCATAGCGCGGCAAGCCGGCCGAAGCCTTGGTCATGGCAGTCCCCCCTCGGCGGCGCGCCTTTTCCCCATGGCGCGCCATCATCGGCCAGATTGCCTGAAATCGTGGCGGCGGTCGATTGTGGCGAACGTCGATTGCCGGAGCGAGGATTGGCCTCGCATGCGCCGGCCTGTACTATGGCCAGGTGAATGCAGGGGAGGGGGCTCGAGCGTGCGGCTGGATCGAAAACTCTGCGATTTGAGGATTTGGGCCTGCATCGCCGTCATGGCGCTTTGGCCGTGCATGGCGTCGGCCGACACCATTGCGCCCGAGCGCATCGCTGCCGCCCTGTCGAAGCTGGAAGCGCTCGCCGAAGCCGCCGTCGCCGACGGTGCCGTGCCCGGTCTCGCCATCGGGGTCGTGCATGGCGACGAAGTGATCTTCCTCAAAGGTTTCGGCCATCGCGAGGCCGGCAAGCCTGAGGCCGTCGACGCCGAAACGGTGTTCCAGATCGCCTCGCTCTCCAAGCCGGTCTCCGCCACCGTCGTGGCGGCGCTGGTCAGTGACGGGATCGTGTCCTGGGATTCGAAGATCGCCGATCTCGATCCGGCCTTCCGGCTGGCCGATCCCTATCCGACCAGCCAACTTACCGTCCGCGACCTGTTTGCGCACCGCAGCGGGCTTCCCGGCACCGCCGGAGACGACCTCGAGGACATCGGCTACGACCGCGCCGAGATCCTGCATCGTCTGCGGTTCGTGCCGCCATCGTCGAGCTTTCGTGCCGGCTACTCCTACAGCAATTTCGGACTGACCGAGGGTGCCATTGCTGCCGCCAATCCGACAGGCAAGCCCTGGGAGGACGTCGCCGAGGAAAAACTCTACCGTCCGCTTGGCATGGCCTCGACCAGCTCCCGGCATTCCGACTTCGTCAGGCACGCCAATCGCGCCGCGCTCCACGTCAAGGTCGATGGCGCCTGGGCCGCGAAGATAAAGCGCGAACCGGATGCGCAGGCGCCCGCGGGCGGGGTCAGTTCCACCGCACGCGATCTCTCGCAATGGGCGCGCCTCATACTCGGCAACGGGGTCTTTGCCGGCAAGACGCTGATTGCCGCCGATGCACTGGACCAGACGCATGTGCCGCTGATGACGCGTGGCAAGAACCCCGTCTCCGGCGGCGAGAGTTTCTACGGCCTTGGCTGGAATGTCGAATTCGGCCGCCACGGTCTGAGCTGGGGCCATGCGGGCGCCTTCAGCGTCGGCGCACGCACCCTGGTGACGATCTTCCCCAAGGAGAAGCTTGGCATCGTCATCATCGCCAACGCCTTTCCGACAGGCGTGCCGGAGGGGCTGTCCGACAGCTTCGCCGATCTCGTCTTCGACGGCACGATCGAGAAGGATTGGGTCAAAGCATGGGACGGGATCTATGCCGGTATGTTCGGTCCGGCGGTCGAAGCGGCCAAGGCCGCCTATGCAACGCCGCCATCTCCGGCACGGCCGGCCGCGCCGGCCAGCGCCTATGCCGGTCGCTACGCCAACGACTTCATCGGCGACGCGGTCGTGTCGAGTGCGGGAGACGGCCTTGTGCTCAAGGTCGGCCCGGCCGGCGCCCGGTCCTATTCATTGACGCATTTCGACGGCGACCTGTTCCTGACCTTCCCCGATGCCGAGACGCCGGACAGGCCCACCGGTGTAAGCTTTGCCGTCGGCCCCGACGGCAAGGCGTCGGCCATGACCGTAGAATTTCTCGACGACAACCATCTCGGCACGCTGCGGCGCGTCGGCGACTAGAATGGCCGGTAGACAGCAACGCGAGCGTCCGGTCAGGGCAGCGAGCGGCGCGACCGAATTTGCCACGGCTGCGCACCTTGCCGGTGCCGATCCCGGCAGCGACGCGCAGTATTTACGCTAACGTGGGAGAAGTAGAGAGATCTTGACCCGAGGCGCGAAAAAGCAACGCAAATACAGCTGATTGGTTATGACGTATGTATTCTCGCAGATGTGGTATTGGTCGTCTGGAGAGTCCTGCACGCGGTCCTTTGGGATGATGAAATTATGCGGCAAATAAATGTAACCACCGTCAATCCTGGACCGCACCGAAGACCGAGGTATGGCGCGGCAATCAGAACCACCGCAGCACTTGAATTTCGTCAGTGGGTCAATCCTGTCTTCGTACCAATCATGGGCGCTAGCACCCGTTGCTGCGGCGATACACATTGCCGTGAAGATGAACCGTCGCATGACATTCCTCAAATATTGGGCAGGCGCTGCTGGTTCGGGCGTCTATGTATATTAGCATCCCGCTAAAAATACCATTGGTCTCCAACGACCAACGCAGCTCCCGCAAGCGAGGCTCGCAGCTGAAACGCCGCATTGGGTCTCAATCCAGTCATCCATCGTGCGTGCCATTGACGACGGGAACAGGTCGAACCGGTCGTTGGGAGTGATTGGGTTTTGACCCTGGAGCGGCGGACTTTCGCGACCGGCTCGTTCCCGGCTCAGGATGCCTGGCCGTAGTGGAGCAATTTGAAGCAATCGCCGCTGCCTGACTTCGATTGCGCCAGCAGAGGTTCGGATCGGTCGATCCATTCCTGGTGCGATCTGGCATCGGCTTCGATCGCATCGGCCGGTACAAGGCTGACGAAGCCGCTCCCCTTGCTGAACAGCCAGCAGGCGCGGCCGAGATGTCTCCTGCTGCGCTGGCGCAGGAGGTCGGCATCGTAGAAGATGTCGAGCACCTCCTGCTTGATCTTGCGCTGCTTTTCAGGATTGGCGACCGCAGCCTCGACCGGCTCGCCGCCGATCGCATCCAGCAAATCCTTGTAGTCGAGGGCGAGCTGGGTGGTGGCATATTTGATGTCGTTCTCGTCCCGCACGATGTTGAACCACAGCCTCGGATCGAGCTCGTTGACGACGAACGAGGTTTCGAAATCGCGCGACAGGTTGAGGGTCTCGAACGCCTGAACGTCGACGTCGCGCTCGACCAGAAGGATCTCGGCGACCTGCTTGCCGAGTTCCGCACCTTGGGCGCTGACCGCGGCGTTCGTTCCCCCAAGGTCCGGACTGACATAGGCCCCGCCCTTGTCCAGCAGTGCGTCGAATTCGCCAAGCGATGCGACGACAGGGGCGCCGCGGGCAATGCGCGCCGCCAGTTTGGCCATCACCTGCTGCAGCTCCGTCTCGCGTCTTTTCTGGTCCTGATAATTCTGCTGGAAGAAGAAGATGAACAGGGACACGCCGATGCCGATCAGGATGACGCCGAGCTGCGAAAAGATGTTGCGATAATATTCCAGCAGCTTTTCGCGATGCCGCACGTCGTCGCGCACACTGTGCGCCACGCGAAGATTGACGATCAGCGACAGAATCAGCAGCCCGGCACCGACCAGGATGAGGCCGCCGATGAGGAGGTAGCCATGGCCCGTGCCGAAATCCATTCGCCTGCCCTGAACCCCAGGCTGCGCAGATTAATGCCATTTTGCTTAAATACCTATGGGCGCGTGGGGCATCGCAACATCTGACCTTCCTACTGCCGCGCTTGGCAGAGAGACGATCGGGAGCCTGGGCCAGCGCGCCGTGCAAGAAGCTGTTTCCAAGGACGAAAACGGCGCCGCTGGCGCCGCCTAGGGTTGCTGCTCATACGCTGCGAGTGCCTTGGCGACGCCGGCAACGAGATGTTCGACATCGCTCGCATGTTCGAAGGCGATCCCGGTTTGCGCAAACTCCAGCGGCGAATAGTCAGGCGCTATCCGCTTGACCTCTGCCATGATGCGCTGGGCTTCCCCGAGATTGCCGAGTTGGGCGTGGCACCCCGCCAGCCTTGTCAGTCGCCAGGGGGTCTTCGGGGGGACCTTGGACATGCTGACAAGCGCGGCCTTGTAATCTCCAACTGAGTATTGCGCGATGGCGCGATCATAGTGGTACCAGTCTGGATGGATCGGGTTGATCCGTATCGCACTGTCAACCGCCGCGAGTGCTTCAAGAGGCCTGCCTCTCATTGTGAGCAAGAACCCCATTTGCGCAATCGTATCGGCGTCATATGGATTGAGGTCGAGCGCGCGTTGTAGGTGATGTTCAGCCGCATCGAACCGACGGGCGGAGATGAAAGCCTGGGCGAGTACGCGATGGCAGCGTGGCTCTTCCGGCGCCAGGGTCACCGCACACTCCGCGCGGTCGATCACCGAACCAAGCAACGCCGGGGATGCCTCGGCATAACCACCGATAATGAGATCGGCGAGCGCGATGTAGGCATGCGCCAAGGCATAGGTCGGGTCCTTTTCGACCGCAGCCTGGAAGAGACCGCGCGCAGCCTGATTGTCATCATCACCATAACCGCGCAGCCGGGCCAGTCCACGCAGGAGAAGCTCGTATGCGGCCAGGCTTTCGGGAGGCTTTGGGCTTGCCTGCTTGAGATCTGCATCGTCGAGCCGAGCGACCAGCCGGTTCACCACACGGCGGGCGATTTCTTCCTGCATGTCGAAGATCTGGCCGCCAGACGCGGAAAAGGTATCGCTCCAGAGGACTTCACCCGTCGAGGCAGTAATGAGACTGACGGTGACCCGCATGCCGTCTGCCCGGGTCGTCGCCCTGCCGCGGACCAGGTAGGTTGCGCCAAGGCTGTCGCCAACGGCACGCCAATCGGACGCGGAATCCGAGACAAAGGCAAATCCGGAATTGCGCGCCAGCACGACGACCGTTCCGAAGCGAGCCAACGCATTGACAATGTCCTCGGCGAAACCGTCGACCAAGGGGGTGTCTTCCGGCGCACCTTCATTGCTGAAACGCAGCACCGCAACGCGCGGCTGTCCGGCGCGCTCCTGCTTTGGCGCGTCGGGGGGAGAGAAGACGTAGCCGCGCTTGGCGACCGTGCGGATAATGGTTTGGCTTTCGTCCTGCAGCGCCTTTCGCAACTCCCTGACCGCCTGCGTCAGTGAATCCTCGGTCACAAAGACATCGGGCCACACCGCTGACATCAGTTCAGACTTGGTCGCGACACGCCCGACATTCCTGCTGAGGTAGGTCAACAGGTCAAACGCCTTGGAGCGCAGTGCGACAGGTTTCCCGTCGCACAACAGCAGCCCGCGGGCAAGATCAAGCTCGCAACTGCCAAGTGCCAGTGGTACGTGCCCTGGGTTTTCTCGCGACATTGAATGCCGATCTGACCAGCTCGACCAAACGCTGCCTGATTGGGGTCTCAATCGGCGCGGACGTCAAGGGATCAGGAGAATTTGATCCGCCTTCACCTTGGCTGGAAGTCATGCGCCTCTCCACGGCCATGATCTCCAGCATTTCGAACATTGTTCCAGGCATGGGCGCACAAGGGGACCCAGCCATGACGGTGGATGCAAATTCCAGGAGTTCCTGCCGGGCGGCTCGGCGCGTGTTCTCATCCATTGACATGTTAGACCTCATCCGGTTCGTTCTTAAGAACAATGAAGCCAAAGACCGGGCGCGTACCGGAGGATTTCTGAAATTCTGCTGAATTTCTCTTTAGATACACGGTACTTGATCTCTCCTGTCGATCCACCGTACTTGCCGGGGGAAGCAGCGGCCACTTCCGCTTCCGGCACGGACCATCGCGGTACTGACTTTCGACCCATCGTTTTCCATTCCGTAAAAAACTTATGGTTTCGTAGGATGTGCAAGGCCGATCCCGCGCGGTTGCCAGGGGCATGGCGTTTGTCTCAGTCATGCATCGAAGGCTTTTGCGCGCTGGCCGCAATGCTGTATCGAGCAGCAAGAATTCAAGGAGCCTTCGATGACTTTCAACGATGCCGCGCCGACGGGCACAAGCGGCGGAGCGACGGAAGCAGCCTCGGGCACGGCCGATGACGGCAACGCGTATGCGGCGGCTGCCAACGCCGCCTGGCAGGACGCTGTCCGGACAGGCGTACGCCATGTGCGCGATCTGGAGTCGCTGCCGTTGTCGCCGGCCGAGCGTGCTGCGGCTCAAAGCGCGGCCGCGAACCACAAGGTTCGCATCCCAAAAGCCTATCTCGACCTGATCGACTGGAACGACCCGCAAGATCCCATCCGGGCGCAGGTCATCCCGTCGCCGCAGGAACTGATGGAGCAGGAAGGCGAGCTCGACGATCCGATCGGCGACCATGAATTCAGCCCGGTGCCGCGGCTGACGCATCGTCATGCTGACCGGGTGCTGTTGTTCCCGACCTATCAATGCGCGGTCTATTGCCGCTTCTGCTTCCGCAAGGAGTCGCTGACCTCGATCGGCCGCGGCTACACGCGCGAAGCGCTCGAGCCGGCTTTCGCCTACATCGCAGCCCACCCCGAAATCCGCGAGGTGATCCTGACCGGCGGCGACCCGCTCTCGCTGCCGGACAAGGCGCTGGCCGAAATCCGCGCCCGCATCGAGGCCATCCCGCATGTGCGGCTGCTGCGCATCCACACCCGCGTGCCGGTCGCGCTGCCTTCGCGTATCACCGGCGGGCTGGTCGAGGCCTTGCAGGGCCGGCTGATGGTCACCGTCGTCACCCATTTCAACCATCCGCGCGAGATCACGGAAGCCACTGAAGCGGCCTGCCGCACCTTGCGCCAGGCAGGCTTCATGCTGCTCAACCAGAGCGTTCTGCTCAAGGGCGTCAACGACACGATCGAGGTGCTGGAGGAGCTCTGCCGCGAGCTGATGTACCGCCTCGGCGTAAAACCCTATTACCTGCACCACGGCGACCTCGCGCGCGGCATGGCGCACCGGCGCACCACCATTGCCGAGGGCCAGGCGCTGGCCGAAGCATTACGCCGGCGCCTGTCGGGCATCTGCAGTCCCGTCTACGTGCTGGACCTGCCGGACGGCGGCGGCAAGGTGCCGCTCGGGCCGTGCTATGTCGAGGCGCGGGACGGAGACACCTGGCGCATTCGCGGGCAGGATGGCGAGGTGCGGACGTATCGGGAGGTTGTGGGCGAGTAGGGCAGCCTTGAAAAGGCTGGGTTCGCCTCCGCCTGGGCGGGGCGAGGAACCCCTACTGCAGCGTCCGCGTACTCTGCCAAAACCAGATTGCCAGCGCGCCGGATCGCCCACGGATTGGTGTTTCCGCAGGTCCTCTCAGAACACCGGATTTGAACAGTGCGCAGTCGCGACCGGCGGCTTGCAGCATCTTGTCGCTCACCGCGACTTCGGCATTCTGCTCGGCCGCGATCTCCATCAGGCGACTGGTAACGTTGACCGTGTCACCGGTGGCCGCGATGTGCTGACGGCCTTCGCCGCCGAGTCGGGAGGCAACGATCGTTCCGTGGTGCGCCCCGATCTTGAAGCCGAGCCGGGATGCGGTCGATGCCGGCAACGAGGCGAGCCAGTCGTTGGTGCGGCTGGCGAGCCCGACACAACAGCGAGCCGCGTTGAAGGCGTCATCCGTCGCTGGTTCCGGCAGGCCGAACAGGATCATGGCTCCGTCACCCATGAAGGCAATGACGACGCCACCGCAGTCTGCCACCTCCTCGTTCACCAACCCATGAAACGCGTTTAGAAGTTCGCGGGTGGCGCTCGGCCCCAGGGCTTCACTCAGTCCGGTGAAGCCGGACAGGTCGATAAACAGGATCGCGGCGTCTCGGCGGACCGGTTCCTTGAGGAAGTCGCTATGCCCGGCGAGCCACTCGCCCAGGCCCGGGGCTTCGACGCGTTGCAGCAATTCGCTCTGCGTGGCGAAATATTGCGCCCGGTTCCTGCCCAGCCAAAGTTGTGCCGACCCGAACAGGAGAGCCGGCGGAACGGCAGCGGCCATCGGCAGCGCTGCACTCAGCCAGATATGGTGTGAGAAGGCGGTCATATTGACCACGAACCAGATCAACACCACGCCGGCGACCGCCGCCAGGCCGATGGCGTTTCGCCGCCATGCCAGCAGCCCCACGAGAACCATTGGCAGCACCACAGCAAAGCCGGCATCCGCAAGGCGAACGGACTGGTCCCGCACGATTCCGTCGCTGGTCATCAGATGGGCGATCGCCGTCGACATGACTTCGACACCCGGGAGCACTGGATCGAACGGTGTCGGGAAAACATCGCCGGCGCCGGTTGCCGTCGCTCCGATCACGACAATTCGATCCCGGACAAGGAGGCGGTCGAGCTGGCCCTCCAGCACCGTCGCGGCACTGATCGTGCGGATGGTGCCGCGCGGGCCGTAGAATGTCAGCGGCAGGATGTGACCGATGTCCGTCCTGATCCACCGGCTGCCCAGCGACAGATGATCGGGCGCTATGGCTGGATCCTCGCCCGCAGCCAGGGCAGCAACACGCAGGGAGAAGGACGCTTCCAGCTGATCTCCTGCCCGAAACAGCAACGGGACGAACCGGGGCGTTCCCGTCCGGTCGGTGACCACGTTGACGACGCCGACGGCGGCGGCATCCGAGAACGCCTTCAGCGGCCACAGAAACCGCTCGGCATTCGGCACGCGGGCGAGGGGGCCTTCACCCTCGGCCACGGCCCATTGTCTGCCTCCCGGGTAGACCGCCGCGGCAGCGATGACGCTGGCACTCCCGCTCAGCGAACGCGCGAGCGCCTCATCTCCATCTGCTGCCCCGGGATCGACCAGCAGAACGTCGAGCGCAATGGCTTTCGGCTGAAAGCGCGCGATCGCATCGACAAGCCGGGCAAGCGTGGCGCGGCTGAGCGGATAGCTGCCCTCAACTCGCACGACTTCGTCGTCGATCGCGACAATGGTGATCAGCTCCGGTGGCTTTGCTGGTCCTCGGGCAAGCGTTCGAAGATCGGTCATCGTCGCTTCGACGCGATCGAGAAACCCCAGATTGCCGCGCCAGTGGGCGAATCCCAAGCCGGCGCCCCAAAGACCGGCCAGAATGAGCGCGATCAGCGTCGCAAGCGCCCGACCGCTCATCGCCGCTCACTGACCCAGACGAGCCATCAATGCGGAAACGCGCTTGGCCGGCCAGCGCTTGACGGTTAGTTTGCCTGTCCCTGCCTCGACGTCGACGCCTTCGCCCGGCGCCAGCACCACGCCGGCGGTGGACGCCGGCCGTTGCACGGCGACGCGGCCTCTGAGGACGAAGACGGACGTCTTGCCCTGGCCGACGTCGACCGTCCATTTTGTGCCGCGCACCGCGGCGATCGCCTGCGGGGTGACGACCACGACACCGCCATGGACCCCGCCGGCAGGAGCCTCGATCAGCAGCGCCTTGCGTCGCAGTCTCACCGCATCGGCATTGCCGTTCCGATCGCGGTCCACCAGTGAAAAGCGGGCGCCGCCTTCGACGATGATGGTAAGGCCTTCCTGGCACCGCAGGATCTGGCGAGAGGTTCCCGCCACCGGCTCGAACCTGCACCCCGCCTCGCTCGACTGCGCCAGGGCGGTATCCACCCAAAAAACAGCGGCAAGCACGCTAAGGAAATATTGGCCCCGTGCGCTCATGAACGCCTCTCTGCATTTGCGAAAATCCGCGGCAAGAAAATCCTGGCAGTGCTTCCTGCCGTCAGCCTGGTAGTGTGCGTACGAACCGGCCCCCGTTGCCCTTAGCAGCAGGATGCCGACCGGCGATCTTAGCACGATAGCGTGCTTTGACACCAAGCAAGGGTAGGCGTTGCCATCGGCTTAGTGCGGCGCCTCGAGCCAAGCGCTGCTTTTCGGCGACCGTCCCTTTGCCGTCAGGCTGACGATGACAGGCCATGCTGGTGACCCGCGTCGAGTGTGCGTTACGGGGCCGACGCTTCAGAGCTGCGCCGATCCGGATTCCCATAAAAGGCGAGGACTGTGCGTATCGTCCCTTCCGCGAGACTATGCAGTTTGTCACGCGTCCAGCCGGCACGCGCACGCAGCGACAGGCTGTGCAGCGTAGCCCCAAGCTGCGCGGCGAGCAGCGGAAGATCGGCGGGCCCTCTGCCTTTTTCCTTATCCAGCCGCTCGAGGAACAGGGCGTCGATGTCGTGGAGCGTTCGATTGAGAATGTCCCGGACGACGGAGTTGGTCAGCGTCTCGGCCGGGGCCGTCGAGGTGATGAAGCAGCCGTTCGGTCCGTTTTCCGTGTAGATGTCGATCGCAGTCGCAAAGGCATTCATCAGCGCGGTTGCCAGATCCTCATCGGCCATCGCCTCCCGCATCCGATGGTCCATCATCATGCCATATTGCGCCGCAGCCTTCGCGTAGATGGCGTCCTTGTCGCCGAAGGCCGCGGCGAGGCTAGGCCGATTGAGCCCGGCCGAGCGGGCAATCCCTTCGATCGAAGTACCGGAAAGCCCCGTCGTCCACAGCTGCCGCCGCATCTTGCCGAGCGCTTCGCCCTCGTCGAACTTGCGCGGGCGACCCCCCTGATTTTTTTGTTTTGTACGGACTTGCATAAAACCTAGATCATCCTATTTTGTGCAGTGCTGTACAAAATAGCGCATGACGTGGCGCGATCAAGTCGCATGTTCGGATCGTGGAGACGAGGGAATGACAACAGGCAACGCACTGAACGAAAACAAGAGGATCGTGCTGGAAGCGTTCGACACGCTGTTCAACCGACGGGACTTCGAGAAGGCCGCGACCTTCTGGTCGCCCGACTATATCCAGCATAGCGCGCATATCGAGCCGGGCCGCGACGGCCTGTTCAACCTGGTCAAGTCGACACCGGACTCGCTGCGCTACGAAAATGCACTGATCGTGGCCGAGGGCGACCACGTGCTCCTGCATGGGCGTTTCAGCGGAGGCGGGCTCGACCCGGCATGGGTCGTCGTCGACATCGTGCGGATGGAGAACGGCCGGCTTGCCGAGCATTGGGACGTCATCCAGGACGAGGCAAGGCGCGAGCAGTCGAAGAGCGGACTGCCGATGTTCGGTGACGAGTTTCCAGCCTGATCCTTCCCCAAAACCCAATTCGGGAGAATGAGCATGAAGCTCTCCGGCAACACCATTTTCATCACGGGCGGCGGTTCGGGCATCGGGCGCGGCCTCGCCGAGGCATTTCACAAGCTCGGCAACAAGGTCATCATTTCGGGCCGCCGGCGCGCCAACCTGGACGAAGTGGTTGCCGCCAATCCCGGGATGGAGGCGATTGAGCTCGACATCACCGACCCGGCCAGCATCGATGCGGCCGCAGCCCGCCTCATCGCCGAGCATCCCGATCTCAACGTCCTTATCAACAACGCTGGCGTCATGCCGTTCGACGATGCCGCAGCAGCGATCGACGACGAACAGGCGCAGGCGATCATCTCGACCAACCTGCTGGGGCCGATCCGACTTACATCGGGTCTTGTCGAGCACCTGAAGGCCCAGCCGAGCGCAACCATCATCCACAACAGTTCGGTAGTGGCCTACACTCCCATTGCGCAGACGGCCGTCTATTCAGCCAGCAAGGCCGGCTTGCACAGCTATTCCCTGTCCCAGCGGTTCATGCTTCGCGATACGTCGGTGCGCGTCCAGGAGATCGTGCCGCCGTGGGTCAATACCGACCTGTTCAAGAAAACGGACGATCCTCGGGCGATGCCGCTCGACGAATTCATCGCCCAGCTCATGGAACAGCTATCGACCGACGAACCGGAACTCGTCGTAGAGGCAAGCCGCCAGATGCGCGACAATCCGGGCCCGAACGAGCACGCGCTGGTTCAACAGCTGAACGAGTTTCTCGTCGCCAACCCCATTCTCGTCTGAGCGGGCGATGACGGGCCTTGCCTGGCCTGTCGCTCGGCGGCCGTGAACGCATGAAAGGAAGGAACATGTCTGTTGCCGATGGAGCCATCTTGACGGTGGAGGAAGCGCGCCGGATCGTCGCGCCTCTCTATGACGCGCTCAATCGCCCCGGCGAAAAGGATGTGTCGGCGCTGCTGGCTCAGGCCTGCCATGACGACTACCAGTCCTATCACACCAATCAGGATTATCTGACACGGGACCAGCTGGCCGGAGTGTTCCGCGGGGTTGGGTCCGCCGTTCCCGACCTGGCATGGGAAATTACCGACATCCGCGTGGTGGACGATCAGATCATCGTGCGAGGCGAAGCGACGGGAACGCCAGTAGCCAGTTTCTTCGGTGCCGCACCGACCGGAAAGTCCTTTCGGACCATGGCGATCGACCTGTTCACCGTTCGCGACGGAAAACTGGCGAAAGCCTACCATATCGAGAATTGGACGGCTGCGCTTCAGCAGATCGCCGCCTGACGGATACCATTCGCCGCCGATCTAACCCTGTCCATGGAGCGCAATATGAGTGAAAGCGACTATCCGGCCTTTACCCACGCTTTGGCAGTCGGCCGAAAGTTGGATCTAGATTTGCCCGACAGCCGCGCTGTTCAGGACGCCTATGCGGAAGCACAAGCTGAATCGTCGCCCTGGCTTTTCAACCATGTAGTTCGCTCGTGGCTCTTTGGCGCCAAGCTGGCACGGACTCGCGCGCTGACCCCGGACGCCGAGCTGGTCGCGGTGGCGGTGCTCCTGCACGATATAGGCCTTGCGCGAGATAGTGTTCCCGACCGTCGTTTCGAGGTTGTCGGAGCGGATGCCGGCCGGGCATTCGCCCTCGCCCATGACATGGGCGAACGGCGCGCTGGGACAATATGGGACGCGATCGCACTGCATACCACGGCGTCGATCGGGCGGCACAAGGGCGTCGACGTCGCCTGTTCCGGAATGGGCATTGGGTGCGATTACGGCGGCTTCGGCTACCAAGAGCTCGGCGATGGGGACAAGGAAGCCATCCTATTAGCCTATCCTCGGCTTCAAATGAAGGAAATGATGACGACTTGCCTGTCCAATCTGGCAAGAAGTCAACCGGCTACCACACGGGACAATTTCATCGCCGACTTCGGCACGAAATACGTGCAAGGCTATGTGCGATCTTCAGCCGTCGACCTGCTCCATCACGCACCGTTTGCAGAGTAGGACGCCGGCGGTCCCGATCCCCGGATTATCGTGTCGTCATCCAGCGAGGTGCAAACCCGCCACGGCGCTGACCCGACTGGCTGCCTGCGAGGCGGGTGGTTTGGAAGAGGTCGTCTGGACAGCAAGCAATTTGAAAACAACCGAGTGCAACCTGAAACCAGACTGAAACATCGACGCCGATAGGCGACATGCCTGCGAAACGCCTTGGGGGGATTGTCGCCCAGACCAGAAACCAGAGGAGCGCGCCGATGACACCCGACCAGATCCGACTTGTGCAGGAGAGTTTTCGCGAGGTCGTGCCGATCCGCACGGCCGCCGCCGCCATTTTCTATGAACGCCTGTTTGCGATCGACGGGAGCCTTCGGGCATTGTTTCCGGTGCGCGACATGACCAAGCAGGGCGCCAAGCTGATGGCAAGCCTGGGCTTCGTCGTGCACGGGCTGGACCGTGCCGAGACCATCCTGCCGACCGTGCGCGAACTCGCCAAACGGCACGTCACCTACGGCGTCGAGGAGCATCACTACCCGATCGTCGGGCAGGCGCTGATCGAGACGCTGGCGGCCGGCCTCGGCACCGCCTTTACGCCGCCAGTGCGCGAGGCCTGGGAAGCAGCCTACGGTCTGCTCGCGAGTGTGATGATCGCGGCCGCCCGCGAGGACCAGCTCGCGGCGTGACGTGACGGGCCGCGGCCGAAGGCGGCTTGGCCGCCCGCTCCAATGCAGCAGGCATTCAACCGCCGAACTCTTCATCGAGGACGCGCAAGCCGTCCTCGTATTTTGATGTCGAGGCACCAATCTGGCGTGCCTGCAAGAGATTGTCGGCAAGGTCTGCGCGCTTGACCGGCAGTGCCAGCGGGTTGGCGGCCGCCCTGCGCACGAAAGCGAGATCGTCCTCTTCGGGTCGTCGCGTAAGCGCGTCAACCGCGGATGCGATCGATGATCCGAAGCCTGCCTGTTCGAGCCGGTCGCGGCTCCAACCCTCGCTCTTCTCAAGAACGTCATGCAGGTAGGCAACAGCCTTCTGCTCCAGCGTTTCGACGGCGTCGGCGACGCGGCGGCAATGCTCGATATAGGGCTGCCCCGTTTTGTCCGTCTGCCCGGCATGGGCCTGTTCGGCGATCTTTGCCGCGCGGTAGAGCACGCTCATGGCTTCGATCCTCTGTCTGCATCTCGGCTGCGCGCCGCAGTTTGAGAAATTGCACCAAACCGCACCCGCGTCTTCCTGGATGGGGAGACGCGGGTTGATCAGGAATACCTGATCGGCAGCAGTTGAGGGGACCGCTGCAGGGAAGGAACCGGATTGTTGACGAATTGTTCCGGCGCTCCGGCCGAATTGCTCCGGCGATGCCAAAAAAACCCGCCGGCGTTGAGCCAGCGGGCTCGAGTTTCTGGAGTAGCCAGAGTGAACTGGCGGAAGATCAACGCGCGGTGGCGGGCTTTGTTTCGCGGAGAATTCCGAATTGCCTTGAAGAAGAGCTTTCTGGTCGCTGCCTGGAACCATGATGCCCCATGCCGGGCTTTTCCATGCGGACCGCGTCAACCGGACCAGGTGGCAAAGAGAACAGGGTTTGTTTCTCCGGCGTGGCCGATCCCGTTAAGCATGTCGCTGCAAGGCAACTGAGGCGGTTCTTAACCCTCTTCATGCCCAAAATTAACCTTTCATTAACCATGGCTGGCCTAGCGTTTACCTATCAGTAAGGAATCGCCGCCAGTGACCTTTGCCGCCCCCCTCGAGGCCAAATCCATTCGCTTTCGTGCCCGCTCCTTCGTCGCCTTCACGCTGACGCCGGAGGCGCCTTTGGACGAATGGCTGGAGAGCCTCGATCGCTGGATCGGCAATTCGCCGGGCTATTTTGCCGGCCGCCCGGTGGTGCTTGATTTGAACACGCTCAAGCCCGATGTCGTTGCGATCGAATCGCTGGTCGGCGTGCTTGGTCAACGCGGCATCCGCGTCTATGCCATCGAGCTCGACGGCAGCGGTGAGCTCGGCTCGCATCTGCCGCCGGCGCTGGTCGGCGCCAAGGAGGCCACTGCCGACGGGCTGTTGCAGCCCGGCCGCAAGGCAGCCCCAAGCAAGCCGGAAGAAGGCAAGGCGGAAGAGGGCAAGGTCGACGAGGGCAGGGCAGTCGCCCAGGCGAAGCCGGCGCAGGCGCTGCCGGCCGACGGCACGCTGATGATCCGCACGCCGATCCGCTCGGGCCAGCTTGTCTTTCATCCGCATGGCGACGTCATCGTGCTGGGCTCCGTCGCTTCCGGGTCCGAGATCGTCGCCGCCGGCTCCATCCACGTCTACGGCACGCTGCGCGGACGCGCTTCGGCCGGCGGGCTCGGCAATTCCGCGGCGCGCATCTTCTGCCGCAGGAACGAGGCCGAACTGCTCTCGGTCGACGGCTGGTACTGCACCGCCGAGGAGATGGACCCGTCGGTGCGCGGCAAGGCGGTCCAGGCCTTTCTCGACAACGGCATGCTGCGCATCGCGCCGTTCAGCTGACAGACGCTCGGCTGCCGCTGGGCTGCGGCGCCGATCGACCGACAAGACAACGAAACAAAAACGGAGGCACTTTTCATGGGCAAGGTAGTGGTGGTCACGTCGGGCAAGGGGGGCGTCGGCAAGACGACCTCGACGGCGGCACTGGGTGCGGCGGTCGCCAAGACCGGCAAGAAGGTGGCGCTCGTCGACTTCGATGTGGGCTTAAGGAATCTCGACCTGATCATGGGCGCCGAGCGGCGCGTCGTGTTCGACCTGGTCAACGTCATCCAGGGCTCGGCAAAGCTGTCGCAGGCGCTGATCCGCGACAAGCGGGTCGAGACGCTGTTCCTGCTGCCGGCCTCGCAGACGCGCGACAAGGATGCGCTGACCGAGGAGGGCGTCGGCGAGGTCATCGAGCGGCTGCGCTCGGTGTTCGACTATGTCTTCTGCGACAGCCCGGCCGGCATCGAGCGCGGCGCCCAGCTGGCCATGCGCTTTGCCGACGAGGCGGTCATCGTCACCAACCCGGAAGTGAGCTCGGTGCGCGATTCCGATCGCATCATCGGCCTGCTCGACGCTCGCACCATGAAGGCCGAGCAGGGCGAGCAGATCGCCAAGCACGTGCTGGTCACGCGCTACGATGCGGCCCGCGCGGCGCGCGGCGAAATGCTTTCCATCGACGACGTGCTGGAAATCCTGTCGACGCCGCTCTTGGGCATCATCCCCGAAAGCCAGGATGTGCTCAGGGCCTCGAACCTCGGCTCGCCGGTGACATTGGCCGATCCGCTGACCGCCGCCGCCAAAGCCTATCTTGACGCGGCACGGCGGCTCGAAGGCGAGGAATTGCCCGTCGTGGTGCCCTTCGAGCGCAAGGGCTTCCTCGACCGTCTGCTCGGAAGGAGGGCGGCATGAACATTTTCGACCTCTTCAAGCGGCGCTCCAGCGCGCCGGTGGCGCGCGAGCGGCTGCAGGTGCTGCTCGCCTATGAGCGCCGCAACCGCAGCCAGCCCGATCTGGTCTCCATCCTGCGCGAGGAGATCATGGCGGTCATCGCCAAGCATGTGCAGATCGACCAGGACTATCTGCAGGTCTCGATGGACCGCGGCGAGACCATGTCGACGCTGGAGATCGACATCCAGATCCCCAACAAGAGCGCCGTGCCGCTGGCCATGGCGGGGTGAGGGGCTGACCTAGAACTTGAGTTCCTCGCCCCGCAAGGCGAGGGTCCAAAGGACGGGCGAGATCCGTGGCTCGCCCCGGAACGGTGGCCGCGAAGCGGCCGGAGAGGGGCTTCGCCACGCCGGCGGGTTCCCTCTGAATTCTTTTGAAAGCCGAGCCATTCCCCCTCTCCGTCTCGGCTTCGCCGAGCCACCTCTCCCCCACTCCGTGGGGGCGAGGAAGCCCAAGCCTTTCCATGGCTGCCTCGGAGCTTCCATCCCCCAAATGTGCTAGATCGCCCAGGGGCTTCCCCTACGAAAGCATAGGATGTAAAAGGGGAAACATTAGCAATTCATTAAGTACGAGGGATTTGCGTAAGCGGCAGAGTAAGAGGTGTATGACATGAACCTCAAGAGCCTGATCAAGCGTGCTGAAGATGTAGACAAGGTATTCCAGGAGCTGCAGACGGAACTGGCGGAAGCCATCAATGAGTCTCGAGTCGCTGGAGGACGTTCCGGATGAGGATCTCCAGGCAAAGGGCGACAGTCTGCAAATCGAGGGCGCCAAGGGCGAGGTGACCGAGGGCGAGGTGGCCGAGGGCGAGGTGGCCGAGGCCGGGCCGCCCGAGGACAGCACAGGACAGCCCGTGCAACGGCTGACGTCCCACACGCAAACCCGGCTGGCTGCATTGGGTGCTGTCGATGGGCTGTTCCACGAGGCGCAGGACTATCTGGAGGAGATCACCGCCAAACTGTCGGAGATCGGCACCTCGCACCATTTGACGCGCGAATTCCTCACCATTCTGCACGGCGACATCCTTCGCGCCAACGAGCTTGAACTTGCAAATACCGGCCTGGCCGCGGAACAACGCGTGCTTTCGCAACAGCTCCACGATGCGGTCAAAAAGCAGCGCGAGCGCGACAGCGCCGTCGAGCTGTTGCAGCAGCGCGAGACAAGCCTGGTCCAGGAGCGCGAGTTGCTTCGCACCGCCTTGGCCGCGGCAAGGCTGGAACTCGTCGAGGCGGCCAATGCCAGCGCCAGGCGCGAGGCGGAGTTCGGCGATGCCGTCAAGTCGCTTTCCGACAGGACGGTCGAGGCCAACCGACGCTCGCGCGAGATCAAGACCTTGCGGGAAAAGCAGGTCAACCTGTCGATCGATCTCGACAGGGCGCAGAAACGTGAAGCCGAGGCGCGCCACAGGCTCGACGAACTGTTGACCACGCACCGCAGCGAAGCGGCGCGGATTGCCGACCTCGTGGCCGCGTTCGTCAAAAGCGAGAAAGAGGAAATGCGGCTGCAGACCGCGCTCGAGATGGCACAGGCAAAGCTGTCGGAAATGACCGAAGCGGCCCGCATCGTCGAAGCCGACAGGCAAGCCGAGCAGGAGCGCGCCCAGGCCGAGATGAACGGCCTGCGTTCCGAGATCCAGGGCCTCCAGTCACGCCTGGAGCTTGCCGCGAACGAGAACGGCGGGGCCGCCGGCGAGGTCGCCAGGCTCAAGACCGAACTGAGCGACGCCGTGGCCGAAAAGCGGATCGCCGATGAAAGACTGTCAGCCCTCATGAACGAGAGCGAGAACGACAAGATGAACCTTTCGACCGTGAGCGCGGACCTTTCGCAGCTGACGCTGCAACAGGCGTCCGAGCAGATACAGCTCGATATCCAGAAGCAGGAATGCGAGGACCTGCGCGCCGAGATCGCGTCGCTCAATGCCCGCATCCAGGAGCTGTTGCCCTATGAACGGCTGCATCGGGTCACCGAGGCCAGGGCGCGCGACGACGCGGTTGGCGCCAGGCCGCGCGACGACGGGGTGGTGGTCGAGATCAAGGGCGTGGTCGCCGAAAAGGCGCGCGCCACGCACCGGCGCCGCGCCCACCGCAACCTGCGCGCTACTTCGTAGGTTCGCTCTTACCCTCCCCCTTGTGGGGAGGGTCGCTGCGAAGCAGCGGGGTGGGGGCGGCGGCACCAGTACCCCACCCGGACCTTCGGTCCGACCTCCCCACAAGGAGGAGGTAGGGGCGCAGCCTAAACCCCCTCACTCCCGGCTTCATGCCGATAAAGCTCGTCCATGCTGAGCTTTGCCAGTTGCGCGAAGGGCGCCTGTTGCTTCACCCGGCCGCGGCTCAGGATCACCACGTCGTCGCAGAACGAGATGGTGCTGTGGTGGTGGCTGATGACGATGGTGGTGCGGCGTCCGGCGCGCGACTTCAGCGTCTCGACGATGGCCGCTTCCGAAAGCCCGTCCACGGCATTGGTGGCTTCGTCGAGGATCAGTATGTCGGGATCGCGCACCAGCGCGCGCGCCAGCGCGATGCGCTGCCTTTGCCCGGCCGACAGGTTGACACCCCGGTAGCCGACCAGCGTCTTGTAGCCTTGCGGCAAATGCTCGATGAATTCATGCGCCTCGGCCAGCCGCGCGGCGCGTTCGGCGTCATCGGCCGAAGCGGTGTCGTGGCCGTAGACGATGTTGTCGAAAATCGTGCCGTCCACCAGCTCCAGCTCCTGGCTGGCCAAAGCGATGTTCTTGCGCCATTGGCCGGGGTCGATCTCGCCAAGCGAGGTCCCGTCGACCAGGATGCTGCCGCCGTCGGGCTCGACGAAGCGGCAGAGCAGGTTGACGATCGTCGTCTTGCCGGCGCCCGAGCGGCCGATCAGCGCCGTCGAGCGGCCGCTGCGGATGGTGAACGTGGCCTGGTGCAGCACCGCCCCGCGCGCGTCCGGACCGGGGGTCGCGGCCGATCCCGCATAGGTGAAGCTGACATCGTCGAAGCTGATCGCCTGGCGCAGCCCGTCGAAGGGACGGCTGCCTTGCGGCGGCGCCGGCTTGCCCGCGGGATCAAGCAGCCATTGCACCTCTTCCAGTGAGCCGGAGAGGCCTTGCAACTGGCTCCACGACATCTGCAAGGCGCGCATATGCGGCTGCAGCCGGTAGAGCAGGATGAGGAATGCGGCGGTCAGCGAGAAGCTGACACTGGCGAGCCAGGCGCCGATCACCACCATCAGGAACAGCATCGCGTGCAGAACCTCGGTCAGCGGCGGCAGGACGCCCTGGCGGGTCGAGAGCACGAAAGCGGCGCGCCGCACCCCGTCGGACGCCCTGTCGAAGACCGCCTTCTCGCGGTCTTCCTGGCCGAAGATGCGGATCAGGCGGCCGGCATGCACCAGATGCAGCATCTGCGAGGCAAGCGCGCTGTTGCGCGCGGCGACGCCGCGGCTCGGCGCCTTCAGATTGGCCGACAGCAGGGCGTGCGCCAGCTGCACCAGCGCCAGCCCGAGCGTCACCAGCAGCGTCATCTGCCAGGATAAAAGCAGCAGGAAGGCGAGCAGGATGATGGCGGCCGAGGCGCTGACGATCGCGCCGAGCAGGGCCTGGATCGCATCCGAGGCCCGCCAGGATTCGTTGGAGATGATGTTGAGCAGCCGTCCGGGGCTCTGCTGCAGGAAGAACGGGTAGCCGACCTTGAGCAGCCGCTCCGACAGCGCGCTGCGGATCGCATAGCTTGCCTTGCCGTAAATATGCGCGGTGAGCAGCGTGTTGGCAAAGGCAAGGACGTTCTTCAGCACGATCGAGCCGAGGATGGCGGCCGAGATGGCGATCAGCCGCTCGCGTTCGCCGAGGCTCGCTCCAACCTGCTGGAGCAGGGCGGAGAAGCCGGCCATGCCGGCCGTGTCGCCATGCCCCATGATGATGCCGAGCAGCGGAATGATCAGGCCGATGCCGAGGCCTTCGAGGGCCGCGCCCGCCAGGCCGAGCACCACCACGGCGGGAACAAGCCGCAGCAGCCCGCCGCCAAGCGCGCGGCGCAGCATCGGCAAGGCTGGCGGCATCAGCTTCATTGTCGTGCCCTGGCCTCCGCGCCGGCTTCATTGGCCTGCCGATCCGGTTGCAGCCGCGGCTGCTTGCGCCGTCCGACTGTCAAAAGCAGCGCAAATCTGGCGGCACCTGCAAGGTTCATGACGACGACAGGCCAATGCGACAGGCCGAGATCGTGGTCGAAGCGCGGGCCGCCGGCAAGCTCGCGCATGGCTGCCCGCGCCGCCCAGTAGAAATGGCGCAGCAGCCAGGGCGCGCGCCGCACATGCTTGAGGCACAGCGCGCCATTGCCGAAATGATAGTCGCGGTGCAGCCTGTCGATCGACTTGCGATCGCGCCGGCCGTGATGATGGAAGATCGTCATGTCGGGCACGTATTCGACCGGAATGCCCAGGAGCATCGCCCGCACGAGGTAATCCGTATCCTCCGCCGAGCGCAGCGGGCCGCCGGCGCCAAAGCGTTCGTCGAACGGTCCGATGCGGGCCGCGACGTCGCGGTGCATGGTCATGTTACAGCCAAGCACGAAGCCGCCCGGATGAACGGCAGGCGTCAGCCGCTCGCGCTGTTCGCAGCGCTTGATGGTGAAGGGCAGGTCCCTGGCATCGCCGAGTTCGACGCGGCCGCCGCGGACCAGCCATTTCTCGCCGCTCGCATAATGGCGGATCAGGTCGCGCAGGTAGTCGCGATCGACCGCGCAATCATCGTCGACGAATACCAGAATGCGGCCCCGCGCCCGCGCCAGGCCGGCGTTGCGCGCCGCCGCCAGCCCGGGCCGCGGCTCCGAAACGGCGGTCAGCGGAATGTCCGAGGTCTTGGCCAGGCAGGCGAGGCGCTCCGCCGTACGGTCGATCGAGCCATTGTCGACCACCACCATCTCGGCGGCGAAGCCGGGATGCGCCCGGCAGGCGGCCTGGACCGACTTGATGCAGGCTTCGAGCACGGCGAGGCGGTCGCGCGTGCAGATGATGAAGCTGACCGCGAACGCCGGCCTCTGTCCCGGCTGGGGAGGAGCCGGGCGATCGAATCGCAGGAGCGGATGCGGCTGGTCGTTCATGCCAACCCCCGCTGAAAAGGCGCAAGTACTGCGCGGGCCGGCCTGGTCCTGAAATAATGCGCCATCTGGTCCGCCTTCTTGCTGGCAGCGATCGAGGCGAGGCTGAGCCGGGGCGCCCAGGGTCCGGGGCGCAGCGCGTATTGTTCGCGGCGGCGGATGGCGTTCCACTTCGCGGTCCGCGTCAGCAATTCATGTGTCAGAGCAGGCTCCCCTTCGTCGCCGACGAGCTGGTATAGGAAATAGAACAGGTTGAGCGCGCCGGCCGCGAAGCTCGGCCGCGTGTCATCGGGCAGCGCGGAAATCCTTTCTTCCAGCGCAACGATGACCTGGGCGGCGCGCGCAACCGTGTCGAACGAGACGGCATCGCCGATGGCCCGCAGGTCCTCGGTGCGGTCCACCAGGCCCTCGCGCTGGAGGTTCTCGGCCACGATCCGCAAATGCGTCCGGCGCATGTCCCTGGTATGCCGGTTGGTCACGCTCCCTGGGTGGATGCGGTAGACGAGCAGGTTTTCCGGCATCATCGCCACAGGGAAACGGCGGGCAAGCCGCCCGAAGAGTTCGAAATCCTCGGCGTGCCTGTATTCGGGATCGTAGTGAAGACTGCCCTCGTCGATGACCTTCCTGTTGTAGACCACCGTCGGATGCATGAAGGCCGTGAAGAACATCGACAATATGGGCAGGCTGAACTGGAACACCGGATCGAGCCTGCCCTTGGCGATACGGCCGCGCAGCAAGGTATCGAAGCCGGCGCCGCAGAAGCCGAGCTCGGGCCGCTGGTCGAACAGCGCCACCTGGCGCGACAGGCGCCAGGGATAGGCGATGTCGTCGGCATCCATCCTGGCGACCAACTCGCCCCGGGCAATGGCCAGGCCCTCGTTCAGGGTGGCGACGAGGCCGCGGTTTTCGCGCGAGATGATCGTAACGCGGTTGTCGGCCCGGCGGTGTCGCTCGAGGATCTCCAGCGAGTTGTCGGTCGATCCGTCATCGATGGCGATGACCTCGAGGCGATCGTAGTCCTGCCGCAGGATCGAGCCGACGGCAGCAGCGAGATAAGGCCCGGCATTGTAGACCGGCAGCAGAACGGAAACGAGCGGGGCGGCGGTCATTGGCTGGCACCCGTTCGTCGGAGATTGCGTGGCGGCTCGCGGCCGTCGGGCGATCCTGTGGGATAGGCCGGCCTGCCGAACCAGCCGGCCTCGCTTGCGCGTTCGTGGGCGGCACGGCGGGCGACATAGGGGAAATGGCGCTTGAGGCCGTTGAGCGGCTTTTCGAAAAACTGCCAGGAGATCGACGCCAAGACGATCGTGGCGGTGCCCGCGACCAGCAACCGCCCCGGCCCTTGCTCGGAGACGTTGAGCGGGATCCAGGGCTGCGCCTTGACGACATAGGCCAGAAGGATCGGGTGATAGAGATAGACGCCGTAGCTGATGCGGCCCAGGACAAGCAGCGGCGGCAGTTCGGCAAGCTTGCCCAGGATGCCGCCAAACCCGGCCGAACAGGCGGCTACGATGGCCACCAGCGGCACCAGCGGCAGCACCTGCAGCAGCAACCAATGGACCCATTCCAGCATGGGATTGGCCGGCGCCGGGATAAACCACTGGATCGCCAGGAACGCGGCCGCGAAGGCCGGCCAGCCGCGCTGCATCCATTGTGGCAGGGTGGCGCCTCTGGCCGCTCGCGTGGCGAGCAGCGCGCCGCAAGCCAGCGCGTCCATCGAGGCCGGCGGCAGCATGTCGCGGGCGAGCGCCGTGTTGGCGGTCACCGGCCAGTAGAAGCGGTAGGCCAGCGAGACCGCGATGACGCCGATGGTGATCGCCTCGATGCGCCGGCGCGGCGCCAGAAGCACGATCAGCGGCCAGGCGATATAAAACTGCTCCTCGATGCTCAGGCTCCAGAAATGGCAGAGCAGCCAGGGCGTCCACTCGTTGCGTAGCGCGTACCAGAAATTGGAGAGATAGAGCGCGTGCCACAGAAGCGATCCACGCGACTGTTCGAGATCGGTCAGCCAGACGAGACCCAGCACGGCGAAATAGGGCGGGAATATGCGCAGCGCCCGTCTGATGTAGAAGGAGCGCAGCGCCGGCCCGGCTTCGAACTCGGCGGCCGCACGGGCTTCCAGCAGAAGCCGCGTGATCAGGAAGCCGGAGAGCACGAAGAACAGCCGCACGCCGAGATGACCGAGGAAGGAGGAGCCGCCCGCGGCGAAGAAATGCGAGTACAGTACCATCATCACGGCAATGGCGCGCAACGCATCGAGCTGTATGTCGCGCTGATTTGACATCAACCGCGTCCGCCGGTGCGATGTCTCCGATGAAACAATGTCGCGCCAGGCCAGCGAGCGGTGGAATGCAACAGCGCTCCGCTATCGCCCGCCGGTGGCCCGCGCCTTGCGCCCGGGGCGGCCTCGAAACCGGTCAGCGGAAAGCCCACTCTGGTCAATATACCGGAACCTCCTCCGCGCCTGTCCAATCGGGCAACGATTGTCTCACGCTATGCTGCAGCGCAACACAAAATGTTTACCATGTTGAAACACATCTGTGATGTCGATGTCGAAAAAATGGCTAAAGACCGCCCATATTTTGACATTTTCGGTAACTGCGCCCCCGGGCATCGGAGCTGCTTGTGAATGATCCAGTGCTCGCTCTGGTTGTTTTAAAGTACTGATCATGGTGTATTCTGTGCAGGTGCTTAGAAATATTTGCAAATGTGCATATGATATTTAAGTAGAAATTTTCTAGCTTTCGATTTTGAGCTACTCTGCAGCAAGCGAGCAAGGCACGGCAAGATTGTGCGATGCAGCGAAGTATGGCGCAAAATGAAGCTGTAGCGTTCATTCGTCCCCCTCTGTCCCGCCGAAATTGGAGGTTTCGCAAGCGTGAAATCGTTTGCCCTTGCCCCATCAACCGTGGTTGCCGTGCCTCACGACAGGCCGGCTGGTTGGCCCTATCTCCAGCCATGCCCTTCGTACGCCGTCGCGCGAACCAAGGGGCACGGGAGGAACAAAGCAAGGTGACGTTGACACCGATTGCCAAGTCTGCGGCTGAAGCCGGCACGATCCCTCTTGTGGCGCTGCTCGGCGCCATGATGTCGGTGCAGATCGGCGCCGCCTTCGCCAAGGGGCTGTTTCCGCTGGTCGGCGCCGAGGGCACGACGATGCTCAGGCTTGTCGCCGGCGCGCTCATGCTGGCGGCCGTGCTCAGGCCCTGGCGGGTCAGGCCGTCGCGTGCCGTCTGGCCGTGGCTCGCCGCTTATGGGGTGACGCTCTGCGTCATGAATCTCCTCTTCTATGCCGCGATCACCAGGATTCCGCTGGGCATTTGCGTGGCACTCGAGTTCACCGGCCCGCTGCTGGTCGCCACGCTCTCGTCACGGCGCGCAATGGACTTTGTATGGGTGGCGCTGGCGGTGGCCGGCATCGTGCTGTTGTCGCCTTTTGCCGATGTGCGCCAAGCGCTCGATCCTGGGGGCGTGGTGCTCGCGCTGGCCGCCGGTGGCTGCTGGGCGCTCTACATCGTCTTTGCGCAGAAGGCCGGCGCCGAGCTCGGCGGGCGCACCGTCGCCTATGGCATGGCGATCGCCGCCGTGCTGTCGCTGCCCTTCGGGCTTGCCGGCGCGGCGCCGGCACTGGGCAATCCGTCGATTCTGTTGAGCGCCGCCATCGTCGGCCTGCTCTCCAGCGCGCTGCCGTTCTGGCTGGAAATGGTGGCGCTGACCAGGATGAAGGCCAGGGTCTATGGCACGCTCACATGCCTGGAACCGGCGCTTGGCGCGCTGATGGGCTTCCTGTTCCTGCACGAGAACCTGACGGCGCTGCAGTGCCTCGGCATTGCTGCGGTCATTGCCGCTGCCTTCGGCGCCGCCGTCACGTCAAAGCCGCCGGTGCCGTCGCCCCAATAGGTTTTTGCGTCTGGCGCGACGCCGCCACGATGTGCTCGGCGCGCAGCCTTGCCTTCATGGCTTCCAGCGCCGCTTCTCCGCCCGCCGAAAGCTCTTCGGCGATCCTGGCCAGATCGCTGTCGGCGGCGCGGTGCCTGCTGCCCCAGCCGCCCAGCGTTGCCAGCACCGGCAGCAGATCGATGCCAGCCTCTGTCAGCCGATAGATTGCCTTCAGCCCATGCGTGGGATCATCGCTTCTGGTCAGGATGCCCTCGTCCTGCAGTGTCTGCAGCCGCTCGGCCAGTGTGCGCGACGAGATGCCTTCGTCGGATTGCAGGAACTCTCGGAAGTGCTTCTTTCCGGCGAAAATCAGGTCGCGCACGATCAGCAGGGTCCAGCGGTCGCCGAGCAGTTCGAGCGACAGATTGATCGGGCAACCGGATTTTCCCTTGGTCGACATCTCAATGGTTCCATTTTTAAATCGCTTTACTATTGACACTATTTTCGCATTCCGTCAATGGTTCCAGAAGTAAACCGTTGGCGAGGAGAATGACGATGCGAAGGCTTATCCTGCAGATGCAGATGTCGGTCGACGGTTTTGTCGGCACCAACGCGGATCATGACTGGCAGCTCTGGAACTGGGGCGGCGATTGCCCCTGGGACGAGGCGTTGAAACAGGATTTCAGCGCCGTCTTCGCCGGCATCGACACCATCCTGCTCAGCAGCAAGATGGCCGAGGAGGGGTACCTGACCCATTGGGGCAACGCCGCGAAGAATTATCCGCGCGACCCCTTCTATGCGTTTGCGCAGCGCATCGTCGATGTCCGCAAGGTGGTGGCGAGCGACAGACTGCAGGCTTCGCGGTGGGAACGCACCACGGTCGTGAGCGGCAACCTGCCGAGCGAGGTCGAGGCGCTGAAGGCGGCTGGGAGAGGCGACATCGCCGTGTTTGGTGGGGCGGGCTTTGCCTCGGCGCTGATCGCGGCCGGGCTGGTCGACGAGTTCCAGCTGTTCATCAATCCGGCGGCGCTGGGCGAGGGGACCAGGATCTTCGATCAGGGCGGCTTCGGAAGGCTCCGCCTCCTGGGATCGAAGGCCTATGCCTGCGGCATCGTGGTCAGCCGCTACGGGCCGGCGTAATCCCGGGCTGGCTTTGGCCATGCCCCGGGCCGTTTTTCAAACCGTGCCCTGCCGGCCTAGGCCGTGCCTTGGCCTGTTCTTAAATCGCCTGGACGGCCATGAATGGCTTAGCCGGCTAGGCATGGCCGGGGCCGACCGCGCACGGAATAGACATAGCAGAGCGCCCGCGTGCCCGCACGCAGGGCCACATCCGGAGGTTGAATTGGGACTTAAGTCTGAATCCACTTCCGCAAAAGTCTGAATCGACAAGACAAGGGTCGTGGGCCACTTCCGCAAGGCGCTCCGATTTGTGAATGATTTCACTTCGACAATGCCGTTGGGGTTTTCGGCTAGGAGTCGGGCCGGGTGACCGGCATGGGGAGAGTGGGATGCGCGATCCGCGCATGGGCAGCAGGTGTGTCTTGCGAGCGCTAACGGCGCTTGCCCTTGTTGTCGCGCCTTTTCAACTCTCCATCGATGGCCCAGTCGCCACCAAGGCCTATGCCGGCAAGGGCGGCAATGGGAATGGCGGAAACGGAAACGGCGGCGGCAACAGCGGCGGCAACGGCAACGGGAACAGCAGCGGAAACAGCAATAGCGGTGGCAACGGCAAGGGCAAGGGCAACAGCGCGAACAAGGCCACTGTCGACCATGTGAATACCGTGACCGGCGACAAGGTCGAGGTCAACGGCAAGAGCATCAAGGTTACTCATCCAAACGGGATGAAAGAAGAGATCGAAAACGGCCGCTTCAGGATGGAGGATGCGCTTGGGCGTACCATCGTCGACAGAGCGGCAACCGCAGCCGATATGGCGCGTTTGAAGAGTTTGTGAGAGCGAGGTTCTATCTGGAAGTGATCTTTTCGGGACCGTAGGTCAGCGCTGCAAAATCAGGTTGCCACCTTTTGCTTCGTCTCTTCGGTTCTTGATCATCGTATGACAGAACTCCCGCTATCACCTTGCCCCCGCCTTTTGGCGGGGGTATTTTTTTGGGGTTCCGGCTGCATTTCCGCAAACGAAACTCTTGGCGCATCGCGGTTTGTTGCTGCTGTCCGGCTTTTTCGCGCGCTTCAATCTTAAAGAATTGCTGTCTGTTTTCCAAGAGGCTTGGTTAACGCCCAGTAACCGGCCTCGTTTGCGGTTGTTTTCATCGCGTGCATGGTGCCGACCGATGACCGGTCCTGGCGCCGGCGTTGCGACATAAGTCCGGCACCGGCAGCAAAAAAAGTCCGAACGGGCAAGGCAAGGGTCGTGGGCCGCTTTCGCGCGCGCGCCGATGCATGGATGCTCCTCTCGATCATGCCGGTTTCGGCCAGACAGCCAAAGGCCGACACGGGGAGAGGATGCGCAGACTGTCGTTGACCCGCTTGGGATGGCTCGCTTTGCTGACTTCGACGGCATTGGTGATGACGCTCGCCCTATCCCACGTCAAGCTCCACGGCGCCACCGGCATCGCTCCCTCGATGGCGTACGCCGCCGGCGGGAACAGCGGCGGCCATGGCGGCGGCAATGGCGGTGGCAACGGTAACGGCGGTGGCAATTCATCCTCGGCTGGCGGCGGCGCTAATTCCGGCTCCGGAAACGTCGGCCAGGGCAACTCCGGCAAGGCCAAGGGTAACCAGGGCAACCATGGCACCCACGTCAATGCGGTGACCGGCGACACGGTCGAGGTCGACGGCGACAAAATCACGGTCATCCATCCCGACGGCATGCAGGAGGAGATCGAGAACGGCCGCTTCAAAATGCAGGATGCACTCGGCCGCACCATCATCGAACGCGAGGCGACGCCGGAGGATGTGGCGCGCCTGCAGGCCTTGTGAGGGCAGGGAACCCCCCCTCTCTGTTTCTCACTTCACCCCCGTCCCCGCCCCCGGGGGCGGGGGTGGCACGTTTTGGCAAGGCAGTAGGGCAGTAGGGCAGTAGGGCAGTAGGGCAGTAGGGCGGCAGTTTCCCATTCCCCTACTGCCTTACTGCCCTATTCCCTTATTGCCCTCGCTCCTTCGCCTCATGCATCAGCAGCGCCGCCTCCGTTCGGTTGCGCACGTTGAGCTTGGCCAGCACCCTGGTCATGTGGTGCTTGACCGTCTTTTCCTGCAGCGACAGCCGGGCCGCGACCTCCTTGTTGCTCAAGCCTTCCGCCACCAGCCGCAGGATCTCGGCCTCGCGGCCGGTGAGTTGGCTGAGCGGGTCGGGCTTGCGGTTCGCCGGCTGCAACAGGTTCGACAGGAGCTTGGCCGACAGCGTCGGCGATACATAGCTCTGGCCGGCCGCGACGTCGCCGAGGATCTCGGCCAGCGTCTTCGAACCGACGCCCTTCAGCACATAGCCGCGCACGCCGGCATTGAGCGCCTGGGCAACGTCGGCATTGGTTTCCGACACGGTCAGCATGACGATCTTCTGGCCGGGGTGCCCCGACAGGATGCTGGCCGCGGCGTTGAGCCCGCCGCCGGGCATGCTGATGTCGAGCAGCAATATGTCGGGCGCGATCGTGTGGGCCAGCCTTTCGGCGTCCTCGGCGCTGGCGCCTTCCCCGACCAGCTCGAAGCCGCCGATCTCGCCGAGGCTGCGCGCCACGCCCTCGCGAAACAGCGGATGGTCGTCGACAATGGCGATGCGGATGATGCCGGTCACGGCTGCTCCTCGACTGAGAGTGAAATCACCAATCGTGTACCTTGCGGGCCGGACAGGGTTTCGAACTGCCCGCCGATGCTCTCGATGCGCTCTCTGAGGCCGGCAAGCCCGAGGCCTTCGCTCCTGCCGGGGTCGAAGCCGGGGCCGTCGTCCATCACTTCAACCATCAACCTGCCACCCTTCACCCCGGCTTTCACCGCCTGGTTCCTGCCTTTTCCATGCCGCCAGGCATTGTTCAGCCCTTCCTGGACGAAACGGTAGATGCTGATCTTCTCGGAAGTGCCGAGTTCCGGCAAGCGGGCCGGAAGTGTCAGCGCCACCGAGCTGGAGGTCCGCCGTTCGTGCTCGCTCACCGCGAGCCGCAGGATGTCGATCACGGCCTGCGTCTCGATCTGCGGCAGCACCAGGCCGTTGCAGATGCCGCGTATCTCGCGCATCGCCTCGCCAAGCGTCCTGTGGATGCCGGCGATCTCGGCTTCGCGCTGCTCGCCGGACGAGCCGGGGTCGAGCAGCACGGGGCTGTCCATCCGCAGCGCCGCCAGCGCGACGAGCTGCGCCGGCCCGTCATGCAGGTCGGCGCCGATGCGCCTGAGATAGCGTTCGTTGATTGCGGTGGCGCGGCGCGAGGCACGCTGCACGCGCTGGCGCAGCGACGAGTTCTGCGACAAGGCGGCCTGCAATTCGGAGACCTTTGCCTCCAGCGCGGTGCGCTGGGTCTGGATGGTGTGGCTGCCGCGAAAGACGATGCCGGACAGCAGCGCCAGTGCCGTTGCCGTGGCGCCGGCCACCACCAGCCAGCTCGACCACAAGGCGGCGTTCAGCGTCGACTGGAAATCGTCGGCGATCTCGTAGAATTCCGAAACCGCGACCACTTCGCCCGACCACGGTTCGCGCACCGGATTGTAGATCTCGAACAGCGGCGCGTTCACCGCTTGCTCCTCGTGGCTTTCGGGATCGTCGTCGAGGTCATTGTACTCGGCAACGACATTGCCGCCAAAGGCGGCGACCAGATTGGCGTTCGGTTCGAACCGCTTGCCGATCAGCGTAGTGTCCTTGGCGTAGAGGATCATGCCGTCGCGCCGCCACAGCTTGAACGAGACCAGCCGCTTGCCGAGCGCACCCTGGCCGAGCGTCTCGTCCAGTGCCCGCTTGACCGTGTCGCTGAGCTCGCGGCTGGTGCGCATGTCGGGCAACAGCGGCGCAATCACGCTGTCGACGTAAAGTGCCGTGGTTGCGGCGGAATTGCGCATCACGCCTTCCCGAATCTGCGAGGTCACCCACAGGCCGACCACCAGCATCACCAGCAGAAGCCCGATGCCGCCCGCGATGAAGAACTGCAAGGCCAGCGACAGCTTGCGCCAGTACTGTAAATAATCCCCCAAGAAGGTCCCAGGCAATCGCGCAATCTCCCCCTGTTGGCGAAGATTATAGAGTGAGCGCGGCATTTGCGACATCGACCTTCGTGTTGTGCACGCAGGATTCTTCCGCCGGGCGGATTTTCTGCGGCTCTCGGAGCCTTTGAAGCACGGCAGCGCCGCGGCCGCGGGAGCGGATCCTTGGCGGCGGGGGTTGTGCCGGCCACGTTTCGAGGTCACTATCGGTTGTGCCTTCAAGGCGACGGGCCGCTTCGACACCAAATTGACGAAGCGCCGCTCCGTCGGCCCAGCCGCGGCATCATCCGCGACCGGGAACTCCAGCACCCTTGCCGCCGCCGGTTCGATCCCGGCGGCGTGGATACTCGAAGGCAAAAAGCGGCCGCTCAGATGAAGTCGCAACGGAAGACCCAACTCGTCTTCCCGAGGAAGGCGCAAGCTTTTTCTCTCAAGGAAGCTTTTTCCTGGGAGACCAGCGGACCTTAAGGGGGGTGGGTTCCGCCGAAACCAAAGCAAGATGCGAGGTCAAACGCGATGCATCCCGTTCCGAGCCGAATTCCGGTGTCCATCATCATTCCGAACTACAATTACGCGCGCTTCCTGAAACGCGCCGTCGACAGCGCGCTCGGCCAGGACCACGCGGATGTCGAGGTCATCGTCGTCGACGATCGGTCGAGCGACGAGTCGGCGGCGATCATAAAGTCTTATGGCGACAGGATTCGCGCTTGTCTCAGGCCGAAGAACGGCGGTCATGCCGCGGCCTTCAACACCGGCTTTGCGGCAAGCTCGGGCAAGATCGTGCTGTTTCTCGACGCCGACGACTATCTCTATCCGGACGCCATCTCCAGGATCGTCGACACTTGGGATTCGGCAACCGCCCAGGTCCAATCGAGGCTCCACATCGTCGACGAACGGCAGCGCATCAAGGATGTCTTCCCGCCGCCGGAACTGCCGTTCGATGACGGCGATGTCATGCCGAAGCTCCTGCACAAGGGGCGCTACCAGACGACGGTGACAAGCGGGCTGGCCTTCGACCGCACGACGCTGGAAACCATCATGCCGATCCCCGAAGCGGATTTCCGCCAGGGCGCCGATGGCTATCTTGCGACGCTGGCGCCCCTTTATGGTCATGTTCAGTCGATCGACGAGTGCGTCGGCGCCTACCGCATCCACGGCGCCAACCATTCCGTCTTCGGCGAAAAGCTCGCCGAGCGGGCGCGCTGGCGGGTGACGCACGATTTCCACCGCCTGGAGGCGCTTTCCGACCAGGTCTCCGGTGTCGGCCTGACCGTGGAGCCGTCGAAAACCTTCCTGCACGATCCCGTTCACCTCGAAGAACGGCTGGCCTCGCTCTGCGCCGACAGGGGTCGGCACCCGGTGGCCAATGATTCCAGGCTGGTCCTGGGTGCGGCTGGCGCCGTCGCCAGCCTCCAGATAACGGCGTCGCTCAGGCGGCGCGCCATCCTTGCTGCCTGGTTTCTGTCCGTCGGCATGCTGCCGCGCAAAATGGCGACGGCGGTGCTGTCGTGGAAGCTCGACGCCTCGTCGAGGCCGGCCTTCCTGGCCCGCTTTTCCAAATCCATCCGCCAGGCGATGGGGTGAGGCGTGGTCCGCGCAGCGGACGCAAAGCCAATTGCTTGGCTTTGCGAACAACGAACGCCCGGAGCGACAGCGAAGGGCCGGGTCCGGCAGGGAGGCGCTGTCCCGCCAGCGTATCAATCGGTCCAATTTCCACCTATGCTGGGGCCCTTCGCGCCCCCCTCTCTCCTACCGGACATCCCCCTCCACGAGGGGAGAGATTGGCAGTCTCGGGCCGCATGGAGGCGATCAACCTCTATTGATTGATCTCGGGTTCGACGAGCCTTGCCAGGTTTCGCAGCGACTCCTGCCAGCCGAGGTAACAGGCCTCGGCCGGAATGGCGTCCGGTATGCCTGCCTGCGTGATGTCCAGTTCCGTGCCGACCGAGACTTTCTTCAATATCACCGTCACCTGTATCTCGCCGGGCAGGTTGGGATCATCGAACGTGTCCGTGTAGCGAAGGCGTTCACCCGGAACGAGCTCGACATAATCGCCGCCAAATGAGTGGCTGTTGCCGGTCGTGAAGTTTCGGAAGGACATTTTGAATGTACCGCCGACCTTTGCTTCCAGATGATGGACCGTGCAGGTGAAACCGTTGGGCGGGAGCCATTTAGCCAGCGCGTCCGCCTCGATGAATGCGCGATAGACCTTCTCCGGGCTGGTTGTCAGAACGCGGTGCAAGCGTACGGTGCTGGGCATATCGTTTCTCCTATGATTGCCGGTCTATGTTCCAAGGACGAACGGGTCTTGGCTGTTCCGACCGTGCCGAACATTCTTAAACCGCGACCGCCGCTTCACAGTTCCTTCTCGGCCAGCTCGCGGAACTCGTCCGGCACCGAACGCGCCGCCTCCAGCGCCACGGCGCCATAGCCGACCGCCTGCTTGCCGAAGCGCTGGCGGATCTTGTCGATGGCGCGGTCGGCGCCGAAGCGCGCCAGTCCCCTTTTGCTGCCGGGCCTCCGCTTCTCGTCGGCAAGCCCGAGCGGCAGCTCCAGCTGCAATTCGGCACTTTCCTCGAGATGCGAGACCGAGATCGCCAGCAGCGAAATCACCTTCTCGCCGGGATGGGCGGCAAGCACGCCGCGCACAAGTTCTTCGGCGGTCTCGGCCAGCGTCGCCGTTGCCGAGATCGGCTGGTCGAGCGTGATCGAGCGGCTCACCGCGCGCAGATCGGCAAAGCGCACGCGCACCGTCACCGTGCGGCCGGGACGGTGCTTGGCCCTCAGCCGGCTCGCCACCCGGTCGGCCAGATGCAGCAAGGTAGGCACGAACACATCCGCCACGGCGGGCTTGCGGCCCAACGCCGATTGCGCGCCCGCCGAATGCGCGCGCCGATGCGTCTCGAGCCGGCGGGGGTCGCGGTTCCACGCCAGTGCGGCAAGCTTTTGCCCGGCGGCCGGCCCGATCAGCCGCTCCAGCGCGCCGCTATGGGTTTGCGCCAACTGGCCGATGGTCTCGACGCCGATCTCGGCCAGCCGCGCCTTGGTCGCCGGGCCGACGCCCCACATCAGGGAGACCGGCAAATCGTGCAGGAAGGCAAGTTCGCCGGCGGGATCGACCACAACCAGCCCGTCGGGCTTGGCCACCTGCGAGGCGATCTTGGCCAGGTGCTTGGTGCGCGCCACGCCGATCGAGATCGGCAGGCCGAGCTCGGCCCGCACGCGGCGCCGTACAATGGCGGCGATCTCGGCCGGCGGCCCGAACAGATGCGTGCAGCCGGCGACGTCGGCAAAGGCCTCGTCGATGGAGATGCGCTCGACCAGCGGCGTGAAATCGTCGAGCACTTCTATGGCGGCGTCGCCGAGCCGCTGATAGTCGCCGAAATGGCCGCCGACGAAGATCAGCTGCGGACAGAGTTCGCGGGCCTTGCGTCCGGGCATGCCGCCGCGCACGCCGAAGGCTCGAGCCTCATAAGAGGCGGCCAGCACCACACCGCCGCCGACGGCGATCGGCTTGCCGCGTAGCGACGGATCGAGCAACTGCTCGACCGAAGCATAGAAGGCATCGAGGTCGGCATGCAGGATGGTGGCGCTGGTTTCCATCCCGTTCCACCCTACGGCATTGCAGCATTAGCCATGCCTGTTTTAAGGACTTTTTTGCCGAACAAAAAGAGAACAAACAGGGTCTCTTGTCAAGCTGCGTTTGAGCCGTCGGAGGGGGCGGGTGGAAAGTCTTTCGATGAAGGGGGGATTCAAGATGGAATCTCGTTTTTTTTACTCGCCGTCAGCGGGCAGCGCACCATCGACGAAGGTCCATGATCTGCACCGGAACATAGTCGCGCGCCACGGCGTTGATTGGCTCGAAGGGACCCTGTTTTGCGGAGGCCTGAGATGGACCGCTTCGATATCATCGATCTCGTTTGTGTCGTTGACGCCTGCACCACCGACCGCGCCGCCGGGCGGCTCGTATCGATGGCGAGGGCCGTCGAAGAGTTGCGCGTGCTCACCGGGGATTTCGTCTCGCCGGATGAGACCGTAGCCAACGCGCTATCCGCGGTGGCGCTGGAGCGCGGCTGCGCGGTGCTGTTCGACGAGCAGCCAGGCGCCGACATTTTGCGGGCACCATAGCGCGTCGCCAAGAGGCGGCCCCGCTTATTTGACGGCTATACCAGGCGGCTGCATCGCCCTCTCTGCCTTCGTCGAATTCTGTCGTTTCAGGCGCCTTCCATCAACGACGCGACGACCGTTTTTCGCGCGAATCGGCGGTAGTGGGACCATAGTCCGACCAGCATGGGCCCTCTGCGGTCCAAATGGCGCAAGCCCGTTTCCGGCTTTCACCTAACCTAAGAATATCAATGGGTTGTGTAGGTTTTTTGATCGGAACTGTTCGCTGGCGAGCGGCTTCGCTCTCGCATTGAAACCACATTTATCTAAAGTTTACTGACGCCATTAGGAATTTCTCATATTGCCCTCTTTAGCGGTTGGGCGTGGTGGCGATTCTCGGAGGAAAATACCCATGACATCCCGAAAGACTCTCTTTGCCGCGGTTGCGGCATTCGCGCTTCTGGCGTCTCCCGCGCTGGCCGCCGCCGGCGGCAATGGCGGTGGCCACGGCAATGGCGGTGGCCACGGGAATAGCGGCGGCAACTCAGGCAAAAGCGGCTCGCAGGGCAATTCCGGCAAGAGCGGCACGCACGGCAAGTCAGGCAAGACCACGCACGGCAAGTCGGCATCGGCAAAGTCGGGCAAGAAGGCCACGACGCAGGTCTCCGTGGATGAGGTGGAGGTCGCCGCCGTTCCCAAGGAGAAGAACATCCACGCCAAGCTCGGCCGGCTGAACTCGCTGCAGCGCAACATCAACGCCTATATGAACTCCAAGAGCAAGAAGTTCGCTGGCATTCAGGCTTATGTGATGGGATCCGCGATTGCCCAGAACGCCCAGGCCGCGGCCGACGCGGCCGCTGCCGCGGTGGTCGACGCCCAAAACGCGGTGCTGGACAAGCAGGCGGAGTTCGACGCGGCGAATTTGGTTACACCTCCGACGCAGGAGGAGCTGGATGCCCAAGCCGCAACAATCGCTGAGTTGGAGGGCAAAGTCACGGATGCCCAGACAGCGGCTGACACGGCCCAGGCGGAGGCAGACGCAGCCGTTACCGACGTCCCATCGCTCGACGACGCGCTTGCCGACATGGCCAACAAACCCGTCGACACCGAGGTCAAGGACTGGGCCACGGGTGTGCTTGCCGACAAGATCGACCAGGTAGCCGCCAAGCTGGCGGAGGAGACTCCGGCAACGCCGTAAGGCCGATCGAAGTCGAAGCAAAAACGAAATATGCCGCCGGGCTTTGCCCGGCGGCATTGTTTTGAGCGTATCGCGACGTAGAACAAAGCCGTGCCGTCCACGCCCGCCCCTGTGCTGCCGGACATCTTCGACTTAGGGAGAGAACGGCAACTTCGCCGCCGGCAGGTTCGCCCCGGCGCGCACCTACGCAACGAGGCCAGAACGGTTGCTAACCTCAAGTGCGGCATAGCTAATACTCGTTGGCGGGTGTACCTTCCCGGAGTCGGGTTCAAACGGCATTGGGGAGAACAACAGCATGCCTAGGGTTTCGGAACTTTTCTTCAAGACGGCCCTCGTCTTTCTCATCGTGGGTATCGCCGTCGGCCTGCATATGGCGATCTCGGAAGATCACGCCGCTTTCCCGGCGCATGCCCACATCAACCTTCTTGGCTGGGTCACCTCCGCGATATTCGGTGGTTACTACGCGCTCAATCCGGCCAAGGCCGCTCGTCGAATCGCGATGGTCCACTACGGCCTCTATACGCTCGGCCTGGTGGTGATGCTGCCGGCGCTCTACCTGATGCTGGCGAAGGGCAACACGGCGATCGAGCCGCTCGTCGCCGCGGGTTCCATGATCGTCGCCGCCGCCGTTCTGGTTTTCGGCTTCGTGGTCTTCTCGTCCGAACCGGTGGCTACCGTCTCCGGCTTGAAGTCGGCGCCTCGCTGACCGGAGTCATGGTACGCTGCCGGGTGGGTTGCTATGCCATGGCGTAGCGGGTCCCCTGGCGCAGGCTGCTGGTTCGCGGGCTGAAAAGGCTTGCCCTGGCGTCCGGAACGGACGCCAGGGCGCCTGCCCTCGCTGGCGGGCGCAACAAGTCAAGCTTTGGACGAGTGCGCCGTGCCGCCGGTTAAAAAAGCCGCGACAGCAAGGTGTGGATGATGCCGTCGCGTTCGAACGGCCCGGGCACCTTGGCCGGGAGCGATTTGTCGGCCCTGGCCGCCGATGAGGTGCGGCCATAGATGAGCAAAAGCACGGCGATGAAGTAGCCCGCCTGCAGCACCAGGGCGGCGACAAATGTCCAGCCCAGCGACTGCCAAAACGATCCGGTTGCCGCGTAAATCCAGCCAAGGATTACGAGAAGCGTTACTGACATTCCCACAAGAAATTGCGGAAAATACATTTGCCCAATCGAACATCCCGGACCGATTGAAACCCGGGAAGTCCGCCCATGTCTCTACCCAGATCGAGCGTTGCACCTTTCATGTGCGGTCGCAAGTTGGCACTGTGCCGCGCTCTCGGAGGGCTTTCGGCCTACGGCATGCGACCTATGTCTTAGGACTTAGGACCATACGCCTTTCGGTGCAAGTGTGGCGTTGGAGCATCGCGCGCTTTGCTGAATTGTTTCTGCCGCGGGCGAAATCAGCGCAAGGTCGTCGGCGCTGGCTTCGCTGTCGGCTCGATGCGCGAAAGTTCGCGAGCGCCGGCGTTTCCGCAGCGATCGCGCTTCTCACCATCTGATCGCGATCAAGGCGGCACTCGATGACGAGCGCCGGCCGAGGCAGCTAAAGGAAACTCCGCCGGCGCTCGGCGCAAGGGTTGGGTGCTTCGCTTGCGCAAGACATATTAGCGTTTGCGAATATTTTGACCTATCCACCCAAAGAAGGATGCGGTTCCCCAAAGAAGCTGAATTGTCCACGCCCGCCGGACTTGCTGCGGTAGAGCGCGGTATCGGCTTTCTGGAGCAGCTCGTCGCTGCCCAGGGCATCACCAGGCGCCAGCGCGATGCCGATGCTGACGCCGACGACGACCGGGCTGTCGGTGACCGAGAAGGGCGACTGGAAGCGCTCGATAATGCGCCGGGCAAGCGCCGACACATCCGTCTGTCCGGTAATCCCGGTCTGGATGATGGCGAATTCGTCGCCGCCGAGACGCGCGACGGTATCGTTGTTGCGTACCGCGGCACGCAGCCGGCCAGCCACGTCGATCAGCAATCTGTCGCCGGCCTTGTGGCCGAAATTGTCGTTGACCGGTTTGAAGTTGTCGAGGTCGAGGTAGTGCACGGCCATCAGGGCGCCTCGCTTGGCAAGGGCAAGCGCGCCGTGCAGCCGGTCGGAAAACAGCATGCGGTTGGGCAGGTCGGTCAGCGCGTCGTGATGCGCCATATGCGCGATCGTGGCCTGGTTGCGGCGCTGTTCGGTGACGTCGAAATAGGTGGTGACGAAGCCGCCACCCTCGATCGGCATGCCGCGCACCTCGACGATGGTTCCGTTGGGCCGCGTGCGTTCGTAGACATGCGCCTCGCGCTGCCTGACGAGGGCGAGGCGGCGCGCGACATGCATCTCGATATCGCCCGGCCCATACTCGCCACGCTCGGCGTTGAAGCGAAACAGCGTCTCCATCGAGGGGTAGCCATTGGCGAAAAGGTCGTCGGGATAGTCAAGCAGCGCGCGTTGCCGCTGATTGCAGACGACCATGTTGAGATCCTGGTCGAACAGCGAAACGCCGCCCGGGAAATTGTCGATCACGGCCTCCAGCAGCCGGATCCGCTCGCGCGAATGCTCGATCAACTGGCCCATCCGCCCGATCGCTTCGGCCAGGCCCGGCAGGCCGACCCCTGACGGCTGGGCGACCTCGAACGCATTCGCTAAGATACGTGACACCTTCGGCATCGGCCGCTGACCCCCTCAGCAATTTTCCGAAATATGCGGCAACGCTAATATGGAACGATTGCCATCGGATTAACGGCCCTGGCCCGTGCCTGCCTTTGCGGGGGCAGGTTGGTCGCCTCATCGGGCGCGTGCATGGCCTTTGGGTCTTTTGGTCGATGCCATGGGACCTTTGGCCAAGGACTTCTGAATTCAGGAACCAAGCACAGGCCTGACCGTTCCCCAACCACATCAATCAGGAGGAGCTTATGGAACGCAGCGTCCACGAGGCGCGGTGGATACTTGCGCCTGTCTTCGCGCTCGGCGTCGTCTTTGTCACTGCCGGAATCCTGTTCGGCTAGTGGCCGGGAACAATAGCCAGCGACCCGCCGAGAACGTCCCTTCATCGGCGGAAGGCCGACCCCGCCGCCTTTTCCCGTGAAAGGCGGCGGGTTTCGGTTTGCGCGGCCTTTCCTTCGAGAAGCCTGCCCGGACGCAAGAAGGCCCGCCGTGCCCAACGCGCGGCGGGCCTTTTCGTGGTGTTCGCATGAAGTCCCCAATGTGAAATACCACTATGTCGTCGTCGACAACCAGACCGTGCTTGTCGATCCCGGCACACGCAAGATCGTGAAGATCATTCAGTGACCCGCATCGAACGGCCCGCCGCTTGCCGGAGTGGTGGGCCGGTCCGCGCCGTATTATTTCGTGACTAATATAAGCAGGTATAAGCAGGAACCTTCCTTGGAATCACGCGTCTGACTTCGTGCTGCCTTATTAGTAGGCAGCATGGGCCAGCGAAGCGGCGAGGCGGCAAACAGGCACGGGCTGGGGAGGAGGCAAGGCATTATGTCGAAACGTGAAATAGGAACGTCCCCCGCATTGGGGATGCGGGTCGCTGACCTGAGGGCCAGGATGCGCAGCGCAAGCATCACCGAGCATGAGATGAGAACTTTCCAGAAGGTCGCGGCCATCATGGGTGATGGCGAAGGCTCCCTACGCATCGATGCCGACGACCTGATTGCGGCGTCCTTCGTTACCCAAGGGACGGGCGATCACTCCCTGAATTGACAATCCGCCGGTCTGAATCGGCCGAAAAAATCGCGCATACGGTCTGTCGAGTATCAGCGCAGGTAAGGGCGCTGATGCCCGACGTCCGCACGCGTGCCGTCAGCTGTGGCCGACAAAGGCCGGGACGCATGCCGTCCCTCACCAGGGCGGCCGTCAGGGCCGATCTGGCCGCGCTCGGTTATGTTCGCTTTTGCCGCAGGCCGGAACCAATCGCCGCCGACATCCTTTCCCGAAGGACAAGCCTTGCAGGAAAGGAGTTGGACCATGAAACCACTCTTGTCATGCGCCTTGCTGCTGGCGCTCGCCGGACCGGCGGCCGCGCAGACCGACGACCAGATGAACGCCCCGGCGCCGGGCGGACCGTGCCAGGCCGAGCCACAAGGTCAGAACGACGGCCAGAAGCCGTCGATGGCCAGTGGCGGCAATGGCGGCCTGACCGGCAAGCTCGAACCTTGCGGCGGCGTGCTGCAGCCGCCGCCCACCGGCGACCAGGGCATGGCCCAGCCGGCGCCGAATGAGGGCAGGACGCCCGTGATCAAGCCCGGCGAAGTGCCTGCGCAACCGCCGAAGCAGTAACCCGATTTTATGGGGTCGCCGTGCCGGAGCCGTTGCCGGCGCCTCGAGAGCGGGTTGCTCGGCGAAGCACCTTGGCTCGGCGAAGGGCCGTGACAGGATCGACGCCGCTCCATGCAATACCTGTTGCCTCGACAAAGCCGACGAAGGCGCACCGGACCTGGTCGGCCGTCAAATGCCCGTTCCGTGCCATATCGCACGCCTTCATGGCAGCGGCGTAAGCTTTGCCACGCAACGGTTCCGGCCACTCCTTCAGGAAATTCTGCATCTCGGCCACCGATCCGACGTTGCGCCGAAAGCCGGCGCCGACCGCGATCGCCACAGGCGGATGGAACGGCATGTCGCTCATGTGAAAAACCTCCCGGATAGAGTTTCAAGGCAATTCAATGCGGACGATGCCGGTGCGGTTCCCGCGCCGATGGCGGTCGATCAATTAGTCCCGACTTGCGGAACAACAGCGTTGTGGCGGCGTTTGCCTTCAGAGCTCGCCACTTATCGACCTGTGGATGTTTCCGCCAAGGCGGAGGCGAGGGCGAAGCTCGCCAACACGAAACAGGAGAGAACGATGAAAATCCTGATTCCTTCCGCCGCCGCGCTGCTTCTTCTTGCAGGCGTCGGTGTCTCTGCCGCGGAGGACGTGATTGTAACAACTCAGCCGCAGGCGGTCGTGATCACGCCCGAAGAAAGGACGGTCATCCGCAAATATGTGCACCGGCATCCGCTGGCTTCGATAAACCTTCTAGGCGTCGAGCTTAATCTCGGCTCCACTCTGCCTGACACCGTAGAGCTGCGGGAGATTCCCGACACTCGATACAGATACACGGTCGTCGGCGACCACACCGTGCTGGTCGACCCCGGCACGCGCCGGGTCGTCGAAGTCATCGAGTGATGCATGATACCTGTCCCGCCGTCTTCGAGAGGAGACGGCGGGCAACGGGTTTGTTCAAAGGAGCATTCCCATGTTGCCGCATGTCGAGACCCCAAACTCAACCAATGTCGCGGCCTGTTGCGACAAGCTGCTGGCCGAGCGAAGCACCGGCTTGCTGTCGATGAAGGAGGCGATCACCGAACTGCGCCGGCGCACCGGCACAGAGCGCTCCGACGCGGATCTCGCCGGGCTGATTACCAAGAAGGCGGCGTTGCTGGGTGTCGCGGTCCTGTCCAACGACCACTAAAGGAAATCGCGGCGTCGAGCGCGCCTACGCCCCAAGACGCCGGCCGAAATATCGGCTAATGTTTGCCGGGAATTGGACCCATCCGATTTGGACCCAACCACGGAGGTGACAGTGACGGACGACAGGCAGGAACGCATTCGCCAGCGGGCGCACGAAATCTGGGAACAGGCCGGGCGGCCCGAGGGCTCGGACATGCAACATTGGGACCAGGCGACCGCCGAGATCGACGGAGCGGCGAAGCCGAAAGCCAAGGCTGCGCCGAAGAAGGCTGCGCCCGCCAAGTCAGCCAAACCGGCAGCCGCCAAGGCCAAGGCACCCGCCAAGGCCGCCAAGGCAAAAGCCAAGGGCTGAGCGCCGGCGGCTAGCTGCCCTCCTTTCATCATCAAAGGACAGCACCCGTGCGTCGGGTGAAGCCTCGGTTGCGTTCCATGCCCAGCGCTCTGCCGAGCGTTGGCAACACCGGGCTGCGGTTTAGTATGTAGAGGGCAGGGCCTATGGCTGGCTGCCGATGGCCGCTGTTTCCAGCTCGCCGGCCCGGCCGCCGGAACCTTTAGCTGTTGCTAGGGTGGCGATCGGATGGAACATTAGCCCATTCGAATGGTTGAGATCCTGCGTCCGATGTCGCTGCTTGGCATCCGGCGCAGGCTGGTGGGCAAACATCGGCCGGCCCGCGTCATCGGTCCCTCCGTGGCGCGGGCTCCTTGTGGATAGAGTTCCGGATTTCCGCAAGGCCAGCGATAAGCGTGGCATCTCACGCGTCCCAGGCATCGCTGGAGAGCGCGAAGCGGATGCCGGCCGCCGTCATCGCAAGTTCGCATTCGGTGATTGCCCGCAGGTTGCGCAGATAGCGCGCCACGGTTTGCGGCAGCCAGCCGGCACAGGCCTCGACATAGGCGCGGCTGTGGACCAGCGTGCCGGTCGACAGCCGCTCCTCCTTCCCGGCGATGACCTTCAGATACTGGCGGATGAAGCGGATGTCCTCGGCGATGTCCTGGCTGGCCATGCGCCAGGCGGCGGCGAGGCGCTGCCTCTGGTCGGTCGTTGCGGGAGAAATGAGCGGGCGGGAGAGATCGGTGAAGGCGGCGTGATTGGCGGTGTTCATCCGGATCTCCCGTGGGATCGATGATAGTACTTTATGTACGAAATCTCGTCAATCGAGTTTCGTACAATTCGAACGATATTTGGGTGGCTTCACCTGAGCCGCATCGTAAAGCCTTCGAGATTTATGCGAGCTTCGTCGAGCGCTTTTCCCAGGATCAGGTCGACCATGTCGCCCCTGTCGGGGCCGAGCAGGTGCAAGCCTTTCCGGAGCGAGTCGCGCCAGCTGTCGCCCCTGTTCCACGCTTCCGAAAACGCGAAGGCGAGGTCGTCCTGCCGGCGCGTGGCGTCAAGCGCTTCGACCAGCAGGGCTGCCTGGTGGAGATCCTTTTCCCGCTTGGCGGCGGCGCTTTGCTGCCGGCGAGAGGCGACGATCAGCTTGTGGACGGCATATCGCTCAGGCGAGGGGACCAGCACGGGCACGCCCGAGCGGTGCAGGAGCACCGTTCTCATGGGGTCACGGATCAGAAAATCCAAAAAACGCAGCGGCTGCGCGGAGGCGCCTCCCAACGACGGCATGGGGCTTGCGTGATCGTCATGGTCGTCGCTGCCCCGGTTCGGAGTGAGGAATTCGACCTTGTAGCGAGAAGCATTCTCGAACTGCGTGGTCCGTCCGGCATCCGTTCGGTGCGGAATTTCACGAAATGTCGGGTCGATTGCCTTGAGCACCTCAATGACCGGCGGCAGACTGTCGTCCACTTCGGCCGAGACGGAATGAAATTGAGCGAAGTCTACGTCGCCTGTCTGCAGCGAGGCGCCAGGCAGCCGCACGCCCAGATGGCCGGCATAGGTCTGGAAGGCGACCGTTCCGACCAAAACAGCGCGCAGGCGAAAGAGTCCAGCCTTCTCCAGGGCTTCGACCACTGCGCCGGTGAATGTGTCAGGCGCGGTCAAGCCGGCATCGCGCACGAGGCTGGAAACCAGCTTGCGGCGGCTCCTGAGGTCGCTCTTGATCTCCTTGAAGGCCGCCACCCGTTTTGCGATCTCGGGATCTTCGGCCGGGCCGACATATCGTCTCGTCTTCCTCGGGCGGGTTTCCTCGAAATACCAGTAGTCGCGGCCCTTCACGGGAACGCGCACGAAATTGCCCGTCGTCGAGAAATCGGTTTCGAACGAGGCATCCAGGCTGCGCTGCACCAGCTCTGCATACATCGTGCGATAGGCGAGATCGATCGTTTTCATGGCTCGCTCTGGTCCGCAGTTCTTGTGTTATAAGAATTCTGTATTTTTCTTATAACTGCACGCTGCCGAACTGAATTTCAAGTGAGTTATAAGAAGACGGTGAAAATCTTATAACTAGGTGGTCGAGCGCGTGATAGCCGCCAACAAGGACGCGCTCACCAACCCGGCGCTGGTCCATGCCTCGCTGAAGGCGCTGAACGACGGCCATTTCCTGAGGAGCGAAGCCGGCGCCATCGGCACCATCGACCAGGCCAAGGTGACGCGATGGGGGAATATCTCTTCGCCGCCGGGATTCTGCTGGACGGCGACGGCAAGGTGTTGAAGCAACGTCCGGATTTCGAGGGCTATTTCACGAATGCGTATCTGGGTAGCTAATCTCCCCTCAAGGAGGGAGATCACCCAAGCACCCCCTCACATATCGATCATCGACCGCTTCACCCGGCCGATGATGGTAATCGCGCCTTCCAGTTCCGGCGGCGGGATTTCCATGTAGGAGGCCGGCTGGAACGGTGGCTTGTCGTTCGGGCGGTAGCGCTTGTAGGTAGCGCGGCCGCTTTCATCGGAGATCACATAGCAGCCATTGGTCACCAGCCGCTTGTCGCGCAGATTGACGAAGATGATCGAATCCGGCGGCGAGATCTTGTTCATCGACGGGCCGTCGACGCGCAGCGCGATCCATTCGCCCTGCTCGAGATCGGCGGCGGGAATGGTCGGATAGTCCGACAGGTTGACGACGCTGTCCTGGCTGCCGAGCTCGCCGGCGCTGATCCACGAGACGATCGGCACGTCGACGGTGAGCGGCGAGAGGACAAGCGCGGCCGAACCCGCCTCGTGGAAGCCGCCGCTTCCCGCGGGACTGCCGTCGAACAGCAGCCAGCCGGGATCGACGCCGAACAGGCGGCCATACTTTTCCGCCGCCTTGCGCGACAGCGGCCGGTTGCCGTTCTCGTGGCTTATCAGCGTGTTCTTGTTGATGTCGCGCAACGCCCGTGCGGCATCGCTCGGCGAGGCATAGCCCGCCTCGGCCCGCGCCTGCTGCAATCTGTGTCGAGGATCCATCATCGTACAAAATGCCTGAAATTTATCGTCCAAGGTGTACGATTTTGCTTGCGACTCTTTCGTACATATCGTACGCTTAGCGCATGATCGAGCATCCCGCAAGCATTTCCGCACTGCCCACGAGCATCTCGGGGCTAATCGACCGCTGGCCCGCCACAGACTTCGCCGCCGACGTCGGCTGCGGCTACGAGGCGGCGCGCCAGATGCGCCGGCGCCAGCGCATCGCGCCGCAGCACTGGGCGCAGGTCGTCGTCGCCAGCCGCCGGCGCGGCATCGCCGGCGTCAGCTACGAATGGCTGGCCGGTGCGACCGCCACTGATACCGCGCAAGGGGAGGCGGCATGACCCTGCGCCTGTCCAACCATTTCGAATCGTCCGGGCTGTCCTCCTCCCCGGCCCGGACGAAGACCGGGGCTTCTGCCCCGGATCCGGCCCGCCTGCCATCACCGCAGGCCGCCGGATCGGCCGGAACCGTTCCTCCCCCGGTTCCGGCCCCCTTTTCGCGCCAACTCGCCGGCCCGTCAGGAACTGGCGAACTGGCCGCCACCTCCTGCATCCGCACCGAGGACGGCACCGTCATCCTGTTCGACAGGCAGACGGGCAGGGCGGTGTCCGCCCTGACGCGCGACGCCGCCGAAGCTGCGCTTCGGTGTCTGCCCGGCGCCGCCTGAACCACCCCTTCGAACGATTTCGCAACGGCCTGCGGGCCGAACCCTGGCGCTCGCCCCGGGCGAGGCCTTCGCAATTGATGGATCTCCGTTATGGCCGCTGCCTACACCGACACCGAACTCAACGCGATCGCGCTCTGGCTGAAGGATGGCCTGTCGGCGACCAAGATCGCTCTGCGCTTTTCCGCCCTGCGCTGCAGCCCGGTCTCGCGCAACGCCATCATCGGCATCGTCCATCGCAACACCGGCCTGCGCGCCATCGGCTTCGCCAACCCCAGGGGCAGCCGCGCCGGTGGTCGGCCCCGGAAGAATGCAGCAAGGCCAGCTAGGCCGTCGGGAAGGCATGCTGCGGGACAGGCGAAGCGGTCCGGACAGACAAAACTGTCCGGACATTCCGAGCAGCCCAGACAGGCAGAGCCGGCTGGACAGGCGAAGGCTTCCGAGCAAGCTGGTGGGCGGGGCGGGGCTGGTACGCCTTTGGCCCCTGCCGGCCATGCTGGCGTCCCCACGCAAGCGAAGTCAAAACAGGGCAACGCAAGGAAGCCGGCGCGCGTTCTACCCCCGGCCTGGCTGTCCGGAGGCTTGCGCGACGAGGACAAGCTCGACGCTCTTCGCTACAAGCTGCCGGCGCCACCGCCGCCGGTGCCGCCCGGCCGTCAGCCGCATGTCGCCGCCATGCGCTTCGTCGATTGCCTGTTCGGCCGCTGCCGCGCCCCGCTCGATCTCACGCTGGAGGAAGACCCGGACAAGGACGCGCCCGGCGCCAAGCCGGGGCCGGAGATGCTGTGCTGCGGCGTGCGCACCTCGGCGACGCGCTCCTATTGCAGCCACCACCACGCCCGTTTCCACGGCCGGCGAGTGGGGGCAGCATGAGGATTGTGCGATCGCTGGAGCTGCCAATCTCCCTCGCAAGGGGGAGATTGGATGTCGCCACGGTTTTCGCCAATCACCAAAGTCGCAGGAAGGCAGCGCGGATGCCAGGGGGAGACGTCCGGCCAGGACAGAGGAGAGCGCGAAGGATCGCCAACTTCGCCAGCCGCCCCGCAACCAATTCACGAGGAACACCCATGAGCAAGAAAACCGCCCAGAAGGCCAAACCAAAGCCCCCGAAGCTGCCGAAGGGCGAGGCCGAGCAGGTGCGCATCCGCAGGGAGATTGGCCATGATTTCGCGCTGAGGGACGACCGCTTCGGCCGCAAGCGGCTGGCGGCTGGCACGCAGGAGGCGGCGCGCATCTACGAAGTCTCGAACGGCGGCTATACCTCGACCGGCGGCATCGTGCGGGTGCGCAATGTCGACCCGCTGGTGGGCATTACCTCGCTGTCGCGTCAGCAGCGCGAGGCGGGCATGCGCTTTCGCGGGGATTTCGAGCGCGCCTCGCGCGAAGGGCTGAGGCCGATGGCCTGGGAAGAGCGCGTCGACGGCGGCCGGCGCGATGGCGGCATTCCGGACCGTATCCTGTCGGCCGGCCGCGCCCATGCCGAAGCCACCCGCGCGCTGGCACATTGGGAGGTGTCAACTGTGGTGCAAAAGATCTGCTGCGCTGGCGACTCGGTAAAGAGTCTAGCCGAGCAGACCGGCGAGGCGCGCGACGTAGTGAGCAAAATGCTCAAGATCGGCCTGGACCTGCTGGCCGTGCACTATGGGATGATGGGGCGGAGGGCAGGGTGAAGATGTGGACAGCAGCGATTCGGGCCCGGATGGCCGCCATCGAGAAGAAGAGTAGTAATGCGGTCATACCCACATGTAGACATGCCTCAATCAGAACCCTACCGCCCAGGGTCACGATGCTGTCCGGCCGGTGGCTATCACGGCTCGCAGAATTGTAGGCATGTGGACACGACCGCACGTCCACATGTCATCATCTATGGTGTTGGGGCACCTCAAGCGTCCGTTGTTGGACTAGGCGACACCTTGTAGATTGGAACGACACCTTGGAGATTGGAAACATGGCGCTCAAGCGGATGGACAACGTAGGAATTGTCGTCGAAGACCTCGGAGGGACGATTGATTTCTTTCGCGAACTCGGCCTCGAGCTCGAAGGGCGGGCCACGATCGAAGGAGAATGGGCCGGACGTGTCACTGGACTGGGCGATCAGCGTGTCGAGATTGCCATGATGCGCACACCGGACGGCCACAGCCGGCTCGAGCTCTCCCGCTTCCTCACACCGCCTGTCGTCGCAGATCACCGGAACGCCCCGGTCAACGCCCTAGGCTACCTCCGCGTCATGTTCGCCGTGGACGACATCGACGAGACGCTTGAAAGGCTCCGCACGCGCGGCGCGCAGCTCGTAGGCGAAGTAGTCCAGTATAAAGACGCGTATCGGCTCTGCTACATCCGTGGGCCTGAAGGGCTTCTCATCGGACTCGCCCAGGAAATCAGCTGAGCGCAATACGAAGGCAAATGACGAAGAATGACCAATGTCAGCGAGCGCGTCCGAGGCCGACCCGCCTGTTCGAGGTCCATCCCTCCACGGTCGGCTGCGTTCTCGCTGAGCACGATTAGGTCGTCAACCCCGGGCCGAGTCGCCCGCGAAAGCCGCCGTCAGCAGCCGAAGGGCAGGGATTGCAGAGAACCAGCGCCCGGGCGCTTATTCCGGGCCTTTCGGCCACCATCCGCGAACGGCGACAGCTGCAGACGCCTCCGAGGGACGATCCGGCCGGTCCCACCGGCCGGGATCAATCCTCACATCACCGCTCACAAATCCGGATCTTCTCGATCACGCGGTGGTGGTGGCGCCAGTGCTTGCGGTACTCGGTCCAGCAATTGCGGTGGTGGCGCATGGAGTAGCGCGGCCTGTAACCATCGTCGTAGACATTGTACCGATAGTGCGGGCGATAGTCGTAAGGATCGTCGTAGTACGGGCCGCCATAATAATCATCGTTATAGGCGGGACCGATGCCGATGCCGAGCCGCAGGCTGTCGGCACTGGCCGGGCCGATCATGGCCGCCGCCGACGCAATAGCGATGACGGAGGCGAGCAGGAGCTTTTTCATAGCTACCTCCTTTTCAAGTTGATCTCACAAAACCCCTAAGGCGCGGCCCTGTTCCACAATTTTGCAAGAAGTGATCACGGGCAAACCCACCCCGCTCGGTCGCAAAATGCCGGAGCAGCGGCATTTGCTTCATCATCGCAAGGCCGTCTCCGGGCGGCGCATCGACCCCGACAGCCGCTCGTTCCTTGACATCGCCCACGGCCACATCCCGCGTCGAATGAACCAATCGAAGGCCGCATTCGGCAAACTCAATCCGCTTGCCGGGCTGGTTTTGAAATCTTCTCGCTCATTTAATTCTATAAAATCGGTAGGCTTAATGCAGATAGCGGTTTTTGCGAGAAGGAGCCTGGCATGTCGAAGAAGCTGGTGGTGGGGGTGTCGGGTAACTTGACTCGTCCGTCCAAGACCAAGGCGTTCATCAGCCATATCGTTGGCGATATCGCCGGCAGGACGGGCGCTGCCTCGAGCGTTTTCGATATCGAGGATCTCGGTCCCTCTTTCCCGCAGGCGAGGCGCATCGGCGATCTCGATCCGTCGGCGCGCAATCTTGTCGAGCAATTGCTCAACGCGGATATCGTCGTGGTCGGTTCGCCGACCTTCAAGGGCAGCTACACCGGGCTTTTCAAGCATTTCTTCGATCTGCTCGACCCGTCATCGCTGCGCGGCAAGCCAGTCGTCCTGGCGGCGACCGGCGGTGGAGAGCGGCACGCCTTGATCGTCGAACATCAGCTGCGGCCGCTGTTCGGCTTCTTCGAGGCGCTGACCGTGCCGACCGCGATCTACGCCTCCGACAAGGATTTCGCCAACGGCCAACTGGTGTCCGAAGCCGTCCACGCGCGTGCCCGGCAGGCCGTCGCCGAAGCATGCCGGGCGGCGGGTGTGCCCTACAGCGTCGGCCTTGCCGCCTGAAACACCGGATTCCCCTTTCCGCACAGCGCCACAAGGAAGCCTGCAAATGACCAGCAAATCCCGTCAGAGCAAGTCGCGAAAAATCAAACTGGGCGCCTTCCTGCCCGGCGGCGGACAGCATATCGCCGCCTGGCGGCATCCCGATGCGCCGGCCGACGGCGCCACCAATTTCGAGTTCCACAAGCAACTGGCGCTGACCGCCGAGCGCGGCCTGTTCGATGCCTATTTCCTGGCCGACAATCTGACGGTCGGCCTCGGCGCCCGCGAAGGTGGCAATGCCAAGATCGCCGGCTTCGAGCCGGTGACGCTGTTTGCCGCGCTTGCGCCGCTGACCACGCATCTCGGCTTCATCGCCACGGCGTCCACCACCTATGAGGAGCCCTATACACTGGCGCGCAAATTCGCCTCGCTCGATCTTTTGTCCAACGGCCGGGCCGGCTGGAACGTCGTCACCTCGGCCGGCGACGACACGGCGCGCAATTTCAATCGCGATGTCCAGCCGAACCACGCCGAGCGCTATGCCCGGGCGCAGGAGCATGTCGAGACCGTCAAGGCGCTGTGGGACAGCTGGGAGGACGACGCCTTCATCCGCGACAAGAAGTCGGGCCGCTTCTACGACAAGGACAGACTGCACGACGTCGACCACAAGGGTGCGCATTTCAGCGTCAAGGGTCCGCTCAACGTGCCGCGCCCGGTGCAGGGGCACCCGGTGGTGGTGCAGGCCGGGCAGTCGGAAGACGGACGCGGGCTGGCCGCGCACTCGGCCGAGGTCATCTTCACCGCCCATCAGAAGCTGGAGACGGCGCAGGAATTCTACCGCGACATCAAGGCGCGTGTGGCCGCTGTCGGCCGCGATCCCGACCAGGTGCTGATCATGCCGGGCGTGGCACCCTTCGTCGGCCGCACCGAAGAGGAAGCGCAGGCCAAGTACCGGAAGCTCAATGACCTGATCCTGCCCGAGGACGGCGTCGCCCTGCTCAACGGGCTGGCCGGCCAGACGCTCGACATCAGGGGTTATCCGCTCGACGGCCCGCTGCCGCCCAGCAAGGAAACCGAAGGCATGAAGAGCCGCCAGGCGCTGATCCGCCAGATTGCCGACGAGCACAACTTCACCATCCGCCAGCTCTACCAGTGGGTGGCAACGGCGCGCGGCCATTACACCATCATCGGCAGCGCCACCCAGGTCGCCGACCAGCTGGAGGAATGGTTCGCCAACGAGGCTGCCGACGGCTTCAACATCCTGCCGCCCTGGCTGCCCGGCGCGCTCGACGATTTCGTCGACCTGGTGATTCCCGAGCTGCAGCGTCGCGGCCTGTTCCGCACCACTTACGAAGGCCGGACGCTGCGCGAGAACCTCGGCCTCAGGCGGCCGGAAAACCCCTGGACCGCCGCGCGCACGAAGGTGCTGGCGGCCGAATGATCGGCTGAAGCGCCGGACGCCACTCGAAGCTCCCGACAATCCTAAAGCAAAGGGCAAAGACGATGAGTTTGCAGCACATCGAACAGCCGGTCATCCTCGGCGACGGCGCAACCAGGCTCGGCGCCGATGTCGGGCGCCTGGCCAAGGCGGCATCCGTGCGCCTTGTGTCGCGCTACGGCATCCTGATCGCCTTCCTCACGCTCTGGCAGGTCGCGAGCAGCGCCGGATGGGTCAATGCCGCGGTGCTGCCGCCGATCGACATGATCGTCGCAGCCCTCTGGAAGGGGCTCGCCGGCGGCACCTTGCTCGGCGACATCGCCATCAGCCTGCAGCGCGCCGGCATCGCCTTCGTCGCGGCGGTGGTGGTGGCGATCCCGCTCGGCCTGTTCATGGGCCAGGTGCGATCGGTCGAAACAGCGCTCGATCCGATCCTGCAGGTGTTCCGCCAGACCTCGGCGCTGGCGCTCTATCCGGTGTTCATCCTGCTGCTCGGACTGGGCGAGGCATCGAAAGTCTTCGTCATCTTCTGGGCGACGCTGTTTCCGCTGCTGCTCAACACCATCAGCGGCGTCAAGGAGGTCGACCCGAAACTGCTCGAGATGGCGCGCGTCTATGGCGCCACGCGGCTCACCGTGTTTCGCCGCGTCGTGCTTCCGGGCGCCGTGCCCTCGATCTTCGTTGGCTTGCGGCTGAGCGCGACCACCGCACTGCTGTTGCTGATCGCCTCCGAAATGATCGGCGCCAACAAGGGCATCGGCTTCCAGGTGATGAACGCCCAGTACAATTTCCAGATCCCGCTGATGTTCGCGGCGATCGTCATCCTCGCCGGCCTCGGCCTGATCGCCAACCAGGCGCTGGTCAGCCTGCAGCGGCGCCTCTGCCGCTGGAGCCAGCCCGTCAACTGACCCGCATCAACTGAACATTGACGCCTCTCGCTCTTCTTCACGAACAAGGAAAGACCGGATCATGAAAATCACCCGCCGTACCCTGCTTGCCGGCGCACCGCTTGCCGCTGGCATCGTCGCCGCCGGCCTGCCGCGCTTCGCCTTTGCCGAAGACGCACCCGTCAAGTTCCGCTACCTCGCCAGCCGTGGCAGCATCTCCGCGCATGAGCTGGCCGACGAGCTCGGCTACTTCAAGGGGCTCGGCGTCGAACTGGAGAATGCCGGCTACGCCGCCGGCGGCCCGGAATCGCTGTTTGCGCTGTCCTCCGGCAGCGTCGACATCGGCTCGGCCGCCACCGCCGCGGTGATCAACTCGATCTCGGGAGGCAACGACTTCGTCGCCGCCTATCCGAGCAACGGCATCAACAAGGACGTCAAAAGCGTCTTCTACGTGCTGGAAGACAGCCCGATCAAATCGATCGCCGACATTGCCGGCAAGACCATCTCGGTCAACACGCTCGGCGCCCATCTCGACTATACGGTGCGCGAGGCGCTGCACGGCGTCGGCCTGCCGCCGGATGCCGCCAACCTCGTCGTGGTGCCCGGTCCGCAGCTCGAGCAGACCTTGCGCTCGCGCCAGGTCGATATTGCCGGCCTCGGCTACTGGCAGGCGACCTTTGCCGGCGCGCTGGTCGCCAATGGCGGCGTGCGCGGCGTCTTCAACGACACCGACGTGCTGGGCGAACTGGCCGGCGGCTTCGTCGTGCTGAGGCGCGACTTCATCGCAGCCCATCCGGACGCCGCCCGCAATTTCGTCGAACAATCGGCGCGCGCCGCCGATTGGTCGCAGCAGAATCCTGACGAAGCGCGCAAGGTGCTGGCCAGCGTCCTCAACAAGCGCGGCGAAAATGGCGATCTCGCCCGCTACTGGACCGGCTTTGGCCTGCGCGACGGCGCTGAGGCGACCGACCGCGACATCGACTTCTGGGTCGCCGTGCTGGAGCGCGACGGCCGCCTCGCCAAGGGCAGGCTGAAGGCCGCGGATATCCTCTACCGGCCGGGCGAAACCAAGACCAACTGAGCAGGGAGACGAAGGCGATGGCCAGCACAAGCGGCGCCGAGGTCTCGATACGCGACCTGTCGAAGTCCTTTACGCTTGGCGGGCGTCCGCTTCAGGTGCTGAGGACGCTCAACCTCGACATCCGCTCGGGCGAATGCCTGGTCATCGTCGGCGCCAGCGGCTCGGGCAAGACCACGCTGCTGCGCATCCTTGCCGGGCTGGAGGCCGCCGACAGCGGCGGCGTGGCCATCGACGGCAAGCCTGTCGACGGCGTCGGCGCCGAACGCGCCGTGATCTTCCAGGAGCCGCGCCTGCTGCCCTGGCTGACCGTGCTCGGCAACGTCGCCTTCGGCCTCGAGGTGCGCGGCGTGCCCAGGCAGCAAGCCGAGGAGAGGGCGCGTTTCTACATCGCGCTCGTCGGCCTCGCCGAATTCGCCGATGCCTGGCCCCGCCAGCTTTCCGGCGGCATGGCGCAGCGCGTCGGCATCGCCCGGGCGCTCACCGTGCAGCCCGAGATCCTGCTGCTCGACGAGCCGCTCGGCGCGCTCGACGCCATGACCAAGATCGGCATGCAGGAGGAACTGGCGCGCATCTGGAGCGAGGAGAACGTCACCATGGTCATGGTCACCCATGACCTCGAAGAGGCAATCTACCTTGCCGACCGAGTGCTGATCCTGCCCAAGGAAAAAGGCGGCGCGGCGCGGCTGATCGAAGTCGACCTGCCACGCCCCCGCGACCGCAGCGAGAGCCGGTTTGTCAGCTATCGCCAAGAGCTTTTGCGCGAGTTCGGGTTGCACTGATAGGGCGCAGTCGACCCGGCCGGCAGAGGCCGGCTGGATTGATCGCGCCGGCAGTTCTCAGCATGCGCGGGCCAATGCCACCGCATCGGCTCCTGCCGGGTAGCGTAGCTGGGCGGAGGTGTCGTTGGCGGCATGCCAGACGGCCTCGGCAACGTCGGTCTCCTTCGTGACCATGGCAGGGTTGGCGAACCCGGCAAAGATCGGCTGCGCGAACGATGCATAGGCCTCGGGGATCATATCCTCGACGCGCAATTCCGTATTGTGCGCAAAACGGGTGCTCGGCGCATAGCCGGGTTCCACCAGCTTGACACGCACGCCGAATGCCTGAAGCTCGTGCGCCAGCGATCCGGTGAAACCCTCGATGGCCATCTTGCTGGCCGTGTAAGCCGCGGCCAAAGGCATCGGGACCAGCGTCGCGCTCGAGGTCACGTTGACCACCACGCCTGATCCCCTGATGCGGAATTGCGGGATGATGGCCTGTGTCATCGCCATCACGCCGAATGTGTTGGTCTCGAACACCTTGCGGATGTGCGACATCGGCGTCGCTTCGAACACACCGGCGACACCGATGCCGGCATTGTTGACGAGCACGTCGACAGGCCCGCTCGCCTCGAGCGCGGCCGCGATGCTGCTGGCATCGGTGACGTCGAGCGGCAGCACGCGGATGCGATCGGAAGCGGGCAGTATGCCCTCGCGCGGGGTTCGCATCGTGGCGACGACGGTCCACCCCTGCGCATGGAAGTGACGTGCGGTCTCCAGGCCGTAGCCGGATGAGCTGCCGGTAATCAGTACGGTTTTCATGACGATATCCTATTTCGTGTTGACGCAGGACAAATAGCCGCCAATATCAGGACTATCATCGATCAAGAGTCTCAATTTCATCTGCTTAAGTCCGGAAATGACCGATCCACTCTCGCAAGTGATCCAGCTTCTGCGCCCGCGCACGGTGTTCTCGAAGGGGATCAGTGGCGCCGGGCGCTGGGGCGTGCGCTACTCCGAATTCGGCCAGCCGGGCTTTTGCGCGGTGATAGAAGGACGATGCCGGCTGGCCGTCGACGGGCAGGCGCCGATCAGTCTCGAAGCAGGCGATTTTGTCCTGCTGCCGGCGACGCCGGCCTTCACCATGTCCAGCTTCGACCATGTGACGCCGAGGCACATCGATCCCAAGGTGACGCCTGCGCCCACGGACGAGGTCCGTCACGGCCGTCCCGACGATCCCGCGGATGTGCGGCTGCTCGGCGGTTACTTCGTGTTCGACTCGCCAGATGCGGGACTGCTGGTATCGCTCTTGCCGGCAATGCTTCACGTGCGCGACATTCCGCGGCTTTCCGTTCTGGTGCGGCTCGTTGGCGAGGAGGCGAGCGCCCAAAGCATGGGCCGCGATCTCGTGCTCGCGCGTCTGGTCGAGGTGCTGCTGATCGAAGCGCTGCGGGCAACCCGGGGAAAGGACACACCGCCGGGATTGCTGCGAGGCCTGGCCGATGCGCGCTGTGCCGGGGCGTTGCGGCAGATGCATGCCGATCCCGAGCGGCCGTGGACGGTGGCTGACCTGGCGCGTGAGGCGGGCATGTCGCGATCGGCCTTCTTCGACCGCTTCATCCGCTCCGTCGGGCTCCGGCCGATGGAATACCTGCTGGGCTGGCGAATGGCCATTGCGAAGGACCTTCTGCGCAGCAACAGCGTCGCACTCGATGAGGTTGCCAGGCGAGTGGGCTATGGCTCGGCCAGCACATTCAGCACCGCGTTCAATCGCCATGTGGGCCAGTCGCCGGGCCGATATGCGCGAGGGCGCCAGGAGGGAGCGGGCAGTCGACTGTCCATGACGCAACGGACAGCGCCCGCATCGTAGTCTATCGCAGTCCCTTTGCCGGCAGTGCCAGCAAAAAAGCCCGCTGCCAAGGCGTGGCGGCGGGCTTCTGACACAGAGATTGGCCGGTCAGGATGGGTTACGGGCATCCGGCCAGCGCATTAAACGGCGGCTGCCGGAAATTTGTTCCGCCGACCGCATCAATGGTTATTTTCGTACAGAGGGGGTCGAACCGCACTGAATCTGGCCATTAGCGTCCGCCGGTGAACGCCGCGATTGCTCGTAGATCACCTCAGCATCACTGGCCCAGTACCACACCCGAAGCGACGATCTGGGCGGTCAACGCGGTAAGTTTCTCGCGCTTCACGAGCGTCGGCTTTTCGTAGGTCTTTTTCATAGCGATGTTCCGAGATCCGCTGGCTACTGTGCTGGCCGAGACATTGAACGCGCGAGCTCCGGTTGCGTTCCAGAAACGGTTTCATCTCGCTCTCCCTGAAATCCTGCGCGAGGCGTGCCGGCATCCGGGAACAAACACCCTGGCCCGGCGTTTCTTGCGCGCGGCCGGTTTCTTCTTCCTCCGGCCGGAGGCCCGCGCATCGCAGGGCGGCGGGCCTGGAAAGGGTCTGCACAGATGCTGGACCAGCGCATCAATCGCACCTGCCTTAGCCCTCACGATATGGCCATTTGTGAACGCGTCTTCGATCGGGTTTGCGCGGATGAACTCATCGATCCTCTAGGCCAGGAAGCCGCATTGGTGGCGTCGATGGTTGTGGGGATTTTCAGGAATGCTCATACCAGCGAGCGCGCGTTGCTGGAGGCAGTCAGGTTTCGCCGCCAAGAGGCAACGGCACGCGCCAGACTCTCGACATAGGGCTCATCGTGGGTAGCCAGAGGAACTGGCAAAGGGGAAACGAGCAGTCAGGGGTGGTGTTCGGCATTGCGAAGGGTCGCTCGCATCGCAAACAGTTCGCGCAGGCCTCCAAACATGGCCCTTCGGATGCACGTCGAAAACACTGTATGATTGCGCCGCGAGCCAATTTTCCGACGGACGCCGATGCCGATTTTTTCAGTCAAGCACACAACCGTCTATCGCTATAGCCGGAAGGTGAGCTTTGGCGAGCACCGGCTGATGTTCAGGCCGCGCGACAGTTTCGATCAGCGGCTAATCGACCACGCTCTGTCCGTGGCCCCCGAGCCGAAGGAGGTTCGCTGGATCCATGACGTTTTTGGCAACTGCGTTGCGGTGATCGATTTCGAGGGTTCGGCCAATGAACTCCATTTCGCGACAGACATTCGGCTCGATCACACGCCGCAGCATGCGCCAGACTTCCGCATCGATGAGGCCGCGCTGAATTATCCGTTCTCTTACGATCCCGACGAGGCGGCCGACCTCGCGCAAACAATGGAGCGCCATCATCGCGACGACGGCGACGAGGTCGGCAAATGGGCGCGACAGTTCGTCAGTGCCGCGGGGCGCACCGAGACCGGCAAACTGCTGATGACGCTCTGCTACGCCATCCACGAGAGCTTCGTGTATTCCCGTCGCATCGAAACCGGAACGCAGCCGCCGCTCATGACCTTGCATCTGCGCAAAGGCACATGCCGGGACTTCGCGCTTTTCATGATGGAAGCGGTCCGCTCGCTCGGCTTTGCGGCCCGCTTCGTGACCGGCTATGTCTATGTGCCGAGCCGCGACAGTGATGCTATCCGCGGCGGAGGCTCCACGCATGCCTGGTGCCAGGTCTATTTGCCCGGAGCCGGTTGGATCGAGTTCGATCCAACCAATGGCATCGTCGGCAACCGGGATCTGATCAGGATAGCCGTGGCTCGCCATCCCCGGCAGGCCATCCCACTTTCGGGAAGCTACTCCGGCAACGCCTCGAGTTTTCAGGGGATGACCGTTGAGGTGAAGGTGGCGAAGGAAACCGACGGCAACAAAGATTAGCTGCGTCCGATGCATTCCGGAACTGTTCAGGCTGCCCGGTTTAGCTCGAAAAGGCACACGAGGGACGACCATGCCGCGGCGGAAACAACTTGAAGAAACGCTTCGCGACCCATACCATGCCAGGTCATGGTGAAGTCTGATCAGGAGGTCAGTGGAACCGGTCAGATTTTTGAGCCAGTGCAAGGTAGGGAGGATAATTATGGCTTCCGAAGTACAGGCAAACAATGGCGTTAACGTAGCGGCGCTGCTCGACGCGCGCGAAGCGCTTACCAACGCCCCGGAGGCCGCGCAGTTCAAGTGGCGCGCGGCTTGCGAATGGAAGGATGGCACCCACAGCCACTCGACGGTCGAGAGCTTCTACGGTCTCGGCCAGGACCAGCATCGCAAGACCACCTTCGCATTCGATGCCGACCACCCGGAGGTCTTCGCGTCCTTGGATCAGGGCGCCACGCCTGTCGAATACGTGCTGGTCGGGCTGGCGAGTTGCCTGACCGCCGGCATCGCCGCGGTTGCCCAGAACCGGAACATCCAGTTGAAGTCGGTGAAGGCGACCATCGAAGGCGACATGGATATCGCCGGCATACTCGGCATCGACAGCGACGTCCGCAACGGCTTCAGCGGTATCACGGTGAAGTACAACATCGACGCCGATGCCAAGCGCGAGGACATCGTGGCTCTCGTCGCTCAGTCGCAGAAGCGATCGGCGGTCTATGACATTGTCACCAATCCGACGAACGTCACGGTCGTGGTGAATTGAAAGGCGCTTCGAGCCGTAGACTCTCCCGATAAGAGGGCGCGATTAGTTCCGTCACCACAGTGATCGTCGGCGCAGGGCACGCGGGGCTCGCGATGAGCCGCTGCCTCGCGGAGCGCTCTATCGACCATGTGCTGCTGGAGCGCGGCGAGATCGCCCATACCTGGCGCACCGAGCGATGGGATTCGCTGCGGTTGCTCACCCCGAACTGGCAGAGCCGGCTGCCGGGCTTCCGCTATGATGGCGACGACCCCGACGGCTACCGGACGATGCCGGAGGTGATCGACTTCCTCGGGAACTATGCCAAGGCGATCTCGGCTCCGGTCAGGACAAACACGACCGTTACCTCGGTTCGCAGCGACGGGGCGGGATATCTCGTGCGCACCGACCGCGGCGAGTGGCGGTGCCGGACCGTGGTGCTGGCGTCGGGCGCGTGCAACGTCGCGCGCCTGCCCGATTTCGCCGTGCGCGTACCGCCGTCGGTCGCAATGCTGACGGCGCAGTCCTACCGCAATCCGGGTCAGGTCGCCGACGGTGGAGTGCTGGTGGCCGGCGCGTCGGCCAGCGGCACCCAGATCGCACAGGAGCTGCAGCGTTCGGGGCGCCAAGTGACCCTGTCGGTGGGCGAGCACATCCGGGCGCCCCGCGTCTATCGCGGCAAGGACCTGGAATGGTGGATGGACGCCGCCGGCGTGCTCGACGAGCGCTACGACGAGGTAGACGACATCAGGCGGGCGCGACGGGTTCCTTCGCTGCAGCTTGCCGGCACCCCCGGCCGCACCACCCTCGACCTCAATGCGCTGGTCGACCTCGGCGTCAGGCTCGTCGGCCGTCTCGCTGGCATCACCGAAGACGGCAAGGCCCAGTTTGCGGGGTCGTTGCGCAACATGTGCGCGCTTTCCGATCTCAAGATGGCCCGGCTGCTCGACCTCCTTGACGAATGGGCGCGCGCCAACGGCCTCGACGCTACGGTCGGCCCGCCGGATCGCCTGCCGCCGACCCGTGTCGAGGACAACCCGCCGCTCGGCCTCGACCTCGCCGGAGGCGCGATCAGGACGATCATCTGGGCCACCGGCTACCGGCCGGACTATTCCTGGCTGGAGCTGCCGGTCCTCGACCGCAAGGGCCACGTCCGCCACGACGGCGGTGTTGCGGAACATCCGGGCATGTACCTGATGGGGATGCAGTTTCTGCGCCGCCGCAAGTCTGCGCTGATCGACGGCGCCGGCGACGACGCGCGTGATCTCAGCGACCATCTGGCGTCGTACCTCAGGCAAAATTCAATCGGCTAGCAGAATCAACAATCTAAGACCAAGGGAACAGATTGGTTGGTAGTGTCTCAGTTTGAAAGCGTGTCGCCCCTTAGCCGTCATCTTCGATAGTGCCGCCGACCTCATCTCGCAGCAATCTCAGCAGGCTGAGTACGACTTCATCCTTCGTGAGGTGGCGTCCGCTGATATCAACCTGAACATCCCCGTTTGCTTCTAAATTGACGTAGGCGATAGCATCGCGCCCACCTATTGCTGGGAGCAGCCAGGGATGCCGCTGGCCAGGAAGTAGTCGATCCAGCTCCGCTTCAGTCTGGGCCTTCCCTGCGGTTCCCACTAGGAAATACGACTTCATGCGTTCTGATAGACTGATCGTTCTCGAATTTCAAACTGAGACACTACCTGCTGGTTGCCCCAGCAACGGCGAATTCCCGCGACCCTGCAATCATATTCCCAAGTGCAACTTCGGCTTCCAGAAGGGGCGGAACAACTCTATCTTGGGACAGCGGTTCATCACCACTTTCAAGCCCGCTTCCTCCGCCAAACGGGCGGCAGCGTCATCGCGCACCCCAATCTGACCCCACAGAACCTTGGCATTGATTGCAATGGCCTCCTGTGCAACTTCCAGCAGATCTTCGGAGCGGCGAAAAACCTCAACCATATCGACAGGCCGGTCGATGGCCGCCAGTGACGGGTACACCTTGAGCCCTCGAATTTCATCCAGGCCGGAACTCGGGTTGACCGGGATCATGTCATAGCCGGTTTCGTGCAGCACCCTGAGAACGCCATAGGAAAACTTGGTCTTGTCGGGGCTCGCCCCCACCATGGCGATGGTTTTGACCGATTTCAGAATGTCTTGCAGATAAGCCTCCGAATAGGGCTCATCATGGTTCATATGGGTCATTTCTTGTCTTCCAACGGGGTCGCGATATCGGCTTTCAATTCATGCGGGGCCAAGGGGTCAAGGAAGGGGTTGCGATAGAGCTTGTCGTGGCTTTCAACGCCGACCTCCAGCGTGCAGTCGCTCATCGGGCGGGCGACGCAGAGGATTATGTAGCCATTGTTGATCTGGCGGTTGTTCAGCGCCCGCTGCGCCTTCTGATTGACTTTGCCGCTGATCATCTTGGCCGCACAGCTTATGCAGCCGCCATACTTGCACCCGTAGGGCAGGTCCACGCCCTGCTCGCGCAAGCTTTGCAAGAGGGGCGTGCGGTGATCGACGTCAAAGGTCGCGCCGCCTTGATTGGCGAGGGTGATGGTGAAGCTGGTCATACCCAGATGTCACTCGTGCAATCACCGCCGGGATAACGGGTTTCGTGGCAGCGGCTTGGTCCATTTGGTTCCTTGCCAAAATCAACGACGAACAGCGGATCGATTTCCATGCCGCCTTTTTCCGTATCGCAATTGACCATCAGCATGCATCCGCCATTGGTGCGGATTTCCGGATAGAACTGATTGTCCCAGGTCGAGAACAATGAGGTCGTCACGTAGAGGCGCTTGCCGTCGAGGCTGAGCTGTATCATCTGCGGCCCGCCAGTGACTTTCACGCCATTGACCTCGGGCGCACGGCCGAGAAGTCCGCCCATCCACACTTGTCCGGTAAGCTTGGCGTTGTGAGGGTCCGAGATATCATACTGACGGATGTCGCCATGCAGCCAGTTGCACAGATAGAGGTATCTATCGTCCATGCTGAGCAGAATGACTGAGATTACGCCCGGTATTGGTATCGGCCATTCGGGATGCGGCTCATTGCCGACATCGACGATTTTTTCCCATTGCCAGTCACCCGCCGCATCCTTCCACCAATGGATGATGTTTGCAGAAAGGGCCGCGCCAACAAAGCCGTGGCTGCTGTCGGGATTATGATGGAACCGCACTTCCAGCGGGATCAAGCCATCTTCACCGAGATAGAATGTATGCTTTGGCTCCTTCTTTTCAAAATCCCAGAAATGGATCTCCCGGCCATATTTCAGATGGCCAACCTCTTCCAGGTCAAAGCCAGGCATGAAGGTATTAGGCGCGGCCCACTCCGAGCTGACCATTACGTTGTGTCGCGGCTGGTACCAGAAATCATAACCAAACTTGATACTGCCCATGGAGTTTTCCCAACGGCCGACAATCTCGAACTCCTTGCTGAGTTGCAAATAGCCGCCGGGGGCATTGCCTTGAGCGTCGCCTAGCATGGAAACGATGATGTCCGAGCCGAGGCAATGCACTGTGTGTGGTGCCGACAGGTTGGTCCTGGCTTTGATTTCAGCGCCGTCTATGACCTTGAACAGTGTCGGATTGCGCGGATCGGTACCGCAATCGACAATATGCAGATTGGACGAGCGCACACCCGGCACAATCAGATATTTCCGCTCCATGCTCGCATCGCCATGGCACGACGAACAGGCATTCCAGCCCGAGTGATGAAGCTCATCGCCGATACCCGGCATTTGCAAACGTGAAATCACCTGGCTGTAGGTCGAACTCTCCGGGTCGACATCGATGGTGCACAAATAGTCCGGCTTCTGGATGCCCGTGCCGGTGTAGATGGCAATCGTATAGAGCAGCTTTTCGCGAGGTGCCGTCATCGCCTCGGCTGGAGAAGCATAGCCCGGTCCACAGCAATGATTGGTCATGGGTACTTCCCTTTGAACAGATCACTGGCCAGCCCCAAGGGGGCAAGCAGGAATGTTAGTGCATGCTTGCCGTTGGCGCTACGGCCGCGGTGGCCGGTGAAGCGCGCAGCGTACATCTGTTGAAGCGCACATCCTTTTCGGTCCAAGCCAGCGGCGTTCAGCATCGCTACGGCGCAGCCAGAGCTCTAGCCTAGGAAGACTTGCTTCCTCAAACTGCTGCCTCGATCGGCTCGGCAAGCTTCGGGTTTGTGCGCGCAGCGATCAGGCAGCCGGCGACGATCAGGCATGCTCCTGCCAGCGTGGTCCAGGATGCCGTCTCGCCGAAGAAGAACCAGCCAAGTGCGATCGCCCAGATGAAGGCCGAGTATTCCGTTGGGATCAGATATTGCGCTTCGGCGCGGGCGTAGGACCAGCTCATCAGGAATTGGCCGCCAAGCGACAGGACGGTCACGCCGGCCAAGGGTAGCCAGAGATTGGTCGGCAAGGCGACGGCGAGCCACGGTGCGGCGCAGCCGAGGACGACTGCAATTGCAAGGCTCTGGAAGAACATGATCTCGCTTGGTTTGGCCAATAGCGCCTGTTGCCGGGCGAGAACCAGATTGTAGCCGTAGAACACCGTCGACATCAGCACCGCTGCCGTGCCAAGCAGCGCATCTTGCGAATAGCTTTCTTGCCCAAACTGGCCGGCCATTATGATCACGACGCCCGCGATGCCGGCCATCGATGCCCAGATGGCCTGCCGCCGGATTCGTTCGCCCAGCAATAGCGCGGCGAGGAAAAGCGCGAACAAGGGCGCAACGAAGCTAAGTCCGATCGCCTCCGCGAGCGGCAGCCTCGCAAGCCCCCAGAAGAATGATATCAGAACGATACAGATAATCGCGGCGCGCAGCGCATGCAGCCTCAGCACCGAAATGGTTGGCTGCGAGCGCGGCCCTGCCGACCACCCTGCGCCCGCGACTGCAGTGGCGAGCATGCTGCGCCACAGCACCGTATTGTAGACGCCTATGGCGATAACCAGGGTCTTCATCGCAGCATCCATCACGGACAGGAGGAAGATCGCCAGCGCGCATACAAGCACCGGGATCATCGGGGAAACGGCGCCTGTCTGGCTGGAAATCTTCACGGCTTCACTCATGTGACGGATTGCAGCCGATATCGTAGAGCAAGCGGCAGGACCAGATGGCAGCCTCCTCGATATGGCGGTCCAACCGAAAGATGTCCGCCGGGAGCGCACACGATCCCTCGGTGGGACCGAAAGGTTGCCTCTGGCGCAGGGCGAGTCTGACTGATGCGCGTTCCGCTCCGCCAGCAGATGCCGGAACGCGTCGAGCGTTTCGTCGTGGCGGCTGGCTTGAGGGCGGAAAATTGAAGTCTGCATGCTGCTCATTGGCAACGAATGATGTGGCCGAACGTTGGGCAGAAGTGGCACCGAGAACCCGAAGGCGCGTGAGCCAGAAGATAGTCCGAGGTTGGTGAACCCAGAGGATTTCCCGCGTCTTGGCTCTACAGGCGATTGGATCGCCAGGGAGAAGGAAATGGCTGAAGGTCATACCAAACCAAGCGGGCCGGATCTGGTGCAGGGCATCGCATTCTCCGAGCTTCCCGATGGCGGAAAGCTGGTAGGCCATTGCGGCGACGAGCAGGTGCTGCTGGTGCGCCGTGGGACCGAGGTCTTCGCCATCGCGGCGACCTGCACACATTATGGCGGGCCGCTCGTCGACGGTCTTGTGGTGGAGGATACCGTTCGGTGTCCCTGGCATCACGCATGCTTCGATTTGCGCACGGGCGAGGCCCTGCGCGCCCCTGCCTTCAATCAACTCGCCTGCTGGTCGGTGGAACTGCGCGATGATCGGATATTCGTGGGCGAGAAGCGCAAGCGGGCGGCACCGACGCCGCGCGGTGGCAGCACCGGCCACATACCGGAGAAAATCGTCATTGTCGGCGGCGGCGCGGCGGGTTTCGCAGCGGCCGAAAAGCTGCGGCGCGAGCATTTTCAAGGCAGCATCGTCATGTTCAGCAGCGATGCAGCGCCGCCGGTTGATCGGCCCAATCTTTCCAAGGACTACCTCGCCGGCAAAGCACCCGAGGACTGGATTCCACTTCGCGGAGAAAGCTTTTACTCAAAGAACGACATCGACCTGCGTCTCAATGCGAATGTCGCCAGCATCGATGCGCGCTCTGGCGAAGTTGTACTCGCCGACGGGGGGCGGGCTCCCTTCGACAAGCTGCTGCTTGCGACCGGAGCCGAACCGGTCCGCCTGACCATCCCCGGCGCCGACCAGCCTCATGTTCACACGCTGCGCTCGTTCGCAGATTGCAAGGCGATCATCGCACAAGCCACGACTGCGCGCCGCATCATCGTTCTTGGCGCCAGTTTCATTGGCCTGGAAGTTGCCGCGGCCCTGCGCTCGCGCGATATCGAAGTTCTTGTCGTGGCGCCGGAAAAACGGCCCATGGAGCGGATCCTGGGCCCGCAAATGGGCGACTTCATCCGCGCCCTCCATGAGGAGCATGGTGTCGTGTTCCATCTCGAGGACGCCGCGAGCAGCATTGACGGCAGCACGGTGAAACTCAACAGCGGCAAAACATTGCCGGCGGACCTTGTTGTCGCCGGCATCGGCGTGAAACCACGGGTCGGGCTCGCCGAACAGGCTGGGCTTGGCATCGACCGCGGTGTCGTGGTGAACGCGTTTCTGGAAACGAGCGCACCGGGGATCTTCGCGGCCGGCGACATTGCGCGCTGGCCAGATCCGTACAGTGGCGGGAACATTCGGGTCGAGCATTGGATCGTTGCCGAGAGGCAGGGGCAAACAGCGGCGCTCAACATGCTCGGCCATCGCGAGAAATTCGTCGCCGTGCCGTTCTTTTGGAGCCAGCATTACGATGTTCCCATCAATTATGTCGGCCATGCCGGGCAATGGGACGAGATCGCGGTCGATGGAGACATCACAGCCAGGGATTGCCTTTTGCGCTTCAAACGCGAAGGGCGGACGCTGGCTGTCGCGTCGATCTTCCGCGACATCGAGAGCCTGGAGGCCGAGCTGGAAATGGAGCGTCAGATGACCTGACGGCGGTAGCAGACAATTCAATAAAAATCAGGAGCTTAGCTGAAATTCTAGTCCGGTACCAATGTTCCCCCCGACAAGTCTGCCAAATCACCGCAGACACTGGGTGATGGCTATGAGATGGTCAATGACGACACGAATGCGGGCGGAACGGCCGATGTCGGGATGATAGATGAGCCACATTTCGCGCGTGGCTTCCTCGCTCTCAGCCACGCATCGCAGATCTTTTGCCTCCTCGACCAGCAGATGGGGCAGCGCCGCCAGCCCCATCCCGGCCCGGGCGGCCGAAATCAACGACACCAGATCGTTGGCAAGCATTACAATCGGGCGTCCTTGCGTGATTTTGCGCAGCCAGCGCTGCTGCGGCGAGGCTTCAAGCGCTTCATCATAGGCGAGGAAGACCCGATCCTCCTCAACGACCTCGTCCAGATAGGTGCACGCACCATAGATTCCGTAGCGCAGACGCCCCAACTTTCGCGCCTTCAGGGCCCCGTTTGGTGGCCGTAAGAGCCGCAACGCGATGTCGGCCTCATGCCGGACCAGGCTTGCGTAGGCGGTGGCACCGACCACGTCGAGCACAATACCTGGATGATCCCTCCGCAAAGCGGCAAACCGCGGGACAAGCCAGAGGCTGGCGAAGGCAGGCGGCGCACTGATCCTCACCCGACCTTCGATCGCTGCTTCGCCACCTTGAAGGCGCTGAATTGAGGAAACGGCCTCTTCGAGCACGCCCACGCGCTCGGCAATGCGCTCGCCTTCGACGGTGAGGACATAACCGCGTGGCAGGCGATCGAACAGCTTCATGTTGAGCGCCCGCTCAAGGCTGTCGATCCGCCTTGCAACTGTCGAGTGGTCGATGCGAAGCCGGCGGGCGGTCGCCGAAAGATTGCCCTGGCGCACCAGCTCGGCAAAGAAGCGAAGGTCATCCCAATCCATATGCGAATTTTTGCACAGAATCTGCGCACGGATAAGGAATTTTCGGGCGGAGAGACTGCGCGCCTAATGGGTCACCTTACAGGAGATCAATCATGACCCTCAGCATTGCCATGACCGCCATCGGCGGCGTCGAGGTTCTCAAGCCGGTACGCGCGGATCTTCCGCCACCATCTGCGGGCGAGGTTCGGCTGCGCCAGACCGCGATCGGCGTTAACTTCGTCGACATCTACCAACGCATGGGCCTCTACCCCGTGCCTGCCATGCCCGCCGTTCTCGGCGTGGAGGGCGCCGGCGTTGTGGAAGCCGTCGGGGCCGATGTGAAAATGCTTCGCAAGGGCGACCGTGTCGCTTATGCAGGCCTGCCGCTGGGCAGCTATGCGGAGGCCCGCAACTTGCCGGCGAACAGGCTGGTGCACATTCCCGACGGCATCGACGACGATGTCGCGGCGGCCGCCATGTTGCGCGGCGTGACCGCGCACATGTTGCTGCATCGCGTTTGCCCGGTGCGGCCGGGTATGGTGGTGCTTGTGCATGCCGCCGCAGGTGGATTGGGATTGATTCTAACCCAATGGGCAAAGCGTCTCGGCGCAACAGTGATCGGCACGGTCGGCTCGCACGAAAAGGCCGAAATCGCGGTGAGCCATGGTCTCGATCACGCGCTCCTATATCGCGAAACCGATTTCGTCGCCCAGGTGCGGCGTCTGACCGACGGCGCCGGCGTCGATGTGGCTTACGACGGCGTGGGCGGCGAAACGCTGACCCGCACGCTCGATGCCGTGAAGCCTTTCGGAATGATCGCGAGCGTCGGCCAGGCCAGCGGAACGCTGCCCGCGATCGCACTTGGCGAGTTGGGACCCCGACGGTCATTGTCGATTGCACGGCCCAGTTCTTTTGCCTATGCCAACGACCCTAAATCCTACGCTCTCGCCGCGACGGGCCTGTTCGAGGAGCTTGGACGAGGCCTGAAGATCAAGATCGGCATCGAGCTCCCGCTCGTCGAAGCGGCCAAGGCCCAAGCGCAGCTCGAGATGGGCGCGACCGTCGGCTCGATCCTGCTGAGACCGTGAACCAACTGCCTCTACCCCACGCTTTTGGCAAGCATTTCTCGCTTTCCGCGAATGTCTGGAAGGGGTCGTTGGAAGACCTTCCGCCACTCCTACCTCTGCGCCACCACCTGCCTGAACACCGCCTTCTCCACCTCCGGCTCCAGCGACTCCGCAAACGGCGTCGCGAGATGATGCCGGTCGCGGTAGGCCAGCTTGCCGTTGATGTACACGTGGCAGGTGGTGCGATCGCAGAACTGGTCGGTCATGTCGATATAGTTGGCATTGGGCACCGAGCGTACGATGTCGCGCTCCACCGCGGCTGCCGCGTCGTTGGCGGCGTCGGTCCGCTTCTGGTCGCAGAGCGAGGGCGCTTCGCCCCGCCACAGCGCTCTGGCCACGCAGGTGTCGACATGCTCCTCGTTGAACGGCACGTCGCGGATGAAGGCGACTTTCAGCCCGGCCTGGCTGAAGGCTGAAAGCGTCGCGCGCAGGCCATCGCGCCACCGAGCGTCCTGGTCGGGCGGGATCTGGGCGTCGGGCGACATCTTGCGCGAACTCGCCAGCGCGATTTCCGAGATCACCACCAGGCTCGGCCGCGCCGCGATGATCTCCTTGATCGACTGCGCGCGCCATTGATCGCACTCGGTGTAGTCGCGCTTCAGCTTGGTCACCCACACCGTCAGCCGCGAGGCCCGGCAGGAGGATTTGAGGAAGGTGACCACCTTGGTGTCGTTCTTCCTCGCCGCCGCGATCAGTGGCGTCGACCAGTGGTCGGCATGTGAATCGCCGAACAGCGCGATCGTGCGCGGCGCATTCTTGTCGCCGAACTCGCAGGGCTTTGGCGTCACCGTCTCGTAGTCGAGCACGCAGCCGACCTTGGCGCGCGCGGTGGAGGGGCGCGCCGCACTCTCGGCGATGTTGCGCTGCACCGGGTCGAGGTCGCTGACGGCGAGCTGCGCATTGGCATAAGCGGCTGCGACGCCGGTGCCGGTCAGGAGGACGGCCGGCACCAGCGCCCGCGCCGCATTGGCCATAAGCCAGCCATTGCGGCGGATCGGGTTCTCGATGACATGATAGGTGAAGAGGGACAGCGCCAAGGTCAGCGCCATGCAGCCGAGGCGTTGCAGCGGCGTCAGCTCGGGCACCAGCATCGCTGCATAGACGATCACCGGCCAGTGCCAGAGATAGAGCGAATAGGACAGCTTGCCGACCCATTGCAGCGGCGGCAGCGCCAGGGCGGCACTCGGTCCGCTGTTGGCGCGCAGCTCGGCATTGGCGGCACCTGCCAGCAGCAGCATCACCGTGCCGGCCACCGGCAGCAGCGCCATGAAGCCGGGGAAGGGCGCCTCCTCGGTGAAGTTGAGATAGGCGCCGGCGATCAGTGCCAGACCCAGCCACGCCAGCGGCGCGCCAAGCCGCGGGCGCTCACGCCAGAACGAGGCCGGCACCATGGTGGCGAGACCGCCGGCGGCGAATTCCCAGGCGCGCAGCGGCGAGAAATAGAACGCCCAGGGCTGCGCCACCGTGGTCAGCCAGGCGCAGACGGCGAACGAGACGAGGCCGGCAAGGCCGATCACCAGCATCGCCGCGCGCTTGCCGGGGGCGAGCCACGCCGCCAGCATCAGCAGCGCCGGCCAGGCCAGATAAAACTGCTCCTCCACCGACAGCGACCAGAAATGGATGAATGGGTTGCTGGTCGCGTCCGCGGCGAAATAGTCGAACGACCAGCGGATCAGCCACAGATTGATCATGTAGGCCGAGGCGAACATCGCGCCCTTGGAATAGAGCGACTGCTCCTCCGGCGAGAGCACGAAGGCGCCGGCCACCAGCGTGGCGAGGATGACGAACAGCGATGCCGGCAAGAGTTGCCGGGCGCGCCGCGCGTAGAAGCGCCACAGGTTCAGCCGCCCGGTCTCGGTAATCTCGGTCAGCAGGTGTTTTGTGATCAGATAGCCGGAGATGACGAAGAAGATGTCGACGCCGGTGAAGCCGCCGGGGAGCGACGTGAGGCCGAAATGGAAGGCGATCACGCCCACCACCGCCACGGCGCGCAAGCCTTCGATATCAGGCCGGAACGATGCTGACACGATTGTTGAACCTCGCGCTGGTGCATGACCCCGAACCGATGGTCCGCACCGGCGAGAGACAGCTCGCCGGGGATCACACGTGCTGCAGCGCCTCCGCGCGCATCGAACGCGCGGCGCCACAGCCGTTGACAGCCCGCCCGTGTCAAAGACTCGCGCCTATGGCCCGATACCGCAATGCAACATATTTAACGCAGTGCAACATAATTGGAGGTTTGCTCCCTTCCCCCCGTTCACGGGGAGAAGGACGCTCTCACCACCGCTTTCGCCAATCTCCGACATTTGCGGTCGGCCCCCGCGTTGCCCGCGCCCGCCGCATCGGCTATGCACCCGCCAGCCAATGCCGGCGCAAAATGGATCCTGACCATGACCAACCCCACCATCCTCAAATTCGGCGCCGTCGACAATGCCGAGGCCGGCGATCTCGCGGGCTGGGTGGTGGTCGAGGGCAAGCCGACGATGAGGACCGCCGTCCAGCACACCACCGCCGACGGCAAGGTGATGTCGGGCACCTGGCAGGCCACCCCCGGCACCTACCACGCCACCTACACCGACTATGAATTCGTGCACATGATCGCGGGCCGCATCATCATCACGCCCGACGGCGGCGCGCCGGTCGAGGTCGGTCCCGGCGATGCCTTCGTCGTCGAGGCCGATTTCAAGGGCACCTGGAAGATCGTCGAGCCGGTGACCAAGCATTTCGTCGTCAGGGTTGATTGAGCCAAGACCGCGCCGCCCCTTGTCCGTCTGCGCCAGCCTTCTCCCCGCAAGCGGGTAGAAACGGCTGCCGCACCATGGCTGCAGCGCCTTTATTTGACGACGACGCCTGATCGTTCCGCCCGGCTCGTTATGCCCCATCAGGACAAGTTGCACGCCAACTAATTATGCCGGATCATGTGCCCGCAGGGCGGAGGCATCGAGTGGCGGTCAATCGGCGAAACGGCGTACACCCGGCGGGTTCCGGGCTGGCGGGCATCCTGTCGGCGGCCAGCGTGCATCCGCGCACCGCCTTGCCCACGGTCGCTTCCGTGGTGACGGCGGTCGCCGCCCTCTATTTCGGGCGTGAGGTCTTCCTGCCGATCGCCATCGCGCTGCTGCTCACCTTTGCGCTTGCCCCGATGGTCTCGGTGCTGAAGCGCATTGGCATTCCGCGCCTGCCTGCCGTCATCGTCAGCGTGCTCGGCGCCTTCGCGGCACTCGCTCTGTTCTCCGTCATCGTCGCCACCCAGGTCAGCGAACTGGCCCAGAACATTCCGACCTACCAGATCAACATCCTGACCAAGGTCCGCTCGCTCAAGGAGACCGGGGTCGGCGGCGGCATCGTTTCCAGACTGAGCCGCGTGATCGAGCGCGTCGGCCAGGAGATCGAGCGCCAGGAGCCGCAACTGCCATCCGCGGCCGAGACACCGAAACGCGAACCCCTGCCGGTCGAGATCGTCGCCCGCGAAAGGCCGCTCGAAGTGCTGCAGAACCTGGTCGGCCCGCTGATCAGCCCGCTGGCCTCGGCCGGCCTGATCGTCGTCGTCGTCATCTTCATGCTTTTGGAGCGGGAGGACCTGCGCGACCGCTTCATCCGCCTTGTCGGCTATGGCGACCTGCACCGAACGACGCAGGCACTGCAGGATGCCGGCACCAGGGTCGGCCAGTATCTGCTGATGCAGCTGGTGGTGAACATCGTCTACGCCGTGCCTATCGCCATCGGCCTCTGGGTCCTGGGCATACCCAATGCGCTCCTGTGGGGCCTGCTGGCGCTGGCGTTGCGCTTCGTTCCCTATATCGGCCCGGTCATCGGCGCGCTGCTGCCTTTGTTCCTGGCGCTGGCCGTGGCGCCCGGCTGGTCGCTGCTCTTGTGGACTGCCGGCCTGTTCGTGGTGATGGAGCTTGTCACCGGCAACGTCATCGAACCCTGGCTGTATGGCTCGCGCACCGGGCTGTCGCCGCTCGCCATCATCGTCGCGGCGATCTTCTGGACCTGGCTCTGGGGACCGCTCGGCCTGGTCCTGTCGACGCCGCTCACCGTCTGCCTGGTCGTGCTCGGCCGGCACGTGCCGCAGTTCGAATTTCTCGACGTCCTGTTCGGCAACGAGCCGGTGCTCGAGCCGCATGCCCGGCTCTACCAGCGGCTGCTGGCGGGCGATCCCGACGAGGCCACCGACCATGCCGAGGAAATGCTGGAGGAGAAATATCTGGTCGACTTCTACGACAAGGTCGCCATTCCCGCCTTGCTGCTCGGCGAGCAGGATCGTGTCCGTGGCGTCATGGACGAGCAGCAGCGGCAGCAGGTGGCGGCCAGCGCGTTGATGCTTGTCGCCAATCTCGACGACAGCGCACGCGAGGAAGCCGAGGAGGTCGATGAGCCGGCCGTGGCCGACGAGGCCGCTGCGAACGGGGGCAAAGACACCGCCGGCGAGGCCGAGGCCGAACTGCCCGACGGCACCGGCATGTCGGTGCTGTGTGCCGGCGGGCGCGGCGAGCTCGACGATTCCGCCGCCGCCATGCTGGCGCAGGTGCTGGAAGTCCAGGGCGCGACGGTGTCGAAGGCAAGCTTTGCCGATATGGAGCCCGCCGGCATTCGCCGCCTCGAACTCGACGCCGTCGACAGCGTCGTGGTCGGCTTCCTCAACCGCGATTCCGTCAAGCACGCTCGTTTCCTCGTGCGCCGGCTGAAGCGCGCCAGGCCGGCGCTGCGGGTCGGCATCGTGTTCTGGTCGGAGGCCGGCAACAACGACAGCGAGGCAGCAGCCAAGCTGGCCGGCGATCTCAACGCCGATTTCGTCGCCTATGGCATGGTCGATGCCGGGCTGGGCGCGTTGACCGACGCGCCGCCGGTCAAGCTCAAGCTCGCCGCCAAGCGTCGCTTGCGGCGACGCCCGCCGGCGCGGAAGAAGGCGGCGCTCGCGGTAGCGAGCTGAGGCTCCCTCGGAGTTATTGCCGGGAGGCGAGCGAATGTCTGCGCGAAAATCGCCCCGCGGGCAATCAGGCCTTCTTCAAGAACTCGGTCTTCAACACCAGGCCCTTTACTTGCTTGGTGTTGCACTCGATCTCGCCGGGATTGCCGTTGAGGCGGATGTTCTTCACCAGCGTGCCGCGCTTGATCGTTTCCGACGTGCCCTTGACCTTGAGGTCCTTGATCAGGGTGACGGAATCGCCCTCGTTCAGCGGCGTGCCGTTGCTGTCTCTGGCGATCGCGTCGGTCATGTCTGGTCTTTCATCGGGTTCAGTGGAGGCGTCCGGCCTATCGCGCGGATGGCGGTGCGGTCAAGCGCACCACCTCACTCCGATATCAGCACCTTCGGCCTCGAGCCGGTGATCCGGTCGAGGCTGCCAAGCTCGCGCTTGAGGCTGCCGGGCATCGAGAGCCCGACCTTCCTGGCGGACAGGCGGCGTGACGCCCGTCGCAGGCGACCTACTGGAAATTGAGATACAGTGCCGGCGGATACTGCGATCCGTCGGTGGCCGGCGCCCTTGTGCCTGCGGGCGTGATGCCGCCCGTCGGCGTGTTGTCGAGCGGCGGCCGGCTTTCCTCGGTCGTGGGCGCCGTCGCGGCGGCGACTGGCGCCTTTGTCTTGGCCTCCACCGTTTGCGACAGTGCAAGCACGACGAAGAGTGCGGATAGCGCGCGTTTCATGACAGGTTCCCCTCCTTGTGTCCGCGACCCGGGTACCGGGTTGCCGAATTCATTCCTTGAAACCGGCGGCGTCGAGCAGGACGACCTGCTTTCCGTCGATGTAAAAGCGTATCGAATGCGCGTCGCCGTCGACTTCGATGCGCGTCGGCTGGATGCCAGGAGCAGGCTTGACATAGGTCGCTGCCGCGCGCGAGCTGATCCCCGCAGCTGCTCGCGATGGTCCGTTCGGCCCGAAGGTCAGGAACAGCACTATCGCGGCGCATCCAGCCGCAGCCGCGATAGAGGGCATTGTGGGAAAAGCAGTCCGGGACATCGATCCGTTCCTTCCTTGTTGAGTGCCGTGAAAGCTCAGTTTTCGCCGATTGCTCCAACTGAGCGTGTCACGGGTTCGACGAAGGAAGGGATGGCGTGCCCGCCCGCGCAAATGCGAGTTTGATGATGGTTCCCTTGCCCTCGATCAGCTTAGCGCTGGCCGCGGCGCCGAACAGGTCGGGTGTGCGGAACTTCGTGGAATTCTTTGGAATTCCAGGCATATTAGCATGTGGAAAAATACGGCGGCAGGAATTGGCCATCCGTGTTATGCGTGCAGCGGGCATTGAGGGGCAGTTGTATGGCACAGCATATCGCGCAGAAGCTGCGCCTCACGTCTGCATTGCTCGGGACCGTCAGCCGCAAGGATCTGGCGGCGGCATTCCGGCGCGTCAATCCGAAGACGGCCTTCGATCTCGGCCGCGCCGACAAATGGCTGCAGGGCCGCGCGCAGCCGCGTGATCACAGCGTCTATGACGATTGGGCCAAGCTCCTGCGGCTGGCACAGCCAGGCGTCTGGATCGCCGAGAGCGACCTGGCGAGCTTCACCGCCGAAATCTGCACCCAGCACGGCGTCGACAGGGCGGAGCTAGAGCGCCACGCCGGCGCTCAGTTCGAGACCTCGTCCACCCATGAAGAGCGCAGCCTCGTCTTCGCGCTCGCCGGAACCTACGCATGCTATTCGCGCGCCTGGTCGCCCTATTATCGCGGCCACTTCATCAAAGGCATCCTGTCGATCGAGGCAGGGCCTGGCCTGCATGGCCTGACCGCCACCTATCGTGAGGCCTTGCCGACCGGCCAGCTGGTGCTTGGCGGCCCGGTCACGCCGGCCAAGCGCGGTCTCTACGTGCATCTGAGGGAAGTTGGCGGCGATGCCCAGTTCTTCCTCAGCCTGTTCCCGCAGTCGCGGCCGGGAAGCGCGCTTGGCGGCTATATGTGCGGCACCGCCATCATCGGCCCGGAGGCGCAGCCGTCGCTGACAAGAATCCTCCTCGTGCATCTGCGCGACCTGGCGCCCGGCACCGCTTCGTGGGGCGGATACCTGCTGCCCGACCAGTCGATCACCGGGGATCTGGCATTGCTCGGCATGGCAATAGAGCAGCCGGAGCAGGTCGACCGGCAGCTCACGCGGTTCCTGGTTGGGGGCAGCGACGGCGGCGTCCACCAGATCCCGCCGATCGAGTTCCGCGCCATCCTCGACGTCTTCGATCGCCATTGGCTGAGCCACGCCGGCTAGAGGCGCCTCACGTCCAGAAATACCGTACCGTGTGAAAAAACACCGGGGCGGCGAAGACCAGGCTGTCGGCGCGGTCCATCATGCCGCCATGGCCCTCGATCAGATGCCCCCAGTCCTTAACGCCCTGGTCGCGCTTGATAGCCGAGGCGACCAGCCCGCCGAGAAATCCCATCAGGCAGGCGACGAGGGCAACGGCCGCCGCCTGCAGCGGCGAGAACGGCGTCAGGAACGACAGCAGCGCGCCGAGCAGGCTCGATGCCGCGAGCCCGCCGAGCAGCCCTTCCCAGGTTTTTGAGGGCGAGACGGCCGGCGACAGCAGGTGTTTTCCGAACAGCTTGCCGAAAATGTACTGCAGCACGTCGCTGCCTTGCACGGTGATGATCAGGAAGGCGATCAGCAAGAGGCTGCGGCCCTCGAAGCCGGGTACGTTGAGCGTCAGCAGCGCCGGCACGTGGCTGACGCAGTAGACGGAGATCATCACCGCCCATTGCTGCGCCGAGACGCGCTCGAGGAAGCGCTCGGTGTCGCCGTTAAGCGCGGTGATCGCCGGCATCAGCAGGAAGCAGTAGACCGGGATGAAGATGGTGAAGAGCCCGTACCAAGCGGTCCACACCAGCCAGTACTGGAACGGGATGATGATGCCGAACATGCCGAGCAGCACCCAGTGGTCGCTGCGCCGGCTGTGCGTCAGCGTCACGAACTCGCGCAGTGCGGCAAACGAGATCAGCGCGAACAGGATGGTCATGCCGGTGCGGCCGAAGAAGAAGGCGACGGTGATCGCCACCACCATCACCCACCAGGCATTGATGCGCTGGGTGAGGTTGACCAGCGTCGAGGACAGCGGCTTCGGCGCCCGCCACGACAGGATGCCGGCGACGAGGCTGGCCGTGGTCAGCACGCCGACCAGGCCGATCACCAGGATCATGGTTTCATGCATCGGCGGAAGTGGCATCAATCGTCTCGATCCGGGCGGGGGTTGAGCGCAAGCAGCGTCTGGCGGGCGCGCTCGAGGAAGGCGCGGCGGTCCTCGCCAGGCGCGATGGTCACCGCCGGGCCGAAGACGACACGGCAGAGCAGCGGCACCGGCAGGAACTGGCCCTTGGGCAGCACGCGCGACATGTTTTCGATCCAGCACGGGATCAACTCGACCTCCGGTCGCGCCATCGACAGATTGTAGAGGCCGGAGCGGAACGGCAGCAGCTTCTCGTCCGACGTGTTGCGGGTGCCTTCGGGAAACAGGATCAGCGAATGGCCCTGGTCGAGCACCGAGAGCATGATCGAGATCGGATTCTGCGCCTCGTCGGTCCACTGCCGGTGGATCAGCACGGACGACAGCATGTCCTCGGCGATGTAGCGGCGCAGCCGCGACTTGCCCCAGTATTCCGCCGCCGCCACCGCATGGGTGCGGGCCCGCACCTTTTCGCTGAGGCAGGCCGAGAGCAGGATGAAGTCGCCATGGCTGGCATGGTTGGCGAAGTAGATGCGCTGCCGCTCCGACGGCTGGCTGCCGTTCCAGATCGGCCGCACCCCCGTCGCCACCCAGGCCAGCGCCGACAGGCCGACCGAGGTCACCGTCTGCAGCAGAGTAAACGTGTTGGCGCGGAGGTGGAGCTTGGTCATCGAAGGGCTCATAGGAATGCCGCCACGAGCGACGCCGCCGCAAACAGGGCAAAGGCGAGGCGCTGCTTCATCAGCAGGCGGCGCGTGCCCGCGATGCGCTGGTCGAGCGAGCGGGTGGCGGCAGGCGCCGGCTTCAGCCGCATGCGCGCCAGCACATCGTCGATCGCCGCTCCGCCTTCGGTCTCGCTGTCGTGGCTCGCCATCAGTCGGAACAGCAGCGCATCGAACAGGATGAGCATGGAGAAGGCGAGGGTGGCCAGGGCGCCCACCGCCGCCACGAACCAAGCCGCTGCCGACAGCGGCATCGCCTGCGGCCCGGTCGTCGACCCGATAACGGGCGCGGCAAGCAGGCAAGCCGCGATCGCCAGCAGCGGCCACGCCGCCTGCACCATCAGCCCAGCGGCGAAGGCGCCGGCCTTGTCCTGATAGGCATTGCTGGTCATGCCGCTTCGTCCACCCCGGTGTGAATGTGCACCGGACGGCCGGATGCCGCGAGCAATTTCCGTGCTTGTGCTGCCGTGTGCGTGCGGCCGGTGGCGACCAGCCATTCGGCGACGACGCCGGCGCTACGCTGGAAACCGAGCGCGCAGCAGACCAGCACCGTGCCGCGCTTGCGCGCCGCCTCGATCGCAGGCATGGCTTCGGCAAGCCTGTCTGCAGGCGGCGCCACGAGGTCAAGCATGGCAAGGCTGGTCCAGAGGCAGGAACTGCCGCGCGGTCGTTCCAGTTCGGCGGCAAGGTCAACGACCGTGCCGAAGCCACCGGCTTCGCTGGCCGTCGGAAAGCGGCCGAGGAACACGCCGTCGCTGACCGCCACATGCGCCGGCAGTTTTCGTGTCCACGCCCACAGATTGATCCGGGCGCCGAGCCGGTAAGGCCAGAGCACGATGCGGCTGGCCAGCGGCACAGTGCCGTCGGTGGCCTTCTGGAACACTTTGACCCCGGCTCCGGCATAGGCGAAAGCGACGATGGCCAACGTCAAAGCCGGCCACAAAAGGATCAGCGCGACGGCCGAGACGAAAGCACCCAAAGCAGCACCCGCCAGTGCCAGAGCCGCGCCCAGCGCATAGAACCGCGCCAGCCGCCTGGCCTTCGGGTCGGCGGTCAGGCGGAAGCCGGCGAAAGGCAATTCGCCCTTGGCCGGGAACAGCCACAGCGCAAAAAAGCCGAGCAGCGCCCCGGTCGGGATGTCGATGAAATGATGCTGCCAGGTTGTCAGCACCGAAGCGCCGATCAGGAAGCACCAGACGTGCCAGACGACGCTGGTGATGCCGCTCAATCTTTGACGCCAGTGGTCCCAGATGATCACCAGCAGCGCGATGTGCAGCGACGGCGCCTGGTTGAACGGCTTGTCGAAGCCGCCGAGCACCGCAAACAGGAAACCGGGCAGGCCAGAGGTTTCCGGCCGCACGAAGGTCGCCTTCAGCGGGAACAGGATGAAGCAGGTGACCGCGACGGCTTGCGCCGTCAGATAGCGGCCGGCAAGGCGGTCGACGCCGTTCTTCGTATCGTTGAGCAGCAGTGACAGGCCGTAGAACAGATTGATCGACCAGTAAGGCACGATCGTCCAGGCCATGAACGGGATGTCGCGCTCCCACCAGAAGACGATGCTGCCGACATCGTCGCGCCGCGACGCCAGCCAGTTGGCGAAGCCATAGGTTGAGTAGAACAGCGGCGCCAGCAGTGCCAGCCAAAGCGCGGCCCTGAGCAGGATAGCGCTGAAGGGATCTTTCAGCCGCTCGGCCGCAATGGGGGCAGGGGCAGGGTCTGCGGCAGGCACGGCCATGCTCAGACGCGCCGCGCGACCGAGACGGTGAAGATGCCCCATTGGTCGATGCGTTGGTCGATCTTCTCGAAGCCGGCAGCCGCCACCAACTGGTCCATCTCGCCCTGCGTGCGCCGCCGCATCACCCACGCCTGGCCGCCGCGATGCGAAGTCAGGCTGCGCGCGATCATCTCCAACTGCGGGTGCCAGGGCTGGTTGGTGTAGATCAGCAGGCCGCCGGGCTGCATGGCGCTGGCCAGTCCGCCGAGCGAACGCGCGATCATCGCATTGTCGGCAAACAGCTCGTAGAGCCCGGAGACGATGGCAAGGTCCGGCGCCGGCTTGAGGGAGGCCAGCATTTTTGCGTCGAAGGCGTCGGCCTTGCGGAAAGAGACGCTGGTTGGCAAGTTCCGGTCGGCGATCAGCTTCGAGCCCAGCCCGACATTGATGTCGGAATAATCCTGCAGCCGCACGCTCGCCGGCGGCTCGGCGCATTTGGCGACGGCGTCGAGCACGTAGCGGCCATGGCCGGCGGCGATGTCGACGATGTTGACAGGGCGGCCGGCCGCCTTGAGCGCTGCGACAGCATTACCGATCAGCTCTTCCAGGTGGAGCTTGCGCTGGCGGATGCCGCGCCAGCCGATGGCGTCGAGGAAGGTGCGGTCGATCATGCGGCCGATGAAGCCGATGCCGCGCGCCTCGTTCTCATAGACATAGTCGAGCGTCGAGCCGGAATCGAAGCCGGTGGCGATGCCTGTCTTCATGCCGGGCGACAGCCAGGCGCCCATGCGGATCGAGGCGCGGCTCATGGCCCAGTAGAGACCCTTGGGCGACAGCAAGGGCAGCGGCGAAGCAAGGTGGTCGGCCTCGTCGCGCGTGTAGCCGGCGCGGTCGGCGCCGGTCAGGTCTATCGCCTTCTCCGGCGCCGCGAACTGTTTTTCCAGGAACGGCCGGATCAGGTCGAGCGCCATCTTGCGGTCGCGCTCGCCCAGCGTGTCGTGGAAGAAGCCGGGCAGCACATGCCGCTCCTTGGCGGGGCTCGCCAGGTTGACGAAGAACTCGTGCTGCGGTCCGTGCCGTACCACCCAGTCGGCGCCGGAGATCAGGAGCTGCGTCGGCACGGTGATGGCGCTGGCGTCGGAAACGATGCGCGCGGCATGGGTGTAAAGCTCTACCAGGATGTTGGAGGCGATCGGCCGCGTGATCAGCGGATCGGCTTCGAAGGAGGCGATGCGCTCGGCATCATGCGTCAGCAACTTCGCCTTGACGTAGGAATTGACGAAGAAGCGGCCCTTGAGCTTCTGCCACAGCGCGATGCCCTCCTTGGCGAAGGGCACGTAGAGCTTGACCGAAAAGGCCGGCGAGGCCACCACCATCGCGCGGATGTCGGGTGCATAGTCATGCACCCAGGCGGCGGTCAGCACGGCGCCGAAGGATTGCGCGATCAGCGCGATGTCGCGCTGGGTAAAGCCATCCCTGCCGATCTCGCGCACGAAACAGTCGATGTCTCGCACCAGTGCGGCAAAGGACGGCGCATAGCCGCGCTCGCCGGCCGAGCGGCCATTGCCGCGCGCGTCCCAGGCGTAGAAGGCATGGCCGGGCATGGCCAGTTCGTCGACCAGATGCGCCATGCGTCCGCCATGCTCGTGGCCGCGATGGAACAGCAGGATAGCGCCCTTGGCGGGTTCCCCGACGGCCGGCCAGTAGCGATAGAAGATCTCCGTGCCGTCATGGGTCCTGAAAGTCCGCTCCTCGGCCACCCGCTTCCCGTCGGCGACAGTGATGTTCTGTTCGTGAAGCATGGCGGTCCCCTCGATGCTGGTCATCGGTCGCCTCTAAGGCCGCTGCGTATCCGGTTGATGGCGGTCGCCAGCGACAGTGTAGCCATGGCCGGAAACACAAAGGGTGTAAGGACTTGCACCCACAGCCCGCAGGCGATGAGGACGCCGATAACACCGAGTGCCAGCGCCCGGTCGCTCTTGCCGAACGGGCCGGCATAGTTGCGGCCCGTGCCGGCCGCGACGCCGAGCACGCCGGCATATTCAACGATGATCGCGGCAATCGCAAAAGCGACGACGCCCCAGACAGGGAAGGCGACGGCGAAGGCGAGGATCAACGCCAGGTCCGAAACAACGTCGCAGAGTTCGTTGAGATACATGCCGAGCCTGGAGGCTTGCCCATGCTCCCGGGCGAGCATGCCGTCGATAGCGTTGAGCGCCATGCGCGCGAACAGCACCGCCGGCATCAGCAGGAAGACCGCGCGATGATCGGCAAACACGGCGACCACGACGCCGGTGGCGAGCGAGAGTGCTGCGGCAAGAAGCGTAATCTGGTTGGCGGTAACGCTGGCTCTTGCCAGCCAGTCGGCAAACGGCCTCAGCCTCGCCTGGAAGGCCGGTTTCAACGCATAGAGCGTCGGCATCTGCGATTCCCCAACCCGTGCCTCAATCCGGCGAAGATGGTCAATCGGCGGACAAGACGCAAGGGGCGGAGGTGCGCTGTCTTCTGTACCGTTGCGGCGCCGGAAATCACGGCGCCGTGGCTGTCGAGCATCGCGGCGGCGCAAATGCAAGCATGCTCGTACTTTAGCGAATGCTTGACAAAGCGGGCGCCGCGGCGTCACTTTCGCCGATCGTTTCTGGCAGAGGGGATGCCGATGAAAAAGGCCTACAGCAAGCCGACGCTGGCCCGGCGCGAAAAGCTGTCCGCTGTGACGGCAGGCGCGCCCGTTTCAGGCGCCAACCCTAAGGCTTGATCGAGGCTTGAGTTTCCCGCGAGGGAGAAGGCTGGCCAGGAGCGGGCGGAACACTGCGCAAGTGCCCGCCCGTCCGGCGCCGCCGCCAATGCTGTTGAAACCCCGTCCGTCCCCAACAGCCACGGATATGGCGTGACCCGTAACCGTGCGAATATCCATTGGCGGTGCCGCCTGTCAACGCCGCCTGGTGGGGGCTGAAACAGAGGATTTTCGGTCTCTAGGCATCCGCCTGGGGCGCCGCGCGATTGCGCTATTGCTGGCATTGAGGACCTGGAAAAGCCGGTTTTCCGGGCCTTTCGGCGGTTGCAAGGAACGTTGCGTCAGCCCTGATCCAGGCGCTTGAACCGGTTTACTTTTCGCTGGCCGGCGCGCTCCGCGCCGGGCTTTTCAACCTGACTTTTTTTGGGTGTATTTTCCCGGCGGCTCCCTTTGGCGTCCTTCGCCGCCGGGACCTTGGGTTGCCACTGCCGCAAAGCCCCTGCGCTGGCGCACCGAAGACAGAAATGGCGGTCCGGAGCCCGCCATTTCCGAACAATGTCCCGCTGCGACAAGCGCTCAGTTGGCGCCGCCCAGCTTCTTGGTCATGGCGCAGAAGTCGTTGTGCTCCTTGGCGATTCCCTCGTCGCTGCATTCCTTCGACATGGCGGTACGGTCTTCCTCGCTCATGGCCATCCAGGCCGCCTTGAACTCGGCTTCCGGCTTCATGGTCTTCATGCCGCTATCCGTGAAGAAGGGGGTCATCCTCTCCGGGCTGTCGAGCGCGCCGACCAGCGCCGCGCCGCTCACCATCGAAAGCGCCATCGCGCCCATGCAAAGCATCTTTATGTTCATGGTAAATTCCTCCGGTTTGAAAAGGATCGTCCAGGTTGCGATCGCAGGGAAGAAGCGAGTTGTATGAAGAGAAGTTTCGAATATTATGGAGATTTTTGCAAATGTATGCGCTCTAGAATATGGTATATATAAAATAGATAGGTGGAGATAACAATAGTTATTGCTGGACTGAGCCGCTCTCAGGGTCGGGGAGACCTGAAGCAGACTGGCGGCGATCCTTCACAACATAAACGAGACGGGCGGGAATAAATTTCTCGCGATGCTGCGGGGAGGCGCAAATAACAGCCTCTCACGTCACCAAAACGATGCGCGGGGCAAAAAGCCAGCCAGCTTAAGTGCGGCAACGCCGACCCGATGGCGGGTGGTCGTCCTCTGACGATTTTGGGTGATGAACGAAAATCGAGGCAAATCCTTAGGAATAAGTTAGCTTATTCATGATTGCTTATATGGCCATGCTGCTGCTTCTGCATACCTTTTCGACCTTTGTCTCCCGCTGCCTGCGCGCCGACGCAGGCGGCAACGTCGCCGTCGTTTTCGCGCTGACTTTGCCGGTCGTTGTCGGCGGGGCGGGGCTCGGCGTCGAGACGTCCTACTGGTACTATTCGAGCCTGAAGCTGCAGGCGACGGCGGACGCCGCCGCCTATGCCGGTGCGCTCGAGAAGATCACGGGATCCGACACCGCGGCGATCACGACGGCCGCCACCCAGTCGGCCACCTCGAACGGACTAGGCACCGGCACCATCGTCGTCCACACGCCGCCCACCTCGGGGCCGAACACCGCCAACAAGGCGGTCGAGGTGATCCTCAACCGGAACCTTGACCGGATCTTCACCTCGATCTTCGTTCAGGGGCAGGTTCCCGAAAAGGCGAGGGCGGTGGCGCTCATCACCGATGGCGCCTATGCCTGCAACATAGCGCTCAATGCGTCGGCCTCGCAGGCGGTGCTCTTTTCCGGCAACACCAGCCCCAAGCAGACCGGCTGCGTCACCATGTCGAATTCGATCGCCAGCGATGCCATCAAGCTTCAGGGCTCGGCGACCCTCCAGACTGACTGCCTGATATCGGTTGGCGGCGTTTCGCTTGGCAACACACCCACGATGGTCTGCAAGGCCCCGATTACCCAGGCCTTGCCTGCGGCCGATCCCTTCTCCAGCCTGCCGACGCCCACGGCCTCGAACCCGTGCAAGAACGTCAACGGCAACAAAACCTCGCAAACGCTCCAGCCTGGCACCTATTGCAGCGGCATGACCCTCAACGGCGACGTCACGCTTTCTCCGGGTGTCTATGTCGTGGAGGGCAGTTTGAAGGTCAACGCCAACGCGGTCGTCTCCGGAACCGGCGTGACCATCTTCATGTCCGGCAGCAACACCGTCAGCATGAACGGCAATGCCACGGTGACGCTGAGCGCGCCGACCTCGGGCACCTATTCCGGCATGCTGTTCTACGGTGACAGGACGGGGACCGCGGCGCAGAGCACCTTCAACGGCACCGCGAATTCGCTTTTGACCGGGGCCATCTATTTCCCCAGGCAGCAGGTCAACTATCTCGGCAATTTCTCGGGCATTAATGGCTGCACCCAGGTGGTTGCGGACACGATCCAGTGGTCCGGCAGTACGACCATCAAGCAGGACTGTTCGAGCCTTGGAATGAAGAATATTCCGGCTGCCCAAGCCGTGCAGATCGTCGAGTAGCGGCATGGGGCCATTCGCGATCCGCTTCCGCAAGAACCGCTCCGGCGCCGCCGCGGTGGAATTCGCGATCGTGCTGCCGGTGCTGTGCACCGTGCTCTTCGGCATCGCCGACGGCTGGTCCTACGTCACCAGTTCGCTGGCAATGCGGGCCGGCGTGAAGACGGCGGCGAACCTGGTGATGGCCGGCGCCACCGACGACAACGCCATCCAGGCCGCGGCGGTGGCAAGCTGGGAAAAGAAACCGGACGATGCGGCGGTCACGGTTACCCGCAGCTACAAGTGCGGAACGACCGTGGTCACTTCGACGACCACCTGCGCGGGCCCGAAGGTGTCTTCGGTCTTCGTCCAGATCCAGGCGTCGGGCACCTGGGTTCCGCCTTTCACCTTCGGCGTCTTCCCGGGCAACAGCGCGATTTCCCATCAGCAGGTGGTCCGTGTCCGCTAAACAGAGAGCCAGGGCGTTTGCCGGCGATGCCTCGGGCGGCGCCGCTTTCGAATTCGCGCTGATCGCGCCTTTCCTGATCATGCTCCTGTTCGGCATCTTCGCCTTCGGCTGGTCGATGAACAACATGTCCAGCGTGCGCTACGCGCTCGAGGCGTCCGCGCGCTCCCTGCAGCTCAACAACACGATGACCGAGTCCCAGATCCAGGCGATCGCGAAACAGAAGCTTGAGGCGCTCGGCCTGAAGAACGTCAGCGTCACGATCACCACCGATCCGGCGAGCGGCGGCTTCAAGATGGCGCATGTCAACGCCAGCTATGCCTTCGTCATCGAATTTCCCTACTTCGACCAGTACCCCATCAACTACACGACAACCGTCACCGTGCCGCTGGTTGCCTCGTAGGAGGCGCGGGGCGGCCAGGTTTTGCCGGCTTCAGTCTCCATCAGAAGAAGCATTGCCGCACTCGGCCAACACCGTGCCAATGGCGGCGGTTGAGCCCGTAAGCGGAAACCTGTTCTCGCCATATTTGTCCGAGGCGACGGCCACTTCGCCCTTGGCGCGCAACAGGGCCAGCAGCGGGTCGGCGCGGTCTATCTGCACGGTGAAGTAATTGTACATCGCCTCGAGTACGAGCGTCTTGGTCACGGCCTTGCCGTCGGCCCGGAACACGAACGAAGCGCTGATGCCGGGTTCCAGCTGCGGACCATTCTCGCCCAGATCATAGCTTAATGTCGGCTTGCCGAAACAGGTGAGCATCAGATGCGCGCTGGCATTCGGTCCGCCGCACACCGACGCCGTCAGCACGCTGCCGCCCTCGTCTTCCTCCATCTTCGCTGTCCAGCCGCAAGGTGCTGCAAACGCCGGCTGCGCGATTTGCAGCGCGACCGCCGCGATGACTATCGCCAATCCGCTTCGCATGATCCCCTCCCAGGCCGTGCAGGCATCTGCGGCCACATGGCGATCATACAGAACTGGCATTATTCGCAAAGGAGATTGGCGAAAGCCGAAGCGACAGCCGATCTCCCTCACGAAGGGGGAGATCACTTGCTCAGCCGCCTTCGCCAATCACAACCGCCCTCATGGACTTCGCCAGAATACAACCCATATTGAATCCATGGAGCTTTGAGCGTGACCTTCGCGCGGGTGGCCCTTTTTGCTGCGGCCTTCGTCGCCGCTTCTGTCGTTTCTCCCTTCTCATCGGCCGGGAGCGAGGAAGTCGCGCTGAGCGTTGCGATCGACGGCGCCATCGGGCCGGCAAGCACAAGGCAGCTCGAGGAGGCGCTCGACGTCGCCGCCAAGCGGGACGCCGAAGTCCTCATCCTTCAGCTCGATACGCCGGGCGGACTGGTCACCTCGATGCGCGAGATGATCGCCGACATCCTGGCTTCACCGGTCCCCGTCATCGGCTATGTCGCGCCGGCCGGCGGCCATGCGGCGAGTGCTGGCACCTATATCCTGTATGCCACCCATGTGGCGGCGATGGCGCCCGGAACCAATCTGGGTGCCGCGACACCGGTAGAGATGGGCGGGCTGCCGTCGCTGCCGGGCGGCGACAAGGAGAAGGACGACAAGAGCACCGGGCCGCCGGCCACCGACGCGATGACGACCAAGGTGACCAATGACGCGGTCGCCTTGATCCGCTCGCTCGCCGAACTGCGCGGGCGCAATGGCGACTGGGGCGAAAAGGCCGTGCGCGAAGCCGCCAGCCTGTCGGCCAACGGAGCATTGCAGGAGCATGTCATCGATTTCGTCGCCCGCGACACGACCGAGCTGCTGCAACTGGCGGATGGGCGCACCGTAGAGGCGGCCGGCGCCAAAAGGACACTGGCGACGAAAGGGCTGCCGGTCGAGACGCTGGAGCCCGGCTGGTTCATCCGGCTTCTCTCCGTCATCACCGATCCGAACGTCGCCGTCATCCTGATGCTGGTCGGCATCTACGGCATCGTCTTCGAGTTCACCAGCCCCGGCGCGGTGGCGCCCGGTGTGGTCGGCACGATCTGCCTCGTGCTCGGGCTCTACGCGCTCAATCTCCTGCCGATCAACTATGCCGGCCTTGCCCTGATGCTGCTCGGCATTGCCTTCCTTGCCGTCGAGGCCTTCAACCCCACCGTGGTGCTTGGGCTGGGTGGCGTGAGCGCCTTTCTGCTTGGCGCCGCCATGCTGCTCAAGGTCGAAGGTCCCGGCTTCGAGATGTCATGGGCGGTCATCGGCGCCGCCGCCGCCCTGACGCTTGGCCTTGCGCTGCTCACCGGCAGCTATCTGTGGGCGGCGCGCCGGAGCCTGCCGCGTGTCGGCGGCGAGGCCATGCGCGGACTCCCCGTCGAGATCCTCGACTGGCAGGGCGGTGAGGGCCATGTGCTGGCTTTAGGCGAGCGCTGGCGGGCGAAGGCCAATGAGCCCATCGCACCGGGCGACAGCGTCGAGGTGACCGGTGTCAGCGACCTCGTGCTGACGGTGCGGCGCCGCGATGCGGGACAGAATGGAGCAAGACAATGATGGTTGGTTACGTGGCCTACCTGGTACTCGCTCTGGTCGTGGTCATGTTCCTGTCCGCGGCCATCCGCATTCTCAGGGAATATCAGCGGGGCGTGGTCTTCACGCTCGGCCGCTTCACCGGGGTCAAGGGGCCCGGCCTCATCATCCTCGTCCCCTTCATCCAGCAGATGGTGCGGGTCGACCTGCGCGTCGTGGTCCAGGACGTGCCGCCGCAGGATGTCATCTCGCGTGACAATGTTTCGGTGAAGGTCAACGCGGTGCTCTATTTCCGCATCGTCGATGCCGAGCGGGCGATCATCCAGGTCGAGGACTTCATGGCCGCCACCAACCAGTTGGCGCAGACCACCCTGCGCTCCGTGCTCGGCAAGCACGAGCTGGACGAAATGCTGGCCGAGCGCGACAAGCTCAACAACGACGTCCAGGAGATACTCGACCAGCGCACCGATGCCTGGGGCATCAAGGTCTCCAATGTCGAGATCAAGCATGTCGACCTGAACGAAAGCATGGTCCGCGCCATCGCCAAGCAGGCCGAGGCCGAGCGGCTGCGCCGCGCCAAGGTGATCAATGCCGATGGCGAGCAGCAGGCGGCGGCCAAGCTGGTCGAGGCCGGCCGGATGCTGGCCGCCGAACCGCAAGCCATGCAGCTGCGCTATTTCGAAGCCCTGCACGACATCGCCGGCGAGCGCTCGTCGACGGTGGTGTTCCCGCTGCCAGTGGATTTGCTCAGCCAGTTTTTGAAGGGGCAGGGTGGGGCAAAGTAGTCAAGATTGGGGAAGGCCAAGACGGCAGCCGATCTCCCCGCAACGGGGAGATCGGCTGCTCCATCGCCTCTAGATCAGCTTCTCCAGCGTGATCGGCAAATCCCGCACCCTTTTCCCCGTGGCGTGGAACACCGCATTTGCGATCGCCGGCGCCACCCCGACAATGGCCAGCTCGCCGACGCCCTTGCCGCCGAGCACTGACGAATGCAGGTCGGGGATGCCGACCGAGATCACCTCGATTTCGGGGATGTCGGCATTGGTCGGCACCAGATAGTCGGCAAGGTTGTTGTTGACGATGCGGCCATGGCGGCGGTCGACGATGCCTTCTTCCAGCAGCGCCTGACCGATGCCCATGATGATGCCGCCCTTCCACTGGCTTTCCGCCAGCTTCGGATTGTAGAGCCGGCCCGAATCCAGCGCCGACACCACGCGTGACACCCGCACCGTGCCGAAATCCTCGTCGACGCGCACCTCGATGAAATGCGCGCACCAGCTGTGCCGGGAATAGTCGCCATCGGTGTGCGACAGCGGCGTGGCGATGGTGGTGTAGGCGTTGTAGCGATCCTCGGCTGTCGAATTGGCCGGCATGGTGTCACCCTTGGCCTCGATCTGGTCGGCCCCGACGCTGGCCAGCAGGTCGGCGATCGAAACCTCCGGTCCGTCGCCGCGCGGCGAGGCGATGCGACCGCCCTTGACCACCAGCGTGTTGGCCTGCAGCGCATGGAAAGGCGAGCGCGGATCGGAGATGGCCAGGCCCACCAACTGGTCGAGTGCTGCACCGGCCGCCTTGTGCACGGCGCCGGTCATGATGCCGGCGAGCCGCGAGCCGCCGGTGACCCCGGCGCGGGCAAAGCGCGAATCGCCGAGCTTGACCACAACACTGTCCGCCGGCACGCCGAGCGTCTCGGCAGCCGTCTGCGCCAGGATCGTGTAAGTGCCCTGGCCCATGTCGATCGACGAGCTTTCGACCTCGACCGTACCGTCGGCAAGGATGCGCACCAAAGCCTCGCCATAGGCGCGCCGCACCGGATAGGTGCCGGCGGCGACGCCCCAGCCGATCAGCTGGTTGCCGTCGCGCATCGAGCGCGGTTGAGCGCTGCGCTTCGACCAGCCGAAGGCTTCTGCGCCGACCGCGAAGGCCTCACGCAACTGCCTTGTCGACCAGGCCTTCCTGGCATGCGGATCCTGCTCGGCATAGTTCCTGAGCCGGATCTCCAGCGGATCGATGCCGACCTCGTAGGCGAGCTCGTCGATGGCGCTTTCGATGCCGAAGGCGCTTGGGTTTTCGCCCGGCGCGCGCATCGCGCCTGGCACCACCGAATTCACCCGCACGACATTCTGCTTCGAGGAAAAGTTCGGCGTCGCGTACATGATCGAGGTGACGGAGCCGAGCGGCTCGACCCACATGCCGTCCATCGAGGTTTCGTTGACGCCGCGATGCACGATCGACTGGATTTTTCCGTCGCGGTCGGCGCCGAGCGTCACAGTCTGCCGCGTCGCCGCCCGACCGCCATAGCCGGTGAAGGTCTGCGGCCGGCTCATGACAAGCCTCACCGGCCGTCCGAGCATCTTTGCGGCACTCGCCGCCACCGCGCCATGTGACAGTGCCAACGCCTTGGAGCCGAAACCGCCGCCGATATAGGGCGAGACCAGCCGCACATTCTCGAACGGGATGGCGAACCATTCGGCATAGGTGCGCGCCATGCCGTCCAGCCACTGGCTGGGCTCCCAGACGGTCAGCCGGTCGCCTTGCCAGGCGGCGATCAGCCCATGCGGCTCCATCGGCGCCTGGTATTCGCGCGGCGTGTTGTAGGCGGCGCAGATGCGGACGGGTGCCGCCGCGAAGGCGGCTTCGGCCTCGCCCCATTCCTTGGTCATCATGTCGATCGGAATGCCGTCGCCGGCCATGGCGTCGCTGAGGTCGGCCACGGCCGGTGCTTCGTCATAGCTGACCTTGACCAATGCCGCCGCCGCAACCGCCTGCTCGAAGCTTTCGGCGACCACCGCCGCGACATGCTGGCCGCTGAACGAAATGTCGCGCGCCAGCGGGCAATAGGGCACATCCGGCGGCGGCGTGCCGAACCAGTCCGATGCCGTCTTCAGCGGCGGGATGATGTCCGGCGTCAGCACCAGAAGCACGCCGGGCATGCTTTCCGCCGCTGCCGTGTCGATCGCGCGCACCTTGCCGGCGGGAATCGTGCTTTCGACCAGCACGGCATGCGCAAGCCCTTCGAGCTGCTGCTCGACCGCGTATTTTGCCGCACCGGTGATCTTGGCCGGGCCGTCGACGCGCGACAGCCGCCCGCCGACCTGATCGGCACTGCCGTCCGAAGCGTCGCCGTGCCGGGTTCTGAGGTCGTGAATGGTCATGCCATGGCTCCCGTCTTGAGGATGGCGCGGGCGACGACGCGCGGCGCGAGTTCGATCTTGTAGTGGTTGGCGCCATGGTCTACGGCGCCCTCGACGGCGAGCAGGCTGGCGCGGCGGACCGCGTCCTCCTCCAGCACCTTGCCTTTGAGCGCTTCTTCCACGGCCCGCGCCCGCCACGGTTTGGTGGCTACCCCGCCGAGCGCGACGCGCAGATCCCTGATGGTGCGGCCGTCGGCCTCGAAATCGATGCCGACGGCGGCGCTGGCCGCGGCAAACTCGTAGGACTGGCGGTCGCGGACCTTCAGATAGGTCGAACGCCGCGCGGCGGCGAATGCCGGAATGCTGATCGCGGTGATCATCTCGCCGGGTTGGATCGCGTGCTCCTTGTCGGGGGTGCTGCCCGGCAGGAGAAAAAAGTCGTCGACGGAGAGCTGGCGCTCGCCGAGATGGACGGTCGCGTCCAAGGCGACGAGGGCCACCGCGAGATCGCCGGGATACATGGCGATGCAGGCCTCGCTGGTGCCGAGCACGGCATGGCCACGGGTGACGCCGCCGATCGCCGAACAGCCGCTGCCCGGCTCCCGCTTGTTGCAGGCGGAAAAATTGGCCGGGTCGCGGAAATAGGGGCAGCGCGTGCGCTGCATCAGGTTGCCGCCGATGCTCGCCATGTTGCGGATCTGCGCCGACGCAGCTTGCCACAGCGCCTCCGAGACGGCGGGGAAACGGCTCTTGATGCCGTCATGGCCGGCGACCTGGCTCATTTTTGCCAGCGCGCCCAGCCTGGCGCCGTGCTCGTCGACCTCGATCGCATCCAGTCCCTTGAGATGGCTGATGTCGACCAGCGTATCGGGTTCGGCGACGCCGCATTTGGCGAGGTCGACCAGCGTCGTGCCGCCGGCAAGCAGCATGGCGCCAGGCAGCGCGGCCGCTTCACGCGCGGCGTCGGGCGACGTGGCGCGAAGATAGGAAAAATCCCTCATGACTGGACCTCCATAGCGGCCTGGCGAACGGCGGCGACGATGTGCGGATAGGCGCCGCAGCGGCAGAGATTGCCGGCCATGTATTCGCGGATTTCCTCGTCCGAGCCGGCATGGCCCTCGCGGATGCAGGCCACCGCCGACATGATCTGGCCCGGCGTGCAATAGCCGCACTGGAAGGCGTCCTGTTCAAGGAAAGCGGCCTGCACGGCAGAGAGCGTGCCGTCTTCCGCCGCCAGCCCCTCGATGGTGATGATCGCGCGGCCTTCGACTTGCGCGGCGAGGGTGAGGCAGGCGAGCACGCGCTCGCCGTCGACATGCACGGTGCAGGCGCCGCACTGGCCCTGGTCGCAGCCCTTCTTGGTGCCGGTCAGGTCGAGGCGGTCACGTAATGCATCGAGCAGGGTGACGCGCGGCTCGATTTCCAGCGAATGATCATGGCCGTTGATGGTGAGGTGGATGGGAATGGTGGTTTGGCTTGTCATGGCGTCTGGCTCCAGTTGCTTGACGCTGCGGGGATTGAAATGGCGCCCTACCGGGGGGACGGCAAGGGCGTCAGATGGCTAGGGGCGACTGCAATTGCTGGCAGCCGGCAGAGGTTGGCGATTGGCAAATCCTCGACCTTCGCCACTCTCCCGCGGTCAGGGGACGATCTGGCTGGCAAGTTGGAAAGACGTGACATACCGGTTCCCCTGATTATATGATAAAGGTGCTCCACTAAAACGGAGGCACCTCCGTTTATTACGTGGGGGCTGACCCGCCTGGGTTCAAGCCCCGAATTGCATGTGGAGACAAAATTGGCTTTAGAGCCGCCAGAAACCGCCGAGGACAAGGCATCCGCCGCAGCGCAAAAGCCGCTGCGTGCCGATGCGCAGCGCAACCGCGACCGGCTGGTCGAGGTGGCGGCGGCCGCCTTTGCCCAAAATGGCGTCGATGCCTCGCTGGAGGAGATCGCCCGCCAGGCCGGCGTCGGCATCGGCACGCTCTACCGGCATTTCCCGACCCGCGAGCATCTGGTCGAAATCGTCTACCGCCGCGAGGTGGAGGGGCTCTGCCATGCCGCCGACGAGCTTGCGCTTCACCATCCGCCCGATGTCGCGCTCGAACAATGGATGCAGCGCTTCGTCGACTACATCGCCACCAAGCGCGGGCTCTCGACCAGCCTGCGCATCCTGCTCACCACCAATTCCACTCTGTTCTCCGACATGTCAGGCCGGGTGACTCTGGCCCTGCGCCGGCTGGTCGAGGCAGCGGTCGCCGACGGCTCGATCCGCGGCGACGTCGACGCCTCCGACGTGCTGCACGCACTCGGCGGCATCTATTCCGCCCCCGACACCAAGGATTGGCGCGACCGCTCGCGCCGTCTGGTCAAGCTCTTGATGGATGGACTGAGGTTCGGGGCGAAAGGGAGAGGCATCGAGCCTGCCTGACATTCGGGCGTTGAATGCGGCTCGATCCGCCTATCGTCCCAGCGGCTGCCTCGACAGCGAGACGAGTTCCGCCTCGTCGAGGATGCCGGCTATGTAGTTGGCTAGAATGCGCGACGCCAGCCCCTCGAGACGATCGGGCGCATCGCTTTCGAGTTTCAGCCGTTCGAAGACCCTCGCCAGCAAAGCCAATTCGGACGGATCGAAAATACCGGCTTCCTGAGCTTTTCGGCGAATCGCCATGACGCCTCCCAAGCGGACATTTTCGCAACGATATTGCAGCGCGCGCCCGGTGGAAACGTCGGGTGCGTGGTTAAGAAAACATTAGCCATGCAAAAAGTTCCGCTGCGGTCGAAATGGAAGGCACTGGGGGAGCAGCGGCCTTCCGGCGGCGGTCCACCGCACTTTCCGTTGATGGCGACTGGCCTTGGCGGCCGCAGTGCCTAGATAAGGCCTGCGCTGGGCGGTTGCAGAAGGACCTGATGATGCCTGAACAGATGACCCTGAATAGACCTGACCTGATTACGCTCAATGACGGCTTCGCCATTCCCCAACTCGGCCTCGGCGTGTGGCAGGTCGATCCGTCCGTCACCGCTGAGGTGGTGGGCTGGGGGATCGAGGCCGGCTACAGGCTGATCGACACCGCCGAAGGTTACCAGAACGAGCAAGGGGTCGGGCAGGCGATCCGCAAGACTGGCGTGCCGAGAAGCGAGCTGTTCATCACCTCGAAGCTGCGCAATGGCGCGCATCAGCGCGACGCGGCGTTGCGTGCTTTCGACGAGACGATGGAGAAGCTCGGCATCGAGCAGCTCGACCTGTTCCTGATCCACTGGCCGGTGCCCAGCCAGGGCAAATATGTCGAGGCCTGGAAGACGCTGGTCGAACTCAGGCAGGCCGGCCGGGTCAAATCGATCGGCGTTTCGAATTTCAACCAGGACCATCTGGAGCGCATCATCGGCGAGACCGGAGTGACCCCGGTCGTCAACCAGATCGAGCTGCATCCCCGCTTCCAGCAGCGCGACGCCAGGGATTTTCACGCCAGGCGCAACATCCGCATCGAAAGCTGGAGCCCGCTGGGCAGCGGCCGGCTGTTGAGCGACCCGACGCTTACGGGCATTGCCAGGAAGCATGGCAAGTCGGTGGCGCAAATCATCATCCGATGGCACCTTCAGGAAGGGTTGATCGTCATTCCGAAGTCGAACCACCAGGACCGCATCGCCGCCAACTTCGACGTCTTCGATTTCGAGCTCGACGCGAAAGACCTCGAGACGATCGGCGGCATGGATTCACCCGACGGCCGCAACGGGGCGAATCCGGCGACGGCCGCGTTTTTGTTCTGAGCTGCACTCTCCCTTCTCCCTTGTGGGAGGAGGGAGATCATCCGCCGTCGACCGTAAAGAACGCAAGCACGCCGGGCAGGCCGCTGGCTTCCATCTCACCGTGCTCCTCGAATGTCAGGCCGGAGCCGACCACGAGATCGCGCACGGTTCGCGACGCGATGATCTCGCCCGGCCGCGCATGGTCGAGCAGCCGCGATGACAGGTCGATCGCGATGCCGGAAAAGTCATCGCCACGCTCCTCGCATTCGCCGGTGTGGACTGCGGCGCGGACGTCGAGACCGGATTGCCTCAGGCGATGACGGATCGCGATCGCACACTGGATCGACCGCGTCGGCCGCTGGAACACGGCGAGAAAGCCGCTTGCGGAACGCCTGATCAGCCTGCCTTCGGCAACCAGCAGTTCGGCCCGGATATCCTCGGCATGCCGCTCGATCGGATCCGCGCCGGCACCAGAGCCCTCGATCTCCACGGACAGCACCGACACCAGGATCCGTTCGCCCGGCGCCGCCGGCAAGGCGCCGGTGACGAAAGCCTGGATCTCGTCGACGAGGCGATCGGAATTCTCGCCCCAGATGACGTGGTCCCGGCCGGCAAGCTCGACATACCTGGCGCCCTCGATATGCGTCGCCAGGTAGCGTCCTTCTTCCCGCTTTACCCAGCGGTCGCCCGTCGTCTGCACGATCAGCGTCGGAACATGGATGGCAGGCAGAATGTCGCGAACGTCGATTTCGGTCCCCCAGCGCCAGAGCGCGATCGCGTCGGCGGGCGAGGCCGAATTCCTGAGATAGGCGGCGAACCATTCCCTCTCGAACGTGTCGCTCATCAGGCTGGGTGCCGCGTTGCTCATATCCGCCGCCGCTCCCCAGTCTCTCTCGACGATCGCCAGATCTTCTTCCACCTGCTCGCTTGTCTTCGCCCAGGGATAGTCTTTCGACCATCTGCCGCTGGCATAGGCTCCGTTGAGCACGAGAGCCGCCGTGCGCTCGGGATAGGTCGCCGCGAACAGCATGCACATCGGGCCGCCCTCGGAGCTGCCGAACAGAACCGTGCGCTTCGAACCGACCGCATGGAGCACCGCCCGCACGTCTTCCATCCGCTCTTCCAGCGCCGGCAGACCGACATTGCGGTCGGACAGCCCGGTGCCGCGCTTGTCCATGCCGATCAGGCGCGAGAAGGTGCCGAGACGCTGCAGCACATGCGAAAGCCGCGGTGATTGCCAGGCATGGTCGAGGTTGGAGACCCATCCCGGCACATAGATCATGTCGATCGGCCCGTCGCCGGTCACCTGATAGGCGATGTTGATCCCGGCCGATTTGACATAGTGGGTCGGCGGGCGCGTGGGCTCGCTCCCGAACGCCGGCCGTTCGCCGGCTCGGGCTGGCGACGTTGACGACGCCGGAGCGGCCGTGCGGGAGGTGGCTTGCGGCGTCATGCGTCGCGTGCGCAGCTCTTCGTGGAGATGCCGGGTTTCCGGCTCGGGCTGGAGCTTGAGTTCGCGCTGCAGCGCATCGCGGCAATGCTCATATTGCCTGAGCGCGAGATTGAGCCGGCCCTGGGCCGCATAGGCTCGCATCAGGGCGCGGTGTATATCCTCCCTCAGCGGCTCCATAGCCAGCAGCCGCGTTGCCGCGAGCACGCAGGAGGCAGGATCGTTGGTGGCGGAGTAGTGTGCGACGAGCTTGTCCAGCGCCGCGATTGCCATCGCCCGCAGGCGCTCGCGTTCGACCCGCAGCCAGTCCTCGAAAGGCTCCGCCTTCAGGCCGAAGCCGTCGAGCAGGTCGCCGCGGTAGACGAGAAGCGCCTGTTCGAGGTCTTCAGGCGCCGGACTGGCGGCCAGCGCCTCGAACCGCGCGACGTCGAAATCAAGGCCATCGAGATGGAGGGCGACGTTGTCGCCGTCCGTCATGAAGCGCCCGCCGGATGCGTGCATGGCCTTCCTGACGGAAGACACTGCCTGCCTGAGGCTCATCCGGGCCTGGGTCTCGCTGTTGATGCCCCAAAGCAGGGTCGCGAGCTTCTCGCGTGATTGCGAATGCCCGGATTGCAGCGCGAGGTAAGCCACCATGGCGCGCGCCTTGCGGCTAAAGACCGGGGCCGCGGCCCCGACACCGGCAAAGTCGAAACCACCCAGCAGATGAAGATGAGGCCCCGTCATTGGATTCCGCCCCAGCCATGGCTCGGCGGCAATTCTTTCGTGTAGCGGGCTTTTATTCAACCGCGATCTGCCCGCAGCGCTGTTTTTCACGATTCCATCACGCTGGCTTCACCGCCTTCATCACGGCTGCGGACGACAGTTGGTCGATACGATCAGCCAAGGAGCGATGCCATGCTGCCCCCGAACACAGTCGAATGGCCCATCTGGCATGGCGATTCCCGGCGGAACGATTATTGGCGTCACGAGCCCCTGCCACAACGCCACGACATCGAACTTGCGCGCTATGTTGAAAAACAACGGGCCTGCCGGGAAACGAGACCCGCCGGGATCGATCTCACGGAAACCGCAAGCCGTCTGCGGGCGCTTGCAGCGCGGATCGGAAGCATCCTCGTCCCGCGCCGCGGACACAGCGCTTCGTCGACGGCATCGCCACCAAGTGTGGGCATGGATCCCGGACCCGACAGGACTGGCGCGACCGCTCGCGCCGTCTGGTCAAGCCGCTGATGGATGGACTGCGGTTCGGACCGGGGAAGGGGTGAGTCGGTTGAGCTGGGCTCACCCTTCTCCACAAGGGGAGAAGGCGATGCCGCAGCAGTCCGGGCCATCAAATGAAATGGCCAGTACCCCTGCTAGTTAGGATCGCCGGACCTCGAACCCCCGTGGGACCCGCCGCCGGAGTTGTCGGAGCGACCTCGATCGGCCTTGCGGACCTGACCGGGAGGGCCGCGGTGGATGTGGTTCTTGTCCCCCCATCCATTGCCCGGGCGCGATCCACCTTTGCCAGGCCGCGATCCGCCTGATTTGGCGATCGCCGCCGAGCTCAGGCTTGTGCCGAGCAGGAGCGTTACGGACGGCGGTGTCACTGCCGCGAAGCGTCCGGCCTTCTTAAGAAAATCGCGGCGCGCCTGAGCTTCTGAAACCAGAACTCTCGGGCTCCGAACGTTTTGGGCTTTCCGTTGCCATGTTAAAACCCTCATTTTCAACACATTTACTTTAGCGTTTCTGTATAAGGGCACTAGCTCTCCAAAAGGCTTAGATTTCGCGACAATTAAAGAGGATGCGGGGGAAAGTCGGGCGCTGAGGCATGGCGCGCGTTCATTGCGCCAAAGTCGATATCCTTTGGCGCGCAACGCCAAATACCGGCGCAACCGCTCTCGCCGGCCGGCGTCGCTGCAAATCGTGCAAACTTTGAAGAAGCCGGAAGCGGCTACCCCTCCTCTTCCACCAGGATCACCAGCGACTCCGGCACCACGCCATCGAATTCCATCGCGTCGGCGGCTGCCTTGCTCTGCATCATCGCCGCCATGGCATCCATGTCCGGAACGTCCATCATCACCGCCACCCGCTTCGGGTTTTGCGGATCGACGAAGGTCCGGATGTTGGTGATCCCGAGCGCGCCGAACAGCTCCTTGCGCTTCGGCGATGTGAGCCAGTGCTGGGTGTCTTTTGTGATGTTGTGATGGCCGATAATTGTTGGCATTGGCATCCTCCCGAGGTGACGCCGGCGGGTCGAAATCGCCCGGCTTGCTGCGATCCACCTACTCAGCCATTGAGCGCCGTTTCCAATGGATCGTCAATTGGGCCTTGGTCGGCGAAGGGCGGGCAAGGAGCGGGAACGGATTTCTAAGTCTTTGATGCTATTCACGCCCCAGTCCATCAGGGGCCCAAGCAGGTGACCCAGCGAACCTTCATAGCCTTGCTCATCTCGCTGGCCGCGGCAGTCGCCCTGTCGGCGACAGCGTTTCCGGGTTCGATGATCGGCTTCCTGTTCGGGGTCACAGTAGCCTTCTTCGTGGCAATACCTGGCGCAGCCATCGGCGACGCGCTGAAACACGCCGGCGTCCCGGTAACAGGCGTGCAAATCGTTTGGGCTCTGGCCGGCCTCTACGCGCTGTTCGCCCTTGTGGCAGCCATGCAGACTTGGCGACGGCTCCGGCGTGCCGACCTGGGTGAGGCACGATCGGCGGGGCTGCGGCTGGCGCTCCTACTGGCGCTGCCGTTGATGGCCTGGCTTTCGACGAACGCAATGGTGCGCGCCTGGCCGTGAGGCCTGGCTCAGGATTCCGCCGTTTGCCAGTCGTGCTCGTCCCTAGAGTATTCTGCAGCCGAATGCTATTTTCGGGTGTTCGCATAAAAATGGAAAAACAGATGGTTAGAGCAGCTTTCGGTTCCATGAGGACCGGAGCACATGACTTGAACCGATGGGAGGAAGTTATGACCGCCTACAATGTCGTCCGTTTTCGCACCAAGCCAGGCAAGGAAAAGGCTTTCATCGAAGCGCATGAGAAAATCGCGCTCAACGCCGCCGGCTTTCGCAAGGGCGCCCTGATCAAGACCGGCGAGGGAATATTCTGCTTTGTCGGCGAGTGGAACGACATGGACAGCCTCGCCGCCGCGCGGCCATCGATGATCGGCCTTCTCGACACATTCCGCGATATGCTGGAAGACCTCGGCGGCAATCTCGGCGTTACGGACCCGGTCTCGGGGACGGTTGTCGCGGAAGTGCACTGAGGCGGGCGCCAGCGCCGAAGCGCCAATCTCCTCCCTCGAGGGAGGAGATTGGCTGTTTTACCCGCCTTGGAAAACCCTCCGCCGCTGTCTAGGCTCCGGCATCGTCACCGCGGAGCGTCATCATTCCAAAGCCGACTTTCCTCGAGATCGCCCGCCGCGCCGGCGTCGGCACCGCAACCGTCGAGCGCGTGCTGAACGGCAGGGGCGGGGTGCGGCCCGCCACTGTCGAGAAGGTCGTCGCCGCGGCGCGTTCGCTCGACTATCCGCGCCGGCTCCCCGAGGCGCATCGCGGCGTTATCCGCATCGAGGTCATCCTGGTGCGTCCGGACGCGACCTTCTTCGCCCGTCTCTCCCGCGCGTTCGAGCGCATCGCCGCCACGCTCGACCGCACGATTGCCGTCCACCGCACCTTTCTTGACGAGGCAGACCCGGCGGCAATCGCCAGGCGCATTCTCGATCCCGACATGCGCCGCGCCGGCCTTATCCTCGCGGTTCCCGACCATCCGCTGGTCGGTGCGGCTTTGCGCAAACTCGAAGGCGAGAAGATCCCGACGGTGCAGATCGTCACCCAGATCACCGGCACCAGCGGCGCCTATGTCGGCATCGACAATTATGCGGCGGGCCGCATGGCTGGCCTGTTGATGGCGCGCATGCAACGGCGGCCGGGCAAGGTGGCGGCGATCTGCCACAGCCAGATCTACCGCGTCCACCAGGACCGCGTGCGCGGCTTCTTCGATTATCTGATCGAGGTCGGCGGCGGTGATTTTGAACCAGTCGCCGCGCTGTTCGGTTATGACGACGGCGACCGCAACGCGGAACAGCTGCACGAGGCGCTGAAGCGCTGGCCGGACCTTGCCGGCCTCTACAACGCCGGCGGCGCCAACTCGGCGCTGAACGAGGTGCTGCTACGCCACTCGCGCGGGCGCGAAGTGTTCTTCGTCGGCCATGAACTCACCGAGCGCAGCGCCACGGCACTGCGCCAGGGCACCATGGATGTCGTGCTCGACCAGGCGCCAGAGGCGCAGGCCAGGCGCGCCATCGACCTCGTGCTGGCTGGATTGAACCTGCACGACCTGCCGGTCGAAAACCCGCCGATCCGCTTCGTCACCTTCACCGCTGAGAACCTTTGATCTGATTTGATCAAGGTATAGCGAGCTTTCGCATTCGTCGCGGTGCTAACTCGCTGCGAACGGACGGCGATCGCATATGAAGTTCGCCCCCTCATCCGGCCGCTTCGCATCCGCCTTTCCCCTTGGGAGAAGAGGCTGGCGCCAAGCGCAGACGATCTCCCTTTCCCCTCGGGGAAAGGTCGGATTGCCAAAAGTTGGATGGCAATCCGGGTGAGGGGGCATTCTTCCAAATGCGATGGCGCTCCGCGAAGGGGAGGACAACCATTGACGAGGCGGCCGACGGCTTACGATCTCAGGAGCGCCAAGGGCAGCCGCAAATGGCTGCAGCTTCACGTCGACACGCCGGCCGAGGCGGCCGCCGCCATCGCCTGCGATATCGTGATCCTCTCCTGCGAGCCGGACCACAATCTGGAATTGATCCGCCAGGCGGTGCCTTTCGCCTTCCTCTCGGTAGGCATGGCGCACGGCGCTGTCGCTTCGCCGGAAGAGGCGGTGCGTCTCGGCTTCGCCATGATGCATCGTGGCGCCGACGCCGTCTATTGCTCGCATTCGCCGCGCTTCATCGAGGCGATGGCGGCGGAGGGTATCCCGGTCACCGGCCACGTCGGCCTGGTGCCGAACCGCGCCACCTGGACCAATTTCCGCGCCATTGGCCGCACGGCGGAGGAAGCCCTCAAGGTGCTGCGCGCCGTCAAGGATCTGGAGAATGCGGGCGCCGCCTGCATCGAGGTCGAAGTCGTGCCGGTGCGGCTTGCCGAGCACATTACCCGCTCGACGCCGCTGATCACCATGGGCATGGGCTGCGGTTCGGCCTGCGACACGCAGTATTTGTTTTCCAGCGACGTGCTGGGCACCCATTCCGGCCACTATCCGCGCCATGCCAAGCGCTACGCCGACTTCGTCACACTGGAGGCGGAGCTGCAGGAAAAACGCGTCGTCGCCTTCCGCGCCTTCGGGCGCGACGTGGCCGCGGGCAACTACCCCGAAGCGAAGCACCAGGTCGACATGGACGATGCCGCCTACGACCGTTTTTTGACCCTTTCCCAATCCCTGTGAGATTAGAATGGACGACCTGAAATACGGCAAACGCAACAAGCGCGGCGACTGGGCACCGGACGAGCCGGCCGGCACCGCGCCGCTGTTCGTCATGCCGCCGCGCCCGCTGGCGCTGCTGAAATGGCTGCCGCACTATTTCCTGCCCTACAATCTGCTGTTCGCGCTTTCGGCGGTCGCGTGGTGGCACTACGTGCTGCCCGACGTCGAGGTGATGAAGACGCTGTCCGTCGGCTGGATCGTAAAACTGTTCCTCGTCAATTGCGCGGCGCTGCATCTGTTTTTCGGCGCCTTCGAGCTCCGACTCTACATCTTGAGAACCCAGGGCAACCGCTTCAAATACAACGGCAAATGGCCGTCGGAGCAGAAGAGCAAGGCGTTCTTCTTCGAGAGCCAGAACCTCGACAATATGCTGCGCACTTTTGGCACCGGCATGCCGATCTGGACGGCGATCGAGGTCTTGATCCTCTACGCCTATGCCAATGGCTATGTGCCGTGGCTGACCGTCGCCGAGCACCCCGTCTATCTGTTTTGCCTGGCTCTGGTGGTGCCAATCATCCACGAGACGCATTTCTTCCTGCTGCATCGGGCGATCCACTGGCCGCCGCTCTACAAATGGGTGCATTCGGTGCACCACAACTCCGTCAACCCGTCGCCGTGGTCGTCGCTGTCGATGCACCCCGTCGAGCAGTTCGGCTATCTCGGCGTTGCATTCTGGCACCTGATCATCCCGTCGAACCCGCTGCTCGCGCTCTACCAACTCCACTATGCCGGCTTCGGCGCTATCCCCGGCCATGTCGGCTTCGACAAGGTCGAGCTCGGCGAAGACACCAGCATCGATAGCCACGCCTACATCCATTACCTCCATCACAAATATTTCGAAGTGAACTACGGCGACGGGCTCATCCCGTTCGACCGATGGTTGGGCACTTTCCACGATGGCAGCAAGGAAGGCGAAGCCCGCATGCAGGCCCGCTACGAGAAGAAGAAGGCGCGCGCCAACGCCGCCCAGTGAAAGCCCGACCAGACAGCCAGGCGAGGCGGTTCCGGCCGTCCTCGCAAGCCATCCCGCAAGGGCCGGAAGTCCAAGGAGGAGTGAACCGGCACTCCATCCGCAAGGGAGGAAAACCGTGAAGAAACTTTTCATTTCGACCGCGTTGGCGGCGTTGATGTCGACCAATGCGATGGCTGCAAAAATCGGCGTCAGCATCGTCAACTTCGACAACAATTTTCAGACGTTGCTAAGGGACGGCATGCAGGCCCGCGCCAAGGAGAAGGGCGCCGGCATCCAGGTCGAGGACGCGCAGAACGACGTCGCCAAGCAGCTCGACCAGGTGAAGAACTTCATCGCCAGCGGCGTCGACGCCATCATCGTCACGCTGGTCGACACCAATGCGTCAAGGACGCTCAGCGAGGAAGCTGCCAAGGCCGGTATCCCACTGGTCTTCGTCAACCTCGAACCGTCAGACATGGCGAACCTGCCGGAGAAACAGGTCTATGTCGGCTCCAACGAGGTGGAGTCAGGCACGCTGGAAGCGTTCGAGGTGTGCAAGATTCTGCGCGCCAAAGGCAAGTCGGCAGGTGCCAACGCCTACATCGTCATGGGCAGCCTGGTTCACCAGGCGGCTCTGCAGCGGACCAAGGATGTCGAGCAGATCTTCGGCACCGACATGTGCAACTTCATCAAGATCGTCGACAAGCAGTCGTCCGAATGGTCGCGCGACAATGCGCAGAATCTGATGACCAACTGGCTGACCGCCGGCGGAGCGCCGGACGCCGTCATCGCCAACAATGACGAATCCGCCATCGGCGCCATCCTGGCGCTGAAGGCCAACGGCGTCGACATGAAGAACGTCGTCGTCGGCGGCATCGACGCCACCCAGGACGGCCTGCAGGCGATGAAGGCCGGCGATCTTTCGGTCACCGTGTTCCAGAACGCCAAAGGGCAGGGCGGTGGCGGTGTCGACGCGGCCCTTGCGCTGGCCAAGGGCGAGAAGGTCGACCGCGTTGTCTACGTGCCATTCGAGCTGGTGACGCCGGCGAACGCGGCTGAGTATCTCAACAAGAACTAAGCATGATCCCGAACCGAAGGTCAGCGAAAGCAAAAAGCGGGAACCGGTTTTCGGAAAGATCATGCGCAAACAACAATAGTCCCAAGACTGGGGCCTCCGGGGCGGCCATCATGGCCGCTCCGGAGGTCCGATCGGAATTGACCGGAGAGAAAATGACCTGCTGGATCAGGGCCTGCGGCCTCGACGACATCGAACAGGAAGGCGCGCGCCGCTTCGATCATGAGGGCCGCACCTACGCCGTCTTCCGCTCGCCCGATGACGAGGTGTTCTGCACCGACGGCCTGTGCACACACGAAGCGGTCCACATCGCCGACGGTCTGGTCATGGACTACGAGATCGAATGCCCGAAACATTCCGGCGCTTTCGACTACCGCACCGGCGAAGCCAAGCGCCTGCCGCCCTGTATCAATTTGCGGACCTATCCGGCCAGGGTAGAGGCGGGGGCTGTGATGGTGGAGGTGGGGTGAGGTGCCCCCACTTTCGTGGGGGCGAGGAACCAGATGGATTGATGCCGCGAATCCACCCCCTCAGGAATCCATCTAAGCAACGAGCGTCCGTTCGCTGTCGGTCATGGGGTCGCCGGCATTGGGCTGCCCTTTGCCTGATGCAATCAGGCTGCGCAGACTGCCGTTGATATAGGTGCGCCATCCGTCGGAGCAGGCGTCGTAGCACTCATAGTCCGGAACCAGGCCCTGGTGGGTGAAGCGGACCTCGGTCTTGCCGTCCTTGCCGGAGATATCGAAGATCATCTCCGTGCCCGTCCATTCGGTCTTGTCCTCGGTAAAACTGAAATAATTGTCCAGCACGCCCCAGGCGACCTTCTTGCCGGGGACGAGCTCCGTCACCTTGATCTTGCAGCGGTGGAGATCGCTATAGTGATAGTCGAAGTCTTCGCCGGATTTGTCGGTTCGGCCTTGGATTTCTTCCGACCACCATCCGCGGACATTGTTGATGGCCGCGAAGGCTGCTTCCGGAGTCTGGTCCACCGTGAAAGCGGTGGTGAAATTGCGATTGGTCATGACTGTCTCCTGCTTCGTGATGGGTCTGCTTGTCAGCGATCAAAAGGGTTCAAATGGCTGAGATCGGTCATTCCCGGGCCCGGGCGTGCCTGCCGGCCGGAAATCACCCGCAGCCAGGGCGCCAGGTGGAAGGCGCTCATCAATAGATACATCGCCGGCATTCCGGTGAGCGGCGAGGCATTCGCGCCCATGCACAGCATGGCCGCATCGCCGCCCTGAACACAGGTGAGCAGCGCCATCAGCGCAAAGGTCGGTGCCGCGGCGAGGCACAGCCAGCCGGCGGTGCCAAGGGCGTTTGCTCGTTCACCGGGGATCGCGTCGCCGGCGCCTGCATGGATCTCGCTCATGGTCTCTTTCCCTTGATAGAGCGCTGTTGCGCCACTGGCACATGCCAGGGGAGGACGCCCGCTTGCCGACGGCATCGGGCGTCCTGCCAAATCCACCTGCTAGGCGTTGTCCCGGAACGCTGCCTCTCCGGCAGCAGACACTTCGGCCCATTTCTTGTCGGGCGCGGCGTCGTAATTGTCGTGCCAGTTCCACCATTTGTAAGTCGGGGTTTGCGGATAGCCTTGTGGCGAGTCCTCCCAGACCTCCTGCCGACCGAGCGGCGTGGCGTCGAGGTAGCTCCAGACGGTGCCCATCGCCTCATCGCCGCGGCTGTTGATGAGGTAGGTGCGGAAAATGCGCTCGCCGTCGCGGATGAACACATTGTGGCCGTGCCATTCGTCGACGCCGAAGTCTTTGTCGAAGCTGTCGGTGATGGTGTACCAGGGCATCTCCCAGCCCATCCGCTTCTTCAGCCGCGCAATGTCGGCCTGCGGGGCGCGCGAGGCGTAGACGAGCGTGGTGTCGCGGGCGTTGAGATGGGCAAGGTTGCCGACCTGGTCGGCGCCCAGCGAACAGCCGCGGCAGGCGTGATCGGGCCAGCCATAAACGCCGGGCTCGAAGAAGGCGCGGTAGACTATCAGTTGACGGCGGCCGTGGAACAAATCGAGCAGGCTGGCCTTTCCCTCAGGCCCCTCGAACGCATATGTCTTGTCCACGCTCATCCATGGCATCCGCCGGCGTTCGGCGGCCAGCGTGTCCTTGGCGCGGAGCGTGGCCTTCTCCTTCACCAGCAGTTTTTCGCGCGCGGCCTCCCATTCCTGCTGCGAAACAACAGGTGGTGTCTTCATTGCGGTGTGCTTGGTCATGGTCTTCTCCTTTGCCAGTCTGTTGTCGCGCCGTTGCGACGTGTTGTTGCTTGCTGATGGTGAGATAGAGTAGGGGCGCTGCGCCGGAAGGTGGGAGTTACAAGTGTGACGGGATTTGAATGGACTCGCTGATCACCGCGGCAGGGCTGGCGCTGGCGGCCGGTGACCCGCTCGGCGCGCTCGATCGCGTCGCCTTGCGCGAGGATGCGCCGGCCCTGGCGCTGCGCGGTATCGCCATGGCGCAGCTCGGCGACCTCGATCGCGCCAAGCTTCTGCTGCGGCGGGCGGTGCGCGGCTTTGGTCCGAAAGAGGCCGTGGCGCGCGCCAGATGCGTTGTTGCGGAAGCCGAGATCGCGCTGGTCTCGCGCGATCTCGGCTGGCCGGCGAAGACGCTAGACGCGGCGCGGGCAACGCTGGAAAAGCATGGCGACCGGCTGAATGCGGCGCACGCCGGGCACCTCACGGTGCGGCGCCTGCTGCTGATCGGCCGCCTCGACGAGGCCGAGCGCGTGCTGGCCGGGCTCGACCCGGCGCCGCTTCCGCCGGCCTCGCGGGCCGCGCACGAGCTCGCCGTCGCCGGGATCGCGATGCGGCGCCTCAGGACGAAAGCCGCGCGCGAGGCGCTGGAGTGGGCGAGGCTGGCCGCGAACCGGGCCGGCATTGCCGGGCTGATGGCGGAGGTCGACAGTGCCTTCCTGGCGCTGGAGACGCCCGCGGCGCGGCTGATCGCGCAGGGTGACGAGCGCCCGCTGCTGCTCGAGGAGGTCGAGGCGTTGCAGGCTTCGCCGGCCCTGGTCGTCGACGCCTTGCGCTATCTGGTGCGCAAGCACGAAACGACAATCTCGCTGGCCACGCGCCCGGTGTTGTTTGCGCTGGCGCGGGCGCTCGCCGAAGCGTGGCCGGCGGATGTGTCGAGAGAGGAACTCGTGGCGCGGGCTTTCGGCGGCAAGCACGCCGATGAATCGCATCGCGCCAGGCTGCGGGTCGAAATCGGCCGGCTGCGCGCTGAGCTGCGCATGCTGGCCGACATCGGCGCGACCAAGCGAGGCTTTGCGTTGGCGCCGCGCCAGGCCGGCGAGGTGCTGGTGCTGGCGCGACCGATCGAGGAGCGGCACGCGGCGGTGCTGGCCTTCCTTGCCGATGGCGAATCCTGGGCAAGCTCGGCGCTGGCGCTGGCGCTTGGCGCCGGACAGCGCAGCGTGCAGCGGGCTCTTGAGCAACTCGCCTTGACCGGCAAGGTGCAGTCGTTCGGGCACGGGCGGGCGCGCCGCTGGATGACGCCGCCGGTGGCGGGATTCACGACCACCTTGTTACTCCCGGCGCCGCTGCCGAACGGCTAGGAAGGTACGACCAGACATGGCGAGGACAAAGACATGAAACATGCGGCCGCTGAAATCCTGCGCGAATACGGACCCTTTCCGGGCGTCGACGCCGTACACGGGGTGAGCTTTGACGGAAAAAATGTCTGGTTTGCCTCGGGCGAGAAGCTGACCGCCTTCGACCCGGCGAGCGGTGAGACGCTGCGCTCGATCGATGTCGCCGCCCATGCCGGCACCGCCTATGACGGCAAGCACCTGTTCCAGCTTGCCAAGGACCGGATCCAGAAGATCGACCCCGACACCGGCCAGGTGCTGGCCACCATCCCGGCACCCGGTGGCGGCGGCGATTCCGGTCTCACCTGGGCCGAGGGCACGCTCTGGGTGGGGCAGAACCGGGAGCGTAAGATCCACCAGATCGATCCCGAGACAGGGGCAGTCCTGCGCACCATCGAATCCAACCGCTTTGTCACCGGCGTGACATGGGTCGACGGCGAATTGTGGCACGGCACTTGGGAAGGCGACCAAAGCGACGTGCGGCGCGTCGACCCGCAGACGGGAAAGGTCCTGGAGAAGCTGGACATGCCGGCCGGCACCGGCGTGTCCGGGCTCGAATCCGACGGCAGCGACTGCTTCTTCTGCGGCGGTGGACCCGGCGGGGTGGTGCGGGCGGTGCGCCGGCCGAGGTAACGACCGAAGGGTCAAACCTGATGCGGTTGCCCTGGCTGTCGCCGACCGCTCCCGCTTATATGCCGGAGCCGTCCAGCAGCGGCACGTCTTCGCCTTCCCAGGGCGCCGGCATCGAGGCCCGGCCCGGATTGGCCCTTGGCAGCGGCATCCAGCATTTCAGCTCCGGATCGGCATATTCGACCACGCGTCCCGGCGAGGAGTCGGAGGCGCGCCAGCCCTCGGCGCCGAACTGGTCGGCGCGCGACCAATAGGCCATGTCGACTTCCGCCGGTCCCTGTTCGGATGGGCGCACCGTGACCAGGATGCGGCTGCCGTCCCGTGGCGCGCTCGACATGTGACGCCACTGATCGGGTTCGTCCATTGCATTTCCTCCCTGCAGTCTGCGCCGGCTGGCTGAACCCGATAGTCGCTTCGTGCCCGGGAGCGGTCAACCCGAACTTTGCGCTCGGGAGCGATATCGTTCCTGGTCTGGCGCAGCGAACCGTCAGCTTGCCTTGGCTTGCACCGCCCAGGCCCTGGTTTTCATGGGGATTGATCCGTCCTCGCCGCGCGGCAGGCTGTCGCGCAGCTTCTCCATCAGGCGCTGGCGTGCGTGCGGCTCGAGGCTCATGCAATAGCCCGGCGCCGGCCCTGCGCCCAGCGTGAAGGGACGCCAGTAGTCGTCAAAGTCCTTGAACACAGCCGGCATTTCGATCTGGGTGCAGTCGACGGAAACCAACCCAGCCCTGCTCGCGAGGTCGGTCAATCCGTCCGGTGTGCAGAATGGGAAGCGCCGGTCCTCGGTAAGGTCGATGGCAGCGGGGTCGAGGGCCGTCGCTGCCGTCCAGAAGGCCCGCATGAATTCCACGCCGCCGCCGGGATAATCCCAAACATAGAATCCGATCGTCGCTCCGCCGCGGGCGACCCGCCGCATCTCCGCGAGCGCCTTCTGCTTGTCTTGAATGAAGTTGAGAACCAGCGCGGACACGACCACGTCCTTGCTGTCCGATTTGACCGATAGCGCCTGCGCATCGCCCTGGACAAACTCGACACGCCCGTCCGGCACGTTGGCGCGCGCCTTGGCGAGAAAGCCCTCTGATGGGTCTATCGAGACCAGGCTCGCGGGGTTGCAGCGCGCAAGGATCGCCGCGGACAGCGCTCCGGTTCCGCACCCCGCCTCCAGCCAATCCAGCCCCTCGGGCGGATCGAGCCAATCCAGGAAGAGGGGAGCGATCTGACGGCTCCATCGCCCCATATAGAGGTCGTAGCTGTCTCCGGCCTGCCAGGCGTCGTGACGCGTTGCCTGAGCCATCGCAATCTCCCTAGCGAGATATTTTCAGACCCTTGGACCCAGGATACGCCCGCCTCCCTCGCAGGACCAGTGGCACGCACGGTGGGCCACTTTGCGCGAGACAGCTATATCGTTCAAAGCTAATGTTCGGAGGCTGCAATCCGGACAATGGCGATGAGCGAAGAATTGCTGGCCGGCGCCACCCATCTCGGTCCGGTTCATCTGCGTGTCGTCGATATCGCGGCGGCCTTGCCGGTCTGGGTCGACGCGGTCGGCCTGGCGGTGCTTGGCGACGATGGCGCAGCAGTCGAACTCGGCGTCGTCGGCAAGGCGCTGATCGTGCTGCACGCCGGGGCGGATTTGGTCCTGCCGCCGAAGGCGCGCGATCTCTTCCATGTCGCCGTGCATGTAACGACGCGCAAGGAGTTGGCGCGCGTTGCCGCCCGGCTCAAGGCATCGGGCCTGAGATACAGCGCCCAGGATCACCTGATCTCGGAATCCCTCTATGTCTCCGACCCGTCCGGCAACGGTATCGAGATCTGCCTCGACACGCCCGAGCGCTATGCCTCGCGAGAGGAGGCGGCGGACGGCCGCGTCTCGCTGCTCGCCAGGGATGGCAGCGCGCATTCCGGTCTCGAGCCGTTGGATATCGCGGGCTTGTTGTTGCGCGAACTCGGTAATTCCGGCCATGTCGAACCCATGCTGGCGGCCGATGCCTTCATCGGCCACATCCATATGCGCGCCCGCTCGCCGGAAGCGCTGATGGCATTCTATCTCGGCGTACTCGGCTTCAGGCCGCACATCCAGTCCCACTCGTTCGGCCTGTTCGACTGCGGCACCGACCGGCGCCCGCACATGGTCGCCTTCAACATCTGGGCCCGCGACGACCTGCGCGAGCCGCCGCCCGGTGCCGCCGGCCTCGACCATTTCACCGTGGTGGTTCCATCGGCCGAGGATCTCGCTGCGGTCACGCGGCGACTCGACAACGCGCACCTGCCTTCGACGCAAACGGATGGGGCACTGCACCTCGCTGATCCCGAGAGCAACCGCCTGCGGGTCGTGGTGGCAGGAGACTGATCTTCTTCGATCAAGGGGAGGGGTGGCATGGCGATCAAGGTAATAGGAACCGGCTTCGGCCGTACCGGTACGGATTCGATGCGCGAAGCGCTGGCGATCCTCGGCTTCGGCCCCTGCCACCACATGGTCGCGGTCAACACCAACGAGGAGCAGAAGCGGCTGTGGCGCGCCCTGGCGAAGGGCGAGGCGCCCGACTGGGACAGGCTGTTCTCCGGCTATGTCTCCTGCATGGACTGGCCGTCGGCATACTACTGGCGGGAGCTGATCGGCATCTATCCCGATGCCCGCGTCATCCTCACCTGGCGTTCGCCTGAAAGCTGGTGGGAGAGTTTCGAAAAGACGATCGTCGCCGGCATCGCCACCAGCCTGGATCCGGATTCCCTTGGCGTCGCGCTGATCGCGAAGCAGGTCTTCGCCGGCCAGCCGCAGGATCGCGCGGCCGCGATCGCCGCCTACGAGGCCAATGTCGAGGCGGTCATCGCCACCGTGCCGGCCGAGCGCCTGCTGGTCCACAGGCTTGGCGATGGCTGGGATCCGCTCTGCGCCCATCTCGGCGTTCCCATACCAGACCAGCCCTATCCCAACCGCAACAACACGAAGGACTTCCGCTCGACATGGCTGTCGCTGAAATAGAAACCAGAAACCGGGTTCCACTTTTTGCCTTCGCGGACCTTCGGTTCGGGATCATGCTCAGACATGCACGGTGCCGTGCGAAAGTTCGCCTTCCTCGCTGCTGAGGAGGAAGGCCGCGGCGAGCAGAGCGGCATAGCAGAATCCCACGATGCACGCGACGACGATGCCGGGCACCGGACCGAGCGATGCTACCCGCATCGCGTCGAGGAACGAGGCGCCGAAACCGATCGGCGATCCGTCGCGTTGCAGGCTGGGCGTCGTGATCTTCAGCACCCAGGCCAGGATCAGGATCGTGTACATGAAGAGGTAGTTGCGGCGCAGCCGCCGCACCAGCGCCGCCCGCTGCGAGATCAGGAAGCGTGGCGAGCGCAGGCCTTCGCCGACGATGGCCAGCCAGTTTGAAGCGTAATCCGGCTGCGGCGAGAAGATCTGCGCGAAGTAGTAGCGCTCGAACTGGCGCACCCTGGCCCGGTAGACGTCGAAAAAGCGATAGCGCCGCGCCTCGATCCACAACAGCAGCGTAATCAAAAGCATGGCGAAGAGCAGCACGCCGTGATGGGCACTTGGCGTCGACAGCGATACCGACAGCATCGCGGCGACAACCGTGATCGCCCAGTTGCTGGTCCGGTCGAGCCTGTCACGCCAGCCAGCCATGCGGCCGATTTCGGCGCGATGGAAATGCGACATCGTCGTTGCCAGTTCCGATGAGGTGAGCTTCATCGCGAACGCATCCGACGCCCGCGGCGCTGCTGCCGCCTCGGTGGACTTCACGGTCTGGACCTGGGACATCCCCTGCCATGCGCCTCCCGAACGCAGTGGCCGGCCGAAAAGACACCGGTCACACCCCAAAGATCACAACGCGCGGTCGGCTGAAACGTTCCAGCGCGGCTCAGAATGTCTGGCGTGGAAAAGTAGGCGACCGACGATCGGGGGGCGGGGGTGGGTTTCGCCGGTCACCCAGGACGGGGGGCCATGAATAAAGAAAGCGTAGGCCCTGACCCCATTATGCCATTGGGATGGCTGTGAGAACAGCCTTCTCTGTTGGTCAGTTCCAGAACGCCTGAACGCGGCTCGCCGCCGCTCGGAGTCGCTGCTTGTCTTCGTCGTGTCGCTCTCGCTTAGGCGGAGCGCGTCAGCCCTTGACGTCCGCACCCGCTTTGGCGGCCGATACCAGCTGGATCGAGGGTCGCTCACCGGGAGCGCTGCTCTTGGCGACGACGACCCGGTCGCGTCCTTCGCCCTTGGCATCGTACAGCGCATGATCGGCAGCATTTGTGATCTCGGCCCAGCCGGCTCCATGCTCGGGGTAGGCGGCGACCCCGAAAGAAACCGTCACGGTGCCCAGCGTGCGGCCGCGATGCGTCAGGTGAAGCTGCCTGATGGCCTGGCGCAGTGCTTCTGCCCGCTCGGCACCTTCCTCGAGCGAGCATCCCGGCATGACGATGGCGAATTCCTCGCCGCCGTAGCGTGACACGACGTCGCTGTCCCTGGCGTGCTCGATCAATGTGGCGGCGACCTGCTTGAGCACGAGGTCGCGTCAGAAAACGTACCGCCCTAAACATGCGGGCAGCGGATCAGCTGCCAAACTTTCCGTCCGCGGCGCGTCAGGCTTCATTTGCCTGTCTGCTTGTTTGGGAAACTGGCGCGGATTGTGCGTATCCGTCGTTGGCTGCAATCGCAACCTCTGGCCCATATTGATTGTGCAAATGAACCGGCCTGGCCTTTCGGCGGTGCAGCATGTTCACGCCTTCGACAGCCACCGAGAAAATCATCGCCGAATAGACATAGCCTTTGGGAATATGGACACCGAAGGCATCCGCGACCAATGTCATGCCGATCATGATGAGGAAGCCGAGCGCCAGCATCTTCACGGTAGGGTGACGATCGACGAATTTTCCAACCGGTCCGGCGGCTGCGATCAGGACGACCATCGACGCGATGACAGCGACGGCCATCACCCAGATTTCGTTGGCCATGCCGACGGCGGTCACGATCGAGTCAATGGAAAATACCAGGTTGATCAGGGCAATCTGCGATACGACGGCTACGAAGCCTGCGCGCACGGTGGCTCCTATGTGGCCCTCTTCGCCCTCGAGACTTGCATGTATCTCTTGGGTGGCCTTGTAGATGAGGAACAGACCGCCGCCTGCCAGGATCATATCCTTTCCGGAAAAGCCGTGGCCGAATACCTCGAACAGAGGTTCGGTCAAGCCGATGATCCACCCGATGAACAGCAGCAGGACAAGCCGCGGAACCAGGGCCAGCGCCATTCCGAGAAATCGCGCTTTCGGCCGCAACTCGGGAGCAAGTTTGCCGACCAGAACCGAGATTACGACCAGATTGTCGACACTCAGGACGATTTCGAGTGCTGTGAGCGTCAGCAGGCTGAGCCAAACTTGCGGGTCGGTTGTCATCTTGGCTCCCTTCGAGCGCTCAGTTGGATTTTGGTTCTGGCTTGATCCTTGTCGCGCTGCCGGCGGCGATGAGGAGCGACGATCGCGGCGGGGCGACTACCGGCAAAGCCGCACCTGAAGTTCGATTTTCAGGTGCGGCTTGTTGGCCGCCTGGATGGCAACCGTAGCCTACTCTGCCGCGACTCCTGCGGTCAGAAGCGGGGCTTCGGGCAGGGGAGAGGCGGGTTCGCGCCGTCCTTCGAGGTCGTCCAGCAGCGCCATCCACAGCGAGATGCACAGCCCGAGCATCACGACGAGGAAGGGTGCTGCGGCGATGATCGACGCGGTCTGCAGACCCTCCAGGCCTCCCATCACCAGCAACACGCAGGCCGACGCTCCCGCAAGGACGCCCCAGAGGACGACGACGATGCGCGCGGGCTCGAGCGTGCCGCGCGACGACAGCATGCCCATCACGATCGAGGCGGCATCCGCTCCCGAGATGAAGAAGATGGCGACCAGGAAGATCGCGACGAACGAGGTGAGCGCGGTTGCTGGATATTGTTCGAGCAAAGCAAACAGCGAGATGGCAGCACCCTGATTGTTGACCGCCTCGACAAGACCGCCGACCCCCATCAGTTCGGAGTGCAACGCGGTGCCGCCCATGATGGTGAACCAGAGGAAGGTCACGCCGCTCGGAATGAGCAGAACGCCGGTGATGAACTCGCGGATCGTCCGCCCCTTGGAGATGCGCGCAATGAAGACGCCGACGAAAGGCGCCCACGAAACCCACCAGGCCCAGTAGAAGATCGTCCAGCTGCCCAGCCATTTGCCGTCGCTGAAGGCAGCGGTGCGGAACGACATGGTGACGAGATCGGCCAGGTAGTCGCCAAGCGCTTCGGTGAAGGTGTTGAGGATAAAGATGGTCGGACCGACGACGGCCAGGAACAGCAGCAACGCGGCGGCGACCACCATGTTCATGTTGCTCAGGAACTGAACGCCCTTGCCCACTCCGGACACCGCCGAAAGGATGAACAGCACCGACAGCACCGCGATGATCGTAAGGGCAATGGCTGTCCCCTCGCCGGTTCCCCAGAGAAAATTCAGCCCGCTGTTGATCTGCTGTGCGCCAAGGCCGAGCGATGTCGCCGTGCCGAACAGTGTGGCGATGACGGCGAGAATATCGATCGTCTTGCCGATCGGGCCGTTGACCGCGTTGCCGAGCAAGGGTGTGAATGCGCTCGAGATCAGGATTGGCAAGCCCTTGCGGTGGGTGAAGTAGGCGATCGCCAGACCGACAATGGCGTAGATCGCCCAAGGGTGCAGCGCCCAATGAAAATAGGAATATTTCATCGCGACCAGCGCAGCTTCCTTGCTTTGCGCGGCCGCCAGCCCGTGAGGCGGTGCGCCAAAATGGAAGACTGGCTCGGCAACGCCCCAGAACATCAGGCCGATGCCCATGCCGACGCTGAACATCATGCATACCCACGAAACCGTCCGGAATTCGGGAAGTTCGCCATCGGCCCCAAGTCTGATCTTGCCGAAACGGCTGACCGCCAGGAACCCGGCAAAGACCAGGAATAACGCGGTCGAGACAACAAAGCCCCATCCGAAACCATTGATGATCGCCGAAAGAATAGCTTGGGTGACAGAGGCGAGACTATCTGGGGCCACCGCTCCCCATGAGATGAACGCGGCCGTTATCGCTATGGCCGGCCAGAATACCGCCGGGTCTACGCCTCGTAGTCTGCTTGCAGTCGACATGCTTGACCTCCCAGATATATTTCGGAACTATTTCGTGAAAACTTCCCCTGGACGACAAAGACCGACCTCTTGCGAGGCCAAGGTCGCGCACGGCGCACTTGGAACTTCTGCAATTGGCGTCGTTTTGGAAGTGTCGGATTTGGCGCTCTCCCACCACACCCATGAGGGTAGAATGGGCAAGCAGAGGGGATAGGAGAAGCCGGCAGGTGAGTAGGGAGCCCGGTAGATCTCGGGTAGGGCTAAGCCTACCCGGGCAAGGCAAGCCTCCCCAATCAGAAGCGGGTATCAGGTATCGCAACAAGCCGTGCATGCTGCGGAGCGGCTAAACGTCCTTTGCGAAGCCTGTGTCGAGTCAGCCGGATTTGGTCGCTGTGCTTGCGCGGCGCGACGTTCATGGGCGCGCAAACTGCTTGGCTAACTGGCCGTGAAAGTCACAAAACTGGTGACGTTTATGCCGCGGCGGGGTGTTTCCTGTCCAGTCGTTCCTGCTGCGGCGTATGTGCGTAGAGCTCGCGGTAGCATTTTGAAAAATGCGACGCCGAAACGAAGCCGCACGTGGCGGCCACTTCGACTATGGGCAAGGATGACTGGATCAGCAGGTTCCGCGCGCGCTCGAGGCGGATATCCAAATAATAGCGGGCGGGGGAGCGACCCATCTCGACGTGGAACAGACGCTCGATCTGCCGTCGCGACAGTCCGACTTGGTCGGCAATATCACCAATCGATATCGGTTCGGACGGATTGGCGTCCATAAGTTCTATGATTGTCAGCACCTTGGAGTTCTGAATGCCGAGCCGTGCTCGCAGAGGAAGCCGCTGGCGATCGCTCGGGCTGCGTACTCGATCGGTCAGCACCTGCTCACATACGTGCCTGACCAGAGAATCGTCGAAATCATCGCCGATCAGCTTCAACATCATGTCGAGAGCAGCCGTGCCGCCGGCGCATGTATAAATATCCTGGTCGACCTCAAAAAGGTCGGCAAAAACCTTGGCCTCCGGAAATGCCTCGGCGAAGCCCGGCAGGTTTTCCCAGTGGATGGCGCAGCGTTTGCCCGAGAGCAATCCGGCAGCCGCAAGCACGTGCGCACCGGTGCAGAGGCCGCCGATCGCAACGCCGCGATTATGTTCCTCGCGCAACCAGGCAAAGGCCGACTTGTTCGAATAACGTTCGATGTTGATGCCGGTGCAGACGATGACCATCGATAGCCTGTCGGGGCCGGCCATCTTACGCCGCTCGTCCTCCAACGACGTGTTTACGGCACACAACACGCCGTTCGAAGCGGACACGGGCTGCCCGTCGATACTGGCTAGCCGCCACCTGTAGGCTTCGTAGCCGAGCATCCGGTTGGCGATGCGGATCGGCTCCAGCGCGGTCGCAAAGGCGACCATGGTGAAATCGGGCACCAGGAAGAAGACGAGCGAGCGCTTGATCGGATGTTCAGCTGTGTTCACTGTGGCTAGTCCGTATCGCGAGCAGGATGTTGCGAATGCGCTATCGACGCCAGTATTTTCTTTGTTCGTACTGAGGATATGAATGGATTGCGGCACGTGACGGTCGAATTGCGCACATTCATGTTCGAGAGCCGTCGCGATGCCACCATCACGCCATTCTACCGCTACAACTGCCCAGACCGGGGTTCGCAAGATTGATATTCCAAGCCTGTCGTGCTGGCCTTGGCGGCTTGGCTGATCTGGCTGTTCTGGCTCTGGACCGAGCTGGCGCGGTCGCGTTGCGCGTCCTTCAGCCCTTGACGTCCGCACTTGCTTTCGCGGCCGATACCAGCTGGATCGAGGGCCGTTCGCCGGGGGCGCTGCTCTTGGCGACGACGACGCGGTGCGTCCTTCGCCCTGGCATCATGGAGCGCGTGATCGGTGGCATTGGTGATTTCGGCCCCAGCCCGACCCAAGGTAGGCGGCGACCCGAACGAGACCGTCACGGTGTCCAGTGTGCGGCCGCGATGCGTCAGGTGCAACTGCTCTGATCTACTGGCGCAACGCATCCGCCCGTTCGGCGAAACGACGCCACCCACACCCCAAAAACCACAACGCAAAGGGTGGCTGAAACGTTCCAGCGCGGCTCAGAATGTCTGGCGTGGAAAAGTAGGCGACCGACGATCGGGGGGCGGGGGTGGGTTTCGCCGGTCACCCAGGACGGGGGGCCATGAATAAAGATAGCGTAGGCCCTGACCCCATTATGCCATTGGCATGGCTGTGAGAACAGCCTTCTCTGTTGGTCAGTTCCAAAACGCCTGAACGCGGCTCGCCGCCGCTCGGAGTCGCTGCTTGTCTTCCTCGTGTCGCTCTCGCTTAGGCGGAGCGCGTCAGCCCTTGACGTCCGCACCCGCTTTGGCGGCCGATACCAGCTGGATCGAGGGCCGCTCACCGGGGATGCTGGTCTTGGCGACGACGACCCGGTCGCGTCCTTCGCCCTTGGCATCGTACAGCGCATGATCGGCGGCATTGGTGATCTCGGCCCAGCCGGCTCCATGCTCGGGGTAGGCGGCGACCCCGAAAGAAACCGTCACGGTGCCCAGCGTGCGGCCGCGATGCGTCAGGTGAAGCTGCCTGATGGCCTGGCGCAGTGCTTCTGCCCGCTCGGCACCTTCCTCGAGCGAGCATCCAGGCATGACGATGGCGAATTCCTCGCCGCCGTAGCGCGACACCACGTCACTGTCCCTGGCGTGCTCGATCAATGTGGCGGCGACCTGCTTGAGCACGAGGTCGCCGGCTTCGTGGCCGAACGTGTCGTTGAACTGCTTGAAATGATCGACGTCGAGCATGAGGATCGTCAGCGGCTGCGCCGAGCGCTCCATCCGGCGCAGTTCGCGGCTGCTGGTTTCCTCGAGATAGCGCCGGTTGAACAGGCCGGTGTTCGGATCGCGGATCGACTGCTGCCGCAGCGTCTCGCGCAGGCGCAGATTGGCCAGCGCCAATGCCAGCGTGTCGACGACACCGCGCAGGATCTGCTGCCTTTCAGCCAGCCATTGCGGCTTGTCGGCTGCATTCGGCTCGCACAGATGCAGAATGCCCAGCGTCTCGCCTTGCGCCGCCAGCGGCATGCAGACATAGCCCTTCTTGCCGTTCTCGGTGATATGCGCGCAGCGCGGCGTCAGCATGCCAGGGCCGGCGACATGCTCCTGGCCGCGGCGCAGCGCCCAGCAATCCTCCGGGGCAAACTGGGTAACGCTCGACCGGACGTCGCCCCAATGCGCCATCTCCTCGACCAGGTTGCGCGAGGCGCTGGTCAAATGCACGGTTCCGCTCAAGCCGCCCAGGAACTCGGTCATGGCGGTGCCGACCACTGCGAAGGCTTCCGGGAAGGTCACGCAGGCCTGCAGCAGCTCGCCAAGCTTCACCAGGCGGGTCGTGGTTTCCGACTTCTCGTGCAGCTCGCGGTTGAGGATTGCCAGCTGATCGGCACGCTCGTTGACGACCCCTTCGGCGCGGCGCAACTCGCTGATGTCGTTGAGCGTGAGGACCAGACCGCCGCCGGATCGGCTGAGCGGACTGCAACTGGCGATCACAGGCAGATGCGAACCGTCCGATTTGGTCAGGCGCACCTCGCCCTGGTGCTGGCGGCCGGTGGCCAAAGCCATTTCGACGGGAGAAGCACCGGCCGCGAACGCACCGCCTCTCGGGTCGCGCACCGTCAGCACCGCATCCCATTGCTGCCCGACGATCTTGTCGGCGCGCCGTCCGACCATCCTTGCCGCCGCCGGATTGGCGCTGGCGATACGGCCGTCGCCGTCCAGCACCGCGATGCCTTCGGCCGCCGTCTCGACGATATCCTCGACATGCGCCCGCGCCGATGCAAGCTGGTCCGCCATCGTGTTGAACCCATCGGCCAGCTGCCCGAATTCATCCTTGCGGGCATGGCTGATACGCGTCATGGCATTGCCTTTCGCCAGCGCTTCCATGCCGCGTATCATGTCGTTGAGGCCGGCGCCGAAACGGCTGAGCAGCATCCATGCAAATCCCACCGCAGCCAGCACGGCCGCCGCCGCGCTGAGACCAACCAGCCAGAGCAGGCTGTTGGTGCGTTGCTCCGCGGCATGCAGGACAGGGTCATATTCCAGCAGCACGGCGCCGATGATCGTATCGGCGGGATATTCGATCGGCACGGCCAGTATGGCGATGACTTCCTCCGGGTCGACAAACCTGCGCGGGATGCCGTCCTCCAGCGTCTGGCCGATTTCGTTGCCGGGGTCGTGCTCGAATTTGCCGCCGACATGGTGCTCTTCGTCGGCGGCATGGGCGACGATGATCTTGTTGCGGTCGAGGACCAGGAAATCCCGATGCATGCGGCGGTGCTGGTGCTGCATGAATTGCTTGAGCGCCTCGGGCCGCTCGAACAGCGAAGGCGTCCCGTCGGATGATTTGAAGACAATCGTGTCGGCCAGTTCCTGCGCGACATTGGTCGCTTCGGTCAGTCCCAGATATTTTGTCGCCGCGATCTGCGTGAAGATGGCGACGCCGCCAACCAGCCCGATCAGGGCCGCGGCGCTCACCATGCTGAGGATGATCTGGCTCCTAATGCGCATGGCACGAATCCGCCGGGAATGCCGGCATCCAATGCGCTGGATCGAGCCTGTGTTTCATTGTCGGTGTTTTATTACCAAATGCTTATTAACGTACTAACAGGGGTAGTGCCTAAGTTTGGCTTTGTGCGCTGAGCGGCTTCTTCTCGGAACTCTGCCATGAGGTTGGCCGGAACGAGCTTCACCGCGAGCGACGTTCTCGCAACGATCATCCACCGACCAGAGAGTTTGCACGACTGCTCTCCTGAAGCGGCGGGCACGGCAGATCGGCATATGAACAGAAAACGCAGCAATCGCCCGCCAAAGGCTTCAAGAGTACCCTGCAGTTTTTGCATTCGTAGAAATGAACGCAGGCGTCGGTCGGCATCGATTCCGCAGACTGATGCCCGCACTCAGGGCAAGTAATGGTGCTCTCAAGCTTCATTGCCGCTCCAAAGCTTTCCGCCAAGCATATAAGAGACGTGGGTCGGATGCGACAAGCGAATGCAAGCTAGCCAGCCTATGACATGCCGAGGCCGCTTCCGCCCGAAGCGGCCTCCCTGACTCTGCCATGTCGCTTGTAGCCGTGTGGGACGGCCTTGGGAGTGCCCGGTCACCGACCGTATCGTCGCCCGGGCTTCGCGGGACTACCGCAGCCTTGCCGACCGTGGAAAATCCACCACTTCCGCCGCCGGCCGTGTGTACTGGGCGGCAACGATCGCCTCGATCAACAGGTCGAGCGCCGAAAGGGCCTCGCTGCTCGTTTCGTCGTCGCCGCGCAGATAGTGGCAGGCCCGCTCCAGATGCAGGCGAGCGGCAGCAAAGTCGCTTTTCATTAGCTTCTCCTTATTGCCCGCCGTGCAACGAACATGCGCGACTCGCTTTACCCGAAAGCAAACATCCACAGCCGCATTTGAATCGAATTGTCCTGACGTCGCCGGACGCGCCGCACGGCGAGCAACCTGTGCAACCGATGTCGCCCGCAACCGTTGTTTCCGACAGAATGAGGGGTGCATGATTCTTTCGTTCCTGCACAAATGGCGCTGGCCACTCGGGATCGCGGCAGCGGCCCTGTTCCTGGCCCCGGCTGCGGCCTGGCCGGCGGAAAAGACTGGCCCATCCAGCGTCATAATCTCGAGCGAAGGCATCTTCGTTCTCGAGATCATCCTCCTGCTGGTCGTCGGGCGCGGTCTCGGCGAGCTGCTCGAACGCATCGGGCAGCCGGCCGTCATGGGTCAGCTCATCGGCGGCATCCTGCTCGGGCCCTCGCTGCTCGGCTGGCTGTGGCCGGAGGCGGAGCGGGCGATCTTCTCCGGCGACGCCTCGCAAAAGAGCATGATCAACGCCATCGCCCAGCTCGGCGTGCTGATGCTGCTCCTGCTCACCGGCATGGAGACCGACCTCAGACTGGTGCGCAGGGTCGGCCGCGCGTGCTTTTCCATCTCCGCCGCCGGCGTAGCGATCCCCTTCGTGCTCGGCTTCGCGGCGGCGCAGGCTATGCCGGCCTCGCTGCTCGCCGAAGGCAGCGAGCGCGTCGTCGCCGGCCTCTTCCTCGGCACCGCGCTCTCCATCTCTTCGGTCAAGATCGTCGCCATGGTCGTGCGCGAGATGAACTTCATGCGCCGCGACCTCGGCCAGATCATCGTCTCCTCGGCGATCATCGAGGACACGATCGGCTGGGTCATCATCGCCATCACCATCGGCATCGCGACCAAGGGCCGCATCGAGCTCGGCAGCCTCGCCTTTACGCTTGCCGGCGTCGCCGCCTTCATGGCCTTTTCCTTCACCCTTGGCCGCCGCATCGTCTTCGACGCCATCCGCTGGACCAACGACAACTTCAGCAGCGAATACGCCGTCGTCACCGTGATCCTCGCCATCATGGGCACGATGGCCTTGATCACCGACCTGATCGGCGTCCACACCGTACTCGGCGCGTTTGTCGCCGGCATCCTTGTCGGCGAGTCGCCGATCCTGTCGCGCCACATCGAGGGCCAACTGCGCGGCGTCATCACGGCGCTGTTCATGCCGGTCTTCTTCGGCGTCGCTGGTCTCTCGGCGGACCTCACCGTGCTCCTCGATCCGCAGCTTGCACTGCTCACCGTCGCGCTGGTTGCAATTGCCAGCCTCGGCAAATTCGCCGGTGCCTTCATCGGCGCCGAAATCGCCGGCATGAGCCGCAGCGAGGGTATCGCTGTCGGCTGCGGCATGAATGCGCGCGGCTCGACCGAGGTCATCGTCGCCTCGATCGGCCTGTCGGTCGGCGTGCTCTCGCACAACCTCTTCACCATGATCGTTACCATGGCCGTCGTCACCACGCTGGCAATGCCGCCCACGCTGCGCTGGGCGCTTGGCCGGCTGTCGATCGGCGACGCCGAGAAGAAAAGGCTGGAGCGCGAGGAGATCGACCAGCGCGGCTTCGTCGCCAATCTGGAGCGGCTGCTGGTGGTGGCCGACGAAGGTGTCGTCGGCCGCTTCGCCGCCTACATGGCCGGCGTGATCGGCGCCGGCAAGCCGATGACGGTGCTGCATGCCGGCGGCGAGAACGAGGCCGAGCCGGGAGCGGAGCCGAATCTGGAGGAGATCGAGAAGGGCGCCGAGGACAACCGCGAGGCGGCGAAGGTGGCCGACGAGCAGCCCGCCGCCAGGGCTCCCGTCACCCGCCGGCATGGCACGCCCGTTTCGGCCGAGACCGTGGCGAAGGAGGCGCGCAAGGGTTACGGCATGCTGATTGTCGGGCTTGGCCGCGCACTCACCGCCAAGGGCGGCTTCACCCGCCGCATCGACGAGATCGCCGGCGCCTTCGACGGTCCGCTCTGCCTGGTGCTGAAACCCGCCGCCGCCGGCCGGCAGATGCCGAGGCTCGGCCCCGAGTCGGGCCGGATCCTTGTGCCGGTCAACGGCACGTCGGTCGCCCGCCGTGGCGCCGAGCTGGCGCTTGCCGTTGCCGCCGTCACCGGCGCGCCGGTCAAGATGCTCTATGTTGCGCGGGTCGGCCGCGACGAGCCACGCGACGCCGTCTCGCATCGCCGCAGGGAGGCGGTGCTGAAGGACATTGTCGCGCTTGCCGACCGCTACGGCGTCGAGGTCGAGACCGCCATCCGCAGCAGGGCCGCCGCCGCCGATGCCATTGCCCGCCAGGCCGGCAGGAGGGTGGCGTTGATCGTCATGGGCGTGGCGCGGCGCCCGGGCGAGGAGCTGATGTTCGGCGAGACGACGAGCGACGTGCTGCAGCGCTGTCGCTGCCCGGTGGTGCTCATCTCCGACGAGCGGCTGCCCCGCGACGACGCCGCCCGCGCGGCATCGCGCTCCGCCACTGGTTGACAGGGCAGGGCGGTGATCCGATTGTCGGTGCCTCCATTCCGCATCTGATCATCGAAAGGCAGCCAAGAATGACTTTGTCGGGCTTTGCCGCCTATTCCGGCGCGCTGGCGATCGCCGCCATCATTCCGGGTCCGCAGATCGTCGCCATCGTCGCGCAGGCGCTGAAAAGCGGCTATCGGCAGGCGGCCTGGATGACCGCCGGCATGGTGCTGGGCGACGTGCTCTATCTCGCCGCCGTGCTCGCCGGCCTGGCCGTCATCGCCGAGACTTTCAGCTTTCTGCTGATTGCCATCAAATGGGCGGGTGTCGCCTATCTCTGCTATCTGGCGGTGCAGTTCTGGACCTCGGGCGAGACCTTCAATGTGGCTGACGCTGGCAAGGCCGGCGGTGGCAAAAGCGCGTTCGTCTCAGGCATCCTGGTCACGCTCGGCAATCCCAAATCCGTGCTGTTCTACATTTCCATCCTGCCGACGGTTGTCGACATCGGCGCGCTGTCGCCGCTCGACGTGCCTGTTCTGCTAGCCGTCACCGCGATCATCCTGACGGCGGTGCAGTTCCCGTTCGCCATTGCCGGGGCGAGGACCCGCCACACCTTGCAGTCGTCGCGTGCCACGCGCCTGTTCAACCGCGGCGCCGCCGTCTGCATGGGCGGCGCCGCGGCGACGATTGCGCTCAGGAACTGACGGCGGGTACGGCCGCTCCCCCCTCGTGCGCCAGGGCTTTGCGCGCAGTCGCCAGATCGGCAAGCATCGCCGGGTGGTCGCAAGGAACGGTGCAGGCATGCGGCGTTTGAAAGCCTGGTTCCACTGGGCCTATCTCCTCGGATTTGCTTGAATGAGTACATGCTAATATGATTGCTGCATCAGAAGATTTCGACGACAGCGGCGGCACGCCGGTGCCGGTGCTGATGATGAAGGCAATTTGAGAAGGGGCGATTGGCAAACAGGGAGGACACACAGATGGCGGCCTATCTTATTGCCGATGTCGATGTCACCGACGCGGCCGTATTCGAACAATACAGGCGTGAGGTTCCGGCAACCGAAGAGCGCTACGGCGGAAGCTATCTCGCGCGCGGCGGCGCGACCAAGGTGTTCGAGGGCGACTGGCACCCGCATCGCTTGGTCATCATCGAATTTCCCGACATGGCGTCGCTTTCGGCCTGGTATGACTCGCCGGAATACGAGCGTTTGAAGGAGATCCGCTTTCGCAGCGCCAGGACACGCATCCTGGCAGTCGAAGGCATCGCTTTGTCGCCTACCTAGGCTGTGATCTGTCGCGCTGTGGGAAGGGTGGCGGAGCGGCTCTGCCTCGCGCTCACTTGCCGTCGAAGAAACTGCGGATCGCGGCTTCCAGTCTTTCGATGAAGCGAGGGTTGTGGCAGCTTCCCGCCCAGATCATGGCGTTCAGTCGCATATCCCGGTTGAGGAAGTTCACCTTCCTGGTCTCAAGCAGATATTCGGCGATGTCGAAATGCCGTCCCTTGATGGCCTCGATCAGCGCATTGTTGCGCCCCGTCTTGTCCATCAGATTGACGTCGGCGCCATGCTCCACGAGCAGCTTCACGATGTCCAGATGCCCGTTCTTGGCGGCTTCGATCAGTGCAGTGCGGCCGTAATAGTCGGCGCGTGCATTGATGTCGATTGCGCGATGTTTCACCAGGGCTGAGATGGAAGCGTAATGGCCCTTGGCCGCCGCCAGGCTCAACGGCGTGCTTTTCCATTTGTTTCTGGAGTTCACGTCGATTTCGGGGTGCTCGATCAACGCTTCGACCGTCGCCGTGTGGGCATTGAGGGCCGAAAGATGCAGCGCCGACCAGCCGCCTTCATCCGCCTGGTTGATATCCGCGCCGGCCGCCAGCTCGGATTGAACGGCCTCCGCATCGCCTTTCTCGGCGGCGACCAGCAGGCTCGACCACCCCCTGGCGTCTTCGGCTTCCAAGCTTTTGGTCAATGCGGTGGCTCCCGATGCGCCTGGCCAGAATACCACACATCGTGCCGGTTTCGATGGCGTCCGGCAACGGTATCGACGACAAATCCTAGTGCAATGGCCGCTCCCGCGAGCGGCCATTGTTTTGGCACAGGCTTACGCCGGCTGCAGCGCTGCCCTGCGCGGCAAGGGCGGGAAGGCGATGGCAATTCCCGCCGCACCCAGCCCGACAAGGGCCGAGCCGATGAACAGCCAAGAATAGCTGGCATAGGCATCGAACACCATGCCGCCGGCGAGAGGGCCGAAGGCCATGCCGAGGCTGGAGAGCATGGTGGCGGCGCCGAGCACCGTGCCGATGATGCGCCCTCCGAAATATTCGCGCGCGAGCACCGCGTAGAGCGGCATCACGCCGCCATAGGTGGCGCCGAAGATGACGGCCAGCACATAGAACTGCTCAAGCTGCCTGACGGCGAGATAGCCGGCGATCACCACGGCCTGGATCGCCAGTCCGGCGACCAGCACCGGCTTGACGCCGAGGCGGTCGGCGAGCACGCCGTAGAGCAGCCTGCCGCCCAGGCCGGCAAGACCCTCGACGCTGTAGATGGTGACCGCCGCCATCGGCGCGACGCCGCACAGCATGGCATAGCTCACCATGTGGAAGATCGGTCCGGAGTGAGCGGCGCAGCAGGCAAAGAAGGTGAGGCCGAGCACGATGAACTGCGGCGAGCGCAGCGCCTGGCCGACCGACATGCCGGGATCGTCGGCGGCAGGACCGGCAGCGGCGCCGTCGGCGGCAGGAACGGGGACAGGCGGCTGGCGCACCAAGAAGGCGACCGGCAACAGCAGCACCCAGGCCATGACGCCAATGTCGAACATGGCGGTGCGCCAGTCATAGGCGGTGATCAGCCAGCGCGCGAAGGGCGAGATCGTCATCGGCGCCACGCCCATGCCGGCCGAGACCAGCGACACCGCAAGGCTGCGGTTGGTGTCGAACCAGGTGGTGGTCAGCGCGATCATCGGCGCGAAGAAGGCGCTGGCCGCAAGCCCGACCAACACGCCATAGGTGATCTGGAACGCCAGCAGCGAGCCAACGCGGCTGGCCAGCACCATCGCCAGCCCGAGCAGCAGCGTGCCGGCGAAGACCACGGGGCGGGCGCCGACGCGGTCGTAGATGGCGCCCCAGGCAAAGCCGCCGAGGCCCATAACCAGAAAATTCAGCGTCATCGCGCTCGAGATGCCGGCGCGCGACCACTGCGTGTCGAGCGCCATCGGCTCCAGGAAGATCGCAAGCGAAAACATCACGCCGATGGCGACACAACTCATCAGCGCGCCGGCCGCGACGATGACCCAACGATAGGAAGGCTTCATGATTTGCTCCCGAAATCAGTTCGATGCGGCGCGACGTTTTTCGTGCCTTGTCGCGCCGCTTGCGTCCGAAGGACGTCGGCGCGAGTGCCGATCCTACAATCCGGTTGCATTTTTTATCCAGTCGGTGCCGCAGCCTTCCGCGAATTGACCGCACGTCATGCTAACCTAGATTCAAGCCATTGCGATCAGGAGGAGCGAGGCAATGGAGCTGTATCGAGGCCGTCTTATCGACCACGTCCATCTGGTTGTGCGCGACGTGAAAGCGAGCCGGCGTTTCTACGGCGCGGTCCTCGATGTGCTGGACATCCCGGTCGGCGGCGAGGCCGAGGATTACTTCTGGGCCGACGAGTTGTTCGTCTCCAGCGCCGACAGCCGTGCGGCAAGCGGAGTTCTGACCGGCCGCCACCATCTCGCCTTCCAGGCGAAGGACCGGGCCGTGGTCGACGCCTTCTACAAGGCCGGGCTTGCGGCCGGCGGCCGGGACAATGGCGCGCCGGGCGAACGTCCCTACCACCCCGGCTACTACGCCGCTTTCCTGCTCGACCCGGACGGCAACAACATCGAGGCCGTCTTCCATGGACCGGCGAAGCGCAGCGCCGCTTCGGTGGAGATCAATTTCTAGGCCGTGCCACCGGTGATCTTGGCACAAGGCGGCCATTGTCGCCGCCGTCGCGCGGCATGCTTGCAGGCTTATTCCTTCACCGCGCCCGTCATCGAGGAAACGTAGTGCTCGACGAAGAAGGAATAGAGCACGACGACCGGCAGCGAGCCGATCAGCGCTCCCGCCATCAGCGCCCCCCATTCATAGACGTCGGAGCGGACGAGTTCGGTGAGCACCCCGACCGGCACGGTCTTGTTTTCCGACGACTGGATGAACGTCAGCGCATAGATGAACTCGTTCCAGGACAGCGTGAACGCGAATATGCCGGCGGAAATCAGGCCCGGCACCGATAGCGGCAGCACGATCTTGGTGAGGATCTGCCACCGGCTCGCCCCGTCGATCAGCGCGCATTCTTCCAGCTCGAACGGAATGGAGCGGAAGTAGCCCATCAGGAGCCACGTGCAGAACGGGACCAGGAAGGTCGGGTAGGTGAGGATGAGCGCAAAGGGCGTGTCGTAGAGCCCAAGGTTGAACACCATCACCGACAGCGGAATGAACAGGATCGACGGCGGCACCAGATAGGCGAGGAACACCGCCAGGCCAACCTGCCGCGCCCCGGAGAACCGCAGCCTTTCGATCGCGTAGGCGGCAAACACCGATGCCAGCAGCGACAGGAAAGTGGCAGCCGTCGAGATGATGATCGTGTTGAGCAGCCAGCCCGGATAGGATGTCTCGAAAAGCAGGTAGCGGATGTGCTCCAGTGTCGGATGCACGACCCAGAACGGGTTGAAATTCTGATAGTCGGTCATCTCCAGATTGGGCTTAACCGCGGTGATCGTCATCCAGTAGAACGGGAACAAAAGCACGATGACGAACACCAGCAACGGCAGATAGACCGTCACGACGCGGCGCGGCAGGCTCTGCAGGTAGCCCATGCCGCCTTCGTCGATTTCCGGGCGTTTCGCTTTGGTGGCCATGTCAGTCTCCACCGCCTTGCTGCCATTTGCGGCGTTGCAGGCCGAAATAGCTGAATAGGATCGCCGCCAGCAGGAACGGGATCATGGCGACCGCGATCGCGGCGCCCTCGCCAAGCTGGCCTCCCGAAATGCCGCGCTGGAAGGATAGCGTCGCCATCAGATGGGTGGCATTCACCGGCCCACCGCGAGTCAGCACATAGATCAGCTGGAAATCGGTGAAGGTGAACAGCACCGAAAACGTCATGGTGATGGCGATGATCGGCGTCAGCAGCGGCAGCGTCACATAGCGGAACAATTGCCAGCGGCTGGCGCCGTCGAGCGTGGCCGCCTCGTAGAGGGACTGGGGTATGGTCTGCAGGCCGGCGAGCAAGGTGATGGCGACGAAAGGAATGCCGCGCCAGACATTGGCGGCGATGACCGAGGCACGCGCGTTTGTCGGGTCGCCGAGGAAATTGATGCGGTGGTCGATCAGGCCCATCTGCTGCAGCGCCCAGGACAGGATCGAGAATTGCGAATCGTAGATCCACCAGAAGGCGATGGCCGACAGCACCGTCGGCACCACCCATGGCAGCAGGACGATCGCGCGGAAGAATGATTTGAACGGCAGGTTCTGGTTGAGGATGAGCGCCAGCCAGAGGCCGAGCACGAACTTCAGCAGCGAGGCGCTGATCGTGTAGAGCAGCGTGTTGAAGACGGAGAGCCAGAAGACGCTGTCGCTCCACAGATACTCGTAGTTCTCGACGCCGATGAAGATGCCGGGGCGGCCGATGCGGGCGTCGGTGAAGCCGAGCCAGACGCCGAGGCCGAGCGGATAGGTCAGGAAAACCAAAAGCAGCGCCGCCGCCGGCAGCATGAAGCCGAAGCCAAGCGCGTTGTGGCTCTCGGACAGGCGAGAAAGGATCGACGGACGCGGCTGGACGGCGACGGACGACACGGCCATGGGAAGGTTCCTCGGGAGGTCTCCTTGGTCGGCCCGGGCGGCCGCCAAGCGATTTCAGGAACCGGACCGGGCAGCAATCGTGCTGCCCGGCTCGGCTGTGCGCTCAAACGCGGTAGTAGCGGTTGGCGCGCTTTTCCGCCTCCTCCATCGCCTCCTGCGGCGTCGCCTGGCCGGTCACGGCCTTGGCGAACATGTCCACCAGCACATAGTCGGCCATGGTCGCCGCCGAGGCATAGCCGAGCGGTCCGGCATAGCCGTTGGGACGCAGCGTCGCCGAGGCTTTCGCGTAGGCGGCATTGTTCGGATCGGCCGTCCACACCGGATTGTTGTCGAACGCCTTGAGCGTCTGGCAGCAATAGCCGGCCGACGAGGTGATCCAGTCCGTCATTTGCGGATCCTCGAACATGAACTGCAAATAGGCCTTGGCCGCGTTGGGGTAGGGCGTGTAGTCGAAGATGACGGCGGTGGTCACCTGGAACAGCTCGACCGATTTTCCGACCGGGCCGATCGGCAGGTTGGTGGTGCGGATGTCCTTGGCGATTTCAGCCAGTTTCGGATCATTGTCCTTGTTGGTCTTGGCGGTGTTGTAGGCGGAAATGCCATTGGCGATGACGCCGAGTTCGCCGGCCAGGAAGGCACGGTTGTTGTTCACGTCGAGCCAGCTTTCGGTGCCGGGAATGAAGGTCTTGTAGAGCGCCTGCGCGTACTCGATCGCCTTCAGCGTCTCGGGGCTGTTGATGGTCACCTTGCCGCTCTCGTCGACCATCTGGCCGCCATGGCTCCATAGCAGCCAATGCGCGTAGTTGTTGCCGTCGCCGACGCCATGGCCATGCGTGAAGCCGGCCGGATGGCCCTTCGCCTGCAGCGCCTTGCAAAGCTCGAGGAAGCTTGCCGTGTCCTTCGGAAACTCCGAGAAGCCGGCTTCCTTCACCCAGCTTTCCCGGTAGACGATCGCGTTGCCGATGGTGGCCAGCGGCAGGCCGATGAACTTGCCTCCCCGCGTCGCATACTGCTTCGGTCCGTCGTACCAGCCGCCGTATTTTGTGCCCAGATGTTCACCCAGTTCCGTCACGTCGTGCAGCTTGTCGGGATACTGGTGCGGGTCGTCGAACCAGACGAACATCAGGTCCGGGCCGGAGCCGACATTGGCGGCCACCGCCGCCTTGGGGCGAATGTCCTCCCAGCTTTCCTTGTCGACGCGGACCTCGACGCCCGTCGCCTCGGTGAAGCGCTTGGTGTTTTTCAGCCATTGGTCCTCGTCGCCCTGGACGAAGGGCGACCAGCGCAGCAGCCTGAGCTTGGCGCCGTCCTCGGGCTTGTACTTCAGCCCCTCCTGGGCGAAGGCGGGCGAGCCGACGAACCGGCTTCCCAAGGCTCCCGCCGCCACGCCGGCGGTCGTGCGGATCACGTCGCGTCTGGTGAATTTCATGGTCGTTTCCTCCTCTAATGTTTCCTCGATGTATAAGTCCTACTGCCCAGCGCGGGTTTCCAGTCGCTGCCCGGTTTCGCCGTGAAACAGGTGGATGAGGCCAGGCTCGGCGGTGAGCCGCACGGTCTCGCCCGGCGTGAAGGAATGACGCTCCCGGAAATTCGCGACGATCTCCTCGCCGCCGGGCGTGCGGCCGATGAGCTGCACCTCCGAGCCGGTCGGCTCGACGACCACGACGGTGACCGGAATGCCCTGGTCGGACAGCCTGAGATGCTCGGGCCGTATGCCCAGCACCACCGGTTCGCCCTTGACGGTGGAAGGCAGCCTTGCCAACGGCACTGAAATCCCGCCGGCACCGCGAAAGGACGGCGTGCCGTCCAACGCGATTTCGCCCTTGAGCATGTTCATGGCTGGCGACCCGATGAAACTGGCGACGAACAGATTGTTCGGCCGGTCGTAGAGTTCCAGCGGCGGCCCGATCTGCTCGACGATGCCGTCATGCATGACCACGATCTTGTCGGCCATGGTCATGGCCTCGATCTGGTCGTGGGTGACATAGACCGTCGTCGTCTTCAGGCGCTGGTGCAGTTCCTTGATCTCGGCGCGCATCTGGACCCTCAGCTTGGCGTCGAGATTCGAGAGCGGCTCGTCGAACAGGAAAACCGCGGGATCGCGCACGATTGCCCGGCCCATGGCGACACGCTGGCGCTGGCCGCCGGAAAGCTGGCGCGGATAGCGTGCCAGCAACGGCACCAGCCCCAGGATTTCGGCCGCACGCTGGACGCCGGCGTCGCTCTCAGCTTTCGCGACACCCTTGAGCATCAGCGAGAATGCCATGTTCTCGGCGACCGTCATGTGCGGGTAAAGCGCGTAGTTCTGGAACACCATCGCGACGTCGCGTTCCTTGGGCGCGACGTTGTTGACGACACGCTTGCCGATCGCGATCTGGCCGCGCGAAATCTTCTCGAGGCCGGCGATCATCCTGAGAAGGGTCGATTTTCCGCAACCGGACGGCCCGACCAGGGTGACGAACTCGCCGTCGTCTATATCGACGCTGACGCCGTGCAGGATCTCGACGGTTCCGAACGACTTATAGACTTCGCCAATTGCGACAGACGCCATTTATTCTCCTCCCAACGGTTTCCCGACGCCCCCGAGGAAACCGCTCCAGTCCCGCCGCGACAGCCCTCCAGTCCCCTCTGGTCACGCGACAGACTCAGCGACGGTAGCGCTACCAAACCAGCCTGTAAACCCGCGCTGTGGCAAGTGCTTAACTTCGGCCCCCATGTGGTGAATCCGACTGCACTATTCCCCGTTCACAAATGCCAGCACCAGCCTCTGCAAATTGCCGCCGGGGCCGAATTCGACGCGGTCGAAGTCGCGGCTGGCCTGCCGCTGCGCCTGTGAGAGTTCGGAAAGCCTGTTCGTCAACTCGGTACGGATCTTCTTGCAGCCGGGGTCGCCGGCGACGGTGAGGCCGACGCTGATCGCCTCGATCTTGCGCACCATGTCGACGATCTGGTCGCCATGCACCCTTTCGTGTGCTGCCAGGCCGGCGATGAACACCGCCCAGCCCTTGCTCTCGACCGCCGGCAGAAGGCCGGCGGGCTTGGGCAACGTGTAGGTGATGATAAGCTTTGGCCGCGCCGTTTTGAGCACGCAGGCACCGCCCTCGGGCCGGTAGTCCCTGGTCCAGGTCAGCTTGAAATTGGTGTGCGCGATGACGCGGACCTTGTTGCCGACGACGTCCTTGCCGATGAGAGGTCCGCGCTCGCCGATCGAGGCGTAGAGTTCGGGCGCGGTCTGTCCGGTGATGGCATAGTTTTCGACCTTCTCGACAGGTTTCCAGTCGGCACGCGCCGGCGATGACAAGAGCAAAGCCGAGATAAAACAGAGCAAAAGCGTCGGCTTCACGGGCCCACAATGCCCGCATCGTCCCAGCCAGCGCGTTCGAGGCCGGAGCGCAGGCGCTCCCCGTCCTCCGCACGTCTGATGTGAAAGTCCGTCACGATATCCTCCGCGGTCAAAGCTGGATCCAGTTGACGCCCCTCCCTGACGCAGGCCCTGGCCCTGTCGATGTCGCCATCAAGCGCATGGCATGCCGCCAGCCGCGCCCAATGCCAGACATTCTTGCGCGGCAGGCAGGAAAAGGAGGCCGCTGCTTCCCGGTAGCGTCCAAGGACAAGCAATGCCTCGCCCCGGTCGAAATAGTACCACGCGGGGTGCATCGGGTTGAGTTGGACGGCCTGATCGAGCAGCGCCAGCCCGGCCTCGCTATTGCCTTGCAATACCTGGAAGAAGCCTGTCTGGGCAAGTGTGTCGGCATCATAGGGGTTGAGGTCGAGCGCGCGCGCGAAATGCTTTTCCGCGGCGACGTATTCGCCGCGACCCCGGTAGAGCAGAGTAACGGCGAGAATCCTGTGGCAGCGTGCCTCGTCGGGGCTGAGTGCGGTTGCGTGCAACGCCCTGTCGCGCGCCTCGTCGAGCACCGCGCGCGGCGCCGCGGCATAGCCGCCGATGATCACATCGGCGAGCGCAAGATAGGCGTGCGCCAGCCCCGAGCCCGGATCGCGTTCCAGCGCCTTGAGGAAATGCTGGCGCGCCTGCTCGTTGACGCCCTCGCCATAGCTGCGCAGCAGCGCCATGCCGCGCAATATGTGGAAATAGGCCTCGACATTGGCGGCAGGCGCGGGCGGTGCGCGCCGCATGGCCGCGCTCTCGATGTTGGCGACCAGCGCCGTCGCGATCCGCTGCGCCACCGTTTTCTGAAAGGCGAAGATCTCGCTCGTCCTGAACGAATATGTCTGCGCCCAGACGCGGCAGCCGGACGCCGTCTCGGTGAGCATAACGTGCGCACTATAGCCATCCTCGGCGCTCTCGACGCTGCCTTCCGCTACATAGTCCGCGCCGAGACGCCCGGCGGTCGCCGAAATGTCCTGCGCAGAATGTTCGGCAAGCGCGAAGGCCGAGTGACGCGCCAGCACCGCGATGGTCTTGAAGTAGGAGAGCGCGTTGGTGATCTCCTCGACCGCGCCGTCAAAGAGCGGCTTTGCCTTCGCATCGGCAGGATCGACGCGAAACGGCAGGATGGCGACCATCGGCTCGGCCGCGCGCCGGGCTTCCGCCGCGACGGCGGCTGGCGGTTGGGGAAGGGGCAGGCCGGTTTCAGCGGCCTGCAACATGTAGCCGCGCCGGGGCACCGTGAGGACCAGCGACTGCGTCTCGTCGCCGATGCATTTGCGCACGTCGCGAATGCACTGGGTCAGCGAATCCTCGCTGACGATGGTGTTCGGCCACACCGCCTCGAACAGTTCGTCCTTGCTCAGCACGCGGCCCGGATTGCGCACCAGGAAGGCGAGCAGCTCGAAGGTCTTCGGTCTGACCGGCACAATCTCGCCGTCGCGCCGCAGCGTGCCGCGCTCGATATCGAGCACCGAGTTGCCGATCCGCAGTTCCAAGCCCCTGCACCATCGCCGCGCGTCATTGCGCAGCAATCATCCGAGCGGCAGAAATCCGGCAAGGTCAAGTGCGAAAGATAAGCGAAAGGCGTTGCCACGGTCCCGATCGCATGCCGGCCTCGGCCATGGCTGCTTCGTGCGCCGTCAGCCCGTCGAGATAGGCCAGCATCTGTGTGGCCTCGCCGCCGCAGAATTCGACGCTGCCGGTCGACAGGATCCGGTGCATTTCTTCCCGCGCCATGGTCGACGGCGAAAAGGGTTCGTCAGCCTTTAGATGCATGATCGACCTCCAAGGTTGGCGGCAAGGGCGCCAGGGGCAATGCTCGTCGGCTTTGTCTTGTGTGAGCATCGCCGAACCGGCACCTCCGCGTCCTGAAAGGCTGCTGATTTTTTGCTGAAATCGCGGTTCGGCCCGCGCTCTCACCGGCAGACAGTTAGCCTGCACCTTCGTCATATCGATGTCTCGGCAAAGCCTGTCGCAGGGATGGATCGCTGGTTGCTAGTCGCTCGCCAGCTTTTCCAACGAGGGGCAATGCGGTCGGGGGCCGACGGGAACGATCTCATAGCCGGCGGCGATCAGCTGGAATTTCATCTCATCGAAATGCCGCTTGGAGCCGCTGACGATCGCGTCAGGCGTGTAGTCCCAGCCATTGCGGGCTGCACTTGCCAGGATGTCGGCATAGAGGCGCATGCTGGCGATTTTCACGTCCGATTCCACCAATTGCCTGCACCCGCTTGCGAAAGACGGCGGCGGTGCAGCGGACAAACTCAGGATCGCGGATACCAGCACTATGGAAACACGTCGCATGGAAACCTCCCTTGATTGCAGCCTGTTGCTGCAAGGGGAGCTTGCGCCCTGTGCGCCTGCGGTGGGATCGGCCAGATGCGGTGTTTTGGGTCCTGCATTTGTAGTATTTTGCTGCGGCAGGCGTTGATAATGTGCCTGTCCGCGGGCAGGGGACCAGCATGAACCACAACGCGACACCGGCTACGTCTTCACCGTCCTTGCCGGCTCTGACCGAGCGTGAGCGCGCGGTGGCGGAGAAGTTTGCGGCAGGCCTGACCTATCGCGAGATAGGCGAGGCGCTGTTCATTGCGCCGTCGACGGTGCGCACCCATCTCGCCGCGATCTATGAAAAGCTCGGCGTCCGCAACAAGGTAGCACTTGCCGCGTATATCAACCGCGCCCCGGGCGTAGCGCCGGACGAGCCGTCGCCCTTGCCCGACGCCCTGCCGGTGCTGGCCATATTTCCGATCGAATGCCTGAATTCCGAAGAGCGCTGGCGTCGCTTCGCCGACGGCTTGTCGTCGGACATCAGCATTGACCTCGCACGGTACGCGGATCTACCGGTGATCGCTTTTCACACCATGAAGTCGCTGGGCAGCAAGCCCGCCGATTTCGTGGCCGACGGCAAGGCGCTGGGCGCCACCTATATCGTGTCGGGCCAGCTGCGTGCCGACGACACCCGCATCCGGCTGACCATCGAGCTCGCTGATGCGAGGAATGGCGTCAGCCTGTGGAGCGAGCGCTACGACCGCCCGGTCGAGGACATCTTCGCGCTGCAGGACAGCCTGACCGAAAGCGTCATCAATGTGCTCGCCGGTTGTTTCGGAGCGATCGCCACGATCGGGCGCAACGCGGTTCGCCGCAAGCCGCCGGCCAGCCTGCGCGCCTTTGATCTTTATCTGCTGGGCGTCGAGCAGCACAACACCTTTAGCCGCGCCGGCAACGCGGAAGCGATCCGGCTGTTTTCGCGCGCGCTGGAGCTCGACCCGACCCTGGTCAGGGCCTGGACCGAGCTCGCCTACGCCTATTCGATCGAAGCCGGCAACTGTTTTGGTCGCGATCCCAGGGGATCGATCGAGAAATGGCGCGCGGCGGTCGAAAATGCGATCCGGCTCGACCCGTTCGACAGCTGCGCCTGCAACTGCCTTGGCGATCTCATGGGATGCTTCGGTGACCTCGAGGCGGCGGAGCGCGCCTACAAACGAGCCTACGAGTACGGCTCCAACCATGCCGACACGCTGGCGTTGCTTTCCGGCAGCAAGGCGCTGGTCGCCGGCGATCCGGCCGAGGCGATCCCGCTCATCGAGCGCGCCATGCGCCTCAACCCGCTCGCCCCGCCCTGGTATTTCGGCATGCAGGGCCGCGTCCTGTTCTGCGCCGGCAGGCACCGGGAAGCCATTGCGGCATTGCGCAGAAGCTCGCCGGATTCCCCCAATGTGCTGATGTTCCTGGCGTTGGCGCATGCGGCGGCGGGTGAGGGCGCCGAGGCGGCCGGATTCGTGGCCCGGCTGCGTGCCGAGTTTCCCGACTTTTCCGTCGAGGGCTTCATCTCTGGCTATCCCGTGACCAACCCGGACGCCGTGCGGGCTATTCGCGATGCTGCGAGGCTGACGAAGCTCAGCTGAAAGTTGAGGGAACTACACCCAGCCCGCAAACCGCTGCGGCCGCAGCCCCGTTCCCACAGGGGGAGAAGGGAAGGCCACCACCACCCCCACTTGTACCGCGCGCGCCTCTCAGCATAGCCTAGCCGAGCCTGGCGGGAGGAGAATCGCTTGGACACCAATGTCGTCATTGTCGGCGCCGGGCCGGCGGGTCTTGCCGTCGGCGCCTGCCTGAGGCGGGCGGGGGTGGACTTCATCATTCTCGAAAAGGCCCATGAGGTAGCGTCGGCCTGGCGCCGCCACTACCGGCGGCTGCATCTGCACACGGTGAAGTCGTTCTCCTCGCTGCCCTTCGTGCCGTTCCCGCGCGATCATCCGCGCTACGTGCCACGCGAAAAAGTGGTCGCCTATCTCGACGCCTATGCCGAGCGCTTCGAGCTCCGGCCGCGCTTCGGCGAGACGGTGACGGCGATCCGGCGCGACAATGGCGGCTTTGTCGTCGAGACCGGATCGGACAGGCTGACATCGCGCCACGTCGTCATCGCCACCGGCAACAATGCCGAGCCGATCGTCCCCAGCCTTGCCGGCATCGAGGCGTTCAAGGGCAAGGTCCTGCACAGCGCCGACTATACCGAAGCAGTACCCTTTGTCGGTCAGAAGGTGCTCATCGTCGGCATGGGCAACACCGGCGCCGAGATCGCGCTCGACCTTGCCGAGTCCGGCGCTCATCCGACGCTGTCGGTGCGCAAGGGCGTCCATATTGTGCCGCGGCAATTGTTCGGCGTGCCGATCCAGATGGTCGGCATTGCCAGCCGGCCGATGCCGCAGGCGCTGAACGACTGGATGTTCCCGATCATTCTCGACTTTGCGCTGGGCAAGCTCGAGAAATACGGCATCGTCAGGCCGAGAGAGGGCATCCTCAAGCAGGTCGACGCCGGGCGCATCCCGGTCATCGATGTCGGCACGGTGGCCGCGATCAAGTCCGGCAAGATCAGCGTAGCGCCAGACATCGCCGGCTTCACCGAGCACGGCGCCGCCTTCACCGGCGGCCGGCAAGAGGCGTTCGAGGCCGTCATCCTCGCCACCGGCTATCGGCCGGCCTACGACAAATTCCTGCCGGCGGAGCTGCGGCCGGCCAAAAGCGGCGTCAATCCCCGCGCTTCCGAACTCGGCCTCTATCTGGTCGGCTTTCACAATCCGGTCACCGGCCTGCTCAGGGAAATCGGGATGGAGGCGACCGCGGTGGTGGCCGACATTGAGCGGCGGGGCTGAGGCGGCGCCGGTAAGCCCTGCCGCATCGCCTTCGGCGTGATCGCCGCCTATCAGCTCGGCCTGAAGGTCGGCCATGCGCGGACTGCGACATACGGGTCGCCGGACACGACGACCGTCCGCTGTCGCGCTACGCCTGCCCGCCGATCACGACCGTGGCGCAGAACTACAACGAGATCGGCCGCCTCGCGATCGAACTCCTGCTGGAGCGGCTGGATGAAAAGCCGCTGGCGGCGAGACAGGCAAGCGGCCGCATCCTGCTCAACGCCGATTTGATGCAGCGAAGCTCGGCTTAAGTCTTGACGCGGCTTCAGCGGAGACCCTCAAGGCGCTTCGCCACTTTCATTCAGCAGCCACTGCCGCACGGCTTGCGTCGGCTCGGGGTGACGCTGCTTCCTCGGCACCACGACGTGGAAATCATAGGTGCCGCGCATTTCCGCGCTGACCGGCTGGACCAGCCGGCCGGCGGCGATGTCGGGCGCGACGAGGAAGCGGCTGGCCAGTGCGATGCCCTGGCCGGCGATGGCCGCGTCGATCGCCAACGCGGTCTGGTTGAAGCGCATGCGCTTGGCCTCGACCGTCATCTTGAGGCCGAGCGCCCGCTCCATGAATTCCGGCCACAGATTGTGCGCGTCGTGCATCAGGACATGGTGCTGGATGTCGGCCGGCGCGATCCCGCCGACACCGGGTGGCAGCAGGGCAGGGCTGCACACGGCGACGATCTGCTGCGGGAACAAAAGGTCGACGATGAGGCCGGGACCGAACGGCGGCTGTCCCTGCCGCACCGCGATGTCGACGCCGTCGGCCTGAAAACTCGACAGGCTTTCGCTGGCGAGGATGCGCAGGTCGACCAGCGGATTGTGCGCCACGAATTCCGGCAGCTTCGGGATCAGCCATTTGGTGGCGAAGCTCGGCGTGACGCTGATCGTCAGCCGTGCCGGTTCGGGGCGCAGCAACGCCGTCGCCTCCGAGATCAGCTCGAAGGCGCGGCGGATGTTGGGCACATAGGCGCGACCCTCGTCGGTCAGCGCCAGGCCGCGCGGCAGCCGCTCGAACAGCTTTGCGCCGAGGCTGGCCTCCAGCCCGCGAATGTGCTGCGCCACCGCGCCCTGCGTCACGTTGAGCTCATGCGCGGCGAGGCGGAAGTTGAGGTGCCGCGCCGACGCCTCGAAGGCACGAAGCGCATTGAGCGGTGGCAGGCGGAGGAAGGCTTCGGGCATCGAGCAGTTTTTCTACAGTCTGATTTCAGGCTTTCTGGTTCGAATCAGTGGCGAAAACTGGATATATCATGGCAAGAACACCGAGGATATCGTGGCTTGCCGCACCGGAAGGACGGAAAAATGAGTGTAGAAAAAGTGGCAGTGGTCGTTGCCGGCGGCAGCGGCATGGGCGCGGCGGCGGCAAAGCGCCTGGCGAGTGACGGCTTCAAGGTTGCCATCCTGTCCTCCTCCGGCAAGGGCGAGGCGCTGGCGAAGGAACTTGGCGGCCTCGGCGTCACCGGGTCCAACCAGTCGAACGACGATCTGCAGCGCCTCGTCGACCTGACGCTCGAGCGCTTCGGCCGCATCGACGTGCTGGTCAACAGCGGCGGCCATGGGCCGCGTGCGCCGATCCTCGAAATAACCGACGAGCAATGGCATACCGGCATGGACGTCTACCTTCTCAACGTCATCCGGCCGGTGCGCATCGTGGCGCCGCAGATGGTCAAGCAGAAGGCCGGCGCCATCATCAACATCTCGACAGCATGGGTCGTCGAGCCGAGCCCGATGTTCCCGACCTCGGCCGTGTTCCGGGCCGGCCTTGCCGCCTACACCAAGATATTCGCCAACACCTACGCCGCCGACAATGTGCGCATGAACAATGTGCTGCCCGGCTGGATCGACAGCCTGCCCGCCACCGAGGAGCGGCGCGACAGCGTGCCGATGCAGCGCTACGGCACTTCGGAGGAGGTCGCCGCGACGATTGCCTTCCTCGCCTCGGACGGCGCCGGCTACATCACCGGCCAGAACATCCGCGTCGACGGCGGCATCATCCGCGCGATCTGAAGCCCGCGGGTTGCAGGAATCGGGTGGCGTGTGTCGCGGGCAGCGTGAAAAATCCGGTCCGGCTGCACGAGGGACCGCCATGCTCACGCTTCACGATTATCTGCCGTCGCAAAATGGCTGGAAGGCCCGGGTCCTGCTCGGGCTGCTCGGCATTGCCTATGACAGCCGCATCGTGTCGATCTTCGAGGGCGAGAGTCACACCGATGCGTTCCTGAAGCTCAACCCGGCCGGCGCCGTGCCGGTGCTCGAACTCGAAGATGGCAGCGCGATCGCGGAATCGAATGCGATCCTCTGCTATCTCGCCGAGGGCACGGCCTTTCTGCCGCAGGATCGCTACCAGCGCGCCAAGGTCATGCAGTGGCTGTTCTTCGAGCAATATCATGTCGAGCCGGTCATTGGCTCGCTGCGCTACTGGACGCTGACCGGACGGCTCGAGCGCAACCAGGCGATGGTTTCAAGCAAGCGCGAAGCCGGCGCCCGCACGCTCGCAGTACTGGAGCGCAGCCTCCCCGCAACTCCATTTCTTGTCGGCGACGATCTCACCATCGCCGACATCGCGGTCTATGCCTACAGCCACCGTGCGCAGGACTGCGGCTTCCTGCTGACGGACTATCCGGCGGTGCTTGCCTGGGCCGACCGCGTACAGGAGGCCATCGGCCCCGGCTACCCCGTGCATCCTTACAGCATCGACCCGCATTCCGGCGGCTGAGTGGCCGGGCGCGCGAGGCGCCCGGTTCCAGTATCGTCAGTGTTTGCTCTTGCCGGTTCCGACGTTGCTGCCACCGATCGGAATGCGCCTGGATTTGGCCAGGGCGCGCTGGGTCTTCGGCAGCGTCACGGTGAGCACGCCATTGTGGAAGGCGGCGCGGACCTTGTCCTCCTCGACCTCGGTGCCGAGCGGGATGCGCCGCTCGAAGCGGCCGTAGAAGCGCTCGGAGAACTGCTTGTCCTTGTCCTCGGTCTCGGCGCGCTTTTCGCCGCGTAGCGTCAGCATGCCGTCGTCGAGCATCACCTCGACATCCTTTTCCTCCATGCCTGGGATGTCCGCCGTGACGCGGATCTCCGTCTCGCCATCGGAGATTTCCACGCTCGGCCAGTTGGCCCGAGCGCCAAAACCCCCGACGAAGGACGGCAGCCGCGTTTCGAAGCCGCGCATTGCGTCGTCGAACAGGCGGTTCATCTCGCGATGCAGCATCATGAAGGGATCGCGCTCGCCCTCGCGATAGAAGTTCGGAGCCTGACTGCCTTCCCGGCTCCAGGGCATGAGATCACGAATAGCCATTTCATTGGTCTCCTTTTCTCGACTGGTCACATCAGGCGATGCCGGCCCGCATCCTGTGTTCAGCCTGGATCCGCAGACTCTCAAGTCGAACCGTGCCGCCGCCCCGGGTTCGAGGCAGGCGGCCAAAGAGCCGACGCTCCCTGCGCCGGTTCCGTTCGGCAAACCGGCAAATGTCGAACTGGAGGTTGCCGGCCCGAAGTCAAGACCCAGATTCCATCCCGCGGCAGATTTTACCGATGCCGGTCTCCGGCTGACCGCCCCATGGCGTCGCACCGGCACCCTTGCATCGGGCACGGAGGACACCATGACACGCAACGACATCATTTCGGTTCTGGGGCCCGTGGACGACACAGTCATCGCCGACGTCGCGCTGACCGGCGCCAGCCTCGAGGAATTGCGCGAAGCCTTCGCTTGGATCGGCGCCGACGAGGCGCTGGTCAATGAGGGCCATCCCTTGCCAGGCGCCAAGGTGGCGCAGCTGATCGAAATTCTCGAGGTGCCGGAGGATGAGGATGGGCCGACGGCGCCGGCGGCGCAGGGGTTCGGAGAGTAGGGCAGTAGGGCAGTAGGGCAGTAGGGCAGTAGGCATGCACGGGTCCGCGCCACCTTTCCCTACTCCCCTACTGCCCTACTCCCCTACTGCCTATTCCCCTTTCCCCTACGCTCTCGACAGCACCCTGCGCATGATCAGCGAGGCGTGGCCGCCCACGCCATGCGCAGCTTCCCGCTTCTCGACCACTTCGAAGCCGTGCTTGCGGTAGAAGGCGATGGCCCGGTCGTTGCCTTCGATCACCTCCAGCGCAATGCTCGCAATGCCCGGATGGGCGGCAAGCACCGCATGCAGCATGTCTGTCGCCAAGCCTGTACCGAACTCGCTCTTGTCGACGTGCAGCCGGTCGAGCATGACGTCGCCCTTGTCGTCCATCGCCGCCATCGCGTAGCCGGCGATCGAGCGGTCGGGCATTTCCGCCACGAAGGACATCTTGTTGTCGTCTTCGAGTTCCGCCGCCAGCCGCTCCGGCGCGTGCTTGTCATCCGATAGCCGTGCCGTGGTCTCGGCGCCCAGGATCGGCGCATAGGTCCGCCGCCAGGATTCGCCCAGCAGTCGCGACACCGGCGTCACGTCCTCCCCGCTCATCGCCCTGATCTGGGCCATCGCAAACTCCTGTCTTGAACTGCAGCCCGATCCTCACCGATCGATCATCGACATCGTCCGCTCGCCGTAGCGCGGGCCCGCGACCTTGCCTGGCGCGAGCGCCACATCGAGTGCCAGCATTTCGGTGGCATCGAGTTCGATCGCCGCCGCCGCAACGTTTTCCTCCAGATATTGTCGACGCTTGGTGCCGGGGATCGGCACGATGTCGATGCCGAAATCATCGCCCTTGTGCAGCAGCCAGGCCAGTGCGATCTGGCCGGGCTTGACCCCTTTGACGCCGGCGATGCCGCGCACCGTTGAGGCCGCCGCGACGTTGGCGTCGTAATTGGCGCCCTGGTAGCGCGGGTCGCCGCGCCGGAAATCACCCTCCGGATAGTCTTCGGCGCGCCTGACGTCGCCGGCCAGGAAGCCGCGGCCGAGCGGCGCGAACGGCACCAGGCCGATGCCGAATTCCTTGAGCAGCGGCATGATCTCCGGCTCCAGGTTGCGCTCCCACAGCGAATACTCGCTCTGCACCGCCGACACCGGATGCACGGCGTGCGCGCGGCTTATGTTGGCCGCACCCGCTTCCGACAGGCCGAAGAAGCGCACCTTGCCCTCGGCGACCAGCTCGCCGATCGTACCGGCCACATCCTCCATCGGCACATCGGGGTCGACGCGGTGCTGGTAGAGCAGGTCGATATGGTCGGTGGCGAGCCGGCCGAGCGAGCCTTCCACCGCCTCGCGGATATGTTCGGGCCGGCTGTTGCGGTCGGTGCCGACCTGCTTGCCGTTCTCGATGCGGAAGCCGAATTTGGTGGCAATCGTCACTTCGCCGCGTCGGCCCTTCAGCGCGCGGCCGAGCAACTCCTCATTGATGTAGGGGCCGTAGACTTCCGCTGTGTCGAGGAAGGTGCAGCCGAGCTCGATGGCACGGTGCAGCGTCGCGATCGACTCCGCCTCGTCGGCCGGCCCGTAGGACTGGCTCATGCCCATGCAGCCGAGCCCGATCGCCGATACCTGCAGCCCGTGGCTGCCGAGTTTGTGTGTACCGAGGGTCATCTGCTTGTCTCCGGAGAAAAGTATCTCGATGAAAACTATAGGGGCCGCCTGCCTGGCGTCCAGCCGGCCGAAGGCGCGGCGAGGGGGAGATCGCGCGTCGCCGTCTCGGAAATTGACTCAATCGCCGCTCTCCGCCATCCTTATGGCTGGCCGCCCATGGCGGCCATGTGTGAAGAGTGAGCCGATGGCCAGTCCTGTCACTGCCCAGAAATCCAAGCGCGCCGCGGTGCGCAAGGCGCTCGATCGCCACAAGGTCTACGTCACCGCGCAGAGCTTTTCCGGCGGCACCTATCAGGCGCGCGTGCTGGTCGACGGCGAGGCCTATTGGGTCGACGAGTTCCGGCTGAGCCAGCTGCAAAGGGGCTTGTCACCTGCCGAACTCGAACTGACGCCGGCCACCGACGATTGAGCCACCGACGATTGAGCAGCCGTTGCATCCCGCCTAGCATGCTCGGATGACCACCCCGCCGAAACTCAAAGCCTATCGCGCCAAGCGCGAATTCACCAAAACGCCGGAGCCGGCGGGCGGGCTTGTCGCGGGCGAAGGCAACCGCTTCGTCGTCCACAAGCACCATGCGACAGCCGATCACTACGATCTGCGCCTGCAGGTCGGCGATGTCCTGAAGAGCTGGGCGGTGCCGCGCGGGCCCTCGCTCAATCCCGCCGACAAGCGCTTGGCGATCGAGACCGAGGACCATCCGCTCGAATATATCGACTTCGAGGGTGTCATCCCCGAAGGCGAATATGGCGGCGGGCCGATAATCGTCTGGGACACCGGCACCTGGGCGCCGATGGATGATGTCGAGAAGAGCCTGCGCACCGGCGCCTTCAAATTCCGGTTGGCCGGCGACAAGCTCAATGGCGGCTGGATGCTGACCAGGCTGAAGCCGAAGCCCGGCGAGGACGAGGGCAAGAAAAACTGGCTGCTGTTCAAGGAGCGCGACCTCGCCGCCGACACCAAGCTCGACATCCTCAGCGAGCGGCCGGAAAGCGTCAAATCCGGCCGTCGCATCGAGGAGCTGGTAGCAGCGCCGAAGCCTGCCGCAAAACCTGCCAAGCCGCTTGTACTCAAGCCCGGCGCGCTGCCCGGCGCCGTGCAAGCACCGCCGCCATCGCGCATCGAGCCGCAGCTGGCGACGCAGGTGGCAAAACCGCCGGGCAGCGACGATCCCGCCGAGCGCACCGGCGAGGCCTGGCTGCACGAGATCAAGTTCGACGGCTACCGCACGGCTGCCCATCTGGTGGCGGACGGAGAGGTCAGGCTGATCACCCGCGGCGGCATCGACTGGACCAAGCGTTACGGCGATCTGCCGCATGCCTTCGCAAAGCTGCCGTGCCGCGATGCCATCATCGACGGCGAGATCGTCGTGCTCGACGCCAAGGGCATCAGCCGTTTTGCGTTGTTGCAGGATGCGCTGGCCGAAGGCGCCGGCAACAAGCTGCATTTCTACGCCTTCGATCTACTCTATCTCGACGGCTGGGATCTCAGGAAAGCACCGCTCGCCAGGCGCAAGGCGCTGCTGTCGCAACTACTTGCCGGCCTCGCCGCCAATTCCGCCATCCAGTTCTCAGACCATGTCGAGGGCGACGGGCAGGGGCTCTATGACCAGGCCTCCGAACTTGGGCTGGAAGGCGTCGTCTCCAAGCGCGCCAGCGCCACCTATCAGAGCGGCCGCACCAAGAGCTGGACCAAGGTCAAGGCGCTGCAGAAGGACGATTTCGTCATCGCTGGCTACACCGTCTCCGACGCGGCCGAAGGCTTGGCGGCGCTCGGCATGGCCGAATTCGAAGGTGGCGAACTGCACTATCGCGGCAAGGTCGGTACCGGCTTCGATGCCGAGACCGCACGCGAATTGCTCGCCCGGCTGGAGCCGCTCACTGCAGGCGCCACGCCGCCGGAGGGCGTGCCGCGCGAAATCATGCGCGAAATGCACTGGGTGCGTCCGCTGCTGTCGGCCCGCATCCACTATGCCAATCGCACCGCCGATAACGCGCTGCGCCACGGTGTCTTCCGTGGCCTTAGGGATGTCGGCCTGTCGACGCCGGTTTCGGCCAAGCGCAAGCGGCTGATTTCGGAGGCCGACCTCGCCACCATCTGGGTGACCAACCCCGAACGCCGGCTGTTCGGCAAGACCGGGCCGACCAAGCTCGACATCGCCGTCTACTACGCGCTGGTCGGCGACTTCATGCTGCCGCACATCATCGGGCGCCCGGTGTCGCTGGTGCGCTGCCCGACCGGCCTGCCAAAGGACTGTTTCTTCCAGCGCCACGCCTTCACCGGCATGCCGCCTTCGGTCGCTGTCTTCGAGTCGACCAATTCCGAGGGCGAGACCAAAACCTACCTGTCGGTGGAGGATGCAAAAGGCTATCTGGCGCTCGCCCAGTTCGGCGTCGTCGAGTTCCACACCTGGGGCACGCATCGCACGAAACTCGACAAGCCCGACCAGATCGTCTTCGACCTCGATCCGGGCGAGGGGATTTCGTGGCGCGAGGTGGTCGAGGCCGCAGTTCACATAAGGGCCGGATTGGAGGCGCTGGGGCTGGTGCCCTTCGCCAAGACGTCCGGCGGCAGCGGCATTCACATCACCGTGCCGGTGACGCAAAAGCAGAACTGGAAGAAGCTGCACCAGGCAACCAGCGCCATCTCCACCCATCTGGCGGCCACCGCGCCCGACACCTTCACCACCACCATGGGCAAGGAAAACCGCAAGCGCCGCATCTTCATCGACTACCACCGCAACGCCCGCGGCCACACTTCGGCGGCACCCTATTCGCTACGCGCGCGCACCAACCTGCCGGCCTCGACCCCGGTGAGCTGGACCGATCTGGAGTCGATCGATGCGCCGCAGGACCTGAATTATGCCTCGCTGCCGGGCCTGCTGGCGACGTCGGGTGATCCCTGGGCGGAGATTGATGAGTTTGCGCGGGATTTGCCGGTGATGGCGGGGAAGTAGCTTACGCGTGAGTGCGGAGCGTTCTCGTCTTTCGTCATCCTGGGGTGAAGGGATGGGCGTCGACGCTTCCTACAATTTGAATTATTCTCCGCCTCCAGCCCCATACACGGCAACCCAACCCGCGCTAAAACATTTCGCTAGGGATTTGCCGGTATCTTGAGGCTCGATGTAGGATTTCCGCAGCCTCCTTCGTCCTTCGGACGAAGCGCTGCAAGAAGTTTGTCAGTGCATGGCCGCGTAGGAGTGTTTCATGGCGCCCAGGGCAAGTTGGAAAGGTTACCTCAAGCTCAGCCTCGTCAGCTGTCCGGTGCGGCTATACCCCGCCACCAGCGCGAGCGAACGCATCAGCTTCAACCAGCTGCATAAGAAGACCCACAACCGCATCAACATGAAGCCGGTCGACCCCGAGCTCGGCCTGGTCGAGCGCTCGGACCTGGTCAAGGGCTACGAATACGAGGACAAGCAGTACATCATCATCGATGATGCCGACCTCGACGCGGTCAGGATCGAATCCAACCACACGATGAACATCGAGGCCTTCGTCGACGAGGGCGAGGTGGATGTCATCTACCAGGACGCGCCCTATTATTTGGCGCCGGATGGCGCCATGGCCGAGGAAACCTTCGCCGTGCTGCGCGAAGCCATGCGCAAATCCGGCAAGTTGGCGATCGCCCGCCTTGTCCTGTCCAGCCGCGAGCGCGTGGTGACGATCGGCGCGCGCGAGAACGGCATGTTCGTCTGCACCTTGAGGAACCCGAACGAAGTGCGTGGCACGGCTGAATATTTCGGCAACATCCCCGCCGGCAAGCCGGATGCCGAAATGCTGCAGCTCGCCGAAGCGCTGATCAAGCAGAAGGAAACCACCTTCGATCCGAAGAACTATGAGGACCGCTATGAGGTCGCGCTGATGACGATGATCCGCGAGAAGCTGAAGGGCCACAAGCCGATCATCGCGGCGGCCCCCGAGCGCGGCAACGTCATCAACCTCATGGATGCGCTGAAGGCCAGCCTCTCGCAGGCGGCCAAGCCCCCGGCCAAGTCGAAAAGCAAGGCCGATGACGAGGCGAAACCGGCGGCCAAGGCCAAGGCCGGTGCTGCCAAGGAAAATCCGTTGAAGGCCAATTTGCTGAAGGCCGTCGGCAAGAGCAAGGCGTGACGGGAAGCAACGCGCCTGTCATCGCTCCCGGCGCCGTCTTCGGCGTCGTCGGCGCGCTGGCGGCGTTTCCGCTCAGGCTCGCCGCGCGCGAGGTCGGGCGCCGGCAGGGCCAGTTGCGGCGCGGCGTCACCCGGCGCACAACCCATGTCGTGTTCGGCCGCGCGCTGCTCGCCAAGGCCGCGATCACCAAGAACGGCGACGCCGAGATCGAGCGCCGTGTCCTGGCCGAGCGCGCCGCCGGCCGCGCGCTCACCAGCGAAAACGGCTTTTTGCGCCTGCTCGGCCTGATGAAGGCGCCGGAAGCGTCCGCGCTTTCAAGGCAGTCGCTCCTCGACCAGTCCAGGCTCGGCACGGCCGATCTCGACCTGCTTTCGCTCTTCGATGCCTTCGAGCACGATGGCGAACCCTATTCCTTCCGCGACCTCATCCTCGCCCGCAAATATGCCGGGCTGATATCGGGCGGCGCGTCCTGGGGCGCGATCGCGCGCTCGGTGCACCGCTCCGGCCCGGTCGCCTCGCTCACCGCCAAGTCGCTCAATGTCGGCTCGCAGCACGGACGCTCGGATGCGATCTATCTGGAGGATGGCCAAAGCGAGCTCGACGGCCAGCTGCTGTTCGATCTCGGGTCTCCTGATGATGACACGCTTGAGGAGCTTTTTGCGGGTGCCGAAGCGGCGGAAGATGAGGGCTGGCACGACGATGCTGCAGCCCTCTACCAGCGCTGCCTGGCCATCGACCCGACCGACGCCATCGCCGCCTTCAACCGCGCCAACTGCCTGCGCGGTGCCGGCCGCACGGCGGAAGCAGCACACGACTACGCCCGCGCCATAAAACTCGACCCGGCTTTCGTCGAGGCCTGGTTCAACCTCGCGGGCCTGATGAGCGATGAGGGGCGCGTGGCCTCGGCACGCCGGCATCTCGTCAAGGCGATCGCGCTCGACAGGAATTATGCCGATCCGGTGTTCAATCTCGCAAGGCTGGAATTCGACGCCGGCAATCTCACTGAGGCCCGCCGCCGCTGGGTGCGCTATCTCGAACTCGACGCCGACTCCGAATGGGCGCGCATGGCAGCAAAGGGCATCCAGTTCGTCGATCTGCAGCTGGCGCGGACGGCGGGGTGAGTTCTTCCCTTCTCCCCTTGTGGGAGAAGGTGGATCGGCGCGTTGGCGCCGAGACGGATGAGGGGTGCTGGAAGGAATGAGGCGTGGCAGACCTGTCACCACGCGCCGGACCTGGACGGGCGTTTCCGCCAAGCTGGAACACCCCTCATCCGACCGAGCTTCGCTCGGCCACCTTCTCCCACAAGGGGAGAAGGGGTAACCAACGCTGGAGCGCCCCATGACATACTTTCTCTTCGACGGCGACGACACCGCCCCAGTCACCATCCTGCTCGCGCATGGCGCCGGCGCGTCGATGGACTCGCCCTCGATGACCGCCACCGCCAAGGCGCTGGCCGCCGCCGGCTTCCAGGTTGCGCGTTTCGAATTCCATTATATGGCGGCCCGCCGCTACGGCCATCGCAAGCCGCCGCCGCGCGCCGAGACGGTGAACCCGGAATACGTCAAGGCGATCGCCGACCTCAGGGCAAAGGGCGTGACCGGTCCGCTGATCATCGGCGGCAAGTCGATGGGTGGACGCGTCGCGTCGATGATCGCCGACGAGATGTTTGCCAAGGGCGAGATCTCGGGCCTCGTCTGCCTCGGCTATCCCTTCCATCCGCCGGCCAGGCCGACGCAGTTGCGGACAAAGCATCTCGCGGACCTGAAAACGCCGACGCTGGTCTTCCAGGGCACGCGCGATGAGTTCGGCACACCGGACGAGGTCGCCACCTATGGCCTTTCCGATGCAATTGAGGTGATCTGGCTGGAGGACGGCGACCACGACCTCAAGCCGCGCAAGGGCATTTCCGGATTCTCCACCGCCGACCATCTGAAGACGCTGGCGGAGACGGTGAAGGTGTGGGCGGGCAGGGTGTAGGGTGAGCGTCGTCCTAGCTCTCTTTTTGGATGTCGCGCTGCCCCTCATTGTCCTGCCGGACATTTCTCCCCGTATAGTGACGGGGAGAAAGGGCCGTCATCTCCGGTTTCGCCAGCCACAAACCTTGCGCCGAGGTCGCGGTCAGCCCTCTTCTCCCCGTCCTTATACGGGGAGAAGGTGCCGGCAGGCGGATGAGGGGCGGCGCCGACCTTTGCTGTTGGCCGCGCAATGAAGCTCGCCAGCTTCAACATCAACAACGTCAACAGCCGGCTGGAAAACCTGCTGGCCTGGCTCGCCGCGGCAAAACCCGACATAGTCTGCCTGCAGGAGCTGAAAGCGCGCGACACGCAGTTTCCGCGCTCGGCGCTTGCCGCGGCCGGCTATGGCGCGGTGTGGAAGGGCGAGCCGACCTGGAACGGCGTTGCCATTCTCGCGCGCGGTTCCGAACCAGTGCTGACCCGCGATGTCCTGCCCGGCGACGAGGCCGACAAGCAGAGCCGCTACATCGAGGCGGCTGTCGGCGGCATCGTCATCGCCTGCCTCTATGCGCCGAACGGCAACCCGCAGCCCGGCCCGAAATTCCAGTACAAACTGGCCTGGCACGAAAGGCTGGAGGCGCACGCCGAGCAGCTGTTCGACACCGGCCTGCCCGTGGCGCTGATCGGCGACTACAACATCGTGCCGGAACCGCGCGACATCTACCCGACCCGCTCCTATGACGACAACGCGCTGGTGCAGCCGGAAAGCCGGGCGTCGTTCCAGCGGCTGCTCGACCAGGGTTGGCTCGATGCGCTGCGCAAGAAGCATCCGAAGGAGACGCTTTACACATTCTGGGATTACCGCCGCAACCGCTGGCCCCGCGACGCGGGGCTCAGGCTGGATCACATACTGCTCTCCAAGAAGCTGGCGCGCCGGCTCACCGCCGCCGGCATCGACCGCGATGTGCGAGGCGAAGACGGCGCCAGCGACCACGCCCCGGTGTGGGTGGAGGTGCGGTAAGGGAGACGCCTCCCTTGTCCCACAACAAGGAGAGAAGGGGAGGCGCCATCTGTCCAGCAGCCACATCCCAAGTTAGGTTGCGGGCAAAGCACCACCACGGATCGCAACGATGCCTAGCCTATTCGCCAAATCCGACACATCCCCGCCGAGAGGTGCCGGGCTTGCTTGACATCGGCCTGACCGCAATCCTCGTCACCTCCTGCGTTATCCTCACCGCTGCCGCGCTGCTTGCCTTGCTGCTGCGGCAGGCGCGTGAGCGCAAGATCGCCCGGCCCCGGGCAGATCCCGCCAACGACTATGCGGTGCGCACACGCTGGAGCCCCAGCACCACCAGCACGCTCAACTTCTCGTCCTTCGTCTATATGGATGTCGATGGCGACGGCAAATACGGCCTCGCGGACCGGCCGATGGCTGGCATCATGGTGCGGCTGTTCGACGAGCGGGGCGCCTTCGTCAAGGCGGCGCGCAGCAACAATGGCGGCTTCGCCAACTTCACCATGTCGACGAAGCGGCGCCGGACCGCACTGCGTGCGCCAGGTCTCTACCGGTTTTCGGTTTCCGTGCCGCCGGGCTGGCGTGCCAGCGGTGCCAACGAGAACCAGTCGATACGCCTGCACGCCGCGCCCGAATCCCTTGTTGGCCTCGCCGGCGATAGCCTGCCGACGCCGGTCGGCCTTGTGCCCGGCCGACACCTGGCGGGCAGGATGCCGGTGGCAGCAGAAGCGACACTTTCGGTGATGGGCAAGGGCGAGGCTCTCGAAAGCCGGACGCTGGCCCCAGGCTCGTCCTTTCGCGTCGATCTCGCCGGCGAGGCTGATGCGGTGGAGATCTCCGGCGGCGGCCTCGACCGGCGGCTGGCGCTATCGTCCTATCCGACCGATCTCGGTCTGCTGTCGCCCGGCTCCGTCGCGCCGGACGCACCGCTGCGGACGATCGGCTTCGACGACGTCACCAAGCGCAGCCTGCGCAAGGTCCCCTGCGGCCATGCCGGGCTCGACTGGCGCAATCTCAACGCCATGTCGCGTGACAACACCAGGAACAGCGAGGGTTACGTCAACGGCAATGTATCGGGAGACCACATCGCCTACACCAGCAGCGGCCATCCGGCCGAATTCGGCCGCGATCACCCCTTCGGTTTTCACTCGGTGATGCTGACCGCCGCGTGGCTGGCATGCGAGGGAGAGATTGCGCTGGTCGAAAGCTGGCTAGGGGAGGAATTGCTGCGCAGCGACGAGATCGTCCTGTCGGCGCTGGCGCCGTGCCACTATGCTCCGCTGCTCAAAGCGGTGACGCGGGTTCGCCTGTCGACCAGGCACCATTGGCAGCTTGTCGTGGATGACCTGGTTCTGGTCTTCTGAGATCAATCAGGGCGTTGGGTTCGAGAGCGCGCCGTTGGCGGTGATCGCCGAAAGCCTGTCCTTCTTGACAAGCGTTGGCTTCTCATAGGTCTTTTTCATGCCTGACCTCTCCAAAAATCTTGTGCCGACGACATCGGCTTGCCGTCTTCGTTAGTCACGGCTGCTCAGTTTGTTGTGTGCTTGGATTATTGTGGCGTTGGGCCGGAAGCACCGTTGACGGCCGTGATCGCGGAAAGTCTGCCCTTCTTGACAAGCGCCGGCTTCTCATAGGTCTTTTTCACGTCCAAGTCCTCCAAGGTCTTATGCAGTCAGGTTGCCATCTTTGTTCAATCAAGCATGCCGTCTGGCCGTCGAAATCAGCCTGCGGGCCCGGTGGGGCCGGGAGCGCCGTTGGCGGCCGTGATCGCGGAAAGCCTGCCCTTTTTTACAAGCACCGGCCTCTCATAGGTCTTTTTCACGCTCGAACTCTCCAGAATATCCCACCCGGATAATGTCAGACTCCTGTTTCCTGTCAACCATGCTGGCCTATGTTGTTGTTTATTCTTGGGGAAGTCAGTGTTTGTGCTGCGGCCGCCGATCTTACGCCACCCGAAAGGCTCCACCGCTGCCCTCTAAGCATCCGGATATTCGCGCCCTGGCCGCATAAATCTGTGATTCGAGCCTCTCCGAAACAGGGACATCCCTGATCGAGACATATTTATCCCCGATCTTGCAATTTCGGGCACTTAGCCTTCGTGCCGAGCTCGGCTAGGATGGTGATGCCGCTTTCTTCCCGCGGGGGAGGCAAGCCGCCGCAGCGGGGGGAACCGATGAACAGGTCTGTCGATAGGCTGCTGGCGTTTCTTGTGCTGGCCGTTTCCTTGGCCTGCCTGGCGCATGCGTACCTGCTGCCGGGCACTTTCGTCTTGAGCCGCCTGGCGCATCCGCTGGCGGATGCGGCGTCCCTGCGGCTCGCGGCATTCCTGGCGGCGGCCCTGGTCTGCGCGCTCGGCGCGCTGCTGTTCTGGCAAGGCCGGTTGCCGGGCCGGCCGGGCCACCAGCGCGGCGCGCCGCTGTTCGGGCGGGCAGCGGAAGTGCAGGTCTCGGGCAGGCCGCGCCTGCGCCTGGTTTTTCTTGTCCTGCCGATGCTCGTCGTGCTGGCGCTGCTGGCCGACCAGTTCGGCCCGTGGCGGACGGGCGGGGAGGTGCCGGCACCCGGCGAGCCAAAGGACGTCGCCAGCGCTCCGCCGCAGCCGGTGAACCCGCCGCCGGCCACGCCCGCTCCGGCGCCAGTCGCTCCAGCACCAGTCACTCCGCCACCAGAGCAGGCCGTCAAGACACCGCCTCCAGCAGAGCCGGCGCCGGTCACGCCGCCACCAGCTCTTGCGCCGGCAGTAGCTCCGGAAGAACCGCCAAAGACGGCACTGGCACCTGCGCCGCCGCAGGCTGCCCCGCCGCCACAGACCGTGGCGCCCCCGCCACCATCCGCGCCGTCGCAACCCACCCAGCCCGACGGCCATCGCGACGCAGTGGTTTGGGTGGCGGTGTCGACTGACGGGCACGAGATCATGAGCGCCAGCACCGACCGCATGATCAAGCTCTGGGACATCGACGGCAAGCGGCTGATCCGCGATCTCGGCGTCCACAAGGACATGGCGCGCACGGCTCTGTTCATGCCCGACGGAAAGCGGGCACTGACTGCCGGCGACGACGGCGAGATCGTGCTGCGCCAGCTTTCGGATGGGGCAGTGCTGCACGTCTTTTCCTCAGGGACGAATGGCGGCGTCAGGAACCTGGCGATCAGCCCGGACGGCAGATTGGCCGTCAGCGGCCACGACACCGGCAGCGTCATCGTCTGGGACATCGACAAGGGCAGTGTCCTGCATGTGCTGCCGGGCCACGACTGGTCGGTCAGCGCCGTCGCCGTCTCGCCTGACGGCATGCGCGCCATCTCGGGCAGCATCGACGGCGAGTTGAAGCTCTGGGACATCGTTTCAGGCAAGCAGCTGCGCAGCTGGCACGGCCACGAGCAGGGCACCTATGGCGCCGTCTTCACCGCCGACGGCCGCCATGCGGTGACCGGCAGCGGCGACTACACGATCAAGCTCTGGGATCTCGACACCTTCAAGGAAGTGCGCCGCTTCGAGGGCCATTCCGGCACCGTCTATGAAATCGCACTGTCCTCCGACGGCAAGCGGCTGGCTTCGGTCTCGCTCGACGGCACGGCGCGGCTGTGGAACATGGACACCGGCGTTGAGATTGCCGAGTTCGATCCAGGCACCGGGCCGCTTTATTCGGTCGCCTTCGCCGCCGACGGCACGCTGCTCACCGGCGGCTACGACCGCACCATCAGGGACTGGCCAGCGGCAGGTGGCGACGGCGTGGTGCTGTTCGCCGGCGCACCGGAGTGAGATCGGACATTCGCCGCCGGAGCTTTCACACCCCCTGTGGCCTGCCGGCCAGAGGGGTGTGAAGAAACGCCAACTGGGCCACCCCATGTCCGATTTCCACATCGTCGAAGTCTCGATCGCCGACCTGCGCCGCGCGTTGGAGGACGGCACCGTCACCAGCGTCGAACTGGTTGGCGCCTATCTGAGGCGCATTGCGCACTACGATCGCCACGGCATCGCGCTCAACGCCGTGCCTGTCCTCAACCCAGCAATGTTCGAGGAAGCCGCCGCGTCCGACCGCCGCCGCCGCGAGGGCACTACGCTAGGCCCTCTGGACGGCATCCCCTATACCGCCAAGGACAGCTACAAGGTCGCCGGCCTGACCGTGGCTGCCGGCTCGCCGGCCTTCGAGCGTCTCGTCGCCAGCGAGGACGCCTTCACCATTGCCAGGCTGCGCGCCGGCGGCGCGGTGCTTATCGGGCTGACCAACATGCCGCCGATGGCCAATGGCGGCATGCAGCGCGGCGTCTATGGCCGCGCCGAAAGCCCCTACAATGCCGACTACCTGACCGCCGCCTTCGCCTCCGGTTCGTCCAACGGCTCGGGCACGGCGACGGCCGCGAGCTTCGCTGCTTTCGGGCTCGGCGAGGAGACGTGGTCGTCCGGCCGGGCGCCGGCCTCCAACAACGCGCTGGTCGCCTACACGCCGTCGCGCGGCGTCATTTCGGTGCGCGGCAACTGGCCCTTGGTGCCGACCATGGATGTGGTGGTGCCGCATACACGCAGCGTGCCGGACATGCTGGAGCTGCTCGATGTGATCGTCGCCGACGACGCGGAGTCGCGCGGCGATTTCTGGCGCGCGCAGCCCTGGGTGGCGCTGCCGAAGACCAGTGACGTGCGGCCGCAAAGTTACACAGCGCTCGAGCTGGAGGGCGCACTGCGCGGCAAGCGGCTCGGCGTGCCCAAGATGTATGTCGGCCGCGATACGCAGGCCACCAAGCCGATCGAAACACGCGCCTCGGTGCTGGACCTGTGGCAGCAGGCGGCGCGCGATCTGGAGCGGCTCGGCGCAAAGATTGTCGAGGTCGATTTTCCCGTCGTCTCCAACTACGAGCGCGACCACCCGGGTGCGAAAACCATGGTCGAGCGCGGGCTGGTGCCGCAAGAGTTCGCCGGGCGCGAGATCTGGGATCTCTGCATCTTTGCCTGGGACGACTTTTTGCGCGCCAATGCCGATCCGGCCATTCCCGATCTTGTCTCGGTCGACGGCCCGAAGATCTTCCCGCAGCCGCCGGGCGCGCTGCCGGATCGCTATGGCGATGACGGTTTCGATCTGGCGGAGTATGTCGAGCGCGCGAAGCTAGGCGTCGCGCCCTTCGCCGATATCCCGACGCTGGAAGCGGGCCTGAAGGGCCTGGAGGCGACGCGGCGGATCGACTTCGAGGAGTGGCTCGACGAGCAAGGCCTCGACGCGGTGGTGCTGCCGGCCGTGGCCGATGTCGGGCCGGCCGATGCCGATGTCGACGAGGCTTCGGCAGCCCTTGCCTGGCGCAACGGCACCTGGGTCGCCAACGGCAATCTGGTCTGGCGTCACCTGGGCATCCCGACCGTCACCGTGCCGATGGGCACCATGGCCGATATCGGCATGCCGGTCGGCCTCACCTTCGCCGGCAAGGCTTACTGCGATGTGGAACTGCTTCGCATGGCCGGCGACTTCGAGCGCTCAGGTGCCCGCCGGACAAGCCCGCCGCGTACGCCGGCATTGCCGGACGATGTGTTTGCGCCGCGCGGGAGGGGTGCCACCGCTCTATCCATCGACGCACCGCTCGCCATTGCGCTGACCGTCGAGACGGTTAGCGCTGGCAACGATGATGAGATCGTCGTCACACTGGACATCGATATTGCTAATGCGGAGGACGCGAGCGTTCATGTCAATGGCGAGCCGGTCCCGTTACAACGAAGCGGCAACCGCTGCGTCGGCCGGATCGTGGTGCCTGCTTCAACCCATCAAGGCTTCCACAGCGTCTGGCGCGGGTCCTACGGTTCGATCGTCACCGCCATTGTGCGTCGGGCAGACGGCCGCACCGCCGGCGCTTATGCGGTGACGGGCGGGATCGGGTGAGGGGCTGGCGATCTCCCCCACATGGGGGGAGGTCGAGCGCTCCGACGCCTTATCCAACGGGCGAGATGATGGCGCCGCCTTGGGAGCTTAATCCCAAGCTAACCGGCAGAACGATAGAATTCACGGATGAATTGGTGGATCGGATCCTGCTGGGTGGTTGGCACCCTTTGTTTTGCGGCGCTTGATCATCAGGCTTGCAAACAGGCTGGCAAGCGATGGCTTTCAGACTGGCCTTGGCGTCTGGCGATGTACTTTGTGCTAGGCGGATTTTTCGTGGGCATACCGATCTTTCTCTACCAGTTCGGTAAGGCGATCATTGGCCTATACAGTTATCCGCCAACACCGAAGATGTTGCTGGGCCTCCTTCCTTTGCTGATTGCAGCCATTCTTGCCGTAGCAATTCTCAAAGCGGCCGGCCGAATGCTCCGCGGACCTGGCAACTCGCTAGAGGGTCGCCACCCGATGGCAGTCGTCTCGCGGATTGCCGCCGCGCTCTTCTTGTTCGCGCTGGCGGTGTGCGTCCTTTGCGCAGGTTCATTTGGCAACTTCTATGTTCTGAGCAACCGTTAGCAGATGCCTGCAAACGGTACTGCCGGGCGCAGCGCCGAAGCTACCTTGACCCACCCGCCACCCACGCTATCTTCGCGCCCATGCCAAACACCAGCCCTTCCGCCACCGCCCCCCTCATCGTCATTGATCTCCAGACCGGCATGTTCGACGGCCGCTTCGAGCCGCCGATCCATGATGCCGACGGCATGGTCGCCCGCACGCGCGCGCTGATCGACTGGGCGAGGCGGAGCGGGCGCAAGGTGGCCTTTGTCAGGCATGATGGGCCGGCGGGCGATCCGCTGGCGCCGGGTGAGCCTGGCTGGCCGGTGTGGCCGGCGCTCGGCCAGGCCGGGGACGAGCCGACCTTTGCCAAGAGCGTCGGCAATGCCTTCAGCAATTCAGCACTTGGCGAATGGGTGGCCGGGCAGGGTGCGGGCGAGGTCGTGCTTGTCGGCGCGCAGACCGATTTTTGCGTTGCCGCGACGGTGAAGGGTGCTTTCGCCGAAGGGCTCGGCGTCACCGTGGTTTCCGACGCCCACTCGACAGTGGACACGCCCGGCGAGACCGCCGCCGAGATCGTCGCCCGCCACAACGCCGCTTTCACGGAGGCGGGCGTCACGCTGGTGACGACGATGGCGCTGACGGGCGGCTGAGGCCAACCCGAGGAGGCCCACCTTGTCACACCTGACCCTGCCGGCCGAAGGCGGATGCCGTTGCGGGCGCGTTCGGTTGACGATTTCCGCGCCGCCCTTGCAACCTGCGCCCGACCATGCTCGACGATCCAGGCTGGTTCATGCCCTTCATCGAGACCTGGACCAGCGAGAAGCTGCCCTGGGCGACGACGCCGGCCGTGCACAGCTACGCGGCGCTGCCGGCGATGGAGGAGTATGAGGCGCTGACGGCCGAGTTTGCCCGAAGCTTCGCGGCGGGCGGCTCCGCCGGCTGACCGCGTTTGGTCGCGCCGGTGCCGACGGAGCAGGGGTGGTTGCCACCACATATTGCTTGATGGGCGCGCGGGCCTGCCGTGGTCGACGCGGCTGCGGGGGCGCATGTTGGGGTGTGCTCTGAGCTCGCGCCGACCAGGGCGGCTCGTACCGCCGCAATAACAGCATCGCACATTGCCCGTCCGCCGAAACTTCCGCGAAAGCGGAATAGGCGGGCGGTAAAAGGTGGATTCGGCGAAGGCCGACTGGGCGTCTTCCCATCCTTCGCCGCTACCCTGCCCCGGCGATACACGGTGCGCGCTCTCGGCGCTTGATGTTGGCCGGCTAATATATCTCTCGCTAAAGATTGTTCGAAAGCGTACACTGACCAGATCGCCAGTCACATTCACGGGCGCTGACGCTTGGGAGCGACCATCGCACTCCTGCCCCAACCGGAGGCATCGGAGCAATGGCAGAGCAACCGGGACAGTCCGGTCTGGGCGCTGAGGCCGTAGCGACGCTGGCGCGCGAATCCGGGGCCACTGAGCAGCAAATACGAGAGATCGCTTCGCTGATCGGCACCGATCGCGCGTCCATCCTGAGGGAAGCGCGCCTCGTGGCTCGCGATCGCTCGTAGCGTTGATCCGGAAAAAGCTGTTGGATGGATTTGTGGGCACGGCCCCAAATTGTCGGTTTCGTACCAAGCTCGATTGTTGAAACAGAGTGGGCTATCCTCCAACGACCGTTTGCATGCACCCTGGGCGCAGACGGCTGGGAGATGACAAGCGCTCTTGCCCTTCGCGGGAGAGAGCGGTGGACCAGACAGTCAGCAAGGATAGGAGCGACCTTTTGCGCCGTATGAATCCGGCCGACTTTGCGTTGCTCGCGCCTCATTTGCACAATCGTTTCCTCGACCTGAAGGTTTTGCTTGAAACGGCGGGCGAGCCGATCAGGTCGGTTTGCTTCCTCGAAAGCGGCATCGCCTCGGTGGTGGCCAGGAACCGGCCGGGCCTCGATACCGAGGTCGGCATCATCGGCCGCGAAGGCATGTCCGGCTCTGCTTTGGTGATGGGCGCCGACTGGGCGCCTCACGATTGCTACATCCAGATGACGAGCGAGGCGGTCTGCATGGACGCGGCACCGTTCAACGACGCGCTCCAAAACAGCCCGACGCTTCGCCCCTTCCTGCTGCGCTATGTCCACTATCTGCATATCCAGTCCAGATCCACGGCGTTGAGCAATGCCCGTGCGAAGCTGGAGGATCGGCTGGCCCGATGGCTGCTGATGTGTGACGACCGGACAACCGGCGAGCAAATTTTGATCACCCACGAATTCCTGGCGATCATGCTTGGCGTCAGGCGCCCTGGCGTGACGATCGGTCTTCAAATGCTGGAGGGACGCGGTCTTATCCGGTCCCGACGCGGCGAGATCACCATTCGCGACAGGGATGGTCTGGTCAGCGTCGCCGACGGGTTCTACGGCCAGGCGGAGGCCGACTATGGCCGGCTGTTTGAGTAGCCCTTTAGGGCATCTGTGTTGGATGTGACCGACGCGGGTGCCCGGTTGAGGCACGTTGCCTGAGTCGCGTCGGCCACTGCGGCTTACTTTGGGGTGCACCGCGCGTCATCTCTAGCATCTGGCAAAGTGCGGGCAACGACCACCGCCGCTTGGTTAAATTCGTACAATCAGATTCCGATTGAACCCTGGCTTGAACGGCATATGAATCCTGTGTCACCGGTATGTCTCGGGCGCGGTGCTTGAGAGTTCGCAAAGCTCCCGCCCCTGTGAACGGGAGACAGACATGGCAGACGGCCATTTGGATGTATCCGCCTTCGACTGCGACATCCCGCGAACCGCATTCATCAAATCGGAAGGCCATGTCCCGGAAGCCCGGTGGCGCATGCTCGCCGCGTCCCTCATCCGCCACTTGACCGGCCACGAAGACGTCGACCCCGACATGCTGGACTGGATCACGCGCAAATAGCGCCGCTGGTTTTTGCCGCGCTGACCTTTCGGTTCGGAAGTGCCGAGCTCAGCGCGCCTGGCGACGGCAGGCCAGCGCCGCCGCACCTACCCCAACCCAAGCGGCCTGCCGTCTTCGGCAGATACGCTGCGGCAACACATTAAGTTGCAAAGAAAATTGCCCGCCGCCGTAATTTGGGCGGATAGACAAAGGGCCTGACACCGGGGGGTAGTGTGGTGCCAGGCCCTTGCCGTCGGGTTCGACAGCAACAATGCGCCTGTGCCGGCTGGTGCCGCAAGGCGGACCATGGTCTGCACCAAAGGTCGCTGTGATCGCGGACTTGAGGCTATCGCTCCGGGCTTCTACGAGGGCCTGGGAACAGGCTGCGAGCTTCGGCGTGGTGACTTGTGCCGACGCGAAAGCGGCGCCAGGACTTTCGTGGAGACATTTGCGCGTTGCAGCCTTCGCTCTCCACGACTGGCCTGTTGCTACTTTGCAACTGCGTTCGATCACAATTTCGAGAGTTGAAACTTTTGGTTGAAGCGGCTGATTTGCCGAGCGATATCAACCTTAGGCGATTCACGCGGAGGGCTTCATGAAACTGGTATTGCTCTGTTCGGTTGCATTTCTGGCAGCCACTTCTCCAGTTCTGGCAGCGGACCTTGTCCAGCCCGTCGCCGCCATGCCTTTTTCGTGGACCGGCTTCTACGTTGGCGCTCAAGCGGGCGGCGGCTGGAATGACAGCCGTTGGTCGGGCACCTTCGTTCCCTTCGATACAAATGGGTCCGGCGGTGTTTTCGGCGGCCAGATAGGCTACAACTACCAGATCAACCAGTTCGTCATCGGCATTGAAGGCGACCTTGCAGGCTCGACTGTGAAGGGCGACAACCAATGTTCAGATGTTACCGGCACGGTCTGCGAAACCAAGCAGGACTATCTGGGCTCGGTGCGCGGGCGTCTCGGTTATGCTGTCGATCGGTTCCTGGTCTATGGCGACGGCGGTGTTGCCTTCACCAACTACAAATTTGCGGAAGTCGACAGCTTTCAACAATCGTTTGGGGGCGGGTCTCGGGTTGGCTGGACCGCCGGCCTGGGCGCCGAATACGCCTTTACCGACCATTGGACCGCGGGCGTCGAATGGAACTACTATGATTTTGGCACCAAGTCTGGCGAAAGCGACGTGAATACGGGCTTCTTCGTAGACAATCGCGACACAGAAAATGTCGTCGTCGGAAAGATCAACTACAAGTTCTGAGGTGCTGGGCAGCAAGCCCTACCGACGGGCCATTTCGATGCGGTCCTGACGCGGAAGCACGGCGCTGTCGCCACAGCTGGCGGCAGCCCAATGCCGTCAATGTGAACAACGATGCCCATGAACGGCCCGGTTCGGCCCGCAGGAGAGATGTGCGAGGACATCATTCCACACGGCGCGCTGGAGCAAGCCTCGCCCCCGAAATCATGACGCGCCGGCTCAGGGAGCTTGTCGCATGGCATTGGCCGCAAAGGATATTCCGCTTCGTTGCCGTTGCCGCCGTGTCAGCGGCGTCGCCAAGGCCGTTGCGCCGCACACCGGCTTCCGCTTCACCTGCTACTGCCGGGACTGCCAGGCCTTCGCGCGCTTCCTCGAGCGGCCGGACATGCTCGACGTCGCCGGCGGAACGGACATCTTCCAGATGCCGGCGGGCCGCGTGACGCTTACCACCGGCCAGGACGCCGTGCGCTGCCTGCAATTCTCAGACAAGGTGCTGCGCTGGTACACGGAGTGTTGCCGGACCCCGATCGGCAACTCAGCCGGTCCGCGCTTCCCGGTGGTCGCCATTATTCATTCCTTCATGTGCCACGATGCCGAGCCCCGCGACGCGGTGCTCGGCGCGCCGCATTGCCGGATCCATGAACTCTCCGCCGTCGGCCCGTTGCCGCTCAACGCACCGCCGCCACCCGCGTTCAGCCTCTTTGCGCTGCGCGTCTCAAAACTTCTCTTCTGGTGGCTGCGCGGCCTCGGCCGGCCGAACCCGCTCTTCGACCAGCACACGAACATGCCGCTCTCCATGCCGCGCCAGATCACACCGGCCGAGCGCGATTCGCTGGCTGGTGGGGCGATGCCCGTTCGCCTGGAGTCTTGATCGTCACTTCCGGACAATGTTCTGGCAGGCTGTCCCTGGAACGGGACGGTGAATCAGCGCGTCAGCCAACAAGGCTAAGTGTCGGATATCGCAGGCAGCATGCTCGGCGCTGGCGCACGCCCCTCCCAAATTGATTTGCATGCAAATGTTTCGAACTGGCACGGTTTCGTGAAGCCCTTCACCGTTCCCGCGCAATCGATCGGATACAGACGGGTCGCAAAACGGGTGCCGTGTGAGAGGGCAGCACTGCTCTTTCCGCCGCTACGATATGGAGGATGTCGATGTTAAAAACCCTTGGCCGAATTGCGGCTGCTCTCAAGCGAGCCGGCAAACGCAAGGAGACGAAGCACGCATTGGACAATCTGTCGCCAGAAATCCAGAAGGACGTCGGCTGGTCGGAGACGGCCGCATCCGACGAGATTCGGCTGCCGTTCTAAACGGGCGAGCCGGACGCCTTGCTCTGTCGAACGCATCCGGCCAGCGGAGTCCGGTCGCCTCTCACCCAGCCACCACCGCCGCGCCGCGACCACGGATCAGGGCCGCCTGGCTTCATCCGATGTCCACACCGGCTTGAACGACACCGTTCTCAGCCCGGCGTTTCGGACACGCTCGACGAACTCCTCGTTGACGAACACGGAAGACGCGCGCATCGGCAGCTTGAAGATCTCGGCGTTGCCGATCCGGTCCGCATGGAACGCGTAGCGTTCGATTGCGAGGATGCTGCCATCCTCGAATGCGACGATCTGCGACCGCTCCTTGTCCAGCGCGTCGATCACATTGGTGACGTTGAAGAGCCAGACCTCTTCGCCGCGAAGCGGCAGCAGCTGGCCGTACGGCTGCAGTGATGCCCCCAGCACATCGACGGCCGGCTTGCGCAGCAGCGGTGCGTGCTCGCCAAGCCAGGGGAAGTCCGAATAGGCATAGACGCGGTCGTCGTCGGCGATACGCTGCATGACCGGCGGATGCCATGTGTCGAGAACCCGTCCATCCAGGCCGAAGAAGAATTCGAAATCGCTTTCATCAACCGGCAGAACCCATTCCTGATCCTCCAGGACCGCGAACTCGTAGAGGCTGATCGGCATCGGTCGGTATCCTTGCGCCAGGGGCAACGCTCTCCGCCTTTTTCTGTTGATCGCGGCCAAAAAACAACGCTAATTGATGCCTGCGAGGGGCCATGCTGACAGTTGATGAAGTGGGAGCGATCCCGTTGTTTTCGGGTCTGCCGGCGGCCGAGCTGAAGCGGCTGGCGCAGATGGCGGCCGACCTTCATCTCAGCCCTGGAGAGTTCGCGGTCCACGAGGGTGGAGAGGCAGCACTTTTTGCGGTTCTCGCCGGCAAGATCGAAGTGGTAAAAACCTTCGACGGCGTCGAGCGGACGCTCGGTTGGCGGCTGCCGGGAACGATCTTCGGCGAGGTGCCGATCGCGCTTGGCTCGGGTTTTCCGGGCGGCTATCGCGCCGCCGAACCCTCCCGCGTCATGCGCATCGAGGTCCAGCAATACTATTCCATCGCCGCGGTCTCGAAAGACGTGGCCCAGACGGTCAGCGCGCTTGCCCGCGAGCGGATGGGCGGGCTGCAGAGCGTCACCGCCGAGCCGCAGAAGCCTCGCGTGACACTGGTCGGCCACCGCTGGGATACAATGTGCGGGGAGCTCCGCCGGTTTCTCGCCCGCAACCAGATCTCGTTCACCTGGCTTTTGCCCGACACGTCGGATGCCGAGGCTTTCTGGTCCGCCCAGGGCAGGCCGGCTCAAGATGGTCCCGTTGCCCTTCTGGCGGACGGAGCGATCATCGAAAGACCCGCCGTGCGCGATCTGGCCATCCGCCTGGGGCTGCAGACGCGCCCGCGCGGCGCCGAATACGATGTCGCGATCATCGGCGGCGGGCCGGCCGGTCTTGCCGCGGCCGTCTACGGCGCTTCCGAGGGCCTGCGCACCATCGTCGTCGAGCGCGAGGCGCCGGGCGGCCAGGCGGGCACCTCGTCGCGCATCGAGAACTATCTTGGCTTTCCGAGCGGCATCTCCGGCGACGAGCTTGCCAGCCGCGCGCTGCAGCAGGCGAAGCGGCTCGGCGCCGAAATACTGGTCACCCGCTCGGTCGCCGGCATCGACCCGGCAATGCATGAGGTGGTGCTCGACGGCGCCGATGTCGTGCGCGCCCGCAGCCTCATTCTTGCCACCGGCGTGGCCTGGCGCCGTCTCGCCATCGACGGGTTCGACCGGCTGATCGGCAAGGGCGTCTATTATGGCGCGGCGCGCAGCGAGGCGAGCAGCACCCATGGGCAGGATGTCTACCTGATCGGCGCCGGCAATTCGGCCGGCCAGGCGGCGATGCATTTTTCCGGCCATGCGCGCAGCGTGACGCTGCTGGTGCGCGGGCCGTCGCTTGCCGACAGCATGTCCCACTACCTGATCGAGCAGCTCAGGGCGAAATCCAACGTAAAGGTCCAGCTTCGCTCCGAAGTCCAGGCCGTGCACGGCGAGATGCACCTGACGGCGATCGACATTCTCGACAAGGCCGGCAACGGAGTGAGCCGGCACGAATGCGGCGGGCTGTTCGTGTTCATCGGCGCCAATGCCGAGACCGAGTGGCTGCCGGCAGACGTCGCGCGCGATGCGCGCGGCTATGTGCTGACCGGCGACGACGTGAAGAAGGCCGGGCACTGGTCGCATGGCCGCGACCCCTATCTGCTCGAGACCAGCGCGCCCGGTGTCTTCGCCTGCGGCGACGTGCGGCTGAGCCCGGTCAAGCGCGTCGCCTCGGCGGTCGGCGAGGGCAGCATGGCCATCGCCTTCGTCCACCAGTATCTGGCCAATGAAGGCAAGACCCAGCGCGGTTGATGGCCGGGTCGCCTAGCTTGACAGGCCAGGCTGGCCGGAGCGTTCATCGCGGTTCATTTCGGGACCCGGCAGCACGGGTGCGTTCAATCGAGCCGTGCTGCCTGGTTGGTCAGGCGATCAGCCGGCAGGCTTGTAGGAGCCGGCAGCCTTTTTGGCGGCGGCGAGCACCCCCTGCATGTCGAGTTCTTCGAGGATGACGAGGTCGCTCACCGAACCGCTTGCCCGCACGGCGAGGGCCATGCCCATCCCGGCAGTCTGGTCCGGTACCTCACCATTGACGACGACATCATAAGCGCCGCGCGTAAACATCAGGCTGGCCATCTTGCCGCCAACGCTTTCGAACAGCGCCTTGATCGCAGCCTCCCGGTCTGATCCCTGCATCAGGCCCTTGGCGGCGTGAGGTGCATAGTTTGCCAATATGGTAACCTTCATGGCTGTCTCCTCCAAACATCGTTGTCTCGGGCTGCTCAAGTGTTTGAGCAGCACAGAGGGGCTTGTCTTTTCACTGACATTTGACGTGGCCTGTGGACCGCCTGGGCAGCCATGGCCAACGGCAGTTCATGACCGGAGCTACGCTTCGGTCTACTGTAATATGCGCTTAATCTAATATAACGACAATCCCGCCGCGCGCTCTATCCCAGCCACCACCACAGCGCCGCGATCACCGCCACCACCCCGGCGATCGACAATCCCAGCATGATGTACGAGCCGATGATCACGCTTTTGATAACCTTCTTGAGGCTGGCGCGGTCGTTGAGGTTGGGGAACGGCTCGGCCGGTTCGGCGACGCCGAGGAAGCGGCAGAGCGGCGCCCAGCCGTCGGTCACCGTGAACACCAGAAGCTTGTCCGGCGGCACCGCCGCCTTCACCTCCTCGGTGTAGGCATCGTAGCGCGCGATCGCCTTGGCGCGGTCGTCCATCACGCCGGCCAAGGTGCGGCCCCACACCAGCTTGCTCGACATGTCGCCGAATTTTCGGCCGAACGGCGTCAGCCATTCCAGGATCTTGAACTGCCAGACATTTTTGGTGAAGTAGATCGTGTCGATCGTGCTCTCGTACCAGGCCTCGGCGCCGCGCGGATGCAGCGTCAACAGCACCTTGGCGTCGGGATAGGCGGCCAGCAATTCCTTCCACACGCAGCAGCCGGGATTGTCGACGGTGGCCGTGTAGTTGGCGAACACCTGGTTCCAGTCGTGCTGGCTGCCGGGTGGGCTGTTCGCCACCTTGCGCCAGAAGTCGAGATGGCCCTTGTTGGCCTTGTTGAGGATGACTTCCTGCATGTGGTAGCTCGGAAAGCCGAGCTTGTTCAGCGCGGCAAAGGTAGACCACGTGCCGGTGCGGCCGAATCCGGCCCCGATGAGCTTGAGCGTCATTCCCCGTGCCCCCATTTTCTGGACCGCTGTTCTTTTTATGCGGATCCACCGAAACGAGGTTGCATCGACCCCGGCAAGCGCGCAACAAATTTCCATGCGCAAACGCTAAAACGTGAATTTTTGCTTTGGGCCACGCGGAAGGACCTTCTGGCTATTCCCGCGGCAGGGAGAGCCTGATAATAGGTCAGTGAGATTGACCTATATACGAGCATGATCCCAAAAAGTGGGAACCGGTTTTTGGATAAGATCATGCTCCAGCCAAAACATGACCCCGGTATTGGGGTCATGCTCGAAGAAATCTCAAAAAATCCACGGGGAGGTGGGCTGTGACATTGATGGACCTCTTGGCGTCGCGTTCGTCGCGCATGAAGGCGTCGGAAATCCGCGAGCTGCTGAAACTGCTCGACCAGCCCGACATCATCTCCTTCGCCGGCGGCATCCCCGACCCGGCGCTGTTCCCGATCGAGGCCATATCCGAAGCCTATGCTTCGGTGCTCGGCGGCGCCGAAGCGGGATCGGCACTCCAGTATCAGGTCAGCGAGGGCTATTTGCCGCTCAGAAAATGGCTGGCCGGTCAGATGGGCAAGCTCGGCGTCGCCTGCGACGAGCACAACATCTTCATCACCTCTGGCTCGCAGCAGGCGCTGGACTATCTCGGCAAGCTGTTCCTCTCGCCCGGCGACACCGCTTTGGTCACCTGGCCGACCTATCTCGGCGCGCTGCAGGCTTTCAACGCCTATGAGCCGCGCTACGACCGGCTGACGCCGGACGGCGGCAACATGACGCCGGCGGCCTACCATGCAGCCGCTGCTGCCGCCGGCGGCAAGGTAAAATTCGCCTATCTGGTGCCGGATTTCGCCAACCCGACCGGCGAGACGCTGAGTTCAGGCAGCGCGAGGCGGTGCTCGATCTCGCCGGCGAGCTCGACATCGCCGTCATCGAGGACGCCGCCTATCGCGCGCTGCGCTATGACGGCGAAGGCGTGTCGCCGATCCTGGCGATCGACTGCGCCCGCTCCGGCGGCATCGAAAACGCCCGCACGCTCTATTGCGGCTCGTTCTCCAAGATCCTGTCGCCGGGCATGCGCGTTGGCTGGGTCTGCGCGCCGCGCCGCGTCGTGGAGCGGCTGGTGCTGATGAAGCAGGCGTCGGACCTGCACAGCCCCTCGATCAACCAGGTGGCCATGCACCGCGCCGCCGAAGCCGTCTTCGACCGCCAGGTGGACAAGCTCATCGGCGCCTACCGCGAACGCCGCGACGGCCTGCTTGCCGCGCTCGCCGCGCACATGCCCAAAGGCGTCAGCTGGAACCGGCCGGATGGCGGCATGTTCGTCTGGGTGACGCTGCCCGAAGGCACCGACGCCACCGCGCTGCTCGCCCGCTCGGTCAAGGAGGCCCGCGTCGCCTTCGTGCCGGGCAACGCCTTTTTCGCCGACGGTTCGGGCCGCAACACGCTGCGGCTGAGCTTTACGCTCGCCGACAAGCGCGCCGTGAGTGAGGGGATTCCCAGGCTGGCGGCGCTGCTGAAGGGGTAGGGCAGCGCGGCGCTGACGCTGTCTCGATACCATTGAACCTCTTGAGCGCTCCGCCCGGAGGTGACAGGTTGGCGCCCCATGGCCGCCGCGTCGACATCGCCCCGCATCATCCTGCTCATCGGCAGCGCGCCCGATGTGGTGCGCTGCGAGGCCTGGCCGAAGGCGGCCTTCAGCCGGATCGTAGCCATCAACAATGCCTGGCGCGTGCGCCCCGACTGGGATTTCCTCGTCCATGCCGGCGATTTTCCGCCGGACCGGCTGCCGCCGCCGCAGATGCTGCGCCAGGCGCAGATCTTCAGCGCAGCGCATTACGTGCCGGCGCAGAACAGCTTTGGCGGCTTCGTCTATGCCGGCGGCACCATGGCGATGACGGCGGCCTACTGGACCATCCACAGCCAGAAACCCGACGTGCTCGCTTTCCTCGGCTGCGACATGATCTACGACCAGCCGGGCAGGACGCATTTCTACGGCATCGGCCGTGCCGACCCGCTGCGCGACGACCCGACACTGCGCGATCTCAAGGCCAAGTCGGCGCGCCTGCTGGTCCAGGCGCTGAAGCGGCAATGCCTGTGCATCAACCTGTCCGACCTGCCGCAGAGCCGGCTGATCTTTCCGCGCCTGACATTCGAGGAATTGCAGGGCCTGTCGCAGGCCGGCGTCGCCCGGATGCAGGCCGAGATCCTGGCCGGCATCGAGCTCGACGCAGCCGACAAAGCCGAGAAGGTCGAACAGGACCTCGGCTATTTCTACGAGGACGGCATGTACTGGAAACACCTCGACGAAATCGACGAGACGCGTCTGGCCGATATAGATCGGCTTTGGATGTCAGCTGTCGGGGAACTCACGGCTCGGCCGGCTGAGGAATGCAGCGCCGCGGAGTAAGGCTGAGCGGATGACGCGCCGATCTCCCCCCTTGTGGGGGAGATGGCCGGCAGGCCAGAGGGGGGCGCGAAGGATCGCCATCCTCTAGATTTCAAGATACGAAAACCGAGCCAGGGCGGTTAAGGTAGGCTGAAAGGCTGGCGGGACAGCGCCCCCCTCTGTCTTGCCAGACATCTCCCCCACAAGGGGGGAGATCGGATATCGCCTCCGGCTTCGCTAATCTCCAACGTTGAAGTTTAGGACTACAACGCGGGCACTATTCCGCCGCGAGTCTATCCTGCGTCTTCGTCTCAAAGTCGCTGGCGTCGTGGCGTTCGTGCAACTGCATGGCCGGGTCGCCGAAGGCGCGGTTGACCATGCGCCCGCGCTTCACTGCCGGGCGGGCGTCGATGGCGTCGGCCCAGCGCTGCACGTGCTTGTATTCCTGCACGGCCAGGAACTCGCCGGAATCATTGTACATGCGGCCCTTGGCGAGCCCGCCATACCAGGGCCACACCGCCATGTCGGCAATCGTGTAGTCGGGGCCGCCGAGATATTCGCTTTCCGCCAGACGGCGGTCGAGCACGTCCATCTGCCGCTTGGTCTCCATGGCGAAGCGGTCGATGGCGTATTCGATCTTTTCCGGCGCATAGGCGTAGAAATGGCCGAAGCCGCCGCCAAGATAGGGGGCCGAGCCCATCTGCCAGAACAGCCAGGACAGCGCCTCGGTGCGCGCCGCCCGTTCGGTCGGCAGGAATTCGCCGAACTTTTCGGCGAGATAGACCAGGATCGAGCCGGATTCGAACACCCGGACCGGCTTCGGTTCGCTGTAGTCCATCAGCGCCGGGATCTTGGAGTTGGGATTGACCTCGACAAAGCCACTGCCGAACTGGTCGCCATCGTTGATGCGGATCAGCCAGGCGTCGTATTCGGCGCCCTTGTGGCCACGCGCCAGAAGCTCCTCCAGCATGATCGTCACTTTGACGCCGTTCGGCGTGCCCAGCGAATAGAGCTGCAGCGGGTGCTTGCCGACCGGCAATTCCTTGTCATGCGTCGGGCCGGCGATCGGCCGGTTGATGCTGGCGAACGTGCCGCCATTCGCCTTGTTCCAGGTCCATACTTTCGGCGGTGTGTATTGGTTCATCGCGGGAGGCCTTGTGGTTTTCGACGGGGAGGGGTCAGCTTGCGCCAGGTTGGATGGGGCGGGTTCGGTCTACACCCGGATATAGATAGCGCGGGCTGCAGAAAGTTCAACTTGTGTTGAACTACTATCGATGTCGACGCCGATCCACCTTCCCACAAGGGGGCAAGCACAAGGGGGCAAGAAGGGCGTCAGCCCTTGCGTCTCACTCAATCCGCCATACCTATGGAAAAGACCGACCTTGCCAGGATGAACGGATGAACATCGATACCCTTTCGCGCTCCGTCGTGGCCGTCCGCGCCACGATCCCCGACGACGCCTTTACCGCCAACGCGCTGGGAACCCGCCGCGAAGGCAGCGGTGTCGTCATCCGCGATGACGGGCTGGTGCTCACCATCGGCTATCTCATCACCGAGGCCGAGGAGGTCTGGCTGACCGACCAGGATGGCCGCGTCGTCCCCGCGCATGCGCTTGCCTACGACCAGGAATCCGGCTTCGGCCTGGTGCAGGCGCTGTCGCCGCTCGGCTTGCCGGCGGTGGCGCTCGGCGATGCCCACAAGGCCAAACCCGGCGATGCCGTGGTGCTCGCCGACGGCATTGGCCAGCAGGTCCATGCGCATATCGTCAGCAAGCAGGAATTCGCCGGCTATTGGGAATATCTGCTGGACGAGGCGATTTTCATCGCGCCGGCCCATCCGTCCTGGGGCGGGGCGGCCCTGTTCGACGAGGATGGCCGGCTGCTTGGCGTCGGATCGCTGCGCCTGCAGATGAGCCGCGCCGGCGAGGTCGCCGACATCAACATGATCGTGCCGATCGACCTCCTGCCGCCGATCCTCGACGACCTCCTGACGCGCGGCCAGGTGGCCAAGCCGCCGCGCCCGTGGCTCGGCGCCTTCTCGGCCGAGTCGAACGGCGTCGTCATGGTAATGAGCGTCACCGAAGGCGGCCCCGCCGCCAAGGCCGGCCTGCGCCAGGGCGACATCATCTCGGACGTGCGCGACGGCGAAGTGGATGGTCTCGCCGACTTTTACCGCAAGCTATGGGAAAACCCGGCCGGCGCCGAGATCCCGCTCAGGGTGGTGCGCGACGGGCGTGAAACCTGGCTGCGGGTGAAATCCGCGGATCGCAACAGTTTTCTGAAGAAGCCGCATCTGCAGTGACTAGCCGATCTGCTGGGGGGAGATTGGCGGCGCCGCGCTCCGCTCTCACTCCCCGCAAGCCGAAAACCCCGTGCCTGTGTTCCACTCGGCGAACGGGATGATCGCGCCCTCGACCGACACTTTCTTGCGCACCGTCTTGCCGTCTGGCTGCTGCTTGCTGCTTTTGCCCTTGCCGGTCAGCACATTGTAGTCGCAGCTGCTTTTGGAATTGTCCTTCAGGGCGTCGTCATGGTCGTAGGCAAAGCCGGCGACAATGAAAGCGCCTTCGCGCCAAGCGATGGTCAGCGTCTGGTTGGTGCGCTCGCTGCCTTCCGGCATCGCCGGCAGATAGAACTTGATCGAGCCGTTCGCCAGCGCGGTCAGTTGCGGCTCGGTGTCGGAGTTCTTGTAGCCCGGCCGGTCGTAGCCGTTCCATTCGCCGTAGACCTGCTCGCGCACCACGCCAGCCGGCTTGAGATAATTGTGCTCCTTGTCCCCAAGGAAGAAATGCACGTCCATCGGGTCGCTGGGCTGGGTCTCGACGATCATCACCAGGTCGGTGGCGCCATCGCGGTTGAAGTCGCCTGTGGCGGCGGTGATGATCTTCTGGCTTTCGATCGGTTCGGCCATGGCCGAGGTCGACAGCAACAGCGCAAGCCCGAACAACAGCGATCGCATGGCATCCCCCCGAATTGCAGTCTGCCTGCCCAGCTCGACCAAACGGGAACGCAGCGCGCTTTGCGAACTTTCGCGCTGGAACCTGCCACGGGCGTTGGCAGAGGCGCAAGCCACCTTCGCAGGGTTTGCTATGAGGTCCCGCTGCTGCTTTATTCGAGGATGAGGAGGAACGCCATTTGACAGTCGCAACAGGAAAATCCGCCTGATGGCGCCGGTCAAGGTCGATCCCGCCAAGGTACGCGAATTCCCGGATCCGGAGAGCTTCCATGCCTGGCTTGGCAAGCACCACACCACCGAGACGGAAATCTGGATCAAGGTCCACAAGGTGGGGTCAGGCCTGCCGTCGATCACGCCCAAGCAGGCCATTGACGCCGTGCTGTGCTTCGGCTGGATCGACGCGGTGCGCAAGAGCCTCGACGACAGGAGTTACCTGCAGCGCTACACGCCGCGCGGCAAGAAGAGCATCTGGAGCCAGATCAATGTCGACAACGTCGCCCGCCTGATCGCGGAGGGCCGGATGACTGAGCATGGGCTGCGGGAGGTCGCGGCAGCCAAGGCCGACGGCCGCTGGGACCGCGCCTATGGAAGCGGCAAGGACATGAAAATCCCCGACGATCTGCAGGCCGCGATCGATGCCGAGCCCAAGGCGAAAGAAATGCTGGCCAAGCTCAGCGCCCAGAACCGCTTCGCGCTGGCCTTCCGCACCCACAACATGAAGACCGAAGCCGGCCGCAGGAAGAAGATCGAGACCTTCGTCGAGATGCTGAAGCGCGGCGAGGCGATCTATCCGCAGGGGAAGAAATAATCGCGGGCGGCCTCGACCGAGCCCGCCCGCAACAGGAATGAGGCTCTACCGGCTGAGATCGAGCGCCGCCGTCAGGTCGCCCATCGGCGGCTGGTCATTGTTGCGCAACGCCTTGTCGCGGGCGACGATGCCCGGAAGCACCGGCAATTCGTAGCGCGCCGTGATGAAGCGCAGGATCGACGTCGTGTCATATTGCGTGTGGTCGACGGTGCCCATCTTCGCATAGGGCGAGATGATCATCGCCGGGATCGAAGGCATCGTTGCCTTCCTGCAGACGCTGACCGACGCCGACCAGGAGGCCGGCGCGCCGGTGCGGTGAGCAGGTTCTAAGCCGCGCGCTTGGGCTCGACCGCGAACGGGCTGAGACCGAGCCAGGTCTGCATCTTCCTGCCGATGGCTTTGTCGCCGGTCAGTGCGACCTTCGCGCCGGCCTTCTCGACCGTCGTCAGCCCCATCCAGATCGCCGTCATCGTGTGCAGGTCGGTCGAGACATAGAGGTCGACCTCGAAGCCCGGATCGTACCAGCACAGGTCGACCTCGCCATGCTTCTCGACGATCAGCCACCAGGAGCGCTTGGAGACCGGTAGCTCCTGATACAGAAACTGTATCACCGTGCGTCCCTCGGGCAGCGGCGAGGGGTTCAGATTGCGCCGCATGTCCCACATCAGGAGCGACGGATCGAGGTTCTTCAACGACAGCCGGGACTCGACCCATTTCTGTCCCCAGAACCCCATCGCTTCGACGACGGGACGCAAATCTCGGCCGGCTTCCGTCAGCTGATAGTCGAAGATACCCTTCTCGCCCCGGATCTCCTTGCGCTCGACGATCCCCGCCAGCTCGAGCTCCTTCAGCCGTTGCGACAGAAGGGTTGGCGACATTTTGGGGACGCCGCGGCGCAAATCGTTGAAGCGCGTCGAACCCGCCACCAATTCGCGCATCAGCACCATCGTCCAACGGGTGCACAGCACCTCGGCGGCCATCGATAGCGGGCAGAACTGCTTGTATCCGTGCTGGGTCATGAATGGTGCCTCTCCCTCGAACCCGAGGCGAACATTAGCCCTTCATGATTGAAGCGGCGAGTACAGAAACTGTACCGGCCCAGTACAGATCGCGGACTGGTTGGCGAGTGCCTTGCCATGCGAGCTCTTAGGCCGATGCACGGGATACCCCTGTGCGCCGCAACCAGGAGACTGTCCATGACCGCTTACGTTATCGCAGACATCAAGGTGAAGGACCCGAAGTGGATACCGGACTATGCCGCTTCGGTCCACGACCTCGTCCACAAGCATGGCGGCAGATATCTGGCGCGCAGCGGCAATGTGAAGACGCTTGAGGGCAAGCCGCTCGACACTACGCTGATTGCGCTGATGGCGTTCCCGTCGGAAGCGGCGGCGCGCGCCTTCGCCAACGATCCGGCCTACGCGCCTTTCGTCTCGGCCCGTCAGGGCGGCAGCGACAGCCGTTTCCAGCTGATCGACAACACCGACCTGGCCGGCACGATTTCGTATCTGCCGAAGGGATGATCGGCATCCATCGCATTGGGATCACTCGGGGATTGGCGAAAACCGAGGCGACATCCGATCTCCCCCCTTGTGGGGGAGATGTCCGGCAGGACAGAGGGGGGCGCTGTCCCGCCGGCCTATCGGCAAGTCGCAGCCGCGCCATCCGGCAGGTATCGGCTGGCGGGCTAAATCAGGAAAGCTGGCGATCCTTCGCGCCCCCCTCTGGCCTGCCGGCCATCTCCCCCACACGGGGGGAGATTGGCAGCTCCGACGCTCCGTCACCTCACACCGGCACTTCCAGCCCGACTTTCACCCGGTCCATGGCGACGAAGGTGCGGAAGCGTTTGACGTTGTTGTTCTCGAAGAACAGCCGCCTGGTCAGCGCCTCGTAGTCGGCCATCGTGGCGACCGTGACGACGAGGATGAAGTCGGCATCTCCCGTGACATAGTAGCATTGCTGCACCTCGGGCACGGCGATGAAGCTGCGCTTGGCGGCGTCGATCAATTCGGCCCGCTCGCTTTCCACCTCCACCTCGACGAACAGCGTGATCGGGTGGCCGAGCTTGGCCGGATCGACCAGCGCGACATTGGCGCGGATGGTGCCGGTCTCCTCCATGCGCCTGATGCGCCGCTGCACGGCCGGCGCCGACAGGTTGACCGCTTCACCGATAACACGCTGCGGCGTCGTGTTGTCCTTTTGCAGGATGGCGAGGATGGCGCGGTCGAAGGCGTCGAGGTTTTGCGAAACGGGCATCGCGACATCCAGACGAAACAAACTTGCAATCAGATGGTCGAAACAGAGCGCAATTCTCATCCGCCTTGCAATAGATTTCAGCCATTCAAGGGAAAAGAACCATGGTGCTGCTCAACTGTCACCCCGAACACCGCCATCCGCTGGTCCCGGCCGATGCGGTATCGCTTGGCGTGGCCGGGGCCACCGAGGCCGAGCGCTTCCTCGGCTTGCGCGAGAACCATGCCGAAACGCCGCTGCATGCCCTGCCGGCGCTGGCGAGCGAGCTCGACATCGGCTCGCTGCACGTCAAGGATGAAGGTTTGCGGCTCGGGCTCGGCAGTTTCAAGGCGCTGGGCGGCTCCTATGCCGTCATCCGGCTGGTGCTGGAGGAGGCTGCAAAACGGCTCGGCCGGAGCGTCGATGTCACGGAAATGGATGAAGCCGGGGTGCGCGCCATTGCCGCCGGCATGACCTTCGTCTGCGCCACGGACGGCAATCACGGCCGCTCGGTGGCGCAGGGCGCCGGCCTGGTCGGCGCCCGCTCGGTGGTCTTCGTCCATTCCGGCGTCAGTGACGAGCGCGTGGCGGCGATCGCCCGCTTTGGCGCCGAGATGGTGCGGGTCGACGGCGGCTATGACCATTCGGTGCGGGAAGCCGCCCGCGTCGCCGCCGAGCGTGGCTGGACGGTTGTCTCCGACACGTCCTGGCCGGGCTATGAGCGCATCCCCGGCCTGGTCATGCAAGGCTACACGGTGATCGTGCGCGAGGCGCTGCGACACCTGCCCAAGCCACCCACCCATGTCTTCCTGCAGGCCGGCGTCGGCGGTTTCGCTGCGGCCATAGCAGGCCATCTCGCCATCGTGCTCGGCGAGGACAGGCCGACGGTGACGGTGGTCGAGCCCGCGCGGGCTTCCTGCATCTACGCCACCGCCGCAGCCGGGCGTCCGGTGAAAATCCCGCATGAGGAGCCGACGGTGATGGCGATGCTCGAATGCTACGAGGCCTCGCCGGTGGCCTGGCGCGTGCTGTCCAGGGTCGGCGATGCCTTCATGACGGTCGAGGAGGAAGACGCAGTAGCGGTGATGAACCGGCTGGCGCGGCCGGCGGGCGACGATCCGGCCATCGTCTCCGGCGAAAGCGGCGGCGCCGGGCTGGCGGGGCTGATCCGTGCCGCGGCATCGCCGGATACGCGAGCAGCCCTCGGCCTCGATGCGGGCTCCCGCGTGCTCGTCGTCAACACCGAGGGCGCCACCGATCCCGGCCGCTATGCCGAGCTGGTCGGCATGGCGCCAAAGGATGTCCTGCTGCAAACTGCATAGGGAGACGACGATGGCCGAGCTCGATCAGGAAAGCCTTCACCGTGACATGACCGCATGGCGGCATGAATTGCACGCCCATCCCGAATTCGGCTTCGAGGAGAAGCGCACCTCCGCCTTCGTCGCGCAAAAGCTGCGCGAATTCGGCCTCGAGGTTGCCGAGGGCATCGGCGGCACCGGCGTCGTCGGCACGCTGACCAAAGGCAGCGGCAACCGCGCGATCGCGCTGCGTGCCGACATGGATGCCTTGCGCATCGCCGAACAGGGCACGATGACCTACCGCTCGCAGGCGCCTGGCACCATGCACGCCTGCGGTCATGACGGGCACACCTCGATGCTGCTCGGTGCTGCCAAGCTGCTGGCCGGCGAAGGCGGCTTCGACGGCACGGTCCGCTTCATCTTCCAGCCGGCCGAGGAATGGGGCAGGGGCGCGCTCGCCATGCTGAACGACGGCCTGCTCGAGCGCTTCCCCTTCGAGGAGATTTTTGGCCTGCACAACATGCCGGGCCTCCCGGTCGGCCATTTCGAGACCCGCGCCGGGCCGATCATGTCGGCCGAGGACAATTTCGAGATCGTGCTGAAAGGCGTCGGCGGCCATGCGGCGCGGCCGCATTCGGGCAGCGAGACGCTGGTCGCCGCCTGCGCTTTGGTCACCGCCCTGCAGACCATCGTCTCGCGCCGGCTGAGCCCGGCCGACATCGGCGTCGTCTCTGTCACCGAGCTGATCACCGACGGCACCCGCAACGCACTGCCGGGCCTCGCCCGCATCCTCGGCGACGCCAGGAGTTTTCGGCCGGAGGTCAGCGCGGCGATCGAAAAGCAGATGCGCAGGATCGCCGAAGGCACGGCGCTGGCGCACAATGTCTCGGCCGAGGTGACCTACACGCGCGAATTCGTGCCGCTGGTCAACGATGCCGCACTGGTCGACGAGGCCTTCGTGGCGGCCAGGAGCGTGATGGAAAACGACGCTGTCGGGGTGGCGGCGGAGCCGATGACCGGCTCGGAAGATTTCGCCCGTTTCCTCGAGCACGTGCCGGGATGCTTCGTCTTCCTCGGCAACGGCAATTCCGCCCCGCTGCACAATCCGGCCTACGACTTCAACGACGAGGGCCTGCTGCACGGCGCCCGTTTTCATGCGGCGGTTGTGCGGCGGCGACTGCCGGGGTGATCTCCTCCCAGCGAGCGAAGGATTGGCAAAGGAAAGCAGGCCCGAATTTCAAATCCGGTCGCCTCGTTTCTTGCCGTGGCTACAAGGTAGGAAATACCAGTGAAGCGTCTTACCTAGTCTCGACCCCGTCGCCGACCTTCTCGATCTCCTGCAGGTAGAAGATCTTGCTTGGCTGCAGATGGTCGACACAGAGCTGCGCCAGCACCCAATTGTCCTTGCGCTTCATCGCCTCGATCATGAACCAGTGGTGCTGGCGCGAGACTTCGAGCTTGTCGCGGTCGGCAAGCGAATTCGCCCGCACCGGCAGGCTGAGCCGCATGTAGTGGTCGATCGACGACACCAGATAGTCGTTGCCGCAGGCCGAGAACATGGTCAGGTGGAAGCGGTCATTGGCCTCATGGATGCCGCGCAGATAATGGGCGTCGACATGGGCGCTATAGACGCGATGGATTTCCATCAGCTCGGCGATCAATGCGTCGCTCGCCGGCAGCGGGATCATCAGCGCCGCCTGCCGCTGCAAGAGTTCGCGCACTTCGTAGATCTGCCGCACCTCGTCCGGTGAAAGCCGCCGCACCATCGCGCCTTTGTTGCGCTCGCGGGTGACGACGCCGAGCTTTTCCAGCTGGTAGAGCGCCTGGCGGATGGTGTGGCGCGAGACCGGGAAGCGGGCGAGCAGGACGTCCTCGACCAGCCGCGTGCCCGGCGCCAGCTTTCCGAAGATGATGTCTTCCTCCAGCGCCTTAACGACGTCAGCTTCCTTGCCGCCATAGTCTGCCATGTTGAGCATTGTGTCGTCCTCGCGCCGTCTTGTGGGCCAATCTAGCCGCAGACCGAGCCTTCCCGCAACTGGAGCAAACGCCCAATATAATCGATAATATGGCGTGCGTAAGCAAAGAGATTGCCTGATTTTGCGCATCTTGTAGAAATCGGAAGCGAGGATTATTGACAATCTTAACCGCGCGCCTATGGTGCGACGTCAGCGGTGGCCCTCGCTCCGGCGACGCGGTCCCGATGTCAGCGCAAATTGAGTCCACAGGTGTCGATTGGTCTATCGCGGCCTCAGAAAGGGAGTGACCAGCTACGGCGACGCGACCTTTTCGCTGTTTTTGCGCAAGGCCTTCATCAAGGCCGCCGGCTACTCCGACGATGCGCTGGACCGGCCGATCGTTGGCGTCGTCAACACGACCAGCGACTACAATCCCTGCCACGGCAACGCGCCGCAGCTGATCGAGGCGGTCAAGCGCGGCGTCATGCTTTCAGGCGCGCTGCCGATGGTGTTCCCGACCATCTCGATCCACGAATCCTTCGCCCACCCGACCAGCATGGTGCTGCGCAATCTGATGGCGATGGACACCGAGGAGATGATCCGGGCGCAGCCGATGGATGCGGTCGTCGTCGTCGGCGGCTGTGACAAGACGTTGCCGGCGCAGATCATGGGCGCGATCAGCGCCGACCTGCCGACGGTCGTGGTTCCGGTCGGGCCGATGGTGGTCGGCCACCACAAGGGCGAGACGCTCGGCGCCTGCACCGACTGCCGCCGGCTCTGGTCGGGGCATCGCGCCGGCGAGATCGACGCTGCCGAGATCGAGCTGGTCAACGGCCGGCTGGCCCCGTCCGTCGGCACCTGCATGGTGATGGGCACCGCCAGCACCATGGCCATCATCGCCGAGACGATTGGCCTCACCGTGCCCTTTGCCGCTTCCATTCCGGCGCCGCTGGCCGAACGGGTTCGTTCGGCCGAAGCGTCGGGCCGGGTCGCCGCCGCGCTTGCCGTCAGCGGCAGGCCGTTTCCCAGCGAACTCGTCGCCCCGGCAGCGCTGCGCAACGCCATGGTCGTCTTGCAGGCGATCGGCGGCTCGACCAACGGCATCATCCACCTTGCCGCGATCGCCGGCCGGGCAGGGCACGCGATCGATCTCGCCGAGTTCGACCGGATCGGCCGCGAGGTGCCGGTGCTGGTCGACCTGAAGCCGTCCGGCGAGCACTACATGGAGCATTTCCACGAGGCGGGCGGCGTGCCGCAGCTGCTCGCCGAACTCACCGGCTTCCTCGATCTCAACGTTCCCGTCATTGGCGGCGGCACGCTGGCCGACAGGGTGATGAAGCGCGAGCACATGCACGACCAGCATGTCATCCGGCCGCTCGGCCGGCCGTTGAAAGCGCAAGGCGCCATGGCCGTGCTGTCGGGCAATCTCTGCCCGCGCGGCGCCGTCATCAAGCATTCGGCGGCGTCGCCGGCGCTGATGCAGCACACCGGCCGCGCCGTGGTCTTCGAATCGGTCGCCGATCTTGCCGAGCGCATCGACGATCCCGATCTCGACGTCGCGGCCGACGATGTGCTGGTGCTGCGCAATGCGGGGCCGAAGGGCGCGCCCGGCATGCCGGAGGCCGGCTACATTCCGATCCCGAAGAAGCTCGCCGCCGAAGGCGTCAAGGACATGGTCCGCCTGTCGGACGCGCGCATGAGCGGCACCGCCTTCGGCACCGTCATCCTGCATGTATCGCCGGAAGCCGCTGCCGGTGGTCCGCTCGCCCTGGTGCGCAACGGCGACCGGATCAAGCTGGACGTCGCCGGGCGGCGGATCGACGTTCTCGTCGACGACGCGGAACTGGTCAGGCGCGCCGCCGCGGCACGGCCCACCGTCGAGCGACCCGAACGCGGCTATGCCCAGCTCTACCACGACCATGTGCTGCAGGCCGACCAGGGCTGCGACTTCGATTTCCTCGTCGCCGGGCCGGCGCACCGCGAGGAGGCCGGCGAATGAACGCAGCACAGCCGATCAGCACAGAACCACGGCTCTGCCTGCCGCCCAATGCGGCGGTGCGGCGCAATGCCAACCGCCTGCCGCCAGGAACCTGCGACACGCACGCCCATGTCTTCGGGCCGGTCGCGCGCTTCCCGCTCGACCCTGGCCGCGGCTACACGCCGTCGCTGGTCACCATCATCGACTACCGCCGGGTCATGGATGCCTATGGCATCGAGCGCGCTGTGCTGGTGCATCCGAGCGTCTACGGCTTCGACAACAGCGTGCTGTTCGAAGCGCTGGAGACGATGCCCGACAGGCTGCGCGGCGTGGCGGTGATTTCGCCCAGGGCGCCGCAGACCCTGTTCGCCTGGGCGCATCGGCTCGGCGTGCGCGGCCTGCGCATCAACCCGCGCAACCCGGCCGGCCTGACGATGAAGGATTTTCCAGGCGTCGCCGAGCGCATCAAGCCGTTTGGCTGGCACATCCAGCTGCAGGTCGATATCGAGGACTTTTCCGATCTGGGCCACGTCGTCGCCGCTGCGGACGTGCCGGTCATCATCGACCATTTCGGTTTCCCCGACCTGGCGCGCGGCCCCGATGGCCGCGCCCTCGCCGAACTGGTCGAACTGGCGGCCGCCGGCCAATGCATGGTCAAGATGTCGGCGCCCTATCGCGTCGCCCCGGATCGCTACGCTGCGCTCAAGCCTTTCGTCGAACGCCTCGTCGAACGCGCACCCGCCTCGCTGATCTGGGCGCTCGACTGGCCGCACACCGAATGCTTCGAGGCGGTGCCCGACGACGACGCCATTCTCGACCTCGTCTGGGATTGGCTGCCTTCGGAGGAATTGCGCCGGCAGGTGCTCGTCGATAACCCGCACCGGCTGTTCTTTGCCGATGGCGAGCCCGATTCAACCAAAGCTGCTGGACCCACAGCATGAAGACCCTGAAAGGCGTCATCGCCGCCACGCCCACGCCGCTCAACGCCGATCTTTCGATCGGCACCGACCGCCTGATCGGCCACTGCCGCTGGCTGCTCGGCGAGGGCGGCTGCGACGGCATCAATTTGCTCGGCACCACCGGCGAGGCGACGTCGTTCTCGGTCGAGCAGCGCATCGCCGCCATGCGGGCGGTGGCGCAATCCGGTATTCCGCTGCGGCGCATGATGGTCGGCACCGGCGCTTCGGCGCTGGCCGACGCGGTGGCGCTGACCAGGGCGGCGCGGGAGCTGGGTTTCGCGGGAGCACTGCTTCTGCCGCCCTTCTATTACAAGGGCATCGAGGGTCAGCTTCCGGCACTGAAGCGCCAGCCGATGCTTGTTTCGCTCGACCAGATGCTGGTCAAGGAGATCCTGATACACCACATCGACACGCTGCGCTTCCTGTTCGGCGAGCTCAGCCTGCGCTCCGCCGCCGTCGGCCGGCTGAGCGATGCGGTGATCGGTGACGACCACGCGCTGCTGTCGATGGTCGCCAGCGATGGAACATCAGTGATCCTGCAAGGCAATCTCCACCCGCGGCTATCCCGGCGAGGTGTTCGACCGGCTGGAGATCTTCTGCGAGCGCGGCCGCATCCTGCTCGAGCGCGACCGGCTGACGCACGACGGCGAACGGTCTGAAGCGGTGACGATCGATCTGGCGGCGAACTACGCCGCATCCTATCGCGACACGATCGCGTGCTTTATCGACGGTCTGGCGGCGGGCCGCATCCTCGAAAACAGCCCCGCCGACAATCTCGGCACGCTGCGCCTCGTCGACGAAGCCTATCGCTGGCGGCGCCCGAGCTGACCTCGTAGTAACGGATTCTTCTCTGCTTTTGTGCACATTGTCCGCGACAGGGTGGACAAAAACCGGGCATGGCAGACGACAAGACACGCAATGAGGAGTTCTGGGCGCTGGCGCTCGAGCGCGCCCATCTCGGCGTCTGGGACTGGGATCTCAAGAGTGGCGCCTGCTATTATTCGCCGATCTGGTCGAAGATGCTCGGCTATGACGAGGGCGAGCTTGCCGACGCGGCCGACCTCTGGCTGCAGTTGACGCATCCCGACGATCGCGAGCGGGCGAAGGCCAGCGGCGACCGCCACATTGCCGGCCTGACCCCCTCTATCGAGACCGAATTGCGCCTCAAGCACAAGGATGGCCACTGGGTCTGGGTGCTGGATCGCGGCGGCATTGTCGAGCACGATGCGGACGACCGGCCCGTCAGGCTGATGGGGGTGCAGACCGACATCACCAGGCAGAAAGAGGCGGAAGCCGCGCTCGAGCAGGTCAATGTCCGCTTCCGGTTGGCGCTCGCCGCCAGCGGCACCGGCATCTGGCACCATGATATCGGCACCCACAAGAGCTATTGGGATGCCCGCACCCGCGAGATTTTTGGTCTTGTCGCCGATACCGACGAGGTGACGGCCGATCTCTGGCACACCTACCTGCATCCGGACGACAAGGTTGCCACCGAGCACGCCCATCAGGTGCCTGTCGGCTCGGATACCGTCATTGCTTCGCAATACCGCATCGTCAAGCGCGACGGCGAAATCCGCCATGTGGAATCCCTGGTGCGCTTCATCGCCACCGGCTCAGCGGGCCAGATCCTCGGCACCGTGCGCGACATCACCGAGGAGAAGAAGCGCGCGCAGGAACTGGCCTATGCCGCCAACCACGATGCGCTGACCGGGCTCTTGAATCGCGCCGCCTTCGACAGGCTGCTGGCCGACCATATCGGCACGGCGCGCCGGCTGCCGCTGGCGGTGTTCTATGTCGATCTCGACTACTTCAAGGCGCTCAACGATTACGCCGGCCATGCCGCCGGCGACCTCGCGTTGAAAAGCGTTGCCGCCGGCATCGTCGGCAGCCTGCCGCCATCCGCGCATGCCGCGCGCCTGGGCGGCGACGAGTTCGCGCTGCTGGTGCCGAATTGCGCAACGAAGCAGGCGGAGCGGCTGGCCGCCGCCATTCTCGCCGCCGTCCGCGACGCCGATCTCGGCACGATGACTTCGCGCAAGCTGGCGGCCAGCGTCGGCATTGCCTTTGTCGCCGACCACAACACCCGCGTGGCCGACGCGCTGGCCTGCGCCGACGACGCCTGCTACGCGGCCAAGGCCGCCGGGCGCAACCGCTTCGCGGTGTTTTCGCCGGAGACGGCGTCGGGCTCCGGCGGCCTCAACGCAGCACGGCTCGCCGCCGACCTGGTCGACGCCATGGAGGACGGCAGGCTGAAGCTGTTCGGCCAGCAGATCCATCTGCTCGGCAAACCCTGGCAGGAGAGCCGCCATGTCGAGGTGCTGGCACGGCTGATCGGGCGCAATGGTCGGATGATCCCGCCGGGCGAATTCATCCCGGTGGCCGAGCGCTTCGGCCTCGCTTCCCGGCTCGACCGCTGGATCATCAGGACGGCGCTTTCGCTGCACGGTCCGGCAATGCGCTCGGGCGCGATTTCGCTCGGCTTTAACCTGTCGGCGCAGACGCTGAGCGACCCGCAGCTGTGGGACTTCGTCGACACCGCCATCGAGCAGACCGGCGCGCCGCATTCGGGCATCGGCTTCGAGATCACCGAGACCGCCGCCGTCACCAATTTCGACGCCGCCGAACAGTTCGTGCGCAAGGCACGCGAGCGCCGCTGCCGCGTCAGCCTCGACGATTTCGGCGCCGGCATGAGCTCGTTCGAATATCTGCGGCGCTTTCCAGTCGACGCCATCAAGATCGACGGCTCCTTCATCGAGAACATCGCCCAGAACAGTTTTGACCGCGAGATCGTCTCGGCGATATCAGGCATTGCCAGAAGCCTCGGCTGCTCCGTGGTGGCCGAGAAGATCGAACAGCAAGCCGCGCTCGAAATCCTCGAAAGCATGGGCGTCGCCTACGGCCAGGGCTTCTTGCTGCACCGGCCGGAGCCGCTGGAAGCGATTGTTTCGCGAGCGACGGCTCCGGTGGTTTTGCCGAAGAGGCGGCAAGCGTAAGCGCTTTTTGTCTGCTTTTTCGAACGTTCCATAGCGCTGACACCGCAACGCGGGGTAGTTGGCGGCGCCTGTTGACTCCTCGTCATTATACATTATATGCAATTGTATATTGAAAAGAGGAAGCGCGGCGATGCAGCCAGTCAGGATCACCAATATGCACTCGGTCAATGGGGCGCCGCCTGCGCGACCTACTGTCTGGGGCCTGTTCGATCCGCGCAGTTCGAGCATCCAGTATGTCGTGTCCGACCCGGCGACCAGGCGCTGCGCCATCGTCGATCCGGTTCTCGACTTCGATGAGAAATCCGGCGCCACGGACACCGGCAATGCCGATGCGATCCTTACCTATGTCACGGACAATGGCCTGACGGTCGAATGGATCCTCGACACCCATCCCCACGCCGATCATTTCTCGGCGGCCTCCTACCTGAAGGCCAGGACGGGCGCGCCGACCGCGATTGGCGCCCGCGTCGTCGATGTCCAGCGTCTCTGGAAAGGCATCTACAACTGGCCCACGCTGCCGGCGGACGGCTCGCAATGGGACCGGCTGTTTGCCGACGGCGATCGCTTCAAGGTCGGCTCGATCGGCGCGCATGTGCTGTTCTCCCCGGGCCACACGCTGGCCTCCATAACCTATGTGATCGGTGACGCGGCCTTCGTGCACGATACGCTGTTCATGCCGGACAGCGGCACGGCGCGGGCCGATTTTCCCGGTGGCAGCGCGAAGGTTCTGTGGGCATCGGTCCAGCGGATTCTTTCGCTGCCGGATGGGACGCGCCTGTTCACCGGCCATGACTACCAGCCGGGCGGCCGCGAGCCGCGCTGGGAAAGCACGGTGGCCGAGCAGAAGCACTCGAACCCGCATATCGCCGGGATCGACGAGGCGGCCTTCGTCGCGCTTCGCCAGGCCCGCGACCGCACGCTGCCGATGCCCAAGCTCATCCTGCACGCCCTGCAGGTGAACTTGCGCGGCGGGTGCCTGCCGGAACCGGAAGACAATGGCCGGCGCTATCTGAAATTTCCGCTCGATGCGCTTGCCGGCACGGCCTGGGGCTGATCATGACGATGCCAGCCAAAGCCGCGATGACTCGCGCCGACATGGAAGACAGGGCAGGAGAGGTCGCCGGCCTGCTGCGGACCCTGTCCCATCCCGCCCGGCTGATGATCGTCTGCACGCTGGTCGAAGGCGAATACTCCGTCGGCCAGCTCGAGGAGGAGCTCGGCATCCACCAGCCGTCGCTGTCGCAGCAGCTCACCGTGCTGCGCGACGCAGGCATCGTCGAGACGCGGCGCGAGGCCAAGCAGATCTTCTATCGCCTGACGGAAGCCAGGGCCGCGCGCCTCGTCGAGGCTCTTTACACGATCTTCTGCGCCGAGGCGGTCACGCCATGACGCATTACTGGGCTGCGCTTCTCGGCGGCATGCTGATCGGCCTTTCGGCCGGCCTGCTGCTGCTCCTCAACGGCCGCGTCGCCGGCATCAGCGGCATTGTCGGCCGGCTGCTGCTGGCGCGCGCCGCGACAAACGCGGCCTTCGTCATCGGCCTGCTTGTCGGCCCGCTGCTGTTCCTGGCCGGCTTCGGCCACTGGCCGTCGGTGACCATCACCGCCTCGCTGCCGATGATCGCCGCCGCCGGCCTGCTGGTCGGGTTCGGCTCGCGCATGGGCTCCGGCTGCACCAGCGGCCATGGCGTTGCCGGTCTCGCCCGCCTGTCGCCGCGCTCCTTCGTTGCCGTGCTGACCTTCCTGTCGGCCGGCGTCGCGACCGTTACCCTGATGAGGATCGCCGGACTGTGAATCTCCAGACATTGCGTTTTCTTGCCGCCCTGGTTTCCGGCGGGGTCTTCGGTTTCGGCCTGTCGCTCTCCGGCATGCTCGATCCCGCCCGCGTAAGGGGCTTCCTCGATGTCGCGGGCGACTGGGACCCGAGCCTCGCCTTCGTGCTCGCCGGGGCCGTCGCGGTGGCGATGCTGGGCACGTTGCTGTCCAGGCGCATGAGGCGGCCGGTCTTCGACCGGGCATTCCATCTGCCGCCGGATACCGGCATCGACCGGCGGCTGGTCCTCGGCTCGGCGCTGTTCGGCATCGGCTGGGGCATCGCCGGTTTCTGCCCCGGCCCCGCACTGGCCAGCCTGACGCTCGGCCTCGCGCCGGTCTTCCTGTTCGTCACCGCCATGGTCGTCGGCATGACTGTGCATGACCGCCTCGTCGCCACCCGGGAGAAGCCATCGCCCGCAGGCATGGCAAGCGCAGTGTGCGCCGTCCGCGATCAGGCGGGCTCCCCGAAACTCCGTTGAGGATCTCGCGCGCGCAGCGTTACGAGCGCCCCTTTCGAGGAGTCATTGGCTGCGAGGTGTTCAAGCGCAATTGTCAGGCAGTCGGCGATCTTGCTGCCGCGCGGGCCTTTTTCGCCTCTCCCTCACCTGCAAGGTGGTATGGCTGGATCAGCACCTCCGCGGGGATGCGCCAGTTCTTGTGAATCCGGTGCGCCATGTCCATCGTCAGCAAGCGCTTCCTGTTCAGGATTTCCGAGGCCCGGGAAGCCGATCCGATGATCTCGGCAAGGGCCAGTTGCTTGAGCCCCGCCATTTCCATGTGGGCGCGAATGGCCGCAACCGGGTCGAGTGTCTCGATCGGGTAGTGCCTGGCCTCATAGGCCTCGATGAGATCGGCCAGCACATCGAAGCGATCGCCATCGGGAGAACCGACCTTGGGCTCGTTCTCGAAGTATCTGGTGATCTCTGCGATGGCCCAATCATAGTCGTCTTCGGTTTTAAGAGGGCGAATGTTTTCCATCACACTGTCTCCGCATCGATCCTGTCGTACTCGGCGTCAGCAGAAAGACCCTTGTCGCCTTCTGGACCAGACATCCCCAGTCGAAGGGGGCGCTGACTGCCTGGTATCAGGTGGTCGACAAGGCCGAGTGGAAGACCCCCGCTGACATCAAGGCCCAATTCGGGGCGAATGTGGATTTCGTGAGCGACAACCGCGCGATCTTCGACATCGCCGGCAACAAATATCGGGTCATCGTGCATGTCAGCTATACCTACAAGCGGGTGCTGATCAAATTCGTCGGCACCCACGATCTGCACGCCTGCATATAGCAAATTCCCAATACGGGAACAATGGGTGAATTCCCAAGGCGGGAAACGGTTGCGGCTTTGGCGGACGCTGTGGGCTTCTGCGACCCTTCCAGCGCGAGCAACACTCGCGCGGAAACTACTTCTTGCGCCGGCCGCCGGCCACCTTCGCCATGCTTAGCGAGCCCTGGGCCTCGCGCATCATCTTCAGCGCTTCGTCCCTGGTCAGCCCGCATTTGCGCGCAAAATAGCTCGCCTCCTCATAGGCTTCCGCCTGGGAGACCGCCGATATGCCGGAAGCTGCCGGCCTGGATTTCTTCTTGGGCATCGCATCGCCAACGCTGAATCATTTTAGTCAGCTAATATAGTATCATTGTTTACCAATGCAAAAGGCGGAGATTGTGATGCCCGATGGCGGGCAGCGCCATCCGGCGGGCCTTGCCGGTGGTCAGCGCCAGGCGGTTCCCGCGCCGCCCGGACCTCCGCCGGACACCGGCACCGGCAGCCCATCCTTGAAGGCCCATTGAAGCGTAATTATATCAATGACTAAGCGTGCGGTGCACGCGAAACGTAGTGCTTTTGTCAAGCTTCATTCATGGAGGTTGTCATGGCAATGAAACTGATGGAAGGAAGAAAGGGCCAGGATTGGATCAATCTGGTCCTTGCGATCTGCCTGTTCATCTCACCCTGGATCATCGGCTTTGCCGCTGAAACCACGCCTGCGTGGAATGCCTGGGTTGCCGGCTTCGTGCTCGGCGCCCTGGCCCTCGCGACGCTTTCGGCGTTCGCCGAATGGGAAGAGTGGGCGAACCTCGTTATCGGGCTTTGGCTGATCGTTTCGCCCTGGCTGCTTGGCTTCATGGCCAGCACCAACACGATGGCGACGCATGTCGTCCTCGGCGTGCTGGTGGTTGCCGCGTCGGCCTGGGCGGTCTGGGACTTCCGCCACCCGCACGCGCATGCGTGAGCGGTGACGGCAGGCTAGGCGGGGCCCGGCGCGGGAGCGGCGGGCTCATTGGACTATCGGGGCACAGGGGCGACCGGTGCGGCTTCACGAATTGCTGCAACCGGAAAGCTTCTCGTGCATTCTTGGGAATGGCCTCGATGCTGCGTTCCGACACCCCGGCAAAATGCTGCTCCTACTGCGGCGGGCGAGACCACGATTACGAGGACTGCCCGAAGCGCAAGGCAGACATCGAGAAGCAGGTGCCGACACCGCGGGAACCGCAGCCGGCCGATGGCAGATCTCCGCTGAACTGAGCGCTTAGTCCCATGCAGTCGGCGCCGCCGGCCACTACCCCCTCAGCGCATGCCCCACCGCATCGGCGAACGAGATATCGCCCTTGATCTCGCGCATCGCCATCGAGGTGATCGTTCGGCGCACGCCGGGCAGGCGGCTGAGCTCTTCGCGCAGCATCCTGTCCAGCGCCATCATGTCGACGGTGACGATCTGCAGCAGATAGTCGGCCTCGCCTGTCGTGGCGTGGCAGCGGCGGATCAGCGGATGTCTTTTCACTGCCGCCTCGAAGGCGTCCGACACCTCGAAGTCAATCGACACCTGGATGAAGGCCTCGATGCCGAAGCCGATGCGCGCCGGGTCGATCTGCGTGGTGTAGCCGCGGATGATGCCGGCGTCCTCCAGCGCCTTGACCCGCTTCCAGCATGGCGTCTTGCTTAAGCCCACCTCGTCGGCGAGCACGGCAAAGGAGATTCGCGCATCGCGCTCCAGCGCCGCGACGATCCTTCGGTCGAGAGCATCCAGCACAGATCGTTCTCCTGATTTTCAAAACAGACGATCATCGTACTCCATTTCCTCTTATTCGGATAACAGAAAGGAACAATGTTCGAGCCGAAAGCGTCTATCATGGCGACCTGAACCGAATGGATGCCCCGAGCCACAGGCCGGGCAGGGGAGAACACCATGCACAAGCCCGATTATCACGCCCGTATCGAAGCGCCGGAGATGCGCGACTATGGCGTCTACCTCAAATGCGACAAGCTTCTGCAATGCCAGAAGCCGCTGGCCGAGATGGTCAACGCCGACGAATTGCAGTTCCAGATCGTGCACCAGGTCGAGGAGCTGTGGATGAAGCTGATCGCCTACACGCTGATCGATGTCCTCGACTATCTGGAGAAACAGGACACCCACCGCATCGTCACGCTGATGGGCAGGGTGCACCGTCTCATGCGCATGATGACGGCGCAGCTCGACCTGCTCGAGACCATGTCGCCCAAGGAGTACCAGCAGATCCGCCTGCAGCTCGGCAATGGCAGCGGCCAGGAATCGCCGGGCTTCAAGCTTCTTTTGCGCCTGCCGCCGGACCTGTGGCGAGCCTTCAAGGCTTCATACCTCGACGGCCGCGGCCTGACGGTCGAGGACGTCTACGATGCCCGGTACGACCATGGCGACTCTTACGTCGTGGCCGAGGCGCTGATCGAGTTCGACGAACTGTTCCAGAAATTCCGCGCCAACCACCTCTACCTCATACACCGTTCGATCGGGCTCGGCTCGAAATCGCTGAAAGGCCGGCCGGTGGAAATGCTGGAAGGCGGCGCCCGCCACCGCTTCTTCCCCGAGCTCTGGGACATACGCTGCGACATGACCGACCGCTGGGGGGCGGAGTACGGCAGGGTGAGGGACTCGATCAGCCACCCGGAGGCGAAGGCGGGGTAGATGCAGCGTCTTCCCTTCTCCCCTTGTGGGAGAAGGTGGCCGAGCGAAGCTCGGTCGGATGAGGGGTGTTGGAAGGATCGCTACGTCTGCGGCGTAAGCGCCTCAAATCCTTCGATGTTTTCTACGCCCCGTTCCTTCCGCCACCCCTCATCCGTCTCGGCGCTGCGCGCCGATCCACCTTCTCCCACAAGGGGAGAAGGAGGCGCCCAACCTTGCCACTCTCCCCATCAAAACTATTTCACCCGTGATGTCGGCACCGTCGCCCTTCGCCCGTCCTTGGGACGCGAACCGCAGCAAACCCGGAGGACATCATGGAAACCGTTCAAGCGCCGTGGCAGACCGCTGCCATCCTCATTGGCCGGCTGATTTTCGCCGGCGCCTTCCTGATGGCGGTGGCCTTCAAATTCATGGATATGGGCGCGACCGCCGGCTACATCGCCAGCGTCGGCTTCCCGTTCCCGCTGTTCCTTGCCTGGTGCGCGGCGATCCTCGAAACGCTTCTGGTCATCGCCTTCCTCACCGGCGCCTTCTTCACGCCGGCCGCTCTCATTGCCGCGGCCTATGTGCTGTTCCTGGCCTTTGCCTTCCACGGGCCGTCGCACTGGGCCGGCAACCAGGCCGAGTTCGGCTCCTTCGTCAACCATTTCACCTTCATCGCCGGCCTGCTGTTTGCCGCGGTGCATGGGGCGGGCAGCGTGCTGGCGTCGAAGCTCGGCAGGGTGTGAGGGCCTCACATCTGGTCGTTGTAAGGTTCCTTCATCTGGCCGACTATGCGCGCCAGTTTTGAGAAGGACGGCATGTCGGCTTCCGGCTGGCACTGGTTGGCGAGTTCCAGCAGCCGGATCGGAAAATTGACGGCATCGCGGCTCGATGCCGACATGCCCCCGGAGCGTTCCTCGCCGGTTTCGCAGGCTTCCGCCTTGCGCAAGGCGATGTCGATCTCCTCGACCGAAAGCAGCCCCTTGCGGACCAGCACCTGGTTGATCGACGCGACGGCCATCAGCAGGCCCTCAAGTTGCAGATTGGCGACGTTCATGGCTCTGTCTCCATTGGTCAGGGTTCAACGCGCGAAGGCCTGATACGATCCGATGGCGGCGCGGATCGACTGCCTGCGGACAATGCGTATCGCGCCTACGCCTCCATCCAGCGTTGGCCATATTCGGCCCATAGCGTCTTGATCTCACGGCCGCCAAGCGGCGGCGTCGAGCGGTCGCCGTAGGAGATGGCGACGGCGCTGAGGTCGTACTGGCCGTCGGCCTGGACGACGAAGCGGATCGCCTCGCCGAGCGGCCTTGAATGGAAGATCGGATCCGCCTGGCCCCTGCCAAGGCTGCGGATGCCCGAAATGGTTGCTGGCAGATGCCGCATCCTGAAGACGGATGCCATGGCAGGTTTGTCCATGCCGCTCTCCCCGAGTCCCCGGCGGAATGATTCCATAGGCGCCGGCTAATGGCCAGACGGCTGGAAAAGCTTGTTGTGAATACCCGGGCCGGCGGGCTGCGGCGACGCGGCGAAACGAGCGCAACGGAGGAAGATAGGAAAAAATACCTTGCCAGGTGACGGCAGCTATGCTAGTATCTTGTCCATGGTGCTGATTTGCGCCAACGACCCGTCGCCGAGGCGGGTTTTTGTTTTCGGCTTCCCTTCGAACGAAAGTGCATCTTGGCCGGTGACGTGACCGTGCATGAGGGCCGTCCGCGCCCCTGGACCTTGGCAACCGCAAAAATGGAACTAGGTACTGCGCTATAGCAACATAGCGGAGATTGTCCAATGAGTACGCGCGATGACCTGATCGCAAGGCACAAGGACGAGATTGGCCGGTTGCACGAAGATATTCAATCCGTGCAGGAACATCCTGACGAGATTCGCGCCATCGATAACGACAAGTGTGTGAACCTCAGTGAGGAAATCATAGCTGACAATCTTAGGAGGATCGCGACGCTTAAAGGGGTCATAGCTCGTGTCGAGGATGACGACTAAGCCACCTTGCGACGCTGCCTGTAGCCGTTAAAATCGACTGAGGACTTTCGCTCAAGGCTTCCCGGCGATGAGTTGGACCTGATCGCCGTTGGTGTTGCGGCGGTTGTCTTCGCGCCATGCTGCTTCCTGAGCGTAGCGGAGGAGATAGACGCCAGCGATATGGTGGTGGTGGCCAAATTCGGCGCGGCGTATGCGGCTGAAATGTTCCTCCGCCATATTGGTGCAAGCGCCGTCAGCTCCCCGACATGATGTGGATTCGCTAGGTCGGCGCTTGCGCCATAATACCGGGCGCGAAGGAACGCGGCCTCGCAGTCAACGGCTCGCCTCTCATCTGCAAGCATCAAGAGACACCCCCATGCCACGCTACGCAACCATCATCACCGACGATGACGGCCAGGACGTCGTCAGTGCCATCGGCGAATTCGAAGCCGCGCCGCAGGCGCGCGTCGGCCGCTTCGAGCAAATTGCCCCGGGCGTGCTGATCGGCATGGTTCGCGGCGGTCCGGTCGATGCTATCGGCGGCTTTGGTTTTCCCCTGGGCTCGCAAGGCGCGGGCGACAGGGCAATCGGCGTCGCCGCGATCCAGAAGGCCAAGGCCGGCCTGGCAAGAGCCGATGCCGTTCAGCCCGAGGCCGCACCGGCGGCGACATCGGCCCCCGCAAAACCCGAGATGGCAAAACCCGAGACGGCCAGGCCCGCGCGCAAAGCCGCAAAAGCCAAGGGGCGCCGGAAGCCCGGCAAGGCCAAGGCGGCGCGTGCAAGGCAGGCGAACACAGTGAAGCGGCAGGCGGGCAGGGCGGGGCTCGACGGGGCGACGCATGGCTGATGCCATGCCGCGTCGGCGCCGCAACGCCAGGGCGCCGGTCAGCCCCGATGCGCCCCGCCCGAAGCGGCCGAAGAAGACACTTGGCGACGATTTCGTGGCTGCCGTGCGCGCCGATTTCAAGACCCATGGCGCCGGCGTCATCGCCGCGGTGCGGGCTGACAAGCCCGACCAGTATCTGAAGATCGTGCTGTCGGTGCTGCCCAAGGATTTGCATGTCAACATCAATGAACTGGACGCACTGAGCGATGACGAGATCCGGAGCCGAATCCGCGGCCTCGAAGCCGTCATCAAGCCTTTCCTCGACAGACCGGGCCTCGACAGACCGGGCCTCGAAAGACTTGGCCTCGAAAAGCCGGGCAGCGCTGAGCGCGGCGCGCAAGGACTATCTGGCGCTGCTGAAGGAGCTGGACCGCAGGCGCCGCGCTAACCAGCTGGCCGCCTACCGGCCCTATCCCCGGCAGGCCGAGTTCCACGCCGCGGGCGCGGCCAACCGCGAGCGCCTGTTCATGGCCGGCAACCAGCTCGGCAAGACCCGGGCCGGCGGCGCGGAATGGGCGATGCACCTCACCGGCCGCTACCCCGACTGGTGGCAGGGCAAGATTTTCGACAGGGCGGTGCGGCTGTGGGCGGCTGGCGTCACCGGCGAAGGCACGCGCGACAACCCGCAGCGCGTGCTGGTCGGCCCGCCGCAGCAACAGGCGGCCTGGGGCACCGGCATGATCCCGGCCGATGCCATCGTCCACACCACCATGGGACGCGGCGCGCCGGGCGCGCTAGACAGCGTCGTGGTGCGCTGGGGCGGCGGCGGCGATGTCCAGGCCGACGAGAGCGTGCTGTCGTTCAAGAGCTACGAAAAGGGCCGCGAAAAATGGCAGGGCGAAACGCTTGACGGCGTCTGGTTCGACGAGGAGCCGCCGCTCGATGTCTATTCCGAAGGCCTGACGCGCACCAACGCGACAGGCGGCATCACCATCGTAACCTTCACACCGCTGCTCGGCATGTCGGATGTGGTGCTGTTGTTTCTGTCGGCGGGTGAAGTGGAGATGCGGGCGGGCAGTAACGTTTGATCCTCGTAAGTTTGCGCTGCCCCTCATCCGCCTGCCGGCACCTTCTCCCCGTATAGTGACGGGGAGAAGGGGGCTTGCCGCAATCTTGGCGCGCCCTGTTTGCGACGCTGGTGATTGGCGAAACCGCCGATGGGAGCGTCCCCTCTCCCCGTCACTATACGGGGAGAGGATGCCGGCAGGCAGGTGAGGGGCGGCGCCGACTCTGGACATGAAAAATCCCGCCCGAACAAGGCCCTACTGCCGCATCCTGAATCAAACTCGGAGAAGGTGCCCATGACCCGTCACGTCACCTTCATGACCATCGACGATGCCGAGCACTACACACCCGGCGAACGCGCCGCGATTGTCGCCGCCTATCTCCCGTGAACGGGGAGAAGGGGCTTGCCAAAACCAATCCGCATATCGCCCACGCCCCCAACATGCCATAGTGAGGACGTCGCGAACCAGCTTTGTTCGCTCCCACCTTCAGGACCGCGATCACGAACGCTGGCCAACGGAGGAAACGAACCATGAAACATGGATCAACAGACCAACACACAGTGAGGGTTGAACCTGCCGCTGGTCAGCGACCGATGAGTCGCCGCGATGCGCTCAAGGCCGCAGGTCTGGCTGGAGCCGCGGCCCTATCAACGGGTGCCGTGTCGGTCTGCGCCGTTGCGGCGTCCGCCAGCCCAATGGAAGACCTGGTTGCGGCCGCCAAAGCAGAAGGGCAGCTTACCGTCATGGGGCTGCCTCACGACTGGTGCGAATACGGCGTCGTGATAGACAGGTTCAAGGCGAGATACGGTCTGGCAATCAACGAACTCCGGCCCAGTGCCAGCTCAGCCGATCAGATTGAGGCGATCAGAGGCAAGGCCGAAGCTCAAACCCCTGACGTAGTCGACGTTGGCATGTCCTTCGCTTCATCGGCAAGGAAGGATGGCTTGTTGCAGCCGTACAAGGTGTCAACGTGGGACACAATTCCGGAAGCGGCCAAGGATGCGCAAGGGTATTGGTATGGCGGCTGTTACGGAGTCCTTGCGTTCGAGATCAACGCTGACCTGGTAGCCAAAATGCCGCGGGATTGGGCGGATCTTGCTGCGCCGGAGTATAGGAACTCGGTCGGCCTCGCCGGCAATATTTCTTCAAATCAGGCGATCCAGAGCGTGTACGCCGCGGGCTTGTCGGCGGCAAAGGGCAACGTCGAAGAAGCCGCTGATCAGGGTCTGAAGTTCTTCGCCAATCTCAATGAAAAGGGCAATTTCGTTCCCATCATCGGTGATGCCAACTCGCTTGCTGACGGCCGCACGCCGATCCTCGTTCGCTGGGATTACCTCGCGCTCGGCGACCGCGACCGCCTTGGAGGGACAACGAGGATCGAAGTCATCAGGCCAAAGACCGGCGTCGTTGCGGGCGCCTATGCCCGGGCGATCAGCGCCAATGCGCCGCATCCAAACGCTGCTCGGCTATGGATGGAGTATCTTTGTTCAGACGAGGCACAGCTCGCCTGGTTGAAAGGCCATTTGCCGATCCGGTTCGCGAACCTCGTGCGCAGTGGCAAGGTCCCTGCCGAATTGCAGGAGCGCCCCCAACAGCTCGACCACAAACAGTACGATGTCGACCCGGTATTTCCGACACTCAAGGACCAGGAGAAGGCGAGAGACATCATAACCAACGGGTGGGACGATATCGTTGGTGTCAAGGTAAAGTGCTTGCCTTCCGAGGAGTACCTTGGCCCGATGTCTTTCAACAGTAGTATGGCTAAGTGAAGCGCTGGCCGCGCTTGACAGCATCGTGGTGCGCTGGGGCGGCGGCGGCGATGTCCAGGCCGACGAGAGCGTGCTGTCGTTCAAGAGCTACGAAAAGGGCCGCGAGAAGTGGCAGGGCGAAACGCTTGACGGCGTCTGGTTCGACGAGGAGCCGCCGCTCGATGTCTACTCCGAAGGCCTGACGCGCACCAACGCGACAGGCGGCATTACGATCGTGACGTTTACGCCGCTGTTGGGCATGTCGGATGTGGTGCTGCTGTTTTTGTCGGCGGGCGAGGTGGAGATGCTGGCGAGGGGTTGACCTTTCGGGACTTGGGCCCGCTTCACGCAACGGCTACGACTCGCAAGCATGGCGCCACGCCTTTGTGCAGCCAGGCGGTGCTCGGAAATGAGCGGTGTCGAATGATGATTGACTCGGGAAAAACTGAAGCGCTGAACTGATCATATTGCCGTTGTGCTCATGGCCGTTATGTATGAGAGGGAGATGAGAACGGGCGGATTCTTCGCTGCGGCGCTGTTCTACTGGCTCTCGTCGAGCGGGTGCTGGGCCCTTGAAGATGTGCCGATCGAAACCCTGACCGTCGAAGCCGAATTCCCGTTCCAGGCCAGTTACACCAGCACCACGGAGTTTGGCTTCGGTTCATTTTGGGCGACCCACGGCAGCACACTGCTTCGAGTAGACGCAGCGGACAATTCGATCACTGAAATCAGCCTCGATGGCGGGACTGCGAAACAGCGCGGCATGGCCGTGGGCGAAGGTGCCGTTTGGGTTCCAGACGTCGGCAAGGGCGTGATCTTCAAGGTTGATCCCGCGACCAACGCTGCAGTCGCGGCATTCTCGGCGCAAATGCTTTCGACACAGGGCACTATCGGTGTAGGCGAGGGTGCGGTCTGGGCAGTCACGGCGGAGAACCTGGAAAAGACGCTGACGCGGCTTAATGCAGGAAACGGTGCGGTCGAAGCGAAAATATCGCTCCCTTCATCTTCGGCTGGTGTGGTCGTAGCCTACGGCAGCGTCTGGGTGACAGGCCCGGTCAAAGGCGAACTCTACCAGATCGACCCCAAGACCAATGCGATCGTGTCGACGACGAAGCTTAACCAGTCTCCAAAAATGCTGACCTCCGGCGCCAATTCGATCTGGGTGGTTAATCTCGGCGATGGCACGGTCCAGCGGATCGATGCACACAATCCCAGGATTCAGGCGACGATCGACACAGGCGCTTTCAGCAACACCGGCGAAATTTCCTTCGGGGGTGGTTATGTCTGGCTATCCATTCCTCGCAGCATCGCGGCATTGCAGATCGATCCGGCGACCAACGCCATTACGCGCCGCTACAAGAGCAAGGCCTCGTTCGGTCTCGTCCGCTACGGATCAGGGTCGCTCTGGGTCTGGATCAAAGCGATCCAACGGCTGGCGCCAGTGAATTAGTCAATGGCGCGCCGCTCTTGGGCATGTCGGATGTGGTGCTGTTGTTTTTGTCGGCGGGTGAAGTGGAGATGAGATCAAGCAGTTGAGCTCAATTCATCTGCGGTTGCGCTGCCCCTCATCCGCCTGCCGGCACCTTCTCCCCGTATAGTGACGGGGAGAAGGGCGCTTGCCGCAATCTTGGCGCGCCCTGTTTGCGACGCTGGTGATTGGCGAAACCGCCGATGAGAGCGCCCCTCTCCCCGTCATTGTACGGGGAGAGGATGCCGGCAGGCAGGTGAGGGGCGGCGCCGACTCTGGACATGAAAAATCCCGCCCGAACAACGCGGTGCCTCCGCTTCCTGAATCACTCCGGAAAGCCCATGACCCGTCACGTCACCTTCATGACCATCGACGATGCCGAGCACTACACACCCGGCGAACGCGCCGCGGTCGTTGCCGCCTATCCCGCGCACGAGCGCGAAGCCAGGGCAAAGGGCATTCCAGTGCTGGGCTCCGGCCGCATCTTTCCGGTGGCCGAGCAACTGGTTGCCTGCGAGCCGTTCCGGCTGCCGCGCTATTGGCCGAGGCTCGGCGCGCTGGATTTCGGCTGGGACCATCCCTCCGCCGCGGTCGAGCTCGCCTGGGATACCGAGGCCGATGTCGTCTATGTCACCAAGGCAGCCCGCGCCGCGCAGCAGACGCCGGCCATGCAGGCGCTGACCCTGAAACCCTGGGGCGAGTGGCTGCCCTTTGCCTGGCCGCGCGACGGCCGCCGCGAAACGCTGGAAGGCGCCGGCGTGGCGCTGGCCAAGCAATATGCCGCGCACGGGCTGAACATGCTGTCGCGCCACGCCCAGTTTGCAGACGGCGCGGTGTCGGTCGAGGCCGGGCTGATGGAGATGCTCGACCGCATGCAGTCCGGCCGCTTCAAGGTGTTTTCGACGCTGCTGCCCTGGTTCGAGGAATTCCGCCTCTACCACCGCAAGGACGGCCAGGTGGTGAAGCTGCGCGATGATCTGATGGCCGCGACCCGCTACGGTGTGATGATGCTGCGGGAGGCAGTGGTGGATCCGGCGGAGTTCAAGGTGGGGCGAAAACGGTCGGCGGGGCAGAGCGATCCGCTGGGGGCGTTCCGGTGAGCGAATTCGTACAGCGCCTGAACAAGGCGACGGCCCAGTACGTCAATATTGGAAATATTGGAAGCCCCGCAGCTTGCTTTCATGCGTGCCCGGCGGCAATAAAGGACAACGCGGCAACACTATAGTCTGGGGGTATTATGGAATCGGAAAACTCATTGCTCGGGTACTTCATTTCCTGGCTGCCATTCCTGATTTATCTCCTGGTTTCGATCTGGCTCACATTCAAGCTCATCCGCGTTCAGCAGGCGATGGTACGGGCGCAAGAAGGCATTCTTGCTAAGCTGACTGACATGGACAACCGCCTGGCCCGAAGGCCAGACACTCTAAGCTGATGCGACCCCTTGCCATTTGAGGGTAATCTGAGAGGGCTAGGACCCAAATGAACCTTTTGGACCTGCCAGGCTCATCGCTGCTGGCGATAAAGCGGCAACGCAATTTGAACGGCGGCGAACTCGAAGCTGTCATCTACCGTTACGCTGACCGCAAATTCTTGGTGACCTCGGTGATGTCGATTCCTGGCTCGTTGTCCCTTGAAGCGGGACAGCCTTCGGTCTTGCCAATCGATGCCAGCGATGAGGACCTTGGTCGTATTGTTTGCGAGCATTTGCTCAGGCACGATACCCGGGAGCCGCCCAATCAGCGCCATGCCAAGCTGACCGACTGGGCCGTGTTCAAGGTATCGGGCGACAGGTCCGTTTCCGGCTTCAACAGCAAGAGCTCGAGAGTGACGGTGCAGACCATCAATCTCATCTTGCAGTTGGAAGCCGCACCCGTCCGCAGTCTTCATGGCGACGTCTGCGTGCAGGTCACCGCTGGGCTCGAGCATGGCGAACTGGGTGCTTCCATACGCAAGGCCTTGCAGGCAGCGGATGCGTTGCGGCAAGCTGGAATAGTCTGATCTCAATGTCGGCGAATTGACCCCATGGAGCAGCGCCTACTCCACGATTTTCCAATACGAATCCTTGCGGATCACCTTGCCGTCACGAAACGTGTAGAAGTCACAACCCCGGACCTCCTTTTTCGCCCTCTCGCGGGTGGTGCCGGTGAGTGTCCATTTCGAGATGCCGGTTTTGGCAGCCGAATCCACGAAATGCTCATCGTTGCCGTAGTGGACATCGGGCAAGCCCTCAAAGCGTGTTGCCAGCGCTTCTCGTACGCTTGTTTTGCCCTCGAAACGAGAACCCCAGGGTTTGCTTCCCCTCGGCATCTCCAGGACGCAATCGTCGGAAAAGCACGCCTTGATGCGATCGAGATCGTGCGCGTTGAAGGCCTCGCATAGCTCGGTCAGTGTCGATCGAATGTCCATTCGCCCGTCCCCGTCCAGTCGCATGACCATTATGCCGGAACACCTTAGCCTTCGGCTGTCGCCAAATTGGTGCTGAGCTCGAAAGCGAGTCCCGATCCATCGGCGTAGGGGTGCAGCGCGGGCGCACTTTCACTCACGATGGCCTCCACGACGCGCTTGCGTTCCTGATCGCCCATTTCCCTGCCACTCATGCCGACGAGCGCCATCGTGTTCAATCGCAGGAGGGGTGCGCCGTCCTGGAAGCGTATTGTGCGCGATATCGTCGTTGACCGGACTTCGTGGAAGCCGGCGTCCCGGAGCAGCGCCTCAACGGGGGCCGCGTCGCCAAAGCTGTACCGCTTATCCGTGATGGCGCCAAGGTGGCGCTCCGCCACGCGGCGCAGGTCCCGAAAGAACGGGATTTCATCGTCGGATCGCCATGTGGCTACCGCCAGCCTGCCGCCCTTCGCCAGCGCCCGCCGCATCTGCGCTGCCGCCGCGGGCTTGTCAGGAAAGAACTGCAGGCCCTGCTGGCAGACGACAACGTCGAACTGCTCTCCGTCATGGAGAGGCAGGGCGCTGGCATTGCCTTGGCGCCAGTCGATGCCCGGTGCCACGGCGCGCGCAACGGCAAGCATACCCGAACTGACGTCGATGCCGACGACGTATCCGGCGTCACCGAGCCGCTCGCTTGCAACGCGGGCCACTATTCCTGTTCCGCAAGCGATGTCGAGGACACGATCGCCTGGAGACAACGCCACCTCTTCGAGAGTCATTTCGGCCCACGGCTGGAAGAGAGGGCCTGCGAGCCACCGCTCGTACATCTCCGGGAAATTTGCCCGGCTCATCGCGCCGTTGGGCAGGGGCATCATTGCCTCCAATGGATCGATCCGAGATTGGCATATTTCATGCCGACATACCGCGCCGGAAAGTCCCGGCAAACTGCGGGTTCCAGCTCTCCAGCGCGGCATAATCCGGCACTCGGCATTATGGTTCTGTTCGCGCGCGTTCGACGTCCGAAGTTAGTTCACCAGCGCTTGCGCTGGTCAAGGCCGCGGGGCTCCGATCCCAAGGCGAGGCGCATCCCTATGGCTCTGGCCCTTGCATGACCCTTCGCATCATCCCCGCAACCCTGCGCGATCTCTCCTACATCGCCGCCAATCTGCGCCCCGAAGACCGGGCCGAGATCGACTGCCAGTTGGACCACTGGTCGCCGGCCCTGCTGGCGCTGACGGCGCTGCAGGGCTTTGCCTATGTCGCCGAGCTGGACGGCAATCCGGAGGCCGGCTTCGGTGCCGCCGAACAACGTAGCGGGTTGTGGATTGCCTGGAGCTGGGGCACTCGGCGCATGCGGCGCTGCGTGCCCCAGATCACGCGGTTCTTCCACGGTGTGCTCGCCCGCCAGGTCGCGGCGCGCGGCGCCTGGCGGGTCGAGGCGCGGGCGCTCGCCGCCAACGATCTGGCGCTGGGCTGGCTCGGCCGGCTCGGCGCCACGCAACGCTGCCGTCTGCCGGGCTACGGCAGGAACGGCGAGGACTTTTTTCTCTACGACTGGACAAGAACCTCTCAACTCGGGGAAAGCCATGTGCCTGTTTCAAAAGCCACCGGAACTGAAGCCGCTGCCGCCGACACCGACGGTCGAGGACAAGGACGTGCAGGCGCGCGAAGCCGCCTTGCGGGCTGAGCTCGAACAGCGCCAGGGAAGCTTGAGCACGGTGAAAACCGACCTTGCGCCCGGCGATCTCACCAGCCGCCGCCGCGTTCTGCTGGGCGTGTGACGCGATGACCGCGATGAAGCGCAGTTTCAGGAAGCGCGTGCTGGCGTGGTGGTATTGGAGAAGGCATGCGCGGTTGGTGAAGCGGCGGGGCGGGTGAAGGCTCTTCCTTCTCCCCCTGTGGGAGAAGGTGGCCGAGCGAAGCTCGGTCGGATGAGGGGTGTTCCAGCTTGGCAATTTGTTTGAAATCGCCATCGCCTCATTTCTTCCAGCACCCCTCATCCGTCTCGGCGCTATCGCGCCGATCCACCTTCTCCCACAGGGGGAGAAGGTCAAAAAAGCCCCTACATCTGCCCGTCCAGCCACTCGCGCAGGGCCTTGTCCTCTTCGCTTTCGACAACAGGCGGGGTGCGCCGCCTCCAGACGTACCAGAGGGCGGCGAGCACGCCGGCGGCCCAGAGGCCGGCGAACAGGTTTCCGATGAAGTCGATCTGACGGTCCTCCCAAGCCCGCCAATATTAGCACGGCCTGATTGAGGAGGACAGGATCGACGTCGATTGTCCGGCTGCGGCTGCCTGCCGCGCCCGAAAGCCGGATCAGCTTGGTTTGCGGGCGAAGGCCCAGACCATCAGCGGGTATTCCTCGTCGTTGCTGAGGTCGCGCCACAGGCCGTAGGCGCGCACCGGCCCGCCAATATGGGCCTTGGCGCACGCCTTGTTGCCCCAGCCCTGGACCTTGATGTTCGCTTCGGGAAAACCGCCCTCGACCATCAGCTGCTTCAGGCCGGCCGGCGTCCAGCGATTGTAGTCGTGCGGCCTGGCATGCACGCGGAACAGGAAGGGTGTGGCCACCATCGCCCAGCCGCCCGGCCGGGTCATGGCGTGGATGTTCTCCGCTGCCGCCAGCGGCCGCTGCACATGCTCCAGCACCTGGTCGGCGATGACGATGGAATACTGCTCGTCGGTGCGGTCCTTGCAGATGTCGAAGTCGGGGAAATCGACCGAGGTATAGTTGGGGCACAGCGCCTTCCAGTAGCGGTTCCAGCCCGGCGAGATCTCGATCACATCGGAGGATTTGCGGCCGCCCGCCTGCAGGAACTCGGTGAACGCCTCGATCTGGCGGATGCGCAGCCAGTTGCGCGAATCATAGCCGATCAGCCGCTTCACGGCACGTTTGCTTTGGTTTGTCAGGGTACCGGCAAGGCTTGTCGTCACAGTCGTCACAATCGACCTCCTCCAATGCCCCGCCGCGCTGCCTCCTTAACATCGCAAAGCGCAAGAAATTTGACCGCTCGCGCGCAAGTGAACGACAGCGAAGAAAGATTCCCACCATGACCGATTCCCGCGCCCGCGATATCCTGTCGCGCCAGGCCGAACTCGAGAGCGAACGCGCCGAATACGAGCACGTCTGGGAGGCGGTCTCGGAATTCTGCGATCCCGACGCGCCCGACGTCTGGAGTGGCCGCAGGCAATCCGGCCGGGCCTCGCAGGCCGAGCGGCAGGAGCGGCGCGGCGCCCGCGTCTATGCCAACACCATCAACTCGGCCGCCAACCGGCTGGCCGCGGGGTTGGAAAGCCTGATCATCCCGCAGTCGGAAAAATGGCATGGTCTGTCGACCGCTGAGATGAACGACGAGGAGACCGACGAGGAAAAGGAATGGGCGGAAGCTTTGCGCGATTTCCTGTTCTCATTGCGCTACTCCGCCAATTCCAACTTCGTGCCGGCAACGCAGGCCTGCCTGCGCAACGTCGTGCGCTACGGCCCGGCCTATCTCTATGCCGAGGAAGGTTTTGGCGGCACCCTGATCCGCTATGCCTCCATTCCCGTGGCCGAGGGTTATCTCGCGCGCAACCGCTGGGGCCAGGTCGACATTTTTCATCGCCGCTACGAGCGCACGGCAAGGCAGGCGGCGCAGCTGCTCGGCTACGAAAAACTGCCGGCGCGCATCAAGATGCTGGTCGACGATCCCGCCAAATGCGACGAAAAAATCTCGCTGATCCAGTGCATAAAGCCGCGCGACGAGCGCCGCATGTACCGCAGCGGCGGCGCCTACCAGTATCTCGACGCGGCCTTTGCTTCCTATCACGTCATCGAGGACGAGGAGGCGATCGTCAGGGAAAGCGGGTTTCGCACCTTCCCGGTCTCGTGCTTCAACTGGCGCCGCTATGAGGGCGACGCCTACGGCATCTCGCCGACCATCGAGGCCTTGACGACCGTGCGCGAGGAGAATGCGGTGCGCCGCTCCGGCCTGCGCGCTTTGCAGCAGATCACCGATCCGGCGACCGCCTCGAAAGCCCGGCTCGACTATGTGCCGGTGCTCAATCCCGGCGAGAACTATCCCGGCCTGATCGACGACAATGGCCGGCCGTTGATCGCGCCGATCTCGACCGGGCAGAACCCGACATACGCTTTCAACTACGCGGCGAGCCGGGCCGAGGAAATCCGCGACATGATGTTCGTCAATCTGTTCCAGACGCTGGTGCAGAACCCGCAGATGACGGCGACCGAGGCGCTGATAAGGCAAGAAGAGAAGGGCGCGCTGCTCGGCCCCTCCGGCTCGATCATCCAGGCCGGCTTTGCCACCAATCTCGACCGTGAGCTCGGCATTCTGGAGGACAAGGGCCTCTATGACGAGGACAGCCGCTTCTTGCCGCCGGCGAGCCTTGCCGGCAAGGCGGTGCGGCCGACCTTCACCGGCCCGCTCGATGTGCTGAGGCGCTCGGCGGAAGCCCGCGACACCATCCAGGTGGTGACGACGGCCATGCAGATGGCGCAGTTCGACGCGAGCATCATGGACAATATCGACGCCGACGAAGCGCTGAAGGTCGTGCAGAGCGCTGGCCGCAGCCCGCAGCGCATTTTTCGCCGCAGGCAAGAGGTCGCCGGCATGCGCGATGCCAGGGCGAAAGCGCAGCAAGCGCAGGCCGGCATGGCGGCGATCGCCACCGCCGGCAAGGTCGCCAAGGACGCCGTGCCCGCCGCGGTGCAAGCGCGCGACAGTGGCCTGCTCGACAGCCTGCAAGGCATGCTGCAGGGCGGGCAGGGTGCACCGGTCGACGCAACGGGCGGTCAGGTCCTGGCGGCGGCTGGTACTGGCGGACCTGGCTCTGGCGCCCCGGGCGGAGCAGGCGGCGCATGAACCGCAAACGCTTCGCCCATTCCATGCAGGCAGGCGGCCCGGCCAAGGCGCGAGACGCGCTGGCCAAGGCCTATCTCAGGGTCTTCTCCGGCGAGGACGGCGAAATGGTGCTGGCCGATCTCGTGGCAGTGACCGGCTACTACCGGCGCCCGTCCTACGGCGAGTGGATGGCACGGACCAAAACGCCGAACGGCTTCGAGTTGCACAGCGCGCTCAGCAATGCGCGGGCAGAGGTGGTGCAGCACATCATGGGGTTTCTGACGCTGGACGAGGCGCAGTTGGTGGCGCTGGAGAAGGCGGCAAGGGCGGAGGGGTAGGTGAGGCGGCGATGTTGCCCTATAGCTAAAATTTGCTCAAATCCACGGTGAGCTGCATCGGGCTGGTTTTGACGCCCGGCGGCCAACACCTCTGGACCAATTTCGAAAGTTGCCGGGCGGCTTCCGCCGCCGCTTCCGAATGAGGTTCGTAGGATACGACAGTAACCGACTTGACCTTGCCGGCCTTGTCCAATGTCACCTCGAAAATGGCTTTGAGGTGATTGTCGACAGCGGCTACCGGCAACGGAAGGCAACTTCCGATCTGCGTTTCAACACGACCAGCCTCGCTGGCGTGTGCAGAGACCGAACAAACCAACAGAAGCAAAGTCATCAAAAGTCGCATCGTCGCCCCCCTTGGATGGCAGACGATAGCGTCGATCGCGGATCAGGGTAAGGGATCAAACCATCGGGTAAGATGAGATCGCGCCGAGGCCGAAGCTGCGTCCCTCGCCCCGTTTACGGGGAGAGGATGCCGGCAGGCAGGTGAGGGGCGGCGCCAGCATCTCGGAAAGTCGCACTGCCCCTCATCCCCTGCCGGGACCTTCTCCCCGTGAACGGGGAGAAGGGGGCTAACGATCAATAATCGCCGTTGTAATACCGGTCGTCGCAGGGTGCGGTGTAGATGCGGCCGTAGCGGTCCTGGTAGCGGCAGAGCTGTTCGCCGCGCCGCTGCGGCGTGGTGGCGCTGCCGACGACCGCGCCGAGCAGGGCGCCGCCGGCCGCACCGATCACCGTGCTCTCGGTGTTGCCGCCGATCGCCTGGCCGACGAGAGCGCCGCCGGCGCCGCCGAGCAGCGCACCCGTGGTGGCTCTCTGCTGCCCCTCGGTCTGCGTCTCGCAGCCTGCAAGTGCTGCAGTCATGAGCACGGCCAAAATGGCTTTCTTGATGATCATCTGGAGAACCTCCTTTGAAGCCCCGAGACTGAAGAAAGGGGCGAATGGGTGCCAAGTGCTGGCGCATTGCGGCGGAAGGTAGGCGCCGTACCTCACGAAATGAGACATGGTTTCTCGGCTCTTGAAGATCATGGTCGCCAAACCGGAAAGACCTGAACGAACAGCACGATAACGCCTTGGCTTGAATCAGGTTGCGAGCCCACTACGCCGCTTCGGTCCGCATCGCCTTTTTTGCGGCCGCGGTCAGAAATCCGGAGCGGCTGTAGCCGTGGCGTTCCGCGTACTGATCGATCTGGTGAAGGACGTCTTCCGGAATGGTGACGTTGACGCGCACCACCTTCGTCGAGTCGGTTTTCAAGGCGACAAGTATGGCGACGCCCGTCAGATTGTCCTTGTCGGCCATCACCTCTTCGAGGGAAGACGGTTCGGGAATGGCTTCACCATCCTCGACAAGGCCGTCGACGTGAAAGGCCAAAGCCTCCTCCGCCATGCCGCGTGCATCGTCGAGGCTGGTGCCGGCCGTGACCACGCCCGGGAAATCGGGGAAGGACACGCCGAAATCGCTGTCCGCTTCCTTGTGGATCAGTCCGATATAGTGACGCATTTCTCTACCTCAGCTTCAGACCGGATTGCTTTTCTATACTCATTACAGCGCCGCGCGCCTACAGGCGCGCAAAGGACGCTGTAACACTTTGATTTTGCGTGCCGATCGGGATGTCGCGCTTGGGATGCGGGACCGTCACTCGGCCGGGTTTCGACCTGTGCTTGAACTGAGCGTGACTGCCCTTCCGAGCCACCTCGAACCAGCCATCAGCCAACAGTCTGTCGATGACATCGGCACTCTTCATGTTGTGTATTGATACACACAATTCAAGAGCGCGTCCATAGGCATGTCGACAGTCTTCCCGTCCTGAATTCCCCCCAAGAATGGAGAAATGCCATGACCCGAGGTCTTCAGCGGACGCTTGTCCGCGCCGCTGCCCGCGAGGCCGGCCTTGCCCCGCCCAGGCTCGGCCTGAAAGCCGTCACCACGGGGCAGGGCGGCTCGTACCGCACAGTCTTCACCTTCGCCGGCATGCAGGTGCCGGTCACCGATGCGCTCGCCTATGCCAGCCAGAAGATCTTCGACTTTTCCGACGGCAAAGTGCGCATCAAGGGCGGCACGGCGCGGCTGCAGTTCGCCGTGCTGACCACCCGTGCGGCGACCATCAACGACAATGCCGCGCTCACCTGGTCGCTGGGCTCAGTGGCGGCATCGAGCGCGACGCTGGCCGGCACCATGATCAACGTGCTGGCCTCGACCGGCCGCACGCTGGACGGGGCGGGCGCTGCTTTGTCCAGCGCCTCGACCGCCGATATCGCCTCGGCGCTGACGCTCGACGGCACGGCGACGCCGGTCGACCTCTATCTCAACCTCGCTCTCGCAACGGGCACCGACATCGACGCCGACGGCACCATCGCGGTGACCGGCACGATCACGCTGCTGTGGGAGAACTGGGGCGACAATGTCTGAGCCGATTGGCATCAGATCAATGGCGTTCCGACGGACCAGAATGCGTAGAGTTTCGTCCACCAGAGGGCGGACTGTGGCCGCAGCCATGGCGTGAAGTCGTCGGGATTGGTGGTGCGATGCAGGGCCTTGTTCTGCATGTCCTCGAGCAGCCCGACGATGGCCGCTTCCCGCACGTAGCGATTGCCTTCGACGATTCAGCGCTCGGCGACGTCGAAAATGTCGCCGAAGCGGTCTGTTTCCCCGGCTTCGAGATTACGGATCAGGTGGAGCGCCAACTCTGACAAGGCCAGGTGCAGCGGGAGTTCCTCGCCGTTGTCGCGCCATTCGCCCAGGAATTTGTCCCATTCCCCGCGAAACGCGGGATCGGCCAGCAGGAGCGGCTCGAACATGTTCGAGCGATTGAATGTGAAATCTGTAGCCTCGTTCTTTCCGGTCATGCGCTTCTTTTCGCTCGAAGGCTTCGGACAGACAAGCTCCAAGTCCGGTTGAACCAGCCGGCGCCTTTCTTCTTGCAAACAACACAAAGGAATCTCTCATGACAGATCTGGCAGACGCCGGGTCCGTGGCTGCACAGGTGCAGTCGGCGGGCAACCCAGTACGGCCACCGGCAAGCGGGGACAACGGGTCCGCCCCGCTTACGGCCAAAAGTTGGTTTGACGGTCTTTCCGAAGGCAACCGCAAGCTCGCTGAAACCAAGGGCTGGACCAAGCCTGAAAGCCTCGATCGGGTTTTCACATCCTATGCGGAGCTGGAGCGGCAGCAGGGTGAAAGCCTGCGCGTTCCGGCCGCCGACGCCTCGAGGGAAGACTGGGACAGGTTCCATGCCCGGCTGCCCGAAGCGATGCGTCCGCTCACCTCGTCCGAGAAGGTCGAATACAGGCGCCCGGAAGGGTTGCCCGAAAACTTCGCCTATTCGGACGAACTCGCCAATGCGTCCAAGGCCTGGGCGGTCGAAGCCGGTGCTTCGCCGAAGATCGCGCAGGCCTATCACGACAGGTTCGTCGGCTACATGGCCGAGCAGGCGGTGCGCCAGGAGATCGCGCTTGCCCGCTCGGTCGAGGCCACCCATGACGAACTGGTGCGTGACTGGGGGCCGACCGACAGCGACGGCTTTCACCAGAAACTCGAGGTCGCCAACCGGGCGATGAAGAAGCTCGGCCTGGTCGACGCCTACAAGGCGAAGGGCATCCTTCTGCCTGACGGGGCGTTGACCGATCCGCAGATCGCCAGGGCCTTCCAGGCCATCGGCGAAGCGATGTTTACCGAAGACACGATCGACGGCGGCGCGGCCTTGAGGGGAGGCAATCCCTTCAGGCGCAGCGCCGCCGGCGACCGCAACATCTCGGCGATTTCAGCCCTCGTCAAAAGCGACCCGGCCCGCGCCCGGCGGCTGGCACGCGAGGCCGGCGAGAACCCGGATCTCTGGATGCCGAACAACCCTCTCTAGTCCGTTTGGAAACTCTACTCCGGCGGCCATCTGGCGGCGTTTTCTGCGCTTCCGGTGCTCACGGACCTGAATGTCCGCTGCGCTCCGGTTCTCGAAACCCCCACCACCTGGCTCGCCGGAGCGAGTTTCGAAACGGCCTCCAAGAGTTCGCCGCCAATCAACCCCTGAAGGAAGAGAAAAAATGGCAGACGCCTATACCCGTATCGCGGACGCGATCGTTCCGTCCGTCTATGCGCAATACTCGTTCGAGGAGCATGTCCAGTCGCTCGAGATCTACCAGGCCGGGATCCTGTTTTCCGACCCGTCGATCGCCTCGAAACTGTCGATGGGCGGCCGCTCCGTCGACATGCCCGGCTGGAAGGATCTCGGCAACGATCCGTCCGAGCCGGTCAATGACGATCCGGCCGATTCGATCGAGATGAAGAAGATTGGCTCGCGCCGCGAGGTCGCCGCCCGCAATGTCCGCGCCCAGGCGTGGGGCGTTCCGGACCTGACCTCGATCCTGGCCGGCGACGATCCGCAGAAGCTGATCGTCAAGCGCCAGACCGAATACTGGCAGCGCGCCAACAAGCTGACCTTGCTCGGCATGCTGAAAGGCGTCGTCGCCGACAACATCGCCAATGACGCCGGCGATCTGGTGCGCGTCACCGGCGCTTCCATCGTCGACACCGACATCATCGAGGCCGCCTATCTGATGGGCGACCGCGCCGACAAGTTCAAGACGATCTGGATGCATTCCAAGCAGATGAAGGCGCTGAAGCTCGCCGACCTCATCGACTACGTGCCGTCCTCCGAGCAGGGCGGGCCGCTCATCCCCTACTACATGGGGCTGCGCTGCGTGGTCGACGACGACATCCCGGTCGCGACCGGCGTCTACACCGCCTTCATGTTCAAGGACAAGGCGATCCTGTGGAACGAGCTGCCGGTCAACACCGAGGGCGGGCCGCTGGAGTTCGACCGCAAGCCGCGCCAGGGCCATGGCGGCGGCGTCACCGAAATGGTCGGCCGCCGGCACTTCGTGCCGCACGTGCCCGGCACCCGCTTCCTCGACGCCTCCTCGGCCGGCGAATTCGCCACCGATGCCGAACTGGCGCTGGCGGCGAACTGGGACCGCACCGCGTCGAGCGTCAAGAACATGACCTTCATCGCGCTGAAGACCAGCGAGGCCTGAGCGCGCTGAGGAGGGGGGCGGGGGCTCAGCGCCCGCCCCACGACCAAAAGCGTCGAATTGTATTTGGTTGGGTAACTGTTCCTTGCTATCGAGGCGGATAGAGAACTGGAAGTTTTCGGGTAGCACGACAATGAATACTTTCAGCTGGTTGTTCCTGGTCATCATGACCATCGGTTCACTTTCGTTGCCCTTCAACTGGTATGGAGGCAATCTGCTGGATGCGGACATAAAAGCTGGACGCGTCAAGCGTTCCTCGCTCTATGCCAACTCCAATTTCGCGAAATACGACGCCTTGAAGCGCCGTGCAGATCAAGGTGACCGTCTTGCTTGGTGGTCGCTCCTTTCGGCCGGCCTCGGGCTCGTACTGGGTATGCTGATGGTCTTGGCGATGTTCTCCAGTCCCATCTGGCGCAAGTGGGTATTCTGACAAGCCGGAGGCTGCTGCCCACAGCTGAACACCGAAGCCGTGTTCGACGGCTGACGCGATCGCTCCGGACAGCTCTATCGTTTTGCACAAGAAAAAGGCGGACCCGGGGGACAGTGGGTCCGCCTTTGCCTGCCGACGGGCTTCGGGGGGAAGTTGGGTGCCGGCAAACATTCCGATAGCTGGATCAGCACGCTTTGGAGGCTTACTGGGCTTCGGAAAATGGAGTGTGAGCGCGTTTCGCGTTCCGCACAATTAGTCCGATAGGCCTTAGCTCGATAGGCCTAGGATCAGGTTGCGGCCAATGTTGCGGGCTTCACAGTCAACGGCACCAATCGGTTACACAAAGGAGCGAGCATATACCTGTGGTGGCAGAGGTAATCGTGGAGATGACTTACAAATCAGTTCAGGAACTGCTCAGAGAAGCAGGAATTGTCATGAGCAAGAAAGGTGAAGTCCACCGCATAAACTTCTTTGGTGGACTGGAAGACACCGCGCTCTACACGACAAGCTTGGAGGAAGCTCTGGATAAAGGGCTGGGAATGGCGAAACCGCGACGTTCGTGAAGCGAGCGGTGTGCTGATCCGATAGGTCGATAGGGTACTACCAATTCCGACCTAGGAATCCATCGCCGTCATTCGCGCCCGGCCTCTCGGGCACGTCTTCGCGCACCCTTGTCCTGCCGGCCCTCCAAGAAGGATTGGCAGCTTTGCCGCCGGCTCCGCTTGCCCGCCCGCCCCAAAAGTCCCCAGCCGCTTCGCAGCGGCCTTTTTCATGCCCGGAGACACCATGACCCTTGCTCGACCCATCTCCCCGAGGGGGCGCTGACCCATGGCCATCACCCCGCTCGACATCGCCAACATGGCGGTCGCCGTGCTCGACGAGGCGCCGATCGATTCACTCGACCAGGACATCAAGGCGGCGCGCCTGCTCAATTTGCATTTCGACCTGACGCGCGAAGCCGAACTAAGCAAGCACGCCTGGGTGTTCGCCATCCTGTCGGCAAGCGTTCCCGGGTCTGACATCGGCAGCGGCGGCTGCACCTTGAACTTTGCTTATGAACTGCCGGCCGATTGCCTGCGCCCGCTGCCGCCGACCCGCAATGGCCAGCCGGACGGCGTGCCGGTCTCCTGGCGCCAGGAGGCTGGGATCATCTATTCCGATCGGCGCGGCCCGCTCGCCATCCGCTACATCGCCAACCTCACCGACCCGAACGATTGGGACGCGCTGTTCACCGAAGTGCTGGTGGCGGCCCTTGCCGTCAAGATCGCGCATCCGCTGACCCACAAGACCGGCATGATCGACATCGCCCGCGCGGCCTATGACCGGGCGCTCGACGCTGCCTTCTCGGCCAACGCCATCCAGCGCGGCGGCCGCACCTACAGCGCGTCCTGGGCGATCCAGCGCGGCGACAACAGGTATGTGCGCTGATGGCGACGCTCTTTCCGGTCCAGGACGTCTTCACCCGCGGCGAGATCTCGCCGCGCCTGCACGCGCGCGCCTCGCTCGATCTCTATCGGGCCGCACTGTCGAAGTGCGAAAACTTCGTCACCTTGCCGCATGGCGGCATCCGTAAGCGCGGCGGCAGCTATTTCGTCGGCGAGGTGAAGAATTCGGCCGGCAGGACGCGTGCCATCCCGTTCATCTTCAGCGCCGACCAGGCCTACTGCCTGGAGTTCGGCGACCTCTATATCCGCGTCTATGCCTATGGCGTCCGCGTCGGCACGGTGGAGGTGGCCTCGCCCTACCTCGAGGCCGACCTGTTCGACCTTGCCTATGTGCAGTCGGCCGACCAGATGTGGATCAGCCACAAGGATTATCCACTCAAGGTTCTCACCCGCACCGCGCACGCGACGTGGACGCTGGAGGACTATCCTTTCGAGGATGGTCCCTACGATGACATCAACGACACCAGCACGACGCTGACCCCCGCGGATTATGGCTCGCTTACGCCAGAGATGACTTCGAACACGGCGCCATCGGGCACGGTGTCAGGTTTCGGTGGCGCGGCGGATGCATGGCGAGTCTTTGATAAAGAGGTCGGCACCGGTGTAGGCAGCGGCGGGACAACGGGATCGGTCCAGTACCGGCTGCCTGGCGGCGCCCAGGCTATTGTCGAGAACTATTATTTCACAGCAATCACCGCGGGTGGTCTCGACAAGATACCTGTCTCATGGAAGCTCGAGGGGTCAAACAACGGCTCGTCATGGACAACCCTGGACAGCCAGACGGGGCAGGGCGGGTGGACTGCCGGCGAAACCCGCTACTACGAATTCTTCAACAAATCGCCGTTCGAATATCACCGGCTCAGCTGGACAGGCGTCAATGGCGCGGTCGACAGTTCCTTTGCCGAATTGACGATGAACAAGGCTGCCGTCAGTCAGACGCCATTCGATCTGACCGCATCATCGACAACCGGCATCAACAACGACACCGGGTTTCAGACCTCCGATGTCGGCCGCGCCATTCGCTTGCTGGGCTCTGATGGCCGCTGGCGTTGGGCCAAGATCATTACGCGAACCAGCACGACTGTCGTCACGATCCAACTCTACGGCTTCGCTCTGCCGGATCTCAGCCCGATCACGCGCTGGCGCCTCGGCACCTTTGTGCCGGGCAAATATGTCGAGAGCGGCTCGCTCTACGAGGAGCGGCTGGCTTTCAGCCGGAAATTCTCGGTCTATGCCTCGGCCACCGGTGACTTCGACAACTTCGCGCTTGGCGAGGAAGACGACGACGCGCTCGAGTTCATTCAGGCCGGCGGCGGCCAGGCCAACGACATCGTCTGGATCGCGGAGTCCGATGGTGCGCTGCTGATCGGGACGTTGGGCGGGGTGCGTGCTCTATCCGGCTCCGGCATCGACGAGGCCTTGACGCCATCATCCTTCAAGAATCGGCGCTCGCGCACCTTCGGCTGCGCCCGCATCCGTCCGGTCGATGCCGGCCAGTCGTTCCTCTATGTCACCCGCAGCCGCAAATCGATCGCCGAGCTGGTGCAGACCTCGGCCGGCAGGTTCTCGTCCGACGACATCGGCCAGATCTCCGAGCATATCGCCAAGCAGGGCGTGGTCGAACTCGCCTTCCAGACCGACCCCGACCCGATGCTGTGGTTTCCGCTCGAGAATGGCGAGCTTGGCGGCTACACGCACCAGCCAAGCCAGGAGGTGCGCGGCATGCACCGCCACCGCTTCGGCGGCGCCTCCGCCGGCTCCAGCCCCGGTGACTCCACTTGGGCGGTGGTTGAAAGCGCCGTGGTGACGCCCGGCCAGAACGGCGTCGACGACATCTGGCTGTTCGTCAAGCGCACCATCGCGGGCGTGACCAGACGCTACATCGAGATCATGACGCCGCCCTTCGAATATGGCGCGCTGGAAGACGCCTTCCAGGTCGATTGCGGGCTGACCTATTCGGGCACCGCCGTCAACGTCGTCTCGGGCCTCGGCCATCTCAACGGCCAGTCGGTCGACGTGCTGGCGTCGGGAAAGGTCTACAGGAGCCTCACCGTGACCGCCGGCCAGGTGACGCTGCCCGGCGGCGCCACCGCAACGAAATGGCAGGTCGGGCTTCCCTGCCAGGCGCAGGCCGACACGCTGGAGCTCGATGTCGGCGGCCGGGACGGCTCGATCATCGGCCGCCGCAAGAAGGTGGCGAAAGTGATCCTGTCGCTGCTCGAGACCGACACCACCGGGCTCGAAGTGCAGTCGCTGATCCGCGGCCGCTGGGAGAGCGTGCGCATGCCGAGCATCGTCGCGCCGGACGGCAAGGCGACGCTTTACACCGGCAATGTCGAGGTGCCGATCGACGACAGCTGGGAGGGGCAGGGCAGGGTCAGGATCCGCCACGTCAACCCGACACCCTGTACGATCAGGGCGTTCACGCCGGTGTTTGATGGCGAGCCGTAGGGTCAAAACTCAATCAGCAGGCGGTCGCCAATGGCCGGGATGGGTGGAAGACAGACATTGCCTTTAAGCAAAAAACTGACGGGAATTGTAAGTGGCAATGGTATGCGCCAGCGATCTCGGACTTACTCCATGATTGTTCATCTGATCGGCCCCCGCAGCTAATGAGAGCGGTAATGCACTCTGCACGCCCGCTAACTTTTTTCCGACCTGAGTTAAGGCGCCCCGTCGTCAGTCCAGCGCACCGCTTTTCAACACGCCACGTTCCTTCCACTGGCTCAGAGGAAAAATGTCCGGTGCGCCGCCCATCGCCGCATACCAGGAGTCCACCACCCATTGGGTTCCGCCGTGATCGCTTATCACCGCCGTCCAATGGGGATAGCGCCCGTCGACAAACAGGCCGCGCGAGGCCTTGTCCTCGACCTTGTGAAACCTGAGCAGTTTTCGCTCGGCAAGATAGACCAGCAGCGTATGCGTATTGGTCGATTCGTCGACACAATCCATCTGGCCCCTGATACGCGATGCACCGAATTCCGACTGCGGCAGGTCGCGGACACCGGTGGCCCGGAAAATGCGCTGGTCGAAATAGCGGACAGCCTTCGAAATGGCGGAACGTTCGGCACGGGCTGAACCCGCGCCCGCATGCAAGATGGAGCGGAAACGAACGTAGTCGCCGGACCCAAGCACAAGCATGGTGCGATAGTTGCAACCATAGCCGTGGCATATGGAGATCCGCTTGGAAGCCGTCGCGGCCCGTTCGCTCGCGACCGCCGGTCCGCCAACGGTAAGGATGACTGTCAAAAGTGTTGCTCTGGCAAAGGCTTCGAAACTTGCGTCCATCCCCGATCATAGACAAGTGCGGCAGAATGAGAACCACATTACCAGAGGCATTGCGTGAGTTATGCGGCCGGATAAGTTCGGATGGCCGCCATGGGTGGAACTCGGTCGTTCAGAGTGATTGAGTTTTGACCCTGGGGCGTGGTGACGATTTAAGGTTTAGGGATTCCCCTTTGGTTGCAAATCAGATTCAACGCTGACTTTTGGAGGTCAGCGATGGATTGTGATGCACTTCGAGACGATCAATGGGATCGGATCAAAGGATTTGTTCCGGGAGGAACGAAAGGCAAGCGGGGTCCTCGGACGAACAACCGGCTATTTTTGGATGCGCTGTTGTGGATGGCCCGTTCGGGTGGCCGCTGGCGCGACCTGCCAGAAAGGCTTGGCGACCACACTATCGTGAAGCGACGCTATTATCGCTGGATCGAGAGGGGCGTGCTCGACGACATGTTGGCGGTCCTGGCCCGCGAAGCCGATCTGGAATGGCTGATGATCAACTCGACCATCGTGCGGGCGCATCAGCATGCCGCCGGCGCCCGCAAGGAAAAGGGGGGGCGGATGCCCAAGGCCTGGGCGGGCTCAGCACCAAGATCCATGCCGCCGGCGATGCGCTCGGCAACCCGGTCCGCCTGATCGCCAGCCCCGGACAACGCAACGACATCGCCTTTGCTCATGATCTCGTCGATGGCTTCGAGGCTGGCGTCATGATCGCCGACAAGGGCTATGACGCCGACCATCTGCACGAAAAGATCGCTGGAATGGGAGCCGAAATCATCATCCCGCCGAAGCGCAACCGCAAGGTCCAGCGGCCCTACAACACTCACCTCTACAAGGAGCGCAATGTCATCGAGCGCTTCTTCAACAAGCTCAAGCAGTTCCGCCGTGTCGCAACACGCTACGACAAGCTGCTCGCCAACTTCATGGGCTTCGTCAAACTCGCCGCTATCGCTATCTGGCTCAAATAGTTAAATCGTGGGAACGGCACTTAAGAGTGTCTCTGGGAACCTCATAAGCTATTGATTCTCATAGTAGCCTGTTTCGCTCGGTATCTAATAATGGCGCTGGCGGCAGCTAAAGAATGTCGCTGATCCGAAGCGCCGCGTGGTCGCCAAGGTGGAATGGCATCCGGGGGAACTCTGTCCCCGCGTCGGCTTCATCGTCACCAACCTGACCCGGCCGGCCAAGCGCGTGGTCGCGTTCTACAACCAGCGCGGCACAGCCGAGCAGCACATCAAGGAAGGCAAGAACGCGATTCTATGGACCCGGCTGTCATGCCGGAAATTCCAGAACAATGCCGTGCAGCTTCAGCTTCATGCGCTCGCCTACAATCTCGGTAACTTCATGCGGACGCTGGCACTGCCGGAGGCGGTCAAACACTGGTCGCTGACCAGCCTCCAGGAGAAGCTCGTCAAGATCGGCGCCAGGATCGTCACGCACGGCCGATACGTCACGTTCCAGATGGCTGAGGTCGCGGTGTCTCGTGGCCTGTTCGAGGAAATTCTGCGGCTGACAGCTCAACTCCGGGCGCCACCGGCTCCAGCTTGAGGAGCAAGGTCGATGCCGCAGACAGACAACGGGAGAGGTGCGCCTTGAGGACGAGAATCGGCGCCATCAACGGCCTGGGAAGGCTTGGCTCAGGCGGATTTGGCAGCACAGCAAGGCGAATACCCTCCCGCACCGCGCTCAACCTTGCCTGGGGCGGCCGTGAGGCCTACTGTGTCGCCAGAAACCGGGTTTATCCGCGGAATGTCGGCCTCCATAAGTTTCTGAACGGGCCTCGCTTTCGGTCGGCGGCCAGGCACCAGCATGACATCCGCGCTAAGTGCCCCCAATTCGGAGGGAAAGATGCGACTATTTTTGGTGTTGATTTTGATAGCGCTGAGCGGCTGCGTATCCAATGTTTCCCCGGATAGTGATGGTATACCACGCCGCGCGTCCTGGGCTGGAAGCAATTAGCCCGCTTAATTCACGCCGATAACGGCCGTGCCGGTTGTTGTGGTCCAACGGTTGTGGGGAGCGCGTTTCGGGCATGACGATAGGCTCGCTCATGAGGTGGCGGTTGGATCTGGATGTTGGGTTTGGCGGCTTGATGTCGGCGGGTTTGTTCTGGGGCGTTTTGGCCCCGTCATCTTTGTCATGAGGCGGGGAATTTGGCCTCATTCATAAGTACCATCGCATTCATCATCGGCTGGATCTACGCGATCGGTGAGTACGGATTCTTCCTAGGGGCAGGGATAGGTTGGATACCTGCCTTTTTCAGGAAGAGAATCGTCACTACGGCCTAGGGCGGGGCGCTGTCCCGCCGGCCTCTCGGACGATCGAAATCCCTCCGGCAGGTCGCCGGCACATCTGAGTTAACTCACCGCAGCGATCCTTCGCGCCCCCCTCTGCCCTGCCGGGCGCTCGTCGTTCGGAAAGCCAAGCAATTGGCTTTCCATCCGCTTCGCGGACCACTCCTCAACCCCCACGAGGAGGGAGATTGGCAACTTCGCCGCCTCGCTCCTCTGCGCAAATCATTCTCGTTCTCCGAAGAAGGACCCACCTGTGACCCACATCCTTGCCGATGCCCTCGGCAGGGCGCGGACGGCTGCCGATTTCGCGGCTGTCATCGCCTTGCTCGACACTGACCTCAACGACGCGCTCGCCCGCAGGCGCGAGCTGCAGCAGGCCGAGGACCGCGCCATCTTCGGCGATGGCGTCCTCAGCGAGGCACGCGCCGCGCTCGACGCCTGCAACGCGACAATCGCGCTCATCGAAAAGACCATGGGGGCGGCCGACAAGCGCCGCGCCGCCGCCGCCGAGGGCGAGGCCCGCGCCGACATCGCGGCGCTCGGCGAAGAGATCAGCGCGAAGGCCGAAGCGCTCGCCGCGCGCTGGCGCAATGTTGCCCGCCTGGTCGAACTGCTGCGCCAGGAGCTGTTCGAGGCCGATGCGCTCGCCCGCGCCATTGCCACCGCCAACGGCCTGTTCGACGCCGCCGGCGTGCCCGACCTGAAGGTCAACCTGACCACCACCCGTCGCGTCGCCATGGCCGGCGCGCGGGCGGCCGCACCCGCCCGCCTCAGCCGCCCGGCGATCCAGGCCGACAGGAGGCTTCTGTCGTTCCTCAGCCCCGGCGGCGCGCTCGACCCGCGCCCGGCGCTTGGCGCGCCGGTCGACGGCATCAAGAGCAAGTTCATCCCCTTTGCCGGCGCGCGAGGCTGACCATGTGCACACTTGCTCTTCTCGGCACCGTTCTTTCCGTCGGCGGCGCGCTGGCCGAGGGCCAGCAGCAGAAGCAGATGGCCGACCATCAGGCCAGGGCCTATGAGCAGCAGGCGCAGGCCGACGCGCAAAGTGCCGCCTTCGAACAAGGCCAGGAACGCCACAAGCAGGATCTCCTGCAGGCGCAGGCGCGCGCCCAGGCCGGCGCTTCCGGCGTCGGCATCGCCGGCTCGCCGACCGAGGTGCTGGCGGCCAATGCCAGGCAGGGCCAGCTCGACATCAAGGCGATCCAGTACGGCTCGCAGCTGCGCCAGAACAACCTGGCCACGCAGGCCGCCATCGCGCGCTTTTCCGGCAGGCAGGCAGCAACCGCCTCGATCTTCAACGCCGGCAATGCCCTGGTTGGCGGCCTCTCCAAAATCTACGACCCGAGCAAAGGCCCGGCCTCGAGCGCCTCGGGCAATGCCGTGTTGTTCGGCACCTCACCCTTCCGGGCTTCCCCCATCTTCAGAGCTTCGTGGGCAGGGAACAATTAGAATGGCGACCATTCCCCTCCAGCTTGCCCAGCGCCGGCTCGATACCGGCAATGGGGTGCAATATCCCAACGGCTCACCCGTCGGCAGCGCCATGCAGAACCTTGGCAACGAGCTTTCGGCCGTCGCCGAGCGCTACCGGCAGCAGAAAGAGCAGCAGGAAGCCTTCGACGCCGAGATCATCCGCCGGCAACTCAACGGTCAGATCGCGAAGACCGAAGACGACGCGGTGGCGAACGCGCCGGCCGACGGCAGCGGCCTGCACGACACCATGTATGGCCAGGTCGATCCGCGCACCGGCCAGATGGTCAAGCCCGGCCTGTTCGACACGCTGTTCGGCGGCATTCTGCAGAAGGTGCCCGAGAGCCAACGCGCCAATTTCATGAGCCAAAAGGAAGCCCTGCGCGCGGCCGGCTCGGCCCGTATGGCCGTCAGGCAGCAGGCGCGTCGCGATGACTATGAGCTGACCCAGTGGAGTGAAGTGCAGGACGCTTCGCTGAGCGTCATTGCCCAGAGCGATCCGGCGGACACCGAAACGTTCGAAGCGATCCGTCAGGACGGGTTCGATTTGATCGCCAAGATGGGCAACCCACTTGCCAGGCAAGCGGCCGAAGCTGCCTGGCGCAGCAACACGGCCAAAGCGCTTGACCGGGCGGTGATCGCCCGAGACAAGACCCGCGCCCTCGGCAATACAAAGGATAATGCGGACCGATAGGCGGCTCACACCTTGGATTTGCGCCAACCGGCCAACCATGCCTCCCATTGAGAGCAGAACCAGCGCTCGCCCTTTGCTGGATTGACGACCGTTTGGCTGTAATATTTTTGGCCTGGAATGTGATAAATACGCTCGCCGGTTTCGACGCTAATGTTGCCCTTGATGTCGCAGCTGCCGGACGACCCGACTGCTCTCACGCTGGAATTGTCAGAGCTGTGCCGATGCACAACCGGAAGCGCATGCCGATCATTCTGCGGGATGAAATAGCTGGCTGCGGCAACGCTGCATAGCAAGACAGGAATTAGCGCGCGCTGTTCCAACAGCGAGCGTTTGCGCCGCCTTCTAGGTGATCCCTTCTGCCCTTGGAGGCCCATAATCCTCTTCCCCAAGGTCAGAATGCGACTCTTGCCGTTTGGAGTCCAGATGGAGCCTAGTTCACCGGCCCTGTTAGGTGCCATCTAGTGAAGGCTGGATCCTTGCCGGTGATTTCCTTCACCGTCTTCAGCAAGGTTTCATGCAGTACCTGGAGCGACCGATAGTGATCGCAGGTATGCGATATCAGCGGGCCTACGATGCTCTTATGCAGCCGTTCCGCATCCGCCAGAAAGCGGTCTAGGTCCGCCTGTGAAAGCTGCTTGGGATGTTTGTGCCTAGCCATTGCGACCTCCGTTTGAGAAATCGCCCCACTTAGGACAATACTCCTATATCTGGCTGGATAAGTACAGCGCTTACGTCGCCTGATGGCGCTGCGAATGCCAAAAGCCCGACCTTTCAAGCCTCGCTTCGCGGGCTTTTTTCATGGAGCAAGCCTCATGGCTCGACCTGCAACTGCCGCCGCTCGTCTGTTGGCCGGCGAACGAGAACCCGTGCGCCTGGCGACCACGGGCAGCATCGCGCTCTATGGACTGCAGACCATCGACGGCGTGCCGGTCGAAGTAGGCGACCGGGTGCTGGTCAAGGACCAGACGGATGCCACGCAGAACGGCATCTATACGGCGAGCGAAGGCCATTGGTATCGCGCCGCCGACGCGCGCAGCGCGCGCACCTTGCAGAGGGGCACCACGGTGCACGTGCAGGAAGGCTCGGTCTCGGCCCATTTCGTCTATGTCTTCGAAACATTTGATCTTGTGATCGGCGCCGATGCCATCGCGCTCGCTTTCTACCTCTTAGACAACACGCTGGGCGACGCGGTGGGCGCGGATAGCGCCGCCGCTGCCAGTGCTGCCGCGGCGCACTAGGCAAAGCGGCCTGAGCGCTCGTTCCTCATAAACACTCTGCCGGCCCTCGCGCTGGATCGAAAATCCCAAGCCTCGCTTTCGCGGGGCTTTTTTCATGGAGCAAGCCTTATGGCCCGACCTGCAACTGCCGCCGTTCGCCTGTTGACCGGCGAACGCGAACCCGTGCGCCTTTGTGCCACGTCCAACATCGATGTCGATGCAGGCGGCCTTGTTATGGTCGACGGCATCCAGACCGAAGTTGGCGACCGCATCCTGCTCATCGCCCAGACCGATGGTTCCGAAAACGGCATCCGCACGGCCTCCGAGGCCCAATGGTACCGCGCCGCCGACGCTCGCACCGCCCGCACCATGCAGAAGGGGACGACGGTTCATGTTCAGGAGGGCACCGTTCACGCCGGCAAGACCTTCGTGTTCAGTACGCTCGACCCAGTGATTGGCGACAGCGATATCGTAATCAATTTCTATATCTCGGACGATGTTGTCGGCGATGTAAACGACGCCGTCGCGGCCGGTCTTACCGAGATCGACGTAAGGATTGCAGCGGCAGGTCTGCCGAACCCAGCGGTTGCGAATACCTTCCTGCAGCGCAATTCCGGCAATATTGCCTATGTCGCCAAGACGCCAGCGGAGACGTTCGATATCATCTCACCGCTGACGACGCGGGGCGATATCATTTTCCGCAATGCAACGACGGCCGCGCGCCTCGCCGCTTCGACTGCTGGCTACCACCTCCAGACCAACGGGGCCGGCACCGATCCTACATGGAGCGGATTTTCACAGCCAACCAGCGCCAGCCCTGCCACCAGGACATGGAATAACAAGGCAGCGGACGTTGTTGATCTGCGTGATTGGGCTGGGCTCGATCTGACCGGTGCGGCCGACATGGCGGCGCTGGTGCAATCAGCAATCAACGCGACCGCTGCGGCCGGCGTCACACTCAACATACCGGCAGGCATCATCAAACTTGGCTCGACGATCACAGTTCCAGAAGGTGCCAACATAGAAGGCCCCGGCTTGCCTACTGACCGCAATAGCGCATTCAGTGCGTTCAACGCCTATTTCCACCTCGCGCACCTCGGTGCGGGCTTTAACCTCACGGGCATAGCAGGTCCGTCTAGCTCTGGCGGGTCTCGGAGGCTGGCCGGTTTCGGCACATACCGCGATCACCCTGCTTTCGGCCCCGGTTGGGTGCCTGCCGCTGCGGCGGCGGATGTGATCCTGACTGGTGCAATCGACGTGACGCTAGAGGATTTGTTCTTCTACAACGCCAATCGCGCAATCCAGCTGACCGGCGACACCTCCAACAATATCGGAAGCAGCCGTGTTACGATCCGCCACATTCGCGGGCAACCGATGCTGTACGGCCTCAATATCGGCAACGTGTACGATGTGATCTACATAGATGACGTGCATTGGTGGCCCTACTGGTCCTTCGATGCCAACGTTCTTGCGTACATGAAGGCCAATGCGACCGCTATTCTACTGGGCCGTGTTGACTGGCCGATGATCGGACGCATCTTCTCGTGGGGCCTCAAGTTCGGATTGCGCATCGTCAATCAGGTCACGGTTGGCGGCCTGCCGGGTGGCACTACAACCGCGATGTCGCTGGGAAGCCTCGGTGTTGATAACTGCGAAGCCGGCCTTGTTGTCGAAGCCGGCGCGGACGGCACGACGTTTGACATCGATCACATGTACGCGACGAACACCGTCTACGCTGCGGGCCACATGCTTAGTTTTGCAGCTAACAATATGCGTGCGTCCATCAAGACCCTGTACGGGGCCAATACGGACGGGAGCCTGGTTAGCATCGGCGGTGGAGGCAATGACCTGTTCATTGGTCATTCGCGCAGTTTTGGCATCGACCATGACGCAAGCGGGTCACCAGAGTTCAGCGTCGCAGCCGGCAATTCGCTGACGCTTGGTTCTAAGCCAATTACGTCGGCCGCTGTTGTCTATAGCTCGACAGGCACCATTTCCCCGCGCGGTGTTGTGGTCGACAAGCAGATATTGACTGTTGCCGGTGCGGCCGTGGCCTTGTCGAACAGTTCGACAGCGGCCCAAGCGATCTTCGCCGCCGCTAATGACACGCTGACTTTGCGGGCAAATCGGACTTATCGTTTCCGGGCTAAGATCAGTCTCAACACCGGGGCGACCTCGCATACAACGCAGTTCAGCCTTGGCGGCACGGCCACGTTTACTTCCGTGGGGTACAAGGCCGTTTCGGCGCAAGGTCCGGCAGGGACGCCAACAGCGCCAGTTCTGCGCCGCTCGGAAGTCGCCACGGCATCGACCATTCTCCCGGCTGGGACTGGCGTCACGTCCGACATTTCCCTAGAGGGCATCATTCGCACGAATGCAGGCGGCACGGTCATCCCTCAAATCACCTTCTCGGCCGGGCCGGCCGGAACGTGCGAAACTGCGATCAACAGCTTTTTCGAAGTTGAGGAAGTCATGGCGGATACTGACGCCGCTGTTGGAAACTACTCATAGGCGCGTTGCGTTCCCTTCGGGGTTTTTGTAGAGAAGGGCATGACCAAAAAGCTTTCAATCGACGTCTCAGGCGCCCCGATCCACGGGGTGACGGCCTGCATGGCCTCTGCGCTCAAGAGTGCGCCGCCGGCTGTGGTTCCGTCTGCTGCCTGCCCAGACTTTTAAGTGTTAAGCGGCCCTATGCGATCGCTAACTTTTGTATGGGCCGCCTGCCTGTTTCCTATCGTGCTCCTGATCAATGGGGCAGTGCCTGGATTTATGGCCCCAACGACCGGCCAACTGCTTTGGGTAACCGGATTCGCTCAATCGTTTGCAAGAGATACGTCGCTTTACGTTCATAACTTCGGCCTGCCGGAGCCGGCGGCGATGGCGTTCGGGCTGTCCATTGCCTTTCCACAGGCAATCCTGATTGACCTCGGAATCAGACCTACGACCGCTTATGTGGTCATTGTCGCCGCCTGGCTCGCTGTCGGCTATTGGGGCGCATATCAGTTTGCCAGATGGCTAGGGGCAGGTCGCCCCTCATCGATCATGAGCGCTGTCGTTTGGTGCACCTTGCCGGTCATCTGGTTTCATCAGGGTTTTTCGGCGGTAGCGTCAGGCATGGTCCTTCTGCCGTTCACGTTGCTCTTTGCGTTTCGAATCATCCACGGGGACAATCGTTTAGTCACTTGCGCCAGCTTTGTGGGGGCCTGCCTGATCGAGGTCTTCATGGATGGCTACTCCTTCATGATGATGGCCGCAGCCTCCGCCATAGCATTGGCTTGGCAAGGCGTCCGTGATCGGAGGAATTGGCGCCAGACGCTCCTGCGCTTTATGGCGATAGGCCTCGGGCTCGGCGCTGCCTACCTCGCGTACGCCTTGTATGAAGGCAGAGCGGACTTTGGCGGTGCCCCGATCGAGTTCTTTCGGGCATTTGGCGCAAACATCGAATTCTTCTTCACTCCAACAAAGGGGATGCTGGCGGCTCCCGACCTGATCGGCTGGGGCAAGGATCGTGCGGCGTCAATGTATTTCGGCGATCCGTCCGTGTACACGGCGACATTCGCCGGCGCGCTCGTCGTGCTTGCGGTTTTTGCCTATGGCACAGGAAGAGTTAAACCTGAGCACAGGGCATTGCTCGCGCTAGTCGCCGTCTTCGCATTCTGGATGGCCTTGGGACCGACCGTCAAACTGTTCACGCATCGCCCCCAAGGTCTCGATGTTATGATGCCGGCTGGGTATGGATGGTTCCCTACCGGCAACAGTTGGCTGATAAACTTGCCCGGTTTTAAAAGTATGCGTGCAGCGTACCGGTGGTCAGCGCTGGCCTTCTTTGCATGCTGGGCGCTCGTGGTCTCGATGATCGCCAGCGGCAGAGTTTCCATGAGGGCACGAGCCGGATTGCTGATCGCTCTGTTTGCCTTCAACATTCCGGCGCCGTCACAGTTTGTGATCTACAGGGCGTCAAAGGACATCGTCGAGGTGATGGTAGCGGAAGTTTCGTCCTGGCAATCTGACTTCCACCGTGGGGAGTTGGTGGCATTCTTGCCCTACGGCAACGACTTCTTGGCCAACGTGGCGGCGAACGAGATCGACATCCGCACCTACAATATTGGCGGCGACAAGAACCAGCAGGCGGCACAGAGATCGTGGCCTGCCGAAATGAATGCCTTCCCTTTTGGGCAGCAGGGGCAGGACTTCGCCAAGAATGTGCAAGCCCTACTCGACAGTGGGAAGGTTGATGCTGTCGTGTTCCCGTACATCGACATGCTGTGGGCGCCGCACTACTGGCCAGTCGCCGATGACGATAAGAACGATTTGGAGCCGATAGCGCGCCAGATCGACGCGATGCCCGGCTACGATGTCGTCTACGCGCCACACTATGCAGTGATCCGCAAGCACTGAACGTTTCCGCCTATCAGAATTCTCCCGGCCGCCACTGAGCGGCCTTTTTCTTACCCACAACCTCAAGAGGGCTCCCCATGGTGCCGGTCGTTGATGTTCAGCACCGTCGCAAAGGAACGGCGCGCGCGAAGAGCCGCGTAGAACGCGCTACGGTCCTATTGATGACCGCACCCATCGCGGCGGCGGGAACAGCCTACGGCGTTGGGCGGCAGACGGGCGGCGCGTCTAATATGCTTCTCGCCACCATACCGGGAACTAACAGCATCACCCTCGTGAAAAGTGATGGCACCTATCCGGGTGGTGATGGCTTTGCAGGGCGGTTCAGCCTCCGGTATCGGATCAGATAGCCGCTGCGAGCCTAACTACGCACTGCAATGATGGTTTGACGTTCTTCAGTAATCCACTGCCCGTCTGCCGTGCGCACTTTTGCGGTCGCCGGGACAAACTCGACGGAAAACCCAAGATTGTCGAAAATGCGCTTAAAAAGGCCTCGCGAAAGAACCCACCAAGTATAGCAATATTGACGGGTTCCCCAATCGTTGGCCGTTCTCATGATCTGTTCGTCCGTCATTTCGATTAGCGTAAACGGCAAAATGACCGCTTCCTTGGCGAGGCAGGCCATATTCCCGATTGCGGTGACCGGATCGGACAGGTGTTCTATGATCGCGCCTGCGATAACAACGTCAAAACGCCTGCCCCAATAGGGGTATTTTTCGATGGGCGCATAGACGACTTCGACCTTGCTACCTAGTTTGCGGTGTGCGTACCAAAATGAATTCTTGAGTGTGACGATATAATCATCGTATGCGGTTACCCATTCGTCGCGCTGACTATGAAACGCCGTATCGCTGAACTGTATTTGGCGGAAATCGATGGCAGAGTTTGCATCTGTCGCGGTGACAATGGCACCAGCCTTTTCCGCTTCAAACGCAAGAAAACCTGACGCCGTGCCAACATCGAGGACAGATTTCCCAGCGATCGGATAGTTGCCGATGTATTGATCGAAGCCGCCTCGAATGTCCCATACACCCTGAAGAGTCTCGCCGTCGGGAAGATCAATCGCGTGGTAAAACGTGCATCGATCGGCCATCGGAACCGGCCACGGTTTTTCTACGAAGTATGGGAAAGAAGCTATTTCTGGCGGTGTGGCGGGGAAATATTTTCGCACGGCAATTCTTAGTCCAAGCGGCAGAGTGTTTCGCGCGATCGCTCTTATCATGATCAGTTCACTCCCGGAGTTCACAACCGTTAGCCGAGAACTGCAATAGCGGCAACCAGCCGTCGCAATCCCCACAACCTCAAGATCTGCCCGCAAGGGCGCAAACTACTCCGCCGCGCCCTTCGGTAGGAAGCCCTTGGCCTCCAAATCGTCCACGATGAGTTTCTCGACGTAGGCAGCGACCGTGCGCCTGTCTGCCTTGGCGGCGTTCTCTAGAGCGTCCTTCACGATGGGCTCGATCCTGAGCCCCAATGCCGCTGTCCGTTCATTAGCGAAATCGTAGACCTCGACAGTTACCGTTATAAAAAGCCGCAATGCGCTGACGGATATCAGATCGTCACCATCTCAACAACGACCGGTGTCGCGCGTCGGGCGAGAGACAAAGGAATTGGCGGCACCGTGCCGTCGGCTCCCCAGTAATCAGCCGTCACTCACCTAGCAAATCTCCCGGCCGCCACCGAGCGGCTCCGCATGGACCGCAACGTCGCGCGCTTGCTTGCGCTCGTCGTCAAATCCAAAGGCGGTGGCTCCGAAGACCGATCCACTGAATCCGCTGAGCTGGCCGCTGGTCGCTCGAAGTCCGCGGCCCGGCTGAAATGTTGCTTGATGCCGCAGAGACGAACGGGTAACTCCGACGGCCATGGAGCCCCGGCGGACATTCCCGATGATAGACATGCCGCGAGGCTTCGCCGCGGTCTGCCATGTCATCGCGCACGGCCGGGACTTGCCGACAGCCGGGCAGCTGTCCCGGGTCCGGCGCGGCAATTTCGGCTGCGGAATCTAAGATGCCCGCCGACCATGACGCCACAGAGCCGCTGATCCTTTTTTATACGACGGTCTTCGGCAAGCCCGTCGACATCGCCTCCATCCAGTGCGACCTCCCCGGGCGCTGGACACTGGACAAGCGTCGCATTGCCGAGGCGGCGGCGGTCGTCTTCCACATCCCGGACCATCGTGAGATCGGCGACGCCTGGAAATATCCCGGCCAGTCTTGGATCGGCTGGACGATGGAAAGCCGGCAGAACTACAAGCGCTTCGCCGACCCGAACTACATGCGCCATTTCGACTTCACCATGACGCATGAGCGCCGATCGGATGTCTGGATGCCCTATCTCCCCCACGCGCGCTGGTGGGAGGAGGTTCGGGCAACGCCAGTCGCGGCCAAGACCGAAGCGGCTCCGCTCGTGCTTTTCCAATCGGCGCCGCTGAACCATAGCGGGCGCGTCGACCTGGTAAGCGAGCTTGCCCGGCACATCGGCGTCGATTCCTACGGACGGCATTTCCGCAACCGGACGATCGAAGGCCCCGATCTCGGCCTGCAGACGAAGATCGAGACCGTTGCGCGCTACAGATTCTGCCTGGCGCTGGAGAACTCGAGCGAGGCGGATTACGTCACCGAAAAGATTTTCGATGCCTTCAGGGCCGGCACGGTGCCGGTCTATCTGGGCGCCCCGAATGTCGACGAATACGTGCCGCCGAATTCCTACATCAACGCGGCCGCGTTCAGCGATGTGGCCGATCTGGCTGCCTACCTGCGCCATCTGGTCGAAACGCCGGACGCCTACGAGGCCTATTTCGCCTGGCGCTCGAAGCCGCTGCCCGACCGCCTTGTCGCGCGCCTGGAAGAGGCGGAAACATCGGCGTTCCAACGGCTGATGAAGCTCGTGCATGAACAGATGGAGCGCCATCCCGCGTCACAAGCGGGGCGGCCGCGGCTTCCCTTCGGCCTGCAGTCCTACGTCAGGACGCGGCTGCGCAAATGGAGGAAGAAGGTTACGGCCTGAAAGCGGCGGGAATCTCGGCGAAGGTTTCGCTTTGGCGGCGACTTGTCCGCTAGTGGATGGGATCTAACACTTGGTGCCCACGTTTGACGGCGCATGAGGACACGATGAAAAGCGCAACAAATCTGGCCGCGTCCGCACGAGACTATCCGGCCAAGCCGGTACGCATAATTGACCCGTTCGGGGCGGGCGGCGGGCCCGATCTGTTAGCCCGTGCCCTGGCCCCGAAGCTTTCTGAGCTGTGGGGCCAACCCGTGGCAGTGGAGAATATCTCAGGTGCGGGAGCTACTGCCGGCCCTGCCCAGGTCGCGAAGTCACCAGCTGACGGCTACACGCTGCTGATAAACACCAACGCTCAGGCGTACAGTGCGGCGCTCTTGAAGGACCTCCCGTATGACCCGTTGAAGGATTTCATTCCGATCATTCCGCTCACGAGGCAAGCCTACGTACTCGTGGCAGCCAAGGCGACTGGTGTCACCACCGTCGGCGGGCTCATTGCGGCGGCGAAGGCGAAGCCAGGTGAGCTCAAGTTTGGATCCACCGGTATAGGCACCGGCACACATGTTGGAGTCGAGAAATTCAATCAAGCGGCGGGAATCAAGGCGCTGCATGTGCCTCCCTCGCCGAACGATTCGAACGCCGATACGATCGCCAGCGCGATAGCGGCGCGCTTCACTTACTATTTGGTGCCAATCTCTCTTGCCCTACCGCACATTCGCGACGGCACACTCGTTGCGCTGGGCGTGAGTACCGCGCGGCGCTCGACCTTGCTCCCGGAGGTACCGACAATCGCGGAGGCGAGCATCGCCGGATTCGACTTCCCGATCTGGTATGGAATATGGGTGCCGGCCGGCTCTCCGACCGGCGTGGTTGACCAGCTTGCGAATGACATCGGGCGCGTGCTCGCCGGGCCGGATTTGCGCGAATGGATCGCTAAACACGGGGGCGAGCCAATGAGCATGACGCAGCCCAAGTTCGTGCGCTTCGTGCAGAGCGAGAGTGAAGGCGCGGCGCGACTGATGAAAGCCGCCAGTGTCAAGCCTTAATAGCCGACCGTCTGACGAGCTGTCTGCGTAATTCGCGCAATGAAGGATATTCCCGTGCGCATGCGCCAGACTCGCATGCACTTTCGCCAAAAGGGAATTCCAAGCCGGACTCTTATGTCAGGCCGATACCGCTAGGGCGCGTCGCGGCTGAAGGGATCCAGACCACGCGCTTCAAGCGGCTGCCTGCGGACTGTCCCGCCGGTGCCTGCGCACTCCGAACAGTGGACGGTCGCACCAGGGCATATATGGCGATGCGTGCCTGCGGGGCAGCAATGGCCGTTCGAGGCGCGCCATCGCGGACACTCGAAGGCCCTGCCGGTGCCGCCGCAGCCCTGGCACTCACGCGCCTCGGAAGATAACAAACGCATTTCGCCCAACCCCGGCGCCGTCTCCCAAGCGCCAAACCCCAAGCCGATAGTGCGACGAGCCCCACTCGCCGTTCGGCAAGCTTAGTATAAGGCAGTTAAGGCTTTTCTAAAACGCCCTTTTCCGGGGCCGGGAGATCCATCCACCGGCTGGCGCGGCGCGGCCTATCGAACAGCCCGTTTGCCAACAATTTTCGGCCACCACTGAGCGGCCATTTCTCCCCCCACAACCTCAAGAGGTTTTCCCATGGACCGCAACTTTGCGCGGGCGCTCGCGCTCGTCTTGAAATCCGAAGGCGGCTGGTCGGACAATCCGGCCGATCCGGGCGGCGCCACCATGAAAGGCGTCACGCTTGCCAATTTCCGCCGCTACGTGAAGGCGGACGCCACCAAGGCCGACCTCAGGAAGATCAGCGACGAGCAGATCGGGACCGTCTATCGCCGCTTCTACTGGGATGCCGTTGCCGGTGCCGAGCTTCCGGGCGGTCTCGACTACGCGGTGTTCGATTTTGCCGTGAACAGCGGGCCGGGCAGGGCGGCGAAATACCTGCAGGCGATCGTCGGTGCCGACCAGGACGGCAGGATCGGTCCGGCGACGCTGAGCGCCGTGAAGGCGAGGCCCGCCGGCGCGGTCATCGACGCGCTCTGCGATGCCCGGCTTGCCTTCCTGAAGCGGCTGCCGACCTGGCCGACCTTCGGCAGGGGCTGGAGCGAGCGGGTCGGCTCGGTCCGCGCGCAGGCGCTGTTGCTGTCGGCGGCCGCGCCCGCCTCAGATGATCCGCCTCCGGCACCCAAGCGGGCCGCGCCGTCCGCCGCGTCGCCAGCACCCGCCGCTGCTCCGGCCGTTCCAGGCGTGGCTGCCCGGCGCAATGCGTTTTGGCGCCTGTTGACGGCGATTTTCAAAATCATTCTTGGAGGCAAACCCGCATGATTGCCGTCATCATCCGCATTGCGCTGCGCTACGGCGCCGGCGTCCTCGTCGCACGCGGCCTGCTTGGCGCCGGCGATGCCGCCGCCCTGTCCAGCGATCCCGACATCCAGATGGCGCTCGAGACCGGCGTCGGCCTGGCGCTGAGCATTGCCGCCGAAGCCTGGTACGTGCTGGCGCGAAAATTCCACTGGTCGAAGTGAGGAGACGCGAAAATGGTCGAGATCTTCACCGAGCTCATCCGCCAGGCGCTGCCCTGGGCTATCGGCGCGTTGCTCGTCGCCGGCGCGCTTGTCGTGTGGTGGCTGTCATGACGGCGTTGCTCTCCTTCTTCCTCGGCAACCCGACGATATCTGCTCTGCTGGCGTCGGTGGTTGCGGCACTTGGCTGGGGTTTCCACCAACGCCTGGCCGGCGCCAGTGCCGAGCGCGCCCGGCAGTCGGCCAAGGAGGCTGCGGCGCGCGACATCGCCGACCAGGTCGACAACGATATCGGTGCGCTGAGCGCCGATACGGCCCGAAAGGAGCTGAAATCATGGGCAAGGGACTGAGCCTCGCACTGCCGGTGCTTGTCGCGCTTGTCGCCGCCGGCTGCACGACCGCCTCGGGCGGCTTCTGCGCAGTCTCCTCGCCGCTGCGCCTGTCGGCCAAGGCCGTCGATGCGTTGTCGGACGAGGAGGCGAGGGCGCTGCTTTCGCACAACCGCAAGGGCCAGAAGCTCTGCGACTGGAGGCCGTGATGCACGATCTGTTCGATCTCCTCGGGATCAAGGGCCCGGTCGTGGCCGCCGGCCTCGCTGGCGGCGCGCTCAGGGCACTGTCGCGCCATCGCTACAAGCTGCGCGAGATGGTCGCCTCGCCGATCTGCGGCGCGCTGGCGGCAGCCTATCTCACGCTGCCGGTCGTATCGTATTTCAAGGCCACCGGCCTGCCGATCCCCGATCCGGCCGACGACACCACCACGCTGGCCGCCGCCTTCCTCATCGGCGTCTCGGCGATGTGGATCTCCGACATCCTTTTCGAGGTCATCGTGCGAAGGTTCAAGGCGGCGACCAGGGAGGAGTGACACGCGCGTCGATGGTACCCCGACATTCGCGACTGGACGAAAGCCGCGACAGTGCCCACCTTAGGAAAATTCTAAGGAGACATGCTATGGCGACTTCCACCGAACGCGCAGTCCTTGCCGGCGGCTGCTTCTGGGGCATGCAGGACCTGATACGGCGCTATCCGGGCGTCATCTCGACCCGCGTCGGCTACAGCGGCGGCGACGTGCCCAACGCCACCTACCGCAACCACGGCAGCCATGCCGAGGCGATCGAGATCATTTTCGATCCCGCCCGAATCGACTTCCGGACCCTGCTCGAATTCTTCTTCCAGATCCATGATCCGACGACCAGGAACCGCCAGGGCAATGATGCCGGCATGAGCTACCGTTCGGCGATCTACTACACCAGCGACGATCAGAAGCGGATCGCCGAGGACACCATCGCCGACGTCGAGGCCTCGGGGCTGTGGCCGGGCAAGGTCGTCACCGAACTCGCTCCCGTGGGTGACTTCTGGGAGGCCGAGCCAGAGCATCAGGACTATCTGGTGAAATATCCCAGCGGCTACACCTGCCATTTCGTCAGGCCGGGCTGGAAGCTTCCGGTTCGTGAAAAGGCCGCTTCATAGGTCCGATCGGTGCGCGGCGAATTTTCCCGCCCGCGCGGGAACATTAGACGATGCTAAGAGTTCTTTTTTCGGCAGCGCGCAACGGTATGCTGCCTTATCGGGACCGGCATCCCGGTCGGCCCGCGTCTACTGCGAGAGGCGCGGGCTTGCTCTGTGTCGACGATCAGATTCCGACCGCCGATACCACCAGGATCCCGCCCGTCGTGCTGAAAGGCACGGCGGGCTTTTTGCGTTTCAAGGGTTTCGGCAACGCTCCGCGGCGGCCGCGGACTGCTCGCCTAAAGCGCGTCGCATCCAAACGGGATTCATGCGACGCGCTTTAGGTTCTTTGTTTTATGCATGTCGTTGTCGCAAAACCGCTGCGCACCTTTGCGCGACATGCATTGGATGCGCTGTTGGCCTCAGCCTTTGGCTCGGCGGCCTTCGGTCTCGTGGCTGCCGATCCAGTGCGCGCGGATGCGGTCGCTGGTTTCGAGGTAAGCCATGTCGATCAGATAGGTCAGCAGCTTCTCGCCGTCGGCCTCGGCCTTCTGGCGCAATTCCCGCAATATTCCCTGCGCGAACTGCAGGTTTTCCATTTTGCTAGGCTGGTCCATCGGTGCCCCCAAAGTCTGCAAATGAATTCTGGCTGACTGTGCTTGCATGAAGATTGTAGCAGAACTCACGGTGAAGCTCCACTCGGTTGCAACGGCGGCTGATCAGCGAAGCTGTTGGACATTTTTCGGAAATGTCGATATTTTGCGCGACCAATCGGACCGCGACCATGCACGAAGACGAGGGTAGTACTCCCGATAAGTTGCAGGCCATGCTCGATGTGATCGCCAGAAGCGGTCACTCGAATCAGAGTGCGCAGGCCGACGTCGGCAGGCTGAAGGCGGATGCCGCTACAGCGGCCGCGGTGTTGGTCGAATTTTACGGCGACACGGCCCTGGAACGTGCCAGGCTGCTGGAGAGCCGCTCGCCCCTGTCCCATTTCGCGCGCATGGTGACCGCCGAAGTCAGCAGGCACGGCAAGGTCCCGCCCAGAAGCTAGCAAGGTTTGCGCTAGGACGATTTGCGCCTCCTGGATCCGCCACCGCCAAGGCGTTGCTGCACTTCGTCCTGGGCATTGTCCAGGAGGATCTTGCGGAGGCCCATCTTTTCCGAGCGCACCATATAGACCTCCCGGAAGCTCGATCTCCGCTCCACCGCCCTGCGGATCGCCGTATGGACCCTCAGACGGGCTCCAGCCTCGATGCTTTGCATGCATCTTTCGAGGGATGTGCCATGGGAAAATTCCTCAAGCGTCAGCCCGAAATAGTCGGAAAGATTGGCGTCACCGTAAACCCGGTCACGCTTGATGTCCCAGGTCCAGAACCCGTCGATCGGTGGATATCGCAGATGAATACCGCGACCACGTTCACGTGCCGACTCCATGAAACCGCCCCGTTCGGGTTTCAAGATTCGCAACACTATGTAGCAAAAGCCGGAAGAAACAAAGGTGGCCTTTTGTACAAGACCAGCAAGACTTCCGCCAAATTTGACCGCGTACTTGGATGGATAGTTGACATAATCAGAAATATGAACGCGGGAGAATTTTCTTTCATTAAAGAATATATGATCTGGTAGTGCAACCATAACTTGGTACTTCACCAGATAACTAAAACGCTTGAGTCGCAAAATAATACTAAAAGTTGTATCGATCGTCCGTCAAGAATAGGTTCGAGCATTCTTCGGTTTTGCGAGGCCGACGCGGCAATGTTGCGAGTGTTGCCTGAACCGCGCCGGCCAAAGCGGGTTCCAAAAGGTCCACCGCAAGATGAGTCTTAGCTGACCATCGCCACCTCGGCAAAGCGACCGCCGGTTGCAAAATACGGCATCGGCCTGCGGTGCTCGGTTAGAGCTGCTGCACGCTAGGCCGACTTGAGCAGCTGGATGCCGCCTGACAGCGGCTCGCCGGCGTCCGGCCTGCCCGTCGGGCCGTCAACGCCGCTCTCCTCGTCGATGCGGTCATGCTCGAACTGCGGGGCGTCGGGCAGGGGCTGCAACCAGTGCTCGCGCCGGCTGATCCAGAGTTCGTAGTCCGGCTGCAGTTCGGTCGGCGCTATGTCGAGGCTGCCGATCATCACTTCGACCTCGTCCTCGCCGACCGAGGTGACGCGCCCGCCGCAGGTCGGACAAAAGCTCCTGCCGCCGTAAGTGCCGACGATCCCGGCCGTCTCGAACGCTTCGAGCGGCCACACCGCGAAAGCCGAATAGGCCGATCCGCTGGTCTTGCGGCAGTCCTTGCAATGGCAAAGGCCAACCCGCAGCGGCTCTCCGGTCACCGAGAACTGGACGCCGCCGCACAGGCAGCTGCCGCTTCGCTTGATATCGCTGGACATGCTGTTCCTCCTGCCTCTGCGCCGCAGCCAAAGTCTCGACACAAGATCGCTGCGGACCGCTGCCGGTTACAATTCACACAGGGGCACTACGGTTCCACGCCATGCACGAGGGCGAAGCGATCCTCAAGGCGATCGATTGAAGGGCGGTTCCTCACAGTGATAGACGCGGCATCGGCCGTCGCGGGTTGGAACGGCGACGGACATCGGCACGTCGGGCCAGTCGCACTCATTGCCGAACTGGCGCACATACCGGTCATAGGTGTTGGGACCCGTGGTCAGCACTGCGGCGTGATTACTCTGGATCAGGGCCTGCGTGGCCGCGCAGGTCATCGCGCGCGTGTCCGGTCGCGCATCGGCGACGCTCGTGGCACAGACTGCCATCCCGGCAAGAAAGGCGATCGACAGACTTTTCATGGCCAACACATGAACTCCCGATCCATGAATATGGATCGGTCCTAGAAAACCGCAAGATAGTTCAACAGCGAAATGATGCCGATGAGAATGACGACGATCTGTGCGATCTGCCGGGTGCGGCCATCGAGAGGCAGCCGCTGGACGAGATAGAGCACCAGAATGATCACCAGGAAGGTGATCAGAATGCCGATAAGGGCCGATGACGCCACGTCTTCTCTCCCACGCCTCTAAAGTAAATCAAAATCAAATACGTGGTGGAAAACGCCGCGGCTGTCCGGTTGGTTCCTCTCGGACAATTCAACTCGAGCCTGCGATGTGGTCGTCGGGCGCCTTGCAGTCGCTGGAAATGCGCGCTGTTCGAGAACGGCAGAGGCCGCAAAGCGATGCTTCGGGGTCTCTGATCGGCCACAGGCTGGCTACTTGCCACAGTGGTTGTCGTTCACCGTCGGCGAGATCGTCCCCGGCGACGTGCCGTTGGCGTCCGGTTGGCCGCCCTGCGGGCTGGCCGCGCAGTTCTGATCGGGGGTCGAACTCGTCCCATACGGATTGGACATGCCGTCTATGCTGTAGGTGGCGTTCGGGTCGACGGCGTTGGGAACGTTGGGGTCGACAACGATCGACTTGCCGCTACCGTCACTGACGCCTGATCCGGCCATGCCGTCGTCGGCATTCTGGGCCATCGCCGATGCACCCAGGCCAAGCACAAGCACGGAAGCTGCGAGGATCTTCATGATCATGATTTGTCTCCATTCCTTGTGAAATTCGTCGCTTGGCGACTGATGGGGGAACCGCTCCCGCTGACGAAGCTTCCCTCACAATTTTCCCCCTTGCGTGATGAAAATGGGCTCGAAAGGCGTCGTGGACGCCCGTATCGGGCCGGGATTGGCCGAGCCTGCGTCGTCCGGCGCTGGCGCGTGCAAGTTTCAAGGGCGCAAAGCGCGTCCGGCGCTTTCGCTTTGCCGGATGCTTGCTAAAGGTGGAGCGAGATGTCTGTCGGGCCGAGTTTGTCGAGGCAGGGGACTGACGAGTTGGACGGAACTTCTGCCAATGACATTGACGGGCGCGGCGGCACTTTTGATCCTGGTCCTGACCTATGCCGGCGTCGCCATAGGCCGCATCCCCGGCCTTCGCCTCGACCGGGCAGGGATCGCGCTGCTTGGCGGCGCGGCGATGATCGCCGTCGGCGCGCTCAGCATGGAGGACGCCTATCGCGCCATCAATTTCGACACCATCACGCTGCTGCTCGGCATGATGATCGTGGTGGCGCATCTGAAGGTCTCGGGTGCCTTTCGCGCTCTCGGCGGCTTCGCCATCGAGCACGCGCACGCGCCGTTCATGCTCCTGGTGATTCTGACGCTTCTGACCGGTGTGCTCTCGGCGTTCCTGGTTAATGACGCGATCTGCCTGGTGATGGCGCCGATCGTCGTCCACGTCACCCGCGTCATCAACCGCAATCCGATCCCCTATTTGATCGCCACCGCAACGGCCTCCAACTGCGGCAGCGTCGCCACCATCACCGGCAATCCACAGAACATGGTCATCGGCGCGCTGTCGGGCATTTCCTACCCGGCCTTTTCGGCTGCACTGGCGCCGGTCGCCCTGTTCGGCCTTGTCGCCGTCATCGTTATCGTACGCATAGTCTACCGGGCCGAATTCGCACGCACGGCCGAACTCAGCCCCGAAGTCTATCGTGGCCGCATGCTGCCGGGGCAGGTGCTGAAGGCGGTGATCGTCTGCATCGGCCTGGCGATCGCCTTCTTCGCCGGCGTGCCCGTTGCCAAAGCGGCACTGATCGGCGGCGCCATCCTGCTGCTCACCCGCGCCATCAAGCCGGCCCGCATCTACCGCGAGATCGACGGGCCGCTGCTGTTCATGTTCGCTGGCCTGTTCATCGTCGTTGCCGGTGCCGAAAAGACGCTGCTGACATCAGACATGATCGCCTCGGCCAAAGACCTTGGTCTGGACGACGTCTGGCGGCTCTCCGGCTTCACCGCGGTGCTGTCCAACATCATGAGCAATGTGCCGGCCGTTCTGGCACTGCGGCCGTTCATCCCGGGCCTGGAAAACCCCGAGCGCGCCTGGCTGGTGGTCGCGATGAGCTCGACGCTGGCCGGCAATTTCACGCTGCTTGGATCCGTCGCCAATCTGATTGTTGCCGAACAGGCGCGGCGCGCCGGCACGCCTCTGTCGTTCGGCGCCTTCTTCAGGGTTGGCCTGCCCCTGACGCTGCTCACGCTTGTTGCCGGCACCGCCTGGCTGGCGTTCGGGTTCTAACAGCTAGTTCCCGCTCCCGATCGCGCCCGAACGAGCGTTGCGGCCGCGTGCCCTGCCGCCTTGATATAATCGGGGTTGTGGTGGATCAGCATGCTCGAGAAGGCGCCGTCCATGAGCAGCACGATCTCGCGCGCCAGCATATGCGGCGCTGCGACGTTGTGGGCCGACAGTTCGGCGGCGAGCCATTTTTCGAACTTTGTCTTGTGCCGCGATCCGGCCTTGACCGCCGGGTGTCCGGGCATCGCGGCAAGTTCCGCTGCCGTGCGCAGGAACCCGCATCCCTTCCATTTGGGGTGGCGGGCGACGCGCGCCAGATTGGTGAAGATCGCTTCGACCTTGCGCTCAACGCCGCCTTCCGCCGCCTCGAACCAGCCGGCCATCTGCTTGATGTTCGGCTGGTCGCGGCCATCGAGATAGGCGGCGATCAGGTCGTCCTTGCTTTTGAAGTGATAGTAGAGCGTCCGCTTGGTCAGCCCCGCTTTTTCGGCGACGGCGTCGACGCTGACGCGGCCGATCCCTTCGGCATAAAAGAGCTTTGTCGCGGCATCGACAATGCGTTTGCGGGTGGGGCTGGATGCTTCAGGCATGACGCCAAGTATACCGCCTAGTGAATATACAAGCAATCGAAAGCCTGATCCTTTCCCGCCGGTGCATTCTGGAAAGGAAGCCAAATGACCGATCTTGTCCTGACCGAGACCCGCAACGGGGTCGCCGTCCTCACTCTCAATCGACCCGAAAAACTCAATGCGCTGAACTACGCCCTGATCGACCGCCTGCTGGGGATTCTCGACGCCTTCGAGATCGATGGCTCCGTCCGCGCGGTCATTCTTACTGGCGCGGGCGACCGCGCCTTCTCGGCGGGTGGCGACATCCACGAATTCTCGGCAAGCGTGGCGCAGGGCGCCGATGTCGCCATTCGCGATTTCGTCATGCGCGGGCAGCGATTGACGGCGAGGCTGGAAGCATTCCGCAAGCCGGTCATCGCCGCCGTCAACGGCATTGCCTTTGGCGGCGGTTGCGAAATCACCGAGGCCGTGCCGCTCGCCATCGCCAGCGAGCGCGCCTTGTTCGCCAAGCCCGAAATCAATCTCGCAATGCCGCCGACCTTCGGTGGAACGCAGCGCCTGCCGAGGCTGGCCGGGCGCAAGCGGGCACTCGAACTGCTGCTGACCGGCGAAACGTTCTCGCCGCAACGCGCGCTCGAACTCGGCCTCGTCAACCAGGTGGTGCCGCATGGCGACCTGATGCCGGCCGCCTTCGATCTCGCTCAGCGTGTGATGCGGCATTCGCCACTGGCGGTCGCCAGCATCCTGGCCGCAGTGACGCGCGGCCTTAACCAGAGCATCGCGGAAGGCTTGCTGGTTGAGGCCGAACAGTTCGCGCGCATGGTCCCGACCGCTGACCTGCGCGAAGGGCTGGACGCCTGGATCGCCCGCCGCACGCCGGCCTATGGCGGTTCGTGGACCCATGTCACGCGGCCGGACGAAGCAAGGAGGGCATCACGGCAACTGGATGAGGCGGCGGAACAGGATCAGGGTAGCGTCGCCGGCACGTGGCCTTTCACGTGGGGACGGAAACGGTAAAAACAGCCGGCCGTCAAATAGGCGTGGTAGACCTAATTTTCCTAAGCCTAGGCGCTAGAACTACTCGCTTGCGTCAGGGCGACCGACGGCTCCACCTTAGGCTCCATTCGCAGCCGGGTTATCGGCGGCGGCAAAGGAGGCATCGATGGTCGCTCTCGCTCGCAGGCCCTGGGTTCCATCGCATTGCGACGAATTTGCCCAGCAGCTGGCGCAGAAGACGAGCGGCCAGAAGACCGATGCCGTGATGGCGACAATCAACAGGGGGATCGAGCTGAACCGTTCGATCCACGATGCGGTCTGCATCAACCTCAACCCGGCGACCAATGTGATGAACCCGAAGGCCGAAGCCGCACTCGCTTCCGGCCTGGGGTCGCGCCCGTCACTGGGCTATCCCGGCGACAAATATGAAATGGGATTGGAGGGTGTCGAGCAGATCGAGGTGATCGCCGCCGAACTGGCGGCCGAAGTTTTCGGCGCCAGCTATGCCGAGATCAGGGTGCCGTCCGGCGCCATCGCCAATCTTTATGCCTTCATGGTTGCGGCTCGGCCGGGCGACAGGATCATCGTTCCGTCGCCGGCGATCGGCGGCCATATAACCCACCATATGGCCGGCTGCGCCGGGCTTTACGGGCTCGACATCCACACCGCTCCGGTCGATGCCGACGGCTACACCGTCGACGTCGGCAAGTTGCGCGACATGGCCAGATCGGTGAGGCCGAAGATGATAACCATCGGCAGCAGCCTCAATCTTTTGCCGCATCCCATTCGCGAGATTCGGGCGATAGCCGACGAGGTCGGCGCGCTGGTTCTCTTCGATGCGGCGCATCTGTGCGGCATGATTGCCGGAAACGCCTGGCAGCAACCCCTCCAGGAAGGCGCCCATCTGATGACGATGAGCACCTACAAGAGCCTTGGTGGACCGCCTTCGGGCCTGATCGTCACCAATGACGCCGATATCGCCGAAAAGCTCGACAGGATCGCCTTTCCCGGCATGACCGCCAATTTCGATGCCGCCAAGTCGGCCGCCCTGGCGATCACGCTTCTGGACTGGAAGGACCACGGCAGGGCCTACGCCGCGACGATGGCACGAACCGCCAGAGCGCTGGCGGATGGTCTTGCCGATCGCGGCCTGCCGGTGTTTTCGACCGGCAAGGGCTACACGACATCGCATCAATTCGCCATTAAGGCGGCCGAGTTCGGCGGCGGCCAGGCGGCGGCGAAGAAGCTGCGGCAGGCCAACATTCTGACCTGCGGCATCGGCCTGCCCATCGACGCTGTCGACGGCGACATGAACGGGTTGCGCCTCGGCACGCCCGAGATCGTCCGCTGGGGCATGACCGAAGACGACATGTCGGAACTCGCGGCCCTCATTGCTAGAGCGCTGCGCGGCAATGACGCCAGCGAACAGGTCGCGGCGGATGTCACGGCATTCCGGCGCCGGTTCAACAAGCTTCATTTTGTGAACTGACGCCTGAAGCGGCGGGAAAAGCCCGCCTTTCTCTAAAAAACAGGGGAATGAAAATGCGCATGATCGTGCAGATGATGACTGCTGCCCTAGTGACTGCCGCGACTGTCGATGTCGCGAGGGCGGATATCGTGTTCGGCGTCGCCGGTCCGATGTCGGGACCGAATGCCGCTTATGGAGAACAGTACCGCGTCGGTGTCGAAACCGCGGTTGAACGCATCAACGCCAATGGCGGCGTCCTCGGACAAAAGCTTGCCGTGTCGGTCGGTGACGATGTCTCGGACCCGAAACAGGGCGTCTCGGTCGCCAACAAATTCGTCGCCGACGGCGTACGCTATGTCGTCGGCCACTATAATTCCGGCGTCACCATTCCGGCTTCCGAGGTCTATGCCGAGAACGGGGTCCTGTTCGTCACGCCGACGGCTACCAACCCGATGGTGACGGAGCGTGGCCTGTGGAATGCCTTCCGCGCCTGCGGCCGCGATGACCAGCAAGGCATCATTGCCGCCAAATTCATCCTCGCCCGCTTCAAGGACAAGAAGATCGCGATCGTCGACGACAAGTCGACGGCGGGCAAGGGCCTCGCTGACGAGATGGCCAAGGCCTACAATGCCGGCGGCGGCAAGGAAGTGCTACACGAGGAGATCAACCCCGGCGAGAAGGACTACAGCCCGCTCGTCGCCAAGATCAAACAGTCAGGCGCCGACCTCGTCTATTACGGCGGCCAGCACACCGAGGCCGGCCTGATCGTGCGGCAGATGCACGACCAGGGCGTCACCACGATCCTGATGGGTGGCGACGGCATCTCCAACAGCGAATTCGGCGCCATCGGCGGTGACGGTGCCGCTGGAACCCTGATGACATCGTTCCCCGACCCGGCAACGTTCGCGGAAGCCAAGGATGCCGTCGCCGATCTGAAGGCCAAGAATGTGCCCACCGAGGCGGTGACCCTCTACGCTTACGCGGCAACGCAGATCCTTACCGAGGCCATCGCCAAGGCCAAGCCCGACGATCCCAAGGCGGTGTCCGATTACCTTCATTCCGGTGCCAGCATCTCGACGGTGCTCGGTTCGATTTCCTATGACGACAAGGGGGATATCAAGCAGCCGGGGTTCGTCGTATTTGAGTGGCAGAAGGTCGACGGCAGGCTGACCCCGGTGGCCCTCAAATAGAAACACCGCGTCGGCGGCCGCACACGGCCGCCGACGTTTTCCGGGAACGGACGATGGCCGTCAATCCGCCGCGACCTCGAATGCCGCCGCTCAACGCCTTGCGGGCCTTCGAGGCGGCCGCCCGCCACGAAAGCTTCGCCAAGGCGGCGGACGAGCTTGGCGTGACACCGGCGGCGGTGTCGCATCAGGTCAAGGCGCTGGAGGTGTGGCTGGGCTCGACGCTGTTTGTCCGCCACCCCCAGGGGCTGCATCTGACCGAAGCCGGCCGCGCCGCCCTGCCGGCCTTCTCCACCGCTTTCGACGCCATGGGCCTTGCCGTCCAGGAGCTACGCATCTCGGCGCCGAGGCCCCAGGTCAGCATCGCCGCATTGCCGTCGATCGCCCAGCTTTGGCTGGCGCCGCGCCTGCCGGCGCTGCGTGCCGCACATCCAGCGCTGCGTCCATCCATCCATGCGCTGGAGGAGCCGCCGGATTTCAGGCGCGAGCCCTTCGACCTCGCCATCTTCCTGACCAGGAATGCCCCAGCCGGCAGCCGTGCGTTCAAGCTCTGCGACGATGTCATCTTTCCGGTCTGCGCGCCCGCATTGGCCGGGTTGCTGAAAACACCGGCCGATCTCTCATCGCAGCTTCTGCTGTGGGACACCACCTGGACCGGCGACTGGAGCCTGTGGTTCGAGGCTGCCGGGCTGAAGGGTCCGTCGATCGAGTCAGGCTCCGAGTTTTCGCTCTACAGCATGGCGCTGCAGGCGGCCATCGATGGCGCCGGAGTGCTGATGGGGCATGAAGCCCTGGTGTCGCGCGCGCTTTCTGCCGGTTCGCTGGTGGCGCCGTTCCCGGAGCGGCGCGTGCCCACCGGCCTCAGCCTCTCGATCCTTGCGCCGGACCGACCACCCGCGCAGGTCGCGCAAATGATCGACTGGCTGCTTGCGCAGGGCGCTGCAAGCCACGGCTGATTTGATGGCAACCGGCGGCAACAAGCGATGGCTTCGCCGCCGGTTCCAAACTCATCAGGGCGTCACGTCCAGATGGCCCTTCATGTTGGGGTGGAATCGGCAGAAATAGTCGACTGCTTCCGCCTTCTTGAGGGTGATCCGCCCATTCGATTTTGGCGGGATCATCACCTCCCAGCCGCCCTTAACCGTGGCCGTGTGGGCGAACGCATCCTTGTTCAGCCATTCGATCGTGTCGCCGACCTTCGCCTCAATGCTTGCCGGCGTGAAGACGAGCTTGTCGATCGTCACCTCGATTGTGGCAGTCAGAGCTGGGCTGGCGACGAGCGCCAGCGCCAGAGCCAGAGCACCCGCGAGCGATCGTATCAGCATGCCGGCCTTCATTTCAGCATGCCGGCGACGTGCTCGGCATGCTGCTGATGGCCCTGGAAAATCTTCAGGCCGGTCTCCAGCAGGCTCTTTAGTTCGGCATTCTCGGCCGAGGGGATCAGCAGGGTTTCGAGCGCGCCGTTGACCTGCTTGTGGTAGGCAATCTCGTTGGCGACATAGGCCTTGTCGAAGGCAGCTCCCTCAAGCTTGGCGAGCTTGGCGCGTTCCTCTTCCGCTGCCTTGCTCAGCGTCTGGCTGGTGGCGTTGTCTTCGGGGGTGACGTTGAGCTTCTTGACCAGGTCGAGTGCCTGCACGTTCACCGCTTCATGGTCGCGCACCATGTCGTTGGCGAAATCGACGACCTCCTTGGTCTTCGACTTCTCGATCGCCTGCTTGGCCGCCTCGACGTCGATCACGCCGGCCGTGTAGGCGATGTGGGCGATCTGCGGGTCGGTCGGCTTGTCGGCGGCCCCTGCGAACGGGGTTGCGGAAACCAGAAGCAGCGCGGCCAGGGCGGCAGTGTGTTTGATAGACATGGCATCTCCTTTTGCCCGGGTGCGCATTCGCATCGGACTTCGTTTTCAGTTGACGCTGATTGGATGCGGGGCAGTGGCAAACGTTCCCGCGAAACAGGCGAAAATCAGCCGGCCCAGGTCAGGCGAGCAGGCTCAGCCTTCCAGGCCGAGCCTTCTCATCACCGCCTCGGTCAGCCGCTCGCAGCGTCGGCCGGCGAAGGGGAAAGCGTCGAGCAGCACCGGGCCGATTTCGTCGTCCAGCGCCTTGCGCACCAAAGCACGCGCCCGGTGCAGCCTGGTCTTGACGGTCTCGGGTCGCACGCCGAGCAGATCGGCTGTTTCCTCGATGCTCAGTCCCTCGATGACGCGCGCCACGAAGACGGTGCGATAGACGTCGGGCAGGCTGTCGGTCGCCCGTTCGACAAGCCCGAGGATCTGCCGCTGCGCCATCGTCCGCTCCGGATCGTCGCTTGGGTTGAGAGGAAACCGGATGATCTGTGCTTCCAGGTTTTCCGGCATCGCCACGGTGCGCCGCCTTTTGCGCAGGCGTCCGAGCGCCTCGTTGATGACGATGCGCGACAGCCAGGTGGCTAAAGAGGCGTCGCCGCGAAACGCGCCGAGACTGGCAAAGGCGCTGACATAGGCCTCCTGGACGATGTCCTCCGCCTCGGCATCGTTGCGCACCACGCCGCGCGCGATCCGGTAGAGCTTCTGGTTATGCGTCTTGATGATGGTGCGGAACGCATCCGCCTCGCGCGCCAGCGACCGGCGCACCAATTGCATGTCGCTGGACAGGACGTCAGGCGCGGAAGCCGCGGCAGCTGGCATTGCGAATTTCCTCATCGGCCCCGATCTCCAACGCTTGATCGGGACATTGGATGCTGCTGCCGGCAAAAGGTTCCCGGACTTTCAACGGCATCGCTATTTTATGCTGCCGCCTGCGCCTTGTCTGCCGGCTGCACCCGCGCGGCCGCCGCCAGCAGGTCGGTCTGCGTGATCAGGCCGAGAATATGCCGTTCGCCGTCGACGATGACCACGGCATGGCTGCGGCCGTCGGTGAGCACGGGAAGCAGGCTCATCGCCGGTGTATCGGGCGAAGCCGTGCCGGCGCTGGACATCACGCCCTTCACCGAATCGGTGTCTTTTGTCAGCTCGCGCAGGCCGACAGCGCCGACCAGCCTTGTCTCGGCGTCGACCACCGGCAAGGTGCGGATGTTGTGGTCCAGCAGCTGCTGACGCGCCTGATCGGCGGTGTCATGCTCATGCACCGAGACCACGTCGCGCGACATGATGTCCTCGCACAGCAAGGTCCGGTGCGTGCGCACCATCGCCTGCAGTTCGACCTGCCGCAGCAGCCTTTCGAGGTCGTTGCGGTCGATGTCGAAGGTCTCGTGGAGCGCGCCCAGCGCGGCGTCGATGTCTTCGGGCCGTGTATGGACGGCTCTCCGTTGGCAAGGGTTCTATTTGAGCGCTCTGCAGTTGCTGGTTGGTGCGGCCATGTATCCGACCTGTAGGTGCGGCTCTTCATATGCCGCTGGCCATAATGCCATTCGCGCGGCTCAGGTCCCGATCGAAAGCTCGCACTCGAAGGTGCACGGCCCAATTGGGTTCTCCTGATCCGGCGGTATCAACCGGCTTTGTGCATTAGCTCCTGTCCGCCCTTTCCAACCTCGTCGGCGTTCGCTCGCCTTGTCTCGTTCTATGCGATGACCGGCTCCCTGTAGCGCTCGCCGCTTGTCATCAACGCCCAGACCATCCGGGCGGTCTTGTTGGCGAGCGCTACCGCTGCAACCTTGGCCGTTCGCCGGGTCATCAGTTGCACGAGCCATGGCCGCCTAGTCCCGTTCCGCTCGGCATATCGGATGACCGCCATCGCGCCGACCACGAGCATCTGGCGCAAGTAACGATTGCCGGCTTTGGAGATGCTGCCGAGCTTCTCCTTGCCCCCGCTTGAGTTTTGCTTCGGCACGAGCCCGATCCAGGCCGAGAGGCAGCGCCCCGACTTGAAAGCGTGCGCATCGGCGACGGTCGCCACGAACGCACTCGCCAGCAACGGGCCCACGCCTGGTATCTCCATCAACCTGCGACCAAGCTCGGTCTCTCTCGCACTCGCCCGGACCCTTCGATCATTCTCGAGTATCTGCGCCTTCACGACCCTGAGCTGCGCCTCGAGCATCTGCAGGCAGAGCCGTGCGTCAGCTGGCACCCTCGGGTCGTTCTCGTCGTTGATGACGGCAAGCAGTTGCTCGATGCCGCCCCGCCCGATCGGCGCCACGATACCGAACTCCGAGAGATGCGCCCGCAACGCGTTCGATAGCTGGGTGCGCTGGCGGTTGAGCATCAACCGAACGCGGTGCAACATCATCACACTCTGCTGCTCGGGCGTCTTCACCGGCACGAAGCGCATGGTCGGCCGGGTCACGGCCTCGCAGATGGCCTCAGCATCGGCCGCATCGTTCTTCTGCCGCTTCAAGTAGGGCTTCACATACTGCGCAGGAAGCAGCCGCACATCATGGCCTCGTGCAATCAGTTCTCTAGCCCAATAGTGCGAGGAGCTGCATGCCTCGATCCCGACGAGGCATCGGGGCAGATTCTCGAAGAACCCCAGGACCCGCCCACGGGTCAGTTTCCTGCGGATGACAACCTCGCCAGCCGCATCCACGCCGTGCACTTGAAAGACCGACTTCGCGATATCCAGACCAATCGTCGTAGCAATGCCCATGGCAGCTCTCCTCCAGCTCTAACCCCGCGACTATAGCCGCAAGGGGGTGGAGAGCCGTCCACCGCATCAAAAGCCGACACGCTCCTGCGGCGGCGGATCAACGGTCCCATGCGCGCTTTTCGGGGCAGGGGCCGGCACATGCGGATAGCTGCGCCGCGACAGCTTGTGGAAGCCGTAGCCGAGCGCCACCAGCACGATCGAGTTCAGCGCCACCGGAACGAAGGGGAACAGAAAACCGGCGGCGGTGACCGCTGGTCCGCCGAACACCGCGGTCAGCGCAGCGGCCCCGCCCGGCGGATGCAGGCAGCGCGCGAACGACATGGCGGCGATGGCCAGCGCCACTGCAATGCCGGTAGCAAGCGCCGGTTCATGGATGAAATGCGCCACGATGACGCCGACCAGCGCCGAAATGGTGTTGCCACCGATGATCGACCAGGGCTGCGCGAGCGGGCTTGCCGGCACTGCGAACAAAAGCACGGCGGAAGCGCCCATCGGCGCCACCAGCAGCGGCACATGCGGACCGTTGCCGAGCACCAGGCCGCCGATAGCGCCGGTCAGAGCAATGCCGATCGTCGCGCCGATACAGGCGATGAGGCGTTCGCGCAGCGTCGCGCCGGCGAGAATGGGAACGAAGAGGCGAAAGGCCATGGCAAGCTCTGGAAAGGGTGCGGCACTGCTCGAAATGCCCGCAATGGTGCCTGGCAGGTGAAGTTGGAAGCCAAATCAATCCGAAAAATCACGGATTCGGGAAATAGCATTGCGCAAGGTCCGCAAACCGCGGCTTTGCGACATGGACCATCTCGCCAAAGCCTTCCCCATTCCTTTCAGGATGTTGCGCCGGTTTTCCGATTCACCGTAGCAGGTGGGGGATCAGGCAGCGGCAGCCGCCTCCAGCCCGCGCATAATATCGGCCTTGAGGTCCTCGACATCCTCGAGCCCGATCTGCAGCCGGATCAGCGGCCCGTCATAGGGGCCCTTGGCGATCTTGCGGTCGCCGAGGAACACCGGCACGGCAAGGCTCTCATAGCCGCCCCAGGAATAGCCGAGGCCGAAAATCTTGAGCGCGTCGAGGAAGGCGTGCTGCTGCCTCTGGCCGCCACCTTTGAGCACGACGGAGAAGATGCCGCTCGAGCCGCAAAAGTCGCGCTTCCACAGAGCGTAGTCGGGATGGCTGGGCAGCGCCGGATGCAGCACCCGCGCGACTCCTGGCTGGCCCTCCAGCCAGGCGGCGATGGCAAGCGCGCTTTTCTGGTGATGCTCCAGCCTGACCCCCATCGTGCGCAGGCCGCGCAGCACCTGGTAGACGTCGTCCGGTCCGGAACAGCAACCCAGCGTGCAGAAGCCTTCATAGAGCTGTTTCCAGCACGCCTCGTTGGCCGAGACGGTGCCGAGCAGCACGTCGGAATGGCCGGCCGGGTATTTGGTCGCCGCGTGGATCGAGATGTCGACGCCGTGGTCGAGCGGCTTGAAATACAGAGGCGTCGCCCAGGTGTTGTCCATCATGACGATGGCGCCGGCCGCCCGCGCCGCCTTGGCGATCGCCGGGATGTCCTGCACCTCGAACGTGTTGGAGGCAGGCGATTCCGTGAACACCACTTTTGTGTTGGGCTTGATCAGCGCGGCGATGCCGGCGCCGATATGCGGATCGTAATACTCGACCTCGACGCCCAGCCGCTTCAGCATCGTGTCGGCAAAATTGCGGGTCGGGTGATAGACCGAATCGACGATCAGGAGGTGATCGCCCGCCGAGACGAAGGTGAGCAGCGGTATCGTCACGGCCGCCAATCCCGACGGCACGGCGATCGTGCCGGCCGAGCCTTCCAGCGCATCGACGGCCAGCGCCAACGCGTCGGTGGTCGGTGTGCCGCGTAGGCCATAGGTGTATTTCTGGCTGCGCGCCGCCATCGAGGCGGCATCGGGATAAAGCACCGTCGAGGCATGCACGACCGGCGGATTGACGAAGCCGAAATAGTCGCGCGGGTTGTTGCCCGAATGGGCAAGCCGCGTGTTGATGCCCATTTCGCTGCCGTCCTTCGCCATTGTTCTTGCCGTCCTTGGTCTCGTGAGGAGGCGCTAGCCATAGTGCGGCTGCACTGGCGGTGCAACCGGCCTAGACCCGCCAGCCGGCAGTCTTCGAATATGCCAATTCAGGGCGGCAAAAGTGGCAAGACAGATCCCGCGCGCGATTCCTGCAGGTGCCAGTGCCTCGCTGGTTGCTGCGCCGGCCTCCGTCGATCGGCCTATTGTCGGTGACCGCGAAAGGCATATACTTGAATTCTAACATTTATCGCCGGATTGCCTCGATCAGAGCTGCCGGACGTAGCCGGTTACTTTCCTGGTCCCCAATCCGGACATCGCGCTCACAGAGCGTGAGCGCGGCAACAGGGGAGGAATGTCATGGCCGACATCAAATGGATGATCAAGGCGCGCGAATTCGTCAACTGCAACTGCGCCTATGGCTGCCCCTGTCAGTTCAACGCCTTGCCGACGCATGGATCCTGCCAGGCGGTGGTCGGCGTGGAAATCGAAAGCGGCTATCACGGCGACACCAAGCTCGATGGCTTGCGCTTTGCCGGGGTCTTCCGCTGGCCTGGTGCGATCCACCACGGCAAGGGCGAGGCGGCGGTGGTCATCGACGAGCGGGCCACAGAGGCGCAACGCAGAGCGCTGCTTCGCATTCTCAGCGGTGAGGACACCGAACCCGGCGCGACCATATTCCAGGTCTTTTCGACCACGCTGGAGACGGTCCACGATCCGATCTTCGCGGCAATAGACTTCGAGGTCGACGTCGATGCCCGGACCGGCCAATTACATGTGCCTGGCGTAACCAAGGGCCATGGCGAACCGATCAAGAATCCCGTCACCGGCAAGGAGCATCGTGCGCGCATCGACCTCACGCACGGTTTCGAATATTCGCTCGCCGAAGTCGGGCGCGGCTGGACCAAGGCAACCGGCCCGATCAAGTTCGAGTTGGCCGATTCCCACAGCCATTTCGCCAATCTGCATCTCTCGCAAAGCGGCATCGTGCATTGATCTGATCCAATGAGCGATACGGCCCTCGAGGCGGTGCTGCGGCGTGATCGTGCGGTGGTGACGATCGCGCTCGTCCTGGTCGCCGGGCTCGCCTGGGCTTACGTCTTGTGGCTTGCCGCCGATATGGCTATGCCTGCCGCGACTGCGCCGGCCGAGGGTGGCGACATGGCCGGTATGGACATGTCTGGCATGGATATGTCGGGCATGGATATCGGCGCCACGGTGGCACCGGGCTTCCGCGCCTGGGCGCCGGCCGACTTCGCCTTCATCTTCACCATGTGGGCCGTGATGATGGTCGGCATGATGACGCCGTCGGTTGCGCCGATGTTGCTGCTCTACGCCGGTGTCGGCCGCAAGGCTGAGGCGGATGGCCGGCCGATCGCATCGACCGCATGGTTCTTTACCGGCTACCTTCTCGTCTGGATTGCCTTCAGCGTTGCCGCGACCGGTGCGCAATGGCTGCTTGCTCGCCTCGCATTGCTCAGTCCGATGATGGAAGCCAACAGTGCGGTTTTCGGCGGCGTGATTCTCATCGCTGCCGGCCTCTATCAATGGACGCCGATGAAGGGCGTCTGCCTGCGGCAATGCCAGGCGCCTATCGCGTTTTTGAGCAGCCATGGCGGGTTCCGCTCCTATCCGCTCGGCGCGCTTCGGCTCGGCGTCGAGCACGGCGCCTATTGCCTCGGCTGCTGCTGGGCGCTGATGGCGCTCCTCTTCGTCGGCGGTGTCATGAACGTCCTGTGGATTGCCGGCATCGCAATCCTCGTCCTTCTCGAAAAGACCATGCCCACCGGGCAATTGATTCCGCGCATCTCCGGCGCGCTGATGGCGGCAATCGGTGCGTGGCTGCTCGTACGGGCGCTTTGAACAGGCGTTTCCCGTCCTCCGGTTCATCGCGTGATCGAGCCAGCGACGCAAGGTAAATCCAGACCTCGGATTTCGCTGTTGCGGCGCGGACTTGCGCGGATCGACCTTTGCCGACTTTGTTTGCGGTGCTGACTAATTTGCGGGCGGCCTTGTATGCAATTCAGGCATTTCCGGCAATTGGTTTTCAAACGCATTCGGATTCGGTCATTTCCCTTGACCTCACAGGAATAATCGCCTTCGATGCAGTTCGTGAATGGGAGGCAGCGCGTCGGTTGCGACGCGGGGTTCCGGTAGTGGGCCGGAATGGGAGCTGTATTCACGCACGGGAAAAAGATTCAGGATTTGCCTGAGAAACAGGGGCACCTGTAAAACAGAAAAGGGTCTGTGGGTTATGAAACACATTGCAATCGGCATTCTCGGCGCCGCCGCGCTTGGATTGACGGCTACGGCCGCTTCGGCCGGCACGCTCGACACCGTCAAGCAGAAGGGCTTCATCCAGTGCGGCGTGTCGACCGGCCTGGCCGGCTTCTCGGCGCCCGACGACAAGGGTGACTGGCAAGGCATCGACGCGGACTTCTGCCGCGCCGTCGCGGGGGCTGTCTTCGGTGACGGCACCAAGGTGAAGTTCACGCCGCTCAGCGCCAAGGAACGCTTCACCGCGCTGCAGTCGGGCGAAGTCGACATCCTGTCGCGCAACACCACCTGGACCATCAACCGCGATACGGCGCTCGGCCTGAACTTCATCGGCGTCACCTACTATGACGGCCAGGGTTTCATGATCAACGCCAAGAAGCTGCCGGGCGTCAATTCGGCGCTGCAGCTTTCGGGCGCCGCCGTCTGCGTGCAGAGCGGCACCACGACCGAGCTCAACCTTGCCGACTACTTCAAGTCGAACAAGATGGAGTACAACCCGGTCGTCTTCGAGAAGCTGGAAGAGGTCAACGCTGCCTATGACGCCGGCCGTTGCGACGTCTACACCACGGACCAGTCGGGCCTCTACGGCATCCGCCTGACGCTGGGCGCGCCGGCCGACCATGTCGTGCTGCCCGAGATCATCTCCAAGGAGCCGCTCGGACCGGCCGTGCGCCAGGGCGACGACCAGTGGTACCACATCGTCAAGTGGACCTATTTCGCGCTCCTGCAGGCAGAGGAACTCGGCATCACCAAGGCCAATGTCGAGGAGATGAAGACCTCGGACAATCCCGAGATCAAGCGTGTCCTCGGCCAGGAAGCCGACACCAAGATCGGTACCGATCTCGGCGTGTCCAACGATTGGGTCGTCAACATCGTTAAGGCGGTTGGCAATTACGGCGAAATGTTCGAGCACAATGTCGGCTCGGGCAGCCCGCTCAAGATCGCGCGCGGCATCAACGCGCTGTGGACCAAGGGCGGCCTGCAATACGCTCCGCCGATCCGCTGATCGAAATGTGATCCGGAAGGCAGATCCTCTGCCTTCCGGTTTCTCTTTCCAGGGGACGGGTCGCATGGCATCGCAGGAAATTCTTCGCGAGGAGCCAAGTCGGGCTTCCTTCATCAATGATCCGAAAGTCCGCAGTCTTGTCTTCCAGGCTGTGGTGGTCGTCGTACTGGGTGCGCTTGTCTGGTGGATCGTCCAGAATACCATCGACAATCTGCAGCGCCTGCACATTGCATCCGGCTTCGGCTTCCTCAGGGGACGCGCCGGCTTCGACATCTCCGACAGCGCCATCGCCTATACGTCGGATTCGACCTATGGCCGGGCGATCGTCGTCGGCTTCATAAACACGCTTATCGTGGCCGCAGCAGGCATCGTCACGGCAACCATCATCGGCTTCATCGTCGGTATCGGCCGGCTATCGCGCAATTGGCTGATCCGCAAGATCTGCATGGTCTACGTCGAGGTCTTCCGCAACATCCCGCCACTGCTGGTCATCTTCTTCTGGTATTCCGGCGTGCTGGCCGTGCTGCCGGCGCCGCGTGACAGCTACAACCTGCCATTCGGTTCCTTCCTCAACCAGCGCGGCTTCTATTTCCCGCGCCCCGTGTGGGGCGATGGCTCCTGGCTGATCCTGGTTGCGCTCGTTGTCGGCATTGCCATGGCGTGGTTCGTCGCCCACAAGGCGCGTCAGCGGCAGATGGCGACCGGCCAGCAATTTCCGGTGTTCTGGACATCGCTGGCGCTGATCGTTGGCTTGCCGCTACTCGCCTACGCGCTGAGCGGCTTTCCGCTGACATTTGATTTTCCAAAGCAATCGACCTTCAACCTGACCGGTGGCTTCCAGGTCAAGCCGGAGTTCCTGTCGCTCTATCTGGCGCTGTCCTGCTATACGGCGGCCTTCATCGCCGAGATCGTGCGCGCCGGCATTATGGGCGTCAGCAAGGGCCAGACAGAGGCGGCCGGCGCGCTGGGCGTAAGGCCAGGGTCGATCCTGCGGCTCGTCGTCGTTCCGCAAGCCATGCGCATCGTCATTCCGCCGCTGACCAGCCAGTATCTCAACCTGACCAAGAACTCCTCGCTGGCCATCGCCATCGGCTATCCGGACCTGACGGCGACTACCGGCACGGTGCTCAATCAGACCGGTCAGGCGATCGAATGCGTGCTGATCATGATGGTGGTTTACCTTGTGCTCAGTCTGGTCACCTCAGCGGTCATGAACGTGGTCAACGCCAGGATGGCGCTGGTGGAGAGGTAGGGCCATGCAGGAACACGACACCTCTTGGGTCAGGACGGAAATGACGTTGGCGCAGCCGGCGCCAGCCGGCGTGCGCGGACCCGGTGCCTGGGTGCGCAAGAACCTTATAGGTTCAGCTGGCGACGCCATCTTGACCGTCGTCGGCATCGCACTGGTGGTCATGATCCTGCCGCAGGTCATCAACTGGGCCTTCCTCAGTGCCCAGTGGACCGGACCTGACCGCACTGTCTGCGCGACGGTTGCGCAAGGCGGCATCCAGCCGGACGGCTGGTCCGGTGCCTGCTGGGCCTTCGTCAATGCCAAGTTCGGCCAGTTCATGTTCGGCCGCTATCCGATCGAAGAGCGCTGGCGGCCGATCCTGGTCGCTATCTTGTTCGTGGCGCTGCTGGTGCCGCTGCTCATCCCGCGCGTGCCGCGCAAGGGGCTGAACGCCCTTCTTTTCTTCGGCGCCTTGCCGGTCGTTGCGTTCATCCTGCTCATCGGCGGCATGTTCGGCCTGCCGCATGTCGAAACCACGCTGTGGGGCGGGTTGCTGGTGACGCTCAGCCTCTCCTTCGTCGGTATTGCCGTGTCGCTGCCGCTCGGCATCGTGCTCGCGCTTGGGCGGCGCTCGAAGATGCCGATCGTCAAGATGCTGTGCGTGATCTTCATCGAGACGGTGCGCGGCATTCCGCTGATCACCGTGCTGTTCATGGCCAGCGTCATGCTACCGCTGTTCTTGCCGGAGGGGGTCACCTTCGACAAGTTCCTGAGGGCGCTGATCGGCGTGTCGCTGTTTGCCGCAGCCTATATGGCCGAAGTGGTGCGCGGCGGCCTGCAGGCGATCCCGAAGGGTCAGTATGAGGGCGCCGATTCGCTCGGCCTCGGCTACTGGCAGAAGATGGGGCTGATCGTGCTGCCGCAGGCGTTGAAGCTGGTCATTCCGGGCATCGTCAACACCTTCATCGGCATGTTCAAGGACACCAGCCTGGTCTCGATCATCTCGATGTTCGACCTGCTCGGCGTGGTGAAGCAGAACTTCTCGGACGCCAACTGGGCAACGCCACAGACCGCTCGGTCCGGCCTGGTGTTTGCCGCCTTCGTGTTCTGGCTGTTCTGCTTCGGCATGTCGCGCTATTCAATGTACACCGAACGCCGGCTCGACACCGGCCACAAACGCTAAGAACAAAAAAGGGAACCTGCCATGACCACCGAAAACGCCGTTAGCGCGGAAGAAATCAAGGTCAATGCCGCCAAGATGCATATCTCGGACACCGATGTCGCCATCGACATCATCGGCATGCACAAATGGTACGGCGAATTCCATGTGCTGAAGGACATCAACCTCAAGGTGATGCGCGGCGAGCGCATCGTCATCTGCGGTCCGTCCGGCTCCGGCAAGTCGACCATGATCCGCTGCATCAACCGGCTGGAGGAGCACCAGAAGGGCAAGATCATCGTCGACGGCAAGGAACTGACCAACGATCTCAAGAAGATCGACGAGGTGCGCCGCGAGGTCGGCATGGTGTTCCAGCACTTCAACCTGTTCCCGCATCTGACCATCCTGGAAAACTGCACGCTGGCGCCGATCTGGGTGCGCAAGACGCCGAAGAAGCAGGCCGAGGAAATCGCCATGCACTTCCTCAAGCGCGTGAAAATTCCCGAGCAGGCCAACAAATATCCTGGCCAGCTTTCCGGCGGCCAGCAGCAGCGCGTGGCGATCGCGCGCTCGCTGTGCATGAACCCGCGCATCATGCTGTTCGACGAGCCGACCTCGGCGCTGGATCCCGAAATGATCAAGGAAGTGCTGGAGACAATGGTGGGCTTGGCCGAAGAAGGCATGACCATGCTATGCGTCACCCACGAGATGGGCTTTGCCCGCAAGGTCGCCAACCGGGTGATCTTCATGGACCAGGGCCAGATCGTCGAGCAGAACACGCCGGCCGAATTCTTCGACCATCCGCGCCATGAGCGCACGAAGCTGTTCCTGTCGCAGATCCTGCACTGACCGGTCCGACACAGATCAAGAGAGCCCGGCCGCATCGCGGCCGGGCTTTTTTTGCGTTTGGGCGGGCAGGTAGCGATCGCCTGCGTTGAAACGCGACGGGACCGCAAAGCCCGATGAGAAACCTCCAGCGCTTTCTGGCCATGTTGGTTGCCGCGGTTGTGCTCGCCGCGGCGCTCGGCACTCTGGTGCCTCGGCCACTGTGGAGAGCGGCGGCCGCCGCGCCCGCCGGCACGCGCCACATCCTGGTGCTGAGCAGCCCGATCCACACGGACATCGCCATTCCGGTCGACGACGATGTGCGCCAGCGCTTCCGTTTCCTGGCCGATGGCGGCATTCCGGCCGACGCTCCGGAGGTGCGCTACATCGTCTTCGGCTGGGGCGGCCGCGCCTTCTACCTGGAGACGCCGACCTGGTCCGAGCTGAAGGCGGTGCCGGTGCTCAAGGCGCTGACGCTGGACGCATCCGTGATGCATGTCGATATCGCAGGCAACATCGCGGAGCCGCATCCTGACGTCGCCGGCTTCGACATCAGCGCGGAGCGTTTTTCCGCGCTGCTCGATTACATTGCCACGAGTTTCCAGCAAGGGCCGAACGGCCCCATCGCAATCGAGAACGCCGCCTATTCCCGCTTCGATCGTTTCTATGCGGCCAACGGCCATTTCAATGCGCTGGTCGGCTGCAACACCTGGACGGCGGCAGCCTTGCGCACCGCCGGCCTGCGCACCGGCTGGTGGAACCCGCTGCCAGCCACGCTCAGCCTGTCGATGCGGCTTTACAACTGAGAGCTGAGGGTTTCGCTCGCCGGCCTGTCGCGGGTTTCACGTTTCGTCAGCCCGCCACCCATAAAGCCAGTCCAAATCCGCCGCGAGCTTCTCCGGCGCCCGCATCTTCAGGAACAGGTTGCGCGCCAACGCCACCGGACCTGCAGCATGCCAGGCAAGGCGGTTGACGGCGCCGCGACGTGCGGCCTTGGCGACACGCGGCCGTCGCAAGCCTTCCCAGATTTGAAGACTTCCGGCCAGGTCGGCAGGGGAGGCGGCAATGACGTCGGCAAGTGTCGCTGCGTCTTCGATCGCCATCGCCGCGCCCTGTGCCGCGAAGGGCGTCATCGCATGCGCGGCGTCGCCGATCAGCGCGATGCCGTCCGGCGTCGTCCAGGGCTGCTTCGGGTCGACCGTATGGATCGGCCAGGCCATCCACGGGCTGGCTTCCTCGGCCAGGCGGGCAAGTGCAGGCGCGGTGCCGCGCATGGCCTCGGTGAGGATGCTGGTATCGGCATGGCCCGACCACGCCTCGGCGATGCGCTCGCCTTTGGTGAAGGCGGCGAGGTTGAAGGCAGTACCCCGGCTGACCGGATACGCGACCATGTGGAAACCGGGATGCAGGAAGGTGGTGACTGCGTTCACGACGCCGACGGCGGCAAAAGCCTTGCCGGCGGCACAGTCGGCTGGAACCGTGGTACGCCAGGCCAGCTCGCCCGAAAAACGGCTTTTGCCGGAAATTGCCCTTTGGTCAGAGAACCGCTCCCGGACCCGCGACCAGACGCCGTCGGCGCCGACCAACAGCGATCCTTCGACTTCGACGGTCTTGCCGTCGGCTTCGGCCGTCACGGCGATGCCGTGCGGTCCGGTGGCGACGCTGCTGACGCGGGCGCCGGTGACGAGATCGATCCCCGGCCGCTCCGCCACCTGCGCCGTCAGCGCGGCCTGCAGGTCGGCGCGATGAGCGACGAGATAGGGCGCGCCCCAGCGGCTCTCGGCTGCCTGCCCGAGCGGCACGCGGGCAAGTTCGCTGAGCGTCGCGGCATCCTTCAGCACGACCGCTTCCGGCCGCACCGCGTGTGGCGAGAGCCGGTCGAGCACGCCAAGCTGGCGCAGGATGCGTGTTGCGTTGGGGGAAAGCTGGATGCCGGCGCCGGTCGCTTCGAGCTGTCTGGCCTGTTCGAACAGCTTTACCGGATAGCCGCGTGCGGCAAAGGCAAGGGCTGCGGTCAGCCCGGCGATGCCAGCCCCGGCGATGACAATTTGCCGGGACCGCGTGTCACTCATGGCGGCGAGGGAATCAGGCAGCCTGGTCGATATAGAAGCAGCCGGCGGGCTGCGTTTCCGTTGCCTTCAGCTTCGGCGAATAGCGGTAGAGCGTCGAGCAATAGGGGCAGACTTTTTCATTGTCGTCGCCCATGTCGAGGAACACATGCGGATGGTCGAAAGGCGGATTGGCGCCGGTGCACATGAATTCCCGGACCCCGATGTCGATCGCCGAATGGCCCGCATCGTTCTGGAAATGGGGAATGGAACCGCCTGCCATCGTCGTCTCCTTAACTCGGTCTCGTCTGCATCTGGATCATAACCCGCCTGTTTGCAAGATCGATGAAATGAAACTGTCGTAAAAGCCTGTCAGAGGATAAGTTAAGCCGGTTAACCGGCTTGAGCCTTTTGCAGTCAAGCGGAATCGCTTGGCGTCGCACAAATGCGACTAAAACAATGTGGCACGGGAAGAGCAGGAACCATGAACGAACTGAAGCCGGTGCAGAGCGAATTCACCACGGTGGAAAAGGCCAGCCCCCAGGGTGGCAACCCGGACCGTTTCGTCAACCGCGAGTTCTCCTGGCTGCAGTTCAACCGGCGCGTCCTCGAGGAATCGCTGAATGTGCATCACCCGCTGCTCGAGCGGGTTCGCTTCCTGTCGATCTCGGCCGCCAATCTCGACGAGTTCTTCATGGTCCGCGTCGCCGGCCTCGCCGGCCAGGTGCGCGAGGGCATCGCGCTGAAGAGCCCTGACGGCCGCACGCCTGAGCAGCAGCTCGAACAGCTGCTGCGCGAGGTCGAGCGCCTGCAGGAGGACCAGCAGAAGAGCCTTTCGGCGCTGATGCTTCTGCTCAACAAGGAAGGCATCGAGAGCATCACCCGCGACGCCCTGACCAAGGACGAGAGGACCTGGCTGGAAGAGCATTTCCAGGACCAGGTGTTTCCGGTGCTCACCCCGCTATCGATCGACCCGGCGCACCCGTTCCCGTTCATCCCCAACCTCGGCTTCTCGATGGCGCTGCAATTGCGCCACCGCAAGAATGGCGAGGAGATGAGCGCGCTGCTGCGCCTGCCGGTGGCGCTGAAGCGCTTCATCCGCCTGCCGGACCGCAAGAACCATGTCCGCTTCATTCCGCTGGAAGAGGCGGTCGGCCTCTATATCGGCAAGCTATTCCCCGGCTACGAGGTCAAGGGCTCCGGTACGTTCCGCCTCATCCGCGACAGCGATATCGAGGTTGAGGAGGAGTCCGAAGATCTGGTGCGCCTGTTCGAGACGGCGCTGAAGCGCCGCCGCCGCGGCTCGGTCATCCGCATCGAGTTCGACATGTCGATGCCGCCGGCGCTGCGCGACTTCGTCGCCGGCGAGCTTGGCGTCTCGTCGAGCCGCATCAGCGTGCTTACCGGGCCGCTGGCGCTCAGCCAGATCTCAGAGATCGTGGCGGTGGCCCGCGACGATCTCAAATTCATGCCCTACAATCCGCGCTTTCCCGAGCGCATCCGCGAACATGGCGGCGACTGTTTCGCCGCCATTCGCGAGAAGGACATCGTCGTCCACCATCCTTATGAATCCTTCGACGTGGTGGTGCAGTTCCTGCGCCAGGCGATGGCCGACCCGGAAGTGGTGGCGATCAAGCAGACGCTCTACCGCACCTCCAACGACAGCCCGATCGTGCGCGCGCTGGTCGACGCGGCCGAGGCCGGCAAGTCGGTGACCGCACTTGTCGAGCTCAAGGCGCGCTTCGACGAGGAAGCCAATATCCGCTGGGCCCGCGACCTGGAGCGCGCCGGCGTCCAGGTGGTGTTCGGCTTCCTCGAGCTGAAGACCCACGCCAAGATGTCGCTGGTGGTGCGGCGCGAGGACGGCAAGCTGCGCAACTACGTGCATCTCGGCACCGGCAATTACCATCCGGTCACCGCGCGCATCTACACCGACCTGTCCTTCTTCACCACCGACCCGACGATCGCCCGCGATGTCGCCCAGCTGTTCAATTTCATCACCGGCTATGCCGAGCCCGCCGAGGAGATGCGGCTGGCGATCTCGCCCTTCACGCTGCGCAAGCGCATCTTGAAACACATCTCGGACGAGGTTCAGCATGCGCTGGAGGGCCGTCCGGCCCGCATCTGGATGAAGATGAATTCGCTCGTCGACCCGATCATCATCGACGCGCTCTACGATGCCAGCCGTGCCGGCGTCGAGATCGATCTCGTCGTGCGCGGCATCTGCTGCCTGCGGCCGCAGGTGCCCGGCCTTTCCGAGAACATCAGGGTGAAGTCGATCGTCGGCCGCTTCCTCGAACACAGCCGCATCTACTGCTTCGGCAACGGCCATGGTCTGCCCTCGGACGGGGCGGTCATCTACATCTCCTCGGCCGACCTGATGCCGCGCAATCTCGACCGCCGCGTCGAGACCATGGTGCCGATTACCAATCCAACTGTGCATGAACAGATTCTTGGCCAGATCATGCTGGGCAACATTATGGACAACCAGCAAAGTTTCGACGTATTGGCTGACGGAACCTCCCGGCGCGTCGTGCTGGAGGAGGGCGAGGAACCGTTCAACGCGCAGGAATATTTCATGACCAATCCGAGCCTTTCCGGACGGGGTGACGCGCTGAAGTCGCACGCGCCCAAGCGCATCGCACAGTTCAAGCGCCGCAAGAAGAACGCAGCGACCGGCGGATGATTTCTACATCCCAGGGCCGGCTCCAGGATCGCCGACCGCTATCCATCATCGACATCGGCTCGAACTCGATCCGTCTTGTCGTCTATGAAGGGCTGGCACGCTCGCCGACCTTGCTGTTCAACGAAAAGATGCTGGCCGGCCTCGGCCGCGGCATCGTTTCGACCGGCAAGCTCGACCCCGAGGCGGTCACCCGCTCGATGGAGGAATTCCGCCGCTTCCGCGCGCTCTCGAACCAGGCCGGCGCCGAGCACATGTATGTGCTGGCGACCGCCGCCGCCCGCGAGGCGATAAACGGCCCCGACTTCATCCACCGCGCCGAGGACGTGCTGAAGACCGAGATCCGGGTGCTCTCCGGCCGCCAGGAGGCGCATTATTCGGCGCTAGGCGTCATCTGCGGCTTCCATCCGGCCAATGGTGTTGCCGGGGACCTTGGCGGCGGCAGCCTGGAGCTGATCGACATCAATGGCGAGGCGATCGGCGATGGCATCACGCTGCCGCTCGGCGGCCTGCGCCTGCAGGACATGGCGAAGAACTCGCTTGCCCAGGCAGCAAAGATCGTGCGCGAGCACCTGGCACGGGCAAAGCTGCTCAAGGGCGGACAGGGCAGGGCCTTCTATGCGGTCGGCGGCACCTGGCGAAACCTCGCCCGGCTGCACATGGAGATGACCAACTACCCGCTCGGCGTCATGCATCACTACGAGATCAGCGCCGACAGCGCCCAGAACTTCCTCAAGCAGGTGACGAAGGCCGAGATCGAGAAGGTCAGGGGCATCGAGGGCGTCTCCAAGAACCGCCGCTCGCTGCTGCCCTATGGCGCCATCGTGCTGCAGGAGATCATGGCGGCGATGCAGCCCTCGAAGATCGTCGTCTCGGCGCTCGGCGTGCGCGAGGGGTTTCTCTATTCGCTGCTGGACGAGGCCGAGAAGAAGGCCGATCCGCTGATCTCAGCGGCCGAGGAACTTGCCCGGCTGCGCTCGCGCTCGGTCACCCACGCGCATGAGCTGGTCGAATGGACCGGCAAGGCCTTCGCCGCCTTCGGCATCGATGAAACCGAGGACGAGGCGCGCTATCGCCAGGCCGCCTGCCTGCTGGCCGACATCGGCTGGCGCGCCCATCCCGAGTATCGCGGCAAGCAGTCGCTCAACATCATCGCGCACGCCTCCTTCATCGGCGTCGATCATCCCGGCCGCGCCTTTCTGGCGCTGGTCGGCCTGTTCCGCCACGAGGGCGTGTTCAACGAGGCTGTCCCGGAAATCCGCGGGCTGGCGACGCCCCGCTATCTCGAGCGCGCCCGCGTGCTGGCGGCGATGCTGCGCGTCGTCTATTTGCTGACGGCGGCGATGCCGGGCGTCATGCCCAGGCTAAAATGGGAACCCCGCCCCAACGGCTCGCTGGCGCTGATGCTGCCGGCCGCGCTCGCCGATCTCTATGGCGAACGGCCGGCCGGGCGGCTGGCACAACTGGCAAGGGTCACCGGCCGCCGGCTGGTGCTGGCGGTCGAAGGCGGGCCGAGTGTATCGGTGAAATAGCCTGCTCCGGTCTGAACAATAGGCTCAGGTGGCGTCAGCGCCGATCCCGAAGCTCCTCCCGTCGATCGCCCAGGCGCCTGCGCCGGCCATCGCCAGCGCCAGGAAGCCGCCAGCAATCGCAATGTCCTTCATCAGCATCTGCTGGTGCAGGAAAGCGAGCATCGGATCGTCGCCACCCTGGCCGTAGTGGCCGATGAAGCCGGCCGCGATGCAAAAAGCGGCGAGCAGCAGTGCCGCGATCCGCGTCTGCAAGCCGATGAGGATCGCGAGCCCAGCGATCAGTTCGAACAGGCCCGTGCCCCAGGCGGCGAGCGACGGCAACGGCAGGCCGAGACTGGCGAAATAGTCTGTTGTGCCGGAAATGTTGGCCAGCGCCTGGAAGCCGGATGGCACGAACAAAGCGGCGAGCAACAATCGGGACAAGAGAAGCAGCGCGTTGCGGGGCATGGTCACCTCCGTCGTCGGCGGCCGGTTGGTCGCCCGATGTCCTGATCCTAGCAGAAATCGGCAAATCGGGGCGCCTGGATCGACAACGAAAAAGCGGCGCGGAAAATTCCGCGCCGCTTCTTTCATGCGCATCCGGTAGGAGGTTCAGCCGCGCTTGGCGTCGACCGAATAGGCGCCGGCGCCCGAGGAAGCCAGCGCAATGAAGCCGCCGGCAATCGCCAGATTCTTCAGGAAGCTGATCATCTGCATCTGATCGGCCCAATTCATATGGGCGACCAGCCCGGTGGCGACGGTGAAGACCGCCAGCACCCAGGCGACGATGCGGGTCTGGAAACCGACGAGGATGGCAAGGCCGCCGAGCAGTTCGATGAGGCCAACGACAATGGCGGTTACGGTCGGCAGCGGCAGGCCGAGGCTGCCGAAATAGCCGGCGGTACCTGCGATCGCGGTCAGCTTGCCGAAACCGGACAGGAGGAAGATTGCCGCGAGCAGAACGCGGCCGAGGAGGATCGAGGCAGAGGCGTTGGAAGCAGCGCCGGAACCGGCGGCGGAAGTGTTGATGGACATGGCGGACTCTCCGGGGTTGGAATACCTGATCAGATAGTCCACACCGACTGTTCACCAAAGATGCCTATTCGGCGACAGTTCGTTCACCAGGATAACGTTTTTGTGATCGAGCGTGGCTTCAGCCAGGATGCGTCATGTCTTCCGGCCGCACCAGCCGGTCGTAGTCGGCCTCGCTGACCAGCCCGGTGGCCAGGGCTTCCTCGCGCAGCGTGGTGCCCTTCTTGTGCGCGGTCTTGGCGATCTTGGCGGCATTGTCGTAGCCGATGGTGGGGGCGAGCGCCGTCACCAGCATCAGCGACCGGTCGAGCGCCGCCTTGATGTTGTCCTCGCGCGCCTCGATGCCGACCACGCAATTGTCGGTGAAGGAGACCGAGGCATCGGCGAGCAACTGCACCGATTGCAGGAAATTATAGGCCATCAGCGGGTTGTAGACATTGAGCTCGAAATGGCCCTGGCTGCCGGCGAAGGTCAGTGCGGCGTTGTTGCCGAACACCTGCACGCAGACCTGCGTCAGCGCCTCGCACTGGGTCGGGTTGACCTTGCCCGGCATGATCGAGGAACCCGGCTCGTTCTCGGGCAGCGACAGTTCGCCGAGGCCCGAACGCGGGCCGGAGCCGAGGAAGCGGATGTCGTTGGCGATCTTGAACAGCGCCGCAGCCGCCGCGTTGATGGCGCCGTGCGAGAACACCATGGAATCGTGGGCCGCCAGCGCCTCGAACTTGTTCGGCGCGGTGACGAAGCCGATGTCGGTGATATCAGCGATGCGTTCGGCCACCTTTTCGGCGAAGCCGACCGGGGCGTTGAGGCCGGTGCCGACGGCGGTGCCGCCTTGCGCCAGCTCCTGCAGGCCGGGCAGGGTCATCTCGATGCGCTTGATCGACGAGGCGACCTGCGCCGCATAGCCGGAGAATTCCTGACCCAGCGTCAGCGGGGTCGCATCCTGGGTATGGGTGCGGCCGATCTTAATGATATGGGCGAACGCCTTGGTCTTGGCTTCCAGCGCTGCATGCAGGTGCTTCAGCGCCGGCAGCAGATCGTGGACGATGCGCTCGGCGCAGGCGATATGCATGGCCGTCGGATAGGTGTCGTTCGACGACTGGCTCATATTGACGTGGTCGTTCGGGTGCACCGGCTTCTTCGAGCCCATGACGCCGCCCAGAAGTTCGATCGCCCGGTTGGAGATCACCTCATTGGCGTTCATGTTGGACTGCGTGCCCGAGCCGGTCTGCCAGACGACCAGCGGGAAGTGGTCGTTGAGCTTGCCGTCGATGACCTCTTGCGCCGCTTCGATGATCGCCTTGCCGATCGCCGGGTCGAGCCGCTTCAAATCCATATTGGCTTCGGCCGCCGCCCGCTTGACGATGCCCAGCGCCCGGACGATCGAAGCCGGCTGCTTTTCCCAGCCGATCTTGAAATTGCCAAGCGAACGCTGCGCCTGCGCCCCCCAGTAACGGTCCGTGGCGACCTCGATGGGACCAAACGTGTCGGTTTCGGTTCTGGTCGTCTCAGCGCTCACTGGAGGTCTCCGGTTTTCGAAATTCGGCAACGGCGTATCGCGTTGCACAAATCGCTTCAAGCGGAGATTGCAGCCGGTGAGGATGCAAATCGGTTGAAGGCGTGGGCGCCCAAAAACTGGAAGTTGGCACGCCTGCCGGTTTTGACTTGCGATGACTGCTTGTCGTGATAACCTTGATGCAACCCTGGGGAGAATCCTATGGCTGATCAGTTTTTCATGGAAACACGTAGGCTCGTATTTGGCCCGCTTGTTCTGCTCGTCGCTGCCACGGCTGCCTTCTCGTATTTCCTGGGCGACGCACCCAACCTGCTCTTTTTGAAATTGACCGCGGTTCCGCTTTATCTGTTGGCTGGCCGGGCCATTTCGATGCTTTGCCCGCTGCCAAACGGCAATCAATTGAATCTGGCGTTTTGGGAAAGGCAGTTTCTGGATGCCCTCTTGCTTTCGTGTTGGCTGACAATAGCGATCTGGCAACCCGATAATAGCGCGGTCACAGTGGCGCGCGGGTTCTTCCTGTTCATCGCCCTCTATCTCGGTCTCATGTTTCTGCTGCGTTTGATCTTCAGAGCCAGGAAGTCACAACACGGCTGATGCAGGCTCGTCCCGCTTTTCTCCACAAGGGGAGAGGGTGGGGCACACGTCGGCGTTTCATCCAGCGGTGTATCCGCCATCGATGGCAAAGATACCACCGCTGGTCCAGGCGGCCTCGTCGCTGGCGAGATAGACGGCGATGCCGGCGAGATCGCTGGTCTGGCCGATGCGGCCGAGCGGATAGCTGCGCTCGACATAGGCTTTCAGCTCCGCCTGCGCTTCCGCCGGCAGGTTGACGATGGATTTGCGCCGCATGGCGGTGTCGACCGTGCCGGGCGCGATCGCGTTGACCCTGATGCCGCGCGGGCCAAGCTCGAAGGCCAGCGACTTGGTCAGCGAATTGAGGGCGCCCTTCGACAGCGAATAGAGGCTCGACGGCCGCTTCGGGATCATCTTGTTGGCGAAGTAGGACGAGATGTTGATGACAGAGGCGTTGACGCCGAGATGCGGCAGCAGGCGCTGTGTCAGGAAGAACGCCGCCGTCACATTGAGCGCGAAGGATTGCTGGAACTGCTCTTCTGTGACGCTCTCGAACGGCACCAGGAAGGCGACGCCGGCATTGTTGACGAGGATGTCGAGCGGCCGGCCCTGTTTCACATGGGCGGCGACGGCATCGATGCCGGCTGAAGCCGAAAGATCGGCCGACAGGGTTTCGACGCCGGCGCTGCCTTTCGCCTCGGAGGCCAGCGTCTGGCGCGCTGCCTCCAGCTTGCCGGCGTCGCGGCCGACGATCAGCACATCGGCGCCCTCGCTTGCAAATGCCTCCGACATCGCCAGGCCGATCCCGTCCGAACCGCCCGTCACCAGCGCCCGCTTGCCGTGAAGTCGCATGGGAATGATCCTGCCTATGCCATCGGCAGAGAGCACGCCGATCGGCTTTGTTGGTCAACCCAAAAGCCTATCCCGCAGTATGAACTTTATCCGGCCGAAACCAACCCGACCGGCGCAGGCCGCGGCATGGCGAGTTGCCCGGCGACATAGTCCTTGACCTGACGGACGGCCTGCTCGCGCGAGACGCTGCCCGGCTGCAGGCCAAGTCGCAGCCACAGCCCGTCGATCAGGGCGGTGACGCCAAGCGCGATATCGTCGGCCTCTTCGGGCGATGCAAGACCGCGCAGACCGGACAACAGGTTCGAGCGCATGCGTGCATGTATGACCTTCTGGATGCGGGCGAGCTTGTCGTCGCGCGGCACCTCCGCGCAGAGCGAAAGCCAGGCGTGGCAGAGAGGCGGCAGGAACAGATGCTCCTCGAAATTGCCTTCGATAACCGCATCCAGGCGCTCCATTGGCGTGCGCGCCCGCCGAAGCCGCGCGACCACTGCGTGGCACAGGACTGCGTTCGCCTCGCGCATTGCGTGCTCGAACAACTCCTGCTTGTTGCGGAAATAGTGCAGCACGATGCCTTTGGAGGCGCCGGCTTGGGCGGCAACCTTTTCCAGCGTCGCGCCGGCTATGCCTTCGCGCTCCAGGACCGCGAAGGCCGCCTGCCGCAATTCCCTGCGCCTGATATCGCTTATGCGGCTGAGCTTCACCGGAGAATCCACCTGTTCACGATTGCAGATTGACATTCTTATCCATTCAGATCAAGAATTGACCCATGGGACAATTATTAGTCCAAGCGGACAAGAGGAGACATCGCATGCATCGCATTCTGGCAACCGGGGTCTGCATGGCCGCGCTGGCGCTGGCCGCGAATGGCGCTCGCGCCGCCGAGGCCGAGCAGTGCAAAGCTGTCCGCATGGCCGAACCCGGATGGAACGATCTGGCCTTCACCACCGGCGTCGCCAATGTCCTGTTCGGCGCGCTCGGCTACCAGCCGCAGAGTTCGGTGCTGGGCATCAACGTCATCTACGAAGGCATGAAGAACAACGATCTCGACCTGTTCCTCGGCTACTGGGACCCGGCCATGGTCACCTACTACGAACCCTACAAGAAGGACGGATCGGTCGAGGACGTGCGCGTCAATCTGGAAGGCGCCAAATACACCTTTGCGGTTCCGACTTATGTCTGGGAGGCTGGCGTCAAGGATTTCGCCGACCTGCACAAGTTCGCCGACAAGTTCGGCAAGAAGATGTACGGCATCGAGCCCGGCTCGAACCAGCTGATGATGGACGCCATCGCCGATCCGTCGCTCGGCCTCGATGGCTGGCAGGTCGTCGAATCGAGCGAAGCCGGCATGCTCTCCGAGGTTGGTTACGAGATAAAGGAAAAGCAGTTCATCGTCTTCCAGGGCTGGGCGCCGCATCCGATGAACACGATGTACGACTTCAAATATCTGACCGGCGGCGACAAGTTCTACGGCCCGAACCTCGGCGCAGCCACGGTGACCACGCAGGTCCGCAAGGGCTATCTCGCACAGTGCCCGAATGCCGGGCAACTGTTGAAGAACCTCGCCTTCGACATCGATTTCGAGAATGTCGGCATGAGCTATCTGATCAATGACGGCATGAAGCCTGAAGAGGCGGGACTGAAGGCGATCACGCTGAACAAGGACCGTCTCGACGCCTGGCTCGCCGGCGTCACCACCTTTGACGGCAAGCCCGGGCTCGCCGCGGTGAAGGAAAAGCTCGGCCTGTGACCACAATGGATGCCTTGGCGGAGCAGGACACGCTCAAGGAACAGGACGCCTGGGCCGGTCGCAAGCAGTTCGTCGACATTGGCGGCATCGAGATCGCCTATGTCGAGATCGCCGGAGACGGGCCGGCGCTACTGCTGGTCCACGGCTTCACCGACACCAGCCGCAGCTTTTCGCTGCTGGCGCCGCATCTGGCCTGCCGGCACCTGGTCATTCCGGACCTGCGCGGCCACGGCGCCTCGCAAGCGGGCAGGGGCTGCGGCGTCGCTGATTTCGCCGGTGATATGGCCGGACTGATCCAGCGCTTGCGGCTCGACCGGCCGGTCGTCGTCGGCCATTCGCTCGGCGCCATGGTGGCCATGGAACTGGCCGCTCGGCACCCGGAGCTCATCGGCGGGCTGGTCGTCCTCGCCGGCACGTTGAGGCCTGGTTTCGGGCGGGATCATCCACTGGTCGCTGGTGTTGAGGCACTGCGCGATCCGATCTCGCCGGCCGATCCGTTCTATGACTGGTGGCATGCCTGCCGGCCTGGCGTGCCCCACCCCTTTCTCGCCGGCCTGGCGAAGGACGCTTCGGCGATGCCTGCCGCGCGCTGGCGCGCGGTTCTGGAAGAGATCCGCTCGGCCGATCTGACCGAAGCGGCGCGGACCGTGCGAATCCCAACGCAGATCATCGCCGGTGCCTGCGACCCGCTGTTCGGCGAGGCGCACCAGCAGGCGCTGCTGCGTACCCTTCCTTATGCCTCCTTTGTTCAGGCGGAGGGCTGCGGCCACAATCCGCACTGGGAGGATCCGGCACTTGTTGCTTCGGCCATCGTCGGAAAATTCGGGGCAGCGGCCTGACGAGAGTTACCTCAGCAACGATTGCGCGGTTGGTGAAAGCCGCAGGGTCTGTGTCGGTCTGGCGCGGTTCGGCTCCGCTGCCTGTTGGAACGCCTGCCATGCCGGCGAACCGGCGAGCGCTGTTTTGTGGCGGTCATGCGCCTCGTCGCTGTCGAACCCGATGACGCCGATGAAGACGTTTTGGCCTGATCGCACCGGCAAGCGCGGAAAGCTGTTTTCGGCGTGTTCGGTGATGAAGGCGCCGAGCAGTCTTGCGCCGAGCGTCTTGAGCAGCGGAACGGCTCCGGTTTCGAAGTTTTCGGCAAAGCCAGCCTCGCTGCCGGGCCGCAGATGATGAATCTCAATCACAACGATTTCCTTCAAGCGACTGTCATCGCTTGGCTTTTCCTGATCCGCCGCATCAGCTCTTCGCGAGCCCGATAGGTCGAAGCCGGCACCCGGCCATGCCGGTTTCAGCAGCAACACGTCGTCGGAATCGATCATCGTGGCGTTGGCGGCGTCGCGCCATGCGGCCCATACCGGTCCGTCATAGAAGGCGGTGAGCGCTTCTTTCCTCGCGGCCATGCCGTCAAAGCCGCGCATCCAGACGAACATGTCGGGCCGGTCGAGGTCGCGGAACTGGCCGATGATGGTCATCCCAGCCGCTTCCTGGCCCTCGATCAGATGGCTGTCGAAGATTTCGATCAGCGTGTCACGCCGGCCGGATTTTAGTGTGTACTGCCGCAGTTCGACCACGGGCGAGGCGAGCAGGCCGGCTGTTGCAGGGGCATTCACGGGCAGGTTCATCGCGCACTCTCCAAAACAGGATGATCGTCCTGTTTGTAAAACAGACCGGTTGTCCTGTTTTGTCAATCTGCTATCGTTTGAAAATGTCGGCAGAGATTTCCGCTCGCCCAAGATCACGGTCTAGCAAACGCACCAACGACCCCGAAGGCATGCGCAAACGCGTGCTCGATGTCGCCGAAGCGTCGTTTCAGGAGCGCGGCTATCAGGCTTCCAGCATCGGCGACCTGATGGCGGCGGCCGGCGTCACCGGCGGCGCGCTGCATCACCATTTCCCGACCAAGAAGGCACTGGCCCTGGCGGTGATCGAGGAGCGGGTCGCCGCCGCTGTCGGAGAGACCTGGATCGCGCCGGTGCAGGCGGCGGGCTCGGCCCGCGAGGGCATACGCGCCGTGTTCGAGGCGGTGGCGGCCGAACTCGAGCAGCAGGGCTTCGTGCGCGGCTGCCCGCTCAACAATCTGGCGCATGAGCTTTCGCTTGCCGATCCGGATTTCCGCGCTGCCCTTGCCGGCATCTTTGCCGCTTGGCGCCAGGCGATCGCCGACAGGATCAGGGCCGACCAGCAAACGGGCAGGGAAGAGGGCACCGACCCGGATCGCTTCGCGGCGCTCGCGGTCGCCGCTTATTCCGGCGCCATGTCGATGGCCAAGGCAGCGCAGGATGTCGGCCCACTGCGCGATTGCCTTGAGGCGCTACAGGGGGCTGCGCCGTCGTCATCGCAGAGCCGACTGGCGGTGAAGCGACGCCGCAGGGTGCTGCTGCGGCCGGTTAAGCCCTAAAGCCGGAGGGGCAGAAGGAGCCGCTCTAATTCGCCAGCGGTTTGATAGCCTTGTAACCGTTCACCGATTCCGTGCTGGTGCCTTCGTCGTAGCGCCGGGCGAGAGCTGCCTGCAGATCGGGTGCGTAGAGCGCAGTGAACGCATCCAGTGTCTCGCCGGCCCCATTCTTGAAGGTCTCTTTGACCGCCAGTACGCTGTATTTGCAGTCGCCCAGGCTGAACGTCTCCTTGCCCTTGACGACCAAAGTCAGCGTCTTGGTGCTCTTCGGCTGCTTGTTCGGCGATAGCTCGACGAATTCGATCGTGCTCTTTGCGCCCGTCTTCAGCGGAAACAGTTTTCGCAGATCGGAAAACGGGATTATCGCCAGCCGACCGGTATCGCTGTCGCGAAACACCTCGATCAAGCCGCCGAACAGGAACTGTGTCTGCGGCGATTCGGATTCGTATTTGTTGACGACGGAAACCATGCCGCCGGCCACTGGGCGAAACTCGCTGTGGATGCCGGGCTTTTCCAGCGCGAAACCGGCCTTGGCGGATTTCGCGTCGATGCAATCGGCAGCATGGGCAACACCCGCCGGCAGCAACGCGGCCAGCATCATGACGATCGGTGCAGCTTTCATGGCGTCCTCCTCTGCTCGCGCAAGTTGAAGGGGCAAGACATGCCAGACCTGCGGCAACATGTCGATGGATGGTTTGGACGAGAAGTGTTGCCGGAGAACTGGACGGCCGGGCGCCGGCTGTGCTGAATTTCGGCGCATGATGAATCGCCTTCCGCCCCGCCTGCTGTCCCGGCGCAACTTTTTGGCGCAGGCGCTGGGGGTTGCTGCCGCTGGTGCCCTTGCGCGTCCGGCGCTCGGCCAGACCGGGCAGCGTATCCAGCCCATCGACGCCACCTTCCTGTTCATCGCCGACGTCCATGCCTGCCGCATGGCGAGTGGCCTCAGCCCCAACTGCCAGCAGGAAGGCAAGACCGACGCCGCCTTGCTGCGCAACGTTGCTGCGCTGAACGGCATTGGTGACAAGGATTGGCCGACCGAGATCGACGGCGTCGCCACCGGCCTGCGCTCGGCCGGCAGCCGCATCGGCACGCCGCTCGGTCTCGTCGTCGGTGGCGACATCACCGACGACGGCGGCGGCCAGATCACCGAGCCCAGCGAAGGCACGCAGCTTCTGCAGTTCAGCCAGCGCTACCAGCAAGGGATCGGCCCCGACCGCGTCCACATGCCCGTCTATGTCGGGCTCGGCAATCACGACCTCGACCAGAACGGGCCGCCGCATCATGTCGACTGGTACCGCCGCGAGATGCGCGACTATGTCGAGGCCAATCACCGCCCCGGCGTGTTCTTCAAGCCGCCGGTGCCGGCCACCGAATATGATGTCGACACAGACTGCTACTCTTGGGATTGGGGCGGCCTGCATCTCGTCCAGACCCATCGTTTCGCCGGCGATACGGGCCACGGCGCCATCTCCAGCCTGCCGTGGCTGAAGCAGGATCTGGCGACCTATGCCGGCGACGGCCGCCCGGTCATCCTGTTTCAGCACTATGGCTGGGATACTTTTTCGACCGAGAAATGGGATCCGGCCAGGCGTACCTATGACGATGACGGCATCGGCGCGCCGCACTGGTGGAGCGAGGCCGACCGCCAGGCGCTGCTGTCGGCGCTGAAAGGCTACAATGTCATCGCCGTCTTCCATGGCCACCAGCACGAGGTGCCGATGATCTACCAGCGCGACGGTCTCGACCTCATCAAGCCCAAGGCCGCCTATATGGGCGGCTTCGCGCTGGTGCGAGTGACCAGTGGCGGCATGGATGCCGTGCTGGGCGAGGCGGCCGGCGACCATGGCGAAGTGATGTTCACCAACGCCTTTTCGAAGAGCCTGAGCTTCTGAGGCGCTGACGGCGGCCGTGGTCGTTTTTTCGGGATCGGCCCGGCTTCTCCGGGGCTAAACAGGCAAGCTAGGGTGCGCCTCTATTTGTGCGGGCTCCGCGGGAGAAACCATGGCTGAATTCACGCTCTTCATCGGCAACAAATGCTTTTCGTCCTGGTCGCTCCGGCCCTGGGTGGCGATGCGGCATCTGGAGATCCCGTTCGAGGAGGGTTTTGTGCGCCTGCGCACGCCGGAAACCGCCGCCAGCCTGGCCAAGGTGTCGCCGACCGGCCTGGTACCGGTCCTGAATCACAAGCCGTTGAAGGGAGGTGGCAGGATCGTCTGGGAAACCCTTGCCATCCTTGAGTATCTGGCCGACCTCTTCCCGGAGAAAAAACTCTGGCCCGATGATATCGGCGCCCGCGCGCTGGCCCGGTCCGTGGCGACCGAGATGCATTCCGGCTTTCGCGAGGTTCGCTATGGCTGGCCGATGAATTTGCGCCGGCCCAAGGGCCACAAATCGCTCGACGCCGAGGGCGAGCTGCAGCGGGCACGCATCGAGGCGATCTGGCGGCAGTGCCGCTCCGAACATGGCAAGGGCGGCCCGTTCCTGTTCGGCCACTTCACCGCGGCCGATGCGATGTACGCACCCATCGTCGCCCGCTTCGACACCTATGGCGGCGAGCTGGCGCCCGATACGCGCGCTTATGTCGACGCCGTGCTGGCGACCCCGGCGATGCGGCACTGGTACGCGGAAGCGGCCAAGGAAACATGGCCGGAGCCAGGTCCCCACGAACAGGACTGACCAACAGAACATCGCCGCAGCAGGAGCACTGATCCCCATCCCGCTGCGGAGTTGTTGACGAGCACTCGCGATCGGCATAAATACGTAACCAAATGGATACGCATTATGCCGCAGGCTGATCCCGATCGTTCCGTTTTCCGCGCCATCGCCGATCCGACGCGCCGCGCCATCCTCGACCGCTTGCGGCAAGGGCCGGCGCCGGTCAACGAACTGGCCTCGGCCTTTTCGCAGAGCCGGCCGGCGATCTCCAAGCACCTCAGGATCCTGCGCGAATTGCGCGTCGTCTCCGAGCAGAAGCATGGCCGCGAGCGGCTCTACAGGCTGGAGCCGGCGGAACTGAAGGACGTCGCCGACTGGATTCTGCCCTATCGCGATTTCTGGCAGGCAAGCCTCGGCAATCTGAAATCCTATCTGGAGAACGAATGATGGCCAGCAACGACAGAGCGCGTGCGATCGCCGACGTCTCGGTGGGCACCATCCTTGCCACGGTGACGATTGCGGTGCCGCCCGAGCGTGTGTTTCGGGCGCTTACCGCCGAGGACCAGATCCCGCTCTGGTGGGGCTCGGACGCGCTTTACCGGACGACGAAACACACTGCCGACGTCAGGCCGGGTGGCGCCTGGTACTCGGAAGGCAAGGGCGCCGATGGCAATGAATTTCATGTCCAGGGCGAATATCTCGAGGTCGAGCCGCCGCATCGTCTGGTGATGACCTGGAAGGCGCCGTGGGACGGCGACAATGTCACCACCGTCACCTACACGCTTGAAGCCGTCGAGACTGGAACGCGGCTGACGCTGCGCCACGAGGGCTTTGGCGCGCGCCATGACTCCTGCCGCGATCACGGCTCCGGCTGGGAGCGTGTGCTCGGCTGGCTGGGCGCGTTCCTTGCCGGCGAGGCGGGCAGCAAGCCGCCAAGCGTGTTCCACTGCCGGCTGATCCCGCCGCGCCCGGATTTCGCCTTTACCCTGACGCACGAGGAGCGGGCGCTGATGGACCGGCATGCCGACTATCTGCGCGGCAAGCTGGAGGAGGGCACCATGATGCTGGCTGGTCCGGTCGCCGACCCGGCCGGCCCCTGGGGACTCGCCATCCTGCGCGTCGGCACCGAGGCCGAGGCAAGGGCGTTGACCGATGCCGACCCGACCGTGCGTTCGGGGCAGGGCTTTCGCTATGAGATCCTGCCGCTGATGTCAGCGATAATGTGACGTCGCACGGCAATGTGAAGGCCCAAAATACATGAACGCCCCTCGCGCCTTTTATCGCGCGGGAGGCGTCCTTTTTTGCCAGCCTTTCCAAGATTGCTCTTATGAACTGCTGACCGTATCAAAATGCGTGAGGGCCAGGATGGTTCCCACCTTCTTGCGATTTTTTTTAGCCGGCGCTCGGGCCTTGACTTCGGATTGCGACCGACCGACGACCTTGCGGCTGCCGTCACCAGAACAAGAAATTTGACATGGCGGCAAAAGAAGTCTACTAGAAGTTCGTCGATATTTGTTTGCCCGACTTTTGTTATCCGCGCGCCAAGCGCGCCTTTGACGAACTTCCTCCCATCAAAAATCGAGACAAACGCTGTTGTGCATTCGCATGACGGTGAACGAATATTTGCCATGGAAAGGGTTCGTTATGAGCACTGGCACAGTAAAATGGTTCAACGCCACCAAGGGCTTTGGCTTTATTCAGCCTGACGACGGTTCGGCCGACGTTTTCGTCCATGTTTCGGCCGTCGAGCGTGCCGGAATGCGCACCATCGTCGAAGGCCAGAAGCTTGGCTACGAGATGGTTCGTGACAACAAGTCGGGCAAGATGTCCGCCGATCAGCTCAAGGCTGCGTAAAAACGGAATTCAGCCTTCCCGGTGACCACGGATGTACTGGCATCGGTAGATGGCGAGAGGAGGGTCAGGCGCATGCCTGACCTTTTTCGTTTCTGGCAGTTAATTGTGCGCCGCAGGTCCCTTGGTATGTGCTAAAGCACGCGCCAAGGTGGATCCCCCGAACCAGGAAGAAGAAGATGTCCCTTACTCCGAAGGCATCCGGCGACGAGGCCGAGCAGCTTTTCAGCAAGACCCGGACGCAGTCGATGTCACTCAATCGCATCATCTCCGAACGGGATGCAGTCAGCGAGGCCCGGGAGGCCAAGACCGCGCGGCTGCGCGAACTGCGCCTGGAAAAGGAGGCCGACGACAGGGCGGCTGCCCTCGTTCTGGCCGCCATGCCGAAGCGGGCGGGCAAGCGCTGATGGCCACTAAGCGCGTGCCGCCAACGCCGATCGCCGGCGACGCGACCATTGCCGACATGGTCGAACTCCTCGACAAGCCGGTCGAATTTGTCCGGCGCGTGCTGGAAAAGCTGGAACGCTGCAAGCGCGCCCATGGCGATGCCCAGGTGCGCGTCGGTGTGCGTGGCCGCGCCGAAGCCCCGAACTATCTGATCGAATATGTGCGCGAGGACAGCAAGACGCGCGAACGGGTGACTTATCAGGACGCAGCCTATAGCGGCAGCACGCATCGCGAATTGGCGCCGCATCACATCGAGGAGGCCAGGAACTGGTCGCCCGAGGAAATGAACATCACGGCGGTTTCGGCGCTGATCGGCCGCCTGCGCAATCCGCGCGCGCCGTCATCGCGTTTCTCTGACGAGGACTGACATGGCCATAAAATTTTCCGCCAAGGACCAGCCGGCAGCGCCGGCCGCCACCGCCAAGCCGGCCAAGCCGGCTGCAGCGCCGAAGACCGACGAACCGGTCGCAACCGATCTGTTCAAATCGCCAGCGGATGCGCCCCGGAAGACGGCCAAGAAGAAATAGCGTCTTGCCGCACGACACCGACCGCAATCCCGTCGCGCCGGGCCTGCTTGCCCTGGCGGCTGCCGCGGGCTTTGCCGCGGCCGAGGAAGGGACCGGTCCGGCCCTGTTCGACTGCCAGGCCTGCGGCGCCTGCTGTTCCTATTCGGCAGAATGGCCGCGCTTTTCCACCGAGGACGACGCGCAGCTCGACCGCATCCCGCAGAAATTCGTCGCGACCGACGAATCCGGCATGCGCTGCGACGGCGTGCGCTGTTCTGCTCTGTCCGGCGAGGTCGGCAAGCATACTGCTTGCGGCATCTATGACGTCCGCCCCGATGTCTGCCGCGCCTGCATGCCCGGCGGCGACGATTGCCTGATGGCGCGCAAGGCGCACGGGCTGCCGCTGTAACTGCCGATCTCCCCCCAATGCCCAATGTGGGGGCTGAGGAGTGGTACGCGTAGCGGACGGAAAGCCTTTTGCTTGGCTTTCGAATGACGATGGCCCGGCAGGCCAGAGCGCGGCGCTGTCCCGCCAGGCTATGAACCAGTATCCAAGACGCGCTAGAGCAAGTTTCGAACCCTCAAATAGAGCAGCTCACCAGGTGGGATCCCGACCTTCGAGATCATCGTCCGGGACGACCTGCGGCTGGCGACGGAGACTGGTGTAGGGGGCCACGTAGGTCATGTTGAGCGCATCAGCCACCAAACCGGATATGGCGGCAAGCGATGCGCCGATTTCGAACCTCGGGAAGCTTAGCCGTGGCAGGTCAAGGCGGCGGATGGTGATCGGGGCGGCGGTGGAGATGTCGGTCATGGTGTCCTCCTGCGACGGTGAGAATGACACCGCTTCCCACTCAGGTCCTTGGCTCGGACCTGAATAGTCCTGAACAGCCCTGAAGTTCGCCTTCAGGACCGTCTTGGGTTATCCTAGCCCCCGAGGGAAGGGTTCTTGGCAAATGGACTTGGAGTTCGGGAACTATCGCCTGAAACGCGCCGAACGGCTGCTGCTTGGGCCCAAGGGGCCGATGGTGCTTTCGGCGCGATCCTTCGACATCCTCGCCATGTTGCTGGAGAGGCCGGACGAGGTGATCGGCAAGACCGAACTCTTCGATGCGGTCTGGCCCGGCCTGGTGGTGGAGGAGAACACGCTGCAGGTCCACATTTCGGCGCTGCGAAAACTGCTGCCCGCCGAGATGATCGTAACCGTGCATGGTCGCGGCTATAAATATGCCGGCCCCAAGCCCTTCGTGGCTGCCACAGAAGCTCCGGCGCCGCCCAGACCCTCCATAGCCGTTCTTCCCTTCGACAACATGAGCGGCGACCCGGAGCAGGACATTTTCTGCGAAGGATTGGCGCTCAACATCGTCGCCAGCCTGGGGCGCTTTCACGAGTTGTTCGTCATCGACAGGCTTTCGACTCTGGCCTACCGGAACCGGCCGGTGACATCGGCTGAGGCCGCGCGTGAACTTTCGGTCCGCTATATTCTGGAGGGAAGTGTTCAGAAAGCTGGGGATCGCATCCGCGTCTCGGTCCAACTTGTCGACGGAGCCGAGAGCCGGCAGCTTTGGAGCGAGACCTACGACCGGCAACTGACGGATATCTTCTCGGTCCAGGACGAAATCACCGGGACGATCATCGGCACGCTTGCGTCCGGCTATGGCGGCAGGCTCGGCAAGGCCTGGCGTGACCGAAGCAAGTCCGCCGGACTCGAGAGTTTCGTCGCCCTGGACCATCTCCAGCGCGCCATTGATGCGTGCCGTCTCACCAAGGAAGGAGAGAGCCTTGCCAGGGAGCATCTGACCAGGGCAATCGAATGTGATCCGAGACTTGCCAAGGCCTATAGCAAAATGGCATTGAGTCACACGGTTGACGCCTGTTGCGGCTGGGCCGATGACTATGACGTCTCGATGGAGCTGGCCCGCCGATGGGCAGTGGAGGCGATTGCCTGCGACGACGGCGATTCCTGGTCCTATTGGGCTTTCGCTAACTATCATTTGTATACATTGAATCATGGCGCGGCACTTGAGGCCTTCCGGAAGGCCCTCGAATGCAATCCCAACGACGCCGACGTGACGACCGACTACGCTCTTTGCCTGAGCTATGCGGGCAGGGCGGAAGAGGCCATCGAGCACGCACGAAAGGCCATGCGCCTCAATCCGTTTCACTACGAATGGTACACTTCCCAACTGGGCCAGATCTATTTCGATGCCCGCCAATATGACAAGGCCATCGCCGCCTTCGCCAGCCTACGTTCGCTAGATAGCGCCATCATGCGTATCTATCAGGCCGCCAGCTTCGCTGCCGCCGGGAACCTGCAGCAGGCCCAGAAATCGGTGAAACGCGCTCTCGAACTCGATGCCGGCGCCACGCTGGAACAATGGACCGATCCGAAGCTCGCGCCCTATGGTGATGCCGCTTACCTTGAGCATTTTCGCAAGAATCTCCGCAAGGCCGGCCTGCCGGAGGGGGCCGCGCACATAACGAAAAACCCTCCCTCGCCGTTCTACCCTTCGACAACATGAGCGGCGACCCGGAGCAGACTATTTCAGTGACGGGATTACCGAAGACATCATCGGCGAGCTTGGGAAGTTCAGGGAGTTTCTGGTCATTGCGCGGAGGCGCGATTAGCGTGCCGCTCAGCGAACTGGAAGCGCGACTCTCCGAATTCGATCTCAACCGCGAGGTCGTGGCCTACTGCAGCGGGGCCATTGCGTTATGTCATTCGAGCCGCGGCCCTGCTGCGTGCGCAAGGATTAAGGCCTTCCGGAGTGGCGAGCTCCTGGATATCCGGTTGAAGGATCTGCCCGACAGTTGGGCTAAGGCTTTCGAGCAAGCAGCAAGACGGGTTCCCGCTGCGGCCGCAGCACTTCAGTGACTAGCCCCGCCTGCTCCAGAGCTGCAAGAACATCGCCGTGGGGTGCCGGATCCCGCAGTGGCCCGGGTGGTGGGTCAGTTTGAAATCTAGTTGACAAAGATTGCCGTCACTCGCCTGCATGAGGGGTTTCTAAAAAATGGAGGCAGTGATGGCTTACACGTATCGGTGCAGGGACTTTCCGGGGATGGAGGCTTGTCCCGCGAGCTTCACGGCAGAGCGCGCGTCAGAGGTCATGAAACACGCCGAGCTTCACGCCGAAGTTGCCCACGGCGAGGACCCAAAGCAATGGTCGAAAGAGGACCGGGACCAAGTCCAGAAGCTGATCGCCGCTAGTTAGGCTCGCTTCCTGTAGGAACCGCGCATGTTGGCCCCGACGGCCAGAAGTCCGAGCATAAACGCAGCGACCTTCGCCCATGGCCCGTCGCGTCATTTCGCTGCGCAGCGAAATTTGGTCGCTATCGGGGCATAGCGGACTCTGGCAAGCCTGCCTCCGCCTTCGCTCATCGCCCCGGCTTGTGCCCCGGCCCCTTGCTGGATACCTTGCCGGCGGGCCGGGTGCCGGAGGAGCAAGTCGTGAGCATCGAATTCCTGTTGACGTCGCTGATCGTCGTGGCCTCGCCCGGCACCGGCGTTCTCTACACGCTGAGTGCCGGCCTGTCGCGCGGCGCGCGTGCCTCGATCATCGCCGCCTTCGGCTGCACGCTGGGCATCATCCCGCATATGGCCGCGGCCATCACCGGACTGGCGGCGCTGCTGCACACCAGCGCCGTCGCCTTCGAGACGCTGAAATATCTCGGCGTCGCCTATCTGCTTTACATGGCCTGGAACACGCTGAAGGAGAAGGGCGGCCTGAGCGTCGACCAGGACGTCGCGCCGCGCTCGGCCGGCAAGGTGATCACCTCCGGCATCCTGGTCAACATCCTCAACCCGAAACTGTCGATCTTCTTCTTCGCCTTCCTGCCGCAATTCGTCAGCACCACCGAACCGCACGCGCTGTCGAAGATGCTGGAACTGTCGAGCGTCTTCATGCTGCTCACCTTCGTCGTCTTCGTCGGCTATGGCATCTTCGCCGCCTCGATCCGCAGCCACGTCGTGTCGCGGCCGAGGGTGCTGACCTGGATGCGCCGCACCTTCGCCGGCGCCTTCGTCATGCTCGGCGCCAAGCTGGCGCTGGCGGACCGGTAGCGCCCCTCGGCGCTACCCCTTGACGTAGCCCATCGCCTCGACGATCCGCCCGCCGTCTACACGCATCAAATTGACGCCGCGCAGCGAATTGCCGTCGGCCATGAAGTAGCGCCAGCGGATCGTCGCCCGCTCGCCGGCGACGAAGGTCTCCTCGATCTCGAAGCGGGTGCCTGGCTGGGTGGCGATCGCCGACCACAGCCCGACGCACGCCGCCTTGCCGGCATGGCGCGCGCCGTCCGGCGCCGGCACCGTGTTTTCGATCACGCAATCCTCGGCCACCAGTTCGGCAAGCGGCATCGGATCATGCCGTTGGAACACGTCGTTGAAGCGCCGCATGATCTCGGCCGTCTGGCGGGACAAATCTTTCGCGGCGATGTCCATGATAAGCTCCTGTGTCATCGTCATTCTCCTGGTTTCATCGGTCATCGACGGCGTCGACGAGCACGGCCTTGAGGGTGATGTTGGCCACGCCGGCAAGCGCGCGCGAGACCAGGCAACTCGCCTTGGCGGACTGCGCAAGCCGCTCGAATTCCTCTGCCCCGAGTTCCGCGACCTCCGCCTGCGTTTCGAGTTCGATGCGGGTGATCGTCGGTCCGGCCGCGGTCGCGCCGAGATGCACTTTCGCCGTGGTGCGGATGTTCCGGGGGACGTGGCCGTGCTGGCCGAGGATGGCGGTCAGGGCCATCGAGAAGCAGCCGGCATGGGCCGCCGCGATCAGTTCTTCCGGATTGGTGCCCGGACCGTTGTCGAAACGCGACGGGAAGGAGTAGGCGCCTTCGAAGACGCCGCTGCCCAGCCGAAGCCGGCCCGAACCTTCCTTCAGCGCACCTTGCCACTCGGCCGAAGCCTCACGAATTGTCATTGGGTTCCTCCATGGGTTCGATGGGTGTTGGAACGGGTATCGACAGCTTTCTATCAGCCTACATAATATGTAGACCGATCTACATATTATGTAGACCGATTGTCATATTGCCGGCAAGGCCTATAATGGCTCTCTCCTGACAGAGGCTGACATGGCGAACGACACCCGCACCCGCATGATCGAGGCGACGGCGCTGCTGATTGGGCAGCGCGGCTATCACGGCACCTCGCTCAACGACATATTGAGCGCCAGCGGCGCACCGCGCGGTTCGCTGTATTTCCATTTTCCGGGCGGCAAGGACCAACTGGTCATCGAGGTGACGCGCGACAGCGTCGCCAAGGTGACCGAAAGGTTGGGCGAGGACCTTGCCGCCGAAACGAACCCGGCGGTGGCCGTCCACCACATCTACCAGTCGGTTGCCCGCATGCTGGAGGACAATGAATTCACGCTCGGCTGCCCGATCGCGCCCGTGGTGCTGGATTCACCGGCGAACGTGCCGGAACTGGCCGAACTGTGCCGCTCGGCCTTCGAGCAGTGGATCGGCCTGCTGCGACAGGCCTTCGTCAGGGCAGGGGTGCCCGAACGCCGTGCACATGCCTTGGCGCTGCTGGTCGAATCCTCGCTGGAAGGGCTGATGGTGATTGCGCGCGCCACCCGTGATCGCGCCCCGCTGCTGGCCGTGGCCGACGAAGTCGCGGCGCTGGTCGAGTCGGCCGTGCTGGCCGGCGAAGTGCGGCAACGCGCGGAGATAGCCGTCTGAGGCGCGAGTCCAGGGCGTCGGTTTCCCGACCGGAATTTTGTTGGCAAATTGCCTGGGAAAGGTCAGCTGCGAAAGGTGGCTGCGGCTAAAGGCCGACATCTGTTGGGTTTTTGGCCAGGTGCGCATGGTCGCGCGCTCAGAGCCGGTCGGTGCAGCAGAGCCAATGGGCCATGAAAAAGGGCGGCATTGCTGCCGCCCTTTTCGTATCTGAAGGCTGATAGGCGCTGGATTAGAAGTCCATGCCGCCACTCAAGCCCGCTTGCGGGCTTGAGCATTCTTGGTTGATGGGCGTGCTTTATGGAGTTCCCATTGCGAATGATCTTGTCCGAAAAGTCTGCAACTTTTCGGGATCATTCGGCAATTAGAAGTCCATGCCGCCACTCAAGCCCGCTTGCGGGCTTGAGTAACTTGGATTCATGGGCGTGCTTTATGGAGTTCCCATTGCGAATGATCTTGTCCGAAAAGTCTGCAACTTTTCGGGATCATTCGGCAATTAGAAATCCATGCCGCCCATGCCGCCCATGCCGCCGCCGCCCATGCCGCCAGGCATGCCGCCGCCAGCCGACTCCTTCTTCGGAGCCTCGGCGATCATGGCTTCGGTGGTGACGAGCAGGCCGGCGACCGAGGCCGCGTCCTGCAGAGCCGTGCGCACGACCTTGACCGGATCGACGATACCCATGGCGATCATGTCGCCATATTCGCCGGTCTGGGCGTTGTAGCCGAAGGTCGCGCCCTTGTTGTCGAGGATCTTGCCGGCAACGATCGAAGCTTCCGCACCGGCGTTGGCCGCGATCTGGCGGGCCGGAGCCTGCAGCGCGCGACGCACGATGTTGATGCCGGCGGCCTGGTCGGAGTTGGCGCCGGTGGCCTTGAGGTTGGCCGAAGCGCGCAGCAGGGCCACGCCACCGCCAGCGACAATGCCTTCTTCCACGGCCGCGCGGGTCGCGTTGAGGGCGTCATCGACGCGGTCCTTCTTTTCCTTGACTTCGACTTCCGTCGCACCGCCGACGCGGATCACCGCAACGCCGCCCGCCAGCTTGGCGAGACGCTCCTGCAGCTTCTCCTTGTCGTAGTCCGAGGTGGTCTCCTCGATCTGCTGCTTGATCTGGGCAACGCGGCCCTGGATCTCGGCCTTCTTGCCGGCGCCGTCGACGATGGTGGTGTTCTCCTTGGAGATCGACACCTTCTTGGCGCGGCCGAGCATGTTGAGGCCGACGTTCTCGAGCTTGATGCCGAGGTCTTCGGAGATGACCTGGCCACCGGTCAGGATGGCGATGTCTTCCAGCATGGCCTTGCGGCGATCACCGAAGCCCGGCGCCTTGACGGCGGCGATCTTCAGGCCGCCACGCAGCTTGTTGACGACCAGCGTGGCCAGGGCCTCGCCTTCGACGTCTTCCGAGATGATGAGCAGCGGCTTCGAAGTCTGCACGACGGCCTCGAGGACCGGCAGCATGGCCTGCAGGTTGGAGAGCTTCTTCTCGTGGAGCAGGATGTAGGCGTCCTCGAGATCGGCAACCATCTTGTCGGCGTTGGTGACGAAGTAGGGCGACAGGTAGCCGCGGTCGAACTGCATGCCTTCGACGACTTCGAGTTCGGTCTCGGCGGTCTTGGCTTCCTCGACCGTGATGACGCCCTCGTTGCCGACCTTCTGCATCGCTTCCGCGATCATGGCGCCGACCGACTCGTCGCCATTGGCCGAGATCGTGCCGACCTGGGCGACTTCCTCGGAGGTCTTGATCTTCTTGGCGGCCTTACCGAGCGCCACGACGACTTCGGTCACGGCCAGATCGATACCGCGCTTCAGGTCCATCGGGTTCATGCCGGCGGCAACCGCCTTGTGGCCTTCCTGGACGATCGACTGCGCCAGAACCGTCGCGGTCGTGGTGCCGTCGCCGGCGATGTCGTTGGTCTTCGAAGCAACTTCGCGGACCATCTGCGCGCCCATGTTCTCGAACTTGTCTTCAAGCTCGATTTCCTTGGCGACGGTGACGCCGTCCTTGGTGATGCGCGGGGCGCCGAACGACTTGTCGATGACGACGTTGCGGCCCTTGGGGCCGAGCGTGACCTTCACCGCGTCGGCGAGGATGTTGACGCCGCGCAGCATGCGCTCACGGGCGTCGCGGGAGAATTTTACTTCTTTGGCAGCCATGTTTAGCTCCTGGCAGGGGCTTTGATCGAGCCCGCAGATTTAGATGACGGTGAGGCCGATATTCAGCCGATGATGCCCATGATGTCGGATTCCTTCATGATCAGAAGGTCTTCGCCATTGAGCTTGACTTCGGTGCCCGACCACTTGCCGAACAGGATGCGGTCGCCAGCCTTGACGTCCAGGGGGACGAGCTTGCCGGCTTCGTCGCGGGCGCCGGAACCGACGGCGATGATCTCGCCTTCCTGCGGCTTTTCCTTCGCCGTATCCGGGATGATGATCCCGCCGGCGGTCTTGGATTCGGATTCAACCCGGCGAACGACCACGCGGTCATGAAGCGGGCGGAACTTCGACTTTGCCATTTTTTCTTCCTCGAATGAGAACGGTGAGAACTGTTCCTCCGTCCGGCGAAGCCGGACAAACCAATGCTGCCCGGCGAAGCCGGACAACCAATGCAGCCCGGTGATGCCGGACTTGGTTAGCACTCACCAATGGCGAGTGCTAACGTGCCGGTGAAATAGGCTGCTGGTCTGTCGGAGTCAAGGCGCGCCGAGCCACCTGGTCGCGCGAAATTTTGTTTTTCGCGATCGCCCGTTCATGGAACGCGATGATCGCCGCCGGTATCGGCCGCGAAATGCATCCGCTGCGCCGGGTGGGAGCTGTGAAACACGGCGCAGCGGGAAAGTCGAGACGCTTGGAGGCTAGATGTTCATGCCGCCCGACACCTCGATGCGTTGGGCGTTGACCCAGCGGCTGTCGTCCGACAGCAGCGAGGCGATCATCGGGCCGATATCGTCGGGCACGCCGGCGCGGCCGAGCGCGGTGACGCCTGCCACCATGCGGTTGATGTCGGCGTCGTCGCGCACATGGCCGCCATTGAAGTCGGTCGCGATCGCGCCGGGTGCCACCGTGTTGGCGGTGATGCGGCGGGAGCCGAGTTCCTTGGCCAGATAGCGCGTAAACACCTCGATGCCGCCCTTCATCATCGCATAGGCCGCCGAGCCCGGGACCGAGAAGCGCGCCAGTCCGCTCGAAATATTGATGATGCGGCCGTCATCGGCGATCAGCGGCAGCAGCGCCTGGGTCAGGAAGAACACGCCCTTGAGGTGGATGTTCATCAGCGTGTCGAATTCCTCTTCGGTCGTCTCGGCGATGGTCTTGCGCAGGCCGGTACCGGCATTGTTGACGAGGAAGTCGAACTGGTCGCGCTGCCAGGTCTCGCTGAGCGTCCGCTTCAATGCCTCGACGAAGGCCGGGAAGGTCGCGACCGCGCCCGTATCGAGTTGCAGCGCCGCGGCGCGGCCGCCCGCCGCCTCGATCTCCGCGATGGCCGCCTGGGCCTCGTCCGCGCGGGACCGGTAGGTAATCACCAGGTCGACGCCCCTGCGGGTGAGGCTGAGCGCGGTGTTGCGTCCCAATCCACGGCTGCCGCCGGTGATCAGGGCTATCGGGCGATTGGTCTTGGTCATGGTCGTCTCCATCGATTTGCGATGGCCTCTATTTATTCTCCCGCCTGGCGGATATAATCAGGCAAAAATTGCCTTCTCTATTCAGGAAAGACGAACAATCGGAACATGGACAGGCTCGACAGCATGCGCCTCTTCGCCCGCGTCGTGGAGCGGCGCAGTTTCACTGCGGCCGCCGCCGATCTCGGACTGCCGCGCTCCAGCGCCACCTCCGCGATCAAGCAGCTCGAGGAACGGCTGGGCGCGCAACTCCTGCGGCGGACCACCCGCCACGTCACGACGACACTCGACGGCGAGGCCTATTATCAGCGCTGCACCGGCATCCTGGCCGACATCGAGGATGCCGAAGGCAGCTTTGCCGCCAATGAGGTTCGCGGGCGGTTGCGCATCGACGTCAACGGCCACATGGCGCGCACCTTCATCCTGCCGGAACTGCCGGCGCTGCTCGCCCGCCATCCGGGTCTGAGCGTGCACATAGGCGAGGGGGACCGGCTGGTCGACCTCGTGCGCGAAGGTGTCGACTGCGTCATCCGCGCCGGCGTGCTTCCCGACAGCGACATGATCGTGCGCCGGCTGGGCACGGCGCGCGAAATCACCGTCGCCAGCCCTGCCTATCTCGAGCGCCACGGCCTGCCGCGCTCTCTCGACGATCTTGCCGGGCATATGATGATCGGCTTCGTCTCCTCGCGCACCGGACAGGTGATGCCGCTGGAGTTCATGGTCGACGGCAAGGTCCGCGAGATCGTCCTGCCGTCGCTGGTCACCGTGGCCAATTCCGACACCAGCGCCACTCTGGTACGGCTCGGCTTCGGCCTCTACCAGGCACCGCGGCTTCGTTTTACCGATGATCTTGCCGCCGGCCGGCTGGTCGAGCTGCTGGGCGACTATCCGCCGACCGCGACGCCGATCTCGGTGCTCTATCCACGCAGCCGGCAACTGTCGCCGCGGGTGCGGGTGTTCGTCGACTGGCTGGTCGACATCTTGGCGCCGAAGCTGGATCCCTGAGGTCGATTAAAGAAACAACCGCAGCTGCGCGTGAATAATCGACCTGTAGTCATCGATCGTCCGTCGGCCTTCTTCCTCGTCCTGCGTCAGCGCAAGCCGCACCACCCCGCCGGCAAGCTGGAAGATCAGGAAGACCACGCGGGCGAACTGCTCGCGCCGCTCCGGATCGATGAGCGGGCCGACATGCTCGCAGAACGTGCTCGCCTGCTGTCTTGTCTCGGCGATGTCGAGATTCTGCAGCGCCTTGTCGGCCTGGATCGCGTTCTGCAGATCCTGAATGGCCGGGTCTTCGGCAACGCGCTCATAATAGTCGTCGAGCAGGCGATCAGCCGCTGCCGTCACGTCGTCCAGGCCACGGATTTCAGCGATGATCGCGCCGAAGCGGGTGCGGCTGACCTCGGAGAAGCGCTCATAGAGCATCGCCAGGATCGCCGATTTGTTGGGAAAATAGTGATAGACGGTGGCGATCGGCCCGCCGGCCAGCGCGCCCACTTCCTTCATCGTGACGGCGTCGATGCCCTTCTCGCCGATCAGCCGCATGGTCGTCGACAGGATCGCGTCGATGCGCTCGCGGCTGCGCTCCTGCTTGGGTCTGCGCCGCGGCTCGGTCGCCAATCGCCTTGCTTCCGTCATGCGTCGGATCTCTCGCCAGAAAGTCCAAATTCCCGGTTGACAATAAATATGATCAAGTATCAGTTTCCAGAATTGCTGACAGATTGTCAGTTTTTTCGCCGTGCGGCAAGGACGTTGGGGGAGGCGCCTTTGGCATCGAATGCCGGACATCAGGGGAATGGCGATTGGCTGGTTGGCAATCCGACCGGCGCCGAGCTTGCCTCGGCCCTGTGGATCGGTTCGGTTGGCCTGCTCATCCTCGGCCTGCAGCCGGTGCTCCTCGGCGCCCTCTACACCGAGGGCCATGTCAGCGGCGACGAACTTGCTTTGGTCGCGACGGCGGAGATGATCGCCATTGCCGTCGGCTCAGGCGTCGTGGCGATGCTGCTTGCAGCCCGCAACATGCGCTGGAAAAGTGCTGTCCTGCTGATCCTGCTTGCGCTGGCCAATTGGTGGACGGCCTATGCCGCCTCCGCGAATACGCTGATCGCCGCACGCGCCATGGCCGGGCTCGCCGAGGGCGGCCTGGTCGCGATCGCCACCGAGCTCATCGCCCGCTCGCGGCGGGCCGAGCGCATCGGCGGCTATTTCGTCACCATCCAGACGCTGATGCAATGCGCGTTGGCGCTGGTGCTCGCCCTCTATGTGATTCCGGCAGCCGGGTCGGCCGGCGGCTTCATTGCGCTCGCCTTGGTTTGCCTGGCGTCCCTGGTGGTCGCCTGGAAGGTGCCGGGCAACTATGCCGACCTGCCCAAGGAAGAGAACCTGGCCAATGTGCTGACGCTCCCTTCGATGAGCGCGCTGTTGTCGGTCTTCTGCTACTTCATGTTCTTCGGCGCGGTCTGGGCTTTTCTGGAGCCGCTTGGCGTGCAGTACGGCATCGACGGGCGCACCGTCGGCCTGATCGTCTCGGCCAGCCTCGCGGTTCAGGTTCTGGGCGCGATGACGGCGACCGTGTTCGAGGCGCGCATCGATTATCGCCACGCCATCGCGGCGATCGGTACTGTCGCGCTTGTCAGTTCCCTGGTTCTCGCCGGCGGACCGGGCCTGACGACATTCTGGGTCTCAGCCTTGGTCATGGGTTTTATCCTCTTATTCATCGTGCCCTACCAGATCCGGCTGGCCATCACCGCTGACGAGACGCGCACCGCCGTGCTGCTGGTGCCGGCCGCCCAGCTCTTCGGCCTGGCCATCGGCCCGATCGCGGCATCGCTGCTCATCGACGGCAAGGACTTCCGGCCGGTGCCGGAATTCGCCGCCGCCAGCGCGCTTGCCAGCGTTATGCTGCTCGGCCTGTTCATCCTCGTGTCGCGGCGGCGCCGCGCCGTCGCCTAAGCGGGAGGAGGGCGCCTTGTCGACCACCTGGAGCAACTGGTCCGGCTTCGTTCGCGCCGAGCCGAAACTGATCGCCAGCCCGGCCGACACCAATGAGCTTGCCGATCTGGTGCGCGGCGCACCCGGCCCGCTGCGCGTCGTCGGTGCCGGCCATTCCTTCACGCCGCTGGTGAAATCCGAAGGCACGATCGTCTCGCTGGAGAAGATCGAGGGGCTGGTGTCGCACGACGCGCAGAAACATCAGGCGCGTGTGCGGGCAGGGACCAGGCTCGGCCCGCTGATGCAGCTGCTGCAAGGCATCGGCCAGGGCCTGCCCAACATGGGCGACATCGACCGCCAGGCAATCGGCGGCGCGCTCGGCACCGCCACCCATGGCTCCGGTCCGACGCTTGGCGCCTATCACACGCAGCTGGAGACGGTGCAGATCGTCGACGGGCTGGGCAAGCTGCGCGAATACTCCAAGGCAGGGGATCAAGAGACGATCCATGCCATCGGCGTCGCGCTCGGCGCCTTCGGCCTCCTGACCGAAGTGACAGTGAACAACATGCCGACCTATCGGCTGCGCCGCCGCAAATGGGTGCTGCCGATCGCCGACATGCTGCGCGACTTCGAAAAGATGATGAGCGCGCATCGCTCGGCCGAGTTCTACTACATTCCGTTTTCCGGCTACGCGCAGTTCATCGCCAGTGACCTGAGCGATGCAGCGACGACGCTGCGGCCGACCGAGGGCGACGAGGCGGGGCTGCAGACGCTACGCCGGCTGCGCACCGCACTCCGCTGGCTGCCGTCGCTGCGCCGCCGGCTGATCCTGGGCGCCATCGCCAAACTGCCGGCCGAGGATTACGTGCAGGACTGGCTCAACGTCTATGCCAGCGACCGACAAACCCGCTTCAACGAGATGGAATATCATCTGCCCTTCGAGGAGGGGCCGAAGGCGCTGGCCGAAATCATCGCGCTGACCGAGACGCACTTTCCCGCAGTCTATTTCCCGATGGAGGTGCGCTCGGTGGCAGCAGACGAATTCTGGCTCTCGCCGTTCTACAAAAGGCCCACCTGCTCGATCGCCATCCACCACGATGCGGCGAACGATCCATTGCCGTTCATGCGCGCGGCCGAACCGATCTTCCGCAAATATGGCGGCAGGCCGCATTGGGGCAAGATGCACAGCCTGAAGGCGGCGGATTTGAAGAAACTCTATCCGCGCTGGGACGAGGCGATGGCGGTGCGCCGCGACATCGATCCGCAAAACCGTTTCGTGTCGCCCTATATGGCCGGCCTGTTCGGCATCGAGACATGAGCGCCTATTTCGCCGCGCTGTCGCAGGCGTTGAAGGAGGCCGGCATCTTCCAGCCCTGCCTGCTGCTCGACCGCGACAGGCTGGACCGCAATATCGCTCTGGTGAAGGAGAGACTGGACCCTGGCCTTGCCGTGCGGCTGGTCGACAAATCGCTGGCTTGCGTGCCGTTGCTGTCGCACATCGCCAGGGCGCTCGGCACGAACCGCTTCATGACCTTTCATCCGCCGGTGACGCAGGCCGTGCTCGATGCCTTTCCGGACGCCGACATGCTCTATGGCAAGCCGATGCCGGTCGGTGCGGCGAGAGCCATGCTGACGAAAGGCCGAGTGGAGTGGTCGCGCGTCTGCTGGCTGATCGATACGAAAGAGCGGCTGGCCGAATACGGCGCGCAGGCGGCCGAACTCGGCATCGAACTGCGCTTCGCTTACGAGGTCGATGTCGGGCTGCACCGTGGTGGGTTCGCGAGCCCGGAAGCCTTGAAGGGGCTATCGATTCCCGAACGGCTGCATTGTCAGGGCATCATGGCTTATGAGGCGCATGCGCCCGAGATTCCCGGCCTGTTCGGAGGCCAGGACGGAGCGCTGAAAAAGGCCTCGGCACTGACCAAGGAGTTCGCCGATTGCCTTGGCGAGGACCAGCGCCGCATCCTCAACATCGGCGGTTCGAAGACGGCGCTGCTGCATAATGGCGGGGTGGCCAATGAAGTGTCGATCGGCTCCGCCTTCGTGCTGCCCAGCGATTTCGACAAGCCGGGGCTCTCCGGCTTCCAACCGGCCGCCTTCATCGCGACGCCGATCCTGAAGGCGGTCGAGCCGGTGCTGCCCGGCCCGGCAGCCCTGTCGCGGATACTGCAAACGCTCGGCCTGTTTCCGCGCAAGGGCTGCTACCTCTATGGCGGCAAATGGATGGCCGAGCCGGTGTTTCCCGACGGCATGAAGACCAACGGCCTGATCGGCCTGTCCTCCAACCAGCAGTTCATGGGCCTGCCCGGGGATGCAATGGTCAAACCGGGCGACTACGCGTTTCTGAGGCCGACGCAGAGCGAGGCGGTACTGCAGCATTTCGGTTCTATTGCCGTGCTTTCCGGCGGCAAGATTGTCGACCGCTGGCAGGCTTTGCCGATGGGGTGAGTATCTATCGGCGCGGCTGCTCCAGCACCAGCAGCGGGCAGCGTTCGGCCATGCCGTAGGTCCCGGTCGGGGCGAGGCGGACACGGCTGAAATGGCGGCTTGCCTCCTCAACCAGCATTGCCGCGGTGGCGAAGCTGTAGCTGGCCTGCGACGTCGTATAGACATCGATGGTGCCGATGACGGCCATGTCCCAGCCGGTGGCCAGGGCAAGCTCCTCGCGGTCGGCAAACAGTGTGTCGAACGCCTCGAGGATCGCCTTCACCTTGATGGCGCGGTCCGGGTCGCCGCCGGTGCAACTCATGGCGATCCGCCATTTGAGTTCGTGGAAGGTGGCGACGCCGCCGGCCATGGTGAGTTCCCGCACGGCCCCTAGATCGTCCGGCGCCTCGGGGCCGGCGAACAGGCGCAGCCCGGCCCGTCCGCCCGGTTTCAGCACGCGCCCGATTTCGGCAAGCAGGTGAAGTCTCGCGGTAGATGAATCAAGCGCCGACAGGCAGCCGTCGCCAATGACGGCATCGACGCTATTGGAGGCAATCGGCAGGTCCAGCCAGTTGCCGATCACCGCCTTGCGCGTGTCGGTGTCGCCGGGCCAGATGCCGGAGATCATGGCTGCGGATTCATCGACAGCCAGCATCGTCTTGCCGAGGCCGGCCAATTCCGGCGTCACGCCCAAAAGCAGCACATCCGCCGATTGCAGTTGGAGTTCGCGCTCATAGGTCTCGACCGCCACCGGCGGCGGCCGCAGCGGCGGGCCGAGCAACTGCCAGTGGCGGCGAATTGCATCCCAGTGGCTAGTCATGCAAAACGGCTCGTTGGCTGGTGGTGCACTGGATAGGTCCCGCTGAATGCCTGCTTCGCGCGGTTGGAGAGATCGTGGTCCGCATCGCGGTGATAACGCATGAATACGACCGGTTCCAGCACCGGCGCGGCATGCTGCGGCGTTGGGGCAGCCCCTATATGCTGTTCGACATACTGGCGGAGCTGAAAAGGCGCGGCCATTCCGTTCGCATCCTGCCCGGGCCTTCGACCAGACATGATGCCGATATCGCCGTTCTCCATGTCGACGCGACGTTGACGCCGGCCGACTATGTCGACTATGCGCGAGGCTTTCCCTTTTGCCTCAATCTCGGTGCAAGCGACATCTCCAAGCGCCGCATCAGCGGCGCTGTCATCGATCAGGATGACGACTGGTCCGGTCCGGTCATCGTCAAGAGCAATCTCAACCACCAGGGAACGCCCGAGCAACAGCTCAACCGGCACTCCGTGCGCGCCGGCAAGGCAATTCCCTTTCCGGGTAGCGAGGCCTTCGAACAGTACCAGATCCGTGCTTCGCTGGCGGATGTTCCTGCGGAAGTTTTTGCGCGCACCAATCTGGTCGTCGAGAAATTCATCCCCGAAGCGGAGCCGGACGGCTTCGCGGCGCGGTTCTGGATCTTCTGCGGCGAGCGCGAGCGCTGCACCCGCTACGTCTCGCCGCAAAGTCTGGTCAAGGGCGACGACACCATTCGCCGCGAGCCGGTTCCGGTCCCCGACGAATTGCGGGCGTTGCGCCAGAAGCTCGGCTTCGACTACGGCAAGTTCGACTTCGTCATGCATGAGGGCAGGGCGGTGCTGCTCGACGCCAACAAGACCCCCGGCCGGGCGAGGGCCCTGTCGAAGATCATCGCCGCCGGCACGGCGAATCTGGCCGATGGCTTCGAGGGGCTGATCCGCCAGGCCGTCAGATAGGCAGCAGCTATTTACTTGACTAAGTCAACTAAATGATCGATCCTGTCCCCGACAGGAGAAACGCCATGACCCTTCATCACCAACCCGGTAAGGAACGGATCGACGCGGTGCGGGCCTTCAATCGCTTCTACACCCGCCAGATCGGGCTGCTCGAAGAAGGGCTCCTAAAAAGCGCGTTCTCGCTGACCGAAGCGCGGGTGCTCTACGAGCTGGCGCATCGCGACGGCCTGACCGCCACCGACCTTGTCCGCGACCTTGCGCTTGACCCCGGCTATCTCAGCCGGCTGCTGAAGAAGTTCGAGGAGCGCGGCCTGGTCGAGCGCGCCGCCACCGAGGCCGATGCGCGGCGCTCGTCGATCGCGCTGACGCCGGCCGGAAGGCAGGCCTTCGCGCCGCTGAATTGGGATTCGCACGATCAGGTCGCGGCCTTGCTCGATCGGCTGCCGGCATCCGACCAGGACAGACTGGTCAAGGCCATGCAGACGGTGCAGCGCCTGCTGGGCGGCGACGGTGCCGAGCCTAAAATTCCCTACATGCTGCGGCCGCTGCAGGTCGGCGATATCGGCTGGATCGTCAGACGCCAGGGCATGCTCTACGCGCAGGATTATGGCTGGGACGAGACCTACGAGGCCTTGGTCGCCGAGATCCTCGCGGCCTTCGTCAAATCCTTCGATCCGAAATGGGAGCGCGGCTGGGTCGCCGAGCGGGAAGGCGAGGTTGTCGGCTCGGTCTTTGTCGTGCGCAAGTCGGACGAGGTGGCGAAGCTTCGCCTGCTCTATGTCGAGCCCTCGGCGCGTGGTCTCGGCATCGGCAGGCGGCTGGTCGATGAGTGCGTGAGTTTTGCTCGTGCGAAGGGCTACAAGACGCTGACGCTGTGGACCAACGACATCCTCGTCTCGGCGCGCCGCATCTACGAGGCGGCAGGCTTCAAGCTCGCCGAGGAAGAGCGCCACCATTCCTTCGGCAAGGATCTGGTCGGCCAGAACTGGAACCTGGACCTGTAAAGCCCGCTGATGTTCAGGAGAGGCCGGCTCGGAAACCACCTGCTTGCTCGCTTCGCGCCGTCTTCGACTCCGAGCCGTTCCTAGTCAGCTTCGACAATGCGGCAGGCGCGGAAACCAAAGACCCTGCTCATCTTTGCCGCCCGTAGCGCTTGGGTCAGCCGGTCGCTCAGGAAGAAAATGCGTTTCAACGGCGGACTCACCCACAGATCGGGGCCTTCAAGGGCAGCCCGCCCAACGGCCACCTCGTCGTCAAGAAGATTTGGCCACATTCTGAAACCGCCGATACCGTACTCAATGACCCTCTTTGAATGTTCGCGCAGGAAAGCATCCTTGCGCTCGCCGATGTTGAGGCAAAAATACTCACCTTCGACCGGCGTGTTGCGGTCATGCTGGAAAAGCTTGATCGGGTAGAGCGACGAATGGCCGAGATCGAATTGCCGCAGCACATCGGCGCAGGCCGCCGAGACCACCACTGCGCCCGCAGCAAGCACGAGATCCGCCTGCTTCTTTTCTTTCTTGTCCGGGTACTTGGCGAATATCTCCTTCGGGAAATGCTCTGCCGACATTCGTTCGCCTGTTTCGTTCAATTCAGCCATCTGGCCGAGGTTCATTCCCGTCGGCAACGGATCAGCGGTGAATCCCTTGATGCGTGACGAGTCCATGAAGGCGCGGCTGGCCCAGACCCGTGCGTTTTGAGACTGCGTCATTGCAGCGATAATCTCCTGGACTTCAATTTCCGAGCCATTTCTATTAAGTAACTTGCATTTAAAGAGTTTACCAGATTCGACATAGTATCCTCTCTTCGATTTCTTTGACCCTCGGGACCTAGGCCTTCAGACTCTCGCCCAGAAACGTTTCTTGCCAGATGACGAGCGCATTCGGTTTTTGTGAATTCGCCTTGACTGGACGCGTCGGCGCGCGGCCTCGGCGTAGCCAAGCGGCTGGTGGATGCGTGCACACCATTCCTTCGGCAAGGATCTAGTCGACTAGGACTGGAATTTGGAGTTTTAGCGTTGGTCCGGCCCTTCGCTATGGCTTCGGGCGTTCGTCGCTTCAATCGACAAAACGTTGTCGATTGATCGGCCTACGGCCGACCGCTCCTCACCCCTTCACAGGGATCCAGATCTCCAGCCCGCCATTGCCGCTGCGCGGATCGAATTCGGGGCCGTAGCGCTCGAACTCCGACGCATCCGCGATCTCGTGGCCGGAGACCGGCAGCCATTTGTTCCAGATCGTGTTGACGGTGCGGCGGATAGTCGAGATGTGCTCGCGATGCGAAAATACCGCGTACTTCTGCGCCGGCACGCGGACGCGGAAGAAGTCCTTCGGCAGGTCGGAGAAATCGGTCACCTCGACGCCTGCAATGTAATCGAAATTGCCGGCATCGTCGCCGTTGACGCAGACGCCGTAGGCGACGTCGCGGATCTCACCCGGAATGTTGCCGATAAAGGGGCCGAAACGCTGCCACTGCATCGGGATCGCCGCGCTGCTCTCGCAGCTGTAGCGTTCGCCGAGGCCGGCGATGAGGAAGGGGCGGCTGGTCTCGAAGCGCGGCGGCTCGAGGCTGGCAAGCAGGGACTGGTCCATCAGGATCGGCTCCACGAGATCGAGATTGTCGAGGCTGCCTTTTGCGCGCACCAGTTCCGGTGTGGTGGCGAACTGGTCGCGGAAGGCGCGGGTGAAGGCCTCATGCGAGTTATAGCCGGCGTCGAGCGCGACCGAGAGGATGTCGGGCGCGCCGGAGGCTAGCTTGCGCGCCGCTTCGCTCAGCCGGCGCGCCCGCATGTAGCCCATCACCGAGCGGCCGGTCGCAGCGCCGAAAGCGCGCGTCACGTGGAAGCGCGACACGCCGCTGCTTTGCGCGACATCGTCGAGCGAGACCGCTTCCGGCAGATGGCTTTCGACGAACCACAGCGCCTTCTCGGTCGGGTTCATGTTTCTCCTCGCATTGGCCGGATGATGCTGCCGTTTCCTGGCGCGGCCAGTTTGATCGAAATTGCGCAGCGCGCAAAATCGCGCTCGCATCTCGGCGCGATCCGCCAGGCGGTTCAGGAAACAGCCGGAGCCGCGCAAGAGTTCCTTGTGACGAGGGTCGATTTCAACCTGACGGAACGGGGTGCCGTGTGCAATCCGCCGATCCGCTCGACAAGCATCTGCGCGGCCCTGCGGCCAATCTCGTCGCAGGGCTGCGCCACCAGGGTCAGCCGCGGGTCGAAGTAGTTCGCCCACTCGAAGTCGTCGAAGCCCGCAAGCGATATGTCCTGCGGTATTCTGAGGCCCGCATTGCGGATCGCGGCCACGGCGCCGATCGTCGTCTGGTTGTTTCCGGTAATGATGCCGGTCGGCCGGTTTGCCAGCGCCAGCAGGGCAGCGGTCGAACTTTGGGCGGCTTCGAAAGTCTGGTTCGATGGTTGCACCAACGCCGGATCGAAGGCGATCCCGTGACGCTTCAGGCCGAGCCTGTAGCCTTCGATGCGCTCGGTGGTGGTACTGAAACCGGCATGGCCGCCGATCATGCCGATCCGCCTGTGGCCGAATTCGGCCATATGCGAAACCAGATTGGCGACGGCCTGCTTGTTCTCGACGCCGACATGGTCGAAGGCCGACGCCGTGTACCTGTCGACGAGTACGGTCGGGATGCCGCTCCTTTCCAGATAGCGCACGGTCGTGCTTTCAGGATCGCCGCACGGGGCCAGGATGATGCCGTCCACCCGTCGTTCCTGCAGCGCCTGGACGACGGCCAGCTCATGGCCAGGCTCGTCGCGCGTGTCGGCGAGGAAAACCAGCAGGCCAAGCCGGGCGCACTCGTTCTCGATGGCGCAGATGATGTCGCTGAAATAGGGATTGGTGATCGCCGATATGGCGATGCCGACATAGTTGCTGACCTTGCGTGCCAGCGAGCGCGCCAGCGCGTTCGGCTGATATCCCGTCGCAGTGATCGCCTCGTTGACGAGAGCGGTTTTCTCGGGGCTGACGAGGCGCGTGCCGTTGATGACGTGCGACACGGTGGAGGTGGACACTCCGGCGCGGCGGGCGACGTCGCTGATCGTTGCAGTCGCTCTCGCCATCCCTTTACCCTCGATGCGGCACCCGCCTGCCGGGAACCGGTCCCCAATCGCCGGTCCGCAGCCGACTATTCATTGTTGCCGGGCATAATCAATGAGGTTTTCGCCGCTGTCGCCGTTGAAGTAATGGACGTGGTCCATATCGATGGAAAACAGCCGGCTTTCCCCAAGCTTTGAACGGTCGCTGGGCGGCAGCCGCGCGATGCATCTGTGATCGCCGGCGCTGAGGTCGAGAAGAATTTCGTGGCCGAGATGCTGGACCACGTCGACATTGAACGCGATCGAATCGGCCCCCGGGGTGGCGCCGGGCTGCAGGATCCTGAAATGCTCCGGCCGCACCCCCAGCGTGACCGTTTTTCCCTGCTGGCCGGCAAGCGCCGCGCGCCGGCACTCCGGAACCTCTATCCGCAACCGGCAAGCCTGGTCCAGGAGGGCTTTGCCGTCGTAGACCAGGCGCAGGAAGTTCATGGCGGGCGATCCGATGAAGCCGGCGACGAACTGGTTGGCCGGCCGGTTGTAGACCTCGAGCGGGGCCGCCGCCTGCTGGATCTTGCCGCCGTTCATGACCACGATCTTGCTGCCCATGGTCATCGCCTCGGCCTGATCGTGCGTGACATAGACGGTCGTGGTTCCGACCTCCTGATGCATCTTGGTCAGGAAACTGCGCGCCTCGATGCGCATCTTTGCGTCGAGGTTGGACAGCGGCTCGTCCATGAGGAACACGCCGGGCCGGCGCACCAGCGCCCGCCCGAGCGCGACGCGCTGCCGCTGGCCGCCGGACAGCGCCTTGGGCAGTCTGTCGAGCAGGTCATCGATGCGCAGCCGCTGCGCCACCTGCCGTATCTGCGTTTCGATCTCGGCTTTCGGGGTTTTCCGGATCTTCATGCCGAACGCGATGTTGTCGCGCACCGTCATGTGCGGAAACAGCGCGTAGGACTGGAACACCATGGCGATGTCGCGGTCCTTCGGCGGCAGCGTGGTCACGTCGCGCGCGCCGATGCGCAGCGTGCCGCCGGTGATCGATTCAAGACCTGCGATCATGTTCAGCGTCGTCGTCTTGCCGCAGCCGGACGGTCCCACCAGCACGGTGAATTCGCCATCGGCAATGTCCAGGTTCAGCCCGGACAGAACCGGCACCATCGCATAGCGCTTCTCGACGTCCTTCAGGGACACTTCAGCCATTACAAAGTCCTTGTTCCACAGTCATCGAAATCAGCCCTTCACGGCGCCGGAGAGATTGCCGCCCGAGATCTGCCGGTAGGTCAGGATGAACAGGATGACGATCGGCAGTTGCGAGATGACGAGGCCCGCGGCCGGCAGGTTGAAGACGGCAAGGTAGCGGTCGCTGTTCAGCTTCAGCATGCCGACCGTCACCGGAAAGTTCTCCTCGCTGTTGAGGAACACCAGCCCGAACACGAACTCCTTCCAGATGGCGATGAAGTTCAGCGTGTAGCCGACCAGGATGCCGGGAACCGACAGCGGCAGGATCACCTTCCAGAAAACCTGGAAGTCGGTCGCGCCCTCGACATAGGCGGCCTTCTCGATTTCCGGCGGGATGGTCGTCATGAAGCCGCGCAGGATCAGCACTTGCAGCGGCATTCCATAGACGCCGTGGACGATGACCAGGCCGATCTTGGTGTCCAGCAGGTGGAATGTGCGCAGCGTGTCGTAAAGCGGGATCAGCACCGTCTGCTGCGGCAGCATGAGGCCGGTCAGCAGCAGGCCGAAGATCCACTTGCGGCCAGGCACGTTCATGCGGCTGAGCGCAAAGGCCGGGACCAGCGCCAGTGTCACCGCCAGCGCCGACCCGGCCGTGGCATAGATCAGGCTGTTCCTCAAAAGCGTGCCGAAACCGAGCCCGAACCAGACGTCGATATAGGGCTGGATGGTCGGCGACCTGGGCAAGGCGAACGGCCCGGCCAGGAACTCGGCGTTCGACTTGATCGACGTCATCACGATCAAAAGCAGCGGTCCGAGCCACACCGCCGCCAGCACCAGCATGAGCAGGGTCGCGGCGAGTTTGGGCAGGACCGAGGCGAGGTTGCCGCGGCGCGTTGCGCCGGCGTTCAGGGTCGCGTCAGACATCGAAGGCACCCTTCAGGACCTTGCCGAGCAGGACGGCTGCCAGCGACCCGGCAATCACCAGGATGACGACGCTGAGTGCCGCGCCGTAGCCGAAGCGGGAGTTCCAGAAACTCTCCATGTAGACGAGATAGCCGAGCACGTTGGTCATGCCGAAAGGGGCGCCCTTGGTCAGCACGGCGATCAGGTCGAAGGCGCGCAGCGATTCAAACAGCGTCAGCATGACGATGATCGCGGTGACGGGGCGCAGCTGGGGCAGGGCGACGCTGCGGATCATGCGCCAATGTCCGGCGCCCTCGATGCGCGCGGCGTCGAAGGTTTCCTTCGGAACATCGCCAAGGCCGGCGAAGTAGAAGATCATTGGCATGCCGGTGAAGGCCCAGCCCGAAATGACCGCCAGCGTGTAAAGTGCGATGCGGTAGTCGCCGAACCATTCATGCACCAGGAAGCCGAGCCCGACCGAGCGCAGCAAGGTGTCGAAGGCGCCGAACACCGGATTGAGGATGAGCAGGAACATCAGCCCGACCGCGATCAGCGACATGGTCACCGGAAAGAAGACGATCGTGCGCAGGAGCGATGGCGCAAACACCAGCCGCGCCTTCATCACATAGGCGATCAGGAAGCCGAGCGAGACCGGAAACACCAGCGACACGACCAGCCACTTGGCGTTGTTGACCAGCGCTATGTAGAAATACTTGTCGTGGAGGAGGTAGGCGTAGTTGGCCAGGCCGATGAATTTCTTCTGCGGCGCCATGCCGTTCCATTCGAAGAAGCTGAGGCAGATCGTGTAGACGATCGGGTAGCCGATGAAGCAGGCGAACACCAGCAAGGGCACGGCGACCCCGAATACGGTCACGAACACATGCCGGCGGGCGAAGCCGATGAAGGTGCCGTCATCGAAGCGGCTTGCGCTGCTGGCCATGGTTACGCCTTTCGATTGATTGCGGAAATGGACGGGTGGCGTCCGCGTCGCGTTTCGTCGGCACGCGGGCTCCCGCCGTTGCGGCGGCGCACCGAAGCGCACCGCCGCCGGGGAGGACGCGGAAGAAGCGCGTTGCACCTCTCCCGCTCGGTCATCGCCTAGGATTTCTTGACGCGCGCCGCCTCGTCCTCGGTCAGCTTCATGGCGTCTTCGGGCGACATGGCGCCGGCCAGCACCCCCTGGACGCCGTCGAGGAACTTGTCCGAGATCGCCGGCGGCGTGGCATGGTCGACATGCATGAAGGTGAACGAGCCGGACTCCGCCATCGCCTTGCCGAGGCGCTGCTCCATCTCGCTCAGCCGCGACAGGTCGGAATTGACGTTCGACGGGAAAGGCTTGTCGATCTCAAGCTTCTTGCTCATCGCTGCGTCGGACACCATCCAGTCGAGGAACTCAGCCGCGGCATCCTTGTTCGGGCTGTTCGCATGGATCATGATTGTGTCCTCGGCGAACACCGACATCACCGGCTTCTTGCCCGGGAAGGCCGGCATCGGGAAGAAGTCCATTGGCACGACGCAGCATTGCGGCTGGTCGCCGCGGAAGCGGCCGAGATTGAACGAGCCCTGATACCAGTGCAGGCCGTGGCCTTGCGTCCACGGCACCATGGCGGGCCCGAGATCGATCGAGTTGAACGACGGCTCGAACATCCCGTCCTCGGCCAGTTTCTGCATCATCGCGGTGACATCGACGGCGCGCGGGTCGGTCCACGGAATGGTGCCGTTGATCAGCCCGTCATAGACGTCCAGACCATGCTTGTTGACCAGGATCGCCGACCACATGAACTGCGAGGGCCATTTCTTCTGGTTGGCCAGCATGAAGGCGGCAAGGCCGGCTTCCTTGCCCTTCTGGGCATTGGCCATGAGTTCGTCCCATGTGGTCGGAACCTTGAGGCCGAGCTTCTCGTAGATGTCCTTGCGGTACCAGACCACCGAGGCGCACATCTCGGTCGGGACGAAATGCTTCTTGCCGTTGTAGACCGACAGCGTCACGCCGGCCGGATTCAGTTTCTTGTCCCAGCCATATTTCTCGTAATAGGGGGTCAGATCTGCGGAGAAACCGTTGTCGACGATCTCCTTGCCGCGTCCGCCTTCCCAGGAATAGAAAAGATCCGGCGGATTGCTCGAGGACAGTTCGATGGTCTGCTTGGTCTTGTAGGTCTCGCCGTCGACGCTGGCGCCGGTGACATGAACCCGGTCGCCGTTCTTCTTGTTCCATTCGTCGATCAGCCAATTGGCGTAGACCTCCGAAGACGGCCATGGCGCCCGGTAGAAATACCTGAGTTCGGCGGGTGCTGCCCGCGCCATCTTGACCCCTGACGCAGCCGCCACGGCGGTGGCGCCAAGTGCCGCCGAAGCCTTCACGAAGGTGCGGCGAGACAGTCCGTTCTGCTTGAAGTTCATCGGTTCCTCCCGTTCGGTTTGACAATTCACAGGCAGCATCAGGCCGCCACGAAGCGCGGGGCGCGACGTGTGCCGGCAAGGGCTGTTGCTGATCCTCCGAAGGCGAATACGGCTATGCGGGTCTGCAGCGCCAAATTCGTCACGGAGATTGAATTAATCCAATCGAAGCGCTTGCGCAAGCGCTTCGATGGATGATTTTACACATTTTTTCGCGAGACTGGTCGGGCGGCGGCGAGCCGGCGATACCTGCAAGCGTCGGGCAAGACGATGCGCTTGTACATGCGGGTGTGGCGCTGCAGAAAGGCCTGCCAACCTCGTCGCCGGCCGTCAGTGGCCCTTGCTGCGTTTTTGTTCCGCCGCTGCCGCTCACAAGGCCGCCCCGAAGGTCGGCTTGACCAATCACAAGGCCGACGACATTGTGGACCGCGAAGTTGCAGTTCGTAGCCAAGTGGTCGTGTGGCAATGGATTTTCGCGACGCCATCGATAGATCGCTGGCCTGGGCCGGCGGATGGTTCGACTATGCCGCCACGCCGTGGTTTGTCTATCAGGCCGCCATTATCGTCTCGCTCTTCCTGGTGGCGAAGCTCGCGGCGCTGCGGGTCGAGCCGCTCGTCGAGAACCAGGCGCGCCAGATCAAGGGCCATCCCGGACTGCTGAGGCTCGTCATCGCGCTGTTGCGGCGCACCGACTGGATCCTGTTCACGGTTCTGCTGTTTGCCGCGCTCAACCTCTTGCGCGCCATCACCTGGCCGAGCCGCACCCATCTCCTCCTCGTCGTGTTATTGCTCTCGCTGGCGTGGCTGTTCGCGACCGTGCTGTCGCGCATCATCCGCAACCGCCTCGTCGCGCGCACGCTCGGCTGGCTAGCATGGATCTACGCGGCCCTTGTCATACTGGGCGTCGGTGACGAGGCAGCCGCTTTCCTCGACAGCCTCGCAATCCCGCTGGGCGCGGTGCGCCTTTCGGCGCTCATGGTTCTGAAGGCGGCGCTGCTGCTGGTCGCTACTGTCTGGCTTGCGGTGGTCACCGGCAATTACATCGATGAGCGCGTCCGCATCTCGGAGGAGCTGACGCCGTCGATCCGCGTCCTCGTCGGCAAGGTCGCCAAGATCGGCCTCGTGCTGGTGGCCGGCGCCGTCGCACTCTCCGCCGTCGGTCTCGACCTGACGGCGCTGACGGTGTTTTCCGGCGCCGTCGGTGTCGGTCTCGCATTCGGGCTGCAGAAGGTCGTCTCGAATTTCGTCTCCGGCGTCATCATCCTGCTCGACAAGTCGATCAAGCCGGGCGACACCATTTCGCTCGAAGGCACCTTCGGCTGGATCCGCGAATTGCGGGCGCGCTTCGTCTCGGTGGTGACGCGCGACGGCCGCGAATTCCTGATCCCCAACGAGGACTTCATCACCCAGCGGGTCATCAACTGGTCGTTCAGCGACAACCTCGTGCGCCTCGACGTGAACTTCGGCGTCTCCTACGACGCCGATCCGCACAAGGTGAGCGAGCTGGCGATAGAGGCCGCCATCAGCGTCGGCCGGGTCGAGGCCGACCGGCGGCCGGTCTGCTGGCTGACCGACTTCGGCGACTCCTCGCTGAACTTCGTCCTGCGCTTCTGGATCCGCGACCCCCAGCAAGGCCTGACCAACGTGCGCGGCAAGGTGTTGCTGGCGCTGTGGGACACATTCAAGGCAAACGGCATAAGCATCCCCTATCCGCATCGCGAGATCATCATGAGAGAGGCGGGCGGGCCGCCAAGGGCGCCGGCAGGGACGTCGAGATCATCCGACGACCCGCCGCCGGCGGGACGCAGGCATATCAAATAAGGCGGTTGCTTTCCGCAAGTTGACGCGCCCGGCGCACCGTGCCGTCGGTGTCGGCGAGCTTTCGTCTTGCGGCTTCGTCGCTTCTGATCGTCAGTCGCTTCGACAGGACTTTTGCGGCTTCGACGATCGGCTCGACCGTTACGACAGGGGCGTCCGGGGTTTTCATGAACCTCATGCTTATTGTCCTTCTGGCAAAAAATAAGAAGCAAGCGCGGAGCGGCTGTCCGCTCCGGCACCTTATGCACGGCGACAGAGTTACTTTCGTACGATCCAGGCCAGCAGCGCCGATTCAAAATCGGAATTGCCGGTATAGTCGCGGATCAAAAGCGCGGCGTATCCTTGCCACTGATCCTCGGGGATCCCATTTTCGATGACAGATGTCCTGAAGGCGTCGCGCAGGATATTGCAGTCGAAAGTCGAGATCACATCGTCCGAATGATCATTGTCCATGATGCAGCTCCCATTTAGGGGGCGGGAGTACGGTGGACGCTCTCAAGCGCCGGTGCCCTTGTTCTGGCCGGCGACGGCGGGACTGTACGCCCCCGAGAGGTGGTTAGCGAATCATTCCGGCAGATTTGCCCGCTGGCACACCGGCACAAGTCAGCGGCCGGCCTGTTCCCGCCGCTTGGCGTCCTGATCGTTCAGCCGGCCGACCATCTCGTCCGCTTCGCCGGCATTGATGCCGACCATGACCTTGTGATCGGACTCGGCGGGCTGGCCGGTGAAGACGTCGAAAACGGTCCAGCTGTCCGGATGGTCCATGCGAAGCGCGTAGCGGTTTGCCATAGTCCGCGTCCTTTCGTTCTCGCCCGCCACCGACCGGTTCAGGCCTGCACAATGAAAAACACTGCCGCCAGGACAACGACTGTCCACAGCACCACGCCCAGCTTCAAAGCCAGGCCCCCGTGTGAGGAGAGACGCTCCCGCATGCTGGCAACCACGTTCTTCATGCTCCTGGATGTGGTCGGCGTCGCAGCAACGGCGACCGGCGGCTTGACCCCAAGCCTGCCGAATACCGGAAGCAGTGTCGGTTCACGCACGGGTTTCTCCTGGCTCCAAGGCCTCAGTATCCCATTCCGCCCATGCCGCCGCCGCCGGGTGAGGGCGCGGCATCCTTGGCCGGAATGTCGGTGATCATGGCTTCGGCGGTGATCAAGAGCGCGGCGATTGAGCCGGCATCCTGCAGTGCCGTGCGCACCACCTTTGCCGGGTCGACGATGCCGGCCTTGATCATGTCGACATAAACCTCGTTCTGGGCATCGAAGCCCTGATTGTGATCCTTGCTGTCGGAGAGCTTGCCGACGACGATCGAACCCTCGACGCCGGAATTCTCGGCGATCTGGCGGATCGGTGCCTCGAGTGCCCTGAGCACGATCGAAATGCCGGCCGTCACATCGGCATTGGCGCCGGTCAGGCCCTTGAGCGCCGACCTGGCGCGCAGCAGCGCCACGCCGCCGCCCGGAACGATGCCTTCTTCGACAGCCGCGCGCGTTGCGTTCAGCGCATCGTCGATGCGGTCCTTCTTTTCCTTGACTTCCGATTCGGTGGCGCCGCCGACGCGGATCACCGCAACACCGCCGGCGAGCTTGGCCAGCCGCTCCTGCAGCTTTTCCTTGTCATAGTCGGAGGTGGTTTCCTCGATCTGGCCCTTGATCTGGGCGATGCGCGCCTGGATGGTCGCCTTGGTGCCGGCGCCGTCGATGATTGTGGTGGTGTCCTTCTCGATCAGCACGCGCTTGGCGCGGCCGAGCATCTCGATGGTGACGTTGTCGAGCTTGATGCCGAGATCCTCGGAAATCATCTGGCCGGCGGTCAGCACGGCGATGTCTTCCAACATCGCCTTGCGGCGGTCGCCGAAGCCCGGCGCCTTGACGGCCGCGACCTTGAGGCCGCCGCGCAGCTTGTTGACGACCAGCGTCGCCAGCGCTTCGCCCTCGACGTCCTCCGAGATGATCAGCAGCGGCCTGCCGCTTTGCACGACGGCTTCGAGGATCGGCAGCAGCGCCTGCAGATTGCCGAGTTTCTTTTCGTGAATGAGGACGTAGGCGTCCTCCAGTTCGGCGCGCATCTTGTCGGCATTGGTGACGAAATAGGGCGAGAGGTAGCCGCGGTCGAACTGCATGCCCTCGACGACGTCGAGTTCGGTGTCGGCAGTCTTGGCTTCCTCGACGGTGATGACGCCGTCATTGCCGACCTTGTCCATCGCCTTGGCGATCATCGCGCCGACGGTGGCGTCGCCATTGGCGGCGATGGTGCCGACCTGCGCGATCTCGGCCGAGGACTTGACCTTCTTGGACCGCGCCTTGACTTCCTTGACCACGGCGGCAACGGCCTGGTCGATGCCGCGCTTGAGGTCCATCGGGTTCATGCCGGCGGCGACCAGCTTGGCGCCTTCGCGCAGGATCGAGGCGGCCAGCACCGTGGCGGTGGTGGTGCCGTCACCGGCAAGATCGTTGGTCTTCGAGGCCACTTCGCGCACCATCTGCGCGCCCATGTTCTCGAACTTGTCGGTGAGTTCGATTTCCTTGGCCACCGTCACCCCGTCCTTGGTGATGCGCGGCGCGCCATAGGCCTTGTCGATGATGACGTTGCGGCCCTTGGGGCCGAGCGTCACCTTGACGGCGTTGTTGAGGAGTTCGACGCCGCGCAGCATGCGGTCGCGGGCATCGGTGGAGAATTTGATTTCCTTGGCAGACATGATTGTTCATCCCGTTCGAATATTGGAGTGGGCGGTTTGCCGTGAAGCCAGACTGGTCAGGCGGCGTTCTTGACGGCCACTGTCTTGTCGATGATCCCGATCTCGCTCTTGTCGATGATCTCGATCTTCTCGAGAATGCCCATGATATCGGCTTCCTTCATGATCAGAAGGTCTTCGCCGTCGATCTTGACCTCGGTGCCCGACCATTTGCCGAACAGGATGAAGTCGCCGGCTTTCACATCGGGCACGATCAGCGCGCCGCTTTCGTCGCGTGCGCCCGGGCCAACGGCGATCACTTCGCCTTCCTGGGGTTTTTCCTTGGCATTGTCGGGAATGATGATGCCGCCCTTGGATTTGGTGTCGCCTTCGGCGCGGCGAATGACGACGCGGTCGTGGAGTGGCCGGAATTTCATGGGGAGCTTCCTTCTGGGGCCGGCATAGGCGGCCGCTACCCCTGATATAGGCGCGTTGGCACTCGATAGATAGGAGTGCCAGAATTAATTCTCGCGAATGCCCAAGAAATCGAATGAAATAATTCGAGGCGCGCAGAAAATCATTCGCATCGGAGGAAAACTTTCTGCCGCCGTGATTTTCGCGGACGCTGATTTGTTATTTAAAAGGATAAATAAAAGGGCGCCGCGACCTTGTTTGCAACTCAATTGAGGCGCATATGTAAAGCTCGTTGATTTGGTCGAGTTGGCTTTGTGTCAGAGCCCCGCCATTCACCACCGAATTCTCGAAAACGAGTGCATGCGCCGGTCCGGCGCACATTTCGTTCCGTTCGAACCCTGGAATGAAACCGACGCTGACCACGGATGTACTGGCAGCGTCGGGCATCGTCCTGGCGGTTCGAGTGGGAATGATACGGAAAGGCGCAGCCGCGCGTTTCCGCGGAAAGCCGCAATTCATGACCAGCCGCACCACACCATCAGTCGTTCGCTTCAGGTCGGCGTTTTCGCTGCCCGGCTTCGATACGCCGCAACCACCCGGAGAGTATCGCGTCGATCATGACGAGGAAGCCCTCGAAGGGGCTTCGCTGACCGCATGGCGCCGCGTCGCCACCTTCATTCACCTGCCGGCGATCTCCGCCAGCGGAGCCACGCGGCAGATGGTGCCGATCGAACCGGCATCGCTTGAAGCCGCACTGGAGCAGGACCAGAGACAATGATGAGAACCACCACCCTGATGCAACGCAACGCACGCCCGGTCCGCCGCGAAGCCGCAACGCATCTGTTTGCCGTCGGACAGGCTGTCCGGCTGAAGGGCGGCTTCGGCACATTTCCAAAGACCGCGGAAATCTACCGCATCACGGCCACGCTGCCGCCCCGAGGAGATTCGCTGCAATACCGCATCCGCAGCGACGGCGAACTTCATGAAAGGGTGGCGACGCAGGACAGTCTCGAACCGGTCGCCACGTCGCCCGGTGACACCATAACGCTCATCGAAAGGACGTTCGACCATGTCAAAGGGACAAAAACGCTCGAGCCGGGAGATCAGGAAGCCGAAGCAGGAAAAGGTCCTGCCCAAAGCTGAAAGCGTGTTCGGCACCCAGACCAGGCTTGCCGCCAACATCAGTTCCCTGCGCGGCAAGGGCAAGACCTGACGCTACGGGCTCTGATGACGATGAAGATCCTGATCGAATTCTATCGCACCCGGGAAGCGGACGATGCGCATGCCCTGATCGGCCGCGAGACCGTGGAAGCGGCCGACCTCGACGATGCGATCGAAATCGCCAGGCTTCTGGCCAGGACCCTGAACATGCCGCAGCGGCCGGACGCCATGACGATCGCCGACACGAATGGCGCAGCGCTCTATTCCGGCGCTCTCGCCACGCAAGCGGTCAATGAGGAAAGGCCAGCATCATGAATGCCCATAGCAACGAAGCCGATCGGCGCCGCAATGCCGCCGGGGCCTGGGACAACGAGGCTGGCGCGTCGGGATGCGATTTCGCCGACCGTCAATATGGCCGCCGCGTCGAAGCCGATCGTTCCTGGACGGTCTATCACGTCTTCACCGGAATTCCGGCGCAGAGCGACGGCAGCGCCATGACCGGCCTCAGCCGATCGGACGCGACGCACGGCATGTTGTCCCTCAACCTGCGCAATGCCGAGCGCCGCAGGGCGCGACTTGCCGCGCCGCCAATTGTCCCGCACGAGACAGCGGCGGGCCAGTCATGACGCTCTCATTCCCCAACCCCAGCCGCAGCTTCGACGAAGCCCGCAACGCCGTCCGCTTCACTGGCCATGACGGCATGTTCGAAGTGCGCTTCTTCGTCGAGATCGAGGCGCTGGCAAAATCCGACAGCGCCTTGGCCGGGACAGCGGCGTCGGAAACAAAATACCTGTCGGCCTTCGACACCTTGCGATCATCCATCCACAAGGTTGCCGGTAAAGCCTATTCCCGCGACCGCCGCAGTTCCTACACTTTGACTGCCGCCGATTTCCGGTAGGCATGGCGCCAGCAGCACCTTGCCGCGCACGTTGGTCAGACCTTGCTGGGGGTCGCGGATCCAGAAGCGCAGGACGAAGTTCAGCGAGGAGTCGCCGAAGTCGGTCAGCCGGCAGACCGGCCGCCGGTCGGCCTCGCGATATTCAGCTCTTGCCAGAACGTTCGTGATACGGCGGAAGCGGACATCGTGGGTGACAATGCTGGAGGTCATGTTCGCCAGGAGCGGCCGTCTATGGGTTCGCCGCCAAATGGCGGCTTTGGGGTCAAAAGTTCGCGTTCGCGACAGGCCGGATCGCGGCATGAACGGACATTCGAGCTGTGCTTGATCTGCTTGCCCTTGTGCGGAAGCCGGTATTCTTCCTCTGGTCGACGAAAAACCGCTTGCGACGCGGGAGAACTGCTAAGGTATATCTCCGAAACAAGCGGGCCAACCGACTATGGAACGCCGCCTGACCGCAATATTGGCCGCCGACGTCGTCGGTTACAGCCGCCTTATGGGCCTTGACGAGGCCGGCACGCTGTCGGCGTTGAAAACCCATCGCCGTGAAATGGCTGACGGCAAGATCGCCGAACACCAGGGCCGCATCGTCAAGCTCACCGGCGACGGCATGCTTGTCGAGTTCCCGAGCGTGGTGAACGCAGTGGCATGCGCCGCTGACATCCAGCGCCGGATGCGCGAGCGCAATGTCGACGTGCCGGAGGAGCGCCGCATCGAATTCCGCATCGGCGTCCATCTCGGTGACATCATCTTCGAGGACAACGACATCTATGGCGACGGCGTCAACATCGCGGCGCGCATCGAAACCATCGCCAAGCCCGGCGGCGTCGCGGTGTCCGGCTCGGTTCGCGACAATGTTGGCAACCGGCTCGATCTCTCCTTCGAGGACACCGGCGAGCAGACGCTGAAGAACATCGAGCGGCCGGTCAGAGTCTACAACGTCGACCTCTTTGCAGGCGCGCGACCGCCGCTGCCCGCTGCAACGGCAGTGCAGGTCAAGGCTGAGCCTGCTGCCAAGGCAAAGCCTTCGATCGCTGTGCTGCCGTTCAACAACATGAGCGGCGACCCCGAGCAGGAATACTTCTCCGACGGCATCACCGAAGACATCATCACCGATCTCTCGAAGATCTCCGGCCTGTCGGTGATCGCCCGCAATTCGGTGTTCACCTACAAGAGCAAGTCCGTCGACGTGCAGGAGGTCAGCCGGCGCTTCAATGTCGCAACGGTGCTTGAAGGCAGCGTCCGCAAGGCCGGCCAGCGCGTGCGCATCACCGCGCAGCTGATCGACGGCAAGGACGGCACGCATCTGTGGGCCGATCGTTACGACCGCGACCTGACTGACATCTTCGCTATTCAGGACGAGATCACAAAAACGATCGTCGACCAGCTCAAGGTCAGGCTGCTGCCGGAAGAAAAGAAGGCGATCGAGGCGTCGCCGACCGAGAGTGTCGAGGCTTACACCTACTATCTGAGGGGCCGTGAGTTTTTCCACCGCGGCACAAAGCTGAACTACCGGCTCGCCAGACGGATGTTCACGATGGCGATCGAGCTCGACCCGCTCTATGCGCGCGCCTATGCGGGCAGCGCCGATTGCGACTCCTTCCTGTTCCTCGACTACAGCGAAGAGGTGTCGCTCGACGGCATACTGGCCAACGCCGCCAAGGCGCTCGAGATCGAAAGCGGACTGGCCGAAGCGCATGCCTCGCGCGGACTGGCCCTCTCGGTCGGCCAGCGGTACGACGAAGCGGACCGAGAATTCGAGCAGGCGATCGCGGGCAATCCCAACCTGTTCGAAGCCCACTATTTCTACGCCCGCAGCTGTTATGCGCGGGGAAAGCTCGAAAAGGCCGCCGTCCACTGGGAGCGCGCCGCCGAGATAGACCCCAACGACTACCAATCCCTGCTTCTGCTGATTCAGATCTATCGCACGTTGGGACGGCATGAGGAACAAGGGGAGACGGCTCGCAGGGGTGTTGAACGAGCCGAGCGCGAGTTTGCAAGGAATCCGGAAAATCCCCGCCCTGCCTACCTCGGCGCCAATGCGCTCGCCGGACTTGGCGAGTTCGATCGGGCGAAGGAGTGGGCCGCGCGCGCTTTCGCGATCGACCCCGACGATGTCCTGACCCAATACAACCTTGCCTGCTTCCACTGCTTCCTCGGTGATTTCGACCGGGTGTTCGACATGCTCGAAAGGGTGATGCCGCGCGCCAACCACGAAATGAAAGCGTGGGTTCTGCAAGACTCGGATTTTGATCTGCTGCACAGCCTGCCGCGCTGGCAGACGGTGCTGGAGCTTGCGAGATAGCAATGGAACGCCGGCTTACCGCCATCCTTGCCGCCGACGTGGTCGGCTATTCCAGGCTGATGGGGCTTGACGAAGCCGGCACGCTGTCGGCGTTGAAAACCCATCGCCGTGAAATGGCTGACGGCAAGATCGCCGAGCACCAGGGCCGCATCGTCAAGCTCACGGGAGATGGCATGCTGGTCGAATTCCCAAGCGTGGTGAACGCGGTCGCCTGTGCCGCCGACATCCAGCGCCGGATGCGCGAACGCAATGTCGACGTGCCGGAGGACCGCCGCATCGAGTTCCGCATCGGCGTCCATCTCGGCGACATCATCTTCGACGACAACGACATCTATGGCGACGGCGTCAACATCGCGGCGCGCATCGAGAGCATTGCCAAGCCTGGCGGCGTCGCCGTGTCCGGTTCCGTCCGCGACAATGTCGGCAATCGGCTCGACCTCTCCTTCGAGGACACCGGCGAGCAGACGCTGAAGAACATCGACCGGCCGGTTCGAGTCTACAATGTCGACCTCTTCGCCGGCGTTCCGCCGCCGTGCGTGACGAACGGCGCGGCGTCGCCCAAGCCAGCGCCGGCGAAGGAAAAGCCGTCGATCGCTGTGCTGCCGTTCAACAACATGAGCGGCGACCCTGAGCAGGAATACTTCTCCGACGGCATCACCGAGGACATCATCACCGATCTCTCGAAAATCTCCGGCCTGTTTGTGGTCGGCCGCAACACGGTGTTCACCTACAAGGGCAAGTCGGTGAAGCTGCAGCAGGCGGCACAAGAGCTTGGCGTGAAGTTTCTTCTCGAAGGCAGCGTCCGCAAGGCTGGCCAGCGCGTGCGCATCACCGGCCAGCTCATCGATGGCGCGACCGGCGGCCATCTTTGGGCTGATCGCTATGACCGCGACCTCACCGATATTTTTGCGATCCAGGACGAGATCACCAACACCATCGTCGATCAGCTCAAGGTCAAGCTGCTGCCGGAGGAAAGCGAGGCCATCGCGCAGGTGCCAACAGAAAACGTCGAGGCCTATACCAACTATTTGAGGGGACGGGAATTTTTCCACACGCGCACCAAGGGCTCATTGCAACTTGCGCGACGGTTGTTCTCTCGGGCGACGGATCTCGATCCCAACTATGCGCGCGCTTATGCCGGCATCGCTGATTGCGATTCGGTTCTGCACGCCTGGCACGGTGCCGAAATATCGCTGGAGTCGCTTTTTTCGACTTGCGCCAAGGCGCTGGCGCTTGATCCCAATCTCGCCGAAGTGCACGCCTCGCATGGCCTTGCCCTGTCGACCAATGGCCGTCACGCGGAGGCAGTCGCTGAATTCGAACGCGCGATCGCGCTCGATGCAAATTCCTACGAAGGCCACTATTTCTACGCCCGCCACTCGTTTGCGGAAGGAGATTTTGAAAAGGCGGTCGAGCTCTATGATCGTTGCGCCGAGATCAATCCCGACGACTACCGGTCGCCGCTGCTGGTCATGAACGCCCTGCATTCCCTTGGACGTCGCGACGAGGAGGCCAGGCTTGCCGAGGTGGGACTCGAGCGGGCGGAGCGGGCGCTGAAGCTGCACCCGGAGAATTCCGATCCCGCGCAACTGGGCGCCATCGCGCTCATCGCTCTCGGCCAGCACGACCGGGCCAAGGAATGGGCCGATCGCGCTCTGGCGATCGATCCGGACGACAACAATGCCATGTACAATATCGCCTGCGTCTATTCGCTGCTCGGCGAGGCCGACCATGCCATCGACCTGCTGGAGCCTTATTTGCGGCTGGTAGGGGACCACATGAAATCATGGTTCAAGAACGATTCGGATTTCGATCCCATCCGCAGCCATCCGCGCTACAAGGATCTGTTGAAACTGATCGAGTAGCAATTGTCCTGTTGGTGATGCCGCGAGCCAACCACGAAACGAAAGCGTGAGTCCTGCGGCATTCCGATTTCGGTCCGTTGTACGCCCTTCCGCCCTGGAGGAGAGTTCTGCTGTTCACGACATAACTCACTTGTAGATAGCCGGGGTTTGCGTCCTCATGGATGCATGAGAATCCTACCGTCATACCGTCGCTCTTCGGATACTCGGACTTTCTTCCATGGCGCCTGCGAGGTCCGGATTGGGCCAGCTCACGACGATGCCCCCGCCGACCTGAATGTCCGCTCTTGAAGCTTCCGCAGCCTGAAGCTGCCAGTCCGCTGTCGGCCCGAGTCCGGCCGTTCTAAAACAGCTGCTCGAATTCCCCCTATGACGATAAGCGCTGTTGCCACCCCATCCCACCCGCCCCTTGACGTCCCCTCCATCCCGCATGTCCAATGCCCCCCTCAGGGGAGGCTCCCGGTGGAGATCGCCACAGTCGATCAGGTGTTTCACTTCGGCGGCTACACGCTCGACCTCGGCAAGGGCACGCTGCGCCATGCCGATGGGCCGGCGTTCCTGCGGCCGAAGGCCTATGCGCTGTTGACGCTGCTGGCCCGGCAGATGGGCCGCGTCGTGCCCAAATCGGAGATCATGGATGCGGTGTGGCCGGGTGTCTACGTCACCGAGGATTCGCTGACGCAGTCGGTTCGCGAGATCCGCAAGGTGCTGGGCGACGATCTCGTGCGCACCGTGTCGAAGCGCGGCTACATGCTGGCGGCCGAGGTCGAGCCGGCGCCTGAAATCGGCTCGCAGCCGATCGTGGCGGTGTTGCGCTTTCGTAATGAAGGCGGGGCCGACGATCCGATCGTCGACGGCTTTGCCGAGGATATCATCAACGGCCTGGCGCGCTTCGGCACGGTCACGGTACTGGCCCGCAATTCCAGCTTTTCCTTCGCGTCCTTCGCGCGCTCGGAATGGCCGCAGATCCGCTCGCGCATCGGTGCGGACTATCTCGTCGAAGGCTCGGTGCGCCGCCAGGGCGACCAGATCCTGGCCGCCGTCAACCTTGTCGACGCGGCCAATGCCAGCCAGCTCTGGGGTGACCGCTACCAGGCGGCCGACAGCGGCTTCTTCGCCGTCCAGCAGGATATCGTCGAGGAGATCGTCGGGCGGCTGGCAAGGCGGGTTTCGAATGCCGGCCTGCAGCAGGCGTCGCGCAAACTGGTCACCAGCCTTGCCGCCTATGAGCTGGTGCTGCGCGGCGTGGCTTTGCTGCGCGACCCCGCCCAGACCGACATCGAGGGCGCCAGAGCCTTCTTCGAGGCCGCCGTCGCCAAGGACCCGGCCTATGGGCTCGCGCATATCTATGTCGGCCTGACCTGCGCGCTGAAGGGCGAGTTCGAAGAATCCAGCCATGCCGATCTGGTCGAGGCGCGCGACCACGTCGCCCGGGGCCTGGCGCTGTCGCCCGACCAGGCGACCGGCCACCGCATCCAGTCGCTGGTGCGCCTCTATATGCGCGAGCACGACGCGGCCGAGCATCATCTGAGGACCGCGCTCGAGCTCAACCAATGCGATGCCGACTGCATCGAGCAGATGGGCCTTGTGCTGACCATGCGCGGGCGCCCGTTCGAGGCGCTGGGTTGGCTGGCGCGCGCCATCCGCATCGATCCGATGGTCCCGCACTGGTATCAGTTCGACCGCTCGATGGCGCTCTACATGATGGGCGACTACAAGCCGGCGGCCGAGGCGCTTGAGCTTGCGACACGGCCGACGCCGTGGATCAGGACGCGGCTGGCCGCCTGCTACGCCCAGCTCGGCGCGATGGACGAAGCGCGCCGGCAGGCCGCCCTCATCAACGAGGGCGACCCCGGTTTCTCGCCGATCGACTATGCGACCAAGGCCATGCCGTTCGAGAGCCCGGCCGACGCCGCGCATCTGGCCGACGGCATCCGGCTGGCGCTTGGCGAGCAGGCAGGTCAAACGACGACCACGACGATATAGCGCCCTGATAGGCCCGGTGCCGCCGCAACGCCAGACGGCAAAGCCGTTGACCTTGGTGCGCACGCAGCCGCCGGTGTTGACATCATATGGCTGCGTTTGATACGTAATGTTATTACATATGCAGCCTGCCCAAGGCGAGCCGATGCCTGCAATCAAAAAACCGTTGCAGCGCGATCGGCGGAAACCTACGGTAGAAAAATGATGGTCCCCGAGTCGAAAGGCGAGGGGTGAAAAGGGAACACGGTGAGACCGTTTTCGGGTCGAGGCCGTGGCTGCCCCCGCAACTGTAAGCGGCGAGCAACATCCGCGAATGCCACTGGCCGGCAAGGCTGGGAAGGCAGGATGAAGCCGAGACCCGCGAGCCAGGAGACCTGCCATCAGCATGAGTTGACCGGACGGGGTGTGCCGGGAGGAGACGTAGCCGTCGGTCTGTCGACCGATCGGCCAGCTTCCTTCCGTCGCCAGTTTTGGAAAGTGACGGAAATTTGGAAGCCTCCATCCATCGCATCATCGCGTGCGCGCTTTGCGTCGGCGCCGCCACGGGCTTGGCCCGCGTCTCAGCTTCGAGGCCGGAGCGAGGCCGATGATGCTGCTCGAAGCCCGCGACGTGAGCGCGACGGCGAATGGCCGCCGCCTGGTGGATGGCGTAAGCCTGTCGGTCGCAGCAGGCGATCGCCTGGCCATCATCGGTCCCAACGGCGCCGGCAAGACCACGCTCTTGCGCATGCTGTGCGGCGCGTTGCGGCCAAGCGCCGGCGAGGTGCGTCTGTCGGGGCGCCGTCTCGACCGGATCACGACGGCCGAGCGGGCGCTCAACATGGCCGTCGTCGGCCAGACCGACCAGCCGGATCCGCGGCTCGCCTTGATCGACTATGTCGAGCTTGGCCGCGTCCCGCATGCCGGCATGAGGCGCATGCGCGAAGATCGCGACATCGTCGTCGAGGCGCTGCGCCGGACCGGGCTGCTGCCTTTGCTCGGCCGCAGCATCGGCTCGCTCTCCGGCGGCGAACGCCAGCGCGCGCAACTGGCCAGAGCCATCGCCCAGGAGCCAAAAATCCTGTTCCTCGACGAGCCGACCAATCACCTCGATCCGCGCGCCCGAGGCGAGCTTCTCGAACTGGTCGCCGGCTTCGGCATGAGCGTGGTCGCGGTGCTGCACGACCTGGCGCTGGTGGCGCCTTTCGCCACCAGGGTCGCGGTGATGAACGATGCCCGGCTGCATGCGCTGGGCGCACCGCGCGAGGCGCTGACCCAGCAACTGGTCCAGGAGGTGTTCGGCATCGACGTGTTCCGCCTGCGCCACCCGACCGAAGACCGCGAGCTCACCGTCTTCGACGTCCCCAACCGCGCCGCCTCGCCGTCCTGAACCGACATTCCCTCAACCCAAGGAGCCATACCTCGTGAAACGCCTCGCCCTCTCGCTTGCCTTGTCGCTCGTCGCTTCGGCGTCCTTTGCCTTCCCGGTCACCGTCGACAGCTGCGGCAAGAAGCTCACCTTCGAAGCGCCGCCGAAGCGCGCCGTCATCCAAGATCTCAACATGGCCGAGATGGCCTTCGCGCTGAAGCTGCAGCCCTCGATCGTCGGCCTGACCGGCATCACCGGCTGGTACAAGGTCGGCCCCGAATTCAAGGCCGAGCAAGGCTCGATCCCGGAACTGGCGCCAAAGTATCCGACGCTGGAAAGCCTCGTCGCCGTCGAGCCGGATTTCTTCTTCGCCGGCTGGTACTACGGCATGAAGCCGGGCGGCGAGGTGACCCCCGACACGCTCGCCCCGCACGGCATCAAGACGCTGGTGCTGACGGAAAGCTGCGTCCATCTAGACAAGAACCGTCCCGCCGCCTCGATGGACCTGCTCTATGGCGACGTCGAGAAGCTGGGCAAGATCTTTGGCAAGGAGGCGGAGGCCGACAAGCTCGTATCGGCCTGGAGGGCGCAACTGGCAGCGATCACCGCCAAGGTCGGCAGCGCCAAGGGCACGCGGGTGTTCCTCTATGATTCCGGCGAGGACAAGCCTTTCACCGCCGGCAAGTTCGCCATACCGAACGCCATGATCGCGGCTGCCGGCGGCGACAACGTCATGGCTGACATGGAGACAAGCTGGGGCACGACGGACTGGGAAACGGTGGCGGCGCGCAACCCGCAATTCCTGATCCTGCTCGATTACCAGGATGGCGGCGGCTACAGGAAGCTGCTCGACTTCCTCAAGGCGCATCCGGCGATGAAGGAAACGGACGCCGTCAAGAACGAGCGCTTCGTCGCGCTGCGCTATGCCGAGCTGACGCCCGGACCCGCCAACATCGAGGCGATCGGCAAGATCGCCAGGGCGATGCATCCGGAAGCGTTCTGAGCTTGCAGCGAAAATCCTTTGCTTTGATGATGATAACGGGTGCAGCGCTGGTCGCCGCGCTCGCCTTGCTGTCGATCGCCTATGGCTCGACGGTGATCGCGCTGCCGGATGTCGTCGGCGCCCTGGCGCATGCAATCGGGCTCGATGCGCATTCGGTCTCCGGCCCGGTCGGCAAGATCGTCGTCGACCTCCGGCTGCCGCGCACGCTGCTGGCAATCGCGGTCGGCGCCGGGTTGGGCGTCGTCGGCACGCTGCTGCAGACCGTGACCCGCAACGATCTCGCCGATCCGTTCCTGTTCGGTCTCTCCTCGGGTGCCGCCGCCGGCGCCGTCTCCGTCATCACCGTTTTCGGCGACAGTTTCGGCATCTGGACCTTGCCGGTCGCCGCTTTCACCGGCGGCATGCTGGCTGCGGCCGTGGTGCCGTTGCTGGTGTCGCGGGTGAAGGGGCAGGGCCCCGAGCGGCTGATCCTCGCCGGGCTTGCCGTCTCTTTCATGTTCACCGCGCTCACCAATTATCTCGTCTTCGCCGGCGACCAGCGCGCCGCCCATTCGGTGCTGTTCTGGACCATGGGCGGGCTCGGCCTGGCGCGCTGGGACAATATCGGCCTGGCAGCACTTGGCGCGGGCATCATCCTTGCCTATGGGCTGTGGAACCACCGCAGGTTCGACGCTTTCCTCGCCGGTGAAAACGCTGCCGAAAGTCTTGGCGTGCTGGTGGCGCGCATGCGCCGCACGACCTTTCTCGTCGCCGCCCTGTCGACCGCGATCCTCGTGTCGGTTGCCGGCGTCATCGGCTTCGTCGGCCTGATGATCCCGCATCTGTGCCGGCCATTGGCCGGTCCGTTGCATCTGCGGCTGATCGCAAGCTCCGCACTGTTCGGGGCTGTGCTGCTTTTGGCCAGCGACCTTCTCGCCCGCACGCTGCTGCCGCCGCAGGAGCTGCCGATCGGCATCATCACCAGCTCGCTCGGCGCCTTCTTCGTCGTCACCATGCTGATCCGCAACCGACTGTGACGGCCACAAGCGATGGTCTCCGCTCCCGATCACGGCGTCGTGACCGTATTTGCATGGCTGCCCACGTTGAATAGTAAGCACGCTTATTATATATGCCGCTCATGGTTTCCGACGGCATCGACAGATTGGGCTTTTTGATCCACGACGTGCAGCGCCTGATGCGCAAGCGCTTCGAGGCGCGCGCCAGCGGCCTCGGCCTTTCCTCGGCGCAATGGCGGCTTCTGGTCCGCGTCGCCAAGGAAGAGGGTGTCGCGCAGGCGCGGCTCGCCGAGCTTCTCGAAATCGAGCCGATCAGCGTCTCGCGCCTGGTCGACCGCATGGAGGAGGGCGGCTGGATCGAACGCCGTTCCGACGCGACCGACCGCCGCGTGCGCATGATCTTCCCGACGGCCAAGGCGAGCGCGGCCTATGCCCACGTCAAGAGCCTCGCCGGTGAGGTCTATGAGGAATCGCTTGTCGGCGTTTCGCCGGAAGATCGCCGCGTCCTGATCAGGGCGCTGGATGCGATCGTGCAGAATCTTGCGGACGGCGAGACGTCGTCCCTGGAAAAAGTCAGGAATACGGAAGGCGCAGCAGCATGAACGCGGTAGCCAAGATAGACGAAAAGATCACCAAGCTGGAATTGGATGCGCCGGCGCAGCCGATCGCTGAAGCGCCGGCGCAGCCGGCGGCGGCGCCCGTGGCAGTCGCGCCACCGGTACAGCCGGCGCCCGTCGCCCCGAAGAAGAAGCGCCGCCTCGGCCGCTCGCTGTTGATGATCGCGCTGCCCGCGGCGCTGATTGCCGGCGGCAGCTATGTCTGGGTGACCGGCGGCCGTTATCAGGAGACCGAGAACGCCAATCTGGAGCAGGCCAAGGTTTCGATCGCCTCGGATACTGCGGGCCGCATCGTGACGGTCGACATAGCCGACAACCAGCTCGTCAAGCAGGGCGACGTGCTGTTTGCCATCGATCCCGAGCCTTACCGGATCGCGCTCGCCCAGGCGGACGCGGCGGTGGCCGGCGCACGCCTCAATGTCGAGCAGTTGCGCGCTGCCTACAGCCAGTCGATGGCGCAGGAGAAGTCCGACACCAGCGAGGTCGATTTCGCGCAGTCGCAGTATGACCGTGCGGCCGATCTGGCCCAGAAGGGCATCAACGCCAAGTCGTCGCTCGATCAGGCCAAGAACGATCTCGACAAGGCCAAGCAGCAGCTGGCGGTCGCCGAACAGGGCATCATCAGCGCCAAGGCAGCGCTTGGCGGCAATCCCGACATCGAGACCGACAAGCACCCGACTGTGATGGCGGCGCTCGCCGCGCGCGACAAGGCCGCCTACGATCTGGCGCAGACCACGGTCAAGGCGCCCGCCGATGGCGTCATCAGCCAGGCCTCCTCGTTCAAGGTCGGCCAGTATGTCGGCTCCGGCACGCCGCTGTTCTCGCTGGTCGAGACCGGCGACACCTGGATCGATGCCAATTTCAAGGAAACCCAGCTTACCCACATGAAGCCGGGACAGAAGGCCGAGATCGTCGTCGACACCTATCCGGGCAGGACCTTCGAGGCGACCGTAAAGGCGATCGGCGCCGGCACCGGTGCGGAGTTCTCGCTGCTGCCTGCCCAGAACGCCACCGGCAACTGGGTCAAGGTCACCCAGCGCATTCCGGTGCGGCTCGAGCTGACTGACCCCGACGCCAAGATGGCGCTGCGCACAGGCATGAGCGTGACCGCCACCGTCGACACCGGTGTGGCGCGCGGGCTGCCGAAGATCTTCGGCCACGCCACGGCTGGCGAGGCGCAGTAGCTGGTTCGCGCGAGGCGGCGGAGCTGCCTCGCGAATGTTGTGAAAGCTCTGCCGGGACTGCCGGCATGACAAGCAAAAGACAGGAGACAGGCCGGCGGGAGAAATGCGAAGGACGAGGATTGCGGCGGCACTGCCGGCCAGCCTCGACATTCGGCATCGGACCCGCGGTCCACAGGGTTCCGGGCGGCTGGCGCCCGCGAAATTCGAGACGCTCTGGTCGATGTAACCCCCACATCGATGGTCGCGTCCCACCGCGATGAGGGTCTCTCCACACGGGACGGCCTCGCCGCCCGGAAACCCTGTCTAACACGTTTTTGTTACGCACTGGAAGTTCCGCATCATGAGCACCCCAGAACCCTTCAAGGAAGTGCCGCACCGCGGCCTGATCACGGTTGCGCTCATGCTGGCGACGGTCATGCAGGCGCTCGACACCACGATCGCCAACGTGGCGCTGCCGACCATGACCGGCGATCTCGGCGCTTCCCCGGACAACATCAACTGGGTGCTGACGTCCTACATCGTTGCCGCCGCGATCATGACACCGGTCACCGGCTGGCTGGCCGACAGGCTCGGCCGCAAGGAACTGTTCCTGACGGCGGTGGTCGGCTTCACCATCTTTTCCATGCTGTGCGGCCTGGCGTGGAGCCTGGAGACGATGGTGTTCTTCCGGCTGATGCAGGGCGTGTTCGGCGCCGCGATCGTGCCGCTGTCGCAGACCTTCCTGCTCGACATCAACCCGAAGGAACGCCACGGCCAGGCAATGGCCATCTGGGGCGCCGGCATCATGCTGGGGCCGATCCTGGGCCCGACGCTGGGTGGCTGGCTGACCGAGAATTTCAACTGGCGCTGGGTGTTCTTCATCAACCTGCCGGTCGGCATCGCCGCCTTCCTCGGCATGGCCGCCTATTTGCCGGCCGTTGCCCGGCGGATACGCAGCTTCGATTTCTTCGGTTTCGCCATGATCTCGCTCGGCGTCGGCGCGCTGCAGCTGATGCTCGATCGCGGCGGCGAGGTCGACTGGTTTTCCTCGGTCGAGATCTGGATCGAGCTCGGCCTTTCGCTGACCGGCTTCTGGGTGTTCATCATTCACACGGTGACGGCGGAACATCCCTTCATCGATCCCAAGATCTTCCTCGACCGCAATTTCGTGACCGGGCTGGCGTTCATCTTCGTCATGGGCGTGCTGATCCTGGCGAGCATGTCGCTGCTGCCGCCAATGCTGGCGACCATCTTCGGCTATCCGACCATGACCATCGGTGTCGTCATAGGTCCCCGCGGTATCGGCACGATGATTTCGATGCTTTTGGTCGGCCGCATCATGCACAGGATCGATGCCCGCATCCTCGTCGTCATCGGCTTCCTCTTGACCGCGCAGTCGCTCCACACCATGGCGAATTTCACGCCGCAGATGGACAACTGGCTGATCCTCAGCTCCGGTATCATCCAGGGCCTGGGAATGGGAATGGTGTTCGTGCCGCTGTCGACCGTGGCTTTCGCCACGCTCGACCCACGCTACCGTACCGATGCCACGTCGCTGTTCAGCCTGGTGCGCAATCTTGGCTCGTCGATCGGCGTGTCGGTCGTGTCGGTTCTCCTGGTGCGCAACATTCAGGTCAACCACAGCGAGCTCTCTGCCTTTATCAACCCGTTCAATCCCAATCTGTGGGCGCTCTCGCCAGCTGCGGCGAGCGGCGATCCAACGGCACTTTCGGAGGTGGACGGGCTGGTCAATATACAAGCGATGATGATCTCTTACGTCAATGACTTCAAGCTGTTGATGATGATGACGCTGCTTGCCGTCCCGTTTGTTTTCCTGCTGCGCAAGCCAAAGGCTGGCCCGACCGCCGGCGGTGCACCCGCCGCGCATATGGACTGAGGTTTGTGGATTGGCGCGACGTAGCGGTCGCGCCTGCATCCGGGACTCAAAATCGTGGCCCGGGAACAGCGCCAGGATTTTCAGATATCCACATCCGGCTGCTCCTGACTTCGAGCTGGTTCGCCTACCATTAGTATATATCGATCACGATGCGGTCGCTTTTGGGTTGAAAGCCAGCCGTGTTGCTTTGCGCCGGCACCAAACCGGAGGAACTCTGTTTGGGCACGAAATCATCCAGGAAAGCCGCCGAAGCACCGGAGTCGGCCAATCTGGCCGCGCTGGCAAAGCTGACGATCGCTTCATACGAAACGCTCGAACGCGACCTTCGAGCCAAGATCGCGACGCTCGAAGGGCAGGCGCTGCGATTTGAGACGGCGATCGACAATGTTTCGCAGGGCATCTGCTTTTTCGACGCCGGAGAACGGCTGATCCTGTGCAACCGCCGCTATGCGGAAATCTACCACATTGCGCCCGAGCAATTGCAGCCGGGGCTGATGCTCCGGGAAATCGTCGAACGTCGCGTCGCTGCAGGGACATCCGCGACCGGTGCCGACGCCTATCTCGCATTGGCCCGATCGGTCAATTCGGGCATGGCTCCAAAGGTCTGGACCGCCAAGCTCACCGACGGTCGGACAATTCAGGTCTGCCATCAGCCGATGCCCGACGGCAGCTGGGTGGCCACGCATGAGGACATTACGGCGCTCGCTGCCAACCGACAGATCGTCGACGAGCGCATCTCGCTGCAAACGCTGATCGACTGGGTGCCCGATTATCTCTGGGTCAAGGACACAGAAAGCCGTTTCGTCGTGGCGAATAGGGCTGTTGCGGTCGATAGCGGACGGGAAAAGACCAGTGACATGATCGGTCTGACCGATTTCGATCTGCATGCTCCGGAACTTGCGCAGAAATTTCTCGCGGTGGAGCGGAACGTGCTCAGCAGCGGCCAACCAATGATCGACAAAGAAGAGTATGTTGTCGATGTGTCGGGCGCCGGCAAGTGGCTTTCATCGACGAAGGTGCCGCTGCGCAATGCCCGCAATGACATCATCGGTCTGGTCGGCATCGCTCACGATATCACCGCCCGCAGGCAAGCGGACATCCTTCGGGAGGGGCAGGCGCATATCCTGGAAATGATAGCGATGAGCGCCCTGCTCGAAGACGTGCTCGACCGCCTGATGCGCCTCGTCGAGTTGCAGTTGACGGGCATATTCGGTTCCGTCTTGCTTCTGGACAAGGACGGCAGCCATCTGCGGCACGGCGGTGCGCCGAGCTTGGCGAAAGACTATACCAATGCAATCGACGGGATCGCTGTCGGCCCTAAGGTTGGATCATGTGGCACCGCCGTCTATCGGCGCGAGCCAGTCATCGTCGCAGACATCATGCAGGATCCGCTTTGGGAGGATTACCGTGAGGTGGTGGCGCCTTTCGGCTATCGTTCTTGTTGGTCGACCCCGATCCTGTCGCATCAAGGCGCTGTGCTGGGCGTCTTCGCGATGTATTCGATGACGGTGCGTGAACCGACCGAGGCCGAAACACGGCTGATCGAGTTCACGACACGCATTGCAGGGATCGCCATCGAGCGCAAATTGGCTGAAGACCAGATTCACTTCATGGCCAACCATGATGTGCTGACCGGGCTTCCAAATCGCGCTCTGCTCGAGGACCGGCTCTCGCAGGCGCTGCTGTATGCACAGCGATACGATCGCTGGGTCACGGTGGTGTTCATCGACCTCGACAATTTCAAACTCGTCAATGATACGCTCGGCCACAATGCCGGTGACGTGCTGCTGAAGACCGTCGCCAACCGTATGGTCGAATGCGTAAGGTCAACCGACACCGTCGTGCGGCTTGGCGGCGACGAGTTTGTCATAGTTCTGTTCGACCAGCCGACGAACGTCGATCTCATCTCCGAGACGCTGCAAAAGATCCGGGCGGCGATGGCGGAGCCGGTTCATCTGGGAAGGCATCGGCTGAGGGCGACGGCCAGCATTGGCATCGCCAACTACCCCAAGGACGGGACGAGCCCGGATATCCTGCTGGCCAATGCCGATGCGGCCATGTACCGCGCGGAGGAATTCGGCCGCGACAATTTCCAGTTCTATGCTCCCGAATTCAACACCAGAGCGCATGAGAAATTCGTGCTTCAGGAGGAGTTGCGAAACGCACTCGCTCATTCGGAGTTCATTCTGCTCTATCAGCCGCAGGTCGATCTTCGTTCAGGGGAGGTCTTTGCGGTCGAAGCGCTGCTGCGCTGGAAGCATCCGACACGAGGCATCGTGGTGCCGAACACATTCATTCCGACCGCCGAGGAGACCGGCCTGATCGTGCCGATCGGCGACTGGGTTCTGCACGAGGCGTGTCGGCAGAACAAAGCCTGGCAGGACGCCGGCGTGCCACCCCTGACCGTCTGCGTAAACGTCTCGGCGCGGCAATTCAGGGAACCGAACCTGATTGGCCGTGTGGTGAATGCACTGAAGGACAGCGGTCTGGAGGCCAGGTATCTCGAGCTTGAGGTGACCGAAAGCCTTATCATGCAGGACGTTGAACTGGCGGTCGCAACGATGAACGCATTGCAGAACCTGGGCGTCCAGATATCGATCGACGATTTCGGAACAGGCTATTCCAGCCTCAGTGCACTCAAGACCTTTCCCGTGGCACGGCTGAAGATCGACAAGTCATTCATCAAAGATCTCGCCGTCGACGAGAACGATCAGGCGGTCGCCAGCGCCGTGATTTCATTGGGTCAAATCTGCATCTGAGGGTCATTGCCGAAGGTGTCGAGACAGACGATCAGGTGGCCTTCCTGCGCAAGAACAATTGCGATGAAATGCAGGGCTATCATTTCAGCAAACCGGTCTCGGCTCAGGGCATCGAGAAATTGCTCGACGGCAAGCGTGATGGATGACGGCGAGCGCAATCTCTGCAGATTGGCGCGACTGATCGGTCGCGGTTACCTGCCGAGCACCAGGCTCCAGTAGCGCAGGCTGGAGTCGCGGCCGTCGCGCACATAGGCAAGGCCGAAGCGGGTGAAACGCGGGTCGAGCATGTTGCGGCGATGGCCGGGCGAATGCACCCAGATGTCGAACAGTTTCTGCTGGTCGAAGCGACCCTCGGCAATGTTTTCGGCGGCCGCACCGGCAATGCCATTGCCCCTGACGCGCGAGGAAAAGCTCTTGCCCCAGCCGGTTGCATGGCTCATGCGGCGTGCCCCGGCCATATAGCCGGCCTGCTGCAGCGCCGCCTGTTCGAGCTGTCCATCGGGAACCAGCGGGCCGAGCCCGGCCGAAGCCCGGATGCCGGCCAGCGTGCCAGTGGCGGATGAGGAGACGCCGGAGCCTTCGCCGGTCGGCTGCGAAACGGTGCTGCAGGCCGCAAGCCCAACCAAAGCAGCTAGGCCGGCTCCCTTTAGCAGCAGGCGCCTGTTCAGTTTCGATTGGGCTTGTCGATTGTCAATTTTTGCAATTGTCATGCCTGCCTGACATAAGCGCGATCATGGCTTTTGCCGGGCAGGGGGACGAAAATCTCCGGTCGAACGGATAGTCCTAGGCGGCCGTATCGAGATTTGTTTCCGAGATTGGAGAACGGCCGGTCCGATCGTCTTCCGTATGCACCCACCAGGCGCCGAGCGCATCGATCAGCGGCACAAGCTGCGGCCGGGCGCAGTGAGGTCGTAGTCGACGCGCAGCGGGTAGCCCGGATGCGCTGTCCGACGCACGATGCCGGCGTCCTCCAGCTTGCGCAGTTCCAGCGCCAGGATGCGGTGCGACACGGTCGGATTGTCGCGCCTGAGCTCACTGAAGCGCTTGGTCCCGTCCTTCAGATAGTAGAGCAGCAAGGTCGGCCAGCGACCGCTGAGCACGCGCATGGTCTCTTCGATCGGGCAGCGCGAGACGACGTCTTTCATGGGGGGCCTGTGGCGGACTGGTTACAGAATAGTGCGTAATTTACATGGGGCGACCAGCGTTTAGGGTCAAGTTTCGCTGCGCGGCGTGATCCCCTAAACATGGAAGAGACAACAAAATGGAACCTATCCTCCTTTACGGCTTCCCGGCGGGAAGCTCGATGGGGCTCGTCGCTGCCTTCGAGCGCGTCGGGCAACCCTACCGCCTGTGTCGCGTCGATATGCTGGCCGAGATGAAGAACGATGCCTACGCCAGCATCAACGGCCGTCAGGAAACGCCGGTGCTGATCACTGACGAAGGCAAAGTGGTCACCGAGACCATGGCCATCGCCGCATGGCTCGAAGCCCGCGACAGTGAGCGTCGCATCAGCTTCGAGCCGCGCACGCCGGAAGCCGACCGGATGCACCAGCTCATGGCTTTCGTGAACACCGGCTTCACCGCCGCCTTCAGCCCGCTCTGGGTGGCGTTGGAAATGGCGTCGCCCGATCCGGTGCTGCAGGCGACCTTGCGCGACTTCGGCCGCAACGCGGTGACCGAGCGCCACGACCGGCTCGAGGCCATGATCACCGATACCGACTTCCTGGTCGGCGACCGGCTGACACTGGCCGACACCACGCTGATCGGCGTGGCGCGCTGGGCCGAGTACCACCAGGCGATCGACGGTGCCGCCTATCCGAAGCTCGCCGCCTTGCGCCGCCGCATCGAGGCCGATCCGGCTGTGCGATACGCCCAGGCCGTCGAGGATGGCGAAAAGCCTGTCGGCTTGGGTGCCTCCCTGGGGCACGTCCCGCTGGCCGAGGTGATCGAACGCTTCGCGGCCTAGAACTGTTAGCTGGGCGGCGCCAGCGCCAGGCGCCGCCCGATGGCGACAACCGCCAACAAATCGGCATCCGGGCAGCGATGAAAATCGCTACCCGCGCGGCGTGAAATACTCGCTCATTTCGCGAGAGTGATGAAGCGGCCGGCATACATCTCGCGATCTCCAAGCAGGGCCGCACAGTCCGTTCTGACGGAGGAGTTTCCCGTCATCTGCACGGTCTTGCCGACAAGCCTCAGACAGTCGCCCTGGCCGCTCATATCAGAGTTGCCGGCGTAGGAAACGGGCGCGTCGGGCGAGTAAACGAAACCGCTGATCACGGAATTTGCGCCGCCATTCAACGTCAAGGCGGACGTGTTCCCGTGGTCCTGGAAAATGGTGATACCGGCATAGGGACCGCTGGTGGGCGGGGAGAGGTTCACCGTCTCATTGGCATTTAGGTAGATCTGCGCGCCCTCCATCAGGAACAGGGTCACGCCCTGGCCGGTCAGGCTGCCGTTCCCCCCGGGCTTTATGGTGGTGCCGCGCAGGATGTAGATGCCCGGATCCAGCGTGATCTTTCCCGACAATGTCTTGTCGCAATAGGTGCCGGGCGACAGCGTGTAGGTTTTGCCGTTCGGGACGGGCAGACACAATGTGTAGGGGGGAGGGACGACTTCGGCCAGAGGATCGATGGATGCATATTGATCTTCGAGTGGCGTTCCGCAGGTGAGACTGGCGTTGGGCAGCGAAAGCCCGGAAGTGCCGCCGACGGTCGAGACGCAGCCCGCAGAAACAAGCGCGGAACCGCCTCTGTTGACGGAATCGGACGCATCCGAGTTTGACGCGATCACGCAGCTGCTCATCGAGACATTGGTCGAGCCCTGCAGGTTCACGGCGGCGGATGCATGCGGATCAAGCGCCAGCACGCAGGCCTGCGCTCCGGGCTCAATCTTGACCGAGGCCGAGCGGTGCGCCCGCCAGGGGGCTGAGCCGCTGATGAAGCCAGGTCGGCTGATGTTGGACGAAAGCGAGATGTAATAGGCGCCCGAGACTCCGCTGGCGGTTGCCGAAAAGGCCGAGACGCTGCCCGAATACTTTTCCTGGTCGACGTCGCGCAGGTTGGCCGCGAAGAATGTCAGCCCAAGCTCCTGGACTTCGCCAGCCGTCATGTCGGGAGAATACTTCGTGCCGACGGCCAGCCCAGCCGCGTCCAGCGAATTCTGCAATTGCGCGGCGTCGTCGCTCGTGCCCACCAGATCGATGGCGCTGGCCACGCCAATCATTACCGGCAGCATCGCTATGGCGGTCGCTATGGCAAAGTTGCCGCGCTCCGATAACCAGAAGGCTTTGAACGTGAACATTGCCCCATGCCAAAGTTTGTCAGGCTTACGTGGTACGCGAGGGGAATCTACGGGCCATTTAAGAAAACACTAAAAGGCCGAATGCTAAAATGCCGCTCAATGTTGACCAAAAAAAAGGCCTGCCAGCACGGTCACATGAGCCAAGGAATGTACATGACGACAGCCGCTCCAAGCCATTGACGCGGCGACAATCGCCACCAGATTTGTTACCGTGATTTCGTTCTTGACGTGGCAGCTGCGGGTGGCCATCCAGGCGGTGGCCGCCCCGACACACGGGAGGAAGGTTATGGCCGGCTTTCATGTCATGGCGGACGCACGTGGAATGCACGTACAGCCAACGGTGCGCCGCATCACCAATGCCGATCTTCTGGATGCGCTGCGGCTCGGCGTCGACGATTTCTGGGCCAAGCCTTCGCACTACGTGTTCCTGTGCCTGATCTATCCGATCGTCGGCCTGATCCTGACGCAATGGTCGTCCGGTTCCAACGCCATCCAGCTCGTCTATCCCCTGATGTCGGGCTTCGCCCTGGTCGGGCCGTTTGCCGCCATCGGCCTCTATGAGATCAGCCGCCGGCGCGAGCTCGGCATGAACACCTCCTGGCGGCATGCGCTCGACGTGCGCCGCTCGCCGGCGCTGCCCGCGATCACGGTGATCGGCTTCATGCTGCTGGCGCTGTTCCTGCTGTGGCTATACACCGCGCAGGCGATCTACACCGGCCTGTTCGGCGACCAGCCGCCGGCCTCGATCGGCGCCTTCATCCGCGAGGTTCTCACGACCAGCAAGGGCTGGACGCTGATCCTGCTGGGCAATGCGGCGGGCTTCGTCTTTGCCGTGATCGTGCTGGCAACCACCGTGATCGCCTTTCCGTTGCTGCTCGATCGCGATGTCGGCGCCGTCTCGGCCATCGAGACCTCGGCGCGCGCGGTGATGGCCAATCCGCTGCAGATGGCGCTGTGGGGCCTGATCGTCGCCGTGCTTCTGGTCGTCGGCTCGATCCCGCTGTTTGCCGGGCTCGCCGTCGTCATGCCGATCCTCGGCCATGCGACCTGGCATCTCTACCGCAGGGTGGTCGAGCCGCAGCAGATCCGGCCGGTCCGCCGGCCGATGTAGCGGGCGCTCAGCTGTAGGGTGTGTTGAGATCCAGGTCAGGCCGAGCCGAGAATGGTGGCTTCCGAGAACCGGAGCGGAGCGTACTTAAAGTACGTGAGCACCGGAAGCGCAGGAAGCCGCCGCTCGCAGGTCGGCATCACCTGGATATCAACGCACCCTAGCGCTGGGCGTCGGTCGCCATCCTGAACGCCAGTGCCGTCAGTACGGTGCCCATCATCCAGCGCTGGACGACCAGCCATAACGGCCGTCCGGCGAGGAAGGTGGCGATCGACCCTGCCGTCACCGCGATGATGGCGTTGACGGTAAGGCTGATCGATATCTGCGTCACGCCGAGCACCAGAAGCTGCGACAGCACATGACCCTTGCCGGGACTGATGAACTGCGGCAGCAGCGACAGGTAAAGCACCGCCACTTTCGGGTTGAGCAGATTGGTCATCAGACCCATGGCGAACAGCTTGCGCGGCCTGTCCTTGGGCAATTCGCGGACCTGGAACGGCGAGCGTCCGCCGGGCCTCACAGCCTGCCAGGCAAGCCACAGCAGATAGAGCGCGCCGGCAAGACGCAGCGCGTCATAGGCGAAGGGCACCGCAAGCAACAATGCGGTGATACCGAGGGCCGCCGAAAGCACGTAGAACAGGAAGCCCAGCGCCGCGCCGCCGAGCGAGATCAGCCCGGCCTTCGGACCTTGCGAGAGCGAGCGCGAGATCAGGTAGATCATATTCGGCCCAGGCGTCAGCACCATGCCGAGGCAGACCAGCGCAAAGGCAAGATGGTTGGCGGCGTCGGGCATCAGGGAGTCTCCGGGTGGTGGCGGGAACACTCACCATGTGCATTCAACAACCGCAAGGGCATGATGAGAGGGAGCGGTTGCGCCAGCGCTGACAATTGGCGAAGGGATCGAAGCTGCCTCAGCTCACCACGCGCAGGTTCGACAGCTCGTTGGCGATTTCCTTGAAATTGTCCGACAGCGTGGCGCCGGTCGCATTCCAGGACAGCTTGGCCGGCTTGCTGGCGTCAGTCGGGTCCTTGCGGAAGCGCGAGTCGGAAGAGCAGGTCTTCAGCGCGTCCATCGCCTTCTTGTCGCCGGCATCGGTCGCCGACATGTCGAGCGCGACAGTCATCACCATGATGTTGGCCGCCTTGGCGTTGTTGCACAGCGTTGCCATCTGCTCGTTGAGCGCTTTGGTGTAGTTGCTCGAAGTGTAGTTGAACTCGCCAACGTCGCTCGACGTGCCGCCGAACAGCCGGGTCACCGCCGTGCCGTAATAGGCGAGGCTGGTATAGCCATAGGCGGCATAGGTCGATTTGTTGCCGGCCGGGTCGCTGCTTACCGTCGAATAGGTGTTCTCGCCGTCGGTCAGCACGATGACGACCTTGTCGTTGCCGCGCTCCGTCTCCAGCCGCCCTTCGGTGAAGGGTTCGGTGCTCGACACGGTGCGCCAGCCCCAGGCCATGCCTTCCGGCACGTTGGTGTTGCCGTTGGGTGCCATCAGGTCGATCGCCGCCTTGATCGCGGTCAGCCCTTCCAGCTTGGTGACATCGGTCAGCGGCGTGATCGGCGTTGTGGTGCAGCTGTAATTGGGGCCGGCGCCCTTCGACAGCACCGGCGCATCGATCGGCCGCGGCTGGAAATACTTGGCCATGTTGGACTGCCGCGTCTTGCCGGTCGTGCTTGTCGGGTCGTCGTTCCACCAGCTGTTTGCCGCCCCATAGGTAACAGGCTTCGCCTCATCGGGATCCTGCGTCAGGTACCAATGGTTACCCGGCTCGTCCGGAGCGAACATCGGCACGAACATGGTGGCCGGGTCGCCGACGCTGGTGCCGGTGTTGTTGGGGCCGCCGGAGGCCGGTTCGTCGTTCACGTTGTAAGGGTAGGGCCGGACCTCGACGCAGCCTTGCCAACTGGCGAACGGGCCATAGGTGTCGTTGTAATCGTATTCATCGTGGCTGCGCTTGCAGGTGTGGTTGTCGCGGTACTCGTCGCAGACGACGCGCTTGCTGCCGACAATGCGCTCGTGGCTGGTCACCACCTTCATGTCGCGATAGAGCGAGAACCGGGTCAGCATCTGACCTTCTTCCTCGCCCCAGCCGGCGCCCTTCTTGTACCAGATGCCGTTGATCTTCTCGGCATATTTGTCGGCGGCATTGAGCGTCGACCAGTCGAAATTCTCGTTGTGGACCGGCGACAGACCATAGGCGTCGATCCAGGAGGCATTGTCGTTGTCCGGCCCGACATTGACCGAGGCGGCGAAGGGCACGAGGCTGAACTGGACCGGCTTGTCGATCTGCTTGATCGCCGCCGCCTGCAAGGCCAGCGTATCGACAAGCTGCTTGGCGGCCTGCTTGAGCAGGTCGATGCGCTTTTGCCCCGAGCCAGTGCCGGCTGTGCTCATCGAGCCGGAATTGTCGAGCACCATGGCGACTTCCAGCGTGTTCTTCAGCCGGACTTCCGAGCAGACGGAAGAGTCGACATCGGTGGAGGTCTTGCCGATCAGCATCGCCGCCGCCGGCAGGAAATGGGGTTTGTACACCAGCGCCGCGCAGAGCTTCACCAGGCCGCCACCCGTCGTGCTGCTGGGCAGCGTCACATCGAGCGTCGTGTTGGCCTGATCGACACTGTCGAGATTGGCCTTGAAGAAGTCCAGCGCATAGGCCCTCAACTGGTCGTCGGTTGCGCCTTCGGCCAGGCGGCGGGCGGTGGCGAAGTTGGCGGCGTCGAGCGCGTTCACCACCCTCTGCTTCTCGTTGGTCATTCCCGCGAAGTCGACGGCTAGCGCCACGCCGCCCATCAGCGGCACCATGGCGAGCACGGTCATGAGGGCATAGTTGCCGCGCCGGTCGCGGCAGAAGTCACGCCAGAGTTCACGCATTTTATGTAAGGGGCTCGCCTGCGGATTCTTCAATGCGGCCACAAGTTTCACAAAACGCTGAAGGACGGATTTGGGAAACCGCTCGATTGCGGGCTTGGCGTTTCTAACCAACTGGGAAGGGGGCAAGGATGGCGCTCCATGATTGCCAGTCGATCAGCTGACGATGCGCATGTTTGACAGTTCGTTGCCGATTTCCTTGAAATCGTCCGACAGCGTTGCGCCGGTCGAATTCCAGAACAGCTTGGCGGCCTTGCTCGGGTCGGTCGGATCCGTGCGGAAGCGCGAGTCCGACGAGCAGGTCTTCAAGGCGGTCATCTGTGCCGCCTCGGTCGTATTGGCCGCGTCCAGGTCAAGCGCGATCGTCATGACGATCACGCGCGTCCAGGTCAAGCGCGATCGTCATGACGATCACCCCGGCCGCTTTTGCATTGTTGCATAGCGTGGCGAAATGCTCGTTCATCGCCTTGGTGTAGTTGGCGTTCGAGTAGTCGTCCTTGGCGACCTTGTCGCTGGTGCCCAGGAACGGGCGGCCATAGGTGTAGGGGCTGTTAAACGGCTTGGTCTGATTGGGGTAGGCAAGATATCCCAAGGCCGAGTAGATCGACTTGGCGCCGGCAAGGTCGTTGCCGCCATACTTGTAGTTGGTGCCCGAGTAAGTCTGCGCTACCACTGATGTCGGCGTGTAGTAGGTGTTGGCGCCATCCGTCAGCACGATCAGGATCTTGTCGTTGCCCCTTTCGGTCTCGGGCCTGCCCCCAGTGAACGGCGCCGCGTTGGAAAGCGTTCTCCAGCCCCAGGCCATGCCTTCCGGCACGTTGGTGGCGCCGACGTCAACCATGTCGTCGATGGCCTTCTTGACGGCCGTTGCGCCGTCCGGGTCCGACACGTCGGTCAGCGGCGTGATCGCGGTTGTGCTTCAGCCTGCGTTCGGCCCCGCATTCGAGCCGTAGGCTGGGGTCACCTTGGTGCCGTAGTTAAAGTATTTCGGCATGAATTTCTGGCGTACCGCGTCGGTGCCGCTGGAGACATCAAGATGCCAGTTGTTGTTGGCCGGGCGCGCTGGATTGTTGGTGTCGGTTCTGTCGGTCTCGTCGGGCGCGAACATCGGCACGAACATGGTTGCCGGTGTCGAGGTCGAAGCAGCCGTATCCTGGATGTTGTAGGGATAGGGGCGGGATTCCACGCAGCCGCCCCAGCTCGCGATAGGCGCATAGGTTATGTTGGACGTGCAGGTGCCGTTCGAGGCCGTGCATGCCGAAATGCGCTTCATCCATTTGTAGAGCGAAAAGCGCGTCAGCGGCTGATCTTTCTGCGTCGCGTCCCAGGCCGTGCCTCGGGCGTAATAGATGCTGCCAACCTTCTGGGCATATTGGGTCGAGCTGACAGCCTGGGTAAGCGTCGACCAATCGAGGTTCTCCTGGTCGACGGGCGAGACGCCTGTCGTGTCCATCCACGTCGCGCCAGCGTTTGCCGAGCCGACATTGACCGAGGCGGCGAAAGGCACCAGGCTGAACTGGACCGGTTTGGTGACCTGCTTCATCGCCTGGGCGTGGGCGGCAAGCTGGTCGACCAACTGCTTGGCGGCGCTCTTGAGAAGGTCGAACCTGACGGTGCTCGAACCGTTGCCGAGTTCCGCCATCGAGCCGGAATTGTCGAGCACAAGCGCGACTTCCAGTGAGTTCCTGAGGCGGATCTCCGATCTGGCGCTGAAGTCGATTTCGCTGGCGCCGGCGGTCTTGCCGAGCAAACTGGCCGCAGCCGGCAGGAAGTATGGCTGATATTTCAGCGCAGCCTGGAGCACCAGCGTGCCGCCACCGGTATTGTTCTTGGGCAGCGTGACGGTCAGCGTCGTATTGGCAGGCTTGACGTGGTTCAGATTGGCTTCGAAGAAGTCCTTGGCGTAGGCCTTGGCTGCGTCATCGGTCGCGCCGGAGACAATCTGCTGGGCCGTGGCTAGGCCGGCCGCGTCGAGCGCGTTCAGCGTTTCCTGCCGCTGCCGCACCAGTTCCGAATAATCGATGGCGAGCGCCACGCCGCCCATCAGCGGCACCATGGTGATAACGGTCATCAAGGCATAATTGCCGCGCCTGTCGCGCGCAAACCTGCGGATCATCGTCTTTAGCCCCCACCAATGTACGACCATAGTCGCAGTCGATCTACGACCATGGTCACAGACCGTTAAATTTCACGTTGCTCGAAAGCATCAAGGTCGCACCGCCTTTTTGACTGCGCGTTAACCCTGTGGTGCCGGATCAGCCTTCGAGGGGGGGATGCCGCGCCCTTGGCCGCCAGTCCCGCCGCCGATGGCAAAAGCTGGTGACAGGACGGAGCGCTTCCGCTAATGCGGGACCGGCTGCGGCGGACCGTCGGCGGCAGCTTCGCAACGAACACGATTTGGGAAACGGCATGGCGGATTCGCCCGACATTATCGGCTCGCTCGCGGATTTGACGGCGGCCTATGCGGCCATCCTCTGCGATGTCTGGGGCGTGGTGCACAATGGCGAATGGCATTTCCCAGCGGCGGCCGCGGCGCTGGCCACGGCGCGCGCGGCGAAGCTGCCGGTCGTCCTGATCACCAATTCGCCGCGCCGCAGCGCCGACGTGGTGGCGCAGATGAACGCGATAGGTGTCCCGCAGACCGCCTATGACCGCGTCGTAACCTCGGGCGACGTCACCCGCGACCTGATCGCCGAGGGTCCCAGAAAGATCTTCCATATCGGCGCCGACCGCGATTTCACCCTCTATGACGGCCTCGACGTCGATCTTGTCGAGGAGTTCGAGGCCTCCGGCGTGGTCTGCACCGGCCTGTTCGACGACGAGGTGGAGAAGCCTGAGGACTACGCCGAGTTGCTGCGGCGGCTGCGGGCCAGGAACCTGCCCTTCATCTGCGCCAATCCCGACATCATGGTCGAGCGCGGCGAGCGCATGATCTGGTGTGCGGGTGCGCTGGCCCGCGACTATGCCCAGCTCGGCGGACGCACGCTGATCGCCGGCAAACCCTACGCGCCGGTCTATGAGGTCGCGATGCGCGAGGTCGCCCTGCTGCTCGGCCGTTCGGTCGAGCGCTCAAAGGTGCTGGCCATCGGCGACGGCATGATGACCGACATAAAGGGCGCGGCCGACAACGGCTTCGACGTGCTCTATGTCTCCGGCGGCATCCATGCGCGCGACTATGGCGATGCGCTGCAGCCCGACCCTGCCAGGCTCGCGGCCTTTCTCGAAAAGCATGGCTATCGGCCGGTCGCGGTCATTCCGAGACTGCAATAGGGGAGTAGGATCGCCCCGATGACGGAAGCCTCAGAATGACCGAAGCCTTCGAACGTATTACCGCAACATCGCCGCTGCCGGCCCATTTGCGTGGCGGCGTGGTGGCGATCGGCAATTTCGACGGCGTCCATCGCGGCCACCAGGCGGTGCTCGACCGCGCTCTTGCCGAAGCGCGGCGTCGCGGCGCGCCGCCACTGGTGCTGAGCTTCGAGCCCCATCCGCGAAAGGTGTTCAGGCCCGATATCCCGCTGTTCGTGCTGACGCCGCCGCCGATGAAAGCGCGGCTCCTGTCGCATCTGGGCTTCGCCGCTCTGGTCGAACAGCCCTTTACGCGCGAGTTTGCTTCACTGTCAGCAGAAGCCTTCGTGACCGGTATCCTGGAAGAAAACCTCGGCATAACCCATGCCGTCACCGGCTTCGACTTCCACTTCGGCAAGGACCGCCAGGGCGGCCCCGCCTTCCTGATGGCCGCAGGCGAGCGCCATGGCTTCGGCGTTACCCTGGTCGATGCCTTTCGCGACGAGGGCGCCGAGGTGGTGTCGTCGAGCCGCATCCGCGCGCTCCTTTGCGAAGGCGAGGTGGCCGAGGCCGCCGGCCTGCTCGGCTATCGCTTCACCGTCGAAAGCGAAGTGATCGGCGGCCAGCGGCTTGGCCGGACGCTGGGCTTCCCAACCGCCAATATGAGGCTTTCGCCGGAAGCCACTCTGAAGGAAGGGATTTATGCCGTCCGCTTCCGCCGCGCCGACGGCACGCTGCATGATGGCGTCGCCAGCTTCGGGCGCCGGCCGACGGTCGACGACAACGGCGCGCCGCTGCTGGAAACCTTCGTCTTCGATTTCTCCGGCGATCTGTATGGCGAGACCTGCGAGGTGTCGTTCTTCGGCTTCCTGCGCACGGAGGTGAAGTTCGACGGGCTCGACGCGCTGGTCGCACAGATGAAGCGCGACGAGGCCGAGGCGAGGGCGCTCTTGGCCGGCGTCAGGCCGCTGTCGGAGCTGGATGGCGCGATCGCTTTTTGAGCCCACAGCCGGCGCGATGCCGGCGAACACGGGCCGGCCGGCGTACCACCCTCCGTACCGCTCAAGCTCCATATCTACAGCTACGTTGACCGGGTGCAGTCCAGCCGCTGGAACGCGAGGCCGGGCGGGTCATGCCCTCATCGCTCAATCTGTGGGTTTACATCGGCAGCCAAGGCCCTAGTTTTAGGGTTTCGCACCGTGCACCTTAGTGCGTGGATGATCGAAAACGGGACCGTGAACTCTGGCCGGTCCCTCAAAAACTCCCAAAGGATGACGCTATGACACAGGCCAAGAATGGCGACACCGTGCGCATCAATTATACTGGACGTCTGGCTGACGGCACTCAATTCGACTCTTCCGGCGGCGAGCCGCTGCAATTCACGCTGGGTGAAGGGCAGGTGATCCCCGGCCTCGAAACGCATGTCGAGGGCATGGAGGTCGGTGCGAAAAGCACCGTCACCGTTCCCGCCGAAGCCGCCTATGGCCCCCACCGCCCCGAAGCGGTCATGACCATCGACCGCGCTCGCGTGCCTGATAACATCAACGTCGATATCGATACTCGATTGCAGGTCAGAACCCGCGAGGGGCGCCCCATGCCGGTAACGGTCGTCGGCGTGAACGACGCCAGCGTCAAGCTCGACGGCAATCATCCGTTGGCTGGAAAGGATCTGGTGTTCGACGTCGAACTGGTTGAAATCGTTCAGGCGGCGTAGGAATTGACTCCAAAGGGACCGTCGTAGTCCCGTGACGAATAACCGACTATTTGACCTTTAGCGTGTCCAACCACTGGGTGACCCGTTCGATGGTCTGGCGCTCTTGTGGCGCCTGCATCGAAAACCCTTCCATCAGGCGCGCCTGAGGGGCGTGGTTGGCCAGAACGGCCTGGCTGTTGCTGGGTCCGAAGCCGCCATGCGTGATAAACGGAATGATGGCCTTGCCCGCAAGGTCGTGGAGCGTGAGGAAAGTGCGGATTACGGGCGGCGCGGTTTCACCCCAGATGGGGAATCCCAGAAACACCGTCGCATAAGGGGCGGTGCTTGGAAGCTGGGCTTTGAGTGGCGGTCGGTCGCCGCGATCGCGCTCCTGCCGCGCCTGCTCGACGGTTTCGAAGTAGTCGGCCGGGTAAGGTGTCGCCGGCACGATCTCGAAGAGATCGGCCGGCAGCGCCCGGCTGAGCTGCCCGGCGATGACGCGGGTGTTGCCGCTCCGCGAAAAGAACGCCACCAGTGACTTGCCGTCCGCGCGCGGGGCGGCATCGGCCGGCGTGACCGATGCGCTTCTGGCAGCGAGCGGCAGCAGCATGGATGACATGAGGATCTTGCGCCTGGTCGGCTTTTGAGCATCGGTCACGGTGCGGATCCCAATCAGAGCCCGGTCATCTTGAGTGCGGCTTCGGGTAGGCGTTCGCCCTGGACTTCGATCTTCGCCAGGGCGTCGGCGAGTTCCTGCAGATCTTGCACGGTCAGCGTCACGTCGACCGCGCCAAGGTTCTCCTCAAGACGGTCACGCTTGGTGGTGCCCGGAATCGGCACGATCCAGGGCTTCAGGGCGAGCAGCCAGGCGAGCGCGACCTGGGCGAGCGTAACGCCTTTGCGCCCGGCCACGCTCTTCACGACATCGACCAGGGCCATGTTGGCCTTGCGCGCCTCCGGCGAGAAGCGAGGCACATTGTTGCGGAAGTCGGTCGGGTCGAACTTGGTGTTCTCGTCGATCTTGCCGGTCAGGAACCCCGCGCCCAATGGGCTGAATGGCACGAAGCCGATGCCAAGCTCATCACAGACCGGCAATACGTCCGCTTCGACGCCCCGGTAGAATAGCGAGTACTCGTTCTGCACCGCCGTGACAGGCTGGACGGCGTGTGCGCGGCGGATGGTCTGGACGCCCGCTTCAGAAAGCCCCCAATGGTTGACCTTGCCTTCGGCGATCAGGTCCTTGATGGCGCCGGCGACGTCTTCGATCGGAACGTTCGGATCGACCCTGTGCTGGTAGAACAGGTCGATACGATCGGTTTTCAGGCGCTTGAGGCTTGCGTCCGCGACACGCTTGATATGCTCGGGCCGGCTGTTGGTACCGCCGCTGCGGGCACCGGTCTCAAGATCGATATCAAAGCCGAATTTCGTGGCAATGACGACCTGATCGCGGATCGGCGCGAGCGCCTCGCCGAGTAGCTCCTCGTTGGCGAAAGGTCCATAGGCCTCGGCGGTGTCGAAGAGCGTCACGCCGCGCTCGTGCGCGAGGCGGACGAGCCCGACCATCTCCGCCTTGTTGGCTGGCGGTCCGTAAGCGGAGGTCATGCTCATGCAACCCAGGCCAAGGGCAGAGACGCGAAGGTTGCCAAGCTTTCTGATTTTCATAACGAACTCCTATGCGATCGTTGTGGGACGACCGGCTCAGCTCTTTTCCGCCGCTTCGACGCCTGAATAGACCAGCACGGCGTCGGGCAGGCGCGCGCCCTGAACCTGGATTGCGCCGACCGCGGCATTGAGTTCCGCAAGTTCCTCCGCCGTGAACCGGACCGAAGCCGCGCCGATATTTTCGAGCAGGTGCGGCATCTGGGTTGTCCCGGGTATGGGAACGATCCACGGCTTCTGCGCCATCAGCCAGGCGAGCGCGATCTGCGCGGCGGTAGCTTGCTTGCGCTTGGCCCAGTTCTTGATCAGCTCGACGAGCGCTAGATTGTGCGGCAGGTTCTCCGCCGAGAACCGGCCCTCGATCTTGCGGATATCACCGTCGGCGAACCGGGTTCTGGCGTCGAGGGCACCGGTGAGGAAGCCTACGCCAAGCGGGCTCCATGGGACGAAGCCGATGCCGAGCTCCGCGCAAAGCGGAAGCACTTCGCTTTCCGGCCCGCGCCATAGCATTGAGTATTCACTCTGGACGACGGTGACCGGCAGCGCGGTGTGAGCGCGGCGGAGGGTGTTCAGTCCCATCTCGGACAGCCCCCAGTGCAGGACCTTGCCCTGGTCCATGAGATCCTTGACCGCGCCGGCGACGTCCTCGATCGGCACATCCGGGTCGACCCGATGCTGGTAGAGCAGGTCAACGCGATCGGTGCGCAGGCGCTTGAGCATGCCCTCGACCGCCAGCTTTATGCGGTCCGGGCGGCTGTTTCGCCCCGGGCGCCGCTCGCCGGTCTCCAGGTCGATGTTCCAACCGAACTTCGAGGTGATCACGACGCGGTCGCGAAACGGCGCCACTCCCTCGCCAAGGATCCGCTCGACCTCATGCGGGCCGTAGGCCTCGGCGGCGTCGAAGAAAGTCACGCCTCGATCGAAGGCGGTCCGGATGATGTTGATCATCTCGGACCGGGTTGGGATTGTCGTCTGATAGGTCCGGCTCATGTTCTGGACGCCGATGCCGAGGCTGGAGACTTCCAGCGAGCCCAGCTTCCGCCGCCCGCCCAGTGCCGCAGCGCTGTTGACGCCTGTCGCTTGAGCCGTCTCCTGGGCTGGCGCCTGGGAACCGGTGGCCAAGAGAAGCGGCGTCGCCGCGAAACTTCCCGCCGCGCTCAGAAAGCCACGCCGCCCCATGCTTAGACTGCGTTCGTTTGCCATGCCTGCTCTCCTTCTCCGTTAATGCTGCGAAGAAGATAGGGGCTGCGGCATCATGCGATAACCTGCTATAATCCACATGAGCCTGTTAGCTGGACTAACAAATACACCATGCAGAACTTCAACGATCTCGCCGCATTTGCGGCCGTCGCCCGAGAGCGGAGCTTCACGCGCGCGGCAGCCAGGTTGGGGGTGTCGCCCTCGGCACTCAGTCAGACCATCCGCAACCTTGAGGAGCGGGTCGGGCTCAGGCTTCTGACCCGGACCACGCGGAGCGTGGCACCGACCGAAGCCGGTGATCGCCTTTTGCGCACCGTTGGCCCGAGGTTCGAGGAGATCGAGGCAGAACTGGCCACCTTGAACGCGCTGCGCGAGAAACCGGCCGGAACGGTCCGCATCACCACCGGTGAGCACCCGGCGATTTCCGTACTGCAGCCCGCGCTCAAGCGGTTCTTGCCGGGCTATCCCGACGTCCAGGTTGAGATCATCGTCGACTACGGCCTGACGGATATCGTCGCCGAGGGTTATGATGCCGGCGTCCGCATGGGCGAGCAGGTGGCGAAGGACATGGTGGCTGTCCGTATCGGGCCGGACATCCGCATGGCCGTGGTCGGTTCGCCGCAATACTTCAAGCGCTTCCCAGCCCCGCAAACCCCGCAGGACCTAACCGCGCACAAATGCATCAACATGCGGCTGCCGACTTACGGGGGACTGTTCCCGTGGGGTCTCGAGAAGGACGGCCGCGAGGTGAAGGTGCGGGGCGACGGCCAACTGGTCTTCAACAATCTTGGCATGCGCCTGAGTTCAGCATTGGACGGGTTGGGGGTCGCCTACATGCCTGAGGACCAGGTGCTTCCGCACGTTGCGCAGGGGCGGCTCGTGCGGGTGCTGGAGGAATGGTGTCCATACTTCCCCGGCTATCACCTGTACTACCCAAGCCGGCGTCACACGTCGCCGGCTCTATCCCTGCTGATAGACGTCCTGCGTCACCGGAGCGGTTGATCGAGTTCGGCGCTTGTCCGCCTGCTGCCAATGCGTGCTGCGATCACGGCGCCTCGATCAATTGGCTACAATGTCAAACAGTTCGGCCGCGATGTTACAGATCTTAAGTCAAATTTTACTGAACCGGCGCCATGGCTTGAGCCCTGCCGGCCGTTCTCTCCAGTGCGTTTCGCGCAAAGGGTGATGATGCGTATTGTCAGGACGATTCCGCTGCTTCTCGCCTCCGGGCTGCTCACCGTGTCCGCCGCGAATGCCGGCAAGGGGAGCTGGCTCTCCGGCGACTGGTATCTGACGCTCGGAGCCACGGGTCTGGTCGCGCCGGATTTCGAGGGCGGCAAGAGGTACATGCTCAGCGCCCAGCCGATCATCTCGCTCGGCAAGGCCGGTCCTCAGGCGCGCTTCACCTCGCGCAACGACAATATCTCGCTGGCGCTGATCGACGACGGCAGCGTGCGGGCCGGCCTGACCGGAAAAATCCTGTTTTCCCGCGACAGCGACGATGAGCTGAAGGGCCTCGACCCCGTGCGCTGGGCGGCGAGGCCGGCGGCTTCTTCGAATTCTATCCGATGGACTGGGTACGCGCCCGGGCCGAGCTCAGGCACGGCATCCGCGCCCACAACGGCTTTGTCGCCGACATCGCGGCGGATGCCTTTTACGACGTGACGCCCACGATCCGCATTTCGGGCGGCCCGCGCATTTCCTTCGCCTCGGCGGACTATTTCGACGTCTACTACGGCGTCAACGCTACGGAGGCGGCGGCGTCCGGCCTCAGCGAATACCATCCCGGCGGCGGGCTGAAGTCGACCGGGCTTGGCGGCGCGGTGACCTGGAAGGTGACCGAGCCGATGACAGCCAGCCTGTTCGGCGAATATTCGCGCCTGATGGGCCCGGCGGCCGATTCCAGCCTGGTCAAGGAGCGCGGCGACCGCAACCAGTTGACGGTCGGCGTGTCGACCACCTATCGCTTCGACTTTTCGATGTAGCGATTTGAACTGCGTGCTTTATTCCTGACGCCTAATCCGCTAAAAGCCCGGCCATGACGAGCTTTTCGCGCCTTTTTGCGATTGCGATACGAATTACGAGCCCGGTGTTCCGGGTGGCCTGAGAGCCGCCGGAGCCGCCGGGAACCTTGGCGTGCGCCTCTCGCGCTTTTTCCAGATCATCAACGCATATCGCCCAAAAGTGGCTCCGGTTTTGGGGAAACGATATGCGTCAAAGCAAAGACTTCAACGCCCGAGCTCTTTTGCCGCCGGGCAGTGCACATGGCAGACCGATGACCGACACCCCAATGACCGATACCGCTGAAACGATCGACTACTCCAAGACGCTTTACCTGCCGCAGACGGATTTCCCGATGCGCGCCGGCTTGCCCGAGAAGGAGCCGCTGCTGGTCAAGCGCTGGCAGGACATGGACCTCTACAGCAAGCTCAGGCAGGACGCCGCCGGCCGCACCAAATACGTGCTGCACGACGGCCCACCCTACGCCAACGGCAACATCCATATCGGCCATGCGCTGAACAAGATCCTCAAGGACGTCATCACCCGCTCGTTCCAGATGCGCGGCTACGACTCCAACTACGTGCCCGGCTGGGACTGCCACGGCCTGCCCATCGAATGGAAGATCGAGGAGCAGTACCGCGCCAAGGGCAAGAACAAGGACGAGGTGCCGGTCAACGAATTCCGCAAGGAATGCCGGGAATTCGCCGCGCACTGGATCTCGGTGCAGGGCGGCGAGTTCCAGCGGCTCGGCGTCGTCGGCGATTTCAAGAACCCCTATACGACGATGGCCTTCCATGCCGAGGCGCGCATCGCCGGCGAATTGCTGAAGTTCGCCATGTCGGGCCAGCTCTACCGCGGCTCCAAGCCGGTGATGTGGAGCGTGGTCGAGCGCACCGCGCTGGCCGAGGCCGAGGTCGAGTACCAGGACTATGAGAGCGATATGATCTGGGTGAAATTCCCTGTCGCAAGCCTTGCCCGCCCCGTGTCCGGCGCCGAAGGCGAACAGCCGGCGGCATTGTCCGAATCCTCGCTGGACCTGCTCGAAGCCCATGTCGTCATCTGGACGACGACACCTTGGACCATCCCCGGCAACCGCGCCGTCAGCTATTCGCCGCGCGTAGCCTATGGGCTCTATGACGTCACGGCAGCGGAGAACGCATTCGGCCCGCAGCCGGGCGAGAAGCTGATCTTCGCCGACGCGCTCGCCGAAGACTCGGCGGCCAAGGCCAAGATCGCCTTGAACCGCCTTCACAACGTTTCGGTCGAACAGCTTGGCAGCCTTACGCTTTCGCACCCGTTCAGGGGACTCGATGGCGGGTATGAATACCCCGTGCCGATGATCGCCGGCGAACATGTCACCGACGATGCCGGCACCGGCTTCGTGCATACCGCGCCCAGCCACGGCCGCGAGGACTTCGACGCCTGGACGGATGCGGTGGCTGAGTTGCTCAAGCGTGGCATCGACACGGCGATCCCGTTCCCCGTCGACGATGCCGGCTTCTTCACCAAGGACGCGCCGGGCTTCGGGCCGGACCGCGAGGGCGGTGCCGCGCGCGTCATTGACGACAATGGCAAGAAGGGCAACGCCAACCAGGCCGTTATCGACGAACTGATCAAGCGCAACGAGCTGTTCGCGCGCGGCCGGCTGAAGCACAGCTACCCGCATTCGTGGCGGTCGAAGAAGCCGATCATCTTCCGCAACACGCCGCAATGGTTCGTCTATATGGACAAGGAACTCGGCGACGGCACGACGCTGCGCAGCCGCGCGCTGAAGGCGATCGACGACACCCGCTTCGTGCCGGCGGCCGGCCAGAACCGCATCCGCGCCATGATCGAGGAGCGCCCGGATTGGGTGCTGTCGCGCCAGCGCGCCTGGGGTGTGCCGATCGCCGTCTTCGCCGACGAGGACGGCAATGTGCTGAAGGACGAAGCGGTCAACCAGCGCATCATGGAGGCCTTCGAGACCGAGGGCGCCGACGCCTGGTTCGCGGCCGGCGCCAAGGAGCGTTTCCTCGGCAATCATGACGCTTCTAAATGGAAGCAGGTCATGGACATCCTCGACGTCTGGTTCGATTCGGGTTCGACCCATGTCTTCACGCTCGAGGACCGCCCGGACCTGAAATGGCCGGCCGACGTCTATCTCGAAGGCTCCGACCAGCATCGCGGCTGGTTCCACTCCTCGCTGCTCGAAAGCTGCGGCACCAGGGGCAGGGCGCCCTATGACACCGTCGTCACCCATGGCTTCACCATGGATGAGGAGGGGCGAAAAATGTCGAAATCGCTCGGCAACACCGTCGTGCCGCAGGACGTGATCAAGCAGTCCGGCGCCGACATCTTGCGGCTCTGGGTGGTGACGACCGACTACTGGGAAGACCAGCGGCTCGGCAAGAACGTGCTGCAGACCAACATCGACGCCTACCGCAAGCTCAGGAACACCATCCGCTGGATGCTGGGTACGCTCGCCCATGACGATGGCGAGGAGGTCGCCCTGGAGAAGATGCCGGAGTTGGAGCGGCTGATGCTGCACCGGCTGGCCGAACTGGATGATGTCGTACGCTCCGGCTACGACGCCTTCGAGTTCAAGCGCGTCACCCGCACGCTGCTCGACTTCATGGTGGTCGAACTGTCGGCCTTCTATTTCGACATCCGCAAGGACGCGCTTTACTGCGACGCGCCGTCCAGCGTGAAGCGCAAAGCCTCGGTACAGGTCGTGCGCCATTTGTTCGACTGCCTGGTCAGGTGGCTGGCGCCGATGCTGCCCTTCACCATGGAAGAGGCCTGGCTCGACCGTCACCCCGACGCCGTTTCGGTGCATCTCGACCAGTTCCCGCAGATCCCGGGAAACTGGAGGAACGAGGCGCTGGCGGAAAAGTGGCGCAAGGTGCGGCAGGTTCGCCGCGTCGTCACCGGCGCGCTTGAGATCGCGCGTGCCCAGAAGGTAATCGGCTCGTCGCTCGAGGCGGTTCCGGTCGTCACCATCGACGACGCGGCGCTCGAAGCGGCGATATCGGACGTCGACATGGCCGAGATGGCGATCACCAGCGACCTTGTTATTACGCATGGCAAGGCGACTGACGGCGCGTTCACGCTGGACGACGTCAAGGGCGTGGCCGTGGTGGTGGAGAAGGCCGAGGACCGTGGCCTGGTGAAATGCGCGCGTTCATGGCGCTACACCGCCGATGTCGGGCAGGACCGGGCATTCCCCGATGTCTCGGCGCGCGATGCGGCCGTCCTGCATGAGCTGAAAGCGCTTGGCCGTTTATAAGCCGGTGCAGAAATACCACGCCGGGCAGCGCTTTGCTGCCCGCGCGTTGCCCTTAACGACCGGTTGAGATAAACACGCGAAACTCCGGACGACAAATTGTCGCCGGATTTCCGTCGCAAGTGCTTGAGCGATGGGGACCGGACCTTTGGCCGGCGGCGATCGAGAGGCTGTCTAAGTGGGACTTTTTGGCATGACCGAGAGAACTTCTGCGCGCGTTGCGCTGCTGGCGCCGCTTGTCGTATCAGGCCTCGCTCTGTCCGGCTGCATGGGCTCGCCCACCTACGGAACCGACAAGACCGCGGGCGAACAGCTTGCCGGCGACCTGTCCAGCGCCTTTTCGATCTCGCCGAAGCGGGGAGAAAAGATCGACTACAAGCCGCGTGCCGAGTTGGTGAAGCCGGCACCGGGACAGAAGGAAAACCTGCCGCCGCCGCAGGAGAGCATCGAAACGGCGAGCGCCGACTGGCCCGAATCGCCCGAGGCGCGCCGTGCCCGCCTGCGTGCCGACGCTACCGCCCACCAGGACGATCCGGCCTACCAGTCGCAGATCGTCGACGACGTGCAGACCGATCCGGTGGCGGTGAAGAAGGCGCTGGCGGATTCGGGCTCGAGCCACCCGCCGCGCTGGTCGCCGGCGGATTCGGACAAGGGCCGCGCCGCCGAGATCCAGCGCCGCATGGCCGAAGGCAAGCAGGGCGATCCCAACACCCGCAAATATCTCAGCGAGCCGCCTCTGGACTATCGCGTCGCCTCCGGCACCGCGCCACAGGGCGAACTCGGCGAGGACGAATACAAGAAGGAACGCCGCCTCAAGAAGGAGGCGCAAGGCAAGAAGAGTGGCGGCTGGTTCGACTGGATGGGCCTGTAAGCCACGAAGAAGCGTTCCGGCGCGCATCTGTTCAGGCTTCGCGCCGCTCCCGGAAAAAATCCTTGAGAATGAGGGAAGCTTCGCTTTCGCCCATGCCCGGGTAGATGTCGGGCGTGTGATGGCAGGTGGGTGAAGCGAAGAAGCGCACGCCGTTGACCACCGCGCCGCCCTTCTCGTCGGCGGCACCGAAATAGAGCCGCCGCAGCCTGGCGAAGGAAATGGCCCCGGCGCACATCGCGCAGGGCTCCAGCGTGACATAAAGATCATGGCCGGTCAGCCGCTCGCTCGCGAGCGCCTGGCAGGCCGCGCGGATTGCCAGCATCTCGGCGTGCGCAGTGGGGTCGGCAAGCTCGCGGGTGCGGTTGCCGGCTTTTGCCACGACCGTGCCGCCGCTGGCGATGACCGCGCCGACCGGCACTTCGCCACGCAGCGCGGCAGCCTCGGCCTCCTTCAGAGCCAGCGCCATGAAATCCAGCCGCTTCACGCGGTTTCCATTCCGATTATCTCCTCGCCACCTGACGGTGATCCTGTTATCTAGCGCCTAACCTCGAAAATCGGACTCAGGTTTTCGGAAACGATCATGCGCCAAATCAAAGTGCTACAGCGTCCTTTGCGCGTCCGAAAGGATGCGCCACGCTGTAGCAGCGCAAACAGGCAAAGGCCACATGGACGACAACGACAAGAAATTCCGGCCCAAAAAAGGTCCGGGCAAAAGCGGCCCGAGAGCCGCGGCACCGCGCGGCCGCGATGGCGCTGCCGGCAAGGGCGGCAAGCCGTCCTTCGGTGCCAAGAAACCTTACGCACCGCGTGGCGACCGGCCGATGGCCGCCGACGGCGAACGGCCGAAGCGCGATTTCAAGAGCGGCGACCGGCCGTTCAGCAAGGGTCCGCGTCCCGAAGGCAAGCCCTATGAGAAGCGCGAAGGCCCGCGCAAGCCCTACGCACCGCGTGGCGACCGGCCGGTGGCCGCCGATGGCGAGCGGCCGAAGCGCGATTTCAAGAGCGGCGAGCGGCCGTTCAGCAAGGGTCCGCGCCCCGAAGGCAAGCCCTATGAGAAGCGTGAAGGTCCGCGCAAGCCGTACGCGCCGCGTGGCGATCGGCCGATGGCCGCCGACGGCGAGCGGCCGAAGCGCGATTTCAAAAGCGGCGACCGGCCGTTCAGCAAGGGGGCACGCCCCGAAGGCAAGCCGTATGAGAAGCGCGAAGGTCCGCGCAAGCCCTACGCGCCGCGCGGCGACCGGCCGATGGCCGCCGAGGCCGAGGGCAGCGAGCGCCGCTTCGAGCGCCCGAGTTTCGGTGATCGTCCAAAGCGCGACTTCAGTGATCGCCCCAAGCGCGACTTCGCCGATCGCCCCAACCGCGATTTCGGTGGCGATCGGCCGCGCGCGTCGGGGGCTGGCTCGTCGGGTGGCGGCTTCAAGCCGCGCCCGCGTCCTGCCGAGGCGGCGGAAGAAGCCGGCGAGCGCATCGCAAAGAGGCTGGCCCGTGCCGGCCTTGCCTCGCGCCGTGACGCCGAGGAACTGATCGCTGCCGGACGCGTCAAGGTCAATGGCCGGGCTCTGACCTCGCCGGCCTTCAACGTCATGCCCGGCGACATCATCCATCTCGACGGCATGGAGATCCCGCCGATCGAGCGCACAAGACTGTTCCTGTTCCACAAGCCGGCCGGCGTCGTCACCACCAACCGCGACCCCGAGGGGCGGAAGACCGTGTTCGACGTGCTGCCGGCCGACCTGCCCAGGCTGATGACCATCGGCCGGCTCGACATCAACACGGAAGGCCTGCTGCTGCTCACCAATGATGGCGGCCTGTCGCGCGTGCTCGAACTGCCGGCCACCGGCTGGCTGCGGCGCTACCGCGTGCGCGTCCACGGCAAGGTCGAGGAAAGCGCGCTCGCCGGCTTGCGCGAAGGCATCGCCGTAGACGGCGTCTTCTATGGCGCCATCGAGGCGAGCCTCGACCGCGAGCAGGGCTCGAATGCCTGGCTGACCATCGGCTTGCGCGAAGGCAAGAACCGCGAGGTCAAGAACATCCTCGGTTCGCTCGGCCTCGACGTGACCCGGCTGATCCGCATTTCCTACGGGCCGTTCCAGCTCGAGGATCTGCCGGAGGGCCATGTGCTGGAGATCAAGGGCCGCGTGCTGCGCGACCAGCTCGGCGAGCGGCTGGTCGAAGAGTTGGGCGCCAATTTCGACGCCGAGATCACCAAGCCGTTTTCCAACAAGCCGGTGCGGCGGACCGAGCCGCGCCATGAGGAAACCGAGCGGCCGAAATTTGCGCGCGACGGGGTCGATCGCCGGCCGATCGGCGAGGGCGGCCTGATCAAGAACCGCAAGCGCCGCGAAGGCAGCCGCGACGAGGCGCTGGGCAAGCTGTCGACAAGGCCCGAGAGAGGCTCCGAGCCGGAAAAGAGTTTTGGCGAGCGCGGTCCCAGGCCTGAGCGCAGCGATTTTGGCGGCAAACCGCGCGGCGGCTTCGGCGACAAACCGCGTGGCGGTTTTGGCGACAAGCCTCGCGGTGCATTTGGAGGCAAGCCGGGGGGCGGCAAGAAATCCGAGCGCGAACAGCGGCCGATCGAGCCGCCGGGCCAGCGCAAGGCCAATGTCTGGATGGCGCCGGGCGCGCGTCCCATCGGCAAGGGCAGGGCGGATGCCGATGCCGCCAAGGCGGCTGAGGCCAAGGCGCGCAAGGCCTCGTTCAAGCCGGCCTATGGCAAACCGGCTGGCGCAAAGCCGTTCGGCAAGCCACGTGGCGAGCGTCCGGACGTCGGCAAGGGCGGTGACCGGCCGCGCGGCGGTCCCAAGGGTCCCAGGACCAGATGAGGCCCAGACCTAAATGAGAATCGTCGGTGGTGAGTTTCGCGGGCGTCCGCTGGCGACGCCGCGCGATCATGCCATCCGCCCAACCACCGACCGCACCCGCGAGGCGGTGTTCAACGTGCTGGCGCACCGCTTTGCCGAAAAGCTCGAAGGCGCGCGCGTGCTGGACCTGTTCGCCGGTACCGGGGCACTCGGCCTCGAGGCGCTGTCGCGCGGTGCGTCCTACGGCGTCTTCATCGAGGAATCAGCCGAAGGGCGTGGCCTGATCCGCACCAATGTCGAGACCTTCGGCCTGACCGGACGCACCAAGATTTTTCGACGCGATGCCACGGCTTTGGGCGAGGCGGGCACGCTTTCGGCTTTCGGCCTGGTCTTCGCCGACCCGCCCTACGGCAAGGGCCTTGGCGAGCGCGCGCTGCGCTCGGCCAAGGTAGGCGGCTGGCTTTTGCCTGGCGCGCTCTGCGTGGTCGAGGAGGTGGCCTCGGTGTCCTTCGAGCCAGGACCGGGATTTTCGGTGGTCGACGAGCGTGGCTATGGCGAGACGGTGATCCGGTTTATCGAGGTGGGGTGAGTGAGGCTCTCCCTTCTCCCACAACAAGGGGAGAAGGAAGAAGCGCCGCCTCGAAAATGACGAACAATTCACTTTGCCTCGTCTATAAACCCCGCCTATCGTCCCGACATGACAACCGGAGCCGTCGATGACACCTCATACTGAATGGCTGCGGAGTGCGGTGCTCATCACGGCGCTGGCCGTGGCCGGCCCCGCGCTCGCCGCCGACGATGGCAAGGTCACCAACTTCCTGCTTAACAACGGCATGGAGGTGATCGTCATTCCGGATCACCGCGCCCCGATCGTCACCCATATGGTGTGGTACAAGATCGGCAGCGCCGATGAGCCGCCCGGCAAATCTGGCATCGCGCATTTCTTCGAGCATTTGATGTTCAAGGCGACATCCAACCACGGCGCCGGTGAGTTCGACCGCGCCGTCTCAACCATCGGCGGTTCCAACAACGCCTTCACCTCATACGACTACACCGCCTTCCACGAGACGGTGGCGCCGTCGGCCCTTGGCGAGATGATGAGCTTCGAGGCAGACCGTATGCGCAACCTCATCCTCACCGACGATGTCATCAAGACCGAGCGCGATGTCATCCTGGAAGAGCGCCGCTCGCGCATCGACAACAGCCCGCAGGCGGTGCTCGACGAGGAGGTCGACGCCACGCTCTGGCAGAACCAGCCCTACCGCATCCCGGTGATCGGCTGGATGCAGGAGATGGAAAAGCTGAACCGCACCGACGCCATTGGCTTCTATGACAAATACTACCGGCCCAACAACGCCGTACTGATCGTGGCCGGCGATGTCGAGCCGGACACCGTGAAGGCGCTGGCCGAGAAGACCTATGGCAAAATCGCGCGGGGCCCGGATTTACCCCCGCGCATCCGCCCGGTCGAGCCGGAGCAGAACACCAAGCGCACGGTGACGCTGACCGACGCGCGCGTTTCCGTGCCGAGCTTTTCGACGCAATGGGTGGTGCCGTCCTATCGCACCGCCAAGCCCGGCGAGGCCGAGGCGCTCGATCTGCTGGCCGAGATCCTTGGCGGCGGCAACCGCAGCCGGCTCTACCAGCAACTCGTGGTGAAGCAGGGCATCGCCGGGGAAGCCGGCGCCTGGTTCCAGGGCACCATGTTAGACGCCACCAACTTCACCGTCTACGGCTCGCCGCGCGGCGACGCCAAGCTCGGCGATGTGGAAGCGGCGGTCGACGCCGAGATCGCCCGCATCGCCAAGGACGGCGTCACGCCGGACGAGTTGGAGAAGGCCAAGGACCGCTATGTCCGCTCGGTGATCTTCGCCCGCGACAAGCAGGACGACATGGCCAACATGTATGGCTCGACGCTCGCCACCGGCGGCAATGTCAAGGATATCGAGGAATGGCCGGACCGCATTCGCAAGGTCACCGCCGACGAGGTCAAGGAAGTCGCGGCGCGCTATCTGGTGCTGGACCATTCGACGACAGGGTATCTCTTGCCGCAGCAACAGGCGGGGAATTGATTTGATGACGATGCAGCACAGCGGCCTCTTTCCTTCTCCCATAAGGGGAGAAGGGGGCGCCTGGCGGGGAGAAGGAAGAGCCCGGCACGCCCTCTCCACCCTCTTCCTCTCCATTCTCTTCCTCATCCTGCCAGCGCTCGCCGCGCGGGCGATGGACATCCAGGAGGTGACGTCGCCCAAGGGTATCACCGCCTGGCTGGTCGAGGATCATTCGGTGCCGATCGTCACCATCCGCTTCGTCTTCGACGGCGGGTCCACACAGGATCCGGCCGGCAAGGAGGGGCTTGCCAATCTGATGACCGGCCTGTTCGACGAGGGCGCCGGCGATTTCGACAGCGACGCTTTCCAGGTGAAGCTCGATGATGCCGGCGCCGAAATGGGTTTCGATGCGCAGCGCGACGGCACCTATGGCTCGATGCGCATGCTTTCCGAACAGAAGGACGCCGCCTTCGACCTGCTCACGCTCGCGATCAACAGGCCGCGCTTCGACCAGGCGCCGATCGACCGCATCCGCGCCCAGATCCTGTCCGGCATCATCGCCAATGAGCGCGACCCCAACGCCATCGCTCAGCGCAAATGGCTGGGCGCGATCTATGGCGAGCATCCCTATGCCCGGCCCGACGAGGGCACCAGGCAGAGCATCGCCACCATCACGCCCGACGATATCAGGGCTTTCTACAAGGCCAGTTTCGCTCGCGACGGCCTGCATGTCGCCGTGGTCGGCGACATCGATGCCGCGACTTTGAAAGGCAAGCTCGACCAGGTCTTCGGCGACCTGCCGCAAAAACAGGCGCTCGCCCCAGTCGCCGACACCGCCCTAAAACTCGGCCAGCAGGTCGAGGTGAATTACGACCTCCCGCAGACCTCGCTGCAGCTCGCTTTTCCCGGCGTGCAGCGCAACGCGCCGGATTTCTTCGCCGCGGTGCTGATGAACCAGATCCTCGGCGGCGGCACCTTCACTTCGCGCCTCCACGACGAGGTGCGCGAGAAGCGGGGGCTGGCCTATGGCGTCGATTCCAACCTCGTCGACCACCAGCATTCCAACGCGCTGATCGTCACTACGGCGACGCGTTCGGACCGCGCTTCCGAGACCCTCGACATCGTGCGCAAGGTGGTGAAGGAGATGGCGGAGCAGGGGCCGACCGAGGCCGAGCTGGAGGCAACCAAGAAATACATGATCGGCGCCTATGCGATCAACAATCTGGATTCCTCCAGCGCCATCGCCGCGACGCTGGTCGAGCTGCAACTGGACAAGCTCGGCATCGATTACATGCAGCGCCGCGCGGCGCTGATCAATGCGGTGACGCTCGATCAGGTCAAGGCGGCGGCGAAGAAGCTGCTGTCTGCCGAGCCGGCGATCATGATCGTCGGGCCGGCTTTGGGGGGCAAGGGATGAGCCCCACCTTCGGTGTTGCCTTTGGCGGCGGCGGCGCGCGCGGGCTGGCGCATATCCATGCCATCGAGGCACTGGACGAACTGGGCATCAAGCCGGTCGCCATCGCCGGCTCCTCGATCGGCGCCATCATGGGCGCCGGCATGGCCTCGGGCATGACCGGCAAGGACATCCACGATTATGCGCGCTCGATCCTCAGCCGCCGCGCCGAGGTGGCGACGCGCATGTGGCGCGCGCGCCCGGGCAGCCTCGCCGAGGCGATGCAGGGCGGCATCCGCGTCAGCCAGTTCAACATCGAGCGCATCCTGAAAGCCTTCCTGCCCGACGCCATCCCCGAAACCTTTGCCGAGCTGAAGATCCCGCTGCAGGTGACGGCGACCGACTATTTCGGCCACAAACTCGCCGTGTTCCACGATGGCGACCTGCATTCGGCATTGGCAGCCTCGGCCGCCATTCCCGCCGTGTTCCGCCCGGTGACACGCGACGGAAGGGTGTTGATCGACGGCGGTATCTACAACCCCGTGCCGTTCGATCTCATCGAAAAGGCAGCCGACATCATCATCGCCATCGACGTCGTCGGCGCTCCGAGTGAGATCGAGCGCAAGCATCCGACCACGGTCGACCTGATGTTCGGCGCCACGCAATTGATGATGCAGTCGATCATCGCCAACAAGCTGAAGCAATGCCGGCCCGACATTCTGGTCCGCCCGGCAGTGTCGAAATACCGCGTGCTCGACTTCATGAAGATCGACGCCCTGATGAGCGAAACCGTCGGTATCAAGGACGAGTTGAAGCGCGAGATCGAGAAGGCGGTCGAGGGGCTGGGCAAGGCCGGCAAGACGAAGCGCACCAGGAGCGTCGGCCGCGTTTGATTTCGCCATGACGGCCAACGGCCATCGCGCATGACCCCAGGAAACTGGTTCCAGGATCATGCGCGAATTCAAGGGTTAGAGCGGCCTTTGCGCGTCCAGTCTGATGCGGGACGCTTTAACGCCTTGTCGAGGATTTGGACCGGTCATGGCCGGTCCCACCGCCGCCGCCGTGCTGAACGGCCGGAAGGCCGGTGATGTTCTTGCCGCTGGTCGAGAGCTGGACGCCCCCCTTTTGGACAGCCGGCAGGTTGGTGGTGCCGCCGCTATGCTGGACGGCAGGCAGATTGCCCAGGTTCGAGCCAGCGATGGAACTGCCGCTTGCAGCGCCGGCCGGGGCCACGAGGCAGGCCATTGCCGAGGCAGCGGCCACGTAAATCCTAAAACTGTTCATCTTGATTTCCTTCTCTTGGGGGAGCCATCCCGCCGGGTGCGCTCCATGGGCAGGCTTTTCGCTGCCGGCTGTTTCAGGCGAATGCCGAATTCGTCCGATTTGTTTCGATTGTTGCGATCCGCCTGCGCCGAACGTCCGCCTGTTGTCCGCAAACGATGACGATGGTGGTGCGCGAGCCTCCCGGCGACACAAACGAAACCTTCACCCGGCAAATCGGCAAATCCAGGCAACATCGCTGCGTCATCCGTGGCGCCAGAACGAGGAGGTTCTGGCGATGCAAACCTTGCAAGCAAACAATGGCGGATCGGATGGCGACGCGACCGCTGCCCGCACGGCGCGTCTGGCCGTCCTGGCGGGCACGCCTGGCCTGCTGCTGACGGCCTACGCGGCCGCCACGTCAACGTCACTGACCATCCGCGCCGATCTCGCGCTGACGCTGATGGACATGCTGGTGCTGGTCGTTGTCGCGGTCGTGGCCGGTGGCACGAAATCGGGCATCGGCAAGCGCCGGGCAGCCCTGGCCGAAACCCTCGCTAACGCCCTTGCTGCCCTCGGCATGTGTCTTTCCATGGCTGTCGTCGCCGGCATCGCGGTCCAGCGCATCACGGCCGGCGGCGTCGAACCGCACGGTTCCGGCGTGCTCCTCGCCATGAACCTCAATCTCGTCTATGTCGCGGTCAATTTCTGGATCCTGCGGCGCTGGAAGGCCCGCAACGCCCTTGCTGCGTCCGCGCTGGCGCGCGCGCAGATTTGCCTGTTCTCCGACAAGCTCTCGTCGAACCTGTTGATCGCCGCGTCGCTGGCAACAGCCATGGTCTGGGAAGGCACGATAATTGCCCGTTTCATCGATCCGGTTGCCGGGCTGCTGATCGCGACCGCAACCGCGCGCTGGACCATTCCCGTCGTGCGCGATACCTCGCGCAGCCTGCGCCGGGAAGTTCGCAAGCGGGTGGGACGGCGTGAGGCACTGCAACAGACGCCTGCATCTGGTCGCAAGTCGTCGGTCTAGCGCCGTCCTACCTCATCGCGGGCGGGCTCGAAGACATAGCCTTCGCCGCGCACTGTCACTAGAACCGCCGGCGCCTCGGGTTCGGCCTCGACCTTCTTGCGCAATCGCGTGATGCGGATGTCGATGCTGCGGTCGCCCGGCTCGAGGTCGCGGTTGTGCGCCAGCCTGCACAGCTGGTCGCGGGACAGGATCTGCCGGGGATGGCGCGCGAACACGCAGAGCAGGTCGAATTCCATGGGCGAGAGTTCCACGTCGGCGCCGTGCGGATCGACCATCGTACGGCCATCCATATCGAGCACGCAGCGGCCGAAACGGATGCGGTTTGCCGGCGCCCGCTCTTCCTCGCCCAGGCGCCTTATAACGCTCCTGATTCGCGCCAGAAGTTCACGCGGTTCGAAGGGTTTGGCCATATAGTCGTCGGCACCGGCGGCGAGGCCTTCGAGCCGGTGCGGCAGATCTCCGACGGCGGTCAGCATCAGGATCCCAATGCTGCTCCGTCTGGTGATTTCGCGGGCGAGGTCGTAGCCGCTTTCGCCGATGAGATTGACGTCGAGAATGACCAGATCGGGGCCGAAGCGGTCGATTTCGGCACGCATGCCCGCTCCATCCGCAACGGCGCGGACGTCGAAGCCGTGCACCGGCAGGTAGTCGCACAGCATCTCGCGCAAGGGCGTTTCGTCGTCGACGATGAGCAATTTCTGCCTGGTCACGGTCTGGCCTCTTCCATTGCGCTGAGGCGCTCCGTCACCAGCCTGCGAAAACTTTGCGGATCGAGCGGCTTTTCGACCACGGGCGCGCCCGTCTCGCCGATGAAGCGATCGATTTCGGGGGCCAGCGTGTCGCCGGTCACGAACAGCAGCCGGCTGGCGAGCCCGGGGCGCACCTCCTCCAATGCGCGATAGAGGCCGGGTCCGTCGAGGCCGGGCATGCGTATGTCGCTGATCAGCAGGTCAACCCTTTCGTGGCGCACGGCCCTCACGGCGGCATGGGCGTCGTCCGCGATGGTCACGTCATGGCCATCGCGCCTGAGCAACTCGGCGATCATCGCGGCGATATCGGCATCGTCGTCGACCACCAGAATGCGCGCGGCCGATGGCGCGGGCGGGACCTTGCCGGCCGTCGCCGGCGCCGAAACCGCCTCGGCCTTTCCGGTCGGAAGCCGGATCGTGAAGCGCGCCCCGCCGCCCTCGGTCGAATCCAGCTCTATGCTGCCGTCATGGGCGGTCACGATGCCGTGGCAGACGGACAGGCCGACGCCGGTGCCTTCGCCGGCCGATTTGGTCGTGTAGAAAGGTTCGAAGGCGCGCGCCCGGACTGTCTCCGGCATGCCCGGACCGTTGTCGGCCACCACGATCTCGATGGCGCCGTCTTCACCGGTGGTTATGATCGTCAGCCGCCGCGGATGCGGCACCTGCAGCAAGGCCTGCTGTGCATTCACCGCCAGGTTGGTGATGACCTGATGCAGTTGGTCCCGGTCGCCCCAGATGGCGGCAAGCCCATCCTCCAGTTCGGTACGGATCTCGATCCCGGCCGAGCGCAGGCTGTAAGCGGCAAGTTCGAGCGAGGCGATGACGACTTCGTTGATGTCGACGGCGCCTCTCGTCGGCGGCTTCTTGCGCGCCATGGCCAGGAACGTCCGCACGATGCGCGAGCACCTTTCGGCCGCCGCATGGATCTTGTCGGCCCGCCCTACGGTCGCGCTGTCGGTCGAAAACTCCTTCAGCATCGAGCTGTAGCCGATGACGACCGACAGCGGATTGTTGAGCTCATGCGCCACCCCCGCCAACAGCGAACCAAGCGCGGAGAGCTTTTCGGACTGATAGAGCGTTTCGCGCTGACGGGCGATCTCCGCCTCGGCTTCGCGCTGACGCGTGATGTCGGTGACGGCGGCAAGCATGGCCGGGCGGCCGTCCTGCGTGATCAGCCGAGCCGAAACCAGTGTGTCGATCCGCTTCCCCTGCATGGTGGTCATGCCGGCTTCGAATGCGTCGACGAGGCCGTCTTTCAGCAAAAGCCGCATGAGATCGTCGCGTCGGGCGCGGCTTTCCCAGGTCGATATCGCTTCCGCGCCGACCTGGCCGACCTCGATGCCGAGTATCTTGCGCGCCGGCTCGTTGACGAACAGGATTTCGGGGCCGTCGATTGCCGAGATGGTGATCGGCAACGGCACGCCCTCGGCGATGGCACGAAACTGCGTCTCCCTTTCTCTCGACAGTTTCTCGGCCTCGATGCGCGCCTGTTCGGCGTACACGCGGTCGGAGATGTCGCGGCCGACCGACTGCACCTCGATCAGCCGGCCTTCGTCATCGAAGATGCCGTGATCGTTCCAGGCCAGCCATCGGTTGATATTACCCGGCATCGCATTGATCAATTCGATGCTGGCGTTCGGGGCCTCAGGGGTGAGCCGGCCGAGATACTCGACAAACCGGCGCCGCTCGTCAGGCGGAAGCACGTCGAGTTCACACCAGGATGGGCTGAGAAGCTCTTCCCGGGTCTTGCGGCATGCCCGGCAATACGCATCGTTGACGAAGGTCAGGTAGCCGTCGGGAGACATGCGAACGACGAATTCGGTCTGCAGTTCGACCACGCTGCGATAGCGCTGCTCGCTGGCCTCCAGCGCCTCGAGGGCAAGCCGCTGCTCGGCATCGGCGCCGCTCTGAAAGCCTGCCGGACGGGCAAGGTCACGCACCAGCGTCCTGTGCATGGCAGCGAGGAAGACCAGCAGGCCGGCCAGGATGAGCGCATAGGGCAGGAGCGGCGCTTGCCAGCTGTAGGATTGATGCAGGCCGAGACCGGCGACGAGCAGCACCAGTGGCAGGCTGCAGGCGGCCATCGCCAGCGCATAGCGCCGGGGCAGGTTCGAGGAGGTCGGCAAGGCGAGATCTCCACTGATGCGCCGATGGCGCCGTTCCCTTATGGCCAGAGGATGGAATGGCTCTCGACCTGTCAAGCCGGCCATCCGCGGTGGCTAGGTATCGCTCATGGCGTTGCCGCGAACCTTGGCGTGGCGACGTTTCACGACGATGCCGCCGCGCCGGTCTTTCCAGAGTGCCATTGTTTCAATCGGTCGAGCCGGAGCCGCACATCGCCGGCGGGGCAGGGCAACCCCTGCGGTTGACCCCGGGCGAATGCCCTGTACGTTTCCGGTGGTGGCTCGCGGCATCGGGGGAACGCATGGCCGACATCATTGTCGTGGACGACGAGACCGACGTGGCGTTCATGATCGCCGACTATCTGCAGGCAAAGGGTTATGGCGTCCGCACCGCATCCGGCGGCGCCGAACTGCGCGCGGCGATCACGGCGGCAAAGGCCGACCTTGTCGTTCTCGACCTCAACATGCCTGGCGAGAACGGCTTCAGCCTCGCCCGCTGGCTGCGCGAGCATCACGATGCAGGCATCGTCATGCTGACCAGCGCCGATTCGGTTTTCGACAAGGTGGCGGGCCTTGAGGTCGGCGCCGACGACTACCTCGTAAAACCCTTCGCTCCGACCGAACTGGTGGCGCGCATCGCCACGGTGCTGCGCCGCCGCAGGCCGAAGGGACCTGATGGCGCCGATCCCTTGCCGGCCGGGCATTTCGCGTTCGGCGCCTATGTCTTCGATGCAGTCGCGCGGACACTCAGCGACGCCGAGGGCCGACCCATGTCGCTGACCCCGATGGAGCTCGACCTGGTGGCGGCTTTCGCCACGCGGCCGGGCCAGGTCATTGGCCGCGACGAACTGCTCGACCTTGCGCCGCCGAGAGGCGACGAGCCCTTCGACCGCAGCATCGACAGCCGCATAACCAGGCTGCGCCGCCGGACCGAGAAGGACCCGGCCAAACCGGAACTGATCAAGACGATCCGCGGCGTGGGGTATTTGTATCCGCGGCGGTAACCGGTCCGTGGCGACATGGCTACGCGACAAAGAAAAAAGCCCGCCGGTATGCCGGCGGGCTTAGCTGTTTGCCTGGAGGGCCTTTGGTTGAAAAGGCTTTTAGTTGAACTTGTACTTGGCGTCGATCCGCACGGTGTGGAAGGAGGGCGTCGAGGTGAGGCTGCCGTCCGGCGCGCCCAGATCCGCAGAAAAATCCTTCTCGGCGAATTGCGAGTAGCGATATTCCAGGCCGACCGTCATGTTGCTCGATACGGCCGTTTCCACGCCGCCACCCACCGAGAAGCCGCTGGAACCCCAGTCGAGGATATCGCCGATGGGCGCCGAAGCATTCAGGTCGAAATGCTGCCAGCTGTAGCCGGCGAGCGCGTAGGCGAGCGTCGATTCGTTGACCTTCATGCCGAGGCGGCCGAGCACGTCGAAGCCGTAGTCGGTGTCGAGGTTGATCTGGCCGCCGGGGACTTCCACCTTCGACGTCATGCCGGAGTAGCGCGCGTCGACCATGACGCCTGCCACCCAGCTGCCGAAATCCTGGTCGTAGCCGATGCTCGCCTCGCCGAACACGCCTTCGCCGCCGATCCCGTTCAACGTCACACCGGCCGGCGGAACGTCGAGCTGATGCACGGACGCACCCGCGCCGAAGGCGCCGCCGGCGTAGAAGCCGGTCCAGCTGTAGGCGGGAGCCTCGAAGGCGGCGCCGCCGCCGTTCTGGGCGCCAAAGCGATAGTTGGCGGCCACCTGGAACGTATGCCGCGAGGTGTCGAGATTGAGAGCGCCATCCGGCGCGCCGAACTGGGAGAGCAGATCGTCATTGGTGCCGAAGCGCGTGTAGCGATACTCGCCCTTGATCGTCCAGTTGCCGACGACAACAGTCTCGACACCGGCGCCGACGAAGTAACCGCTCTGGTCCCAATCGAGATCAAAGCCCGCGTTCGTGTCCAGCTTGTACTTCTGCCAGGAATAGCCGCCCAGCACATAGCCCAGCGTGTTCGGCGTGAAGAGATAGCCTGCGCGCAGGCCGGCATCGAAGCCGTAGGTTTCCTGGATCGAGGCGCTGAGCCCGAATGCATCAAGCGAGGTCTCGATATTGCCGAAATGGGCGTCGATCAGTCCGCCCAGCAGGAAGCGCTGCGAAACCATATAGTCGTAGCCGACGGTCGCTTCGCCGTAGACGCCTTCGCCGCCGATGCCGTTCAGCGACAGCCCCGGGATGAAGTCACTGCTGATCTCATGAACGTTGGCGCCGGCGCCGACGCCGAAGCCGACATAGAGCCCGCTCCAGTTGAACCCGGACGCCTCGACCGGCTGAGCGACATCGGCCGCATGCGCGGCAGAGATCAAAGCCACCGTCGAAACGGCGCACAAAAGAATAGATTTCGCAGAAAAGCGCGAGAACATCGCCCGTACCCCCAATGAATAAGCCCAGCGTGTCTTAGCAGGGGGCAACTAAATTGGTGGTTGTATAAATGCCACAGCGGTTGGCAAACTGCCCAAACCATGGGCATTTTCCGGAACTGCCCCCAGGAAAAGTCAGCCGCAAAGGCTCGTTGCACCCGCGCAACCACCTGCGCGCCCTTGTCGGCACTGGCGCTGTTCGGCACCAACGAATCGCTGTGTTGGATCAGCGCCTTCGACGCCCCGCGAGGTCGACATCATCACCACTTCATCCACCACCACGCGGCCAGCACCCGCGAGATCGACACCAGGCGATCCACGCATCGCAGCGCATTGCGACTGGCGTTTCAGCCGTCACGAAGCCAGGCCGGTCGGCACCGTTTCTGCGTAGTTTCGACGTACGCCGTTGCCGCAGAGCGCCGGCTCTTTTAGACCTGGGATAGATTTTGCCGGTATCTATCCGGAAAAAGGAGCCGGAAAGTCATGACCGAGATCTGGCATTCACTCTTCGCCAATCTTGCCCTGGTCTCCATCCTCGTGGTCGCCTGGGACCTTGTGGCGGATTTCACCGGGCGTCTCTCGCGGCGGATGCAGTCGCTGCTTCTCGGCGTGGTCATGTGCGTAGGCTCGATCATATCCATGGCGACGGCCCTGTCCGTCTCCGGCTTCGTCGTCGATCTGCGCGCCGCCTTCATTGCTGCGGCCGCGTTCTTCGGCGGATGGCCGGCAATGCTCATCGCCACAATCGGCTCCATTGCCTATCGCATCCATCTCGGCGGGCAGGGCGCGAGCGTCGGGGTCATGGGCATCCTCATCACCGCTGTCGTCGGCATTGCGTGGCACCACATCGTCGCGGCCCGATCGCGCACCATGTACGACATATTCGGTCTCGGCGTATCGGTTGCCCTTGCCGGGCTGATCACGCTCGTGGTGATCCCCGCGCAAGTCGCCGGTCTGGTGCAACAGAGCACGTTCCCGTCCCTCGTGTTCCGCTTTCTCAGCACAATCATCATCGGCGTGCTGCTCGACCGCCAGCAGCGGCGGCGCGATCTCTTGATGTCCAACATGATCTACCGGGCCATGGTTCGCGAGCTGCCGGACTGCCTGAACATAAAGGATGTGGATGGCCGCTTCATCGCCGCCAATCCCGCCACCGCCGAAATGATTCGCGCCGCTTCGGTGGAGGAGCTCATCGGCAAGACGGATTTCGATTTCTATCCGAAGGAGGTGGCAGAGCGCTTCCGGCAGGATGAGATGGACGCGCTGGAGGCCGGGCGGACGCTGCGGATCGATCAGCCGGCGCTTTTACCGGATGGCAGGCAGGGCTGGCTCTACACGCTCAAGGCCCCGTTCCGCGACGAGTCCGGCAAGATCGCCGGTGTCATCACCTACAATCGCGACATCACCGAACAGAAGCTCACCGCCCAGCTCAAGAACGATTTCATTTCCACGGTCAGCCACGAATTGCGCACCCCCTTGACCTCCATCCGCGGCTCGCTCGGCCTGATCGCGGCCGGCGTGGCCGGCGAACTGCCGCCCAAGGCCGCCAACCTCGTCAACATCGCCCACAAAAACAGCGAGAGGCTGGTTCTCCTCATCAACGACATCCTCGACATGGAGAAGATCGAATCGGGCGTGATCGCCTTCAAGATCAAGCAGATGCCTGTCCGCCAGGTCCTGGAGCAGGCCATTGCCGCCAGTTCCAACTACATGGCCGATAGCCGGATCCGCATCGTCCTGGTCGACGATGCCCCGCGCGCCGAGGCCAACATCGACCCGGACCGCCTGCATCAGGTGATGGCGAACCTGCTGTCGAATGCGATCAAGTTCTCTGACGCCGACGGAACCGTGACGGTGAAACTCGAGCGTCGCGATCGCGACATGCTGCGCATCTCGGTGATCGATCAGGGCGCCGGTATCCCCGAGGCCTTCCGCAGCCGCATATTCGGCAAGTTCGAACAGGCGGACGCGTCCAGCACCCGCAGGAAAGGCGGGACTGGCCTGGGCTTGAGCATTGTCAAGACCATTGCGGAAAAGCTGGGCGGCGCCGTTTCCTTCGAAACCGAGGAAGGCAAGGGAACCTCGTTTCACGTCGACCTTGCCGAAGCGCACAGGCAGGCCGAGAAGCCAGTTTCGCCAGAGCGCCGGTCGCGGCCACGCGACGGCCGCCTGCGTGTTCTCATCTGCGAGGACGAGGCCGACGTCGCGGCGGTGATCGCGGCGCTTCTTGATGCGAAAGGCTTTTCCAGCGACGTCGCCCCCGACATCGACACCGCCAAGGCGCTGCTGCGCTCTCGCGACTACGTGGCGCTGACGCTCGACATCAAGCTGGCGGGGGAATCCGGCATCAAGCTCTTCCACGACATCAGGGCGTCACCGGTGAATTCCGACATTTCGGTGATCGTCATCTCCGCCGTCGCCGATGAGGCCAAGCGCTCGCTGAATGGCACCGCCGTCGGCATCGTCGACTGGCTGGAGAAGCCGGTGGATACGAGGCGGCTTCACGCCGCTCTTGCCAAGATCGTTGACGGCAAGGTCGAGCGGAAGCCGAGGATACTCCATGTCGAGGACGACGAGGGTGTGCTTGCCGTGATGTCGGCGGGGCTGGGTCCGAGCGTCTCGTTCACCTCGGCGAAAACGCTGCAGGAGGCACGGCGGGCGGTCGCGAAGTATCGCTTCGACCTGGTCATCCTGGACATCGCGCTTCCCGACGGATCGGGGCTGGATCTGCTCATCGATCTGCCGCTGGAGACCGGGGTCATCGTGTTCTCGGCGGCGGAGGCAGACGAGAAACTCGGCGACCGGGTGCAGGCGATGATGACCAAGACCAGGGCTTCGGAGATCGACGTGGCAAAGCTGGTCCGGAACATGTTGGTTTCGTCCCGCGCCCGACCTGCCGCGTACGCCAAGGAGTGACGCTGATGCCCGCAAGGATCCTTTATGTGGATGATGAGGACGATATCCGCGAAATCGCCCAGATGTCGTTGGAGCTCGAGCCGGAATTCGAGGTGCGGTCCTGTTCTTCGGGCATGCAGGCGCTGGCCGATGCCGCCGAATGGCAACCCGACCTCATTCTGCTCGACGTGATGATGCCGGACATGGACGGGCCGGAGACGCTGAAGCGGCTGGCCGAATCCGGGCCGACGGCGTCGATACCCGTGGTGTTCATCACCGCGCGCACCCAGACGCATGAGGTCGAACGCTATCTGACGATGGGGGCGGTAGGGGTGATCGCCAAGCCGTTCGACCCGCTTGCGCTTGCCGGTGAAGTCAAGCACCTGCTTGCGCTCAGCGCCGGAGATAACAGGCCGACTTAGGCACCGAGCGATCGGCGGAGCGTAGGTTGTCCGCAGCCTGTGCGATGCCGTTCACGGCTCCTATACCATGCCGCCTTATTCATCTACTGATTGTGCTGAAGTGCAGCCGTCTCGAATCAGGTTATCCATAACCGCGCGGCATCGGCGGACGTCGGCGAGAGATTCGAGCGGAATTTGCCTGTCTGCATGAACCGCGTTGGCGGATGTCGGTTCATGGGATCAATCACTCCGGGGGGCTAGCGGCAAACGAGGCGCGAACCGGAGCAAGGCTGGTGAACGGAGCGAAGGCAAGAGTCCTGATTTGCGATGACGATCCCTTGTTGCTCGAACTGATGGAATTCAGGCTCAGGGCAAAGGGATACGAGGTCATCAAGGCGGTAGACGGGGCGGAAGCGCTCTCGAAGGCGGAGAAGGAGGCACCGGACATCATCGTGCTCGACGCGATGATGCCCAAGGCCGACGGCCTGGAGGTGCTTGCCCGCATCAAGGGCGATCCGGCCCTGTCCGAAACCCCGGTCGTCATGCTGACCGCCCGCAAGGGCGAAAGGGACATCGTCTCGGCCCTTGAGAAGGGAGCTGACGACTACCTAGTGAAGCCATTCATTCCCGAGGAGCTGCTGGCCCGGCTTGCGCGTTTGCTCGCGCGGAAGAGCGGGAGACGCTGATGCGGCGCGGCCGGCGCGCCATCATTGCCGCATGCATGTTCCTGGCGGTTGCCGCAGCGCCTGCCGCGACGCTGGCCCAGACGGTTGACGAACTGTACGCCTCCGGCGTCAAGGCCAGGCAAGCCCAGCATTTCGACGAGGCGGTGAACCTGCTTCGGCGGGCGCTGGCGCTCAAGCCCGACAATGCCGACGCCCTGGTGCAACTCGCTTTCGCCGAGCTTGGCCGCAACGATCTGCCGGCGGCGCGCGAAGCCTTTTCCGGGGCGCTTTCACTCGCGCCAGCCTATCTGGATGCCAGCTTCGGCATGGCCCAGGTCGAGTTCCGCTCCGGCAATCTGGACGCCGCGCTGCCGCTGGCCGAAAAGGTCTCGCGCGCCGAGCCCGGCAATGCCGACGCGGCCACGCTTGTCGCCAACATCCGCAAGGCCCAGCAGGCCAGTAGCAGCAAGGCGAAGTCTGCGACCGCGAGGAAGAAGCCGCGCCCTCCGCGGCCGGATCCCGTGGCCGGCCTGATGGAGGAAGGCCGGAGATTGCGGGCATCGGGACAATTGCCCGAGGCGGAAAAGGCCTATCGCCGCGCGCTCCGCCTGGCGCCGAAAAACACCGACATCCTGGTCGCCCTTGGCCTTGTCGTGGGTTCCCAGCAGAAATTCGACGAGGCCGGGCATTTCTTCGATCAGGCGCTGGCCATCAGGCCCGGCCTTCTCGACGCCCGCGTCGGCAAGGTCCGCCTGGCGATCTGGCAGGGCGACGTGCCGCGCGCCCGCGCGATGATCGATGATTTGCTTGGCACCGCGCCTGATAATGCCGAGGCGCTCGGCCTCGACGCGCGGATTTCCCTGCTTGAGCAGAATTACACGCGGGCCGAGCAGTCGCTTCAGCGGGTGCTGGCGATCGATCCGCACAATGCCGAGGCGCTGGTGGGGATCGGTGACGTCCGCCGCGCCGGTGGCGACGACGACGCCGCGCGCGACGCCTACCGGCAGGCGCTTGCCCTCGAACCCGGCTCGCGCGACATCGAGCAACGGCTGGCCGCGCCGCCGCCGCGCAAATGGCGGTTCGATCTCGGCAGCGAAGTGAGCACGCTGACCGACGGGCTTGGCGACTGGACCGACAGTTTGGCCGGCCTTGCCTATCGCCTGACCCCGCAGACGACCATTTCGGGCCGCACCCGCGTGGCGACCCGTTTCGGCCGCACCGACCTTCAGATCGAAGGCCGCATCGACCAGGCCTTTTCACCCACGATTTCCGCTTATGCGCTGGCGGCGGCGACGCCGGATGCCGATTTCCTGGCGCGCTATTCGGTCGGCGCCGGCGCTTCGTGGCAGATCGTGGCGCCCGCCAAGGCGTTCGGCCCGTTCTCGCTCAACATCGATACCCGCTACGACGATTTCGCCAACGCCGAGATCACCACCATCTCACCCTGGGTACAGGCCTATGTCCTGGATGGCCGGCTGGGGCTTTCAGTCCGATGGGTGCACGCGGCCGACGATACCGGCACGCGCGCGGATGGCTATGTGCTGCGGGCCGATCTTGCGGTCACGCCGAGCGTCAATGTGTTTGGCGGCTACGCCGATGCCCCCGAAATCTCCGACGGCACGCTGGTGCCGACGCGCACCGTCTTTGGCGGCATCTCCTGGGACGTCACCGATCCGCTGACGCTGCGCGCCAGCCTCGCCCATGAGCAACGCCCGACATTCGACCGAACCATATTCGGGCTCGGCCTAACCACGCGGTTCTGATCATGTTGTACATCTGGCACCTGTCCATCCTGCTCAGCGTCCTTTCCCTGGCGATCATGCTTCTCTTGATCGTGCGCCGGGTGCTGCACGAGCGTCGGGGCACGGCGGACGCCGATCAACGGCGCTTTCTTCTGACGGCGCTGATCGCCTTCACGGAAAACCGGGACCGCGAGGCATTGAAGGCAGCGCTGCTCTCGGTGCCGGCGAGGGTGGCGATCGACGCCGGCTTCGAGTTCATTTCCCTGTTGCGCGGCGAGGAGCACGACGAGCTCATTTCCGCCTTCAACGACTGCGGGCTGCCGGCGCTTGTCGGCACCCAGCTGGAAAAAGGCAATGGCGCCGAACGCATCCATGCGGCCGAGATGCTGGCGGCGCTGCGTTCGGAAAACGCGGTGGCAAGCCTTCTTTCGGCGCTCGACCGCGACCTCTCGCGCGAGGTCAGGATCGCCGTCGCCATCGCGCTCTGCGATGTCGGCGCCTTGCCGCCGCTCGTCATAACGCTGCGCAAGATCGGCGTGGCGGGGCAGCGCTCGCGGCGCCTGATCGAGCTGTTCAGGCGCTTTCCGCCGAAGCGGTTCGACGAGCTCCGGGATCATGCCGGGCGTCAGGACGCGGTGCCTTTCATAAGGGCGGCCGCGATCGATGCGCTGGCCCGCGCCGGCGGCTTCCAGTTCGGCGAGTTCTTTGCCCGCGCGGCCGGCGATCCGTCGCCGGAGGTTGCCGCCGCGGCATTGCGGGGGCTCGGCCTGACCGGGCATGCCAACGCGCCGGCCATTCTGGTCAAGGCGATGGAAAACAGCGGCTGGGATGTGCGTGCCGACGCTGCCGACGCCGCCGGCCGCCTCGGCCTGTCCGAACTTGCCGCACCGCTCGCGCAGCTGATGGACGACGAGGCATGGACCGTGCGCTATGCCGCCGCCAACGCGCTGCGCTCGTTCGGCCAAACGGGAGAGCAGGTGCTGCGCGAGATCGCCGCCAGCGAGGTCTCGCGCAGCCAGCGCACAGCCTCCCTGATCCTTGCCGAGGGGCCGGCCGCCTGATGTTCGACTGGAGCCAAGAGATCGTCCTGGTTGCCTCCATCCTGTCCTGGTTCATCATCGTGACAGGACTGGCGCAGACGGCCGTTTACCTGCTGCAGCTCGTCATCGCCGGCTACGCGCTGTCCAAGCGCCCGCCGGTCGCGCGTTCGGCTCTGCTGTGGCACCGTTATGGCGACGTCGCGCCGCCGATCGCGCTGCTCGTGCCCGCCTACAATGAGGAAGTGAACGTGGTCGAGAGCGTGCACTCGATGCTGGCGCTCGAATATCCGAATTTCGAAGTGATCGTCATCAACGACGGCTCGAAGGATCAGACGCTGCAGCGCCTTATCGAAGGCTTCAAGCTGGTGAAGTTCCACCGGCCCTATGAGGAGACTCTCACGCACAAGCCGATCCGCGGCCTCTATTCCTCGCCGATGACCGAACGGCTGTTCGTGGTCGACAAGGAAAATGGCGGCAAGGCCGATGCCCAGAATGCCGGCATCAATGTCTGCCGCGCGCCGCTGTTCTGCGTGATCGACGGCGATTCCATCCTCGAACCCGATGCGCTGATGCGCGCCGCCCAGCCCTTCATCGACGATCCCGAGCGCACCATCGCCGTGGGCGGCACGATCCGCATCGCCAATGGCTCCAGGATCGAAGGCGGCAGGGTGCGCGAGGTCCGGCTGCCGCACCGGCTGCTGCCGCTGCTGCAGGTGGTCGAGTACCTGCGCGCCTTTCTCATGGCGCGGCTAGCCTGGAGCCGCATCAACACGCTGATGCTGGTGTCCGGCGCCTTCGGTTTGTTCCGGCGCGCGGAAGTGGTGGCGGTTGGCGGCTTCACCAGTGGTTCGATGGGCGAGGATTTGGACCTCGTGATCAAGCTGCACCGCCACATGATGGACACCAGGCGCAAATACAGCATCCAGTTCATTCCGGAGCCGGTGTGCTGGACCGAAGCGCCGGAAACGCTCCGCGTTCTGGCAAGGCAGCGCACGCGCTGGCAGCGCGGCGCGCTCGAATGCTTCTTCCGTTACCGCTCCATGCTCTTCAACCCCCGCTATGGGCGTGTCGGCTTCCTCGGCTTTGGCCACATACTGGTCGTCGACGTGCTTGGGCCGATATCGGAGGTGCTGGGCTATGTGCTGATCCCGGCCTTCTGGCTGCTCGGCATCCTGTCGACCGAATATCTGCTGGCTTTCACGTCGCTGGTTTTCACCTATGGCGTTTGCGTGAGCGTGTGTTCGCTGGTCCTCGAAGAGGCCGAGTTGCGGCGCTTTCCGCGCGCGCGGGACCTGGCCGTGCTGACGGCGGTCGCCGTGTTCGAGAATTTCGGCTATCGCCAGCTCAACAATTTCTGGCGCGTGAAGGGCTGGTGGCAGTATCTGCGGGCCGACCAGAGCTGGGGCGAGATGACCAGAACCGGCCTGACCGGCCCGAAAAAGTAACAGCGCTGCCAGCTTCAGTTCACCGCCCGCTCAAGCTCCGCGATGAGCGCATCGAGCGCAGGACCTGTCTCAGTGGCATCCGCTTGCGCGATCAGCAGCCTCTCCAGTTCGGACGCGCGTGCGCTGATGTCAGGAAATCCGAAAGTGCCGCCGGCGCCCGCCAGCGAGTGAGCGATCCTGAGCAGAGGATCGTCGGCACTTCGTCTTGATAGGGGTTCATGCGCCATGGCCTTCAGCTCAGCGAGCTGATCGGCGCATCGGGTCAGGAAACGAAGCCGCAAAGGGCCAAATGGATCGTTTGAGATGGGACGCTACTCCACGCCGCAATGCCGCATTCAAACAGAAATCCGGACGGGTTGAAACACCAGCCGGCCGCCCCTTGGTGCGAGGCTGCAGTCGCAGCGCATCACGCCTTCTCCGTCATAGGCGCATACTCCAGCGCCACCACGCCGTTGCTGAAGGGCGTGGCCGAGATCAGTTCGAGCTGCACTTTCTCGCCGGACGGGAACAGCCCTTTGCCCTGGCCGACGGCGCCGGGATAGAGGAGCAGCCTGACGCGGTCGACCAGGCCGTGGCGCAGCAATTCCTGTGCGACGCTGAGGCTGCCATGCACATAGATGTTGCCGCCGCTGCCTTGCTTCAGTGTCCTAACCGCTTCCGACAGCGGACCTTGCAGCAACTCGGCCGGCTTCCAGTCGAGCGCCTTCAGGCTGGTGCATGCGACATATTTCGGCAGTGCGTTGAACCGCTCGGCAAAATCTCCGGTTTCGCTCGGCCATGAGCCGGCAAAGATCTCATAGGTCTTGCGCCCCAAAAGCATGGCGCCGCTATCGGCAAGCTCGTCCTCCTTGAACCTTTGCATCTCATCGTTCCAGGTCACGCCCGGCAGCTTCTCGACCTCGGCGATGCCATCGACGCTGATGAATTCGGTGACGATGAGTTTTCGCATGGGGCTCTCCTTTGATCAGAGGACGGGCGGCGCGGGGCTTTTGCGACATGCGGCGTGAAAGATAGCGCGGCGCATTGTTGTTTTCAGCCGATGTCAGAGGCAAGCGTCGACCTCAGTCGACCTGATGCTTGGCGTCACCTCCACTTGGCATGAGAAGCGCATGGGAGAACGTTGGCGGTCGGTGCTTGCTTGTTCGCGATGGCCGCTTAGACCCGATAGGCGACCTTCCTGAGGCGCTGATCGAACAGCTGCTTTGCGCCTCATGTCGGCCGTTGAGGTGCTCTTCGCTGTTGCCCGATAGCAGACGTTGCCGGCGACCACGGTGGAGGTCGTGGTTGCGCCATCAAAGGACCATCAGGAAATACGAGGGCAATGACCGGTTCTTGCTGAAGAAGCGGCCCTTCAGTCAGCTCCGGCCAATCGCCCTACCAGGTCGTCTTGACGCCGATCCTCCCTCCCACGCGTGGGGACCTCGAAACTCTGCTCGTAGTTGCGGTGGAGTGCTGCGTGCTGGTGCTCACATCGGCGTCCGATTTGGTAGCCGCCTATCGAGGGGATGAACCTCCGAGCCCCTGAGTATCGGGAACACGGGCAAACGCAATGTCTTCTGCGAGGGCATGGAGCTTCACGATCGTGCGATCAAGTAGGCCAAGCTCTGCGTGCAAGGCCGGGCGACGACGCTCCGGAAGAGTCCGGGCAAGATGCTCAATCACAGCACGCAGACGCCGCGCTATCTGGAAGTTCTCCGCGCCATAAAGGCGGATTTCGCTAAAAATCACTTGCACAAAATCATTCCAGTTCGGTGTGTGGAAAACCACCCGCAGCTCGCCGGATTTGTTCAGTTCTCCTCACGGTGAAGATGCCGCTGGCCGACCATGCTCAGCAGACGCTGAAGCTGATCGAGCGCCAACTGAAAATCGGATCGCGTTGTCGCGCAGAAGCGTGGCCGCCATGATCCGCGGCGTCATTTGTCCTCCGGCGATCTGAACGGCCACGAGAAGCGAGCCAAAGGTGAACACTATGAACGTCAGCATCATTGTGACGATCGTTTCGAGAACGTTTTTGTGTTCCCAACGGTCGCCAGCCCACGAACTGAGGAAAGGCCGCCATACGGTCCAACCCTCGATCGCGAAGATTAGATGTATTGCTACCGCGTAGATCAGGAGGGAGATTCCATAGTGAGGATTTGACGTAGCTCCTGACCCTGTACAGACAGTGATGGGCTCAAAGGCCGTATGATAGGAGCTTGGCGATTGCCCCTCGGAAGCCTATTCGTCGTTTGAATGACGCCGCGAGGAATGATGCCGGCTCAACGATCCGAACTCGCTGAAGCATCGCTGTCGACTGGTCCGGTGGGCTTGGAATACCCGCCTGATGTCCGGCTGGTTCAGCGCCGGCCTGTTTCGCGATTAACGATAGATGACGGCACGGCGCTCGACTGGCTGATGTCGGGGACGGCAGCATCCGCCGGACCGGCAGAGCTGCTGGACGGCGTCATCGCCCGACTGGTTGCGGCAGGCCAGCCGATCGAGCGGGCAACGCTGCTCATGTCGACGCTGCATCCGCAGCTTCTGGGCATCACGGCGAACTGGCGCGGAGATCTCGGTGTCTGTGATGAGGTGGAAGTCAACGCGCATGTCCGCGAAACAACCGACTACCTGACCAGCCCCCTCAGGCCGATCATCGAGGAGGGCCGGTCAATTCGGGTGAACCCCCAGGATCCAGTGGCGCAGTCGACATACCCGATCATGCAGACCCTCGCGGCGGCTGGATACACGGACTATTGGGGCTTCGCGCTGAAGCGGGACGACCGCCAGTTTACGCTGATGACGCTTGCCACACGGCAAGCAGGGGGCTTTTCTCGCGCCACCATCGAAGCCGTTGAGGCGTTGCGCCCGGCTCTGGCGCTCAATGTCGAGATCGTCTCGCGTGGCAAGATTGCGGAGCACGTGCTCGATGCGTATCTCGGCCGACGCATTGGCAAGCGGGTCCTCGCCGGTGACATAAGGCGCGGATTTGGCGAGACCATCGAGGCGGTCATCTGGGTATCCGACATGCGCAACTTCACCAGCCTCTCGGATCGCATCGATAGCGCCGAGATGATCCGGCTGCTGAACGCCTTTTTCGAAGGTCTCGTGGATGCGGTGCATGAACAAGGCGGTGAGGTCCTGAAATTTGTCGGTGACGGCATGCTGGCGGCCTTCCCCATTTTCGGCACGCAGTCGGCACCGGCCGCCGCCGCTGCGGCACTCGCCGCTGCTCGGAACGGTTTGGTTGCGGTGGACAGCCTGAACGAGGCTCAGTCCGACGAGCCGTCGCGCGACCTTTCCTGGCGGCCGCTCAGCATGGGAATTGCGCTGCATCGCGGTCCCGTATTCTTCGGCAATATCGGATCCAGGGATCGGCTCGACTTCACCGCCATTGGGCGCACTGTCAATCTGGCGGCGCGGATCGAACCGCTATCGAAAACGACCGGGCGGCGCTTGCTCCTGTCCGACAAGGTTGCTGAATTGATCGGAGAGCCCGTCGAGGAACTGGGCGACTTCCCCATCCGAGGTATCCCTGACCCTGTGAGCCTGTTCACCGTACCGGAACACGGACTCTGACGCCGCTGGTTGAAGCGACGCATTGGAGCTCCAAACCTCGCGTCAGCCGGGTTCGGCGGTCGCAATGCGCAACAGTTTGCCAAACGCCGCGAAGCTGCAAACACAATCGGCAAAGGTTACAGTGAGAGCGAAGTGGTGACTTAGATGTCCTCAGCCGATTCTGTCGCGGCGAGATTATTGTCGGCGACATTGATGTTCGATCGGGCGTCGTTGCTGGCGCTCGAGGCTTTGGCTGCCGAATCCGACCGTCGGGTCCTGAGACGCGGTGAGGTTCTGGTTCGCGAAGGCGATCCCTCGGACACATTTTTCATCGTGCTGTCCGGTCGCTTTACGGTACACAAAGGAGATCCGATTGGCTCGGTCGCCGAGATCGCACAGGGCGAACTAGTCGGCGAAATTGGTTTCTTTGCAGGGCTGCCCCGTACGGCCACTGTCCTTGCAGCGCGCGATTCGATCGTCCTTGAAATCAGTCGTAATCATTTCGAGAAGGCGGCCGAGGCTTTGCCGAACCTGAGAGAGGCGGTCACAATATCTCTGGCGCGCCGGTTCGCCAGGCAATCTCCAATTTTGTCACGTCTCCAGAAACCTGCCAAGATCCGAACGCTTGCCATCATTGCAGCCGGCGGAAGTCGCATCTCACCGGTTTTCATCGGGCACCTACAGCAAGAGTTCGGCGCGGTCACGCGCGCTCAGTTCGTTTCCCGGCTTGACGTCCACGCGAAGTTCGCAGGTCGTCCGATCGACGACCAGCCGGTCCTTAACTGGTTGAACGAACTGGAGGCGCAAGCTGAATTCGTTGTCTACGTCGCCGATGAAGAACCTAATGAATGGACACGAGTTTGCATTCGCCAGGCCGATACCGTCCTGTTGCTAGCGAACGCGTCCTGCTCGCCTCGCTTGAACACGTCCGAGGAATTGGCGCTATCGGTCCATCCACCATCGACCGGTCGGCTTGTCCTAATTCACGACAATCGCTCGGCTGCGGTCTCCGGCACCTCTGCGTGGCTCGATGAGCGTCCCCATGTCGGCCAGCATCATCATGTTGCGCTGGAGGACGGGTCCGATATCCAGCGCCTGGTCCGATTTATTTCCTGCAAGGCACGTGGCTTCGTGGCGGCGGGGGTGGGTCCCTGGGCAGCGCCCATCTGGGCGTCTACAAGGCGTTCGTCGAGGCGGGCGGGCGCTTCGACTATCTCGGCGGGACGAGTTCCGGAGCGGCGATGATGGCCGGCTTCGCAAGAGGGTTGGACGCGGAGCAGATCGACCGCGGCACGCACAACGTATTTGTCAAGAGTTGGGCGTTTCGGCGCCCCACCTTGCCGCGTTTCGCGCTTCTAGATCACAAAGCCTTCGATCGTGCCCTTCAGGAGGAATACGGCGACGTTCTGATCGAAGATCTTTGGCTTCCGTTCTTTGCGCTTTCGACCAATCTGAGCAGCCGTCAACCCCATGTCCACCGTCGTGGAAAACTCTGGCAAGCCGTTCGGGCATCCGGCTCGCTCCCGGGTGTCCTGCCGCCGTTCTTTACGGCTGACGGCGATATGCTGGTGGACGGCGCCATCATGAACAATTTGCCGCTGGAACAGATGAGGGAACTCAAGACCGGCCCCAATGTCATCGTAAGCTTTGGGTCCAGTGGACCGCAAAAATACCACATCGACTATGACCGCCTCCCCGGAAGATCGGAACTGGCGGTCGCCCTGCTGAACCCTTTCGGCCGTGCCCGCTTGCCGCAGGTTCCAAGCATGCTTCAGGTTATTGCCGCGAGTATGCTGGCACACGGGCCGCAGGACATTGCCGCCGGCGACGAGGATGTCTTGGTCTGTCCGCAGGTTTCGAGCACGATCGGCTTCATGGATTGGAGTCGGCATTCCGAGTTGTTTTCGGACGCTTACGACCAGACGACGCAATGGATTGAGGAACGTCTCCGCCAGAACGATCCAGGGCTTCGAGCGGTGCTCGGCCCCGCGTCCTTAGCATAGGAGCTACCCTAGACACCCAATCCAAGGTTTTCTTCATTACCGCCATACCTTGTTCTCCAATCCGATCGTAACTGCTGCTTCCATGGCTCTCCTCCATCCTCTTCAGCCCAAACAGGCTGAACGGTTGTCGGAGAGCCGTCCACAGCATCAGAAGCAGACATTAGAAATGTCTCTGCCTGAGCGAGGCCGGTTCGGTCGATATCAGTGCGACGCGCCGTCGGGTAGGTGCAGAAGTCTCCAGGTCAAGCCAACACGACCGTGGAACAGAGATGCAAAATGTTCGGCAGCGACGTCCTCCAGGCCATCATCGACTAGAGCCTCAATGCTTCGTCGCATCAACGCGAGCTGCATCTCCCGAGCGTGTTCTAGGTCTGCCTCTCTCATTATTGCCGTGACGTGGTAGGCGACAACAGGCTGGCCGAGGCAAGACAGCAGCGCGCTCGCTTCGGCTGTCGCTGCTGCAACTGCTTCTTCGATCTTCATTTTGGCGCTCCTCATCAAACATGATGCTGGCGCCTCCCCGCTTGCAGATCAGGTATTATTTCCATCAAATAGATCCAAAAGACAAAGCACAAAGCTTACGCCGTGAGGCGCCGCTGCGCGGAATTGGCTGACCTGTTGCAAAGAAGAAACAGCGCCGTGGATGCGAGCTAGACCTTCAGACGGTGGTGCGGCCGGGGTTACAGGTGCCGGCCTGGCAGGTACCGGCTGCCAAACGACCGCATTCCCATCCTTTCGCGACGTTCAGGTAGCGTATTCGCGACGACTGCTATGGGTCAAGTCACGACGATGCCCGCGCCCAACCTAAATGTCCGCTCTGGACGATCCGCTGACCCGAAACCTGCCAGTCGGTTCGTGGCCCTTTCCCGCCGTTCCAAACGCAAATCCGAAGGCTGCTTCTGACGCAAAAGCGGTCGTACATGACGGCACTTCGCAAGAAACCTCGGACACGCCACAAAGCAAAGCAATCCCCCTTGCCATCCCATCATCCTTCCCCTAATCTCCTCTGAGAAAACCTTTTCCCAAATTGCCCCGCATCCGCTGACGTCACCAATCAACACCTCGCAGGGCGACAAGAGAAAACCTTTTCCCAGCTAAGGGAATTCGCCGCGCACCATGGTTTCCGACGCCTCGCCAGCGCCCGCCCCGGTCACCTTGCGTGAGGTGGCTTCGGCCGCCGGCGTCAGTGTGGCGACGGCCTCAAAAGCGCTGAACGGGCAGGGGCGGATGACGGCGGAGACGCGCGAGCGTATCCGCGAGACGGCGCAGCGGCTGGGGTTTAGGCCGAACAGCCTGGCGCAGAGCCTGCTGCGCAAGCGCTCCTTCACCGTCGGGCTGCTCACCAACGATACCTATGGCCGCTTTTCGCTGCCGCTGATGGCCGGCGTTTCCGATGCGCTGGTCGATGCCGGCGTCTCGGTGTTCCTGTGCAATGTCGAGGACGACACGCGGCTCGCGCAGCTGCATGTCGAGGCGATGCTCGACAAGCGCGTCGACGGCATCATCGCCACCGGCAAGCGCATCGACCGCCATCTGCCGGTCGATCTCGCCAATCTGCGCATTCCCGTCATCTATGCCTTCACCCAGCCCGATCCCGACGCCATCGCTTTCGTCTCCGACGATGCCGGCGGCGCGCGGCTGGCGGTCGAGCATTTCTGCCGGCTCGGGCGCAAGCGCATTGCCCATGTCACCGGTCCGGCGAGCTTTGCCGTGGTGCATGCCCGCGCCGAGGCCTATCGCGCGGTGCTGGCCGAGCACAGCCTGCCGGTTGCTGAGCCGCTGCTCGGCGCCTGGTCGGAAGCCTGGGGGCATGAGGCGGTCGGCAAACTGTTCGACGCAAAGGCGGGCAGGGGAGAAGCCCCCGATGCCGTCTTCTGCGGTAACGACCAGATCGCGCGCGGCGTCATCGATGCGCTGCGCGAGCGCGGCATTCGCGTGCCCGACGATGTCGGCGTCATCGGCTTCGACAATTGGGAGATCGTGGCCGAGGCGACGCGCCCGCCGCTGACCTCGGTCGACATGAACCTTTCAGCGCTTGGCCGCGAGGCAGGGCTTGCTCTGCTTTCGCTCGTCGGCGGCCAACCGGCCGCGCCGGGCATACGAAAACTGCCGTGCCGGCTGGTGGTGCGTCAGTCATGCGGCCGTCCGCCAGGCGGCTGAGACCAATGCATGTCGCCCAAAAGTGCGCAGCGGTTTTGGGACTACGACATGCATGAAGCAAAAAAGCCGCGGCTGGCCCGGTCAACCGGGCGGCGGCGGCCGAACAGGGAGGAGAACCTATGAGGAGGAAAACCATGAAGACCATGATTGCCGGGCTCACGCTCGCCGCGAGCATCTTTGCCTTGCCCGCAATGGCCGCCGACACCGCCAACATCTGGGTGCGCGCCGACGGCTCGAACTTCATGCCGCGCATCGTCGATGCCTTCAACAAGGCGCATGAGAACCAGATCAAGCTCGACATCATCCCCAATGCCGAGATCATTCCGAAATATGGCGCGGCGGCCGCCGGCGGCACCGCGCCCGACGCGCTCTCGCTCGACCTGATCTACACGCCGGCTTTTTCCGCCGCCGGCCAGCTGGAAGACATCACCGACTGGGCGAAGTCGCTGCCCTATTTCGCCAGCCTGTCGCCGGCGCATGTCAAGACCGGCACCTACAAGGGCCGCATCTACGGCCTGCCGTTCTCGGCCGACAGCTCGGTGCTGATCTGGAACAAAAAACTGTTCAAGCAGGCCGGGCTTGACCCCGAAAAGGGTCCGGCCAACTGGGCCGAGATCGAAGCCGACGCCGAAAAGGTCAACGCGCTCGGCGGCGACATCAAGGGCTTCTATTTCTCCGGCAATTGCGGCGGCTGCAACATCTTCACCTTCACGCCGCTGATCTGGGCCTCGGGCGGCGATATCCTCTCCGAGGACGGCTCCAAGGCAACGCTGGACAGCCCGCAGCTGCGCGGCGCCATCGACCTCTACCGCTCGATGGTCAAGAAGGATCTGGTGCCGGCGGGCGCGCAGACCGACACCGGCTCCAACTTCTTCGCCGCCTTTGCCGCCGGCAACATCGGCATCACGCCGTCCGGCGCCTTCGCCATCGGTGCGTTGAACACGCAATATCCGAATGTCGACTATGGCGTCACCTTCCTGCCGGGCAAGGATGGCGGCTGGTCGTCCTTCGCCGGCGGCGACAATTTCGTCGTCACCAAGGGCACCAAGAAACTCGCCGTGGTGAAGGAGTTCCTGGACTTCGCCTATTCGCTCGAGGGCCAGACTATTTTGGCCAAATACGGCAGCCTGCCGGTACGTGGCGACATCGCCAAGGAAGCGCTGAAGGACCTCGACCCGCGCTACCAGATCGCCGCCGAGGCCATGGCCAAGGGCCGCACGCCCTATACGGTGGTGTTCAACGATTTGATCAACTCCGCCAACGGCCCGTGGACGCAGATGGTCAACGAGGTCTTCTTCGGCGACGATGTCGACGGCGCGATTTCGAACGCGCAGGAGACCATGCAGTCGATCATCGACCAGGCGCCGCAGAAATAAGGACTGGCTGGACGGCAGGAGCGGCGCAACGCCCTGCCGTCCAAGGTCCTGACCCGGCCGCCCGCCCCGTCTCCCTGGCCGGGCGGCCGGAGCGCTCCTTACCCTCCCCCTCGTGGGGAGGTGGGGCCGCCTCGCTGGATCCAACGGAAGAGCACGCATGACCGCCATCGCAGCAACCTCCGCTCCCGCGCGCCCCAGGAAACTGGTCGGCGCCGGCCGCCGGCAGTGGGTCGGCCTGCTCTATGTCGCGCCGGCGGTGGCGCTGGTCGTCGTGTTCTTCATCATCCCCCTCGGCATGACGGCGTGGATGTCGCTGCACAACTGGCCGCTGATGGGCGAGCACTCCTATATCGGCCTCGCCAACTACTGGGCGATCCTGCGCGACACCAGGTTCTGGAACGCGCTGCGCTTCACCGGCTGGTACACGCTGGTGGTGACGATCGCGATCTTCGCCGTCGCCTTTCCGCTGGCGCTGTTCATCGAGCGCCCGAGGCGGCTCACCGGCTTCTACCGCACGTCCTTCTTCATGCCGGCCGTCATCGGCTTCGCATCGGCGAGCCTGCTCTGGTCGTGGCTGTTGAATGTCGATTCCGGCCTGTTCAGCCCGGCCGCCTTCGATCTCGGCCTGACCGAGAAGAAGGTCAACCTTCTGGCCACCTTCCAGCCGGCCTTCTGGTCGATCATCGCCATGGTCGTGTGGAAGGTCGCCGGCTTCACCATGATCATCCTGATGACCGGCCTGCAGTCGATCCCGTCCGAATTGCAGGAGGCGGCGATGATCGACGGGGCAGGGCCGTTCGCGCGCTTCCGGGCGATCACGCTGCCGCTGATGCGCCGCACGCTGGCGCTGGCGCTGATCCTGTCGGTCGCGGGCTCCATCCTTGCCTTCGACCAGTTCTACATCATCCTGCGCGGTGGTCCGCGCAACCAGACGCTGACCGCCGTGTACTGGATCTTCAACCAGTCCTTCGTGTCGTTCAAGCTCGGCTACGGCGCGGCCTTGTCGATGATCCTGCTCGCCATCCTGGTCGCGCTCTCGATGGTCCAGCTGTGGCTGCTGCGCAAACCCGAGGGGGTCGACTGATGGCGCAGGCACGCAGCCGCAGCAGCCGCTTGCGCCTCGGCATCGCCGAGCACGCAACCGGCATGATCGCCTCGGTGCTGTTCCTGGCGCCGATTGTCTGGACGGTGCTGTCGGCCTTCAAGCCCTCGCAGGAGGCGCGCCTGCCGCCGCTGCCGCCCTGGCCGACCACTGGCTTCTCGGTCGAGAACTACGGCACGCTCAACACCTTCGGCGACGGGCTCTGGCTGCCGGCGCAAAACAGCATCTACGTCTCGGTGATGACGGTGGTGTTTTCCGTCATCGTCAGCGTGCTTGCCGGCTACGGTTTCTCGCGCTTCCGCTTTCCCTTCAAGGACCTGCTCTTCGTCGTCATCCTGTCGACGATCATGATCCCGTTCCAGTCGATCCTGACGCCGATCTTCCTGGTGCTGACCAAGATCGGCCTGCACAACACGCTGACCGGGCTGGTCTGCGTCTATGTCACGCTGCAATTGCCGTTCTCGATCTTCATGATGCGCAACGCCTTCGACGCGGTGCCGCGCGAGATCGAGGAGGCCGCGCGCATGGACGGCGCCAACAACATCACCATGCTCGTCAGGGTGATGCTGCCGCTGGTCTGGCCGGGCATCGTCACCATCGCGCTATTCGCCTTCCTCGGCGCCTGGAACGAATTCCTTGCCGCCCTGGTGCTGATGACCGACCAGTCGAAGTTCACGCTGCCGATCATGATGACCGCGCTGCAGTCCGGCCGCTTCGGCGCCATCGACTGGGGCGCGGTGCAGGCGGGCGTCACCGTGATGATGGTGCCGTGCCTGATCCTCTTCTTGGCTCTGCAGCGCTTCTACATCCGCGGCCTGATGGCAGGGGCCGTGAAATGACCAATCGCATTCGAACGGAGTTGAATTGATGACCGCAACGCAATCCGCCAAACAACCCGCCAGCCAGACCGTCACATCGGGCAAGCCGATGCTCGCCTTCCGGCCGCTGCCGGTGCCGCAGGTCGATGTGCGCGGCTTCTGGGGCGACCGCGTCGATGCGGTGGCCTCGCGCACCGCCGACATCCTCTACGAGCGCTGCGTCGCGGCCCGCATGCTGGAGCAGATCGATCCAGACCGGGCCTCGCCGGGTGTCGTCATCCCGTTCCATTCGCCGTCGCCCGACGAAGTCTCCTTCACCGGCAACGAGTTCACCGGCTCGACGGTGACCACGCAGATGTTCTGGGACTCCGACTGGGGCAAGACGATCGAGACCGCGGCCTATTCGCTCTACCGCCGCCGCAATGATGCGCTTGAGGCCAAGATCGACGCCGTCATCGACATGTACGGCAAGCTGCAGCAGCCCGACGGTTATCTGTCCAGCTGGTACCAGCGCATCCAGCCCGGCCTGCGCTGGACCAATCTGCGCGACTGCCACGAACTCTATTGCGCCGGCCATCTGATCGAAGGCGCCGTCGCCTACTACCAGGCCACGGGCAAGCGCAAGCTGCTCGACATCATGTGCCGCTATGTCGACCATATTGCCGACAATTTCGGTCCCGAGCCGGGCAAGAAGAAGGGCTATTGCGGCCATGAGGAGATCGAGCTGGCGCTGGTCAAGCTTTCGCGGGTCACCGGCCAGCAGAAATACATGGACTTGGCAAAGTACTTCATCGACCAGCGCGGCCAGCAGCCGCATTATTTCGACGAGGAGGCGCGCGCCCGCGGCGCCGATCCGAAGGCCTATCATTTCAAGACCTACGAATACAATCAGTCGCACAGACCCGTGCGCGAGCAGGACAAGGTCGTCGGCCATGCGGTGCGGGCGATGTACCTGTTTTCCGGCATGGCCGACATCGCCACCGAATATGGCGACGACACGCTGAGGGTGGCGCTCGACCGTCTCTGGGACGACCTGACGACCAAGAACCTCTACATTACCGGCGGCATCGGGCCGTCGGCGCACAATGAGGGTTTTACCGCCGACTACGACCTGCCCAACGAGACCGCCTATGCCGAGACCTGCGCCTCGGTCGGGCTGGTGTTCTGGGCGAGCCGCATGCTCGGCATGGGGCCGAACGCGCGCTATGCCGACATGATGGAGCGGGCGCTCTACAACGGCTCGATCTCCGGCCTGTCGCTCGACGGTTCGCTGTTCTTCTACGAGAACCCGCTGGAAAGCCGCGGCAAGCACAACCGCTGGAAATGGCACCGCTGCCCGTGCTGCCCGCCCAATATCGGCCGCATGGTTGCGTCGATCGGCAGCTATTTCTACGGCCTCTCGGACGACGCCTTAGCCGTCCACCTCTATGGTGACTCGACGGCCCGTTTCGAGATCAAGGGCCGACAGGTCGAGCTGGTCCAGACCAGCAACTGTCCCTGGGACGGCGCGATCTCGATCCGCGTCGAGCCGGAGGCGCCGGTCGAATTCACCTTGCACCTGCGCATACCGTCCTGGTCCCGCAAGGCGGCGCTCAAGGTCAACGGCGCCACTGTCGATCTGGAGAGCGTGACCAGCGACGGCTATGCCGCGATCCAGCGCGAATGGCAGCGCGGCGACCGGGTCGAGCTCGAGCTCGACATGTCGATCGCCCGGCTCTTCGCCAACCCCGAAGTGCGCCAGGACATCGGCCGCGTCGCACTGGCCCGTGGTCCGCTGATCTACTGCGTCGAGGCGACCGACAATGCCGGCCAATTGCACCGCATCACCTTGCCGCGCACGGCCGAGATCGAGGCGCATGCCGAGCCGAACCTGCTTGGCGGTGTCGTCACGCTCTCGGCCATTGGCACGAAAGAGGCGGCGGAGAACTGGAACAGCGGCCTCTACCACACCGATGCGCCCAGAATCGAGGAGACGAAGCTGAAGGCGGTGCCTTATTTCGCCTGGAACAACCGAGAACCCGGCGAGATGCTGGTCTGGCTGCGGGACGGGTGAGCTACAGGTGCACGAAAGCCGTAAGCGGCAGATGATCGGAGGCGACCCGCGAAAGCGGCGTGTCATGGGCTTCCACCGACGAGATCATCCCGTGCCGATTGGCCATGATCCGGTCGAGCGCGAGCAGCGGCAGGCTCGACGGAAAGGTGGGAACCGCCGGCGGCGAAGGACCGAAAGTCGCATGCAGCGTGTTCAGCGCGGACCGGTTGCCAAGCCGCCATTCGTTGAGGTCGCCGAGCAGCAGCGTCGGCTTTTCGTCCGGGCTGTTCATGATATCGAGCACGACGCGCGCCTGTTCGGAGCGTGAGCGGCGCAGCAGGCCGAGATGCGCGGCGATGACCCGCAGCGTCCGTTTCTCGTCCATGTCGATTTCGGCAACCAGCGCCCCGCGCGGCTCCAGTCCCGGCAGCTTTATCTGGTGGACATCGCGAACGGTGCCGCGTTTGAATAGGAGCACATTGCCGTGCCAGCCGTGCCCCTTGCCGTTTCCGGACACCGGCACGGGCACCAGGCCCGTCTCCATTTCGAGACGCCCAAGATCGAGAAGCCCGGCGCGGTCGCCGAAACGATTGTCGGCCTCCTGCAGCGCCATGACATCGGGTGCGATTTCCCGGATGACGCGGACAATTCGTTCGGGGTCGAATTTTCTGTCGACGCCAACACATTTGTGGACGTTGTAGGACGCGACCAGCGCACTGGCGCCGTCCACAGGCTCGCGCGGCTCGGTCCTCGTCGTCCGGGATTTTCGGCGGCGAATGGACAGGAGCATGTTCTCAGGAAGGTTGCGTCCGGTTCTCTGCATCGTGTCTGCTGCTCGTCTTCCCCAGATATAGGTCCGGCTAGAGATAAGGCGATCCCAACCACAGCACCCGGTCGAACAGGCGAACGATGAATGGCCGGGCCTTCAAGGTTTCGAGCGTCACTTGTGTCGCGGATTGAATTGCCGATCCGATACGCGCTTCGATCTCGGCGGCAAAGCCTGCATCGAGCACCTCCATGTCGATCTCGAAGTTCAGCCTGAGCGACCGGGCGTCGAGGTTGGAGGAGCCTATATAGGCCCACACCCCATCGACCGACAGCAGCTTCGAATGATCGAACGCCCCCGAGTGGCGCCACACGCGGCAATAGTGCTTCAGCACCTGGTCGAACTGCGCCATCATGGCGCGGTCGACGAGGAAGAGGTTGTTCACCGCCGGCACGACGATGTCGATCTCGACGCCGCGCCTGGCCGCCGTGGTCAGCGCGCTGATCAGCTCCCGGTCCGGCAGGAAATAGGGCGACATGATACGGATCGATTTGCGGGCGACGGAAAATGCCCCCATCAGCAATTTGTGGTTCGTCTCGATACTGGCATCCGGCCCCGACGCCACCGCCCGCACCAGCATCGGCTGATCGGGAGGCGGCAAGGGCTTGTCCACCTGCCAGGCATCGCCCTTCAGCGCCTCGTTGCCGGCGAAGCGCCAATCCTCGGCGGCAACCGAAAAGAGGTCGGCCACGACCGGTCCGGTGACCTGGAAGTGCGTATCCCCAGCGCTGGTCGAGCCCGCGAATTCGGCTGAGAATCCCTTTCGGATGTTCATGCCTCCCGTGAACGCCACCATGCCGTCGACAACCAGGATTTTCCTGTGCGTTCTCAGGTTTGCATAGGGAAGTCGCAAGCCTATGACGATGTTGCCGTTGAAGAGATCGACGGTGACGTTGGCCTCTCGCAGGAGCTTCAGGATGCTGGGGACCGAGTAGCGGACGCCAACGGCATCGATCAGCACGCGAACGCTGACGCCCCGTCGGACCGCTCCGGCCAGCGATTCGGCGAAAAGCCGCCCGACATCGTCATTGTCGAAGATGTAGGTCTCGAGCAGGATGCTGCGTTGAGCATCGTCGATCGCCCGGCACATCGCGGCATAGGCCTCGTCACCGGTCTTCAGGATTGCAATTGCGTTTCCCGGCGTCAGGGCGCGCCGCGCCACCCTGTCGCCCAATGTCTTCAGGCCAGCGAAACGCTGGCCGTAGCGCTCGAAGATCAGCTCTTCGCTGGCGATGTCGCGCTCGCGCTTTGCAGTTGCCGTCTCGCCGGCGGGCGGCCGCTGCGCGCTGATCGTTGCACGGCGGATCCGGTTTATGCCGGCAACGGTGTAGATGATCGCGCCAAGGAATGGCGAAAGCAGCATTACGCCCACCCAGCCGGTGGCCGCGCGCACGTCTTCCTTTGTCATGATGGCATGAGCGATGCCGACGGTCGCCATCGCCACCGAAATGATCAAGATAAGCTGAGGCCAGTGACTCGCTATGGTCTGCAACATCGGCAGGACTATTGAGCGAGCGGTCGCAGAAGGCAATGCAGAGGATCAAATCCGGCTCCCGGACCGATGAGGGAGTAGACCTAGTCTTGCATATGCGGAACCACGGGTGTGATGAGTCCCCATCCACTTGTGGCGGCAAGGGGTGCGTTCATGCTTACTTCCGTCACCAGCTTCCGGCGAAGGGCCCTGATGTAGTCGTTTGGCCCCGTCGGCGACATGACGAAGGCTTGGGAGCCGCCAATGACCGATCGGGCAAAGTAGGATGCCAACGGTTGCTCCGGGTTCTCGCCTTCCGTTGGAATGGCGATTGCATTGATCGTGTATCCCTTGGTGATGGCGTTCAGCCTGCTCGGCTGAACCGGAAGCCCGTCGTTGTTCTCGCCATTGGAAGAGATGTCGATCACTTTCTTCATCGCGTTTCCAGGAAACTGATCGAGCAGAAGACTTCCGACGTCGATGGCCGAGGAAACCGATGTTCCGCCTCGGCCTCTGCGGGCATAGCCGGTATCGCCCTTCTTGCTGATCACCGCCGCCGCTGCCTTGGCATCCTCGAGCCCGCAGATCCTTGTCCACGGCAGCACAACGCGCGTGTGCCCGGGGCTCGACCATTCAAAATAGGCCACGCCGATGCAGCCAAGATAATTTCGGGTGATGGCGGCAATGATCTCGGGCGAAGTCAGTGCCGCGGCATGTCCCTCGCGCTGCAGGTCGGCAATCTTCGGGTCAATCGAGGACGAGAAATCGACGGCGAACACGATCGCCACATCGACATTGGCGGCATGTGCCGGCAGCCCCCAAAACAACGACGCCGCAAGCATCGTTGCCAGTCTCAGGAATGAGGGACCGGCTTCCTCGGACACATGTTCGAACATGGTACTCTCCATTTCAACAACGGGCTGTTTTTCGAGGTGGTCAATGCGCGGCAATCAAGACGAGCGCAGCGAGGAAGGGTCTCGGTAAGGAGCATGGCGTACCTCCTCTTGACCGGGATTGGCGGCGGCGAAGGCTGGCACCGGAGCGTCGAAGGGTTGAATCGGATTGGTCTGCAGGGGCGCATGTGCCTGCGGCGTTCGGTTCGACATTGCGACCGACAGGATCGCACTGAGAATGATCGCGCCCCCCAATGCGCCTGCTGGCGAGGCCTGCTCGCCGAGGAAGATCGCCGCGCCCAGCGCGCCGAAGACGCTTTCGGCACTGACGATCACGGCGGCATGGCTGGCCGAGGTGTAGCGCAGGGCGACAATCTGTATGCCGAAAGCAAATGCGGTGGAGAATATACCGAGGACCGCCAGTTCCGGGCCGGCTGCAAATGCAGCGGCCATCGACAAATTGCCGTGCATTGCCCCGAGCGGCAGGGCGAAGGCGGCGGCGCCGAGGAACTGTGTCGCCGCGGCGGTGAATGGCCGCCCGTGGGTTTGCATATGCCGGCCAAGCTCGACCGTCCAGAGCGCATAACAGGCAGCCGACAGGATAGCGGTGAGATCGCCAGCGCTGAAACCGGCGATCCCACCGGACAAGAGCAGGGCACCGACTACGGTCAACCCGGCGGCGAATGTCAGACTGGCTGTCGGACGTTCGCCGATAAGCAGCCACGCAGCCAGCGGCGTCATCACCGTTGCCGTGCTTATCAGAAAGCTTGCATTCGTGACGGTGGCGCCGAGATAGCAAAGCTGCTGAAGCATGATGGAGATGGCAAACAGCGCCCCCACTCTGGCCAGGCTGGCAAGATGGCCCGCCCCGGCCGGCAGTCGCCTTTCAGTCAGGACAAAGGGCAGCACAAGCAGCCCGCCGATCAGGCAGCGCAGACCAACGGCACTCAGTGCATCGAGGTGGTCGAGCACCGTCTTTTGCGCGACATTGCCGAAGCCCCACAAGGCGGCGGCAAACAGGAGCAGCAAATTGGCTCTAAGCTTTGACATCCGCCGCCCCCTCGGGCCAAAGCCTGCCGCAGGCTCAGTCACCCCTAATTCAGCGAAGTCTAATCGACCGGCCGTCACGAGAGCGCTTGAGGCGCGGCTCTACTGTTTGCGAAGCGTTAGTTTTGAGTTAGAATTTCGTCACGAGGGAAGAAGCTGTTAAGCAAATGCAAGATGCGGATGACGTCACTGCAAGTAGAATCTCGCTTTTCGGCGGTTTCCGGATTGAAAAGGAGGCTGTCGGCCCACTCTGGCTGACCGGGAAGCGAGGCCCCGCGATCATTGCCTATCTGGCCCGCTGTCCGGGTATGTCGGCGACAAGGGAAAGGCTTGCTGACCTGCTATGGGGCGACAGCGATAGCGAGCACTCACGCAACAGCCTGCGGCAAACCCTCAGCGTCCTGCGCCGGGATTTGTCACGAGCGGGGGTGGATCTCATTCATTCCCGCAAGGAGTTGATCGGCCTCAGGCCGGATGCGGTTCGCGTCGACGTCGGGGAGTTCGAATCCGGCCTCTCAGCCCGTTCCTCGCAGGAGCTCGAAACGGTTCTGGCACTTTACACCGGGCCTTTTCTCGATGGCCTTTATCTGGGGAGCAGTGCTTTCGATGACTGGGCCGCATCGGAACGCGAAAGGCTGCTGAACCGAGCGCTTGAGTTGTTCGAAAAGCTTGCTCGTGTCGTGGACGCTGAAACGGGGCTCGTCCTGGCCGATCGAATTCTGGCCATGGAACCGACGCGCGAGGAATCCTATCGGCTGAAGATGGAACTGCTCGTTGCGTGCGGCCAACGCGACCGGGCGTTGCGAACATACGAGACTTGCAAAAGCGTGCTAAAAAAGGAGTTTGGTGTCGAAGCCAGCCCCGAGACGCGGGCGCTTTGGCAATCCCTGCTGGCTGTCGCCGATACCGCATCGGCAAATGGTGCCGCCGGTCAGCGCCTGGGGCGCCCATCGATCAGTGTCGCCGACTTCGTCAACCTGACGGGAAAGCGAGGCGACGACTTTTTTGCCAGGGGGCTCGTCCAGGACATCACCACGGCCCTCTCAGAGGTGGCCGACTATGTCGTGCTCTCTGCGCCTCCTCCCGTGGAGAAGAACGGCGCTGCCGAAGAAACCAAAACGCCGGGAATGCTCCGGGCGCGATATGTGCTCAGCGGCAGCGTCCAGAGATCCGGCAATGGACTGAGGGTGAACATCCAGCTTGTCGATGCCACCGGCGGCCACAACGTCTGGGCCCAGAAGTTCGACGGCCACGCCGAGAACGCGCTCGAATTCCAGGACAGGATCGCACAGTCTGTTGTTCTGGGAGTGATCCTCGACCTTCAACTGACCGACTGGAAAGTCCGCGACAAGAGCCCGCCTGGTCCTCCTGAAGTGCGCAGGTTGGTGAACGAGGCTCTCATGAAGTATTTTGAGATGACCCGGGACTCGCTGTTGGTCGGGATAGAGCTTGCCGAGAAGGCTGTATCGATAGGTCCCGACAACGCTCGTGCGAAGCGGACGCTGTCGATCATAATTTCCATGTGCGTGGCGTTTGGTTCGCTGCCCCGGGAGCAGGGGCAGATCGAGCGTGCGGTCGAGCTTGCGCAAGTAGCGGTACGGGCAGTGCCTGACGACGAAATTGCCCGCTGCGTCCTGTCATTCGCTCTCGAAAGTTCCGGCCGCATCGACGAGGCGATCGCCGAATGCCAACATGCGATCAGCCTCAACCCAGGCTATCCGAGCGGCCACGGCGACATTTCGATGCTCTTTGCGTTGCGCGGACAGGTCAGCGAAGCTGTGCGTGAGGCCAACGAGGCAATCCGGCTCGGAGCGCATGACGTCATCGACTTCTGGCGTCACCATGGCTTGGTTGTTGCACTGTTCGCCGGCGGAGACGATCGGCGGGCGCTCGAAGTCGCCCGCCGGGTGGTCAGGACAAAGCCGGGGTTCGTTCGCGGCGCGCTTTATTGGGCCGCGGCCGCGTCGGCAACCGGAAACAACGAGGAAGCGTCACGGGCCATCCATCATTGCCTGTCACAACTTCCACATCTCAATCTGGGCAATGTCTGCCCCGGCTTTGTGCCACGCTATGTGAAGGACCATCATCACTCGAGGTTCCTTGAAATGCTGTCGAGAGCTGGCCTTCCGAGTTCCTGATGCATGTCGCCCAAAAGTGCGCAGCGGTTTTGGGATAACGACATGCATAACCTAAAGCGCGTGGACTGAATCCGCTTCAACGCGACGCGCTTTAAGGGTGGCCTCGCGCCTCAGTCCTTGGCGCGCTCGACATACGCGCCGTCGGCCGTCATCACCACCACGCGGGTGCCGGCGCTGATGTGCGGTGGCACGGTCGTGCGCACGCCATTGGAAAGCAAGGCTGGCTTGTAGGATGAGGATGCCGTCTGGCCCTTGGTCACCGGTTCGGTCTCGACAACCTCGAAGGCGGCGCGCTGCGGCAGCACCAGCGAGATCGCGATGCCGTTGAACTGCGAGATCTGCACCGCCATGCCTTCCAGCAGGTAGGGCGCCATGTCGCCGACCACGCTTTCCGAAACCGCGACCTGGTCGTAGCTCTCGGGGTTCATGAAATGGAAGCCTTCGCCGTCGCTGTAGAGGAAGGTGTGCTCGCGCTCTTCGACATAGGCGCGCTCGACCTGCTCGGTGGTGCGATAGCGCTCCGAAACCTTCACCCCATCGCCGATGCGGCGCATGTCGAGCTGGGTCACGGGCGTGCCCTTGCCAGGGTGGATGTTTTCGGCAAAGAGGATCACATAAAGCTTGCCGTCCTTATCGACGACGTTGCCTTTGCGTAGGGAACTGGCGATGACCTTCACCACGGGGGACAATCCTATTCGAGTTCTTGGCCCGTTCGGGTTCGTTGGCCCGAAAGCGTTGCCTGATGCAAAATCGGCTGAAGCAGCCGTCCGCTGCGCCCTAGCGCATCTTGGCCGCAACCGCCAGTCTTCTCTGCAATTTCGCTCATGACCTGATCCCGATGACGCAAGCTTCGCCCTGGTGGACGCTAGATGTCCACGCCGACCGCCGGCCACGGCTGATCCAGCGCAATGCGATCGCTGCCTCCGTGCGCGACTGGTTCGCCGGGCGCGAATTCATCGAAGTCACCACCGCGGCGCTGCAGGTTTCGCCCGGCAACGAGGCGCATCTGTCGGCCTTCGCCACGCAGGCGATCGGGCCGGACGCCGTACGCTCGCCGCTCTACCTCCACACCTCGCCGGAATTCGCCTGCAAGAAGTTGTTGGCCGCTGGCGAGCAGCGCATCTTCAGCCTCGGCTCTGTCTGGCGCAACCGCGAGCGCGGGCCCTTGCACCATCCCGAATTCACCATGCTCGAATGGTACAGGGTCGGCGAGACCTATGAGAGCCTGATGGCCGACTGCGCCGCGCTGCTGGCGCTGGCGGCCGAGCGTGCTGGTGCCAAAGCCTTTCGCTTTCGTGGCCGCGAGGCCGACCCATTTGCCGAGCCGGAGCGGCTGAGCGTCGCCGACGCGTTTTCGCGCTATGCCGGCATCGACCTGCTCGCCACGGTCGCCGCGGACGGCAGCACCGACCGCGCCGCCCTGCATGACGCCCTGGTCAAGGCAGGCTTGCGCACCGCGCCCGACGACAACTGGGCCGACCTGTTCAGCCGGGTGATGGTGGAAAAGGTCGAGCCGGCGTTGGGGCAGGGGCGGGCCACCATTCTTTACGGCTATCCGATCTCGGAGGCCGCGCTCGCCCGGCCGAGCGTCGCCGACCCTCGCGTTGCCGAGCGCTTCGAGCTCTATTGCTGTGGCGTTGAACTCGCCAACGCTTTTGGTGAACTCACCGATCCGGCCGAGCAGCGGCGGCGCTTTGCCGCCGAAATGGACGAGAAGGAGCGCGTCTATGGCGAACGCTACCCGCTGGACGAGGATTTTCTCGCGGCTCTCGCCATCATGCCGCAGGCGAGCGGCTCGGCACTTGGTTTCGACCGGCTGGTCATGCTCGCCACCGGCGCGCTCAGGATCGACGACGTGATCTGGACTCCGGTCGCCTGAAGAACGCCGCAGGTTCGGCGTCGTTCTGCTAGGGCGTGAACTCATCAACGGCTGGCGGAAGCGCCAAGAAGCGAGATAGCGCGAGCGGGGACCCGACTTTTCGGATAAAGTTTTCTCTTTCCGATCACCTGAGGGCGCTAAGATGTTAGCCTCTGACCTAACGAAATTTATCGAGCAGGATCATCTGGCTTTGGATGCTTTCGTGAAGGGCGATCCTGAACCTCTGAAGGATCTCTACTCGCGACGGGATGACGTCATTATCGCTAATCCGTTCGGCCCGCCGGCGAAGGGTTGGGAAAAGGTCGCCACGACCATGGAACGGGCTGCCACCAATTTTCGGGGCGGTGAGGCCACCGGCTTTGAGCGCATCTCCGAGTACGCGACGGCGGAGTTGGGGTACATCATCGAGGTAGAGCGGTTCCGATCCAAGGTCGGTAGTGACGACAAACTGGTGCCGATTGCGCTTCGGGTCACCACCATATTCCGACGGGAGCAAGGCGCGTGGAGGATCGTCCTTCGTCATGCCGATCCGATCACCTCAGCTCGCCCACCGGCGTGTCCATAGTCGGAGAGTAGAAGGGTTGGCGGACCCGTCTGGGTCCTACTCGGTGAGAGCCGCAGGTTGTGCCTCGGCGGGCTGCGGTTCATAAGTCCACGCCCTAGCAGCTTAGGCGCCCCTCAGCCTGGCCGCTTCTGGCCACGCCGCGCCAGAATATTGGCGACGACCAGCAGGACGATCGACAGCCCCATCATCAGCGTCGCGGCGGCGGTGATTGCCGGGGAGAGTTTTTCGCGCAAGCCAATGAACATTTCGAGCGGCATCGTGCGCTGGTTGGCGCTGGCCAGGAACTGCACGACCACAACCTCGTCGAACGAGGTGACGAAGGCGAACGCTGCGCCTGACAGCACGCCAGGCAGGATCAGCGGCAGCATCACCTTGAAGAACGACCGCACCGGCTTGGCTCCCGAGATGGCGGCGGCGCGCATCAGATTGCGGTCGAAGCCGGTTAGGCTCGCCGCCACGGTGACGACGACGAAGGGGCTGGCAAGGGCAGTATGCGCCAGGATGATGCCGGCATAGGTGCTTGCAAGGCCGACACGCGCGTAGAACAGATACGAGCCGACGGCGGTGATCACCACCGGCACGATCAGCGGCGACAACAGCAGCGGCATGACGATGCGGCGTCCGGGAAATTTTTCGTCGGCGAGTGCGATCGCCGTCATCGTGCCCAGTATGGTAGCGATCAGCGTCGTGCCGAAGGCGATCAGCAGGCTGTTGCCGATCGCCGACTGCCAACGCTGCGTGCCGAGCACGACCTCGTACCAGCGCGTCGAAATCCCTTCGAGCGGGAAGATGAAGAAGGAGCCGCTGTTGAACGACAACGGCACCGGGATGAGGATCGGCACCAGCAGGAACAGGATCACCAGCCCGCACCACAGCCAAAGCAGGCCGATGCGGATGCGCTCGCCGGTGGTCGGATAGGGAGACAGCATCATGGCCTAGGCTCCTATACGAGTTTCAGCCGGTCGAGGCCGAGGATGCGGGCAAAGATGCCGAACAGCGCCAGCGTGAACACCAGCAGGATGAAGCTGAGCGCAGCCGCCATCTCCCAGTTCAGCTCGACATTGACGTAGTTGGCGATGAAGTTGCTGATCAGCTGGTCGCTGGCGCCGCCGATCAGCGCCGGCGTGATGTAGTAGCCGAGGCAGAGGATGAAGGTGAGCAGGCATCCTGCCATGACGCCCGGAAAGACCTGCGGAAGGTAGATGCGGCGAAACGCGGTGAACGGCCGCCCGCCCAGCGAATAGGCGGCCTTCATCTGCGAGGGCGGGATGGTGCGCATGACGCTGTAGATCGGCAGCAGCGTGAACGGCAGCTGGATATGCGTCATGGCGATGATCAGGCCGATGCGGCTGTACATCAGGTCGAGCCGGTCGTCGGCGACGCCGAGCCACAGGAGCAGGTCGTTGACCAGGCCGAATTTCTGCAGCAGCACCGTCCAGGCCGCCGTGCGCACCAGGATTGAAGTCCAGAACGGCAGCAGCACCGCGACGATCAGGATGGCGGCCAGCCCCTTCGGCGCGCTGGCGATTAGGTAGGCCAGTGGAAAGCCCAGCAAGAGTGTCGCCAGCGTCACCGCCGCCGCGACGAAGAAGGTGCGCATGAACACCTGCAGGAAGATCGCCTGTTCGCGTGGCACGCGTTCGATCGAGCCATCGGCATTCCAGCGCAGGTCGAGCGCGCTGAGCAGATAGAACGAGGTCACGGCGTGGGTGCCGTTGGCGATCGCCGGCCATGTACCCGGCTGCGACCAGAACGGCACGGATTTCACCACCTCAAGCGGCGGTTTGTCGCCGGCGCCTTCGAGCTGGCGCACCGTCTTCAGCACCTGGCTGCGCGCGCCGGGCAGGCGGGCGTTCAGGCTCTTGGCAAGCTCATAGGCCGTGCCCTTGGCCTGGTTGTCCCTGAGGTCGGCGGCCAGAGCCAGGAACGCGGCATCGTCGGGCAGGCCGCTGCCGCTCCAGCCGCTGAGCGCCTGGGACGTCTGCGGCAGGGCATTGGCGATCGTCGGGTCATAGACGGCGCGCGACAGCAACAGCACGATCGGGATGCCGAAGCTCAGTGCCAGCAGCACCAGCAGCGGTGCGGCCAGCGCCAGCGAGCGCAGCCGGTCGCCGAACTCGGCCCGCCGGATCGCCGCCGACACCGACCTGAGGTCGGCATCGGCGGCTGACCGGCCGCGGGCCAGCGCGGGCCGGTCAAGTTCGCTGGGCGGGATCGCCGTCATCGCCTTCTACTGCGCAAGCCAGGCGTTGAAGCGCTTGACCAGGTCCTCGCCATAGTCGCCCCAGAACTCGGTGTCGGCGACGAGGTAGGCACCCTTCAGATGGTCGGGAGCGTTCGGCAGCTTCGGCAAGGCATCGGCGGCCACAAAGGACGCCGCATCGATGCGCACCGGTCCGTAGGTGATGTAGCTGGCGAGCTTGGCGTTGTTCTCCGGCTGGCTGATATAGGCAAGGTATTTGTAGGCGAGATCCGGGCTTTTGGCGCCCTTCGGAATGGCGATCATGTCGTATTCCAAGATCTGGTTGTTCCAGACGATCTTGAATGGCGCGCCGTCCTTGTCGATGGCGTTCTGGATGCGGCCGTTCCAGGCGGTGGTCATCACCACTTCCTTGGAAGCCAGGAGCTGCGGCGGCTGTGCGCCGGCATCCCACCAGACGATGTCCTTCTTGATCGTGTCGAGCTTCTTGAAGGCGCGATCGACGCCCTCGGGCGTGCCCAGCACCTTGTAGACGTCGGCGGGCGCGACGCCATCGGCCATCAGCGCCCATTCGAGGTTCTGCGCCGGGAACTTGCGCATGGCGCGCTTGCCCGGGAATTTGGCGGTGTCGAAGAGGTCGAGCACCGAGGTCGGCGCTTCCTTCAAAACCGTTGGGTCATAGGCCAGCACGTCGCCATAGGCGTCAAGGCCAACGCCGCAGTCGAGCGCGGAGCCCTCGAGGAATTTGTCGCGTGGGGCGATCTTGGAATAGTCGAGCCGCTCGAGGATGCCTGCGTCGCAGCCCTGCAGCACGGTTGCGGTTTCCACCGTCACCAGGTCGATCGGTACGTTGCCGGTGTCGACCATGGCTTTGACCTTGCCGAGATCGCCGAGATACTCCTGCTCGACGATCTTGGTGCCGGTCTCCTTGGTGAACGGCTCGAACCACGCCTTGCGCTGCGCGTCCTGCCAGGCGCCGCCGCTGGCCATGATCGATAGCTCGTCGGCGACGGCGGCATGGCCGATCGCCATCCAGGCAGTGGCCGCCGCGAGCGCGAGCAGCCAGGTCTTGGTGATTTTCATGTGATCTTACTCCCCTGTTGTTTTTGATATCGATCCGCCCTTTCCGGCATCGGCCGGAAAGGCGCGGCAATCACCGGGCGCGCAGGAAACCACCACCGTCTCCCCATTCGCCATGGTCGCTTCGGGGCCGACCTTGACGGTCAGCACCTGTCCGTTTTCGAGCCTGGCCAGCAGGCGCTGGTGGTCGCCGAGATAGATGCGGCCGTCGACCGTGGCAGTCAGCCTGTTACCGGCCTGCGCTGCGGCCGCCAGGCCGAGCCGCTCGGGGCGGATGGCGACATGGCATGCGCCACCCTCGGCGACGCCGATGCCTAAAGCGGTGATCGCGCCGCCGCCGTCCAGCACGACGCGGCATTCCTTGCCGACCACGCGCTCGACCTTGCCGGCCAGCGTGTTGTTCTCGCCGATGAAGCTCGCCACGAACGAGCTTTGCGGTGTGTTGTAGAGGTCGTCGGGCGAGCCGAGCTGGGCGATGCCGCCATTGTTGAACACGGCGACGCGGTCCGACATCGTCAACGCCTCACTCTGGTCGTGCGTGACATAGACGATGGTGACGCCAAGCATCGTGTGCAGCTGCTTGATCTCGAGCTGCATGTGCTCGCGCAGCTTCTTGTCGAGCGCGCCGAGCGGTTCGTCCATCAGCACCAGGCTCGGCTCGAACACCAGCGCGCGCGCCAGCGCCACGCGCTGCTGCTGGCCGCCGGACAACTGCGTCGGCCGCCGGTCGCCGAACTGCTTGAGCCGCACCATGTCCAGCGCGCGGCTGACGCGGGTGGTGATGTCGGCCTTCTCGATCTTGCGCACCGAGAGCGGGAAGGCGACGTTCTCCTCCACCGTCATGTGCGGGAACAGCGCGTAATTCTGGAACACCATGCCGATGTTGCGTTCATAGGGCGGCAGCCGGTCGACCGAACGGCCTTCCAGCGTGATGACGCCCCTGGTCGGGCGCTCGAAACCGGCAAGCATGTTGAGTGTCGTCGTCTTGCCCGAGCCGGAGGGGCCGAGCAAAGTGAGGAATTCGCCGCGCGCCACGCTGAGGTTCAGCCGCGTTACCGCAAAGGTGCGACCGTCATAGGATTTTTCGACGTCGGTGAATTCGACAAAGCCCTTGGTGTCGGCATTGGCTGCTGGTGCCGAGGCGGTGCTGCCGGCTGGCCGGGTTGTCGCGGCGGCGGTCACCGGCGGAAATCCGCGGTGTAGCCGCCAGGGCCGCTGGTCGATGCGAAATGGTGCTTGCGCTGCATGTCTCGGTCTCGCGGGGCGCTGGCCGCATAAGGGCGGCGAACCAAACTTGTATGCTCACACAATTGGTGGTTAATGAACCATAGATGCAGACAAGTTTCCCCGTCAAGCGGCTTTTTTCGCAATTGTGTGAGATTTCGGCTGCCGGATTTTGATTTTTGCATCAGACAAGTGCTATTGTCCGGCGCATTGTCTTATGCTAGATGCCAATCGTCTCAAACATTCCGAATCCGCCAATCCGCATGCTTCAAGACCTGCAACTCGCCTCGGATGAAGGTCCGGTCTATCGCCGCCTTGCCGATGCGATCGCCGAACGGATCGCTGCCGGCACGCTTGCCGTGGGCGACCGGCTGCCGCCGCAGCGCGAAATCGCGCGGGCGCTGGGCATCAACGTCACCACGGTGACGCGGGCGCTGTCGACCCTGCAGGAACGCGGTCTGCTCGAGGCGCGGCCGGGGCGCGGCACGACCGTCGCCGCTCGCGATGCCGGCGAAAGGCCGGGCTTTGTCTCGGCCCCGAGCGACGACAGCGGCGTCGTCGATCTGTCGGTCAACCGGCCGGCGACGACAGCCTATCTCGACGCGCTGGCGCAGCTCCTACCGCGCCTGCCGAAAGATCGGCACTACGCCACGCTGCAGGACTACCATCCGCCGGAAGGACCGTTGTGGGCGAGAGCGGCGATTGCCGAATGGATGCGGCCGGTGGCCGGCGACGGCGACCCCGGTCGGGTCGTGCTGGCGGCGGGCGCCCAGCACGGGCTGGACTGCGTGCTTGGCGCCGTGACCAAGCAGGGCGAGGTCGTGCTCGCCGACGAGGTCACCTATCAGGGCATCAATGCGCTCTGCCGGGTGCATGGGCTCGATCTCAGGGGCGTCGCCATGGATCGCGGCGGTATGCGGCCGGACGCCTTTGATGCCGCCTGCGGGCAACTTCGGCCCCGCGCGGTCTTCCTGGTGCCGACACTGCACAACCCGACCACCATCACGCTCAGCGCCGAACGCCGCAACGAACTGGTCGCAGTCGCCCGCCGCCACAACGTGCTGATCATCGAGGACGACGTCTATCGTCCGCTGGCCGACAATCCGCCGCCGTCGCTGGCCAGCCTCGAGCCGGAGCTGACGGTCCATATTGGCGGCCTGTCGAAATGCATCGCGCCGGGGCTGAGGCTCGGCTTCGTCATTGCGCCGCGCGCTATCGCCGGCCAGGTTGCGGCCGCATTGCGCATCAATTGCTGGAGCATCAGCCCGATGGCGGCCCTGATCGGCACGCAATTGCTGGAGGAGGGGACGGCGACGCGCATCATCGAGGCGCAGAAGCAGGAGCTGCGCCAGCGTCAGGCGGTGCTGGGCGATATCCTCGGCGGCTTCGATGTCCAGACCCATCCGACCTCGACCCATGCCTGGCTGCGGCTCCCCGAACCCTGGCGCGGCGCCGGCTTTGCCCGCACCTGCCTGCAGCGGGGCGTTGCCGTGCTGCCCGGCGATGCCTTCGCCGTCGGCCGCGAGCCGGTACAGCATGGGGTGCGCATCAATGTTGGCGCCGCACGCTCGCTTGACGATTTGCGCATGGCGCTGAGCACGATGGCTGAGCTGCTTGCGGCGGGTCATCTGCAACTGCCTGGCTTCGTCTGAGGGGTCGGTCGTGGCCGCATCCGAAACAGTCGAGATCGCCATCGTCGGCGCCGGAATTGTCGGGTTGGCGACGGCGCTGCGGCTTGCTGGCGAAGGGCGCGAGGTCCTGCTCATCGATCCCAACGAACCGGGCTCCGGCGCTTCCTTCGGCAATGCCGGGACGATCGCCGAATATGCCTGCATGCCGGTCGGCAACCCGGCCGTGCTGCGCGCCTTGCCGAAACTGCTGCTCGATCCCGACAGCCCGTTTGCGCTGCGCTGGACCGCACTTTTCCAGCTGGCGCCATGGCTGGTCCGCTTTGTAAGGCAGTCGCTGCCCCGAGCCACCCGCGCCAATGCGCTGGCTCTGGCCGGTTTGCTGTCCGAGGCTTTGCCGGCCTGGGGAGAGATGGTGCAGGAGGCCGGCCTGCAGGACCTTATGCGCCGCAATGGCTGCCTCTATCTCTACCGCCGCGAGAGCGACTTTGCCGCTGCCGCCGGGGGCCTCGCCTTGCGCGCTGAGCTTGGTGTCCATCAGGAGGTGCTGACACCACAACAGGTAGCCGTGCTGGAGCCCCGCCTGCAGGCGCTCGAGGCCCGTGGCCTGTACTTTCCGGACTCGCTGAATGTCACTGATCCGAGCATCGTGATGCGCCGGCTGTTCGACGCGGCAACCGCTCGCGGCGCATCGCTGGCCAGGGCCGAAGTGACCGGCCTGCGGGTCGGCGCCGGCGGCGTCGAACTCAGCGGTCCGGGTTTCCGGAGCAAGGCAAAGACGGTGGTCATCGCCGCCGGCGCACGCTCGCGCGCTTGGCCGCACAAGCCGGTGACAGCGTTCCGCTCGAGACCGAGCGCGGCTATCACCTGGAATTTTCGACCGATGCGCCGCTGCTCAACCGGCCAGTCTGCCCCGTCGATCTCGGCTTCTACATGACGCCGATGGCCGGCCGCCTGCGTGTTGCCGGCACCGTCGAGCTTGGCGGCCTTGCCGCGCCGCCAAATCCGCGCCGGCTGGCGCTGCTCGACCGCGGTGTCCGCCAGTTCTTTCCAGAACTTGGCAAGCCTTCATCCGAATGGCTCGGCTTCCGGCCGTCACTACCCGATTCGCGTCCGGTCATCGGGCTCTCGCGCCGCAGCCCTGGCGTCGTCCACGCGTTCGGCCATGGCCATCTCGGGCTGACATTGGCGCCGATCACGGCACGGCTGGTCGCCGATCTGATCGCCGGACGCGGCGATGCGGCGCGCGTTGCTCCTTTTGCGGCGGATCGCTTCTGATAGTCCTTTCTTCCTAGGACGCGAAACCTTTTCGGCGAGACCGGAAAGGCGAGATCGGCGTGGCTGGCGCTCTGAACCGGCTGCCTTGCCTTTTGATTGCCGCGTTTCCCATTGTACAAGCCACGGCGGACCAATAGATGGTGGCCAGTGGCTTCCTCCCAGGCCGGCAGAAAAAGCAGGATTGATACGCATGACCAATACGCTCGACGCAGCGAAATTGACTGACCGCGTCGCGGCCCTGGTCGAGGCCGCCAAACGCGCCGGCGCCGATGCCGCGGATGCGGTCGCGGTGCGCGGCCGCTCGGCCGGCGTGTCGGTGCGGCTGGGCAAGGTCGAGGCCACCGAATTGTCCGAAAGCGAGGATGTCTCGCTGCGCGTGTTCGTCGGCCAGCGGGTTGCTAGCGTGTCGGCGACCGCAGCGTCCGATCCGAAGGCGCTGGCCGAGCGCGCGGTCGCCATGGCCAAGGTGTCGCCGGAGGATCCCTATCAGGGGCTCGCCGATCCGGCCCTGCTGGCAGGCAAGCCGCGCGACCTCGATCTGTTCGACCCGACCGAGGTTTCGGCCGATGAACTGAAGGAGGCGGCGCTTGCGGCGGAAGCGGCAGCCCTTGCCGTCAAGGGCGTCACCAACTCGTCCGGCAGCAGCGCCGGCGCTGGGCTCGGCGGGCTGGTGCTCGCTACCTCGCATGGGTTCGTCGGCCAGTATGTCGCCTCGCGCTTTTCGCGCTCGGCCAGCGTCATTGCCGGCGAGGGCACAGGCATGGAGCGCGACTACGAGTACTCCTCGCACCAGCATTTTTCCGATCTCGACGCACCCGAAGATATCGGCCGCAAGGCCGGTGAGCGCGCCGTACGCCGCATCGGCGCGCGCAAGGCGGCAACCGGGCCGGTCGATGTCGTGTTCGATCCGCGCGTCGCGCGCGGGATCGCTGGCCATCTCGGCGGCGCCATCAATGGCGCCGCCGTGGCGCGCAAGACCAGCTTCCTCCGCGACATGATGGGCAAGCAGGTGGCCTCGGCCGCGATCACCGTCAGCGACGAGCCGTTGCGGCGGCGCGGCCAGGCCTCGCGCCCCTTCGATGGTGAAGGCGTCGAGGGAAAGATGCTGCTGATGGTCGAAAAGGGCGTGCTCAACCACTGGTTCCTGTCGACCTCGGCCGCGCGTGAGCTCGGCCTGACCACCAATGGACGCGGATCGCGCAGCGGCTCCTCCGTCTCGCCATCCTCGACCAATCTCGCCATCGAGCCGGGCGAACGCACGCCGGAAGATTTGATCAAGTCGCTGAAAAGCGGCTTCTATGTCACCGAAGTGTTCGGCCAGGGCGTCGATATGATCACCGGCGAATACAGCCGCGGCGCGTCCGGATTCTGGATCGAGAATGGCGAACTTTCCTATCCCGTCGCTGAGGTGACCATCGCCTCCAATTTGAAGACGATGTTCCTCAACATGGTCCCGGCCAGCGATCTCGATCGCAATTTCGGCACCGCGGCCCCGACGCTGATGATCGAAGGGATGACCCTTGCCGGCGCCTGATACGGTCACATCGGCCGGGGCTCGCGAGGACCTGGCCCTGCTGCGCGACGCCGCCCGCGAGGCCGGCCTCATTGCCATGCGCTATTTCGGCAACAACCCGCAGGTCTGGATGAAGGGCGGCACGTCGCCGGTCAGCGAAGCCGACCATGCAGCGGATGCCTATCTGCGCAAGACCTTGCTTGCGGCACGGCCTGACTATGGCTGGCTGTCGGAAGAAACCGCCGACGATCCGGCACGGCTTCTCGCGCGCCGCACCTTCGTCGTCGATCCCATCGACGGCACGCGGGGCTTCCTCGAAGGCCTGCGCTCCTGGTGCGTCAGCGTTGCCGTGGTCGAGGACGGCCGCACGCTTGCCGGCGTGCTCAAATGCCCGGCCATGGAAGAAACCTATTGGGCGCTGCCTGGCGAAGGCGCGTTTCTGAATGGCCGTCGCATTGCCGTGCGCCAGCCGGCGGCAAAGGTAGAGATTGGCGGGCCGAAGCCGTTGGTCGACCTGATGCCGGCGGAGTGGCAGGACCGGCTGAACCGCGTGACCTACATTCCGTCGCTCGCCTACCGCCTGGCGATGGTCGCCAATGGCCGCCTCGATGCAACCTTCGTCAAGCCGAGCGCGCATGACTGGGACATCGCCGCCGCCGATCTCATCCTGCACGAGGCGGGTGGCGCCTTGCTCGACCGGCATGGCGAGCGGCCGCGCTATGCCGGCGAGGTGATTCGCCACGGCGCGCTCGCCGCCGGCAGCGGCGCGCTGCTTGCCGTGCTTGCCGGTGTCATTGCCGGGCTGGACAGTTAACCATCATCAAAGGTTCCAAAGTCGGCGGCTTTGGTCTAGACCTCTGCAAACTCACGATATGTGAAGGACCGACATGGCCGCGGAAGACGGAAAGAAACAGCTTTTGCACCTGGTTTTCGGCGGCGAGCTGAAAAAGCTGGGCGGAACCGAATTCCGCGACCTCGATGGGCTCGACATCGTCGGCATCTACCCCGACTATCAATCCGCGCACACGGCCTGGAAGGCCAAGGCGCAAGCCAGTGTCGATAACGCCCATATGCGCTATTTCGTCGTTCACCTGCATCGGCTGCTCGACCCAGACAGCAAGGTCGTCGGTTGATTTCCATGGACCATGATGCGGCGAAAGCGCCGGCCACCGAGGCCGCGCAGGCGGGCCGTGGCGGCAGCCGAGCCACCAAAGCCTTCTGGCGCAGGGTCCGCGAACCGCTGGCGCAGTCGCGATTCGTCAAGAGCGTCATTGTCGGCCTGCTCGCGCAGTTCGTGCGCTTTGTACGCCTGACCAATCGCATGGTTGACGGATCGGCGCATGTCGCCGGGGGCGCCTATGCGCATCTGGAACCCGGCATCATCGCGCTTTGGCACGGCCAGCATCTGCTCACCCCGGCCTACTATCCCAAGGGCCGGCGGCTGGTCGCCATGGTCTCGCGCAGTGCCGATGCCGAGCTCAACGCGCTGATGCTCGAGAGATTTGGCATCGAGGCCGTGCGCGGCTCCGGCGGACGTGACAGCACCAGGCATCTCGACAAGGGTGGCGCCAAGGCGCTGATTGCCCTGAAAAAGTCGCTCACGGCCGGCAAGAACGTCGCCATGATCGCAGACATACCCCACGGCACGCCGCGCGACGCGGGGCTCGGCATCGTTCTGCTGGCGCGGCTCTCGGGCCGCCCGATCATGCCTGCGGCCATCGCCACCAGCCGCCGCAAGGTGCTGGAGAAGAGCTGGGACAAGACCACCATCAACCTGCCGTTCGGTCGTTGCGCGATCGTGCTCGGCACGCCGGTACAGGTGCCGGCCAATGCCGATGATGCCGAGATGGAGCGCAAGCGCCAGGACCTGACCGCCTCGCTCAACGCCGCCACCGCCGAGGCCTACCGCCTCGTGGACGGCCCGAAGTGAGCGAGCGCTGGGCGCGCGCCATGCTGTCGGCCTACCGCTATGCGGGCGCCGCCGCCTATCCGCTGATCGGGCCCTACGTCGCCTGGCGCACCTCCCGTGGCAAGGAAGATCGTGTCCGCCGGCGCGAGCGCTACGGCGTCGCCGGTCGTTCGCGTCCGGAAGGGCCGATGATCTGGATCCACGCGGCGAGCGTCGGCGAGACCCTCGCCGTCATTCCCCTGGTCGAGAGCATCCTCGACTACGGCGTCAACATCGTCCTGACCACCGGCACCGTCACCTCCGCGCAAGTTGCCGACGAGCGGCTTGGTGACCGCATCATCCACCAATATGTGCCGCTCGATCTCAAGCCGGCGGTCAGCCGTTTCCTCGACCATTGGCGACCGGATCTGGCGATCATCGCCGAATCGGAAATCTGGCCGATGACCATGCTCGAGCTCGGCGCGCGGCGCGTGCCGCAGGTGCTGGTCAACGGCAGGCTGTCCGACCGCTCCTTCACCTCCTGGAAGAAACGCGCCAACATCGCCGAGGCCTTGTTCGAGAACCTTGCCCATGTCGTCGCCCAGTCGGATGTCGACGGCGAGCGCTTCCGCTCGCTGGGCGCCCGGCCGGTCACCGTGTCGGGCAACCTCAAGGTCGACACCGCGCCGCCGCCGTTCGACGAACGGGCGCTGTCCTCGCTGAAGCGCCAGATCGGCGAGCGGCCGACCTGGGCGGCGATTTCGACCCATGACGGCGAGGAAGTGGTGGCGGCCGAAGTCCACGCCATGCTGCACAGGCGCCATCACGGCCTGCTGACGATTATCGTTCCGCGCCATCCCGACCGCGCCGAGGCGCTGGCCACGCAGATTTCCGGCATGGGCCTGAAGCTCGCCCGGCGCAGCAAGGGCGACAGGATCACCGCCGACACCGACATCCTGCTCGGCGACACGATCGGCGAGATGGGGCTTTACCTCAGGCTGACGGAGATCGCCTTCGTCGGCCGTTCTCTGACCTCCGAGGGCGGCCAGAACCCGCTGGAACCGGCGATGCTGGAGACGGCGGTGCTCGCCGGCCGCAACGTCCAGAATTTCCGCGAGGCGTATCAGCGGCTGCTCGACAGCGGCGGCGCGAGACTCGTGCGCGACCGCGACATGCTGGCCGGCGCGGTCAATTTCCTTCTGACCAACGAGGCGGCGCGCTATGAGATGATGGCGGCCGGTGTGGCGACCGTCGACGAGATGCGCGGCGCGCTTGCGCGCACGCTGAAGTCGCTGGAGCCCTACATCCAGCCGCTGGTCGTCAAGTCGCGCCTGAAGGGCGCCAACGGGAGGTAGCGTGACCTCCGAGGCGCCGCCCTTCTGGTGGGAAAAGCCGGACTGGCGCGTGCTGGCGCTGTCGCCGCTGTCGGCCGCCTATGCCGTTGTCGCCGGCCGCCGCATGCGCCGTGCGCCGCGCGAAAAGGTCGAGGCACCCGTGCTGTGCGTCGGCAATTTCACAGTCGGCGGTACCGGCAAGACGCCGGTGGCGATCGCGCTGGCCAGGCAGGCCAAACGCATGCAGCTCAATCCCGGTTTCCTGTCGCGCGGCCATGGCGGCTCGTTCGCGCAGCCGCATGTCGTCGATCCGCATCACGACGCTGCCAAGCATGTCGGTGACGAGCCGCTGCTTCTGGCCGAACATGCGCCGGTCGCAGTGACGCCGAACCGTGCGGCGGGCGCCAGGCTGCTCATCGAGAAGCACGGCTGTAACTTCCTCATCATGGACGACGGCTTCCAGAGCGCGCGCATCCATATCGACTTTGCGCTGGTCGTCGTCGACACGCGCTACGGTATCGGCAATGGCCGCGTCATTCCCGGCGGGCCGCTGAGGGCAAACATCGTCGACCAGCTGGTCTTCACCAGCGCGCTGCTCAAGATGGGCGAGGGCATAGCGGCCGATGCGGTGGTGCGCCAGGCAGCGCGCGCCGGCCGCCCAATCTTCGAGGCGCATACCGAGCCTCGGGGTAAGGACCGCTTTGCCGGCGGGCGCTTCCTGGCCTTCGCCGGTATCGGCCATCCCGAAAAATTCTTCGACACGCTTCGCGCCGCCAGCGGCGAGGCGGTGCTCTCGAGGGCCTTTCCGGATCATCATTTCTATGGCGAGGACGAGCTTGCCGAACTGGCGGCGACCGCACGCCGCGAAGGGCTTCGCCTCGTCACCACCGCCAAGGACGCCGCAAGGTTGCGCCACGGCACCGCGCCTGCTGGGTTCCTGGATCAGCTCGACGTGCTGGAGATCGACACCGTGTTCGAGCTCGACCACGTGCCCGAGCGCATCATCGACGAGACGCTGGATGCATGGCGGCAGCGGAAGTTGAGAGGGTGAGTTCGACTAAGAGCGTTACCGCCGGGTGCGCAGATCCGGATTCGCTTCGATCTCACGCCGCAGCGAGGCGGTGGCGTTTGCGTAAGGCTCCTGCCTGGCGACGCTCCAATATTTGAGTTCGTCGAGCGGGATGCTCTCGCCGGTCACCGAGCAGCGCACGAACGCGCCGGGGCTGGTGACCTGGAAGTCGCCATCGAGATAGCGAATCCGGGCTTCCTTGCCACCAGGGCCTTCGAAACGGTTCATCATGGGGTGGCGCCAAGGTTCATGAGGATGTCATCGCCATAAATTGCCGGCAAGGTCAAGCTTGACGCAATGCTGATGCCCTATTGTCCGACCGGATACTGCCAGAGCAATTCCAGGAAAAGTGTGAAACGGGTTTTCCGTCCGGAATTGCGTCAAAACGAAGAGATAGTGCGGTTCTGCGTTTCCGTTAAACGATGAACCGCTCTAGCGGGGACCGGCATGGACATTTCCTCTGCCCACCTGACATCGTTGTTGCGGGAAGTCTTGACTCCGGAGGCTCTGCCGTCGGCGAAGGCAGATCCGGTGAGGACAGCGCTGGTCAAGGCATTGGTCGCACCGCCGGCACCGGCGCGCCCGGGCCATCGCAGCCGGTAGCGGCCGCGCTGTCGTCAGTTTTGTGCTGATGGTGCTTCGCTAGCCCTCGGTCTCGATGAACGCCTCGATCTTTTCCAGCGCCAGTCCGGCCTGCGCCGCGATGCGCCGGGCAAGGTCGGCGGCGGCGGCGCGCGGGCGGCCGACAGGCCGGTCGAGCCAGTAGGAAATCGGATTGAGCGCGACGCGGTCGTCAACCGCGACGATACGGCCCGACTTCAGCTGGTCCTGCGTTAGCGGCGGCCGCGCCAGTGCGATGCCCAGCCCATGCGCGGCGGCATCGAGCACCAGATTGTAATCCTCGAAGCGGCGGTCGTGCGGGCGCGGGCGATAGTCGACGCCTTGCGCCGCGAACCAGGCGCGCCATGTGGACGCGTCGGAATCGTTGATCAGCGGGAATTTGAGCAGCCGGGCAGGGTCGCCGCTGCCGATCTCCTTAGCCAGATCCGGCGAGGCGACCGGGAACACATGCTCCTCGAACAACTGCACCGAGACACGGCCCGGAATGCGGCCGCGCCCGCAGCGCACCGACAGATCGATGCCCTCGTCGGCGAGATCTGCCTGGCGGTTGTCGACATCGAGCACGATGCGCAGTTTGGTCGGGTGGCTCTCAAGCGCGGCCATGCGCGGCATCAGCCACAGGCCGCTGACCGAGGGGATCGAGGTCAGCCGCACCACGGCGGTGCCGCGCGGTTCGACCCAGCGGTCCGAATTGCTGGCGATCAGCGCGAAGGCCTCGGTGGTCCTGAGATGCAGACGATTGCCCTCGATCGTCAGCGACACGCCGCGCGCGCCGCGATCGAACACTTTCAGCCCCAGCCAGTCCTCCAGCTTGGCGATCTGCCGGCTGACGGCACCATGGGTGAGGTTGAGTTTTTCGGCGGCGGCTGAAAAACTCCCGGTGCGCGCCGCCGCGTCGAAGGCGCGCAAGGTCTCGAGCGGCAGCATCGGTTCTGAGCTGTGATCCATGCTCACAGGTGACCCTCGATTTGCTCGTTTGTCAACCGGCCGGCAATAGCGTTTCTGTACATCATGCAATTGAATCGCGAGGACGGTCAGATGAGCGCTTATACCGGCACGTTGAATTCGACACAGCGCATGGACACCACGGCGGTCATCGCGGTGGCCCTCACCGTGGTGGGTTGGGCCTCCGCCTTTCCGGCCATCCGCGCCGGCCTTGCCGCCTTCGACCCGCTCGAACTCGGCGCGCTGCGCTTCGCCATTGCCGCCGTGCCGGCCGCTATCTTCCTCGCCGTCAAGCGCCCGGCGCTGCCGAAGGTCGACGAATTGTGGCGCTTCGGCTTTGGCGGCGCCATCTTCGTCGCGCTCTATACGGCGATGCTCAATTTCGGTGAGCTGACGGTTTCGGCCGGCGCCGCCGGCTTCATCATCAATGTCAGCCCGATCTTCACCGCCATCATGGCGATGGCGCTGCTTGGCGAGCGCTTCTCCGGCCTGGCCTGGCTCGGCACGGCGATCTCTTTCGCCGGCATCGGCATCATCGCCATGGGCGAGGGGCAGGGCCTGCATTTCAACACCGGCGCGCTGCTGGTTCTGGGCTCGGCCCTGTGCTCGGCCGTCAACACCATCGTCCAGAAGCCACTCTTTGCCCGTCACCATCCACTGACCATCGCCGCCTCCAACATGGTGCTCGGCGCGCTCTGCCTGGCGCCCTTCCTGCCCAACGCGCTCTCGCAGGCCGCGGTCGCCGACACTGCCGGTCTTGGCGCCGTCATCTTCCTCGGCATCGTGCCGAGCCTGATCGCCTACGCCGCCTGGGCGACAGCGCTGTCGCGTCTGCCCGCCGCCCGCGCCTCGAACTTCCTCTATCTGGTCTCGCCGGTGGCGACCCTGATCGGCTTCTTCTGGCTCGGCGAAGTGCCGACCCTGCTCGGCATCATCGGCGGTGTGCTAGCGCTCGGCGGTGTGATCGTGGTGAATTTGAAGAGGTAAATCAGAGGGTTGTAGAAGGTTGCTGTACTAGGGCTGGCGAGCAAGTGAGCTTACGAAGTCGGATATCTGACGGCTGCTACGCAAGTTGATCACCGGCACCAGTGCCCCCTCGCCAGACGTTCCTGCTCGATGAGCGGTCGACTGTCACGGTCGAAATTCCAGATGTAGCGCAGAAACGCCAAAAACTCTTTGTCCAGCCTCTCACGACATCCGGCCGCAAGGTCAGGCCGAGGCTGGTTCAATGCGCTACGCAATATGACTCGGCTCAGGCAGGTCATGCGTGGGGTGTCGAGCCAGACGACGAGATCGGCGCGGGGCAGCCTCAGATCGAAAGTCTGCCGATAATAGTTTCCCTCGCACACCCAGCCGTCACCAGAGATGGCCTCGCTGACGCGTTCACGAAAGACTTCATTTTGAGGTTTGCTCCAGCCCGGCCCCCAGAACAACCTGTCCAAATGCACGACCGGCAATTTCAACCGTTCGCCCACTTCCCTTGCCAGGGTTGATTTGCCGCTTCGAGCATTTCCGAGAATGACGATCCGCTGCACGAGGCGACCTCGGAGAGCTTGGGTTCTTCACCCTACGATGTGAGGGGAAGGGGTGGCCGCGAAGCGGCGAGAGAGGGGGCTGCGCCGGCGGCACAAGCTTGATCCGTCACCGCCTGCCGAACAGCCGCTCGATGTCGGCAAGCTTGAGCTCGATATAGGTCGGCCGGCCATGGTTGCAGGTACCGGAGCCGGGCGTCGCCTCCATCTGGCGCAGCAGTGCATTCATCTCTTCGGGCTTCAGCAGGCGGCCGGAGCGCACCGAGCCGTGGCAGGCCATGGTCGCGGCGATCCTGTCCAGCCGGCCTTTCAGCGTCTCCACCGTGTCGTTGTCGGCGATCTCGTCGGCAAGGTCGCGCACCAACTGCTGGACATTGGTCTCGCCCAGCATCGACGGCGTCTCGCGCACCGCGACAGCGCCCGGCCCGAAGCGTTCGACGCCGAGGCCGAAGCGGGCAAGCGTCTCGGAATGCATGGCCAGCCGCTCGGCATCTTCTTCCGGCAGGTCGACAATCTCCGGCAGGAGCAGCATCTGCGACGGCACGGCGCGCGAATGCAGCGCATTCTTCAAAGCTTCGTAGACCAGCCGCTCATGCGCGGCGTGCTGGTCGACGATGACGAGTGAATCCCTGGTCTGGGCGACGATGTAGTTCTCATGCACCTGCGCCCGCGCCGCCCCCAGCGCCGTGCCGAGCAGCGTCTCTGCCGCTTCGTCCAGGCCGGCGCGCGCGTCGGCGCTGGCGAGCGGCCCGGCATCGAACGCAGCCTGATCGTTCTCGCGGAACCCCCCATTTCCACCGTCCTCAACCCCCATGTCGAGCGGCCGCTGCGCAGAGCGGTCGAAACCGGAAAAGCCCGAGGCGCGGTAGGCTGCATCGTAGCTGCGGTGGCCGTTGGCCGGGCCGGGATGCGAATAGCTGGCAGCGCCCGGCCGGAACGCTGCCATCATGCCGGCCGCCCCGGTGGTCGCGGCGCGGATGCCGGCATTGGCCAGCGCCTCACGGATGCCGCCGACGATCAGCCCGCGCACCAGACCTGGATCGCGGAAGCGCACATCGGCCTTGGCCGGGTGGACATTGACGTCGACGGTTCCCGGATCGAGCGTCAGGAACAGCACGGTCACCGCATGGCGGTCGCGCGGCAGCACGTCGGCGAAAGCGCCGCGAATGGCGCCGGCGATCAGCTTGTCGCGCACCGGCCGGCCGTTGACATAGGCATATTGCTGCAGCGCGTTGGCGCGGCTGAAGGACGGGATCGAGACATGGCCGGAAAGCTGCACGCCTTCCCGCTCGGCGTCGATGGCGATCGCATTGTCGGGAAAATCCGCGCCCATCACTTGCGCGACACGGGCAAGCCGGCCCTCGGGGCTGTCGTCGGTCGCCGGCAATTCCAGTGTCGAGCGGTCGGAGCCGGCCAGCGTGAAGCGCACGGACGGGAAGGCAATGGCGATGCGTTTGACCACGTCGCTGGTGGCCGAGCTTTCGGCGCGTTCGCCCTTCATGAATTTGAGCCGGGCGGGCGTGGCGAAGAACAGGTCGCGCACCTCGACCGTGGTGCCGCGATTGGCCGCCGCCGGCCTGACCGTCGAGACGCGGCCCCCTTCGATGCCGATCTCGGCGGCACTGTCGCCTGATGCCGTGCGCGAGCGGATCGACAGCCGCGCCACCGAACCGATCGAGGGCAGCGCCTCGCCGCGGAAGCCGAGCGAGCGGATGTCGTGGATATTTTCTGAGAGCTTGGAGGTGCAGTGGCGCGCGATCGCCAGCGCCAGTTCCTGCTCGGGGATGCCCGAACCGTCGTCGGTGACGCGGATCAGGTTCAGCCCGCCGCCGGCGGTGACGATCTCGACGCGGGAAGCACCGGCATCGAGCGCATTCTCGACCAGCTCCTTGACCACACTCGCCGGACGCTCGATGACTTCGCCGGCGGCGATCTGGTTGATCATCGTTTCGGAGAGCTGGCGAATGGGCATCAGAGCACTATAGGCGGATTCGTGGGGCTTGCGGGAGGGGAGATTCACGCGATTGGGTGGACCAGCATACACCTCAAGCCTGCGCGGCCAGCCAGTCCCTTACCTTGCGGGCGTTGTCGCTGAGCTCGCGGTTCTTCGGCCAGATGATGTGGAAGCTCGTGCCGGTCTTCATCACATGATCCGTCACCGGCACCAGCAGTCCGGATGCCAGGAGCCGCTCGACCAAGTGCCGCCATCCCAGCGCGATGCCTTGCCCCTCCATGACCGCCTGGATCACCAACGCGTGGTCGTTGATGCGCAGGCCCCGCCCGGCATCGCTGAGCCTGGCGCCGGCCGACTGGAACCATTCGTCCCAGCTCGCCGCCTCCCGATATGGCTCCTCCAGGTGGATGAGACGGTGCGTTGCCAGGTCTGCGACGGTCCTCGGCAGGCCGAACTTCGCCACATAGCTGGCGCCGGCCACCGGGAAGATCTCCTCGTCGGCCAGCGGCAGCGAATGGTACTCCGGCCATTCCTTGGGTTCGCCGCCGCGCACGCCGAGCGGGATGCCCTCGGCGATGATGTCGAGGTCGCGGTCAGCGGTCTGGATGCGCAGATCGATGCCCGGCAATTCGTCGCGGAACTGCTGCAGGCGCGGCATCATCCAGAACGAGCCGAAGGCGGTCGACGCGGCAAGCGTCACATGGCCGCCCGTCGCCTGCAGGCGCAGATCTTCCGCCGATTTGCGGATGTGAGACAGGCCGAGCGAGACGTCGGCATGGAAGCGCTCGCCGGCCTCGGTCAGGCTGACCTGCCGGTGGCGGCGCTGGAACAGCTTGGCGCCGAGCTGTTCCTCCAACCCGCGCACCGCGTAGGAGACGGCGGCTTGGGTCATGCCGAGCTCGCGCCCGGCGGCGGTGAAGCTCGACAGCCGCCCGGCCGCCTCGAAGACGATCAGGCTGCCGGCCGAGGGCAGGAGGTGGCGCAGGCTTCGCATAAGCAGAGCTTATACAAGCGATCAGGTTTTTCCAGCGTCACAGTCATATTTCGTCTCGCTAAGTTGACGGGCTCAGGGAGGATGGACTTGCCATGAACTCACCGGCCGTTGAAGTGACCGAACCTGCCAGCCGTCGAGCGGGTGGCCGCCTGGGGCGCAAGGTGCTGCGGGGAATTCCCATGGCGTCTTTTCCGACCCTGGTCCGTAAAATTCCGGTGTATCAAATGGTTCCGGACGAGGCGGTGGAGCTGATCCATCAGGAGTCGCTCGCGATCCTCGAAGAGGTCGGCTGCGAGTTCCGTGATGACGAGGCCATTGCACTCTGGAAGGCAGCGGGCGCGGACGTCTCGGAGACAAGGGTCCGGATCGATCGCGCGCTTCTGATGGAGCTCGTCTCGAAGGTCCCGTCGGAGTTTACGCTCAATGCGAGGAATCCGCAGCGTACGGTGCGGGTTGGCGGCGACAACTCCATCTTCGTGCCGATGTACGGCGCGCCTTACGTGCGCGACCTCGACAACAACAGGCGCTACGGCACGCTCGCCGACCTCAATAATTTCCACAAGCTCGCTTACATGGCGCCGGCGCTGCACACGTCGAGCTCGGTCATCTGCGAGCCGATGGAAATTGCGGTGCCGAAGCGTCACCTCCACATTATCCATTCAGCGCTGAAGCATTCCGACAAGCCGTTCATGGGTATCGTCACGTCCAGGGAACGAGCCGAAGACACGATGGCGATGGCAGGCATCGTGTTCGGCGAGGATTATGTCCGCGATAATTCGGTTCTGGTGTCGATCACCAATTGCAACTCGCCGCTGGTCTGGGACGCCACCATGCTGGACGCGATGAAGGTCTATGCGCGCCACAACCAGCCGCTGATTCTGGCCCCGTTCGCGCTGTGCGGCGCCTCGACTTCGGCCTCAGCCGTTGGCGCGGTGGCGCAGGTCAATGCCGAAGCGCTGGCCGGCGTCGCGTTCACGCAGCTGCTGCGTCCCGGTTCGCCGCAGATCTACGGACAGTTCATGGTGACGGTCGACATGAAGACCGGCGCGCCGATGGGCGGCACGCCGGAAGCTGCCCAGATGATGTATCTGATGGGGGCGCTGGCGCGGAAATACCGGCTGCCGTGGCGCACGTCCGGATTCCATGTCGGGTCGAAGCTGAACGACGCCCAGGCGGGCTACGAGGCGAACATGCTGATGCATGCCGCTATCCTTTCCGGCGCCAACTACATCTGGCATTCCGCCGGATGGCTCGAGGCCGGCTTGAGCTGCGGCTATTCGAAATTCGCGACGGACTGCGAGCAGCTCGTTGGCTGGTACAAATATGCCGGCGGGCTGCCGTTCGACGATTTCAAGGAGGCCATGGCGGCCGTCCGCGAGGTGGGGCCGCAGGGTCATTTCCTCGGCACCCAGCACACGCTCGAACATTTCGAGTCGGCCTTCTTCATACCCAGCATCATGGACTTCAATTCGTACGAACAGTGGAAGGCTGAAGGCGCAAAAGACCATGACACGCGCGGTCGCGAGAAGGCGCGCAACATGCTGGCGGACTATGAGGAGCCGAAGCTCGACGAGGGCATCGCCGAGGGGCTGACGGATTTCATTGCGCGGCGCGAGGAGACGCTGCCGGACAGCGTTAGTTGATAGGGACAGGCGAAGACCTGACGGAACCACAAAGAGTGATCTGCCGGGTCGGTAACCTGTGCCGTCGGACGAGGCGCTGCAAGATTTATGGACCGCAAGAAAGCCAGTACGCAGGATGCGTGATATTGATAGCTTGGGGCTACCGATATCCGGAGATTCTGCATGAGACCGACAGTGCTCGTTGCCGTCCTTTCGATCGCCACGCCCGCTGCGGCCCTGGCCGGGCCGGCATCCAATGCGGTGAAGTTCTTCTATATGCCCGAGGTCAAATTCGAGGCCGACGCCAAATACCGCGACCGTTTCACCGAGCCGGTGACCAGGCTGTTTGACCTCAACGACCAAGCGCAGAAGAACAAGCCGGACGAGGTGCCTTGCATCGACTTCGCTCCCGGTCTCGACGCACAGGACTATGACGAAAAGACCGTCTCCAAGACGCTCAAACTGTCGGAACAGGTGGATGGCGACAGCGCCGTGGTGACGGCGACGTTCAGCCTTTTCCCGGAAGGCGATGAGTCCAAGCGTGAAATGGTCTGGTCTCTGAAAAAGGTCGACGGCAAGTGGAAGGTAGCCGACATCGCTTCCAAATCCAGCGGCTGGACGCTCAGCGCGCTGGAATGCATGCCGGGTTCGACAGCGGAGTGATGCCGTGCTGCGTCGCCTTGTCCGGATATTCCCGATGATTTCGATGCTGGCTGCCGGGTTGAACGGTGGCGCCTGCGCCCAGGACCTGTTCGGCGCACCACCGCCGAACGCTTCTTCCGGCGACTCTGCCAATGCGCCCGCTGACACATCGCCCGCAAATCCGCCGGCCGCATCGGCGCCCGTGCTGCCGGGCTCGCCAACGGCAGTGGTCAAGCCTTTCTACGAGCATGTCGGGCTGGAGCTCGATCCGGCCGAGCGCAAGAATTTCATCGACCCGGCCAAGACCGTGCTCGACAAGAGCGATGCACTGCGCAAATCCGGGCAGGGCGAATGCCTCGATCCCAACATGGCGCTCGACAATGCGAATTACGACAAGCTGGCGATCGACAAGAGCCTGAAGACTATCGAGGCGGTCAAAGGCGACGAAGCCAAGGTGGTGGTCGCCTTCGTCGTCGAAGGCAATGCGCATCGGTTGGAATGGAAACTGAAAAAGGTCGACGGCGGCTGGAAGATCTCGGACCTTTTGTCGGTGACCGGCGAATGGGCGCTCAGCCAGTATCAGTGCGAATAGGGACCGATGAAGATCACTAACATCAGCGTCAACGCCCCGCGACGCGCCATTCTGGTGGACGACCGGTCTCCATGGCGGCGCCCCAACAATCCCGGCCGCTACCGGCGCCTTGCCCTTGAATTGATGCGGCGTGCTTCCTCGCACTGATCCAGGTTCATCCCCGCCCGCGATAGGGCGCGACACCCGTGTCGGGCAGCCAGCTGCCTTCTGGCGGTGCGCCGGTTTGCCAGAACACGTCGATCGGAATGCCGCCACGCGGATACCAATAGCCGCCAATACGCAACCACAGGGGCTTTGTCGCGGCCACAATGCGGCGGCCGATCATGACGGTGCATTCTTCATGGAAGGCGCCATGGTTGCGAAACGAGGTCATGAACAGTTTCAGCGATTTCGATTCCACCAGGAGCGTATCGGGTGCGTAGTCGATGACGATATGGGCGAAATCCGGCTGTCCGGTGACCGGACAGAGCGAGGTGAATTCCGGGCAGACGAATCGCACGATGGCCGGCGGGCCGTCGCCGCGCGAAAACGGCACGGTCTCCAGCACCGCTGCTTCGGGGCTCTGTGGCGTCTCGACGTGCGCGCCGAGCTGGGTAAGGTCTTTGGTGATGGTCATGCGGTTGCCTCGTTGGATTTTGCCGCTCATTAGCACAAAATGAATCAGTAGGAAGACGATGACCAGCAACGATCCGCTTCTCCAGCCCTACCAGCTCAAGCACCTGACGCTGAAGAACCGGGTCATGTCGACCAGCCATGAGCCGGCCTATTCCGAGGACGGCATGCCGAAAGAGCGCTACCGGCTCTACCATGCCGAAAAGGCCAAGGGAGGCATGGCGCTGACCATGACCGCCGGTTCGGCGATCGTCTCGCGCGACAGCCCGGCCGCCTTCGGCAATTTGCATGTCTATGACGACCGCATCGTGCCCTGGCTCGCCGAGCTGGCGGATGCCTGCCACCAGCATGATTGCAAGGTGATGATCCAGATCACCCATCTCGGCCGCCGCACCGGCTGGAACAAGGCCGACTGGCTGCCGGTGCTGTCGGCTTCGCCGGTACGCGAGCCGGCGCATCGCGCCTTCCCCAAGACCATCGAGGACTGGGACATCGAGCGCATCGTCGCCGACTATGCGTCGGCCGCCCAGCGCTGTCAGGGTGAAGGCCGAGGACGACAATGTAGATATATTGCATGACCGCATTTCCTCTTTTTGCCCCGCCGGTCGACAAAACGTTAGAGATCGAACGATTCGATGTCAATGCATGAGTCGAGTTTCACCTATCCGTTTGATGCACTAGTGTCGAATCATGACGCCTTTTGACCGCCCGCCCGTCGGAATGAACCTCGCCCGCACCGCCAAGGTTGTGGCGCAGGCCTTTGACGCAGCGCTTGTCGAGGCCGGCGGCACGCTGCCGGTCTGGGTCACTCTACTGTCGGTCAAGTCGCGCGAACTTGCCAACCAGCGCGAGCTTGCCGGCATGATCGGCATCCAGGGTGCGACGCTGACCCACCATCTCAACGCCATGGAAGCGCAAGGGTTGCTGACGCGCCGCCGCGATCCGGAGAACCGCCGGGTTCACCAGGTGGCGCTGACCGCGGCCGGCGAAGCGCTGTTCGAGACATTGCGCACAGCAGCACTTGCCTTCGACAAGCAACTGAGAGTGGGATTGCCGGACGACAGGCTGGCAGAGTTTGCTGAGGTGTTGGCGGCTCTCAGGGCAAATGTTGCTGACGCAGCCGGCTAGCGCGCTCCGGTTGCCGCCTCAGCCGTCATAGCCGGCGATCGCGCCGAAAGCATAGTGGCGTAGTTTCGGTGCCGTGATCAGTGCCGTCAGCTTCGCCTTGGCCGCCATGCCCACGTCGGCTTGTCAAGCGTGGAACATCAGCGTCCTAAGCAAGACTGCCCTGCAGCACCTTCAGCCGGGCCTTCTTCGGGCGGCGCGCCATCAGCCATTCGCGCGCCTTGTCCTGCGGCATCGGGAAGGCGATGGAATAGCCCTGCACCTGGTCGCAGCCGATCGCCATCAGCGAGTCGAGCTCGGCTTCGGTCTCCGCACCCTCGGCGACGATCGAAATGCCGAGGCCACGCGCCAGCTCGGTGATGGCGCGCACGATCTTGGAGTTGTCGCCGTTCTCGTTGATGTTCTGGACGAAGCGGCGGTCGATCTTCAGCCGGTCGATCTCGTTCGGGTTGACGTGGCTGAGCGAGGCATAGCCGGTGCCGAAATCGTCGAGCTCGAGATGGACGCCGGCGGCGCGGATGTGCCTGAGCTTCGCCGCGATGCCCGTCTTCTCGTCGTCGAGGATGACGGATTCGACGATCTCCAGCGACAGTTTCTGCGGCGCCAGGCCGGCCTTCTCCAGCGTGCCGAACAGGAACTTGTCGAAGTCCGGCTCGCGCAGCTCGGTGCCGGAGACGTTGACGGCAAGCCGCCCGAAGGCGATGCCGGCGCGGTCCCATTCCGCCGCTTCGTTGATTGCCTTGCTGATGACGATACGGCCGATCTCGGGCATGAAGCCACATTTCTCCGCGACCGGAATGAATTCGCCGGGCGAGATCATGCCTCGATCTGCGTGTTTCCAACGCACCAGCGCCTCGATGCCGCTGATCGTGCCGTTGGTCAGCGACACCTGCGGCTGGAAATAGACCTCGAACGCCTTGTCGGCAATCGCCGTGCGGATATCTTGCTCGAGCTGCTTGCGGTAGTCGAGTTCGCGCCTGAGCTCCTCGGAGAAGAACGAGAAGTTGCCGCCGCCGAGCTTCTTGGCGGAGTAGAGCGCCAGATCCGCATGGACAAGCAGGTCCTCGGCATTGTCGGCGTCGACGGGATAGACGGCGATGCCGCCGCTGGCGCCCGGCAGGATGGTCGTGCCCTGGAACATGATCGGCTCGTTGATCTGCTCTAGGATGCGCCTGCCCAGCATATGGATGTCCTCGGTGCTGCCGGCGCCGTTGAGGATCATCACGAACTCGTCGCCGCCGAGGCGCGCGCACAGATCCGATGCCCGGCAGGAATCGCGCATGCGCTGCGCGGTGATCACCAGCACATAGTCGCCAGCAGCGTGGCCGAGCGTGTCGTTGATCTGCTTGAACCGGTCGAGGTCGAGCTGGATCACGGCCAGCCGCTCGCGCCGGCGGTGCGCGCCCTTGATCAGCGTGTCGAAATGGTCGGTGAGAAAAGTGCGGTTGTGCAGGCCGGTCAGCCCGTCATGCACGGCGATGAAGGCCATGGAGTTGCGCGCGTCGACCAGCTCACGCGTCTTGCGCAGGATTGCGTTCGACATCGGCCGGAAGATGAACAGCGCCACCAGCACGATGACGCCGATGGTGGCGAAAAACAGGGTGCGGTGGAGATCGAGCAGTTGTCCCGAGCGCTCGTTGGCATAGGCGCTGATGCGCTGGCCAAGGGCCGCATAGCCCGACAGCGTGGCATTGGCGACGGAGGCGTCGAGATTGACGCGCTCGGCGCCGCCCTTGTAGCCCTCGCCGCTGATTGCCAGCTTCGATTCGAAGGATGAGATCAGGCGTTCGCCGTTGGCGATCAGCCCGACCGAGAAATAGTCGAGGTGGAAGGGTTTGGCGAACAGCACATTCTCGATCGATTTCGGATCGAAGCGGGCCGGCGACATCGGATCGGCGCCCGTCTGGTCAAGCAGGAGGTCGTAGTTCGTCTCGAACTCGGCGGTCGCCTGCTTGAGTGCGGCGACCAGGGCCGGCTGCTTGTCGCGCGAGGCGGCGCCCGTTGCGCCGGCAAGGAAGACGATCCGCTGCGACAGGGCCTTCTGCGTGCTGACGATGTTCAGCAGTGCGTCGTTGTGCTGCTGGGCCGCCATCATCTGCTGCAGCAGGATGAAGGAGGCCATCACCATGGTGGCGATGATCAGCAGCGCCAGCCAATAGCCGCTCTTGATCAGCAGTATCAGCTTGCGCGACACGCTATGCACTGGCTGCTGCGACATTTCTAGGTGACCCCCTCCGGTCGACGGATTCCTGCCGTGAATACCTGGCGAGAAGACCATTGGCTTGAAAGGGTTAACAGGTCCGGAAACGATGACGCTGACCAAAAGGGCAGGGATAGAAAGCTGCCAAAATGGTTATCATGTTCTTTAGCGGCAGCCCTGCATTTGAGTTCATCGTCGCCTGATTGTCACAGTGGATTGCCGTCGCGCTTGCGCGGCGCCACCGAAGCCGTCGCTTTTGCGATGGATTTTTCAGCCGCGCGGGGCGACAGTCCCGATCGATCTCAACAGGGCCTGACCATGAGCGCGGCATTCCTTTCCCACATCGACAGCGAGCTTCAAGGCCTGAAATCGGCTGGCCTCTACAAATCCGAGCGGGTGATTGCCTCGACGCAATCGGCCGAGATCGAGGTCGGCGGCGACAAGGTGCTGAATTTCTGCGCCAACAACTATCTCGGTCTCGCCGACAGTCCCGAACTGCGCGAGGCGGCAAAGCAGGCGCTCGACCGCTATGGCTACGGCATGGCCTCGGTGCGCTTCATCTGCGGCACGCAGGAAGAGCACAAGGAGCTGGAGGCCACGATTTCCGCCTTCCTCGGCATGGACGACACCATCCTCTACGGTTCCTGCTTCGACGCCAATGGCGGCCTGTTCGAGACGCTGCTCGGCGAGGAGGATGCCATCATCTCCGATGCGCTCAACCACGCCTCGATCATCGACGGCGTGCGGCTGTCCAAGGCAAAGCGCTTCCGCTACGCCAACAACGACATGGGCGAGTTGGAGGCGCGACTGAAGGAGGCGAAGGATTGCCGTTTCCGGCTGATCGCCACCGACGGCGTGTTTTCCATGGACGGCATCATAGCCAATCTGAAGGGCGTTTGTGACCTCGCCGACAAATACGACGCCATGGTGATGGTCGACGACAGCCACGCGGTCGGTTTCGTCGGCAAGAACGGCCGCGGCTCGGCCGAACATTGCGGCGTCGAGGGCAGGGTGGACATCATCACCGGCACGCTCGGCAAGGCGCTGGGCGGCGCTTCCGGCGGCTATACCTCGGGCAAGAGGCAAGTGGTCGACTGGCTGCGCCAGCGCTCGCGGCCCTATCTATTCTCCAACACGCTGATGCCGGCGATCGCCGGTGCCTCGATCCGTGTGTTCGACATGATCCGCCACGGCGATGCGCTGCGCCGGCGCCTCTACGACAATGCCGCGCGCTTTCGCTCCGAGATGGGCAAGCTCGGTTTCACGCTGGCCGGCGCTGATCATCCGATCATTCCGGTGATGCTGGGCGATGCAGCATTGGCGCAAGAGATGGCGGCACGCATGCTGAAGCGCGGCATCTATGTCATCGGCTTTTCGTTCCCGGTGGTGCCGAAGGGCCAGGCGCGCATCCGCACGCAGATATCGGCCGCCCATTCCAGCGCCGACATCGACCGCGCGGTGGAAGCCTTCGGCGCCGTCGGCAAGGAGCTGGGTGTCATCTCCTGAGCCGCCGAAAGCGATTCCGGATCAAGGGTTTCGAGGGACAAAGAATGTCGAACATGATGAAGGCGCTGGTGAAGGCCAAGGCCGAACCAGGCATCTGGATGGAAGAGGTGCCGGTGCCGGAGATCGGCCCCAACGACGTGCTGATCAAGGTCAGGAAGACGGCGATCTGCGGCACCGACGTCCACATCTACAATTGGGACCAGTGGGCGCAAAAGACCGTGCCGGTGCCGATGGTGACCGGCCATGAATTCGTCGGCACCGTCGCCGATTTCGGTGCGGCGGTCACCGAGTACAGGGTGGGCCAGCGCGTGTCGGGCGAAGGCCACATCGTCTGCGGCCATTGCCGCAATTGCCGGGCGGGCAGGGGGCATCTCTGCCGCAACACGCTCGGCGTCGGCGTCAATCGCCCCGGCGCCTTCGGCGAGTATCTGGCGATCCCGCAGCACAATGTCGTGCCGATCCCGGATGACGTGCCGGACGAGATCGCCGCTATCTTCGATCCACTAGGCAATGCCGTCCACACCGCACTGTCCTTCGACCTGGTCGGCGAGGATGTGCTGGTCACCGGCGCCGGGCCGATCGGCATCATGGGCGCGCTTGTCGCACAATGCGTCGGTGCCAGGAAAGTCGTCATCACCGACATCAACCCGGTGCGGCTGGCGCTGGCGAAAGAACTCGGTGTCCAGTATGTCGTCGATGCGTCCAAGGAAAAGCTGCGCGACGTCATGCCGGCGCTCGGCATGACCGAGGGCTTTGACATCGGCCTCGAAATGTCGGGCGCGGCTCCCGCCTTCCGCGACATGATCGACACCATGAACAATGGCGGCAAGATCGCCATTCTGGGCATCGCGCCGACCGGCTTCGAGATCGACTGGAACAAGGTCATCTTCAAGATGCTCCATCTCAAAGGCATCTACGGCCGCGAGATGTTCGAGACCTGGTACAAGATGATCGCCCTGGTGCAAGGCCCGCTCGACGTCTCCGGCCTGATCACCCACCGCATCGGCATCGACGATTTCCAGACGGGTTTTGATGCGATGCGCAGCGGCAGTTCCGGCAAGGTGGTGATGGATTGGTAGGCGGAGCGCCGCACGTTCATGTGGGTTCAAGATGGCCGATAACGAGCACGGACGTATCATTGCCTCGCAGGCAAGGATCGTATTGCAGCCCGCCGGATTTCGGCGCAAAGGGCAGTCCCGAGTCTGGATCGCCGATCGCGGTTTCTGGCTAAGTGTAGTCGAGTTCCAACCTAGCTCTTGGTCGAAAGGCACTTACCTGAACGTAGCAGTTCACTGGCTTTGGGGTTCGCTCCCGGAAACAGTTACCTTCGATCGTGCTGAGCGCATTGGAGGGTTCGTTCCGTTCCAGAACCCCGAACAGTTTCTGCTCGCGGTTGATCAAATGGCCAAGAAGGCAATCGAAATCGATCAGGTTCACCGATCGATGTTCCCTTCCGTGCAGGCGACAGCGACAATCCTCGTGAATGAATTGCAGCCGGGCGCCTACGGCGAGTGGGCCGCCTTTCATGCCGGGGTGGCGGCTGGTTTGGCTGGTAATTTTGAAACGGCAAGGCGGCTGTTTAAAAGCGTTCAAAGACACGCGGCTTCGCAAGCGCAGGCGCTCCTGGCCTACATCGATGATCCGGTAGCATTTCGAAGCCGTGTCAGAGGCTTCATTGAAGCCGAACGCGCGTACTACGGTTTAGGAGCGTTGCCTGCCGCCATAGCCATCTGATTTCTGCGACGATCGAGCCTGTGGGAGGATTTCAACCCAAGGTGAGTTTTGACTCCAACGCTGCCACGCCCGTGACAATCGCAGCGCGCTCGTCCGCACTCAACCTCGCCAGCAAATCACGTTCGAACGCCTTGGCCAGCGGCACCATTTCGCGATAAGCAGCAAGCCCGGCCTTTGTCAGGGTCAGATGCTCGACTCGACGGTCACCCTCATCAGCCTTCCGCGTCAGCCAGCGCCGCCGTTCGAGTTCGGCGACGGCGCGCGACACCTTGGTCTTGTGCATGGCCGATTGTTCGCCGAGCGCCGTCGCGGTCATCGTGCCGCGCTGCCCGAGCCCGGCCAGCGTGCGCCATTCGGGCCGGGTCAGGCCGTGGCGGTCCTTGTAGATTTTCGAGAATTCGTGGCTGACCGCATTGGCAAGACGGTAGAGCCGGTAGGGCAGGAAGCTTTCGAGCTCGAGTATTTCCTGTTCCATGGTTCACAATCCGAGGCAGCGCCTGCGCGGCATTGATAGTTACATTTTCAATGGTTACAAATGAAACCAATTTGGTCAATCCGGGAGGAAGCGATGGCCTTTTCCTACATGCCGGGCTTCGGCAACGATTTTGAAACCGAGACACTGCCCGGCTCGCTGCCGCAGGGACGCAATTCTCCGCAGCGGCCGGCTTACGGTCTCTATGCCGAACAGCTTTCGGGCTCGCCCTTCACCGCGCCGCGCGGCACCAACGAGCGATCGTGGCTCTATCGCATCCGGCCGAGCGTCAGGCACACCGGGCGCTTCAAACCGGCCAGCTATCCGCTCTGGAAGACCGCCCCCAATGTCGGCGACCATGAACTGGCGCTCGGCCAGTATCGCTGGAACCCGGTGCCGATGCCGAAGGAGCCGACCGATTTCATTCAGGGCATGCGCAGCATGACCACGGCCGGCGACGTGCTGGGCCAGACCGGCATGGCTGCACACGTCTATGTCGCCAACCAATCGATGGTCGATGACCATTTCTTCAACGCCGATGGCGAATTGCTGATTGTGCCGCAGGTGGGTGCGCTGCGCTTCGTCACCGAAATGGGCGTCATCGAGCTCCGGCCGGGCGAAATCGCCGTTCTGCCGCGCGGTCTGGTGTTCAAGGTCGAGCTGGTCGACAAGGAAGTCCGCGGCTATGTCTGCGAGAATTACGGCGCCAAGCTGACGATGCCCGACCGCGGCCCGATCGGCGCCAATTGCCTGGCCAATCCACGCGATTTCAAGACGCCCTGCGCCTGGTTCGAGGAGAAGGAGACGCCGTGCCGGCTGATCGTCAAATGGTGCGGAAACTTCCATGTCACCGAGATCGGCCACTCGCCGCTCGACGTGGTGGCGTGGCACGGCAATTACGCGCCCTATAAATATGATCTTGCGACGTTTTCGCCTGTCGGCGCCATCCTGTTCGACCACCCCGACCCGTCGATCTTCACTGTACTGACGGCGCCGAGCGGTGAGGAGGGCACCGCCAACATCGACTTCGTCATCTTCCCGCCGCGCTGGCTGGTGGCGGAGGACACGTTCCGGCCGCCCTGGTACCACCGTAACATCATGAGCGAGTTCATGGGCCTGATCCACGGCCAGTACGACGCCAAGGAGGAAGGCTTTGTCCCTGGCGGCATCAGCCTGCACAATCTGATGCTGGCCCACGGCCCTGACGCCCCTGGCTTCGAAAAGGCCTCGCGTACCGAACTGAAACCGGTCAAGCTCGACAGCACCATGGCCTTCATGTTCGAGACCCGATTCCCGCAGATGCTGACCCGCTACGGCGCCGAACTGGAAACCCGGCAGGACAATTACATCGACTGCTGGGCCGATCTGAAGAAACGTTTCAATGGCACGCCGGAGGGCGACTGGTCTTGAGGCTCGTCCGATGAGCGACCGGCTGGTGCTTCTCGGTTCGAAGGGCGGACCGGCGCTGCGGCCGGGCGGACCATGGCCGAGTTCGTCGCTGCTGGAGCTCGGCGGCCGCACCATTGTCGTCGACTGCGGGCTGGGCGTGACGCGGGCGCATGTTGATGCAGGAGTCAGCCTGAAGGCGCTCGACCTGATCTTCATCACGCATCTGCATTCCGACCATGTTCTGGAACTCGGGCCGCTCGTCCACACCGCCTGGACAGCCGGTCTGGCGAGCCCGGTCAGCGTCTTCGGACCACCCGGCACCGGCCATTACTGGCGGCGCTTCTGCCAGGCGATGGAATTCGATATCGAGATCCGTATCGCCGACGAAGGCCGGCCGGATATCCGCGAGCTGGTTTCGGTCGTCGAGTTCGGCGAGGGCAAGGTTATCGAGGACTACGGACTGAAGGTCACGGCGCTGCGTGTCGACCATCCGCCGGTGACCGACTGTTTTGCGTTGCGCTTCGAGCATGGCGGCGGAAGCGTCGTCTTCTCCGCCGACACGGCGTTCTTCCCGCCGCTGGCCGGTTTCGCCAGGGGAGCCGACATCCTGGTCCATGAAGCCATGCTGGAGCAAGGGGTCGAGCGCCTTGTCGCGAGGACCGGCAACGGCGCGCGGCTGAGGGAACACCTGCTCGCAAGTCATTCGTTTGCCGAGGAAGCAGGGCGCATCGCCACCGACGCCGGTGTGAAAAGACTTGTGCTCAACCACCTCATTCCGGCCGACGATCCGGAGATCGGCGAAGCCGATTGGATCGCCGCCGTCAGGAAAACTTGGTCTGGCGACTTGACGATTGCCCGCGACGGCCTTGTTGTGGGCTTAAGCTGCGCCGAAGCCGCAGTAGGAGAGGAAACCGCATGAAGCTTGCCACATTGAAGGACGGGACGCGCGACGGGAAACTTGTCGTCGTCTCGCGTGACCTGACGCGCTTTACCGATGCCTCGTTTCTGGTGCGGACGCTGCAGGCCGCGCTCGACGACTGGAGCCGCATCGCGCCGCATCTTGCCGCCATGGCGGAATCGCTGGAGAACAATGCGGTGCCATCGGCGCGTTTCCACGAGCATGACGCCCATTCGCCGCTGCCGCGCGCCTATCAATGGGCCGACGGTTCGGCCTATGTGAACCATGTCGAACTGGTGCGGAAAGCGCGTGGCGTCGAGATGCCGGCAAGTTTCTGGACCGATCCGCTGATCTACCAGGGTGGCTCCGACAGCTTCGTTCCCCCGCGCGATCCGATCCGCATGGCGGATGAGGAATTCGGCATCGACATGGAGGCGGAGGTCGCCGTCATCGTCGATGACGTGCCGATGGGTGCCGGCCTCGACGAGGCAAAAGCCGCAATCCGGCTGGTCATGCTGGTCAACGACGTGACGCTGCGTGGCCTCACGGGGCCTGAACTCGCCAAGGGTTTTGGCTTCTTCCAGTCGAAACCGTCATCGGCCTTTTCGCCCGTGGCGGTGACGCCGGACGAATTGGGCGATGCCTGGGATGGCGGCAAGGTCAGTCTGCCGCTGCTCGCCGATCTCAACGGCAAGCCGTTCGGCCGGGCGAACGCCGGCATCGACATGACCTTCGATTTTCCGTCGCTGATCGTCCATGCCGCCAGGACCAGACCGCTGGTCGCCGGCACCATCATCGGCTCCGGCACCGTGTCAAACAAGCAGGGCGGCGGGCCGGGCAAGCCTGTCTCAGCAGGTGGCGCCGGCTATTCCTGCATCGCCGAACTGCGCATGATCGAGACCATCGAAGCTGGCGAACCCAAAACGCCGTTCCTGCGCTTCGGCGACACGGTGCGCATCGAGATGAAGAACAAGGCGGGAAGTTCGATCTTCGGCGCCATCGAGCAGAAGCTCGAGAAATATGAGAGGTAAGGGAGTGGCGGGCGGGGCATTCTATCTTCTGTGCGGCGTCTGGGCGCTAGTGATGCTGGCGATCTTCATCCAAGCGATCCGGCTGAGCTATCGCATCGAGGCGCGCTCGCCTGACCTCACCAACCGCAGCGGCTTTCCGCGCAACGCGATGATGTTCCACACCGTCACCAACACGAACGTCGCGCGCGACGCGGAAACCCAAGCCATGCGGCGGCGCATGAACCGGCTGCTGCTGATCGTTCTCGCTGGATTCGTGGTCATGTGGGCGGCCATCGGTCTGGTCAGGCGGATAAATTCGTGACCCTGCTCGATCATCTCCACCGCATGGCCAGCAACAATCTCTGGTCGAACGACCGGCTTTATCGGGCCGTGCTGCAGCTTGGGCCGGGTGACTTCGAAGCCGAACGCACCAGCTTCTTCCCATCGATCAAGGCGACGCTCAACCACATACTGGCGGTCGACTATCTCTATCTCGATTTCCTGGAGGAGGGCGGGATTGGCGCCGCGGCCTATGACGATTACGTGCCGTTCGAAGAGGCGCGGGCGCTGTTTGCCGCCCAGGTCGCGGCCGACCGAAGGCTCATCGCTTTCTGCGACGCCCTGTCAGAGGCCGATCTCGATCGCCGTGTCATCACCGACCGGCGCGAGGACGGTATGATCCCGGAGAAGATCGGCGACATCCTCGCCCACGTCTTCCTGCACGACATCCATCACCGCGGCCAGGTGCACGCCATGCTTTCGGGCACCTCGGTCGCGCCGCCACAACTCGACGAATTCCTGCTCGACTATGATCTGAAGCTCAGGCGGGCGGAGGTTGAGCGGCTTGGCATCGATGGCAAAACCTAAGCTGAACGCTACGAAGCCTGACAGGGAGTTTCAGCCAGGCAAAGGCTTTACCAAAGAAGATTGGGATGCCGTTTCGGACAACCCCGAATGGACCGAGCAGGATTTCAGAAACGCCCGTCCCTTCGCCGAAGTGTTTCCGGATCTTGCCGAAAGCATTCGCCGCTCGCGCGGCCGGCCGGCACTCGACAATCCGAAGAAGCAGGTGACGCTGCGGCTCGACAGTGACGTAGTCGCCCGCTTTCGCGCCGGCGGCCACGGCTGGCAGAGCCGGATCAACGACATTCTGCGTAAGGCCGCTGGCCTCGCCAAATAAACGTCGTGCCGTGCGGCTGCCTTACGCCGCCTTGCCATCCACCTTGATGACGCCGCGCTTGATCTGGTCCTGCTCGATCGACTCGAACAGCGCGCGGAAATTGCCCTCGCCAAAGCCTTCGTCGCCCTTCCTCTGGATGAACTCGAAGAAGATCGGCCCGATCACGGTTTTCGAAAAGATCTGCAGCAGGATCTTGGTCGTGCCGCCATCGACCACGCCTTCGCCGTCGATCAGGATGCCGTGCTTCTTCATCCGCTCGATCGGCTCGTCATGGCCGTTCACGCGGTCATAGGACATGTCGTAATAGGTTTCCGGTGGTCCCGGCATGAATTTCAGCCCGTTGGCCGCCAGCCTGTCGGTGGCGCCGTAGATCTCGTCTGTGCCGACCGCGATGTGCTGGATGCCTTCGCCATTGTACTTCTTCAGATACTCGGCGATCTGGCTGGTCTCGTCCTTGGACTCGTTGAGTGGGATGCGGATCTTGCCGCAGGGCGAGGTAATCGCCCGACTGACCAAGCCGGTGATCTTACCGTCAATGTCGAAGAAATGGATCTGCTTGAAGCCGAACAGTTCGCGGTAGAAATCCCACCACTTGTCCATCTGGCCGCGATAGACATTGTGGGTGAGGTGATCGAGATAATAGAAGCCGACGCCTTGCGGCCGCGGGTCGCGCGCGCCCAGCCATTCGAACTCGGCGTCATAGGCCGAACCCTTCTTGCCGTAGCTGTCGATGAAATAAAGCAGCGATCCGCCGATGCCGACGATGGCCGGCACGTCCAGCGCCTTGTCCTTGCCTTCGTAAGGCGTGGCGCCCTTGGCCACGGCATGGTCGAAAGCGTGCTTGGCATCGACCACCCGCCACGCCATCGAGGCCGCGCATGGTCCGTGCTTGTCGACGAACTTCATCGCATGCGAGCCGGGCTCGGCGTTGACGACATAGTTGATGTCGCCTTGGCGCCAGACGGTGATCGCCTTGGTGCGGTGCTTGGCCACCGCGACATAGCCCATGCGGGTGAAAAGCTCGGCGAGCTTCTCCGGCTCCGGATGCGCGAATTCGACGAACTCGAACCCGTCGGTGCCGGCGGGATTGGTCTTGCTGATCTTGGCGGGCGGTGCGTCGTGCGGGAAGGGGCCCATGGCAATTCTCCAAAAGCTGTTCTGGCCGCTCTTGGCCATCCTTGCCCATTATAGCGCCAACCAACCGCACAGAGCTTGCATTCAAACGCTTGAAATGCTGATCTGATGCGCAAAGCGTGCACAGGAGGAGATGCGACCGTGGATGATGTGCGCATTGATCAATTTGATCGCAAGATACTGGCGCTGTTGCAGGCTGATGCGCGGCTGACCAACAGCGATTTGTCGGACCGGGTGAATCTATCGCCGTCGCAATGCTCGCGCCGCCGTCAGCGACTGGAGGAGGACGGCTATATCAAGGGCTACCGCGCCGTGCTCGATCGCGATCGGCTGGGCTTTTCACTGGTCAACGTCATCTCGGTGACCTTGGCCACCCACAACCGCGACAATGCCAGGCGCTTCGGCGAATTGCTGGCGCGGCTGCCGGAAGTGCAGGAGGCGCACGCGCTGACCGGCGAGATGGACTACATCTTGAAAGTCGTGACGCCGGACCTGAAGTCGCTGTCGGAATTCGTCAACGACGTGCTGTTGCCGCACGAATCCGTGCAGCACGTGAAGACGGCGATCGTGCTCGAAACACTGAAGGAAACCGGTGCGCTGCCGATTTAACCCTTCTGCTGCTGGATCAGTCCATAAAGGTTGGTGCAGCGCGCGCCGGAGCGGCAATAGGCGAAGACGGGGCCTTCAAGTTCGTCGAGCGCTTTGGCCTGGTCCTCGACATTCTCCATGGTGATCTGGCCGCTGATAACCGGGATGAAGCGGAAGGTGAGCCCCGCCGCTTCGACCGCTGCCTTGACGCTGTCGGCCGAAGGTTGGCCGGGCTGCTCATCATCGGGCCGGTTGCAGATGACGCTCTTGAAGCCGGCTTCCTTGATGGCGACGATATCGTCGGGCTGGATCTGCCCCGCGACCGAATAGTCTTCGCTGATCTGGCGGTATTCCATGGTGTCCTCGCAATCCGATTTGGCGGCAGTCTTGCCACTCCCCGGTCGGACCGACAATCCGCGCAGGGAAGAAATCTCCCTGCGCAGATAGACATTTCCGGCGAGGAATCCAACCGGCCTCGCTCAACTGCCGAGGATCGCGCCTTTGATCTGGGCGATATTGTTGTGCATCATGTCGATATAGGTCGAGGCCGGGCCGTCGGGCTGCGACAGCGCGTCCGAGTAGAGCGTGCCGCCCACCTTGATGCCGGTCTCGCTGGCGATCTGCTCGATCAGGCGCGGATTGGTGATGTTCTCGACGAAGATCGCCGCCGCCTTGTCCTGCTTGACCTGTTGGACCAGTTTGGCGACGTCGGCGGCCGAAGGCTCAGAATCGGTCGACACGCCCTGCGGCGCCAGGAAGGTCAGGCCGTATTCGTGTTCGAAATAGCCGAAGGCATCATGCGAGGTGATGACGACCCGCTTTTCCTCGGGGATCGACTGGATCGCCGCTTTCACTTCGCCTTCGACCGCATCGAGCTTCTTGGTGTAGGCGGCGGCATTGCTCTGGTAGCTGACGCAGCCCGCGGAATCGGCGGCGCAGAAGGCATCGGCGATGTTCTTCACATAGATTTTTGCGTTGGCGATCGACTGGAAGGCATGCGGGTCGGTGACCGTCTTGCCGCCACCCGCGCCGGCGCCTTCGGCAGCGTCGGCATCGGCGAACTCAGGCTTGAAATCGATCGACGTCACACCCTTGGTCAGCACCGTGATCGTCGCCTTGGTGGCGCTGGCGTCGACCAGGCGCTGCAGGAAACCTTCGAAATGCAGGCCGTTGACCAGCACCACATCGGCGCCGGCCATCGCTACCGCATCGGCCGGGCTCGGCTCGTAGACATGCGCGTCGCCATCGGGCCCGACGATGGTGGTGATGTTGACCCGGTCGCCGCCGACATTTTTCGCGAAATCGGCAATGACCGTGAAGCTGGCGACCACTTTCAGCGGCGCCGCGAAGGCCGGGGAGGCTCCAAAGGCGCTTAATGTTATAACGCTCATCGTCAGAACGGCACGGAACGATTTCAGCATTGGGAAGGTCTCCTTAGGGGGCGGGGATGGGGATCAGGCGGTTCGGTGGCGGTGATGCACGATGCGGGCGCGCAGCACGCCGCGGGTACCGAACAGGATCGAGGCGAAATAGACGACGCCCGCCGACAGGATGATGGCAGGCCCCGAAGGCAGCGACGCATGATAGGACAAAAGCAGCCCGGCAATGCAGGAGGCAAAGCCGATCAGCACCGCCAGCATGCACATAGGCTCGACGCGCACGCTCCAGAAGCGGGCAGCAGCGGCCGGCAGCATCATCAGCCCGACCGAGAGCAGCGTGCCGAGCGCCTGGAAGCCGCCGACGAGGTTGAGCACGACGAGGCCGAGGAAGATGAAATGCACCGGGCTGCCGAGACGGCTGACCGAACGCAGGAACAGCGGGTCGAGGCATTCCGCGACCAGCGCCCGCCAGAAGATGGCGAGACTGACCAACGTCACTGCGACAATGCCGCCGATCAGCGCCAGCGCCTCGTTGTTGAGCGCCAGCACGGTACCGAACAGCACATGCATGAGATCGACGCTGGAGCCGCGGATCGACACCATCAGCACGCCGATGGCCAGCGAAATCAGATAGAAGGCCGCCATCGAGGCGTCCTCGCGCTGGATGGTGAAGCGCGAGACGGCGCCGGCACCGAGCGCCACGATGATGCCGGCGATCAGCCCGCCAATGGTCATCGGCAGGATTTCCAGCCCATAGAACAGGAAGCCGGCGGCCGCGCCCGGCAGGATGGCGTGCGCCATGGCGTCGCCTGACAGGCTCATGCGCCGCAGCATCAGGAAGACGCCGACCGGGCAGGCACCGAGCGACAGCATCAGCGAGCCGATCAGAGCCCGCTGCATGAAGCCGAAATCGGCGAAAGGCGCGATGAAGAGGCCGTAGAGCGCGTCCATCAGGCAGCCCTCGGTCCGGCGCCATGTTGGTGGTCATGGTCATGCCCGTGATCATGGCCTTCCGGCTCGCACCACGGCGCATTCTCTTCCCAGGCTTCATGGAAGCGGCGCGCCCGCAAAAGGTTCTCCGGCCGCAGCGTTTCCTTGGTCTCGCCCCAGGCGACGGGCTGGCGGGCAAGCAGCAGCGTCTCCGGAAAATTCTGCCGCACCAGTTCGAGATCGTGCACGACGACCATGATGGTGCGTTCCTCGCCATGCCAGCGCTTGATCAGCGCGATGAGGTCGCCGACCGTCTTGGCATCGACGGCGTTGAACGGCTCGTCGAGCAGGATGAGGTCGGCATCCTGCAACAGCACCCGGGCAAACAGCGTGCGCTGCAACTGACCGCCCGACAACGTATCGATCGGGCGCTTCTCGAAGCCGCCCAACCCGACAGCCATCAGCGCCTGGCTGACGGAGTCGCGGTCTTCTTTTGTATAGCGGCCAAGCATGCCGCGCTTGGGCCAGAGGCCCAGCGAAACCAGGTCGACCACCCGCGCCGGAAAGGAGCGGTCGAGCTCCGATTGCTGCGGCAGATAGGCGGCGCGCACGCCGGGCGCGCGGATCACGCTGCCGGCCATCGGCTTGAGAACCCCGACAATGCCCTTCATCAGCGTCGACTTGCCCGAACCATTGGCGCCGACGACCGCGGTCAGCGATCCCCGGCGGATCGTGCCGTCGAGATGATGGATCGCCGGGTGGCTGCCATAGCCGAGCGTCAGGTCGCGAAAGGTCAGGCAGGCATTTGTCATAAAGCGATCCGTGGCGCGGAAATCCGCGCTGCTGCAGGCGGCCATGTCGATATGTGATGTTATTACATTAGTCAACAAGCCAATCGGGCGGAATTTGCGACCGACGGCTCAACTTGCCGTGTTCGGTTGGCCTCGTGCCCGCCGCCTTGGCTCAAGAAGGATTCACCCCGGCGGCCTTGCCCGAAGCAAGCCGCAACTCTAAAGAGGCGCGACCCACAAAGGAAGGAAACGTCCCATGAGCATTCGTCGCATCGATGTAGGCCCGCGCATGACCCAGATCGTCATCCACGGCAACACCGTCTACCTGGCCGGCCAGGTCGGCGAGCCCGGCGGCAACGTTGCCTCGCAGACCCGCGACATTCTGGCGACCGTCGACGAATTGCTGGCCAAGGCCGGCACCGACAAGACCAAGATCCTGCAGGCGATCATCTGGCTGGACGACATGGGCACTTTCGCCGAAATGAATGCGGAATGGGACAAGTGGGTGCCGAAGGGCCACACGCCGGCCCGCGCCACTGGCGAAGCCAAGCTCGCCGGTCCGGAATATCTGGTCGAGATGATTATCACTGCTGCGATTTGAGAGCGCAGCGCTTACCTTCTCCCACAAGAAGGGGAGAAGGGGCGTGGCGCTACCCCTGCGATGGCCTGAACCGCGCCACCAGCGTGTGGCTCTCGGCCGCATAAATGAAGCGGACATGGGTGACTGGATGTTCGGCACTCCATGTCCGCCGCTCGACCACCAGGCAGGGCGCGCCGGGCTCGATGTCGAGGCTATCAGCAATGTGCTGGTCGGCGGCGATGGCGCGGATGCGGTGTTCGGCCTCGCTCCACGGCACGCGGCCGATTAGCCACGGGCCGGGCGCGATATCAAGAAATTCCTCGTCGGCTGCTTCAGTGACGGCGGTCAGATTGATCAGCCGCTGTTCGTGCGCGAACGGCCGCTGTCCGGCGAAATGCAGGCATTCCAGCACCAGCACCGGCCCTGCGCCGGTTAGCTCCAGCAGCGCGCGGTCCTCGGCGCTGCTGCGCCGCTTCAGCCGCGCCAGCCTTTCATAGCGATAAAGCAGGCCGAGCGCCTCGACCTCGATCCGGATGTCGTGGATTTCCAGCACCGCGGCCTGCGATTGCGGCCGGCGTACAAAGCTGCCCGAGCGGCGGCGGCGCTCGATCAGCCCGGCCTTGGCCAGCTGCGACAGCGCCTTGTTCACCGTCATGCGCGAGCAATTGTATTGCGCCGTCAGCTCGTGTTCGAAGGGGATGCGGTGACCGGGCGCCCAGGCACCTGACAGGATTTTTTCGCTGATGTCGGACAGGATGCGCTGATGCAGCGAGCCGCCGCCTTCGACCGCCGCTGTTTCGATCAGGCTCATGCCGAAAGCGCCGTCATCACTTTGCGGAAACGTGCGGCAATCGCCTCGCGCTTCGCATGCCTGCCGCCGCTAACCAGTTTTGCGCCATGCACCCAGACGCAGTCGATCTTGGTGCCATTGGCGAAGATCCAGGCGTCCAGGATCGCGTCGCCAGCCTTTCCGGTCAGCGATGGATGATCTGCATCGAGCGAGACGAAATCGGCAGCGGTCCCGGCAGCAATCTGCGACGGGCCGGCACCGAGCGCGGCGCTGCCGCCGTCGAGCGCCGCATCGAACAAGGCGCGTCCGGTCGAGCCGCCGGCGACCGCCAGCACATTGCGGGCGCGATGCGCAAGGCGCTGCGAGTATTCGAGCTGCCTGAGTTCGTCCGGCAGGCCGATCAGCACGTTGGAATCCGAACCGACTCCGAAACGACCGCCATGCTCCGTGAACAGCGGCGCGGCAAAGGTGCCGTCGCCGAGATTGGCCTCGGTGATCGGACACAGACCGGCGATGGCGCCGCTTTCGGCCATGCCGATTGTCTCTGTTTCAGTCATATGGGTGGCGTGGATCAGGCACCAGCGCCGGTCCACCCCGGCATTGGCGAGCAGCCATTCGACCGGGCGTGCGCCGGTCCAAGCGAGGCAGTCCTCGACCTCCTTCACCTGCTCGGCGACGTGGATGTGGACGGGCCCATTAGGCGCCATGGCGGCAACCGCCGAGAGCTCATCCGGTGTCGCCGCGCGCAGACTGTGAGGGGCGACGCCGACGACGGCTTGATTTAGAGCGCGAACACACTCCCGGCTTTTCTCAAGCAGCAGCGCGAACCTGTCCACATCATTGATGAATCGCCGCTGGCCTTCATTGGGCGCAGCGCCGCCGAAAGACGAATGGGCATAAAAGACCGGTAGCAGCGTCAGGCCGATGCCAGTATCGGCGGCAGAGGCAGCGATGCGCACCGCCATCTCGGCGAGATTGGCATAGGGTTTTCCGTCGCGGTCGTGATGCAAATAGTGGAACTCGCCGACGCGTGAAAAACCGGCCTCCAGCATCTCGACATAGAGTTGCGCTGCGACTGCTTCGACCTGGTCGGGCGTCATCGACAGCGCGAACCGGTACATCACCTCGCGCCAGCTCCAGAAACTGTCGGCGGAAGGGCCGCGCAATTCGGCAAGGCCCGCCATGCCGCGCTGGAAGGCATGGCTGTGCAGATTCGGCAGGCCGGGAACCACAATGGCATGGCGTTCGTCGCCGGCTTGCGGCGATGCACCTGGGTCGACTGTCACGATGCGGCCGTCAGCCAGTGATATCCTGACATTGCCGTGCCAGCCGTCGCTCAGCAGCGCCTGTTCCGCAAAGATCGCCGTCACGTTTTTCTCCGAATCCCGCTTTCCATTCACGATACCACTTGCAGTGCGTTTCAATATGTATATACATAATCGCCATCCTTTGAAATGGAAAAGATGATGGCGGCACAAATGAAAAGCCGGGCAGGGGGCCTTCACCTTTGGCGCAATGCGCGCCTGGCGACCATGGCCGAAAACACAGCCGGGCTGGGCATCGTCGAAAAGGGCGCGATCGCCGTGCGCGATGGTCTGATCGTCTATGCCGGCCCGGAAGCTGAGATGCCGTCGGGCTTTGCTCAGGGCGCCGAGGCCATCGACTGCGAGGGCCGCTGGATCACGCCCGGCCTGATCGACTGCCATACGCATCTTGTCTATGCCGGCAACCGCGCCAACGAGTTCGAAATGCGGCTGGCCGGCGCCACCTATGAAGAGGTGGCAAAAGCCGGCGGCGGCATCGTCTCCTCGGTCAAATCCTTGCGTGCCGCCACCGAGGATGAACTGGTCGCCCAGACGCTGCCGCGCCTCGATGCGCTGATTGCGGAAGGCGTCACAACGATAGAAATCAAGTCGGGCTATGGCCTCGACCTCGATAATGAGAAGAAGTCACTGCGGGCGGCTCGGCAACTGGGCAACAAACACCCGGTGACAGTCCGCACCACCTGCCTCGCCGCCCACGCGCTGCCGCCAGAGGCAAAGGGCGACAAGAACGCTTTCGTCGATCTGGTCGCCAAGGAAATCCTGCCTGCCGTCGCGGCCGAAGGCCTGGCTGATGCGGTCGACGGCTTTTGCGAAGGCATCGCCTTTTCGCCCGAGCAGATGGCACGTGTCTTCGACGCGGCCAGGGCGCTCGGCTTGCCCGTAAAACTCCACGCCGACCAGCTTTCCAACCTGCATGGCGCCGAGCTTGCCGCCCGCTATGGCGCGCTGTCGGCCGACCATCTCGAATACACCGATGAGGCCGGCGCGGCGGCAATGGCCAGGGCCGGCACCGTGGCGACGATCCTGCCCGGCGCCTATTATTTCATCCGCGAAACCAAGAAGCCGCCGATTGCCCTGTTTCGGCAGCATGGCGTGAAGATGGCCGTCGCCTCCGACTGCAATCCCGGCACCTCGCCGCTGACCTCGCTGCTGCTGACCATGAACATGGCCGCAACCTTGTTCGGCCTCACCGTCGAGGAATGCCTTGCCGGCGTTACCCGCGAGGCCGCCCGCGCGCTGGGGCTGCAGGACAAGACCGGCACTTTGGAGGCCGGCAAATCCGCCGATCTTGCCATCTGGGACATCGAGCGCCCGGCCGAACTCGTCTACCGCATGGGCTTCAACCCGCTGCATGCCCGCATCTGGAGAGGACAATGACCGAACTCATTCTGCAGCCCGGCAATGCGACGCTGGCCGACTGGCGCGCCATCTATCGCGGCGCCGTGCCCAAGCTGGACGATGCCTGCCGGCCAAAGATCAAGGCCAGCGCCGAGGCCGTGGCCCGCATCGTTGCCAAGGGCGAGCCGGTCTATGGCATCAACACCGGCTTCGGCAAATTGGCGAGCGTCCGCATCCCCGCCGCCGACCTCGAAACGCTCCAGCGCAACATCGTGCTGTCGCATGCCGCCGGTGTCGGCGAGCCGATGCCGGTTGCTGTCACCAGGCTGATGATGGCGCTGAAGCTCGCCAGCCTGGCGCAGGGCGCTTCAGGCGTGCGGCCGCAGACCATCGAATTGCTGGAAGCCATGCTCGCCAACGACGTTATTCCGGTGGTGCCGGCGCAAGGTTCGGTCGGCGCCTCCGGCGATCTGGCGCCGCTGTCGCACATGACCGCGGTGATGATCGGCGTCGGCGAATGTTTTACCCCGCATGGCCGTTTCCCGGCCAAGGTCGCCTTCGTCTCGCACGGGCTGGAGCCGGTCACGCTCGGCGCCAAGGAAGGGCTGGCACTGCTCAACGGCACGCAGTTCTCGACCGCCTATGCGCTGGCCGCCCTGTTCGAGGCCGAAGTGCTCTACCAATCGGCGCTGGTCGCCGGTGCACTGTCGACCGATGCCGCCAAGGGCTCCGACGCGCCCTTCGACCCGCGCATCCATTTGCTTCGAAAGCATCGTGGCCAGATCGAGACGGCCGACGCGCTGCGCAATCTGATGGCCGGCAGCGCCATCCGTGAATCGCACCGCGTCGGTGACGAGCGCGTGCAGGACCCGTACTGCCTGCGCTGCCAGCCGCAAGTGATGGGCGCCGCTCTCGCCGTGCTGCGTCAGGCCGCCGATACGCTGGGCACCGAAGCCAATGGCGTCACCGACAATCCGCTGATCTTCGCCGAGGACGATACCGCGCTTTCCGGCGGCAATTTCCACGCCGAGCCGGTGGCTTTCGCCGCCGACATGATAGCGCTCGCCGTCTGCGAGATCGGCTCGCTGTCGGAGCGCCGCATCGCCATGCTGGTCGACCCGGCGCTGTCGGGCATGCCGGCCTTCCTCACCCCGAAGCCCGGCCTGAATTCCGGCTTCATGATCCCGCAGGTGACTGCGGCGGCCCTCGTTTCCGAGAACAAGCAGAAGGCTTACCCGGCCAGCGTCGATTCCATCCCGACCTCGGCCAACCAGGAAGATCATGTTTCGATGGCAGCACACGGCGCGCGCCGGCTGATCGGCATGATCGAGAACGCGACGGCTGTCATCGGCATAGAATTGCTGGCCGCCGCGCAAGGCTGCGACTTCCACGCCCCGCTGCCGTCGAGCGCTGCGCTCGAAGCTGTCCGCAAGCTGGTTCGGGCCGAGGTGCCGCATCTCGACAACGACCGGCATTTCCACCCCGACATGGAAAAGGCCATCGCCATGGTGCGCAGCGGCGCTGCGGTGAAGGCGGCGGGCGCGGTGGCGCTGCCGGCGATTTCGGGAGCGGCATGATGGCCAACTGGCTCACCGTCACGCGCGGCACGTCACCGCTGCTGGTCTCAATCCCACACACCGGCATCGATCTCGCCGGCCTTGAGAACCGTTTGGTTTCGCCCTGGCTCGGCCGCCGCGACTGCGACTGGTGGATCGACAATCTCTATGATTTTGCGGCCGGTCTCGGCGCGACGATCGTCCATACGGCGATCTCGCGCACCGTCATCGACGTCAACCGCGATCCGTCAGGCGCATCGCTTTATCCCGGCCAGGCAACGACCGGTCTCTGCCCGACCGAGACTTTCGATGGCGATCCGCTCTACCGCGAGGGCGAGGAGCCGGGACCGTCGGAGATCGATGAGCGCCGCGAAAAATACTTCGTGCCGTATCATGCCGCCTTGCAGGCCGAGATCGACCGGCTGCGCGGCCTGCACGGCAAGATCGTCGTCTACGACTGCCACTCGATCCGCTCGGTGCTACCGCGCCTGTTCGAAGGCACGCTGCCGGTCTTCAATCTCGGCACCAACGATGGCAAGAGCGCCGATCCTGCGTTGCAGGCGATGGTTGGCCAGATCATGGCCGAGACCGGCCAAACCTCCGTCGTCAACGGCCGCTTCAAGGGCGGCTGGATCACGCGCACCTTCGGCCAGCCGCAAAACAACGTGCATGCGCTGCAGATGGAACTCTCCAACCGTGGCTATATGCGCGAGCCCGAGGGCAAAGGCACGCCGGACAATTGGCCGGTGCCTTACGACGCCGAGTTTGCAGCGCCGATCCGCGCCACGCTGAAAAAGATCCTCGAAACCGCGATTGACTGGGCCGGGCGCTGACGCGCCGCCCTACTCGAAAGGGATAATGATGACCGATCCTCGCCACAACATCCGTGAAGTCCGCAGCCCGCGCGGCGCCGAGCTCAACGCCCGCACCTGGCTGACCGAGGCGCCGCTGCGCATGCTGATGAACAATCTCGATCCCGACGTTGCCGAAAACCCCAACGAACTGGTCGTCTATGGCGGCATCGGCCGCGCCGCGCGCACCTGGAACGACTTTGATCGCATCGTCGCATCGCTGAAGACGCTCGGTGACGACGAGACGCTGCTAGTCCAGTCCGGCAAGCCGGTCGGCGTGTTCCGCACGCATCCGGATGCGCCGCGCGTGCTGATCGCCAATTCCAACCTGGTGCCGCACTGGGCGACCTGGGAGAAATTCAACGAGCTCGATAGGAAGGGCCTGATGATGTACGGCCAGATGACGGCCGGCTCCTGGATCTATATCGGCACGCAAGGCATCGTCCAGGGCACCTACGAGACCTTCGTCGAGGCCGGCCGCCAGCACTATGGCGGCAATCTCAAGGGCAAGTGGATCCTGACCGGCGGCCTTGGCGGCATGGGCGGCGCCCAGCCATTGGCCGCCGTCATGGCCGGCGCCTGCTGCCTGGCCGTCGAATGCGATCCCGACCGTATCGATTTTCGCTTGCGCACCCGTTATGTCGACGAGCGCGCCGATACGCTGGACGAGGCGCTGGAGAAGATCGAGCGCTGGACCAAGGCCGGCGAGGCGAAGTCGGTCGGCCTGGTCGGCAACACCGCCGACATCGTGCCGGAACTGGTACGGCGCGGCGTGCGCCCCGACATGGTCACCGACCAGACCTCGGCGCATGACCCGCTGAACGGCTACCTGCCCAAGGGCTGGACGCTGGCCGAATGGCGCGAGAAGCGCACGTCTGATCCCAAGGCAGTTGAGAAGGCGGCCCGCGCGTCCATGCGCGAGCATGTCGAAGCGATGGTGGCGTTCTGGAATGCCGGCGTGCCGACGCTCGACTATGGCAACAACATCCGTCAGGTGGCCAAGGATGAAGGCTTCGAGAACGCCTTTGCCTTCCCGGGCTTCGTGCCTGCCTACATCCGTCCGCTGTTTTGCCGCGGCATCGGTCCGTTCCGCTGGGCGGCGCTGTCTGGCGATCCGGAAGACATCTACAAGACCGACGCCAAGGTGCGCGAACTCACCCCCGGCAACACCCATCTGCACAACTGGCTGGACATGGCGCGCGAGCGCATCGCCTTTCAAGGGTTGCCGGCGCGCATCTGCTGGGTCGGCCTTGGCGACCGGCACAGGCTTGGCCTCGCCTTCAACGAGATGGTCGCCAGGGGCGAGCTCAAAGCGCCTGTCGTCATCGGCCGCGACCACCTCGATTCCGGCTCGGTCGCTTCGCCCAACCGCGAGACGGAAGCGATGAAGGACGGGTCCGATGCCGTCTCCGACTGGCCGCTGCTCAATGCACTGCTCAACACCGCGTCGGGCGCCACCTGGGTGTCGCTGCACCATGGCGGCGGCGTCGGCATGGGCTTCTCGCAGCATTCAGGCATGGTCATCGTGGCCGACGGAACTCCGCAGGCGGCCAAACGGCTGGAGCGGGTGCTGTGGAACGACCCGGCGACCGGCGTCATGCGCCACGCCGATGCCGGCTACGACATCGCTATTGAATGCGCGAAGCAGCACCAGCTCAACCTGCCGGGCATTTTGGGGTGAGAAACGTCCGGTCGCAGGCAGGCGAAAAGCCGCAGAATCGGCTTTTCGAGTTTCGAACGCCCGTAGCCATAGCGGAGGGCTAAGCATGCGCATCCTTCGTGCCGTCGACTACCGCGTCATGCCGTGGAAGAACGGCGGCGGCACGACGACCGAAATCGCAGTCTCGCCTGAGAGCGCCGGGCTCGACGATTTCGACTGGCGCGTCTCCATGGCGCGCGTCGAGGCCGGCGGGCCGTTCTCGAGCTTTGCCGGTGTCGATCGCACTTTGGCCGTGCTGGAAGGCGAGGGCATTGTCCTCGATATCGCCGGCCGGGCGCCGAAGGAACTGACCAGCGCCTCAGCCCCGTTTTCCTTCCCGGCCGACGTGTCGACTGGAGCATCGCTGATCGCCGGGCCGATCACCGATCTCAACGTCATGACCCGCCGCACCCGCATGACCCACGCTGTCGAGCGGCGGCTGATTTCGGCCGCGAGCGACGTTCGGCCGGCGGCCGATGCGACGCTGGTCCTGTGCCTCGACGGCGAACTCGCGGTGCACGGCGCCTCCCCCGTGCGCCTGGGTCCGCTGGACGCGGTTCTGCTGGGGCAGGGCGCCGAAAAGCTTCGCCTTGAGCCCGCCGGGACGGTGGCTCTGTTCGTCGTCCGCATCGGTCGCGTTGCCGGCAACGGTTAACGCCTGTCTCCAAACATGATCGCGCTGCCGGCGAAATATCGCGTAAGCTGTTGCCCGTACCACGAAAAAGCCTGAATCCGATCAAATCCGAAAGGGTGCGAGGGGCGCTCATCCGGAAGTTGTCGAGAGACAGCGCCCTGTCGCGCGCGGAAACAACATTTCGGCCAATGTCGCAATGCAACCAATTGCATTTGAATCGGTTTTAGGGACATTGCCGTGGCGGGGACGCCGCATCGCGCCCGCTATACGGAATTTTCAATGAACATACAGACGAACCCCGCCAAGATCGAAAAGACGAGCGCCGCCTTTCCGGCCATTACGGAAGAGCCGATCCGCTCCAATTTCCTCCCAGAGGACCGCCTGCGTACGCTGGGCAGCGGCCTTGCCGAGGGCGAGGTCGGGGATCTGTTCGGGCTGACGCCGTTCGAATTCCAGGCCCGTATCCGCGATAGCGCGAAACGGATTCTCGAAGTCTACCGCTCGACCAACGCCGCACAGGCCAAGGGCGAAACCATCACGCCGGCGGCGCAATGGCTGCTCGACAACAACTACCTGGTCGAGGAGACGATCTTCCAGGTCAAGCGCGATCTGCCGCGCCGCTTCTATCGCCAGTTACCGACCCTGAAGCTGGCCGATGGCACCGGCGTGCCGCGCGCCTTGGCGCTGGCCTGGACCTATGTCGCGCATTCCGACAGTTCCGTCTCGGCGACCATGTTCAAGTCGATCGTCGAGGGCTTCCAGTCGATCGAGCCGCTGAAGATCGGCGAGCTGTGGGCGCTGCCGTCGCTGCTGCGTTTCGTGCTGATCGAAAACCTTCGCCGCATCGCCGTGCGCGTCAACCGCACGAGGCAGATGCGCCAGATCGCCAACGAGGTCGCCGACCGCGTGCTGGCGACCGACGACAATGCCGACCGCCAGGCGATTCTGTCGCATTACGTCACCCATGCGCAGGACACCACCTTCGCCACCCAGTTGCTCTACCGTCTGCGCGACGGTTCGCAGAATGCCGGCCGGGCGCTGGAATGGCTGGAGGGCGAGCTCGAGAAGACCGGCTCCGACGCCGAGGAAATCATCATCTCGGAGCACCACACGCTGTCCAGCGGCAACGTCACCACCGGCAACATCATCCGCGGCCTGCGGCTGATCAACGACGTCGACTGGACGGTGTGGTTCGAAGGCGTCAGCCGCATCGACACTCTGCTGCGCGAGCGCACCGATTTCGCTGCGCTCGACTTCTTCTCGCGTGACCAGTACCGCACCGCGATCGAGCAACTGGCGCGCCGCTCCGAACTTTCGGAATACCGCGTCGCCGAGAAGGCGATCGAGCTTGCCGGCCATGCTACCGGCGCTGACGCCGTCGAGGCTGCGGCGCATACGGATGTCGGTTTCTTCCTCGTCGGCCCGCGCCGGCTGGAGCTGGAGAAGGCGATCGGCTACCGGCCGACCGTCAGCGTCACGGTCAAGCGGACCTTCGCCAGCACCGGCTGGCTGGGCGTCGTCGTGCCGGTGTTTGCGCTGACCGTCCTGCTTCTGGCGCTCGCCGGCAATGCGCTTGCCCATCTCGGCCTGTCCGTGCAGTCGACCGTGCTGATGCTGGCGCTGTTTGCGGTGCCGGCCAGCGAAGGCGCGCTCGCCTTCTTCAACACCGTCGTGTCGCTGTTCCTGAAGCCGACGCGGCTCGTCGGTTACGACTACAAGCACGGCGGCGTGCCGGCCGAAGCGCGCACCCTGGTCGTGGTGCCCTCGCTGATCGGCTCGCGCGACGATGTCGAGGAAAACATCCGCAACATCGAGGTGCATCACCTCGCTAACACGGCAGATGAGATCCGTTTCGCGCTGCTTTCGGACTGGCCGGACTCCAAGACCGAGATCGACGCCGCCGACATCGAAATCCTGCAATATGCCCGCGACGAGATCGCCCGGCTCAACGCTCGCTATCCGTCGGAAGGCGCGCCGCGTTTCTATGTCCTGCACCGGCGCCGGCTCTACAACGCCGCGCAAGGCTGCTGGATGGGCTGGGAGCGCAAACGCGGCAAGCTGCACGAGCTGAACCTCTTGCTGCGCGGCGACAGCGACACCACCTTCCTGCCGCTCGACGTGCCGTTGCCGGAAAACGTCGTCCATGTGATGACGTTGGACGCCGATACGCGCACCACCCGCGATGCCGTCGCCACCTTGGCCGGCAAGCTCAGCCATCCGCTCAACCGGCCGCATTTCGATGCGGCCAAGCGCCGTGTCACCGCCGGCTACACCATCCTGCAGCCGCGCATCACCGCCTCCTTGACCAGCGGCGACGACGCCTCGTTCTTCCAGCGGATTTTCTCCGCCAATCGCGGCCTCGACCCTTACGTCTTTGCCGTTTCGGACGTCTACCAGGACGTCTTCGGCGACGGCTCCTTCACCGGCAAGGGCCTCTACCATGTCGATGCCTTCGAGGCGGCGTTGAAGGGCCGTATCGAGGAGAACACCATCCTCAGTCACGATCTGCTCGAAGGCGCTCTGGCGCGCTCGGCTTTGGTTACCGACGTCGAGCTGGTCGAGGACTATCCGACCCGCTATTCGGTCGATGCTTCGCGCCATCACCGCTGGGCGCGTGGCGACTGGCAGCTGCTCCGCTTCATCTTCAGTCCGCGCTCCGGCGTACCGGCACTGTCGCGCTGGAAGATGGTCGACAATCTGCGCCGCTCGCTGACGCCGATCTTCTGGGTGATGGCGGCGATCGCCGGCTGGACGCTGCTGCCCTTCACGCAGGCCGCGCAATGGCAGGCGCTGCTGATCCTCAGCCTGTTCATGGCGCCGACCTTCGACATCGTCAACGGCATCCTGCCGAAGAGCGGCGACCAGACACCACGCGGCCATTTCTCGGCGCTGGCGCGCGACACCGTCTTCGGCACGGCCCTGGTGGCGCTCAAGGTTCTGTTGATGGCGCACAATGCCTGGATGATGGGCGATGCCATCGTCCGCACGATCTACCGCCTGTTCGTCAGCCGGCAGAACCTGCTCGAATGGCGCACCGCCTCGCAGGCGCACAAGAGCGGCGGCAGCGATCTCGGCGCCTATTACGGCATGATGTACGGCGCCGTGATCATCGGCGTCGTCGGCCTGGCCATTCCGGTGCTCGCCGATTCCACCGGCGCCTTCGTCGCCTTCTTCTTCGCGATTTTCTGGATCGGCTCGCCGGCGGTGGCGTGCTGGATCAGCCGCTCGGCCGAGACCGAGGACCGGCTGCGCATCTCGGCCGCCGATATCCATACGCTGCGCACAGTGGCGCGGCGCACTTGGCATTATTTCGAGACCTTCGTCACCGCCGAGCACCACAATCTGCCGCCCGACAATTTCCAGGAGAGCCCGGCACCGGTGGTGGCGCCGCGCACGTCGCCGACCAATATCGGCGTCTATCTCCTGTCGGTGGTTTCGGCGCGCGATTTCGGCTGGATCAGCCTGTCCGACGCCATCACCCGCATCGACGCGACGATGGCGACCATAGAGAGCATGCCGCGCGACCGCGGCCATCTCTACAACTGGTACGACACCACCACGCTGAAGCCGCTCTATCCGCTCTACATCTCGGCGGTCGACAGCGGCAATCTTGCCGGCCATCTGGTGGCGGTGGCGGCAGCCTGCGCCGAATGGGCGGAAGCGCCGTCCGTTCACCTGCAGGGCGATTTCGAAGGCATCCTCGACACGGTGACCATCCTCGACGAGAGCCTCGAGGAATTGCCCGACGACCGCCGCCAGCTCAGGCCGCTGCGCCAGCGGCTCGCCGACCGTCTCGACGGCATGCGGCGCGCGGTGATGACCATCAAGGCACAGCCCGAGATGGCGTCGATCCGCACCATCAACCTGGCCGTGCTCGCCGGCGAGATCCGCAAGCTTGCCGTTGCCATCCACACCGAGGCGGCGTCGCCGCGCAGCGACGTTATCGCCGATTGGGCGGCGAGGCTGGAGGCCACCTGCGAGGCGCACGTCCATGACTCGCACAATGACGAAAACGCCGTCGAAACCTTGCGCGCCAGGCTCCTGGCGCTGCGCGAGCGCACGCGCCGCTACGCCTTCGAAATGGATTTCTCCTTCCTGATGCGGCAGGAGCGCAAGCTTCTGTCGATCGGCTACCGGGTCGAGGAACACCAGCTCGACGAAAGCTGCTACGACCTTCTCGCCTCCGAGGCGCGGCTGACCAGCCTGTTCGCCATCGCCAAGGGCGACCTGCCGACCGAGCACTGGTTCCGTCTTGGCCGGCCGATCGTCGAGATCGGTTTCCAGGGCTCGCTGATGTCCTGGTCGGGCTCGATGTTCGAGTATCTGATGCCGCCGCTGGTGATGAAGGAGCCGCAAGGCAGTATCCTCAACCAGACCAGCAAGCTGATCATCAAGCGCCAGATCCAGTATGCCCGCTCGAAGAATGTGCCGTGGGGGATTTCGGAAGCCGCCTACAACGCCCGCGACCGCGAACTGACCTACCAGTACACGAATTTCGGCGTGCCCGGGCTCGGCCTCAAGCGCGGCCTCGGCCAGAACACGGTGATCGCGCCTTACGCGACGATCCTTGCGGCGCAGTTCACGCCGCGCGAATCCGTGCAGAACCTGGCCAGGCTGAAGGCCATCGGCGCGCTTGGCCGGCACGGCTTTTACGACGCCGTCGATTTCACGCCTCAGCGTGTGCCCGAAGGCTCCGACCACGCCGTGGTGCTGAACTACATGGCCCACCATTCCGGTATGTCGATCGCCGCGGTCGCCGACGCCATCTTCGAAGGACGCCTGCGCGACCGCTTCCACAGCGACCCGGTGATCGAGTCGGCCGAACTCCTGCTGCAGGAGAGGGCGCCGCGCGACATCCCGACCGCCACCGTCAGGACCGAGGCCGACGAGCGCTCTAAGGACGAGACCGAGACCGAGAGCCCGGATACACGCATCATCCTCGATCCGGCGCGGGCGCTGCGCTCGACCAACGTCATGTCCAACGGCCGCTATTCGGTGATGGTCACCGCCACCGGCTCGGGCTACAGCCGCTTTGGCGAGCTTGCCGTCACCCGCTGGCAGCCGGACCCGACCGAGGACCGGCTCGGCTCCTACGTGTTCCTGCGCGACGCCGGCACCGGCGACTGGTGGTCGGCGACCTCAGAGCCGAGGCGGGCGGAGAACGAGCGCGTCCAGACGCTGTTTTCCGACGACAAGGCGAGCTTCATCAAATCCGTTGGATCGCTGCGTTCGGAGGTCGAATGCATCGTCATCTCGGAAGGCAACGGCGAAGGCCGCCGCGTCACGCTCTACAATGACGGCGCCGTCGACCGGCACATCGAGGTGACCTCCTTCGCCGAACTTGTGTTGGGCAACGAAGCCTCGGATAATGCCCATCCGGCCTTCTCGAAAATGTTCATCGAGACCGAGATTGCGTCGAACAAGGCTGCGATCTTCGCCACCAGGCGCAAGCGCGAGAAGCACGAACCCGACCTCACCATGGCGCATTTCGTCACTGATCCTTCGGGGCCGGCGCGCGATGCCGAGGCCGAGACCGATCGGCGCGCCTTCATCGGCCGCGGCCGCACCATCGTCGATGCGGCTGCTTTCGATCCCGGCGCCAAGCTCGGCGGCCATTCCGGCTTCACGCTGGATCCGGTCGCGGCCCTTCGCCGGCAGGTGCGCGTTCCCGCCAACAAGAAGATTTCGCTGACCTTCTGGACCGTCGTCGGCACCAACCGGGCCGAACTCGACGAAGCCATCGCCAGGCTCGACCATCCGGAAAGCTTCGCCCGCCAGGCGATGCTCGCCTGGACCCGCAGCCAGGTGCAGACCCGCCATCTCGGCCTCAGCCTGACCGACGCCGCCAATGTGCAGAAGCTGGCCCGCTACCTGGTCTATCCCGATCCGTTTCTGCGCCTGCCGGCCGAATCCATTGCGTCGGGGCTCGGCAAGCAGTCCAGCCTGTGGCCGACCAGCATCTCCGGCGACTTCCCAATTTTCCTGGTCCGCATCGGCGACGTCGCCGACCTGGAGATCGTCGCCCAGGCGCTGCGCTTCCAGGAATATATGCGCGCCCGCGGTATGATGATCGACTTCGTCGTCGTCAACGAGCAGGCGTCTTCCTACGTGCAGGACCTGCAAAGGGCGGTCGAGACGCTGTGCGAAAACGCCCGCCTGCGCGGCAAGGAACTCGGACCGCGCCAGCACATCTTCGCCGTGCGCCGCGACCTGATGGACGAGGCCACCTACAAGACCTTGCTCGCGGTTGCGCGTGTCGTGCTGCACACGCGCAACGGCACCATCTTCGACCAGATCGAGCGCGCCGAGGCGGCAGCGCTGCAGGCGCGTGATGCCCTGCAGCCGGCGCTGGGCGCGGTGGGCCAGCGCGAGCCATCGCTACCGGCACCGGCCTTCATGGCGCGCCCCTCGGCGGAGAGCAGCGCCGACGGCAGCGGCTTGAACCTCTGGAACGGTTTTGGCGGCTTCGACGGCGACGGCCGCCACTACGTCACCCGTTTGACCGGCTACCGCACGACGCCGCAGCCCTGGATCAACGTCATCTCCAACGCCTCGTTCGGTTTCCATGTCTCGGCCGAGGGTGCGGCCTTCACCTGGAGCCGCAACAGCCGCGACTACCAGCTGACGCCATGGTCGAACGATCCGGTCTCGAACCGCCCGAGCGAGGGCATCTACATTTACGACCACGCCAGCGGCAAGGCATTCTCGCCGATGGCCGCTGTGCTGCGCGATCCTGCCATGAGCTACGAAACATGGCACGGGCAGGGTTTTTCCACCTTCCGCTCGAAGCGCGGGCCGCTGTCGATGGACCTGACGCATGTGGTGGACCCGGACGATCCGGTGAAGATCACCCGGCTGCGCATCCAGAATTCCGGCTCGGTGTCGGCGCGGCTGCGCATCTATGCCTATGCCGAATGGGTGCTTGGCGGCCATCGCTCGCGCACGGCGGCGACCATCGTCCCGTCGCGGGACGTGGCCACAGGCGCACTGCTGGCGAAAAATCCCTATGGGCTCGACTTCAGCGAGCGGGTGGCCTTCCTGGCCACCGGCGGCCCGGTGCATTCGGTGACGGCGGACCGTGGCGAGTTCATCGGCCGGCACGGCAGCAGCGAGTACCCGCAGGCGGTGCTGGCCGGGGCTAACCTGTCCGACCGTGTCGAGGCCGGTGACGATCCCTGCGCTGCGATCGCCAGTGACGTCGACATCCCAGCCGGCGGCGACGTGACGCTGTTCTGGCTGCTCGGCGACGCGGACTCGGCCGAAGAGGCGAGCGCGCTGGTGCAGACCCATCGCGGCAAGGATTTCGACCAACGGCTGGCCGACAATGAGCGCGCCTGGCGCGGCTTCCTCGACACCATCCAGGTCGAGACGCCCGACAAGGCGCTCGACGCCATGGTCAACCACTGGCTGCCTTACCAGAGCCTTGCCTGCCGCATCCGCGCTCGGTCCGCCTTCTATCAGGCGAGCGGCGCCTTCGGCTTCCGCGACCAGCTGCAGGACACGCTGGCGCTCTTGGCGCATGATCCGAAGCTGGCGCGCGACCAGATCCTCAACGCGGCGCGCCGGCAGTTCCCCGAGGGCGACGTGCAGCACTGGTGGCTGCCGCGCACCGACGCCGGTGTGCGCACCATGATCTCGGACGACGTGGTCTGGCTCGCCCACGCCACCAGCCGCTACATCGACGTTACCGGCGATGCCGGCATCCTGAAGGAGCAGTTGCCCTTCATCGACGGACAGGAGCTCGGCGAAGGCGAGCACGATGCCTTCTTCACGCCGGAGATCTCCAAGACGCACGCCTCGCTCTACGACCATTGCGCGCGGGCGCTCGATCTTGCCATCAAGCGCAGCAGCCCCGCCGGCCTGCCGCTGATCCTCGGCGGCGACTGGAACGACGGCATGAACCGCGTCGGCGAAGGCGGCAAGGGCGAGAGCGTCTGGCTGGGCTGGTTCCTGCTGAAGACGCTGGGCGACTTCGCCGCAGTCGCCAAGACACAGGGCGACACCAAGCGCGCACAAGCCTGGACAAAGCACGCCGGTGCGCTGAAGCGGGCGCTGGAAAGCACCGCCTGGGACGGCCAATGGTATCGCCGCGGCAGCTTCGACGACGGCAGCCCGCTCGGCTCGCACAACTCCGCCGAGTGCAAGATCGACTCCATCGCCCAGTCCTGGAGCGTGCTGTCGGGCGAGGGCGATCCGGCGCGTTCGACCACCGCCATGCAGCAGGCGACGAAGATGCTCGTCGATGACGAGCTCAAGATCGTCAAGTTGTTCACGCCGCCCTTCTCCAGGACCGACAAGGACCCGGGCTACATCAAGAGCTACCCGCCCGGCGTGCGCGAGAACGGCGGCCAGTACACCCATGCCGCGACATGGTTCGTCATCGCGCTGGCCGAGATGGGCCGCACCGACGATGCCTACCGCTGCTTCTCGATGCTGAACCCGGTCAACCATGCTGCCGACGAGGCTGCCGCCGAGCACTATCGGGTCGAGCCCTATGTCGTGGCGGCCGACATCTATGCCGGGGAGGGCAAGGGCGGCCGCGGCGGCTGGACCTGGTACACAGGCTCGGCCGGCTGGCTTTACCGGGCCGCGGTCGAAGGCATTCTGGGCATCGAGCGGCGCGGCAAGCAGATCACGTTCCGGCCGAAACTCCCCGGCCACTGGGACGGCTATGCGGCGACGCTCAAGATGCTGGAGGCCGAGGTCAAGGTTCGCGTCATCCGCGACAAAAAGGCCAAATCCATCTCGCTCGAGGTCAACGGAACCAAGACAAGATCCTCGTCCTTTGAGCCGAAGGCCGGCGACAAGACCGAGGTGGTTGTCAGGATACCTGCGTGAAATCAAAGGCTTGAAGCACTATCTGCACGCCCCTCGGGGCGTGCAGTACTCTCTCGTCTTTATTTGCGGATGATCTTGGCGAATGGGCGGTTCGGCCTATTGGCCCCAGCTACGCAAGCTTCCGGTGATTAAAAATGTGGCAGCGCTTCGGCGCTGCCATGATTTTGCCGCAAGGCTGACATTTCACCTTTTATCTCAAACCGTTAGGTGATCACGACAGATTTCGCAGCGTCGTCATCTTTTGTTCGCGAATTGGGAACGGAAGAGCTAGACGGGCATTGTTTTGCGACACGTTAACCGGTACGTGTCAAGAAATGGTGCGGTGCACAATAATATTTTTGGCGGAGTAGCTGAAGTGTCCCTTCTGCAGATCTACTGGAGAGCGCTGGGTTATCTCGCGGCCGACAGAAAGCGCGTTGCGCTGATCTGCGGCGCGAATGTCGCGCTTGCCATTATCGCCATCCTCGAGCCGATCATGTTCGGACGAGTGATCGATGCCATCTCCGAGCATGGCTCGGTGTTCTCGACGCTGGGCTTGTGGGCCGGCCTCGGTGCCTTCAACATCGTCGCCTTCGTTCTGGTGGCGCGCGGCGCCGACCGTTTCGCCCATAAGCGGCGCAGCGAAGTCCTGTGCCAGTCGTTCGAGCGCGTGATCACCATGCCGCTCGCCTGGCATCACCAGCGCGGCACCTCCAACTCGCTCCACACGCTGCTGCGTGCGGTGGAGACCCTGTTCAGCCTCTGGCTCGAATTCATGCGCCAGCACCTGTCGACCGCCGTCGCCCTGGCGCTGCTGATCCCGACCGCGCTCAGCATGGATGTTCGCATGTCGATGGTGCTGCTTGCCCTCGGCGCGCTCTATGTCGGCATCGGCCGGCTGGTCATGCGCCGCACCAAGGCAGGTCAGGCAGCGGTCGAGCGGCACTACCACACTGTGTTCGCGCATGTGACCGACTCCGTCAGCAACGTCGCCGTGCTGCAGAGCTACAACCGCATCGGCCATGAGACCGAGGCGCTGAAGCGCTACGTCAAGAACCTGCTCGATGCGCAGAACCCGGTGCTCGACTGGTGGGCCATCGCCAACGCGCTGCACCGCCTGTCGTCGACCATCTCGATGATGATCGTGCTCTTGATCGGCGCCTATCTGGTCACCCATGGCCAACTGCGCATCGGCGACGTCATCGCCTTTACCGGCTTTGCCACGCTGCTGATCGCCCGTCTCGACCAGATGTCGGCCTTCGCCAACCAGATCTCCGAGGCCCGCGCCAAGCTTGAGGACTTCTACCGCCTCGAGGACTCGGCCGCCGAAACCGCCGAGCCCGACGGTCTGCGCGATCTCGTGAACGTCACCGGTCACGTCCGTTTCGAGCATGTCGGCTTTGAGTTCGCCAATTCCGGCCAGGGCGTCGACGACGTGTCGTTCGAAGTCCAGGCCGGCCAGACGGTCGCCATCGTCGGCCCGACGGGCGCCGGCAAGACGACGCTCATCAACCTGCTGCAGCGCGTCTTCACGCCGTCCAGCGGCCGCATCCTGATCGACGGCATCGATACCCGCTCGGTGACCCGCAAGTCGCTGCGCCATTCGATCGCCACCGTGTTCCAGGACGCCGGCCTGCTCAACCGCTCGATCGAGGACAACATCCGCGTCGGCCGCGCCGAGGCGACCTATGACGAGGTGCACGCCGCCGCCAATGCCGCTGCCGCGCAGGATTTCATCCTGTCGAAGAGCGCCGGCTACGACACCGTCGTTGGCGAGCGCGGCGGACAGCTTTCGGGCGGCGAGCGCCAGCGCATCGCCATTGCCCGCGCCGTGCTCAAGGATGCGCCGATCCTGGTCCTCGACGAGGCGACCAGCGCGCTCGACGTCGAGACCGAGGACCGCGTCAAGGAAGCGATCGACGAACTGCGCCGCGACCGCACCACCTTCATCATCGCCCACCGCCTGACCACTGTCCGCGACGCCGACCTGGTCGTGTTCATGGACAAGGGCAAGGTGGTCGAGTTCGGTGGTTTCGCCGAGCTGTCGCTGCGCAACGGCCGTTTCGCCAGCCTGCTGCGCGCCGGCGGCCTGCTCAACGACGAAGAGGTCCGTCGCCTCAGCCGCACAGTGAACGAAGCCGCGTAAAGCTCCTCTTCCTTCTCCCCTTGGGGGAGAAGGTGAGACCTTGGTGCGACAACCACTCGATTGCCCCAAACACGCCGCCGGTCTATGTAAGGCCGCATGAGCGACACCACCTCACGCCTTGCCGGCTGGATGGATCTGGCCAACCCGACGCGGTTCGTCGGGCTGGCCGACAGGCTCGTGCCGTGGCTGGCCTCGGTCGCCGCTATCCTGCTTGCTGCCGGCCTCTATATGAGCTTCGCAGCGCCTGAGGATTTCCAGCAGGGCACCACCGTGCGCATCATGTACATCCACGTGCCTTTCGCATGGCTCGCCATGATGTGCTACACGCTGATGGCGGTTTCGGCGCTCGGCACGCTGGTCTGGCGTCATCCGCTGGCCGACGTGGCGCTGAAATCGGCGGCACCGATCGGCGCCGTCTTCACGGCACTTGCGCTGATTACCGGTTCGATCTGGGGCAAGCCGATGTGGGGCACCTGGTGGGTGTGGGACGCCAGGCTGACTTCGGTCTTCGTGCTGTTCCTGATGTATCTCGGCATCATCGCGCTGACCCGCGCGCTCGATGACGCAAGCCGCGCCGCCTGGGCGGCAGCCGTCATCACGCTGGTCGGCTTCATCAACATCCCGATTATCAAATTCTCGGTCGACTGGTGGAACACGCTGCACCAGCCGGCATCGGTGTTCCGCATGGGCGGCTCGGCCATCGATCCCTCGATGTTGCGGCCGCTGCTGGTGATGGCGCTCGGCTTCACCGTGCTGTTCTTCGCCCTCCATCTGATGGCGATGCGCACGGAGATCCGCCGCCGCCGCGTCATCTCGATGCGCCGTGTCGCGGCACGGCAGGCTAACTGACCCCGGCCGAGAATCAGCTACCGCTACTCACCCCATCCGCCCACGCGCGGCCACCGGCAGCATTTCCAGCACCTTGTCGCCATCGATCAGATGCACCTGGTCGAACAAATTGGTGACGACGCAGCAATGGTCGGGCACGACCCGCACGCGCTCGCCGATGCGCAGTTTTGCATCGCCCGAAAGCGTGACGTTGCCGTGCTCTTCGCTCAAGCCGGTGACCCTGGCGCCCGGAATGCCCAGCAACTCGCCGAAATCGGCCAGCCCCAGCGTGTCGCTGGACAGCGCCTTGCTGCCGGCATCGAGGATGGCGCGCACAGGCGTCGGGTGGCTGACCACCGTCGACAGCACCGTCAGTGCGCAATCGTCGAGGCTGCCGACACCTTTGGCGACCTGGTAGCGGTCGAGATAGATGTAGGTGCCGGGGCGATATTCGGTGACGACGCTGTCCTGGCCCGAGCGCCACATATCCGGCGTGCCGCCACTGGAGATGCGTTCGCAGGCGAGACCCGCTGCCGCCAGCGCTTGTTTGGCATCCACTAGCCACGCCTCGGCTTGCGCCGCGCGACCCGCCGCCGGATAGGTCATCAGCCCGCCGAAGCGAAGGCCCTTGGCCTTGTCGATCTCGCGCGCCAGCGCGACCGCTTCGTCCGCCGTCTGCACGCCGCAGCGGCCCATGCCGGTGTCGCATTCGACCAGCACCGGCAGGGGGTGGCCGGCATCGCTGAAGGTGGCGGCCAGGCCTTCCAGCGTCTCCCTGCTGTCCGATGTCACCGACAGCGTGACGCGGCCGTGCAGTGCCTTGAGGCGCTCAAGCTTCGCCCGGCCAAGAATATTGTAGGGGAGAAAAATATCGGTCAGCCCCGCATCGGCCATCACCTCGGCCTCGCCGATCTTCTGGCAGGTGATGCCGACGGCGCCGGCCGCGACCTGCTTCTTCGCCCAATAGGGCAGCTTGTGGGTCTTGATGTGAGGCCTGAGCTTTAGCCCCTGGCGGTCGGCATGCGCCTGCGCCCGCGCTATGTTGGTTTCGGCGCGGGCGGCATCGATCAGGATCGCCGGCGTATCGAGGTCATCTAGGCTGCGCATGGATTGTCACCTTGGGATTTGCCTGGACTTATGACCCTGATCGGTCCGGATGTCATGAGGCCAGCGTAGAGTTTGCGTCGACACCGGATCGGTGTTCGGTTATGCGCTTAGGCGCCGCCTGAAGAAGGGATCACGACCATGAAACGCTCCACCATCAACGACATCATCCGCGACGCCGACGCCTTCATCCGCTCGTTCGGCTACATCATGCCGCCCTTCGCCTACTGGAGCCCGGAAGAGATGAAGACGCACAAGGCTGACTCCGCGGCCATTTTCACCTCGCGCCTCGGTTGGGATATCACCGACTACGGCCAGGAGAAGTTCGACGAACTCGGTCTGTTCCTTTTCACCGTGCGTAACGGCGTCTACGCGGACATGAAAAAGGGCATGGGCATGCTCTATGCCGAGAAGATCATGATCTCGCGCAAGGACCAGCTGTCGCCGATGCATCGCCACAACATCAAGGCCGAGGACATCATCAACCGCGGCGGTGGCAAGCTGGTGCTGGAACTGTTCATGCACGATCGCGACGGCGGTATCGATCCGAAGGCCGAGGTGTCGGTGCCTGTCGACGGAACCATCCACAGATTGCCGGCCGGCGGGCTGCTGAAGCTCGATCCGGGCCAGAGCGTTACCCTAATGCCGGGCGTCTGGCACGCCTTCTGGGCCGAAGGCAAGGACGTGCTGATCGGCGAGGTCTCGACCGTCAATGACGACCTGACCGACAACGTTTTCCGGGAGCCGATCGGCCGTTTTTCGAACATCGACGAAGACGTCGCGCCGGTACACCTCCTGGTGTCGGATTATGAGAAGTGGGTGGGGTAGGCGAGGGCCGCACTAGCTGGAAGCCGGGCTTGTAGTGTCAGCGGGAGGCTCTGTTCCGAGGGTTAGCAAGCGGACAATTGCTGTGTAATGATCAATAAACAAAGCGCTATTCGAAAAATATCAAAGGTTGTGTATGTCCTTTCGATGTTGTTTGTATTTTTCGTTTCAATATTAGTTATTAACGGAATTGGCGGATGGATAGTTGTATATGGAAAAGGTATTTTTGTCGATGATCATGCGAAGAGAGGAATTTTTCTGGTCATAATGTCAATCGTCATGTTTTACGGATATAGAAAATATGACGAGCATGAAGAAGGATTGAGGGCAAAATTCAATGAAAACAAGGCATTGATAGTCCGATTTATGCAAACATTGGGTATTATGTTAATATGCCTGTTTTTATTCTTGGTATCGTAGTTGTAGCAAGAAGTACGCGTCTACCGCGCGTGCTTATCCGCCTTGCGGGTGCCGAGCAGCAGCTTGCGCTCGAGATGCGCTCTGAGGTCCCCGTAATAGGCGGTGAGGAAGGCTTTTGAATCGACCGGCTCGATCTTGATCCCGATCTTGCGGCCGATCGTATCCGCCACCGCCTTCAGCGCGAAATAGTCGTCACGGCGCAGCACCTCTTCCAGCTTGTGCAGTTCGGCGATGCCATAGGCGTCGAGCTGGGCCGGGCTGAAATGGAACGCGTTGGCGACCGGATCCTGCCGCAGCGACAGGTCCTCGACCAGCGCAAGCTTCGGCGCCTCGACCACCCAGGTGCCTGCCAAAAGGTCGCCGATGCGCAGGCGGTCGCGGTTGAAGAGCGGGAACAGCGCGAACAGCAGCGCCCACACCAGCCCGAAGATCGTCGTAAACGTGTCCGCTACGCCCGCGCCGCCGCGCCCGGCGAGGATGGACAGCGGCAGGAAGATCTCGATCTCACGCATCAGATTGCGCGCGATCACCTGATCGATCGAGAGACCCGCGCCGCTGCGCGAGGCGACCCGTATGCCGACGATACGCTTGCCGGGCGTCGCGGCGCGCCGGCCGGCCTCGAAGGCGATGAAATAGGCATTGCGCAACAGGAAGATCAGGATGATCCAGACGATGAAAAGCGGCTGCAGTTCGTGCTCGCCAAGGCCTCTCAACCCGAACAGCGCGACGATCGTGATCACCACCGCCGCGGTGGAGATGATCACGACATCGAGCAGGAAGGCCGAAGCCCGCGTGCCGGCGTCGGCAAGCCTGACCCTGAGATCGACACCCTCCGGCGTGATCAGCGGTCGTGCCGCCACAAAGGCAGCGCGCCTAGCCATGTCGCACCACCCGGAACAGGTAGAAATAGGCGCTCCACAGCGCCAGCATGCCGCCGCCTATGGCATAGCGCGCGCCATCGCTGGTGATCGTCTGCCGGCCGATGCCTTCGAGCAGGCCGGCAAACAGCAGCATCACCACGACGCCAACCATGGTGGTCGCGGCCGTCCGCCCGGCCTGGGCAGCGGCCGCCATGCCGGGCAGTTCGCCGGGAAAGGCGATGCTCGTGCCGATCCGCATGCCGGCGGCGCCCGCCAGCGCGATCGCGAACATCTCTGTTGTGCCGTGGATGGAGAGCCAGCCGCCGAGTTCGAAGCCCAGTCCCTTGGCCGCGTAAATCTGGAATATCGCGCCGAGCATGCAGCCGTTCATCAGGATGAGCAGCACGCTGGGCACGGCAAAGGCGAAGCCGAGGGCAAAGGCCAGGATCGCCACCTGCGTATTGTGCGTGAAAAGATAGGCGGCGAAGCTCGACAGGAATTCGCTGCTGGCGCCGTCATAGAGCACGCCGCGCAGCATCTCGGCCGACGAATCCGGATTGCGGCCGCCGGCAAGGCCAGGCGCTATGATGGCGTCGTACCAGCCCTTGTCGGACGCCACCAGCCAGTAGCCGGCTCCGGCGCCTACAGCCGTCAGCCCGACAGACACCAGCGTCTCGCGCCACAGGTCGCGAATGGCGTGCGGCCAGTCGTGCAGGAAGAAATCGCCGATGCGCTGCCGCAGGCCGCGGCGTGCGCCATAGAGGTAGAAATAGCCGCGCAGGCAGAGCGATTCGAGATAGGAGACCAGGGCATTGTCGAGCGATGTCGCCCGTGCCACCGATAGCGAAGACAGCGCCGACCGGTAGAGCAGGGGCAGCGACAGCAATTCCTCTTCCGACAGCGCGCGCGGCGCCCGTTTCTCGACACGCGCCAGCAGCGCCTCGAAAGCCTTCCAGTCGGCCTCGCGTTCCTGGCGGAAGCTGGCCAACGACTGGCGCACCGCGTTCGTGCCGGCTTGTCGTCAGGCAGGCCACCGCCTGACGCGCCCACATTGGGTGGCCAGTGTCAGAAGCCGATCAACAGATCAGCTCTCCAGCCAGACCTTCTCGAAATGCTGCTCCAGCGACTGGTGCTGCTCGCAGCCATGCACGCCCTTGCGGTAGGTGCGGTAGACCGAGCGCCAGTAGGGCTGGATGATGATGCCGGAGTCGCGCAAATTCTGTTCGATCTTGGCCATGATCTCCTTGCGCGCCTTGGCGTCGGGCATTGCCAGCGCCTTGTCGAGCAGTTCGTCGAACTCCTTGTTTGCATAGGCGCTTTCGTTCCAGGCCGCACCCGACTTATAGGCCAGCGCCAGCACCTGGACGCCGAGCGGCCTTCCCAGCCACTCCGTGCAGGAGAAGGGATATTTGCTCCAGTCGTTCCAGAAGGTCGCCGCTGGCAGCACGGTGCGCTTGATCTTCAGCCCGGCTTCGCGCATCTGCGCGGCGATCGCATCGCCGGTGCTCTTCTGCCATTCGACGTCGACGGAGATCAACTCATACTCGTGGTCGGCCTTGCCGGCCTCGGCAAGCAGCTTCTTTGCCTCATCCACATCACGCTTGGCCGGGCCGATATCGGCATATTCGGGGTGCATAGGGCCGACATGGTGGTTGTCGGCGGGCTTGCCGCGACCGTCGATACCGAGTTTCAGCACGGCTGAATTGTCGACGGAAAGCTGTGCAGCGCGGCGCACCTTGACGTCGTCATAGGGCGCATTGCCGACATTGAAGCGCGCGACAATGGTCGAGCCGGTGGCGATCTCGGAATTCTCGAGCCCCATCTGTTCGGTCTGCGACACGGCATCGGAAGCGGTCTCGTGGTCGGTGTCGATCTCGCCGGATTCGAAGGCCGACAGCATCGCATTGGGGTCGGAGCCGTAATCGACCCATGTGATGCCGTCGAGATGGAACTCGCCCTTCCACCAGGGCTTGTCCTTGCGGCGCACCTCCGCGCTGGTCTCGGCATCCCATTTCACCAGCTCGCAAGGACCGGTGGTGATCGCCAGCGCCTTCATCGGATCGCCGTCGCCCTCATAGGAGCGGTGCATGATCAGCGCCGGATAGTCGGCCATGCCGGCGATCAGCGAGATGTCGGGCTTCGGCAGATTGAGCTTGACGGTGAAGTCGTCGACCTTCTCGATGCCGCCGTCGACCGGCTTCTTGGTGTCGGCGCTGACCAGCGCGCCCATGCGCGCGGCGACCGAATTGCCGGCGACGGAGGCGTCGCACCAGCGCGTCAGATTGTGGATGACATCGTCGGCGTTGAAGGTGTCACCGTTCGACCAGGTGATGCCTTTGCGCACATGAAGCGTCAGCGTCTTGGCGTCGTCGCTGGTCTCCCAACTTTCGAGCAGCCATGGCTCGAAGCTGAAGTCGGTGTTCCAGCGCACCAGATATTCGTTGCAGTGGCGCGCGACATTGGACATTTCGACGCCGTCGAAGGTGCGCGGGTCCTTGAAGCCCTTGACGTTCATGGCGACGCGCAAGGTGCCGCCGCGCTTCGGCTCCTCTGCGCGGGCGGGCGAGGACGCAAGGCCGCCGAGCACCAGCGCGCCGGCGGCGCTGACGCCGAACCCGGCCATCAGGGCGAGGTACTCGCGCCGGCTGATGCCGCCCTTTTTGAAATCGTCGGCGATCGGCTTTGCGCGCGGGTGCAGCTTTCGGTCGGTCAGCATGAACTTCATCGTCGTTCCCTCCTGTTGGTGCATGTCGCCCAAAAGTGCGCTGCGGTTTTTGGGGCAACGACATGCACGAAAAACCAAGGCGCCCCGGTTGCCGCCAGACGCGGGGGAGGATGCGGTTCACCGGAGCGCCATTGCCTCGGGCGATGATAGGGCGGGCTGACGCAGGGAAATGTTCGCTTTTCCGCAATTCTTGTGCGTTGTTCCGCAACGGACTGCGCGCGCGGCGAGGCAACGAGATGGCGTTCAGGACGGCCGGTTGTTCTTGCCCAGCATGGTCACGGAAGCGATGGCCGAAAGGATGTCGAGGAAAGCCTCGCCGGCGCGCGGCACGCTCTTGCGGGCGCGCAAAAAACTGTGCACGAGGCGCGGCTCCTCCTGCCACCAGGCCGAGCCGCCGGCGGCGACGATGCGGTCTCGGTAGGCCTCGCCGTCCGACGATAGCGGGTCGCATTCGGCTGTGATGACGAAAGTCGGCGGCAGGCCGGAGAAAACGCTGTCCTTGAGCGGTGAAAAGGTCGGCTCGTCGAGCGATTGTCCCGACGCCGAGCGGATGCGGCGATAGAAATCGACATCGCTGACGCTGAGTAGCGGCGCGTCCGCATGCTCGACGTAGGAACGGCCGGTCCCGTCGCCGCCGAGATCGGGATAGATCAACACCTGTCCGGCAGCGTGGCGCGGGTGGCGGCGCGTGGCGTGCGCCACTGCCGCGGCAAGATTGCCGCCGGCGCTCTCGCCGCACAGCACGATCGGCAGGGCGCTCGTCGCGGCAATCCATTCGAATACGGCCAGCGCATCCGCGAAGGCGGCGGGATGGAGATGTTCCGGCGCCAGCCGGTAATCGGCCGACAGCACCTCGAACCCGGTCGCCGCGCAGATCTCGGCGCAAATATCGTCATGGCTGTCGAGCCCGCCCAGCACAAAGCCGCCGCCATGATAGTAGACGACGATCGCCTGCGGCGCCTTGCCGGCGATTTGGTAGCGCCGGACCGCGATGTCATGATCGGCGACGACGATCAGGCCGTCATTGGCCGAGACACCCGGCGGATGGCCCTGGTGGAACGCCCGGCACATCGCGTCGTAGACGGCCCTTTGCTCGGCGATCGGCAGCTCGGCGATCTCGGGCGGATACCATTCGTTGACCCGGTCGATATAGACCCACAAAGCCGGATCGAGCCGCCGGGCGTATTTGCCGCGCTTGGTCATGTGGTGGACCGTGCCCATCGCATCCGATCCCCGAGTCAGAGGTCGTCGTAAAGCCCGGCCGCGTTCTCATAGGTGAAGCGCAGCGGCACCGAACCCTCGACCTGCCAGACGCTGACCGTGTCGCCCGACAACAGCCGGCAGGCATCGACGGTGTTGCTGACGGCGCCGCCATAGAGCCGGTTGGCGAGGTTGAGGATGGCGGTCTGGTGCATCGCGGCACTGGCGCTGCCGCAGGCGTCCTTGACCAGCAGTACGCGAAAGCCCAGCGCCGCCGCGTCCCTGACAGTGGCGTCGATGCAGGCCTCGGTCCACACGCCGGCAATCACCAGCCATTCGATGCCGCGCGCCTTCAAATCGTCCGCCGCGGACCCTGCACCGAAGGCGCTGGCCTCGGTCTTGACCAGCATCGTCTCGCCGGCAGCCGGCGCCACTTCCGGGCAGATCGCGGTCAGCGGATCGTCCTTGTCGGAGAAGGCCGATTTGCCGCTCGCATCGACCGGATGGAACGGCCGCGCCTCGGCGAGGTCGACGATATAGGCGAAGTGGTAGAGCGGCACGAAATTGCGCCGCGCTGCTTCCTGCAGACGCTGGACGTTGGCGAGAATGTCGCCGAACCCTTCGACCAGGTAGCGCTTGTCCTGCCGATGCTCCTCCTGGAGGTCGATGAACACCGCCGCCACGGTGCCTCTGCTGATCGAGATCGGGCGCTTCATTCAAACGTGCCTGTCAAGGAAATCGTCCTCATAGGGGAAGCGCGACAGAAGCTCGGTGCCGGTCTCGGTGATCAGGATCTCGTCCTCCAGCTTGACCCCCTCGCGGCCGCCTTTCTCGCCGATATAGCTTTCGACGCTGACCACCATGCCGGGCACGATGACACCGTCGCGGCCATAGGTCTCGTAATCCATGGCATGCGCGATGAACGGCGTCTCGCCATGCATGCCGACGCCGTGCATCACCGACGTATAGCGCTGGTCGATGAAGCGGTCGGGGATCTTCCAGGCCTTCTCGGCGATCTCGCGAAACGCCATGCCGGGCTTGACGACCCCGATGTTGTGCTGAACCTGGTCGTGCGCCATGCGGTAGAGCGATTTCTGATAGTCGGTCGGTCTGCCCGGCCCGCAGCGGAAAGTGCGCGAGAAGTCGGAATAATAGCCGTAGCAGCCGATCGTGTCGGTATCGAGCGCCAACAGTTCGCCCGGTCTGATCTTGCGGCCGCTCGCTTCGTTGAACCACGGATTGGTGCGCTGGCCGGAGGTGAGCAGTCGGGTCTCGATGAACTCGCCGCCCTGCCGGATCACCTCGTGATACATGATGGCGAACAAATCGTTTTCGGAAACGCCGGGCTTGATCGCCTCGCGTACGGCCGACACTGCAGCCTCGGCGCCGGCCATCGACACCTGCAGGCATTTCACTTCCTCCGGCGTCTTCACCGCGCGCACCGCCAGGATCTCGCCCTGGCAATCCCTGACCTCGCAGCCGCGTTTTTCAAGTGCCAGCGCCTGCAGATGGCCGCAGCGGTCGAGCCCGAGCTTCATCGAACCGCCGCCATGTTTCTTCAAGAGTTCGGCGATCTCGTCGGCGAACGGACCGGCGGTCTCGTCGTCGCGACCGGAAACCGAGGACCAAACCAGCTTGGACGGCCGCGCCTCGTCGATCGTGTCGAGCACCATGGAGACATGGTAGCTCTGCGGATATTCGAACAGCACGATCGGCCCTTCGGTCGGGATAAAGAAATAGCGGGTCGAGTTGCGCAGGAAATAGCCGAACATGTTTCGCGAACCGGTGGCGTAGCGCTGGTTGTAGGGGTCGAACAAAACGACCCCGCCATAGCCGGCCTCGCGCATCCAGCCGCGCAGTTTTGCCAGCCTGCCTTTGCGCAAAGCATCGGCGTCGATGAAGGACGGCTCGGTATCCGACAGCCACATGCCGCCGGCCGGGTCCGCTGCTGCCGGGTGGCGCATGCGGTCCTTGAAGTCCACGTCCTCAGTGCTGTCGGGATCGAAAACGACGATGCTCATGGGTGCCTCCTGAAGGCTCGAACATAGCTGTGCGCAGAATCGAGCTTGTGCGGAATCCCGCAAATGTCGTGCCGGATGCCGCACCCTAATGCCGCCGCATCCCCTTCGGCGCGTGCCCATGCTCCTGCCGGAACGCCCGGGCAAAGCTCGACATCGAAGCAAAGCCGCAGGCGAGCGCCACGTCGCGCACCATCAGCGTCGAATGTGCCAGCAGGTCGGCGGCGCGCTTCAGCCTCAGCCGGCGATAGTAGCCATTGGGCGAGATGCTGAGCTCCGTGCGAAAATTGCGCTCGAGCTTGTCCGGCGAAACGCCGAGCCGTGTCGCCAGTTCCGCCATGCCGAGCCGTTCCTCCACCGCGTCCTCCATGATGGCGATCGCCGACAGCACCAGCTCGTTCTGCACGCCGGTGCGAAGCCGCAGCGGCATCAGCTTGCGGTCGACGCTGGATCGCAAAGGGCTGTGCACGAACCATTCGGCAACGCCGGCGGCAAGCTCGGCGCCATAGTCCCGCGTGATGATCTCCAGCATCATGTCGAGGCTGCCGACACCGCCGGCCGAAGTAAAACGCTTGCGGTCGATGACATAGAGGTCGCGCCGCAGTTCGATGTCCGGAAACGCCTCGGTGAAGGCCGCCTGGCTGGTCCAGTGCAAGGTGCAGGCGTGGCCGTCGAGCAGGCCGGCGCGGGCGAGGAAGAACGCCGCATCTGCCACAGCACCAATATCGGCGCCGCCCCTGAGGCTCTTGCGGATCCAACTCACCGCCTCGTCGGCGACGAGATGGTCGGCATCGCCGCCGGAGCAGACGACGATGCGATCGACCTTGGGCGCATCGCCAGCGAAAAAACCCGGCTGGATGACGACGCCGTTCGAGGCCTCGACCGGACCCTTGCCGGCGCCGACGATCACCCAGCGATAGCATTCCTTCTTGGCCAGCACATTGGCCGCGCGAAGCGGTTCGATCAGCGAGCTGAACGCCATCATCGGAAAGCCGGGGAAGACCAGCACGGCGAAGGTGAGGGGGGCTTCGGCCGCCGCCGGCTGTGCGCGCTCACGTTTTCGGTTGGCGAGGGTGGCGTTCACGATTGTGTATTTCCCAGGTGCGTCATTGGTGGCAGACAGGAAACTGTAGCGGGCGTTCCGGGACGCTGGCAACGGAGACACGACACCATGTTTGCGGCAACCGCCAGCGTTCTATCGCGATCTCGCCACCCAGCTGAAGGCGCTTCTCGAGGGCGAGCGCGACTCGATCGCCAACGCCGCCAACACGTCGGCGCTGATCTTCCAAATGGTGCCCGACCTCAACTGGGCCGGCTTCTATTTCCTGGCATCCGACGAGGAACTGGTGCTCGGGCCCCTCCAGGGCAAGCCGGCCTGCGTGCGCATCGCGGTGGGCAAGGGCGTCTGCGGCACCGCCGTCGATCTCGGAATGTCGATGCTGGTCAAGGATGTGCATGACTTTCCCGGCCACATCGCCTGCGATGCGGATTCGCGCTCGGAGCTGGTCGTGCTGCTTAGGGACAATGACGGCGTCTTCGGCGTGCTCGACCTCGACAGCCCGACGCCCGGCCGCTTCGACAAGGAAGACCAGGCCGGCATCGAGAAGCTCGCGGCGATCTTTGTCGCGGCGAGTTCCTTCGAGGACTGAATGCAATCGGCCTTGCGCGTTCGGGTGCTGAGATTCAGGTCAGGACGAGTCGAAAATGGTGGCCTTCGAGAACCGGAGCGGAGCGTACTTTGGTACGTGAGCACCGGAAGCGCAGGAGACCGCCATTTGCAGGCCGGTCTCACCTGAATCTTAGACGAGCTTCACCAGCATCAGGCTAAAGCCGCCGACAAACAGGAAGGCGAAGAAGGCCAGAGCCAGCGGACGCAGGCCGCGCGAGCGGAGCTGCGAGATGTCGGCCTGAAGGCCCATGGCGGCGAGACCCATGGTCAGCATGATCTGGGTGCCCAAAGCGATCGCCGAATGGATCTCGGCAGGCATGGCAACCAGGCTGTTCAGCGCCACCACTGCGATGAACGCCACGACGAACCACGGCATGGGCGCCTTCGCCGCCGACGGGTCGGCACTGCCGCGGCGCGCCATCAGGCCGAGCGCGAGTACCATCGGCGCCAGCATGGCGACGCGCGTCAGCTTGGCGACGGTTGCGGTTTCGCCGGCCTGGGTGCCATTCTGGAAGCCGGCGCCGATCACTTGCGCCACCTCGTGGATCGACGCGCCTGCCCACAGGCCGAAGGCGTGCTGGTCGAGGCCGAACACCGGCGTCAGCAGCGGAAAGCCGAGCATGGCGATGGTGCCGAACAGCGTGATGGCGGCAACGGCGTAGGTGACATCCTCGTCGCGCGCGTCGGTGACGATGTTGGTGGCGACGATGGCCGAGGCGCCGCAGATCGAGGTGCCGGCCGCGATCAGCTGCGCCAGCTTGCGGTCGACGCCAAGCAGCCGGCCGAGCGTGATGGTGAAGATGAAGGTGGCGCCAAGCGTGACTGCCACGATGCCGACGCCGCCGGCGCCGATCGCCGCGACCTGGCCGAGCGTCAGCTGGAAGCCGAGCAGCACGATGGCGAAGCGCAGCAGCCGGCGCTGCGAAAAGGCGATGCCGGCCTTGGCGTGAGTGGGCGTGCCCAGCACATTGGAATAGATCATGCCGGCGACCACGGCGAGGATCATCGGGCTGAACAGCGCAAAGCCTGAAACGTTGCGGGCCGAGTAGGCGACGCTGGTGATCATCGCGACCAGCACGATGCCGGGCACCACGCCGGCCCAATTGATCGCCGTCGCGCCTGTGCGCGTTTCAACGGCAGCTTCATGCCCGTTTGGAAGATCGTTCGCGGTGGTCGACAGGAAAGACAAGGAAATTCTCCAGGCGGGTTCGCCAGTGGAATGCCATTCCGTTACCGATCTTTCCAACGAATTATTCGCATCACAATGATCGATTTTTCCGAACGATTGGCGTCGCCGAATTGGCTGCGGATGATGGGGCTGCGCTACTGCCTCTATCCGCCCCGGCGGGCGGCTTGACGCTTCGCCGTTTCTGCTCCAGCGTGCCGCCATGTTCGCCTTTCCCGCCAACTCGCAGCGACGCCGCCGTTCTGACGAGCGGCAAGCTGATTGCGCGAAGATAGAGGCCGGCTAGTCGAATCCGGTTTGTTCGTCCCCCAGCCCCGCCCATCCAAAAGGATCGGCGGGTTTTTTGCATTTGGAGCATTTGAATGACTGATCTTTCCATCGAATTTCGGCCGGCCGAGCCGGCGGATGCTGCCGCCATCCGGGACATCGTGCGCCGCCTACGCCGGATGGGTGCCGGTGATCGGCCGCGAGCCCTTGCCGATGCGCGCCGATTACGACAAGGCCGTCCGCGAGCATCAGTTCGACCTCGCCGTCGAGAAGGGCGAGATCGTCGGCCTGATCGAAACCATGCGGCATGACGCTCATATCTGGATCGAGAATGTCGCCGTCGCGCCGGGGGCGCAGGGCAGGGGCATCGGCCGGCTGCTGCTCGACAGCGCCGAACGCAAGGCCGTCGAAGCCGGTTGCGCCGAGCTTCGCTTGCTGACCAATGGTGCCTTCGAAGCCAACGTGCTGCTCTATCGCAAACACGGCTATGCCGTCGACCGTGAAGAGGAATTCATGAACGGGATAACCGTCTATATGAGCAAGACGCTCGATCGGCGGACGGTCGCGTGATGACCGGCACGCCGGACGTCTCCCCTTCGGCGGCTACAAGCAGTCCGGCGACGCATCACTAAGAGCGCCCTTGAATACCAGGCGTTCCGCAATTCGAGGCTCGTGGGTTTCTTTCTCTCAAAGGGGCTCTACAAGGCGCCGGTTACAAAACAGATGGAGCGCCTGCTCGCACTCTGGACCACCATTGAAAAGCAGGCAGAGATCGTAAGGGGCGGAGCGATGTTTGAACTTCAGATGAAGAGCAATCGGATTGCTCAGTTGAAGTAGCTCAGCAACCGCGCGAAGCTAACAGCAACTCGTCACGCTGGCGTTGCCGGAGCCCCTTTGACAGCGCTCCATTCCCCAGTGCTCGCCTCTATAGGGTCGGCGACGCATGTCGAGTTCTCGTCATCCCGCATTGCACAATTCCCTCGCATCAGCAAAATGCCAGCATGGTCCGCTCCTCACTCGCCGTTCTGGTGATCGACGAAAACCGCATCCGTGCCTCGATCATCGAGTCCGGCTTGCGGGAGGCCGGGCATGAGCGGGTCACCGTCATCCATGATGTGGCCGGAATTGCGCGGCGCATCGCCGAGATCGAGCCTGACGTCATCGTCATCGATCTCGAAAACCCGAACCGCGACATGCTCGAAAACATGTTCCAGCTGTCGCGCGCGGTGAAGCGGCCGATCGCCATGTTCGTCGACCGCTCCGACCAGGCCTCGATCGAGGCGGCGGTCGATGCCGGCGTGTCGGCCTATGTCGTCGATGGTTTGAGGCAGGAGCGGGTCAAGCCGATCCTCGACATGGCGGTCAGCCGCTTCAACGCCTTCTCGCGCATGGCGCGCGAGCTGGAGGAGGCGCGCAGCGAGCTCGAGAGCCGCAAGGTCATCGACCGCGCCAAGGGCATTTTGATGAAGTCGCGCGGCTTGAGCGAGGAGGCGGCCTACACGCTGCTGCGCAAGGCGGCGATGAACCAGAACCGCAAGATCAGCGACATCGCCCAGAGCCTGGTGACCGCCGCCGGGCTGCTCTCGGAGGACGAAGAGGCATGACTGCTGCGCACCAGATCACCGCCGGCTTCATGCCGCTCTTCGACAGCGCCGTGCTGGTCGCGGCCGGCGAGATGGGCTTTGCCGCGCGGGAAAACATCGAGCTGACGCTGCACCGCGAGACCTCCTGGGCCAACATCCGCGACCGCATCGCCATCGGCCATTTCCATCTGGCGCACATGTTGGGGCCGATGCCGCTCGCCTGCAACCTTGGACTGACGCCGCTTGCCTCGGAAACCATCGTGCCGTTCTCGCTGGGGCTCGGCGGCAATTGCGTCACCGTCTCCAATGCCGTCTGGGCCGGTATGGCCGCGCATGGCGCGGTGCCCGACCTCGATCCGGCGCGCGCCGGTGCGGCGCTGCGCGCGCTGATCCGCGAGCGGGCAGGGGCCGGCCGCGATCCGCTGCGTTTTGCCGTCGTGCATCCGCATTCCGGGCACAATTACGAATTGCGCTACTGGCTCGCCGCCTGCGGCATCGATCCAGAACGCCAGATCGAGATCGTCATCGTGCCGCCGCCCTTCATGGCCGATGCGCTGGCCGCCGGACGCATCGACGGCTACTGCGTCGGCGAACCCTGGAACAGCGCCTCTGTCGCCGCCGGCACCGGCCACATCGTCACCGTCAAGGCGCTGCTGTGGCGCAACAGCCCGGAAAAGGTGATCGGCGTGCGCAAGGCGTGGGCGCAGGAGAACCCCGATGCGCTAGCGGCACTCTTGCGCGCGCTGCATCATTCAGCCCGCTGGTGCCAGGATCCGGCCAACCACCAGGAATTGGCCGCGCTGATGGCGCAGCCTGGCTTCCTTGGCCTGCCGCCGGCAGTGCAGATGCCGATCCTGACCGGGCATCTCGATCTGGGCGGCGGAGCCGAGCGGGCGATCGACGATTTCTTCGTGCCTTTCGACAAGGCGGCGAACTTTCCCTGGAAGAGCCATGCGCTGTGGTTCTACACGCAGATGGTGCGCTGGGGGCATGTCGCGCACACGCCGGAAAACCTCGCCATCGCCAGGGAGTGTTATCGGCCCGACCTCTACCGCTCGGCGCTGAAGCCGCTCGGCGTGGCGCTGCCCGGCGCCAACGCCAAGGTCGAGGGCGCGCTGAAGTCGGCGACCCCGGTCGGTTCGGCAGGGGCAAGCCTGGTGCTCGGTCCCGACGGTTTCTTCGACGGCCAGATCTTCGATCCCTATGAGATCGACGCCTATATAGCCGGCCAGAAATCGGCCCGCGCTGACGCCTGATCATTTCCGCGCCATTCTTGTGCATTGCACAAAAATTGTGCGTGCAATTGCGCTAATGAACAATCTTTGGCCTGTTCGGTTTGTGGCCCAGCGCGGTCGCGATCGGCATGAATCGCTGATTTCATTGATATTTTCGCTCCAGTTCGAAACTGGCACGGTTCCTGCTTTGTCATAGGCAGGCTCTTCTGGGGTCACGGAACCGGCGTCCAATGGCGGGCGCCACAGGCAAAGCTGCCGCTCAGGTGAAATTCGATCCCGGTCTCTCGGGCGCGAAAGAACCTGGCCGGCGGCTTTTTTGTTTTGACCGAACACGCAATCGACGACGCGGATCCCAAGCCGCGCCCAACCGGAGACGACGATGACGAAACGGATCGTGACTGGAACAACGCTCAAGGACATGACGCGCCGCGATTTCCTGGCCAGCAGTGCGCTGACGGCAGGGCTGTTCGTGGCGGCGCGCAAGCTCTTCCCCTCCGGCGCCTATGCCGCCACGACGGCTCTCGAGGTGACCGGCGCCAAGCTCGGCTTCATCGCGCTGACCGATGCCGCCCCGCTGATGATCGCCAAGGAAAAGGGCCTGTTCGCCAAATTCGGCATGCCCGATGTCGAGGTGCTGAAGCAGGCCTCCTGGGGCGCGACGCGCGACAATCTGATGCTCGGCGGCGAGGCCAACGGCATCGACGGCGCCCACATCCTGACGCCGATGCCCTACCTGATGCACACCGGCAAGGTGACGCAGAACAACCAGCCGCTGCCGATGGCGATCGTGGCGCGGCTGAACTACGACTGCCAGGCCATCTCGGTTGCCCAGGAATATGCCGCCACCGGCGTCGGCCTCGACGCCTCCAAGCTGAAGGAGGCCTTTGCCGCCAAGAAGGCCGCGGGCACGGAAATCAAGGCCGCCATGACCTTCCCGGGCGGCACGCATGACCTGTGGCTGCGCTATTGGCTGGCCGCCGGCGGCATCGATCCCGACAAGGACGTCTCGACCATCGTCGTGCCGCCGCCGCAGATGGTGGCCAACATGAAGGTCGGCAACATGGACGTCTTCTGCGTCGGCGAGCCGTGGAACGAGCAACTCGTCCACCAGGGCGTCGGCTTCACCGCCGCCACCACGGGCGAACTCTGGAAGGGCCATCCCGAAAAGGCGCTCGGCCTGCGCGCCGCCTTCATCGAGAAGAACCCGAACGCCACCAAGGCGATCCTGATGGCCGTCATGGAAGCCCAGCAATGGTGCGAGGCCAAGGAGAACAAGGACGAGATGGCCGCCATCATCGGCAAGCGGCAGTGGATGAACGTGCCGACCGCCGACATCATCGGCCGCCTCAAGGGCGACATCAACTACGGCAATGGCCGCGTCGCCAACGGCACCGACCTCTACATGAAGTTCTGGAAGGACGGCGTGTCCTATCCGTTCAAGAGCCATGATGCCTGGTTCCTGGCCGAGAACATCCGCTGGGGCAAGTTCGCGCCGACCACCGACATCAAGGCGCTCGTCGACCAGGTCAACCGCGAGGATCTGTGGCGCGAGGCGGCCAAGGACCTCGGCGTCGCGGCAGCCGATATTCCGGCCTCGTCGTCGCGTGGCGTCGAGACCTTCTTCGACGGCAAGACCTTCGATCCGGCCAACCCGTCGGCCTATCTCGACAGCCTGAAGATCAAGGCATCGGCCTAAGCGCAACGGCGCCTTCGCGCCGTTTGTCCGAGGCGCAACGGCGCTTGCGCCGTTGTCGCCAGCACCGACCCAGGCGCAAGCGGCATCAGCCGCTTGTCGCCCACACCGACCACGGAGTTTTGCTCAGACATGTCCATACAAGTCATCGAGGACACCAAGGTGAAGGCGTTTCCCGCGCCGGCCAAGCCCGCCGAGGTGATCGCTTTCACCGCCAAGGCGCGGCGCCGTTTCAACCCGCTCGCGATCGCCGGCAAGCTGGCCAGGACGCTGGTGCCGCCGGCCGTCGTCATCGTCCTCATGCTCGTCGTCTGGCAGATCGCCTGCTCGTCGCCGACAGCCAGCCTGCCGCCGCCGAGCCAGGTGTGGAACGAGGCCTATGACCTGATCGCGCATCCGTTCTTCGACAACGGCCCGCAGGATATCGGGCTTGCCTGGCGGGTGCTGATCTCGCTGCAGCGCGTCGCCATCGGCTTCGGCCTCGCGGCTGTCGTCGGTGTCGCGCTCGGCGCCCTGGTCGGTCAGTCGGTGTGGGCGATGCGCGGCCTCGACCCGGTGTTCCAGATCCTGCGCACCGTGCCGCCGCTCGCCTGGCTGCCGTTGTCGCTGGCGGCGTTCCGCGATTCCAGCCCGTCGGCGATCTTCGTCATCTTCATCACCTCGATCTGGCCGGTCATCATCAACACCGCCGTCGGCGTCCGCAACATCCCCGAGGACTACCGCAACGTCGCCCGCATCCTGCGGCTCAACCAGATCGAGTTCTTCGTCAAGATCATGGTGCCGGCGGCGGCGCCCTACATCTTCACGGGTCTGCGGATCGGCATCGGCCTGTCCTGGCTCGCCATCGTCGCCGCCGAAATGCTGACCGGTGGCGTCGGCATCGGCTTCTTCATCTGGGACGCGTGGAATTCGTCGCGGCTGCCCGACATCATCGTCGCGCTCGCCTATATCGGCGTCACCGGCTTCTGCCTCGACCGGCTGGTCGCGGCGGTCGGCACCTTCGTCACCCGCGGCACAACGGCAAAGTGAGGAAAGTGCGATGACGGCCTATCTGAAGCTCGACCATATCGACAAATCCTTTGCCCGCGGCGGCCAGGTCAGCGAGGTGCTGAAAGACATCCGGCTGACCATCGACAAGGGCGAATTCGTCTCCATCATCGGCCATTCCGGATGCGGCAAGTCGACCTTGCTCAACCTGATCGCCGGGTTGACCAAGGTCTCCGCCGGCGCCGTGCTGCTCGAGGACAAGGAGGTCGACAGCCCCGGACCGGAACGCGCAGTGGTGTTCCAGAACCACTCGCTGCTGCCGTGGCTGACCGTCTACGAGAACATCAACCTGGCGGTGTCGAAAGTCTTCGGTTCGACCAGGACCAGGGCCGAGCGCCATGACTGGATAATGCGCAATCTCGACCTCGTGCAGATGGCGCATGCGAAGGACAAACGCCCGGCGGAAATCTCGGGCGGCATGAAGCAGCGCGTCGGCATTGCGCGCGCGCTGGCCATGGAACCGAAGATCCTTTTGCTCGACGAGCCGTTCGGCGCGCTCGACGCGCTGACCCGTGCCCATCTGCAGGACGCGGTGATGGACATCCATTCGCGGCTTGGCTCGACGACGATCATGATCACGCACGACGTCGACGAGGCGGTGCTGCTCTCCGACCGCATCGTCATGATGACCAACGGCCCGGCGGCGACCATCGGCGAGGTGCTTGCCGTGCCGCTGGCCCGGCCGCGCCGCCGCGTCGAGCTCTCGTCCGACCGCACCTTCCTGCGCTGCCGCGAGGCGGTGCTGAAGTTCCTCTACGAACGCCACCGCTTCGTCGAAGCCGCGGAGTAACGCCATGAGCGAAAAACTCGTCATCATCGGCAACGGCATGGCCCCCGGGCGCATGCTGGAGCATCTCTTGGAGCAGGCGCCGGGCCGCTACCAGGTCACCATCTTCAACGCCGAGCCCAGGGTGAACTACGACCGCATCATGCTGTCGCCGGTTCTGTCGGGCGAAAAAGCCTATGAGGAGATCATCATCCATGGCGACGGCTGGTACATCGCCAACGGCATCACCCTCTACAAGGGCCACAAGATCGTCGCCATCGACCGCGCGGCCAAGACCGTCACCTCCGATCACGGCGTCACCGAACCCTACGACAAGCTGGTGATCGCCACTGGCTCGGTGCCGTTCATCATCCCGGTCCCCGGCCATGACATGCCCGGCGTACTCACCTATCGCGACCTCGACGATGTGCAGGCGATGCTGCTCGCCGCCCAGTCGCGGGCCAAGGCCGTGGTCATCGGCGGCGGCCTGCTCGGGCTGGAGGCGGCTGCGGGCCTGAACGCGCAAGGCATGGACGTCACCGTGCTGCATGTCATGCCGACGCTGATGGAGCGCCAGCTCGATCCGGCCGCCGGCTACCTGCTGCGGCGCGCCGTCGAGCAGCGCGGCATCAAGGTCATCACCAAGGCCAACACGCAGGCGATCACCGGCAACGGCAAGGTGGAGCAGGTGGAACTCGCCGACGGCACTGTCATTCCGGCGACGCTGGTCGTCATGGCGGTCGGCATCAGGCCGAATTCGGCACTGGCAAAAGAGGCCTGCATCGCCGTCAATCGCGGCATCGTCGTCGACGCCGGCATGCGCAGCAACGACCCCGACATCTACGCGCTCGGCGAATGCGCCGAGGTCAACGGCATGGTCTACGGGCTGGTGGCGCCGCTCTACGAGATGGCGCGCGTCGCGGCCAGCCAGCTTGCCGGCGACGAGGCTGCGGCCTTCGTCCATATGGACACGCCGACCAAGCTCAAGGTCACCGGCATCGACCTGTTCTCGCTCGGCGACTTCGCCGAGGGCGAGGATCGCCAGGAGATCGTGCTGCGCGACGCCGCCGCCGGCGTCTACAAGCGCCTGGTTCTCAAGGACGACCGTATCATCGGCACGGTGCTCTATGGCGAGACGGCCGACGGCGCCTGGTTCAACGACCTGAAGAAGAAGCAGACCGACATATCGGAGATGCGCGACACGCTGATCTTCGGACAGTCCTACCAGGGGGGTGCCCCGCTGGACCCTATGGCGGCCGTTGCAGCCTTGCCGGATGATGCGGAAATCTGCGGCTGCAACGGCGTTTGCAAGGGAAAGATCACCGGCGCGATCACGGCCAAGGGCCTGACCTCGCTCGACGACGTGCGCGCCCACACCAAGGCGTCCGCCTCCTGCGGCTCCTGCACCGGGCTGGTCGAGAAGCTGATGGTGCTGACCATCGGCGACCAGTACAACCCGGCCGCAGTGCAGCCGATGTGCTCCTGCACCACGCTCGGCCATGACGAGGTGCGCCGGCTGATCAAGGCCAAGAGCCTGAAGACCATTCCCGCCGTCATGCAGGAGCTGGAATGGCAGACCTCCTGCGGCTGCGCCAAATGCCGGCCGGCACTCAACTACTACCTCGTCTGCGACTGGCCGAACGACTACGCCGACGACTACCAGTCGCGCTTCATCAACGAGCGCGTCCACGCCAACATCCAGAAGGACGGCACCTATTCGGTGGTGCCGCGCATGTGGGGCGGGGTGACCAGCGCATCCGAACTGCGCGCCATCGCCGACGTCGTCGACAAGTTCGAGATCCCGATGGTCAAGGTCACCGGCGGCCAGCGCATCGACATGCTGGGCATCCGCAAGGAGGATTTGCCGGCGGTGTGGGCAGATCTCGGCCAGGCCGGCTTCGTCTCCGGCCATGCCTACGCCAAGGGCCTGCGCACGGTGAAGACCTGCGTCGGTTCCGACTGGTGCCGCTTCGGCACGCAGGATTCGACCGGTCTCGGCATCCGCATCGAAAAGTTCATGTGGGGCTCGTGGACGCCGGCCAAGGTCAAGATGGCGGTGTCGGGCTGCCCCAGAAACTGCGCCGAGGCGACCTGCAAGGATGTCGGCGTCATCTGCGTCGATAGTGGCTACGAGATCCACTTCGCCGGAGCCGCCGGCCTCGACATCAAGGGCACTGAAGTGCTCGGCCTGGTCAGGACCGAGGATGAGGCGCTGGAGCATATCGTGGCGCTGACGCAGATGTATCGCGAGCAGGGCCGCTATCTCGAGCGCATCTACAAATGGGCCAAGCGCATCGGCATCCCCGAGATCAAGCGCCAGATCATGGACGATGCCGAGAAGCGCAAGGCCTATTACGAGCGCTTCGTCTTCTCGCAGAAATTCGCTCAGGTCGACCCATGGTCGGAGCGCGTCTCCGGCAAGGACAAGCACGAATTCCGACCGATGGCGTCGGTGGGGTTTGCCGAGGCGGCGGAGTGAGCATGATGAACTGGATTGCTATTGGTTCCATCTCCGACATCCCCCGCCGCGGCGCGCGTTGCGTTGCCACGCCCGAGGGCAAGATCGCCGTCTTCCGCACCGCCGATGACCAGGTCTATGCCATTGACGACCACTGCCCGCACAAGGGCGGGCCGCTCAGCCAGGGCATCGTCCATGGCGCAGCGGTGACCTGTCCGCTGCACAACTGGGTCATTTCGCTGGAGACGGGTAAGGCGCTCGGCGCCGACGAGGGCGTGGTGCGCACCATCCCGGTGAAAATCGACGGCGAGCGTCTGTTCATCGCGCTGGAAGCGCTGGCCAGCCGCGCGGCCTGAAACATGGAGATCGACGCAGCGCGCGAGGTGAGGACCACCTGCCCCTATTGCGGGGTGGGTTGCGGCGTGCTGGCGAAGGTCGCCGCGGACGGGCAGGTGTCGGTCCGCGGCGATCCTGATCACCCTGCGAATTTCGGTCGGCTCTGTTCCAAGGGCTCCGCACTTGCCGAGACCATCGACCTCGACGGCAGGCTGCTCCATCCGGAGATCGACGGCCGCCGCGTCGGCTGGGACGAGGCGCTCGACCGCGTCGCCTCGACTTTCTCGCAGACCATCGCCGAGCACGGCCCCGACGCGGTCGCCTTCTATGTCTCGGGACAGCTGTTGACCGAGGATTATTACGTCGCCAACAAGCTGATGAAGGGTTTTGTCGGCTCGGCCAACATCGACACCAACTCGCGCCTCTGCATGGCCTCTTCGGTCGCCGGCCACCGCCGCGCCTTCGGCTCCGACACGGTGCCGGGCACCTACGAGGATCTCGAGCTTGCCGATTTGATCGTGCTGGTTGGCTCCAACCTCGCCTGGTGCCATCCCGTGCTCTACCAGCGCATCGCGGCGGCGCGCGAAAAGCGGCCCGAGATGAAGATCGTGCTGGTCGACCCGCGCCGCACCATGACCGCCGACATCGCCGACCTGCATCTGGCGATCGCGCCGGATGGCGACGTTGCCTTGTTCACCGGGCTGCTCGCCTATCTCGGCCAGCACAATGCGCTGGACCGCGCCTATATCGCCGAGCACACGACCGGCTTCGGCCAAGCCCTTTCTGCCGCTTCGAAGCTCGAGCTTGCCGGCATCGCAGAAGCCACGGGCCTCGGCGAGGACGAGCTTGGCCGCTTCTACAGCCTGTTTGCCCGGACAGAAAAGACCGTGACCGTCTACAGCCAGGGCGTGAACCAGTCGTCCTCGGGCACCGACAAGGTCAACGCCATCATCAACTGCCATCTCGCCACCGGTCGCATCGGCAAGCCCGGGGCAGGGCCGTTTTCGGTCACCGGACAGCCCAACGCCATGGGCGGCCGCGAAGTCGGCGGCATGGCCAACATGCTCGCCGCCCATATGGAGATCGAAAACCCCGCGCACAGAGCGCGCGTGCGCCGCTTCTGGACTGCACCCGCCCTCGCCGAAAAGCCCGGCCTGAAGGCAGTCGACATGTTCAAGGCAGTGGCCGATGGGCGCATCAGGGCACTGTGGATCATGGCCACCAACCCGGTCGATTCCATGCCGGACGCCGATGCCGTCGAGGCGGCGATCAAGGCCTGCCCCTTCGTCGTGGTCTCGGACGTGCTGGCGAATACCGACACCGTCCGCCACGCCCATGTCCGCCTGCCCGCAACCGCCTGGGGTGAGAAGGACGGCACCGTCACCAATTCGGAGCGCCGCATCTCGCGCCAGCGGGCCTTTTTGCCCGCGCCCGGCGAGGCGCGACCCGATTGGTGGATCGTCGCTGAGGTGGGCAAGCGGATGGGGTTTGGCGAGGCGTTTGCGCACGCGACGCCGGCGGGGATTTTTGCGGAGCACGCGGCGCTATCGGGCCTCGAGAATGATGGCACGCGGGATTTCGACATCGGCGCCTATGCCGGCATCGATGGAGAAGACTACGACACGCTGGCGCCTTTCCAATGGCCAGCGGCGAGCCAAGGTTCCCCACCCACCACCCGCTTCTTCGCCAACGGCAACTTCTACACCCCCGACCGCAAGGCGCGCTTCATCCCCATCCGCCCCGTCGTGGAAACCCGCACGGACGAGAAATTCCCGCTGGTCCTCAACACCGGCCGCGTCCGCGACCACTGGCACACCATGACGCGCACCGGCAAAAGCCCGCGCCTGTCCCAGCACATCGCCGAGCCCTTCGTCGAAATCCACCCGGCGGATGCGCAGCTCTTTGGCATCGGCGATGCCGACATCGTGCGCATCTCCAGCCCGCACGGCGAGGTGCTGGTGCGCGCGCTGGTGACACCCCGCCAGCGCAGGGGCAGCCTGTTTGCGCCGATGCACTGGACCGACCAGTTTGCCGCAAAGGGCCGGCTCGACGCGCTGACGGCGTCGCTCACCGATCCCGTTTCCGGCCAGCCGGCCTTGAAACATGTCGCGGTGCGCATCGAGAAATTCGCCGCAAAAGCCTTCGGCTTTGCGGTTATGCGAGAGCGCCCGGCATCGGTTGCCGCGACCTATTGGGTCGTGGCCAAATGCCGGGGCGGCTGGCGGGTCGAGCTCGCTTTCGCCGACGACAACATGGGTTGGGCGGACTTTGCCGCATCATTGTTTGGCGCACCACCGACATCTGACACGCTCGCCTATCACGACCGCGACGGCGGCCAGCATCGCATCGCCGCCTTCGACGGCGAGCATCTGGCAGGCGCGCTGTTCGTGGCACCCGGCCCGGTCGCGGTGTCGCGCGGCTGGGCGGCCGAGCAACTCGAGGAGGTTCACGCCGGCCAGCGCGAGCGCTTCCGCATCGTCGCCGGCCGTGCCGGCGCCGAGCGGCCGGATGCCGGCGCCACCGTCTGCTCCTGCTTCAGCGTCGGCGCCAACCAGATCGCGGCGGCGGTGGCGGCTGGCTGCACGACCGTCGCGTCCATCGGCGAGACGTTGAAGGCCGGCACCAATTGCGGCTCCTGCCGCGCTGAAATCCGCGCGATCATCGAGGCGAGGCGGGTGCAGGCGGCGGAGTAAGGGGCGCAGCGCAGGCTTTTTAGCCTTCCTGACGCGTCGCCCTTTGAAGGCTGGCAGGCATGGGTGATGAAGCTACTGCGATCGCCCAGGCTGCCAAACTGTCGAGCTCTCGCCCAGCGGCCAATTGGCGCCTCGCCCTGCGTCCGACCCGTGGCCTGCCTCAATGACCCCGACCATCGCGCGCGTGAATTCAACCACGCTGTTTGCCGTGACGGCTGCCTTGTCGGGACTTTGCCCAATCTGCTCGGCGGCTCCGCAACATGACAGGCGGATGAGATCGTAGTGCAGATCTCTCTCGTCGTCCGGCAACGCCGCCAAAGTCAGGGCGCGGCAGTGGATCATCCGCAGCAACTGTGCCAGTGCTGTTTCGACACTCATGCGTTTTGCTCCGCATCGCTCGAACGTCCCGGCCAGAGGGCCGCTGGGACGTCGATCGGAGGTTGGTTCCTGCCCCCAATGCCGAAAGGCTGCATGACAGCCGTTAATATATCGTTGATCGCTAATATATTTGCCGGCTTGACGGCTTGCTTGCCGCAGCTGCCGTCGCCGGCCGAAATCCGGTAGGTAACGAACCGTGCGAAGCGGCGACTTACGCTGCAAACTCCGCCCAGTAGCCGCAGTCAGCAACGATGGCGCGTGAAACCAAAAGCTAACTGAAAAACAATCATTCGATGGAAAGATGGCTGTTCCGCCGACAGTATCGGCGAGCCGGCAAGAGTTGGTACTGACCATAAAATGGAAAGGACTGCGTTGTGTCGATGCTCAAGGGAAGATTCTTCGCCTTTCGCCGCAGCATGATCCTGCTGGTTGTTTCCGCAATCGGCGTGTTGCCGGCATTCGCCCTGGAGCCAGCCAAATATCCGGAGCCGCCCGACACAGTCGCCTTCAAGGTTGAGAAAAACGGGGAATCGATCCCGGTCACATTGCGGCAGCTGGAAAAGCTCGATCTTTACAGCGTCTCCACCCCAAGTCCCTTCGAAAAGGGGCAGCTTAAGTTTCAGGGTGTCTTGTTTCGGGATGTGCTCAAGCTGATCGGATTGGACGGCGAGGGATCCGTCGTGCTGCGGGCACAGGACGACTATGTGCAGACAATCCCGAAGGAAGACTGGACCGAAGGTCCTCTTCTTCTTGCAACGCGCCAGGACGGCCAGCTGCTGACAAGGCGCACGCAAGGTCCCACGCGGCTGATCTACCCTCTCGACGACCATCCGGCGTTTGATACGCCGGTTCACAAACCGCGATGGATCTGGTTGATAAAGACGATCGCGCCAGGCAATTGAACCCCAGCGTGACGTCCAGCCATGTGGTTTAGAAGCACAGCCTGGCGGGTTCCTGCAACCTACGCGGCCGCGGCCGCGTCGGCAGCCATCTGCTCAGCCGCCCTGATAGCGGTGCTCTTCACGAGCATCAGCAGGATAGAGTTGGCGATGCCGCGTTTCGGCTTCTTCGCCATTCGCGAGTTCCACATTGCAATACGCGACGTGACGCATCTGCGGGATATGATTTCGCTTGCCCAGACGGCTCCCAAATCACCGGAAAGCCTTGAGCAATTGTCGACCGCGAACGACCTGGTCTACATCCGTTTCGAGCGCATCGACGGCGGCGACACCATCAGCGAAATCCCCGCCTACGCTGGTATCGTGCCGCGGGTCAACGACGCGGTGAAGCAGCTTGACGCTGTCATCGCGGCCGGCGTGCCTCTAAACGAAAACAGCCTGAAGGAAGTGGGAGTTGAGCTCGACCAGATCGTCGCTCGCATGAACGATGAATACTACAAATATGGGGAGGAAGTTAACGTCGATCTCTATTCGGCGGAGAAGAACCTGAACAGGTTCAATCACCAGATTGCCTTTGCCTTGACCGTCTTGTCGGCGCTCGCGATAGGAACCGCCGTGTTGCTGATCGGTCGTCGCGAGACGATCAGGAAACTCGAATTCCTCGCCTGGCAGGACGCGACGACGGAGTTGAAGAACCGCGCCTGGATGTCCGCCAACCGGGACGGGCTGCTGGAGCGGGCAAGGCTGACTGGCAAGGAACTGCGGCTGTTCCTGATAGACCTCGACCATTTCAAGAGCGTCAACGACACGTTCGGCCATCACATCGGCGATCTGCTGCTGAAAGCCGTTGCCGAAACCCTGCAGTCGGTCGAACGTCCCGGTGAAGTGGCCGCTGTCCGTTTGGGAGGAGACGAGTTCGCCATCATGGCGATCGGGGACAGGCACTCGGCGGATTTGGGACATCGGCTTCGCGAGCAGTTGAACCGCTTTGCTGATCTGGACGGCCACCAGGTGCGCATTGGCGCCAGCATCGGCATGGCGTCCTTCCCGGATCATGGTTCGGATATCTCCACCTTGCTGCGCAATGCAGACAGCGCCCTTTATGTCGCGAAAGCGGAGGGACGATCCGGGTTCGTGACCTACTCGCCCGCGATCCTCAGCCAGATCGACGTCCAGCTCGGCGAGGAAGCGGCGATCAAGCGAGCGCTCAATGGCGATGAGTATTTCCTGGTCTGGCAACCGCAATTCGAATTGGCGACCGGGCGTATGATCGGCGCCGAAGCCCTGGTCCGCTGGCGCGACCGCGTTTCGGGAGCGGTTCGCTTGCCTGACTCATTCATTCCGACAGCGGAACGGAGTGATTTGATATTGGAAATCGACAAGACCGTGCTGAGCAAGGCCTGCGCGCAGGCAGCGCAGTGGATGTCGATTTCCGCCGACGATTTCATTTGCGCGGTCAATGCTTCGGGCAAAAGCCTGCAGGACGATGCATTCTACATCCACCTCGTCGACGTGCTGCGGCAAACGGGATTACCGCCGTCGCGGCTGCAGCTGGAGATAACGGAAGGGGTGTTCATCCACAGCAGAGACGCTTTGGACAATTTGTCGAAAATCCGGAACCTCGGCGTCAGTTTGGCGCTCGACGATTTCGGATCCGGATATTCGAGTTTCGGCTACCTTGCCGACATTGATCTCAATCGACTGAAGATCGATCGATCGTTCCTGAACGATCTGGAATCGTCCATCAAGAAGCAGGACGTGGTCCGAGGGGTCATCGCGTTGGCCAATTCGCTTGGCCTGGTCGTCATGGCCGAAGGCGTGGAAACGGAAGGGCAGTTGGCTTTCCTGATCGCCGAACAATGCCACGGCGCCCAGGGGTTTTTCATGTCGGAACCCATCGACGTGAAATTGCTGACAAATCACCTGACCGCGCGGCGCGGCAGCCTCAAAGCCAAGGCCAGGTCCAGGCTGAACCTCTCGGCCTGATCATTGAGATACGAAATAGCTAGAAGCGATTTCTCTCGCAAGGGAACGACAATGGTCGAGCGGCCTGATCGCTTTGGGAAAAGGTGGGAGACATACGAGGAGCATTACGCGTGGTTCGGCCTATTGGCAGGGCGCTCCGTGAGCGGGTTATGCCGTCATTGAAAAGGGCGGCGGCTCATTGGGAAGGAAAGGTCGATTTTGAGATAAGAGATTCCTGCACAAGCTTCGATTTTTTTGGAGAGCGTGCGTCGACAATTCCTACAATCTCAATTTCTGTCCATGCGCCGAACGGCCACAGCACTTGGCTCATCGAGAGTTCAGAGGTGGATACTATTTCTTTCGGTGGGTTATTTGGTGAGCAACAAGCCATACCGCTACACAAATTCACAGACAGAAAGATAGAAGAGTTCTTCGAACACGTGATCGATGCATCGTTGAACCCGCCTCCAAAGCCGCCTCCACGTCCTATGTGCCTTCCACTTTTCTCATTTCAGATTTAGGTCAGTTGGGCTTTCGCTACAGACAGCCGCTGACAATCCCTGGCGGGATCGGCGCCTTAATAGGTATCGCTGCTATGGCAATCATAATCGCCATTTGGGGCAGGTAGCTTGATTGAAAAAAGAAGCTTTGGCTGGGGTTCTTGGAAGCTTTTCGAACTTTCTGGGTCGCGCCTCAGCCCGAATTGCGTGCGCTTATAGGACACCTTGGGACATTAGATTCGGTTTTAGAAAAAATTTGACGAGGCATCGACTTTCTGGCGCGTGCCCTCCCTGGTCGTGAACGTCAGCACGAATCCCCCCGGCCGAAAGCTAGTGCCCATCCTCTGTGATCCGCCAATCGGCATCCAACGCAAGGTATCACTCATAAAAATCGTCGAAATTGATCGGCATGGAGAATCCGACCTTCACACGGTCCATGATGACCATCGTCTTGAAACCCTTAATGTCAGGGTTCTCGTAAAAGAATTTCCGCGTGAAGGCCTCGTAGTCTTCCATGCTTCGGGATGTCACTATGAGGACGAAATCCGATTCCCCGGTCACATAGTATCCGTTCATCACTTCAGGCGTCTGGCGGATCGATTGCTTAAAACGGTCGACAATGTCAGCCCGTTCGCGCTCGAGCGAAACCAGCACTAACATCGCAACAGGCCGGCCGACCATTTTAGGTTTCACGATCGAGACGTCAGCTTCGATCACACCCTCGTCACGAAGCCGCTTGAGACGACGCTGGACTGCCGTTGCCGAGAGTCCGACCATCTGACCAAGCTCTTCCGTGCTGGAGCGGTTGTGGGTTTGCAGGATGCTGAGCAAGCGCGAATCCAGCCGATCGAGCTTCAGGGATGTTCGCATATTTTCCTCGTTTGGATCTAAAGTATGCAGCAAGACTGCGAAACCACAACTAGATAAGCCGAAAATCCTCGTCTTATGTCCATAGCCTTAGCTCATGAACGTTGTCGTCGAGAACGGAAGACAAAACACCGCAGCGAAGGCGCAACCAGCGCTCGCCCGGTTCAATGTCCGGGGCTTCTGCGCTCGCAGTTCTTCATTGGCGGAGTCTGGAAGCGTGCAGCCGAAGAAATGGAGAACGCCGATCCGGCGACGGGACGGGAAATCTCCCGGGGCGCGATCAGCAACGGGACGCCGCAGTCGCTGCGGCCAAAAAGGTTTCAACACAGCCTTGGCATTTCATGGACCTGAAGGCCGCTTGAGGATCCGAGGATGACAACTACTGCTGATATCGCTGAAATGGACCGCCGCTCGGTTCTGCATCCCTTCACTTATTTGAAAGATTTCGCTTCTGGCATGATTGAGCCAACAATCGTGGAAACCGGCAAAGGTGTCCGCATCCAAGACGCCAGCGGGCGGGAATATATCGATGGCTTCGCAGGGCTCTATTGCGTCAATATCGGTTATGGCCGCACTGAAGTCGCGGAGGCCATTGCACGCCAAGCCTACAAGCTGGCGTACTATCACTCTTATGCGGCACACACGACCGAAGAACTCGCCCGCCTGTCAGACCGGCTCGTCAGGATGGCGCCGGGCAAGATGTCGAAAGTCTTCTACGGGCTTTCTGGGTCTGACGCGAATGAGACGCAGGCCAAGATCGTTTGGTATTTCAACAATCTGTGCGGCAGGCCGAAGAAGAAGAAGATCATAACTCGCGAGCGCGGCTATCACGGCTGCTCGGTGCTGTCTGGCTCGATGACGGGACTGAGTTTTTATCACGATCATATGGATCTGCCTATTTCCGGCATCCTGCGCACAGGTGTACCGCATTTCTATCGCGGCGCCCTGCCGGGCGAAACGGAGGAAGCCTTCTCGCAACGCCGTGCAGATGAGCTGGAAGCGCTGATCGTTGCCGAAGGACCAGATACCGTCGCCGCTTTCATAGCCGAGCCGGTGCTCGGGACTGGCGGGATCACGCCCCCGCCAGCCGGCTATTGGGCCAAGATCCAGGGCGTATTGAAGAAATACGATGTGCTGTTGATCGCCGACGAGGTGATTTGCGGTTTCGGCCGGACCGGGGCCATGTTCGGCTCAGATCTCTACGGGATGGAACCTGATCTGGTTACCGTCGCCAAGGGGCTGACTTCCGCCTACGCACCGCTGTCGGCTTCTATCATCTCCGAGGAGATCTATAGGGTCATGGAGGAGGCCACACCCAGGATCGGCTCCTTCTCGCATGGCTACACCTATTCGGGGCATCCGATCGGGGCGGCGGCAGCGAATGCGGTGCTCGACATTGTCGAGCGTGAGGATCTCCCCGGGCAAGCTGCTAGCAAGGGGGCCTATCTTCTCAAGTGCCTTAAGGCGGCATTCGAGCAGAATCCGATTGTCGGAGAAGTGCGCGGCGTCGGCATGATGGCCGCCGTCGAATTCGTTGCCGACCGCGAGACCAAAGAGGCATTTGACCCAGCCCTGAAGGTCGGGGGGCGCATCGCTCAGGCGGCGCGCGACCGCAATCTTATTGCCCGTGCCATGCCGCATGGAGACATCCTAGGGTTTGCGCCGCCCCTTGTTATGACGGAATCCGAAATCGATGAGATGGTCTCGATCGCCAAGGCTGCCGTAAACGAGGTCGTGCAAACGATCGAAGGCTAAAGGCGCCGAGCAACGGTTGAGTGGTGGAAATGGCACGCATGGAAGACGCCTCGACAATGTCGCCTGTTCTGAAAGTTCACGAACTTCGCAAAGCCTTTGGTGCGACCAGCGTTCTCAATGGGGTGAGCTTCCGGATGCAGCAGGGCGAGGTCATTTCCCTCGTTGGCTCGTCTGGGTCAGGAAAGAGCACCGCTCTACGATGCATTAATTTCCTGGAGACCCCGAGTTCGGGTGAGATTGAGGTGATGGGCGACACTATTTCCGCGGTCCAGAATGAACGTCACAAAACGGAAATCGTCAACGCGGCTAATATCCAAGTTTTTCGCCGCCGCATCGGCATGGTGTTTCAGAGCTTCAATTTGTGGCCGCATCGAACCGTGCTCGGAAATGTAACCGAAGCATTGATCTACGTCCTGCGGAGGGACAAGCGGGAAGCAGAAGAAACAGCGCTTTCCGCACTCTCGAAGGTTGGCATGGCCGACTTCAGCCACCGCTATCCAAGCCAGCTTTCGGGCGGCCAGCAGCAGCGTGTGGCAATCGCGCGGGTCCTGGCGATGCGGCCCAAACTTATGCTTTTTGATGAACCGACCTCCGCGCTTGATCCCGAACTGGTCGGCGAGGTCTTGAAGGTCATCAGAACGCTTGCCGGCGAGGGGGCGACCATTCTCCTCGTCACGCATGAAATGAGGTTCGCACGGGAGGTGTCGAACCGAATGATATTCCTGCACAAAGGTACCGTTGAGCAGGATGCTTCGCCGGAAGAACTGTTTTGCAATCCCGCATCCGAGGCGGTGAATCGGTTTCTTTCCAGCGTTATCTCAACCGCCGCCTGATGGTGGCCATCAACCAAAAGCAAAAAGGGGAAATTGCATGCGTACTAAGAACACACTTCGCTCAGTTTTCGCATCCTGCCTTGTCCTGACGGCGGCAATGGGGTTCGCACGGGCCGACGATGGCGTTTTGCGCGTCGGCACCGAAGGCGATGCGCCGCAGTTCAGCATGGCCGATGCCAACGGCAACGTCACCGGGTTCGACGCAGATATCGCCAACGGCATCTGCGCTGAACTTAAGGTTAAGTGCAAATTCGTGGTTCAGACGTTCAGTTCGCTGGTTCCGTCGATGGACAAGGATCGCTTCGACATCATCATCTCGGGTCTCGGCATCACCAACGAGAGAATGAAGAAGATCGACTACTCCATCCCATACGCAACCACGCCCCAATACTTTGTGGTCCCCAAGGATTCTCCGTTCGTCGGGCTGAAGACCCTTCCGGAAATTGAAAAGGCGCTGGCTGGAAAGACCATAGGTGTAGTGAACGGCACTACCTACGCTCAGTTCATCAAGAAACATATTCCGACCGCAGACTTGAAGACCTACGACGCCACCACTCAGCAGAATTCGGACCTTGCGACAGGCCGGCTCGACGCCGCCTTTGGGGATTCCCCGACCTGGGTTGACTTTCTCGGCTCCCCGGACGGAGCTAACTTTGCCCGCATCGACGTCAAGGTCACCGGGGCCGACGATCACGAAGCGCTAGGTTATGGCATGGGTGTCGGCCTGCGCAAGGGCAATACCGAGCTCAAGACCAAGCTGGACGCTGCGCTCTGCGACATGATCAACAGCGGCCAGGTAAAGGCGGCCTCGGAAAACTGGTTCAAGGACGACTACACCATACCGTGCAAGAAGTGATCATTCGAGAGTCAACAGATCGTCGCGGCAGTGCCGCGACGATCCCGGGATTTTTTCATGCTGAACGATATCTGGGTGCTGATGGTGGAGAAGGGCTGGACCCTTGCACTGCTGCGTGGCGCCGGCGTTACGATCCTGATTGGTGTTCTTGGCGTGGTTATAGGGCTGGCGGCGGCGATACCGCTTGCCATTCTCCGTTGGCGCCGCCTGCCTGTCCTGTCTCAGCTTGTCGACGCCTACAGCATCGTCATTCGCGGCGTTCCGGGACTGCTGGTCATCTATCTCCTGTTTTTCGGCTCGGTCGATTGGGTGCAGAAAATCGCCTCCGCATTCGGCTATGCCGACAGCGCCGACAACGCTTATCCATTCATTGTCGGCATCATCGCAATCGCCGCCATCTCATGCGCATACTCGGTAGAAGTCATACGAGGCGCACTGCAGGCCGTTCCCGTCGGTCTGCTGGAAGCGGCTCGTTCGCTTTCGTTGTCGCCACGCTTGACCTTCTTTCGCGTGACACTGCCGCTCGCCCTCAGATTGGCGTTGGGGGGGATCAATAACGTATGGCAGATGACGATCAAGGATACGTCGCTCGTATCCGTCGTCGGCATGCAGGAACTGATGCGTACAGCAGCGGTCGCCGCGGGCATCACGCGTTCGCCGCTTCTGTTCTATTGCCTGGCGGCAGCTATGTTCTTTGCCATGACTGCGGTGAGCCAACTTCTGTTCAATCGCGCTGAAAAATACTTCAATCGCGGCTTCAATAGAGATTAAAATGGATTTGAGCATCATCACATATGCGGTTCCATTTCTCCTCGTCGGCGCGAAGACAACTCTGCTGATTGCACTAATCGGAGTCGGAATAGGATTACCATTCGGCATTCTTGTGGCAACAGCCCGCACATCTAACGCCGGCATGATCCGGAGATGCGCCGATTTCTATTGCGCGGTGTTCAGGGGCACCCCGATGCTCGTGCAGATATTCGTGATTTATTATGGCCTAGCTCAGATAGGTTTCGTACGCCATAACGCGATCCTCTGGTGGCTGATCGGCGACAGTCTGCATGCTGCCGTCCTCGCCGTGATTCTCAACACAGGTGCCTATACGGCGGAAATTTTCCGCACTGCTCTCCTCTCGCTGCCGCGTGGGCTGATCGAGGCGGCGGAGGCTTGCGGCATGTCCCCGTGGGTGATCTTCCAGCGTATCAAGTTCCCCCTGGCGCTGCGGCAGGCCTTGCCTTCCTACAGCACTGAGGTCGCCGTTATCGTCAAGGAATCAAGCCTTGCTTCCACCATAACGGTGCTTGAAATCACCGGCTATGCCAAACGCCTGATGAGCGAGACATTTGCCATCATGGAAATCTTCGTCATCACCGCTGTCTTTTATCTCGTGATCAACGTCGTCTGTCTAACTGCTCTGAATGTCATCGAGAGACGCCTGTCTTTCGAGTCGTCCGCACGCTGAGAGGTGCCCTATGTCAAAGCTTACCTTTGTCGACCAGAAAAATCTCCCCGAACCCAGGAAAGGGGTACCACTGCCGGAACGACGCGTGGAAGGCGACCCCCGTTTTCTGACTTGGGATATCGCTCAAACCGCCGACGGCCAGGTGCAAGCCGGGGTATGGGAGGTTACGCCTGGCGCCTATCGTTCCGTCAAGGGCGAGACCTTCGAATTCTGCTACATCCTTTCGGGGGTTTCGGAACTCATTGAGGATGGATTCGAGCCACGTCGAATCTCAGCAGGCGATGCCTTCGTCATGCACCCCGGATTCACGGGGGTCTGGCGGGTGATCGAAACGACGCGAAAGCTCTGGGTCTCCCGCGATTGAGCGGGATACGTCCGAGCTGATTGAACCAAAGATGCACACCATGAGTATCGATCCCGCGAGCCGATTCAAATCCTTGCCGTATTGGTGGGACGACTGCGCTTTTGCTCCCTTGCCGGTGCGGCCGGTGGTCCCTCGATGCGATGTCGCCATCGTCGGGGGTGGCTACGCGGGCCTTTCCGCAGCCATCGAGCTTGCGAGGGCTGGGCGCAGCGTTCAGCTTTTCGACCGGTTGCCGATAGGGCAAGCCGCATCCAGCCGCAACGGCGGCATGGCGAGCGGCAGCATCAGGCCGGGCCGTAAAGAGTTGATCAGGAGGTTTGGAGAAGCTCGCGCCAACGGCATCTTGATGGAGGGGAAGGCTGCCCGGGAGGATCTTTGGAGCTTCCTTCAAGAGGAGGAGGTGGACTGTGAGTTTTTCCTGTCTGGCCTTTTCGATGGAGCGATCAATCGGCACGAATGTGACGAACTGAGCCGCCACGCCGAATTATTGCAACGTTTTCTCGGGATTGAGGCGTTTTCAGTCCCCCGCGCGGACGTATCGCGTTACATCGGAACCGACTTCTACGCTGGCGGTTTCGTGCGCATGGATATTGGTGGGCTGCATCCCGCCAAGCTGCTTTCCGGCATACTGCGAATCGCCCAGACGACAGATGCGGTCATCCATGAGAACACCGCGGTTCTGGGGACGAGTGCTGAGGTGGGCGGGGTGCGTGTCGCCACATCGCGCGGCGAGGTGTTCGCCAAGAAGGTGCTGGTATGCACCAATGCCTATACTGACGGCTTCGATCCCTGGCTTCGCCGTCGTCTCGTGCCCGTGCGCAGCCGCATCGTCGCCACTGAGCCCCTGGGTGACGGCGTTATGGAGCGCCTGATGCCCAAGCGCATGATGTACGGCGACACGAGGCAGCTCAGCTACTACTACCGTCCATCGCCGGACGGCTCGCGCATTCTCTTTGGCGGGCGCGACGGCACGACGGAAGGCGACCCGCTTGCCCCCACCACACATCTGCGCTCCGAACTTGGCCGCATATTCCCCGAATTGGCGGGCATCGGTCTTACGCATAGCTGGTTCGGCCAGGTTGCGATGAACCGAGACATGATTCCACGCATGTTTTCTTCGGGAGACACGGTCTACGCCACCGGCTTCTGCGGCTCCGGCGTGGTCTGGGCGCGCTGGCTCGGCAAGAAGGCAGCCTTCAAACTTCTTGGCGAGACGGAGAAGGCGCGATCGGCCTTCGATTTCGATCCTGCGCCCAAGGCAGTGCCCTTCTACCGGGGCAGGCCTTGGTTCATCCCGATCGTCTATTCACTCTACACGTGGAAGGACAAACGCGCCATGTTCCGACGGAATGGAAGACAAGCGCGGTCATGACCTTTCTTCCCCTGTGATCGCACTGAGTAGCACACCCGACCATCGCTCTCCGTTGCCGGCAAGTCGAGCGACCGCCACGTTCAGCCCAAGTTATCCGACGAAACCGCCCCGCAGAAGCAAGGGGATGACCGTCAAAGCCTCGCAAGGCCGGGTCATCAATTGGTCTTGTTGGGCCTTCTCTTGGTCAAGGATATCGCTGAGCAGCTTGTGCGCCTCGTCATGCCCGAGATCCTGTGCCCATTACCGCAAAGAGGCCGTTCACGTCGCGCCGCGCAAGTCAGCTTCGGTCCAAAGCGGTCGCTTTACGGTTCTACAATTAGGGATCGACTGGGGTTCCTGAACGCTTATCGAACTTGCTGTCTCGCGCCGAGCCCAGAAATCCGGCATCTGTTCGATGAACTCGAGCAAATCAGGCTGGCTGCGTAGCGGAGGTGTTGCCGCCGCCTGTTCAGTTTCAGAGAACTGGGTAGAGGGGGGCGCTGAAAACAGACTTTCTCCGTTTTTCGGGACGACCAACTCGCCATTTTGATTGGTCGCATAGCTGTCATAGGCTGGGCCAACGCACTGTTCCACCACCCCGGCAGTCCTAAGCTGTTCCTTCGGTATCGCTGCCCGAGAGTGCGGGAGGTGAGCATTGCTTGGCGCTCGGCATCAAAGCGACAGTTCCGTCATCCTTGATGACAAGATTGGTGCCGCTGATGCGGCCGTATCTGCGAACTCCTTCCGCGAGTTTTATCGACGGCTGCTGGATCCCGAGACGCCCACGGCGGACGCTGGTGAGGTCAGTCGTTTTCATTTCAGCGCAACTAGTTCTATAGTCCGTCGGGGATGGGCCAGATCGATGGACCGCAAGCTTTCCGCCATTCTCGCCGCCGATGTTGTGGGCTATTCCACCCAGATGGAGCGCGACGAGGCCGGCACGTTCGAGCGCCTTCGTGCTGGACGCAAGGAACTGTTCGAGCCCGAGATTGCCCGCCACCACGGCCGCATCTTCAAGCTGATAGGCGATGGACTGCTGGCCGAATTCGGCAGCGTCGTGGACGCGGTCGAATGTGCCGTGTCGTTGCAGCGCGGCCTGGTGGAACGCAACGCCGCCGTTTCCGAAGATCATCGGATTCGCGTCAGGATCGGGATCAATCTCGGCGAGGTGATTGTCGAGGGCGAGGACCGGTATGGCGAGGGCGTCAACGTCGCTGCCAGGCTTCAACAGCTAGCGCAACCTGGCGGCATCTGCGTCTCAGGAAAGGTCGCCAAAGAGGTCGAGAAGAAGTTGGCTTTCGGCTTTGAGCCGATGGGCGAACAGAAGCTGAAGAACATCGCCGAACCGGTGAAGGTATACAGGGTACAGCTCGATCCCGCGGTGGCGGGAAAGCCTGGGGATGATGTCAATCAACACCCACGCTTCTGGCGCAATCTGGCCGTCTCTGTTGCGGTCTTGGTTGTCGCAGTCGGCCTTGCAGCAGCGTGGTGGCGACCGTGGGAGCCGACGATTCGGCCCGCCGCTTTGGAGGCCAACGCGAAAGCCGACGCCCGGCCATCCCTCGTCGTGCTTCCATTTGACAATCTCAGCGACGACAAGGCGCAAGGCTATCTGGCAGACGGTTTCACCGAAGACCTGACCACAGAACTTGCACGCATACCCGGCTTGTTCGTCGTGTCGCGAAACGCGGCTTCCGCCTACAAGGGCAAGGAGACTAAACCCGCAGAGGTCGCCGCAGCGCTTGGTGTCCGGTACATGCTGGAGGGCTCGATACGTCGGGTCGGCGACGACATGCGTATCAACGCTCAATTGGTCGACGGCTCGACCACCGGTCATCTCTGGGCGGAACGTTTCGACGGCCAGTGGGCGGATGTCTTTGCGCTACAGGACAAGGTCGTCGCCAGCATCGCAGGCGCGCTCAAGCTCCGTCTCGTCAGCGCCCAAGGTAAGGCAGACTTCGCAGGAGGCACGCGCAATCCCGCAGCCTACGAAGCTTACCTCATGGGCATGGAAATCTATAATCGTCGCAATACTCCAGAGGAGTTTGCGCAGGCGGTGAGGTTATTCCAGCAGGCGCTGGAACTCGATCCGAATTTCGGCGCGGCGGCAGCATCGCTCGCATGGGCCTATTGGGAGATGGACGGGCCGCGGGTCAAGGCTTTGGCAGTCTCGGACATTATCGCGATTTACAACGTCTACAAGTACCTGGAGCAGGCGGCCAAGCATCCTTCGCCCTCCTACTATCAGCTCGTCGCCAGTTTGCTGGTTCGCGAGCACCGGTCCGATGAGGCAGTCGCGGTTATGTTCAAGGCAGTGGCGCTCGACCCGAGCGATCCCCTGAACTATGTCGGGCTGGCAGAGGCCCTGAGTTTCAATGGCAGGCCGAACGAGGCGCGCGACTATCTCGACGCGGCCAACCGTGTCGACCCAGGCGGCAATGACCATCGGCACTACCAGACTGGGCTGGCTGCATTTGGCCAGGGTCGTTTCGAGGAAGCCGTCGACTACCTTGAAAGGATCGATCTCCAATCGCCCGATCCATGGCCGAAATTCTACGGCCTGCAGGTATTGGTTTCGGCCTACGCACATCTCGGGCGCAGTGACAAGGTCGCCGCCTATAGCGACAGGCTAAGGAACGTCATGTTGGAACGAAAGGATGGAGGGGCAAATCAGCTGGTTACGCAGAGGTATTTTGTGTTCAAGAACCCGGCTGACATCGTGCGCCTGCTGGACGGCCTGGACAAGGCCGGTGTGCCGGAGTTGCCAGAACAGCTTGATTTGGATGCGAAGGACCGGCTTACCGGTTCGGAGATCAGGTCGCTCATCCTCGGTCGTGACCTGCGTGGGGGAGGCGCATGGATAGATAAAGGAACCAGTTGGGTGCAGGAGAACTTCCTGTGCGACGCTATTCCGAAAGTTCAGACAACCTGCGGCGCGATCTTCCGCAATCCTGCCGGGACGCCGGGGCGGGGCCAAGAGTATACGGCAGTTTTCCGTTTTGATCGTTTTGAGTTTTCGACCATCAAATGAGACCATTTGAGAATCGCCTCCCCAGTGTTCGGCGCGAATTCGGCGTTTGGTCAGATGCGGCAGCCCGTCGACAATGGAGGTCAGGACGCTTTATCCACGTTTCTGCCGTCGAGCGCGCTGGTCTTTCGGCAACCGTTTGACATCCTTGTGGAAACGGCTGCAGCGGCCGCGCATTGAGGAAACGCGAGCGCCAAACTTCGAAATCTGAGATTTGGCTGGGGAACCTGGATTCGAACCAGGACTAACGGAGTCAGAGTATGTTTTTCGGTATTGATTTTATTGAGTAATTTGGCGCTTGTTGCTTGCATGTTGCTATCGGAATGAATCGCAACATATCGCAATGGTTGTTAGGCGAGGAGTGCAGCCGCAGCGCTATCCATGGCGCCAGCGTCGTCGCCCTTCGGAAATAGATGCGAATAGGTGTTGAGCGTCACCTGAATAGAGCTATGACCCATCCGCTCCTGCACTAACTTGGCCGGTAAGCCGAGGCCGCCGTCTTCAGGGCGGTTGATGCACCATGACGCGTAGAAATGGCGCAGGGCATGAAGGCCGGAGTATTTCGGCTCTAGCATAGGCTTGCCCTCGGAGTCCTCTTCCCCCGTCTCAGTTGTGATGCCTGCCGCAAGCAGCGCGGGATAGAACCAGCGCTTGGTGATATTCGCGTAGAACTCAACATTGCCCGTGCCGGACGGGAACACCAAGCCAAGCGTTCCGGCTGGACAATCATTTTTCCATTCCTTCAGCTCTCTCACCAGGTCGACGGGCAGGGGAATTGTTCTGCGGCCTTTCGATGATTTTGGGGATCCGATTTCATGGTAGGCGTCGGCCCGCTGGCGCACCGTGACGCTTGCCTTGTCGAGGCTCACATCGGACCAACGTATGCCGCGTAGCGATTGGACTGCACGGCTTTTCACCCAGCAAGGTCGCTGGCAACGTCCTGAAGTTCCATGCCCCTCTTGTCCGGCCGGCACGCGATCGGTATGGCGCCACCATGACCGGCCCAACCGGAACGACTGTGAGCGACCATAGTTTTCGTGTCGTCTACCCGGCGTTCTAGCCAGCGCCGGATAGGCGCGTCTTCGGGATGGGTAGAGTGGTGGTCCCGCCGATAAGGTCAGCGCTTAGCGAAGTCGTTGAACGTGATCTGAATGCTGTTCTCGCTCGCGAAGTCGATCGCGGCATTGTAGCTATGCTGTATTCCGGCCAGTACATGGCCGTCGTTGGCAATCTGATCCCAAACCAAGAACGCAGCAGCCGCGACGAGGATTAAGAGAATCGGTCGCATCGGACACCTCCCTTCAGAGAGGAACTAGGCGGGCTGAAGGTTCCAGACAGCGTGCTTGCGCATCCTTAAGACGAGAAGGCGGGTCGCCGCAAACGGTGTCATGACGAGGAACGCCATCGCGACGCTGACGAGGAACGACAACAGACAGAATGCGCTGGGGACGTAACAAACGGCTTCCATAACCTAACCCCTTCAACCATCGTTAACCTGATGGCCTCCTCCGCCCGCTCCCTAAGCATGATCCTGCTTCAGGAGAAATACAAGCACATGCTAATACACGATAGCGAGATGAGCCGACGAGAACGCGCGCTGGCGGAGCGTCCCGGCCGCGGGGCCGGAACGCCTAGGCAATGGCTGGTCTGCTCCACAACGGGTCATTCGCCGCTGGCACCAGAATTGCAGTGTCAGAAGCGCCGGGTGTGTTGGGGCCCGGCAATTGGGGCGGCTGGGGCCTCGCCGCTTCGCAAATGAAGCGGCGAGGTTTTTCATTCAGCCGAGCTGCGACGGGAAGAAAGCACCAAGCGGCAATAGACGGTCGCCCACACAGCGTTTGCCTAGTATCCACAGGCGACGGGCCGATCGGTAAAATTGTCCGGGTTCCGTTAAGGTCTTCCGCATTGGCGCCGGCTCATGGTCTCGATGTTGCCTAGCAACGAAGCCCGCTGCCGCCCCAACAAGCCCACCCCCAGGCAGCGGGCTTTTTCCCCTTCGTGGCTTATGTTTTCGGGGTTTGCAGCCGCGCTGGCGGGGCTTCTCCGGCGGCGGTTCCATCAAAGTCTAACGATCGGCACAGCGCACTAGAAAGCACGTGTGGTAACCGTTGATTCAACCATTGCTAGTATATTAGCAGAGTGGCGGCTCCGACCGGCTTGGGGGCTGGGTTTAGCCGGAGCCGCCTGCGCAGCCAGGGGTAGTAGTTTGACCGCGCTGTCTCAGAATAGGACAGCGCGGTCTACGATTGGTTAATTCAGCCACAGCTAACGGAACGGAAACGACCGTGCGATTATTGAATCAAATTCGATGTTGCGTGGGGTTTCTATACGTAAGTCTGCCGGCGGGGGCCGGTTGTCGTTCATCGAGCCGCTGACGCCTTCGGGGCTTGTGTGGCGGCGCCGATCAATCGCGCCGGAATGTCCGTGATGGATCGGAGCAGGCGCAATGTGCTGATCGGTGCGTCTATCTTCGGGGCCCTGAGCCTTGCGGGGCTGCTTCCTACCATGTGCGCAATGCGGCAAATCAGGACAAAAACCCCCATGGCCGAAGCCAGCCGTCCCAAACGGCCGCCGGGACAGGCGAAGCCGTTGCTGGAGGAAGATATCGCGCCGGTGCTTGCGCGCCTTGATGCCTGGTATGCTGCCCATCTGCCGCCAGACAAATATGTGTTCAATCCGCCGGCCACGGACGCGCAACTGGATGCGTTCGAGCGCCTGATCGGCCTCAAGATGCCGCGCGCCTATCGCGACCTATACCGATGGCACGACGGCGAAAACGACGACCGTCGGGGCCATATCTATGGACTTCCGCTGCTGCCGCTGCACCAGGCAGGGGCGCAATGGAAAGCCTGGGTCGATGTGCTCGCCGATTTCGGCGGCAATCGCTATGAAATTCCCGGAGGGGCGTGGCCTGAACGCGCGGTTGACCCGGCCTATATCAATCCGCGCTGGATACCGCTGACCCATGATGGCTCAGGCAATCATATCGGTCTCGATTTCGATCCCTGGCCCAGCGGTCGCGTCGGCCAGGTCATCCTCTTTGGGCGCGACGAAGATGTGAAGGCGGTGCTTGCGGAATCCCTTGGCAAGTTCCTCGACTGGATCGCCGGCCTGCTGGAAAGCGGCAATTTCAGATTGGAAGCGGCGGAAGAGCCAGTGCTGCGCCGGTTCCGATTGAAAGCCCCCCCATCAAACGACTTCCACGAAGGCGCACGAAGCCTTCTGGGCGCACCTGGCCCCTTCCTATGACGGCCGCTTGGCAATCCTGTCACAATCTACGAACTTGGTATTAGCCTTGCCAGTGAGATCGAGACGAGGAATATAATCCTCCCGTTGCGGCGAACCCTTCAACGGAGATCGCCTGTCCAATGACCATGAAATACCCCTTCGTCGAGAACACGTTGGGCAAGAAACTGCAGATCGGCTCGGGACTATCGGTCGACTGCATGACGTGCAACCGACATGTGAAACTCGACGTCCAAGCGCTCGTCGACCGCCTCGGCGAGGACCATGGGTGCCTGCACCGGGATCTGATCACGGTGCTGTTCTGTCAGCCGTGCCGGGACGCGGGGCGCCCTGACCGCACCCTGGTGTTTACCAACTATTCGAGGACGCCAGAGCAGCGTCGCTAAACGGTCTCAGTTTGAAATATCGGGCAGTTGAATCATGACCGCATCGAACGGCTCATCAGAGATGACCTCTGTGAAGTGGCCGCCACCTTCCGTATCCTCCATCTTTAGAATGTCGCCAGTCGAGATGACACGGGATTCGCCAATATCTGGCGTAATCCTCATCCTGCCGCCGAGGCCGAACAGGATGTGTCGCCTGGGGGTTGGATGTTTTTCACCATTCCAGCCAACGGGTAGCCGGATCAATACGTACGCCGAAGCAGGTTCGGCATCCGAAGCCCATAGAGGGGCGGCTGGCGGTGCGAAGTCCCTTAGATTGTGGGAGATTTCATAAGTTTCAAAACAGCTCGCACCTGAAGCATTCGCAAAGAGCCGTAGCGCCGTTCTGGGAGCGTTCACAACGATCTCCACAAGGTTGATAGCGACTTAGAATTATATGCGGCGATTTCAAACCGAGACACTACAAAAAAGCCTGGGCGCTTTCCAACAAGATCGGCGTCAAGGCACAGATCGAGGAGATCACGCCGAAGGTGAAGAGGTGTTGAACTCTGTACGGAAATTACCAACGACGACAGCAGCGGAACGATTTCCTGCAGCCGCCGTTGATTGTGCTGGCCGGATCCCCTTGTGCCCCCCACATCCTTTCCGGCCCGTTTCCAAGGCCCGCTGCCCCCCCCGGCAGCGGGCTTTTCGCTTGAAAGAGCCGCCCGCCTTAGCGCAGCAGCAGGTAGGCGCCCGAGGCTGGACCTAGACTAAGGGTTAGTTGCAACCCGTCACGAGCATCCCAACGTTATACGGCGGACTGTAAACGAGTAGAGATCAATGAGAAGTCTAGCCCGCACCGCAAGCGTGATTGCGTCGATAGCAGTGGCTATCGTGCTGCTCTTCATGGCGCCTAAAGGATTCGAGCTATCGGGGCCAGATCCGATCGTGGCTCATACCCTAGCGAGGAACATTGAGGGGCAAGAGGCGCTACGCTAGGGCGCTGGTTTCTTGAGCCTCACCCCAGCGCCGCCGCCGTTCTCAGCGATGAACTCGACGCCGGCCGCAATGAGAGCCTGCTCGATCGCGGCCAAGGCATCTTCCGAACCACCATACCTGCCTGTCTCGAAATTCGAGATCGTATTGCGATGAACTCCCGCCGCTTTCGAAAGGTCGGCCAGGGACCAGTTCAATGCCGCTCTCGCCATCCTCACTTGTGCAGGCTTCACAACTCATATCCCTTGTGCTAATTTCACAAGTGTAAGTATCACAACCAACTGGAGAAATCCAATGCCGAACACCCATGTTACGGCAGCCGGCGAAGCTATGCCCGCTGCCAAGCCGATGGCCGCTGCGGCGCTGCGGCGCTGCGGATCGCGCGCGACGCCGCCTTTATCGCAACTGCAATGTCATTGATCGACGGCGGCGCGGAATATCGCGTCCAGATCGACCATGAGGCCGGGTTTGTTTTCGTGGTGAGGCAGTCATGACCTACGCCGCCATAGCCATGCTGCTGGCCGCAGCAGCCCTAAGAACGCGCCTTGGGCGCTGCAGCCTTGCCTGCATCCTTCTGAAGACCTCGAACGCCCTGCATACCGCCGGTGGCCGCGTGCTCGACAACCTGGAGGCCGATTTCGCAGTCGCCGCTACCGGTTGCGGCCTGAGCCGTCACTGACGATCGTCGGGCCGGCATTCCCGCTCTTCGCCCGCTAATTCTTCCGGTCTGGAATAATTGGCCCGCTACCTCACGGTGGCGGGCTCTTTTACTGGCACTATTCGCTGTCGATGCGGACAAAATGTGGTTGACGTAAGGTTAACTAGGCGCAATCATTTCGGATTGTGCAGGAGAGGGTGAGGGCGTTTCAATGAAACTCGTTGTCTTTGGCGTAGCAATGGTATTGGCCGCCACCGGAGCAGCTGTTGCGAAAGAGAAGAAAAAGGTGGCCGCCGCTCAGGCTGCAACCTCGTCGTGTTCTGCAGCTCATATGAAGGCTGGCAGCAAGCCGACCCCGAAACTGGATTGCAAATCGACGGGCACCGTTGTTGCGCGACCGTCAAATAGGGCCGCAAACTTCCTGGATCATTATAATCCGCATAATCCGCGCTTAGGGTATGACACCAGTCCGTGGTTTTCGAACTGGCTATAATTGACGGCGGCTTCGGCTTCCGGGCCTTTCTTTATCCAGCGACGGCCTAGGATGCACTGTGGACGAACCCCGCTACGATCGCGAAGGTGACGACGAGCGGGAGGCTGATCACGCCGATTATGATCAGCCCGGCTTTATCGAGGGCGCCCAAGGGCTGTAATCATTCCACACCCGAAACGATGTTGAGCCCGTTGCCTCTTTGTGGTGGCGGGCTTTTTCGTTGGCGAACAGGCGCAGAACAAATCGGCTTGCTCGTGTTGCAGTCGCTATGCAACATGCGAAGGTGCCTGTGCTGGGCCTCTAAGTGCTTGGCCTTATTGGCTTAATTGCTTGGCTGGGGAACCTGGATTCGAACCAGGACTAACGGAGTCAGAGTCCGTGGGTCTACCGTTAACCTATTCCCCAGCAGGCGCGGAGACCACGCGAAGCTGACGGCAAATTCGCCGTTGCGGCTGCCTTGTAGCCGCCGCCGGAAAATAGTCAAGCCTGCGCCGCGTTTCAATCACCAGGTTTGATCAGACTGTTCCAACGCCGCGTTCACCGGCGCGTCGTCAGGCCGAGAGCGTCATCCGAGCTTTACCCAGCGCCTCAATTCGCCCAGCCCCTCAATTCTCGCTCCGGCTGTATTGCGAATGCTCGAAGAACAGCACGACACAGAGCGCGATCAGCAGCGGGATGATCAGGTAGAAAAGGCGGAACACCAGGAGCGCCGCCAGCACGCCGACCGGGTCCATGTGCGACAGGCCGGCGAGGAACACCACCTCGAACACGCCGAGCCCGCCCGGCGCGTGCGAGATCTGCGCCACCGAGAACGACACCAGGAAGACGCCGAGGATGACGAAATAGCCCGGGTTGCCGGCGGGCAGCGCAAAGAAGATGATCGCTGCCGCCGCCAGGAGCTCGACCGGACCGATCAGCAATTGCCGCGCCACGATCGGCAGGACCGGATAATGCAGCTGGAAGCTGCCGATCTTGAGTGGCTTCAGATGCAGCCAGCTGCCGAAGACATAGGCGCCGACGAGGATCAGCATGGCAAGGCCGGCGGCGATCGCCAGCCCGTGATGCGGGGCGCCGGAAAAACGGTCGATGATGTCGGGTTCGAACACCAGCACGAGGCCGCCCACGAGCAGGCTGGACAGCACGAACGTGATCCAGCAGATGGCGACGAGCACGCCGACGTCCTGGCCGGTGAGCCCCCTGGTGCCGTAGGCGCGGTAGCGGATCACGGCACCCGAGATCACCGAACCGCCGATATTGTGCGACAGCGCATAGGTGGTGAAGGAGCAGAAGGTGACGAACAGCCACGACACTCGTCTGCCAATATGCAGCAGCGCGATGTGGTCGTAGCCGGCGAGTGAGGCGTAGGCGATGACGGAGCTCAAGCCTGCCAGCAGCCAGGCGCGTGCGGGGATCGCGACAATGCCGTCCCAGACGTCGACGATCGAGATGCCGCGCAACTCGTGCCACAAAAGCAGGAGCGAGAAGATGACCGCCGCAATGCCGATGACCGGCCAGAGATAGCGTCTCCAGTTCATGCGTTGCAGCTCATCGTCAGGCTTTGGCCCCGCGTCTCTTTCCCAGTCCGCCCTCGATTTCAGACATGCCTGATTGAAGCCGGCTATTCAACAGCGAAGCGCTGCCGTCACATTGCGCCGTGAAAATTCACCCGCGCGCGCTCTTGGTGATCCGGCCCGGCGCTGTTAGTCTGGCGGCAACTTGAAACATTTAAGCGCCTGCTGCGTCCGGTCTCCGGTTCGCGCGGCGCCGGAAGGAACTGAAGTGGAAGACCACGACACCGGCGCCGGTGCGCCGGCAGTGGGCGTGTCCAGGGCTTCGCCGACGCCGCCAGGTCAGGCAAGCCCATCCGCCGGGCGGCATCACGATCGCCATGCGGGGCCAGGCAGCAGGCATGCTGACGAGGCGGGCGAGGCCCAGCACCAGAAAGGCAAATCAAGAAAACGGCGCAAGCGCCGGCGCGGCCGCAAGGTTTTCGCCCGCGACGACAATCCTGCCGCGAAGGCACCGGCGCCAGCCGCCAGTGTCGCGCCGGTCACCCGTCAGCCCGAAGCCGCGCCTTCGCCGATAGCGGCCCGGCCGCAGCACGGTCGGCCGCCGATGCAGGAACTGCCGGTGTTCGCCGCGCTCGATCTCGGCACCAACAATTGCCGCCTGCTGGTCGCGGTGCCGACGCGCCACGGCCAGTTCCGGGTCATCGATGCCTTTTCGCGCATCGTCAGGCTGGGCGAGGGGCTTACCGCCAACGGCCGCCTCGGTCAGGCCGCCATGGACCGCGCCGTCGAGGCGCTGAAGGTCTGCGGCGACAAGCTGCGCAACCGCAAGATCCGGAAGGCGAGGCTGATCGCCACCGAAGCTTGCCGCTCGGCCGACAATGGCGTCGAATTCCTCGAGCGCGTCGAGCGCGAGGCGGGGCTGAAGCTCGAGATCATCGACCGCCAGACCGAGGCGCGGCTGGCGGTGTCGGGCTGCGGCTCGCTGGTCGAGCGCGATACGCAAGGCGTCGTCCTGTTCGACATCGGCGGCGGCTCGTCCGAGATCGCGCTGATCGACCTCACCGGCCGCCGTTCGCCACGGCTTGCCAACCACATCGTCTCATGGACCTCGCTGCCGGTCGGCGTCGTCTCACTGGCCGAACGCTTTGGCGGCCGCACGGTGACGCGCGAGATCTTCGCCGCCATGGTCGAGGATGTCGCGGTCCGGCTGAAGGGCTTCGACGGGCGCGACCGGTTGGCACATGTGCTCGCCAGTCCGAATTTTCATCTGCTCGGCACCTCCGGCACGGTGACGACCTTGGCCGGTGTTCATCTCGATCTCGAGCGCTACGACCGCCGCCGGGTCGACGGGCTGTGGATGGATCGTGACAGTGTCGACCGCATGGTCGAAAAACTGGTCGGCTGGGATTTCCAGCAGCGCGTCGCCAATCCCTGCATCGGCGCTGACCGCGCCGACCTTGTGCTCGCCGGCTGCGCCATACTGGAAGCGATCCGCGCTGTGTGGCCGTCGGAGCGTCTGCGCGTCGCCGACCGCGGCCTGCGCGAGGGCATATTGAGCGAGCTGATGGCCGACGACGGCGTCTGGCGCGGTGATGGGCGGGTCAGAGCATGACCAAAAAGCCTGAGAAGCCGGGTTCGGCCGGCATCCGCGTCTTGAAGACGCGGATCAAGAAGAAAAGCGGCCTGAAGGAATCGTCGCGCCGCTGGCTGCAGCGCCACATCAACGACCCCTATGTGCAGCGCTCCAAGGCCGACGGCTACCGCTCGCGCGCGGCCTATAAGCTGATCGAGATCGACGACAAGCATCATCTGTTGAAGCCCGGCATGAAGGTCATCGATCTTGGTGCCGCCCCTGGCGGCTGGTGCCAGGTCGCCGCGGCGCGCACCAAATCGACGGCCGACAAACCGCATGTCATCGGCATCGACTATCTGGAAATGGATGCGGTGCCTGGCGCGCCGGTGCTTTTGATGGATTTCCTCGATCCCGAGGCGCCGCAAAAGCTCGCCGAGGCGCTCGGCGGCGATCCTGATGTCGTGCTCTCCGACATGGCCGCGCCCACCACCGGCCACAAGCGGACCGACCACATCCGCACCATGCATTTGTGCGAGGTCGCGGCGGATTTCGCGCTTTCTGTCCTGAAACCCGGCGGCCATTTCCTGGCCAAGACTTTTCAGGGCGGCGCCGAAAACGAACTGCTCGCCATGCTCAAACGGAATTTCCGCTCGGTGCACCACGTCAAGCCGCCGGCGTCGAGGGATGAGTCGGTGGAGCTTTATTTATTGGCGAAAGACTTCAAAGGGCGAGAGGCCGGTCCGCCGTCAGGCGGATCGAAACGTCCAATGGACGTTTCGAAGGACTCGAGCGCCCGGAGCCATAGCGAAGGGCCGAAGCCGTCCGAAGGATGAGGCCGCCGTTGCGTGGCGTCAGCTTCCGGGCGTGCTGACCGGCTCTAGTTCCTTGGGCGTTGTCAGCCGACCATGGCCGGACACCGCGTTGCCGGCATCGGGCGCCAGTCGCATGAACGACAGCGATGCGGCCGCGGAAATCGCCGCCACGATGACGAAGGCGGTGTGGAAATCGGCGAGGGTCAGCGGTCCGCCGTGGATCGATGTCGACACTTCCAGAATGCCGCCCGCGACAGCCACGCCGAGCGCGATCGACAGTTGCTGGAACACGGCGGCGATCGGTGTTGCCTTGCTGGTGTCGGCGGCCGCGACCTCGGCATAGGCCAGCGCGTTGACGCCGGTGAAGAACATCGAGCGGATGAAGCCGCCGACCAAAAGCATGGCGAGCATCAGCACATAGGGTGTATCGGGCGTGAACAGCCCGTAGACGGCGATCGATGCCGCCGCCACCAGCGAGCCGATGATCAGCACGCGGCGGAAGCCTGCCACCCGGAAAATCAGCGCGGTGACGAATTTCATGCCGATGGCGCCGATCGCCGAGACGAAGGTTATCATGCCCGACTGGAACGGCGTCAGCCCGAAACCGATCTGGAACATCAGCGGCAGCAGGAACGGAACCGCGCCGATGCCCATGCGGAACAGGCCGCCGCCGAGCACGGAGGAGCGGAACACCTGGTTGCGGAACAGCTCGAGCGCCAGAAGTGGGTTTTGGGCGCGGCGCGCATGCAAGAGATAGAGGGCGCCCGAAATCAGCCCGACGGCCACGGTGATGAAGCCGGCGATCGGCGGCAGGGCGGGCAGACTGACCACCGACAGGCCGAAGACCACGCCGGACGCAGCCAGCCCGCTCAGCACGAAGCCGATGAGATCGAGCGGCGGTGTTTCGGTCTCGTCGGTTTCCGGCAGGAAGCGGGTGGCGAGCCAGATGCCGATGAGCCCGATGGGCACGTTGATCAGGAAGATCCAGTGCCAGGTGAAATAGGTGGTGATGAAGCCGCCGATCGGTGGACCGACGAGCGGTCCGACCAGCGCCGGAACGGTCAGCCAGGACATGGCGGCGACAAGCTCGCTCTTTGGCGTCGCGCGCACCAGCACCAGGCGCCCGACCGGCGTCATCATGGCGCCGCCTATGCCTTGCAGGAAGCGCGACACGACGAAGGCCGGCAGCGAATTGGAAACGGCGCAAGCGACCGAACCGACGATGAACACCGCGATCGCCGCGCGAAAGACATTCTTGGCGCCGAAGCGGTCCGCCATCCAGCCGCTGATCGGAATGAAGATCGCCAGCGACACCAGATAGGCGGTCAGCGCCAGCTTGAGCGCGATCGGGCTGGTGTGGATGTCGATGGCGATCGCCGGCAATGACGTCGCGATGACGGTCGAATCCATGTTTTCCATGAAAAGAGCGACCGCCAGGATGAGCGGAATGGTGCGGTTCACAAAACGCGTCCGGACTTGATTTTCTGTGTCGTCGACCGGGGGCAAGCCGACACGAGGGGCGGTTACCATGCCTCGGTCCGGATGTCGCATTAATTTGCTGTCACTTTTGTGCGACCTCAACGCTTGGTGGCGGCTGTCAGGACAAACCCCATAGTTTGCGATGGCTTGCAATGATCGGCTTTTCATCGGCGCCGCGACGTGTTACCAGCCAGCGCCAATCCTGAAAGGGAAGAAACGAGTCGGCGCTGTCCATTGCGGTCCAGCGCTTTTTTGTATTCCGAGGACTGGCCATGGCAAAGATCATCGAAACGTCCACCGGCGCGCTGGCGCTGACCTTTGACGACGTGCTGTTGCAGCCCGGTCATTCCGAGGTCATGCCCGGCGAGACGGACATCCGCACCCGCATCGCCGGCGACATCGACCTCAACGTGCCGATCCTGTCGGCTGCCATGGACACTGTCACCGAGGCCAGGCTCGCGATTGCCATGGCCCAGGCCGGTGGCATCGGCGTCATCCACCGTAATTTCTCGCCGGCCGAGCAGGCCGAGCAGGTGCGGCAGGTGAAGAAGTTCGAATCCGGCATGGTGGTGAACCCGGTCACCATCGGTCCCGACGCGACGCTCGCCGACGCGCTAGGGCTGATGCGCACCTACTCGATCTCGGGCATTCCGGTGGTCGAGAACGGCGGCACGGGTGGACACACAGTCGGCCGGCTGGTCGGCATCCTGACCAACCGCGACGTGCGCTTCGCCTCCGATCCGGCGCAAAAGGTCTACGAATTGATGACCCGTGAGAACCTGATCACGGTCAAGGAGAATGTCGACCAGGACGAGGCCAAACGGCTGCTGCATCAGCACCGCATCGAAAAGCTGGTTGTCGTCGACAGGAAGGGCAATTGCGTCGGCCTGATCACCGTCAAGGACATCGAGAAGTCGCAGCTCAACCCGCACGCCACCAAGGATGCGCAGGGACGCCTGCGCGCCGCCGCCGCCACCAGCGTCGGTGATGACGGCTTCGAGCGCGCCGAGCGGCTGATCGATGCCGGCGTCGACCTCCTGGTCATCGACACCGCGCACGGCCACTCGCAGCGGGTGCTCGATGCCGTGACGCGGGCCAAGAAACTGTCCAATTCGGTGCGCATCCTGGCCGGCAACGTCGCCACCGCCGAGGGCACGCAGGCGCTGATCGATGCCGGCGCCGACGCCGTCAAGGTCGGCATCGGCCCGGGCTCGATCTGCACCACCCGCATCGTCGCCGGCGTCGGCGTGCCGCAGCTTTCGGCCATCATGTCGGCGGTCGAGACAGCGCACAGATCGGGCGTCTCGGTGATTGCCGATGGCGGCATCAAATATTCGGGCGATCTCGCCAAGGCGCTCGCCGCCGGTGCAAGTGCGGCCATGATCGGCTCACTGCTCGCTGGCACCGACGAGAGCCCGGGCGAGGTCTATCTGCACCAGGGACGCTCCTTCAAGGCCTACCGCGGCATGGGGTCGGTCGGTGCCATGGCCCGCGGCTCCGCCGATCGCTACTTCCAGGCCGAGGTCCGCGACACGCTGAAACTGGTTCCGGAAGGCATCGAAGGGCAGGTTCCCTACAAAGGACCTGTGTCTGGCGTACTGCACCAGCTTGCGGGCGGCCTGAAAGCCGCTATGGGTTATGTCGGTGGCCGCGACCTTGCCGATTTCCGCGGCCGCGCCACTTTTGTGCGCATATCCAACGCCGGACTTCGTGAAAGCCACGCCCATGACGTCACGATCACCCGCGAAAGCCCGAATTATCCGGGCGGACTTTGATCAGGCCGATCGGGCCGATCAGCCCGATCAACGGGATCGTTACGCATTTTGGCGTAATCTGACGGCGATTGTGCTCCGGCTGTCGCGCCACGCCGCTGCACTCAGTTTCGCGACCGCGGCGGTCTTCGTCGCCATGAATGCGATGGAGTTCCTCTATTTCCGCAGTTTGAGCGGCGGCCTGCCGTCGCTCGACATGCGTCTTGCCGGCTTTACCCCGGACGAAGGCATGGCATGGCTGACGGCGCTTGGCCGGCGTGGCGGCGAGATCATCCTGGTCTGGCACTACCTGACCTTCGATCTGCTGTTCCCGGCGCTGTTGTCGCTGACCCTGGTGAGCCTGATTCTGGCAACCGGCCGGCAACTGAGGAATTTCCGGGCGATGATCGCGCCGGTCCAGGCGCTGTTCGCGGTCGTACTCGTGCTGCCCTACATGCTCGCCGATTACGCGCAGAATTTCGCGGTAGCGCGGCTCTTGTCCGATTTCCAGTCGGCCAACCCCGATTCGCTCGCCTTCGCCTCGGCGCTGACCGTCACCAAATTCGCGCTGCTGGCGATACCCTTGGCCGTCATTGCGGTCTTTTACCTGGCAGGTCAGCGGCGGCCCGCTGAGGGCGGGGAGCAATCGTGAACCAGACCGCGATCTTCTGGCCTGTTCTGGCGCATGTGCTGCTTGTCTATATCGTCTATCTGGTGATGGCCCGGCGCCGGTATTTTGCCATCAAGTCCGGCGAGGCCAAGGTCGGTCAGTACAAGGTCCGTTCGACCGAGCCGGTCTCCAGCGTCACCGTCGCCAACAATCTGATCAACCAGTTCGAATTGCCGGTGCTGTTCCACGCCCTCTGCCTGGCGCTTTTCGTTACCAACGGCGTCAACTACCTGACGCTGGCACTGATGTGGATCTTCATCCTGTCGCGCTATGTCCATGCTTGGGTGCATCTGACCAGCAACCGGGTGCGTCTGCGCAGCCGCGCCTTCTTCTTCGGCGCGGTTGTCCTGCTACTGGCCTGGATCTGGTTCGCGTTCCATTTGCTTGGGGCGGTTTGAGCCGCACCAGCGCAATCGCTACAGATCGAACAGCGCGATCTTGCGCTTGTCGAACTTGATGCCGATCTCGCCGCGCACCAGCTTGAGCGCCGCTTCGCCGAACACGGCCCGCCGCCAGCCCTGCAGGGCCGGCACGTCGGCTGCCTCGCCCTCGGCGGCGATGCGGTCGATGTCGTCGCTGGACGCCAGTACCTTCGACGCCACGCCTTCCTTTTCGGCAACGATGCGCAAAAGCACTTTCAACAGTTCCGACGCGGCATTTGAGCCTTCCGGCGGCTGAAAACTCTTCGGCAGCTTCGGCATCGCTTCCTTCGGCAAGGCCAGGGCGGTGTTGACCGCGCCGAGCAGGGCGGTCGCCGTCGCCGAGCGTTCCCAGCCTTTCGGCGTGGTGCGCAGGCGGCCAAGTCCCGCCGTATCGCGCGGCGCCTGCTGCGCGACCTCATAGATCGCGTCGTCCTTCAGCACCCGTCCGCGCGGCACGTCGCGCTCGCGCGCCTCGCGCTCGCGCCATGCGGCCACTGCCTGCACGATCGCCAGCTCCTGCGGCTTGCGCAGGCGCATCTTCAGCCGCTTCCAGGCGTCCTCCGGATGCGGATCGTAGGTCTCGCGCGAGGTCAGCACCTCCATTTCCTCGTTCAGCCAATGGGCGCGGTTTTCCCGTACCAGTTCGGCGCTGAGGTGCTGATAGACCTCGATCAGGTGGGTGACGTCGGCCAGCGCATAGTCGAGCTGCTTGTCGGACAAGGGACGATGCCGCCAGTCGGTGAAGCGCGAGGATTTGTCGAGCCTGGCCCCGGTGATGCGCTGCACCAGCTGGTCGTAGGAGACGCTGTCGCCGAAGCCGCAGACCATCGCCGCCACCTGGGTGTCGAACACCGGATGCGGCACGAGATCGCCGAGATGGACGATGATTTCGATGTCCTGGCGCGCCGCGTGGAAGACCTTGACCACCGCTTCGTTGGCCATCAGCCGGAAGAAGGGTTTCAGGTCAATATCGGGCGACAGCGGGTCGATCAGCGCCGTCACGCCAGGTGCCGCCATCTGGATCAGGCAGAGAATCGGCCAGAAGGTCGTTTCGCGGATGAATTCGGTGTCGACGGTGACGAAATCCGACTTTTCGAACGCGGCGACAACGGTCTCGAGTTCACTTTGGGTGGTGATGACGTGCATCAAATCGCTTTTGGCAACATATTAGGTCTCTTTCAATTTCAGCCGCGCGGGCTTTCGTCAAGCCGCTGCACGGTCATGTGTCCGTCGATCCATCGGAATCACCGTTCCGCCGCGCCAGCCGCGCAAATACCGTCGATGTACGCAACAGCGCGATAAACCGGCTGCGGTGGCCCGCCGGCACGCCGGAGCGCACCTGCATCCGGTAGAGGATCACGATGATGAGAATGGCGTACACGACAGCGCTGAAAACAAACAGGGCGCCCGGTCCGAAATACTGCATCGCCGTCGAGGCCGCGAACGGACCGCCGATGGCGCCGAAGGAATAGAACAGCATCAGCGCCGCGTTGATCAGCACGAACTCGCCCTTGCCGGCGCGGTCGTTGGAATGCGCCGCCGAGAGCGAATAGAGCGGCATGGCGAAGCTGCCGAAGATGAAGACGATGACGAAGTTGAGGAACGGGTCGTTGCCGGGGATGAACACCAGCGCCAGCGCCGCGAGCATGGCGCAGCACGTCGTCGCCAGGAGCACCGTGCGCCGGTCCCGGCGGTCGGAGAGGTAGCCCAGCGGATACTGGATGAGGGCGCCGCCGAAAATGCCGACACTGACGAAGGTGACGACGTCGGCCACAGACATACCGAGCTGTTCGGCATAGACCGGCGACAGCGTGCGGAAGGCGCTGTTGGTGACGCCGACGCAGATGCAACCAAAGCAACCGAGCGGCGAGATCCGCCAGACGCGCGCAAGGTCAAGCTTGACGTCCTCCGGCGGCGTCGGGTTGGAGCGGTCGCCGAGCGACACCGGCACCAGCGACAGTGTGATCATCATCGACATGATGGCGAAGATGGTGAAGCCGCCGGCGCCGAAGACCGGGATCAGGAACTGCGCTGATGTCACCGAGCCGATATCGACCATGCGGTAGATGGCAAGCACGCGTGCGCGGTCCTTGTTGGTGACGCCCGAATTCAACCAGGCTTCCATGACGGTGAACAGCCCGGCGAAGCAGAAGCCACCGGCAAAGCGCACCGCGCACCACATCACCGGGTCGATGACCAAAACCAGCAGCAGCGTGCCGGCCGATGCGGTCGCCGCCAGCGCGGCGAAGGTCCTGACATGGCCGACCGCCTTGAGGATGCGGGTGACGGCCAGGCAGCCGAGCAGGAAGCCGGCGAAATAGAACGTGCCCAGCAGGCCGATGATTGTGGCGGAAAACCCTTCCTGGGCACCGCGCAGCGCGATCAGCGTGCCCTGCAGCCCATTGCCGCCAAGCAGGATGCCGGCGGCGATGAGGAGTGGGATCAGCGGACGGATGGAGGACATGAAGGAAAGGCAATCACTTTTCGTTGACCCTTCTTGAACCATCGCCACCGCCAATGCCAGCGGCAATTCCCGGCGGCGTTGAGCCAACAAGGGAGCCCGGCTGGTTCCAACAGAAAGCAGCTTGGCCGTATTCCGAAGTGCTTGCTACACTCCATGGGGCTCATGACAAAGAGTGGGACTTTCCATGTCAGACTATTTCGGCACGGAGCTTCAGCAGCGCCTGCAAGCTGAGGCTGAGGCGAGTGTCGACTTCATCAGGACGACCCCCGGCGCGTGCCAGACTGGGCGCACGATGGGGTGCGATGATCCCGATCAGTTCGGGTGGGAGCTGATCGACAAGATCCTCAATCGCGACGGCATCTTCGGCTTTCGCATGATACCTGCAGGCAAGGTGGGCGAACTCAAGTCGCGATTGGCCAAGGGGGGCTACCGCTTCGACACCTGGGACGTGTTCGTGGCCGATCAGGCAAATGCCCTGGTGGCATCGGAAGCGATTGTCGGTCGAGGATTGCCCGACGGATTTGTCGATAGAGAAAGGCCGGCCGAGCCGGATGGCGAGTATACGGCCCGCATCCAGGCGCTCATGGCGGCGTCGGGCGTGGTGCCATTTTCGGGATCACTGCTGGCCGGAACCTTGGGGCCGGCGACGACGGTGGTGGTGGGCGACGAGGCAGGAGCTGTCGCGGCAACCGCGCATGGCTACTTGCCTCACAATCCCTACAGTGCCTATCACCGATATGCGTGGGGCGGACTGGTTGCGGTCGCGCAATCGCATAGAGGCCGAGGGCTCGGCGCCTACATCAACGCTCGCATGATCCTCAATGTGTTTCGCGATCTGCATGCAACGCACATCTATGAGCTCGTATCGGCATCGAACATGCCGTCCCGGCGAATGGTGGAATCATGCGGACTTCGTCCGGATCCGGCTGTCGTGTGTGGGGCTGCCACGCCTGGTGAAAGTGCGCGCTTCACCCACTGACCGCCTGATGACGGGAGACCAGTCTATGCCTCGCTGGCCCGCGCCAGTATTTTCTCGCTCGACGGCGCAGCGGGCTTCTCCGAGGGCGCCCTTCGGCCAAGCGACCCGGCGGTCAGCAGGCTAAGCGCGATGAACGGGATGCCAATGGCAAAGGCCGAGCGGATACCCCAATGGTCCGAGACGAAGCCGAGCAGCGGCGGACCGAGCAGGAAGGCGACGAAGGAGATCTGCGACAGCGCCGCGACATTGATTGCCGCGGGGCGATCCGTCCGCTGGGCGGCCGCGGAGATCGCCAGCGGAAAGAGAGCGCTGCTGCCGATCCCCAAAAGGGCAAAGCCCAGCATGGACACAAATGGGGCAGGCGACAGGAAGACCAGCAGCACGCCCGCCGCCATGCTCGCCAGCAGCACACGCGCCACACCGCTTGGCGAGTGGCGGTCGACAAAGCTGTCGGCGAAGAAGCGCGTGGTCGCTTGCGAGAATGCGAACAGCGCCACCGTGAATCCGGCGACGAAGGGACCGGAGTCGAACACGGTGCGCATGTAGATCGCCGACCAGTCGATGCTGGCACCTTCCAAGAGCATTGCCGACAGCGTCACCGCGACGAGGACGAGGATCGGCAGCGTCGGCCTTGCCAGCCTGGGCGCCTTGTCGCCGTTGCCGGCGAAGCGGCTCGGCGCCGGTTCGTAGCCGCCGAGAAACAGCGGCATCGATATCGCCACCATCGGCACGACGATAGCTAGGTGAAGTTGCGGCGACATGCCGAGATGGCCGAGCGCCGCGCCGAACAGGCCGGCGCCGAAGAAGCCCATGCTCCAGAACGAATGCGCCCGGTTCATGATCCGGCGCTTCAGCAGGAATTCCGTTCTGTCGGCCTCGACATTGAGCATGATCTCGATGCTGCCGATCATCAGTCCGACCGGAAGGAGCATGAGGAACAGCGAGACAGGCCCCGGCGCGTGCACCGCGATGGCATAGGTTGCCGCCACCAATGGGACCAGCCCGAGCAGCGCGCGGCGGAAGCCGACCCGTTCCAGCATCGGCGTCGCCAACGTCAGCGCGGTCAAGGTGCCGATCGGCGTTCCGATCAGGCTGAGCCCGAGCGTGCCGTCCTCGATGCCCATGGCATGCTTGATGTCCGGCAGCCGCGGAAAGATGTTGCCCATGGCGAACGAATAGATCGCAAACCCGGCATAGACCCGGTGCTGAGGGGCGAGGCTGAGGCCAAGGGTCATCGCAATGCCTTCAGGGAAAGAGGTGCCGGCGGCTGGCCTGTCCAACTGCCTGAATTGTTCGACTTCTTGCATAAACACGGAAAACATGCAAGAACGTGCACAAAGAAACAGGATCATGCAATGCTTACCGACGAACGGCACCAGCTCATCCGCGACCGGCTTGCGGCGGAGGGAAGGGTACTGGCCGGCGAACTGGCGAGCCGCTTCGGCGTTTCGGAAGACACGGTCCGACGCGACCTGAGGGAGATGGCCAAGGCCGGGCAATGCCGCCGCGTCTATGGCGGCGCGGTCGCGGCCGCACCTTTCGCCGCTGCACCAATCAGCCAGCGCGATAGCCATGCGGTCGAGGAGAAGATGCGGCTGGCGCGCGCGGCGGTGACTCTGCTCTCCAGCGGGCAAAGCCTGTTCATCGACGGCGGCACCACCAATGCCGCGATCGCCAGGGCCATTCCGCGCGACCTCGAACTGACCATAGCCACCAATTCGCTCGGCGTCGCTTCGGCTCTCTCCGAACACGCCTTGGTCGAACTGATCATGCTGGGTGGCAGGTTCGACCGCGACCTGGGAACCTGCGTCGGCGCCGATACGCTGGCTGCCGTCGCGCAGCTTGGCGCCGACCTGTTTTTCCTGGGCTCCTGCGGTCTCGATGCCTCACGCGGCGTGACGGCGTTCGATTCGGCGGAGGCCGAGGTGAAGCGGGCCATGGCCAGGAACAGCGCCGGCATCGTCATCGCCGTCACCAACGACAAGCTGGCCACGGCGGCGCCCTACCGCGTCGCCGGGCCTGAAGCGATCCGCCATCTGGTGGTCGAAAAGACGGCGCCGGCCGCTATCCTCGCCGATTTCGAGCGTCAGGGCGCTGAAATCCGCTTCGCCTGAACAGTTGGCGCGCCGCATCGGAACCGCCCGCTTGCCTTGACAAAACCGGCCTCTCATGCGCTTTTCGCGCAAATTTTCCGAGCCGGCCCGTCGGCCTGCAACCAGTTCCGGACTTCATCATGACAATGCATCGTTACCGCAGCCACACCTGTGCCCAATTGAGAAAGAGCGACGTCGGCGTCCCCGTCCGCCTGTCGGGCTGGGTGCATCGCGTGCGCGACCATGGCGGCCTGCTGTTCATCGACCTGCGTGATCATTACGGCCTGACCCAGATCGTCGCCGATCCGGATTCGCCGGCCTTCAAGATCGCCGAGACCGTGCGCGGCGAGTGGGTCATCCGCGTCGACGGCGAGGTCAAGGCGCGCCTGCCCGAGACAACCAATGCCAATCTGCCGACCGGCGAAATCGAGATTTTCGCGCGCGAGATCGAGGTGCTGTCGGCGGCCAAGGAACTGCCGCTGCCGGTGTTCGGCGAGCCCGACTATCCGGAAGACATCCGCCTGAAGTACCGCTTCCTCGACCTGCGCCGCGAGACTTTGCACAAGAACATCGTGGCGCGGACAAAAATCATCGCCGAGATGCGCAAGCGCATGGACGAGGTCGGCTTCACCGAATTCTCGACGCCGATCCTGACCGCGTCGTCGCCCGAGGGCGCGCGCGACTTCCTGGTGCCGTCACGCATCCATCCCGGCACCTTCTACGCGCTGCCGCAGGCGCCGCAGCAATACAAGCAGCTGATCATGGTGTCGGGCTTCGACCGCTACTTCCAGATCGCGCCCTGCTTCCGCGACGAGGATCCGCGCGCCGACCGTCTGCCGGGCGAATTCTACCAGCTCGATCTGGAGATGAGCTTTGTCGAGCAGGACGACGTGCTCGGCACGATGGAGCCCGTCCTCCGCGCGGTCTTCGAGACCTTCGCCAACGGCAAGCCGGTGACGCAGAAATTCCAGCGCATTCCCTATGATGTCTCCATGCGCAAATACGGCACCGACAAGCCGGACCTGCGCAACCCGATCGAGATGCAGGCGGTCTCCGACCATTTTCGCGAGTCCGGCTTCAAGGTGTTCGCCAACATCCTCGCCAACGATCCGAAGGCCGAGATCTGGGCCATACCGGCCAAGACCGGCGGCTCGCGCGCCTTCTGCGACCGCATGAACTCCTGGGCGCAGGGCGAGGGCCAGCCTGGCCTGGGCTACATCTTCTGGCGCAAGGAGGGCGAGAAGCTCGAAGGCGCGGGACCGCTGGCCAAGAACATCGGCGAGGAACGCACCGAGGCGATCCGCCTCCAGCTCGGCCTTGCAGACGGCGATGCCGCCTTCTTCGTCGCCGGCGACCCGAAGAAGTTCGTGTCCTTCGCGGGTGCTGCACGCACCCGCGCCGGCGAAGAGCTCAATCTTGTCGACCGCGAGCGCTTCGAACTGTGCTGGATCGTCGACTTCCCGTTCTTCGAATGGAACGAGGAGGAGAAGAAGATCGATTTCGCCCACAACCCGTTCTCGATGCCGCAAGGCGGCATCGACGCGCTCAACGGCGAGGATCTGCTCGGCATCAAAGCGTTCCAGTACGATATGGTCTGCAACGGCTTTGAGATCGCCTCCGGCGGCATCCGCAACCATCTGCCGGAAACCATGGTCAAGGCCTTCGAGACGGTCGGGCTCGACCGCGCGACCGTCGAGGAGCGCTTTGGCGGCCTCTACCGTGCCTTCCAGTACGGCGCGCCGCCGCATGGCGGCATGGCGGCCGGCATCGACCGCGTCGTCATGCTTTTGGTCGGGGCCAAGAACCTGCGCGAGGTCACCATGTTCCCGATGAACCAGCAGGCTTATGACCTCCTGATGAACGCGCCCTCGGAAGCCACGCCGCAGCAGCTTCGCGAATTGTCGCTGCGCGTCGCGGCGGCCAAGAAGGACGCCTGATCCCGTTTCGACCGGTACTTTAAAAAAAGGCCGGAACCGATTCTTTCGATTCGACAATCCAACAAAAAAGCCCGGCATCGCTGCCGGGCTTTCTGCTTTCAGGAACCCTGTCGATCAGTCTTCGTTCGCCGTGACCTTGACGCCCAGCGTCTTCGGCAGGTCGAGCGGGTTGGACATCGCGCCGGCCATGATCAGCGCGAACGGCACCGAGGCCGGCGGCTCGGCCGAAATCTCGAGGCTCTTCGGGTCGTCCAGATACTTGCTGACCGCGGCGGTCACTTCGGCCGTCAGTTCCGGATTGTTGAGCTGCGCCATGCCGAACGGCACGATCGCCTTGGCCTGGTTGGCGATGTCCTTGGCCGACATGCCTTGCTGCTTGCCGACATACTCCAACACCTTGCCGGTCAGCGAATCGTCGTCGAAGCGGATCGAGGCGCCGTTGAAGGTGAGCTGCTGCATCAGGCCGAGCATGGCCATGCCTTGCGCCGAATTGTCGGCACCTTCGGGCTGCGCCGCCATCTTCTTCTGCATCTCCTGCACCGACTTTACGAAATCGAGCGTATAGCCGCCGAGGTCGAAGGTCATGCCGAACTTGCCGGCATTGTCGACCGCGATGTTGTATTGGGACAGTTCCATCTTGCCGTCCGAAGGCTGCCAAGTGCCGGCCACGTCGATATTGCCGGTGATGTTCTGGTAGCCGAGCGCGTCGATGACCTCCTTCGACTTCGGGTCCTCGACCAGGGTCAGGTCGGCATTGAACTTTTCCGTCGTGCCGGTGAATTCCATCGCCTTGCCGTCGGCGGGCGGCGTGATCTCGATGGCGAGGCCGTCCATCGAGAAGGCGGTCTTGTCGGCGACCTTGACCGTCATGTTGGCGAGTTCGGCCGATTTGTACATCAGCATCGAGCCCGTCGGTCCGGTGGCGCCATCGGCCGGAACAGTCATGTCATGAATGACGAAGGGGCTGAGATCGAGGGTGATGCCGTCCTGGGTGCGTTGGAAAGCCGAGGTTGACACGGTCGCGATGTCATAACCGCCATTGGCCTCGGTCACGCCCTCGAGCTTGACGTCGCCGATCGGCAGCGCCTCCTTCTCGGCCGCCGGTTTCACCGACACGCCCTGCAGCACCATGCTGGTGGCGTCGCCGGTCACCCCGGTCCAGGAAATGTCGACGCCCTGGGCGGCGAGCGTCGCCTTGAGCCGGTCGGCGACGGCAGTGTCCTGCGCGAAAGCGGCATTCAGCGGCAGCGTCAGCAAAAAGGTCGAAAAAGCGAGTTTGCGGAATGAGTGTTGGATTGTCATTTCAAGTCCCCTGAGATGTCCTGAAAAATGTCTTCATTGGTTGCGCCTCACCATTCTGTGACGAACTGGACGGGATAAAGGCGTTGTCGGACAGAATGGTCGAAAATCACGGCGAAAGGCAAACCCGATCCTCGGTCTTTGCGTGGTGCGGTGAATTTGTCATGAAGATCGGATTTCCATGCGTCATCGCGTCATGCCTTAGACAGGGCTTGTAACAGATTGATGTTGGCTGGCGCCGGCACCGCTTCCGATGCTGTTGCACATAGACGTGGCCGCGCCGGCAATTCCGTGAAGTCCATCACATCCGTGCGGTAGGTTTGAGGCGGCTGCGCCCGCCCAGGTGTCGCCCGTTTTGCCGCCCAAAGGCCGCGCGAAGTGCGGATTCGCACACCGGCGCTTGCCGCGAATCACCCGCTCGGCTAGTGCAGCCCCATGGGAAAAAGGCTTTTGCCGCCTCAAGATGGCGGTGGTGATCACGTCGAACCGATCGATCTGAAGAAGGCGCTGGAAGAGCGCTATCTCGCTTATGCGTTGTCGACCATCATGCACAGGGCGCTGCCGGATGTGCGCGACGGGCTGAAGCCCGTGCACCGCCGCATCATGCATGCCATGCGGCTGCTCAGGCTCAATCCCGACCAGGGTTTCGCCAAATGCGCCCGTATCGTCGGCGAGGTGATGGGCAAGTTCCATCCGCATGGCGACCAGTCGATCTACGACGCGCTGGTGCGCCTGGCGCAGGATTTCTCGATGCGCTACCCGCTGGTCGACGGGCAGGGCAATTTCGGCAACATCGACGGCGATAACGCCGCCGCCATGCGCTACACCGAAGCGCGCATGACCGATGTGGCGACCGAGCTGCTCGCCGGCATCACCGAGGACGCGGTCGATTACCGGCCGACCTACAATGAGGAGGACGAGGAGCCGGTCGTGCTGCCCGGCGCCTTCCCGAACCTGCTAGCCAACGGCTCGTCCGGCATTGCGGTGGGCATGGCGACCTCGATCCCGCCGCACAATGCCGCCGAGCTTTGCGACGCGGCACTACACCTGATCGAGAATCCGGACGCGCCGGTGACGGCGCTGATGGATTTCGTCCAGGGCCCGGATTTCCCGACCGGCGGCATCATCGTCGACAGCCGCGCCTCGATCCTGGAAGCCTACGAGACCGGCCGCGGCGGTTTTCGCGTCCGGGCGAAATGGAGCCAGGAGGACCAGGGCAGGGGCACCTGGAGCATCGTCGTTACCGAGATCCCCTACGGCGTCCAGAAGGCGCGGCTGATCGAGAAGATCGCCGAGCTGCTGATGGCGCGCAAATTGCCGCTTCTGGAGGACATCCGCGACGAGAGCGCCGAGGACATCCGCGTCGTGCTGGTGCCGAAGAGCCGTTCGGTCGATCCGGGCATATTGATGGAATCGCTGTTCAAGCTGACCGAACTCGAAAGCCGCTTCCCGCTCAACATGAACGTGCTGTCGCGCGGCAAGGTGCCGAACGTGCTGTCGCTGAAGGGCGTGCTCAAGGAATGGCTCGAGCACCGCCGCGACGTGCTCATCCGCCGTTCGAAGCATCGGCTTGGCGAGATCGAAAGGCGGCTGGAGATCCTCGCCGGCTATCTCATCGCTTACCTCAACATCGACGAGGTGATCAGGATCATCCGCGAGGAGGACGAGCCCAAGCAGGTGATGATGGCCCGCTGGTCGCTGACCGACACCCAGGCCGAAGCCATCCTCAACATGCGCCTGCGCGCTCTTCGCAAGCTGGAAGAGATCGAGATCCGCAAGGAGTTCGACGGCCTCACCGCCGAGAAGAAGCAGATCGAGGCGCTGCTGGCGTCGAATGCCAAGCAATGGGCGACGATCAAGTGGGAAGTCAGCAGCATCCGCGACAAGTTCGGACCGCAGACCGAACTCGGCAAGCGGCGGACCCAGTTCGCCGACGCGCCCGAGCATGACCTTACCGACATCGCGCACGCCATGATCGAGCGCGAGCCGGTCACCGTGGTCGTCTCCGAAAAGGGCTGGCTCAGGGCGATGAAAGGTCATTTGAGCGACCACTCGACGCTCACCTTCAAGGAGGGCGACAGCCTCAAGCTCGCCTTCCACGCCCAGACCACCGACAAGATCCTGGTCTTCACCACCGGCGGCAAGTTCTACACGATCGGCGCCGACCGGCTGCCGGGCGGACGCGGCCATGGCGAACCGATCCGCATCATCGTCGACATGGACAACGACCAGGACATCGTCACCGCCTTCGTCCACGACCCCAAGCGCAAGCTGCTTCTGGTGTCCTACGACGCCAACGGCTTCGTCGTGCCGGAGGAAGAGGTCGTCGCCAACACCCGCAAGGGCAAGCAGGTGATGAACGTCAAGGCGCCGGACGAGGCCAAGCGCTGCCTGGTGGTGGGCGGCGACCATCTCGCCATCGTCGGCGAGAACCGCAAGATGCTGGTCTTCCCGCTTTCCGAGATCCCGGAAATGGGCCGCGGCAAGGGCGTTCGCCTGCAAAAATACAAGGACGGCGGCGTTCTTGACCTGAAAACCTTTACGCTGGAAACCGGCCTGTCCTGGCAGGATTCGGCCGACCGCACTTTCGTCAAGTCGCGCGAGGAACTGGCGGAGTGGATCGGCGCCAGAGCGTCGGCCGGACGGATGGTGCCGAAGGGATTCCCGCGGACGGGCAAGTTCGGGTAGCGCCGCTAAATCTCCCCCCTCGAGGTGGGATGTCGCCGAAGGCGACAGAGAGGGTCGGTACGTCCTGACGCGACCTCCCAATCGCGAACGGACGTGGCCGGCACTCCATGCGAGACGACCCCCTCTGGCCTGCCGGCCATCTCCCCCTCGAGGGCCCTCGAGGGGAGATTCCCAAGCAGTTGGACTATCGTCACGATTGCTGCACTATGATTGTGCATAAGCAGTAGGATGGGCAGGGAGAAACGCGCGTTTGAAGCGGACTGAGATCCAGAAACCGGAGCGGCAGCAGCGCCTGTTCGGCCTGTCGGCGCCGCTGAGATCCGCCGTCATCCCGCCGCTGTCGGCGGCGCGCTGGCTTTTGGTGCTGATCGTTGCCGCCGGCGTCTACTTGTTCCACGGCTTCCTGTTTCCGGTGTTGGCCGCCCTCGTCATCGCCTTCGCCAGCTGGCCGCTCTACCGGCGGCTGCTTGCCGCCGTCGGCGGCAACCGCACCATCGCCGCGACTTTCGCGATCCTGTTCATCCTGACCTTCCTGGTGGTGCCGATCGCGCTCGCCGGCACCTATGCCATCAACGAGGTCCGCGAATGGGTCGCCTGGGCGATCGAGACCAACCGGCACGGTGCGGTGACACCGCACTGGATCGCCACAATGCCCATCGTCGGCGAGTGGCTGAATGAGCAGTGGACGACCAATCTCGGCCATCCCGGCGGCATCGGCGAACTGATCCAGCTGGTCAGCGGCGCCAACATCGGCAGCATCTATCGCGGCGTGCTGGCGGCCGGCGGCAGTGCCTTCGGCCTGTTGCTGACGCTGCTGTTCATGATGATCGCGCTGTTCTTCGCCTATCGCGATGGCGAGCATTTCGCCGGCCAGGTCGACCGCCTCGGCGAGCGCATCCTGCCGATGAGATGGGAGCGGATTTCGCGGGTTGTGCCGGCGACGATCTCCTCGACCGTGACCGGCATGACCATCATCGCCATCGGCGAGGGGCTGGTGCTCGGCATCGCCTACTGGCTGGCCGGCGTGCCGTCGCCGGTGACGCTCGGCGCCTTGACCGGCGTCATGGCACTGATCCCCGGCGGCGCTCCGCTGTCCTTCACGCTTGTCTCGATCTATCTCGCCGCCAGCGGTTCGCCGGTGGCGGGGTTCGCGCTGTTCATATGGGGCGCGGTCGAACTCTTCATCGTCGACAAGACGCTGCGCCCGAAGCTGGTCGGCGGGCCGATCAAGCTACCCTTCCTGCCGACCTTTTTCGGCCTGATCGGCGGCGTCAAGACGATGGGCTTCCTCGGCCTGTTCATCGGCCCGGTGCTGATGGCGCTGCTGGTCGCGATCTGGCGCGAATGGCTGCGCGAGGTCGAACTGATGGACGAGGCCGCTCCTGCCGCGCCAGAGGAACTGGACGATCATCCGCCGCAGATCGAGATCGCCGCCGAGCACGGCGTGCCGAAAAAAGTCAGGCCGGGTGACTGACGGCCAGCGCGGCGCGGCGCTTGCGTCCTTCATGCAACTGCCACAATGAGTGGGCGACCAGCGCGGTGATCAGGATGACGCCGCCGATCAGGCTGTTGCGCGACGGTGTTTCCGCAAAGATCATCCACACCCAGACCGGCGCCAGCACGGTTTCCAGCAGATAGAACATCGCCACTTCCGGTCCTGAAATGTATTTCGGTCCGTTGGCAAGGCAGAAGAACGAGATCGGCATGATCACGGCGCCGTTGAAGATGATCCACCATGGCGCGTTGACGTGAAAGCCTTCGACCGAGACCATGAACGCGGCAACCGCCAAGGGCAGGACGACGCCGACCAGCGATGTGAAGCCCATGTCCTTGCCGCTGGCGCGCGAGATGGTGATGGCTAGAGCGACGAAGAAGGCCGAGCAGAGCGCCATGAAATCGCCGAACAGGTGCCCGGTGCCGACCGAACCGCCGACGATGATCAGCACGCCAAGGATCATGACCAGCATCGTCGCGAGCGTCATCAGCCGCGGCCGCTCCCACAGGAACAGCCAGGACAAGAGCGCTGCGAATACGGTGTTGAAGGCGAGGATGAAGACCAGATTTGCGGTCGAGGTGTGGAAGACGGCGGTGATGAAGGTGATGCCGGTCAGGCCATAGCATATGGCCACCGCCAACCCTGACCAGCCTGGGATGAGTTGTGGTGCGTTCCTGCTCAGCGCACGCCAGACGGCCCAGACCACCAGTGCGGCGGCCAAGGTCGTGGCGTTGCGCAGCATCATGATGGTCCATGGGCTGCCGTCGGCGAGCCGGATCAGCGGGATGTCGATGGTCAGCGTCAGTCCGCCGATGGCGGTGATGAGGAGGCCCTTCTGATGATCGTGGTGGGATGACATGCCGATCTCGCAATGAATGGGGAGGCAGGCCGCAATATCGGCCCGTCACCTGTCTTCCAGCCACACAGCCGGAAGACCAGCTTCCTCCTCCTTGAAACAGTTAGGGATGAATGGCGGAAGGAAGGGTCAGCGCGAAACCGCTTCGTGGTCGTAGCGTTCCCAGCCCTTCGGGCCGAGATGCTCCTGCGGCATGAAGCGCATCTTATAATTCATCTTGCGCGAGCCGTTGACCCAGTAGCCGAGATAGACATGGGGCAGGCCCATCGCCCTGGCGCGGGCGATGTGGTCGAGGATCATGAACGTGCCGAGCGAGCGGTCCTCGAAGTTTGGATTGAAGTAGGAATAGACCATCGATAGGCCGTCGGCCATCTTGTCGGTGAGTGCCACGGCGATCAACTCGCCCTGGCCCTTGCCGGTGATGAAGCTGTCGGGGCCGCGCCGCCGGTATTCGATGATCTTGGTGTCGACATGCGTGTCCTCGACCATCATGGCGTAGTCGAGCACCGTCATGTCGGACATGCCGCCGCGGCGGTGCCGGGCATCGAGATAGGCGCGAAACAGCGAATACTGCTCGGTGGAAGGCTGCGCGTCGTGCATGGCGCCGATGAGATCGGCATTGTGCTGGATCACCCGCTTCATGTTGCGACTGGCGGTGAACTCCTGCGCCAGGATGCGCACCGAAACACAGGCGCGGCAGGTTTCGCAGGCCGGCCTGTAGGCGATGTTCTGCGAGCGCCGGAACCCGCCTTGCGTCAGGAGGTCGTTCATCTCCGGCGCCTTGTCGCCGACCAGATGCGTGAACACCTTGCGCTCGAACTGGCCCTCCAGATACGGGCATGGCGACGGCGCGGTCAGGAAGAACTGCGGCGACTGGGTCGGGTGCTGCGTCATCGAGTCTAGGAAACACTCCTGCGAATCGCCTTACCTTTGGCCCGGTCGGCGAAAAATTCAACAGGATTGTGAGGCGGCGGCCGGTCGAAGGCCTTCATATTTGCGCATAGGCGCCCGCACAGCCCTTCGAAACGCTGTTTCAACGATCCCTGCGGGTCACCACCGTGCCGAGCAGCAGGTCGTGCAGCGTGCGCTTGCGGTCGGAAAACAGCGTCACCAGCAGAACCAGCGGTGTCAGGATGACGTTGGCGGCCCAGAACAGCACCGAATGCACCACGGCGGTCAGTCCGTCGATGCGGGTGCCGTCGAGGCGATCGAGCCGGATGCCCATCATCTTCATGCCGGTCGTGGCCTGGTCGCGGCTGCCCAGCGTGTTCCAGATGTAGAGAATGGCGACCGCCGGCACGAGCACGGAAAACAGCATCCAGCCAAGGCCGAGCGTCAGCACCCCGAGCAGGAACACCAGGATCGCGAACGGAATGGTGAGCAGCGCGACGATGCAATAGTCGATGATGAAGGCCAGGATGCGCCGCGTGCGCACGCCGTCATAGGCTCTGACATCGTCGAGCCTGCTGGTGATGATTTCGCCGTCGAGAACGCGCGCGTTCATGTCATACCCTCGCAACCGGGCCCGCAATAGGGTGCGGGCACATTGCTGATGAAATGGTGAAGGCCTGCGGTGGAATCAAGATCGGGGCCTTTCGCCCGGCATATATGGCCAGGCCATGCCAACCCCTTTCGAATCGGTTGAATTTGCCGCGCGGATGGCATTAGCTTGCTGCGGCGCAACAAAGCGCTCAGGGGCAGAGACGAGGGGCAGGGCGACATGGACTATGACATGCTGGTCATCGGGAGCGGCCCTTCCGGGCGCCGTGCCGCCGTGCAGTCGGCCAAGCTCGGCAAATCCGTGCTGGTGGTCGACAGGGGCCGGCGCCTCGGCGGCGTCTCCGTGCACACCGGCACCATCCCGTCGAAGACGCTGCGCGAGACCGTGCTCAACCTGTCCGGCTGGCGCGAGCGCGGCTTCTACGGCCGCGGCTACCGGGTCAAGCAAGACATTTCCATCGGCGATCTCGTCGAGCGCCTGCACAAGACGCTCGACCACGAGGTCGAGGTCCTGCAGCACCAGTTTATGCGCAACGCGGTCAAGAGCGTGCGCGCTACGGCGAAGTTCCTCGGCCCCAACAAGGTCAGCCTGACGAGCGACAACGGCGACTACAGCGAGATCGGTTTCGCCAATGCGCTGATCGCGGTCGGCACCAGGCCGCACCGGCCGCGTGACGTGCCCTTCGACCAGACCCGCATCTTCGACAGTGACGAAATGCTGGAACTCGGCCGCTTGCCGCGCACGCTGACGGTGATCGGCGCCGGCGTCATCGGTGTCGAATATGCGACGATCTTTTCGGCGCTCGACGTGCCGGTGACGCTGGTCGAGCCGCGCAACACCATCCTCGATTTCGTCGACCGCGAAATCGTCGATGATTTCATCCATCAGATGCGCGACCGCGGCATGACCATCCGGCTGGGCAGCACGGTCAAGGAAATCGCCTCCAAGCCCGACTATGCCGAAGTGACGCTTGCCGACGGCCGCACCATCCGCTCGGAGATCGTGCTTTATGCCGCCGGCCGCAGCGGCAATCTCGGCAGCCTCGGGCTGGACGTGGTCGGCATCGAGGCCGACTCGAGAGGCCGCATCAAGGTCGACCCGCTAACCTTCCAGACCAGTGCGCAGAACATCTACGCCACCGGCGACGTCATCGGCTTTCCGAGCCTTGCCTCGACCTCGATGGAACAGGGCAGGGTGGCAGCCTGCCATGCCTTCGGCGTGCAACTGCCGCCGCCGCCTGAAACCTTTCCCTACGGTATCTACGCCGTGCCGGAAATCTCGACCGTCGGCCAGTCCGAGGAGCAGGTGCGCGAGAGCGGTGCCGCTTACGAGGTCGGCCTGGCGCGTTTTCGCGAGACTTCGCGCGGCCACATCATGGGCGTCAACACCGGCTTCCTGAAACTTCTGTTCTCGGTCGAAACGCGCCGGCTGCTCGGTGCCCATATCGTCGGCGAGGGCGCGACCGAACTGATCCATATCGGCCAGGCGGTGATCAATCTCGGCGGCACCGTCGACTTCTTCGTCAACAACACCTTCAACTATCCGACGCTGGCCGAGGCCTACAAGATCGCCGGGCTCGATGCATGGAACAGGATGGGACAGGGCTAAAGCAACGACAGGAAAAGTGCGTAGCGGTTTCCGTCCGGATCTGCGTAAAAAATACGCCCGCGCCGCTCACCCTACCATCTGGCCGAGCAGCGCAAGCATGACGTCGGCCGAAGGCATCGGCAGCACCGCCTCGATTTCCGCCGGCCGCACGCCTGCGATCGTGTCGCTGCCGGCGGCAACGGTGCCGAGCGGCCCGCGAAAACCATGCTTCGACCACGCGAGTTCCTGCAGCTTCGGGCTGGTCAGCGCATCGAGCAGCGCATCGACGGCCGGATCGACGACGATCAACGGATGCGCCGAATAGACGGTCGGGCGCGGGTAGAGGATTTCCGGTTTGGCCCCACTGCCGGCCTGCACGCGTTGCCAGCGCGCCGGATCGGCCAGCGCCCATTCCACCAGCTGGTTCTCGTATCCCACCGCCATCGGCTCGGCGCCAAGCCCACCGGCAATGTACTGGTCGAACAACTTTCCTGACGAGGACGATTTCAGCCCCATGCTGCGGAAGATCGCCTTCGCTTGCTCGCCGTGCTGAGCGAGCAGTTCCTGGGTCGCCACGTCGCCGCTCATCAGGCTGAGCACAAGGCCGGCGAACATAAAGCCGGAATTGGACCGGTTGGGATCGGTCGAAACGATGCGCGCCCGGCCATAGAGTTCGTTGATGCCGAGATCCGACCAGGTCTTGCCGGCCAGAACGGCATCGAGCAGCGCCTTGAGGTCGAGCTGGTTGTAGCCGCCCTTGGCGGCGACCGTGACCAGCCCGCTCTTCTTCAGGCCCTCGACCACCGGCCCCCAGGTGTAGACGACGATAGGCGAGTTGAGCACGACCTGATCGTTGCGGATCGCCACGCCGCTCTTGCGCGCCAGGTCGACCATGATCGACGACGATGGCCACAGGAACTGCGGCTTTTGCGACAAAAGGGCAGTTTCGCGCACCATCTCGACCGAACCGGCGACGCGCGCGTCGAGCTCTAAGCCGTAACCGCCGAGCGCGCTGGCGACGTCGGGATCGGCGAGGAAAGCCTGCTTTTCGCCGCCGATGAAGCCGAACAGATGCGCCCGGTTGCCGAGATAGCCGCGGAACTCCGGCCGGTCCTTCAATGTCAGATAGCCGCCGGTGCCTGCGGCGGCCGCCCCCAGCAGTCCCAGTCCGAAAGCACGGCGCGAAAGGGCCATCAGCGACCGATATCCTCTTTGAGCGACTTCTGAATGAGTTGCAGGTCAACGTCGAGCGTGCCGAGTTCGGAGTCGGCCAGGCTGTCGGCATAATGCACGAAACCATCCTGCAGCTTGGTGATCACCGCACCGACATTGGCGAGCCGCACCTGGCTCGGCGCACGCCGGTTGGCCAGCGTCGCATAGCCTTCCGCCACTTCCGCCGCCTGCGGCACATAATAGGTGAGGAACCGCCGCACGGAAGGGGCGCTCTCGGGCTTGGCCTCGACCCTGGAGATCACATCGGCGGCAATGTCGGAGAGGTTTTTCACCTTGGCCCTCATGTCCTTGTCGGCGATGCTGCCGGCAGCTGCCGCCAGCCGGTCGGCCGCTGGCTGCGCCTGTGCCAAAAGTTCGCGCGCGAACGCCACCCGGCTGCCAGAAAGCGAGTTGAGGTCGAGCCCCTCGAACAGCTGGCGCGGCGCCAGCACAAAGACCAGTCCGGCAAAGACAAGTGCGGCAATCACCGCCGATACGAGGAACGGGAAATGGGTGAGGAAGCTCAGGCCGAGCAGCAGGGCCGCCGAGACCGCGCCCGCCGCGATCCAGTTCCAGTCATTGCCGAACAGGCCGCGCATCGCCTCAGTTATACCCGCGCGCGGCGCGGAAGGCGCCTGCCAGATCGCCACCGCCGTCGAAGACGCGCGCCGACGTCGCCTTGGCGAGGCTGTCGAGCTGGCTCTTGTCGGCGTCGCCGAAGGTGATGCCGAACACCGGAATGCGCATAGGCGCCGTGCGCCATTGCTGGAGGAACAGGTCGGCGCTGCCGTCGGTGCGGCCGTCGGTCATGATGACGATGGCCGGCAGATATTTCGACAGATCCGCCGTAGCGGTGATCCTCTGCAGCGCCTGCTCGGCGCAGGCATACATGTCGGTGCCGCCGCCGGCATGTTGTTCGGCGACCGCCGCCAGCAACCGGCTCTGGCCGGCCGCATCGCCGGTCGCATCGAACGTATCGCGCACGACGCTGTCGAAGGGCAGCACGAAGATGTGGTCGGACGGCGTCCATTGCACCAGCACCTCGCTCGCCTTCTCGGGTGTGAACAGGAACTGGGCAGCCGCCTGCAGCTGCTTTTCGCCCTGATCCTCCATCGAGCCGGAAAAATCGAAGCAGAGCGCCGTCAGCGAGGGCTTGCGCAAGGCCTCCTGGTAGAGATTGAGCGCCGTGCGGATCACCGCCGGCTCGGGCATGCGGATCGACGTCATCAGCCTGCCCGGATCGAAGTTCCAGTCCGGCTCGGCCGCTGCCTGGATCGCGGAACCGCCGAGCGGCAGCCGCCTGCCGGTGTCGGCGATGCGCTTGCGCACCGCATCCGACTGCAGGTAGGCGACAAGGTCGGTGAAGAATTTCTCGACCTCCGGGCCGCGCCCGTGGTCGATGAAACCGAGCGGGGAGTCGCCGACGGCGACGCCGTCGGCGGGATAGACGGCATAGAGCGGTTCGTTGCCCGTATGCTTCAGTTTGTCGTTGGTCTCCTTCAGCGTCGCCTCGTAGTTCCACATCGCGTCGTAGACCGTGCCCTTGTGCGCGGAATCGACATATAGGTCGGCAAGCCAGCCCGACGAGCCGGACGAGCGCTCGACGCCTTGCAGCAAGGCGCTGACCGTGTCGCGCACGCTCGGATTGTCGAGATCGCCGGGCTCGATGACTTCCTTGCCGCCGAGTGCGCTGGACAGCATGGCGAGGTAGGCGCTGGCGCCGGAGTTGGATTGCGTCGCCGAGGTCATAAGGAATTTGAGCTTGCCGTCCTTCACGGCGGCAAGAATGTCCTTCATGAAGACATCTTTGCCGATCCAGCCGAGTTCGGCGGCCTTGGACTTGCGCACGCCCAGAATGACCGGCATCTGCGCGATCGAGGTCAGGTTGCGCACTTTGCGGCCGGAATCGAAGAGATCCACCCAGACGCTGGAGGCCGGCCAGACCGCATCCTGTTCTACTCCGCCAGGCTTTTGCAGGCCGAGCCCGATGTCGAGCGACCCTTCATAGGCGAAGCTGCAGGTGGCGCCTTGCTTTGAGCAGAACTCCTGCACGATCGGTTCCAGCACCGTGTTTTCCGAGCCGGAAACGATGGAGAATTTGACGTTGCTGGCGTTGCACGCCGCCAGCAGCATCGAGAAAGCCAAGAGCAGAACGGACGTCAGCGTCTTCGGCATGAAGATCTCTAGGCTTGAGTCAGCGCTTTCTTCAGATCGGCGGTCATCTGGTCCATCTGCTGTTCGGCGTCGGCCCGCTTCTGGCGGCCCTCCTGCTGGACCTTGAGCACGCCTTGCACCGTGTCGATGAGATCGCGATTGGCTTGCGCCAGCGTCTCGACGTCGACAATGCCGCGCTGCGCCTGCTCCTCGATGGAGATGGCCTGCTCCTTCATCATCTTGGAGGTCTGGCGGATCATCTCGTTGGTGGCATCGGTCACCGTCTTCTGCAGCTCCAGCGCCGATTTCTGGTTGGTCAGCCCAAGCAGGATGACCATCTTCTGCTTCCAGGCAGGCACGGTGAGCGCCGAGGTGGCCTGCAAATTCTCGATCAGGGTCTCGTCGCCGGATTGCACGATGCGGATCTGCGGCAATTGCTGGATGCCGAGCTGGCGCGCCTGCACCAGGTAGAACACCCGCTTCTCCAGCCGGTCGAGAGCCTGCACCGTATCCTGGTAGGTCTGGGCTTCCAGCGTGCCGCCGACATCGCCGCCCGAGGCGTCCGCCGCGGCCTTCATCTTGGGTAGCTCATTGGCGCGGAAGTCGTCGACGAATTTCTTGCCGGCCTGCACATAGGCGTCGAGCTTGAGAACGGACTCCTTGGTCTGCTCATGCAGGTCGTCGAGAACGGCGATGTCGCGCCTTAGCGTATCCTTGTGGCGGTCGAGCTCGAGACCGATGCGGTCGATCTGCCCGGCAACGTCCTCGTATTTTTCCTTGAAGCGTTCCAACCGCGCCTTGAAGGAGGAAAACAGGCCGCTCAGAAACCCCTGGTCCTTGAGCGAGGCCGGATCGAGGTTCTTGGCCTTCATGATGATGTCGGTCAACAACTCGCCGGTATCGCCGAGATCGCGATTGCGCAACTGTCCGAGGATCTTGTCGGCGTAGTCGCTGACGGCTTGCTGGGCGCGGTCACCGTAGACCGAGATCGCGGCGCGGTCGCGAACGTCGATCGCGCGCTCAATTCTCGCCACTTCGGACGGATTGGCCGCGATTGCCGGCAGTGTCGAGGTGTCGTCGAGCAAAGTGATGCTGTTCTTCTCGGCCATGTCAGACCTCCCCCCTCAGTGAACAGTATCTCCATAGACAGTCCGTGACAGAGATATGTCGGCGCTGTGGACAATAAAAGGGCCACACTAGGCCGCAGGCGCGAAATGGGCGTCGGAATCAGGCCGACACTAGGAAATCACGCACCAAAACCAGCCGCTCAACCCGCCTGCGCGATCATAGGACCGCCCATCCATTGCCTGACGATTGCGGCGTCCGGGTCGCCGAATTCATGACCTGATGAAACGATCCGGGCATCGACCTCGGCGCCGTGCCGGCTGAGCAGCGTGACCAGTGCCGGCGCGAAGGGAGCGTAGGTGAGGTCGGTGGCGCCGGCGATGATCAGAATTCGAATTCCGTTCAGATCGGTCGGCGGCATCTCGTCCAGCACCGGCATTGGCCGCAGCAATGCAGCCCGTGGCACGAGGCCCGGACGGAGCAGCATCAGGCTCGAAACCAGATTGGCGCCGTTCGAGTAGCCGAGGAAGGTGCTGCGGGAGAGATCGAGTTCGTGGCGCTGCGCGACTTCGGCGACAAATCCCGCGAACGCGTCCGTCTCCGTGCGTATGCTTTCCTGTTCGAATCGGGTCGGCGTGATCCGAGCGAACCAGCGGAAACCGTCCTCCTGGGCGATGCGGCCACGCGCCGCGACAAGGGTGGCCTTGGGCGCGATCTGCCTCGCCAATGGCATCAATGTGGTCTCGTCGACGCCGGAACCATGCAGCAGGAACAGGCATTCGCCGCTTGCGTCCGCTGGCCTGAAGAGGCGGTAGGGGAAGGCCAGATCGCGGTGCAGGATGGTGTTTTCGACGACATATTCGGACATGCTTATATCCTATTGATTCCATGGCCGTTTTGTTGGTTTGCCGGCTTCAAAACGGAATATTTTCTTGCTCCGCGAAAGTTGATTGAACCGGGCGCATTTCAGTCCGTTTCTTCGCGGATATGCTCCTGCGGGAGGAATCGAAGCGATGCGCCGGGCGGTCGCATTGCTGGTGTGAACAACGAGAGCATCCTCTGCTCTCCCTTTGAGGCCTTTTGTCGATGACCACCCAGATTTCACCGGATCGCTCTGGGCGTATCCCGGATCGCGGTATGCGCATGCCAGAGCGCGACACGCGCATCGATGTGTTTCGCGCTCTCGCGCTGCTCACCATTTTCATCGACCATGTGCCAGGCACCGTCTTTGAAACCCTGACCTACAAGAATTTCGGCTTTTCGGACGCGGCGGAAGCCTTCGTACTGATTTCCGGCATGTCCGTCGCTCTTGCCTATGGCGGCAAATTCCAGCCGGGAGGCCGGTTGCTCGCGACGCTCAAGATGTGGCGCCGGGCAGGTGTCCTCTATACCGCCCATATCGTCACGACGATGGTGGTGATGGCCATGTTCTGCGCGGCGGCGGTGTTTGCCAAGCGCCCGGAACTGCTGAAACTGATCAACATCGAGCCGCTGATGAAGAACACGCCGGAAGTGCTGGTCGGCATCGTCACGCTTGGCCATCAGCTCGGCTACAACAACATCCTGCCGGTCTATGCGGTGCTGCTGTTGCTGGCTCCGCTGTTCCTGCTCTTCGTCAGCTACAGGCCCCTGGCGGCGCTCGCCGTGTCCGGAGTGCTGTGGCTGCTGGCCGGCATCTACCAGATCGCTCCGCCCAACTATCCCGAGCCTGGCTTTTGGTTCCTCAATCCGCTGTCCTGGCAGTTCCTGTTCAACATCGGCCTGGCGGTCATGCTGCATGTCAGGCGCGGCGGCACAATTCCGGTCAATCGCTGGCTGATCGGCGTTGCCGCAACCTATGTCGCCGGGGCGCTCATCTGGGTGCACAGCCCGCTTTGGGGGCACGTGTCGTGGCTGGACCTGCCGGTGGTGTTGAGCGGTTTCGACAAGACGTTCCTGTCGCTGCCGAGGCTGCTGCACATCCTTGCGGTCAGCTACCTGATCGTGGCCATTCCGGCCGTCTCGAATCTGTTCCGCACTGCGCCCGACCATCCGCTGGCCATACTCGGCAAACGGTCGCTGCCGGTCTTTATCGCCGGCACGGTGATCGCGATGGTGGCGCAGGTGATGAAGCTGATCAATCCTGGCGGCCTTGCCTATGACACCCTGCTGATCGCGGCCGGCATCGCCATGCAGTTCGCGATCGCCTTCTATCTCGAATGGCTTTCGGGCATCGGCTCGTCAGGCAAGAAGTCGGCTCGCAGCGAAACAGCGCCTGTGCTCACCGCGTTCGGCGCTCAGCCGGCAACGGCGGTCAATCGTTGAAAGCAGGGAGGAGGTTCAGCTGCCTGCGGGCGGACGCCCGGACGACGCCCTGACGACCAGCTCGACATCGAGCGTCTCGCGCCGCACCGTGCCGTCGAAATCGAGGATCATGCGCGCTGCCCGGCGGCCGATCTCGATGATGGGCTGGGCGATGGTGGTCAGCGGAGGATCGCACAGCGCACCATCCGGCACGCCGTCAAAGCCGATGATGGAGACATCGCCGGGAACCTTCATGCCGCGCTCGGCCAGCCATTCGATCGCGACCATGGCGATGCGGTCCGACATCGCCAGAATGGCTGTGGGTGGTTTGTCGGCGGCGAAGATCGTTTCGAGGCCGGCCCTGGTGCTGGCTTCGTCGTTTTCGGTCTCGTAGACGGGCACCTTGGCGGTGTCGACGCCGAAGCGTGAGAGTTCCTCGAAATAGCCGGCTAGGCGGTCACAGGTTCCGGTATAGACCGCGGCCTCGATTTGCTCGGGCGAAACAAGACCGGTTCTGTCATCGGCGAATTGCAGCGACAGCACGGCGAAACGGCGGTGGCCAAGCTCGCAGAGATGGCGCGCCGCCAGGCGGGCGCCGGCGACATTGTCGACGCCGATCGCCGAAACTGTGTCGTCCTCGAAGCCGAGCTCGAGCGCGACGAAAGGCAGCTTGCGCTCGCGCGTCAGCTCGACCAGGCGCGGGCCACCGTCGATGCAAAACAGGATGAAACCATCGACCAGCGCGCTTTGGATATTCCAGGCAAGCTTCTCCTGGTTGCCCGCCGACACAAGTGCAATTCCAGCACCGGTGGCATCGCAGGCCTCGGATATGCCGGCCATCATGACGCGCGCGAACGGGTCGTCGAAGAAGTAGGAGAGGGGCTCGGTCGAGGCGACTCCGATCGCATTGACCTTGCCGGCGCGTAGCAGGCGGCCCTTGGGATCTGGGCCGGCATAGCCCATCGCTTCGGCCGCCGCCTTTACCCGTTCGCGTACTTCCTCGCGCACGATCTCGGGGCGGCTGAACACATTGGACGCTGTGCCGTGCGATACGCCCGCGGCCCTGGCGATGTCGGCCAGCCGGACCGGTCTTGGGTTGCCTGTGACGAGTGATGCCATTTTTCGCTGCCTCCGTTCCCTATCTAGCACTTTCATTGGATCGATTCAAATTTTTGCTTGACATTGGCGCGCCAAGGCCTATTTTTGAATCGATCCAATCGCGTTGATTGGGAACCGATAGGAGGGTGTCATGCATCCCGTCAATTATCTGTTCGAAGACATCTACCGCAACGATTGGGGCCTCGCCTCGATCACCGCGACCGAGAAGCGCCGCGGTAGGGCCAGCGCCTGGAAGCGCGACCTGCGATTGCTCGTGAAGCGCAAGCGCAGCTAAGCGGTGTGTCGTCTTCGCAGCCGTCGATTGGATCGATTCAAAATCAGAAAGGAGACCAAAGCCATGCACCCGATCAGCCATCCGTTCGAGGACATCTACCGCAACTATTGGGGCATCTCGCCGGCGTCCGATCGGCCCGAGCGGCGGCGCCTGGCTGGACCGGCCGCGAGTGACCGCGAATTGCTGGCCAAGCGCGAACGCCGGCAGGATTGAGCTTTCGCGCCTCCGGCAAACGTCAGGGGCGAGAGCGCAGCGGCGCCGAGCCGGCGATCGCCAGCCAGCCGGCGATGAGCAAGGTGCCGCCGATCGGCGCCGACATCGGAAACAGCCGCGAACCCAGGAAATCGCGAGCGAGAAGATCACCGCAGAAAAGCACCAGCCCGACAAGCAGGATCAGGCTCGCGATCCGCAGCACCCGGCCTGCGCCGATAAGGCCGACGGCGAGAAAGACCGGCGCATGCATCAAGAGGAAGGACGCGGCGGTGCTGACGAAAGCGCCGCCCAGATGCGCGGCAGCGGCTGACAGTGCCACGCCCGTCGCGCCGCAGAGGCCACCTGCCAGCACAAGGAGGCGGCTGCTGTCGCTTGCCAGTTGTTCCGTTGTGTCCATGGTGGGGTGCCTCGTGAATTGCCAAGCGACGAATGCGGTGTTGCGAAACCTGGACGTGGATAGTGCCCAGAGCTCAGTCGGTGAAGTAGCGATAGCCGAGCCACGCAGCCAGTGCGGCGAATGCGCCCCAGACGCAGGCGATCACGACGGCGGCGGTTCGATTCACCGGGCGCTGTGCCGCAAGCGCGGCGGCGGCTCGATGTTCTGCCATGACCTCTGGTGGGATCATTTTCAGCACAGCCAAAATGCCGAGCGGCACAATTATCGCGTCGTCGAGATATCCCAGCACCGGTATGAAGTCGGGTATCAGGTCTATTGGTGACAGCGCATATCCGGCGACGCACAGCGCCAGCGCCTTCGCATACCACGGGGTTCGGGGATCTCCGGCTGCGAGGTAGATCGCGTGCACGTCTCGCTTGATAGTGCGTGCCCAGTCCTTCAGCCTGCCGTTCATGGGGCGGGTTTATCCGCAAAAGGTGACGGCCGCCAGTCAAACCGGGACGCCGGAACAGCGTCAGGATTTGCCGGCTTGCGCCAGCATGTTGCGCGTGCGGCGCGATTGGACAATCCAGTTGTAGGCCGCGCCACCAGCCATCAGCACCGATGTGCCGAGAAACACCGAGCGCATGCCGAAATGGCCGCCGGCGAAGCCGCCGAGCAATGGCCCGACGACCTGGCCGACATATTGCGCCGAGATCGACAGACCCAGCACGTTGCCGCCGACGCCATCGGGAACATTGTGGCGGATGACGCTGGTAATGCAGGGCAGCAGGCCGCCCAGCGCCAGCCCCATCAGGAAACGCAAGCCGATGAGCTGCCAGCCCTCGGTGACGAAGGCCTGCGGAATGAGCAGCAGGGCCGAGACCGCAAGTGCTGCAACAACGACATTCCAGTGGCCGATGCGGTCGGCAAGCTTGCCCATCCACGAGGCCGACAGGATGGCGCCGAGTGCTGCTGCAGACATGACGACGCCGGCAACCATCGTCACCCGGCTCTGGTCCTCGATCAACTGCTGCACATAGACGGTGATGATCGGCTCGATCGACATGGTTGCGAAGGCGAGCAGCATGCCGGTTGCCAGCATGGCGACGACTGGACGCTTGTCGGGGATCTGCGACCAGCCGCTTTGCGGTTTCGCTGCCGTCTTGGCGGCCGGCGGGCGAGGGTTCTCCTTGATGAGAAAAGTCGTCGCCAGGAAGGCAAGGAAGATGACGCCGCCCGACAACAGGAAGGTGGCGCGGATGCCGATCAGCGGCGGCAGCGCGCCGCCGAGCAAGGGGCCGACCAGGCTGCCTGCGGTGATGCCGGACGACATCACGCCGAGCGCCCAGCCGGAACGGTCCTTCGGCGTCTGCATGGCGACCAGGATGGTCGAGCCCGAGGAATAGCCGCCGGCAAAGCCGATCAGCAGGCGCAGCAGAACCAATTGCCACACGCTCTCGACCATGCCGGTCAGCGACATGCAGATGGCCATGCCGAAGCTGGCGCGCACCAGCATCAATTTACGACCGTACCGATCGCCGAGCCGTCCCCACAGCGGCGCGACAAGTGCTGCGGCAAGGAAGGTCGCGCCATAGGCAATGCCGGACCACTGCACGATCGCCACATGGCCTTCGGCGCCCAGCTGTTCGACATAGAGCGGCAGGAAAGGCAAGAGCAGGGTCATGGCGATCAGCGTGCTGAACGAGCCTGCAAAGCACACGGCGAGATTGCGCCGCCAGTGGACGTTGTAGGTGCTTTGTTCGGTGCCGTCTTGCGCCATGTCATGTCCTGCCCGGTATCGACCTTGCTACGGATACCAATTTGGGATACCAAGCTGGTATCCGTCATGAACCTCAGTGCCGTCGCTGTCAATGCGGCCGATACGAACGGAACCATCATGTCGCAGATGCAGAGCGTCGAACGACAATTGCGCGAGATGATCCTCGGTCTGGAGATCGGTCCCGGCGAGCGCCTGACAGAGCGCTGGATCGAAAGCCGCTTCGGCGCTTCGCGCACGCCGGTCAGGGCGGCATTGCTGCGGCTTGAGACCGAGGGCCTGATCTGCCGCGACGGTCGCGGCTGGACGGTCTCGCCCATCAATCTGTCCGAGTTGGAGCAGATCGCGGTCTACCGCGAGGCGGTGGAGGTCGCTGCGGTGCGGCTGACCTGCACGCTAAGCGACAAAAGCGTTATCGACGACATCGAGGCGATGCTCGATTCCTGCGATGCCGATACCCCGCGCGAGGAATGGCACCGCGTCGGCATGGATTTCCATATCGAGCTTTCGCGCCTGTCCGGCAACGACTTCCTGTTCCGGGCGGTACGCGATGCGATGACGCGGCTGTCGCGCGCCCGGTGGCTGGAAGTTCGTGACGAGGCCGCCCTCGGCCGTGCCTGGACGGAGCACCGTTCCATCCTGGCGGCGGTACGCGTCGGCAACGCGGAAGAGGCGGCCCGGCTGCTCTCGGCTCACATCATCGGTAGCCGCGACCGGCTGGTGACATCGCTTCACAACGACCGGCGTGGCCTGCGCGCCAGGGGCTTCGCCGTCGTCGCCGCGTGAAAAGCCGGCACCCAACGATGAAACGCACTTTCGGTCTCGCTTCGCCGCCGCCGATGGCGTAAGAGCGGCGATGGAAAACAACCGATTTGAAACACCCGTGACCGTCAAGTCGGCCACGGCCGGACCCAATCAGCTCTTGCGTTCGGCGCGTGAGGCTTCCGATTACCTGCTCAACAGCTGGCCGGGCAAGCGCAGTCCCAAGCATCGCGAAGCGCTGCAGGCCTGTCATGATGCGCTGGCCGGCGACAAGCCGGCCATGAACGCAAGGCGCGCCTTCATTGCCGCTGCGCGCGAAGTGAACGTCTTCGTCAGCGACAAGGCGCCGGCCTAGGGTCGACCTGGTTCGACCCCAACCAGCCGTCGCGATGCGAACCCACGCGCTTGTCGATTGGGGAAGCCATCGCTGATCTCGTGCCAAAGGCTGTCTTGGTGTCGGTGTGCGCGTATGCAGTGCACTCAGGCAATAGTCTCTGCACTTGGACCGGCTCGCAGCTCCATGACAATATTCCACAGGATCGCTGCAAGCACCAATGCACCGCCTACGAAGGTTTCCATCGCAGGCATCTCATCGAAAAAGAACCAGACCCAGAGCGGAGCCATTGGCATTTCCGCCGAGCTGAGCAGAGTGGCTTGAGCTGCGGGCAGGCGCCGTGCGCCCATCGTGTAGACCCCGAGGGCAACACCTTGCGTGATGATTCCAAAAAGGCCGAGCAGCGCTATCTCGCCGATAGGGACATTGAATGGATCAGCGAAAAAGAACGCAAAGATGGCCGCCATGAAGCAGGCGACAGCGACGGATTCCAGCATTGGTGTGTCGCGATAGCGGCGCATGATGACGGTCATCATCGCGATCGCGAAGGCCACGTAGACCATCGCAAGATCGCCTTTCAGATGCCCGCCACCCGCATTACGACAACACCCACGATGGCAGCGAATGTGCAGAAAATCGTGCTGACACCGGGTCGCTCCCGAAACCATAGCCAGGCAAGAATGGCTGCCATGAAAGGAACGGTGGAGTAGATGACACCACCATTCGCGATGGTGGTGTTCTGCATGGAATAAATGGAGGCGAAGAGGCCGGTGGCAATGAGCGAGGTTATCGCGATGCCGGCTGGCGCCATGGTTCGACGCCATTCGAACGACCAACGCTTCCGTTCGATCATGGCGAGAGCAATGATTGAAGGTCCACCAAAGATGCAGCGCCAAAAAACGACATTCCATATGTCTACGTCAGGCACCATGCGCACGAACAAGCCCATGGTACTCCACGCTAGCGCAGAGGTGAGAACGAGCAGGATGCCTAACCAGGCGTCACGATGACTGCCCGTATTGACGTCCATTGCACTTGCCAAGGACGACCCCGACTGGACTGCGCACGTTACGCGCGCACGGCAACACTGCGCCGCGGTTGCCAGGGGGTCAAGCAGAGGGGGCTGAAAGTATCACCTCCAGCGCCGATTGCGGATACTCTACGCACCGCGGATCAGTCCAGAAGGCCCAAAACGATCTAACCTGAGCTTGCGGCCATCCTCCAATGGATAGCGAACAGGTCGGCGGCTGTGCTACTCGGCCGTCTCCGTTTCGACTTCCGCGTTGGTATCGTCCTCAGGCTTATCGCGTTCCTTTGCCGCGACCTTGGCCGCCAGCTTTTCGGCCTTCTTGGCGGCCTTCTGGCGGTCACGCTCCTTGCGTTCCTGTCCGTAATTCGGTGCTCGCGCCATATCGGTTCCCTTTCGTATGCCCGGAGGCTCCTGACCCTGCCTAGGAGCATTGGTCGGCAAACACAACAGCTGAAGCGATGGTGCCGGCAGTTTGCTCTCGCGCGGTTCCGGGCTTGCAAGATGCGTGGCACAATGGTGTAGGAGAGAACCGGGGGGCCGAGATTTGTGGGAGCCACCTTTCATTTTGATCAAGTGACCGATGGCCACAGCTCTGCGCAACGCGGTAAAAGTGTTCTATTACGCACGCAATGCCGCGCGCGATATCGTGCCGCAAGCACTGTTCCGTCGCAGGCTGGCCGGCTGGCTTGACCAGGTCAGGCTCTCGGACGCCACGGTCCGCGAGAGGCTGAATTACTACAACAAGCTGCAGCACGCCTTCGTGCCGAGCCCGGCTGCGCTGCCCGTCAGCCGTCTGCCGTTTTCACCGAGCATGTACTACTACGATCTGAAGGAGTTTGCGCGCTACTTCGATCCCGGACTGCTCATCGATCTCGAATTCGGCGATGTCATCAACGTGCCCAGGACGCCGGCGGTCGTGAAGGATCGACCGATCAACGACGACAACAAAAATGCCGTCCTGATGAAGCTCGACAAATTCCGTCACTTCCACATGCCGGCGGACAGAATGCGTTTCGCGAACAAGCGCCCGGCCGTGGTCTGGCGCGGCGAGCTCAACAATCCGATACGGACCGTGTTTCTCGAGGCCACGCGCAACCTGTCTTTCTGCGACGTCGGTACGCCCAAACGATCAGCGGCGGAACAATACCGCAAGCCCTATCTCACCATCGAGCAGCAGCGGCACTACCGCTACATCGTTTCGCTCGAAGGCAATGACGTGGCGACCAACCTCAAATGGATCATGAGTTCGAACTCGCTGTGCCTGATGCCGCCGCCGACATACGAGACCTGGTTCGCTGAGGGGCAGATCGAGGCCAACGTCCACTATGTGCCGCTCGAGCCGGACTTTGCTGACCTTGCCGACAAGGTGCGCCATTTCGAGCGGCATCCGGCCGAGGCCGAACGCATCATCGGCGCGGCCAACGCCTATTGCCGCAAATTCCGCAGCGAGCGGGACGAGCAGGCGATTTCCCTGCTCGTCCTCTACAAATATTTCGTGCTCAGCGGCCAGGTCGAGCCCGACGCCGAGGTCTGGCGTTTTATCTCGGGCTAGACGCTGCTCATCGCGAAGCCTCTGTCTGTCAGAGGCCGCTGCGGTCGAGAACCAGATCGGCCGGGCCGAAGCGCTCCTTGGCCGTGAATTGCTGGTGCCAGTAGGGATAGAGCACCGGCGGCCTGCTGACGGCGTCGAGGCGCTGGCGCTCGTCAAAGGACAGCGTCAGGCCAGCGGCGGCGATGTTGTCCTTGAGCTGCGCTTCGCTGCGTGCGCCGATCACCAGCGAACTGACGGCCGGCCTGCCGAGCAGCCAGGCCAGCGCCACCTGTGCTGCCGATACACCGCGGCTCTTGCCGATCTCGTTGAGCACATCGACGATCCGCCACAGCCGGTCCTCGTCGCGGATCGGCGGTTCCGACCAGCCGCCGAGCTGGCGCGCGGTGGGACTGTCGCGATGGTATTTGCCGGACAGCAATCCGCCGGCGAGCGGGCTCCACACCAGCACGCCGAGCCCCTGGTCGACCGAGATCGGCAACAGTTCGTATTCCGCCTCGCGCGCTTCCAGCGTGTAGTGGATCTGCTGGGTGACGAAGCGCGGCTGGTGGCTCCTGTCGCTGATGCCGAGCGCCTTCATCACCTGCCAGCCGGAATAGTTGGAACAGCCGACATAGCGGACCTTGCCCTGGCCGACCAAGGTGTCGAGGGCGGCCATGGTCTCCTCCAGCGGCGTCACACCGTCCCACTCGTGCAGGAAGTAGATGTCGATGACATCGGTCTTGAGCCGCGTCAGGCTCCTCTCGCATTCGCGGATCAGGTGATGGCGCGACAGGCCTTCGTCGTTGGGGCCGTTGCCGATGCGCATGCGCGCCTTGGAGGCGATCAGCACATCGGCCTTGCGCTTGCCGCCGAGCGCCTCGCCGATGATCTCTTCCGAAATGCCGTTCGAATAGACATTGGCGGTGTCGATGAGGTTGATGCCGGCATCGATGCACATGTCGATCATTCGCTTTGCTTCCGCGAGATCGGTCTTGCCGACCGCCGCGAATGCGCCGGCGCCACCGAAGGTCATGGTGCCCATGGTCAGCGTCGAAACTTTCAAGCCGGAACGGCCGAGGGTGCGGTATTCCATGTCAGATCCTCGCGATTTGATTGAGAAGCGGGCTCGGGTGAGCTCGTCGCATTTGTAGGACAATTCCCGCCACTTGTCGCCCCTCTGCTGGACCTGGCCGATTACAATCCCAGCGATTGGCCTTGACGGACGGCGCACCGGGTCCCTGCAATAAAACCGTCATTGCCGGCCTATATTGAAGTCGGCTCAAGGTGTTTTCCATTCCAGGCCACGGGCAGGGGCTCGAGGTGCTAGAGATGACCCGACAGGGCTTGCAAGCGGAGCAGCGCAATGACCGAGCTAAAACAGAATTCTCCCGCCAAGGACTGGCTTGAAGCCGAGCTCGCCGACACGCTCGACGAAGACTATGAGCTCGAAATGTCGGAGCCCGCGCTGTCGATGGAGATCGCCAAGATCTACAAGAACGCGCATCCGCCATCGATCGATCGCATGCAGTATTTTCGCGACTTGATCAGCTTGCAGTCGGAACTGATCAAGCTGCAGTCCTGGGTGGCCTACCACAAGAAGAAGCTGGTGGTGGTCTTCGAGGGCCGCGATTCCGCAGGCAAGGGCGGCGTCATCAAGCGCATCACCCAGCGGCTCAACCCACGCATCTGCCGCGTCGTTGCACTGCCGGCGCCGACCGAGCGCGAGAAATCGCAATGGTATTTCCAGCGCTACGTCCCACATCTGCCGGCCGGCGGCGAGATCGTGCTGTTCGACCGCTCCTGGTACAACCGCTCCGGCGTTGAGCGGGTGATGGGCTTTGCCGAACCCGATCAGGTCGAAGAATTCTTCCGCGACGTGCCGGAGTTCGAGCGCATGCTGGTCCGCTCCGGCATCACCGTGGTCAAATACTGGTTCTCGATCACCGACGAGGAACAACAGATGCGCTTTCTGATGCGCATCCACGATCCGATGAAGCAGTGGAAGCTGTCGCCCATGGATCTGCAGTCGCGCGTGCGCTGGGAGCAATACACCAAGGCCAAGGAAGAGACGTTTGCCCGCACCAACATCCCGGAAGCGCCCTGGTTCATCGTCGAAGGCAACGACAAGAAGCGGGCGCGGCTGAACTGCATCGACCATCTGCTCAAGCAGATGCCCTACGAGGAAGTGCCGCACGAGGAGATCACGCTGCCGGAACGAGTCTTCAATCCCGAATATGAGCGCCAGACGCTGCCGCGCGAGCTCTACGTGCCGGAGAAGTATTGAGGTTTCAAAGCGCCGGCGTGGCAAGGTTCGATCCTGGCCACGCCGCTTCGGTTTCTAACCGCGCTTGATCACGACATGCGTGGCAAGCGGCGTCGCGACCTGTTCGGTGCACGTGTAGCCCAACTTGGGCATGTCGAGGCCGGCAAAGAGGTTCTCGCCGGAACCGAGCAGCATCGGTGAGATCGCCAGGTGCATCTCGTCGATGAGCTTTTCCTCGAGATATTGCCGGATGGTGGCGACACCGCCGCCTACCCGCACATCCTTGCCGTCAGCCGCGGCTTTCGCCTGTTCGAGCGCCGCATGAATACCGTCAGTGACGAAATAGAAGGTCGTGCTACCCTCCATGACGATTGGTTCGCGCTTATGGTGGGTCAGCACGAAGACGGGCACATGGTACGGCGGGTTATCGCCCCACCAGCCCTTCCAGCTTTCGTCAGGCCATTCTCCGCGAATCGGCCCGAACATGTTGCGGCCGAGGATCCAGGCGCCGACATTCTCGAAGCTGCGCACCGTGAAAGCCTCGTTGGTATCGGTGGTGCCGCCATCTTGTCCGAGCACCATCTTGCGGAAGGTTCGGGTGCCGATCATCCATTTGTGGAGGGCTTCCCCGCCGACACCGAGCGGGTTTTTCAGGTCCTGATCGGGACCGGCGGCATAGCCGTCGAGCGACAGGGTGAAAGCATTGACACGAAGCTTGGACATGAAAGCCTCCTCCATAACCAGTTGCGAGTTGCAAGCAGTTAGTTTCTAGCCGTACTGATTGCAAAAGGCAAGCGGTTTTTTCCGGACGATCAACCACTGCAGGAAGCGGCCGTTCGTGCAGTGACGACGGGTCTTGGATCGAGACGTCGCGGTCGGTCAGCGGGTTGGCGCGACCGGAAGGGACTACCCTTTCAGCATCGCCGCCACTTGCGGAGCGAAATAGGTGAGGATGCCGTCGCAGCCGGCGCGCTTGAAGGCGAGCAGGCTCTCAAGCATCGCCTTTTCGCCGTCGATCCAGCCATTGGCGGCCGCGGCCTTGATCATCGAATATTCGCCAGAAACCTGGTAGGCGAAGGTCGGCATCTGGAACTCGTCCTTCAGCCGGCGGATGATGTCGAGATAGGGGAGGCCCGGCTTGACCATCAGCATGTCGGCGCCTTCGGTGAGGTCCTGCTCGGCCTCGCGCACCGCTTCGTCGGAATTGGCATGATCTATGTAGTAGGTCTTCTTGTCGCCCTTGAGCAATCCGGCGGTGCCGACCGCCTCGCGGTAGGGACCGTAGAAGGCGGAAGCGAATTTCGTCGCATAGGACATGATCGCCACGTCCTGAAAACCGTTGGCGTCGAGTGCGTCGCGGATGGCGCCGATGCGGCCGTCCATCATGTCGGAAGGCGCGATGATGTCGGCGCCCGCCGCCGCCTGGATGACGGCTGCTGCCGTGACCTGTTCCACCGTCTCGTCATTGACGATGATGCCGTCGCGCAGGATGCCGTCATGGCCGTGCGAGGTGAACGGATCGAGCGCGGCGTCGGTGATGATGCCGATCTCAGGTACGGCGTGCTTGATGGCGCGGGTGGCGCGGTTGATGATGTTTTCGGGGTCGAGGATATGCGAGCCGGTCTGGTCGCGCAGGCCGAGTTCGACATTGGGGAAGGTGGCGATCGCCGGAATGCCGAGTTTGGCCGCGCGTTCCGCTTCCTTGACGGCAAGGTCGAGCGACAGGCGGAAGACGCCGGGCATGGCGGCGATCGGCTCGCGCACCTTGTTGCCGTCGACGACGAAGATCGGCCAGATCAGATCGTCGACCGAAAGCCGATTCTCCTGCACCAGCCGGCGCGACCAGTCGGCCTTGCGCATGCGCCGCAAGCGGCGGCTGCCGGTGATCTCGTCGACGCTGCGCGCGCCGGCAGGCTTTGCGGGGGTGAATCTGTTCATCGCCAAAACTCTCGTTTGGCCGGCTTTTACCACGCGCCTCCGCCGCTGACCAATGCGACACGATTGTGCCAGTGTCAGTCGGGCTGGCCATTGCCCGACAGCACCTGCGCGGCTCCGCGCATGGCAACGCGGAAAGCCTCGTCGAAACTGACGCCGCGCACCTGCCAGGCATAGGTCTTGCCTTCCATGGCCAGCCGCCAATCGGCGATCCAGCCCAACTCCTTGTCGCTCCAGACGATGCTGCCGGCCAACGCCTGGTCGGCTCCGGCCCTTTTTGCGAGTTGGTCGAGCATGGCGATGTCGGCGGCACGCAGCGCCTTTTCGTCCATGCTGGAAGGCAGCACTGCCGGCGGGAACACGATGTGCATCAGCAACGGACCGGTGGCATTGACGAAGGATTCGCGCATGGCTTCGCCGCGCCGATCGTCGGCCGTCAGCACGAAACGCTTGGCACCTTGTTCGGCAGTGAGGAACACGGCGAGCCGCGGCCGCTCGCCAAGCCACGGCTTGCTGCCCAACTGAGTGAGTAGCTTGTCGATTACCTCCGGCTTGTAGAGGCAGGTGAGGTCGTGCGGCCGGTCATGCGTGCCTTGCTCGTCATGCACCGGAATGCCTTCCAGCCGGTCGCGGTAGCGGAAAGATTCGACGAAATCGCCGGCCTTGTCGCGCAGAGCCAGCATTTCCGGCTTCTGCGGCAGCCGCTGGTCGCCGGAAACCCTGACCAGCACCCGGTCCAGGCAGTCCCTGAAGCCGATCTGGCGGTTCACCTCGCCCTGACCGGTGACGATGGTCTGCGCCTGGTAGAGCTCTGCCGTGCCTGCGGCATCTGCTGGTCGAACAATCGACAGGGCGGCCGTCAGGCCGATCATCGCCAGCACAACACGTGAAAACCCAGGCATGGCTTGCCGTCCGGTTCGAGGCGGCCACTTTTTAGCACCGGGCAAGGCCGGCCGCCAAGACGCCGCGCGCTTGCGCCGCCGGCATTGACGCGCCCGAGCGCCGCACTCACATCTAAACCGCTGGGCTTCGCATCAGACCCAACTTTCCTGGGGTGACAAATCGGGGGCGAAGAAGGAGCAACGCCATGAACCCTATGGCTTTCAACTGGCTCGTATACGCCGCCTGGATCCTGCTGATCGTCTATCTGACCGTTTCGGCGTTCGGCGCGAAACGCGATACCGAGGAGCACATGCCGCAGCGCCTGGGCCTGATGTTCGCCATGATTGCTGCTTTCCTGCTGCCGCGTCTGTCGATATTCCGGTTCGTCAACTTCGCCCCTGTCAACGCGGTCTTGAGCAGCATCGGTGTCGTCGTAACTGTTGCCGGGATGGCCTTCCTGGTCTGGGCGCGGCAAAGCCTTGGCGGCAATTGGAGCCAGATCGTCTCGCCCAAGCAGGGGCATGAACTCGTGACCTCGGGCCCGTACCGCTTCGTGCGCCACCCGATGTACACCGGCGGCCTGGTCGCAGGCATCGGCTCGGCGATCGTGGTCGGCGGCGGCTTCGTCTTTCTGCTGATCCTGCTGGGCGCGATCTTCCTCTGGCGCGTCGGTGCGGAAGACAGGCTTCTGGCACGGCAGTTTCCCGAAGAATTTCCGGACTATGCAAGGCGGACGAAGGCGCTGATCCCGTTCGTGTGGTAGTGCTCCGTCGGACCGCCATTCGAGCGGTACGAGGCTGGCCGTCGCGGCGCCCGGCAATTGACCTTCACTCTGTCGCCGCTTAGCACTTCAGTCCCGCACACGCGGGGGAGGGATTCTCTGGCGATGGATTTTGATGGAGGCGACGAGATTCGCTTCGAGCGGTTGGGCAAGGCCGGCGTCGTCACGCTGACGCGGCCGCAGGCGCTCAATGCCGTCACCCATCGCATGGTCAAGGCGCTCGACAAGGCGTTGCGCGCCTGGGAGCGCGATGACGGCGTCGATGTTGTCATCGTCAAGGCCGAGGGCAGGGCGTTCTCCGCCGGCGGCGACATCCTGCACATCTACGAGGCGGGCCGGGCCGGACAGCCCCCGGTCGAGTTCTTCGCCGACGAATACCGCCTGAATGCCAGCATCAAGCGATTCAATAAGCCCTATGTCGCGCTGATCGACGGCATCGTCATGGGCGGCGGCGTCGGCATCTCGTTCCACGGCTCGCAGCGTGTGATGACCGAGAACGCCCAGTTCGCCATGCCGGAAGTCGGCATCGGCTTTTTCCCCGATGTCGGCGCCAGCCACCTTTTGCCCGACCTCGGCGGCAGCTTCGGCATGTATCTGGCGCTGACCGGGAACCGCATCCGCCATGGCGATGCGCTGTGGTCGGGCCTGGCCACGCACACCATCAAGGCCGAGGACCAGGCCGGCTTCCTCGACCGGCTCTGCGCGACCGGCGATCCGGAAACGGTGCTGCGCGGCTTTTTCGTCCCGGCAAAGCGCGAGACCGACCGGCCGGTTCTGGAAGCGATCTCCCGCCATTTCGCACAGCCGTCGCTGTCGGATATCATCGCCAGCCTGGAGCGGGCGGCGCCCGCCGACGAGTTCGCCGCCAAGACACTGGCGACGATCAGGACGCGCTCGCCGACCAGCCTGCACGTCGCCTGGCGCCAGATCGGCGCCGGGCTGACGCTGTCGATGGACGAGTGCATGAAGATGGAATTCCGCATCCTCAACCGGATGCTGGCGGGCCACGATTTCTACGAGGGCATCCGCGCCGCCATCATCGACAAGGGCTCGAAACCGCAATGGCGCCCTGAAAGCCTCGATGCGGTACGGGCAGCGGACGTCGACGCCTATTTCGCGCCGCTCGGCGACCGGGAGCTCGACCTGTGAGCGAGGTCACCTCCAGGCGCGTCGTGCTGCAGCCCTCGACGACCGAGGTGATCTTCGCCTGGTTCCAGCGCGTCGTCGCCGGCTACTGCCTGCTGTTCGGCATCCTCTACTGGGTCCGGCTGATCGGCTTCTATCCGGGCCCGCTATGGCGCTTCGACCTGATGCCGGTGCACTGGCAGGTGGCGGCGGTGATGCTCGCCGTCTTCTTTCCCTTCGCCGCCGCCGGCCTCTGGATGCTCGCCTCCTGGGGCCCGGTGATCTGGTTCATCTGCGCGGCGACCGAGATCGTCATGTATGCCGGCTTTCCCGACCTGTTCGGCCACCGGTTGCTGATCATCGCCTCGCATGCCGCGGTGGCATTGCTTTACATCGTCTTCCGGGTGATCATCTGGCTGCAGAAGCGCCAGGCCCGACGATAGGCCGCCAGGCCCCGGATTTCGCTGTCGCGACACCCTGCGGATCATTGGCTAAATCTTTAGGTTAATTATCCTTGCTCGGGTGACCGATCGTTAAGCCTCTTTCGAAACCTCTTACCGGTAAGCTCTTGTTAGCCTTGGCGTTTAAGTCGAATTTTATGAGTATTCGATAGTGTCGCGATCAAGGTGAAAAACAAAAAATCACCGGGCGACAAACGAGAGGCTAAGACAATGATCAATTCGCGTCCGGCGGCGAAGCCCGCCACAGTTTCCGACGACCGCCGCGAGGCGATCCGTTCGCTGTACATGGAATCGCTGCAGCTGGTGGAGCGACTGCACCGCCGCCTGCTTGACGTGATCAAGGACGAGTTCGACCGCAACGGCCGCTCCGACATCAACGCCATCCAGGCGCTGCTGCTGTTCAACATCGGTAATTCCGAGCTGACCGCCGGCGAACTGCGCTCGCGCGGCTACTATCTCGGCTCGAATGTCTCCTACAATCTGAAGAAGCTGGTCGACCTCGGCTTCATCAACCACCAGCGCTCGCGCATCGACCGCCGTTCGGTCCGCGTCTCGCTGACGCCGAAGGGCAACGAGGTGGCCGACGTCGTCGCCGGCCTCTACGAGCGCCATGTCGGCTCGATCGAGCAGGTCGGCGGCATCAACACCGACGAGTTCAAGCAGATGAACCGCGCCCTGCAGCGGCTGGATCGCTTCTGGAACGATACGATCGCTTATCGGATGTAAGGCGCCTGCACGCCAGGGGACTTGAAGCCGCGCCGCAGAAGCGCGGCCGGGGCAAGCAATGGGGGCCGGCGCCGGAAGGCGCTGGTCCTATTCTTTTCCTGATCCCGACGCCCAGCCGCCCCGTCGGCAGCATCCCTGCCGGCTTTGCTTTCGTTGCAGCAGTGCCTAATGTCGCGGCTTGGCGGGGAGCGCATGATGGACCTGGGAAAACGCTGGAAGATTTGTTCGGTTGCCGTGACGCTTTTGTTGGTCCCGCAAATGGCTTTCGCCGAGGAGTGGTGGAAGGATTCTTTTGCCGCGGAAGGCAGCTCCCCTTGCGACAACAATGACTCGATCGTGACATTCACCGACAAGGCAGTGGAGATGTGGGAGGTTGGCTGCACACTGAACAAAGTTCAGAAGATCATGCGCCTGGACGCTGTCCTTCTGGACATGACCTGTACGGACGGTGAGAGCACGGGCAAGAGACGGGAGTTGCTGCTCAAACTGGACAACAAAGTCCTGCGCTATCCTCAGAATGAGGTGTTGCAACGATGCTCGGAACTGAAGGCGCCGCCAGGTCAGGACCCAAAGGGTTGAGACTTCGCGCTGGAGGATGATCGGGGACAAAGGGGGCCTGCTGCAGATCCGATGTTTGGATTTCTCGCCGGTGCCGAAAAGCACCGGTCCTTTCTTTTCGCGGCGCCGCCCGATGCAAATCGCGGGCCAAGGCCACGTTGCCGCCATAATCCCAGTGGAAGCGAGGATGCGGGTGATGCTGCGGGCCAGCGCTTGCGCTCACTCGAACCGGCATCGCGACAGCGCGTTTCACGCCCAAGTGATGCAGGTCATGGTTGGCTAATTGTTAACATTGCCAACCCTAGAGTGCGGGCGTAATCGCCCGTTAGAGCGAACTGAGCGAGATCGAACACCGCTAAAATGTCTGGAACGTCCATGAGAACCAGCCGCCGTTTCTTCCTTTCCGGAGCCTCCGCGCTCGCCGCCGCTCTTGTGGCGAACAGCGCCAGCGCTCAGGACGTCATCGGGGATATCCTGAAGTCCTCGGGCCGCGGCAATTGGGACGACCAGTTCGACGCCCGCGCCAGCGAGGGCGGCAAGGTGGCTTCGACGCTGCCGATCTTCAGCCTGCAGACCGTCGCCTTCACCGAGCAGGCGGTGGCGCAATATCAGAACATCGTCGCCCAGGGCGGCTGGGGCGAGGTTCCCGCGACCAAGAAGTTGCAGCTCGGCGTCGACGACCCGGATGTGGTGCCGCTGCGCAAGCGCCTGATGATGTCGGGCGACCTGGCGCAGAGCGCCGGCATTTCGACCGCCTTCGATTCCTATGTCGATGCCGCGGTCAAGCGCTTCCAGTTGCGCCATGGCCTGCCTGCCGACGGCGCAATGGGCAAATACACCTATACGGCGATGAACGTCTCGGCACAGATCCGGCTCGGCCAGCTGCAGACCAATCTGCAGCGTCTGCGTGAAAAGGCCGGCACGCTCGGCAGCCGCTACGTGCTGGTCGACATTCCGGCGGCTCAGATCGAGGCGGTCGAGAACGACCGCGTCGTGCTTCGCCACACCGCAGTCGTCGGCAAGATCGATCGCCAGACGCCGATCGTCAATTCCAAGATCAACGAGATCATCGTCAATCCCTACTGGAACGCTCCGGTCTCGATCGTGCGCAAGGACATCATTCCGCTGATGCGCAAGGACCCGAACTATCTCAAGGATAGCCATATCCGCCTGTTCGCGCCGGATGGCAGCGAGGTCGATCCGATGACCGTCGACTGGTCGACGGACGATGCCGAGAAGTACCGTTTCCGCCAGGATCCGGGCGCCGGCAATGCCATGGCCTCGGTCAAGATCAATTTCCCGAGCCCGGACGGCGTCTATATGCACGACACGCCGCAGCAGAGCCTGTTCGGCAAGCTGATGCGTTTCGATTCCTCGGGCTGCGTGCGCGTCCAGAACGTGCGCGACCTCGTCACCTGGATCCTGCGCGACACGCCCGGCTGGGACCGCCAGCATTTCGAGGGTACGATCAAGACCGGCGAGAACACCCCGGTTCAGGTCGTCAACCCGGTGCCGGTCCACTTCCTCTATCTGTCGGCCTGGTCGACGGGACCTGGCGTTGTGCAGTTCCGCGACGACATCTACGGCCTTGACGGCAACGACGAGCTGCAGATCACGTCTTCGCTGTAAATAGCTGATATCTTTTCAAAAAAAGGCCGCCGACAGGGCGGTCTTTTTTTGTTTTCCGCTACAGGCTGACAGCCTTGGCCAGAGACCTGGCTGGACGGCGCGGTTTCCATTGCGCATGGTCCGCCAACACCCGGAATCGCACCATGCAAGTCGCCGTCTTCATCCTGGTCGTGCTCGCGTTTGTCGCGCTTTCCGGCGCGTTGGTGCGGCTGGTGCGGGTGCCGCTGCCAGTGCTGCAGATCGCGATCGGCGCCGCGCTTGCCTGGCCGGCGAGCGGCCTGCACGTGGAGATCGACCCCGAACTGTTCCTTTTGGTGTTCATCCCGCCGCTGCTGTTCAGTGACGCCGCAACGGCGCCGAAGCGCGAGCTTTTGGCACTGCGCGGCCCGATCCTCGACCTTGCCATCGGGCTGGTCTTCTTCACCATCGTCGGCTTCGGCTACGCCTTGCACTGGTTGGTGCCGAGCATACCGCTCGTCGTCGCCTTCGCGCTGGCCGCGGTGCTGTCGCCGACCGACGCTGCGGCTGTGTCCTCAATCGTCGACAGAAACGTGGTGCCGGCGCGGCTGATGCACATCCTCGAAGGCGAGTCACTGCTCAACGACGCGTCTGGCCTGGTCATGTTCCGCTTCGCCGTGGCGGCAGCGCTGACCGGCAGCTTTTCCTTGGGCGCCGCGTCGCTGAGCTTCCTCTATGCCGTGGCGGCCGGCATCGTCGCCGGCGTGGTGGCCTTGATCGTCGCCGCCAAGACTTTGCAGCTGTTGAACCGCATTGGCGGCGTGCCGGCCGAGGCACAGGTGCTAGTGATGATCCTGATCCCTTTCATCGCCTATCTCGGCGCCGAGCATGCCGGCGCTTCCGGCATCCTGGCAGCGGTCACCGCCGGTGTGCTCACCAGCGGCTCCGGCATATTCCGCTATCTCGGCGTTTCGGCGCGCATGCAGACCATGTCGCTGTGGACGACGCTGTCCTTCGTCTTCAACGGCGCGCTCTTCATCCTGCTCGGCCTGCAGCTTCCCGATATCATCCGCAAGGTGCCGCCCGAGCTCTCCAGCCGGCACTGGCTGATCGAGCCGGTCGCCACGGTGCTGATCCTCACCCTGTGCCTGAGCGGCTTGCGCTTCCTGTGGATCTGGGTCGGCGATATCGCGCAGCGCCTTGCCGCGCGGTTTGCCAAGCGCAAGGCCGAACCGTTCGGCCTGCGCGTGCGGCTTGCCGGCTCGGTGGCAGGCGTGCGCGGCGCCATCACGCTGGCCGGCATCCTGTCGTTGCCCTTAGCCATGCCCGACGGCTCGCCCTTTCCGGCGCGCGACATTGTCATCTTCCTCGCCGCCGGCGTCATCATCTGCTCGCTCACCATAGCCAGCCTTGCCTTGCCGAAGATTGCGCGCGGGCTGGTCGAACCGGGCGAGGATCTAGGCGCCGCCGAGGAGCGCCGGGCACGCGTCGGCGCGGCCAATGCGGCCATCGCCCGCATCGAGAGCGTCGCCAATGACGCAAGCGAAGGGGAGGCGGCCGATGCGCGCCTTGCCGTCGCCGACAGCATCGTCGCCGGGCTACCGTCGCCGTATCGCCGCCTCCGACGAGGCCGATGAAGCCCGCGCCGAAGCTCGCGAAGCCGGGCGGCTGGAGCTCGAGCTCCGCTTTGTCGCCATCGAGGCCGAGCGCACGGCCGTGCGCGCCATGTTGCGCAGCGGCGAAATCAACGACCATACGGCGCAGGCGCTGTTTGCCGAGATCACCCTGACGGAGGCCCTGCTGAAAGGCCGACAGGAGCGGAAATAGCAGTCGCGCAACCTTACTGGCGCAATTCGGCCAGCAAATTTCGCGCCGCAAACGTGGCGAGGCGAAAACAACTGTGTTAATGCCGCGGCGAACCTTCCAGACCTTCGGACCCAGGGGATTTCAGGCCATGGCTACAGCAACGGCAGTGTCGAACAAATTCGAATCCTTCTTCGAAACCACGCTGGAAGATGCCGATCCGGAGATTTTCGGCGCCATCCGCAACGAACTCGGCCGCCAGCGCCATGAGATCGAGTTGATCGCGTCGGAAAACATCGTCTCGCGCGCCGTGCTCGAGGCGCAAGGCTCGATCATGACCAACAAATACGCCGAGGGCTATCCGGGCAAGCGCTACTATGGCGGCTGCCAGTTCGTCGATGTGGCCGAGGAACTGGCCATCGAACGCGCCAAGAAGCTGTTCGGCTGCAACTTCGCCAATGTCCAGCCGAACTCCGGCAGCCAGATGAACCAGGCGGTGTTCCTGGCGCTGCTGCAGCCCGGCGACACCTTCATGGGCCTCGACTTGAATTCCGGCGGCCATCTGACCCACGGCTCGCCGGTCAACATGAGCGGCAAATGGTTCAAGGTCGTCTCCTACGGCGTGCGCAAGGAAGACCATCTGCTTGACATGGACGCGATCGAGAAGACCGCGCATGAGACCAAGCCGAAGCTGATCCTGGCCGGCGGCACCGCCTATTCGCGCGTCTGGGACTGGAAGCGCTTCCGCGAGATCGCCGATGCGGTGGGCGCCTATCTGATGGTCGACATGGCCCACATCGCCGGCCTCGTCGCCGGCGGCGTCCACCCATCGCCGCTGCCGCATGCCCATGTCGTGACGACGACGACGCACAAGTCGCTGCGCGGCCCGCGCGGCGGCATGATCCTGTGCAACGACGAGGACATCGCCAAAAAGATGAACTCGGCCGTCTTCCCAGGCCTGCAGGGCGGCCCGCTGATGCATGTCATCGCCGCCAAGGCGGTGGCCTTCGGCGAGGCGTTGAAGCCGAGCTTCAAGGTCTATGCCGAGAGCGTCGCCGCCAATGCCAAGGCGCTGGCTTCGAGCCTCAAGGAAACCGGCCTCGACATCGTTTCCGGCGGCACCGACAACCATCTGATGCTGGTCGATCTGCGTCCGAAGAACGCCACCGGCAAGCGCGCCGAGGCGGCACTCGGCCGCGCCAACATCACCTGCAACAAGAACGGCATCCCCTTCGATCCGGAAAAGCCCTTCGTCACCTCGGGCGTGCGCCTTGGCACCCCGGCCGGCACAACGCGCGGCTTCGGCCAGGCCGAGTTCCGCGAGATCGGCAAGCTGATCGCCGAGGTGCTGGACGGGCTGAAAGTGGCGAACTCCGACGAAGGCAATGCGGCGGTCGAGGCGGCAGTGAAGGCCAAGGTCGTGGCGCTGACGGATCGTTTCCCGCTCTATCCCTATCTCGGTTGACCTGATGCCCGGCCTCATCCCTTATTGGCGATGACGAGAAGCGCCGATCCTGATGGAGCGGCGTTGCGGACAGGAGCCTTGATGATGCGAATTCTTCAACTTGCCGGTCTTGGCGTGCTGGCCATGATGCAATTGGCCGGCGCCGTCTCGGCGCAGACCACGACCACCCAACCTGCGCCCCAGACCACGGCACCCCAGCCCGCGGCACCAGAAACCGCCACACCCAAGACGGAAACCTTCGGCAAATGGTCGACGATCGTCGACGAGGTCAGCACCGGCGAGGATGTGCGCAGGACCTGTGCTGCATCGACCGCTTTCCTCGACGCGAACGGCACCAGCGGCACGCTGACGCTCGCCATCTCCAACGGTGACGTGCTGCCCCCCAACGGCTATCCGAGCCTCATCATTGCCTTGAGGAACAAGGATTTGCCGACCGGCGAGAACATTCCCGCGGTGTTCGGTGACGACAAGGGCAAGGTCAAGGCGACCGTCAGCGCCGATATTGGCGACCAGTGGATGATGAACAACAAGGCCGAGACCACGCTGGCGGTCCTGCGCGCCATGCGCCGCGCCGGCGCGCTCGACGTCGCTTTCGCCAACGCGCCGGTCGCGACCATCTCGATGGACGGCTTCACCAAGGCCTATCGCAGCCTCGGCGCATCCTGCGGCTTCCCGACCACTGACGTCGCGCCCTGAGGCGACCTGCACACCGGCAGATCCCCAGCAAGGAGCCGCGTCATGGACATTCTCTGGAAAGGTGTGGTCGGCGGCCTGGTCACCGCACTGATCGTCTGGGCCTCGAAGCGCGGCAACATCTTGCCCGGTATCCTGCCGCTGGCGCCGACCTTCGCCGTGATCGCACTGCTCGCCGTCGGCGCCAAGGGCAATCCGATCGGCTTTCGCGAAGCCTGTCTTGCCGGTTTCAAGACGATCCCCGCTTATCTCGCCTTCCTCGGCGCCTGCTGGCTGTTCATCGATCGCGTCGACTACCGGCTCGCCGTTCTCGGCGGCATCGCGGTGTGGCTGGTCGCGGCGCTGGCAATCTTCCTCGCGCCTCGCTATCTCTGAGGCACGGAGGGCCGTCCGTGCTTTGCCATTGCGGCAAAAACCTCTAAGCCTTCCGTCCCACGAGAATCGCGAACCGAAGGCTCTCCATGCGCTGTCCCTACTGCCAGTCCGAAGATACGCAGGTCAAGGATTCGCGCCCCGCCGAGGATGGCGCGGCGATCCGCAGGCGGCGCGTCTGCCCCGATTGCGGCGGTCGTTTCACAACGTTCGAGCGCGTTCAATTGCGTGACCTCGTCGTGGTCAAGAAATCCGGCCGCAAGGTGCCGTTCGACCGTGACAAGCTGCTGCGCTCGGTCGAGATCGCGGTGCGCAAGCGCAATGTCGATCCCGAGCGCATCGACCGCGCCGTCACTGGCATCGTGCGCCAGCTCGAAAGCTCGGGCGAGACGGAAGTGGCATCCGGCGAGGTCGGCCGGTTGGTCATGGAGGCGCTGAAGTCGCTCGACGACGTCGCCTATGTGCGCTTCGCCTCGGTTTACCGCAATTTCCGCGAGGCCAAGGATTTTCATGAGGTGCTGGGTGAGCTCAAGGGCGACGAGCTGAAGAGCGAAGAGGACGCCGGCTGATCAGTTGGCGCGTCGCGAAGCCTGTGCCGGGTGGTTGGTCCCGAATCCTACAGCATTGGGAACCACCAAGTTTATGAGTGAGGTCGAGGACTTGCCTCTATTGTCGAATTTGATGGATTCTATCTGGCAGTCGGCTGCAAAGAGCCTCGCAACCCGCTCCTGTTCCCGTTGGGCGTATCGATACACCTCTTCTCGTTGCCTCTCAGTGTCTGGCTCCGCAAGATGAAGGCGAAAGTTTATGCGGGTTGGTCGGCCAAACAATGCATCTTCTTTTTTGTTGGCCATGATGAATTCGCTCTCTCTGACGCCGTAGTAAGCTCTCGGTGCAACAAAACGCAACCTGGCTTTCAGGTCGGCTCTTGCAACGGTTTCATCGAGTTTTGCTACGAAAAAGATAAGGCGGATGTAAAAGACTTCGTCCAAATGCTCCCCCGCAGCCAGACATTCGTCAATTGCAATACCATACGCAAAGGTCGTCGCATGGCTCATGGTTTCAAGAGAAGCGGCCAACTCTCGATCCATTTTGATCGACATGGTCTTCAGACTGCAGAGAAAGTTGGCCATATGCCCTCGGGCTGCGTTAAGACGGCCAGCAATGGATCACGCGAAAAGCAAACGAACAATGACGGATACGGCAGTTGACACCAATGACCTGCGCTTCATGGCAGCAGCGCTCAGGCTTTCGCGCAAGAATGCCGGCCGGACCTCGACCAACCCGTCCGTCGGCACGCTGATCGTGCGCGACGACGGCGCCGGGCCGATGATCGTCGGCACCGGCGTCACCGCGGTTGGTGGGCGGCCGCATGCCGAGACCGAGGCTTTGGCCGAGGCCGGCGAACTGGCCCGCGGCGCCACTGCCTATGTCACGCTGGAACCTTGCGCCCATCACGGCCGCACGCCGCCTTGCGCCAACGCGCTGGTCACTGCGGGCGTCGCGCGCGTGGTTGGTGCGGCGAGCGATCCCGATCCCCGCGTTTCCGGCCAGGGCTATGCCATCCTGCGCGCCGCCGGTGTCGAGGTGGTCGAGAAAGTGCTGGCGGCCGAGGCTTCGGAGCAGATGGCCGGCTATCTGATTCGGTCTCTCAAAAAACGCCCGGAAGTGATTTTGAAACTTGCGCTTTCCAGCGACGGCAAGATCGGCGTGGAAGGCGAGGGGCAGGTCGCGATCACCGGCGAGATCGCGCGGCGCGAAGTTTATCTGATGCGGGCCGAGGCCGACGGCATCCTGGTTGGCATCGGCACCGCGCTGGAAGACGATCCGGCGCTGACCGTGCGTTTGCCGGGGTTGGAGAACCGTTCGCCGGCACGCATCGTGCTCGACCGCCAGATCCGCTTGCCGGAAGCCTCGAAACTGGTCTCCGGTGTCGACCGCGTTCCGCTCTATGTCGCCGCTTGCCTGGAAGCCGACCCGCACCGGCGTGCCGCGCTCGAACGCGCCGGCGTTCGCTTCATCGGCACCGAGACCCATGAGGGCGGCGTTGCCTTGCCCGAGCTGCTGGAAGATCTGGCGGCGCTCGGCTTGGCCAGTGTGCTGGTCGAGGGCGGCGCCAAGGTGGCTCGAGCCTTCCTCGCCGAAGGACTGGTCGACCGCATCGTGCTGTTCCACGGACCCGAGGCGATCGGCGAGGGTGGCATTGCATCGCCCATCGACGCCAACCATATCCCGGCAGGATTTCGCAAACTGCGCGACATGCAGTTCGGCGAGGACAGCTACGCTGAGTGGATAAGGGATTTCTGATGTTTACCGGGATTGTCACCGATGTCGGCACGGTCGCTGCCGCCAAGCCACTCAGGGAAGGGGTGGGCCTGCGCATCGACACCGCCTACGATCCCGAGACCATCGCCATCGGTGCCTCGATCTCCTGCGGCGGCGTCTGCCTGACAGTGACGGCGCTGCCCGACAGTGGCTCGAACGCGCGCTGGTTCGAGGTCGAAGCCTGGGAAGAAGCATTGCGATTGACGACAGCCGCTGGCTGGAAATCGGGCTCGCGCATCAATCTCGAACGGGCGCTGAAGATCGGCGACGAACTCGGCGGCCACATCGTCTCCGGCCATGTCGACGGCACGGCCGAGATCGTGGCGCGCAAGGACGAGGGCGATGCGGTGCGCTTCACGCTCGAAGCGCCACGCGAACTGGCCAGGTTCATCGCGCCGAAGGGTTCTGTCGCCCTCGACGGCACCTCACTCACCGTCAACAAGGTCGAAGGCACCCGCTTCGACGTGCTGCTGATCCATCATTCGCTGACGGTCACCACCTGGGGCGAACGCCAGGTCGGCGACCGCGTCAACCTTGAGATCGACACCATGGCCCGCTACGCGGCACGCCTGGTGGAGGCGGCGAAAGAGGGGCTTTGAGCCACCCTCGGAAATTAGACCGGGCCTGAACGTCCGACAAAGCTTGCGAATGCGGCCGCTTCGGCCTAAGTCACCGGCGATCCCCGGAGACATTTATGGCTGGCACATCCCAACACGGCAAAGCGTTCATCCGTCCGAAGACGAAGGCGCACCTTCTCGTCATCGAGGCGCGCTTCCATGACGATCTTGCCGACGCGCTGCTCGAAGGCGCGACCAGCGCGCTCGACGAAGCGGGCGCGACCTATGACGTCGTCACCGTCCCCGGTTCGCTGGAAATCCCGGCGGTGATCTCCTTCGCCCTCGACGGTGCTGCCGACGGCGGGAAGAGCTATGACGGTTTCGTCGCGCTTGGCACCATCATCCGCGGCGACACCTATCATTTCGACATCGTCGCCAATGAATCCAGCCGTGCGCTGATGGACATTTCGGTCCAGGATTCGGTCTGCATCGGCAACGGCATCCTGACCACCGAGAACGACGCGCAGGCCTGGACGCGCGCCAAGCGCTCGGAAGGCGACAAGGGCGGCTTTGCCGCGCGCGCGGCGCTGACCATGATCGCCCTCAAAGAGCAGCTGGGAGCGCAATCGTGAGCGAACCCGCTTCGCCCGGCCAGCCCGCGATACGCCACGCCAACAAGCGCGGCGCCGCCCGTCTGGCCGCCGTGCAGGCGCTCTACCAGATGGATGTGGCCGGCAGCGGCATCTTCGAGATCACCGCCGAATATGAGGCGTTCCGGCTCGGCAAGGAAGTCGACGGCGCGCTCTATCGCGAGGCCGACGCGCAATGGTTTCGCGCCATCCTCACCGGCGTCGTCGAGAACCAGAAGACCATCGATCCGGTCATCCGCCAGGCGCTGACCGACGACTGGCCGCTGTCGAGGCTGGATTCGACGCTGCGCGCCATTCTGCGCGCCGGCGTCTATGAATTGATGAAGCGCGATGACGTGCCGGTCGCCGTCATAGTCTCGGAATATGTCGACATCGCCAAGGCCTTCTACGAAGAGGACGAGCCGAAGCTCACCAACGCCGTGCTCGACCGCGTGTCACGCCGGGTGCGTGGCGAGGGCCGCGGCAAGGACGCTTCGTGACCGCCGCGGCTGTCGTTGCCGAGGCAAGCAAGGAAGCACGCCGCACGGCATTCATCCTTGCTGCCGCGCAGGCGATCATCGGTTCGGCCGCACCCATTGCCATTTCCGTGGGCGGGCTGGCCGGCCAATACCTGCTTGCCGCCGACAAGTCGCTGGCGACGGCGCCGATCACCGGCTTCAATGTCGGTGTAGCGCTCGGCGCACTGCCGGCTGCCGCAATCATTCGCAGCCTCGGCCAGCGCGGCGGTTTCATGACCGGCACCATCATCACCGCGCTCGGCGGGCTGGTCGCTACGCTGGCGCTCTTCCATCCGAACTTCTGGCTGTTCGCGTTCGGCCTGTTGGTGATCGGGATCGGCGGCGCTTTCGTCCAGCAGTTTCGCTTCGCCGCCGCCGACAACGCACCTTCGGAATTCAAGGCGCGCGCCATTTCCTTCGTGCTGGCCGGTGGCATCGTCACCGCCATACTCGGGCCGCAGATCGTCATCTTCACCCGCGAATTGTTCGCGCCGGTGATGTTCGCCGGCTCGTTCGCCTCCATCCTCGTGCTGGCGGCTGTCGGCGCCATCATCCTTTCGTTCCTGCGCATCCCGTCTCGGGCTGCCGGCAAGACGGAGATCGCCGACAGCGATGCGCGGCCGCTCTCCGAGATTGTCACCCGGCCGCGTTTCGTCGCGGCGCTCTTCTGCGCCGTCGGCAGCTACGCGCTGATGAGTTTCGTCATGACCGGCGCGCCGCTCGCCATGGTCGGCTGCGGCCTGTCGACCGATGATGCGATGCTCGGCATTTCCTGGCATGTCATGGCAATGTTCGCGCCGAGCTTCTTCACCGGTTCGCTGATCCACCGTTTTGGCGCCGAACGCATCGTCGCAGCCGGCCTGATCCTGCTCGTCGCTTGCGCCGTGGTGGCTCTGTCGGGACTGGCGCTATGGCAATTCTGGACGGCGCTGATCCTGCTCGGCCTCGGCTGGAATTTTGGCTTCATCGGCGCCACCGCCATGGTCGCCGACAGCTACCGGCCGTCGGAAAAGGGCAAGGTGCAAGGCTTTCATGACTTCGTCCTGTTCGGCTCCGTCGCCTTCGCCTCGCTGATGTCGGGCGCGGTCTACAACGCCTGGGGCTGGGAGATGCTGAACTGGATCGTCTTCCCGGTTACCGCGCTCTGCTTCGTGGCGCTGGGCGCGCTGAAGATGACGGGTTTGCGCCCGGCCACCTGACACCACCTTGTCTGGATGGGCGGCGCCGGATTGGGCCAGCCCGCATAAAATTATTGCGTGCATCCGCTTTGTTATGAAACCGTGTGCCCCGACGGGGCGTTGAAGCCATGCTCATATGCGGCAACCGCAATCCGGTTCACAGCAAGGGATTCCCAACATGTTTTCAATCAAGCTCCTGGCCGGCGCCGCGCTTGCGCTCGGTATTTCCGCGGCCTCGGTAAATGCCCAGGTGGTCGTCTCCTCGAAGATCGACACCGAGGGCGGCGTGCTCGGCAACATCATCCAACTGGTGCTGAACGCCAACAACATCAAGACCACCGACCGCATCCAGCTCGGCGGGACGCCCGTGGTGCGCAAGGCGATCACCGCCGGCGAGATCGACATCTATCCGGAATACACCGGCAACGCCGCATTCTTCTTCGAGAAGGCCGACGACCCGGTGTGGAGGGACGCCGCCAAGGCTTACGAGACCGCCAAGAAGCTCGACTACGACGCCAACAAGATCGTCTGGCTGTCGCCGTCGCCGGCCAACAACACCTGGGCGATCGCGCTGCGCAAGGAAGTCGCAGACGAGAACAAGCTCGCCACGCTCTCTGACTTCGGCAAATACGTCACCGGCGGCGGCCAGGTGGTGCTCGCGGCTTCGGCCGAGTTCGTCAATTCGGCGGCGGCCCTGCCGGCCTTCCAGACCACCTACGGCTTCACGCTGAAACCCGAACTCGCTGATCACGTTGTCCGGCGGCGACACCGCCGCGACGATTGCCGCGGCGACCAACCAGACCAACGGCGCCAACGCCGCCATGGTCTACGGCACCGATGGCGGCATCGCGCCCTCCGGCCTGGTCGTGCTCGACGACGACAAGGGCGTGCAGCCGGTCTACCAGCCTGCGCCGATCATCCGCGAAGCGGTGCTGAAGGAGCATCCCGAGATCGAGACGTTGTTGAAGCCGGTCTTCGCCAAGCTCGATTTGGTCACGCTGCAGGAACTGAACGGCCGCGTCCAGGTCGGCGGCGAGCCGGTCAAAGGCGTCGCCGAGGACTTTTTGAAGAAGAACGGCTTCCTCAAGTAGGACGATTGCGGCGCGCCGCATCGGCTGATGGGAGAAGGCGTGCGCATCCGGTTCGACAAGCTCGGCGTGGTCATCGCTGCGATCGCCGCCTATGCGGCATTCCTTGCTCCGTTCGCCACCTTCCGCGCCAACCGCATCGTGCCGGGCGAAGCGCGCTCGATTCTGGAAGCGCTGCCGGCAATGGTCGGGCCGCGGCTGTTGGCAATCGTCGTCGTCGCCGCGCTCATCGCGCTGCTGAAAACCCCGCTCGTCCTGCGCCTCGCCGCCGGCGTTATTGCGCTTGCGGCACTTGCCATCCTGATCGGCGTCGCTGGCACCTTTCTCACCCCGGTGGGCAACACCTTCGCTCGCATCTCACCGGCCTCCGGTTTCTGGCTACTGATCTTTGCCTTCACGCTTCTGCTGGCCGACGTGCTGACACGGCTGAACCTGTCGCCCTGGGCGCGCATCGGCGTGCTGATCGTCGCGGCGCTGGCCATCGGCCTGCTGCTGATGTCAGGGCAATGGGACAACCTGTCGATCCTCAAGGAATATGCCAACCGAGCCGACAGTTTTTGGGCCGAAGGTTCCAAGCACATTACGCTGGCGTTGGGTTCGCTGGCCGCCGCGGTGATCGTCGGCCTGCCGCTCGGCATTCTCTGCCATCGTGTCGAAAAATTGCGGGCCGGCGTGCTCAATGTGCTCAACATCATCCAGACCATCCCCTCGATCGCGTTGTTCGGCCTGCTGATCGCGCCGCTCGGCTGGGTCGCGGCCCATGTGCCGGGCGCGGCCGAACTCGGCATTCGCGGCATCGGCACAGCACCGGCCTTCGTCGCGCTGTTCCTCTATTCGCTGCTGCCGGTAGTAGCCAACACCGTGGTCGGCCTCGCCGGCGTGCCGCGCGCCGCCAACGATGCCGCGCGCGGCATGGGCATGACCGACCGCCAGCGCCTGTTCGGCGTCGAGTTTCCGCTGGCCTTTCCGGTCATCCTTACCGGCATCCGCATCGTGCTGGTGCAGAACATCGGCCTTGCCACCATCGCCGCGCTGATCGGCGGCGGCGGTTTTGGCGTGTTCGTCTTCCAGGGCGTCGGCCAGACGGCGATGGATCTGGTGCTGCTTGGCGCCGTGCCAACGGTGGCATTGGCCTTTGCCGCGGCCATCATCCTCGATGCAGTCATCGAAATGACCGCCACCAAGCGCAGGGTTGAAACGGCATGATCGAGATTGAAGGCATTACCAAGCGCTATGACGAAACGACTGTCGTCGACGATGTGTCGATGGTTGTCGAGCCGCGCACTCTTTGCGTCATCGTCGGCACCTCCGGATCCGGCAAGACGACGCTGTTGCGCATGATCAACCGGCTGGTCGAGCCGACGGCGGGCGTGATCAGGCTCGACGGCGCCGACAACCGTTCGCTGCCGGGCTACGAGCTGCGCCGCAGCATCGGCTATGCCATTCAGGGTCACGGCCTGTTTCCGCACCGCACCGTGGCGCAGAACATCGCCACCGTGCCGGTGCTGCTCGGCTGGGGCAAGGCCCGCATCAAGGCGCGCGTCGATGAACTGATGACGCTCTACCAGCTTGATCCCGAGGCCTATGGGCCGCGCTATCCGCACGAACTCTCCGGCGGCCAACAGCAGCGCGTCGGCGTTGCCCGCGCGCTCGCCGCCGAGCCCAACGTATTGCTGATGGACGAGCCGTTCGGCGCGCTTGACCCGATCATCCGCAACAAGGCGCAGGAGGATCTGCTGGCGATCCAAAGACGCTTCGGCACCACCATCATCCTCGTCACCCATGACATGGAAGAGGCCGTGCATATGGGCGACAAGATCGCCGTCATGGATGCCGGCAAGCTGGTGCAATACGCAAAGCCCGCTGAGATCCTGGCGAAGCCGGCCAACGCCTTCGTCGAGACCCTGGTTGGCGCCAGCGAAAAACCGTTCCGGCTGCTGTCGCTCGGTCGCGTCAGCGAGGCGGTGGAGGAGGGGACTGCCGAAGGCGAGGCGATCCCCGGCGATGCCAGCCAGCGCGACGCGCTGGCTGAGCTGCTCTGGTCCGGCCGCCCGGCGCTGCCGGTGAAAGGCGAAGACGGCAAGCCGCTCGGCCGCGTCACTGTGGACGGCTTGGTCAAGCGCGCGGCGAGGCCGCTATGAAAGCCTGGCTGCCCTCGCTGCTCAGGCTTTTGCTGGTGGTGCTGCTCGTCGCCTTCGTCACCAATCCCGGCTGGTTCCAGCCGCTCTTGCAGCCGCTGACCGAGAACGGCGCGCCGGCGATCTACAATCAGGGCAGCCTGCTGACGCTGACCTTGCTGCATCTGAGGACCGTGCTGATCGCCACTGTGGCGGCCACCCTGGTCGCGGTGGCGCTCGCCATCCTTGTCACCCGGCCGGCCGGCGCCGAGTTCCTGCCGCTGTCGCGCAGCCTGGTCAATATCGGCCAGACCTTTCCGCCCGTGGCGGTGCTGGCGCTGGCGGTGCCCGCCGTCGGCTTCGGCGAGAAGCCAACGCTGATCGCATTGTTTCTCTATGGCCTCTTGCCGATCTTCGAGAACGCGCTGACCGGCCTCACGACGCTGCCTGCCAATGTGATGGAGGCGGCGCGTGGCGCCGGCATGACCGGCTGGCAAAGGCTCACCAAGGTCGAACTGCCGCTCAGTGCCCCGATCATCCTCGGCGGCATAAGGCTGTCGGTGGTCATCAGCCTCGCCACCGCCACCATCGGTTCGACCGTTGCCGCCAAGACGCTGGGCGAGGTGATCATCGCCGGCCTCTTGTCGAACAACCTCGCCTTCGTCCTGCAGGGCGGCCTGATCGTCGCGGCCCTTGCGGTGCTGATCTATGACGGGCTCTCGGCCATCGAGCGCTACACGGCGCGTCGCATGGGGCAGGAAACGGAGTAGCACGGCCTGCCAAGTCAGCAATCTCCGTTCAACTTCAATTCCGCTACGTCATTTCAATCGATCTAAAAGGACGGCGGCGCCGGCGGGTGCACTGTCGTCTGCGCCTTTTGGCCGAAAGCCGGGCAAAAACCGAACAATATCTTGACGTTCCGAGCCCTGTTTCGCATACACCGCTGCGAAGGGACGGAATCCGCCTGGCGGAATGCCGCTCCCCGTCTCAACGGCCCAGGGAGGGGTTCTTTTGGGCCATCAATCGAGGAAAATTCGGCAATGACCATCATTTCCGCCGTCATCGCCTGCGGCCTGCTTTCAGTCCTTTACGCAATCTGGGCGACCCGATCGGTCCTCGCGTCCGATCAGGGCAATGCACGCATGCAGGAAATCTCCGCGGCCATCCGCGAAGGCGCGCAGGCCTATCTGGCGCGCCAGTACACCACCATCGCCGCCGTCGGCATCGTCGTGCTTTTGCTTGCCTGGTGGCTGCTTTCGATCACCGCCGCGATCGGCTTCCTGATCGGTGCCGTGCTCTCGGGCGCCGCCGGCTTCATCGGCATGCACGTCTCGGTGCGCGCCAATGTGCGCACCGCGCAGGCGGCGTCGAACAGCCTCGCAGCCGGTCTCGACATCGCCTTCAAGTCGGGCGCCATCACCGGCATGCTGGTGGCGGGCCTGGCGCTGCTCGGCGTCTCGATCTACTATCTCATCCTGACCCATTTCATGGGCCTTCAGCCCAATGACCGCATCGTCATCGACTCGCTGGTCTCGCTCGGCTTTGGCGCCTCGCTGATCTCGATCTTCGCCCGTCTCGGCGGCGGCATCTTCACCAAGGGCGCCGATGTTGGCGGCGATCTCGTCGGCAAGGTCGAAGCCGGTATCCCCGAGGACGATCCGCGCAACCCGGCCACCATCGCCGACAATGTTGGCGACAATGTCGGCGACTGCGCCGGCATGGCCGCCGACCTGTTCGAGACTTATGCGGTCACCGTCGTCGCCACCATGGTTCTCGCCGCCATCTTCTTCGGCGGCACTCCCGTTCTCGGCGCCGCCATGCTCTATCCGCTGGCCATCTGTGGCGCCTGCATCCTGACTTCGATCGTCGGCACCTTCTTCGTCAAGCTCGGCTCCAATGGCTCGATCATGGGCGCTCTTTACAAGGGCCTGATCGTCACCGGTCTGCTGTCCATCGTCGGCCTCGGCGTCGCCACTTCGGCAACCCTCGGCTGGGGCGAGATCGGCACCGTTGCCGGCATGGCTATCACCGGCAAGAACCTGTTCATCTGCGGCCTGATCGGCCTTGTGGTGACCGGCCTCATCGTGGTGATCACCGAATACTACACCGGCACCAACAAGCGCCCGGTCAACTCCATCGCCCAGGCTTCGGTGACCGGCCACGGCACCAACGTCATCCAGGGCCTTGCGGTGTCGCTGGAATCGACAGCACTTCCGGCGATCGTCATCGTCGGCGGCATCATCTCGACCTACCAGCTCGCCGGCCTGTTCGGCACCGCGATCGCGGTCACCACCATGCTCGGCCTCGCCGGCATGATCGTTGCGCTCGACGCCTTCGGCCCGGTTACCGACAATGCCGGCGGCATTGCCGAAATGGCCGGACTGCCCAAGGAAGTGCGTCACTCCACCGACGCGCTCGACGCGGTCGGCAACACCACCAAGGCGGTGACCAAGGGCTACGCCATCGGTTCGGCCGGCCTCGGCGCGCTGGTTCTGTTTGCGGCCTATTCGAACGACCTGAAGTTCTTTGCCGCGAATGGCGACAAATACCCTTACTTCCAGGGCATGGGCGAGATCTCCTTCGACCTCTCCAACCCTTACGTCGTCGCCGGCCTGATCTTCGGCGGCCTGATTCCATATCTGTTCGGCGGCATCGCCATGACGGCCGTCGGCCGCGCGGCGGGCGCCATCGTCGAGGAGGTGCGCAAGCAGTTCCGCGAGGACCCGGGCATCATGGCCGGCACCTCGAAGCCGAACTATGCGCGCGCGGTCGACCTGCTGACCAAGGCGGCGATCCGGGAAATGATCATCCCGTCGCTGCTGCCGGTGCTGGCGCCGCTCGTCGTCTATTTCGGCGTGCTGCTGATCTCGGGCTCGAAGGCGTCGGCCTTTGCCGCGCTCGGCGCCTCGCTGCTGGGCGTCATCGTCAACGGCCTGTTCGTCGCCATCTCGATGACCTCCGGCGGTGGCGCCTGGGACAACGCGAAAAAATCGTTTGAGGACGGCTTTACCGACAAGGACGGCGTCAAGCATCTGAAGGGCTCCGAGGCGCACAAGGCCTCGGTCACCGGCGACACGGTCGGCGATCCCTACAAGGACACCGCCGGTCCGGCGGTCAACCCGGCGATCAAGATCACCAACATCGTCGCCTTGCTGCTGCTGGCCGTGCTCGCGCACGGCTGAGCGATCGGGCAAGAGCTTTCAAGACGAAACCCGCGGGAGCGATCCCGCGGGCTTTTTCTTGCGACGATCAGATGCCCCGTCAAAACAAGAGCCCGCAGGATTGCTCCCGCGGGCTCTTGGTTGCCTGAGATGGTTACTGCTTCACGGAAGAAGCAAGAAAGGGAATGCGGGACGCCTCAGGGCGTGCCGCCGCCGGGAATGCCGGGCGACAGCTTGCTGGCGCCTTTGATGATCTGGCTGAGGAAGTTCTGGTCCTTGCCGCCAGTCGGCGTGGTGCGCGAGATGAAGTCGAACATCCTGCCGTCTTTCAAGCCGTAGTTGGCGATCTGGGTGACACGCCCGTCAGCGCCGAAATACACCGCCAGAACTTTCTGGTCGACCAGACGCGGCTTGTCGAAGGCGACGTAACGCTTGCGCGTCTGCGAGATGTAGTAGAAGGCCTCGTTGTCGAAGGTGGCCGTCGTCGACGGTGTGCCGAGCGCCAGCAGCACCTGTTCGCGGCTGGAGCCGACCGGCACCGAGTTGATCGCCTGCTGGTCGATCACATAGCCTTGCGTCAGCGTCTCGCTGGGGTTGAGGTCACCGACCATCTTGGACGTATTGCAGGCGGAAAGCGCTGCAGCCGCCACCAGCAGCGAGACCATGCCGGCGGGCCGGGGCAAAAAAGACGACTTGAATTTCAGCGCGCGCAACAACAACTCCATTAGCTGGCCGCAACTTGCGCTGGGCGGCAAAACCGGTAAACCAGCTTGCCTGCCGATGCAACAAGGCCAATTCAAACAAACGGTCCCCGGGAGACCACCCTCAATGTTCCAGCGCCTTTTTGGCCGCGAACGCCACGCCAACCGCGCCATTACCGAGGCGCTCTACGCACAAATCGTGGCAGCGGCGCGGCAAACGATATTTTATTCCGACTGGAATGTGCCGGACACGCCGCTCGGCCGTTTCGAGATGCTGTCGCTGCACATGTTCCTGTTCCAGCACCGGTTGCGCGGCGAGAGCGGTGCCGCGACGGAGCTCGCGCAGGTGCTGATCGACGAGTTCTTCCTGGATGTCGAGCATTCGCTGAGGGAACTGGGCATAGGCGATGTCGGCGTGCCCAAGCGCATGAAGAAGCTGGCAAAAATGTTCTACGGCCGCACCGCCGCCTATGACGATGCGCTGGAGCGCGACGACCGCGAGGCGCTGGCCAGCGCTCTTGCCCGCAATGTCAGGCCCGACGCCGGCGCCTGGCCGCAGGCGCCGCTGCTTGCAGCCTATGTCGCCGATGCCTCACGGCAACTCGCCGCGCAGCCGGCCGAATCGATCGCTTCCGGTACGGTGGCGTTTCCCATGGCCAGGGCAGCTTGAAGGAGGGGAAGATGAAACATGCCGATCCCCAAGGCCCGGTGTCCTTCGTGGCCAACGTCGCCCGCCTGCCACATAAGGGGTTGCCTGTGGTGATCGACGCCGACGACCGGCAGCGCGCTGCGCTCGCCACTGAGCACGAACTGCTTTCGGTCGAACGCTACCGCGCCGAACTTCTGGTGACGCCGTGGAAGCGGCACGGCGTCAAGGTCAGCGGCCGCGTCGAGGCCGACATCACCCAGGCCTGCATCGTCACCCTCGACCCGGTTCCGGCGCATATCGACGAGCCGTTCGAAGCGCTTTTCCTGCCGGAGCAGTCCAAGCTCGGGAGGCAGGGTTTCGAAGGCGGGGGCGAGATCGTGCTGGATGCCGACGGGCCTGATAGTCCGGAGACCTTTTCCGGCGACACGATCGACGTCGGAGCACTTGCCGAGCAGTTTTTCGGCCTGGCGATCGATCCTTATCCGCGCAAGGCCGGGGCATCGGTGGAGGCCGCCGGCGATACCGAGCCCGCTGAAAGCGAATTCCAGCAAAAGCTGCGGTCCCTGCTTGGAAAATCCTGAAAGCGGACGAGATATTGGAAAACCCGGTTGTGCGGCAGCCCAAAACCGCTATTTTCGCCGAACCTTCGCGAGCCCCCCCGTACCTTGGCAAGCCCTCAGTCGCAGGCCAGGCAAACCGTGAGATGAATACCGCGTGATCAGGATTTCCATCGATGCCATGGGCGGCGATCACGGACCGAGCGTGGTCATCCCGGCGCTCATGACCGTCGCCATCCGCCGACCCGACATCCGCTTCGTCATTTATGGACGTGAGGAAGCAGTTCGCCCCGAGCTTGCCAAGTTCCCCAAGCTGGCCGAGATCAGCGAGTTCGTCCATTGCGAGATCGCGGTCAGGATGGACGACAAGCCGAGCCAGGCGCTGCGCCACGGTCGCTGGAAGTCGTCGATGTGGAAGGCGGTCGAGGCGGTCAAATCAGGTACCGCGCAGGCCTGCATCTCGGCCGGCAACACCGGCGCGCTGATGGCGATGTCGAAATTCTGCCTGCGCACGATGGCGACCATCGATCGCCCGGCGATCGCTGCTCTTTGGCCGAATACGCGCGGCGAAAGCGTGGTGCTGGACGTCGGCGCCACCATCGGCGCCGATGCGCACCAGCTCATCGATTTCGCCATTCTGGGCACCGGCATGGCGCGCTCGGTTTTCGGCATCGAACGGCCGACCGTCGGCCTGCTCAATGTCGGCGTCGAGGAGATCAAGGGCCAGGAAGAGGTCAAGGAGGCCGGCCGCATGCTGCGCGAGGCCAACATGGCCTCGATGAATTATCGCGGCTTCGTCGAGGGCGACGACATCGGCAAGGGCACGGTCGACGTGGTCGTCACCGAGGGCTTTGCCGGCAACATTGCACTCAAGACGGCGGAAGGCACCGCCAGGCAGATCGGTGGCTATCTGCGCGCCGCCATGAGCCGCACGCTGATGGCCAGGATCGGCTATGTCTTCGCCAAGGGCGCCTTCGACCGGCTGCGCGAAAAGATGGATGTCGGCCGTTCCAATGGTGGCGTTTTCCTGGGCCTCAACGGCATCGTGGTGAAAAGCCATGGCGGGGCCGATTCGGACGGCTTTGCGGCGGCGATCGAGCTCGGTTACGACATGGTGCGCAACAATCTGCTTGACCGCATCGAGGCCGATCTCGATCTGTTCCATGCGCGCAATCCGCATGCCCAGGCAAACAGGAAATCCGACGTCGTCGTCGACGCAAAGGAATAGGAAAGAGCTTTGATCAGATCAGTCGTGCGCGGCTCGGGCGCCGCGCTGCCCCGCCGCATCATGAAGAATGCCGATTTCGAAGGCATGGTCGAGACCTCCGATGAGTGGATCGTCCAGCGCACCGGGATCCGGCAGCGCCATGTCGCGGCCGACGACGAGACGACGGCGTCGCTTGGCGAGGCGGCGGCGCGCGCAGCCCTCGACAGCGCCGGGCTGACGCCCGCCGACATCGACCTCATCGTGCTGGCCACCTCGACGCCCAACAACACCTTTCCGGCGACCGCCGTCGAGATCCAGAACCGGCTCGGCATGCATCACGGCTTTGCCTTCGACATGCAGGCCGTGTGCTCCGGTTTCGTCTATGCGGTGGCGACCGCCGACCTCTACATCCGCGGCGGCCTGGCAAAGCGCGTCCTGGTGATCGGTTCGGAGACCTTCTCGCGCATCCTCGACTGGAGCGACCGCTCGACCTGTGTCCTGTTCGGTGACGGCGCCGGCGCGCTGGTGCTGGAAGCGGGCGAGGGGGCCGGCGGGGTCGCCGACCGCGGCGTGCTTGCGGCCAGCCTGCGTTCCGACGGCGTCCACAAGGACAAGCTTTTTGTCGATGGCGGACCCTCGACCACCGGGACGGTCGGCCATCTCAGGATGGAAGGCCGCGAAGTGTTCAAGCACGCCGTCGGCATGATCACCGATGTCATCGAGGCGACCTTCGCGCAGGCCGGCATCACCGCCGACGATCTCGACTGGTTCGTGCCGCATCAGGCCAATAAACGGATTATTGACGCTTCCGCCAAGAAGCTTGGGATTGCCGAGCAAAAGGTAGTGGTTACAGTCGATTTGCACGGTAACACCTCGGCTGCCTCCGTGCCGCTGGCGCTCTCGGTGGCCGTCGCCGACGGCCGCATCAAGAAGGGTGACCTGGTGCTGCTCGAGGCGATGGGTGGGGGCTTCACCTGGGGCGCGGTTTTGGTTCGCTGGTAAGTGCCGAACGTACGGGTTCGGTCCTTGACCTTGCCGGATCAATTACTTAGGCTCTGCCGCTGCTTGTATCGATTTATGTTTTTGAGCTGATGGGACGGTCGCATGGGGGGAAAGACACTGACGCGCGCCGACCTTGCCGAAGCTGTTTACCGCAAGGTTGGCTTGTCGAGAACTGAATCGGCCGAACTCGTCGAAGCGGTCCTGGATGAGATCTGCGAAGCCATCGTGCGCGGCGAGACGGTGAAGCTGTCGTCCTTCGCCACATTCCATGTTCGTTCCAAGAACGAGCGCATCGGCCGCAATCCCAAGACAGGCGAGGAAGTGCCGATCCTGCCGCGCCGAGTGATGACCTTCAAGTCGTCGAACGTGCTGAAGAGCCGTATCCTGCGCTCGCACCAGAACAGCAAGGCCAAGGGCGGCAAATAGCCGGCTACAGCAATTCCAGGAAAAGTGTGAAGCGGTTTTCCGTTCGGAATTGCGTAAAAACAAGGCTATAGAAAGCTTCGGTTGAAAACGGCGGCCGATTTTGACGCCGGGCTTGAATGTTGTTTCATAAACCGCTGAAATAATACCCGATTCGGCACAACAGGCCCAATCGCCGTCCAGCGTGGAGGATTTCGCCATGGACAAGAGCCCCGACGCATTCCGTACCATCAGCGAGGTCGCAGAGGATCTCGATCTGCCGCAGCATGTGCTGCGCTTCTGGGAAACGCGTTTCAACCAGATCAAGCCGATGAAGCGTGGCGGTGGCCGCCGCTACTACCGGCCGCAGGATGTCGAACTGATCAAGGGCATCCGCCACATGCTCTACGACCAGGGCTATACGATCAAGGGCGTGCAGAAGCTGCTGCGCGAGAACGGCAACCATTTCCTGGTCGCCATCGGCAATGGCGACATGGCAGCGGTCGAGGCGATCGCGCAGCGCCGTCAGGCAGATCAGGTGCCGTTGACGCCGGCGGCCCAGCCGCGCGGCGCGGACGATGAGATGCTGGTCGGCCAGCCCAAGGTGAAGCCGAGCCGCCGCTTTTTCGGCATGGGCAAGAGCGACGACGAGGGACCGGTGCAGCCGGGCTCGTCGAAACTGTCGCGCGACAACCGCGCCTTGCTGCAGGAGGCGCTGTTCGACCTTCTGGAATGCAAACGCCTGCTCGACCAGGTGCGCTAGCGCAATTCCAGAAAAGTGCGAACGGTTTTCCGTCCGGAATTGCGCAAAGGCAAAGGGTCAGAGCAGCTCAGCAATTCTATCAATTGCTGAGCTGCTCTGACCCTTCGTCCGCTGCCGAGGGCCGCCGGCAGACCGGAACCGGTTCTGCGGCCATGCGTTTGGCCTTCTCTGAAGAAGGAAGGACAGACACTCATGGCATCGCTTTCGACCCTCTCCGATCTTGACCTCGACAAGCAGGTGGCGGCGCTCTCCAGGGAACTGGCCGCCTTGAGGAAAGCCGTGGCCAGACAGGGTGGCGCCTATTACGAGGACGGTCGCGACGCTGCTTCCAACTACTATTCGGAGCTTGCCGGGCGCCTCACCGAAGCGCTGCCCGCGATCAGGAACAAGGGCAGGGCGATCGAAAGGACGGCGCGCAACCATCCGGCGACCGCGGCCGCGGTGGGGCTGGTTGTCATCGGGCTCATCGCCAGCTTGGTTCTCAGTAGACGCTAAACCCGAAGTTGCAGACAAGAAAATGGCGGCCGTCTCGCGGACGGCCGCCATTTTCTTCGACGACAGGCGATCAGTTGGCGAGCTTGAGCCGGGTCTTCGGGTCGATCTTCATGACCTGGCTGCACTTGCCGTAAACGGTGCCGTTCTTGTCGGTGGCGTCGGTGTAGGTGCCCTTGCAGTCGATCTGCAGCACCAGACAGGAGCCGGAGCCCTTGCAGACCGCGCCGCCGTCGCCGGTGGGGTGCGTGCCTGCGAAAGCCGAGCTCGGAACCGAAACCGAGCCGAAGGCCGAGACGGCGATGACAGCGGCGAGCGAGATGCGCTTGAAATTGGTGAAGTTGGTCATTTGAGCATTTCCTTCTCTTTGATCGAGGATCGCCGTCATGGCGTCCTTCTGGTTTGGGGACCGCCTTCTTGGCGTCCATGCCGGTTTAGTGCGGCCCAGAGAGGAAAGGTTCATGCCTCGGTTCAGATTTTTTTGCCGCGCGGCGCCAGCGATCGTCGATCCGCACCACGACGTCGACGGCGGCAGTTGAGGCGGATCTCGGCAGGATCACGCGCCAGCCCACAGCGTTTCGGAAACCGGCAGTTCGGACAGACGCTGCGGGCCTTGGCCGCGAGCTTGTCGATCAGCGTCACGAACAATGGATTATGGTCGACGATTTTTCGCCGGAGCATACGCTCGTTGTAGCTTGGGGCGCGGCGGGGATTGGGCAGATAGCCGAGCCGTATGGCGAAGCGGGCGACAAGGGCCGGATGACGAAGCGTGCGCCGCAGCCGGTAGGGACCAAGGACGAAGCGGTGTCTTGCCGGATATCGGCGCTGGTCCTCATCAAACCCAGGAATTTGGGTTCGTCCTTCATCCCGTGAGGGCAAGGCCCCGTCAGGAAAACCGCCCTTGGTCAAACACCAAAGCCGGCCTTCCTGTCGGGGTAAGCTGGTATGCTTAGGCCTTCTTCGCCTCCACCTTCTTGTGGTGGTGGTGATGATGGTGGTGATGATGCTTGCGATGATGATGGCGGTGATGCTTGTGAACCACCGGAGCAGCATCAGCGCTGGTCGCGCCGAGGAGCGGCATCGAGACAGCGAGGGCTAATGCCAGCCCAAGCGCGGAGAGAAGGGACTTCTTCATGACGTTGTTTCCTTTTGTGCGGGCCGCATTCTGGAGATCACCGGACCAAATCGGTGACTCGAGCGCCGCGATCGGGACTATCGTCCTGGATTTTTTCGACAATTTTTCCCGACTGTAGAATTTTGTTTCCGGATTGTGTCTGAAGCCCTGTCGTCCCGTGCGAGCGCCGCCTCACATCGGCGGAACGACGCCATGGTTGCCGACGACGACCCTTCGGGAGGTGAGCGTGCCGTCGCTGCCGCGCTCGGCGGTGACGAATACCGCCGCGCCGGACGTCAGGTCCGCCGGCGTGGCGGTGGCGTAGGTCACGATCGGCGTCGACTGCGGGATCGCGATCTGCTTCTTCTGGCCATTGTCATAGGTCAGCGTCACCGTACGGCCATCTATGTCGGTCACGTCGGCGACTGTGCCGTTGGTCATCCGGCTGTTGGGCTGCAGGTCCCATGGCCGGTCGCCTTCTCCGGTGCCTTTCAGCGCAGCCGGGAAGATCACGACCTCCAGCGCCCCACTGCCGCCATCGGCCTTCGAGACGGACGCGATGCCGAGGAAATCGCCCTGCTTGATCTCGGTGGCCGATGCCTTGGCGACGCCGGAGATTTTCCACCCTTCGGCTAGCGCTATCGCATCTGTCTTGCCCGAATGGTCTTTCACCGTCAGCGTCGATCCTGCAAGGTCGACGACCGTGCCGCGCAGGCGAATCGTGTCTGCCGCCTGGGCCTCCGCCGCGCCGGCAAGACCTGGAATCGTGCCGAGCACGATCGCGAATGTCTTCAAGTTCATGGATTCGATCCTTCTGGAAAATGGCCGGCCCGACCTGTCTGTGCCAGCAACATCTGCGTAACGAACGCGGGCGCGAAAACGTCAATCAACTCGGCGTTCGATTCTTCAAAAGAACTTGATTGGAGTTCGCCACGGGTGAGATGGCGCATTTGCACGGTTTTCGCTCCGGCAGGCCGTTCCCCGGCGGCAATTCACGTTGCCGTGACGCCTGTTTTGGCGCTTGGCAAATCGCCCGCGAGCGGGCATTCTCCCGCTCGTCTCAGGCAACCCATCATTTGATCAGACCTTTCAGCCCACGGAGTTGCCAATGCCCGCTACTGCAACACGCGAAGTTCCGTCCGAATTGATTGCCACATCCGGCTACAGCGCCCTCAAGGCCGTCCGCGAAACCAGGGGATACAGCGTCGAAGAGCTGTCCCTGACATGCGGTCTCTCGGTCCATGAGATTGCCGACATCGAAAACGGCAAGGATGCTGATCCGTCGAAGCTCAGACGAATAGCCTTGGCGCTTCAGGTGCCGGAAGGCGCTTTGATGGACATGCCAACGGCGGAAAATCAGTCCATGCAATAGCCGACCCTGGGTCCGCCCAACGAGCCCGCCATGGTTTGCCCTGGCGGGCTTTTCAGTCCCAAACAGGCGGGGTTGCTGGCGATTGCGAATAGCCGCCGCCCCATGCGCGTATCCGAACAAGATTCGCCAAAGATCGCACGCGGCTCAGAATTCGGTGCATAACGCTCCGCGCCGTCCTTTAGCGCTTGCTGATGCATCCGTCATGGCGCAGCGTCGCCCGGGGCTTTCAGAAGGCGAAATGCTAAAGCGGATCGTAATTCCCACCACAGCCAGTTCGCGCCAATTCAACTTTCTTGTTCCCGACGACGTCATCGACGCGGTGGAGCGATATATCGACTGCGCTGCTCCCGGACGCATCGTTTCAACCTATTCCGCAGTTCAGTCGGTGCGAGACAAGGTCCCCGACTGCGAGCTATCCGACGAACAGATTGAACGATACGCCGTTTTGTGCGCCGTAGACCAGGCACTCGCGGTGCATTTCGATCGGAGAGGAAGCTCGCGGGATCCCTATTCGCCCCTGAGCAGGGCTCACTGGCGACTTGTGCCGAAGTGGAAAATCAGGGCTCGGACGCGATTGGCTTGGTTCCATCGGCCGGCGTCTCGTCCCAACATCACCAGTTCGCAGCACCTGTGATTACAGCGAATTGAGCGCCTTCGTTCCGAAAACAATAAAGGCGCCGCAGGGCGCCTTCGATAAAAGCCGGGGATTTCAAGGAAAAATGGTCGGAGTGGCCGGATTCGAACCGACGACCCCTTGACCCCCAGTCAAGTGCGCTACCGGGCTGCGCTACACTCCGGACCGCGCAAAGCCCTATATTCTCAAGGGGTGTAGCGCAAGAGCCTTGCCGGAACAAAATCGGTGGAATCGGAACAAACAGTGTCCTGGTGTCCCTTTCGTGACCAAAAAGCACACCGAAAAGCACACCGGACGTTCGCTGTATGTTCCATGCGCTGCAACGGGGGCATGGAACTCATCGTCCCCCTTAGCGATCGCTAAGAATCCTGCACAACTGCGGCATGCTTGACGACTATAGCGCCGCCGCAGGCGGTCAGCGACGAGCCTGATCCAGTGAGCGCGGAGTCATTCACGACTAATGGATGCTCGGACGAATTCGCAGCAGGCAACTGCCGTGATAATTCTACACGAGCCCATGGCTTTCCAATTTCAATAGAGAAGACCTTTATGGAAGAACCCTACGAGATTGCCTTGGCGACTGAGCATGACCTTGACGCCGTTCTCGATCTTCAGGAACGCAATCTGCCCAAGAGAGGCGGGACTCTGTCGGCGTGCCTCTCTCGCGGGTGGTTCGAGACGGCCATGGCGGCAATGCCCGTCGTCGTGGCTAGGCGCGCTGGCCGGCTGGTGGGTTATTTGGTATCGGCGCCGGTCGCTGCATTCACGGAGGTCGCTGTCGTGCAAGCGATGCTCGAAGCTTATCGCGGCGCATCCGACGCTTGTATCTATGGCCCGATATGCGTGGACGAGATTGAGCGCGGCCAAGGTGTGGCAAACGCCATGTTTGCTTCACTCCGGGCGCAGCTACCAGGGCGCGAAGGCGTTCTGTTTATCCGGTGGGACAACGCGGCCTCACTGCGGGCGCACGCCAGGATGGGCATGCGTGAAGTCGCTAAGTTTGACCACAACGGCACACAGTTCGTGGTCCTTTCCTATGTTGGTTGAGGCCTAGGTCTGCCCGAAGGCACCAATTCGCCAGAAGCCCACGTCATGCGTTCGGCCGAAGGCGGGTGACGAGCGTGGCGAGCTCCGCCTGGCGGTGTGTGTTGGTCTTGGCGAACACCGCTCTGAGCTGGGTGCGCGCGGTTTCGCGGCTGATGCCGAGTGCAATTGCCGCGGCATTGATGCCATCGCCCGACGCGAGGCGCGCGGCCAGCCTGGCCTCGGCTGCCGTCAAGCCAAATGCGACGCGCAAGCGCAGTGCATCCGGGCGCACCAGAGACCTCAGGTCGGTCAGCAGGAGGACGGCACAACCAGCCGTGAACAGATCACTGCCGATTGCGCTCAGCGGCATCACCTCCGCCAGAAGCCAGGGCCTTTCGCCACGGCTGATGACTACCGGTGCGGCCGGAGGCGCTCCGTCCCGCCGACTGCGCAGACCACCGGAGAGCAGGCGCCGCAGCCGGTCATTGCTGCAGGGGTCATTGGTCGCCGGGCGACCTCTCACAAGGTAGAACTCCTCACCAATCAGCTTCTGTGCCGAAAAGTTCAGGTGCCTCGCGCGGCCCTCTACGTCGAGCAGAATGGCCGCGCAACTTGCTCGATCAAGAGACGACAGTTCCGAGGCCTGCTGGAACCCTGCGAACCGTTTGGCGAGCCTTACGATCCTGCCAAGGTGCGGGCCAACTGCCGAGAAGCAGCGGGTCTCCTCGGGAAAGAACCTGCCACGACGCGCGCCACGATAAAGCGGCAGGCTCCAGCGATGTTCATCGACCATGAAGGGCGTTGACGCATACCAATCCCGGTCTCCGGGACGCGCAATCTCCTGGTAATAGGGCAGCCTCCTGCGCTCCTCTTCCGTAGAGATCTGATCTTCGATGAGCGTCGTATGGCCTGCCCGGCGGAATGCGGGCGCTCTTCTGACGTGCGGATCCGGAGCATCACATTCTTTGCGCAGCCACAATTCGTGGAATTCGGCGTGTTCGGTAGAGATGGGCATCTTGGGCGGCACCTCTTCATCGTCTGAGAAGAAGGTGCAGCTTTCGGCGCCTAACGATTCTGCAAGTAATTGCAAGGCGCGAGGCCACTCGGCTGGCGCCAGGACCGCATCGTAACAGGCCTCGATGGCCCGCTCAGTTCGTCCCATAGGCATCGACCAACTCCGTGGTCGGGAAGGTAAGATTCATAGCACGTTGTGCCTCGGAGAGACAGCGCGCGGGCTCACACTACCAGCAAAAGCGGTGCTCGGTTCACCCATACGGGTGATGCAGAACAAAGCCGTCGGCAGCATCTTCTCGTTCGACCAACCGGATGGACGCGCCGAGATGATGTCCTTCATTCCACGCGTCGCTGCGCGAAAAGAACTCGGACGGGCACGAGGCGGGCTATTGGCTCTGGCGATGAGCCTGACAACTTCGCTGTCGGCCGCGGCGGAGCAGGTTTCGTCGGTGGATCTCGAACTGGTTCTTTGTGTCGATGTATCGTCTTCAATGAGCGAGGCGGAACAACGCTTGCAGCGGGAAGGATATGTCAACGCACTGCATGATCCGGCGGTCTTGCAGTCCATCGAATCCGGCCGGCGTGGCAGAATTGCCGTAGCCTATGTCGAGTGGGCAGGCCCAAATCACCAGAGCGTGCTGATACCATGGACTGTTCTCGATGGGCCCGAAGATTCGGCCGCCTTCGGCGAGGTGCTGCGGGCTCAGCCGATCGCCAGAGGACGCGGCACCTCAATCTCAGGGGCGCTCTTGGCGGCGGGCAAGCTACTGGCCGAAGGGCCGGGAAGCGACCGCCGGGTAATTGATGTTTCTGGCGACGGTCCCAACAATGCGGGTCTGCCGCTTCAACCGGTGCGCGACGCACTCATTGCCGCCGGCGTGACCATCAACGGACTGGCGATCTCGCTGCACGCGGCCGACACGCTCGACAGCTTTGGTCCGCGCTTTGTCGAACTGTATTATGAGAGCTGCGTTATCGGCGGTTCCGACGCTTTCATCATCAGGGTCGACGACAAAGCCGAGTTTGCAAAGGCAATCCGGAAGAAGCTCGTGACTGAAATAGCCGGTCTGCCAGCCGATGTGCAGCCTGCGGCCTATCAGATCCGCTCACGAGCTGTCGTCGATTGCGTCATGATCGGATCAGCCCCTGGACGATAGTGCTGCGTCGGGCGGACCTCGCATAGTCCGATAGCGGAAGGTCCACGTTCAGAAGCGGTCTTGACACCCTCTAGATCAGTGAGGTCCTGGCCTCTAACTCTAAGGCTGAGATCTCAAGCTCAGCTTTTGCGTGACATCGTCGAGTCACGCAGAAAAACGTGCTGGCGAACGTCACAGTAAAGCGTTACGCCGTGCCAACCGCGAAATAATCCACAAGTCGATCGCTATAACTCTCATCGAGCAGCGCGTTCATGCTGTGAGATGTATAGAGAAGACCGATGGTTAAACACACAACGACTAAGCCTTACTCTGACACAAGACTGGCGAAATTCATCGAAAGACGCATTCTCGAGCTGAAGCCACGCAAGACGCAGTCGCTCATCTCGAGCGAGGCCGGATTCGCCCAGCATAATATGCTCACGAACATCAAGGCCGGTAACAGCAAGCTGCCGCTCGACCGCGTCCCAGCCCTGGATATGTCGGTATTCCAGCCAGTGTTGATGGCAGTTATGGACCGTGAGCGAGCGAGCGACGCTGATAAAGACTCGGTGGCGGAAATCCTTGAGAGCTACCTCGTTCGACGGATGGTTTGTGGCGCCCAGACGAGGGGCTATGGAACTCTTGCAATCGAGCTTATCGACGTCATCCATGCGCTAGGTGCCGGAGTGCCGGTCGCACCTGCGATCTCCAAATATCTGACCGATCAACGGCACACTGTTCTGGCCTGAGGATAAGCGCTTCAAGTCTGAATGGGTTAGCCAAGCCTTCTATGGCAATTTCCGCCGCGCACGTGTTCTGATGATCCTGCAGGCCCTGGAGGAGCACTACCAGACACCCGGAGCTTTAGGCGAACCCGTCGTGGGCTTCGATTTCTCCAGGCTCACCATCGAGCATATCATGCCGCAGAAATGGCGGGACCATTGGCCGTTCGAAGGCGATGAGACCGGAAGGGTCAACAGGGATCGCGCGCTTCATGGCATCGGCAACCTCACGCTGGTCAGCGGTTCGCTAAACCCGTCGCTCTCCAACTCTGCCTGGAAGTCGCATGCCGGCGGCAAGGCAAACTGCAAGTCGGTCGCTCTCAAGGCTCACTCGAAATTGCAGATGAATGCGAAGCTGCTTGATCAATGGCCGGATGTCTGGAGCGAAGCACAGATGCTCGAACGAGCAAATGCGCTGTTCGAAACGGCACTCCTGGTATGGCCCTATCAATGGAGGGGAAGCAACTCTGTTGTTCGAGGACATCGAACTTCCTGCAAACAACCAGACGCTTCAAATTCTCGAGGGACGCCTCCAATCGCGGAAATCTGCAGAGGCGGAATCGGATGACGATGAGATGGCCCGGAGCGGCCCCATAATTCTGAAGACCGAAGTAAACTTCGAGGACGTCACTTGGCGTCCCACACGGGGTCATCGACATTCAAATCTCGGAGATGGGGTGCCCCATGCGATCAAGACCAGGCTGAAAGACCATCAGGTTCAGGGCTTAGCCTGGCAGATTGAATCTTGGAAGGCTGGAATGCCGGGCGTCCTGAATGCCGATGAGCAAGGCTTGGGTAAGACGCTGCAGACAATCGCATTCCTGACTTGGCTGAACGAGCATATGAAGCGTGACGGGGCCGCGAGCCGCGGTCCAATGTTGATTGTTGCTCCGACCTCACTGCTCGAGAACTGGGAATTGGAGGTCACTCAACACGTTGAGTTGCCGGGGCTCGGACATCTCATACGGCTCTATGGATCCGCTACGGGGGCGAGGAAGCTTGCAGGGGCGAATGGGCGCGATATCGAGAACGGCGAATCCAAGTTGGACTTCTCTGATATCCGTGGTGCGCTCAGCGCTGGGGCGGGGCACCTTACCTGGATCCTAACCACCTACACGACGCTTACCAACTATCAGCATTCGCTTGGCAAGGTTCCGTTCGCGGCAGCCGTCTTCGATGAGGTCCAGAATATTAAAAACCCTGGCACCCTAGCGGCAAACGCAGCCAGGGCAATGAATGCCGATTTCCGCATAGGTCTTACGGGAACGCCGATCGAGAATTCAACGGTCGATCTTTGGGCCATTATGGATCAGGTTGCTCCTGGCGCGCTGGGATCTTTGCGAGAATTCCGCGATCGATATGGAACTCCGGACGAAGACAACATGCTGGAACTCCATTCTCGCGTGTTCCAGATTCAGAACGGCTTGCCACGGCTTGCCTTTCGACGCTTGAAGGAAACAGTCGCTCGCGACCTTCCGACGAAGTCACGTTTCATGCATCCGCGAGCAATGCCGCCGCTTCAAGCAGACCGCTATGAGGAGGCTCGTGTCAAACTCGCAAGTGGCGGCCCAGGCGCCGCGTTAAAGATGCTGCACCATATTCGCTCCGTGTCAGTGCATCCTGCAATTGACGCGCAAGAAGACGCGCAGGAATTTATTGATGCGTCAGGACGACTGGCGGCAACTTTCGACATATTGCGGCGCATCAGGTCGGCGCGTGAGCGAGCGCTGGTCTTCATTGAGAGCCGGCAGATGCAGTTCCGATTCATGGAGCTGGTGCGTGCCGATTTCGGCTTAGCGCGGGTTGATCTCATCAATGGTGACACACCCATCCAGAAGCGTCAGGCGATCGTAAACCGCTTCCAGGAGCATCTCGCCAACGATCGCGGATTCGACCTGCTGGTTCTCGGTCCAAAAGCGGCGGGAACTGGTCTTACCCTAGCGAGCCCGCGTTGCCTGCGAATCTCCCTGTTACGAACCCATTAAAGTCGTTAGGCTGCCTCCTAAGCACACGATGTTCGTGGTGGTTAGGTCAGAGCTCGAAGTGTCAGCCGTGGATGGCACGCCTTTAGTTTCATCGAAGACTCCTCAATATGGAGGAGATGCAGGCAAAGCTATTGCGCGGGTAAAACCGCATTGGGCGCGTATGGGGATTACTCGGGTCGCCAACCTGACCGGGCTCGATCGTATTGGCATACCTGTCGTGATGGTGTGCCGGCCGAATGCCCGGTCGCTTGCGGTATCGCAAGGCAAAGGCACCGATATGGATGCCGCGATCGCGTCTGGCTTGATGGAAAGTGTGGAACTTTACCACGCCGAACACATAGAGCTTCCACTAAAGCTCGGCACCATGGCAGAACTCTCGCATTCACACAGCTTTGCTGAAATTGATCGTCTGCCGCGAGTTGCCGGCGAACAGTTTACCCGCGATCTCGTGACGCTTTGGATAGAGGGCACGGATTTGATTTCGCACGAAGGCAGGTGGCTGCCGTTCGAGTGCGTCCGTGCAAACTTCACGGTGCCTGCGCCGCCGGGAAGCGGATATTTTGATTGCAGCAGCAATGGGCTAGCCTCGGGCGGCAGCTACGACGAGGCGATCCATCACGCAATCTGCGAGGTTGTCGAACGCGATGCGACCGCCCTTTGGAACCGCCTGTCGTCTGCCCAACGAAGGAGCACCGGGGTCGATCTTGGCAGCGCGCCGGACGGTCCTTGCCGAGACGTGCTTGAAAAACTGAAACGCGCCGACTTCCGCGTAGCGGGGTGGGAAACGACTTCGGACATCGGTGTGCCAGCGTTCTTTTGCCTGATCGCCGATCAACGCGATCGAAACAGCCATCACGGCATCGGCGCTGCAGCGCATCCGGTGCCGGAAATCGCATTGCTCAAGGCGCTAATCGAGGCCGCGCAGGTTCGAACGACTTACGTTTCCGGGGCGCGCGACGATCTGCAGCCCGAGGAATATGGCGAAGCGTATCGGGAGAACCGCCACCGGCTCGCTGAAAGACTTTTATCCGAGCATTCTCCTGACAGGCGGATTGCCTCCGCTGAAAAAGGGTCGACGGTCGGGATAGTGTCGAATCTGGGTTGGTTGATCAATAGGTTGCAAGCGGCGAGAGTCAGGGAGGTTGTCGCCGTCGACCTCAGTAAGGATGACATCGGCTTGCCGGTTGTCAAAGTGGTGATACCCGGCCTCGAAGGACCGGACGATCACGGCGGCTATGTGCCGGGCGAACGGGCCCGCCGCACCCTGGGAGCCGCTCTGTGAACGCGGTCGTCTTCTGCGGCCCCAGTGTGAAAGCAGAAGATGTAGCAGGTTATGACGGCCTAGAGTTCAGGCCGCCAGTGCGTCAGGGCGAGTTCTATGCAGCAGCCTGCCGGAGTCCCAGAGCCATTGGCATCATCGACGGCTATTTCGACGGACAGGCGGCGGTGCTGCATAAGGAAATACTATGGGCGCTTGCACACAGGATCGCCGTGTTCGGCGCATCCAGCATGGGGGCGCTGCGGGCCGCGGAGCTCCATTCTTTCGGCATGCGCGGCGTCGGCCGTATCTTCGAAGCGTATCGGGACGGCGAGCTCACCGATGACGATGAGGTGGCGCTCATCCATGGCCCCCCGGAAACCGGCTACGTCCGCCTCAGTGAACCGATGGTCAACATACGCGCGACGCTCGAAAAGGCGGTCGAGGAACGGATTATCGACCAAGTCACCGGAACACGTCTCGCCGCCGGTGCAAAAGCACGCTTTTATCAATTGAGAACCTGGCGCGGCCTGCTGGAGGATGTTGGCGATCCGGAGCAGATGCAGGTGCTTTCCGAGTGGTTGCGAACGGGAAGGGTTGATCGTAAGCGCGACGACGCCCTCGAACTGTTGAGCCAGATGGACACGTTCATCCGTAGCGGTGCGAAACCCGAGCGACCGACCTTCCATTTCGAGTGGACCGAGAACTGGCACAACGCACACTGGCGCAGCGAAACTCTGACGAACGACGAAGCGACCACCGTCGAAGAGGAAGCCATCCTGGACGAACTTCGGTTGCGGGGCGACTACGCGCAAGTGCGTCGCGATGCCCTGCTTCGACTGCTGGCTCGGAGTGACAGCCATGCAGCGCCCGATCGCCAAGCCGTAAAGCGCGCGACCGGTGAGTTCCGCTCGCGGCGCGGGTTCATGCGGCAAACGGACGTAATCCGCTGGGCAGGAGAGAACGGCACGGATCTCGCGGGAGTGGAGCTTATTCTGGAGGACAATGCCCGTATCGAGGCGCTCGCGCGAGATCGCGATGTCGCACTTCATCAGGGCATGCTGGACCGGCTGCGCGAACTCGATCTCTATAGCGGCTACCGCGACCAGGCTCTGGCCAGGCGGCGATGGGCGTCGACATCTGCGCCGATGCCGCGTGCCCTGTTGGCAGTTTGGTATTTTGAGAAATGCCTCGGCCAGGCCGTTCCCGAAGACCTTGCCGACTACGCCGCCTCTATCGGACTTGCCAGCGTGGACAAGTTCTATGAGCTTTTGGCCCGTGACTATACTTTCACAACCCAACGCGCGTTAGGGAATGACTCTGGCGCCGCGGGCGAAAGTTCGTTAGGGTGACTTTGCCGCGCCGGTGATGCTGCGGCCAATAAAATGTGGATGCCTCTGTCCGTAGGTGGGACGAGTATGGCATTTAGAGGGGAAGGCTGCGTAGTCAAGAACGGAACGCGCTTCAGGCTGTTTGCCCAGGCGCCGTTTCTAACGCCTTTCCGCAAACCTGAAACTGTTATCGTATCGTCGCCTGCCGGGTCTATAGGCCCTGGGCCTGGTAATGATCGCATGTATGTCGTCGATCCCATCGGCAAGCCGCTTGCTTACGGACTAGTGGAAAATCTGCGCGGCGACCCGCTCTATCTGCTGCCACCATGGCGGGGCGATATCTTTCCGCCTGCGCTTCCCGATCGCGAGGGACATTTCGACCACATCGCGCCGGAGGATCCTGAGTTCGAGGCTGCGCATCTGTTCGGCTCGGTGCGCTGCACACTCGACGTATGGGAGAAATATTTCGGCCATCCGATCGCCTGGCATTTCCGGCGCGACCTCGACCGGCTGGAGCTGGTCATCCAGCGCAATCTTCTGGAAAACGCCTTCATGGGCTACGGCTTCCTGGAGGTCGGCATCCATGAGGGCGAGGACGGCGGCATCGAGCCCTTCAGCCTGAACTTCGACGTCATCGCGCACGAGGTCGGGCACTGCATCATCTATTCGGTCATCGGCGTGCCCGATCCGGGAAAGGCGTCCGCCGAATATTACGGCTTCCATGAATCCGCCGCCGACCTGACGGCGCTGATCGCCGCCCTGCATTTCGATTCTGTCATCGACGAGCTGCTGGAGAGCAGCCACGGAAATCTCTACACCCGCAATCTCGTCAACCGCATCGCCGAATTGTCCAGCAACGACCAGATTAGGCTCGCCGCCAACCCGCTGTCCATGATCGATTTTGTGCGCGGCTGGCACGACGAGCACGCACTCGCCCAGCCACTCACCGGCGCGATGTTCGACGTCTTCGTCGACCTGTTCCACGAGGAGCTCGTGGCGCGCGGGCTGATCAGCCAAGGACAGGAAGACCTTTCCGACAGGCTCGAGGACAGCCCAGACTATTTCCGCATCATTCAGCCGATCTTCGACGAGGCCTATGCCGCAGCGCCGGCAGATTTTCGCGAGGCGCTGGTCGCCTCGCGCGACGAACTCGGCATGCTGCTCGCCGAAACCTGGCGCCGGCTCGAACCTGACGATCTGAGCTATGCGGCCGTCGGCAACACGTTGCGCGCTGTCGACCGCATAGTGACCGGCGGACGCTGGCGCAGGATTCTCGACGTAAATCTCGGACGCCGAGCCATCGGTTTTGCAAGCGCAGGGCCGAGACTCAAGCCGCCCGGGTCGAAGAGCCACTTCGATCTCCCGAGGGTGTTTGTGCCGGAGGGGCCGAACGGTTGTTGCAACGGAACCCGACTTACCTATCGAGAAAGATATCACTACGAACAAACCTAAGCGCAATGGAATCCCAATTGATAGTGCCAAAAGATTGACTCGACATATGGGGAGTAAAAAAAATGGCAGAGACGTTACTAAGCTTTTCGAATGTTTTGCTATTCGGACGAGAAATGGAGGACCTCAAAATAACATTGCCTGAAGCGCCAGCGACGGAGCGAGTGCGTCAGGCATCTACAGCAAATATCAACACATCACCTTGGCCAACATCTATAGATGGTGTGACTGTCAAAAATGGTAGGCGTATCTTATTGAAAGATCAAACTACTGCTTCTGAAAATGGGATATATCTCAAGAAGGATGCTACTACTTTTATTAAGTATGAATCAGACTATGATATTTATTTCGTGCGAGTGGAGTCCGGCACAGCGAATACAGGGAAAATGTTCCAGGTAACGTCTGCTGGAGTGGTAACAGCCTACGTAGGAGATGATCGGCATGGACCGTTTGCTCAACCCCGGGCTGGTCTGCCTAGCCAAACGGAAGGCCAACTATCGGCGACCCGGGACCCGCGATTGGCAAGAATTTATGCGTTTAGCTTTGAAGGATACTATTATGAGCTTCCGAGACCAATCGTGTTTCTTGTTCATGGCGGTGGGATTCCGGCGTCCGAGGCTAAGATGGGAGGAAATGGTAAGCCAAGACCCGCGCGTGCTCCCGGCGAGCCGTCCCTGACAGGATTAGGCGCAGCGGACTTTCAGTTTGCTGATGAGTTGATGGTCTGGTCCTACGACAAGGCGGATTACACCATCCGCATGGACGTCGAGACGGGCATGTTCGAGGACGTGCTGCTTGAGGCCGTCCTCGGCGGCGGACCGGGCGGCATGGATGCTGCCGGCATGAGCGCGCGCGGGATGAGTGCGCGGGGGATGAGCGCGCGCGGGATGAGTGCACGGGGGATGAGCGCGCGCGGCATGAGCGCCCGCGGCGGCAACAGCGACTGACCGGAGAGGAACGCGTCCCTGACGCGGGCTTGCGCTCGCCCCACCATGCTGAGGATTGGCGACGCTTGGGATCAACGATGCGGAAGCCGAACCGCTCGTAGAGACAGATCGCACGGATGCGAATAGCCGACGTCGAAAGGGTCTTCTCCTCGCGCCGCCGTGTCGAGCAGGCCCCTGATATCAGCCGCGTGCCGATGCCGAGCCCGCAATAGTCGTCCAGCAACCACAACTGCGCGCGATTGTAGTCGGTGTCGTGCTCAGTGACCTCGATCTAGCCTATCTCGCGCCCGTCGAGAATGATGATGCTGGAGTCGTCAGCCTTGAAGGAACGGCGCAGCGCCGCCCGGCATTCCGCCTCGTTCCAACTCGCCGGCTTCTGCATGAGCGGCCATTTGTGTGCTATGCTGGATCGCACGGCGATTTGTATTGCGGCTGCGAACAATGGGGTGAAGGGGGGCCATGGTCATCGCGCGAACCGAGAAACTCAACCGCAGGCTGTCAGCGATCCTCTACGCAGACGTCCACGGCTACAGCCGCCTGGTGGATAATGACGAGGAGGGGACGGTCGTCCGTTTGATACGCTCTCAGAGTCTCATCAGCAGCCTCGTCGGCGACTATGGCGGGTCGGTTGTCGATATCGCGGGCGACGGACTGGTCGCCCTGTTTCCAAGCGCGACCGTAGCCCTAGATTTTGCCGTCGAAATGCAGCGGGAGATGTCGAACGCCGCGGTGTGGTCGGGTGGCCAGGAGCCTATCGCCTACCGGATCGGCATCACCATAGGCGACGCGATCGTCGGCGACAGTGGCGTCTACGGTCATGGCATCAACATGGCCGCACGCATTCAGGCGCTGGCGTCGCCTGGCGGCATATGTATTACCGAATCGGTTCACCAGTTCGTGCGCAATGAGCCGGAATGCTCGTTCCGGTCGCTCGGAAAGCAGAAGCTGAAGAACATAGCTGACGAGGTCGAAGTCCTAGCCGTAGACTTCGGTCGGACTCATGCCGAGCCCAAAGTGTCGGCGCTGCCGTTTGCCCCGGCACCCCAGCGTTCCGTCCCGGACAGTTCGCTCGCCGTCCTGCCGTTCGAGAACGTCTCGGGCGATCCTGCAGACCTCCATCTGTGCCAGGGCGTTGTTGCGGACTTGATTTCCGATCTGTGCCGCTTCCGCAACCTGATGGTGATTGCTCGTCATTCGACCTTTGCAGCGACCGCCCAGACGCGGTCGCTGCGCGAGATCGCCAATAAACTCGGCGTTCGATACCTTCTGTCTGGACGCTTTAGGCGCGTTGGAAACAAGCTGCGGATCGCCGTCGACCTGATCGAGGCGCGGACCGAGAATACGATGTGGTCCGAACGCTACGATGGCGGGATCGAGGACATATTTGCCTTCCAGGACGACGTGACTGCTACCACAGCCTCGCGCCTGGCCGTCCAGATAGACATGGCGGAAAAGCGCCGCCTTTCGGCTCAGAACCACCCCAACGTCGATGCCTATGGACTGATCTTGCGAGGACAGGATCTTAGTTTCCGCTTCCGCCCGGAGAGCAACTGGCATGCCAGGCGACTTTATAGACAGGCGCGGGATCTCGATCCGCACTATGCGCGCAGCTATGCGGCCATGTCGCGGACGTTCAACGTTGAATGGCGTTATGCGTGGACCAACGATCCGGAAGGCGCGTTGAACGAGGCGTTAAACCTGGCGAATCTGGCCGTCCAGCATGACGACCTCGACGCACGCGGTTATTCCGAGATGGGCCTGGCCCGCCTCTACAAGAAGGAGCACGATCCAGCGATCGCCGCCTACGAACGTGCTCTGCAGCTCAATCCCAATGACGCCGACTTGCTAGCCGAGATGGGTGACTGCCTTGTCTACGTTCGTCAAGCGGAGCGGTCTGTGGGGCTGCTTGAGAAGGCGATGCGGCTCAACCCTTATTATCCGGATTCCTATCTCTGGTATCTCGGCGATGCCTATTTTCAGCTCGGCGAATATGAAAAAACGATAGAGACGTTGCAAAAGATGCGGGACGACTCCGAGGGCCATCGGCTTATGGCAGCGAGCTATGCCTATCTCGGGAACGCACGGGATGCGGACAGGCATGCCCAAGCGCTATTGGAGGTGCACCCAAACTTCACAACCGCGCAGTGGCGCAAGGTTCCTCCGCACAAGTATCCGGAGGACACTGAACTACTTATCGAAGGCCTGCGCAAAGCCGGGTTAAGGTAGCACCGTCACACAGCCCCGGAGAAGGTCACCGGTGGCACCGATCGAAGCGTCGCTGCCTTCGCAGGGCTCGTCATTCCGAGGCTGCGAATGGCGCCTAGGCGCGACTGTCGAACGGCGTTGAGGTTCCCTCCAAGCGCTGTAACAATTCGTGAAGTCAGCCGACCGACCGACAGCTATACCGTCAAAGATGTCGAGCCTGCTCACCCTACCCAAGCTGCTGAATTCCTCACCGTCACTCCCAAGCACTTGCTTGAATTGACGAACGAGGGCGCCTTACGCTGGGTCAACATTGGCCTTGCCGGTAAAAGGCCAACTCGGCGTTACCGGCACGACGATCTCGCTGACTTCATTGAAAAACGGAGCCAAAAGGCATGCCGGTATACCGAAAACACGGCAAACCAGAATACACCTATGACTTCAAGCTTCGCGGTCGTCGATTTTCCGGCCCCACGGGCACGAGCAACAAGCGCCAGGCGGAACGCATCCTGGAGCAGAAGCGACAGGAAGCTCTAAGCAACCTCAAGACGGCTGCCAGCTTCACTGCCGAAGGGCCCATGACGCTCGAGATAGCTGCATCCCGCTTTTGGCTGGAGGTGGGCCAGCACCTCGCAAACTCGGGCAACTATTACCGCTTTATTGGCTGGATTCTCGACTATTTTGGAAAGCACATCACGCTCGACCAAATCACGGATTCGATGATCGCTGCGATGGTGTCACGGCGCCGTGGTGATGGCGTCAGCAACGCCACCGTCAACCGCACGGCCGCCGTGCCTCTCCGCGGGATCATGACGCGTGCAAAGAAGACCTGGAAGGTCCCGGTTGGCGATATCGACTGGAGCAGACATATGCTCAAAGAGCCGAAGGAGCGCGTCCGTGAAACCAGCCAGGACGAAGAGAAGCGCCTGCTGAATGCGATGCGCGACGACTACGCACCCGCTGTTCGCTTTGCGCTGTTAACCGGATGCCGTCGAATGGAGATCGTCGATTTGACGTGGTCCCGCATCGACTTTATCGGCAGGACAATCACGGTCACGGGTAAAGGCGACAAGACGAGGATCCTCCCAATGACAGAGGCCGTGCACTGTGGGTCCTGAAGGGCCATCATCCTACTTCCGTGTTTACCTACGTTGCGCGGAGGACGAACAAGCGCCTCAAGCTCGTGCGGGGCTCGCGATACCCAATCACTATGGAAGGCTTCAAGACAGCTTGGCGACGCTACCGAGCTAAATCGGGCGTGGAGAACTTCCGGTTTCACGACACTCGTCACACGGCGGCAACGCGGACGTTACGCACCGGCAATATGAAGATCGTCCAGAGGATGTTGGGCCATGAGGACATCGCCACCACGGCGAAATACGCCCACGCGATGATCGAGGACATGCGCGTTGCCATGGAAGCAGCAAATCACACCGGAAGTCACACCAGAGCCGCAGAAGACGCTTCTACAGACTTGAAAGATAAGAAGAAATCGGCCTGAGCAACCTTGACCCCCAGTCAAGTGCGCTACCGGGCTGCGCTACACTCCGGACCGGGTCGCGATGTATCGTGATAACCCGGTGCGGGTCAACCGAATTCGGCGGCTATCCTATCGATGAAGTCGGCACTGCCGCAGCAGGTGCCGGCGCTTGTCGTAACTCTTTCTGATGCCGGTATTCGAGCGCAATCGCCCCCCAGATCAGGCCGAGCAGCAGATAGACATGGCGCCAGTGGTCGATGTCGATGAAGGTGCCGAGCCCGATATTGCCGATGAAGGCGACATAGGCGCAAAGCAGATAGGGCTGCCAGGGGCGGTCGCGCAAAAGGATGCGGAAGCCGGCGACGATGGTCCACACGGTCAGCGCCAGGAATGAGACGAAGCCCAGCCAGCCATAGTCCATCAGCAACTTCAGCCAGATATCGTGCGTGTCCTCGCCGAAGATCGTGCCGAACACCAGCGGGCCGATGCCGAACGGATGCTCCAGCGCCATCTGGAAACCGATCGCATAGCGCGCGAATCGGCCGAGGCGGGCGGTGTCGTAGCTCTGTTCCAACTGGGCGCGGCTGGAAAACATCTCCGCCACGCCCGGCAGTTGCAGGATGATGATCATCGCGATGACCAGCAGCGCAACGGCCGCGATGGTCATGACCACGACCCGCAGCCGGAACATGCCGCTGGCGCTTTGCAGGAACAGGCAGCCGGTGAGCAGTACCGCCGAGACGGCGAACATGCCCCAGGCGCCGCGCGAGAAGGAGAAGAAGATGCCGGCGGTGATGATCAGCAGCGGCACGGCCAGCAGCGGCATGCGCGCGATCGATCCCGTCAGCAGGAGATAGAGCAGGTAGATGCCGGGCAGCACCAGGAACGGGCCGAACACGTTCGGATCCTGGAAGGCGCCGGCGGCGCGGTCGTATTTGGTGAAGATCTCCGCGCCTGGGAAGGCGTGGAAATAGCCGGCGATGCCGAGCAGCGAGGTCAGCACCGCCGACACGACATAGGCGATAAAGATCAGCCTGTAGAGGCTGGGCTGGACTGCGGTCACCGAGGCGAAGAACACCGCAGTGAAGGCGAGGAACATCGAGACGGCGAGATAGAGCGGCGTGCTTGCCAAGTCCGACATCTGCGTCATCGCAATCATGCCGCCGATGTTCATCGTCACCTGCAGCACCAGCAGCGGCGTTGCCGCGCGCGAGATGCGCAGGCCGAACAGCGCCCACACCGCGATCAGCCCGACCATGAAGAGATCGTAGGGCGCCGGCTCGTCGATGACGAAACCGGACAGGAAAATGCCGAAGAAGACCGCGCTGGCCGCAATCAGCGCGATCAGCTTGGCGTTGACCGCGCCCGGCGGAAGCTCATGGGCGACGGCGCTCAATAGGCGTTTTCCGTGTTGAGCAGGCGCACCGGCGTCAGGAATAGGATCCGCAAGTCGAACAGCAGCGACCAGTTCTCGATGTAATAGAGGTCGTATTCCGTCCGCATGCGGATCTTCTCATTGGTGTCCATCTCGCCGCGCCAGCCATTGATTTGCGCCCAGCCGGTGACGCCGGGCTTGACCTTGTGGCGCGCGAAATAGCCGTCGACCACCTCATTGTAGAGAAGGTTGTGCGACTGGGCGGCGATGGCATGCGGACGCGGGCCGATCAGCGACAGCGAGCCGAACAGCGAGTTGAAGAACTGCGGCAGTTCATCGATCGATGTCTTGCGCATGAAGCGGCCGACGCGGGTGACGCGCGGATCGTTCTTCGTGACCGTCTGCTTGGCGGTCGGGTCCGACCGGTCGGTGTACATCGAACGGAACTTGTAGACCTCGATGGTCTCGTTGTTGAAGCCGTGCCGTTTCTGCTTGAACAGCACCGGCCCCTTGCTGTCGAGCTTGATGGCGATGGCCGTCACCAGCATGACCGGCGAGAAGACGATGATGCCGATGATCGAGAAGATGATGTCGAAGGCGCGCTTGGCAACCGAATCCCAGTCGTTGATCGGCTTGTCGAAAATGTCGAGCATCGGCACCGAGCCGATGTAGGAATAGGCGCGCGGGCGAAACTGCAGCGCGTTCGAATGCGCTGATAGCCGGATATCCACCGGCAGCACCCACAGCTTCTTCAACAACTGCAGCACGCGCGATTCGGCGGTCAGCGGCAGCGACACGATCAGCATGTCGATGCGGGCGATTCGGGCGAACTCGATCAGCTCGGAAATCGTGCCGAGCTTGGGGTAGCCGGCAACGATGGGCGGCGAACGCTTGTCGCCGCGGTCGTCGAAGATGCCGCAGATGCGGATGTCGTTGTAGGGCTGCTTCTCGACCGAGCGGATCAGCACCTCGGCTGCCTTGCCGCCGCCGACGATGACGGCGCGGCGTTCCATGCGCCCGTCGCGCGCCCAGCGCCGGATCAGGTTCGACATCACCAGCCTCAGGCCGAACTGCAGCAGGAAGCCGACGACGAACCAGGTGCCGAACAGGAGGCGCGAATAATCTTCCGACATCTTCATGGCGAAGGCGGTCAGTGCCATCAGCGCGAAGGCGCCGGCCCAGACCAGCAGCATGCGGCCGAAATTGGCGATCGGCCGCATCAGCGCCGATATCTGGTAGCAGTCGCAGACGTCGAGCAGCACCACCGCGAGGAACGAGGCCGAGGCGATCGCCAGCGGGTACTGCCAGGGGAGATAGGTGAAGAAGCCGACATAGTGGAAATAGAGGTAGAGGCCCGACAGGAACAGCAGCGCGAATTCGACCATGCGCAGCACGCCGCTGACCATGATCGGCGACATCGTATCGCGCCGGTACTGCGAGGCGACCTGGCGCGCGACCTCACTCATGCCGCCAGCCGTTTGGCTCGCGGCCGCACCGTCGAAATTGCGCACCGCATCCAGGGAAAAGCGGCGCGCGGGATCGATTTCGTTCATGGGATTGTCCGCAGCTTCGCTCAGGTGAATAGCAAAAGAGAGCTAAGAAACCCTTGAAACAACGGGTGGCTTTGAAGCGGTCTGCGGTCTGACTGGCGCAATCGGTGCTACCGCCGCAGCGCGGCGAAATAGGCCTTCTCGATCTCGGCGGCCATGACGTCGGCGCCGAAGCGCGCCTTCAGGTCGGCGGTCCCTGGCATCAGGTTTCTGTAGGCGCCGGGGTCGGCCAGCGCCTCGCTCACCTTGTCGCCGAGCTGGTTCGGGTCGGGGCGGATCAGGGCAGGCGACGTCTCGCCAAAGATTTCGGGGATGCCGCCGACGGCGGTGGCGATCATCGGCTTGCCGGCGGCCAGTGTCTCCAGCACGATGTAGGGCATTGCCTCCGCGCGGGACGGAACAACGACCAACCGCGCCAGCGCAAAGGCATCTCTGGCCGGCATGGGTGGCAGGAAGCGGACATGGCCGTCGAGCCCAAGCCGCTTCACCTGCGCATGGTAGCGCGGCAGGTCGTCGCCATCGCCGACCATCACGGCGCTCAAGCGACGGCCAAGCCTTGCGCCGGCCAGCACGAGCGCATCGATGAAGATATCGGGACCCTTGAGGTCGCGCATCATGCCGATATAGAGCAGGTCGGCCGCTCCCGGCGCGGTCGGCACCATCTCGAATTCGGCAGCGCGCAGGCCGTTATAGACCACCGTGTTCGGGATCGGCGGCTCGCCGACCTTCCTGCGGTAGGTCTTCCTCTCATAGTCCGAAACGAACAGCAGGCAGTCGGTGAAACGGCCCATGAAACGTTCGAGGGCGAAGAACAGCTTCCCGGTGGCCGTCGTTTCGTCATAGTGGAGGGAGCCGCCATGCGGCGAATAAAGGCGGGCTACGCGAGACCTGGATACCCGCAACAATGAGCCGAACAGACGGGCATAGGCGCCTCCCTTGGCGCCGTGCCCGTGCAGCACGTCCGGCCGCAATTCCTTGATGATCCTGTAGGTGCGCCAGGCCGAGGCGAGATCGCCCGGTCCGACATGACGCTGCATCGGCGTGCGATGGATGCCGAGCGCCAGGCTGTCCTTCATCTGCCCGAACAGGCGTTCCTCGAACTCGCCGCCGGTGGTCGAATCGCAGACAATGCCGACGGAATGACCGGCGGCGAGCTGTGCCTCGGTCAAGTCGCGCACATGCCGGAATATCCCTCCGACGGGTGAGCGAAAACAGTGGACGATCCTGAGTCGGTCCGCCACGTTGATTGTCAGAACAGGCGTTCGCGGACGTAGACGGTGTCGCCGGGCAGCAGCGGGTCCGAGGTGACCACCCGACCGGTCATCACCTTGCCGTTGATGTCGCGGGTGATGTCGACGCTCTCCTGGTTGGCGCGCGGCGTGAAGCCGCCGGCAATGGCGATGGCCTTCTGCACGGTGAGGCCCGGCACATAGGAATATTGGCCGGCGGCGCCCACTTCGCCCATGACGAAGATCGGCCGGTAGCGATCGATCTCGACCGATACGTCGGGATCGCGCAAATAACCTTGCCGCAGTTTGTCGGCGATCTCTTTCTCCAGCTGCTGGGCCGTGTGGCCGCGTGCCGGCACCGAGCCGACCAGAGGGAAGGAGAGGTAGCCGGACTGGTCGACGCTGTAGGTGTTGGTCAGTCCGTCCTGCTCGAACACGGTGACGCGGACACGGTCGCCGGCGCCGAGTCGGTAGGGCTGGTCGAGCACTTCATGGAAAGCCGCCGGCGTTGGCCGGTAGCTGGAGCAGCCGGCAAGCATCGATACGGCAAGCAGAGCACGAAAGAGGGAAGCAGTGCTTTTCATGACCGGATACGAACCTTCATCGCTCTGGCCGCCAGGTGCTGCGGCAAACCCCAGGGAACGGCCCCGTTATCATCCTGTTAGGGTTAATGGCCGGTAAAGGACTGCAACCCAAAGCGGCGGCAAATGGCAAAAGCCATACTGTTTTATATGGTTTTACAGCCTCTGTTTGCGGCGGCGCAGTAAACACTAACGGTTGCTTACCTCGATCTTAACGGCTGAGTTACCATAGTTGTTTACGGTGCGGCGGACTCAAGTACCGGAGCAGAAATGCATGTCCGTCCAGTCCGCGGCCGCAGATGTCGATGTCGATCTCAGGCAGCTCTTCGCCAGCCTGGCGAGGCACTGGTTGCGCATCCTTGTCATAGCACTTGCCGTCACCGGCCTGGCGTTCGCATTCGCTTCGCTCGCCACGCCGCATTACAAGGCGCAGACGAAACTGCTGATCGAAACGCGCGAATTGGTCTTCACCAGGCCTGATGGCACCGCCGACAACGACAAGCCGATTTTGGACGAGGAGGGCGTTGCCAGCCAGGTCGAGGTCATTTCCTCGACCGACATCCTCAAGCAGGTGGCTTCCAAGCTCAACCTGTCGCGGCTGCCCGAGTTTGATGAAGCGGCCAACATGTCGCCGCTCGGCCGGTTGCTCGTCATCGTCGGCCTGAAAAGCGATCCCAACGAGATTGCGCCGGAAGAGCGCGTGCTGAAAAAGATGCGCGAGAAGCTCAACGTCTACAGCGTTGAAAAATCACGCGTTATCGTCATCGAGTTCTCGTCGGAGGATCCCAGGCTCGCCGCCGATATCCCGAACGCCATCGCCGACACCTACATATCCGTCCAGGGCAACGCCAAACAAGAATCGAACGCGGCCGCCACCGACTGGCTGGCGCCCGAGATTGCCGACCTGTCGAAGCTCGTCAAGGATGCCGAGGCCAAGGTCGCCGACTTCCGTGCCCAGTCCGACCTGCTGATGGGCGGCAACAATTCGGTCCTGCCCACCCAGCAGCTTTCCGAACTGTCGAGTGAACTGTCGAAGGTGCGCGCCAACCGCGCTGCCGCGGAGGCGACCGCCGACGGCGTGCGCAAGGCGCTGCAGAATGGCGGCTCGCTCGATGCCGTGCCGGAAGTGCTGTCGTCGGATCTGATCCAGCGCTTGCGCGAGCGGCAGGTCGAGCTCAGGACCAACATCGCCGACCTCTCCACCACTCTGCTCGGCAACCATCCGCGCATCCGGGCGCTGAAGTCGCAGCTTGCGGATATGGACGGGCAGATCCGCAACGAAGCGGAAAAGATCATGAAGGGGCTGATGACGCAGGCGCAGACGGCGCAGGCGCGGGAAAACCAGCTCGTCGCCGACGTCAACACGATGAAGGCCGCATCGGCCCGCGCCGGCGAGCAGCAGGTCGAACTGGACGCGTTGCAGCGCGACGCGAACGCCCAGCGCCAATTGCTTGAATCCTATATGACCCGCTACCGCGAGGCCTCCTCGCGCAACGACCGCAACTACCTGCCCGTCGACGCCCGTGTCTTTTCCCGCGCCGTTGTGCCATCGGAACCCTATTTCCCTAAGATCGTGCCGATCGTCAGCGCAGCCTTCGTCGGTGCGTTGCTGCTAATGGCGATCGCGACGCTGTTGGGCGAACTGTTTTCGGGCCGTGCCATGCGTCCGGCCACCGGCGCCCGGTTCGGGCGAATCGAACAGGTAGCGATGCCGATTGCCCGGCAGGAGCCTTTGGCTGCCGAGACGAGGGCTGTGGTGCCCGCGGCGGAACAATCGCAAGCCGAACCGGACACCGCGACAGTAGCGGATGCGCCGGCGGAGGAGGCCGAACCGGCTCGCTCGACGCTCGGCGAGGTCGACGTCGACAAGGCGGCTGAAAAACTGATCGCATCGGGTGCGGCGCGCGCCATATTCGTTTCGCCGGAAGGCGACGAGGCGGCCGCCTCGGCGGTGCTGGTGGCACGCGAGGTTTCCGACGCCGGCCTGCGCGTGCTGCTCCTCGATCTCACCGCTTCGGGTGCTGCCTCGCGGCCGATGCTGGACAGCGGGCTTTTCCCGGGGATCACCGACCTGCTGGCCTCCGAGGCGCAGTTCAGCGACGTCATCCACGCCGACCTTTATTCCGACTGCCACGTCATTCCCGTTGGTACCGCCGATCCGGCGCGCGCCATGCGGGCAGCTGACCGGCTGCCGATCATCATGCAATCGCTGACCACCGCCTACGACCTCGTCGTGGTCGAATGCGGCCCCGCCGACGCGCAAGGCATCGGCAGGTTGGTCGGCGAGGCCACGGAAGTCTTCCTCTCGATGCTCGAGGCGGACGACGAGGTGACCCAGGCGGCGATCAAGCTGATCGAGAACGGCTATCCCGAACTGACGCTGGTGACGCCGATCGGCCACGAGACGCCGGGTAACCCGGTGCCAGGACGGCGCAGCGCCGCCTGAGGTGGAATCAGTCCGCGCAACGGTGCAGGATTTTCGCCGCTAGATCGGGTGAGGGCAGTTCGTCAGCGGTCGTCGTCGCCGGTGGCGGCAGGCGCCGCCTGTCCGGCGGCCTTGCGGCGGAGCTTCTTGGTCAGCTTCCAGACGAGTGGACTGTTCTTGATGAAGGCCTTCGCCCGAGCGCCCTGCCGCATCACGACCGCCAGCGCGCGGCCCTTCAGCGTCAACGGCAAAAGAACCTCGAAATGCTGGGTTTCGATATCGCACCACAGCCTTTTGTAGGGCTCGTCGCCGACCGAGAAATCATAGAGGCCGAAGCCGGTCTCGCAGGCTTCCTGGATGTTGTCGAAAAACAGGAATTCGCCGGGGCTGGAGTTGGCGAGGTCGTCCTCGGCGATCGCCCCGAACTCGCAGATCAGCCGCTTGCCCGAGCGGCTCGATCCGGTGACCGCGCGCAGCTTGCCGGCGACCTCGAGCCCATGCAGCATGAAGGATGGCTTTTCCTCCGTCAGCGCCTCGCTGAACAAGGCGCGGAAGAAAGCGCGAACCTCCGGCTCGCCGAAGACATTGGCGATGCCCATCTTGCGGAAGCGGAATTCCTTCATCTCGAAGAAGGCGTCGAGCAGCCGGTTCACCTCTTGCGCCGTCTTCGCCTCGATGCGGCGGTGGCTGCCGACCACCTCGAACTTGCGCGTCTGCGAGCGGTGCTTCTTGCGCTTGCGCTTGCCGCTCGCGCGCGACAGCAGCGCATCGAAGCCACCGTCGAGATCGACAGCGAGCGACAGGTTCGGGCTCGGAAAACCGGGCAGCGCCGCGAACGGGTTGGCGACGCCGTAGAGGTCAGGCAGCAGCCGCTCCAGCGCGATGAGGTCGATGTCCGGCCGCGCCTTGGCGATGGCCGTCACCATCGTGCGAATGGCCGAAGCGTCGGCCCTCGGCAGCCAGTCCGGCGCGGCGACGGCGAAATTGCCGTTGGCATGGCGGTCGCCGATGAAGCGGGCGACACGAAATGGTCCACGGCGGGCAGTTTCGAGGGCCAGCGAAAGCACCGGCGCGCCTTGAGCGCTCAGCGTCGCCACGACAATGTCGGTGTGAACCTCGTTCGCCCAGTTGCGGATCCAGGTGGCGCTTTGCGCCGGCGCAAACAGTGCTGAGCCGCAGAATTCCGCGTAGGAGGCAAGTGCCTTGCCGTCGGCCACCGCGACCGACAGGCTGGCCTGATTGTCCGGCAACGCGCGCGGCGATGCCGTGCTCGCGGCGAGCCGATTGCCGTCAAATGACGCGGTGGCGTCAACCATACCTCAATCCTTAAGGCGTATTCATCCCGATTGGGGTACGCGTAGGCGCATTCCGTGCTTGGATGAGCCTAGGCGCAAAAGGTGAAGGAATGATCGACGGGGGCGAGGCAATCCGGAAACTGGCGCTCAACGTCGCCCGCTACACCGGCCTGGCACCGCTGGCAAAGCCGTTTGTCGGCGGCATCGGCGCCATCCTGATGCTGCACCGGGTCACCGCGACGCCGGAGAAGCCCGATGGCGTCAACCGGCATCTCAACATCGCCCCCGGCTTCCTCGACGCCGTCATCGCGGACATGAAGGCCGACGGTTACGCCTTCGTCTCGCTCGACGAAGCGATCGAGCGCATCAAGGCCGGCGGCAAGGGCGGCCAGTTCGCGACCATCACCGCCGACGACGCCTATCGCGACAACATGACCGAGGCGCTGCCGGTGCTGGAAAAGCACGGCGCGCCGATCACCATCTATGTCGCGCCGGGGCTGATCGACGGCGCCGCCGACCTGTGGTGGGACGTGGTCGAGGATATCGTCAATGCGCGCGATCGGCTGACGCTGGCGACGCCGGATGGCCCGGTGACGATCGACTGTTCGACGCGAGGAAAGAAGCTGCAGGCCAACAACCGCCTGCATACCTGGCTGACGCTGGAGGTCCGCGAGGAGGACCTGCGCGCGGCGCTGCACGAATTCGCGCGCATGAACGGCATCAGGCTGGACGGCCAGCAACCGAGCACGCTCATGAACTGGGACGAGATCCGCACCATGGCCGCTCATCCGCTGGTGACCATCGGCGCCCATACCATCAACCACGTCAACCTGAAGCGGCTTTCGGAGGCCGATGCGCGCCGCGAAATCGGCGACGTCAGGCGAATCCTGCAGACGCGACTGGGCGAGGAGCCGCGCCATCTCGCCTATCCCTATGGCTATGCCAGCGCCGTCGGCTGCCGCGAGGTTGGCTTTGCCCGCGATGCCGGCTATGTCTCGGCGGTGACGACGCGCCATGGCGTGCTGCGTGCCGAGCATTCCGGCTTCCTGCTCGCGCTGCCGCGCATTTCAGTCAACGGCCGCTACCAGAGCGTGGCCCATATCCGCACCATGCTGTCGGGCGTGACGACGCCGCTGGCCAATGCCGGCAAGATGGTCGTCACCATCTGAGGCGACAGCCCTTCGGAACCGGACGGCCCCGAGACGTCAGCATTTGTGGAAGTTAGCGCGTCAGCCCTTCGGCCGCGGCTCCAGGATCAGCCATTTGATGATGCCCATCGCCGGCAGCACCCAGAGCAGGCCGCTGAACAGGAAGAACAGGAAATGCACGAGAGGGCCCGACTCCGACAGTTGGGCGACCGCCACGATCGACGCCACCAGCGCATAGATGATGACCAGCGCCACCAGCAGGAAGGTTCCGATCAGCTTTTTCAGGCGAATGGGCATTTCGCGCTCTCGTTGACCGCAATCGCTTAGGACGATTGAGGGATGCGCGCAACCTTGCAGACCTGGCGCGACGGCGTGCCGCGCCGCCCTGTCTTGCCAGCAAGCATGCTATGGTTCACCAATCCGCGACTTCAACCGGGACGAGCCCATGGCTGCCATAACCGCTGCGGCACCTTACGCCACCCGCGACCGCGACCTGCACAACCGGGCACTGGTGCGCGGCTGGCTCTATGTCGTGCTGCTGGTGCTGTTTGCGCTGGTGCTGGTCGGCGGTGCCACCAGGCTCACCGAGTCCGGCCTGTCGATCACCGAATGGCAGCCGATCCACGGCGTCATCCCGCCGCTCAACGACGCCGAGTGGCAGGAAGAATTCCAGCGCTACCAGCAGATCCCGCAATACACTGAGCTCAACAAGGGCATGAGCATCGAGGCGTTCAAGTCGATCTTCTGGTGGGAATGGGTGCATCGCATCCTGGCGCGCAGCGTCGGTGTGGTCTTTGCCTTGCCGCTGCTGTTCTTCTGGGCGACACGCCGCATCGAGAGTGGCCTGGGGCCGAAGCTGGTCGGCATTCTGCTGCTTGGCGGGCTGCAGGGTGCGATCGGCTGGTGGATGGTGGCGTCCGGTCTGGTCGACCGCGTCTCGGTCAGCCAGTACCGGCTGGCGACGCATCTGACGCTGGCGGCACTGATCTTCACCGCTACCATGGTGGTCGCGCGCGGGCTCGCTCCCCATTCCGAACCGGCCGCCGACCGTTCGACGCAACGGCTGGCCGGCGTCATCGTGCTGCTGGCGCTGGTGCAGATCTATCTCGGCGGGCTGGTCGCCGGGCTTGACGCCGGCCTCAGCTACAACACCTGGCCGCTGATGGACGGCAAGGTGATCCCCGGCGATCTCTTGCTGCTCGAGCCGGCCTGGCGCAATTTCTTCGAGAACCCGAAGACGGTGCAGTTCGTCCACCGGCTCGGCGCCTACACGATCTTCGCGGTCGCGCTCTGGCACATGATCGCCACGCGCATCCGCCAGCCCAGCACGACGCATGCCCGCCGCGCGACGCTGCTGTTCCTGATTGTCCTGGTGCAGGCCTCGATGGGCGTCGGCACGCTGTTGATGCAGGTGCCGCTCCACATGGCGCTGACCCATCAGGGCTTCGCGCTGATCCTGCTGGGCTTTGCCGCCGCGCATTGGCGCGGCACCAAGGGCGCGTATCCGCTACCCACGAGATAGCCGTCGGAACCTGACGCCAGGTATCAGGTCCGAAGGTTACATCCAGAATTCGTTCGATGTGGTCTTGGTATCGCCGTCGAACTCGGCCTGACGGGCGGCAGCGGCGGACGGCGCCTGCTGGGCGGCCTTGTCGGCGGCCTTGAGCGCGGCGAGCTTGGCCTTCAGCGCGGCGATCTCCTGCGGCCTGAACCTGGTCCTGGACCGTCTTGGCCTCGTCTTCCTTGGCCTGGATCTGCTTTTCGAGCGCGGCCTCCTGCGATGCGTTGCTCAAGGAACTGGACGAAGAAATCTGCGTCGCCCGAGATGAGCCTGAAACCGCGCTGACCGTGCCCCGAACCCCTTTGTGGTTGCCGAATTCGTCTGTAGGCGATCATCGTGAACAGGCGGTTAGCGAGGCGGAAGACCATCAAAGGCCAAGCATCAGATCCATGTTCTGCACGGCCGCGCCCGAGGCGCCCTTGCCGAGATTGTCATAGACGGCGAGCAGCAGCGCCTGCGCTCGCTCGTCATTGGCGAAGACATAGACCTTCATCCGGTTGGTGCCGTTGTACACTTCCGGGTCGATCTCCGGCATGCGCTCCAGATGCGCGTAGGGCGCCACCTCAACCACGCCGCCCTCGATTGCGGCGTAATGGTCGGCGATCGCGGCGTGAAGTTCGGCACCCGTCGGCACGCGGTCGAGGCCGCCGAGCTGCAGCGGCACCACCGTAATCATGCCTTGCGCGAAATTGCCGACCGCGGGCTGCATGATCGGATCATGCGACAGCTTCGCATAGGTCCGCAGCTCCGGCACATGCTTGTGCTGGAGGGTCAACCCATAGGGCAGGAACTCGGAGGCATCCTCACCCTTGGCGACATAGTCCTCGATCATCGGCCGGCCGCCGCCCGAATAGCCCGAAATGCCGTTGACGGTGATCGGGAAATCCGGCGGCAGCAGGCCTGCCGACACCAGTGGCCGCAGCGTCGCGATCGGCCCTTGCGGCCAGCAGCCGGGATTGGCGACGCGCTTCGCCGAAGCAATCTTCTTCGCCTGATCCTTGTCCATCTCGGCAAAGCCGTATTGCCAGCCCTCGGCGACGCGAAACGCGGTCGAGGCGTCGATCACCCTGGTGGTGTCGTTCTCGATCAGCGAAACGCTCTCTTTGGCGGCAGCATCCGGCAGGCACAGGATCGCGACATCGGCGGCGTTGAGAAATTCGGCGCGGGCCGCCGTTTCCTTGCGGCGCTCGGTGGGGATCGAAATGATCTCGAGGTCGCTGCGCTCGCCAAGCAGCGCCCTGATCTGCAGACCGGTCGTGCCGTGCTCGCCGTCGATGAAGATTTTCGGTTTCATAGGCTGATCAAATTCCCTGATATTTCAAAGCTATATGCCGTGACCGTGATTCGCTGCGCCATGATTGCCGTTGCCCAGCTCTTCCTGACGGGCCTTCCGTTCCGCCACCAGGCCGAGATAGTGCATGGCGACCATCGAACCGGCGATTGCCGTTATATCGGCGTGATCGTAGGCCGGCGCAACCTCGACGACATCGGCGCCGACAATATCGACCTGGCCGAGCTGGCGCAGCGTCGACAGGATCTTCGCCGACGACGGCCCGCCGGCGACCGGCGTGCCGGTGCCGGGCGCGAAGGCCGGGTCCAGGCAGTCGATGTCGAAGGTGAGATAGGTCTTCCTGCCGCCGGTGCGGTCGACAATGGCATAGGCGATGTCGGACGCCCGCATTTCCTCGATCTCGTGGCCGTATAGGATCTTGATGCCGAACGTATCGGGCGCATGCGTGCGGATGCCGATCTGGATCGAACGGTCGGGGTCGATGATGCCTTCCTTGACCGCGCGGCCGACGAACGAACCATGGTCGATGCGCTTGCCGTCATCGGGCCAGGTGTCCTGATGGGCGTCGAACTGCACCAGCGCCAGCGGGCCGTGGATGGCGGCATGCGCCTTGAGCAATGGCCAGGTGACAAAATGGTCGCCGCCCAGCGACAAAAGGAAGGCGCCTGATTTCAGGATCTTCGTCGCCTCGCGCTCGATCGTGCCGGGCGTCTTCTGGTGGTTGCCGCTGTCGAGCAGGCAATCGCCATGGTCGACCACCGCCAGATGCTCGAAAAGGTCGCGCGAGAACGGATATTGCGGGTCATTGTCGAGGATGGCCGAAGCACGGCGGATCGCCTGCGGCCCGAAGCGCGCGCCGGGCCGGTTGGTGACGGCGGCGTCAAAGGGAATGCCCCAAACCACAGCGTCCGCGCCCTTCACGTCCTTCGTGTATTTGCGTCGCATGAACGACAGCGCGCCGGCATAGGTCGGCTCGAAGGATGCGCCCGCCTTGGAGCGGGCGGTGAAGGCGTGGTCGATGTTCTGGTTCGCCATTGCGGGTCCTCGGTTTGTCGGGCTGCCACAACTATAGAACCGGCACGCAACATGCCAGTCACAGCTTGGGGAGACGCATTGGCGCTCGGTGAGTGCCAGGGCAACACAGGATTTGTCTCATCATGACGCAGATCGCCTTTCTCAATCCAGCTGATGTTCCGGTGGCGACCCGGGCCGGCACGAAAGCGGGCGAGCGCTTCCTGGTGCTCGATTCCTGGCGCGGCATCTGCGCGCTGCTGGTGGCGCTGTTCCACTTCCCGACCAGCTCGATGATCTCGCAGAGCGCTTTCGTCGGCGGCTCCTATCTTTTCGTCGATTTCTTCTTCGTGCTGTCGGGCTTCGTTATCGCCAGTTCCTACGCCAGTCGGCTGAACGAGCCGGACGAGGTCGCTCGCTTTGCGATCGTCCGCTTCGGCCGCCTCTATCCGCTGCATCTTGCGATGCTCCTGGCCTTCGCCGCCTTCGAGACGCTGCGGCTGCTGCTGCCGCAATTGCACGGCGCGGGTGCCGCGCCCTTCACCGGTGGCTTCGACGCCAAAAGCCTCGTGACCAACATCTTCCTGCTGCAAGGCATCGGTCTCGAGGATCATCTCTCCTGGAACGCGCCGAGCTGGAGCATTTCGGCCGAGTTCTTCGCCTACCTCATGTTTGCCGGCGTCGCCTTCACTTCGGGCCGACGCGCGTGGATCTGGTTCGTCGCCGCGGCCGTCACCGCGCCTTTGTTCCTGCTTGCCTTCTCCAACAGGCATATGGACGTATCCTTCGATTTCGGCTTCATTCGCTGCCTCTACGGCTTTTCGCTAGGCGCACTTCTGGCATGGTTTCAGCACGATTCCATTGCAGAGGCGCGACAGTCGCTGGCCGGCGGCCGTGCCCGGCTGGCGTGGACGGTTGCCGAAATCGTCGTGATCGCGGTGATCGGCCTGTTTGTCTCGTTGGCGGGAAACAATGACGCCGGCATCGCGGCGCCTTTCGTCTTTGCGCTGGCGCTCCATCTCTTTGCCCATGAACGCGGGCTGATCAGCGCCTTGCTGCGCAGCCGGCCGATGCTGACGCTGGGCGCGCTCTCCTATTCGATCTACATGGTCCACATTTTCGTGCAGGCGCGCATGATCAATGTCGCCGGGCTGATCGAGCGCAAGCTTGGTCTTGGGCTGGTCGGTGATATCACCTTGCGTGACGAGGCCGCGATCGGCTTCGGCGCCGCCTCGCCATGGCTCGGCTTTGCCGCGATTGTTGCCATGCTCATCGCCACGATCGCCGCCTCCTGGTTCACATGGCGTTTCGTGGAAATGCCGGCCTTGGCCTGGTTCCGTCGGCTCGCAAAGCGCATCTGACGCGCTGCCGCGGCCGATCCGCTAGCCGGCTTCGTTCACCGGCCTGTCACGGGCATCGCCTATCCGGGTTCCGATCCGGAACGGAGCGATTCTCGATGCAGGCTATTTGCCGAAGCTTTCTTCTGCTTACCGCGGCGCTTGCGGTCTCGGTCGGCCACGCCTCGGCCGGCGAAACGCGCGCCAGGCAGATCCTCGACCGCTTCGAGCACGCCAACCAGTGGCGCGACCATGTGATGGTGGCCGCGCACCGAGCCGGCAGCATGCAGGCCGGCAAGACGCTTTACCCGGAAAATTCGATCGCCGCCGTGGAAGGCTCGATCACGCTTGGCGCCGAAATCGTCGAGGTCGACATAAGGCGCTCGAAGGACGGCGAATTCATCGTCATGCATGACAGCTGGCTCGACCGCACGACGAATTGCAAGGGCGAGGTGGTCAACTACACCGTTGCGGAACTCAAGCGCTGCAGGCTCGTCATCGAAGGTACTGGCGCCGTCACCAATGAGCCGGTCTCGACATTGCGCGAAATGCTGATGGCGACCAGGGACAGGATCCTGATCAACCTCGACAACAAGCTCGATGTTCAGGCTCTGCCGGGCATGATCGCGGTCGCCCGCGAACTCGGCATGGCCGAGCAGGTGATCGTCAAGGAAAACCTCTGGAACCAGCAGCGGCTAGACAGTGTCAAGGCGGCCATGGCTCAGACTGGCGGCGGCTTCCAGTTCATGCCGATCATCGCCGACGATGCGGTGCATGACGCAGCCTTCGCCGAGAAGGTCGGCAAGGCTTTTTCGCCCGGCGCGATCGAACTGATCAACTGGCGGGCAGGGGCCGAGACGCTGACCGAGACCGGCGGTCCGTTGTTCAGCACTCGCATGCGCGCCGTGTCGGTGCGGGGTGGCTGGCACATCTGGGCCAACACCTACGCCATCGTCAACAAGCCGGGCGGTTTTCTCTCCGGCGGCCGTGGTGACGAGCTGGCGGTGCAGGCCAGCCTGCCAGCCGAGACCTATGGCTTCTGGGCCGAGCGCGGCGCCACCATCATCCAGACCGACGAGCCAAAGGCGGCGATCGGCTGGCTGGCGGCCAATGGTTTTCGGGTGCCTTATGCTGACCAGCCGCCGCCGGCCGAGCCAGCGAATACGGCGAGCATCAACTAGAGTTCGACGTGGGCGCTTCACCCAACCCGGCGCCGCAGGGCGCGGGCAGGGTGACAGCCCAGTCCTCAAAAGGTTGCTTTCAGGCGGCCATCGCCACGCCGCCCAACTCTCTGAGCGCATCCTCCGGCAGTTCGAGTTCGGCTGCAGCGAGGTTCTCCCGTAAATGCGCGACAGACGATGTGCCCGGGATCAGCAGGATGTTGGCTGCGCGACGCAGCAGCCATGCGTGCGCAACCTGCATCGGCGTAGCGCCGAGGCGCGCGGCGACGTTCGACAAGGTCGACGATTGCAGCGGGTTGAAACCGCCAAGCGGGAAGAACGGCACATAGGCGATGCCCTCGCGGGCAAGGTCGTCGATCAGGGCGTCGTCACCGCGCTGTGCCAGATTGTACTGGTTCTGCACGCAGACGATCTCGGCGATCCGGCGTCCTTCAGCGAGCTGCGCCGACGTCACGTTGCTCAGTCCGATGTGCCTCACCAGGCCCTGCCGCTGCAGCTCGGCCAGGACGGCTAGCGGCGCCTCGATCGAGCCTTCGGCAGGGCCATGCGTGTCGAGCATGATCCGCAGGTTGACCACATCCAGCACATCCAGCCCGAGATTGCGCAGGTTGTCGTGTACCGCTTCGGTCAGCGCTTCCGGCGAGAACGCCGGTAGCCATGAGCCATCCGCGCCGCGGCGGGCGCCGATCTTGGTGACGATGACGAGGTCGTTGGGGTAGGGCGCCAGCGCTTCGCGGATCAGCTGGTTGGTGACGTGCGGACCGTAGAAGTCGCTGGTGTCGATGTGGTCGACGCCGGATGCCACGGCCTCGCGCAGCACGGCCAGTGCCGCGTCGCGATCCCTGGGCGGACCGAAGACGCCGGGGCCTGCGAGCTGCATGGCGCCATAGCCAAGCCGTTTCACTGAGTGGTCGCCGAGAGCAAATCTAGCGGACTGGTCGATGCGGGACATAATCTATCTCCATTTCAAGTGAGGCAGAGATAGGCATTGGTCCGCGCCGCGATAATCCGGTACAATCTGCACAGCTTGTGCAGGAATACGAACAGTGAACATCGAACTGGGTGATCTCAATGCCTTCCTGGCAGTGGCTCGTGCCGGTGGTTTTCGCGAGGGTGCGCGTACCAGTGGCGGTAGCGCGTCGGGTCTCAGCGAAGCGGTCCGTCGTCTGGAGGCACAGCTCGGCGTCAGATTGTTCAATCGCACAACGCGCAGCGTCGCCTTGACCGATGCCGGTGCCGGTTTGCTGGCGCGGCTTGGCCCAGCCCTGAACGAGGTCGAGGCGGCGCTCGATGTGGTGAACGGTTTTCGCGACCGGCCGGCCGGCACGTTGCGCCTCAACGTGCCGGTCAGCGTGGCACGGCTGGTGCTGCCCGCAATCGTTCCGCAATTTCTCGCTGCCTATCCCGGCATCCGCCTGGAGGTGATCGCCGAAGAGGGCTTTGTCGACGTGCTGGCCGCCGGCTGCGACGCCGGCATCCGCTATGACGAGCGGCTGGAGCAGGACATGATCGCGGTGCCGATCGGCCCGCGCGTGCAGCGCTTCGCTGCAGCCGCCAGCTCGGCCTACCTTGATCGCCATGGGCGGCCCGAGCATCCAAGCGACCTGCTCGGCCACGCCTGCCTGCGCGGCCGCTTCGCCAGCGGCGCGATGCCGCCGTGGGAGTTCGAGCGCGACGGCGAGGTGGTGCTGGTCGATCCAACGGGGCCCCTTCTCGTAACCCTCGGCGGGGCGGCCGATCTCGCCGTCGATGCAGCGATCGCCGGGATCGGCATTGTCTGCCTCTTCGAGGACTGGCTTCGCCCTTACTTCGACAGCGGGGCGCTCGAACCCGTGCTCGAACCCTGGTGGCAGAACTTTTCGGGACCGTTCCTCTACTATCCCGGCCGGCGCCTCGTGCCGGCGCCGCTGCGCGCGTTCATAGACTTTATCAAGGATGGCGGGGCCTGAGGCACGCCAAAAGAAAAGGCCGCCCGGAGGCGGCCCTTGGATAGTCCGAAACGTCGTAGCGCTTAGCGCTTCGAGAACTGGAAGGAGCGGCGGGCCTTCGCCTTGCCGTACTTCTTGCGCTCGACGACGCGGCTGTCGCGGGTCAGGAAGCCGCCCTTCTTGAGCACGGAGCGCAGCGTCGGCTCGTAGTAGGTCAGCGCCTTGGAGATGCCGTGGCGCACGGCGCCGGCCTGGCCGGACAGACCGCCGCCGACAACGGTGGCGACGATGTCGTACTGGCCGGCGCGGTTGGCCGCGATGATCGGCTGGTTGAGGATCATCTGCAGGACCGGACGCGCGAAATAGGTCGCGAATTCCTTGTCGTTGACGACGATCTTGCCGGAACCCGGCTTCACCCAGACACGCGCGATGGCGTTCTTGCGCTTGCCGGTGGCATAGGCGCGGCCCGACTTGTCGAGCTTCTGGACATGGACGGGTGCTGCGGCTTGCGTATTGGTGTTGCCGGTAGCAGTTCCGAGTTCTGCGAGCGAGGAAAGCTCAGCCATCTTACGAAGCCTTCTTGTTCTTGGCGTTCAGCGCGCCGACGTCGAGGGTGACGGGCTGCTGGGCGACATGCGGATGTTCCGTGCCTGCATAGACGCGGAGATTCTTCATCTGGCGACGGCCGAGCGGGCCACGCGGGATCATGCGTTCGACGGCCTTCTCGACGACACGCTCGGGGAAACGGCCCTCGAGCAGCTGGCGCGCGGTGCGCTCCTTGATGCCGCCGGGGTGGCCGGTGTGCCAGTAATAGACCTTGTCGGTGAACTTCTTGCCGGTGAACACCACCTTGTCGGCGTTGATGACGATGACATTGTCGCCGTCGTCGACATGCGGAGTGAAGGTGGGCTTGTGCTTGCCGCGAAGATGGTTGGCGATGACAGTGGCGAGGCGGCCGACGACGAGACCTTCGGCGTCGATCAGCACCCACTTCTTCACCACATCCGCAGGCTTCTGCGAAAAGGTTGGCATGGATTTATCGCTTTCGGTTTGACCTTCCCCATACACGAACGACGAGGCAAGGCGTTTCTTGTTGCTTGGATTGGTGACAGGCACGTGCCCGCCGCCAATAACAAAACGGCGGCCTTTGCGGGCCGCTGCTTCGGGAGGGCTTATAGGCGAGGGGGTTGCGCGCGTCAAGGCGATCGGAAAACGAGATATCGTGCAAAATATAGCAAAAACAACAGCTTAAGAAAAAGGTATTATTTTACCACATCGCTGGCCCGCTTCGGCGGGATCGAATAGGTGCCCGTGGCATGCGCGACCGTGTGCCCGTCCGGTCCAGCGACGATGTCGATGTCGAACACCATCAGGCTCTTGCCCAGCTTCAGGATACGGCAGTGGCCGTCGATCGGCCCGGCCTCGGCCTTGCGGACGAAATTGATGTTGAGGTTGGTGGTCACCGAAAGCGCGTCCGGTCCCGCATGCGAGAGCACGCAGACATAGCCGCCAATGTCGGCCAGCGTGAACAGAGACGGGCCTGACACGGTGCCGCCGGGGCGCAGATGCCGCGCGTCGGCGTTGAGCCGCACCGTGCAGCCGCCGGGAAACACCTCTAGTGCCTGGTAGAAGGCAAACTGGTCGTTGAGTTGCGGGTAGACGGTTCCCATCAGCGCATTGACTTCCGCCGCCGTCAGCACCGGTTTGAGATTGTCTTGGGCGGGCATCGGCGGTTTCCTATATGGAGCCGGTATGGGCTCAATCTGTGCAACTGGGCCAATTGTCGGGTTCGAGAAAACACGTCTCGTGGCTTTTCTTCAATCGGCAGCATGCTAGTTCTTTTGTTCCATGGCTCGCGAATCCACCGAGCGGACAAACAGAGCAGGCAGACAGAGAGGTTTGGACCCATGGCCGAAATCGTCGCCATCAAGCCGGTCGTCGCCGAAGGTCCGGTCGTCTCACACCTGGACAAGGGCGTGCTGCGGCTGACGCTCGCCAGCCCACCGGCCAATGCCTTGTCGCTTGCGGTGATGGCGGCTTTGACGGCGGAGCTCGACCGCGCGAAAGCGGACAAATCCGTCCGCGTCATTGTCCTGGCGGCCACTGGAAAAGTGTTTTGCGCCGGGCACGATCTCAAGGAACTGACCTTGCATCGCGCCGACGCCGACAAGGGCAAGGCGTTCTTCGCGCAGACGTTCGCCGCTTGCGCGGCGCTGATGCAGACGATCGTGCGTCACCCCAGGCCTGTCATCGCCGAGGTCGACGGCCTGGCCACGGCGGCCGGGCTGCAACTCGTGGCAAGCTGCGACCTCGCCATCGCCTCGCATGAGGCGACCTTCTGCACGCCGGGCGTCAATATCGGCCTGTTCTGCTCGACGCCGATGGTGGCGCTGTCGCGCAACGTATCGCGCAAGCACGCCATGGAGATGCTTCTGACCGGCGAGACCATCGACGCGGCGACGGCCAAGGAATTCGGCCTCGTCAACCGAATTGTGCCGCGCGAATACCTGAATCAGATTGTCACCAAATACGCGCAAACCATTGCTTCCAAATCATCTTTGGTCGTGAAGACCGGTAAAGAAGCCTTCTACGCTCAGGCCGAGATGGGGTTGGCGGATGCCTATGCCTACACCGGCCGCGTCATGGTGGAAAACATGCTGGAGCGGGACGCCGAGGAAGGCATCGGCGCCTTCATGGGCAAGCGCAAGCCGGAATGGAAGGAGGACTAGACGTGGAACCGCGCATCTCCATCATCACCGTCGCCACCGACGATCTTGAGCGGGCCGCGCGCTTTTACGAAGCGATGGGGCTCAAACGCCATGGCGGGATCACCGAGGGAGTGGCGTTCTTCCAGATGGGCGGCGCCATCCTCGGCCTGTTCCCGCGCGCCAGCGCCGAGGAGGATTCGGGCGTCACCTTCGCCGGGGCGCCGTCGGCGGTCTATCTCGCCTACAACACCCGCTCCGACGCCGAGGTCGATGAGGTGCTTGCCATGGCCGAGAAGGCCGGCGGCCGTATCGTCAAGGCCGCAAGCCGCGCCTTCTGGGGCGGTTGGTACGGCTATTTCGCCGATGCCGACGGTCATGTCTGGGAAGTGGCGCACAATCCGGCCTTTCCGATCGCGGAAGACGGATCGATTTCCCTGCCGGCCTGACCGCTTCCGGATGGCGCCTCGCAAGCAACTGACGCGGCTGAAGGCGCCTTACCTCAAGCGCATCCTGCTCGAGCCGGCGCGGGTAGAGGACTGGGAAAAATACCCCTGGAACCTGCCGATCTTCCGCGGCCAGGAATTCCAGCTCGAATTCACCACGCCGATCACCATCATCGTTGGCGAGAACGGGACCGGCAAATCAACGCTGCTCGAGGCGATCGGTGCGCTGGCCGGCTATGACGAGGCCGGTGGCGGCAAGGGCTACAGGCCGGTTGACCACTCCGCCGCCATCGACAAGAGCGGCGCCGCGCTGGCCGATACGCTGCGCGGCCACTGGCTGCCCAGGGTCACCGCCGGCTGGTTTTTTCGCGCCGAATCCTTCTACTCCGTCGCCCGCTATCTCGATCAGGCAGCACTCGATTCTGGCGGGGCGCCACCGGATTTCCTGTCCTGGTCGCATGGTGAGGGTTTCATCCGCTTCTTCGAGGAGCGCTGCCGCCGGCAAGGCATCTACATCCTCGACGAGCCCGAAAGCGCGCTTTCGCCGACGCGCCAGATCGAACTCCTCAAGCTGCTCAGGCGGATGGATCGGTCGGGCACGGCGCAGGTGATCATGGCGACGCATTCGCCGCTGCTGATGGCCTGTCCCGGCGCGCGTCTCTTCCGCATCAGCCGCTTTGGGCTGGATCCGGTCGATTTTCAGGATACCGATCATTTCCGCATGCTGCGCAATTTCTGTAGCGATCCTGATGGTTTTCTCACCGAGGCATTGTATGAGGACGAGGCATGAACCACGACAGCTACGACAATGCCTACATCGGCGGCATCCTCAATTCGGTGAAGACCATCGCCATGGTCGGTGCGTCGCCCAATGACGTGCGGCCGAGCTACTTCGTGCTGAAATACCTGCTCGCCAAGGGGTATTCGGTGTTCCCGATCAATCCGGGACACGCCGGCAAGGAGATCCTCGGCCGGACGGTCTATGCCAGGCTTGCCGATCTCCCTGAGCCTGTCGACATGATCGACATCTTTCGCGGCTCGGCGTCCGTGCCTGGCGTTATCGAAGAGGTTTTGCGGCTCGACCCCTTGCCGAAAGTCCTCTGGATGCAGCTTGGCGTGCGCCATGACGAGGCCGGCGCGCGCGCCGAGGCCGCCGGCATGAAGGTGGTGATGAACCGTTGCCCCAAGATCGAATACGGCAAGCTGTCCGGCGAGATCGGCTGGACCGGCGTCAACTCGGGCGTGCTGTCGTCGAAGAAGCCGCTGATGCGCCCGGGATTCCAGAGTTTTGGCGTCCGGCAAAAATAGAAGCAAAATTGTTCCGTTGGCTGGCGCATTTTCTCGGCGCGCGGCCGCCGATCGTCCGCCGAAAGGCATTTTCTTCTTTGCATTCATCATCGCGCTTCGCCAAGAATGCCCGGCGATTTTCAGAGATTTCAGAAAGGGAGGTTTTCGATGACCCGTGCGCCCGGTTTCAACACACTCGCCGTCCATGCCGGCGCCAAGCCCGATCCGGCGACGGGGGCACGGGCGACCCCGATCTATCAGACCACCTCCTACGTCTTCGACGATGCCGACCACGCCGCCTCGCTGTTTGGGCTGAAGGCCTTCGGCAACATCTACACCCGCATCATGAACCCGACACAGGCGGTGCTCGAGGAACGCGTCGCAGCACTCGAGGGCGGCACCGCAGCACTTGCGGTCGCATCGGGTCATGCCGCGCAGATCCTGGTGTTTCACAATTTGATGCAGCCAGGTGACAATTTCGTCGCCGCGACAAGGCTTTACGGCGGCTCGATCAACCAGTTCGGTCACGCTTTCAAGAATTACGGCTGGCAGGTGCGCTGGGCCGATACCGACGACGTCTCGACCTTCGAGAGCCAGATCGACGACAGGACCAAGGCGATCTTCATCGAGAGCCTGGCCAATCCGGGCGGCGTCTTCGTCGACATCGAGAAGATCGGCGATATCGCCCGCAAGCACGGCCTGCCGCTGATCGTCGACAACACGCTGGCCTCGCCCTATCTGGTGCGGCCGATCGAGCATGGCGCCGACATCGTCGTGCATTCGCTGACCAAGTTCATCGGCGGCCACGGCAATTCGATCGGCGGCGCCATCGTCGACGGCGGCACCTTCGACTGGTCGAAGTCGGGCAAATATCCGATGCTGTCGGAGCCGCGCCCCGAATATGGCGGCATTGTCCTGCACGAAACCTTCGGCAATTTCGCCTTCGCCATCGCCGCGCGCGTGCTCGGCCTGCGCGACATCGGCCCGGCGATCTCGCCGTTCAACGCCTTCCTGATCCTGACCGGGCTGGAAACCCTGCCGCTGCGCATGCAGCGCCACTGCGACAACGCGGTGACCGTCGCCGGCTGGCTGTCCAACCACCCCAAGGTCGCCTGGGTGAACTATCCCGGCCTGCCCAGCGACAAGAACAACGCGCTGCAGAAGAAGTACTCGCCGCTCGGCGCCGGCGCGGTGTTCACCTTCGGCCTCAAGGGCGGCTATGCGGCGGGCGTCAAGTTCGTCGAGGCGCTCGAACTGTTCTCGCACCTTGCCAATGTCGGCGACACCAAGTCGCTTGTCATTCATCCGGCCTCGACCACGCATCGCCAGCTTTCTGATGAGCAGAAGGTCAAGGCAGGCGCCGGGCCTGACACGGTCAGGCTTTCCATCGGCATCGAGGATGTCAACGACATCGTCGTCGACCTGGAACAGGCGCTGGACAAGGTCTGAGATCATGACCGCGCCGAACTTTCTGTCCGTCGATATCGACAGCGTCGAGCCGGAAGCCGGCGCGCCGGCGCCGGATCGCCTGATTTCGGGCGCTCCTCGATTCCGCACCTGGAATGTCGAGGAACGCGACGGCGGCATTTATGCCGGCATCTGGGAATCGACCCCGGGCAAATGGCGCATCGTCTATGACGAGTGGGAGTTCTGCCACATCCTGTCAGGCGTCTCGGTGATCTCCGAGGAGGGCGGCGAGGCGCGCACCGTCAGGGCCGGCGACAGCTTCGTGCTCCGGCCCGGCTTCAAGGGCAGTTGGGAAGTGCTTGAAACCACTCGCAAGGAATATGTGATCAAGCTTTAGACCATGATCCCGAAAAGTGGAGACCGGTTTTCGGTAAAGATCATGGTCAAACAACAAGGTCGGCCGGATCACAGGCGATCGATGTCGGCATCGGAAAATCCGTATTCGCTCATCATCTCCCGATGCCATGTGCTTCCCAGCGCTGGCCAAGACAGGAATCGATGCCTTGAAGCAGCTCCGCATTGCCCTTGGCCAGCGCAAAAGCGCCGGCCGCCGGTTGCTTTTCCACTGCCGGAACGTCGATGACCGCGAGAGCTGCCTCGGGGTGCCTGCCCAGATAGCCGCGATGTGCCATAGCGACGCTGGCATAGGCATGCACTACACCGGCCGCCACAGCGTCAGCCGCTTCGGCCTGCGTGTCAAAGATCCTGATACGCTCGGGCGGAACACCGTTTTGCAGGGCCGTTTGATGCTGGATCTGGCCTGATATGACGCCGATCAGAGTGGCCTGGTCTGCGGCAACGGATTGATAGCCGTCGAATGCGCGCGGATTGCCCTTGGCGACCAGAAGCCCGTCCGACAGCATCCAGATCGGCCGAGTGAAGTCGACGAGCTTCAACCGTTCGTCCGAAATGAACAGGCCGGTCGTCATGTCCCACCGGTCCCGGGCCAATCCGGGCAGCAATTCAGCGAATTCGGTCTCGACGGGCGAAAAGGTCTCCGACTCCAACCGCTGGCAAATCCTCTCGACGAGCATGGCGTCGCAGCCGCGCAGGTTTCCAGAAGTGTCTGTGAAGCAGAAGGGCGGTTCCTGCAGGAACGCGAATCTCAATGTCTCAATCATCTGGTCCTGTCGCTGGTCAGAAAGCCACCGCGAGCCTATCCAGCCCATGGAAATGAAAGGTGTCGCGGAAGCGCGGCTCCTCCGCAAGATGGAGTTGCGGCAGTCGCTCGAACAGGGTTTTCAGCGACACCTGCAATTCCAACCTCGCCAGAGGCGCACCGATGCAGAAATGGATGCCGGCGCCGAACGAGACGTTCTTCTGGTCCCTGCGTCCGGGCCGGAAAGCAGCGGGTTCGGCAAAGGCCAGGGGATCGTGATTGGCCATGCCGAGCAGCAGCGCGATTTTGTCCCCGGGCTTGAGCACGATCCCGGGTCCGGCCTCGATCTCCTCATAGGCATAGCGCAGGAACATGTGCAGCGGCGCGTCGAAGCGCAGGCATTCCTCGACTGTTGCCGCAGTCGCCTCCGGCGACGGGAAGAAACGGCTGGGGTCACCGCCTTGCGCCAGGATCGAACGCACGGCATTGCCGGTCTGGTGCACGGTCGCCTCATGGCCGGCATTGAGCAGCAGGATGGCCGACGAGACCAGCTCGTCCTCCGACAGTTTTTGGCCGTCCTCCTGCGCCGCGATCAACAGCGACAACAGGTCATCGCCCGGCTGCTTGCGCCGCTCGGTGATATAGCTGCGCAGGAAGTCGGAAAAGTCGCGCGCGGCTCGATTGGCCGTCTCCTCGATCTCGCGCGTGCGGCCATGCATGTACATGGCGACCATCTGGTGCGACCAGTCGAGCAGCTGCGGCCCCATCGCGACCGGCACGCCGAGCATTTCGGCAATGATGGTGATCAGCAAGGGCGAAGCGAAGGACGGCAGCAGGTCGACCCCATCAGGCTCGAACCGGTCGATCAATTCGTTGGCTAAAGCCTCGACGCGCGGCCTGAGCCGCTCGACCTGGCGCGAGACGAAAGCGCGGTTGACCAGTGTCCGCAGCTTGGTGTGGACCGGCGGCTCGAGCTCCAGCATCGAATTGGCCTCGATGCCGTCGAAGGCGGCGAGATGCGAGCGGTCCGCGCCGACACCGCGGCTGTCAGGAATGCCGGCCGGGTTCTGGCGGCCAAACCGGCGGTCGCGCAGCAGCCGGTTGACGTCGTCGAAGCAGCCGAAACACCAGAAGCCGTAATCCTCCCACAAGAAGGCGCTCGATGCGCCATGCAGGAAGGCATAGGCCTCGTATGGATTCTGGAAGAACGCCGGCTCATGCGGGTCGAGCCGCAGGCGGCGGCTGGCTGGATCAAATGCGAGATAGGAAGGCATCAATTCGGTCATGCCAGATGATTAGCGCGCCTTGCCTGCCCGCTGCCAGACCGTATGTTGGCGCCCGGCAACCCAATGTATTGAGCCAGAAGAAGCGGCTGCGGAAGGATGGTTTCGATGAACGTGATTGTGGTCGGTGCGGGCATTGGCGGGCTTTCGACGGCATGGTCGCTGGTCAAGGCCGGCCACAGCGTCTCGATCGTCGAGCAGGGGCCGATCCCCAATCCGCTCGCCGCATCCGGCGATCACCACCGCATCATCCGCCGTGCCTATCGCGCCGGAACCGGTTACGGTCGGCTGATCACCGAAGCCTATGAGGCCTGGGACGAGATGTGGGGCGATCTCGGCGAAAACCATCTCGATCCCAGAGGCTTTCTCTGCATCTCGCGCGAGCCGGGCGACGAGGCCGAAGAATATCGCGAAGGGCTGGAAGAGGGGAATTTTCCGTTCGAATTGTTCGAGCCCGACGCCGCGGTCGAGCGCTGGCCGTTCCTCGAACCCGGCACGTTCCGCTACGCCTATTTCTCGACCGAAGGCGGCGCCTTGCATTCTCGCAGGATCGCTTCCGGTCTCGCCAAGTGGCTGCGCGAGAACGGCGCCAATGTCTATGAGCACAGCAAGGTGACGGAGGTCGACGCCGAGGCCGGCCGCATCGTGTTGGCCTCAGGCGAGACCATGCAGGCCGCGCGCATTGTCGTCGCGGCCGGTGCCTGGGTGCTGAAACTGTTTCCGGAACTCGGCGGCGAACTGAAGACGTACCGCAACGCACTCGCCTATGTCGAACCGCCGGCGGATCTGATGGCTGCCTGGGAGGCGGCCCCCGTCGTCCTCGATGTCGGCGGCACGACCGACGGCTACATGATCCCGCCCAGCCGCGGCGCCGGGATGAAATTCGGCTCCGGCCTGCACAAGGTGCCGACCAGCGACGCCGACTGGAACCGTGAGCCGGTGCCGGGCGAAGGGGAGGCGATCCGCCACCTGTTCTCGCCGCCCATCGCCCGCATCGAGGAATACAAGGTGACCGAGGTCGTCACCTGCGCCTACACCTTCACCGCCGACGAGAAGTTCTTGGCGCATGAGAAGGGCAAATGCGTGGTCGTCTCGGCCTGCTCCGGCCATGGCTACAAATTCGGCGCGGCGGTTGGCCGGCGAGTTGCGGCGGCAGTCGGCGATGGCGACATTGCCGGCCTGAAACGCTGGCTGCGGGCGGAGGTGGCCTAATCCTGGCAGTGCCGCGCAATATGCACGCGCCGCCACTTGGTGGAGCCTTCTTGCACCAGCACCCGGCGCGCTACCCTCTGGTATGAAGGTGCAATCTCGGTGATGCGGCGTCGTTCCGGCCGCACCAGTACTTCTCGGGCGACGCTTTCATATTCAGCCGGAAGGACCACGCGCCGCGTGCGCTCGGGCTCGACGACCACCGTTTCGGCAACGTGCGCATATCGCGCCTTGCGCCAGACCTTGCACAGCACCTTGCGGCCGTCGATGACGCGCCACTCCCAGGCATAGCCGCCATCGTTGACCTTGACCGTGTGGTAGATGGTACGCGTGATGGCCGGCACGACCTCATAGGTGACGCGAGGCGGCGCGATCTGCTCCACGCTCTCGCGCGTGCCGTAGATTGGCGGATCGTAGGCGACCAGTTGCCCGCCTGGGCTCACCATCACGTCCTCATAGACGGTGTCGTAGAGGGCCGGCCTGTGCTCCGGTTCGTAACATTCAAGCGCACGGCCGCCGGCCGCGGTTTCGGACGCCGTGGCAAGAATTGCGAGGCCGGCAACGGCGAGCGATGCAGGGCTTTTCTGGATCATGACACTCCCCCTTCGCGAACTCGTGGTACAGTTCAACGCAGAAGTGTATCGGAAGGCGCATCGCGGGGAAGTGTTTTTGCCGCGTTTCGTTAAGCGGCGCGGTTAAGGAATTGCTACCGGGCGCCGGCCGCAATTCCTTGCGCTCAACGCTTGATTCGACTTAACCAGATGGTTAGGAGGGGCGGCCTTGCGCTAGGGTGAGCCGGCATCCTATTTACAATGTAACCGTCAAGAACCGATTCTGCCCGACTTGCTCATCTCCCGGCGCCGGAATCCCATCTCCAAAAAGGGATAGTCATGAAGAACCCCGTCGAAACCTACATGAACCTCGTTCCGATGGTGGTCGAACAGACCAATCGCGGCGAGCGGGCCTACGACATTTTCTCGCGCCTGCTGAAAGAGCGCATCATCTTCATCACCGGCCCGGTCGAGGACGGCATGGCGACGCTGGTTTGTGCACAGCTTTTGTTCCTCGAGGCCGAGAACCCGAAGAAGGAAATCAACCTCTACATCAATTCGCCGGGCGGCGTCGTCACCTCGGGCATGGCGATCTACGACACCATGCAGTTCATCAAGCCGGCGGTGTCGACGCTGTGCATCGGCCAGGCTGCTTCGATGGGCTCGCTGCTGCTCTGCGCCGGCCACAAGGACATGCGCTTTGCCACGCCGAACGCCCGCATCATGGTTCACCAGCCTTCCGGCGGCTTCCAGGGCCAGGCGTCCGACATCGAGCGCCACGCCCAGGACATCATCAAGCTGAAGCGCCGTCTCAACGAGGTCTATGTCAAGCACACCGGCAAGAGCTACGACGAGATCGAAAAGACGCTCGACCGCGACCATTTCATGACCGCCGACGAGGCCAAGGATTTCGGTCTCATCGACAAGGTCATTTCGTCGCGCGAACCGGTCGAAGGCGTTGCCGCATAAGCCGCAATGGCAGCTGGATGGCGGGGATAACGCGCTTTTGGCGCGGTTTGCGGCATTTCGGCCACAATTGGCTGTTCCCTCGACGGTTGGGATTGCCTACGTTAAGGCTATGTTGATTTTCGACGGCTTAGCTTTGCGTGGGGTTTGTGCGAATCATTGCGACGTTTTCTGATTTGTGTTTCGTTCGGAATACGTTGTGTGAGCTGGGACACTGGCGGCGGCGAATTCCCGCGATAGATTGAATATGCGCCCTTTCAGCCAGACCATCGGCGGGCGGCCATGAAAGGACTGGAAAATGAGCAAGGTCGGCAGCAACGGCGGCGATTCCAAGAACACGCTCTATTGCTCGTTTTGCGGCAAAAGCCAGCACGAAGTGCGCAAGCTGATCGCCGGTCCGACGGTCTTCATCTGCGACGAGTGCGTCGAACTCTGCATGGACATCATCCGCGAGGAGAACAAGACCTCGATGGTGAAGTCGCGCGAGGGCGTGCCGACACCGCAGGAGATCCTCAAGGTCCTCGATGACTATGTCATCGGCCAACCCTACGCCAAGCGCGTGCTGTCGGTGGCCGTCCACAACCACTACAAGCGCCTCGCGCATGCCGGCAAGAACAACGACGTCGAGTTGGCGAAGTCCAACATCCTTTTGATCGGCCCGACCGGTTGCGGCAAGACGCTGCTGGCGCAGACGCTGGCCCGCATCATCGACGTGCCCTTCACCATGGCCGATGCGACGACGCTGACCGAGGCCGGCTACGTCGGCGAGGACGTCGAAAACATCATCCTGAAGCTGTTGCAGTCGGCCGACTACAATGTCGAGCGCGCCCAGCGCGGCATCGTCTACATCGACGAGATCGACAAGATCTCGCGCAAGTCCGACAACCCCTCGATCACCCGCGACGTGTCGGGCGAGGGCGTGCAGCAGGCGCTGCTGAAGATCATGGAAGGCACCGTCGCCTCCGTGCCGCCGCAGGGCGGCAGGAAGCATCCGCAGCAGGAATTCCTGCAGGTCGACACCGCCAACATCCTGTTCATCTGCGGCGGCGCTTTCGCCGGGCTGGACAAGATCATCTCGGATCGCGGCAGAAAAACCTCGATCGGCTTCGGCGCCATCGTCGCTTCGCCCGAGGATCGCCGCACCGGCGACGTTTTCCGCCTGGTCGAGCCCGAGGATCTGCTGAAGTTCGGTCTCATTCCCGAGTTTGTCGGCCGTCTGCCGGTCCTGGCGACGCTGGAAGACCTCGACGAGCCGGCGCTGATCCAGATCCTGACCGAGCCGAAGAACGCGCTGGTCAAGCAGTACCAGCGGCTGTTCGAGATGGAGAATGTCGACCTGACCTTCCACGAGAACGCACTGTCGGCGATCGCCAAGCGCGCCATCGAGCGCAAGACCGGCGCGCGTGGCCTGCGCTCGATCATGGAAGCCATCCTGCTCGACACCATGTTCGAACTGCCGGCGCTGGAAGGCGTGCGCGAAGTGGTTATTTCGGAAGAGGTGGTGTCCGGCAATGCCAGGCCGCTCTACATCTATTCCGAACAGAAGGAAAAGAAGGGCAACGTCAGCGCCTGACGTGAGCCTTGAACAGGATTTTGAAACGGCGCCCGCGAGGCGCCGTTTTGCTGTGGCAGCCGTTTCATGCCGCGCAACGAGGGATCGGATGGACCAGCCAGTGTTAACCCTTGATCTTTGCCCCTCGGGCATCCAACTAACAGCAGAAGGCCGTGGTGCCGAATTCTGTGCTGTAAAACTCCCGTCACAAACGGTGGTAGGCGGAACGATCCCCGGTCGTTAATATGAGATTCGCGGTTGGCCGATCGGTGGCCGCGACATGAAAGGTTGGACAATGGCCAAATTATCAAAGGCTCCCAGCGACGGCGTCTTCGCGGTCCTCCCGCTGCGCGACATCGTGGTGTTCCCGCACATGATCGTTCCGCTCTTTGTCGGGCGCGAAAAGTCGATCAAGGCGCTGGAAGAGGTGATGGGTCAGGAAAAGCAGATCCTGCTTGCGACCCAGATGAACGCCGCAGACGACGATCCCGAGCCCGATGCCATCTTCGATATCGGCACGCTCGCCAACGTGCTGCAATTGCTGAAGCTTCCCGACGGCACCGTGAAGGTGCTGGTCGAAGGCGCCTCGCGCGCGAAAATCGTGTCGTTCACCGACCGTCCCGACTTCCATGAGGCCCGTGCTTCGGCGCTGGTCGAGCCGGAAGAGGAAGAGGTCGAGATCGAGGCGCTGGCCCGCTCGGTCGTCACCGACTTCGAGAACTACGTCAAGCTGAACAAGAAGATCTCGCCCGAAGTGGTTGGCGCCGCCAGCCAGATCGACGATTATTCCAAGCTCGCCGACACCGTCGCCTCGCATCTCGCCATCAAGATCCCCGAGAAGCAGGAGATGCTGGCCACGCTTTCCGTCAAGGAGCGGCTGGAAAAGGCGATGGGCTTCATGGAAGCCGAAATCTCCGTCCTGCAGGTGGAGAAGCGCATCCGCTCGCGCGTCAAGCGCCAGATGGAGAAGACCCAGCGCGAGTACTACCTCAACGAGCAGATGAAGGCGATCCAGAAGGAACTCGGCGAAGGTGAGGACGGCCGCGACGAGGCCGCCGAGATCGAGGCGCGCATCAAGAAAACCAAGCTCTCCAAGGAAGCCCGCGAGAAGGCGGAAGCCGAATTGAAGAAGCTGCGGACGATGTCGCCGATGTCGGCTGAATCGACCGTCGTGCGCAACTATCTCGACTGGATCCTGTCGATCCCGTGGGGCAAGAACTCGAAGGTCAGGCATGACCTGGCCTTCGCGCAGAATGTGCTCGACACCGACCATTTCGGCCTCGACAAGGTCAAGGACCGCATCGTCGAATACCTCGCCGTGCAGAGCCGCCAGAAGAAGCTGAAGGGGCCGATCCTGTGCCTCGTCGGTCCTCCCGGCGTCGGCAAGACCTCGCTCGGCAAGTCGATCGCCAAGGCGACCGGCCGCGAGTTCATCCGCATGGCGCTGGGCGGCGTGCGTGACGAGGCCGAGATCCGTGGCCACCGGCGCACCTATATCGGCTCGATGCCCGGCAAGGTCATCCAGTCGATGAAGAAGGCTAAGAAGTCCAATCCGCTCTTCCTCCTCGACGAGATCGACAAGATGGGCCAGGATTTCCGTGGCGATCCGTCGTCGGCCTTGCTCGAAGTGCTCGATCCCGAGCAGAACTCGACGTTCATGGACCATTACCTCGAGGTCGAATACGACCTGTCGAGCGTGATGTTCGTGACGACGGCGAACACGCTGAACATCCCTGCGCCCCTGATGGACCGCATGGAGATCATCCGTATCGCCGGCTACACCGAGGACGAGAAGATCGAGATCGCCAAGCGGCACCTGATGCCGAAGGTGATCCGCGATCACGCGCTGCAGCCGAAGGAGTTCTCCGTCAGTGAGGACGCGATCCGCGGCATCATCCAGACCTACACCCGCGAAGCGGGCGTCAGGAGCCTGGAGCGCGAGCTGATGAAGCTCGGGCGCAAGGCGGTGACCGAGATCCTGAAGACGAAGAAGAAGACGGTGAAGATCACGGCGGACAATCTCGCCGACTATCTCGGTGTTCCGCGCTTCCGCTTCGGCCAGGTCGAGGCCGACGATCAGGTTGGTGTCGTCACCGGTCTTGCCTGGACGGAGGTCGGCGGCGAACTGCTGACGGTCGAAGGCGTGATGATGCCCGGCAAGGGCCGCATGACGGTGACTGGCAATTTGCGCGACGTGATGAAGGAATCGATCTCGGCGGCGGCCTCTTATGTCCGCTCGCGGGCCATCGATTTCGGCATTGAGCCGCCGCTGTTCGACAAGCGCGACATCCACGTCCACGTGCCTGAGGGGGCAACCCCGAAGGACGGGCCGTCGGCCGGCGTGGCGATGGCGACCGCGATCATCTCCGTCCTGACCGGCATTCCGATCAAGGCCGATGTCGCGATGACCGGCGAGATCACGCTGCGCGGCAGGGTGCTGCCGATCGGTGGTCTGAAGGAGAAGCTGCTGGCCGCGCTGCGCGGCGGCATCAAGAAGGTGCTGATCCCGGAAGACAATGCCAAGGACCTGGCTGAGATCCCGGACAATGTGAAGAACGGCATGGAAATCATTCCGGTCTCACGCGTCGGCGAGGTGCTGCGTCATGCGCTGGTGCGCATGCCGGAGCCGATCGAGTGGGTCGAACCGGTCAATCCTCCGGCCGCCGCCGATACGACGGACGACGCCGGAAAGTCGCTTGCGCATTAGTTTCAGCTAAAGTTGCAACGCACAAAACGAAAGCCGGGCCTCGCGCCCGGCTTTTTCATGTGAAAAACCCCGGAATTCCGGGCTTTTTTCGACCTTTTGCTGCTTTTTCGACTTGGTTGCAGGAACGCTTCTTTCTAAAGTCCGTTTCCTGCCGGATGAGTCGAGTGTTCCGGTTTTCTCATGGAAGGGAATTTTGATGAACAAGAACGAACTGGTGTCCGCTGTCGCCGACGCTGCAAGCATTTCGAAGGGTGACGCACAGTCTGCCGTCGATGCGGTGTTTTCCGTGATCACTGGCGAACTGAAGAAGGGCGGCGATGTCCGGCTTGTCGGCTTCGGAAATTTCACCGTGTCAAAACGCGCTGCTTCGACCGGCCGCAACCCGCAGACCGGCGCGGAAGTGAAGATTCCGGCGCGCACCGTGCCGAAGTTTTCGGCCGGCAAGGGCCTCAAGGACGCGGTCAACTAAGACCTTTTTCTTTAGAGATCAGAAAAGCCGGGCTTGCCCGGCTTTTCTTTTGCCTTTTGATAGAGGCCGCCTCTGCCGAGAGGAAAGCCGCCTTATGCGGTTGGCGCATCCGCGCGCATCAGGCCTTCCTGCTTGAGGTCGGCCCAAAGCGCTGGTGGTAGCGTGGCATCAAGCAGCGAGCGGTTGCTTTCGACCTCGCTCGGCCGCTGGCCGCCGGGGATCACCGACACCACCGAGGGATGCTGCAGCGGGAACTGCAGCGCCGCCTCGATCAGGCGCACGCCGTGGCGCGTGCACACGGCTTCGATGCGGGCGACGCGGTCCATGACGTCCTGCGGCGCCTCTGAGTAGTTGTAATAGGCGCCGGGCTTCGGGCCCGTCGCCAGTATGCCGGAATTGTAGGGGCCGCCGAGAACGATGCCGATGCCGCGTTTCTGGCAGAGCGGCAGGAAGGAGGCCAGCGCCTCCTGTTCCAGCAGCGTATAGCGCCCGGCAAGCAGGAACAGGTCGAAGTCGCCGCGCTCGGCCAGCGTCTGGCAGACCTGCCATTCGTTGATGCCGCCGCCGAACGCCTTGATCGCGCCCTGGTCGCGCAGCGAAAGCAGCCCGTAATAGCCGGAGGTCATGAACTCCTCGATGCGCTGGTCCGCGGCTGCCTTGCTGCCATGGGTGAAGATGTCGACATCATGCACAAAGAGGATGTCGATGCGGTCGACGCCGAGTCGCTCCAGCGAGGCCTCGAAGGAGCGCATGACGCCGTCATAGCTGTAATCGTAGACCTCCTGGCGCGACGGCGTGTCGAAGAATTTGCCGATGCCGGTGCGCTGTTCGGGCGGACAGGCACGCATCAGGCGCCCGACCTTGCTCGACAGCACATAGTCGTCGCGCTTCTTGCCGCGCAGGAACGGATTGAGCCGCGTTTCCGACAGGCCGAGCCCATAGAGCGGGGCGGTGTCGAAGTAGCGGCAGCCGGTCTGCCATGCCGCTTCCAGCGTGGCGTTGGCATCCTCGTCGGAGACTGCGCGGTAGAGGTTGCCGAGCGGCGCCGTGCCGAAGCCGAGTTCGGTGAAGGCGATGCCGCCATTGCCGATGCGGTCGAAATGCCGTGTCTTCATGTCCTGCCATTTTCCCGGGCTGATTTGTCTGACATGACACTATCATGCCGGTGGCACAGCAAAAGCACCGAGGGCCGTTGGACACGCATTTTCGCGGTGATAGCATGAACAAAAACAAGCTGTTCGGGGGAAACGTGAAGAAGAGATCGCGCTCGTTTTTCGGGTCGCGCAAGCAGGTGGAACGCGTATGACCGGGATCGGCACGACCCTGTTCGACACCGCACTGGGTGAACTCGGCAAGGTGCTTGCCCGGATCGACGAGAGCCAGATCGATGCCGCTTGCGCCATGCTTGCCGGCGCGGGGAAAATCGCTGTCTATGGCTGTGGCCGCGAGGCGCTGCAGGTCAAGGGTTTCGCCATGCGGCTCTATCACCTTGGCCTGCCGGTGTCGGTGGTCGGCGACATGACCACGCCGCCGCTGGGCGAGGGCGATGTCTTCCTGGTCAGCTCCGGGCCGGGCGAGACGACGACCGTGCTGACCCTGATGCAGGTCGCCCGCGATGCGGGCGCCACGGTGCTGCTGCTCACCGCCGAGGCGGCTAGCAGCGCGAACAGGCGCGCCGACTTCACTTTGCTCATCCCGGCGCAGACCATGGCCAGCGATCAGGGCACGGCAAAGACCTCGGTGCTTCCCATGGGTTCGCTGTTCGAAGGTGCGCTGTTCCTGCTCTTCGAAGTGATGGTGCTGAAGCTCAAGGATCTGACTGGCGCCTCGCCCGAAGCGATGCGCGCACGCCACACCAATATGGAGTAGGGGCATGCGCTATGAGTTGATGCTGCCGCACCAGATCCGCAGAGTGATCGAAGAGAACTGGCCGGTGGTGCTGCCGCTCGGCGTGCTCGAATACCATGGCGAGCACCTGGCCGTCGGCATGGACACGCTGGCCGTCGTCAAGACGCTGGAGCTGTTCGAAAAGGAAGCCGACATCGTCATCCTGCCGCCTTTCTATTATGGCGCGGCGAGCTATGCCGTGGTGCCGCCGGAAGGCAACGGTTCAGTGCAGGTCGGCGGCAATCAACTGGCGCCGTTCGCGGAGGGACTGTTCTACGGCCTGCTGCGCATCGGCTTTCGCAACATCCACGCCATCATCCACCACCAGACCGAGAATTTCGCCGCCGGCATGCCGACCGATCTCGCCTTCAAGACCGCCGGTCGGCAGGCGCTCTTCCGCTTCCTCGAAAGAGAGCGCGGCGAAGGCTGGTGGGGCTCGGACGCGATGGCCGGCTACTATGCCGAACACGCCGAGGGCGGCAACTTCTTCAACTGGGTGCAATTGCATCCGCTGATGCCGGCGGTGATGAACGGAAAATACCCGTTCGACCATGCCGGCATCGGCGAGACCTCGCTGATGCTAGCGCACTGCTCCGAAGCGGTCGACGCCGGCCATTTCGCCGACAACACCGGCTGGTACACGGCAAGGGCGCCGGACGCTTCTGTGGAACTGGGGCAGCAGGGTGTTGCGATGATCCTTGATCATCTGCGGGCGATACTGTCGGCCTAGCCTGGTCTAGCGCGGCTTCTCCCACAGGCGGAGAAGGAAGACAGCGCCGCCTACTTCACCGCACCCGCTGTCATGCCCATGATCAGGTAGCGCTCCAGCGCGATGCCGATGACGGCAAGCGGCGTGATGGCTGCGGTGGCGAGCGCCGCCATCGACCACCAGTTGATGCCTTGCGAGCCGGTCTGGCTGGCCACCATGACCGGAATGGTCTTGGCGTCGGTCGAGGTCAAAAGGGCAGCGAAGAAATACTCGTTCCAGCACAGCACCATCGCCAGGATGAAGGCGGCTACCATGCCGGGCAGCGCGATCGGCATGACGATGCGGAAGAAGGCGCCCCAGATCGACAGGCCGTCGACGAGTGCCGCTTCCTCCAGCTCGACCGGGATCGAGTTGAACTGGTCGCGCATGATCCAGATGACGATCGGCAGCACCATCAGCGTGTAGAGCAGGATCAGCCCGACGCGCGTGTCGAGCAGGCCGACTTCGCGGTAGAGCACGAGGAAGGGGAGCGCGAGCACGACCGGCGGCAGGATCAGTTGCGACAGGAAGAAGAACGAGATGTCCTCGTTCTTGAACCAGGCGAAGTGATAGCGGTAGCGGGTCAGCCCATAGGCGGCGAGGCTGCCGATGATGATGGCCAGGCTCGACGCGCCGACCGAGGTGATGACCGAATTCATGAAGCGCTTGAGGAATTCGTCGCGTACCGTCGAGGTCCGGAAGATCGAGTCCGGCGACAGGCCGAGCGAACGCCAGCCTTTCCAGTCCGGCTGGAAGTCGACGAAGGGGATCAGATGGCCCTGGGTGACGTCGACCGCTGTCTTGAACGAAGTCGTGATCGTCCAGTAGATCGGGAACAGGCAGATGAAGGCCCAGAACACCAGTGCGCCATAGATGAAGACGCGGTTGGCGATAAAGCCGGCCGGGGAGCGGATTTCGGAAGCGGCATAGTCGGTGGTCTGGACGCTCATGGTACCTGCCGGCTCAGTTTACATTGCGCACGAAGCGGTTGGCGAACTTCAACAGCCAGGTCACGAACACGACGATGATGATGAGATAGGCCATGGCCAGCATGGTGCCGTAGCCGACATTCGAACGGTCGCGGTACTCGCGGTAGATGAAGCTCGACACTGAATCGGTGGCGCCGCCGGGACCGCCCGAGGTGACCGTGATGATGATGTCGGCCAGCTTCAGCTTGAAGATGATGCGCAGGATCACCGCCGTCACCGACACCGGCAGCATCAGCGGGAAGATGACCTGCCAGAAGGTCTGCCAGGGCGTGGCGCCGTCGACGCGCGCCGCCTCCAGCACCTCGCGCGACATTGCCTGCAGGCCGGCGAGCAGCATGATCATCATGAACGGGATGAAGGTCCAGGCATCCAGCACCATGATCGAGATGCGCGCGGTGATCGGGTTGGAGAAGAAGGCGGGATTGTCCCAGCCGAGAATGCGCGCCAGCGTCGCCGCCGGACCGAAGCGGTACTCCATCAGCGACTTGCCGATCATCCACGACACCGCGACCGGCGACAGCATCAGTGGCATCAGGAAGGCGACGCGGAAGAATTTTCGCGCCCGAATCTGGGCACTGAGGAGCAGTGCCAGGCCAAAGGCGATGACGTACTCTACCAGCACGGCGAGCACATAGAATACCATGTTGAGCAACGCATTGCGGTAGTAGGGATCGCCCAGCATCTGCCAGAAATTGTCGAGCCCGTTGAATTTCCGGCCGGCGAAGGAACTGAGGTTCCAGTCGGTCAGCGCGATGTAGAAGCCGAACAGCGTCGGGAAGATCACCATGGCGATGGTGAACAAGAGCGCCGGCAGCAGGAACAGCGCGCGCTGGCCGTCTTCGCCACGCGTCAGCACTTGGCCGGCGCCGAGCGCCACGCCCCACAACACATAGGCATAGACGATCGGCCGCCAGGTCTCGAAACCGAGTGTGATGACTTCCGTCTTGTAGAGGATCTGCAGCGCGATCACGGCCAGCAGGCCGAGTGTCGCCGCGGCCATCAAGGCAAAGCCGAGCCGCTTGCGGCCCGGCGCGATCAGATCGGATGGAACGCCGTTTGCCGGCCAAGCATTGGTGGGCAAGGTCTGTTCAGCCACGCGTCCCGTCCGTTTACAAAAAAACTCCCTGACCGGCCTTAGGCCGGTCAGGGTTCACTATAGTATCAGGCTACATGCCAAGCGAGGCCTTGTAGAGCTTGATCTGGTTCTCGCGGCCGATCTGGTCGGTCAGCTTCTCCCAGGCGGCGGCAATCGCGTCGGCGCCTTCCTGCGCCTTCATCTTGCCGGCGAAGGTGTTGGCCAGGATGTCCTCGGCGGTGCTGTAATACTGGAAGATGCCGGGGATGCGCGGCTCGATGGCGGCGTTCGGATGGTTGTAGCTGTCGGCTTCCGACTTGAGGTACGAGGTGATGAACGCCTCGTCGTAGCCCGCCGCCACCCATTCCGGAATGTTGAAATGGCTGTTGCGGTAGGGCTGGAAGCCCGACGGATACGCGGCGCACCAGAGCGACAGGTCCTTGCCGCCGAGATGGGCGGCCGCGGACCATGCCGCCTTCTTCTTCTTCTCGTCGCTGTCGACGCGGGCCATGACATAGACGCCCCAACCGATATAGGCGCAATTCGGCGAAAAGTTCGGGCCGCTGGCGAGCTTGTCCCACTTGCCTGTCTTGGAATTGTAGACATCGTCAGAGCCGGGCAGGATCGAAAATCCGGTGACGTCGCCGACTACCGAAGTATCGTTGGTCTTGACGTTCGAGCCGACATCGCCCCACCAGGTCACCATCGAACCCGTGCCGCCGAGGAACTGGCTGAAGCCTGTCGTGTTGGGGTCGGCGTTGATCTGGTCCGGCGGCTCCGACGGCAGCGCATCGATCACGTCCTGGATGGCCCGCACCCAGGCCGGATTGTTGATGCGCGGCTTCATCGTGTCGGCGTCGAACAGCCAGGCCTTGTCGTCCGGATGCTTCGCATAGGCGGTGGCGCGGCTGCCAAGGAAGTAGAAACCGAAGCCACCCCAGCCCTTGGGCGCGTCGAGATAGCCATAGACGTCCTGGCCGTTGAATTTCTTGCCCTTGAGGAACTTGGTCACGGCTTGCACCTGCTGCCAGGTGGTCGGCACACCCCAGGGCGTTGTATTGCCAGCGGCCTTCCACTCATCGGCGAGACCCTTGTCGGCGAAGACATCGGTGCGATAGTTGAAATTGTGCGCGTCGCCGTCGACGGTGACGCGGTACTGCTTGCCATCCCAGGTGCCGACAGGCGGCTTCAGATAGGCCACCAGATCGTCCATATCGATTTGCTTCTTGACCCAGTCCGGCATCTCGGAGGCGAGCCCCTTGCCGCAAACGTCGCCTTCGAAGGGCGCACCCATCTCGATGACGTCGAAGTCGACGGTGCCGGTGGCGATCGACTGCTGCAGACGGGCGCTGTAATCGGCCTGTGCCAGGTCGATCCAGGTGAATTTGGCTCCGGTATAATCTTCCCACGCCTTCAGGAAGCCGCGATACAGCACATTGTGCAGGTTCAGGTTGTTGAGACCCATGAAGGTGAGTTCGACACCGGCAAACTCGCCTTGCTTGACACTGGCCTTGGTGGCGCCAAGACACATCTCTCCGACCTTCTGGAAATCGGCGTCGGTCGGTTGACCCTTGCCGACCCCGGGGACCAGCAGCAACTGCGCGCGCAGATCATCGGCCGCGAAAGCCGGACGCGTCAATGCGCCGAGACCCACGCCCGATGCCGCTGACAGCGCAGCCATGCCAGCTGCTCCCTTCAGCACATCGCGGCGACTGGCACCCGCGCGCATGAGTTGGTTGAAAAGGCTGACTCTCATCTCGTTCCTCCCAGAAGATCAATGGTGACAGTTTCGGATGGTGGAGCGCTAACGGTGTTCCCCAACGACGCGACTCCTGGAAATTATGGCCCCAGCTTCCTCCCGTAACGCGTCGACTTCCGATGTCCGGACAAGTGTGCCGACGCGCGGAAGAGGGCCATGAACCCTGACGCCTTCACTATTCGCACAACCGATTGCCGTGTCAACGACAATAGGTTTTTTATCTATAAGAGACTGACTTGCCCTTGCCGTCAGCGTTGGTTAGCTTCACGGCAAACGAAGGGCCTGCAGGCCCAAAAACCCCAGGGGGGGATGATGGCTCAAGTCGCGATCAGCAATGTGGCCAAGGCGTTCGGAACCGTCAAGGTCCTGCACGACGTCAGCGTCGATATCGCCGACGGCCAGTTCGTCGTGCTGGTCGGTCCCTCGGGGTGCGGCAAGTCCACGCTGCTCAGGATGGTGGCCGGGCTGGAAACCGTCTCCGGCGGCACGATCGCCATCGGCGAGCGCGTCGTCAACAATTTGCCGCCGGCCAAGCGCGACATTGCCATGGTGTTCCAGAACTACGCACTCTATCCGCACAAGACGGTCGAGCAGAACATGGCCTTCGCGCTTAAGCTGCGCAAAACAGATCCGGCCGTCGTCGCCGAGCGGGTCAAGCGGGCGGCCGACATCCTCGACCTCGCGCCCTATCTCAAGCGCTATCCGCGCCAGCTGTCGGGCGGCCAGCGCCAGCGTGTCGCCATGGGCCGCGCCATCGTGCGCAACCCGCAGGTGTTCCTGTTCGACGAGCCGCTGTCCAACCTCGACGCCAAGCTGCGCGTCCAGATGCGCACCGAGATCAAGGAACTGCACCAGCGGCTGAAGACCACCACCATCTATGTCACGCACGACCAGATCGAGGCCATGACCATGGCCGACAAGATCGTGGTGATGCGCGATGGCCGCATCGAGCAGATCGGCGCGCCGCTGGAGCTGTTCGACCGGCCGGCCAATCTGTTCGTCGCCGGCTTCATCGGCTCGCCCTCGATGAACCTTCTGAAGGGCATCGTGAGGAAGGGCGACAAGCCGGTGGTCGACATATCGGGCACGCCGTTCCCGATCTCCGCGAACAGCGCCGCGCAGGACGGGCAAGCCGTCGTCTACGGCGTACGGCCCGAACACCTGGAAATCCATCCCGACGGCGTTGCCGCCAAGATTTCCGTGGTCGAGCCGACAGGCTCGGAAACCCTGGTCTTCGTGCGCTTCGGCGAGGGCGAGATGGTGGCGCTATTTCGCGAGCGCCACGACTTCAAGCCGGGCGACACGCTGCACCTGCGGCCGCGCCTCGACCATGTCCACCTCTTCGACGCAGAGACCGGCAAGCGGCTCTGATTTCCAACCGACTTTTCCACGAGGAATGCCATGCTCAAAGGGATCAATCCGCTGCTCAATGCCGATGTGCTTCAGGCGCTGCGGGCGATGGGCCACGGCGACGACCTGATCGTCTGCGATACCAATTTTCCGGCCGATTCCGTGGCCCGCCAGACAGCACTTGGGCGGCTGCTGCGCATCGATGCTTCGGCTGCCGACGTGACCAAAGCGGTGCTGTCGGTCTATCCGTTGGACACCTTCGTCGATGACGCCGCCGCGCGCATGGAGATCGTCGGCAAGCCGGACGAGGTCCCGCCCGTGCAGAAGGAAGTGCAAAAGGAGATCGACGCTGCCGAGGGCAAGGCGTGGCCGATGATCTCGGTCGAGCGCTATGCCTTCTACGAACGCGCCAAGAAAGCCTATTGCGTCATCCAGTCCGGCGAGCGCCGCTTCTATGGCTGCTTTGCCTTCCGCAAGGGCGTCGTTCCGCCGGATGCGGAGTAGCGACATGGCGGCCGGCAAGCCTGTCGTCATCCTTGGTGTCTTCGTCGCCGACACCGCCTATCGCGCCGATCGCCAGCCGCGCATGGGCGAGACGATCCTCGGCGACTCGTTCAAGCTCGGCCCTGGCGGCAAGGGTTCGAACCAGGCAGTCGCGGCCGGCCGGCTCGGCGCCGACATAACCTTCCTGACGCGCCTCGGCGTCGATGCTTTTGCCGACATGGCCAAAGGGACCTGGAAAGAGGCCGGTGTGAAGAGCGCCGTCATCGATACGCCCGATAGCTATACGGGTGCCGCCTACATCTTCGTCGAGGAAGCGACCGGCAACAACGCCATCATCGTCAGCCCCGGTGCGGCCATGCTGATCTCGCCCGACGACATCGAGGCCCATGCCGATCTGATCGGCTCGGCGGGCGTTTTCGTCACCCAACTCGAACAGCCGATCGAGGCGGCGCTGAGCGCACTCGAGATCGCGCGCGGGGCAGGGGTGACGACGATCCTCAACCCGGCGCCGGCAGCAAGCCTGCCTGACCGCATCTACACGCTCTGCGACTATGTCACGCCCAACGAGACCGAGGCTGAGGAACTGACCGGCATCAAGGTCTTGTCGGTCGACGATGCCCGCCGTGCCGCCGACAGTCTGCTCAAAAAGGGCGTCGGCGCGGTGATCATCACGCTTGGCGAAAAAGGCGCGCTGCTGCACACGGCCAGCCGTTCCGACCATGTCGGCGCGGTCAATGCCGGCCCGGTGGTAGAAACCACAGGTGCCGGCGATGCCTTCAATGGCGGCCTCGCCGCCGCATTGGCGAAGGGCGTCGAGCCGCTACAAGCGGTGCGCTTCGCCTGCGCCGTCGCCGGCATTTCCGTGACCCGACCCGGCACCGCGCCATCGATGCCGACGCTGCAGGAGGTCGAGGCGTTGCTGGCGAGGGGTTGAACTCGATCACCAGTCTCGATCGTCCGCCGGGTCAATAGGCATCGAGGCAGCCGAATTGGCGCGGGATGCCTTGCCGCTCGACCAGGGTGGCATATTAGCCACAGGTAATGTTAATCGGCAGTCTGGTCTTGCGCCATTGCCATAGGTGTCCCGTAATGGGCCACTGGGTCTGGCGCGGCAATTGCATTGTCAGCAATGCCGGGCTCACTCATCAGCCCGGCAATCGGGGGGCAAATTGGGGGCCCCGCCGCTCCGCTAATGGAGCGGCGGGTCTTTAGCGGCTGAAAGGCGCTGAACCGCCAAAAAATGGGAGCTGGGTGTTATGTATTTTCCGCAGTTTCTGGTGGGCATGTTCGCGACGTCGTTCATCGTGGCGATCTGGGCAGCGATGGAAACCGGCTCCGTCTGGAAAGCCCTCGGTTGGGCTGTTCTTGCTCTGATCATTCTTCAGGTCGGATACATCGGCGTGATCCTCGGCCTGATCTATGGACGGGGCTCGAAGGGCACCGAGGCAGACCTGGCATCGGCAAGTTCCATGCCCGCGCTCCGTGGGGAGTTGGGAAAATTTCTGCAGCGATGGAATCGAGCGCGTCCGCGGTAATTGGTTCGCGCGCCGTCCGGCCATAGCGGCCTCTGTTTGAGAACGTCGCCCCACTAGGACAATATTTCCTTGCGTCGGTCGACAGAGTCAACGGCACGAGTTTAGCCGGCAGGCATGCGCGCCAGGTTCATCGCTTTGCGGCGTTCGATTTTTTGCCAGACTTCATGCTCGGAGCAGGCGGAGACTGTGCCGACATCGGGATCGAATACGATGATTGTTCCTTCATGCGTCCAGATGGCGACGCATTTGCGTAGAGCACGAAACATCACAGCGCCCCCCGGCGCAAGGCTCTCAGTCGCATCCGATAGAAAGATGCGCCCATGCCAGATGGTCCCGCAAGGCGGACCCATGGCCCCATTGCCGCGGCCACTTGCACATGCCGATTTGGACTTCAGTCGCACGAAACAGTTGGTCATTGACCGCTCCCCATCGCAACCTTGCCTTACGCCAGCCATCCGAAGACGCCAGACCGCAATGGCGCTGAACCGAGCGGCCCGGCACTCGCGAGCGGGGTAGGCCAGCAAATACCGGGCCTAGCCGGCGGGGCTCTGTTGGGGGGCGGCGCCGGCTGCCCTAGTATATGCGAAAATGCTAATGTGCGTGAGGCGTGCAAATGAGGTAGGCGGACCCACTGAAATCCGGGGGCTTGGCCGATGGGAGATGGCCGGCGCCCGTTGGGCGGGGGGCTTTGGGGTAAAGGCGCCGGCCAGGCGGGCAATCAAGTCCGCCGCCTGAGCAAGCTAGCAGATGGGCCGCCGCTGCGTATGGCGTGATCGCGGAAGCTAATGGAAAGGCGCGGCTGCGCCGGCACCACGACTGCGGCAACGGCCATCAGCATGCACGCACACATGCCGATCATGTCGCGCTGCCTGTAACGCGAGGTTTACCTGTACGCCTTTAGCGCAATCAGACCAAAGAGAATGATTATCGCCGTCAGGATCAGCGCCCACGACACGACGTTGCGCGAAAGGCGCCTCCGGCGGCCGCGCAGGGCCTGGTCTCGCCAGCGTTTAGCCTGATCAGCCCCTATGTTTAGTTTATCCACGCCCTTCTCCCACCAGCGGGCTTGCCCTTCGCTCGCTTGATTGCAAATTCGAACAGATCGAGAGGACCACAAGCAGCTTCAATCATCAATGGCCACCGCCAGCACATGCGAGAGCTCCTTCTAGGCGCTTGGGCTACAGTCTCCGACTACCCTCCGACCGACGGCCCAGTCTCTGAACCGCACACAAGGCTGCATTGAGCACCTGCCAATTGTCGAGCCGGATGGCCCGCTGCTTCGGTGGCGGACTTTTTCACGCCTGCTTACATGGAGGGGAAGTATCTGACATCGTCTGGCATCAACCCCTAAAAAGATAAGACTTTTCAGAGAGTTAATGGCGCGAGTGACGGGGCTCGAACCCGCGACCTCCGGCGTGACAGGCCGGCACTCTAACCAACTGAGCTACACCCGCGCATGAGACGAGCACGTGTCAGCCGTGTTCGTCGTTGGGGCGCTGGATAAGGGGTTCGTTACCGGGTGTCAAGCGTGGCGAGACAGCATAACAGCAAACAAGAGAAGGTTTTTTGACAAGTGCGCATGTGCCGTCGAAAACCGCTCCGCTGCGAGCGTGCCGCTTGTTCATTTGGCCTTGCGAAGCCTGCCCTGACCGCTTAAAGGTCCGCGCCGGAGCGGGCGATTAGCTCAGTTGGTAGAGCGCTTCGTTTACACCGAAGATGTCGGCGGTTCGAGCCCGTCATCGCCCACCATTAACCGCTTGAATTTCTTATATATTTTCATCAATGCACCTTGTTTTACGAAGTGGTCTGTCGGTTCACTGAACCTAGAGCTCTAGCGAAGCCGTCAATTTTCGCAGGTATTCCGGGCTGTAACGGGCATAAACCCGGTACGTCATTGCGGTGTTGGAGTGGCCCAGGAACTGGGCAACAGCCTCCATGGAGTGGCCATCTTCGACAAGCCAGACGGCAGCCGAATGCCTCAGCATGTGGGGCGAAGCATCGGGTCTTCCGATCTTGCCGCCGGCGGTCTTGATGCCCTTCTTGATCGACAGGATCTTGTCGCCGGCCCACTCCAGAACGTAGGGGGTCAAGGCGCCTTCCTGCGCCTCTTGCAGGGCAGTAAATAGGCTATCATTGATCGGCACCGTCGCTCGCCCCTTGCGGTGCGCCTTGTCGAATGGATTGCGCAGCTGGATCATGCGGCGGTTGAAGTCAACACGATCCCAGGTCAGCTGCAGGGCAGCGCCCACTCTGGCTCCGGTGGCGATCATCAGCTGGATGGCCAGCTTGATGTGCGCCGAGTTTGCGGCGGCCAGGAGCTGGGTGACCTCCGGCCGGGTGAGATATCCCTCCTTTGGATCGGGCTTGGCCGGACGCTCGATGTCGGGCGCAAACGGGATCAGCCGCTGCTTACGCGCCCAGACCAGGACCGAGCGAAGGTGGCCCAGCTCCGTATGGATCGAGCCATCCTTCTTGTTGTCCTTGCGCCGTGCCGCGGTATAGGCGCGGCAATCGGCGAGCGTCACCGCTTCGCCTTCCTTGTCGGCAAAGAACGGAGCCAGGGCCTTCCAGGTGTAGCTCATCGTCGTGACGACTGATCGGCCTGCCTTGTCTATGCAGTAGGCCGTCCAGAGATCCTTGACGGTGGAGCCCTTCGGACGTGTCAGTTCCGCATATCGAGCCGGGGCGCGGCGGGCCGCCTCCTTCGGATCGTTGGTTCCAAGTCGATAACGTCGGCGGATGTCGCCTTCGTACCAGGAGATGCAAAGCTCTCCTCTGAGCTTGGTGATTGTCCATTCGGGTTCGTTTGACATTCGAAGTTCTCCACGTCCTCCCCTCTGATGCGCAATAGCTTGCCGGCCAATCTAAAGGCAGGCAGTTCGCCCGATGCAATCATATTGCGAACATGGCGCTCCGAACATGCCCACCGATCGGCGAGCATCGCGGGCGTATAGACCTTGGGAAAGCTCATGGGTTCCCCTCCTGGCGCTCTTTCATTTCATCTCTATCCGGTCAATGACGGCGTCGGCGCACCCTTGATCGGTCACCAAATCGTGCTTTTCGACGACCGACATAATTTCGACGATCGAGCGTCCGGAGACGCGTGCAATGTCCTGAATGGATGAGCCTTCCCTGGCTCTCTCGCAGATGAACGTGCCGCGCAGATCGTGATAGGTGACGCCCTCGATATTGACGCCGTCGGCGTCCATTGCCTTGCCCCATGACGTCTTGAAGCCGTCCTTGGTCCATGGGCGGCCGCGGGAGTTGAGGCAGATCCGCATCTTGTCTTTGTTCGCCGGCAGCAGGGCCTCGATCATGGCTTTGAGGCGCGGGCTGGCTTTCACCTTGAGGTGCTTGCCAGTCTTCGACTGCTTGAACATCAGGTAGGTGCCGTCCCACTGCTTCCAGCTCAGGGACAGGATCTCGCCCTGGCGCTGGCCGGTGGCGAGAGCGATCTCAAACGGCAACAGCAGATGCGGCTCCAGGTTCTTGCGAACCAGGGCTATCTGATCTTGGCTCCAGAGGAATTTCTTTCTGGATCCCTTGTAGATGCGCTCGATGCCTCTGCAGGGGTTCGTCTCGATGCCGCCGAACTCCGTCTCGATGGCGTAGGAGAACACCTTCGAGAGTGAGAACAGCGCCTTGTCGGCCTTTCTCGGATTGGCTCGCATGCCGCGGTGCCATTTGCGAACGTCAACTTTGAAGCCCTTTGCCTGGGTGAAGGCGGCAGGGCATTCCGGCCAGTTGTTGCGAACCAGCCTGAAGGCGTAGAGGTGGTCGACCCTGGTCGACCCGGCAAGCGACAGGAAGTCGGGATTGCGTTCGTGCTCGGGGCCAGTGAAGTGCTCGATCAGGCGATCCAGGGTGAGGATCACCTTGCTCGCTTCGGCGGCCTCCTTGAGCCGGGCGTGCTCCCGTGAGAAAGCTTCGGTGTGAGGCTTCTCCTTCATGCGGGGCCCGCCACGCCAGGCATAGTAGTAGGTCTCCTTGGATCCGTCAGCCAACTGATGCCTAACTCTGTGGATCCCTCTTATATTGACCAGCACGAGTCCGATCTCCTCCAGGTGCGGTTAGATCTTTTTGATTGCTCCAGAGCCAAGTCGCCCTTGCCTTGGATCTGAATTTGATCCTGTAGCTCAATTGGGACCCTCTTGGTTCATGAAAACTGTATTTTTAAAATGTTTGGCAGACAAGGTGATTGTGCTGTCGGTGTACCACATTATATTGTGGGGGTGTGGGTGCGATTAGTGTTAATATTATCAAGAGATAATGATCAGAAAATCACAGAATATATTATCAAGGGGGTGGACATTTTGTCTTCTATATATCGTGTCTCTGCGGTGGGCGCCAAGGATCGTTCGGCTGCAACGCTCGGTTCATCTCATCTGGCTCGGGTGCGCTTCGTTGGTCTGCTGCCTAACCACTGATGTCGAGGCGTGGCCGTTATCCTTTAGACGCCCTATCGCCTATTCCGGCGGGAAAGTCGGAATAGCTTTAGAAGGTTGAAGCCAGAAGTGGAGACGTGCTTAACTTTTCCAACTTCCAAATCGACAATACCCGACGCGTTGTTAAAGGGCAGTCCCTCGTGTGCGCTTCGAAGGCGGGCAAGGAAGCTGTCCTCGCTCGCCCTTCGTTATCCACTCAGCCCTCAGCGCGCGGTGCTGGGGAGGATTTGCGGTAACTCCTTCGGACGCGCACGACGGTGACGTGCTTGCCTGCAAGCGGCGCTACGAGTTTTATGCCGTATTCGTTGATACCCAGGGGGACAGTGACGTCCTCGCTGATGTGGCGCAAGTTGGGGCCGCAGAGGGTAGATCCGCTTTATAAAACGGGCGCCGTGGCGGACCGAAACTCTAAGGCGGTAAAGAGCTCGTCGAATGCCGGTCTGACCTCTATCCGGGTCGGAGGGCTGACCACCAACTTCCTAGGCGATCGATCGGCTCAAAGGGTGGCCAGATTGGCGGTTTTTGGAAACTATCGTTCGCCTCGTTTCCGAAAGCGGAGATGCCGCTCTCGCCCGCCGCTATAACGATTTCGAGTATCATTGAAGGGCGGAATCTAAAGCTCTAAGAAAACTATCGGCCGTTCGAGAGCCTTGTGAGAAGTGCGACTAGCTCAGACTGCCGATGCGTTTGCGTCTTTGCGAAGACGGATTTCAACTGGTTGCGCGCAGTCTCATAGGAAACGCCGAGCTCGTCGGCCACCGTTTCGACGCCTTGTCCCGAGCAAATCTTTCTCGCCAGCCTTGCTTCGGACGTTGTGAGCCTGAAGCACGACTGCAGCACGGCTTCAGGAGGAGGAGGTCTCGCGTCAGGGTCAATGAGGATAACGATTGCCTGGCATGGCGCCAGCGCGTTGTAGGAGACTCTCGGAAGTCGCAACGGATACGCAAGGAGCGGCCGCCCTTGGAGTCTGGGCAGCGGCACGGGTGGCATCGTTGCGGCCGTGTCCAGGGAACACAGCAGCGCTTTCAGCGATCGCTCCAGGGCGTCTGTCGCGGTTCGGTCAAAGGAGACCAAACGTCGATGCGTGATCTGCAGGCCTTGCCCCAACAGCCTTTCCGCCGAAGCGTTGGCCCGGAGTACATTGCCGCCCCTGTCCAGCATGATGGCGGGCGTTTCGGTTGCGCTAAAGGCATCCAGTGCCGCCTCGGCCTTCCCGAAGCCGATTGCTCGTGCAACTGCGGCTGTCGAACCCAGCTGTTTCGAAAGTTCCGCCAGCTGTCTCATCTCGTCCGGCGTAAACGGACCCTGTTGGATCGACCGCTGCAGCGACAGCGACCAGAAGTCGTCTCCTGCGGCGATCTTGACGGCCGCACACCACCGCAGGCCGAATGGCGCGAGGAATTCCTGGTAGTATGGATGCTTGGCGATATCGTCGGGCGTCAGGAGGTCGAACTCCGAGGTGACCCCTTTCCGATCAAGGAAGTTGATGAGGCGATACCGCTCGTCGCGGTCAATCCAGCCATCGCGGACGTAGGTGTCTAAAGACGGGGCCATGGTGCGGCTGCAGGGTAGGACTGGCAGATGTCCCCTCGTATCGAAGAGCAGCGCTCCGACGCTTCCCGTGGCCTTTTCCGCCACCTCCATCGCGGCATCCCAGCGCGAGGGGTCGACGGCTGCCTCGGCAAAGGCAATGCCGATCGCGTCAAAATCAAAAGCTGCGCCCACCGCTACCCCCAAGTAGATAACTATCTAAACACATTGCAGGTTGATTGACGAGTTGGGCTCCATCGATCTGCATGTCCAGCAAGGCCTCGAACTCTTTCTGATGCATCAACCGATCATTGTTGAATTTGGTATCGGAGAGCGTACTGTCCTCGGGAAGGCTAATTGGCGACCGAAGCTTCATTCTACTGTCGACGTAAAAGTGTGTGTTCGCGTGAAACCTGCGCACGTTAGAATGGCTATATCGCCCGAGGCATTGAGATGTTATAGCGTTTAGACTTCTTCTCTTCGAGAAGAGCTGCGCTTTTTAGTTCATTTTCACTGCAGTCTGGCGTGGCTGCCTAGCTCTTCGAGAAGCAAGCCGACGTCAGCCCGAGCTAACGCCGCCCACTTTCAACTGACCGTTCAGCCATTTTCATTATGGATCGCCGAAAGGGGTAGCCGCAGGGGTACTACAGCCTGCTACCTGATTGCCTGACAGTTCGAGTTGGGGGACCTTGTCATTGGTCATGACGATCCCCGGGCCCTGTGCCGAGCGCGCCGTCGCCGCCCGCCGCACCATAGGCTCCCGTCACGTCTCCGCTTGCGCGCGTTGTGTCAGCCTGTTGCGACGTTGGAAGATGCGGCTATTAGGGACGGGTTGCCGTTGTCGGGACATCGCGGACGCCTATATCCGCTAGCGAATTCGTGATCGGATCGGGCCCAAACCGTCTTCCGCACTCAGGGTAATCCGATACGGTCGCGTTTCCTTACTGATCTCAAGGGAAGACCCATATGAATAGGATCAATTCCGCAGCAAAGTTGGCGGCCATGGTCGCCCTGATTCTGGCCCAACAAGGCCTCGCAATGGCGCAGATGCCAGCGCAGCAGCCGGAGGCGAAGTCATTCAAACTTGGCGAGTTTGATATTGTCGCCCTGCACGATGCCCAGTTCGTCAAACCCAACGATGGCAAGACATTCGGGATTGATCATAGTCCGGCTGAAGTCGCCGAGATACTCAAGGCAGCTGCGGCTCCGACCGAAACCATTACGCTGAGCGTCGACGCCTTGGTTGTGAAGTCAAAGAAGCATGTCGTACTTATCGACACCGGCGTCGGTGGCGCGCTTCAGGACAGTCTGGCGAAGGCCGGGGTCAAACCCGCTGACGTCAATGAAATATTGATCACCCATTCGCATCCCGACCATATCGGCGGACTGGTTAAGGACGGCAAACTGGCATTTCCCAATGCCACTATACGGATGTCGGACGTGGAATGGGATTTCGCCAAGTCCAACACGGAGGTGACTGACATCGTCAAGGTGATCGCGGACCATGTGAAGCCGTTCAAGGCCGGCGCCCAGGTTGCGCCTGGCATCACCTCGGTAGCGCTTAAGGGTCATACCCCCGGCCATGTCGGCTATCAGATCAAATCCGGAAAAGAACGGCTCTTCGATATTGGCGATACCGTGCACAGCTCAATCATTTCGCTCGCCAAGCCGGACTGGGCCGTGTCCTTCGATGGCGACAAGCCCGAAGCGGAAGCGAACAGGGCCAAGACACTTGCTATGCTCGCCAAGGATCACGAGTTGATCTTCGCGCCGCACTTCCCATTTCCAGGCATCGGGCACATCGAGAAAGATGGCGATCACTTCAAATGGGCGCCTAGCGACAAGCCCAGGTAGGAATGGCATCCGACCGACCTCAGGCTCGCAGACTTCGCCACCGGCAGCATCGAACCGTTCAGGGGCACCTTGTTGGCTATCGACGCCAGGTGATAGTACCGGCGGTATCGCCACAACGCTGGCTTGCAAAGTCGGCTCTGTTCGCCAATCATCCCGAAGCTGCCGGACCGCAATGCGCCTCTATCCAGTCGTTGAAGCTGACACGGCCACTCTCTGAAAGCGGACTTTAGAGTGCTGAGTCAGTGATCGAGTGCGATTGCGCCTTCTCGTCCCACCTTACTAACGGACCCTCACCGCCTCCACAGAGGAGCGCACGCCAATAAAATAAGCCGGATCGGCGTCGCCGGTGCGCCCCTACGGCGGCAGATGTCCCATTTTCAACGTCTTGTTGCGCTGGCGAGGAGAGTGCCTTCCAGAAGAAGTGCACCCGGCTTGTCTCCATCGACCGCATGTCCACAAGGTATCGCTGCTTGCGAAGGGTGACGTAGAAGAACGATGGATCATGATCGATGCGTTTTGACGAAGCCGCCACGACAGAAGATCGCGTGCAACCGATCGTTCGAGCGAACTTCTCAATCGCCGATTACCATACCTCTATAAAAGAGCCTGCTCGAAACGGTGAAGTATATAGGGTGGGGGTCTTACAAATGATATAAAACTATGCCCAGATGCTCGATCGACAAATTTGTTTGGAGGGGGCCATGCAATATCTTGACGACGATGTAGTAGATCTGCGCCGCGATGACGGCACCACATGGCAGTATTATTGGGGTGATCGATGCGAGGTTCTCTCAGAGGAAGGGGGAAAAAAAAGGGTTCAAATGATCGGGCCCAAAGGGCCGGTGGACGAGGGCTTCATATCTTCAAAAACCAACCTGCGAGATACCGGCTTGCTTCGGTTGTCGATGGTGGATGTGCAGCAGGGAGATGGCCTCATTCTGGATACTCCAGCGGGCAAAGTTGTTTTTATTGATGGAGGTGACAGCAAGCTTTTCGCGCGGCATGCAGCCGCTCGCTACGCGGGAACGTCCGCCGCAGATCCGCTGCTCGTGGATGCGGTGATAGTCACGCACGGGGATGCGGATCACTTCGACGGTCTTTCAGACCTCATCGCATCCGAAAAGAACAGAGAAAAGCGCAAGCGCATTTTTGTGGCCCCGCGCCGGGTCTACCACAATGGACTTGCTAAGCGGCCCGGGAAGATCGACGAGGTGAAGGTGGCCGAAACAGAAATGTTCGGCGCCGTGACAGACGTTGGCGGCCGGCCGTTTGCAACAGAGCTCGTAGACGACCCCCGCACTGTTCCCGAACCACAGCTGAACAAGCCTTTTAAGAAATGGGTCCGCACGCTTGGCGCTTGGGCGGATCGTCTCAGCGCAGTCGTCGGCGAGGAGATGATTGTCCGGCGTTTAGATCATACCATAGGGGATGCCTTCGACTTCCTCGAGGACGAAGACGTTCACGTTGAATTGCTGGGACCCATAACCGAGGATGTAGATGGCACTCCAGGGCTCGCATTCCTGAGCGATCCGCCTGATGATGCTCGGCTAATGCTCGGGCTCAAGCCTGGAACAAAGCCAGGGAGTTGGTCGGCATCCCATACCATAAATGGGCACTCCATCTTTATGCGTATCCGGTACGGAAACGTACGATTTCTTATGACCGGCGATATGAACGAAGAGTTGATGAACCGGCTCCGCGCAGCTTTGCCAAACGCCAGGTTGCGAGCCGAAATCCTGAAGACGCCGCATCATGGATCGGCCGATTTCAACTACGGCTTCCTACAAGAGGTTTCGCCTGTTGTATCTTTGATCTCATCCGGCGATGAGAGCGAGCAGAAGGAGTACATCCATCCTCGCGCGACGCTGATGGCCGCGCTTGGCAAAGCCTCACGAACCACGCCAGGAATCATTTTCTGCACTGAGTTGGCGGCGTTCTTCGCGATGCGCGACTATGTGCAGGACCCTAAAGACCCCACTAGGAAGTTCTTCGCTTTCGAGCGAACGAATTTTGGCATCGCGCACATCCGAACAGATGGAGAGCGTGTCTTGGCGTTCACGCATTCCGGCAAAAAAGGGTTTAACGAGGCCTATCGATTTACCGTGTCTCCAAGTGGCGAGATCGAATTCGCGCCTCAGGTGTCAAAGCGGAGTGCACCAAAGCTCACCTAAGAACGCCATTTGCGCGAACTACCGACAGGCTGAGAAACCGACTTTGCTGCCAAGAAGCTAATCGAACTTGCCGATGGCTATCAAGGCAAGGCGCAAGCCATGATGGATTGGCAATTTGCCTTAGGTGGCATCCAACTCACTGCAATTCTTCACTCCGCTCTGTCTGGATTAATATTTGCACGAATTGAACGTGCAGCCAGAGCGGAGAATTACCTTCGGCCCCATCGCGGCCGCTCAACATAACTCGTCGCAACGACGGCTTCGTCGGGCCGAACCACGAACGATTTTATGCGACCTGAGCCATGTCCACTTAGCGCCCAATGTCAGCTGTAGAGGGTGGCCGGCACGATCCTTTGGGAGATCAAGCGTACCAAGAACTGGAGCGGAAACTGGCTGGCAAAACTGCGGGACGACCAGCGCGCCGCCAAGGCAGAGGTGGCTCTTATTGTGTCGCATGCCCTTCCGCAGGGGATGGATCATTCGTTCGATCTTATCGACGGCGTTTGGGTGACCGAACCACGATGTGCGGTTCCAGTAGCCATAGCTCTGCGTGAATCGCTCATTTCCTTGCTAGGCGCGCGCCATGCCGGCGAAGGACAGCAGACCAAAATGGAGATGATTTATGGGTATCTGACCGGGCCGCGTTTTCGGCATCGCGTGGAAGCAATCGTCGAGAAGTTCACCGACATGCAGGAGGATCTCGAAAAGGAGCGCAAAACCATGACGAGGTTGTGGGCGAAGCGTGAACAACAGATCCGCGGTGTGGTTGAGGCGACCGCAGGAATGTATGGCGATCTTCAGGGTATCGCCGGGCGGCATCTGCAGGTCATTGAAGGACTCGATCCACTGATGATCGAGAGCTTGCCCCAGGAGGAGATGGGATTGGGAGCCTGATTGACCCTCAGTTGCAGATTCCATCCAAAAGACCAAGTTTGAATATTGTGGTGGGGGTTCTCAGTGTGAAATTCCAGTTTCACACTGAGGGGTGTCCTAGCGGTCTCCGCGACGGGATGTTGAGTTGTTCGAAAAGATAACTCTGGGGGGGCGAAGGGCATGTTCCGTATCGTTCGTCTAGGTCGACGAGCAATCGGTGGGGTAGTGCTGATTGCCACACTTGTTGCCTTCTTCTCCTCAAACCAATTTGCCGCCCTGGAACTGGCATTCAAGTTTTGGGATCCGTTCGCGATCTCACAATATCGGCTGAGCCGTCTTTCGACTGACGATTATGAGGTATCCATCGAGCAGGCGCTCAAAGAGGGCGATGTTTCTGAAGCCCAAACCCTCGTGGAGCTCGCCCATGACAACGGACGCGAATTGCCGGCGGATCTGGTAGAGCGGACACGGGAAAGCCGCTTTGAATTCGGGCTACGAAATACCAAGGATTTCCTGGATGGCGTGATTACCGGGCAAGTGACGACCCCAGCCTCCATCGGAGGCGTGCTGGCTGCCGACTACGTCGGTGTCGGCGATGTCCGCGATGCTGTCATTCAAGGCAACCTCCTGATCCGCGGAGACGGCTACGACAAGCTTACTCTTGGCCTTTCCCTGCTTGGCCTGGCGACGAATGTTCCAGGTACCGGAACGATAGACATGGGATTTTCGCTGCTGAAAAACGCCAACAAAGCCGGGAAGCTATCGGGAGGTTTGCTCAGACGCCTCGGTGTTATATCGGGTCAGCTGGTTGACCTGGAAGGCTTGAAACGAGGACTTACCCGTACATCCCTGCCCACATTGAAGGCTCCTTCGGCAGCAGCCGTTCGCGCGGCCGCCAGCGAGATCGACTGGCATCGCGTCGCAAAGGGCGACTTCTCGGGATTCCGAAAACTGATCTCAGAAATGATGCCAGTCGACATGACGGCTGCAAAAGATGCCTTTAGCGGCGCGGTTCGCAAAGAGATGGTGGGGGAGGTCGGTTTACTTGCGAGTTCCGCAACCGGAATAGCGTCGACCGGCGGGATAAAGGCGACATTTCGAGCTCTGGAAAATGCCGATGATGCCAGGGAGCTCTCCCGGTTCCGATCCTTGGCAAGTAGTATGGGTGAAAAAACCTCTGCGGTCGTAAGAGTGCTGGGCAAAAGTGCGATCAAGCTGGGGGGACTGGTCTATTGGGTCGTATCGATATTGATTGCCGCAACAGGTTGGTTCGTTGGCGCGCTGTGGTTCTTGCTTTCCTTGGTCCGAACCTCATTCAGCTTAGTTGACCGCAAGGGGGCAAGCACATGAGTTCGAACGGACGTTCAAGACTGGCGTTGGTAGCGGCAGGGATTGGTGGGACTGCCGTCGCGGGTTTCGGATTCGCGTTCGGCAGGGACATTTACAAGAAAACAAAGAAGAACGTCGAATTGATCGCTCTCCTTTTGGCAGCGGTGTTTTGCCCGTTCATCGGCGGGCGGGGTCTCGTCCGAGGACATGATCGAGGGATATTCGGAACAATCTTCCTGACCGTTCTTGGAAGTGTACTTTTGATCGTAGCGGGCTTTTGTGCCGCCACTCTTTTGTTGTTCGGTCTCCTCGTCATGTTCAATGATGGCAATGCTCACAGTCCTCTTCCTTTCGCGCTGGTCGGCGGGTTCGTGGTGACCGCGATCATCGCAATGATTGGTCTCGTGGCTGGGATTGTTCAGCGACCCAAACGGCTGAAAGTGATCGCCGTTGCCAAATTCAACGATCGGTTCTTGAAGGAGAACGGCTTTCAGGAAACCGACGGAGACGACATCACTCACTATGATGCCAATGGCCAATCATTGAGGTTTCTGGAGGGCCACCCGGACCGCCTTGTCTTCATGGCTGTTGGCCGGCGCGGAAAGCGGGCTTTCATCGACCTCGACCAGGACGGCCGAATGGTGAGCTACTCGGGCATTGCGTAACCAACATAAGACCCGATGGGGAAACAGGCGCAATCCGCGCGACTGAAGAGTACGCGGACACGAAGCAACCAGTCGTTTAGCAAGGTGATCGGCGCGCCGGACAACTTCGGAGCAGCCATCGCTCGATCCAAAGGAATGACTCATGACAAGGCAGCATTCAACGCCACTGGTGATCTCTAGCGACGGGGGGAGCGTAGCGGCTGCGAGCTTGCTTGAACTTGGTGGAGGTGGGCATGGCATGACTGAAGCGGCGATCCAGGACCTCATCCATCGCTTTCCATCTTGTCTGCCCATCGCCGAGATAGATCCACTGTTCGCTAACCCCGTGCCGATTTGCCGTGAGCTTTCGACGCCGGCCGGCGCAATCGACAACTTTATGGTCACGCCTACAGGGTTGCCGGTGCTCGCCGAATGCAAGCTCTGGCGCAATCCAGAAGGCAGGCGAGAAGTGGTTGGGCAGATTCTCGATTATGCGAAGGAATTAGCGCTTTGGACCTCGTCCGATCTGCAGCGCGAGGCTAGCCGCCGACTCGGCGCGGAAGGAAATGTCCTTTTAGATCTGGTACGAGCGGCAGGGAATGATGTGGACGAGATTGCCTTCAATGACGCGCTCACTCTGAATCTGAGGAGAGGGCGCTTCCTGCTCCTTATTGTGGGCGACGGTATTCGAGTTGGAGTGGAGACGATCGCCGAATATCTGCAAGGCCATTCCGGTCTTCATTTTACATTAGGTCTCGTTGAGATGCCGATTTACCAACTGGCAGACGGCGCGCGGATCATTGTTCCGCGCGTTCTTGCGAAAACCCAGACGATTGTTAGGACCGTTATCGAGCTCCCGGACGGCTTCGTCCTGTCTGAGGGCGAGGAGGAGGGAGCTGCTGATTCAGTCGAGACGCCGGAGCGAAGAGCGGGGAGGGAGCGGCGCAACGCCATCCGACAGGGATTCTGGCAAGACTTCCTGTCGGGGCTACATCTCGACGACCCCGATCAGATGCGCCCTCCAGCAGCGCTTGGCGGCCATATCGTCTTCAAATTCGGGGCGCCCGGCGGCTCGAGTTGGTTGACGGTTTACCGGGATATGCGCGCCAATCGCGTTGGCCTGGACCTTTCCTCCAACCGTAACTCGGCGGGCGAGCGGGCGTCGAGGGCGCTTGCCCCTCAGGCAAAAGAGTTGGCTGCGGAACTGGGTCCAGGCGTGACGATCGATTTTGCAGGCGATAGGCCCGTCATTGCTCAGGATTTCACCGTGCAGGACCTCGAGAACCCAGAAGACCGCGAACGGGCGCTCAATTGGCTGCAGGAGCGGACAAACGCCTTTATAAACGCACTTCGGCCGCGCATTAGGTCGGCGCTTCGCGATCTAACAGAGGAATGAAACTTCGGCAGGGCCCTTAGGGTGAAATCCGATTTTCACACTGGAGTGCCTTTGCGGTGGCTCGAATTGGACGTGGGAAGCGACCAAGATACTAGCGTCGACGTGCGAGATTGGGCGAGGGGGCCTAAGCCAGAATGAGGCTTTGTATCCATCGTGGCAGCAAGGAGATCGGAGGAAGTTGCGTCGAGCTGGAGCAGGATGGTCACAGAATCTTGCTGGACCTTGGACTCCCGCTCGACCTCGAATTCGAAAGCGCAGCCCTGCCAGCGGTCAGTGGCTTGCAAGAGACTGATGAAGGGTTGCTGGGGATTGTTCTTAGTCATGGCCACCGGGACCACTGGGGCCTGCTTCCGAAACTATCGCAGCCAATCGATGTCCATGTCGGCCGCAAGGCTTTGTCGATCATGCGCGCTGCGCAGCCGTTCGTCCCAGGCGGTTGGGCTCCAGAAAGAGCCGTCGTGTATCGGGATCGAAAGCCTTTCCATATTGGCCATTTCAAGGTGACGCCATACCTGATGGATCACTCGGGCTTCGACGCCTACAGTCTTCTGATCGAGACCGGGGGCAAACGGCTGCTTTATTCTGGTGACATAAGAGGACATGGCCGAAAGGCCGCGCTGTTTGAGCGCTTTGTGGCAAATCCACCAAATTCCGTCGACGTAATGCTCATGGAGGGATCGAGCCTTGGTCGGCTCTCTGAAGGCGCTCGGTTCGAAACAGAAGGCCAGATCGAGAACCGGTTGTTCGATGCGATGAGCCAGACAACGGGGATGGTATTGGTGGCCTGCTCGGTCCAGAATATCGATCGCGTTGTCAGCGTCTACCGGGCGACAAAGCGCTCAGGTCGACAACTGATTGTTGACGCCTATGGGGCGGAGATCCTGAGAGCCACGGATACTACTTCCATCCCCAAGCCCGCAGAAGGCTGGGACGACGTAAAAGTCTATATTCCAAGATACCAACGACGGCATCTGGCCCAGAACGAAATCGCTTATCTGGTCGACAGCTATAAAGGACTACGGATATTCCCGGAGAAGTTATCGGCGGCAGCGAGCAGGTCGGTAATGATAGTTCGACCATGGATGCTGGCCGACCTAAATGAGTTTGGGGCGTTGAACGGAGCGCGCGCAATCTGGTCTCAATGGGATGGGTATCTCGCTCAGGAATCCGGCATCAGGTTTATGGCCAGGTGCCGCGAACTTAGCATTCCGATTGAGACGATCCACACCTCAGGCCACGCCGATATCCAGGATCTCCAGCGATTTGCCAAGGCTGTCAACCCTGGCAAACTCATACCGATCCATACATTCTTTCCCGGACCGGTTCGGCAGCTTGTTCGACAATGTTGCACCAACAGAAGATGGCAAGTGGGAGCAGATTTGAATGAGGGCGGTTTCGGAGGAATTTCTCTATGATTTGAAGGATGGGATGCTTCGGCATCTAACAGAGCGTGTGCGCGCGGACGACACTCTCATGCTTGCGCTCAGGGGGGCATCGATCAACATCTACTACAGGGGCGGCAATCTTATGCGAATTGCGAAGAACCCTGGCAGCTACCGAGCGACGTTCGATATGAACTACGCCGGCAAGAATGCCCTCCCTGAGCAGCTCGCGTTGCTCGAAGAGTTGCCTAAGTCGGTTCGAACGGAGTCTGACTGCCAGATTTGGCTGAAGTCATTTCCACATCTCAAGGAAATCATGAACAGCTACCTTGCCAAACATCCGAAGTTGGAACGCGAGTTCCAGCAGCTTGTTGCATGGGAAAATAACCGTTCGCGCAATGCGAACGGGACAGAATATTTCATAACCGACATTGAATACGACGGCGGCGCGGGTTCTGGACGGTTCGATATGGTTGGCCTCAGATGGCTGGCTAAGGACAAAAAGACAGGAAAAAAATGCGGGCCAGTCTTCATTGAGATGAAGTACGGAGATTCTGCTCTGGATGGAAAGGCGGGTTTGCAGAAGCATCTTGCAGATTTTAGCGCAACTCTCCGCGACGAATTAAGAAGCAAGAATCTAAATAATATGATTGAGAGTCAATTCCGCCAGTTGGATCAACTTGGGCTGCTGAGATTCAATCGTACCAGGATGTTCGACGGAGTTACGGTATCGGGTAAGCCAGAAGTTATAATTATTATCGCAAATACGAACCCTAATAGCACGATTCTCCGCAGATTAATCGGCTCCATCAACGAGCCGGTTGATTTCGAGTTGAGGTTTTTTGTTGCAAGGTTCGCCGGCTATGGTCTGCACAGCAAATGCCTCGTGGGTCTGCGAGAATTCCAAGCGCTCTTGAGCAATAGCAAACTTTAATAACGTTGATCGCCCACACTTGTTAGGGGCGGCAATGACCTTCAGGCTACATCGCTGTCGCTTTTCGGCGCGCTGGCTCGAGGCGTCCCGGCACCAAAATACGCGACCGCTGGTCTCTGCCGCTACGATCGGCAGTTTTGAACGATTGGCCAAAAGAGTAATGCGCTTGCCCTTTTTGCGCTTCAACAGTCGCCGTAGAGCGCACTCCTGACGATCGAAAGGCATTGTTCAATGCGCGCCGACCACCTAACCCGTGAGCAATCTTGAATTTGGTGGCCACTGCGCCGTTCATGGCCAGTGGCTTATGCTGCAAACGAAGGTAAAGCGATAAACATGGCTGACAATCCGGCTCCCGAACCGACGATGCGCGATTTGATGGCCGCAGTCGCATATTTGCTCCTGCATTGGGGATGGTTAGAAGGAGAAGTTCGCGCGCGTATCGAGGCGATCGAACCAGACCGCCTTTTGTCCAAGGGATCATTGTGGGTCCACTGGAGCTCAGTTGAGCCAGGGGCTTGGCAGCGGTTCCGGAGTAATATCCAGATGCTTGGCGATGTCCGAAATTGTCTTGCGCATGGGCTGTGCGGTGCAAATGCTGACCCGCTCAGCGGAAGTGAGCCGCACGTTATTTGTCACACAGGAGTGGGCCGTCGCGTATTAACGATGTCCGAGTTGGAGAGAGTGACCGACGCACTCCACGTGGCAAGGAATGATGTGCGTGACGGCCGTTTTTGACTGTCTTGGTAGGAAAACTGGCGAAAAGGAACACGTCGCCTAAAGGCAAGAACCGCAGAAATCCCGGACCTGGGACGACCGGCGGCGAGAGTCACTTCCAAACCCTGCTAGTCGGTTGTGTCAGTGTGAAATACCCATTTCACACTAATCCAGCTTAGCCCATGCTGAGTTCGTGCGCTTGTGCTATTCTTCGGCTGGGTCGGTCGTTTGTAAGCTTAATCCCTGGATCCAGCGCACGCGCTTACTCCGACGTTCGTGTATCCCCAGAAACAGCGATCGTCCGCTAGTCACCAAGGCGAGTGCGTCACTCGTAAAGAGTGGTGAAACATGAAGCCACGCTGTCCAGCGTGGCTCGCCACGCACCTTGTCGATGAGTCCCATGCCTGAAGGAGGATTGTAGATTGGGATCTGCTTGCCGCGGTATGAACGAAACTTAAGCGAGCCGCGCTCGTCACGCGTCTGTACATCTTTGACAGTTGCCTTATTGCGCCGCAGGTCCGAATTCGATCCATATATCGTCAACTCATAAGCTTCGCCCGCCCGTCCTTCCGGATAGGTCGCCACGCCGGCGAATGTCAGTTGAGTTGTGGTCCGATATAGAGGGGCGTCGTCGTCCAAATCCCAAGCATATTGAGGCTGATATATACCAGGTTCGATGAGAGTTTCGACGCTCGCCTCGCAGTGCTGCACTTTGATGGCGAGATGCGTACGTTCCTCTTCGGGTAAGTGGTTCCTCCTGCGGGGCACGGGATCGTCACCTTGCGAATGATTACAGTCGCTCGGTCGATCTTAGTCCCGTTGTGGTGTCCTTCTGAAGGCAAAAGTTCGTACGGCGGATTTACCGTGCAGCTTCTTTCCGCATGCTGGGCCCGCACGATTTCGTCGAGACGCCTCGTCGCAACATTCAGGCAATGTCTTCCGTCTTTGTTGATCCGAATTCCCGAGCCTCGATTACCCACTGATGCGGCCGAACCGGACGCCATGTCCGCTGTCTTGCAGTCTGAATGATCTGGGTGACTTGCTTGCGAAGGGCGGAAATCGACAAAATGCGGGAGACGGGTCACGAGCTGATGTTCGATAGCAGATGAGCTACATCGTCAAGCTCAAAGAATACATCTGGCATGTTGTCGAGATGCTCTCTGCCCGTGCTGCCCCGTGACCGGCCGCCCTGGAAATCCCAAATGTCATCCCAAAGTTGCTCAAGCTCCCACGTCAGCCTGAACCATTCGCCCCGAACCCGGTCCTTGGCAAAGCGGTCGTGGACCATTTTTTTGGCTTCGAAATAGGAATGGAACACCTCTTGAACGGATAGCTTGTTGACGTTCCCGCTGTTGAGCGCGGCGATCCGGCCATAAACATTTGTGGCGAAGCCGATCTTCACGAGTTTGCCGCACATTGCAAAGTAGATGTACCCGCGCCGAGTGCCAGCAGCCGGCTCCGGCGAGGCTGGCCGCCACTCCTTAGCCTTCGGATCGAAAACTGCTGATTTGGTCGATTTGATTAGCTTGGGCGTTGACCTAATTTCAGTCATCCGCTGTTTAAAATATCGGCTCATATCTAACCCATTTACGAAGTGCTCTTCGGTTCAATGAACCTGAAAAGTCGAACACAAGCAGAACAACATGCCTAAAACGGCATATTGCGAAGTGCTCTTTTCCCGGATTTCCAAGGGTTTCAGTGGGGAGCCCACCGTTTACACCGAAGATGTCGGCGGTTCGAGCCCGTCATCGCCCACCATTTTACAGATCGATCTTATCCTTTCACTTGACCCCGAGGTTGGCGGTCAGGCCGCCGTCGATCTTGAAGTCGGCGCCTGTGCAGAAGCCCGCCTTGGATGAGCACAGAAACGCGATCAGCTCCGCCACTTCTTCCGGTTCGCCGATGCGGCCAAGCGGGTGCGCCTCGCCGAAGCGCTTGTAGGCGGCTTCGACATCGGCGTCGGTGCCGTTGTCGCCGCGCGCCGCCTTTTCCAGAATCGGCGTGCGGATCGATCCCGGGCTGACCGAATTCACCCGGATCCCCTGGCGGGCGTAGTCGAGCGCCAGCGAGCGCGTCAGCGTATGGATCGCTCCCTTGGTCGTTGCATAGGCGGCGACGTTCTCCTGGCAGGCGTGGCCCTGCACCGAAGCGACGTTGACGATGGCGCCGCCGCCCCGCTTGATCATTTCGGGAATGCCGAAATGCGCGGTCAGATAGATCGAGCCGACATTGACGGACATCGCCCGGTTCCAGGTTTCGAAATCCGTGCTCGTTGCCGTGCCATAAGGGTGCACGGCGGCCGAGTTGACGATGATGTCCAGCCCGCCGAACCGCGCGACGCCGGCGGCGACCGCCCGGGCAACCTGATCCGGCACGGAAACGTCCGTCGCCACCACCAGCGTTTTGGCGCCCGAGCGATCGAGTTCGGCCTGCATCGCCGCGTTCGCGCTCGTGTCGATGCCGCAGGCGATGATCGCGGCACCACCCGCCGCCAGGCGTCTGGCGCTTGCCAGGCCGATCCCGGTTGTTCCCGTCACCAGGGCAACCTTGCCGCCAAAATCGTTCATGGCTCAAACTCCGTCATGCGTCATTGGGATTGCCGAAGTTTCGACTCCGACTATGGTCCAACAATACGGTTTTGGCTTCGCTTCGGAAGGGACCTTTATGGAACAATGTTGGCGCTGGTACGGGCCGGACGATCCGGTCACGCTCGATCATGTCAGGCAGGCAGCGGCGACGGGCATCGTGACGGCCCTGCACAACATCTATGACGGTCGTGCCTGGCCCCTGGCCGACATCCTTGAACGCAAGCGCATCATCGAGGATGCTGGACTGACCTGGTCGGTGGTGGAGAGCATCCCGGTCCACAACTCGATCAAGATCGGCTCGGCGGAGAGGCAGCGCTACGCCGGCTTCTACAAGGACACCATTCGCGCCCTGGCTGAGGCCGGCATTTCGACCATCTGCTACAATTTCATGCCCGTGGTCGACTGGACCCGCACCGATCTCATGTATCGGTTGCCGACCACCGGCTACGCCTTGCGCTTCGACGCGATCGACTTCGCCGCCTATGACCTGTTCGTGCTGAAGCGCCGGAATGCCGAGGCCAGCTACAGTCCGGCGCGGATCGCTGAGGCGCAAGCGCGGTTGAAGGCCTTGAGCGAGGAGCAAATCGACACGATCGAGCGCAACCTCATTGCCGGACTGCCGGCCACCGAGCGCAAGTACAACCGCGACACGATGCGCGAGGCGCTCGCCGACTACGACGCGATCGGCCCGGCCGAACTGCGCGCCAACCTTGCCTGGTTCCTGAAGGAGATCATTCCCGTTGCCGAGGAGGTGGGCGCGCGCATGTGCATCCACCCCGACGATCCGCCTTTCTCGCTGTTCGGACTGCCGCGCGTCGTCTCCACCGACGAAGACGCACGCTTCATCCTGAAGACGGTCGACAGCCCGGCGAACGGCCTGACATTCTGCACCGGCTCTTACGGCGTGCGCGCCGACAACGACCTTGTCGCGATGATCGAGGAATTCGCCCCAAAAATCCATTTCGCGCATCTGCGCAACGTGACGCGCGAAGATGACGGCTCGTTCTTCGAGGCCGAACATCTGGAAGGCTCCACCGATATGGCCGCGGTGATCCTGGCGCTGATGAAGGAAGAGGTGCGTCGGCGCAAGGAAGGCAGGAGCGACTGGCGCATCCCAATGCGTCCGGACCATGGCCATCTGCTTGCCGACGACATCGGCAAGACCAGGATAAACCCCGGCTATTCCCTGATCGGCCGCCTCAAGGGCCTCGCCGAACTGCGCGGCATCATGCGGGCCGTGGACCGCTTCGGGCTGGCTTGACGGAGAAAATCGGCAGAACTTTCAATATTTTATAACGCGACGCTCAACGAGAACGACGATTGCGAACAGCGCGATCGACAGCGATGACGACAGCACGATCGCCGCATAGAGCCGGTCCGACTGGTAGTTGAAGCTTGCCTGGATGATCAGCGCGCCAAGCCCTTTGTCCGAGCCGATCCATTCGCCGACGATGGCGCCGATGACGGCGGTGGCCGACGCGATCCGCAGCGAGGAGAACAGCATCGGCAGCGCCCGCGGCAGCCGCAGGCTCCAGAAGACCTCCGAGCGTGTCGCCGACAGCACCCGGAACAGTTCATGCTCGCTGCTGCTCGCCGAATCCAGTCCGCGGATCATGTTGACCAGGGTTGGGAAGAAGCAGATCACCGCGGCAATGACGATCTTCGGTGTCATGCCCAGGCCGAAGATCAGGATGATGATCGGCGACAGCGCCAGGATCGGGATCGTGTTGAAGAACAGCACGATCGGGAAATAGGCGGCGTGCAGCACGCGGCTGTGCACGAAGACCACCGCCAGCAGCACACCGGCGAGATTGCCGATGACGAAGCCGGCCAGCGCTTCGACCAGCGTCGGCCAGAGGTTGCCGAGCAGCAACGCAAGGCTCTTCTGGAACACGCCGAATATGGCTGTCGGTGTCGGCACGATGTAGCGCGGCACGCCGAGCCATGGCAGCAGGAACTGCCAGGTGAACAGGATAGAGGCCGCACCCAGGACGGGCAGGGCGATCGCCAGCCCCGGCGGCAGGGGTGCCTGTCTCATGAGGCCCGCTCCAGGGCGCCGCGCAGTTCGGCCATGGCGGCGACGATCGCGGCATCCTCGCGTGAACAGCGGTTGCCGTCCTGCTTGAACGGCCGCATGTCCAGGTCCTTGACCAGGCGTCCGGGATTGGCGGCAAGCACGATGACGCGCTCCCCGAGATAGGCGGCTTCGGCGATCGAATGGGTGACGAAGAGGATCGTCGTGCCGGTGCGCCGCCACAGCGCCAGTAATTCGTCGTTGAGGCGGTCGCGCGTGATCTCGTCCAGCGCGCCGAACGGCTCGTCCATCAAAAGCAACTTCGGTTGTCCCAGCAGCGCCCGGGCGATCGCCACGCGTTGCCGCTGGCCGCCCGAAAGCTGATGCGGCAGTCGCTCGCTGAGGCCGCCAAGCCCCATCAACTCGAGCAATTCGTCGCTGCGATCCTCGATCTCGCGGGTCAGGCTGCCTTGCCCGACACCAAGCGGCAGGCGGACATTGTCGCGAACCGTGCGCCAGGGCAGCAGGGTCGAATCCTGGAAGACGAAGCCGACATCGCGGCGCGAGCGCACCGCGTGCGGCGTATCGCCGAGCACGTTAATCGTGCCGCCGAGTGGGTCGAGCAGGTCGGCGACCACCCGAAGCAAGGTCGACTTGCCGCAGCCCGACGGTCCGAGGATCGACAGGAAGGAGCCGGCCGCCACCGTGAGGTCGAGGCCGGAGAGCACTTTCACCGCCGTCTGCCGGCCGCCATAGCCGATATCCAGCCTGCTTGCCTCGATCGCGTTCACCATCAGGCGGCGGGCGCGTCGAGCTTGGGCCGGTCGGCGGCCGACAGTTCAAGGATCTTGGTGGTGTAGACATCCGCCGCCGCCGGCCGGCCGTTGGGGTATTGGCCGACCTTGTCGAGCAGCGCCAATTGCTCCTCGATCGAGGCGGGGTCGAACGTCCCCCAGCCTTCCTTTGCAGTCGCGCCGTCGAAAGAGAGTTTCAGCACCAGATTGACGGTCTTCTCTTCCCAGCCGAGATCCATTTCCGGATAGGCGGTGACCATCTTCTTCACCGCTTCCTGCGGGTTGGCATGCACCCAGCCCCAGCCCTTGGCGACGGCGCCGATGAACTTGGCCAGCGTGTCCGAATCCTTTTCGATCGCTGCATCGGTGGCGAAATAGACATCGGCATAGGAACTCAGCCCGAGATCGCGCACCAGGAGGTCGATGCGGTCGTCGCCGACAACGCTCAGCGCCTGCGTGTTGGTGATCCAGCCGCCGATGGCGTCGACGTCGCCACGCACCAGCGGTGCCTTGTCGAAGCCGACATTGACGATGGTGACCTCGGACGGATCGATGCCGTTCTTGGCCAGGATCTCGTCGATGACGAAGCGCGCCGTCGGCTGGATGCCAATTTTCTTGCCCTTGAGGTCGGCGACGCCGCGGATCGGCTTGGCCGGCTTCGAGGTGAAGGCATAGGGGCCGGTGCGGAAGCCGCAGGCGATGATCTTGACCGGCACGCCGCTGGCGCGCGCCGCGTAGAGCTGCGGCGTCTCGGAGAACTGGCCGAGTTGGGCAGCACCCGAGACGACCGGCGGCACGGTCGCGGCATTCGGCCCGCCGGGGCTGAATTCCACTTCGAGCCCGGCGTCCTTGAAATAGCCGTTGGCGACGGCGGCGATGTCGCCGATCTGCCCGTTCGACATCAGCCAGTCGTACTGAATGACGACCTTTCCGGCCGCCTTGGCGCCCGGCGTCAGCACCAGCTGCATGCCGGCGGAGGCTGCGGCGAGGCCGGCAAAACCGGCTTTCACGAAGCTGCGGCGGTTCATGTCGTATTGTCTGTTCCCACTCATTTGTCGCTCCTGTTGCAAGACTTCTTGTTTCTTCTTCAGGCGCCGCTCCCACGGCGCGGCGTCGTCTACGGCTGTTCGTCGTGGTAGTCGCCGGGGCCGCCGTCGAGCCAGGCGTATAATTCCCAAAGCGTGTCGTCGGGATCGGTGAAGTAGGCGCAGCGCGCATTCCAGACATAGTCTTCGGGCGGGCCGTAGAAGGGCACGCCTTTGGCGCTCATCTCGCCATGCAGCCGGTCGATCTCCGCGGGCGTGTCGACCCGTATCGCCACGCAGACCTTGTGCGCCTGGCGCGGCGATCTCAGCTTCGACACGCCGGTGTGGCGGTTGATGTGGTCGATCTCCCACGCCGCAAGTGTGACGCCCTCGCCATGGAAATCGGCAAAACCTTCGGCGCGGCGGCGCAGCCGAAAGCCGAGTTTCTCGACATAGAAGTCGACCGTCCGCCCGATATCCTCGACGAGCAGGCAGATATCCGAAATCGCATATGCGCCTCCGATCGGCATGGTCATTTCCTCTTGCCGGTGTGCTTGGCGCGCGCCGCGGGAAGCTTGACGCCGACACGCTCGGCGGCGCCGATGATGTGGGCGCGCATCGCGGCTTCCGCCGCCGCCGGATCGCCCGCCACCAGCGCCTCGTAGATGCGCACATGCTCGCCGACATTGACCTCGACCAGGTCGTGCAGCGGGTTGGTCAGGCGGGCGTAATGGATCGAGCGGCGGATCTGTTCGCAGACGAAGGAGATGAACGTGTGGATGTAGCTGTTGCCGGTGGCGCGTGCGATCTCGCGATGGAACAGGAGATCGGCGTCGATGCTGCCTTCTTCCCAGCGTTCCTCGCCGCTCATGCGATCGAGCGCTGCCTTGATGGCGTCGAGATGCTCTTGTCCACGCCGCTCAGCGGCAAGCGCTGCCGACTCGGCCTCGAGGATGCAGCGCAGCTCGAACAGCCGCTCCATATTCTCGGTGTCTTTCAACGCTTCGCCGTCGATGCGGATCGAGGCGCGCTGCTCCGGCGCCAGCACGAAGGCGCCGACGCCCTGCCGCGCCTCGATCATGCCGTCGGCGCGAAGCTGCGCGATTGCTTCGCGCACCACGTTGCGGCTGACGCCGAATTTTTCCGAAAGCTGCTGTTCCGTCGGCAGCCTTGTGCCCGGATTGAGTTCGCCGGAGTCGATCTCGCGGCTGAGGAAGGCGGCGACACGGTGCGGCAGCGCTTCTACGGTGCCGATGGCGGCCAGTCTTTGCTTCATGAAGAGGTCTCCGTCAAAGGCAGAAGGCAGCCGGGGTTCATCAGCCCTTGCGGGTCGAGCGCATCCTTCAGCGCGCTGACGAGCCGGCGATGGGTCGGCGCCAGGCCGGCCCAGAAGGCGCGGTGGCGGGTGCGGCCGATGCCGTGCTCGGCGCTGATCGAGCCGCCGAGCGCGCCGGCGATCCGGTAGAGCCCGGCGGTGATGTCGGCGCCCCTGGCGCGCGCCTCGCTTTCGGCAAGGCCTGCTGGCGGCAGGACGTTGAAATGGATGTTGCCGTCGCCGGCATGGCCGTAGGCCTGCGACAGCCAGCCGGGATGGTCCAGCGCAACGAAGCGGCGGGCCTGATCGACGAGGGCAGGGACGTCCGATATCCTGACCGCAAGGTCGGTGCGTACATGATAGCCGCGTTTTGCCTGGCCCTCGACCAGCCCCTCGCGGATCGCCCAGAACACTCTGGCCTGTGCGCTGCTTTCGGCGAGTACCGCTTCGGTAACGAGACCGCTCTCCATGGCGCTGGCCAGGAAATCGACCAGCAGGGCGCGCAGATCGACCGCGGCACTTGCGGACAGTTCGATCAGCACATGGACTGGAGCTTCGACCGGTGAGGCGATATCGGCGTCGATCAGGCGCGCGAGCGCGATGCACTCCGAACCGATGATCTCGAAGGCCGACATCAGGTCGGCCGAGGCCCGGCGCGCCTGCCGGAACAGCGCGATGGCTGCTTCGAACGAGGCAAGGCCGAGATAGGCCGTTTCGACCCGAACAGGTTTTGGAAACAGTTTCAGCTCGACGCCGGTGATGATGCCGAGCGTCCCTTCGCTGCCGATGAAAAGCTGCTTCAGGTCGTAGCCGCGATTGTCCTTGCGCAGGCCGGAAAAGCCGCTCCACAATTCGCCGTCCGGCAGCACGACTTCGAGGCCGAGGATGAGATCGCGCGCCATGCCATAGCGCAGAACATTGATGCCGCCGGCGTTGCTGGCCGCATTGCCACCGATCTGGCAACTGCCCTGGGCGCCGAGTGCCAGCGGAAACAGGCAGTCATGCGCCTCGCTGGAATCCTTGATGGCCTGCAGGATGCAGCCGGCATCGGCCTGCAGGACGAAATTTTCGGCGTCGACGAGGCGGATGGCGCTCAGCCGTTCCAGACTGATGACGACAGCGCCACGCGTCTCGATGTCGATCGCTCCCGCCACCAGCCCGGTGTTGCCGCCTTGCGGGATGATGCCTAGCCCAAGCGTGCCGCACAGCCGCACCACCGCCTGAACCTCGGCGACCGTAGCCGGCTTCAGCACGGCAAGGGCGCCGCCATGGTGATCGCCCGACCAGTCGCCAAGGTATTTCGCCATGTCGCCGGCATCGACGGCGACGCCGCTTTGCCCGACAGCGCCTTCCATGGCGCTGAGGATTTTTGGCGAAAGGCGGTGAACGGTCATGAACAACGATGTCTGGAGATAGGGTGATACATATCATCCTACAACTTAGGTCGAGTCAACGGCTCTTCAAGGAAAAGCGGGCCAATCACCGACGCCGCTTGGGATGAAGATGTCGAGAGTTGACCATGCCACCGGCTAGGGAAGGTCGGGTATGGGCGCATCGGGTTTAGGACCTGCTCATGCGCCGCCTTGGCCGATTGCCGCTAGGTCAAAAGCATTTCAATGGTGAGCGGCGGCCCGCCCGCGACCGTTGATCCAGCAAGGCATGGGGACAAGATGATCGAATTGCCGTTTACGCGCGACGAATACCAGCAGCGGCTTCGAAAGATCCGCACCGAGATGGCAAGGCGCGGCATCGAACTTCTGGTCGTGAACGATGTCGCCAACCAGCATTACATCACCGGCTATGATGGCTGGTCATTCTACACGCCCCAAATGGTGCTCGTTCCGATCGAAGAGGTCGAGCCGGTCTGGATCGGCCGCGCCATGGATGCAGCCGGCGGTCTCCTCACCGCCTGGATGAAGGCCGAGAACGTGGTCGGCTTCCCGGAAGATTATGTTCAACGCGCCGATCGCCATCCCACGGACTGGATAGCAGCATGGATCGTCGCGAAGGGCTGGGGCAATCGTCACATCGGCATCGAGCTCGAAGCCTACTATTTCTCGCCGAAAGGGCATGCCCGGCTTGTCGCCGGATTGCCCAATGCCAAACTGCATGACGCCGATCTTCTGGTGAACTGGATTCGCGCGGTCAAATCGGCGCCCGAGATCGATTGTTTGCGAAAGGCATCGTCACTGGCTGAAGCGGCGGTCGCGCGAGCTTTCGAAATTATTGCACCAGGCGTTCGCGAATGCGATGCGATTGCCGCCATACAGGCAGCGCAGATCGCAGGCAGCCCGGACTTCGCAGGCGATATCACCGCCCTTCCTCCGACAATTCTGGGTGGCGAGAATGCCTCCGCCCCGCACATCATGTGGAGCGACAGGCGGTTCGGGGAGAACGAGACGATTGCCCTGGAACTCGCCGGGGTCTGCCGTCGCTACGCCGCCGGGCTCGCAAGAACGCTGCAGCTTGGCAAGACGCCGACAAATGTTTCGGACACGGCAAAGGCGGTGATCGAGGGCATGGACGCGGTGCTCGATGCGACCAGGCCAGGAACGACCGCCGAGGCGGTCGAAGCTGCGTGGCGCAAGGTCATTCAACGCTACGGGCTGAAGAAGGAGTTGCGTATCGGCTATTCCATCGGAGTCGCGTACCCGCCCGATTGGGGCGAACACACGATCAGCCTCAGGCCGGGCGACAAGACGGTGCTTGCGCCTGGCAACGTCGTGCATTCCATTCTCGGCATGTGGATGGACGGTTGGGGCATCGAGATCAGCGAGACCATCCTGGTGACCGAAACCGGCAATGAGACCCTGACCAGGTTCCCGCGAGACATCCATGTCAAAGCCTGACGATCCGACGGCGGTCGGCGGAGCCGCGGCTCCCGTCCCAGTCAATATCGATGCCGGGATTCTCGATCGGATGATCGAGATTCGCCGGCATCTGCATCGCAATCCGGAGCTTTCGAACCACGAGGCGAACACGCAGCGTTACCTGCGGCAGATGCTGGCAGCTCAGGGGATTGCCGACATTCGCGACGTCGCGGGCTTCGGTCTGGCCGTCGATATTGTCGGCACCGGCAAGCCTTCAAATCGCAAGCTGGTCATTCGCGCCGACATCGATGCCTTGCCGATCGAGGAGGAGTCCGGTGTCGACTATGCGTCGATAAATCCAGGCGTGATGCACGCATGCGGCCACGACGCGCACGCCTCGATGGGCTTTGCGGTTGCCGCGCATCTTCTTCAGTCGCGGGATGATTTTGGCGGAACCGTGCGCCTCATCTTCCAGCCCGCCGAGGAAGACGAACCGTCGGGCGGGAGACGGGTGGTGGAAGAGGGGCTACTCGACGATGTCGACGCCGCCATCTGCGTTCACGTCGATCCGTACACGCAGTCCGGCAAGATCGCCGTCAGTTCCGGTCCGTACACCCTGGCGTGCGATACGTTCGATGCGATCGTCACGGGCTCGGCCGCGCATGCGGCAAAGCCGTATGAAGGGATCGATGCGATAGCCGTGGCATGTTCGATGGTCACGGAACTGCAGAAGATCGTCTCGCGCGAGACCGACCCCTACGACCCGTTGGTCATATCCGTTACCACCATCAACGGCGGTAGCGCCTACAATGTGATCGCCGGCAAGGTCACATTGAAAGGGACCATTCGCAGCGGCAGCGACGCCACCCGCGAGCGGGCCTGGCGCCGCGTTCGTGCGATACTCGAGGGGATAGCAGCGAGCTACGGCGCCAGTGTCCAACTCGACATCCATAAGGGCGAGCCGGGGGTCGTCAACGATGTCGAGATGACTGAGTTGGTTGTCGCCAGCGCCAAGGCCTGCATCGGGGCCGACAATGTTCTCAACACGCCCGGATGGGCCATCGCCGACGACTTTGGCTACTACAGCGAGAAGCGCCCGTCGGTCTATTTCCGGCTCGGAATCCGCAATGAAGAGATCGGATCGGTCTTTCCACTCCACCATGCCAGGTTCCGCATCGACGAGGCCGCCCTGAAAGTCGGGGCGGCCACTCTGGCCTCGGCAGCGACGATGTTTCTGTCGACGCGGCGGGAAAATCCCGACGCACAGTGAAATCCTAGAGGTACTGCTCGACCTTCTTGCCGACGGTGAGAAAACGCAGCGGGTCGACCGCCTCGCCATTGTGGCGCACCTCGTAGTGCAGATGCGGGCCGGTCGAGCGGCCGCTGCTGCCGGTCTTGCCGATGACGTCGCCGGCCGCGAGCTTCTGGCCGACGGTGACGTCGATTTCGCTGAGGTGCCCGTAGCGCGTCGCAAAGCCGTTGCCGTGATCGACCTCGACCATGCGGCCATAGCCGCCGTTCCAGCTGGCCTTGACGACGACACCAGGCGCCGTGACCTTGGCCGCCATGCCGATCGGGGCCCTGAAATCCATGCCTGAATGCAGCGCCGCGGTGCCGAGGATCGGGTCGGTGCGCACGCCGAACGGGCTGGTGACTGAATGGCCGGGGGCTGGGTTGGCGAGCGGCAGCTTCCGCGCTTCCTTCTTCAGATGGTCGAGCGCGTCCAGCGCCTCGTCCAGTTCCTTGACCTTGCTGTCGAAGATCATCGACCCATCGACCGGGATCAGCGGGCCGCCGGCATCGCTCTTGCCGAAGTCGCTGTCGACCGGCAGCCCGGCAGTTTGCAGCGCCTGGGTTATGGCATCGGCACTCTTGTAGGCGTTGTCGGCAAGCGTGGCGACGCGGGTAAGCTGTTCGGTTTCGATGGCCTTGAGCGACAGGTTGATCGACACGAACAGCTTGTCGGCACGGTCGGCGGCCGAATTGCTGGGCAGCGGGTCGGAGCGCGTCGACCACAGCGAGAATGGCCTGGTGTCGCCGGTGCCCGGATTGGCGGCAAGGCTTGCGACTGAATAGGTACCTGGCTGATCGATGCTGCCGGTCACATCGGCATGTTCGTCGGGCTTGGCGGCGGCATCGCTTGCTGAGGGCGCGGTGCCGACTTCGCTCTCGGCGCGTTCGAGGATCGGGCCGAGGCGGCCGTGGCGCTGGCTGAGCTGAGTTTGCCGCTCGAGAAGCTCGCCCACCTTGGTTTCCATGAGCTGCTGGTCGAGAAGCTGACGGCTGGTGATGCGATCGACCTGGGCGCGAAGCGCCGAGATGCGGTCCTCATAGGCCTGCTGCATGCGTGCCTGGCGTGCCGTGGTGGCGCCGATGAGATCGTCGCGCAGCACCAGGTAGGAGGTCGCCAAGAGGTAGCCGATGGCGATCGCCGCCAGCGCCGAGCCGATGAAGGCGGCAAGCCAGGGGCGGATGGTGAAATGTCTTATCTCATTGCCCCGGGCGATGATGACCGTGTGGGGCTCTTTGCGCCTGCCGAAGACCGCTGACTGACCGGTTAGGTTCACGGGACCAAGCTTTCGTTACGACATCAACGACGAGCCTGATTACACATTATTAGGGTTAACAAAGCTTTTCCGGACAGAGGGTGCCGGTAACGAATGCCCGCAGGACGCGCATCGGGTTGCGGGGAAGGGAACAGCCTGCGCCTCCGCGCGCCTCAAAGGGCGCGCACCGCCTCCAGCACCTCTTCGGCATGGCCCTTGACCCGGACCTTTCGCCAGATCCTGGCGATCCGTCCGTCCTTGCCGATCAGGAACGTCGCGCGCTCGACGCCCATATAGTTGCGGCCGTACATCGTCTTTTCGACCCACAAATTGTAGGCCTCGATCACCTTGCGCTCCTCGTCGGCTACGAGGTCGACGGTCAGATCGTATTTTTGCTTGAACTTGTCGTGCTTCCTGATGCTGTCCGGCGACAGCCCGATCACCACCGCGCCGGCCTTCTCGAATTGCGGCTTCAGCTGCGAGAAGCTGATCGCCTCGGTGGTGCAGCTTGAGGTGTCGTCCTGCGGGTAGAAGTAGAGTACAACAGGCTTTCCGGAATACGCGGCGAGGCTGAGCGACCCGCCACCGTCGCGCGGAAGGTCGAATTGCGGCGCATGGTCGCCCACGTCGAGATCAGCCATATCGATGCCCTTGTTTGCGGTTACGCGCCAAGCCGCATCGATATAGTGTCGAGCGGGGATTCGTCCACGATCGAATTCGCTACAACGGAATATTGCGTGGATCAGGAAGAACCGCAGCACGAGAAGATCAGGTTCAGGCGTGACGAGATCACCGACCTGGGGGCTTTTCCGTCTGCATGCAAAGTGCCGCCGCTCGGCCGCGCCAAGATCGGCCGCGGCTTTCGAATTCTCGGGCGGCTGGTTGCCGGCCTTTGCGCGCTGGTGCTGCTGGCCGCGGCCGGCGTCTATGTGCTCGGTTCGTCGGGCTTCGGCACCGAACGGCTTCGGGCCGAGGCCGAGGCGGCAATCGAGAAACTGGCCGGCGTCGATGTCGATGTCGCGGTCGGGCCGGCACGACTGACTCTCGATGGTTCGAGCTTCATCGCCTTGCAGGTGAGCGACGTCGTCTTGAAGACCGCCGACGGCAAGCCGATGGCCGATGCCGGACGTGTACGTTTCGGCATAAGGCTGATCCCGCTGCTTTCGGGCGAGGTGCGGCTGACCAGCGCCAGGATTTCCGACGCGCACATCATGGCTGCGACGATGCCGTCGGGTGGCGGCGACTGGACGGCAGCACTGCGCAACGAAGACGGGCTCGTCGATCCGGAGAAGCTCGCCGACGCGGTGTTCGCCAACGTCAACCACGCGCTCGACGCCGTGCGCGAGGATTCGATGCGTCAGATCGACCTCAGGAATGTCGAGTTCGTGCTGCCGGACACCGGCTCCGTCACGCGGGTCACCGTCGCCGACGCCTCGGTTCTGCAGACAGGGCCGGGCAGCATGCAGTTTTCAGCCAAGGCCGATATCGACGGCAGGGCGCTCACCGTCGCCGCCACGGCCACTCGCGACACCACGACACGGCGCGTCAGCGCGCTGGACGCCAGCGTGGAACTGGCCCAGGCTGAAGGTGCCGCCACGGCCGCCGGCGGAAAGCTGGGCACGGTGGTGCTGAAATTGACGGGATCGGAAGGAGCGGGCGAGACCGCCTCACGGCTTGTGGCTTCCCTGTCACTTGCCGGTTCCGTGCTCGATCTCGGCACGCGCGGCCTGCTTCCGGCCGACGTCGATGCCAATGCCACGCTCATCTCCGGCTCGAACAAGGTCCAGGTCGACAGGCTGCTGCTCAAGACCGGTCGCTCGACCTTCGACTTCGCCGGTTCGATCGGACCGAAGCCGGCCACCGGCACGGCGGGCGAGGAGCCATCCTACCGCTACGACCTGACCAGCGACCGTTCGATCTTGTCGCCTTCCGAGTCGCCGGAGCCGGCGCTCAACTTCGTCGCGCGCGTTGCCGGCGTCTACCAGACCAGAAGCCACAAGCTCGTCGCCGAGCAGATCGGGGTCCGGTCGGGATCCACGAGCGAGGTCATGGGCACGGCCTCGGTTACCTTTGTCGACGGCAAGGCGCCGGGCATATCCGTCTCCCTCAACATCCACGACATGCCGGTCTCGCATGTCAAGCAATTGTGGCCCTGGTTCTCCGCCCGCAACGCCCGTCTGTGGGTGCTGAAAAATTTGTTCGGCGGCCGTGTCGTCAACGCCAGCATGGGATTCCAGGTCGTGCCGGATCGTCTCGGCAACGGCGTTCCGCTTTCCGCCAATGAGGTGTTCGGCCGCTTCCAGATCGAAGGGTCGCGCTTCGACACCGCCGGCCGCATTCCGCCGATCCGCGATGCCGTGGGCGAGGTTTCGTTCCATGGCAACGACGTCGACGTCGCACTCACCTCCGGCAGCGTCTTCATGCCGAGCGGCCGCACCGTGGCGGCCAGCAACGGTACGCTAACGGTCAAGCAGGCCAACCGCCCGCCAGTGATCGGCGCGCTCGACATCGACGTCGCCGGCGAGGCGCCGGCGATCGCGGAACTCGCATCCTACGAGCCGATCAACGCCATGCGCCATGTCGGCCTCGCGCCGGAGGATCTGTCCGGTGAGATAACCGGCCACGTCAAGGCGAACATTCCGCTTCAGTCGGGTGTCGACACGTCGAGACTGGATTGGCTGGTATCGCTCGACTACACGGACCTGTCGCTCGCCAAGCCATTCGAGGACCAGACGGTGACCGAGGCCGACGGGTCGATCACGGTCGGGCCCGATCAGGCGGTGATCTCCGCCAAGGCGCTGCTCAACGGCATCCCGGCCGAACTCGACCTCGTCGAGCCGCTCAAGGACGATGGCCCTCCGCGCAGCCGCAAGGTCGCGCTGGTGCTCGACGACAAGATACGCGCAGCCGCCATGCCCGGCCTGTCACCGCTGCTTTCGGGAACCATAAAGGTGGCGATCGACAAGAGCGGCGCCGGCGAGCAGAACGTCTCGGCCGACCTTACCAATGCCAGGCTGGATATCCCCTGGGCAGGTTGGAGCAAGGGTGCTGGCGTTCCCGCCAAGGTCACCTTCGTCATGGCGAAGTCCGGCAGCACCACGACGCTGTCGGATTTCGATCTCGACGGAAAGAGTTTCTCCGTCGATGGCAACGTGACGCTGGTCAACGGCGCCCTGTCGTCGGCCCGCTTCAGCAAGGTCGCCCTGAACAGGGGCGACGATGTCGCCGTCTCGGTCAAGCGGTCAGGCAGGGGCTACGCCGTCGACGTCAGCGGCGAGGCGCTCGACGCCCGGTCGCTGATCAAGCAGTTCACCTCCGACGTCGACACCGCCACCAAGACCACCGGCTCCGATGCGATTTCGGTCAGCGCCGATGTCAACTCCCTGACCGGCTTCCATGACGAGGTGCTGTCCAATTTGAAGCTGGACTACAGCGCCGCCGGTTCCAGGGTGAACGGGCTGAAAGTGAGCGCAACGGCAAGTTCGGGCGCCGCGATAACCATCAGCAATACGGCCGGCGACGGCCAGCGCATGCTCAACATGAAGTCGGCCGACGCCGGCGCCATCCTGCGCTTCCTCAACATCTACGAGCACATGGAAGGCGGCTCGATCGCGCTGTCGATGGCTGGCACAAGCGATGGGCCGATGAAGGGCCAGGTCGATTCCAGCAACTTCTTCATCGTCAATGAGCCGAAGCTTGCCTCGATCGTATCGACCACGCCGGTCGGCGACAGCCGCAATTTGAGCCAGGCAGTCAAGGCCGACATCGATACGTCACGGGTCAAGTTCGAGCGCGGCTTCGCCGAGATCGACAAGGGCGCCGGCTATCTGAAACTGGCGAACGGTGTGCTGCGCGGCCCGCGCATCGGCACCACCTTCCAGGGCACGCTCTACGACCAGAGCAACAACATGGACATGACCGGCACCTTCATGCCGGTCTACGGCCTCAACCGCATCTTCGGCGAACTGCCTCTGTTCGGTCCGCTGCTCGGCAATGGCCGCGACCGCGGCCTGATCGGCGTCACCTACCGGCTGAAGGGCAACGCCAACAAGCCGGTGCTGGACATCAACCCGCTGTCGGTGATCGCGCCCGGCATATTCAGGTCGATCTTCGAATATCGCTGAGGTCAAACCCCAATCAGTTTGAGCGACTGAATTCGATCCTAGGCGGCTACGCGTTTGCCTTGAGCGTGTTCACGCCCATGGCACGATGCTGACGTTCGCCTTGTCCATTCCCTGCCGGACGACGCTCAAGAATCACCAGCCGCCGCATCGGTCGCCGCATGACGAAGGAGATGATGCGCACCAGGCTTCCCATCAGATGGTTGCGTCGCACCTTCGCAGGCGCCGCCCGCGTCTCGATTTGTTCAAAACCCCATCGTGAATAGGCGCCGACATTGGGCTCGGCTGTGATCAGCCAAACGGGCTCCCGATCTTCGGCAAGCAGCGTATCGATCAACCGCGAAGCGATCCCACGGCCTCGCGCCTCCTTCGCCACGACAAGCGATCCGAGTTCGCTCGAGCCGTCCGTATGTTTGCGCATCTGCACCGCACCGATGATGCGGCCTCCTGTTAACGCAACCAGGAAGTTCGGCCAATTGAGGCCGGTTGGGTTCAGACGCTCAGAATGCACCAACGCGCGAATGGCTTGCTGATCCCGCTCCGTCGCGCGACGAACGACAATAGCCAACTGATCCATTTAATACGCCTCCTGCACCGCGATCTGATCGCATTTCGGCGGCAGGAAGTAGCAAGACGTGTGTTTCTACCAAATGTCGTTACGACCGAGCTTATGTTTCCGCAGGCAGTTGATCGCCTCAGGCCGGTCGCGCCAGGACGTGTTTTTTCTTGCCGAGTGAAAGCTTTATGACGTTTTCCGGACTCAAATCCTGAAGTGTCACCATGCGGCGGTCGTCCGAGACCGGCTGGTCGTTCAGGCGCACGGCGCCACCCTGTATGTGCCGCCGCGCCTCGCCGTTGGAGGCCGCCAGCCCGGCGGTGACCAGCAGTGACAATATGCCGACGCCGGCTTCCAGCGCCGCCTTGTCCACGTCCACGCTCGGCAATGTGTCGGCGAGCGCGCCTTCCTCGAAGGTCTTGCGCGCGGTCTCGCTCGCTGTCTCCGCGGCTTCCCGGCCATGCAGCATGGCGGTGATCTCGGTGGCGAGGATCTTCTTCGCCTCGTTGATCTCCGAGCCGCCGAGTTGTTGGAGCCGCGCCACCTCGGCGAGCGGCAGTGTCGTGTAGAGTTTCAGGAAGCGGCCGACATCGGCGTCCTCGGTGTTGCGCCAGTACTGCCAGAACTCGTATGGCGACAGCATCTCCGCATCGAGCCAGACCGCGCCAGAAGCCGACTTGCCCATCTTGGCGCCCGACGAGGTGGTGAGCAGGGGCGTGGTCAGCGCATAAAGCTGCGCGCCTTCCATGCGATGGCCGAGATCGATGCCGTTGACGATGTTGCCCCACTGGTCGGAGCCGCCCATCTGCAGCCGGCAGCCGACGCGCTTGTAGAGTTCGACGAAGTCGTAGGCCTGCAGGATCATGTAGTTGAATTCGAGGAACGACAGCGACTGCTCGCGGTCGAGCCTGAGCTTGACGGAATTGAAGGCCAGCATGCGATTGACGGAAAAATGCCGGCCGACATCGCGCAGGAAGTTGACGTAGTTGATCTCCATCAGCCAGTCGGCGTTGTTGACCATGACCGCGTCGTGCGCGCCGCTGCCGAATTTGAGGTAGGGCGCGAAATTGCGGCGGATGCCGACGAGATTGTCCTCGATATCCTGCGGCGTCAAAAGCTTGCGCGCCTCGTCCTTGAAGGACGGGTCGCCGATCATCGAGGTGCCGCCGCCCATCAGCGCAATCGGCCGGTGGCCGGTCTGCTGCAGCCAGTGCAGCATCATGATCTGGATCAACGAGCCGGCATGCAGGCTCTTGGCGGTCGCGTCGAAGCCGATATAGGCGCTCACCGTTTCCGTGGCGAAAAGCTGGTCGAGGCCAGCATCATCCGAAGTCTGGTGGATGAAGCCGCGCTCGCTCATCGTGCGCAGGAAATCGGATTTGAAGGCGAACATTGTTTCTTTCCCGAAAGCACCCGGCCTGAGCGGCTCGGGCATGATATGAACGCGGGCGTTTAGCATCCGCGGGCGATCAGCAAAAGTGGTTTCCGATTTTGCGTCCGATCGCCCGCCAACCAAAGACCGGCGATCAGCAAAAGTGGTTTCCGGTTTTGCGTCCGATCGCGCTTCATCTGGCTAGCGCGATCAGCAAAAGTGGAATCCGGTTTGCGGCCCGCGCGGATGCCATTTTGCGAATCCTTGCCTCATCGTTTTGGCTGGCGTAATGAGGCGCCGCGCAACGGCTTCGCCGGAAGCGCCGCGACGAGGCCAATCGACCGCCCCGCAGATCAAGTCAGGAATCCGGCCTCCCGCACATGAACAGGAACTACCTCATCCTCTTTCTGTTCAGCCTGCTGATGACGCTCAGTGGGTTGATGAGCCTTCCGCCTGTCGATCGTGACGAGTCACGCTTCGTCCAGGCCACCAAGCAGATGGTCGAGACCGGCGACTATGTCGATATCCGGTTTCAGGATGTCTCCCGCTACAAGAAGCCGATCGGCATCTACTGGCTGCAATCTGCGGCGGTCGCGCTGAGCGGGCAGGGGGCTGAAGCCCCGATCTGGGTCTATCGCCTGGTGTCGGCCCTGGGCATCGCCCTGGCCGTCGTCGGCATGGCCTGGACGGGCACAAAACTCTTCGGCGCCAAGGCCGGTCTCGCCGCCGGCCTGATGATGGCAGCGATCTTCGCCACTGCCTTCGAGGGCCGCGACGCCAAGACGGACGCCATGCTTCTGGCCTGCTGCGTGGCGGCGCAGGGTGCGCTGGCGCAGATCTACCTGGCCTCGCGCCGGAACGAACCGGTTGCCGGCCATCTGCCGTGGATCTTCTGGATCGCCCAGGGCGCGGGAATCCTCATCAAAGGCCCCGTGAGCCCGCTCTTGTCAGTTCTGACGGTCGCCGCGCTGTTCGCCTTCGAGCGTGACTGGCGCTGGCTGTTGAAGCTGAAGCTCGTGCGCGGTGTCGCGCTTGTTCTGCTGATTGTGCTGCCTTGGGTCGCGCTCATCACCTGGAAGAGCGGCGGCGCCTTTCTGCAGGAGGCCGTCGGCAAGGACATGATAGCCAAGGTCGCGCAGGGCGAGGAGTCGCACGGGCTTCCGCCCGGCTTCTACATGCTGACCTATTCGCTGTTCATGTGGCCGTTCGGCCTGATTGCGGTTGGCGCCGGGTTGCAGGCAATCAACCGCTTCTGGGACGACCCGCGCCTGCGCTTCTGCCTCGCCTGGTACATCCCGTTCTGGCTGGTGTTCGAGCTGATCCCGACCAAGCTGCCGCATTATGTCATGCCGGCCTATCCGGGCATGGCGCTGCTGATCGGCTGGCTGCTCACCTTGCCGGCCGAGGAGGCGAATGCACCGCTCCGGCGCTGGCAGTCCTGGCTGTGGTGGTCGACCGCCTTTGGGCTTGTCGTGGTCTCCATAGGCCTGGCAGTCGTTTGCATCGGCGCGCCGCTCTATCTGGCCAAGGCATTCTCCTGGTGGAGCATCCCGGCGGCCCTTGCCGCACTCGCCGCCGGCTATCTCGCCTTCCCGCGCCAATTGCAGGTGCCGCTCGCCCGTATCGGCGCCATCGCCGTTTGCGCCGGCATCACCTTCTCCCTGCTCTTCGGCGTCATCGCCCCATCCTTGAAGCCGATCTGGCTGAGCCCGGCGATCAAGGCTGCCGTCGAGGCAAACCGCCCGTGCGAGACGAGCGTGCTCGCCTCCGCGCCGTATCATGAGCCGAGCCTGGTCTTCCTGGTCGGCACGAAGACGATCCTGACCGATGTCGACGGCGTCGCAAGGCACTTGCTCGACGACCCGGCTTGCGCGCTCGGACTGGCGCCTGTCGGTGACGAGAAGAAACTGAAGGACGCTCTGGCTGGACAAGGCAAATCTGCGCGCCGGCTGGCCGAGATCGACGGCCTCAACTACTCGTCGGGAGACAAGCTGGCGCTCGGCCTCTACCGGGTGGACCAGTGAAGACGTCGATGACCCCGCCTGCGGTGTTCCGCCGGTCGCTCGGCAACTTTCTCGACACGATGCGGATCGTGCGAAGGCGCTTCGCCGTGCGCAAGGCCGATTATCCGCGCATAGCGTGGCCGGTCTTGCTGCTCGCCTGGATCATGCTCACGGCGGCAGTCTTCTTCCGCCTTGACCACGCGGCAGGGACGCTTTGGGGGGAATGGCCGCACGGGCTTGTCCGCTTCACCGAGTTTTTTACCGACTTCGGCCTGGGCGGCTGGTACCTCATTCCGGCCGCACTCTGCCTTGTCGCCGCCAACCTCACCGACTGGCGAAGCCTTTCCCGGCGCGCGCGGATCCTCGCCTACAACTGGACCTGCTTTGCCTTCCTGGTGCTCGGCGCGGTCGGTCTTTCGGGCATCGCCGTCAATCTGCTGAAATACGGCATCGGGCGGGCACGTCCGCGCTATTTCGACGATATCGGGGTGCTGTCGTTGCATCCCTTCGCCATGGATGCGCGCTTTGCCGGCTTCCCGTCCGGCCACGCCACCACCATGGGCGCCGTGTTCGGCGTCGCGCTGCTGTTATTTCCGAGACGCTGGTACATCGCGCTGGCAATTACCGCGTGTATCTCCTCGACGCGGGTGTTCGTCGGCGCGCACTATCCCAGCGACACCGTCGCCGGCTTCGGCCTCGGCTGCGCCAGCGCGATCCTGTGCGGACTGGTCTTTGCCCGGCTCGGCTTCATCTTCCGCCGGACGTCGGCCAAGCTGCCCATACGCAAGACGACCTTTCGGCTCGCAGGCTATGCCGGGGCAGGCAACAGTCGAGTGGCGTCCAGACAGGGCGAAGATCGCGTCGCTGCGGACCGGCCTTAGGGTCAAAACTCAATCGTCAGGGTCGCCAATGGCCGGATGGGTGGGAAGTTGCCGTTCGGCTCAATAGCCAGAATGCGCAGGTTGCGCCAGAAAACGGTCATCCACCGCCATTTCTCGAATGACCGCAGAGGGCCGACAGCGGAATGGCAGCTTCTGGCTTCGCAGCGAAGATTGCAGACATTCAACCTGCTGAAAGTCGTGGACTGGCCCCGATGCTGACCTTCCACAGCGTTAGAGGAAGATCAGCTATCAGGGCATATGAGGGCGTCCAAGCTCAAGATCGTGCGTGCCATCGTCGAAATGCACAGCAAGCCTCGCTTTTCGATCGACCTCAAGCCTGAAGATGTCTGGGCGGCTATAGTGTCCGGCCACGTCGAGCGATCTTCGTGCGGCGCGGGCCGCGTCTACGTCTAGGTCGGCATAGAGAATTCCTTTCACCCGATGCAGCGGGCCAGCAGCAACGCCGCCGAATGGTTTCACCACTACGGCGTCGCCCGGATTGATCCATTCGTCCTCGGCAAAGAGCTTGCTGCGATCAGGAAAATCTTCCGGGATATCGATGGCCTCCAGGGCTGTCGCGGTGCTCAATACCCAGCAGCCACCTTCGCGAGCGATATGCTTCATGGTTGCAAGCCAAGTCTCGCCGCTGTCCCAGGTAGGCGCAACATAGATGTCGATGTTCTGGGCATAAAGCGCGAAGCGGGCGAGCGGCATGTAGCTCTCCCAACAGATCAACGAGCCGACGCGGCCGATCGGTGTTTCGACGACGCGAAGGCCGCTGGCGTCGCCGAAGCCCCATACCATCCGCTCGGGATTGGTCGGCATCAGCTTGCGATGGCGGTTGAGGATCGAGCCGTCAGACCCAATCGTCACGACCGTATTATAGAGGGTCGATCCGCTGCACTGGGAGTTGATCTCGTTCAGTCCCATGACGACGATCATCCCGTGCTGCGCCGCCGCTTCCCGTAGCCGGTCGAGGCCTCCGGCGGAGATGTCCACAGCGTTGCGGCGGAGCTTTGCATGAAGGGAATTGGCAAGTGTCATGTCACCGCCCGGGCGCAGCCGCCATATCCAGGTCGGGTAACCGGGCAGATAGGCTTCGGGAAAAACGATGAGCTTCGCCCCCTCTGCCGCGGCCTCGGCGATTGATGCGATTGCGCGCTCGTAAGTCGCTTCGAGGTCGAGCAGCACCGGCGGCTTCTGCGAGATCGCTATCCTGGTGTCCATCACATAGACCCCCTAGAAGATCGTGGCGACGGGGTGCCCCAGCGCCATCGCGCCCGCATACTGAGCCTGCGGCCCAGTCTGGAGCGGATGGAAGCGGGCGCCCTGGATGTCTCGAAAGCAACGCTCCAGCCCATTCCGTCTGTAGAACCCCAAGCCGCCACCCAGTTCCAGCGCGAGTTCGACGGTCCGTATCGCATGATCAGCGACGAGAGAACGGCCGATCATCACTTCATTGACGGTGTCTGCCGAAGGGGCATTCAGGTCGACCGTTTCCAGCATCCAGCGGTGAGCGAGGCGCGCGGCGCGGAGCGAGGTCTCCATTCGACCTGCGAGGTCGAGACTGTGGGGTGTCGGTGCCTTGCGTATCGCCAGGTCTACCGCAAGGTCGCGCGCACGCTCTGCAACACCGAGATAGACGGCGTAGATCAGGGGGAATGCGATCGTGGCGATTATCTGAAACACCGGGTGCCACTCTCCGGCACTGCGCGAAAATGCAACACCCGCTTCGGGTATGAACAGGTTGTCGACGACCACGTCATTCGAACCGGTACCCCGCATTCCCAGCACCTTCCACGTTTGCTCAACGCGCACTTCCGGGGCCTTCATCGGAGCGGCGAAGTGGATCACCGTGTTAGTTCCTTCCACCACGGCACCGGTCATCAGCAGATCTCCGGCCTCGGCGCCGGAGGTGAAGCCCTTGCGCGCGGATATTCGATAGCCGCCATCGACCTTGGTCGCCCTGCCGGAACCGCCGATCCAGTCGGAGCCGCCGCTTGAGAGCAAGATCAGTCGCTCAGTGGCGACCCGTCTCAGAAGGGGTTCTACCGCTGCGATCTTCTGGTGGCGCCAGCGCCAAACCGGAATGGCGACCTGATGGGTATGCATCGAAAAGGCAAGAGCGGTGGATCCGCACGCTTGGGCGAGCATGCGCAACATGTTGGCAAGTTCCGGTATTCCGGCGCCCTTGCCGCCCAACTCCCGGGGGACGCCAGCCTCAACCAGACCGGACTGCTTCAGGAGAACGTAATTCTCGGCCACGAAACGATCGTTCTCGTCAAATTCGGCAGTGCGGGCGGCGAGCTTGGGCGCAAGGCCTTGCGCTATGGCAACGACGTCGCTGGCCTCGTTGATCGTGTCGACCGTAGGTGAACCTGCCGAGGTGCTTAGTGTTGCGCTCAGTGACATGAGATCCTCCATCTATAGGAGGCTGAAGGATCGTCGGTAATGGCCGGACGTTCTAGTTCAGCATCTGTACTGCCCGCTATTTCCGAAAGCCTCGATGTGCGGTAACTTCTCGAACGGCCGAGTTGCGAGGTGGCCAATGGAAGAGCGCGGAAGTTACGGCCAGTTCTGTCCCGTATCGATGGCATCAGAAATCCTGTGCAGTCGCTGGACCACGCTGGTGGTGCGCGAGCTTCTTTGCGGCAGCACCCGCTTCAGCGACTTGCGGCGCGGGCTGCCCAAGATGTCCCCCGCCCTGCTCTCCAAGCGCCTCAAGGAACTGCGGGCCGCCGGCGTCGTAGTCACCTTGCCGAGGACCAACGGCTCCGTCGAATATCGGCTGTCCGAGGCCGGGGAGGAACTACGGCCCTTGATCATGGGGCTCGGCAAATGGGCGCAGCGCTGGATGGAGTCCCGGCTTTCGCTGAAGAACCTCGACCCGTCCCTACTCATGTGGGATATGCGTCGTAGCCTCAATGTGAAGCTGCTGCCCGAGCGGAGGTGTATGATACAGTTTCTGTATTCCGAGCTTCCACCCTCCCAAAAAAGCTGGTGGCTCGTGACCGAAGGAGGCACGGTCGACCTCTGCAATTTCGATCCAGGCCACGAACTTGACCTTCTCGTAACGAGTTCGCTGCGCTCCATGACGGCAATCTGGATGGGGCTGACGACGATCAAGCAGGAAGCCGCCAACGGCCAGCTGCAGATCGAAGGCGACCCGGCGCTCGCGCAATCAATGCAGCAATGGCTTGGACTGAGCGCATTCGTCCACGAGCCTCGGCGGGTGCAGTAGAGATTGGCCAAAGGGGCGCTTTCAGCCAATTCCAGAAGTTCCCGAGCCGTGGCGATTGTCCGCCTCTGGCCGGCAGCGGACTGTCAGCTTTGAGGATGACTGGTCTAGAAAGCCGACCTTGCGGAAAAACTGACATTCCATGATGCGCGTACGCGAAGATCCGAATTTCTGGAATCTTGCGGTTCTTCGCGGGGGTGCCGCCTCAGCTGGTACCAAACATTCGCGCCACCCCGCGAAACGTCGCCTCAGTCGAGGCTGGCCGGCGACGAGAACGGCTGATCGGCGTCCACCACGAAGATAGCCAGCTCATCAAGTGCATGCTGCGCTCCCGCATCAGCGGGGACCTTAGGGCAGAGGGATCGGCTTGTCGCTCAGCGTTCGCAAATAGGCAATCAGATCGACACGCTCCGTCTCGTCGAGAACGCCGGGAATTTCCATGAGGACACCGGGCATGGTGAGGATGGGATCATAGAGATAGGTGTTCAGATCCTCGTAGGTCCACACGCCTTCCCAACCCTGCAGAGTCTTGGAATATTTGAATTCCGGCACCGATGCCTTGTCACGGCCGACGACCTCCCACAAATTCGGACCAGTCTTGTTGCCTTTGCCTCGTTCGTTGGTGTGGCAACCGTCACAATTTCTACCGAAAAAAATCCGGCCTTTCTCGACATCGGCCGCAGCCAATTTCCCGGCAATCGGTGCGGGCTTCGGCCGCACGACGCCATGCGCCATGAGATAGTCGGATATCTCGGAATATCCGTAAAATCTGGCAAGATGGATCGGTGTCCGGGCGAAGGAGTCCGTTGTTCGGGCGTTGACATCGGCGCCCGCTTCGACCAGCGCCGTGACGCAATCGAGGCAGCCCTGCTTGACCGCCACTTGGAGGGGGGGCTGCTTCCCCGCGGTCGGGTTCGGATTGGCGCCATGCGCCAACAGCAGCGTGATGAATTCAAGCCGGTTTCTTGCGACCGCCGCCATCAGGGGTGTACCCCCAATCTTCGATACGACATTAACATCTGCGCCGCGCTCGAGAAGCAGTTTGGCCGCCTCAAGATGCTGCCTGTTGACCGCATGAAAGAGCGGCGTTGCGAGACCATCAGATTCGTTGACGTTTGCACCCGCATCCAGCGCCGCAGCGATGGCCGCAATGTCACCTTTCTTGGCGGCGTCGTGAATGGCCGCCGCCCGGGATGTCACCGGGATCAAACAAAAACATATCAGCAACAGCATTCCAGCGCGCATCAGTTGCCATCCCCTACCGAAACTCCCGCCCATCCCATTCGAGTGTCGCCGCTTCGCCCCCATGTGCGTGCATTCAGCGGTTGAAGACGGAACGCTTGGAAGCGACGACCGAATTGGCTACGCTAGGTACCGCGCCAGGAGGGCGAAATGTCCCGAAAGGCTTCTGAAATTTACCCGAAATCTGCTGAAACGATCATGTTTCGCGGTTTTGTTTTCCTGACGAAAAGCAGAGAAGTGCGGACCGTCGAAGGTAAAGCGGTCGAGCTTCGCAGCCAGTCGGCCGAGGTGCTCTCCGTGCTCGCGGCGCGGCCGGGCGAGATCGTGTCCAAGGATGCGCTGATGCGGGCGGTTTGGCCCGATACGTTCGTGACCGACGACAGCCTTACCCAATGCATTGCCGATATTCGCCGCGCATTGGGCGACGACGAGCACATGATCGTGCAAACCCTCCCAAAGCGAGGCTACCGGCTGAATGCCGATTTGGCGGAGGCGGCGGACCCGAACGCCGTCGCCGACACGCAACGAGCCACGATGCGATCTTCGCGGCGCAGCTTCATCCTTGCTGCGATCGTCCTGGTCGCCATAGCGATCAGTGCATATTTCGGTGCCGAAACATGGCGAGCCGCTCCGGTCCGTTCGTCCGACATGCCGAGGATTGCGGTCCTTCCCTTTGAGGACTTCAGTGCCGGGGCGGACAAGGGATATCTCAGTGATGCCGTCGCCGAGGGGATCATCACCGCGCTTGCGCGGAGCAAGACTTATGCCGTCATCGCCCGGAACTCGAGCTTCAGGTACCGCGGCCAGCCGGTCGACGCCAGGCAGATTGGCGAAGAACTCGGCGTCGACTACCTGCTCGAAGGCAGCCAGCAGAAGCTCGGAGACCGGCTGAAAGTGACCGCCCAGTTGCTGAATGCGCGTGACGGATCGCACGTCTGGGCCAACACCTACAACCGGGAGGTTGGCGATCTTTTCGTCGTCCAGGAGGAGATCATCCGCACGCTTGCGGACAGGGTCGGGCGCAGGATCGAGCGACCCTTGCCACAGAGCGACGCCGCGCAGGTCAGCGCGCTGCGCTATGTCCAGATGGGGTTTGCCGAGAACGAGCATTTCTCTGCCGCGGGGAACGAGCTGCTGCGGCAGTTCAGCCTCAAGGCCATCGAAGCGGATCCGAACGCCCAGTTCGGCTATATCGGGCTGGCCTGGTCCTATCGCAATGACGCGTTATTCTGGCACAAGCAGGAAAATAACCCCGACGAGGCGTTGAAGCGCGCCGCCGAGTACGCCGACAAGGCCATCCTGCTCGCTCGGGACGATGCCGAGGCGCATCATATCCGCGCCCAAATCCACTCCGAAGCCGGAGAGATGGAGAAGGCCATTGCGCAGTACGATCAGGCGATCGCCCTGAACCCCAGCGCGTCGAATATCCTCGAGGGCAGTGCGACCCCGCTGCTCTTTGCCGGCCGCACCGACGAAGCGATCGATCGGATCAAGCAGGCTATGGGCATCGATCCTTTTTACCCTGACTGGTTCAACTGGGACATGGGCTGGGCGCTCTATGAAAAGAACGATTGCGGGGCTGCGCTGGCGGCGATGCGGAAAATGTCCAGAATCACCAGCGCCGCGCACCGAATGCTTGCGGGGATCTACGCTTGTCTGGGAAACCAGCGGGAGGCAAAGGAAGCGCTTGCGGTTTTCCTCAAAGATTTGCCCGGCGACTCCATCAGCAGGCAACGCAAGCAGTGGGAGAAGAACTACGCCACCCCCGCAGCCCTCGAGCGGTGGATCGGACACATGCGGTTCGCGGGCTTGCCGGAGTGACGGCGGACCGCATGCGGCCCGGCCGCAATCATTGATGATGTTCGATCGCCAAGCCCACCACGCGAACGGCAGCTTTTTGGATCGCCTGTCGTCGGCCGCGATGGCTGACATGAGGCGCAAAGCTGCCGTTCGCGTCGTGGGAGACGTACGCCGACTTCGGGTCGAACTCGGTCGTTCAGAGTGATTGGGTTTGACCCAAGAGCCTCGGCCTCAGTTATTCGCGCTCGATACCGCCATAGGATCTGACCAGCTCGGCCATGTCCGGCGCGCTTGCGCTCGGCGCCTCGCTCTCCAGCCCCTCGGCGACGCCGACGCGGTCGGCGACCGGCCGGTTTTGGCTGACCTTCCACTTGCCGCTGATGTCGGTGATCTCGATTTCGAGCCCGACAATACCCTTGATCTGCGACTGGATGAAGCTGGCCGGTGCGTCGGTCACAGCCCAGGGCGCCTCGCGGCTGCCTTCCTGCGACGCCGTCAGTTCGACGATCTGCTGCGCCAGCCAGGCCTGGTCCTCGATCACCTTGACCTTGCCGCGCACCTGGACGATGGCGTAGTTCCAGGTCGGCACGACCTTGCCGGTCTCGCGCTTGGTCTCGTACCAGGACGGCGTCACATAGGCGTCGGCGCCCTGGAAGACGACCAGCACCGGCGAAGCGGGGCTCTCGGCCAGAAGCCGCCATTGCGGGTTGGCCTTCGCCAGATGGGCGCGCAGCCTGCCCTTCGGGCCAATATCGGCGTCGAGCAGGAACGGGATTGCGTTCGCGATCGGGCCCTCGTCGCCGTTCGAGACCAGCAGGCCCAGCGGATGCGCCCGTATCAGCCCGTGCAGGATGTCCTGCCGCGTTTCCTGGAAATGAGGAGGCTGATACATGGCGATCCTGTCCCTACCTCAGCCGCTTCGGCCGTGGGTCCGACAACTCGCCGGCCAGCCGCCGGTCGAGGTAATCCGCGCATTCCTGCAGCAGCAGGTCCGCGTCATTGGCGAAGAAATGGTTGGCGCCGGGCAGCGTCTTCTGGGTGATGGTGATGCCCTTTTGCGTGTGCAGCTTGTCGACCAGCGCCTGCACGTCCTTGGGCGGCGCCACCTTGTCGGCGTCGCCATGGATGATCAGGCCCGACGACGGGCAGGGCGCCAGGAACGAGAAATCATAGGTGTTGGGCTGCGGCGCGATCGAGATGAAACCCTCGATCTCGGGACGACGCATCAGAAGCTGCATGCCGATCCACGAGCCAAACGAATAGCCGGCGACCCAGCAGCTCTTGGAATCCGGATGCAGCGACTGCACCCAGTCGAGTGCTGCGGCCGCATCCGACAACTCGCCGGTGCCATGGTCGAATTCGCCCTGGCTGCGGCCGATGCCGCGGAAATTGAAGCGAAGCGTGGTGAAATCGCGCTTCTGGAACATGTAGAAGAGGTCGTAGACGATCTTGTTGTTCATCGTGCCGCCGAACTGCGGGTGCGGGTGCAGCACAATGGCGATCGGCGCGCTCTTTTCCTTGGAAGGCTGGTAGCGACCCTCAAGGCGGCCGGCCGGACCGGTAAAAATGACCTCAGGCATAAAATACTCCACATGGCATAAGAATGCGCGGCGCCCGGAACACTCTTTCCTCTGGCCTTGACGCAGGGCGAGCGTCTTCTTAGAAGCTAGTTTAGAATTGTTCAAAACTGGGTGGCCAAAACCTGCCGGCTAGGCCGCCCGCGCCGCAAGCCGGGTAAATAGGACGGCTTGCCTTGCGATTTCAAGGAAATAACGCGCTATCCTCGCCGAATGGCTTTTGACGGGACCAATTGAAGGAAAATGGCCGCAACTCGCGCCTATCTCGACTACAATGCCAGCGCGCCACTCACTGCAGAGGCGCGCGCGGCCATGGTTGGCGCGCTCGATGTCGCCGCCAATCCGTCGTCGGTCCATGCCGAGGGCCGCGCCGCGCGGAGGTTGATCGAGGATGCGAGGCGCGAAGTCGCCCGCCTGGTCAACGCCAAGCCGGAGCATGTCGTGTTCACCTCGGGCGCGACGGAAGCCGCCTCGACGCTTCTTTCGCTCGACTGGCAGATGGGACGCGGCACTGTCCGCATGAGCTGGCTCTACGTGTCCGCGGCCGATCATCCGTGCTTGCTCAATGGCGGCCGCTTCCCGGCGGCGCGACTGACCCGGATCGGCGTCGACGCCAACGGCATCGCCGATCTCGGCGCATTGGCGGCGGCCCTTGCCGCCCATGACAAGGCCGATGGCCTGCCGCTGGTGGCAATCCATGCCGCCAACAACGAGACCGGCGTCATCCAGCCCATCGACCGCATTGCCGAAATCGTCAAGGCGGCGGGCGGAATACTCGTCGTCGACGCGGTGCAGGCGGCCGGCCGTATCCCCATCGACATGTCGGCGCCTTACGCCGACTATCTGATCCTGTCCTCGCACAAGATCGGCGGCCCCAAGGGCGTTGGCGCCATGATTGCGGCGTCCGACCTGATGATGCCGAAGCCTCTGGTCAATGGCGGCGGCCAGGAAAAAGGCCATCGCGGCGGCACCGAAAACCTCGCGGCCATATCAGGCTTTGGCGCCGCGGCGCGGCAGGCGCTGGCCGCACTGAACGACGTCGATACGCTCGCCAGCCGCCGTGATGAGGTCGAAACGATCGTCAAAACACTGGTTCCGGACGTGGAAATCTTCGGAACCGGCGCGCCAAGGCTTGCCAACACGACATTCTTCGCTATTCCCGGCATCAAGGCCGAGACGGCGCAGATCGCTTTCGATCTGGCCGGTGTCGCGCTGTCGGCCGGATCGGCCTGTTCGTCGGGCAAGGTCGGCCCGAGCCATGTGCTGAAGGCAATGGGGTATGGCGACGGTCTTGGTGCCTTGCGCGTGTCCATCGGCCACGCAACGAGCGCCGAGGACATCGAACTGTTCCGGACCGCGCTGGCAGGCATTGCCGCGCGCCGGGCCGGCAGGGAAAGAGCCGCCTGAGGGCGGCAAAGGGAATTCGGGCCTTGAGGCCTGGTAGAGCCGTGCGTTTCAAAGTGGCCGGGTGAATTCCCGGTCGGGACGCACTATATGGAACTTACGCCGCCTCGGGTGCCCTGCGGGTGCTTGTTGGCGATGCCATAGTTTGAAAACTGTCGGGCCTTGACCCCGGCGTGGATGGAGAACGCTTATGCCTGCTGTGCAGGACACGATCGATCGGGTCCGAAAGATCGACGTCGACCAGTATAAATACGGATTCCAGACAGAGATCGCGATGGACAAGGCCCCCAAGGGCCTGAGCGAAGACATTATTCGCTTCATCTCGGCCAAGAAGGACGAACCGTCCTGGATGCTGGAATGGCGTCTGGAAGCCTATCGCCGCTGGCTGACGCTGGACGAGCCGACCTGGGCGCGCGTCGAGTATCCGAAGATCGATTTCCAGGACATCTACTATTACGCGGCGCCGAAGAGCACGCCCGGCCCGACCTCGCTCAGCGACGTCGATCCCGAACTCTTGAAGGTCTACGAAAAACTCGGCATTCCGCTCAGGGAGCAGGAAATCCTCGCCGGCGTGCAGAAGACCGACGTGTCGGAATTCGAGGAAGCCAGCGACAATGTCTACAAGTCGGGCCGCGTCGCCGTCGACGCGGTGTTCGATTCCGTGTCCGTCGTCACCACTTTCAAGAAGGAACTGGCGCAGGCCGGTGTCATCTTCTGCTCGATCTCGGAAGCGATCCGCGAGCATCCGGAGCTGGTGAAGAAATACCTCGGCTCGGTCGTGCCGACCTCCGACAATTTCTACGCCACGCTGAACACCGCCGTGTTCACCGACGGCTCCTTCGTCTTCGTGCCCAAGGGCGTGCGCTGCCCGATGGAGCTGTCGACCTATTTCCGCATGAACGAGAAGAACACCGGCCAGTTCGAGCGCACGCTGATCATCGCCGAGGAGGGGGCTTACGTCTCCTATCTCGAAGGCTGTACGGCGCCGCAGCGCGATGAGAACCAGCTGCATGCCGCGGTGGTCGAGTTGATCGCGCTCGACGACGCCGAGATCAAATATTCGACGGTGCAGAACTGGTACCCCGGCGACGCCGAGGGCAAGGGCGGCATCTACAATTTCGTCACCAAGCGCGGCGACTGCCGTGGCCACCGCTCGAAGATCTCGTGGACGCAGGTTGAGACCGGCTCGGCCATTACCTGGAAGTACCCGAGCTGCATCCTGCGCGGCGACGATTCCAGCGGCGAGTTCTATTCGATCGCCGTGTCGAACGGCTACCAGCAGGTCGACAGCGGCACCAAGATGATCCATCTCGGCAAGAACACGTCGAGCCGCATCATCTCCAAGGGCATCGCCGCCGGCTTCTCGCAGAACACCTATCGCGGTCAGGTCTCGGCGCACCGCAAGGCGACCAACGCCCGCAACTTCACCAATTGCGACAGCTTGCTGATCGGCGACCAGTGCGGCGCCCACACCGTACCCTACATGGAAGCCAAGAACTCGACGGCGCAGTTCGAGCATGAAGCGACCACCTCGAAGATCTCCGAGGACCAGAAGTTCTATGTCATGCAGCGTGGCATCCCCGAGGAGGAGGCGATCGCGCTGATCGTCAACGGCTTCGTCAAGGACGTCATCCAGCAACTGCCGATGGAATTCGCCGTCGAGGCGCAGAAGCTGATCGGGATCTCGCTGGAAGGCAGCGTGGGTTGATTAGATGGAACGGCGCTCCTGGAAATTCTTCGAGCGAATCCAGAGCTTGATGGTCATCGTTCTGATGCTCTTGCTGACGCTGGCTATTGGAGGTGCCGTGGTGGCTCTGATAGGCGCAATGTTTGGCTTGAGTTCGGTAAAGAATATTGGTGGTTCGATCGCGGGCCTAGGCGCGGTTGGTTTTTTTAGCTGGATGCTCGTTACTGGCGATCTTGCGGGCGCGCTCTTAGGGAGACCCCGTCAAGGACCGAGCGTCGAGAACAACAAGAACACGAAAGTAGAAAATGATGCTTGAAATCAAGAACCTGCACGCCCGCATCGTCGATGACGGTACCGAGATCATCCGCGGCCTGAACCTGACGGTGCAAGCTGGCGAGGTCGCCGCCATCATGGGCCCTAACGGCTCGGGCAAGTCGACGCTGTCCTATATCCTCGCCGGGCGCGAGGACTATGAGGTCACCGAAGGCGACATCCTCTACAACGGCCAGTCGATCCTGGAAATGGATCCGGCCGAGCGCGCCACCGCGGGCATCTTCCTGGCCTTCCAATACCCGATGGAGATACCGGGCGTCGCGACCATGGAATTCCTCAAAGTGGCGATGAACGAGCAGCGCAAGGCGCGTGGCGAGGAGCCGCTGAAAATTCCCGAATTTTTGAAGCGCGTGAAGGACGCCGCCGGCTCGCTCAACATGGAAATGGCGATGCTGAAGCGGCCGCTCAATGTCGGTTTCTCCGGCGGCGAGAAGAAGCGCGCCGAGATCCTGCAGATGAAGCTGCTCGAACCAAAACTTTGCGTGCTAGACGAGACCGATTCCGGCCTGGACATCGACGCGCTGAAGATCGTCTCGGACGGCGTCAACGCGCTGCGCTCGCCGGAGCGCGCCATCGTCGTCATCACCCACTACCAGCGCCTGCTCGAACACATCGTGCCGGACTCGGTGCACGTGCTCTACAGGGGCCAGGTCATCAAGTCGGGCGACAAGTCGTTGGCGCTCGACCTCGAAGCCAATGGCTATGCCGGCGTGATCGGCGAAGCCGCGTGAGATGCCAGGGGCGGAACTGATGAACATGCACGCACAACCGCAGCGGACCCCGGCCGAAACGGCGTTGATCGACGCCTTCGGCGAGCGGCTGTCGCTGCTGCCCGGCGACGGCGCGGTGATGGTGAAGCGCGACGACGCGATCGAAGCGATCAAGCATGGCCTGCCGACGCGGCGGGTCGAGTCCTGGCACTATACGGATTTGCGCCGCTTGCTGACCTCGGTGCCGGCCTTCGATCCGGCAGCCGCAACCAAAGCCATCGCGCCGGTGATTGAAGGCGCTGCCGTCCTGCCGGTGCTGGATGGTGTCTCGACCGCGAAATTGCCCGAGGTCGAGGGCGTGACCGTGCAGCGCCTGTCGGAAAAGCTGACCGACGGCAGCGTCGCTCCCGGGCTCGACCCTTACGGTTCCGATGATGCTATCGGTGCGCTGAACACCGCTTTCGTCGCCGATGGCTATTTCATCGACATCGCCGACGGTGCCGAACTGGACAGGCCGCTCGAACTGCAGAACCTGCAGTCCGCTGGCCAGACGCATGTGCGTCTGCTGACGCGCGTGGGCGACGGAGCCAAGGCGACCATCGTCGAACGCCAGACCGGCGAGGGCGCTGCTTTGGTCAGCTCGGTCAGCCAGCTCGTGCTCGGCGAAGGCGCAGAGGTGACATGGCTGATCGTGCAGGAGCAGCCGGATACGGCGACCCATCTGGCGCAGTTCAAGGCGCATCTCGGCAAGAACGCGAAGCTCACGCTGTTCGTCATGAATGCCGGCGGCAAACTGGTGCGCCAGGAGATCGTGGTCAGGACGACGGGCGAAGGCGCCGACTTCAAACTGCGCGGCATCAATCTGCTGGCCGGTGACACCCATACCGACGTGACCATGGTGCTCGACCATGCCGTGCCGCACACCACCTCGACGGAAGTGATCCGCAACGTGGTGACCGGCAAGGCGCGCGGCGTCTTCCAGGGCCGCATCAACGTCCACCAGTATGCGCAGAAGACCAACGCCAAGATGACCTGCAATACGCTGCTTCTGTCCGACGATGGCGAGTTCTCGACCAAGCCCGAGCTGGAAATCTTCGCCGACGACGTCGTCTGCGGCCACGGCGCCACCGTCACCGAGATCGATCACGACCATCTGTTCTACCTGATGGCGCGCGGCATCGACGAGAAGTCGGCTCGGGGTCTGCTGGTGAAAGCCTTCGTCGCCGAGGTGATCGAGGAACTGGATGACGAGGCGATCGTCGACGCGCTGGAAGCAAGGCTCGACGACTGGTTCGTCGCGCACGGGTGAACTTATGAACGCACCAGGCAAGATCGGAGATTTCTACGACGTCGAGGCGATCCGCCGCGATTTCCCGATCCTGTCGCGGGAAGTCTACGGCAAGCCGCTGGTCTATCTCGACAACGGCGCCTCGGCACAGAAGCCGCAGGCCGTGCTCGATGCCATCCAGCACGCCTACAGCCAGGAATATGCCAACGTCCATCGCGGCCTGCATTTCCTGTCCAATGCCGCGACCGACGCCTATGAGAAGGCGCGCGAGACGGTGCGCCGTTTTCTCAACGCGCCGAGCACCGACAACATCGTCTTCACCTCCAACACCACCTCGGCGATCAACACCGTCGCCTATGGCTATGGCATGCCCAGTATCGGCGACGGCGACGAGATCGTGCTGTCGATCATGGAGCACCATTCCAACATCGTGCCGTGGCATTTCATCCGCGAGCGGCAGGGCGCCAAGCTGGTCTGGGTGCCGGTCGACGATCTCGGTGTCTTCCACATCGAGGAATTCGAGAAGCGCCTGACGAACAGGACGAAGCTCGTCGCCATCACCCAGATGTCGAATGCGCTGGGCACGGTGACGCCGATCAAGGAGATCGTGCGCATCGCGCATGCGAGAAACATTCCGGTGCTGGTCGACGGCAGCCAGAGCGCCGTGCACATGCCGATCGACGTGCAGGACCTCGACTGCGATTTCTTCGTCTTCACCGGCCACAAGGTCTACGGGCCCTCGGGCATCGGCGTGCTCTACGGCAAGAAGGATATTCTCGAGCGCATGCGCCCCTTCATGGGTGGCGGCGAGATGATCGAGGAGGTGACGGAGGACATCGTCACCTACAACGAGCCGCCGCATCGATTCGAGGCCGGCACGCCGCCGATCGTGCAGGCGATCGGCCTGGGCGCGGCACTCGACTATATGGACAAAATCGGCCGCGAGCGCATCGCCGCCCACGAGGCCGATCTGAAGGACTATGCGCATGAGCGGTTGCGCGCCATCAATTCGCTGCGCATCTTCGGCGACGCGCCGGGCAAGGGCGCCATCATCTCGTTCGAGTTGCAGGGCATCCATGCCCATGACGTGTCGATGGTGATCGACCGGCAAGGCGTGGCAGTGCGGGCGGGCACGCATTGCGCCCAGCCGCTGTTGAAACGTTTTGGCGTAACCTCCACATGCAGGGCATCGTTCGGCATGTATAATACCAGGGCCGAAGTCGACGCTTTGGCCGATGCGCTGGAAAAAGCGCGCAAGTTCTTCGGGTGACGACCATGGATGACGCTAGCCACACCACCGAGACCGCACCGGAAGCAGCCATTAACCCGCTGGTTTCCGCCTCGGCCATTCCCGCCGACGAACTGGCACGCCTGACCGACGACATCGTCTCGGCGCTGAAGACGGTCTACGACCCGGAAATCCCGGCCGACATCTACGAACTCGGCCTGATCTACAAGATCGATATCGAGGACGACCGCTCGGTCAAGATCGACATGACGCTGACCGCGCCCGGCTGCCCGGTGGCCGGCGAAATGCCCGGCTGGGTGGAAAATGCCGTCGGCGCCGTCGAAGGCGTTTCCGGCGTCGAGGTCAGCATGACCTTCGACCCGCCCTGGTCGCCCGACCGCATGTCGGAAGAGGCGCAGGTGGCGGTGGGCTGGTATTAGCATCGGTCGGACAATGGGTTGGCGCACTTGCGCCTGGTATAAAACTTCACCATTTTAGGTGAAGAATCATTCGGCAGGCCTTGAACCTGCATGGAATGGAGAGAGAAAAGATGGGACGCTTCGCCGTCATCACGATGACCGAAAAGGCCGCCGACCGGGTGCGCGAGATCGTCGCCACCCGTGAAAACGCGCATGGCATTCGCCTCGGCATCAAGAAGGGCGGCTGCGCCGGCATGGAATACACGGTCGACCTGGTGACCGAGCCCAACACCAAGGACGACCATATCGAGCGCGACGGCGCCCATGTCTATGTCGCGCCTGAGGCGGCGCTTTTCCTATTCGGCACCGAGATGGATTTCGAGCAGACGACCCTGCGCACCGGCTTCACCTTCCGCAATCCGAACCAGAGCTCGGCCTGCGGCTGCGGTGAATCGGTCGAACTGAAGCCGGCCGATCTGAAGGCACTCGCCGAGGCGCGCGCTTCGGTCTGAGACCTCTCCCTTCGCCCCGTTCACGGGGAGAAGGTGGCCCGAAGGGCCGGATGAGGGGCAGAGCCAGCCTCTCTAAAGTATGCGCCGCCCCTCATCTGCCTGCCGGCATCTTCTCCCCGTAAACGGGGAGAAGACAATCACTCCACCCACATCCCCGTGCGCTTGTGCCAGTCGGCGATCGATTCCGCGGGATAGACCTCGAACACCTTGTCCTTCCTGCCGATTTCCGGCTCGACCCAGCTCGCCTTGTATTTCAGCATCAGATGCACCTTCTCCGGCGGCTTGGGCAGTTCGGTGTCGACCGCCGAGGCGAAGGGATGGACCAGGTCCGGCCAGGTAGGGTCATACACCCAGAGCGCTGTGCCGCATTTTCGGCAGAAATTGCGCTCAGCCGTTGAGGTCTCGCACTGCGGATGTTCGTCATCCTCGATCTCGGCCCGGTAGACGCCGAGATTGCGCTTGCCGGTGATCTTCAGCGTGTCGTAGTCGGCGCCGAGATTGATGGCGAAGCCGCCACCGCCCTGTTGTTTGCGGCAGATCGAGCAGTAGCAGAGCATGAACGGTACCGGCGTGTGGCTTTCCACCTCGAAACGGATGGCATTGCAGCGACACGACCCTTTGAGCAGCAGCGGCATATTGGAACTCCGATGTGTTTTTCCCTCAACCTTGTCAGCATGGTTTTGGTTGCGGCGATGACAAGGCCGGATGCGGCTGACATGATCGCCGCATGGAGAACGAACGCATAGAAGAACTTTTTGAAAGCCTTGGTCCGGTCGGCATCCGAAAACTGTTCGGCGGCAAGGGTGTCTATTGCGACGGCGTCATCGTCGCCATCGTGGTGCGTGGCGAATTGATGCTGAAGGCCGACGAGCAAAGTGCGCCCGACTTCGAGGCCGCCGGCTGCCGGCAGTGGACCTATACCGGCTCGCGGCACGGCAAGCAGGTTTCGATGCCCTACTGGAGCGTCCCCGATAGCGCCTTCGACGATCCAGACGAGATGGCGGTCTGGGCGCGCCGGGCCTATGAGGCGGGAAGGCGGGCAGGCAAGTAGGCCTAAAGCGCCCTCGCAATCCTCGCCGCCAGCCTTGCATTGTTCTCGACCAGCGCGATGTTGGTCTTCAGGCTCCGGCCGCCGGTCAGCTCGAGGATTTTCGACAGCAGGAACGGCGTCACCGCCTTGCCGGTGACGTTCAGCGCCTCGGCGGCCTTTTGCGCGGCCTGGATGTAGCCGTCCATCTCGCTGGCCGGAATCTCGTGATCTTCCGGCACCGGGTTGGCGATCAAGATGCCGCCGCTCAAGCCCAGCGCCTGCCGAGTCCGGTAGAAATGCGCGATATCCTCCGGTCCGTGTAAGGTGAGCGGCGCGCGGAACGGCGAATGCCGGGACCAGAAGGCCGGCATCGTCTCGCAGCCATGGCCGACGACCGGCACGCCGCGCGTCTCCAGCACCTCCAGCGTCTTTTCGATGTCGAGGATCGCCTTGGCGCCGGCCGACACCACGATCACCGGCGTGCGCGCCAGTTCGTCGAGATCGGCGGAGATATCAAAACTCTTTTCAGCCCCCTTGTGCACGCCGCCGATGCCGCCGGTGGCGAACACGTTTATCCCGGCCATATGCGCCGCGATCATGGTGGCGGCAACCGTGGTGCCGCCGGTGCGGCCTTGAGCGACCGCAAAGCCGAGATCGGCGCGCGACAGCTTCATGGCGTCACCCGTCATGGCCAGCGATTCGCGCTCGCCGTCTGACAGCCCGATCTTGATGCGGCCGGAAACCACGGCGATCGTCGCCGGCACCGCGCCATTGTCCAGGATGATCTTCTCGACATTGGCCGCCATGGCGCCATTGTCGGGATAGGGCATGCCATGGGTGATGATGGTGCTTTCCAGCGCCACCACCGGCCTGCCCGCGGCCAGCGCTTCAGCCACCGGCGGGTGGATGTCGATGAAGGGGCGGGCGGTTTCCGGCGTCATGTCTGTCTCCGATCCGGCAAGCTGATCTGGCCGACCTCATGCCACTTCCCGCGCCTCCGGCACAAGGGCCAGCATCTGAGCGAAACTTGCCGCCGTGAAGCCTGGCACGGCATCGCTGCTTTCGATGGCAAGCGTTGCCGCCGCGACACCTTCTCGAAGGGCGGCGCGCAGCGACACTCCGCGCAGCAGGGCAGCGACGGTTGCGCCCGCCAGCGCATCGCCGGCGCCGGTGACGTCGGCGATCCTTCTGGGGGCGGGGGGAGCGACGGCGAAAAGCCCATTTCCATCGAAGCCCAGCACCGGCGCGCCGCCCGCCGTCACCACGGCACTTTTGAGGCCGGCGCGCCGCAGCCCCTCGACCAGGCCTTGCTCGGTCGCATCGGCAGTCGCACCGGCCAGCGCGACAGCCTCGCGCCGGTTCATGAACAGCAAGGTCAGTCTGCCCAGCACCGGCATCAGCCGCACCACCTTGGCCGGCGAGATCGCGATGGCGAACACCGGCTTGGCTCCGGCGAGCGCCACCAGCCGTTCCAGCGCCGTGGTCGGCAGATTGGCGTCGCACAGGATTGCGTCTGCGTCAGCAATCACCTCGCGCACCTTGGCGCGGCGGATCTGCTTGGGGAAGGCGAGGTCGTAGAGCGCCATGTCGGCAAAGCCGACAATCAACTCGCCGTCACGGTCGATCAGCGCGGTGTAGCTCGGCGTGGTGCGGTCGAGGAACACTGCCGACAGGTCGGCAATGCCCGACGCAGCGATGGCGCGCGACACCGTCTCGCCCGAGGCATCGCCACCGCGCAGCGAAAGCAGGGAGGCCGAAGCCCCGCGCCGCACCAGGCTGCGCAGGGCGTTGAAGACGCCACCGCCGACATCCTCGCGCATCGTGCCGGGGTTGGACGCGGCCGGCACGTACGGACCCGACACCTGGCCGCGCCGGTCGATATGGGCGCCGCCCACGGCCAGGATTTTTGGGGATGTCATCATGCGGGCGATATGACCTTTGTTATTCCAGCCGCACAAGCGCTAGGTTGTGTGGTTGAGCTTCGCAGGCAAGGCAGCGATTCGGTGGATCGATACAATCGGACCGGCTGACCGAATGCGGGATACATCCCGGAACGAAATCGCGAGACAAAAAAAGAACAAATCCGGAAAAAGATTATTTTTCAGAAAGTTGATGCCTCTTGCCAAACGAGAACAAAAAAGGTACAAATGAATGAGGATTACGGATTGTCCGGCCTTCATTGACGACCAAGGGGTGATGTATCATGGCTCAGAATACTTTGCGGCTTGTAGAGGATAAGGCAGTGGACAAATCAAAGGCCCTGGATGCGGCGCTGTCGCAGATCGAGCGCGCTTTCGGCAAGGGCTCGATCATGCGGCTCGGCGCCAACGAACAGGTCGTCGAGATCGAAACCGTGCCGACCGGATCGCTTGGCCTCGACATCGCGCTTGGCGTCGGTGGCCTGCCGCGCGGCCGTATCATCGAGATCTACGGGCCGGAAAGCTCGGGCAAGACGACGCTGGCGCTGCACACGGTGGCGGAGGCCCAGAAGAAGGGCGGCATCTGCGCCTTCGTCGATGCCGAGCACGCGCTCGATCCGGTCTATGCCCGCAAGCTCGGCGTCGACCTTGAAAACCTGCTGATCTCGCAGCCCGACACCGGCGAGCAGGCGCTTGAGATCTGCGACACGCTGGTGCGTTCCGGCGCCATCGACGTGCTGGTGGTCGATTCGGTCGCCGCGCTGACGCCGCGCGCCGAAATCGAGGGCGAGATGGGCGATTCGCTGCCCGGCCTGCAGGCCCGCCTGATGAGCCAGGCGCTGCGCAAGCTGACTGCTTCGATCTCGCGCTCCAACACCATGGTCATCTTCATCAACCAGATCCGCATGAAGATCGGCGTCATGTTCGGCTCGCCCGAAACCACGACCGGCGGCAACGCGCTGAAATTCTACGCCTCGGTCCGTCTCGACATTCGCCGCATCGGCTCGGTCAAGGACCGCGACGAGGTCGTCGGCAACCAGACCCGCGTCAAGGTGGTCAAGAACAAGCTGGCGCCGCCCTTCAAGGTGGTCGAGTTCGACATCATGTATGGCGAGGGCGTCTCCAAGACCGGCGAGCTTGTCGACCTCGGCGTCAAGGCCGGCGTGGTCGAGAAGTCGGGCGCCTGGTTCTCGTACAATTCGCAGCGCCTCGGCCAGGGCCGCGAGAACGCCAAGCTGTTCCTGCGCGACAATCCCGACACGGCGCGCGAGATCGAATTGGCGCTCAGGCAGAATGCCGGGCTGATCGCCGAGAAATTCCTCGAAAATGGTGGCTCCGAAGGTGGAGACGACGGTTTCGAGGACGAAGCCGGCGCGATGTAGGGCACTGGCCAGAGTTCGGCCATAAACCCGGCCTATAACCTGATGCTTAAGTAACCGAGTTCTACAGTATCGCGTTCCGAACCGCCGGCCTCGAGCCGGCGGTTTTTTGTTTTTGGGCAGCATGGATTGGCCCAATTCCCTGTTTCTGGACAGGGTGGAGCGTGCCCGCTAAAAGGCCAAGTCTATCTTCTGAAAAGCAGAGACCAGTTTCCGCCGGGTTGCCGGCGGTTTTCGCGAAAAGGCAGCACTCATGAGTGGCGTGAACGAGATCCGGTCGACATTTCTCGACTATTTCCGCAAGGAGGGCCACGAGGTCGTCGCGTCGAGCCCGCTGGTGCCGCGCAACGACCCGACGCTGATGTTCACCAATGCCGGCATGGTGCAGTTCAAGAACGTCTTCACCGGTCTGGAGAAGCGGCCCTATTCGCGTGCCACGACCGCGCAGAAGAGTGTGCGCGCCGGCGGCAAGCACAACGACCTCGACAATGTCGGCTACACGGCGCGGCACCTGACCTTCTTCGAGATGCTCGGCAATTTCTCCTTTGGCGACTATTTCAAGGAGCGCGCCATCGAGCTTGCCTGGAACCTGATCACCAAAGAGTTCGGGCTGAACAAGGACAAGCTGCTGGTAACCGTCTATCACACGGACGACGAAGCTGCCGGCTTCTGGAAGAAGATCGCCGGCTTCTCCGACGATCGCATCATCCGCATCCCGACCTCCGACAATTTCTGGGCGATGGGCGACACCGGTCCGTGCGGTCCGTGCTCGGAGATCTTCATTGATCGTGGCGAGCATATCTGGGGCGGTCCTCCGGGCACCCCCGAGGAGGACGGCGACCGCTTCCTCGAATTCTGGAACCTGGTGTTCATGCAGTATGAACAGGTGACCAAGGAAGAGCGCATCGACCTGCCGCGACCGTCGATCGACACCGGCATGGGTCTGGAGCGCATGGCCTCCATCCTGCAGGGTGTGGAAAGCGTTTTTGAAACCGATCTGTTCCGTCACCTGATCGATGCTGCGTCGTCCGCGCTCGGCCGCGGTCCGGATGCCGACACTGTCGGCTCGTTCCGCGTCATCGCCGACCATCTGCGGTCCTCCTGCTTCCTGGTGGCCGACGGCGTGCTGCCGTCCAATGAAGGCCGCGGCTATGTGCTGCGTCGCATCATGCGCCGCGCCATGCGCCATGCGCAGCTTCTCGGCGCGAATGAGCCGCTGATGTGGAAGCTGGTGCCGGCGCTGGTCCGCGAGATGGCCCAGGCCTATCCGGAGCTGGGGCGCGGCGAAGCGCTCATCACCGAAACGCTGAAGCTGGAAGAGACCCGCTTCCGCAAGACGCTGGCGCGTGGTCTCGGCCTGCTTTCGGACGCGACGGAAACGCTCGGCGCCGGCGACATGCTGGATGGTGAGACGGCCTTCAGGCTCTACGACACCTACGGCTTCCCGCTTGACCTGACGCAGGACGCGTTGCGCCAGCGCAGCATATCGGTCGATCTAGCCGGCTTCACCGATGCGATGGAGCGGCAGAAGGCCGAGGCACGCAAGAGCTGGGCTGGTTCCGGCGACGCTGCGACCGAGACCGTCTGGTTCGCCGTGCGTGAAAAGTCCGGCGCCACCGAGTTCCTCGGCTACGAGACAGAGCAGGCGGAAGGCCTCATCCTGGCGCTGGTGAGCGACGGCAAGACCGTCGACAGCGCGAACAAGGGCGACGCGGTTGCCGTGGTCGTCAACCAGACGCCGTTCTATGGCGAGTCCGGCGGCCAGATGGGCGACACCGGCGTCATCTCAGGCGAAGGGTTCTCGATCGAGATCTCCGACACGCAGAAGAAGGCCGACGGCCTGTTCGTGCATCTTGGCAAGGTGGCCAGCGGCACGGTCAAGACCGGCGCTGCCGTCGAGCTGAAGGTCGACCATGCGCGCCGCTCCAGGCTGCGCGCCAACCATTCGGCGACGCATCTGATCCACGAGGCGCTGCGCGAGGTGCTGGGCACCCATGTGGCGCAGAAGGGCTCGCTGGTCGCGCCCGAGCGTTTGCGCTTCGACATCTCGCACAACAAGCCGATTTCGCCTGAAGACCTCGAAGAGGTCGAGCGCATGGCGAACGAGATCGTCGTCCAGAACAGCCCGGTGACGACGCGCCTGATGTCGGTCGACGACGCCATCGCCGAGGGCGCCATGGCGCTGTTCGGCGAGAAATACGGCGATGAGGTGCGCGTCGTGTCGATGGGCACGGGCCTGCATGGCGCCAAGGCCAACCGGCCCTATTCGGTCGAGCTCTGCGGCGGCACGCATGTCAGGGCGACCGGCGACATCGGTCTGGTGCGCGTTGTTTCGGACAGCGCGGTCGCTGCCGGCGTGCGCCGCATCGAGGCGCTGACCGGCGAGGCCGCCAGAAGACATCTCGACGAGCAGGACAGGCGGCTGAAGACGGTCGCCGCGACGCTGAAGATTGCGCCGGCCGACGTGCCGGCGCGCGTCGAGGCGCTGCTCGACGAGCGCAAGAAGCTCGAGAAGGAGCTGACCGAAGCGCGCAAGAAACTGGCGCTGGGCGGTGGTGCCGCTGCCGGTGCGCCGGCCGAGAACGAGACCGTTGCCGGCGTCGGCTTCCTCGGCAAGGCCGTCTCCGGCGTGGCGCCGAAGGATCTGAAGCCGCTGGCTGACGCCGGCAAGTCGTCGCTGGGTTCCGGCGTCGTCGTCTTTGTCGGCGCCGGCGAGGACAACAAGGCCAGCGTCGTGGTCGCGGTGACGGACGATTTGCTCAGCCGCTTCAGCGCCGTCGACCTGGTGCGCGTGGCGTCCGCGGCACTCGGCGGGCAGGGCGGTGGCGGTCGCCCGGACATGGCCCAGGCCGGCGGCCCCGACGCCTCGAAGGCCGGCGACGCGATTGCAGCGGTAAGGGCCGCGCTCGAGGCAGCCTGAAAGCCACCACATGAAGGTTCTCGTTCTCGGCGGCTATGGTCTGATCGGGGAAGCCCTCGTCGGCCGGTTGCTCCGCGACGGCCATCAAGTGACCGGCCTTGGCCGTGATGTTCTGGACGCTGAACGGCGCAGGCCAGCGGTCCGTTGGATTGCAGCCGACATGTCGCGACTGCTTGCCGCTGAAGACTGGCTGCCGCTGGTTGCGGGCATGGATGCGGTCGTGAATGCGGCAGGCGCCTTGCAGGACGGCCCGCGCGACCGCCTCGATGCCGTCCACCGGCGCTCGGTGGTGGCACTGGTCGCGGCGTGCGAACATGCCGGCGTGCGCCGTTTTGTGCAGATCTCCGCGATCGGCGCCGATCTCGCCTCGGCAAATCCTTTCTTCAGCACCAAAGCGGCAGGCGACAAGGCCGTCGCAAGCTCTTCACTGGAGTGGACGATCCTGCGGCCGGGTTTGGTGATTGCGCCGGCCGCCTATGGCGGGACCGCGCTTTTGCGCGCCCTCGCAGCCTTCCCCGGCTTTATTCCCGCCGTCCTGTCGCGCCAGCCGATCCAGACCGTATCGGTCGCAGACGTCGCCGAAGCGGTCTCACGCGCGGTCGCCGGCTCCCTGCCGTCGCGCCTTTCTATCGATCTCGTCGAAAGCAAGGACCGGTCTCTCGCTGATGTCCTGTCTGCCTTTCGCGCATGGCTTGGTCTGCCGCAGGCGCGGGTCGTACCGATGCCGGCCATTCTCGGCCGGCTTGCCGGCGCCGGTGCCGACGTCCTTGGCACCCTTGGTTGGCGATCTCCTTTGCGCAGCTCGGCAATTGCCGCGCTGGCAGACGGTGTTACGGGCAATGCCCAGTCCTGGAACGCTGTTTCCGATCATCCGCTGCAGCCGCTAGAAGCAACGCTGGCCGACATGCCTGCGCATGTTCAGGAGCGATGGTTCGCCCGCCTCTGGTTGGCAAAGCCGGTCATCTTTGCTTGCCTGTCCCTGTTCTGGCTTGTTTCGGGCATTATCGGCCTGATCCGGCAAGACGAGGCCGCGGACATTCTCGTCTCGCGCGGCGTGCCGGCGAGTTTCGCGCAAATGTCGGTTCTGGTCGGCAGCGCCGCGGATGTTCTGGTCGGCGCGGCGGTTCTGGTCCGGCCCTTGGCCAGGTGGGCGCTGCTGGCGATGATCGCGATCACGCTGTTCTATGTGGCGGCGTCGACGCTTCTTGCCCCCGATTTGTGGCTCGCTCCGCTGGGACCGCTGGTCAAGACAATCCCCGCGCTTTGCCTGGTGCTGGTCGCGCTTGCGGTTCTCGACGAGCGATGAGCCTCTGGATCGACCTACTGCGCTGGGTGCACGTCATCGGTGCCACGGTTCTCTTCGGCACCGGCGGGGGCATCGCCTTCTTCATGCTGATGGCGCAGCACACCGGTCGGGCCGACCTCGTCGCCCATGTCGCGGGCACCGTCGTCATCGCCGACACGATCTTCACGGCGACCGCCATCATTGTGCAGCCCATCACCGGCGCGCTGCTGGCGCAGGCATTGGGCTGGCCGCTGTCCGAGGGCTGGATTGTGCTGTCCCTGCTGCTCTATGTCGTGACCGGTCTGTTCTGGCTGCCTGTTGTCTGGATTCAGATCCGGATTCGAAATCTGGCGCGACAGGCGGCAATCGAGAATGCACCGCTGCCCGCCGAAGAAAGGCGCCTGTTCCGCATCTGGTTTGCTTGCGGCTTCCCGGCTTTCGCCGCCGTGCTCGCTATTCTCTGGTTGATGGTGACAAGGCCAGAAATCGGTCTTTAGCTAAACCACGCCGCCTAGCTTTGCTTTGCCGCCTTCAGCGCGTGCGTCATTCTGCTGGAGTCACCCCAGGTGGACAGCCAGATCAGGCAATCCGTGGCGATTGAAATCATCGCTCGCAGAAGGTTCAACAACGGGCCGGGCGATTTCAGCTGCTCTTCGGCGTGATGGAGATGGGCGAGCTCTTCCTCGCGGATCGCCAGGATGATGCCGTGCAACTCACGATCGCGGTCCATCAGAAAGAACAACTGGTCGTCCAGATGGCGATGCACCGCCGCTTCCACAGCGGCCGTGCAGGCCCAGATGCCTTGCGGTCCGAGCAGAGCCGTCACAAAACCCAGCAGCCAGCCGCCCAAGCTCCAGAATTGCATCACCCGGCACGGTCGCGAATGCCGCGGCGGCATGGCGGCACGGAAGGCAGCACAGTGATTGCGCTCGTGCCCTAGCATCTCCGACAGGGACGGCACGCAATCCGGCCAGAAACGTTTCGCGACAAGAATCTGCGCCGAATAGATTCTGATCGCCCCGAACTCGCCGGCGTGGTTGACCCTGACTATTCTGGCCACGGTGAGTGCGTCCTGGTGAGAAAGGCCAGCCATGGACGCGCCCGGACCTATGTCAACCTGTTGGCAAAGCCTGGACGTGCCGCGATGTGTGTCCACCACGCCTGGATATCGGGGAACTCGGCCAGCAGCTTTTGCCCTTCCGCGACCTTGACGAAATAGGCGACGATTGGCGCCGCGTGCAGGTCGGCCAGCGTCAAATCGCTGCCCAGCAGCCATGGGCCTGGAGCCTTGAGTGAAGTGAGCACCCGTAGCACCGTCTCCGCCTGCCTCAGCCCGGTGGCGATCAGGGCCTCGTCCGGCGGCGTATTCTCCAGCCGTTCGACGGCGACATCCCAGACCATCGACCGATAGCCATAGGCATCGGGCATGCCGATGATCTGGTTCATCCGCGCCCGGCCGCGCGCGTCTTTCGGCTGCAGCGTCGGACCCTCGAAGGACTCGTCCACAAAACGCGCGATCGCGCTCGCCTCGAACAGGCGAAACCCGTCATGCTCGAAGGCCGGGATGCGGCCGAATGGATGGTGCTCGATATACCAGGCCGGAATGCCGCTCGCGGCGAAGACATCGACGGGCACAAGCTCGTAGTCGATGCCCTTTTCCTCGAGTGCGAGGCGGACGATGCGCACATAGACGCTATAGTCCGCCCCGTAGACGATGGGCTTGCCCATCGCGATTGCCCGTCAGGCCATCGCCTTCTGCAAATTCTCGTCGATCTTGTCGAGAAAGCCGGTGGTCGACAGCCAGGGCTGGTCGGGGCCGATCAGCAGCGACAGGTCCTTGGTCATGAAGCCGCTCTCGACCGTCTGGATGCAGACTTTTTCCAGCGTCTCGGCAAAGCGCTTCAGCTCGGCATTGTCGTCGAGCTTGGCGCGGTGGGCCAGCCCGCGCGTCCAGGCGAAGATCGAGGCGATCGAGTTGGTCGAGGTCTCCTCGCCCTTCTGGTGCTGGCGGTAGTGGCGGGTGACGGTGCCGTGCGCGGCTTCCGCCTCCACCGTCTTGCCGTCCGGCGTCATCAGCACCGAGGTCATCAGGCCGAGCGACCCGAAACCCTGCGCCACCGTGTCGGACTGCACGTCGCCGTCATAGTTCTTGCAGGCCCAGACATAGCCGCCCGACCATTTCAGGCTGGAAGCCACCATGTCGTCGATCAGCCGGTGCTCGTACCATAGCCTCTTCGCCTTGAACTCGGCTTCGAACTCGGCCTCGTAGACCTCCTGAAAAATGTCCTTGAAGCGGCCGTCATAGGCCTTGAGGATGGTGTTCTTGGTCGACAGGTAGACCGGATAGTTGCGCAGCAGGCCGTAATTCAGCGAGGCGCGGGCGAACTCGCGGATCGACTCGTCGAGATTGTACATGGCCATGGCGACGCCGGCCGCCGGCGCGTCGAACACGTCGTGCTCGATCACCGTGCCGTCCTCGCCGACGAACTTGATCGTCAGCTTGCCCTTGCCGGGGAAGCGGAAATCGGTGGCGCGGTATTGGTCGCCGAAAGCGTGACGGCCGACGATGATAGGCTTGGTCCAGCCGGGCACCAGGCGCGGCACGTTCTTCATGATGATCGGCTCGCGGAAGATGGTGCCGCCGAGGATGTTGCGGATGGTGCCGTTCGGCGACTTCCACATCTTCTTCAGTTTGAATTCCTCGACGCGCTGCTCGTCGGGGGTGATCGTCGCGCATTTTACGCCGACGCCGTATTTCTTGATGGCGTTGGCCGAGTTGATGGTCACCTGGTCATTGGTGGCGTCGCGGTGCTCGACGCCGAGGTCGTAATAGTCGAGCGTGAGGTCGAGATAGGGGTGGATCAGCTTGTCCTTGATGAACTGCCAGATGATGCGGGTCATCTCGTCGCCGTCGAGTTCGACGACCGGGTTCGCCACCTTGATCTTCGCCATGGAAAGAATGCCTCGTTGCTGGGGGATATCGGAACGGCCTGCCCGCATGGCTTTCGGCCGGGGATGCGGCCCGTATATCAAAGCATTTTTGGCCGCGCAAACGGCGATCCGCACCGGCCGGCTCGATCGGGGCATCGGCCGTTCCTTGCGAGAGCTTCATTTTCGCGGCTGAATATGGCAGGGGACGCTGAAATGCCGCAAACAGCAGTTCATTGACGACGATGTCAGCCGACGAAAATCCCAGCAACACCGCCGCCGCCGGCCCGGCGATCATCCTCGTCGAGCCGCAGCTTGGCGAGAATATCGGCATGGTTGCGCGCGCCATGGCGAATTTCGGTCTTGCCGAGCTGCGTCTGGTCAATCCGCGCGACGGCTGGCCGAGCGAGAAGGCGCGTGCTGCCGCGAGCCGCGCCGACCATGTCATCGATGCCGTCAAAGTGTTCGACGATCTCACCTCGGCGGTCGCCGATCTCAACTTCGTCTTCGCCACCACGGCGCGCGAGCGCGACGGATTCAAGGCCGTGCGCGGGCCGGTCGAAGCGGGCAGGGCGCTGCGGGCACGTCACACGGCCGGCCAGCGCACCGGCATCCTGTTCGGCCGCGAGCGTTTTGGGCTCTACAATGACGAGGTGGGACTGGCCGACGAGATCGTCACCTTTCCGGTCGATCCCGCCTTCTCCTCGCTCAACATCGCCCAGGCGGCACTTCTGATGTCCTATGAATGGATGAAGTCTGGCCTCGAGGACGAGACGAAGACCAATTTCTCCGGCCCCGAAATGCTGCCGGCGACCAAGGAGCAATTGCACGGCCTGTTCACCTATCTGGAAGGCGCGCTCGAAGCGCGCGGCTATTTCCGCCCGGCGCAGAAGAAGCCGAAGATGGTCGACAATCTGCGCGCGGTGCTGACGCGCGCCGGTTTCGCCGAGCCGGAACTCAAGGTGCTGCGCGGCATCATCTCATCGCTCGACAGGTTTTCACCGGCGATGCCGCGTGGAGACGGTTCGCCGGGAGACGATCCAAGGCGGCTTCCTGCAGCAGCGGCGCGAATCCAGTCGCCGGACAAGGAAGAATAGAACCGGTTAAACTTGAGGCTCGCCAGTAACCGAATCTTATTCGGTTTCGTCCAACGTTCTCAAAACTGGGGGTGTTGGATGGTTACGTCCAGTATCGGTCGTTTGCGCTTCTTTCTTTACTCTCTCGCCGCGACGGTGGCGGAGATTGTGGCGATCGTCGTCTGCATCGCGGGAACAATTGGCTTCGAGGGGCTGATCAATTCGACACCTGGCCCGTCGCGGCAGGGTATGGCTGGCGTCATCCTGGTCATGTCTCTGGTGTTTGTGCTGCTGCGCGGCAACATCGCCTGGCGCCGCAGCCGCGACGCCAACGGACGCGGTTGGATCCTGTGGGCCTACATCGTGTTCTCCACCATCTACGCGGTCCTGCAGGCAGGCACTCTGCTAGTCATCGATTTCGGCAATCCGGAGAGTGTTCCCGGCGGCTTGAACCTGCTCGGCCTCTCCATATTTGGCCTCTGGGTAACGATCCTGGTGGCGAAACCGGCAGGCGGCGTCGATATTGACGAACTGACATCCGTTTTCGATTTCGATGGCGCCGTTCCCGCGCCTGCGGGCGGCGGCAGGATGGCCGCGAGCGCGGCACCGTCTGCCCCGCGCACCGCCGCGCCGGTCGCCCAGCCGATCGGTCGGCCACGGCCCGCCGGCTTCGGCAAGCGTGGACTCTAGGCAGCTCCAGGAAGATTGGTTCTTCGCCCGGAACTGCGCAAAACTTGCTGGCATTCGCCACTTCAAGATCATGATCGTTCGCGATAGAAGCACCATTGGCCGCATCACGGGCCAGCCTCTTCTTGTGGTCCCCAGCCTTCTTGTGATCCGATGACAATGAACGATCGATCAAGCCACCGCCCGATCCTGATGTTCGATTCCGGCGTTGGCGGCCTCACCGTGCTGCGCGAGGCGCGCGTGCTGATGCCCGATCGCCGCTTCGTCTATGTCGCCGACGATGCGGCTTTCCCCTATGGCGCCTGGGAGGAGCCGGCGCTCAGGGCCCATGTACTGGAACTGTTCGCAAGGCTGCTCGACCGGTTTGCGCCGGCCATTTCGGTGATCGCCTGCAACACGGCGTCGACGCTGGTCATCGAAGCCTTGCGCGAGCGATTCCCCGGCCATCCTTTCGTCGGCATGGTGCCGGCGATCAAGCCGGCGGCGGAGCGCACGCGCTCGGGCCTGGTCTCGGTGCTGGCCACGCCCGGCACCGTCAAGCGCCAATATACGCGCGACCTGATCAGCAAATGGGCCTCGAAATGCCATGTGCGGCTGGTCGGCTCCGACCGCCTGGCACCATTGGCTGAAATCTACATGCGCGACGGCTTCGTCGACGAAGAGGCCGTGCGCGCCGAGATCGCGCCGTGTTTCGTCGAGCGCGACGAGCTGCGCACCGACATCGTCGTGCTTGCCTGCACCCACTATCCCTTTCTGGCGAACCGCATGCGCAAGACGGCACCTTGGCCGGTCGATTGGCTCGATCCCGCCGAAGCGATCGCGCGCCGCGCGGTTTCGCTTCTCGCCGACATTGATCCCAACGGGCGCGGCGAGATATTGCCGGAAGGCGCCGACCTTGCCGTCTTCACCTCGAACAGAACCGATTTCCCGACCCGCCGGTTGCTGCAGGGCTTTGGGCTGGCGATGTCTTGATCGCCGGCACCGGGAACATCATCGGGGACAGCTGCGTTTTCCTCCTATAGCAAACGGGAGAACCGATTATGCCAGCCACCTCGAAAGCCCAGCAAATGGCTGCCGGCGCGGCACTGTCCGCCAAGCGCGGCGAGACGAAGAAGAGCGAGCTCAAAGGCGCATCGAAGGAAATGTTCGAATCGATGAGCGAAAAGCAGCTCGAGGAATTCGCCGAGACCCGGCGCAAGGGGCTGCCCGCGAAGAAATCGAAGCATTGAAGGAATTCAGACGTTGTGCGTCCGAATGGACGCACGTCGCTCAAATGCCGCCGGCGCAACCTCCCGCTACATTCGGCACCGCACTCAACCCTGAGACGCTATATCGTCGCCACCGCCGGCGCCAGTCGCGAGCTTGACACCGGTTAAATCTCCGTTTAACCAGCGCTCCAACACCGGGCCGCAATGCCCGGTCGTTTATTTTGCATGGTAAGACCTCAGGGAAATCAGGTTTTTCGTTTCCTTGGTCTTGTTTGAACTGACGTGTCCCGTGGGTTTTCCGTCGCGTTGCGTGGAAAACCCTGTCAGGTCTCGAAAACGGAGGCCAGAGGAGGGCGCGTTTCCTTCACCCGGACCATGAGGTTCCGGGTGGTTTGTTTTGAAAGGGAATGCGATGAGCAAGCGCGAATCCGCGAAGTACAAGATCGACCGCCGTCTCGGCGAAAACATCTGGGGCCGCCCGAAGTCCCCGGTCAACAAGCGTGAATACGGCCCCGGCCAGCACGGCCAGCGCCGCAAGGGCAAACTTTCCGATTTCGGCCTGCAGCTGCGCGCCAAGCAGAAGCTGAAGGGTCACTATGGCGACGTTTCGGAAAAGCAGTTCCGCAAGGTCTATGAAGAGGCCGACCGCCGCAAGGGCGACACCTCGGAGAACCTGATCGGCCTGCTCGAGTTGCGTCTCGACGCGGTCGTCTACCGCGCCAAGTTCGTGCCGACCATTTTCGCAGCCCGCCAGTTCGTCAACCACGGCCACGTCAACGTCAACGGCAAGCGCGTCAACATCGGCTCGTACCGCTGCAAGCCGGGCGACGTCGTGGAAGTGCGCGAGAAGTCGAAGCAACTGGTGATCGTGCTGGAATTGGTTGGCCTCGCCGAGCGCGACGTGCCCGATTACATCGAAGCCGATCACAACAAGATGGTCGCAACCTTCGCGCGCATCCCCGGCCTGTCGGACGTTCCGTTCGCCGTGCAGATGGAACCGAACCTGGTCGTCGAATTCTATTCGCGCTGATCGAACGCATTCAGCGAAACCATCGAAGGCCGCCCGTCGAGGCGGCCTTTTCTTTTGTGCATCGCGCTTTGCGAACCGAGGGCCAAAAACCGATTTCGATTTCCGGGCCGATGCGCTAATCCGGGCGCAGCAGAGATTTGGACCGATGCGTCATGAACATGTTGCCAGACGCCGATTCATTTGAACCGGTTGCCGACGCCGAGGGCGGCTTTCATCCGCTGTTTGCCGACGTGCCGTCTTCCGTCGAGTTCAACAAGCTGCGCAAGCGGCTGCTGCGGCTCACCCGCCAGGCGATCGAGGATTACGCCATGGTCAGGCCCGGCGACCGCTGGCTGGTAGCGCTATCCGGCGGCAAGGATTCCTACGGCCTACTCGCCGTGCTGCTCGATCTCAAATGGCGCGGGCTGCTGCCGGTCGAGCTTCTGGCCTGCAATCTGGACCAGGGCCAGCCGAATTTCCCGAAGCACATATTGCCGGACTATCTCGACAGAAACGGCATCCCGCACCGCATCGAGTACCAAGACACCTATTCGGTGGTCACCGACAAGCTGCCCGAGGGCAGCACCTACTGCTCGCTGTGCTCGCGGCTGCGGCGCGGCCATCTCTATCGCATCGCGCGCGAGGAGGGCTGCGCGGCACTTGTGCTCGGCCACCACCGCGAGGATATCCTCGAAACCTTCTTCATGAACCTCTTCCATGGCGGCCGCCTTGCCGCCATGCCGCCAAAATTGCTCAACGACGACGGCGACGTCATGGTGCTGCGGCCGCTAGCCTATAACGCCGAGGCCGATCTCGAGAAATTCGCAGCCGCCATGAAGTTCCCGATCATCCCTTGCGACCTCTGCGGCAGCCAGGAAGGCCTGCAGCGCAACGCCATGAAGGCGATGCTGGACGACCTGGAAAAGCGCATGCCTGGCCGCAAGGACACGATGATCCGCGCCATGGCCAATGTGCGGCCCTCGCATCTGCTCGACCGAAAACTGTTCGATTTCGCCGCTCTCAACGAAACTCCAGATCTCCGGCAAGACAATCCCGATGACATTTGACGACAATGCGATCGACCGGCTCGCCGACCTGCTGTCCGACGTCGCCAAAGCCGAGATCATGCCGCGCTTTCGCCGGCTGGGTGAGGGCGACATCCGCCAGAAGACCTCGGCCGCCGACCTGGTCACCGAAGCCGACGTCAATGCCGAGCGGCTGATCACCGCCAGGCTGCATGAGCGCTATCCTGAGGCCATGATCGTCGGCGAGGAAGCCTGCTCCGACAATCCGGCGCTGCTTGGCGGCCTCGGCGATGCCGATCTCGCCTTCGTCATCGATCCGGTCGACGGCACTTTCAACTTCGCCTCCGGCGTGCCGCTGTTCGGCGTCATGCTGGCTGTCGTGGTCAAGGGCGAGACCGTCGCCGGCATCATACACGACCCGGTCGGCAAGGACTGGCTGATCGGCGCCCGAGGCGCCGGCAGCCATATTCGTCACGCCCATGGCAGCCTGGAAAAGGTGCATGTCGCGGAACCGGTGCCGATCTCGGGAATGACCGGTGCGGTGTCATGGCAGTACATGCCGGAGCCGGAACGCTCGCGACTGGCGCGCAACCAGACCAAGTCGCTCTCGCAATTCGGCTATCGCTGCGCGGCGCACGAATACCGCCTGCTGGCCAGCGGCCACGCCCATTTCGTCGTCTACAACAAGCTGATGCCGTGGGACCATCTTGCCGGCGCGCTGATCCACACCGAGGCCGGCGGCAGCCCCTACCGGCCTTCGCATCTCGACGGTGGCTTGCTCGTCGCACCCGACAGGGAAAGCTGGCAAGAGTTGCGCCGCGAACTCTGGGCCGAATAGGCGATGAAATCTCGGTCCGCACTTGTCGCAGCGGCCCTTGCCATCGCCCTGGTTGCCGGTTCCAGCGAAGCAGGCGCGCAACAGCGCACCTGTCGCGGTCCTGATCCCGTCGACACCTTGAAGGAGATGTCGGCCGCTATCTATGCTTGCTGGAAGCCGCCGCGCGGAAGCGCGGGCATGTCCCTGACATTGCGGTTCTCGCTTCGCCGGGATGGCACACTCATCGGCAGGCCGCGCGCGACCTTTTCTGATCTGGGAACCGACAGCGCGTTGAACCGGGCCTTCGTGGCCTCCATCCTCAAGGCACTCGACGAGGCTCTGCCATTGCCCTTTTCGGACAGCATGGGTGGAGCAATCGCAGGGCGTATGCTTGCCCCTCGCTTCACGGCAACCTTTGAAAGGGCCTCTTGAAGCGTGTCGCCCAAAAATGGGCAGCGGTTTTGGGACAACGACACGCGCAAAACAAAAAATTAGAGCGCGCCCGCGCGCGCATCAAACGGGCGGGTTGTGCGGCTGGAACATCTTGCCGCGCTCGGCGATGAAGATCATCAGCAATGCCGCGACCGAGACGCTGCAGAAGCCGGCGGCTAAAGGCGTCACCGTACCGTTGAAAGCCTGGCCGATCAGCGTGCCGAGGATGCCGCCGAGGAAGGTTTGCATGAAACCCAGAATGGACGACGCCGTGCCGGCCAACTGCCCGAGCGGCTCCATGGCCAAAGCGTTGAAATTGGCGCCGAGCGCTCCGAACGGCACCATCGCGCAAGCAAAGAAGGCGATGAACAGCCAAAGCGGCATCTTCATTTCCAGCGACACGACTAGCCATGCAAGGCTGATCACCAGGAACAAGAGCAGCGCGCTCTGCGACAGGCGGCGCATGCCGATGCGGCCGACAAGACGCGAGTTCAGATAGTTGGAGAAGGCAAGCACTGCCGCGACGCCGGCGAAGATGACCGGAAACATCTCGCCGACATTGAACACGTCGACATAAATCTGCTGGGCCGAGGCGATGAAGCCGAACATGGCGCCAAAGATGAAGGTGCTGGCGAAGGCATAGCAGAGCGCAATCCGGTTGGTCAGCACGATGCGAAAACCGCCGACGATCGATGCGGCCGTCAGCGGCCGGCGATATTCGGGATGCAGCGTTTCGGGCAGGCGCAGCAGCGACCATGCGGACACGATCAGCGCGCCGATGGCCATGGTGATGAAGATCCAGTGCCAGGAGGCAAACAGCATGATGAACTGGCCGATGCCCGGCGCCACCACGGGAATGGCCATGAACACCATGAAGATCAGCGACATCACCTCGGCCATGCGCCTGCCGTCGAACGTATCGCGCACGATCGAGACGGCGATGACGCGCGTGGCGGCCGCACCGATGCCTTGCACCATCCTGAGCAGGAGCAGCGTCGCGAAAGACGGGGCGATTGCCGCCGCGCCGGCCGCCAGCACATAGATGATCAGCCCGGCGACAAGCGGAGGGCGGCGCCCGAAACGGTCGGAGACCGGCCCGAAGAAAAGCTGTCCGCCGCCAAAGCCCAGAATGTAGGCGGTGATGACATACTGGCGGTGGTTTTCGTTGACGACGCCGAGCGAGGCGCCGATCTGCTGCAGCGCCGGCAGCATGATGTCGATGGCCAAGGAGTTGAGCGCCATCAGCGCCGCGCACAGCGCGATGAATTCCCAGCGCGGAATAGGCAGGCTGCTTGTCTGCTGCGGCGCCTGTACGTGCTGTTCCACGGCAAGTCCGATCTTGAAACGAAGATGCGCCGGCGAACCGGCGCGTGGATTTGTCTTTGCCCCTTGGCGGGGAGATGAAAGTTTGCCGAGGTGGGGGCTGCCCCGGCGCCTCAAACCCTAATGCATGTCGCCCAAAGGCGTGCGCGGTTTCGGGGCTACGACATGCGCAAAAGAATCAGGCGGCGCCTTTGACGCTGACGCCCTTTTCGACGAGGAACGTCTGCAGTTCACCCGCCTGGAACATCTCGCGCACGATGTCGCAACCACCGACGAACTCGCCCTTGACATAGAGCTGCGGAATGGTCGGCCAGTTGGAATATTCCTTGATGCCCTGGCGCAATTCCGCCGAGTCGAGCACGTTGACGCCTTTATAGTCGGCCCCGATATAGTCGAGGATCTGGACCACCTGGCCGGAGAAACCGCACTGCGGAAAACCGGGCGTGCCCTTCATGAAGAGCACCACGTCGTTGCTCTTCACTTCGCTGTCGATGTAGTCGTTGATACCGCTCATGGAGGATCCTTTCACGCCTGTGGGAGTCAGGCTCGAAACATAGCCATCAAATAAACCCATAGGTTGACCGAAACAAGATGTTTGCGCCGCCGCCGCGGAAATGGCGCAAAGGATCGCCGATGTTGGGCCAAGCATCTGAGCCAACTGCCTTCTCCGGGACATGATGAAAAGACGATATGGCGCCGCGATCCTGATCGCCATCCTGCTGGCCAGTATCGCTCTGGTCTGGTGGCCGAGACGCCCCGCGCCGCCGTCCCTGGTCGTCGGCGAGTTGCCGGCACCCTGCCGGGATGTCGGGTTCGAGGCCGTGTCCTATGTCGTCTGCGAGATCGACCTTCGTGCCCAGAGCATTGAGATCTTGCATGCCGGCGCGGACGCAAAGCCCTTCGGCTCGCTGGAGGCTTTCGACAAGGCGATGGCGAGTGAGGGCAGGCCGGTGCTGCTCGCCATGAATGCCGGCATGTATCACGAAGACCTGACGCCGGTCGGCCTTCTGGTCGAGGATGGTATTCAGAAATCGCCACTGAATCTCGCCGACAGCGAGGGCAATTTCTTCCTGAAGCCCAACGGCGTGTTCCTGGTCGGCAAGGACGGCAAGGCGGCGGTCATGGAGACGAACGCCTATGCCGCCGCCAGGCCGGACGTGGCGTTTGCCACGCAATCCGGGCCGATGCTGGTCATCGACGGCCAGAATCACCCGCGCTTCGAGCCGAACGGCACGTCGCGCTACATCCGCAACGGTGTCGGCGTGCGTGACGCGAATACGGTCGTGCTGGCGATCGCGCGCTCGGCGGTCAGCCTCGGCAGCTTCGCGCGGCTGTTCCGTGACAAGCTCGGCTGCTCCAACGCGCTGTTTCTCGACGGCGCGGTCTCGGCGCTGTCGGACGGCGAGAGGATGATCGTCGGCGGGAAATATCCGGCGGGGCCGATCATCGCCGTGTCGGCAAAAAAGCCCGAGTAGCCCCCGGAAGAATGCCTTCGTCCGCCTTGTTCGGCATCAAACGGCTGTCGCCTGAAATATAGCTATAGCTAAATCTTGAAGCATACGCTATCCTCGCCGCGATCTGGAGGAATGCAGGCATGAGCGAGACGAAATCCTTGCTGGAGCGAAAGCTCGATCGAAGGCTGCTTCTGGCCGGTGGCCTTTTGGCTGCCGGCGGCACGGCAGTCGCGGCGAGTGCCGCCCGCGGGCAGACAAGCCATGCCGGTCACGAGATGCCGGCTGCCGCCGCCGCTGAAGGGCAGCAGGCGCATCTCTCGGCCCATGGCGCGATGATCACGGTCGGCGAGGTCGACGATGCCCGCAACGGCTTCGATCCATCGAAGCTGCTGAGCGACTGGTACACCGGGACGGTGTCGATGTTGCCGGACGGGCGGACGCTGCGCACCTTCGAGGTCACGGCCGAGGACAAGGAGATCGAGATCGCGCCCGGCATCATGTTCCCGGCATGGACCTACAATGGCCGTGTGCCGGGACCGACTTTACGTGCGACCGAAGGCGAGCGCCTGAGGATCGTCTTCCGCAACCAGGGCTCGCATCCGCATTCGATGCATTTTCACGGCATCCATGCCGCGCGCATGGACGGGGTTCCGGGCGCTGGCCTGATCGGGCCAGGCGAGGAGTTCGTCTACGAGTTCGACGCCAGACCGTTCGGCTGTCATCTCTACCACTGCCACGCCCTGCCGCTGAAGCGGCACATCCAGAAGGGCATGTACGGCGCCTTCGTGATCGATCCCGATCCGGCCAGGCATCCGGAGCACGAAGCGGTCGCCCGCTCGCGCCTGCTCGGCACGCCCGAGAATGCCGGCTGGCAGGAATTCGTGATGGTCATGAATGCCTTCGACACCAACTTCGACAACGAGAACGAGGTCTACGCCGTCAACACGGTCGCCCATGCCTATGCGAAGAAGCCGATCCGGGTGCTGAAGAACAAGCCGGTCCGCATCTATCTCGTCAATGTCGTCGAGTTCGATCCGATCAACTCCTTCCACCTGCACGCCAATTTCTTCGACTACTACAATCAGGGCACGACGCTCACCCCGACGCTCAAGACCGTCGACCTGATTACCCAGTGCCAGGCCGAGCGCGGCATCCTCGAGTTCCATTTCCGGGAGCACGAACCGGGCCTCTACATGTTCCATCCTCACCAGTCGGAATTCACCGAACTTGGCTGGTCCGGCATGTTCGACGTCGTGGAGGCCGTGTCGTGACCGATCTGAGCCGGGCTTCCGCCGACACACGCGCAGACCGTCCAAGGTCGGCCTATCTGCTTTGGGTCGCGCTGCCGCTCGTCGTGCTCGGGCTGGCCATCGCCTGGCTGATCTCCTCGGACCCGCTGTCGAGCTTCCGCAATGGCGCGCCACCGGTCGAGAACCTCACTTTCGAGCGGACGATCCTGGGGGCGGATGGCATCCGCGTCCTCGTCCGGGCCGGCGGATCGGAACCGATGACCATTGCGCAGGTCCAGGTTGACGATGCCTACTGGCAGTTCACGCAGGATCCGCCGGGACCGATCGCGCGCGGCGCCACCGCCTGGATCAGCCTGCCATACCCCTGGGTGCTGGGGGAGGCGCATGCGATCAACGTCGTGACCAGCACCGGGACGACGTTCGGGCACGAGATCGCCGTCGCCGTGCCGACGCCGACGCGCGATTCGCTGAGCTTCGCCGCACAGGCGGTGCTTGGCGCCTTCGTCGGCATCCTGCCTGTGGCGATCGGCCTGATGTTCTATCCCGCGCTCCGCGGCGTCGGACGGAACGGCATGGACTTTCTTCTGTCGCTGACCGTCGGGCTGCTCGCCTTCCTGTTCGTCGATGCCCTGGAGGATGCGTTCGAACTGGCGGGCGAAGCCGCCGCCCTGTTCCAGGGTCCGACGATGATCGTGCTTGCCGCCGCCGCCAGTTTCCTGCTGCTGATGGCGGCGGGCCGGCGGAGCGGGACGCCGACCGGTGTGGCTTTGGCCACCTTCATCGCGCTCGGCATCGGCCTGCACAATCTCGGCGAAGGGCTGGCGATCGGCGCCGCCTTCGCCTCGGGTGCTGCGGGGCTCGGCACCTTCCTCGTGCTCGGCTTCACATTGCACAACATCACCGAGGGTATCGGCATCGCCGCCCCGATCCTGAAGCAGCGCCCGCCATTGCGGACCTTCGCCGCGCTGACGCTGCTTGCGGGCGGCCCCGCGGTCATCGGCCTGTGGATCGGCAGCCTCGCCTATGCCCCGCAATGGTCGGCGCTGGCGCTGGCGGTCGGCGCCGGCGCAATCCTGCAGGTGATCGTCGAGCTGGTCTCGATGCAGCTTCGTCAGCGGGGTGACGGCACGCGTGCATTGCTCGCACCGAGCGCGATGGCTGGTTTGGCAGCCGGAGTTGGCTTCATGTACCTCACGGCGATGCTGGTGAAGATCTAGGCAGCGCCAGTGTCGAGGTTCAGTCGGGCACGCTGGTCTGCAAGGCCAGCGCATGCAGCACGCCGCCCATATTGCCCTTCAGCGCGTCATAGACCATCTGGTGCTGCTGGACGCGGCTCTTGCCGCGAAAGCTCTCGGCCACCACTTCGGCTGCATAGTGGTCGCCATCGCCGGCGAGGTCGCGAATCGTCACCTTGGCGTCCGGAATGCCTTCCTTGATCAACCGTTCGATGTCGTGCGCGTCCATTGCCATGGCAAAATCCTAGTGAGAGTCGGGGTGAGCCTAAAGCCTTTCTCGTTCGGATTGAAGCAGTTCCGTCTGCCAGCGCCAAAGACAAATGAAGGCTCACGTAATGTCCTGGTCCGGAGGAACTGCTTCATCCGCGGGCGCATCCTCGCGTGTCGAGAAAGCGCGGCCAAGGCTGAAGGTCAGCACGTAAAGCGGAACGTTGATTACCGCGCTGACGATGGGAAGGTAGCTCGTCCACTGCCAGAGCGGCGAGAAAAACGCCTGGCCGTAGCTGTCGCAGACGAGCGAGGAACCATACGCCCACAGCACGCCGATGACGACGGCAGCGGCAAAGAGCTTGATGCAGGTGACGATGTGCCGTGCCCGCGCCGGCTCCGGTGCAAGCCGGTCCCAGAGGACCAGGCACAGGATCGGAACCGCATAGACGAGGCTCTGGACGGCCAGCATCAATAGGGTGCCGTTGGCGGCGGCAAGAAACTCCGCCCGCGTTTCCAGGCGGGGGCAAACTTCGCTTCCGGTCGTCGACAGCAGGAAAAAGACGAACGGCCCGAGAAACCAGAAGAAGAACAGCGACGGCCAGAAAACGACTGCAAGCAGCGCCCGGGCAGCCAGCTTTGTCAAATGGCCTGATCCATGAAGCGCGGGAACCAGCCTTCATGGGCAGCGGTCAGCTCGCTGATCGCGATCGCGCGTGCTTCGCCGAGTTTCAATTCGCTGCCGCCGGTCGAGCCGATCCACGGCGCGAAGATGCCGAGCTTGCCCTGTTCATCGCGAATCTTGTCCCATTCGCCGCTCTGCGAGTTGATCGACAGCGTCAGCAGATAGCGGCCCTGGTCTTCGCCGAACCAGACCGGGATAGGGTCGGTGGCGGTCAACCCGGGGATGGTGGCGCCGATACCCGACGCCATCGCCATTTCGGCCAGCGCCACCGCGATGCCGCCATCGGAGACGTCATGCGCCGAGGTCACCACGCCGGAGGCGATCAGCGCCCGCACATGGTCGCCGACGCGCTTTTCATGCTCGAGGTCGACCGGCGGCGGCGGGCCGTCCGCGCGGCCGTGGATGTCGCGCATATAGGCGGATTGGCCAAGATGCGTTCCCCATGTCGCGGGCGCGCCGACCAGCACGATCATCTGGCCCTCGGCGGCAAAACCGATCCGCGCCATCTTCGACCAGTCGGCGATCAGCCCGACGCCGCCGATGGTCGGTGTCGGCAGGATGCCGCGGCCGTTGGTTTCGTTGTAGAGCGAGACATTGCCCGAAACGATCGGGAAGCCCAGCGCCCGGCAGGCGTCACCAATGCCTTTCACCGCGCCGACCAGCTGGCCCATGATCTCGGGCCGTTCCGGATTGCCGAAATTGAGGTTGTCGGTGGCCGCCAGCGGCAGCGCGCCGGTGGCGGTGAGGTTGCGCCAGCATTCGGCCACCGCCTGCTTGCCGCCTTCATAGGGGTCGGCCTCGCAATAGCGCGGCGTCACGTCGGAGGAGAAGGCCAGCGCCTTGGTCGGATGGCCCTCGACACGCACCACGCCGGCGTCACCGCCCGGAAGCTGCAGCGAATTGCCCTGGATCAGCGTGTCGTACTGCTCCCACACCCAGCGGCGCGAGGAGAGGTCCGGCCCGCCGAGCATCTTGAGCAGAGCATCTGCGACATCGGCCTTTGGCGCGTCGCTGGCAGCCAGCGGCGCCGGCTTCTTCGGCTCGACCCAGGGCCGGTCATATTCCGGCGCCTGGTCGCCCAGGTCCTTGATCGGCAGATTGGCAACCTCGTCGCCCTGATGCAGCACGCGGAAGCGCAGATCGTCGGTGGTTTTGCCGACGATGGCGAAGTCGAGGCCCCATTTGTGGAAGATCGCCTCGGCTTCCTTCTCTTTCTCCGGGCGCAGCACCATCAGCATGCGCTCCTGGCTCTCCGACAGCATCATCTCATAGGCGCTCATGCGCTCTTCGCGCACCGGCACTCTGTCGAGGTCGAGCTCGATGCCGAGGTCGCCCTTGGCGCCCATCTCGACCGCCGAGCAGGTGAGGCCGGCCGCCCCCATGTCCTGGATGGCGATGACCGCACCCGAGGCCATCAGCTCGAGGCAGGCCTCAAGCAGGCACTTTTCGGTGAAGGGATCGCCGACCTGCACGGTCGGCCGCTTCTCCTCGATCTTGTCGTCGAATTCGGCCGACGCCATGGTGGCGCCGCCGACGCCGTCGCGCCCGGTCTTGGCGCCGAGGTAGACGACCGGCAGGCCGACGCCCTTGGCCTCGGACAGGAAAATGGCGTCGGTCTTGGCGAGGCCAGCAGCGAAGGCATTGACCAGGATGTTGCCATTGTAGCGGGCGTCGAAATTGACCTCGCCGCCGACCGTCGGCACGCCGAAGGAATTGCCGTAGCCGCCGACGCCGGAAACCACGCCGGCGACCAGATGCCTGGTCTTGGGATGATCCGGCGCGCCGAAGCGCAGCGCGTTCATGGCAGCTACCGGCCGCGCACCCATGGTGAAGACGTCGCGCAAAATGCCGCCGACGCCGGTCGCAGCACCTTGATAGGGCTCGATATAGGACGGATGGTTGTGGCTCTCCATCTTGAAGACGACGCAGTCGCCGTCGCCGATGTCGACCACGCCAGCATTCTCGCCCGGTCCCTGGATGACCTGCGGCCCGGTGGTGGGCAGCGTGCGCAGCCACTTCTTCGAGGATTTGTAGGAACAATGTTCATTCCACATCGCCGAGAAGATGCCGAGTTCGGTGAAGCTCGGCTCGCGCCCGACCAGGTCGAGGATGCGCTGGTATTCGTCGGGCTTCAGCCCGTGCGAGGCAATGAGTTCCGGGGTGATCGGCACGGAATTGGAAATGGTCATGGGCGGCGATTTGTGTCCATGGGAGCGGGGATTTTGAGTCCCCTCTTATCGCAAGCTTCCGCGCGATACACCCCATCGTTTGAGGAAAAACGCCGGAAAACCACAGGCTGGCGCTTGCTCGCTGGCAGGCTCGGCGAAGGGCAGGCGAAATCAGGAAAAACTGTCGTAGCCGGCGCGGCCTTCATCCAGCAGCCGCCGGATGACCGCGACGCCGCCGGCGACATCCTTGCTTTGCCGCGGCTGCGAAACGCCGAAACGGACGCCGTGAAAGACCTGTTCGGAGCGGCCGGCCTTGAATTCGTCCTCGTCGTCGATGAGCACGCCATGTTCGAGGCAGGCATTCTTGAAGGTGCCGGAGAGCCAGGGATCGGGCAAGGTAAGCCAGACGAAAGGCACGCTGTCCTTGGCCTTGAATTCGAAACCGGAGAGCGTCTCGCGCACGATGGAGATGCGCGCGCCGATTTCGGCGATGCAGCGCTTGCGGATCTCGCCGGCCTGGCCTGACAGCACCAGCCGCGAGCCGACCTCGGCCAGCAGGAAGGGGAGGCCGCCGGTCATCATCTTGTGGGCGACGCGGATGCGATGGCGGTAGGCCGGCGGACAGGCGAGCCAGCCGCCGCGAACGCCAGCCGCGACCGATTTAGAAAGGCCACCGGCCACGATGGTTCTTTCGGGCGCATATTCCGCCAGCAGCGGCGTCGGGTCGTCGGTGAGGTCGCCATAGAGATCGTCCTCGATCAGCACGACATTGTACTGGCGGGCGATGCGCGCGATCGCCTGCCGGCGATCTGCCGACAACGTCACCAGCGTCGGGTTCTTGGCCGTCGGCATCAAGAACATCATCTTCGGGTGCTTTTGCGCGCAGACGCGCTCAAAATCGTCGGGATCGATGCCGCCCTCGTCGGATGACACTAGCGCGGTCCTGCGGCCGATCAGGCCGGCGCTGCGCGAGATCTGCGAATAGGTGAGGTGCTCGAAGGCGACATAGTCGCCGGGCGTGGTGAGTGCTGCAATCGCGGCCATCACCGCCGCATGCGTGCCGAGTGTCGGCACGATGGCGTCGGCGGTCGGCCGGAACGAATTCCGCGACAGCCAGCGGGCGCCGGCCTCGTACCAGCGCGCCGGGAAATCCCGCGTGTAGCTCGAAATGTCGTGCGGATGTTCCTGCGCTGTGCGCGCCAGCACCTCGGCGATGATGGCGCCCTGGCCGATGTCGGGCGCGGCCGTGCTGTCGAAGCGCAGCTTGCCGCTCGGCGCGTCGATAAAGCGCGTGCCTTGCGCATCGGGTGGCGGGAAATCGGGCTTCGCTTCAGACTGTTGGGCAAGCACATAGGTGCCGCGGCCGACCTCGCCGCTGACCAGCCCGCGCTCGCGCAGCAGCTGATAGGCCCTGCCGACCGTGCCGACGGTGGTGCCGATGTCATAGGCGAGATCGCGCTGCGGCGGCAGTTTTGCGCCGGCGTCGATGACGCCGCGGTCGATATCTGACTCAATGCTGTCAGCAAGACGCTGGTACAGAGGGCCGGAGCCGGCAGTGAGATCGGGAAGCCAATTTGTCATGGTGACAATTTCCTATATTGCACCAAATAAAGAGTCAATCCATATCGAGGTGCATAGAAATGGGTACAATTGCAACTCTTGGCAGAATGACAATGGATACAATCGAGACAATTCGCTACGCGGAAACTGAATGGATCGGACAGGCGAAACGCCCGTCGGCACGGCCGACCCATGTCCGTCGTCTCATGCATATGGTCCGCTCGCTCACCACGTGGATCGCCAGGCTGCTGGAGCGCAGGCGGAGCCGGCTGGCCTTGCTGGAAATGACCAACGAGCAGCTCAAGGACATTGGCGTCTCGCGCTGCGATGCCCATCGCGAAGGTCTGAGGCCGTTCTGGGATTGAGCCCAGCAGGGCTCGCACCGTCCGCGCAGGTCTAACGGGTCTTTGAACCCCTGGCGCGCGCGACGGCGTGGTCGGCAAGGACGGCGATGATGCACAGCACCAGAAAAAGTCCGGTAACGGCCAGCGCCGAAACAGTGACGCTGGCCGCGCTATTCTTGGCGACGTCGAGGAACGGGTAGGGCACTTCGCCTGCAATCGGCGCCCGCGCCAGCGCATAAATCAGGTAGGCGATCGGGTAGACCATCCACCAGGAAATGTCGCTCCAGCGCGTCGTGCCGTCGGCGCCGGCGATCAGCCACCACAGCACGAACAGCACCGGCGTCACATAATGCAGCAGCACGTCGCAGAGCAGGAACAGCCCCTGCGGCTGCCAGAGCTGCGCCAGAACCGTTGCGTAGATGATGAAGACCAGTGCGATGGCGACCGCCACGCCTGCCCGTACCCGCGGCCCAGCAAAGGCCGGCAGCCAGGCGTAGCCGGTCGACGACAGCAGCGAGGTGTGGACGAGCACGGCGCCGATATTGGTCAGGATGGTGAAGAAGCTGAACAGGAAGACGATGGAGCCGAGCAGGCTGCGGCCGGCTTCCATCGACGCCGGGATGGTGATGCAGAACTGCAGGACAAGCCCGATCAGACCTATGACCAGCCCCGCGATCTGCAGGAAGCGGCCCATTGCCCTATGCGGCCGCCGCACAGGAGGAATTACCCGTCTGCCAACGGGCGATGTCGGAGCCGATGCGGGCGCCGAGCGGGTCTGCCATCAGCGGACCGAACACGTCGATGCGGCTGGAATTGCCTTGCGCCTGCACCACCAGCAGCGGCTTGCCGCCATAGTGCTTGGCCGGGACCAGCAGGAAACGCGGCGTGCCGCTGAACGAGTTCAGCTCGTTGGCCATCTGATAGGGTTTGAAGGCCGGATCCTTGCTGGCGATCCAGCATTTGTGGGCGGCGATCGCCACCTGTTCCATGGCAAGCAGCGACGCGCTCTTGCCTGACGGGACTGGCGCGCTCTTCGGGCTCGACTGGCAGGAGGCTAGCGCAAGACCAGTGGCGGCCAAGAGAGCGAGGCGAGCAATCGTCAGTCTCATGGTCAGGCCGCCCTGTCTCGCGTTCAGAAGGGATTCTTCAGGTGGAAAAAATCAGGCGGCGATGCCGAGGGCGCCTTCGAACAGCGCACGGCCGTCGCTGCCGCCATGCGCCGCCTCGATCAGGTTTTCGGGATGCGGCATCAGGCCGAGCACATTGCCCTTGTCGTTGATGATGCCGGCAATGTCGTTGATCGAGCCGTTGGGATTGGTGCCTTCGGCGTAGCGGAACACCACCTGTCCTTCGCCTTCGACGCGGGCCAGCGTTTCGGCATCGGCGAAGTAATTGCCGTCATGATGCGCCACCGGCGAACGGATGATCTGGCCCGGCTGGTAGCGGCGGGTGAACATGGTGTTGGCGTTGTCGATCTTGAGTTTCACCTGCCGGCAGACGAATTTCAGCGACGAATTGCGCATCAGCGCGCCCGGCAGCATTCCGGCCTCGACCAGGATCTGGAAGCCGTTGCAAACGCCGATGACCATGACGCCCTTGGCCGCTTTTTCGGCCACCGCCCGCATGACCGGCATGCGCGCGGCAATCGCGCCGCAGCGCAGATAGTCGCCGAAGGAAAAGCCGCCCGGAATGGCAATCAGGTCGACATCGGGGATTTCGGTGTCGGTCTGCCAGACGGTGGCCGGCGCTTTGCCGGAAATCTTGGTCAGCGCCGCGATCATGTCGCGGTCGCGGTTGAGGCCAGGCAGGAGGACGACGGCTGATTTCATTTCGGTTCGTAGGGCCTTTGGGCTTCGGCGAGTTCGCGCAGGTCTAAACGGCGTTCGATATGTTCGAGGCGGTCATCCTGGCGAGCCAGTACGCCGTAGATGTTTTTCACGTCGCTTTCGGTGGCAATCAGGTGGCCGCGTATGGAGCCGAGCTCGGACTTAACCTCGCCGAGTGTCAAATCCACTCTGTCCAGCCGTGTTTGAATGGCCTTAAGGCCATTCAAATATCAGGCTTCCGTCAATTTCTGGCATAATGCCTCCGGCACAACCTCAGGTAAGCGTCACACTATAATTCTCAATCACCGTGTTCGCCAGAAGCTTGTCGCACATGGCCTTGAGATCGGCCTCGGCCTTGGCCGTGTCGGTCTCGGCCAGTTCGACGTCGAAGACCTTGCCCTGGCGCACCTGGCCGACGCCGTCAAAACCCAGCCCGGACAGCGCATGTTCGATCGCCTTGCCTTGCGGGTCGAGCACGCCGTTCTTGAGGGTGACGGTGATACGGGCTTTCATCGATGCTCCTGAGAAAATCAATACAATCTGCGCCGGGCTCGCCGTCACCGGCAAGCCCGGTTTGGTAATTAGTGCTTCATGCCCTTGGGCGGCTCGCTGGACGCGACCAGCACCGGCCCGGTCGGGCGCGGCGGCTCGTTCTCGTTCATGATGCCGAGGCGGCGGGCGACTTCCTGATAGGCTTCGACCAGACCGCCCATGTCGCGGCGGAAACGGTCCTTGTCGAGCTTGTCCTGGGTTGCGACGTCCCAAAGCCGGCAGGAATCCGGCGAGATCTCGTCGGCGACGACGATGCGCATCATGTCGCCCTCGAACAGGCGGCCGCACTCGATCTTGAAGTCGACGAGCTGGATGCCGACGCCCATGAACAGGCCGGAAAGGAAGTCGTTGACGCGGATGGCCAGCGCCATGACGTCGTCGATCTCCTGCGGGCTTGCCCAGCCGAAGGCGGTGATATGCTCTTCCGACACCATCGGGTCGTCGAGCGCATCGGCCTTGTAATAGAATTCGATGATCGAGCGCGGCAGCACGGTGCCTTCCTCGATGCCGAGGCGCTTGGCCAGCGACCCGGCGGCGACGTTGCGCACGACCACTTCGAGCGGAATGATCTCGACTTCCTTGATCAGTTGCTCGCGCATATTGAGCCGGCGGATGAAGTGGGTCGGGATGCCCATCCGGTTGAGGTGGTTGAAGATGTGCTCGGAAATGCGGTTGTTGAGCACGCCCTTGCCGTCGACGACCTCGTGTTTCTTCTTGTTGAAGGCGGTGGCATCGTCCTTGAAGAACTGGATCAGCGTCCCCGGCTCAGGGCCCTCATAGAGGATCTTGGCCTTGCCTTCATAAATGCGGCGGCGATTTTTCATCTGATTTTTTCTCTGGATTTCCGGGCAGGCGGCAAGCGACCAGTTCCTCTCCGTCTGCCTAAATTAGTGTACAGACGGCGGTGTTCAATGCCGGTGTCTATCCCAATCGCACTGTTTGCTCAATCGGCAAATCCTTTCAATCAACCAGTTTCGGGATCGAAATGCCGCAGCGCAGCAAATGATGTAGTATATTGACCGGCCCGCGGCCTTTTGGTTTGTGCTTCGGCAACACACATATTCACCGCCAACGAATCGGATTTGACCCGGAGGGACGCCATGAGCAGCATGAAAGACCGCGAAGAGGGCTTCGAGCGCAAATTCGCCTTCGATGAGGAACTCCGCTTCAAGGCTTCGGCCCGCCGCAACAAAGCACTTGGCCTGTGGGCGGCTGAGAAGCTCGGCAAGTCGGGCGCCGATGCCGAAACCTATGCCAAGGAAGTGGTCGTGGCCGACATCGAGGAAGCCGGCGATCACGACGTTTTCCGCAAGATCCGTGCGGATTTCGATGCGGCCGGCGTAGCCCAGTCCGATCATCAGATCCGCCGCACAATGGATGAGCTGATGGCGCAGGCGATCGAGCAGATCAAGAACACCTGATCCAGCCTGGACCAATCGACCGCCCGGCCCAGCCGGGCGGTTTTTCTTTGCCTTTGCCGCCGTTTCGGGCTGAAACTGCGATTGTTAACAAGGAAAGATTAGATGTCCCTGAAGTCACGCCTGGCGGCCGATGAAACGCTGTTCACCGCATGGTCCGGAGTGCCGGACGCGCTCACGGTGGAAATCGTCGCCAAACAGGGCTTTGACGCCGTCACGCTCGACATGCAGCATGGCGGCCATCATGAGGACAGCGTGCTGCGCGGCCTGGTGCCGGTGCTCGCCGCCAACAAGCCGGCGCTGGTGCGCATTCCGGTCGGCCGTTTCGACATGGCGAGCCGCGCGCTTGATTTCGGCGCCGAGGCAGTGATCGCGCCGATGGTGAATTCTGTGGCCGACGCCAGGCTTTTTGCTGCCGCGATGAAATATCCGCCAATGGGCGAGCGCTCCTGGGGGCCGACCTACGCCTTTCCGCGCCACGGCAAGGGCGATCATGCCGAATGGCTGCGCGACACCAACCAGCGCACGATGGCCTTTGCGATGGTCGAAACCCGCGCCGCCTTCGAGGCGCTCGATGGCATCCTCGACACACCAGGCATCGACGGCATCTTTGTCGGCCCGTCGGATTTCTCGATCGCCTGGTCGAACGGCGCCACCGTCAATTCGACGCTGGAAAGCATGATGGAGACGGTAGCCTCGATCGCCGAGCGCACGCGCAAGGCCGGCAAGCATGCGGCGATCTACGTCATCGAGCCGGCTGTCGCCGGCCGTGTCGTAGCGATGGGCTACCGGCTGCTGGCCATAGGCTCGGACCACGCGCTGATCGCGCTCGGCGCCAAGACCCTGCTGAAGAGCATGCGGGATTCGATCGGCAACTGACAGCGCGGCGCGATCCCGCTGTTTGGCTCAAGGCTCTTTGAGGTCCGTCAGGAATTTGGCGAACGTCATCGAGCCCTCCGGCCAAGGGCCGAAGCCGGAATCCGCGTTGAGATGGCCGGCATCGCCGGCGTCGATGAACAATGAGCCCCAGGCTCCGGCAATGTCCTCGGCGACGTCGAAGGCGCAGAACGGGTCGTTGCGGCTGGCGATCAGCACCGAAGGAAAGGTCAGCGGCTCGCGCGGGTAGGGGCCGAAGGTCATCAGGTGCCTCGGCCTGATATCGGGGTTGGCGACGTCGGGCGGCGCCACGAAAAAGGCCCCGGCGACCGGGCGCTGGAATTGTGGCATCGCCTGGACTGCCGCCGCGACGCCCAGCGAATGCGCGACGATGACGACAGGCCGCTCGGCCTCGTTGACCGCCTTGGCGACATTCTTCGTCCAGTCCTCGCGCACCGGCTTCGACCATTCCGCCTGCTCGACCCGGCGCGCCGTCGATAGTTTCGACTGCCAGCGGCTCTGCCAATGGTCGGGACCGGAATTGGTGTAACCCGGCACGATGAGAATATCTGCGTCCTTGACTTTCATGGCGCGCATGTAGCGAGCGCGGTTGCTTCGTGCAACCGTGTCGGGCGGGCTCTTTGATCACAATGGTGAACACCTTGTTCGCTTCTTGCCATCTTGTGTGAACGATTGCGATCGACGATCTGACACGGGACAACAAACAGCCGTGAAGGACCGGGATTTTGGCACTGACACGACGTACAATCATCGGTGGCGCTGGGCTCCTGGTTTTGGGAGCTTCGTCGAGCGCCGCCCGAACGGAGACAATGATGAGCGAACTGCCTTTTGCCGCCACCACTCCGGTGAGCGTTTCCCGTGTCGGGTTGAGGGCGCGCGATGCCGAAAGCCTGGCTGCCTACTATCGCCAGGTCGTCGGCCTGCAGGAGTTGAGCCGCGCCGATGGTGCGATCACGCTCGGTGCCGCCAATCGCCCATTGCTTGTCATCGAGCCGGATGCGGCGGCAAAGCCCGACGATCCGCGCAGCGCCGGTCTTTTCCACACTGCCTTCCTACTGCCCAGCCGCGCGGACCTTGGCCGCTGGATCAACCATGCCATCGCCAACAAGATCGCCATCGAGGGCGCATCCGACCATCTGGTCAGCGAGGCGCTGTACCTGACCGACCCTGAGGGCAACGGCATCGAAATCTATGCCGACCGCCGTCCGCAGGATTGGAAGTGGAATGGCGACAAGATCGCGATGGCGACCGAGCGGCTGAACATTCCGTCGGTTGTCGCCGACGTTCCGGCCGGCGACGCCGGCTGGCAGGGCGCGCCGGAAAACAGCATTGTCGGCCACGTGCATCTGCGCGTCGGCAGGCCGGAGGAGGCCGAGGCCTGGTGGAACCAGGAGTTCGGCTTCGATACCGTCGCCAAATATGGCGGCCAGGCAGTGTTCCTGTCGTCAGGTGGCTATCACCACCATATCGGCGCCAATGCCTGGCAGAGTTCCGGCGCCGGCCGTCGCGATCCCGCCCGCTCGGGCTTGGCCTGGGTCGAGATGCGCTCGGACAATGTGCCCGGCGAAACGACCCGCGAAGATCCGTGGGGCACGGTGATCCGGACCGTTCCCGGCAAAGCCTGACCATCGCCTCGATCGAACAAAAAAGGCCCGCCCGACAGAGTCAGGCGGGCCTTTTTGTTGGATATCCGCTCGAATGCTTAGGCCGTGCCGAACACGCGCTTGAAGATCGTGTCGACATGCTTGGTGTGGTAGCCAAGGTCGAACTTTTCGCGGATCTCGGCTTCGGGGAGTGCCGCGGTCACCTCCCTGTCGGCCAAAAGTTCCTCAAGGAAATCAGCGCCTTGCTCCCACACCTTCATGGCGTTGCGCTGCACCAGCCGGTAGGCGTCCTCGCGGCTGACGCCGGCTTGGGTCAGCGCCAGCAGCACGCGCTGCGAATGCACCAGGCCGCGGAACTTGTTCATGTTCTTCAGCATGTTGTCGGGGTAGACAAGCAGCTTGTCGACGACGCTGGTCAGCCGCGACAGCGCGAAATCGAGCGTCACTGTCGCGTCCGGCCCGATCATGCGCTCGACCGACGAATGCGAGATGTCGCGCTCGTGCCAGAGCGCCACGTTCTCCATCGCCGGCAGCGCCATGGAGCGCACCATGCGGGCCAGGCCGGTGAGGTTCTCGGTCAGCACCGGGTTGCGCTTGTGCGGCATCGCCGACGAGCCCTTTTGTCCCGGCGAGAAATACTCCTCCGCTTCCAGCACCTCGGTGCGCTGCAGATGTCGGATCTCGATCGCCAGCCGCTCGATCGACGAGGCGATGACGCCGAGCGTGGCGAAGAACATGGCGTGGCGGTCGCGCGGGATGACCTGCGTCGACACCGGCTCCGGCTTCAGCCCGAGCTTCTTCGCCACATGCTCTTCGACATAGGGGTCGATGTTGGCGAAGGTGCCGACCGCGCCCGAGATGGCACAGGTGGCGATGTCTTCGCGCGCGTGCACCAGCCGTTCGCGGCAGCGTGAGAATTCGGCATAGGCCTGCGCCAGCTTGACGCCGAAGGTCGTCGGTTCGGCATGGATGCCGTGGCTGCGGCCGATGGTGACCGTGTCCTTATGTTCGAAGGCGCGGCGCTTGAGCGCGGCGAGCAGCCCGTCGATGTCGGCGAGCAGGATGTCGCTGGCGCGGGTCAGCTGCACGGCAAAGCAGGTGTCGAGCACGTCCGACGAGGTCATGCCCTGGTGGATGAAGCGGGCGTCCGGTCCGACGAATTCGCCGAGATGGGTGAGGAAGGCGATGACGTCATGCTTGGTGACGCGTTCGATCTCGTCGATCGCCTCGACGTCGAATTTCGCCGCACTGCCTTTCTCCCAGATGGTTTTCGCGGCTTCCTTCGGAATGACGCCGAGCTCGGCCAGCGCGTCGCAGGCATAGGCCTCGATCTCGAACCAGATGCGGAAGCGGGTTTCGGGCGACCAGATGGCGACCATTTCCGGCCGGGAATAGCGAGGGATCATCGGTCAGTCCTGACATGCGAGGGATTCGCCCGCGTCCTAACAGAGGCTGGCCAAATGCTCAACGCCGCTGGCGCGCAAACCAGACGCTGGCGACGGCGAGTGCCGCGAAACCGAGCGGAAAATAGAGCCGGATGCCAAGGACGACGAACTGGTAGAGCGCGGTCAACCCCGTGAACACGAGCTCGAATGCCCAGGTGATGGTGAATGCCGGCGCATGCCACTCGGCATAGTAGGAGCGGTACTGCAGGGCAAACAGCCCACCGGTGAAAGCGATCGTCGCGGCGAGCAGGCAGACGAAGGCCGCGGCAAAGGTGACCTCCCAGTGCCGGCCTCGTGAGACGAGCCGCGCCAGGAACAGGCCAACGGGAAACGCCAGCGCACCGCCGGCGGCGAAAAGCAGTGACACGACACGGATCTTCTCCGGCGTCTCCCAATCGTCCATGAGGAGATTGATCAATGCGCTGGCGCCCATCGTCGCGCCCCACAACAAGGCGCCGAAAAGGGCGGCGCGCGCCGATGGCAAGGCGCGCCGCAGACGACTCCGGGTGTGATTGCGCATGGCGGGTTGAGGAAGCGGTGTCACAGGCGGCCGGTTACCGCGATCCAGCGGAAGTCCGGCCCTTCGAAGCCGTATTGCCGCACGGCGATCAGCACGGCATAGGCGCTGATACTGTCGAGCGAGAATGTCTGTACCGCACCGATCTGGTAGCCGTTCGGGCAGCCGCGGCTTTGGGGAATCGATTTGTCCTCATGCAACAGATGTGTCTGGCCACCATCTTTCGCCTCGATGCGCAGCAGGCGAAAGCCGTTGATCTCGCCCAGGCTCTGGCAGCGCTCTGTGTCGTTCATGCCGATCTCGTCGAGCCGGAATTCGAGCGGAGGGTCGACCGGCGAAAAGATCGGCCGTGGGTTGACCACCATGCGGAACGGATCGGCCGAGAGTTCGGTCACCGGGTTGATGCCGGCGGTGATGCCGCGATTGGCGGTGAGCTCCGCTTGGCTGACGATCGCTTCGCCTTTCTGGCGGGCCTGCAGGCGCGCCGCCTCGAGCGTGGCGTTCTCGTCGTCGAGCCGAACCTTGATCGGCGTGCCCTTCAGGAACGTGTCGTCATTGATGTCGATGTAGTAGCGATTGGCATAGGGGAAACCCGATCCGTCCTGGACGCCATATTCCTCGAAGGCGAAGGCGCCGCCATCCTTGGTGAAGCCGAGGATTTCAAGCTCGGCGACGTCACCGGCCCGCACGGCGACCAGGGTCGCAAGCTGGGCCAGCAGGCAAACGGCAAACAGGACAAGGGCTCGCATTGGCTCTCCATTCGCACAGCCGGGCACGTTTTCTTCCCTATCACGAGACAATCAAAACGTCGTGCTACCTGAAAGCCATGCATCCAATCTCGACGTCGATTGTCATTGTCGGCAGTTTCAAGGGAGAACCATCATGACCGACGCCAGCAAAATTCGCGGCGTTTCTATCAAAGGTTGAGGCACTCTAACGCGACGACCAGACCGGAAACAGATCGCCTTCGGCCGGCGTCGCTGCATGCACACCGCGGCTGATGGCGCGCGCCATGGTGGCGCCGGCCGCCGCGTAGAGGTCGATGGCGTCGTTGGCTGAAAGGGTTATGCCGCTCCTGCCAGTCGCCAGCGCGAACACCAGATCGCCATCGGCCGGGGTGTGCGTCGGCCAGATGGCGCGGACGAACCCGTCATGCGCCGATATCGCCAGACGCTTGGCGGCGGCCTTTGTGAGGACGGCGTCGGTGGCGATCACTGCGATGGTGGTGTTGCCGCCGATGTCCTCTTGCCTGTCCGTACCCTTGCCGGTGAACTTCCGGTCGCGGAACTTCAGCAGGATCTTTCTTGCGTCCTCCGGCATCGGCGAGGGATAGCCAAGCCCGCCGAACTCGTCGCCGATCTCGAAAGGTGCGGCCCAGAAGTGGCGGCTTTGCCCGACCGTCACCGAGCCGGTCGGGTTGACGGCGGCAAGCGCGCCGATGGTGACGCCGCTTTCCAGCACCAGTGAAGCCGAACCGAGTCCGCCCTTGAGGCCCGACGTCAGCGCGCCGGTGCCGGCGCCCGCAGTGCCGAGGGCAAAGTCGGCCGCTGCGGCCTGGGCGGCTTCGTAGCCAAGGTCGCGATAGGGCGGATAGCGGCCCCAGTCCTTGTCGCCGCCATTGCGCAGGTCGAACAGGATCGCCGCCGGCACGATCGGCACGCGAAAGCCGCCGACCTCGACGCCAATGTTCCTTTCTCGTAAGGCCGCCTGTACGCCTGAGGCGGCATCGAGGCCGAAGGCCGAACCGCCCGAGAGCACGACGGCATGGATCGCCTCGATGGAGTTCTGCGGCTCGAGCAAGTCGGTCTCGCGCGTGCCGGGTGCGCCGCCCAGCACCTGCACGCCGGCCACCGCCGGTTCGTCGCAGAGGATCGCCGTCACGCCCGACTTCAGCTTGGCGTCGGCGGCGTTGCCGACGCTGAGGCCGGCGACATCGGTGATCAGATTGCCCGGTCCGGTGCGAAACATCACTGCGTCTCGAAAGGCACGAAACGCGTTCCGTCGAAACGGAAGGCGCGGTAAGGGTTCTGGCTGAGGTCGCCCTTTTCGTCGAAACGGACCGGCCCGATCGCAGTGGTGAAGTCATGCGCGGTGAGCAGCTCCGGCAACGGCCCGCCGGAGGTCTCGGCCGCCGCCGCGGCCGCCTTGGCGATCTCGACCGCCGCATAGGCGGGCAGCGTGTAGCCCTCCGGAATGATGCTCTTGGCGGCAAATGCCGCGAGCACCTTGGGGTCGGCGACATCAGCCCATTCGGGCGGTGCGATCATCAGCGTACCCGCTGTATAGGGCACGTCGCCCGGCGGCGTGCGCATATTCTCGCCCCCGGCAAAGGTCATGCCGGCATCGAGTTCGCCGGCATCTCGGCCCATGATGGCGATGTCGTCGCCGTCGCCGCCGGCGAAGACATGCGTCGCGCCGGATTTCTTCAGCCGGCCGATCAGCCCGATCTGGTTGTCGAGCTGCGGCCGGAAGGTGTCGACGAACACCGGTTTCAGCCTCGCCTGCTCGGCTGCTGCCCTTAGCGTCTCGGCGATCTCGCGGCCGTAGATGGTCCCGTCGTCGACGATGGCGAAAAGCTCTTTCTGCCACAGACGGGTGAGGATCGTGGCGACGGCATTGCGCTCGTCGTCGCCGCGCGGCCCGAGCCGATAGACCGGCCAGCCGGTCTTGGCGCGCCGGTCGGTCAGGCTTTCGGTGCGCACGCCGACGGTGATGACCGGTATGCCGGCGTCCTTCAGGATCGGCAGCGCCGCCTCGATCGCTTCGGTGCAGAGAAAACCGACGACCACGCTGACTTTCGCGGCGGCGAAGTCGCGTGCGGCGGCAGCGCCGCCATCGGCCGTGCAGGCATCGTCGACCGTCTTGACTTCGACGCCGTTTGCCTCGGTCGCCAGGCTGGCTCCGGCCTCGATCTGCTTGCCGAGGATCGCCGACGGCCCGGACAGCGGCGCAGCAATGCCGATTAGCAGTGTCTGGGCGCTGACGCCTGCAGGGAGCAGCCAGAGCAGTGCCGCTATTGTCGCTGTCCAGGGTCGCATTCTGACGAAGAATTCCTCCGTGCCGGATGCATGCTCCCGGCGCCTCTTCCCGCCAAGACCTAAAGGCTGCTCGTCCCGGGTGCAACACGCGAATTTCGGGATGTGGGTCAAGCACTTCGCTTGTGGCATGCCGTATGCCGCCATATATAACGATCGGGTTTCGACTTGTGGAAAATCATCAGTGCTGAAGAAGAACGACATCGGGCCGCAGGCCTATCGCGACGCGATGGCCCATTTTGCCGGCCACGTCCATGTGGTGACCACCGACGGCCCTGCTGGCAGGCGCGGCGCGACGGTCATCGCGGCCTGTTCGGTGTCGGACACGCCGCCAACGGTCCTGGTGTGCCTCAACAGCGAAAATCCCAAGAATGAGCCATTCGTGATCAACGGCAAATTCGCCCTGAACACGCTGGCTTCGCACCAGGAGCCGCTGTCGATCGGTTTCTCGGGCATCACCGGCCTGCCGGTCGAGGAGCGGTTCGCGCTCGGCGAGTGGGATGTCATCTCGACCGGCGCGCCGACCTTGAAGGGTGCGCTCGCCGTGTTCGACTGCGAGCTGTTCGACACCAAGGATCTGGCCACCCACCGTGTGCTTTTTGGCAAGGTGACAGGCTTGCGCATCGGCGATAATTTGCGGCCGCTGATCTATCACGACCGCGGCTACCACGCGCTCTAGGGGCTCTGGATGGGCCGCACCCACGGAGACAGGATGACCGAGCTGAAACCGCGCCCGGCGCCGCGGACGATCGACGAGACGCTCGATCTCCTGACCGGTGCGGACTATGTCGCGGATCGCTCGCTGGCGACGGTGCTGTTTTTATCGCTGCGCATGAAGCGGCCGCTGTTCCTCGAAGGCGAGGCCGGTGTCGGCAAGACCGAAATCGCCAAGGTGCTGGCGCAGGCGCTCGGCCGCCGGCTGATCCGCCTGCAATGCTATGAAGGGCTCGATGTCTCCTCCGCCGTCTACGAGTGGAACTATGCCGCTCAGATGATCGAGATCCGCATGGAGGAGGCGGCCGGCAAGGTCGTGCGCTCCGACATGGAGCGCAATGTATTCTCCGAAAAATACCTGATCCGCCGCCCGGTGCTCGACGCGCTGACCGGCAAGGCGGGTGCGGCCCCTGTATTCCTGATCGACGAACTCGACCGCACCGACGAGGCCTTCGAGGCGTTCCTGCTCGAGATCCTCTCCGATTTCCAGGTGACGGTGCCCGAACTCGGCACGATCAAGGCGGAAGAGCCGCCGATCGTCATCATCACCACCAACCGCACCCGCGAAATCCACGACGCGCTGAAGCGGCGCTGCCTCTACCACTGGGTCGACTACCCCAACGCCGAGCGCGAGCTCGAGATCGTGCACAGGAAGGTGCCGCAGGCCAACAGCCGGCTCTCGGCCGAGGTGGTGTCCTTCATCCAGAAGCTGCGCCAGGTCGAGCTGTTCAAGGCGCCGGGCGTTGCCGAGACCATCGACTGGGCCGGCGCGCTGACCGAGCTCGACAAGGTGGCGCTCGATCCGGAAACGGTGTCCGACACGATCGGCGTGCTGTTGAAATACCAGGACGACATTGCCCGCATCGGCGCGGGCGAGGGCCGGCGCATCCTCGACGAGGTCAGGGCCGAGCTCGCGGCGGCGGAGTAAGGCAATGAAGGCGCCGCGTCCCGACCCCGGAGAGGCAGAGGTGGACGGGCGCATCGCCGACAACATCGTCTATTTCGCCCGCACCTTGCGTAAGGCCGGCATGCGGGTCGGACCGGCCTCGGTCAAGGATGCGATCGAGGCGGTGCTCGCCGCCGGCATCGGTTCGCGCGACGATTTCTACTGGACGCTGCATGCCGTGTTGGTCTCCAGGCATGAGGATCATCCGACCTTCGATGAAGCCTTCCGGCTGTTCTGGAAATCGCGCGACCTGATCGAAAAGATGCTGGCGATGTTTTCGCCCGTAGCGCCCGACAACAAAGAGAAGCAAAAGCCCCGCGCGGCGGAAAACCGCGTCAGCCAGGCGATGTTCGAGGGCCATCAGAAGAACCAGCCGGTGCAGGAAATACCGGAGATCGAGGTCGACGCCCGTTTCACCTTCTCCGGCAACGAGGTGCTGCGCGGCAAGGACTTCGCCCAGATGGATGCCGCCGAGATGGCCGACGCCAAGAAGGCGATCGCTCAGTTGCAGCTGCCTTTCGATATGGTGCGGACACGGCGCTTCAAGGCCGATGCGCATGGCCGCCGTGTCGATCCGCGCGCCATGATGCGTTCGGCCGCGCGCACCGGCGGCGAACTGATCCTGCCGAAATTCCGCTCCGCCCGTGAGGTCCATCCGCCGCTGGTGGTTCTGGCCGATATTTCCGGCTCGATGAGCCAATACACGCGCATCTTCCTGCACTTTCTGCATGCGCTGACGGAAAAGCGCCGGCGCGTGCATGCCTTCGTCTTCGGTACGCGCCTGACCAACCTGACGCGGCAGATGCGCCATCGAGATCCGGATGCCGCCCTGGCCGACTGTTCGGCGGCGGTGAAGGACTGGTCGGGCGGCACCCGCATCGGCGACACGCTGGCCGAATTCAATCGGCTGTGGTCGCGGCGGGTGCTGGGGCAGGGCGCGGTGGTGCTTTTGATCACAGACGGGCTCGAACGCGACGATGTCGCCGGCCTGTCGGAGGAGATGGAGCGCCTGCATAAATCCTGCCGGCGGCTGATCTGGCTGAACCCGCTGCTGCGCTTCGACGGCTTCGAGGCGCGGGCCCGTGGCGTCAAGGCGATGTTGCCGCATGTCGACGAGTTCCGTTCGGTGCACAATCTCGACGCGCTGGCCGATCTCTGCGCCTCGCTGGACAAGAAGTCGGCCGGCTCGGTCGATCCGCGCCGCTGGATCGTCGATGGCGCGCGGCGGGCCGCATGACCATATGTTTGTGAAAACAGACTCCCGGAAAAACAGACTCCCAGAGAAAAACAGATTTCAAGAGAAGCGATCATGGAAAACAGCATCTATCTCGATGAGGCCCGCGACCCGCTGATCATCGCGGAAGGCTGGATGAAGGACGGCAAGGATGTTGCCATTGCTACCGTGGTCGAGACCTGGGGTTCGGCGCCGCGCCCGGTCGGCAGCCATCTGGTCATCGACGCAGATGGCAATTTCCACGGCTCGGTCTCAGGCGGCTGTGTGGAGGGCGCGGTGGTGACCGAGGCGATCGACGTCATCGGCTCTGGCAAGGCCAAGATGCTCGAGTTCGGCGTCGCCGACGAAACCGCCTGGCAGGTTGGCCTGTCCTGTGGCGGCCGCATCAAGGTCTATGTGGAACGCCTGGGCTGAACTCTTATGGATCCGTACGCGCTCAAGACATTAAATGCCGAACGCCGCGCCCGCCGCGCGGCGATCCTTGTCACCGACCTTGGTGACGGCCGCGACCGCATCGTACGCGAAGGCGACCAAGTCGCCGGTGACCTCGGAGTGGCGATCGCCAGGGCGTTTCGCACCGGCAATTCCGGCTCGGTCGAGGCGGAAGGGCGGACCTTCTTTCTCAACGCGCATCTGCCGCGGCCGCGCCTGGTGGTGATCGGCGCCGTGCATATCAGCCAGGCCCTGGCGCCGATGGCGAAGATCGCCGGCTATCCGGCCGAGATCGTCGATCCGCGAACGGCCTTTGCCACGCCGGACCGCTTTCCCGACGTCGCGCTCTACGCCGAGTGGCCTGAGGATGTGCTGACGCGCCAGCCGCTCGACAGCTACACGGCGCTCGCCGCCGTCACCCATGACCCGAAGATCGACGATTTCGCGCTAAGGGCAGCCCTTGACGCCAATTGCTTCTATGTCGGCGCGCTTGGTAGCCGCAAGACGCACGCCAAGCGCGTCGAGCGCTTGCTGGCACTGGGTGCGAGTGCCGACCAGATCGCCCGCATTCACGCGCCGATCGGTCTCGACATCGGTGCTGCGAGCCCGGCCGAGATCGCCGTCGCCGTGCTGGCGCAAGCAATCTACGCCTTTCGCTCGCGCGGTCTCGAAAGCAAAGGCGCAGTGGCGTGAAATTCGGTCCGGTTCCGATCGATCAGGCCGAAGGTGCGGTGTTGGCGCACGCGACCACGGCCGGCGAGCGGCGTTTTCGCAAGGCGCACCGGCTGAGCGCCGACGATGTGTCAGCGCTCAAGGCCGCCGGGATAAACGAGGTCGTTGCGGCCGTACTGGCCGCCGATGATCTCGGCGAAGATGCTGCGGCCGAGAAGATCGCTGCCGGCATGAGCCATCGCAACATCGAAGCGAAGCCCGCCGCGACCGGCCGGGTCAACCTCCACGCCGAGACGGCTGGTGTCTTCACGGTCGATGCCGCGATGATCAATGCCATCAACGCAGTCGACCCGACCATCACCATCGCCACGCTGGCGCAGCACGCGCCGGCCGAGAAGGGCCAGATGGTGGCGACGGTGAAGATCATTCCCTTCGCCGTTGCCGCCGCCCTTGTCGATAGGGTGGCAAAAATCTGTGCTGGCGGCGAGATCTTCGCCGTCAACGCCTACCAGCCGGTGCGCGTCGGCGTCATCCAGACGGTGCTGCCCGGCATCAAGCCGAGCGTGCTGGACAAGACGCTCCGCGTCATCGAGGCGCGGCTGGCGCGCTCCGGCAGTCGTCTGACGGCGGAACGCCGCACGCCGCATGAGATTGCGCCGGTGGCGGAGGCCGCGGCCTCGCTGGCGCGCGACAACGATATGGTGGTGATCTTCGGCGCTTCGGCGATGAGCGATTTCGCCGATGTCGTTCCGGCGGCGATCGAACGCGCAGGGGGGGCCGTCATCCGCGCGGGCATGCCGGTCGATCCCGGCAATCTGCTGGTGCTCGGCACGCTTGATGGCAAGCGCGTCATTGGCGCGCCCGGCTGTGCCCGCAGCCCCAAGGAAAACGGCTTCGACTGGGTTCTCGACCGGCTGATCGCCGGGCTCGACGTCACGGCCGGCGACATCGCCGGCATGGGAGTCGGCGGGCTGCTGATGGAAATCCCGACCAGGCCGCAGCCGCGCGAGCCGCTGCCGGCAAGATCCGAGTTGAAGGTCGATATCGTGCTTCTGGCCGCCGGCCGCTCCAGCCGTATGGGTGGGCCCAACAAGCTCCTGGCGCTGTTCGACGGCAAGCCGCTGGTGCGCCGCGCCGCTGAGCGTGCACTGGGCTCGAGGGCCGCGAACACAATCGTCGTCACCGGCCACCAGCATGAGCGGGTGCGCGCGACCTTGTCTGGCCTCGATGTCACGCTGGCCGACAATCCGGATTTCGCCGATGGCCTGTCTTCTTCGTTGAAGGCCGGTATCGCGCGGGTTGCGGCCGATACCGCCGGCGCCATGATCGTTCTCGGCGACATGCCCGGCGTCTCGTCGGCCGACCTCGACAGGCTGATCGATGCCTTCCGAAAATCCGGCGGCCGCTCGGTGGTGCGCGCCGCACATGATGGCAGGCGCGGCAATCCCGTGCTGCTGCCGCGTTCATTGTTCGCGGCGATCGCGCATCTCGAAGGCGACACCGGCGCCCGCCATCTGGTCGAGGCCGAAGGGCTTGATGTCGTCGATGTCGAGATCGGCGAAGGGGCTGCGGTCGATGTCGACACCCGCGAGGCGCTGGAAGGCGCCGGCGGCGTGCTGCAGGATTGACAAACCGAAGCTGAAAAACGCATGGCTCAGGTATGGCTATTCGTTTGCAGTTTCTCCGACTCTTTCTGGCCGCGATGTTTTTTGCCGCGTCTGGCGCTTACGCCGACGCTCTCGAACTAAAACCCTTCAAGGACGATCTCTTCGCCTATCCGGCGACGCTGTCGTCCGCCGACAACGGCGCCTACACCGTCATCGACTACCGCGAAATGCGCGATATCAATGCTCGCGACGAAGTGCCGGAGCGGCGGGTGCATGCGCAGTACACCGATACCGGCGTGCGCAAGGTGCAGCGGGATCTGATGCTGAAGACCGACGCCGGCGATGTCAGGCATATCGCCGTCGGCAAGACCGAAGGCGCCGGCATCATCGTGCTTTACCTGCACGGGCAGGGCGGCAGCCGCAAGCAGGGCGCCGACGACTTTACCTTCGGCGGCAATTTCAATCGCCTCAAGAACCTGATGGCTGGCAATGGCGGCCTTTATCTGTCGCCCGATTTCCCCGATTTCGGCGACACGGGCGCTGCCCAGGTGGCGGCGCTCATCGACCATTATGCCGAAGCCTCGCCGACAGCAAAAATCTTCGTCGCCTGCGGCTCGATGGGCGGCTCGCTGTGCTGGAAGCTTGCCACCCGCAACGATACGGGCCGCCGCATCGACGGGCTGCTGCTGCTCGGCTCGCTATGGGACGAGAGCTTTTTTGGGAGCCCCGCTTTCAGGCGCCATGTGCCGGTCTTCTTCGGTCAGGGCAGCAAGGATCCGGTATTTCCCGTGGAGAAGCAGGAAGCCTTCTTCCGCTCCATCATCGCCAGATCGAAGGCCTATCCCTATCCGACCCGCTTCGTCCGCTTCGAGACCGGCACCCATGGTACGCCGATCCGCATGACCGACTGGCGCGGCACGCTCAACTGGATGCTCACCAAGGCGCCTTGATCCGCACCATCGCGGATCTCGTTCAAGGTGCTGTGTTGTAATCCAGAATGGTCTGCGGGTTGATCTCGCCGTCATAGGATGCGTCGACATCATATTGCACCAGCGAGAAATTGCCGTTGCGGAACAGATAGGTGCCGGTCGACGAGGCGTCGCCGACACCGCGCCATTTGTTCATCGACGTGATCGTCCCGGTCGTGTCGTCATAATCGGAATTGACCAGCTGGTCGTCAGTCTGGAAGCCGATGATGTGGATCGCCTCGACCTTGCCTTCGCTGTTGTTGTTTTCATAGCGGATGTCGAGCTCCGGCGAGGCGAACTGCAACTGCCTGACGCCCATGATGTCATCGGCGACATAGTAGACCGCGCTTCCATTGTAGGCAGCCATCGAGCAGAAGAAGCGGAACAGCCGCGTCTCGCGTTCGGGTTCGTCCGCGCCGGCATTCGCATCCTTGTAGTGCAGGCTGTATGCATCCGGCTCCGTTGTCGGCTTGCCGTCCGGGGTCTGCTTGTCGCACTGGTCGCCATAGGTGGCGACGAAGGCCTTCCTGGCCTGTTCCAGCACCGTGTCCTGCTTCGGTGGCGGCGGGCCGTCGCCGCAGCTTGCCGGCACGGCGTCCTCGAAATTGGCCGTGGAGGGCTTCAGCGCACCCTTGTCGATGAGGATCGGCCGGAACGGCGGCTCTTGGACCTGGGCGTTGACCTGGCGCAGCGTGTAGCAGCCGGCGAAGACCTTTGCTTCGCCGTTCTTGTCCGTGGCCTGGATGGCCACCGGAACATTGTAGAAAATGCTGCCGGCAGCGCCGTCACTGGAGGCGGCGCCGGTTTTGACATCGACTTTGTCGGTGCCGTCATAGCCCTTGACGAAACTATCAAAATCCTTTGCCGGCTTTGTATCGCCGTAATAGTCCCAGGCGCGGGCGAATTCGTGCCGGTTGATGGCGCTGTAGAGCGAGCGGATGACCGCAGCGGCGTCCGACCGGTCGTCGACATAGGGCGCGTCTTCGGCGAATGCTGTCTGGCTGATGGCGGCAAGGGAGAAGAAAGCGGTCGCTGCAAAAAGGGCGCTTCTCATCGGGAATCTCCAGTCGATGAGCAATTCTATCATGCCGATTGCGGCGACGCGGTGACGCTTGAAAAGTCATACGCGAAGGCGCTACGTGCCGCCGTCGGTGTTCATGCCGGATAGGAGAATTCAAGTGACAATATCGATGTACGAAGCGTCCGTGGCGGTGTTTTCGGCCCGGCTGAAGGCGCTGTCCAATGTGCTGTCGACGGCGGAGCAGAATGCAGTTGATCGCAAGATCGACCCACAGGTGTTTTTGGCATCGAGGTTGGCGCCGGACATGTTCGCGCTGACGAGACAGGTGCAGATCGCCACCGACCATGCCAAGGGCGCGCCATCTCGACTGGCTGGCCGCGAGGTGCCGAAATACGAGGACAATGAGGCGAACTTCGCCGACCTTCAGGCACGCATCGCCAAGACAACAGACCATCTGGCGACGTTCTCGGCCGCCGATTTGGAGGGTTCGGATGAGAGGGTGGTCGAACTGAGGCTTGGGGGGCGCGAGATCTCGATGCCCGGCCTGCAATACCTTCTGCACGCCGCCATGCCCAATTTCTATTTCCACGTGACCACCGCCTACGACATCCTGCGCCACAATGGCGTGCCGCTGGGCAAGGCGATGTTCCTCGGAAATCGTTGAGCGATCATGCTTTTGAGGTTTCCCGGTGCGACCGGGAAACCTCATGCTTGGACGTATTCAGCGCATGGACATTTCGCGCGCGATGCGCGGGAAGTCGGCCGGCTTGATGCCAATATCGGCGCGGTCTGCATTGCTCATCGCATTCAGCAGTGCCAGTGCCGTGCGGTAACGCTGGTGATCCTGCGGCCGCGGACGGGCGAACATTTCAGTGAAGAACCCCATGAATCAGGCCCCTTGTTGATCCTCCACAACCGCTAATATAGGGAAATTATGAAGATTGTGCAGTGCAGCATTTGCATGGCAGCCATGTCGCTTCGATTCTTTTTTCGTGATAATCGATATTTTCGTGAAACTTCTCGGTCTTTACGACCGTACGCTTCGTCGCCGGTACATGGCCGGCTTTTCCTCGCCACTCCTGGCGAACTTCCGGACTGCATGAAAATGCAGTCCGGCTTTTCATTTCGGGCCGTCTGAATTGGAAGCATGTTCGCATGGTCAGCCTGGCGAACGCCTAAACTCGTTAAGATCGAAGGCATTCATTTTTAACGAGCCGGTTCTAAGGTGCGACTGTCTCAATTGCATGCGCATGTTCAACACAGAGGGAGGCTGACATCGGCGCCAAGCGGGATTTCGCTTCGTTGCTCGACGACCTCTTCGTCGCCTCGGACAAGGACGAAGCGGGCGAGGAGGCCGGTGCACGGCCGTCCATCCCGTTCGATTACCTGTCGGTGGCGGACGAGCTTCATTCCGGCCGCATCAAGGTTTCCGGCGACACGTTCGCCGCGGAGTATCGCGAAGCAGGTGCCGACCTGGCCGCCGAATTCGCCGCCTTGCTCGACCAGGCAAAGCTCGCGCTCGCCGGCGAGGCAGCAAAGCCTGAGGAAAAGCTGTCGCCGATCGATCCTGAAGCGATTGCCGCCGAACTTGGCCTCGATCAGCCCGCAAAGGGTGCCGATTTCGGCCGCATGCGCCGCAGCTTTGCCTTCGCCAACCATCCCGATCGTGTCGCGCCGCATCTGCGCCAGCGCGCGATGATCCGCATGCAGGTGGCCAACATGCTGATCGACGAGGCCAAGCGGCGCGCCCTGGCCGGCGCAAGGCGCTGATACGCTTCAGTTTCACGCAAAAGTTCGGCCTCGCCTGACCGCAAGAGCTTGGAGAACGGCGCTCCTTTGCTCTATGCTGGGGTATCCTCCCCCGCGCCGCCGCGCGCAAAGCCTCCCGTCGGAGAAAACATTCCATGCACAAACGCCGTCTCGGTCGGACCGATCTTCTTGTGTCGCAAATCTGCCTGGGATCGATGACCTGGGGTCAGCAGAACACGGAGGCGGAAGGTCATGCCCAGATGGACCTCGCCTTTTCGCGAGGCGTGAATTTCATCGACACCGCTGAGCTCTACCCGATTCCGCCCAAGGCGGAGACGCAAGGCCGCACCGAGAAGATCATCGGCAGCTGGATGAAGGCCAAGGGCAATCGCGACAAGGTGATCCTTGCCTCAAAAGTGGTCGGCCGCACCGCCAACACATGGTTTCGCGGCGACCGGCCGTCGAAGCTTGTGCGCGCCGATATTTTCGACGCGGTTGAAAAATCGCTGACCAAGCTCGGCACCGATTATATCGATCTCTACCAGATCCACTGGCCGGAGCGCGATGTTCCGTGGGGCGCCAATCCGAACCGCATTGGCGCGGTGGCACCGCGTGCCGATTCTTTCGGTGCCCCGACAGGGGAGACGCCGATCGCCGAGACGCTCGCCGTGTTCGACGAACTGGTGAAGGCAGGAAAAATCCGCCATTTCGGCCTGTCGAACGAAAGCTCCTGGGGCGTCATGCGCTTCATCGCCGAGGCCGACAAGAGGATCGGTCCGCGCGTCGCCTCGGTGCAGAACGCCTACAATCTCGTCAACCGCACCTTCGAGGTGAACCTTGCCGAAGTCTGCGAGCGCGAGCAGGTTTCGCTGCTCCCGTACTCGCCGCTGGCGCAAGGCTATCTGACCGGCAAATATGACCACGGCGCGCGGCCTCAGGGCTCGCGCTCGCAGCTTTTCAATCGTGGTCAGCGCTACGAGACGCCGAATGCTGCGGAGGCTCAGCTCGAATACAACGAGCTGGCGCGTTCGTTCGGTCTGGAGCCGGCGCTGTTTGCCAATGCCTATGTTTCGAGCCGGCCTTTCGTCACCTCCAACATCATCGGCGCCACCGCCCTCTGGCAACTGGAAATGGCGCTGTCTTCGGTCGACGTGACCTGGACCGAGGAGATGCAGAATGCAGTCGACGCCATCCACCAGCGCGTCGGCAACCCGTGCCCGTAGGCAGGGCGCTTTCAGAAATTATCAAACAATAACAAAGGGAAGGGGACGGCGATGAATTTTCCGATCGAGGCCGTGCGGAAAAGATTTCCAGCACTGTCCCTGACCGACGGAGGCCGCCGGCGCGTCTATCTCGACAACCCGGCCGGCACGCAGGTGCCGCAGGCGGTGGCCGACGCAGTGTCGCGCTGCCTATTGACCACCAATGCCAATCTCGGCGGCTTCTTCGAAACGACTGTCGCGGCGCAAAAGGTGGTCGACGATGCGCATGCGGCGATGGCCGATTTCCTGGGTGCCGCAAGCGCGGAAGAAATCATCATCGGCGCCAACATGACGACGCTGACCTACCACATGTCACGTACGCTCGGCCGCGCGATGAAGCCGGGCGACGAGATCATCCTGACCCGCATGGATCACGAGGGCAACGTCTCGCCCTGGCTGCAACTGGCCGAGGATCTCGGCCTCGTCGTCCGCTGGCTGGCTTTCGATGAGCGAAGCTGGCAGGTCGAGGAGGCGGCGCTCAAGTCGCTGCTCTCGGAAAGGACGCGGCTCGTCGCGCTGAACTACGCCTCGAACCTCACCGGTTCGATCAACCGGGTGAAGGCGCTGACAGCGATTGCCAAGCAGGTCGGTGCGCTGGTCTATGTCGACGCCGTGCAGTTCGCGCCGCACGGACTTGTCGACGTGCAAAATCTCGGCTGCGATTTCCTGGCCTGCTCGGCCTATAAATTCTTCGGCCCGCATATGGGCATACTTTGGGGGCGGCGCGACGTCATCGATGCGCTGAAACCCTACAAATGCCGCTGCTCGTCCAACGGCCTGCCCGAGCGCTTCGAACTCGGCACGCCGCAGATCGAGTTGATGGCCGGCCTCACGGCCGCCGTCGACTATTTTGCCGATCTCGGCGCTACGGCTGGGGGAAGCGGCTCACGCCGCGCCAAGGTTGCGAAGGCGTTTGAAGTCTCGATCGCCTATGAGAACGTTCTGGCGCAGAGGCTGATCGACGGGCTGTCGGATATCGAGGGTCTGACCATCCACGGCATCATCGATCCCGCGCGCGTTGGCGAACGCGTGCCGACGGTCTCGTTCACCGTCGCGGGCATGGTGCCGGAGACGATCGTGCGGCAGATGAATGCCGAGAACATCTTCCTCTGGTCCGGGCACAACTATGCCTGGGAGATCGTCCATCAACTCGGCATTCCGGCGGAGGAGGGCGTGGTGCGGATCGGTATCGCCCACTACAACACCGCGGCCGAAATCGACGAGACACTGGAGAGCGTGCATCGGGTCATCGCCATGTTGCGACAAGAGCGGTCGTAAGCCGGCGCTATCGCTTCTTGCCGCCGCCAAATCCGGTCAGGAACGCGGTGAGATTGTCACCGAGTTCCTCGCAGAGATAGCCGCCTTCCTGGACGATGACTGTCGGCAGGCCGAGCCCGGCAATGGCCTCGCCGACGAGCGAGAAACCAGGCGTCGTCACCGACAGCCCACCGAACGGATCGCCTTCGAAGGCGTCGAGCCCGAGTGCCACCACCAGCGCGTCGGGCGAAAAGGCGCGGATGCGTTGGAAGGCGGTGGCTAAAGCTTCGAGGAATGGCGCGTCGCCGGATTTCCTGGGCAACGGCAGGTTCAGATTAAAGCCGAGGCCGGCCCCTTCGCCGCGTTCGTCGGCATGGCCCCAGAAGAACGGATAGAAGCGCACCGGGTCGGCGTGCAACGACACAGTCAGCACGTCTGGCCGCGCATAGAAGATGCCTTGCGTGCCGTTGCCGTGATGCAGGTCGACATCGAGGATCGCCACCCGCGCAGCCTGCTTGCGCAGCGTCTGGGCAGCAATCGCCGAATTGTTGATGAAGCAGAAGCCGCCGGCGACATCGACAAAGGCATGATGGCCGGGCGGGCGGCAAAGCGCATAGGCTACCGGCGCGCCCGTCATCACGGCTTCTGCGGCCTCGACAGCGCTCCACGCGCTCCACAGCGCGCTGTTCCAGGTTTCGCCGGAGATTGGGCAAGCGGTATCTGCCATATGGTAGCCGGCCTGGCCGACCGCCGAGGCCGGATAAGAGCCGGTCCGTGTGATCGGATGGATGTTGGGGATCACTTCCGCCGAGGCGCCCTCGATACGCTGCCAGCGGGCGAAGATATGCTCAAGAAAGTCGAGATATTCGGGTGTATGCACCGCGGCAATCGGTCCAAGTCCGTGATTCCGTGGTCGCTCGATCGTCAAGCCGGCAGCTTTTGCGCCGGCTAGCAAGCGCCCGACGCGCTCCGGCTTTTCCGGATTGGGCAGCGACGCACCGCTGGAGAGGAACGCCTTGGGGTCGTGGCGCTTTTGCTCTTCGGCGTAAAAAGCCTTCATCGTTCGTCCTCCGACGCATCGGCAAAGGCGAAGAACGCCTCGCCGACGATCTTCTGCACCTGCTCGTAGCTCGACCAGGCAATGCCTAGCCTTTCGTAAAAGGCCTTGGCGGTCTCGTTGTCGGTGTCGACGGACAGCCTGAGATAGGCGCCGCCGTCCTTTCGACATTCTCGTGCGACACGGCGCAAAAGGCGCTCGCCGATGCGCCGCCCGCGAAAGCGGTCCTCGACATAAAGATCCTGCACATAGACGCCGGGACGACCCATCCAGGTCGAGAAGATCGGGAAATGCAGGCAGAGGCCGGCGAATTCGCCACCGACTTCGGCGATCAGGGTCGAGAAGGCGGGTTTTTCGCCGAAGCCGTAACGGCGCAGGTCGTCAGGCGTGGAGGTGATCTCCTGATGCGCGCCGATATGGGTGCCGAGGCGCAGAAGCGCGACGAGGATAGTGTCGACGTCGTCGATGGTGCCGGGGCGGATGAGCACATCTGCGGCCATCAAAACGCCACCCTGTCCCCACCCTTCAGCGCCAGCATCGCGCGCGCTTCCGCCGGTGTTGCGACCTCCAGCGACAGCCCATCGAGCACCGAGCGAATCCGCCGCACCTGGTCGGCATTCGACTTCGCCAGTTGCCTCCCATCGTAGAGGCTGTCTTCCAGCCCGACCCGGACATTGCCGCCCATTGCCGCGGCGATCGAGATCAGCGGCATCTGGTGGCGGCCGGCAGCGAGCACCGAGAACTGGTAGCTGTCGCCGAACAATTTGTCGGCGATGCGCTTCATATGCACGAGATTTTCGGGATCGGCGCCGATGCCGCCCAATATGCCGAGCACGAACTGGATAAACAGCGGTCCCGACACCAGGCCGCGATCGCGAAAATGCGCCAGCGAATAGAGGTGGCCGACATCGTAGCATTCGAACTCGAAGCGCGTGCCGCATCCCTTGCCGAGCTTTTCGAGCACGCCCTCCATGTCGGCGAAAGTGTTCTTGAAGATCGTGTCGCGGGTCGCTTCCAACAGCTTCGGCTCCCACTCGTGCTGCCACTCCCTCGGCTTGTCGAGCATCGGGAACAGCGCGAAATTCATCGAGCCCATATTGAGCGAGCACATTTCGGGCTCGGCCCTGAGCGGGGCTGCCAGCCGCTGGTCGAGCGTCATCAGCGACGAACCGCCGGTGGTGATGTTGATCACCGCATCGGTCGCCTGCTTGATACGCGGCAGGAACTGCATGAACACGTCCGGATCGGAGGTCGGCCGCCCGTCTCGGGGATCGCGGGCATGCAGATGCAGGATCGAGGCGCCGGCTTCGGCGGCGGCGATGGCGTCCGTCGCGATCTGGTCCGGCGTCACCGGCAGGTAGGGCGACATGGACGGCGTGTGCACCGAGCCGGTGACGGCGCAAGTGATGATGACCTTTCTCGGGGCCATTTTTTCTCCTCAGCCTTTGACCGGCAGGTCGAGTTCGGTGGCCAGCGCCTGCAGAGAATCGCCAAGGATAGCGATAATCTCGCTGATCTGATCGCTGGTCACAATCAGCGGCGGGCAGACCATGAAATTGTCGCTCACTGGCCCGCCACGCACGCGCCGCGAATAGATGATCAAACCGCGCTCGAAGGCCAGATCGATGAGCCGCAAATTGGCGTTGAGAGCCTGCGGCAGCGGCTCCTTGGTCAGCGGGTCCGCGTACATTTCGGCTCCCATGAATAGCCCCTTGCCTCGCACGTCGGCAATGAACGGAAAGCGTCGAGTCAGGGTCTCGAGTTCACCCCTCAGCAACTCGCCCATGGCGGCCGAATTCTCGACCAGGCCAAGGCGGTCGACCTCGCCAAGCACCGCGACGCCCGCCGCACAAGCGACGGGGTTGCCGCCATATGTGTGGCCATGCAGGAAGCCACCCATCTCAAGAATCGGTCCGACAATCCTCTGTGTCGCGGCAAGTGCGCCAAGCGGCGCATAGCCGGATGAGAGACCCTTGGACAGCGCGACTATATCCGGCCGGCAGGACCAATGGTCGCCGCCGAGAAATTTTCCCGTGCGGCCGATGCCGGTCATCACTTCGTCGTGGATGAGCAGGATGCCGTGTCTGTCGCAGATTTCGCGGATGCGGCCAAAATAGCTGTCGGGCGGGACCAGCGCTGCGGTGGCGGCGCCGCCGATCGGCTCCATGATGAAGGCGAGCACGCTTTCCGGCCCTTCCTCCAGGATCTTTTCCTCCAGCATATCCGCATAGCGGATGCCCCGCTGTTCGATCGACAGATTGTCTTGATCGCGGTGGACAAGCGGCGCCGGCACCAATGGCATTGGGCGGCCGATCGCGTCGAAAGTCTTGGTGAGGATGTCATCGCCAGTGACCGCAAGCGTGCCGATGGTGACGCCATGATAGGAGGGCATGCGTCCGATGATTTTCCAGCGCTTGTCCTGCCCTGTCGCCACCGCCCATTGCCGCGCGAGCTTGAGGCAGGCCTCGATCGCCTCTGAGCCGCCCGACACGAAATAGATGCGGTCGAGTGCATTCGGCAGCCGCTCGGACAGCGCACGCGCGAGCTCGACGGCCTGTTCGTTCTCGAATTGAAAGATGTAGGCGAAGCTGACGCGGTCCAATTGCCGCTTCATCGCGTCGATGACATTGCGGTTGCCATGACCTACGTTGACGTTGACTGCACCACTCGATCCATCGATGTAGCGGCGGCCGGTCTTGTCCCACAGGTAGATCCCATCTGCGTGGTCCACCATTGGTCGTGACAGCCGGGTGAAGTGGAACAGATTCGGTCGCCGGTCGGCTTCAGCGGACTGCGCAGGGGTCATTCAAGGCCTCTTATTCTCTTATTCTCGGCTAAGATAACGGTCGAGGACATTCCTGGTCACGCGTTCGACCATCGCGTCCTGCCTTAGCAGGCCGGCGACCCATTCGCAGCTTCCGGCATGGAAGACCTCGCCCTTGCCACGCGGGAAATTGACGATCATGCCATTGCCGCGTTTGACTTTTTCCAGATTGGCATCGCTCGCCTCGCCGAACAGCGTTTCGGCGGTGAAACGGCCGTCCTCGTCGCCGAGGAACTGGTCCTTGAGCGGGATGTCGGCGCTTTCCTCGACCTGGCTTGCCATGCCGACCGCCAGCACCTGCAGGCCATCGGGCGCGCCGCTGGTGGCCGTCGGGTATGGCAGGCCGCCGCGGATCTCGAAATCGAGCCCGTCGACCTCATACCCATAGACATGGCTGTCGGCGCCAAGCAGATCGCCATAATAGATGCTGGTACCGGCGAAGGCCCAATGTTCGGGACGGTAGACCGGAAATCCACGCACGCCGCGCGGCGCGCAGCCGCCCCAGCCGGCATAGACGCCCCTGGTCGCGTTGAGGCCGAAGGTCGCGCTACCCGGCCGGCCGATCTCCGGCGCCTCCCAGGAATTGGTGGCGCGCGTGACGTCGCCGTCGCGATAGGCGGGGTCTTCGGCTCGGGCCTTGTACTTGTAACAGACCTGCCGGCGGCCTTCGTCCTCCAGCCGTGTCTGCCACATGAAATTGCCGGCGAAGCGCGCCGCGTGGCCGCCGCGCTCGACATAGGCGTCGACGGCGTCGCGCATCTCCCAGGTCCAGTATTCGTCATGGCCGACGAAGACGACGCAATCGTAGCCGTCGAGGATCTCGGGTGAGAAATGCAAATCGTGCTGGCTGGCGAGATCGACGGCATAGCCGGCGCGCTCGGCAAAGCGGAAGAAATGGCTGTCGTAGCTCGCCCAGCCGGAAGAGGCGTATTTCTTCGAATGTCCCGTGGCAAAGGCCCATTCCATATGCGGATAGCGCGGCACGGTTTTGGGCGGCACGGCGACTTCCAGCGGCACGCGCGGCGCATCCTTCGGCAACACGACGAAGCCGCGGCACCAGGGCCGCTGCGTCGAGACCATACGCGCATACTGGTCGCGGTTCGCTCCGGTGATGCCTTCATAGTGATTGGAGCCGCCCCAGGTGTTGTAGGCGAGCCAGGTGCCGGTGGCCGCCACCTGCAGCAAGCGGCCGGGCTTCTTGCCAAGCTTCGGAGCGACGATGAACAGATGATGGCAGCGTATCGGCTTGCCGTCGCGGCCGTCCGCTTCAAGCGTGACGCGATAGGCGCCGGACGGCCAGTCGTCCTCGATGCGGAATTCGAACGAGACCTCCCAGCCGCAGCCCTCGACCGAGCACTGGTCCGGCGTATCCTGCCAGCGCGCCGCTATGCCGGCTTTCCCGAACACCTTTGTCTCGGGGCCGCCATCGCGGACGATCGTGATGCCGAATGTGGCGGCCGTCGCGCTGACATGCAGCGCCACCGTCTCGCCCGGGCGATAGGAAAACCGGTCGCTGTAACACCAGATCTCGCCGCGCTCGCCATCCATCCCCGGCCGTTCGTAGTAATGCGTGCGCACCGCCTGCCGGCGCTGCTCCGGCGTCAGTCCGAAATCGGGAAATTCGGTCGGCAGATGGGTCATGAACACTGCAAAGGGCTCGAACGCCGCCATTTCGGCGATCTCCCGGCCAAGCGTCAAATGGAAACGATCGGGCCAGCAATCGCCAGGGCCACCCTTGGCCGCTCTCGCCAAACCGACTATCTCAAACAAGGCGGTGTTTTCCGCACCGGGGAGGCGCGCATGCTGAGAGTCCAGAAGGTCAAGGTCGACGACATCTACGTGCCGACCGCGCGCAAGAAGACGCTGCATCCCGAGACCGTCCGCCATCTGGCGGAAGACATTCTGGAAAACGGCATGAAGATGCCGATCCAGGTGCGCCACGACGGCAAGCGCCACATTCTCGTCGAGGGCCTGCACCGGCTGGAAGCGGCCAAATGGCTGGGCGAAACCGAGATCGACGCCTATCTGGTCCAGGCCAAGCGCCACTAGCTCCCGTTTGATCCGCCGGCCGACGCAGGCCGTTCCTGTCACCCTCCTGTGAATTTTTTCGCGAACCATGTCGGCCCGCGCTGCGCTCACCCGTCTTTGAAGCGGAACCGCAATTCAGACACACCGAGGAGACCCCATGACCACCAAGCTCGACATCGCCCCCGCCAATGACCGCGAACTGGTGCTCGCCCGCATCATCGATGCGCCGCGCGAGAACGTCTATCGCTGTTGGACCGACACCAGGCTGGTCACCCAGTGGTTCGCGCCAAAGCCGTGGACGACGCCGCGCGCCGAGATGGACGTGCGCACCGGCGGCTCCAGCCTGGTCGTCATGGCCGGCCCTGACGGCAATGAATTTCCCAATCCCGGTGTCTTTCTCGAAGTCGTTCCGGGCGAGAAGATTGTCTTCACCGACGCCTATACCAGCGCTTGGGAGCCGTCCGAAAAACCGTTCATGACCGGCGTGCTGACCTTCGAGGACGAAGGCAACGGCAAGACCCGCTACATCGCGCGGGTCAGTCACTGGAGCGTCGCCGACCGCGAGCAGCACGAGCAGATGGGTTTTCATGAGGGCTGGGGCCAGTGCACCGAGCAGCTCGAAGAACTCGCCAAGACAATTTGACAGCGGCAAGACCGGAGGAGACCAGCATGTCCAGATCGATATTTTTCGCCATTCTTGCCTCAATCGCGGCCCTGTTCGCCGCCCCGTGCCAAGCCAACGCAGAGGAGACCAAGCCTGCCATGACCACCCAGACCAAAGCACTGCCGAAGCCGGAAAAGTCCGGCCTGCTGCCGATCGACAGCCTGAACTATTACTACGCCATCTATGGCAAGGGCGAGCCGCTGCTTCTGCTGCATGGCGGCCTCGGCACCACTGACATGTTCGCGCCGATCCTGCCCAAATTTGCCGAGAACCGTACCGTCATCGCTGTCGACCTGCAGGGCCATGGCCGCACGGCGCTCGGCGACCGGCCCTTTGGCCTCGAGGCGATGGGCGACGACATGGCGGCGATCGTCAAGGCGCTCGGTTACGACAAGGTCGACGTCCTGGGTTATTCGCTGGGCGGCGGCGTCGCCTTCCGCATGGCCGTCCAGCACCCCGAAGCGGTGCGCCGGCTCGTCCTCGTTTCGGCAGGCTACGCCGCCGATGGCTTCTATGCCGAGATGCGCGGCCAGCAGGCGCAGGTCAGTGCCGCGGCGGCCGAATTCATGAAGGACACGCCGATGTACAAATCCTACGTCGCGGTGGCGCCGCGTCCGCAGGATTTCCCAAAACTGCTCGACACGCTCGGCAACTATATGCGCAGGGACTACGACTACTCCGCCGATGTGGCCAAGCTGAAGATGCCGGTGATGCTGGTCTATGGCGACAGCGACATGTATCGACCCGAGCACGAGATCAAGTTCTACCAGATGCTCGGCGGCGGGTTGAAGGATGCCGGCTGGATGCGCGAGAACCTGTCGCAGAACCGTCTGGCCATCCTGCCCAACCGCACCCACTACGACGTCTTCTTCGCCCCGGAACTGACAGCCACCGCGCTGCCCTTCCTCAATGGCGAGACCAAGGTGAAGAGCTGGGACGAGGTCGTCAGCGCAACGAAGTAATTGCTTGTTCGATAATTGCCTTGACTGCGGCCGTCTCTCCCGGGGCGGCCGCACCGTCCTTATGAAGCCCTAGCCCGGCGCGGCTCTCTCAGATGCTTGATGCCGCTCATCTCGACGAAATTCGTCGCCGTTTCCCAGAGATAGTCGCCATAGAGAAACGGCTCGAAGGGGGCTGCGCCGGCAAGCGGCAGCGGCGCGATCTCGGCGTCGACGCGCGGCTCGTAGAAGAACGGGATCGAGTAGCGCGCCGTCTTCGGCGCGATCACCCGGTGCCGCGTCGCCCGGACGCAGATGCGACCGCAGGCTGGTCAGATCGACGAAACGGTCGATCGAGCGCAGCAGATGGTCGGCAGGCACGTGGCGCTCGATGCTGAACTGGTAGAACAGCGCCTCCTGCATCAGCGTCCGCTCGCCCATCATCGACTCAATCCCCCTATCCAGAGAGACTGAATCAGGACTTCAGACCGCCAGCAACGCCGCCTTTTTCTGCGACATCGACCCAAGTCGGCGTTCGACGTCGCCGCTAGATGGGGCGTTGTGTCGCTACTGGATTTCCAAGACGATCTGCTTCACTCGCGGGCTGCCCAACGGTGTGGGCCATCGCAACTGGATTCGGTGAACGCCCGCTCCGGGAGCCTTCTCACACCCGTAGCCTACCGTAATTTACGTTGCCCGCAGCGCAACGTTGCCGCAACGTAAGGCTGTATCCCCGAGGAGGAATTCCATGAGACTCTCGCGACGCACATTCGCATGGGCCTGTATCGCGGCATTGTCCGTCGCGGGCTCAGCCACGATGGAGGCACAGTCCGCAGACGTCACCGCGGAGGAGGCCCGCTCCATTGCCAAGGAGGCCTATATCTACGGTTTCCCGATGGTGGACAGCTACCGCATCCAGTACGCCTATTTCGTCGACAGCAAGAACCCCGAGTTTAAGGCGACCTGGAATCAGCTCACCAACATCCCGCGCGTCTACACGCCCGCCGACACGGCGATCCAGACGCCCAACTCGGACACGCCCTACTCGATGATCGGCACGGACCTGCGCGCCGAACCGATGGTCCTCACGGTGCCGGTGATCGAGAAGGATCGCTACTTCAGCATCCAGCTCATCGACGCCTACACGTTCAACTTCGACTATGCCGGCAGCCGCACGACCGGCAACGATGGCGGCAGCTTCCTCGTCGCCGGCCCGGGCTGGAAAGGCGATACACCGGCCGGCGTGACGAAGGTGTTTCGCGCGGAGACCGATCTCATCATCGGGGCCTATCGCACGCAGCTCTTCAACCCCGACGACCTAGACAATGTGAAGAAGATCCAGGCGGGCTACAAGGCAGAGCCGCTGTCGGCATTCCTCGGCCAGCCCGCGCCTGCTCCTGCGCCGGTAATCGACTTCATGAAGCCGCTTTCAGCCGAGGACGAACGGAAGTCGCCCGAGTTCTTCAACATCCTGAATTTCGTCTTGCAGTACTGCCCGACCAATCCGTCCGAGACCGAGTTGATGGCGCGCTTTGCCAAGATCGGTGTCGGCGCAGGAAAGACCATAGACGTTGCGACACTCTCGCCAGAGATGAAGACGGCCATGGAGCAGGGCATGGCCGACGCCTGGGCCGATCTTGAGGGCTTGAAGAAGGAGATCGACGCCGGGAAAGTGACCTCGGGCGACCTCTTCGGCACGCGGGAATACCTCAAGAACAACTACCTGTACCGTATGGCTGCGGCCGTTCTCGGCATCTACGGCAATTCGAAGCAGGAGGCGATGTACCCCGTCTACGCTATTGACGCCGAAGGGCAGAAGCTCGAAGGCGCCAACCGCTACACCGTCCACTTCGACGCCGACAAGATGCCGCCGGTCAACGCCTTCTGGTCACTGACGATGTATGACCTGCCGGCGAGCCTGCTGGTTGCCAATCCGATCAACCGCTACCTGCTCAACAAACCGATGCTCCCGCAATTCGTAAAGGATGCCGACGGCGGCTACACGTTCTATGTGCAGAACGAGACGCCGGGCAAAGACAAGGAGGCGAACTGGCTGCCAGCCCCCAAAGGCCCGTTCTTCGTCGCGATGCGCCTCTACTGGCCGGAGGAGGCAGCCCTCGACGGCTCGTGGAAGCACCCGCCGATGACAAAGACGCCTTGAGCCCCATAGCAGCCCGACGCCTCTCTCCCCGTCCTTCGCGGGGAGAGAGCAAGGGTGAGCACTCTAACGCTGCCGGCGGCGGACGAGTTAAAGGCTCTTGCGGATGAACCACCGTTCACGCGTTTTGAAGATGTACGCATATGAACCCGACAAAGCACCTAGCTATCCTTGCCCTGTTCACTGCCTGCTTCGCAGTGTCGATATCCGCAACGACTGCTTTTGTGCAAACGGTAGAAACGGGTCTGGTCAAGCTGACCGATTCCAGCATCGAGTATTTCAGCCGAGGAAAGGGTGAACCGATAGTCTTGCTATCGGGCGGAACCCTGACTGTAGGCTACCTGGATGGCTTTGCAGATGCCCTCGCCAAGGCTGGCTGTCGCGTTGTCGGCATCAACTTCCGGGGCTCGGGGAAGAGTACCGGTCCAAGCGAGGGCGTCACGATCGCGGGACGCAACGCCACGCTACACAACATCACCGCAACAGATGATGTCCCATCAAAGCTTTTGAATTGACGCTGCAATCCTCGCCGCTACCGTGCCGCCAAATCCCTTGATGGCATGGAGCGCGGCGATGGCAAGATATGATGGCGGGTGCCTGTGCGGTGCGGTCCGCTACCGCGCGGAGGCGGCGCCGATCAACGAGCGCGTCTGCCACTGCCGGCTCTGCCAAAAGGTGATCGGCGCCGCCTTCAACGCGCGCGTGCTGTTTCGCATCGACGACGTGACCGTCGAGGGACCGGTGGCGACGGTCAACACCTCGCCGGACCTCAAGCGCGGTTTCTGTGCGGCCTGCGGCACGACGATGTTTTCGCGGCGCGAGTCCGCCGGCATCATCGGCATCACGACCGGCTCGCTCGACGACCCGTCCGTGTTCAAGCCGCAGATGCACATCTGGACGGCCTCCAAGCAGCCCTGGGTGCAACTCGACGACGGCCTGCCGCACTATGAAGGCGCGCCGCCTCCGAACTAGGCTTTGCCCTTCTCCCGCTGTGGGACAAGGGTGGGCGCTGGCGTTAACAGAATTTAATCCGAAACCACGAGATAGCCGGCAAAGCGTCATTGGCGAGCCATCATTGCCTGCTTATCTATCGGCTGCGGGTCGGTATTCGAGGAGGCGACGGATGAGCGACAGCATCAACACCCTGGACGAGCTTTTGAATGACCCGATGGTCCGGCTCGTGATGGAACGTGACCGCGTGCAGCCGGCGGAGCTTCGCACGCTGCTCGAAAGGGCCCGTGGGCGCGCCGCCGAAGACGCGGCCATCGATCAGCCGCTCGTGCCGCCGGCGCATGTCGTGGCCCGGACCTGCCTGCAGCAATGGTTGCTCGGATAGGTCAGCCGGAATTGGCCGGCAAATAGCTGTAATGGCTGCGGAAATAGGCGAGCTTGAAGCCAAGACGCGCATAGTTGCGATAGGCGGGTCCGTCGCGGTCGGGGTGCGGCGCCTCGATGTCGGCCACAAACAGTTTCGCGCCGGCGGCAATGCCATCGCGAACCATCGCTTCGCCAAGCAGCGCGTCGAGATCGAAGCTCGGCGCCATGATGCCCGGCACCGGCGCGTCGATGCCGCTCCAGGCCATGCCGTCGGCGCCGATGAACAGCGAGCGCACAGCCACCACCGCGCCGTCCCGCTTCAGCATGTAATGATGCCAGCCGGGCCGACCGACCAGCGCCAGCAGCCAGGGTGAGGTTTGCAGCCGGTACCGGCTGTCGATGAAACCAGCCCATTCTCCCGCGGTTGCCGGCGTCACCCGTTCGACTGAATGCCCGTCGGTCGGGAACCGCGGCTCGGACGCCAGCGGTGTCGCGTCGCGAAAAATCCGCTCCCAGCCGCTCTGGCGCTGCAGGCCGCGCGCCTCGAGCCAGCATCTGAGTGCCGAAGGCTCGGCATGCGGATTGGCATAGAACCAAGGCCTGGCAATGCCGGCGGCGCGGTAATGCGCCAGCAGCGCGTCAAGCTGGCTTTCGGTGGCCGGACGCTCGACGCCAAGATTCTTCACGCAGTTGAAATGGATGAACGGGATCGTCGTGCAGGTGGTCCAGACGAGATCGCCTTCCGCGGCGAGCGACAGGGCCTGGCGTGCGGCGAAATCGGCAGGCGCCGCGGCGTAGAGGTCGCGCCAGGCATTGACCTCGGCGCGTTCGATGGCGCGGCTGAAGTCGAGCGAGACATCCTCCATTGCAATGGCGGGCTGATGCGCTTCGGGCAGGACAACGGGTTCCAATTCGGACAGTGCGGCGGACGACATGGTTTTCCTCTCAACTTACGCCTTACATTGTAAGGTTAGCGAAGAGTAATATTAACACGAAACTTGTCAAGCCGGCTCGGGCGCACCTTACAAATCGGTAAATTGGATTCCCCGGATCGCGAAGCTATGCCGCAGCCGGGATAAGCGGGAAGCGGCGCTTCGTCGTCTATCGCGGCGTGCTCGGCGCTGTGTTGCTGGTGGCGATGGGGTGGCTCAAGCTGTGTTGCGCGGGCATCACGTCTGCGTCGCAAACCGCCAAGTGCCATCGATCGTCACGCGCATGCATTGACTCGCCCCGGAATTCCCCCTTAGCCTTTTGTTAACAAACAACAGACGATGGGGCCGCAATGGCATCCTCTACGGGTTGGCGTTGCGCGGCGCGGCTTGCAATAGCTCTGACGGCTTTTTCCTCTGTGCCGGGCTTGGCCAGCGCCGCCGGCCTGTCCATGATGGTAGGCGGTCCGACGTCCCAGCCAGTCGGCCACTATGATTTCTGCAAGATCCACCCCGCCGAATGTTCCATCCGTTCACCCAACAACACGCCGGAGCATATGACCGGCAGGCTGTTGCGCGAGATCACCGCCGTCGATGCCTCGGTCAACACGCACGTCAAGCCGATGAGCGACATGGACAATTACGGCAAGGAGGAATGGTGGGCCTATCCGGACAATGGCTTCGGTGATTGCGAGGACTATGCGCTGGAAAAGCAGCGCGAACTCATGAGAGACGGCGTTGCCGTATCCAACCTTCTCCTGACCGTGGTTCGCAAGCCGGATGGTGAAGGCCATGCCGTGCTCACCGTGCGCACGGACAAGGGCGACTTCATCCTCGATAACCTCAGCGACAAGGTTCGCCTGTGGAGTGAAACCGGCTATCGCTACCTGAAGCGGCAGGCGAGCGACAACTCCGGGCACTGGGTCTCCATCCTCAGCGGCGACGAGACTTTGGTCAGCTCGGTCAAATAGTCCTGCCGCCAACCCGACTTCGGTTTCTCCCGCAGACAAGGGCAGGGCAGAACGGCGCTCGCTCACCCATTTCGCTAACAATTGATTCAAACTTTGTTGGTAATTTCTCGTTAGGGAATTGCCAGTTGTCCGGCGGCGGTTGGTTGCCTTCGGTCTGTTGTGTTTTGCGTACAGGTCCAGATGCGGTTACCAGGCGTCGTCATTTTCTCGCTCGCGTCCCTGTGGCTTGCCGGCTGTTCATCGACGGCGGGCGTCGATGCCTTGCAAATGCCGTCGAACGAGACGACCAGCTCCGTCGTGCGGCCAAGCGTGCCCGTCGCGGCGGCCCCGGACACACCCGTTCTTGCGCCCATGTCGGACGAGCCCGTGGCCGACAATGCGCCGCCCTTTTCCCTGGCAGAGGAGGAAGAGACGGTTGCCATGGACACGCCGTTGCCGGAGGAGGCCATCGAGCCACCGGTCGAGCCGGTTGCCCTGGTATCGCAGCCGAAGCGGCTGACGCGCGCAGCACCCCCGATGCTGGCCGGTCCGGTGACGCGCTATGGCTTTCGCGACGCCAAGCCGATCAATTTCGGCCGGGGGGCCTCGCCCCGACACCTTGCCGTGCACGGCGTCGACGTCTCGCGCTGGCAGGGCAATATGAACTGGGGCAAGCTGCGCGCCCAGGGCGCCAACTTCGCCTACATCAAGGCGACCGACGGCGGCGACCATCTCGACCCGATGTTCAGGACCAACTGGCGCAATGCCGATTCCGCCGGTCTGAAGCGCGGCGCCTATCATTTCTTCTACTGGTGCCGCACCGCCGGAGAACAGGCCGACTGGTTCATCCGCAACGTGCCGCGGGTCGAGGGCGCGCTGCCGCCGGTGATCGATGTCGAGTGGAACGGCGAGTCCTCCTGCAAGCGGCGGCCGTCGCGCGCGACGGTGCTGGAGAAGATGCAGGTGTTCATGGACAAGCTGGAGCGACATTACGGCCAGCGACCCATCATCTACACCAGCCCCGATTTCTATCGCGACAATCTGCGCGGCGCCTTCCTCGACTATCCGTTCTGGCTGCGCGCGGTGGCGCGGCATCCATCAAAAGTCTATCCCGGCCGCAAATGGCTGTTCTGGCAATACTCCGGCTCCGGCCTGTCGCACGGGGTGAGGGGCCGCATCGACCTCAATGTCTTCCATGGTGACGAGAGACAGTGGCGTGCCTGGGCCGGCGGCAGCCGCCAGATGATGGCCGACGCTGACTAGAGGCGCAGCCCGCGTCTTGAGGTTTTTGGCGGCAAATTTCAGCGTTTTTCTAACGATCCGCTCACCCTGTTCCTTAGCGGTCCCGCAACGCCCGGTCGGTAACATCCGCGTGATCGTGCATGTCGCCCAAAGGGCATGCCCCTTAGGCCTGACCTGAAGGGTGCGCTTTGAACGGCGACATGCTTCAAAACAATGGCGTGAGGGGTCGATGCGCAATCCGGTTCTGGCAGTCGCTTTTGTGGCCGCGCTTGGCTACGGATTTTTCAACACGCTCGGCCATATGCCGAGCAACAAGCCGGTCGCCATCCCGGAGGCAGCACCGGGCGCCTCGCCGACGGCGCCGCGCCCAATCAAGGAAAACGTCGTCGCCTACAACACGGTCGACGAGGCGATGCAGGCCGCCAAGACCAAAGGCCGCTCGACGCTGCCGCGGTTCCACAAACTGATCGCCGCCGGCACGCCCGGCACTTATACGGTGAAATTCCCGCTGACGCAGAACGGCGCCACCGAGCATATCTGGCTGCAACTGCTCGGCTACAGCGACGGCACCTTCATCGGCCTGCTTGCCGACGAACCGGTGAACGGCAACAAATACAAGATCGGTGACAGGATGAAGGTGGCCGAAGCCGACGTCGAGGACTGGATGATCAGGAATGGCGGCGAAGTCTACGGCGGCTACACCACGCGCCAGGCGTTCGCCGACATGCCCAAGGAACAGGCCGCAAAGTACGGGATCACGTTCAAGGATTGAGGGCCCGTGACCGCTGCCTGAAAGCCTATCGGGCCTCGCGCCTTTCGCGCTCGCGTATCTCCGCCGTCTGCGCCAGCACCCAGTCCCGGAACACCTTGATCTTGGGTGTATTGCGGCGGCTTTCCAGGTGCACCAGCCAATAGCCGTCGCCATCAGATCCAAGGACTTCAAATGGCTGTATCAACTGGCCCTTTGCCAACAGGGCGCTGTAGATGTTGCGGGTGAGGATCGCTGCGCCCTGATCGGTCAGTGCCGCCATTGCATCGTAAGCCTGCGAACCCAGCGTCGGGCCCGCGATGACGCGATCGGGCTCGAAGGGTACACCGGCTGCCTCGAACCAGATTTTCCACCAGGGATCGTCGGCACAGCATAGCGCCACCTTGTAAAGATCCTCGGGGCGGTGGATGCCGCCCACGCTCTCGGCCAGTTTCGGACTGAGCATTGGCGTATAGTCTGCCTTGAATAGATAGTGAGCCGTCAGGCCGGGCCATTTTCCGGTGCCGGTGCGAATCCCGATATCCATATCTTCGCGTGTGAAATCGACCAGCCGGGACGATGTGTTCACCTTCACGGCAAGGTCGGGATGCATCAGCTGGAATGTTCCAAGCCATACGGCCAGCCAGTTCGAGGCAAATGTTTCCATGGTCGTCACGGACAGCACGCCGGTCGCTCCACCCTTCGTGGCGACCCACGCATCCGCCAGGGTCGAGAATGCGCCTGTTGCGTGCGGTGCCAACTGCTGTCCGGCCTCGGTCAGGGCGATCTGCCTTGTTTTTCTTATGAAAAGCGGCGTTCCGGCGCGTTCTTCCAGCACCTTGATCTGATAGCTGGCCGCCGACTGGGTCATGCCGAGTTCTTCGGCTGCCTTGGTGAAGCTGCCCAGCCGCGCCGCGGCTTCAAAGACGCGAATGGCCCCTAACGGCGGTAGCTCCCAACTCATGACGCATCAATCCTCCTGATGCATGGTACTTGACGTTCGATTGGAATCCAAGGCCGGAAAACGGCATGCTTTGTCCATCAGATCGAACCCCGAAAGGACACGGCAATGACCACCCTCTACAACACGTTTCGTCGTCCGATGCTCGACCTCTTCACCGCGCCGTTCCGGCCCCGCAAGCGCGGCCTGCTCGACCACCGTTCGCTGTCGGACCATTTCCTGCGCGATATCGGCATGCTCGACGGACGCGTTCCTCCCGGAACCATTCGCTGAGGAAGCTCTTTGACCGACATGGATGCAAGGGAGGGAAAGATGGATGTGTCATCGGAGGCTCTGGCGAAGAGCCGTCAAACGATCAGTGCCTATGAGGACTATGCGGAACGCTACGATGCAATTGTGAGGCATGTTCCCAACCCGAGAGAGCAGGCCTCGCTAAGGCGCCTTGTGGCGATCGCCGGCACGGGCGGCCAGATTCTGGAGGTCGGGTCCGGACCGGGATACGATGCCGACTTTCTGGAGAGTTTGGGCGCCAAGGTTCGGCGGACCGACGCGACAAAGCGGTTTCTTGAGCTGCAGGCCGCGCGCGGCAAGCACGGTGAGCTTCTCGATCTCATCACCGATGACCTCGGCGGTCCCTACGACGCCGTCCTGGCCCTGTGTGTCCTGATCCATGTGCCGCGCGACCAGACCGACCAGGTCCTTGCCAAGATAGCCGGGTCGCTGCGGCCAGGCGGCGCCTTCCTCGTATCGATGCGCAATGGCGATGGCGAGACGGGCGGCAAATATCATACGGTCTACTGGCGCAGGGACGACTTCGCGGCCCGCATAGAAAGCGCCGGGCTGGTCCTTATCAGGGACGATTTCAACGTCGGCCGCGATCGCGAAGAATGGAACACGTTCCTGGCTGTGAGGCCGTCATGAGGCGGCGCACGCCTCATTGATCATCGCCTCGATGTTGTAGCCATCGGGATCAAGCACAAAGCACGCATAGCAGTTCGCGCCATAGTCCGGACGCGGGCCGGGTGCGCCATTGTCCGCGCCGCCGGCATCGAGAGCAGCCCGATAAAAGGCGTCGACCTCTGTCTTGCTGTTCACCGGAAGGCGACATGCACACGTGTCAGCGGTGGTTCGCTGTCCGGTCGCTGGATCTCGAACAGGCAGCCATTGCCGACATCGAACGCCCAGAACACGCCCTCTTTGCCGAAGGAAAGGCGATACCCCATGGGGGCAAGGGCTCTTTCGTAGAAGAGCTTGCTCTTCTGCAGGTCGCCGACTGCGACGGTTATGTGATCGATCATACTGCACCATCGCAGGGCTCTGGCGCTCGGTGCGCAACGCCGTTGCAGTGTTGCAGCACTGCCGGGGCTCTATGCCTCTACATACTCCGCCAGGCTGACGCCTTTGGGCACTTCCAGGCCGTCGGCGCGCAGGCCTTCGATATGAAAGCGGATTGCGTCGCGAATTTCGGCTTCCACTTCCGGCACGGTGGCAGCGGTCGCGATGCAGCCGGGCAAGTCCGGCACATAAGCAGAAAAGTTGTTGCCGGCTTTTTCAATCACCACCGCGTACCGCATGTCATCGCTCCTTTAAGCCGGACTGCTTGAGGATGCTGTTCAGTGTTCCTGGCGCAACCTCTTCAGACGGCTTGCCGGCCACGGTGACGCGGCCGGCTTTGATTTCATGCTTATATTGGCGATGGCTGCCCTTGGTTGCAACCAGATACCAGCCGTCGGTCTCCAGCAAGCGAATAACTTCGCGGACCGTAAGTGTCGGGACCCTCAAAGTTTGCCTCGCATCTCCGTGTAACCATTTGAAATATATCAATATTTTATACGGCAATGCCTCACGAATTCAGGCTTTAGACACAACAGAACGCCTCGCTTTGGACACGACAGCGCGCCTCACTTGTGGTGGGGCACAAAAAAACCCGGCAGGCGCCGGGCTTTGTATTGATGGACGTCTTGGATCAACCGGACGGCAGCGAGTCTCGACGATAAAACCTCGTGCCGATCGTATCGCGGTCGAATGCCAGCGGCACGCCGGCCTCTTCAAGAGCCGACTTCAATCCGCTGAAATGAACTCCGCGTTCCTTTGCGAGCCGAATGAGCGACACATAGGTTTTCATGAATTCATCGAGGTCGGCTCGCATCACCAGTTTCTGCGGGCAACGGTTGACGGGATTGATGCCAACCCTGGATGGCAGATGGCCTTGCGCAAGGAGGGCGGTAAGAACCTGAGTTGCTACGCCGAGGCTCTTTTCGGTTTCGCGGAGGGACAATCCGCCATGCTCCTCTCGCCGAACCAGTAGACGGACCTCATCCGGATCGACGAGGAGCGAAAGGAAGCCATCGTCGGTCGGCGATTTCCTCGTGCGCGTCAGTTTCCCTTCCAGCTTGAGCGTGACGATCTCCATGACTGCGCAGCACGCTTGCTTTCCGGCATTGAGGAGATTGCAGAACCCGGAGTCCGCCTCGCCGAGTTCGTCCGAGTTGGCGAGAAGGCGTTCAAGGAGATCGTCTAGGTCCGCCTTTGCAAAATTGTAGTGCGTAAGAACTCCTTGGTCGAGTTCGATCACGGGGCGGATGAACCCGTGCTCCAGCAAGCCGCGGTCGTGGGGGCGAGGCACGTTGAGATACTTCGCGGCCTCCGTCATGGGCAAAGCGTCAAGCACCCGGTGGATGAATGCGCGGCCTTCTTCGGCACCGAAGAGCACCTTGTCATCGTGGAGCCTAGGTGTCGTATCTTCGATCAGGCCTCCAAGCAGGAGCAGCTTTCGCAGGCGCTTGGGGTGAGTCTCGAACTCGATGGATGCGGTTCGTACGGAATGGATTTTTCGGCTCGATACGGGCCTGCCGAAAATCTCGTCCCCGGGACCGAGCGGCATGGTCTCGATTGCGTGGCGCATGATGATGTCGCGAAGCGGCTCATAGGCATCGTCGTCGGACTCGTGGGCGAGCCAGTCGTACAGGCGGCCGAATGCCGTTTTGGGACCGGTCAGCAGTCTCCTGTGATTGCACTTCGACTGGAGCAAATTCAATAACTCGCAAATGGCAGGCTCGCCGTGCCGCGCGATCTCGAATCCGCGTGCCCCGGCGTCATACAACTCGTCTTCGCTCAATGCCGAGATCCTGACCTGGGGACCATGAACCGCGACCCCGCCAAGGATTTCACACGCTTTCGCGGCCGCATCGTACCGCAAGCCTTGGAGCCAGGGAGCACCGTTCCCACCGCCGTCCAGACGGTCGAGAAGATAGCCTTCGAGTTCCGAGAGCGACCTCGCGGAAGCCGAGTGGGCCAAAGCTTCGATCTCGCGGATTCTCGGTTCGACGGACCTTGTGAAGTCGTGAATCGTGTGAGGGCTCAGGTCATAGCTCAGTTCGATCAAAGCAGCTTCGTGTACGGGGCAGGTTCGAACTGAGGCCAGAATCCAGGTCGCTCTCTGGTAGGGCCTGGCTACCTCCGCACAGGAGAGGGATTCAAGGTCATCCCGCAGGCAGCTGGCGCACGCGCGGATTCGCCCGCGGAGAAGGGACGAGCGCCGCATTGCATGTCCTTTGAACGTGTACGTCCGGTCACCCTGACGGACAATGGCGGACCGAGCCAAAGCATCGGGATCGACGCGAGAGCGCTCGGCGAGCTTGTTCAGTGTTGCCTGATCGCCGTCAACGACACCTTGGAACGTGAAACCCATGTCTAGGCAAAAGTCTCGGCCAGAGCGGCGGTTCAAGTAGGCGATCCTCGAGCATAGGCTTGAAGGCAGCTCGTCGTCCCCGAGCGGGACCGTCATGTTTTCAGGTAACTGACCCATTACTTGTTCCTCACGTCGCGTGGCTTCTTGGAAGGCTGTTCCGGATCAAGGCCGACATTCGCCTGATCGTCAGCATCCAAAATCTTGCGGGGATCGATCCGGTCCCAATCCCGTGCAATGAAAACATTGGCATCAGGCCCGCAGCCGGTTCTCGCTGCATATACTTTTGCGAAGTGCCCGATCCTTACGGCGCCATCTCCAGACCGGAGAGCCTCCTCAATTGCATCCTGCGTGAATTCGATCGCGGTTCCGAGCTGGTTAAGCGAAGCGTGGATTAGCCGCGCGATCGGTTCGTCATTTTCCCGATCGACGACAAGACCGGCTCGATCTACGACAAATTGCCGGATCATTTTGTCGATCATTCTTGCATCGCGCGGAAACTCGATCGGCTCAAAGCGGACAAAACGGCTCCGGCGCTTGATTTGGGTGTCGCCTTGGAAGAACTTGGCAACCACCGGAAGGCCGGACAGGATCAGCCATACAGGCCAATCCTTTTGCTGGACGATGTTCTTCAACGTGTCCCGAACCTTTTGCAGCTCATATGCGTTGCCGTCTTTAAGCGCGTGTTGCAGCTCGTCGATGTGGACGATGCGCACTCGGCAGTCTCGCAGTCGCTGCCGCACCAACGCCCACACGACATTCTCGCGTAGATCGCGCTCGAGCTCATATCCGAGGGCTGCCAGGAAACTATTGCCAAGCTGTTTCAACGTGCAGGGAGACGGCGCGATCACAGTGATCGAGCTGCCGCCCTTTTCCAGGTCTGCCAATTCGCGGCGGCTTGCGAACAAACGCTGCAGCGATCTGGTCTTCCCGGCTCCGCTTTCTCCCAGCACGGAGAGGATGCGCCCCTCCGCCAGACGACCGACCCTTGATTTTCCTTCCGCCCGACGGCTGTGCACCCGCTGGTAGCTGTCGAGAAGCCAATCGACTTCCGCCTCCAGCAGTTGGTCACGCGGCGTCTTAAAGTACGCCGAAAGGACTCGATCCATGACCACGTCTCGGCCGTCAGCGGCAGACACTTCAGTATTCTCGATATTGTTGATGTCCATTTTCAATCCTCCATAGACCAGATGTCGTCGTCGGATTGTTCGTCCGGCGCATTGCTTTCGTGATCGGCCGAGTCCTTGCGGTCTAACGGCGAGATCTGCATGGCAGTTGGTGAGTCCTCAGGCGTGTCTTCGGCCATCTCGAGGAAATCCCCGTCCTCCTCGGGCCCGCGCTCGATCCTTGAGCCGAGTTCCAGACGGCGCTCCAGCTTCGCGAGTTGTTCGCGAGTGTAGGTAGGCGGATCGATTTCGGCTCTTGCGATGGCCTTGTCGGCGAAGTCCTGGATTTCGCCGAGTGCTTGCTGAACGACATCCTCGGTAATCGCGGCCTGGTCGGCATAAGTCCTGCGCAGCCGCTCGTTGGTCTCCTGCCAGTCCTTGACGGACACGCCGTTCATTCCCTGCCGTTGGCACTCCACAGTCAGCCAGCCTTCGGGGAGACGGACGGAAATGTGACCGAGGTCCAGTTGGTCGACACGGATCAGGACAGGCTTTTGGCCGATCTGGCGGCGGCGCCTTGCCAGCTCATCATCCTGATACTGATTGCCAAGGACTTCGATCCCTTCGCTGGTGATCCGCCTTTCGAGCGTGGTCCCAAAGATGTCGCGCATTTGGTCAGGGTCGGGGGCAGGCGTCACACCCCAGTCCCTAACTAGCCGCAGCCATGCGTTGCGAGGCGTCTCCCCGCCGAGACCGCCATGGGGTTCGTTGTGATAGACGTCGACGACATAACGGATGAGCACCTTGGTCAGTTCTTCGACGTCGATCGTGACACGTGCCTCGGAATCGTATTCGCCCTTGACGACGCTGTTCTCGAAAGTGCGGCCGTCGAACCGCGCGATCAGTTGAGTGTGCATGGTCGAGAACACGCGCTCGATCCTGGCACGCATTTGGGGCATGCCGACTGGGGCAAACATGACCTCGGAGCCAAGGTCAGTCCCGGCGCCCCGGAATTCGTAGCTGAACCACGACGAGCCCGTGTCGGTGGAAATGGTGTCGGGCGTGCCGCCCATGTCCCAAGGCGTCTTGCATCCTGCGGCCTTGGCAAGGGCGCGCTTGTCCGAGACAGTCATCTGGAGGGTAGCCACCGCGGAATTGGCCGAGGGAGAGTCGGGAATAACGCGGATTGCCAGAATGCAGCGCGTTGCGGCATCGATCGCGACGGATACCCACACCCGGACCTTCGCAGCGCCTCGCCTTACGTCCCTGGGAAGCTTGCTCCAAATGCCCGCGTCCATCAGCAACGTCTGAAGCGATACGCGCCACTCGTCCATCTCGACACGTTCAAGTGGCAACCTGACGTCGAGACCGCCTCGAACGATGTAGAACTTCTTCTTGGCCTTCTCCTCAGACTCCCTTCCGGCATAGACAAAGTACGCGTCAAGCTTGGCAATTTCCCGGTCGAGCGCCCTGCGGCTTGGCAATGTCAGCGGTGCAACGCCATTCTTCAGGCGTTCATCGTTCTGTTTTTTGATCTCCCTGACGAGATTGGAGTAAACTGAGGCTTTGCTGGGCTTGCGAGCATCCGCGAACGTTGCGGCAAAATCCTTTACGAGCTGCTGCACCTCGTCGACCAGGCGAGGCTGGCGGTTGCCGCTTCGGCCATAGTTGTCGCGCAACACCAGCGCATCGAAATTGCAGGCCTCGTATTTGCGTAGCCACTTCCGCAGCATCGTCGGGCTCGGCGGGCTGCGCAGCACCAGACTGCTTCCGCACCGTCCGCTGCTGGATTGGCGTTCTGTTTCGGTCTTGGCGATCTCCGCGTTGATCGTGGCGATGGCCGGCAGCATGGCAACGTCGGAGCGGCTCGTCTCCCGAGCTGCCTCCATACGCAGGAAACGATCACAGATATCCTTGCGCCAAAGCACCTTGCCGCGCTGTTCTTCCCCAAGGTCATTGAGCTTGACCTCCGGCTGGCCTCTGCTGGAGACGAGCCGAGTAGGCGAATTGTGATTGCGGAAAAGCTTGAGCTCTCCGCAATCGCGGAGCCGCTGGATTTCCTCATGGCTGAACTGTTCCGGCAATCCTGTCGCCATCCGGATCAACATCTGAGAGAAGTCATCGCTCGAGTGCGGCGCGTAATCGATCACGCCGATCGTGATGCGATCGCTCAAGCCGAATCGGAGCCGAGGCGCCGGGGAGGGGACTGTCTGGATTTTCTTGCTGCTATTGGTCATGCTGTTCTCCTGATTGTTGCTTCCGCCTGACGCGGATCTGGGTTTCGCGAGTGATGTGGCCCGTCCCGACGGCTTCAATGACGCCGTCAGCAATCAGGCAGAGGACCGCAAGAAGGCCGGCGGGTCCCGGTACCGTGACGTTGATGACTTCCGCGATCGTGGCGGCCCCCTGAAGGGTCAGGACGCAAGCTTTGACGACCGCGATGTCGGCGGGAATCCGACTGCGTACCGCCCGATGGATAAGCCGGGCATTTGCGGCGCGGATTCGCGTGATCTGTCGCCCAGTCCGAAGGATAATCCGGTCAGCTGAGCCGGGGGGCGACTGCTCCCGAATGAGGGTGAGCGTTTCCTCGATTCCGCTGGGGCCGACTCTGTGTTCCGGCTTGACGGCTACCTCTCGACGCTCGCCGCACGTCATGCGCGCTTCGAAGTCAAAGGTGTGCTTGTGCCTCTTGCCGTTGCGGTCAACGTAGTCGACTGCGGGCGGCTGATCGCGCACGTCGGCGACATCGGGGTGAGCCATAAGAATGTATGCGGCGTCGCGTTCGAGACCGCTTTCATAGACGAGTTTCCTGTTTGTCCTTGGATTCACGATGCTTCCCCTACAAGAGCCTCTCGAACGCATTTTGAAGTTGCGGCTGGTCAGCGAGTCCGACGGTGGAATGAAAATCCGGCCCGATCTTCTGGCAGTCTGAGATGGCTTGGTATGGATAAGCCCCCGCCCTCGGTCTCACCGCCAACCTCCTGATCGGGGACCGAGGAGCCTCGGGTTTCGGTCGGACTAATTCCGGAGCGTGGAGTCTTGATATCTTTGGTCATGGCACAGCTCTCCTGTTCTCGGCGCGCTGCCGAGCTGGTCGTCGGGAGATGCGATAGGCTTCCCGAAGCGTTGATCGAGCAGACGGAGGTCCGCTGAGATCAGTGCGCTATGCGGTTCTGTGCGTCGGCGATCCGGGAGGCGGATTTGGCATATCTGGCGTTCGCCAGGCCGCAGCAGTTCAGCGCGTCCGCCGAGGCGGCCAACGCGTCGAGGGCGTGCGGACGTCGCAAGTCGGCAGCGGGCGCTACCTGCTCAGCCAGCGGCAGACCATCTGTCCGTTTAGGAGAAAAATGATTAGAGACGAGCTGTTTGCTCATGACGAAGATCCTTCCTGGCTAGATAAACAGGCTAGCTGTGGAAGGACGAACCGAAGCCGATGTCAAACATCGGCGTGAACTCACACCGATGGCTTAGACCTTGGCTTTGTGGCCGTCCTGCCCAACTATCGATATGAATTTCATCATGGAATTCGGTTCCTCTGTTCCGGCAGGATTGGTGCCGGGATCGGCGTTTTGACGGCAAAGGTTTGAGATCTGGTTAGGAAAATCCTTCAGATTCGATAGGATCCGAACTTCTTCGATCGCGATATCGAAATCCTTGTCTTCGTGGTCAGGATGCCGCGAGAAGGTAGGACAAATGATATCGATTTTGCTATCAAAGTGGCGACTGTAGAAGTCATCCGGCGGCTATCGACGCATGGTGCGAGACAAAGACGGAGGAGCCATATGCCTCTTCCAGATAGCGAACCCGCTACTCCTGCTCCATACGCATTCGCTTCTGCTCAGCCTGCTGCTGACGCACAGTCTCGGTACAGTCGCCGCGCCAACACGGGCTGACGGTGCCACCGACACTACCCGACGCAACCAATCCAAGCGATACTTCACGACCTTGCACCGAGGAATCATATGCCCCCTTCGACCGAGCCGCCGATTTTCTTGGACTGTTTCCGAGATATTCTAAGGAGCCGAGGCGAGACTGCCGCACAGTCACCCGAAACCAGTCTCACGAGAAGAGGCGGCGATGAACTCTTCTACACGCCGTTCGAGCATGTGTATCCGAATGCCAGTCTCGCCGTGGTCGGCATTACTCCCGGCCCCGAGCAACTGAAGCTTGCCTACCGAATGTTTGGCAGCCGTCTGAAAGTCGGACAAGCGGACGAGCAGATTCGGTTGGAAGCCAAAAAGCAGGCTGCGTTCGGCGGCCCCTCAATGCGTCCGAATCTCCTTAAGATGATGAGGCATTTCGGCTTGGCCGGAATCCTGGGAATCCGTGATGAAGAACAGCTGTGGGGAGACGCGGCCGACCTGTTCCATGCGACCTCGGTCATTCCGCACGCGGCCTTCAGGAACGGCAAGATGTTCGCCGGAAGCTTCGACGACGTTCTTCGGTCGGACGTGTTTCGCGAGGGGTTCGAGCGAGACTTCGTTTCTTCGCTGCGCCTTATGTCAGACCGGACCCTGTACATCGGCCTGGGTCCGACGCCTCTCGCCGCTCTGGACTGGTGCGCGAAGGAAGGGCTGATCCGCGGCGACCAGGTTCTTGGTGCCTTTGCCCATCCTTCAACGAGCGCGGGAAGTCAGGTCGACGTGTACCTGGGACTGAAATCGCCGGACGACCTGAGCGCGGGCGACCCCGTCCGGAAACGGATTCAGTTTCTCCTTCCGGCTTACGCTCGGATGAGAGCGGCGACAGATGCACTCCGCGGGAAACATGGCCTCGCTTTGGCGCTATCGCTCCCACGACCGGATGGTGCCGCCCGACCATCCGCGCCCAATGAAACGAAGCCAGCCATTGCCGCCAATCCTCCGAGGGAAAAGACAACCGGGGGCAAACTGTCAAGGGGGCCGACGAGCGACGGAGACACCGGAAATCCGTTACGCGACCTCATTCAGGCAAAGATGGATTGTGATCCGCGGCTTCTCCAGCATCCCGACCGCAAGCCCGGCGGTACCAAGAAGATCGCCGTCTACAATACGACCAACGGTCGGACATTGGCTCTGGACAAGACTTCTAACGGTAAGCAGCCGATATGGACCCTGGCTTCTGACGTCGGTCACGACTGTTTTCCGCACATTGCGGGAGAAACGTACCCGGTCGAAAGGGGTCGCAACTCCAACCTCAATGTTCCGGAGCTTAAGGGGCTGGCGTTGAACCGCTTTTATCCGCAGACACTCGACGAGGCAAAGGCCATCATCGACTTGGTCTGCGAACGAGCCGCGATCTAGCGGTCCCGTTCTTGAGTAAGCCTCATACGGCCGCCGCAGCCTTCAAATATGAGCTGGCGATCCGCAACCGCCCGTCTCCGAAGCCTTTTTCGACTGCTTTGGTCGTGCCTTTTCTGGTCATGCCGACGCCTTCTGCCGGGGGTTGGCTGCAAGTTCGTCCGGGCGTGAACCGACAACGGCAAAGGCATCAGCTTCGACCCCCTTCCACCACGGGTCTCCCGTGCTCGACAGCCTTGCCACATCCTCCGGAGTGAGCCCCACCACCGAAGGGTTGAAGCCAAGCGCTTCACCATGGGAGCGCAGCCCCTCCCGGATTTCTTGGAGCGCGCTTTCCAGCTTTTCGGAAGATGAAACCACAGCGATGTCGAGATCGCTGTCTGGGCGGTCCTCGCCCCTCGCCACGCTGCCGTAAATCCAGGCCGCGAGTACGTTCGGACGAACTGCGGAGACCACGTCAGCGATTACGGGGAGAATGTTGGAATACCCAAGCCCCTCCTGCTCAAAGAGGGCTTCCAGTGATGCCCCCAGTGGATGTTTATCGTTGAACCGATAGAGGCAAGCTCTACCAGTCCCCTCTGACGATACGATGCCGATCCCTCAAGAGCAGACCAGACGCTTGCCCTTGCAAGCCCGCTGCGGTCCGCAAGCAATGGAGAAGAAAGCAAGCCTCCATGCCGCGACAGCTCCCGGAGCAGCCTGACGTTTGCGTCGGTGCCGAGAATGATAGTCAGTGGATAGCGCAAGGCGCTTTGAACTGTCGATCGTGCCATGACACGGGTTCCTTCTGTCTGGAACCGATGGCACATTGAGCGTCGGATATCAAAGCGTACGTTTTGTTGTCTAAACGAACGTCTTGTTATCCAAGCATAACTGTCGCCACGTCGATTCAAGAAAATGATCGTGCCTCTCGGTTAACAGCGTCTCGCGTGCCCCGCGCGATCGCCACGTTCCTTTGCGTGAAGCATCGCCTGTGCTTGCTAGTCGTCTTCCGTAAGACTGCGTGTCTTCGCCGGCTGCGCCGAGGTCCCGGCATACTGACGACCGCAGCCGAAGAGAGACGACAGAGGCCGGAGATTCTGAAATCGTGAAAGGTCAGAGGTGCTCGAAGCCGTTATCAGTCAGCTTGAGAAACTTGCCGCCGTCGAAAGTCAGATAGCCTTCGTGGATCAGGCCGTTGATGGCGCCGCCGCCTTCTGTCCCACGGACACCGTGTTTCGAACCGAGCTGGATTTGCAGATCGGTGACGTTGGCTGCGATTTCGCCGGAACGGACGCCTGGATTTTTCTCACGGATATAGTCAAAAATCCATTCTTGGATTTCTCTCATTGAAGGCTCTTTCTCGCGATGGGCCTTTGCACCCAGCTTCAGAAACTTGCCACCGTCCCACGCAAGAACCTCTGCTTCGACGAGCGCCTTTATCGCATCCGTGTATTCGTCGGCGCGGGCGCCGAATTCCTTCGCAGTGCGCAGTTGCAGGCTCGTGATGTCGGTGACGATCTCGCCGGGCCGAACAGCCGAATGATTGTTGCGGATGTATTCCTGGATATAGATCTGAATCTCTTCCGTAGTTGGCACCTTGGCCATTGGTATTTCCTCCGTTCAAAAAGTGAAAGGTTATCAAATTCAATCAGCAGGTAGCGTTCGTCGCCGCCGCTTTCAAGATCCGGTTCTCCTTGCTTGGCCTGCGTGTCACAGCTTGCAGGGGACACAGCCGCGAGGCGCAAGGGAGGAACCGTCGGCCAACCGGGCCGCCGGCTTCGCGATGAACCACGACGAGACGCTCGAGGGCCAAAGCCCAATCACTTGGTGGACATTTTGGCGATCGCGATCGCCGATTCAAATCGCTCTCGAGTAGCAGCCCGAATGCGTTGCAAGCCGAACTGCTCCGCTAGCTTTTCAATGACCTGGCCGTCGGAGAGCCTGACGCGCAGATACGGCGACGCCAAGCTAGCAAGTTCGGCAAGCGGCGTGTCACCATGGGATCGGCTTCCATCAACCGAAACCCGGAAGGGCACCGGGCGATCCGTCACGGATCCTTCTGGCCAGAACACGTCCCGTTCCTCCTCACGAGATCGGGGAAAGCGCAAGTCTACGGCGTCGGTCACCATCTTCTGTATGATTGAACCCGTCCGCTCCATGCCATGTGCTCTCGCGATCCGGATAGCGAGAATATCGCCGTAGAGCGGACCCTCCGTCTGAATGACATACGCGATCAGCTGTCGAAGCGTTGGACGATAGCTTGCCTCGTAAAAGCGATCCGGGTCCGGCGTCAGCCCAGCGGCACCGAAATCGGTGACGACATAGGACCCAGGCACCCGATTGACAGATGATTTAGAGGTCGCAGCCTTCGCATCACGCGATATCGTCGGCGAGAAGGGCGAAGGCTGTCCCGACGGCATCTGCCCGACGTCCGCGCCGATGCGCTCTATGACGCTGCAGATGCGATCCAGGTACAGCCTCTTTTCCACCGGGTCGGTGCCGGACCTCTGGTAGTGCGGGACACGAGTGAACCAGTCGTCGGGATCGGTGATCCTCTGGCTGACGAACGTTTCGATCATGGCTTCGCGAAGGATGGAACGATGCGGCTCCCAGTTGGAGGCCGACGGCCGGATGATCTTTTCCCTAAATGACGCCAAGGCTTCGTACGCCTGGTCAGCAGTCAAACTACCGCTCCCCTCAAACGGGTCGGCGCGATCGTCCGTTTCGGCCTGCACGTCCGAAATCGCGTGCTCCGCTATGGAGTCAAACAGGGCTTGGCCATCAGTGTCATCGTCGGTTTCTGTTTCTGGCAGCTCCGCGACTGTGACCTCGATCGCTGGCAAATATGTGGGGCCAAGTCGATAGTCCTGAAACGCCGACATTGGCTTAGTCCGCAACTCCTCAAGCCGCTTGAGGAGCTTTTCCGTCTGAGCGTCCGGGCTGTCAAACCAATCGGTCGACCAGACCCGAAGGATGTTCCAGCCCAGGCCCCTCAGAACCTCTTCGCGCAACCTGTCGCGGTCACGCGCACTCTTGCTCGAGTGATACTGAGCTCCGTCGCATTCAATGCCTGCGAGGAACATTTCTGGGTGATCCGGATGCCGTATTCCCAAGTCAATCTTGAATCCGGAAACTCCTACCTGCATGTCCACGGTATGGCCACGAGCGCGAAGACGGTTGGCCACCTCAGTCTCAAATTCACTGTCGGCCTCGCCGCCAATCAACTGGACCGCAGCACGTCCCTCGGTTTCGGTATATTCGAGATATCGTTTCAAAACATGGACGCCGTCTTTGCTGGTTTCCGTCGGTCTGACGTCTTCGGAGCCAAACGAAGCGAAAAGACCAATGCGGATTCGAGCCCGGGAAAATAGTACGTTGAGACGACGATGACCCTGCTTGCTGTTAATCGGGCCGAAGCGCTGCCGCATGACAGTCGCGCCGGCTTCCTTGCCGTAGGTCATCGATATGAAGATGAAGTCGCGTTCGTCGCCCTGAACGTTCTCCAAGTTCTTCACGAACAAAGGTTCGCCCTTCTTCCCGGCTTTCTCCCTATACGTCTCGACAAGTTCGTCGTCGCCCGACATCCGTCGCAGGGTTTCCTCAATGAGGTCTCTCTGGTCCGTGTTGAGCGCGACAATACCCAAGGTGGGAAGCGAATCCTCATCGCTATTCGAGAAGTGCCGCATGAACTCAATCGCCTCTTCAGCGACACGCTCGGCTTCGGCGACATTCCGCCTAGCCTTGTATTCCCCATTGACGCGAAGCAGGTCGATAGAGAAAGAGCCAGGTTTTGCGGCAGGGAACGTGACGAGGCTGCCCTCGTAAAAGTTGTCGTTTGAGAACCGGATTAGGCTCTCACAACGGCTGCGATAATGCCATTTCAGGCGCCTGACCTCACCGAATACCTTCTGGCATCGTTCAAGGATCGACTCGTCATCGATCTCGTCCGCATCTTCGTCATCAGTGGCCGGATTGTCGCTCGATCGTTCAAAAAAGCTCGTCGGCGGAAGCTGTTTCGGGTCGCCGACCACTACGATCTGCCGCGCACGCAACATGGCGCCCAACGCGTCCTCCGGCTTCATTTGGGACGCCTCGTCAATGACGAGCAGGTCAAATTCAAATCTGCCTTGCGGGAGAAACTTTGAAAGCGAGAGGGGCGACATCATGAAACAGGGCTTCAGAGCCCTGACAGCTTCGCCAGCCCTTCCCATTAGACCGCGAACTGGTGTGAAGCGCTTCTGCTTCGGAAACTCGTTCGCCAGAAGGCTCATTTGCGTCCATGTCTTCACCGATCCGTTGCGGAGGCCGTTCGGCGGCTGTCTTGTCAGCAAACGCGCCCGGACAGTCTCGCGGTCACCAAGGATCTTCTGCCTGTCACGCTCGGCAAACGTCTTTCGTTTCGCATCGAGTTCGTTGCCAGTCCGGTTAGCCAATGACGAAGAGAGACGCCGGGCAGCCTTGGCACGAAGTCGGGAAACGACCGCGTCAAATACCGCCGGAAGCCGCGAAGGAGGGACCAGCAGCCCATCTGTCTTGAAAAGGAATTCGACGAGGCCTGCTCCCTCGAGGTCGGCTCGGGAGCTGCGGAGGGAGATGAATTCCGAAAGCTCCTCTCTATGTTCCAGGAGGCTTTCAAGATGCGGGATCATGGACCGCACATCGAAGGCGTCCATGCCACGAACCCCGAATTCGTCAAGACGCTTCGCCGACTGGTTGAGCTGCCCTGTAACGCGGTCATATGACTCCGCCATCTCGCGAAGTCGGTCGCGCCACGCCCGGGCATCCGCGGAGAGAAGTCCTTGAAGGATCAGCCCGGGCAGTCGCGCGGACTTGACCGACCGGACATATCCAATGGCGTCTTTAGTTTGCGCGACCCCGTCGTTGTCAGGCGCCAGCGAGCGCACCGCGACGGCGAATGGGGATCTGTCGACCGCGATCAGCGCTTGCGACAAGCGTGCCCTGGCGGCATCGATCTCGGCAAGGGTCGAGAGCGAAAGCGTGGAAGATGAGAGCCGGTCATCCGGGTCCAGTCCGAGAATGCGTTCGAAAGCCTCCAGATCCTTGGTGCACTGTTCCGCAGCGTGCCCGATCCGGTGCCCGTCAATCAACTCATCGAACCGTGCGCGTCCGGCTCTGTACGAATCTGCCGTCCGCGAAAGTTTTGCGAATGCGGAGATAGAACTTACGGTCAATCCGACTATGGCTTTGGCAACGCTGTTTCCGTCGGAAAGCCCCGTGAGCTTATGCTCCACGGCTTCGCGCAGCTTGATCCCTTGATCGATAGCCACGAACGGCGTTGCCATCCCGGCCCAGGCTTTGCCAATCGCGGCTCCTGCGTCGCGATGGGACGCGAACGCCTCGACCGACCGGACATGTTTCGAGATTCGGACAAGCATGTCGACGGAGTTCGGTTCTGCCGGAAGCCGGAGCCGCGCCAACATTGCGCTCGCGGCTTTGACGTCTCCGCGCATCGCACTGAAGAGCCTCCCGATCCCGGTTTTTCGCAATGCAGCACCAGCTTCGTCAAGTTCCCGTGCGTCCGGCCATTTGGGTTCGGTGAACCCTCTCACCGCTTGGCGAAGTTCCAGCTGTTCGCGAGAAAGTGCGTTCCATTGATCAAATAGCTGGCCGAAAAGAGAGGTATCAATCTGGACAGCGCCGATCCATTGCAGGTGCTCAGGGTGAGCGCTCTCGGTGACCTCGAGAGCAGCGGCAACAGCGTCGAGAGCGTGAACGGGGGCGGACCCTCCCAAGCCTAGCAATTCCATTGCTTGGCCCATCGACTCAAGCGCGTCGAGGAACCCCTTGTTCCGGTGTATCGTGCGGTAGGCATGCGCCCGCAGGCCGACGGGGCTAAGCTCGGCAAGGCCTTGAGCCGGCAGCGCTGACACGATCGCCCGGGCCCGATCAAGAGTCGGCGCGTCGAGATCTCCTGCTGACGGCAAGTCGTCGACTGCTTGAACTGCCGAAAGGTACGACGATTGAAGGGACAACCCATGCTGCAGGCCATCGAGATCGATGGCGGCGATGGTGGCTATCTTCGAAGGGCTCGACGGCTCCGGTATGATCTTGTCGGCGGCCGACACCGCATCCCCATCTTCGTCGGAAAGAATGCCGAGACTCTCGTGGCGATCCATGAATTTCGCCAATTCCGCCGCCGCATCTCGAAGGCTTTGGATCGCCGCAAGAAACTGATCGCGCTCGTACGCCGGCAGGTGCCCCGGAGGGGTCGCACTCCATGGTGACGCCGACGGGTGTCCATAGGAATCATGAAACGCGTGCGCGCTAGCCGCGAAGATCTCTAATTTACCTCTGACGTCCCGCAGGTTGCGTGGGTCGCCTAGCAGATCGTCCGGCATATGGACGTCGTTGAAAAAGTCTCCAAGATCGGCGTTTACCGAACGTCCTCGGATCGATTTCCAAATCAGTTCGAACGGAGTCGCTCCATCTTCGGCTTCGGAGTGCAGATCGTTCAGATATTCAGAGATTTGGGCCCGTGCGAAGGCCCACGTCGTGTCCTCCTGTGCCGTAGCTGCCCTGGCGGACCGCCCGACGCCGATTTCGTATCGGCGGGCGAGGCTTTGGACCACAGCTTTGGGAGACGATCTGTCGGAGTGCAGCTCCAGGCAGAACTCGCCAACTCCGGACTTGTCGAGTCGCCGTTTGACAACGTCGAGGGCTGCCTGTTTCTCAGCCAGGAAAAGCACTGTCTTCCCAGCAGCCAGGGCATTTGCGATGATGTTCGTGATAGTCTGGGACTTCCCAGTTCCCGGGGGCCCTTGGATCACCAAATTCTTTTGCCGCATCACGTCCACGAGAGCGCTGTGTTGCGAGGCGTCGGCGTCTTGGATCAGGATCGGGGCGGCCTTCTCGATCTCCGGATCGTCGATAAGGTAATCTTCGGGAGAATGGAACGAGGGCCCGTCACCATCGGAGCCCTGCTCGAAGCCGCTTAGGAGCGAGCCAACAAGGGGATGTGCGGCAGGGTGGTTCTGCCACTTCTCCGGCTTGGTGTCCTCGTAGATTGCTATGCGGCTGAAGGCGAAATGGCCAAGCACTAGCCAACGCCGAACCCGCCATCTTTTCAATCCTTCGATGCTTGCCTCGACCTTGGCCAGATAGCTCTCGACGGATCCCCCGTCATCGGCGTCGCCGAAATCCGGAAGGTCTCTGCCAAATTTTGTCTCCAGGAATTTCTGAAGGCTGATGTTGGTTTCCGCCGCGCCTTCGCGGGCAGCCACCTCGTAGACGTGCTTTCCTCGCACCTTCTGCCGTTCGATCTTGACAGGGAGAAGGAGGAGGGGCGCGTAGATCGGCTTGTCGGAGGCGTCGCTGTCGTACCATTCCAGGAAACCGAAAGCCAAAAAGAGCGTGGACAGGCCCGCTTCCTGTTCGGCGAGCCGGGCCTCGGCGGAGATTTTCTCCATTAAGGCCTCGAGCTCGTCAGGATATTTCAACGTCTGGAGAAAGCGGTCGGAGTGCGTTTTCTTCGTGCCCGCCGGTTGAAGCTCGGGATTGGGGTCTATGCCGAGCGAACGCGCGTGTTCGTTGCGATTGACGTCCGCGCGCTTTGGCCGAGGGGGGAGTCCAAGTTGGGCACGCACGCGATCGCGAAGGGTTCTATCAAGTCGCTCGACAGTCATTTCGTCGTCGGTTGCGCTGGCGACCAAATTATCCAGCGCGGTCAGGTAATCGATGTCGGAAACCTTTGCGTGTTCCAACGCGTCAACAAACTCTTCGGTCTTTTCTTCTGGCGGAAGGCCCTCCGGCTCATCGAGATGGGCAATCCTGAACGAACCATCGTCGTCGACGAGTTTCGAGTATGCTTCCTCAAGAACCTCATCGACGATTTGCAGCTGGCGTTTTGAACGGGCGCTGATCGTGTAATTCAGCATCCGATTTTTCTTGGTCAAATCCAGAAGCTTTAGTCGGAGCTGCTCGTAGATATTGCCAAGCCTGTCCAATTCGCCGCGATCAAGCATCCCAAACCTGTCGTTCATTTCCGCCTGACGGACGACGTCCACCCCGGAAACGTTGGTATCACACATGCGATTGGGAAGTGACCCCGGATTCCTGTTTTCACACTGCGAAGATGCTAGATCAGTTCCGGTGAGCTGCAATTGCGTTTGCATGGCGTCGCGCCAATCAGGCGTCCGACCGGACTTTGCTCGTTCGGTCACTTTACGGGCTGCTGCAACATTTCTCTGGAGTTGCCCGGCTCGATGCGTCGACCGGTGCTCTAGTTCTCGCCGCAACAGCTCGAGCGTAGGTCCATCGGATCGCATTTCTTTGAAAATGCGTTCGAGTTCATCGATTCTTTTCGATTGGTAGGGTCGGGAGGGCATGATGCGTATGGTTCGGTGTTACAGGCCAATTCTTTCTCAAAATTGTTTCCGGCTATCAAGCGCGAGGGAGGTAGCGACAATCGCCTCAGGGCGACATTTCCTAGAACAATCCCTGGTCATCCGCATAGCCCGTTTCGATCTGCAAACAGGTGACAGATTCTGTGGTTCTCCTCTGCCGCAACTCGTATAGATCGTCATTATTGTTGTCCGCGTGCGTTTCTTTGCTTAAGAGGTCTCGCACGGGCTGACCATGGGAAAGTGGGCAAGGGGTAAAGAGTTGACGAAGGCGTTTGATGGGCTCAACCGGATCCTGGAAAAGGTCCGCGAGACGAGCCATGACTTTGTGGTCACGACTGAAATATTTCCAAACTTGGACGTAGACAGAGTCGCACGAGACATGAAGCTCGCGGAAGAAGGGCAAGCCCGCGGTGCAGCTGACCAGCCCTCGAAGACCTCGAAATCACTTGATGACGTCGAACTGGCGATCGTCAGCAAGGTCCAGGACACCAGGAACACCGCGTACAATAACCTGGAAGACCAGCTCCATTCGTTCGCCAGCAGGCTGGGCGGCCTGGACTTCGAAGGGCAGTTTTCCGACATCCACAAGGCAAACGCCGAAGGCGTTTCCAACTTCAAGGCGGAGGTCGTCAGGGGACGCAACGAACTCCATGGTTTGCGACGGGCACTGAACGCTGCCGAAGAAGACTATGCCGATTTCCGCAGGCGGCACGGGATCACGCGCGCCCCGCGGCTGTCGGAGGGCCACGTATGGTTCTTCAAGGTGTCGTTCCTGTTCTTCCTGTTTCTCGTCGAGGCGATCATGAACGGCGTCTTCCTCGCGAAGGGAAGCGATATGGGAATTGTCGGGGGCGTTACCGAGGCCATGAGCTTCTCGTTCCTCAATATCGGGATCGCTTTGGTTTTCGCCCTGTTTTGCGTCAGCCTCACCGTCCACCGGTCCCTATTCCTGAAGCTTCTCGGATACCTTTCCATCGGTGGCTATGCTGCGCTAGCCGTCGCGCTGAATCTTGGGCTTGCGCATTATCGAGAGGTAGCCGGGAGCATTCTCGAAGATGCTGGACCTATCGTTATGGATAGAATCCGGCATGACCCGCTCGGACTCGTGGACGTCAAATCCTGGCTGCTCTTCGGCATCGGCCTGATGTTTTCGATCTTTGCCTTTATTGACGGCTGGTACCTGAAAGACCCGTATCTCGGATATGCGGCAGTGTACAAAAGGCTGCTTTCAGCGCGCACGACGTACGCGACCCGTCAGGAAGACCTTATCGAAGAACTGCTCGGCGTACGGGACGACCACAATGAGAAGGTCGACGAGATCATAAGGGACCTCAGCGGCCGCCGCCGGGACCACAATGCGATCATCGCCCATCGGGCGAAGCTGCTCTCCTTGTTTGTCCAATACCAGGAGCAGCTCGAGCGGACTGCAAACGTGCTGCTTAAACGCTATCGGGAAGCCAATGCCAAGGCGCGGACGGAAGCAGCTCCGAAGTACTTCGACGGCGCATACAAGCTGGACCGCATCCAGCCCACGAAAGCAGGGGAAAGTGAACTGACCGATAAAGACGTCGCCGAGTCCATACGCAAGGCACAGGCAGACCTATCCGACCAGATCAGAAAAATCGCTGCAGTGTGCGACGACGGCATCGACCAGTACCGCGAACTGGACAAGCTGCATCCAGAGACGGCTCCCAATGGCTAGAACGAGAAGAAGGAAAAGCCGCAAACCGGGCCGATTGGGCACTGTTGTGGCCGGCATATGTTTGCTCGTCCTCTCCGGAGCATTGATCGGTGGATTGGGATACCTTTACGCGAAGGCCAGTTCCCAAACGAAGCTGGCCAAGGAAACCTTGTGTCCGCTTGACGGCCCCGTGGCGGTAAACGTGTTCTTGGTCGATACGACCGATCCGATCTCCGACACGACGCTGCTCGATATCAAGAATAGGTTCCAAAAGACCATATCGTCGATCCCGGTCGGCGGATTGCTGGAGATTTTTGGCCTTACCGAGAACCCGGGCGAACTCGTCAAGATGTTTGACGGCTGCAATCCTGGTGACGGCTCCTCAGTCGACCAATGGACCAATAATCCTGCAAGACGCCAGCGCCAGTGGGAGGAAGCCTTCAACAAGCCGTTGGATAAGGTTTCGGAGAGCATCCCTAATGGCCAATCCGGCAATCAGTCGCCGATCATGGCGGCCATTCAAGAAATCAAGCTCACGGTTTTCGACAAGTTTTCGAAACCCGGTGCTGCGAAGCAGTTGATCGTCGCCTCCGACATGATCGAACACACGAAGCTGTACTCCCAGTACAAGTCCGGGGTCAGCTACGAAGCGTATCTGAACAGTCCAGCGAACGCGAAATACCGGACGACGCTGGATGGGGTCGACGTCGCGATCTGGTATGTCGATCGCGCGGCCAAGCCCTTTGACGGGCGCGATCATCTGCGGTTCTGGGCTAACTGGGTCTTGGAGAATCGCGGCAACTTTCTGCCGTCGCCACGACTGGAGGGAATGAATTGAACCGTCACGCAGTCGGCGAAGAATTTTCGACCGGTATTCTCCGGAACCTGCCGCTTTATGCCTTCGCCGCGTTTACCCTCACCGGTTGCATCTTCATCGCGGTCTCGAAGCTGTGGGGGGTGAATCCGTTCGTTTCCATGACGGTCCCGATCATGCTCATGATCGGATATTTGTCGCTGTCCTGGTTTTCGGGGAGGGTCCGGCTCCACGAAGAGCAGACCGGCGACAACCTCTATTACATGGGCTTCCTGTTCACGCTGTCGAGCTTGGGCGTTTCCCTATATCAATTCACCTCAGTGTCTTCGACAGACGACGTCATCCGGAACTTCGGCATCGCGATCACGTCCACGATCTTCGGAATCGCGCTCCGCATCCTCTACAACCAGACGCGGCGAGACGTTCTCGATGTCGAGAGGGCGACACGCCACGAATTGGCAACAATGACGCGACGCGTACGCTCGGAGATGGAAAGCGCCACGCGCGAATTCGCCGATTTCCGTCGGGTGAGCAATCAGATGATCAGCGAGGGCTTCGACGAGATCGTCAGGCATGCTGATGATACTGGGGAGCAACTGAAGGGCGCTTTGGAAAGGATGGCGAACGAAGCCATCAAGCCAGTTCAGGATGCGTCGGCGAAACTCAGCACTGCGATCGACGCCAGCTTTGGTCAGATCGCATCCAAGCTCTCCGAAATCGCGGAAAAGGTCGACAGCTCCGGTGACGTGTTCGAGAAGGCCAACAGCGGGATGGCGAGCTCGACGTCTCAACTCGGAAGCCAAGTCGACGCCGTGGCCAGGAAACTCGAAGCGGTCATGATACCCGAAGCCGTCCTGAAGAACGAGCTCGGTCCGCTTGTCAGGGAGCTCGGCAAAATCGTCGTCGACTACGGCGCCAGGACCGAGGCCCTCAGCAAAGATCAGGCTCACCGCATGGACCTGATCACCAATGCCGTCGCGAAAATCGTGGAGACAAGCGGGAGGTCGCTTCAGATCATGGAGAAGTCGGTAGAGGCGTCGGCTCAAGTTCAGCGGAGCACAGACAGCCTCGCTCGCCATATCCAACAACAGAATGCGGAGATGCAGAAGTTCCTTGAGAGGATGCTCCTCGAAACGCGTGCAGGCTCTAAGCCCGGCGTATTCGAACCTCTATCCGATGGCGCTTCAGGGGGGGCAAACGGTGTTCACCATTTCACCGACGGCTTGGGGTCGACTCCGCTTCTCGACGACATCGTTGCTTTGGCTCCCCCTGTCGAAGTTCAAGCGCCGCAGCCAAACGGCCAGGATGCGCCCGAAGCGGCAGGGGATGCAATTTCCCCCGTGAATAAATCTGTCGAGAGTGAATCTGACAGCAAGCGGTGGTGGAACCGTCGTTGAGTACTCAGGGAACGTCCGTCTCAAGCGAGCAGAGAGGCTATGGCCGCGGCCTTATTCTCGGTCTCACCATGGCCGAGTCCATGCTGTTGCTCGTCTTCTGCCTCTTGTTGGCAGCGGGTGCGATCATCGCGAGAGAGCGGTCCACGTCCGAACACATCAAAGCGGACAAGCTGGCGGTCGAGGTTGAACTTCAGAAGCAGGAGGCCTCCAACGCTCTGCTCGAAGAAAAGCTCGAGGTCTTCCGAAAGACAGTTGCTGGAAGCGACGAACTCGAAAAGGAATGGCGGGAACTGGAACTCGCAAAAACGAAGGTGGACCAGATATTGGAGACCGGTCTCACTCTCGAAGAAGTTGTGCCCATGGCAGGACGGCTCCGGGATTCCGGGCTGACTGCCAACGACATCGAAAAGCTTGCCCCGGCGATCAAAGTGCTCCGAGACAAGGTCGTCGTCTCACCCTCGAAGCTGACGCCGGAAGAGCAACTTCTTGAGGTAATCCGCAAGGCTAAGGAATCTGAAGGCAACGCAAAGCCCCACGAATGGCCGCCGATTATCAGCCTCAGCGAAACGAACGGATACTTCTTCAAGTCGGGTAGCGCGGAACTCAGCCCGAGCTTTGACGCGGCCTTGCGAGAAAACACTGCTGGACAGATTGCGGACATCGCCGCGAAATATGCGGTGGACGTCGTGGAGGTCATCGGGCACACCGATGAGCAGAAGATCTCGCGTCTTGGATCAAACCTTGATGCCGAGCTTCAAGACGTACTCGGCGGCACTGCCCCCGTCGGCGTGCTGCACCCTGCGGACAATGCGGGTCTGGGGTTAGCGCGTGCGATTGCCGTAGCCAAAGTCCTGAAGAGCGTACCATCTCTCCAGGCGGTTACCATTCTGCCCATGTCAGGGGCCCAACTGATCCTTCCCGACGACACCCTGACCAACGGAACCCAAGCAGGTGACGTGAAATCGCGGCGTCGGATAGAGATCCGGGTCAGGAAACGGAATTCGCCTTCGACAACGGAAATCGGCGCGAAGATTCAGTGAGGCAACTGCAGCACGGGTTAGACGGTTTCGACGATCAGCGAAGGGCGGGTCGCCACCCTGCAGCCAGTGCTTCGGCCTCCGAACAAAACCATCGCTCGCCCTTGCTCAGCGTGATTTGGGTCCTGTCGTAGTGTTTCTGCCCGGGCACGTGATAGATGCGCTCGCCTGACGAACTGATATTGCCTTTGATGCCGCATGCTTCGGAACCGGACGAGACGCCGACAAGCGGCGCGATCGGCTCGGCTGCACTTTTGCCAGTCCGCCGATCCGACCTCCACTCCCACGGACGCTCGAACGCGCCGATCCATATCCCTTTGCCTTTGGCCTTTGCCGTCGCCTGCAGTTCGGCGTAGGCGCCGTTGCTGTAACGCGGCCAGTCAAGAGCCCAGCCATCCCTGACGAGTGCAGCCTGAACGCTTTCTCCGTCCGCCCTGAAGCAGTTCCCGACGAAACGGCCGTAACGGTCGCGGGCGACGAATACGCATCGGGTCGGAGACGAGGCGGCCAGAAATTGGTCCACCGCTTCGGCGGCCTTTGCACCGCATCGGTATGCTTTGCCATTTCCGTCTGCACAGGTTTGAGACGAACTCGGGCGCGTCGATGCCATTGAAGCGGATGCGCTTGCCATGGATTTCGATTGTGTCACCGTCGATGACGGAAGCACGGCCGACCAAATCCTCTTGATCTGAGGAAGCTTTGCCTTGCGCGTAAGAAATGATTTCCGGACTATTTCTTGAGACTAAGCTCCACCCGAAATATCCCGCAATGCCAGCAGCAGCGAGTGCAACTGCCATAGTCCAACGTCCGCTTCCCTTTGAATGCCGTCGCGAACGTCGCGTCACCGACTTTGCTTCGCGCCGTCGCTTAAGTCGGACACGATGGTCCATTGCCGCCCCCGATGCGCTGAACACAATGCACCAAAACCGTACTTTTCGCCATATGCTGTGGGAAAGGGTCGGCTAACCCGTGCATTTCAAAACCCAGCTAAGTTCATGCCACTAGGGGTGTTCCTGCTGCGGCACAAGGCCTTCACACGCTTGGATCGCCGAACGAGCACGAATGACACTGACGTCGACTGCTGGAAAAGCCTCAGTCGCTGGCAAAGAATTTGTCGCGGAGCTTCCGAATATGCAATTATTCGGAGAAAGAACATCCAAAGCAAGCCGGGGGCGACGATGGGGTGGGTGCTTGCGGGCGTGGCGTTGGCCGCCTGGTTTTTCTACCGCGCCGTAAAGAACAAGGAACGGAGCGTTCAGTCACCCCAGCTGCGCGAGTTCGCCGCAACGCGTAGCAGCTTCGCCGAAGATCCACCTCAGGCCCGAGCCAGAGAGGCGTGGATCGATCCTCGAATTAACCCCGATCCAAGATTCACCGGAGGCCCAGACCAGTGGGACCGGCGTTTGCCAGGGCCGTCGGCGCCAACTAGTGACAGGCTCCCTGCGATTAGGACTCCCGCCCGATGGATTGCGTCAGGCGAGAGGGTGCGGGTGGGTGGAATGACCATCGACGCTGGCATGTTTTATCTCGGCGGAGCCTTCACTGGAACGAGTTCGGACCGCGGAACCAATTGCCTCGTGGATCCGTCGTGCACGGTCGCGCCATCGGGCAGCGATCTATCGGGCAGCCTCCTACCTTATTGGCCGTCATATTCGAACATTCCACCCATCGCCAGGCGGACTTATCTCGACTGGCTTGCGGGCGGAAGGAACGATCCGAGGATCGGCATAGGATATGTCTTTTTGTTTTTCTACGGCCTTGAGCGTCGTATGCTCGTGGATTTGGCCAAAGAGGAGACGCCTGCCCTAATTGCAGAGGTCCGGCGCCTCCTCGCCCTCCACGGAGAAAATCATTCGTTCAAAAACTATGCGTCGAAATTCCTTGATGTCGCGGAGCTCGTCAAGGGCCCGGAAATCTCTCGCCCGGCACTCTCGCCCTATCTCAGGAACGGATACGAGATGCCGTTGTCCGTCAGGCTCCATCTAGGGCGCAAACTTGCTTCTGCGGTTTCTTTTGACGGCACGGACGCATTCCTCTGGGTCTTGTCACTTCCCGACACTTATCTGCGAACGCCTGCGACGAGATGTTTCGACGAGCTAGCCGAGCTCTGGCAAATGCGGTTCGCATCCCGCTATCCGCAAGGACTCAAGGTCAATCCACCGAAAACTAAGCTCAAGATCGAATATCATGCGGCGAGCGGCGGCTTCGAATGCAGGCTTGACCTGTCCGACAGCGAGACGGGGCCGCTCCCCGACATCGCCGCGATTTCCGCACCCCTCGAAGGCCTGCGGGATCTCCTAAACGCGTGCACTGATGAACTCGCCTCGTACAGCCGCCTGCTGGGGAAAAGTCCAGAGGCGAAAGGCACGATCGAGGCCGCCTTCCTGTTGCCGAAGGAGATGTTGACATCGCCTTCGGTAATGGGAAGCGCCGCGCTCGAGCGTGTCGAACAGCTTTTCGGAGGTCGCAACATTGCGGGGGTCAAAGTAGGTCAACTCGCCCAGGCATTGGGAGTGGAGACCCCACCGAAAGGCAAACTTCCCTCCGGATTCTGCAATCAAGTCGGAGCCTTCATGGACAAGCTTGATGTAGGGTTCGAGCCAGATCGCAGATATGGCGCCCGGAATCTCGATGCCGACGGTTATGTCCTGCTGTTCAAGGCGAAAGACGGGGCGCCGGTCGATAGCGAGTCTTCAAGCTACGCTTCTGCCAGGGCCATGGTCGAAGTCGCTGCACTTGCAGCCGCTTCAGACGGGAAGATCGAGATCAGCGAATTCGAATCGATCAAGAGCGACATCCGGTCGGTTCCCGGCCTCGGCGGAACTGAGCGCGCCAGGCTGATGGCCTATGCGAGCACGCTACTGAAGGATGCGCCCGCCCGGCAATCCGCTATGCAGAGGTTGCGCAGCGTCAAAGCCGAGGCGCGCGACAGCGCGATCCGATCGGCCACGTCGGCGGTGCTCGCGGACGGACATGCCGCCCCGGACGAGGTGAAGTTTCTCGAGCGCTTGTACAAAACGCTTGGGTATCCGGTGGAGGATCTATATTCCGCGCTTCATCGCGGTTCGGTCGTCGTGGACGAGCCCATAGCCGTCACACCGGAAATACGGACTGGCGGTGTTCCCATTCCTGCCGAAGCCTCGGCACCCAAAGCATCGGGCATACAGATCGACCGTGCTCGGCTTGAACGGAGAAAGTTGGAGACGTCAGCGGTTTCCCAACTTCTCGCAGGCATCTTCGTCGAAGACGAGCCGCTTTCTCCGCCGCCGGCCCCGACGGAGACGGCCCTGCGAGGAGACTCGAGGTTTGAAGGACTCGATGCGGCTCATGCCGAACTGCTTTCCTGCCTTCTTGGAGCCGGAGAGCTAGACCGAGACGCATTCGAAGACGTGGCGCGGAAACTGCGACTGTTGCCGGACGGCGCGATCGAAACGATCAATGAATGGGGCTTCGACAAGTTCGACGGACCGATCCTCGACGGAGAGGAGCACGTGGTGGTCATGGAACATGTCCGAATGGAACTGCAAAAGGCGGGAGCGGAAAGATGACGGCAGAAACTACCATCAAGGCGCGCGACCGCGACGTCATCCTCCAGGCGCTTGCCGCAGGTGTGGTCCCAAAGACGGGACTTCGCCACGTGCAGGTCGGAAGGATCGCGGAAGTTGGAGCTCTGGTCCGGGATATCGACCGCCTGTCAGATGGGGGTGCGGCGATCCGATTCATCATCGGCGAGTACGGGGCGGGGAAAACGTTTTTCCTGAATCTCGTCCGCTTGATTGCGCTCGAACGGAAATGCGTCACGATTCACGCCGATCTTGGTCCCGACCGCAGGATTCATGCGTCGGCGGGCCAGGCGAGGGGACTCTATGCCGAGGCTGTCCGGAACATGGCCACCAGAACGAAGCCCGAGGGAGGCGCGCTGCCGAGCGTTGTCGAGCGTTTCGTAACTGACTGCATGAACGAAGCGGGAAGGAAAAGCGTGCCTGTCGAGCGTGTCATAGATGAACGCCTGGCCCATCTTCAGGAGGAGGTCGGCGGCTATGACTATGCGACCGTGTTGAAAGCCTACTGGCGCGGCAGCGAGGAGGGCGACGAGGTCCTCAAGACATCAGCGCTGCGGTGGCTGCGTGGCGAATACTCAACGAAGACAGAAGCAAGACAGGCGCTGGGCGTCAGGAGCATCATCGATGACAATGACATCTATGACGCGCTGAAATTGCTCGCAGCATTCGTCAAACTCGCTGGCTACGCCGGCCTGCTCGTTGTCTTCGATGAAATGGTGAACTTGTACAAGCTCCAGAGCGCGCAGGCACGCAACCAGAATTTTGAGCAAATTCTGCGCATGCTCAACGACGTTCTTCAGGGGAATTTCGGCGGTATCGGCTTCGTGTTCGGTGGCACCCCCGAATTCCTTATGGACACTCGCCGGGGCCTTTACAGTTACGCCGCACTGCAGTCGCGCCTTGCGGAGAACGCCTTCGCGACGAACGGTCTCGTCGACCTGTCCGGCCCTGTGCTTCGTTTGCAGAGCCTTACGCCCGAGGACCTGCTTATTCTCTTGTCCAATATTCGGTCTGTGTTCGCACATGGCGATCCGGCGAAGCATCTGGTCCCGGATGAGGCGCTTCCCGCGTTCATGGAACATTGCAGCAAACACGTCGGCGAGGCTTATTTCAGGACGCCTCGCAACACGATCAAAGCGTTCGTCCAGTTCTTGGCGATTCTTGATCAGAACCCTGGAACGGGATGGGAAAGCCTTCTCGGGCGGGTCGACGTCGCGCCCGACGTCGAGAACCTATCAGCCGAAGAAAGCATAGACAGCGCCCAGGGCGGGGATGAGAACCTTGCCAGCATCAGGCTCTGAGGAACGTTCCGGTTTCGACCAGCTTCATGAGACGATCCGGCGCTGGATTTGGGAACGGAAGTGGGAGGAACTGCGTGACGTCCAGGACAAGGCGATCGCCGCGATCCTAAACGGCGAAAACGACGTCCTGATCGCTGCCGCTACCGCAGCCGGAAAAACGGAAGCGGCATTCCTGCCGATCCTTACGAAGGTTGCTGATCGGAAAGAAAGCGGCTTTTCCGTCCTATACGTCAGCCCGCTCAAGGCCCTCATCAACGATCAGTTCCGCCGCCTCGATGACCTATGCGAGCGGATGGAGATCGACGTAGTCCGCTGGCATGGAGACGCTCCGCAGTCCGCGAAGCAGCGAGCGAGGCGCGATCCGCGCGGTCTCGTCCTGATCACTCCGGAATCCATTGAGGCAATGCTGCTCCGCCGTCCTGGCGACGCGAAGGCGATGTTGGCTTCGCTGGACTTCATTGTCATCGATGAATTGCACGCTTTCCTCAATGGACCTCGGGGGCTGCACCTCGCGAGCCTTCTCCGTCGGCTGGACGATTTGGCCGTGAAGCCGGCGAGGCGTATCGGCCTCTCGGCCACGATCGGCGACCTTGCCGTCGCCGCACTCTGGCTCCGGCCTGAGAACCCTTCTTCTGCAGTGATCGTCGAATCAGCAGCCGATTCACCGGAGCTCCGTCTTCAGGTTAGGGCGTACGCCGATTCCGAGGAAGTCGAAGACTCCGATGGCCTTGAGAACGAAGAAGGCCCCCCAACCGCCCTCGATCTCATTGCCGACCATGTCTTTGCGAACCTGCGGGGATCCAACAACCTTGCTTTCGCCGGATCGAGAAAGCGTGTCGAGGCGTTGGCCGACCGACTCCGCATCCGGTCCGAAAAAGCCGCCGTGCCCAACGAATTCTTCCCGCATCACGGGAGCTTGTCGAAGGAACTTAGAGAGGAGCTTGAGGATCGGCTGAAGAAAGGCGATGTTCCCACCACGGGCGTGGCGACGACGACGCTCGAGCTCGGTATCGACATCGGTTCGGTCAAATCGGTGGCACAGATCGGCGCCCCGCGGTCGTTGGCGTCATTGCGCCAGAGGCTTGGACGCAGCGGACGCCGGCGTGGCATCCCGGCCGTTCTCCGGATCTATGTGCGCGAGCGAAGCCTCGCCGCGGATTCTGATCCTCTAGATCGGCTGAGGTTGGAGACAGTGCGAGCGACCGCCTCAGTCCGTCTCCTGATTGAACGGTTCGTCGAGCCCCCGTCGACGGACAGCGCTACCGCAACGGTGGTGCTTCACCAGACGCTTTCAGTGATTGTCCAGGAAGGCGGCGCGCGTGCTGACCGGTTGTACCGATTGCTATGCGGTGCCGGGCCGTTGTCCGCGCTCGACAAGACTGACTACGTGGAGCTTCTCCGGACAATGGCGTCGCCGGAACAAAGGCTGATCGAGCAGGCGCCAGACGGGACGATCATGCTTGGCGAGATCGGCGAACGGCTCACGAGCGCACGTGATTTCTACGCCATTTTCTCGACGGACGACGAGTGGCGACTGGTCTCTGGAGGGCGCACGTTAGGGACGATCCCTGTCTCCAATCCAGTGGGGGTCGGCGCAGTAATCTCGTTCGCGGGCCAGCGGTGGCGCATCGTCGCCGTGGACGACCTGGGAAAAGTGATTGAAGTCGAAAGACACCGATCCGGAAAGATCCCGAAATTCGACGCCCTTATGAACGAACCGATTCACGACCGGCTCGCGATCGAGATGCAGACGGTTCTGTCGTCGACGGAAATCCCTGCCTATCTCGATGGAGCCGCAACCGATTTCCTTGAGCAGGGAAGGGCGGCTTACAAGGGGTTGAATGAATCTCGGTTTCTGCGAGCTGGCAAGGACACCCATATCCTCACGTGGAGAGGAACAGACGCGAATTCGGTCTTAGCCTTCGCTATGGTTTCGGCCGGCCTGGAATGCGTGGTTCTCGACGTCGGGGTCACAGTGCTCGAGACGACGCCAGGTGAAGCTGCCGCAATCCTTCGGCAGGTTGCCGAGCGGCCGCCGGACATTCAATCGATCGCGGGTTTCGTGGAGAACCTTCGGACAGCCAAATTCGACGAGATGGTGCCGGAAACCTTGCTACGGCGGCTGTGGGCGAGGGCGCATTCAAGAATCGGAGAAGACCTAGGAATGATGGCTTGGGAAGTTCTCGCGTCCAAGACTTGAAGCTCACAACCGATTGCAAGCATGCAAAGAAAGAGGCCCCACGCGGGCGCGGTCGCTAGTGAGAAAGCTAATCAACAGGTTTGCGCTGCCAAAGACCCAGGCCAGAACAGGGAATGCTGGCAGCGCATTCTGAGAGCTCAAGAAGGGGCAGGCATTTCAATTCAGAATTGTCATCGGCAACTGGATTATCGAGCACATCTCGATATATCGGCAGAACGCATTGGCAAGCTGTATCTGTCGTGGCGTCCTGCACTCCGCTTCGAACACCTGAGGTGAGGCCACGAGAATCGACAGGCATTTGGCCCGGGACGTTGCAACGTTGAAGCGATTGAGGCTGTAAAGGAACTCCATGCCTCGCGGGGCATCTGCGTGAGTTGAAGTCGCCATCGAATAAATCGCAATCGGCGCCTCCTGACCCTGGAATTTGTCGACCGTTCCGACTCTGGCGCTGGGAAGGTGCTGCTGGATTTCGAAGACCTGCGCGTTGTAGGGCGTGATGATCAGGATATCGTCTGTTGTGACTAGGGCTTCTTTCCCGTGCCGATCGATCCAACGCGTTTTCGACTGCATGACGTGGTTCACAAAGTCGCGAATCACGACAGCCTCTTCCGGGGAGGAGTTCTGATTTCCGCTGTGAGTGACCGGGATGTACCGCAGGCCGGACCCTTGTATCGGACCGCTTGATACGATCTGGCCGTCAAGGCCGACCTTTGATTTCAGTTTGCTCTCATAGAACAGCTCCGATGTGAAAGCGCATATATCGGGGTGGAGCCGCCAGGTCTCTTCGAGAAACAGCCCTTGCCCGGCGGCGATCGTTTTCCGGCCGGCGAGAATGTGATTCAGCGCCGACACGTCGGTTCCGTCCGGGTGACTTCCCTGCATCGGTTGGTCCAGCTGTTGGGGATCGCCAAGCAGAACAACCGTGTGGGCTGCCTGCGAAACCGCCAGCACATTTGCGAGAGACATCTGAGCCGCTTCGTCCACGACAAGAACGTCGATGGATTCAAACGCATCCGCCCGTGACCAGAGGAAGCTCGTCCCCCCGGCGACCCTGCACGGTCCGCTCAATGCTCCATAGACGTCGGCATTGTTCTTCGCGAAAACCAAGCGGTGCTGATTGGATTCCACCTCCTTCGGCTTCACGATGCATGTCAGGTCGACGCCTAGTTCGTCGGCCGCCTCGACCACCTTGTCGATCAAATTCCTGATGACCTTGTGGCTGTTTGCGGTGATCCCAACAGTCTTATCTTCGCCAACAAGCGTGCAAACCATCCGCGCGCCAGTGAACGATTTCCCGGTGCCCGGGGGCCCCTGAATGGGGAAAACGCCGCCATCAAACAGGGTGGCGACCCGCATCGCTGCTGCCAAGGTTGTTTCCTCATCGGTCTTGATCGGCTCACCCCGCAGACGCGGCGCTAGGCGCAGCAGCAGATCGCGCGCCGCGCAATATGGCCCGTCGCCAGTTAGGCCGCGGTCCGCTACGTATTCGCCAATGCGCACGAGGGAATTGGCCTGTTCGTCAGAGCCGAAATTCTTCGAGCCGTAGATCGCCTGGGGATGAACATCGACGGACTTGCCTGTCTTCTTGACGTCGATCGTACGGTTCTGCTGCGATACCGCAACGGTGGATCCTATCTTGTCGCCGCCGACATTGTGCAGGTCGTCCTCGACGCGAATGTCTGTTTCCTGCGGAATAAATGAATAGCGGTGCGTCGGAAGCTTTCCGGCCCCAGGGACTTCGCCGACGAACGTGAGGCCCGCCAGGCCGCTGCGTTCGTCCATCAGCTCTTCGGCCGACAGATCGCGAAGGCGAAAGAACTCCCACCACGTCGCCTTTGCTTCGCGCCGATGCCAATCGAGAATGTTGGCGAGTATCCATCGCGCGTGCTGATCGGCGTCACGCTCCTCCGGATCGGCTGGCACGTCCGTGGTCAGCTTTTCAATCAGCGGACCGATCTTTGCGAGCCATGCCGTGACGTTCTCGCTCGCTACTTCGTCGCCGGGCTGAGGTCGGGCAATATTTTCACCGGCAGCGATTACGCGTGAGCGGAGCATTTCCAGCCAGTCACGGAGAAACTGCGTCGATACGCAGTCGTCGCGGTTGTAGCTCTCGACCACCGATCGGTCTTGTTCGCGAATTTTGTCGGGGTGTCCGAGTTCCAGGCTTGACTGGAGACTCAGCAACGCAACGTTTGCATCCTGAAGAGCTGTCTCGCGCGTAAATCCATAAAACGGTTCCAGCCTCTTGATCGAATAGCTTTCAACGCTTGCGCGAAGGCCGTTGCGGACAACGCCGTAAAGATCGACGAACAGCTTCGACCGCAGCATGTTGTCGAATTCTTCTTCACGCGTTGCGTAGCGACCCATTAGCCGTTTCAGTGCCCCAGGCTCGTAGGGTGCGTAGTGGTAGACGTGCAGTTCCGGATACGTCTCCCGACGGTTGGTTGTGAAGTCGATGAACGCTTCGAATGCGAGCTTTTCGTCAGCGCGGGAGAAAGCCCAGTCACCTACGTAACTCCATTCGCCCGCTTTATTTTTGAAATGATATCCAAAGAGATACTCAAGCCCGTGCTCGCCGACGAACGGATCGCCTTCCAGGTCAAGGAAGATATCTCCGTCCGAGGGTTCCGGAAGGCACGACAGTCCGAAACCTGCTTCGACAGGAAGGACCTCGAAACCGAGGTTGCCGCTGGCTCTCGCCTCCGCCTGCAACCGTGCTTGCTCGCGGATGCGCTCGTAGGAATGAGCCGAGCCGCGCTCGGGCTTCCACTGCAAGGGCAGGGGCATAGCGGCTAGCGATTCCATCGCGCCGACGCCGCGGGTTTTCAGCTCGTTGATCTGCACCTTGGATATCCCGGCAACGAGACAGAGGTGATCGTCAACTCGGCGTCGATTATCGCATTGCTTGCTCCAGCGACAAACATCGCAATGACTGTTGGGGTCAGGATAGGTGTCGGAACCGGCGGCTGAATCGACAGTCAGCTCAAGTCCAGATTTAGCCCTGCGATAGAACGCGCCGTAGTCGGCGAAGCGATACTGCTGTGGCTTAAAATCCGCCCATGGCGGAACCACGTGCATGAGTTCAGGTGCCAGACCCTGAGCGTCGGCGAGCAGATCAGAATAGAGACAAAGTTGGAGGACGGTACCTCCCTTTGTCTCGCGAGCCAACTTGGTGTCGACTGCCTCATAGGACCAGGATCCAAGCGCTGATGGCGTCTCAACGCGGAGAAGCACATCTGTTCGGCCGCTCCACCGTCCGTTCAGCAAAGCTCCTTGGACGATAACGGGTGTTCCAGCGTGCATCGCATCGAGTGTCTGTCCGGCCGTTGTCGCCGTGATATCGATGCCTTCAATGTGCACGGCATCGAGACCCGAAGTTTTCAGATGGTCGATATACGCTTGCTCGTGAAGCGCACCTCGTTCCCGAAGGATTTCAAGAAACGGATCGTAAGAGGCTGGCTTGGCAAGTGTGCCTTGAGCGACTGCCAGGTCTAGGCTCGTGAGATGGCGGCAATTCAGATGGCCGACCAAGTCGGTCGCACTCAATTGGATCCCGTGCCCCGACTGTCTCATGAAGCGAGCTCAAAGAAATCGGCGCTTCGATCAAGCGAAAAGAAGACTCCGACATTGATTTCTGCGGTTGTCATCACATGGCTGCCAAGTTCTCGGTTGTTGCCCGTGACGCCTGGGAAAATGGAAACCGAGGACACACAGGAAAGAGCCTGCTTCGTTGCCGGGGAAGGGGGCGATGGTGCCACCGCTGCTGCTCCCTTTCATGAGTTGGGAACCCGATGACCTCCGGGCACTTGCGAGGGGAATATCCCACTTACCACAGTCGGGGTTGAACAAGCCACGGAGACGGAAATAGCGGTCGATACGCACAAAGTCCTTAGTATTCATGGAGGCGACAACGGCGTGGTGCGCGATCGCCGTTGCAGCGATCGCGAGGTCTTGCCCTGGCTTCTTCGCGTTCCTGCAGGGGACCCAAAGGTCCTGCAGAGCAGGGATCAGCGTCATGTCTGCATACAGTTGGGCAACGGGGGCATCCATCGCAAGAAATACCACATCGGACTCGAGCAATGATTTCAACCATTTCGCAAGGCTGGCGGCCCGTGGTGCATCCTTAGGCTTGAGCATAGAAATTCCCCTCTGTATTTCAAATACAGCGCTGAAAGGAATGGCGATAGGGGCGCGAAGATTGCCCACCCAGTCAACGACGTTGGGATTGGGCCGCCTGTGGGCCAACGCGCTCAGCACGTTCGTGTCGAGCACGTACATTGTCGATCGTGGGCTCACAGGAACTGTCCGTGGTGTTAAGGTGCAGAACTCATATTTGAGAGTCACCGGCAATCCGTTAATGAGCCGGACGGCAGGAGGTTTTGAATGGGGCGTGTTCCCCGCGATCAGGCAGCATCGGGCAAGCGGACCAAAGTCTGGAACGTGCGCGAAGCACGCGAACGGTTTGATGACCTACTTGCAGCGGCCGCGCAGAGCGGCCCCCAGACGGTCCGCGACAAGCGCCGTGTGTTCAAAGTCACCCTTGAGCGCGCCGGATCGTCTCCTATTGCGAAAGGCCTTCTCACGAAAGGAGGGCCTCTGGAGACAACGGGCGTCCTGGAAGATTGAGTTGTGAGTCATGTCCTATCATGGCAGATGAGCTACGGACCCGCAGTTGATTGAGAGAAATTTGGTTCGACAGGAGGCGCGATGAGTAGTTCGCTATCCTGGCAAGACAAGATGCACCGGCCCAAATGAAGCCAGCGAGAAATTCGAGCGAAGAACACTCTCGGATTATTTGACGGCTCTCTATAGAATCGATCGGTCCTTCAAATTTTATCGACGTTTTTGATGCCACCGAAGGGGATTGGCATCCACAAGTCCGCTTGCAACCGGAGAGGGCATCGTGGACTTCAACGAAACTCAGTTATACGAAAACGTGGCCGACCGGCCGGAAGGCGCCAAGGTGGTGCCAGCTGATACCCAGAGCGACAGGCTGCACGCAATCAAAGAGCGTGTACGCGCCCGCCAGAAGGCGATGACTAAAGCGTTTCTCGATATCGCGTCGGAGCTCGACGCCGCTCGCAACGAATTGCCGGAGTCCAAGCTAAAGGCGTTCCTCGTTTCCGAGTGCGGCCTGAATAGAAGCGATCTCCGAACCTATCTGAAATTCACCGAGGCCCTTGGAGCTCATCGCGAGACGATCATGAAGGGGGCCGTTTCCTTCGCCACCATCAAAGCCCTGGTCGCGGCTCCGACAGCTGTCAGGGACGAAGTCGTCGAGAAGATCACGCTGGGAAGTTTCGTGGCTTCAAGCGACGTCGCGGCAGTCAAGCGCCGCCATGTCAACGATGCAAAGGATCCTGGTGTCGAGCAGGAACGCCGACGCCGGAAGGCGCTGCGTTCAGCGGCGGAATTGAAAGCGCAGTCGAAAGTCGAATCCTTTGGCAATCAGTTTCTGCCGTTCGCGCAATCCCTCATCGATTTCTACAACGACGGTTACGACGATACCCGCTCACGCGACGATTTGATCGACAAGCGCATTTCGCTCATGCAGGAAGCTGGCAATTGTCTGGCTCGCTTCGAGGAACTTTTCGATACGGCAGCGCTTCCGGCCGCATGGGAGTTCCATTACCAGGGCAATCCCGACGAGACTGTTTGGCTCGCTCGAGCGCACGACAGCCTGAAGAGCTTGGCCTTGGGAGAATTCCAGTCGGTCGATCCGGAAAGCGGCAACCCATACGACACGAGCCACGACTTCCTCGACCGCGCTGCGGTGGAAAGCGTGCTTTGGCTTTTCAACGACAACGGCATTTCGCAAGAGCAGTTGAAGCACAGGAAATTGCCTGCCTCAGCCGCAAAAACGGTGATCGACCCTCCCTATCGGCTCAGTTCTATCGAGGTATGTGCTGGAGCGGGAGGCCAAGCGCTTGGACTCCACGCCGCCGGTTTCGACGCCGTCTGCATCTACGAGCGAAACAAGAATGCGGTCGCGACCCTGAAAGCCAACAGGGCGCTCGGTCCGGTCCGGCAGGGCGACATTGCAGATGTGGATTTTACTGCATATCGCGGAAAAATCGACCTGGTCGCCGGCGGAGTCCCATGCCAACCTCATTCGAGCATGGGCTTGCAGAAGGGCCACGCGGATGGCCGCGATCTCTTTATGGAAGCTGTGCGGATTGTCGGCCAGGTCGCTCCAAAAGCCTTTTTCTTCGAAAACGTCGAGGGGTTCGGCTTCAGGGCAAACTCAGCTTATCGTGCGGAACTTCATCGGAAGTTCAAGAATCTTGGTTACGACACGCAGGTATTCAGCTTCTTTGGCAGCGACTACGGATTGGCTCAAAATCGGCCAAGGGTAGCGTTCGTGGGATTTCGGGATGTTCCCATCGGCCGCTTCCGTATGCCGCCGAGATTCCCCGAATGGAGAACGACCGTAGGCGAAGCTCTAATCGATCTCGTAGCCGCAAACGGATGGGAAGGCGCGGAGGAGTGGGCCAGGAGCACGGCGAACAAGATCGGCCCGACAATCCTCGGTGGGTCCGAGCAATCCGGAAGGCTGGCGTTCAGTGCCAAACTGGGCCTGGAAAAATGGCTGGCTCTCGGGATCGATCCGTTGGGGATCGCAAAGAGCGCCCCGTCCGCAGATCATTCGAAGGAAGATCCGTTCAAATTCACGATGAAAATGGGCGCCCGGCTTCAAGGTTTTCCTGACGACTGGGAATTCTGCGGCACGCAACACCCGCAGAAGCGTCAGATCGGCAACGCGTTGCCGCCAGTCATGGCGCGGGCGGTCGGTCTGGCGATCTACAGTGCCCTCACCGGAGTGAATTTTGACTACGAACAGGCCCTGCGATCACCTCTGCCGGGCAAGCACAACGGTAGGCTGAAGCTCAACATGCTTGCACGGGTAGGCGATCAACTGGATACCGTTCCAGATTATTGCTGAGGACGTCATTCGCATTCGGGACTTGAAGCTGAAGCATTGGGATGGCAGCTCTCCATCGCCATCCCAATGCCGACATGGCCGTCGAGCTGATTGTTGCAGTCCTCCTGTTTCGCTGCTGAGCAGCGGCCCATCAGCAAAGAGATTCGCAGGGTATGCCGTCGCTGTCGCGATCGAGCTTGCCACCCCAGGAACAATTTTCCAGATACCACCGGGCTTCATCACAGGAGCTGATTTGCGAACATGTCAGCCGCGGCTGGCAAGACCAGCTTTGTGCAATTCGCGAGAACGGGCTTCGCTTTATTGAAGTCACGCCAAGAAGCGGACTGCTCTCCCTAGATGACGGCAAGCTGTTTCCGGACAAAAAGCATAACAAGAAGCCTATAGCCACGATGAACCGAATTGCTAACTGCTTCACTGTTCCCTCGAGTAGCTAGTATGTCGAATCGTCGATCTGAGCGTTGAGTTCCGGTCAAACGAGTCCACAAGTTTCGGTATGAATTCGATTGTGCCAACCCACAGAACGTGCGTCAGCTTCAGAAGCAATCCCAAAACGGAAATCTTGCATAATGGATCGCGCATGACATTCAACGGAACAGGCTAGAGACCGCCCGCTATGAATCCGGACACAAACGCGCTGCCAGTCGTCGATGAGCGGATGGTCGACATCCTATTGCTGGAGATGCTCCATGTCGACGACGGCTTCCGCTCTTGGTTCTGCAGCTTGATCGATCCCGGCTCCCGCACCTCTGTGTCGCTGGTTTCGGCGCGGCATTCGGTGTTCGAGACGTCTTCCGGAGAAACCGACATCGAAATCGTCTGTGCGCACGACGGCGCAGCCGTCGGCTACCTCGTAGAAAACAAAATCTACGCACCTTTCATGCCGCGGCAACTCGAGCGCTACCGAATGCGCGGAGAGCAAGGACGGCTGTCTGGCAAATGGGCCAGCTTCCGGGTCGTCCTCATTGCCCCTCAGAAATACCTGTCGGGCCTGCGTCAGGAGGAGCGACAGTTCCTAGATATCGAGGTTCCCTACGAGACAGTCCTTGACTGGTTCGAGCAAGCTCGACGGCCCGATCTGGCCTTCAAACAGCACATGCTAGTGAAGGCCATTGCGTCCGGACGGAAAGGCTACGTAAAGCAAGCCGACAGCGCCATGACGGAATTCTGGCATAGCTACTGGCTTCACCTTAAATCACCAGGTTCAGCGATCGTCATGGCTGAACCGCCTGAGAAGGGACGTGATTCCTCCTGGATCGACTTCATGGTTCCGTGGAAGGCGCCGAAGTGCAAGCTCTATCACAAGTTCAGGAAGGGTACGGTCGAATTGGTGATCGAATGCAGGGACTCCGGGCGCGCGGAGGCACTGCTCGCTCCGATATTGGACAAAGAAATGGAGTTCGTGGCGACGAAATCCACCGCTGCAGTGTGCATCCCGGTGCACGTTATCGACCACCACATGCCCTTCGGACTCCTGGCCGGAAGCATCAATCACGCAGTCGCGCAGCTTGAGCGCCTGCAGAATCTGGCCATATCGCCGGAATTTAAGGCGGCCGTTTCCAATCTGGGCCGTTTCCGGGAATGGCCCAGACTTTGATGCAGGGGCGGCCCGTTCGGAATGACACGCACTTCAAGGCATAACGAGTTGCCGGAAGCCACCGTTGCGCCGATTGTCCAGGTAGCGTGCCACCCTAGGATTTCGGTTGAGCGTGGCAGTTTACTTGGCCTTGGCTTTCCGCCTCGACGTCAGTTTTTTTATAGGTGCTGCGGGCTTCCGGCCGAGACCCGATGACTTTGCAAGCACAGAGCGGGCCGCGGAATAGTTCGGAGCCACCATGGGATAATCGCGCGGGAGTCCCCATTTCGCTCGATATTCATCAGGGGTGAGGCCAAAGTCCGTTCTGAGGTGCCGCTTCAGCGACTTGAACTTTTTTCCATCCTCTAGGCAGACGATGTAATCGGGAAACACCGATCTTTTGGGATTGACCGCTGGTACTAGTGGCGGCTGTTCAACGATGTCGGGCCGACCGAGATTTCTAAGAGTGGTGTTCACAGATGATATAAGATCTGGGAGACCAGTCACGGGTACAGCGTTGTTTTGGACAAACGCTGAAACAATGTCGGCAGTCAGTTCCATCAAATCTGCGTTCCGACGATCAGTTTCTTCGTGCACGCCATCGAACTCCTTGTTGCTATCCGCTTAGGTATTGGCGAAAGTCGGATGGCGCAAGAAGCAGTCCGCCTACTCGCCCGTGGTTGGGTTTTCCATGTCTCGCCCGCTCCGCGGCCCGATGGGGCGACCAATGCGGGCCTTTATCCAATAGCAAGTTTCCCGCCATGTTTTGATGAACTACAGGTCACCTTGTCGCTAGTCGCGGTTAAGGAGATCTGGTGTTATTCGCCCATCCTTGGTCCCAGCAGGCGCCAGTTCAACATATCCCGCTCGGTCCAGTAGCTTCATCGGGATTGATCGGCGATGCCGCACGGCCGAGGCCAAACCGAAGTAGGCTGAATACGTACCCTCCATGGGGCGCATTGCTATTGCCACCCATGCCGGAGTCGCGTCCGCCCGTCGAGCCAATTCATCGACTTCGTTCCATAGAAGCGCGGTGATGTCAGCCTCCGCCTTTCCGCGTCTCTCAAGTTCTTCCCGCTGGGCATCGGCTATCAGCACAGCGTTGTAGCAGGGGTTAATTCTGCCGTTGGCTTGGAATTCATTCCGAGACTTCACCCCTATGAGAAAACCTTGTCCGGAACGAATTGCCATGATGTCGGCATAGGGGAAGTTGATGCCCAGATTCAGGTTGCGAACTTCCTCGAACCCTACTGCCCTCAAGCGCTCCTCTGCCAGTGTCTCGCCAATGCGTCCAAGTCTCGACGTGCGCTCGGCCCGAAGAATTGACGACTGCATAGGTAAGCCCCCAATAGAAGCCTCATGACAACGTAGCAGAAAAGCTCACCTGCGACAAACCTCAGCAAGGCTTTCGGAGTCTTCGACACAGTCAGGCGGGTCCAGCATATGTTCATCGGCTGCCTGGTTGGCAGATGATTGTCAACTCAAAGCAGGTCGCATTCGGTCGCCAGGCTGAGAGCCGTCTGAAGCCTGTCAGGGGTCGGCCGAGGCGTGAAGACGCTGGACACTCCCGGCGCCAGCGTCCAGCCGCCCTCGTCCATCACGACCTTCAGGCGGAGGATGAACCTGCCCCGCGCCCGCGCATCCGCCAGTCCCCGTCCGACTGACCAGTACACGTGCTGAGCCAGTACCCAGGTCTCCAGCACATGGCGCGTGAACTCCCTGGCCGGAGCGCCCTCCCAAGCTGCCGCTTCGTGCTTGGCTCGAAACAGCGGCAGCCGGTCCCGTCGGTCGAAATTCTCTCCGACATCTGGCGCGTTGGCGATGGAGAAGGCCAATCCGTCGACGATGACGGCAGCGAGGCCAGCGCGTGAAGCATCGGCCAGAACCTCGGTCATGCGGTTCATCAAGTCAGTCGGGCCGACTCCTGAAAGGTGACCGGCTTCCAGCCACGTCTCCGAGGTGCGCTGTTCATGGCCGATCCCGGCTTCTTCGAGAAACGCAGCGACAAGCTCCTCGGTGGTCTTTGACCGATCGTCGAGCTGGCGCAGGATCCAGGCGAAGAGCGTTTCCAGCGTCAGGCGGAACAGCTGACGGACCTGCAGCTGCCGCCATCTTGTCACGGTGTCTTCCAGGTCAGTCGTCGGATTGAAGGCCGAGGGCGCTCCGGCCATCGTGCCGCGGATGCGGTCGACTTCGGTCGAGGCTGTGTTGGCGACGGCCTCCAGCATGAGCCTCCCTCCATTTTTCCTGACCGCGGGAGCAGACGGTCCGAACAGCATGTTTGCGGCGGCTTCCTTCTCGGCGTCGGTGACGGTTCCGAACGACCATGCAGCGGCCCAGTCCATGGCCTCGTCCGAACTGACGCTGACGCTGCCGAGGCTGCTGAAGGCAGGATGATCGAGCCTGTCCGCGATCAGCGTCTCGATAGCGTCAATCGCGGGCTCGGCGGCGGCTGTCGGCACTAGTATTCCCAGGTGGACGGGATGCTGCTCGACCCAGCCGAGCGACTTCAGCCCCGGCCCGTAGTTCACGGGCGCGGTGAATGCCGTCGAATAGCGACGCTCTTCCCGGCGCTTCTTCCAAGCCGGACCGCTGAACTGGTAGCTGGTTTCGCGCAAGAGCGCGCCGAGAACCTGACGGCCAGGCAAATCGGCATTGGAGTCCAGAAGGAACTGCGACCACGCGTAGATCACTTCGATGCGGTCCACGAAATCGAGCAGGAGGTCGACCTTGATGTCCCCGGCTTCCTGTTTTTCCGCGAGCTGGCGCGCCCGGCGCCATGCCCAGGCGACGATCACGAAGGGCCGGATGTGACGGGCGACATTGTTCAGGCCAGGGAGAACCTGGTCCATCAGGTCGAAATTGGTCTGCCGCAGGCCCAGAGGGTCGACGCCGCCAAGTCGGGGGGCGGTCGGCGGCACGAAGACGGGACCTTCGGCTGCGCTGGCGGCCGCGGTCATCTCGGCCAGGGAATTTTCAGCCATGTTCAGCCTCCTCCGGCCAGATCAGGACGTGGCCGCAGCAGTTCCTGGCTGTCGCCACTGCCGTCGAGCGCAATTTGCCTACCTCGATCTTCGGCAGCGTGCGGTGGCATTTCGGGCACGCCTCCGACCATTGCCTCATGACTTCGATCTTCTTTCTCGACCGCTCGGACTTGAACGCATCGGCCATGGTGGCGAACTCGTCCTTTGCAGCGAGGGCGAGTTCCCCGTATCCGTCTGAGGGAAGGCCCGCCGCGAGAGCGTCGAGGTAGGACCTGGCCTGCTCCCGATAAGTGCGGATACCGCGCACCCGGTCCCAAAGTTCGGGAAAAGTCGCATTCTGGTTCAGCACGGAATGAAAGCCTCGCGCGAGTTCGGGCGACGGGCAGTCGCCTTGCAGGTCGGCTCCCAACCCAACCAGCCTCGATCGGGCGGCGCGAAGGTCGTTCTCGTCGATACGCGTCCCGAGGAGGGTAAGAACGACTGCAGAAACCAGTTCGCGCCTGTCATCGGGAATTTCAATCCTGGTCAACGCGTCGAGCAGCCGCTGGAGCCACCCCTTTGCCCGCTGCTGGTCCGGCTGCAGCCGTTCGCAGATGTACTGCGTCAGGTCCAACGCCCGGAAAGCGTGAAGCTCGACCAGCCCGGGAGAAAGCATCTTGTCGAGGAACTGCTCGAACACGGCCAATGAATGGTCCACGGCCCGATCGACGGCTTGGACCTCTTCCGTGATGACGTCGCCTTCGTCGTCGCTGTCTGCATTGCGTATGGCTCCGACTTGCTCCAGGGGACCGCGCTTCTCCCGCAGCGCGGCGAAGACATATCCCATGAAGCGGACCCAGCCAGCTCCGCCAGCGCTCGTCCGATCCGCTCCCAGCACCGAGGCGCGAACGAGGCGCAGGTCAGAAACTGCGACCGTCTGATCCTCGGATGCCGCGCGCACTCCGGCGCCTCCGCCGCCGATCGGCATTGCCGCCTGCGCCATTCTGCGGGGGTCCTCGTGGAACCAGCTCATCATGGCTGCAACGTCAGCAGGCGTCTCAGTCCCCGCCAGGATAGCCAGCAGACGTGGTCCGAGCGGTCCTGCGCGCCGTGTCATCTCGGTGAACGCGGCAAGCGAAACGAAGCCTTCGGCGACCGTTCCATCGGAAGCTTCGACGCGCACCACCAGCCGGCCGCCCTTCCATGACTGAACCTCCAGGCCCGGCGCGCTGGCGGTGAACGAACCATCGGCGGCAAGCTCGACGTCGTCCAGCTTGCGAGGACCTTCCGCGGTGACCTGATAGACCGAGACCGCCCCCGTCATTGCGGGCGCAAGCACTTGGCCGGAGATGTGGTCGCCTTCCAGAACCGCCCGCAGAATGCCGATCGGCGCGCTTCCATCGTCGGCATCGTCGACTGGGTCCATCGGCTGGAGAGGCGACGAGGGAACGTATGTCCAGCCAACCATGCGGTCTCGCTGCATCCGGGCTACGCAGGCTTCGACGTTGCGCCCGGCTCCCAAGGCTGCGGTCGAGGCATTGGGGCTGCCTGAGACAAGCAGCCGACCACGCCTGCATATGATTTCGAAGGCCTTCGCATGGAGCCGACGTGGCTTGTCTTCCTTCAGGACATCGAGTTCGACCGCACGGACTTCGACGCTTGTCTGGGATGGCCAGTTTGCCCCGATCTTCCCCTGGACCGTGCCGCCGTTGTGCGCATGAATGAAAACGTGATCAAGGCCGACGGTTTCACAAAGGCGGCTGATCGCCTTCCCGTTATCCCAGAATGGCGCGGCCGCGATCAGCCTTGTCGCTCCGCCCAAGCTATCGACAGCATTGGCGATCTTGCCCGATATAGCCCCATCCAGGCTGTGGAAGAGACGGATGTCCCCGTTGCGGGACCGCCCGAGAGTCGACTTCCGAAGATCGTTGGCGACAAGCTCGCAATGATTGGCGGCGCCGTGGCGGACGTTGTCGGCGAGAGCCAGCAGTTCGAAGAAGCCCGCAGCGTCGTCGATCGCGTCGGCCGCGAAGGCCGGATGCAGATGCTCGACGACCTCAAGGTTGCCTCCCCAGCCGTTGAAGGTCAGGTTTCCTGATCCCACCAGCAGGTGGCATTCGCCGTCGGCGACCAACACAGAGAGCTTCGGGTGGAAAACGCCCGCGGCAACCGAGATCGGCTCGAGCTCGTAGTCCCGCCCCACGCGTCGCGCCCCTTGCTCGCTGAGACCCGCCCGGACCCCTTCGACGTCGGCGAGGATGAGCGCCTCGCGCCCTCCGCCGCGTACGAGAGCGTCGAGCAGCACAGCCTCGAAGAAGGACAGGCTCAAAGCATAGGTCGTGAAGACTGCACGATCCCATGGATGCGCAGATATCAGCTCAAGCGGCGACAAGGCCAACAATCCCCCCCTTGCGCGCTTGCCTGAGCCAGCAAAGTACGCGCTACTCGGAAGCAATAGCTGATCTGAAGCAGTGTGTCCCAGACTTCATTAGCATTAGCGCGACTAGATATTGCTTGGCCCGGGATGCGGGATAGCCCAGATTCCTCGGCCAAGCCCCTTGACAGCCTTTCGAATGTTCACTATTCGTTCCGGAATCATGATCAGCCGTCCGCACCTCGCCTCCATACGCTAAGCCGCTTCCGCTGCCGCCATCCGGCGGCCGCGCGCGAATGCGTAGGGCGAAGGACAAGACCGTGATCCGCACCTCCAGAAAATCCGAGACGACAACGAGGCAATGCAGCCGTTCGCTGATACGCGCTGCCGTCGGCGCGTGAGCGCCTTCCTCATCCAGTTTCCGAAATTCATGACCGTGCCGGCCTACCGCCACGGACTACGACCGAGGTGTCGAAATGATCCGATACAAAACCCTGGAGGGCGCCAGGCGCAGCAATGACAACGACAACGCCTTCCACGATTCGCTCCGCGAATCCTTTCCTCGCTTTCTCGCTTTTTGCGGGATCATGCGTGCGTGCCGACCCATTCCGCAGTTTCGACTGATGAAACCCGTCGTCGTCGGCCTCGTGCTTCCGGAAGGAACGGACGCTGACATTTACGAAAGCGCAGCCCGCTACGCGGCGCATGGCCCGTCTTTCGTCAACGGAGGCCTTGACGGCACCGAAGTGCTGAGGAGGACGAAAGACCGCGGGAAAAAGGCGACCGACGGTGATTTGTTAAAGACGCTTTCATTTCAGCGCCGCGTTGTTCTGGTGGCGGAAAACATGGAGTGCGTGCCGGACAGTTTCCATCTTGCTGCGGACGCGGTGGTCCAGGTCGGCCCCGTCCTACCGCGCCATGTCATTGCTGCGGCGAGGTTCTGCCTCCAGATCGACGTTACGCACCAGCAGGCGGAGTTTATCGCCACGGTACCAATTGCAGTCATCGCCGCCGTGCTCCGCCAGGGGAGGCCGATCGCAGCGGCGATTGAGTTGATGAAGAGGGCTGCCGTCCCAAAGCCCCGTGATGTGTCCGGCCCGAAGCTGCACGACCTGCACGGCCTCGGGGAGGCGGGCGAATGGGGGCGCGAACTGGCAACCGACCTAGCCGAATGGCGGGCTGGAAAGATCGGCTGGGCCGATGTCGATCGTGGCATCCTGGTTTCCGGGCCGCCCGGGACCGGGAAGACCACCTTCGCGCAGGCGCTCGCGCGCACATGCAATGTCCATCTCGTGCTTGGCTCCGTTGCACGCTGGCAGGCCAAGGGGCATCTTGGCGACATGCTGAAGGCAATGCGCGCAGCCTTCGAAGAAGCCAATAGAAATGCTCCCTCGATCCTCTTTCTCGATGAGATCGACGCGGTGGGTGATCGCGAAAAATTCAGCGGTCACAACGCACAGTATTCCTCGGAAGTAGTGGCAGCCCTTCTCGAATGCATCGACGGTGCAGAGGGGCGCGAAGGTGTTGTGGTCGTTGGGGCCTGCAATCATCCCCAACAACTCGACGCGGCGCTCATCCGGGCTGGCCGCCTTGACAGGCATGTCAGGATTTCCTTGCCTGATCTGAAAGGGCGCGAGGGAATTCTTCGCTGGCACCTGCAAGGCTTGCTTGTCGACGCCGACCTGTCCGGCGTCGCGAGCAGGACGGAGGGCTGGAGCGGCGCGGCGCTCGAGCAACTCGTGCGGCAGGGCAGGCGGCGGGCAAGACGGGCGCGTCGGAGCATTGCGCTTGATGACCTTGCGGCCGAACTGCCCGTCCTAGTTTCCATCCCGGCAGCAATGCGGCGCAGGTTCGCCGTCCATGAAGCGGGCCATGCGGTGGTCTGCCTTGCCATCGACGCCGCCGAGATCGTCAGCGTGTCGATCATCGACACATTCGACGTCTCAGGCGGACGCGTGCAGGACGGCGGCGGCATTGTTTTCAGCGAACCGGGTCTGCGTGAACGGACGCCGTCGCAGTTCCTTGACAGGATCGCCATGGCTCTGGGCGGGATTGCCGCCGAGGAGGTTTTGCTCGGAGCGAGATCCGCTGGCGGAGGTGGTTCGAGCGGATCTGACCTGCACAATGCGACAATGTTAGCCCTGACGTTCGAAGCTTCGTACGGGCTTGGCGAAAGCCTGGCTTACATCGCCGCCGACAACGAGGACGACCTGTTCACGGCCATGCGGTTCGACCGTGCCCTTCAGGAGCGCGTTGATAGAATGCTGATGGAGCAGTTCGAGCGGGCGAGACGTATCATTGGAGAGCGTCGGACGGAGGTCGAGCGGATCGTCGAAGCCTTGCTCGCTAAGGGCGCCTTGGTGGCCGAGGGGATCAAGGAGATTATCGAGCAGCAGCCGAGGCTGAAGTTGGAGCCGGAAAAGAGGGCGGTGTAGCGGGAATCCTTGGCACGAAAGCGGAGCCCGGAAAGCCAATTGTTGGCAAATCGAATCTTGAACATCGTCGCAAGAGATTTGATGGGTATGACTGCGGAGCTAGGATCACTCCATGTCGGGAACTTCCCCGCCAACAAAGAGCATCGTCGGCTCCCCGTATTCGCCGAGCAACGGGTTAGCATCGCGTGACCACGCGATCACGCCGACATGTTTCCCTGCCAAGCCCTTCGCGGTCCTTATTGCGCGGTCCTCAGTCTGCTGCTCGGCTGGCCCGAAGACAGGCTGAAGGTCGCCTGTCTCGTCGCGGTCGAAGGCGGTAACGACGATTAGCTTGGGTGCCTTGCGCTGTGGAAGAATGCTCTCGGACATGTTTGTGCCTTTCATGGGCCGACCTAGTCAGTTTCACCGCGCCTGCGCTTGTGCCACCCCCGGCTGAACCCAAAGCTCACCGCAGGCGCCCATAGGGTTACCTCACGCTCCAACGCGGCGTTGGCGGCAAGAAGGGTTTTCACCGCCTGCCTGGCGTCTCCGCCGTTGGCAGCTATGGCCTCGTCGGCGGCAAGTTCCCATTCATTGGAAGGTGGGTCGAGATGGTCCCGCTCGGTCGCCATCTGGTTACGCCGCGAACAGCTCAAGTTGCCGGTCGTCGCGTGGCGGATCGTAGCAGCCTGGCGCTCTCCGTTCCGCGTAGTCCTCGGCAAGTCTGTAAGGCTCGTAGTAGGCGACGCGCAATAGCGGAAGGATGCGCTCCTCGTAGAGGTCAAGCTCTTCGTCGGCTAGCTCTTCCAAGTCGCATCTGGCCAGCTTGTGGGCAACGTCGTCCTCGGGTCGGCTCTTGCCGAAGTGGCCTGCCTTGCGAAGCGCCGCAAGTACCTCCGGGCAAGCGTCCTCAAATGTCTCGCCCCAATCATCCGCAGTATCATAGCCATAAGGCGGCACGGGGTCCGTTCGCATGTCCATGGCTGTTACCCCACAACAGGGTCGTAGCCGATGGACACTACGCCCGGATGCCTGTGGGCTATGGCGAGTATCTGGGTCTCAAGCTCGCAGTTGTACGCCATGAGCGCCTTCACGGTCTCCAGAGGGCTGTCGTAGCGGGCGATGAGCTTCTCGGCCTCCGAATGCAGTTCGGCCTTGGCTGCCGCGTCTAAATGCATGATGCCCATGCGGTTTCTCCTAGCGTGTCGCCCGGCGGGGTGCGGCGAGCGCGTCGAGGCGGTCCTGAAGGCGACCATTGAGAACAATCATTTCCTTGAGTGCCTTCATCACGTCGCCCTTGTGGACGGCAACGAACTTGTCGGCGACGGCCTGAAGAGCAGTCTCTTGGCGGCTGTCGAGCGTCACAATGTGGTCCATGGCGGTTACTCCAAACGCTTTGTGGATGCAGTGAACAAAAAGAGAACAAAAATGTCAAGAGCGGATTGACCGAGAGAGGAATGGGTTCCTATTTTGGGTCATGCCCGATACTGGTGGAAGACGAAAGCGCGGAGGCGAATGGAAACTCAGCAATGCCCATGAGACAGGGCAGCTCGTGCTGGTCCGCTGTGGGCTCTGCAACGTGAAGCGTTGGTATCAGCCGAGCGACCTGAAGGAAATCTTTGGGGACGTTGAGGCCGAGCTGGTAGGGAGCAAAATGAGTTGCGAACGGTGTGGCAAGAACGACTACATGCACGCCGAAACACAAAATCCCTCGGCGCGAGAGCGGCAGGGTATCCGGGTCAGGCGGCTTGCTGAAATCCTGACGGTACGGCGGGTCGTTTGGCGTGACGAGGAGTGAGGAAGCCTGCGGCCTTTGCAGCCAACCTCACTCAGATAATGACGATATCCACCTACGCCTGCCGCGTAGCGGATGAGGATGCATTCCTAGACCGTCACCACTTTCGGACTGTATGGATTTGATGGTCAATCTCGAGTCGAATGGCCTTGGTGGCAGCATTCTCACCCATCACGCTCTTCAGTTCGCGTAGCTCGCCAATTATCTCATCCCCTTGAAGAATGCCTTTCTTTACCAAGAGCTTTCCGATTATGCCCAACAGGATGTTGGTCGTGATGTTGTCGTGCTCTGCGGGATTTTGCATTCTTAATCTCCTTCGTTTGCCAATGTTTCGGCTCGGAAACGACGAAGTCATCGGAGTGAGCCAATAGCCGACAACCTCGCCCCATTGGATGGGGTAGGCGGCGGCCTCTGGTTTCTCCAGGGGTTCAGCCCCAGCGAATGCCGGAGTGTCTTAGAGATGCACTGAGCGCATCGACCCGAGCCATGAATATGGCGTTTGCAGCGGGGGACGTCAACTACCCCCTCAAAGCCGGAGCCGTTGTCAGTTACTAAGCTGGCTTCTTCGGCAGACACTCCTTCGGAACCTCGATCGGGCCGACCTCGCATTCAGTTGGGCGGGTCGCATTCCAAGTCGAAATCAGCTTGCAGTAATTGTCTTTCCACCATGCCTTAATGTTGCGGTCGTACTTCTCCAAACCCTTATTCTTCGGGAGGCGATGCCCGTCGGTGATGTAGAAACTCGCGCTTTCCCCAGCATGACGCACATGAAAGTGAGGGGGTGGGTGTTCGTCGCCCTGTATGACTATCGACATGCCATTGATCCGGTCGACTTGATCCTCTGTTAGGTAACGCAGCCCGCTGTCGGTGAGTATTGGTCCTTGAAAAAAACTCTCATCGAGCTCATCGACAAGGCCCTGGGGGATTTGAATTTCGACAATCGCCATTTGCCTAACTATCCCGTTAAAAGAGAGAACCTTGGGCTGGTGCCTGCTGCGGGAACTTGATCTGCGTGACGGGCTTCTCCACGATCACAAGAGCGTCGTCGAGTGCCGTCCGCTGTAGCCGCTTCGCCTCAGACCAAGGCGCGGTCAGCCACGTCTCAGTTTCCTCTAGCGTCCTCAAGAGAACCGGCATGGCCTTCTCATGGATCGGCTTGATGAGGGTGTTGGGCGGGGTTGTCAGGAAGCCGTAGACCTCGTGATCGCGGGGACCGTCCTTCACCTTGCGCACTCCATGCCAAGTGGTCCAAACCCCCGCGAAGAAGAACAGTGGGCGGTCTTCATTCAGGGCAAACCAATAGTTCCGCTGAACGCCCGTCTCGGGGTCCTTGTCATTCTTCTCTGGGCTTGGCTCGGCAAAGCTCGTCACTGGAACCACACAACGATGCTCTACGCCAAGGTATTGCTGCCAATAGGCAAGGTGGGTCTTGCGCACGTTTGTGGTGCCGTAATCGGCGTTACCCTTCACATGCTCTACAGGCGTCGGCATGCCCCATAGCAGATTGGCAAGCTCGCGTTGTCCGTCCGACGCATTGCGAACTACAGGACCGGGAGGCCGGTTGGGGTAGATGTCAATGGATGGCTCAAGGTTGCCCAAGATGTCCCGCAGGGTGCCGGTCCACTGGCGGATGGCTTCTTGCGATGTGGTGAGGTTGTAGAGGTTGCACATGGGCGGAAAGATGGACTGAACAGGAGCCGAAATCCAGATGCCGTTCCAAGCGAGTGGGTGTCTGTCAAAACAGCCGTTTCGAGGGCAGACAGCCCCAGAAACCCAACGAAGAACATTGCGCATGATGAGTGGCCTACCCCGATCAAAGTGCGCGATGCATGAGTACAGTCGCCCAACGCCGACTTGGTTGCAGCTGCTGACGTGTGAAACAGACGAAACACGGGAGAGGGGGCGCACATGCGTGGGCCGCGAAGCGCTCGAGAAGAGACAGATACTTCACTGAATAATCTGGCGAACAGCGCGGCGAACGTCGCATTAGTCAGCGGGGCTGCAGTGAAAAAGGCGAATGCTGTCGTCCTTTTTTGATATGTATTCAGATGCAATTCAGTCATTGTAAAATTACTGCATTGCGCCGAAGACCAGTCACTAATATGTTCCAGAAACTGCTCTTCAGGGGAGGGGATGATGGCGGAGTTAAAGTACGGCGGATCTGCGCTTGGGCGAACACACGCCAAGAGCAACGGTCGGAAGGTCGAGGCATACTGGCTGGGTTTTCTTGAGGGTGTCCTGGCCAGCGAATCCATTGAGAGCCTAGAGGTCGCCTCGATCCGGGCCGAAGCCGAACAGTTCCTCCATCTTTTTGGCGACGCCGACGCCGCTGATCTCATCCAGGACCTGGACACTGCATATGGTGACTACCACGGGGAGATTTTCGAGATCATCTCCGGAATCGTTGATTATCGCTTGAGGCCGTTCTCCGAAAGCAGCTCAAATGACTGCTGCAACAGGTTCTTCGGCTTCTGTGCTGGGATCGCCTGCGACAATCGTCTGAAGATCAAGGAAGTCGAAAAGCTGATCGACCGCATCGACCGGAATCCTCAGCTGCTCGATGACGCCAGGATTGCGGCTTTGAAGGGTGTAGCTGTCAAGGCGATATCGGACGGGCATCTATCGATGGAGGAAGAAGAAGACATCGGCGAATGGATAGTTCGATTGGTCGGCGATAGCTGCGCAGACACAGGATTGCCAACGTACGGGAACACGCCATCGATAGACGGCGTCCTGAGAGATGCGAGCATGTTGGTGTTCGAGAACTCGGGATTTGTAGTGACGGGTGCCTTCAGTCTGGGGCCTCGAAAAATTATCGAAGGATGGATCGTCGAGCGGGGAGGGCTGGTCTCCAAGAGCGTTTCCCGCAGCACCGACTATCTGATCGTAGCCGCCATCGCCTCGCGCGATTGGCTCCACAGCCATCAGGGAATTAAGATCATCGAAGCCCGGAAACTTCGCGAGAGTGGCGGCCGCATACATTTCGTGGAAGAGCTTACTTTCCGCAAGGCGCTGGGCTTTTAGAGCGGTTCTTTCAACGAACGATACAGTTCTGGACGAGTTTAGAGCGGTCTTTGCTTGCCACGGACATTCGCCCAATGTCCTTGAAAGAGCCAAGACTAGTCGACTGCCAGTCAGCCTCTCCGAATGCTGCGTTTGACTACTAGCTTAAGGTCCTCAATGGTCCAAATGCTGCTGCCCGTTTCCTCTATCGGAACGAGCAGCACTAGAAGCGGTCATTCTCGAGCAGATTTTCTACCGTCGCCCTGGGGCCGAAAGCGGAAGGGCCGATTTCGAGCGAGCGGCTGGAGGGGAAGCGGCCACTGTTTCCTTGCGCGCTCTCGACCGAACTTCCACATTCCTCGTGTCCCCGCAAGCACTTTGCAGAGCCAAAGGCCTCGGAGAGCAACCTCGCTATTGACCCAAGTCCATTGCTATCTGGACATCCTGCCACGCCGCGTTATGCCGGCCGGCATTCGTCAGCCTGCCAGGCGTGACGCGGCTCGGTTACGAGTTACGGAAGCGCTGCATGCCCTTCCTCAACATCGTCAGACAGGACCCAGCATGCCTCGTCTATTTATCGGGAGCCGTGATCCTATCGAGAACTCTAGCGATCATCTCTTCGACTTTGTCGGCAAAGCCGTCCAAGCCGAGCTGACGTAGTCTCAGCACCACATGCTCGGCGATCTGCAGCTGACTGTTCTTGTCGAGCACAACAGGCGCGACCTTATCCAAGAGCTCAATATTCTGATAGATCTCCTTCGCGATGATCAGATAGGCAACGAACTGCATTGCCGCTTCCAACAAGGTGAAATTTGGCGCTGGTGTATTTCTGGCGAGGGCCGTCTCGAAGGTCTTGCGGTTGTCCGCGCCGCGCTCTACGCAATCTGCGAGAGCCTCGATGCGGGGCCCACCCAAGAAGCCAGCTCCAATGGGGTCAGCGCGCTTGGCGGCCTCTATCCAGTCATGCTCTTCGTTCATCGGCTTGCCCATCCGTTCGTTCGAGGATTGCTTGTCGGCTTGCGATAATGGCGGCAAAATTGCTCTTGCCGAAATAGTGCAGACCAGTGAATAGAATTCCCATCAGGATCAGAATTGTATAGTTGACGCCAGAAATGTCATCCTCCGCAAAGCCAAAATAGCCAAGAATAGCGTAGAATAAACTTACGGCATAAACGATATATATTTGCCTATTCGAGCCTGGAATAACTGGCCGGAATTCTATCTTATTGTCGGTCACTTCCTTCAGATTCGAGAGGGTGATCGACATGGCCCGCAGCCGGTATGCGGTGATCTTTCTATGGGTCCACGTTAGGTGCTCGTTCTTTGATCGAAGCGTCCCGGTCCAGTTCGAGCGGAAATATTCGGCGATGGCGATCGCGTCTGAGACACTTTCTGACGCGAGAACGCGTATGGCGAAACGGTCCGCGAAAACCTCCGCCGAAGCTCTCTTGAACAAGTCCATCGACCGAAAGAAGCCGAAACATACGAATAAAAACGTAGCAAGCAAATACCAAAAACTCGGCGAAGTGCTGTAAAGAAAGAAAGCCGATGTCAAAATGACGGAAACCATAGTGATGCGCGGCGTAAGCCAGCCTGAGCCGCCTTCGAAGTTTCCGTGAGCCAACTCGTGATACAATAGAAACTTCTCGGCCAGCGGCATGTCGGGATCCATGATATCGGCGTGCGGAAACAAAATGAATGTCGGGCCGAACGGATTGAACACGCAGCGCAGGTCGACGGGGCTGCTGTCGGCCGGAGTCAGAAAGTAGAGCTTGCCGGCCTGATCGGCATGCATTCCCGTGCCACGAAACTGTTGCTGGAAATATCCCAGCTTCAAAAGCGCGCCGTTGTCGGGGTATTCCCGTCGCATCCAAGCCTTCTGGGGGGCTTCGTACAACTCGGTCGCAAGCGCAGCGAGTGCCGTCCGTCCCTCGAACAGGCCGAGCGCAGTGGAAGAAAATGCCGCGCAAACAATTGCGAGCACGAACAATACGGCGGACTGCAGGGAAGGAAAGGCTATGAGCCAAGCTCCCAGCATGAGCTTGAACTCGATGCAGAGCTCACTGAAAATGGTGGAGTATATTACGGAGACGATGGTGAGCTGAGGCCCTCTCTGATCCATATTCGGCTCCTCCTCAATTGTGGTCGAGTTCGCGCTAAGCTTGCATTGCCGGGTGACTGGCGGCAAGCCACGTTTCGTAGATGGTCGCGAAGCCAACGTGACCCGGCGTCACGATGGAAGAGAGCAGCCGTCCTCCGTTTCACCCGCTTCAGGCGACCGGGGTCGGGTCGGTCACCCGTTCGCCCTGGGCCGGGTAGTGGGCTGGATCGAGCCGCGCCCTCGATGGAAGAGCCTAACGACCGCTTCGGAAAAACGGTGCCGCTCGTCTGAACGGCAGCCATGCGGCGCATTGCGGTCCGCTGGCGGGGGCAGCTCGATACTCTGCTGGGCGGCAATAACGCGCGGAAGGCGAAGCGGCAACGCCTGGCGCTTGTTTGCATTACGAGGGCTTTGCGTGCTCGGCGGCCACCGGCGGCTCCATTGCTGGGTCGCCCATGCCTGCGCAAGCGCAAAGCGTTGCTGCCGTTTCGCGATTGACCAGGTAAGCCTGTGCAAACGGAATATACTTGGGTGCTCTTTGATTGCCTCGATCGCCAGTATGCAAGCTTGCTCGGCCGTCGCAGCATACAACTCGTGCACTTAAGTCTCGAAGCTGGCTGACGGTCGGTGATTTCACTGACCGTCGCCATCACGCACCGATTCCGTTCGGCGCTGAAACGTCCGGCACTGGGCTGGAACCTCGCGATCGCGTTGGCGCCACCTGAACGAATAGAGCGTTCCATAGCCGACTGGCTTGCGCGGGTCGGTTGCGGATGGCAAAACTAACCAAATTCATTCCGCTTGATCGACCCGACAAACTGGGTCGCAATCTTGGGAACGGAGATGGCGTCGGAAGATAATATCTTTCGCAGTATTGATGCGCCAACTGTCCCATATAAAGGGTCCAGCTTGTCCTGAATATTGAGGGTTCTGCATTGGGGCTTTCCGACATTGAGAGGGACCTCGCAGGCTGCGGTCGACCATCTTTATGTATAGCGAGGGGCGAAATACAGACCACGCGATGACGATAAGATCGGTCGCTGGAGCATCGAAACCGGTCGGCAGAGCGGAGTGATTGCAAAAGGACGCGGATCTCGCTTCCTGAGAGGATTTAATGAACCAGCGTTGCGAACTCCAAAGTCCGTGGTCAGCTCGTCGCGCTCACTGGTGAACCTTGTGTTTGCCCTAAATGGTTTGGCCAAAGCGAGGTTTGCTATCCACCACGAAACCTATGAGCGCAGCTGATCATCAAATCCGCTAAAGTGGTTGGGTCAATGCCGTCTTCGATCCTGCGGACCTTTCCCTTCAAAATAGCATCGACGAGCAACGTGTCTAACGCTTGACTTAAGTAGGGAGGAAACTAGACTGTAAAAAGCAAAATAAGGTTGTATCGTTATGGCTTCTATGCGTCGCGGATACAATCGAATTTTCACGCCCGCACAAGCGGGCGGCTACGCCATACTTGAAAAATCCTCACCTCCCCGCGCGGCCGCTTCCGCATCATCGCTAACTCTCTTTGGACTGCAATTCGCTATCTTGGGCGACGGTACCATTGTAGCGCCGGATCGCTGGTATATCGACGGGACCTGGTCAGGCATCGTCGGCGGGACGGATAGCCTCGATCTTGAGCTCGTCGCCGATGTCTTGCTCCTTTCCACCTTCAGGATGCGCTGTGCCATCTCAGTTGCTCTTGAAGACGACGGCGCAGGAAACCTTGTCCTGGCCGCAGCTCAGCCGCCCCAAAGCGCCACGAGCCATCTTCGCCTGTTTAAGGAAGGAGACGACCCGGGCACTCGCCCGATGGTTCTGGACTACGGCTATTTTGCTGTTCAGGCAGACGAGAAGGCGACTGACTGGCTTTCTGCGAGCGATGGGAAGATTTTTCTCACGGCAACGGCGGCGTCCGTCTGGGGCAGTGATCAATTGCCAATCGCGCTGAAGAGCGGCGCAGGCGCGTGGACCCTCGACCTCAGCTCAGCGCGATGCCTTGTCTCAGCCCATGACGATGCGCTTCGGCTTTCAGTTTCAGCAATTGACGCCGTTGCCTCGTCGCGAACCGATTTGGCCGAGCTTTCTGCAGCAGCCTTCGACTTTGACCTTAGTGCGATTTCAACCTACTTCACATGTCGGTTCGAGTTCCAGACGGAAGAGGATTGGCTACCTTTAGGCGCCGAACTGCTCGCCACGGTGGCCGACACCACGGATGACGGTGTTGCGGTGACCTATGGGGCGACCACCTGTTCGCTCGAGGCGACCTGGAGCGCTGCATCGCCGACCGCAACCCTCGAAGCGGTTGACTTGCTCCCCGCCGGCGGAGCGACTTACTTCAGCATCGATGCATTTTCACTCATTCAAACCGATGGAACGCCGATGCGGTTCGGCGTTCCCGGAAGGCTACCCTGCTGGGTGCGGCCGCCAAGAGCGGATCGGCCCGGTACGCTTCTCTTGGGATTCGATCGCGCCTCGGCCGGACTTTTGCAACTGGCAGCGACCGATTATCTCGGATGGGACGAAGAGCTCGTGTTCGAGGCGGCGCCTACAGCCACGCTCGATGGTGTCTCAGAGCCGTGGTCCCCGGTCATATCGGGCCTGTCGGCGGATATCTCACGGACGCTGTCCTTGCCATACCTGATCATGGAAGGCGAACCGGTTTCGGTTCGAGTCGCTCGAACCGAAGGCCGCTGGCGTGACGCCGGCCAGGAGTATGCTCCGGTCAGCGATGTCGCCAACTGGCTGTTTTCGGGGCAACGGCTTTGTCTGCCTATATGTCCGCGTATCCTGACGAAATCCGCGCCGCTGCGCATCACGCAAAAATTCAACGACGCCATAAGACCGAGACCGGGAGCTCTCACCGCCGAAAACTGGGACATTCGCCATGACACCAAGTTCCATGATCTGCCGGATCTTGGTCCTGGTCCCCTTGCGCTGGCGGGACTTGGCGGATTACCCGATCTTGACGACTTTGGCGAGAACAACACGGTCTCCGAATATAAGAGCATTCGCCAGTTCGGCGCCCTGAAGGTTTCCAAGGTTGTTGCAGCGGACGACGAGCGCAAGTCGGACATTCTGAACCGGGAAGATGCCGCGGCAATTGAGCTCGCAACTGAGGTTCCTCTCGAAACCAGTGGCAAGCTGATACTCGCATCCGGACCGGTCACCTTCGTCGCTGGGGCCGGTATGGATGACTGGCCAGGCTTTGTCGGGGTCTACGATAGCAATCTATTGGTCGCCGAAGTGTTACAGGCGAATGTCAGCGAGACCGTCTTCGACCAACTGAAAGTTCATTGTTCCGCCCTGTTTGATGCTGATGTTTTTCCGCGAGGTTGGATCGGAGCTATTCTGCTCGGGATTGAGGCCAGCACGGCAGGAGGAAGTCAGTTCGAGCTTGCGCTCGGCTCGTCTTTCGCGATCGGCTTCGTGGCGATGACCGAGGATGTCTCCGGGCTAACTTCGATCTACGCAGCGCAGTCAAACATAGAAAAAGACGATCCGCCGATGCGATCCGGCCCGGCGCTGGAAGCGGCGCTTGACGTCAGGCAGTTCGAGCTACTGATCGTCAAAAACCAGTTGGTCCGCATGTTGTCGAATATCCGCATAACCGTATGGTCGATGCTTGGCCTTGCCGCTCATAATGGCGCTGTCGAGATCGAACTTCGCGCATCGCTCGATGGTGATCAGCTCGAAATCCGGGCCTATCTCGACACCCCTGCAGTCTTGGTCGATGGCGGTCAGGCACCGATACGGTCAATCACGATTTCTTCGGTCGCCGGGAGGGCATTCGACCAGAGCGACTACGGCTTGGCGCTCAGCGCCAAGATCCTGGTCGATCCGCTGTCATTCGGAAGTGGGTTTGTCTGGTTTGGCACATCGCAGGCTGAGCAATGGATCGCGCTCAGCAACATCGTCTTGCTGCCACGTCCAGACCCGAATACCGGCTACATTTACCTTGAGCCTACATACGGCTCAATTGTCTTCCCGACTGTCAGCGAGCATTTTCACCTGACGGATATTTTTGGCGCATCAATTCGACTGACAGCGATCGGGATTTCTTGGGGCGACGACATCGTCGGAAGACGTGACGGCTCGCAGGAATTATTCTCTAATGATCCGCCAACCCAGGAGATCATCTGGTTCGAGGCAGAGCTCGATGCTGGCGGTCTGTCAACCTTTGCGCTCTCGCCCGGCGAGCGACTGAACCTTAAGTTCATGGTTCAGTTCCCGCTTACTGCGGGGGTTAGCGATCCGAACCGGTACTGGGTCGGTGTCTCAGCGGCCGCGATCCGCAACCTCACGATCAGCCTCTACCGGATCGCAACATTGCGCGCTGACAGATTGGAGCTAAGCCGAACCACGTTCGGGGTCGAGGAAATCCCCTATTTCGACCTTGTGAATGCTTCCATTGAAGTTGCGGGTCGCGCACTTGTGTCCGGAGTTACGGCGCGCATTTTCCTCGGGCGGAATGGTGATGCCGGCTTTCTCGTCTGCTGGGAGCCGAAAGCGGGAAGCGGGGCGCCACAATGGCTGCTGGCCGGCCAAAATCTGCGGCTGGAGCAGAGCGCGTTCGATGTTATCATGAATCCGAATCCCACGCCGGCGTCGAATGCCGCCTTACAAGCGCTGTTCGAACATGACAATGCCGATGCGATACTTCCAAGAGGTACGACCTCGGGTCGACAGGATGTCTCCAATTGGCTGCTGGCGACGGCATTCGAGCTGAGCGAGTTTTTTTCGATCAAGGTGCTCTTGAGCGACAGCGGCTACGCGGGTCTGACCCTGGCGGGATCCGATCTGCTCAAGGTAATCGGGCTCGGTGGGCTTTCGGTACTTTATGTGCGGGGCGCGACTCCCTCCGACGACCGTTTCGAACTCTCGGTCGCGCTACCGAAAGCAAGTGTTGGTCCCTTTGGCTTCTTCGGCGGAATGCTGCAGGTAAGCGTCACGCCAGCGGGAGACTTTCTGTTTGATCTTGGATTTCCATGGATGCGGCGTAGCGGCCTGAGAGAATGGGACCGAACCGTCGGCGCGATGGTGTCAGGTTTGCAGGCTTCTGGCGGCTTCTATGTCGAACATCGCGCCGAACACCTCATTGATGACACGCATGTCGAAGTGAGGGCTGGCTATGCCGTTCAGTGGGGGATTGGAGGACGAGCCGACTTCGGTCCGGCGAGCGCGTCTTTCCGGGCGGGATATTTTCTTGTCGCTGAAGGCGCCGCCACCTTCACGCGCGGCCTCGAGATTGAAAAGCTCTATCTTCTGGGTGCAGGCGGGGTCGTGCTCGAAGCCGAGGCGTCCGTCAATCTTTGGATCATCGCCGCGCGTATCGTCATTCTCGCGTCCGCAGAAGTCTCCGCGGCAATCCAGTGGGACAGCGGCAATTTGTTTCCGTCGCCGACGATACCGCACGCGCTCTCTGTTCCCTCAGCCGTAAACGAAACGGTCATCTCCCTGCGGCTGATCGTCGGCGTCCGGATCCAGGCCAAGGTGACCGTAGACGTCTGGTTCGCGACCAAAACCTTCGCTGTTGACGTTGAAACCGCGATTGACATGTCCACGACGATTAAGGTGCACGGATAATGGAAACGATCAACGTCTTCCTGTCGGTACGCCCGTCGCCCGCCGTCGACGAGGTTGATGGAGAGGGAAGTTTCTGGATCATTATCGAAGCGCTCGTCCATACTAGCATGGTGGAAGACTACATCAGCCGCTCGGAGGCTGCTCAGGATCTCAATTTCCAGTTCGCCGACGATACGACCGATCTTCATGCCGTTCCGTTTCCGGACGATCTGAACATCGAAATCGAGTTGGGCTTTGCTAACATCGCACCCATCAAATGCAACCTCCCGCGTCGCGACGCCTACAAGTTCAAGGACCGAGATGCGTTCGTTGCCCTCAATCGCAGCGAGAACTGGAATGGCGATCGCCAGGACAGCATGGGCGATATCGATCCGAAGTACGACAGGTCTCCCGCTTTTCGCAATCAGGCGCTGCGGCTGCTCGTGAGCCGGGCGATCCAACAGGGAGAGGATGAGAAGTTTAGAAACTTTCTGATGCGCAGCAGCGGTCTGGGAGCATCGCGAATAATCACGAAAGCGGTCTTTGACTATGACAGCATGAGAGATCAGATCATGCTGTTTGACGACGGCATAGCCGATACCTATCGAACCAACCAGCACAGCCTCGACGGCCAACTAGTGCGGTGCCCCGTTCCGACTGAGGATCCGACCAACATCACCGTCACTTTGAATGGTGCCAATTTCGATCAGAAAGTCGACTTGACGGTGGCAACTCTTGCGCTCGCCGCCCAATCGCATTTGACGAACTTTCTCAAATCACCGGTGAGGGTCCCGGAGATTACCGTCGTCCAGAATAATTTGGTGGCCAACCGCCTTTACGCTCACGCTCGGTGGGAGGAAGGATTAAAGCGCTCGATCGTCGACCCGCGGATTGGAAACATATCCACTTTTGCGGATGTCGCCGTTGACCCAAACTCGCCCTGTGCTGGCGCCCGGGGGCGCGGGGTCGTACGGATCGTCGCTCCTGATGATGCAGCAAGGTGGAACGCTACCGATTACGACTATCTGAACTTTCTCGCCTTTCGGCAGGTAAGCGGGCGCCTGCTTCCTTATCGCGGATCGAAGGGCGCTGGTGATACCGACAATAAGCTCTGGGTTTTTGAGGCGCGCGAATTGTCCAACACCAGTGACCAACTTTTTGCAACGGCTACTCTCCAGGCCGTGATACAAGCTGATACGGGAGCTTTGCTGCTCCTGAGCCAGCATCAACTGCCTCTCACCTTCATTGGAAACTACAACTTTCCCTGGGAAGGGTCATTCGACAAACCAAAGCCTGTCGCGATTTTCTGGTCAGAGAAGAAGACTGTCAGCGCGTGCGATATCGTCCTCGTCTTCGATTGCGGATTCGGCGGCGGATCACTCTTCCGGCAAACCAAACAGCTAGCTGGCGAGAAAGGCCTACGGATCTATTGGCAGGCTGACGATGATGACGGCGGCCCCCTCCCTAATGATGCCAACTGCGTGATTGTTGTCGACAACAGCGGTCAGCCCCGCCTCGACGTATCGGACCTGTCGATCCAAGTCCTCCGTATGGGCGCGGTCGACTTCGAACTTGCAAATACTGCGGCGCGCTATGAGTCTCGAGTCGATTCCATGGCCTACGCCCCGCAATGGATACCTGGATCGGGCAACCCTGTCCCAAGGCCGGGCTTCGGCGCTTTCAATGCCTACAGACCTGAGTTTGCTTGGCAAGGCTTTTCTGCCGACTTTAGTCCGTTTGCGATCGCCGACGACGCCAATACAAATCCGATCAGCACCGTTTGGCCCGACAATATCAAACGGACCGCTTTTCATTTGTCCCTCAGACAACGGCTTTGGGATGATCCAAGCACTTTGAAGATCCCTGATCTTGCCGACGCTCTTTATGGATCGCTTGGCCAGTATCTGTCTGTCGCCCATGTTTTTGAAAATCCGCTCGGGCAAAGCGCCGAGGGCATGGACGGAGGCTCGACGTTCTCCTTTGTCGCATGTCATTTCGCCACGATCGCGAGAGCCACAAGTATTCGGTTCAACAGTTCGACCGGAAGCGATGCTCAATTCTGGCTTCTTGACTTCGACGAAGCCAAACAAGAGCTCATTCTGTCGGCGAATTTGGAGGTCTTGCAGGACAGCGGGAGCAACCGCGCCAGTACCTGGATGGCCTGGAAGTACGTTGCCGAATTGGCAAACGCCGCCGATCTCTCCCTGACGGTCGATCTGCGCTATTTCGACAGTTCCGATATCGTCGCGCAGGTTCCGGGGTCGCCATCGGCTATGCCGGTGCTCAAGACGTTCCCGTTCGAGACGTTCGACGGCGTAATATCCCTGAATCCCTATCGACCCGTATTTCTCGACTGGCTGAAGAACCCGCCTGCGGCCGGGGTGACGGAAGTCGTTCGGTTTCCCCTGAGATTGAAAGGCCTCACCACTTCGAAAATCAGCGATGTCGCGCATGCAATGCGCGCACAACTCTCAATCAATCGTGCTGAAGCGACGCTTCCAACCGGCTCGGCTAGCGAACATACGCTCGCAGTCACCTATCGCCCTGGTTTCCAGGTCTTAGACCCAAATGAGGCACCTCGCCAGACCAATGATACGGCCCTTGTTTGTGCCGCCGATCAGTGGTTGGCCTCAATCAGAAGTGGGACTTCGTTTCTTTTGCCGCCCGGGGGACAACTGCTCTCCCTAACGGCGCTCGCTAAGGCGCAGAGCGACCCCGCGGCAGAATTCTTGGCTCCTTTCAAGACGGCACCTCTGCCGGCGCCTGGCGATACGATCGTCTCATTCGTCCCGATAGCGGCAAGGCCGATCGCACGCCACGATCAATTGGGCGTACTGACCGGAAAGGTCGTGGAGCGGCTCTTCGACCTTCTGGCGCTCACAATCGACTGCGCGATCCCCGCTTGGTGGGCGCGATGGATGCCCGCGGACTGGCAGACATTCTTCAACAACATGCCGAGTAGGGGAGGGGCGACAACGGGGTTCGACTATATCGCTGAAGCCTTGATCGACATGCTCGCAACGGTACCCGCCGCCGATAATCAAAGCGAGGGCGCGGGGGCGTTGATCAGTATGACGGACGGCCGCCTACAGGAGAGAGAAGCGCGTTTTCGCGCCCAGATCCGGGATCTCTTTTGGACGAACCTGGGCGAAGGCCATCACATCACCTTGGGGGTCTTTGCGCTCATGTCCGAGAGGGTTGGCGAGGCCCTGCCGATCGACCTCTGGCAGATGTCCTTTGCGCTCGGATCCTCGGGGCAAGAGAATATGTTGAAATTGACAACAGCGGTCACCGATGTGCTGCCAGCCGTCCAATTATCGAACGGTACCGTCAACACGGTCTTTGCTACGCTATCCCAACTCAATCGTGCAAAATTCCGGCACGGCGTGACCGTGCAACAAGTAGCGGTTATGCGGGGCGCTGCAGCGACCAATCCAAGCGCGCAGGGCAACCAGGCTTTCATCGATGTCTTGCAAGGGGAACTGCCCGGCGGCATCGATACGCTCAACCCGAACGATACGCGCGTCGAAGTCGCGCTACCGCCGCTATCGCAATTCATACCACCTCAATTATTGTCCGTAGCTCGCCGGCAATTGGCGAAGGGTGCAGCAGGATTGTTTCCGGCTATAGGCACCGCATTGTCCGGACGAGGACTGGAGGCAAGCTCCGTGATCTATCCACAGGGCGCAGGCGACACGACATGCATCGTGATCGGCGTCGGCCGTTCCGGACAGCAACCGGTGCCGCGTTATGACGCCAGCATCCGCGTCGCTTCATTCAAGGTGAGACTTCCTGAGGACGCCGGCTCGAATCCGATCGGCGGCGCATATTTTGAACTGCTGGAGCAACAGCCGCCTGCGAGCGATCCAAGCCTTGAGTATCGCGACGATGAGATCGCTCTACTTGAGCTCCTTGCAGGGGACACAGCCCTCGACAAGATGCCCCAGGTTGCGGGCCTGCAGCCGCAGGTCACACCTTATCAATTCTATGCTGACGGAAATTTCTCGAACATTCTCCGAGTTGCGCAACCTTATCCGAACATGGATGACCAGAAGCTCTTCGGGCTCCGCTGGGAGCGTTCTAGCGGTGGTGACTGGGTACCACGTTTCGAATTGGCTGCTACGGTGCTCTGGGCAGAGGCGGCCCTCTGCCAGGCGAGCGGTGGCGGCGACGAATATTACCTCTCGGTCGTGCTGCAATTGCCGGTCTGGTACCAGCAGCCACTCTGGCTGCGGCAAGCCCGGGGCCTCTTTGCGTTGCAAAGGGTGGGGCTTCCGTTTGTCGAGCATGCCAGCATTAGCGTTTCGGGTTTTGAGACTGCGGTGTACGCAAGTGCAGACTACGAGAACGACCCGAACCTCAAGGCCCTTCCCGTTCCGACAGTCGCTGGCGGCATCTCGGTCACGGACTTGATCAGTACATTGCTTACCGGCGATGTGATCGATCCAAACGAGCCTTGGGGACAGTTTGAGGCGAAGGGTCTTATTTCACATCGGATGAAGCCGTTGCTGCCAACTATCGGCGCGGGGGGCGTTTCAGGCTCAGTATCGACTTTCGGTGCAGACGCCTCCTATCCGTTGCTCAACGTTTACACGGCGCCCGGGAGTGCCGGTCCAATCGCGTTCAGCGGAGGGCATGTCGACATGACATTTGATGTGGCGTGGTTTTCTATCGGGAGTTCATCGCCGTTTTACGAGATTAAGGCCCGAAAATTTAAAGTCATGTAGCTGTGCCAGGAAATGGAAAGCCTTTATTCGTCGAGGTCATGGATTCTGGCCGGGACGAGGGCGATCGCGCGGTCGCCGTGGAAATTGTCAACCGTCAAATGGGGCGGACACACCTGCACCTCCGGCGATGTCGGCTGCACTTTGGCAGCATAATTCGTTGGCACTTAGCGAGGCGAACTTCTCGCCGGTACGTTGACGGCCTTTACTGCTACTGTAGGCCCGTTTCCCTGCGGGCTCGATCAAAGCAATAACGCTCGCGCTGTTTTCCTGGCATGTGCCCTTCTGCTCCCAAGACGCAGGCCTTCAGCGCCTAGCCCTCAAGAAGGCTTCGGTAATCCGGGCGATAGCCAGCCTCTCATACTCTGTACCTTTTCCGTCCGCATAGGTTACGAGCTTCAGCCAATACCCGAGGCTGTCAAACGCCGACGCGTCGCCGACAATCTGCCTGGCTGCAACGTCAACCATCTCCGGGGACGGCTCAATCTCGGAAAGCGCCGCGGCTGTGTCATTCTGAAGGATAGGATTGGGAGGAATCGCCAGCCGGTCCATTGTCGCGCCAACCATGGCCGCAAGTGCATCGATCTCCGAATCGACGATCCCATCCGATCTTGCGATCCACATCATCAATACGGCTGTCGCGCGCGTGGCGGTCATCAGCTTCGATCCGATCTCGACTGAAATGTCCGGAGCAGGGATTGGCTTCTCCAGTATGATTGTCGCACTAGGTGTTGGTGCCATTCTTCGCTTGCGGCGCGGCAGGGCACCATCTGGCAAGGGAGGGGCTTCTCTGAGGTTTGTTGGTATATAGGCTGGCATTGCGCCGGCGAATGGCCGGGGAAGACCCTGGAGCCACAGGAAGACCTCCATGGCCATCCATGCGTCCTCAAACGCTCCATGCGTCTTGTCCGTCCGAGCTAGGCCGATTTGGGCCAACACGGCGTTGAGGCCGGAGCGTCCGCCGATCTTCTGGCGAAAATCCTGCATGGTGCAGAAGAATGGTCGTCTAGAGAGCGGTGCTCCGGCAAGCTCAAATTCGGCTTCGACAAAACGTTGATCAAAACTGGCATTGTGAGCAGCGATCATTCCGCTCTCCTCAAATAGCCGCCTAATGTCGGCAGCGTGCATGTCGAAGGGATCCTGATGCCTCAGAAGCCAATCGGAATAACCGTGAACCTCCTCGGCGCGAGGATGACTTTTCCTGCCGGGATCGAAGATATAGTGCCCCAGCTGTAGATCGAGTTTTCCGGAAGGTAACGAGGCCGTTTTAAGCTGCACTAGACCGAGGCTTACGACACGATCGGAGCTGAAAAACCCTGTCGTCTCTACATCAACGAACAACAGGCGCTCTGGTAGCTGCATAATCTGGTCCCCCGCGCAGGAGCATCAGGGAAATCATCGAATGGTGCAAGTCATCCCGTCAGCGCCGGCTACAGACGATCGATGGGGAACCTTCGAACAGTATTTAATTTGTCGGTCGCATTGCAGGCGGGCCGAAGGCCGAATGCTCTCGGGGCGATGCCAACAGTCCGAATGGCCCTAGTCGCCTTCGCGCTCCACCTTGACGATGACCAGATCGTCGGCCTCTTCATCGTACTCGTAGGCAACTCCGTCCAGTCTGACCCCGCCCTCGTCTGGCGGCAGGGCCGCTGCTCCGTCAGCATGGTCTTCACATGCGACGTATAACATTCGCTTGTCGCGAAGGCTTCCCGGCTTGCCGCAAGACTCGCAAAATCGGTAGGAGCGCGAATCTGCGAGTACCTCTGCCTTGTCCAGCGCAAGCCTAATCTCGGGGGTGACAATGCCCGCTGCCGTAGCGTCGATCCTCAAGCTCCCGTACTTCTCAAAAACCCGATCGAGGTTCAGTCGAGTGCCCACAGGCAATGCCTGGGCTATCTCACCGAAATATTGATCCAGAACCCGTTCCCAGCCGACACCGCACTGGAATGTCATCGTAGTCGGAATGAGGTCCGGATATTTCGCTTTCAGCCGGATAAAATCGGTCATTCGTCTGCCTGCCCAACGTGACCTCGATGCTTGCGCCCGAAGCCGTAGCAAACAGGAAGTGAAGGTTCCGTTCATCGGCGGATATCGCCAGACAGGTCAGCCGGCCAGAGGCATAGGCACCCGTGTCTATGGCGATCCGGTATGGCCTCGAGTCCGGTATGCTGTCCGACGTCGGGGTGTGGCCGTGCACGATGATGTGCGACAGCTGCCCCTCATGATCGAGGAACCTGTCCCGGATCATCATCAAGTCCCTTGGAGCCTGGTCTCCGATGGAACGGGAAGGATCGATTCCTGCATGAACATAAGCGAAGCGATCGTCGACGACGATCGGTGAAGCATCCGTCAGCGCTTGCAGGTGATGCGGATAGTTGGTGCGAAACATCCTCGCTGCATCCCGGATGTTGCCAACGGACAGGAGGCCATAGGACGCCATCGTCTGGTAACCGCCGATCCGCATCAGCCATCTCCCGAACCTCTCCTCGTCAACCTGGTCGGTGGTCATGAAGTCCAGGAAATAGGCGTCGTGGTTGCCCCGGATCAGCCGTGACAGTGGCCACCGAGCGAGGGTGTCGCAGACGAGATCCATCGCTTCGCGGCTGCAAGGGCCGCGGTCGACGATATCGCCGAGGAACAGCACTCGAGGTTCGGCTCCGGACGCAGATGCGTCCGCGACAATGGCGGCAAGAAGTGGCTTGAGGAGGTCAGCACGGCCGTGAACGTCGCCGATGGCGTAGGTGGTGTGAGGCAAGCGGGTTCCTTTCGGAACGACGCTTACCGGCAGGTCATTGGTTTTCTCTTAAATCCGCTTCATTGGCCATACGGACGAACAGTCAAGGCAGACTGACTCAGCAACGGCCGCCCCGGAACCGGGTGTTCATCTTTCCATGCTCAATATGCTTGACGATCACGATATGGGACATGGCAGCAGATGAGCAACGCGCGGCAGTTAATGGCGGAAGTTCGCGCGCGAATGAAATTACGCGAAGAAGCCTATCTGGAAGACCGCCACCGGAGGGTGGCAATCGCCATAGTCGAGATTCCAGTAGTTAACGGGCCCATGCCATTTGCGGAGTCCTTGGCCCTGTTGAAGGCGTTCGATGAACAGCACGAGGGCGCTGAACACGAATCCGTTTCCGCCAGTCTGGGCGCATCTAAGACGCTGCTGACCGACCAACCCTCATGTGCATCGCCGGAATCTGGCGGGACGGTGCGGACGGTGAGCCGCCCGACTTCACTATGCTGACGACGGAACGGGATCCGGACATCGGGCTGTCTCAAGATCGTCAGATAGTGGTCCTGAAGCCGCAGGATTGGCCAGAGTGGATCCATCTAACCAAGGCCGAAGGCGAACTCCTTCGGCCTTTACCTGTCGGCTCGCTCAAGGAAGAGACCGTGCGCTGCGGGCAGACTGATTGCTATTCAGGCTTTGCGGGCTGCCCCGGCCTACCCCCGACCATTGTTGGGCCGGGAGTCCGGTTTCAGTCGGCGTTTTGCGGTTAGCTGCCGCTCCGGTGTCGACCATTTCGGAAGTTCTAGGCATTTCGGCCGCCTCCTAAAAAGCAACCACTCCCCATGCTTTTCTATCTTGCGAATATCGTTCGGCATCAGCTTCTTCTGCATACTCGTGAGAATGATGACGAACCGCAAATCGGGCACTCCAAACCGGGAGAGAATTGATGGTCGTTAAGGCGTTAATCGACCATCCGGTAGCGGATTGGGTTTACAGGCGGGCCAATGAGCAACTCTCAGGCCGGGCCTTGTCGTGTGCGGTGAACGCTCGGAACCACCTGGTTCGGGCGCAAAAGATCGCTGACGCCGAAATTTCGAGTACCATCGCCTACTTCTGCGCGACACACGCCACCGAAGAGGCGGTCGCGGCGTTCATCACTTCCGCGAAAATGCATGGCTACCGGAAGCTGGCCGGGAAAGTGAATATCCATGACCATGCGCAGAAGGCGGTGGTATCAGCTTACGCTCAGATCATTTCGGGTCATGCGGAAGAGTTGAAGCTGGTGGTAGCTCACAACCCTGCTGCGGATGACGTCCTGGCAAGGATCAGGATCGGAGGCGAAGAGACGGTCTATCCGCTGCGGCTCCGGCTTTTCTCGTTCAATGAAGATGGTGAGGACCCGTCCTCAGAGGCTGCTTTCGATGCCTTTAGAAGTTGGTTTCCGGACCGAGCAGCCATGGTTGAACGCGTTCGCGAAAGAGCGAGCTTTCGGGATAAAGCACTTTATGCTGGTGATGACGGCGGACCCGCTCTGTCGCGCCAGCAACTGGACGACGGACTTCGTGAGCACACACTCCTGACGCTCGGCCTCATCTGGGCTGCGATGGACGTCACCAGCCATAAAGAACCAGAGCCCTTCGTCGTGCAGGTTCTCGGCGCGATATCGACCGTTATCGACCAAGTAAGACCTTCGAAGGTCTGCAAACACTGCGGAAAGTAATGTCAGACACCGTCAATCACCACTTCATTCCGCAGTTTTATCTAAGGGGCTTCAGCGATGCGGTAGACCGACGGAAGTCCCAGGTTTTCGTCTTCGACCAGTCGACGAAGAAGTCGTTCCGAACGCTGGTCAGAAACATCGGAGCACGACGGAACTTTTTCCGGATCGACGTCGAGGGTTTTGACCCCAATCACGTCGAAGACGGCATGGCCGAGATCGAGAGCGAGATCGCACCGCTTCTCGAGGAAGTAATCGCCACGAAGAGCTTTCCCTCCGAAGCTCATTTTTCGTCGGTCATGATGCTGATGGGGAATATGGCCGTCCGCAATCCTCGTTTCCGTTCGATGATCGAAGACCTTCATGTGAAGGTTGCGAATGGCATGATGCGGATGACGATTAGGGATAAGGATCGCTATCACGACTCAATCAGAGATGCTCGGGAAAAGGGCGCACCAATCCGAGATGACATCAGCTACGAGGACATGAAGGAATTCATCGAGCGCGGCGAATACAACATCGCGATCGATCGGACCTACCTCATAGGCTTGGAGCTCGACTCGGTTCCGACGGTCGTCGAACAACTGGCTCGCAGAAGCTGGTCATTCGGTTCGGCGCCGCCAGGAACCACCTTCATGACCTGCGACGACCCTGTCGTCCTGGCTTGGGCTGATGGACAGGATAGGGGGCCATACTCTCCCGGGTTTGGAGTGCCTGGCACGATTGTCATATTTCCGATCGCGCCAGAGCTCGCGCTCATTGGTTTATTCGTCAAACAGCCGCCGAACCGGAATTTCGGCTGCGACCAGGTGGCCGACATGAATACGAGCATCGCAAAGAATGCCACGAAGCAGCTCTATGCCCGTGACGGCGAGTTCCAGATCCACACAAGGTCGGCTCTCTACACCAGCGGGAAGGATCTCCCCACCGTGTTGGCTCAACAGGCGAAGGCGAAAGTACAGTGGCATGGAAAAGAAGCGTGAGCTGAAATTTGGCGACGACATGGTCGGAGCTCTCAGCAATTGGGGTGAGAAAGCTCTCATTCCAGTGTCGATCGTGGGCGGCCGGCACATGGAGAGGAGAAACGTCAACAGAGGAACTTTCAAGGAAAACGACATTAAGTTGACGGAAGCGCACGCATTCGCCTGCAGTGCGTTCATGAATCTCGTTTCGCGAAGCTCCGGTAAAAAGATTGATGAAGATCCGAACGCGAGCCAGCAGATCAACCTGCTGTCGCATTTTATGCAGGGCATACATCTCTGCGAGGAAGCGATCGCCGAGGGTCTCTATGTCCAAGCGGCTACCCTGCTGCGGCAGGAGCACGAGATCATTTCAGCTGTCCAGGAGCTGGGGATAGGTCGCCGTAAAGAAGGGAAGACGCCGCACGCCACGATCGGCGTTCTGAAGAACATGGGCAAGGTCTACGGCGATCTCAGCGGGGCGGCGCACGTATCCCAGTCTCAGCTGCTCCACGACATCGTCGAGATGGAGCGCGGAGAACTTCGGGGGCCGTCGGCATTCCCGATCTATCACCGAGACCTGGCCCGAAACCTCTATTCACTGCATGTCTGCTACATCGTGCTGATGGGTCGTCTTACGAGTGAGATCCATGATGCCATCGGCCTTGGCAGGGCCTCGGAAGACGAGGAGAAGATGATGGTTCTGGCCATCGCTACACTGCACGCAGAGGGCCTCATCGATATCGAAGAGGCCCCCTTGGATAAGCCGATCGCGGAGCCGGAGAAGGCAGCTGAATAGACAGCCTCGTCCAGAGGGGGGACTTCGTCTCCGTTCACATCCTCGGTCATTACCACCTGCTCGACCTCGGCACCGGGAAAATGTTCCGTCGAGTTGTTGATCGCCGACAATCTGACGCTGGATACGAAACGTCGTGTCTGTTCAGATTTTTCAGATCACACTTCCGTTTTTCTTGGTCCATTTCAATATGTCCCCAACCGCTTTAATAAGCTGCTCGGGTGTCGCGTTTGCATCATTGAGAATGTCGAATGAACGCCTTGGCATGGTGCCGAAGACACCAGCAAAGTCGGTGTTGACGACTTCCCATATTTTCCGGGCCGCACCGCCTGTAGCGCCGATTGGGATGGGCGTTCGTCCCAACGCTTTCAGTATGTCGTACTCGGCGACCACCCCGTCGGCAACGACAACGGAGTCACCGTCAATTTTGGCGCCGCATATGAAGACGCAAGCTCCCGCTTGGCGGACGAGATCTTCCCGGTAGCGACGGTAGAATTCTTGCCGATCCTGTCCGGGCGGAATGAGCTGCGGGAAGGGCCGGAGGAAAAGCCGACGCTCAAGATTCGGAGCGACATCACGATAGAGTTCATCGAGCGCGCCTGACAGGGTCGCACTGCCGACAACGAGGCCGAATCCCGACACAATGCGGTAGTTCTCGTGGATCAGAAATTTGCCCACGCCTTGAGCCACCGCCTCGATCTTTCTCCGATAGTCGGGTTCTCCTTCGGGAAGTACCTCAGGGTAGCTGCCGGATACCATCACGCTTGCCGCGGCGAGCCTCTGCTCGACAGCTTTCATTAGCTCATCCAACTCTGCCCAAGCATCGACTTCGATGCATTGGATACCGTAGTTTTCCAGGTCCTTGACCCACAGCTTGTGTCGGCGATCTGCATACGCGAAACGCGCCTTGGCACCGCGACCTTCGAAGTCTCCCTGTTGCGGACGCCTGACGACCGCATAGTGCTCAGGTGGCATATCGCCGAATGAGTCCCGGATAAGAGTGAACAACTGGGAGAGATTCGGGTCCGTGAACGAAAAGCCAAGGAACAGCATGCGCCGGGAAACAAGGTGGCTGTGCAGCAGGTTCAGGAACTCGCCGCGCTCACGGCGGTAGCCTTCATAGTCCCCTTTGGCAATCACGACATCAGACGGATTTCCCACCGTACCGTGCATTTTGTACAGCTGCGCGTGTGCGGCAGGGTTGTTGATAACGAGATTCTGCTTCGCCGTATTCACCTCGAGGAAAAGCCGTTGCTCCCGCCACGCTCGTTCGAGAAGCTCGTCGTAATTCGTGGTCCAGATGTGTTTCAATGGGAGACGGGCTAGCGTGTGAAGGATTTCGGGGATTGGCTTGTCAATGCCGATCTCCTTTGAGATCAGGCTAGCAAGCCGGGTGCGCTTTCTCCCCGCGCTGTTCAGAAAATATTGCACCACTCCCGGAAGATCGGTTTCCTGGTTCACGTCAAGGCCGATCTCCTCCGCCAACTCTTGCACGAGGTCTTTCCAGCTCGGATAGCCCGCACCTGTCGATAGGCCGGCTCCGACAAACAGCCCCGCGTTTTCATGGTGCAGGGCCTGAACGTATTCCTCGATGAATTTCTCGTGGCGCATCAGGCGAGACTTCTTCCTGACTAGACGCGCGCCGTCATCAGCCGTTCGATTCGCCGCCCAAGTTCATCGGATGTCGTGAAATCAATGACAGGGGCGCGGTAGCTGGTGAGCAGTGCAGGGACGAAACCGGGACTGTCTACCGAGCCGAACTGGTCACGGAGATGGTGAATGCGAACACCCAAAAGCAGATTGCGACGAAGTGCGGACTGCTCGATCTCATAGGCAACATATTTCCGGGATGCCGTCTGGGCCCCAATGCACACAACCGTAACGCTGGTTCGTTCCAAACCCTTGTCGATCAGGCGCTTGATCGCGGTATCGCCTTGACGTTTGGCCTCTTCCCAGAGGGAGGCATCGTGCCACCCGGCGGCGGCCGCGCCGTCGATGATGTTGCTATTGCGAACGATGTTCACTCGCCAAATGTCGCGCTGATAGTGGAAGCTGAAAAATGTGCGGTATGCCATTGGTGCTCCTATCGTAGGTAGGACAAAGGATCGCGCGACGCGGTGGCCCAGAATTTGAGCGGAAATGAAGTTGCGAGCCCGTAGACCTGCCCGGGTGTCATGATCCGCCGCAAGAGTTCTGGTGTCGCCGAGACCTTCAGCTTCTGCATCGCGTCGATCTCTACTACCGGGTAAAGACCAAGGAACTCGCGACCGCGGTAGGGATCATTCACGCTCCGAACAACGGGAAGGACGCCCACCTTGCCCTTGGCGGCATCGAACCATCCCAGTTCCCAGCACATCCATTTCGACTGGTCAGCGTTCTGGGTGTCCAGAAAAAGGAGTGAATCGCTGTGCTTCATTTTCTCGCGAACGTAGTGCGCATTCTCGGGTGTGATGTTTGCGCGATCAGTGTCAGGTGAGTCGATCCAATCACAGAAAACAGTCAGACCGAGGTCTTCCGTCAGAATTGCGTAGACCCCCAACACAAGTTCTCGATCCCTGATGGTCTGCGACAAGAACACGTCGTAGCTGCTCTTGTCGGCCCTCGCGACGGAGTTCAAGGCTTTCTCCACGGTCATGCCCTGGCGTTGCGCCCGGCTCTGGGCGCGGCGCCTAACTTGGTCCTCGGTCAGAAAAGCCAATCCGGCCCCCTTTGAATTTCGTTTCGCTCCCAAGAATCATTTGCCGGGCGCCGAGGCGCCCGGAATCTTTATTTCCTCGTCAGGGTAAGGGCCTAGGAGTTCGGATGGGCACTACCCGCCCGGATCCCCTACTGATTGGGACGGCACACCTTGCTGCGTTTGCAGACATTCTCGGCTGCAGAAGGACAATCCTCTTTGCCCTCCTTATTGATCGCTCGCCCCTCGGAACGGCGGAAAGCATGTTGAGGCGTACTGTTGTGTCTTTCGAGGCGGTTTAGCTGGAAATGTTACCAAACTATGCGCGCACCGATAGTAAGCCGAGGCGGCATCAGTTCTCAGCTGCACCCGCTCGTAGCACCGCAGGTGTCGCACTTCTCACAAGTCCCGTTCCGCACCATCGTAAAATTCTGGCACTCGGAGCAGGAATTGCCGGTGTAGCCCTGCAGCAGCGATTTGGCGCGGCGGTCGGCGGCGAGTTTCTTCGCCTCGGCTGCTTCGTTGGCTGCCGCGTCGGTGAACAGCGCCGCGGTGGCGTCGGCGGTACTGGAAGCCGCATCCACCGCCTCTTCGAAGGCGATGTCCTCGGCCAGTTCCTTCGCCCGCTCCTCATAGTCGCGCTTGTAGCCGGTCGCCTGGTCGGTCTTCAGCGCCGTTGCCGTAGCCGACGACAGTGCCAGCACGTTGGAGCCCGAGAAGGCCGACGGTGCCGAGCGGGCAGGGGTGGTAGCGGGAGAGGGACTTGAACCCCCGAACCCTTTCGGCTCGTTGCCGATCGCCCGCGACACCAGCTTCACCGGCGAGCCGCGGGTCAGGCCCTTGGAGACGGCGTCGGTCTTGCCTTCGCTGATGCCGCGGCCAAGCGCGGTGTTGGAGAAGTCGGACTGGTCGACATGGGCGAGGTCGTTGCGGCCGAGATAGGAAATCGCCAGCTCGCGGAACACGTAGTCGAGGATCGACGTCGCGCTCTTGATGGCGTCGTTGCCCTGCACCATGCCGGCCGGCTCGAACTTGGTGAAGGTGAAGGCGTGCACATATTCGTCGAGCGGCACGCCGTACTGCAGGCCGAGCGAGATGGCGATGGCGAAGTTGTTGAGAAGGCCGCGCAGCGTGGCCCCTTCCTTGTTCATGTCGATGAAGATCTCGCCGAGACGGCCGTCGTCATATTCGCCGGTGCGCAGAAAGATGGTGTTGCCGCCGATCTTGGCCTTCTGGGTGTAGCCCTTGCGGCGGCCGGGCAGCTTTTCCTGCTCGCGCGAGACGCGCTCGATGATGCGCTCGACGATCCGCTCGGTGATCTGCGCCGCACGCGCCGCAGCCGGGGCCTGGATCAGTTGCTCGACCGCATCGTCCTCGTCCTCCTCGCCATCGGCGAGCAGCGAGGAATTGAGCGGCTGCGACAATTTCGAGCCGTCGCGGTAGAGCGCGTTGGCCTTCAGCGCCAGCTTCCACGACAGCATGTAGGCGCCCTTGGCGTCTTCCACCGTCGCTTCGTTCGGCATGTTGATGGTCTTGGAGATGGCGCCCGAGATGAAGGGCTGTGCCGCCGCCATCATCAGGATGTGGCTGTTGATCGATAGCGAACGCTTGCCGATCTTGCCGCACGGGCTGGCGCAGTCGAACACCGCCAGGTGCTCGGCCTTGAGGAACGGCGCGCCTTCCAGCGTCATCGCCCCGCAGACATGGATGTTGGCGGCTTCGATGTCCTTCTTCGAAAAGCCCAGTGCCGGCAGGATCTCGAACGAGAAGTCGTTAAGCTGCTCATCGGTGAAACCAAAGGTCTCCTTCACCCAATCGGCGCCCAGCGTCCACTGGTTGAAGACGAACTTGATGTCGAAGGCCGACTTCAGCGCGGCGTTGAGTGCTGCGATCTTGTCGTCCGAAAAACCCTTGGCCTTGAGCGAGCCGGGGTTGATCCCGGGCGCCTGGTTGAGGTTGCCGTGGCCGACCGCATAGGCCTCGATCTCGGCGATCTGGCTCTCCGAGTAGCCCAGCGTCCGCAGCGCTTCTGGCACGGCGCGGTTGATGATCTTGAAGTAGCCGCCGCCGGCGAGCTTCTTGAACTTCACCAGCGCGAAGTCGGGCTCGATGCCGGTGGTGTCGCAATCCATGACCAGGCCGATCGTGCCGGTCGGCGCGATCACCGTTGCCTGCGCATTGCGGTAGCCATGCTCCTCGCCGAGCTCGATGGCGCGGTCCCAGGCGGCCTTGGCGTGCTCGGCAAGCGCCTGCTGCTTGAGGTCGGAGGCGACCAGCGGCACCGGGTTGACCGCCAGCTTCTCGTAGCCGTCTTTGTCTCCGTAAGCAGCACGGCGATGGTTGCGCATGACGCGCAGCATGTTCTGCGCGTTGCGGTCATAGTCGGGGAAGGCGCCAAGCTCGGCCGCCATCTCGGCCGAGGTGGCATAGGCCGTACCGGTCATGATCGCGGTGAGTGCTGCGCAGATGGCGCGACCCTCGTCCGAGTTGTAGGGGATGCCCGAGGTCATCAGCAGGCCGCCGATATTGGCGTAGCCGAGGCCGAGCGTGCGGTATTCGTAGGAGAGCTTGGCGATCTCTTTCGACGGAAACTGCGCCATCATGACGGAGATTTCCAGCACGATGGTCCACAGCCGCACCGTGTGCTCGTAGGCGGCGATGTCGATCGTGCCGTCGGCATTGCGGTAGGGCAGCAGGTTGATCGAGGCGAGGTTACAGGCCGTGTCGTCGAGGAACATGTATTCCGAGCACGGGTTGGAGGCCCGGATCGCACCGGCCGAGGCGCAGGTGTGCCAGTCGTTCATCGTCGTGTTGAAGTGCAGGCCCGGATCGGCCGAAGCCCAGGCGGCATAGCCGATCTTTTCCCAGAGCTCCCTGGCCTTCAGCGTCTTCAGCACCTTGCCGTCCTTGCGGGCGGTCAACTGCCAGTCGCCATCCTGCTCGACGGCGCGCAGGAAATTATCCTTCAGCGACACCGAGTTGTTGGAGTTCTGGCCGGAGACGGTGAGGTAGGCGTCCGAATCCCAGTCGGTGTCGTAGGTCTTGAACGACATCGAGGTGTAGCCCTGCTTGGCGAACTGGATGACCCGGTAGATGTAGTTCTCCGGCACCGCGTCCTTCTTGGCCAGCTTGATCTCGCGCTTCAGCGCGGTGTTGATCGCCGGATCGAAGCAGTCGTCGTCATGGCCTTCGCAGTTGACGCAGGCCTTCATGATCGCTTCGAGGTGCTTCTTGACGATCTTGGAGCCGGTGACCAGCGAGGCGACCTTCTGCTCTTCATTGACCTTCCAGTCGATGAATTCCTCGATATCGGGGTGGTCGGCGTCGACGATGACCATCTTGGCGGCACGGCGCGTCGTGCCGCCCGACTTGATGGCGCCCGCCGCGCGGTCGCCGATCTTGAGGAAGCTCATCAGGCCGGACGAGCGGCCGCCGCCGGACAGTTTTTCGCCTTCGCCGCGCAGGAACGAGAAGTTGGAGCCGGTGCCCGAACCGTATTTGAAAAGGCGCGCTTCACGCACCCACAGGTCCATGATGCCGCCTTCGTTGACGAGATCGTCCTGCACGCCCTGGATGAAGCAGGCATGCGGCTGCGGATGCTCGTAGGAGGACTTCGACTTGGTCAGCTTGCCGGTGAACGGGTCGACATAGAAGTGGCCCTGGCTCGGGCCGTCGATGCCATAGGCCCAGTGCAGGCCGGTGTTGAACCATTGCGGCGAATTCGGCGCCACGCGCTGGGTGGCCAGCATATAGGCAAGCTCGTCGCGGAAGGTGCGGGCGTCTTCCTCGGACTTGAAGTAGCCGCCCTTCCAGCCCCAATAGGTCCAGGTGCCGGCCAACCGGTCGAAGACCTGGCGGGCGTCGATCTCGGAACCGTGCCGTTCGGCCTCGGGCAGCTTGGCCAGTTCCGCCTCGTCGGCGACGGAGCGCCACAGGAAGGAGGGAACGTCGTTCTCCTCGACCTTCTTCAGGCGCGCAGGCACCCCGGCCTTGCGGAAATACTTCTGCGCCAGGATGTCGGCGGCGACCTGGGAAAACTGCGCCGGAACATCGATGTTGTCCAAGCGGAACACCACCGAGCCATCCGGATTCTTGATCTCGGAAAGCGCCTTGCGGAATTCGATCTCCGCATAGGCGGATTGTCCTGGCTTGGTGAAGCGACGCTCGATGCGCATTGGTCCTATCCCTTTTGTCTATATATAGCGCTTTTCCCCAGGGATTTCTGCCCCCAAAGCGAAACGCGCAGTCCGCCGTTGGCCGACGTCTTGACAACGCCAGCATCTCCTTTCGCAGCTTCCGCCCGTCTTGCTGGCCAGTCTCCTTGCGAAGCACCTGTCCAACCCGCTGGCGAACCCCTGCGGGTCCTCAAATCTGAAACTTTTTGCTCGATTCCCCCGATCGAGGAATTTCACATTATCTAGCGTCGAACCTGCCTGCAAACACTAAATATAGTGTTAACAGAGTATTTTTTCCAGTCCGACAATTCTCCCTTTTCGCCACCCCTGGCCCCATCAACCCCAACGCTTCCGCCGGCCTCGTAACGGGCGGAAATGCGGGCAAAACGCACAAATTCCGGGAAAAAAGACCGGGCTCAGAACATTCCGGTCGCGCTCTCAACAGGAGCGCATGGCCTATAAAAGGCGACTCGTTTTGCGCCGTCAAGGATTCGTTTGCGTAGCTTTTATGACCCCAATATCTTGTGTGTCACACATGTGGATAACGGGGACAGATATGCGCCGCTGAAACCCCGGTGTGCCCGGCCTTTGCGATCATGGTGCCTCGCTTCGGCAGCCGCGCGCGAGGCTGCGGTGCCGACGCCTTTTCATTTAGCAATCTATGTTCTATGTCTGCCCGTCGCGCGGGGGCGCGTCTTGTCAACCGGAAAAGCATCCGCTACGCCCCGCTCATGACAGTTACCGTCCGTTTTGCCCCATCGCCGACCGGCCGCATCCATATCGGCAACGCGCGCACCGCGCTGTTCAACTGGCTGTTCGCCTTGAACAACAAGGGCCGCTTCATCCAGCGCTTCGACGACACCGATATCTCCCGCTCGACGCAGGAGTTCGCCGACTCCATCCTTTACGACCTGCACTGGCTGGGGATTTTCCCCGATGTCACCGAGTACCAGTCGCGGCGCGTCGAAATCTACGATGCGGCGGTAGAGAGGCTGAAGGCGGCGCGTGTGCTTTATGCCTGCTACGAAACGCCGGAAGAGCTCGATCTCCGCCGCAAGGTGCGCCGCACGCGCGGCCTGCCGCCGGTCTATGGCCGGGAGGCGCTGACGCTGACGCCGGAACAGTTGGCCGAATACCAGTCGGACGGCCGCAAGCCGCACTGGCGCTTCCTCCTGCCGAATTTCACCAGCGATCCGCTGCAGCCCGAGCGCACCGAAATCCACTGGAACGATCTGGTGCGCGGCGAGGAAACCGTTGATCTTGCGTCGCTGTCCGATCCGGTGCTGATGCGCGAGGACGGCACCTATCTCTATACGTTGCCTTCCGTGGTCGACGACATCGAGATGGGCGTCACCCACGTCATCCGCGGCGACGACCATGTCACCAACACCGGCGTGCAGATCGCCCTGTTCCGGGCGCTGGAGGCCGTGCCGCCGGTTTTCGGCCACCACAATCTCCTGACCACGGCGTCGGGCGAGGGGCTGTCGAAGCGCACCGGCGCCCTGTCGATCGAAAGCCTGCGCGAGGACGGCGTCGAGCCGATGGCCGTCGCCTCGCTGGCCGTGCTGGTCGGCACCTCCGAAAATGTCGCCACCATGCCTGACCTGACCGAGCTTGCAGGGCATTTCGATCCAGCCGCAACCTCGAAATCAGCAGCCAAGTTCGATCCGGACGAGCTTTTCGTGCTCAATCGGGCGCTGATACACCATATGCCGTTCTCCGAGGCGCGCGACCGGCTGATCGTGCTCGGCATTTCCGGCGACAAGGCCGAGCCGTTCTGGCTGGCCGTGCGCGGCAATCTCGACAGGCTGGCCGATGCGGTTCAATGGTGGCGCATCCTCGGCGACGGGCCGCAGGAGCCGCCGGAGCTTTCCGGCGAGGACCGCGACTTCCTTCGTGAGGCGTTCGACCTGTTGCCGGAAGAGCCGTGGAACGGCAGCGTCTGGAAGGACTGGACCGGAAAGATCAGGGAAGCGACGGGCCGCAAGGGCAAGGCGCTGTTCATGCCGCTCAGGCTCGCCCTTACTGGACAGCCTTCCGGGCCGGAGCTTGCAGATCTATTGCCCCTGCTGGGTCGGGAAGGAACGTTGGCCCGACGACCCTGACCTTGCGCTGATCCGGCGGCAGTGCCGACACCGGCGATGTGGCGGGCTTTTCGGCCATACGCTTGATGGTGTCGCGGTCGAGCCCGCCTTCGGCATTGGCGAGGGTCTCGGGATCGGCGCCCGGATCCGGCTTGGCGCCCGGCATCGGAACGAATGGCGTGGTCGCCGCATCGGGAGCGGACTGTTCTGGGCTCGGCGGATTGCCGGCGATGATGTCGAAATTTCCGGCCTGCGCGTTGCAGCCGCAGGCCGGCTGCCGCGATATGTTGGACTTATAGAGATAGGCCGTCGGCAATTCGCTATAGCGCCTGCCAGTCGCCGACGATGTCATCGCTCCTGAATCGTCGTCCATGCCGCGCGTGTAGAAAACCTGCATCTCGGTGCCCGGGCAACTCGACTCACAGTTCTTCTGGTCGCGCTCGAAGTCGCCGAGCGAGGCGGCATTCGACATCGGGAAGAAATAGCCGTCGCAGGTGCGCACGCACATGGTGCGGAACTCGCCGCTCAGCCGAGGCAGGTCCATGCCGTCGGGCTGGTTGATCACCCGGCTTATCGCACGCTCTTCGTCCGGATAGTCGGGCTGCTCGAGCGCGTCGAGATGGCCGCTGCCGCCGAAAAGCTGGTCGAACAGGTTTCCGTTGCCGCTTTCGCGGGCCGCTTCCTGGACCGGGGCGCGGCGTGGCGCCATCTTGTCCTCACGACAGCCATTGGCGTCGAGCGCCGCCAGGATGCGGCTGCGGTCGCGTCGCGTTCCGCCGCCGGCAAGCCGCTCGCGCTTTGACTGCAAGGCGTCGAGATTGGCATTCATGCGATCGATGGTGGCGTTGAGTGCGGCGCATTCGCTGACGTTGCGGGAAAACAGCGAGAAGCCGCAGCCGGCATTGCTCGCCTGTCGGCGCGCCTTGGCCAGTTGCTGGCGCTGGCGGGTGATGGCGTCATCATATTTGCGGATCAGGCCCGGCTTGCCGCCGCCACCATTCGATATGGCCGCAAGCTGTGCTTCGAGCTGGCGGCAGGCGCGCGAGGCCGCTTGCGGCGACGTGACGGTAACCGCCGACGCTGCCAGCGCGCCAAGCAGCGCGGCAAGGTGCGTCAGCCTCAACCCTGCGCCCGCCATGTGCCCCAAAAACTCCGCTTGCCTGTTCGCCACGAAACTAACGCGTCCGCGGTTAACCGCGCCTTAGTCTGCTACCAAACGCAATCGAATCTGCAACCAAACGTGACGGCAGCTTACCGCGAAATGCGGCCTTAGCCCAGATTGACGACGGCCTGCGCCTTGTGCGCCGCCTCGACCACGGCGAGCGCGGTCATGTTGACGACGCCGCGCGAGGTTACCGAAGGCGTCAATATGTGCGCCGGCTTGTCCGTGCCGAGCAGGATCGGCCCGACATGCAGCGCATCCATCATGGCGCGCAGCGCCGTCAGCGTGATGTTGGCCGAATCGAGGTTCGGAAACACCAGCAGATTGGCTTCGCCCTTGAGCCGCGAATGCGGATAGACGCGCTGGCGCAGATTCTCCGAAAGTGCCGAGTTCGGCATGCATTTCGCCGTCGCACTGGAGCTCCGGCGCGATGCGCGCCAGGATCGCCGCCGCCTGGCGCATCTTCAGCGCGCTCGGCGAATCGCGCGAGCCGAAATCCGAATGCGACAGCAGTGCTGCCTTGGGCTCGATGCCGAAGCGCTGGATTTCCTCCGCCGCCAGCACCGTCATCTCGGCGATCTCTTCCGCCGTCGGGTCGACGGAGACATGTGTGTCGGTGAGGAAGATGATGCCGCGCTGCGAAATCAGCATGGAAAGCGTCGAGAGATCGCGGTCCTTGATGCCCGCGCGGGGCCCGATGATCAGCGTCACATTGCGCAGATGCCGCTCGAAACGGCCTTCGAGACCGCAGACCATGGCATCGGCATCGCCGCGCTTCAGCGCGAGCGCCGCGATCACCGTGTTGTCGGTGCGCACCATGGTGCGAGCTGCCTCCGTCGTCACGCCGCGCCGACCGGCGAGCTCGATCAAAAGGTCGACATAGTGGCGATAGCGCGGATCGTCCTCGGGGTTGATCAGGCCGAAATCGACGCCTGGCTTGATGCGGAGCCCATAGCGCTTCAGCCTGACCTCGATGACATGCGGGCGTCCGATCAGGATCGGTTCGGCAATGCCTTCCTCGAGCACCACCTGGGCGGCGCGCAGCACGCGCTCGTCCTCGCCCTCGGCATAGATGACGCGCTTGGCGCTTGAGGCCTTGGCGGACGAGAACACCGGCTTCATCACCAGGCCGGAGCGGAAGACAAAGCGGTTGAGCTTGTCGATGTAGGCGGCGAAGTCGGTGATCGGCCTGGTCGCCACGCCGGTGTCGCAGGCTGCCTTGGCGACGGCTGGCGCAATGCGCAGGATCAGCCTGGGGTCGAAGGGCGAGGGGATCAGGAAATCGGGCCCGAAGATCGGCGTCTCGCCGGAGTAGGCGCGCGCGGCGACGTCGGACGGTTCCTCGCGGGCGAGTGCCGCGATCGCCCGCACCGCCGCCATCTTCATCTCCTCGTTGATGGCGCTGGCGCCGCAGTCCAGCGCGCCACGGAAGATGTAAGGAAAACACAGTACGTTGTTGACTTGATTTGGAAAATCGGAACGACCGGTGCAGATCATCGCGTCCGGTCGCGCCGCCCGTGCGGCCTCCGGCATGATCTCCGGATTGGGGTTGGCCAGCGCCAGGATCAGCGGCTTCGACGCCATGTGCTGCAGCAGTTCCGGCTTCAGCACGCCGGCGGCCGACAGGCCGAGGAAGACATCGGCGCCCGGGATCACATCGGCCAGCGTTCGCGCTGCCGTATCCTTCACGTAAGGATCTTTCCAGCGGTCCATCTCGTCCGTGCGCCCCTTGTAGGCGACGCCGAAACGGTCGGTGACCCAGATGTTCTCCACCTTGGCGCCGAGCGAAACCAGAAGGTTGAGGCATGCAAGGGCGGCGGCACCGGCGCCCGAGGTGACGATCTTGATGTCGGAAATGGTCTTGCCGGCAAATTCCAGCCCGTTGAGCACCGCGGCGGCGACGATGATCGCCGTGCCGTGCTGGTCGTCATGGAATACCGGTATGCCCATGCGGGCCTTCAGCTGTTCCTCGACCTCAAAACATTCCGGCGCCTTGATGTCCTCGAGGTTGATGCCGCCGAAGGTCGGCTCCAGCGCCGAGACCGTCTCGACCATGCGCTCGATCCCGGGCGCGTCGATCTCGATGTCGAACACGTCGATGCCGGCGAATTTCTTGAACAGCACCGCCTTGCCTTCCATGACCGGCTTGGAGGCGAGCGGGCCGATATTGCCGAGGCCGAGCACCGCCGAGCCGTTGGAAACGACGCCAACCAGATTGGCGCGCGCCGTATAGTCAGCGGCGGTCGCCGGATTGTCGCGGATTTCGAGGCAAGGGGCGGCGACGCCAGGCGAATAGGCGAGCGCCAGGTCGCGCTGGTTGCCGAGCGGCTTGGTCGCCTGGATTTCGAGCTTTCCGGGGGTCGGATGCTTGTGGAAGTAGAGCGCGGCCTCGTCGAGGTCCGACCGGGTCGTCTTCTTGTTCTCGCCTTCCATGCCGGCCCTCCCTGCGCTGCTGCCTCGCTGCCTTTTAGCATGCGGCATTGGTTTTTCGCGACGCCAAATGACGCAAGCGCAGCGGAAAGGGTCAAGGTCGAAAAGATGGAGTTATTTCAATTCTTTGTGTCGATATCCTGCGAATCTTTGTGTCGATATCGTGCGAAAGTGTCGAGCCTCGCCGTCAGAATGCGCTGACGTAGAGGCCGCCGTCGACCGGTATGTTCTGCCCGGTGAGATAGCCGGCATGGACGGAGCACAGGAAGGCGCAGATCTGGCCGAACTCCTCTGGCGTGCCGAGTTGCTTGGCGGGCACGTCGGCGCTGATGCGGGTCTTGCGCGCGGCTGCCGCTGCCGGGTCTTCCGGCGTGCCGGCTTCATGCGGGCCGCGCAGCCGGTCGGTGTCGAGCTTGCCGGGCAGCATGCTGTTGATGGTCACGTTGCGGTCGATCACCGTGCGAGCCACGCCGGCCAGGAACGAGGTCAGTCCGGCGCGCGCGCCGGACGACAGATCGAGGCCGGGGATCGGCACATAGACTGACAGCGAGGTGATGTTGACGATGCGGCCGAAGCCGCGCGCCGCCATGCCGTCGATCACCGCCTGGATCAGCTCGATCGGCGTCACCATGTTCTGGGTGACGCCTTCAAGGATCTTTTCGCGGTCGAGCGTGCGGAAATCGCGCAGCGGCGGTCCACCATTGTTGTTGACGAGGATGTCGGGATCGGGGCAGGCCGCAAGCATCGCCTTTTGCACCTCGGGCTTCGAGACGTCGCCGAGGATCTCGGTCACCTTGACGCCGTAGCGGTCACGGATGTCCTGGGCGGTCCTGGCCAGCAGTTCGGCATTGCGGCCGTTGACCACCAGATCGCAGCCGGCCTCGGCCAGCGCCATGGCGCAGCCGCGCCCAAGCCCTTTGCTCGATGCACAGACGATCGCCTTCTTGCCGCGAATGCCGAGATCCATGGTGATTTTCTCCTCTGATCAAGCACGGCACGCTAGCTCTTCGGCTGGACCAATCGCAACCGTCATACGGTTGTTGCATGAATCGGGGCATAGCCTGCGCGAAAGCAACGGTGACAATCTGATGTCTGGCCCAGAGCCCCGCACTTTCCGCAGCATGTTCATCTCCGACGTCCATCTCGGCTCGAAGGCGGCCAAGGCCGACTTCCTGATCGATTTCCTGCGCCATCACGACGCCGATATCATCTATCTCGTTGGTGATATCGTCGATGGCTGGCGCCTGAGGCGCAGCTGGCACTGGCCGCAGAGTCACAACGACGTCGTGCAGAAATTGCTGCGCAAGGCGCGCAAGGGCGCCAACATCACCTACATTGCCGGCAATCACGACGAGTTCGCCCGCCAGTTCCAGGGCGTGCATTTCGGCGGCATCGTCGTCGCCGACCGTGCCATCCACGAGACCGCCGATGGCAGGCGCCTGCTGGTCATCCATGGCGACCAGTTCGACACCGTCGTCCACAATGCGCGCTGGCTCGCCTATCTTGGCGACTACGCGTATGACGCAGCCATGCTCGTCAACAGGGTGGTAACGCGGCTTCGCCAGTTGCTTGGCCTGCCTTACTGGTCGTTTTCGTCATGGGCCAAGGTCAACGTCAAGAAGGCGGTGAACTTCATCGGCTCGTTCCAGACCATGCTGACCGAGGAAGCACGCCGCTCGCATGTCGACGGCGTGATCTGCGGCCACATCCACCATGCCGCGATCGAGAACTACGAGGACGTCCAGTACATCAACACCGGCGACTGGGTGGAAAGCTGCACGGCGGTGGTCGAGCATTTCGACGGCCGGATGGAAATCCTGCACTGGGCGAAGGTGTTGCCTGAGGCTCCGGACGAACCTTTCATCCCGATGCTCATCGAGGACCGGGTGGTCGAAGCGGCCTGAGGTACGTTCCTGCTCTGGGATTAATCGATTAGTCCAACCGGTTTCGCCCGGTTTTTCTCCATGTTAATGGTCGATCGCGCTGCTGGTCGTCTGGTAGAACGCGGCGCAATTGGATCGATTCATGTCCCTGCCGCCGCTTTCACCCGAACAACTCGTCAAGCCGCGCCATTTCGAACTGCGCATAAGCCTTATCTTCTTCACGCTGTTCGCGTCGCTCGGCACGCATCTGCCCTATTTCCCGCTATGGCTGCAGGCCGAGGGTTTCCATGCCGAACAGATCGCGGTCATTTTGGCCGCGCCGATGTTCCTGCGCGTGGTGACGACGCCGTTGCTGACCGCCTTGGCCGACCGGGCGAAGGACCGGGCCAATGTCTATGTCGTGCTCGTCGCCGCGACTATGGTCATTTCCGCGGGCTATTTCCTTAACCCCACCTACGCCATGGTGCTCGCGGTATCGCTGGCGCTGACCATCGTCTGGACGCCGCATTCGCCGATCGCCGATTCGCTGGCGCTTTCGGGCGTGCGCCGGTTCGGCTCCAACTACACTGCCATGCGCAAATGGGGCTCGATCTCCTATCTCTGCGCCAATATCGCCGGCGGCTTCATCCTGGCCTGGACAGGCCCCAAGGCCGTGCCGGCGATCATCTTCGTCGCCCTTGCCGCCGCCCTTTTGGCCGGGTTGCTGGCGCCGCGCCTCGGCCGTCCGCGTCGCGCTTCGCCGCTTTCGGCCACCGACATCCAACATTCGGCGCCAAAGCTGCTCAATGCCTACTTCCTGTATTTTACCTTCGGCGTCGGCATCATCACCGCCAGCCATGCCTTTCTCTACGGCTTTGTGTCGATCTACTGGAAGTCGATTGGCATCAGCGATTCCGTCGTCGGGCTGCTGTGGGCCTGGGGCGTGGTCGCCGAGGTCTACATGTTTTTGTTTTTCAACCGCATTTTCGCCTCCGTTTCCGTCGTCCAGGTCATGGTGATCGCCGGCATCGGCTCGATCGTGCGCTGGATCGCCTTTCCACTGATCTGGCCGCTTGGCCTTGGCGTTGCCGGCTTCTTTGGCGTCCAGACCTTGCATTCAGTGTCGGTGGCGATGGTGCTGATCGGCCTGCAGAAGATGATCGGCGAAACCGTCTCCGAAGAGCGCACCGGTGCGGCGCAAGGCATCGCCTATTTCTTCAACGGCTTCTTCATGGCTGTGGTCACGCTGGCGTCGGGCCCGCTCTACGACCGCTACGGCGTCGACGGTTTTCTGGCGATGATCCCGATTGCGATTGTGGGCCTGATTCTGATTGGGCTTGCCGCGCGCTCAGCCCCACAGCGCCCTGTCGGGGGGTGAGACCAGCGACCCCTCGTAGACGAGGCCGGGCTCGCGGTCGCGGGCCAGCAACAGCGGACCGTCGAGATCGACGAAATCGGCGCCTTGGGCCAGCAAGACGGCCGGTGCCATCGCCAGCGACGTGCCAACCATGCAGCCGACCATGATACCGAAACCGAGCTCGCGGGCACGGTCGCGCAGCACAAGAGCGGCCGTCAGGCCGCCCGACTTGTCGAGCTTGATGTTGACGGCGTCGTAGAGGCCGACAAGCGCTTCGAGGTTCTTCGCCTCGTGCACGCTCTCGTCGGCGCATATCGGTACCGGATGCGCGATATGCCGTAAAATGCCGTCGCGGCCCGCAGGAAGCGGCTGTTCGATCAGCGCGATGCCCTGCTCGGCGGCAAAGGCGAGGTTTTCGACGATGTTCTCATCGGTCCAGCCCTCATTGGCATCAAGGATGATGCGGCTGTCCGGCGCCGCCTCCGTCACGGCACGAATACGGGCGATGTCGTTGTCGCCGCCGATCTTGACCTTGAGCAGCGGCCGCGCGGAATTGGCACGAGCCTGCGCTGCCATCGCCTCCGGCTCGCCAAGCGACAGGGTGTAGGCTGTCTCGAGCGCTTGCAACGGAGTCCTACAAATGCTGGCCGCAACCGGCTTGCCGCTTGCCTTTGCTTCCAAGTCCCACAGAGCGCAGTCGATGGCGTTGCGGGCGGCCCCGGCGGGCATGGCATCGAGCAGCGCGATCCGGCTGATGCCGCCGGCGATCTTGTCGCTCAGCGCTTCGATTGCGGCTCGCACGCACTCCATGGTCTCGCCATAGCGCTTGTACGGAACGCATTCGCCGCGCCCGATATGGCCATTGTCGCCGATCGTTACGGTGATGACTTCGGCTTCCGTCTTCGAGCCGCGTGAAATGGTGAAGGCGCCGGCGATGGGAAAACGCTCGGATTCGACCGAAATGACACGCGCCATATTTTTCTTCTCAGGCTATGCGACAACGACATGCCGGCAAATGACAGGCCGGTTCCGGCAGGCTAAACAGGACGCCATGTTGACCATCGGCAAACGCGACGCAAGCGGCACCGCCGCCAAGGAGCCAAATGGCCAGCCGCGCATCGCCGTCGGCGAGGAGGGCGGCGTTCTCGGCTGCGCCTTTTCCGGAACCTGGACGACACGCACCGTAGCATTGGTCGACGCGGAGATGCGTCGGATCGAGAAGCGCAACGGTTTCAAGACCTTGGCGCTCGATCTTTCGCATATCGAGAAGATGGACACCGCTGGCGCCTGGCTGATCGACCGCCTGGTCAGCGCCTTCGAGAAGAAGGGTGTCGAAGTCAAATTGCAGGGGCAGAGCGAGATCGCTTCGATCCTGCTCGGCGCCGTCGGCGATGCCGTCCGGCGCGAGCCCGAATCGGGACCGTCCGGGCCGCCCAACATCATCATCCGTGCGCTCGAGGCGGTTGGCCGGCGCGTCTATGAGATGCGCGACGACTTCCTTGCCTCGATGAACATCCTTGGCGCCACCATCCGCGGCGCGCAGATGAAGCTCGGCCGCGGCCATGCCGTCAACCCGGCCGCGATCTTCAACCAGATCGACCGCATGGGCGTCGGCGCCATCCCGGTCGTGGTGCTGATGTCGGCCATCGTCGGCGCAATCGTCGCCCAGCAGGGCGCCTACCAGCTCAGCTATTTCGGCGCCGACATCTTCGTTGTCGACCTCGTCGGCGTGCTGATCCTGCGCGAGCTCGGCGTGCTGATGACCGCGATCATGATCGCCGGCCGCTCCGGCAGCGCGATCACCGCCGAGATCGGCTCGATGAAGATGCGCGAGGAAGTCGATGCGCTGAAGGTCATCGGCCTGAACCCGATCGGCGTGCTGGTCTTTCCGCGCCTGGTCGCCCTGGTGATCGCCCTGCCTTGCCTGACCATCATCGCCAATTTCGCCGCGCTTGGCGGCGGCATGGTCGCCGCCTGGCTCTATTCCGACATTCCTCCGGCCGCCTTTATCGACCGTCTGCGTGTCGCCATCGATCTCAGCACGATCTTTGCTGGGCTGATCAAGGCGCCGTTCATGGCCATGATCATCGGCACCATCGCCTCCGTCGAAGGGATGAAGGTCGGCGGCAGCGCCGAATCGCTTGGCCAGCACGTGACCGCTTCGGTGGTGAAGTCGATCTTCGTGGTCATCATCCTCGACGGCCTTTTCGCCATGTTCTACGCAGCGATCGAGTTCTGACATGGCGATGGCGAATGGCAACGGGGCCAAGACGGAGGAGCAGGACGAGAGCGAGATCGTCCTTTCGGTGCGCGACGTCACCGTTGCCATTGATGACAAGCTGATCCTCGACAAACTTTCGCTCGACATCAAACGCGGCGAAATCCTGGGCTTTGTCGGCGCTTCGGGCGCCGGCAAATCGGTGCTTTTGCGCACCATCCTTGGCTTGCTGCGCAAGCAATCGGGGACGATCAAGCTGTTCGGCGTCAACGTCGACAAGGCAAGCGACATCGAGCGCCTGCGCATCGACATGCGCCTCGGCGTTCTTTTCCAGCACGGCGCGCTGTTTTCGGCGCTGACGGTGCAGGAGAACGTACAGGTGCCGATGCGCGAGTATCTCGACCTGCCCAAGAAGCTGATGGACGAGCTGGCCATGCTCAAGATCGAGCTGGTCGGCTTGCCGCCTGACGCGGCGCAGAAATTCCCCTCCGAGCTTTCCGGCGGCATGATCAAGCGCGCGGCACTGGCGCGCGCGCTGGCGCTCGACCCGGACATCGTCTTCCTCGACGAGCCGACATCCGGTCTTGACCCGATCAGCGCGGCCGAATTCGACGAACTGGTGGTCAAGCTGCGCGACACGATGGACCTGACGGTCTACATGGTCACCCACGACCTCGACACGCTGTTCACCGCTTGCGACCACGTTGCCGTGCTCGGCAAGAAGAAGGTGCTGGTCGAAGGCACGATCGACGACATGCTGAAGAGCGAGGAGCCGTGGGTAAAATCCTATTTCCGCGGAAAACGCGCGCGCCAACTTGATCTTGCGGCGCGCGCATAGCCATAAGTGGGGCGATGGAAACCAGAGCCAACTACGTCATTGTCGGCATCTTCACGCTGGCCGCGATCCTGGCGGCCTTCGCGTTCGTCTATTGGACAGCCGCGATCGGCGACAGGGGCGAGACGGCGGTGCTGCGCGTGCGCATTCCGGGCTCGGCGTCCGGCTTGGGGCGCGGCAGCTTCGTGCTGTTCAACGGCGTCAAGGTGGGTGACGTCAAGCGCGTCTATATCGATGTCGACAACCCGACCGTCGCCATCGCCGACACCGAAATCGACCGCATGACGCCGCTCACCAAGTCGACACAGGCCGATATTGGGCTTGCCGGCCTCACCGGCCAGGCCAATATCGAGCTCAAGGGTGCCGACCCCAAGGAGGTCAAGCTGCTCGACCAGGCCGAAAAGGAAGGCAAGGTTGCCGAGATCATCGCCAATCCATCCGCCGTGACCAACCTGCTGCAGACCGCGCAGGACATCTTCTCCCGCGCCGACAAGGTGCTTTCGAATCTCGAAGGTTTCACCCAAGACGTTCGCGGTCCGCTGACACAGACCGTCAAGAACGCCCAGACATTCTCCGATGCGCTGGCCAAGAATTCCGATGGCATCGACAAGTTCCTCGCCAGCGTCAGTTCGCTGTCGGATGAGCTGAAGGGCGTGTCGGGCAAGCTCGACGGCACGCTGAAGGCCGCGGAAGGTCTGCTCAACGCCGTAGACAAGGACCAGATCAAGAGCATCGTCGCCAATGTCGACACCGTCACAGGCAATCTGAAGGAAACCTCGAAGCAGTTCGACGGTGTGATCAAGAATGTCGACACGGCGGTCGGGTCGATCAACGACTTCGCCCAGAAGACGCAAGGCACGCTGGACAAGGTCAATGGCGTCCTCGATGGCATCGATCCGGCCGAGGTCCGCACGGCGCTCGCCAATATCCAGAAGGCCAGTGAAAACGCCGACAAGGCCGCCGCCGACATCGCCAAGGTTACCGACAAATTCGCCAACCGGGCCGACGACATCGACCAGACGATCAAGGACGCCAAACAGCTGGCGCAACGGCTCAACGATGCCTCGGTGCGCGTCGACGGCATCCTGGCCAAGGTCGACACCTTGCTCGGCTCAGGACAGGCCGACGGCATGATGGCCGATGCCAGGGACACGCTGAAGTCGTTCAAGCAGGTCGCCGACACGCTGAATGCCCGCCTCGGCACGATCACCGACAATCTCGCTCGCTTCTCGGGCCAGGGTCTGCAGGATGTCGAGGCGCTGGTCCAGGACAGCCGCCGCTCGATCAACCGCATCGAGGAGGCCGTGACCGATCTCAGCCGCAATCCGCAGCGGATCCTGTCGGGCGGCGAGGGCGAGGTCCGGCAATATGACGGGAGGGTGCGGCGTTGACTTCGGCGTCCGTCCACCGCAAGAACATGGACCGCAATTGCGGGTTGATCTTACGATCCGGGGACAACGGGGATCGCGCGTGAAGTCGGTGTGGGTGAGAACGGGCGGATTGACATCGGCTGCGGCACTGCTTGCGCTGACGCTTGCCGGCTGCGCGGCGCTGGGCGGCAAGCCTGCGCCGCTCGATACGTTCGAGCTTTCGGCGCCGTCGATCGACGCGCATGGCCACAGCCGACGCCAGATCCTGATCGCCCAGCCCTCCGCGCTCAAGGCGCTGGACAGCCAGAACATCGTCATCAAGCCGTCCGACCGCTCGATACAGTACCTCAAGGGCGCGCAATGGGCCGACCGGCTGCCGCTGATCGTGCAGGCAAGGCTTGCCGAGACCTTCCAGCGCTCCGGCAGCTTCGCCGGCGTCGGCAAGCCGGGTGAGGGCCTGGCGATCGACTATCAGGTGATCGTCGAGGTCCGCTCCTTCGAAGTCCGGGTCGACGGCGGCGAGCATGCCGAGGTCGACCTGTTCGTGCGCATATTGAATGACCGCAACGGCGAGGTGCGCGCCTCCAAGACCTTCACCGCGAGCGCGCCGGTCTCCGGCAGCGGCAACCCGGCCTATGTCGGCGCGCTGGACAGCGCCTTCGGCCAGGCGGCGAAGGACATCGTGCGCTGGACCGATTCGGTGATCTGATCAGGCCAAGACTGCCTTGAGGCGAGCATGCCGGAGGTCCTAGGCGGCCTCATCCTGCATATTCGACAAGTGTATGATCTTCGTCCGCGAGTTCATCTTCGATGATCGAGGCTATGGTTTCCCAATCACCTCCAGCCAGACCTGCGCCAATTTTTGGGTAGCCGATCCTTTTGCTGGTGTACTTGGATTTGACGGCCTTCATGACGTTTCGTATCGCCTCGTAGTCGGCTTTCACGCCCTTTCCCTGCCAATGGAGCTGGGTGTAGCCATTGACGACATGGAACATGCGGTTCTCTCGTTTGATCTCCGCAACTGATATGTTGCCCAGCTTGGCAGGGTCGCCCTTTAAGGTTGCGCAATCTGCGACGTACGCTTCGGGAAAACGCTGCTTTATGGAAAGCGCAATCCCTTTGCCCATTTGGCATTGGCAATTGCATCCATGCACAATGACATCGAACCTGTCGTCGAGCGCTAGTTGAAGCAGATCACCGCGAATTGTCTGCATCGCTATCAAACTCCGCGCTCAGGTCGGTGCGTGAGAATCCCGATCAAATCGACCTAGGACAATCTAAGGCATCGACCAGAAAGCAGAAAGGGCGGAACCGTGGTCCCGCCCTTTTCAGTTTCCTATCGCCCGCTCAGTGCAGGCGGCCGCTGGCGTGCGCCAGCATGGTGTAGACCTTGCCGGTGTCCGACGTCAGATAGGTCTGCGCCATGATGTTGTCGCGGTCATTGCGGGACACGTCCTTGAGCAGCTTCTCGAAATCGTCGCAGTAGCGGTCGACAGCGGCGCGGAACTCTGCCTCCGTCTGATATTTGCGGCGGATCTCGTCGAAGGTCTGCTGGCCCTTCAGCGTGTAGAGGCGCCGCGTGAACACGTCACGCTCGCCGCGCCGGTAGCGGTTCCACAGCTCGATCGACGCCTCGTGGTCGATGGCCCGCGCGATGTCGACCGACAGCGAGTTCAGCGACTCCATGACGTGAAGCGGCGAGCGCTGCGCCGGAGCGGAACGCGGAGCGTCCGCAGGCACGGCGGGCCCCGTATCCTCCTCACGCGATGCGCCGGTGAGCAGGTCGCGCACCCAGCCGCCCTGTTGCGTGCGGCCATTGGGATCGCGGCGCGGAGCCGCCTCGGCGGGGCGCTCGAGATCGAGCGTGCCGCGCAGCGTTGCGCCGCCCAACGGCGCCTGAGGCTCCGGCTGCGGCGCCGGCGGACGGCGCTGCGGCTCAGGCGCACGCGCAACGGGCGCCTGCGGTGCGGGCCGCAAATTGCGCTGCTCCGCGCTGTCGCTGCCACCGCGGCCCGATTTCGCAACGATGTCAGACAGTTCCTTGAGCGCGTTGATCTGCTCGGAGACGGCGCGGCGGATGGCCGAGGTCGATTCCTTGGCCTCTTCCGGCATCTCGATGACGCCCTTCTTGAGTTCGGCGCGGGTCAGGTCGAGCTCGCTCTTGATCGAGCCGGCCGTACGCCGCATCTCCTCGGTGGCATCGGCGAAGCGCTTGGTTGCCGAATCGACGACGTCGGCGATGGCGGTGCGGATCTTTTCCGCAGATTCCATCGTCCGGCCCTCGGCATTCTGCATCGTCTGGCCGACCAGGTTCTCGAACGAACGCATCACCTTCTCGAGCTCTTCCGACTTCTTGACCAGGCCGACGGCGAGGTCTTCCAGCGACGACTGCCGCTCCAGCGTGTGCTCCAGGTTGCTCTGGGCCGAGCTCAGCAAGTCCGAAGCGGAAGACAGCAACCTGCTGTGCTCGTCGAACTTGGTGGCGATCGAGGCGACCTCGCGCAAGGTGGCGGACGACAGTTCGGTGAGCCGCGTCGTGTTCGAATTGACCAGGCGTGCCGAACTGGCGAAGGTCTGCGCGGCCTTTTCCGTCGTCGCCGCGAAGCTCTGCGTGCTGCCGGTCAGGCGTTCGTCGACCTGGCCGAGATTGAGCGCCGCCTGGTCGATCAGCTGACCGAGCTGCGCGCTGGAAGTGCTCATGCGGCCGATGAGGTCGGCGACGCTTTCGGCGAGCGTCGAACGCGCGCCTTCGACCGCCGACAAGGTCTCGGCCGTGCGGCTGGCGAGCGCGTTGACGAGGGCCGCGTTTTCGCTGCGCAGCTTCTCGGTCGCCCGCTCGGTGACCTCTTCCATGCTCTTTTGCAGTTCCGAGCCGCCCTGGGCAAAGCGTTCGACCAGCGGCCGCGCCGTCTCGTCGAGGATCCTCGACATTTCGGCCGAGCGCGCCGCGAGCATTGTGTTGAGCTCGCGGGTGTTGGCACCGATGGTCTTGGCTGCGTCGTTGGTGCTCTGGCCGATATGCTGGCCGACCGCGGTGAAGGTTTCGGCGATCACGTTGGCGCGCGAGATGAGCTGCGCCTCGGCACCCGAAATCTGCTCGTTGAGCTTCTGGCCCATCGTTTCAGCCGTGTAGGCGAGGCGGTTCTCGACGCCGGCGACCTGTTCCTCGACACGGGCGGCTACCGCCGCAGCGCTCGAAGCCAGGCGCTCGTCGGCGCCCGTCAGCGCCTGCTCGATCTCGCGGGCATGGACGGCCAGGTCCTGACCGGTCTGGCGTGCCCGGTCGGCAACGCGCTGCTCGGTGCTGGCAAAGGCGCCGACAATGGTCTCGGCGTGTCCGCCGATCGCGGTGCTGCTGTCGGCGATGCGCGACACCAGGCGCTGGTCCGCATCGTCGAAGATGCGGGCGATCTCGGATGCACGCGACGACAGCGCTTCCGAACCTTCGGCGATGCGCGATAGCAGGTGCTGGTCGGCGGCATCGAAGATGCGGCCGAGGTCCGTGGCGCGCGCCGCCAGCGCTTCGGCCGATTCGCCGATGCGCATGCTCAGCCGCTGGTCGGCACCTTCGAAGTTGCGCAGGATGTCGCCGGCGCGAGCCGCCAGCGACTGCGCCGTTTCGACAGCGCGGGCAACGAGCTTCTGGTCCGCCGCGTCGAAGGTGCCGGCGATCTCGCTGGCACGAGCGGCCAGTTGTTCGGCTGTCGCCTCGGCGCGAGCCAGCAGCGAATTCGAGGTCTCGTCGTGCCGGGCAAGCAGCGCGCTGGTGGTGTCCTCGGTACGCGCAAGCAGCGCACTGGTGGTATCTTCCGCACGCGCATGCAGGCGACGATCCGCCTCCTCAAAGGCGTGCGCGATGTCCTCGGCCCTGGCGAGCAGGGCGGCCGAGGTCTGCTCGGCGCGCTCGGCGATTTTGCGGTCGGCGTCGCTGAAGGCGAGCCCGGCCTGCTCGTGCAGGGCGCTGGTGACCTCCATGACCTTCTCGCGCAACTGGCCGGCGACGAAGACGGCGCTCTTTTCCAGCACGCTGCGAACACTGTCGACGCCGGTCGACAGCGCGCGCTCCATGGTTCCGGCGCGCTCCTCGATGATGCCGGTCTGGCGGCTGAACGCCTGCTCGATCTTTTCGACATCGGCGGCGATTGCCGCGGAGATGTCCGTGCTTTTGGCGGCGATCTGGTCAATGTGGCCGGACAGGGAGCGGTCAACGTCCTTGCGCGTGTCGGCGAGCTTGGCGAGATCGTCTTCCAGCGCGCGGGCCAGCATGTCGCGGCCTTCGGCCAGCTTGCCGACATGCCCGGCGATGATGTCGTCGACATCGCTGCGGCTGGTCGCGATCTTCTGCAGATCCGCCTCGAGCGCGCGCCTGAGGATATCACGGCCTTCGGCCAGCTTCTCGACCTGGCCGGCGACCAGCCCGTCGATCGAGGAGCGGCTTTCCGCCAGCTTGGCGAGATCGTCTTCCAGCGCCTTGGACAGCGTCGAGCGATCCTGCGTCAGCCTGTCGGAGTGGCTCTGGAGGAGGCCGTTGACATTCTCCAGATCGGCTTCCAGCACCCGTGCGAACTCCGAACGGTTTTCGGTCAGCCTCTGCGACTGGTCGGTAATGGCGCTCCTGATCGTGTTGAGATCGGCCTCCAGCGCGCGCTTGAGGATATCGCGGCCCTCGGCCAGCTTCTCGACCTGGCCGGCGACCAGCCCGTCGATCGAGGAGCGGCTTTCCGCCAGCTTGGCGAGATCGTCCTCGAGCGCTTTTGACAGGGTCGAGCGATCCTGGAACAGCCTGTTCGCGTGGTCGTCCATGATGCCGCTCACGCTCCGCAGATCGTCCTCGACGGCTCTCGACAGCGTCGAGCGATCCTGGACAAGCCGGTTCGTATGATCGGCGATCAGGCTGTTCATATTCTGCAGGTCGTCCTCGATGGCTTTCGAAAGCGTCGAGCGATCCTGGACAAGCCTGTTCGTGTGATCGGCGATCAGGCTGTTCACATTCTGCAGATCGGCTTCCAGGGCCTTCGAAAGCTGGCTGCGCTCGTCCGCCACCTGCTCGGAATGACCCGCTATGGCGCCCTTGATCGTGTTGATATCGGCTTCCAGGGCGCGCTTGAGGATGTCGCGGCCTTCGGCCAACTTCTCGACCTGGCCGGCGACCAGCCCGTCGATTGACGAGCGGCCTTCCGCCAGCTTGGCAAGGTCGGCCTCGAGCGTCTGCGACAGCAGGCTGCGGTCGTCGGCGAGCCTGACGGAATGACCCTCGATCAGGTTCCTGATGCCCGACAGATCGCCCTCCAGCGAACGGCTGAGTTCGTTCCTGTCCTCGGCGAGTTTCGCGGAATGGGTCTCGATCAGGCCCTTGATGCCGATAATGTCGGTCTCAAGGGCCTTTGCCAGGACCGAACGGCCCTCGGCGATCTTCTCGACCTGGCCGGCGACCAGGCCGTCGATGGTGGCGCGGCTATCGGCCAACTTGCCGAGGTCGGCGTCCAGGGCACGCGAAAGAATGCTACGGCCTTCGGCAAGTTTCCCAACGTGCCCGGCAACCATTTCATCAATGATCGTACGAGCTTGAACGAGTTTGCTGGAGTCTTCGTTCAAAGCTTGGGTAAGCCGGTTGCGGCCTTCCTCGAGCTGTTCGAGATGGCTGCCCAGCGAGGCGTCGATGGCAGCGCGCGATTCGTTGACCTTGCGCAGGTCCTCTTCCAGCGCGCGCGAAATGAGACTGCGGCCTTCCGCCAGCTTCTGCACCTGGTTGGTAACGGCGTCGTCGATGCCGGCGCGGTCTTCCGCGAACCTTGCGAGGTCCGCCTGCATGGCCTCGGCCATACGGTCGCGGCTCTCGGCAAGCTTGCGGCTGTGGTTCTCGACGGCTTCCTCGATGCCGACGCGGGCATCGGCAAGCCGCTGGATATCGCTATCGAAGGAGCGCGAGACCACATGCCGGGCCGCTTCCATGCGGCCGGCGAAATCGCCGGCGCGGGCTTCGAGCATCGACGAGGTGGACGAGATGATGTCGGCCATGTCGGCGCCGATCTGGGTCTTGCCCTGGTCGATCATCGACGACAGCGCGTCCTTGCTCTCGGCGAACGTATGGGCGATTTCGCGCGCGCGCTCGACCAGCGTCTCGTTGATCTGGCGGGCGCGGGCCTCGAGTGCTGCGTTGAGCTTCTGCGTGCCGGTGTCCAGTGCCTCGGCGCGGGTCTGGAACTCGCTGATCAGTGCCTGGCCGCGTTCGGCCAGGGTGCGCTCGATGCCGTCGAGGCTGGCTTCGAACTCGGAGTTCAGCGTGCGCGCGGCACCGCCGAGCAGCGACACCATGCCGGTGGTGCGGTCGTCGAGCAGGTCGGTCAGCGAGCGGGTAAGACCGTCGGTCGTGTCCGTCAGCTTGGCGATACGGGTATCGAGCAGCGAAGCGAAGGCCTCGCCCGAGGTGGACAGCTTGTCGGTGATCGTATCGAGACGGCCTTCGACCGAATCGAAGATCGACATCGAGCTTTCGTTGATCCTGTCGATCAGCGTGTCGCCGGAATTGGTGATCGTCATCGACAGCTTGGTCGAGGCATTGAGGATGCTGTCGCGGATGATGTCGCTGGCCGAGCCGATTTCGTCCCTGAGCGTCTCATGCGCGCCGGCAATCGAGGCGCGCACGCGCTCGGCGTGGGTGACGACCGCCTCGCGCTCGCTGCCAAGCCCGTCGACCAGCGAGCGGATACGGGCTTCATTCTCCGAATAGGAGCGCTCGATCTGGTTGACTTCGCTGTGGACCAGCGTTTCGAGCTCGACGGCGCGCGCAAGCGTGCGTTCGATGCCTTCGCCCATCGCCGCCACTTCACGGCGAACGGCCTGGCCGATCATCATGACGCGATCCTGGGCGAGGTTTTCCGGCTCGGCGAGGCGGAACGCCACTTCCGTCATGGACTGCGCGGCAATGCGCATTTCCTGGGCGCGGCGCACCATGGCCGCGAAGGCCCAGAACAGGATGATCGGAATGATCGCCGCGACCGCCAGACCGATCAGCTCGGGGCGAGCGAAGAACTGGTCGAAAGTGCGGATCTTCCAGATACTCGAGCCAAACAAAAGGTTCGCGAGGCCACCGGCACCGGCGATCCAGGCCAGCGAAATGAACGCCACCACCCAGTAGATCGTGCTCGATGCGCGCCGGTTGAGGCCGTGCAGAAGCGTCCGGTAGTCTTTCTGGCGGTCGTCATTGGCGGGTGTGAAGCCCGCCGGCTGCGTGCCGTTGCGGTTTTCGACCGGGCGCAACTCGGCCGGCTTGGTCGTGGCCGACGTCGTTCCGTTCTGACCCTGATTCCCGTTCTGGCTCAGATTTGCGCTCTGGTTCAGATTGGCGGTCTGGCCTTGGTTGACCGCCGGCTCGGCTTTCTGGCTGCGCCCTTCGCGCGCCAGTTCGTCCGCCGCCTGCGAAATCTGCGCTTCCAGATCTTCCATCGACGCCGCCATATCGAGGCCGCCGTCGCCATCTCCGCTCAAATCCAGGTCGAGCGCTTTTTCGAGTTCCCTGGCTACGTCGCTGTCGAGACTGCGTGTCGTCGTTGGTTTCTTCGCCATGCCTTCGCTACCCTGTACTAGCTGCCGAGGGACTTATGATTTTGGCCTGATTCTGGCTTCTCTTATCCCGTGCAGGAGGCTGAAAATGGACCCTCGTATCGTAATGACACACAGGGGTAAAGAAAACCTGCATTCGCGACGATACGTAAAACTTTAAATATAGGGTTAACGCAGACGTGATTTCGCCGCCTCCATCGCAACATTTTTCCGGGCCAATCATTAACCCGTTAGCTACGCGAATGGCCTAGATTTCCCGGCCAGTCAAACCTCAAGGAGCTGCAATTCTCATGCGCGGCGAAAGCGGCATTGCCTTCTCCATGCCCGGCGGTGATGTGTCGGGAACGGCCCGGTCTCGACCTGTGGATCTCGCGCATCTCGCGCGCCAGACGATGGGCGATCGCGGGCTCGAACAGGAGGTGCTGGCGCTGTTCGTGCAGCAGGCGCTTTCCGTGCGCGACAGGATCCTCGAAGCCGACGTCAAGGAAAGGCTGCTTCTGGCGCACAGCCTGAAAGGCTCGGCGCGCGGGGTGGGGGCCTTCGCCATCGCCGATTGCGCCGCGGCTATCGAGGGGCAGCCGGAGGACGTCAAAACCCTCGGGCGGCTTGGCGCCCTGATCGAGGAAGTGCGCGATTTCATCGCCGCCATCAATCGGTAGGCTGGTTTTCCAGAAAAACGTCACGGAGCGGCGCTTTCGCGCCGCAGTTGACTTGTCCGGCCAAGTGATTATCTCGGCTGGAACTCCCTTCAGGTGACAAATGACCAAGCTGACCTTCATTGCCCATGACGGCACACAATTCGACGTGGACGCCGAAAACGGCTCGACCGTCATGGAAAACGCGATCCGCAACGCCGTGCCGGGCATCGAGGCCGAATGTGGGGGCGCCTGTGCCTGCGCGACCTGCCATGTCTATGTCGACGAGGCCTGGACGGCTGAGGTCGGCGAGCCGGAGGCGATGGAGGAGGACATGCTGGACTTCGCCTACGAGGTCCAGCCCAATTCGCGGCTGTCCTGCCAGATCAAGGTGCGCGACGCCCTTGACGGCCTGGTGGTGCGCGTGCCTGCCCGCCAGGGCTGATATCAGGATTTTTCCCGCCGCCGCTTGGCAGCGGGTCAATGCTCATGCAGTGTCGCGCCAGTTTGGCACAAGGCGCAACGCATGACCGACACGATCAAGACAGACGCACTCATTGTCGGGGCAGGGCCGGTCGGCCTGTTCGCCGTGTTCGAGCTCGGCCTCTTCGACATGAAGTGCCATCTGATCGACATCCTCGACCGCCCCGGCGGCCAATGCGCCGAGCTCTATCCGGAAAAGCCGATCTACGACATTCCCGGCTGGCCGTTGATCACGGCGCAGGGCCTGGTCGACAAGCTGCTCGAGCAGATCCACCCGTTCAAGCCGGACTTCACCTACAACCGCATGGTCTCCAGCCTCGAAAAGCTTGAGGACGGCACCTTCCGCGTCACCACCGACGAGAACGAGGTGTTCGAGGCCAAGGTGGTGGTGATCGCTGCTGGCGGTGGCTCGTTCCAACCCAAGCGACCGCCGATTCCGGGCATCGAAGCCTATGAAGGCAAGAGCGTCTTCTATTCGGTGCGCCGAATGGAGGATTTCCGCGGCCATGATCTCGTCATCGTCGGCGGCGGCGATTCCGCACTCGACTGGACGCTGAACCTTCAGCCGGTGGCAAAGAGCGTGACGCTCGTCCACCGGCGCCCGGAATTCCGTGCGGCACCCGACAGCGTCAACAAGATGTACGCCATGCACGAGATGAAGGAACTCGACTTCCAGGTCGGCCAGGTCACCGGCCTGACCGGCGCCGACGGCCAGCTTGCATCCGCGATCATCAAGGGCCCCGAGGGCGACGTCGAGGTGCCATGCACGCGCATGCTGCCCTTCTTCGGCCTGACCATGAAGCTCGGACCGATCGCCGAATGGGGGCTCAACCTGCACGAGAACCTGATCCCGGTCGACACCGAAAAATTCCAGACCTCGGTACCCGGCATCTTCGCCATCGGCGACATCAACTGGTACCCCGGCAAGCTGAAGCTGATCCTGTCGGGTTTTCACGAAGTGGCGCTCATGGCACAGGCGGCCAAGCGCATCGTCAGCCCTGGCGAACGCATCGTGTTCCAGTACACCACTTCGTCGACCAGCCTGCAGAAGAAGCTCGGCGTTCACGACTGAGGGTTGCTGAGGCCCTATTCGGCGAGTACCGGCGCCGCGGCTTCGTCGCGGCCGCGCAGCGGCTTTTCCGGCATCAGCGCGAGTGCGGCCAGCGCCAGCACCAGCGTGACAGCCGCGACCAGGAAGATCATCACGAACGGCATCACCGACGTGACCTGGCCAGCGGTCAGCGAGCCTTCCTCGGCAAGCGGCAACCCATATCCGAGAGCGACGGCGCCAAGCATGGCGACGCCGAGCGCGCTGCCCAGCGAACGCAGGAAGGTCAGCACCCCGGTGGCGACGCCGAGATGCATGCGGTCGACCGCGTTCTGCACCGAGACGGTGGCGACAGGGAACGTCGTGCCCGTGCCAAGCCCGATTGCCGTCGTCAGCAGCTCGACCACCAGCAGGGACGCATGTCCGGCGACGAGGCTGAGCAATCCCAGGCACAGGATGGCGAAGGTCACGCCGACCATGGCGATCCGCTTGTAGTGGACAAAGCGCGGGATCATGCGCCCGCTGAACGTTGCGCCGGCGACGGTGCCGAGCAGCAACCCGAGCATGGCGGTGCCCGACTGGCTGACCGAGAGGCCGACGATCGATTGCAGGTAGACGGGCAGGTAGACGGCCAGGCCGATATTGGCGGCTTGCAGCAGGAACATGGACAGCGTGCCGGCCCGAACGATCGGATTGGCGAGCACTTCGAGCGAGATCAGCGGTTCGGCCGCTCGCAGCAGGCGCAGCGCGAAAGCGCCCCAGAAAGCCGCCGAGCAAGCGACAAGCCCGAGGATTTCGCGCGATAGCCAAGGATAGGCGCTGCCGCCCCAGTTCAGCGCCAGCAGCAGCAATGCCGTCGCTACGACGAGCAGCAGCGCGCCGAGCGCATCGATGCGATGGCGCTTGGCGGCAATCGGCAGCTTCTTCAGCGGCCTGTTGATGATCGCCATCGCCAGGAGGCCAAGCGGGATGTTGATCCAGAAGATCAACGACCAGTGCAGGTGCTCGGCGAAGGTGCCGCCGAGCAGCGGCCCGGCAATGCTGGCGACCGCCCAAGTCCCGGAGATCCAGGCGGCATAGCGGGCTCGCTCGCGCGGCGGCACGAGGTCGCCGATGACCGTTTGCGTCAGGGCGAACAGGCCGCCGCCGCCGGCGCCCTGGATCGCCCGGCCGACCACCAGCACCAGCATGTTGGGAGCCATGGCGCTGACCAGCGATCCGACGAGGAAGATGAGGATCGCAGCATAGATGGTCGGGCGACGCCCGTAGACGTCGGAGATCTTGCCGTAGAGCGGCGCCATGGCGGTCGCGGTCAGGAGGTAGGCCGTGACGATCCATGGCAGATACTCGGCATGGCCGAGCGCGTGCGCAATGGTCGGCAGGGCCGGCGCGACGATAGTCTGGTCAAGGGCCGCCAATAGCATCGACAGCAGAACGCCGCCGATGATGGCGTTCTTTTCGGTTTCAGTCAGCGGCAATGCCGCTCCCATCGTCGGTCTGTCGACAGCCTGGTCCATATTCCTGGTCTTTCATGGGCTTGCGGCGCGCTGCCATGGGCGGCCGGCCTAGCCGGTCCGGTGCGTCTGCCGCGTCGATTGGTTATCTCGTGCTTCGAGGGTTCCGCGCTTGCGAACCTGACATTCCGTATAGGCCGATTTCGACAGGGGCTCGAAAGTTTTTCCAGCCTGGCACTATGCTTCGGCGAAATTGGCTTGTGTCGTTTACGCTCCTCACCGGGCGAAAATCAGGCCGGCGGCAGCCGACCATTCTCGATGCTCTGGATCCGGTAGCGCAAGAGCCGCAGGATGCGGCTTTCGAAATTGACGCTCTCGACGCGGTCGAACCGCAACTGGTCCTGGTCGTGCTCGGCGAGTTCAGCCGCCGTGATCGCAGCCGCCTTCGCCTTTGCCGCCGCGCAGGTCTTTTGCGGATAGCTCGCCTTCAGCGCGTCCTCGAGCTGCTTGCCATGGTTCTTGGCGATCTCGACATGGCGCTCCTCGTGGCGTTTGATGTCGGCGAACAGCGTGTCCCAGAACAGCCGCACATCCGGGCCTGCCTTGCGCGAACGGCGCCATTCCGGAAGGATCACCTTGACCTTAACGGTCACGATGGCGTCGGCGATGCGGCAGGAGCCCGGCTTTTCCGCATAGCTGACGCGGGTGGTGAACGCCATTTGCGTGGCGCCCGGATGCCTCGACCCGGTGCTTTTCACCTGCGGCCCGTTCTTCGACAGCTGCTTTTCGATATCGTCGAGCGTGCGGCCGCCAATTGCGAAGTAGGTGTAGGTCTTGACCAGATTGGCCGCGCCCGCCGGCAGGGCGGTCAAGGCGAGCATCAGGGCGCAGAGCAGGTACTGTTTCATCAGGTTGCCTCTTTAGCCACCTTGCGTTACGGCCGTCCCCGGCGCAACGGATTTGATTTCCGGCGGATCAAAGATGGTTGATTGGCGATGACGACAAGGCGGTGGCAGCTGGCGCACGGACGTCATCTCGATCTTGGCGGCAAGGCCGTGGTCGTTGGCATCCTCAACGTCACGCCGGACAGTTTTTCCGATGGCGGCCTGTTCGCCTCCCGCGAGCAAGCAGTGGCCCAGGCGCGCCGCATGGTCGAGGAGGGGGCCAAAGTCATCGACGTCGGCGGAGAATCGACCCGGCCCGGGGCGTCTCCCGTGACAAAAGAGGAAGAGCAGGCCCGCGTGCTGCCGGTCATCGAGGCGCTTGCTGGTCTCGGCGAAGCGCTGATTTCGGTCGATACCTATCGCGAGGACACCGCCCGGCTGGCCGTCGCCGCCGGCGCGCACATCGTCAACGATGTCTGGGGCCTGCAGCGCGAGGCGCGCATCGCCCGCGTTGCCGCCGAGACCGGGGCCGGACTGGTCATCATGCACACCGGGCGCGACAGGCAAAAACTGCCCGACGTGATCGAGGACCAGTTCTTCTTTCTCAGGAAATCGCTGGAGATCGCGCATGCCAGCGGCGTTGCCGACGCCCAGATCGTGCTCGACGCCGGCTTCGGCTTCGCCAAGGAAACGGCCGAGGAAAACCTCGATCTGATGGCGCGGTTTTCGGAGCTGGCGGCACTAGGCTACCCGCTGATGGCCGGCACGTCGCGAAAGCGTTTCATCGGCAACGTCACCGGGCGCGACGCGATGGACAGGGCTGCGGGCACGGCGGCCACCAGCGTTATTTTGAGGCTCAAAGGCGCGCACTTGTTTCGCGTCCACGATGTCGCAATCAACGTGGACGCTCTGGCTGTCACCGATGCTATGCTGGCGCGCGAAATTCCGGGAAGCTGAGCCATGTACATTATCCGCATGAAGAACTGCGCCTTCTTTGCCCGCCATGGCGTGCTGGACGAGGAGGAGACGCTTGGCCAGCGCTTTTATGTCGATGCGGCTTTGACCGTTGAGCCCGGCCGCGCGCTCGTCGACGATTCCATCGACGATACCGTCAATTACGGCGTCGCCTTTGCGGTCATCGAAAAGATCATCACCGGGCAGCGGCGCTTTCTGATCGAGGCGCTGGCGCTGGAGGTGGCACGGGCGCTGACTGCGCGGTTTCCGCAGATCAAGAAGGCCGAGATCACCGTGCGCAAGCCAAACGCCCCGGTGCCCGGCGTGCTCGATCATGTCGAGGTGACCGTTGTCTGGCCAGAATAATACCGTCTATCTCAGCCTCGGCGGCAATCTCGGCGATCCGGGCAAGTCGATGGCGGCCGCGCTGCGCATTCTGGACGGCGACGACAAGACCCGTGTCGTTGCGGTCTCCTCGCTCTATCGCACACCCCCCTGGGGCAAGCTCGACCAGCCGGATTTTCTCAATGCCGCTGCCGCGATCGCCACGACGCTCGCGCCGCGTTCGTTGCTCGACCTTTGCCTCGATGCCGAACGCCGGCTGAAGCGGGTGCGCGAGGAACGCTGGGGCCCGCGCCTGATCGACATCGACATCCTGGTGTTCGGCGACCGCATCATCCACGAAACCGGCCTGGAAGTGCCGCATCCGCGCATGCTGGAGCGCGCCTTCGTGCTGGCGCCATTGGCCGAGATCGCGCCGGAGCTTGCCATTGGCGGCAAGAGCGTGTCGGAGCGGCTGAGCAGCGTCGACACCGCAGGAATAGAGAAATTGCCGTCGGGCCGGGACTGGTGGCTGGCCTGACGTCGCCCGAGATCAGCCTGAAAACCCGCCGCCATCGAGAAACGCCTTTTCCTCCGGCGTCGTCGCGCGGCCAAGCATTTTGTTGCGGTGCGGAAAGCGGCCGAAGCGCTGGATGATGTCGCGGTGCTCCAGCGCATATTTCAGATCGTCCGGCGCGTTGGCTTGGGTAAGCTCAACCGCCCTTTCCTGGTCGGCGAGCAACTCCGAATGCTCATAGGGCAGATAGAGGAAGACCCGCAGGTCCTCCTCGAGCAAGAGGTCGTGGCCAGCGGCGATGGCCTTGCCGGCGAAATGCCTGGCCAACTCGTCGGTCGCATACATATGGCCGGTGCCGCGAAAGCAATTGCGCGGAAACTGGTCGAGCAGGATCATCAGTGCCAGCGACCCCTCGGCATGCTCCGACCAGGCATCGCATTCACGCCGCGCGGCGGCGTAGTGCAGGTCGAGAAACCGGGCGCGGAAGTCGGCATCGAAGGCGTCGTTCTTCTCGAACCACGCATCTTCGCCGGCATCGCGCCAGAATTTGGCGACTGAGACAGCCCGCTTGTCCGGTTCGGTCATTGCTTACTCCTCAGCAGGCTCGGATTTGTGCAGCACGCCGGCTGTCTCTTCGTTGAGTGCCTGGCCGGCACGCCGCGGCGGCGTCAGTGGCGCCGGAATCGGCGTGCCGATATTGCCCTTGAGGAAGCGCGCGCCGGCACGAACACCTTCGGCCAATTGCGTTTCGAAGCGGGCGGTGTCACGGCGGCGGACATCCTCGATCACCTCGGCGACGTCGTCCGGGTCGATACCCAGCGCCTCCAGAGCGGAGCCGCCGAAGACAAGCGCCGATTCGAAGGTTTCACGCAGCTGGAAGTCGACGCCGGCGCGAATGAGCTGCAAGGCGGTGCCGCGGTCGAAGGCGCGCGCCAGCACCGTCAGCAGGGGAAATTCGGCCTTGATCAACTGGGCAATGCGCACGGCGGCATCGGGCTTGTCGACGCAGATCAGCACCGCGCGCGCCCGGCCGGCGCCCGCCGCACGCAATATGTCCAGCCGCGTGCCGTCGCCATAGTAGACCTTGAAGCCGAAATCGGCCGCCGCCTGGATCATCTCGACCTCATTGTCGATGATCGACACGTCGATCCCGCGCAACAAAAGCGGCTGGCTGGCGATCTGGCCGAAGCGGCCAAAGCCGATGATCAGAACGCTGCCGGAAAGGTCCGCGGCGACGTCGACTCCATCGAGCGACTGCTCGTCGCGCGGCGTGAGATAGCGCAACGCGATGATGGCTAACGGCGTCAGCACCATGGAGATGATGACGATCGCGGTCAGCGTCGCATTTGCCTGGCTGTCGATGATGCCGACCGCCGCGGCGGCCGAATAGAGCACAAAGGCGAATTCGCCGCCTTGCGCCATGAACACGGCGCGTTCCAGCGCTTCGCGATGACCTGTCTTGAGCATGCGGGCGACCAGGTAGATGCCAAGCGCCTTCATCACCATGTAGGCGACGACATAGATGGCGACGATGCGCCAGTTCGCTGCCACGACATGCAGATCGAGCGACATGCCGACGGCGAGGAAGAACAGGCCGAGCAGGATGCCGCGGAACGGTTCGATGTCGGCCTCCAGCTGGTGGCGGAAGGTCGATTCGGACAGCAGCACGCCGGCCAGGAATGCGCCCATCGCCATCGACAGTCCGGAGAGCTGCATGGCCAGAGCCGACCCCAGGACGACCAGCAGCGCGGCCGCCGTCATCACCTCGCGGGCGCGGGCATCCGCCAGGATGCGGAAGAACGGATTGAGCAGGTAGCGACCCGCCACCACCAGCCCGACGATCGCGCCAAGGCCGATGCCGATTTCCGTCAGCCGTTGCGACAGGCTCATATCGGCGCCGCCCGGCGCCAGGAAGGCGATCAACGCCAAGAGCGGCACGATCGCCAGATCTTCCAGCAGCAGGATCGATACGATGCGCTGGCCCTTGGGCGTGGCGATCTCGCCGCGCTCTTCCAGCAATTGCATGACGATCGCCGTCGAGGTCAGCACGAAACCGGCGCCGGCGACGAACGATACCGCGATCGGAAAGCCGCCGGCCAGGCCGACACTGGTCAGCAACAAGGCGCAGACGCCGACCTGCAGGGCGCCGAGGCCGAAGATCTCGCGGCGCAGGCCCCAAAGCCGTGACGGCTGCATCTCCAGCCCGATGATGAACAGGAACATGACGACGCCGAGTTCGGCGACATGAAGAATGGCTTCCGATTCGGAAAAGATGCGAAGTCCGAACGGCCCGATCACCACCCCGGCCGCGAGATAGCCGAGAATCGAGCCCAGCCCAGCCCGTTTGAAGATCGGAACGGCCACCACGCCGGCGGCAAGCAGCGCCACCACCTGAATGAGTTCGCTGCCCGATGCTTCCGCCGCCATGCCTGCTCGTCCGTTTCCTGGAGGTTCCTCGCATATGCTGCGGAATCGAGACCAAGGATAGGGACTTCGGCCGGGATCGAACAGAGCGAATCGGCGTTGCGGCCTGGGCACTGTTGCAGCCGCGTTACACAAGTTTATGCGGTACTCGCGTTGCGTGTCGCCACAATCAGCGGTTAAGGGACGCTCGGCTTCGGCCATTGGAGGGGGGCGACGATCAAGTCGCCGCCCTTTTTTGAGGAGATGACTGACATGAAGAAGTTTTTGCTCGTTGCCGTGGGTGTTGCGGCGCTTGCCGGTTCGGCCTGCTCGAAGGCACCTGAGTGCACCGCCGAAATGGCGACCAAGAAGGCGCAGGACATGACGACCGCGTTGCAGGAGGCCATCACCAAGGATCCGTCCAAGGCGGCCGATCTGACGGCCAAGGTGCAGGCGGTGACGACCAAGTATCAGGGCGCCACGACGCTGGACGAGGCCTGCAAGGCTTATGATGAGCTGACGGCCACCATCAAGGGCTAATTGACCGTTCGGGGATTGAAGAAGGCGGTGGCCCTGGTGGGCCGTCGCCTTTTTTATTGCCCGCTGCTGGGTCTCAGTTCGGCGTGATGGAGCCGACTTCGACGGCGTCGACCCGCTTCAGGCTCATGCCGATGACCGGCACCAGCTGCTCGTCGACACGCACCGCGACGGTCACCGTCATCGAGTTGTCGTCGGGAATGCGGGCCTGCATGACACCGCGCAGCTGTTTGCGGTTGATGGTGAAGACGACCTTGTGGGCGTCGACGACATTGCCGCCGATAATGTCGAGGCCTGATCCCGCGGCGCCGCCCATGAAATTGCCCTTGTAGCCGTCGCGGCCCTTGCGTTCGACCGACGCCGACATTTTCTGGGTGAACATGCCGACCCGGCATCCGCCGTCGAGCGTCATGCCGGTCTTGCCGTCGGGCGTCGAGCCGTTGAAATTGCAGGTGAACTTCGTGCCCTTGTACTTGCCGGCGACGATTTCGCCGGGGCCGACCCACTTGCCTTCCACCGATTGAAAGAATTGCTTGTCGGGTTCCGCGCCAAACGCCTTTTCAGCGAGGCCGAGAGGGGCTGCAACCGTGACCGCGACAGGCAGGACGCTGGATAGAATTACGCTTTTCATCGACCACACCCGGCAACAAGGAAGCTGTTCTTGGAACACCTCCGACCATGAACAAGATTGGTTAATGCTTGGTGACTGTGGGGCGCTTCTTCACTTGCCGGGGGCCGATGTTTCACTTTCTTTCTTTGTCGCGAACGATGTCAGCGCGGAGAGGAAATCGCCCAGTCCCGGCCGCCTGGTGGCGATGAAGGGCAGGGGCCGCGCCGTCTCCATCGCGGCTATGCCGATGCGTGCCGTCATCATGCCGTTGACGACGCCTTCGCCGAGCTTCGCCGATAGGCGTGCGGCGAGGCCATGGCCGATGATCTGCTGCACGAAACTGTCGCCGACCGCTATCGAACCGGTGACCGCGAGATGGGCAAGAACGCTGCGCGCCAGCCGGAAGAAGCCCAGCGTGCCCGGCCGGCCGCCGTAAAGTTCCGACAGGCGGCGAATGAGCCGCCCGGCCTCGAATACGACATAGGCGACGTCGACGATGGCCCGCGGGCTGACCGCCGTCACCAGCGACACGCGCTTGGCCGCTTCGAGGATCATCACCTTGGCGCTGATGTCCAGCGGCCCGAGGATTTCGGTCTCGGCCAGCCGCACCAGATTGCCGCCGTCGATGATCTCGCCGCGCAGTTCGGCCAGCGAGCGCCTGCCGGCCGCGGTTTCGGGTTTTGCCGCGACAAAGGCCGAAAGCTCGTCGACGACGGCCCTGGCGGCCTTCGGATCGTCGCGCGCCACGGCATCCAGAGACCGCTTCTGCAATTTTTCGACCTCGGCGAGGCGGGCAATCGCCAGGAATTCGCGCACCAGGATGACCACCAGCGCCAGCACCGCGATGGCAGCCATTCCGGCCGCCAGCCAGCCCAGCCATTCGGCGCGCTCGAACAGGTCGCGTATGAGCTGGTCGGTCCACAGGCCGACGGCCAGCGAAACCAGAACACCCATTGCGCCGAAGAACAGCCTGCCAAGCAGCGAACGCTTGCGCGGCGCGGTAGCCGGCGGCGGTTCGGCGGCGACGATGTCGGGTTCGTCGAAAACATCGATCTCGGCCGGCACGACGACCGCGACGCCGGCCGCAGCGGCGCGCGGCTTGCGTGTCTGCGGCGGCTCGGCATGGGCGCGGCGCGTTTCGCGCGCCTCCTGCTTGGGCTCGGTCTCCGGCTCGATGCGGAATGCCGCGGGTCTGCGAGGCGCTGTCATGCCAGTTGGTCTCCGATCAGGAACTGCAAGGCGCGGTCGAGCCTGATATGCGGCAGCGAGAGCGTAACGCCTTCGGCCGTGCGCTCGAGCTTTGGCGGACGAAAGCGAACGAAACGGATCGCCGGCCCGTCGCTGTCTGCCTGCTGCGACCGAGAAACATCGAACACTTCATCAGCTTTCTCGGGTAAGTCACCAGGAAATATGGCAGTTTCGCCTTTACCGTCGAATGTGTCGCCATTGATCCCTTCGCCCTTGAGCGGTGTGCCGATGATGACGGGCAGGGTTTCCCAGCCCTGTTTGACCGTGCCTTCGCGGGTCGCGCGTACGGCCGCCATGGCGACCACGTCGACATCGGCGCCGGTGAAATTCGCCCGCGCCACCGCCCGGTCGGCCAGCCGGCGCACGATCGCCTGCAGCCGGTCGTGGCTTTCGTGATGCAAATGATCCGCCTTGGTCGCAGCCACCAGGATGCGGTCGATGCGCCGCGAGAACAGGTCGGTGAGGAAATTGCCACGGCCGGGCCGGAAGCAGGAGAGGATTTCGGTGACGGCGCGTTCCAGGTCGGCCATGGCGCCGGGGCCGGCATTCAGTGCCTGCATGGCATCGATCAGCACGATCTGACGGTCGAGGCGGGTGACGTGCTCACGGAAGAACGGTTTGACGACATGCGTCTTGTAGGCCTCGTAGCGCCGTTCCATCATCGCCTGCAGCGACCCGGAACGCGGCCGCCGGTCGCTCGGCGTCGGCAAGGGCGAGAAGGTCAGCGCGGGCGAGCCCTCGAGGTCGCCCGGCATCAGGAAGCGGCCCGGCGGCAAGGTTGAAAGCGCCCGTTCGTCGAGCTTGCATGCCTTGAGATAGGCGGCAAAGCTCTCGGCGAGGCGGCGCGCTGTCATTTCGTCGGCGTCGGCGTTCGGATCGATCGTGGCGGCAAGCGCCCGCCAGGCTTGAGAAAGGTCGGCGCGCCCCGGCAGCGCCGCCATCTCGACCGCCTCACGGGAAAAATCGGTGAAGGATTTGCCGAGCAAGGGCAGGTCGAGCAGCCATTCACCGGGGTAGTCGACGATATCGATCGACAGTTTGCCGGCCGAAAACATGCGATTCCAGCCGGAAGCCGATTCGTATTCGATTGTCAGCCTGAGTTCCGAGATGGCGCGCGTCGATTCGGGCCAGACGCGATCATTGACCAGGGCGGCGATATGATCCTCGTACTGGAAGCGGGGGACCGCATCATCGGGCTGTTCCTCGAGGAAAGCCCGGGCAATGCGCCCCGATTTCTGCGCCTCGAACAGCGGCAGACGCCCGCCATGGATCAGATTGTGGACAAGGGCCGAGATGAACACCGTCTTGCCGGCGCGGGAAAGACCGGTCACGCCCAGCCGCAGCGACGGGGAAAAGAGTCCGGCGGCCCGCCCTGAAAGTGTGTCGAGCGCAATCTTGGCTTCGTCGGAGAATGTGGTCAGCGATGATGCCAAAATGGGGTCTCTCGGGCGCTTGTCAGGCTCCGATATAGGCTTTGGAATTGTGGTTTGAAATGGTTCAGAGGTCGGCAGGCGTGAGAAAGGCTTCAAGATAGCCATTGCCTTGCGCAGCACTGGCAAGGGCGCCGGCGAAGCGCACGACCGCAAGACCAGATGTGGGAAAACCGTGGTTCATCATGCCACGGGCAGCTTCCTCGCCGTCACCAGAGACCGCCATGGCCAGGTCCTCCGTCATCGGATTGTGGCCGATGACCAGCAGCGAGCCGGGCCCGCCATTGTCGCGGATGAGGGTGAGGTAACCGGCGGCGTCCTCGCTGTATAAAGTGTCGAAAAACAGCACCCGGCCGGTGTCGGTCTGCCCGGCCAGGCCTTCCAGCGTCTGGCGCGCCCGCCTGGCGTTGGAGCAAAGGGTGATGTCGGGAACATAGTTGCGCACCCGCATGGCCTCGCCCATCAACTCGGCGTCGGCCATGCCCGATGCATCGAGCGGTCGATCGAAGTCACGGACGCCCGGCAGCGCCCATCCGGCCTTGGCATGCCTCAACAGGTAAAGTCTGCTCACGGCTCCCTCACGCCACAAGACACCGGCCCGATTAGCCATCAGAACGGTCCGCTGCACAATGGCCGGCACCACTCAAGCACAACAAATCATGTCAGAATTCGCTCGCGCCCTTGAAGCAGAAGGGTTCCACGATCAACTGCTAACTTTTGCGTGACTCTATCGCCGATTGCGCTTGTGCAGGCTTCGGTCCGCGAATATATAGGCGCCAAAATTGGGGTTGTTGGGTGAGTTGAATGAACGACATCGTTACCGCCGATTACGTACCCTCCGAAGACGAGCCGTTCATGAACGAACGGCAGAAATCCTACTTCCGCCTAAAGCTCGTCACCTGGAAGAACGACATTCTGCGCGAAGCGCGCGAAACTCTCGAAATTCTGCAGCAGGAAAACGCCAACCATCCCGATCTCGCCGACCGCGCCTCGTCGGAAACCGACCGCGCTATCGAGCTTCGTGCCCGCGATCGCCAGCGCAAGCTCATTTCGAAGATCGAACTCGGCGCTGCAGCGCCTCGACGAAGGCACCTACGGCTATTGCGAGGAAACCGGCGAGCCCATCGCGCTGAAGCGGCTCGATGCGCGCCCGATCGCGACCTTGTCGATCGAAGCGCAGGAGCGTCACGAGCGCCGCGAGAAGGTTTACCGCGACGACTGACGCGTGCAAAGCCAGGCAATTTCACATTAATGGCCGGGTTTCCCGGCCATTAATGTGTCTGGCTGGTCCGGAGCAGTGCCGGGAAAAGTGCGCAAAAACCCAGAGCAATTCCAGGAAAAGTGTGCAGCGGGTTTCCGTCCGGAATTGCTCAAAAACAAAGGGTTGAGCGCTTCAGCTCTAGCGCTTGTGGTTGGCCAGTTCGCCGAGAAGCTTGGTCATCTCGTCGTCGAGCGATTGCGGTGGCGCATTGGCCGCCGTTTTGCTCGCAGGCCTGGGGTGCGATTTGTCCAGCGAGACCTCGAGTTCCTGCATCAGCGTGTCGTCGATGGATTCGTGCTTTGCCGGCGCTGGCGTATGCCTGGCGGTGCTGATGGTCGATCCATAGGCCGGTAGCGGCGTGACATTGCTCGCCTGATAGTTGGGCACGGCCGGTTTCGGTGCCGGCGCCGGCGTGACAGGGCGGGGTCGGGCAGGGGCCGGAGCGGCGGCAACCGGCTGCGGTGGCGCCGCCTGCTTTGCCGGTGCCGGGGCGGGCTGGACCGCGCGCGGCCGCGGCGCCTGGGCCTGCTGCTGGCCGCCATCTCCGGTCAGCGCCGGGCGGCGCGGTGCCGCCAGCCTGATGTCGCGTTCGACGACGACGTCGGTTGGGCCGCCGATCAGCAGCAGGTGCTCGATGTCGTCGCGGCGAACCAGCACCAGCCGGCGGTGGCTGTCGACGGCGGTGGCATCCATGACGGCGAGCCGCGTCTTGCGGTTCCTGCCGCCGGCGACGAACGTCCCGAACGTCAGGCTGCGGACAAGCTTGACGATGAGCAGAACGACGACCAGCAGAATCAGCGCGGCAAATGTCCACAGGATTGCTGCGACATATCCAGGACCCGCCACGCCATCCAGCCACTGCAGCATCGGTGCCCCCAAATCGGCTTTTGAAGTGACGCGACACTAGACTGTCGCGGCAGGCCACCGCAAGTTACCTTTCACGCTTCGTGAACAGCTTGAAACAGCAGCAGCCGAACGGCGCCATTTTTATCTGACATTTGCGGCCGGGGCCTTTTCCGGAATAGGAGAATGTGATTCAACCGGGCAGCGCCGGTAGACCGGATTCACGAGCAGGGGGCACATGGCCAAGGAAACGCGCGGCGATTTCTATCCGGTACCTATCGTCGATCAGAACACGCGTCCGGGCGCTGTCACCCGGCTCATCATCTTCATTGCCGTCCTGACCGGCGCCGCGATGATCTTCGGGCTTTTCCGCGAGCGCCTTGGCGATCCCTTCCTGCTTGGAATGCTGGGCGTGCTGGCGATGATCGGCGTCGGCTTCCTATTCGCCACGGCAATCGGTTTCGTTCAGGTCGCGCCGCGCTCGACCAGCGACGAACTGTCGAAAGCCTTCGTCGATTCGATGTCGCAGGGCCTTCTGGTCACCGACACCAAAGGCCGTGTCGTCTACGCCAACCGCGCCTATGCCGATATGACGGGCGCCGGCTCGGCAACCGACCTCAAGACGGTCGAAGGGCTGCTTTCCGACGTTCCCGAGGCTTCGATGACCATCTACCGGCTGGCATCGGGCCTGCGCGACGGCCAGCCGGGCGACGGTGAGTTCAGGCTTGCGCAGTCAATCAAGCCCGGCGCCGAGCCCGGCGCGCGCTGGTACCGCGCCCGCGCCCGCACCTTCGCCGTTCCCGGCCAGCGTTTGCCCATGCTCGCCTGGCAGCTTGCCGACATCTCGCAGGAGCGGGCCGAGCAGGAGCGCTTCTTCCTCGACCTGCAAAAGGCCATCGACCACCTCGACCACGCGCCGGCCGGCTTCTTTTCGGCCGACCAGGAAGGCCGCGTCACCTATATCAACGCCACGCTCGCGGAGTGGCTGGGCATCGACCTTGCCAGCTTCACGCCCGGCGCCGTCACTTTGCCGGAGATCGTCGCCGGCGACGGCATGGCGCTGGTCCGCTCGGTCAAGGCCGATCCGGGCACGACCCGCAACGCCGTCATCGATCTCGACCTGACGACGATGACTGGCGAGGCGCTGCCCGTGCGCTTCATGCACCGTGTCTCGGCGAGTTGCGAGGGCATTGGCAGTCCGACCCGCACCATCGTGCTGAACCGCACGCAGGGCGAGGATGCTTCCGCCGATCTTCGCGCCTCGGAGGTCCGCTTCACCCGCTTCTTCAATTCGACGCCGATGGCGATCGCCGGCGTCGATGCCAGCGGACGCATCCTGCGCACCAATGCGCCGTTCCTGTCGCTGTTTTCCTCGGTCGTCGACCGCGACGCGGTCGACCGCCGCGTGCGGCTCGACACGGTCATCCATGAGCGCGACCGGCCGGCCTTTGCCGAGGCCTTCGAAAAGGCGCGGCAACGGCAGGCCGACATCGAGCCGATCGACACACTGCTGCCCGGCAATGACAATCGCCACATCCGCTTCTACGTCAATGCGGTCGCCGACGGCACCGGCGGCGAGGGGGCCGAGGAATCGGCCATCGTCTATGCCGTCGAGACCACCGAGCAGAAGGCGCTCGAGGGCCAGATGGCGCAGAGCCAGAAGATGCAGGCGGTCGGCCAGCTTGCCGGCGGCATCGCTCACGATTTCAACAATGTGCTGACCGCCATCATCATGGCATCCGACCTTTTGTTGACCAACCACCGGCCGTCCGATCCGTCCTTCCCCGACATTATGAACATCAAGCAGAACGCCAACCGGGCAGCGTCGCTGGTGCGCCAGCTTCTGGCCTTCTCGCGCAAGCAGACCTTGCGGCCGGAAGTGCTCAACCTGACCGACGTGCTTGCCGACCTCAGGATGCTGCTCGCCCGCCTGGTCGGCAACGACATCAAGCTGAAGGTCGACCATGGTCGCGACCTGTGGCCGGTCAAGGTCGATATCGGCCAATTCGAGCAGGTGGTGGTGAACCTCGCCGTCAACGCACGCGATGCGATGCCGGCCGGCGGCGACCTCACGGTGCGTACCCGCAACGTCACGGCGGAGGAATGCAAGACCTTCTCCTATCGCGAGCTCACCCCGGCCGACTATGTGGTGGTCGAGGTCGAGGACACCGGCAGCGGCATCGCGCCCGATGTGCTGAAGAAGATATTCGAACCCTTCTTCACCACCAAGGAGGTCGGCAAGGGCACCGGCCTCGGCCTGTCGATGGTCTACGGCATCATCAAGCAGACGGGCGGCTTCATCTTCTGCGATTCCGAAGTCGGCAAGGGGTCGGTGTTCCGCATCTTCCTGCCGCGCCACATCGCCGAGGTCAGGGCGGCAAGCGAGCCCGGCGAAGCGCCGGCGGCCCCTGTCAAGGCGGTCGACCCGGCCAAGGATCTGTCGGGGTCGGCCACCGTGCTGCTGGTTGAGGACGAGGATGCCGTGCGCATGGGCGGCATGCGGGCGCTGACGTCACGCGGCTACACCGTCCACGAGGCCTCTTCGGGCGTCGAGGCGCTGGAGGTGTTCGAGGCGCTCGGCGGCAAGGTCGACATCGTCGTCTCCGACGTGGTGATGCCGGAAATGGACGGACCGACGCTGCTTGGCGAGTTGCGCAAGCGCCAGCCGGACATCAAATTCGTCTTCGTCTCCGGCTATGCCGAGGACGCGTTCGCCAAAAACCTGCCGGCCGACGCGCATTTCGGCTTCCTGCCGAAGCCGTTCTCGCTCAAGCAGTTGGCCACGATCGTCAAGGACGTGCTGGAATCCTAGAGCAATTCCAGGAAAAGTGCGTAGCGGGTTTCCGTCCGGAATTGCGTAAAAACAAATAGTCGCCTGTCCGCCCGAATGTGAACGATCACACAGACGCCCGCGCCATGCCGTTTACAGGTGGCGGCGCCGGAGAACGAGCCGTCCGTTCATAACCAGTGAGGTCCGGCCACTGGAGCTTCGCAATCGCCGCTTGCGCATCGACGCCAGCCTGCCATGATTGCGGTGAAAAACGCGGCGGGGATTTGGGGTAGATGCCGTGACGCCGCACAATGAGGCTGGCAAGGGCGATTATGCCGAAACGGTGCTGTTGCCGGGTGACCCGCAGCGCGCCGAGTGGATGGCTGAGACTTTTCTGGAAGCGCCGCGCTGCGTCAACCGCCGCAGGGGCGCGCTTGGCTTCACCGGGTTGTTTCGGGGCAAGCCCGTCAGCATCCAGTCGACCGGCATCGGCGCCTCGTCCTTCCTGATCTACGCCCACGAGCTGTTGGACTTCCATGGTGTCAAAACGCTCATCCGCACCGGGACCTGCGGTGGCCTGAGCGAGAAGGTAGCGCTGCGCAGCGTCGTCATTTCCAGCGCCGTCCGTGCCGAGAGTGAACGCAGCGGCCAGGTCTTCGGGCTGTACGAACCGGCGGGTCCCGATCCGGCGCTCCATGCGCTGGCGTTGCAGAGGGCTGCGGACCTCGGCATCGTGTGGAGCGCGGGGCTGACGGTCTGCAGCGACATATTCTATCACCCCGACGGGCGCGCCCGCTTTGCCGACGCGCAGGCGCTTGGGGCAGTGGCGGTCGATATGGAAACCATCGCCCTCTACCGCATCTCAGCCCATTTCGGTGCGCGTGCCCTGTCGCTGCTGAATGTGGTCGACCATATCACCACCGGCGAGCAGACCGACTATTCCGAACGCCAGGCGCTTTTCACCGACATGACGCGGCTGGCGCTCGAAGTCGCCGCAGACAGCTAGAGCAATTCCAGGAAAAGAAACGGTTTTCCGTCCGGAATTGCGTCAAAACAAACAGAACCGGCGGGCTTTACGGCGCCAATTCCTTGCGCACGGCCGCCACATCGTCGGATGAGGCTGCCGGGCTCCGCGTCAGGCGGCTTGCCGCTTCGGCGTCATCTGTTCTTCCACACCCGGCCGATGGCCGCGCAGATAAAGCGCGCAGGTGGTGCGCAGCATCGACGCGAAGTTGGGGATCTGGCCATTGATCTCGATCGCCTCGTCATAGAGCTTCGAGATGAATTTCGGTGTCGTCAAACCTTGGCTGTCGGCGATCTCGTCGAGCAATGCCCAGAACGTTGCCTCGAGTTGGATGCTGGTCGAGTGCCCGTCGATGCGAATCGACCGGTTGATCTGGCGGTAGCCTTCCGGGTCCTGCCCGGCAAAAACCCTGCACATGCTTACCTCCCATTTTGTTGGTTTTGGGCGCGACCGGCAGAGATCGGCACCTTTGAGCAGTCGCTTATCTTCAATCGGAAAACAGAAAACAGCAATCGGACTTTCGTCTTTGGCAGGAATGGCATCGGGCTTGCGGGAGTTTTGCGTGGTAACCGGCTGCCACCACCTTTTCACATCGCCGCCCATAATCGCTCCAGGCACGCAGCAACGGAGACTGATTTGGCGAAGGCGATCCACACCATGATCCGGGTTCTCGACGAGACCCGGTCCGTCGATTTTTACCGGAGCGCCTTTGGGCTGGACGTTGCCGACCGGCTCGATTTCGAAACCTTCACGCTCATCTATCTCAGCAATGCCGACATACCCTTTGAAGTCGAATTGACCGTCAACAAGGGCCGGCAGGAGCCTTATGCGCTGGGTGACGGCTACGGCCATTTGGCGGTTTCAGTCGCCGACCTGGACAGCGAGCATGACCGGCTCGGCGCGCTTGGCTTGAACCCGAAGAAGATCGTCGAGTTCAGCCGCGATGGCGCATTGCTCGCGCGCTTCTTCTTCATCGAGGATCCCGACGGCTACAAGATCGAGGTCCTGCAGCGCGAAGGGCGCTTCCAATAGGGGATATCGGCCGCGCCAACCAGCGCGGCGCCAGCAACGGCACCTTTTGGGGTGCGAACAGCCAGCAGGGAGGAAACTATGGTCACGATCTATGAAAGGAAGCCTGGACTGTCGCGGCGCGAGCTTCTGAAACGCGGCGGCGCCGGCGCATTGCTCGTCATTTCGGGCCGCGCCGTCATCAGTCCGCAACATGCCTGGGGCCTCGAGACATCGGCACTGAAGCCCGAAACGATGGCGACGCTGATCCAGATGGCGCGCGACATCTACCCGCACGACCAGGTGCCCGACAAATATTACGCCATCGCCGTCAAGGCGCATGACGAGCAGGCCGGCAAGGACCCGGCCCATAAGGATCTCATCGAAAACGGCATTGCCGATCTCGACAAGAAGGCCGGCAGCGGCGGCTACCGCGGGCTTGGCTGGGAGGAGCAGCGTGTTGCGCTGCTGAAGGACATCGAGGCCTCACCGTTCTTCCAGGCCGTGCGCGGCGGCCTCGTCGTCAGCCTCTACAACCAGAAGGAGGTCTGGCCGATCTTCGGCTACGAGGGCGAATCCTATTCCAAGGGCGGCTACATCGCGCGCGGTTTCGACGACATCGAGTGGCTCTGAGCCTCGTTCGTCTCCAACCGCATCAGACAGACATCATGGGAGGAAACCATGGCAGCACCATTTGATCTCAACAACGACGGCGTCGTCGTCATCATCGGTTCGGGCGCCGGCGGCGGCACGCTCGGCAACGAACTAGCCCAGAAGGGCGTCGATGTCGTCATCCTGGAGGCGGGCGCCCGTCACGAATCTGATGCTTTCGTCAACGACGAGTGGGACTCCTTCGCCCAGCTTGCCTGGACGGACAAGCGCACGACCTCGGGCGACTGGCGGGTGGCGAAGGATTTCCCCAACCTGCCGGCCTGGATCGTCAAATCCGTCGGCGGTTCGACCACGCACTGGGCAGGCGCCTCGCTGCGCTTCCAGGAGCACGAGTTCAAGGCGCTCTCGACCTACGGCAAGGTGGAAGGCGCCAGCCTGCTCGATTGGCCGATCACGCTCGCCGAGATGGACCCCTATTACGCCAAGGCCGAAGCCAAGATGGGCGTCACCGGCACCAATGACTGGCCGAGGCTGCCGGGCAACAACAACTTCAAGGTCCTGAAGGCCGGCGCCGACAAGCTCGGCTACAAGGAATGCCACACCGGCAACATGGCCATCAATTCGGTTGAGCGCGATGACCGCAATTCCTGCCAGCAGACCGGCTTCTGCTTCCAGGGCTGCAAATGGGGCGCCAAATGGTCGACGCTCTACACGGAGATCCCCAAGGGCGAGGCGACCGGCCATCTCGAGGTCCGGCCGAATGCCATGGCGGTCAAGATCAACCATGACGCCAGCGGCAAGGTGACGGGCGTCGTCTATGCCGACAAGGACGGCAAGCTGCAGGAGCAGAAGGCCCGCATCGTCGCCGTCGCCGGAAATTCAATCGAAAGCCCGCGCCTGCTGCTCAATTCGGAATCGAGCAAATTCCCGCATGGGCTCGCCAATTCGTCGGGGCAGGTGGGCAAGAACTACATGCGCCACACCACCGGTTCGGTCTACGCCATCTTCGACAAGCCGGTGCACATGTATCGCGGCACAACCATGGCCGGCATCATCCGCGACGAGGCGCGCCATGATCCGTCACGCGGCTTCGTCGGTGGCTATGAAATGGAGACGCTCGCGCTCGGCCTGCCGTTCATGGCTGCTTTCCTCAACCCTGGTGGCTGGGGCCGCTCCTTCACCACCGCGCTCGACCACTACGACCACATGGCGGGTCTGTGGATCGTCGGCGAGGACATGCCGCGTGCGGAAAACCGCATCACGTTGCATGCCGACGAGAAGGACGAGCATGGCTTGCCGATCGCCGACGTCCATTTCGACGACCATGCCAACGACACCGCAATGCGCGATCACGCCTACAAACAAGGCCAGGCGCTCTATGCGGCGGTCGGCGCCACCCGGACCTTCCCGACGCCGCCCTATCCGTCGACCCACAATCTCGGCACCAACCGGATGAGCGAGAAAGCGGCCGAAGGCGTCGTCAACAAGCATGGCCAGACGCACGACATCAAGAACCTGTTCGTGTCCGACGGCAGCCAGTTCACCACCGGCGGGGCAGAAAACCCGACGCTGACAATCGTCTCGCTGGCGATCCGCCAGGCTGACTACATCGCCAACCAGATGTCGGAAAAGAGCATTTAGGCACTCCTCCCGATTGCCTGCTGGCGCGGAACATATCTGGCATGTTCCGCGCCTTTTTCTATGCGCCGACCGGCTGCGTATCCTTGCGGCGGATGGCGACAACCGAGGGGCGTGGCGGCTGGCCGTCCTTGAAATCGGGCCAGAGCGTCTGTGCCTTGTCCAGCGTCTCGGCATCCTCGGCCGGATGCTGGATCGACAGGAACAGCGTCGTGCCATCCGGCGTGAAACAGGGGCCGGTCGCCTCCGCGCCATGCGGGCAGGTGAACAGCAGTTTTGGCAGGCCGCGCGCCACCCCTTCGGTGTCGACACCGTAGACGCCGTCCGGCAGATCGAAATCATTGGCGCCGTCCGTCGCCACCCACAGCCGGCCGGCCGGATCGAAGGTGATGTTGTCGGGGCAGACGAACCAGCCATTGTCCGAGGTGTCAGGATGGAAGGTGGCTCCGATCGCTGCGTCCTTCGGATTGCCGCACAGCACGAACAGATCCCAGGCATATTTTTCCGCAGTATGGTTGGCGTCCGCGCCACGGCCGTCGGGCGGGATCAGCTCGACGATGTGGCCCCAGAGGTTTTCCGGCCGCGTATTGGCCGGGTTGACCTTCGACTGGTCGCGCTTCTTGTTCTTGGTCATCACCGCATAGACGCGGCCGGTCACCGGATTGGTCTCGATGTCCTCGGGCCGGTCCATCGGCGTGGCACCCAGCGCATCGGCGGCTAGCCTCGTCTTGAGCAGCACCTCGGCCTGGTCGGCAAAACCGTTTTCGGCGGTCAGCTTGCCCTGGCCGTGCACCAGCGGCAGCCAGCTCATCGTGCCGTCGGCGTCGAAACGCGCCACCGAAAGCACGCCGTCGTCGAGCAAATTGTTGCCGGAAGCGGGGTTCGCCGGGTCGTAGGCTTTGCTGGAGACGAAGCGGTACATGTATTCGAAATAGTCGTCGTCGCCCATGTAGACGACGACGCGGCCGTCCTTGTTGCGCACGACCGTGGAAGCCTCATGCGACATGCGGCCAAGAGCGGTGCGCTTCACCGGCTTCGACTGCGGATCATAAGGGTCGATCTCGACCACCCAGTCGAAACGATTGGCCTCGTTCGGTTCCTTGTCGAGGTTGAAGCGGTCGTGGAAGCGGCCACGGCCATAGATGTCGGAGCCGTCGAAACCGTAGCGGTCGAGGATGTCGGCAATTGGTGCCGCCTTCGGATCACCGCCAAACAGGTCGGCAACGCCTTCCTCGCAGGTCAGCACCGTGCCCCAGGGCGTGACGCCGCCGCTGCAATTGTAGCTGGTGCCGAACACCTTGGCGCCGGTCGCGTCGGCCGAGGTCTTCATCAGCGCATGGCCGGCGACGGGCCCGGAGACGGTCATCTCGGTGGTCACCGTGATGCGGCGGTTGAGCGGGCTGTCCTCGACGGTTCCCCACTTGCCGTCCTTCAGGATCACTTCGACGATCGAATGGCCCATCGCGGCCATGCCGAGGTCGACCTGTTCCTTGGTCATCGCCTTGCCGGCATCGTCCTCGGTCATGCCGGGGAACATCACATTGGGCGAGATGTATTCGTTGTTGACGCAGAGCAGGCCGTGGTCGGAATTCACCGAGCCTTTCGGCAGCGGCATGAAGGCGATGTAATCGCAATTGTAACCAAAACGCTTTTCCTGCTCGTCGGCTGAGACCTTGGTGCCGTCGAACTCCGGCAAGCCGGCGGCAAGCGCATCTCCCCAGCGCGCGACGATCGTCGTCTCATAGCCTTCGGCGGCCGCATGGGTCTTGTCGTAGACGCGCTTCAGCTCGGGAAAGCCGAGTGTCGACAGCGCTGCCGCGGCATGGGTTTCCCCGGCAAACAGCGAACCGACGAAGCTGCCGCCGGCGATCAGCGCCCCGGAGGCAAGGCTGCCCTTCAGCATTTCGCGGCGCGAGACGCGCGCGGCGATGACGTCGCGAATGACGGGGGAGGATGAAGACGGTGCGTTGGCCATGGTGTCTGCCTCTCTGGGTGGATGGTGACGGCGCACCGCTGCCTAGTCCGTTTCGGCAACATCCCGATGACATGAGAGGAAACTTTCGCCGCGACGGTGCGGCAGACCAGCGCCTAGGCGCCGCCGCTCAGCTCTTCGTACAGGTCGAAGCGGTAAAGGCGCCGTCGGGCTGCTTCATGATGATGTCGAAGGAGGGGCTGGTCTGTCCGTCGAGCGTAGCTTGCGTCAGCGAGATCGAGTTGCCACCGGTGGTGTAGCCGCCAAGCGGCCCCAGCCAGCTGATCACGCCGTTGGCGTCCATCTGGTAATTGTAGGCTTGCGGCGCGGTCCCGAACGTCACCGGGCCGGTATAGATGTTGCCCTTGATGGTGATGTCGCCGAGGTTGAGGAACAGGCCGAGCAGGTAGACCTCACAATGGTAGGTTCCGTCGGGCAGCTTGCCGTCGGTGAAGTCGGCACGCGCGCTGCCCGTGCCGGCAGACAGAAGCAAGATGCTGAAAATGCAGGAAAGCCTGGATGCCATGACGTCGCTCGTTGAAGGCCGACCTTGCCCCATTTCCATGCCGCGCCGCAACCGTTGACGCATGTCGTCGTGATGTCGCAGGCTCAAAATTTAGGCATTGGCCAAATTTGGGCAGAATCTAGGCAGGTGTGCGCAATTTCTCCTCATTCGGGTTTTCAGTCGGCACCATTCATGCTTGGCGTCTAATATAGTAACCGGCTGATAAGGCTGGGATATCGCGGCGTGACCGACCTCGTTTCACAGTTTGGCACGGTGGTTGCATAGCTTTGTTGCGGTGCAATCAACCAGCTCGGGAGTGTGGAATATGAGGGGAAATTTCTCAAAAATAACAAAAATGTTTTCGGCAAGCGTGGTTGCTGCCGGCCTGTTGGCGTCGGCTCCCGCGAGGGCGGCGGACGACACGATCAAGGTCGGTATCCTGCATTCGCTGTCGGGGACCATGGCGATTTCGGAGACGACGCTGAAGGATGCCATGCTGATGCTGATCGAGGAGCAGAATGCCAAGGGCGGTCTGCTCGGCAAGAAACTCGAGGCGGTCGTCGTCGATCCGGCGTCCAACTGGCCGCTGTTCGCTGAAAAGGCGCGCGAGCTGATCTCCAAGGACAAGGTCGCCGCCGTGTTCGGCTGCTGGACCTCTGTGTCGCGCAAATCGGTGCTGCCGGTCTTCTCAGAGCTCGACAACATCCTGTTCTACCCCGTCCAGTATGAGGGCGAGGAAAGCGAGCGCAACGTGTTCTACACGGGTGCCGCACCCAACCAGCAGGCGATCCCGGCCGTCGACTACCTGATGAGCGAGGACGGCGGTTCGGTGAAGCGCTGGGTGCTCGAAGGCACCGACTATGTCTATCCGCGCACCACCAACAAGATCCTCGAAGCCTATCTGAAGGCGAAGGGCGTCGCGGCGGAAGACATCATGGTCAACTACACGCCGTTCGGCTTCTCCGACTGGCAGACCGAGGTCTCGGCGATCAAGAAGTTCGGTTCGGCCGGCAAGAAGACCGCCGTCGTCTCGACCGTCAATGGCGACGCCAATGTGCCGTTCTACAAGGAACTCGGCAACCAGGGCATCAAGGCCGAGGACATCCCGGTCATGGCCTTCTCGGTCGGCGAGGAAGAGCTTGCCGGTCTCGACACCGCGCCGCTGGTCGGCCATCTCGCCGCCTGGAACTACTTTGAAAGCGTCGACACGCCGGAGAACGAGAAGTTCATCGCCGACTGGCACAAGTTCATCAAGAACGACAAGCGCACCACCAACGACCCGATGGAAGCTCACTATATCGGCTTCAACATGTGGGTGAAGGCGGTCGAGAAGGCTGGCACAACCGATCCGGACAAGGTCATCGACGCCATGATCGGCGTCTCCGTTCCGAACCTGACCGGTGGCTATTCGACGATGATGCCGAACCATCACATCACCAAGCCGGTGCTGATCGGCGAAATCCAGGCCGACGGCCAGTTCGAGACGGTGTCGCAGACCCCCGGTCTCGTGATGGGCGACGAATGGTCCGACTACCTGCCTGACTCCAAGGACCTGATCTCCGATTGGCGCGCGCCTTTGTCATGCGGCAACTTCAATGTTGCCACCGGCAAGTGCGGCGGCAAGGGGACCAACTGATCCTCCCGGGTCTGACCGGTCGCGGATTCTTCCGCGACCCAGGCCGCGAAGCGTCCGGGCGAGCTCCTCCTCCAGTCCGCCCGGACGCGCAATTCCAGATCACAGAAGAGTATCTGAACGGATGATCCTGTTGCGCGCTCTCGGCCTCACGCTGTTGTTCCTGATGGCAAGTCTGTTGCCGTCGAACGCAGCCGAAGCCGATCTGCGCGCCATCATCGCCAAATTCGCGGCGGGTACCGGCTTTTCGGCCACCGAGGCAGTGGTGCGTGAACTTGCCGCCACTGGCGACCCCCTGGTCGAACGTCCGCTCGCGGCACTGGCCGAGGGCAATCTCTACATCCGCAAGTCCGATTCCGCGGTCTTCGTCGGCAATGAAAGCGGCGACAGCGTCGCTCTTCTCGACCCGCTGAGCGGCGAGAAATCGGCCGAGGCCGCCAAGGCCGACCTCACCAAGATCAAAGTCAATAACACGCTGCGCCGCGTCATCCGCGATGCGCTGGGCACGCTGACGCTGCGCGCCAAGGATCCGACTGTCCGCATCGCCGCCGCCGACACCATGTTCAAGACCCCCGATGCCGCCAACATCGGGCCGCTCGACGCGGCTATCGCCGCCGAAACCGACGCGAACGTCAAAGCGCTGTTCGAGCAGGCCCGCGCGGCGTCGGTTCTCGTTTCCGACAAGCCCGAGGCCGACAAGCTCGCCGCTGTCGCCCTGATCGGCGCGCGCGGCGATCGCGACGCACTCTCGCTGCTCACCTCGGTGGAAGCCAATTCGCAGGGCGCGGTCAAGGACGCGGCGACGGCCGCGATCGGCGCCATCAATGCGTCGCTGGCGCTCTGGGATGCCGGCCAGAACATCTGGTACGGCATCTCGCTGGGCTCGGTGCTGCTGCTCGCGGCGATCGGCCTCGCCATCACCTTCGGCGTCATGGGCGTCATCAACATGGCGCATGGCGAGATGGTCATGCTCGGCGCCTACACCACCTTTGTCGTCCAGCAGGTGATCCGCACCTCCTTTCCCGGCCTGTTCGACTGGTCGCTGGTCATCGCCCTGCCACTGGCTTTCCTCGTCGCCGCCTTGGTCGGGCTCATCATCGAGCGCGGCGTCATCCGTTTTCTCTACGGCCGGCCGCTTGAAACCCTCTTGGCAACCTGGGGCGTCTCGCTGATCCTGCAGCAGGCGGTGCGCAGTATCTTCGGACCGACCAACCAGGAGGTCGGCAACCCGTCCTGGATGTCCGGCTCCGTCGACATAGGCCAACTGGCCGTGACCTGGAACCGGCTCTGGATCCTGGTCTTCGCGCTCGGCGTCTTCGCCGTGCTGCTCTATGTCATGAAGCGCACGCCGTGGGGCCTGCAGATGCGGGCCGTCACCGCCAACCGCCGCATGGCCGCCTCCATGGGCATCAGGACCCCCTGGGTCGACGCACTGACCTTTGCGCTCGGCTCCGGCATTGCCGGCATCGCAGGTGTGGCGCTCAGCCAGATCGACAATGTCTCGCCCAATCTCGGCCGCGGCTACATCATCGACAGTTTCATGGTCGTCGTCTTCGGTGGCGTCGGCAACCTCTGGGGCACGCTGGTCGGCGCCTTTTCGCTCGGCATCGTGAACAAGTTCCTCGAACCCTATGCCGGCGCGGTGCTCGGCAAGATCGTCGTTCTCGTCCTCATCATCCTGTTCATCCAGAAACGCCCGCGCGGCCTGTTCGCGCTGAAGGGCAGGGCGGTGGAAGCATGATCACCGGACGCTTCTTCGCCGCGGGTGCAGACCGCCGCATCGCCATCACGATTCTGATCCTGCTAGCGGCCGCCATTGTCGTGCCGCTGCTCAATCTCACGGCGTCGCCGGCGAGCGCCTTCTATGTCCCGTCCTACATCGTTGCGCTCACCGGCAAGTATCTCTGCTACGCGCTGCTCGCTTTGGCGCTCGACCTTGTCTGGGGCTATTGCGGCATCCTCTCGCTCGGCCACGGCGCCTTCTTCGCGCTCGGCGGCTATGCGATGGGCATGTATCTGATGCGCCAGATCGGCTCGCGCGGCGTCTACGGCAATCCTTTGTTGCCCGATTTCATGGTGTTCCTCAACTACAAGGAACTGCCGTGGTTCTGGTACGGCTTCGACCATTTCTGGTTCGCGGCGATCATGGTGTTGGCGGTGCCGGGCCTGCTCGCCTTCGTCTTCGGCTGGTTCGCCTTCCGCAGCCGCGTCACCGGCGTCTATCTGTCGATCATCACCCAGGCCATGACCTACGCACTGCTGCTTGCCTTCTTCCGCAACGACATGGGCTTTGGTGGCAATAACGGCCTGACCGATTTCAAGGACATTCTGGGCTTCAACGTGCAGGCCGACGCGACCCGCTCGGCGCTGTTTGCGGCCAGTGCCGTAACCCTTGCGCTTGGCGTCTTCGTCACCTGGGCGATCGTCGGCTCCAAATACGGCAAGCTGCTGATGGCGGTGCGCGATGCCGAAGGCCGCACGCGCTTCCTTGGCTGGCGGGCCGAGAACGTCAAACTGTTCGCCTTCACCGTGTCGGCGATCATGGCCGGCATTGCCGGCGCGCTCTATGTGCCGCAGGTCGGCATCATCAATCCCGGTGAGTTCGAGCCGTCCAATTCGATCGAAGTCGTGGTCTGGGCCGCGGTCGGCGGACGCGGCACCATCGTCGGGCCGATCATCGGCGCGCTGCTCGTCAATGCCGGAAAATCCTGGTTCACCGGCGCGCTGCCGGAGTTCTGGCTGTTCGCGCTCGGCGGATTGTTCGTCGCCGTCACGCTGTTCCTGCCCAAGGGCATCATCGGCATGTGGGACAGCTGGCGCGGCAACGCCAGGGCAATGCGGGCGGCCTCGACTGCCGAGGAAGCCGGCAGCGATCCCGACGACGCGCCGCCGCCAAAGGTCGTTCGCAGCGCAGCGACAAGACCAGGCGACTGGTCCGCGTCCGGCCCCGAACCACAGCCGGCGGAGTGAACGATGTCGAAGTCGAACACCATCCTCTATCTCGACGGCGTCTCGGTCTCCTTCGACGGTTTTCGCGCCATCAACAATCTTTCGTTGGTGCTCGACAAGGGCGAGATGCGGGCGATCATCGGTCCCAATGGCGCCGGCAAAACCACGATGATGGACATCGTCACCGGCAAGACGCGGCCCGACGAGGGCGAGGTCTTCTTCGACGGCCAGGTCGATCTCACCAAGCACGACGAGGCCGAGATCGCCATGATGGGCATCGGCCGGAAATTCCAGAAGCCGACCGTCTTCGAAAGTCACACCATCGAAGAGAATCTGATGCTGGCGCTGAAGGGCCCGCGCTCGATCTTCCCGGCGTTGTTCCACCGCCGCTCGTCGGCCGAGGCAAGGCGGATCGACGACATCCTCGGCATCATCCGGCTCGGCGACAAGCGCAACGAACTGGCCGCCAATCTCAGCCATGGGCAGAAGCAGTGGCTGGAGATCGGCATGCTGCTGGCGCAGGATCCAAAACTGCTTCTGGTCGATGAGCCGGTCGCCGGCATGACCGACGCCGAGACCGAAGAGACCGCGCGCCTGCTGAAGGACATCGCCCGCGACCATTCGGTCGTCGTCGTCGAGCATGACATGCATTTCGTCCGCGAGCTTGGTGTCAAGGTCACCTGCCTGCACGAGGGTTCGGTGCTGTCCGAAGGCTCGCTCGATTTCGTCTCTGCCGACGAGCGGGTCGTCGAAGTCTATCTTGGGAGATGATCATGGTCTGGCGGGTTTCGTTCCATCGTTTCGACCTGTCCTTCTTCAAGCGTTGGACAAGGCACTGACCATGCTCGAAGTCTCCAACGCCACGTTGCATTACGGCGCCGCCCAGGCGCTGCGCGGCGTCTCGCTCAGGGCCGGGGCCGGCAAGATCACTTGCGTGCTCGGCCGCAACGGCGTCGGCAAGACCAGTTTGATGAGATCGATCGTCGGCCACCACCGGCTGACGAGCGGAAGTGTTGCCTTCGAGGGGAAGGCGCTCGACCGGAGCGCGGCGTATGACCGCGCCCGGTCGGGCATCGCATTCGTGCCGCAGGGCAGGGAGATTTTTCCGCTGCTGACAGTCAAGGAAAACCTCGAATCGGGCTTTGCGCCGCTGAAGCGTGCCGAGCGCAACATTCCGGGCCACGTCTTCGAGCTGTTTCCGGTGCTGAAGCAGATGCTGTCGCGCCGCGGCGGCGATCTGTCGGGCGGCCAGCAGCAGCAGCTCGCCATCGGCAGGGCACTGGTGATGCGGCCGAAGCTCTTGGTCCTCGACGAGCCGACGGAAGGCATCCAGCCGTCGATCATCAAGGATATCGGCCGCGCCATCCGCTATCTGCGCGACCAGGCCGGCATCGCCGTGCTCCTGGTCGAACAATATCTCGACTTCTGCCGCGAACTCGCCGACGAGGTCAACATCATGGACCGCGGCCAGATCGTCCATACTGGCCCGGCGGAAGATCTCGACCGCGCGGATGTCAGGAAGTTTCTGACGGTGTAGACCGCTCGTCGGCCTTTCTTCTAAGGTGGCTTCAGTCTTTCTCCGATCATGCTGTCTGCAACTCTGGCGCGCCAAGAACTGCATGCTACTCTTTGCTTGGCCTTGGTGAGTCGGCCACTTTCCGTACCAGTCTGTTTCGGGTCAGATCAAAGGGACGGCGCGGGCTCGGCGGCAAGTTCCACGCAAGCATGGCCTCCTATCCTCCTCCTGCGATCTGAGTTGTTCAACGCGTTTGGGCAATCTGGCTAGGGGAACGGCCAATGGAGCGTTTTGTCGAGGACTACCAGAAACGGCGGCTCACCGAGCGCGTCGACATCATCACCGCCATCAACATCCTGAGGTCGCAGGGCTACGATCTCGACGAACTGATCGGCGAGATCACCAAGGTCTTCTACGTCGACCTCGACGCCTACAACGAGATCGTCATGGCGGCGTGACGGCTGGCGAACAGCTAGCTCGCGCGCCGGAATGTTGAAGCAAAGACACGGTTTCGGCCGCCGTGCTTGGCGGCATAGAGCGCCTTGTCGGCGGCGCTGAGCACCTTGTCGAAACTCATGCCGTCCTTGTTCCCGAAAGCATAGCCGGCGCTGACCGTGCATGACAGCGGGCGCGTCTCGGTCTCGATCCGCCGTGCGGCGAAGGACGCACGGATGCGTTCGGCGGCGAATTCCACCTTCTCGGGCAAGGTGCGCTTCATAACCAGCGCGAATTCCTCGCCGCCCATGCGCGCGGCGGCATCGTTCGGCAGCAGATTGCCGGTGAGCTCCTCGGCGAACACCTTCAGCACCGCATCACCAGTGGCATGGCCGAACTCGTCGTTGATGGCCTTGAAGCCGTCGAGGTCGAAGACCACCACGGCCGTGAAGGCACCGACCGGCGCATCGCCATGCAGGTCGAACAAGGCGCGGCGGTTGAGCAGGCCGGTCAGCGGATCGGTCAGCGCATTACGGCGATGATGCTGTGCCAGGCGCCCCTGGTTGAGCGCCAGCGACAGCGCGCCGATGCCCGTCATGCAGGCGATGACGATGACGAGGCTGAGATCCTCGGCCCAGTTGCTCGGCGCATGGCCGAGCACAAGCTTGCCGTCCCGCGCCAAAACCGTTGCGCACAGCAGGAAGGATACGGCGGTGATCGAATAGAGCGCGGCGACGCCGATAATCGGGACGGGGGATTCGCTGCGCCCCTTCCAGTATTCGAGAGCGGTGGCAAACAGCAGAAGCGCGGCAAAGGAATTTTCCAGCATGAAGCCCAGCCCGTCATAACCGAGCGCCATCGGCGGCAGGGCCACGGCCAGCGAGATGCCGGCGCCGAGCGCAATGCGCGGCAGCGGTGAGCGGCCTGTCGTGAACTGGTAGGCCGCACCCAGCATGGTCGAGAAGCCGAGCAGCAGCAGAGTGAGCGTGGCGAGGCCGAGCATTGGTCCGGGCTTGTCGATATAGGCCTTGTACGCAAAGACGTCGCCGACAACCAGCAGCACGCTGACCGCCCAGGTCAGCAGGAATTTTTCCGAGCGCGCGGTCAGCCAGATGCCGAACAACGTCAGGCTCAGGCAGGCGGCGGAAAAGCCGACGGCGAGCAGCAGTGAGTTGTAGTCGAGCGCCATGCCTCGTCCTTGCCCGCGCTGGTGCAGCTCAGCGCCCGATTGGATTCATGCAGCAAGGAGGTATCGATAAGGTTACGATATCGGCGAAGATGTCGAGATTCCGCCTGGTTAGAGGACGGCAACCGACAAAAGCAGAATGAGGCCAACCCCCATCATCAGCAGTCCCGGCCAATTCTGTGAAAGGCCGAGGAAACCGAGCCCGCGCCGGCCTGGCTCAAGCGTTGGGCCCGGGGTTGCGAGATGTGGCATCGACCGATCCGAGGCTGCAGGCGCCGGACCGCTAAGCCGCCCCCGCCTGAGGACTGCACCCGCCATGTACACAACGCCAGCGACAGTCAACAACGCTCCAATGAGGATGACAGCCATCTTCCTCGCCTCTAATCGCGTCCGCGGGCGACCGCCCGGTTGCCCGCAATGCAAACGATCTAGATGCCCTGCGGGTTCCGACTGGGGCTGCTGGATGCGGTGAAGGCTCACCGCCTTATTCCGTCACTCGCTTCATCAGCGCCATGGCGCCGAAGGGCGCGCGCACCTTGCCCTCGGTGATGAAGTAGGCGAACACGTCGCGCGGCTTGACCGGCGCCTCGGTCGAAGGGTCGGCGCGCGGCAGATCGGCAGGCGCCTTGCCTTCCGCCCAGGTCTTGGCGCGAGCGGCCCATTCGTCGAGCCCCTTCGGCGTGTAGCAGTCGGGATTGTCGTCGCTGCCGGTCTGCAGTCGCGCATAGATGAAATCGCCGGTGATGTCGGCAATCGCTGGATATTTGGCATGGTCGGCATAGACGATCGCCACCTTGTATTTGCGCGCCAGCGCTGCGAACTCCGGCACGACAAAACTGTCGTGCCGCACTTCGACCGCATGGCGCAACCCGACGCCATCCTGCTTTTCCGGCAACAGCTTGAGAAAGGCTTCGAAATCGTCCGGATCGAATTTCTTGGTCGGCGCGAACTGCCACAGGATCGGCCCGAGCTTGTTACCGAGCGCCGCCACCCCGGAACCGAGGAAGCGCATCATTGATTCACCGGCCTCGCCGAGCACGCGCCGGTTGGTGACGAAGCGGTTGCCCTTCAGCGAATAAACGAAGCCATCAGGCGCCTCGCTGGCCCATTTGACGAAGGTCGGTTCCTTGAAGCTGGAATAATAGGTGCCGTTGACCTCGATGCTCGGCACCTGACGGCTGGCGTATTGCAGTTGCTTCGCGTTGGAAAGCTTGTCCGGATAGAAGGACGTGTCCCACGGCTCAAAGGTCCAGCCGCCTATGCCGGCGCGGATTTTTCCCTGGCTGCTCATCGTCGTCCTCCCCATGCTTGAAAATCAGGCCGATACGGCGCCATCGACGGGCTTGGCCATGTCGACAACTGTCCATCCTGGCCGGTAGGGATTGGGCCGTCGACCCGTTTCCCGGAAACCATAGGCCGCGTAGAGCGCAATGTTCCGCTCCATGCGCGAATTGGTATAGAGCCGCACCTCCGGCAAGCCCCACAGCCGCGTCTGCTCGTCGGCGAAATCGAGCAGCCTGATGCCGAGTTTCTTGCTCTGGAAGGCCGGCGCGACCGCGACGCTGAAGATCATCGCATGATCGGGATGCCGCTCGATAACGATCAGCCCGGCCAGATCGGAGCCGCTCTCCAGCAGCCAGACCTCGCCGCGTTCGATCCGCGGTGCATAGTCCTCGGTGACCGGGATCGGCGGCGCACCCAACAAGGCGGTGTAGGGTGCATAGGCGGCTTCAGTCAGCGAGACGACAGTTTGCTGGTCACCGGCAAGCGCTTGTCTGATGGTCATTCAAAAACTCTCCAGACACCGCGCTGTCCGCTCACTCCGCCGCCTGAGCCCTCTTCCCCGGACGCCGCTCGAGCAGCTCCTTAAGGAACTGGCCAGTATAGCTGCGCTTCTCGCGCACGACCGCTTCGGGCGTTCCTGAGGCGACCAGCTCGCCGCCGCCGTCGCCGCCCTCGGGGCCGAGGTCGAGCACCCAGTCGGCGGTTTTTATCACCTCGAGATTGTGCTCGATGACCACCACAGTGTTGCCCTGGTCGACCAGTTCGTGCAGCACTTCCAACAGCTTGGCGACGTCGTGGAAATGCAGGCCGGTGGTCGGCTCGTCGAGGATGTAGAGCGTCTTGCCGGTCGCCTTGCGCGACAATTCCTTGGCGAGCTTGATGCGTTGCGCCTCGCCACCCGACAGCGTCGTCGCCTGTTGGCCGATATGGATATAGCCGAGGCCGACCTGCTTCAGCGTCTCCAGCTTGTCGCGCACGCCCGGCACGGCGGCGAAGAAGTCGACGCCTTCCTCGACCGTCATGTCCAAAACGTCGGCGATCGACTTGCCCTTGAACAGGACATCGAGCGTCTCGCGGTTGTAGCGCTTGCCGTGGCAGACGTCGCAGGTGACGTAAACATCGGGCAGGAAATGCATCTCGATCTTGATGACGCCGTCGCCCTGGCAGGCCTCGCAGCGGCCGCCCTTGACGTTGAACGAGAAGCGGCCCGGCTGGTAGCCGCGCGCCTTGGCCTCCGGCAGGCCGGCGAACCAGTCGCGGATCGGCGTGAAGGCGCCGGTATAGGTGGCCGGGTTGGAGCGCGGCGTGCGGCCGATCGGCGACTGGTCGATATCGATGACCTTGTCGAGGAATTCGAGGCCCTCGATGCGGTCGTGCTCGGCCGGATGCTCGCGCGAGCCCATGATGCGGCGCGACGCCGCCTTGAACAGCGTCTCGATCAGGAAGGTCGACTTGCCGCCACCTGATACGCCGGTAACGGCGGTGAAGGTGCCGAGCGGGATTTCGGCCGTCACGTTCTTCAGATTGTTGCCGCGCGCGCCGACGATCTTCAACCGCCGGTTCTTCTTGGCTTCGCGCCGCACCGCCGGCGTCGCCACTTCGAGCTCGCCCGACAGATATTTGCCGGTTATCGAGGCCGGCGTCGCCATGATCTGCTGCGGTGTTCCCTGGGCGATGATCTCGCCGCCATGGATGCCGGCGGCCGGGCCGATGTCGACGACATAGTCGGCATGCAGGATTGCGTCCTCGTCGTGCTCGACGACGATCACGGTGTTGCCGATGTCGCGCAGATGCTTCAGCGTGTCGAGCAGGCGGGCATTGTCGCGCTGGTGCAGGCCGATCGACGGCTCGTCCAGCACATAGAGCACGCCGGTGAGGCCGGAGCCGATCTGCGACGCCAGGCGGATGCGCTGGCTCTCGCCGCCCGACAGCGTGCCGGAATTGCGCGACAGCGTCAGATAGTCGAGCCCGACATCGTTGAGGAAGCGCAGCCGCTCGCGGATCTCCTTCAGCACCCGCACGGCGATCTCGTTCTGCTTGTCGTTGAGCTGCGCGGGCAGGTCGGTGAACCACTGGTCTGCCTTGCGGATCGACTGCTCGGTCACCTCGCCGATATGCTTTCCCGCGATCTTCACCGCCAGCGCCTCCGGCTTCAGCCGGTAGCCTTTGCAGACGGGGCAGGGCGTCGCCGACATGAAGCGCTCGATCTCCTCGCGCATCCAGGCGGATTCGGTTTCCTTCCAGCGCCGCTCGAGATTGGGGATGACGCCTTCGAAAGTCTTGGTCGTCTTGTAGGAGCGCAGGCCGTCATCATACTGGAAGGTGATCTCGCGCTCGCCCGTGCCGTGCAGGATGGCTTCCTGGGCTTCCGCGGCCAGGTCCTTGAACTTGTCGCCGAGCTTGAAGCCATAGGCCTTGCCCAGCGCCTCCAGCGTCTGTGCGTAATAGGGCGAGGTCGATTTCGCCCACGGGCTGACCGCGCCGTCGCGCAGCGAGACGTTCTCGTCCGGCACGACCAGATTGCCGTCGATGGCGCGCTGGCTGCCGAGACCGTCGCAGGTCGGACAGGCGCCGAACGGATTGTTGAACGAGAACAGCCTGGGCTCGATCTCCGGAATGGTGAAGCCGGACACCGGGCAGGCGAACTTTTCCGAGAACAGGATGCGCTCATGCGTCTCGTTCTTCGACTTGTTGACCGAATCCTCGCCGGTCTGGCTGGCGTCGAGCGGCCTGTCGGCGAATTCGGCCACGGCCAGGCCTTCGGCAAGTTTCAGCGCCGTTTCGATGGAATCGGCAAGCCGGGTGGCAAGGTCGCCGCGCACCACGATGCGGTCGACGACGACGTCGATGTCATGCTTGTACTTCTTGTCCAGAGCCGGCACGTCGGCGATCTCGTAGAAGACGCCGTCGACCTTGACGCGCTGAAAGCCCTTCTTCTGCAGTTCCAGCAGTTCCTTGCGGTACTCGCCTTTCCTGCCGCGCACGATCGGCGCCAGGATAAACAGGCGCGTGCCTTCCTCGACGGCCAGCACGCGGTCGACCATCTGCGACACTGTCTGGCTCTCGATCGGCAGGCCGGTGGCCGGCGAGTAGGGAATGCCGACGCGCGCGAACAGAAGCCGCATGTAGTCGTAGATTTCGGTGACGGTACCGACCGTCGAGCGCGGGTTCTTTGAGGTGGTCTTCTGCTCGATGGAGATGGCAGGCGACAGACCGTCGATCTGGTCGACGTCGGGCTTCTGCATCATTTCGAGGAATTGCCGCGCGTAGGCCGACAGGCTCTCGACATAGCGGCGCTGGCCCTCGGCATAGATGGTGTCGAAGGCGAGCGACGACTTGCCGGACCCAGACAGGCCGGTCATGACGATCAGGCTGTCACGCGGCAGGTCGAGATCGACATTCTTCAGATTGTGTTCGCGCGCCCCGCGAATGGAAAGGTATTTATGGTCGGCCATTGCCGGTCGCCGCCTCAGGTCTGGAATTCGTGGGATCGGCGGGTTTTCCCGGCCATCCCCTATGTAGGTATTTTTGCCGCCACGTCGAGAGACGCCACAAATCTCGACAGAAGCGTTTAACCGTCTTTCGCGCGAGGGGGCAAGCGGAAAGAACAAAGGCCGAACACGCTCCTGACAAAGTGCTGTGAAGAACCGGAAAGGCGGGCACTCCGTTGAGCAGGTTCCGACACACTGCCCTGACCTGGACGTAACCCCGTCGATCACATTTTCCGTAACCGGCTATTCAAAGGTTGACGCTGCCGACTCAGGGGCGCAGTGTCCAGCGGTCAACGGAGCCGGCCGTCTTTCGATGGCCTCGCCGCCTCAGGCGGCTTGCGAGACGCCGCAGGCTTTTGCGATTTGCGCTTCGGACGACATCGTCGCAACGGACAGAGGAGCGGAGCATGACGCCACCGGACAGTCCCTTGAGGCTCCAGATATGCCTGGAGCCGCGGCGGGCATAAGTGCCAGGGTGGGCGTGAGCGCCCGACCCGACAAACCGTGACCTGCCGATCCCCCTGACAATCAGAGACCACTGGTCGGATCGTCGGCTGAATGCCGCGAAGCATCCGAAATCAAAGTCGGTATAACACTACCGACACATTGGATTTAAGATCCATAAAAGGCCCCGTCCGTTTGCGGAAGCAGCGGCGGGGCCGTTCGTTTGAGGAGATGGCGGCAAGACCCGAAAGCTACCGGCCGGATGGCCTGATCGCGCCGGCGCCGATATCGACGGTGATGCTGCCGGAAATCCTGACATCGGTGTCGCCGATCTTGAACTGGCCGTTGCCGCTGGCAGGCAGCGCGTCGTCGGGCTCGGGCTGAGGAGCCGGCTTGGCGATGCGATAGTCGCTGGTCACGCCCGGCAGGGCGCCTTTCTGGGTCGAACTGTCATCGGCAAAGGCAGCTCCAGCCAGCATGCTGGCGCTCGCGAGGGCGGCAGTGACGGTGCAGAAAAGTCTGGACAAGCGGATGTCACTCATTGCCGAACTATAGGGTCGCGCCGCAGGCGGTGCCAGACCGGCAGCAATCAAATTGCCGAGCGTGAGCAGCCTCCTCAAGCCGCCTTCTTGCGGGTGTCGAACACATGGTCGACGAGACCCCAGGCCTTCGCCTCCTCGGCGGTCATGAAATAATCGCGGTCCAGCGTGCGTTCGACTTCTTCGTAAGTACGCCCGCAATGATGCGCGTAAAGCTCGGTCATGCGCCGCTTGGTGCGCAATATGCCCTCGGCATGGCGCTGGATGTCGGAAGCCTGGCCCTGGAAGCCGCCCAGCGGCTGGTGCAGCACGATGCTGGTGTTGGGCAGCGCGATGCGCCGCCCTGGTGTGCCGGCCATCAGCAGGAAAGACGCCATCGAGGCGGCAAAGCCCATGCAGACGGTCGATACCGGGCAGGAGATGTACTGCATCGTGTCGTAGATGGCGAAGCCGCTGGTCACCACGCCGCCTGGCGAGTTGATGTAGAGCGAGATCTCCTTCTCGGGATTGTCGGATTCCAGCGACAGAAGCTGGGCGCAGACCAGCGCCGACACGCCGTCATTGATCTCTCCGTTGATGAAGACGATGCGCTCGCGCAGCAGCCGCGAAAATATGTCGAAGGCGCGTTCGCCACGGCTCGATTGCTCGATCACCATCGGCACCAGATTGGCAAGGCCGCTCATTGTCTTTCTCCGATCTCGTTGGTCAGGCCGCGCGCAGCAGGCGATGCACATTCGCGGCGCTAGGTAGCATCGACCTGCGCGCGTCGAGCGAAAGCCGGCAGCCGGCGCCTGCCATGGCGACCACAGGCGTTGCTGCCCGGGCGAACCCGTCATGGACAATACGCAGATGCGTGCCGCCCGAAGCCGTACGGTCGAGGGTAAACGTGACGATGCTGTCGAGCGCTTGGCTGGCATCGTCCGGCTCCGGCCGCTCGCGCCAGGAATAGCGCAGCAGCCGTCCGGGCTCGGCATCGAGGATTTCGCAGTCGATCGGCGCGTCCGGCCCGGCAAAGGCAAAGCGGCGGCCGATCTCGGGCTTGATGTCGTTTGGCATCATCCAGGCCGCGAGCAGCTTCGGCTCGGTCAGCGCGCGCCACACTTTCTCCGGCGGCTCCGGCAATTCGCATTCGAATTCGAGCGAGTCCGCAACACTTTTAGCATGTTCTTTCAGTGTCATTGGTCCATGTCCTTCAAGACAGCCTTCAGCCTTTCGATGCGCTCCGGCCAGAACGCACGGTAGCGCTCGATCCAGCCGAGCAGCGGGTCGAGCCCTTGCGGATCGGCACGGTAGTAAGCGTTGCGGCCGGCCCGCCGCTCGGTGACCAGGCCGGCGCCGCGCAGCACCGCCAGATGCTGCGAGACCGCCGGCTGCGATACCGTCAGGCCGGTGCGCAGCTCCGACACCGTCATCTCGCTGGCGGCAAGCCGCTCGTAGACGGCGCGGCGCGTCGGGTCGGCAAGGGCGCGAAAAATCTCTGCTTCGATCATGGTCAAAGCATAAGTGGATACTTATCGATTTGGCAAGTGCTGTTTTAAGGCGCCGCCGGAAGCCAGCGTCTCACCGGCTCGGCAGATCCGTCAAAAATTGCCTCGAAGATCGGTGATGCCAGCACGGCATGGATGTGAAGCGTCTCGGTGCCGACGTTTCGAAAACCGTGCTTCCTCTTCGCGGGCACGAGAAGCGACTGTCCCGCCGTCAGCGTCATGCGGTCGTCGTCGATCCACATTTCGGCGGTTCCGCTGATGACGGTAAGCACCTCCTCGACCGAGTGCCAATGTGTCGGAGCCCCGACACCCGGCTGAACCCATTGTTCAAATAGGCAGAGCTGGCTGGCACCGTTGCCGGCGGAAACCTGCATCCGGGTTTCCACGCCTGCCCGCCACGGCTCTCGCGGATGATCCATGTGTGCGATGACTCTCATTCGCAGCCGCCGCCTTTCGATCCCGACATATTCGCAATTTCAAACGGGCACCCTACCTCTTGCTGACATTCCTTGACAGCCGGGAGTGACAAGAATAGAACAAAAAAAGAACAAAAACCTTGTGGGAAAAGGCAGCCACAGCAGGCGGGGATTGTCCGTAGCCTGTAAGGTGCGGTCGGCAAAAAATTGTTTCGGATGAGCGCGGAGAAGTATGATGGCGGGTAGCATCAACAAGGTCATTCTGGTGGGCAATCTCGGGGCGGACCCTGAAATCCGCCGCCTGAACTCGGGTGAGCCGGTCGTCAACATCCGCATCGCCACGTCGGAAAGCTGGCGCGACAAGAATTCCGGCGAGCGCAAGGAAAAGACCGAGTGGCACAACGTCGTCATCTTCAACGACCAGATCGCCAAGGTCGCCGAGCAGTATCTGAAGAAGGGCATGAAGGTCTATGTCGAGGGCCAGTTGCAGACGCGCAAATGGCAGGACCAGACCGGCAATGACCGCTATACGACCGAAATCGTGCTGCAGAAATTCCGCGGTGAATTGCAGATGCTCGACGCGCGCGGCGAGGGCGGCGGCCAGGTCGGCAACTATGCCGGCGGTGGCAACAGCAGCCGCGGTTCCGATTTCGGCCAGTCTGGCCCGAACGAAGGTTTTAGCCGCGGCGGCGGTGGCGCCAAGGGCGGTGGCGGCGGTGGTTCGTCGCGCGAGCTGGACGACGAAATCCCGTTCTGACGATCGAGATCCCGTCAGCATTTGAGGAGAGGGCGAGATGTCGCTCGGACCGCTTCTATCCGCGCCCCCTCCCATTCCATGGCATGCGTTCGCGGCCTTTGCCGCGCTGGCTGTAGGCGGAGCGCAGTTGGCGCTGCCGAAAGGCACGCTGCGCCACCGTGCGATGGGCTATGTCTGGGCCGCGCTGATGCTGGTCATCGCCATCTCGAGTTTCTGGATCCAGCAGATCCGCGTCTTCGGCCGCTTCAGCCCGATCCATCTGCTGTCGATCCTGGTGCTGGTCACGGTACCGTTGGCGGTCTGGCACGCGCACGCCCATCGCGTCGAAAGGCATCGCCGCGTCATGATTGCGACCTATGTTTTCGCTCTGATCGGCGCCGGCGTGTTCACGCTGATGCCGGGCCGCATCATGCACGCGGTCGTGTTCGGCCGGTAATCAGCGCGATGCACTTGTAGGGAAGAATCCAGTGAAAGCACGCGTGAAATGGGTCGAGGAACGTACCTTTGTCGGCGAGTCCGGCAGCGGTCATAAGGTCGTGCTGGGCACCGCTTTCGGCCCTGAAGGCAGGACGCCGGGTCCGAGCCCGATGGAACTGGTGCTGATCGGCACCGGTGGCTGCTCGGCCTATGACGTGGTCCATATCCTCGAAAAGGGCCGCGAGGCGGTCGAGGACTGCGTCGTCGAGCTCGACGCTGACCGGGCCGAGACCGAGCCCCGGGTCTTCACCCGCATCCACATGCATTTCATCGTCAAGGGCCGCGCGCTGTCACACGACAAGGTGAAGCGGGCGATTGATCTGTCGATCGAAAAATATTGCTCGGCGACTGCGATGATGGCCAAGACCGCGGCTGTCACCCACGATTTCGAGGTTGTCGATACCTCGGCGAAGTAGCGCTGGCGGTTTGCCGCGTGAGTTGAAACCGCGTCGGGGGACTCTCGACTCGTCGAACATCCGGAATTGCCCGTACGGATTAGTCTCAACGAGTGATACCGCCAAGAAGCAGCGTTGGTCTCAGTGCCTGCGGGCTAGTGCTCCAGGGATTCCTTCGTTGCTTCCTGCATCGCGGCATCACCCGACTTGGCGTCTATCACTGCGTTTTGGAAGATGGGATGCTGGGTCGCTGACGTCGACATGAACCATGGAGGCGCACGATGGAGCCTGATGAGAAGGCCAAGAACGACGCCACGGTGGGTGACCACTCGAAAGAGAACGGGGCCGCCGAAGTCGCCGCACTCGACCACGACGAGCACGACATCTCCGAACATGGTGTCGCGGATCCTGGTGACCTCGACATCGGCGTGAACCAGGACTCGGAGACTGGCGACGACGTCGGTATGGGGGTGTCGATCATCGGTTCGCAGCCTCCCACCGTGAAACTCGACGCGGAGGTCGACCAGGACGGCGAGATAGATCAGGACGCGGAGATCGCGAGCGAAACGGGCGTTTCCGGAGGCCGGGACATCGAAGTCGCGGCCGATCAGAGGCCCGAGGTCGATCAGAGGATAGAAGTCGATGTCGAAGTCAGCGAAGACGACGGGATTATCATCGTCGAAATCGACGCCGAGGTGGAAGACGATGTCGAAATCGAGAGCGATCTCGATGTCGACGTCGACGATGACGACGAAGACAGCCTCGATGCCGAGATTAATCAGGAGACCGAGACTGACGGAAACCTCGATGTCGATGTGGAAGTCCGCGATGACCTCGATGCCGAGGTCGATGTAGACATCGCCGCCCTCATCAAGACCGCTTTGCTGGGCGCCGTCGATGTCGCAGAGAACGATGACGCGGCCTCCATCGATGTCGACCTTTACGAGAAAGCCGCCGTCGATGGAGATGTCGGGATCATCGTCGACTTGAGCGACATCGACGCCTGAACTTTCATGGCCTGAGCAGGAAAAGTGCGTAGCGGTTTTCTGTCCGGAATTGCGTAAGAACAAAGACTTAGAGCGGGTCGGCTGCCATCAATAGCTGAACCGCTCTGGGGGGAGCAAGCCGGGGTTCGCCCCGGCTTTTTCGTGCTTCGGCTCGCGCGGCGGCAGCGCTTCGACTTTGGGTTACCCGGAGTGGTCCACCTGTTCGGGTCGTGCATCATCCATAAGGACGAGCCAACTTGCATTGGCAATTGCCGTTTGGGCCGAATGCTCATTGGTAACTATTTTCCACAGCGTGAAACAGAGATGCTTGCTGCATCGGCGGGCTGTCTCAGGATCCGCTTGGATCGTAACCGTCGGTCCGCTCCGCAAGCAAGCGCTCGCCAGGGCGGCTGTCCTCGAACAGGGAGGGTGAACCCTTGTCTAAGAAAGCTTACGGCAAATTTGATCCGACCCAATTCAACATCGACGTCGATGCCGACATCGATCAGAAGCTCGATCAGGACCAGGATCAGGACGTAGACGTCGATACCGACCAGGACTCCGACGTCGATATCGACAACGAAAATTATGCTGACATCGACAACAAGACCGACCAGGACGCAGACACCGACAACGACGCCAAGGCCCGCGCCGACGCCGACGACAAAAGCGATGCAGACGCCGACGCTGACGCCGACGGAGACGCCGACAACGACAACGACACCGACATCAAGGTCGACCAAGACAACGACAATGACGTGGATGTCGACCAGAAGCAGGACGTCGACGTTGATGTCACCCAGGATCAATACGCTGAACAGGACGCCGACATAGACGTGAACTTCGACTTCGACTTCGCCTGATAAGTCTTGTTCGAAAAGGGGCGCCCAGATCTTGTCTGGGCGCTTCCCCGGGGCGGCCTGTAGCGAGCGCACGGCGGTGAGTGCGGCCTCGCGGGCTTGCCCTTCCTGCCGGCGCCAGGCCGCTACTCTGACGCCGCCGCGGAGACATGTCAGCCATGAGTTTCCCCAAGGCCTTTGCAACGACCGAAGTCGAGCGCGCATTCCATCATTGCAGGGTCTCGCTGCTCCTGGTCTTCGTGCTCAGCTTCTTCGTCAACCTGCTCGCTCTGACAGTCCCTCTCTATCTCCTGCATGTCTATGATCATGTCCTGTCGAGCCACAGTCTCGACACGCTGGTAATGCTGACCGTGATCGTGATCGTGGCGCTGGCGGTGCACGCAACACTCGAAGCCCTGCGTCGCGCGATACTCGCCCGGATCGGCGTCTGGCTCGACGACCGGCTTCAGACCTCCGTTCTTGTCGCGGCTGTCCAGTCGGCGTTGCGTAGCGATCCGGCCGCGGCGGCGCAGGCCTGGCGTGATATCGGTGGCCTGCGCTCCTTCTTCGGCGGCAGCGCCTGCACTTCTCTGTTCGATCTGCCCTGGACGCCCATCTTCATTCTGGCAATGATCATATTGCATCCACTTCTCGGCCTGATCGGCCTTGTCGCGTCAGTTGTCCTGTTCGGGCTGGCGATGCTCAACGAAGTAGCGACTCGCAAGCCATTCGCCCGCTCCAGTGCCGCCTGGGCAGAGAGCCAGCACCGGTTCGAGGCGCTCCTGCGCAATGTCGAGGTCATCAGCGCCATGGGAATGCTGCCAGGGGTGGCCCGCCTGCTGAACGACGATCAGTCACAGGCGAAAGAGGCTCAGCTCTCGGCCGCCGCACGCGCCAACGTCATCCAGTCCCTTGCTCGCTTCGTGCGGCTACTCGCTCAAGTCATCGTCATGGCCTGTGCCGCTTGGCTAGTGATCCTGCAGGATGTCAGCCCGGCGGCGATCTTTGCGACGTCGATCCTGCTCGGGCGGTCCCTGGCGCCGGTTGAGGCCGCCATCGGCACCTGGAAGGCGGTTTCGAGCGTGCGCCTGGGCTACGTCCGTCTCAGGAAGATCATGGCGGCGGCGCCACAGCCTCGAAAAGCCATGGAACTGCCACGCCCCAATGGGCAGTTGTCCGTTGAACAGGTAACCTTCCTGCCGCCAGGCGCGAACACGGCGGCGTTGCGCCGGCTGAGCTTTGTGGTCAACCCGGGGGAGATCCTGGGAGTGATTGGTCCGTCCGGAGCGGGAAAGTCGACCCTTGGACGCCTTATCTCCGGCACGATCGCTCCAACTGCGGGGCATGTGCGCCTTGACAGCGCGGACATGGGGATCTGGCTGGCCGCCGGCGGTCACCGACACTTCGGATACCTTCCGCAGGACATAGAAATCTTCGGCGGCACTGTTCGGGAAAACATAGCCCGCCTGCAGGATGCGTCGGCCGATGAGGTGATCGCAGCCGCCGCCATGGTGGGGTTTCACGACACGATCATGCGGCTTCCGCTGGGCTATGAGACCGATATCGGCGAAGGCGGCATGAGGCTGTCCGGCGGGCAACGGCAGAGGCTTGGCCTTGCCAGGGCATTCTTCGGACATCCCCGCGTCATCGTGCTGGACGAGCCGAACGCCAGCCTCGATTTCGAAGGCGAAGAGGCCTTGCGGCAGGCGATCCAGGAGATGCGCCGACGGGGATCGACGATCATCATCATCGCCCAACGCCTTCGCGTCCTGAACATGTCCGACAAGGTTCTGGTGCTCGACAATGGCATGATGAACGCCTTCGGGAACCGTCGGGAAGTCGCCGGCAAGATCAAGACCGTGCGCGCCACCGTTGCGACCGGGCAACAGATCATCACTGCCCGCAGTAGTGTCAGGCAACTGGGCCGTGAGGGCGTCCCGGAACCTGCAAGGCACAAGGCAGAGAAGAGGCCCGTTCCAGGGGAGCGATCCGGCGTGTTGTGAAACACTCAAAGCACATAGTCGCGCTCTATCTTGCGGCCATCCTCTCGCAGTGGTCGGGGACGATGCGCCGTGCGCGCAAATTCGGCGCAAAGGCCTTTGAGGTCGTCGGCGTTTTCGTGGCCGGCTTCGGCGCCGCCTTCTTTCGATGGTCGGAAGCGACGAGGCAGTCCATCAAACGAAGGGTGTCATCAGCAAGAACCGCCTTGGATGGGACTACCGCGAATATTCCTTCAATCATACCGGTCGGTGACCGGTTGCGCGCAGGCTGGACGACATTCGGCGTGGTGACGACCAGGCTCCGAGGATTCCTTGGAAGAGCCAATGCCCGGCACGGCGAAAGGACGCGCTTCAGCAAAGGGTTCAGGGAGGAGCGCGCCACGATCGGTTGGAACCGCACCGTCACGAAGGTGCTTGCTTCTATCCCGACGCTGCCGGCGACACCGTTCCATCGCCTGCGTCTGCTTTTCGCGAGCGCCTTTGCGGTCGTCGGCGTGTTCATAATCGGCTTCAGCGTCTGGGCGGCCTATGCCCCGTTGGAAAGTGCTGCAATCGCGGCGGGTGCCGTCGAAGCCGAGTCGAGCCGCAAGACCATCCAGCATCTGGAGGGCGGCATAGTCGGACGCATTCTGGTGAAGGACGGCGATGAGGTGGTCGCCGGCCAACCCCTCATCGGCCTTGACGACACCAAGGCTCGCGCCACCGTCCAGATGCTCCAGATGCAGCTCTGGGACGCGCAGGCGCTGGAGGCACGCCTGGTGGCGGAGCGCGACGACCGGGAGCGCATCCAGTTTCCGCAGGACATAGTGGCGGCGGCCCGGCAGTATCCTGCCGCGGCGGGAATTGTCGCCGGGCAGACCCGGATTTTCGACACCCGCCGCAGGCTCAATTCATCGCGGATCGACATGATCCAGCGGCGCATAGCCCAGACCGAGCAGGAAATCGCCGGGCTGCGTTTTCAGGCCAATGCGGCCACGTCGCGTGCGACGATTATCAAGGGAGAGATTGCCGACGTCGCCCCCCTGGTCGCCAAGCGTCTTCTGACCCGCTCGCGTTTGCGGCAGCTGGAACGTGAACAGGCGGAGATCGATGGACGGATCGGCGAGGCAACGTCCCAGATATCACGTGCGGAGCAGGCGGTCGGAGAATCGCAGGCGATGATCTTCAAGCTCGAGAGCGACCATCAGAGCGAGGTCGCGCAGAACCTGCGCGATACCCAGGCCCAGATCCTGCAGTTTATTGAACGCATTCAGGCGGCAAGGGACGTGCTCGCCCGAACGATGGTTCGCGCGCCGGAGGCTGGCACCATCACCGATCTGCGCATCCATACGACCGGAGGGGTCATAGCCCCCGGCGAGCCGTTGATAGACCTCGTGCCGAGTGATGACCGCCTCATCGTGCTGGTCCAGGTCAAGCCGGAAGATATCGACCTGGTTCGTCCAGGTCTCCCAGCCCGCGTCCGGCTGCTGTCCTACAAGCATCGCCGCGTGCCGCCCGTGGAGGGCGTCCTCACCTATGTCTCTGCAGACCGTTTGATCGATAGTGAAACGAGACGGCCCTACTATACCGCCCGTGTCCGGATCAGCGAGGCTTCCCTGCGCGCATTGCCGGAGGTCGATATCATGCCGGGAATGCCTGTCGAAGTGCTGATCAAGACAGGACAATTCACGGTAGCCCATTACACACTGCGCCCGGTTCTCGACGCCTTCGATCGTGCCTTTCGGGAGGATTGACGATGTATCGCGTCGACCCGGGCACTCGGCATCTCCCGCCCGCCATCGTATCTGATCCGGATGAAATCTTCGGACCGGAGATGGCGTTTGCTGGCAGCTTCGCCCACGCTCCCGCGTTGCCGCCCCCAGCCGCGATATCGGCGACCCAACCGGCAGTCGAGTTGCCGCCTGTCGAGCAGGACACCGATTGGGAAGTCTCACCGATGCCGATAAAGGCGCCGGCGTCGTCCACCGTCTCCCATGGCGCGCAGGCACCTGGGGGAGGCGTCGAGTGGCCCCATTTTATGCCAATTATGGTGGCCGAGAGCTTCGCTCCGCCAAAGCCCCCCGCGATCGCCCTTCGGGACGTGGCCAGCGAATCTGCCCACCCCGAAGAGGAAGGGCAGGATGAGCGGCCCGAGTTTGAAAGCGATGACGCCTGCCGGCCGCACGACACCGATGGCGTGGCTTCCGAATTCGGCGACGTCGACAGCATCGACGTCACGCAAGTCGCGCTGGTTGAGCAGGACGCCAGCATCATCGTCAACGGCTATGCGGGCGCCGTGGTCACGCGTCTGCTGATAGACCAAGACCTGATGATGGATCAGGACGCGGACCTTTCGGTCACAATCGATGGCGACGGACATTTCGTCGTTCTGCTTGACCAGGACATGCGCATCGATCAGGATCTCCAGATCGACGTCGACATGTTTGACGTCGACGGTGTGCTCTATGTGGATATTTTCCTGCGCGGCACGATCGAGATTGAACAAGACACGGCTATCGACGTGCGCATCACCGACGGAGCTTCTGGCGGCACGGTCGACGTGAACCAAAGCATCGAGATGGATCAAGACGTGGACATAGACGTCGACATCGAGGACGAGCTGGAAGAACGCTATGTCGTCGATGTGGATGTCCTGGTCACGCAGACGATCGACGCCGATCAAGATGCTATTGTGGACATCGAGGATTGGAATGGGGAGATCGACTTGGATCTGGACGCCATCCAAGCGGCGACCGTCGAGCAGCAAACCATCGTGCAGGCCGATCTTGTGTTGATCTAGCCCACCCGACGTTCATCGAGCTCGTCGCGACCAGTTCGGGGTCCGAGGGTCGGTGACCACTGCCCCGCGATTCAAACGAATTTGAATCAAATGCGCTCTTTCTTAACCATATCCCGAACTATCGGTAGATTAGCGCGGACTAACACGATTAGATGCCCTTGGGGCGGCAATGACGGGGAAGCAATTGACTCTCTCGTTTTCGGCCGAACAGAACGGCTTAGCGCATGACCGCCCTTCCATTGTCGTTATCGACCACCATCCGCTATGGCGAAGTTGCCTGGCCCGGATTCTTAGCGCCGAGTTCCAGGAGTTCGCCGTCCTGGAAATCGAGACCGCGCACCACTGGGATTCCATCATCGGCAAAGACATCAGACTCGTCGCTCTCAACACAGGGAGCTTGATCGTCACGGACGAGCGAGTGCTGGAGAACCTCGCCTACCTTCGTCGATCTCTGCGCGAGGGATATCTCGTGCTCCTCACGGAGATCGACGAGTTGACGATAACCGATGCGATGATCTCCGAACTCAGCAGATATGGCGTAAGAGGCTACATTGCAGCTTCCGCCTCCGTCGAGATCGCGCTCGCGGCGTTTCGGCTTGTGATGGCAGGCGGGGTCTATTTTCCACGATCGGTGATCATGGACTGCTCCGACTGGACGCCGGTCTCACCTGACAACATCGTCGCCCTGCAACCGGCCGCGACCATAATTGGAATGGCGCCTGCCATCGCCAACACGGCCTGCGCCATATTCACGGAACGCGAGCGACAGGTTATGGCATCCCTGCTACGTGGCCTGTCGAACAAGGTCATCGCCAGCGAACTGAATCTGTCGCAGAATACGGTCAAGTCGCACATATCGCACATCATGCGCAAACTGCATGCGACGAACCGGACCGAAGCAGTCGTACTCTCTCAGCACGCCGGACCCGTTACAAATGGAGGGTTGTAGCGGGGCATTTCCGATGCGCCCTCGGCTTCGGCTGTTGAACTGGATCGGCCGCGCCGGGGTTTGGGTTACCCCGCCATCAGCGCCTTGATGCCGTCCGCCACGAACTGCACGGCCAGGGCCGCCAGGATGACGCCGAGCAGCCGGGTCAGGATCGAGCGGCCGGTCTGGCCGAGGATCCGGTCGATGCGCTCGGCCAGCACGAACACCAGATAGGTGATGGCGAGGCAGAGGAAAATGATGCCGACCAGTGCCGCCTGCGCGCCAAAACCCTGAAACGAGCCGGAAAGCAGCACCGTCGCCGAAATCGCGCCGGGGCCGGCGATCAGCGGGATCGCCAGCGGAAAGGCCGCGATGTTGTGGATCATGTCCTTGGTGATGGCGACGTCGCCGATCTTTTCCTTGCGGTCCTGCCGCCGCTCGAACACCATTTCGAAGGCGATGAAGAAGAGCAGAAGACCGCCAGCGACGCGGAAGGCCGGCAGCGTGATGCCGAACACCGACAGGATCGATGCGCCGGCAACCGCGAACAGCGCCATCACCAGGAAGCCGATGGTCGAAGCGCGCACCGAAACCTGCTGGCGCTCCTCGCGGTTCATGCCGCGTGTCACGGCGAGAAACAGCGGCGCCAGCCCGGGCGGATCGATGGTCACCAGGATGGTGACGAAGGCGTTGAATAGGCTGTCGAAGCTCGGCATCTTTCACCCCTCCCGCCGGGCAAGGCCCGTACCCCTCAATTGGTAGAGCAAAGCAGGGGCGCTGGAAACAGCGCGGGAGGAGGATTTGAGCCGGCTAGCCGGCAGCGCTGCAATAGGCTTCGATGCGGTAGCCATCCGGGTCGATGACGAAGGCAGCATAGTAGTTTTCGCCATAGTCGGCGCGCAGGCCGGGCGCGCCATTGTCGCGGCCGCCTTCGCTGAGCGCTGCCGCGTGGAACGCATCGACACTGGCGCGCGTCGGCGCGGCGAAGCAGAAATGCAAGCCGGACTTCGCGTCCGCCTTCACCGGCCGCGGCGCTTCGTTCACCCATAGCGCCACTGTCTTCCCGCCATAGCCAAGCGAGCCGGGTGACTGGCTGAGGCATGTGTAGCCGAGCGGTTTCAGCGCGGCGTCATAAAAATGTTTCGCGGCATTGGCGTCGCGGACGCCGATCGAGACGTGGTCAAGCATAGTTTCCTCCATGTTTGCAAATGGTTGGTTGATCAGGCTGGAGTAACGCGGCGCGCCAGGAACTCGACCTCGAGGCGCCAGTCCTCGCTGCCGTCATGCGAACACTCGCCCAGCCATCGGAACGAGTTTTCGGTGATCCGGAAAAAGCTCCAGCGTACGGAGGAGCCGCGGGCGTCGACACCTTGCTGGACGATCGTGTCGCCTTCGGCACGGCCGAGCTGGCGGCTGAAATACTGGTTGCGCGGATCGCTCCAGAAAATGTGCCAGGCATCGACGCCGGGATCGTAGACGCGCAATGTCGTGCCATAGAACGTCCACGTGCCGAGCGACGGCAAGGGATCGGCATCGCGCGCGGGCAGGATCCATACGTCCTGGATTGCCTTGCCTTCCAGGACCCAGCCGAAATGCACCTCGCCGCGCCCGGTAAGAACCGTGCCGTCTTCGAGGTGGCGTGTGGCATCGAAAGTCCAGGCGCCGACGAAGCGGCCGTAAAGGTCCAGCTTTTCGGCCAGGTCGGGGTAGGGTCCGTCGCTATGCAGGGCTTCGGTAAAGGGATCGGTCATGGTTGCTGCCTCGTTTGTCAGGAGACCGCGACCAATAGGGGCATGGCAGGGTTCTGCGCTTGGGAAAAATTGCTATCTTTCGGCCATGACGACGAGCGAGCAAAACCTTGCATCGGGGCAGGGCTGGCACGTGGCGGACGTGGTGTGCACGGCCGGCGCCGGCGACAGCTCGTTCGAGGAAGAGCACCGGACCTTTTGTGTTGCCGCTGTGACTCAAGGCACCTTCCGCTACCGCACGCGCCAGGGCACGGCGATGCTGGCGCCAGGCGCCATCCTGCTCGGCAATCCCGGCGCCTGCTATGAATGCGGCCACGAGCATGGCGCCGGCGACCGCTGCCTCTCCTTCCATTTTACCCCGGCCTATATGGAAGGCATCGTCGCTGAGGTGCCTGGAGCAAGGCGGCTGGGCTTTGGGGTGCCTCGCTTGCCGCCCTTGCCGGCGCTGGCGCCGCTGCTGGCGGAGGCGGAGGCCGCGCGCGAGACGGCCGACGGCGATGCGTTGGAGGAACTCGGTCTGCGCATTGCCGGAGCGGTGGTGGCCGTTGCCGCCGACGCCGCGCATGTTGGCCGCGCGCCGAGCCGCCGCGACCAGAAACGCGTCGCAGAAGCGGTGCGGCGGATCGAGCTCGATGCCGATCGGCCAATCTCGCTCGCAGAACTTGCCAACTGCACGGCGACCAGTCCCTACCATTTCCTGCGCACCTTCCGGCATGTCGCCGGAATGACGCCTTACCAGTTCCTGCTGAAAACCAGGCTGCACCGGGCCGCGGTGCGGCTGCGCACGTCGGACGAGGCGATCTCGACGATCGCCTTCGAGGCCGGCTTCAACGACCTGTCGACCTTCAACCGCCGCTTCCGGCGTGAAATGGGGCAGGCGCCCGGCGCCTATCGCGCCCGTCGGCAGATCGCCTAGCGTTCACCCGCTTTGCCCGGCGGCGGCGAAAAGCGCCTTGGCCATATCGTCGCAATTGACGGTATCCTTTTGAAATTGCCGCCGAAATTGTCTTTGGAAAAGCCGTCGCCGACATTGGAGTTTCGGCCGCTCTTCCTATATAAGCAGCCAGTGATTCCTGACTGGATTGTGACCTGATTTGACCGACCAGAAGACACCGCGCGGCGCCGACGGCGGCCCGACCGGCATCGAGCCGATATCCATCATCGAGGAGATGCAGCGCTCCTATCTCGATTACGCCATGAGCGTGATCGTCAGCCGTGCGCTGCCCGACGTGCGCGACGGCCTGAAGCCCGTGCATCGCCGCATCCTCTATGCTTCGCATGAGAGCGGCTACCACTGGAACCGCAAATATGTGAAATCGGCCCGCCCGGTCGCCGACGTGATGGGTAAATACCATCCGCATGGTGACGCCTCGATCTATGACGCCCTGGTGCGCATGGCGCAGGACTGGTCGCTGCGCGTGCCGCTGATCGACGGGCAGGGTAATTTCGGCTCGATCGACGGCGATCCGCCGGCGGCGATGCGCTACACCGAGTCGCGCCTGACCAAGGTCGCGCATGAATTGCTCGAGGATATCGACAAGGAAACCGTCGATTTCCAGGACACTTACGACGCGTCGGGCAGCGAGCCGAAGGTGCTGCCGGCGCGATTCCCCAACCTTTTGGTCAACGGCTCCGGCGGCATCGCCGTCGGCATGGCCACCAACATCCCGCCGCACAATCTCGGCGAAGTCTGCAACGGCGCCATCGCCCTCATCGACAATCCGGCGATCGACCTGCCGGCGCTGATGGAGATCATCCCCGGGCCGGATTTCCCGACCGGCGGCATCGTGCTCGGCCGTTCCGGCATCTACAGCGCCTATTCGACCGGCCGCGGCTCGATCGTCATGCGCGGCAAGGTCAACATCGAACAGCGCGGCAACGACCGTGAGTCGATCATCATCACCGAGGTTCCCTACCAGGTGAACAAGTCGTCGATGATCGAGAAGATGGCCGAACTGGTCCGCGACAAGCGTATCGAGGGCATTTCCGACATTCGCGACGAGAGCGACCGGCAGGGCTACCGCGTCGTCATCGAGTTGAAGCGCGACGCCGTCGCCGACGTCATCCTCAACCAGCTCTATCGCTTCACACCGCTGCAGACCTCTTTCGGCGCCAACATGGTGGCGCTGAATGGCGGCAAGCCGGAACTGCTGACGCTGACCGACATGCTGAAGGCCTTTGTGGCTTTCCGCGAGGAGGTGATCACCCGGCGCACCAAATTCCTGCTGCGCAAGGCGCGCGATCGCGCCCATGTGCTGGTCGGTCTGGCCATCGCCGTCGCCAACATCGACGAAGTCATAAAGCTGATCCGCAGCGCGCCGGACCCGCAGACCGCGCGCGAACAGTTGATGAAGCGGCGCTGGCCGTCCGGCGACGTCGAATCGCTGATCCTTCTGATCGACGATCCGCGCCACCGCATCAACGAGGACGGCACCTACAATCTGTCCGAGGAGCAGGCGCGCGCCATCCTCGAGCTGCGTCTGCAGCGCCTGACCGCGCTCGGCCGCGACGAGATCGCCGACGAATTGAACACGATCGGCGCCGAAATCATCGACTATCTCGACATCCTGTCGTCTCGCGTCCGTGTCCAACAGATCGTCAAGGACGAGCTTGCCGCCGTGCGCGACGAGTTCGGCACGCCGCGCCGCACCGAGCTCTCCGAGGGCGGGGCGGATATGGAAGACGAAGACCTCATCCAGCGCGAGGACATGGTCGTCACGGTCAGCCATTCCGGCTACATCAAGCGCGTGCCGCTGTCGCTCTACCGGGCGCAGCGCCGCGGCGGCAAGGGCCGCTCCGGCATGTCGACCAAGGAAGAGGATTTCGTCACCCGGCTGTTCGTCGCCAACACGCACACGCCGGTGCTGTTCTTCTCCTCACGCGGCATCGTCTACAAGGAAAAGGTGTGGCGCCTGCCGATCGGCAACCCGCAGTCGCGCGGCAAGGCGCTGATCAACATGCTGCCGCTGGAGCAGGGCGAGCGCATCACCACGATCATGCCGCTGCCGGAGGACGAGACCAGCTGGGGCGAGCTCGACGTGATGTTCGCCACCACTCGCGGCACCGTGCGCCGCAACAAGCTGTCCGACTTCGTCCAGGTCAACCGCAACGGCAAGATCGCCATGAAGCTGGAGGAGGAAGGCGACGAGATCCTCGGCGTCGAGACCTGCACCGACAATGACGACGTGCTTTTGACCGCAAGCTCCGGCCAGTGCATCCGCTTTTCGGTCGGCGACGTGCGCGTCTTCCAGAGCCGCAACTCGGTCGGCGTGCGCGGTATCGCCATGGCCGATGCCGACAGGGTGATTTCCATGGCGGTCATCGAGAATGTCGATGCTCCGCCGGCCGAGCGCGCCGCCTATCTCAAGCGAGCGGCGGCCGAACGGCGGCTCGCCGCAGGCATTGCCGCTGGTGAAGAGGAAGAGATCGCGCTGACCAATGAGGAGATCGGCGAAGAGACGGAACTTTCCGACGAACGCTACGAATTCCTGAAGACGCATGAGCAGTACGTGCTGACGGTGACCGAATATGGCTACGGCAAGCGCTCATCGTCCTACGATTTCCGCCTGACCGGGCGCGGCGGCAAGGGCATCCGGGCCACCGACGTCTCGAAAGTGGCCGAGATCGGCCGGCTGGTTGCGACTTTCCCGGTCGGCAATGACGATCAGATCATGCTGGTCTCGGACGGCGGCACGGTCATTCGCGTGCCGGTCGAGGGCATCCGTTTCGCCAGCCGCGCCACCAAAGGCGTGACCATATTCAACACCGCCGAAGACGAGAAAGTGGTGTCTGTCGAGCGGATCTCGGAACCGCAGTCGGACGAGGAAGAGATCGTCGAGGGCGAGGCGGATACCGCAGGCGGCGACGCCGGTGCGGACAACGCCGAATAGGCCTGGAAACAGCGACGCCGGCCCGATGGGCCGGCGCAGTCGATACTATCAGGCAAGATGCCGGTGAATTCAGTAGTGGCGGTGCGGCTTGCGGGGGCCAAAACCTTCGAAGCGCTTCGTGGTGACCCTGGCGCGAACGCGCCCAGCTTCCTGATGCAGCCCGAATACAGTGGCGATCAGCATGGCGACGGTCATTGCGGTGGCTAGCATGTAGATCAGCATGTGCGTGTTCTCCTGCGCCTAATAACGGTTAGATGGGGATTTGGTTTCATCATCTGAAGTGGCAACCTAGTGAACGCTGCGTGAAGCCTTCGTGATCAACGCATTCATCTGTCGTTCATGTCTGCGAAAAGGTTCACGGACATGATCTCGATCGGATTTGCCTTCCGCCCGCGCGCCCGCTAGAAGCACCAGCCATGACCGAACGCATCGCCCTCTATGCCGGCTCCTTCGACCCGCTGACCAACGGCCATCTCGACGTGCTGAAGGCCTCGCTGGCCGTCGCCGACATCGTCTATGCGGCGATCGGCATACATCCCGGCAAGAAGCCGCTGTTTTCCTTCGAGGAACGGGTGAAGCTGATCGAGACCGCAACAAAGGCGGAATTCGGCAGTAACGGCGCCCGCATCAGGGTCGTCGCCTTCGACGGGCTGGTGATCGATGCGGCCAGGAGAGAGGGCGCCTCGATCATGATCCGCGGCCTGCGCGACGGCACCGATCTCGACTATGAGATGCAGATGGCTGGCATGAACGAGACCATGGCGCCGGGACTGCAGACGGTTTTTCTGCCCGCCAGCCCCTCGGTCAGAACCATTACCGCCACACTTGTCCGTCAGATAGCTTCGATGGGAGGAGACATCCGCCCCTTCGTGCCGGCGGCGGTTGCCGGTGCGCTCACCGCCAAATTCGCAAAATAGGTTTCTCGGAGAAGACCATGCAGCTGAAAAAGCTCGCCTCGTTCCTCGTTGTGCTTGCCGGTCTCGTGACCGCATCCGTTTCGGCCTTTGCCGCCGATGCAGAAAACACCATGATCATCACGCTGAAGGACGGCGACGTCACCGTCGCGCTGCGGCCCGATCTGGCACCCAAACATGTCGCGCAGATCAAGAAGCTGGTGCGCGAAGGTGCCTATGACAATGTCGCCTTCCACCGTGTCATCGACGGCTTCATGGCGCAGACCGGCGACGTCAAGTTCGGCAACATGAAGAAGGGCTTTAACTCCCAGGCTGTCGGCACTGGCGGCTCCGATCTTCCTGACTTGCCGGCCGAGTTCTCGCAGAGCGAACACTACAAGCGCGGCGTGGTCGGCATGGCCCGCTCGCAGGATCCGAACTCGGCCAACTCGCAGTTCTTCATCATGTTCGCGCCGGCGCCGCCGCTCGATGGCCAATACACCATCGTCGGCAATGTCGTCAGCGGCATGGAACTGGTCGACCACATCAAGAAGGGCGACGAGGCCGACAACGGCACGGTCACCGACCCCGATCGGATGATCAAAGTGCGCATCGCCGCAGACAAATAATCTGTTTTTTCAAAAGGATACCTGACATGGCTGAGATCAAGGACCGCGAGAACGCGCTCATCATGGAAACGACCAAAGGCCAGGTCGTCATCGAACTTTTGCCCGATCTGGCGCCCGGACACGTCGCCCGCATCAAGGAACTGACACGCGAAGGCGCCTATGACGGCGTGGTCTTCCACCGCGTCATCGACGGCTTCATGGCGCAGACCGGCGACGTCAAGTTCGGCAATTCCTCGAAGCCGACTTTTGCGCCGTCGCGCGCCGGCATGGGCGGCTCAGACAAGCCCGATTTGAAGGCCGAGTTCTCCAACGCCAACCATGCCCGCGGCACCTGCTCGATGGCCCGGGCGCAGAACCCGAATTCGGCCAACTCGCAGTTCTTCATCTGCTTCGACGATGCCGCCTTCCTCAATCGCCAATACACGGTCTGGGGCCAGGTCATCGAAGGCATGGACAATGTCGACAAGATCAAGCGCGGCGAGCCGGTGCAGGATCCCGACAAGATCGTGTCGCTGAAGGTCGCGGCCGACGTCAAGTAAGGCGAAACGACGATGATGGGCGCTGTCTGGTCCCTGCTAGGCATACTGTCCGGCGCCTTCATCGCCGTACAGGCGCCCATCAATTCGCAGCTGGCGCGCGGCTTGGGTCTCCCGGTCGCCGCGGCTGCGTTCTCGTTCCTGTCGGGCGCCATCGTGCTCGGCATCATCGCCGTCGCGGTGGTGAAGCTGCAGGGCATCTCGCTCGACTGGAAGGCGCCGGCGCCCTGGCTGTTCGTCGCCGGCGGCATGCTCGGCGGCTTCTATGTCACGCTTTCGACCATCCTGACGCCACGCATCGGCGCCGCCGCCCTGATGGCGTTCCTGGTTGCCGGGCAGTTGCTGGCCGGCATGCTCATCGACCGCGCCGGCTTCCTTGGCGTCGCCGTGCGCGAGATTTCGCTCGGCCGTGTCGCCGGTGCGGTTCTGCTGCTGGCCGGAGCGCTGCTTATCCGGCTCTACTGATGCGCGTCGATCTCTTCGATTTTGACTTGCCGGAGGAGCGCATCGCGCTGCGTCCGGCCGAACCGCGCGACAGCGCGCGCATGCTGGTGGTCAAGCCCGGCCAGGGGCTCGACGACCGGACGGTGCGCGACCTGCCATCGTTTCTCGAAGCCGGCGACGTGTTGGTCTTCAACGACACCAAGGTCATTCCGGCGCAGCTGAAAGGCATCAGGCGGCGCGGCGATGCGCAGGCGCAGGTCGAGGCCACGCTGCATATGCGCGTGGCGCCGGACCGCTGGCAGGCCTTCGTGCGGCCGGGCAAACGCATCGCTGCTGGCGACTGCATCCATTTCGGCCATGACGGCAACTCCTGCTTCCTCGGCCAGCTCGACGCCACGGTGATCGAGAAGGGCGAGGCCGGCGAGGTCTTGCTCGGCTTCGATCTCTCCGGCGCATTCCTCGACGAGGCACTGCACGCCGTCGGCCATATCCCGCTGCCGCCCTACATCGCCTCCAAGCGCGACGATGACGAGCGCGACCGCAGCGACTACCAGACCATCTACGCCAAAGAGGAGGGCGCGGTCGCCGCACCCACCGCCGGCCTGCATTTCACGCCGGAGCTGTTTGCAGCACTCGACGCCAAAGGCATCGAGCGCCGTTTCGTCACCTTGCATGTTGGCGCCGGCACCTTCCTGCCGGTCAAGGCAGACGACACCGCCGACCACAAGATGCATGCCGAGACCGGCTCGGTCAGCCTGGAGACCGCAGAGGCGCTGAACGCTGCGAAGGCGAGGGGCGGACGCATCATCGCTGTCGGCACGACCTCGCTGCGCCTGCTGGAGAGTGCTGCGCGCGAGGACGGCACGCTCGCCGCATGGTCGGGGCCGACCGACATCTTCATCACGCCCGGCTACCGCTTCGGGACGGCCGACATGCTGATGACCAATTTCCATCTGCCGCGCTCGACACTGTTCATGCTGGTTTCGGCCTTCTGCGGCCTCGATACGATGCGCGCGGCCTATGCGCATGCCATCGACAACAGCTACAGATTCTACTCCTACGGAGATGCAAGCCTGCTTTACCGAGCGGAGACGAGCGATGGACGATGACCTCGTTAGCCTGGACCGCGACGCCCTGATCGCCGAAGTAAAGAAGCTGCGTGCCGGCATTCGCACCCATCGCGATGCCACCGGCCATGATCTGTGCTGGCATCATCCCGACTTGTGGTCGCTCTTACCGGAGAAAACCGAGCCGGCGATCGCCGTGCCGCCCTGGCCAAAATTCATGCGCGGCTGCATCCGCTACCGGCAGTCGCTGGACAAACAGGCTCCGGGCGCGCCGGTGCACGACAAGGAATTCAATGGCTGAGGCTTTCTCCTTCAAGGTGCTGGCAACGGACGGCAAGGCGCGGCGTGGCGTTATCGACATGCCGCGCGGCGAAATCCGCACGCCCGCCTTCATGCCGGTTGGCACCGGCGGCACCGTCAAGACCATGTATATGGATCAGGTGCGCAACCTCGGCGCCGATATCATCCTGGGCAACACATACCATCTGATGCTTAGGCCCGGCGCCGAGCGCGTGGCGCGGCTCGGCGGCCTGCATGAATTTGCCCGCTGGCCGCATCCGATCCTGACCGACAGCGGCGGTTTCCAGGTGATGTCGCTGTCGAAGCTCAGGAAGCTGACCGAAAAAGGCGTCACCTTCCGCTCGCATATCGACGGCGCCGCCTATGAGATGTCGCCCGAGCGTTCGATCGAGATCCAGGGGCTGCTTGATTCCGACATCCAGATGCAGCTCGACGAATGCACGGCGCTGCCGGCCAAGGAGAAGGAAATCGAGCGCGCGATGGAACTGTCGCTGCGCTGGGCCGAGCGCTGCAACACGGCGTTCGGCGACCAGCCGGGCAAGGCGATGTTCGGCATCGTCCAGGGCGGCGACGTGCCGTCGCTCAGGGTGCGCTCGGCACAAGCGCTGAAGGCGATGGAGCTGAAGGGCTATGCCGTCGGCGGCCTGGCTGTGGGCGAGCCGCAAGCGGTGATGCTCGATATGCTCGACATCACTTGCGCCGAATTGCCTGAAGACAAACCGCGCTATCTGATGGGCGTCGGCACCCCGGACGACATCATCAAGTCGGTGGCGCGCGGCATCGACATGTTCGATTGCGTGATGCCGACCCGGGCCGGCCGCCACGGCCTCGCCTATACCAGGCGCGGCAAGGTCAATCTGCGCAACGCCCGCCATGCCGGCGATCCGCGCCCATTGGACGAGGAGAGCGACTGCCCGGCAGCGCGCGACTATTCGCGCGCCTATCTGCACCATCTGGTGCGCTCGCAGGAGGCGCTGGGCGCGATGCTGCTGACCTGGAACAACCTTTCCTATTACCAGAAGCTGATGCAGGACATTCGAACCGCAATCGAGGCTCAAGCCTTCGAAGCGCGGGTGGCGGAGATTTCCGAAGGCTGGGCGCGAGGTGATGTCCCCGCCCTCTGAGCGGCGCCTTACCAGAATCGTGTGATTGACGGGCCGGTTGCCGGCGCGCAGAGTCCCGCTGAGGGACGTGTCATGACCGTGACATATGACTTTGGCGGCAAGACCGCCATCGTAACTGGCGGCGCAAGAGGCATCGGCAGGACCGTCGCCCAACAATTGGCGCGGTCGGGCGCTGACGTCTGGATATGGGATGCCGATGTCGTGCCGGCCGACGGAACCCACAGCCAGACGGTCGACGTAACCAAGGCGAGCGACATAAAGAACGCCCTGACAGAGGTTGTCGCCAAGGCCGGCCGGATCGACATTCTGGTCAACAATGCGGGCTATCTTGGCCCGTACCGCGACTTCGAGGCCTTCGACCCGGTCGATTGGCAGCGCATCATCGGTGTGAATCTCATCGGCGTGTTTGAGGTCACGCACCAGGTTTTGCCGGTCATGCGAAAGACTGGCAGCGGCCGCATCGTCAACATGGGGTCTCTCGCGGGCAAGGAAGGATTGCCGAGCCTTGCAGCCTATTCCGCGGCGAGCGCGGGCGTCATTGCTTTCACCAAAGCCCTGTCGCGAGAGGTTTGCGATACCGACATCCGCGTCAATTGCGTCGCGCCCGGCCCAATCGATACCGATCTTATCAGGCGTCTTGGAAACAAGGTCGTCAGCGACATGATCGGCGCCAGTCCGCTGAAACGGCTTGGGTCCGTCGATGAGGTTGCGGCGTTGGTACTCTGGCTGTGTTCGGATGCCAGCAGCTTCAACACCGGGGCCGTGTTTGACATGTCTGGCGGCAGGGCCCGGTACTGATATCGACTTTGCCTCAGGTGCTGACCGAGGTCGACGCGCGCAGGCTGCAGCCGGTGATCTGGAAGCTGCCGTCCGGCTGCTGCTCCAGCGTATAGACAGCCTCGTAGTCCTTGCCGTCCGGCCCGACGATCAGCACCTGCTGGACGATCGAGGTCGGACCGGTCTGCTGCACCTTGCCGAATGAATAGTTCTGCGGCTGGCGCACCGGCGCGTAGCCGTTGGTGACCATGTTCATGAAGGTGTCGACGGTCGGGAAGATGCGTTTCACATTCGGCGCCGCGTAGCTGTAGGCGGTGGCGCCGTCATTGGCGATGAAGGCTTTCAACTGACTGTCGATGACCGTCTGCGCTGCCTTGATTTCGGCATCGCCGGCAAACGCCGAAGACGCGAGAATGAACGGAACGACTGCGAATGCCAGTAAGGTGCGGCGCATGGCCTGCCTCCGGTGTCCCCAGGGAAATCGCTGTTCGAGGTCGACACTATACCATACGCATTGCGGTGCTTCGCGGTTTCAACACGGGCGGAACAATCGCGACGATACCCGCAGCGGCGGCTACCTGAGCGCCCAAATGCTTGAAAGCCGGGCGGCAGTCTGCCACAAGGGCCGCTTATTCGCGCAGAGACTAGGCAGGACCGGGCAATGAAGGCGTTTTTCGTGCAGATAAAGTGCGACCTGGGCAAGGCCTATGATGTTGCCAGCGCGCTCGCCGACGCCGAGATCGCCTCGGAAATCTACTCGACCGCCGGAAATTACGACCTGCTCGCCAAATTCTATGTCGAGGACGAAGAAGACATCGGCCACTTCGTCAACGAGAAGGTGCAGATTCTGCCCGGCATCAAGGAGACGTTCACTGTCGTCACCTTCCGGGCCTTCTGACCGAATCGAGGCTTGCCCGGGCGCGAGGCAGAGCCTGACCCGACCCTGTCGGCGCTGCCTCAATCTTAGGCAGTTGTGACATACTGACCGCCGCCATGCCCCAAATCACCGATTGCGCTTGATTTTCTCCGGCGACGCCAGTGAAATGGCGTCACAGGGGAGTATGCGATTGGCAGCGTTCGACGAAATGCTTCCGGAAGTTTCCGGATTGAGAAAACCGTATTCGGCTTACGACCGCTGGCTGAAGGAGCAAGACCCGGCCAGGCTTACCGAGAAAATGCAGGACGCCGAGCGCGTCTTCCGCAAGACCGGTATCACCTTCGCCGTCTACGGCGAACAGGAAGCCTCCGAGCGTCTGATCCCCTTCGACATCGTTCCCCGCATCATCTCGGGCAATGAGTGGCGCCGGCTAACGCAAGGCATCGAGCAGCGCGTCCAGGCGCTCAACGCCTTCCTCGACGACATCTACCACCGCCAGGAAATCCTGCGTGCCGGCCGCGTTCCCAGGGAACTGGTCGCCAAGAACGAGGCCTTCCTGCCGGAAATGATCGGGGTCAGGCCGCCGGCCGGCGTCTACACCCACATTATCGGCGTCGACATCGTGCGCATCTCAGAGAACGAATTCTACGTGCTGGAGGACAATGCCCGCACGCCGTCCGGCGTCTCCTATATGCTGGAGAACCGCGAGACGATGATGCAGCTCTTCCCGGAGCTGTTCCAGCAAATCAAGGTGCGGCCGGTGGAGAACTATCCGCAGCTGCTGCGCCAGTCGCTGGCGGCGGTCAGGCCGCAGAGCACCAAGGGCACGCCGACCATCGCCGTGCTGACGCCGGGCAGCTTCAATTCAGCCTATTTCGAACACGCCTTCCTGGCCGACCAGATGGGCGTGCAGCTTGTCGAGGGGCAGGATCTGCGCGTCATCGACGGCCATGTCGCCATGCGCACGACCGAGGGCTACAAGCAGATCGACGTGCTCTACCGCAGGGTGGACGATTCTTTCCTCGACCCGCTGACCTTCCGTCCGGACTCGGCCCTTGGCGTGCCGGGAATCATGGACGTCTACCGCGCCGGCAACATCACCATCGCCAATGCGCCGGGAACCGGCATAGCCGACGACAAGGCGATCTATTCCTACATGCCAGAGATCGTCGAATTCTATACCGGCCGCAAGGCGATCCTCGGCAACATCCCGACCTGGCGCTGTTCCGAGCCGGACAGTTTGAAATATGTGCTCGAGCACATCCACGAACTGGTGATCAAGGAAGTGCATGGCTCCGGCGGCTACGGCATGCTGGTCGGGCCAGCGGCGACCAAGAAGGAATGCCAGGATTTCGCCAAGAAACTCCAGACAAAGCCTTCGAACTACATCGCCCAGCCAACGCTGGCGCTGTCGACCTGCCCGATCCTGACCGAAAAGGGCCTGTCGCCGCGCCATGTCGACCTCAGGCCCTATGTGCTGGTTTCCGACCGCATCCAGATCGTGCCTGGCGGCTTGACCCGCGTGGCGCTGAAGGAAGGTTCGCTGGTCGTCAATTCCTCGCAAGGCGGCGGGACGAAGGATACTTGGGTGCTGGACGACTGAGCAGGGGAGTAGTCAGTAGTGAGTAGTAGAGGGGACAGGGCAATGCCGGATTCGATCGAGATGCAAACATTCACTATTCACCACTCACCATTCACTGCTCACTAGCCCGAAGGGCCGCTTCCCATGCTTCTCGGCCGCACCGCCAACGGGCTCTACTGGATGAACCGCTACATCGAGCGGGCGGAAAACATGGCCCGCCTGGTCGATGCCGGCCTGCGCATGGCGCTGACGCGAACGCAGAACGCCTCGGAAGAGTGGAATTCGGTGCTGCTCAGTGCCGGCTCCGACGTTACCTTCACGCAGAAATACCAGGACTACACGGCAGCCAATGTCGCCGATTTCCTTTTGCGCGACACGTCGAACCCGTCGAGCACGATGTCGGCGATCGAGACGGCCCGCAACAATGCCCGCATGGTGCGCACGGCGCTGACGCGCGAAACCTGGGAAAGCATCAATGAAGCCTGGATGTCGCTGAAGCGGATGCTGGCGAGACCCATCGACGAACGCGATCTGCCGAACGTGCTCGATGCCATCAAGCGCGAGACGGCGCTGATCCGCGGCTCTTTCTACGGCACCATGCTGCGCAACGAGATCTTCGATTTCTCGCAACTCGGCACCTATGTCGAACGCGCCGACAACACGGCGCGCATTCTCGACGTGAAATATTACGTGCTGTTGCCCTCGATCTCCTGGGTCGGTTCCACGCTAGACAACTATCAATGGGAATCGATCCTGCGTTCGGTCTCGGCGCACCGCTCCTATCGCTGGGTCTACGAAGCCGACTACAAGCCGACCAACATCGCCGACTATCTGATCCTCAATGTCCGCATGCCGCGCTCGCTGACTTTCTGCTACCGCTTCCTCGCCGAACATCTGAAATTCCTCGGCGACGACTATGGCGAACGCCATGCCTGCCATGCGACCGCCGACAAGACGCAGGCCATGCTGAGGGCGGGCTCGATCAAGGACATATTCGACACCGGCCTGCACGAGTTCCTTGCCAATTTCATTCGCGACAACACCCGGCTCGGCGACGAGATCGCGCAGGACTACAAATTCTACTGAGTACGATCCCGCAAGATCATGCTCGCAAATGGAAAATGACGCCCATGCGGCTCAAGATCACCCACCGAACCGAATACCGCTACGATGCGCCGGTTCAGTATCTGCTGCAGCGCCTGCGGTTGCTTCCGCTCAGCGGGCACACGCAGACCGTGCTGTCCTGGGAACTGAAGATCGAAGGCGCGCGCGAGGAAGTGCGCTTCACCGACCATTTCGGCAATGACACGCGGCTGCTGAGCGTCGAGGGCGAGCAGCATACCATCGCCATCGAAGCATCGGGCGAAGTGGTGACGCGCGACACCACGGGCGTTTCGGGGCCGCATCAGGGTTTTGCGCCGCTCTGGCTGTTTGGCCAGGAAACGACGTTGACTGCTGTTGGCGAAGGCATTCGCGAACTTGCCGCCTCGGTGGGCAAGGGCACCGACATCGAGCGGCTGCACCGGTTGATGGCCGTCATCGGCGAGCGCGTCGCCTACAAGCCCGGCGCCACCAATGTGATGACGCCGGCCGAGGAGGCGCTGGCGCTCAAGACCGGTGTCTGCCAGGACCACAGCCATATCTTCACCGCTGCCGCGCGTGCGATGGGTTTTCCGGCCCGCTATATCAGCGGCTATCTGATGATGGACGCGACGGTCGAGCAGGCGGCGAGCCATGCTTGGGCCGAAGCGCATGTTTCGGGGCTGGGCTGGGTCGCCTTCGATGCCGCCAACGGTATTTCACCCGACGAGCGCTATGTGAGAGTGGCAACCGGCCGAGATTATCGCGACGCCTCGCCGGTTTCGGGGATCAGGCTGGGACAAGCGCAAGAACAGCTTGCGGTCACCGTCACGGTAGAGCAGTAATTCCAGCGGAATCGCTGCTAAAAGAGAATCGATGACCTATTGCGTCGGCTTGAAGATCGATCGCGGACTCGTGTTCATGTCGGACACGCGCACCAATGCCGGCATGGATTCGATCTCGACTTTCAAGAAGATGCATGTCTGGGAGGAGCCGGGCGAGCGCGTCATCGTGCTGATGTCGGCCGGCAACCTGGCGACGACGCAGGCCGTCGTCAGCCTGCTCGACGAGCGCACCAAGGCGGTCGCCGACCGCCACGCAACCCTGCTTGAGACGCCTTCCATGTACCAGACGGTGCGGTTGGTCGGCGACACGGTCAAGGAAGTCATCGCCCATTCGTCGCCGGCGGGCGAGAAGGCGGATTCCTATTTCAATGCCTCCTTCATCCTCGGCGGACAGATCAGGGGCAGCGCACCACGCCTGTTCATGATCTATCCAGAAGGCAATTTCATCGAATCGACCGACGACACGCCGTTCTTCCAGATCGGCGAGACCAAATACGGCAAGCCGATCATCATCCGCGCCTATGAAAAGACGATGAGCCTGGCCGAGACGGTGAAGCTGCTGCTGGTGTCGTTCGATTCGACGCTGAAGTCGAACCTGTCGGTCGGCCTGCCGCTCGACCTGCTGTTCTACGAGAAGGACGCCTTCAAGATCAGCCTGAAGAAGCGGATCGGCCAGGACGATCAATATTACCGGACCATCTCGGATGGCTGGTCGAGTGCGCTGAAGGCTGCCTTTGCCAGCCTGCCTGACTTTCCCGGGTAGGGCGTTTTCGGTTTCGCGGCTGTTGCTGCATTATATTTAACGTGTTAATCACAATGGCAGAAGATGCTGGCTGGGAGCCGGCCACCATGCGTTTCGGGAGGATGCGATGAACAACGACGAGTTTCGCGCATGGTCGAGGCGCGCCGCCGACTGGGGTGCGGACTATCGCGACACGTTGCGGGAAAGGCCGGTTCGGCCGGCGCTTTCGCCAGGAGCAATCTTCCGCAGCATCGAAGCCTCGCCGCCTGAGGCGGCCGAATTGATGGACCGGATCTTTGCCGATTTCGAACAGAAGATCGTGCCCGGTATGACGCATTGGCAGCATCCGCGCTTCTTTGCCTATTTCCCGGCCAATGCGGCCCCTGTCTCGGTGGTTGCCGAATATCTGGTCTCGGCGATGGCCGCGCAATGCATGCTGTGGCAGACGTCGCCGGCAGCGACCGAACTCGAGACGCGCACCGTCGACTGGATGCGCCAGGCGCTCGGCCTGCCCGACGGGTTCTCCGGCGTCATCCAGGACTCGGCCTCATCGGCAACGCTGGCGGCCGTGCTGACCATGCGCGAGCGCGCGCTCGACTGGCAGGGCAACAAAAAAGGGCTGGCAGGGCAGGCGAGGGTGCGCGTCTATTCCTCCGACCAGGTGCATACCTCGATCGACCGCGCGATCTGGGTCGCCGGCATCGGCGAGGAAAATCTCGTCCGCATCCCGGTTGCCGGCCGTTTTCGCGCCATGGATACGGCAGCACTTGAAGCGGCGATCATCTCTGACCGTGAGGCCGGCATGCTGCCGGCGGGCATCATCGCTTGCGTCGGCGGCACCAGCACCGGCGGCTCCGACGACATTGCCGCTGTCGCCGCGGTAGCCAAACAGCATGGGCTCTATCTGCATGTCGATGCCGCCTGGGCCGGATCGGCGATGATCTGCCCGGAGTACCGGCATTTCTGGACCGGCGTCGAACAGGCCGATTCCGTTGTCTTCAATCCGCACAAATGGCTGGGCGCGCAGTTCGATTGCTCGATCCAGTTCATCCGGCAGCCGGAAGACCTCGTTCGCACGCTGGCCATCAAGCCGGATTATCTGAAGACCCACGGCCATGACGGCATCATCAACTATTCCGAATGGTCGGTGCCGCTCGGCCGCCGGTTCCGTGCCCTGAAACTCTGGTTCCTGTTGCGCGCCCATGGCCTGGAAGGCCTGCGCGCCATGATCCGCAACCATGTCACTTGGAGCGAAGGCCTCGCCGCAAGGCTGGCAAAAGAGGCGGGTTTCGAGATCGTCACCGAACCGATGCTGTCGCTGTTTTCGTTCCGGCATCGGGCCGGGGCGGGCGCCGATCCCGACGAGCACAACCTTCGCCTGGTCAACGCCATCAACGATGATGGCCGCATCTATCTCACCCAGACACGCGTTGATGGACGCGTCGCGATCCGCTTCCAGGCCGGCCAGTTCGAGGCGACGGCGGCCGATGTCGATGCGGCATTCGATGTCGTGACGGAAATCGCACGCGGGCTTGCTTGAAACGACCCCGGCAGCCGCGCGGGTTTGTCTTCGCAATCGGATGATTTTCATTAGCCGGCTTATGCCTTTTCATCGCTTTCGTTTTCAGGTATAGACAAGAAAAACGAAAACGGGAGGCTTTCTGATGTATCTGTCGCCGCGCCACGCCGAAATCATCCAGATGGCCAAGGATCAGGGCCGCGTCCTGGTCGACGATCTGGCAACGTATTTCAACGTGACGCCGCAGACCATCCGCAAGGACCTCAACGATCTCTGCGACCAGCGGCTGCTTTCGCGCATCCATGGCGGCGCGCTTTTTCCGTCCGGCATCGAGAACATGGAGTATGAGGCGCGGCGCAAGATCGCCGCTGACGAGAAGGAGGCGATTGGCCGTGCGGCAGCCAGGCTGATCCCCGACAATGCGTCGCTGTTCATCAACATCGGCACCACGACGGAGTCGGTCAGCAAGGCGCTTCTGGACCATAACGGCCTTATGGTCATCACCAATAACATTAATGTTGCCAACAGGATGCGCGTGTACCCTTCGATCGAGGTGGTGATTGCCGGCGGTGTCGTTCGCGGCTCCGACGGCGGCGTGGTCGGCGAGGCGGCGGTCGATTTCATCCGCCAGTTCAAGGTCGACTACGCGGTCATCGGCGCTTCGGCCATCGACCATGACGGCGCGCTGCTCGATTTCGACTTTCGCGAAGTGAAAGTAGCGCAAGCCATCATCGCCAATGCCAGGCACGTCATCCTGGTTTCCGACCAGACCAAGTTCGAACGCACCGCACCCGTTCGCATCGGTCATCTGTCGCAGGTCAACACCTTCATCACCGACCGTTGCGACATCCCTTCGGTACGCAATATCTGCCAGGAGGCGGAGGTTCAGTTGATCGAGACGGCGCTCGGCTAGGCGGTTTTTGGGGTCGCATCACAGCCCTCTCACATGTCCGTGATATTTCGTTTGACATTCGTTCCTATTTCGAAATAATCCCGCAACGGTTTCGCAAAAGACCAAAAATGCTGCAATGCGAAATCGCTGGAGGACTTCTTGGACGCATCTCCGATCCATGACATTTTCGTCATCGGCGGCGGCATCAATGGCTGCGGCATCGCCCGCGACGCCGCTGGGCGTGGCTTTTCGGTTTTTCTGGCCGAGATGAACGATCTGGCGAGCGGAACGTCGTCCGGGTCGACCAAGCTGATCCATGGCGGCCTGCGCTATCTCGAATTCTATGAATTCCGCCTGGTGCGCGAAGCGCTGATGGAGCGTGAGGTGCTCTGGAAGAACGCGCCGCACATCATCTGGCCGATGCGCTTCGTGCTGCCTTACGCCAAGGGCCTGCGTCCGGCCTGGCTGATCCGGCTCGGCCTGTTCCTCTACGACCATATTGGCGGGCGCAAATTGCTGCCGGCGACGAAGACGCTGGACATGGCGAAGGACCCGGCCGGCAAGCCGCTGAAACCGCTGTTTCGCAAGGCTTTCGAGTATTCCGACGGCTGGGTCAACGATGCCAGGCTGGTGGCGCTCAACGCGCGCGACGCCGCCGACCGCGGCGCAACCATCCGAACCCGAACGAAGGTGGTCAGCGCGCGCCGCGAGGGTGATCTCTGGGCGATAAGATTGGAAGACGTCCACACCGGGCAGGCCGAAGAGGTCAAGGCGCGGCTTCTGGTGAATGCCGCCGGCCCTTGGGTCGACCAGGTGCTGTCGGCGACGGTCGGCCTGAACGACGTGCACAATGTCCGCCTGGTGCAGGGCAGCCACATCGTCATCAACAAGAAGTTCGACGATCCGCGCGCCTATTTCTTCCAGAACAAGGATGGCCGCATCATTTTCGCGATCCCTTATGAGGAAGAGTTCACGCTGATCGGCACCACCGACCGGGACTATCCGGGCGATCCGCACGAGGTGAAGATCAGCGACACCGAGATCGACTATCTGTGCGCGGCGGCAAGCGAATATTTCGCTCAAGGCGTCAAGCGTTCGGACATCGTCTGGACCTATTCCGCCGTGCGCCCGCTCTATGACGATGGCGCCTCGAAGGCACAGGAAGCGACCCGCGACTATGTGCTCAAGGCCGACGGCGGCGAGGGCGCGGCCCCGATCGTCAACGCCTTCGGCGGCAAGATCACCACCTATCGCCGGCTGTCGGAATCGATGCTGGAAAAGATCGAAGCTTTCCTCGGCAAGCGCGGCAAGCCGTGGACCGCCAACGCTCCTTTGCCCGGCGGCGATTTCCCGGCCACCGGTTTCGACGTCGAAGTGGCGAAGCTGAAGACCGCCTATCCGTTTCTCGATGCGCGCCTGGCCCGCCGCCTGACCCGCCTTTACGGCACCCGCGCTCGCACGCTGCTGGGGCTCGCCAGGTCGAATGCCGATCTCGGCCGGAATTTCGGCGCTGATCTCTACGAGGCCGAGGTGCGCTATCTCGTTCAAAACGAGTGGGCGATGACGGCGGAAGATGTATTGTGGCGCCGGACCAAGCGCGGCCTGCAGTTGAGCCGCGAGCAGGCGGGCGCACTGGACGAATTCATGCGCGGAATAAGCCGGCGCCATGTCGCGGCGGCAGAATAAGGATGGCTGGCTGATGCAGAAAGCCTGGGAGGAGGCATCATGCTGGAACTGAGAAACGTCACCAAGACGGTCGGCGCCGCGGAGCATATCCGTGACGTGTCGCTGACGCTTCAGCATGGCTCGCTCAACGTCCTGCTCGGGCCGACGCTGTCGGGCAAGACCAGCCTAATGCGGCTGATGGCCGGGCTTGACGTGCCGACCTCCGGCTCGGTCTGGTTCGACGGCAAGGACGTCACCGGAATGCCGGTGCAGAAGCGCAACGTCGCCATGGTCTACCAGCAGTTCATCAACTACCCGGCGATGACCGTCTACGAGAACATCGCCTCGCCGCTGCGCGTGGCCGGCACCGACCAGGCAAAGATCGACAAGGAAGTGCGCAATGCCGCGGCGCTCCTGAAGCTGACGCCCTATCTCGACCGCACGCCGCTCAGCCTGTCCGGCGGCCAGCAGCAGCGCACGGCTCTTGCCCGCGCCATCGTCAAGAACGCCAGTCTGGTGCTGCTCGACGAGCCGCTCGCCAATCTCGACTACAAGCTGCGCGAGGAATTGCGCGCCGAGCTGCCGAAGATCTTCGCCGCCGCCGGCACCATCTTCGTCTACGCCACGACCGAGCCGCATGAAGCGCTGCTGCTCGGCGGCAACACGGCGACGCTTTCGCAGGGCCGCATTACCCAGTTCGGGCCGACCATCGACGTGTTCCGCAAGCCGGTCGACCTGGTGACGGCAAAGACCTTTGCCGACCCGCCGCTCAACACCATCGTGCTGGCCAAGAAGGGTCCGGATTTCCTGCTCGAGGGTGGCGTCAAATTGCCGGTGCCGGCCGATCTCGCCGGCATTGCCGATGCCAACTATACGATCGGCTTCCAGCCGCACCACCTGTCGCTCGAGCGGCCAAACGCCGCCGCCGTGCCGGTGCGGGCAAAGGTCACCATTACCGAGATCACCGGCTCGGAGAGCTTCATCCATCTCGATTTCGCCGACGCGCGCTGGGTCATGCTGACCCACGGCATCCGCGATTTCGAACCCGACGCAGAGGTCGAGGTGTTCATCGATCCGCGCCACATCATGGTCTTCGACGAGCACGGCCGCGCCGTGGCCGCGCCGAAGCTGGCGGCATAGGGAGGCAAGCGATGGCGCGCATCGACGTCAACCATATCAGGCACTCCTATCTGCCGAACCCGCAGAAGGATGCCGATTTCGCCCTGAAGGAAGTGCACCACACTTTCGAGGATGGCGGTGCTTATGCGCTGCTCGGTCCGTCGGGCTGCGGCAAGACCACGCTGCTCAACATCATCTCTGGGCTGCTGCACCCCTCGCACGGCCAGCTGCTGTTCAACGGCAAGGACGTGACCCGGCTGTCGACGCAGGAGCGCAACATCGCCCAGGTGTTCCAGTTCCCGGTCATCTACGACACCATGACCGTCTACGACAATCTGGCCTTCCCGCTGCGCAACCGCGGCGTGCCGGAGGCCGACGTCGATCGCAAGGTGCGCGAGACGCTCGACATGATCGACCTTGCGGAACTGGCGAAGAAGAAGGCGCGCGGGCTGACCGCCGACCAGAAGCAGAAGATCTCGCTCGGCCGCGGGCTGGTGCGCTCGGATGTCAACGCCATCCTGTTCGACGAACCGCTGACCGTCATCGACCCGCATATGAAGTGGGTGCTGCGCTCGCAGTTGAAGCAGCTCCACCGCCGCTTCGGCTACACCATGGTCTATGTCACCCACGACCAGACCGAGGCGCTGACCTTCGCCGACAGGGTCGTGGTCATGTATGACGGCGAGATCGTCCAGATCGGCACGCCGGCCGAGCTGTTCGAGCGGCCGCGCCACACCTTCGTCGGTTATTTTATCGGCTCGCCCGGCATGAACGTCATGCCGGTGGCCATCGAGGGCAAGACGGCGACGATCGGCAGCCAGCGCATCGAACTGCCCGGCGTGCCCAAGGCGGGCGCGGGCGCCATCGAGCTCGGCATCCGTCCCGAATATGTCAGGCTCGGCCGCGATGGCATGGCCGTCAAGATCAGCAAGGTCGAGGATGTCGGCCGCCACAAGGTGGTGCGGGCAAATCTCGAAGGCCGCGAGATCGCCGCGGTCATCGGCGAGGACGAGACTGTTCCTGCCGATCCGAAAGTGCGGTTCGACCCGGTCGGCATCAACATCTATGCCGATTCCTGGCGCGTCGAGATGGGGGCATAGATGGAAAAGACCTGGAACAACAAGGCCTGGTTCATGGTGCTGCCGGTGCTTCTGCTGGTGGCGTTCTCGGCGGTGATCCCCCTGATGACGGTGGTCAACTATTCGGTACAGGACACGTTTGGAAACAACGTCTTCTTCTGGAATGGCTCGGACTGGTACACCGAAATCCTGGGGTCGGATCGTTTCTGGCTGTCTATGGTCCGCAACCTGATCTTCTCCGCGATCATCCTCGTCATCGAGATTCCGCTCGGCATCTTCATCGCTCTCAACATGCCCAAGAAAGACTGGGGCGTGCCGGTCTGCCTGGTGCTGATGGCGCTGCCGCTGCTCATCCCGTGGAACGTCGTCGGCACGATCTGGCAGGTGTTCGGCCGCATCGACATCGGCCTGCTTGGCTACACGCTGTCGGCGCTCGGCATCGACTACAACTATGTCAACGACCCGACCGACGCCTGGGTGACGGTCATCCTGATGGACGTATGGCACTGGACGAGCCTTGTCGTTCTGCTCTGCTACGCCGGCCTCGTCTCCATACCGGATGCCTATTATCAAGCCGCCAAGATCGATGGCGCGTCGCGCTGGGCGATCTTCCGCTACATCCAGCTGCCGAAGATGAACCGCGTGCTTCTGATCGCCGTTCTGCTGCGCTTCATGGACAGTTTCATGATCTACACCGAGCCCTTCGTCGTCACCGGCGGTGGTCCCGGCAATTCGACGACATTCATGTCGATTGACCTGGTCAAGATTGCCGTCGGCCAGTTCGACCTCGGGCCGGCAGCCGCCATGTCGATCATCTACTTCCTGATCGTCCTGCTGCTGTCATGGGTGTTCTACACCGTCATGACCACCGTCGATGCGGAGGGCTGAGATGAGCGGCGCCAACGAAAGAACGACGAGGCAAGACCGAGTGAGTGAGACGACGGTTTCGGACGGGCTCGCCAGCACCCTGTCGCAGGACCAGATCGCGCGGCTGATGCGGCGGCGCGGCGAAGAATCCCGGTTCTGGTGGCTGGTGCCGACGATCTACATCATCGTTCTGATGCTGCCGATTTACTGGCTGGTCAACATGAGCTTCAAGACCAATCAGGAGATCCTGGGCGCCTTTTCGCTGTGGCCGAAGAACCCGACGATCGCCAACTACATGGTGATCTTCACCGACCCGTCCTGGTACAAGGGCTACATCAATTCGATCATCTATGTCGTCATGAACATGGTGATCTCGGTTTCGGTGGCGCTGCCTGCCGCCTACGCCTTCTCGCGCTACCGGTTCCTCGGCGACAAGCACCTCTTCTTCTGGCTCCTGACCAACCGCATGGCGCCGCCGGCGGTGTTCGCGCTGCCGTTCTTCCAGCTCTATTCGGCCTTCGGCCTGATCGACACGCACATCGCGGTGGCGCTGGCGCACTGCCTGTTCAACGTGCCGCTGGCGGTGTGGATCCTCGAAGGTTTCATGTCCGGCGTGCCGAAGGAGATCGACGAGACGGCCTATATCGATGGCTATTCCTTCCCGCGCTTCTTCCTGAAGATATTCATGCCGCTGATCGCGAGCGGCATCGGCGTGGCCTGCTTCTTCTGCTTCATGTTCTCATGGGTCGAGCTGCTGATCGCGCGTACCTTGACCACGACCGCCGCCAAGCCGATCGCGGCGATCATGACGCGCACGGTCTCGGCCTCGGGCCTCGACTGGGGCGTGCTCGCCGCCGCCGGCGTGCTCACCATCCTTCCAGGCGCGCTCGTGATCTGGTTCGTCCGCAACTACATCGCCAAGGGCTTTGCCCTGGGGAGGGTATGACCATGAACCTCACCTGGATGGCATGGACGCTGCCAACGGCGCTGTTTTTCATCACGATCCTGGTGCTGCTCTGCGGCATGGCGGTCTGGGAATACGCCTCGCCGGGCGGCAATCCCCGGGTCGGCGTCCTGCGCTTCGAGACGACGCGCGGCGACCGCCTCTTTGTTTCGCTGCTTGGCAGCGCCTTTATCCATCTCGCTTGGCTGGGTCTTGTCGGACCCAACCTGTGGTGGGCTCTCGCTCTCTCCGTAGTCTACGCCGTCGGCGTGTTCCGCTACGTATAGAGGGGGAAACTGTTGGAGCGACCGCGTGCCGACGGCCGCTCCAGATCGCACTTGAAACCTGAAAAGTGGAGGAAACGAAATGCGAAGGCAATTTTTAACATCAACGACTGCGCTTGTCCTGCTCTGGGGAGCAGGCCAGGCGTTCGCCGGAATGGATGAAGCCAAAACCTTCCTCGATACCGAAATCAAGGACTTGTCGACGCTCGATCGCGGCGCCCAGGAAGCCGAGATGCAATGGTTCATCGATGCCGCGAAGCCTTTCGTCGGCATGGACATCAAGGTGGTCTCCGAACCGATTGCAACTCACGACTACGAAGCGAAGGTACTGGCCCCGGCCTTCACGGCCATCACCGGCATCAAGATCACACATGATGAGATCGGCGAGGGTGATGTCATTGAAAAGCTGCAGACCCAGATGCAGTCGGGCGAGAACATCTATGACGCCTATGTCAACGACTCCGACCTGATCGGCACCCACTGGCGCTACCAGCAGGCGCGCAGCCTGACCAAGTGGATGGCGAATGAGGGCAAGGATGTCACCAACCCCAACCTCGACCTCGCCGACTTCATCGGCACCAAGTTCACGACCGCTCCGGACGGCGACCTCTACCAGCTGCCCGACCAGCAGTTCGCGAACCTCTACTGGTTCCGCTACGACTGGTTCAACGACGAGAAGAACAAGGCCGATTTCAAGGCCAAGTACGGCTACGACCTTGGCGTTCCCGTCAACTGGTCGGCCTATGAGGACATCGCCGAATTCTTCACCGGCCGCGAGATCGACGGCAAGAAGGTCTATGGCCACATGGACTACGGCAAGAAGGACCCGTCGCTCGGCTGGCGGTTCACCGACGCATGGCTGTCGATGGCCGGTAACGGCGACAAGGGCCTGCCCAACGGTCTTCCGGTCGACGAATGGGGCATCAAAGTCAACGAGAAGTCGCAGCCTGTCGGCTCGTGCGTCGCGCGCGGCGGCGACACCAACGGCCCGGCTGCCGTGTATTCGATCCAGAAGTACCTGGATTGGTTGAAGGCCTATACGCCGCCGGAAGCCCAGGGCATGACGTTCGGCGAATCCGGCCCCGTCCCGTCGCAGGGCACGGTCGCGCAGCAGATGTTCACCTACACTGCCTTCACCGCCTCCTTCGTCAAGGACGGGCTGCCGGTCGTGAACGCGGACGGCACCCCGAAATGGCGCTTTGCTCCGTCGCCGCATGGCGTGTACTGGAAGGATGGCATGAAGCTTGGCTACCAGGACGTGGGTTCCTGGACCTTGCTGAAGTCGACGCCCGACGATCGCGCCAAGGCCGCCTGGCTCTATGCGCAGTTCGTCGTGTCGAAGACGGTCGACGTGAAGAAGAGCCATGTCGGCTTGACGCTCATCCGCGAGTCGACGATCCAGGACAAGAGCTTCACGGAACGCGCTCCGAAGCTCGGCGGCTTGATCGAGTTCTACCGCTCGCCGGCCCGCGTCCAGTGGTCGCCGACCGGCACGAACGTGCCGGACTATCCGAAGCTGGCACAGCTCTGGTGGCAGGCGGTCGGCGATGCTTCGTCGGGTGCCAAGACCGCGCAGGAGGCGATGGACTCGCTTTGCGCCGAGCAGGAAAAGGTCATGGAACGCCTGGAAAAGGCAGGCATCCAGGGCGATATCGGCCCGAAGATGGCTGAAGAGCATGACCTGGCCTACTGGAACGCTGACGCGGTCAAGAACGGCCATCTCGCGCCTCAGCTTAAGATCGAGAACGAGAAGGAAAAGCCGATCACCATCAACTACGACGAACTGGTGAAGAGCTGGCAGAAGTAAGACTACCTGATGCGGGCGCCAACGCGCCCGCACGGAACCTGCGGGGGAGGCGGCTTTTGGCCGTCTCCCCTGTTGCATGAATAGCGGAGGAGCGGAAATGAGCGGCTTTGTGCTGGCCATCGACCAGGGCACGACTTCGACCAGGGCGATCCTGTTCGACGACAAGATGAAGGTTGCAGGCACAGGCCAGCAGGAATTCACCCAGCATTATCCGGCCTCCGGCTGGGTCGAGCACGACCCGGAGGATATCTGGGGAAGCGTCGTCGCCACGGTGAAGGCTGCGCTGAAGAATGCCGGCAGCGCAGCTTCGGAGGTGGCCGCCATCGGCATCACCAACCAGCGCGAGACCGTCGTCATCTGGGACAAGGCGACCGGCAAGCCGATCCACAACGCGATCGTCTGGCAGGACCGGCGCACCGCGCCGCTATGCCACAAATTGAAGAAGCAGGGGCTGGAGAAGAAGTTCACCCGCAAGACCGGCCTGCTGCTCGATCCCTATTTCTCCGGCACCAAGATCGCCTGGATGCTGGACAAGGTGAAGGGCGCCCGCAAACGCGCCGAGAAGGGCGACTTGCTCGCCGGCACCATCGACAGTTTCCTGATCTGGCGGCTCACGGGCGGCAAGGTCCATGCCACCGATGCAACCAACGCCTCGCGCACGCTGGTCTACAACATCGAGAAGAATGCCTGGGACGATGAGTTGCTTTCCATCCTGCGCATCCCGGTCGCCATGCTGCCGGAAGTGAAGGATTGCGCCGATGACTATGGAGTCACAGAGAAAAATCTGTTTGGCGCCGAGATAAGAATCCTTGGTGTGGCCGGCGACCAGCATGCCGCGACCATCGGCCAGGCCTGTTTCGAGCCCGGCATGATGAAATCCACCTACGGCACCGGCTGCTTCGCGCTGCTCAACACCGGCGCCGACCTGGTGCGCTCGAAGAACCGGCTGTTGACCACCATCGCCTACCGGCTGAACGGCAAGACCACCTATGCGCTGGAAGGCTCGATCTTCATTGCCGGTGCTGCCGTGCAATGGCTGCGCGACGGCATCAAGGTGATCGGCAAGGCCGAGCATAGCGGCACATTGGCGGCCGAGGCTGATCCCACTCAGGACGTCTATCTGGTGCCGGCCTTCGTCGGCCTCGGCGCACCGCATTGGGACGCCGAGGCGCGCGGCGCCATCTTCGGCCTGACCCGCAACTCCGGCCCGGCCGAATTCGCCCGTGCGGCGCTGGAATCCGTCGCCTACCAGACCCGCGACCTGCTCGACGCCATGCGCAAGGACTGGAAGGGCGCTTCGGCCAAGACGGTGCTTCGGGTCGATGGCGGCATGGTGGCGTCCGACTGGACCATGCAGCGGCTGGCCGACATCCTCGATGCACCGGTCGACCGCCCGACCATCCTGGAGACCACCGCGCTCGGCGCTGCCTGGCTTGCGGGCTCGAAGGCGGGGGTGTGGCCAAAGGCTAAGGAATTCGCCAGGAGCTGGGCGCTCGAGCGGCGCTTCAAGCCGGACATGGGGGCCGCGGTCCGCTCGGCCAAGCTTGCCGGCTGGCGCGACGCAGTGCGCAGAACCTTGAGCACGCAGTAGTTCTCCCGGCAAAATGAAAGCCCGCACCGTCACCGGCACGGGCTTCCATCAGCCTCCCGTGTTCGATCCGCCCGGGACCCCTAGTAAGGCGAATAGCACTGCTGGCGCGGGCCGTCATAAGGCTGGAAGGTGTTGTCCCAGGCGCGGTAGGATCTGTAGCGGTCGTAGCACCACTGCACATGCGCGTCGCCGCCGCGATAGACCCGGTTCTGGTTGTTGATGATGGCGCCGGTGATCAATGCGCCAGTCGCGAAGGCAGCCAGCGGGAACCAGAAGTCGCCGTGACGGCGATAGCCGCGACGGTATTCGCGGTAGCCGCGATGACCGTTCCAATACATGCCGTCATTGCGGGAAAAGGTGCGATTGCGGTTGAAGTTGCGGTGTCTCCGCCACTCCTGGTACTGCACGGCCTGGACGTCCGAGGAGAGGCCTTGTCCCAGCGGCACATAGCTCGGCTGGGCGTTGACCGGGACGATCTCGGCCGCAACGAACGAAGCGGACAGGGTTGTCGCCAGCAGACCCGATAAGATCCTGTTCATGGTCTTCTCCTTGAAAGAGGGCGTTGACGTCCCTTGTGGCAAGGAAACGGGCAGGCCGGGCAATTGTTCCCGCCAGGATTGCAAGCGATTGTTTTTGCGTGTGTTCTTCGCTGGAGACATAGGCGAAAAACAGCCGCTTCCAGCTCCGCTATGGCCGGTGGTCTACTAGGCGCCCGAAGCCCGGTGGCACCATGCCGAGCCCCGGGAAAATCCGCCTTCCATGCCCCGCTTTTTCCGGTTGACCGGCCGGTGCACTCTCCCTATGTTCCGCGCAATTTCGAGGGCAGCCCTTTCGCGCCCGCGGGAGCGCGTAGCTCAGCCGGTAGAGCAACTGACTTTTAATCAGTAGGTCATGGGTTCGAATCCCATCGCGCTCACCAAAAAAATCAAGCACTTAGCACTAAATCCGGCAACATTTCATGCGCCATCGGCGTTTACCGGAATTGCCCAGTTTTCCGGGCTTTTCCGAGCATTAGCCGGGATTCGTTGGCGCATGAATGGCGCACGGTAACCCGCATCGTCTCCTTATTTGCGATTGTGCTGTGGTGACATGGTATTTTGCTTGCGAAGTGGAACGCAGTGCGATTCGGCACCAAGCCTCTTCCACCAATCCGGCACCGACCGTTATCGGCTTAAACCTAATTCACTGCAGATCGATCTGCGTTTCCGGTTTATTGCCGGTGCGCGCCCGGCCTTCCGAAAGGATCGCCAAAATGGAATTCACCTTTCTTTATCGGAAGGGATTCCGCCTACGGGTTGATGCCCGCTTCATTGTGGCCGTCGCAACATTTGCGGCCATGTTCATCTGACGACATGGTGGCGGGCTTCGGCCCGCCCGGTCGGGCCAAGCACACGAAAAACCCCGCCGAAGCGGGGTTCTTGAGGTTGCGGTGGCGTTAGCGACTTACAAGAACTCCAGATCCACCGCCGAAAACCATTCCTCCTCGCCCGTAATGAACCGCACCAGCAGGCGGGTCGCCTCACCAAGAATTTGAAGCGTGCCGACCACCAGGCCGCGGAGTCCGGTATCGAGCGCTATGACGTGTTTACCCAGGTTCACTTCGAATCTCCCCATTACGTAACGGTTAACGTTAACAACAACGCTAATCGTTACCCCTTTTCATGTCAAACGAAAATCGTTATAGACGATGAAAATAGTTGGGGAAAAGACAAACATGACTCCGGCACAGTGCAGGGCGGCAAGAGCGCTCGTTGAACTATCTCAAGAGGATCTAGCTAAGGCGGCTAGCGTCGGTCTGTCTACCGTGAGGAACTTTGAGGCCGGCCGCTCCCTGCCAATCGCAAACAATCTAACGGCAATCCGCACCGCGCTCGAGGCGTCCGGCGTCGAGTTCATCCCTGAGAACGGTGGTGGCGCCGGGGTGAGGCTCAAGAAGACATGACAGGCTGCCACCTCTCTAAGTGTTGCGGTCACTCACCTTGAACGTCATTATCTCGTTACAGTTGAGCCCCTATTGTCGCTAAGCATAGGAGGCTCTATGGCTATCGGCGTGTTTCGCACCAAGGGAAATCCCAACACGGTCGCACTCAACAGCGGGGCGAATCGGAAGGTGATCTCGGAACAGCTTTACCGGGACAAAAAATACAAACCGGATTTCGGCAAACTGGCTTGGGAACAAGAGTACATGGCTGCCGAGAGCCCCTATCAGAAACAAGCGACGGAAACGCTAGCGCATAGATTTAGCGCTTCTTCGGCGTGATCTCCTCGATCCGAACCTTGTCGCCGATCTCCTTCGCCATCGCTTCCGCCTTGGCCTTGTCTCTGGTGGTCAGCACCGTGCGCCAGGACGGCTTCTCGAAAACGCTCACGATGTAGGTTGTCACCGGCTTGTCGGTCATTGCGTCGCCTTCCGGTAGCCGGTCGGGCTGGTGTCGGGGGTATAGATCAGCCCGACTGTCCTGCCGCCACATCTGCCGCATTTCAGCTTTCGAACGAGGTCTTCGGCCATTGCCGGCGCGTCCGGTCCGAATCGATCGCGAAGCTTCACCAAATCCAGCGGTTTGCTGTTGTTGCAGGGCGCGTAATGGCAATACGCCGTCACCGTCGTCTTCGCGTCGATCAGCGATTGGAACGTCCAGCCCTTACCCATGAGCCGATATAGCGCGACGGGCGTCGCCAGAGTTGGCCGAATTCGACTCACATGCCTCATCCGATTTGAGGATGGAGGAACCAAACACCGCCGTTTTGCCAAGTATCCGCGATGATTGACGGGCCTATAACCTCGCCAGCCGGCGAGCCTGCCGGTTAGGCCCGGCGGTCAAGCCCAAGCGCCCCAGCCCCCCAACCGTCGGGCCGTTGTACGTGGCGCAATCCTTACGGGGCAGCGCTGGCTCGCCTTACGTCTTTGTGCCTAGCGACCTTAAGCCTTCGGCCTCATTTTAGAGATTGCTAATCTGCTATAAAATGCGTCCAGAGCGAGGTTGCTAGTCTCGCAGGGCCGGTGCAGTTGGGGCTTGGCTAGGGCGCTGCACCGGCCTTTTCATACGATGTCATTGACGTGTACGCAGGCCGCCGTTTTGCCAAGGTTGCATTGACGCATGACCGGCCTATAATTCGCCAGCCGGCGAACCTAGTCCGTTTGCCGGTTATAGGCCCGGTGGCCGACCCCCACACCCAGCCAGGCCGCTGGGCCGCTAGTACCCGCCAGCGCGCGTTCTCGCTGGCCGCTGTCCTACAAACACGGCTCATGGATACGGTGTTTGACGACCTCTCCAGCCCCGTAGGAACAGGCGCCCCGCCGTCCGCGTGATGGCTGTACTGTATGATTGAGGTTGAATTATTCAAGGGCCGCAACCTACTTCATTGCATCCCCCCGTCGTCGGCCGTCGACTGATTCTCCGAGGCGATCTTTGCTGCCTCAGCCGACTGCTCGGGCGTCGGGTTCGTGTAGGACGTACAGGCTGCGAGCGTCGTGATGATGGCGCACAGAATGAGAGTGCGAAGCTTTGTGTCCATGCTGATTCCCCTCGTTGCGTTCTGCCGAGGACATTTTGACATATTTGGGCGTCAAGACTCAAGGCCAACGACAGGAGCAGTGTACAGGCGGCCTTGCCATCGGGCTGGGAATTGCCATTGGGCTGGCATTGGCCGGCTAGATCACCGGGTAGATAACTCTACCGTGGTCGCTGACGGTCGTTCCGGTCGGGCCAGTCATCGTTGCGCCATACCGATCCCTTGCGGGCCGCACCAGCGGGGCATGGAATTTCAGGAAGCTGGGAGCGATCTTGCGCCATAGAATCAGGAGGTCAACAATGGCAACCGTCACCAAGCGCGCATGGACTACCGGCAAGGGAGAAAAGCGTGAGGCCTGGGTTCTTGCATATACCGACAAGAAAGGCGACCGACACAAAGAGCAGTACTCCAAGAAGACCGCGGCGAACGCGAGGCGTATCGAGATCGAAGGCCAGATTAGCAAGGGGGTATTCCGCGCCGAGGCGGCAACCAAGACCGTCAAAGACGCGATCGACGCCTATGTGAAGCATCTCGAAAAGCGACACGGCAAAGGCGAGCAGGTGACCACGATGTACCTCCGCAATACAAAAGGCCAACTGGTTACACATGCCCAGCCCGAACTTGGAGACACCAAACTTTCGGAACTGACGGCGCGCGCTGTCAACGATCTGGTCGAAAAGCTGCGGGATGCGGAAGTTGGTCTGGTGACTGTGCGACGCGTCATCGGCAGTCTGTCGCGTGCGCTGCAGTATGCCGTCAGCCAAGATTGGGTCGCTACGAATGCGGCTAAGGGCGTTCGCGTAATCGGCAAGCGCGGGCAGGGGAGTGAGAAGGTTGTACCCCCGTCGAAAAAGGCACTTTCCGGCATTCTCGAAAAGGCCGACGCGGATATGAAGCGCAGGATCCAGTTTGCCGCGGCGACCGGCTTGCGAGCTTCTGAGCAGTGGGCGTTGCGTTGGCGGCATATCGATCTGAAGGCGCGAACTGTAACGGTTGACAGCCGCGTTGACGCGTTTGGGCAATTCGACACAACCAAGACTGAAAGCGGCAAGCGCACTGTGCCGCTCGGCAGGACGATTGTTTCAGACCTTCTGAAATGGAAAGCGGCCTCCAAGCACAGCGGTGCTGACGCTTTCATCTTTCCGGATTCAGAGGGCGGCTTCACGCGTCACACAAACTTCTTGCGGCGCCATTGGAATCCCTTAATCGAGGCGGCCAAGGCGAAAAATATCGGTTGGCATGCGTTGCGCCATTTTGCCGTTTCGACATGGATTGAAGCCGGGCTGCAGCCGAAGGCCGTGCAGACGCTCGCCGGACATGCAACCTACGCAATCACCATGAACCGGTACGGACATCTTTTCCCAAGCGAAACACATGCCGCCGCAATGGACAAAATTGCCAAGGCGCTTTTCGCCATTTGACACCGGTTAACGAGGGTTGCCCGGCTTTCGATGGCGCACAAATGGCGCATATCGGTTATAAACAGCGCAAATGGTGGCTTTGTTACGGTCTTTTAATCAGTAGGTCATGGGTTCGAATCCCATCGCGCTCACCAAAAAACAATAACTTAGCTAGATTTTTCGACGCTTTTCGTACGCCATGCACCGTTTATCAAATGGAACGGGACAGGACCGGTGAATTAACGTCAATTGGCTTAATTGCGTGATTGCTAACATAAGCATAGTCTGATTGACGCGGGACGAACCAAGCCCCACCGCAGTGGTGGTGCGGCCTTGCACCGCAAAAGGTTGCCACCGTGCCGACCACTCTCGTGTTGTCGTAGTTCGGGAGACGGCGGACGCGCCGTGAGTGCCCGCCCGCTCCCTATTTGGGAGGAATCAATGGCTTATTACGTATTGCTGTCGAATTTCACAGATCAAGGTATCAAGAGCATCAAGGACACGCAGAAGCGTGCCGAGGCTTTCAAGGCGATGGCCAGCAAGAGCGGCGTCAAGGTTCACACGCTGTTGTGGACGCTTGGTCAGTATGACGTCGTGGCGATTGCAGAAGCCGAAGACGAGATTGCCGCGACCGCTCTAGGCCTGTCAATCGCATCGCTAGGCAACATCAGAACCCAGACGTTGAGGGCGTTCGACACGGCAGATATGGCCAAGATCTTGGCAAAGATGGCCTGACCGCCACAGTGCTGCAGGTGCGCCGGCGATCGAAGCCGACTGCCGAGCGGAAAGGCGGGGGCTCCTCTTTTCCCTGAAGCGAAAACTCTGGGGCGAGGCCAGCAACGCTTGTCGTCCCGGGCCGCCATGAGTCCACAGTGAAGCTGCGCAAGAATTGGGTGGCGGAGCGCTGACAGATATGCCGGAATTTGAGCACCCTGGAGGGAGGGGCTTCCCGATGCGCACGGCAGCAGCACTGCGGCTTCGATCGATCCGACAAGTGCTGTTGCCACTGATGGGGTTTACCGACTGGCACGAAGGTGTCAACGCGGCGGGCACCCCCGTTTGGAAACGCTACATCGCGGGAACTGACTCATGGGAGTTCCGTTCGATGACGCCCGAAGAGGAAGCCGAGGCTTTCTGGTGGTGTCATCCACCGTATTGAACCCGTCTAGCGCTTTTCCTCTTGGCTTCGGCGTGAGATCTCCTCGATCTGCACCTTGTCGCCGACCTCCTTGGCTTGCCCCGCGTCCTTCGTTCGCATGCTTCGCCGGCGCCGTCTGGCGCTATATGCAGCGCGACTATGATCGGCATGTGCGCCTACCTCTGATGGCCTTGGGCTATACGTGCTACTGCGTTAGGCTTTGCGCGCGACAGCCCGCTGCCGGGGTGACACAGGTGGTGCGGGCCGTCGACTCAAGCGCTAGAACGGCCAGTCGGTCGAGCGTCCAGCCCATTTTTGTAAATCCGCACGAGCACGTCGCGAGCAGACTCGGCGCGCTCCCGTGTGCAGCCCATCAGTATTTTTCCGCCCAAGGTCGCGGGCTCGCCGGCAACGTCATCCCATACCGTCCAAGCACCAGTCGGCTCGAGAAGGCAACTAAATCTACCTGGGCTTTCTTCCATCACCCCATTCCCCAACGGGAGGAGCCTTTCATTATTTTAGCAACTACGCAAGTAAAGGCCGACGCGAGATCACTGCCTCATTTGGTCAAGGTTAATTGCGATGCAGAGGAGAGCCGGCTCAGCGAAAGTGGTAAGGAAGCATAGGGCTGGCTCCTAGCGCCTCTTCGGCTTCGGCATAATCTCCTCGATCCGCACGAAACGCGTTAGCGTATGCCGTGATCGCAGAATCTGATTTTCGAATTGTTCAGTAGTAGTTGCAGGATGGGGGGACGGCTCTACGGACTGGACGCTCTGCGCGGGGTTGCGGCGATAGCGGTCGCCGTCCATCATCTGGCGCGCACCTATCATCTTCCGGCCCTGCCACCAAACCCCGCGATCGCTGTCGACCTGTTTTTCATCCTGTCCGGCTTCGTCATGACTAGGACGTATGAAGATCGACTGCGCAGAGGCGCATCTCTGGCGCTACCGGCAGCGCGACATGGTCGGCATGGCCGCCTGCCTGCTGATGGCCTGCATGGGCGCCTACGTCGTGTTTCGCTAGCCGTGAGGCTTCATCCGGCTTAGGCGTGATCTCTTCCGATTTGCACCTTGTCGCCGATCTCCTTCGCGATACTTGGCCGTCCAATCGGGACCGCGACGGGTGAATATCCGCACGCCCTCGGCATCCCTGACGATCTGGGAACGGTAGCCGTCGAATTTCACTTCATGCAGCCACCCGTCGCCCTCCGGCGGCTTCTCCAACAAGGTCGGCAGCAGCGGCTCGATGAACTCCAACCGGGGCCCCACCGGCACGCTTACGCATGGAACGCCCCGCAACATCGAATTTGATTCAATATCGCACGTCGTTTCCGTCCTGTTAGCTGTTGCTGAAATGCTGAGCCAAAAAGCGAAAGCCTCGGCATCTGCTCTCGGTCATCTTTGTGTCGATCAGATTGGAACTTCGCCATTTGCTGAACTCGACTCGCTATGCATTCGATGGTTTGTTTGCTTGTCAGACGAACCATGGAGAGAACGCAGACATGAGCCCCTTCAACAAAGAGGAAGCGATTCGAAGGGATGATGAGTGGCTGCTTTCCACGATCTTTAAGATCAGCGATCCTGTCGATCCGACACCATTCTTACAGAGCTTCTGCAATGCACTGCCACAACGACCCCTAATCACGAAAACTCAGGAAGCTGAACCTTTACTCGATCCACGAGGCAAGAAAGTGAAGAGCTATTGCCTTGAAACCGCGATTGGTCGGTTGCGAGCAACTAGGACGTCTGAGGGTATGGTCCTTACACCATTCGAAGACATCGACATATCCACAAAAAAAGGTGGACAGGCGTTCCTGAAGACTGCCCATGTATGCATTCCACTCGAGTGGGAGCGTAGTATGGAGCATATTGGATACGCAGAGTACGCCGCCACCGTTGGAACCGAGATGCTTCGAGACATGTCGAAGCCAAAACCGATTTACTTTCACGCAAGGTTCACACACCCGAGTATGGAACTCAAGGAACCTGACGGTTATTGCTTTCTGTTTCGACTAGAAGATCAGTCCGAGCTCTTTCTGATAATATCTGACAGCGGCGCTATCCTTACGGCGCCCGAACCGCCATTTGAAATCATTGCCGGCAAGTCAAAAAACGACACAGAAAAAGCACTGGCGGATTTTCGCGCCAGGAATCGCGACGAGCTCAATCCGATGCGCGCTACCGCGAAAGTTCCGGTTTACATCCCCAAACACGATAGGCCTGCCCGAGAAGTAGCTGAGAGAATGGCTGCGAATACCGTGGGCAAAGTCCGCCGTTCTCAAGACAATCGGTACAACCGCCGAAGGCATGGCAAGAGCTATCGTTCCGGTGGTTTGTTTTACTGGGCAAAGATTATTGCCGGCATCGCGGTGATTGTTGGCTTCCTAGCCTTTCAGATCTATCCCGCGCTCGTGGACTGCAACATCAGCGACGACTCCCGACAACGCATCCTGATTAACCTGTTGAAGGACGGCGAGCGATGGTTCTGCAGCATGACGATGCGGCCGGCTGGCGAAAGGCAAGGCGATGAAAGCAGTCGCCGGCCTGGCTATCCTGATCGTCCTGGCGATTGGCGCGCTTCTCTCGCAAGCGCGCGGGAGCAAAAGTGATTATGTCCTCAGCGCCAGGCAGGTTACGTTACGTTGGAACGAAAGGGGAAAGACGATGAAAACGTTGCTGGCAATAGCCGCCGCACTCGGCCTCTCCATATCCGCCGCATCCGCAGAGTGCCCCGGGCATTCGAAGGTACTGGCATCGGTCGACAAACAGACGAAGACTGCGAGTGTCACGCCCGCCGACACAGCAACGACCGCGGATACTCAGACGATCAAGAAAGAAGTTCCACCGGAGACCGAATAGCGGTTAAGCTCAGTCACCGGAGGCCGCGCAGCGGCTGCACGGGTTCGGCCTGCAAGGAGCGGCGTCAGCCCGCCACGGACATGCTGGCTGCGCAAGTTCACGATGTCTTTGACGGCATTGCCGGTCCGGGTACCTGAAGCCCCCCGGGCGATTTCTCAAACGGAGGTCGCCGGACACAAAGACCCAAAGCTGATCTCACAGGCAATTTGGAGCGCTTTCTGGCAGACGCGGAACGGCTACAGACCCCCTCTCTACATTAGCAATCACTTGTATTTCCCCTAAATCAAGATCATGCTGAGCCAGACGGTGTGGGGCCACTGGATCGGGATTAGGTGCGTTTGAAGGGGTAAAGCGCCATGGAATTCGCAAGTTGCTATGACCACAGCGGGATCGTTCTTGCGTCGACGATCTTCCTTAACATCACAGCGGTTTTCATAGTCCTGGCCGCATTAGCCGCTGCGCGTTTGATTGCAACGTCAGGCGCAGGTTCCATCGAACGGTTTCGGACCGCGTAAAGCCAGCGAGGGGACCTCGCCCGCGCGTGTTGCGGCGCACGAATGCACCCGTGCTCGTCGGCCTCGACAACCGTGGGGCGGGCTAATCTGTAATCTGCTTTGCCTGTGATCGATTGGCCGCTCCGTCGGGAACACTCGGCAGCCCCAACCTTGTCGCCACACAGGTCGATGACTAAACTCAGCCTTCCCAAGGGAGGGCTCGCACATGGCACTTCACCTTTCGGCGGAAACTGTAGCTCCCAGAGCGGCGGCACCTCAAAAATATCTCTTCGGCCCGGTTGCCGACTTCCTCATGCTCGGTGGCAGCGCATTTCTGATCCTGCCGTTTCTGTTTTTGGTGCCGCTCGAGTACGAAGGCGCTGTGGCCGCAACGATGGTCTTTGTAGCCTACCTGATAAACTATCCCCACTTCGCCCACTCATACCAGCTTTTCTACCGCAACTTTGGCCGCAAGGTGAGCGGGGACGGATACGACAGGGGCCTCCAGCTTCGCTACATTTTCGCCGGCATCGTCGTTCCCGTCATCATGGGCGCGTTCTTTGCGTATGGCGCGGCGGCGGCGAACGCACGCCTGCTGGGATATGCAACCAATGCGATGTTCTTTTTTGTCGGTTGGCATTACGTCAAGCAAGGCTATGGCATGCTGATGGTGGATGCCGTCCTGAAGCGCAAATTCTTCGACGATCGAGACAAGAAGGTGCTGCTGGTCAACAGCTATGCCGTGTGGATCCTGGCATGGCTTCAGACGAATACGGCCGTCACCCAGGGGAAATATTATGGCCTGGAATATTACACGTTTGCGGCCCCGTCGTGGATCACCAACATAGCCGTGCTGACGGCCATTGCTTCCACGGCGGCCACGGTTCTGATGCTGGTCAATCGCTGGCGATTAAACGGCGGCAACCTGCCGTATAACGGCGTCGTGGCCTACGTCGCATCGCTTTACCTTTGGATTCTGATTGCGAGGATAAACCCGCTCTGGCTGCTTGTGGTGCCCGCGCTCCACTCGCTCCAGTACCTGGCGGTGGTCTGGCGGTATCAGACCAATGTCGAGCGCGACGATCCCGGCGCCGTCGGAGATCCGCCGCTGAAGCTCCTGGCCTTTCTTGGCCCGCTCTACAGGCTGCGGGTCTTGGGATTCATCGTCGGTGGTGCCGCACTTGGATATCTCGGTTTCTGGCTGATCCCGTTCGTGCTGACGGCTTTGATCCCGTACGATAAGCAGGTGCTTGGGTCATCGCTTTTCTTCTTCATCGTGCTGATATTCATCAACGTGCATCATTACTTCCTGGACAACGTGATGTGGCGTCGCGGCAACCCGGAGGTGTCAAAGTATCTGTTCCGCTAGGCTGTTCAGCGACAGCCCGCTATGAGAGCTGAAACCTCACCAAGAATACCAGATAGCACCCAACTGGATCGACAGTGCAAAGCTCTTGTATATCATTAACTTGTTCTTGTTATATCGCAGGTGGGGTAGCAAGAATGCGTGGGGTGCATGTCCGAGGTTGTCGGTATAGCTGACGCCTGGGTTGCAGCGGGTGGCACGATGGCTGAAAAGTCAGATTTTGCGGCGGTCCAGACCGATCTGGGCAGTCCGCGCGCCGATGAAGCGGGGGCTCCTGTTGTATCGGCGATTATCCCTTGCCTGAACGAAGAGCGCACGCTCGGCATCTGCATTCGCAAGGCCCTTGATGTCTTCGCCAAGCGTGGCATCACGGGTGAGGTGGTGGTTGGGGACAACGGGTCAAGCGATCGATCGGTTGAGATTGCCGAGGCCCTCGGCGCGCGTGTCGTGCACCAGCGGGTCAAAGGATACGGCGCGGCGATCAGTGCGGCGGCTGAATCTGCGCGAGGCAAGTACCTGATCATGGCAGATGCAGACGATTCCTACGACTGGAGCGAACTCGGCCACTTCATCGACGCGTTGGAGGATGGTGCCGACCTGGTCATGGGCAATCGCTTTGCGGGCGGTATCGAGCCTGGCGCCATGCCTCCGCTGCACCGATATCTCGGCAATCCGGTGCTTTCAATGATTGCCCGCTGGCTTCACCACTCTTCGGTACACGATTTCCATTGCGGCATGCGGGGTTTCACCCGCGATGCGTTCCGCAGGATAGGCGCGCGCTCGCCCGGCATGGAATTCGCCTCGGAGATGGTCATCAACGCGCATCGCGCAGGCCTGGTGATCCGCGAAGTGCCGATCAAACTCCATCGGGACAAGCGTGACCGCCCACCTCATCTGCGCTCATTCCGCGACGGTTGGCGACACCTGCGGCTGATCGTAGCCCATGCGCCCGATACCATGTATCTCATACCGGGCGTGACCTTGCTGGTGCCTGGCATTGTTGGCCTTGCAATCCTTGCTGCTGGGCCTGTTCGCATCGGTGGGTGGTATTTCGGAATTCACTTCGTCGCGCTCTCCGCCATGGCGACTCTGATTGGCCTTTCAGCGATCCTGTTCGGGATGCTGGCCAAGGTGGCGATCGCTATCTACCAACCAGTCCACGGAGGTAGACTTGTGCCCAGGCTGATGCGCGGTCGCCCGTTGGAATGGCTGCTCTTCTCAGGTGGCGTGCTTGCCGTGGCTGGCTTTGTCGCGGACGTATTGCTGGCGCTACGTTGGATTTTTGTTGGTGGGCCAATGGAGCAGTCGGTGCACCTGACCTTTGTGATCACCACCGCCTGCGTGGCAGGCATGTCCATGGTGTTGTCCGGTTTCGTGCTCAAGCTGCTGCTTGATAATTTGGATGACAGGCATGCGTTCCAATCATCCGACTGCCTTCCGAGCGGAAACTCGAGCAGGTAGCTGCGTGATCGAAAAGCCATTTCTGAGCGTCGTCATGCCGGTCCACGAAGGAGCGGTATGGATTGGCGCGACACTTGACTCGCTGGCTGCTGAGCCGACCGACGGCCTGGAGATAATCGTTATCGACAGCAGCCCGACGAGCACCACCGCTGCCATTGTTGAGCAATTTGTCCACCGATTGCCACTTCGGCTGGTTCAGCGAAGGGATCTCGGGCCGTGGCAGACGAAGACCAACCTGGGCGTCGAGCTAGCGGCCGCTGATCACGTCTGCATGCTTCACCAAGACGACCTGTGGCTGCCCGGGCGCGTTGAGGCTGCTCGCCGCTGGCTTGCAGACGCATCCGAAGCCGTGCTTCATTTGGCCCCGACCGCTATCGTCGACCGCTACGGCCGGCGAATGGGGCGGTGGAACTGTCCTTTGCCGGCTGACCAGGTGCTCGGAGCTGAATTCCTGCTAGAACGGCTGCTCGTGCAAAATTTTGTCTCGGTGCCCGCGCCGGTATTCCGACGAAGCGCATGGCTGGCGTGCGGGGGCTTGGATGAGGGACTCTGGTATACGGCGGATTGGGACATATGGGCGAAGCTCGCCAGTACGGGACCGGTGACCTATCACGACGAGATCACGACGGCTTTTCGGGTTCACGGCAGCTCGCTGACTGTTACCGGATCCCGCGACGCGAGCGAGTTCCGGTCACAAATGCAGATTGTCCTGGAACGCCATTTGCACCGACTTCCGGCGAGCAGTCGCCTTCGGGTAGAGCCTGCCGCCCGTGCGTCGATCAGCGTCAATGTGTTGCTGGCTGCTGCGTCGGGCGGCAACTTGAGGGCCTTGGTTCGCGCGACCGGTGTTGTGCTGTCGCTCGGGCCGATCGGAATGAGGCGCTATTTACGCGACTCGCGGTTGCGTGAGCGCACCGCGAGCCGACTTCGCGCGAAACTGACAGGAGCTTTTTGAGCCAATGCCCAGGCCTGCTATGGATTCCGGTGAGCAGGTGGGGGAGAAGCGTGAAAGACCACTTTTGGAACGAGGGTGGCGATACACGCTGGTGGGGTTGGTGTGCGCCATTGCGCACAACGCCATCATGATTGCTGTCGATCAAGTGGGGGTGCATTACCTGCTTGGCACCGTGATTTCATTCTTGGCTGTGACGCCTATCGGATACGCACTGCACAGCCGCTTCACCTTTGCCGAGCCTCTTCGCCTGAAGGCATTCACGCGTTTCGTAGGAGGCGTGGCCACGGCCTATCCAGTCTCGGTGGCCATGATGATCGTCCTCTGTTCCGGCCTGGGTCTTAGTGTTGCGATTGCGACACCGATCGCCACTGTCGCTCTATTTGCCTGGAATTTTGCAGCTGCGCACTGGGCCATCCTGCCACGGCTCTATCTGCGGCGGCGGTGACGGTCGCGTATCGAGCGGCTTCTGAATCGACGCCCTGATCTGGCGATTAGGACGTGCGATCAAGATCGCTGCAATCCTCGCCATTCCGATTTCCTTAAACGGCGAGCCGGTGTTTGCTGGTTATGCCTTGGTGGCAATCACCCTAATTGCTGTCGGATTGCGTGCCAGGACTTCCCCTAGGACTTGCAATGGGTGCGCCAAGATACCCAGCAGCAGCCAGAACAGATTGTTAGTTCCTCCGAAAATGTTGGCGAATGATCTCCCCATTGTCGGAACGGTCACCCCATGCACGGACTCAACTTTAAGGCCGTTGCGCTGCATCAATCTAACTAGTGAGCCCCGGGTAAAATGGTGCCTGTGGTACGGCAGGTACCAAGCATCCCAAAACTTTCCGAACGCCGTAGCCCACACACAATCGATGTTCGGAACCTCGATCACGACCTTGCCGCCTTGGCGCGCGTACCCGGATATGGTCGTGAGCAATCCAGCGGCATCATCATCATGTTCCAAGACGTGCAATGCCATGACGATGTCAAAGCTTTCCCTGCAGGAGTTGAGTTCCGAAGGACCGAGATATGACCTTTCACCCAGCTCGACCGGAGGTTCGGCGTGCATGTCGGCACCAATGACTTCCGACGCACCACCAACCATTTCACCAAGGACTCTTGTGAACTGTCCGCTTCCGCAACCAAAATCGAGAATCCTTCCGTCCGCGCCGCCAACTTGCCGCAATAATTTTCTGGCCTGTGAGCGGAAGGCAATATCCTTGATTGCGTGTGAGAGGCCTTTCGCGTCAGGCTGAAAGTCCTGACTCTCCCGGTTTTGGTAGAGAAAGGCCACATCCGGCAACGGCGGCATGGAGACGCCGTGACCACAACGCATGCAACGGACAACCTCGGAGTGCCCGAACTTGCCGCTACGATCCAGGAATTTGCCTAGCGACACATACTGGCAAGTTCCCGAATCATCACCAAGGCAGGCCACTCGGAGTACCCCTTAACTGTGCATCGCCGTCCGGATTGGCACAGACAATATCAACATTCCATTCGAGTGCTGGCAACAGCTAATGCAATTACCGCGAGCTGCCTTGTGAGCGCGCATTTCATGTGCACAATGCGCCTTCTACAACGATCAGGCTCGCCGTGGCTGCAAAGAATTTGGCATCGCAGATTCAATGAAAATAGAAGCGGGGGGATCAGGTAATGATGAGGCGTTACCCAGAATTGCAACTGCATTTATAACTATCGCCGTCGCTATAAAGATCGTCATTCTATTCGTCCTCGCGTATAACAGCCGCTTCGTCATGGACGAATTCGTCCAACTCGGATGGGCCAAATATTTCTCCAACGGCCTGTTCGTTACGATCTGGCATGCCAAGGCGGTCGGTTATGCAGTTTTTTACGAGATTGCCCACCTGATCGGCTGGGATGCCACGTCGATTCTGCTTGCAGGCCGCATGCAGACCGCATTGCTGGCATGCGGGACCATCGCTTCCGTCTACGCATGCGCTCGCGCTCTTGGCGAAAACCACGTCCGCGCCCTGGCAATCGTCCTCATCCTCCTGTGCTTCTCGAATTTCATGGAGCGCGTCTTTCGAACCATCGCCGAACCACTGGCGGTGTTCTTCGCTGCGGCGGCGCTGCTGGTCATCCTGCGCGCACGTGCGTTGACAGGACCGCAGCTTGTTATCGCCGGCGTCCTAAGCGGCTTGGCTTTCCTCGCGACTCAGAAATCAGTCTATTTCAATGTTGCGCTTGGGCTTGGCTTGGTCGCTGACGCAGCTTTGAACAGACGCTACGCGACAGGTGCAGTGCGCGGGGCATGGCTCGTGCTTGGATGGACTGTTCCGATAATTGCCTATTGCTTCATCTTCGGCGGCAGCGACCCTGTTCCCATTGCCAAGAACCTCGTATTCGGTCCGGTCGAGGTTGCGACGCGTGGGGGCGGTGAATACGGGGGGCTGAGGCGCTTCGTGCTGCAGACGCTCCTGCGGAACTACGTCCTTTATGTTCTCTGTTTCGCCGGCATGGCTCTGTCTCTGATGCAGATCACAAAACTCGATGAACGAAGGCGAATTGCGCTGATCTTCACTGTCGTCATCACCGTGCTGGTTTTCGCGCACGACCAGCCGTGGCCCTACGTGTTCATTATGGCTCTGCCATTCATGTCACTGTGGTCGCTGATACTGCTCGACGGCATCGCAACCCACGCGCGTTACCTGCGCCTTGCATGGGTGGCACTGATCACGAGCATGGCCATAAGCTACGTGAGCAATGTCATTTATCTACGCACCGACAACAATGCGGCCCAACTTGAACTGGTCGCGCGTGCAGAGTTGTTACTCGCACCCGATGAGCGTTATTTCGACGGTATCGGGATGTTGCCCAATCGGCAGGAGCCGACAATTTTGTGGCTCGACAGGCACTCTATATTCGCGACCTTGCGGGAAGGCAGGAATTCCGAGGCCTACAATGTCTTTAGCAAGTCTCCGCCGAAGATGATCCTGTGGTCTTACCGGATGGACAATATCTATCCTGTGGTCGCGCCTCTGATTGCGAACAGTTACGTCAGCGTCGCCCCAAATCTCAGGATCGCTGGCTGTCGCCTTAATCCCGGTGAGAAGAAGTTTTTCGATGTCCCGATTGCGGGAAGCTATGCGCTCTACAGCGCAACCGGGACGCCCTTGCAAGGATCGGTCGAAATTGACGGCGCCGTGCTTCATCCGCCATTTCACCTTGAGACCGGATCAAGAACCCTGACATTGCAAGCCAGTTCAGGCGAAGCATTGCTGCTGCCGACAGGTTCCTACGTCGGACACTTCAAGGCGCGCAGCGACATTGATCTATTTGCCAACATCTACGACTGAGTTGATTCACGGTATCGCGCTCACGGCAAATGCATTTCCTACAAGGATAATGTTCAGCCGGTTGCACAGCAGCTGGACCCTGAAGGTGCTCACATTCCTGCATTCGCGGGGACGAGCCGGACGTGCAAGGCGCCGCGCTCGCATAAGGTCTAGCCGCCCGCGCCGTCATCCATCATTGTGTTGGTGAACGCCTCATAGGCCGTGCTGCATGTCTTGGAACGCGGACAATCCTTCACGATGAGCACCGGCGCTACTGTAAAGATGGCGGCGATCAGGATTTGCAGGCCGAGAGTGATGGCTTTCATCGTCTTGCCGAACAGGACGGTAAACATGAAATAGAGGCCCTGAGCCATGCAGGCCGCCGTCAGAATGCCCAGAAGCGGGCGGGTGGCTCTTGCAAAGGGGGTTATGTAGCCGTCCGGAAAACCCACCATGCTGAGTTCCATGGACCATTGCAGGGCCAGCACAACGCTCAGCCCCGCCCAGACAAGAGCGGCCGTGCGCGTAAACAGCATTTGCTTCGACCTTTCGCCGGCGGTTGGCTCCAAACGTCAAGCCCCTGCGAAAACCAGTGAGACATTGCCGCCGGCGTGGCGCTCCAGCCGGCCGGCGAGGTCGAGCTCCAGCAGCACCATGGAAACCTGCGCGGCGCTGAGGCCGGTATGGCGGATGACCTCGTCCACCGCGACCGGCGTCGGGCCGAGCACTTCGAGCACACCGGCACGCTCGTCTTCGCCGGGCGGCGGCGTTGCCGACAGCTCGGGCGGCTCGGTAAGCGGCGCCGTCCTTGGCGGCCGGGTGCCGGCGAGCGGCGCGATCGCGCTTGCGATGTCGGCCGCTTCGGTAACAAGCGTGGCACCGTCCTTGAGCAGGCCATTGGAGCCGGCGGCGCGCGGATCGAGCGGCGAGCCGGGCACGGCAAAGACAAGCCGGCCCATCTCGCCGGCCAGCCTGGCGCTGATCAGCGATCCCGAGCGTTGCGCCGCTTCGATCACGACCAGCCCGAGTGCAGCACCCGCCACAAGCCGGTTGCGGCGTGGAAAATCCTGAGCGCGCGGCTGCCAGCCGAACGGCATTTCCGAAATGATGGCGCCGCCGCGCTCGGCGATCTCGTTGCAGAGACCGGCATTTTCGGGCGGGTAGGGCAGGTCGAGCCCGCCGGCCAGCACGCCGATCGTTCCCGTTGCTATGCTGCCCTGATGCGCTGATGTGTCGATGCCGCGCGCCAGCCCGGAGACGATCGCGTAGCCGTCGCGGCCAAGATCCGCCGCCAGCATCCGCGCCATCTTGATGCCGGCAAGCGAGGCATTGCGGGCGCCGACGATGGCGACCGCCGGCAGGCGGAACACCGCGGCCTCGCCTTTCACCGCAAGCAGCGGCGGCGGGTTGTCCATGTTTTTCAGCAAGGGTGGATAGTCGGCCTCGCCGATGCCGACGAAGCGGGCACCGGCCTGGCCGGCGGCCTCCAGTTCCGCTTCGGCCTCGGCGATCGATGGAATGCGGGCGATGCGGCTGGCGCCGCCGGAGATCATCAGCTCGGGCAGCATCTCGAGCGCTGCCTCGGCCGAGCCGAAACGGTTGATGAGCTGGCGGAAGGAGGCCGGGCCGACATTCGGTGTGCGGATCAGGCGAAGCCAGCTCATCCGCTGCCGGTCGCTGAGGCGCGGCCCGACGGCAGGCTTGCTCACCCCTTGGCTCCGATCTTGCCCTCGGTGCCGGCAAGCAGCCGCGAAATGTTGGCGCGATGTTTTATGATGGCGATCAGGCTCATCACCACGAACAGCCCGGCAATCTGCGGCGTGCTCAGGAAATAGAGCGCGATAGGCACAACCACGGCGGCCACCAGTGCCGCCAGCGAGGAGTAGCGGAACAGGAAGGCGACGGCGAGCCACACGACGGCGAAGATCAGCGCCACTTGCCAGGCCAGCCCGATCAGCACGCCGAGATAGGTGGCGATGCCCTTGCCGCCCTTGAAGCCGAGCCAGGCCGGGAACAGATGGCCGAGAAAGGCGCCAAAGCCGGCCCAGAGCCCGAGGTCCGGCCCAAAGCGAGCAGCGATCAGCACCGCTGCCGTGCCCTTCAGTGCGTCAAGCAACAGCGTCGCCGCGGCGAGCCCCTTATTGCCTGTGCGCAGCACATTGGTGGCGCCGATATTGCCGGAGCCGATCTTGCGCACATCGCCGAGGCCGGCGGCACGGGTGATCAAGAGGCCGAAGGGAATCGAGCCGAGCAGATAGCCGAACAGCAATGCCAGGATGACGCCGTAACCCATTGTTTCCCCCCGCGTTTCCCGAACCGCTCGGAATAACGCAATGCGCCGTGGCCGATCTAGGCCGAAAACACTGTGCGGCCCGCCACCATCGTTTGCAAGACCTTGCCCTGCAGCCGCGCGCCTTCGAAACAGGTGTTCTTCGAGCGCGAGCGGATGCCGCTTTCGCTGACGATCCACGGCTCGTCAAGGTCGATGACCGCCAGGTCGGCAACGGCGCCAGGCTTCAGCGTGCCGCCGGGCAGGCCGAACAGTCTTGCCGGCGCGGTGGACAGCGTCTCGATCAGCCGCAGCAGCGGCACATCGCCATTGTGGTAGAGTCTGAGTGACGCGCCCAGCAGCGTCTCCAGGCCAATGGCGCCGGCAGCCGCATCGGCGAAGGGCAGGCGTTTGGTGTCGACGTCCTGCGGATCGTGCGAGGAGACGATGATGTCGATCGTGCCGTCCTTGACCGCCTCGATCATCGCCAGCCGGTCTTCCTCGGCCCGCAGCGGCGGCGTCAGCCGGAAGAAGGTGCGGTATTCGCCGACATCGTTCTCGTTGAGCGACAGATTGTGGATCGAAACGCCCGCAGTGACATTGGCGCCGTCGGCCTTCGCTCGCGTCACCGCTTCCGCCGCCATCGCCGTCGAGATCTTGGCCGCGTGGTAGGCGCCGCGCGTCAGCCGCGCCAGCGCCAGGTCGCGCTCCAGCGGGATCGATTCGGCCTCGCGCGGGATGCCGGCAAGGCCGAGCCAGCTGGCATAGAGGCCTTCATTCATGACGCCCGCCGAGGCGAGGTCGGCATCCTCGGTCTCATGCGCGATGACGCCGCCGAAATCCCGCGCATAGGTCAGCGCCCGGCGCATCACCAAGGCGCTTGAAATGGTATGGCGCCCGTCGGTGAAGGCGACCGCGCCGGCTTCGCGCAGTAGGCCGAATTCGGTCATCTCGCGGCCGGCAAGACCCTTGGTGATAGCCGCCGCCGGGAAGATGTTGACCACGGCCGTGTCCTTGGCGGTGCGCAGCACGAACTCGACCAGGGCCACATTGTCGATCACGGGGTCGGTGTCCGGCATCATCACGATGGAGGTGACGCCGCCAGCCGCCGCGGCGACACTTGCCGAGGCAATGGTCTCGCGGTGCTCGCCGCCCGGTTCGCCGATGAAGACGCGGGCGTCGATGAGGCCGGGGATGACCGCCTTGCCGGCGCAGTCGACGACGATGGCGCCCTCCGGCATGCCCTGGTTCAGGGCGGCCTTGCCGGCAGCAACGATCTTGCGGCCCTCGACTATGACGGTGCCGATCTCGTCGACACCACGCGACGGGTCGACGATATGCGCCTTGCTGAAGACCGTTGTCGTCATGCGCCGCGCCCCTCATGGTTGCGGCGCGGGTCGAGCAAAGCTTCCATCACCGCCATGCGCACGGCGACACCCATTTCGACCTGCTCCTGGATGACGCTTTGCGGGCCGTCGGCGATTTCCGAGGCGATCTCGACGCCGCGGTTCATCGGGCCCGGATGCATGACCAGAGCGCCGTCCTTGGCCGCCTTCAGCTTTTCGGCATCGAGGCCGAAATAGCGGAAGTACTCGCGGATCGAAGGCACGAAGGCGCCTTCCATCCGCTCGCGCTGCAGGCGCAGCATCATCACCACGTCGGCGTCCTTCAGGCCTTCTGCCATCGAGCGGGCGACGATCACGCCCATTCTCTCGATGCCTGACGGCAAAAGCGTCGAGGGTGCCACGACGCGCACCTGGGCACCCAGCGCGTTCAAGAGCATGATGTTGGAGCGCGCCACGCGTGAATGCAGGATGTCGCCGCAGATCGCCACGATCAGCTTCGACAGCGGTCCCTTGGCACGGCGGATGGTCAGCGCGTCGAGCAGCGCCTGCGTCGGATGTTCATGCGCGCCGTCGCCGGCATTGACCACCGAGCAGCCCACCTTCTGCGCCAGAAGCGCCGCCGCTCCCGCCGACTGGTGGCGGATGATCAATATGTCGGGGCGCATGGCGTTCAGCGTCATCGCCGTGTCGATCAGCGTCTCGCCCTTCTTCACCGAGGAACTCGCCACCGACATGTTCATGACGTCGGCGCCGAGCCTTTTTCCCGCAAGCTCGAACGACGATTGAGTGCGGGTCGAGGCTTCGTAGAAGAGGTTGATCTGGGTGCGGCCGCGCAGCGTCGAGGTCTTTTTCTCCGGCTGCCGCGAAATGGCGACGGCCCGGTCCGCCCGCTCGAGCAAAAGCTCGATATCGGCGGGGGAAAGATCGCGGATGCCCAGAAGATGGCGGTGGGGATAGAGCGGCAGGGACGAAGCGTCGGTCATCTCAAGGCGCTGCTATAGGGTGCAGAATTCCCTGCTGCAAGCACCGGCTTTGGATTGCGGCCTTTCTCCCCGGTATTTTCGTCGCGCGCCTTGCGTGGCTTGGGCTATAACCCGCCGATGGCTTCGGATTCGACCGACCTTCGACGACAAGGACAAAGCGTGACCGACGACGTGACCAACCAGCCGCCGCCGCTGACGGGCGGCAACGCCTGGCGGGGCGATCCGTTGCTGATCCAGCTTGCCGAGCGCTTTTCCGATCCGGTGCGCAAGGATCTCGATGGGCTTGGCCGTTTCGTGCTGACGCAGGAAGCACAGGAACTGGCCCGTCTTGCCAATGTCGAGACGCCGAAGCTCAGGACCCACGATCGCCAGGGCCGGCGCGTCGATCTGGTCGAGTTCCATCCCGCCTACCATGCGCTGATGCGCCGTTCCGTCGCCAACGGACTGCATTCCTCGGTCTGGGAAAATGGCGACGCCGAGATCGGCCGCCGCCACCAGGTGCGCGCCGCCCGCTTCTACATCACCGCCGAGCTCGAAACCGGCCACCTTTGCCCGATCACCATGACCAGCGCTTCGCTGGCAGCGCTGATGGCAAGCCCAAAGCTGTTCCGCGAATGGGCGCCGCGGGTGACGACGCGCAAATATGACCAGAGCCAGAAGCCGCCGGTTGAAAAGACCGGGCTGACGCTCGGCATGGGCATGACCGAGAAGCAGGGCGGCACCGATGTGCGCGCCAACGTCACCAGGGCTGAGCGCGCCGGTAGCGGCTTCTATCGCCTGACCGGCCACAAATGGTTCATGTCGGCGCCGATGTCGGACGCCTTCCTGGTGCTCGGACAGGCGCCGGAAGGTCTTTCCTGCTTTCTCGTCCCGCGCATCCTCGGCGACGGATCGGGCAACGGCTTCCGCTTCCAGCGGCTGAAGGACAAGCTCGGCAACCGCTCCAACGCCTCGTCGGAAGTGGAGTTCGTCAACGCCATCGGCGAAATGGTCGGCGAACCCGGGGCAGGGGTGAAGACGATCATGGATATGGTGACGCTGACCAGGCTCGACTGCGCCGTCGCCTCCTCGGCGATCATGCGGGCGGGCCTCGCGGAGGCCGTCCATCATATCCGTCACCGCCAGGTGTTCGGCGCCAACCTGATCGACCAGCCGCTAATGCAGCGCGTGCTGGCCGACATGGCGCTCGACGTTGCCGCCGCCACGGCGCTGTCGTTCCGGCTGGCGCGCTCGTTCGACGAAGCGGCCAGCGATCGGGGCGAGGCGGCCTTCGCCCGCGCCATGACGCCGGTCGTCAAATACTGGGTTTGCAAGATCGCACCGCCGCTGCTCTACGAGGCGATGGAATGCCTCGGCGGCAATGGTTATGTCGAGGAGGTGCCGCTGGCCCGCTACTACCGCGAGGCGCCGGTCAATGCGATCTGGGAAGGCTCCGGCAATGTCATGGCGCTCGACGTGCTGCGCGTGCTCGGCCGCGCGCCAGGCCTGTTCGAGGAGGTTCTGGCCGGCATCGACCGCGACCTCGGCGCCGGCGGTCGAGGCACGATAGGCGTGCTCAAGGCGGCGATGCAGGTGGCGGCGACAGACGAGGGGTCGGCCCGCCTGCTCACCGAGCAGCTGGCGCTGTCAGCGGCGGCGGCCGAGCTTCGGCGGCTGGGGGCAGGGCGGATCGCCGATGCCTTCGTCGAGACGCGGCTCGCCGGCCAGTGGCGCAGCACCTACGGCATGCTCGATTCGCGCCACGATGCGCGCATGATCATCGACACGCTCTATCCACCGGTGAACTAGTCTCGACGCGGGCTTTTCGCGGTTCGCCTTGCCCTGTGGATGGCGGTTAACCTTAACAAATGGTTTCCGTTGCGGTGGCCGGCCGCAGGGCCCACAGTCCTGACGGAGCAAGGATTGGTTAACCATAAGCCGCCTGTGCTCGCGAAGCAGGAACGCCATGCGGCACGTACTGACCTCTTTTCTGGCCTTGCACTGGGCGATCGTTTTCGCACTGCTGGCCTTCATCTGCATCGACGGCAACCGCGGTGTCGCCGGCGCTCTCGGCGTGCTGGGCGTGGCCGTCGAGAACACCCGCTTAGCCGGTCTAGATGACGCCGTCGTCGTCGCACCGCTGGCCATCGCACTGCTGGTCGTGGCGGTGCTGTTCTGCTGGGCCTTCGTCGAGACCCTGATCAACATCGCGGCAAATCCCGATGCCACCGACATCGTCGTACGCATCGCCTTCATATCGGCGTCCGGCGTCTTGTCGCTGATCCTGGTCGGCGGCGCCGCGCAAGGCATCGACGGGCTGTTCATGGTCATTGCCGTGCAACTGACGGCGCTGCTGGCATCCTATGTTGCGGTGCTGGCGGAGCGGCGGTCGGCGTTGGCCACGACGGTTGCCGTCGAGAGCGAGATCCGTGCCAGAGCCAACGTCATGGCGAGGGGGGCGGCGCACAGTTCCTTGCTCAACCGTATTTCCGGCCGATCGGACACGAAGCATGGGGATGGCCGCTGATGCGCACTTTGTTCGCACTTTGGGCGGCCCCCATGGCCCTGTTCTGGGGCTGGTTCTATCTGTCGCTCAACGACATCAATTTCGGCTATGTGATGCTGAGCCGTCGGCTGCATGATCTGGTGTTCGAACTCTACGGCCAGATGCTGGGCATCGATCCGGCGATCATTCCTGGCATGGTGGCCAAAACCTGCGTCTTCGACGGCTTCCTGCTGATGGCGCTGTGGGCGTTTCGCCGCCGCCGCAACATTGCCGCCTGGATCAGGAACCGCTGGATGAATCCGGTTCCGCCGGAGCGGATGGGCCGAGCGACTGAAGCCGGTCAAGGACTCCCTGCAGAATAAAGGCGGCCGCCGCCGAATCGATCTTGCCGGCGCGCTTCTTGCGCGAGAAATCCATCTCGATCAGCGTCCGCTCGGCCGCCACCGTCGACAGCCTCTCGTCCCAGAGCACGAAAGGCAGGTCGGACAGGCCAGCCATGTTGCGCACGAAGGCACGCGATTTCTGGGCACGCGGACCTTCCGACCCGTCCATGTTGACCGGCAGGCCGAGCGCGATCGCGCCGACATTGTCCTTCTGCAACTGGGTGAGCAGCAAGGCTGCATCGAGCGAGAATTTCCGTCGCAGGATGACAGGACGCGGGTGAGCGAAGGACAGGCCGCGGTCGGAAACCGCCACGCCTATCGTCTTGTCGCCGAGGTCGAGCCCGGCCAGTGTCCTGCCGCCGGCAAGCCGCGCCGGCAATTCCTCGATCGCTATGATCCCCAACGGTTTTCCTTCGATGGAGCGTGACACGCTCTTTTGACCGGCAATGACACACTATGGCACTTTCATTCTGCAGGAGGCCTTCTATCTTCCGGCGCAGCAAAAATCGAGGAACACGACTGATGAAACTGACCTGGTATGGACATTCGGCATTCCGCATCGAAACGGCGGACGCCAATATCCTCATCGACCCCTATCTGGTCGGCAATCCGTCCTGGACGGGCGGCTGGGAAGGGCCGGCGGAAGGGGTCACCCATGTGCTGCTGACCCACGGCCACAACGATCATGTCAGCGGCGCGCTGGAAGTGCTCAAGAAAAGCGGCGCCATGCTGGTCGCCAACTACGAGATCTGCATGTACCTCGTCGGCAAGGGCGCCAGCGGCGACAAGATCAACCCCGGCAACATCGGCGGCACCGTCGATTGCGGCGCCTTCACCACCACCTTCGTCCAGGCCCTGCACTCCTCGTCGTTTGGCGGCGAGGGCGGTCAAAACACCTATCTCGGCAATCCGGGCGGGCTCGTCCTGCATTTTCCCGAAGAAGAGACGCTCTACCATATGGGCGACACCGACATCTTCTCCGACATGGCGCTGATCAACGAATTGCACGAGCCGAAGATCGGCATCGTGCCGGTCGGCGACCGCTTCACCATGGGCGGCGCGGTGGCAGCCCTTGCCTGCCGGCGCTTTTTTCGCTTCGATACGGTCGTTCCCTGCCACTTCGGCACGTTTCCGATCATCGACCAGACGGCGGAGAAATTCGTTGCGGGAATGGAGGGATCCGGCGTGGACGTGGCATTGCCGGGGATCGGCCAGACCATTACTCTCTAGAAAGACCGTCGCACTCTGGAAAAATGGAATGAAACCATGGCGTTGAGACAGACTCTTTGCGTTTCGATGTTGGTCGCCGCATCTCCGGCGCCGGCGGCCGAGGATTTCATCGAAGGTGTCTATCTCCAGTCTGAGGAACTCTGCGCCAAGGCCAAGAAGGAGACGCTGCAGAGCGTGATCGACGCCGGCAACATCGTGCTGTCGGCCCGCGGCCTGCAAAGCGTCGAATACAATTGCGAATTCCTCCAGATCACCAAGGCAACGCTCTCGCCGAGCTGGGCGGTGACCGCCATTTGCCAGGAGCCGGGCTTTGTCTTTCCGGATGTCCTTTCGGTCACGCAAATGAGCCCGACGCAAATCGACCTGGTGTCGGTCCGCCCGGTCGTCGACGAAAGTGAGCAGGCCGGCAACGGCGGCAGTTACGTGTTGTGCGACGGCGTGGCTTTGCCTTAGAGCAGTCCCAGCAAAAGTACGCGGCGGTTTTCCGTCCGGAGTTGCGCAAACAAACAGTTGGCGTGAACGGCGTGGAAAAAGGCGCAATGATGCGTGGAGCTGCGTAAGCCCGTGACAATCCTGGAACGGCGTCTTTTTCGAACTGTCCGTTCCGCTGCGCCGCCCAGGTCCCGGGCCGTCCCGGCGGTTTAGCCGTTCGAGGCCGGCAGATCCCGGCACAATGCATGTTGCGCGGCACGCGCCGCGCCGCTATAGCGCTGGTTTTCCCGAGGCAACAGAAATGTCCGTTGATCTTCAGACAGTGAAGCGCGTCGCGCACCTTGCCCGCATTGCGGTGAGCGAGGAGGACGCCGAGCGCATGACCGGCGAGTTGAACGCCATCCTTGGCTTCGTCGAACAGTTGAACGAGGTCGACGTTTCCGGCGTCGAGCCGATGACGTCGGTCACACCGATGGAGATGAAGAAGCGGCAGGACGTCGTCACCGACGGCAGCAAGGCCACTGACATCGTTGCCAATGCGCCGGCGACCGATGAGAATTTCTTCCTCGTTCCCAAGGTGGTGGAGTAGGTGGCGGTGGCAGTCGAGATCGCCATCGAGACGCCGCTGCAGGACGACGTGCGCACCCTGGTCGAGGAGCTCAACACGACGCTGCTCGAGCTGACGCCGCCGGAGCATTGCTACCATTTGACTGTCGAGCAGATGGCCGGCGAGGACACGAGCGTCTTCATCGCCCGCGACAACGGCCTGGCCATCGGCTGCGGCGCGCTGAAGCGTCATGACGGCTCGGTCGGCGAGGTCAAGCGCATGTACACACGGCCCTCGCATCGCGGCCGCAAGATCGGCGCCAGGATCGTCGAGCGGGTCGAGGCGCTGGCGCGCAGCGAAGGCTTGAAGCGCCTGGTGCTGGAAACCGGCGATCGCCATCCCGCCGCCTGGGCCGTCTACGAACGTGCCGGCTTCTCGCGCTGCGGCCCGGTGCTGGATTATCCCGATTCCGAGTGGTCGGTGTTTTACGAAAAGAGCCTTGCCTGATGAGCGACCTGACCCACCTGACGATTTCGCAGGCCCGCGCCAAGCTGCGCGGCAAGGAGATTACCGCGGCCGAGATCACCGAGGCCTACCTCTCGGCGATCGAGCGCGCCAATCCGGCGCTCAATGCCTATATCACCGTGACCGGCGACAAGGCGCGCGATATGGCCAAGGCCTCCGACGCCAAACTCGCCAAGGGCGCGGCCGGCGCGCTGGAAGGCATCCCGCTCGGCATCAAGGACCTGTTCGGCACCGAAGGCGTCCACACTCAGGCCTGCAGCCACGTGCTGGACGGCTTCAAGCCGCGCTACGATTCGACCGTCACCGCCAATCTGTGGGCCGACGGCGCCGTCATGCTGGGCAAGCTCAATATGGACGAGTTCGCCATGGGCTCGTCCAACGAGACCTCCTATTATGGCCCGGTGATCAACCCGTGGCGGCGTTCGCGCCTCGACACGGTGGTGATGCCGACGACGCATCAGGGCGACGGCGGCTTTGTCTCGGCCGGCGGCACCAAGACCGCGCGCACGCTCGACAACGCCCAGCTCGTGCCCGGCGGCTCGTCGGGCGGCTCGGCGTCGGCTGTGTCGGCCTTCCTCTGCGCCGGCGCCACGGCGACCGATACCGGCGGCTCGATCCGCCAGCCCGCCGCCTTCACTGGCACGGTTGGCATCAAGCCGACCTATGGCCGCTGCTCGCGCTGGGGCATCGTCGCCTTTGCTTCCTCGCTCGACCAGGCCGGGCCGATCGCCCGCGACGTGCGCGACGCCGCGATCCTGTTGAAGTCGATGGCCTCCGTCGACCCGAAGGACACCACCTCGGTCGACCGTCCGGTGCCGGACTACGAGGCGGCGATCGGCAAGCCGATCAAGGGCATGAAGGTCGGCATTCCCAAGGAATACCGCGTTGACGGCATGCCCGAAGACATCGAGGCACTCTGGCAGAAGGGCATTGCCTGGCTGAAGGATGCCGGCGCCGAGATCGTCGACATCTCGCTGCCGCACACCAAATACGCCCTGCCGGCCTATTACATCGTCGCGCCCGCCGAAGCCTCGTCCAACCTCGCCCGCTATGATGGGGTCCGCTACGGCCTGCGCGTGCCGGGCAAGGACATCATCGACATGTATGAGAAGACCCGCGCCGCCGGCTTCGGCCGCGAGGTCAAGCGCCGCATCATGATCGGCACCTATGTGCTGTCGGCCGGCTACTACGACGCCTACTATCTGCAGGCGCAGAAGGTGCGCACCCTGATCAAGCGCGACTTCGAGAACGTCTTCGCGGCCGGCGTCGATGTCATCCTGACCCCGGCGACGCCGTCGGCCGCCTTCGGCGTCGCCGACGAGGACATGGCCTCCGATCCGGTCAAGATGTATCTCAACGACATCTTCACCGTGACGGTCAACATGGCCGGCCTGCCGGGTATCGCCGTGCCCGCTGGCCTCGACGCCAAGGGCTTGCCGCTCGGCCTGCAGCTGATCGGCCGGCCCTTCGACGAGGAAACGCTATTCCAGACCGCCCATGTCATCGAGCAGGCGGCCGGCACATTTCAGCCGGAGAAGTGGTGGTAGGATCGTCTCTCATCTAGCGCATTTATCCTTTCCGAAAATCGGAATCGATTTTCGGAAAGGATAATGCGCAAAATCAAAGTGTTACAGCGTCCTTTGCGCGCCCAGGGACGCGCGGCGCTGTAATGGGGTGAGGGATGTTCTTCTATCTTTCCAAGATTTTCTGGTTCTTCATTCAACCGCTCAACCTGGCGATCTTCCTGCTGCTGGCCGGATTGCTCGCCGCCTTGCTCGGGCGCCGAAAACTGTTCGCCACCGGCAGCGTGCCGGCTTTTTTGGCCCTCGCGCTGGCGGCCTGGACCTCGCTTGGCGCCATGATGCTGAACCCGCTTGAAGAGCGCTTTCCCAAGCCGCCGCTGCCGCCAAAGGTCGACGGCATCGTCGTGCTCGGCGGCGGCTTCGAGGGCGCCATCAACCTTGTGCGCGGCGGCTACGAGCTGAATTCAGGCGGCGACCGGATGGTCGAGACCGCGATCCTCGCCCGGCGCTTTCCCGAGGCGAAAGTGGTCGTCTCGGGCGGCAATGGCGAGCTTTTCCTCGAAGGCGAGGGCGATGCCGACACTGCACCCCGCCTGCTTGGCGCGCTCGGCGTCGCGCCCGATCGCCTGATCCTCGAGACCAAATCCCGCAACACGTACGAGAATGCCGTCTTCACCAGGCAATTGGTGACGCCGAAGCCGGGGGAGACCTGGCTGCTGGTGACCTCGGCCTTCCACATGCCGCGCGCCAAGGCGCTGTTCGACAAGGCTGGTTTTGCGACCATTCCCTGGCCGGTCGACTACCGCACCTCGGGCAGGGAAGGCATCGGTCTGTTCCGTGACAATCCGGCCGATTCGCTGCAGGTCACCACCATGGCCATTCGCGAATGGATCGGCCTCATTGCCTATTGGCTGTCGGGCCGGATTGATCAGCCGTTTCCGGCGCCTGGCGGCTGACCGATCACCGCCTGCCTGGCGGCGGAGAAGAACTGGCGGCGCACCAGCACCGCAAGCAACAGCAGCGTCGACAGCACGAACACGATCGGGTCGACGAACCAGCCGAGATAGCCGATCGAGAAGAACACGGCGCGCAGGCCGGAATTGAAGTGCTTTCCGGCCAGCATGTTCATGCGCGTCGCACGCCACACCGCCGTCTGGCTGACCGGATTTCGCGCGGCCTCGCCATGCGGGATCGGCACAGCTCCGATCAGGATCGAGCAGTAGTTGAACAGGCGGTAGGCCCAGCCGAATTTGAAAAAGGCGAAGGCGAGGATTAGTACCAGGCCGAAGACTTTCATCTGGAACGCTGTGCGCGATGAGGTCGTACTCAACGGCAAGTCGCTCAGCACGGTCAGGACCTGGTCGGAGGCGCCAAGCAGGGCAAAACAGCCACCGAGCGCGATCAGCGAGCTGGAGGCGAAGAAGGCGGTGCCCTGCTGCAGGCCGCTCATAATGGCGGTGTCGACGATACGGATCTCGCGCTCGGCCATGGTCCGCATCCAGGCGGCGCGCTGCGCGTTCATCGCCGTTGTCAGCGACACCCGGCTGACCAGCCTGCCGTCGGAGGCGAGCGTATGCAGCACCCAGACTATCAGGAAGAAGGCCAGCGCCGTGAGATCGGCCGTCGACAGATGGAAGGAATCGCCCATGCGCTCTTTTACCACAAGCAAAGCGGCGTCTTCGATGGGCGAGCGCTGCGATGTCGCTGCAGGAGCAAACAAGGTCGGCAGACGCCGCGCCGCGATCTTCAAAACAGCGGAAACATCATGAGAATTCCTATATGTAAGTTTCAAAGGGTCCAGGTTTCAAAGGACCAGGAGACAGCGCCGCGTGTTCCTTTCGGTTTTCGACCTGTTCAAGATCGGCATCGGCCCGTCGAGCTCCCACACGATGGGGCCGATGACGGCCGCGCGCCGTTTCCTCGACGAGGTCGCGGGCGACGACTGGCCACGCCCGGCCGGCGCCAGGGTCGACCGTATCGCTGCCAGCCTGCACGGTTCGCTCGCCTATACCGGCATCGGCCACGGTTCGGACCGCGCCGTGGTGCTGGGGCTGGCTGGCGAAACACCGCAGACGGTGGACCCCGACCAGGCCGACGACATCGTCGCCCGCATCGCCGCCGAAAAGCGGGTTTCGCCGCCCGGACACCCGTCCTATCGCTTTGATCCTGCGACCGATCTGGTGCTCGACAAGAAGACGCCGCTGACCGGCCACGCCAACGGCATGGCCTTCTACGCCTACGATGCCGGCGACCGCCTGCTGCTCAAACGCATCTATTATTCGATCGGCGGCGGCTTCGTCGTTTCCGACGAAGAACTGCAGCGGATGAAGGCCAAGGGCTCGGTGACGACCGAAGGCAAGAAAGTGCCTTACCCCTTCAAGAATGCCGTCGAAATGCTGGCGATGGCCGGCAGGAGCGGGCTTTCCATCGCCGAGATGAAGCGCGTCAACGAAGAGACGCAGATGTCGCGCGAGAAGCTCGACAGCGGCCTCGACGCCATCTGGAGCGCCATGAAGGGCTGCATCGATCGCGGCCTGTCGCAGGACGGCATCATGCCCGGCGGGCTGAAGGTGCGCCGCCGCGCCCGGCAGCTTCACGACAAGTTGCAGGAGCAGTGGCAGCAGAACCGGCCGAACCCGCTGCTCGCCAATGACTGGCTGTCGATCTACGCCATGGCGGTCAACGAGGAGAACGCCGCCGGCGGCCGCGTCGTTACCGCGCCGACCAATGGCGCGGCCGGCACGCTGCCGGCGGTGCTGCGCTACTGGCTGCATTTCCATCCCGAGGCCGACCAACCGAGCATCCGCGACTTCCTGCTGACGGCGGCGGCCGTCGGCGGCATCATCAAGACCAACGCTTCGATCTCGGGCGCCGAGGTCGGCTGCCAGGGCGAGGTTGGTTCGGCCTCAGCGATGGCGGCGGCTGGGCTTTGCGCCGTCATGGGCGGCACGCCAGAGCAGGTCGAGAACGCCGCCGAGATCGCGCTGGAACACCATCTCGGCATGACCTGCGACCCGGTCGGCGGACTGGTTCAGGTGCCCTGCATCGAGCGCAACGCGCTAGGTGCGGTCAAAGCAGTGACCGCCGCCTCGCTGGCCATCAAGGGCGACGGCGTTCATTTCGTGCCGCTCGACGCGGCGATCGAGACCATGCGCCAGACCGGCCTCGACATGAACGAGAGATACAAGGAGACCAGCCTTGGCGGTCTCGCAGTCAATGTGGTGGAATGCTGAGAGCTCTGCCACAGTAGGTATCTGTGGACTGGCACTGTGGAGAAGTCGGGCAGGGCCGTTGACGCATCCGCCTGCCGGACTAAACCTTAGGCGATGGCACTCAATCTCCTAAAACTCTGCGTCGGCTGCGACAGCGTCGAGGATCTGGAAGAGTGGATCGGCTTCCGCCTCGATGAGCGGCGCCGGGCCGGCGAGCCTGCGGAACACTGGCACACCACCCGCATGGTGCCGACGCGCGGCGGCGAGGTCACCGATGGCGGCTCGCTCTACTGGGTGATCAAAGGCAATGTGCAGTGCCGACAGCTGATCACCGAGATCCGGCCATTCACCGACGACGAAGGCATCGGCCGCTGCCGTCTCATGCTCAACCCGCAAGTCGTGCGCACCGACTGGCAGCCGCGCCGAGCTTTCCAGGGCTGGCGCTACCTGAAGCCGTCCGATGCGCCCGCCGATCTCGGCAAGGGCAAGGCCGCGCTTGCCGAGATGCCGCCGAAACTGCGGCTCGAACTGGCCGAACTCGGCCTGCTTTAATCAGCCATCCTGGAACCGCTTCTCCTGCCCGGCCGTGCTGGCCCTTCATGTCGCCCTTGATGGGACTTGCAAGCGCTGCCGCCGCGCCACATCTTGATCTCATGAGCGACAACAAGCAGCCCGTGCCCGCAAAGGCCGATACTGCGCCGGTCAAACCTAAATCAAGCGCCGGCGAGATCGATGCCTTCATACGTCAGGCGAGGACCCTTGCCGCATCCGCGACCGGTGTGGGCCGTCTGATCCTGTCCCTCGACGCCACGATGAGCCGGCAGCCGACCTGGGATCTGGCGAATGCGCTGCAGGGCGAGATGTTCGACGCCGTCGGCAAGGTCGGCAGCCTCAGCGTCCAACTGGTCTATTTCCGCGGGCTTGGCGAATGCCGCTCGTCCGATTTCGTCACCGACACCAATGCCTTGAAGCAGCTGATGACCGGCATCGAATGCCGCAGCGGCAACACCCAGATCGGCAAGGTGCTCGCCCATGCGCTGAAGGCGACGGCCAAGGCCAAGGTCAATGCCCTTGTCTATATCGGCGACGCGATGGAAGAAAACCCCGACGATCTGGCCGAAAAGGCCGCCAGCCTCGGTCTGCATGGCGTTCCGGTCTTCGTCTTCCAGGAAGGTCATGATTCCGGCGCGGAAAAGGCATTCAAGGAAATCGCGCGGCTGTCCAAAGGAGCTTGGTTCCGATTTGATCGGCGGGCCGCCGCGACCCTGGCAGGACTGCTTTCCGCGGTCGCCATGTTCGCGACCGGTGGGCTGAAGGCGCTGGAAGCCAGGGGCAGGCCGGGAGACCGGCTGTTGATCGAGCATTTGCGGGGCGGCGGGAGCTGATGGGCGCAATCATCGCACTTGTTGCACTGGTTCTGGTGCTTCTTGGCGTCATGACGATCTTCGTGCGCGCCGATCCGGCAAAGGTTGCGGACGGCTTGAAGACGCTGGGGCCGATTCTTCTGGCACTGGCCGGTGCAGCCGTGCTTGTCGCGGGCCGCAGCAGCATCGGTGGCATGATGCTGGTTGGGGCGGCCGCCTGGTATGGTTCGGTGCGGATGGCGCGGCCGACATCGAAACCGGCGGCTAGCAAGCGTTCGACTGTGCGCACCGCGGCGCTGGAGATGGAACTCGATCACCAGACCGGCGGTCTGGAAGGCCTCGTGCTGGCCGGGCGCCACGAAGGCAAGATGCTTGGCTCGATGGGCCTGGCGGAATTGCAGCAGCTCTACCGCGAACTCCCGGGCGATCCCGAGAGCCGCCAGTTGCTAGAGACGTATCTTGACGGCAGGTTTCCCGTCTGGCGCAAAAACGCTGAGCCGGACGGTGGCGAAGGGCTGGGTGTTGCGCCAGGTGCGGGCGCCATGACTAAGGAGGAGGCCTACAAGATCCTTGGTCTTGAAGCGGGGGCCGCCGCGGCGGATGTCCGCAAGGCGCACCGCCGCCTGATGCAGCGCCTGCACCCCGATATCGGCGGCACGTCGTTCCTTGCGGCGCGGATCAATGAAGCCAAGGACGTCTTGCTCTCCAACCACAATTAGTCTCCTTCGACGCAGAAATTTCCCGGGAGAATCCAGCACCGTCCTACTGTTGGACGGCGTAGCACGCGATTTTCTTCTTCTTCAAAGCACTGCAGGCGTTCCAGGCAGCGCTCTTTGAACCGAAGCCGCCGAACCGAGCGCGGTAATAGGTCACGCCGTCCTTGTCGAACGCGACGGTGAAGCCGGCCGCGTCGGCCAGGACCTTGGGCGCCTGCTTGCTCGTCTTGTCGAGGAAGGCCTGGGCTTCGGACTGCTTTGGCGACGAAGCGACCTGGATCGCCCAGCCCGACGGCACCGAGGCGGTGTTGACGGGGTCGACTGCAGGCGCAGGCTCGGCATAGGCGGCCACGACCTGCGGCGCCGGAACCTCGGTTGCTGCGGCAACAGCGACGGTCTTGACCTTTTTGATCTGGACGACGGGCGCGGTCTCTTCGACGACCGGCGCGGTGTCGTCCGCCGAGGCAACCGTCGTATCCTCTTCGACCGCCGGCTTTTCATCCGGCGTCGGCGCATCGTGCTTCGGCAGGAACACCTTGGCCAGCGCGCGGATCGGGCCGTCGCCGTCGGCCTTGGTGACCAGGCCGCCGCCGCCACGGGTCGACGCCCTCGGCATATAGGCATTGATCAGCGAGGCCATCTGGTTGTCACGGCTGCGGCCCGAACTTCCCCCCATGACGACGGCGACGAGGCGGCGATCGCCATCGGAAACCGACGAGACGAGGTTGAAGCCGGAGGCGCGGGTGTAACCGGTCTTGATGCCGTCGACGCCCTTGATGCGGCCGAGCAGGCGGTTGTGGCCGTTGATGCGCTGGCGGCCATAGAGGAAGGAGCGTTGCGAGAAATAGCCGTAATACTGGGGGAAGTGCTCCCTGAGCGCTATGCCAAGCATCGCCATGTCGTGGGCGGTGGTGAACTGGCCGGGATCGGGCAGGCCGTTGGCGTTGCGGAAGACGGTGCCGTTCATGCCGAGCGCGCGTGCCTTGGCCGTCATCATGCGGGCGAAACCGGGCTCGCTGCCGCCAAGCAGTTCGCCGAGCGCGGTCGCCGAGTCATTGGCCGACTTGGTCACCATCGACAGGATGGCCGTCTCCACCGAAACCGCGCGGCCAGCTTTCACACCCAGCTTGGTCGGCGGCTCGGCCGCGGCACGGGCCGAAAACGGCACAGGCGTATTCTTGCTGATCCGACCTTTGGCCAGCGCCTCGAAGGTCAGATAGAGAGTCATCATCTTGGTCAGCGACGCCGGGTAGCGCCGGCCGTTCGCGTCGGACGAATAGAGCACCTTGCCGGTCTTGGCATCGACGACGATGGCCGCGGACTTGGCCGCCATCGACGAGGCTACGTCGCCGACGACGACCGCCATCGCCAAAGCGACGATCATGACCGCTTTGAAGGAGATTGAGGATTTGGAGACGAAGCCCGACCACGCCTGACGCACTGAATACTTCCCTTGAATTTCATTGCCTTGGAGGCGGCAAAGGGACCTGCCTCGCTTCCGGCCAAACTATCGCGGTCGGCGTTACCAATCCGTTTATGGTAACCGCCGCGTTCACCATTTTCTTTGCGTTTGAGCCTCCCTTTATTCGAATTTTAGCCATTGCCGACGCAGCGGCGCCCACGAAAAAGGCAAAAACTTGACTTTTGTGCAGCGCACAATATATTTATCGTGCATTGCACAAGGGCGCCCGGGGCTAAAGGGCGTTTCAACCAAAGGGAAACGTGAAATGACCCAGACCTATGAGGACTTCAGCAAATACGGTAAAGAGTTTGCCGACACCGGATTGAAGAGCTTCGCTTCCCTCTCGAAGGGTGCGCAGGCGATCGCCACCGAGGCTGGCGAGTACACCAAGAAGAGCTTCGAAGCCGGCAGCGCCGCGTTCGAGAAGCTGTTTTCGGCCAAGTCGCTGGACAAGGCGATCGAGATCCAGTCCGACTACGCCAAGCAGAGCTACGAGAGCTTCGTCGCCGAAGCCACCAAGATCGGCGACCTCTATGCGGAGCTCGCCAAGGAAGCTTACAAGCCGTTCGAATCGATCGTCGCCAAGGCGAAGTAATTTCGCCCGACGGCACTGAAAAACGGCCTGCGGGCCTGCAGGACAGACCCGGTCGCAGATGCGCGGCCGGGTTTTTTCATGCCCGGTTCAATTCCGGGGCTTAATGTCCTCACGATTTTCAAAATCGCTCAAGTTTGCCGACCTAGCCATATTGTCAGCTAACCAGAAGGGCTTAAAATCGTCCATCGAACACCTACATGTCGAACTCGCATGGGGATTCGAAAGAGGCAGGACTACGTGACGATCGGTTTGACTGCCACGGCAGGCGTGGTGCGGATGCAAAGTGACGGTGACGGCAACGAGGCCGGTCGCGGCACTGCCGTCATCACGCGCACCAAAACCAAGACCAAGAAGCCCAGCCTTTACCGGGTCCTCATCCTCAACGACGACTACACGCCCATGGAGTTCGTGGTTCACGTCCTGGAGCGTTTTTTCCAGAAGGACCGCGAAGCCGCCACACGCATCATGCTTCATGTTCACAATCATGGAGTGGGCGAGTGCGGGGTCTATACATTCGAGGTGGCCGAGACCAAAGTGTCCCAGGTCATGGATTTTGCACGACAGAATCAGCATCCGCTGCAATGCGTGATGGAGAAGAAGTGAGGTAACATGCCGGCTTTCTCCCAAGGCCTGGAAAAGGCGCTTCACCAGGCGCTGACGCTCGCCAATGAGCGGCACCATGAATATGCAACGCTCGAACACCTGCTGCTCGCGCTGATCGACGACACCGAGGCGGCCGCCGTCATGCGCGCCTGCAACGTCGACCTCGACGAGCTGAAGCACACCGTTCTCACCTATATCGACACCGAGCTCGACAACCTCGTCACCGGCTACGACGAAGACTCCAAGCCGACCGCCGGTTTCCAGCGTGTCATCCAGCGCGCCGTCATCCATGTGCAGTCGTCCGGCCGCGAGGAAGTATCCGGCGCCAACGTGCTTGTCGCCATCTTCGCCGAGCGCGAAAGCCACGCCGCCTATTTCCTGCAGGAACAGCAGATGACCCGCTACGACGCGGTCAACTACATCTCGCACGGTATCGCCAAGCGCCCGGGCGCCTCGGAGAGCCGCACCCCGCGCGGCGCCGATGACGAGCAGGGCGGCCCGAACGGCGCCGAGCCGCAGGAGGAGAACGGCAAGAAGAAGCAGCAGCAGGACGCGCTGACCGCCTACTGCATCAACCTCAACAACAAGGCCAAGGCCGGCAAGATCGACCCGCTGATCGGCCGCGAGAGCGAGATCAACCGCACCATCCAGGTGCTGTGCCGCCGCTCCAAGAACAATCCGCTCTATGTCGGCGATCCCGGCGTCGGCAAGACGGCGATCGCCGAAGGCTTGGCCAAGCGCATCGTCGAAGGCGACGTGCCGGAAGTGCTGCACAACGCCACCATCTTCGCGCTGGACATGGGCACATTGCTCGCCGGCACGCGCTATCGTGGTGATTTCGAGGAGCGGCTGAAGCAGGTCGTCAAGGAGCTCGAGGATTATCCTGGCGCCGTGCTGTTCATCGACGAGATCCACACCGTGATCGGGGCAGGGGCGACGTCGGGCGGCGCCATGGATGCGTCGAACCTTCTGAAGCCAGCGCTGTCGACCGGCGCCATCCGCTGCATCGGCTCGACCACCTACAAGGAGTTCCGCCAGTTCTTCGAGAAGGACCGCGCGCTGGTGCGGCGCTTCCAGAAGATCGACGTCAACGAGCCGACCATCGAGGACGCCATCGAGATCATGAAGGGCCTCAAGCCCTATTTCGAGGAGTTCCACAAGGTCCGCTACACGAGCGAGGCGATCAAGGCCTCGGTCGAGCTGTCGGCGCGCTACATCAACGACCGCAAGCTGCCGGACAAGGCGATCGACGTCATCGACGAGACCGGCGCCTCGCAGATGCTGGTGCCGGAGGCCAAGCGCAAGAAGACCATCGGCATCAAGGAGATCGAAGCGACGGTCGCCACCATGGCGCGCATCCCGCCGAAGACGGTTTCGGCCGACGACGAGAAGGTGCTGCAAGGCCTCGACATCGAGCTGAAGCGCGTCGTCTACGGCCAGGACACCGCCATCACTGCGCTGACCTCGGCGATCAAGCTGGCGCGTGCCGGCCTGCGCGAACCGGAAAAGCCGATCGGCTCTTATCTGTTCTCAGGGCCGACCGGCGTCGGCAAGACCGAAGTCGCCAAGCAGCTTGCCGCTTCGCTCGGCGTCGAGCTGATCCGCTTCGACATGTCGGAATATATGGAACGCCACACCGTCTCGCGGCTGATCGGCGCGCCTCCCGGCTATGTCGGCTTCGACCAGGGCGGCCTGTTGACCGATGGCGTCGACCAGCATCCGCACTGCGTGCTGCTGCTCGACGAGGTCGAGAAGGCGCATCCGGACCTGTTCAACATCCTGTTGCAGGTCATGGACCACGGCAAGCTGACCGACCATAACGGCAAGCAGATCGACTTCCGCAATGTCATCCTGATCATGACTACCAATGCGGGCGCATCCGATGCGCAGCGCGCGGCGATCGGTTTCGGTTCGACCAAGCGCGAAGGCGATGATGTCGAGGCGATCAACCGCCTGTTCACGCCGGAGTTCCGCAACCGTCTCGATGCGATCATCCCGTTCGGCTCGCTGCCGGTCCCGGTCATCCATCAGGTGGTGCAGAAGTTCGTCATGCAGCTGGAAGCCCAGCTTTCCGAGCGTGGCGTTACCTTCGACCTGTCGCCGGACGCGATCGCCTGGCTGGCCGACAAGGGCTATGACGAGCGCATGGGCGCGCGTCCGCTCGGCCGCGTCATCCAGGAGCACATCAAGAAGCCGCTGGCCGATGAAGTCTTGTTCGGCAAGCTGAAGAAGGGTGGCACGGTGCGCGTCACCGTCGAGAAGAAGGAAACCGGCGAGACCGGCCTGAAGCTCGAATCGCTGGCCGACGAGGCGCCGGTGAAGCCGAAGAAGGAAGAGCCGGACGAGGCGCCGAAGGCACGCAAGGCCGTGGCGAAGAAATCCGCCGCGAAGAAGGTGGTGGCGCAGAAGCCGGAGCCGAAGGGCAAGGACGGCGGCAAGCGCAGCCTGGTGCCGCAACTGCCGCGCAAGGGCTGACAAGCCCCGAAGTCAAATAGTAAAAAAGCCCCGGAAACGGGGCTTTTTTCGTTGGTAGGAGGATGCCGCGTGGAAATCGGGAAAATCATCGTTCTGAACGGCGCGCCGCGATCGGGAAAGTCGAGCATTGTCCAGGTGATCCAGGAGACATTCGACGGCGCTTGGCTGAATCTGGGCGTCGACGTTTACGCACGGATCACCCCGCCAAGCTATCGTCCCGGTATCGGCCTTCGTCCCGGCGGAGAGCGTCCTGATCTCGAAATGTACCTACCCCAATTCTACGCCGCGCTCTATGAATCGATTGCCGCCCACAGTCGGTCCGGGCTGAATGTCGTCGCCGATGTCGGTCATCACGACGCCTATTCGAAGCCGCTCGACATCCTTGCCGATTGCGCCCGGCGGCTCGCCGGCCTGCCGGCGCTTTTCGTCGGTGTTCGCTGCCCGATCGAGGTGATCCTCGAAAGACGCGCGCGGACGTCCGTGGAGGGCTATGTGACGGCATCGCGTGACGATCCGGCACCGCTGCCGGTCCGGCTCTGGCAGGAGGCGGTCCACAAGCCAGGCCTCTACGATCTGGAGGTCGATACCTCGCAGCTCAGCCCGGCGCAGTGCGCACAGGCAATCCTGCAACAGCTGGGCACGCAGCCGACCGCCTTTCAGAAACTGGCGCAATCGCCGGCTGGCTGAACTTCGGTTGCGGCCGGATCAGGTCCCGAGCGCGGCCCGTATCTTGCCGGCGTTCTCCATCAGCAGCTCCGGCTTCTCCATCTGTCCGGAGTGCGGCTTCAACGGGATGTCATCGAAGCGCGGAATGACGTGCACATGCAGGTGGTAGACGCTCTGTCCCGATGCCGGTTCGTTGAACTGGAGGATGGTGACGCCATCGGCGGCGAAGGCTTTTTTGACGGCCAGCGCAACCTTCTGCACAACCGCAAAGAGCGGACCGAATGTCGCCGGATCGGCGTCGAGCAAATTGCGCGACGGCACCTTCGGCACTACAAGCGTATGGCCGGTCCCTTGCGGCATCACATCCATGAAGGCGACAACCGCGTCATCTTCATAGACGCGATGCGACGGGATTTCGCCGCGCAGGATCTTCGCAAAGATGTTGCCGGGATCGTAGGTGGCTTCGGCCATGGCGTGCCCTCCAGATAATTGTCCAGCCCGTTTAGCGAAGCCGCTATCGCGCGGCAAGGCGACGCCGACCAGGCCTCAGCTATTCCGCCAGATCCTTGCGGAATGGCGTGTGGTCTTCGAGATATTCGCCCATGCGCTCGACTTCGCGGCGTTCCCGCCTGAGATAGTCGGCCACCGCGTTGCGCAGGCCGGGGTGCGCGATGTAGTGCGCCGAATGCATGGTCACCGGACGATAGCCGCGCGCCAGCTTGTGTTCGCCTTGCGCGCCGGCCTCGACCACCTTCAGCTTGCGCGCGATGGCGAAGTCGATCGCCTGGTGGTAGCAGACCTCGAAATGCAGGAACGGGTGGTCCTCGATGCAGCCCCAGTTGCGCCCGTAGAGCGCGTCGGAGCCGATGAAGTTGATGGCGCCGGCAATGTAGCGTCCATTGCGCTTGGCCATCACCAGCAGGATGTCGTCGGCCATCCGCTCGCCTATCAGCGAGAAGAATTCGCGGTTGAGATACGGTCGGCCCCACTTCCGGCTGCCGGTATCCGTGTAGAAGGCGAAAAAATCGTCCCAGGCCTTTTCGGTCAGGTCCTTGCCGGTCAGCCAGTCGATCGAGATGCCGTCGGCAAGCGCCTCGCGCCGCTCCTTCTTCATCGCCTTGCGTTTGCGGGAGGCGAGCGTGGCGAGAAAGTCGTCGTAGTTCGAAAAGCCTTCGTTGAAGAAATGGAACTGCTGGTCGGTGCGATGCAGGAAACCTGCTGCCTCCAGCGCCGCGACATCGCTCTCGCCGGCGAAGGTGACATGAGCCGAGGACACGCCGAGCTTGTCGGTCACCATCTTGAGACCAGCGGCGAGGCCGGCCTTCACCGTGCCGGCGTCCTCGCCCTTGTTGACCAGCAGGCGAGGGCCGGTGACCGGGGTGAACGGCACAGCACTTTGCAGCTTGGGGTAATAGCGCCCACCGGCGCGCTCGAAAGCATCCGACCAGCCATGGTCGAAGACATATTCGCCCTGGCTGTGCGACTTCAGATAGCAGGGTACGGCACCAATCAGCCTGCCTTGCGCATTCTCCAGCCTGAGGTGATGTCCCTGCCAGCCGGTGCGCCGCACGGCGCAACCGGAATCCTCCAATGCGCTCAGAAAAGCGTATGAAACGAGCGGGTTGTAGCCGTTTCCTGCCTCACCGCGCGTGGTGCCGGCAAAGCCGTTCCATTCATCGCAGGTGAAGGCGCCGATGCCGGCGGCGACACGGATCGAAAACTCCGCATTCGCCGTTTGCCCATCGCCGTCGTCACCCTGATCCATGAGGCTTATTTAAGCTCCCTATGGGGCCGTGCAAGCCTGGATCACGCCACCTTTACGAGATCGGGTTCAAAACCTTCGAAAGTCATCTGGTCGGCGTATCTGAAGGTGCGGTCCACCGCCGGCTGGTCATGCACGGTCCAGGTGATCACCGGCATTTTCAGCCGCTCGCGCACGAAGCTGACGAACGGGTTCGGCAGGTCGCCCGCGGCATAGGAGGTGAAGGCGATGTCATGCGCCAGCATCGAGAAATGCGCTTCGATCAACTGGTTGTCCTTGCCATAGGCTGTCAGTCCGCCGGGGATGCCGGCCGCGTGTTTCGGAAAGTCGCGGATCAGCCAGTGGTCGAACGACATGATCGCAGCCTTGCCCCTGTAGCGCCTGAGCATCTTGCCGACGCTCTCCACCAGGCCCTGGTCGTGACCGGGAACGCCCTTCAGTTCGACGACCAGCGGCACACGGCCGTCGACCAGATCGAGCGCCTGCTGCAGCGTCGGTACGTGGTCCGACGTGCCGCCGACCTTGAGCGTCGTCAGTTCGGCGGCCGTGCGCTGCCAGACGAAACCGTCCTGGCCGGTCAGCCGCTTGAGGTCGCCGTCATGGATGATGACGGGGATTCGGTCCGACGACAGGTGGACGTCGCATTCGATCGCATAGCCGCGTTCGGCGGCGGCGGCGAAGGCCGACAGCGTGTTTTCCCAACGCGTCTTGTTCATGTCGTGGAAACCGCGATGGGCGACAGGGCGGGCCGTCAGCCAGGAAAGATCGGTCATGTTGCGCCTGCTCTATTCGACTTCGAAGATCGCTTCGATTTCCACTGCGGCATTGAGCGGCAGCGAGGCGGTGCCGACGGCGGAGCGGGCATGCTTGCCGCGCTCGCCGAGCACCGCGACCAGAAAGTCGGAAGCGCCGTTGGCGACCAGATGCTGCTCGACGAAATCTGGTGCTGATGCGACGAAGACGGTGATCTTCACCACGCGGCGGATTTTCTCGAGATCGCCGAGTGCCGCCTTGGCCTGCGCCAAAATGTTGATCGCGCAGTATTTTGCACCCACCTTGCCGGCCGTTATGTCGACATCGCGGCCAAGCAGGCCGCTCGCCTGCAGCTTGCCGTCCTTGAGCGGCAATTGCCCGGCGGTGAACAGCATGTTGCCGGTTCGGCAATAGGGCACATAGTTGGCGGCGGGCGCGGCGGCGACGGGAATCGTCACGCCGAGATCGCTTAGCCGCTTTTCGATTGTTTCACTCATCGTATTTCCCTATTGCTTGAAGACGCCGCGCGGGCCGGGCCGAAATTGCTATTTTTGCCTCGCTTCCGCCATGACTTTTTTTAAGCTGGACCATCTTTCCCTGCGGCCTGCCATCAGCCGCGACGATCGGAGCACCATATGCGCGCAACGCGCCTTGCCTTCCACGCCGTCCTGCTGCCAACGCTCTTCTCGATGGCTCCAGCCTTTGCCGTGCCGGCTTTGCAGGCGCATCGGGCCGTCTATGATCTCACCTTGAGCAAGGCCTCCGATCGCTCGGGAATCACCGGCATTTCCGGCCGCATGGTCTATGAGTTCAACGGCTCGCCGTGCGAGGGCTATACGGTCAAGTTCCGCTTTGTCACCCAGATCGTCACCAACGACAACACCAGGCTGACCGACCAGCAGACGACCACCTTCGAGGATGCCGAGGGCAAGACCTTCTCCTTCGTCACCAAATCCTTCGTCGACCAAAACCTCGACAAGGAGGTCAAGGGTACCGCGACGAAGGAGGCCAAGGGCCTCAAGGTCGATATCGACAAGCCCGAGAAGAACAGCCTGGAGCTCGCCGCCACCCAGTTTCCGACCCAGCATCTGGTCGAGCTGATCGGCAAGGCGGAAAAGGGCGAAAATTTCTATGAAACCAATCTCTTCGACGGCTCGGAAGACGCCAACAAGGTGATGACCACCACCGTCATCGTCGGCAAGAAGGCCGACGGCGACAAGGCCGATCCGGAAGCGCCGGCGCTGGCCAAGCTCGCCGGCGACAAATACTGGCCGGTCGACATCGCCTATTTCGACGACACCGACAAGACCGGCGAGGAGGTGCCGGAATACCGGATCAGCTTCAAGCTGCACGAGAACGGCATCACCCGCGACCTCACCATGGACTATGGCGAGTTCTCGATGACCGGCAAGCTGGTCAACCTGTCGCTGTTCGACCAATCGAAGCCCTGTCCGGCGAAATAGCCCCAGCCTGCTTTGGGTTAACCACGACGCGGCGATCGACTTGAACGCGCCGCAATCAGGTTCCAGCTTTCCCTGAGGCATATCGGGGGAGTTCAGCTTGAGCAGGATCGACGTGTTCGTGGCGCCGCGGCCCAATCCGGCGCTGATCAGGGTCATGACGGTGTTCAACCGGATCGTCATGCTGCGCGGCGTGCCGGGGTTTCGCGATCTCTTGCCCTTCAACCGGCTGGCCGGATTGCGTGGTGTCGCCAATGTCCGCCATATCGATTTTCCGGACGCTGACCGGGATCGGCTTGAAGCCTGCTGTGGCGCCGGCAAGGCGACGTTCATCACCCCAAACCATCCCGAATTCTTCACCGACTGGATGATCGACAAGGAGATCGTCTCGCAGGTCAGCCCGCTCGCCGCGTCCTGGGCCACGCATGGCGTCGTCAACGGCCTCGGCCGGTTGATGCAGAAATTCTGGCTGGCCAACAATCTGATCGCCCAGATCCCCCGGCAACAGCCAGGCCGCCAAGGAACACTCGGTCGGCTGGGCGCTGCAAGGGCACGGCGTGCTCCTGCATCCGGAAGGCAGCGTCGGCTGGCACGGCAATGTCGTCACGCTGCTGCTTCCGGGCGCCGTCGAGATGGGTCTCGAGGCGCTGAAGCGTGGCCGCGCCACGGCTGCCGATTTCAAGGTCTGGGTCGCGCCGGTGGTCTGGAAGCTCGCCTTCACCGGGAATGTCGAGCCGGCGCTCGCAAAGGAATGCACCTATGTCGAGCGCAGGCTGGGGATCGACCGCCGCTCCGCCGACACACTGCCGGAGCGTGTCCACCATATCTATTCGACACTGTTGTCGCGCGACGTGGCCGCCTCGGGCATGGTGTCCGACCGGCGGCTCCCATACGACATACTGCAAAAGGCATTGCTGGTCGAACTGCGCCACCGGCTCGGCGAGGTCATTTCGGCTGGCACCGCCATCAGCGACATCGCCGAGCTGCTGCGCCTGTCACGCCGTTGGTTGCGCGAAAACGCCGGCGACGCCGAGAGATCGAAAAAGATCCGCGCGCTTACCGAGACGATCCAGCGCCTGCAGCGGGTCGGGCCTTGGGCGTCAGTCAGTCCGACGGTCACACAGGAAGAGATCGCCGAGCATCTGAAGCGCATCCGCAACGACTATTGCAAGGGCGGACTGCGCGATACGCTCAACCGCTTCATTCCGCAGCCGGCCGGACCGCGCTGTGCCCATATCCGTGTGCCGGAACCACTGGGCTTGCACGCCTATGAAGGCTCGACCGACGAGGCGCTCGACGAATTGCGGTCGCGTATGCAGGAAGCCATCAGCGACATCGTGGCCGGTCTCGACGCAAGCGGCGGCTTCATTTCCTATCCGAATCCCTTCTATCATCGCTGAGGTTGGACGCCGGGCTGATCGCATGGCTGCCAGAGAGAAATCGGGAGTGCGGCAAGCCTCATGGCGGTCTATGTCGATGCGGCAATCTGGAAATGGGCCGGCCACCGCTGGTGCCATCTGATGGCCGACGATACCGATGAATTGCATCGCTTTGCGGCCGCGCTCGGCGTCAAGCGTTCATCCTATCAGGGACCACCCAGGACATCGGCGCCGCATTATGACATAACCGGCTTCGAGCGCGACCGCGCGGTGCGGCTCGGCGCCATCGAATGCAGCCGCGAGGAGATCGTTGCGATCTTCCGGCGGGTGCGAGTGCCGAACGGGAAGAGACGGCGATGACATTGACGGCATTTCTGGCTTACTGCGCTGCGATCTCGCTTGCGGCCGCCACGCCCGGTCCGGCGATGTTTGCGGTCATCACCAACGGCGTTTCGCGCGGCTTCGTTCGCGCTTTCATGGCCGGCGTCGGCATCGCCGCCGGCGACGCGGTGCTGGTGATTCTGGCACTGCTCGGCCTGGTGGCGCTGGCGCAGACCTTCGAATGGGTGTTTCTCGCCCTGAAATATGCAGGTGCCGCCTATCTGGTGTTTCTTGGCATCAGGATGTGGCGGTCGGCAGCCACGCAATCCGACGGGCCGACTACGGCGCAGCCAAGGCTGTCGCGATCGTTTTTCCTCGGTGCGTCCATTGCCCTGGGCAATCCGAAGGCGATCCTGTTCCACGCTTCCATCATGCCGCTGATCCTCGACCTCGACACGATGACCTTCGCCGACGGATTGCTGGTGATCGCCGTCGTGATCAGCGTCAACATCGTCACCATGGGCGTCTATGCAGCATTGGCCGGCAGGGCTTCCGGCTGGTTCAGGACGCCGGGCCGCATGCGCCTGATGAACAGGTTTGCCGGCAGCGCCATGATCGGCACCGGTGCGCTGATCGCCGCACGCTGAGCCATAAGTCGGCGCAGCGCTTGCGTTTGTCGCGCATCCCCTCTATATGGCCGCTCATTCCACACACGGACTTTGGTGTCTGCCCGGGAGAAATCCGGCTGAAACCTCCGGTGGCGTTCAAGGACCTCGGTCCGAAAATGCCTGTGTCCGTGGAGGCTAACCGGAAAGGAACTAAGAATGGCTCTGCCTGATTTCAGCATGCGCCAGCTTTTGGAAGCTGGCATTCACTTCGGCCACCAGACCCACCGCTGGAACCCGAAGATGGCGCCTTACATCTACGGCGCCCGCAACAACATCCACATCATCGACCTGTCGCAGACGGTGCCTTTGCTGCACCAGGCGCTGAAGCAGGTGTCAGACACCGTCGCCAAGGGCGGCCGCGTGCTGTTCGTCGGCACGAAGCGCCAGGCATCCGACATCGTTGCCGATGCCGCGCAGCGTTCGGCGCAGTACTACGTCAATTCGCGTTGGCTCGGCGGCATGCTGACCAACTGGAAGACGATCTCGAATTCCATCCAGCGCCTGCGCAAGCTCGATGAGCTGCTGGCCGGCGAGGCCCAGGGCCTCACCAAGAAGGAGCGCCTCAACCTCGACCGCGAGCGCGAGAAGCTCGACAAGGCGCTGGGCGGCATCAAGGACATGGGCTCGACCCCGGACCTGATGTTCGTCATCGACACCAACAAGGAAGCGATCGCCATTCTCGAGGCCAAGCGCCTGGGCATTCCGGTCGTCGCCATCATCGATTCGAACTGCGATCCGGACAAGATCGACTTCCCGATCCCCGGCAATGACGACGCCGCCCGCGCCATCCAGCTCTACTGCGACCTGATTGCCAAGGCTGCGATCGACGGCATCGCTCGCCAGCAGGGCGCGCTCGGCGTCGACATTGGCGCCTCGGTCGAGGCTCCTGTCGAGCCGGCGCTCGATCCGACCCCGGCCGCCGAGAGCCCGGAAGCCTAATAGCGAAGGCCGGTTCCGGCCTTCATCTTTCCAATATGTTGGCGCGTTAAGCGCTGGTGTCGGGCGCATCATCGGGAATCGATGGTGCGTCGGCGCATTTGAAACAAAGAGGCGACAATGAGCATTTCGGCTGCACAGGTCAAAGAACTCCGCGACTTGACCGGCGCGGGCATGATGGACTGCAAGGCGGCGTTGAACGAGACCAACGGCAACATGGAAGAGGCCGTCGACTGGCTGCGCAAGAAGGGCATCTCCAAGGCCGACAAGAAGGCCGGCCGCACCGCCGCCGAGGGCCTGATCGGCGTTGATTCCGGCGTCCGCGAGGCCGCGGTCGTCGAGGTCAATTCCGAGACCGACTTCGTCGCCCGCAATGCCGCTTTCCAGGAGATCGTCGCCAACGTCGCCAAGGTCGCGCTGGCCTATGGTGGCAAGACCGATGTGGTCGCAGCGGCCAAATATCCGGGCTCGGACAAGTCGGTCACCGACACCATCAAGGACGCGGTCGGCACCATCGGCGAGAACATGGGCTTCCGCCGCTCGGCCAAGCTCACCGTCGAGCACGGCGTTGTCGCCACCTATGTCCACAACGCGGTTGCCGACGGCCTCGGCAAGCTCGGCGTGCTGGTTGCCATCGAGACCACCGGCAACGAGCAGGCGGCCAACGCCTTTGCCCGCCAGGTCGCCATGCATGTCGCCGCCACAAACCCGATGGCGCTGACAGCCGAGCAGATTGATCCGGCGGCGGTTGAGCGTGAGAAGGCGATCTTCTCCGACCAGGCGCGCCAGTCCGGCAAGCCGGAAGCGATCATCGAGAAGATGGTCGAGGGTCGCTTGCGCAAGTTTTACGAAGAGGTCGTTCTCCTGAAGCAGGCCTTCGTGCTCAATCCCGACATCACCGTCGAGAAGGCGCTGAAGGATGCCGAGAAGGAGATCGGCGCGCCGGCCAAGATCACGGCCTATTTGCGCTTCGCGCTCGGCGAAGGCATTGAGAAGGAAGAGACCGATTTCGCGGCGGAAGTCGCTGCGGCGGTCAAGAAATAGCTCTGAAAAGAGCTCCCCTGCTCAGGCAGCACGGCCGGGTGTCCGCGAGGATGCCCGGCCGATTTCTTGTGCGGTGTCGATGAAGGCCCTGAGCTTCGGGGCCATCGACGCCCGGCGCGGGAAGTAGAGGAACAGGCCGGGTTCCTCGATCGCCGATTGCGGCAGGATCTGCACGAGGCTGCCGGCGGCGATGTGCGCGCGCACCAGCGGCTCGAAAACATAGGCAATGCCGATTCCGGCCAGCGCGAGATCGATCGCGGCGAGTGAATCCGTGACGATTGCCGTGCCGCGCGTTTCCACGGACACGTCCTTGCCATCATCCGTCAGATCCCAGCGATAGAGCGCGCCGCTGCGGACAAGCCGGTAGCCGATGCAATTGTGGTTCGCGAGATCGGCCACATCGCGCGGACGACCATGCCGCCCGATATAGGCGGGAGTGGCAGCCATGACGGCGCTGAACGGTTGCGTAAGCCGGACCGTGACCATGTCCTGCGCGATCATCTCGCCGAGCCTGATGCCGGCGTCGAAGCCTTCTCCGACGATATCGACGAGCCCCTGGTCGGCGACTATTTCGACCGTCACGTCCGGATAGCGCTCCGCCATCATTGTTACCACGGGCGTCACCGCCAGGGGGATAGCGATATTGGAGGCGTTGATCCTGAGCTGGCCTGTCGGTCGCCCCTTGCTGCCGCGGATACGATCCATCCTCTCGGTGATGTCCTGCAACGCAGGGGCGGCCGTCTCGACCAACGCCTTGCCGGCCTCGGTCAGTGAGACGCTGCGCGTCGTACGCGCAAACAGCGGTTGACCGATCCGCTCCTCGACGAGACGCACCGCATGGCTGACCGCCGAGGGGCTCATGCCGAGTTCGGCCGCGGCAAGCGCGAAGCCGCCGCGCCGGGCAACGGCGACGACGACTGGCAGATGGCTGAGCAGGTCTCGCTCCATTCATGAACAATATCGCATAGTCATTGCGAACAATGCAATCTTCTCGATGCCAACGCGCCGGCCCATATTGCTCTCAACACATCGGCGGCGGGCTGATGCACAAGGAGATGAGACATGAACGCGTTGAGAAACGTCACCTTCGCAGCAGGCATTGCGCTGGCGCCATTCGATGCCGGTGGCGCCGAATTATCCGAGTGGCGAGCACTCGCCGGCGAGCGCGCCGTCATCCGCATTGCCGACGTCATCGATCGCGCCGTCGACGCGCGGGACTGGCAGCTCGCCCGCAGCTATTTCGCAGATCGCGTCACGGTCGATTTCAGCAGCCTGAGCGGACAGCCTCCAGCAACCATTGCCTCGGACGACCTGATCGGGACCTGGGCGGCGAACCTGAGGGGCAGCAAGACAAGCCTGCACCTGCGCACCAACCACCAGGTCGCCATCGATGGCAACGGCGCCACGGTGTCGTCAAACGGCTACGCCTGGAACCGGATGGAAGGCAATGGCGACCCGCTCTGGGAAGTCTGGGGCACTTACGAACACCACCTGACCCGTTCGGATGACGGCTGGATAGTGGATGGCTTCACATTCCGGATGACGCATGAGCGCGGCAACCCGTGGGTCAAAGCCACCCCTGGCCACTGACCGGCGGCATCATCCTGATCTCGATCGGAGCGACACCATGACGATGACTTACTACAATCTCGGCAACAGCGGCCTCCGGGTGAGCCGCATGGCATTGGGCACGATGACCTTCGGCACCGAATGGGGGTGGGGGGCGGACAGGGAAACTGCCCGTGCCATGTTCGATGCCTATGTCGAGGCCGGCGGCAATTTCTTCGATACCGCCGACCTTTACACCGGTGGCACCAGCGAGACCTGGCTCGGCGAATTCGTGGCCGATCGCGGACTGCGCGACAAGGCCGTGATCGCCACCAAGTTCACAATGAACACCGAGCCCGGCAATCCGAACGCCGGCGGCAACGGGCGCAAGAACATCTTGCGCGCGGTGGAGGCCTCGCTCAGGCGGCTGGGCACGGACTATATCGACCTCTATCTACTGCATGTCTGGGACAGACTGACGCCGGCCGAAGAGGTCATGCGCACGCTGGACGACCTCGTGCGCGCCGGCAAGGTGCGTCATATCGGCCTGTCCGACGTGCCGGCGTGGTATGCGGGCCGAGCGCAAGCGATCGCCGAATTGCGCGGCTACGAGCCGGTTTCGGCCCTGCAGCTCGAATATTCGCTCGCCGAACGCACGATCGAGCACGAATTCGTCCCCTTCGGCACGCGTCACGGCGCCGGTATCATGATCTGGAGTCCGCTGGCCAGCGGCCTACTCAGCGGCAAGTACCGACCGACCCAGGCCGGAAATGCCGGGCGGCTCGATGGTTTCCGCAACACCACCCATCCGGGGTTCCAGAAATTCACGGAGCGCAACTGGAAGATCGTGACCGAACTCGAAAAGGTCGCCGCCGAACTCGGCCGCAGCATGCCCCAGGTCGCGCTCAACTGGGTGGCGACGCAGCCGGGCATCGCCTCTGTCATTCTCGGGGCTACGAAGCTCGGCCAGCTGCAGGACAATCTCGGGGCGCTGGACTTTTCAATTCCCGCCGACCTTCGCCAGAGGCTGGATTCGGTCAGCAGATCTCCGGCGCCATTTCCCTATTCGTATTTCGGTTCCGAGATACAGGCCCGGGTTACCGGCGGTGCCTCGACCGGCGACAAGCCTGTCGGCTATGCCCCGCGAGTACTCATCGAAGGTGAGGCCGTCAGCGTTACCAGCAGCTGACCGACCGCGACCAAAACAGCCGGGAATTGCGAAAGGGCGCCGCGTGACATCGCGGCGCCCTTCGTGTATCGGAACTCGGCATCGCGCCGGTGTTAGGAGCGCGGCGCCTGCGCGGCCTGCCCCCCAGGCGCATCACACGCAAAATGACGAGGACCAGATGACGGTGAAGCCCCTCTACCGACGTGTCTTGTTGAAAGCGTCGGGCGAAGCACTGATGGGCGAACAACATTTCGGCATCGACGTCTCGGTTGTCGACCGCATCGCCGCCGACATCGCGGAGGCCCGTGCGCTGGGCATCGAAGTGGGCGTGGTCATCGGCGGCGGCAACATCTTTCGCGGCGTCGCGGTTGCCTCCAAGGGCGGCGACCGCGTCACCGGCGACCACATGGGCATGCTCGCCACCGTCATCAACTCGCTGGCGCTGCGCACCTCGCTGAACAAGATTGGCGTCGACGCGGTGGTTCTGTCCGCCATCGCCATGCCCGAACTTTGCGAGAGCTTCTCGCAACGCCAGGCTACCGCCTACATGAACCAGGGCAAGGTCGTGATCTTTGCCGGCGGCACCGGCAACCCGTTCTTCACCACCGATTCGGCCGCTGCCCTTCGCGCCGCCGAAATCGGCGCCGATGCGCTGTTCAAGGGCACCCAGGTCGACGGCGTCTACTCGGCCGACCCCAAGAAAGACCCGAACGCGACGCGCTTCGAGCGCATCAGCCACGCCGAAGTCATCAACAAAGGCCTTTCGATCATGGATACGGCCGCGATTGCACTTGCGCGGGAAAACAACATTCCGATAATCGTCTATTCGATCCATGAGAAGGGTGGTTTTGGCGATATTCTGAGGGGCGGCGGCCGTTGTACGGTCGTTGCGGACGATTGATCCGGAGCTGTTTCGAAAACCAGGGCACCGGTTTTTTCGAAACAAGGCTCGAACACAAGCAGTGAACCCGGCTAACGGGTCGAGGAGATAAAGATGAGTGGTGAGTTCGACGACCTCAAGCGGCGCATGGATGGGGCGATTGCCGCATTCCGGCATGATCTCGCTTCGTTGCGCACCGGCCGCGCCTCCAGCAACCTGCTAGACGCCATCCAGGTCCAGGCCTATGGCACCGCCATGCCGATCAACCAGGTGGCGAACGTGTCCGTGCCGGAGCCGCGCATGATTTCGGTTTCTGTCTGGGACAAGGCAATGGTTGGCGCGGTCGATCGCGCCATTCGCGAATCCAATCTCGGCTTCAACCCGATCGTCGACGGCACCAATCTGAGGATACCGCTGCCTGAGCTCAACGAGCAGCGCCGCAAGGAGTTGGTCAAGATCTCGCATGGCTATGCCGAGAACGCCCGTGTCGCCGTGCGCCATGTCCGCCGCGACGGGATGGATTTCTTGAAGAAAGCGGAAAAAGACGGCGACATCAGCGAGGACGATCATCGCAAGCGCTCCGATCAGGTCCAGAAGCTGACCGACGAGATGATCAGCACCATCGACCACCTGCTTTCCGATAAGGAAGCTGAAATCATGCAGGTTTAGGGTCGGTCCTGCACCGGCTCGAAAGCGAGACAATGGCAACGCCCGCGCATGTCGCGATCATCATGGACGGAAACGGACGCTGGGCCAAGGCGCGCGGCATGCCGCGGCTTGCAGGCCATCGCGCCGGTGTCGAGGCGCTGCGCAAGACGGTGCGTGCCGCTCCCGGCCTCGGCATCTCGTTTCTGACCGTCTACGCCTTCTCGTCGGAAAACTGGTCGCGGCCGAAATCCGAAGTCAGTGACCTGATGGGCCTTTTGAAGCTGTTCATCCGCCGCGACCTCGCCGAACTGCACCAGAATGGCGTGCGGGTGCGAATCGTCGGTGACAGGGCAGGGCTGAAGCCCGATATCAGGGGGTTGCTCCAGGAAGCCGAAACGCTGACCGCTGGCAATGAAGCGCTGACGCTGGTCATCGCCTTCAATTACGGCGGACGCGACGAGATCGTTCGCGCGGCGCGGAAGCTCGCCGCCGCCGCCGCGCTCGGCGAAATCGATAGCGAGGCGATCACGGCCGACATGTTTGCCGGTTCCCTCGACACCGAAGGCATCCCCGATCCGGAGCTGGTCATCCGTACCAGCGGCGAGCTGCGGCTGTCGAATTTCCTTCTGTGGCAGGCTGCCTATAGCGAACTGGTCTTCCTGCCTTGCTACTGGCCAGACTTCAGCCGCGAACACCTGGCCGACGCTTTGCGCGATTTCGCCAGCCGCGAACGCCGTTTTGGCGGCCTTGCCGCCCAAGACGTGGCTTCGTGACGGGCGGGCAAATGAGCAACCTCCAGCTGCGGGTCGTCTCGGCCTTGGTGCTGGCAGTCATCACCCTTGGCCTGACCTGGTTCGGCGGATTGCCGTTCCGTTTGCTTTGTGCGGCGATCGCGGTCGCCATCTTCTATGAATGGTCGCGCATGTCGCGGCCGGCTGGTGGCGCGGGCCTCGGCTTTCTGCCCGAAGCGCTGCTTCTGGTTTTCGTCGGCGCGCTGATCGCGGGCCTGCCGGCATCCTGGCTGCTAGCCCTTGTCGCCGCTCTGGTTGTGGTCACGGCGCTCGGCGCACAAATGCGCGGAGCAGCGCAATGGGATGCGGCCGGCATTGGCTACGCGGCGCTTTCCGGCCTGTCGCTGGCACTGCTGCGCGATGGCGACCGTTCCGGCCTGGTTGCGATCCTGTTCCTGTTCGCGGTGGTCTGGGCAACCGACATCTTTGCCTACTTCGTTGGCCGCGCCGTAGGTGGGCCGAAGCTGGCGCCGTCGATTTCGCCCGGCAAGACGCAGAGCGGAGCGCTAGGCGGTGCCATCGGCGGCGTGATCGCCGGCCTGCTTCTGGCGACCGCCGCAGGTGCCGGCAATCTCGTTGTGCTAAGCGTTGTTGCACTGGCTTTGTCGGTCATCTCCCAGGCCGGCGATCTTTTCGAGTCCTGGGTCAAGCGCCGTCACGGTGCCAAGGATTCCGGTACGCTGATTCCAGGCCATGGCGGTGTCATGGACAGGGTAGACGGGCTTGTCGCGGCGGCTTTCGCCCTGTACGTCATCGGCTGGATTTCGGCGAGCGCCGACCATCCGGCACAGGGGCTGTTTCCGGCTTGAACGACACGACTGCATGGCGAAGAACGGGCCTGCATGCCAAAGAATCGGCTGCGCCACGGATTCGCCTGGATTGATGTCACAGTCACGGCGCGACCTGCGCCGCGGGCGAATTTGAGGGCATGACTTGAACGAGATATTTCACGCGGTCTTCAGCACCGAAGGCTTTGTCCTCGGCACGCTGGTGCCTTTCCTGTTCGTGCTGACCGTGGTCGTCTTCGTCCATGAAATGGGCCATTACCTGATCGGTCGCTGGTGCGGAATCGGCGTGAAAGCCTTTTCGATCGGCTTCGGACCCGAACTCTTCGGCTTCAACGACAGCCATGGCACGCGCTGGAAACTCAGCGCCATACCACTGGGCGGCTATGTCAAATTCGTCGGCGACATGAATGCCACATCGAGCCAGCCCAGCGCCGAGGACATGGAAACGCTGAGCGATGCCGAACGCGAGGTCGCTTTCCACACCCAGCCGATCTGGAAACGCGCGGCGACGGTGGTGGCCGGGCCGCTGTTCAATTTCCTGCTGACGATAGCCGTCTTTGCGGTGCTGTTTTCGGTCTATGGCCGGCCCGTGCTCGAGCCGACAGTGGCCGAAGTCAGGGCCGACAGTCCGGCGGCCAGGGCCGGCATCCAGCCCGGCGACCGATTCGTCAGCGTCGACGGCAGCAAGATCGAGACCTTCGCCGACGTCCAGCGCCTGGTCTCCGGGCGTGCCGGCGACGCCATCACCTTCACCATGCTGCGCGACGGCAAGGAGGTGACCGTCACCGCGACGCCGGAGCTGATGGAGCAGGAGGATGCTCTGGGCAACAAGGTCAAGGTTGCCGTGATCGGCGTTGCCAACAACACCGAACTCGGCCAGCCGCGGCTGATCACATACAGCCCCGTCGGCGCGGTGGGAGCGGCTGTCGAGGAGACCGGCCACGTCATTCAGCGCACCGGCCAGTTCCTGCAACGCTTCGTTGCCGGCCGCGAGGACAAATGCCAGCTGGGCGGTCCGATCAAGATCGCCAAAATGTCCGGCCAGGCAGCAAAACTTGGCTTCGAGTGGCTGGTTCAGCTTGTGGCATTCCTGTCAGTCGGGATAGGAATTCTGAACCTTCTGCCGATTCCCCCCCTCGACGGCGGCCATCTCTTGTTCTACGGCGTGGAGGCTGTCATCCGACGGCCGGTGTCGGAATGGATGATGGAGATGGCCTATCGGGTCGGGCTGATTCTGGTTCTGGGCTTTATGGGTTTCGTGTTCTGGAATGATCTGTTTGGGTGCTGAAATCATGAAGGAATTTGACTTCGGCACCGCCAATGTTGAGACGCCGTTTACCATGCACGGGGATATGCGTGACGCGAAAGCCACGCATCAGGGTTAAGTAAATACAAATTAACCAGAAGCCTTGCGTGTAGGGAAAATCCGGTTATTACGGTATGGGAAATTTACCGCACGTCCGGTTTTCTCGCCGTGGGGACTTCGAGAAAAGGTACAAAAGCCCGATGAAGGCAGCATCCAAGTTTCTGAGCGCCGCGTCCGCGGTGGCCTTGTCCGCCGCTCTGGTTGTGCCAGGCGCGCTCGCAGTGCAGTTCGTTGCCACATCAGCTGCCGAGGCGGCCGTTGTCTCGAGAATCGACGTTTCGGGCAACCAACGCGTCGACGCCGACACCATCCGCAATTACATCCAGATCAAGCCCGGCAAGGCCTTTTCCAGCTCCGATATCGACGATGCGGTCAAGGCGCTGTTCGGCACCGGACTGTTCTCGGACGTCCAGATCAATCAGGTCGGCTCCTCCCTGGTCGTCAAGGTTTCCGAATATCAGGTCGTGAACCAGGTCCTGTTCCAGGGCAACAAGAAGCTCAAGGACAACGCCCTTGCGGCCGCGGTCCAGCTGAAGCCGCGCGGAACGTTCTCGCAGGCCACGCTTGATTCCGATGTCGAGGCGGTGAAGGCTGCCTATCGCCGGATCGGCCGCGACGATGCCGCCGTGACCACGCAGATCATGAATCTCGGCGACAACCGCGTGAACGTGGTCTTCAACATCAATGAAGGCGGCCGCACGCAGATCGCGTCGATCAATTTCGTCGGCAACAGCGCCTATTCGAGCCGCCGGCTTTCGGACGTCATCGCCACGAGGCGCTCGTCCTGGCTCTCGTTCGTGCTGCGTGACGACGTCTATGACGAGGACAAGCTGCGCGCCGATCAGGAGCTGCTGCGCCGCTTCTATTACAATCACGGCTATGCCGACTTCCAGGTCGTCTCCGCGGTCGGTGAACTCGACGACACCACCAACAAGTACACGGTCACCATCACCGTGCAGGAAGGTGACCGCTACACTTTCGGCGATGTCAGCGTCGAGAGCACGATCCCCGAGGTTGACAGCAAGGCGCTGGAGTCAGAGGTCCAGACCCACAAGGGCGACGTCTACAACGCCAAGGACGTGGAAGACACGATCATCGCGTTGACCGAGAAGGTCGCCGGTTCCGGCTATGCCTTCGCCCAGGTGACGCCGCGTGGCGACCGCAATTTCGAGAACCACACCATTTCGGTTGTCTACACGATCGATCAGGGCACCAAGGCCTATGTCGAGCGCATCGAGATCCGCGGCAACGACCGCACGCGTGACTATGTCATTCGCCGCGAATTCGACGTCAGTGAAGGCGACGCCTTCAACCAAGTTCTGATCCAGCGCGCGAAGAAGCGCCTGGAAGCGTTGAATTACTTTGAGAAAGTTGACATCTCGACCGTGCCGGGCTCGCAGCCCGACCAGGTCGTGCTGGTGGTCGACGTGGTCGAGAAGTCGACTGGTGAGTTCTCGGTCGGCGCCGGCTATTCGACCGGCGGCGAAACGGCAGGTCCGTCCATCGAAGGTTCGGTCACCGAGCGCAACTTCCTCGGTCGCGGCCAGTTCATCAAGCTTTCGGCGGGTGGCGGCAAGAATTCGCGCGACTACAGCCTCTCCTTCACCGAGCCTTATTTCCTCGGGCGCCGTATCGCTGCCGGCTTCGACATCTACCAGCAGACGCGCAACTACGACCACTACGACAGTGAGACGTTGGGCGCGACCGTGCGCTTCGGCTTGCCGATCACCGACGACATTTCGACACTGCTGGCGTACAATATCTCGCAGGAGAAGTATAAATACGACAACTGCGATGATAATGGCGATGGCGTGCAGGGCGATTGCGACATCTCGCTGGCGATCCAGAACGGTATTGCAGAGAGCCCGTGGCTCAAGTCGTCGGTCAGCCTTGGTCTGGTCTACAACACCATCGACGACATGAAGAACCCGCATGATGGTATTTACGCGAACGTCACCACGGAAGTGGCCGGCCTGGGCGGCGACGCCAAGTGGGTCAAGCTCACGGGCCGCTCCAGCGTCTACCAAACGCTGTCTGAGCAACTGGATCTTGTCGGGCTCTTGTCGGTCGGGGGAGGGCATATCGAAGGCTACGGTTCCAGCGATTTGCGCGTCTTCGATTATTTCCAGAGTAACGATCGCATGATCCGCGGCTTCGCCTACGGCGGCATCGGCCCGATTGCAACGGGTACCAGCGGTGACCACCTGGGCGGCGACACCTATTTCAACGCCTCGGCAGAAACCCAGTTCCCGCTTCCGGTCATTCCGGAAAGCTTCGGCTTGCGTGGCGCCGTCTTCGCCGATGCGGCGACGCTCTATGGCAACCAACTTCCTGCGGGCCAGGTCGAGCCGTCGTCAGTCGACATGCAGTGGCGCGCCTCGGTCGGTGTCGGCCTGATGTGGGCGTCGCCCTTTGGTCCGATCCGCATCGACTACGCGGTGCCGGTCAAGAAGGAAGAGACCGACGACCTACAGGAATTCAACTTCGGCATATCGACCCGTTTCTGATCCGCGGGTGACGTTGCTTCCGGACCGGTTGCGGTCCGGAAGAGAGTGATCCGACCTAGCTGGATATTGCTTCTGGAATGACCGACCCGGTGTTCTTCGCGCCCTCACGCCGGTATACGGCCGGCGAAGTCGCGAATCTGACCGGCGCGCAGCTTGTCGATTCCGGCCAATCGCTTATTTCGATCGAGGCATTGGCGCCGGCCAATGAAGGCGGTCAGGACGCGCTCGTCTTTGTCGACGGCAAGCGAAATTTCGCGCTGATGCAGTCGTTGAAGGCCGCGGCTGTTCTTTGTCCGGCCGAATTCGCCGGCAAGGCTCCCGCGGGCATCGCCGTTCTGGTTCACCCGCGCCCGCAACAGGCTTTTGCGCTGGTCGGGCGTCTTCTGTTTCCGCAGGCTGCGACGCCGGGACCGATGACCAGCGAGACCGGTATCTCGCCACATGCCCACATCGATCCATCGGCGCATGTCGAGACCGGCGCCATCGTCGAGGCCGGCGCGGTCATTGGCCCCCGCGTGTCGGTCGGCGGTGGCACCGTCATTGCCCCGCATGCGGTCATCGGCCACTCCTGCCAGATCGGCCGCGACGGCTATATCGGCCCGGGCACCAGCGTTCAGTATGCGCTGATCGGCAACCGCGTCATCATCCATGGCGGCGCCAGGATCGGTCAGGATGGCTTCGGTTTCGTGGGCGGCGCCAAGGGTCCGGAGCGCGTGCCGCAGATCGGTCGCGTCATCATCCAGGACGATGTCGAGATCGGCTCGAACACCACTGTCGATCGCGGCGCCATGTCCGACACCATCATCGGCCAGGGCACCAAGATCGACAATCTGGTTCAGATCGCCCATAACGTCCGCATCGGTCGCAATTGCATTATTGCCGGCCTTTCGGGTATTTCCGGGTCCGTCGTGGTGGGCGACAACGTCACCATGGGCGGCGGCGTTGGGCTTGCCGATCATTTGACCATAGGAACAGGGGCCAAGCTTGCGGCGAGAAGTGGATTCATGAGCAACGTCCCGGCAGGCGAGATCTGGGGAGGCTATCCGGCGCAGCCGATGGCGGAAGCCATGCGTGAGATCGCCATGCTGCGCAAGCTCGCCAGAACGCGCAAACAGGGCGACGGGAATGGCTGACATGGTGGCGACGCTCGAGGCGGTCGACATATTGGGGCTGATGAAGCTCCTGCCGCATCGCTATCCGTTCCTGATGATCGACCGCATCGTCGATATCGACGGCGACGAGTCCGCCGTCGGCATCAAGAACGTGACCATAAACGAGCCGCATTTCCAGGGCCATTTCCCGGACCAACCGGTGATGCCGGGTGTGCTGATCGTCGAGGCCATGGCGCAAACCGCCGGAGCCATCTGCATCCGCAGCCTCGCCACCGAGAAACCGTCGCTGGTCTATTTCCTGACCATCGACAACGCCAAATTCCGCAAGCCGGTCGTCCCGGGCGACCAGCTGAGGATTCACGTCAAGAAAATCAAGAAACGCGGCAACCTGCTCAAATTCGCTTGTGAAGCTCTGGTGGACGGCGCAAAGGCCGCTGAAGCCGAGATCTCGGCGATGATGGTCACCAGCGTCTGACAATCGAATGCTCATGAAAATCCAGACTTCAGTCCATCCTTCCTCGGTCATCGAAGAGGGCGCTCAAATCGGCGAGGGTGTCCGTGTTGGACCTTTCTGCCATATCGGCGCCGACGCGGTGATCGGCGACCGCGTCGAGCTTGTCAGCCACGTTTCGGTGATGGGCGCGACCACCATCGGTGCCGCGACCAAGGTCTATCCGATGGCGATCCTGGGCGCGCCGCCGCAGAACACCAAGCACAAGGGTGGCCGCACCACCCTGGTCATCGGTGAGAACTGCACGATCCGCGAAGGCGTCACCATGCATCTCGGCACCGATTCCAGCCGTGGCGAAACAACCGTGGGCGACAACGGCAATTTCCTTGCCTACGCGCATATCGCCCATGATTGCGTCGTCGGCAGGAACGCCACCTTCGCCAACGGGGCGACGCTGGGCGGCCACTGCGAGATCGGCGACAATGTCTATATCGGCGGTCTGACCGCTGTTCACCAATTTGTCCGCGTCGGCGACAACGCCTTTCTCGCCGGCTGCTCGGCCGTCGTCGGCGATGTCATCCCCTTCGCGATTGCCGTCGGCAATCGCGCCAGCCTGCGCGGGCTCAACATCATCGGCCTGAAGCGCTCCGGCCTGCCGCGCGCCGAAATCCAAATGCTGCGCAAGGCTTACAGGACGATCTTCGACCGCTCCCGGACTGTTGGCGAGAATATAGAATTTGCCAAGGCGGAATTCGCCTCGTCGCCGACGGCCATGAAAATTATCGATTTCATCGCCAGTCGCGGCAAGCGGCACTATGCCGTCCCGTCGCTCAAAGGTGGCGACGGCGACGACGCCGATGACGAAGGCTGAGACCGCCGTAACCGCGCTTGATCTTCCGCCGGGCGCCAGGGTTGGCATCATCGCCGGCGGCGGCAGCCTGCCGGTCGAAGTCGCGGCCAGCCTCGCAAAACAAGGGCATTCGCCCGTCATCATCGCGGCTGAGGGCGAGGTAGACCGCAAGCCGGATCTCGCCGCCTACGAAACCGAGCAGCTTGCGCTCGAAGATTTCGGCTCGCTGGTCCCGCTGCTCAGGCGCAAACGGATTAGCCATCTTGTGCTGGCCGGCGAGATCAGGCGCAGGCCTAAATTGACCGGCATGCGGCCAAGCCTTGGCCTGCTGGCCGCCGTGCCTACGGTGTTAATGGGGCTGGCGCGTGGCGATGATGGCTTGCTAAGGATCTTGACGCGCTTTCTGGAAAAGCGGGGCATCAAGGTCGTCGGAGCACATGAGATCGTGCCTGAACTGCTTGCGGCCGAGGGCTCGCTGACCAAGGCAGAACCGCGGAAATCCGACTGGCGTGATATCGAAGCGGCCCGTGTGGCGGCAAAGGCCATCGGTGCGCTCGACATTGGCCAGGCCGCTGTCGCGATCGGCGGCCGGGTAATTGCCCTGGAAGGCATCGAGGGCACCAACGGGCTGCTCGAGCGGACGAGGCAGCTGCGTGACCATGGCCGGCTCGCCGGCAAGACGCGCGGTGTGCTGGTCAAATGCGCCAAGCCCGATCAGGAACTGCGAGCCGACCTTCCCTCCATCGGTTCGCTGACGGTCGAGGCGGCGCATGAAGCGGGACTTGCCGGCATCGCCGTCGAAGCCGGCCGTTCGCTCATTCTGGAAGGTCCTGTCACCATCGCGCGCGCCAACGCGCTTGGTCTGTTCGTCGTCGGCCTGGCAGCGACGGAGCCGGCTGATGGTCACTGAGAAGCCGCTCAAGATCGCCATCGTTGCCGGCGAGGAATCCGGCGATCTGCTTGGCGCCGACATCGTTGCGGCACTCAAGCGGACGACCGGCCGCGAGATCAGGCTTGTCGGCATAGGCGGCCGCCATTTGCAGGCGCTCGGGCTGAAATCCCTGTTCGACGGCAGCGAGATCGCGCTGATGGGATTCAGTGCCATCCTGCGCGACCTGCCGCGCCTGATCAGGCGCATCGGCCAGACGGCAAGCGCGATCGCCGCCGAAAAGCCCGACTGCCTCATTACCATCGACAGCCCGGATTTTTCGCTGCGCGTGGCCCGCAAGGTGCGCGCCGCCGATCCGGCCATCCCAATCGTCCACTATGTCTGTCCGAGCGTCTGGGCCTGGCGGCCGGGCAGGGCGGTGGCGATGAAGCCCTATGTCGACCACATCCTGTGCATCCTGCCTTTCGAGGTGAAGGCGCTGGCCCGTCTCGGCGGCCCACCCGGCACCTATGTCGGCCACCGCCTGACGCAAGATCCGGGCGTGCTTGCTGCCGCCAGGGGGCAAGGCCAGGCGCGCGACCTCTCGGAAGATCGCGTGAAGACCCTGCTCGTGCTGCCCGGCTCCCGCCGTGGCGAAGTACGGCGCCTAATCGATGCGTTCGGCAAGACGGTTTCAGTGCTGCACCAGCGCGGTCATCGCCTGCGCCTTCTGTTGCCCACCGTGCCGCATGTCGCTGATCTCGTCAGGACTTCGGTCGCAAGCTGGGACGAAAAACCGGAAATCATCCTGGAGGCCGAGCGCAAGTGGCAGGCCTTCGGCAAGGCCGACGCGGCGCTGATCGCCTCGGGAACGGTGTCGCTCGAGCTTGCGCTGTCAGCTGTCCCGATGGTGTCCTGCTACAGGCTCGATCCCGTGGCGCGGCTCGTCATGCCGCATCTGATTTCCGTCTGGTCGGCGCTGCTGCCCAATCTGATTTCCGACCGCACGCTCGTGCCGGAGTTCTACGACCAGTATGTCCTGCCGGAAAACCTCGCCCGGCAACTGGAAGCACTGTTTAACGACACCGGCATGCGCGCCTGGCAGAAGGACGGTTTCGCCAAGATCGCGAAGCGTATGGCGACGGAGCGACCCTCCGGCGATATCGCGGCAGAGGTCGTGATGGGCTGTATCAAGAGAGCGAATAGTGAGTAGAAGGCAGTGAACGCCGATCCGCGCTCACTTACTACTCACTATTCCCTACTCACTCCTCACTCACCTTTTCGCGATCGGCACGTAGTCGCGTTCCGGTGCACCGGTGTAGAGCTGGCGCGGACGGCCGATCTTCTGGTGCGGATCCTCGATCATCTCTTTCCACTGCGCGATCCAGCCGACGGTGCGGGCGACCGCGAACAGCACGGTGAACATGGTGGTGGGGAAGCCCAGCGCCTTCAGGGTGATGCCGGAATAGAAGTCGACGTTCGGGTAAAGCTTCTTCTCGATGAAATAGGCGTCCGTCAGGGCGATCTTTTCCAGCTCCATGGCGATGTCGAGCAGCGGATCATCCTTGATGCCGAGCTCGCCTAGCACCTCATGCGCGGTCTTCTGCATGATCTTGGCGCGCGGATCGTAGTTCTTGTAGACGCGGTGGCCGAATCCCATCAGCCGGAACGGATCGTTCTTGTCCTTGGCGCGGGCGATGAATTCCGGGATGTGGTCGACATGGCCGATCTCGCCCAGCATGTTCAGAGCCGCCTCGTTGGCGCCGCCATGCGCCGGGCCCCACAGGCAGGCGATGCCGGCGGCGATGCAAGCAAACGGGTTGGCGCCCGACGAGCCGGCCAGACGCACGGTCGAGGTCGAGGCGTTCTGCTCGTGGTCGGCATGCAGGATGAAGATGCGCTCCATGGCGCGCGCCAGTACCGGGTTGATCTTGTATTCCTCGCACGGCACCGCAAAGCACATGTGCAGGAAGTTGGCGGCGAAGTTCAGCTCGTTCTTCGGGTAAATGAACGGCTGGCCGATATGGTATTTGTAGGCCATCGCCGCGATGGTCGGCATCTTGGCGATCAGCCGCATCGAGGCGACCATGCGCTGGTACGGATCCGAGATGTCGGTGGAGTCGTGGTAGAAGGCCGACAGCGCGCCGACCACGCCACACATCACCGCCATCGGGTGCGCGTCGCGGCGGAAGCCGGTGAAGAAGCGCGACATCTGCTCGTGCACCATCGTGTGGCGCGTCACCCGGTAGTCGAAGTCGTCCTTCTGCGCCTTGGTCGGCAGTTCGCCGTAGAGCAGGAGATAGCAGACCTCAAGGAAGTCGCCATGCTCGGCCAGTTGGTCGATCGGATAGCCGCGATGCAGGAGGATGCCTGCGTCGCCGTCGATGAAGGTGATCCCCGACTCGCAGCTTGCCGTCGAGGTGAAGCCGGGATCATAGGTGAAAGCCCCGGTGGTGTTGTAGAGCGAGCCGATATCGATGACGTCAGGCCCGACTGAACCGCTTCGCACCTTGAGTTCATGCGTCTTGCCGGCGAGCTCGAGCTTTGCGGTCGACTCGTGCGGTTTGCCGCCAAATTCCAGTTTTGTCGCAGCTTCGGTCATTGCAAACTCCTTTTCGTTCCTCATGCCGGCAAGGGCAAATCCTGCAAATCACCGGAATGCGCGTACTCGCCACCGCATTTTAGGAGGTGCGTGCCAGATTGGGCCAAAGCCTAATGTTGCACTGCGAAACGCGCCTTTCAATGCCAATCTTCTTGGGCCAGTTTTCCTAATCGATTTGATCCGCGATGCGCGCCAGGCTTTCGCCCCGGCCAAGCACGGCAAGCACGTCGAACACGCCCGGCGAGGTGCTCTTGCCGGTGAGCGCGGCCCTGAGCGGTTGGGCCACAGCGCCGAGTTTGTGGCCCTCGGCCAGTGCGAACTCGCGGATCGCCGCCTCCGCCGCAGCGGCAGTCCACTCGCCGGAAACCGCATTCAAAACACTGTGAGCGCCAGCCAGGATCGCACGTGCATCACCGCCGAGCAATGAAGCCGCCTTGTCGTCGACCGGCAGCGGCCGCTCGGCGAACAGGAAACCTGCGCCATCGACGAGCTCGACCAAAGTCTTCGCCCGCTCCTTCAGGCCGGGCAGGGCGGCCAGAAGCTGCGCCTTCTTGTTGTCATCGAGGCGCGCCGCGATTGCCGGGCCGCCCTCGAGATAGGGCAGCGTGGCGACGAAGATGTCGAACAGCCCGGCATCGTCCATGCGCCGCATATGCACGCCGTTCAGCGCCTCGAGCTTGGCGAAATCAAAGCGGGCGGCACCCTTGTTGACGTCGCCGATGTCGAACCAGGCGATCATGTCCTTGATCGACATCACCTCGTCGTCGCCATGGCTCCAGCCGAGCCGCGCCAGATAGTTGAGCAGCGCCTCGGGCAGATAGCCCATCGCGCGATAGGCCTCGACGCCGAGCGCGCCATGCCGCTTCGACAGCTTGGCGCCGTCGGCGCCATGGATCAGCGGAATGTGCGACATGGACGGCACCTCCCAGCCCATGGCGTTGTAGATTACCGTCTGGCGGGCGGCGTTGGTCAGATGGTCGTCGCCACGGATGATGTGGGTGACGCCCATGTCGTGGTCGTCGACGACGACGGCATGCATATAGGTCGGGTTGCCGTCCGAGCGCAGGATGATGAAATCGTCGAGATCCTTGTTGGGGAAGCGCACCTCGCCCTGCACGCGGTCGTGCACCACCGTTTCGCCTTCGGTCGGCGCCTTGATGCGGATCGCACCCTTGACGCCTGCCGGCGCCTCCGACGGGTCCCGGTCGCGCCAGCGGCCGTCATAGCGGGGCGGCAGGCCCTTGGCACGTGCGGCCTCGCGCATCGCCTCGAGTTCGGCCGGCGTGGCGTAGCAGTAATAGGCCTTGCCCATCCGCACCAGATCCTCAGCCACTTCGCGGTGGCGCGGCGCGCGCTCGAACTGCGACACCGGCTCGCCGTCCCAGCTGAGGCCAAGCCAGGACAGCCCATCGAGGATGGCGGCTGTGGCGGCGTCGGTGGAGCGTTCGCGATCCGTATCCTCGATGCGCAGCAGCATCGTGCCGGCGGTGTGCTTTGCATAGAGCCAGTTGAACAGCGCCGTACGCGCGCCGCCAATGTGCAAATAGCCTGTCGGCGAGGGGGCGAAGCGGGTGACGACCTTGTCGGACATGGAACTCTCGGAAAGCGCAGAAAGCGGATGTGATGCGCGGACTTTCGCGCGTTGCGCGTTCATGTAGCATAGGAGGTCTGGGGCGCAAGGGGCAGACCCGATGGCTGGACGAGGTCGGGGTGCAGGGGAGAGCGAGGGCGCGACGAGCAGCGTCAGCGAGCGGACGCTGTTTGCCGATATTCCACACGCCGAGCCAATGCCGGTTTCATTGCTTGCGCCACGGCCGGGCATCGAGCCTTTGCCGCCCGGCAATCGCGCGCCGGAGCTTGTCCCCGCGACTGTTTCGGTAAAGCGGGTCTCCGGAGCATTCCGCCGTCTTTCCGGTCCCGCAATCCGGCGAAGCATCGCTGCGGCTGGCGGCACGGAGCTTGACCGCGGCATGGGCTTCCTGCTGGTGCCGGTGTTTCTGGCATGCGGGGTGATCTTCTATTTCTCGCTGGCGACGGAACCCGATTTCTACAGGCCCGTCGCCGTGGTCGCCTTGACGGCCGCCTGCGCGGTGGCTTCGCGGTCATGGCTAAGGACGCATTTGTGCTTCATGGCGGCGCTGCTCTGCGCGCTCGGCGTGCTCGCCGCAAAGGTCGAGACCTGGCGCGCCGGAACCCAGATGCTCGGCTCGGAGATCCAAACGCGGCTGACCGGGCGGCTCGCCAGCCTGGAAGAAATGGAAAACGGCCGCGTCAGGCTGACCATCGACGTCATCTCGACGGCCCATCCGAAGCTGCGCTATGCGCCGGAGCGGGTCAGGCTTTCGGCGCGGAAAGTTCCTCCTGATATGACCGCCGGTTCCCTGATCACCGGCTATGCCCGGCTGCTCCCGCCGACCGGACCGGTGCGGCCGAATAGCTACGACTTCTCCTTCGACAGCTATTTTTCCGGCATCGGCGCGAGCGGGTTTTTCCTCGGCAATCCGAAGACTGTTGTCCCAAAGACTGGCGCTGGCGAAGACGCACCATCCAGGACGCGCTTGGCGTCCGCAATCGAGAATGCCCGGGAGAGCATCGCGGACCACATTCGCGGCCAGATTGGCGGCCCGGAGGGCGAGATTGCTGCGGCATTGATCGTCGGCGTGCGCGCCGGCATTCCCAATGAGATCAACGAGGCGATGCGGCGCACCGGCATCTACCACATCATCTCGATCTCCGGCCTGCACATGGCGCTGGTCGCCGGAACCATTATGGGGCTGCTGCGCGGCGCCTTCGCCCTGTTTCCCGATTTCGCATCGCGCCGGCCGGTGAAGAAATATGCGGCCGCCGCGGCGCTCTTTTCCATCGCCGCCTACCTCGTCTTTTCCGGCATCGTCGTCGCGGCCGAACGCAGCTTCATCATGCTGGCGGTGATGCTGGTCGCCGTGCTGTTCGACCGCGCGGCGCTCACCATGCGCAATCTGGCGATCTCGGCGATTGCCGTGATCCTGGTGTCGCCGCACGAAGTGGTCGGCCCGAGCTTCCAGATGTCGTTTGCGGCGACCGCGGCCCTTGTCGGTGCCTATGCCGGCTGGTCGGACTACCGTGCCGGCAGAGCGACGTCGCCGCCGCCACGGCGATCGCCGCTCGCCTTCGTCACGCGAAAATTCCTGCTCGGCATGGGCGGCCTCGCCATGACCTCCATCATCGCCGGCAGTGCGACCGCGCTCTTCGCCATCTGGCATTTTCAGCGCGTGTCGCCGCTCAGCCTGCTTGCCAACCTGGCCGTCATGCCGATCGTCTCGCTGATCGTCATGCCGTTCGCCGTGCTCAGCGCGCTGGCGATGCCGTTCGGCGCCGATGGACCCTTCCTCTATGTGATGGGCAAGGGGCTGACGGCGATGATCGCAATATCCGGATGGATTTCCGAGCGCTCGCCGATCGATGCTGTCGGGCTGATCTCCATTCAGTCGGTACTGCTGGTGACGATCGCGCTGGTCATCGCCACCATGGCGACGACATGGCTCAGGCTGGCAGCCGTTCCGTTCGCATTCGCCGGCCTGCTGACTGTCTCCGACACTCGCACGCCTGACGTTCTCGTCTCGGAGGATGGGCATCTTGTGGCAATGCCGATCGGGGGCGGCGAACTCGCCATCAACCGCGTGCGATCGAACGAGTTCACCACCGACAACTGGAAACGGGCTGTGAAGTCCGAAACCATTGTGGAGCCCGAGACCTTCGAGAAGGGTGACGCGCGGTTCGACATGGATCCGGCCGACCTGCCGCCGGGCTCACCCTTCTACTGCAGCAGCGGTCTTTGCCTCGCGCGGCATCCGTCTGGCGCGATCATCGCGTATGCAGAAGACCGCAAGGACGCGTGGCGGGCGTGTGCTTTCGCTACCCTGATCATCGTCAACGACGCCACCGCCTACGACCCTTGCCGCAATCCGCTTGTCCTTGTCGTCAGGAAACGGCAACTTGCCCGCTTGGGCAGCGCCGCTGTCTTCTTCGATCAGCAATCGGCAATCGCGCCGGCAGAGATAGACTTCGCGGTCGAGCAGCCGTACCGGCCCTGGCACGAGCAGCGAAGATTCTCACGCGAGGCGAGGGGCCTGCCGCCTTACAAGAGACCCGAAAGGCAGGCCAGCAAACCGCCGCCAAAACAACCGCCGCCGCCTCAGTAGCGGCGGATCAGACCGACCAGCTTGCCCTGCACCTTGACCCGGTCGGGCCCGAAGATGCGGGTTTCATAGGCCGGATTGGCGGCTTCCAGCGCAATCGAGGCGCCCTTGCGGCGGAAGCGCTTCAGCGTCGCTTCCTCCTCGTCGACCAGCGCCACTATGATCTCTCCCGGGCTCGCCGTGTCGGCGTTGCGGATGATGACCGTATCGCCGTCGAAGATCCCGGCCTCGATCATCGAATCGCCCTTGACCTCCAGCGCGTAATGCTCGCCGCCCATGATCATGTCCGGCGGCACCGAGATCGAATGCGTCTGATGCTGGATGGCGTCGATCGGCACACCGGCCGCGATCCGCCCCATCACCGGGATGGACACTGCCGCAACCGCATCGTCGTCATTGCCCGCCTGGGGCGTGCGCGACGATGCCATAGGCTTGATCTGCCGTCCGAGGCCGCCCTGCCCAAGACTGCCCTGAATGACGCTCGGCGAGAACTTCTTCGCCGCATTGAGGCCGGGAGCAATCGAGTCCGGCAGGCGCAGCACTTCGAGCGCGCGCGCCCGATTGGGCAGCCGGCGAATGAAACCGCGCTCCTCCAGCGCCGTGATCAGCCGGTGGATGCCCGACTTCGAGGCAAGATCGAGCGCCTCTTTCATTTCGTCGAAGGAGGGTGGAATGCCGCTTTCCTTCAGCCGCTCATGGATGAACATCAGCAGTTCATGTTGTTTGCGTGTCAGCATCGCGGCCCCCAACGGAATCAGAAAAACAAACCCAGAACAAACACTATCTGTTCCAGTTGTGTTCCGCAACTGTTTAAAGTTTAATGAATGGGTTAAGGCTCCCGAAACGATGTCGCGTGCGACAGCGAATATCCCAGCCCCTTAGATGCCGGCTTCATCGCATTGATTTTGTTATCGTTTACGGCCAACCACCGGCCTGGGAGCTGGTTGGAAGTCGGCAATCATTCGCCGCAAACAATGTAGGTAGGGCCGTGTTTGACGATCCAGCCCGCTCGATGCACCGTGAACGAAACGAACTCAAAATGCCAACTATGAGCAGGGGTCGAGGGTGTCGTTGGGCCGATAAGTCATCAATGCAGGTTCTTGCAGCGCGATGGCCTGTGATGAGAGAAAGTACCGATCGTCGGCTTGTGTCATCATTGCGTGCCGGTGTCGTGCGTATCTGGGGGGAGCAGACATATCATGACAGGAATTCCTGATCTTGCGGCCGTCGAAGCGATGGACGCCGCGGATCCACTGCGCCCCTTGCGCGACCGCTTCATCCTGCCCGAAGGGGTAATCTATCTCGACGGCAATTCGCTGGGTGCAGCCTCGCATGCCGCCTTCGACGAGCTACGCAAGGCGGCGACCGAAGAATGGGCGTACGACCTCATCCGCGCCTGGAACACTGCCGGCTGGTTCAACATGCCGGTCGAACTCGGCGATCAGCTCGGGCGCCTGATCGGCGCCGCTCCCGGCCAGACGGTGGTCTGCGACACGACATCGATCAACATCTACAAGCTGCTGCACGCGGCAATGGCCATCCGGCCGGATCGGCCCGTCATCGTCGCCGAGGGCGACAGCTTTCCGACCGACCTCTACATGGCTGAAGGTGTCGCCTCGACTCGAAAGAACACTGTGCTGCGCCTTGCAGGCGTCGACGCACCGACGATCGAAGAGCTGATCGACGACCGGGTCGCGGTGGTGCTGGTCAACCACGTCAACTACAAGTCAGGCGAACTGCGTGACATGACGGCGCTGACGCGCATCGCCCATGACGCCGGGGCGCTGATCGTCTGGGATCTCTGCCACACAGCAGGCGCCATGCCGGTCGAACTGGACACGGCGAATGCCGATTTCGCTGTCGGCTGCACCTACAAATATTTGAATGGCGGCCCGGGCTCTCCCGCCTTCATCTATGCCGCGGAGCGCCATCATGCCGATGTGCTGCAGCCGCTCAGCGGATGGTGGAGCCACGCGCGGCCCTTCGCCTTCGAGCAGGCCTACGCAGCCGGCACCGGCATCCGCCGGTTTCTGTGCGGCACGCAGCCGGTCCTGTCGATGCGCACGCTGAAGGGCGCGCTCGACATCTGGAACGATGTCGACATGGCGGCCGTGAGAAAGAAAAGCATCGCCCTGGCCGACCTGTTCATCGAACTCGTCGAGGCAAAATGCGGCGCCTATGGTCTCACGCTCGAAAGCACCCGCGACAGCGCCAGGCGCGGCAGCCAGATTTCATTCATGCACGAGCACGGCTACCAGATCATGCGGGCGCTGATCGAACGCGGCGTTATCGGCGATTTCCGGGCGCCGTCGACCATACGCTTTGGCTTTACCCCGCTCTATGTCGGCTACGCCGATGTGTGGCACGCTGTTGAGGTGTTGGAAGAGATCCTGCGCAGTGGGGCCTGGAAAGACGGACGTTTCGCCGTCAAGTCAGCCGTCACCTGAGCGGCAGGGAGAGCAGGGGGAGGGCACAGTTGCTGGAACATCGTATTTCCGACTGGGACAACGCCTATACAAACGGCGCCAACATAGCTGGCGGCGATCGCTGGCCGGCCGCCTGGGTCGAGCCCGCGCGGGCCTTTCGTGACGCTCTTTCGGCCGAGGGCAGGGCGCGGCTCGACATCGTCTACGGCGACAGACCGCGCAACCGGCTCGATCTTTTCCTGCCGAGCACCCCGCCCAAGGGGCTCGTGGTGTTCCTGCATGGCGGTTACTGGAAGGCGTTCGACAAGAGTTTCTGGTCGCATCTTTCGGCCGGGCCGATCGGGCATGGCTATGCGGTGGCTATGCCCTCCTACACGCTATGTCCCGAGATACGCATCGGCGGCATCGTTCGCGAGGTCGGCGCGGCGATCGGCAAGGCGGCGGCACTGGTCGATGGGCCATTGATGCTGACCGGGCATTCGGCCGGCGGCCATCTCGCCAGCCGAATGGCGAGTGCAACCACGCCTCTGTCGCCCGAAGTGACTGGTCGCATACGTCATGTCGTGTCGATCTCGGGTGTGCACGACCTGCGCCCGCTCATGCGCACAGCCATGAACGAGACGCTGGCGATCGACGAGGCCGAAGCACTGACCGAAAGCCCGGCCCTTCTGCGCCCGATGGACAATGCACGCCTGACCTGCTGGGTCGGCGGTGGCGAGCGCGCCGAGTTCCTGCGCCAGAGCGCGCTGCTGGCCAATGTCTGGATCGGCCTCGGTGCCGCGACCAGCTCGGTGGTCGAGCCGGACCGGCACCATTTCAGCATCATAGACGGTCTTTGCAACCCGGAGCATCCGCTGAGCCGGACGCTGGTTGTCGAGTAAGGGAACGGGTTCAGCGCAACATCAGCACGCTGCAGGCAGCGCCTGCTGCAGCGGCAGGGGCGAACGGCTCGCGCACGATCAGCCCGTTGGCGTCGGCGAGCATTCTCAGCATCGAGGAATCCTGGATGCCGAACGGCGTCGCCACCAGGCTGTCTCCATCTTCCCGGACCACGGCACGCACATAGTCTTGCCTGAGATCGTTGGCCGGCATCGCGGTCCCGAGGCGGGCCGCGCGCATGTCCTGCTGGAAGCCGCGGTCGCCGAGCCGCGCCAGCAGCGGCTTCAGGAACAGCTGCGAACAGACGAGGCTGGCAACCGGATTGCCGGGCAAGCCGATGCAGCTTATCTCCCCGAGCCGACCGAACATCAGCGGCTTGCCCGGGCGCATGGCGATCTTCCAGAAGTCGAGCGTCATGCCTTCGCCGGTCAGCACGTCATGGATCAGGTCGTGGTCGCCAACCGAGGCGCCGCCGAGCGTGACGATGACATCGGCGCGTTGCTCGACCGCCTGCCTCACCAGCGCGGCAATTGCCTCCTTGCGATCGGCGGCGATGCCGAGGTCGAGTGCACGGGCGCCAACCGATTGCGCGGCGGCGGCGACGCCATAGGCATTGGACGAGATGATCTGGTCGGGGCCGAGCTCGCTGCCCGGCGGCAGGAGTTCGTCGCCGGTGGCGATGATGGCGACCAGCGGCCTTTTGACCACGCTCACGCTTGGGTGGTTGGCCGATGCCGCCAGGGAGAGTGCCACCGGATCGAGCAGTCGGCCTTTTTCGAGCAGCACGTCGCCCCTGGTGAAATCGAGACCGACGCGGCGGATATTGCGTCCTTCGGCTGTCGGTTCCGTTACCTCGATGGCGCCGCCGCCGAGATCCCTGACATTCTCCTGGATGACGATGGTGTCGGCGCCTTCGGGCAGCGGCGCGCCGGTGAAGATACGCACTGCCTGACCATTGTGGACAGCACCTTCAAAGCCACGCCCTGCCGGCGCCATGCCAATCACCGAAAGCCGCGCCGGCACTGAGGCGATATCGGCGGCCCGAACGGCGTAGCCATCCATGGCGGAGGCGTTGAACGGCGGCTGGGTGCGCAGCGCCATGACGGGTTCGGCCAGCACCCGGCCAGTTGCATCGATGAGCGCGACGCTTTCGCTGCCTGTCGGCCGCGCGCCTTCAAGCAGGCGCTCGAGCGCTTCGGCGACCGGAACCAGCGCCATCTAGGCGCCTGCCTTATGGCTGGTGGACCGGTAATCGCCTGATTTGCCGCCGGTCTTTTCGACCAGCCGGATGCCGGAGATCACCATGGCGCGGTCGACCGCCTTGGCCATGTCGTAGATGGTCAGGCACGCGACCGAGGCCGCTGTCAGTGCCTCCATCTCGACGCCGGTCTTGCCGGTGACGCGGGCCAGCGCAGTGACCTTCAGGCCTGGAAGCGAATGGTCCGGCTCGATGTCGACGGAAACTTTGGTCAACAGCAGCGGATGGCAGAGCGGGATCAGCTCATGCGTCTTCTTTGCGGCCATGATGCCGGCGATGCGCGCGGTGCCGAGCACGTCACCCTTCTTGGCATCCCCGGCCAGGATCATGTTCAGCGTTTCGGGAAGCATAGCGACAAAGCCTTCGGCGATTGCCGTCCGTGTCGTCTCGGCCTTGTCGCCGACATCGACCATGTTGGCCTCGCCCTTGGCGCCGAGATGGGTGAGGGCGGCTGCCATCGTCAGATGGCCTCGGCCGGCGCCTTGCCTGTCAAAAGCAGGCGTGTTGCCGCCGCGACATCCCGTTGCCGCATCAGGCTTTCGCCAACGAGGAAGGTGCCGATGCCGCTCCGTTGCATCCTGAGGCAATCGTCATGGGTGAAAATACCGCTCTCGCTGACCAGCAGCCGGTCGGCCGGCACCATCGCCGCCAGCCGCTCCGAGGTTTCAAGGCTGGTTTCGAACGTTCTCAGATTGCGGTTGTTGATGCCGATCAGCTGCGATGACAGTTCTACCGCGCGCTGCGTCTCGGCCTCGTCATGCACCTCTATCAGCGCATCCATGCCGAGCTCGAATGCCGTCGCCTCAAGCTCGCTCGCCAGGGCATCATCGACGCTGGCCATGATAATCAGGATGGCATCGGCGCCCCAGGCGCGAGCCTCATAGACCTGATAGGGATCGAACAGGAAATCCTTGCGCAGCGCGGGCAAAGACACGGCCTTGCGCGCATTGGTGAGAAATTCCGGCGCGCCCTGGAAAGACGGTGCGTCGGTCAGCACCGAAAGACAGGCGGCGCCACCTTTCTCATAGGCCTGCGCCAGGGCTGGTGGGTCGAAGTCGGCACGGATCAGCCCTTTGGAGGGGCTTGCCTTCTTGATCTCGGCGATCAGGGCGAAGCCGCCCGTTCTGCGCTTGGCCTCGACTGCTGCCAGAAAGCCGCGCGGTGCTTCGGCGTCCTTCGCTCGCGCCTTGATCTCGGCCAGCGGCATGCGTGCCTTCGCTGTGGCGATCTCGTCGCGTTTGTAGGCCTCGATCTTGCGCAGGATGTCGGACAAGGGCCTATCCGTTCGAAATTGCGACCAGCCTGTCGAGCACCTGGAGCGCCCGACCGCTGTCGATGGCTTGCGCCGCGCTCGCCATGCCGTCGGCAAGCGTCGTCACCTTGCCCGCCACCACCAGACCGGCACCGGCATTCATCAGCACCGTATCGCGATAGGCGCCTGCGGCACCGCCCAGCATGTCGCGCAGGGCCTTGGCGTTGTAGGCGGCGTCGCCGCCTCGCAACTCGTCCTTGCTGTGGCGCTTCAGCCCGACCGCTTCCGGGGTCAGCGTGAAGCTACGGATCTCGCCGCCGACGAGTTCCGCCACCTGCGTCTCCCCAGTGGTGGTGATTTCGTCATAGCCGTCGCCATGCACGACCCAGGCATGGTCGGCGCCCAACGCCTTCAGCGTTTCGGCGACCGGCATGATCCATTCCGGCAGGAACACGCCGACCATCTGCCTGAGGACGCCGGCCGGATTGGACAGCGGCCCGAGCAGGTTGAAGATGGTGCGGGTGCCGAGTTCGCCGCGGATCGGGCCGACATGCTTCATCGCCGGATGATGCGCCGGCGCGAACATGAAGCCGACGCCTGTCTCGTGGATGCAGCGGCCGATGGTTTCCGGCGGGATGTCGATCTTGACGCCGAGCGCGGTCAGGACGTCGGCGGCACCCGTGAGAGAGGACAGGCCGCGATTGCCATGCTTGGCGACCGGGACGCCGCTGCCGGCGATGACGAAGGCCGATCCGGTCGAGATGTTGACCGAGTGCGAATTGTCACCGCCGGTGCCGACGATGTCGATGGCGCCGTGCGGAGCGTCGACGCGCAGCATCTTGGCACGCATCGTGGCGACGGCGCCGGAAATCTCGCTCACCGCCTCGCCGCGCACGCGCAGCGCCATCAGGAAGCCGCCGATCTGGCCGGGCGTCGCATCGCCCGACATGATGATGTCGAAGGCTTCACGCGCCTCGTCGAACGAAAGGGCGTTGCCGCCCGCGACCTTGGCGATGTGGGTCTTCAGCGCGCTCATCTGGCCTGCGCCTGGGCAACGGCGGCCTGGTCGATGCGGACGTCGTATTGCGTCTGCAACTGCGCCACCAACTGATCGAGCAAATCGTCCGACATGCCGGCGGTGAAGGATTTCTGCGTGTCGTCCGGCACCGAGCTGGCATCGGCGCCGGCCGGTTCGAACACTTCGGCGACCTTGAACAGCATCTGTCCTTCGCCGGTGGGCGAGGGGATCAGCCCTGTTCCGCCTTCACCGACGCCGAACATCGATGCCGCACCCTCCTTGCCGAAATCGACGTCGTCCGCCTCGCGCTTGACGCCGCGCTTGGTCTGCTTCTCGAGCTTGAGTTCGCCGGCGATGACATCGAGCGTGGTGCCGGCCTTGAGCCGCTTCTCCAGTTCGTTGGCCTTGGCGGTGAGCCGCTTCGTCGTCTCCGCCGCCGTCCAGTCGGCCACCACCTTCTGGCGGACCTCGTCCAGCGTGCGATCGCGGGCCGGCGTGATCGATCCGACCTCGTAGAACACGAAACCGTTGTCGGCGGTGGTCAGGCCCTCATTCTCGGCGCCGGGCTCGGCGGCGAACACCGATTTGATCAGATCGGCCGATTCCGGCAGGTCCTTGACGATCGTGTCGTCGGGCCGCTGGCCGGTGCGGTCGATCGCATCGATGGTGGCGACCTTGAGCTTCAGCTTGGCGGCTGCGTCGGCGAGCGAACTGCCCGAGGCGCGCGTATCTTCGTAATTGTCGTGCACATCCAGCAGGATGCGGTTTGCCTCGCCCAGCGCCAGGTCCTTGCGGATCTGCTCGGACACTTCGGCAAGCGGCTTCACCACTTCCGGCTTGATGTCGGTGACGCGCAAAAGCACCGGTCCGAAGGCGCCCTGGACGACCGGACTGACTTCATTGGCGGCAAGCTTGAAAGCCGCGTCGGCAACGGCCTTGTCGGCGATCTTGTCCTTGGCCAGCGTGCCGAGCAGCGTATCGGCCTGCGTCTTGCCCTCGGCAGTGACGATCTTGTCGAAGGTCGCACCGGTCTTCAGCGAGTCTAGCGCTGCCTTGGCCGCGTCGGGCGACTGGAACACGAGCTGTTCGATGGTGCGCATTTCAGGCGTGGTGTAGCGCGACTTGTTCTTGTTGTAATCGTCGCTGATCTGCTGGTCGGTCACGGCGCTGAGATCCATGATGTCCTGCGGCTCGAGCCTGACATAGGAGAATTTGCGGTATTCCGGCGCCGCATAGGCTTTCTTGCTGGCATCGAAATAGGCCGAGAGCACGCTGTCGGACGGCGCCTCGATCGGCTCGACCAGCGTCTTCGGCAACGTCAGGTAGTCGACCGTGCGGTCCTCGCCGCGATAGAGCGCCACCGCCCTGAGGAAGGTTTGCGGCACTTTGAGGCCGTCCGAAACCGCCTCGACGATCTGCTGGCGCACCGCCACCTGGGCGCGGTTCTTCAGATAGTCTTCGGGCCGCATGCCGACCTCACGCAGCAGGTATTCGAACGTCCTGCGATCGAACTGGCCGCCCGGCCCCTTGAAGGCCGGGTCTTCGCGCGTGAGTTCGGCAAGCCGGTCCTTGGAGAGGCCAAGCCCGAGCTTGCGGGCCTGCTCGTCGAGGACGGCGCCCGAAACGAGCTGGGCCAGCACCTGATTGTCAATGCCGAGCGCCTTTGCTTGCTCGTGCGTGATGCGCTGGCCGAATTGCTGCGACATGACGCTGACCTGGCGATCATAGGCGAGGCGATATTCGTTGATCGAAACGGTCGTGCCACCGGCGGTGATCACCGAATGATGGCCACCCAAAGTGCCCGACAGGCGCCCGGAAATTCCCCAGACGGCAAAGCTCAGCACCAGCAATGACAGCAACGCCTTCGCGACCCAGGTGCCCGCTGCGTTTCTCAAGATACTAAGCATGCATACTTCCGATTTATGCGCATTTCGCGTGCGCCCGAGTCTGAAACAAGCGCAATAGCGCCCTTCCGGTCGACTGTCGATTGCTTTGTGGCCTGATTTTGATAGTGAGGGCGGGAGCCCAATGTCGCCCGGAGAAACAAAGCCCATGACGCCTGGAATCCGCCCGCTCGTCGCCGGCAACTGGAAAATGAACGGCACCAGCGCCTCGCTGAACGTGCTGAGGACGATCGGCAACGGCTTCATGAGCGGACTCGACACCGAGACGGAAGCCGTGGTCTGCGTGCCCGCGACCTTGCTTGCGCACGCCGCCGAGATCCTGTCGCGCACCCCGGTGCGAACCGGCGGCGAGGATTGCCATCCCAAGGAGAGCGGCGCCTATACGGGGCGGATTTCGGCGGAGATGTTGAAGGACGCCGGCGCCAGCCACGTCATCGTCGGCCATTCCGAATGCCGATCCGATCTCGGCGAAGACGATGCCCTGGTCCAGGCCAAGGCTTCCGCAGCCTGGCGCGCCGGTTTGGTGGCGATCATCTGCATCGGTGAAACGAGTGCCGAACGCGAGGCCGGCACGACGCTCGAAGTCCTGTCGCGCCAGGTCGCCGGCTCGGTGCCGCCGAGCGCCACTGCCGCCAACACCATCATTGCCTACGAGCCGGTCTGGGCGATCGGTACCGGCCTGACGCCGACCGCCGCCGACGTCGCCGAGGCCCACGCCCATATCCGCGCAAAGCTGGTGGAACTGCTCGGCGATGGCGCGGCACGGATGCGTATTCTCTATGGCGGCTCGGTCAAGCCCTCCAACGCTGCTGAGCTGCTCGGCATCGACAATGTCGACGGCGCGCTGGTCGGCGGCGCCAGCTTGAAGGCGGCGGACTTTCTTGGCATCGCCGAGGCTTATTTGAACATCGCGTAGCCAGGCCGTTCGTTGCCGGCCTGGGTGCGCTGGCGAAATCGTTGCAAAGACTGCAATGCTTCCCATATTCCGGCCACGGGCTTGGAAATGCCGTTAAAGCATTGTAAGGAGCCGCCTCCAAATCACCGGTCGTCTTCGCGGCCGCGCAAGGCCTTGCCAGGATAAACTATGGAAACCGTACTGATCGTCATCCACCTTATGGTCGTGCTCGCGCTTGTCGGCGTGGTGCTGCTGCAGCGCTCCGAAGGCGGCGGTCTTGGCATCGGCGGCGGTTCCGGTTTCATGACCGCGCGCGGCGCCGCCAACGCGCTGACGCGGGCGACGGCGATCCTGGCGGCCGCCTTCTTCGTCACCTCGCTGACATTGTCCATTCTCGCCCGCTATGGCGAAAAGCCGATCGACATCCTCGACCGCGCTCCGGCGTCCTCCGACAATGCGGGCAAGGGCGTGCTCAACCAGCTGCCGGGCACCACAGCGCCTGCAGGCACCACAGCGCCGGCGGCTCCCGCCGGCAGCACCGCACCGACGCCGCCCTCCGGCAACGATGCTGCGGCGACGCCTCCCGCGGCCGCGCCGGCGCCCGCGGCTCCGGCCACCCCACCGGCGGCCAATGGCGTCACCTTGCCGGTCACTCCGCAGGTTCCGAACCAGTAGCCGGCAGAGCATGATCCCGAAAAGCGGAATCATGCTCAAAACAAAAAGCTAGAGCCCCATCCCGATTCTATCGGTGGAACAGGTCTATCGGCATGGAACAGGCCTCTTGATGCCGCGACCTGTTGTCGTTTGAACACAGTCGCGGCAAATGCCGCATGATCACGAAGATTCAACCGAGCGTAGCTCCATGGCGCGCTTGAGGCGTCCGTGGCTAATCGATTATAGATTGCGCGCGGCACTTTCGGCGTCCTTGGGGGGCGCCGGGCGACGCCGTGGGCAACAAGCATTGAACGATCGGATCTTCGCCATGCAGCTTCGCAGCTTCATTCTCCTGGGGTTTTGCGCCGTACTCGGCATGAGTTCAGCCGCCGTCGCCGGCACACCGGCAATGGTTTCACAGCAGTCGGTTGGAAAGACCGATGTCATCAATGTCGCCGCCGCCAAAAGCGATGCGGCGCAGTTGAAGCTTCTCAAGAAGAAGAAAAATCCGAGCGCCGACGATCTGGCTCAGATCAGCAAGCTCGAAACCAAGATCGCGGCCGACAAGGAAGCAGCCCGCGCCAAGGCGCTCGAGGCCAGGAAGCTAGCGATGCGCGACGCGGCCAAGGCCAAGGCTGGCGCGGAACGCCAGGCATTCCTGGCCAAGAAAGGCCAGGCTGCGGAAACCAAGGTGGCGGACGCCAAGCCGGGCAAGAAGACCGTCAAGATCATCGAGCCGGTTCAGCCGATCGCGCCGATCCAGTCCGCCGAAACGCTCCCGGCCGAGGCGATGAACGTGGCGCTGGCCGGCAACAACGGCGAGTTGCGCAGCGAAGCGCCCGGCCAGAAGCCGCGCAACATCGGGCTCTTCGCCGGCCTGTTCGGCGGCACCTCGTCCTCGTCGATGTCGCTGCTGCCGGAGACGCGGGCGCTCGATCAGGTGCTCGCCAAGAAGGAAGCCAAGAAGCAGTTCAAGGTGAAGCCGGAATTCGTGCCGCAGGAAGTGGAGTTCACCGGCTACGCTGCGGGCACCATCGTCATCGACACCAGTGCCCGCCGCCTCTATTTGGTCGAATCGGCTTTCACTGCACGCCGCTACGCGATTGCGGTCGGCCGCGAAGGCCTGCAGTTCAAGGGCACGGTTGCGGTCGGCGACAAGCAGGAATGGCCGCGCTGGATCCCGACGCTCGATATGCAGAAGCGCGAGCCGAAGCACTATGGCCAGTACAAGGACGGCATGCCCGGCGGCGGCGAGAACCCGCTCGGCGCGCGCGCCATCTACCTCTATGACGGCAAGAAGGACACGCACCTGCGCATCCACGGCACCATCGCGCCGCAGTCGATCGGCACCAGCGCCTCCAATGGCTGCTTCCGCATGATCAACGAGCACGTCATGGACCTCTACAGCCGGGTCAGGGTCGGCACCAAGGTCGTCATTATCTAACGACCAAGGTTGTTGTTATTCAACAACCAAGGTCGTCACCATCTGACGGTTAGACAAGGAATGCCGAAAGGGCCGGCTCAGCCGGCCCTTTTTGTTTTGATCGGAACACTATTGGCCCCTCGGGGCTTCGCGCCTTCTTGGGAAAAAGCCTTCGCGGCGGTTTTTTCTCTGGCGGAATCAATCCGGCCGCGCTAAGCGATGACTCCCATGGCGCGATATGTATTCATCACTGGCGGCGTGGTTTCCTCACTCGGAAAAGGCATCGCTGCAGCGGCCCTCGGGGCTCTCTTGCAGGCGCGAGGCTATCGCGCGCGCATCAAAAAGCTCGATCCCTACCTCAACGTCGACCCCGGCACGATGTCGCCGTACCAGCATGGCGAGGTCTTCGTCACCGACGACGGCGCCGAGACCGATCTCGACCTTGGCCACTACGAGCGCTTCACCGGCCGCTCGGCCAACCAGCGGGACAACATCACCACCGGCCGCATCTACAAGAACATCATCGAGCGCGAGCGGCGCGGCGACTATCTCGGCGCGACAGTGCAGGTCATTCCGCACGTCACCGACGAGATCAAGCATTTCGTCCTCGACGGCAATGACGACTACGACTTCGTGCTGTGCGAGATCGGCGGCACCGTCGGCGACATCGAGGCGATGCCCTTCCTGGAGGCGATCCGCCAGCTCGGCAACGACCTGCCGCGCAACAACGCCGTCTATGTGCACCTGACCTTGATGCCTTACATCCCGACGGCCGGCGAGCTGAAGACCAAGCCGACCCAGCATTCGGTCAAGGAACTGCGCGGCATCGGCATCGCGCCCGACATCCTTTTGGTCCGCGCCGACCGGCCGATCCCCAAGGAAGAGCGCAGAAAGCTGTCGCTGTTTTGCAATGTGCGCGAGAGTGCTGTCATCCAGGCGCTCGACGTGCCGCACATCTACGACGTGCCTATGGCCTATCACAAGGAAGGGCTGGACTCCGAAGTGCTCGCCGCCTTCGGCATCGACCCCGCGCCTAAACCGCGCATGGAGCCCTGGCAGAAGGTCTCCGACCGCATCCACAATCCGGAAGGCGAGGTGACCATTGCCATTGTCGGCAAATACACCGGCCTCAAGGACGCCTATAAATCGCTGATCGAGGCGCTGTCGCATGGCGGCCTCGCCAACCGCGTCAAGGTCAAGCTCGACTGGATCGAGAGCGAGATCTTCGAAAAGGAAGACCCGACGCCATGGCTTGAAAAGGTGCATGGCATCCTGGTCCCCGGCGGCTTCGGCGAGCGCGGCTCGGAAGGCAAGATCCTGGCGGCGAAATTCGCCCGCGAGCGCAAGGTGCCCTATTTCGGCATCTGCTTCGGCATGCAGATGGCCTGCATCGAGGCGGCGCGTTCGCTGGCCGGCGTCGAGCATGCCTCCTCGACCGAGTTCGGCCCGAGCAAGGAACCGGTCGTCGGCCTGATGACCGAGTGGTTGAAGGGCAACATGCTGGAGAAGCGCAAGGAGACCGGCGACCTCGGCGGCACCATGCGGCTCGGCGCCTACCAGGCCGAGCTCACCAAGGGGTCGAAGATCGCCGAGATCTACGGCGACACCCAGATTTCCGAGCGCCACCGCCACCGCTACGAGGTCAATGTCGACTACAAGGAGCGGCTCGAGGATTGCGGCCTGGTGTTTGCCGGCATGTCGCCCGACGGCGTGCTGCCGGAGACGGTCGAATACCCCGACCATCCCTGGTTCATCGGCGTGCAGTACCATCCTGAGCTGAAAAGCCGGCCGCTCGATCCGCACCCGCTGTTCGCCAGCTTCATCGAGGCGGCGATGGAGCAGTCGCGGCTGGTATAGTAACGCCAAGCCGGGTCCCGCACCTCATGCAGACCTATGTCGCGCTGCTCTACAGCATCATCCTGGGCGAGGGACGGCGCGTCGTCATGGCCGACCTCAAGGCGATGGCGGAAGGCCTGGGGCTAAAGAACCCGCGCACGCTGGTGGCAACCGGCAATCTGGTGTTCGAGACGAAAGCCACGGAAATTCCCGTGCTGGAGCAGCGGCTGGAGGCGGCGTTCGAAAAAACCTTCGGCCGCCATGTCGACATCATCGTGCGCCGCGCGGATGTCTGGCTGAGGCTCGCCGCCAGCAATCCGTTTCCGGTCGAATCGGCCGCTGCCGCCGATCAGGTGGCGGTGCGCGTGATGCGCAAGCCTGTTCCGGCGGAGGCTGCTGCAACGCTGCAGGCCTATGTCGGCAAGGACGAAAAAATGCAGGCGGTCGGCGGCGACATCTGGATCGTTTTTTCTCGCGCGACACCAAGTTCGCGGCTAATTGCAGCGACCAGCCACAAGCGCTTGGGCATCGGCACCTCACGCAACTGGAACACGGTGCGCAGACTGGCCGAGATGGTCGGTCGATAGAGGAGGGGCGGCTTGCGCCGCCCCTGACGATATTACTCTTCAAGCTTTCGCCGTCTTCGCTCCGGCTCCCAGCGCCATCGTGCGCAGCACGTAGTAGATGGCGCCGGCGATGGCGACGCCGAAGAACCAGCCATAGACGCCCCACCAGGCCGGCAGCCAATTGGTGAAGTTGGGCAGGATCGAGGAGAAGATCGCGCCGATGCCGGCGGCGATGAAGGCATTGACGTGCCAGCCGCCCTGGAAGCGGAACTCGCCGTCTTCCCGGTAGAGTGCCTCGACATCAACCTCGCCCTTCCGGATCAGATAATAGTCGACCATCATCACGCCGAAGATCGGCCCCATCGTCGCGCCGATGATGTTGACGAAATGCGCAGCACCGCCTTCCCATGGCGCGAACGGATAGAGCAACAACGCGATCACCGCTGCGATATAGCCGCCCTTCTTGAAGTCGATCTGCCGCGGGAAGACGTTGGAGAAGTCGAAGGCCGGCGAGACGAAATTCGCCACCACGTTGATGCCCAGCGTCGCCACGGCGAAGGTGAGCGCTGCGAGTGCCGCCAAGAACCAGCTGTCGAACTTGGCCGAGATCTGGTCGGGGTGCAGCAGCACCTCATGATAGACGTCATAGGCGGCAATGGTAGTGACGCCGGCGACGAGCGAGAACAGGATCAGGTTGACCGGCAGGCCCCAGATGTTGCCCTTGCGCAGCGCGGCGTTGTCGGGCGCATAGCGGGCGAAATCGCAGAAGTTGAGATACAGTGCCGAGAAATAGGTCACCCAGATCGCCGCCACCGCGAACAGCGCCGTCCACGAGCCAGGCGTGCCGGGAACGCCCGCATCCTTGGTCTTCTCAAGCAGCACATCCATCGGGATGTCGCTGGTGAAGGCGAAACTCCCAGATTTGACGCAGAGATAGATCGCCAGGATCAGCATCATCACCCACACCGCCGGGCCGGCCCAGTCCTGGAAGCGGCGCACCGTTTCCATGCCCTTCTGGATGATCAGAAGCTGCAACGCCCAGATCACGACGAAGCAGATCACTTCGAGGCCGCTATGGCCAAGGAAGTGCGAGTTCTGGTTGAAGTCGGCGAACCATTGCGAGCGGATCAGCAGCGCGACGATCGCGCCCGACGCTGCCGCCGTCTGTGCGCCATACCAGAAGCAGGCGACGATGGCCCGCACCAGGGCTGGAATGTTGGCGCCCCAGATGCCGAAGGAGGCGCGGGCCAGCACAGGGTAGGGCACGCCCGTCTTCACGCCGGCATAGCCGACCATGTTCATCAGCACATAGATGATCAGCGAGCCGATACCGATGGCGATGATGAAATTGACGAAGCCGCCGCAGAACAGGAACAGGCTTGCCGCCAGGTAATAGCCCCAGAGGCTGTGAACGTCCGACGTCCAGACGTTGAAGATCGAGAACGGTCCCCAGTTTCGAACCTTCGCCGGAGCGAGATCCTCATTGTACAGGTCAGGCGATGCGCCCTGTATGGTCATGCTTATGTCCTCCCCGGTTTGCCGCGCGCCTCCACGCGATGGCTGCGCAGCCTATGCCTGACGTCGGGGAACCGGCAAGCAATCCATTTGCCGGCTTTGGCCTTAAAGATATTCAATGAGAATCGCGCTTATCAGCAAGGGCAAGCTGCTGCTGTCATGGCACTAGCGGTGATTCGATTTCGCCGTTTTTGTTACGAGGGCCGAAGGCTGCCCGTTTTTTCCGCCAAATTTTTTATGCGCAGCCCACTTTTTTCTGGAACCAAATGCCCGTCCGGGAGTTTAATGGGGTTCGATCGAGCGGAGGCGATCGGCCGGGAGGTTAAATATGGATCGCTTGCATTTCTTCACGCCTGTGCGCATTGCGCCCGGGCAGGGATACCCAGTGCAGGAAGTCGATAGCGTTGCCGAAGCCATGGTGTTCTTGCGCAAGTGGCCAACAGGACGGCGTGGACCGGTTTATCAGTGCGCCCTGAATTGCTGCGCCGCAGCACTGTCCGGCAACATGTCGGCCGAGGAGGCGAGGAAGGCTTTCACCGGATTTGCCCGCATCACCCGTCTGCTGGACGACGACATGGCGCTACCGATCGGTGGCGAAAGCATGGAAAACGTCTACGCGTTGAGGCGGTAGGCCGGCTCTGTTTCATCGTTGCGCTTTTGTGGTGCGCTTACGCTCACCGCAAGCGGCGCTACGCGGCATCCGTGTAGCGTTCGAGCGCAAGAACTGCCCGCCGGATTGACGGAAACATGGCCGATTGCCCATGGACCGTTGCGGCTATAGCATCTCATCGTGGTTGAACAGACTTTCATCTTCGGCCCGTTCGAACTCGATCCGGCCGCGGGACTGCTGCGGCGGGACGGACAGATTGTCGCCCTTGGCCAACTCGGGATAGCGCTTCTGCATACGCTGCTAGCGGCGGGAGGCCAGACCGTCAGCAAGGACGAATTGATGGCCAAGGCCTGGCCGGGAATGATTGTCGAGGAAGCCAATCTCTCGGTGCAGATGGCGACACTGCGCAAGGCACTAGGCCCAGCACCGGATGGCGAAGAGTGGGTCGTGACCGTCCCCCGGCTCGGTTACCGGTTGCCGCGCACAATCGCCCGGTTCTCGCTGTTACGGCCGTTGCGCCCATCCATCGCGGTCCTGCCGTTCCAGAGCCACCTTGGCGACGGTCAAGACGAATACTTCGCCGATGGAATGTTCGAAGATATCATCACCGCCCTGTCCCGATTCAGAACCTTCGCGGTCGTCGCACGCAACGCTGCCTTCGCCTACAAGGGCCGGTCGCCCGACAGCCGGGAAGTCGCCCGCGCCCTGGGAGTGCGCTATGTGCTTGAGGGAAGCGTGCGCCGGCGCGACAGCCGGCTGCGGGTCAGCGTACAACTCGTCGACGCCGCCGAGGCGACTGAGCTGTGGGCCGATCACTTCGATGGCGAAGTCACGAGCCTGTTCGATTTTCAAGATCGCATCACCGAGGCTGTCGTGGGCCTGGTCGAGCCCGAGGTGCGCAAGGCCGAGATCCAGCGGGCACGACGGAAGCCCCCGAACAGTCTCGATGCGTACGATCTCTATCTCCGAGCGCTTCCGCTGTTCCGCGGTGCGTCGCCAGAAGTAAATGCCGAAGCCATTCGCCTTCTTGAAAAGGCCATAGAACTTGACCCCACCTTTGCCATCGCACTCGCCTATGCAGGGTGGGCCTACGAGCGGAAGGAAACGTTTGGCCAAGGCCTGTCGAATGAGGAGCGACGACGCGCGCTCGAACTCGCCGAGCGGGCGGTAGATGCTGGTGGCGACGACCCGCTGGTCGCCGCGATATCGGCCTTGGTGTTCATGTCCGTGGGGCGCGAAGGGCGGCGTAGCCTCGTGATGCTGCGGCAGGCCTTGGCAGGAAACCCGAACAACTCGACTGTCTTGTCCTTGTGCGCCTTTTGTAACGTAATGCTGGGCGACTTGGCGTTCGGCCGCGAGTGCTATCTGCATGCCCTGCAGATCGCACCTGGGGCCCTGGACAATTATGAAATCCTTTTGGGGGTTGGGCTTTCGCACCTCGTGAGCGGCGAGTTCGAGCAAGCTTTGGAGTGGGCACTACGGAGCCTTGCCGCCAACGGGGAATGGATCGGCGCTCACTGGACGTTGGTCGCTTGAATATGAGAAATGCGCCAACTGTGACGGCGGTGGTCACCGTGGCTCGTATGTCAGCAGATGTAGTAAGGATGTGGTAAGGTTGAGTGTCGGCGAGTGGCAGAGGTCCAGCAACAATGACTTTGAGACGAACCAGAGCTTACGGCGCATCCGGCTTGGTTCTAGCGGTTTGCACTGTGTTTGCTTGGCAGAACGCCACTGCCGCTCAAAATTGCGACGCAGCCGCGACGCCTGGCGTCGATTGGCACGAGTGTGACAAGAAGCTTCTCATCCTAGAAGGACAGGACCAGGGCGGGGCGAACCTGTTCGGTGTTGATTTCACTTCGACCGACCTCAGGAACAGCAATCTCCTTGCGGCAAATCTTGAGAAGGCAACGCTTGTGCGGGCTTCCCTGGCCGACTCGACCGCCAAAGGCGCCCGGTTCGACAGAATCGAGGCCTACAGGACCGACTTCAGCCGTATGGACGCGCAGGGCGCTATGTTTGCGAGCGCGGAAATGCAGCGCTCGAATTTCCAGGACGCCAATCTGACCAATGTTGATTTCACAAAGGCAGAATTGGGGCGTGCGCAGTTCCATGACGCCGATATCAGCGGCAGCCGCTTTTCGTTTGCCAATCTCGCACGCGCGGACTTCCGAGGAGCGACGTTCACCGCGCCGATAGACTTTGACCGCGCCTTTTTCTTTCTGACCCGTATCGAGGGCCTCGACCTTTCCAATTCGGTGGGTCTGTCCCAGTGGCAGCTCAACATGGCTTGCGGAGACGCCCGGACCGAGTTGCCTTCTGGCTTGACGAGGCCTGAAGATTGGCCCTGTCAATTCCAGCAGGAATAGTTGCGCAAACGAGCTGCGGCAATGCTGCGCCCGAAGAGATTCGAACTCCTGACCCCCAAATTCGTAGTCTGGTGCTCTATCCAGCTGAGCTACGGGCGCGCAACAGCCAGGCTTTCCACGACCCCGCGACCCGATCGTGAACGACCGGTCGTTTTCGGATTCAGCCCTTGCGCTCCTGAAGGCTGTTGCCGCCGTCGACCACCAGCAGGGCGCCGTTGACGTAGCTGGCGCCTTCCGATGCCAGGAACACCACCGCTGCGGCAACCTCGTCCGGTCGCCCGGCCCGCGCCGGTGGCGTGTGCAGGGCAGCTTGCCGCTCCATTGCGCTTGACGAGCCCGTTTCGATCCAGCCGGGGGCCACGGCATTGGCCGTGATGCCGCTTTTTGCCACTTCGAGCGCCAGCGTGCGCGTCAGGCCGACCATGCCGGCCTTGGCGGCGGAATAGGCGGCGGTGCCTTCGAAAGACACCAGCGGCCCTGTAACCGATGCCACATTGACGATGCGCCCATAGCCTGCCTCTACCATCGCCGGCAGAAACGCGCGGGTGACCAGGAACGCGGTCTTCAGGCTGACGTCGATCCCTTGGTCCCAGTCGGCCTCGGTCATAGCGAGAAACGCCTTGTCCACCGAGGGCGATGCCAGCGAGCCCATGCCGGCATTGTTGACCAGGATGTCGACAGCGCCGACATAAGCCCGCAGCCGCGCGACTTCGGCTGCGATGGTGAGATCGGCGACCGCGGATTTGGCATTGATGCCTTCGGAGCAAAGCTCGGCGGCGCGATCGAGTACACGCTCGCTGGCACCGTTCAGGAAAACGGCATGACCGGCAAGGCCGAGCTGCCGCGCAATGGCAAAGCCGATGCCGTCGGCAGCACCCGCCCCGGTGATCAGCGCACGCTTGGTGGTAGAAGAAGGCATGGTCAAATCAGACTCCGCTGGTTCCGCCGTCGCGGTGTTACCACACACATTGGGCGACGGTGCTGCGAAGATTTGCTCCGCAACATTCCGCGCCTTTTGCGTTGTCGAAGCCGAGCCGAACGAGGCGGAATTGCGGTGGCAGTGCACTTAGCTCGCCATCGCAATACATCGAGAGTGTCAGGCGCGCGGCCGGCCGGATGCAACTCGACGGATGGCGTATTCCGAATGGCGCGCCCCAAGAGATTTGAACTCCTGACCCTAAATTCGTGGTCTGGTTCGACTTTCGGCTACTGTTGCACCCGAACATGGAAGCGGCCATCGCGTTAGGCAGCACGGTTCGCCAGCACTGCGTGGAGCGCCTCGGGCTTAAGGTGCGTATACCGTTTCAGCATTTTCCAGTCCTTGTGCCCAGTCACCAGCGCAACCTGTTCAATCGTGAATCCAGCCTCGAAAAGGCGGCTCGTGCCTTCGTGCCGCAAATCATGAAAATGAAGGTCGTGGATCTCCAGGTCAGCGCACCCTCGACGGAATGCGGTCCCGACTGACCTATGATTGAATGGGAAAATTCGATCATCGTCATTGCTTCGCTTGGCCAGTCGGTCCTCAACAATGGCCCATGCGTCGTATCCAGTTGCCGCGAATAGGGGTATGCGCTGGTTGTTCCCGTTTTTGTTTCGCGGGTCTTTCCGGTCACGGATTAGAAGCATCCGCGTACGGGCGTCCATGTCGGACCACTGCGCCTTGCAGATTTCCTCCTGCCGCATCGCGGTTGCGACTGCGAAACGTATTATCTGGCCAACTGGCGCTATTTGACGAGGGTTTGCATCGAAGTGGGCGATGAGCCTGTCGAGTTCATCCTGGGTCGGCCGCCTGTCGCGCTGATGGCCTTTCCCAACGAGACCAAGCCTCTTTAGGGCGATACGTGCGAGATCAACCGGTTCGATCTTGACCGGCAGGCCGTGCACCGCAGCGGCGTGAGCCAGAATGAGTTTTACAAAGCCGATGTCGATACCGAGAGTCATCGGTCCGGCACCTTGGGCGGCCCGGTCGCGACCAAAACGAATGAGCCGTTCGCGATCAAGGGCTGCGATGTTGCACTTCCCCAGATGTCTTTGGAGCATATCGAGGGCTGCGGCCTTGGAGCGGCGAGGGGACTTGCCTACATCGCACATGTCGTCGATATGAAGGTCGATGAGTTCGCCGAAGGTTTTCAGGCGCGCTATACGGGACTTGGTCGGCGTCTCACCGCGATCGACTTGGCGCTCGGTTTCGGTCGCCCAGCGCCGTGCGTCGTCTCGGCGCAGGAAGATCTCGCTGACGTAGCGACCTTTGCGACGGACTTGGACACGCCAGGAACCGGACGAGAGCTTTGTGTAGGTGGCCATTTTTTCGTGTGCGCTCCGTGTGCACTGAGAGATCGAAACGTGGCGAAAAGGGTCGTATTCGGGCGTAAATTCGTGTGCACTCGGCAGGTTCTAACGATTTGATGTTAAAGAAAAAATGCTGAAAAATCAAGATCATAGAGTGGCCGTGGCACCCATGATGGACTGGACGGACCGACATTGCCGGTTCTTCCACCGTCTGTTGACGCGCCGGGCGCTGCTCTACACCGAGATGGTGGTGGCCGACGCGATCATCCAGGGTGCGCGGGAACGGCTGCTCGGCTTCGACGAGGCGGAGCATCCGTCGGCGCTGCAGCTCGGCGGTTCCGACCCCCAGAAGCTGGCCGAGGCGGCGCGCATCGGCGAGGCCTTCGGCCATGACGAGATCAACCTCAATGTCGGCTGCCCGTCGGATCGCGTCCAGTCCGGCACGTTCGGCGCCTGCCTGATGAAGACGCCGGTGCTGGTCGCCGATTGCGTTGCGGCGATGAAGACCGCGGTGAAAATTCCCGTCACCGTCAAATGCCGCATCGGCGTCGACGAGCAGGACCCCGAGCCGGCGCTCGATGCGCTGGCCGACGGCGTTTTGGCAGCCGGCGCCGACGCGCTGTGGGTACATGCCCGCAAGGCGTGGCTGGAGGGGCTGAGCCCGAAGGAAAACCGCGACATCCCGCCACTCGACTATGACCGCGTCTATCGGTTGAAGACCAGAAAACCGAACGAATTCATTGGTATCAATGGCGGCATTCAATCACTGGAAGCGGCGCGCCTCCACCTCGATCATGTCGACGGCGTCATGCTCGGCCGCGCCGCCTATCATACGCCGGGCATCCTGGGCGGTGTCGACGCGGCCTTCTACGGCGAGACATCCGGCGCCTTCGATTTTGCGGCGCTGATCGATGCCATGGCAGTCTATGCGGCGCGCCACATCGAGAAGGGCGGACGGCTCGGCCATGTCACCCGCCACATGGTCGGCCTGTTCCACGGCCTGCCCGGTGCACGCCGCTACCGGCAGATCCTGTCGACCGACGCGACGAGACCGGGCGCCGGACCGGATGTGCTGAAGACGGCCTTTGCCGCCGTCGATTTCAGCAGCGCTGCCGCGGAAGCCGCCTGACGGATTTCAGTCCCTGAGGATCATCCGGTCGCCGCGCACGTCGAAACCCGACAACGAGCCGATGAAGTTCATGCCGAGCAGGGACTGGCCGAGCATGCCGGGCGCCGCGATCATCACCGGCATGTCCTTGCGCACGATGCCGCCGATCGCCACTTCGTCGGTCTTCACGGCGGCGGCGCGTGCCATGCCGTTGGCGGTCGAGACCGGTATGGTGAAGTTGAGGGCAGCAGGGTTGAAGCCCGCAGCCTGAGCGTCTTCCGCCGTCAGCACGATGCTGGTCGCGCCGGTGTCGACGACGGCGCGGATCGGTGCGCCATTGATCATGATGCGGGCTTCGAAATGGCCATTGTCGGCCTTGTCCAGCGTCACCGTCGCGTGGCCGTCTTCCACGCCCAGCGCCAAGGGGCTGCCGGGAACGAAGCCGGCGGTCACCCGGCTGGCAATATCCTGCAACTCGTAGCGGTACTGATAGCCGGCGATCAGCGCCAGCGCGATGACGGCCCAGGTGCCGAGATTGCGGGCCATATCGCCCAGTGACCGGCCTGAGCGAATGAGGCCGGCGCCGATCAGCGCAGCGATCGCGCCAAGCCAGATCAGCCGGCTGAAATCATAGTTTTCGACACCGAAAGTGCTGCCGGCCGAATCGTTGATCATCAGCAGGATCAGTCCCGCGCCGATCACGACCATCACTATCCAGAACAGTCGGCTCATTGGCTTTGCCGTCTCACGAGAGCACATCGCGCTCGCGCGCCATGCGCGTGCGGCGCGTTTCCCGACGCGGTCGCCGCTCGACCGTTTCCAGCCTTGCTGGCAATTCGGCCATGACGCTGCGGCGCGTTTCCGGGGTCATGCCGATCCAGGCGCCGATTTCCTCGCGCGTGCGGCCACAGCCGAAACAGAAGCCGGTTTTCATGTCGATCGAACAAACCAGGATGCATGGGGATTCGATGGCCGTCATGATATTCTCTTGCGTTACCTCCACATGGTGCAACGCCAAGGCCAATGCAAGCCCTCGGGATTGCGCCCTCGGCGAGCGTTTTCACGGCAAGACCGAAGGTTGTGCCGGCCGGGGAAGGCGGCTATGCCGCTGACCAGCTCCAGCAACGATCGCCACCGACATGACCAGCGCACTGCCTTTCGACGATTTTCGCAACCTGCTGGCAAACCTGCCGCCGGCCGATGCGCAGGCCGAGGCGCGTGTCCGCACACTGTTTGCCAAGGCCGACAAGCCCGGGGGATCGCTTGGCCGTGTCGAGGACATCGCCGCCTGGCTCGCCGCCTGGAGTGGCCGCGCCCCGCCGGCGGTGAACCGGCCTTTGGTCGCGATCTTTGCCGGCAACCATGGCGTCGCCCGTCACGGCATTTCGCCGCGACCGGTGGCGGCCACCGCCAATGCCGTCGAGCTTTGTGCGGCAGGAGGCGCTGCGATCAACCAGATCTGCATCGCCAATGATCTCGGGTTGAAGGTTTTCGACCTCGCGCTCCATATCCCGACCGAGGACATCACCGAGGACGCCGCACTCGACGAGCGCGGCTGCGCTGCCACCATGGCCTTCGGCATGGAGGCGATTGCCGGTGGCAGTGACCTGCTTTGCCTCGGCGATCTTGGCGTCGGTAATTCCACCGTCGCCGCCGCCCTGTGCGCCACGCTGTTCGGCGGCGGCGGTGCCGACTGGGTTGGAGCGGGATCGGGCGCCGATGCCGCGAAGCTGGCGCGCAAGGCCGAGGTGGTCGACACGGCCCTTGCTTTCCATGCCGACGCCTTGCGCGATCCTCTCGAGGCCTTGCGCCGGGTTGGCGGCCGCGAGTTCGCGGCAATAGCCGGTGCCATCCTGGCTGCCCGCATGCAGAAGATCCCGGTGTTGCTCGATGGATTTGCCGCGACCGCCGCGGCAGCAGTGCTGCATGCCGCCAACAGGGCTGCGCTCGACCATTGTCTTCTGGCCAGCCTGTCGCCGGAGACGGGGCACGCCAAGGCCGCCGAACGGCTTGGCCTTCGGCCGTTGCTCGACCTTGGCTTGAGCCACGGCGAAGGGGTAGGGGCCGCACTCGCCGCCGGTCTGGTCAAGGCCGCCGCACTCACCAGTTCGGGCATGGCGGCGGCTGTTCGAAACTGATTCAGCGCCTGCGCGCGGCGACCGCCTTGGTGGGCAGCGCCGGCAGTTCCTCCATCACGCGGCTGAACGGGAAGATGGCGATCGCCTCGGTGCCTTCGCGCAGCTTTGAATGAAGCTCGAACTCGCCGCCGTGCATGGCCAGCAGGCCCTGCACGATCGGCAGACCGAGACCGGTTCCCTGTTCGGCGCTCTTGATGGCGATCGAACCCTGGCCGAAGGCGGACAGCACGATCGGAATCTCCTCTTCCGGTATGCCCGGGCCGTTGTCCTTGACAGAGATGTATTGCCCGCCGCCGGCCGTCCAGCCGACGCGCACGCGGACCTCGCCGCCGGATGCGGTGAACTTGATGGCGTTGGACAAGAGGTTGAGCGTGATCTGCCTCACCGCGCGCTCGTCGGCAAACAGCCGCGGCAAGGTGGATTCGAAATCCTGGACGACGCGGATGTCCTTGTTGCGCGCCTTCAGCTCCATCATGTGGCAGCAATCCTCGGCGATGTTGAGCAGCATCACCGGTTCCTCGTTGAGCTGGTAGCGGCCCGCCTCGATGCGGGAGAGGTCGAGTATCTCGTTGATCAGGTCGAGCAGATGCTGGCCGGACTCATGCACGTCATGGGCGTAGTCGCGGTAGGTCGGGTTGCTCATCGGCCCAAGCACCTCGTTGGCCATCACCTCGGAAAAGCCGAGGATGGCATTGAGCGGCGTCCGGAGCTCATGGCTCATCGAAGCGAGAAAGCGCGACTTGGCCAGGTTGGCATCCTCGGCCCGCCGCCGCGCTTCGTCCGACATCGATTTCGCCGTCTCGACCTCGGCGATCAAAGCGTCCTTTTCGGACCGGAACGACAAAAGCATCACTGACGAACGGTTGAGATTGCGCGCGACATAGATGAAGAAGGGCAAGGCTGCGACCAGCAGCGCGGCCATGATCACCTCGATCGGCATCCAGAACCGTGCACCGGCATAGGCATAGACCGCCACAGGAACGGCAAAGGTCGCCAGCAGGGCGCCGCTCAGCGACGAGGCCATGACGGCGGTCGCCGCCATGGCAACCAGCAATACCATCGCCTTGACCACCTGGAACTGGTCGATCTGGCAGGTTGCGCAACCGAGCCAGGCGAACCAGGCCCAGCCGAGGCCGCACAGCGAGTGGCCGATCAGGAAGGCCCTTTGCGTTCGCGACGGGTCGAGTTCGGACGCTTCCGCGCGTTCGACGCGACGCGCCATGAACGAAACGACGGTGTAGCAGATGAGCATGAACAGCGCCCAGACGCCGATCTGCTTGTCCATTCCGGCAAGCAGGCCTGCTGCCGCGATCGCCAGCACAAGCAGCGGAATCGCGATCACTCCACCCATCATCGAGCGAGCGTGCAGCTTCAGGAGTTCGCGGTCGAAGTCGAGATTGCCGGCCTGCTGCGAGAGACGGTCACGCGTCCTGCGCACCGCGCGCGCCACATCGCTGTTGCGATGCGGTTTCCTGCGGTCCACAATGAATTTGTCCGCTGTGTTCGAGCGTAGCAAAGGCATGGTAACTTCGATTTATGCGCGCAGCGATTTCAATTCGTTAAGCTACGTTCGAATGATTAAGAGACTGTTTGCCATATGAGCCGTTCGTGGTCGCCGAGGCCGCGCCGGCGCTACGTTGCGCCGCCGCCGCGAAGCCTGTGGCGCAGGCTGCTGGACTACGGACTGACGGTCATCCTCCTTGGCTTGCTGATCCTGCTGGCGGCGCGCCTCGACCGGTTCGAGACGCGCAAGGCCGAGGGTGCAGCCATCGTCAATGACGGCGATTCGATCGCGCTCGGCAGCGAGCGCATCCGCATGCGTGGCATCGACGCCCCGGAATACCAGCAGACCTGCCACAAGGACGGCGCCGACTATCCCTGCGGCAAGCTTGCGCGCCAGTCGCTGGTGCGGCTGATCGCCGGCAGGCCTGTCTCCTGCAGCGGCTGGCAGCACGACCGCTACGGCCGGCTGCTTGGCGACTGCAAGGCCGGGAGCACGGATCTCAACCGCGCGCAGGTCGAGGCCGGCTGGGCGGTCGCCTATGGCGGTTTCGAGACCGAGGAGGCCGGCGCCCGCGCCGGCAAGACCGGCATCTGGGCCGGCAGCTTCGACGAACCGCAGGACTGGCGCGACACCCACGGCCACGAGCTGGTCGAAAGGAAGCACGGCACGCTCGCCTCGATCGGCGACGCCATGCGTGAGTTTTTCCGCTTCCGGTGATGGCGAACAGGCGCATGAACCCTATAGTTTGTCAGGACCAATCGGGAGGGATGGAATGAAACTGTTCGACGGCGGCCGCGCGCCCAATCCACGCCGGGTCCGCGTTTTCCTCGCCGAGAAAGGGATCGAGGTTCCTTTGGTGCCCGTCGATATGGGCGCGCTTGGGCACAAACAAGAGCCGGTCAGCTCACGCAACCCGCTGCGGCGCCTGCCGGTGCTCGAACTCGACGACGGCACCATCATCACCGAATCCGTCGCCATCTGCCGCTACTTCGAGGAACTGCATCCGGAGCCGGTTCTGTTCGGGCGCGGCGCGCTCGGCAAGGCCAGGGTCGAGATGTGGCAACGGCGCATGGAGTTCAATCTGCTCAGTTGCGTCGCGCAGGCCTTTCGCCACATCCATCCGGCGATGAAGGAATGGGAGATCCCGCAAATCCCCGAATGGGGCGAGGCCAACAAACCGAAAGCGATCGAATTCCTCAAGCTGCTCGACGGCGAATTGGCGCAACGGGAATTCGCTGCCGGCGACGCTTACTCGATCGCCGACATCACCGGCCTGATCGCCATCGATTTCATGAAGCCGGCGCGCATCAAGGTGCCGGACGAATGCGCCAATGTGTTGCGCTGGCATCAGGCGATCTCCAGCCGGCCAAGTGCTGCTGCGTAGGTTCTGTCGTGGACCTGATGAGCGAAGATCTGGAACGCTTGACGGCGCGGGTCCGTGCCTGCCGCATCTGCGTCGAGCACCCGCTCGGCCGGCCGCTGCCGCATGAGCCGCGTCCGGTGCTGCGGCCATCGTCGACCGCCCGCATCCTGCTTGCCAGCCAGGCGCCGGGCACCAAGGTCCACATCACCGGCATGCCCTTTACCGACGCCTCCGGCGACCGGCTGCGCAGCTGGCTCGGCGTCAGCAGCGAGGAGTTCTACGACACGGAAAAGTTCGCCATCGTGCCGATGGGTTTTTGTTTTCCCGGCCAGGACGCCAAGGGCGCGGACCTGCCGCCGCGGCGCGAATGCGCGCCGGCATGGCGCGTGCCGTTGATGGCGCTGATGCCGCGCATCGATCTCGTGCTGACGATCGGCATCTACGCGCAATCCTGGCACATGGGCGCCACGCGCCGTTCCTCGCTGACCGAAACGGTGAAGGATTGGCGCTCGATATGGGATGCCCCGGGCGGCCCGAAAGTGCTGCCGCTGCCGCATCCGTCCTGGCGCAACTCCGGCTGGCTGAAGCAGAATCCATGGTTCGAAATGGATTTGCTGCCGTTCCTGAGGTCGGAAATCCGCTATCGCCTTGTTTAGTCATCTTGCAAGAAATCACTCGCTTTTGCGGCGGTTGGGAGAATTTCGTTCTTGTGAAAGCCCCGGATAAAAGGGAATATAGCCAAACTATTCCCCAAAGCGCGTCGCGCCTGAAGGGAAGCCGTGACGCGCTTTGAATTCTTGTTTTTCTGCATGTCGTTATCCCAAAACCGCTGCGCACTTTTGGGCGACATGCATCAGGAGCATCCAATGGACCGCCTTGACAGAAAAATCCTTCGCCTCCTGCAGGAGGACGCGACCCTCGCGGTTGCCGATGTCGCCAAGAAAGTCGGCCTGTCGACGACGCCATGCTGGCGGCGCATCCAGAAGCTCGAGGAGGAGGGCGTCATCAAGCGGCGCGTCGCCATCCTCGATCACGAGAAGGTCAATGTGCGCGTCACCGTCTTCGTGTCGATCCGCACCAATTCGCACAGCCATGAATGGCTGCGGCGTTTTTCCGAGGTCATCCAGGAATTCCCGGAAGTGGTCGAGTTCTACCGCATGAGCGGCGACGTCGACTATCTGCTGCGCGTCGTCGTACCCGACATCGCCGCCTACGACGCCTTCTACAAGCGGCTGATCGCCAAGATCGAGATTCGCGACGTGTCGTCTTCCTTCGCCATGGAGCAGATCAAGTACACGACCGAAATCCCGCTCGACTATATGGTGCTGGACAAGGAATCGGGGGCGAACGCGGCCTGATCATCAAGCCTTGTGTGATCCATTCGCTCGAAGATCACCCAAGTTCGTTCCACTTACTTCTTCTTTTTGTTGAGAAAACTCCAAGGCGAGTTGACCGGCAGCGTCACCGTGTCCGGCACGGTGTCGACGCTTGCCACCTCAGCCTTGCGCACGGTGTAGCCCGACTGGATGACCGAGACGCCGTCGAGGATGAAAAGCTGGCTCTTCTCCATGCCCGGCTGCAGCGTGCCGGTGACGGAAACCGGCTGATAGGCTTCCGACATCGTGTAGGGATGGGCTGGCGTGACCAGCACGATCTGGTTCGGCGGCGGCGTCGGCATGTGGCTGCAGGCGCCCGTCCATGGCACCAGCAGGAACTGGTAGACGAGGTCGCCGTCGCGATCAACCGGAAGCGCATAGCCGGCTAACTGGACGGTCTTGTCCTCCAAATCGATGGACAGCGTCTCGCCGTGGTCGGGCAATTTTGCCGCGATCATCGGCAGGCCGGCGTCTTCGGCGATCGCTTGCGTCGCCGGACGCAGGTTCTTCCAGAATATGTGCGCGGTCTCGGCCGAGGCATCGGCGGCAGTGGACACAAACAACAGAGCTGCGAGCGCTGTGCCTGATTTGAGACGGTTGCTCATCGGCCGCTTCCTTTGGCTCCAAGTAAAGACGCCGCCCGCAATGTCGTCAACGCTCGAGCCGCATCACATGTCTGCGAGATCCGGCCATGCCGGTCTCGCGAAAGCCGCGGACCAAAAACATGTCGCGAAATCCCATGAAACTGTAGCTTGGCGATGCCTTGTCGACCGGATAGGCCTCGATCGTGCCGGCGCCCTTGGCGAAGGCATGATCGATCGCCGCATCGAGCAGGGCGCCGGCGAGGCCGCCGCCGCGTAATGCTCTTGGCACGTAGAAGCAGACGATCGACCAGACGCCGGTCTCGCTGTCGTCCTGTTGGCGCGACAGCTTGCGATAGGTCTGGCGTGGCGCGACCGAGCACCAGCCGACGGTCGTGCCATCGGCCTGGGCAAGAATGCCGACCGGTGTGCCAGCCTCGACAAGCGCCATAATTGCCCGTTTCTTCTCGTCGTTGTCGACGTGCTCGCGGCTGGAGAGGTTGCGCCACGCCATGCACCAGCAATATTTCGGCGCGCCGGGTTGTTCGAACAGAGTCTCGAAGTCGGCGCGCTTTCCTCGCGTTACTTCGATAAAGCGGATCCTGGTCGCGTCAGCCTTTTCTGGCGGCGAGCCGCTCGAGCGTCTTGGCATCGGAAAGTTCCCTCACCGCGTCCTTGCCGATCCAGCGCGCCGTCTTGTCGGTCGACCGCGCCAGCCGTTCGGCGACAGCAAGGGCGGCGCCGTGCATATCCATGGATCGCTTGCCGATCGAACGAAGAGCCCAGTTCACGGCCTTCTTCACGAAATTGCGGTCGTCGGTGGCATGCGCTTCAATGATCTGCAGGAAGTCGAGGAAGGTCGTCTCTGGCTCTTTCTTTCGGTGGACGACCGACCAGGCCATCATGGCAAAGGCCGTGCGTCGAACGAACTCCCGTTCGTCGGCCACGAACGCGTCGATCAGTTCCCTCCAGCACTCCGTGTCGACGAAGAGATCGGAAACACCGTCGACGATATCCCACGAGTTGAAAGACGCCGCCCAATGCCTTGCATCCGCTGCAGAGAACCGCTTCGGATCGGCTGTAACGGAAGCGATGAACTGCGCCTCCATGATACCGCTCTGCCATAGCTCGAAGGCACGTTCATGGTTGCGCTTGATTTTCTTGGCAATCTGCCGCTGCACACCGTGCGGGATGCCGAGCGCTCGGTCGATCTTGATACCATAGCGCAGCATGCCACGGCGGTTCTCCTCCGAGCCGATCGAACGCAGATGCTCTACGATTTCATCGGCGCTGGATTGGGGCGAAAGCTCAGCCACGCTAAGACCTATTTCTCCAAGCGCGCCAGCAGCGAGGACGTATCCCAGCGCCTGCCGCCCATCGACTGCACATCCTTGTAGAACTGGTCGACAAGCGCCGTCACCGGCAGCTTGGCGCCATTGCGGTCGGCCTCGGTCAGGCAGATGCCGAGATCCTTGCGCATCCAGTCCACGGCGAAACCGAAATCATATTTGCCGGCATTCATGGTCTTGTGGCGGTTTTCCATCTGCCATGAGCCGGCGGCGCCCTTGGAGATCACCTCGATGACCTTCTCGATGTCGAGCCCGGCCTTCTTGCCGAAATGAATGCCCTCGGCCAAGCCCTGCACCAGCCCGGCTATGGTGATCTGGTTGATCATCTTGGTAAGCTGGCCGGCGCCTGCCGACCCCATCAGCCCGACCATGCGGGCGAAGTCCTCGATGACCGGCTTGGCCTTGTCGAACGCTGCCTGCTCGCCGCCGACCATGACGGTCAGCACGCCGTTTTCGGCACCGGCCTGGCCGCCGGAGACCGGCGCATCGAGGAAGGAAAAGCCAAGCGCGTCCGCCTTCTCAGCCAGCTCACGCGCGACCTCGGCCGAAGCTGTCGTGTTGTCGATATAGACAGCGCCTTTCTTCATCGCCTTGAAGGCGCCGTCGGTGCCCGTCGTCACCGAACGCAAATCATCGTCATTGCCGACGCAGGAGAAGACGAAATCCTTGCCCTCGGCCGCTTCGGCCGGCGTTGCGGCAAAACGGCCGCCATGCTGGCCGACCCATTGCTCGGCCTTCGCCGTGGTGCGGTTGTAGACGGTGACGTCGTGGCCGCCCTTGTTCCTGAGGTGCCCGGCCATCGGGTAACCCATGACGCCAAGACCGAGAAATGCCACCGATGCCATAGGCCTACCTTCCAGCGGAAACGAGAATTTGCCGTGGAACGTCTAGGCCTTGCGGCGGATTCGTCAAGATGCTGACGCTGGCCGTGTTTTGGGCCTAAATCCGGAAACTCGTCAGCGTTTGAGGTGGATGGTGATCCGGCGTTCGATCCATTCGATGCCATGACGCAAGATCTCGACAATCACCAGATACACCACGGCGACCCAGATATAGGCCTGGATATCGAAGGTCCGGGAGTAGGTAAGCTTTGCCATGCCCATCAGATCGTACACGGTGATGATGGCGACGATCGCGGACGCCTTGATCATAAGGATAAGCTCGTTGCCATAGGGCCGCAGCGCGACGACCAACGCTTGCGGCAGGATGATCTTCCACAACGTCTGCAATTTATGCAGGCCGAGCGAAGCAGCACCCTCCCATTGGCCCCTCGGCACGCTTTCGATGGCGCCACGCAGGATTTCGGCCTGATAGGCAGCCGTATTCAGGGCAAAGGCAAAGACGCCGCAGTTGAATGCCTCGCGGAAAAAGCCCCACAGCCCGACCATTTCGAGTTGCGGCTTGAACGAACCGACCCCGTAATAGACCAGGAAGGCCTGGACGAGCAGCGGCGTTCCGCGGAAGAAATAGACATAACAATAGGCAAGGCCGGACAGGATCCGGTTCTTTGACATGCGCGCATAGGCGACCGGAAACGACAGGATGGCGCCCAGCACAATCGAGATGCCGACCAGCGAAAGCGTGACGCCGAGGCCTTCTACGTAGCTTGGGCCATACTTGGCAAAGAGCTCGCCGTTCCAGGCCCAAGCCAGATAGGCGACGATGCCACCGCCGGCGGCAATCCAGATAACTATCAGCACATGGCCGATGATGCGTGAACGCGGCCAGCCACGTGCACGCGGGGGAGGCCGTTCTGCAGCGGTCTTGGCGTCGGCCACAATGCTCATCGCCGTGCCTCCCGCCGGCTAAGCGAGCGCTGTATGGCGCCGGTAGCCAAGGATGAAACGACCGCCAGGATAAGAAAAACGACCGCGGCCACGCTGAAGAACAGGAAGGTGTGTTTGGTGACGCGTGCGGCCACGCCGGCTTGACGCAGAGTCTCAGCCAGGCCGACCACCGACACCAGCGACGTGTCCTTGAGCAGGCTCAGCCAGCAATTCTCCAAGCCTGGAAACGCGATGCGGACCAACTGCGGCAAGATCACTTTGCGCATCGTTTGCCCGTATGAGAGGCCGACAGCGTAGCCGCCTTCATATTGGCCCTTGGGGATGGCCCGGAAAGCCGAAAGGAATACCTCGCTGGCATAGGCCGAAAAGATAATGGCAAGCACGATCATGCCGGCGACGAAGGCGTTAACGTCGATGGTCGCCTCGGGCCTTACCAATCTGATGAGATATTGCAGGATCAGCGGGCCGCCGAAAAAAAACAGAAACAGCGTCACCAGTTCGGGCAATCCACGGAAGATCGTCGTGTAGATGTTGGCGGCGATGCGCAGCGAGGGCTCCTCGGACTGTTTGCCCAGCGCTATGAAAAAGCCGATCGTCAAACCGATTGGAAGGGTTGCCAGCGCCAGAAGAACGGTGACGGCGGCACCAGAGACGATGTCGTCAAGCCAGCCATCGGGTCCCCAACTGAGAAGCGTCCAAACGCTCAGCATCCGCTCGCCTGTTCTCCCAAATGCCTTTGGAGAGTCACGCCGCTGCACCCCTCGTGCCCGGCCTGTTCTTGCAAGAACGGCGGGACTATCCCGCCGTTCTCTCGATCAGAAGGCCGCGATCAGGAATCGCCGCCGTAGACGTCGAACTTGAAGTACTTGTCGTTGATTTCCTTGTATTTTCCGTTGGCGCGAATGGCGTCGATCGCGGCATTGAACTGGTTGACAAGGTCGGTCTCGCCCTTGCGGACCGCAATGCCGGCGCCCGGACCGTGGATTTCAACGACCGGCTTGATCGCACCGATCAGCTTGCAGCAGGCGCCGTCAGGCGAATCCAGCCACTGCTGCAGCACGACGATGTCGTCATTGGCGGCATCGAGGCGACCATTGGCGAGATCGAGCTGGTATTCCTGCGCGGTCGGATAGGGCTTGACCGTGCTGTCGGTGTAAGTCTTGGTCGAATAGTTGAAATGCGTGGTCGAAGCCTGCACGCCGATCGTCTTGCCGGCCAAATCTTCCTTGGTCACGCCCTTGAGGTCGCTGTCCTTGGGCGCAACGATCGCCGGTGGCGTGTTGTAGTATTTGTGGGTGAAGTCGACCTTTTCGGCGCGTTCCGGCGTGATCGACATCGAGGCGACGATGGCGTCGAACTTGCCGGCCTGCAGCGCCGGAATGATCCCGTCCCAATCCTGGGCGACGAAGGTGCACTTCACCTTCATCTCATCGCAGAGAGCCTTGGCGATGTCGATGTCGAAGCCGACGAGCTGCCCGTCGGAAGTCAGGTTGTTGAATGGCGGATAGGCGCCCTCCGTGCCGATCTTCAGGGTTTTTTCCTGAGCCTGGGCAACGCCCAAGGTCAGCAGCGCAGCCGATGCGGCGAGCGCGATACGCAATGCAATACGCATGATGATCCTCTCATATTGTCCCGGCCGCTGTTCCATGCGGCTCTGAGGGCGGTGCTTTTGACCGCCCGCTGGCGGCGATACTCCCACTCTTTCCCCGAAAAAAGCAACTGCAAAACAGTGGCCTCGGGGATTTGCATTCCCGGCCAAAGATGACGCAGGGTTAGGACCCGGAAACAAGTTTGGCGGCGGCTGAACGATGATTTGCCGGCCCGTTCAGCGCTTCAGGCCTGCGACGCCTTCGACGAAGTCGGCTATCGATTTCACGTCGTCGAGATCGAACACCGGCAGACCTTCTCCATCGGCCGCGAAGTCGGCAGCGATTGCGACGATGTTGGGATCGCTGGCCGCAAGCGGGGTGCGGTCCTTGGCCTCCAGACGCCGCGTTTCGATCTTCTTGTGCGCCTCGCGCTTGTAGCCTTCGACCAGCACGATATCGGAGGGCGCCAGCCGCGACAGGATGGCGTCCAGCGCCGGCTCGTCTTCGCCGCGCAATTCGTGCATCAGCGCCCAGCGTCGGCCGGACACCACCGCGACCTCGGTCGCGCCGGCCTGGCGGTGACGAAAGGAGTCGGCGCCCTCCTTGTCGATGTCGAAATCATGATGGGCGTGCTTCACCGTCGACACGCTCCAGCTGCGCCGCACCAGTTCGGCGACCAGCTTTTCGGTCAGGGTGGTCTTGCCGGAATTCTTCCAGCCGGTGATGCCGAAGACGCGTCTCATGGTTTGATGCTCTGCAACAGACGCTCGGCCGCCGCAAGGTCAGAGGGCGTGTTGATGTTGAAGAACGGATCGATCTCGTGTTCGCCGGAATTCCACATCGGAAACGCGACCTCGACAAAGCCATGCCGTTCGATGAAGGCGGAAACCCGCCGGTTGTCCTCATCGACCAGGAACCGGCGCAAGGCGTCGTGCAGACCAAGCGGCCAGAGCGCGAATGTCGGATGCCGCTTGCCGCCCGAACTGGCGACGGCGATCGCGCCAGGGTGCTCAGCCGCCGCGGCGGTCAACCTATCGACCAGGTCCTCGGGAAGGAATGGCGTATCGCCGGCGGCGGTGACCACCCCGTTACAACCCATGGACGCCCATTCCAGGCCGGTCAGGATCCCGGCAAGCGGTCCCGCGTAGCCTTCCACCGTATCGGCAAGCACCGGCAACCCGAACCTGGCAAAGCGTATCGGATCGCCATTGGCGCTCAGCGCCATCGGTCCCACCTGCGGAGCAAGACGGGCGACGACATGGTCGAGCAGCCTGCGGCCACCCAGCACAAGCAGCGTCTTGTCGCCGCCGCCCATGCGCCGCGATTGGCCGCCGGCCAGAATGATCCCTGCAATGTCCCGGTCCATGGTCCGCCGTCTTCTGTTCAGCCCGAAAATCGCGGGGTCTCGGGACGATCTATATGCCGTCCGGCGCCATGTCAGGTCCAGCGCTTTCGGCGGCGGTTTGTCGCTTGCCGACGACCCGTTCGCGGTAGAGCGCATAGAGCCCGGAGCCGACGATGATCGACGCGCCGACGATCATCGGCAGGTCGGGGATGTCGCCGAACACGACCAGGCCGAGCAAGATCGCCCAGAGCAGGGCGGTGTAGCGAAACGGCGCGATGAAGGCGATGTCGCCCGACCGCATCGCCATGATGATGAACTGGTAGCCGATGAGTACGAGCACTGCTGCAAGCGCCAGCAGCACCGTGGCTTTGCCTGTCATCGGCGTCCAGCCGCCCATCGGCGAAAGCAGTGCCGCCCCCAACACCGTCATGGCCAGCGCCGTGGCGGTCGACACCAGCAAGGTCGGGATCGCCTGCGGGACCCGCTTGGTAGCAAGGTCGCGCACCGCGCAGCAAGCAACGCTCGCCAGCGCCAGCAGCGAATAGACACTGAACCCTTCGAAGCCCGGCCGGACGATGATCAGCACGCCGGCAAAACCGACGGCAATCGCCAGCCAGCGCCGCCAGCCGACACCTTCGTTGAACACAAGTGCCGCCCCCATCGTCACCGCCAGCGGCAGTGCCTGCAGCACGGCCGAGACATTGGCGATCGGCAAATGGGCAAGGGCGAGGAGGAACGACACCGTGGCGCCGGCCTCGCCGGCGACGCGTAGAGCCACCATCGGCTGCAGCATCGACGCCGGCCGGGCCAGCGCGCCGCGCTGCCAGGCAAGCAGGCCGACGAACAGAGAAGCGAAGGCGCCCCGGATCAGCATGACCTGCGCCATGTTCATCGATTCCGAGGAGAATTTCGTGATCGCGTCGTTGAGGGTGAAGCCGACCATGGCCACCACCATGAACAGCGCGCCGCGAAGATTTGGCGAAAGAGGCAAGGGCATCACTCGTTGTGCTTCGGATCAGCCTGTATCAGCCGGCTGCGAAACAGCAACGTCAAAAGGACTGGGCCACGGCTTTGCGCCGTGGCCCACATATCCGCCCAAAGACCAGCAAAACTTACTTTGGCGTCAGCACCTCGGTGCCGTTGCCGTCCTTGCCGGCGATGGTCCACAGCCCGTGCAGAGAGCCGTCCTTCTCCACCTTGTAGACGACGAGGCCGATTTCCTTGCCCATCACGTAGCCGGCGGAAAAGGCATTGTCGTTGCGCATGCAGATGCCGTCCGAGGACGAGCCGCCCGTCTCCCAATGGATGGTGCAGGTCGTCCCGCTGGTCAAGGTGATGGTTGCCTCGCCACCATAAGCCGAGCCGTCGAAATTGGTGCCGGCAACCGTATAGGTGCCGCCGATCGACTGCGCCGACGCCGGGACAGCAGCAAGGCCGAGCAAGGCAAGCGAAAGAATGAATTTGCGCATGTTGTAATCCCCCTTCTAGCGAAAACCGCTAGAGTCGGAGGCTAGGCCGGAACGCTCTGCCGGTAAATCAGGTCGCGGCTTTGGATCTGATAATTTTGCGGTGTGGCCGAGATGCTCACGGTCCCTTGAGGCTGTCCGCAATAGCGCTCACGAGCGGATCATATTTCGCCTTCAGGGCTGACGGATACTCGATCCAGACGGTGCGGATCACGCCGTCCTTTCCGAACAGGCGGCGCTCGTAGAAGATCGTCTCGCCCTTGATGCCTGACAGCACCGCCCAGTCCTTACCGGTCTTGCTGTAGGTGATCTTGTAGCCTGGCTCCTTGCTGGCTTTCTCGGCGGCGACGAAGCCTTTCGGCGTGTCGTCATCGACATTGAGGATGCCCGAACAGATCAGGCTGGCGCCGTCGGCGCTGAGCCATTGCTGCCCGTCGCCATTGTCCGGCTCGGGTTGGGGCAAGGTGAATATCTCGTCGGGAAAGGTGCAGACGGTGCCGAAGCGCGCGTTGACGTAGGTAAAGGAGGCCGCGACAGCAGCGGTTGCTGTTATCGTCGCCAAAGACGCCATGATCGAAAAGAGCCGCCGCATGTCTTGCCTCGAAACCGATGACCGGAAGGCAATCCTTGCACGAAATCGCCGAGAAAATCAGCCGCCGGTCACGCTCATGTGCCGCGATACCGAGGGACGACTGGTGCGGCGGTCGATGATGAAATCATGGCCCTTCGGCTTGCGGCCGATCGCCTCGTCGATAGCGTCGGCCACCAGCTCGTTGCCTTCGGACGCACGCAGCGGTGCGCGCAGGTCGGCAGCGTCTTCCTGCCCGAGGCACATGTAGAGCGTGCCGGTGCAGGTCAGCCGGACGCGGTTGCAGCTTTCGCAGAAATTATGCGTCATCGGCGTGATGAAGCCGAGCCTGCCGCCGGTCTCGGCGACATGGACATAGCGCGCCGGGCCGCCGGTCTTGTAAGGGATGTCACTCAGCGTGAACTGCCGCTCAAGCGAGGCGCGCAGCAGCGACAACGGCAGATACTGGTCAGTGCGGTCGGCATCGATCTCGCCCATCGGCATGGTTTCGATAACCGTCAGGTCCATGCCACGGCCGTGCGCCCAGCGCATCATGTCGGGCAGTTCGGCGTCATTGAAGTCCTTCAGCGCCACCGCGTTGAGCTTGACCTTCAGCCCCGCAGCCTGTGCCGCGTCGATGCCTTCCAGGACCTTGCCGAGATGGCCCCAGCGGGTGATCTGGTGGAACTTGTCGGCGTCGAGCGTATCCAGCGACACGTTGATGCGCTTGACCCCGCAATCGGCGAGCTCGGCTGCGAAGCGCGACAGCTGCGAGCCGTTGGTGGTCAGCGTCAGTTCTTCCAGCGCGCCGCTGTCGAGGTGGCGCGAAAGCTGGCGCACCAGATGCATGATGTTCTTGCGCACCAGCGGCTCGCCGCCGGTCAGGCGCAGCTTCCGAACGCCCTTTTCGATGAAGACGGTGCAGAGACGGTCGAGCTCTTCCAGCGACAACAGATCCTTCTTGGGCAGGAAGGTCATGTCCTCGGCCATGCAATAGGTACAACGGAAATCGCAGCGGTCGGTGACCGACACGCGCAGGTAGCTGATCGTGCGACCGAATGGGTCGATCATGTCCATGTTCAAGCGTTTCCGTGGCCGTGAGCGGCGTCGTTATATACAGCTATGTGATACGATCCGGGCTTTCATTCAAGATAGCCGGTCTTGATCTTTGGTAACATTCCGCGACCGACATCGCGTGTCGGCTACCCTGCAATGGCCTTTTCGCGTGTGGCGAAGCAGCGTAGGGAAGGGCGGATGTAACGTAGGAACGATCAGCATGACGGCGCCGAAGGAACTCCGGGTCTCGAAAGACCGCAAGCTGCTCACCGTCACCTTTCCGGATCACCGGCCGTTCGAGCTGCCGGCGGAATTGCTGCGCGTCGCCTCGCCCTCGGCCGAAGTGCAGGGCCATTCGCCGGACCAGCGGGTGACCGTGCCCGGCAAGCGCAATGTCGCGATCCTCAAGATCGAGCCGGTCGGAAACTACGCCGTGCGCATCACCTTCGATGATTTCCACGACACCGGCATCTTCACCTGGAACTATCTGCATACGCTCGGTCATGAGAAGGAAGAGCGCTGGAGCGCCTACCTCGCCGAACTTGCGGAAAAGGGGCTCAGCCGCGACCGCTAGTTTCATGCCGCTGTCGTCATAGCGTCATCGATCTGGAGTAGCGCCGGCAAAGGTTCGGAGACGAAAAAGCATGTCCGTCATCACCACGGTCGAACAGCTCGAAGCCCTCTATGGCCTGCCCGGCGAGGCCTCGATGGTCAAGGAACTCGACCATGTCATCCCCGAATACGCGGCTTTCATCGCGGCTTCGCCTTTCGTGTCCCTCGCGACCAGCGGACCGGAGGGACTGGACTGCTCGCCGCGCGGCGATCTCGCCGGTTTCGTGCGCATCCATGATCCAAAGACGCTGATGATGCCGGACCGGCGCGGCAACAACCGTGCCGATTCGCTGAAGAACATCATCCGCGATCCGCGCGTCGGCCTGCTGTTCCTGGTGCCAGGTTCCGGCACGACGCTGCGCGTCAACGGCCGCGCCCACATCACCACCGATCCCGCGCTGTGCGCCTCGTTCAGCGTCGACGGCAAACCGGCTCGGTCGGTCACGATCATCGATATCGATTCGGTCTATTTCCAGTGCGCCCGGGCCATCGTCCGCTCGGACCTGTGGAACCCGGCAAGGCATGTCGATCCGAAGTCGCTGCCGACGCCCGGCCAGATCCTGGAAATCACCAGCCGCAAGAACATCGACGGCGAGGCCTACGACAAGGAATGGCCGGAGCGGGCGAAGAAGACGATGTGGTGATCAGTCAGACCGACGTGGGTTGGGATTCAGGTCAGGCCGAGCCGAGAAGGGTGGTTTCCGAGAACGGAGCGGAGCGTACTTGAAGCACGTGAACACCGGAAGCGCAGGAACCGCCGTTTGCAGGCCGGCCTCACCTGAATACCGACACGTCACGCGTCCTTCAGCACCTCATAGATCTTGCGCATCTGCTCGCCGATCAAGTCGCACTGCTCCGGCGTCGACTGGCTCATCGCTTTCTCGATCAGCGCCATATGGATCTTCAGCGCCTGCATCAGCAGGGCCTCGCCCTCATTGGTCAGCGTCAGCCGCAGCACCCGCTTGTCCTTCTCGTCGCCTTCGCGGCGCAGCAGGCCGCGCGTTTCGAGCTGCGGCAACAGCATGGTGATGTTGGAACGGCCGACCAAGAGCTTGCGGGCAAGATCGTGCTGCGACATGCCGGGATGGCGATAGAGGTTCATCAGCACGTCGAGCTGCGCCGGCTTGAGATCCAGCGGCGCCAGCTTCACCGCCAGCGTACGCTCCAGCACATGGCAGGCGCGCGCCACCGCGACCCAGTTGCGAAAACGCGGGTTGTCCCAGGGCAGCTCTTGCTTAATGTTCATGTTTGAACTATTATGTTCATGCTTGAACGAATGGATGGATCGCCACTATGGCATCATTTGGATTGAAGGTCATCCGGGGGGTGTTCGGCGCTGCCGAGCATGTGGCACCGCGTCTCAGCGGCCGCGCCGCGTTCGAATTGTTCTGCCGCACGCCCAACGTCAAGGCTCTCAGCGACGGCGAGCGCCGCGCCGTCGATCGCGCCGCCGCCTTCATGGCCGAGGCGCGCCATCACCGGCTAAGGACCAGGACCGGCTGCGTCATGCTGCATGAATTCCGGCCCGAGCCGGGCAGGGCGGCTCAAGGCACCGTGCTTGTCATCCATGGCTGGCGCTCGCGCACCGAATATATGCGCGCGTTGATCGAAGGCTATCGCAATGCCGGCTACAAAGTCGTCTCGCTCGACCTGCCGGGCCACGGCCAGTCGCAAGGCCGCCGCCTGAACATGGTCAACGCGGTCGATGCGGCGCAGGTTGCCGGCGAATGGTTCGGCCCCTTCGCGGTGATCGTCGGCCATTCCTTCGGCGGCGCCGTCGCCGCCAACGCCGTCGCCGGTTCCGTCAAGGGCGTCCAGCCTGTGGCGGCCGACCGGCTGGTGCTGATCGCGGCGCCAAGCTCGCTGCCGGCGATCTTCGACGACTTCAGCCGCATGCTCAATGTCGGCCCACGTTCGCAGGTCGCCATGGCCGACCGCGTCGAAAAACTATCCGGCCGGCCGTTGCGCGAATTCACCGGCGATCGTCAGCTTGCCCAGGCGCCGGTGCCGACGCTGGTCATCCACGCGCCCGACGACCGAGAGGTCTCCGCCGATCATGCCAGGCGCTATGCCGGCGCCGGCGATCATGTCAGGCTTCATTGGGCAGACGGGCTTGGCCACCGTCGCATCCTCGTCGACAAGGGCGTGGTCGAGCGCGCCGTCGGCTTCGTTGCCGGCGAGCGCGAGCCGGTAGCTCTGCACTAAATTCTACTTCTTCCTTTGCCCGGGCTCGACCGGCAGCCCGGCCGCCTTCCAGGCGGTGTAGCCGCCGAGGATATGCTTGACCGGCGCAAGCCCCATGTCCTGCGCCGTCTTGGTGGCCAGCGCCGATCGCCAACCGCCGGCGCAGAAGAACACGAAACTCCTTCCCGTGGCGAAGAACGGCTTGTGATAAGGGCTTTCCGGATCGATCCAGAATTCCAGCATGCCGCGCGTGACATGCTTCGCGCCCGGGATCCTGCCGTCGCGCTCGACCTCGCGGGGGTCGCGCAGATCGACGAAGACGGTGCCCTCGTCGTCGAGCAGCCCTGCCGCTTCCTCCGGCGACATCACCTCGATGACGGCATTGGCCTCGTCGAGCAGCTCGCGATATCCTTTTTTCACCGGCACGTCCTTCCCGACCGCTCGTTTTCGGCCAACGGGATTTCCAGCACAATGGCCGGCATTTGTCACGCAGGGTCGGAGTCGGCCATTGCCTTCCATGCCGCCATTGCCCCGGCTGCCGTGAGCGAGCATCAGCGGCGGAAGATGGCGACTCCCCGATTCGGCAAGGCCGAGGAGATCGCCGGCATGGTCGCCTGGCTGGCGGGGCCCGAGGGCCGATTCGTCACCGGCGCCGCGCTGACCATCGATGGCGGCGCCGACGCCTGACGCAACCCGGTTTCAACCGGCCGGAGCAGACACGAATTCGCTCCGACCGTCACAAACTTGTGAAACGGTTCTGCAACAGACCCCTCGAAATTTATGGAAGCTTAACGAAATCGGTATGAATCGGTATAGTCGCGCCTTACATCCGCCATGCGGTTGGCAAGATCGTCTAGCGGCGCGGAACGGGAGCCGGTTGCAACCGGAGCGGGTGATCCATGAATATCTTCGGAAACAGAGCCGCCGTAATGCCGCTTGCGGTCGCGGTAACGCTGACCATTGTCGTGCCGCAAGCCAGCGCGCAGGGCCTGTTCGACATGCTTTTCGGCGGGGGCGTTCGCCATAATCCGCAAGGCGAGTTCCCGCCGCCACCCAAATACAAGCCGAAGCCAAAACCCGATACCGGTGGCGGTGGCGGCACCAGGATCAGCGGCCCATCCTATTATACCTACAAGGCCGACCGGCTGGTGCGTGTCGACTTCGCCGCGCTGATGCCGAAACCGCAGCCCGCGGCACCGCAGGACGCCGCATTCGTGCCGTCCGTCACCGGCAATGCCTTCGCCGAAGCGATCGCCGGTCTCAGCGACTATGAGCTTTATGCCGAACCGGATATCGCCAAGGCGCTGATCGCCTATTACTCGGCCAATCCGGATTTCATCTGGGTAAGCGGAACTGCTCCCAACAGCCGCGCGCAGGATGCGGTGCGGGTGCTTGGCGAGGCCGCGAGCTACGGCCTGACGCCGGCCGACTATACGGTCGACGTTCCGGCCGCCGCCGCGGCATCTGCCACTCCCGACGAGCGCCTGAAAGAACTCGTCCGCTTCGAGATGGCGCTGTCGGCACGCGTGCTGCGTTACGCCCATGACGCCCAGAGCGGCCGCGTCGACCCCAACCGCATGACCGGCTACTATGATTTTCCGCCGAAGCCGCTCGACATGGAAGGCGTGCTGAAAACGCTGGCGCATACGCAGGAAGTCCGCACCTATCTCGAATCGCGGCATCCGCAAAACCCTGAATACCAGGCACTGCGGGTCGAGTTGGAAGCGCTCCAGGCCAGCGAGGAGAACGAGATCGTCGTCGATCCCAAGCTCTTGCTGAAACCCGGCGAAACCAGTCCTGAACTGCCGAAGCTGCTGACGTTGATCGCGCGCAATCTCGACGACGAGATGGGCGGCGACTATGGCGAGGTGCTGGCCAGACTCGGCAAGAGCGAGATCTATGACCCCGAGCTGGTGCCGGTCATCAAGGCGGTGCAGAAGCGGGCCGGCATGAAAGGCGACGGTGTCATCGGCCCGCGCACGGTCGCGTCGCTCGCCGGCACGTCCAAGGCCGACAAGATCGGGAAAGTGGAGGTGGCGCTGGAGGAACTGCGCTGGCTGCCTTCCGACCTCGGCAGTCCGCGCGTCTTCATCAACCAGCCGGCCTTCACCGCAAGCTATATCGACAATGGCGAGGTCAAGCTGAAAACCCGCGTGGTCATCGGCCGGACGACCAACCAGACCGCCTTCTTCTACAAGGGGATCAAGCAGGTCGATTTCCATCCCTACTGGGGCGTGCCGCAATCGATCATCGTCAACGAGATGCTGCCAAGGCTGCGCAACGATCCGGGCTATCTCGATCGCGCCGGTTACGAAGTCACGGATTCGCGCGGCAGGCGCGTCCCGTCATCGGCGGTCAATTGGGGTGGTTACGGCGCCAACATCCCCTACAGCGTGCGCCAGCTGCCAAGCGAAGCCAATGCGCTGGGCGAGCTGAAGATCCTGTTCCCCAACAAGCACGCTATCTACATGCATGACACGCCGCAGAAGTCGTTCTTCGAGCGCGACATGCGCGCGCTCAGCCACGGCTGCGTCCGCTTGCAGGATCCGCGCGGCATGGCGGCTGCGGTGCTCGGCACCTCGGTCGACTATGTCGTCGAGAAGCTGAAGCACGGGCATTCGACCGAGAATGTGACGCGGACCATCCCGGTCTATGTCGCCTATTTCACCGCCTGGCCCGACACGTCCGGCAACGTCGAATATTTCGGCGACGTCTACGACCGCGACACAAGGCTGATGCAGGCGCTCGACGCGACCGAGGCGGTTCGCTCACCGGCGAGCTGAAGCCTGTCTCGATAAAGCCTGCCCTCGGGACTCGCTCAAGCTCGCTCGAAGAGCGGACGCCGGAAACCGGCGTCGCGCCCGGCAATCAGCCAATAGACCAGGCCGGCCACGACACCCGCCGTGCCGATGATGCCCATATCGGCCCAGCGCTCCGGATTTTCCGAGGCGCCCGGCCAGATCAGGGCGAATCCGGCGACCGCCGCGATGGCGCCGAACATCATGTGCAGCAAGGCATTGCGCAGCGAGAAGAATTCGGCGATCAGCGCGAAGACAAGCGTCTGCATCCCGGTCAATATGATCGTCAGGAAATAGATGAACATGCCGAGCGGCGGCACCAGCACTGCCGCGATCGGGCTAACGCCCACGACGCTGAAATATTCAGGCGCGTTGGGCAGCGAACTCAGTATGGCGTAGATCGCCACCACCGCGAACAGCCCCACCAGAACCGCCACCAGATAGCCGGCGAGCATCATCAGGACGCGCTTCGATACGTGCTTTACCACTGCCATGCACCCCCGTGCCCGCAACTGTAGAGCCGCAGTCAGCCATCAAAGATGTGCCGGCGCAAGAGCATATGGCGCCGTGCCATAGGTCCGCAGCGCGCTGGCGATCCTATTTCGTCTCGCCGGTCACCGGATCGTAGGAGATTTCGACTTTCGCCTTGTCGCTCGTATAGTAGGTGACGGTATAGACGCCGCTATCCCAGTTGATCTCCTTCACATAGCGGAAGTCGTTGCGCTGCTCGACCTTGGCGATGATCTCCGACAGCTTCTTGGCATTGGGCGGGGGCAGTGGCTTTTCGTCGGCCGCGAAAGCCGATCCGCTCACGAGAAAAACCGCCAGGCTGGTCGCCAGAAGAACGATGCGCATGAGTGCCCTCATTTCATGTTGGCCTGATGCGTTGGAAACTCGCTTCCAGGCCGGTTTGTTCCGGCGCGCCAAGGGCAGGCTCGGACCGCTGCACCACCATTGTTTGCAACTGCGATCCGGGATCATAAGAAACCGCACCCAATCGCTGCAGCTGCAATCTATGAATGCCATTGAATTTCAATGCGTAAGGGCAAATGCCCTATCCGAGATCTCAGATAACCGACAGCCAACCGTGACGGAGCCGCGCTGTGCGATACATTAGCTGATCGTGGTGGAGCTTTTGCTGTGACCCTGCTAGACTTCCTGCCATGACAGGGCGGTATCTGCGCGCCGGCCTGTCTGAATCTTCATTCAACAACGCGGCGAAGTGCCCAAGAGCGGGCAGTCGCCTGTGTTGGACAGGACCAGAAGGGACCGGGGGGCTCCAATATGGCTGAACGGAACTACACCCGTCAGCTGGCGACAATCATTTCCATCGATGCCGTTGGATTTTCACGGCTGATGGGTATCGACGACGAGTTGGCGGTCGCCGCGTTCGAGGAACGGCGCGACATCATCGCCGATAGCTGTGGGGCGTTTGGTGGCCGCACCTTCGGCGATGCCGGCGACAGCGTCATGGCCGAATTCGGCAGTCCGATCGAAGCCTTGCGTGCCGCCTTCGATTTCCAGGGCCGGATCGTGGCGCTCAATGCATCGGCAGCGCAAGACATGCGCATGCCCTTTCGTGCCGGCATCAACACCGGCGACGTCATCGTGCGCGAAGGCCGCCTCTATGGCGACGACGTCAACATCGCCGCCAGGCTGCAAGAACTCGCCCCGCATGACGGGCTCGCCATCTCCGAGACCACCTGGCACCACGTGAAGGACAAGACGACGGCCGAATTCACCGATCTTGGCGAATTCATGCTGAAGAACATCGCGCTGCCGGTTCGCGTCCTGATTGCCGGCCGCGGCGGCAACGGCTCCGCGCCCATGGCGCCGCTGGCCGCCATGTCGTCACCCCTTGGCCAGCGGATGCTCTCGCCCAAGGGCCCACCGGCGATCGCGGTGCTGCCGTTTGCCGGCGACGGCGGCGAGCACGACGTCGGCTACATGGCGGACGGCATTGCCGAGGACATCATCTACGGCCTCTCCAACACCAGATGGCTTTCGGTGATCGCCAAGAGCTCCAGCTTCCAGTTCCGCGACGACAGCCTGGGAACGCGGGTGATCGGCAACGCGCTCGGCGCGCGCTACATCGTCAGCGGGACGCTGACACGCAATGGCGGGCAAATCCGCCTCAACACGTCGCTTGCAGACACCTCGAACGGGCGCCTGGTGTGGTCGCAGCGCTTCGATCGCAACCTCGTCGACATCTTCAACCTGCGCGACCAGATCGGCAGCGAGATCGTCTCCATACTCGACAAGGAAGTCGACCGGGCAGAGCAGGCGCGCACCTTCCAGGTGCCCTGGGAAAGCCTGGAGACCTGGCAATTGGTGCGGCGCGGCCGCTGGCACATGAACCGGCGCACCCGCGGCGACACTGAAATCGCGCTGGATTTCTTCGAAAAGGCCTATCGGGAAGACCCGAATTCGAGCGCCGTGCTGAATGAGCTCGCATGGTGGTATTTCTGGCGGGCGTGGCTGCGTTTCGGCGACAGTGACGATCTGGAGAAGGTCGAACAATATGCGCGCAAGGCCTTGCTCATGGATAGCCTGGACGCACGCCCGCACGCCCATCTCGGCGCGATCGACATTATGAGGGGAGAGCCGCGGGCCGCGGTCGAACATCTGGAGGAAGCGATCCATATCAATCCGAGCTTTGCCTTCGCAAGTTCGGCGATGGGCAGCGCCCGCCTGCTGCTCGGCGATGCCGCCGGCGCGATACCGTTTTTTCTCGACGCCGAGCGATTGAGCCCCTTCGATCTCTACAGGTTCCACAATCTGGGGGAACTGGCGGTCGCCTACAGTTTCGTCGAGGACTGGCCGGCCGCGATCGCCATCGCGGTTCGCTCGCTCAACCTGTCGCCTGGCTACTTCTACGCCAGGTTCCTCAAGATCGGCGCCTTGGGGCGCAGCGGCCGCACGGATGAAGCCCGACGGGAGCTGGCCATTTTCACGACAAGGCACCCGGATTTCTCCTACCAACGGGTGCGCTGGATACCTTTCGTCGACAAGGCAGCGAACGAATTCCTTATCGGCAATTTCGAAGCGGCCAAGTCGGGCAAATGATTTCGCTGCTGACAAGTGGTAGAACAAGCGTGACTGTGAAGAACTTAACATACGCGGAGCCGAAGCAAACCTAGGCCATGGGGTTAGCCGGTATCGCAATGACGTGGACAGCCGGGGGGCTTGAACGCGCATGATCAAGATCAAGTATTTCGCCGCCATTCTCGCCGCCCAGAAAAGCCAGCGTCCAGTATCGGAAATGCCGCCCTTCGACATCGGGCGGCTCCGTTCCAAGGGCGGCCTGGCATCTCGCATCGGCGGCTACCTCTTCAGCGATCCGCGCTGGATGCTGGGGCTGCTGCGCCGCTTCTGGCCAAACCTTGCTTTCAGCAATTTCCTGCTGGTGACCAGGAATGCCGACGTCCGCGACATCCTTGAGCGCGGCGACGAGTTCGAGACGCCCTACGGTCCGGAGATGGCCGAGCTGGCGCGGGGATCGAACTTCATCCTCGGCATGCAGGACGGCGCTGCCTACCGTCAGATGAAATCGTCGGTGCTGAGCGCCTTCCCGCCGGCGGAGGTCGAGGCCATGGTCCGGCCGATCGCCGCACGTCATTCCAAGGACATCATGACCCGGGCCAACCCCGGCTTTGACGCCATCTCCGGGCTGATGAAGATCGTCCCGGTGCGCGTCTGCCGCGACTATTTCGGCCTCGAGATCGACGACGAACCCGAATTTGCCGACTGGGCGATCGCATTGAGCGCGCTGTTCTTTTCCGATCCGACGGCAAGCCCCACCACCCGCCAGCTTGCCGTGGTGGCGGGCGATCGGCTGATCAAGGTCATCGACCACTCCATCGACGCAATCAGGGAGAGGGGAGGAAAGGACGAGCGGCCGCTACCGAGGCTCGTCGCCCTTCTCGACGAGGGCCGCCTGTCGAAACCGGACCTCCATTCGATCATACTCGGCATGATCGCCGGCTTTGTCCCGACCAATGTGCTGGCCGGCAGCAACTGCCTCGATGTCATCCTGTCCCGGCCAGACGCACGGCGGGCGGTCGATGCGGCGTTAGCCGACGACGATACCGGCAAGCTTGACCGGGCGATCATGGAGGCCATGCGCTTCAAGCCGATCTGGGTCGGTCCCTGGCGCTATACCTCACGTGACGCAACCATCGCCAGGGGCACGCCGCGTGAGCGGCTCGTGAAAGCGGGAACGGTGGTGATGCCGGCAACGCTGTCGGCGATGTTCGACCCCGAAGCGGTGCAAAACCCGAACGACTTCGACACCTCGCGCCCGCTTCGCGATTACATGGTGTTCGGCCACGGCATCCATTTGTGCATAGGTGCCGAGATCGCCAGGATTCAGATCGGCGAAAGCATTCGCGCCCTGTTCCAGAAGGACAGGCTGCGCCGGGCGCCCGGCAAGGCAGGGCGGATGACGCAAGTCGGCGCCTATCCGGAAAGCCTCAAGGTCGACTTCGACCGGCCGGCGCTGTGCCGCACGGTCGATCATTCGATGGTGACGGTGGTCTGCCCGATCACGCGGGCCGCATCGCTGGATGCCATACGCGAAAGGGTCGCGACATTAGGCAATCCGGCCACGAAGGCAGTCGGCGAGGAACTCGACATTGCCGGCACCATTCATTTCACCAGCCTGGCCGTTGCCGGCACTGGCGAGACAGATGAGGCGTCAGGCCTCGAGAAAGGCGCCCTCGTTCTCGAAATCTCCGGCGACGGCACCGCCGATGAGGTCATCGATGCCTTGGCGCAGGCCGTTGGCCACCAGTTGCGGCCGATTTTCAAGGATTTCTGCGGCCTGCCCGAAGGCAGCGCGCTGAACGACTTCCTGCGCAAGCACAACGTCGCGATATCGCCATCATTCGGCAGCGCTGCCGGTCTGGTGTTTTCGGGCACCCCCGGACATTCGGTCCGACGCATCCTGGCCGAAGCTGAACTCGCCGACGCCGTGCGCGACATCGTCGAGCAGCCGCGTGCCGGCAATGGTGACGCCGCAGCAGTGCTTGCCGAGGCCCGCCAGCATGTCCGGTCGCTCGGAAAGTTCAGCTGGGCATTCGAGCCTGCCGAAAGCCTGCTTGAAAGGCTTTCGGGTCATTGGGGCCGTGCCCTCATGACGACCCTGCTGGTGCCACCGGTTTTTGCGACAGTGGCGGTCGTCTGGGCTGCTTGCTGGTACATGACTTACAGTGTGGTGTTCGGCAGGTCCATTGACCTCGGTTCCCACGAAATCTCGTTCACCGCCATAGCCATAGCAGTCACTTCGCTTCTGCTGTCGGCGCTTGGACTGTTAGCAGCGGCGGCGCTGCTGGTGTTCTTGTGCTTGCTGGCGTTGCGGCGCATCGAGGACAAGGATCGGCCGGAAAGCACATCGATCGGAATATCTGCCTTGAACGAGATACTCGCCAAGGAGGACCACGCGGCGCAGAACCATCTGACCGCGATCTCGACGATGAAGGCCGGTATCTTGCGCAGGCTAGCGCTCAGGTTTTCCTTCTACCTGATCTCGATAGCTGCGCAGAAGGTGTTCAAGCCAGGCTTTCTCAACACCATCAACACCATCCATTTCGCCCGCTGGGTGCTGCTGCCGGGCTCCAGCAGACTGATGTTCCTCTCCAACTACGGCGGCAGCTGGGAAAGCTATCTCGAGGACTTCATTGCCAAGGCATCCGCCGGTCTGACCGGCGTGTGGAGCAACACCGAGGGCTATCCTCGCACACGCTGGCTATTCCTCGACGGCGCGCGCGACGGCGATCGGTTCAAGCGCTGGGCGCGGCGCCAGCAGGTGCCGACCCTGTTCTGGTACTCCGCCTATCCCCATCTCAACACCACGCGCATCCGCATGAATTCCCGGATCAGGCGCGGCATTGCTTCCGCCGTCGGCAACGAGGCGCGCGACTGGCTGAGCCTGTTCGGTTCGCTACCGCGCCCGGTGAGCGAAAGAACCACCGTTCAAAAGACGACCTCGCTGCTGGCCAACATCAGCTCAGCCTTTCCGGCGCCTCTCGAGCAGCAACTGGAAACCGGCGAGATCCAGTCCATCTTCTTCGGCCCTTTCGGCCCGCTTGGCTATGCGCATATGATTGCGATCCGAGTGCCGGACAAATTGCCGGCGTCCAAACGCCGGGCCTGGCTCGATTTCGTCATCGAACAGACGAGTTTCGGCGAAGGCAAGCCCGCCGCGCGAGCCATGACGGTGGCCTTTGGTCCCGGCGGTCTGCGGCAGTTTGGGCTCGACGCGGGCGTCGACGACGATCCGCTGGACACATTCCCGATTGCCTTTCGCCATGGCATGGGCAATCCCGAGCGTGGGCGCATCCTGGACGACCGAGGCCGCGAAGCACCCGACGAATGGGAGTGGGGGTCGTTGAAGAAGCCCGTGGACGTGGTCGTCGTCTGCTATGCGAAAGAACCGGAAAGGTTGGCGACCGAGATCGCCACGGTGAAACGAAAGACGACCGGCGCGGGGATGAAGGTCGTCGCTGAACTGCCGCTCGCCGTAAAGCGGGACCCGACCAACACGAACACGAAATCGTCGAATACGGCAAAACATGACGACAAGTCGGAGCGCATGCCCGCTTATGAGCATTTCGGCTTCGCTGATGGGATTTCGCAGCCGATCGTGCGGGGCACGACGCGCGCCAGCAGGGGCGCCGCGCCCATGCATCTGGTCGCGCCGGGCGAGTTCCTGTTCGGCTACCGTGACGAGCACGGCTTCTATCCGGCCTCGCCCTCGGTAAGCGCCTCGCGCGATCGGAGCGCTATCCTGTCGCAGGTGCGTCGTAGTCGGCAGATTCCGGGCCTGCCTCCGCCCCCGCGGGATTTCGGCCGCAACGGCTCATTCCTGGTCGTTCGCCAATTCGAGCAGCATGTCGACATTTTCAACGACTATTGCAAAAGGGCCGCGGCGCGGGTTGCGCACGAAACCGGCAATCAGTCCATGACGTCGGAGTGGGTTGCCGCCAAGATGCTCGGCCGCTGGCAGAACGGCAGTTCGCTGGTGCGCAATCCCGATCATCCGGGACGCGTAGTCGACAACAATTTCGCCATCGGCGCCGAGGATCCGCAAGGGCATCGCTGCCCGCTCGGTGCCCACATACGCCGTTCCAACCCGCGCGACTCGCTTGGTGAGGACCGCGAGACGCAGATCAATATCGGCAAGCGCCACCGCATCCTGCGCGTCGGGCGCACCTATGAGAAGCAGGCCAGTAGGAGTGGAAAGGCCGAAAAGGGGCTGCTCTTCATGTGCCTAAACGCCGACATCGAGCGCCAGTACGAATTCATCCAGCAGACCTGGGTTTCGTCGACTTCCTTTCAGGGCCTGGTTGGCGAGAAGGATCCGACGATTGGCGCGCGCGACCAGGGCGGCCACTTCACGATCCCGTCCTGGGAGAAGGTCACGATCCTTCGGGAAATCCCGCAATTCGTCACCACGAAGGGCGGGGGCTACTTCTTCATGCCGAGCCGATCGTCGCTGCGCTACCTGATATCGCGGCTCTGATTCGGTCCGGACCCGCTCAGTCGTCGTCCTGCGATTCGGCGATATAGGTGAGCGCCTTGCTGTCGGTTATGCGCAGGCCGCCACGCTTGATGGCGATGATCTGCCGGCTGCGCCAGTCGTTGAGCGTCTTGTTGACCGACTCGCGCGTTGCACCAAGGAACTCGCCAAGCTCCGATTGCGAGATCGGAATCCAGCCCGCGTCATCGGCCATGACGCCGGCGAGAAACACCAGGCGCTTGGCCAGCCTGGCCTCGATGCCGAAGAAAGCTTGGTCCCCAAGCTCGCCGCTGACCCAGCGCAGCCGCGCGCACAACAACTCGATCATGGCGCGCGCCAGGGGCGGGTTTTTCTCAATTCGGTCAAAGAGTTGCGTCCGGCTAAGCGAGACCAGCTCGCAAGCCGTGAGACAGATGGCGGTTGCCGTGCGCGGGCGCCCGTCAAGCGCGCCGATCTCGCCAACCAGGCTTCGCTGGAGCTCGATGTTGGCCACCAGCTTCTGCCCGCCGGGCGAGTAGATCGAGATCTCCACCGTGCCGCTCATCACGCCGTAGATGCGGTCGGCGGCATCTTCCTGGACGAACAGGTGCTGGCCGGCGGCGTAGCGTTCCAGCTTGCAGCCGCTGAACAGCAGGTCGAACTGGCTCGGGTCGATCCGTGCGAGGCGCGGCAGATCGTTCCTGTCGTTCGCGCTGGCGAAAGCCATATCGATTTTCCAATTACCCCAACCGCTGAAGTTTACGGCAAGAGAGCACATCATCAAAGCCCGGCGTTCATGTAAGGCCGCAGCCGAAGCACGGAAGGCCGTCTGCACGCGCGGCGGGAGGTGGCCGGGAGCGCGCAGACGGCAGCTGTGCAAATGATTAGGTGCTAAAAAAACCGCCTTGGAGCGGCTGCCTTTTCGAAGTCTGGGAAACTTCGGTTCGAAGCAGCCGGCCGAAGTGGAACCCCTGGCCACATTCGTGCGGAAGCCGCCGGCCATCTGTGAAGTCCGTCACAGAGACACCTGTCGAATGGCGCGAATGTCATGCAGCCGGCAATCGGCAATATTTGAATGACAAACGATCCTGGAACATAGCCGTCGCGGCATCAGTTGTTTGGTGGTTTGCCACCCACACTTGCCAGCACCTGACAGTCGAGACTACGATTTCTACTTCAACCGATTGGGAAGGCGGAGCATGCCATGGCGACGGCAGCGGGACTCCTGATCAAGGTGCGCGGCGACGGCACCGGCTTTGCCGCGGGCAGCCGGTCATTGCGCCTCGGGGCGGTCGACGTCGAGCCAATCCTGCGCGTGCCGCCAGGCGCTTCGGGCGGCAATCTCGGCGCCGGTGCCGATCGCGGCGCGACCTGGCTAAGGCTAAGCGCCAAGGCCGGTTCGGAAAACCCCTGGGACGATGCCCATGCCCTTGCCGGCCACGGCCAGGCTTTCGCGGCGGCAGGCAGCCCTGAAGTCCTGGCCGTGGAGCCCGACATCCTTCAGCACTGGGACTACAGGGACGCCAATGGCGATCGTGGCATGGCGGCGAGCGCCAGTCCGGCCTGCACCTTCGATGACCAGGACCCCGCAGGCGGGCAGGCGACGATGCCGGGCGTCGTCGCCTGGAATGCCGGAGCGGCCTTCAGCCAGTTCGCCACGGCCCGCACCAAGGTCGGCGCCAAGCAGGCCAAGATCACCATCGCCCATCTCGATACCGGCTTCGATCCGGGGCATCGCACTTTGCCCGCCGGACTGCTCACCGCGCAGCAGCGCAATTTCGTCAATGACGGCGCCGGCCCGAACGACGCCACCGATCATGCCCCCGCAGGGGGTCTCGCCAGCAATCGCGGCCACGGCACCGGCACGCTCAGCCTGCTCGCCGGCAACAAGCTCGACGGCACCTCGCCGAATTGGCCGGGCTTCAAGGATTTCGTCGGCGCCGCCCCCCAGGCAAACATCATCCCGGTGCGCATCGCCGACTGGGTGGTGCGGCTCACCACCGGCACAATGGTGCAAGGCATCGACTATGCTCGCGCGAAAGGCGCGCAGGTGCTGTCGATGAGCATGGGCGGCTTCACCTCGCAAGCGCTGGTCGATGCGGTCAACCTTGCCTATGACAACGGCGTCGTCATGGTCACCGCCGCCGGCAACAACTTTACGATCACGCCGCGGAGCATCGTCTTTCCGGCCCGCTACAATCGCGTGCTGGCTGCCTGCGGCGTGATGGCCGACGGCCGCGCCTATTCCGGCCTGAGCTTCGGCACGATGCAGGGCAATTACGGGCCGCAATCGAAGATGAAGACGGCGCTCGGCGCCTACACGCCGAACGTGCCGTGGGCGGAGATCGACTGCGCCAAGATCGTCGACATGGATGGCAGCGGCACATCGGCGGCGACGCCGCAGATCGCCGCCGCTGCCGCGCTGTGGCTGGCCGAGCACTGGGACGTCGTGAAGAATTATTCGCAAACCTGGATGCGGATCGAGGCGGTCCGCTTCGCGCTGTTTTCCGCGGCGTCGAAGACCACGGCCAAGATGGGGGCGGCGGAGACACTTAAAAAGATCGGCCAGGGCGTTGTCCGGGCGGATGCTGCGCTCTCGGTCATGCCACCGGCCGAGAACAAACTCCGCAGATTGCCTCCGGCGGAATATTCCTGGGCCTGGCTGGATTTCATCACCGGGGGGGGCAACTCCGTGGCGGCGAGGTCGCCCACCGACATCATGCACCGAAAAATGCTGGCGCTGGAACTGACCCAAATGGCGCAACGCGTCGCGTCGGTCGACCAGGCGATCACCGATCCGGATGTCGACCCCAGCAAGATCTCGGCCGCCGCGCGCAACCGCTACCTGGAAGCCGCGCTCGACGACGGCAAACCGTCCGGGCCGCTGCGGACCTTTCTCGAAGGCGCGCTGGGACGGCCTGGCGCCAGCCCTCCTGCGCCGGCGGCGACGAAACCGGCGGCCCAGATCAAGCGCAAGCCGCGCGCGCTGCCGCCGCCGAAGCGCCGCCTGCGCATCTATGCGCTCGATCCTTCCATCGCCAAGCAGCTGGATTCAATATCCGTCTTCCAGGCGACCCTTTCCGTTCCCTGGGACGACGAGCCTTCGACGGCCAAGCCGTTGCTGCGCGGTCCGGTCGGCGAATATCTCGAGGTCATCGACGTCGATCCGGCATCCAACCGCGTCTACGACCCGGTCGACCTCAACGACAAGATCCTGCTCGCCCAGGACGGCCTGCCGCCCTCGGAAGGCAATCCGCAATTCCACCAGCAGATGGTCTATGCCGTGGCCATGACCACGATCGGCCATTTCGAGCGCGCCCTGGGCCGCCGCGCGCTGTGGGCCCCGCACTATACCGGCAAGGTCGGCAGCCGTGGCAGCATGGCCATGAAGGCGCATGAAGTGCCGCGCCTGCGCATCTATCCGCACGCGCTGCGCACTGCAAACGCCTACTACAGCCCCGACAAGAAGGCGTTGCTGTTCGGCTATTTCCCGGCCGAGAGCAAGGAAGGCGACGTGACCACGCCGGGCACGACGGTGTTTTCCTGCCTGTCGAGCGACATTGTCGCGCATGAGATGTCGCATGCGCTGCTCGACGGGTTGCACCGTCTTTTCGAAGAAGCGTCCAACCCGGACGTGCCGGCCTTCCATGAGGCCTTTGCCGATATCGTGGCGCTGTTCCAGCATTTCACCCTCAAGGAACTGGTCAGCTTTGCGATTGCCAAGGCGAAGGGCGATGTGTCCGTGGCCACGCTGCTGTCCGGCATCGCCGCGCAGTTCGGCGAGGGCAGCGGCCGCGCCGGACCGCTGCGCGACTATGGCGGCCCCGGCATGGCCGCGCTCGACTACACCAAGACCTTCGAGCCGCACGACCGGGGCTCGATCCTGGTCTTTGCCGTCTACCAGGCGTTCCTGGCGATCGCCGACCGCCGCACCGACGACCTGATCCAGCTGGCGACCGGCGGCACCGGCGTGCTGCCGGCCGGCACCTTGCATCCCAGCCTGGTCGAGCGCCTGACCGACGAGACCGCCAAGATCGCCCAGCAGATGCTGACCATGTGCATTCGCGCGCTCGATTACTGCCCCGCCGTCGATATCACCTTTGGCGAATATCTGCGCGCCCTGATCACGGCCGACATCGATGCCTTCCCCGACGACCCGCTCCACTATCGCCTGGCCTTCATCGAATCCTTCCGCCGATGGAAGCTTCTGCCACGCGACGTGCGCACCATCTCGGAAGAGACGCTTGCCTGGAGCGAGCCCGACGATCCGTCACCTCCCTGGCTGAAAGGGCTGCTGGACGAAATCGACCTCGGCTGGAACCAGAAGCTCGATCGCTCCGATATCTTCGCCCTCAATGAGAAGAACCGCTATGCGATGTGGCAGGCAATGCACCGAACCTTTGCCACCCATCCGGCCCTTCACAAGGAGTTCGGACTTCTGCCCGACCTGCCGCGCTATCGCGACGACGGCACCCTTTTGGCCAAGGCAAAAAAGGGCGAGACCACCTTCAGCATCCTCAGCGTGCGTCCGACCCGTCGCGTCGAGTCCGACGGCTCGTTCCGCACCGAGGTCATCGCCGTCATTCAGCAACGCATTCCGATCGATTTCGAAGGCAAGCCCATGCCGAACGGCGTGAAGGCGGGCGACGGCTTCATCTGGTTCCGCGGCGGAGCGACGCTCATCATCGACCCGCGTGAGGGCAAGGAACGCATCCGCTATTCGATCATCAAGAACACCGGCAGTCTCGAACGGCGCAAGCGCCAGGCCGAGACCGCGACCGCGAACTACCTGTCGCCGCTGCGAGCGCTGTATTTCGGCAACGAGGTTTCCGAGCCCTTCGCCCTCCTGCATGCCAGCGATGGAGATGACGACCATGTCTAGGAGGCCGGCAACAAGAAACAGGCCGCAAGAAGCGGCGGGGGCGGCAGGGGAGGTAAGGCCCGCCGTGACGGTCCGGCACTATTGCCAGGGCATCGGCGACTGCCACCTGCTGAGCTTTCCAACGCCCGACGGCTCGCTCTTCCGCATGCTGATCGACTGCGGCGTTCATGTGTCGATCAAGGGTGGCCCGGCTCTGGTGGCGGACATCGTCGCTGACATCAAGAAGGCGACGGACGGCGGCAAGATCGACGTCCTCGTCGTCACGCATGAGCATTGGGACCATGTTTCGGGCTTCCTGACCTCGAAGGACCTGTTCGCGGGCTTTGATGTCAAAGAGGTGTGGATGGCATGGACGGAAAACCCGGCTGACCAGCAGGCCGTCGAACTCGACAAGTTCAAGGGCTCGGCCCTGACGGCGCTGCAAGGTGTGAGCCAGAGGCTCGATGCAGCCCAGGAGCCGACCGCCCATCTGGCAGGCATTCGTGACGGGTTGCAGTCGGTGCTCGGATTCCAGTTCGGGGCCGCCGGCGAAAAAGTGCGCGCGGCGCGAGACGCCGCGGCCACCCTTTCGAAGACCAAGCCAACCTATCTCGAACCAGGCAAGCCGCCGCTCTCGATCAAGGTCTTGCCCAATCTGCGCATCTACGTGCTTGGTCCGCCTCGCGACAAGGCAGCACTTCGGCTCGAGGAGAAGGCGGGCGAAATGTTTCCGCTTGCCAGCGGCGGTCCGTTCACGCGGGCGCTTGCCGCGGGGCTGAAGATGAACGACGGAGCCGGCGATGCAGACTATATCGATGAACTTAGCCCGTTCGAGCGCCACGTCGGCACAGAACTGTCGGCGGCGCTGAATGGCGACAAGGGCAGTGATCCCAGGATCGATATCGGCGCCTTTGTCCGCGAGCACTATGCGGGGCCGGTCTCCCATCCGGCGCCGACGGAGAACCCCGACCAGACATGGCGCCGCATCGACGCCGACTGGATGGGGATTGCCGCCGACCTTGCCTTGCAGCTCGATCGCGGCGTCAACAATACCAGCCTGGTCCTGGCGTTCGAGTTCACCGACACCAACAACGTGTTCCTGTTCCCGGGCGACGCCCAGATCGGCAACTGGCTGAGCTGGAAGGATTTGCAATGGCAACTGGAACAGACGACGGTGACGATAGCCGACCTCATGGCGCGCACGGTCTATCTGAAGGTTGCCCATCACGGCAGCCAGAACGCCATGCCGCAAAAACAGGGCATCGACCTTTTGACCAGCACCGATCTTTCGGCCTTCATCCCGACCAACAAGGATGACGCCAAGAAAGTCCGCTGGCACGAAATGCCCTACGACGCCATCCTGACCGCGCTAGCCGCCAAGACGAACGGCCGCGTCATCCGCGCCGACGACAAGTGGCTAGGCGACAAGAACGGCAAGCCGGCCTTTGCCTCGCCATCCGGATCGATCCGTGCGGTGCGCCACGCGCCGCGCGATGCGGCCCGGGGCGAGGGCGGGCTTTGGGTGGAGGTGGATCTGGCGTGAGGCGGGGCAAACCGCCGGCTGAAGAATGGCTGGAGCGGAGATAAGGAAACAGATCAGCGCGGGAAGAATGGTGGGCGATGCAGGGATTGAACCTGCGACCCCACCCGTGTGAAGGGTGGGCGATAACTGCTTTTATTACGAAATTCGCCCTGATCGCACAAGAACGCCGCAAGAACATCGACCTGTATCTGTGCGGAAGTTGTGCGGCCGCACAGATATGAGCATCCCCCCAGCGTTTCCATTGCTCTACCCGTACCAGCGGCGCGCGCTGCAGATCCTCATGGATCGCAAACCTTCTCACCTCGAGGAGGCCGGCGTGACCGATTTAACCCACGTCTGCCGCTGGGATCGCCAGGGGCGAAAAGGACAGCCATGCCGCGTCACCGCGCGCAGCAAGATGAACTCGATCCGCGTCGAGTTCACCGACGGCTACATGATGATCACCAGCGGCAACGCCATTCGCAAATTGAAACCCGGCGAGCGCGCCAAGAAAGCAGCCGTCGCAATGCCGCCTCGCGGCCAGGTGGCGCACCGATGACCGTCTTTGTGCACAGCGTCGTCGCTCCGCGTGGCAAATATCGGGTGTTCGAGGCCACCGGGCCTTTCCCGTCCGTGCCGAACGTCACCGACCATGATTCCTACGAGATCGCCAAGACCGTCGCCGGCGCCATGGCCGACGCCAGGGTGTTCAACGACATCGGCCGCTGCATTTTGGACAAGTCGCCAGGCCGACCAATCCTAGACGCCACCTCGCCGCCGATCGCCGTCACCACGCTCGCCGGCCTGTCCATGACGGGCGACCAAAAGCGGAAGCGCGTCTTCAACAGAAAGTTCAAGAAATGACCACCGAGCCCACCAATGTCGCCATCACTCCGATGCCAACGGCCGACGACATCGACGACATGCACCATGCGCTCGGCCGGCCGAAGAATGGCCAGCGCGGCACCTTCCGCAACCAATACTGCACCGAGAGGCCCCAGTACATTATTGGGACACAGATTCACGGTAGAAATTTGAGCGGCTTACCGTCCCGACGTTATGGCGTGAATAGGTGGATTGGAGACAGACTGCTTTGCATCGTTCATTGTGATGTAGCTGCCGAACAGACTGGACCGATGACATGCCAAATTTGCCGTTCTTCACGATCGACGTGTTCACCGGCACTCGCTTCGGCGGCAATCCTCTCGCCGTCGTAATCGGCGGCGATGCGCTGGATGATGCGACGATGCAGGCGATAGCTGCTGAATTCAATCTAAGCGAGACGACCTTTGTCTTGGCGCCTGCCGACCCAAATAATGTCGCCCGCGTCCGTATCTTCAACCGAACGGCGGAGATGGCGTTCGCCGGTCATCCGATGGTCGGCACAGCCTTCGTTGTCGCAAAGCAGCGTCCCGATCTGAGCACCGCGGTGTTCGAGATTCCCGCCGGGATTGTGCGCGTTCAGATCGAGCGCGATGCCAATGGCGCACCGGTCGGCGCCGCTATCGATGCTCCCCAACCGTTGACTATCGGAGAAACGGTTGCACCTGAGTTCATCGCTCGTGCGCTGCAATTGACGCCGGCTGACGTGGTGACAACGCACCACGCGCCCGTATCAGTCTCAAACGGCAACGCCTTTGTCGTTGCGGAAATTACAGGCGAGGCGCTGTCACGTTGCGATCCCAATCTAGCTGCGTTCCGCGAAGCTCTAGATGCCCATCCGCAGTTCGGCAGTCGCTTTCCCGTCCACGTCTATACCAAAGAGGGAAGTACGCTCCGCGCGAGGATGTTTGCGCCACTTTCCGGAACCTGGGAGGATCCAGCCACAGGAAGTGCCAACACGCCTCTCGCCTGCTTGCTGTTATCGCTCGAGCCGGACGCGCAGGAAGCCAGTTTCCAAATCCAACAGGGCGTTGAAATGGGAAGGCCCAGCCTGTTGCATGTCGATGCGCGCCGAACACCGGAGGGGATCGTTGCGACCTTGCGCGGATCATGTGTGGCGGTCATGCACGGCGAGATCGAACTATGACCGCTTACGGCTGCACGGCAATGTCGCTTTAGCGACAACAAGTGGGTGGGAACTGCCATTGCATTCAAGCGGGTACCTGCCGTGCAGCCGCGACGATGCGGCTGATGGTTGGTTCGCTGACGCCGTAAAGACGCGGAAGTTGTGCGGAAGGGAAAACGATGACTGCTAAGTGCTTGAAAAAATGGTGGGCGATGCAGGGATTGAACCTGCGACCCCACCCGTGTGAAGGGTGTGCTCTCCCGCTGAGCTAATCGCCCGCTCGTTGCCCGAAGGCCAAGCGAGCCGCGATATAAGGGAGGCTGCCTTGTGAAGTCAAGGCGATGTGCCACCATTCCGACACGGACCGAGACGGCAAGGTCGGGCAGGCGCCGGAGCCTGATTGCCTTTGGTGCTCAGTCGCCAGCCGCGGCGATCAGCCGTTCCGCCAGATCGAGCGTCAGTGCGTCGAAATGCGAGATCACCGCCGACGGTTCGAATTCGCGTACATGGCGTTCGGTGTAGCCGAAATCGACGGCCACCACAGGAATGCCGGCGGCCTTGGCGGTGTCGATGTCGGTCTGCGAATCACCGACCATCAGCGCCCGATGCGGGTCGCCGCCGGCCAGCTTGATGGTTTCGACGAGATGGCGCGGGTCGGGCTTGCGGAAGGCGAACGTGTCCTGGCCGGCGATGGCCGCAAAGTGCTTCGCCAGGCCGAGCGCATCGATCAGCGCCACCGAATTCGCCTCGTATTTGTTGGTGCAAACGGCAAGCAGATAGCCGGCCTTCTCGAACCGGGCGATCGCCTCGACGACGCCGGGGTAGGGACGCGACTTGCCGGGAATGTTGTCGGTGTAGTGGTCGAGGAACAGTTTTAGCAACCGGTCGTGCTCTTCCTCTGCCAGCGATTTCCGCTGCGCGGCGTGGGCGCGTTCGATCATCACCCGGCCGCCATGGCCGACGTAGCGCTTGAAGCCGGCTTCATCGACGGCCGCCAGTTCGCTGGCGGCGAGACTGTGGTTGAGGCTGTCGAGCAGATCCGGCGCCGTGTCGACCAGCGTCCCGTCGAGGTCGAACACGATGATCGGTCTGGTCATGGCCTGTCCTGTGGCGATTGCGACGCCTGAGGCGATAACGCCTGCGCTCCGATCAGGCAAGCCGGCCTGCCCAATCCACAGCCGATGACCGATCGAGAGAGGCGCGGCCTTTGACCGGGCGGGCAAAAATGCTAGGAGCGCGCGAACCAGCGAAACCGGACGAGACATGGGACCGCACAAGACATGGGCATGGATGCGAGGCAACTGAAGGTCGAGGCCGCTCGGGCAGCCCTTGCCCATGTGAGCGAAGGCATGCGGCTTGGCATCGGCACCGGCTCGACCGCCGAGGAGTTCGTGCGGCTGCTTGCCGAAAAGGTCGCCACCGGCCTCACCATCGTCGGCGTGCCGACGTCGGAGCGCACCGCCGCGCTCTGCCGAGAGCTTGGCGTGCCGCTGTCGACGCTCGAGGAAACGCCTGAACTCGACCTTACCGTCGACGGCGCCGACGAAGTCGACTCCGCACTAACCCTGATAAAGGGCGGCGGCGGCGCGCTGCTGCGCGAGAAGATCGTCGCGGCGGCATCCGGGCGCATGATCGTCATTGCCGACCGTTCGAAAATGGTCGAGACCCTCGGCCGTTTCCCACTGCCGATCGAGGTCAATCAATTCGGCCTGCGGGCGACCGAAATCGCGGTCGGCGCAGCGGCCAAAAGTCTCGGTCTTTCCGGTCCGATTACATTGAGGATGACGGGGGGCCAGCCTTTTGTTACAGACGGCGGCCATTTTATCCTCGATGCATCTTTTGGCCGCATTCCGGATACAAGAGCGCTTTCGAATGCTCTCCACGCCATACCGGGCGTCGTCGAGCACGGTCTTTTCATCGGGCTGGCGTCAGCGGCCATCATTGCCGGCGGCGACGGCATCCAAACCGTCCATGCCGCCCGAAAACCAGGGAGTTCTACCGACCATGATGTTGCATAACCGGGTTCGCAGCCTTTCGGCCATTCTGGTGGCTTCGGCCGTCTTCGCGTTTTCTTCGCCTGTCTTCGCGCAGGACGTGACCGAATCGCACCTGAAGGCAGCACGCGCCGCCGTCGCCGCGATCCACGCGACCGACCCGTTCGACAACATCCTGCCGCAGGCTGCCGCCGCTTTGGAACAGCAGTTGATCCAGAAGAACCCGGACATGCAGGAACTGATCGGCAAGACCATCACCGACAAGGCGATGGCATTGGCCTCGCGCCGCGCCGACCTCGAGAAGGAAGCAGCCCTTGCCTATGCCAAGGTCTTCTCCGAGAAGGAACTCAACGACATCGCCGCCTTCTACAGCTCCGATTCCGGCAAGAAGCTGCTCGACAGCGGCCCGACCGTGACGCGTGACCTGGTGAAGGCCGCCGACATCTGGCAGAACGGCCTTGCCCGCGATCTCGCCCAGCAGGTCGGCGAAACGCTGGCCGCGGCGGCGAAGGCCAATGCGCCGGCTGCGCCCGCTGACGCCACGGCCCCCGCGGCCCCCGCCGACGGCGCTGCCCCGGCTGGCGGCGACGCGCCCGCCGACAACACGCAGAACTGATCCCGCTTTTCCAATGGCCTGAGCGCCGCTGGACCACAAAGCCCGGTTTATCCGGGCTTTTCTTTTGGCTGTTGGCAGCCTACCTGTCTCAAGCGTTTTGAAGGCAAGGAACAGTCTATGGCCGGTTACGACTACGATCTTATCGTCATCGGCGGCGGCTCCGGCGGGGTGAGGGCGGCGCGCGTCGCGGCCGCGCTCGGCAAGCGCGTCGGCATAGCCGAGGAATACCGCTATGGCGGCACCTGCGTCATTCGCGGCTGCGTGCCGAAGAAGCTCTACGTCTATGCCTCGCAATTCCCCGAGCATTTTGCCGACGCCGCCGGCTATGGCTGGACGGTGCCCGAGGCCAGCTTCGACTGGCCGACGCTGGTCGCCAACAAGGATCGTGAGATCGCCCGGCTCGAAGCCATCTACGAGAAGAATGTGAAAGGCGCCGGCGGCGAGACCTTCCATTCGCGCGCCATGCTGGTCGACCCGCATGTGGTGCACCTTCTCGGCGAGGATCGCACCGTCACCGCCGATCAGATCCTGATCGCCACCGGCGGCCGCCCGGCGCCGCATCCCGCACTCGTCGGCCACGAGCATTGCATCTTTTCCAACGAGGCCTTCGACCTCAAGAAATTGCCGAAGGCAATCATGATCGAGGGCGGCGGCTATATCGCCGTCGAATTCGCCAACATCTTCCATGGGCTCGGCGTCGACACCACGCTGGTCTATCGCGGCAAGGAGATCCTCTCGCGCTTCGACATGGACCTGCGGCGCACGCTGCACGAAACCATGGAAAAGAAGGGGATAAAGATCCTCTGCCACGCCGTGTCGGAATGGGTCCGCAAGCGGCCGGACGGCAGGCTCGACGCTTTAGTCACCGGCGGCAAGGTGCTGACTGTCGACCAGGTCATGCTCGCCATCGGCCGCATCCCCAACACCGAGAATATGGGGCTGGAAGGCGTCGGCATCGAACTCGGCAGGACCGGCGCCATCGTTGTCGACCAATACTCCCGCACCAACATCGACAACATCTGGGCGATCGGCGACGTCACCAACCGCGTACAATTGACGCCGGTGGCGATCCACGAGGCGATGTGTTTCATCGAGACCGCCTTCAAGGGTAATCCGACCGCGCCCGACCACGAAACAATCCCGACGGCGGTGTTCTCGCAACCCGAGATCGGCACCGTCGGCCTGGCGGAAGACGAGGCGGTCAAGCGCTTCTCCGACATCGAAATCTACCGCGCCTCATTCCGCCCGATGCGCCACACGCTATCCGGCCGCGACGAGAAGATGCTGATGAAGCTGGTGGTCGACGGCGCTTCGAAGAGAGTGCTCGGCGCTCACATCCTCGGGCCAGACGCCGGCGAAATGGCGCAACTTCTCGGCATTCCGCTGAAGGCCGGGCTGACCAAGGACGACTTCGACCGCACCATGGCCGTGCATCCGACGGCGGCGGAAGAACTGGTCACCATGTACAAGCCGACCTACCGCGTGAAGGACGGTCAGCGCGTCGATTGACGCGCTTCGCGACTAGAGCTCATCGCGACAAAAAGGTTGCCGCGATGGGAGTGCTTGGCGTTGCTACAGCAGCGTGCCGTGCAGGATGACCAGCGCCACCGAGAAATAGATCACCAGCCCGGTGACGTCGACCAGCGTGGCGACGAACGGTGCCGACGCGCTGGCGGGATCGAAGCCGATGCGTTTCAGCGCGAACGGCAACATCGATCCCGACAGCGAGCCGAAGGTGACGATGCCGACCAGTGCCGCGCCGACGGTCGCCGCGATCAGCTCCCAGTGCGGGCCGTAGTCGTAGAAGCCGAAATACTGCCACAGCGTGATGCGGCAGACGCCGACGACGCCGAGGATCGATCCGAGCACCAGGCCGGTCGGCAGTTCGCGCAAGGCGACCCGCCACCAGTCGCCAAGACCGATCTCGCGCAGCGCCAGCGCGCGGATGACCAGCGAGGTCGCCTGCGAGCCGGAATTGCCGCCGGAGCTCATGATCAGCGGGATGAACAAGGTGAGCACGATCGCCTTTTCCAGCTCGCCTTCATAGCTCTGCATCGCATTGGCGGTCAGCATCTCGCTGATGAACAGCGCGCAAAGCCAGCCGGCGCGCTTCTGGATCATGGCGAGAAAGCTCATCTTCATGTAGGGCTCGTCGAGCGCCTCCATGCCGCCGAAACGATGCACGTCCTCGGTCGTCTCCTCGATCATCGTGTCGATGATGTCGTCGATGGTGACGATGCCGAGGATCTTGCCGTGGTCAATGACGGGGACGGCGAGCAGGTCGTATTTGGAGATCAGTTGCGCCACCTTCTCGCTGTCGGTGAGCGGCGAGACCGTCACCGGCGCGCGATCCAGCGCGACATCCATCACCAGATCGTCCGGATCGCCTGTGATCAGCCGGCGCAGGCCGGTCGAGCGCACCAGGACATGCGTCTCGGGATCGACGATGTAGATCGCGTAGATGGTCTCGCGCGTCCGCTCGACCTTGCGGATGTAGTCCAGCGTGCGGCCCACGGTCCAGTCCGAGGGCACGCTGACGAACTCCGTCGTCATCAGGGATGCGGCGCTGCCTTCGGGATAGCCCAGAATGGCAAGCAGCGTAGCGCGCAGCGGCGGCGCGAGTTCGACAAGCAGTTCGGAACGGGCCGGCTCCTCCAGCTCGCGCAGAATGTCGGCGGCACGGTCGACCGACATCCCAGTCAGCAACTTGCCGGCCTTGGCGCGCGGCAGCGCCTCGACAAGCTCGGATGCGCCGTCGAGTTCCGGCTGGTCGAAGATCTCGACCAACCGCTCGAAGGGCACTTGGCAAAGTAGCTCGATCGCCGTTTCGCGAGGCTCGCGGTTAAGCGCCTCGACGACGTCGGCGACGTGATCGTTTGCAAGGATACGGGCGATGGCGACGGCCTCGTCGCCCGCTACGGGGGAAAGTTCGTTCATTGGTTCACTCCTTGCCGTCCGGCAAGACGTGAACCGTCAAGGTCACGTCTAGGCGGACGGCGGTTGCGTTCGACTACTGTCGCCAGGCATGGCGCGGTGACCTTTCTGCTCGCGGGTTCGGGTTGGAATTCTGCGAGCCGGCGGCAACATAGGAGCGCGTCCTGCCGAGTCAATCGCAACGACGGGCAAAAGCGACACCGGAGAGGCGGGATCGCGAGACTGTGATCGCCGCGAGGTGGCGCTACCGCGGCTGATGCAGCCGACGGGCAAGGAGGCGCGGTGGTGGGGTTATTTCTGCTTCAGCCGGCGCGGGAAGCGCAGCCATTTGTCCTCAACCGGCCTTGGGACCGGCCTTGGCTGTGCGAGGATGGTGGTGAGCTCGCGCGGCAGGCTCGGAGCCAGCGGCTTCTTGGTGGCGACGCCATCCGAGATCGCGACCACGCTGTGGTAGAACTCGGCGCCGGACAGCGAGCGAGGCGGCGTGGCCTCGTGCATGACGCTGATCACCGTGACATCGGGGCAATTGTCCTTGATCGCCTGGTGGAAAGCGATCTTGCCTTCTGGATCGAGCGCGCCGGTTGCCTCGTCGAGGAACAGCAGCCCAGGCTGCTGCAGGATGATGCGGGCGACCACCAGCTTCTGCTTCTGGCCACCTGAAAGAACGTGGTCCCAGTTCTTTCCCTCGCGGCTTTCATCGGCCATGTGCTCGATGAAGTCGCCAAGGCCGGCCTTGTGCAAGGCCGATGCGACCTGCGCATCGCCATGATCGTGCTCGGAGCCGGGCAGGCAGACCAGCTGCTTCAGCGTGACCTGCTGCAGCTTGACCTCCTGGGCGGCATAGAAAATCCTGATGCCTTCCGGGAAGACGATGGTGCCGCGGCCATAGGGCCACAGGCCGTTGATCGCCTTGATCAGCGAGGTCTTGCCGCACCCCGATTCGCCTTTGAGGAACGTCCATTCGCCACGCCTGAAGCGCAGGTTCGCCGCGCTCAGGAATGGCGTCGCGTCCTCGCCCTGATGCGCCAGTTCGAGCTTCTGGATGGTCAGGCCGAAAACCGGGTTCTGGCGATCGTAGCGGAAGTCGGAACGGCCGGTCTGGCTGTAGAACTCCTGTGGATGCTGGACGTTCTCGATGGCGTTCGCCAGTTCGGTCACACGCTGGCTGTTGGCCCGCAATGTCGCGATATTCGGCATGACATGGATGAACCACGAACATTGGCTGATCAGAGAATTGACCATTTCGGAGCCGGTGATGTAGCCCTTGAGATCGAAGCCGTTGTGGATGAACGGAACAAGGCCCGGCCCGTAAGCAACGATGCGGGCACCAATGAAATTGTAGATCAGCTCGAACGAATTGTAGCTGGTGTTGACGATGTTCAGTCGCGCCCAGGTGCGGTCGATATCGACATAGAGCCGGCTGTGCATCGACTTCTGCACATTCTCGCCCTGCGAGGCGGCGACGTGGAAACTGCGGCGCAGGAAAGTGGTCAGTTCGCCGCGATAGCTGCCCTCGGACTGCTGCATCCTGACGTTGAGGCGTTCCAGCAGTCTGCCCAGTTTGACCGCGATCCAGGTGTTCAGCGGCACATAGGTGGCGACGGCCAGGAAAGCCAGAACCGCGCTGCCGTAGCTGCCGAGGAATCCCAGTCCTCTCACTTCCACCGAGGTCTCCAGCAGCTTCTGGCCGACGAAGTAGAGTGATGTGGCAACTGCCAGGACCCCCATGGCGAGGCCGATGGCGCCCCCGGTCATGTCCTTGATCGATTCCTGGATGCGCTGGTCGATGTTGTCGGGAGCAGCGTTGCCGGACGAACCATGCTGGGCGTGGAAATGCGTGTGATTGGTGTCGAGCAGCGCTTCGTTGAAGCGGCTGTCCAGCCAGCCGCGCCATTTGCGATGCAACGTCGCCGAAACGAGGCTGCGGATGCCGGTGAAGCCCGCGTCCTTGAGGATGACCAACAAGACCAGGATGCCGGCGTTGGTCAGCAGCGACTTCAGTGGTGTGGTATTTGCGGCATCGTGGAAAAAAGCGATCGAATTGACCAGTTCACCCGATGCTTCGGCGAACCACACGCCCGATTTGCTGGACAGTGCCGTGAGCAATGCGATGACGAGGGTGAGTGTCCAGGCTTCCTTCCAGCGGTCGGAGAACCAGTAGGCCCGCATCAGCCCCCAGAAGCTGCGCATCGACGACACCGGCGTCAGGGGCGATGGCCTTGCGGCCTCGCTAGCTAGTTCTGCCGGTACTGTACGTTGCGGTCTGCCGACCCGAATCACGATCCCGCCCAAACCTTTTCTAGTTTTGTTACGGATAGTAACACCAATTGATCATTTTCTATTAATTTTCTCCCGGCCTCTGTGAACACGCGCACGCAACGTTGCCCTGGAGCAACAGGTCGGGCTTCGGAAGCGGCACACGGAAAACGGATTATTGGTATTTTTTCCAATAGGTTGAGCAGCTATGGCGGCGTTCGCTCTCACCTTCCCTTAGGGAAGCCTTTCACACGATTTTGTGAACCTTTTCGCCTTGCCGAGCGGCCGATTTTCCTACGAAGGACTGACTGGCAGGTCCCCAAATCGGGCTATCCCCGACCACTCCAGTAGTACTCTCGTGATGGGCTCGCGGGCAGCCGAACCTGCATCGATTCGTCTCGCACGAAGCGTTCTGAGGCGCGGGCAGGTCGCGCCTCCCCAGATGCACGGCAAACCGCGTTTGACAATGCAGCCGTCCGGATCGAACCTGATCCATACATTTGGCGTAGGGGGTCTTCCATGTCTGCACGAACATTTTCAGTCGCAATGCTCGCGGCTTTCATCTGGCAGCCTCTGGCGCATGCCGGCAGCCAGACCATTCCGGCGAGCGCCGAAGGCCAGATCGAATTCAACACGCCATCGGGCAATATCGGCTGCATCTACACGCCGAAGGGCGGCACCAGCACCTATCAACCGCAGGACGGCGGGCCGGAACTGAGTTGCTCGCGCATCGCGCCGAGCTACGTCACCGTCATTCTTGGGCCGAAGGGACCGGCGACGCAGATCAAGAACCCCGGCGAGCAAGGCTGTTGCGGCGACGTCGCCAAGCTGGCTTACGGGAACAGCTGGAAGAAGGGGCCGTTCTCCTGCCAGTCGTCGACCAAGGGGCTTACCTGCAGCGGTAGCAACGGTCATGGCTTCTTCGTCAGCAAAGCCAAGGTGACGGTTAAGTGAGCTAGCTCGCCGTTTCCAACTCGCCTCGCGCCTTGGCCGCCGCGACCTGGCGGATGGCGTCTGCAAGCGTGTCGGCGTCCTGCGCGCCCATCACCGCATATTTGCCTTCGAGCAGGAAGCACGGCACGCCGGTAATGCCCATGCGCGAAGCCGTGGTGATTTCGGTGCGCACAGCCTCGACATCGGCGTCGGTCGGCAGCAGCGTTTCGACGACGGAGGCGTCCATGCCGGCTTCACGCGCGGCTTCGGCCAGCACGCCATGGTCGCCGATATTGGCGCCTTCCTCGAAATTCAACTGGAACAGGCGGCGCACCAGCCGGTTCTGCGCGGCATCGCCGGCAGCACCTGCCCAGCGGATGACGCGGTGGGCGTCGAGCGTATTGGGCGCTACCTTGATGGCGTCGAAGGCGAAATGGATCCCTTCGGCCTCGCCCAGCGGCTCGATGCGGGCATGGATCTCACGGATGCGCTGTTCGCTGCCGAACTTGGCCAGCATGTATTCGCGGCGATCCTTGCCTTCGGGCGGGATGGTCGGGTCGAGCTGGAACGGCCGCCAGCGCACATTGACGTCAATGTCGCCAACGGCGTCGATCGCCTTGTCGAGCCGCTTCTGGCCGATGAAGCACCACGGGCAGACGACATCGGACACAACGTCGACCGTGATCGAGTTCCCGTCGCTCATCTTCATCTCCTGTCTGGAAGGATTCAGTTCGCCTTGCGCCACCAGGTCGGCAGTTGATAACCGAATATGGGCGTCTTTTGCGGATGTTCCAGATAATTCCAGTAGGCGATCCACTGCTGGTCGTTGTGCTGCATCGGCACCATGTAATTGCCCGAGATCAGCAACCGATCGAGAACGCGCACCGCGGCGACATAGTCTTCCTTCGAACGTGCCCTCAGCATCGCATCGATCGCAGCGTCCACGGCCGGGTCGGAGACGCCGGCGAGGTTGAACGACCCTTCAGCCTTGGCGGCGGAAGAACCCCAGCGCCCGATCTGCTCGATGCCCGGCGACAGTGAGTTGTTGAAACCGCTCGAGCCGATCAACACCTCGAAATCGAAACGCTGCTTGCGCGACTGGATCTGGTCGCCATCGAGGCTTCGGATGGTGACATTGATGCCGATCTTCTCCAGCGTACGCTGGTAGATCGCAGCGAGGCGTTCTTCATCTTGCGATGAAGTCATGATCTCGAATCCGAAGGGTTTCCCCTCGGGATCGAGCATGGTCCCATCCTTGACGCTATAGCCCGCGGCCTTCAGCAGGTCGAACGCCGCCTTCAACTCCTTGCGGTCCTGGCCCGAGCCGTCGGTGATCGGCGGCCGCCAGCTGCCGTCCATGACGTCGGCCGGAACGCGGTCGGGGTAGGGCGCCAGCAGCGCCTTCTCCCTGTCGTCGGCCGGATGGCCGAGCGCCGAAAGTTCGGAATTCTGCCAGTAGCTCATGGTGCGGTTGTATTTGCCGCCGAACAGGTTCTTGTTGGCCCATTCGAAGTCGTAGAGCATGCCCAGCGCACGCCGCACCACCGGGTTGGAAAATTTCTGCAGCCTGGTGTTGAACAGGAATCCCGTCACCACCGGCGGGATGCCGGTGTCGAAGGTTTCGGCCACCACATCTCCCTTGCGAAAGGCCGGAAAGTCCATGTCGCGCTCGCGCTTGACCGGATCGGTCTCGTCGTCGATGGCACAGATGCCTTTCTTGAACGCTTCGGTCTTGGCGTTGGCGTTCAGGAAATATTCGATGGTGATCTGATCGTAATTGTCGAAGCCGCGCTTGGCGGGGACATCCTTGCCCCAGTAGTCGGGATTGCGCTTGAACACGATGCGCTGGCCGGGCTGCACCTTGTCCACCCTATAGGGTCCGCTGCCGATCACCGGCTTCAGCGTCGACTTGTCGAACGTCTCCTTGTCGAAGGCATGCTTCGGGACGATCGGCGTCAGCGCGATGATCAGCGGAAACTCGCGGTCGGCCTTGTCGTTGAAGGTGAAGCGCACGCTGTGGTCGCCGGTCTTTTCGAGCTTGGCGATCTTGGCCATGCGGTCGCTGTAGGGCGGGCGGCCCTTGTCGGTGAAGACGTCATAGGTGAACAGCACGTCCTCCGGCGTCACCGGCTGGCCGTCCGACCATTTTGCATTGGGGTTGAGGTGGAACTCGATGCTCTTGCGCTCCGGATCCATGTCGGCGCTGTCGGCGAGCAGCCCGTAGAGGCTGAACGGCTCGTCGTAATTGCGCTGCATCAGCGGCTCGAAGACCAGATTGCCGTAGATCGTGTCCATCATGCCGCGCGCTGTGGTGCGCAGGCTTTTCAGGATGAACGGGTTGAGATTGTCGAAGCTGCCGACGACGCAATAGGTGATGCTGCCGCCCTTCGGCGCATCGGGATTGACGTAGTCGAAATGCGTATAGTCGGCCGGTAGCGCCGGTTCGCCCTGCATGGCGATGGCATGCCTCGGTTCCGACACGGCCGGCCGGAGCGAAACGGTCAGAAACGAGATCGCGGCGATCAGCCAAACGAGAACGCGGCCCATGACCGTCTCCTTGCAGGCGGCTTTGTGATTCGCTGTGCACCCTAGAGCATTTCAAGCAGGGATTGAATCGCTCTGCGGGAGAAGAGTTCGGCCTGCGGTGACGACCCTTGGCGCAGGACCTGAGCGCGGCATCTTCGCACCAAGAATCGCCGAGAACGGGCTGGATTCGACATCGCTGGCAGTGTAACACGCGCACCGAAGTCATGCTGTTGCCTCATTTCGGCAACAGGTAGCTGGACCACGCGGCACGAAGCGGCCGGTTCCGGGATCATTGAGAGGAAGTACACCATATGAAGAGCCTGAACAGCAACGCATACCGCCTTTCGGTTATGGCCGCAGGCGTGGTCGGCTTTCTGGGCGCTGAGCTTCCCGCTGCTTCGGCACAGCAGCAACAGCAGATTCCGCAAGGCTGGTTCAAGGCCTGCACCAAGCAGGAAGATGTCGATATCTGCAACGTCCAGAACATCGTCACCGCCGGCAACGGCCAGCTGGTCACCGGCGTCAGCCTGATCGAGCTGAAAGGCAAGGTGAACCGCAAGGTGTTCCAGGTGACGGTTCCGACCGGCCGTCTGGTGCCTCCCGGCATCGGCCTGCAGATCGACACCGGCAAGGCGCAGAAGCTCGACTACGTGATCTGCTTCCCCGACCGTTGCGTGGCCGAAGTGCCGTTGACCGACCAGCTCGTCTCGTCTTTCAAGAAGGGCCAGGCAATCACGCTCACCTCGGTCAATTTCCAGAACCAGCCGAACCCGATCAAGGTCGCGCTGACCGGCTTCAGCGGCGCCTATGACGGCCCGCCGCTGCAGCAGTCGGACATCGAGGACCGGCAGAAGAAGCTGCAGGACTTCGTGGCCAAGAACAACCAGGACTTCGCCAAGAAGCTCAAGGAAGAGCAGGACAAGGCGAAAGCCGCCAACTGATCACCGGGACTATCCCGGGCCATGAAAAAAGCGGGGCATGCCCCGCTTTTTTATTGCCCCCCGCGTCAGTGTCTCAACTGACGTTTCGGCTGGTAGCGGCCATCGGGCCGTTTGTCGAACATCTCGCCGATCTGCGGATGCCGGATCGGTTCGCCCGACTGGTCCTCGAGCAGGTTCTGCTCGGACACATAGGCGATGTATTCCGTCTCCGAGTTTTCAGCCAGCAGATGGTAGAAAGGCTGGTCCTTGCGCGGCCGCACGTCGGCCGGGATCGCCTCGTACCACTCCTCGGTGTTGGCGAATTGCGGATCGACATCGAAGATCACGCCGCGGAACGGAAACAGCCGGTGGCGGACCACTTGTCCGATCGAGAATTTGGCCGTTTTCATCGTACTCACCACTTAAGTCTCTAGAGCAATTCCAGGAAAAGTGCGTAGCGGTTTTCCGTCCGGAATTGCGTAAAACAAACACCTAGAGCGGATCGGCGATTCTATCAAAAGCTGAACCGCTCTACGGCGGCGCAGGGACGCCCTAAGACCTTGAATCTACACAACCCGCCACCAAAATCGAGCCCGACTTTAGGGTGGGTGCCTATTTGGCGCAGGCGCCCGGTCAATTCAATCCCGAAGCGCTTGACGTCTGGTCAAGCAACGGACCAGCCGGCAAAGAGGTTTCGGAACGGGGCAAGAATGTCCGATGTCGTCGGTCTCATTTACCGGCGGACCTGTTTCCTCAGGCCGCCGGCCAGCGCCTGAAAGCCGCTGCCCGGTCGCAGCCCTTCGCGCATGAAGAAGGCACGTAGCGGTGCGAAGCTGCCTAGCACGCTGAGACCGGCGCTGCGCGCCATCTGCGCCGGCAGCATGTCCGACAGCAGCGACCTGTTGAGCAGATTGACCGCGCCGCTGCGCGCCAATATGTCGGGCCGCCGTCTGGAATCATAGGCCGCAAGGCTCATCCTTGACCCCGGGTCGGATCGATTTTCGCAAGCGATTCCAATTAGGTCGTCGATATCCCTGATACCGAGATTGAGACCTTGTGCGCCGATCGGCGGGAAAACATGCGCGGCTTCACCGACCAGCGCGACGCGGTTCTGCGCGAAACGCCCGGGGGACGCCGCCGACAGAGGATAGACCTGCCGGCCAGGCTCGACGGACACCCGGCCAAGCATCGACTGCATCTGCTCTTCGACGCGCTGCGAAAGCGTGTCGTCATCGAGCGCCGCAAGCTCCTTCGCCGTCTCCGGTTTTACCACCCAGACAAGGCTGGAGCGGTTGCCGGGCAGGGGAACCTGCGTGAACGGACCGGTTTCGGTGTGGAATTCGGTCGAGGTGAATGCATGCTCGCTGCGATGGCCGAAATTGAGGACGAGCGCTGCCTGCGGATAGGACCGTACGGAGGCGGGGATGCCTGCCGCCTCGCGCGCCGGCGACAGACGCCCATCGGCGGCAACCGCCAGCGATGCCGAAACCTCGCTGCCATCAGCCAATGTCGCATGGGCATGGCCGGCGTCGAGGCGCCAGTTTTCCACCATCGACTTGCGCCAGTCGATGCCGGAATGCGCGGCAACCGCCTTGGCAAGCGCTGGAAGGAGGGCGCTGTTGGGCAGGTTCAGCCCGAACTGCTCTTCGCCGATCTCGCTGGCGCGGAAGGTCACGACCGGGCTGCGGATCAGCCGTCCCGTTGCATCGACGATGCGCATCACCTTCAGCGGTGCCGCCTTTGGCCTGAGGTCGGCGAGCACGCTGAGCCGCTCGAGCACCGCGAGTGCAGGGTTCATCAGGGCGGTGGTGCGACCATCGGCGCCGGCTGCTTCAGGGCCGACCAGCGTCACCGGAAAGCCTGCTTCAGCAAAGCCGAGCGCGGCGATCAGCCCGGCCGGGCCGCTGCCGGCTACCAGTATCCGCGCTGTTTCCTGATGGTCCAATTTCGGCTTCCGGATCGCAATTGAGGCCCAACCGGCCGCCAACTTGTATAGGCCCGATCATGCGGCTTGATCAACGCGGCGATTCGGCCCATTTCGATTGCCATGAGCGACGACTTCAGCCATCTCGACCGGGCCGGCCGCGCCACGGCAAGTGTCGTGCGCAACCTCCGGCTGACAGTGACCGTCAGCGTTGGTATCGGAATCGCCCTTGCCTGGGCCATCCTAGCCGCGATGGCGATCCGCAGCGCCCAGGGCCGCATTGCCGGCGCCGATGCGCCCGGCGATGCGGTGCTCAGATATCTGCCGCGGCTGCCGCTGCCGGATTTTCTCGACCGTTTCTTCGCTCTTTGCGTCACGCCTGCGCCGCTTGCCGGATCGGCAGGGATGCAAGCCCTGGCGCTCATGTCAATGTGGTTCCTGATGGCGGTGGCGACGATGCTGCCTTCGGCAGCGCCCATGATCCGCACCTATTGCGAGATCGCCGACACGGCGCGGATCAAAAGCGAGCCCGTCGTCCACCCGCTTGTTCTGGTCGCCGGCTATCTCGGCACATGGCTGGTTGCGTCGGCACTGTTCGTCGCATTGACGCTCTGCGTCCACGCCATCGCTGCCTCCGGTCAGATGCTCGATCCGGCGGTCGGAACTGCCGGCGCGCTCGCCTTGCTGATTGCCGGCCTCTTCCAGTTCAGCACCCTGAAGGAAGCCTGCCTGACAAAATGCCGGAACCCGTTCTCGGTCCTGTTTGCCAACTGGAGCGCAAAACCCTTGCGCATCTTCAGGCTCGGCATGGAGCAAGGCGTGTGGTGCCTTGGCTGCTGCTGGGCGCTGATGCTGGTGATGTTCGCCGTGGGCGCCATGAACATCTTCTGGATGGCGCTGATCGGCCTGTTCACCCTGATCGAAAAACAGACGGCAGGCAGGATGCCAAGCCGTGTCGCCGGTGCGATACTGCTTGTGTGGGCAACCGCGCTGCTATTAGTCTCGGCCTGAGGGGGAGAGAATTCGATGAGCGACCGAGGCTGGGCAATGAAAGGAGAGCTCGTACTCTCCTGCAATTGCACGGTTTTTTGCCCTTGCGTGTTGTCTCTCGGCGGCCATCCGCCGACCGAAGGTTATTGCCAGACCTGGGCAGGCTTCCGCATCGACGCCGGCCATTTCGGAGAGGCCGACCTCTCCGGCCTCAATCTCGGGCTGATCATGGAAATCCCCGGCTACATGAGCCGCGGCAATTGGACCGCAGGCCTGTTCATCGACAAGCGCGCCTCGGTCTACGCGGTCAAGGCGCTGACCAAGATCTTCACCGGCAAGGCCGGCGGCACCACCTCGCTGCTCTCAATCCTGGTCGGAAAATTCCTCGGCGTCGAACAGGTGCCGATCAGCTATGAGACGCGCGACAAGACGCGCATCTTCCAGATACCGAAAATCATCGACGGGGCGGTGACGCCGGTTCCTGGCAAGGATCGCGAGAAGGATACGGTGATCAGTAACTCCGAATATTGGATCGCGCCCGAGATCATCGTGGCGAAGTCCGACAAGAGCAAGATGCGCGCCTTCGGTCGCAACTGGAACTTTGCCGGCCGCTCGGCCGAAATCTGCAAGCTGGACTGGCGGGGCCCGTGAGCAAAAACACATCGGCAAGGAAAACGGCCAAGAAAATTGCAGACCGAATTCCGCGACCGAAAAAGAAAGTCACCTGGCCGCAGGCGCGCGCGTTTTCAGTCCATCTCCTGACCGCGTCGGGCTCGTTCCTGGCCTTCCTGTCACTGGTCGCCGCAAGCGAGCAGCGCTGGACGGCGATGTTCTGGTGGCTCGGCCTGGCACTGTTCGTCGATGGCATCGACGGGCCGATCGCCAGGAAGCTCGAAGTCAAGGAAATCCTGCCGACCTGGTCGGGCGAAATGCTCGACAACATCATCGACTATGTCACCTATGTGCTGATCCCGGCCTTCGCGCTCTACCAGCGCGGCTTCATGGGCGAAAAGCTGTCGTTCCTGTCGGCGGCCATCATCGTCGTGTCCAGCGCCATCTACTATGCCGACACCGGCATGAAGACGAAGGAGAATTTCTTCAAGGGCTTCCCGGTGGTCTGGAACATGGTGGTGTTCACGCTGTTCGTCATCGAACCGGGACAATGGGTTTCCTTCGGCGTGGTGGTTGCGGCCGGCATTCTCACTTTCGTGCCGATCAACTTCATCCATCCGGTGCGCGTGGTGCGGTTGCGGCCGATCAATCTCGGCATGACGCTTTTGTGGTGCGCCTTTGGCGCTCTGGCGCTGGCGCAGGCCGCGCTCGCCGCCTTCTACGACCAGATCGGCGTGCTCGGCGAACAGGTCAGCGACTTCACCAAGATCGGCATCACCGTGACCGGACTTTACCTCGCAAGCATCGGCGCTATCATGCAGTTCTTTCCAAATCTCGGCGCCAAGCCCGGCGCCGGAAAGACTGACCCCAAAGACTGACAGCCGCCCCAGGGCGAGCCGTGTCCCAAGAAAGACCAATCGATGCCCAAAGCAGTCCGTATCCACGCCCATGGCGGTCCGGAGGTTATGACCTATGAGGACGCCGATCCGGGGCAACCCGGCGCCGGACAGATCCTGATCAGGCACACCGCGATCGGCCTCAATTTCATCGATGTCTACCATCGCTCGGGCCTCTATCCGCCGCCCGGCGGCTTTCCGCTGATCCCAGGCGGCGAGGCGGCCGGCGAGGTGCTGGAAGTCGGTGCCGACGTCGACTGGCTGAAGCCGGGCGATCGCGTCGCCTATGCCGTCAATGTCGGCGCCTATGCCGAACAGCGCGTGGTTGCCGCCGACCGCGTTGTGAAAGTGCCGGACGGCATCAGCGACGAGCAGGCCGCGGCCATGATGCTGAAGGGCATGACGGCCGAGTATCTCTTGCGCCGCACCTTCAAGGTGAAGGCAGGCGACACCATCCTGTTCCATGCGGCGGCCGGCGGCGTCGGCCTGATCCTCGGACAATGGGCCAAGCATCTCGGCGCGACCGTCATCGGCACCGCCAGTTCCGCCGACAAGATCGAGCTCGCCAGGGCGCACGGCTTCGACCATGTCATCAACTACAAGGAGCAGGACTTCGTCGCCGGCGTCGCCGCCGTCACCGGCGGCAGGAAATGCGATGTCGTCTACGATTCCGTCGGCAACGATACGTTCCCGGCCTCGCTCGACTGCCTGAGGCCGCTCGGCATGTTTGTCAGCTTCGGCCAGTCGTCGGGGCCGATCCCGCCTTTCTCGATGTCGCTGCTGGCGCAGAAGGGCTCGCTGTTCGCCACCAGGCCGACGCTCTTCGTCTACAATGCCAAGCGCGAGGACCTCGAAGCCTCCGCCGCGGCATTGTTCGACGTCGTGCTCAGCGGCGCGGTCGAGATCAGGATAAACCAGCGCTATTCGCTGAGGGACGCGGGCAGGGCGCATTCCGACCTGGAAGGGCGCAGGACGACAGGCACGACCATTCTCGTCCCTTAGTCCCGTCTGCCTTGCTATCCATTAGAGCGACGTGCGTCCGCTTGGACGCGCAAAGTACGCTCTAACACTTTGAGCCAGCGCATCGTGCTTTCCGAAAATCGATTTCGATTTTCGGGCCGATGCGTTAGGTTTCCGCTGAAATTCTTGAAGCTCTTTCAAGTCGTGTGCCGCTTTCCGACGGGAGGCGGCAGCGCATACCATGCTTGCGGGAACACAGAACATGTCTGGCAAACCAGATGGGAGGCACTGTGAGTGCAAATCATGACAGCACGACCCTGCTTGAGGTTCGTGGCCTTACCAAGATATTCGGCACGCTGACGGCGTGCGACCATGTCGATCTCAACATCGCCAAGGGTGAGATCCACGCGCTGCTCGGCGAGAACGGCGCCGGCAAGTCGACGCTGGTCAAGATGCTGTTCGGCTCGCTCGAGCCAAACTCGGGCGAGATCTTCTGGAATGGCCAGGCGGTCAGGATCACCAGTCCGGGCGCCGCCAAGAAACTCGGCATCGGCATGGTTTTCCAGCATTTTTCGCTGTTCGAGGCGCTGACCGCGGCCGAGAACATCGCACTGTCGCTGGACGACGGTTCGCCGATCAGCAGCATTGCCGCCAAGGCGAGGGCGCTTTCCTACAGCTACGGCCTGCCGCTCGATCCGGAATCGCTGGTTGGCGATCTCTCGGTCGGCGAACGCCAGCGCATCGAGATCATCCGCTGCCTGCTGCAGACGCCGCAGCTGATCATCCTCGATGAGCCGACCTCGGTGCTGACACCGCAGGAGGCCGACAAGCTGTTCGAGACGCTCGAGCGGCTGCGCTCGGAAGGCAAGTCCATCCTCTACATTTCGCATCGGCTGGAAGAGGTGAAGCGCATCTGCGACCGCGCCACCGTGCTGCGCCACGGCAAGGTGGTCGGCCATTGCAATCCGCGCCAGGAAACCGCTTCATCGCTGGCCCGCATGATGGTCGGCAACGAGGTGAAGGCAGTGGTCCGCGCGCCGGCGGAAGGCATCGAGACCGCGCCGGCCCTGCTCGATATCCGTGGGTTGACCCGCAAGCCGGCAACGCCGTTCTCGATCCCGCTCAAGAACATCAATCTCTCCGTGCGCGCCGGCGAAGTGATCGGCATCGCAGGTGTGGCCGGCAACGGCCAGGGCGAATTCTTCGAATCCGTCTCCGGCGAGGTGCTGCAGCAGGATGCCGGCTCGGTGCGCATTCGCGGCAAGGACGCCGGCGGCCTCTCCATCACCGGCAGGCGGCTGATGGGCGCTGCCTTCGTGCCCGAAGAGCGGCTCGGCCATGGTGCAGCACCCCGCATGAAGCTTTCGGAGAACCTGCTCCTGTCGCGCCACGCCACCGACGGCAAGGCTTTTGTCGGCTCCGGCGGCATGGTCAAGAGCGCTGCGGTCTACAGCGCCGCCCAGCGCATTATCGAAGCGATGGACGTACGCAAGAGCGCGCCGGATCCGGAAGCCGCGGCACTTTCCGGCGGCAATCTGCAGAAATTCATCGTCGGTCGCGAGCTCGACCGCAGGCCGAGCGTGATGGTGGTCAACCAGCCGACTTGGGGCGTCGATGCGGGTGCGGCCGCGCACATCCGCCAGGCCCTGATCGAACTGGCCCGCAGCGGCTCGGCCGTTCTGGTGATCAGCCAGGACCTCGACGAATTGTTCGAGATTTCGGACGCCATCGCGGTCATGCACAATGGCGAATTGTCGAAGCCGCTGCCGATCGCCGAAGCCACATTCGAGAAGATCGGACTGTTGATGGGCGGTGCCGAACCCGGCCACGCCGAACACACGCTGGAGACGGCATGATGCGCCTCGAACTCGTCAAACGCCCGCAGCGCTCGATGCTGTTTTCGGCGCTGTCGCCCTTCATCGCCTTCGGGCTGACGATCATCGCCGGCGCCGTCATGTTCGCGCTGCTCGGCGTCAACCCGTTGAGTGCGTTTCGTATCTACTTCATCGAGCCGATCAGCCAGGTCTGGCAGCTGCATGAACTGGCGATCAAGGCAGCACCCTTGATCCTGATCGCGGTCGGCCTGTCGATTTGCTACAAAGCCAACATCTGGAACATCGGCGCCGAGGGCCAATTCGTCCTGGGCGCCATTGTCGGCTCGATGATCCCGGTGCTGTTTCCTCAGTTCGAGGGACCGCTGGTGCTGCCGCTGATGCTTCTGCTCGGCATGGTCGGCGGCGCCGCTTATGCGGCAATCCCGGCTTTGCTGAAGGCGCGCTTCGGCACCAACGAGATCCTGACCAGCCTGATGCTGGTCTATGTCGCGCAGCTCTTCCTCGACTGGCTGGTTCGTGGCCCATGGCGCGACCCACAGGGCCATGGTTTCCCGCAGACCATTCAGTTCAACGACTCGGCCATCCTGCCGGAATTGATGCCGGATGCCGGCCGCGCCAACTGGGGCTTCGTCTTTGCGCTGGTCGCGGCAGTGGCGATCTGGATCCTGATGAGCCGCATGCTGAAGGGTTTCGAGGTCCGCGTGCTCGGCTCGAGCCCGAGGGCAGGGCGCTTCGCCGGCTTCGGCCTCAACCGCATGGTTTTCTTCGCCTTCCTGCTGTCGGGTGCGCTGGCCGGACTTGCCGGCATATCGGAAGTCTCCGGCGCCATCGGCCAGTTGCAGCCGGTGATTTCGCCAGGCTATGGCTTCACCGCCATCATCGTGGCCTTCCTCGGCCGGCTCAATCCGCTCGGCATCGTTGCCGCGGGCCTGGTGCTGGCGCTGACCTATCTCGGCGGCGAGGCAGTGCAGAGCGCGCTTGGCATCTCCGACAAGGTGGCGCGTGTATTCCAGGGCATGCTTTTGTTCTTCGTGCTCGGCTGCGACACGCTCATTCACTACCGCATTCGTCTGATCGGACTGGCCGCGCCGAAACTCGAGGCCGCACCGAAGTTGAAGGAAGCCCGCTGATGGACATCACCGTCAACATCCTTTTGACCATCGCCACGGCGGCAACGCCGCTGCTGATCGCTGCGATCGGCGAACTGGTGGTCGAACGCTCCGGCGTGCTCAATCTCGGCGTCGAAGGCATGATGATCATGGGCGCGGTCGGCGGCTTCGGCGCCGGCTACCTCACCGGATCGCCATGGATCGGGCTGCTCGCGGCGGTCGCAATGGGCGCTGTGTTCTCGCTGCTGTTTGCCGTCATGACGCTGTCTCTGGCCACCAACCAGGTGGCGACAGGCCTGTCGCTGACGCTGCTCGGCCTCGGCCTGTCCGGCATGATGGGAACCAGCTTCGTCGGCCAGCCCGGCGAGCGGCTGCCCAACCTCGACATTCCCGGCCTGACGTCGATCCCGGTCGTCGGCAGGCTGCTGTTCGGCCAAGACCCGATCTTCTACATCTCGATCGCGCTGACCGCCGCCGTCATGTGGTTCCTGTTCAAGACCCGCACCGGACTGACGCTGCGCTCGATCGGCGACAGCCACACCTCGGCGCATGCGCTTGGCATCAAGGTCATCCGCTACCGCTATCTCTCGGTGATCTTCGGCGGCGCCTGTGCCGGCCTTGCCGGCGGCCACCTGTCGCTGGTCTACACGCCACAATGGGTTGAGAACATGACCGCTGGACGTGGCTGGATAGCGCTGGCCCTGGTCGTCTTCGCCTCCTGGCGGCCATGGCGGGTGCTGGCCGGCGCCTACATCTTCGGCGCCGTCTGGATCGGCCAGCTTCATGCACAGGCTTTCGGCATTCCGGTGCCTTCGCAACTGCTTTCTTCGCTGCCCTATCTGGCAACCGTCGTGGTTCTCGTTCTAATCTCGCGCAACAAGCGTCTGACGATGATGAACACGCCGGCTTCCTTGGGGCAGCCATTCGTTCCGGATCGTTGACAATAACAAAGACGGGAAGCTCCAAGGCTTAACTCAGAGAGGTAACACAATGAAAAAACTGCTTATTGCCCTGATGACCACAACCGCCGCCCTATCGCTGGCGGTAACCGCCGAGGCCGCGGACAAGCTCAAAGCCTGCTGGGTCTATACCGGCCCGATCGGCGACTTCGGCTATTCCTACCAGCATGACCAGGGCCGCCTCGAAGTGGAGAAGGCGCTCGGCGACAAGGTCGAGACCGCCTATCTCGAGAACGTCTCCGAAGGCCCCGATGCCGACCGCGCTTTCGAGCGCCTGGCGCGCGAAGGCTGCAAGATCATCTTCGGCACCTCCTTCGGCTTCATGGATCCGGAAGTGAAGGTTGCCAAGAAATTCCCCAAGGTGATGTTCGAGCACGCCACCGGCTACAAGACCGGCGACAATCTCGGCATCTACAATGCGCGCTTCTACGAAGGTCGCTATGTGCTCGGCCAGATCGCCGCAAAGGAATCGAAGGCCGGCGTTGCCGGTTACATCGTTTCCTTCCCGATCCCTGAAGTGGTGATGGGCATCAACTCCTTCATGCTCGGCGCGCAGTCGATCAACCCGAACTTCAAGGCCAAGATCGTCTGGGTCAATTCCTGGTTCGATCCCGGCAAGGAAGCCGACGCCGCCAAGGCGCTGTTCGACCAGGGTGCCGACATCATCGTCCAGCACACCGATTCGACCGCTGCCCTGCAGGTGGCGGAAGAGCGCAAGCTGCACGGCTTTGGCCAGTCCTCCGACATGATCAAGTTCGCGCCGAACGCGCAGCTGACCTCGCTCACCGACGAATGGGGCCCGTACTATATCAGCCGCGTCCAGGCCGCGCTCGACGGCACCTGGAAGCCGGGCAATGTCTGGCTGGGCATCAAGGACGGCGCCGTCAAGCTCGCGCCCTTCACCAACATGCCCGACGACGTGAAGGCGACGGCCGAGGCGACAACGAAGAAGATCGCCGACGGCTGGAACCCCTTCACCGGGCCGATCGCCAAGCAGGACGGCACGCCGTGGCTGAAGGACGGCGAAGTCGCCGACGACGGCACGCTGCTCGGCATGAATTTCTACATCAAGGGCGTCGACGACAAGCTGCCGCAGTAAGCGCAAGAAAACTCAAACGAAAAGGGCGCCGCGAGGCGCCCTTTTTCATTCGGCGGGTTGCGCATCGGTGGAGGCGCGCCGAAATCGCGCCAGCGTGACCTCAACCGCGCGGCCAAGCCAGGTCTTGAGCGTGCGTTGGACCGGTCGCTCGAAATAGCGCCAGATCGCCCATGAAACAAAGAGCATGAGGGCGACGCAGCCCAGGGCGGCGGCCCATTTGCCGACCAGCGGTGCGGCGGCATTGATCGCGAGATAGCCTATGTTCTGGTGCAGAAGGTAGAGCGGATAGGTCAACCCGCCCAGCGCCGGCGTCAGCGCGGACGGCCCGACATGGCTGCGCAGCAGAACGCCGCCGATCAGCATGGCATGCATCGCGAGATTGGCGATCACGAGATGTGGCTGCGAAACGGCGAGGCCATATTCGTTCAGCATCCAGTCCCGCGTCACCGATATCGTGCTGCAGGACAGCAGGAAGGAGGCCGCCAGCAGCAGCAGGGCCACCGGTGACCGGCCATGCGCATGGATATGGTGGACCAGTACGCCGGCGGCAAAGAACGGGCCGAACTCGGTGATCAATAGCAGCCTTATTGCGCGACTGCCGATGAAGAACTCGTTCAGCGCCGAGATCGCCAGCCAGATGAAGATCAGCTCCAGCTTGCGTTTCTGGAAGATGCCGGTGATCAGAGCGAGCGTCACCCATCCGTAGAAAACCAGCTCAAGCACGATCGACCAGTAGACGCCGTCCATGAACGGTTGGCCGAAGGCCGGCGCAAACATGGACAGGTTGGCGGCATATTGAGCGAAGGAGGTTGAAAACAGCGGTTCGCCGACAGAAAGGATGACGATGAAGGTGATCGTCATGCAGAGCAGAAAGCCCGGATAAAGACGCACGAAGCGCGCCATCGCGAACTGTTCCCAGTTGCGGCCTTCCGCCGACCAAGCGATGACGAAGCCACTGATCAGAAAGAACAGATTGACGCCGAGATAGCCATAAATGGCGAACGGCGCCATCAGCGGATAGCCCTCGACGAGAGCACCGCCAGAGGCCGCGCCGCGAAAGAAATAGTGGAAGATGACGACAGCCAGCGCAGCCGCCAGCCTCAACAGGTCCAGCGAAGCGATGTAATCCTGCCGCGCCGGTCTGGCGTGCATGCGACCCCCCCCGCACTGACAGTTTTGCAACCATTAATGCGGATCGCGGCCGAATGGGTTAAGACCCCGGAACTATCGCCGGTTGTAGTAAATGCGGCGAGGTTGAAACGGCGTCAGACCGCCGAGCTGTAGAGGTCGCAGGCGTCGCGCGCTCGATCTTGAAGGATCGCTCGACGGTCTTTCGCCAAGTGTTTGAGGCCCCGCCTGGCGCCGGCCGCTTTTGTGCGTTCCATGTCTTCGCGCCCCAGGCGCAAGGTCTCAGACACGGCTCCGTGACCGCCTTCACATACTTCAATGGCTTTTGCTTCCATGCTGATTAAGCGGCCCGGACGAAATCGGCCGGCGCGACAAGCGTCAGCAGGGGGAAGTCTCATGCAATTGAACAAAAAACTCTTAGCGATCATCGGGAAACGCATTCCCGCCATCTACGACGTCATCCCGCGCGGACCACAGGGGCGGCTTGTGCAAATCGCACTCAATCCTCAGCCGCTCCCGCCTCACGAACTGGGTGCCGCAATCGCCGACGAATTCGTCCGCTGCGCGTGGTTCGCCGAGCGAGGCGGGCTCGATATGCAAGCGTTGTTGAGCGACCTTGACGATTGGTGCCCCACGCGACCGAAGATACCGAAGCTCCCCCCGTGGTGGGGGCCATTTCCAGATCCGGAGCCGCGACCCGATTGGTTCGTGGACTATCATTTAGGCTTTGCCGCACGCCTGTCGGTAGTCGCAGCCGAGTCGACGGACATGCGACTGGATAAGACCCTCGATCAGGTGATCGATCGGTCCCTGGCTGCAATCGAGGCGGTGAAGCTCTGACGAAACGCACCATAGACTACCGAGGTGTGTGCCAGAAAATCTGAGGGCGCTGGGGAGGCGCCCTTTCGGCGGCTTCCGGTGGCGCACCGGTCCGCCCTAGATCCTGAGCCGGCTTCGTATCGCCCGTTCGAAAATGTTGATTCTAAACCGCCGAGCCATAGAGGTCATAAGCATCGGCACGGTCGATCTTGACGGTGACGATGTCGCCGGCGCGCAGCGGGCGGCGCGACTGGATATGCACCGAACCGTCGATCTCCGGCGCGTCGTATTTGGTGCGGCCCTTGGCAGACGTGCCGTGCGCCTCGTCGATCAGCACCGGCAGGCGCTTGCCGACCTTCTTGGCGAGCTGCGTCGCCGAGATCTTCTGCTGGCGCTGCATGAAGCGGTGCCAGCGTGCTTCCTTGATCTCTTGGCGGACCTGTTCGAGGCCGAGATCGTTGGAGCGCGCGCCCCTGACCGGCTCGTATTTGAAACAGCCGGCGCGATCGATCTTGGCCTCGTCCAGCCAGTCAAGCAGCATCTCGAAATCCTCGTCCGTCTCACCGGGAAAGCCGACGATGAAGGTCGAGCGGATGGCGAGATCGGGGCACACATCGCGCCAGCCGCGGATGCGCTCCAGCGTCTTTTCGCCATGTGCCGGCCGGCGCATGTTCTTCAGCACCTGCGGCGAGGCGTGCTGGAAGGGAATGTCCAGATAGGGAAGGATTTTCCCCTCGGCCATCAGCGGGATGACGTCAGCGACATGCGGGTAGGGGTAGACATAGTGCATGCGCACCCAGATGCCGAGCTTGCCCAATTCCTCCGACAGATCGAGGAACTTCGCCCGCACCTCGCGGTCGCCGAACACGCTGGTCTGGTACTTGATGTCGATGCCGTAGGCGCTGGTGTCCTGCGAGATGACGAGGATCTCCTTGACACCGGCCTTGGCCAGCTTCTCCGCCTCGCGCAGCACGTCGGCCGCCGGGCGTGAGACGAGGTCGCCGCGCAGAGCGGGAATGATGCAGAAGGTGCAGCGATTGTTGCAGCCTTCCGAAATTTTCAGATAGGCGTAGTGGCGCGGCGTCAGCTTGACGCCCTGCGGCGGCAGAAGATCGATATAGGGATCATGGCTGGGCGGTGCCGCCTCATGCACAGCGGCCATCACGCTCTCATAGGCCTGCGGCCCGGTGATGGCGAGAACGTTCGGATGCTTCTCGCGGATGACATCAGGCTCGGCGCCGAGACAGCCGGTGACAATCACGCGGCCATTCTCGGAAAGCGCGGAACCGATGGCGTTGAGCGACTCGTCGCGGGCCGAATCGAGGAAGCCGCAGGTGTTGACGACGACGAGATCGGCGCCGTCATGCTTGCGGGCGATCTCGTACCCCTCGGCGCGCAGGCGCGTGATAATGCGTTCCGAATCCACCAGGGCTTTCGGGCATCCAAGACTGACGAAACTGACGCGGGGGGCTGCGGACATTTGCGGTTTCCAATGGACGCGGGCCGGAAACCCTGAGGTCCGGCCCGGAAGTCCCGATGCATATCGATCTTGTGAGCTCTCGCGGGAGCCTAATTTGCGCGGCGCAATAGCACAGTTCCGCAGTCAAGCAAACCGGCGATCGGTTCGTCGCGACGCGAGCCGACCGCCCTGCAAGGGGCCGGGCTCAATGATGGCTCGGTCCGAACCAGGGCGCCAGGAACGCAAACTGTTCGGGGAACTGCTGCACGGCACCATCCAGAAACATCTTCACCGCGACGTAGAGGATGATCAGGAGGCCGATATAGGCAATCCAGCGGTACTTGTGCAGGAGGCGTGCGACAAACGAAGCGGCGAAGCCCATCAGCGCAATCGACAGCGCCAGGCCGATGATCAGCACCGTCGGATGGTCCATTGCCGCCCCGGCGACCGCAAGGACGTTGTCGAGAGACATTGAAACGTCGGCAATGACGATCTGCCACGCCGCCTGAGCGAAGGTCTTGCGCGGTCCCTTGCTGCCAATCCTTCCGTCTTTGTCGTAGTCGACATTGGACAGCGATTCCGTCGCATCATGTTCCTGCTCGAGGGTGACACGCAGCTCGCGCCACATCTTCCAGCACACCCAAAGGAGCAGCAGACCGCCGGCGATGAGGAGCATGGGGCCGATGGCGAGCAGCCACTGCGTGATCAGGGCGAAGAAGATGCGAAGCACGGTGGCCGCCGCGATGCCGACGAGAATCGCCTTCTTGCGCTGGTCGGAGGGAAGACCGGCCGCGGCAAGGCCGATGACGATGGCGTTGTCGCCGGCAAGTACGAGGTCGATGGCGATGACCTGGAGCAGGGCCGAGAGGCCTGCGGCGGTGAAGATTTCCATCGGCTGGAGGCCCTTTGCTTGTTCGCCGAGTGTCGGTCGTCGAATGTCCAGACGCCGTAACGTGTATGGTTCGTGCGCGTCAAGGGATTGCAGGGGACAATGTCGGACGCCTGCCTTGCCGCATCCGCGATACAAGGCAAGCAGCACTGTCGCCGAAGGGCGCCAAGGCCCGCAAATGCCAGGGATCGGGGGTTAGAGAATTCTAGTCGTAGAGATTGTACTTCGTCCAATCGGACTGCGGAATTTCGTCGCCGATGCGGTAGCGGAGCTGCAGCACCTGCATATGGTCCGGTGCGGTCTGGCACTTGAATTTCAGCCGATACCACTGCCCCTTGCTGCGAAAGGCAGCCCCTGGGCTTCTGATCGCGTCGGTACCCATTTCCGGGGTCGCGAAGGCGTAGGCGACGACGCGATCCGCCTTGAACTTGTGGTCGTCATGGGAAATCCGGTCCAGCACCTCTGCATCGCAGCGCTGTTCGAGTCGGGTCTGTGGATCGAGTTTCAGCAGGCCGGCGCGTAGCGCGCTATCCATCGCGCTGGCCGGCCACGCCAGCATCAGGGACGCCAGCACCATAAGGCAGAGCTTTTTCATGGGCGCGACAAGCAGCATATTTCGTCCGAGAAATCAACCAAGCGCGATCGCAAGCTTTGCCCTGAAACCATCGGGAAAGCAGGCGCGGAACGGACGGACGGCAAGGGGTCAAGTTCAACTCGCCTGCCAATTCTGCATCGTGTATATTCGCCTCCAGCACCTTCGCAGAAGGCGCTTGTTCGCGGGCAAGGATGATCTCCCGCCACAGCGTCTGGCTACTCGCCACGGGGTGATTTGGATGTGAGCTTGATCACATCTCACGCGCAGCAGATGCGAGATGATGCGCTCCGATCCGTGACGTCAGCACTGGAGGCGACAATGCGGGCAACCATTTCAATCCTCGTTCTGGCAGCAGCACTGGCGGCGTCGAATTCGTCGCTTGCCGGCTAGAGTCTCGATCAGGTGAGGGGAAAGCGTCTCCTTCGTTCCGCGCATGGAAAGCCGCATTCAGGGATTTTCCGTCATTGGCGGTTTGAAATGCCACGTCTGGGACGGCGCGGTTGCCGACCTCTGGGATGTTTCATGCGCGGACAAGGCGGAAGGCTTCTATGTCTCTCCCGACCCCCGGCTGTTTGCTCAATGTCGATGGCGACGGCGCCTTCTTCGTCGAAGGGGCCAAGGGCGAAGCGCGCCGCCACGACCGGGCCTTTTCCATGGCCTATATTCCGGCCGGCGTGGCGATGCGTGGCCGGGCCGAGGGACTGCGCCGGATCAGGCATCTCGACCTGCATTTCGACGCCGCAGCCCTGACGCGCCGCTTCGGCCGCGGCCTCGATCGCGAGGCTTTGCCGGTGTCGCGCTTCCAGTTTCGCGACGACCGGATCGCTGCGCTTGCCGGCCTGATCGCCGCCGAATGCGACACTGGCCAGAAGCTGCATGATCTCTACGGCGAGGGCCTGCTCAACGCCTTGTTCGCGAGTCTTTTCCAGATAGACCGGCCGGTTGCCGCGTGGCAACGGGCGCCATTGTCCCGTCGCCAGCTGCGTCTGGTCACCGACTACATAGACGCGCATTGCCTGGACAGGATCCGTCTCGCCGACCTCGCCGCGCTGACCGGCCTGTCCGAAACCGCGACAAGCCACGGCTTCAAGGCGGCGACGGGCGTGCCACCGCATCGCTGGCAGATGCAGGCGCGGATCGGCAGGGCACAGGCGATGATGGCGCATGATGCCGCCTCGCTCGGCGACATCGCCGAGGCGACCGGGTTTTTCGACCAGGCCCATCTGACGCGGCTGTTCAAATCAGTCGTCGGAGTGACGCCGGGCATCTGGATGAAGAGCGCCGGCCGCCAGTGACATTTCCGCAACATGACACTGCGATGTCAGCCGTTTGGACAAGAACCGACAAACCGCCCAATTCCATCCAATGACCCGCAGATAAGTTGAGATAAATTATCAAGTATCTCAATTTCGACAGGCGGGACCTTTCCTTATGAGCAGAATTCACCGGATGAAGTCGCTTCTGGCTGGCAGCGTCGCCGCTGTCGCGATGCTCCCGCCGATGGCCGCGTTCGCGCAGACTGCGCAAACCAGCACCCAGCTCGAACCGGTGCTGGTCGAGGGCGAGGCGGGAGATAGCGCGACCGGGCCGGTCGACGGCGTCGTCGCCAGGAAGACGACGACCGGCTCCAAGACGGCGACCGATCTCAAGGACATCCCGCAATCCGTCTCGGTGATCGGCCGCCAGGAAATCGATGACCAGGGCGCGCAGAAGGCCGACGAGGCACTGCGCTACACCGCCGGCGTTTTCGCCCAGCCTTTCGGCCCCGACAGCGACACCAACTGGATGTTCATTCGCGGCTTCCAGGCGACGGACACCGGCGTCTACATGGATGGGCTGCAGCTGTTCAGCTACGGCTTCGGCGGCTTCTATGTCGACTCGTTCGGATTGGAACGCATCGAGGTGCTGAAGGGCCCAGCCTCGGTGCTTTATGGCGGCAGCAATCCGGGCGGTCTGGTCAACTATGTCAGCAAGCGGCCGGATTTCGAGCGCAAGCGCTATGTCGAAACCGGTGTCAACGATGCCGGCAATGTCTATCTCGGCTTCGATGTCGGCGACGTGGCCAGCAATGGCGCCGTCAGCTACCGGATGACGGGCAAGGTCGCCGGCGGCGACACCTACAGCGATCTGCAGGACGGCTGGCGCGGCTTCATCTCGCCAAGCATCAGCTGGAAGCCGGACGAAGCAACAACGCTGACCATTCTGGCCAACTACAGCCACATCGACGAGAACCACAATGGCGGCGGTTTTCTGCCTTACGAAGGTACGGTGACGGACCGGATCGTCAACGGCGTGGACTACGGCCGCATCGACCCCGACGCCAATTTCACGGAACCGGGCATCGATCTCTACAAGCGCGAACAAGGCTCGATCGGCTACGAGTTCGAGCACACTTTCGAGAATGACTGGACGGTGCGCTCCAACATGCGTTTCACCGCCGCCGATATCAGTGAGGTCAATGTCTACCCCAACGGGTGGGCGAGTGCGACGCAGCTGAACCGCATCAACTTCGGTCACGACACCGACGCGATGACGTTCCTGTCGGACCTGCAGATCGAGGGCAAGGTGGAGACCGGCCCAATCGAACACACGCTGCTGGCCGGCATCGACTACAAATACTACAACATCGACCAGGTGCAGTCGTCGGCCCTCTTCGGAACGACCCCACCGATCGACGCCTTCGACCCTGTCTATGGTGCGCCGCTTACAGAGCGCGTCAGCTATCTCAATCAGGATCTGACGCAGAAGCAGCTCGGCTTCTATGCGCAGGACCAGCTGCGCTTCGGCGACGGCTGGCTGGTAACGCTGAATGGCCGCTATGACCGTGGCTGGCTCGAAGCCGACAATCGCCCGACATATTACTCGGCGAGTTCCACCAGGCAGAACAGCACTGTTGGCGATTTCTCTGGCCGCGCCGGCCTCGCCTATGAGTTCGCCAACAGCGTAACCCCCTATGTCAGCTTCGCCACCTTCTTCAACCCGATCATCGGAACCGACGCGAACGGGAATCTGTTCAAGCCGGAGGAGGGCGTACAATACGAGGCTGGCATCAAATACGTGCCGACCTTCATGGATGGCCTGTTCACCCTGTCGGTGTTCGACTTGACCCGTCAGAATGTGCCTTCGAACGTTACTCTGTTCACACAGCTGCAAACCGGCGAGGTGCGCTCGCGCGGCGTGGAGCTGGAAGGCAAGGTGAACGTCACCGAGGATTTCCGGGTAACGGGTGCTTTCACCGCCTATGACATCGACATCACCAAGGACGAAGATGCGGCGCTGATTGGGAAGACACCTTTCATTGTGCCCGAAGTCATGGCCTCGGCCTCCGTCGACTACACTTTCCGCGGCGGCTGGTATGACGGTTTCTCGATCGGCGCCGGCGTGCGCCACATTGGCTCCTCATGGGCCGACAATGAGAACACGTCGAAGGTGCCGGCTGTCACGCTCGCCGACCTGAAGCTCGGCTACGAGAAGAAGGACTGGGGCGTCGATCTCAACATCACCAATCTCTTCGACAAGACCTATGTCGCCAGCTGCCAGGGCCTTGCCGTATGCAGCTACGGCGAAGGCCGGTCGTTCAAGCTGAAGGCGCATACCAGTTGGTGACTACCCAAGGGGGACGCCGGCGACGAGCCTTCCGCGTCAGCCTGTATGGTCCAGTAGTCTGGTGGTGGTGTCAGGACGATGTTCGGAATTGGCGCGATCGATGCCGTCTACGGTGATCGCGAACATCCCGTTTTCGATCCTTGCAATCCAGCCCTTTGCTTTTAGATACCAGAGATGAAACTCCAAGTGTTCACGCGGACAGCCTGATAAGCGTTCGAGTTCTGTATCGCCAATGCCGGGATTGTTCACGTCTTGCCGGCGTTTGACATAAAGAAGCGAGAGCACTTTGGCCTGAATGACGACGTCCCGTTCGATGCCTTTGGTGTTGCCGGCTTCCTCAGTCAACTCGCGCCGAAGGTTCAAATGGTCTTTATACTGAATGTCATATTGCGCACGCTTGACCGGATCTCTGAGCGTATTGTGGGCCTCCACGATTTCGCTGAAGCGTGCTTCATCACCGGTATTTTGATTGTCGGGATGGTAACGCATAGCAAAATGACGAAATATCCGTTCTATCGTTTCCGAGTTGGCGTTCGGGCTGATTTCCAGAACTTCGTAGTAGTCAATGAACATAGTGGCGCCCCCACGACATCGCTATTGCGCACACCGGCGGGCCTCCGCCAGAATCCGCCGAGCGGAGCGCAAGTTGTCTTAGAGTGTTTGGTGAGCCCACTGCGCCCCTCCCGACTTCAACCACGCCGTAATATCAGCATAAAGCTTGTACGAACTCTTTACGAAAGTCGCAGGTCGGACCTCTGCCGCCATTGCTCAGACCTCTCGCATCAGATTAGAGGACTTCGGTTGAGCCGGCATGATACAAACGTCGACAAATCCGCACCGTCGTCGCCATCATGGTTGTCGCTGCAAGTGGTTGATTCCTCCGGGATGTAAGTTCTGGGACGTGCCACGGTACCGCTTAGCATCTATGCGCATAGGCTGCCTTGTCAGCAGGAAGGCGCCGCAGCGGTGGTTGACGCCGCCCTCAATGCCGCTCTACAGGAATGAAGAGCGAACCGGTCGGGAACGCCTTCGGTGCCAATCCGGTGCCAACTGCTCGAACTGACCGAAAGCGACAATCTAAGTGATTGAAAAATCACATTGGAGGGATGGCCGAGCGGTTTAAGGCACCGGTCTTGAAAATTAAAATTGGAACTGGCCTAACGATTTGAAATACAAAGGCAATTTAGCCGAAAGAGCATGAATTTTGCGCCCCTTTTGCGCCACCGCGCAAAGTCAAGGCGCAAAGCGGGGCAAAAGCCCAAAAGGATGGGTGGCCGAGTGGTTTAAGGCTCTGGTCTTGAAAACCAGCGTAGGGGCAACTCTACCGTGGGTTCGAATCCCACCCCATCCGCCATCCGGCGGGCTTTTGCGGATCGCGAGCGTTCGTGGCATCCTTGCGCCTCGCCGCAAGCCCGTGTCCGCCCCACCCACGCCCGTTTAGTCGCTGACGAGACGGCGGCTGAGCAGCCACGCATGAACGGTTTGCCACCTGTCACCGGTTGCACGGAAGTCGAGCAGTGGCGAGCGGCTGCTTTCGAGGCCGAGGTAGAACAGGAAGGCATCGTCACCGCGCAGCACTTGGTCGGGTCGGTGACCTCGGCTTTCCTTCCAATCGATGAAGGCGGCGACGACTTGGGCACATGCTTGTTTGATCTTCATGGTTTTGGTTCCTTGTCGTTTATTCGGGAGCCGAACGAATCGGTCCGGTTCTAATGATAGGCGCGGTGCGCTGACGAATGTCTGACCGCCGCCCGGCCCCTACAGCGGGCGATTGGCGCTGGCCGCTGTGCTGCCCGGCGATGCGGCCCGCGCGCGCTGGCGGCACGGGGATCAGCCAAGCTTGGCGACCCGACACTTCATGGTGTATTCGAAACGTTGGACGCAGGCCGGCAGGCTCTGTCGGAGAAGGAGCGGTTCCCCCTCAGCGCGCGTTGCTTCCCCGGTGATGTCCTCTCCGCCGCGCTGCTGCTTTGCACTGTGTGCACAGAAAGGGTCGATCGATGGATCGTCAATGGTGGGTTTACGTGGTGGCATGGGCCGTGGCTCTATTCGGCGGATTCAATCCGGGAAAGTGGCATGATGACAAGATTGCAAAGCTAAACGATGATAGCGACAACCACTTGCGGTTTGTCATGGAAGAAATGAGCAGCGGCAATGCTGCCTGGACGACCAACAGCAACCTGGTAGGTATCCGCATCGTCCTCAATCGGATCAACATGGGGATTTGGGCCATCGTCGGTCTGCTGATCGTGCTGGTGGCTCCGCAGTTGACGAAGCTGTTTTGACTGGGCGGCACGCCCAAGCACGTCGGCCCGAGCGCGTTGGCGGGCTTGGTAGGCGGGCTTTCAGGGCTTTGCGAAGGTCGGCTTCCAGTTGCGATTGCTCTGCAGCTGGATGCCCTCATAGTCAGGAATGACGGTGAAGAACACCGGGTCCCGGTCCTCGGCCTTGCATTCCGAGCAGCCAAACAGCCCGACCAAGTCCCAATGCATCGAGCCGTGGTCGGGCCGAGCCTGATCGGCCCGCCTACGTTTGATTTTCCTTCCGTTCCTGCGACTATGAACCGGCGAAAAGCGGTTGGCGGCTTATGATGGAATCGACTTCAAAGCGAAACAACGGGGAACCCAACCGATGACAAAATTCCATGGCGAATTGGATGCACTAATAAGCGCCGTAGAAGCTACTGGCCGGCAGGGGGAATGGGGAGAAAAAAACCCCGGTCATCTGTTCTTCAGGGCAAAAACAGGTGAGGTACTCAATTGGTGGCGTTCATCAGGCACCCTTCTTTGCCAAGGCAGCACCCCCGAGAAGTTTCAGGCCGATTTGGATGCCGCACTTGGTAACCCAATGCCAGTTGCAAAAGCTCCCGAAGCGGCAAAGATTTTTGTTGTCCACGGCCACGACAGCGAGGCGCGTGATCAACTCGAGCTTGTCCTATTAAGACTGGGCCTTAAACCGTTCATACTGCAAAACTCTGACGGGGGTGGAAAGACGATCGTCGAAGCCCTGGAGCAAAGCATCTATAAGGATGCTGCGTTTGGAATAGTTCTTCTGACACCTGACGATTACGGCTATTCAAACAAGCTAACAGATGCGGATCGGCAACCGCGAGCTCGACAAAACGTCATCTTGGAGATGGGGATGGTGATGGCCGCGCTGGGTCGACCCAATATGGCCATTATCCAGAAAGGGACTCTTGAGCGCCCTTCTGACACTGACGGGATCCTTCGGATAGAATTCAACACCCATGTGAAAGAGATAGTGGCAAAGCTCGTTCAACGATTGCAGGCTGCTGGGTTCGAAATTCCAGCGGACCGGATAGCAGCGGCGGCATCCTAAAGGTGTGTTCCCACGAAGCCATTGTGCGGTCTCAACGCTTGCCGGCGTCCAAAATTGCCTGTGCGGTAGTTTTCGAGGCCGATGAATGAGCTTCTCACGAGAAACAGTTAGAGAGATTCTAGGCGAAAGGAATCAGATCGCTGATCGAACCCGGGCGATAAACCACAGCGTCTTGTCGCATCCGTTCAAATCGGAGGCCGCCCGCGAGTTTGCGTATCACGGCCTTCTAAGACGGGTAAAAGTCTTGGAGCGCTGCATCAACAATGTTTTCCGTGGATTGCCGCCTTCGCGGAAAAAACCACCTGATTCATTGGCGTTGGCCGACGCGGAAATATGCCTTCAGTCGTTTGTACTGAATATTGCAGGCTGCCTCGATAATCTGGCTTGGATTTGGGTGAAGGAACAAGCGCTAACGACGCCGAACGGGAAGGAGATATCTCGGCGCGAGGTCGGTCTTCGCAAAATCCATAAGTTCGTGCGGCAATCGGTTTCCGCTGATTTCGGTGACTACCTGGATCAGATCGATGGATGGCTGGCAGCAAACGAAAACTACCGGGATGCCTTGGCGCATCGAATCCCGCTCTACATCCCGCCCTATACCGTCTTGCTCAAGGATGTGGACACCCACAATAGGCTCGATAAAAAAATAGATAGAGCCGAGATGCCCATGGGAGATGCCGAAGTAAAAAGGCTTTTGGATGAACGAGATAAGCTGCGTTTCTTCCAGCCGGTTATGATGCACTCATACTCTGAACAAGCTCGACCTGTCGTATTTCACGCGCAACTAATCGCTGATTTCAAAACCATCGAGGAGCTTACCAACCATCTACTTTTCAACTTGAAAGACGGACCGACCCGCTGGGCGGAAGGCTGAATTCCATAGGCGAATTCGATTTTGCATCCACAGACTTCAAAAATTCAATTTTACATCCACAGGTGGGAAAAACCCTCGGCCGATCTTTCGGCTGCAGAAAAAATTCCGTGCATGGGAGGCTCGCCGGGCCGAACAGCTCGGCTTCGCCAAGTTTGCCCCACCCCCCGCAGATTGGGTTGCTCCTTGTGATGGTGTCGACCCCGTGCTTGGGTAGGACTCCATGGCGCAGAAGCGCTGACCGGCGGGGGCGTTGGGCATGATTTGGGTCTATTTCGGGGTTGCCGCAATCATCGTTCTTTGCGTCGCGTGTTGGGTGTTTCGACATCTGATCAACAGCGTATGGAATATAGCCAACGCTCGGCTAAAACCATTCGTAAAAGGCATGGAAGCAAGCCCCATTCTGCAGCTTGCAGTGATGCTCGCAGGTGTAGCCGGCTTTGTGGTGGTCCTTTTAACGGCGTGGCAAATAAGCGGAGACCTCGAAGATCGGGCTGATGAGCGATTCCAGAGGGTGGAAGATGCCAAAGAACGAAATTGGTCGAGGCTGCTTCGACCTGCCGCTGGAAACACCGGCAAAGGAGACGCTCTCAGTTACTTGTTTAAGCAAAAGGCGGTCTTAGACGCCGTCGACCTCTCCTGTGAAGAGAGAGGCAATTGGGATGCAAAGACTGCCGTTTGTGTGAAACCGGTCATCTACACCGGGATCGAGTTCATCGGCCAGGCTCCAAGGGAGAAGCCTTTGCGCTTTTGGGTGCCAACACAAATCGACGGAATCTCCGGACTCGATTTGCGCGATTCCAAAGTCATTGGGTTGAAGATGCAATTCTTCGCGCTTCGCGAGGTCAACCTCGCCAAAGCCCAGTGGTCGCAGGTCACATTAGAAAAATCGTATATTGAAGGGGATCTGTCTGGCGCCGTGTTTACCAACTGTGGCATTCGCGAATCCGCGATCATGCCAACGGGCGCGCATCCAGACATAGCAGGATGCGACATAAGTCGCGCAATAATCCCATGGCTTGCCGAAGTGAAAGAAGAACGAGTTAAGCTTTTCGCCTGGGCAGATGCGCCTCCGCGAAAGCCGGTTGGCGGGACGCGAAGCATAGCAGCGTTTGGGTATGTGCCTGCGGTAGCATACGATCCTGTAACATTGAGTAAAATGATACTTTGTGAGCCGCCGCTCGATGATAACGGTCGGCTTGTCAAGCTGGCCGACAGACCGTTTCTTGCCGACTTCGGAAGAGAGTGCAATCAGGTTGATCCTGTAACCGCGAAAGAGCGTTTCCCGTCGGGGTTTGAAGAGGATGCGATCGACTTCCTTTTACGCCAAGAATTCGGCAACTAGAGACCCCACCGCCCGCCGCGATATCGCGGTCAGGCGACGTTGCCGAAGTCGCCATAGGTCAGTGCGGTCGCCTGCTTTACCGGGTGGCTCGACCAGCGTTTGCCGCAGATTTCGCAACGGTCGGCATATCGCGCAATAGACGCCTTCAAGAACGTCGATCCAGCAATGTTTGCCAAATTGGCAAACTCGCCAGTTTTGGCGGCGGTATCGGCGGTGAAGCGGTCGGCAATCTGCCTATCGCCAACTTGGCGAACACCAGATTTGTGCTGGTTGCCATGAAATGCCGAGTTCTTCGTCTCAGGCTGCAGCGCCTCATAGGCGGCGGCTGGCGTGAGGCGATCGCGCCGGCAGCCGGTGCAAGGAAGCGATGGCAAGACCGAAATGAATGCCGCTTTTCATCCGGGAATTTATTCGCTCGGCAAGCCATCACGGCACACCTTGATTGTGTTTGGCGATGACCTTGGCCCATGACTCGGACGCGCTCCTGCTCATTTTCCCGACCTCGGTTTCGATCGCGTCGAGTTCCGGTTGCAGCTCGGCGAGTGTCGGCTCTCGGGCTAGGTTGGTGACGCCGATGAAGCGCGGCGGCGCCTCGCATTCCTTGGTGGCTGCTTGCCTTGCGGCCTCATTGACCGTGGGAAAGCCATCGCGAAGGTCCAAGACGTGGTCTCTCTCGCCATCTGAAAGCTCGCCGAAGCAGCCGTTGACAATGCTGGTTGCGCGGAAAAAGGCCACGAAATCGTCTTGGGTTTTGAAGCCCGAAGCGTCGCCGGTCTCGATGGCCGCGCGCCAGTGCGGAGGGAAATCTGCAGGGATCATGTTGCTATCTCCTTGCTCTCACAGCGTCGTGGGCAGAGCAGGCCTCGAATGCCCATGCATCGCCGCCGGGAAGGCCGGCCTCATCGTCGGAGGTCCATAGACCTTGTTCGGTTTCGGCCCTGCCGCCCGCCCGCTCGAAGAAGGTCTGAACATCGGGAGCGGACCATGTCATTGCCGGTATCGGCGTCAGCGCCTCTCGGAAGTCCCAAACTCCACCAGCGTTCAGGTCGTAATGCGCGGCGCAAGCGAGCGTGTCCGTGAGTTCGCGCACCGCCAGCACCGCCCGCGCCTGGTTCAATTCGTCGGCTCCAAGCACGGCCATGGCCTTGCGGACCAGATCGGGCCAGTCCGAGCGCATGACGTTGACGCAGGCCTTGACCGCCGGATCGAAACCATCGGCTTGCCGCGCCTTCCATTCCGACGCGCGCCGCAATGTCCGGTCGGGCTTGCCGCCGTGCCCGGAGTGGATGTTGCTATTCTTGCGTCTTGCCGAGTTGGCTAGAGCGGGGTCGATCAATCGCCGACCGTCAGCAAGTTGCACGACGGGAAGCCTACCCTTGGCAACGGCCCGGCTCACGCTTGAGGCGTTGACGCCGATCAGGGCGGCATATGCAGAGAACGACATCAGGGACATGGATGCCCCATGACTTTACTCCCCGTTGCGCAGTTCGACGCTTCCACGCCAAGTGCCATAAGGCTTTGGCTCGATTGCCTGGTGATCATGCCCAAGATTTGCGGGTCTATGCCTAGAAATGCCTCGCGCAGAAGCTTCTCCCTCATACCAGTTTGGCGCAGGAGGAACCGCGACCGAGGCCAGGCGCCGGCGCTGCATGTGGCGGGCGCCCGCCCCACCCGGCAGCCGCATTGGTCGGCCGGCCACGCTGGGAACAGCAACGCGACCGGCCGGTGCTCTGGATGAGCTGGAGAAGGAACAGCAAAACCCGCTCATCATCAGAGGCATTGTCATTGGGTTGAGACGGGCGGTGCGCTCGGCCTCGCCCGTCTCGTGCTTAATGGTGAAGGACAACCACACCATGCTCTGAACACTCATTCGCCTTCCGGTCCGACGATGCCGAGCAACGCACGAACGTCAACGTCGTCGCGGTGGTCGAGGCCGCCGGCCTCGACCAGTTGGACCTCGATGCGCTCGACCTCGAGAATTTGATCGGCCAGCCTTGCGAGCGCGGCGTCGCGCTGTTCGTCGGTCATCGCGATCTGGTCGTTGGCGGCGTCGTCGACCTCTATGTCGAGCGCCGCGACGAGCTTGTCCTTGAGCAGCCACGCGAGCAGGCCGAGTGTGTCCGGTGCAACGGCCGAGACGTGGTTGCCGGGCATGTTGTGCCAGACATCGACGCCGGCCGTCGGCCATTTCACATTCTCGCCATGCGCTACCGCCGTCCGCAGATTCGGCGAGCCACGTTCAGCAAGCGCGGCGATCTCGCCTCGCATCCGTGCCTTGACGACCGATGACGGATGCGGCGCAGTCCAAGCCGCCGACAACTCCGTTTTGAGCTTGTCGATCTCGCCGCGCGCTGCTTCCACGCTGGGGACTTTGCGCAGCTTGCCGGTGAACGGCTCGAACGCACTCTGCCTGGCGCCGGCAAGATAGTTTTCGATGCGCGTGACCAAGAGCCGCGCTTGCTGTTGACGGTGCGCCAGATCATCGCGACGCTGGTTAATCCGCTTAAGGTCTGTTTCAGCCGCGACGACCTTGCTGCGGGCATCGGCGATTGCCGGATGTTCGTTGCCGTCAACGCCGCGGAGTAAAGCCGGGTTATGTCCAGCCCTAAGCATAGCGTCCGGATCGGTTAGGCTGCGCAGACGGGTCCGCGTGCTGTTCAGCGTCTGCCGCGCATGATGCCATCCGTCGTCTAGGCCGACATAGGCGGCGCGAGCGTCTTCGGCGATCTCGCGCAACTCGATGAGCCGGCTCCTCGCGTCGGCGGGCAAAAGATCGGCGACATCCGGCGCCTGTCCGAACTGTCGCATGTTGAACGACGGGGCGGTCGCGTTTTCGACGGCAGCATTCCAGCTGGCCGACGCTTGCGAATCGTCGATGCCCGGCGCCTGGCCGCCGCCGGCAGCGCTGGCGAGACCGTCGGCGCGAAAGTCGTGAGGCATGTGCTTGGTCCCTGCCGGTGTTCGTTGGCCCACATGTGCACCGCGAAACGGGAAAGCCAAACAGCCCGAAACGGGAAAAACGGGAAAAGGTCAGTATCCCAGCCGAGCTTTGAGCTTCGACACCGACACCTTCCACCGACCACCGATCTTGATCCCCAAGCCTTCGTGCTCGCACCAATGCCTGATGGTGTCGGGCTTTTGCCGGAAGCGAATGGCGGCGTCGGAAACGTCGATCAGATCATGCTCGGGAAACTCCCCCTCGGACGCGGCGTCGCGCTCGGCCTGCATCGACCGCACCATCGCCTGAGCGGCGGCCACCCGATCGGCGAGGCCTTGAAGACAGTCGGCGAGGAGGTCGATCTCGGGCTTCATGGTCAGCCGCGCTCGTGCATTACATCGATATCAGCCCGCATTTTTGCCGGCGTCGGGTTGGCGCCGGTATTCTCGATGTTTGCCCCGGTCCTGCGCCGAGGTCGAGATCGACCAGCAAGAAAACCCTACAGCAAATTGACTATTTGCGAGGGAAGCCAGTTGGCTGCAATTAATCTGCCGGGCGTTCTCGCGCTGAACGACGATCCGGGGGTAAACTGTTTGGCGCAAAGGCGCGCACCGCCAGGGGGGGTAAAAATGTGAAGACTATCCACGTTCTGTTGGTGGCCATTCTGGTCGTCTTGATTGCCGGGTTCTTCGGCCCGGCGCTGACCGCCAAGTATCAGCAGTGGGAGGTAGAGCGCGGCGAAAGGCGGGCAGAAAAAGCATATGAGGCTGAGCTTGCCCGCTGGATCGCCGAGCCCGCGCAGCTCGTACGCTGGCACGCACTTATGGCAAATAATGACGCCCTGCGGATAGACTGCCCGAAGGCGGTGACGGCGCGCAGCCTCGGCGATTACAGCCTGATTGTGGATTGCAGCAACAACCGCCGTTTCAGCATCGAGCCAGTTGGGGTGTCCCGGGGCAGGCTGAGACAGTGGGTCCGCGACGGCACGCTGAATATCGGCCTCGTCGGCGAGTTCGATCCGAAGACAGGCGTCATATTCTGCGAGGGCAACGAGCCGGACTATCTCAAAAACGTCTGCCAGAAGCGGAGTGGATCGTGACAACGCGCGCACCGCGCTGGCGAATCCAGTTGAGACTGGCTGGCCGCCAATGCCCGCGTGCTGGGATTCGAAACGCGGCAGACGGCGCATAAGCTGATGCAGTTGGCGCGAGAGAATGTCGCGCTGGCGCGACATTTTGAGCCCGCCGAGGCGATCCAGATCAGCCGCCGGACGCCGCTCAATGCCGCACGGCTTGGCTGTCGCGTCCTGCGCCTCGATCTGATCGGCCAGGTCGCGCGCCGATTTTGACGGTTCTCGCCCTAGATTCTGGCGCGCCCCGCCGTCAGCTTCCCCCAAGCCTACTGAGAAATGATCTCAAACAAGCGGCTTCTGAAATTGGAGTTCACCGTTTCGACTTCGCTCAAGATTGGCATGCCAAAATGGTCGTCAAGCTCAGTGCCGATCAAGCCAAGGGGCGCGGGAATTGATCTAATGCCATAGTAAAACACGATGTATGCTCTGCTGTCGGTTGCTGCGAACCCGCGCTGGCGGCAATGATCTCGAAGCAGGATCTTCGAAAGAAGCGCTTCCCGCTTCATCGAGCGCTGTTTTCCGGCATCGAAATGACCATTACCCCGCTTAATTTCGTAGCTTGAAACGATACCCGTATCGTTATCGAACACCACCGCATCTAACTGTATGCGATTGTTGCCGGCCGCGTCGCCAATGTAGGGCAGATGAGTATTATCAAGCGAACCTGGGTTGTTTTGGGCCGCAGCGACTGTAACCGTCGCTTGGTCGTGAATGCCGAACAGATCGACGCGCCATACCGTGTACCTGGGGTTCGCCTTTAGGCACTCGACGATGGCCTGTTCAATGATTGAGCCATGACGCTTATAGGCAGAACTCAGAACGCTCACGACCCTAGAAAACAGTGTTCCCGCAATTGGGTCTGGCCGAAATTCAGTGTCAACCAGCGACGCTATTGTCGCATCAACGTTTGGCTTCACTATATCGAGCAGGGACATTGAACCCAAACAAATCCGACTGCGCCTGCCGTGGTGACATGCGGCTTGGCGGTAAGTCATAGTCTAATTTGGTTTCCAACTTCTTCCTGCAAGGAGGAATCCACATAGCCTTTGTATTCGAAGTCCCTTCGGTCAGCCAAACGAACCAAGCGTAGCCGGTGGCAGTCGAGGCTTTCTGGTCAAGCCTGCCTTTCACCATTGGCACGCGCTCTACATACTGAGCAAAAATCGCCGGGGGAGTGGGCTGAAAAAGTCTTTCGTAACGACCGACACTCTCCATAAAAACAGTCCTGGCCAAGATAGCTACGCCGCGTCGAGCGACCGGAAGCGCACGCGTCACAAACTCTTCCGCCAAGTTGAACGGAGGGTTGGTAATAACCCAATCGAACGACGCGACTTCCAACGGTATCTTCAAAAAGTCGCCCACACTCGCATAGCCATACGGGTGGATATCCGACGCAGTAGTCTCGTGAAAATATTCACGAAGAACCTTGTCCATGTGACCAGCGCCGCAGGCCGGTTCCAAACACGTCATCCGTCTCGAAAACGATGGTTCGGGCAGGACATGTTCCAGAAGCGCTCGGGTAGCCCAAGGCGGTGTCGGGAAGTCATCCCTGCTGTCCTTAGCCTCGGAACGCTGCGCCATCACCGCGTGCGATCGGTTCTGCATCTCGAATCACCCCTGCGAATCAGTTGCAAGGATTATGACCGTTGGAAGCTCCGGAACAAAGTGGGAACGAACTCGATATGCCGGTTATTCACGCTCCAGCTTTCAATTGGCCACGATCCCCCTTGCTTGCTATTGGGCTAGAAGCCGATTTCGCGTCCTATCAGGACAAGTGCGTGGTCGTAGTCTCGCCGTTCAATCTAGCGCCGCCCACTGTCGAGAACATTGGCCGCGTCAAGGATTCGCCCCGGATTTCATGGCCTCTTCGGCGGACCGGTGGCGAGCAGCATCTGAAGGCCGCCGCCTGGCCGAGCAAGCTCAGCGTCGGTTACGGCCGCGCTGGTATCCAGCGTCATCTCGACCATGTGGGTTTCGTAAAGCCTCGGATCGTACTTGAGCAGATCATCGATCCATCGCCGCTCGGCGTCGGTCCGGGCCCGCTGCTCGGCAGGAAAATTAGCGCGCTCTGATTGAAATAGCTCGGCGCTGACAGTGGCTTTCTCCTTCGCGGCAAGGCGGAGGACGGCTTGCCCGTTCGTCGGGGCAAAAGCCGTCTCTTCGCCGTTGCGACCCGCGCGCACGCCCTGTTCATTTTTTTGTTCTTTTACTGTTTGTGCGCCAGAGCTTGGCGCAATTGAAGCGCCGGATTTGGCGTTTCTTGGCCGCTTATTTGGCGTTTCAAGAACCGGATTTCCGTCCGCTTTAGAAACGCCACCGTGGCACATCAAGGTATAGAGATTCGAATTCCTTCGCCGCCGTCTTGCGGTTATCAATCCGGCCTTGGTGAGTTCCCTGATTTTACGATTTACGGTGCGTTCGGGGATTTCGGTGTCGGCGCTGATCGTGGCTATGGACGGCCAGCATTTGCCGGTTTTAGAGTCGGCCCGCCATGCGAGACACACCAACACGGCCTTGGCCCCCGCGTCGCGGGTTTGCTGCCTATAGGCCCAAGCAAGTGCGACATTGGACATGCGGTTCGTCCGGGTTTGGACGCCGCGCTGCTTGACGATTTCAGGCCGGGAAAGTAATTCTTTCCGTCCTCAGAACAGAACTCCTTCCCTCGGCCTTATCGCGTTACCAGCGCGATCGGGCCCCTTCATTCTGCCGGTGCGGTCGTCTCAACGCCAAAGGCACGGAGGACGCGGGGCACTTCGTTTTCGGGAATTCGCGTAACGCCGCCCATCGTCACCGACGCGATCTCCTTTGCGGCGACAGCCTTTTCGACACGCCTATAGGGAAGGCCAGTCGCCCGCGAGAACGCCGCAATCGAAAATCCAGGGCCTATCCGCTTCAGTTGCTTCTGTTGGGCACGGATCATGGAAACCTCCTATTTCTCAGCGCGCCTAGCCCCTGTGCCGCGACACCGTTCGTTGCTTCGTCAAATATGCCAAAAAGGCATAATAAGCGCAATAAGTATCTTTCCTGCGCCTCCCTTCATGCTATACATTGCGATGTGACGCGCAATGAGACGAAGCGAGGATATGGAATGGCGCTCGGGGAACTAATCTGGACTGGCCGCGCATGGCCTGCGGCGGAAATCGTTGGCCGAACCGGCGACGATTTCACCTTCAAGACCAGCGGCAAAGGTCGCCCTCTCGAACTCGTAGGACCAGCCGCGTGGTGGCGCAATTTCTCAGAGATCGACCTCGACGATCCTGATGCGGTCCTATCGATCGTGCGCCGTCGCGGCGATCCGTTCGGCCAATTGTCACAGACGACGCAGGGAGACACGGCCGGATGGGCATATGTCTTAAGCTTGCTGAAACTTGCCGCGTCATGTTGGACGCGAGACAGGACGCAGACGAGCCTCTGCGCCGTTTGGGACAACGGCTATGTCATGGACGCGCTGCTCGCCTCGCCGCTATTTGTCGGGTCCGTTGCCTTCGTGCCGCACGTCGGCGAGGTCGGGAAAGGCGTGACCGCTCGCCGTGGCGTGACTATGCGCATCATCCCGGAAAACCTCGCGGCGTACATGATGACGAGCGCGATCCTTCATCTTGAAGACCATGTCTCCATGGCGCCTTGCGAGCACTGCGGCGACTGGTTCGTTGAGCGTCGGCGAGGCACACAATTCTGCTCCGCCTCATGCCGGGCGGCATCCAGCACATCAAAAAAGGAGAAAAAATAATGGCCTCAGTTCGGCGGCAGGTAAGCACGACCGGCAAAGTCTTTTTTCAGGCGACGTGGAGTCTCTACGACAAGAGTGGCGAGCGCCGACGGCAGACCAAATCATTTGACCGGCAAAGCGACGCGAAAGCCCATGCGGCGAGAATGGAAGCCGAATGCGAAAAGCGCGGGATCGGCGACGCCGAAAAGCAGACCTTCGCCGCCTTCACAGAACGGCTCCTCGCCCACTGGCAAACGCGCAGCGAATTGGCCGAAACCAGCCTGATTGGGTATCGACGCAACCTTGGCCTGCTATCGCGCGAGATCGGCCACATCCAGCTTGGCAAGCTTTCGCCTTTGCATATCGACGAGGCGCTCGCCGCGCTCAAGGCGAACGGCGGCGCGGCGCGAAAGCCGGCGAAAGACGGTCAGCCGCGCGGGACGCGGCCGCTCGCCGACCGGACGCTTTTGCACCTTTATCGGATAGGTTCGACGGCTATGGAGCAGGCGCGGCGCTGGAAATTGGTCGCGGCCAATCCGTTCAAGGACGTGAAGGCGCCTTCGCCCGGCAAGTCGAAAATCAGGATCATGACCGAAGCGCAAGCCGTTCGCGTCTATCAGGCGGCGGTGCGCGCCGACGATAGCGGCAAGCATCCCGGCATGGCGCTCCTGGTTGCCTTGCTGATGGTCTGCGGCATGCGCCGCTCGGAAATCCTCGGCCTTGCCTTCGACGCCATCGACCTCGACGCTGAGACGATCAGCATTTTCCGCACCGTGGTTGCGGGCGAAAAAGGCGAACCGATCCTGCGCGACGATCGGGCAAAATCGGAAACCTCGATCAGGGCGATCAGCATCCCGCCCGCGTTCGTGGCTTTGATCCGAAAGTATCGCACCGTAGTCAACGAAATGATCCTTGCATGGGGTAAGGGCTACCAGCGCGAGCCGCTGTTGCTCTTTCCGACATTCGGCGGCGCGCCATTACCGCCGGGCGTTCTGACGATCCGCTTGAGACAGTTGCACAGACAGGCCGGCGTCCAAGGCGTCGCGCCGACGCACGCATTCAGGCACGGCATGGCGTCCGAAATGATAGCCAACGGCATCGATATCAAGACGGTCAGCGAAAGGCTCGGGCACGCGACAACGGCGTTCACGTTGGCCACGTACGTCCACGCCGTTGACGGCCGTGACAAGGCTGCTGCGGATGCGCTTGGCGCGCGATTTTCAGCGCGGATGAGCAACGCCGATAAGGCGTAATCTTTGCGCCAATTTTGCGCCCGGCCCGTTTGAAAATGGCACAAAGCGCCGCAAAACGACGAAATATAACGCCGACGGATGCGGCGAATTGCTGATAAATGTCAAAGCGTTACGCCGCGAAACGCAACGAAAAGCGAAGCGGCGAAAGTCCGGTTCCCTATCTTGAAAACCGGCGTGGGCGCAAGTTCACCGTGGGTTCGAATCCCACTCCCTCCGCCAGATTTTGCCGATAAGCGCTTGAAATACGTTGGAAAATTGATCGGAGGAGCGTTGCCTCTCAATCTTCCTAACCGGTATCAGTCGGCTCGTGGTCCTGTCCGGTCGTGGCCTCATGAAGCGTTGAATCCAAACGGCCGCCACTAATTGCCGGCCATCAACACAAGTGTCGTCCGCGTTTTGCCTGCTTCGGCCTGCTTGCGGCAATGTTCCGGGATGTTCGGCCAAATTGCCACGTCGCATTGCACCATGGGTTCGGCAGTCACCTCTACGTTGGCGGCCTCGGTGGTGGACGAGGCAAACAGCAGCGTCTCGGTCACAAGCCCGGCAACGGCGGCGACCTGTGTCAGCACGATGGCGAAAGCGACATTCTTAAGCATCCGGCGACAACGCGCCGAGCGGGCTCCGGTTCCATCTTGTGCCACGCGCCGAGGGCGCGCCACAATCTCGCCGGGTTCCGACCATAATCGGTTAACACCGTGATAAACAATTCCTGCGCACAAGGGGATTGGGGATCAGGGTGTCGCTGGCATGTTTCGTGCGGGTGCTTTGGCTCCACGGAATTCAGCTGGTAGCGAGACTGTAGGGGACATCAGGAAAAATGCAGACTTCGGCGCGCCCGCGTCTTCGTCGCGCTCCCGCTTTCGTGCTGTTCGCCGCTTCGGCGGCGTTGCTGGCTGCCTGCGCGGCGCCGCAGCCGAAGGCGATGGTCGACACCAGGAAGCCGCGCTCCAAGGAGTATTTTTCCGAAACCGAATATGGCGTGAAGGCAAGCCCGCGCGTCAGGTTCAATATGGCTTCCATCCCTCGTGGCGGCGGCCGCGACCAGCTCGGCAAGCCCTACCAGGTGCGCGGCAAGTGGTATTATCCGAAGGAAGACAGGCGCTACGCCAAGGTGGGTCTCGCCTCCTGGTATGGTGATGCGTTCCACGGCCGGCTGACCGCCAACGGCGAAATCTACGATATGAAGCATCTGACGGCGGCGCATCCGACCATGCCGCTGCCGAGCTATGCCCGCGTCACCAATCTGAAGACCGGCAGCTCGGTCATCGTGCGCGTCAACGATCGCGGTCCCTATCACGAGGGGCGCATCATCGACGTGTCGCAGCGTGCCGCCGAAATGCTCGACTATTCCAACATCGGCACCGCCAAGGTGAAGGTCGAGTATGTCGGCCGCGCCCCGCTCGACGGCAATGACGACCAGTATCTGATGGCTTCCTACCATCCCGGCAACAGGGCGCCGGACCCGTCCGATGGCCTGCCGACCGGCGTCATGGTCGCCATGAATGGCCCGTCGCCGAGCCTGCCGGCGAGCGCCGCCGCCGTGCCGTTTCCCGGTCAGCTGACCGATTCAGGCCAGCGGCCCGAAGCGCAGCCGGTCATGTCCTTGCAGGCCCCGTCTTCCAGCGATGTCACGCTGCCAGATTTCGGCCCGATCGCGCCCGAGCGGCCGGCAATCAACCTGCCGCCGCAATCGCCCTTTGCCATGGCCTCGCTGTCCTATGCGGACGAGCGTGTCGAACGCGCCGACGTCTTTGCCGCTTTGGGCGGCCAGGGCATGTCGCCTGCCGATGTGCAGTCGTGGAAGCGGACCAACCCGCAGACCCCGTCGGCCACCACCGACTATGTCGCGGCCGGTTCGTTCGAGGATGTCGCCGAAGCCAGGCGCGTGGCGGCCGGGCTCGCAGGCTTCGGCAAGACCGAGATCCAGCGCTCCGACCTCGATGGCAAGGACTGGTATTCGGTCAATCTCTATCCGGACGGCCACGGCAGCCTGGACGAGATGCTGCAGGCGGCGTGGTCGCATGGCGCGCCGGACGCGCTTGTTGTGCGCAACTGATCAATTTTGCGCTCGCGGTTGATCCGCCGGGAAAAAGCCTGATAGCTTTGCGGGCATGACGCACGCCGGCTAACGGGTCGAGATTCCTTATGCAATTTCGCTTTTTCTCGCCTGTCGCGGGGCTTCTGGGACTTGGCCTGCTGCTGCTTTCGCTCGCTTCGGCGAGCGCGCAGCTATTCGAGACGAAGGCCGTGCAGGCCTTCATGATCGACGCCGAAACCGGCACCATCCTGTTCGCCAAGGATGCCGACAAGCCGATCCCTCCGGCATCGATGGCCAAGCTGATGACGATGGAGGTGGTATTCAACGCCATCAAGTCCGGCCGCATGACGCTCGACGACACCTTCGTGGTCAGCGAGAATGCCTGGCGCACGGGCGGCGCCCCGTCGGGAACCTCGACCATGTTCGCCAAGCTCAAATCGGCGGTCAGCGTCGGAGACCTGATCCAGGGTGTGACCGTGCAGGCCGCCAATGACGGTTGCATCGTGCTTGCCGAAGGCATGGCCGGATCGGAGGCGAACTTTGCCGCGCAGATGACCGAGCGCGCGCGTCAGCTCGGCCTGCAGAATTCGACCTTCGTCAACGCGACCGGACTGCCGGCCGACGGACAGCAGACGACGGTGAGGGAGCTCGCGCTTCTGGCGCTGCACATCTGGCGCGACTACCCCGAGTTCTTCCGCTATTACGGCCAGCCGGAATTCACCTGGAACAAGATCACCCAGAAGAACCGCAACCCGCTGCTCGCCATGGGCATCGAGGCCGATGGCTTTGTGGCCGGAACGAGCGAGGCGGCGGGCTTCGGCATCGTCGGCACCGTCAGCCATAGCGGCACGCGGGTGATCGCAGCGATGAGCGGGCTGGCCAGCGACCGCGAACGGTCCGAAGAGGCGCGCAAGCTGCTCGACTGGGGCTCGCGTTCGTTCGAAAAGACCGAGATCTTCGCTAAGGATGAAGTGGTCGGCGAAGCCGCAGTCTTCGGCGGCGCCAAGTCCGGCGTAGCGTTGAAAGCCAAGGGGCCGGTGGACATTTTCCTGCCGATCGCCAATCGCGACAAGCTGACCGCAAAGATCGTCTATGACGGGCCGGTTTCCGCACCGGTCGAAGCCGGGCAGCCGGTCGGCGCGCTGCGCGTCTGGATCGGCGACACGCTGAGCCAGGAGACGCCGCTCTTCGCGGCCGAGTTGGTTGGCGTCGGTACGCTGCCGCAGCGCGCGCTCGATGCCGCGAAGGAACTGGCCGTCGGCTGGCTGCGTTAGAGCAATTCCAGGAAAAGCGCTGCGGTTTTCCGTCTCGGAATTGCGACAAAACAATAGTTGGAAGTGGCTTCTGGCCTCAGGTCGTGGACCTTTTTTCAAGCCGGGACTAGAGCGGTTCCGTTTTACGGAAACGCAGAACCGCTCTATCTCCTTGTTTTGGCGCAATTCCGGACGGAAAACCGTTTCACACTTTTCTTGGAATTGCTCTAAGAGAGCATCCAGACCAGGGCGACACGGCAAAGGCAGTTTCGAGTGGCGAGCGGATTTTTCATCACCTTCGAAGGCGGCGAGGGCGCCGGCAAGTCGACGCAGATCGAGCGCCTGGCAAGGAAGATGCGCGCCAAGAAATACGATGTCCTCGTCACCCGCGAGCCGGGCGGCTCGCCGGGCGCTGAAGCGGTCAGGCATGTGCTGCTTTCAGGTGCCGCCGAACCGTTCGGCCCCAAGATGGAGGCGCTGCTTTTCGCGGCCGCGCGGTCCGACCATGTCGAACAGGTCATCCGGCCGGCGGTCGAGCGCGGCACGATCGTGCTTTGCGACCGCTTCATGGATTCCTCGCGCGTCTACCAGGGCGTCACCGGCGGCCTCGATCCAGCATTCATGGAGGCACTGGAGGAGGTCGCCATCAACGGCATGGTGCCCGACATCACACTGATCTTCGACATCGACCCGGCCGAAGGCCTGCGGCGCGCGACAGCGCGGCGCGGCGCCGGCGACGGACCGGACCGCTTCGAAAAAGAGACGCTTGATATCCACCAGCGCCGCCGCGAAGCGTTCCTCGCAATCGCCGCGGCGGAACCGGAGCGCTGCATCGTCGTCGACGCTTCCGCCGATCCCGATACGGTCGAGCATGTCGTCACCGCCGCCGTGTTCGCCGCCCTGGAGACCATGACGCCGGCCAACAAGCGGCAGGCAGCACCCGCATGATCTTCGAACGCATCGCCCCCGAGCAGCACGACACGCTGGACGGCGTGCCGGAGCCATCCGAAACGCCGCGCCTGGTCGGGCATGCGCAGGCGGCCGCCATGTTGGCAGCGGCCTATCGCTCCGGCAAGCTGCCGCATGCGCTGATCCTTGCCGGGCCGGTCGGTATCGGCAAGGCGACATTAGCCTTCCACCTGGCGCACCATCTCTTGAAGCATCCGGCCTTCGAAAAGGCGCCGGACGCGCTAGCCGTTCCCGATCCGGCCTCATCGCTGTTTCGCCAGATCGCCACCGGGGCACATCCTTCGGTGCTGCATCTGACCCGTCCGGCCAACGACAAGACCAAGAGCTTCAAGACGGTCGTCACCGTCGACGAGATCCGCAAGGTCAGCCGCTTCCTGTCGCTGACCTCGCACGACGGCAGCTACCGGATCGTCATCGTTGACCCGGCCGACGACATGAACATCAATGCCGCCAATGCCTTGCTGAAGAATCTTGAGGAACCGCCGGCACGCACGCTGTTCATTCTCATCGTCCATGCGCCGGGCAGCCTGCTGCCGACGATCCGCTCGCGCTGCCAGATGGTGCGGCTGACGCCGCTCGACGCCGAGGATCTGATGACAGTCCTCCAGGGCATCGAACCGCCACCGCCGGAAGAGCCGGCGGCCCGCGCAGCACTAGCCGAACGGGCAGGGGGCAGCGCCCGCACCGCGATCCTTTTGACGCAATATGGCGGGCTGGAGATCGCTGCCGCCCTGGACGCCCTTGTCGGCGCCAGAAAGAGCGACGTCACCGGTGCCTATCGGCTTGCGGAGGCCGTCGGCGGCCGCGACCAGGCGATCCAGTTCGACATCTTCAACCGCCGAGCATTAGACCTGCTCTCGACCGGGGCCAGCCAAGCAGCACATGCCGGCGATCTGGCGCGGGCCAAAACGCTGTCGGACACTTGGCACGAGGCGCTGAACGCTATATCCGAGACCGACACCTACAATCTCGACAAGAAGCAGCACGCTTTGACCATGATCGACCGCCTGAAATCTGCAATGCGAATGTGAACGCGGCCTTGGCCTCGGGATGGCAATCGCCGTCTCGATGCGATATCCACCGCCACACTCCCATTCAGACATTCATGACGGCTTCATCCATGGCACGCGAAAAATATTACCTGACAACTCCGATCTTTTATCCGAACGGCAAGCCGCACATCGGCCATGCCTATACCGTCATTGCCAGCGACGCGCTGGCCCGTTTCCAGCGTCTCGACGGCAAGGATGTGTTGTTCCTCACCGGCACCGACGAGCACGGCCTCAAGATGCAGCAGACGGCCGAGAACGAGGGCATAACGCCGATCGCGCTTGCCGACCGCAATTCGGCAATCTTCCGCTCGATGACCGAGACGGTCGGCGGCTCAAACGACGAATTCATCCGCACGACGGAACCGCGCCACTACGCCTCCTGCCAGGCGATCTGGAAGGCGATGGCTGCCAATGGCGACATTTACCTGGACCGCTACAGCGGCTGGTATTCGGTGCGGCAGGAGGCCTATTTCGACGAGAGCGAAACCACGCTCGGCGAAGATGGCGTGCGCCGCGAGCCACTTGGCTCGCCGGTCGAATGGAACGAGGAGGAAAGCTATTTCTTCCGGCTGTCCGCCTATCAGGACAAATTGCTGGCGCTGTATGAAAGTCAGCCGGATTTCGTCGGTCCGGCCGAGCGCCGCAACGAGGTGCTCAGCTTCGTCAAATCCGGGCTCAAGGATATCTCGATCTCGCGCACCACCTTCGATTGGGGCGTGCCGGTGCCGGGCGACGACAAGCATGTGATGTATGTCTGGGTCGATGCGTTGACCAACTATATCACCGCCGCCGGCTATCCCGACACCAAGTCCGAGAAATGGAGCTTTTGGCCGGCCACGCACATCATCGGCAAGGATATTGTGCGCTTCCACGCGGTCTATTGGCCGGCTTTCCTGATGTCGGCCGGGATCGAACTGCCGAAGCGCATCTTTGCCCACGGCTTCCTGTTCAACCGCGGCGAGAAGATGTCGAAATCGGTCGGCAATGTCGTCGACCCCTTCACTATGGTCGAACACTATGGCCTCGATCAGGTGCGCTATTTCTTCCTGCGCGAAGTGCCCTTCGGCCAGGACGGCAGCTACAGCCACGATGCCATCGTCAACCGCACCAATGCTGATCTTGCCAACGGCCTCGGCAATCTGGCGCAGCGTTCGCTGAAGATGATCGCCAAGAACTGCGATGGCGTGGTGCCGAAGCGCGGCGAACTGACCGACGCCGACAGCACCATCCTAAACCAAGCCGTGGAGGCACTCGCCGTCGCGCGCAAGGCGATGGCAGATCAGGGCATCCATTTGGCACTGGCGGCGATCTTCGGCGTGGTAGCAGAAGCCGACCGCTATTTCGCTTCTCAGGAGCCCTGGGCGCTAAGCAAAAGCGACCCAGAGCGTATGGAGACGGTTCTGTGGACGACGACCGAAGTCGTCCGGCGCGTGACACTGCTGTGCCAGCCCTTCGTTCCGGGGTCGGCCGCCAAGCTGCTCGACCTGCTGGCGGTGCCGGCAGACAGGCGTGACTTCGCGCATGTCCACGCGGACTATGCGCTCGTACCTGGCACGACATTGCCCGCGCCGGAGGCGATCTTTCCGCGTTACATCGAAAAGCCGGAGGCGAGCGCCTGATGCTCGTCGACAGCCATTGTCATCTCGATTTTCCGGATTTCGCCGAGGAGCGGGCGGCAATCGTCGCCCGCGCCAAAGCGGCCGGCATCGACCGCATGGTCACGATATCGACGCGGGTGAAGCGGTTCAATCAAATACTTGAAATCGCAGAGTCTTTTGACGACGTCTATTGCTCCGTCGGTACCCATCCGCACAATGCGGCTGAAGAGCTTGACGTGACGACCGACGAACTTGTCCGGCTCTCCGCTCATCCCAAGGTGGTGGCGATCGGCGAGGCCGGGCTCGACTATTTCTATGATCACGCCCCGCGCGACGCGCAGGCGCAAGGCTTTCGCACCCATATTGCCGCCGCGCGCGAGACCGGCCTGCCGCTGGTCATCCACGCGCGCGACGCCGACGACGACATGGCAGCGATCCTCGAGGACGAAACAGGGAAGGGCGCCTTCCCCTTCATCCTGCACTGTTTTTCGTCGGGACGCCGGCTGGCCGAAGTGGGTGTTGCGCTCGGCGGCTACGTGTCCTTCTCCGGCATCCTGACCTTCAAGAATTCAGCCGAGCTGCGCGCCATCGCGGCCGACGTCCCACATGACCGCCTGCTGGTCGAAACCGACGCGCCATATCTCGCGCCGATCCCGTTTCGCGGCAAGCGCAACGAGCCCGCCTATGTCGCGCATACGGCCAAGGTGCTGGCCGAAACTATTGGCGTCAGCGAGGCCGAGATCGCTGATATCACCACGGACAATGTCTTCCAGCTTTTCGGGAAAATGCCGCGTCCGGGCGCGCCAGGCGCCTGAGGCATGAGCGACCGGCTGCGCCTTACCATTCTCGGCTGCGGCTCGTCGCCCGGCACGCCGCGCATCACCGGCGACTGGGGCAATTGCGACCCGGCCAATCCAAAAAACCGGCGCATGCGCACGGCGGCACTCGTCGAGCGCATCGCGGCGAACGGCGCCAAGACCACGGTTGTCATCGACACCGGACCGGATTTCCGCGAGCAGATGCTGCTGGCATCGGTCAAACGCGTCGACGCGGTCATCTACACACACCCGCATGCCGACCATATCCACGGCATCGACGATCTGCGTGGCTTCGTGCTCGAACAGCGCCATTTGATCGATATTCATGCCGACCAGCCGACGATGCAGCGCATGCGGCAGGCGTTCGGCTATTGCTTCGAAACGCCGCCGGGCAGTTCCTATCCGCCGATCGTGCGCGCCCACATCATAGACCATGCCAGGCCGGTGGTGATCGAAGGCGAGGGCGGCGCCCTCACCCTTGAGCCGCTGCCGCAGATCCATGGCGACATCATCTCGCTTGGTTTCCGCATTGGCCGGCTCGCCTATTGCCCAGATATCAGCGACTTTCCGGACGCCACGGCGGAGCGGCTGCGCGGCCTGGATATGCTCGTCATCGACGCGCTGCAGTACAACACCCATCCGAGCCATCTGTCGCTCGATCAGGCGCTTGGCTGGATCGAAAGACTGACGCCGAAGAACGCCGTGCTGACCCATATGCACGGGCCGCTTGACTACGCCACGGTGATGGCCGAGACTCCGGACAATGTCGTGCCGGCCTATGACGGCATGACGATTGAAATCCCTTGTGACTGAGAACCGCGAATACCGTCGTTCGCGGCATTGGCTGTGCGACTAACGCTGCAGCGGATGCCGCATCGGGATCAGGCGCCATCAGTTCGATCTCGTTAAAAGCCGCCGCGTTACAACAGGCGCCCAAACAATAGGCGCCAAGCCTCTGACAATTCGAAGCAATTTCGTCTGGGCGCTACACTCTCCACCATACCCATCAGTTCCATAATCTATCTTATGCGACTTTCTGATGTAGCTGCTATCTATCTAGTAATGCGACAGTGCGAGACGTTGTTGGTCGGCCCTCGTAATTGCGAGCGCGCGGCTGTCTGCGGCGCGCTCGACCCAATCGGGCCAAAAGCGCCGCCCACTATTCCAGAATGACGATGGCCTCCACCTCGAACAGCATGGGGTCAATTGCAAGCTTGGGAACCGGAACCAGAGTCTGCGCCGGCAGCGCGTCGCCGAACATTTCCTTGACGTTCTTGGTCAATACCTCAAGCTTGGACATATCGTGATCGACCACGAAGACCGTGAGCTTGGCGACCTGATCCCGCCTGGCACCGAGCGCATCGAGGGCGCCGCCCAAATTTGCATAGGCCTGCTTAACCTGGACTGCAAAGTCGGGCGACAAGGCTCCCCTGCTGTCTTGGCCGCCCTGTCCGGAGATGTAGGCCACCCGGGCTTCGCGGGCACGATCACCGCCGTGCTGTAGCCATTCGGCGTCGGGTCGTAGAGGTTTTGTGGATTGACGATCGTCAGCTTGAGATCATTCTCATTCGCTGTCGTCGCAGTGGGAACTCCCATGGTCATGATGACTAGCCCTCCGATAAGCAGGTGCTTGATTGCGCGTGACATGATTTGGCTCCGCCGATTGTTGGCAACGTACTCTCGCTCATGCTAATGAATCATACGGCGTACGAGTTATCGTATAGTACAACGTACCAGTCAAGCGGTCAGCGTCGACATTCCTGACGGCGCCTGCCAAAATCGAGTTCGGCCAGCGAGGAACACGGATGGCAGTCAAACCCGGCGGCACCCGGAGCAAACGCACTCGGCGGACGTCGCCCCAGCCCGAGCAGGAGCCGCGCAATGAGCCGCCGCTTTCCAAAGAACGCATCGTGGCCACCGCGGTGGAATTGTTGGATGCCGGGGGACGTGACGCATTGACAATGCGCCGGCTGGCCGATCGCCTCGGCTCGGGGGCGATGAGCCTATATTGGCACGTCGACAACAAGGAGGATGTCTTCGATCTCGCGCTCGACTCGGTGCTCGAATATCGCGGACCGGCGCAAATAGTTGAGTCTCAAGACTGGCGCGGCGAGGTCTTTCATGTGCTCGAAGACTGGCGCGCCAGCATGCTGCGCCATCCCTGGTCGGCATCGCTGTTGCCGCGCCGGGCGCTCGGCCCGAACATCCTCGGTCGCCTCGAACTGCTGAGCAAGACCTTGTCGAGAGCCGGTGTAGCGGACACAGATCTGAACGTCGCGATATGGTCGCTCTGGAACTATGTGATGGGCGCCACCATCACCCGGGCGAGCTTCGACCTCTCGGACGACGACAGGGCCGTCGCGCAACAGCGCCTTACCAGCGAACGCTATCCGACAATCGAACGCTCGCGCCTGCTGTTGGATAACGATTGGGACGGCGCTTTTAGGAAAGGCCTCGACTTCCTGCTCGATGGCCTCGCCCCAGGATAATGAACATTCCTTTCATCGCCCACCGAAGGGAAGACAGGCCATGAGCAGGAGCGTTCAGCTGAACCATCATCAAGGCCATCAAGAAATGACCGCCTCGCCTCCCTTTCTCGGCTTTCCCGATCGCCTCGCCGCTGGCCGCATGCCCCGTGCGGTGATCTTCGGAGCCGGTCACGGCAGCACCTATCCCGGCAAGGACAGCAGCGGCCATGCCTTGGCCGCCGACGCCATCCGCGCTGCGAGCCAGAACGATGCCGCGCTGGTCGAGCATTGGGATTTCGATCTCGGCGGCCCGCTGTTCGACGGCAAGCAGGTCTGCTGCATCGACGCCGGCGACATCGCGACCACCTTGCATGACAATGCCGGCAACCGGGCCCGGATCGAGGCGAAGACGCGCGAGGTCCTTGCAGTGCCGGCTGTACCGATCCTGCTCGGCGGCGACTGTTCCGTGACCATTCCCTTCCTCGCCGGCTTTGCGGAGCACGGGCCGGTCTGGATCCTGCAGATCGATGCCCATATCGACTGGCGCGACGAGGTGCATGGCGAACGCCACGGCTATTCGAGTCCGATGCGCCGGGCGAGCGAGATGACGCATGTCGCCGGCATCGTGCAGGTCGGCCTGCGTAGCGTCGGCAGCGCGCGCCTCACCGACATCGAAGCGGCGCAGCGTTATGCCAGCCACTTCGTGACCGCCCGCGAGGTTCACGCCGAGGGGGTCGAAGCCGCTCTGCGGCATATTCCGGAAGGGGCGCGGATCGTCGTCACCCTCGATTGCGACAGCCTCGATCCCGGAATCATGCCTGGCGTAGCGGCGCGTACGCCCGGCGGCCTCACCTACACGCAGGTGATCGACCTGATCGCGGGCCTCGGCCGGCGGGCCAGGATCGCAGGATTCGACCTTGTCGAGCTCTATCCGCCCGCCGACATTGACGGCCTGTCGGCCCTGACCGCCGCGCGGCTTCTCGTGAATGTGACCGGCACCATCGTCCGGCAGGTTTGAAACCCGGCTTCCCCTCGCCTCTATACCGCTTTGAATTCAGCTCGAGCGTCCATGTATGCTGACGGACTGGGCTCGCTTTTCATCATCGTTTTTCGCCAAGCTTCCTGCTCGGCGTTTATCAGAGCCAATTCCCAAACACAGGCAACAACAGGTCTCTTTACCGTATCCATCGGTTCGGTGGCGGAATACAGCTTCCGATAGATATGCTGACAAAGCACCGAACCTTGTATCCACCAGTGAGCCGAGATGGAAACACCAAGCTCGCCGGGATGAATGATCACAAAGCCCATGCCATTGTCATCACCCTCGTCCGCCACACGCGGCAGAACCTCCTGTCGCACGAATGACTGCGCCAGGGTCGCCATAGGCCCGTCGACTTCCTTGTCGTCTGCGACGAGGCCATAGACTTTGAGCTTGAGGCCGCCAATGTCCCATTGGTCCAAATTTGAAACAGCCCGCGGACGGTAGATCTCGATTGTTTTGGAATTCATTGGGCTCACTCCGACCAGCCGTTCGCGCACGACGCTACAGCAGACGTACCTGATAGCTCAGAACACGCTTCGCGGCAGGCTCGATCAGCATCACGCCGGGCTTGTCGATGAACTCACCATCGAAATCCGCCGGGCTTGCAAGGCCGTGCCAGGGTTCGATGCACAGGAATGGCGCGCCGCCGGGTTTGGACCAGATACCCAATCCTCGAAAGCCTTGCCACGACATCTCGATCACCGGCCCGCGGTCGGCGGCGTAGCGCACGCTGGAACTGACGGGCCGATCCATGATCACGGCGTCCTCGTCGAAGAGCCTTTCGGACAGTGCCAGCCTTTTGCCCTCCACAGGCGTCGGTTGCGGCGCGGCCAGGAGCAGGCCATCCCTCAGCCGGCGGATAGGAGCGTTTTCGTTATCGGCGAATGTAAGCTGGTAGGCTGTCTTTGGCAGATCCGGCAGCAACGGCCAATTGAACGCCGGGTGTGCTCCGATCGACGCCGGCAAAGGTTCTTCGCCGGTGTTGGTGATCTCGAAGGTCACGCCGAGTTGCCGCTGGCCCAGGCTGTAGCTGACCGCAAGGCGAAAGGCGAACGGGTAGTGGGCACGGGTATCGGCATCGTCGGTCAAAACCAGCGTGCAGGACCGAGGCCCCTGCTCCGCCCACGTAAAACGTTTGTCGCGGGCGAATCCATGCTGTGTCATCGGATAGCTGCGCCCCTGATGGCGCAACTGGTCTCCCGTCAGTCGGCCGACGATCGGAAACAGAACCGGTGAATGACGCCGCCAGGCCGGACCTGCCTGCCAGAGAAGCTCGGTTCCCTCCGCATCGCGCAGGGAGATCAGTTCGGCCCCCTGCCCGACGATGATCGCCGAGATGCCGTCACCGTGAAGCGTCACCTGTTCCATACGTCCTCGCGGGTCGTGGCTGGTGTGGCCGGCAGGCTAGCAAAAGGCCCAGCGTGAACTCAAGAGCCGCGGGCTGCGCGCCGCACTCATACAGCCGGACGAGCGCATTCAGCTACGGGCGAGATTCGCGCCTGCTTCAAATGAAAACCGTGGCCGGAAGTTTCCCTTCGGCCACGGCAAGGTTCGAGGTGTTGCCTGCTACGGTCGGTCCGGCTACTCACGCTCGCCGGTGAAGTTCAGCAACAGCTGGAAGATGTTGATGAAGTTCAGATAAAGCGAGAAGGCGCCGAAGACGGCGAGCTTCTGCTGCGATTCCGCATCGAAGTTCTCCGCATACTGTTCCTTGATCGTCTGCGTGTCCCAGGCGGTGAGGCCGATGAACACGGCGATGCCGATCACCGAAATCGCGAACTGCAGCGCCGTCGAGCCAAGGAAGAGGTTCACCACGCTGGCGATGACCACGCCAATCAGGCCCATGATCAGGAAGGACGAGAACTGGGTCAGGTCGCGTTTGGTCGTGTAGCCGTAGAGGCTGGTGGCGCCGAACATGGTGGCGGCGATGAAGAAGGTGCGCGCGATGCTGGTCCCGGTGAAGACCAGGAACACGGAAGCCAGCGACAAGCCCATGACCGCGCAGAAGGCCCAGAACATGGCCTGGGCGCTGGCCGCCGACATCGTCTGCATCTTGAACGAGAACAGCAGCACGAAGGCGAGCGGCGCCAGCATCACCACCCATTTCAGCGGGCTGGAGAAGATCGGCACGTAGAGGGCGGGCGTCGAGGCCACGGCGAAGGCGATGAGGCCAGTGACGACCAGGCCAAGGCCCATATAGTTGTAGACGCGCAGCATATGCTGGCGCAGGCCCTCGTCGTAAACGGCGCCGGCTCGGGCGCCGGTGCCTACGCGGTATCCAAGATCGGGGGTATTCATGCTGGTTCTCCTTGGCTGGATCGGATCAGTAAAGCGTCTTGGCGAGTGTCTCGGCGGCGCGATCGAGGTCGCGGACATCGCTCCGCGCGACGATTGCGTAGGCGACATCGCCAATCTGGAAATAGGCGGACGAGATATCGCCCGAGGGGGCGACGGCAGGCCGGACCACGTCGAACGTTCCCGGCCTGACGGCAAACAGCGAGATAAGCCCAAGCTCCCTGGATTCGACGACCATTTCGACGCTCGGGCCGAACTGTGACGGATAGACCTGCACGTCGCGGACCTTCCAGTCCTTCGGCAGCGAAGGCATGACGATCGCCGTGGCGGCACGGATTTCATCGCTGTCGTAGTTCGGCGCTTCGACTTGGGATGGCATGGCTTCGCGCATCAGCGTCGTCCGGTGCGCCCGGATCGCCTCCTCGAGATAGGCCGGCGGCTGGGTCGAGGCGACGACCTTGGTCACCGGCCCGAGCATGCCGTTCGCCAGCCAGCCCGCGGCGACGAAGACGGCGACCGCTGCCGCTCGCTGCAGCACGCCGAGCACGCGGCCTCGGGCGAGCCCCCTCTCCAGCCGCCGGGCGGCATCGGCCGTTGCCGGCCGCGCCATGCCTTTTGAACCGGCAAGCGCCACCCGCAGTTCGTCGCGTGTCCTGAGGTCGGACATCACCCGCGCGGCCGTTTCGGGACGGGCGGACAAAAACGCCTCGACTTCAATGCGGCGGGCAACGTCCAACTGGTCGTCGACATAGGCGTCAAGGTCGGCGTCGGTCACGGGATCCAGCATTGCGGTCATGGCTCGCCTCTCACAATCCGGAGATGATTTTTGGCGCGCGCCGGCGCGTTATCTTCCATCTCGCGCAGCGCCGCGCGTGCCCGGCCGATGCGTGACATCAGCGTTCCCAGCGGCACGCCGCTGGCCTTGGCCGCCTGCTCGTAGGTAAGGCCCTCGATGGCGACGAGATGCAGCGCCGAGCGCTGCTCGTCCGGCAGCTCGAAAAAGGCTTCACGTATCTGCGCCAGGCGAACGGAATGCTCCTGCGGTGCCTGCGTGCTGCCGTCGGCGAGGTGTCCAACCTGCTCGAGCCGCGCCGCTTCGGACCGGCGCGACCGCAAGCGGTCGATGAAGGCATTGTGGACGATCGACAGCAGCCACGCGCGCAAATTGCCGCCGGCGCGGAACGTCCCGCGCCGCTCATAGGCCCGCACCAGCGCGTCATGCACCAAATCCTCGGCATCGGCGCTGTCGCGCGTAAGCGAGTGCGCGTAGCGGCGGAGCGAACCCAGCTGTCCTACGATATCGAAGCGCGGTATCGACCGTTTCATGCCCTGTTTACGGAGCACGGCCGGATCTTAATCCCGTCATCGACAAATTTTAGACGATGCTGGCAGCCGCTCAAGGCCTTTCGCCGCGCCGCAGCCTGCCCTCGATCATGGCGATGACCGGCAAAAGGTCGGCGACGCCATTGACGACATAGTGCGCGCCGGCGGCGCTGAGCCTGGCGATTGCCTCGACGCGTTTTTTCCTGAACACGTCAGGCGCCAGCGCCTGCGTCTCCGCCAGCGTGTGGCCGAAGACGTTGCCGGTCACGGCGGCGCCGACCGTCCAGGCGCCGGCGTTGGTTCCCTCGGCGATGCCGACTTCGGTGTCGTCGACCTTGACGCTGAGCCATGGCGGGTAGACGCCGAGCTCGGTCAGCGCCTTCCACAGCATGAACGGCGTCGGCCTGCCGTCCGGCGTATCGCCGGTGCAAACCAGGCAATCGGGCGAGAACCCCTGCCCGGCCGCCACCGGCAGGATCTCGGCCATGATGTCGCGCGTATAGCCGGTGGTCGAGCCGATCTTGAAGCCGCGCGCCCGCAGCGCCGCGACGACATCGGCAACGCCGGGGATGACATCCGAAAACCGCGCCGCCACCGCCCGGTTCTTCGGCACGAACACAGCGTAGACCGCATCGATGTCGGCCTCCGTCGGTGCATGGCCGCGCTGTTTCGCCCAGGCCGCCGCGATCCTCGGCAGCGCCATCAGCGCCGCGATATGCGGGCGCTTGGCCATGCCCATCGGCCCGCGCGCTTCATCGACGCTGATCGCCACGCCGAACTCTGCAAAAGCCTCGACGAACACGCCCATCGGTGCCAGCGACCCGTGGTCGACGACGGTGCCGGCCCAGTCGAACACCACGGCACGGAGCAAGCCCTGGGTGGCCATCATGCGATCTTCCTTGTCTGGGACGTGGTTGCGCCGAACAGCTCTTCAATCACCTCTTCGGCGATGGCAAAAGAGGTGCTGGCGCCGGTGCCGCTGGTGATCATCACCAGCCGCACATCCTCATGCGGTGCATCGGCGACCATGGTGCGGTCGGACGCCGAGGCGTAGATGCCCGTCCAGCGCTCGAGCACGCGCGGGACCGGTCCGCCGAACACGGCGCTGAACTCCTCGAGGATGATCTCGTCGACCCGCTCCGAGGCGAACGGATCAGGCGTCGTCGCATAGTGATGGGAATCGCCCACCACCAGCGTGCCGTCGCCGCTCTGCACCACGATCAGATGCACGCCATTGTCGAGCGCGTCGCGCTGGTCGACTTCCAGCCGGCGCCGCAAGGCGACCGCCTCGGGCAAGGCGGCATAGCCGGCATAGCGGGCAAGCCCGAGGTCGGACATCACCGACACCGGCAGCCTGAAACCGGGATCGGCAAGCCGCATCATCTGCAGCTTGCAGCGCGTGACGGCATAGCGCGCGATGCGCTCGGGATAGAGCGTCGCCAGGTCGTCGCCCGGACAGACGATCACCTTGCCGGCGTGGACAATGCCGCGGCTGGTCTCGATATCCGGCGGCTCGACCCGGCGAACCGCCGTTTCGCGGCGGAATTCGACACCGTGCCGTTCGGCGAGAAAGGCCGCGAGAAGCGGGATCGCCTGGCGCGATTCGACACGCACCTCATGTGGGCTCCACAGGCCGCCGGCGAAATCCTGTCCGGCGAAACCGATAGAGTCGCGGTTGAGCTCATCGGGTTCGAGCAGCTTGCACCCGTCGCCCATCTCGGTTTGCAGAAAGCCTCAACCACGGCCCGCGCCTCCGGGCGGCGCGCCACGACGACGGCGCCGCGCTGGATGACATCGATGCCGGCTGGCCCGGCAACCTCCAGCCAGACATCACGCGATCGCATCGCCCGTCGCCAGACCTGGCCGCGCTCCTGGCCGCTGACGGTGATAAAACCGAAATTGCGCACCGAGGCGCCATTGGCCCGCGCGTCGCGATCGATGACAACGACGGAAAGGCCGCGGCGAACGGCAGCCAGCGCATGCGCCAGGCCGACAATGCCGGCGCCGACAATGGCGAGGTCGAATTTTTCTTGCCGGCTCATTTTGGTCTTACGCCGTCACTCTCGCGCTTATCCTGGAAAGGGCTATTCAAACTACGCCGATGTGACAGGAACGTGTAGGACACGTTTCGCATCTTGTAGCTCGGGCTTTTCAGCTTTCCGCGCAGGAAACCGCTGGCGAAACGAAGCCGATTTGCGTATCACTCCGCCGCCATTGGAGCCATGTCGATGTTCGAAACCCTGCAGCCCGCCCCTGCCGACAAGATCCTTGCCCTGATCGGCCTCTATCGCGCCGACCCGCGCCCCGACAAGGTCGACCTTGGCGTCGGCGTCTACAAGGATCGCGACGGCAAGACGCCGGTCATGCGCGCCGTGCGCGAGGCCGAAAAGCGGCTGCTCAACAGCCAGGACACCAAGACCTATCTCGGCCTTGCCGGCGACACCGGTTTCAACACGGCGATGGCCAGATTGGCCTTTGGCGATGCCGTCGATTTCTCGCGCGTCCGCGCCGCGCAGGCGCCCGGCGGCTCCGGCGCGCTGCGGCTGGTGGCCGAACTTTTGAAGCGGACCCGCGCCGACGCGACCATCTGGCTCTCGGACCCGACCTGGCCGAACCATATGCCGGTGATGCGCGCCGCCGGCCTGCAAATCCGCGAATACCCCTATTTCGACGCCGCTACGGGCGCCGTTCGCTTCGATGACATGCTGGCGGCATTGCGGACCGCGAACAGCGGCGACGTGGCGCTGCTGCATGGCTGCTGTCACAACCCGACGGGCGCCAATCTGGATGCCGCGCAGTGGGCTGCTGTGACCGAGATCGTCGTCGAGCGCGGCCTTTTGCCTTTTGTCGACATTGCCTATCAAGGCTTTGGCGAAGGCCTTGAGGCCGACGCCGCCGGAATGCGCCTGCTCGCCGCAAAAGCCCCTGAAATGGTCGTCGCCTCGAGTTGCTCGAAGAACTTCGCCGTCTACCGCGACCGCGTCGGCGCTGCGATGATCCTGGCCAAGGATGGCGCCCAGGCCGACGTGGCGATGAGCCAGATGCTGTCGGCGGCGCGCGCCATCTATTCGATGCCGCCGGACCATGGTGCCGCGGCGGTGCGCATGGTCCTGGAAGATGCAGCGCTACGCGCCGACTGGGAAGCGGAGCTCGAAGAGATGCGCCTGCGCATGCTTCGCCTGCGCGTCGCGTTCGCCGAGGCGCTGCGCCGGCAGTCGAACTCCGACCGCTTCGATTTCGTTGCCAGCCATCGCGGCATGTTTTCCAGGCTTGGCCTGACGGAGGCGCAGGTCGAGCGCCTGCGCGCCGAGTACGGCGTCTACATGGTCGGCGACAGCCGCATCAATGTCGCCGGCCTGCCGGAAGACGGCATGGACAAGCTCGCCAAGGCGATCGTCTCGGTGCTCGACTAGCGCCAGTCGACCATCATGGATCGGGTGGTTCCGTACCGGCATCTGTGGACAATGCCCCCTCGCCGGCCGACGGCATTGGCCGGCCGGCCGCATGCGCGATAGCATCCGACTGATGAAACCCTCGCAAGACATTTCCCGGCTGATCGAGATCATGGCGGCGCTCAGGGCGCCGAAGACCGGCTGTCCATGGGATATCGAGCAGGATTTTTCGACGATCGCGCCCTACACGATCGAGGAGGCCTACGAGGTGGCGGACGCCATTGCGCGCGGCGATCCGGACGACCTGCGCGATGAGCTCGGCGACCTTCTGCTGCAGGTCGTCTATCATGCGCAAATGGCGGAAGAATCAGGCGAATTCGCCTTTGGCGACGTCGTCCAGGCCATCACCACGAAGATGATCCGCCGCCACCCGCATGTCTTCGGCGACGAAAAGGCGCGCAGCGCCGGCATGGCCAAGGGCATGTGGGAGAAGATCAAATCGCAGGAGAAGGCGGAGAAGCGAGCCGCCCGCATCGCCCGCGGCCACGATCCGGAGGACCACGGCAAGGGGTTTCTGGACAGCGTGCCGGTCGCCCTGCCCGCGCTCACGCGGGCGCTCAAGCTGCAGGAGAAGGCGGCCCGTGTCGGCTTCGACTGGAGCGAAGCAGCGCCCATCCTCGACAAGATCGAGGAGGAGATCGGCGAATTGCGCGAGGCCCTCGCCAAGGGCGATGCAGCACCCATCAAGGACGAGTTCGGCGACATGCTGTTTGCCATCGTCAATCTCGGCCGCCACCTCAAGCTCGACGCCGAAGCAGCGCTCAGCGGCACCAACGAGAAATTCCGCTCGCGCTTCCACTATGTCGAGCGGGCGCTGGAAACCTCGGGCAACACGCTGGAAAAGGCGACGCTGGAGGAGATGGAAGCGCTCTGGCAGCAGGCCAAAGGCGCGAAATAACCAGGCTTATCCGTTGTTTTTACGGTGCAATCGGCTTTCGACCTCTTGCCGGGCGCTGTGCGTGGCCTTGAGCGAGATGGTCGCGCTTCCATCCTCATTGTCGGTTCGCGAAACGACATCGCCATTGCGGTACAGCCAGTCGACGAGGCCGAATTGCGCCGGTTCGATGGTCACCGTCAGCTCCTCCAGTTCGCCTGCCATCCTGGCCTCGATCAGCGCCTTCAGCGCATCGAGGCCTTCGCCGGTGACGGCGGAAATCGCAATGGGCGGCGCTTTCCTGCTGTCATTGCCGTCGGCAAGCAGTCTGGCACGATTGCCTTCGTCGAGCAGATCGATCTTGTTCCAGACTTCGATCACGCGCTTGGCATCGCCGGCATCGACGCCGAGATCGGCCAGGATGCGCTCGACATCCTCGGCCTGCGCCGCCGTGTCGGGATCGGAGATGTCGCGCAGATGGATGACCAGATCGGCCTCGACCACCTCTTCCAGTGTGGCCCGGAAGGCCGCGACCAGATGCGTCGGCAGGTCGGAGATGAAGCCCACCGTATCCGACAGAATGATCGGCGTGCCGTGCGGCAGGCGCACACGGCGCAGCGTCGGGTCGAGCGTGGCAAACAGCATGTCCTCGGCCAGCACCCCTGCTCCGGTCAGCTTGTTGAACAGCGTCGATTTGCCGGCATTGGTGTAGCCGACGATCGCCACTACCGGGAACGGCACCTTCTTGCGCTTGGCGCGGTGCAGGTCGCGGGTGCGGCGCACCGTTTCCAGCTCCTGCTTCAGCTTGATGATCTTGTCCTGCAGGATGCGCCGGTCGGATTCGATCTGCGTTTCGCCGGGACCGCCGAGGAAGCCGGCGCCGCCGCGCTGGCGTTCGAGGTGGGTCCAGCTGCGCACCAGGCGGCCCTTCTGGTAGTTGAGATGGGCGAGCTCGACCTGCAGCGTGCCTTCCTTGGTCCGCGCGCGCTCGCCGAAGATCTCCAGGATCAGCCCGGTGCGATCCAGCACCTTGGCGTTCAATTCCTTTTCGAGGTTGCGCTGCTGCACCGGCGTCAGCGGATGGTCGACGATGACCACTTCAGCGTGGCCCTCTTTGACGATCTCGGCGAACTCCTCGACCTTGCCGCTGCCGAGCAAGGTCGCCGGGCGCGGATCGTTGACGGTGGCCACCGCCGTGTGGATCAGATCGAGGTTGATGGCGCGGGCAAGCCCGACCGCTTCGTCGTGCCGGGCCTCGGCCGAGCGCGTCAGACGCGGACGGTTGGAGTCATCGTCGCTACGCTGATGGCGGGTAAGCACAGGCACAATGACAACCGCCCGGGTCGGGCCTTTGGCTTCCGTCCCCGGCTGATGTGCCAATTTTCCGCGGACGCTGCGGTCCGCGTCTTTCTCACGTGCCAATCAGGCGCCCTGGCTTTCCTCGCCATCGAACATCTGAACCGGCTGGCTCGGCATGATCGTGGAAATGGCGTGCTTGTAGACAAGCTGGGAATGGCCGTCTCGACGTAGCAACACACAAAAATTGTCGAACGAAGTGACGACGCCGGTCAGCTTCACGCCGTTGATGAGGAAGATGGTGAGTGGATTTTTGCTCTTGCGAACTGAATTCAGGAACAGGTCCTGAAGGTTTTGCGATCGTTCCGCCATTGTTCTTGTCTTTCGCCGATCCCCTTCGGTTTGCAGCCAATGCGCCAAATTACCGGGCGCATGTCAAGCGCGCAAACACCCTCTTGCCGTTAGTAACGACAAGCAGAACGAGATAAATTGATGTTCATTCCACCTGTGCGGTTATCAGGCTGGACTTTTTTCCGCAATGTCAAAAAAGGCTTGGCGCAACGAAAGTGTTATTGAGCCGGGGTGGCCGTTGGCGATCGGAGCACCGTCAATTGCCACGACCGGCATGGCGATCGTGGTCGCCGAACTGATGAAAGCCTCTCGCGCCGCCTTGGCCTCGGCCACCGAAAAGCCCCGCTCCTCGACCTTCAGGCCGAGCTTGTCGGCCACCTCGAACAGTGTCGTGCGGGTGATGCCGCGCAGGATGCCGTGCTCGGCCGGCCGCGTCACTAGCACGCCATCCCTGGTGACGATCCAGGCGTTCGACGAGCCGCCTTCCTTGACCGTGCCGTCAGTGTCGACGAACCAGGCCTCCTGGGCGCCGGCCTCCTTGGCCTTCTGCTTGGCGAGCACGTTGGGCAGCAAGCCGACGGTCTTGATGTCGACCCGGTCCCAACGGTTCTCCGGCACGGTGATCACCTTGATGCCGGTCTCTGCCCTTTTGGCCGCGGCGGCCGGATCGGCCTTCCTGGCGGTCACCACCAGCGACCGCCTCGTGCCCGCCGCCGGGAAAAGAAAGTCGCGGCTGGCGACGCCGCGCGTCACCTGGACATAGACCAGGCCGTTGGCGACATGGTTGCGGCGCACCACTTCGCGCAGGATGAGCGGCAGCACGCCGCGCGTGACCGGCCAGTCGATCGACAGCTCGTTCAGCGAACGGTCCAGGCGCGCGAGATGGCGCGGCATGTCGACGATGAAGCCGCGCGCCACCTCGCAGACCTCGTAGACGCCGTCGGCGAATTGATAGCCGCGATCCTCGATATGCACGGCGGCGTCGGCGTGAGCGACATAGCGCCCGTTCACATAGGCAATACGCGGCATGGGAAACCCTCAAGAAAAGTCCCGACTTTCTTAGGCGATTCCGCCGCAGCCGTAACCGGCAATTGCGTGGGCCAGACCGGCCTCACGCGAGCCCCCCGCGGTCAGACGCCGAGCGACTTCAACTTGCGGTGAAGCGCCGAGCGCTCCATGCCGATGAACTCGGCCGTCTTCGAGATGTTACCTCCGAAACGGTTGATCTGGGCGATCAGATAGTCCTTCTCGAACTGTTCGCGCGCCTCGCGCAACGGCAGCGCCATGATGTGCTGGTCGGACTGGTTCGGCGTGCGCGGCATGACATCGCCGATCTCGGAAGGCAACAGGTCGGCGGTGATCGGCGCATCGACATTGTCGCCGCGTGCCAGGATCATCAGCCGCTCGACATTGTTGCGCAGCTGGCGAACGTTCCCCGGCCAGTTGTGTGCCTGCAGCACCGCCAGCGCGTCGTCGCCGATGCGTCGCGGCTTGATGCCGGCCTGGCGCGCGATCTGCTTCATGAAATTGTCGACCAGATAAGGAATGTCCTCGCGCCGCTCGGCCAGCCCCGGAACCATGACCGGGACCACGGCCAGGCGGTGGTAAAGGTCCTCGCGGAAGCGACCGTCAGCGATCATTGCTTCCAGGTTCTGCGAGGTCGACGAGATGATGCGGACGTCGACCTTGACCCGTTTGGTGCCCCCTACGCGTTCGAACTGCTGCTCGACCAGCACGCGCAGGATCTTGTTTTGCGTCTCGCGCGGCATGTCGGCCACTTCGTCGATGTAGAGGATGCCGCGATGCGCTTCCTCCAGCGCGCCGACCTTGCGCTCGGTGCCGTTCGATTCGGTGCCGAACAGCTCGACCTCCATGCGCTCGGGCGTGATGTTGGCGGCGCTCAGCGTCACGAACGGCGCACCCTTGCGCGTCGACAGCGCATGAATGGCCCGCGCCGCCAGTTCCTTGCCGGAACCGGAAGGGCCGATGATCATGACGCGGCTGTTGGTCGGCGCGACCCGCTCGATCGTCTGGCGCAACTGGCTCATCGCCGACGACATGCCGATCAGGTCGAAGGTCTCGCCGCTGCGCTGCTTGAGGTCCGAGACTTCGCGCCGCAGCTTCGAGGTCTCCAGCGCACGTTCGGCGATGAGAATGAGCCGGTCCGCCTTGAACGGCTTCTCGATGAAGTCATAGGCGCCGCGACGGATGGCCGACACCGCCGTTTCAATGTTGCCATGGCCGGAGATCATCACCACCGGCAGCGTTGGATGCATCGTCTTGATCTCGTCCAGCAATGCCAGACCGTCCAGGCGCGAGCCTTGCAGCCAGATGTCGAGGAAAATCAGCCGCGGCGCTCGATCGGCGATCGCCGCCAGCGCACTGTCGGCATCGAATGCCGTGCGGGTTTCGTGACCTTCGTCGCTCAGGATACCGGCGACGAGTTCGCGGATATCTTCCTCGTCATCGACGATGAGAATGTCAGACGCCATTACCGACCTTTTCAGTTTCTCTTTCGTTTTCCGCCCTGCTCTCGCCGCGCGACGGCGCGGCGGCAGCAGAAGGCGGCAGGATGATGCTGATCATCGCACCGCGCCCGCCGTGGAAGTCCGCCGGCGCATCGTGCAGTTCAAGCCGGCCGCCATGGTCCTCCACGATCTTCTTGACGATAGCGAGGCCGAGCCCGGTCCCCTTCTCGCGTGTCGTCATATAGGGCTCGAGCAGCCTTTGGCGATTCTCGCGCGGCAAACCTCTGCCATTGTCGATGACGTCGATTCTGATGGCGCCATTCTGCCGTCCGGCTTGAATCCGGATTGTGCCGTCCAAACGATCTTTTGCATCAAGTCCGTCAATGGCCTCGGCAGCGTTCTTGATGACGTTGCCGAACGCCTGCGCCATCAGCCGGCTGTCAAAAGTGCCCTTGAGCGGGTCATTGCCGAAAATCCGCTCGAAGGCGATGTCGGAACGGCTGACCTCGACCAGGAACGAGGCCTCGCGCAGCGATTCGCGCAGGTCGATGGCCTTCATTTCGGGTTTCGGCATGCGCGCGAAGGCCGAGAACTCGTCGACCATGCGGCCGATATCCTCGACCTGGCGGATGATGGTGTCGGTGCATTGATCGAAGACCTCGCGATCTTCGGTAATGACCTTGCCGTAGCGGCGCTTGATGCGCTCGGCCGACAGCTGGATCGGCGTCAGCGGGTTCTTGATCTCGTGGGCGATGCGCCGCGCCACGTCGGCCCAGGCCGACGAACGCTGCGCCTGGACGAGGTCGGTGATGTCGTCGACGGTCACGACATAGGATTTCTCCTCCGCCCCGTCGTCGCCCGCCTCGATGGTGATCTGCACGTTGAAGGTCCGCTCCGTGCCGGCGCGGTAGAAGGTCACCTGCTCACGATAGACCGGCTTGCCCGACTTGCGGCCGATCTCGAAGACGCGGCCGACATGCGGCAGCACCGCCGACAGGTTCTGCCCGAGTGCCGCCGTGGCCGAAATGGCCAGCATCGTTTCGGCCGAGCGGTTGACGATGGTGACGATGCCATAGGGGTCGACGCCGATGACGCCGGCGGTGACGCCCGCCAGCACAGCTTCCGAAAAGCGCCGCCGCTCGTCGATCAGGTCCTTGGCGGACAGGATCTCGTTGCGCTGCGATTTCAGCTCCAGCAGCATCTTGTTGAAGGTGTCGCCAAGCGAGGCGACGTCGCCGTCGGAAGGCCTGACCGGCACGGCCACGTCGAGATTGCCGGTCGCGACCTCGTCGGCGGCGCCGATAAGCTGGCGGATCGGCCGCACCAAGCGGTCGGCGACCGCGATGCCGGTCCAGATCGCCGATAGGATGATGATCAGCGTCAGCGACAGATAAGGCAGCGCGAAGGCCACCTGCGAGGTGCGGCGATTGTCTTCCAGGCCGCGATATTCGTCGGTGTTGGATCGGACGATCTGACGTGCCTTGATCACTTCAGGATCGACCAGGCGGATCGTGTAGAGGTAGAGCCCTTCGATTTCGCGCAGCTTGACGATGGCGCCCATGATGTTGCGCGTCTTCGGCTCGATCAGCACCGGCTTGCCATCGGCGGCGCTAGTCACGGCACCTTCCGGCGGCTCCGGCATGGCGAAGTTCGCATCGGTCTTGGCGCTCATGACGAAAGAACCGTCGGGCTTGATCAGCGCCGCATGTGCCAGCGACCGGCCCACCGCTTCCTTGTTCATCAGGTCGAGAAACCCGGTCCGATCGAGGCCGTAGAGCGTGCGCGACGCATCGAGATCATAGGCCATCGACAGCGTCGTGCCCTGAAGATTGCGCGCGTTTTCCTGGACATAGGCGTCCGCAATCGACAGCGACGAATTGACGATCGTCTTGGTGCGGATCTCGAACCAGCGGTCGAGGCCGATATCGAGCGTGATCGAGGCAATGATCGCCACCATGATCGCCGGGATGGCGGCGACCAGCGCAAACATCGCCACGATGCGCACATGCAGCCGCGACGCTGCCTTGCCGTGCCGGCGCGCCATCACGATGCGGTGAACTTCGCGGCTGACCAGCGCGATCAGGAACAGGACGAAGACGGTGTTGAGCGCAATCAGCGCCAGAGTCGTGTTCTCGTTCGGAACGATCGGCGTGGCGCCGACAAGGATGGCGAAGGAAATCGCCGCCGTGATCAGCGCACCGGCGATCGCCACCACGCCAGGCAGCGCCAGCAGCCGGCGCCTGTCTTCGACACCGTGCCTGCTGAAAATCGGTTCGTTCAGTGTAGGGGCCTGAGTCGCCATGTCGCCGTCTAGAGCCAGTGATTGCGTCGGATCTATGCAACGCATTGTGGCGATTGTGCAACAAGTGTGGCCGGGACGGAAATCTTTCCCCGGCTCATTCGCCTAAAGCGCCGGCTCCAGGACCTTTTTGTCCACAGGCACTACAGCGTGCTCTCGAAAAGTGGAATCCGGTCTTCTGGAAACAATCATGCTAAAACAAAGAGATAGAGCCGCTCCCCGGTTCTGATTATGTCGGGATGGGACACGCTCTAAGCCGGCCTCGACGACTTGTAGACGTTGACGCCGAGCTCGCGGATCTTCTTGCGTAGCGTGTTGCGGTTGAGCCCCAGCAGTTCGGCGGCCTTGATCTGATTGCCGCGCGTTGCCGTCATCGAGGCCAGAACCAGCGGATATTCTACTTCGGACAGAATGCGCTGGTAAAGACCGGCCGGCGGCAGGTCGCCGGCAAAGGATGCGAAATAGCGCTGCAGGAAATGCTCCACCGCCTGGCCGATCGAGAGGTCGTCCGGAATGAGATTGCCGCCACCCGGAACGACGGGCCGCTCTCCAGTCTTGAGCTCGGCCTCGATGATCTCGGCGGAGATCTCATCCTGCGAATAGAGCGCGGCCAACCTGCGCACGAGGTTTTCCAGCTCGCGCACATTGCCCGGCCACGGATAGCGCTTCATCAACTCGATGCCGCCGGTCGAGATACGCTTGGTCTGCAGGCCTTCGCTGGCGCCGAGCTTGAAGAAATGCCGTACCAGATCCGGAACGTCTTCGGAGCGCTCGCGCAGCGCCGGCAGCCTCAGTGGCACGACATTCAGGCGATAGAACAAATCCTCGCGGAACAGCCCCTGGTTGATCAGCGTGCGCAGGTCCTTGTTGGTGGCGGCGACGATGCGCACATCGGTCTTGATCGGCGTGCGCCCGCCGACCGTGGTGTATTCGCCTTGCTGCAGCACGCGCAGCAGGCGCGTCTGCGCCTCCATCGGCATGTCGCCGATCTCGTCGAGGAACAGCGTGCCGCCTTCCGCCTGCTCGAAGCGGCCGGTGGAGCGGTTCTGCGCGCCGGTGAAGGCGCCCTTCTCGTGCCCGAACAATTCCGATTCGATCAGGTCGCGCGGGATGGCCGCCATGTTGATGGCCACGAACGGCCCGCCGCGGCGGCGGCCATATTCGTGCAGCGCCCGCGCCACCAGTTCCTTGCCGGTGCCCGACTCGCCTGAGATCATCACCGTCAGATCGGTCTGCATCATGCGCGCCAGCATGCGGTAGATGTCCTGCATGGCCGCCGAACGGCCGACCAGCGGCATCGTCTCCGGTTGCTCGTCGGCACGCGCGTCGATTTTCGGCCGCCTCGGCTCGGCCAGCGCCCGGTTGACGATGCTGAGCAGTTCGGTCAGATCGAACGGCTTCGGCAGATATTCATAGGCCCCGGTTTCGGAGGCCCGGATCGCGGTCATGAAGGTGTTTTGTGCACTCATGACGATGACCGGCAGTTCCGGCCGCGCTTTCTTGATGCGCGGCAACATGTCGAAGGCGTTCTCGTCGGGCATCACCACATCGGTGATCACCAGATCGCCCTCGCCCGCCGCCACCCAGCGCCACAATGTCGAGGCGTTGGAGGTCACGCGCACCTCATGGCCGACGCGCGACAGCGCCTGGTTGAGGACCGTGCGGATGGCCGCATCGTCGTCGGCGACCAGAATATTGCCGCGAACGGTCATTTGCGGTCTCCTTCATTGTCATCGCCGGTGCCGAACGAAGTTTCCTTCCAGGCCGGCATTAGTATGCGGAATGTGGTTGCGCGCGGCGTTGAATCGCATTCGATGATGCCGCCATGCTCGCCGACCAGCTTCGCCACCAGCGCCAGGCCGAGGCCGGAGCCGTTCGGCTTGGTGGTGATGAAGGGATCGAACAGGATCGGCAGGATATCTTCCGAAACACCGGGGCCATTGTCGCGCACGCAGAATTCCAGCGGCAGGGAGACGCGGTCCTGCGTTCCTGGAACCGAAACGCGGATGCCCGGCCGGAACGCGGTCGACAGCACGATCTCGCCCTGCGGGTCGCCGCCGATCGCCTCGGCGGCGTTCTTGACCAGGTTGAGGAACACCTGGATCAGCTGGTCGCGATTGGCGAAAACCGGAGGCAACGATGGATCGTATTCCTCCAAGATCTTGATCCGCTTGGCAAAACCGTTCTTGGCAATTGCCTTCACATGGTCGAGCACGACATGGATGTTGACCGGGTAGCGGTCGATCGGCCGCTCGTCGGAAAACACTTCCATGCGATCGACCAGCGACACGATGCGGTCGGTCTCGTCGGTGATCAGGCGGGTCAGCGCCCGATCCTCGTCGGAGGCGGAGAGTTCGAGCAATTGGGCGGCACCCCGGATACCCGACAGCGGGTTCTTGATCTCATGGGCAAGCATGGCGGCCAGGCCGGTGACCGAGCGCGCCGCGCCGCGATGCGTCATCTGCCGGTCGATCTTGTCGGCCATCGATCGTTCCTGGAACATCACCACGACCGAGCCCGGAAATTCCGGCACCGGCGCGACGTAGAGGTCGACGACCTTTTCGATACCGAGGCGCGGCGACGAGACATCGACGCGATATTCGTTGACCGGCGCCCGACGCTCGCGCACCTGATCGACCAGCGTCAGCAGCGGGCTGCCGAAAGGCACCAGCTTGGACAGCGTGTTGCGGGCAAGCATGGTGGCGCTGGCGCGAAAGAAATCCTCGGCGTCGGCATTGGCGTAGGTAATGAAGCCTTCGCCATCGACCATGATCACCGGGCGGCGAATGGTGTTCAGCACGATCTGGGCGGCATCCACCATGTCCGACCCTTGAGCAGCTATGGCCTTCATGCCGCGCTCCGCAAGGTCACTGGTGCGCCGACGATCGAGAACGCGTCGCGCAGTTCGGCAATGACCCTGGCTGGCTCGAAGGACGTCAAAATGGCCTTGCGCTGGTCGGGACCGACGCCGGGGGCGTGGCGGTCGAGATACCAGCCAAGGTGCTTGCGCGCCTGGCGCAGCCCGCTTTCGCTGCCATAGAGCGACAGCATGTCCTCATAATGGGCGATGATGTAGTCGGCGAGAGCCCACGGGCTTTCCGGAATGCCCGTTGCCTCGCCGCCGGCCGCGGCGATGCTGCCTGCAATCCACGGCGCGCCATAATGCGCGCGGCCGACCATCACCGCGTCGGCGCCGGACTGCTCCAGAATATCCGCCGCCTCGGCGGCCGAACCGACATCGCCATTGGCAACGACCGGGATTGACACCGCCTCCTTGACCCGGGCGATGGCGCGCCAGTCGGCCTTGCCATGGTAGAACTGGCAGCGCGTGCGGCCGTGCACGGTCACCATGCGGACACCCGCCTGCGCGGCGCGGCGTGCAAGCATCGGCGCGTTCAACGCGTCCTCGTCCCAGCCGAGCCGCATCTTGACCGTGACCGGCACCTCGACGGCGCCGACCACCGCCTCGATCAGCGTCAGCGCGTGGTCGAGATCGCGCATCAGCGCCGAACCGGCATAGCCGCCCGTCACCTTCTTGGCCGGGCAGCCCATGTTGATGTCGATGATGTCGGCGCCCTCGCCCGCGGCTATGCGCGCGCCCTCGGCCATATGCACGGCCTCGCGGCCGGCGAGTTGCACCATGTGCACCGGCAGGCCGGAATGGCGGATACGCAGATCGCAGCCGGCCCTGCCCTTGGCCAGTTCCCCGCTCGCCACCATTTCCGAAACGACCAGCCCGGCACCATGCGCATGGGCGCGCTGCCGGAACGGCTCGTCGGTTATCCCGGACATCGGCGCGAGAAAGACGCGATTGCGGATCGTCACGCCGCCGACGTCGAGCGGCACAGTCAATTTGGTCAATTCAGGCATGCACAAAAACCAAGCATGTTCGATTGCTGCACATTCTCTAGCCAGAACGGCGACAATGTGCAACGCGGAATGACGCCACATTAAGGCGCATTTGGGAAAATACCGGTCTTCGGCTTTGGCCGCGACCAAAGCGCCGCGCGTCCTTCAGGACGCGTAAAGGACGCTTTGGAACTTCACAATTGGCGCACGATCTTTTCCGAAAACCGATTACACTTTTCGGGATCGTGCGCTAGGACCAATCCGCATGACTGACGCAAGTGAAAAACAAACCGGGGCGGCAACGGACAAGGTCGGCGTGGTGATCGTCGCCGCCGGTCGGGGCGCGCGCGCGGGACAGGTCGACGGTCCGAAGCAGTATCAAAGCATTGGCGGCCGCGCCGTCATAACACGAACGCTGGACGCGTTCCTGGCCCATCCGAGAGTAGGCCAGATCGTCGTCGCCATCCATGCCGACGACCGCGACCTCTTCCGCAAAGCGGCCGGCGCCAATGCCGACCGGGTCATCGCCATTACGGGTGGCGATTCGCGCCAGGCCTCCGTACGGCTTGGGCTGCTCGCCTTGAGAGACCACGCGCCGGGCCGGGTCCTCATCCATGACGCAGTGCGTCCCTTCGTCGACGGCGGCTTGATCGAACGCACCATCGAGGCCATCGGCGAACGCCAGGGGGCACTGCCGACGCTCCCCGTCGCCGATACGCTGAAGCGCGAGTCGGCCGCCGGCATGATCGAAGAGACCGTTCCGAGGAACGGGCTACATGCCGCCCAGACGCCGCAAGGGTTTCCGTTCTGGCCGATCCTGGCGGCGCATGAAAAGGCGCATCATCTGGGCAAGGCGGATTTCACCGACGATGCCGCGATCGCCGAATGGGCGCATATTCCGGTCAAGATCGTCCCAGGTTCGCCAGACAATGTGAAGCTCACCTGGGCAAGGGACATCGCCATGGCGGACCAACGGCTCTCCGGCGAACGACCGCGCTTTCCGGACATCCGCACCGGCAATGGCTATGACGTCCACGCCTTCGAGCCCGGCGACCATGTCACCCTGTGCGGCGTCGCCATTCCGCACGACAGGAAGCTATCCGGCCACTCCGATGCCGATGTCGGCCTTCATGCCCTGACCGATGCGCTGCTCGCTACCTGCGGCGCTGGCGACATCGGCACGCATTTCCCACCTTCCGATCCGCAATGGAAGGGTGCTGCCTCGCGCATCTTCGTCGAACATGCGGCAAAGCTGGTGCGCGAGCGCGGCGGACGCATCGCCAACGCAGACATCACGCTGATCTGCGAGGCGCCTCGCATCGGCCCGCATCGCGAAGCGATGACGGCAGCCCTTGCTTCGATGCTCGGCATTGCGTCGGAACGAATCTCGGTCAAGGCGACCACCAACGAGAAGCTCGGCTTTGTCGGCCGCGAGGAAGGCATAGCAGCGATCGCCACCGCCAGCGTCGTTTATCCAGGCGACGTTCCGGCATGAACAACGGCGATCTCGCCAACGCCTTGCTCCAGGCCTGCCAGCGCCGCGGCATCATGCTGGCGACGGCCGAGAGCTGCACCGGCGGCATGATCGTCGCCACGCTGACGGACATCGCCGGCTCCTCAGCCGTGGTCGACCGCGGCTTCATCACCTATTCCAACGAGGCCAAGATGGAGATGCTCGGCGTTTCGGCTGCCACGCTCCAGGCGCATGGCGCCGTGTCGCGCGAAACGGCGCTGGAGATGGCAGAAGGTGCGCTGGCCCATTCGCGCGCCGGGCTGACGCTCGCCGTCACCGGCGTTGCCGGCCCAGGCGGCGGGTCGGCGGAAAAGCCTGTCGGCCTCGTCTGGTTCTGCGTTGCCCTGGCCGGCCATCCTGCTGTTGCCGAGCACCGGCTGTTTGCCGACCAAGGCCGTGCCTTCATCCGCAGCGAAACGGTCAGGCACGCGCTGGAACTCGGCTTGCGCGCGCTTGGAGAAGATCAGGCTCTGGCGCCGTAAATCACGTTGGCACGCTTCTCGAACGCCTCGGAAAACATGCGGAAGCCGCGGTCGAACATCGTTCCCATCAGTGCGCCGAGAATGCGGCTCTTGAACTCGTAGTCGATGAAGAAATGGACCTCGCAGCCGCCGTCGGCCGGGTCGAAACGCCAGATATTGCTTAAGTATTTGAACGGGCCGTCGATGTATTTGACGTCGATGGTGTTTTCGTCCGGCTTCAGCAGCACCTGCGTGGTGAAGGTCTCGCGGATCGCCTTGTAGCCGATGCTCATATCGGCGACGAGAATGGTGCGGCCGTCGCGTTCCTTGCGCGAGCGCACGGTCAGCGCCTCACAGAGCGGCAGGAACTGCGGATAGGCCTCGACATCGGCGACCAGCCTGAACATCTCTTCCGGCGTATGCGCGACGCGGCGGGTGGCTTCGAATTTCGGCATGAAGACGGGATGTCAGGCGGTTTTTCTGAGCTGCGCTTCGCGCGCCGCGCGCAGCCTGGCGAAATCGTCGCCGGCATGGTGCGAGGAGCGCGTCAGCGGACTCGACGCCATCAGCAGGAAACCCTTGGTCTTGCCGATCGTCTCGAAGGACTTGAATTCCTCCGGCGTGACGAAGCGGATCACCTGATGGTGCTTTTTCGACGGCTGCAAATACTGGCCGATGGTCATGAAGTCGACATTGGCCGAGCGCAGATCGTCCATCAGTTGCAAGATCTCGTTCCGCTCCTCGCCGAGCCCGACCATGATGCCGGACTTGGTGAAGATCGACGGGTCGAGCTCCTTCACCCGCTGCAACAGCCGGATCGAATGGAAATAGCGCGCGCCGGGCCGCACCGTCAGGTAGTTCGACGGCACCGTCTCGAGGTTGTGGTTGAACACATCGGGCTTGGCCGCCACCACGATTTCCAGCGCGCCGTCCTTGCGCAGGAAGTCGGGCGTCAATATCTCGATCGTCGTCGATGGCGTTGCCGCCCGGATCGCACGGATGACCTCGGCGAAATGCTGGGCACCACCATCGGCGAGATCGTCGCGGTCGACCGAGGTGATGACGACGTGGCTGAGGCCCATCTGCTTGACGGCATGCGCGACGCGCGCCGGCTCGTCGGCATCGAGCGCCGTCGGAATGCCGGTGGCGACATTGCAGAAGGCGCAGGCGCGCGTGCAGATCTCGCCCATGATCATGAAGGTGGCGTGCTTCTTCTCCCAGCACTCGCCGATATTCGGGCAGCCGGCCTCCTCGCACACCGTCACCAGCTTATGCGACTTCACGATCTCGCGCGTCTCGGCATAGCCCTTCGAGACCGGCGCCTTGACGCGGATCCAGTCGGGCTTGCGCAGCACTTCCTGATCCGGCTTGTGCGCCTTTTCGGGGTGCCGCAGCCGCGGCGCATTGGCGATCGTGTCGAGAACAGTGACCATCTCAAACCCGGTTCATTGGCGAGCCCCTGTCCGGCGCTCGCGTTCCAACGTCATCTAAGGCTTTTCGGCGCAAAGAAAAAGGTCATGCCGGCGCATGACGGCAGGGCCTTTTTCGCATAGCGGCATTCGGCCGGATCTAGCGGCGTACCAACCGTCCTGCAAAGATCAGCAGGCAGGCACCGATGAAGCCGGTGATCAGATAGGCGAACCAGCCGACGCCGAAGGGCTCGATGCTGAGGGCTCTGAGGATTGCGTTCAGCACCACCGCGCCGACGATGCCCATAATGATGTTCATGAAGATGCCGGTGTTGCTCTTCATCACTATCTCGGCCAGCCAGCCCGCCAGACCTCCGATGATGATGGCTGCAATCCAGCCCACGCCATTCACGTCCATATGCCCACTCCTCGTATGATGGGGGAAAATGCATCCGCAAACGAACTGCCTTGCCGTCGCGTTCCTCCGAGCTTTGCGCGTGAGTCCCGCACGGCCAATTTATCATGCGTTGAGCGCCCGGCCATAGGCGTCGAGCACGCTCTCCTTCATCATCTCCGACAGCGTCGGATGCGGGAAGATGGTGTGCATCAGTTCTTCCTCGGTGGTCTCGAGGTTCATCGCCACGACAAAACCCTGGATCAGTTCGGTGACTTCGGCGCCGACCATATGCGCGCCGAGCAGCTGGCCGGTCTTCTTGTCGAAGATGGTCTTGATGAAGCCCTGATCCTCGCCGAGCGCGATCGCCTTGCCGTTGGCGCCGAACTGGAAGCGGCCGACGCGGATGTCCTTGCCTTCGGCCTTGGCCTTCGCTTCGGTCAGGCCGACGGAGGCGACCTGCGGGTTGCAGTAAGTGCAGCCCGGAATCTTCAGCTTGTCGGTAGCGTGCACGCCGGGGAAATTGGCGATCTTCTCGATGCACACCACACCTTCATGCTCAGCCTTGTGGGCAAGCATCGGCGGTCCGGCGACGTCGCCGATGGCGTAGATGCCAGGCACGTTGGTTTTGCCATAGCCGTCGACGACGACGCAGCCGCGGTCCGTCTTCACGCCGAGCGTTTCGAGACCGAGATTCTCGATATTGCCTTGCACGCCGACGGCCGAGATCATGCGGTCGGCGGTGATCTTCTCGACCTTGCCATCCTTCATCTCGACATGCGCGGTGACCGAATTGGCTGACTTCTCGACCTTGGTTACCTTGGCTTCGAGAACGATCTTCATGCCCTGCTTTTCGAACTGCTTCTGCGCGAATTTCGAGACCTCTGCGTCCTCGACCGGCATCACCGCCGGCAACAGCTCGACCACCGTCACCTCGGCGCCCATGGTGCGGTAGAAGGAGGCGAACTCGATGCCGATGGCGCCCGAGCCCATCACCAGCAGCGACTTCGGCATTTCCTTCGGCACCATCGCCTCGAAATAGGTCCAGATCAGCTTCCCGTCCGGTTCGATGCCGGGCAGCGCCCTTGGCCGCGCGCCCGTCGCCAGGATGATGTGCTTGGCGGTGTAGGTGCCCTCGCCCTTGACGCCTTTCGGCGCCGGCGGCTGCGGCTCCATCGGCTTCTTGGCCGTCTTCGAGACGACGATCTCGCCCGGCTTCGACAGCTTGGCTTCGCCCCAGATGACGTCGACCTTGTTCTTCTTCATCAGGAAGGCGACGCCGCCATTGAGGCGCAACGAGACCTTGCGCGAACGGTCGACGACGGCGGCAGTGTCGGCGCTGACCTTGCCGTCGAGCTTCAGGCCGTAATCCTTCAGATGATCCGAATAGTGCATGATCTCGGCCGAGCGCAGCAGTGCCTTGGTTGGGATGCAGCCCCAGTTGAGGCAGATGCCGCCAAGATGCTCGCGCTCGACGATCGCCGTCTTGAAGCCGAGCTGCGCGGACCGCACCGCCGTGACATAGCCGCCGGGGCCGGAGCCGATAATGATGACGTCGTAGGATTCAGCCACGGGTTTTTCTCCCTGATGTTCTAGAGTTCCAGCATCACGCGCACCAGCGGTGCCAGCGCTTTGCCGATGTTTCGCGTGTTTTCGGCGTCGAGATGGACGCCGTCGAGCGGCGTGGTTGCGGCCACCGTGCCGGCATCGAAGAAGCCGCAGCCGGCCTCGTCGGCAAGCGCGGAATATTGCGGCGCCAGCCGTTTTGACGCTTCGTCACCGCCGGCGAACATTTCCTTGAACTCGGCATTGTCGGTGCGGCTGACCGCGGGCGGCGCGATGAGCAGGATCTGCGGCGCCGGCCAGTCGAACGGATAGTCGTGGCCGCGCACGATGTCGATCAGGCGCTGCATGCCCTGCTTGGCCGCCACCGGATTGCCGTGGATCCACGGCTTCATGTCGTTGGCGCCAAGCATGATGATGATCAGGTCGAGCGGCGCATGCGTCATCAGGACCGTCGGCAACAGCCTTGCGCCGTTGCGATCGGCGCCGGCCAGGTGGTCATCGAAGGCCGTGGTGCGGCCGTTCAGGCCGTCAGCGATGACCTCGATGGTCCCGCCCAGTGTCGCGCGCAGCACGCTTGGCCAGCGGTCTTCCAGCGCATGGCGGCCGAGGCTTGCGGCGTCATAGCCCCACGTCAGCGAATCGCCAAAGCAGAGAATTGTCTTCATGCGTCTGTCCCACCCCTGCCGAACCCTGCCACCGCGCCTTTGAGGCGCCAGCGCACGAACAGCCATTGCACGATGATCGCCACGACGCCGGGCAGGATCAGCCCGGCAACGATCGAAAGATCGCTTGCGGTCGCACGGTTCTCGGCCGGCACGGAAAACGTCCAGCCGGCGAGCGCCAGCAGCGTTAGTGCGAAAACCGCAAGCAGCCACCACAACATCCGGTCGACCGCCCGAACCGGCTCGGCGCGGAACTGGACCAGAAAGAAGATGACCGTCACGACGATGACGATCAGAGCCGTCGCCACGAAGACCAGTATGTACTCTTCCGTCGCGCCGGTGAGGACGGCCAGTTGCTGCACCACCAATCCGCCAGCCAGACCGGAAAGGATGAAGGCGAAAAGGCTGGTGAAGAATGTCCGCACCGCCTTTTCCTTTCCTAGACCAGCATGCCCATCGGGTTTTCGATCATGCGCCTGAAGGCGCCGAGCAGTTCGGCGCCGAGCGCGCCGTCGACGGCCCGGTGATCGGTCGACAATGTCACCGACATGACGGTGGCGATCTTGATCTCGCCGTTCTTGACCACCGCCCGTTCCTCGCCAGCGCCGACCGCCAGGATCGTCGCATGCGGCGGGTTGATGACGGCGGCAAAGTCCTTGACGCCGAACATGCCCAAATTGGACACCGCCGTGGTGCCGCCCTGATACTCTTCCGGCTTCAGTTTGCGGCTGCGGGCGCGGCTGGCGAGGTCCTTCATCTCGTTGGAGATGGTGGACAGCGTCTTTTCCTCGGCGCGGCGGATGATCGGCGTGATTAGGCCGCCGGGGATCGACACCGCGACGCCGACATCGGCGTGCTTGTGCTTGACCATGGCGCTGTCGGTCCACGACGCATTGGCATCCGGCACCGCCTTCAGCGCCATGGCCATCGCCTTGATCACCATATCGTTGACCGAGAGCTTGTACGCAGGTGCCTCGCCTTTCTCGGTCTTCTTCACCGGTGCCGCGGCATTGAGCTGCGTGCGCAGCGCCAAGAGCGCATCGAGCTCGCAGTCGAGCGTCAGGTAGAAATGCGGGATGGTGCTCTTGGCCTCGACCAGCCGCCGCGCAATGGTCTTGCGCATATTGTCGTGCGGGACGAGGTCGTAAGACCCTTCGGCGAACAGTTTTAGCACCTGATCATCCGACATCGCCTTGGGCGCAGCAGGGGCAGTTGCAGGCGCGCCGGCGGGAGCCGCCTTCGCGGCCGGAGCTGCCCTGGCGCCACCGCCGGCAATCGCCGCCTCGACATCGGCCTTGACGACACGGCCATGCGGGCCGGTGCCCGTCACCGCCGAGACATCGACGCCGGCGTCCTTGGCAATGCGCCGAGCAAGCGGCGAAGCGAAGGTGCGCTCGCCAGCCGCGTGGCCATTGGCAACCGGCGCCGCTTCTGCCTTGGGCGCCGGCGCTGCAGCGGGTTCCGACTTCGGCGCTTCTGCCTTGGCTGCCTCAGCCTTGGGTGTCTCGGCCTTTGCCGGCGCGGTAGCGCCGCCGCTCTTGGCAGCTGCTCCCGCATCCTCGCCTTCGGCCGCAAGCACGGCGATCAACGCGTTGACCTTGACGCCCTCGGTGCCGGCCGGAACGACTAGCTTGGCAACCGTGCCTTCATCGACGGCCTCGACCTCCATAGTCGCCTTGTCGGTCTCGATCTCGGCGATCACGTCGCCCGGCGAAACCTTGTCGCCTTCTTTCACGAGCCACTTGGAAAGATTGCCCTCTTCCATCGTGGGCGAGAGCGCCGGCATGGTGATGTTGATTGGCATTTTTTCCTCCCGCCCGGCTCAGCGATACGTGACGGCTTTGACCGCCTCGACGACCTCGCCGATATTCGGCAATGCCAGCTTTTCGAGGTTCGCAGCATAAGGCATCGGCACGTCCTTGCCGGCGACGGTGATGACCGGCGCATCAAGGAAGTCGAAGGCGCGCTGCGACACCTGGTTGGCGATGTGGTCGCCGACCGAGCTCTGCGGGAAACCTTCCTCGACCACGATCAGACGGTTGGTCTTCTTCACCGAGGCGATGATCGTGTCCAAATCGAGCGGACGGATCGACCTCAGATCGATGATCTCGGCGTCGATGCCCATGCCGCGCAACTCGGCTTCCGCCTTGATCGCATAGGTCATGCCGATGCCGAACGAGACGATGGTGACGTCCTTGCCCTGCTTGTGGATCCGCGCCTTGCCGATCGGCAGCACGAAATCGTCGAGCTTCGGCACGTCGAAGGACTGGCCGTAGAGGATTTCGTTCTCGAGGAAGATGACCGGGTTCGGATCGCGGATCGCCGCCTTCAGCAGGCCCTTGGCATCGGCGGCCGTGTACGGCATCACCACCTTGAGGCCGGGAATGTGGCTGTACCAGGCGGCATAGCACTGCGAGTGCTGGGCAGCGACGCGGGCAGCCGCCCCATTCGGTCCGCGGAAGACGATCGGCGCGCCCATCTGGCCGCCGGACATGTAGAGCGTCTTGGCGGCGGAGTTGATGATCTGGTCGATCGCCTGCATGGCGAAGTTGAAGGTCATGAACTCGACGATCGGCTTCAGCCCGGCCATCGCAGCACCAGCACCGACGCCGGCAAAGCCATGCTCGGTGATCGGCGTGTCGACGACGCGGCGCGGCCCGAACTCCTGCAGCAGCCCTTGCGTGATCTTGTAGGCGCCCTGGTACTCGGCGACCTCTTCGCCCATGACGAAGACGTCGCCGTCGCGGCGCATTTCTTCGGCCATGGCATCGCGCAGCGCTTCGCGCACCGTGGTCGAGACCATCTCGGTGCCGGCCGGAATGTCCGGATCGGCGGCGATTTCAATCTTCGGTGCCGCCGCGACAGGCGCCGCGGCCTCGCTCATGGCCGCCGCAGGCGCAGGCGCCGCTGCTTCAGCCTTGGCAGTTTCTTCGCCGATGCCTTCGCCGGCCTCGTCGACATCTTCGCCATCAACCGCAAGCACGGCGATCACCGCGTTGACCTTGACGCCTTCGGTGCCGGCTGGAACCACGATCTTGGCGATCGTCCCTTCGTCGACCGCTTCGACTTCCATCGTCGCCTTGTCGGTTTCGATCTCGGCGATGACGTCGCCGGCGACCACCTTGTCGCCTTCGTTCTTCAACCACTTGGAAAGATTGCCCTCTTCCATGGTCGGCGAGAGAGCGGGCATGAGAATTTCGATCGGCATGTCCTTGCCCTCCCTTACAATACGATGTCGGTCCAGAGCTCGGACGGATCCGGCTCTGCGTCGTTCTGGGCAAAATCGGCTGCGTCGGCGACGATGTCGCGGACCTCCTTGTCGATGGACTTGAGCTCGTCCTCGCTTGCCCATTTCTTGTCGATCAGCCGCGCCTTGACCTGCTCGATCGGGTCATGCTCGGAGCGCATCTTCTGCACTTCTTCCTTGGAACGGTACTTCGCCGGGTCGGACATCGAGTGGCCGCGGTAACGGTAGGTCTGCATTTCCAGAATCAGCGGCCCGTTGCCGGCGCGGCACCATTCGGTCGCGAGGTCGGCGGCGGCCTTCACGGCGCGCACATCCATGCCGTCGACCTGAATGCCGGGGATCTTGAACGAGGCGCCGCGATGCGAGAAATCGGTCTCGGCCGACGAGCGCGACACCGAGGTGCCCATGGCATAACGGTTGTTCTCGATGATGAAGATCACCGGCAGCTTCCACAGCGAGGCCATGTTGAAGCTTTCATAGACCTGGCCCTGGTTGGCGGCGCCGTCGCCGAAATAGGTCAGCGACACATTCTTGTTTTCGCGATAGCGGTTGGCGAAGGCAAGCCCGGTGCCGAGCGACACCTGCGCACCGACAATGCCGTGGCCGCCGTAGAAATGCTTCTCCTTGGAGAACATGTGCATGGAGCCGCCCTTGCCCTTCGACAGGCCGCCGCGGCGGCCGGTCAATTCGGCCATGACGCCGCGCGGCGACAGTTCCATCGCCAGCATGTGGCCGTGGTCGCGATAGGCGGTGATCATCTGGTCGCCGTCGATCAGCGCCATCTTCATGCCGGTGACGACCGCTTCCTGGCCGATATAGAGGTGGCAGAACCCGCCGATGAACCCCATGCCGTAAAGCTGGCCGGCCTTTTCCTCGAAGCGGCGGATGAGCAGCATGTGCCGGTAGGCGGCAAGCTCCTCGTCCTTGGTGAAGTCGGCTGGCTTGGGGGCGGAAAGTCCCGATGATTTGACGGATTTGGCAGGCGCTTTTCTGGCGGCGGTGGCCATGCATCACTCCCTGTTGGCGTCTCTTTGCGGACATTAGAGCAAGATGAAATCTGCTCTGAGGGAGATCAGTTCTCCCCACCGATTTGAGCAAGGCTAACACGCGGGAAAGCGTTTCGCCATGCAGAAAAATGCATGGCTGTCATGCGTCTAAGCGATTAAAATCATTGCAAATATCAACGATTAACTGAAATCCAGTTATTTCGCTGAGGCCGGCAGCATGATGGTGATTTCGTCGGCATGGGAGACATTGAGCGCCTTGCGCGCCTGCTCGTCAAGCATGTCCTTCTCCAACGTGCCTTCATGCATCAGCTGGACACGGCGCTCGAGATCGACCCGGCGCGCCTTGATGGCATCGAGCTTGCCCTGCAGATCTGTCGCCTGGGCCTCGAGCTGGTACTTGGAGTAGATGCCGAACTCGCCGTGATAGGCGTGGAAGCCGAAATAGGCCAGAAACAGCACGCAGAGCGAGGGGATGATCAGCCGGCCGGTGTTTCTCTGCTTGTGCTGGCGTGTCCACATGGCGCTCGTCCTCTCAACGCCTCTTTCTCGCCGATTGTGCTTAATGGACGGTTACGGGCGGCCGGATTCGGCAGCCGCGAAAAACAAAAGGGCGGGAATGTTCCCGCCCTTGTCGTTACTGGATATGGTCCGGAGATCAGCTTTTCACGATCGACTTGCCGGCATAGCGCGCCTGCTTGCCGAGCTCTTCCTCGATGCGGATCAGCTGATTGTACTTGGCCATGCGGTCGGAGCGCGACAGCGAGCCGGTCTTGATCTGTCCGCAATTGGTGGCGACCGCCAGATCGGCGATGGTCGAATCCTCGGTTTCGCCCGAGCGGTGCGACATGACGGCGGTGTAGGCGGCCTTGTGCGCGGTCTCGACTGCGTCGAGCGTCTCGGTCAGCGAGCCGATCTGGTTGACCTTGACCAGGATCGAATTGGCGACGCCCATGCGGATGCCGTCGCGCAGCCGCGCCGTGTTGGTGACGAACAGATCGTCGCCGACGAGCTGCGTCTTCTTGCCGATCAGGTCTGTCAGGATCTTCCAGCCTTCCCAGTCGTCCTCGGAGAGGCCGTCCTCGATCGAGATGATCGGATAGTCGGCGGCGAGCTTGGCCAGGTATTTGGCCTGTGCCTTGGGATCGCGGGTCTTCTTCTCGCCTTCATAGACGTAGTTGCCATCCTTGAAGAACTCGGTCGCCGCGCAGTCGAGACCAAGCGCCACGTCCTCGCCCGGCTTGAAACCGGCCTGCTCGATCGATTCCATGATGAAATCGAGCGCCGACGGCGCGCTCTTCAGGTTGGGAGCGAAGCCGCCCTCGTCGCCGACATTGGTGTTGTGGCCGGCATCCTTCAGCTTCTTGCGCAGCGTGTGGAAGATCTCCGAGCCCCAGCGCACGCCGTCGCGCAGCGTCGGCGCGCCGATCGGCAGGATCATGAATTCCTGGAAGTCGATCGGATTGTCGGCATGGGCGCCGCCATTGATGATGTTCATCATCGGCACCGGCAGCAAATGCGCCTTCGCACCGCCGACATAGCGGTAGAGCGGCAGGCCGGCCGCTTCGGCGGCAGCCTTGGCAACGGCCAGCGACACGCCGAGGATGGCGTTGGCGCCGAGCCGGCTCTTGTTGGGTGTGCCGTCGAGCTCGATCATGGTCTGGTCGATGTGGATCTGGTTTTCGGCTTCCATGCCGCCGATCGCCTCGAACAGCTCGCCGTTGACGGCCTCGACCGCCTTGAGCACGCCCTTGCCGAGATAGCGGGGCCCGCCGTCGCGCAACTCGACCGCCTCATGGGCGCCGGTGGAAGCGCCTGACGGCACGGCGGCGCGGCCCATCGAGCCGTCTTCCAGCACCACGTCGACCTCGACGGTCGGATTTCCACGGCTGTCCAGGATTTCACGCCCGACAATGTCGATGATGGCGGTCATTTGCGATGTCCCCGATTGATCGATTGAAGCGTCGCGCCCCTCTTAGCCAAAGCGCTGCAAAAGGCAATCGGGCGGCTTGCAAATAGTGCCGCCACGTCGATTCACGAAGCGCAAATTTCTGTCATCATAAGTCATGCGCGGCGAACCGGTTTCTGGTCTATGATTCTGGCGCGCGGGGCGAAACAGGAGGAGTTTCGCCATGTCCCAGTTGAGCGGTATCGTGAGTTTGTTCCTGATCGCGGCGGCGTTCCTGACATCGTGCGACAGCCAGAAGCCACCGCAGGGCGCGGTGCCATTGTCGACCCTCAACGCAGCGGAGTAGGTTGTCTTCGCAAAAAGGGGCTCCCGCCATGCGGGGGCCTTTTCGATTCCGGCTGGGCTGGCCCAGCCGGTCAATGCCAGTAGGGATCGACCTTGTAATAGTCGTATGACGCATCGCGCGCCACCTCGCCGTCAGCGCCCGTCAGTTCGTTGATCGAATAGGCCGGCGCGGATTTCAGCTGTTCCTTGGAGAACGGCACCACGTAGCCGCCCTTGTTCTCGTCATAGTCGAGGCTCGCCCATGGAATGGCATGGTATTTCTCGCCGATGCCGAGAAATCCGCCAAAGCCGATTACCGCGAACATGATGCCGTTCGAGGTCTTGTCGAGCATGACGTCCTCGATGCTGCCGATATGCTTGCCTTCGGTGTTGTAGACCGACGTGCCGATGACCCGCGAAGCCGCAATGGCTTCCGTATGTCCCGTCTGGGTTGTCATGGTGTGCTCCTCTCTGTCTCTGCCACTATGCATTGACAATGAGGGCCGCTGACGAAGGTTCCCGACTTTTCTTCGGCGGGTGGAAGGCTAATCGGCGAGAATGAACGTGACCTTCATATTGACCCGGTACGCGGCGATCTTGCCGTCCTCGACGTCGATCTTCTGGTCCTGGATCCAGGCGCCCTCGACGTTCTTGAGGGTCTTTGCGGCGCGCGCAATTCCCTTCTCGATGGCGTCCTGAAAGCTCTTCTTGGACGACGATGTGATCTCTGTGACGCGGGCGACGGACATGGCTTCCTCCTGCCAGGGCGCTCAGTTGCAGGGCAAGCCTACAACCGGCTCTCTGCAACCACAAGCCGGCGCAGAATCAGGCAGGGCTGGCCATCAACATCAGTGCCCTTTCGCCACACGGTCGAACGCCATCAGCCTTTCGAGCAGCGCCGGCAGGTCCTTGAGCGGCACCATGTTGGGGCCGTCGGAGGGCGCATTGTCGGGGTCCTGATGCGTCTCGATGAACACACCGGCGACACCGACCGCAACCGCGGCGCGCGCCAGCGTCTCGACGAAGCGGCGATCGCCACCTGTGGATCCGCCCTGCCCGCCCGGCTGCTGCACCGAATGGGTGGCGTCGAAAATCACCGGCGCGCCGATCTCGGCCATGATCGGCAGCGAGCGCATGTCGGACACCAGCGTATTGTAGCCGAACGAGGCGCCGCGCTCGGTGACCAGCACATTGGCGTTGCCTGATCCCGTCACCTTGGCGACGACGTTCTTCATGTCCCATGGTGCCAGGAACTGGCCCTTCTTCACATTGACCACCTTGCCGGTCCTGGCTGCGGCGATCAGCAGATCGGTCTGCCGCGACAGGAAGGCCGGTATCTGCAGGATGTCGACATGCGGTGCGACCAGCGCGCACTGCTCTTCGGTGTGGATGTCGGTCAGCACCGGCAGCGAGAATTCCTTGCGCAGATCGTCGAACACCGGCAGCGCTGCCTCGAGCCCAGCGCCGCGCGTGCCGCCGAGCGAGGTGCGGTTGGCCTTGTCGTAGCTGGTCTTGTAGACGAGCCCGATGCCGAGCTTTTGCGTCAGTTCCTTGAGTGCCCCGGCCATGTCGAAAGCATGCTGGCGCGATTCAAGCTGGCATGGTCCGGCGATCAGCGACAACTGCGCTGTGTTGGCGAACACGACATTGCCGACGGTTACCGACGAATTGGGCTTGCTCATGGGGTCTCCCGAAAGATGAAGGCTGCGCCCTGCCCAGGCGCCGGCGGCACGACAATTTCATTGCCGCGTATGTTGTGTTCGACGGAGCCGGCTGCAAGCAGCCTCGCCACGGTGTCGGCACTGCGGACCGAAAGGACGATCGCCGCAAATCGAAGTCGCGACGGCGCTCCGGCCGGAATGCCGAAGCGGGTGGCAAAGGCGGCAGGATGCAGGATGGTCAGCGTTGCATCGGGCAACTCGAACACATCGTCATCCTTGTTCGCCGAGCCGGCGGCGATCGAGATCAGCCGGCGTTGCCCAGCAGGTGCGTCGCTAACCGCCACGATCTCGGCAATACCGGTGACGCCATTGCCATGGGCCTGCAGCGCGGTGCGATCGATTTTCGGTGAATTGATCCGCTCGCAGGCGAACAGGAACGCGTCCGTGGCCGCGTCGCCTGCAGCGAAGGCCAGTTTGAAGGACGCGGTGTCGCTCTTGCCGTTCACATCGGTGAAGGCCCGCGAAAAGCTCAGCTCGTTTCCCGCCGACAGGCCGGCTTCGACATAGCGCGCGTGGTCCGCATCGGCGTTGCTGGTGCCCACAACCAGGGCGGAGAAGCCTTCATTGCCAAGGCTGTGGCGATAGAGACGGTCGCGCGCGACGAAGACGTTACCTTCTGCGATCGCGCTCGCCGCTGCCTGTCCATCGCCGACCGCGAGCGGCTCCAGGTAGGTACCGTCGGCAAAGAAGACGCAGCAGTTTTCCGTGCCGAACGGATGGATGCCGGTCGGCGCCACGACAAAGCCAAGCGAGGCAAGCCGCGCCCGCGCGACATCGAGGCTCGCGGTCGGCAGCACAAGGTGGTCGAGCGGGTGAGCCGGGGGCGCTTTGGTCATGCGGGTGCGGTGTGCATCATTCCCGGGGCTGGTTCAAGAGCTTCACCTTGTGCAGCCCTGGCATCGGTTGCCGTCCCTGATCGCACTTGCAGTCACCGGGAAGCAACCCTAGGTCACAACCATGAAGAGAATCGTCCTCATGGCAATGGCGGTTGCGGCGATCGTGGTTGTCGCCGCGCTGGTGCTGAGCACGCGGCCGGGCGTCGACCCCGCGGAGACTTCCGCCGTCCAGACGGAATGAGACCGCTCATCCCATGCATTCGAGGGCATTGCCTGCAGCCTAAATTCGCTCAGGCAGCAACGACATCTGCCGAATAACGCAATTCGCGCAATGGTTTGACCCGGCTGGTCGTCTCGGCGTAGAGCGGATGCGCCTTGTAAGCGGCGAGTGCGGCGTCATCTTCGAATTCGGCATAGACGACCACGTCGATCGCATCCGACAGCGGATCGACCTTGGTGTTGAGGGTCACTTCAAAGAGGCTGGAATGCGGGATCTTGCCCAGCGCCATCAATCCGTCGCGCACGGCTTCCACATCCTCTTTGCGCCGGGCGCTGAAGAAAACGATATGCCGGATCAACCCAACCTCCTGATCGGTAAGCGCGGCTGTTTTGTGCGAGCGCAGCCGTCGCGTCAACCGGCAACGATGTCGCGCCAGGTCCTTTGGAATGCGGCTGTCGAAACTAGAGCATGATCCCGAAAAGTGGCGTCCGGTTTTCGGAAGAGACCATGCTCAAACAAAAAGATAGAGCCCCATCCCGATTCCATCGGGGTGGAACAGGCTCTAGGCTGCGCCGGTGACGTAGCGCACGATGCGCGACATCTCCCTGACCGTGTAGTCGAGGTAGCGGCCCTCATTGTAGAGGCCGTCCCAGATCAGGAAGAAGGTGAAGCCGACGATCACGATTACATAGCGCATGGCTAAAACTAACGCATATGGGTAGGCGCAACCATAGCGATTCCGATCGCCACGGACACTCTCCAGCGGATTTTTCGTAACCTCGGATTCGGTTGCCTGGCACTGCCTTGCTTGTCGCTTGCCTCTTGAAGTTCTCGTTGATGACGTGGAAGATTGTCGTGGGAATTCACAGGGAAGCGCGAAAACCCTTGAGGGGCGCGTTTTCATTCGAGCCCGCCCGCTGCCGAATCGGCAAGCGTCGAGATCGGGGAGCGGAGTTCGAGCCTGGCGAAGGAACCGCAAGAGGGTGGGAGCCGGCATATTGCGCCGGCTCTGCGGAAGTTCAGGGGCGTGACATGACCTACAGCGAACACAAGAGCGGTGGCCTGGGCGGCATGGCTCTCGGCGACGCGGTAAAGCTCGACGAGTTCAACTTCGCCGAGATCGTCAAGGGGCTGCCGGCCAAGGCACGCATGGTCCTGTCGGCCGCCATGAACCTGCCACGCGGCTCGCTCAAGGTCAGGATGCCGGACGGCCGCGCTGTCCTGGTCGGCGGCAAGGGGCCCGGCCCCGACGCCGAACTGGTGCTCAAGAACTGGCGCCTGCCCGGCCGCGCCTTTTCCGGCGGCACGATCGGCTTGGCCGAGTCCTACATGGACGGCGATTGGGAAAGCCCCGACGTCACCAGTTTCCTGGAGCTGTTTGTGGTCAACTCGGCCATAGGCGAACGTGTCGCCGGCGGCGCCAATTGGCTGATCAACACCGTCCAGCGCATCCGTCATTGGTTCAACGACAACACCCGCACCGGCTCGAAGCGCAACATTTCGGCGCATTACGATCTCGGCAACGCCTTTTACAAGCAATGGCTGGACCCGAGCATGACCTATTCGTCGGCACTCTACGCGACCGGCGCCAACGATTTGGAAAGCGCGCAAGCCGCCAAATACCGCGCGCTGGCCAAGGACACCGGCATCGGCAAAAAGGACCACGTGCTCGAGATCGGCTGCGGCTGGGGCGGCTTTGCCGAGTTCGCCGCGCGCGAGATCGGCTGCCGCGTCACTGGCCTGACCATCAGCCGCGAGCAGCACGATTTTGCGAGGGAGCGCATCCACAAGGCCGGGCTTGCCGACAAGGTCGAAATCAAGCTGCAGGACTATCGCGACGAGACCGGCACCTATGACCGCATCGCCTCGATCGAGATGTTCGAGGCGGTCGGCGAAAAATACTGGCCGGTGTTCTTCGCCAAGATGAAGGCCTGCCTGAGACCCGGCGGCACGGCGGGCCTGCAGATCATCACCATCAACGAGGATGCCTACGACACCTATCGCGCCCGCCCGGACTTCATCCAGCGCTACGTCTTCCCGGGCGGCATGCTGCCAACGCCGTCGATCCTGAAATCGTTGGGAAGAGACCATGGCCTCGCCCATCTGCGCGAGCGCGTCTTCCCGGACGACTATGCCCGCACGCTCGCCGAATGGCGCCAGCGTTTCTGGGGATCCTGGGAAAAGATCGTGCCGCTCGGTTTCGACGACCGCTTCAAGAAGCTTTGGGAATTCTACCTGCACTATTGCGAAGCCGGCTTCCGCGCCAGCTATATCGACGTCCGCCAGGTGGTCTACAGGGCCTGATGCGCCACCAAGAGGGGGGAACGCATGAGCACAAATTGCTCATGCGAACGTGATGAAACCGCGATCGGACCCCGGGCGTTTCCTGCTGTCCGCCGCTTGGCACTGCATCATGTCAAAAACGAGCGCGGAGCATCCTTGGCAACAGGAGGCTTCCCTGAACCGAAACCAGACCGCCGCCGGGCTGTTGCTCGCCGTGATATCGGCAAGCACAGCTCAGGCGAAATCATCCATCCCCACAGTCACCAACGACCCGCTGGGTGCGAACACCACCGCCACCCTCACACCTGGAATCAGCGACCTCATCAACAACACGCCCACATCGTCCATCCCGGCGATCCATCACCCGAGAGGCATGACGCCCTTGACCGTTCCCAATGATCCGTTGGGCGATTCCATCCAGCCCGCGTTCCCTGGACCGGTCACCGCTCCCGCGACCGGCTCGCCCTAGATTGGCCGCCGGTTGGCGGCCCCAGCCGGGCAACAAGCTGAGCGCGACCCTGCTTCAAAGAGCGATGCGGTACTTTGCAAACCCCGCTTCGCCCTCGCCTGCGGGCTCGATCTTCAGGGATTTCACCTTGGCGATGAAATCCTTCGCCTTGGGTCCGGTCTCGAACACGACGCTGGTTCCCGACAGCGGCGCGAACGACCAGTTGTTATCAGCGGATGGGTTTATCGTACCTTCGCTGATTATGTAGCGCACGATCACGTCGCGATTGGTGTCCGGCGCCTCATAGATGATCTTCGAGGCATTGATATCGGGGAAATTGCCCCCACCGCCGGCGCGGTAATTGTTGGTCGCAACGACGAATTTCGCTGCGGGATCAATTGGCTTGCCGTCGAACATCAGATCGACGATGCGGTTCGAGCCGGCATTCGCCAGACCACCCTTGGCATCGTATTTCGGCGGCTGCGAGAGGTCTATCTTGTAACTGACACCGTCGATAACGTCGAAATTGTAGGAGGGGAAATCGGTGTTGATCAGCGGCTCGTCCGCTTTGCCCGCCTCAATCCGGTTGAAGATACCGGCCGACATCTCCAGCCATTCCTTGACTTGTGCGCCGGTGATTTCAACCGCCCGCACGGTGTTCGGATAGAGATAGAGATCGGCGACATTCTTGATAGCGATGTCGCCCACCGGCACGTCGGTATAGTAGTCGGCGCCGCTGCGCCCACCGGCCTTGAAGGGAGCCGCGGCCGACAGCAACGACACGTCCTTCCATTGCGTGCTCTTGAGGATGTCCTTGAGGTACCAGCTCTGCGCCTGATTCACGATCTGCACCGACGGATCGTCAGCGACTAACGCGAAATAGGAATAGAGCGGCGCCGACGTCTTGCCGACCGGACGGCGCACATAGGCCAGCGTCGCCTCATGATCCTGTTCCAGTGCGGCAATGATGCGCTTGTCGTCGCCGACCGTCGCCTTGTTCTTGTTGTCGACCCGCTCGTAGATCGGCCGCGCCTCGGAGGTCGCCGAAACGACCCGCCATTTCGAGCCGTCGCGCTCCAGAAGCAGGTCGATCAGGCCCATATGCGACCCCCAGAACCCGCCCATCACGGCAGGCTTGCCCTGTAGTGTGCCCTTTTGCGTGTCGACGGCCTCAAGCGATTGAAAATCCTTCTTGCCGGGGAAGACGAGATGCTGGTGACCGGTGAAGACCGCATCGATGCCTTCGACGCCGGCTACGAAGAAGGAAGCATTTTCCATCATGTCGCCTTGCTTGACGTCGATGCCGGAATGCGAAAGCGCAATCACGATGTCGGCGCCCTGCTCCTTGATCTCGGGCACCCAGGCCTTGGCCGCTTCGACGATATCGCGCGTCTTGACGTTGCCTTCGAGGTTTTTCAGATCCCAGACCATGATCTGCGGCGGCACGAAGCCGATGATGCCGATCTTGATCGGCTGCTCGGCGCCCGACCCGTCCCTGATCTTCTTGTCGAGGATCACGTATGGCTTGAGGTAGAGCTTGTCGTCCCGCGGATTGGTAGCGAGCTGGGTGCCGCGGATCAGGTTCGCGCAGACAAGCGGAAAATTGGCGCCGGCCAACACCTTGTCCAGGAACGACAGGCCGTAGTTGAACTCGTGGTTGCCGAGCGTCGAGCATTCGTAGCCAAGCAGGTTCATGCCCTTCATGATCGGATGAAGGTCGCCGTCCTTCATGCCCTTCTCATAGGCGATGTAGTCGCCCATCGGATTGCCCTGCAAAAGGTCGCCATTATCGATCAGCATCGAGTTGACCGCTTCCTTGCGCACCGCATCGATCAGCGAAGCCGTCCGCGACAGGCCCATCGTGTCGTTTGCTTTGTCGGCGTAGTAATCATAGGGCAGCACGTTCACATGGATGTCGGTCGTCTCCATGATCCTGAGATGCGCCTGGTTGGCTTGGGCGCGGGCTGAGAACGGGTGCAGCATGATCAGCGCCCCGGTTGCGGCGGCGCCCGCCAGCAACGAGCGGCGGGAGACAGGGTGGAGCAGTTGGGACATTGTTTTTTCCTGTTTCGACAATGCGACAAGCCCTGCCCGAAGCAAAAGCTTCGCGCTGAAATCCGGCCATGTCCATCGGGAATCCAGTCGATCAGCAAAAGGTGACGGGCGGATGAAACGTCTTCGCGCCAAGCAAGGTCAGCCCTTGTCGTCATCGCCCTGGGTGATCAGCCGCGCACTGCGCTGCCCGGTCGCATAGATCCATAGCCAGCTAAGCGACACCGCCAGCCGGTTGCGAAAGCCAATCAGGAAATAGATGTGGGCGATGCCCCACAGCCACCAGGCGGGCCAGCCGGTAAGCTTGATCCAGCCGAAATCGATGACCGCGGCGCGCTTGCCGATCGTCGCCAGATCGCCGTCATGCTTGTAGCGGAACGGCCTCGGCGCCGTGTCGCCGGCAAGCCTGGCCTTGATGGTCGCGGCGACATGCCATCCCGCCTGCTTGGCGGCCGGGGCTACGCCGGGCACCGGCCTGCCGTCAGGCCGCAGGACATGTGCCGCGTCGCCGATGACAAAAATCTCCGGGCTGCCCGCCACGGTGAGGTCGGGCTCGACGAGCACCCTGCCCGCGCGATCCGCCGCCGCCCCCAGCCATTCGGCGGCCGGCGACGCCGCAACGCCTGCCGCCCACAGGATTGTCCGGGCCGGCAGGACTGTGCCGCCGAAGACGACGACCTCGGCGTCGCAGCGTGTCACCGCGCGGCCGAGTTCCACCTCGACGCCGAGTCGCTCGAGCGCCTTCCTTGCATAATCCGAGAGCTGAGGTTCGAAATTGGCAAGGATCCGGTCGCCGGCCTCGATCAGCACCACACGCGTCTGGCGCGTGTCGATGTTGCGGAACTCGCCGCGCAGCGTGTCGCGCGCGAGTTCCGCAATAGTCCCGGCCAGTTCCACGCCGGTCGGCCCGCCGCCGACGATTGCCAGCGTCAGCAGCGCCTTTCGCTTTTCGGGATCGGTTTCCCGCTCGGCCTGCTCGAAGGCCAGAAGGACGCGCCGCCGGATGGTGGTCGCGTCCTCGAGCGTCTTCAGCCCCGGCGCAAAAGGCTCCCATTCGTCATGGCCGAAATAGGCGTGGCGGGCACCGGTGGCGAGCACCAGCGTGTCGTAGGCGACCGCGCTGCCATCGTCGAGCAGCACACGCTTGCCGGCACGGTCGACGCCGCTGACATTGGCGAGCAGCGTCGTCACGTCCTTGCGCTTGCGCAACAGATGGCGGATCGGCCAGGCAACCTCCGAGGTCGCTAGCGCCGTGGTCGCCACCTGATAGAGCAGCGGCTGGAAAAGATGGTGGTTGCGCTTGTCGATCATGGTGATGCGCACCGGCACACCCGACAGCGCACGGGTGAATTCGAGGCCGCCGAACCCCGCGCCGACAACGACGACATGATGGCTGGCTTCGTTCATCTCATTCACCCCATGGGCGCGTAAATTCACCAGCTTCGATATAGGTATTTTTGTGCACTGCAACAATGTCCCGACTGCCCGGGACTCGCCGCTCGATGTCGTGAATGCACATGCCGGCCGGTTCATGCGGGGTATAGCCTCACCGGACTGGATGACGGGAATGAAGCATGGCTAACGATCGTGACGGCGAAGATCCGGCGCAGTATTCCTCGCCGCCCTGCTTCATGCATGAGCTCGATCCCGAGTTCCGCACGCCGCCCACCGAATGGACCGATGTGCGACGCTGGCGCAAGGCCGAGCGCGAGCGGCTGATCGCGGCGCGGCTGGCGGTTTCCGCCGACGCACGAACGGCAATGTCGCAGCGCATAGCCGCAGGCCTCGACGCGCTGATCGGCGACATTGCCGGCCGCCTGGTCAGCCTCTATTGGCCGTTTCGCGGAGAGCCGGATCTGCGCCCATGGATGGTATCCATCAACGAGCGCGGCGGCCGCACGGCTCTGCCCGTCGTCATCGAGAAGGGGCAGCCGCTGGTGTTTCGCGCCTATGTCCCTGGCGATCGGCTGGAGAAAGGCGTCTGGAACATCCCGATCCCGGCCGAAGGCGATCCGGTGCTGCCCGCCATCGTCATCTCGCCGATCGTCGGCATCGATCCCCGGAACTATCGCCTGGGTTACGGCGGCGGTTTCTTCGACCGCACCCTGGCCGCGATGCCGTTCAAGCCTTTGGTCATCGGCGTCGGCTACGAACTGCAGCGCATCGCCACGATTTACCCGCAACCACACGACATCCCGATGGACCAGGTGGTGACGGAGACCGCCAGAATTTAGCAGCCTAAGCCATTTCAGGCCTCAGCCCCACGGTCGTCCGGTCGACGATCTCGCGCAAGGCGAAGGACGAATTGATCTTCGTCACATGCGGCATGGCCGACAGCCATTCCTTGTGGATGCGCTCGTAGTCGACGAGATCCTTTGCCGCGATGCGCAGTATATAGTCGTACTCGCCTGACATCAGGTGGCAGGAAAGTACATTCGGGCAGCGCTTGATCGCGGCTTCGAAATCCGACAGCGTCTTCTCGAATTGCCCCGACAGCGATATATGCACGATCGCCGTCATCTGGTGGCCGAGTGCTGCATTGGAGAGCCGGGCATGATAGCCGCGGATGGTTCCGGATTTCTCCAGATTGTCCAGCCGCCGTGAACAGGCCGACTGCGACAGGCCGACCTTCTCGGCGAGCGCGGCGTTGGGTATCCGCCCATCCTTCTGCAATGTCTCCAGAATGGCGATATCAATCCTGTCGAGCGGCATTCTTCGGGATTCCTTCGAAAATCCTGATATTTCGCGCAACAATTATCGAAGCATGCCGGTTAGCGCAAGCGCATTCGCAAACACCTGCGCAACGATTCATGGTTCACTGGGTTCAATGCATGTCGCCCAAAAGTGTTCAGCGGTTTTGGGCGTAACGACATGCACGAAAACAACAGGGAACGCGCCCTTAAGGGCCGGATCAGGAGAAGAAAATGCGCGTCGGCTGCCCCAAGGAAATCAAGAACCACGAGTACCGCGTCGGCCTGACGCCGGGCTCGGTCCGCGAATATGTCGCGCATGGCCATGAAGTGCTGGTCGAGACCGGCGCCGGTGCCGGCATCGGCGCCGACGACAACGCCTACCGCGCCGCCGGCGCCACCATCGCCAAGACGGCCGCCGACGTGTTCGCCAAGTCGGACATGATCGTCAAGGTCAAGGAGCCGCAGCCCAACGAGTGGGTCCAGCTACGCGACGGCCAGATCCTCTACACCTATCTTCACCTGGCTCCGGATCCGGAGCAGACCAAGGGCCTGCTCGCCTCCGGCGTCACGGCAATCGCCTATGAGACCGTCACCGACGATCGCGGCGGCCTGCCGCTGCTGGCGCCGATGTCGGAAGTGGCCGGCCGCCTGTCGATCCAGGCCGGCGCCACCGCGCTGCAGAAGGCCAATGGCGGCCGCGGCGTGCTGCTCGGCGGCGTGCCCGGCGTGCTGCCCGGCAAGGTCACCGTGCTCGGCGGCGGCGTCGTCGGCCTGCATGCCGCCAGGATGGCGGTCGGCCTCGGCGCCGACGTCACCATCATCGATCGCTCCATCCCGCGCCTGCGCCAGCTCGACGACCTGTTCGCCGGCCGCGTCCATACCCGCTACTCGACCGTCGAAGCGCTGGAAGAGGAATGCTTCTCGGCCGACATCGTTGTCGGCGCCGTGTTGATCCCGGGTGCTGCGGCGCCCAAGCTGGTGACGCGCGAAATGCTCTCCGGCATGAAGAAGGGTTCGGTGCTGGTCGACGTCGCCATCGATCAGGGCGGCTGCTTCGAGACCTCGCACGCCACCACCCATGCCGAGCCGACCTACGAGGTCGACGGTGTGATCCACTACTGCGTCGCCAACATGCCGGGCGCGGTGCCGGTCACCTCGGCGCACGCGCTCAACAACGCGACGCTGCACTACGGCCTGCAGCTTGCCGACAAGGGTCTGAAGGCGCTGGTCGACGACCACCATCTGCGCAATGGCCTCAACGTCCACAAGGGCAAGATCACCAACCGTGCGGTGGCCGAAGCGCTCGGCTACGAGCTGGTCGAGCCGAAGGCAGTGCTCGCCGCCTAGAGCAATTTCAGGAAAAGTGCGCAGCGGTTTTCCGTCCGGAATTGCGCAAAAACAAAGAGTTAGAGCGGATCGGCGACCCTGAACCGCTCTAGCACGCCAGCAAGAGCGTCCTCCCGTCTCGCCCGCCGGTTCGTTCCGACGGGCTTTTTCTTGCCGGCAAAAGCGCGCAACAAAAAAGCGGAGCCAAAGCCCCGCTTCCTCGATGTCGAGATGTGCCGCCGGTCCATCCGCGGTCGGCAATCGATCGACGACTACCCTTTAGCGCGCTTATGCGACGGGAGTACGACAGCCGTCACCAACATCGCGCACCACCGCCGTGACCAAACACGCCCTGTGTGAAGCACTTCACATTCAGCGTTCGAAAACTATGCCTACACAGGTGTCGTTCCCTGACGACTCGAGCCGCCTCCCAAACGCCGGCGATTACCAGGCTTTGCCGGCGGCTTCGGCCGCAGCTTCTGTCATACGATTCCCAACCGCCCGCCAGATCATCGGCGGGCGTCTTTTTACGCACCTCAGGCGCGTTCGATCCGGCACTGGTAGCAATTGTTGCGCGCCGAGCGGACGTGGACGTAAGCGATGTCGTCGCGCTCGAACAGCGCCTCGGCGCGTGCCGCGATGGCTGCCGTCGGGATGACGCCGCCGCTGCCATAGACAATGCGGTCGTCCCGACCATAGCCGCGCACGATATAGTCGCTGCTTTCCAGCATGTCGGGCAGCGCCTCGGCCTCGGCCGCGCGTTCGCATTCGCCGGCATGCAGGAAGATCGGCCCGGTCTCGGCGTAGGGCTGCAGTTCCGGAAACGGCCGGTAGGCCAGGATCAGATAGGCATCGCCGGCGGCGACATTCCTGAGGCAATGGCGGCACGGCACGCCGTCGCCGTCGGAAATGCTTTGCTCGGGCTTGCGGCCATAGGCGTCCGCCCCGCCGCGCTGCAAGGCTCTCACATCTTCGGTCGGCAAGGCTTTGAACTGGATGGTCATGGCGAAGTCTCCGGTGTCGTGACCGGAAATTATGCTGTGGTCTGAGCTCGTCCCACCCGATTCCTGCCAACCTCAATCCATAAGGGCGTCGAGCCCACGCATCAGTCCGATGACTTCCGGAACCCGCCGGACGGCGAGCAGCGTGCCGGCGACATAGGGTGCTGCGGACGAGCCGGCGTCATGGCGGATGGTCAGCCGCTCATCAGGCAGGCCGAACAGTGCTTCGCAGGACAGGATGTAGGACGGCAGACGCAGCGCATGCACCTGGACCCCCTCGGCCGCGCCGACCGCGGCACCCCGTGTTCCCGGCACACCTGACACTTCCGACACGGGCCGCGCAGTCGAGGCCTTGCGGATGTCAGCCAGCGCTTCGGCCAGCTCGCGCGCCGTGCCTGAGGGCGCATCGGGCTTCCTGGCGCTGGCATAGTCGATGACCTCGACATCAGGCACATATTTCGCCGCCATCAGGGCGAAGCGTTTCATCAGCGTGGCGGTGATCGAAAAATTGCCGGCCGCGATGACGCCGACCCGGTTGGCGCGCGCAGCCGCATCGATGTCGGCATAGTCGGCGGCTCCGAGCCCGGATGTGCCGATGACCACGTGCCGTCCCTTCTCGATGGCGAGCAGCACGTGGTCCTTCACCACATCCGGCTTGGTGTAATCGACCAGCACGTCGGACGGCGCCTGCAGCGCCTGCGCCAACGAAGCGGCAGCGATAACGCCATTGGCCGGCACACCGACCAACAGGCCGGAATCCTGTCCTGCGCCGCTGCGCGACACCGCACCGGAGAGCTGCATGTCGGCCTGCGCCGCGATCGCCGGCACCAGTGCCTTGCCGACCCAGCCCGTCGCGCCTGCCATCACCACCCGTATCGTCATGATCCGATCCTCCATTGGCCCCTAGACGATCAGCGATATGGAAAGAGCCCGGCTCGTTCAAGCCGGGCTCTTTCCAGTATTGCTCCAAAATTTTGGTCAGGCTCAGCGGATGAAATCGTCGAAACGACGCAGCGTCACCCGGCGATTGGGCAGCTACGGCCGCATGACGCTGGCCGAGCGCTCGGCGAAGGTCATCGGATGCACGATCTCCTTCTTTTGCGCCACCGGCGCAAAGCCGAGTTTCTGGTAGAGCGGCAAGGCCGCGGGATGGTCGAGTGTGCAGGTCTGCACCGTCACCCGCTTCGGTCCGTAGGACCAAGCGGCGGCGATCGCCGCGCCCAGGAACCAGCGGCCAATGCCTTGCCCGGTGGCGTGCTCCATCATGCCGAAATAGGCGAGCTCGACTTCTTCCGGCAGATGCGGCTTGAGGTCGAAGAAACCGGCCGGCGCGCCGTCGAGATAAAGCACCCTGATGTCGCGGTCTTCGCGATGCAGACCGGCCGAAAGCTCCTCATCGTCCAGCCGCAGCACATTGACCCAGTGCCATTTCCGCCCCACCCGATCCATCAGGTAGCGGTAGAAATGCAGTGGAATATCCTTGGTTTTCAGCAGCGCGATCTGGCGGTTGTACGGCACCGGCGGCGAGTAGGCTGGCGGCACATGCATTTCGAGAAACGTCACCGTGACGTCGATGTCTTCCAGCGCTCCGTTTTCCATCACCGTCATTCCTTGCCCGTCACCACCGGCGTATCGCCAAGCCCGCCCCATTCGGTCCACGAACCGTCGTAAAGCCTGTTGTCGGCATGGCCAAGCGTCTCCAGCGCCAGCGAGATCGCCGCCGCAGTGATGCCCGAGCCGCATGACGTGACGACCGGCTTCGACAGATCGATGCCGGCATCCTCGATCACCTTGCGCAGGCGATCCTTGGGCAGCAATTCGCCGTTCTCGGCGAGTGCCGTAACCGGGACATTGCGCGCGCCAGGCATATGGCCGGAACGGACGCCGGCGCGAGGTTCAGGCTCGGTACCGGCGAAACGGCCGGCAGAGCGCGCGTCGGCGATCTGGCTTTCTCGTTTGTCGACGATGTGGCGCATCTCGGCGAGGCTGACGACGCGACCTGCATCGAAATCGGCGTGGAAGATGCAAGGTGCTATCTTCGTCCGCTCCGCCGTCACCGGGCGACCCTCCGCCTTCCAACGGTCGAAGCCGCCGCTCAGGATATAGACCTGGAAGACACCCATGACCCGGAACATCCACCAGCCGCGCGGCGCCGAAAAATAGCCGGGGCCGTCATAGACCACGATCGTATCGTCGGCCGAAACGCCCATGCCGCCAACATATTGCGCGAAATTCTGCGGCGACGGCAGCGTATGCGGCAGGCCGGACTCCGGGTCCGAGATCGCATCCTGGTCGAGAAACCGCGCACCTGGAATATGTGCCGCCTCGTATTCGGCGCGCGCGTCGCGCTTCTGCGCCGGAAGGTACCAGGACGCATCGATGATCGTCAGGCCCGGCTCCCCCAGGCGCTGCTGCAGCCAGTCCGCGTCGACGATGAAAGGACTGTCCTCGGCCATTCTTTTTCTCCTGCTCGCCTGTGGCAGCACTGACATTCAGATCGCCGGCATCGGCCCGAAGCGTATACGGAAGCGCCGGTTCTCGCGGCCTTTCTTTTCGATCTTGCCGATATGGATCTCACCGACTTCGCCGGTGCTCTTCACATGCGTGCCGCCGCAAGGCTGGCTGTCGATCGAGGCATTCTCGCCGATGCAGACCAGACGGATCATGCCGGTGCCGACAGGCGGCCGCACATTCTTGGATTTCACCAGGCCGGGATTGGCCGCCAGTTCCTCGTCGGTGATCAGCCGGGTGAAGATCGGATGGTCGGCGCGCACCAGTTCCATCAGCCCCGCCGTCACGTCCTCCTTGGTGAAGCCGGCATCCGGAATGTCGAAGTCGACACGGCTGTCGTCCTCGGAAACTGAAGCGCCGGTGATCGGGTACGGACAGACAACGGTAAGCAAGTGGCAGGCGGCATGCATGCGCATCAGAAGGTGTCGTCGCTCCCAGTCGATGGCGAGCTTCAGCCGCTCGCCGACACCAGGAACCGCTTGCTCGGGCGTCGGAACATGGATGATCTCGTCCTTGGTCTCGCCGGTGATGGTGGCGGCAATGGCGATGCGGCTGCCATCGGCGCGCTCTAGCACACCGGTGTCGCCCGGCTGGCCGCCCGACGTCGCATAGAAGATCGAGCGGTCGAGGATGATGCCGCCGCGCTCGTTGACGGCGACGACCGTGGCATCAGTCGTCCTCAGATAGGCGTCGTCGCGAAACAGCGCTTCGGTCTTGTGTGCCATCACGCGACCTTTTCGAACGGCACCGAGATTTTGCTCTGCTCGTCCATCCAGCCCGGCGCCGGCAGCCCCTTTTCGCGCAGGAACTCGGGGTTGAACAGCTTCGACTGGTAGCGCGTGCCGTAGTCGCAAAGGAGGGTCACGATGGTGTGGCCGGGACCCAGTTCGCGCGCCAGCCTGATCGCCCCGGCAATGTTGATGCCGGTCGAGCCGCCGACGCACAGCCCTTCTTCCTGGATCAGGTCGAAGACGATCGGCAGCGCTTCCTCATCCGGAATCTGGAACGAGAAATCCGGCGTGAAGCCTTCGAGGTTGGCAGTGATGCGCCCCTGGCCGATGCCTTCGGTGATCGAGCTACCCTCGGACTTCAATTCGCCGCTGGTGTAGAAACTGTAGAGTGCCGCGCCCAGCGGATCGGCGAGCGCGATCTTGACGTCGTTGCTTTTGGCCTTCAGCCCAAGGCCAACGCCGGCCAGCGTCCCGCCGGAACCGACGGCCGACACAAACCCATCGACCTTGCCGTCGGTCTGGGCCCAGATTTCCTGCGCGGTGGTGCGGATATGGCCGTCGCGGTTGGCGACATTGTCGAACTGGTTGGCCCAGATCGCGCCGTTCGGCTCCGAACGCGCCATCTGCTCGGCCAGGCGCCCCGAGAGCTTCACGTAATTGTTGGGGTTCTTGTAAGGCACCGCCGGCACCTCGATCAGCTCGCCACCGAGCATTTTGATCGTGTCCTTCTTCTCCTGGCTCTGCGTGTCCGGGATGACGATCACGGTGCGATAACCGAGCGCCTTGGCGACCAGCGTCAGGCCGATACCGGTGTTGCCAGCCGTTCCCTCGACGATGACGCCGCCCGGCTTCAAAAGCCCGCGCTGTTCGGCGTCGCGGATGATGAACAGGCCGGCCCGGTCCTTGACCGACTGACCCGGATTCATGAATTCGGCCTTGCCCAGGATCTCGCAACCGGTTGCTTCTGACGCCTTGTTGAGGCGGATCAGGGGCGTGTTGCCAATCGCTTCGATCACAGAACGATGCATGGAGATTCCTTTTGTAGGTGCGGCGAGACCCTAGAAACCCGAAGCTTCGGTTTCAAGGCAAGAATTTACCTGGACTAGCGGCATTTCGGGCACCGCAATTGCCAGGATGCGTCTCAAAACGGATGTGTTGTCAAAATGTTCATTTCCACATCGCGCGAAAAGCGCTCTTTTCATTCGATTTATCCACCGCTAGAGCACTATCGACACATTCACAGGGCGCAGCATGACTCTCTATCGGGCCAACCCGAAGCACGGTGTCGCCTGGATCACCGGCGGCAGCAGCGGCATCGGCCGCGCATTGGCCAAGGATCTTGCGGCGCAAGGCTATGCCGTCGCGGTGACCGCACTCGACGGCGATCCGGTCGACACGCTGCTCGTCGAGACAGCGCAGATGCCCGGCCGCGTCACCTCCTTTCCTTGTGACGTCACCGACGAGCAGCGCATGGCAGCGACGGTCGCGGCGATCGAGAAGGAGCTCGGTCCGATCGTGCTGGCCGTCTTCAACGCGGGGAACTACATCGCCACCCCCGGCGAAGACCTGATCGTGCGGGATTTCCGCCGGTCCTTCGAGGTCAACTATTTCGGCATCCTCAACGGCCTGGTGCCCGTCGTCGAGCACATGCGCGTGCGTTCGCGCGGCCATGTCGTGCTTGTCGGCTCGGTAACGGCCTATTCCGGCTGGCCGACCACCGCGGCCTATGGCGGCACCAAGGCGGCTATCAACATCCTCGCCGAGTCGCTGAAGTACGATTTCGACAAGATGAACATTCGCGTCCAGGTGATTAACCCGGGCTTTGTCGACACGCCACTGACGGAAAAGAACATGCTGCCGATGCCGGGGTTGATGCCCGTCCATCGCGCTTCGCGCCGTATGGCGCGCGGCATCAGATCCGGCGGCTTCGAAGTCACCTTTCCCTACCACATAAGCTGGCCCCTGAAGCTGCTCGGTCTGCTGCCGCGGCCGGTCGGCCGCTGGGTGATCGGCCTGACGACCGCCTGGATGGCCCGGCCGCTCAATTTCGACCGCAAGCCGCCCGGCGAATAGACCGCGCAGGCGGATTGGCGAAGGCGCCATCCAAGTGGCGGCGCGCCGTCCACCAGTGGCGGCCGCGTCGTCCACTAGTGGCGGCTGGCCGTCCACAGGCGCCCCGTTGCCTGTTTGCTTTCGCGCCCGTAGGTTGAGAATTATTGCGTGGAGTTTGTTAATGGGGCGACGGATCGTGCTTGCGGTGTTGGGCCTCGCCGTCGTTCTTGTCATGGCCTTCGTGCTTGGCCCGCGCGTTCCCGTCGACACCACGATCCGCTTCGATCCCAAGGGGATCGGCGACGATCCGCAGGCCTATCTGGCGCGCGAAGAAGCCGCCGTTCCCAATATCCGCGACGGGCTGGAGAAGGAAATCATCTGGGCCGACCCGATGGTTCACGCCAGGACAAAGCTGGCGATCGTCTACATCCATGGATTCTCGGCGTCGAAGGGAGAGGTTCGTCCGCTGCCCGATGACGTGGCAGACCAGCTCGATGCCAACCTCTTCTACACCCGCCTCACCGGCCATGGTCAGGACAGCGCCGCAATGGCTGAGGGTAGCGTCAATGCCTGGATCAACGACTATGAAGAAGCGCTCGCCATCGGCCGGGCGATCGGCGACAAGGTGATCGTCATCGCCACCTCGACCGGCGGCTCGCTGGCGGCCTGGGCGGCGACGCAGCCGGATGCCTCGGACGGCGTCGTGGCGATCGCATTCATCTCGCCCAATTTCGGCGTCAAGGCTTCCGGCGCCGACATCCTGACCATGCCGTGGGGCAAGCAGATCGCCGAACTCGTCGGCGGCAAGGAGCGCAGCTTCCCGACGCGCAATGCGCTGCACGAGAAGTTCTGGACCTACAAATATCCGATGGCGGCAACGCTGCCGATGGAGGCGCTGGTGGAGCTTGCCCATGGCGCGCCGGTGGAGAAGGCGACCATCCCCGCTTTGTTCATCTTTTCCGATTCGGACAAAGTGGTGCGGCCCGACCGCACGCGCGAGGTTGCCGGACGCTGGGGTGCCGCGCATGAACTGGTGCCGGTCGACGACACCGGCGACCAGGACAACCACGTCATTGCCGGCGACGCGTTGTCGCCGTCGACCACGGCCTTCCTAGCGCAGCGCATCGTCGTCTGGGTCAAGGCGCTCACGGAATAGACCCGAAACGAAAAGGGCGACCGAAGCAGCGCTTCGGTCGCCCTTGTTTCAGTCAGCGGCGATCGGGCACAAGGCTCGACCGCGCAGCAGGTTCAGGCAGCCCGTGTAGCCGGCCGCTTGCCGCCGAAACGGCGCTTGTTGTTGCCCTTGAACGGCTTGCGGCCCTCCGGGCGCTCGCCTTGCGGCTTGGCCGCGAACGGGCGATCGCCAGCCGGCTTGTCGCCGAACCGCTTCTTGCCGAAACCGTTGTTGCCGCCCGGCCGCCTGCCGTCGCGACGGCCATTGTGGTCGGCGCGGTCATTGGCCGGCTCGAAGCGCTCGTTCTTCTCGGCGGGATTGCGCTGCGGATCGGGGCTGCCGAGATGGTCGGCAACGATCGGCAGCTTGCTGCGGATGATGCGCTCGACCTGGCGCAGCTTGCTGTTCTCGGACGGATCGCAAAGCGTAATGGCAATGCCGTCCATGCCGTTGCGGCCGGTGCGGCCGATGCGGTGGACATAGCTTTCCGCTTCATCAGGCAGGTCGAAGTTCACCACATGGCTGATGCCGGGCACGTCGATGCCGCGCGCCGCGATGTCGGTCGCCACCAGAATGCGCACCGAGCCCTCGCGGAAATCGTTGAGCGCCTTCTGGCGGGCGTTCTGCGACTTGTTGCCGTGGATGACGGCGGCCTTGAAACCGTCGCGCTCGAGATCCTTGGTCACCCTGTCGGCGCCGTGCTTGGTGCGCGAAAAGATGATGACGGACTTCATCGCCTCGTCGGCGAGCATCTTGGACAGCACCTGACGCTTCTGCTTGGTGCGGGCAAAGACGACGCCTTGTACGATCTCGGCCGCCGCGGTGCTCTGCGGCGAGACCTCGATGCGAACCGGGTTCTTCAACAGGCCCTTGGCCAGTTCGGCGATTTCATCCGGCATGGTGGCCGAGAACAGTGCCGTCTGACGGTCGGGCGCGGTCGCCTTGGCGATGCGCTTGACGTCGTTGATGAAACCCATGTCGAGCATGCGGTCGCCCTCGTCGAGCACCAGCCATTTGGTGTCGGAGAGAATGAGGTCACCCTCGCGCACCAGGTCGGTCAGACGGCCGGGCGTCGCGATCAGGATGTCCACGCCCGGAGCAACCTTCTTCACCTGGCTGAAGCGCGAGACGCCGCCCAGCACCAGCGCGGTCGAGACATGCGCGCCCTTGGCGAGGATCTTGATGGTATCCTCGATCTGCACTGCAAGTTCGCGCGTCGGCGCCAGAATCAGCGCACGGGTCGTCTTGGCGCGCCGTTTGGTGCCGAGCGCGATGATCTTCGACAGGATCGGCAGCGCGAAGGCCGCCGTCTTGCCCGAGCCGGTCTGGGCGATGCCGAAAATGTCACGGCCTTCCAGCTGCGGCGGGATTGCCTGGACCTGGATCGGCTTCGGTTCGGTGAAGCCCGCGGCATGGGTCGCCTTGAGCAGCGCGCCCGAAATTCCAAGTGCTGCGAAACCCGAGAGTTCCCCAGTGTCCTTACCGGACAAAGTGTTTTCGTTGGTCAAAATAGTCTTCTTTCACGCGGCCCGTGGCCGCAAACATCGATGGCGGCAGGGCGCAACCTGCCGTCGAAAAAATTGTCATGGAACGACAAGGCGGCGGACGTTCTTCGTCCGCTCGGCTGCGCTGTCGTGCCCGCAGGCATCATGCCACGGGGCTTTTTCGCCGCCTTGCCGATCAACCGGAAAGAGGGAAAACAGACGCAACCAGTCTCATTCGTCGAGAAGGCCGGACAGTGCCGGCCCAAGCGCCTATGCCGCTGCATATGGCTGAGTTCGCATCGAAATGCAAGGGGCCCATGTTGCAGCGCAGCAAATCGAGGGCGAAAGCGGCGCTTGCGCTCGCTTGCAGGCATCATTACCACAAATGCCACTTTCCATATTGGGGACCGGGCGATGAAGGACGTGCTGAAGGAACTCGAGCGCCGCCGCGAGATCGCCCGCATGGGCGGCGGCCAGGCGCGCATCGACGCCCAGCACAAGAAGGGCAAGCTCACGGCGCGCGAACGCATCGACGTCTTCCTCGACGAAGGCTCGTTCGAGGAGTTCGACATGTATGTCGAACACCGCTCGACCGATTTCGGCATGGAGAAGACCAAGATCGCCGGCGATGGCGTCGTTACCGGCTGGGGCACCGTCAACGGCCGTCCGGTCTATCTCTTCGCCAAGGACTTTACCGTCTTCGGCGGCTCTCTGTCGGAAGCCCACGCCGAGAAGGTGGTCAAGGTGCAGGAAATGGCGCTGCGCAACCGGGCGCCGATCATCGGCCTCTACGATGCCGGCGGCGCCCGCATCCAGGAAGGCGTGGCGGCCCTCGGCGGCTATGCCGAGATTTTTCAGCGCAACGTGCTCGCCTCCGGCGTCATTCCGCAGATTTCACTGATCATGGGCCCGTGCGCCGGCGGCGATGTCTATTCACCCGCCATGACCGATTTCATCTTCATGGTGCGCGACACCTCCTACATGTTCGTCACCGGGCCGGACGTGGTGAAGACCGTCACCAACGAGACGGTGACCGCCGAAAGCCTCGGTGGCGCCAGCGTCCACACGACCAAATCGTCGATCGCCGACGGCGCCTATGACAATGACGTCGAGGCGCTGCTGCAGATGCGCCGGCTGGTCGACCTGCTGCCCGCCTCCAATACGGCCGAGCTTCCCGAGATCGAATGCTACCAGTCGGTGACCGACAACGACCTGTCGCTCGACCGGCTGATCCCGGACAACGCCAACAAGCCCTACGACATCAAGGAACTGATCCTCAAAGTTGCCGATGAGGGCGACTTCTTCGAGATCCAGCAGAGCTTTGCCAAAAACATTGTCACCGGTTTCGGCCGTGTCGAGGGTCGCACCGTCGGCTTCGTCGCCAACCAACCGATGGTGCTGGCCGGCGTGCTTGATTCCGACGCCAGCCGCAAGGCGGCGCGCTTCGTGCGCTTCTGCGACTGTTTTTCGATCCCAATCGTCACCTTCGTCGACGTTCCCGGCTTCCTGCCCGGCACCGCGCAGGAATATGGCGGACTGATCAAGCACGGCGCCAAGCTGTTGTTCGCCTACGCCGAGGCGACCGTGCCGAAGATCACCGTCATCACCCGAAAAGCCTATGGCGGCGCCTATGACGTCATGGCCTCGAAACATTTGCGCGGCGACATGAACTATGCCTGGCCGACGGCGCAGATCGCGGTGATGGGCGCCAGGGGCGCGGTCGAGATCATCTACCGCAAGGACATCGGTGATGCGGAAAAGATCGCAGCGCATACAAAGGCTTACGAGGACCGCTTCCTGTCACCCTTCGTCGCTGCCGAGCGCGGCTATGTCGACGAGGTGATCATGCCGCACTCGACCCGCCGCCGCATCGCGCGGGCGCTGCGCATGTTGCGCAACAAGGACATGCAAAACCCCTGGAAGAAGCACGACAATATTCCGCTCTGAGTGAGCCACGCCATCGCGGCAGACCTTCTCCCAATCGAATAGGTAGTCAAACTTTTGGATCCAATCCTCGTCTTCTGTTTGCCGGCGATCGGCGATTTCGTTCGTTGCCATTCGGCCATTCTGGTCATCGCCGAACGGTTTCCCGGCCATCCCATCGATGTCATCACCTCGCCGCTTGCAGCGCCCCTCGCGCGGCTGATGCCTCACGTCAGGAAAGCCTGGGTGCTGGAGAAGCGGCACTTGCAGGCTGGTTTCGGCAAGCGCATGCAACTGGCCCGCCAACTTCGCGAGCAGAATTATCGCGCGTGCTATCTTCTCACCAGCAGCACCAAGGCGGCCCTGGTGCCTTGGATGGCGGGCATCCCCGAGCGCATCGGCTATCCGCGCGAATTGCAGTTCGGCATCGTCAACCGGCTGCCGGCCGGCTGGCTGAAGAGTTTGGTGGCTTTCGGCCCTCGCAAGACAAGGCTGTTCGAGCAGGTCTGCGCGATCGCCATGCTGGGTGAGAAGCCGGTTGACGGAACGCGGCTGCCGCCGCCGCGAATGGTGATCTCGCCCGAGGAACTGTCGGCTTGGCGCGTCCGGCATCGGATCGACGCAGCAAGGCCGGCGCTGGTGCTCTACACGTCGGACTTTGCCAACTTCCGCTCATGGCCGGCGGAGCGTTTCGTCTCGGTCGCCAGGGATCATGCCAGGCGCGGCTGGTCGGTATGGATTGTCGGCGGTCCGCGCGAACGCGAGGCCGCCGCCCAGATCCGGGCAGCACTGCCGGAGGCGGTGGATTTCACGTCAACCCCTGACATCACCGACGCCATGTGCCAGATCGCTGCCTCGACCGTCTTCCTCGGCGTCGATGGCGGCATAGCGCATGCGGCCGCGGCTTTGGGTGGGCCGTGCGTGCTCGTTTTCGGGTCGAACCGCTCCTACGAAACCGGTCCTGTGAACGACCAGGTTCTGTATGTCGAGCCGCCGATTTCGACGCCAAGCTGGATCGAGCATACGCGCGATGTCAGCGAAGAGAGAGTGCTTGCGGCCCTGGCGGACGCGGTAGCGCGCCACCCGCAAGGCGCCTGAACCGGCGGCTATTCCTCTGCCGCCGCGCCGAACCCCGCGCCCATTGTCGCACGCGCTGCACTCGCCCATGGCGTTGCATGGTTGTCGATGCGCATCTGGAAGGTGAAGTAGGTCGGCGAGCAGAAGCCGATGCCTTTCACCTTGCCGACACCAGGCGTGTCGGGTGGCAGCGACTGGCACATATAGTCCTCGCGGCAGAAATGATCGTCCGAACAGGCCGGCCGGTTGCCGCGATTGACCGCGCCGCCGAGGCACTGGTCGAAATTGTTGGTCGCCACGCAGGTATCGAACTTTTTCCCGCCAACCAGCCCGCAGATCTCGCTGGGCATCGGCTTGCCCGCCTTGAAGGCGGCGAAGGTGCGATCCTTGTCGTCGCAGCCGCGATAGGCGATGCCGGCCGGCACGCCGATCTTCGGTGGACGGCAGGTATAGGCGGTGCGTGAAATATCGGTCGCGAAAGCGGCGAACTGCCCGGTGATTTTGTAACGATCGTTGAAAGGCTGCGTCTCATTGCTGGCGATCGAGCCGGTCAGGCATGGATGGCCGGAAAACATGTCCTTGCTATCCTTGGGCAGCAGGCATTGCGCCAGCTTGGTGCGCACGCCTGAAGCGGTGGCCAGCGGCGTACAGACGGTGCCGCCGCCGCATTGCCAGGTGGCGCCGAAGCGGACGGCGTCCTCCGGCACCAGGCACGGCATAGCCAGCTCGGCCGGCGCGTAGTCGACCTCGCCCGCATCCGTCCAGGCGGCCGGCGGCGCGAAGGACAGCGGCCGAAAACCGTTCGGCTCCTTGCCCTCGGCCGTGGCGCGCAGCCAGGCCTCGCGCCGCGGTATCTCCGCATGCAGATGCGGCGAGATACCGACCTCGATGCGGTTGAGCGGCGACGTCGTCTTGTCGTCGAGGCCGATGAAATGGAAGCCGGCGGTGGAGCCCGCCTGATGGCAGCCTTGGCAGGCGCCATTGTCCAGCCGCTCGACCAGCGCCTCCGGCGTGCGCACCAGCTTCAGCCCGGAATAATCCAGCCCGGCGAAATCCGTTGGCTGGAATAAAGGCGTAAACGGGTGGTTGGCCTGCCTGGCGCTGCCGAAGGTCGACCACGAAATGACCTTTTTGGCCAAGAATTCATCGGGGATTTCGTAGACGCCGAGATCGACCGCCCCCACGTTGTCGCTGATATAGTCGGCAAGCCTTTTCTTGAGCGCGGCGTCTTGCGTCAGCCGCGCCGTATCCGGCGTGTTTTCCAGCGGCTTCTCGGCGATGGCGGCACCGTCAAAGTCGAAGATCCGCATCAGATACGCGGCCTGTCCGCCGAACTCGGTCTCCTGGCCAGACGGAAAGCGGACGATCTGTGCGTTGAGCTCGAGCTGCTTGAAGTTGAGGCCGGCCTTTTCCAGCGGCCCTCCAACAAGCCAGCCGGCATCGACGCTCTCGTCGAGCTGCGGCGTCCAGCGCCCGGCAACGCCGACGCAGCCACCATCGGCATCCGGCGCGGCGTTGTAGACGGCGTTGAAATTGAACGGCAGGCGCGAGGCCAGCACCTTGCCGTTCTTCTTGAAGCTGTAGGCAAGCCGGTAGATGAGCCGCACCTCGCCGCAGCTGCCCTCGCCCTGCACCTTGGCGAAATCGCGCCTGTCGAGCCGGTTGACGACACCGACCAGACGGAAGCGCGCGGCATCGGTCTTCAGCCAGCGCATGTCCATGATGCGCCCGACATTGCCGTCGGTCACCTCATAGAGCAGCCGGCCGCCCGCCTTCATTTCCGCCCGCAAGGCGGCGACGTCGCCTGCCACCGTGTCGACGATCGCGTGATAGGCCGGCGCCTCGTCATAGAGAGCCTTAAGGTCGTCCTCGCCATCGACACCGAAAACACCGGCAAAGCCAAAACCCCTGGCGTCGAGGGCGGTGAGAACCGCCGGATCGTCGACCATGGTCACCGGACCCTCGGCGCGCGCCACCTGCGCCATCAAGAACGTGACAAGAAATCCGGCAATCAGCGTGAAGCGGTGGGTCATCCAGCGATTCCCTTGCGGCTGCGGATCAACTCGAGCAGCACCGGCACCATGGCAAGCGGCAGATCCTCGGCGATCAGCCCCGGCCCGAAGCGGCTGCCCGCCTCGGCATGGATCCACACCGCCGCGCAAGCAGCCTCGAAAGGCGGCATACCTTGCGCCAGCAGTCCAGCGATGATGCCCGCCAGCACATCGCCAGAGCCAGCGGTGGCGAGCCAGGGCGCGCCATTGCTGTTGATCGCCGCCAAGCCATTCGGCGCCGCGATCACCGTGTCGGCGCCCTTGTAGACGACGACACCATTAGAGCGCTGAGCAGCCGCGCGCGCATTGGCCAGCTTGGAGAGAGCGTTGTCGCCTGCAATGTCCGGGAAGAGCCGTCCGAATTCGCCCTCATGCGGCGTCATCACCAGCGCCGGGGCGTCCGGCCGGCGCGCCGCCTCGAACAGCGTATTCGGCTCTTCGCGAAACGAGCTGATGCCGTCGGCATCGAGCACCAGCCCGTCGATCCGGCCGGCGGCACCTTGCCGTCCGGCACCCAGTATCGCCAGTGCAAAATCCCGGGTCTTGTCACCAACCCCGAACCCAGGACCGAGGACGAAGGCCGATGGCCGCCGTTCAGCGATGAAATCGTGCACATCCTCGACCGTATCGGCCTTGCGCAGCATGATCGAGGTGAGGTGCGCGGCGTTCACCTGCATGGCGTTCGCCGGCGACAGCACCGTCACCGCCCCTGCCCCGGTCCTGGCGGCGGCAAGCGCCGACAGCCGCGCAGCACCCGTCGACGATGGCCCGCCGGAAAAGACCCCGGCATGGCCGCGCCTGTATTTGTGTGCATCGACCGCCGGCATGGGAAGCGCGTCCCGCCAAAGAGCCGGTACGTTCTCGAAGGTCTGCGTCTTGAGTTGCGCAATCACTTCGGCCCCGATACCGATATCGGCAAGCACGATCTCACGGCACAAGTCGCGCCCCGGCAGCAGCAGGTGGCCGGGTTTCTTGCGCGCGAAGGTAACGGTGACGTCGGCGCGGAACGCCTGCCCCAGTATGTTGCCGCTTTCGCCGGAAACGCCGGAAGGCAGGTCGACGGCGACGAGCGGCAGGTTCAGCGCCGTGGCGATCTCGACCGCCTGGGCTGCATCACCCGACAGCGCCTTGGACAGCCCTGCCCCATAGAGCGCGTCGACCACGACCGCGTTCTTCTCGGCGCTGAATGCCGACAGCGGCCGGGATGCGACCGGACATTCGGCGGCGGCAATGGCCGCATCGCTGCCCGCCCTGGGCGGGCCGGACGCCCACACCGACACGTCAACGCCGCTATCCCGCAGGATGCGAGCCACGACATAGCCGTCGCCGCCATTGTTGCCGGGACCGCACAGCACATGCACGCGTGCCGCGGCCGGATAGCGCGCCAGCACAACCGCGGCCACCGCCTCGCCGGCACGCTGCATCAGGCCGAAGCCATCCAGCGGGCCGGCGGCGATCGCCAGCCGGTCGGCTTCGCCCATTTCGGCCGGAGACAGAAGTTCGTTGCTCATGGATTGCCGTCCGCATTTCAATCGAGCATTGTCCAGTTTTAAGTCTGACGCAAACGCCGAGAGGCGGATTGCGAGAGCGAAAGCATCGTTGGAGGAACGAAGCGCCGCGCAAACTGCCCGCAAAATGTACGACTTGCCTAATTATTAGGCGGACAATCGCAACCGCTGTGACTAGGCTTTAAGTGTCCATGCCGCTTCCAATGCAGCGAATGACGCGAATATGCATCGGGTGGCGGCATGGTGTTGAAATCGCGTGATACCGCTTTGTTTTAGCCGAAATTGGCACAGTTCGTGCTTGAAGGAGGCGCAAGCGGGGCTCACAACCCGTCTTTTTGGCAGTGGAGGCCATTTTTTACATGAAAAAGATCGAAGCGATCATCAAGCCGTTCAAGCTAGACGAAGTGAAGGAAGCGCTTCAGGAGGCCGGGCTGCAAGGCATCACCGTCACCGAGGCCAAGGGCTTCGGCCGACAGAAGGGCCATACCGAACTTTACCGGGGCGCGGAATATGTCGTCGATTTCCTGCCCAAGGTGAAGATCGAGGTCGTGCTCGGCGACGATGCGGTCGAAGGCGCCATCGAGGCCATCCGCAAGGCGGCGCAGACTGGCCGTATCGGCGACGGCAAGATCTTCGTCTCCAACATCGAGGAAGTCGTCCGTATCCGCACCGGTGAAACGGGTATGGACGCCGTCTGAGCTTTCTGATTTCAGTTTCCTCGAACCGCCAGCACACAGGGAAGAAATGACATGACGACAGCCAAAGACATCATGAAGCAGATCAAGGACAACGACGTAAAATTCGTCGACCTGCGCTTCACCGATCCGAAGGGCAAGCTGCAGCACGTGACGATGGATGTCGTCGAGGTCGAGGAAGACATGTTCGCCGATGGCGTCATGTTCGACGGCTCCTCGATCGCCGGCTGGAAGGCGATCAACGAGTCCGACATGGTGCTGATGCCCGACCCCGACACGGTGCACATGGACCCGTTCTTCGCCCAGTCGACCATGGTCATCCTGTGCGACATCCTCGATCCGGTCTCCGGCGAATCCTACAACCGCGATCCGCGCGGTACCGCCAAGAAGGCCGAGGCCTACATGAAGTCGGAAGGCATCGGCGACACCATCTATGTCGGCCCGGAAGCCGAGTTCTTCGTCTTCGACGACGTCAAGTACAAGGCCGACCCTTATAACACCGGCTTCCGGCTGGATTCGACCGAACTGCCGTCCAATGACGACACCGACTACGAGACCGGCAACCTCGGCCATCGTCCGCGCATCAAGGGCGGCTATTTCCCTGTGCCGCCCATCGATTCCGCGCAGGACATGCGCTCGGAAATGCTGACCGTGCTTGCCGAAATGGGCGTGCGCGTCGAAAAGCATCACCATGAGGTCGCCGCCGCCCAGCACGAGCTTGGCATCAAGTTCGACACGCTGGTCCGCAACGCCGACAAGATGCTGATCTACAAGTACGTCGTGCACCAGGTCGCCAACGCCTACGGCAAGACGGCCACCTTCATGCCGAAGCCGATCTTCGGCGACAATGGCTCGGGCATGCACGTCCACCAGTCGATCTGGAAGGGCGGCAAGCCGACCTTCGCCGGTAACGAGTATGCCGGCCTGTCGGAGAGCTGCCTGTTCTACATCGGCGGCATCATCAAGCACGCCAAGGCCATTAATGCCTTCACCAACCCGCTGACCAATTCCTACAAGCGTCTGGTGCCGGGCTATGAAGCGCCGGTGCTGCTCGCCTACTCGGCGCGCAACCGTTCGGCGTCCTGCCGCATTCCGTTTGGCTCGTCGCCGAAGGCCAAGCGCGTCGAGGTCCGCTTCCCCGATCCGGGCGCGAACCCCTACCTCGCCTTCGCTGCCATGCTGATGGCCGGCCTCGACGGCATCAAGAACAAGATCCATCCGGGACAGCCCATGGACAAGGATCTCTACGACCTGCCGCCAAAGGAACTGAAGAAGATCCCGACCGTCTGCGGCTCACTGCGCGAAGCCCTGCAGAGCCTCGACAAGGACCGCGGCTTCCTGAAAGCCGGCGGCGTCTTCGACGACGACCAGATCGACAGCTACATCGAGCTCAAGATGGCCGAGGTGATGCGCTTCGAAATGACCCCGCATCCGGTCGAATACGACATGTACTATTCGGTCTAAGCTTCTGATCGGATTGAGATTTGAAGCCCTCGGAGGTCACCTCCGATGGCTTTTTCATGTGGACCGATGAGCAGCAACCTGGCGGAGCCGATCCACCGCATTGTTTCCGGCCGTAAATCATCCCACAACAAAAAAGCCCCGGCGTCTCCGCCAGGGCTTTCCAAGAGCCGGTTCAACAGCACAGTACGGACCATCGGCCGGTGCCGTGGCAAGGGGTCATGCAGCAGCCGATACCTCGCCGCTGGCTGGAACCGACGCGATCGTCTTCAGGATCTGCGAGGCGATCTGGTAGGGGTCGCCCTGCGAGTTCGGACGGCGGTCTTCCAGATAGCCCTTGTAGCCGTTGTTGATGAACGAATGCGGCACGCGGATCGAAGCGCCGCGGTCGGCGATGCCGTAGCTGAACTTGTTCCACGGCGCGGTCTCGTGCTTGCCGGTCAGACGCTTGTCGTTGTCCGGGCCGTAGACGGCGATGTGATCCATCAGGTTCTTGTCGAAGGCGGCCATCAGCGCTTCGAAATAAGCCTTGCCACCGACTTCGCGCATATAGGCGGTCGAGAAGTTGGCGTGCATGCCCGAGCCGTTCCAGTCGGTGTCGCCGAGCGGCTTGCAGTGATATTCGATGTCGATGCCGTACTTCTCGGTCAGGCGCTGCATCAGGTAGCGCGCCATCCACATCTGGTCGGCGGCCTTCTTTGAGCCCTTGCCGAAGATCTGGAATTCCCACTGGCCCTTGGCCACTTCGGCGTTGATGCCTTCATGGTTGATGCCGGCGGCGAGACACTGGTCGAGATGCTCCTCGACGATCTGGCGCGCGACCGAACCGACATTCGAGTAGCCGACGCCGGTGTAATACGGGCCCTGCGGCGCCGGATAGCCGCTCTCCGGGAAGCCGAGCGGACGGCCGTCCTTGTAGAAGAAATATTCCTGCTCGAAGCCGAACCAGGCGCCCTCGTCATCGAGGATGGTGGCGCGTTTGTTGGAGCTATGCGGCGTCACGCCATCGGGCATCATGACTTCGCACATCACCAGCACGCCATTGGTGCGGGCCGGATCCGGGAACACCGCGACCGGCTTCAGCACGCAGTCGGAGCTGTGGCCTTCGGCCTGCTGTGTCGAGGAACCGTCGAAGCCCCACAGCGGCAGCTGCTCGAGCGTCGGGAATTCGGCATAGTCCTTGATCTGGGTCTTGCCGCGAAGATTGGGGACCGGGGTGTATCCATCGAGCCAGATATACTCGAGCTTGTATTTGGTCATTCTAGAGCCTCTCGTTGCTTGACCACCGCACACGGTGTCGATGCATGGCCGGATCGAGCCGGCCTGCCGGACCGTTCAAATGCAAATCGTGTGCCATTCGCGCTCCAGCGAGTGCGGCAAAATGGTCGGTAATGTGCTGAGCCGCCTCAGCAATGCGTCCAGATCGATCAAAAGCATATCATGCACAAATATTATGCAAATACTGATCTTTTTGTCGGCATGTTGCCTAAATGACTCGCAGGACCTATCTTGCTGGAAAGCTGAATCGACAAGCCTCAGCACAAGAAAGGAACCCGACAATGGAAATCGTTTCTACCCGTCCGTCGGCCAAAATCCTGATGTTCCCGGTGGCAGCCCGCGCAGTTGCCTCAAATTTAAGCGGAAAGGCTAAGTTCGCGGCAGAGCTTGCCTCTTTGCGCAATGATCTCACGGATTTCGGCAGCGGCTGGTATCACGAGGCAGCCATCGAGGAAGCGCAACAGGATCGGAAGAGCTGATGCATGTCGCCCAAAAGTGCGCAGCGGTTTTGGGATAACAACATGCATAAAAACAACTGAATCCGTTTCAACGCGACGCGCTTTAGACCCATACGCATCGCTTCTGATGAATTAAAAAGCCCGGCGCGATCGCTCGCGCCGGGCTTTTTCTTTGTACCGGAGCCGTCGGCTACTTGGCGTGCAGGTCGGTTCCCAGCGTATCCTTGACGAAGATCATGCCGATGATCAGCGTCATCGCTGCGATTACGATCGGGTACCAGAGGCCATAATAGATGTCGCCTTTGGCCGCGCTCAAGGCGAAGACCGTCGCCGGGAGCAGGCCGCCGAACCAGCCGTTGCCGATGTGATAGGGCAGCGACATGCCGGTATAGCGGATACGGGTCGGGAACATCTCGACCAGAATCGCGGCGATCGGTCCGTAAACCATGGTCACGTAGAGGATCAAGATAAACAGGATGCCGGTGACCTTTGTCCAGTTGACCTGCGCGGGATCGGCAAACATCGCAAACGCGCCGGACGCTGGGATGCTGTAGACGGTCACGTCGGTGGCGCCAGCGGCTTCATCGGCCGTCAGCACCTTATCCGTGACCGCCTGGGCGACCGGAACCGTCGCTTTCTCGCCGGCACGAATGGCGACGGCATCGAGCTTCAGTTCGGGATTGGCCGCGACGAAGGCGTCAAGCTTCTGGTCGGCGACCTTGGAAGCGGCACGCTTCAGCGGATAGCCGCCATCCTTGAGTGCCATGTTGACCGCCTTGGTGAAGGCGCCATCCTTGGCCTTGGCCTGATCGCCGGCAGCGACCGCATCATAGGACTCGACCGTCTCGCTGCCGACCTTGACCGTCGCCGCAGTTCCAGGTGCGGCGGTGGTGACTATATCATAAGGCACCGAACTCTTGGCCAGGAACGAGGTGGCGATATCGCAGGACGTGGTGAACTTCGCCGTGCCGACCGGGTTGAACTGGAACTTGCAGTCGCCGGGAGCCACGGTGACCGTCGCACGCGTGTTCTCCTGCGCGGCGGCCAGCGTCGGATTGGCCGCCCAGGTCAATGCCTTGAACAGCGGGAAGTAGGTGAAGATCGCCAGAGCCAGCCCCGCCATGATGATCGGCTTGCGGCCGATCTTGTCGGAGAGCCAGCCGAACACAACAAAGAAGATGGAGCCCAACGCCAAGGCGATGGCGATCAGGATGTTGACCGTCTGCAGATCGACCTTGAGAACGTTCTGCAGGAAGAACAGCGCGTAGAACTGGCCGGAGTACCAGACCACGGCCTGGCCGGCGGTGAGGCCGAGAAGGGCCAGGATGGCGATCTTGGCATTCTTCCACTGACCGAAGGCTTCCGTCAGCGGAGCCTTGGAGCCCTTGCCCTCGTCCTTCATCCGCTGAAAGGTTGGCGATTCACTGAGCGTCAGGCGAATCCAGACCGATATGCCGAGCAAGATGACCGAAACGAGGAATGGAATGCGCCAGCCCCAGGCGGCGAAGTCCTCTTTGCTCAACATCGTCTGGATGCCGAGGATGACGATCAACGACAGGAACAGGCCAAGCGTCGCCGTCGTCTGGATCCATGAGGTGTAGAAACCGCGGCGGTCGTCGGGCGCGTGCTCGGCGACATAGGTCGCGGCACCGCCATATTCACCACCGAGCGCTAGGCCCTGCAACATACGCAGCGCGACCAGGATGATGGGGGCTGCAATGCCCCAGCTCGCCGAACCGGGAAGCAGGCCGACCAGGAAGGTCGACAGGCCCATGATCATGATGGTGACAAGAAAGGTGTATTTGCGGCCGACGAGATCGCCGATACGGCCGAACACCAGCGCGCCGAACGGGCGCACCAGGAAGCCCGCGGCGAAAGCCAGCAGGGCAAAGATGTTGCGCGTCGCTTCGGGATACTGGCTGAAGAAGGTAGCACCGATAAAGGCGGCCAGCGAGCCGTAGAGATAGAAATCGTACCATTCGAAAACGGTGCCGAGCGAGGAAGCGAAGATGACCTTCTTTTCCTCTCGCGTCATGCCGCGGCTGGTTTCGCCGGCGGTCGATGCCATTGCCATGAAAATGTCCTCCCTTGAGATCTCGTCTGTCCTCGATGCTGCGCGCCCTCGTCCGCGTTCCCTTTGAACGCAGACTCAAAGCCAGCCAACGGCGCAAAAATGACAGAAAGCAGCGGCCGGAGGCAGACCGACCTTGGAATCATGACTTTCGTATTAGGTGCGATGCGAAAGGATCGGGAAAATGGCTATTTCAGCGCCTCGAGAAGACTGACCGCCGCCATCATGTCACGCTTGCGGGCCGACCGGCGCGCGACGGCTTCGGCATCCTGCCCCCAGTGCTCGACCTGCCAGTCTTCATCGACATGGCCGGCGGCCCAGGCCGCCTCGCCGTCGAGCTCGCCGAAATCGACCGCCAGCGCCAGCAGCGCCGAACCGGTCAGCGACGTCATGACATGGATGGCCGCCAGCCGCAGCGGTTCCTTGCGCTGGGCAAGGTAGACGCCCAGCACCGCGATGGTCTCGCGCGGCTGCTCGACATGGATGATGCCTTCGGCAAGATTGAAGCGAGCGCCAAGCGCGGACCGCGCCCAGTCGATGACCGGGTCCCAGTGTTCGTTCTGGCGATCGACCAGCCCTTGCGGTGCGTCGGCGCGGTAGCAAAGCAGGTCGGACGAGGCAAAGCGCAGAATATCCTCCAGCACCGCCTGCGGGTCGCTGGCGACGCCGTCGATGGCCGTGTTGACGAGACGCATCACCGGCATCGAAACCGGGTCGATGGTCTCGCTCTGCGCATCGAACTCGCCGGCGACCAGCGCCGCCCCCTTCTCGGTCGGCAGCACCAGCAGCGCCTTGCCGGGCGTGCGTACCGGCCTGCCGTCGAGGTGAACGGCAAATCCCTCATCGGTCGATGCCACCGAGACGTTCTTGTAGAAGCGCTTCGGCAGCGGCGTCTTCATCTGGATCTGCGCACGGCGCACCGGGTCCGGATCGGACAGCTGCTTTCCCGCTTCGAGGTCGTTGAGGATATCGCGCATGCCAGAACTTTCTATCCGGGGATTTGCTTGCGCACCGGCCGGTTGACGATGATCAATCCGGCCGCAATCAGGCCGAGTGCCAGAAAGATACGCACGGTCAGCGGTTCGCTCAAGATCACCGCGCCGCACAGCACACCGAACACCGGCGACAGGAAGGTGAAGCTCGACAGGCCGGATGCCGGGTAGCGCCTGAGCAGCCAGAACCACAGCACATAGGTGAAGGCGACGACGTAAACAGCCTGGAACAGCAGCGCCAATGTCGGCAAGGCGGCAAGGTCGCGGATGGATGGTCCGGCGAAAGGCAAGACCAGGACACCGACGACGACGGCGCCGGCCAATTGATAGAGCAGCAACTTCTCGGCGCTGGTCTCGGCCAGCTTCGAGCGCTTGATGACGATGCTGGTCAAAGCCCAGAGGATGCCGGCGGCGAGGCTGAGCAGGTCACCTGTCAGTGTCGAGCCGCCGGTGGCACTCATCTTGTCGGAGAATACGGCGGCCAGTCCGCCAAATGCCAGCACAAGGCCGACAAGCTTGCGCCCCGTGATGCGCTCGTCGAGCAGGAAGTGGCCGCCGACCAGCACCCAGAACGGCATGGTGTTGACCAGAAGTGTGTTGCGGGCAACGGTGGTGTGTTCGAGCCCGACATAGAGGCACAGGAACTCGACGCCAAACAGTGCGCCCACCACGGTGCCCGCGACAAGGGTTTTGTCTGGCGTAAACAGCGCAATACCGCGCCAGCGGCACCAGGCAAATACGCAGAGGCCGCCGATGATCGAGCGCGCGATCGACAGGAAGACCGGGTCGTAGCCTGCATAGGAGATCTTGGCGGCGACATAGTTGAGCCCCCAGGAAAACGTCAGCCCAACCATGATGGCCGCTGCCGCCAGGTCGACCGCTTCGCGACGATCCAATGCAGGCGCGACGGCCAATCTCAGTCCTCTGCGCTGGCGTCGTCGAAGCCGATCAGGTTCCAGCTCTGGCGCATATGCGGCGGCATCGGCGCGGTCACATCGATGACGCCCTTGTCCGGATGCGGGATGATGATGCGCCGCGCATGCAGATGCAGGCGGTTTTGAATGCCGCCCGGAAAGTCCCAGTTGGTGTCGGCCTCGAAATATTTGGGGTCGCCGATGATCGGACAGCCGATATGGGCGGCATGAACGCGAAGCTGGTGGGTACGGCCCGTATAGGGTTCCATTTCCAGCCAAGTCATCGTCTGTGCCGCCTGCTCGATGACGCGATAATAGGACACGGCGTGATCGGCGCCCTTTTCACCATGCGCGGCCACGCGCACCCGGTCGCCGTCCGCTGTCGGCTCCTTGATCAGCCAGGTCGAGATCTTGTCCTCGCGCTTTGGCGGAACGCCCTTGACCAGGGCCCAGTAGGTCTTCTTGGTCTCGCGCGCCCGGAACGCCTCGGACAGCTTCATGGCGGCCAGCCGCGTGCGGGCGACGACCAGCACGCCTGACGTGTCGCGGTCGAGCCGGTGCACCAGGCGCGGCTTCTCGCCTTTCTGATTGCGCCAGGCTTCCAGCATGTCGTCGACATTGCGGGTGACACCCGAGCCGCCCTGGACGGCCAACCCCGCCGGCTTGTTGAAGACGAAGACCTTCGGGTCCTCGTGGATCAGCATCTTGGCGAGCACATCGGCATCGCCCTGGTTGCGGATAGAATGGCCGGTGAGCGGGCTCTCGCCCTTCTTGTCGACTTCGAGTGGCGGCACGCGGACCATCTGGCCCGGCTCGACGCGGGTGTCGGCCTTCACCCGGCCGCCATCGACGCGGATCTGGCCGGAGCGCAGCAGCTTCTGCAGATGGCCGAAACCGAGACCCGGGAAATGGGTCTTGAACCAGCGGTCGAGCCGCATGCCCGCCTCGCCGGCCTCCACTGTGATCTGTTCTACGCCTGCCATTTTTCTCGCTTTACCGTCTGGGAAGCGGGGGCAATAGCACTAATGCATGTCGCCCAAAAGTGCCCTGGCGGTTTTGGGAGGACGACATGCATCAAAACAAACACTTAAAGCGCACCATGGTGCGCTTTAAGGCAGGCTTCTTGCGAGCCAAAGACCCAGAAACAGGGCAAAGATCGCGCCAATGACGCTGACAAGCGCGTATCCGAACGCCGGCAGCGCCTCGCCCCGCCCCCACAGCGTCGCGAAATCGAGCGAAAAAGCCGAAAAGGTGGTGAATCCGCCCAGGATGCCGGTGGCAATAAACAGCCGAAGTTCGTTCGATCCGCCGCGCCGCGCCATGATCGCAATGAACACGCCCATGCCAAACGAGCCGACCACGTTGATCGCCATCGTGCCCCAGGGAAAATTCGGGCCGGCAAAGCGCAATGCGGCGAAATTCACCAAATGACGCATTCCGGAGCCAATGGCCCCGCCCACGGCAACGAGGAGAAGGTCAATCATCGCCGGTCTACCGTCCTTGATCGCTATTTCAGTTCGCACCGACCTTTTTCGGCTTGCTGGAGCCGATCATCTTCCAGTTCTTGTAGAACATGGAATTGATCCGCTCGACGCTGACCGAGACGATGGCAAGCAGCGCCGAAATCAGGCGCGGAAACGGCGACGGACGGATGATGTCCATGAACACGCAGTACCGGCGCCCGTCATATTCGTTGACCGAGCGGTGCAGCAGCGTGTCGTCGAAAATGTACAGCGGATTGTCGTGCCAATAGTTCTTGGCGTTGTTGCACTCGACGAAAACCTCGGCCTTCACCGGGAGAAGGTTGTAGAGGATGCGCAGGCTGAGCCGCAGCGGCCCGAAATGCCAGGAGGTCGATTCCTTCCCCCTGAAAACCGATACGGCGATCGTCTTGATGTATTTGAAATCCTTGTTGAATTCGGCGACGTTATCGATCTTGTGCTTGCCGTACCATTGGTACACATACATGCCCCGGCGGCCGGTGCCGAAATTGGCATCGATATCGGCGATGATCTCATCCTTGCGCGCCTTGAAGACATCCAGGACCTCGTTGACCTCGCGCTGATAGTCTGGCGGGAACTGCTCCAACTTCCAGACGCCCGGGTTCCTGTAGCAAAGCAGATCGACCAGCAGGTTGAAGGGCGACAGCAGCCAGGTGAAGATTCCGTTGCCGAGGAAATAGCCGCGAAACAGCGACAGGTTCTTGTTGGCGTTGCGCAGCACGTCGATCAGGCCGCAGACGATCCAGATCGTGGTCAGGATCGGAATGAAGTAGAAACCGATTGCAAGCAGCGGCACCGCTATGACCAGCTGGCGGAGGGATTTGCGAAAGGATTTTGTCATTTTTTGCTCGCGCCAGGCGCGATTCCTGTTCCGAGTGACTATCGCCAAGCATCTTGACAGCGACCGCCCCCGAGGTCGTGCGCCTTGATAGGGTCTTTTGTTTCCCCGCACAATGCCATCGCATTTCGTCCGCTTGGCCGGCCGCCATTGCCAACAATAATATTTGGAGTATGCCGCTCCACTTCAGGTCGGTGTACGGCCGCGCGCGCCAAGCCTACCTTTCCCGCTCGTTGCGCAGCTTCGCCCAATACTCCAGCCGCTTGCGGATATCGCGCTCGAAGCCGCGCTCGGGCGGGTCGTAGAAGGTTCGCCTGCCCATTTTCTCCGGAAAGTAGTCCTGGCCGGAAAAGGCGTCAGGCTCGTCATGATCGTAGCGATAGCCGGCGCCGTAATCCTCTTCCTTCATCAGTTTGGTTGGCGCGTTGAGGATGTGCTTGGGCGGCAGCAGCGAGCCGTGCTCCTTCGCCGCCTGCGTCGCCGCCTTGAACGCCGTATAGACGGCATTCGATTTCGGCGCCGTGGCGAGATAGACCGTGGCTTCGGCGAAGGCGAGTTCGCCCTCGGGCGAGCCCAGATAGTCATAGGCGTCCTTGGCGGCATTGGCGACGACCAGCGCCTGCGGGTCGGCCAGTCCGATATCCTCCATCGCCATGCGCACCAGCCGGCGCCCGAGATAGAGCGGATCCTCGCCGGCGTCGAACATGCGGGCGAGATAGTAGAGCGCTGCATCCGGGTCGGAACCGCGCACCGACTTGTGCAGCGCCGAGATCAAATTGTAGTGGCCGTCCTGGCCCTTGTCATAGATAGGCGCCCGGCGCTGGACGATGCGTTGCAGGCCCTCTGGCGTGAACACCTCGCCGGCTTTGGCCGCCCGCCAGACTTCCTCTGCCAGCGTCAGCGACGCACGGCCGTCGCCGTCGCTCATGCGGATGAGCATCGCCCTCGCCTCATCATCGAGCGGCAGCGCCCTGCCCTCGGTCTCCTCGGCCCGCGCCAGAAGTTTCGCGATGCTCTCCTCGCCCAGCGAGTGGAAGACCAGCACGCGTGCGCGAGAAAGCAAGGCCGCATTCAACTCGAAGGACGGGTTCTCGGTGGTGGCGCCGACCAGCACCACCGTACCGTCCTCCATGACCGGGAGGAAAGAATCCTGCTGGGCGCGGTTGAAGCGATGGATCTCGTCGACGAACAGCAATGTCTGGCGGCCGTTGGCGCGGCGCAGCTTCGCCGCCTCGAACACCTTCTTCAGGTCGGCGACACCGGAAAACACCGCCGATATCTGCTCGAAGGCGAGACTGGTCTCGCCGGCGAGCAATCGCGCGACCGTGGTCTTGCCGGTACCTGGCGGACCCCAAAAAATCATCGAGCCGAGCGAGCCGGAACCGATCAGCCTGGTCAGCGCGCCATCTGGCCCGGTCAGGTGCTCCTGGCCGACGACCTCGCCCAGGTTTCTCGGGCGCAGCCGGTCGGCCAGCGGCCTGCCGGGCGGCGCCCTTTCTGGTTCATCGACGCTGAACAGATCGGCCATGCTGGTCTTTTGGTTGGAGCCATATCTCTCGGAAAGACCGGCTCAGTAACGCAATACCTGGCGCAGTATCTGCCCGCCGCGCTCGACGGTAAAGCGCCACCAGCGCGTATCCTGCTGGGCTATCTGAGCTAGCGTCGCTGCCGTATCGATGGTCGTGCCATTCACTTCACGCACGATGTCGCCTGGCTGGAAGCCGAAATCGGCGGCGGGCGAATCGCGATTGATATCGACCACGGCAATGCCTTTGATGTCGGTGCGCAGGCCAAGCCGCTGGGCGAGCCGGGGCGACAGCTCCGCGACCTTGGCGCCGGAAAAAGGACTGCGGCCGTGCAGCGTCACTTCGGAGGCCTTGGCGCCTTCCGGCGCCCGCTCCAGCGCGATGTCCATCGTCGCCTGCTGGCCCTTGCTCAGCACGGCGAAGCTGGCCTTGGTGCCGATCGACAGTGTCGCCATCCGGTAATCCAGCGCCTCGATGCTTTCGACAGACGTGCCGTTGAGCGACAGCACGACATCGCCGGGCTTGAGGCCAGCCTTGCCGGCAGGTCCGGCTGCATCAACAGACGAGACCAGCGCACCGGTCGGCTTCTCCATGGCGAGCGATTCAGCGATCTGCGGCGTCACCGCTTCGAATTCGGCGCCGATATAGGGCCGTTCGAAGAAGTCGAGCCCGGCCTTGGCTGCGTCGGCAAAGGCGCGCACCATGTTCGAAGGGATGGCAAAACCGATGCCGATCGAGCCGCCGCTGCGGCTGTAGATGGCCGTGTTGATACCCACCAGTTGGCCGCCCATGTTGATCAGCGCGCCGCCGGAATTGCCGGGGTTGATCGCGGCATCGGTCTGGATGAAGTAGCCCGAATCCGAAACACCGATATGGCTGCGGGCAAGTGCGGAAACGATGCCGCTGGTGGTGGTCTGGCCGACGCCGAACGGATTGCCGATGGCCAGCAACAGGTCGCCGACCTCGAGCGCGTCGGAATCGCCGATGGCAATCACCGGAAACGGCTTGTCGGAAGAAATCTTGAGCACGGCGAGATCAAGCGTCTCGTCCTTGAGCATGACCTTGCTGGTGAATTCGCGTCCGTCCGCGGTCGCCACCTTGACCTCGTCGGCGCCCTTGATGACGTGGTAATTGGTGACGATGACGCCACTCGGGTCGACCAGCACGCCGGAGCCCAGCGAGGATTGCGCGCGCGGTTGCGCCCGCCCGAAGAACTCCTCGAAGAAGGGATCGCCTTCGAAGGGCGACGTCACCTTGGCCGTCTGCGAGGCATAGACATTGACCACGGCCGGCGCCGTCTGCTTGACCAGTGGTGCGAAGGAAAGCTGCACTTCCTCGCGGCCGAACGGCACGCGCTTGTCTGGGCCGGACGTGGCGTTCTCGCCTTCGACGCCATGCAGCAGATCGGTCAGCACATCGGACAGGCCGGGGTCGGCGGTCTTGGCGGCGTCTTCGGCCAGTGCCTGCCTCACGGCCGGTGCCGCGGCAAAGGCGGCCAGCGCGCAAAGGGCAACAAGAAACAGCCGTTTGAAGTGCATTCCGAATCCTCCAGATCGGGCGCCATTGTCCCGACGATTGTGCAGAATGAAAGGCTAAGGCGATGAAATGGAATTATTTTCAGCCCAGTAATCGGCTAAAGCTCTGTCTGCAACCGGTACCGTTGTCGATCGCATGAAAAAAGAGCTCGCTTCGTTCCGTGATTTTTTGGCCACCGGCAACTTAGGACCGGTGACGACTGGCATGAAACTGATTGAGGTCGCCGAGACACTCGGTTCACCAGACGGCTGGAACATCAGCAAGGGCGACCTTGTTCCGGTCTACTGGTTTTTCGGCCCGCTGGAGATTTCCTTCGACAGCATCGCTCCATACCAGATGAACTGGTTTCAGATCGAAGGAGCCGCGCAGCTCAGGGGCAAATCTGAATCTTTGACAGAACAACTGAAGTTGTCTTTGGATGGATTTAGCGGTGAGACGAAACCCTCGGAATTCCTTGCGGCAGGTCTGTGGGACACAAGCCAAACAACCGTCTACTATGGAGCGGTAAGCGACGATATCCTGCTGAACATCTGTGCTGGCTGTATCCAGATTCACTTCCAGGTCGCCACCGCGTTCATTGGCGATCGAGAAGCGATTGAATATCTGAACGAATCGACGCTGTCCCAGCTTGTTCGGGCAATCGACTCTCGAACCAAGGTGGACAGCATTTATTCATACCCGCAGACTGCCAAGGAAGAGATGCCCGGGGCACTCAATTGGCGCTCGCTGACCGGTCAGGACTATCTGAATCTGGTTCGATAGCCGGTCACAGAATGTGAAAACAAAAAGGGGCCCGCAGGCCCCTTTGAACTATCTCAGGATACCGAAGCCTTATGCGGCTGCGGCTTCCTCGTCGGTGCCTTCGGCTTCGATGCGGGCGCGGTCGCCGGCGCCCTTGGCCGAGGTGTCGCGATCGACGAACTCGATGACCGCCATTGCGGCGTTGTCGCCGTGGCGGAAGCCCGCCTTCATGATGCGCAGGTAGCCGCCGTTGCGGGTGGCGTAGCGCGGCGCAATCGTATCGAACAGACGCTTGACGACGCCCTCATTGCCGATCTGGGCAATCACTTGGCGGCGCGCATGCAGGTCGCCGCGCTTGCCGAGCGTCACCAGCTTCTCGACGATCGGACGCAAATCCTTCGCCTTCGGCAGGGTGGTGACGATCTGCTCATGCTCGAGCAGCGACACGGCGAGGTTGGCAAACATCGACTTGCGATGGCTTATGCTGCGGGCGAACCGGCGGCCTTTAAATCCGTGGCGCATGGCTCTTCTCCTTCATTCCGGGTTCACGAGGCCTCAGCCTCAGTTTGTTAGCCGCATGATCTCGTCCGAAAAGTCTGCAACTCTTCGGGATCACGCTCAGTATTGATCTTCGTAACGCTTGGCGAGGTCTTCGATGTTTTCCGGCGGCCAGTCCGGCACTTCCATGCCGAGGTGCAGGCCCATCGCCGCCAAGACTTCCTTGATCTCGTTCAGCGACTTGCGGCCGAAGTTCGGGGTGCGCAGCATCTCGGCTTCGGTCTTCTGGATCAGGTCGCCGATATAGACGATGTTGTCGTTCTTCAGGCAGTTGGCCGAACGCACCGAAAGCTCGAGTTCGTCGACCTTCTTGAGCAGCGCCGGGTTGAAGGCGAGCTCGGTGACGGCCTCGGCAGCGACTTCCTTCTGCGGCTCGTCGAAATTGACGAACAGGCCAAGCTGGTCCTGCAGGATGCGGGCGGCGAAAGCCACCGCGTCCTCGCCCGAGATCGAACCGTCGGTCTCGATGGTCATGGTCAGCTTGTCATAGTCGAGGACCTGGCCCTCGCGGGTGTTCTCGACCTTGTAGGACACCTTCTTGACCGGCGAGTAGAGGCTGTCGACCGGGATCAGGCCGATCGGCGCATCCTCGGCGCGGTTGCGCTCTGCCGGCACATAGCCCTTGCCGGTGTCGACGGTGAATTCCATGCGGATCTCGGCGCCCTCGTCCAGCGTGCAGATGACGTGGTCGGGGTTGAGGATCTCGACGTCGCCAACCGTCTGGATGTCGCCGGCGAGCACGGCGCCCGGGCCCTGCTTGCGCACGACCATGCGCTTGGGGCCATCGCCTTCCATGCGGATGGCGATTTCCTTGATGTTCAAAACGATATCGGTCACGTCTTCACGCACACCGGCGATGGACGAGAATTCATGCAGAACGCCGTCGATCTGCACAGCGGTCACAGCCGCGCCGCGCAGCGAAGACAAAAGCACGCGGCGCAGCGCGTTGCCCAGCGTCAGGCCAAAGCCGCGTTCGAGCGGCTCGGCGACCAGCGTGGTCAGCGTCTTCTTCTTCGACGAGAACTCGATCTTGTTCGGCTTGATCAGTTCCTGCCAATTTTTCTGGATCATGATGCTTTCCTTCCGTTGCCCCGCCACCATCCAATCGTGGCGGGCGACCTGGAATGCCGCGGAGGAACGCTTTTGGCGTTCGCGCGGCGTTCGGTAATTTTAGACGCGGCGCTTCTTGCGCGGGCGGCAGCCATTGTGCGGGATCGGCGTCACATCACGGATCGAGGTGATGGTGAAGCCGGCCGCCTGCAGGGCGCGCAGCGCCGATTCACGACCGGAGCCGGGTCCGCAGACCTCGACCTCGAGCATGCGCATGCCGTGCTCCTGGGCCTTCTTGGCGACGTCCTCGGCAGCCATCTGGGCGGCAAACGGCGTCGACTTGCGCGACCCCTTGAAGCCCTGGGCACCGGCCGACGACCAGGCGATCGAATTGCCCTGCGCGTCGGTGATGGTGATCATCGTGTTGTTGAAGGTCGAATTGACGTGGGCAACGCCCGACGAGATATTCTTGCGTTCGCGACGGCGAACACGAGCGGCTTCCTTGGCCATGATGGTCCTTTCAGTTGATCTCTACACCGCCGTAATGCCAGCGGCTCCACCAGGGAGAAGGCAGTAGGGGAATATGGCAGTAGGGCAGTATGTCTGCCGATCCTATTGCCTTACTGCCCTACTCCCTTACTGCCCTAAATTACTTCTTCTTGCCGGCGATCGACTTGGCTGGGCCCTTGCGGGTGCGCGCATTGGTATGCGTGCGCTGGCCGCGAACCGGCAGCGAGCGGCGGTGACGCAGGCCGCGGTAGCAGCCGAGGTCCATGAGCCGCTTGATGTTCATCGAGACTTCGCGGCGCAGGTCGCCTTCGACCTGGTAGTCGCGGTCGATGGTCTCGCGGATCTGCAGCACTTCCGCGTCGGTCAGCTGGTTGACGCGGCGCTCGGCCGGGATGCCGACCTTGTCGACGATCTCCTGGGCGAACTTCTTGCCAATGCCGTGAATGTACTGAAGCGCGATGACGACGCGCTTGTTGGTCGGAATGTTGACGCCGGCTATACGAGCCATGTTCTTCTCTTCTCCATATGGGCCGGACGAGCCGGCGCTTCAGTTGCCCCGCGTCCGGTGGAGGCCGGCCCATGCGGGAGTTTCCAGTTCAAAGCGGCTGCCTTGCCCTTGCGGACAAGCAAAGCCTATGCCTGATGGAAGACGGGCCGCCATACCCCAGCGGACCGCCGCAGTCAAGCGCAATCGTCTACTTTCTCTATGCCGCCGCCTGGGTGACCGATCTGAGCACCGCTTCGATCTCTCTCGTCACCGTATCGATGTCGGCCATGCCGTCGACGCTCTTCAGCCTGCCCTTGGCATAATAGTAGCCGATCAGCGGCGAGGTCTTCTTGTAGTATTCCTTCAGACGCTCCTCGAACACCGTCGGATTGTCGTCCTTGCGCACCGGCTGTCCGGCCGCATTGGCCTCTTCGGCGCGTTTGACGATTCGGCCGACCAGCGCCTTGTCGTCGACGACGAGCTCGATGACCGCGTCGAGATTGAGACCACGGTCCGCAAGCATCGATTCAACCGCATCCGCCTGCACCAGGGTGCGCGGGTAACCGTCGAGAATGAAGCCTTTTACGCAATCGGCCTGATCGATACGCTCGGCCACGATGGCGTTGACGATGGCGTCGGAGACCAGCTCGCCGGCATCCATCACCGCCTTGGCACGCTTGCCGACTTCCGTGCCGGCCTGAACGGCGGCGCGCAGCATGTCCCCCGTGGATAGCTGGGGGATGCCATGTTTTTCCACCAGTCTCTGTGCTTGCGTCCCCTTGCCCGCTCCTGGCGGCCCAAGCAATATCAACCTCATCTGGCCTTCTTCCCCCCGCGCAGCTTCGACTTCTTGATCAGGCCCTCATATTGGTGCGCGATCAGATGGCCCTGGATCTGCGCCACCGTATCGAGCGTGACACTGACCACGATCAGAAGCGATGTGCCACCAAGGTAGAATGGTACGCCAGTCGCTGAAATCAGGAATTCGGGCAGCAGACACACCAGCACCAGGTAGATGGCGCCGACGACGGTGATGCGCGTGAGAACATAGTCGATGTAATCGGCGGTGCGCTCACCTGGACGGTAGCCCGGGATGAAGCCCGAATGCTTCTTGAGCTGGTCGGCGGTGTCCTTCGGGTTGAAGACGATCGCCGTGTAGAAGAAGGCGAAGAACGCGATCATCGCCGCATAGAACGCCATATAGAGCGGCTGGCCGTGGCCGAGCGCCGCCAGGATGGTGCTTGCCCAGGCAGGCATGTTGGTGGTCTGCGAGAAGCCCGCGATCGTTGCCGGCAGCAGCAGCAGCGAGGAGGCGAAGATCGGCGGGATGACGCCCGACGTGTTGAGCTTCAACGGCAAATGCGAGGTGTCGCCCTGGAACATGCGGTTGCCGACCTGGCGCTTCGGATACTGGATCAGCAGGCGACGCTGGGCGCGCTCGAAAAACACGATGAGCGCAATGACGACGATCGCCAGCACGATGATGGCCAGGATGAGGCCGGTCGACAGTGCGCCGGTGCGGCCAAGTTCCAGCGTGCCGGAGATGGCGTGCGGCAGCCCCGCGACGATACCGGAAAAGATGATCAGCGAAATGCCGTTGCCGATGCCGCGCGCGGTGATCTGTTCGCCGAGCCACATCAGGAACATGGTGCCGCCGACCAGCGTGACGACGGTCGAGATGCGGAAGAACATGCCCGGATCGTTGACGATGCCGTTGCCGCCTTCCAGGCCGACCGAAATGCCATAGGCCTGCACCAGCGCCAAGAGCACGGTGCCGTAGCGCGTGTACTGGTTGATGATCTTGCGGCCCTGCTCGCCTTCCTTCTTCAACGCCTCCAGCGACGGAATGACCGAGGTCATCAGCTGCATGATGATGGAGGCGGAGATGTAGGGCATGATGCCCAGCGCAAAGATCGCCATGCGCTGCACGGCGCCGCCGGCGAACATGTTGAACATGCCGAGCACGCCCTTGCTCTGCGAAGTGAAGGCCTGGGCGAAAGCGTCGGGATTGATGCCGGGAAGCGGGATGTAGGTGCCGAGACGATAGACGAGCAGCGCGCCGATGGTGAACCAGATGCGTTTCTTCAGGTCCTCCGCCTTGGCGAAGGCCGAAAAATTCAGATTCGAGGCTAGTTGTTCAGCAGCCGAAGCCATGCCTGATTCTCCGCTTGGTCACGCTCGATGGCCTGCCGCTCAGGCGGTGCGTGTCACCGAAGCTCACGAGATAAGCTCCGGACCTTGAACATGCAAGCGGCCGCGTTGACGCGGCCGCCTTATTGATCGGATCAAAGCGCGTTTCGAGGCAAAACCGAAGTCCGCTCTTGCCGCTCACGCTTCAAATCGCCGTTACTCGGCGGCTGCCTTTTCCGGCACCTTCACCGAACCGCCGGCCTTCTCGATCTTCTCGATCGCGGCCTTGGAGGCACCGGCGACGTCGAACGCGAGCTTCGCCTTCAGTTCGCCGTCGGAGAGGACGCGCACGCCGTCCTTGACGCGGCGGATGACGCCGGCTGCGACGAGGGCCTCGGCCGTCACGGTCGCCTTCGCATCGAGCTTCTTGGCGTCGATCGCGGCTTGGATGCGGGCCAGCGACACGACGGTGAAGCTCTTGGCGAAGATGTTGTTGAAGCCACGCTTCGGCAGGCGCCGATAGAGCGGCATCTGGCCACCCTCGAAGCCGTTGACGGCAACGCCGGAGCGCGCCTTCTGGCCCTTGACGCCGCGACCGGCGGTCTTGCCCGAGCCGGAGCCGATGCCGCGGCCGAGACGCTTCTTGGAATGCGTCGCGCCGTCCTTGTCACGCAGATCGTTGAGTTTCATCTTGCTTCTCCTGCGCTCTTGCTCAGCCCTCGTCCACGACGCGGACGAGATGCTGGACGGCAGCGATCATGCCGCGCACGGAGGGCGTATCTTCCAGCGTGCGCTGCTTGTGCATCTTGTTGAGGCCGAGGCCGACCAGCGTCGCACGCTGCTCCTTCGGCCGGCGGATCGGCGAACCGATCTGCTCGACGGTGATGGTCTTGGTTGCTTTCTTGGCCATGGTCAAAATCCCTGGTCAGCGTCGACTATTCTTCAGTCGCGACGGCGGTGCCGCGGCGAGCCTGAAGCGTCGAATACTTGATGCCACGCGCGGCAGCCACATCCTTTGGATGCATCTGGCTCTTCAGCGCGTCGAACGTGGCGCGAACCATGTTGTACGGGTTCGACGAACCCATCGACTTGGCGACCACGTCATGCATGCCGAGCGTCTCGAAGACGGCGCGCATCGGGCCGCCGGCGATGATGCCGGTACCCTGCTTGGCAGCGCGCAGCAGCACGCGTCCGGCGCCCCAGCGTCCCTCGACGTCGTGGTGCAGCGTACGGCCCGAGCGCAGCGGCACGAAGATCATGTCGCGCTTGGCCGATTCGGTCGCCTTGCGGATCGCCTCCGGCACTTCGCGCGCCTTGCCGTGGCCGAAGCCGACGCGGCCCTTCTGGTCGCCGACGACGACGAGTGCTGCAAAACCGAAGCGACGGCCGCCCTTGACGACCTTGGCGACGCGGTTGATGTGGACGAGCTTGTCCACCATGCCATCGTCGCGCTCTTCGCGATCACGGCCGCGGCCGCCATCCCTACGTTCCTGTGCCATATCCTGTTCCTTGTTTTTTTCCGGAAGCACGGTTGATGATGATATCCGGTGCCGCTTTGGGTCACCGGGGGCGAAAAATTAGAAGCTGAGCCCACCTTCGCGGGCAGCCTCGGCCAGCGCCTTGACGCGGCCGTGATAGATGTACGGGCCACGGTCGAAGACGACTTCCTTGACGCCGGCCTTCGAGGCACGCTCGGCGATCAGCTTGCCGATCGCAGCGGCGGCCGCGGTATCGGCGCCGGTCTTGAGCGAACCCTTGAGGTCCTTCTCCAGCGTCGAGGCGGCAGCGATGGTGTGACCCTTCGCGTCGTCGATCACCTGGACATAGATGTTCTTCGACGTGCGGTGCACCGATAGCCGCGGACGCTCGCCGGCGACCTTCTTGATCTGGCGGCGGACGCGCTGCGCACGGCGCTGCGTGGATTCTTTGGTACCCATGGTGGTTCTTCCTTGCCTTCAAAAAACGGGGGCCGCCATGTGCGGTAGGCGAAAGCGCCTCCCGCGACCGCTCCCCGCGGCGTTACACTTACTTCTTCTTGCCTTCCTTGCGGACGATCTTCTCGCCCGCATAGCGCACGCCCTTGCCCTTGTAGGGCTCGGGACCGCGATACTCGCGGATCTCCGCGGCAACCTGGCCGACCATTTGCTTGTCGATGCCGGTCACGGTGATTTCCGTCGGCTTCGGCACGGTGATCGTGATGCCCTGCGGCGTCTCGTAGACGACGTCATGGCTGAAGCCGAGCGCGAGCTGCAGGTTCTTGCCCTGCATGGCAGCACGGTAGCCGACGCCGGTGATCTCGAGTTTCTTCTCGAAGCCGTCCTTGACGCCCTGCAGGATGTTGACGATCTGCGTGCGCGACATGCCCCACTTGGCGCGGGCTGTCTTGGTCTGGTCGCGCGGCTGGACGGCGATCTCGGTGCCTTCCATCTTGACCAGCACTTCGTCGTTCACCACGAACTTCAGCTCGCCCTTGGGGCCCTTCGCCGTCACGGTCTGGCCGTTGACGGACGCGGTCACGCCCTGCGGCAGCGAAACGGGTTTCTTTCCAATACGAGACATTTTGTTGTCCTCGTCACTTCTCTTGGTTCAGGTTCCAGTTTCCGGGCATTCCCGAAAACCGGATACCGCTTTCGATATCAAGCGCCGGATCAGAAGATCTGGCAGAGGATTTCGCCACCGACATTCTGCTCGCGCGCTTCGTGGTCGGCCATCACGCCCTTCGGTGTCGAAAGGATGGCGATGCCGAGGCCGTTGGCGACATGCGGAATTGACTTGGCCGAAACATAGACGCGGCGGCCAGGCTTCGAGACGCGGGCGATTTCGCGCACGACCGGCGCACCGTCGAAATACTTCAGCTCGATCTCGATTTCGGACTTGCCGTTGTCGAAGTCGGTCTGGCTGTAGTCGCGGATATAGCCTTCCGCCTTCAGCACGTCGAGGACGCGGGTACGCAGGCGCGAGGCCGGCGTCGAAACGCTCGACTTCTTGCGGCCATAGGCGTTGCGGATGCGGGTCAGCATATCGCCGAGAGGATCGCTCAATGACATGTTATGTCCTCCTTACCAGCTCGACTTGACCAGGCCCGGGATCTGGCCGTTGTTGCCGAGATCACGAAGCGCGATGCGCGATACCTTGAGCTTGCGATAGTAGGCACGCGGGCGTCCGGTGACTTCGCAGCGGTTGCGGATGCGGATCTTGGCCGAGTTGCGCGGCAGCGCCGCGAGCTTCAACTGGGCGCGGAAGCGCTCTTCCATCGGCTTGGACTGATCCATGATGATGGCCTTGAGCGCCTTGCGCTTGGCGGCATATTGATCCGCAAGCTTCCGGCGCCTGTTGTTCTTCTCGACTGAGCTGGTCTTTGCCATTTCAGATTTTTCCTTTTTCGCTGCCGTTACTGGCGGAAGGGGAAGTTGAAAGCCTTGAGCAATGCCCTGGCTTCGTCGTCCGTCTTCGCCGTCGTACAAACGATGACGTCCATGCCCCAGACCTGATCAACCTTGTCGTAGTTGATCTCCGGGAACACGATGTGTTCCTTGATGCCCATGGCGTAGTTGCCACGGCCATCGAAGCTCTTCGGATTGAGTCCGCGGAAGTCGCGGACGCGCGGCAGCGCGATGTTCACGAGGCGGTCGAGGAACTCGTACATGCGTTCCTTGCGCAGCGTGACCTTGGCGCCGATCGGCATCTTCTCGCGGACCTTGAAGCCGGCGATCGAATTGCGGGCGCGGGTGACGACGGCCTTCTGGCCGGCGATCATCGCCAGGTCTTCGGCCGCGATCGAAGGCTTCTTCGAATTGCCGGTCGCTTCGCCGACGCCCATGTTCAGCACGATCTTGTCGATGCGCGGAACCTGCATCTCGTTTTCATAGCCGAACTGCTCCTGCAGCGCCTTGCGGATGGTCTCGTTGTAGACCTGCTTGAGGCGCGGCGTGTTGGCGGCAGCCGCCTGCTTGGATTGAGCCTTAGCCATTGATGACTTCTCCCGAGCGCTTGGCGACGCGCACCTTCTTGCCGTCCTTCTGGAAGATGAAGCCGACGCGGGTCGGCTTGCCATCCTTGGGGTCGGCCAGCGCGATGTTCGACAGCTGGATCGGCGCTTCCTTGGTGATGATCCCGCCCTCTTGGGACTGGGACTGCTTCTGGTGACGACGGATCATGTTGACGCCGCGCACCAGCGCGGTGTCGTCCTTCGGCTGCACCGAGAGGACTTCGCCCGAACGGCCCTTGTCCTTGCCGGCCAGCACGACGACCTTGTCGCCTTTTCTAATCTTTTGCATTGGTCCGGCTCCTTACAGCACTTCAGGCGCGAGCGAGATGATCTTCATGTGGTTCTTGGCGCGGAGTTCGCGCGGAACCGGTCCGAAGATACGCGTGCCGATCGGCTCTTTCTTGTTGTCGACGAGAACGGCCGCGTTCTTGTCGAAACGGATCACGCTGCCGTCCGGGCGGCGGATGTCCTTGGCCGTGCGAACCACGACCGCCTTCATCACATCGCCCTTCTTTACGCGGCCGCGCGGAATGGCTTCCTTGATCGACACCACGATGATGTCGCCCACGGAAGCGTATTTCCGCTTCGAGCCGCCCAGCACCTTGATGCACATGACACGACGAGCGCCGGAATTATCCGCGACGTCGAGGTTTGTTTGCATCTGAATCATGACTGGCCGCCTTCTTCTCTTCTTAGCGGGACGGGTTCTTCACCCCTCCCCGGTCTGTCCAAAATTCGTTTATTTACGCCTGGTCCGAAGACACGACGATCCAGCGCTTGTCCTTGGAAATCGGCTTCGATTCCTGGATGAACACCTGATCGCCGACCTTATGGGCGTTGTTCTCGTCGTGCGCCTTGTACTTCTTGGTCATGCGCACGGTCTTCTTCATCACGGGATGCGTGAAGCGCCGTTCGACCTTGACGACAACCGTCTTCTCGTTCTTGTCGCTGACGACGGTGCCCTGCAGAATGCGCTTTGGCATGGTTTTCGTCCTTAAGCCTTCTTGGCCGCGGACTTTTCCGCAGCGATGGTCTTGATGCGCGCAATGTCCTTGCGGACCTGCCTCACGCGCGCGGTCTTCTCGAGCTGGCCGGTGGCCTTCTGGAAGCGCAGGTTGAACTGCTCCTTCTTCAGGCTGGCCAAATCGTCGGTCAGCTGGTCCTGGGTCTTGGTCCGGATGTCTTCGGCTTTCATGGTCAGCCCGTCCTTATTCTGCGATGCGCTGTACGAAGCGCGTCCTGACCGAGAGCTTGGCCGCGCCGAGACGCAGCGCCTCACGGGCGGTTTCTTCGTTGACGCCGTCGATCTCGAACATGATGCGGCCCGGCTTGACGCGCGCCGCCCAGTAGTCGACCGCGCCCTTGCCCTTGCCCATGCGGACTTCGGTCGGCTTCGAAGTGACCGGCACGTCCGGGAAAATACGGATCCAGACGCGGCCGGCGCGCTTCATCTCGCGGGTGATCGCGCGGCGGGCCGCCTCGATCTCGCGCGCGGTGACGCGGTTCGGCTCAAGCGCCTTCAGCCCGAAACCGCCGAAATCCAGGTTGGTGCCGCCCTTGGCGGTACCGTGGATGCGGCCCTTGAACTGCTTGCGGAACTTTGTGCGCTTTGGCTGCAGCATCGTTCTAACTCCAAATTCCTAAATGTCTCAGGCGTTTTCGCGACGGCGACCGCGTTCGCGCTCGCCACCACCACCGCCATGCGAATGATCGCCCTCGGTGGCGCGGCGCTCCGAAGCCATCGGGTCGTGCTCGAGGATCTCGCCCTTGAACACCCAGACCTTGACGCCGCAGATGCCATAGGCGGTGTTCGCCTCGGCCGTGCCGTAGTCGACGTCGGCGCGCAGCGTATGCAGCGGCACGCGGCCTTCGCGATACCATTCCATGCGCGCGATTTCGGCGCCGCCCAGGCGTCCCGAGCAGTTGATGCGGATGCCTTCGGCACCGAGGCGCATCGCCGACTGCACGGCGCGCTTCATGGCGCGGCGGAACGCGATACGGCGCTCAAGCTGCTGGGCGATCGACTGGGCGACCAGCGTCGCGTCGATCTCGGGCTTGCGCACCTCGACGATGTTGAGGTGCGTCTCGGACTTCGTCATCTCCATCAGCTTCTTGCGAAGCTTCTCGATGTCGGCGCCCTTCTTGCCGATGATCAGGCCCGGACGCGCCGCATGGATGGTGACGCGGCACTTCTTGTGCGGACGCTCGATCACGACCTTCGAGATCGCGGCCTGCTTGAGTTCCTTCTCAAGATACTTGCGGATCTTGATGTCCTCATGCAGCAGCTGGCCGTATTCGCCGGTGTTCGCGAACCAGCGCGAATCCCAGGTACGGTTGATGCCGAGACGCAGCCCGATCGGATTGACTTTCTGGCCCATTATGCGGCCTCCCCTTTTTCCTCGACTTCACGAACGACGATCGTGAGGTGCGAGAACGGCTTCTCGATACGGCTGGCGCGACCACGGCCACGGGCATGGAACCGCTTCATGACGATCGACTTGCCGACATAGGCTTCCGCCACGATCAGCGCATCGACGTCGAGGTCGTGGTTGTTTTCCGCGTTGGCGATCGCCGATTCCAGCGTCTTCTTGACCGTGCCGGAAATCCGCTTGGCCGAGAATTCGAGGTCGGAAAGCGCTGTCGCGACCTTCTTGCCGCGGATCAGCGCGGCAACCAGGTTCAGCTTCTGCGGGCTGATACGGATCGTGCGCAGAACGGCGCGCGCTTCGTTGTCAGCAAGCCTGCGCGGAGCTTTGGCCTTGCCCATGATTATTTCCTCTTCGCCTTCTTATCCGCGCCGTGACCGTAATAGGTCCGGGTCGGAGCGAATTCACCGAACTTGTGACCGACCATGTCCTCGTTCACGGAGACGGGAACATGCTTCTGGCCGTTGTAGACACCGAAGGTGAAGCCGACGAACTGCGGCAGGATGGTGGAGCGGCGGCTCCACATCTTGATCACCTCATTGCGACCGCCTTCACGAACCTTGTCCACCTTCTTGAGAAGGTAGCCGTCGATGAAGGGGCCTTTCCAAATAGAACGAGTCACTTGGCGTTACCTCTTCTTAGCTCTTGCGCTGATGGCGCGAGCGCAGGATGAACTTGTCGGTCGCCTTGTTGGACCGCGTCTTCTTGCCCTTGGTCGGCTTGCCCCAAGGCGAAACCGGATGGCGGCCACCCGAGGTGCGGCCTTCGCCGCCGCCATGCGGATGGTCGACCGGGTTCATGGTCACGCCGCGATTGTGCGGGCGCTTGCCGCGCCACACCGTGCGGCCGGCCTTGCCGTCATTGATGTTGCCGTGATCGGGGTTCGACACCGCGCCGACGGTCGCCATGCAGGAGCCGTGCACGACGCGCTGCTCGCCCGAGTTGAGGCGCAGGATCGCCATGCCCTGGTCGCGGCCGACGAGCTGGGCGTAGCCGCCCGCCGAACGGGCAACCTGGGCGCCCTTGCCCGGCTTCAGCTCGATGTTGTGGACGATCGTGCCGACCGGCATCGATGCCAGCGGCATCGCGTTGCCCGGCTTCACGTCGACCGCTTCGCCGGCCACGATCTTGTCGCCGGCAGCAAGGCGCTGCGGGGCGATGATGTAGGACAGCTCGCCATCGTCGTACTTGATCAGAGCGATGAAGGCGCTGCGGTTTGGATCGTATTCAATGCGCTCCACCGTGCCGACAACGTCGAACTTGCGGCGCTTGAAGTCGATGATCCGGTACGTACGCTTGTGACCACCGCCGATGAAGCGGGCAGTGATGCGGCCGTGATTGTTGCGGCCGCCCGACTTGGTCAGGCCTTCGGTCAGGCCCTTGACGGGCTTGCCCTTGTAAAGGCCCGAGCGGTCGACGATGACCAGCTGGCGGGTGCTCGGCGTTACCGGGTTGAATTTTTTAAGTGCCATTGTCCTGTCCTCGCGGCCTTGCTCAGAGACCCGTCGCGACGTCGATCGACTGGCCGTCGGCCAGCGTCACAACCGCCTTCTTGACGTCGCTCTGGCGGCCGATCGTGCCGCGGAAGCGCTTGATCTTGCCCTTGCGGACAAGCGTGTTCACGGCCATCACCTTGACGCCAAACAGCGCTTCGACAGCGGCCTTGATTTCCGGCTTCGACGCCTTCTTGGCGACGTTGAAGACGACCTGGTTCTGCTCGGAAGCCATGGTCGACTTTTCGGTGATCGCCGGCGAGACGATCACGTCGTAGTGACGAAGGTCGGTCATTTGAAGCGCTCCTCGAGAGCCTCGACGGCGGCCTTCGAAAGGACCAGCGTGCCGCGGCGCAGAATGTCGTAGACGTTGATGCCCTGGATGGGCAGCACGTCGATGTTCGGGATGTTGGTCGCCGCCAGCTTGAAGTTCTGGTCGAGCTCGGCACCGCCGATCACCAAAGCGTTGGTCAGGCCGAGCGTCGCGAAATTCGCGATCAGCGCCTTTGTCTTGGCCTCGGTCAGCTTCAGCTCGTCGATGACGATGATCGACGCGCTCTTGGCCTTGGCCGAGAGAGCATGCTTGAGGCCGAGCGCGCGAACCTTCTTCGGCAGGTCGTGCTCGTGGCTGCGAACGACCGGGCCGTGGGCCTTGCCGCCGCCGCGGAACTGCGGAGCGCGTGCCGAATGGTGACGGGCGCGGCCCGTACCCTTCTGCTTGTACATCTTGGCGCCGGTGCGCGCGATCTCGGCGCGGCCCTTGGCCTTGTGCGTGCCCTGCTGCTTCTTGGCCAGCTGCCAGCGCACGACGCGCTGTAGGATGTCCTCGCGCGGATCAAGGCCGAAAATCTCCTCGGAGAGTTTCACCTTGCCGGCGTCCTTGCCGCCCAGCGTTGTGATCTTGAGGTCCATTATTCCGCTCCCTCTGTGGCCGGGGCATCGTTCTTGGCGCCACTTTCGGCAGCAACGGCACGGATCGCGGCAGGCTTCGGCGCATTGGCCGGCAGCGCCACCTTGGCCGCGTCGCGGACCAGGATCCAGGCGCCCTTCGACCCGGGAACCGCACCGCGGATCAGGATCAGGCCGCGGTCGGCGTCGGTCGAGACGATCTCGACATTCTGCGTGGTGACGCGGGTGTCGCCCATGTGGCCAGCCATATGCTTGCCCTTGAACACCTTGCCGGGGTCCTGGCGCTGGCCGGTCGAGCCGTGCGTACGGTGCGACACCGAGTTACCGTGCGTCGCGCGGCCACCACCCATGTGGTGACGCTTGATGACGCCCTGGAAACCCTTGCCGATCGTCGTGCCCGTGACATCGACCTTCTGGCCGACGACAAAGTGCTCGACAGTGATCTCGGCGCCGACATCGATCATGTTGTCGGCGGAGACGCGGAACTCGGCGACCTTCGCCTTCGGCTCGACTGAAGCGGTCGCGAAATGGCCGCGCATCGCCTTCGACGTGTTCTTCACCTTGGCAAGGCCAACGCCGAGCTGGACGGCGGTATAGCCGTTCTTCTCCTGCGTGCGCTGCGCCACGACCTGGCAGTTCTCCATCTGGAGAACGGTGACGGGAACATGCTCCCCGGCATCATTATAGATGCGGGTCATTCCCACCTTCTTTGCAATCACACCTGAACGCATCGGTTCAATTCCTTTAGAGTTCCGGGCCAGGGGCACCGCCCCTTACCGCGCTCTCATTCCCTTAGAGCTTGATCTCGACGTCCACACCGGCGGCCAGATCGAGCTTCATCAAAGCATCGACCGTCTGCGGGGTCGGATCGACGATGTCGAGCAGACGCTTGTGCGTGCGCATCTCGAACTGCTCGCGGCTCTTCTTGTCGACGTGAGGCGACCGGTTGACCGTGAACTTTTCGATCCGCGTCGGCAGCGGAATGGGGCCGCGGACGTTGGCGCCGGTGCGCTTGGCCGTCGACACGATTTCCCGTGTCGAGGCGTCGAGCACCCGGTGATCAAACGCCTTCAGGCGGATGCGGATATTCTGTCCGTTCATGCGTCACTTCCTTGTTCTGGCGCGGCGCGGGCAACTCCCGCGCCCGCGACAGATCGGTTTAAGTCCAAATTACTCTTTGATGGTGACGACGATGCCGGCACCGACGGTGCGGCCGCCTTCACGGATGGCGAAGCGCAGCTTCTCTTCCATGGCGATCGGCACGATCAGCTCGACGTCGACCGTGATGTTGTCGCCGGGCATCACCATCTCGGTGCCTTCCGGCAGCGACACGATGCCGGTCACGTCCGTCGTGCGGAAGTAGAATTGCGGACGGTAGTTGGTGAAGAACGGCGTGTGACGGCCACCTTCGTCCTTGGTCAGGATGTAGGCTTCGGCCACGAACTTCTTGTGCGGCTTCACCGTGCCCGGCTTGGCCAGGACCTGGCCGCGCTCGACACCTTCACGATCAACGCCGCGCAGCAGCGCGCCGATGTTGTCGCCCGCCTGGCCCTGGTCGAGCAGCTTGCGGAACATTTCGACGCCCGTGCAGGTCGTCTTGGTGGTCGGACGGATGCCGACGATCTCCAGTTCCTCGCCGACCTTGACCACGCCGCGCTCGACGCGGCCGGTGACGACCGTGCCGCGGCCCGAGATCGAGAACACGTCTTCGATCGGCATCAGGAACGGCTTGTCCAGCGGACGAACCGGCGTCGGGATGTAGGCGTCGACCTGAGCCATCAGCTCGCGGATCGCGTCCTCGCCGATCGTCTTGTCCGAATCTTCCAGAGCGGCCAGCGCCGAACCCTTGACGATCGGAATGTCGTCGCCGGGGAATTCGTTCTTGGTCAGCAGTTCGCGAACCTCGAGCTCGACCAGTTCGAGCAACTCGGCGTCGTCGACCTGGTCGACCTTGTTCAGGAACACAACGATCGACGGCACGCCGACCTGGCGGGCCAACAGGATGTGCTCGCGGGTCTGCGGCATCGGGCCGTCGGCGGCCGACACGACCAGGATCGCGCCGTCCATCTGCGCAGCACCGGTGATCATGTTCTTCACATAGTCGGCGTGGCCGGGACAGTCGACGTGGGCATAGTGGCGGTTGGCCGTCTCGTATTCGACGTGCGCCGTCGAGATGGTGATGCCGCGGGCCTTCTCTTCCGGCGCCGCATCGATCTGGTCGTAGCGCTTGTATTCGCCAAAATACTTCGTGATCGCCGCCGTCAGCGATGTCTTGCCATGATCGACGTGGCCGATCGTGCCGATGTTCACATGAGGCTTAGTGCGCTCGAATTTACCTTTTGCCATGTGATGTCTCCATTCCTGCTCGCCCGTGCGGGCCTTGAATTAAGTTACCGCTGCAACTCGTTCGAGTTACGCGTATTTTTTCTGGACTTCCTGGGCGACCGCGGTCGGGACCGGCTCGTAGTGGTCGAACTGCATCGTGTAGGCCGCGCGGCCCTGGCTCATCGAGCGCAAATTGTCGACGTACTTGAACATGTTAGCCAGCGGCACCATCGCGTTGATGACCACCGCCACGCCACGCGCTTCCTGGCCCTGTATCTGGCCGCGACGGCCGTTCAGGTCGCCGATGACGCTGCCGACGTAGTCTTCCGGCGTCACGACTTCGACCTTCATGATCGGCTCGAGCAACTGCACGCCAAGCTTGGGCGCCGCTTCACGGAAGCAGGCACGGCCGGCGATTTCGAAGGCGAGCACCGAGGAGTTGACATCGTGGTAAGCGCCATCGATGAGCGTCGCCTTGACGCCGATCATCGGGAAGCCGGCGAACGGACCCGAGGTCATGACGCTGTTGATGCCCTTTTCGACACCGGGGATGTATTCCTTCGGAACGGCACCGCCGACGATCTTTGATTCGAACTCGAATTCGCTGCTTTCCGGGTTCGGCTCGAACAGGAGCTTGACGCGGGCGAACTGGCCGGTACCGCCGGTCTGCTTCTTGTGCGTGTAGTCCTGCTCGTGCTTGCGGGTGATCGTCTCGCGATAGGCCACCTGCGGCGCGCCGACATTGGCCTCGACCTTGAACTCGCGACGCATGCGGTCGACGATGATATCGAGGTGGAGTTCGCCCATGCCGGAAATGATGGTCTGGCCGCTTTCCTCGTCGGTCTTGACGCGGAAGGACGGATCCTCGGCAGCCAGGCGGTGAAGGGCGAGGCCCATCTTTTCTTGGTCGTTCTTGGTCTTCGGCTCGATGGCGATCTGGATGACCGGATCGGGGAATTCCATGCGCTCGAGGATGACCGGATGCAGCGGATCACTGAGCGTGTCGCCAGTGGTCGTGTCCTTGAGGCCGGCCAGGGCGACGATGTCGCCAGCAAAAGCCTCTTCGACGTCGGCGCGCGAATTCGCATGCATCTGCAGCATGCGACCGATGCGCTCCTTCTTGCCCTTTACGGTGTTGTCGAGCGAGACGCCCTTGGTCAGCTTGCCCGAATAGATGCGGGCAAAGGTCAGCGAACCGACAAACGGGTCGTTCATGATCTTGAAGGCGAGCATCGACAGCGGCTCGTTGTCGTCGGCGTGACGCTCGATCTCGGCGTCGGTCTTGGCGTCGACACCCTTGATGGCGGGAACATCGGCCGGCGACGGCAGATATTCGACGACGGCGTCGAGCAGCGGCTGCACGCCCTTGTTCTTGAAGGCCGAGCCGCAGAACATCGGATAGAACTTGACCGCGATCGTACCCTTGCGGATCAGCGAGCGGATCTCGTCATTCGACGGCATCTTGCCTTCGAGGTAATTCTCGAGCGCCGTCTCGTCCATTTCGACGGCGGCTTCGATCATCTTCTCGCGATATTCTTCGGCACGAGCCTTGAGGTCGGCCGGGATCTCGACGACATCCCAGGCAGCGCCCAGCGTCTCGTCGCGCCAGACCAGCGCGTTCATTTCGACGAGGTCGACGACACCCTTGAACTCGGTCTCGGCGCCGATCGGCAACTGCATGACGACAGCCTGCGCACCGAGGCGCGAGCCAATCATCTCGACCGAGCGGTAGAAGTCGGCGCCGATCTTGTCCATCTTGTTGCAGAAGATCATGCGCGGAACGCGGTACTTGTCGGCCTGACGCCAGACAGTCTCCGTCTGCGGCTCGACACCGGCATTGGCATCGAGCAGCGCAATGGCGCCGTCGAGCACGCGCAGCGAACGCTCGACCTCGATGGTAAAGTCGACGTGGCCGGGGGTGTCGATGATGTTGAAGCGGTGCATCTTGCCGTCACGAGCCTTCCAAAAGGTCGTGGTCGCAGCCGACGTGATCGTGATGCCGCGTTCCTGCTCCTGCTCCATCCAGTCCATGGTGGCAGCGCCGTCATGGACTTCGCCGATCTTGTGCGACTTGCCCGTGTAATAGAGGACGCGCTCGGTGGTCGTCGTCTTGCCGGCGTCGATATGCGCCATGATACCGAAATTGCGGTAGTCTTCGATTTTGTATTCGCGGGCCATGGGAGGTGCCTCTCAGTCTCGTTCGCGCTTTACCAGCGATAGTGCGCGAAAGCGCGGTTGGCTTCTGCCATCTTATGGGTGTCTTCACGCTTCTTGACGGCGGTGCCGCGGTTGTTAGCCGCGTCCATCAGCTCGCCCGAGAGGCGGTCGATCATGGTGGTCTCATTGCGGTTGCGGGCAGCCGCGATCAGCCAGCGGATGGCCAGAGCCTGACGGCGCTCGGGGCGCACATCGACCGGAACCTGGTAGGTCGCGCCACCGACACGACGCGAACGCACTTCCACATGCGGCGCGACATTGTCGAGCGCCTGATGGAAGACGGTGACCGGTTCCTGCTTGGTCTTCGACTGGACCTGGTCGAGCGCGCCGTAGACGATGGTCTCGGCAACCGACTTCTTGCCGTCATACATGACGGCGTTCATGAACTTGGTGACGATCAGATCGCCGAACTTCGGGTCCGGATTGATCTCACGCTTTTCTGCACTGTGACGACGGGACATGGCTGTTGTCTCTCAATCTCAAGGCACGGCGCAGTCAAAAAAAGCGCCGAAGCCGGAAAACCTTACTTCGGACGCTTGGCGCCGTACTTCGAACGGCGCTGCTTGCGGTTCTTCACACCCTGCGTGTCGAGCACGCCGCGAATGATATGATAGCGGACGCCCGGAAGGTCCTTCACGCGGCCGCCGCGGATCATGACCACGGAGTGCTCCTGAAGGTTGTGGCCTTCGCCGGGGATGTAGCCGATCACTTCGAAACCATTGGTCAGACGGATCTTGGCCACCTTGCGCAACGCCGAGTTCGGCTTCTTCGGCGTCGTGGTGTAGACGCGCGTGCAGACGCCCCGCTTCTGCGGGTTCTGCTGCATGGCCGGGACCTTGTTGCGCTTCACCGGCGCCAGGCGCGGCTTGCGGATCAGCTGGTTGACGGTAGGCATTAAACCCTCTTGTCTCTCAATTCCGTGTCTTGCCCGGTCAGGGCCGCTCAAAGCGTCGTTTCCATACGCAAATTCGGGCCACAAACCGCGCCTCGCGGTCCTGCCCGAACAAATTGCAGAGGAAGCGGAAACCGCTTCATGCGCGCCGGAAATGTCTTTTCGCTCGTAAAACGAACCCTGTTTGAGGCAAACTCCAAAGCGTGTCGCTTCGGAAAGGAGAGCCTCACATCGGTTCTGACTGGGCGGCTTCTACTCGCAAGCCCGATGGCCGTCAACCCCGCGGCACCAAATATTGCGCCGCAACCGGGGCCTGGCAGCCATGCGAAAAGCGCATGTAATTTTCTTTCGCAATTTTGCAAGGGCGAGGAAGAAAGTGACCGGCTTTTGGCTGTTGCGAGCCATGGCTTCATGCCAAAAGGCGGCATGGGCGGTGCAAATCCCCCTCGCCGCCCCGTCTCTAGAGGAATCAGCCCGTGAACGACAATGAGGAGCGCCCGGTCACCATCATCACCGGCCGTGTCTGGAAGAAGAAGGGCGGCAAGCCGGAAGGCGTGCATGTGATGCTGGTCGCGCCCGATGACGATTTGGCGGTGCGCCGGGCACTCGAATTGCTCGCGGCCGAGGGCTACGCCGAAGCCGAACTCGACCAGATCGGCGACATGGACGGCGAGCCCGACGACGAGCCGCATCTGTCGGCCTATCAGGGCGCGCTCGAAGGCGAGGTGTCGATCGTCACCTTCGACGTGGCGATCTGACTGAGAGAATTGGCTGCTCCATGCCGCAGTCACCGCGCCCGTCTCGCCGGCTTGTCCGACACTGGTTCTCTGCTAAGAACCAAGCAAAATTCCAATCTGCGGAGTCCCCATGCCTTCGAACAATGGTCCCATCAAGCTCGGCATCGTCGGCGTCGGAAAGATCGTCCGCGATCAACACCTGCCGGCTCTGGCCAAGGACGGGGATTATCGCCTCATCGCCACCACCAGCCGGCACGGTAAGGTCGACGGCATTCCGAATTTCCATGACATCGAAGCGATGCTCGAGGCGGTGCCGGAGCTCGAGGCGGTCTCGCTCTGCATGCCGCCGCAATTCCGCTATGAGGCCGCGCGCACGGCGCTGCTCGCGAAAAAACATGTCTTCCTGGAAAAGCCGCCTGGTGCCACGGTCAGCGAGGTCGAGGATCTGAAGACACTGGCGGCGGCAAACGGCGTCTCGCTGTTCGCCAGCTGGCATTCGCGCTATGCGCCGGCGGTGGAAGCCGCGCGCGCTTTCCTCGCATCGGCCAGCATCAAGTCGGCCGCCATCAGCTGGAAGGAAGACGTGCGCCGCTGGCACCCGAACCAGGAATGGATCTGGGCCCCGGGCGGCTTCGGCGTCTTCGATCCCGGCATCAATGCATTGTCGATCGCGACCCACATCTTGCCGGCAATGTTCATCACGTCGGCCGTGCTCGATTTTCCGGAGAATCGCGCCGCCCCGGTCGCGGCCCATGTCACCTTCCGCACCTCGAACGGATTGCCGGTGACGATGGAACTCGACTGGCTGCAGACCGGCCCGCAGAGCTGGGACATCCTGGCCGAGACGGACAAAGGCAAGATGGTGCTTTCCGGCGGCGGCTCGAAGCTCGCCATCGACGGCAAGGTCGTCCATGAAGAGCCAGAGGCCGAATATCCGATGCTCTACCGGCGCTTCGCCGAAATCGTGCGCGCCGGGGTCTCCGACGTCGATCTCGCACCACTGCAGCATGTCGCCGATGCCTTCATGCTCGGCAAGCGCAACGTAGTGGAAGCGTTCTTCGACTGAGCCCGTCCCGCGGCGGGATTGTCGCGGGACGGAGAACCCGGCGGATACTCAATCCTTGATCCGGCAACCGGCGCGCTTGACCATATCGGCTACGATCAGTGGCGTCGCCGGCGTTTGGGACCAACTGCCCCGACGGGGCGCGCCTGCTTCAAGTGCGGCGCGCACCGATCCCGTATCCAGACTGAAAGACTTCCTGCAGGAAACGATGCGCGAGCCATTGCCGATCGTATCGACGATTACGCCGGCGGCTTCGCCCACCCCGGCAACATAGGCGACGAGCGTTTGCCTGGCGATCGGGTTCGAGTTGACCTTTTCGATCATCTCCATCACCTGCCCCACCGAAATCTGACCTGTAGCGGTCGATGGAAGAGCGATGGCCGCAAAAGGCGTCGTGAAGGCAGCCACAGCCGCGATGGCGGCAACAGCAATCTTGCGTTTGAAGCAGGGCATTGGTTTCTCCTGTTAGTGGGACGTTGACAAATATCATCATTACGCATAAACTAATTATTGTAAAACGATAATTTCTTTCTCGAAAACGAGGCCGCCAATGATTGAACCTGCCATCGAGGCTCCGGCCCCGGACCCCTTTCGCCAGACAAGGTTGAAACGTATCCGTCTCTTCAGCCTCGTGCTTGCGAGGTGTTTTGTTGTCCTGGCGATAGCGCTGACCGTCGGCATGCTGTTCTACTGGCTCACCGTCTCCGCCGGCTCGATCGCCGCGGACGCCGGGATTCCGGAACACTGGCTGAACGGCCTCGGCCTCGGTCGAAGACTGGCCGGTTTCGTGATCTCGTTCGTACCGCTTGCCTGCCTCGTTTTCGCGCTCATGGCCGCCAGGCGCTGCTTCTGCGCTTTTGCGACCGGAGATTTCTTCGGTCAGGGCGCCATCAGGAATTTGCGGTACTTTGGCTTGGGCCTGTTGGCGTCCGCCTTGCTGAAACCCCTCTCGGGCGCCGCATTGTCTGTCCTCCTGAGCTGGGACGCACCGGCCGGCCAGCATCGGCTGACGCTCGGCCTCGACAGCGACGCGATGCTGAGCTTGCTGGCAGCGGGCATCATCGCGGTGATCACCTGGGTCATGGCCGAGGCATCCGCACTCGCTGAAGAAAACGCACAGTTCATCTGATGAGGATCAGCTCATGCCCATAAGGGTCAGGCTCAATGTCGTCCTCGCCGAACGCAACGTGAAGTCGAAGGACCTGGCCGAACATGTCGGCATCACCGAAGCCAACCTTTCCCTGCTGAAACAAGGCAAGGTCAAAGGCATGCGCTTCGACACGCTTGAGCGCATCTGCGACTATCTGGATTGCCAGCCGGGCGATCTGCTGCGCTACGAGAAGTCTTCAACCTGAGACCGGCCCGCCACGCTGCGATCCTTGTCTGGCGGTAACTGCCTCAATCGACGATCGCGATGGCAAAACCGTCATAGCCCTTGGCGCCAACCGTCTGGATGGCGGTGCCGTCCAGGCGCTTGTCGCCACCGATGAACGAGAACGCCGCGCGAGCCCCTTCGACATTGGCGTCGCGGCCATCCTCACTCACCACCGCGCCGTCGCGGATGACGTTGTCGCAGACGATGACGGTCCCCGGCTTGGAAAGGCGCATCGCCCAGGACAGATAGTTCGGGTTGTTCGGCTTGTCGGCGTCGATGAAGATGAGATCGAACGGCCCGGCATTCTCCGCACCCAGCGCCGCGAGCGATTGCAGCGCCGGCCCGACCCGCAGCTCCACGCGGTCCGACACCCCTGCCCGTTCGAGATTCGACCGCGCGACGCTGGCATGGTGCGGATCGAGTTCGAGCGTCACGATCTTGCCTTCAACAGGCAGCCCGCGCGCCATCCAGATGGTCGAGTAGCCGCCCAGCGTGCCGATCTCGAGAATTCTCTTCGCCCCCTGCATGCGCGCAAGCAGCGAGAGCAGCTTGCCTTGCGCAGGCGAGACGTCGATCGCCGGCAGGCCCTGATCGTGATTGGCCGCCAGAACGGCATCGAGGACGGGGTCCGGTTCAAACAGGGAGGCAACGATGTAGTCGTCGACGGCCGCCCAGCTCTTCTTGCTCATCGCCTTCTTCTCCGATGCGCGCGTGGAAACCAAAACGCGAAAAGGGGCCACTTGGGCCCCTTTTCTGCTCTTTCCTATATCCCGCCCTACTGCGCGGCGGTGACCATGTCGGTCAGCATCGGCTCGGCGACCTCGACACCCGAGGCCTTGCGGCGCTCGTCGATGATGAGCTCGTCGCGCGAGGTGGCGATGCGCCGGATCTGGCTCATCGTGCCACCGGTGCCGGCCGGGATCAGCCGGCCGACGATGACGTTTTCCTTCAGGCCCTGCAGCATGTCGGTCTTGCCGGCAACCGCTGCTTCGGTGAGCACCCTGGTCGTCTCCTGGAAGGAGGCGGCCGAGATGAAGGACGGCGTCTGCAGCGAGGCCTTGGTGATGCCCAAGAGCACCGGCTGGCCTTCGGCCGGCTTCTTGCCGTCCTCGATCAGCCGCTCGTTGACCTCTTCCAGCTCGATCACGTCGACGTGGTCGCCCGGAATGTAGGTCGAGTTGCCCTGCGTGGTGATCTCGACCTTCTGCAGCATCTGGCGAACGATCACCTCGATGTGCTTGTCGTTGATCGACACGCCCTGCAGGCGATAAACCTCCTGGATCTCGTTGACGAGGTAGGACGCAAGCGCCTCCACGCCCTTGATCGCCAGGATGTCGTGCGGCGCCGGATTGCCGTCGAGGATGTAGTCGCCCTTCTCGATGACGTCGCCGTCCTGGAGATGGAACGGCTTGCCCTTCGGGATCAGGTATTCGACCGGCTCAAGCGTCGAGTCATGCGGCTCGATGATGATGCGGCGCTTGTTCTTGTAGTCGCGGCCGAAGCGGACCGTACCATCGATCTCGGCGATGATGGCGTGGTCCTTCGGACGGCGTGCCTCGAACAATTCGGCAACACGCGGCAGACCGCCGGTGATGTCCTTGGTCTTGGCGCTTTCCATCGGGATACGCGCCAGCACGTCGCCGGGCCGGACATGCGCGCCCGGCTCGACCGAAAGGATCGCCTCGACCGAGAGCAAGAAGCGGGCATCGCCGCCCTTCGACAGCTTGCCGACCTTGCCCTTGGCGTCATGAACGACGATCGCCGGCTTGAGGTCGTTGCCGCGCGGCGTCGAACGCCAGTCGATGACCTCACGCTTGGTGATGCCAGTCGACTCGTCGGCCGTTTCCTGGACGGAAATGCCGTCGACCAGATCCTCGAACTGCACCTTGCCCTCGATTTCGGTGAGGATCGGGCGGGTATAAGGATCCCACTCGGCGATACGCTGGCCGCGCTTCACCTTGTCGCCATCGTCCACGAAGATACGCGAACCATAGGTGACGCGGTGCGTGGCGCGCTCCTTGCCGGCTTCGTCGAGGATCAGCACCGCCATGTTGCGGCCCATGACCATCTGCTGGCCGTCGGAGTTGCGCACCACGTTGCGGTTGCGGATCTCGACCTTGCCCTCATACGAGGCTTCAAGGAACGAGCTATCGACCACCTGCGCGGTACCGCCCATGTGGAAGGTACGCATGGTGAGCTGGGTGCCCGGCTCGCCGATCGACTGCGCCGCGATGACGCCGACGGCTTCGCCCTGGTTGACCGGGGTGCCGCGGGCAAGATCGCGTCCGTAGCAGACCGCGCAGACGCCGATCCTGACCTCGCAGGTCAGTGCCGAACGGATGCGGACCGACTGCACGCCGGCCTTTTCGATCTGTTCCACGTCACGCTCGTCCATCAGCGTTCCGGCCTTGACCAGAACCTCGCCCGACACCGGATGGGTGATGTCGTCGAGCGCCGTACGGCCCAGCACGCGCTGGCCGACGGAAGCGACGACCTGGCCGGCATCGACGATCGGCTGCATGGTGAGGCCCTTGTCGGTGCCGCAGTCGACCGAATTGACGATGCAGTCCTGCGCCACGTCGACCAGACGACGGGTGAGGTAACCCGAGTTCGCCGTCTTCAAGGCGGTATCTGCCAGACCCTTGCGGGCGCCGTGGGTCGAGTTGAAGTACTCGAGCACGGTCAGGCCTTCCTTGAAGTTCGAGATGATCGGCGTCTCGATGATTTCACCCGACGGCTTGGCCATCAGGCCACGCATGCCGGCAAGCTGGCGCATCTGGGTGGGCGAGCCACGCGCACCGGAGTGCGACATCATGTAGATCGAGTTCATCGGCTTCTGACGGCCGTTGTCCTCGAACTCGACCGCCTTGATGCGGGCCATCATTTCGTCGGCGACCTTTTCCGAGCACTTTGCCCAGGCGTCGACGACCTTGTTGTACTTCTCGCCCTGCGTGATCAGGCCGTCATTGTACTGCTGCTCGTACTCCTTGGCCAAAGCCTCGGTGTCGGACACCAGCTTGATCTTGGCGTCCGGGATCAGCATGTCGTCCTTGCCGAACGAAATGCCGGCGCGGCAGGCGTGGCTGAAGCCGAGAGCCATGATGCGGTCGCAGAAAATGACCGTCTCCTTCTGACCGCAATGGCGGTAGACGGTGTCGATCATCTTGGAGATGTTCTTCTTGGTCATCTCCTGGTTGGCGGTCTCGTAAGGCACGTTGACGTTCTTCGGCAGAAGCTCGCCGATGATCATGCGGCCAGGCGTGGTGTCGTGGATCTTCGACACGACCTTGCCTTCGGCGTCGACCGTGCGGAAGCGACCCTTGATCTTGGCGTGCAGCGTCACCGCCTTGGTCTCCAGCGCATGCTGGAGTTCGCCCATGTCGGCAAACACCATGCCCTCGCCCGGCTCGTTCTGGTTGACGATCGAGAGATAGTAGAGACCGAGAACCATGTCCTGCGACGGCACGATGATCGGCGCGCCGGAAGCCGGGTGCAGGATGTTGTTGGTCGACATCATCAGCACGCGGGCTTCAAGCTGCGCTTCCAGCGACAGCGGCACGTGGACGGCCATCTGGTCGCCGTCGAAGTCGGCGTTGAAGGCCGTGCAGACCAGCGGATGCAGCTGGATCGCCTTGCCTTCGATCAGGATCGGCTCGAACGCCTGGATGCCGAGACGGTGCAGCGTCGGCGCGCGGTTCAAGAGCACCGGATGCTCGCGGATGACCTCGTCGAGGATATCCCAGACTTCCGGACGCTCCTTCTCGACCAGCTTCTTGGCCTGCTTGACGGTCGAGGAGAAACCCTTGGCGTCGAGGCGGGCGTAGATGAACGGCTTGAACAGTTCGAGCGCCATCTTCTTCGGCAGGCCGCACTGGTGCAGCTTGAGCTCCGGACCGGTCACGATGACCGAGCGGCCCGAATAGTCGACTCGCTTGCCGAGCAGGTTCTGGCGGAACCGGCCCTGCTTGCCCTTCAGCATGTCGGACAGCGACTTCAGCGGACGCTTGTTAGCGCCGGTGATGACGCGGCCGCGGCGGCCGTTGTCGAACAGCGCATCGACGGCTTCCTGCAGCATGCGCTTTTCATTGCGCACGATGATGCCGGGGGCACGCAGCTCGATCAGCCGCTTCAGGCGGTTGTTGCGGTTGATGACGCGGCGATAGAGATCATTGAGGTCGGACGTCGCGAAACGGCCGCCGTCCAGCGGGACGAGCGGGCGCAGGTCCGGCGGGATCACCGGGACCACCTTCATGATCATCCATTCCGGACGGTTGCCGGACTCCATGAAGTTCTCGACGACCTTGAGCCGCTTCAGATACTTTTTCTGCTTGAGCTCGGAGGTGGTCGAAGCCAGCTCCGAACGCAGGTCGCCGGCGATCTTCTCCAGGTCCATGCCGGCCAGAAGGTCATGAATGGCCTCGGCGCCGATCATGGCGGTGAACGAATCCTCGCCATACTCGTCGACTGCGATCATGTACTCTTCCTCGCTGAGCAGCTGGTGCTCCTTCAGCGCGGTGAGGCCTGGCTCGGTGACGATGTAGTTCTCGAAGTAGAGGACGCGCTCGATGTCCTTCAGGGTCATGTCGAGCAGCGTGCCGATGCGCGACGGCAGCGACTTCAGGAACCAGATATGGGCGACGGGCGCGGCGAGCTCGATATGGCCCATGCGCTCGCGGCGAACGCGCGACAGCGTGACTTCGACGCCGCACTTCTCACAGATGACGCCCTTGTACTTCATGCGCTTGTACTTGCCGCACAGGCACTCATAGTCCTTGATCGGGCCGAAGATGCGCGCGCAGAACAGGCCGTCGCGCTCCGGCTTGAAGGTGCGGTAGTTGATGGTCTCCGGCTTCTTGATCTCGCCGAACGACCAGGACAGAATCTTCTCAGGGCTGGCGAGCGAAATCCGGATGGAATCGAACACCTGCGCCGGCGCCTGGGGATTGAAGAGATTCATGACCTCTTGGTTCATGCCGTTCTCCTTTTCGGGGTCCTCGAAAACCCCTTGCATCTAGCGCGGGCCGAATGCCCGCTGAGTGGTCGGCCCACCGGCCGAAGAATTCGATAGGCGCGCCGCGGCTTTCCGCGGCGCGCCATTGCCTTACTCGGCCGCGTCGGGCAGCCGGACAGGGTTGTCGTCGAGCTTGGTGTTCTCCAGCTCGACATTGAGGCCGAGAGACCGCATTTCCTTGACGAGAACGTTGAAGCTCTCGGGAATACCGGCCTCGAACGTGTCGTCGCCTCTGACGATCGCCTCGTAGACCTTGGTACGGCCGGCGACGTCGTCCGACTTCACGGTCAGCATCTCCTGCAGCGTGTAGGCGGCGCCGTACGCTTCGAGCGCCCAGACCTCCATTTCGCCGAAGCGCTGGCCACCGAACTGCGCCTTGCCACCCAGCGGCTGCTGGGTAACCAGCGAGTACGGTCCGATCGAACGCGCGTGGATCTTGTCGTCCACCAGGTGGTGAAGCTTGAGCATGTAGATGTAGCCCATCGTCACCTTGCGATCGAACGGCTCGCCGGTTCGTCCGTCATAGAGCTGCGACTGGCCGCTGGTGTGCAGGCCCGCCTGCTCCAGCATGATGTTGATGTCGGCCTCGTGCGCGCCGTCGAACACCGGCGTCGCGATGGAGACGCCGCGGCGCATCTGCTCGCTGAGGCGAACGACGCTCTCGTCGTCATACTCGCGGACCGGCTCGTTGCGGTCGTTGGCCGGCATGAAGCTTTCGAGCGTCTTGCGCAGCGGCTTGATGTCACCGCCCACCTTGTACGCGTCGATCAGCTCGCCGATCTTCCTGCCCATGCCAGCGCAGGCCCAGCCCAGATGCGTTTCCAGGATCTGGCCGACATTCATGCGGCTCGGCACACCCAGCGGGTTGAGCACGATATCGGCATGCGTGCCGTCCTCGAGGAAAGGCATGTCCTCGACCGGAACGATCCGCGACACGACACCCTTGTTGCCGTGCCGGCCGGCCATCTTGTCGCCGGGCTGCATCTTGCGCTTCACGGCCACGAAGACCTTGACCATCTTCATGACGCCCGGAGGCATTTCGTCGCCGCGCTGCACCTTCTCGACCTTGTCCATAAAGCGCTGCTCGAGCGCCTTCTTGGAATCGTCGTACTGGCCGCGCAGCGCTTCCAGTTCGCTCTGAAGCTTTTCGTTCTCCACCGCGAACTGCCACCACTGCGAACGCGGATACTCGTCGAGCGTATCCTTCGACAGCTTGGAGCCCTTCTTGAAGCCCTTCGGCCCGGCAATCGCATCCTTGCCGACAAGCATGTCGGACAGGCGCGAATAGACGTTGCGGTCGAGGATCGCCTGCTCGTCGTCGCGGTCCTTGGCCAGGCGCTCGATCTCCTCGCGCTCGATCGCCATGGCGCGTTCGTCCTTCTCGACGCCGTGGCGGTTGAAGACGCGAACTTCGACGACGGTGCCGAAGGTACCCGGAGGCATGCGCATGGAGGTGTCGCGAACGTCCGAGGCCTTTTCGCCGAAGATGGCGCGCAGGAGCTTTTCCTCCGGCGTCATCGGGCTTTCGCCCTTCGGCGTGATCTTACCGACCAGGATGTCGCCCGGCTGCACTTCCGCGCCGATATAGACGATGCCGGCCTCGTCGAGGTTCTTCAGCGCTTCTTCCGAGACGTTCGGAATGTCGCGCGTGATTTCCTCCGGCCCGAGCTTGGTGTCGCGCGCCATGACCTCGAACTCCTCGATGTGGATCGAGGTGAAGACGTCATCGGCGACGATGCGCTCGGAAAGCAGGATCGAGTCCTCGTAGTTGTAGCCGTTCCACGGCATGAACGCGACCAGCACGTTGCGGCCGAGCGCCAAATCGCCGAGTTCGGTCGACGGACCGTCGGCGATGATGTCGCCCTTGTTGACGCGGTCGCCCATGCGCACCAGCGGACGCTGGTTGATGCAGGTGTTCTGGTTCGAACGCTGGAACTTCATCAGCCGGTAGATGTCGACGCCGGACTTGCCGGGATCGAGATCTTCCGTGGCGCGGATGACGATACGCGTCGCGTCCACCTGGTCGACGATGCCGCCGCGGCGGGCACCGATGGCGGCGCCCGAGTCACGGGCAACGATCGGCTCCATGCCGGTGCCGACGAACGGCGCCTCGGCGCGCACCAGCGGCACGGCCTGACGCTGCATGTTCGAGCCCATCAGCGCGCGGTTGGCGTCGTCGTTCTCGAGGAACGGGATCAGCGCAGCCGCCACCGACACCATCTGCTTCGGCGACACGTCCATCAGGTCGACGTTCTCGCGCGGCGCCATCATCACTTCGCCGGCGTTACGGCAAATGACGAACTCGTCGACGAAACCGCCATTCTTGTCGAGCTCGGCGTTGGCCTGCGCGACATGGTGCTTGGCCTCTTCCATCGCCGACAGATACACGACCTCATTGGTCAGCTTGCCGCTGACGATCTTGCGGTACGGGCTCTCGATGAAGCCGTACTTGTTGACGCGGGCGAAGGTCGCCAGCGAGTTGATCAGGCCGATATTCGGGCCTTCCGGCGTCTCGATCGGGCAGATGCGGCCGTAATGCGTCGGGTGCACGTCGCGCACCTCGAAGCCGGCGCGCTCGCGGGTCAGACCGCCCGGTCCAAGCGCCGAGAGACGACGCTTGTGGGTGATCTCCGACAGCGGGTTGGTCTGGTCCATGAACTGCGACAGCTGCGAGGAACCGAAGAACTCGCGCACGGCGGCCGCCGCCGGCTTGGCGTTGATCAGATCCTGCGGCATCACCGTGTCGATCTCGATCGAGGACATGCGTTCCTTGATCGCGCGCTCCATGCGCAGCAGGCCGACGCGGTACTGGTTCTCCATCAGCTCGCCGACCGAGCGCACGCGGCGGTTGCCGAGATTGTCGATGTCGTCGATCTCGCCCTTGCCGTCGCGCAGTTCGACCAGCGTCTTGACCACGGCCAGGATGTCGTCCTTGCGCAGCACGCGCACGGTGTCCTCGGCCTTGAGCTCGAGGCGCATATTCATCTTGACGCGGCCGACGGCCGACAAATCATAGCGCTCGCTGTCGAAGAACAGCGAGTTGAACATGGCTTCGGCGGTCTCGAGCGTCGGCGGCTCGCCCGGGCGCATGACACGGTAGATGTCGAACAGCGCGTCCTGGCGGCTCTCGTTCTTGTCGACGTTGAGCGTGTTGCGGATATAGGCGCCGACATTGACGTGGTCGATGTCGAGAACCTGGATCTCATGCTCGCCGGTGCCGAGCAGCACCTTCAGCGTCTTGTCGTCAATCTCGTCGCCGGCCTCGAGGAAGATCTCGCCGGTGCCGTAGTTGACGATGTCCTCGGCCAGATAGTTGCCGAGCAGGTCCTCGTCGGTCGCCTTGATCGCCTTGAGGCCCTTTTCGCCAAGCGCCCTGGCCTGGCGGGCGGTGATCTTCTTGCCTTGCTCGACGACGATCTCGCCGGTGTCGGCATCGACGAGGTCGCCGACGGCCTTGAGGCCGCGGAAACGCTCGACGTTGAACGGAATACGCCAATGGTCGCCGGCGCGCTTGTAGGTGATCTTGTTGTAGAAGGTCGACAGGATCTCTTCGCCGTCCATGCCGAGTGCCATCAGCAGCGACGTCACCGGGATCTTGCGGCGGCGGTCGATGCGGGCGTGCACGACGTCCTTGCTATCGAACTCGATGTCGAGCCACGAACCACGATAGGGGATGACGCGCGCGGCAAACAGAAGCTTGCCCGACGAGTGCGACTTGCCCTTGTCATGGTCGAAGAAGACGCCCGGCGAACGGTGCATCTGCGAGACGATGACGCGCTCGGTGCCGTTGACGATGAAGGTGCCGTTCAAGGTCATGAGCGGCATGTCGCCCATGTAGACGTCCTGCTCCTTGATGTCCTTGATCGACTTCGCACCGGTATCCTCGTCGATATCGAACACGATGAGGCGCAGCGTCACCTTCAGCGGCGCGGCATAGGTCAGGTCGCGCTGACGGCATTCGTCAACGTCGAATTTCGGTCCTTCGAACTCGTACTTCACGAACTCCAACATCGAGGAGCCGGAAAAATCGGAAATCGGAAAGACCGACTTGAAAACGGCCTGCAGTCCCTCGTCCGGACGCCCGCCCTTGGGCTCGTCCACCATCAGGAACTGGTCATAGGATGCCTTTTGAACCTCGATCAGGTTCGGCATCTCCGCAACTTCCGGGATCTTTCCGAAGAACTTGCGTACGCGTCTGCGGCCATTGAAAGTCTGGGTCTGGGCCATCGTCGCTCCTTAGCTCTAAACTCGGGACGAGCCTCGCCGCGGCTCGCCTTGCAATTCCGGGCCGCCTCGGCGGCAGCCCCTGTCTGTTGTCCCGCCACCTGTCGGCGGCCGGCTAGAACGGGAGAAAACCCGTTTCCTGAAGGCCATTTCCAGGGCCCTCAGGAAAGAGGTTCTCATACGTCTCGCGTTACACAGCCTCCCTTGACGCCAAGGGAGTGGCGGACGGCGCGAGGCCGCCCGCCGGTATTCAACGCTTACTTCAGGTCGACCTTGGCGCCGGCTGCTTCCAGCTGGGCCTTGAACTTCTCCGCGTCGGCCTTGGAAACGCCTTCCTTGACCGGCTTCGGAGCCGCCTCGACCAGGTCCTTGGCTTCCTTGAGGCCAAGACCGGTGATGGCGCGAACTTCCTTGATGACGTTGATCTTCTGGGCGCCTGCCTCGGTGAGGACGACGTCGAATTCCGTCTTTTCCTCAACCGGAGCAGCAGCGGCGGCAGCACCGCCGGCAGCGGCAACCGCAACCGGAGCAGCAGCCGAGACGCCCCACTTTTCTTCCAGAAGCTTCGACAGCTCGGCCGCCTCGAGGACGGTCAGCTTCGAAAGGTCGTCTACGATCTTTGCGAGATCAGCCATTGTTGTATTCCTTCATAAGGTTCGAACGTGTGTTTGTGATAGCGAGGAACGGCCTCATGCCGCCTCGTCCTTCCGGGCGTAAGCGCCGATGACACGCGCGACCGAAGCCGCGGGCGCATTGACGATCTGGGCGATCCGGGTTGCCGGCGTGGCGATCATGCCAACCAGCCTGGCGCGCAGCTCGTCGAGCGACGGAAGTGTGGCGAGTGCCTTCACACCGTCGGCGTTGAGCGAGGTGGTGCCCATTGCACCGCCGAGAATGATCAATTTGTCATTCCCCTTGGCGAAATCGGACGCGACCTTCGGCGCCGCAATCGGATCCTCCGAATAGGCGATCAGCGTCTGTCCCTTGAACAGGTCGATGATCGATGCGGAGTCCGTGCCCTGAAGAGCGATTTTGGCGAGACGGTTCTTCGCGACTTTGACGGTGCCACCGGCGGCGCGCATTTTCGACCGAAGGTCGTTCATTTGCGCGACGGTGATACCGGCGTAGTGGGCCACGACGACTGAACCAGCGCTCGTAAACGCATCATTCAGGCCCGTGACGAGTTCGCGTTTTTCCGCTCTGTCCACTGCCTATCTCCAGTTGACCCCAATCCTGTTAACGGGAACATTCCCATTGACGAGGACAGGCGTCGGGTTGCCTTTTGCCGGCCGGGCCATCCAGTAACGGATCTCCCGAACGACGCTCGAGGATCCTGCCCCCTTTCGCCACACCGGCCGGCAAGCCGGACGATGCGCAGACAAAAGGCAAACACGGTTCGAACCTTTCATTGGAGCAATCGCTCCGTTGTCGGGTCTTCACCCGTCTCATGCAGGCCCACATGAATTAAGGCGTTTGGGCCGCCTGCAATCTCGGACAGGATGTCCGGAAGCCTCTCGACTTCCGGTACCGGGCCGCCGACAGGTCGGAGGCCCGGAATTCTTTTCGGATCAGCTCTTTAGCGGCCGATCAGGATAATTCGTTTCAGGACGCTGCGAGCGTCGAGACGTCGAGCTTGAGGCCCGGGCCCATCGTCGAGGTGACCGACACCTTCTTGACGTAGTTGCCCTTGGCGCCAGTCGGCTTGGCCTTGGTCACCGCATCGGCGAAGGCCCGCACATTCTCTTCCAGCGCCTTGACGTCGAACGAGACCTTGCCGACGCCGGCCTGGACGATGCCGGCCTTCTCGACGCGGAACTCGACCGCACCACCCTTCGACGCCTTGACGGCGGCGGCGACATCGGTGGTCACGGTGCCGACCTTCGGGTTCGGCATCATGCCGCGCGGGCCGAGCACCTTACCGAGACGGCCGACCAGCGGCATCATGTCCGGCGTGGCGATGCAGCGATCGAAGTCGATCGTGCCCTTCTGGACGATCTCGACCAGATCCTCGGCACCTACGACATCGGCGCCGGCGGCCTTGGCTTCCTCGGCCTTGTCACCGCGTGCGAACACGGCGACGCGGACCGAGCGGCCGGTGCCGTTCGGCAAATTGACCACGCCACGGACCATCTGGTCGGCATGGCGCGGGTCGACGCCGAGGTTCATCGCGACTTCGATGGTCTCGTCGAACTTCACCGAAGACCGCTCCTTGAGCAGCTTCAGCGCCTCACCCAGGGCGTAAGCCTTGTTGGGGTCGATGCCTTCGCGGGTCTTCGATACACGCTTTGCAATCTTTGCCATGATCTCAGCCCACCACTTCCAGGCCCATCGAACGGGCGGAGCCTTCGACCATGCGCATGGCGGCTTCGACGTCGTTCGCGTTCAGGTCCTTCATCTTCTGCTCGGCGATGGCGCGCACCTTGTCGCGGCCGATCGTGCCGGCCTTGACCTTGCCCGGCTCCTTCGAGCCCGACTTCAGGTTCGCGGCCTTCTTCAGGAAGTAGCTCACCGGCGGCGTCTTCATGACGAAGGTGAACGACTTGTCCTGGTAGTAGGTGATGACGACCGGGATCGGCGATCCCTTTTCCATTTCCTGGGTCTGCGCGTTGAACGCCTTGCAGAACTCCATGATGTTGATGCCGCGCTGACCAAGCGCCGGGCCGATCGGGGGCGACGGCGTAGCCGAGCCCGCGGCAACCTGGAGCTTGAGCTGGCCTGCAACTTTCTTAGCCATCTCTCTTCCTGCCTTTCCTCATGCCGGCCCCACTATCAGGGAACACCGGCGGTTGCAGTCTGGTGGTGCGGTTCCCGCGGCCGGCTAAGCCCACGTTCGCCTCCCACCCGTTCATGGCCGCGCGAAATTCCGCGCCGCCTCCCTTGCCGCCGTCAGGCGCCAAGGATTTCGGATCAGCCCTTTTCGACCTGTCCGAATTCCAGATCGACAGGCACGGCGCGCCCGAAGATCGAAACTTCCACCTTGAGCCGCGCCCGCTCCTCGTCCACTTCCTGGACGAAACCATTGAACGACGCGAACGGGCCGTCCGAAACGCGGATCGCTTCGCCGATCTCGAAAGTGACCGAGGGCTTCGGCCGCTCGACGCCTTCCTGCACCTGGTTCAGGATGCGCTGCGCCTCGGTCTCGGTAATCGGAACCGGCTTGGAGTCACCGAGGAAACCGGTGACCTTCGGCGTGTTCTTGACCAGCGAAAACACCGCGTCGGTCAGGTTGGCCTTGAGCAGCACATAGCCCGGGAAGAACTTGCGCTCGGCATCGACCTTGCGGCCGCGACGGATCTCGACGACCTTCTCGGTCGGCACCACGATCTGCTCGATATCCGCGGACAGGCCCTTCTGCTTGGCCTTGTTCTCGATGTCCTCGGCGACCTTTTTTTCAAAGTTCGAATAGGCGTGGACGATGTACCAGCGCGCAGTCATTTCACGACTTCTCCGTAATCGCCGGACTTAACGTCCAAGCCCCAGAATCCACTCGATCGCGTAGCCCATGGCCACGTCGGCGGTGAAGAAAAAGATCATCGCGATGACCGCGAACACCAGCACCATCACCGTCGAGATCATCGTTTCGCGCCGCGACGGCCAAGTCACCTTGGCGGTCTCCGCGCGAACCTGCTGGAGGAAGGTGAATGGATTTGTGGTTTTCGAAGCCATATGCCGCTCTGTCTTCAAGACCCGTTGGCCGGGTCTCCTGGATGATCCCGCAGGCCGGGACGTGCCGCCTGGACTTCATGTCGGCGCCGAATCAGCGCAACCATTTCGCCCATGCAAATCGGACGCGTAAAGCCGGCTTCCCAGCTCCACGCGTCGCGTGTCTGTTTCGTCTACATAAAACCGATTCTTGATCCACGCAAGTGGCAAGTGTCCGCTTTATGGCCAAACGCCGCATCGGAACCATCCAGTCGTTCCGTCCCGGCTATAAGCGCCTTATGCCCCAATCGCGCTAATATGGCAAGCCCGCCGCCAGTTTTCAAATGCGGAGGGCGCGCCAAGACATCAAACAAGACCAGGACGTCGAATTTGGCCATTTCGGGAAATGGCACGGGCAGCAGGGCTCGAACCTACGACCTGCGGTTTTGGAGACCGCCGCTCTACCAACTGAGCTATGCCCGTATCCGTGCGCATGTCGGCGCAGCAGGCGCTTCCTAAAAGCTTCCGCGCGCGCTGTAAAGAGCCGTGTGATGTCGTTTCATACCCTTCGCCAGAAATCGCGACAAGTCGGCAAGCAGCCCTTCCCTGTCGACCTGCAGGATCCGGACTCTTATCAATGCGCTCAGCCTCCGCCCGGCGGCTTGTACGGCCCGCCGGGCACGCCCCAGCCCCAGGCGGGCATCGGCTCGGTCTGCGGATCGCAGGTCTCGCCGAGGTTGGAATTCATCTTCGCCAGCCGTGACCCCCATTCTACATAGCCCATGAAGGCGGAGCGGAATTCAGGATCGTCCGGCAGGCCGACTTCGTCCGCGGCATCGGCCAGCAGGTTGATCCAGCGGCGGCGCTGCTCTTCGCTCAGATGCTTGCCGAGATGATGCATCACCATCTCGCGATGGCCGCCATGCTCTTCGCTGTAGGTCTTGGGTCCACCGAAAACCTCACCGATGAAAGCCGCGACATGGGCCGGATGATCCGGCGACATGTGTTTGAACACCGGACCGACGACCGGGTCGCGCCCCACCTTGTCGTAAAAAATCTGCGTCAGCCGGTTCAGCGCCTCCGCGCCGCCGGCCCATTCGAACAATGTCGGGACGTCCTCGCTCATATCGATCCTCGCCTTTCGATTGGCGTCGACGATAGCGGAAACATCGAGCAGGGCTCAACCTGCCTCGATGGCCAGTCCGGATCGGCGCGCTACAGGCGGGCGGGCGCGTCGGCCTGGGCGTTGGGCGCCGGCACCATGCGGCAGTTGTCAGGTTTCGGCGACGCTTTGCAGATCGTGGCGCCGGTCAGCGCGTCCACCGATTGGGGCCCGGTCGTCAGCCCGACCTTCAGGATCATGTCGGGTTCGAGCTGCCTGTGGCTTGAAGACAAAACGGACTGCATCGTCGAGAACAGACCGGAGCCGATCGACATCTCCTCAAGGTAGCCCTTGACCTTCCGCTCCAGCCCCATCGAATGCACGCTGAGCCGTGCCTGGGAACCGACAAGCCGTCTGACGCCACCGGCAAGCATGAGCACGCAAGCCGAATCGCACTCGCCTCGGGTGTCGATGGTCAGCCCGGCATGGACGCCGTCTTCGGCCGCGCAATCCGCCTCTCCCGGTTCGCAGCCAACGAATTCGGTGCGGGCAACGGCGACGTCGAGCTTTCGTTCGCGGATCAGCCGTCCCGCCGCCAGCGCGCCGAGCACGTCGCCACCGGGCGAGCTGATCACCACGGGCAATCGCCGACCGCCAAGCGTGTCGAGCAGCTGGCGCAGCCTCTCCGGCGTCCGGGCCGTAATCGTGCCTTCCGCCGAAATCCATTCCGGGCAGTCAGGGTCACAAAGCAGATTGCTGCCGCGAACGACGACAAAGCGCATATCCTCATCGCGCTGCGCGATCTCGGGTTGGGCCGGGGTGACCTCGGCAGGTTCGGACCCGGCCGTCGGGGCCTCGACCGTCGACATCGCCGGTTTGTTCGCCGGTATCTCCCGGCAATTCGCGGGCAGCGGATTGGCGCGGCATATGGTTCCCGCAGTGAACAGGTCGACGGAATCCGGGCTGGTGACGAGGTTCATCCGCAGCATGTTTTCCGGGACCAGCTGGTGGATGCCGCTGGCGGGCGTGTTCTTCATCGTTTCGAGCACGCCCTGGCCGACGCCCATCTCCTTCAGATAGGCCGCCAGCCTCTTCTCGACCGCCTTGCTCATCTCGTAGGTCTTGTAGCTGCCGGCGTTCTTTCGGCTGACGACCTTGGTGTTGATGACCTTCTTCTTGCCCTTCACCACGCGATAGGTGGTCCGGTAGAGCAATTTCGTCTTGACGTAGGTGGTCGTGATCTGGTGGACGCCGAGAGAGGCCCATTGCCCGACCACACGGCGGACCCCGCCGGAAAACATCAGCGGACAGGCGGAATTGCAAATGGAGCCGTCGGCATAGGCGGTGCCGAAATAGCGGGCGCCCCTGCCGTCATTGTCGGTGCAGTCCTTCTCATCCGGCAGGCAGCCATCGAACCGGGTCTTGCCGACTGCGATATCGAGCTTGTTCTTGCGGATCAGCCGGCCAAGCGCCAGCGCCGCATCGACATTGCCGCCGGGAGAATCGACGATAACAGGCAGCTTGCGGCCGCCAAGCTTCTTGAGCGCGCGCTTGAACAGCGCCGGCGTGCCGGCTTCGATCGTGCCTTCCGCCGAGATCCATTCGGGACAGGTCGGCTCGCAACCCGGCGCATTGCTGCGCACGACAACAAACCGCATCGGCGGGCCAAGATCGGATTCTCTCGCATCCGCCGCTAACGCGGCATGCCCCATGACAAACAGAGACACCAGGCAAACCAGCCCCAGCGACCACCACGCCTGATTGTTCAAACGATGCCCTGGAACCACTTGCCGGCAAGCTCCCCAATGCAACCTATACTAGTTGCGGCGGCGGCGCTTGCAACAGCTTTGAAACAACACGGATAATCGGCGACCGGCCGGCGACACGTCGGTACAAAAAAGGGCGGCCCCGAGGACCGCCCTTTCCATTCGAAACTCCGGCTAAGGCCGGCGTCGATTACTCTTTGATGGTGACGACGATGCCGGCACCGACGGTGCGGCCGCCTTCACGGATGGCGAAGCGCAGCTTCTCTTCCATGGCGATCGGCACGATCAGCTCGACGTCGACCGTGATGTTGTCGCCGGGCATCACCATCTCGGTGCCTTCCGGCAGCGACACGATGCCGGTCACGTCCGTCGTGCGGAAGTAGAACTGCGGACGGTAGTTGGTGAAGAACGGCGTGTGACGGCCACCCTCGTCCTTGGTCAGGATGTAGGCTTCGGCCACGAACTTCTTGTGCGGCTTCACCGTGCCCGGCTTGGCCAGAACCTGGCCGCGCTCGACGCCTTCACGGTCAACGCCGCGCAGCAGCGCGCCGATGTTGTCGCCAGCCTGGCCCTGGTCGAGCAGCTTGCGGAACATCTCGACGCCCGTGCAGGTCGTCTTGGTGGTCGGACGGATGCCGACGATCTCCAGTTCCTCGCCGACCTTGACCACGCCGCGCTCGACGCGGCCGGTGACGACCGTGCCGCGGCCCGAGATCGAGAACACGTCTTCGATCGGCATCAGGAACGGCTTGTCCAGCGGACGGACCGGCGTCGGGATGTAGGCGTCGACCTGAGCCATCAGCTCGCGGATCGCGTCCTCGCCGATCGTCTTGTCCGAATCTTCCAGAGCGGCCAGCGCCGAACCCTTGACGATCGGAATGTCGTCGCCGGGGAATTCGTTCTTGGTCAGCAGTTCGCGAACCTCGAGCTCGACCAGTTCGAGCAGCTCGGCGTCGTCGACCTGGTCGACCTTGTTCAGGAACACAACGATCGACGGCACGCCGACCTGGCGGGCCAGCAGGATGTGCTCGCGGGTCTGCGGCATCGGGCCGTCGGCGGCCGACACGACCAGGATCGCGCCGTCCATCTGCGCAGCACCGGTGATCATGTTCTTCACATAGTCGGCGTGGCCGGGGCAGTCGACGTGGGCGTAGTGGCGGTTGGCCGTCTCGTATTCGACGTGCGCCGTCGAGATGGTGATGCCGCGGGCCTTCTCTTCCGGCGCCGCATCGATCTGGTCGTAGCGCTTGTATTCGCCAAAATACTTCGTGATCGCCGCCGTCAGCGACGTCTTGCCATGATCGACGTGGCCGATCGTGCCGATGTTCACATGAGGCTTAGTGCGCTCGAATTTACCTTTTGCCATAGTCTCTTTCCTTGGACGGCCTGGACCTTCAGTTCAGTCGAATGCGGGGCGATTAGCGACTACGGCTGAAAAACACAAGTGCCTTGTGGCTGAGCGCTCTCTCAGTCGATCCGAACCTGCGATCCGATTTTCGGGGGACAAGGCGCCGATATAGGAACGCCAGCCGGGAAATGAAATAGGCAGGAGCCGAGCCCGTCGGAGGCGCAATCCCCCTGCCCTTGCCGGATTCACGGCGCCAGCCTGGCCCATTGCCGCCACGGCATCGCTCTGATTTGTTCGGCCGATGCAGTTCATTCCCACAAACATTCGCGGCCCGCTGTTCATGATCGTTGCCACCGGGTTCTACCTGGTCAACGACACAATGATGAAGCTCGCGACGTCGGGGCTGCCGTCCTACGAGGTGCTGTTCCTGCGCGGCATGGCCGCCGCCTTGTGGGGGATGCCGCTGTTGCTGCTGCTCGGCTATGGCAAGCAGGTGCCGTTGATCCTCGACAGAAGAGTGTTGCGCAGAAACCTCCTCGAGCTAGCGGCGATCCTTTGCTACGTGGTGGCGCTGGCCAACATGCAGATCGCCGATGCCACCGCGCTCGGGCAGATCACGCCGCTGCTGATGCTGGTCGGCTCCTCGATCCTGTTCGGCGAACGGATCGGCGGCGCGCGCATGGCGCTGATCGGGCTCGGCTTCATCGGCGCGGTGATGGTGGCGCAGCCGACGATGCAAGGGATATCGGTCTATGCCTTGCTGGCGCTCGGCAATGCGGCGCTGTCGGCCGCACGCGATCTCGCCGGCCGCAAGGTCGGCGCCGACGTGCCGGGGATGGTCGTCGCCATGTCCGCGGTCCTGGTGGTGCTGGTCGGCGCCGGCGCAGCACATCTGGCTTCCGAGCCATGGGTGATGCCCGAGGCCCGTCACCTGGCGCTGATCGCAGGCGCCGGTTTCTTCCTGATCTTCGGCCATTTCTTCATCTTCATGGCCTACCGCGTCGGGCCGACGAGCGCGGTCGCGCCGTTCTACTATTGCTTCACCGTCTGGGCGGTCATCTCGGGCCTGCTGGTGTTCGGGCAGTTTCCGAACACACTTGCCGTCTGCGGCATCCTGCTGGTGGTGGCAAGCGGCCTCGCCATCGTATCGCTCGACGAGCGCAAGCGCCGGCTGACCGTCGTCGCTTGATCTCTAGACTAAGCCGCGTTCGACCAGCGGTCGCTTGGACATGAAGTGCAGGAAGTTGCGCGGCGTTCTGGGGAAAATGAGGCGACCGTCGCGCCCGGCTGCCGGATCGCCGTAGACATGCAGCGTCGAGGGCTCGCCGGCATCGCCTTCAGGAATGCCTCCCCATCTGCCTGGGTCGTAATAGTCGACCAGAAAGCCATAGTCGTAGCGGCAGTCGGGAAAATCAATGTCCTTCCCGCCAAGTGCAATCAACGCATATTTGACGCTGCTGCTGCCGCTTTTCGGGATCGGATAGTAGGTGAGCGCGAGCTCTTTCGATTCAATCGCCATTGCCGGTCCCCCTGCATCTGTTTGCACCCAGTGGCCGACCCGAGGCCTGCAATGATACCGCCAATCGCGGCGGCGTCGCGCAGCCTCTACAGGCGAGGGCTAGACCTGCCAAGTGCAGGGGGATGCTTTTCAAGCGGCGGCTGGAAGAGCCAAGGGCTCGCCGCCGGTCTCGACGCGCAAGATGGCTGGTCATACCACGACCAAGACCACGCAGGGCTATGTCCGCAACGGCGACCTCGACAACAATCGCAAGGTCGCCGACGCGAGGGCCAAACTGCGGTCGTGACACGGCCGTGACACGGCGCATTTTTAAGGAAATGATTCTAATAGTGATTTCAACAGCATGCTTGGAGCGGGTAGCGGGAATCGAACCCGCATATTCAGCTTGGAAGGCTGCTGCTCTACCACTGAGCTATACCCGCATCGTCTCAAGGCTCACGGGCTGGCAGTGGTGGAGAGGGTTGGATTCGAACCAACGTAGGCTAAGCCAACGGATTTACAGTCCGTCCCCTTTAACCACTCGGGCACCTCTCCAGCCTGCCGTCGAAGCCTTGCAACGAGGCATTCTCGCCGATCAGGTCGAAACCTAGGTCTTGTCCGAAATCAGCGAAGCGCCTTATGGCGGCAAGGCCAGTGGGTGTCAACCGCAACCTCTCGGCAAAATGCGCTGAATTTGACAGCCTGCCCGGCAAGCCGGTTTTCTGCCAGTATCCATGGCACGGCGACACGGCTATAGAAGCCGGCTATGAGCAACGACAACAAGCCCAAGACCCCGAAAGACACCCATTACGCCAAGCTGCGCCGCGCCCACCGCGACGAGAAGGCAGGTGGCGCCCCGGCCTTCCGGCCGCGCCAGCCGGTGCCGCCCGGCGAGAACGCGGCCGACGGTCTGGTCAGGATCTACGGCCTGCATACGGTGCGGGCGGCCCTCGACAACCCGCGACGCAAGATCAGAAGGATGCTGGTGACGCGCAACGCCGCTGAGCGGCTGGCGATCGCCGATCTCGCCGCCCTGCCGTTCAAGGCCGAACTGGTCGAACCGAAGGAGATCGACAGGGTCACCGGTTCGGACGCCGTGCATCAGGGCGTGCTGATCGAGGCCGAGCCACTGAAGCCGAAGCGTCTCGACGCGCTTGGCGACACAAAACTGGTGCTCGTGCTCGACCAGGTCACCGACCCGCACAATGTCGGCGCGATCCTGCGCTCGGCGGTCGCCTTCGGCGCCGGCGCGCTGATCACCACGGCGCGCCACAGCCCGCAGGAATCGGGCGTGCTGGCGAAATCTGCCTCCGGCGCGCTTGAGCACATCGACCAGATCGAAGTGAAGAACCTCGCCGACGCGCTGGGACAACTGCACGAAGCCGGCTTCCGGACCATCGGCCTCGATTCGGACGGACCGGCGGAACTCGAAAAGACCTTTGCTGGCGACAAGATCGCGCTGGTGCTGGGCGCCGAAGGCAAGGGCCTGCGCCAGAAGACGCGCGAGACGGTGACGACGCTGGCCCGCCTCGACATGCCGGGCGCCATCCGCTCGCTCAATGTGTCGAACGCAGCCGCGGTCAGCCTTTATGCGGCGAGGAAGTTCTTAGCGAATGGTGAGTAGTGAGTAGTGAGTAGTGAAAATAGCGACTACTCACCACTCACCATTCACCATTCACTACTCACTAACGTCATGCCCCGCCATCCGCTCCAGCGCCCTGACCAGTGCCGAATGGTCTTCCTTCGCCCCGCCATTGGCCGCGCAGGAGTTGAACAGCTGCTGCGTCGTAGAAGTGTTGGGCAGAGCCACGCCGAGCGCCTTGGCGCCTTCCAGCGCGAGGTTGAGATCCTTCTGGTGCAGTTCGATCCGAAAACCTGGCGCGAAGGTGCGCTTGACCATGCGCTCGCCATGCACTTCGAGGATGCGCGAGGCCGCCAGCCCGCCCATCAGCGCCTGCCTGACCTTGGCCGGGTCGGCGCCGGCTTTTGATGCAAAAACAAGCGCTTCGGCGACGGCTTCAATGGTCAGCGCGACAACGATCTGGTTGGCGACCTTGGTCGTCTGCCCCACACCGTTCGGCCCGACCAAGGTGATGTTCTTGCCCATCTTTTCGAACACGGGTTTCGCGCGCTCGAAGGCCTTGTCCTCGCCACCAACCATGATGGTCAGCGAGGCCGCCTTGGCGCCAACCTCGCCACCCGACACCGGCGCGTCGAGATAGTCGCAGCCGAGATCGTTGATCTTCTTGGCAAACGCCTTGGTCTCGATCGGCGAGATCGAGCTCATGTCGATGACCAGCTTGCCCTTGCTCAGGCCGGATGCAACGCCGTTGTCGCCGAACAGCACATCGGCCACCTGCGGCGTATCGGGAACCATCAGGATGACGATGTCGACCTCTTTCGCCACGGCGTCATGGCCGGTGACGGTTTTCAGCCCCTTGTTGACGAGATCGGCCTGCGGCTTCGAGCGATGGTCGCTGGCGATGACTTTGTAGCCGGCATCCAAGAGGTGCCCCGCCATCGGTGCGCCCATGATGCCGAGGCCGATGAAGCCTATGGTTTCCATTTTTCGTCTCCGTATTTTGCCAGAGGGCGGCGCGAAGGAACGCGGCTCAATTGCAACCGCTACGCCGCCGCGCTCCCCTGCCCAGCCAGATCGCGAAACCACGCCAGCCCAGCCTCGGTCCCGGCCTTCGGCTTGTATTCGGCGCCGATCCAGCCGGAATAGCCGATGCGGTCGATATGCTCGTAGAGGAAGGGATAGTTGATCTCGCCCGTCCCCGGCTCGTGACGGCCGGGATTGTCCGCAAGCTGGATATGCGCGATGCGGCCAAGGTTTGCCTCGATGGTACGGGCGAGATCCCCCTCCATGATCTGCATGTGATAGATGTCGTATTGCAGGAACAGGTTCTTCGAGCCGATGCGTTCGATCAGCGCCAGCGCCTGGTCGGAATTGGTGAGGAAGAAGCCGGGAATATCGCGCGTATTGATCGGCTCGATCAGCAGCCGGATGCCGGCCTGCTCCAGCTTCTCGGCCGCGAAGGCCAGATTCTCGGCAAAGACGTTCTCCAGCACGGAGCGATCCGCACCTTGCGGCGCGATGCCGGCGAGGCAGTTGATCTGCTCGCAGCCGAGCGCATGGGCATAGCTGATCGCCTTGGCGACGCCCTGGCGGAACTCCGGCACACGATCCGGCAGCACGGCGATGCCGCGCTCGCCCTTGCCCCAGTCGCCGGCCGGCAGGTTGAACAGCACCTGCGTCAGGCCGTTCTTCTTCAGCCGCGCGGCAACCACCTCGGGCGCATGGTCATACGGGCCGATATATTCGACGCCCTTGAAGCCGGCGCGGGCGGCCGCATCGAGGCGGTCGAGGAAATCATGCTCGCCAAAGAGCATCGACAGATTGGCTGAAAAACGCGGCATTCTTTTTCTCCTTGTTCCCGCTAATCAAGCATCACGATGGCCGTCGGCGCATCCTCATGGCTTTCGGCAAGCTCCTCGAATTCGGTGATCTTGTCGATTTCCGTGCCCATGGAAATGTTGGTGACACGCTCGAGGATGAATTCGAGCACGACCGGCACCTGATGTTCCTTCATCAGCCGTTGCGCCTGCTTGAAGGCGCCGGCGAACTCTTCGGGCTTCCTGACCCTGACCGCCTTGCAGCCCATTGCCTCGGCAACCGCCACATGGTCGACACCGTAGCCGGCTTCGGGATCGCCGGCACGGTTGACGTTCTCGAAGGCGAGGCTGACCTCGAAATCCATCGAAAAACCGCGCTGCGCCTGACGGATCAGGCCGAGATAGGCGTTGTTCACCACAACATGGATGTAGGGCAATTTGTGCTGCGCGCCGACCGCCAGTTCCTCGATCATGAACTGGAAGTCGTAGTCTCCGGACAGCGCCACGATGGTGCGGTCGGGATCGGCGGCGCGCACGCCGAGCGCCGCCGGCAGCGTCCAGCCAAGCGGGCCGGCCTGGCCGCAATTGATCCAGTTGCGCGGCTTGTAGACATGCAGGAACTGCGCCCCGGCAATCTGCGACAGCCCGATCGTGGTGACATAGGTTGTGTCGCGGCCGAACGCCTTGTTCATCTCCTCATAGACGCGCTGCGGCTTCAACGGCACCTGCTCGAAATGCGTCTTGCGCTTCATTGTCTTCTTGCGCTGCTGGCATTCCTTCGCCCAGCCGGACCAGTCGCGCAGCTTGCCCGCCGTCCGCCACTCGGTGGCGACATCGAGCAAGATCTTCAGCGCGGCACCCGCATCGGAGACCACGCCCAGGTCCGGCGCGAAGACACGGCCTATCTGGGTAGGCTCGATATCGACATGGATGAACTTCTTGCCCTTGGTGTAGACGTCGACCGAACCGGTGTGGCGGTTGGCCCAGCGGTTGCCGATGCCGAAGACGAAATCGGCCTCCAGCATCGTCGCATTGCCGTAACGGTGCGAGGTCTGCAGCCCGCACATGCCGGCCATCAGCCGGTGGTCGTCAGGGATCGCGCCCCAGCCCATCAGCGTCGGGATAACCGGCACGCCGGTGATCTCGGCAAATTCGATCAAAAGATCGGACGCGTCGGCATTGATGATGCCGCCGCCGGCGACGATCAGCGGCTTCTCGGCCGCATTAAGCATCGCCAGCGCCTTTTCGGCCTGGGCGCGCGTCATCGCCGGCTTGAACGGTGCCAACGGCTCATAGGCGTCGATGTCGAACTCGATCTCCGCCAATTGCACGTCGACCGGCAGGTCGATCAGCACCGGGCCCGGCCGCGACGAGCGCATCAAATGGAACGCCTTTTGCAGCGCCATCGGCACCAGATAGGGCTCCATGACGGTAACCGCCCATTTGGCGACAGGTGCTGCGATCGCGGCGATGTCGACGGCCTGGAAGTCCTCCTTGTTCAGCCTGGCACGAGGCGCCTGGCCGGTGATGCACAGGATCGGGATAGAGTCCGCGGCCGCCGAATAGAGCCCGGTGATCATGTCGGTGCCGGCCGGCCCCGAAGTGCCGATGCACAGGCCGATATTGCCGGCCTTGGTCCGCGTATAGCCTTCGGCCATGTGCGAGGCGGCCTCGACATGGCGTGCCAGGATATGGCGGACTGTGCCCCTCGCCTTCAACGCCGAATAGAACGGGTTGATCGCCGCGCCCGGCACGCCGAAAGCCGTGGTGATGCCTTCTTTTTCGAGAACGAGAACCGCTGCGTCGACAGCGCGCATCCTGGCCATGTCCAGCCTCCGCAAATGTGTTGATGGCCCAAGGATGGCAGCGTTCTCGCCATTTTTCAATTTTTTCAGAATATTTTTTCATTTATAGAAAACGCCGACTGCACGCTGATTTCATTGAGTTTTCCGTTTTCCAGAATCTGGCCACACAAAAGAGTGAAAAACTTTTTCATTGCTTGTTTGGCGAAATCGGCAAGAATGACGCCATGGAAACGACCGAAAAACGCCAGCGCGGCCGTCCCCGCGCCTTCAACGGCCCCTCCGAGGCCGCTTCGGTACAGTCGCTCGACCGGGCGCTTCGCATCCTGGCCATCGTTGCCGAAGGCAGCGGCCTGTCACTGAGCGAGATCGCCGCGCAGAGCGGCCTCGCCGCGTCCACCGCCTACCGTATGCTGACGACCCTGCAAAACCACGGCATGGTCGAGTTCGAGAGCACCGACCAGTTGTGGTCGATCGGCGTCGAGACCTACCGCATGGGTGCGGCGTTCCTGCGCCGCCGCAAGCTTGTGGACCGCGCCCGCATCGTCATGCAGGAATTGATGGAAAAGACCGGCGAGACCGCCAATCTCGGCGTCGCCGAGGATGATTGCGTGGTTTTCGTCAGCCAGGTCGAGACGCATCAGGCGATCCGCGCCTTCTTCCGGCCGGGCACGCGCAGCTCCTTCCATGCCTCGGGCATCGGCAAGGCGGTGCTGGCGCATCTTGAGCCCGAGCGCGTCGGCGCCATCCTGCGCAAGGCGGGGCTGGAGCGCTTTACCGAAAACACGCTGTCCGACATCTCGGCGCTGGCCCACGATTTGGTGAGGATCAAGCTGCGCGGCTGGTCGGTCGATGACGAGGAGCGGCATCCCGGCATGCGCTGCGTCGCCGCCGCCATCTTCAACGAGTTCGGCGAGCCGATCGGCGGCGTTTCGGTGTCGGGGCCGACGGTGCGGGTGACGCAGGAGCGGCTGGCCGAGATTGGGCCGTTGGTGCGCGAGGCCGCGACGGAAATCACCAGGATGATCGGCGGCCTTTCGAACCCTTCTTCACAAGGCAGCACCGATGCATCGGGATCACTCTTCGACATCACCGCCGCGCGCTCGCCTTGACACGCGGCCGGCGACGGCCAAGTCTGCGCCGACCTTCCAAAGCCATAGTCCCCACCTGAAGAGAATGAGCCTCCAGTCCGTCAAAGCCTTCTTCGCCGAACATGCCCCCGACATCGAGGTGATCGAAACGCCGACAAGCTCGGCGACCGTGACCCTCGCGGCCGCGGCGCATGGCGTCGAGCCGGGGCAGATCGCCAAGACCATCTGCATGCGCGTCGGCGACCGGGTTCTGCTCGTCGTCGCCCGTGGCGATGCGCGCATCGACAACCGCAAGTCGCGCGATGCCTTCGGCGGCAAGCCGCGCATGCTCGATGCCGAACAGGTGGCTGACATCACCGGCCACCCGGTCGGCGGCGTCTGCCCCTTCGGCCTCGCCTCGCCGCTGCCGGTCTATTGCGACGTATCGCTGCGCACCTTCGAAGAGGTCGTGCCGGCAGCCGGCGCGACCAATGCGGCGGTGAGAATAGGCGTCGAGCGCATGGCCGGACTGGTCGGCGCCGAATGGTGCGACATCTGCCAGGATGCCCCAGGGGCCGCGGCGGCCAGCTAGTGCATGTCGCCCAAAATGCGCAGTGGTTTTGGGACAACGACATGCATAAAAACAAGGAGCTAAAGCGCGACGCGCTTTAGCCGCTCGGCAGCGCGCTTTTGCCCGCAACCTCGAAGACATCGAGCAGGATCGCCAGCCCGACGCCGCTCGCGGTGAAGATGAGACCCGCAATGAAGATGCGGTTGGCGCGCTCGTAGATGCGCCTTTGCAGCGACTGGACATCGAGCAGCATGGACAGCGCCCGCATCTGCAATGCGATGCCGACCAGGATCGGCACGACGGCGAGCAGATGGTAGGTTTGCCAAGGGATCGGGTTGGCGGCCCAATGGGTGATGAAGCCCAGCGAAAACGCCAGCAGGATGCCGACGGTGGTGACCGTGCCGTTGCGAAAAACGGGCTCGATCAGGTCTTCCTTCGGATCCTGTTCGTCCAAGGGTCCCTCCTCTCCGTTGGTCGTGGAGGGGAGATTAGACGTTCGGAAAATCGCTGTACACCGCCGGTCGCAGGCGGCGCCGACATTGGCAGTCGACCAATTCAACAAGAGCCGAACCCTCCAGACAGCGGAAAAAGGGGCCACCGAGGAGCCCCTTCTTCCAATTGCCTGAAGCGGTTCACCTCCTCTCAGAGCCGGCAGTAATGGCGGCAGCCGTCATAGCCGACATAGGTGTCGGAGTACGGGTCGTAGCTGGCATAGCGAGCGAGGCAGCGGCGGACGTGCCGCGAGTCGCCATATTCCTCGACATAGACCGGGCGCGGCTGCTGGGAGAGCAGGCTGCCAAGGACAAACCCGCCGACGCCGGCGGCGATGCCGATGCCGATTTCGCGGTGGTGATGATGGCCGTGGGCGGCCGAGGGCTGGATGGTGCCAGCCAGCGTGCCGGCGGCGACGGTGGTGGCGATCAGGCCGGAAACGAGTGTGCGCTTGAACATGACGATCTCCTGGTTTCGTTGGAGAGGCGATCCATCCGCCTCTTGATCGTCAGTCGCAGCGAGCCGGAAAAAGGTTCGACGGATTTTCGATTTTTTCGCCAAGGGGACGCAGGCGTTCTTTGGGCCGTCGATAGACCGCCTGTCGACCTGCCGGCGCAGATGTCAGCGATTTAGTAACACCGCGCACGACAGGCTGCGGTTCACTACCGACTATTCACTACTCCCCTATTCTACCCGATGCCGGTGATATGGCGCAGCCAGAAGACCAGAGCGATGAAGCCGACGATGGTGGTGACGCCGGTCCAGTCGATGTTGGCGTTCTTCACATCCTTGACGAGCCTCACGAGGAGAAGAAAGGCCACCACGACAAGCGGAAGAATGATGACGAATCTGATCATGCGACACCCTCGCTAAGGCGATTGCACCTCCATCATATGTAGGAAACGAATTGGCGGTTTTCAGCGTGCCTGCCTGCCGCCTCGACAAGATCCATTAGCAACCAAGAATAGAGTTTTGACTTTACTGGCGCACGAAATATGCTACCGGAGCGCCGTGCCCTTGTAGCTCAGCTGGTAGAGCAGCGGTTTTGTAAACCGAAGGTCGGCGGTTCGATTCCGTCCGGGGGCACCAGTTTTTCAACAATAAAATCAAGAAGTTAATTGTCTTCCCACTTGAAGCGAATGCGATTTCCAGATTGCAACACTTTGCACCTGATACCGCGGATTTCCGGGCTTTGTCACACATTCCCACGCAGTCCGTGCAACACGCATGCAACATGAGCCCCCTATGCGCACCGTCTGAAATCCCCCCCGCGCTGGATCATTCCGCAGTGCCCCGCGTTGAGAGACAATCCCTCACGGAGGATTCAACATGGGCGACACACGGCACGAAAAAATTCAGCAGCGCGCTTACGAGATTTGGGAACGTGAAGGCGGGGTGCATGGCGTTGACCAGCGGCAATGGCTGCAAGCAGAGGCGGAGATCGATAGAGAGGAATCTCTGCCCAAACCCAGAGAGATCGCCAGCTCAGACGTTTTGACCGTAGAAGCACTGGCGATGCGCACCGGTATAACCGCCGAGCAGGCCCAAGACCTCATCGACAGGCTTGGCAACGACCGCGCTGCTATCGAAGACGCCGCGCGGAGTTTGGCGGCGGGTCAACAGAATTTCAGTAAGTAGGAAGCAGCGCCTTGTTTCCAACACCTGGCAGGGCCATATCACCGCAAGCAGCCAGTGACGGCCGGAACGTCCCTTCAGATAGTTGGAGAGGTTCCCCAGAGATCCAGGCAGCATTTGAGCCGATCGACGGCGCGGTGACCATGAATGTACCGGCACCACGCGAGAGTCTCGGTAACGAAGGGAAGCGGGCGAGAGCCCGCTTTTTTGTGGCACAAAAAAGCCTTCGAATTGCTAGGTAGCCATCGCCGTTGAATATGGCGGCAAGCTCGCAGCTGGCCTGGTGATGGGGGCCCTTGCGTTCGCGATCGACCTGGCGTTGGTTGGCTAGTGGCCTTGCTTTCATATTAGCTCAACACCATATTTTCTGTGAGCCGGCGCCCCCAACCCCGCCGGCCAGGCCCGGCGGCCTATACCGAGCTCCCCCCTCAAGCTCCCCCAGGCTGCCGGACCGCTGTTGTCACCCGCCCTTAGCCTTCCCGTAGGCACTAAGCGCTGTGTCCGGCGTAGAGATCAGCCCGACTTTTTTGCTGCCACACTTGGCGCATTTCAGCTTTGGAATAAGGTCATCAGCCATCGCCGGAGCATCGGGGCCGAACCGATCGCGGAGCTTTGTCAAGTCGAGTTTCTGGCTATGGCGGCGCGTGGTGGCAAAACGCCGTCACCTCCATCTTTGCATCGATTAGCAATTGAAACGTCCAGCCCTTGCCCATGCGGCCGATATAGAGCGACGGGCATCGGTCCTCAATCCATTCGCGGAAGGCCGCGCCCGCGCCCTCGAAGGCTAGCGGGGCGCGGGCCGATTGGGTCACCCCCAACATGCAGCACCGGTTAGAGGCGATGCTGCTATGTGAACAGTCGTTGATCCGCGCAATCAGTTCAACCGAGCCAGGACTTATCCGATTTGAGGGAGCAGAACGTGCGCCTTTTGGCCAAATTACCAATACGGCGAGAACGGCCTATAAGCTTCGCCCGCCGGCGAACTTACCCCGTTTTCCGGCTAGGCCCGGCGGTCAAAGCCCAAGCCACCCCAGCCCCCGGCCGTCGGGCCGCTGGACATGGTAGAAACCCCCTACGGCTGGGTTAGCGCCATTAGCATCATAGGCGCTATAGAGGCGCCGGCCGTCCTCTCCGAACCGATCGCTGTTCGGATAGGCCTTCTTGGACCTCTTTGGCATCAGTACGCCCCATCTCCGTCCAAGGTATATTAGCAAGCCCTTGCTTTTAGAAAAGGGCAGGATCATTGCAAGGCGATGAAAGCAGTCGCCGCCGGCCTGGCTACCTGCAAACGCTAAATTAGGTTTGGAAGGCGATTCACTCAACCCCGACATGCAGACCATATGGTCTATGAAAGGCGGCTGGTTTGCGTGCGCCAAGGATTCGGTTCGGCGGAAAAATGTGACCCACCGTCGTATGCGTGTCATGTCGTTCAGTGACATTCCTTGGTGCAGCGCAACAAATATGTTGCATTGCACACAAACTTCCGTAAGGTAATGCTAGTACAAATGCGAAGGGGCTTCTTAAAGCTGCGCCCCCAAACCAAGGATGGGAAACGATGTCCAAGACCACTGAAAAGACCGCTGAATTTATCGACAACGCCGCCTTTGATGCATCCAAGGCTATTGAGCAGGTCAGTGCTTTTACCGAAAAGGGCGTCGAGCAGTCGAAAGAAGTGCTCGCCAAATTCAAGGCAGGGTCCGAGGATACCCAGAAGGTTCTGGAGTTGACCTACAAGACCGCCAAGACCGTTTCCAGCGACCTGTCGCTCAAGACCATCGCCGTTCTGCGCGCCAACGCCGACGCCGCCTTCTCGCATTTTGAAGCACTGATCGCCGTTAAGTCGCCTTCCGAATTTGTTGAACTGCAGACCGCCTTCGTTCGCAAGCAGGTTGAACAGGCCGTCGAACAGGCAAAAGACTTCCAGGCCGTCACGACGAAGGCCGTTGAAGACGTCTCTAAGCCGATGAAGACTGCATTCGAGAAGGCGATGAAGGAAATCAAAGTCGCCTAGCTTTTCTCTGAGGCGGAGCCTTGGTCGCTGGTCGGACCTGATTTGCCGCACCTACAAGCGCGTGTGGTGCGTCAGTCTTCGTCCTTGTAGTCCTCGGCTTCGTCTTTGATCTTTGCCCAATCGTTTCCATGCTTGCGGAGCAGCCCGCGCGCCTGATTGGGTGACAGGTCGGTCACTTCTGTCAGGTGTTGAACCTCCAACTTTTGCCCCCTCGCAATGCGGCTGGTGTCGCTAGATTTCTTGACGGCCATTCCTGCATCCTTCCCGGCGCCTCAATCAGATGAACGAACGCTGGTCTGCATAGTTCCGTGTTGGCTTCTACCTTCACCAGACGCGTTATCATTCGCCGCCCGCAGATCCGGCCTGATTTTCCAGAACTCCGCCCAGGTGATACGGCGAACTTGCACCGTTTCGGCGCCGACTGCGGTCGTGGCTGATCTCATTCACATGCTCCATGCTCATGCGCTTGGCCGCTTGTTCTTCACCTGATTGTAAACCTCGACATGCGTGCCGTTGACGTCGGTCACAAGGCAAATCAGCTTGGGTCGGACATGTGGGTCCGACATGTCGACTCCGACAACCTTTACGGACTTGCCCGTATCGGGGGCGATGGCATCGAATTGATTGGTAAGTGGTATCCGCGTGTTAACATGTAGTCCATGCAACATATGTGCAACACGAAGGCGAATAGAACAATATAATCAATGGCAATTTGTGGTTTTGTAAACCGAAGGTCGGCGGTTCGATTCCGTCCGGGGGCACCAGTTCGCAGCTAGAACGTCAATCTCTTGTTTTCGATGTGCCGGCATTCCTGAAATACGAGATGATCCATGTCACGTTGTGGGGACGTCTACGAGAACAAGGTGACCGGCGAATTTGCCGTGATCCTGCGTGGCACCGAAGACCGCGGCCAGGGACCAGGCATCGTTCATTTGACCGCTCGGCCGGGAGCAGCTGTCGTGGGCGAACACTTCCATCCGAACATGATTGAACGGTTTACCGTCTTCAAAGGCCGGCTCGACGCCTCCATAGCCGGGAAGACATTTTCTCTGGGACCCGGCCAATCCGCAACCGTGGATGCAGGCGTGGTGCACGATTGGTGGAACAGCAGCAAGACCGACGAGGCGCACGTCCTCATCGAAATCGAGCGCGCGCACGGTGCGGACCACATCGATCCGAACCGCTTCGAGCTGCTGATCGGCATGCTCTTCGGCCTCGCCAATGCCGGTCGGGTGGACAAGAAAGGAAAACCTTTCCTGTTTCAGGCGGCAGTCATCGCCAGGGAATTTGCCGACGTGATTGTCTTCACGCAGCCTCCACCAGCGATTCAGCGGGTGGCGCTCGCAATCCTGGCGCCACTCGCCAGTCTGCTCGGATATCGGGCGATCGACCCTGATCTCTGCAAACCGCACGCACATGTAACGCCGGCCCCCGAAATCCTCGCTTTGGTTGCGGAGCGCTGACAGGTATCTCGGAATTCACGACCCTGAAGGGAGGGCCTTCCGATGCGCTCGGCAGCACTGCGGCTTCGATCGATCCGACAAGTGCTGTTCCCACTGATGGGGTTTACCGACTGGCACGAAGGCATCAACGCGGCAGCAGGTAGGCCCGTTTTGGAAACGCAATATCGCGAGAACGGACTCATGGGAGTTTCGTCCGACGGCGCCCGAAGAGGAAGCCGAGGCTTTCTGGTGGTGTCATCCACCGTATTGAGCGCGCCGCCCGTCTCTATCGCGGCCTGCTGCGAGACGATCTAAAGGGGTAACATGCGTATGACAGAGATTGCGACAGTCGCGGCAGCAATGACGAGCAAGATCGCGGCAATCCGGCCGTTTTCTTCGAAACGGTCGCTATTTGGGTAGCCCCTTCTGGGCTTGGGTCGTGGTCGAAGTATTTCCATGGCGCCCTCCCGCAAGATTGCCGACTATAAAAGAGCATCTTGATCATATTTTACCCCGCCGAAAACGCCGCACTCAGGCACAGTTCCTAAGCAAAAAGCCGTAGTGCGGCCCGGCAGGGACGTGCGAGCGCTGTTCGGCGCCATCGTTCTTCGATCTAGCCGGGAAGCTTGTTGCGCCATTAGTTAGCGAAGACTAATATGATGACTTCTTCGCGGTCGAGAGGGCCGCCTGCATGTCGGGTCGACCTGCTTTAGCGCCTGCTACAATCGTGCTAGCTACGATGCCGATCCCTATTTGCCTTGGCGTCCCTGCTGGGCTCTGGGTAGAAGCATTCCAAACCGATCAGGATGTTCGCCAGTATTGGCGGGGCTATGCCCTTGGGGGCGCGGTGTGCGCCGTTTTGCTGATCATCGAGCTTCTGGCAATTCACCTGCTGCTCTGAGTTAGCAGCGCTGCTTTGCAGGCGTTCGCTGAGCCTTGCTGCCCCATATATTAGCGAAAGCTTGAGTTTCCTCCCAGTTGAGAGCATGCTTTGGCCACTTGACGCAAACAGTGTGGTTCTGAAGGGGAACGTCATGGAAACCGTTTGCTACGCCCAAAGTGCAATCTGTCTATTGTCGCTCTTCGCCAGCATCACGATGGCGTTTCTCGTCATGGCACCGTTCGCAGCAACGCGCCTACTGGTGTTGAGGATGCGCAGGGACGCTGTCGGGAAACTTCATCTGGCCTAAGGTCTTCCGATGCGACCAGTTATGCTGATTCTGGTCGCGGTTGCCGCGTTCTTCGCATGGGACGGGCTGTTGAACGATGGCCGGTATACGGCTCAGATATCGAACTTCGAATTCCGACAGGTGGCGATCAGTCTGCCGGGCGACATTTCGTATGGTTACGAAGGCAAGTTCAACCGCTGAAGCAGGGCGACGCGCGACCCAGCCCGGCGCTTCAGGGGTTAAGATACCCAACCAATGACCCTTGGACGGTCGTTGACAGTCGTTCCGGTAGGGCCGGTCATGGTCGACGTGTTTCACAACCCAATCGCGGCCACCAGTATCCGGTTCTGCCTGCGAATCGCCGCCCGCAATTCCGGTATCCTCGCCTCGTTACGCTTCACGAACTCGATGAACATCATGTTCATGTTGTTGAAGACCAGTTCGCCGAGTGCCGACCCGTCAATATCACGCCGCACCAGGCCGATCTCCTGCAGCCGGGCGATCAGCGCGCGGATCTGCTCGGTCAGTGCATGGTCGAGCCCGGTATAGACCTGGCCAAACGGGCTGTCGGGCAATCGCATCGAGATGGCCATCGCCTGCCGCCACATCTCCTTGCTGAGGTAATGCAGCGAGTGCTCGACATAGATGCCGAGCAGCGTATCCAGCGCATCGCCGACATTGGCCGGCGGGTTGGCAACCACGCCGCTCCCGGCGTTGAGCACCTCGTTGACCTCCATCGAGACGATGGCGCCGAGGATGTCGCCCTTGTTCTGGTAATAATTGTAGATTGTGCCGATCGACACTTCGGCCTGCGCGGCGATGGCCTCGATCTTGGCTCCTTCATAGCCGGCATCGCGGAACAGTGCCGCCGCCGCCTCGATGATGCGGCGGTGCCGATCCGCCTTTTGCCTTGCCCGCAATCCGCTCATGAAAGCCTCTTGCCATAAAAACAGAATTGACTCAATTTTAGAATTGGCTCAATTTTTTGCAAGAAGCCACAAGGCAAGGGAGAACACTCAATGTCCGCTGGCGTCGGCGCTGTCGATCATCCTGATGGCGGTCGTCACCGTTGCGACATCATCCTGCTGACGGACTGAATGATGGGCACAATTCCGGTCATCGACGCTCCGGACTGGTACGAAACCATCCGCATGAGCGACGGCGTGACGCTGATCCACGAGCCGTGGATAAAACCATTCTTCCGCTGCAACATCTGGCATGTGCGCGGCCGCGATCGCGATCTGCTGTTCGACACCGGCCTCGGCCACTTCAGCCTCAGGCGCCACGTGCCGCTGGTGACGGAGCGCAAGCTCATTTGCGTCGCCAGCCACACCCATTTCGACCATATCGGCTGCCATCATGAGTTCCCCGACCGCTGCGTGCATCGGGCCGAAGCAAAAATCCTCGCCGATCCGCGCAACGAATGGACGGTCGCCGACCGCTACGCCACCGACGCGATGTTCGATGGCATGCCGCAAGGCTGGGATACGGCGCGCTACAGCATCCTGCCAGCGCCTGCCGGCCGTCTTCTCGAACAGGGTGATGTTGTCGATCTCGGCGACCGCGCCTTCGAGGTCATCCACACGCCCGGCCATTCGCCCGGCGGCATCGCGCTCTACGAGAAGAAGACCGGCATCCTGCTCTCCGGCGACATCATCTATGACGGCCCACTGATCGACGATGTCTATCATTCGCTGGTCGATGACTATGTGGCGACGCTGCTTCGCATGCGCGACCTCGACGTCTCGGTCGTCCATGGCGGCCATTTCCCGAGCTTCGGCAAGGTCCGCTACCGCCAGCTGATCGACGAGTATCTGGCGCAAAAACGCCAAGCCGGCTGCCATCTGCTGCAGAGGCGATAGGCGACCGCAACCCGATCCGTCACTCCAGATCGAAATGGCGCGGAAACGCCTGATGCAGCAGCATCAGCATTGTCTTGCGAAGCACATCGGATTTGCCCGCCGGTGGGTTGAGGTGGTCCCAGATCCACGCGCCATGCACGAGATAGTTGAGACTTTCAGCCAGCGTGTCGGGGTCGACATCGGTGTAGCCGCCACTGCGCTTGATTTCGACCAGCAAATCGCGCGCCTCGGCATTGTAGCTGAGATCGCTGGGCAGGCCGATCTCGTTGTAGATCTGCATGCTCTTGCGATCGCTGGAGAACACGACAAAAACCGAAACCCATTTCGGATGCTGCCTGGCGAAGCGCTGCGCGCACTCGACCGCGCCCATCAGCCGCTCGACCGGCGACAGGTTCGGCGCGCGCACCAGCTTCGCCCAAAGTTCGTCGTACCGGTCGCTGAGATACTGCAGCACGGCGCGAAAGAGGTTCTCCTTGCTGCGGAAATGGAACACCACCAGCGCATTGGACGAGCCGACATGCTCGGCAATGCGCTGCATGGTGACGCTGGCCAGGCCTTCCTCGGCGATAAGGTCGATGGTGGCGTCGATGATGCGCTGGACGCTCGCCTCGCCGCGCTCGCGCCGACGGTCTTTCGGGGCGGCATCGTTCGCCGAACCCCTGCCCTCAGCCATCGCAATCTTGCGCTTCTCCGCTGCCGCGGTTGCCTTGCGTTCTGCCATTCTCATCCGGCCTTTTCGAACTTGCGGCCCCGCGTCAGATATCAAAGCGACGGGCGTGTCCCGGCACTCTCATACCATTGTCCCTGCGCCGTTTCATAGGCGAGCGCCGCCCGGAACACATCGGCATCGCAATAGGTGCGACCGACAATCTGGATGCCCGTCGGCACGCCATTCGCGGCCCTGCCCGAAGGGATGGAGAGAACCGGACAACGGCTCATCATGTTGAACGGGGTCGTCATCACCCAGCCAAGCGACGGGTTCACTTGCTTGCCGTTGATCTCGACGCTGTCTTTGGTGTGGTCGAACTCCGCCGGCACCGCGGGAATGGCGTTCGTCGGGCAGATCAGGACATCGTACTTTTCCAGCAACGGGCCTAGTGTCTGGTACATCCTGGCGGCGACATCCAGGGTTCCGACAAAATCCGCGGCTTTCGATTGTTGACCGTCCACGGCGAACTGCCGCGCATAGCTGGTCATGTCCTTGCCGTGCTCCTCGAGCAGTTGCGCCAACGAGGCGCCGAACAGATGCTCGAGATAGGCGATGCCGGCCTTCAGCACCTCGTCGCCCCAGCCCAGATCGACTTCCTCGACCGTGGCACCCAGCGACCGGAACACATCGCATGCGGCAAGCGTGTTCCTGCGCACATCGGCATCCACTTCGAAAGAACCGAGGTCCATCGAGAAACCGATCTTCCAGCCCTTGATCGGCTTGTAGTCGAGCGGCAGGCGCAATTTCGGACGCAGCGTGGCGATGTCTAGCGGGCTCGGCCCCGCCATAACGTTCTGCAGCAGGATCGCATCCCTGACGTTCCGAGCCAGCGGCCCGGTGTGGCAGTAGAAGTCAAGGTTGAACGGCGGCTCATCCGGATTGCGCCCGTAGGGCGGCTTGAAGCCGACAAGACCGCAGGCCGACGCCGGAATGCGGATCGACCCGGCAATGTCCGAGCCGGTGGCGATCGAGGATGTGCCCGAGGCCAGCGTTGCCGCGGCACCTCCGGACGAACCGCCCGGCGTGAAGTCCGGATTCCACGGATTGCGCGTGACGCCCCATCGCCTCGACCAGGTAACTCCGGCGCAGCTGAACTCAGGCGTCGCCGTGCGGGCGTGCACGATGCCGCCCGCCTTGATGACACGCTCGTTCATCGTCGACGTATGCCCGCCGATGGCGTCCTTGGTCAGCAGCGAGCCATGCGATGTCGGCTTGCCCTTGATGTAGCTCTCGTCCTTGATGCCGATCGGCAGGCCTTCGAGCGCCCCGGTCCTGGCGCCCCTGGCGTATTTCGCTTCTGCCCTTTTGGCCCGATCCATCGCCTCGTCGAAATGCGTGAAGGTCAAGCAGTTGATCGTCGCCTTCGTCGCCTCGGCGCGATCGATGGTCGCCCGCATCAACTCGACGGGCGAAAGCGTCTTCGCCTTGAACTGCCGCAATGCCTCGCTGGCCGGCATGTAGCAAAGGTCGAGATCGGTCATGAAAGTCTCCTGCGATCGCCAGGATCGCCTTTTGGCTTGATGGTCGGGGAATGGCCGCGCCGCATCTCGCGGCGCGGAGAGATTCCGGAACGGCTATTTCTGCAAATCGGTCCAGATCTTCGTGTAGAGCGCCTGCACGTCCGGCGAACAGGTCGGCATGAACTTGCCCTTGGCGGCGAATTCGGCCGGAACATCCACCTCCGGCGCGCCCTTCATGTCGGCCGGCATGAAGGCTTCCGACCCCTTGATGCCGTTGGCGTAGCGGGCGAAGGCCGAAATTAAAGCGGCATTCTCGGGATCCATGATGAAGTTCTGGAACAGCTTTGCGTTCTCGACATTCTTGGCGTCCTTGAGAACCGCGACATTGTCCATCCAGATCGGATAGCCTTCCTTCGGATAGCCGTAGACGATCTTGTCGTTCTGCAGCCGCTGGCGCAGCGAAATGCCGTTCCAGTTGACGCCGGCCGCGATGTCGCCCTTGCCCAGCCCGTCGACGGCGCCATAGTCGAAGGAGAGCCATTTCGCCTTGGCCTCGACCAGCTTGTCGCGCACCTTCTTCAGCACCTGCTTGTCGTCGGTGCAGTACTCGCCGCCTTCATAGGAGATGGCGAGGTACATGATATCGCCCATCTCCGGCACGACATTGATCTTGCCGACGAGCTCGGCGGGTGGATCCAGGAAAATCGCCGATGTGTTCGGATCGCCGGAATAGACCGACTTGTTCACCGACATGCCGGTCGTGCCCCACTGCCACGGCACGGTGTATTTGCGGCCCGGATCGAACGGCACGTCGACCCACTTCGGATCGACGTTCTTGAAATTCTCCATTGTGTTGGGATTGGTCTCCAGCAGCAGGCCTTCGCTGATCCAGATCGGAACGACGCTTGCCGAAGGCACGACGATGTCGAAACCGGCGCCGCCCTGGCGGATCTTGGCAAGTGCTGTGTCGTTGGAATCGAAGTCCGTGACGGTGACCTTGACCTTGTAGGTCGCCTCGAATTTCTTGATCAGGTCGGGGCTGGTGTAGTTGCCCCAATTGTAGATGTTGAGCTCGCCGTCGGCGCGGGCAACGCCCGTGGCAGCCAGCAGCGACAGCCCGACGGCCGTCGCGGTCAGTTTCCAGTTCATGCTTCTTGCTCCCATTGTTGGGACCGTCGGCGATGCGGCCTCAGGTCCGTTTCCTGCTGATGAAGAAGAAAGCCGTGACGATGCCGATCGACAGCGCCAGGAAGACGGTCGAGATCGCGTTGATCTCGGGTGTAACGCCGCGACGGATCTGGCCGAGCATGAAGGTCGGCAGCGTGTCCTGGCCGCCCGATTTGACGAACTCGGTGATGACCACGTCATCCAGCGAGACGACGAAGGCGAGCATCAGCCCGGCGAGGATGCCCGGCCAGAGCAACGGCAAGGTCACATGGCGGAAGGTCTTCCACTTCGTTGCGTAGAGGTCGGCTGCTGCCGTCTCGAGCGACAGATCCATGCTTTCGAGCCGCGCCCGGATCGGCAGATAGGCGAACGGCACGCAGAAGGCGGTGTGGGCCGCGATCAGGTAACCGAGGCCCGAATAGCCGGTCCAGATCTTGATGCGCGAGAACACGATCAGCAGCGCCACCGCGGTGACGATCTCCGGCACCATCAGCGGCTGGTTGATGAAGGCGTATTTGAACGTCAGTCCCCGGTAAGGCTTGGTCCGGGTCGTCGCCAGTGCAGCCATCGTTGCCGAGATCGTCGCCAGCACGGCGGCGATGGCGGCGATCTGGAACGAGCGGATCGACGAACTCGATCACCAGCGAATTGTTCCAGGCGGCGTGGAACCAGCGCAGCGAAAAGCCTTTCCATATCGCGAGCGAGTTGTTGTCGTTGAAGGCGTAGACGACCAGTGTGGCGATCGGCAGATAGAGCAGGAAGAAACACAGCATCGCCATGGTGACGAAACCAGTCTGCCGCCGGACGTCGAAGCGGTCAGCCATGGCTGCCATCCGATCTGGTTGTGTTGCGGACATAGAACAGCAGCGCGATCATCACGATCGCCATCAGCGCAATCGACAGCGCCGCGCCGAGCGGCCAGTTCCGCCCCTGGCCGAATTGCAGCTCGATCAGATTGCCGATCATCAGATTGGTGCCGCCGCCCAAGACGCGCGGCGTCACATAAGCGCCAAGCGAGGGAATGAAGACGAGGATCGAGCCGGCGACGATGCCCGGCGTGACCAGCGGGATGATGATGCGCCTCAGCACCTGCAGCCGCGTCGCATAGAGGTCGTAGCCCGCCTCAACCAGCCGGAAGTCGATCTTCTCCATGCTGGCATAGAGCGGCAGCACCATCAGCGGCAGAAACACGTAGACCATGCCGGCGAGCACGGCGAAGTTGGTGTACATGAGCTGGACGGAGTGATCGGTGATGCCAAGCAATTGCAGCACCGAATTGATGATGCCGTCATTGCGCAGCACCTCCTGCATGGCGAAGGTGCGGATCAGAAGGTTCGTCCAGAACGGAATGGTGATCAGGAACAGCCAGATGTCGCGCCGGTGTTCGGGCCGCGTCGCGATGAAATAGGCGGTCGGAAAGCCGAAGATCAGGGTCAGGATGGTGGTGATCGCCGACAGCGACACCGAGCGCCAGAAGATCGACAGATGCGCGCTGGCGAGCGACAGCGTGTCGTCGAAAACGTCACGCTCGAGCAGCACGCTCACCCAGGCGTCGGTCGAGAACTGCCACTTCACGTCGCCGTAGTTGCCGGGGGTCAGGAAGGAATAAACGACCACGATCAGCAGCGGCCCAAGGGCCGCGAGGAAGACGATCAGCAGCGCCGGGGCCGAAAGCAGCCAGCGTGACCTGATATCGTCGTGCTCGGCCTTGTCGGCGATCTCTTTCGCGCTCGCCATCGGCCCTAATCCTTCAGCAGTTGCGCGGCGTCGTCGCCGATCGAAATGCCGACCTTGTCGCCTCGCTCGAAGCCGCAACTAGCGCAGCGTGAATTCTGCTGACGCACGATGAAGGCTTCGCCGCCGTCCAGCCGGACATGGATGTGCGTGTCGGTGCCGAAATAGACGACGGTCTCGATTGTGCCGGCCAGATCGCCAGTGCCCTTGACGAGCCTGGCATGCTCAGGCCGCACCATCAGTGTTGCCTGGCTGCCCGGTTGGAAATCCCTGGCGGCGGTCGCAAGGATCTTTGCCCCCGAGCGAAGAGCGACCTTCGCCTTGCCGCCCTCGGCGCATTCAACCGTGCCGGTCAAAAAATTCGTCTCGCCGATGAAGTCGGCGACGAAACGTTCCGCCGGGCGGTCGTAGATGTCCCAGGGCGTGCCGACCTGCAGGATGTTGCCCGACGACATCACCGCGATGCGGTCCGACATCGTCAGTGCTTCTTCCTGGTCGTGGGTGACGAAGATGAAGGTGATGCCGGTCTCGTGTTGCAGCCGCTTCAGTTCGATCTGCATCTCCTTGCGCAGCTTGTAGTCGAGCGCCGACAGCGGCTCGTCGAGCAACAGCACCTTCGGCTGTGGTGCGAGCGCCCGTGCCAGTGCCACGCGCTGCTGCTGGCCGCCCGAGATCTGGCTGGTGCGGCGGTTCTTCTGCTCCTGCATGTGGACGAGTTTCAGCATCGTATCGACACGGGCAGCGATCTCGGCCTTCGACTTGCCGAGCATCTTGAGGCCGAAGCCGATGTTCTCGGCGACCGTCATGTGCGGGAACAAAGCGTAGGACTGGAACACCGTGTTGACCGGCCGCTTGAACGGCGGCAGCGGCGCGATGTCCTCGCCGTAGAGCAGGATCTCGCCTTCGGTCGGATAGTCGAAGCCGGCGATCAGCCTCAGAAGCGTCGTCTTTCCGCAGCCGGAAGGGCCAAGCAGCGTGAAGAACTCGTTTTCGCGGATCGAGACGGAGACATCGTCGAGCGCCTTGACCGCGTCCTGGCCGGTTCCCTGAAAAATCCTGCTGACGCCCTTTGCCTCCACGGCGGGCCGGATGGCTACCAAGATGTTCCCCTTTTCTTGGTTGGCCATTCACCGGCGGAAGCCGGCTGGCCAACTCAGTTCTCACCGTTAGGGATAACTATGACTAAACATACAGTCAATATCTTTTTGAAGTATGCGCCTGTGCGCGATCCTTGATGACGTGGGTCCTTAGCCGGGACGCGCGCCCCGAGGGCACCCCGTTGCCGCCATGACCGCAACCCGAAGCACCCGATGCGCCGGCCAACCCGTCATGATATGCAAGGACGGGGCCATTGATGAATTGGGGCGGCGTGATCGTCGCGGCCTAAAGGCTTGGATCAGGATCATGCGCCTTCTTCTGGCGGCCGTGCTGCTGCTGACTATAGCGCTCTCCTCCGCCGCGCGCGGCGAGGAGCGTATCGCGCTGGTTGTCGCCAACCCGGCCTATGACGATGCCCCGGCCATCGCCAACGTCGAGATGAGCGCCGAACTCGTTGCAGCATGCCTGCGGTCGCTTGGCTTCACCGTACGGCAAGTGGCCGACGGCGATCGCGCCGATGTGGCGCACGCCATGTACGATTTCGCCAAGTCGCTGAGTGCCGCCGATTCCGTCGGCGTCTTCTACTATGTCGGCCACACGGCTCAGGCCAATGACAGGAACTATCTGCTGACGCGCGGCGCTCGGACCTATTCAAAGGAAGCGATCGACGAGACGGCATTGCCCCTCGATCTGTTCATGCAAGCGCTAGAGGCCACACCGACCCTCAAATTAGTCTTGCTGGACAATCCCGGCGATGGACACAATCCGACGGCGGCCGTCACGCGGGGCCTGGCGGCAGTCAGCCCGCCGTCCAATGCCATCGTCGCCTTTTCCGCCCAACCGGGGGCCGTCGCCCTGAACGAAAACAGGCCAGTCACGGCATTTGCCGATGCGCTCACGGCCGCGCTGACCGGGCGGGGCACGAACATCCGCGCCATGCTCGCTTCGGTCACGCAAACCGTTGCGGACAAGACACTCGGTGTTCAGCGGCCGTGGGTGGCATATGGCCTTTCGGCGGACGGCAATTTTGTGCTGATACCGAATGTGCCGGCCGCTGCCGCACCGGCGCCCATCGAAGCCCCACCGGAAGCGGCTGCACCCGAACCCGTTCCGCCACCGATGGCAGGCGGCGGCAGCGGCGGTGGCAGCTACGATTCCGGGGGTGGCGGCTGGGGCGGCGACGGCAACGACCATGGCTCCGGCAGTTTCGATGGCGGCGGCCAGGAGCCCTATCCGATGGACGTTGCCCCTGGCAACTCGGAAGCCTGGATGAAAGGCGACGCTGAAGAGGCCGCAGCCTACGAGGAATACAAGCGCCAGGAACGGGAGCGCCAGGAACAGGAGCGCCAGCGGCAAGAGGCGTTGGCTCGACAACGATACGAGGAAGAAGCTGCCAAGGCTGCCGCTGCGTCGCAGAACAATCTCGGCGGCGCCTATCAGCAGGACGGCCAGGCCAGCGGCATGGAGCCGGCACCACCGCCTGCCCCGATGCCGAAGCCCACCCCATTGCCTGCCATCGAGCCGCCTTCCCCGCTACCCGATTTGCCGACGACTGCCGACGCGCCTTCTGTGCCGCCGCTTGAGGCACCTCCCGGCGCAGTTTCCCAACCCGCCGACAGCGGTGAGGTCGAAGTGGTGCGCCATCCGACCATCGATGCGCCGGACGAAATCGTCGCCGGCGAGACGGTGACAGTTTCCATCGTGCTGACCGAGGAGCAATTGTCGCCGGAGGTAAAGGTGAAGGCCGCCCCCGGCTCGTCGGTCACGGCGGACGGCGCGCTGGCCATGGCAATGCCGGCCGGAGCCGACGCTTGGCCGATCGACATCGATCTCTTCGCCACCGGTTTCGATCTCGCCGATGGCGGCAAGTGGAGCCGGCAGACGACGCTCTATCGCCAGGGCGATAGCGATTTTGTCCGCTTCGACCTGAAGGCGCGGCCGATCGCCAGAGATAGCAAGCCCAGCCAGTTCATCGCCCGCATCTACACCGCCGGCCGCTTTCTCGGCTCCGCGTCGCGGCCCGTCACCATCAAGCGATCGCAGCCGGCCGCACCGTCTGTCGAAGCGACCGCCGACACAGCCCCGGCCATGTTGCTGGTCTCTACGCTACCGCAGCAGGCTGTGACCGGCAGTGTCGAACTCGGCGCCACCAGAACCGGTGACGTTCCCGATCTCGACGTAACCGTCCTCTATGACGACCCGAGTGGGCTGGGCGCAGGCCAGATCATCATCCATTCGCCGCATCTGGCTGGCCCGGTGACCGATACGTTCTCGACCCCACCGGAAATGGCGGCATGGCTGGACTCCGAATACCACCGCCTGCTGCAGCTCGGATTGAGCCTGCGCGGTGCGACCTCGCTGCAACAACCAGCCGCAAGCAGCGACCCGGGCACGCAAAGGCGTTTTGTCACGCTCGCTGCCGAAGGCTTTGGCGACACGCTCTACCGGAACTATGTGCCGAAGGCGTTCAAGGACGTGTATTGGTCGCTGCGCGACAACGGCAAACTGCATTCGATCCAGATCACCTCGAACAGCCCCACCCTGCCCTGGGAACTGATCCGCCCTCAGAGGGAGGGGGACGCAAGCAGAGACGGCTTCCTCGGCATGAGCTACCGGCTGGCGCGCTGGGCGCCGCGCAGCACGTCCTCGCAGGTCGACAATCCGCTCGACCGGATGGCCTTCACCGGTGTCGCGGCTATCGCTCCCTCCTATGTCGACAAGCAGTCGCTGCGGTTCCAGCAGGTCGAGATCGCAGCGCTGAGCAAGCTCGCCGGCTACCGTCGCTTCGACGGCGATTTCGTCTCCTTTGGAAAACTGGTCGGGGAGGTCTCGACCGGATTCATCCATTTTTCCGGCCATGGCGAGGTCAACCAGCCAAGCAGCGGCCGGCCGGTCTTTGCCATCGACCTCGTCGACCAGGCGCTCGACCCTGACACCTGGCGCGCGCTGGTCGCCGCCGCGCACGGCAAGGGTAACCCGTTCTATTTCTTCAACGCCTGCGACACCGGGCGCTCGCAGATGCTCGGCGGCTTCGTCCAGGGCTGGGGTCCGGCGGTGCTGGCCGGTGGCGCGTCCGGCTTCATCGGCGGCATGTGGCCGCTGACCGATCGCGCGGCCGCCGATTTCTCGACCGATTTTTACAGCGGCATCACCGGCCGGCTCGAGCACGGGCCGGTCTATCTGGCCGAAGTGCTGGCGACGGTGCGCAAACGCTTCTACGAGACCGGCGACCCGACCTACCTCGCCTACACATTCTACGGTAACGCCAACCTTCAGGTCGTGACGCACTAGACATGATTGACCACGGGCGACGCGCCGTGAACGTTTGACGCATGCCCATAACGCCGGGCAGTTGTCCGCAGCCGCGACGCCCACAGCACCATCAAACGCTTTACAAGCGTCTGGAATTCCGGGAAGCGGGTCGGCGACGTGGCTCGACAAGATGCGCCGCTTCGGAAATAAGGATGGGTGATGGCACGAAAAATTCTGAAGAGAACTGTCGATGCGATCAACGCCAGCAGCTTCGTCGGCAAGGCGAAATCGATCCGCGACAGACTGTCGTATAAAATCTATCAGGCCAAGGGAGCCAGCCGTGGGCGGGAATTCTCGCGCCATTTGCAAAAATCCGGATTGTCCAGGGTTTGCTTCGCCATCGCTTTCAACACGCCATGGGTCATCGATGCCTTGACTAAGGCATGGCAGATCTATGCGCCGGGATTGTCGCTCGTGGTCATCGACAATTCGTCCAGCGATGCGGCGAGAAAATCGATTGAACGCATCTGTTCCGCAAGAGGCGTACCCTACCTCGGCTTGCCCAACCGTCGTGAGCGCCATTGGTCGCGTTCGCACGGGACGGCCTTGACCTGGGTGTTCCACAACATCGTCAGGCACCTTCGGCCGGAATTCTTTGGATACATCGATCACGATTGCTTCCCGGTCGCACCCTTTCACATTCCCGCGCGGATGGAAGGAAAGGTCGTTTATGGTCTTAAGCTGCCTGCCACCGAGAATTTCCGCTACAAGCCAAGCAAAGACGATCCCAAATGGCATCTTTGGGCAGGCTTCTGCTTCTTCCGCTTCGCGACCGTCGAGGGACTGGATCTGGATTTCGGGCCGCGCATGGAACTCGGCCTGGACACCGGCGGCGGCAACTGGCTGCCGCTCTATTCGCGCCTGGCAAAAGCAGACATTTCAGCTGCGGTCGAAGAACCCGCTGCTGTCGTGCTGGCTGGCGAACGCAGTGAGCATCATCAGATGTTTGACGCCGCTTTCTTTCATGTCGGAGGCTCCTCCTACGCCGACCAAAAAACCCGCCATCACCGCACACCGCAGCATCGCGAACTGTTGCGCGACTATATTTGGGATACCTATCTCGGCGGCGCCCAGGAGCGGATTGCGGGGGATTCCTGATCCGGCGCCGTCACACCGACAACCGCAGGTGCGACGGGTGAATGGCGCCTCTGGATTTTCGAGACCTGCAACATTACAGACGCACAATGCAAGAGTTCCCATCCGGCAAGGTCTTTGTCCGCGTATGCCACGTCAAACAAGGCTACGAGGACCGGGAGCGTCATATTCTGAAGGAGTTCGGCCGGCGCGGCGTGCCAGTCCATTTCTTTCTCGACTGGGACGTTGCGGATATCACGGAGGAAGTCCGCACGTCCTTTGTCGGATAGGACAAATTGCGGCCGTCCGAAGTCTCGCTCGCCCTGAAGCAGGTCGGCATATGGCGGGAGTTTCTCGAAACGGACAAGCCGTTTTGCCTGGTGTTCGAGGACGATGTGTTCCTTGACGCCGACTTCGTTGGCAAACTGGGCGAGTGCATTGCCGAGTTCGGCAGTCCAGACCGGAAGGCTGTCGTCTATCTCGGCAGCGGCAGCAATTATTATGTGCCTCGATGGAAGTTGCGGAAGGGCCAGAGACTCTATCCGGGGCTCCATGCGCGCTGCGCCGATTCATACCTGTCACGCGCCCGGTCGCCAAAGCTAGGCTCGATTGGTTGGCCGAGCACAAGCTGTCAAAGCCGATCGACCATCAGATTGAACATATCGATGAGAAGTTGGGCATAGAAATGCTCTGGTTCGAGCGGCCGATCGTTGAACAGGGAAGCCAGAACGGTGCGTTCCAAAGCTCGGTCGCAGGCTCGGCTCGTCACTTGTGGCTGAAGCGGATCAGTTGGAGTTGGAAAAAAGCCAGCCGGCGTTTCTTCGGTCACAACGCGCGCGGATAAGCGCTTGCCTGAGCAGATTGCGCTCGTCATGGCCATTCCTTTGGGATTCCGAATAGTATCAGCACCAACGCTGGATACCGCTCTGCGACGCCAAACTTATAGTCGTTTGTTTTTTGGAGATTCCCTTTGTCGAAACTATCCAACTGGTTGCGCCAGCATAGCATCCTCGGAGCAAGGCACCCGTTGGCAGCGCACGTAACTGTTGGACGCCACACCTATGGCATAACGAAGCACACGGTTTCCATGCAGTCCGCAGAGGCACCCTTGAATGTCGGCTCTTTTTGCTCGATCGCCGGCCAAGTCGTCATCCTGTGCTCCGGCAATCACTCGATGGACTGCGCGACATCGTTCCCGGTCCACATGCAGCTGCTGAAAGGGCCTTCGCCGGTCGACAATGGCGGAAAGCGAGCCGGCGTGAATATTGGCAACGACGTCTGGGTCGGTTTCAGAGCGACCATATTGCCTGGCGTAAGCATCGGTCATGGTGCCGTCGTCGGCGCCGGCGCAGTGGTCACCAGGGATGTGCCACCCTATGCAATTGTCGCTGGGAACCCGGCGAGAATCATCCGATTCCGCTTCGCCGACGAGATTATCTCAAAGTTGCTCACAGTCCGCTGGTGGGAATGGGATGACAACAAGATCAAACAAGAGGCCGATACGCTGACCGGCCCGATAGAAATCTTTGTTGCGAAGCATTTTCAGACTGCACCCTGATAACAATTCTCTTGTTTCTCTTTCGACCACCTTGGGCTTGTGGGACCTGAGAGGAGCCAGTATGTGCGGCTCAAGCGAGGTATCAGCCATGTTCAATTTTAAAAAAAAGCGTCCCGAGCTTGCTCCCATGGAACAGGCTTTGTTGCGCACTCCGGCGAGACATAAGCTGGAGTCGATAATTTTAAGCTCGGACGACGAGGCGTGGCAGCCAACGCGACGCCTGGTTGATCTAGCCATTAGAGCGGCGAGTCGCGCTGCCGATATTTCCTTTCCCGACCTCGACAGTAGAAAAGCCAAGGAGCGGCGCTGGTACCGCACTTGGCCAGGAGAACACTACCGGCTTCTCGCCGCGTTGGTGGCTGATCTGGAAGCCTTGACCGTTATCGAGATTGGAACCTGGACGGGCATGGGAACGCTGTCGATCGCCTCCGCGCTCCCGCCAGGCGGTAGGGTTGCTACTTTCGACATCGTGCCATGGAATAGCCTTAAGCGATCCTGGTTTCGCCAAGCTGATTTCGCAGATGGGCGCATAGTTCAGCATCTGGCTGACGTTACAACGCCCGAGGGGATGGAGCCCTATCGAAGCCTTTTTGCAGAGGCCGATTTCATTTTTATAGATGCCCCGAAAGACGGCGTCACCGAACAGAATTTCATCGACACTTTGGGTGCTCTGACCTTGCCGAAGGACCCAATCGTCATGTTCGACGACACCCGAGTCCTGAACATGATCCATATATGGCGTCAGTTGAAGCGACCGAAGCTGGACATAACATCGTTTGGCCACTGGAGCGGGACTGGTCTGGTGGACTGGAATGGAAAAGCGGGCGCCAAGAAAAGTCTTGCCGCCGAATAAGGTGCAAGGCGTAACGTCTTTCGTCACAATGCTTCCTGCGGCGTGCCCTGCGCAGTGGCCAATCGTGACACCCCGGAGGACAAAAGCGCAGACTCCAATCTCGGAGTCGGCCGCTTATCTGGCGTCAATGATCACCGGATTTGCGAACCTACAGCGCCTTTTGCGGACAGGGCATGCCGGCTGCATCGCCGCAGCGCGAGGCGGTGGGCTGCGGCCGGATGCTCATTTCTTCGGACTGGCGCACCAGTTCGGAAAAGATGAGCGCAAAGCTTCCCAGCATCAGGAAGACGATGATCATTCGGGTCATCGGCAATAGACAGGTCTCGACTGGCTGGCCCCCACGCCGCCCATCACTGCCGGCTAACATGATCGATCCGGCTTTACGAGAGCTTAAGTCCCGTCTTAACCATCACATTGCCTTGTTCTGCGACACGATGCGCGAGCGGCCATGCCCCCGGTGCCGTATCGAGGCCCGGCCTCCCTTTGCAGATGCGGGTGGCCCATGCTACCCCGGCGCAGGCGCGGCCCGGCAAACCGGTCGCTGCCAATCGTCGTCATCGGGGAACCATGAGCAAAGCCGCCAGCCGTCTCGCCTTCGTTTCCTCCGACACAGCCGACGCCAAGGCAGCGCTGGAAAACCTGTCGGCGCGCTATGGCCAGTCTTCAGTCGAAGACGCCGAGATTGTCGTGGCACTTGGCGGCGATGGTTTCCTGCTGCAGACCCTGCGCGACACGATGAGCACGGGAAAGAAGGTCTACGGCATGAACCGTGGCACCATCGGCTTCCTGATGAACGAATACCGCACCGGCGGCCTCGTCGAGCGCATCGCGGCGGCCGTCGCCGAGACCATCCGTCCGCTGGAAATGCTGGCGCTCACGCATGCGGGCGAAACGGTTTCGGCTCTTGCCATCAACGAGGTCGCGCTGTGGCGGCAATCCTACCAGACGGCCAAGATCCGCATCACCGTCGACGAACAGGTGCGGCTGGAGGAATTGAACTGCGACGGCGTCATGATCGCGACGCCCGCCGGCTCGACCGCCTACAATCTGTCCGCGCACGGGCCGATCCTGCCGCTCGACGCGCCGCTGCTGGCGCTGACCCCGGTCAGCCCGTTCCGCCCGCGCCGCTGGCGTGGCGCGTTGCTGTCCAACAAAGCGACGGTTCGCTTCGACATTCTGGAGCCGGAAAAGCGACCGGTGAACGCCGCCGCCGACCATACCGAGGTGAAGGCGGTAGCCTCGGTCACGGTGCGGGAATCGCCGACGGCGACAGCAACGTTGCTGTTTGACCCCAATCATTCGTGGAACGAGCGCATCCTGGCGGAGCAGTTCCGCTATTGAGCCGGCGCAACGACAGGGCCTCGATTAAGCATCGCGATTAAGCTTACGATTTCACAATCGTAGCATTCCGGCCCGTTTCTGTTGACAAATCGCGGGCTTGCGCCTAATCGCATTACCGATCTTGCAGGCGCGCAGCGCTTGCCGCGACGGATGCCGTTGCGCTTCCCCGAACCAGCCAAAGACAGCAAGACTTGTCCTCAGACACTCAGACCGCTCAAGAAGCGTTGACTTTTTCGGACCTCGGCCTGTCGCCGAAGGTCCTTTCCGCAGTCACCGACGCCGGCTACACGCAGCCGACTCCGATCCAGGCCGGCGCCATTCCGCACGCCTTGCTCGGCAAGGATATTTTGGGCATCGCCCAGACCGGCACCGGCAAGACGGCATCCTTCGTGCTGCCGATGCTGACCCGGCTGGAAAAGGGCCGCGCCCGCGCCCGCATGCCGCGCACGCTGATCCTCGAGCCGACGCGCGAACTCGCCGCGCAGGTCGAGGAAAACTTCATCAGATACGGCAAGAACCACAAGCTCAACATCGCGCTCTTGATCGGCGGCGTCTCCTTCGACGAGCAGGACAAGAAGCTGGAGCGCGGCGCCGACGTGCTGATCGCGACGCCCGGCCGCCTGCTCGACCACCGCGAGCGCGGCAAGCTCTTGCTCAACGGCGTCGAGATCCTCGTCATCGACGAGGCCGACCGCATGCTCGACATGGGCTTCATCCCAGACATCGAACGCATCTGCGAGATGATCCCGTTCACCCGGCAGACGCTGTTCTTCTCGGCGACGATGCCGCCCGAGATCACCAAGCTCACCGAAAAATTCCTGCATGCGCCGGTGCGCGTCGAGGTTTCGAAAGCTGCGTCGACCGCGACCAGCATCATCCAGCGCCTGGTGAAGTCCGGCTCCAAACCTTGGGACAAGCGCGAGACGCTGCGCAATTTGATGAAGGCCGAAGATGCCGAACTCAAGAACGCCATCATCTTCTGCAACCGCAAGGTCGAAGTGTCGGAGTTGTTCCGCTCGCTGCTGAAGTATGATTTCGACGCCGGCGCCCTGCATGGCGACATGGATCAGCGCGCGCGCATGCAGATGCTTGCCAATTTCCGTGACGGCAAGCTGCGCTACCTCGTCGCGTCTGACGTCGCCGCGCGCGGCCTCGACATCCCCGATGTCAGCCACGTCTTCAACTACGACGTGCCGATCCATGCCGAGGACTATGTCCACCGGATCGGCCGCACCGGCCGTGCCGGACGCTCTGGCAAATCCTTCACCATCGCCACCAAGTCGGACACCAAATACATCGACGCCATCGAGCGGCTGATCGGCAACAAGATCGAGTGGCATGACGGCGACCTGTCGACAGTCGTCGCCAGCGAGGGCGAGGACGAAACGCCGCGCCGTGGCCGCGGCGCTCCGCGCCGCGCCGGCCGCAAGGACGACGACCGCAAGGAAAAGGGCGAGCGCAAGCCACGCGAACGTCACGCCAGGCACGCGGAAGATGCTGCACCCGAAACGGTGACAGCGGAACAGCCGGCCGAGGCCACGGTCGCCGACATCGGCGAGCGGCGCGCGCGCAAGGAAGCGATCCGTTCGGAAAACACCGAGCGCAAGGCCGACCGCAACGAGAGCCGTACGCCGGAGCGCGGCGATTCGAGGCCGCAGCGCGACAACAATCGCCCTGCCCGTCACCGCCAGGAAGACAACGACGCCACCGTCGGCTTCGGCGACGACATGCCGGCCTTCATGCGGATCGTCGCCAAGGTCTGACGCCGCCAAGGTCTCACACCGCGTTCGCCACGCGCTGGGGCATTCCTGCATTGACATAAGAAAACGGCCCCTCGCAGGGCCGTTCGCATATTTGGTGCTGCCCTTGCTCAGGTGAGCGGCGAGAGCTGGATCTCGACGCGCCGGTTCTGGGCGCGGCCGGCCGTTGTCGCGTTGGACGCGATCGGGCGGGTCTTGCCGAAGCCGGTGACGGCGAAACGGCGCGAATCGACGCCCTGTCCGGACAGATAGTTGGCGACCGCCAGCGCGCGGCGCTGCGACAGATCGAAATTGTGCTCGTCGCCGCCGGTCGAATCGGTGTGGCCGAACACATCGACCGTGGTCTGGCGGAACTTGTTCAGCACCAGCGCCACAGAGTTCAGCACCTGATAGAAGCCCGGCTTCACCGCGTCCTGGTCGACATTGAAGGTAATGTCGGACGGCATGTTGAGGATGATCTGGTCGCCGGTGCGCGTGACGCTGACGCCGGTGCCCTGGAGCTGGCGGCGCAGTTCCGCCTCGTTCTGGTCCATGGTGGCGCCGATGGCGCCGCCGGCAAGCGCGCCGATGCCGGCGCCGATCAGCGCGTTGCGGCGGTCGTTGCCGCCGGCAAGCAGGCCGATGCCCGCACCGGCCAGCGCGCCGAGGCCGGCGCCGGCTGCCGTGTTGGAGACCTTTTGCTCCCCGGTGTACGGATCGGTTGTGGTGCAAGCGCTCACGAGCACAGCCGTCGCCACGACGACGAGCACAGTCTTTTTCATAGGATCGTCCCTCTTCAAACCGCAGCCGTTGCAGCCGCGCATATAAGCCCTTCCCCGGGACTTGTAGCATGAAATACGGCGAAAAAGCGGAACGGGAAAAGCGCCGGCCAAGGCTTTCCAGACGCAATCGCGGGCCGCTGCGCCAAGCTGTTCGAGACGGTTTACCAGAGGTTCCTGCCGTCGATGACGACCACCTCGACCTTGTCGAGGTCGAAATCGTCGAACAGGCGCGAATTCACGCTGATCTTCGGATTGTCGAAATCGGGCTCGCCGCTCGACCAGTCCGGCGTTTCGGTGAAGGTGCCGCAACCGCACGTAGCGCAAAACCCGTGCTTTATGGTTTTTGACCCCCAGCGGTAGAAAGAGACGTTTTCAGGCGGGCTGGTGAGCTTGAATTGCGAGGGAACGTAGTAGGCCCAGAGCGAGCCGCGCTTCGAGCAGAAGGAGCATGTGCACTGCGTTACGGTTTCAGGCGCTTGCGAAACCTCGAATGTCGTCGCCTTGCAGTGGCAGCTTCCCTTGATGGTCATGAACGAACTCCTCTCCGTTGCCCGCCGCCCCCGCGGCAAAAGGCAACATAAAGAAGCGCTCCTGACAACCACCTGTCGGCAGGCTTTACATACCTGCCGCACCCAAGCCGAACCTCAAAGCCAATTCCTCGCGCCGATCCCGGGACGCGATTGCCTCAATATGAGCGTGGCGGCACGAACAGGCAGATCGTCTTGCCAGCGTCGAGCCCAGCCTGGTGCGCACACCAGTGGAAATCGCCGTCAGGGCTATCCTTGACGCGCTTGTCGCTCATGGGGACAACCTCACCCGTGCCGGCGATCACATAGCCCTCGGGCCTTTCCAACACTTCGCCCGTATGCGTGGTACGGCAATCGTAGTTGGCGCAGCAGGCGAACGGATAGCTCCAGCCCTGCGGCAGCGCCGCGGTGGGCTTGGCATCATGCGCGAAAGCAGGTGCCGTCAGCACTGCGATCACGGCGGTTGCGAACAGGGAACATAGAAGTCGGCCAGCCGGTTGAACGGCAGCGGCCGATCGGATTGTGGCAGCAGACATGGAAATGTTCCTTTCAAACGAGCCCCAAGCGTTTCGCTTGCCCGTTCCCAGAACGTGTCTTCCCAGTGGCCGGATCGTCAGGTCGCAGATATGCCGCGTCCGGCCATAAATGCTTTTGGTCCCTCAGCCCGAATGCTGGGCTGATTCCTTGGTCGGCGCAAGGAGTTGCTGCGCGCACAGTGCCGCAGCCCGCACGCCGACATCTGCCATCCGAAATGGTGCGCCGGCTTGGTTAACGAGCAGTTAACGCAGCCTGCGGCCAGGGATTGCACCCAACGAAGTACGCAGCCGCTGGTTCCACCTACGCGCCTGCGGAAGCCGAGCCATCCGCCCGCGGAAGCTTAGGTCACATGCCCCTTATACTGCGGCAGGTCGTCGGTGACTGTGAACCATTTCGCCTTGGAACCGACGAAGATGTGGGCCGTCGGGCGGATGCTCGGGTCGTCCACCAACGTGCCCATGGCGACGTGGACGAAAGCGCCGTCGCGCACCACCGAATAGAGCAGCGAGCCGCAGTGCCCGCAATGTGCGTCGTGGCCGCTTTCCTCGCCGAAGACAAGCAGTCTGCCGTCGCCTGCTGTCAGGCGGAACTTCTCGCGCTCGATGCCGGCAAAGGGCTTGAAGGCCGAGCCCGTGGTGCGCCGGCAGTTTGAGCAATGGCAGTTCGCGGCATAGACGAACTCATCCGCCACCTCGTAGTGAACAGCGCCGCAAAAGCATTTTCCGGCAAGCGTACGAGTCACTGGCTCCTCCTTCGCCCAACGCTTGGGATATGTTCAGATTCAGGCCAGGCCGAGCCGAGAGTGGTGGTTTCCGAGAACCGGAGCGGAGCGTACTTAAAGTACCTGAGCACCGGAAGCGCAGGAAACCGCCGTTCGCAGGTCGGCCTCACCTGGATATGGACATATCCTAGTCGAGGTCCGCCACTGCTTCACCCGCCCCACCCTCGATGCGCTGCGACAGCGAGGCCTCCATGAAATCGTCGAGATCGCCGTCGAGCACGCTCGACGGGCTGGTGCTCTCGACGCCGGTGCGCAGATCCTTCACCAACTGGTAGGGCTGCAGCACATAGGAGCGGATCTGGTGGCCCCAGCCGATGTCGCTCTTCGACGCCTCGGTGGCGTTGGCCACCGCTTCGCGCTTCTTCAACTCTTCCTCGTAGAGGCGCGAGCGCAGCATCTCCCAGGCCTTGGCCTTGTTCTTGTGCTGCGAGCGTTCGGCCTGGCAGGCGACCGCGATGCCGGTCGCAAGATGGGTGATGCGGACCGCCGAATCGGTGGTGTTGACGTGCTGGCCGCCCGAGCCGGACGAGCGATAGGTATCGATGCGGACATCGGATTCGGAAACGTCGATCTCGATCGTGTCGTCGATGACCGGATAGACCCAGACGCTGGCGAAGGAGGTATGGCGGCGCGCATTGCTGTCATAGGGCGAAATGCGCACCAGGCGGTGGACGCCGGATTCCGTCTTCATCCAGCCATAGGCGTTGTTGCCCTTGATCAGCAGCGTGGCGGACTTGATGCCGGCCTCTTCGCCGTCGTGGACTTCCAGCACTTCGACCTTGAAGCGGCGCCGTTCCGCCCAGCGCGTGTACATGCGCAAAAGCATCGAGGCCCAGTCCTGGCTCTCCGTGCCGCCGGCACCGGCGTGGATTTCGAGGTAGGTGTCGTTGGTGTCCGCCTCGCCCGACAGCAGCGTCTCGACCTGGCGGGCCTTGGCCTCCCCCTGCATCGAGCGGATCGCTGCTTCGGCCTCGGCGATGACGCCCTCGTCGCCCTCTTCCTCACCGAGTTCGATCAGCCCGATATTGTCTTCCAGCGCCTGGGTCAGGCCCTTGACCGCCGCGATGCCTTCCTCGAGGCCCTGACGCTCGCGCATCAGCTTCTGCGCTTCCAACGGCTCGTTCCAGAGGCTGGAATCCTCGGCCCGCACATTCAGGTACTCAAGCCGCTTTATGGCCTGGTCCCAGTCAAAGATGCCTCCTCAGCAGGGTTATCGCCTGCCTGATCTCGTCGACAATGTTCTGCGTTTCCGCGCGCATGGCTGAAAGTCTGATCCTGTTGCTGAAAATGGCGCTTGGTCGGCGCGATACATAGGGACGGCACCGCCGCCTGTAAAGCGAAATGGACCGGCTCGTAAGCCGGCCCAGGCTCTGCAGGCAGTTCGTCAGTAAAGGCCGCCGCCGCCCGACTGGATGGCCTGCGTGGCCTGCGGCGACAGCGCGCCGCCGGCGCCGTTGGAACCGTCGGCGCCCATGCCGATCACCCAATAGCTGTCGGCCGGGCCGGTGCCGGGCTTGAAAGCTTCGATGATCGTACCCGCCTCGCCTTCACCTGCCTGCATGCCCGTCTTGCGGTTGATGGCAATCAGCTTCATGCCTTCCGGAACCTGGAAGTCGACATTAGGCGTGCCGTCCAGCGCCACGCGCATGAAGTCCTTGAAGATCGGCGCCGCCAGACCGCCACCGGTCGCACCTTTGCCAAGGCCGCGCGGCGTGTCGTAGCCCATATAAAGGCCGACAACGAGGTTTGGCGTATAGCCTATGAACCAGGCGTCCTTCTCGTCGTTCGTCGTGCCGGTCTTGCCGGCGATATGACGGCCGAGCTCGGCGATGGTGGCGCCGGTACCGCGCTGCACGACACCTTCCATCATCGAGGTGATCTGGTAGGCGGTCATCGGATCGAGCACCTGCTCGGCATTGTCGACCAGTTCCGGCTCGGGCTGGTTCTTCCATTCGTTGGCGTTGCAACCTTCGCAGCCGCGCTCGTCCTGTTTGAATACCGTCTTGCCGTAGCGGTCCTGGATGCGGTCGATGAGCGAGGGTTTGATCGACCTGCCGCCATTGGCCATGATCGAATAGGCCGACACCATGCGCATCACCGTCGTCTCGCCGGAACCCAGTGCCATCGGCAGATACGGCGCCAGATGGTCATAGACACCGAAGCGCTCGGCATATTCCACGACCAGCTTCATGCCCATGTCGTTGGCGAGCCGCACCGTCATCAGGTTACGCGATTTTTCGATGCCGGAACGCAAAGTCGCCGGACCAGCCACGGTGCCGTCATAGTTCTTCGGCGTCCATGTCGTGTTGCCACTCTGGATGGTGATCGGGCCGTCCATGATCACCGAGGCAGGCGTGTAGCCATTGTCGAGCGCCGCCGAATAGACGATCGGCTTGAACGAGGAGCCCGGCTGGCGCATCGCCTGCGTCGCCCGGTTGAACTCCGACTGCGCATAGGAGAAGCCACCGACCATGGCCAGCACGCGGCCGGTGTGCGGATCCATGGCGACCAGGCCGCCTTCCACTTCCGGAACCTGGCGCAGGCTGTAGGCGCTGTCGGAACCTTCGTTCTTCTGCACGTAAATGACGTCGCCGGGTTGGAGCACGTCGGCCGGCGACTTGGCCTTGACCGTCTTGCCGTCGACCACATGGCGCATGGCAAAGCCCATGTCTTCCTTGCTGACCGTGCCTTCGACGCGCTCCTTGACGATGTCGCCGGAAACCTGGCGCGCCGGTTGCAGGCCTATGGTGAGGCCGGTCTCGGAACTGTCGAGCACGACGGCCAAAGACCATTCCGGCACGTCTTCCAGCCCCTTGACGTTGCCGAGCGGCACGCCCCAGTCGCCGGAGACGTCGATGTTCTTCACCGGCCCGCGATAGCCGCGCAGCGTGTCGTATTTCAGCAACCCGTTCTGCATCGCCTTGCGGGCGATGAGCTGGATCTTCGGATCGAGCGTCGTACGGACGGACAGACCGCCTTCGTAAAGCGCATTCTCGCCGTAGCGGGAGATGATCTGGCGGCGCACTTCCTCGGTGAAGTACTCGCCGGCGAACAGATAGGTGCCGTTGCGGCGCGGCGTGACACCGAGCGGCTCGGCCTTGGCCTTGTCGCCCTCTTCGCGCGTCACATAGCCGTTCTCGACCATCTGATCGATGACCCAGTTGCGGCGCTCGAGCGCGCGGTCGGCGTGCTTGAAGGGATGGTAGTTGTTGGGACCTTTCGGCAGCGAGGCCAGATAGGCCGCTTCCGCAACCGTCAGCTCGTTCACCGACTTGTCGAAATAGGTAAGCGCGGCACCAGCGACGCCATAAGCGCCGAAGCCGAAAAAGATCTCGTTGAGATAGAGCTCGAGAATGCGGTCTTTCGAATAGGCCTGCTCGATGCGGAAGGCCAGGATCATCTCCTTGATCTTGCGCTCGTATGTCTGGTCCGAGGTGAGCAGGAAGTTCTTCGCCACCTGCTGGGTGATCGTCGAGGCACCGACCTGGCGCCTGCCCGAGCCGGCGTTCTGCAAATTGACGATGACCGCGCGGCCGAGGCCGGTCACGTCGATACCGGGATGGTTGTAGAAATTCTTGTCCTCGGCCGACAGGAACGCCGCCTTGACGCGATCCGGAACCGCCTGGATCGGCAGATAGAGGCGCCGCTCGCGTGCATATTCGGCCATCAGAGATCCGTCGGACGCATGGATGCGCGTCGTCACCGGCGGCTCGTATTTGGCCAGCACTTCGTAGTCGGGCAGGTCCTTCGACAGATGGCCGATATAGATCGCCACGCCCGCCGCCACCAGAAGGGCCAGCGTCGTGCCGATGCCAAAGAAATAGCCGATGAGACGAATCATGCCCGCTCCAGTCCGTGGTCCGGGAATTTCCTAAACGAAGCCGCCTTCCGCGCAAGCTTCCGGGACGGTCCCAATCCGCAATGGAAAACCCATGTCGCCACCATGTGGACAAAATACGGCAACGCTGGGACTTCGGCTTCCCGTGCGGGAAATAATAGCGCCGGGTGTTGTCGTCGTGCAACGCTGCCTGTGGTTGCAGGCGGCCGCCATATCAGCCTCCGGCTCCCGTCCCCATCTTGGCCGAGGCGAACAGCGCGACGGCATTGGTGATGCTCTGGGCCGCCTTGCTGCGCCAGTCGGCATCCAGCAATTGCGCCTCGTCCTTGGCGTTCGACAGGTAGCCGAGCTCGACCAGCACCGAAGGCACGTCGGGTGCCTTCAGCACCTTGAAGCCGGCGGAACGCTGCGGATTGTTGATGAGCCCGACACTGGTGGAGAGCTGGCCGACGAGCGTGTGGGCAAAGCTCATCGAGAAATTATGCGTCTCGCGGCGGATCAGGTCGATCAGGATGTCGGTGACTTCCTTGTTGTCGTCCTTGATCTCCATGCCGGCGAACTGATCGGAAAGGTTTTCGCGATCGGCCAGCGCCTGCGCCTCTGGATCGGACGCCTTGTCGGATACGGTGTAGACTGTGGCACCCCGAATGCCCTTGACGCTGATCGTGTCGGCATGGATCGAGATCAACAGGTCGGCCTCATGCTGGCGGGCGATGCGCACCCGGTCGTCCAGCCGCAGGAACTCGTCCCTTTCGCGCGTCATGAACACGTCGTAGCTGCCGACCGCGGAAAGCCTTTCGCGTAATTCGGTGGCGAAGGCGAGCGTGACGTTCTTCTCGATGGTGCCGTGGAGCCCCTCGGCCCCGCCGTCGATACCGCCATGGCCGGGATCGATGACGACCGTGAAGCGGTGGCCCGGATTGGAGATCGGCCCGGTGCCGACCCTGGAGCCCTTGTCGGTCGAGACCGTCGAACCGGTGGTCAGCGCCTGGTTGGCGAGCGCGGCGTCGAATTCCCGCGCCGAGGCCGCCGACATGTCGATGGCGATTCGGTAGCCGTTGCCGTCGTCGTTCTTGAGCACGTCGAGCTTGTCGACCGAAAACGGCCCCTTGCCGGTGAGGATCAGCCGCGATCCCTGGCCGAGATCGCCGTAGCGCACGGACTTGACCAGGCCGCGGGCCTTCACGTCCCTGGCATTGATGGCGAACCTGGTGCGCGGCAAATCGACGACCAGACGATTGGGGCCGCGCAGCAGGAACCATTTGATGTCGGGCTCGCGATCGAAATTCATGACGATGCGCATCTTGGTGGCATCGCCCGCCATCTTGTAGCCGGTGGCGCCGAGCGACGCGTCGGCGGCGTGAGAAACGGTGGCAAAAGCGAGGAAAATCACCATCAGCAAAAGAGTGCGGACGGCATGCAAAGGCCCAGCGGCGCCATGACCCTTGTTTGCGGTGCCTGCCAGTCCCATTTCTTTCCAGTCGCTCCCGGTTTGGCGCCAGGCGCCGGGTCGTTTCGTCGAAGTGCCGGTTAGGCCGCGGACTCGATTAACGATTGGTATCCAGAGAAGGTTAACCAAGCCTTCTCGGACAAGGATTTGGAGCCTGTGCTTCCCCAAGGGAACCGCTTTTTGCCGGCATCCTAAATCGGGGTTGCCTTCCATGCCGCCAAATCATAAAAGCGATAGTGGATCACTGCAATCCTGGAACCGCTTCCTCCGCAGCTTCCTGCTACAGGTCAGATGAAAAGCGGCTCCTTTCGCTTCCAGCGAAAAGGCTTCAGGTGATCGCGACGAATTTCGCAGGTGCGCGCCCGTGGCGGGGGAATCGCCTGCGTGAGGAAAACGGCCGGGTTTGTCCCGCGCCGGCTCTGTATGAGCAAACAAGCTGGTCCGGTCTTTCCGGGCTTTGGTTCAAAAGGTTCTGCTGGTGACGATGGCTTCAAGCGCAATCATGGAAAGGTCCGCATCAAACCGCGCCATTATGGCTGCGGGCGGCACCGCCATGGCGCTCAAGCGGCGGCCGGCGGACGTTCAATTATCCGGCACCCACACTCCAGACACGCAGCAGCAGGCTTTGCCTCGCAAGCTGCGGCTGACGGCTGCCGGGGGGAAACGAAATAATGCCCAACAAAATGCTGATAGACGCCTCCCACCCGGAGGAAACACGCGTTGTCGTCGTTCGCGGTAACCGTATCGAAGAATTCGACTTTGAATCACAGGACAAGAAGCAGCTCAAAGGAAACATCTACCTCGCCCGCGTAACGCGCGTCGAACCCTCCCTTCAGGCAGCCTTTGTCGAATATGGCGGCAACCGTCACGGTTTCCTCGCCTTCAGTGAAATACACCCCGACTACTACCAGATCCCGGTCGCCGATCGTCAGGCCCTGCTGCGCGCTGAAGCGCAGGAAGCCCAGGACGAAGAGGACGAGGACAATGACGGCGAGGATCGCCAGGGCCGCGATCGCGGCCGGCGCGGACGCCGGCGCGGCGGCAAAGGCCGCGAGCGCGGCGAACACAAGCGCGACGCCGGTGCCGCCGAGTCCGATGACAGTGGCGAACATGGCGACACGGGCGGCGATGCAATTGCCGAAGACTCCGCCGCCGAAGCCGATTTCACAGCAGAAAATGCCGACACGCCGCCCGAAACGGCCGGGCACAACGACGAAGCCGCCGATCACGGCGAAGCGGAAGCGTCCGAAGACACGTCCGGAAACGGCCCCACGTCGATCGCCGCAATTGTCGAAGCCGATGTGGTTTCCGAGGCTGCCCCGCAGCCGGAATCGGCCTCCGCCGACACAAGCGGCGAAGCCTCGTCCAGCGACAATGATCGCGGCATGTTGGAAGAGGTCCAGTCCTCCAATCTGGACGATCACGAAGTCGAATCGGTCGGCGCCGAGGATGCGCTGGAAGAAGTGCGCAACCGCCGCAAGCCGGTGCGCCGCCAGTACAAGATCCAGGAAGTCATCAAGCGCCGCCAGATCCTGCTGGTGCAGGTCGTCAAGGAAGAGCGCGGCAACAAGGGCGCGGCGCTCACCACCTATCTGTCGCTTGCCGGCCGCTATTCGGTGCTGATGCCCAATACGGCGCGCGGCGGCGGCATTTCGCGCAAGATCACCAACGCGCAGGACCGCAAGCGGCTGAAAGAAGTCGTCGCCGATCTCGAAGTGCCGCAGGGCATGGGCGTCATCCTGCGCACGGCCGGCGAGAGCCGCACCAAGGCCGAGATCAAGCGCGACTACGAATATCTGATGCGGCTTTGGGAAAACGTCCGCAACCTGACGCTGCAGTCCACGGCCCCTGCCCTGGTCTATGAGGAAGGCAGCCTGATCAAGCGCTCGGTGCGCGACCTCTACAACAAGGACATCGACGAGATCCTGGTCTCCGGCGAGGAAGGCTATCGCGAGGCCAAGGACTTCATGCGCATGCTGATGCCGAGCCACGCCAAGGTGGTTCAGCCGTTCCGAGACACGACGCCGATCTTCGTGCGCAACGGCATCGAGGCGCAGCTCGACCGCATGCTGCAGCCGCAGGTGACGCTGAAGAGCGGCGGCTACATCATCATCAACCAGACCGAGGCGCTGGTTGCCATCGACGTCAATTCGGGCCGCTCCACCAAGGAGCACTCGATCGAGGACACCGCTCTCCACACCAACCTCGAAGCGGCCGAGGAAGTCGCCCGGCAGCTCAGGCTGCGCGACCTCGCCGGCCTGATCGTCATCGACTTCATCGACATGGAGGAGAACCGCAACAACCGCTCCGTCGAGAAGCGGCTGAAGGATCACCTCAAGAACGACCGCGCCCGCATCCAGGTCGGCCGCATCTCGCATTTCGGCCTGATGGAGATGTCGCGCCAGCGCATCCGCGCCAGCGTGCTGGAATCGACCATGAAGCCCTGCCCGCATTGCGGTGGTACCGGCCATGTGCGCTCCGATTCCTCGGTGGCGCTGATGGTGGTTCGGGCGATCGAGGAATTCCTGCTCAAGGATTCGCGCAGCCACATCACGGTGCGGACCCCCGCGGCGACCGCGCTCTACGTGCTCAACCACAAGCGTGGCACGCTGGTCGAACTCGAAAGCCGCTTCGGCCTGACCATCACGATCGAGGCCGACGACGCGGTCGGCGCGCAGCACTATGCGATCTTCCGCGGCGCACTGGCGGAAAAGCCCGAGGGCTTTGTCGAAGTGCGCAGCCTGCCGACTTATGTCGAGCCGGAAGAGCCCGAAGACGAAATCGTCGTCGAGCAGGAGGACGAGGCACCTGCCCAGGCGGAGCAGCCGCGCCATCCCCAGCAGCAACAGCCGAGGTCCGGCGAGGACGGCGAAGGCCGCGACCGCAAGCGCCGCAAGCGCCGCAGGCGGCGTGGCGGCAAGGATCGCGATCGCGAACATGGTGACCGCGAGCACGGCCCCGCGGAAGGTGCCTTGGTCTCGGCGCCGGCGGATGTCGACGCCGCTGTCGCAACGGATGAAGCCGCCGCCGAGGGAGGCGAAGCGCCGGTCGACGCCGTCGCAGTGGACGCGTCGGACGACGGTCAGGGCAAGAAGCGCCGGCGCGGCAAGCGCGGCGGTAAGCGCAATCGCCGTGAGGATGGCGAGGACGGAGCCGAGGCGGGCGAGACTGCCGATGGCGTCGAAGCCGATGCGCCGGCAAGCGAAGCCGCGGCCATCGAGCCTGTGGCCGAGACTGTGGCGGCGGTATTGGCGGAAGAGCTTCCCTCTGCGGCCAACGACGATATGCCGAGCGCCGAGAAGCCGAAGAAGAAGCGCGCGTCAAGGTCCAAGAAGGCAGCAGCAGAGGTTGCCGCCGAGACGGTAGCCGAGGAACCTGCCGAGGATGCTGCACCGGCCGAGGCGGCGACGCCTGCGCCTGTGCCGGCCGCCCCGGCTGCCGAGGAGGAAGCGCCTGCCAATGCCCGCCCGACCCGGCGCAAGCCCGTCGCTATCGATGCTCCGGTCGTACCGGTGGTCTCGTCGACCGTGCCCGAAGAGGCCAAGGCCGAGGAAAAGCCGAAGCGCGCCGGCTGGTGGCAGCGGAAAGGCTTTTTCTAAGCTTTTCAGCCGCTTGTGCTGACTATCTGATAGAAAAATCCCGCGCTGTCGAAAGACGGCGCGGGATTTTCGTATCTAGGCCAGCCCCGATCCGAGGGCTGCTGAGATTCAGGTCAGGCCGAGTCGAGAGCGGTGGCTTTCCGAGAACCGGAGCGGAGCGTACTCAAGTACGTGAGCACCGGAAGGAAGCCGCCATTCGCAGGCTGGCCTCACCTGAATATCAGTAAGTCCTAGGGCGCGAAGATCGACCAGTTCATCATCTTCGCCAGCCTTTCCAGCGCGATCGAGCCGAGCTTGGAATTGCCATTGGCGTTGAGCCCGGGCGACCATACGGCGAGCGAGGCGACGCCCGGCACGATCCCCAATATGCCGCCGCCCACGCCGCTCTTGCCTGGAATGCCGACACGGAAGGCAAAGTCGCCGGAGCCGTCATAATGGCCGCAGGTCAGCATCATCGCGCCGATGCGGCGCGCCCGCTCGGCCGACACCACCGAATGTCCGGTCGCTGGGTTCTTGCCGCCATTGGCAAGGTAGCGCCCGGCCATCGCCAGTTGCCGGCAGCTCATGGCGATGGCGCAATGGTGGAAATAGACGCCCAGCGCCAGTTCCGGCGCGTGGTGAAGATTGCCGAAGGATTTCATGTAGTTGGCCAAGGCGAAGTTGCGATAGCCGGTGGCGCGCTCGGAGGCGGCGACCTCGCGGTCGATGATGATTGTCTCATCATCGGCGAGGAACTGGATGAAGCGCAGGATCTCGCCGATCGCCTCGCGCGGCTGGTGGCCGGCGAGCAGGATGTCGGAGACGACGATGGCGCCGGCATTGATGAACGGATTGCGCGGAATGCCGTTCTCATGCTCGAGCTGGACGATGGAGTTGAACGGATTGCCCGACGGCTCGCGCCCGACACGCTGCCACAGCGCGTCGCCGACATTGCCGAGCGCCAGCGTCAGCGTGAACACCTTGGAAATGCTCTGGATGGAAAACGGCTGATCGGCATCGCCTGCCACCAGCACGCGGCCGTCATTGGTGACGGCGGCAATGCCGAACTTCTTCGGGTCGACCTTGCTGAGCTGCGGGATATAGCTGGCGACATCGCCGCGATCCGTGCGCTCCGCCATTTCGGCGGCGACTTCCGCAAGCGCCTCTTCGAGTTCCGGCATGACGTCCCCGCTATTTCAGCCAGCGCTCGATACGCGCCATCGCCTCGACCATTTCGTCGTGACTACCGGCATAGGAAAAGCGCATGGTCCGGTGTCCGGCGAGCGGATCGAAGTCGCGGCCGGGCGTTGCCGCCACATGTGCCTCGGCCAGCATTTTCCGCGCGAAGGCCATGCTGTCGTTGGTATGCCTGGTGACATCGCAGAAGGCGTAGAAGGCGCCGTCCATGGGTGCCGCCAGCGGAAAACCGAGTTCCGGCAGGCGCTTCATCAGAAGCTCGCGGTTCCAGGCATAGCGCGCCTTCACCGCCTCCAGCTCTTCTGTGGCCTTGAAAGCCTCGATGGCCGCGATCTGCGACAGTTCCGGCGGCGAAATGTAGAGGCTCTGGGCGATACGCTCGACCGGCCGCACCAGTTCTTCCGGCAGCACCATCCAGCCGATGCGCCAGCCGGTCATGCAATAGTATTTCGAAAACGAGTTTATGACAGTGACGCCCGAACCGTAGGCCAGCGCCGTCGTGTCGGGCGCCGCATAGGCCAGTCGGTGATAGATCTCGTCGGAAATCACCGCGATACCAAGCTCTTCGGCCGTTCTCACCAGCGCTGCCAGCTCGTCGGCGGGAATGACCGCGCCGGTCGGATTGGCCGGGCTGGCGAAGAGCACTCCCTTCAGCGGCTTTTCCGCGTGCGCCATCTTCAGGTGCTCGGCATGCAGATAGGCGTCGGTGCCGAGCTCGATCTCGACGATTTCGATGCCGAGCGCGGCCATGATGTTGCGGTAGGCCGGATAGCCGGGCGCGGCGATGGCGACGCGGTCGCCCGGGTCGAACATCGCCAGGAAGGCCAGGTTGAAGGCGGCCGAGGATCCGGTGGTGACGGCGATGCGGCCGGGTGGGACATCGATCCCGTAATGGTCTGCGTAGTGCCCGGCGATCGCCTTGCGCAGGTCGGCAAGGCCGAGCGCATCGGTGTAGCCGATGCGGCCGCGCTTCAGCGCGTTCGCTGCAGCTTCTCTTACCCCGACAGGTGCCGGGTCGGACGGCTGCCCGACGGCCATCGAAACCACTGGCACGCCTGTCGCCTTAAGCCGGTTGGCCTCGGCCAGAATGTCCATGGCATGGAACGGCTCGACCTCGCCGCGGCGCGAAAGTGAAACGACCATCTTCAAATCCATCACACCGGGATCGGTCCCGGTCAAAGCTGCTAGCCCTTTTGGCCGCACAAATGCCCGATTGGTGTGGGGATCACAAGCGCAGGAAGTTTTCGGTGCCGACTTTTCATCTTTCGCCCGCTCGTCTACCAGTGGACCTGTCATGTTGAGCCGACCCAGATCGATGTTTTCCAGACCTTCCATCGGGAGGACCACGCGTGCAGTCGCGACGCTTTTGCTTGCCGCCGCTGTCGCGGTCTCCGGCTCTGTCAGCGCCTTGGCGCAAAACGTACCGGTGGTGCGCGATGCCGAGATCGAGGCGCTGGTGCGCGACTATGCGCGGCCGATCTTCAAGGCGGCCGGTCTCGCCAATGACGGCGTCAATATCGTTCTGGTCAACGATCAGAGTTTCAACGCCTTCGTCACCGGGCGCCGGCTGTTCATAAATACCGGCGCGCTGATGATGGCCGAAACGCCCAACGAGATCATCGGCGTCATCGCCCATGAGGCCGGCCATATCGCCGGCGGCCACCAGCAGAAATTGCGCGAGCAGCTCGAGCGCGCCAAGACGATGGCGATCATCGCCACCCTGCTTGGCGCTGGCGCCATCGTTGCCGGCGCCACCACCAACAGCCGCGGCCTTGCCGGCGCCGGCATGGGTGTTGCGGCGGGCGGCGGCGAGATGGCGCAGCGCAGCATCCTTGCCTATCAGCGCACCGAAGAGACGACCGCCGACCGCTCGGCGATCACCTATCTCAACGCCACCGGCCAGTCCGGCATGGGCATGCTGAAGACCTTCGGCCGCTTCCAGAGCGCGCTGTCCCTGTCCGGCGCGCAAGTCGATCCCTACCGGATCAGCCATCCGATGCCGCAGGAGCGCATCGCCAATCTCGAAGTGCTGGTCAAGCAGAGCCCCTATGTCGACAAGGTCGATACGCCGGCGCTGCAGCAGCGCCACGACATGATGCGCGTCAAGATCGCCGCCTATATGGGCGGTCAGGCCGCCGCAACGCGGCTGATGCGCAAGAATCCAGGCAGCCTTGCCTCGCGCTATGGCGAGGCGCAGCTCGCCTATCTCTACGGCAATCTGGCCGCAAGCCTCGCCAAGACCAACGCGCTGATCAAGGAACAGCCGAAAAACCCCTATTTCCAGGAACTGCGCGGCGACATCCTGATGAAGGCGAACAAGCCGAAGGATGCAGCGGACGCCTACGCCAAGGCGGTCAGCCTCGATCCGGCGCGGTCCGGGCTGCTGCCGGTCGCCTATGGCCAGGCGTTGATGGCGGTCGGCACACCCGAATCGCTGAAGAAGGCAGTGGTGCAGATCAACAATGGCCTCGGGCGCGACAAGGAAAACGCCGAAGGGTATCGCTATCTGGCCCAGGCCTATGGCGAGCTCGGCAACATTCCGGCGGCGGAACTCGCGACCGCCGAAGGTCATTTCTATTCCGGCGATTACAAGAACGCGAAGATATTCGCCATGCGCGCGCAGCAGAAATTGAAGCGCGGCGAGCCGGGCTGGCTTCGCGCTCAGGATATCATAAACTACACGCCATCAGGCAAAATCAAGAAGTGAACCTTCCGGCGGCATACTACGACAAAAGCGGACGGAACAGGCAAGAGGATAAGGGATGATGAACAAGGCAATTCTGCTCGGCACGACGGGAGTGGCAGCCGCTCTTGCCATGCTGGCTTTCGGCTTCGTCGCCGGCAGCCCGCAGGCGGCCAAGGCCGATACGGCGCAGGTCGTGCAGGTAGCGTCCTCGGACACCAAGATCGACCGGGCCGAGGTCGAGGGCATCATCCGCGACTATCTGCTGAAGAACCCTGAGGTTCTGCTCGAAGTGCAGGATGCGCTCGAAGCCAAGCAGAAGGAAGAACAGCGGATCGCCGCGCTCGGCGTCATCAAGAATGCCAAGGACGAGATCTTCAACTCCACCTTCGACGGCGTCGTCGGCAATCCGAACGGCAAGGTCACGATCGTCGAGTTCTACGATTACAATTGCGGCTTCTGCAAACGCGCCATCGACGACATGCAGGCGCTGACGAAAGCCGACCCGGACCTGCGCTTCGTGCTCAAGGAATTCCCGATCCTGGGTCCGGATTCGCAGAAGGCCAGCGTCGTCTCCATGGCCTTCCACCTGATGAAGCCGGAGAAGTACGGCGAATTCCACAACGCCCTGCTCGGCGGCCCGGGTCGCGCCACCGAGGCCGCGGCCATCAAGGTTGCGCTGTCGCTCGGTGCCGACGAGGCTGCGCTGCGCGAGAAGATGAAGGACCCGAGCATCCACGAGGCGATCTCCAAGACCTACGATCTCGCCACCAAGCTGGCGATCACCGGCACGCCTTCGTATGTGGTCGGCAACGAGGTTGTGTTCGGGGCACTCGGGCAGGACGTTCTGGCCGAAAAGATCGAGGCGGCGAAGGCCGCGCTCTGATCCATGGCGGCAGGCGGTTTCCCGCCTGCTGTGGACAGCAAAAGAACGCACTTGCGCTCTTTTCGCAGGCGTCTATGCCCATTATAGAGGGGTCCAGCGCGCCGGCTGAGGCCGGCGCCGGGAAAGGTCGGCATTGTTGAAAACGGTTTTCGTTCTGAACGGTCCCAATCTCAACGCGCTCGGCAAGCGCGAGCCGGGGATTTATGGCGGAAAGACGCTTGCCGCCATCGCCGACGACTGCAAGCAGGCGGGTGCGGCACTTGGGCTCGAGATCGATTTCCGTCAGTCGAACCATGAGGGCGACCTCGTCGACTGGATCCAGGAAGCCGGCGACAAGGCAGCCGGCATCGTCATCAATCCGGGCGCCTACAGCCACACCTCGATTGCCATCCACGACGCCATCCGCTCCATCGCGCCGCTGCCGGTCGCCGAAGTGCATCTTTCCAACATCCACGCGCGGGAACCGTTCCGCCACGTCTCCATGGTCTCGCCGGTCGCCGTCGGCATGATCTGCGGATTCGGGCCGCTCGGCTACACGCTCGCGCTGCAGGCGCTGGCGGCACGCCTGTGACCGGCCAACAAACAGAAGGCTCGAAAATGTCGATAAAGAAGACCGGTGTTGACCAGCAGCTGATCCGCGACCTGGCGGGCATACTGAACGACACCAACCTCACCGAGATCGAGGTCGAGCTGGGCGATCTGAAGGTGCGCGTGTCGCGGCAGGCACCCGCCGTCCATGCGATCGCTGCACCCCAGCCCAGCTATGCCCCGGCGGCAGCACAGCCGACGGCCAGCGCACCGGCTGCGGCCGAAATCTCCAAGAACGCTGTACCCTCGCCCATGGTCGGCACAGCCTATCTGGCGCCCTCGCCCGACGCCAAGGCGTTCATCGAGATCGGCCAGAAGGTCAAGGAAGGCCAGACGCTTTTGATCATCGAGGCGATGAAGACGATGAACCAGATCCCTTCGCCCCGCGCCGGCACGGTGACGGCGATCCTGTTCGAAGACGCCCAGCCGGTCGAATACGGCATGCCGCTCGTCGTGATCGAGTAGAGCCGGGAACAGCCAAAAATGTTCCAGAAGATCCTCATCGCCAATCGCGGCGAAATCGCCCTCCGGGTGCTGCGCGCCTGCAAGGAGCTCGGCATCCAGACGGTGGTGGTGCATTCGACCGCCGACGCCGACGCCATGCATGTCAGGCTCGCCGACGAGAGCGTCTGCATCGGCCCGCCGCCGTCACGTGACAGCTATCTCAACATCCATCAGATCGTCGCCGCGTGCGAGATCACCGGCGCCGACGCGGTGCATCCGGGCTACGGCTTCCTGTCGGAGAACGCCAAGTTCGCCGACATACTCGCCGCCCACAACATCACCTTCATCGGCCCGTCGGGCGACCATATCCGCATCATGGGCGACAAGATCGAGGCCAAGCGCACCGCCAAGCGTCTCGGCATCCCGGTCGTGCCCGGCTCCGACGGCGCGGTCACGGAAGAGAAGGAAGCCAAGCGCATTGCCGCAGGGATCGGCTATCCCGTGATCATCAAGGCTTCGGCCGGCGGCGGCGGTCGCGGCATGAAGGTGGCGCGTACCGAGGCCGACCTGGAAGTCGCGCTGCAGACGGCGCGCTCGGAAGCCGGTGCTGCCTTCGGCGACGACGCCGTATACATCGAGAAATACCTGGAAAAGCCGCGCCATATCGAATTGCAGGTGTTCGGCGACGGCGCCGGCCGCGGCGTGCATTTCGGCGAGCGCGACTGTTCCTTGCAGCGCCGCCACCAGAAGGTCTGGGAAGAAGCCAACTCGCCGGCGCTCAATGCCGAGGAGCGCGCACGCATCGGCGGTATCTGCGCCAGCGCCGTCGCCGATCTCGGCTATTCCGGCGCCGGCACCATCGAATTCCTCTACGAGAACGGCGAGTTCTATTTCATCGAGATGAACACCCGCCTGCAGGTCGAGCATCCGGTGACCGAGGCGATTACCGGTATCGACCTCGTGCACGAGCAGATCCGCGTCGCCTCGGGCGGCGGGCTTTCGGTGCGCCAGGAGGACATCAAGTTCAACGGCCACGCCATCGAATGCCGCATCAATGCCGAGGACCCGCGCACCTTCACCCCCTCGCCCGGCACGATCACCCATTTCCACACGCCTGGCGGGCTCGGCATCCGGGTCGATTCCGGCGTCTATTCCGGCTACAAGATCCCGCCCTACTACGACAGCCTGATCGGCAAGCTGATCGTGCACGGCCGCAACCGCGTCGAATGCATGATGCGGCTACGCCGCGCCCTCGACGAATTCGTCGTCGACGGCATCAAGACGACGCTGCCGCTGTTCCGTGACCTTGTCGGCAATGCCGATATCGCCAATGGCGACTACGACATCCACTGGCTGGAGAAATACCTGGCCAAGGGTGATGAGGTGGCGAACTCGTAAGTTATAATGCCGCGATGACCCGCCCCTACGCGCCCGGCTATCGCATCCCGACCGACCTTTTGCTGAAGGCCTATGCGTCCGGCGTGTTTCCGATGGCCGAAAGCGCCAGCGACCCCGAAGTGTTCTGGGTGCGGCCGGAGACGCGTGGCATCATTCCGCTCGACGGCTTCCACGCGCCGAAGAGCCTGAAGAAGACGATCCGCAAGCACCCGTTCGACATCCGCTTCGACTTCGATTTCGAGGCGACGATCGACGGCTGCGCGGAGAAGCGGGAGGAGCGCCGCTCGACCTGGATCAACGCGCCGATCCGCGAAGCCTATGTCGAGTTGCATCGGCTGGGCCATTGCCATTCGGTCGAGGCGTGGCGCGAGGAGCGGTTGGTCGGCGGCCTCTACGGCGTCTCGCTGGGCCGCGTGTTCTTCGGCGAGAGCATGTTCGCCCGGGAGACGGACGCGTCCAAGACCTGCCTTTTCTATCTCGTCGAGCGGTTGAAGGCGCGCGGTTTCGCGCTGCTTGACACGCAATTCACCACCGAACACCTCAAGCGCTTCGGCGCCGTCGACGTGCCGCGCGGCAAGTACGAAAAAATGCTGGCCGACGCACTGAAGGGCGAGGTGATCTTTTTTCCGTGATGGGCTGTTTCGTCAGCCTTTCGCAGTCTCCATCGGCGTCTGCGAATGGAACATCATCTTCCAGCCATTGCTGCGATGCACGTAGCCGGTGCTGACCAAGGCCACATAGGCTTCGCCGTTCTCTCTTGTGGCGTGGGCCTCATAGGTGAGCATGACGATGTCGCTGCCCGGTTCGACCATCCCCTTGACGTCGATGTCAAGATCGCGCCAGCGGTTTGGTTTGCTGGCGGTCTTGGCGAGATCGGCGTTGCTGATCGCCTGCGCCATCTCAGGAAAGGCCACGAGGCATTCGGCATCGGCATTGGCGGCATAGTAGGCCGCATCGCCGGTCCAAAACCCCTTCTCAAGGTCAAGCAATTCCTTCTTGCTGACCGTCATAAGCTTGGTTGCTGACATCGCGGGATCCTCCATGCGCGTTCTTTGCCAACGTGTGGCAAGCGCAGCGGTTCCCAGGGATCAGTTAGGGTATTGGGATCAGTTGGTATCGCCGGTGTCCGGTTCGGTCGTGGCCGGAGCGGCAGCGGCCTTGGGCTTGGACGTATCGACCTGTGGCGCACCGGACTTGGCGGCGTCGGGTGGCGGTACGTCCGACTTCTGCTTGCAGGCTTTCAGCCAGACGTCATAGACGGCGTGCTCCACGGCGTTCAGGCCGGGGCTTTCGGCGAACATCCAGCCGGTGAAGATGCGGCGGATCTTGCGGTCGAGCGTGATCTCGTCGACCTCGACGAAGGAATCGGTCTTCGGCTCTTCGGTCTCCGGCTGCGAATAGCAGATGCGCGGCGTCACCTGCAGTGCGCCGAACTGCACCGTCTCGTCGATATAGACATCGAAAGTGATGATGCGGCCGGTGATCTTGTCGATGCCGGCGAATTCGGCGACGGGATTGGTGATGCGCTCGGCCACCGCAGGCGCTGCAGGCGCTGCCGGCGTCTGCGCCGAGGCAAACGTCGTCGTGCTGGCAGCAAGAGCGGCTGCCGCCAGTCCGGCCATCGAGATTCGGCTGAAGATGCTCATGCAGGGATACCGGTGGTTGTGCCCGGGTGATTCTCTCAATCGCCAAGGCTAGTCGCCGTTTTCAGATCAGCAAGCAGCTAAACGTCAATTGTGGCGACAAAGGACCGATCGGCGCGGTGATGGCCGATTACGAACCGGGCGTCCAGGCGTCGTAGTCGCCGGTCACTTGCGGGCGATGCTGATTGGTCAGCACCGAACCCTTCGGCCTGTAGGCCGCGGCACTGCCGGTGAGGTTCGGCTGATGCGGTTTCTGCCACTCGCGCGGCCGGTAATCCTCGCTCGGCGGCGCGGTATCGACGCGGTGATGGATCCAGCCGTGCCAGCCCGGCGGGATGGCCGAAGCTTCCGAATAGTCGCGGTAGATGACCCAGCGGCGGGTGCGGCCTTCCGAATCGACACCGCCCTCGTAATAAACGTTGCCGGCCTCATCCTGTCCGACCTGCTTGCCGTGACGCCAGGTATGGAAACGGGTTCCCAGCGTCTGGCTGTTCCACCAGGTGAAAAACTGCAGAAGGAAAGTTTTCATCCAGATCCTCGCGGCGGCAGCGGCGGCGCCTGTTTCCTGCTTATGGCGTCCGGCCTTCGCGAAAGCAAGGGTTTTGCGGCGCGCGCGACGCAAATGGTCCGTGCGCTAAATCGATGCAGCCGCGCGGTTGGCGGAAGCCCGGCTTGCCAAGCACTGCTTGTCTTTCTAAAGCTCGGCTCGCCCGGCAGCGGGCGGCCGGCCCGGTGCCGGCTGAGGGAGGTGAGGATTGGCCCCAGAAATGTCCGCCGATGTCCGGATCGGCCCTGACGACATTCGCCGCCGCAAGGGCGGCGTGCCGATCGTCTGCCTGACCGCCTATACCTACCCCGTCGCCCGCCTGCTCGACGACCATGTCGACCTGCTCCTGGTCGGCGACAGCGTCGCCATGGTGCTGCATGGCCACAAAACCACGCTCGGCGCTTCGCTGGAGATGATGATCGCCCATGGACAAGCTGTGATGCGCGGCTCGGCCAATGCCTGCGTGGTCGTCGACATGCCGGCCGGCAGCTATGAGGCCTCCGCCGCGCAGGCCTTGGCCTCGGCACGGCGGGTCGTCGACGAAACCGGCTGCCAGGCGGTCAAGCTGGAAGGCGGCACCGATATCGCCGAGCAGATCGCGGCAATCGTCGCAGCCGGCATCCCGGTCATGGGCCATATCGGCCTGCAGCCGCAATCGGTGGAAAAGGACGGCGGCTACAAGATCAAGGGCCGGACCGAGGAGAATGTGGCGGCCCTGTTTCGCGACGCCGAGGCGGTGGAGAAAGCGGGTGCCTTTTCTGTTGTCATCGAGGGCACGGTCGAGACCGTCGCCGCCGAACTCACGCGGCGCCTCTCCATTCCAACCATCGGCATCGGCGCCAGCGCCGACTGCGACGGCCAGATCCTGGTCATCGACGACATGGTCGGCCTGACCGTCGACCGCGTGCCGAAATTCGTCAAGGAATATGCCGCGCTGCGCGGTGTCGTCTCCGATGCGGCGGCACGCTATGCCGCCGAGGTGCGCAGCCGCGCATTTCCCGGCCCGGATCACGTTTTCCCCGCCACGTCAGGCAAGGACAAGGCATGAACCGGCCGATCGTCACCGACAGCGTCGCCGCCCTGCGCGCGCAAATCCGCGCCTGGCGACAGTGCGGCCTGCGCATCGCCATGGTGCCGACCATGGGCGCGCTGCATGAGGGCCACATATCGCTGGTCAGGATCGCGCTCGAAAAGGCCGATCGCTGCCTCGTCTCGATCTTCGTCAATCCGACCCAGTTCGCCCCCACCGAAGACCTCGACAAATACCCGCGCCAGTTGGCCCGCGATCTCGAGCGGTTGGCCGAAGCCGGCGCGCATCTGGCATTTACGCCCGATGTTGCCGGGATGTATCCAACCGGCTTCGCCACAAAAATCTCGGTCGGCGGCCCCTCTTCCGGTCTTGAATCGGATTTCAGGCCGACCTTCTTCGACGGCGTCGCCACGGTCGTGGCCAAGCTCTTCCTGCAGGCGCTGCCCGACTATGCGATCTTCGGCGAAAAGGACTACCAGCAGCTTTGCGTCGTCAGGCAGCTTTGCCGCGACCTCGACCTGCCGGTCGAAATCATCGGCGCGCCGACTGTGCGCGACGCGTACGGCCTCGCCATGTCGTCGCGCAACGCCTATCTCGGCGAAGCCGAACTCGAGGTGGCGCGAAAACTCAACGCCATCCTTCGCCGGACAGCGACAGCGCTCGCGGCCGGCGCCGATGAAGCCGGCGCGACCGGCGAGGCCGGGCGTGCCCTTGTCGAAGCGGGCTTCCAGCGGGTCGACTATGTCGCCGCACGCGAAAGCCTGACGTTGGCCCCCTGGAGGCGCGGCCGCAACGGCCGCCTGCTCGCCGCCGCCTGGCTCGGCAAGACCAGGCTGATCGACAATGTGGAGATTCCCGCCGGTTAGTTCAGAGAGCCCTCGCAAACCAGCTCTTTTGCGGCCGGCCTGCACCCTTGCGAGCGCCTCATTCCTCGCTCCGCATGTGCTGCAGGCCGCCTATCCGATCGTCTTCTCGAAGATCAATGCCGGCAACCCTGAACCGCCGCCGCAGTCGGCGGTTTTGCCGGCGGGCGAAAACCCCTGCGCGCGGTAGAAGCCGATTGCCGCTGTGTTTGCTTCCTCCACGTCGAGGCGCAGCGTATGCGCTTCGGGAAAGCTGATCTCGACCTCTTCCAACAATGCCTGGCCGATGCCTTGCCGCTGGCACGATGGATGCACGTAGAACTGGTTCAGCAGGATGATCTTCGGGTCCGTGGTAGCAGCGGCAAAGGCCATGCCACCGAGACGCTTGCCGTCATCGGCCACCAGGAATTCGGAATTCGGCCGCGTCAGCCGCGCCTTCAGCGAGGCGATCGAGTGCCAGTCATCGGTGATTTCGGTGACCCGCTCGATGCCATAGATGGCGTCGTAGGTAGCGTGCCAGGTCTCGACCAGCAAGGCCCGCACCGCGGCAAGATCGCGCTCGCTGGCGGTGCGGATGAACATTGCCCTACTCGATGCCGAGCTTGGCCTTGACGAGGTCGTTGACCGCCTGCGGATTGGCCTTGCCGCCGGTCGCCTTCATCACCTGGCCGACGAACCAGCCGGCCATGGTCGGCTTGGCGCGCGCCTGCTCGACCTTGTCCGGATTGGCGGCGATGACGTCATCCACCGCCTTCTCGATGGCGCCGGTGTCGGTGACCTGTTTCATGCCGCGGCTTTCGACCAGCTGGCGCGGATCGCCGCCCTCGTTCCAGACGATCTCGAACAGGTCCTTGGCGATCTTGCCGGAGATGGTGCCTTCCTTGATCAGGTCGATAACAGCGCCCAGCTGCTCAGGCGAAACCGGAGCATTTTCAATATCTTTGCCGGCTTTGTTGAGGGCGCCGAGCAGGTCGTTGATGACCCAGTTGGCGGCGAGCTTGCCGTCGCGCCCCGAGGCCACCTTCTCGAAATAGTCGGCAATCGGCTTTTCCGATACCAGGATCGAGGCGTCGTAGGTCGAGAGCCCCAGCAAGGCGATCAGCCGCGCCTTCTTGTCGTCGGGCAGTTCCGGCAGGTCTTTCGCCAAGGCGTCGACATAGGCCTGGTCGAATTCCAGCGGCAGCAGGTCGGGATCCGGGAAATAGCGATAGTCATGCGCTTCTTCCTTGGAGCGCATCGAGCGCGTCTCGCCCTTGTTGGGGTCGAACAGCCGCGTTTCCTGGTCGATCTTGCCGCCATCCTCGAGGATGGCGATCTGGCGGCGTGCCTCGTAGTCGATGGCCTGGCCGATGAAGCGGATCGAGTTGACGTTCTTGATCTCGCAGCGTGTGCCGAATTCGCCGCCCGGCTTGCGCACCGAGACGTTGACGTCGGCGCGCATCGAACCCTCGTCCATGTTGCCGTCACAGGTGCCGAGATAGCGCACAATAGTGCGCAATTTGGTAACATAGGCCTTGGCCTCATCGGCCGAGCGCATGTCGGGCTTGGAGACGATCTCCATCAGCGCCACGCCCGAGCGGTTGAGGTCGACATAGGACATGGTCGGATGCTGGTCGTGCATCGACTTGCCGGCATCCTGCTCCAGATGCAGCCGCTCGATGCCGACCTCGATGTCCTCGAACTCGCCCTGCCTGTCCGGGCCGACCGAGACGATGACCTTGCCCTCGCCGACGATCGGCTGCTTGAACTGCGATATCTGGTAGCCCTGCGGCAGGTCCGGGTAGAAATAATTCTTCCGGTCGAAGACCGACTTGTGGTTGATCTCGGCCTTGAGGCCCAGGCCGGTGCGGATCGCCTGCTTGACGCATTCCTCGTTGATGACCGGCAGCATGCCCGGCATCGCCGCATCGACCAGGCTGACATTGGCGTTGGGCGCGGCGCCGAACGCCGTCGAGGCGCCGGAAAACAGCTTTGCTTCCGAGGTCACCTGCGCGTGCACCTCGAGGCCGATGATGATTTCCCAGTCGCCGGTGGCGCCGGGGATCAAGCGTTTGGCGTCGGGCGTGCGGGTGTCGATGATGGTCATGGGAGCCTGCGAATTTCGATGACTGAACTCACGTTTGAACGTGAGTTTCACGTCGGGCGTGAAAGTCATTCGCTAGTGCAAACCGCCAAAAGAGACAAGCGCAAAGCCGCGCACTGGCGTTTTCTGCCTTCCCGGCCTAGCAGCAAGGACCGCCGGCCGGCATCGGCCGGCGGTCCTTGACCGCTCAGGCGGTGGCGATATAGGCCCTGATTTCTTCGGCCTCGCGCTCGACATCCTCGATGCGCCGCTTGACCACGTCGCCGATCGACACGATGCCGTAGAGCAGACCGTCTCTTTCCACCGGCAGATGGCGGAAGCGGCCCTTGGTCATGATTTCCATGACCTCGTTGACGGTGTGGTTCTCGTTGCAGATCTTCACCTTGGGCGTCATCGCCGAGCGCACCGGGATATCAAGTGCTGCCGCTCCTTCCCTGGCGATCACCCGTACGATGTCGCGTTCGGAAAGAATGCCGACGATCTTGTGATCGCCATTGGTGATGACCAGCGCGCCAATCCTGTGTTCGGTCAGGATGCGAATAGCTTCGCTCAGCTTTTCGTTCGGCCCGAGCGTCAACACGTCATGGCCTTTCTTCTCGAGAATTGCCTTAACAGTCATGGCGTCCTCCTCAGCTTTTGCTTGCCGGTTCCTGCCCTGACCGGCATTCACGTTCCGGTGAACATCGTGCGCCGTGATTGGTTGCATTTCAAGTGCGGCGGTCATTGCTCGTCTGCGTGGACGTCTTGCTGGCGCCGATCGAAAAGGCGCACGCCGAAGAAGCCGGCGACAAAGCCGCCAATATGGGCTTCCCAGGCGATCTGGCTGTCAACGCCGGGCGCAAAGCCTATAAGGCCGGTGACGAGATTGATCACCATCCAGACGCCGAGAAAGGTCATGACACCGCGCGAGCGCAGTACGTCCGCGATCGGCAGCGGCGCACCGGCAAAGGCGGCCTTGCCCGACGAGCGGTCGATGCGGAACCCAAAGCGCGCCGCCGCCCCCATCATGCCTGAAATGGCGCCCGAAGCTCCGACCAGAGGCGCCTGGCCGAGTGGATGCACAGCCCAGAACAGCCCCACCGCCGCCAGCCCGGTCGCGGCGAAGAACAGCGAAAACCAGAACGTGCCGAACCGGTTCGCCAGCGGCGAGCCGAAAGCCGCGAGCCACACCATGTTGATGGCCAGATGCGCGAAGCCGCCATGCAGGAAGGCATAGGTGAAAGGGCTGGTGAATGCATAGACATCGAGATCGAACTGGCCGGAATAGCGGATCGGCACAAAGGCGGTCCGCACCAGCAGGGCAAAATCCTGGTCGTCGGTGAGCCCGTAGACGCGGATCAGATGGACGGCGACGCAGACGCCGATCACCGCCAGCACCACCGGCGGCAGGTTGAACACCGGCTCGCGGCGCGGCTCCGGGGCCTCGTCCTGCTGTTCGGTTTCGGAAGGACTTGCCGGTTCGCTCATTCACATCTGTTCCTGGGTTTCGGATGTAGAGCATTTAGAGCAAAGCGGGTCTGAGCGGGAATTTTTCTCTCCGCCCCGCCGGACGAGCGCTCTCCCTGGCGAGTGCCACGGGAACCCCACTTGGCCATTTGGCCGCGGGCAAACTTGTTTTCACGGCAGGCTTGAGCGCCGCCAGGTTGCTCGATTGGCGACTACATTGGCGCGATTTCGCCACGCGTTCAAAAGAGGCTGCTTGGCGCCCTAGCGCAACTCCCGCTTGACCGGCTTCGGCAAGATGTCGTCGACGACGTTCGGCAATACGGTCTTGACCTCGGCGCTCTCGAGCATGGCGCCTATGGCGTCGGGATCGCCGCTCACGGATGCGGAATTGGCCGAAGGGCGGACCTTTCCCAGTGTCACCGCGCCAGGCTTTCCCACGCTTTTTTCGGCCTGCTCGATCACGCGCGAAACGGTCTCCGGCAATGCTGCGCCGGCGACGTCGTCGTTGAAGAAAACCTGCGCACTCACCGGCTTGCCGGAGCGCGCCTGACGTTGCAGCTCGACTTTGATCGCCGCCGGGCTCCATTCCTGAGATGTCTTTTCATCGGCCATCTTGCCAGCCTCCGGTTTCCCTGCAGCAATATATAGGCTCGATTTTGCGAATGACAGGCGGCAGGGTTCGGCTCTGACGGCCATGGGTCCGAAATTCGCAGCCCCTTTTGGGATGATGCGAATTTCGGATTACCACATTGCAGCACCGCGCATCATTTGGGACGCGCAAAGGTCTAGATTCTGGCGGCAGCAACTTTCTTGCCGGTCGATTTGGTCGCGTGTCTGGTGACCGGCTTTGCTTTCGAGGCCTTCCGCCGCAAAGCCACGACCACGGGACCAGCCACTGGCAAAGGCGAACCCGTCAGCAACTGGAAGGCGCGCCGCACGTCGGGCAGCCCTCGGTTGCCGCGTGCCTTCAGCATGCCCGCCGGCAATGTGCAGGAGCCGATGATCGCCTGCTCGATCTGGTCGATGCTCGCTGCCGGCTTTGCCTGCTTGAGCAGCACCGCCAGCCCCGCGACATGCGGCGTCGCCATGGACGTGCCGTCCATTTCGGCAAACTTTCCGCCTGGGATGCAGGACAGGATCCCGACCCCAGGCGCCACCAGATCTGGCACCAGCGGATCCGCCGGCCGGTCGAATTTCTGACTGCTCGAGAACGACGCCACCGCGTCCGCCTGATCCATCGCCCCGACGGAAAGGACGTTGTCATAATTGCCCGGGGAACGGCTGGTCAGCGGCCCTTCATTGCCGACCGCGAAAACCGGCAGCACGCCGGCAGCACGCAGCGCATTGATGATCTGCTGGAATGCGGGCGTAAAGCCCCGCAAGCCCAGCGACATGCTGAGAATGGGACACTCCTTTTCGATGATCCAATCCATCCCGGACAAAATCCGGTCGATCACCTGGCCGCCTTCGATCACCATGGCGCTGGCGATCTGCGCTCCCGGCGCAACGCCGAAGGCACCCTTGTCTCCCGCCCGTCCGACGATGGTGCCGGCCGTGTGGGTGCCGTGCTCGTCGCTGTCATGCGGCTTGGCGTCGGGGACCTTGTCGCCTGCCAGGTCGAACTCGGCGAAATCGAAGATCGCCCCCTTGAGCGACGGATGGTCACCGTCGATGCCCGTATCGAGATGGCCAACGACGACACCCTTGCCGTCGAACCCTGCATTCCACATATCCTCCACGCCCAGCCGGCGCAGCCCCCAGCTCACCGTTTTCCTGGGCCGTGCCGGCCTGATGCTCGTCGGCCGGATGAGGCTCAATTCCGGCGCCTTGACGATGCTCCCCGCAGTCGGGCTCGTCTCGAGGGCAGCCATGCCGGCTGCATCGACAAAGCCCGTGGCGAGGCCCAGATGAGGATAGACGCGCATGCGGCGCGTGGCCGGATCCACGGCGCGCCGGAAGCTGCGGCTGGCGGAAGCCCGCGCGTCGAGCGCCAGGCTTTCCTGCTGTGCTTCGCTGGGGACGATAAAGTGATCCTGCAACTGCGCTTCGGCGGCGCGAGACATCGAGCTGTCGACGCCCCCTTGCGCCGCTGCGGCAGGACCAGCCCCGAGCCCAACCGGGGTCAGCGTTACGATGACCTTCGCGTAGCCGACCGACGCGATGGTTTCTGCGATGTCCTGATTGGCCATGATGTCCTCCCGTCTATGGTTTCAAGCTGCGTTGCACTGCTGCCAATGCGCCGACGCCATCCATGGCGGACCAGGTCGAAACCGGCCGCCTTGCCGAAGCAGATGCCGGGACCGTGGTCGACGATTGTTTTCGTGGAGGCGCCCACTTATTTCGATTTTGAAAATTCGGCGGCATTGCAAACATTTTCGATGCTTGTCTTGCTTCGATGCTTGTCTTGCGCCGTCGGCAATCTTAGTTGGTCTTCCTCTCATGATCTGTGAAATTATTCACATAGGAAAATATTTGTCGAAGCAACGGTGACTCAATTTGTACATCAATGCTTTGGGGGCATAACGTCGAGCAAATAATTCATCGGCCATGTTTGAGGGAGGCGATCATGCCGTATATGCGTAAGAACGTCTGGGAACTCGGCAATGACTGGGCCGCGCTGATCCTGTGGTACGCACGAGGCGTTGCGGAGATGAAGTCGCGAGCGCTCGCCAAGCCGACGAGCTGGCGCTTCTCGGTGCCATCCACGGGATCGATGTCAAACGGCGTTGAAGATTGACCCCCTATCACCCAGGTTTGCTCGCTTCGGCGACAATGTCGTAGACCCGTAAATAGACCCTCGTATTTTGATCTGCGCGAAGCAGCCAGTTCCCGTCAGCCATAGCAGGAGACCTATTCAATGACGCTCGAATGCATAAATCCCAATGATCTGCCGATTCCGGAAATGTACACCCAGGTCGTCGTCGCGACAGGAAGCAAGCTGGTGTTCGTCTCGGGCCAGCAGCCAGAAGACATACACGGCAAGCTCGTTGGCCATGGTGATTTCGCAGTCCAGGCGCGCCTGGCGTTCGGGAATCTTGGCCGTGCGCTTGCTGCCGTCGGCGCTCGGCCTGAGCAAGTCTGCAAGATCACAATTTACATCGTCGATTACAAACGCGACGAACACGTGCCGATCATCGAAGAGGCCCAGATCGAGCTGTTCGGGGATCACAAGCCAGCAAACGTAGTGGTCGGGATAGCGGTGATGTCTCCTGGCTACCTGATAGAGATCGATGCGATCGCGGTCATCGACCACACCGCCGTAGGCTAAGCGAGGACGCGCCAAGTCGCCAAACCAATCCCGGAACTCGCTCCAGGATTGCCACGACCTGATCTCTCCATTCAGCCATTCGGCTCTTCCGCGCTGGAGCTGGCGCGGCCCGGGCAAGGCCATCCGCATGCGGTTGCACAGGCGGGGACGCGACCGCGGCGCAGCTGGCAGATCGCACCGGCGGCGAATCGCCGAAACGAATCATCCGGCGCGAATCAAAAAAAGAAGCCGTTCAAGGTCCCCCCTTGAACGGCTGGTCGAGTCCCCTGCTCCCCTGAACTCTTGACTGAAGTGCTGCCGATCGTTGCGAAACGACCGTTTTTGGAGTGGTTTTTATGTGCCACAGCCGCCGCCGGACAGCAACGTAAACCACTTGTTAACCTTAACGTCCCCGACCCGTGAACAAGTGTTAACGATGCTGGCACGCATCCTGCAACGCAACGCATGTAGTCATCGGAGGGCGCCCTGTCTGTTCGCCGATGGGACATGAAAAGACAGATTGCGCGGAAGAGCACAAAATGAACCAGAACGGATCAATCACGCTGTTCCATTATTGGAACCGGCTGCGTGATGGGCGCCCCGCCCCGAAGCGTTCGGAAGTGGAGCCCGCCGGCATCAAATCGCTGCTTGCCGACACGTTCATCCTCGAAAGGGATACGCGCGGCGAAGCGGTGTTCCGGCTTGCCGGCACCAGGCTTTGCGCCGGATATGGCCGCGAACTCAAGGGGTTCTCCTTCCCCTCCCTGTGGCGAGAGAAGGACCAGCGGCTCGTCGCGCGGCTGGTTCACGGCGTCTTCGACCAGAAGTCGGTGGTGCTCATCACCTATGAGGGTTTTAGCCGCAACGGTCGCTCCAACAAGTTCGAACTGCTCGCCCTGCCGCTCGACGGCGGCGTCGAGAATCCGCGCTGCCTGGGCGTCATCAGCGCCGCCGAACGACCATTCTGGCTGGGCGCCGACCCGATCATCGATGCGCTGATCGATTCGATCCGCGTCGTCGATCCGGACAAGGAGCCGATGTTCCTGAAGAACCGGCCGGCGATCAGCGTTCCCTCGCTTGTCCCGTCCGAATACGAGCCGCCCGAAACGATTTCGGCGCTTGGCCGCGCGCGCCGCTTCCGCCATCTCGTGGTGTTCGACGGCGGGCGCGGGGAATAGTTCAAATCTGAAGTCGTATCTTAAGGTTGACGGCGGATTTTTCCCCTTTGTTAACCTGCATGGCTGTACTTTTCCGAGTGAAATTCCTCGCATCCACGCGCGGGAATGCCAACGGGGTGTAGGCAGTCATGAGGTCAGCGGCGGTCGACTACGCACCGTCCCGCGCCGAAAGGCGTAACTTTCAGCGCGTCCGGGTCAAGATCTACGGGCGCTTCATGCTGGAAGACCGCACCGAGCACCCGTGCCAGGTGATCGACATGTCGCCTGGCAATGTTGCGCTGCGCACCGATCGCATCGGCATGCCCGGCGAAAAAGTCATCGCCTATATCGACCACATCGGCCGCATCGAAGGCGTCGTCACCCGCACCTCGCAGGACGGTTTCGCGATGACGGTCATTGCCTCGGAGCGCAAGAAGGACAAGCTCGCCGCGCAGCTGACCTGGCTCGCCAACAAGCACGAGCTCGACCTGCCGGAAGACCGCCGCCACGAGCGCGTCGCGCCGCGCAATCCGATGAGCGTGCTCCAGCTTACCGACGGGCGCCAGTACCAGTGTCGCATCATCGACCTGTCGCTGTCGGGCGCGGCAATCGAGATCGACGTCAAGCCGGCCATCGGCATCCAGGTCATGCTGGGCACGATGCGCGGCCAGGTGGTGCGTCACTTCGAGGATGGCGTCGCCGTCGAATTCGCCGTCATCCAGCGCCCGGAAACCCTGGACTCCGAATTCAACGCGCCGCGCTCCTGACGGGACGGCGATACGCCAGACAACCGAACCGGCCGTCGCGGCCGGTTTTTTGTTATTCGCAGCGACGCCCGCAACGCAAAATGACCGGCGCATGACCCGCACTGGAGACACAGCGCCCCGGCAAAAATCGGCTCCGGAGAAGGTCCAAGAAATTTTAGATCAAGCTAATTCAAATTTTATGTTTATTCTATTGGCGTTTTACTCAATGTCTACTTCGGGTTTTTGCGTCAAATAAATCCGCCTGTGACAAGGTCTCCTCAAACGGGGAGACTAAAACAATGAAGAAGACGAGGGGCGAGCTGTTGCTCATGGCAATGGCGATGCAGCTTTCCGCTTTGGCTACAGCCTATGCAGGCCCGGTTTTCATGCACACGGGCGGCCGCACCACCCAGCCGGTCGGCCACTACGAGTTCTGCCAGAAGCTTCCGCAGGAATGCGCCGAGAGGACGCCGAAGCAGGCGCCGATCGAACTGACCCGCAAGCTCTGGGCGAAGATCGTCAGCATCAACAATTCGGTCAACACCAGGATCACGCCGCGCACCGACATGGAAATGTGGGGCAAGGAAGAGGTCTGGTCCTATCCCGACAGCGGCTTCGGCGACTGCGAGGACTATGCGCTGGAGAAGCGCCGCAAGCTGATGAACATCGGCGTTCCGGCCGGCGACCTCCTGATGACGGTGGCGCGCCAGCCCAATGGCGACGGCCATGCGGTGCTCACCGTGCGCACCAGCCTCGGCGAGTTCATCCTCGACAATCTGCAGCTCAAGGTGCTGTCCTGGACCGACACCGACTACACCTACCTGAAGCGCCAATCGACGGAGAATTCGGGCGTTTGGGTGACGATCAACGACGGCCGCGAGGACGCGGTCGCCAGCGTCCGCTGAGGACGCCGATGCATATCGCCCAAAAGTGCGCAGCGGTTTTGGACAACGACATGCATAAAACAGGTTAAGCGCGTCGCATGAATGCGACGCGCTAGGGAGAAAACCCGGTCGAGTCCCCACCCTCCCCGTCCCCAACGACCGGGTTTTAGGAGCCGGCCCCGTCCCCGGGCCGGCTCCGCCATTTCTGGTCTATGGCCAGCGGCACCATCCGCAGACCGCGCGCCCGCTGATGAGGCTTTCTGGCGGCGACGGATGGGAGCAATATGGGCGATCATTCCGCCTTCGGATCGCTGCGATGCTGGAAATCCCGGAAGACCGATGCGAGCGTCACAGGCTGTTCAAGGCCATCGACGATGCGTTCAAGGTTGGCAATTTCGAGGGCCTTGGCAAGGCCCTCGGCGGCTCGCCGCGCTGGTTCGACGAGGCGATGCCGTTCGAGCTCGGCCTCGGCCATCCGCTGGAGTATGCGATCTACTGGAGTCCTGCCGCCTTCATCTCGATCCTGCTCGATGCGGGTTCGAACCCGGACTACGAGGACCATGCCGGATTTCCGTCGATCATCGCGGCATTGTCCACCGAACGGACGGACAAGCTCGACATCATGCGCATCCTGATCGATCACGGCGCCGACGCCAACATGCGGGGCGTGAACGACTGGACACCGCTCCACTACGCGGTGGCCAAGCGTGACGCCGAAGCGATCCGTCTGCTTCTGGCGGCGGGCGCCGACCCGTGGCTCAAGACCCGCATCGATGACTATACGACAGCCCTAGGCGAAGCTGACGCGGCCGGCTTCGAAGCCGGCGCTTCATTGCTGCGTGATGCGATGCGCAGGCGCGGATCGAATGAACGGTGAACAGGCCGGGCCAGCGCCAGCAGCTCAGACTTTCTTCAGCCCTGCCTTGAACCGCTTGCCGTTGGCGACATAGTGTGCGGCCGAGCCGCGCAGCCTGGCGACCGCAGCTTCGTCCAGTTCCCTCACCACCTTCGCGGGCGCGCCGACAATCAGCGAATTGTCCGGGAATTCCTTGCCTTCGGTGACCAGGGCGCCGGCGCCAACCAGCGAATTCCTGCCGATCCTGGCGCCATTGAGCACGATCGCGCCCATGCCGATCAGGCTGTTGTCGCCGATCGTGCAGCCATGCAGCAGCGCGCGATGGCCGATCGTGCAGCCCTCGCCGATGGTCAGCGGAAAGCCCGGATCCGTGTGCATGACCGTATGTTCCTGCACATTCGAGCCGGCGCCGATGACGATCGGCTCATTGTCGCCCCGGATGACGACGCCGAACCAGAAGCCGGCATTGCGGCCGACCCTGATGTCGCCGATCAGCGTCGCGTCCGGCGCGATCCAGTTGCTGTCGGCATCCTCGAAGCTGGGTGCTTTCCCGTCTATCGCATAGGCCGGCATCTCGTCTCCGATTCGTCTCAAGCGGCATCGTCGATCGAGATTAGTGCAATTCCAGACAGCGATTCCATCAAAAGCTGAACTGCTCCAGGGGAGTGTTCGCCCACGACGCAATGGCGATCAGCACAACGCCCAGCGCCAGCGCCCAGGCGACCGCGGTGCAGCCGCAGGAGATCAGTGCCAGCATCGAAATGCGGCCTTGCTTGCGGGCATCCAAGGCAGCGTTGACGAGCATGAACGGCCCGGCGCAAGCCGCCGCGGCCAGAGAGCGCAGGATACGCGTTGGCGAAACATAGGGTTCGGCAAAGGCAAGCCGGCGACCCGACATCAGCTCCATCGCCGATCCGGCCAGGCCGCATGCTGTCAGGCCGACCGCAAAAGCAAACAGAACGAGCTCCACAGCGCCCATCTTTACCTCCCGTTTACCATGAAATCGCACAGTCGATTCCGAAATGGGCGCTGCAAGAGCCATGCCGCGCCATGTGTGCCGCCCCAGGACACCTCCGGGGTTTCGGGCGGACGACATCGGGGATTTGCGATGAAGCAGGCAGCGGCCGCGAACGGTCCGGAATTCGACATCGTCGATTCCACGCTGATGAGGCGGGTGTTCTATATCTTCGCAGCGCTGGCGCTGTTGTCGGTGGTGATCAGTCTGGGCGGCAAATGGCTTGGCCGCTCGATTGCCATGGCCGGCTACACCGACGACGTGACGATCCATGAAGTGGTGATCGGCAACAATGTCATCGCCGTGCCGGCAAACATGATCCGATTCGAGCAGGCGCGGCGCGACGGCATCGCCTCGCGGCTCGACCTCTATCTGCGCTATCCCGAGATGGACGGTTACAGCGCCGCCGCCCGCGACGACTTCAATCACACCGGATCGAGCAAGGACATCGTCTTCCTGTCGTTCGAGCAGCAGATGATGTCGCGCGACATGAGCGGCCGCTTCGCCCCGATCTACAGCGCCTTGATCGCCCAGCCGGGCACAGCAGGACCAGGCGCAACGACGCTGTATCGCTTCACCGAAAAATCAGGCTACCTCAGCGAGGTGCTTGCGGTCGCCAAGCGCCCAGGCAAGGACCCGTTCGTCGCGCGTTGCCTTAGCGGACCGACTGCCGAGGAATCGCTGGCGCCCTGCGAGCGTGATATCCATGTCGGCGACGGCCTCAGCCTCACCTATCGCTTTCCGCGGGAGTTTCTCGGCGACTGGCAGGCGCTTGACGCCGCGATTGCCGCCCAGACCGCGCATACGCTGAAGACAGGGCGCTAAAGCCTCTTCGTTGCCTATGCACAAATGCAAACGGCTGGCCGGGCCGCATCGCTGCAGCACCGGCCAGCCGCGATTTCCGGCTCAAGCCAAGTCGATGTCGAGGATCGCCATCGAGAAATTATAGTCGCCGTCGTCCTCGTCCTTGAAGACGATGCCGAGGAATTCGTCGCCGACATAGACCTCGGCCGAATCCTCCTTGCGCGGACGTGCCTTCACCTGGAGCTTGGGATTCTGGAAGACGCGCTTGAAATAGGCGTCCAGTTTTCTGATTTCGTCCGGCTTCAAAAGTCCTCTCCGATCGTCGGGCTTGCGAGTTTGAAGGCGCTTCTGGCACGCCGACAATGGCGATGTAAAGGCAAGCCGGCGACAGAACGGAACACCGCCCGGCGCGGACAGCCGAAATTCAAGCCAGGCGCCTGGCCTCAGATGTCGAAGCTGACGACGTGGTCCATCGTCTGCGACGGCAGAAGCTGATCCATCTGCCGCGAAGGCTGGTCGCAACCGGTCTCGCCGACGACACGCGCCGGCACGCCGGCAACCGTCTTGTTGTGCGGCACCGGTGACAGCACCACCGAGCCGGCCGCGATCTTCGAGCAATGGCCGACTTCGATGTTGCCGAGGATCTTGGCGCCGGCGCCGATCAGCACGCCACGGCGGATCTTCGGATGACGGTCGCCACCGGCCTTGCCGGTACCACCCAGCGTCACGCCGTGCAGGATCGACACGTCGTCCTCGATCACCGCGGTCTCGCCGACGACGAGGCCGGTGGCATGATCGATGAAGATGCCTTTGCCGATGCGGGCGGCCGGATTGATGTCGGTCTGGAACACCGAGGACGAGCGGCTCTGCAAATAGAGCGCGAAATCCCGGCGGCCCTGGTTCCACAGCCAATGCGCCAGCCTATGGGTCTGGATGGCATGAAAACCCTTGAAATAGAGCACCGGCATGATGAAGCGGTCGCAGGCCGGATCGCGATCGTAATAGGCCTGGATGTCGACGCGCACCGTCGTCGGCCAGTCCTTGTCATCGGCCAGCATCGATTTGAAGGTCTGGCGGATGAGGTCGGAACCGACGTCCTGGTGGTCGAGCCGCTCGGCCAGCCGGTGGATCACCGCTTCTTCCAGGCTCTCCTGGTTGAGGATAGTGGAATAGAGGAACGCCGCCAGCAGCGGATCGCGGTTGACCGCTTCCATCGCCTCATCGCGGATCGAGCGCCAGATCGGATCGACCGGCTGCACCACACTGGGACGGGCAATCGTAATGCTGTTCATCGACGGTCTCCGGCCTACCGGCTATTCTCCGGCCGCACATATAAGCCAGATCATAGCAGGATTGAACTCAATTTTCCTTAGTGCACTGTCAAATGGATTTGGTTCATGGAAAATCAAGCAGCCATGGAAAACGAACCCTTGATCGACGAGCCGCTAAAATGCGAGCTTTCCCTGCTCTACCAGGCACCGGATCGGCACTACCACAACCTCGCCCATATCGAGGCGATGCTGGCGCTGGCCGGCGACTATCGTGCCTCGCTGCATGACCCCGAGGCCGTCGAAGCGGCGATCTGGTTCCACGACGCAATCTATGACAGCCGAGCCAAGGACAATGAGGCCAGGAGTGCTACGCTTGTCGAGGAAAAACTCGCAGGCCGCGGCGATGCGGAGCGCCTTGGCCGCATAGCGGCGATGATCGTCGCCACCGCCACGCACGAACTGCCCGGCCTTCAAAGGCTTGGCGACGAGCACTTCATCCGCGACGCGGCGCTGTTCCTTGACATGGACCTTTCGATCCTCGGCGCCACACCCGAGGTGTTCGACGCCTATGAACAGGCGGTCCGCCGCGAATATGGCTGGGTCGAGGAGCCGATGTGGCGCGCCGGCCGCAGTGCGGTGCTGAAGACTTTCCTCGCACGCCCGCATATCTATCACACCGAGGAATTCAGGCAGCGGTTCGAACCGCAAGCGCGACAAAACATGGCGCGGTCGATCGCGGCGCTCGAAGCCTAATCCGGAAACGTCTCCATGCGTTGCGCATAGGGTTTGAAGCCGGCGCGCCTGTAGACCGACTGCGCTCCGGGATGGTCGTATGTGTCGGTGTGGAGCCACAGCCTTTCGGGCCGATGCGACCAGGCGGCGCGAAGCGATCGGTCGAGCAGGAATGGACCGAGTTTGCGGCCCTGGAAAGCTGGGATGAGCCCGAAATGGGTCAACTCGACGTCCGTCTGGCCGACGCCGTTGAATTCGCACAGACCCGCCGCCTCGCCATCCACGCGCAGGACATGGACATGCGTCGATGCAAGGGCGAGCAGCCGTTCGAGTTCGCGTGCAGCCATGCGCAGCCGCTGGTCCCACTGCACAGGCTCGCCGACGGCGCGGTAGAGGCTGACATAGCCGGCAATATCGAGCGTTTCGTGCGCGACCTTCGCACCCGGCGCCGGAGCCATAAGGGCGTCGCCGGATGGCGGCGCGGTCATCTCCATATAGGTGACGAGAAGGTCGACCATGGCAATTTGGGTTCGAGGCTGATAGGTGCGGCGCCAGATTGCAGCCGCGCAGGATGATATCGAGGTGGCTGCTGCTCAGAGCGGGTTTTCGGCGTAAAACTCCAACACGCGCTGCTTGAAGCTCTTGTCGCCGACGGCCAGCATATGGTCGCGGCCCTCGATGTGAAAAGCCCTGGCGTTCGGCATCAGCGCCGCCAGCTCGTCCGGCGAGCCGCCGATGTCGTCCTTCGTTCCGACGGCAATCAGGGTCGGCTGGGCAATGCGCGCCATGTCGTCCTCGCTGAGCAATTCGCGTGACGTGGCAATGCAGGCGGCCAGCGCCCGGCGGTCGCTGCGCGTCTGGTCGGCGAAGGCGCGGAACGAGCGGCCACGCGGATGGGTCGTGGCATCGGGCTCGTCGGCAAGCAGTGCTTCGGCGATCGGATCCCAGTCGCCGACGCCGTCGACCATGCCGATGCCGAGACCGCCGAACACCAGCGTCGCCACCTTGTCCGGGTCGGACAATGCCAGGAATGCAGAAATACGCGCGCCCATCGAATAGCCCATGACATGCGCGCGCTCGATGCCGAGATGGTCGAGCAGCGCTGCCCCGTCCGAGGCCATTTTTGCGGGCGTATAGTCGGCCTCGTTGTAGCTCTTCGACGACGAACCGTGGCCGCGATTGTCGAACGCGATGGCGCGGTAGCCGGCTTCGTTCAGCGTCTTGAACCAGCCGGGCGACACCCAATTGACGTAGTGGCTGGAGGCAAAGCCGTGGATCATCAGCACCGGATCGCCGTGACCCGACGCCGGCTGGCGATCGAGGAACGCAAGGTCGAGGCCGTCATGGGAGAGAAATTGCATCGGTAAGTCCGGAATGCTCAGTTGGAATGGACGTTCGGCGCGTCACCCTTGTCCGCCGGCGGCATCGCGGACCCGGGTTCGGTGCCGATTGCCGGGTGACGCAACAGGTCGCCATACGCGATGCCGTCCCTGGCGGCGGTGCCCGCCTTGAGTTCAAGCACGAAGCGCACCGGCAGGCCAGACGAGATGATCGCCTCGGATTCCGGTTCGCCTCGCTTGATTGAGCGGACCTTGCCGTCCTGGCCGACAAAGATCAGGTCGAGCGGCATCGGTGTGTTCTTCATCCAGAAGGTCAGCGGCCCGGAGCTCTCGAACACGAACAGCATGCCGTGGTCGTCAGCCATGTCCCTGCGGAACATCAGGCCGGCCTCGCGTTCGTCGGACGTGTCGGCGATCTCAATGGAAAAGGAACGCTCGCCCGCCTTCGTCACCGCGACCAGCGGCGTCGGATCGACGGGCAGGATCATTGCCTGGCCGTCTGCCGAGGTCGGTTGCTGCGAATAGAAATAGGCACTCGCTGCGGCGGCGAAAGCCAAGGCGGCGCAGACCGCGCCCGCTGTTAGCCAGTTCGTGGGAGCCATTCATTTTCCTCGGCCGGAATTCGTCCCGGGCCATAATCCAGAACTTCGGTTCGGAAAAGGTGATGGTCAAGTAAAAGATAGAGCGCCATCCCGATTCAGTCGGGATGGATCAAGCTCTAATGCGAGACCGGCAAAGTGCCCACATCCGGGTGGATTTCGGCAGCCATAAGGCCTTTGTCGCCGCGCCCGAAGCGGACCAGAACGACCTGACCGGGCCTGAGCTCGGTGATGCCGTAGCGGCGCAATGTTTCCATATGGACAAAAATGTCCTCGGTGCCCTCACCGCGGGTCAGGAAACCGAATCCCTTGGTGCGATTGAACCATTTGACCAGCGCCCGCTCGAGACCGCTTTCCGGCGTCACCGTGATGTGGGTGCGCTGCTCCTGCATCTCCGCCGGATGGACCGCCGTGCTGGCATCCATGGACAGCACCCGGAAGGCCTGCAGGCCGCGCTCGCCCTGCTTGACGAGGCAGACGACGCGCGCGCCTTCCAGAGCGGTCTGGAACCCGTCCTTTCGAAGGCATGTCACATGGAGGAGGATGTCGCCGGATGTACCATCGTCCGGAAGAATGAAACCGTAGCCCTTGGCCACGTCAAACCACTTGATGGCACCGGCGATTTCGACAAGATCGGCGGAGTCGCCACCACTGTCTCGCGTCAAGGCGTCGTCAAGGCTTCCGTCCCGCCCCGTGAAAGAGGCCTTTTCCCCCATAAGAACGCCCCCTTTTTTCAAGAACACCACAACTGATTCTTGACATCAGATTAACACCGGGGATTCCGGTCTGTGCAAGGCCTGACGTGCCTTTTTTCACGGTTCAATACAGGAAAACCGGATTTGCCGTATCCGGCGCATCCGGATACGGCAATTGCCCTTTGGCCGGGCGGCCCCTATGTTGCGCCGCACCCCAACATATCGAGGAAATCTCATGCGCTATCTGCACACCATGGTTCGCGTCGCCGACATCGATGCGTCGCTCGATTTCTACTGCAACAAGCTCGGTTTGAAGGAAGTGCGCCGCTATGAAAACGAGCAGGGGCGCTTCACGCTGATCTTCCTTGCCGCGTCCGAGGACGAGCAGAGCGGCATTGCCGACAAGGCGCCGCTGATCGAACTGACCTACAATTGGGATCCGGAGGACTACAAGGGCGGCCGCAATTTCGGCCACCTCGCCTATGAGGTCGACGACATCTACGCCACCTGCCAGCATCTGATGGACAATGGCGTCACCATCAACCGGCCGCCGCGCGACGGCAACATGGCCTTCATCCGCTCGCCGGAGGGCATTTCGATCGAACTCCTGCAGAAGGGCCCGGCCAAGCCCAAGGCCGAGCCCTGGGCTTCGATGCCGAACACCGGAAGCTGGTAACCGATCACGCCATCTTGAGCGGATACCGCCAGGCGGAGATGCCCGGCGGCCTTTGCCGTTTCGCCTGACGGCACCTATCTACCCGGCTATTGCGCCAGCTTTGCAAGGCCGGCGCGATATCAAGCAACGGGCGCCTGCCCTCCAGGAGAAGTCATTTCATGCCGACCAGCCGCGCCGAAGTCGCCACCGAACATGCCAGCCGCTATCTGCAGCAGCTTTGCAAACATTGGGCGCACAAATTCCCCGTCGAATTCGACCCGACCCACGGCACCATCGACCTCTCCATGGGCCGCACCGTCATGGACGCCGACGCAACCGCCCTACACATCGCGGTGACATCGGATGAGGCCGGTTCGCTCGAGCGCCTGGAAGCGGTCGTCGCCGACCACATCAAGCGCTTTGCTTTCCGCGAGGAACTGACCTTCGACTGGAAACAGGCTCCGGCGGCCTAGGCCGCGCGTCAGCCGGAGCTGCTCGCCCCGCCTGCCAGTTCCAGCAGCGCCAGCACCGAGCGCCAGTTGCGCGCGGTACCGGGCACTTTGAGGGTGCGTGGGATCAGTCCGGCAAACACCGATTTGCCGAGCCCGTCCGGTGCATGCAGGTAAAGCACGTCGCCCTTGATCTCGAAGCTTTCCGGGCCGGTGCATTTTTCAGCGAGCCGCTCGATCTCCTCGGCGGTCGGCTCGCGCTCCAGCACATAGGCATGCAGCTTGGTCGGATCGCCGGCGATCTGCGGATAGGGATTTTCTTTCACCAGCCGCTCGAACCAGCCGAGGTCGCGCACCATGATGCGCGAGTAAAAGCCCCATTTCTTCTCGAAGGCTGCTTCCAGCTGTTTGGTCAGGCTGGCTGCGTCGCCATTCTTCGCCCGGAAGACGGCGTTGCCGCTCTGCACATAGGTGGCGACACCGGAAAAGCCGAGTTCCTCGAAGACGGCTCGCAACTCCGCCATCTTGACGATGCGGTTGCCGCCGACATTGATGCCGGAAAACAGCGCGACGAAAACCGTCCCTTTTTCGCTCATTCTAGCCCGCTCATATGATGAACCCGGCAAGCGTCTCGTTGTCGGTGATGTCCTGATACTGGACGCCCTCGGCGTCGAAATTGGCCTTGAGCAGGTCGAAATTGCGCCGGTCCTTGGTTTCGATGCCGATCAGCACCGAGCCGAAATTGCGCGCCGATTTCTTCAGATATTCGAAGCGGGCGATATCGTCGTCAGGCCCAAGCATTTCGAGGAAGTCGCGCAGCGCGCCCGGCCGCTGCGGAAAGCGGATGATGAAGTATTTCTTCAACCCTTCGAATCGCAGTGCCCGCTCCTTGACGTCTGGCAGCCGCTCGAAGTCGAAATTGCCGCCCGAGACCACCGCGACGATGGTCTTGCCCCTGATCTCCTTGCGCGAAAAATCCTTCAGCGCATCGATCGCCAACGCGCCGGCCGGCTCCAGCACCACGCCTTCGACGTTGAGCATCTCGATCATGGTCGCGCAGAGCCGGTTTTCCGGGATCAGCCGCACGGCATCGGCGGCAAACTCCTTGAGATGGCGCAGCGGCTCCCGGCCGATCTCGGCGACCGCGGCGCCGTCGACGAAATTGTCGACCTTGGCGAGCTTGATCCGCTTTCCGTTGGAAAGGCTCTCGCTCAGGCTCGGCGCTCCGGCCGGCTCGCAGAACACGAAGCGCGTGTCGCGGTTCTGGTCGGCGAAGTAATGCGTGACGCCAGCGGCCAGACCACCGCCGCCTACCGGCAGCATGATGATGTCGGGCATGCGCGCGCCAGGCATCTGATCGGCGATCTCATAGGCGACGGTCGCTTGCCCCTCGATGATGTCCTTGTGATCGAATGGCGGCACCATATGCGCGCCGGCGCTTTCGGTGAATTCGAAGGCGGCGCGGTAGCAGTCGTCGAAGAAATCGCCGACCAGCCTGATCTCGACGAAGTCGCCGCCGAACAGCCGTGTCTTGTCGATCTTCTGCTGCGGCGTCGTCACCGGCATGAACACCACGCCCTTCTTGCCGAAATGGCGGCAGACAAAGGCAAAACCCTGTGCATGGTTGCCGGCCGAGGCGCAGACGAACAGCTCGGCATCGTTGCCGGCGGCGAGCGCCTTGCGGAAAAAGGTGAAGGCGCCGCGGATCTTGTAGGAGCGCACCGGGGTCAGGTCCTCGCGCTTCAAGAGCACCCGCGCCCCGGTCTTCTTCGACAGATAGTCGTTTTCCTGCAGCGGCGTTTCCGGAAAGATCTGGCGGATCGCGGCGGCGGCGGCGGCGACGCGGGAGGAGAAACTGTTCATCGGAAAATCACCTCAGGTCGCATGTTGCCGGCGGCCGGCGCGGTCGACGGATTGCCGTGGCGCGGCTCTACCTCGCCTTGGGCAGCACCCGCCATGACGGCAGCGGCCCGTGCCAGAAAGGTTCGTAGTACACGCTGCCCCTCGACAGCAAGCCGGCGACGTAACTCAGCGAGCTCTTGGCCATGATCAGGCATTCGGCCTCGATCAATCCCGAGATCGTCGCAAAGACGTCCGAATTCAGCTCGAACTCGCAGATGCCGGCCAGTGGCTGAAAATCCGCTTCGACGCCTTCCGAGAAAATGACGACATGATGCCGAGGATGGTCGCGCTGCACCCGCTGGATGTTTCGCAGGACAATGTCGTTGCCGGTCAGGCGCATTGCATAGGCGGGATCGCCGACGATGTCGCCGCGCCTGACATGAACGGCGATGGTGGGGGTGGCAAACGTCCGCCGCGGCAAGGCAAGCCCGGCGCGAAACTCATCGGCCAGCGTGGCGTAGAGGTCGAGCTTTCCTTCGGCAAAGCCGTGGAAATGCGGCTCGGCGACAATCGCCGGTGCGCCACGATAGCCATTGTTGAACGCTTCTCCGGTGATCACAGGAACCCCTTCGGGCAGGCCGGGAGATCCCTGCCCGAGATTGAAGGCCGCCTCCCACCGGTTGGCGAAAGCCTCGAGCTGATCACCGTGAGGGACTGATCTGAACGGCGAATGGAAATATGGAACCTTCGTCGCCCGCGAAAACAGCAGCGCCGACATGACGGCATGGACCTGGGCACCGCCGCCATCGTGCTTGCCGGCACAGGTGATGCCGAGCAACGAGCCCCTGTTGCTGCCGGACAGGTCCAGCACGCCACGATTATTGAACTTGCGACGCTTGAACCCGAACATGAGCCGAAGCCTATTGCATAATTCGCTGCAAGCGGCCACCGATGCGGCACCGCCATCACAATGCATCGGAGCCGGTCGCAATGCCCGTTTCAGCCGTGTCCCTGAAAACCATGTCGTTGCCGGAATTCGGCGAGCCGACGGTGATGCCGCTTGTCCCGCGTACCACCTGTGAGGCACGCATCGGAGCGCTGGCTGTGCGCGGCTCAAGGACAGGCTTCGATGCTTTCGTCGTCTATGGCGACCGCGAGCATGCCGCCAATGTCGCCTATCTCTCAGGCTACGATCCCCGCTTCGAGGAGACGTTGCTGGTCGTCGTTCCCGGCAGAGAGCCGAGGCTGCTGGTCGGCAACGAAGGCTGGGGCTACGCCGAGATCTGTGACGGGCCCTATGAACGTGTCCTCTACCAGACCTTCTCGCTGCCGGCGCAGCCGCGCGACCGCTCCGACGCGCTGCCCGACATCCTTGCCGTTTGCGGCCTGAAAGCCGGCCAGAAAATCGGCGCCATCGGCTGGAAACCATTCGGCGCCGGTGACGCCGGCTTCGGCGAGACGACGCTCGACCTGCCTTCCTTCATCGCCGACACGCTGCGCGCACTTGCCGGCGACAAGGGCGCGGTGTTGAACGCGGCGGATCTGCTGATGAACCCGGCGGACGGCCTGCGGGCGATCAACGAGGCCGACCAGCTGGCCGCCTTCGAATTCGCCGCAACCTTTTCCTCGCAAGGCCTGCGCAACGTCCTCAAGGGCATCGAACCCGGCATGAGCGAATTGCAGGCGGCGCGGCTGATGGGCATCAATGGCCTGCCCCTGTGCTGCCACCCGATGCTGTCGGCCGGCAGGCGGGCGCCCTATGGCCTGCCGAGCCCCCGCCTCGACGTCATCAAGCGCGGTGACCCGATCACCATGGCCTATGGCATCCAGGGCGCACTCAATGCCCGTGCCGGCTTTCTGGCCGAGAGTGCCACCGACCTGCCGCCTGCCATCCGCGACTATGTCGAAAAACTGGTCGCGCCGTATTTTTCCGCCGTCGTCGACTGGTACGAGACGGTCGGCATCGGCGTTTCCGGCGGCGCATTGTGGAAGGCGGTGCATGACCGCATCGGCGATCCCTTCTTCGGCGTGTCGCTCAATCCGGGTCATCTCGTCCATATCGACGAATGGATGCATTCGCCGGTGTTTTCGGGCTCGCAGGTCAAGCTGCAATCGGGCATGGCGCTGCAGGTCGACATAATCCCGGCGACCGGGACGGACTATTTCACCACCAACATCGAGGACGGCATCGCGCTCGCCGACGAGGCGCTGCGCGAGGAGATCGCTGCCCGTTACCCGGAAGCCTGGCGTCGCATCGAGGGGCGCCGCGCGTTCATGGTGGATGTGCTCGGCATCCGGCTGAAGCCCGAGATACTGCCCTTCTCCAACATTCCGGCCTTCCTGCCGCCGTACTGGCTTTCGCGCAACACTGCGATGGCCGTCGAGCGGCGCTGATCACATTTCCGCTGGACACGACTTACTTCTGCCGCACTTCGCCTGCTGGGGAGGTGTCGCGGAGGTTGGGCCGGAGTGGAATTTCAAAAAGTGCGTTTGAAGACGATTTGCATCTTTGCCCTTGCCTTGCTGATTGCCGGCTGTGGCGGCCGCAAGACCGAGGAAATTCTCGGCAGCGCCGTCGTGTCCACTCCGGTGACGGAAATCGCCGGCAACCACTCGATCTTCATCGCCACCACGCGCAAGAAATCCGACGACCCCAACAAGGTGTTCGACGGCGAGCGCTCGGCCACGCTGAACTATGCCCGCGTCAACGTCACCGTTCCGGGAATCCACGAGACCGGCCAGATCGAGCGGCGCTCGCGCGGCAAGTCGAACGACCCTGCCAAATATTTCATGGCCTCCGAGGTTGTCGGCTACGATACCCAGCCGAAATTCTCCAGCGCGCTGAGCGCCGACATCGCAGCGCGCGGCGGCCGCGTCATGGTCTTCGTCCATGGCTACAACACCGGCTTCGACGACGCCGTCTACCGTTTGACCCAGATCGTCCACGATTCCGGCTATCCGGGCACACCGGTGCTGTTTTCCTGGGCGTCAGGCGCCAAGACCACCGACTATGTCTATGACAAGGAGAGCGCCAGTGCGGCCCGCGACCAGCTGGAAGTGACGCTGAGGATGCTGGCGCAGACCGGCGCCCGACGCATCGATATCGTCGCGCATTCGCTCGGAACCTGGGTCACCATGGAGACATTGCGGCAACTCGCCATCACCGGCGACCGCGATCTCGGCGGTAAGCTGGGTGATGTCGTGCTGGCCTCGCCCGATATCGACGTCGACGTGTTCAAGAGCCAGATGCGCCGCTACGGCAAGCCGGACAAGCCATTCATCCTGCTGCTCTCCGACGACGACCGGGCGCTGAGGCTATCCGGCCTGATCGCCGGTGCGCGGCCGCGCGTCGGCGACTACAAGGACGCAGCCGATCTCGCCACCTACGGCGTGACGGTCGTCGATCTCTCAAGCGTCAAGGGATCGGACAGGTTCAACCACACCAAATTCGCCGACAATCCAGAACTGGTGAAGATGATCGGACAGCGGCTGCGCGCCGATGACGGCTTCGCCAGCGACCAGGAAGTGACCGACCGCATCAACCTGCTCGGGCAATGAGGTGGCCACCTGCTCGGCTGCAGCCCCTCGGATCACTTTGAACTGGACCGGGCTGCACTCTGCCTTTATCGAACGGGCACAGACGTCATGAGCATGGCGTCACCAGCGGGAGCCGGCGTGTGACCGTGCGTTCGAAGAGCTTCCTTGTCGTGGCGTTCGCGCTCGCTCTCGCAGGCTGCGCCGGCCAGAACACGCACGACCTGCTCAACAAGACGACGGTCGCAGCACCCGCCTCCGACATTGCGGCCACGCATGAGATCTTCGTTGCCACCACCCGTCAGAAGGCAACGAAAGACCCACGCCAGGTGTTCGACGGCGACCGCTCGTTGACCACCAGCTACGCTCGCGTCGACGTGACCGTCCCAAAGGTCCATCATGTCGGTGCCATCGAGCGCGCCAAGAGCTCCGCCGACAGCAACCCGGCCAAACAATTCACCGCGACCGGCGTCGTCCACTACGAGGACGCGGCGCAATTCGGCAAGGCGGTCGGCGCCGACATCGCCATGCGCGGCGACCGCGCCCTGGTTTTCGTGCACGGCTTCAACAACGGCTTCGACGACGGCATCTACCGGCTGACGCAGATCGCGCACGACACCAAATATCCGGGCACGCCGGTGCTGTTCTCATGGGCGTCGAGCGGCAAGACCACCGGCTATATCTATGACAAGGAAAGTGCCAACGCGGCGCGTGACGACCTTGAAGCGACGCTGCGCATGCTGGCGAAAACACGCGTCAAGAGCATCGATATCATTGCGCACTCGATGGGAACCTGGGTGACCATGGAGGCACTGCGCCAGCTGGCCATCACCGACGACCGCGACCTCGACGGCAAGCTGGGCTATGTGATCCTCGCCTCGCCCGATATCGACGTCGACGTGTTCAAGAAGCAGATGATCCGCTATGGCAAGCCCGACAAGCCGTTCGCCATCCTGCTTTCCGCCGACGACCGCGCGTTAAAACTGTCTTCCATCATTTCCGGCGACAAGCCGCGCGTCGGCGACTATGGCAATGCCGCCGACCTCGCCAGCTACGGCGTGTCCGTCGTCGACCTCAGCCAGACCAACGGCGGCGACCGTCTGAACCACGCCAAATTCGCCGACAATCCGATGCTGGTCCAACTGCTGGGCGACCGGCTGCGCACGCCGGCCGGCCTAGCCTCGGACGAACCCGACCCAACGCAGCTCAACAATCTTGGTCAGGGCCTCGGCAAGGCCGTCGGCTCGGTCGCCGAAATCGTCATCACGACGCCGTTCAAGGTGCTGACCATCGCCACCGGCGGATAGTAAAGGCACGCCGCCTGGTTCTCAGATAAAAAGGTCGACCTTCTGGAATGTCGTGACATCGACCAGGCCGACATCGGAGATTCTGAGTTCGGGGATCACCACCAGCGCCAGCAGCGAGTGCTGCATATAGGCGTTGTTCAACGAACAGCCCATCTTGCGCATCGCCTCAGTGAGTTTCTCCGCCTTGGCCGCGACGATTTCCGCCCGCTCGTCTGACATCAGGCCGGCGATCGGCATTTCGACCAGCGCCAGCTCCTTGCCCTTGGAGAACAGCACGACGCCGCCGCCGACTTCGCCCAGCCGGTTGACGGCCAGCGCCATGTCTTGCTTGTTGGTGCCAACGACGATGATGTGATGACTGTCGTGCGCGACACTGGAGGCCATGGCGCAGTCGGCCATATAGCCGAAACCGGAGACGAAGGCGTTGGTGACGCCGCCCGTACCCCGGTGGCGCTCGACCAGCGCGATCTGGCAGACATCGTTGCGGCGGTCCATGGCGACCAGCCCGTCCTCGACCGGAAGATCGGCTTCCAGCGCCCGCGTCGGCGCCTGGTTCTCGATGACACCGATGACCCGCACCCGCACCTCGTTGGCGCCCTTCGGCGCCACCACGTCGAAATCCCTCGCCTTCAGCTTCTTGCCGAGCTTGACGGTGTTCTTCGCCGTCTTCGGATAGTTGTAGGCGGGAATGTCGATGTCGAGCTTGCCGCCTTTGGCCAGCCTGACGCCGCGAGCATAGACCTCGTCGATGGTCATCGCGGCCAGATCCGAGACGATCAGCAAATCGGCGAGCCGCCCCGGCGCGATCGAGCCGATCTCGCGCTCCAATTTGAAATGCTGGGCGGTGTTGAGCGTCGCCATCTGGATCGCCGTCACCGGCTTCAATCCCTGCTGGATGGCATGCCGCACCACCCGATCCATATGGCCTTCCTGGACCAGCGTGCCGGAATGGCTGTCGTCGGTGCACAGGATGAAATTGCGCGGATCGACCCCGCTCTCGGTCACGGCCTTGATCTGCGAGGCGACGTCATACCAGGCTGAGCCCAGCCGCAGCATCGCCTTCATGCCCTGGCGCACCCGAGCAATGGCGTCCTCGGCGCGAGTGCCCTCATGGTCGTCCTCCGGTCCGCCGGCGACATAGCCATGGAACGGCAGGCCGAGGTCGCGCGAGGCATAGTGGCCGCCGACCGTCTTGCCCGCCTTTACCGTCGCCGCGATCTCGCCCGACATGATTGGATCGTTGGCGGCGACGCCGGGAAAATTCATCACCTCGCCGAGCCCGATAATGTTTTCCCATGTCATGGCTTCGGCGACATCGGCGACCGTCAGTTCGGCGCCGGCATGCTCCAGCCCCGGCGCCGAGGGCACGCAGGACGGCATCTGCACGTGCACATTGATCGGCATGGCGACGGCCTCGTCATGCATCAGCCTCACGCCTGGAAGCCCGAGCACATTGGCGATCTCATGCGGATCGATGAACATCGAGGTGGTGCCGTGCGGGATGACGGCGCGGCAGAACTCCGTCACCGTCACCATTCCGCTCTCGACATGCATATGCGCGTCGCAAAGGCCTGGCACCAGATAGCGCCCGCCGGCGTCGACCACCTTGGTGCCCTGGCCGATGGCGTGACCGGCATTCGGCCCGCAATAGGCGAAGCGGCCGCCGGCAATGGCGATATCGGTGCCGGCGATGATCTCGCCGGAATGGACGTTCACCCAGCGCCCATTGCGGATGACGAGGTCGGCCGGCTTGCGCCCCATGGCGACATCGACGAGATGCGTCGCCATCTCGGTCCAGGGCTTTGGTCTCGTGGTATTCGCGCTGCTTGCCATTGGGGACTCCTGTTTGCCCACTGTGCCAATCCGGCGCGGTTTTGACCAGTTGGCAAAGCCGGATTGTGCTTGATGCAGAACCGTCTCATGAGCGGCTCCTCCGGCAAGGCGAAATGCTCTAGGCTCACATCTGGCGACTGTCTGGATTGGTGAGGACGATGGCACAGACGATGCGATTTGCAGTTTTCGCGCTGTCGGCATGCCTGGCCGGCCTGGCCTTTTTCACCCTGCATTCGTTCTGGATGTGGCTGACGCCGATCCTGATCTTCGTCGCCGGCTCCATGCTGGCCGAATATGCTTTCAACCGGCTCGCATCGCCTCTGGAGAAACAGCGCGACCTGGAGGATCGGACGCGCAACCCGCCGGCATGAGCCGTCGCCCGTGGCTCGGCCGTCGGCGGCACCCGCCGGGTAGACCCGAGCTTGTTGACTAATGTGGTTAGAACGCAATGCTGACTGCGAACCGACCGTAAGAGGGAACCATGATCCGTTTCTGGAAAGCGTTCGCCATCGTCATCTTGTTCACAGCCTCAACCGCTTTTGCCGTCGCCGAGGAACGTTGGCAGACCTTGCCGGAGCCGGCGGCCATGCCCAAGCCTGATCAAAGCGGATATGCGCCGGTCAATGGCATCCAGATGTACTACGCCGTTTTCGGCGCGGGCGACCCGGTGCTGCTGATCCATGGCGGCCTCGGCCACGCCGACATCTGGGCCAGCCAGGTGGCGACACTTTCCAAAACCCACAAGGTGATCGTCGCCGACAGCCGTGGCCACGGCCGCTCGACCCGTACCGAACAGCCTTATGGCTACGATTTGATGGCGTCGGACTATCTGGCGCTGCTCGACTACCTGAAGATCGACAAGACCGCGCTTGTCGGCTGGAGCGATGGCGGCATTATCGGTATCGACATCGCGCTGCATCATCCGGAACGGCTGACGAGGCTCTTTGCACAAGCCGCCAACGTTACCACCGATGGCCTCGATCCGGGCGTGATGACCAACAAGACCTTTGCCGCCTACATCGACCGCTCCGGCCGCGACTACAAGAAGATGTCCAAGACCCCGGACCAGTATGATGCCTTCGTGGCGCAGCTCAGCCACATGTGGGAGACGGAGCCGGCGTGGACCAAGGAACAGCTCGGCAAGATAACCACGCCCACGGCGATCGTCGCCGGCGATCACGACGAGGCGATAAAGCGCGAGCATACCGAATACATGGCCTCCGCCATTCCGGGCGCCAAGCTCATCATCCTGCCCAACGCCAGTCATTTCGCCATGCTGCAAGCGCCGGATGAATATAGCCAGGCGGCGCAGGATTTCATCGACGCCAAATAGGCACTCTTGTGCGCGACGGGCGGATTTGCAAAGGGATTCCGTTTTGCGGCGAATAAGGTTACCCTGCAACCTAGGGATCTTCTGAACCGCCATTTCGGAGAACTCGATGCGTCGTCTGACGCTTGCCAGTGCCGGCTTTCTTGCCCTCATGTGCGGGTCGGCTTTCGCCGCGGACATGGGCGCCGAACTGCCGATGACGGCGCCAGGCTTCGACTGGACGGGCTACTATGCCGGTCTGCAGGCCGGCTATGGCTGGGGCAGCTCCGACATATCCGGAACGGAAGGCGAGCCATTAACGGCCTCGCCCGACCTCGACGGAGGCTTCATTGGCGGTCATGTCGCCGGCCTCTGGCAGTTCGACCAGGCGGTGGTCGGCGCCATGGCCGAACTCAACTACTCTTCCATTGACGGCTCGACTGAACTCGGCCCTGGAAACACATTCGGCACCGACATCAAGTGGCTCGGATCGGTAAACGCCAAGGCCGGCTACGCCATTGACCGCTTCCTGCTCTACGGTGTTGGCGGCATCGCCTTTGCCGGCATCGAAACGTCGCAGAACGCAGCCACGTCATTCGCCACGACGCGCACGAGTGTCGGCTGGACCGTTGGTGCCGGCGTCGACTACGCGCTGACCGACCAATTCGTCGTCGGCGCCCAGTATCGCTACTATGATTTCCGCTCCGAGCACTTTGACGCGCCGGACGCCTTTGCCGACCGCGATCAGAATGTGAAGCTTAACACCGTCGGCATCAACTTGAGCTACAAGTTCTGAGCGCGGCCGCAGCCGCAATACCAGACACAGAATTCAAAGCAGCCTGAGCCGCGACGTACGACGGCAGCGGCCCGACAGTCCGTTGGGGTGAGATTGACCGACTGCCGGGCCTAACCGGCTTGGGGGGCAAGCCGGCTGGGCCAAGCGTAATATTAGCAACCGCGCAACAAAACCCCGACTTGGCGTTTTCCCCTTGTTATGCGCATCCATGTGCAGCGCGCATGAACTCGCTTCCAGAGTCCGACCATTGGGGCTAACCGCCAAGAATTGGTGCGGACGACGGGAATCGAACCCGTACGATCAGAGATCGAGGGATTTTAAGTCCCTTGCGTCTACCAATTCCGCCACGTCCGCGCGCCGCGATTACAAGCACTTAAGCGAAAACAGGTCCAGCCATATGAGCGCAATTGGCACCGGATTGGCACCGAAAGGTCGGATTACTGTTCTGCGCCCGTTCTCATCGCAGCTTCGATCGCCGCTGCAGCGCCTTCGTCCGACCTCTTGAACAGGTGGGCGTAGACCGACAGCGTGACCACGGGTGACGCATGCCCCAGACGACGGCTGATTGCAACCACGTCGAGACCGCTGGCGATCAGTGCGGAAGCGTGAGTGTGCCGTAGGTCGTGAAAACGAACCTTAGGAAACTCGTTGATCCGTCATCACCCACTATTTTCTTCTACGACGGAGAGAATGAGGTTGTTTTGACTACCAGCGGCGGCCAACCGCAGCGTCTTCGCGTGATTGCGGGCAATGGCGAGAAGCGCCAGCTCTCCGACTTCCTCACGGACCTGTTTGTCCACGGCGGTGGCTTCGATCCATCTGAGATCGTCGTTGAGAATGTTGATGATCTCATCGACGGCGCCGTGGTCGACATTACGGCCAACGTGCGTGACATCGCGCGCTCGGTTTGTAAGCCGTACTCCCATCGCAATATTCGAAAGATGAGGAGACCTAACGATGGCGATCAACTTCGCTGGCGGGACGGACCGCATTTCTTACGCAGGCACCGACTGGAATGCTTTTACAGGCTGCATTTCATTCAAGTTAAAGACCACACAGACGACGGCTATTGCCCTCCCTCTGTCAATATGGACGAGCAGTTCGCGCCATGGCGTTGCCTTCATCCTTAACAACACGGCAAACAAAATAACTGCGCAGGCGTATGATGCCAGTGATGCTCGGGTTAATATCGCCAGCACAACCAGCGTAAACGATGGCAACTGGCACACCATTGGGTTCAACTGGAATGGAGTTAACGGTGGCGCCAATGCTCTGTTCGTGGATGGCGTCTCGGAAGCCACGGCGAACTCATCAGCAAATTTGGTTCTTTGACATCCCCGGCACCCCGCTGACGCTTGGCGGTGCCCCTTCGTTCTGGGCCAGTTATGTCGGCGACATCGCCGAAGTAGCCGTGTGGGTAGGCCGACAGTTGGACGTCGCCGAGCACGAAGCGCTTGGGCTGCCCCGCAACGGCTTCTCACCCAGCAAGATCGCTCCCAGGTTCCTGAAATTCCATGCCCCGCTGGTCCGCCCGGCACGGGATCGGTGTGGCGCTACCATGACTGGTCCGACAGGGACGACTGTCAGCGATCATAGTTGTCGGGTCATTTACCCGGTGATCTAAGCCAGCGCTGGAATGGCGCGTCTGGCGGGGCGGCGAATTTCGAAGGCCAAGGTCACGGCGGTCGCAACTGTTGCCGCCAGAGCTAGGCCGACGAAAGGATTTAACCCCATCAGGTTCGCCGCCTTGATCACCGGAACGTGCGTCGCATAGAGCGGATAGGATAGCGCGCCAGCCCACATCGCCCATCGCATGCGAGGCAGGCCGAGTGTCGCTCTAACGATGAAGGGTGCCGCGACGAGCGCTGCGATCTCGAAAGTGGAATTGATCGAGGCAAGCGCCAGCGCGACCACGAACGCCGCCACCGCCCATGCTGGATGATCCCCGAGGTGTGCATCGCCATAGCGGCGGAACATCCAGATGCCGACGAGGTAGCAGGTCAGTTCGCGCGGGATCAGCCACAAGATCGATGTGATCGCCGGGCTCCAATGTGAGTGGCCTGTTACAAGGCTAGCGGCAAAAAGCAGTCCGCAGGCACCGATCAGCACCAGAAGCCGCGAGTTCGACATCTTGGCGAAGATCGTGCCGTGCAGAGCGTTGCTGATGATTTCCACAAACAGCGACCAAGCCGGGATGTTTAGGAAGAATGCCGACGTCCAGATGGCGGGGAGAAACCACAGGATCAGGAAGTAGGCCAAGGCGAACTCGACTTCGGGTCCATAGGTGGCAATCATTAGAGCCAAGCCGACGGTCGACCCGATGGCCAGGGGCAAGAAGAGCCGGCGATATCGCAAGGCGATGAAGCTTACAGTCGTCAGCCCGTTGCGCAGGCGATCTTCGTAGGTCCGCGTCATCACGAAGCCGGACAGGATGAAGAACAGGTCAACTGCGAGCGAAGGGTCCAGCGGCAGCGGCGTGAAGTGATAGGTGCGCGCCAAATGGAAAAGCGCGACCGCAATTGCCGCGACTCCGCGCAGAGCATCCAATCCGTAGAGCCGTCCCCCCATCCCGCCATATTGCTGAACCCGGTCAGAAATACAACCTGCCCGCGAGGCGTTTCGGCGGCGTAGGCCAGCGGCCGGCAGGAATGGATTGGCGCCGGCCCATACAGGCCCACGGATGCCAGCCGGTAGTGATGCCTCGCTGGCGGGGTGAACCCGTTTTTTGCGCCTACGGCTAATAGATGAGCCCGTGTCTCCAATCGATAGAATGAAGCTCATGTGGCCCGATGCTACCTTAAAGGGACGGCAACCCGGTTTTGCGGCCCAAAAAAGCCAGTTGGCTTTAGGGGTTAGATATGAGCAAAACCAGTCTCTGTGCTATCGCTATCCTCGTGATCAGTGTCGGCTATGCCGAAGCCAAGGACCATAAGGTCCCGCCGGTTTGCACCGCGTCAAGCCCACTCTTCGACGTCCTGGGTGGCAAGTGTTTTCTCGTCAAAGGTTCGATGATCTATGGCGACATCGCCGATCTTTCCCAGATAATTCACTTGGGCTGGTAGCCGATGCGTCCCGTACTTGTCGTGATTGCCTTTGTGGCCTGCCTTTTCCTATGGGACGGGCTGTTCAACAAAGGAATATACCCGGCGGCAATGGAACACAGCTTCCGAGAGGCAATGGCCGCTCTGCCGACCGGCTACAAGCGTTGAACCGCTCAAATCACTCAATTAAGACTGAGTGCCCTGATCGACCAGGGCCTAAAGGGTCTCCTCCCTCACCGGCCCCCATTGCACCCAAGCGCTGTTTCCTGCTTGCAAGGCTCTGCCCTTTCAGGAATATAATCCTCTCCGTTGCGGCGAACCTTCAACAGAGATCGCCATGCCCCAAAAGACCGTCGCCGAGACCCTCGCCGCCCGCGAAACCATCTACGTCAATTGCGGACACCCGATGTGCTGCAAATCGACAAAGCTCGATATCCAGGCGCTGGTCGACAGGCTTGGACCGGATCACGGCTCCATGCATCAGGATTTGGTCGGCCTCTTTGGCTGCTCAAAATGCAAAGCCGAGGGCCGCGACCGCCGCCCGGTATTCTTCACATGCATTCCTGACTACGAAGGCCAGCAGGAGGAGCGCAACCGCGACTGGAAGCCGACGTTCGGTAAGGCCGATCGAGATCGCTAAGAAACGGGGCGAAGCCGAGGAAAGCGCTAGCGTGCTATCCCAGCTATGCGAACGCCGAGCGCTTCCAATCCGTTGTCATAAATCCGCGTCAGAACGCCTTCGGCAGCCTCAGCTCTCTGGGGTTTGCAACCGAGGAGATCGCGTCCTCCCAACCTGGCCGGCCTGTTAGTGATGCGGTCCCAAACGCCCCAGGTTCCACCGGCCTCAATGTGGCAATAGAACCTGTGTTGAGAATGTTCCATGCAGGTAAACCCCGCACATTGGTTTTGGCTCCGCCTTGTCGGCGCAAGTGGTTAATACAGCGGCGCGCTGACCGGAGCGGCCCGGCACTCGCGAGCGGGGTAGGCCAGCAAATACCGAGCCTAACCGGCGAGGCTCAGTGGCGGCACCGGCTGGTTAATATATACGCTCCTGCTAATATAATCGGAACACACCCAAATGATCTAAGCAAGGTGGAGCATGACCGAAAAGCCCGCGACAACCTACGTCGTGAGCGTGTTCGAGAAGCCGAGTTGGCGCACGGTGCTGACCACCAGAGACAAGGCCGAAGCCGAGGCGCTTGAACAGGCGATGGTGCAGGACGGAGCTAAGGCGCAGATCGAGGAGATCACGCCGAAGCCGAAGCGGCGCTGATGGCTGCTCGCTTTGCCGCCTTAAGAAATGTTCATGAAACGCGCCTAAAATACCCATCTTGGGGAGCGCTTATCATTGGCCTACAAAGACCCTCCGCGGCAGGATGCTTATCGCCTTGAGCGCGTCGACGGCGAAACGGTGGAAGGCATAGCCATCTTTTACACGACGGCCGAAGCGCACGAGGTCATCAATCATCTGGACCGGCGCTACCGCTTGATGCTGGGCGACAGGCAGATATGGCCTCCTGATGATGGCAATCGTCACAATGAGACACCACTTTTGGACGACTAGCATGAGCGCTGTCGCAATCGACCGGATATATCTTTCAGCCGACGGAACGTTTGTACCCGCCCGCTGTTATCACCATGATCCCCGCATAGGGATCATAAAGGGCCTTGCCCCTCTTGGCCCTAGTTTGAGTCCGCTGTCTCCCGGAAGTGTCCAGTTGCGCAACGTTCGCGCTTTGGAGCCGTCGACAGCGGACCCGACGCATTTCAATGATCCTCTAGAAGAAGTCAGCTAGGTCGTTGGGTTTTCGCGGACGACCGCTGGTCTGCCCCTTCGATCTGATCCTGGCAAGATATTGTCGCCCACCAGACGGTCATCGGACGATAGTTTGGGCGGTATGAAAGGACCGGTTGCGCCGATCTCGCCTAGCCAATCTTCATAGCCATCGTTCATCTTGGCTTTCAGAGCGTCAGGCTCAATTACCCCGGATTGGAACAGGCTCATAAGCCACCGCCCGAAGTGTTCCCTTGCCGGGTGCCATTCGGGGATTCCTGCTTCGTCGCAGTAGCCTTTGAGTACGGCAGCGAGCATTGAAAGCTGCTTGGAATCGATTGAAGTGTCGTGTGACATTCACTTTTCCCTTATTATGGGCGAAAGCGTGATCGACTCTTCCAAGCGCCAGCGCCCGTTCTGTTGGCTGGCGACGATCCTTCTGTACGCTTCCGGACGAACTTAGCGAGTCAAATCCGCGCGTCTTTCATTTCCTCAACCTCACCCCAGCGCCGCCGCCATTCTCGGGGATGAACTCGACGCCAGCCCCTTCGAGGGTACGGCGGATGGCTTCGACCGTGCTTTCTCGCATTGCTTCGCCGCGCTCAAGACGAGCAATTGTGTTGGGTGAAACGTCGGCTTTCACCGCCAATTCTCGCACGCCGAGGCCAATTGCCGCTCTCGCCATTTTGCACTGCGCAGCGTTCATTTAGTAACCCTGTTACTTTTTAGCTTGATGTGAATCAGATCCTGAAGCTATAGTAACCCTGTTACTAAACATGCTCAAGGAGCAACTATAATGCCGAACACCCATGTTCCGGCAGCCGGCGAAGCTATGCCCGCTGCCAAGCCGATGGCCGCTGCGGCGCTGCGGCGCTGCGGCGCTGCGGATCGCGCGCGACGCCGCCTTTATCGCAACTGCAATGTCATTGATCGACGGCGGCGCGGAATATCGCGTCCAGATCGATCATGAGGCCGGGTTTGTTTTCGTGGTGAGGCAGTCATGACCTACGCCGCCATAGCCATGCTGCTGGCCGCAGGGGCGCTCCGCACGCGTCTTGGACGCGTAACCTTAGCCTTCGTCCTCCTGAAGGCGTCCAACGCCCTGCACGACGCCGGTGGCCGCGTGCTCGACAATCTCGAGGAGGACGTCCGCCATGACAACCACGGTTGACATCGCCCTGACGGGCAAGGGGCAGCGCTACGCCGCCGAAATGTCCGCCGTGGCGGACACGACAACAACTGTTGACACCGGCCAAAAGTCAAACGCGTTTGACATTCTGACCCTGCAGGTCGACCGCACCAGTCGGAAGGCGCTGGCAACCTCGATCGAGGCGCTGATCGACATGCTCGACGACATCAGCCCGGATCCAGACCTAGAGGAGACGGCCGACGACGAACCGTCCCTCGGCTGGACCTCGAATGGTCCGCAGGCCACGAGCAATCTATTCCTCGATGGCAGGGGCAGTGCCTACGACGACCGCGAGGAAGAAAACGAGCATGGAGGCGACATCAACGACGAGCCTCAAGCCGGCGCCGACGGGCGGACGTGGGAGGATGATGAGCACTCGCTCGGCTGGACCGTGACCGCTTCGCTAACGGGCGACCTGAAGTGCTTTGGTAGCGAGGGCGATCTAGAACTCGAACTAGGCACGACGGAGCATGTCGACCAGCGCAAGGCCGTCATTCTCGTTGAGGGCACTTGGAACACTCCAGACGGCGAGCCGGATCTAGGCTGGGGCAACAACCCCGGCAAAGGCTATCAGGTCGGCGACACCGGCGACGACCGCAAAGGCGACGATGAGCGGGAGCAGCCAGACCACTACTGAAGCAAGAAAAAATTGGTGCACTCGGCAGGGCTCGAACCTGCATCTGCCCGGGAGGTCCCGCTCTGTCCTAGATTGAGCTACGAGCGCCAACTTCGGCAGGCTAAAAGAACAGGGTCGTTCGAACAATTTAGAGATTGGGGGTAACCGACACATGCATTGGAATTAGGGGCAAGGTTCGATTGAGTGCCACTTTCGCCCGCTGCCTCACGGTGGCGGGCTTTCTTATTTTGTGGCAGAAAAGTCACGCAGATTGAATATGCAGAGCTTCAACCGGCGCGCGCTTATTATCCAGCTAAGTGAGGCGTACCGTTGTGTTCACGGGCAAAGGGGACGCGCCCGACACTCCTCCCGAACTAGCGCCCGCTGCCTCATGGTGGCGGGCCTTTTCGCGTCAGGATGAGGGAATCCTGCTACAATCCCCTATGGCCGCTCGAATAGTGGTTGTCCTGGCGCTGCTTTTCGCCTTCGCTTACGGATTCGCAAAACTTGTGGAGCGTTATGGCGGCGTTGGCGGTCGGCTTTCTCCGTGTGAGGAATGGTCAAATCCTGATTGCCCAGAGCCGAACACGCCGCCTGCGGAGCCCAAGCCTAAAGCCTTCCTGAGCCTCACACCCGCGCCGGCGATGGTGGAGGTTTTCGTCTCTCGGCCGTAGCGTCGCCCCAGATGGCGGTGAGCGTCATATTTCCAACAGAACACGCGTGTTTATTGGCTAGGCCAAGGCGGGGGCTTTTTGGGAGGAGACCTCACCATGAAACGCCATTTTCCAATTGCACTCGCAGTTGCAAGTGTCGTCTTGGCCGGCCAAGCAACGGCCAAGGAAGTGGACATGTCGAAGCTCACCTGCAAGGAAGTCGGAGCCATGTCGGCTCGCAAGACTGTTGCCGTCGCCATGTGGATGAACGGCTATGTCCATGGCAAGGCAGGCAACACCATGGTGGATGGTGACAAGGCGGAGGCCAATGCAGCCAAGGTCGCGGCCTATTGCAAAAAGAACCATTCTGCCACGCTGGCGAGCGCGATAGAGGAGCTCGCCAAGTAGATCGATAATTCGGACTACAGACTGACGCGGCGGAAAACTCTTCCGCCAGCGAGCATCCTTATTTGAGTTTTTCGGCCGCAGCGTTGGCCTTTACCCGATTGCCCTTCGTGTCCTTGATGATTTTGAGGGCTTGGTCCTTTGTGATGGTGTGCTTCCTAGCGAAGTAATTCACCTCGTACGGCTTTTACAGAAACCCGCGCCCGATCCTGCTTGCCGCGTTTCGATTTGTCGTCTGCCACTGCTCTCTCCCATGTCGCGTCCATGTCGCGTGGACTTGCCGATAGTTGCAGGAAAGAATTGGCACCGCAATTGGCACCGGACGGGAGGGAGGATACCCCCACGGCTACCCAAGTGGGTTTTCTCTTGGGTATCCAGCAAACCCATAAATTGTAAATTAATGTTTGATTTCAACGTGGTGCGGACGACGGGAATCGAACCCGTACGATCAGAGATCGAGGGATTTTAAGTCCCTTGCGTCTACCAATTCCGCCACGTCCGCGCCCGTTGCTTTTCGGGGCTTCGCGCCAAAACGTCAACCGCCTCTGTGCAGGCACAAGAATGCGTCACCTCCTGAACATGGGCTCCGGAGGTCGCAATAGGCTTACAGCCGAGGCTCAGCTGGTGCGCTGACGATCGATCGGGATGATCTGTTCAGCACTTGGGAGCAGGAGCATTCGCGTCCTGGCTGCTCGCCGTCGTGCTGTTTGCCTGCTGGCCGGTCGGGCATTCCTTCGCGGGCGCAGCCGTTGTGCCCCCCGTTGTCGTCGGGTCGAGCTTCATCCCGCCGGCCGCGCCGTAATTGACCTTGATCTCTTTGGTGGCGTTGGGGGTGGCCGTTTGCGCCAGGGCAAAGCCTGCCGACAGCGCCAGTACCAGTGATGTGAGCATGAACCGTTGCATGGAACTACTCCTTACTTTTGCAGGCGCCCTGCGACAGGCGCCTCCATGCCTGCCGCCAACATCCTCCTGTCCCGGAGCCGACGGCTTGGTTAACAGTATATTAGCAAATTCGCAGATTGTAACGAGCCTTTGGTGATCCCGGGACGGCAAGGTCCGGCGCAGCGCCTCGGTATCCAGGCGCCAGACGCACTCATGCGCTGGAATAGCCCGTCGTTTCAGGCCGGAATCGGATACAATTTCAGGTGCTGGATGAGGATGATCGTCTTGGCATCGACGATGCGGCCGTCGGCAATGCCGGCGAGTGCATCGTCGAGGGTCATTTCCAGGACCTCGATGTCCTCGCCTTCCTCCGGCGCGCCGCCGCCGGCCGAGATGCGGTCGGCGGGCGTGTAGCGGGCAATGAAGAACCAAAGCCGTTCGGTCACGCTGCCGGGGCTCATATAGGGCGAAAACAACCGCTCGACGTCTTTCAGCCGGTAGCCGAGTTCCTCCTCCGCCTCCTTGCGGATGCAGGTTTCCGGGTCGTTTTCGTCGAGCAGGCCGGCGCAAGCCTCGATTAGCGGCTCGCGATGGCCGGTGACATAGGCCGGATAGCGGAATTGCCGCACCAGCAGCACCGTCGAGCGCTCGGGGTCAAACGGCAGGATCACCGCGCCGTCGCCGCGATCGTAGGTCTGGCGGACCTGCGTCTCCCACTGCCCGTCGCGGCGGCGATAGTCGAGGACAGTCTTCTTCAGAACCGCCCAGTCATCGGAAAGCACTTCCTCCGAACGGATGCGAATGCGGTCTTCCATGATGAACTCCGATAACCAGCGTGCTCTCGCACGAGGCGTAGCCGCGAACCGCCATTCATGCAATCCAGGCAGCGATTGGTCTGGATCAGCGATAAAGGCCCTGACGGGCGCACTTGGCGGGCATCAGCGCTCCGGCGGAATTGGCCGAATCTCCTTCAGGTAGCGCTGGATGGGTGCAAGCCCCTCAAGGGGCGGCATTTCTCTCATCATCTCGTCGGGCTCGCACCAAGGATAAGGCAGCTTTGTAATCCAGCCCATGATCCGGTCGAGTTCATCTGCAGGGAATATCTGCATCTCATCTATGGTGATGACTAGCTTTTCGACCTTGCACGGCGCATTCCGCGTAAAATACCAGTCGTAGCGCCCGCTCCCGACCCGAACTGGACCATTGTTCTTGCCCGACATGCCGACCAGCCAATGGCAGGGAAAATGGCGCCGGTTGGCCTCCGTTGGTTGCGCTAGGCAGAAGGTGTAGACGTTCTCGAAATCATTCGCGAAACCACGACTGAGAATCTCTTCGATCGCGGCCACGCCGTCGGCCGAACTTGGAAAGGAGATGGCTTCGGTCTTCACGACCATTTCCAGATGCACGTCTTCAGTAAAGGCGCGCCGCATCAAGAATGGACGGTTCCCATCCTTCGCATAGAAGTATGTGTTAACGGCTTCGAACGGGCCCGGCATTGGGTCTCTCTCCGACTTCAAGACTAGTCTCATTGCCTGTTTCGCGCCAGAGAAGCGCTGGCCCGCGCTGAGGATGGCGCGCGGCGGCCACCCTCGGCGAGGAAATCCACCCGGCGTCGAAGCTTGCCCGCTCGATGGCGACGATGCGGCACTGGATGAAGGCGGCGGTTGATCGACTTCATCGACAACGGGTTGACCGGCTTCGTCGACAACGGGCTGACAACACCAAGATTTCGGCTGCTGAGACGTTTGGGCGCACGCTGAAGACACGGTTGCAACCAAATTGGCTGCTTTGCGTTGGCGGCCATGATGGACAGCAAACCTTTTGAAAAGCCGGTGGTGGTCGAACTCGGCCATGTCGGCAAATATCGCCAGATCCGCAGCACCCGGGAAGCCGCTGAGTGCCTGATGACGGTGTGGCCGCTCAACCGCGGCCCCCGGCATCGTGATGCGCTCGACACTTGCCTCAAAGTGCTGGAGGGATATCGTTCGACCGCGGATGCGCGGCGGGCATTGATCGAAGCCGCCAAGGAATCGGAAGTGCTGGTTCCCGACGACAGGCTGCTCGACAGCAAGCTGCATTGAACGACGGGGGCATTTTCAACCGGAGGACTTCATGGCGAAGCTGACTTACAAGATCGTCGAGCATGATGGCGGCTGGGCCTACAAGGTCGGCTCGACCTTCTCGGAAACGTTCCCCAGTCATCAGGATGCGCTGCGCGCCGCCGAGATCGCATCGGCCGAGCAGCAGATTGCCGGCACCACGGACGGCATCCAGTATGAGGACGCCGACGGCAATTGGCATGACGAACTGGCCGACGGCCGGGATCGGCCGCAAACCGAAGTTTCCGATTAGTTTTTGATTTTGCTTGTCTCTCCGCCGGCCGGCCGTGGATGCCCGCTGGAGGCATCCTGCCGGTCAGTCAACAGCCTGCGGCCTGACTACTTGCCGCAGTATTTGTCGTTTACGCTCAGCCCGGCGTTGGCGTCGGGCCCTGCCGTGTCCGACGCGCATGGTCCAAGCGGACCGGTGTTGCCCAGGCTGTTCAGGCCCGGATTGCCAGCGCCGGCGTTGACGCTGCTTGTGGTGTTCGGATCAACGGTCGTCGACTGTTCGCTCGTGGCAGCAGGGCGATGGCGGGTGTGCGATGCATAGACATCACTGGATTGCGCCATCGCCGAGGTGGCGAGACCAGCAGTGAGGACCGCGGCCGAGAGAAGTCTGCTAAGCATGGAGATGCTCCATTTCGTCTAGGGGTTCGATTGCGTCGCTTTGCACGACAGGGCTAGAACCCATGCGCCGACTCGAAGTTCCGCGGCAAAAGCCGTTAAAGCGCTGAAACTTCGACACCTTTTTGTGAGTGATGCGTGAAGTCGCGGCCAGCCGTTCGGTCAGGCTCGATCGGCGCCCGAAAGACTCCTGACGGCAAATGCACGCTCGGCAATGCGCTTGACGAAAGCGGTGACGCGTTCCGGCTCGGCGAATTGCGGCATATGTCCAAGGCCATCGACGGCCTCGAAATCGAGCCCTTTGATCCTGTCCCGCATCGGCTCGCCATGGATAGCGATGCCTATGACGCGGTCCGTCGTGCCGAACAGGATGCCGGCTGGCATGGCGATCTCACCATAGCGCTGCGCGATGCGGCCGAGATCCTGTTCCACCGCCACGACGTCGGTCGAAGTTGCATGATAATGGGCGGGCCGCAGCCCGAGCCAGCCACCGCCTCCGATCATGTAGTCGTCGGCAACGGCTTGCGGCGCGAAGATGAATTTCATCGTCGGCTCCGCGTATTTCAAGCTTGCCGGTATCGCCACCGTATAGGCCATGACCCAGCGCACCAGGCGTGAACGAACATAGAGCAGGTCGAAACTCTGGCGCACCCTGGTTTCCAGATGCGTCAACGGCGCCAGCAGGGCGATGCCCGAAATCGTCTCGGGATGTTCCACCGCCAGGGTCAGCGCGATGGCGCCGCCGAGCGAATGCCCGACGACCAAAGGCTGTTCCAGCCCGAGCTCCTCGATGAAGCGCCGCACCAGTTGCGCCTGCTCCGGCAACCGGCCTGTCGCTCCGCTTGCCCGTAGTGAATGGCCCGAGCCCGGGCGATCGAGCGCGACAAGACGGTAACCCGGGCCGAAACGGCCGAACAGCGTGTGGCGGAAATGGTGGAGCTGCGCGCCAAGCCCGTGCAGGAAGACGATCGGCCTGCCCTCGCCTTCCTCGACATAGTGGATGCGGTTGCCGTCGATCTCGATGAACTTTCCGTGTGCCGGCACCAGCCTTTCCGCCTTCGCGGCAATCCTCCATGTCGCCAGAGCCAGGCCGGTGACCACGATCACCGCCAGCAGCAGTAGACCGCCGAACAACCACGACAGAACAGACAGAAGCATTTTTCACCCGAAGCGAACCCCCGCACCATACCTGCCGCCGGTACCGCCGCAAGCCTATCGACGCGCGATCCGTGGCGCATTGCCGCCGGCCGCCCGCCGCGCTATCTCAGGCGACCCAATCTTCCCAAGGCGACTTGTTGCCGGAGTTTCTCATGCCTGAAATCGTCACCGCCGCCATGCTTGTCATCGGCGACGAGATCCTGTCCGGCCGTACCAAGGACCGGAACATTGGCCATCTCGCCGACATCATGACCGCGATCGGCATCGACCTAAAGGAAGTGCGCATCGTTCCCGACGAGGAGGACGAGATCGTCGCCGCGGTAAATGCCGTGCGCGCCCGCTACACCTATGTCTTTACCACTGGCGGCATCGGCCCCACGCATGACGACATCACGGCGGATTCGATCTCAAAGGCCTTCGGCGTGCCGTGCGAATACGACGCCAAGGCCTATGCCATGCTCGAAGCGAGCTACGCCGCGCGCGGCATCGAATACACCGACGCACGCAAGCGCATGGCGCGCATGCCGCGCGGGGCCGACCATATCGACAATCCCGTCTCGATCGCGCCCGGCTTTCGCATCGGCAACGTCCATGTCATGGCCGGCGTGCCGTCGATCTTCCAGGCCATGCTCGACAATGTCGTGCCGACACTGAAGGCGGGCACCAAAATGCTCTCGGCCACCGTCCATTGCCCGTTCGGCGAAGGCCTGGTCGGCGGACCGCTGGGCGACATCCAGAAAGCCCATCCGGACACGATCATCGGCTCCTATCCGAAATATGGCGACGGCAAGTTCTGGACCGAACTCGTCGTCCGCGCCCGCAGCGAAGAGGCGCTGGAGGCGGCTCGCAAGGATGTCGAAGCCATGGTGGCCGGCATCGCCGGCGGCGCAACTGATCCGTGATCCCGGGGCCGTGATCGGCCCGGAACCAAGCGCGGCATTCTGACGTTTCCCCCGGGCGCACCCTGCGCCAGCAGACTTTGAGGGATTCCCATGCGCTTCAAGACCATCGTCGCGATATTGCAGAACGAACAGGATGCAGAGCGCGTGCTCGACTGCGCCATCCCGCTCGCCGACCGCTTCCAGAGCCATCTCGTCGGCATCCATGCCGAGGCGCTTCCCGTCCCCTACACGTCCGCGACGGGTTTTCCCGACACTGAGTTCCTGCAGGTCTCCGCCGAAATGAACAAGGAGCGGGCCGAGAAATTGCAGGCTCTCTTCCTCAAGCGCATCGAGGAGTCCGGCCTGTCCTTCGAATGGCGCAGCCTCGAGAGTTTTTCTGGCGACAGCGCGCTGACCGGCATCTCCAATGTCCGCGCCGCCGATCTGGTCATCGCCGCCCAGCGCGACACCGGCGGTGATCCTAGCGCCGATGTCGACACGCTGGTCTACGATGCCGGCCGGCCAGTGCTCGTCGTGCCGCATGCCGGCCCTCTTGTCACCACCTTCAAGCATGTGCTGCTCGCCTGGAACGGCAGCAAAGAAGCGGCACGCGCGGCCTTCGACGCCCTGCCATTCATCATCGAGGCCGAAAAGACGGACATACTGGTCATCGACCCGCCGGAGACGCTGGACGAGAGCCCAGACGCCGCCGGCGCCGAAATCGCCGCAGCACTTTCCAGGCACGGCGCAAACGTCAGCGTCTCGGTTCAGAAGTCGGGCGGCATTTCGGTCGATGACATCATCCAGACCAGGATCGCCGAAACCAGCGCCGACCTTCTGGTGCTCGGCGCCTACAGCCACTCCTGGCTGCGCCAGCTTCTGTTCGGCGGCGTGACGCGCACAGTGCTGCGCACAGTGCAGGTTGCGGCCTTCCTGTCGCGGTAATGCCTGTCGCCCAAAAGTGCGTAGCGGTTTTGGGATAACGACATGCACACGCAAAGAACTTGAAGCGCGTCGCATATGGCCGTTTGAATGCGACGCGCTTCAAGTCCACAGCCAATAGCTGGGACGCCCTTGCCAATGCCGGCGCTTTCCGGCTAATTCCGCGCGCATTCAATCGTGACTGCGCGCGGCGAGCGCGCCTGCGGAGTGCGCGACCATGTCTCTTCCCGAAAAAGCCTTCCCGGTCTCCTGGGACCAGTTCCACCGCGACGCCCGCGCGCTAGCCTGGCGGCTTGCAGGCGCCAGCAAGGGTCAGTGGAAGGCGATCGTCTGCATCACCCGCGGCGGTCTCGTGCCAGCCGCCATCATCTCGCGTGAACTCGGCATCCGGGTCATCGAGACGGTCTGCGTCGCCTCCTATCACGACTACACCTCGCAAGGGCAGTTGCAGGTGCTGAAGGAGATCACGCCGGCGCTGCTCGTCGACGACGGCGCCGGCGTGCTGATCATCGATGACCTCACCGACACCGGCAAGACGGCGGGCATCGTGCGCGCGATGATGCCGAAGGCGCATTTCGCGACGGTCTACGCCAAGCCGAAAGGCCGACCGATGGTCGACACCTTCGTCACCGAGGTCAGCCAGGACACCTGGATCTACTTTCCGTGGGACATGGGTTTTACGTACCAGAAGCCGATTGCCGACGACCACGCCGGCTGATTCGTCGGAAGCCATTTTTTCCACCCAGCCCGCTTCGGCGAGCACCCTTTGCTCCTCGAGGAGGATCGCAGGGCACGATATTCTGTGGAACCAGTCCGTCTTGGTGGAATTTAACCAATCCGAGTGAAGTTTTTTACTTTTAATGCCCAAGATACGTCGTAAGATTTGTCAGGCGGCAAATGATTCTGGAGGCTGGGGCAGCTTCTCCGATGTTGACGAGGCCAACGACGCACAACCACCTGGTCGAAAGAGTCCGACGACTCTTCGGCAGCGCGCCGTGCCGCCTGCAGGTTGCCGCCCTGCCCTGGCGAGAGGCCGGGAGTGGCGTTGAGATCATGCTGATCACCAGCCGCGACACCGGCCGCTGGGTGCTGCCGAAGGGCTGGCCAGAGGCCAGGGAGCCGCTTTGCGAAGCGGCGGCGCGTGAAGCCGGCGAGGAAGCCGGATTGCGCGGCACAGTCTCGCATTTCGAGGCCGGTCGCTATTTCTACGCCAAGGCACTGGCTTCCGGCGAGGAAGTGCCTTGCGAGGTGCTGGTCTTTCCGCTGCAGGTCGACCGCGTCGCCGAGCGCTGGAAGGAAAAGCGCGCGCGCACCCGCAAATGGGTAAGCTCGGCAGAGGCCGTGCGCATGATCAACGAGCCGGACCTCTGCCAGATCATCGCCCATTTCTGCGCCGATCCGCACGGATACGCCTGATCTGGAGCTGACCGGCCGAGGGGCGCCAGCCCGGCCAGACGTCGCCAGGCGCCGGGGACGAATGCTTTGCTATTGCGGCTATTGCGTCTAGAGTTGGTTTGACTGCTCTGGCGTTTTACCGATGACGAACACCGCACGACCACTCGAAAAGAATTCCGGCGAACACAAGCGCGAGCATCGCCAGCGTGTGCTCAAGGGCGGCACGATCATCACCGGCATCCAGAATTCCGAAGTCAGTTGCACCTTGCGCAATCAGCATGCTGGCGGCGCCGAGTTGAAGGTTGCTCCCGACTCGCGGGTTCCCGATAATTTCCTGCTCTACGTGCCGGTCGATGGAATTGCCTATCGCGCGGAAGTCCGCTGGCGCCGCAATGACCGCGTCGGTGTCCGCTTCACCGGCACCGCGCCGAAGCCGAAGCTGCATTACGGCTGACGCCATTCCCATCGAGGCACCCAGACCATTTCGATCCGGGTGCCGTTTATCCGGCGTCTGGCAAAATCAGACCACCAGACCCTTGGTCAATTCGAGCGCCTGACGCTCGAACAGCCGGCGGTAGATGCCGCCATTCAGCCGGATCAGCTCGCCATGCGAGCCCTCTTCGACGATGCGGCCGCGATCGAACACCAGCAGCCTGTCGAGCGCCCGCACCGTCGACAGACGGTGCGCGATAACCAGCGTCGTGCGGCCGACCATCAGCCGCTCCATCGCCTGCTGGATCAGCACTTCCGATTCCGAATCGAGGCTCGACGTTGCCTCGTCCAGGATCAGGATGCGCGCATCGGCAAGGAAGGCACGCGCGATCGCCACCCGCTGGCGCTCGCCGCCGGACAGCTTGACGCCGCGCTCGCCGACCAGCGTGCCGTAGCCCTTCGGCAGGTTGGCGATGAAGTCGTGCGCGCTGGCCAGCTTCGCGGCATGCTCGATCTCGGCCTGGCTGGCGTTCGGCTTGGCATAGGCGATGTTTTCCGCCAGCGACCGATGGAACAGGATCGGCTCCTGCTGGACAATGGCGATCTGCCCGCGCAGCGATGCCTGCGCAACCTCGGAAATATCCTGTCCGTCGATCAGGATCCTCCCGGCGCTAACGTCATAGAGACGCTGGATCAGCTTGACGAAGGTCGTCTTGCCCGAACCGGAATGGCCGACCAGGCCGACACGTTCGCCGGACGCGATCTCTACCGAGAAGTCGCGATAAAGCGGCAGCCGGTGGTTGCCATAGTGGAAGGTGACCTTGTCGAAGGTGATGCGTCCGTCACCGATGCGGATCGGTCCGGCGCCGGGCCGATCTTCGATGCCGAGCGGCTCGGACTGGAAGTCGACCAGTTCCTCCATGTCGTTGATCGAGCGCTGCAAATTGCGGATATGCGTGCCGATGTCGCGCAGATAGCCCTGCAGCACGAAGAACGAGGTCAGCACGAAGGCGACGTCGCCGGCGCTCGCCTCGCCCCATGCCCACAGCATCAGCGCCAGGCCGATCACCGCCGTCCTGAGCAGCAAGAGCATCGTGCCTTGCGTCGTGCCGTTGACGGTGCCGCGCACCCAGGTGCGGCGCGTACGCGCCCGCCACTTGGCGACGACCCTCGCCAGCCGCGTTTCCTCGCGCGCCTCGGCGCCAAAACCCTTGACCACGGCGTTGCAGCTCACCGCGTCGGCCAGCGAGCCGCCGAGGCGCGTGTCCCATGTGTTGGCAAGCCTCGCCGCCGGCGCGACATAGCCGAGCGACAGCATCGCCGTGACGGCGATGAACAGCACAGATCCGGCGGCGACCACCGCGCCCATAAACGGCCAGAACCAGCCGAGCAGCAGCGTCGAGCCGACGAGCATGACCACGGATGGCAACAATGCGATCAGGATCGTGTCGTTGAGCAGGTCGAGCGCCCACATGCCGCGCGTGACCTTGCGCACCGTCGATCCGGCAAAGCTGTTGGCGTGCCAGTCGGTCGAAAAGCGCTGGACGCGGTGGAAGGCGTCGGCGGCGATATCGGCCATCATCTTCAGCGTCAGTTCGACGATGGCCATGAAAGCGGCGTTGCGCAGCACGACCCCGGCCAGCGCCAGGGCCACCAGCATCGAAAAGGCAGCGATCGCCGCATTCCAGGCGACGTCGTCCGCCGCGGCGCTGCTGGCAACCGCATCGACCAGCCGCCCCGAATAGAGCGGCGTCAGCACGTCGGCTAGCGTCGACAAAAGGAAGGCGCCCATGATCAGCGAAAGCCGCCACGGCTGACGCCGCCAGTGGGCGAGTGTGAAGCCGAGAACGCTGCGGAAGGCGTCGGCGCGCAAGTCGAGTCGAAAACGAGCCATGATGTCATCCGGGCGCAAAAATGCCCGGTCCCGGTAAGGTAGAAATTGAAAAAACCGCGCTGGCGCCATTGGCGCCCGAAGATGCGGAGGTTCGGCATATTGGCGGCACGCCCGTAGGGGGCGGCGACCGGCAGCGGCAAATGCCTGTCCTCAGTCCAGCTCTTGTCGCGAAGGCGAACCCTCGCGGCATGCTGACCAGGACCTAGGCTTCGCGGCCTCGCATAGCGATGTCAAATCGTGGCATTCGGTTCCTCCTGAAGGGGAAGCGCGGAGGAGTTCTTATAGAGACGCCCCGGCGCATCGCCAAGTGAGGCCGTGGCCAAAAGCGCAACTGGTCCAAGCAGTGAGACGATTTTGCAACAACGGCTGGTTGCGCGCCGTTATTGCTCAGGCTGCGCGGTGCGGTCAAACCGCATACCGAAGCGGACGCCATGATCTAAGGTAAGTTGAGATTCAGGTCAGGCCGAGCCGGAGTCGAAGACGGGCGCGAAGCGACCAAACTGGGTGGTTTTCGAGAACCGGAGCGGAGCGTACTTAAGGTACGTGAGCACCGGAAGCGCAGGAAACCGGCGATTGCAGGCCGGCATCACCTGAATATCAACATGCCTTAGCCGCGATCCCTGAACCGGTTGGTGATCGGATAGCGGCGGTCGCGGCCAAAGTTCTTCCGGGTGATCTTCACGCCGGGCGCCGCCTGGCGGCGCTTGTATTCGGCGATGTAAAGCAGGTGCTCGATCTGCGTCACCGTCGCCCGGTCATGGCCGCGCGCGACGATCTCGTCGACGCCCATCTCGTGCTCGACCAGGCATTCCAGAATGTCGTCCAGCACCGGATAGGGCGGCAGCGAATCCTGGTCGGTCTGGTTCTCGCGCAATTCCGCCGACGGCGCCTTGTCGATGATGTTCTTCGGGATCACTTCGCCGGAAGGGCCGAGCGCGCCCGGCGGCACATGGCCGTTGCGCCAGCGCGACAGTGCATAGACCTGCATCTTGTAGAGATCCTTGATCGGATTGAAGCCGCCATTCATGTCGCCATAGAGCGTGGCGTAGCCGACCGACATCTCGCTCTTGTTGCCCGTGGTGACCACCATCGAGCCGAATTTGTTGGAGATCGCCATCAGAATGGTGCCGCGCGCGCGGCTCTGTAGGTTTTCCTCGGTGATGCCTTCCTTGGTGCCTTCGAACATCTGCGTCAGCGCGTGCAGAAAGCCTTCGACAGGCTCGAAGATAGGCACGATGTCGTAGCGGCAGCCGAGCGCGCGCGCGCAATCCTCGGCGTCCTTCAGCGAATCCTTCGACGTATAGCGGTAAGGCATCATCACGGCGCGCAGCCGTTCCTCGCCAAGCGCATCGACGGCAAGGGCGGCACAGATCGCCGAATCGATGCCGCCGGAAAGGCCGAGCACAACGTTCTTGAAGCCGTTCTTGTTGACGTAGTCGCGCAGGCCGAGCATGCAGGCGCGGTAATCCGCCTCCTCCCTTTCGGGGATTTTCGACATCGGCCCTTCGGAGCAGATCCAGCCGTCGGACGTCCTCTTCCAGATGGTGACGTCGACCGCCTCCTCGAATTGGCTCATCTGGAAGGCGAGCGTCTTGTCGGCACCGATGGCGAAGGACGCGCCGTCGAAGATCAGCTCATCCTGGCCGCCAAGCTGGTTTGCGTAGATCATCGGCAGGCCGCATTCGATGACCTGGCGGATGACGACCTGGTGGCGGACGTCCATCTTGGCGCGGTAGTAGGGCGAGCCGTTCGGCACCAGCAGGATCTCCGCCCCGCTCTCGGCCAGGGTCTCGCAGACGGCGACATCGCCCCAGATGTCCTCGCAGATCGGGATGCCGATGCGCACGCCGCGGAAATTGACCGGCCCCTGCAGTTCCGGTCCGGCCTGGAAGACGCGCTTCTCGTCGAACTCGCCGTAATTGGGCAGGTCGAGCTTGTAGCGCTCAGCCAGGATCTTGCCGCCATCGGCGACGATGATCGAATTGTGCGTGCCGCTCTTGCGCTTCAGCGGCGTGCCGATGATGACCCCCGGCCCGCCATCGGCCGTATCCTTGGCAAACTCTTCCGCCGCCCGTTCGCAGGACTTCAGGAACGCCGGCTTCAGCACCAGATCTTCCGGCGGATAACCGGCGAGGAACAACTCGGTGTAGAGCACGAGATCGGCGCCCTGGCGGGCGGCATCCGCCCTCGCCTCGCGCGCCTTGGCGAGATTGCCGGCGACATCGCCGACAGTGGGGTTGAGCTGGGCAACGGCGATGCGCAGTATGTCGGGCTTCTTGGTCATGCCTGCGGGTTTAGCGTGGCAGAATTCGCCGGGCAATGGCGTTCGTTTGGACCAAACCGGACTGATCGAAGGATGTCGATCGTGTTGGACCGATCGCCGATCGTGTCCTACTCGCCCATATACTCGCGCAACGCTTCGGGCGAATGGTTCTCGCCGATCGACATCGCCAGGATGCGCGAGATGTGCCGGCGCGGCAGGCCGGTTTGCGCGGCCCATGTGTTGAGCTGAGCCTGGATCTTGTCGAGGTCCTTCTTCGAGGTCGGGCTTTCGGCGATGTCGAGACCGGCATCGCGCAGCGCGGCCGCCATGTCGGCCGAGACGATGAAGGCGTCCCATTCCAGCCAGCGCAGGAAATACTGACCGGTGTTGCCGCCGAGCCGGCTGCCATGCTTGCCGAGATAGGCCATCAGCCCGACCTGGTCGTCGGCCGGCCATTGGGCGAGGAACTTGCCGAAACCGCCATGCTCTTTCGACACGCGCTCGACGAAGACGGCATTGTCGCGGACGGATTTGATCTTCTGCGGATTGCGCACGATGCGCTTGTCGGATGCCAGCTCGTGCCAGAAATCGTCGGGCTGGAACAACAGCCGCTTCGGCTCGAAGCCGAGGAAAGCTTCCTCGAAACCAGGCCATTTCTGCTCGATGACGCGCCAGACGAAGCCGGCCGCAAAGACACGCTCGGCCATGGTCGACAGGATGCGATCGTCCGTCACCTTCGCCACCGCAGCGTTGTCAGGCATGGGCCCGAGCAGCGACGCCAACGCCGCCTCCCCGCCTTTGCGTTTTGCCGCACGGGCGCGGATCTTCTGAAAATTGGCCATTTGGTCCTCGCAGGTCGCGTCAATCTACCACTTCCCGTTCGAACCGGCAGCCTCTACGTCTATCGCAGACGCTGACGGAGGCGAAACATGAACAAGACCGTCGAAGATCTGGCAAACCGCTGGCTGAAGCGAAGGCCGGATGCCTTGAGCAAGCTCGAAAGCCGGGTGCTGCAATCGACGCTCGAACGCACCACCATATCGAAGGACACCAACAAGGCCGTCGCCTTCCATCAGACGCTCGGCGACCGCGTGGCCGACACCATCGCCCGGATCGGCGGCTCGTGGTCCTTCATCCTGGGCTTCATCGCCTTTCTGATCCTGTGGACCGCAGGCAATGTCTGGCTGCTGACGCGTAATGCCTTCGACCCCTACCCCTTCATCTTCCTCAACCTGATCCTCTCCATGGTCGCGGCGCTGCAGGCGCCGGTCATCATGATGTCGCAGAACCGCCAGACCGAGCGCGACCGCATCGACGCCGCCCACGACTACGAGGTCAATCTTAAGGCCGAGATCGAGATCATGGCGCTGCACGAGAAGCTGGATGAACTGCGCCACAGCGAGATCATCGGCCTGCGCGACGAGATCTTGCGTCTGGCCGAACAGGTCAAACGGATCGACGAGAAGCTGTCGGCACGGCAACCCTCCTGATGACCGAGGCGATCCATCATCTCATCGAGCAGTATGGGCTGATCGCGGTTTTCCTCGGCTGCGTGGCCGAAGGCGAAAGTGCCGCCATCCTCGGCGGCTTCTTCGCCCATCAGCACGTTTTCGTCCTTTGGCAAGCCTTCCTGGTGGCCGCCTTCGGCGCCTTTGTCGGCGACACCTTCTTCTTCATCCTCGGCCGCAGCTTTGCCGATCATCCCTATGTCCTCAAGCTGAAGGCAAGGCCGGGATTCAGCCACGCCTTTCGTCTCGCCTCCTCGCACCCCAACATCTTCGTGCTGTCGAACCGCTACATATACGGCATGCGCCTGGTCGGCGGCATCGCCGCCGGCTTCGCCAGCATCACAGCAACGCGCTTCGTCATCCTCAATGCCATCTCGTCGCTGGTCTGGGCCGCGCTGTTCGGCACTGTCGGTTACGTCTTCGGGCTGGGTGCCGAGCGCATCGTCGGCCAGGCACTGCATCGCCACGAGCGGTTGCTCATCGCCCTGGCTATCGGTCTTGCCGTGGCCGGTCTTGCCTGGTTCCTCGCCCACCATGTTGCAGGCAAGGAACGCGCCAAGGATGCCGGGGAAACGTAACCGTCAGTCGGGGTCCAGCGCGCGATCGCCCCGGTCGAGGATCAACGGGATGATCAGGTCTTCCTCATCGGCCAGATGCCTTGTCAGCATGGCGATCAGCCGGCTGTTCTCGTCGGCATAGGCATCGGCGGCAAAGCGCTGCCTGTCCTCGCTCTCCTGCAGTGTCCGGATGAAGGCGTTCGCCGCCTCGGCATTGCGCTCCAGCCCTTCATGGATCGTGTGATGGTCAGCGTCGAGGATCTCGAAGCCGCGTTTCAGCCGCGTCTCGGCCTTGGCAAAGACCGGGAAATAGTGGTGGTCCTCGACATTGTGGTGGCCGTCGAGATTGCCGAGGAAATGGTTGAGGCGCGGCGCGAACCAGCGCGCGAAATCCGGCGCTGTCAGCTTGCCCTCGCGATAGTCGCCGATGCCCTTAGTGAGCATGCCGCCGAGTTCGCGGAACATGTCGTGCCGCTGCAGCCACATAGTGGCCATGCCGTGGATGTTGGCGTGGCCCTGCCAGATCTCGCGCGGATATTTTTCGACCAGCCAGCGCAAATCGTCTGGCAGGCTGCCTCGTTCGAGCAAGAGAAAATTGGCGGCTTCAGCCATGTCGGTCTCCTTTGGTAACCGACATGTAGGGACCGAAAGACTAGATCGGTAGTCCAGTGATGCGCTCGATGATGGCGATGCCCCAGACGCCGGCGACGATCACCACCGAAATCAGCACCGCCAAGGAGCCGCAATCCTTCGCCAGCTGGATGTCGACGTTGAATTCGCGGCTGAAGGCATCGCACGCCGCCTCGATGCCGGTGTTGAGCACTTCAACCATGATCAGAAGCAGCACCGCGCCGATCAGCAGCGCATAGCCGCGCCACGACACCGACACGAACCAGCCGAGCGGCAAGGCCAGCACCAGCAGCATCAGTTCCTGCTGGAAGGCCTTTTCGCTGGCGGCCAGCTTGCGAAACGCCCGCACCGAATTATAGAAAGCATCGATCAGCCGCTGCATACCCAACGTCCCTTTCCGAGTCACCGGCAGGGGATATCGCAACCGCTGGATCAAGGGAATAAGGCAGACCCCGCAAAAATCATTCGTCCGCTACCCTGAGCGTCGGCGTCGATTTCTCGAATTGCGGCAGTCCGTCGTCGATCGTGTAGTAGTCGCCCTTGTCGCCAACGAAGATGTGACTCTCACCTTGAAGCCCGGTCGGCGCATCGAACAATCCGGCCATGACCGAAACATAGGCGTCCTGGTGAGGCTTCCAGAACAACACCGAGCCGCATGTCTTGCAGAAGCCTCGTTTGGCGAACGACGACGCTTCGTACCAGCTGATGTTCTCGGCGCCTGCTATCGTGATGTTTTCATCGGGGACGTTGGTTGCGGCATAGTAGTGCCCACTCTGCTTGCGGCACTGCGAACAATGGCAGTAGATCACGCCGCGCAAGGCTCCCCGCGTCCTGAAGCGCACCGCCCCGCACAGGCATGATCCGCTGTGATCGTCGCTCATCTCGGCCTCCGTTTGATTTCGCTGCCAGAGTCAGTTTCGCCGGCAGGATTCCAGTTTTGCACCGGCCAGGCACAGACAAAAGCGACACCGCAAGGACGCGTTCCGAAATCCTGGCCGCCTGGTCACAAAAAAACCTCTTGCATCCTGAGGTAGAGGAAAATGCGTTGCAATGCAGCGCATTAAGGAAACTTTAGCGCGCTCGCATCTATTGTTCCTGCAAGCGGAGGTCGTGATTTGGGGACGCGTCTCTTCGTCCGTCTGGAATTTCGGTCGCACTCCCCGCATCGTCGACGTCCGGCACTCGCAGGTCCGCGGTGGCTCTTAGGGGTAGAGTGAACAGAACATGCAGCCGGCAGCCGCCCCGACCGACAGGAACACGGACATTGCAAGCACTGTCGTGGCAACCATGCGCCAGCTCGGCGTGCTGGGCCTGCCGCGCAACTACGAGATCTTCTACGAGGCGCTGAGCGGCAGCAACCATGAGCTCAGCCTCGCCGTCGTCTCGTTGAGCAACCGGCCGACGCAGGAAGACCTTGACCGCATCGGGCGCACCTTCTTTGCCCAGCATCACGGTCCGGGCATCGTCGAGCACGCCCGGGACGTCATCGCCAAGGAACTCGAGGACATCGCCTCGCTGCTGCGAAGCGAACGCACCCATATCGAGAAATACGGCAGGATCCTCGACGAGACATCGAGCGGATTGAGCAACCGCAGCCTGCTGTCGCAGGACCTGCTGCAGAAGATCGTCGGCGCCATGTCGGCCGCCACCAATTCGACGATCGACCACGGCAAGCAGGTGGCGAGCACGCTCAGCGACAAGACGGCCGAACTCGAGAGCGTCAAGTCGAAGCTCGAGGAATACAAGCGCCTCGCCGACACCGATCCCCTGACTCATATCTGGAACCGGCGCGCCTTCGACAAGGAAATCACCAAGATCTACAACAGCAACAAGGGCATCCTGTTCAACGCCCTGATCCTTGCCGATATCGACCGCTTCAAGGACATCAACGACCGCTACGGCCACCCGGTCGGCGACAGGATCATCCAGATCATCGCCGAGATCCTCCAGACCAGCATCCGCGGCGGCATGTTCGTGGCCCGCACCGGCGGCGAGGAGTTCGCGCTGATCGTCGAAGGCGCCAGCGAGGACACCACCTACGAGATCGCCGAGCGCATCCGCATGCTGATCGAGCAGACGCCGTTCACCAGCAGCCAGACCGGCACCAATTACGGCACGGTGACTGTGTCGATGGGCATCTGCATGGCATCGGAGGCCGAAAGCCCCGAGGATCTCTACACCAAGGCCGACCGGGCGCTCTATCGTTCGAAGGTCAGCGGGCGCAACCGCGTCACCCGGCATTCGGCGATGGCCAGCCGCGCCGGCAAGAGCTGGCTGCTCTACAAGAAGGACTGAGGCATCGCGCGGCCCCTTCTGCGACGGGGATTGCCCGCCAGAATTCAGAAAAATTGTTGCCGCCACCTTTCCATGTAAATTTTTGTGTCCTATATTTTCCATGGAAATGGAAAACCACGCTTATGATACAGCCTCAAATCGCTGCAACCGCAGCCGAGAACGCGGTTCTCACCAAGGCAACGCTGCGCGCCGCTGAACTGCTCGACGTCACCGCCAGGGTACTGGCTTCGATCATCGGGGTTTCGGAAGCCACGGTTTCGCGCATGCGCAGGCAGGAATTCCTGCTGGAGCGCGGCACCAAGCCATTCGAGCTTGCGGTGTTGTTCGTCCGCCTGTTCCGTTCGCTCGACGCCATTGTCGGCGGCGACGAGACGATCGCCCGGGCATGGCTGAAGAATGCCAACACGGCCTTCGATGGCGCGCCCGTCGAGAAAATCCAGACAATATCAGGGCTCGTCGATGTCATCGCCTATCTGGACTCCCGCCGCGCTCTCGTCTGAGGCCGTTCCACTCGACGGCAAGTACTGGCGCGTGGTCGAGGCGCAGCACCGCGTCTCGACCTTGAAGGTCGTCGATACGCTCGACGAACAGGCCCTGCTCGAGGATCTGATCGAGGAGACCAAGCCGCAAATCCCGCTCGAATGCCGGCATCTCCATTATCTGTTGGCGACGCCTTTCCGCTACGGTTCGGTCTACCCGCACGGATCGCGCTTCCGCCGCGCCGGCAGGACCTTGGGCGTCTATTATGCCGCCGAAACGATGCTGACGGCGGTCGCCGAAATGGCCTTCTACCGTTTGCTGTTCTTCGCGGAATCGCCTGACACGCCCTGGCCGCGCGACGCCGCCGACTACACCGCCTTCGCCGCCGCCATCAAATGTGCCAACGCCATCGACCTGACACGACCGCCGCTCGATCGCGACCAGGTCGCATGGACGCATCCGACCGACTACAGTGCTTGCCAGGCGATCGCCGACGTCGCGCGCGAGGCCGGGCTGCAGGCGATCCGCTACCGCTCGGCGCGCGACCCGAAAGGCGCCAACATCGCGCTGCTGACCTGCAAGGGTTTTGCCAAGGCAAAGCCGCTGGAGCCGCAAACCTGGCGCATCCGCCTCGGCGCCTTCGGCGTGCAGGCGATCTGCGAATTCCCCGAAAAGCGCATCGAGTTCTCCAGGACGGCTTTTTCCGACCCGAGGCTCGCCGGCCTACGCTGGGACCGCGGGCGGCTTTAAGCTAGTATGTTGACGGCTCGCGCGGCCACCAGCGCAATCGTCAGCAGCGAGATCATCGCCTCCGCCATCATCAACAACTTGGCGCGCTTGGACAGCGGCAAGGTGTCGGTGGGCGAGAATGCCGTCGCATTGGTGAACGCCAGGAACACATAGTCGACGAAACCGGGCAGCCAGTCGCGGATTTCGCGATCTGGCAGCGTCATTTGCGGGAACAGGAAGTCGGCCTGCGCACGCTTGACGAGGCCACAGGTCGGCGGTCCGCCCCGGTCGGTGCTCCAGAACCAGAGCGCAAAGACGATGACATTGGTGACCCAGATATTCAGCGCGTCGACAAGAAGCGTCGTTCCGGCGCCGGCGTGGCCCTCCAGCAGCGCGCGCACCAGGAAGGCCAGCGCACCGCAATTCATGATGCTGATGACGCCGGTCATCACCAGCGCCATCCGACGGATGAACACGCGAAACCGGCCGATCGTGTACCAGTGATCGTGCTCGACGGCCCTCTGGGTTGCCATTTGCGTCCAGGCCGTTGCGATCGAGAGAGGGATGAGCAGCGTCGCTTCGATCGAGGGAGCCAGCCAGCGTGGGCCGAACGAAAGATCGTTGATGACGAGAAGCTGCAGACAGATGATGACGAGGATCGCGGCGCGCGCCGACCAGAAATCAAGCGCGCGGTGGTGAATGATGGCATGCTCGTGGCGCATGGTGCTGGCGATCGCATCGAGAGGGCTCGGAGTTCGCCGTGCGTTCCGCCTCAATCCTGGCTTTGCGATGGTCGTGTGAGAACACATTTTCGTAAGCACTGATGTGATCGCGGCCCGTCATGCATCGCGGCGAAAACGAAAAAAGCGCCGGATTTCTCCAGCGCTTCTTCTTCAATCCATTCTGCTTGCAGGCAAACTCAGCCGTTGGCGGCCTGCTTCTGCTGGACCGGATGGCTCTTCTTGAGCAGGTCCGAGACCAGGAAGGCCAGCTCGATCGCCTGGTCGGCATTGAGGCGCGGATCGCAATGCGTGTGGTAGCGATCCTGCAATTCCTCGGCGGTGATGGCACGGGCGCCACCGGTGCATTCGGTGACGTTCTTGCCGGTCATCTCGACATGGATGCCGCCCGGATGCGTGCCTTCGGCGCGGTGCACCTCGAAGAAGGTCTGCACCTCCTTCAGGATGCGGTCGAACGGCCGCGTCTTGTAGCCGGCAGCCTCGATCGTGTTGCCGTGCATCGGGTCGGATGACCACACCACGCTGCGGCCTTCCTTCTGCACCGCCCGCACCAGCTTCGGCAGATGGTCGGCGACCTTGTCGGAACCAAAGCGCGCGATCAGCGTCAGCCGCCCCGGTTCGTTTTCCGGATTGAGCAGGTCGATCAGCTCCAGCAGACCGTCCGACGTCAGTGACGGACCGCATTTCAGGCCGAGCGGGTTCTTGATGCCGCGGCAATATTCGACATGCGCATGGTCGGGCTGGCGCGTGCGGTCGCCGATCCAGATCATGTGGCCCGACGTGGCGTACCAATCGCCCGAGGTCGAATCGACGCGGGTCAGCGCCTCCTCGTAGCCGAGCAGCAGCGCCTCGTGGCTGGTGTAGAAATCCGTCTCGCGCAGCGCGAAATTGGTTTCGGACGTGATGCCGACCGCGCGCATGAAATCCATCGTCTCAGTGATGCGGTTCGCCAGCGATTCGTATTTCTCGCCTTGCGGGCTGTCGGAGACGAAGCCCAGCATCCAGCTATGTACGTTCTCCAGGCTGGCATAGCCGCCCTGCGCGAAGGCGCGCAAAAGGTTGAGCGTCGCCGCCGACTGGCGGTACGCCATCTCCTGCCGGGCCGGATCGGGAATGCGCGACTTGGCGTCGAACTCGATACCGTTGATGATGTCGCCGCGGTAGCTCGGCAGCGTCACCTCGCCCTTGGTCTCGTTGTCGGACGAGCGCGGCTTTGCGAACTGGCCGGCGACACGGCCAACCTTCACCACCGGCTGTGCGCCGGCGAAGGTCAGCACCACCGACATCTGCAGGAAGACACGGAAGAAGTCGCGGATATTGTCCGCGCCGTGCTCGGCAAAACTCTCGGCGCAATCGCCGCCCTGGAGGAGGAATGCGTCACCGGCTGCGACAGCCGCAAGCTGCTTCTTCAGCTTGCGCGCCTCACCTGCAAAAACCAGCGGCGGAAAGGTGGCGATCTGGGCTTCCGTGTTCTTCAGCGTGGCAAGGTCCGGATAAGCAGGAACCTGCTTGATCGGCTTTGCCCTCCAGGAATTCGGCGACCATTTCGTCATCGTTGCACCCAAACGCCCTTTCAGAGCAATTCCAGGAAAAGTGTGAAACGGTTTTCCGTCCGGAATTGCGTCAAACAAACAAGCGAACGCCATCGCCCGCCATTCCGCCCCTATATGGGGTGGCGGCTCCATACACGAAGCCGATTTCCTATTCTAGACCGGAATTTCAGCGCTGGCGAATGGAGGCCGGCGCAGCGAAGCGCCCGGTGCCTTGCTACGCGGCCACCAGCCGCGCCAACTGCGTCATCACCACCGCCGAGCCGGCCAGCCGCTTTTCTGCGTTCGGCCAGTCGCGGATGAAGACGACGCTGTGATCCGGCCGGATCTTGGCCAGCGAGCCCTGCTCGCCGATGAACTTGACCAGCCCGACCGGGTTGGGGAACTCGCGCTTGCGGAAATGAATGACAACGCCCTTCGGCCCGGCATCGAGCTTCTCGACATTGGCCCTGCGGCAGAGCGCTTTGATGAAGACAATCTTCAGGAGATGCTTCACCTCCTCCGGCAGCGGCCCGAAGCGGTCTATCAATTCAGCGCCGAAGGCATCGATCTCCTCGGTGTTTTCGAGATCGCCGAGGCGGCGGTAGAGCGTCAGCCGGAGCTGCAGGTCCGGAACATAGCCCTCCGGTATCATCACCGCCGTGCCGACCGCGATCTGCGGCGACCAGCCGCCATCCTGCACCTCGCCGGAATCCTTCACCTCGGCGACAGCCTCCTCCAGCATCTGCTGGTAGAGCTCGAAGCCGACCTCCTTGATGTGGCCGGACTGCTCTTCGCCGAGCAGGTTGCCGGCGCCTCGGATGTCGAGGTCGTGGCTGGCGAGCTGGAAGCCGGCGCCGAGCGTGTCAAGCGACTGCAGCACCTTCAGCCGCCGCTCGGCCGTATCGGTCAGCTTGCGGTTGGCCGGCAGCGTGAACAGCGCATAGGCGCGCACCTTCGAGCGGCCGACGCGGCCGCGCAGCTGGTAGAGCTGCGACAGGCCGAACATGTCGGCGCGATGGATGATCAGCGTGTTGGCGGTCGGGATATCCAGGCCGGATTCGACGATGGTGGTCGACAACAGCACGTCGTACTGGCCGTCGTAGAAGGCATTCATGATGTCGTCGAGCTCGCCGGGCGGCATCTGGCCATGGGCCACCGCGATTTTCAGCTCGGGCACGGATTCACGCAGGAAATCATGGATTTCGGCGAGATCGCTGATACGCGGCACGACATAAAAGGAGTGTCCGCCGCGATAGCGCTCGCGCAGCAGCGTCTCGCGGATGACCAGCGGATCGAAGGGCGAGATGAAGGTGCGCACCGCCATGCGGTCGACCGGCGGTGTCGCGATCAGCGACAGTTCGCGCACGCCGGTCAAGGCAAGCTGCAAGGTGCGGGGGATCGGCGTCGCCGACAGCGTCAGCACATGCACATCGGTCTTGAGATCCTTCAGCCGTTCCTTGTGCTTGACGCCAAAGTGCTGCTCCTCGTCGATGATCAACAGGCTGAGATTCTTGAATGAGATCGCGGACCCGAGCAACGCATGCGTGCCGACGACGATATCGACCGTGCCCTCGGCGATGCCTTTCTTGGTCTCGGCAAGTTCCTTGGCGCCGACCAGCCGCGAGGCCTGGGCGACGCGGATCGGCAGGCCGGAGAAACGCTGCGAAAAGGTCTTGAAATGCTGGCGCGACAACAATGTCGTCGGCACGACAATCGCAACCTGGAAACCTTCCATGGCAGCGATAAAGGCGGCGCGAAGCGCCACTTCCGTCTTGCCGAAGCCGACATCGCCGCAGATCAGCCGGTCCATCGGCTTGCCGGCACCCAGGTCGTCCATGACGGAATCGATCGCCGTCTGCTGGTCGTCGGTCTCCTCATAGGGAAAGCGCGCGGCGAACTCGCCATAGAGGCCATCGGCCGGTACCAACGACGGCGCCGAGCGCATCTGCCGCTCGGCGGCAATCCGAATCAACTGCCCGGCCATGTCGAGCAGGCGGCGCTTCAGCCGCGCTTTGCGCGACTGCCAGGCGCCGCCGCCGAGCTTGTCGAGCGCCGCTTCGGCCGAATCCGAGCCGTAGCGCGACAGAAGCTCGATATTCTCCACCGGCAGGAACAGTCGGTCGTCGCCGGCATAGTGGATTTCGAGGCAGTCATGCGGCGCGCCGATCGCCTCGATGGTGCGCAAGCCGATGAAGCGGCCAATGCCGTGGTCCGTGTGGACGACGATGTCGCCGGCCGACAATGACGAGGCTTCGGCGATGAAGTCGGAAGCACGCTTCTTGCGCTTCGAACGCCGGATCAGCCGATCGCCCAGAATGTCCTGCTCGGCGACGACGACCAGTTTTTCGGTCTCGAAGCCGGATTCCAGCGGCAACACCGCAAGTGCTGCCTGCCCCGGCTCGAGCTTGTCCGCTTCGGCAAGCGTCGCCACTGGCACGAGATTGCCGAGATGATGTTCGGCCAGGATCTGGCCGAGTTGGTCGAGCGAGCCTTCCGTCCAGCCGGCAATGACGACGCGACGGCGCGCGGCGCGCTCGTCGGCGATGTGCTTCACGACGACGTCGAAGACATTGACGTTGGGGTCGGCGCGTTCCTCGACGAAGGCGCGGCCGTGACGCGAGCCGGCGTGGAAGACCTTTTTGCCGCCTGCATCCGGCGCGTCGAAGGCAGTGAAGTCAATGGCTTCGCGCGGCCCCAGCGACGCAACGAGGTTCTCCGGCGAGAGATAAAGCAGGTCCGGTGCCACCGGCTTGTAGGGCACGGCGTCCTTCAGCGCGCCGTCGGCCTGTTTCCGGCGCGCCTCGTAATGGTCGAGGATCAGTGTATGCCGTTCGGCCAGCGCCTCATGCGCCAGGTGGTCGAAGACGACGGGAGTATCCGGCAGATAGTCGAACACCGTCTCCAGCCGTTCGTAGAACAACGGCAGCCAATGTTCCATGCCGGCAAAGCGCCGCCCTTCGCTGACCGCCGCATAGAGTCCGTCATCGCGCTGCGGCGCGCCAAAGGCCTCGATATAGGCGCGGCGGAAGCGGCTGATGGTCTCGGGCGTCAGCGCCACTTCACTCATCGCCTGCAGCGCCATCGACTTGCGCTGGCCGGTGGTGCGCTGCGTTGCGGCGTCGAAGACGCGGATCGATTCCAGCGTGTCGCCGAAGAAATCGAGCCGCAGCGCTTCCGTCCAGCCGGGCGCGAACAGGTCCAGAATGCCGCCGCGCACCGCGAACTCGCCGACGCCGCGCACCGTCGGCACCCGCTCGAAACCCGAGGTCTCCAGCCGCGACACCAGCGCGTTCATGTCGATCTGGTTGCCAGGCTTGGCATGGAAGGTCTGCGCCTCGACCAGATCGGCCGGCGGAATACGCTGCAACAGCGCATTGGCCGTGGTGAGGATGACCGCGCGGTGCGGCTTCCTCGCCAGCGCGATCATTGCGGTCAGCGCGTCGAGCCGCTTGGCGGCGGCGTCCGAGCCTGGAGAGACGCGGTCGTAAGGCAAGCAATCCCAGGCCGGCAATTCCAGCACCGGCAGGCCGGGCGCGGCAAAGGCCAGCGCCTCTATGATCGCCGGCAGGCGCTGGCCGTCGCGCGCCACGAACAGCACCGGCTTGTCGGGAGCGATCTCGTGCGCTGCCTGCACCAGCGCGAAGGCTTCGTAGCCGTCGGCGACGCCATCGACGATGAACTGGCCGGCGCGGCCTTTCGGCAGGCCGATGGTGGGAATGAGACTCATGAAATCACGTCGTTCAGAATGTCATGGTCCGGCGCGACGCCAGAATCTTTTGCAGCACGGCACAATCGATATCGGGCGGAACCGCACGTTCGCCGGTAATCAGAGGCAGGAATTCGGTGTCGGGAATGTCGAGGAGCCTCTCATATTGGTCGATCTCGTCGCCGGTCAAGGCGCCAATCTCGGTATCGGCGAAGCTGCCGAGGATGAGATCCATCTCGCGCATGCCGCGATGCCAGGAACGGAACAGAAGCTTGCGGCGGCGGGCATCGAGCCCCTCGCTTGATCGTTTCGTTCCGGTCATCGTGCCGCATCCCTGTCTGAAGCGGCGCATATAGCGTGGATAGAGGGCGGTGTCAGCCTTGCGCAATGGCCGTTGCGACATAAGCTGACATCATGCGTCCTTCCCTCCTCGATCCGCTGTTCGTCCCGATCACCTCGCTTGCCGGCGTCGGGCCGAAGGTCGGCTTGCTGATCGAGAAGGTGGTGGCTGCCGATCTCAGCGACCGCGCGGCGCGCGCCGGCGACCTCTTGTTCGTCTTGCCCCACACCGTGATCGACCGCCGCAACCGGCCGGGCATTGCGCTCGCGCCGTCAGGCGCCATCGTCACCCTCGACGTGCGCATCGACCGCCACCAGCCGCCGCCGCGCGGCAACCGGTCGGTGCCGTATCGGGTCTATGCCCATGACGATACCGGCGAGATCGGGCTGACCTTCTTCCATGCCCATGCCGCCTATCTCGAAAAGGCCATGCCCGTGGGCGAGCATGTCGTCGTCTCCGGCCGCATGGAATGGTTCAACGGCCGCCCGACCATGGTCCATCCCGATCATATCGCACTCGCCAATGACGCCGAAGCCCTGCCGCTGGTCGAGCCGGTCTATCCGCTGACCGCCGGCCTGTCGGGAAAAGTGCTGCGCCGGGCGATCGGCCAGGCGCTCGGCCGGCTGCCGGAGCTGCCGGAATGGCAGGACGACGCCTTCATGCGCCGCCAGACCTTTCCCGCCTTTGGCGAGGCGCTTGCCCGCATCCACAACCCGGCCGACCCGATCGATGTCGCCATCGAAGGATCGGCATGGCGGCGGCTTGCCTATGACGAGTTGCTGGCCGGCCAGGTGTCGCTGGCGCTGGTGCGGGCGAAGGTCCGCCGCCTGTCCGGCCGGCCGCTGATCGGCGATGGCCTGATCGTCGAAAAACTGCGCGCGGCCCTGCCCTATTCGCTGACCGCCAGCCAGGAATTCGCGCTCGCCGAAATCAACGCCGATCTCGCCGATCCCGAGCGCATGCTGCGCCTGCTGCAGGGCGACGTCGGCTCCGGCAAGACGGTGGTCGCGCTGCTCGCCATGGCGCGCGCCGTCGAGGCCGGAGGCCAGGCGGCGCTGATGGCGCCAACGGAAATCCTGGCGCGCCAGCACCTGGCAACGATCACGCCTTTGGCGGAAAGGGCCGGGCTGCGCGTCGCCATCCTCACCGGCCGCGAAAAAGGCCGCGAGCGCACCGACACGCTCGCCGGTCTGGCGAGCGGCGAGATCGACATCGTCGTCGGCACCCATGCGCTGTTCCAGGAAACGGTGACGTTTCACGACCTCGTCTTCGCCGTCGTCGACGAACAGCACCGTTTCGGCGTCCACCAGCGGCTCGCTATCACCGCCAAGGGCGACGCGCCCGACATGCTGGTGATGACGGCGACGCCGATCCCGCGCACTTTGGTGCTGACCGCCTTTGGCGACATGGACGTCTCAAAGCTGACCGAAAAGCCGGTCGGCCGCCAGCCGATCCGCACCGTCACCCTGCCGCTCGAACGGCTGGACGAACTGGTCGGCCGCATGCTCGACGCCGTCGCCGACGGCCAAAAAATCTACTGGATCTGTCCGCTGGTCGAGGAATCCGAAGAAATCAAACTGATGTCGGCGGAGGACCGCTTTGCCTCGCTGAAGACCTTGTTCGGCGACCGGATCGGGCTGGTGCATGGTCGCATGAAGGGTACGGAAAAGGACGAGGCCATGCGCGCCTTCAAACAGGGCGAGACGCGCATCCTGATCGCCACCACGGTCATCGAGGTCGGTGTCGACGTGCCGGACGCGACCATCATGGTCATCGAGCACGCCGAGCGCTTCGGCCTTGCCCAGTTGCACCAGCTGCGCGGGCGGGTCGGGCGTGGCGACAAGCCGTCCTCCTGCGTGCTGCTCTACAAGGACCCGCTCGGCGAGACGGCAAAGCGCCGGCTGTCGGTGATGCGCGAGACCGAGGACGGCTTCCTTATCGCCGAGGAGGACCTGAAGCTGCGCGGCGAAGGCGAATTACTCGGCACCCGCCAGTCCGGCACGCCGGGCTTCCAGGTAGCGCGCATCGAGGCGCATGCCGACCTGCTCGAAGCCGCCCGCGATGACGCAAGGCTGATCCTGTCGCGCGATCCGGAATTGCAGTCCGAGCGCGGCTCGGCCCTGCGGCTGTTGCTTTATCTGTTCGGCCGCGACGAGGCGGTTCGCTTGCTGCGCGCCGGCTGAGGCCCGACGCCGAGCGGCGGATTGGCAAGCGGACCTTCGATACGCTCGCCGTTGACGGTCACGATCTTGGCCTTCACCTCCGGCGCCACCAGCCCGGCCGACACGATCAGCTTGGCGCCGTCCTCGATCGTCATGTCGAGCAGGACGATATCGGATTTCTGCACATACATCAGGAAGCCGGTGGTCGGGTTGGGCGTGCACGGCATGAACACCGCGATCAGCGGATCGCCTTCCTGGTCGAGCTTCTGGTTGATCTCGGTTTCCTTCTCGCTGGCGACGAAAACCAGCGACCAGACGCCCTTGCGCGGATATTCGACCAGCCCGACCTGGTGGAACATGTCGCCCTTGTTCGACAGCACCGTTTGGAAAATCTGCTTCAGCGAACCGTAGATGCCGCGCACCAAGGGCATGCGACCGAGCAAGCGTTCGCCGAAGTTGACGATGGCGCGGCCGACGATGTTGGCCGTCATGAAACCGATCAGCGTGATCAGGATCAAGGCAACGATCAGGCCAAAGCCCGGAACCGGGACCGGAAGATAGGTGTCGGGGCTGTAGCGTGCCGGAATATAGGGTTTCACCCAGGAATCGACCCAGCCGATGAACGACCAGGCGATATAGGCGGTGATGGCCAGCGGTGCGCAGACGATGAAGCCGGTCAGGAAATAATTCCGCAGCCGGGTCATGCCTGAGGTCTTGGAAGCGTCGGACATGGGTTCACCGCGGCGCGCTGATTGCAACGCGACATTAGTGAACCGCAAGGCGCTTTGGAATTGCGAAGTTTTTAAACGCCGCCTATTCCACCGTCACCGATTTCGCCAGATTGCGCGGCTGGTCGACGTCCGTGCCCATGAACACGGCAGTGAAGTAAGCGAGCATCTGGATCGGCAGCGCGTAGATGATCGGCGAGATGATTTCCGGCACGTCGGGCAGGATGATCGTCTCCATCGTCTTGACGCTCGCCTGCGCCGCGCCCTTGCTGTCGGTGATCAGGATGATCTTGCCGCCGCGCGCCGCCACTTCCTGCATGTTCGACACCGTCTTTTCGAAGATGCGGTCATGCGGCGCGATGACGATGACCGGCATGTTCTCGTCGATCAGCGCGATCGGCCCATGCTTCAGCTCGCCGGCGGCATAGCCTTCGGCGTGGATATAGGAGATTTCCTTGAGCTTCAGCGCACCTTCCATGGCCAGCGGAAAATTGGTGTCGCGGCCGAGATAGAGCACGTCCTTGTAGCGCGAGAGCTCGCGCGAGATGCGCTCGATCTGCCCGTCGAGCTTCAGGACCTGATTGGCGAAGCGCGGCGCTTCCGACAGTTCGCGCACCAGCGTCTTTTCCTGCTCGCGCGAAATCGTTCCGCGCGCCACGCCGGCGCGCACGGCGAGCGAGGCCAGCACCGAGAGCTGGCAAGTAAAAGCCTTGGTCGAGGCGACGCCGATTTCCGGCCCGGCCAGCGTCGGCAGCACCACGTCGGATTCGCGCGCCATGGTCGATTCGCGCACATTGACGACCGCGCCGATCTTCATGCCGGCCTTGCGGCAGTAGCGCAGCGACGCAAGTGTGTCGGCCGTCTCACCTGACTGCGAGATGAAGAAAGCGGCGTCGTTCGCCGAAAGCGGCATCTCGCGGTAACGGAATTCCGAAGCGACATCGATGTCGACCGGCAGCCGCGCATAGCGCTCGAACCAGTATTTGCTGATCAGCCCGGCGAGATAGGCGGTGCCGCAGGCCGAGATCGCCAGCCGTCCGATCTTGGCGAAATCGAAGGGCAGCTCGAGCGGCTTGGAAACGCCGGAGACGAAATCCACATAATGCGCCAGCGTGTGCGAGATCACTTCGGGCTGCTCATGGATTTCCTTTTCCATGAAGTGCCGCCGGTTGCCCTTGTCGACCATGAAGCTGGTCGACAGCGACTGCTGGCGCTTGCGGTCGACCTTGTTGCCGTCCATGTCGAAGATGGCGACATCGTTGCGGCGCACCACCGCCCAGTCGCCGTCTTCCAGGTAGGTGATCGAATTGGTGAAGGGCGCCAGCGCAATGGCGTCGGACCCCAAAAACATCTCGCCGTCGCCATGGCCGACGGCCAAAGGCGGGCCGTTGCGGGCGCCGACGATCAGATCCTCGTCACCCTTGAACATGATCGCCAGCGCGAACGCGCCTTCCAGCCGCTTCAGCGCCTGATGCGCGGCCTCGACCGGCTTCAGTCCCTTGGCCAGTTCGCGCGCCACCAGATGCGCAACGACCTCGGTGTCGGTCTGCGACGAGAAGGAATAGCCGTCGCGGATCAGTTCGTCGCGCAATTCGGCGAAATTCTCGATGATGCCATTGTGGACGATGGCGACGCCGTCGGAAAAATGCGGATGCGCGTTGGTCTCGTTCGGCACGCCATGCGTCGCCCAGCGCGTGTGGCCGATGCCGATCGTGCCGTCGAGCGGTTCGTTCTTCAGCAGGCGTTCGAGATTGACCAGCTTGCCTTCGGCGCGCCTGCGGCCAAGCTCGCCATGTTCGATTGTGGCGACGCCGGCCGAGTCATAGCCGCGGTATTCGAGCCGCTTAAGCGCATCGACGATGAGCGGCGCGACCTGCTGCTGGCCGACAATTCCGACGATACCGCACATGGCGCTTGCCCCCGATTCCCTGCAGAAACCCAGCGCTATCTAGGGATTGCCGGCCTGCCGTAAAAGTCACTTTGCGTTTCGTTCCGTGTCAGCGGAACGGTCCTGCTCGCAATGCACCATGACAGACCGCTCTTGCAATCCGGTTACTGCAATCGTTCGGCTTTTCAGGCACTTGGTTCTCGTTTCAGAAATATTTGGCTAAAGTCTGGCCATGAGCGAAACCAAACCCACCGTGACACTCTGGCGTCCTGTTGGACCGAAAGAGCTGAAATTGATCGAGGCATCGGGCATGCGGGCGTTCCCGCCGCGCCTGCCCGACCAGCCGATTTTCTATCCGGTTCTGTCCGAAGCCTATGCGACGCAGATCGCACGCGACTGGAATGTACCCGCCAGCGGCTCGGGTTTTGTCACCCGGTTTGACGTCTTGAAGGAGTTTCTCGACCGCTACCGAGTTGAGCAGCCGGCAGCAAGGCGCATCTGGAGTACTGGATCCCTGCCGAAGACCTGCCTGAATTCAACAGGTCAATCGTCGGCAAGATCGAAGTGACCGCTGCGTTTGGCAAGGATGCAGCCGGCTGACTCCCTGCCCTATTTGGCGGCAGCTTTCTTCGCCGCCGCCGCCGAAGCAAAGCGCTCGCGCAATTCCTTGCCCTTGCCTGGGATCGTCTTCTGGCGAGCACGGCCGAAGGCAAGCGCATCGTCCGGTACGCTTTCGGTGATGACGCTGCCCGAGGCGATGTAGCCGCCATTGCCGATCGTGACCGGTGCCACCAGCGAGGAGTTCGAGCCGATGAAGGCGCCTTCGCCGATGTCGGTGAAGAATTTCGAATAGCCATCATAATTGCAGGTGATGGTGCCGGCGCCGATATTGGCGCCCGCACCAACGCGGGCGTCGCCGATATAGGTCAAATGATTGACCTTGGCGCCCTCCTCGATGACAGCCTGCTTGACCTCGCAGAAATTGCCGACCTTGGCCTTCTGCTTGAGATCGGCACCCGGTCGCAGCCGGGCGAACGGCCCTACATCGCAGTTGGAAGCGACGGTGGCGCCTTCGATATGGCTGAAGGCATGGATCTTGGCGCCCGTGGCGATCTTCACGCCCGGCCCGAACCAGACGTTGGGTTCGACGATGGTGTCGGCGCCGATCTCGGTGTCGTGCGAGAAGAACACGGTTTCGGGCGCGATCAGCGTCACGCCGGACAGCATGGCCTCGCGCCGCCGGCGCCGCTGCCAGATGCCTTCGGCCTCGGCCAGCTCGGCACGGTTGTTGATGCCGAGCGCGTTCTCGAAACTGGCCTCGGTGGCGATGACATCCAAGCCTTGGCCACCGGCAATCTCGACGATGTCGGTCAGGTAATACTCGCCCTTGGCGTTCTTATTGCCGACCTGGTCGAGCAATTTCAGCGCCTGCTTGCCCGCCACCGCCATCAGCCCGCCATTGCAGAAGGTGATCTTTTTCTCCTCGTCGGTGCAGTCCTTCTCCTCGCGAATGGCGACCAGCTTGCCGCCCTTCTCGATCAGCCGGCCATAGCCGGTAGGGTTCGGGGTGCGAAAACCGATGACCACGACGCCAGCACCTTCCGCCAACTTCAGCCGCGCCACGGCCAGCGCGCCCGGATCGATCAGCGGTGTGTCACCGAACATGACGAGAATATCGTCGTAACCCCTTGATATCGCATCGCGCGCGGCAAGCACGGCATGCGCGGTGCCGAGCCGCTGTTCCTGCACGAAAGTCTCGGCCTTCGGCGCAAACTTCTGTGCCGCCTTGCGCATCTCCTCCGCCCCATGGCCGATCACCAGCGCCTGGTCGCCGGCACCGGCGGCCTCAGCCGCCTTCACCACATGGGCAACCATCGGCAAGCCGGCGATCTGGTGCAGCACCTTTGGCAGCACGCTTTTCATGCGCGTGCCTTCGCCGGCGGCAAGGATGACGGACAGGCAGGATCTCGGGCTCATGAAAGGGCAACCGTATGAAAGGGGATCAGGAATCGAAACTATCTAGCATTGGCGCCATGCTGCACCAATGCGGTTAAATTCCGGTGAGATGGCGGATCGGGTTTACCCCAACTGCCCCAGCGCCGGGAAATTCTCCAGCAGCCAATACGACGCGCTCTGCACCCCGCCGGTGAGGAAAAACACGCCGGCGACCACAAGCAGCGCGCCGATCGCCTTTTCGACGCGACCGAGATGGACGCGGAATTTGCCGAGGAAGCGCATGAAGGCGCCGGAAAACAGCGCGGCGATCAGGAACGGGATGCCCAGCCCGAGCGAATAGGCGGCAAGCAGCAGCGCCCCCTCGCCGACCGTCTCGCGGCCGCCGGCCAGCGTCAGGATCGGCCCCAGCACCGGGCCGATGCAGGGCGTCCAGCCGAAGGCGAAGGCCAGTCCCATGACATAGGCGGCGATCAGGCTGGCCGGCTTGCCTTGCGATTGGAAGCGCGCCTCACGCGACAGAAGCGGGATGCGCAATATGCCGAGGAAATTCAGTCCCATCAGGATGATCAGCACGCCGGCGGCCATCGCCAGTTGCTCCTGCCAGACGCGCAGCCAATGACCGATGGTCGAGGCGCCTGCGCCGAGCGCGACGAAGACGGTCGAGAAACCGAGCACGAAGGCGATCGAGGACGCAATCAGCGCGCCACGCGCGCCGGCCCTTGCCGTGGCGCCAGCATCGCCGCGAAAATCGTCGACCGAGACGCCGGCCATGTAGCAGAGATAGGGCGGCACCAGCGGCAGCACGCAAGGCGACAGGAACGAGATCGCCCCCGCCCCGACCGCGCTGACATAGCCGATATCCAATGCCATTCCGTAGCTCCAACAATGCTGGCGCGCATATAGCGACGCACCGCCTTGTCCACCAATCACCATTTTGTGGCAAGCCGCCGGCCCTGGAGCGACAGACCGGGGAAGAAACGAACGGCTGGACGCGTTGATCAAAAAGAGGCCGCGATTTCCCGCGCGCTTCTTCGGATACCCAGGGAGATTTCCATGAAAACGATCACAGCCGGGCTCGCTGCGCTTTTGCTCAGCACCGCCGCATCCTTCGCCGCCGAAGCGTGGAAGGAAGCCGATGTCGGCGGCACCAAGATCTACACCGATGCCAACGGCATGACGCTCTACACCTATGACAAGGACGAGAAGGGCAAGACCAACTGCTACGACAAATGCGCCACCAACTGGCCACCGCTGAAGGCCGAGGCCGACGCCAAGGCCGACGGTGAATGGACAGTCGTCGACCGCACCGACGGCACCAAGATGTGGGCCTATGAGGGCAAGCCGGTCTACACCTTCATCAAGGACAAGAAAGCCGGCGACATGACCGGCGACGGCGTCGGCGAAGTCTGGCACGTCGTCAAGGCTGACTAGAGTTCCCAATCATCGTCTTGCCTGCTGGCAGGACGTCGAGTCGACTGGTCGCCGGGCACCCTCCATGCGCCGGCGGCCGGTTTCACTATGCAGGCAATTGCGCCCACTCAGCCGGATTTGCGCGGGCGCCGGCCACGTATCCCCGAGTTGTTTCCGGTCGCGCGAAGCACGAACTGCCTTTCCCGAAATTCTGTGATTTTCTCCATACACTCTAAGAGTGTATTGCTGCCGACGTCCCGCCAATTTGGGCGCTTGCCCTTGACCGATTGAAAAAGCGCGGCCATGTGAGCGACGAAAAGAACGCGTCGCGCGCTGCGGAATTCTTCTGCCGCCCCACAGCTGATATGAGACCTCATGGACGTCGTCGTCGTCGAATCGCCGGCCAAGGCAAAGACAATCAACAAATACCTCGGCAAGAACTATAAGGTTCTAGCCTCGTTCGGCCATGTCCGCGATCTGCCGGCCAAGGATGGCTCGGTGCGCCCGGACGAGGATTTTGCCATGTCCTGGGCCGTCGATACAGCCTCCGGCAAGCGCCTGGCCGACATCGCCAAGGCGGTCAAGGATGCCGACGGCCTGATCCTCGCCACCGACCCGGACCGCGAGGGTGAAGCGATCTCCTGGCATGTGCTGGAAGTGCTGAAGCAGAAGCGCGCGCTGAAGGACAAGCCGGTCAGCCGCGTCGTCTTCAACGCCATCACCAAATCCTCGGTGCTGGAGGCGATGGCCAACCCGCGCCAGATCGACGCGCCGCTGGTCGACGCCTATCTCGCCCGCCGCGCGCTGGACTATCTCGTCGGCTTCACGCTGTCGCCCGTGCTGTGGCGCAAGCTGCCCGGCGCCCGCTCGGCCGGCCGCGTCCAGTCGGTGGCGCTGCGCCTGGTTTGCGACCGTGAATCCGAGATCGAGCGCTTCATCCGCGAGGAATACTGGCAAGTCGCCGCCATCCTCGGCACGCCGCGCAACGAGAATTTCGAGGCCCGGCTCACTGCTTTCGAGCGCAAGAAGCTGCAAAAACTCGACATCGCCAACAAGGCCCAGGCCGACGACATCAAGTCGATGCTTGAAGGTGCCACCTTCAAGGCGCTTTCTGTCGAAGCCAAGCCGACCAAGCGCAATCCCGGTCCGCCCTTCACCACCTCGACGCTGCAGCAGGCGGCCTCGTCGGGTCTCGGCTTTTCCGCCAGCCGCACCATGCAGGTGGCGCAGCGCCTCTATGAAGGCATGGACATCGGCGGCGAGACCGCCGGCCTGATCACCTATATGCGAACCGACGGCGTGCAGATGGCGCCAGAGGCGATCGACGCCGCGCGCGACGCGATCGCCAAGGAGTTCGGCCCCAAATACCTGCCGGAAAAGCCGCGTTTCTACACCACCAAGGCCAAGAACGCCCAGGAGGCGCACGAGGCGATCCGCCCGACCGATTTCATGCGCACGCCGGCTTCGGTCCGGCAATATCTCGATGCCGACCAGGCGCGGCTCTACGAACTGATCTGGAAGCGTGCCATCGCCAGCCAGATGCAGCCGGCCGAGATCGAGCGCACCACGGTCGAGATCGAAGCGGTCAACGGCGCCCGCACCGCGGAGCTTCGCGCCGTCGGTTCGGTCGTTCGCTTCGACGGTTTCATCGCCGCCTACACCGACCAGAAGGACGAGGACGCGGAGGACGAGGAAAGCCGCCGCCTGCCCGAGATCCGCGCCGGCGAACAGCTTGCGCGCCAGGCGATCAACGCCACACAGCACACCACCGAGCCGCCGCCGCGCTATTCCGAGGCTTCGCTGATCAAGAAGCTGGAAGAGCTCGGCATCGGCCGCCCCTCGACCTACACGGCGATCCTGAAGACGCTCGAAGACCGCGATTACGTCGAGATCGACAAACGCAAGCTGGTGCCGCAGGCCAAGGGCCGGCTGTTGTCGGCCTTCCTCGAAAGCTTCTTCGAGCGCTATGTCGAATATGATTTCACCGCATCCCTCGAGGAAAAGCTCGACGAGATCTCCGACGGCAAGCTCGCCTGGAAAGATGTGCTGCGCGACTTCTGGAAAGACTTTTCCGGCGCCGTCGCCGACATCAAGGAACTGCGCGTCAGCGACGTTCTCGATGCGCTGAACGAAGAGCTGGCGCCGCTGGTGTTCCCCGCGCGGGAAGACGGTTCGAACCCCCGCATCTGCCCGAAATGCGGCACCGGCAATCTGTCGCTCAAGCTCGGCAAATTCGGCGCCTTCGTCGGCTGCTCGAACTATCCGGAATGCTCGTTTACCCGCCAGCTCGGCGACGCCGCCAATCCCAATGGCGAGAACGGCAATGGCGACGACGGCACCAAGGTGCTCGGCAAGGATCCCTACACGGCTGAGGAGATCACGCTGCGCAGCGGCCGCTTCGGCCCCTACATCCAGCGCGGCGACGGCAAGGAGGCGAAGCGCTCCAGCCTGCCCAAGGGCTGGACGGTCGACACCATCGACCACGAAAAGGCGCTCGCTTTGCTGGCACTGCCTCGCGATGTCGGCAAGCATCCGGAGAGCGGCAAGATGATTTCGGCCGGGCTCGGCCGCTACGGGCCGTTCGTGCTGCATGACGGCACCTACGCCAATCTCGAAAGCATCGAGGACGTGTTCTCGATCGGCCTCAACCGCGCCGTGTCGGTGATCGCCGAGAAGCAGCTGAAGGGCAAGGGCGGCCGCAATGGCGGCACCCCGGCCGCGCTGAAGGAGCTTGGCGATCACCCGGATGGCGGCGGCAAGATCGTCGTGCGCGACGGCAAATACGGGCCCTATGTCAATTTCGGCAAGGTCAACGCGACGCTGCCCAAGGGCAAGGACCCGCAGGCGGTGACCATCGAGGACGCGCTGGCGCTGATTGCCGAGAAGGAAGCCAAGGGCGGCGGCGGCAAGAAGCCGTTCCGCAAGGCAGCCGGTGCGAAGCCCGCGGCCGCCAAAAAGCCGGCGGCGAAGAAAAAGGGATAGCAGGCCGTGGCGCGCAGGATCTCCGGACGAAGCCACGGCGATCCGCGCACCGCCGATACCCGCGCCAAGGTGAAGGACGACTACCGGCCCTCGCGCGACGAGATCCTGCGCTACATCGCCGAGAACCCGGACCGCGCCGGCAAGCGCGACATCGCCAAGGCGTTCGCCCTGCGCGGCGAGGACCGCATCTGGCTGAAGGACATGCTGCGCGACCTGCAGGACGAAGGTATCCTGACCAAGGAGCGCAAGCGGCTCGCCCGCGTCGGTAGCCTGCCCCATGTTGCCGTGCTCGACATCTTTGGCCGCGATGGCGATGGCGTGCTGCTGGCGCATCCGGCCGAGACCGTCGGCAGCGGCGAGCCGCCCGTCGTCTCGATCCGCGTCTCGCGCGGCGGCAATGGTCCGGCGCCAGGCATCGGCGACCGCGTACTGGCCAAGACCTTCCCGACCGACGATGCGACGGGCCCCGCCTATACCGGCCGGGTGATGAAGATCTTCGAGAAGCGCACCGATGCCGTGCTCGGCATTTTTCGTGTGCTGAAGGACGGCACCTTCCGGATCGAGCCGGTGGAGCGGCGCCAGCCCGAACTGGTCGTCGACAAGGAATTCCAGAATGGCGCCAAGAACGGCGATCTGGTCGAGGTCGAGCCGGCGCGCGCCTCCCGCTATGGGCTGCCGCGCGCAAAAGTGCTGGCGGTGTTGGGCTCGCTGACCAGCGAGAAGGCGGTCTCGATGATCGCCATCCACGCCCATGACATCCCACATATCTTTCCGGCCGACGTCATCGCCGAATCCGAAGCCGTCAAGCCGGCGACGCTTGATCATCGCGAGGACTGGCGCGACCTGCCGTTGGTCACCATCGATCCGGCCGACGCCAAGGACCATGACGATGCCGTGTTCGCCACGCCCGACACCGACGAGAAGAACCCTGGCGGCGTTGTCGTCACCGTGGCGATCGCCGATGTCGCGGCTTACGTCCGCTATGGCTCAGCGCTCGACCGCGAGGCGCTGAAGCGCGGCAATTCGGTCTATTTCCCCGACCGCGTCGTGCCGATGCTGCCCGAGCGCATCTCCAACGATCTGTGTTCGCTGCGCGAGGGCCAGGACCGCCCGGCACTCGCCGTGCGCATGATTTTTTCGGCCGACGGCCGCAAGGTCAGGCATTCCTTCCACCGCGTCATGATGAAGTCGGCGGCAAAGCTTGCCTACCCGCAGGCGCAGGCGGCCATCGACGGCGTGCCTGACGACAAGACCGGTCCGATCCTCGACACGGTGCTGAAGCCGCTGTGGGACGCTTACGCCATCCTCAAGCGCGGTCGCGACTCCCGCCAGCCGTTGGAACTCGACCTGCCGGAGCGCAAGATCATGCTCAAGCAGGACGGTACCGTCGACCGCGTCGTCGTGCCGGAGCGGCTCGACGCCCACAAGCTCATCGAAGAGTTCATGATCCAGGCCAATGTCGCGGCCGCCGAAACGCTCGAGGCCAAGCGCCAGGCGCTGGTCTACCGCATCCACGATGCGCCTTCGCTGGCCAAGCAGGAATCGCTGCGCGAATTCCTGCAGACGCTCGGCCTGTCGCTGGCGCGCGGCGCCCAGATGCGGCCGGCGCAGTTCAACGGCATCCTCGAGCGCGTCAGCGGCGCCGACAATGAGGGCCTGGTCAACGAAGTGGTGCTACGCTCGCAGAGTCAGGCCGAATATTCGCCAAAGAATATTGGCCATTTCGGCCTCAATCTGAAACGCTACGCGCATTTCACCTCGCCGATCCGCCGCTATGCCGACCTGATCGTACATCGCGGGCTGATTGCCGCACTCGACCTCGGCGCGGGCGGCCTGACGCAGAACGAAGCGGACCGGCTGGAAGATGTTTCCGTGCTGATCTCCGGCACTGAACGCCGCGCCATGGCGGCCGAGCGCGACACGGTCGACCGTCTGGTCGCAGCCTATCTGGCCGAGCGCATCGATGACCGTTTCGACGCCCGCATCTCTGGTGTCACCAAATCGGGACTATTTGTCCAATTGCCGCAGTACGGCGCGGATGGCTTTATCCCGGTGTCAAGTCTGGACGGCGATTACTATATCTACGACGAAACGGCTCGATCGCTGTACGGAGAGCGCACCGGCAAGGGCTACCAGCTTGCCGACCGCGTCGAGGTTCGCCTGGTCGAGGTGGCGCCGATGGCCGGCGCGATGCGTTTCGAGATGCTGACCGACCCGAAGCCGCTGCCCGGCTCCAAACGGTCGTTCCACAAGGCCAAGGGCCGCGCCCGCGCGTCGCAATCGCGTCCAGGCACGCGCGGCAGGAGACGATGATGGCAAGACAGTTGCAGATGGAAGACCAGGTTTTCGGCGGCGAACTTCATTCGGGCCGCGTTGCGCGCCCGCTGTGGACGGCGATGAAGCGCGGCCTGCTCGGGCGCTGCCCGCATTGCGGCGAAGGCAAGCTGTTTCGCGGCTTCACCAAGTCCGTCGACGCATGCGCTGTCTGCGGCGAGGAACTGCATCACCACCGCGCCGACGACCTGCCCGCCTATCTGGTGATCGTCATCGTCGGCCACATCGTGCTTGGCGCCTTCATGGGCGTCGAGGCGACCTCCACGCTGTCGACCTGGCAGCACATCGCCATCTGGGTGCCGTTGACCATCCTGCTTGCGGTGGTGCTGCTGCAGCCGGTCAAGGGCGCCGTCATCGGCCTGCAATGGGCGCTCTATATGCACGGCTTCGGCGGCGAAAAGGATGTCATCGAGTCTCACCCCGAGGCTTGAAGTCGCGGCTGGTGCAATCGGCGATGGCTGAACGCCACTTTCGCACGAGACAAGTTTCCGCTAAAGCGCGTCGCGTATGAACGGGTTCACGCGACACGCTTCAGATCTTATTTCCATGCAGGTCGTTGGTCCCCGAACCTTCTGGACGACATGCATCAGGTCGAGCGTATGGACGGGATGACCAAGGCCGACATCGACAAGGTTGAGCGGAACGAAATCCCGCCACGGGCCAGGGCGCTGCGTCCGCGCGATGCCGCCACGCTGATCCTGCTCGACCGCAAAGGCGATGACATCCAGGTGCTGATGGGCCGGCGCCACGCCGGTCATGCCTTCATGCCGGGGAAATTCGTCTTTCCCGGCGGCCGCACCGATCCGGCCGATAGCCGCATTCCCGTAGCCGCAGCACTCCACTTGGAGGAACAAGCCAATTTGACCGCCGGCCTTGGCCGCACGAGCGTAGCGCGCGCCCGCGCCATTGCGCTGTCGGCGATCCGCGAGACTTACGAGGAAGCCGGCCTGCTCATCGGCCGCAAAGGCGCCTTCGCGACGACGAGGCGCGACTGGCAGGGCTTTGCCGAACACGGTGTCATGCCATCGCTGGAGCCGCTGCGCTTCATCGCGCGGGCGATCACGCCGCCAAACCGGGTGCGTCGTTTCGACACCCGCTTCTTCAGCGCCTGGCGCAGCGACGTCGCGGTCGAGCTTCCGGGCGGCGGTCCGACCAACGAATTGGAGGAACTGGTCTGGCTGCCGCTGGCCAAGGCCAGGCAGGCAGACATACCCGACATCACCCGCATGATCCTGGAGGAGCTGGAAAGGCGGCTCGCCGACGATCCGCTGCTGCGTCCGGGCGGCTCCGTGCCACTCTACAGGCTTGTCCGCAACCGCTTCATCCGCGAAATTCTATAGGTAATTCAGGCATCACATGACGGTCGATACCCAGCAACAGGGCGACGAACGCGTACACTGGCTGCCGATGGTCGCCGCGATCTCCTCGATCAGCGTCGTCGGCATCGCCATCGGCCTCGGCATGCCGCTGCTCAGCGTCATTTTGGAGACCCGCGGCCACTCGGCCTCGATGATCGGCCTCAACACGGCCGTCGCCGGCCTGGCCTCGATCGCCGGCGCACCGCTCGCCACGCCGCTTGCCATGCGCTTCGGCGTCGCCTGGACCATGCTAGCCATGATTGCCGCCGGCGCGCTCGCCTTCGTCGGTTTCCATTTCGCGCCGGACTTCTGGATGTGGTTTCCGCTGCGCGTGGTGCTGCATATCGCGCTGACGGTGCTGTTCATCCTGTCGGAATTCTGGATCAGCACCTCGGCACCCCCGCACCGGCGCGGCCTGGTGCTGGGCATCTATGCCACCGTGCTGTCGCTCGGTTTCGCCGCCGGACCGTGGCTGTTTTCCCATCTCGGCAGCTCCGGCTTCAGGCCCTTCGGCGTCATCATCGGGTTGGTGACACTCGCCGCAATACCGGTGCTGGCGGCACGCAACGAGAGCCCGACGATCGTGGCGGACGGCGAGACCAGCAATTTCCTGCGCTACATCTGGCTGGTGCCGACCGCCACCTTCGCGGTGCTGGTGTTCGGCGCCGTCGAGACCGGCGGCTTCGCACTGTTCCCGATCTATGGCAGCCGCATCGGCTACTCCGAAGCCGACGCCGCCCTGCTGCTGACCATGATCGGCCTCGGCAACGTGCTTTTGCAGATCCCGATCGGCATGATCAGCGACCGCGTCCCGGACCGCCGCCATCTGCTTCTGGCCTGCGCCACCGTCGGCCTCGCCGGCACTATCTTCATGCCGCACTTCGCCGCGAATTGGCACCTGATGGCAGCGCTTCTGTTCGTCTGGGGCGGTGTGGTCGCCGCGCTCTACACGATCGGCCTTGCCCATCTCGGCTCCCAGCTCTCCGGCCATGAGCTGGCCTCCGCCAACGCCGCCTTCGTGCTTTGCTATGGCGTCGGCATGGTGCTCGGGCCGCAGGCGATCGGCATCGGCATGGACATCTTCGGACCCTCCGGCTTCGGCTGGTCGCTCGGTGTTTTCTTCGCCGCCTACATCGCTTTGGTCGGCATTAGGCTCGTCCGGAAAATCCTGTAGCCGGGCTCGATCAAGCGCCTCGGCGCGCGAGGCTACTGACATCACCGTGTCAGCAGCACCCCTGCTATATCGGCGCTCCACAAGCAGGGAGATATCAGATGATCGACAGTGGATTTGAAACCAGATCGGTGCGAATGGAGTTGCTGCTGCTTGTCAGCTTCCAGGCACCGCCCGCCGATGTCGACCGCATTATGGAAGCGGTGGTGGCGATCAACCCGCTCGGCATGGGCAATTATGACAGCAACGCCTTCCAGTCGGCTGGCGGCGTCGAGCGCTACCGGCCGCTCGAAGGTGCTGCCGCCGGCGCCGAGACGATCCTGCGTGAGCGGCCGGGCACGGTCGAGGTGTCGTTCGAGCTGCCCGACGACCAGATGCTGGCCGCCCGAATCGTCGAGGCGATCTACCAGGCGCACTCCTACCAGGAGCCGGTGATCCGCATCCAGCCACTACTCGCCAGCCGCTCGAAAGGCCTCGACGACCGCGCCAACCCCAACCGCTGGTGGAATACGACTGGCGACTGGAAGAAGGCCGCTTCGCCGGTCAGGGAAGACGCCTGAATCTGGCGACGTCGCTACCGCCGGCACGCTCAGTTACCGGCGGCAATATGGGCATTGGGCACGGCAAAGGCCCGGCCGGGCTTGACTTTCCGGGCGCGTTCTTTATGTGTCGCGCCAAGTTTCCCGCGTCCGGGTGTTTCCCCGTGCTCCAGCGGCCAAAACTCCACGAACATTAACGGACGAACATCATGGCCAAAGCCGCAAACATCAAGATCAAGCTTCTGTCGACCGCCGACACCGGTTTCTTCTACGTGACCAGCAAGAACAGCCGTACCAAGACCGACAAGCTGTCGTTCCGCAAGTACGATCCGGTCGCCAAGAAGCACGTCGAATTCAAGGAAACCAAGATCAAGTAATCGGTTTCCTCCGAGTATGCCGAAGCGCCGCCCACCGGGCGGCGTTTTTCGTTTGGCGAACTGATCGCAAGCCCGCGCCAAAAACACAGGTCTTCCGCCGCTCGGCGCGGAATCCTGATGTCGTCTTTCGGGAAAAAGGGGGCCGGTCGGCGTTTGGCAGCGGTACGAGGAGGCCACTATGTGCCAGCGCCGGCCGGCCGACCCCACGGACCCAGGAGATGCGGCGGACCTGAGCATCATGGGGTATTTTTCGGATCGAACCGGCAAATCTACCCTCGTGCCGGTCGTCTTGGTCTATGGCTTCACATTTGCGCAAGACCTTATGAAAATCAACAGTTTCTTAACCAAGCCTCGCGAATCGCTTGGATTAAGGTAAATTCCTAACCTTGTTGGCTTGACCGGATAATCGGGCGCCGGCGCCAGAGCATGATCCCCCAAAAGTGGTATCCGGTTCCAGAAAAGATCATGCTCGAACAGAAAAGATGAGCCTCATCCCGGCCCCATCGGAAGGGAACAGGCTCTATGCAGCCTTGGCGACGACGCGGTTGCGGCCACCGCTCTTGGCCTCGTAAAGCGCAAGGTCGGCGCGCTTCATCAGCGCCGCAACCGTGTCGTTCCCCTTCAGCACCGACGACACGCCGACGCTGACGGTGACCTCGATCGTCTTGCCCTCATGGCCGATGGCAAAGGGCAACTGGGCAATCTCGGCGCGGATGCGTTCGGCGACCTTTTCGGCCACCGCGCCGTCCGTATCCGGCATCACCACGACGAACTCCTCGCCGCCGAAGCGGCAGGCAAGGTCGATGCCGCGCACGTTCTTGCGCAACCGCCGCGCGAATTCGCGCAGCACGTCGTCGCCGCCGTCGTGGCCGTGCAGATCGTTGATGGCCTTGAAGCGGTCGAGGTCGGTGATCATCACCGAAAGCGGCCGCCGCCGCGCCACCGCGCGGTCGAACAGCGTCTGCAGATGGCTGTCGAGGTAACGGCGGTTGTGCAGCCCGGTCAGTCCGTCGGTCACTGCCATCTCGATGGTCTGGGTGACGCTGGCGCGGAGCTGGTCGTTGTAGCGCTTGCGGCGCACCTGCGTGCGCAGCCGCGCGGTCAGTTCCTGCCGGTCGATCGGCCGCATCAGGAAATCGTTGATTCCGAGTTCGAGGCCGCGAATGATGCGCCCCTCCTCGCCCTCGTCAGCCAGAAGGATGATCGGCAGGAAGCGCGTGCGATCGAGCGAGCGCAATTGCGAGCACAGCCGCAGCGGATCGAAATCGGCGAACGCCGTCGAGATCAGCACACACTCGTAGGGCGTCTCCGCGGCCTGGAAGAAACCGGCATGCGGATCGGTGGCGATGTCGAGATCGGCCCTGCCGCGCAGCATCTTCCGGATCCGCTCGAAGGACGATTTGCGCTCGTCGATCAAAAGAACCTTCGGAGTGGTGTCGGCCGCGGTGAAGTTGCGGCTCAAAAGCTCCTCGATGCCGATGTTGCGGGTGGTCGAGGCGCGCAGCCGCAACTCGTCGGTCAGCGACTTCAGCCTGACCAGGCTCTTGACGCGCGTCATCAGCTGCAGATCGTTGACCGGCTTGGTCAGGAAATCGTCGGCGCCAGCCTCGAGGCCGCGCACCCGGTCCGAAACCTGGTCGAGCGCGGTGATCATGACGACCGGGATATGCGCGGTCGCCGGGTCGCTCTTCAGCCGCTTGCAGACCTCGAACCCGTCCATGTCGGGCATCATCACGTCGAGCAGCACGACATCGACCTTGCCGTTCTCGCAGGTCTCGATGGCGTCCGGCCCGTTGGAGGCAGTCAGCACCTCGAAATATTCGGCCAGCAGCCGAACCTCGAGCAGCCTCACATTGGCAGGGATGTCGTCGACGACGAGGATCCGCGCGGTCATGTCACAAGGCTCCGGCTTGGCTGGACATCAGGCATCGCCCAGATAGGATTTGATGGTCTCGATGAAGCGCGGCACCGAGATCGGCTTGGAAATATAGGCCTCGCAGCCGCCCTGGCGGATGCGTTCCTCGTCGCCCTTCATGGCGAAGGCGGTGACCGCAATGACCGGAATCGAGTGGAGATCGTCATCCTCCTTCAGCCATTTGGTCACTTCCAGCCCCGAAACCTCCGGCAGCTGGATGTCCATCAGGATCAGGTCCGGCCGGTGCTGGCGCGCCAGATCCAGCGCTTCCAGGCCATTGCGTGTGCGAACCGTCTCGTAACCGCTGGCTTCGATGAGGTCCCGAAAGAGCTTCATGTTGAGCTCGTTGTCCTCGACGATCATGACCTTCTTAGGCATCGATTTCCCGTCCCGACGGCCTTCTGGGTGAAGACCACCGTCATGCGTCCTTGCCGGATCGCACCCAACCCTTCGCCACTCTACGCCAATTTGATTGACGAAACGGAAACCGGCCGCCGCAAAAGCTGTCCGGATTCCAACGCGGAGACGGTGATGGCTTGCCGGAAGCGACGCTTGCCATTACTGCGGAAAAAGACTCATTCCGCACCCAGAAGGTAATGATGGCAAACGCAGCGTCAATGCGCGAGGAAGCGGAGAGCATTGCCGTCAAGGCATTGGGCTTCGTCGCGGCCGATCCGGAGCTTCTGCTGCGCTTCCTGGCGATCACCGGCATCGAGGCGCAGTCGATCCGGAGGGCGGCAGGCGAGCCGGGTTTCCTGGCCGGCGTACTTCAGTTCATCCTCGCCCACGAGCCGACCTTGCTGCGCTTCGCCGAGGAGACCGGAACCCCTCCGGCTGCCGTCGGCAAGGCCTTGCGCGCGCTGCCGCTCGGCGACGACGATCATGAGCGTTCGATATGAGCGACGATCCCGAGACAGCGCGGCAGATCGAAGAGCTTGCCGCGGACGACCGGCCGCTGCTGGTGCTCGACGTCGACGACGTCGTGCTCGAATTCATCCGGCCCTTCCCGCATTTTCTCAAATCGCGCGGCTTCGGCCTGACGCTGGCGTCCTTCCGCCTCACCGGCAACATCGCCGAGACCGCCAGCGGCCGCCTGATCGAACAGGAAGAGGTGACGGCCCTTCTGGGTGAATTCTTTGACGCCCAGGCCGACTGGCAAAGCATCACTGACGGCGCCGCGGAAGCCCTTGCCACGCTCGGTGGCCGCGCCGAGATCGTCCTGCTGACGGCCATGCCGCACAAGCACCGTGCCGTGCGCCGCGCCCATCTCGATGCGCTCGGGCTGCCCTACCCGCTGCTGACCACCGAAATGGCCAAGGGGCCGGCTGTGGCCAAGTTGCGCGGTAAGAAGCGCCGGCCGGTGGTTTTCGTCGACGACCAGCCGTCCAATCTTGCGTCGGTGCAAAGTTCGGTTGTCGACGCGCATCTCTTCCATCTGATGGCCGACAACTCGCTGCGAGCCTTCCTGCCGCCAGCGCCGGACGGCGTCACCGTCGTCGAGGACTGGCGCGACGCCGCGCCGAAGATTGCGAGCGCGCTCGGGCTGTAGGGCTTGGCGCTCAGGGCTTCAGCTTCGCTCCTGCCCCGCCGTCCTCGCCCGAACCGTCATCCTGATCGGTGCTGTCATCCGTGACAGGATCGGCCTGCTTCAGCATGGCGCCGTTGACGGTGACCGAACCGTCCGGCTTGGCGTTGATGGCCCATTCGATGCGCCCGTCCGGCAGCGTCTTGCCAAATCCCTTGATGGCCAACGCGATCGGAAAATACTGCGCCGCCTCAGGCTCGGTCTTGGCCGCTTCCTGCAGGCTCGCCACGATCTTGTCATAGCCGGCGACATCGATCGTCACATTTGCATCGGGCTTCTCGCCGGGGAAGGTCATCTCACCTTCCAGCGCTACCTCGATACTGCCGTTCTTCACTGTGCTGTGCCCGATGACGAGCTTCGGCGCCTTGGCCAGGAAATCGGCGGAAATCTGATCGCCGAAATCAGCCGGCAGCGGTGGATTCTTATTGAGATCAAGGGTCTCGATGGTCTTCTTCGCCATGCTGTCGAGGTCGATGTTGGCACCGCCGAAGTTCAGATCGATATCGGTGGGCAGCAATGCCACGCTCCAACTGGGCAGGAGATGCGCCGGGATCGTCAGCCCCGATGCCTTGATCGCATAATTGATCTTTCCGTCCTGGGCGATGCCGTCCATTCCGAACGCCGTGCTCAGCTGCGCTGCGCCGAAATTGCCGACCGGACTTTCGACCGCGAAATCCTTGAAGCCGTAAGTTCCGTCGAGCCTTTCCCACAAGGGCAGCGCCGCCAGAAGAAGCGACTTGAGCTGCGCCTGGTTTGCTTTCAGCGCGGCCTCGTCTTCATTGGCCACGGCGAATGCCAAAAGGTCGAGCAGCGGCTTTGTCCGCATTCCCTTGCCGTTTGCATCCACCGACAGTTCCGGCGACTTCACGGTGACCGGAAATTTCATCCCACTCTCAGGATCGTCGAACTTGATCGCTTCCACGAAGCTCGACATCTTCTGCGTCATTGTCACGTCGACGCCGCCATTCGCGGACTTGGTCGCGGCAAAGTTTGCCGTGCTGGCGCCGGCGCTGACGTCCATGTGCTGCTTGGCATCCTTGGACGTCATCGTCATGCCGGCCATCGTGCTGGCGCCGCTGGTGAACGCGACCAGATCCGGATTGTAGACGCCGTTGCCTTTGCCGTCCTTGATCGTGAACTGGGTGCTTTGCAAACCTTCCAGCCCGTTGACCTCGAACGACCCGGTCTGCGAGAACTCCATCGAAACGTCCCAGGACCCGTCACTGCGCGGCTTCACCATCATGGCGTAGGGCGCAAAGTCCAGCTTCACGAGCTTCTGTTCCGGCAAGGCGTTGACCAGCGCCTTCAAATCAAACGTGATCCTGTAAGCGTCGCCTTCAACCGAGACCTTGAGCACGCCTTTCTCGATCGCCTGTTTGCCGACATAGCGGGACAGATCTTCGGAAAGCTGCTTCGCGCCCTGGCTGTCGACGGTCTGGGCGAAGGCAGGCGCGCTGAGCGCGAGAACGAAAACAAATGGCAAAACACGCTTCACGTCGCTTCTCCCTTTGGCCTTTGCGGCAAAAATCACTTCTTGCTTCTGTTAGGGAAATACCATCACAGCGGCAAGACGAAGACCAGCACGCCAGCTCCATCGCCTTCCTAAAGCACCAGCCGCATCAGCGGCCGGCCGGGCTTTCGTTCCAGCAGCCTCTCGAATCCGGCCTTCTCGAACACCCGCGACGAGCCGACAAACAGGCCAATCGAGCGCGAATCGCGCGACAGGTCGATCGGACAGGCCTCGACCAGCCGCGCACCGTTCTCCCGGGCGAACGCGATGCCGCACTCGACAAGGCGATGGCTGATGCCCCTGCCGCGCGCCTTGACGCGGATGAAGAAGCACGAGATCGCCCAGACGCCCGGGTCGGCGGCGTCTACCGGGTCGACGGGAGCCGAGCCCCTGCCCTGATTGTTCCATTCGGGCACGTCGGCGCGCGGACCGATCTGCATCCAGCCGACCGCCTTGCCGTCCTCGAAAGCCAGCAACCCGGGCGGCGGTCCGGCCTCGATGCGTGCCTTGATATGGTCCTTGTTGCGCTCCCGGTCGCTCGCGCGGCGCACCGCCGGCGCCAGCCGGAAATGCGTGCACCAGCAGCCGTAACAGGCGCCCTGCTTGCCGAAAAGATCCTCGAAATCCGCCCACAGTTCGGGCGCCAGCGGCGCGATGGTCGTGCTCATGAACTCTCTCCCGGCTAACCCTTGTGGCGGCTTCCGTCCTGACGTACCATTGCATCTGTTCTCTTTATGTTCGCAGCGATGGCGGCTCCTGTCAACAATCCCGATCACGGTTTTTGCCGCGACTGCCTCACCTTTCAGCGCGGCGAGGCGCGACGCTGCGAGCGCTGCGGCAGCCCCAGGCTGGCCCGCCACCCCGAGCTTTACCGGCTGCATCTTGCCCATATCGACTGCGATGCGTTCTACGCGGCCATCGAAAAGCGCGACAACCCGGCGCTGAAGGACCGGCCGGTGATCGTCGGCGGCGGCAAGCGCGGCGTCGTCTCCACCGCCTGCTACATTGCCCGCATCCACGGCGTGCGCTCGGCAATGCCGATGTTCAAGGCCCTCGAAGCCTGTCCGGAAGCGGTGGTGATCCCGCCGGACATGGAAAAATATGTTCGCGTCGGCCGCGAGGTGCGCGCGCTCATGCAGGCGCTGACGCCGCTGGTCGAGCCGCTCTCCATCGACGAGGCGTTTCTCGACCTTTCCGGCACCGAGCGCCTGCATGGCATGCCGCCTGCCGTCGTTTTGGCGCGCTTCGCGCTGACGGTGGAAAAGGACCTCGGCATCACGGTTTCGGCCGGCCTCTCCTATTGCAAGTTCCTGGCCAAGGTGGCGTCCGATTTCCGCAAGCCGCGCGGCCTGTCGGTGATCGGCGAGGCCGAGGCGCTCGGCTTCCTGGCCGAACAGCCGGTGACGCTGATCTGGGGCGTCGGAAAAGCCTTCGCCGCAAGCCTGGAGCGTGACGGCATCCGCACCATCGGCCAGCTGCAGCGCATGGAGCGCGGCGATCTGATGCGCCGCTACGGCGTGATGGGCGACCGGCTCTACCACCTGTCGCGCGGCGAGGACGACCGCCGCGTCCACCCCGACAGCGACGCCAAGAGCGTGTCGGCGGAAACCACGTTCGACACCGACATTTCAGCCATGGCCGAGCTTGTCCCGGTGCTGCGGGCGCTGTCGGAAAAAGTCTCGGCACGGCTGAAGAAGTCGGGCATTGCCGGACGCACCGTGGTGCTGAAGCTGAAGAGCCAGGATTTCAAGCTCCGCACCCGCAACCGCCAACTCGGCGATCCCACACGGCTGGCCGACCGCATCTTCCAGACCGGGCTCGACCTGTTGCGCCGGGAAGCGGACGGGACGAAGTACCGGCTGCTCGGCATCGGCGTCAGCGATCTCTCGGACGACGAAAAGGCCGATCCGCCCGATCTCGTCGACATCCAGTCGCGCAAGCGCGCGCTCGCAGAAGGCGCCATCGACACGCTGCGCGGCAAGTTCGGCAAGAAGGCCGTGGAAACCGGCTACACCTTCGGCAAGGGCCGCAGCGCCAACCCGCCCGAACCGATCGAGGATTAGAGCAATTCCAGGAAAAGTGCGCAGCGGTTTTCCGTCCGGAATTGCGCAAAACAATAACTAGAGCGGGGCAGCGCTTCTATCAAGAGCTGAACCGCTCCAGGACCGGCTCGCGATGGTCGGCCGATGTCGCGCTCAGCTACGCTGCAGATCGATGCGGCTCGTCACCACGGTCTTGCCGGTTTTGGGATCGACGTCGGTCACCGTTAGCCGCATGCCGTCGCCGCCGGTTTTCTCGACCGTCAGCCGCGCCTTGCGGTCACCATTGACCTCCTTCGCCCAGCGAATGCCGAGATTGATCGCATTGCCGGACCGTTTGCCGGCAAGCTGCGCCGGTCCGGTGCGGGATCCGACATAAACGCCCGTGTAGCCGGCGCCGTTCGATTTCAGATCGGCGCTGATGGCACGCGTCACCACGACGAGACCGCGGCATTTGCCGTCGAGCGACAGCGAAGTCGCGGTCGCGCCGGAACTGAAGGTGCAGGAAACATTCACCGTCGGTGCATCGGTGGTCACCTTGACGATCCCTTTGCCGGCGAAGCTGCCCTGGAACGAACGCAGGAAGTCGGCATCGTCGGCACGGGCGTCCGCCGCGACCATCAGGCCGCCGGCAAGGACAAGGCATGCAAGTGATTTCATCGAACTCTCCCCCGAGAAGTGTATCGGAAACGCGGTGCAGCCAGCGAAACTGGCAATACGCAGACTCAAGGAACGCCTGCCAAGACTGCAGGTTCCGCCTCCAACATGACTGTTTTTAACGCCCGGATTCTTGCGGCTGGCCCAGTCGAATGCGTCGACTAGCGGTTGCGGCAAAAGGCGGAGCTTGCGACACAGCGCGCATGGCACCCGTTCCCTCGATCCCCAAGGCCGCGTTCTGGATGGCGCTGTCGATCGCGTCGTTTTTGGCGATGTCGGTCGCCGGCCGTGCCACGACGGCCGAACTGAATGTCTTTCAGGTGCTCGAGCTGCGCTCGGTGATCGGCTTCTTCATCCTTTTGCCGCTGGTGATCACGAATGGCGGCTTTGCCGCGATGCGCACCGAGCGGCCGCTGGCCCATTTTGCCCGCAACGTGGTCCACTATGCCGGCCAGGCCGCGTGGCTCTATGCGCTGACGCTGATCCCGCTCGCCGTGCTGATCTCGATCGAGTTCACCACGCCGATCTGGACGGCGATCCTGGCCGTCAGCTTCCTGGGCGAAAAACTGTCGCGGCCGAGGCTCGTAGCGATCGTGCTGGGCCTGGTGGGCGTCGTGATCATCGTTCGCCCGGGCGTCGGTTCCGTCGACCCCGGACATCTTGTCGTGCTGGGCGCGGCGGTCTGCTTCGGCATCTCGGTGGTCATGGTCAAGTCGCTGACGCGCACGGACAGCGTCGTGCGCATCATCTTCTGGATGCTGATCATCCAGTCGGTGCTCGGCCTCATCCCGGCGCTCTACGTGTGGCGCAACCCGCCGATCGAGCTCTGGCCATGGATCCTGCTCGTCGCCTTCACCGGCATGTCGTCGCATTTCTGCATGGCCCGCGCGCTTGCCCATGCCGATGCCACCGTCATCTCGCCGATGGATTTCCTGCGCGTGCCGCTGTCGGCGCTGATCGGGTGGCTGCTCTACCAAGAGCAGATCGACGCTTTCACCGCCGGCGGCGCCTTGCTGATCCTGTTGGGCAATCTGCTCAATCTGCACCGCAAGGCGCCGCAACCGGCCGAGGTCGCCACCTCGTAGCCAACTCGATCAGTTTCCCTCGTCCGGTATGTTCAGGAGATGACCGCAGGCCTTGCAGTGGACGGCATCCGGCTCGTGCCGCTGCAATCCGCATTGCGGACAGGGAAAGAACACCTTGGTTGGACGGAAGATCGCCTGTGCCAGCTTCACGAACAGCGATATGCCGATGATCATGGTGGCGATCGCCGTCAGCTTGCCTGCAATGCCCGGCAGCACGATGTCGCCAAAGCCGGTCGTGGTCACTGTCGCGACCGTGAAATAGAGCGCGTCGATATAGCCTTCGAGACCTGCCTGGCTGCGGAAGAAGAAGGTGTAGACAAAGCCGGTGACGACGAAGAGGAAGGTCAAAAGATTGATCACCGCCTGGCTTGCCTCGCGCCACGGCTTCAGCCCACGCATCTCGAAATGCCGCCAGAGCGAACCGCTGCGCGACAGCGACCACAGCCTGAGGATGCGCAGGAAGGCGAGATTGGCGAAGGCCGTGGGCATCAGCAGCGTCAGCAGGATGAAGATATCGACCCAGGAGGTCGGCTGCCTGATCAGCCGCAGCATATCGTTGGAGGCAAGCAGGCGGACGATCATGTCGGCAGCGACGAGTGCTGCCACCGAATAGTCGAGCCAGAGGAACGACGGTTTGTCCTGAAGGACCGGCGTGGCGATGAAGAAGGCGATGATGGCAAGATCGATGATGACGGCCACCAGCTGAAAGCGGAAGGCCGCCGGTGTGCGCCCGTGATAGAGCCTGCGCAGCACATCGCGAAGCCGCGCCAGGGCTGAATCGCTCCCGGTCACGCCGGCCTGGCTTCGACGATGCTGATATGCGGTCCGGCCGCGATGATATCCGTCACCGCGAACCCTGCCTTGGCCAGCAGCGACCTGTATTCCGCCGCCGTCCGCTCCTGGCCGTCCGGCCCGACCAGCATATTGAGGTCGGCGAATTTTGCATTGGCCCCTTGATTGGGCGGCGCAAGCACGGACTCGAGCACCAGCAGCCTGCCATCGGCACGGATCGCCCGGCGACAGTTCTTCAGGATCGCGATGTTGGTCTCGTCGTCCCAGTCATGCAGGATCCATTTGAGCAGCAGCGCGTCGGCTCCCTCGGGCAGCGCGGCGAGAAAATCGCCGCCGACGATGTCACAGCGATCGGCGACGCCCACCGCCTCCATGACCTGAGCCGCGGTCGCCACCACATGCGGCTGGTCGAACAGAATACCTCGGCTGCCAGGCGTAGCGGCGAGGATTTCGGCAAGCAGCGAGCCCCGCCCGCCACCAACGTCCATGATCACCGAAAAGGGTGAAAAATCGTAGTTCGCCAGCAACGCTGCCGCCACGTTCTTCGAATTCGCCCCCATCGCGCGCGGTCGAAGATGAGCGATTCCTCAGGGTGCTCGGCCCGGTATTCCCACACGCCCTTGCCGTGCGCATGCCGGAACGCGTTCTTGCCGGTCTTGATGCTGAAGAACAGATCGCTCCATGCCTGCCGGTAGTAGGGTTGGCCGACAAAAGTCGCCCATGGGGCGGCCGAATGCTCGGCGTCGAGGCGCAAGGCGCCGCCAAGCGGCGTCAGCGAAAACAAGCCGTCTTCCCCCTCATGGAAAATGCCGATGGCCGCCAGCGCGCGCAGCAGGCGGTAGAGCGCGCGCGGATGCGTGTCCGTCAATTCGGCAAGCTCGGCGGCGGAGCGTTTGCCGTCCTTGATGTGGTCGGCGATGCCGAGCGTGGCGGCAACGCAGATCGCCTGCGACACCCGGTACTCGTTGACCATCCGTATCAGTTCGAAAGCGGCTGTTCGCGGATCCATGGCGCCCCCCCGGCCAGCAATCGGCTCCAAGGTATGTTGAGATTGAGCCGAAAAATGGTGGTTTTAAAGAACCGGAGCGGAGCGTACTTGAAGTACGTGAGCACCGGAAGCACAGAAAGCCGCCATTTGCAGGCCGGCATCACCTGAATATCAGCATACCTTAAACAAGCTCCACTTCCACCACGCCCTGCACCGCGCGCATGGCGGATGCGATTTGTGGCGAGACGCGATACCCGCCTGGCAAGGCGATCTCGACCTCGCCCTGCGCCTCTCCCTTGAGGACAATGATGCTGACCTGACTGTCGCCACGCAGTTTGAGTTGCGATTGAATGATCGACGTTGGCCCATCGTCCCGGACAAAGACGCGCAACGCCTTCTGGATGCGGCTGGCCTCGTCTTCCAGCGATTGCACCGAGTTGATACGAAGGTTGACGCCTTCCGGCCTGTCTTCGGCCGAAACGGTGATCACCACCGAACGGCCGGGCTCCAACAGGTCGCGATACTGCGCCAGCCCCTCGGAGAACAGCACCGCCTCATATTGGCCCGACGTGTCGGAAAACTGCACGACACCCATCTTGTTGCCAGTGCGCGTCTTGCGCTCCTGCTTGGTGGTGACGGTGCCGGCAAGCCGGCCGGCTGCGGCACCGCGTTTGACGGCGGCCGAGAACTCGCCCCAGTTCTGCACCCGCATCTTCTGCAGCGCCGCCTTGTATTCATCGAGCGGGTGCGCAGAGAGATAGAAGCCGACCACCTGGAATTCGCGGTGCAGCCGGTCGGCGGCCAGCCAAGGCTCGGTCGCCGGCAGGTTGAGCGCCTGCGACTGTGCGCCGAGCGAGGCGCCGAAGATGTCGGCCTGACCCGACACCGCATTCTGCTGCGCCAGCGACGCCAGCCCCATCATCCGCTCGACACCGGCCATCATGGCGGCGCGATCGTGGCCGAAGCATTCGAGCGCGCCGGCGGTGATCAGGCTTTCGAAGACGCGCTTGCCGACGATCTTCGGATCGACCCTCTCGCAGAAATCGGCAAGGTTCTTGAACGGCTCTTCGCCGCGCATGGCGACGATGTGCTCGACCGCCGCATCGCCGACACCTTTCAGTGCTGCCAGCGAATAGAAGATCTTGTTCTCGCCGACCTCGAAGTCGCGAAAGCTGGTCATCACCGACGGCGCCAGCACCTGGATGCCGAGGCGTAGCGCGTCCTGGCGGAAATCCGCGAGCTTGTCGGTGTTGCCCATGTCGAGCGTCATCGACGCCGCCAGGAATTCCACCGGATAGTGCGCCTTGAGATAGGCCGTCTGATAGGACACCACGGCATAGGCCGCGGCGTGCGACTTGTTGAAACCATAGTCGGCAAACTTTGCCAGCAGATCGAAAATGAAGTCGGCTTGCGGCTTGCCGACGCCGCGCTCGACGGCACCCGAGACGAAACGCTCGCGCTGCTTGTCCATCTCGGCGCGGATCTTCTTGCCCATGGCGCGGCGCAAAAGGTCGGCTTCGCCGAGCGAATAGCCGGACAGCTCCTGCGCGATCTGCATGACCTGTTCCTGGTAGACGATGACGCCTTGCGTCTCCTTCACCAGATGGTCGATCTTGGGATGGATCGAGGCCATCTCCTCCTCACCATGCTTTCTGGCGTTGTAGGTCGGGATGTTCTCCATCGGACCCGGACGGTATAGCGCGACCAGGGCGATGATGTCCTCGATGCAGTCGGGCCGCATGCCGATCAGCGCCTTGCGCATGCCGGCGCTTTCCACCTGGAACACGCCGACCACCTCGCCGCGTGACAGCATCGCGTAGGTATCGGGGTCATCGAGCGGAATGCGGGCGAGATCGATCTCGATGCCGCGGCGGCGGATCAGCTTGACCGCCGTCTCCAGCACCGTCAGCGTCTTCAGGCCGAGGAAGTCGAACTTCACCAGCCCGGCCTGCTCGACATATTTCATGTTGAACTGGGTGACCGGCATGTCCGAGCGCGGATCGCGGTACATCGGCACCAGCTCCGACAGCGGCCGGTCGCCGATGACGATGCCGGCGGCGTGCGTCGAGGCGTGGCGATAGAGCCCTTCCAGCTTCTGCGCGGTGTCGAGCAGCGTCTGGACGATCGGCTCCTTTTCCGCCTCCTCGGCAAAGCGCGGCTCGTTGGCGATGGCATCGGCGAGCTTGACCGGATTGGCCGGGTTCTGCGGTACCATCTTGGAAAGCTTGTCGACCTGGCCGTAAGGCATCTGCAGCACGCGGCCGACGTCGCGCAGCACGGCGCGTGCCTGCAGCGTACCGAAGGTGATGATCTGGCCGACCTGGTCGCGGCCGTACTTCTGCTGGACGTAGCGGATCACCTCCTCGCGCCGGTCCTGGCAGAAGTCGATGTCGAAGTCGGGCATCGACACGCGGTCGGGGTTGAGGAAGCGCTCGAACAGCAGCGAGAAGCGCAGCGGGTCGATGTCGGTGATAGTCGTCGAATAGGCGACCAGCGAACCGGCGCCCGAACCGCGGCCGGGCCCCACCGGGATGCCTTGCGACTTCGCCCATTTGATGAAGTCGGCCACGATCAGGAAATAGCCGGGGAATTTCATCTTCTCGATGATGCCGAGTTCGAAATCCAGCCGCTCGCGATATTGTTCGGCCGTATAGCCGGCAGTGGGTCCATGCGCCGCGAGCCGCGCGTCCAGCCCTTCATGGGCCTGGCGGCGCAACTCGTCGGCCTCTGCCTTCAGCGCCGTTTCATTGTCGGCGCCATCGCCACCGGTAAAGCGCGGCAGGATGGGATTGCGGTTCTTCGGGTAGTAGGAGCAGCGCAGCGCGATCTCGACCGTGTTGTCGACCGCTTCCGGCAGATCCGAAAACAGCCTGGCCATATCGGCCTGGCTGCGCAGGAAGTTGTCCGGCGACAGCCGGCGGCGGTTGTCGGCCGCGACCACGGAGCCCTCGGCAATCGCAATCAGCGCATCATGCGCCTCGTAGTCGTCGCGCGCGGAGAAGAACGCCTCATTGGTGGCGACCAGCGGCAGGTCGTGGGTGTAGGCAAGATCGACCGTCGACTTCTCGACCGTCCGGTCATAGCCGGAAACCCGCTCCAGCTCGACATAGAGCCGGTCGCCGAACAGCGCTTTCAGCGTCAGCAGCCGTGCCTCGGCGAGATCGCGCCGATCCTCCTTCAAGGCGCTGCCGATCGGGCCGCGCGGCCCGCCGGTCAGGCAGATCAAACCATCGGACTGCCCCTGCAGCATGTCGGTCGTCAGGTGTACAGGCTCGCCAGGCGGCGTATGGAGATAAACCCGGCTGACGAGGCGGACCAGATTGGCATAGCCGGCCTCGGTCGCGGCAATCAGCACCACTGCGCGCATCTCCGGTCCCTGCCGCCGGCGGTCGCGCTGGCCGTCGCTGTTTTCACCGGAAAAGGCGAGATCGATCTGACAGCCGATGATCGGCTGGATGCCGTCCTTGACCGCCTTTTGCGCGAACTCCAGAGCCCCGAACAGATTGTTGGTGTCGGTGACCGCGATGGCCGGACATTCGTCCTTGACCGCGTGGCCGACGACGGTGCCGAGCTGCAAGGCGCCTTCCAGTAGCGAATAGGCCGAATGCACGCGCAGGTGAATGAAGGGCCGCGCCGGCGCTTCCGGCCTCGACGCCCTCTCATAGGCTTCACGCAGCAACGGATCGCGCGTCATTTTCTCGTCTGCCACCCGGCCTGCCTTCAATCTGATCCGCGAATCTTGGTTCGTCGCCCTAATCTAGGCTCCCCCGCAACGAGCCGCCAGCATTCCCGGTCCCGGCATCTCCCGATCCCCTGAAACTTGTCGATTTCGAGTGGAAAAGCCCTGGCTCCCTTTCGTTCCGGGTCCGTGTGAAGCGCTTCATGGTTGATCTGAAACAGCTCCCACAAACTGCCGGATGTAGAGGAAGTTTTTTACGAGGAGAATTTCCGTGGCTAGTCGTTTTGTCGTCGATCTATCCGGTCTCAAACTCTCCAAGAGCATGGACGAGAAGCTGGCAAAGACCATCCAGCAGGCGGTGCTGGCGTCGATTGCCGAAACCCGCGCACAGCCGGACGTCGTCCTGCGCTTCCCGAAGGAATGGCTCGGCCTGGTTGCGCATATCGACCAGCTCAAGCTGCCCGCCGTCGAGAAAGAGATCGGCGGGTTGATCCGCTGACGTCATGTCGCTCGCTCCGGCAGACGACAAAAACGGCTCGGCGAGCCCGAAGATCGCCGATCACGGCGAAAAGTCGTGTCCAAGCGCCCGCGCCGAACCCGGAGCGCTTTTGATCGGCGTCGTCGGGGCCGACGGCATTGTGCAGCCGATCCCGACCCGGCTCGAGATCGACGCGGACTTCGTCGAGCAGGCGAGCAAATCGGGCGTGCCCGAAGCGCGTTTCCGCTTTGGCGGACGTTGCGTCGAAGGCAAATGCAAGCAATGGACCGGCAATTCCTGCGGCGTCATCGAAAAGGTGCTGACAGGCATGGCCGACCAGAACATCCAGCCTGCCGAAAACCTGCCGCGCTGCGTCATCCGTGGCACATGCCGCTGGTACAGCCAGCGTGGCGCGGATGCCTGCCGTGCCTGCGTCTATGTCGTCACCGATCAGAGCGCGCTGGTGGCACACGCCTGATGTGACCTCACGGGAGGCGGGCTTTCCAGGCCTGCCCTCCTTCAGACCGTTTGCGAAATCAGGCGAATTCCATGATCACCGCGTCGACGGCGAGGCTGTCGCCGGGCCTGGCGTTGAGCTTCGACACTGTGAGGTCGCGCTCGGCGCGCAGCACATTTTCCATCTTCATCGCCTCGACCACGGCCAGCGTCTCGCCGGCCTTGACCTCCTGCCCCTCGGCGACGGCAATCGACACGACAAGGCCGGGCATCGGGCAAAGCAGCATTTTCGAAGTATCCGGTGGCACTTTTTCCGGCATCAGCCTTTCAAGCTCGGCAATGCGCGGCAGCATGGCGCGTGCCATCACCGACATGCCCTTCCAGGCGATGCGCAACCCGTTCGGCACCGGCCGGACCTGTGCGGCGATCCTGCGGCCGTCGACCGTACCGCGCCAGATGAGGTCGCCCGGCCGCCAGTCTGAGGCCACGGTCAGCGCCTTGCCGCCGTCGATCGACAGGTCGACTTCCATCGGGATCGAGATCATGCCCTCTATGATGGCGGCCGAAAGATAGTCGGCGCCGACCTTGACCACCCAGTCCCGTTTCAGGATGCCCGAATGCGGCGCCAGCCGCCCGCCCAGCCGATCGAGCCGGTCTCGGCGCAGCAATTCGATCGCGGTCGCGATCGATGCCAGCACCGCCTTCTCGTCCTTGTCCGGCACGATCGGCGCGAAGCCGTCGGGATATTCTTCCGCGATGAAGCCGGTCGACAGCCGCCCATCCCGCCAGCGCGGGTGCTGCATCAGCGCGGCCAGGAACGGAATGTTGTGCTCGATGCCGTCGACGACAAAACTGTCCAGCGCCTCCGACATGGCGTCGATGGCCTTGAGCCGCGTCGGTGCCCAGGTGCAGAGCTTTGCCACCATCGGGTCGTAGAACATCGAAATCTCGGAGCCTTCGGTGACGCCGGTGTCGTTGCGGATGAGGATATCGCCGAACGTCCCCTCCTCCGGGGGCCGATATCGCGTCAGCCGGCCGATCGACGGCAGGAAATTGCGGTACGGATCCTCGGCATAGAGCCGGCTTTCCACCGCCCAGCCGTTCAGCTTCACGTCCCCCTGCTTGATCGCGAGCTTTTCGCCGGCCGCCACGCGGATCATCTGTTCGACCAGATCGATGCCGGTGACCAGCTCCGTCACCGGGTGCTCGACCTGCAATCTTGTATTCATTTCAAGGAAATAGAAGTTCTTGTCCTTGTCGACGATGAACTCGACTGTGCCGGCACTCTGATAGTCGACCGCCTTGGCCAGCGCCACCGACTGCTCGCCCATCGCCTTGCGTGTCTTGGCGTCGAGGAACGGCGACGGCGCCTCCTCGGCGACCTTCTGGTTGCGGCGCTGGATCGAGCATTCGCGCTCGCCGAGATAGAGCGCGTTGCCATGCGCGTCGGCCAGCACCTGGATTTCGATATGACGCGGATCGACCACGAATTTTTCGATGAAGACGCGGTCGTCGCCGAACGAACTTTTGGCTTCCGAGCGCGCCCGGTCGAAGCCGTCGCGCACTTCGGCCTTGCTCCAGGCGATGCGCATGCCCTTGCCGCCGCCACCGGCCGAGGCCTTGATCATCACCGGGTAGCCGATCTCGCCGGCGATCGTTTCGGCATGATCGGCATTCTCGATCACGCCGAGCCAGCCGGGCACGGTGCTGACCTTGGCGGCGTTGGCGAACTTCTTCGATTCGATCTTGTCGCCCATCGCCTTGATGGCTTTCGGCTTCGGTCCGATGAAGACGATGCCCTCCTTCTCAAGCGCCTCACAGAACGACGCGCGCTCCGAGAGGAAACCGTAGCCGGGATGCACGGCTTCAGCCCCGGTTTCCTTGCAAGCGGCGATGATCTTTTCGGGCACCAGATAGCTCTGCGCCGCCGGCGCAGGCCCGATATGCACGGCCTCGTCGGCCATATCGACATGCACGGCATCGCGATCGGCGTCCGAATAGACCGCGACGGTGGCGATGCCCATCTTGCGCGCCGTCTTGATGACACGGCAGGCGATCTCGCCGCGATTGGCGATCAGGATCTTCTTGAACATACTGAATTCATGTCCTCCGGAGGAACCAGTTCTATGGACTCTCCGGCCATGTCTCAAGTGCCCCGGCGGTCCACCCAGCGCCTTCTGGCCGGTGCGCCGAAAAACGTCGCAAGGGGAAGTTGGCCGGCACCGCCGAACCCTATAAGGTGGATCGTGAGTTCAGCTGGGACGGGCACGCGGGCATACGCTGGGCAGGCTCATCGTCCTGGCAAAACCGGAAAACCTTATCGATTGCCTTGGGAGGAACTGCCTGATGAAAACGCGCGCCGCTGTCGCTGTTGCCGCCGGAAAGCCGCTGGAGATCATGGAGGTCGACCTCGAAGGCCCGCGCGATGGCGAGGTGCTGGTCGAGATCAAGGCGACCGGCATCTGCCACACCGATGAATTCACGCTGTCGGGCGCCGATCCGGAAGGCCTGTTTCCGGCAATCCTCGGCCATGAAGGCGCCGGTATCGTCGTCGATGTCGGCAAGGGCGTCACCTCGGTCAAGAAGGGCGACCATGTCATCCCGCTCTATACGCCCGAATGCCGCCAGTGCCCGTCCTGCCTGTCGCGCAAGACCAATCTGTGCACCGCGATCCGCGCCACGCAGGGCCAGGGCTTGATGCCCGATGGCTCGTCGCGCTTCTCGATCGGCAAGGACAAGATCTTCCACTATATGGGCTGCTCGACCTTCTCGAACTTCACCGTGCTGCCCGAGATCGCGCTGGCCAAGGTCAATCCCGACGCCCCCTTCGACAAGATCTGCTACATCGGCTGCGGCGTCACCACCGGCATCGGGGCTGTGATCAACACCGCCAAGGTCGAGCAGGGCGCCACCGCCGTCGTCTTCGGTCTCGGCGGCATCGGCCTGAATGTCATCCAGGGCCTGAAGCTTGCCGGCGCCGACATGATCATCGGCGTCGATCTGAACAACGACAAGAAGCCCTGGGGCGAGAAATTCGGCATGACGCATTTCGTCAATCCGAAGGAGATCGACGGCGACGTCGTTCCTCATCTGGTCAACATGACCAAGCGCGGTGCGGACCAGATCGGTGGCGCCGACTACACATTCGACTGCACCGGCAGCACCAAGGTGATGCGCCAGGCGCTGGAAGCCTCGCATCGCGGCTGGGGCAAGTCGGTCGTCATCGGTGTTGCCGGCGCCGGCCAGGAGATCTCGACCAGGCCGTTCCAGTTGGTCACCGGGCGCACCTGGATGGGCACCGCCTTCGGCGGCGCGCGCGGCCGCACCGATGTGCCGAAGATCGTCGACTGGTACATGGACGGCAAGATCCAGATCGATCCGATGATCACCCACACGCTGAAGCTCGAAGACATCAACAAGGGCTTTGACCTCATGCATGAGGGCAAGTCGATCAGGAGCGTGGTGATTTACTGAGAGAAGAAAAGCCGCCGACCGAAGGGCCAGCGACTGACGTTGCACAGGGTTCAACAAGGGAGGAATAAAATGCCGGAAAAACTGCATCCGAAAATCGACAATGGCCTGCCCAGGGAAAGCGCAAGCTTTGCCGGCGGTACGCTGGTTTGTGCCTGCACCAGCAAGCCGGTGAAGGTGAAGGTCAAGGGCCAGATCGCCCACAACCACGCCTGCGGCTGCACCAAGTGCTGGAAGCCTGATGGCGCGATCTTCTCGGTTGTTGCCGTGGCTGGCACTGGCGACGTCACCGTCGTCGAGAACGGCGACAAGTTGAAAGTGGTCGATCCGAGCGCGCTGATCCAGCGCCATGCCTGCACCGGCTGCGGCGTCCACATGCACGGCCCGGTCGAACGCGATCATCCGTTCAAGGGGCTTTCCTTCATCCATCCCGAGCGCTTCGAGGAGGACGGCTGGTCGCCGCCGGGCTTCACAGCCTTCGTCTCCTCGATCATCGAATCCGGTGTCGATCCGAGCCGCATGGACGGCATCCGCGCACAGTTGAAGTCAATCGGCATCGAGCCCTATGACTGCCTCAATCCAGGCCTGATGGACTATATCGCCACCTGGACCGCGAAGAAGTCGGGCGCGCTGCCGGCCTGACATTCGTTCGATTTCAGACATGGGGCCGGGCATGTCTCCGGCCCCATGCTCGTTTGGAGAGACAATGCCTGCACCTGCCATCCTCGTCGATGCCGATGCCTGTCCGGTGAAAGCCGAGGTTGAAAAGGTCGCGGAGCGCCACGGCATCGTCGTCACCTTCGTCTCCAATGGCGGCTTGCGCCCGTCGCGCGACCCGATGGTCCGCAACGTCGTCGTCTCCAAGGGCGCCGATGCCGCAGATGATTGGATCGTCGACAATGCCAAGCCCAACGATGTCGTCGTAACCGCCGACATCCCGCTCGCCGCCCGCGCGGTGACGCTCGGCGCCCATGTGCTCGGCCCGACCGGGCGGCCGTTCACGCCGGAAACGATCGGCATGGCGGTGGCGATGCGCGATTTGAAACAGCATCTGCGCGAGACCGGCGAAAGCAAGGGCTACAATGCCGGCTTCATGCCGCAGGACCGTTCGCGGTTTCTCGGCGAGCTCGACCGCATCTTGCGGCGGGCGCTCAAATCCGCCACACCGGATTGACTTCAGGCGCCCTTCAGAGGCTGGGCCATGGTTGACGACACATCCGCCAAGTTGCCGATGCCCCGGCACAAGCAGTTCGCCGTGTCCGCTGTCATCGGTGTCGTCGCACTCGTCGTTGCACGGCTGCTCAATGCGCCGCTCCCCTATTCGATCGGCGCCAACGCGTTCTTTGCCACTTACGTCGTTCTCGTGCTCGCCCTTATGCCACGGCTTACCGGCCACTATCTCAGCAAGAACGCGCGCGCCACCGACCTGCCGGTGCTGGTGATCTTTGCCGTCACGCTGTTCGTCGTCGGCATCGCCATCGGCTCGCTTTTTCAGCTCATCAACCAGAAGGACAGCGCGCACCCGTTGGAGCTCGTCTTCGCAATGATGTCCATTCCGCTCGGCTGGTTTGCCATCCATGCCATGGCGGCGCTCCACTACGCTCATGTCTACTGGATGGACGGCGACGAGATCGACGCCACCACCAAGAAGAAGATACCGGTCGGCGGCCTCGAGTTCCCCGGCGGCAAACGGCCGGAAGGCTGGGATTTCCTCTATTTCGCAACGGTCATCGGCATGACGGCGCAGACCGCCGACACCGGCATCACGACCTCGCATATGCGCCGCGTGGTGCTTGTCCATTCGATCCTGGCGTTCTTCTTCAACACGGTCATCGTCGCTGCCGCGGTCAACCTCGCAGTCAGCCTCGGCAGCCCGTAATAAAAACGTGATCGTGTGAAACATCGCTTGGGCTGGCGACGTATTGGGAGGAGAACGAACAGCTGAGAGGCCGCGACGGGACGTGCGGCCGGGAGTACAAAAGACGATGGATACCGTTGCCAGGAGCCAACCAACCGCCGAGGTGGATGCCGCGCCGAAGGATGCGACGCTGATCTATCGCCAATCGCGCTGGACGCGACTGACCCACTGGCTGTGGGCGATCTCGCTGTTCTTCATGCTGCTCTCCGGCCTACAGATCTTCAACGCCCGCCCCCAGCTCTATATCGGCAAGGAGTCCGGGTTCGATTACAACAACACCGTCTTCGCCATTGGCGCCGAAAACACCAATGCCGGAACGCGCGGCTACACCGAGATCTTCGGCAAGCGTTTCGACACCACCGGTGTGCTCGGTTGGTCAGGACCGGCCGGCCAGGAAACGGCGCGCGGCTTCCCGTCCTGGGCGACCATTCCGTCCTATTATGATCTCGGCACCGCCCGCGTCGTGCATTTCTTCTTCGCCTGGATTTTGAGCACCACCTTGCTCGTGTGGCTCGTCGCCAGCCTGATCAACGGCCATCTGCGCCGCGATCTCGCGCCGCGCATCGACGACCTCAAGCGGTTGCCGCGTGACATCGTCGACCACGCCAAACTGAAGTTCCACCACACCCGCGAATACAACACGCTGCAGAAGATGGCCTATGGCGGCGTGCTGTTCGTGCTGCTGCCGCTGATGATCATCACCGGCCTTGCCATGTCGCCGAGCATGAATTCGGTGCTGCCGTTCCTCAACGATCTGCTCGGCGGCCGGCAGACGGCGCGCACCATCCATTTCGCGGTCATGGTGCTGCTCGTCGGCTTCTTCGTCATCCATATGGTGATGATCCTTGCCGCCGGCCCGATCAACGAATTGCGCTCGATCATCACCGGCTGGTACCGCACCGACCCGCCGGCGCATGGCGACAACACGCCCGAGAGGAGCGCCTGACATGGCAAAGTTCGAGATCAGCCGCCGAAAATTCCTGACCTCGGCCAGCCTTGGCGTTTCCGGCATCATGCTATCGGGCTGCGATGCCTTTGACAGTGGGCTTGGCGTCGGCGACGGCCTGCGCAGCTTCATGGAAGGCGCCAACGGCCTGACATATCGCGCGCAACGCTGGCTCGCCGGCCGCGACGCGCTGGCCCAGGAATTCACCGAGGCCGACATCCGCCAGCCGCAACGGCCGAACGGCGTCACCGCGCCCGACGACGACACATACAAGGGCCTGCTCGCCAACAACTTCGCCGACTGGCGGCTGGAAGTCTCAGGCCTCGTCGAGAAGCCGCTCTCGCTGACCCGCGAGCAGCTTCAGAACATGCCGAGCCGCACCCAGATCACCCGCCACGACTGTGTCGAGGGCTGGAGCTGCATCGCCAAATGGACCGGCACGCCGCTGTCGCTGGTTCTCGACCAGGCGGTGGTCAAGCCGCAGGCGCGCTACGTCATGTTCCATTGCCTGGACACGATCGACCGGAGTCTTGCCGGCGACATCAAATATTACGGCACGATCGACCTGATCGATGCCCGCCATCCGCAGACGATCCTGGCCTATGGTCTGAACGGCAAGCCATTGCCGGTCGAGAACGGTGCGCCGCTGCGCGTGCGAGTCGAGCGGCAGCTCGGCTACAAGATGCCGAAGTATCTCTACAAGATCGAACTGGTCGACAGCTTCGCCAGCATCGGCGGCGGCCGCGGCGGCTATTGGGAAGACAATGGCTACGACTGGTACGCTGGAATCTAGTGAATGGACCATACAGGGCCGTCGAGATTGAGGCCAGGCTGAGCCAGAGTCGAAGGCGAGCGCGAAGCGACCAGCCTGGGCGGATTCCGAGAACCGGAGCGAAGCGTACCTAAAGTACGCACCGGGAGCGCAGGAAACCGCCACTTGCAAGCCGGCATCACATGAATATCGCTCGACCCTAGGCGACCTTGTCGAGCAGCGGCTTCAACGCCGGATGGATTTCCGGCGAGGCATGCTTGATCAGCGTCAGCAGCGCGCGCTCGTTATCGAGCAACGGCCGGTTGGCGCCGATGCGCTCGGCCAGCCACTTCGCCTCGCCAGCGTCGATCGTCTCGGCGCGGCGGGCCAGCGCTTCCGCTGCCCGGTTCTTCGCTTCCCAGTCGGCCTCGATATCATCGGGCGAGCGATAGGCTTCCATGATGCTGGCGAGCCCGCCCGCCACCATGCGGCCGAAGAAGCCGCCGATTTCAGGATCGGCCTGATCGAAGAAGGCGTCGCGGCGCAGCGCCACTTCGCGCGTCGGCGCCTCGTAACCGGCCGAGCACATGACGAAATTGGCGATCGCCTTGATAAACAGATCGTTCCAGGATGGGTCGTTGCTGGCCGCCGCGGTCCGCTCGTTGATCTTGAACAGCACCTCGGCCTCGGCGCGGGTGACGGCGATGTTGCCGTCGCCGCCATAGGCATAGAGGATGCGGCGCAACAGATCGACCTCGGCCTTGGCGATCAGGCCGGGCACCAGATGGCCGCCGAGCATCAGGGGCCCCTTGCCGTCGATCACTGCATGGGCGACCTGCTCCAGCGCGTAGGCGGAAAGCCGGCTCGGCGACGATTTCGCCTTTTCCAGCACATGCACTAGGAGCTCGAGCTCGGTGCGGCTGTCGACCATGCCGTCACGCGAGATTGTTTGCACCAGCCAATCGGCATTGCTCTCGGAAATGTAGCCCGCCGGCTTTTCCTGGTGGACGATGTAGTCGGTGATCGCCTCGACGAAGAATTCAGGCCATTCCTGGCACTTGTCGCGAGCCGTCGCGTCGAGCGCGAACAGCGCTTCGGCCTCGCCGCGGCTCACCACGCCGTCGCCGAACACCTCGCGGCGCAGCATCGTCACGTCCTCGGCCGTGATGCGGTTCTTCGAGGTCAGTCCAGCCACCGGCGCGCTCATGATCAGTTCGCCCATTTTCTTGTCCCCTCCGCGCCGGCTGCCGCCGGTCGCAAGCCACCATGTCGACGAGCTTATCAGCAGTGTCTTGAGAATCCGGCAAACGGCGTGGTTAGCGAAGACTTGTCAGCCAATGCATGTCGCCCAAAAGTGTGCCGCGGTTTTGGGAGAACGACATGCATCAAATCAAAGATCTAAAGCGCATCGCCTGAATCCGTTTCAACGCGACGCGCTTTAGATGTCGCTGGCAGGTGACAAGGTGTCGTTCACGGGCTATGGATGACGAGTCGAGGGCTCAAGGTCTGAGTCCTACCTGTTTGCGGGAGAGAGCAGCGAGAGCTGCCGCCGAAGGGGAAATCGCCCGAAATCTCTCAGGCAAAAGAACCGTAGACGGGAAAGACACTCTGGAAAGTCGGGGCTTGCCCCCGCGCCGAAGGTGTAAGCGCTGCCGACAGAGTTACGGGGCGCGAGTCTCTCAGGCTTCAGACAGAGGGGCACGGACTGGTCGCCATCAGCGGCCGATTGCGTGCGACTCTGGAGAAGACATGACGGGCGAAGACACCAGGCACCTACCCCTCGAAGACCTGCACGCGGCTGCCGGAGCACGCTTTGGCGCCTTCGCCGGCTGGTCGATGCCGCTCACCTATCCGGCCGGCGTGATGAAGGAGCACCTTCACACGCGCGAGCATGCCGGCCTGTTCGACATCTCGCACATGAAGCTGTTCGAGGTCAGCGGTCCCGGTGCCGCGGCACTTCTCAACCGCGCCTGCCCGCTCGACGCCGGGGCGATCGAGATCTCCCAGTCCAAATACACCTTCTTCCTCAATGAGGCCGCCGGCATCATCGACGACCTCATCATCACGCGGCTCAGCGACGAGCGTTTCATGGTCGTTGCCAATGCCGGCAACGCCACCACCGACGAGAAGCACCTGCGGGCATTGGCCGAGGATTTCGACGCAAAGGTCGACGCCCTCGACCGCGTCTTCCTGGCCATCCAGGGCCTCGAGGCCTGGGCGGCCCTTGCCCGCGCCGGCATCGAGACCGGCTCGCTGCTGTTCATGCACGGCATCGAACCCAGGCAAAACTGGTTCATGAGCCGCTCCGGCTATACCGGCGAAGACGGTTTCGAGATCGGCCTGCCGGAAGCGGACGCGCGGGATCTGGTCGCGAAATTGCTCGAAGACGAGCGTGTGCTTTGGATCGGCCTTGCCGCCCGCGACAGCCTGCGGCTAGAAGCCGGGCTCTGCCTGCACGGCCAGGACATCACGCCCGAGATCGATCCAGCCAGCGCCGGGCTGATGTGGGCGATCCCCAAGGATATCCGCGCCTCGGGCTCGTTCGTCGGCGCCGACGCGCTGCGCGCAAGCGTTGAGCGCGGCGCGGCGCAAAAACGCGTCGGCCTGAAGCCGGAAGGCCGCCAGCCGGTGCGTGCGGGAGCGGCCCTGTTCGACGCCGACAGCAATCCGGCCGGCCACGTCACCTCGGGCGGCTTCGGCCCCTCCGCCGGCCACCCGGTTGCCATGGGCTATGTCCAGACTGCGCTGGCCAAGCCCGGCACAAAACTTTTCGCCGATGTGCGCGGGACGAAAATCCCGATCGATATCAATCCCCTGCCCTTCACACCTCATCGCTACCGCAAAGGATAAGTCCCGATGGCAAAGACCTATTTCACCGAAGACCACGAATGGCTCCGCGTCGAAAGCGGCATCGCCACGGTCGGCATCACCGACTACGCGCAGGAGCAGCTCGGCGATCTCGTTTTCGTCGAACTGCCCGAAATCGGCAAGAAACTGAGCAAGGGCGATACGGCGGTTGTGGTCGAGTCCGTCAAGGCGGCCTCGGACGTTTACGCGCCAGTCGACGGCGAAATCACCGACGCCAACAGTACGTTGTCGTCGGACCCGTCCCTGGTTAACTCGGCTGCGACCGGCGACGGCTGGCTGTGGAAGATGAGGCTCGCCAATGAAAGCCAGCTCGAAGGCCTTCTGGATGAGGCGGGCTACAAGGCCCATATCGGCTGACGGCAGGATCAAGACAATGAGCGCAGCACCCACCCCCTTCGCGGCCCGCCATATCGGTCCCGGCCTCAACGATGTCCGAGCGATGCTCGCCACGATCGGCGTGCCCTCGGTCGAGACGCTGATCAGTCAGGCCGTGCCGAGATCGATCCGCCTCGACTTGCCGCTGACCCTGCCCGCGCCGGCCAGCGAAGCTGAAGCGCTGGCCGAATTGTCGGCGACCATGGCAAAGAACACGGTGCTGAAGAGCTTCATCGGCGCCGGCTATCACGGCGTCCACGTGCCGCCGGTCATCCAGCGCAATTTGTTCGAGAACCCGGCCTGGTACACGGCCTACACGCCCTACCAGGCCGAGATCAGCCAGGGCCGGCTGGAAATGCTGTTCAATTTCCAGACCCTCGTCGCCGAACTGACCGGCCTGCCGGTGGCGTCGGCCTCGCTGCTCGACGAGGCCACCGCCGTGGCCGAGGCGGTCGGCATTGCGCTGCGCCACCATCGCGACAAGCGCACCAAGGTGGCGCTCGCCGGCACGCCGCATTCGCAGACGCTGGACGTCGTGCGCACCCGCGCCGAGCCGCTTGGCACCGAGGTCGATGGCGAGACGATCGACGACAACACCGCCGCGCTGCTCGTTTCCTGGCCGGATACGTTTGGCGTCTACGGCGACCACAAGGCAGCAATCGAAAAGGCCCGCGCCCTTGGTGCGCTGGTCATCTTCATCGCCGACCCGCTCGGCCTGACGCTGACCGACGCGCCGGCGAAGCTTGGCGCCGACATCGCCGTCGGTCCGATGCAGCGTTTTGGCGTGCCGATGGGCTTTGGCGGCCCGCACGCTGCCTACTGCGCCGTCTCCGACAAACTAACCCGCCTGATGCCGGGCCGCCTCGTCGGCCAGTCCACCGACAGCAAGGGCCGCCCCGGCTACCGGCTCGCCTTACAGACGCGCGAGCAGCACATCCGCCGCGACAAGGCCACCTCCAACATCTGCACCGCGCAGGCGCTGCTCGCCAATATGGCGACGGCCTATGCCGTCTGGCACGGCCCCGCCGGCCTGCAGGCGATTGCCGGACGCATTCATGAGCTCGCCAGCCGCCTGGCTGCCGGCCTCAAGGCCTCAGGCGTTTCTGTGCTTGGCGCCAGCCGCTTCGACACCGTGACGGTGGAAGTGAAAGGCAAGGCCAAGGCGATTGCCGCCGCCGCCGAAAAAACCGGCCGGCTGCTGCGCGCCATCGACGCCGACCATGTCGGCATCAGCTTCGACGAGACCTCGACCGAGGCCGATCTTGAGGCGATTGCCGCGCTGTTCGGCGCCAAGGCCGGCGCTGCCGGTGCCAGCACCCTGCCCGGAAAACCACGCGGCAAGGAGTTCCTCAGCCAACCGGTCTTCCACGAAAACCACTCCGAAACCGAGATGATGCGCTTCCTGCGCCGCCTGGCCGACAAGGACCTGGCGCTCGACCGCGCCATGATCCCGCTGGGATCCTGCACCATGAAGCTCAATGCCGCCGCCGAGATGATGCCGGTGAGCTGGCCGAGCGTCGCCAATCTGCATCCCTTCGCGCCGGCCAGCCATTCGGCGGGCTACCGCGCCATGGTCGGCGAGTTGGAAGGCTGGCTGTCGGAGATCACCGGTTTCGACGCGGTCAGCCTGCAGCCCAACGCCGGCAGCCAGGGCGAATATGCCGGATTGCTCGCCATCCGCGCCTATCACCGCTCGCGCGGCGAAGGCCATCGCACCGTCTGCCTGATCCCATCCTCCGCGCATGGCACCAATCCGGCGAGCGCGGCGATGGCTGGCATGAGCGTTGTGGTTGTGCGCTGCTCCGAGGATGGCAATATCGACATGGACGATATGAGGGCCAAGGCCAACGAGCATTCCAAGAATCTCGCGGCGTTGATGTTCACCTATCCCTCGACGCATGGCGTCTATGAGGAAGGCGCGCGCCACCTCTGCGCCCTCATCCACGAGCATGGCGCGCAGGTCTATTTCGACGGCGCCAACCTCAACGCGCTGGTCGGCCTCGCCCGCCCCGGCGATATCGGCGCCGACGTGTGCCACATGAACCTGCACAAGACCTTCTGCATCCCGCATGGCGGCGGCGGTCCGGGCGTCGGCCCGATCGGCGTCAAGGCGCATCTGCAGCCCTATCTGCCTGGTCATGTCACCGAGGGCTCGGCGCATGCCGTGGCGGCCGCACCGTTCGGCAGCACTTCCATCCTGCCGATCACCTGGATGTACATCCGCATGATGGGCGCTTCCGGCCTGAAGCAGGCCACGGAAACCGCCATCATCTCGGCCAACTATGTGGCGACGCGGCTCGCGCCGCACTTCCCGCTCCTCTACAAGGGCAGGCACGATCGAATCGCGCATGAGTGCATCCTCGACACACGCGTGCTCAAGGAAAGCGCCGGCATCAGCGTCGACGATATCGCCAAGCGTCTCATCGACTATGGCTTCCATGCGCCGACCATGTCGTTCCCGGTCGCCGGCACGCTGATGGTCGAGCCGACCGAGTCCGAGCCCAAGCGCGAGCTCGACCGCTTCTGCGAGGCGATGATCGCGATTGCCGGCGAAGCAGCCAAGGTGGCGAAGGGCGAATGGCCGCTGGCCGACAATCCTCTGGTCAACGCACCGCACACCGCGGCGGAAGCGCTCGCCGCCGAGTGGTCGCATCCCTATTCGCGCCTGGAGGCCGCCTATCCGGCAGGTGACACCGATACATCAGCCAAATACTGGCCGCCGGTGTCGCGCATCGACAATGTCGCCGGCGACCGCAACCTCGTCTGCTCCTGCCCGCCGCTGTCGGAATATCTGGGCGCCGCCGAATAATTTCGCGCGACGGGTCAGGCGGAACGCAAGGCCGGCCCGTCGGCCTTGCTCGCCTTGTCCAAGACAAGCACGCGGTTTCGCCCGGCGTTCTTGGCCGCGTAGAGCGCCTTGTCGGCCTCCGCCAGCACGTCCTCGAGGCTGCTGCCGCCGACCTCGCCGAAGCCGATGCCGCCGCTGACGGTGCTGCGCAACGGGCCGCGCGGGGTGGGCACGACTTCGGCGCCGAAGGCGACGCCGATCTTGCTCGCAAAGTCGTAGGCCTTTTCTTCCGTCATGCGCGACATGACCAGCGCGAACTCCTCGCCGCCCAGTCGAAACGCGTCGACGCCGGTCCTGCCATACTTGCGGATAACCGCGGCGAAGCGGCACAGAACCTTGTCGCCGACCGGATGGCCGAACACGTCGTTCGTCCGCTTGAAATGATCGAGGTCGAACATGACCACGGACATGAACGGACCGAAGGCGCGGTCGCCATAGAGCGACATCAGGGCGCGCCGGTTCATCAGCCCGGTCAGCGGGTCGGTCAAGGTCTCGGCCTTCAATTCGATCTGCGCCTGCAAATGGTGCAGCGACAGCGTCAACGCGCCGAGACCGGTCATGCAGGCAACCGCCACGACGGAATTCAATCGTTCGGCCCAGTTGTCGGGCGCCACGCCGAGCACCCATTGTCCGTTGACGACCAGCATCGCGGCGCACAGTCCGAAGGACAGAGCACAGGTGCCGCTGAGGAACGAAACGACCAGGAGAATCCGGCGATCATGACCGCCCTGGATCCAGAACAGTACCCCGGTCACCGTCAGCAGCGCCGTCACGGCAACGTAGGTGAGGATGAAGCCGACGCCATCGAGGCCGAAATAGGTGACAGCCGCGCAGACGGCCATTGCCGCAACGGTCGGCAAGACGACGCTTCGATAGTGGCCAACGCCCAGATACTGCATGGCCGACAGGCAGATGATCAGAAAGCCCAGGCTGAGCAGCGCAAGCACGGCCTGGCACAGCAAGGGGCCTGGATCTCTGCCGTACTGCCAGAACAGCACCACATGCGCGACAAGGACAAGCATGCCGCACGCCACGGTCAGGACAAACCGCGCCATGGGCGTGGTGAACCAGATTGCAAGCAGGGTTATGCTGAGACACGTACCCGACAGCGCCGCCGCGAGCAGGAGCGAACTGAAATCCAACATATGTGCGCGGCAGCCTTTGCGATCCTTGGTTGCACTGCATCATAAGCCAGGGGCGGCCCGCAGATACCATTTTTGGTCAGGTTTCCCGCCCAACCTGCGGACAGGGTTTACAAAGAGTTGATGTCCTGTCTCGGTGGGCCGCTGCACGCTACGGATGCGAAGGCCGATCAACTCTTGGCCAGCAGCGCCAAATTGGCGTCGACCACCGTCTGGTCGGCCATGTGGGCTTTGGCCTCCAGGAGCAGCGCCCTCGCCTTCTTCTTGTTGCCGCGCAACAGCTGCGAATAGCCCATATTGTTGACGATCTGCGGCTTGCGGCCGGCAACCTTCAAAAGCTGGTCGTAGGCACGGTCGGCGAAGTCGAAACGGCCAAGTTCGTCATAGGAAGCGGCGAGCCCCATCCATGCCTCGGCATTGTCGGCCTTCAGCTCGACGGCCTTGCGAAAGTGCTTTTCGGCGAGGCCGTAATTCGCCTCGCGGAACTGCGCCTTGCCGTGGTCCAGGTCGGACGAGCTGACGTCTTTTGCCGTTGGCTGGATAGCGGTGGTCTTGGTCGTGTCGACGTTGGCCGACGTGCAACCTGATATCATCAAGATGGCTGCCATCGCGGCCATTGCCGTGAGAGTTCTGTGACGCATGCCCCTGCCCCAATCGCCCGATTTGCCGGGTCGTTCTTCAGGAAGCACTGTACAAGGAGGCGATTAACCTTCGGTGCCGAAACGCGCCTAAAATTTGGTTTCGAACAAGGATCGTTTTTGTCGCAAAGCCCGAAATCCTAATCCGCCGTCATTTTGACGATGATCGGGATGATGGCGATCATCAGCACCACCGGCAGGATGCAGACCGTCACCGGCACCGACATCTTGGCCGGCAAGGCATGCGCCTTCTCCTCGGCGAGCGACATGCGCTTGTGGCGCATTTCGTCGGAAAACACGCGCAGCGCCCCCGACAGGCTGGTGCCAAGCTCCTTGGACTGCTGCAGGAGCGTGGCGAAGGAACGCACCTCGTCGAGGCTAAGGCGATCGGCGAGCGCCTTCAGCGCGTCGTCGAGGCTGCGGCCGGCCCTCAACTCCAGCGACACCATCTGCAGATTATGGCTGAGCGACGGATAGGTCTTGGCAAGTTCTTTCGAAACCCGCTCGATGCCGGCCTCCATGCTCATGCCGGCATCGGAGCAGACGATCATCAGGTCCATGAAGTCGGGAAAGCCGTTGCGGTACTCGCGCATCTTTTCGCTTACCTTCTGGCTCAGCACCAGTCCCGGCAGGAAGTAGCCGGCCGCTCCCGACAGGATGACGAAACTCCAGCGGCTGGTCATGGTCGCATCGGCGCTGGCCATCCACTGGTTGATCAGAAACGCGCCGACGGCGGCGCCGACAAAGGCGGCAAAGCGGATCAGGAAGAACGTGCCCACCGCGCGCGGCTCCATATAGCCGGCCTGGATGAGTTTCATGCGCAGCCGCGCGACGTTTTCCGGATCGCTCTTGGCGTAGAATTCCTGCGCTTGCCTGACCGCCTTCTCGCGCACCGCGCTGGGCTTCTTTCTGGGCGCTGCTTCGGTCCGCTCGACCGCCTGGCTGTCCTCCACCTTCAGACGGCGCTTGACGTCATTGCGGTCGCCTTGCGCGGCGACCAGCGGCCACGCCACCGCACCGCCGCCCAGCACAAGCAACAGCAGCGCCACCGGTATCAGCGACGTTGGCGCAAGCGAGGCGAGGAATTCGATGACGCTTTGCATTTCAGAATTTGAAGTTCGACATCTTGAACATGATCAGGTTGCCAAGCATCAGCCAGGAGATCGAGCCGCCAAGCAGGTACCAGGTCTTCGCCTCATCCCACACGTCTTGATAAAACTGCGGCATCAGCACCATGATGGCGGCAAACAGCAGCGCCGGCACCGCTGTCAGGATGTAGGCCGACATGCGGCCTTCGGTCGAAATGGCGCGCACCTTGCGGCGCAGCTTGCCGCGGTCGCGGATCGTCATCGACAGCCCATCGAGGATTTCGCGCAGATTGCCGCCCGAGCTGGTCTGGATCGACACCGCGGTGACGAACAGCGGAAGGTCCTCATGGCCGACGCGGTCGAACAGCGCGTTCAACGCTGAAACCAGGTCCGAGCCATAGGTCACCTCGTCGGCAATGACGCCGAATTCGGTGCCGATCGGGTCCGGCATTTCGCGTGACACCATGGCGATCGCCACCGGCACGGGGTGGCCGGCCTTCAGGCCGCGCGTGATCAACTCCAGTGCCTCCGGCAACTGCATGCCGAACCGCTTCAGCCGGCGGTTGCGCTGGGAGCGCATCACCATCACCGGCAGCACCGGCAGCAGCACGACGAAAAGCAGCAGGCCCATCAGCAGCGGCAGGCCATACCAGATGGCAACCAGCGCCAGCGCGAACGCCACGCCGGAGGTGATCGTCAGGAATTTGGGCAACGGCATGACCATGCCGGACTGGGTGCGGAGCGCACGGAACTGGTCGAGGGAAAACCGTGACGCTCCGGCCTCGAGACCCCGCTCCTTGCGCAGTTGGATCAGCACCTGCTCCTGGCTGATCTTGTTTTCCTGCAGCTTCATGCGCCGGTTGATCGCCGTGCGCTTGTCGCTGCGGCCGGCATAGAGCAGATAGCAGGCCTCAGCGATCATGATGCCGGTGAGCGCGGCCGCGGCATAGACGACGTAGATCGCGCTGAAGCCCTCGAACACCTGCTACTCCTGCGGCCGGCCGGGCTCGAAATAGCGTCCGGGGAACTCGATGCCCATTGCGCGCAGATCTTCGAGAAAGCGCGGGCGGATGCCGGTCGCCTCGTAGTGACCGAGGATCTTGCCGTCGGCCTCCATGCCGGTGCGCACGAAGCGGAAGATCTCCTGCATCTGGATGACGTCGCCTTCCATGCCGGTCACCTCGGCGACGCTGGTCACCTTGCGCTTGCCGTCGGACAGGCGCGTCAACTGGACGATGATGTCGATGGCGCTGGCGATCTGGCTGCGGATCGACTGCACCGTCATCGGCATGCCGGTCATGCCGAGCATCTGCTCCAGGCGAGAGATGGCGTCGCGCGGCGTGTTGGCGTGGATCGTCGCCATCGAGCCTTCATGGCCGGTGTTCATCGCCTGCAGCATGTCGAAGGCTTCCTCGCCGCGGCACTCGCCGAGGATGACACGGTCGGGGCGCATGCGGAGCGCGTTCTTGACCAGGTCGCGCTGCTTCAATTCGCCGTGGCCTTCGATGTTGGCCGGGCGTGTTTCCATGCGCGCCACATGCGGCTGCTGCAGCTGAAGCTCGGCCGCGTCCTCGATGGTGATCAGCCGCTCATCTTCGGGAATGAAGGCCGACAGCGCATTCAGCATCGTCGTCTTGCCGGTGCCGGTGCCGCCCGAAATGATGGTGGTCTTGCGGGCGTGCACGGCCGCCGCCAGCACTTCTGCCATGTTCTGGGTGATGGCGCCGAACTCGACCAGTCTGTGCAAGCCAAGCTTGTTCTTGGAGAATTTGCGGATCGACACCAGCGGCCCGTCGACGCCGACCGGCCGGATCGCCGCATTGAAGCGCGAGCCGTCCAGCATGCGCGCATCGACCATGGGCTGCGATTCGTCGACGCGGCGGCCGACGGCCGCAACGATTTTGTTAATGATTCTAAGCAGATGCGCCTCATCCTTGAACGGGATGTGCACCTGCTGAAGCTTGCCGCGTTTTTCGACGAAGCAGTTCTGGTGGCCGTTGATCAGGATATCGTTGATCTCGGGATCCTTCAGCAGCGGCTCCAGCGGACCGAGGCCGACCATCTCGTCGACAATGTCGTCGACCAGCGCTTCAAGCTCGACGGTATTGATCGCCATCCGCTCCTGGCGGGCCTTTTCGGAGACGAATTCATGCACCTGGCGGCGCATCTCGTCCTTTGGCAGCCGTTCCAGCGCGACCAGGTTGATCTCCTCGAGCAACATCCGGTGGATACGAACGCGCGCGTCGCCCACTTTGTTGCCACTCTTGGCCGGTGCGGCCTCCGGCTTTGGTGCGACGGGCTTGCGGGTCGTCGGAATGACCACGGCGTGCTGGGTGACCGGCGCGGTCTCGGGCGCCCTCAGCGGCCGAGCGTCGCGGTTCTGCAGGGTGGAAAAGCGGCTGATCATCCTGCTTTCCTCCTCAACAATCCCTTGCCGATACCGAACAGCGAGCGCGATTTCTCGGGCGTCGCGACCGCTTCTTCCGGCAGGATGATTTTCTTCAGATCGTTGACGACATTGGCATTCGGGTCGATCTCGTGCAGCGGCACGCCACGATCGACCGCCTCGCGCACCAGCCGGTAATTGTTCGAGATGCCGCCGACGAAATGCTCGCCGAGGATTTCCTGCACATCCGCATGCTTGATGCCATTGTCGAACATCTTCTGCTCGAAGCGGTTGACGATGACGTTCGGCTTCACTTCCTTGCCGGCCGTCTCATAGACCGCCTGGATGAGCCTCTGCGTGTGGCGCAGGCACGGCACCGTCATTTCGGCGACGATATAGAGCTTGTTGGAGCCGAGCAGCACCGTTTCCGTCCAGGGGAACCAGGTGCGCGGCATGTCGATCACGACATTGTCGAAATAGGCCGAGACGAGATCGAGCATGCGCACCACGACGTCGGTCTTGAAGGAGCGCATTTCCGACGGGCGCGTCGGCGCCGCCAGCACGCAGAGCCCGCTCGCATGCTTGGACAGCATCACATCGAGCAGTTGCCGGTCGAGGCGCTCGGGCTGGTTCTCGATTTCGGTGATGTCGAAGCGCGGCTCGAGGTCGAGATATTCGGCGCAGGCGCCCTGCTGGAAGTTCAGGTCGACCACGCAGGTCGAGGCGCCCCGCGTCACCGAATGATGCAGCTGGAACGCGGTCTGCAGGGCGAGCGTCGTGGTGCCGACGCCGCCTGCTGCCGGCATGAAAGTATAGATCTGCGACTTGGTGTTCTCCTCCCGCCCCGGACCCTGCAGCGCGCGGATGACGGAGCGCACCAGGTCGGCGGTGGTGATCGGCTTGACCAGGAAGTCGGCGACCTTGAGCTGCACCAGGATGCGCACCGCCGCGGCGTTGAACTCCTGCGTGACGACGACGACCGGAACACGGCCCTCGAGCCGGCGCATGATGCGCTGCAGCGACTCGATCTCCTCGAGCTTCGCCGCATCCATGTCGACGATAAGGGCGCCGAAATCGGCCTCCTGAACCTCGCCGCGAAGCTCGGTGACGTTCTTGTCGACTGTCGAAAGCTCGATGACCTCCGACGCGGCGAACGCCGTGCGCGTGTCCTGCAGGAACGTCCTGTCGGTGGATACGAGCAGGATCTTCTTGGTCTTGATGCCGCTTGCCATGTCGTCAGCCCGTCAGGTCAGTAACAAATCAAATCAATTGGTTGTGGATGTCGGTGCCGTCGTCGCGCTGGCCGCCGCGTCGGCACCGCCGCTCCCGGGAGTGTCGCGCTGGGCCGGCACCAGAAGCCTGGTGTTCTGGACGCCGTATTTCCACGGATCGACCATCTGCATGACGGTATTGGATGCCTGCGCATTGCCGGCGGCAGGCGTCACGCCTTCGCTGCGCACATAGTCGTCGCTGGTGCAGCCGCTGGAGAGGCCGGCAAGCAGCAGCACGATGCATAGTCCCGGAACCAGACGCATGGCTTCAATCCTTGGGCAAGTCGAGGAAATGACCGACCGTGGCGACGGCAACTGGCTGCGCAACGCTGCCGTCGGCCAGCGTCGCCGAGCGGTTGCCGGTGGACGCCTTCACTTCCTCGGTGTTGTTCAGAAAATAGTCGGCATCGCTCGCCGGCTGCGTAGCATCGGTCGGCTCGAGGAGCTTTTTCGAGGGATCGACCGGCTTGACTAGATAGGGGGTGACGATGATCACCAGGTCAGTCTCGCGCCGCAGATAGGATTTCGAGGAAAACAGCGATCCAAGCACGGGCAATTTGCCGATGCCGGGAATGCGCGAGGTGGTGATATCGTTCTGTGACTGCAGCAGGCCGGCGATCATGAAGCTCTGGCCGTTCTTCAGGTCGACCGATGTGCTTGCCCGACGCACGATGAAGCCCGGAACGGAAATGCCGTTGCCGACAGCGACCGAGGCAGACGGGTCGATCGAGGATACTTCGGGCGCTATGTCCAGGCTGACCAGCCCGTCCTTGAGCACGGTGGGCTTGAAATCCAGGCTGACGCCGTATTTCTTGTAAGTGACGGAGATGTTGCCGTTTTCTTGAGAGACCGGAATCGGGACCTCGCCACCGGCGAGGAAACTTGCCGTTTCGCCGGAGCGGGCGATCAGGTTCGGCTCGGCCAGCCGCCGCGCCAGGCCGCGCTCTTCCAGCGCCTTGATGGCGATATCGATCGAAACGCCGTTCGACAGGAGATTGCCGATTATCTCGCCTGTGCCTGCGGTGTCTGGCGTCACCTCTGGCAGCGGCGTGATGCTGCGCCCACCAAAGCCGAATTGGAAATTGGCCCCGTATTTTGCACCGAGTTCCTGGCCGGCCTGGCGGTTGATCTCGACGAAGCGGACATTGAGCTGAACCTGCTGCGACGACGAGATGTTGACCGAGTTAATCACCTCCTCGTTGCCGGAAAAGCGCGAGGCGATCTTGCTCGCCTTATCGGCGGCGACCGCGTCGTCCGCCACGCCCGACAGCACCACGCGACCGTTGGCGGAGCCCACCTTGATGTTGGCGTCAGGAACGCTGGCGCGAATGGTGCTTGCCAACTGGTCGGTGTCGAGCGTCACCTCGATATCGACGGTACCGACGAGCTGCTTGTTCTCGTCGAACAGCGCGATGCCGGTCGTACCGAGATTGTTACCCAACACGTAAAAGGATTTGTCGGTCAGCGGATTGACGTTGGCGATCTCCGGATCGCCTATGACGATCTGGTAGAAGGCCGCGCTGGTCATGATCGTCTTCGGTTTGCCCTTGGCCACCTTGATCGAGGCGTTCTTGGTCGCCGAGACGTAGACGACGTCGTTGTTGGCCATGGCCGGCGCGCTGAGGCCAAGCATTCCGGCCGCGGCCAGCGAGGCCGCCGCAACGAGCGCGCGTCCGAAGCGCAGCCCCAGCGTCAAGCGATAGTTATTCAGCCCAAACATTGCACTGTCCCCGTCCGGTCCCCACCGGTTATTGATTCGGTTCCTTCGAAGGAGAAGGAACCTTGTATTCCTCGGCCTGCGTGCCGCGCGTTACGATGATCGTCTTGAATTTCGGCTTCTCCGGCTCCTTGGTGGCCGCATCGAACAGCGATCCGGCTACAGCCTGGACGTTGGATGCGACCGACCCGCCGAAGGACGATAAGGTGGTCAGGCCATCCTTGCCTGCGCCGTCTTCGTTGGCCGAGCGAAGCGACAGCGACAAGGTGCCGACAGTGCGGGCCAGCGCCACTTTCTGCGCCCCGTCGGTCGTCACCTCGAGCGTCACGGAATTGGCGACCTGCGGGGCGGTCTGCCGCTCGTCGGCGCCCTGGCCGACGCTGAGCACCTTGGCGTCGGACACCACGATCTCGGAGGTGATGGTCGAACCGGCGGCACCCTGCGCGTTCTTGGCCACTTCCTGGATTTCGCCGGCATCGCGCGTCAAAACGACGTCGACCCGGTCGCCCGGTGTCACGAAACCGCCGACACCGGCGATTTCGTCGGTGCGGATGGTCACCGCCCGCATGCCGGGCGACAGCATGTTGGACAGCGTCGCGCGGCCGTTCGGCCCGGACAGCTTGGTGAGCAGCACCGGCTCGTTGATCTCGATCGGCGACAGCACCACGCGGCTGCCTTCGTCAAGCAACGATCCGATGGTGGTGAAGGCGCCTTGCGGCAGGGAATCCTGCGGCCACGGGATTTCGCTGAGCTGAGCGCGGTCGATCTGCATGCCGTAGCGCAGCGGCGCGTTCGCCACCACGATGGTCTTGAACTCGACCTTGGGTGCCGCCGGCGCCACGATTGACGCCGTTTTTTCCTCGGAATCGGCCTTTGCCTGGCTTTTGACCCAGAAATCCGCGGCAAAGATCGAGATCGCGCCGAAAACGGCGGCGATGCCGATCATGGTTATGGCCTTGCCCCTCACGCTAAACCCCTGACGCCCGTGGTCTTTTGTTCGTTGACGCTTACGCTAGGCGTCATTGTTAAAGAATCAGGAACGCCGTGATGCGCACATCGACCTATTTCCGCCTGCTTGGTTATCGAATGGTTTTGGAATAAGAGACACTTTGATCCCTGAACGGAACAGGAACCTCGTTCGCCCGCCAAAAGCGTGGCAGTATCGCGGGGTGATTCGCAGCACCGGACTTTATGGCCAGTATGGACGACAACAACGACCTTTTTCGCGATCTGGACAAGCAGCCGCAACCGGCTCGCGCACCGACGCGCCCCGCCGATCCGCTGGTCCAGGCGGCGAAGCGTCCGGCCGCCTCGCGTGACGGCAGCGAGAGCTACAGCGCCGCCGACATCGAGGTGCTGGAGGGGTTGGAGCCGGTGCGCCGCCGGCCGGGCATGTATATTGGCGGCACCAACGACAAGGCGATGCACCATCTGTTTGCCGAGGTCATCGACAACTCGATGGACGAGGCGGTTGCCGGCCACGCGACCTTCATCGATGTTGAGCTCTCCGCCGACGGCTATCTCTCGGTGACCGACAATGGCCGCGGCATTCCGGTCGACCCGCACCCCAAATTCAAGAAGCCGGCGCTCGAAGTGATCATGACGACGCTGCATTCGGGCGGCAAGTTCGACTCGAAGGTCTATGAAACCTCCGGCGGCCTGCATGGCGTCGGCGTCTCCGTCGTCAATGCGCTGTCCGATCATCTCGAGGTCGAGGTCGCGCGCGGACGGCAGCTCTATCGGCAGAAATTCTCGCGCGGCATTCCGGTGACCGGCCTGGAACAGCTCGGCGAGGTGCACAACCGGCGCGGCACGAAAATCCGTTTCCATCCCGACGAGCAGATCTTCGGCAAGGGCGCGGCGTTCGAACCGGCGCGACTTTATCGCATGACGCGCTCGAAGGCCTATCTGTTCGGTGGCGTCGAGATCCGTTGGAGCTGCGATCCCTCGCTGATCAAGGAAAAGGATCAGACGCCGGCCAAGGCCGAGTTCCATTTCCCCGGCGGCTTGAAGGACTACCTCAAGGCATCGCTCGGCGACGAATTCCAGGTCACGCGCGAAATCTTTGCCGGCAAGAGCGACAAGCAAGGCGGCCATGGCTCGCTCGAATGGGCGGTGACCTGGTTCGGCGGCGACGGCTTCATCAACTCCTACTGCAATACCATCCCGACCGGCGAAGGCGGCACGCACGAGGCCGGCTTCCGCAACGTGCTGACGCGCGGGCTTCGCGCCTATGCCGATCTCATCGGCAACAAGCGCGCTTCGATCGTCACCTCGGAAGACGTGATGATCTCGGCGGCGGGCATGCTGTCGGTGTTCATCCGCGAGCCCGAATTCGTCGGCCAGACCAAGGACAGGCTGGCGACAATCGAGGCGGTGCGCATCGTCGAGACCGCCATCCGCGACCCGTTCGACCATTGGCTGGCCGACAATCCGCAGGAAGCCTCAAAACTGCTCGAATGGGTGATCGCGCGCGCCGACGAGCGGGTGCGCCGGCGCCAGGAAAAGGAAGTGTCGCGCAAGAGCGCGGTGCGCAAGCTGCGGCTGCCGGGCAAGCTCGCCGACTGCACGCAGAATGCCGCCGCCGGCGCCGAACTGTTCATCGTCGAGGGCGACTCGGCTGGCGGTTCGGCCAAGCAGGCACGCGACCGCGCCAGCCAGGCGGTGCTGCCGCTGCGCGGCAAGATCCTCAACGTCGCCAGCGCCGGCAACGACAAGCTTGCCGCCAACCAGCAGATCTCCGACCTGGTCCAGGCACTGGGCTGCGGTACGCGGTCGAAATACCGCGACGAGGATTTGCGCTACGACCGCGTCATCATCATGACCGACGCCGACGTCGACGGCGCCCACATCGCCTCGCTGCTGATCACCTTCTTCTATCAGGAAATGCCGAACCTGGTCCGCGGCGGCCATCTCTATCTGGCGGTGCCGCCGCTCTATTCCATCCGCCAGGGCGGCAAGGTCGCCTATGCGCGCGATGACGCGCACAAGGACGAACTGCTGCGCACCGAATTCACCGGGCGCGCCAAAGTCGAGATCGGCCGCTTCAAGGGGCTGGGCGAGATGATGGCGGCGCAGCTCAAGGAGACCACCATGGACCCGAGGAAGCGCACGCTGCTCAGGGTCGATGTCATCGACGCCGAGGCCGCGACCAAGGACGCGGTCGACGCGCTGATGGGCACCAAGCCCGAAGCCCGCTTCCGCTTCATCCAGGAACGCGCCGAATTCGCCGAAACGGACGTACTGGATATCTGAGCGTCTGTCGTTCTAGCTTGCTCTCAAGCGCGGAGACGGACATGTGACCTGGGCGCAGCTAATCGATTTTATCGGCACGAAATTCGTCGGCCTGACACGGCCGACGCGCTCGGACTGGATTTTCGCGCTGCGCACCGTTTCGGCCGGGCTGATTGCGCTTCTCGCCGCCTACGCGCTCAAGCTCGACCACCCGCAATGGGCGATGATGACCGTTTTCATCGTCGCCCAGCCAGTCGCCGGCATGGTGCTGGCGAAAGGTTTTTACCGGCTGCTCGGCACGCTGGCCGGCGGCCTGGCGGCGATCGGCGTTACCTCTCTGTTCGGCACCAATCCCTGGCTGCTGGTCACTGCGCTCGCGGTGTGGATTGGCCTCTGCACGCTGGTCTCGTCGCTGCTGCGCAATCCGGAGGCCTATGGCGCAGCCCTTGCCGGCTACACTGCGATGATCATCGGCCTGCCTGCCTTCGGGCAGCCGCACCTCGTCGTCGATCTCGCCGTCGCGCGCTGCGCCGAAATCGTGCTCGGCATTGTCTGCGCTGGCGTGACCAGCCGGCTGATCCTGCCGAAACTGGCGGCCGACGCCATCATCTCCAGGCTGAAGCGCAGCATTCTCGATCTCGCCACCTATGCCGGCGGCGCCTTTTCCGGCGGCGATACGGCAGCGCTTGCCGGCCTCCAGCGCAAGCTGATCACCGACGCCCAGACGCTCGCCGAGATGCGCACCTATGCAAGGCTCGAAGCGCCAAGTTTTGCCACCCGCGCCCACCCGGTCAGGCGCACGATCGGACAGCTTCTGTGGGCGCTGTCTGCGGCACGCGCGCTGCACTCCCATGCCGCGCCGAAGAATGTGGCGCTGATCCCGGTGCGCAGCGAACTGCAGGCTCTTGTCGGCGAGCTGGCGGCACAGCCGGGCGCGCTGGATGACACCGGACCGTGGGTCGCGCGGCTCGACGCAATCGCCGGCAAAGCGCGGCAGATACCGGAAATGCCGGCCGGGCAAGACGGCGACAAAGTGGGCGCCATCACCCGCCTCACCATCGCCGCCGACTTCGCCGAGGCGCTGAAGCAGGTGCTGCGCGGCCTGGACGCGCTCCGCTCGCCCATTTCCCGCCCCTCGCGCGACCGGCGCCAGCCGGCACTGGTCGTGCACCGAGACTATCACGCGGCCTGGCGCAACGCGGTGCGCGCCGCCCTTGCCACGCTGTTCGTGGCGGCGTTCTGGCTGACGACGAAATGGTCGGAAGCGGCGGGCACGGTCATTCTCGTCGCTGTCGTCTCCAGCCTGTTCGCCGCCCGCCCGGATCCCGTCGACTCCGCCTGGGGTTTCTTCAAGGGCACGCTGCTCGCGCTACCCTTCGCATTTCTCGTCGGTCAGATCGCCCTTCCCGCTCTGCCCGGCTTCGGCTGGTTCGTCGTCTTCGTCGTGCCGATCATGGTGCCGGCAGCACTCGGCATGGCCAATCCGCGCCATGTCGGCGTGGCGACCGCCTTCGCCATCAACTTCTTCGCCTTCCTCAGCCCGCATCAGGCCATGACCTACGACCCCGGACCGTTCTTCGCAGGATCGGCGTCGATTCTGGTTGGCATCCTGCTGGCAATCGGCGTCTTCATCGTCGTGCTGCCCGCCGACCCCTGGGTCACCGTCAACCGTATCCTGCAGGCGATGCGGGAGGATCTGGCGCGCCTTTGCCTGCACGAGCGCGTACCGCGGCGGTCGGCCTTCGAAAGCCTTGCCTACGACCGGGTCAACCAGCTGATGCCGCAGCTGCAGCGCGCAGGCAAGCAAGGCGATGCCGTCCTGGGTGGCAGCATCGCCGCCGTCACCGTAGGACTTGAGATCCTGCGGCTGCGTAGCGCCCAGCAAAGTGCAGCGATCCCGCCGGAGACTGTGCTCTCGATCACCAACTTCCTGCGCGGGCTGGCACGCGAGCTGCTGTTTCGCAGACCGGGTGAGCCGCAAACGGCGACTGTCGCGGTCGCCAGGCAATATGCGGCCGGCATCGCCGAGCGCAGCGACGCGGCCGAGATGCTTCAGGTAGCAGCCTCGCTGCGCATCATCGCCGCGGCGATTGAGGATTTTCCGGATTTTTTCGCAAAGGCCTAGGCGCGGCACAGGGTGTGTTGAGATTCAGGTCAGGCCGAGTCGAAAACGATGGCCTCCGAGAACCGGAGCGGAGCGTACTTAAAGTACGTGAGCACCGGAAGCGCAGGAAGTCATCGTTGCAGGCCGGCATCACCTGAATATCAGCACACCCTAGGCGGCTGCTATCGCCAGCGCGTGGCCGCGCGCATTTTCACGCAGCGCTTCGAGATGGATCGACTTCACCAGCCCGGCGAGATCGCCTTCGGCGGATTGGCCGCCGAGTTCCTTCAGCATCAGCCAGCTGACTTCCTGCACGCCGGCGACGCGCTTGCCGTTGGCAACCTCGCGCCAGACTTTCAGCGCGCGAAGGATGATGCCATGGGTGGCGGCGGCGAGGCCGGCGTTGCGGAACAGCGCTTGCAGCGCCACGTCGTGCCCGCCGGCGAGCAGCGCCCTCACCCGTTGCTCGGACTGCTGGGCGAGCGCCACCAACGCCGAGCCGAAGAAGTCGACCTTGCCATGCGCGATGGTGCGGATGATGAAGCTTGCGGTGAGATCGCCGCGCAAGCGGAGATGTTCGATCAGCGCCGCGTGCTCCTCGGCGCGCGTGCCTTCGATCAAGGTCACAGAGGCCTTGACGCAGGCATCGCGCATGACGCGATCGGCCCGCGCGGCGCCCATCAGCGCCAGCACCAGCGGCGATGTCTTGAGCGTTTCGCCGAGCTTGACCAGCAGCATGTGCCGGCAGTCGGCGGGCAGGCGCGCATCCGATATCAGCGCTTCGCGCACCAGGGCGAGGTGGCCGTGCCGCTCCGCCATGCGGCGGAAGCTGAGCGATGCGATGTCGGCGCCGCTGTTGGCGAGAAGCACGGCGCAAGCCTCCGGCTCGCCGATCTCGGCGATGGCCGCCGCGAGCGACATCGAGACAACAGGCCGGTCGGCAATCAGCTTTTGCGTCGCCTTCTGGCCACCGGCGACCCGGTCGATCAGATCCGCGTCGGTAAGCAGCGGCGAACGCGCCAGAACCATGGCGGCCACTTCCGGCTGGTCGGAAGCGAGCGCACTGATGATCTGCAGCGGCGCGTGGTGACTCATCGACAGCGCTTCGGTAATCGCCAGCCGCACCTTCGACGATGCGTCGTCGAGCAGCAGCGTCAGCGCGGCCTCGGCGGCGCAGCGGTCCTCGAAGGGCAGGTCGGAATTGATGTAGGCGCGAGCCAGCGCGCTGGCCGCGGCAGCGCGCTCGGAGACCCGCGCCGTGTCAATCCATTTCAGAAAATGCGAAACAACCATGCCGCCTGCTTACGCCCCTTGCCAGAACGCGCCTGGCCCCGATGGAACCGTAGGCCGGAAATGGTTTACGAAGCGTTCACCATGTTCCTTAACCGGCTTGATGGAGCCGCGGCCAACGCCTATCAAGCAACGGGAAGCGAGGAGATCGACCATGGCCGGGCTTTATCTGGAAGAGTTCGTCGTCGGCCGTGTCTTCCGGCACACGCTGCGCAAGACCGTCACCGAAAGCGACAACATGCTGTTTTCGGTGATGACGCTGAACCCGCAGCCGCTGCATATCGATTTCGATTTTGCCGCCAAGAGCGAATGGGGCAGACCGCTGGTCAATTCGCTGTTCACGCTGGGGCTGATGATCGGAATCTCGGTCAACGACATCACCGTCGGCACCACCGTCGCCAATCTCGGCATGAAGGAAACGGTGTTCCCGCATCCCGTCTTCCATGGCGACACCATTCGCGTCGAGACCACGGTGGTTTCGGTACGCGAGTCCAAATCCAAGCCCGATCGCGGCATCGTCGAGTTCGAGCATCGCGCCTATAACCAGGATGACATTCTCGTCGCCAAATGCACGAGGCAGGCGATGATGATGAAAAAGGCGGCCTGACGCATGCGCTCGCTGCTCTTCATTCCAGGCGATTCCGAAAAGAAACTGGAAAAGGGATTTGGGGCCGGCGCCGACGTGATCATCGTCGACCTCGAGGATTCCGTCGCGGCCGCGAACAAGGCGTCGGCGCGCGCGGTTGCGGCCAGCTTCATCGCCAGCCAGAGGCAGCAGACGAGGTCTGCCATCTATGTACGGGTCAACGATCTATCGACCGGCCTGACCGACGATGATCTCACGGCCCTGATCCCGGCGAAACCCGACGGCATCATGCTGCCGAAGTCGAACAGCGGCCAGGATGTCCAGCAGCTTTCGGCGAAACTCAGGGTGCACGAGGCCGAAAACGGCCTGCCGGATGGCGGGATCAAAATCCTGCCGATCATCACCGAGACGGCCGCGGGCGTGCTGGCGGCTGCGACCTATGCCGGGGCAAGCGCGCGGCTTGTCGGCCTCACCTGGGGCGCGGAAGATTTGTCGGCGGCCATAGGAGCCCGCACAGCGCGCGACGAAAACGGCCGCTACACCGATGTCTTTCGCTTTGCCCGTACCATGACCATCCTCGCCGCCGGCGCTGCCGAGGTCGCCGCGATCGACACGGTTTTCCCCGGTTTTCGCGATATGGCCGCCTTCGAAGCCGAATGCATCGAGGCCGAGCGTGACGGCTTCACCGGCAAGATGGCGATCCATCCGGCACAGGTGCCGGTGATCAACTCCGCCTTCACGCCATCGGTCGAGGCCGTGAAACACTCCCAGGCCATCGTCGAGGCATTCGCGGCGGCCGGAAATCCCGGTGTTGTCGGCATTGACGGCAAGATGGTCGACCGGCCGCATCTGCGGCTGGCCGAGCGGCTCCTGGCACGCGCCAAGGCAGCTGGGATTTCCGCCTGAACGTTCGACCCGCTACCAGACCAGCGGGATCAATCGGTAACGAACGTTTGCAGCGTAGTCGTCATAGCCCTGAAGGCCGGTCCGAAGCGTCTTCTCCTCGATGAATATGCGGACGGCCAGGAGAATGACGAACACGAGCACCGACGCCAACCCCCACCAGGAACCAAGCAGAAGCGCCGTGCCGGCAAAGAAGAGAATGGCACCGGCATACATCGGATGGCGGACGTAGCTGTACGGGCCGGTGGTGATGACGTGCTGTCCGCGTTCTTCCTGGATCTTCACGACGGGCGCCGCGAAGCTGTTCTCCAGCATCGTGCGGTAGCAGATCCAGATCCCGAGCAGCAGGATCGCCGAGCCGATGCCCTGTGCCCACACGGGAACCGCCGACCAGCCGAAACGGTAGTCCAGCCCCATGAGGGCCTGCCAGGCAAACATGGCGAGCAGCAGCACGCTCAGCAGGATCTTGTCGGCCGCGGCTTGATTCTTCTGGATGGGCGGGCTCAGCCGCTCATTCATCAGGCCCGGATCGCGCCGGGCCAGCGACACGCCCAAGGTAAGGCTGAGCCCAACCATCACCACCAGATACACCCAGGCTCCCGGCCAGGTCAGCGTGCCGGCCGACAGGAAGAGCAAGGCGCCCATGACGCCGAACCACACGAATGTCTGCAGGATCAACTTTGAGATCACAAGATGCCTCCTGACCCGATCCGCTAGAGCAATTCCAGGAAAAGTGTGTAACGGTTTTGCGCCCGGGATCGCGTAAAAACAAATACTTAGAGCGGGTCGGCGATTCAATCAAAAGCTGAACCGCTCTACTCCTTTCCCCAGCGCGGCCGCCGCATCGAAAATATATCGCTGATGCTGGCATAGTCCATATAGCCGAGCCGGCCGACATTGCCCGCCCTGACGATGTCGAACCTGCCGTCATTCAGGAAAGCATCGTCGATATGCACGCCGACGACTTCACCTGCGACCACGACAGCACTGGTCTGGGTACCGTCCAATGCCTTCGGCCGCAGGATTTCCGTCACCCGGCATTCGAGCGCCGCCGGTGCCGCCGCCACGCGCGGCGGCGCGACGAGGCGCGACGGCGCGATGGCGAGATCGGCATAGTCGAATTCGCTGACGCCGCGCGGCGCATCGACCGCCGTGCGGTTCATCTTCTCCGCCAGCTCGCGGCTGACCAGATTGGCGACGAACTCGCCCGTCTCTTCGGCGAAGCTTGCGCTATCCTTTTCGCCCTCGGACGAGAACCAGACGATGAAGGGCCGGGTCGAAAAGGCGTTGAAGAAGGAATAGGGCGCGAGGTTGATCTTGCCTTCCCTGTTCAAGGTCGAAATCCACCCGATCGGGCGTGGCGCCACGATCGCCTTGGACGGATCGTGCGGCAGCCCGTGCCCTTTCGCCGGTTCGTAGAACATTTTCTCCCTAACCCGCCCAGGGCCCCTGATACTCGGCATAGAGCTTTGCCGGATCGGGTCGCGGCCGCTCCGGCGCCGGCCCCTGGTAGGAGCCGATATGGACGAAGCCGACGACGCGCTCCTGCGGCGCAAGTCCCAGGATCGCCCTGCCCTCCGGCACGTCGGAATACCAGTTGCTGATCATGTTGGTGCCATAGCCCAGCGCATTGGCCGCGATCATCAGGTTCAGTGCCGCCATGCCGCCGGACAGGAACATTTCCCATTGCGGGATCTTGGGGTTCTCCCGGGGGATCGACACCACGCCGATCACCAGTGGCGCGCGCGAAAAGCGTGCCAGCTCCTGGTTGCGGCGGCCTTCCGGCAGCGGCCCTTCGCGCTGTTCGGCAAGCGCTGCTAGTTTCTTGCCGATCTCGACGCGCGCCTCGCCGCGATAGAGGATGAAGCGCCAGGGCTCGAGCCGGCCATGGTCTGGCACACGCGCGGCGGCGGCGATCATCGTCGCGATCTCGGCGTCTCCGGGCGCAGGCTCCCTCAGCTCGGGAATCGGCGCCGAATTTCGGGTCAGCAGAAAGTCGATGATCGGCGACGCCATGGGCGCAAGTCTCCTGAACTGTGAGCTGAAGCGCGCCATCGGGAATTCGGGCGGCTCGGGCATTGGCGCGGCGCGCCGGAAGGAAGAGCCTCCGGCAGAGCGGATCAGACTCTTAAGCCTTGAAATTGCCACCGCCTTGGGCTTCAACGCAAGGCATGTTTGAGGGGACACTGCGTCTTTTCCTGGTCTGGCTCGCCGCCGTGCTGTTCATGGCGCCGGTTTCGCTTGCTTCCGCGCAGACCAAGGATGGCATCAGCGACCTCAAACTTCCCGGAATCTCAAGCTATTCGTCACCCAAGAACGAGACGTCGCTGGCGTTGGGAAGCGGCGGCGCAATCACGCTCTCGGCGCAGCTGACGGACAAGGGCACCGACATCACGCGCGGTATCGTCTGGCGGGTCTTCAAGCCTGAAGCCGCGAGCGACGGCAAGCTGCCGATGGTGGCCTCCGCCCATGGCGGCACCGCCGTGTTCCAGCTCGAGCCCGGCAGCTATCTGGTGCACGCTTCCTACGGACGCGCCGGCGCCACCAAGCGCATCACCGTCGGCAAGGAGGCCAGGCGCGAAAGCCTGGTGCTCGATGCCGGCGGCCTCAAGCTCGACGCCGTCCTGTCGGGCGGCGCGCACATACCGCCGAAGAAACTGCGTTTCTCGATCTATGAAGGGCGCACCGAAGCCAATGGCGAGCACGCGCTGATCATCCCCGATGTCGAACCGAACAGCGTCGTGCGGCTGAATGCCGGTACCTACCACGTCGTCTCGAACTATGGCTCGGTCAATGCCGTGATCCGCTCCGACATCCGCGTCGAGGCCGGCAAGCTTACCGAAGCCACCGTCGAGCACCGGGCGGCCGAGATGACCATGAAGCTGGTGCGCGAGGCCGGCGGCGAGGCGATCGCCGACACGTCCTGGTCGCTGCTCAACGAATCCGGCGATCCGATCCAGGAAACCGTCGGTGCCTTCGCCTCGATGGTGCTGGCCGAAGGCGACTACACCATCATCGCCAAGAACCGCGACCGCATCTACCAGAAGGATTTCACGGTCGTCGCCGGACAGAACCAGGAGATCGAGGTTCTGGCCACCGAAGCCTCGGCGATCGATCCCGAGGAAGGCGCCGATTAGGCGAACCTCCAATCAGGCTGCCTTGCGCATGCGCCGCGGCAGGAATTGGACGCGGCCGCGCGGCGCGGCCGGCGCCAGGTCGAAGACGCCGCGATAGAGGCGCTCGAGCAAGGCCTTGCGGTCGCGCAGCGGTTCCAGTTCGCTCCAGTTCAAAACGTCGCCGACACGCACGTCGATCGACTTGCCGGACAGCCGCGCGAATTCGTGAATGAGCAGAGAAATGCGCAGCGTCAGTGACGCCTTGCCGACGAATTTTGCTACCCGTCCGTCGCGCTCGGCCATGTTCATCGGACCGCTGACCAGATGGAACAGCCGCCCGTTCTGGCCGGAGAAGTGCATCGGTATGACCGATGCCCTGGCATCCTGGACGAGACGGGCCGGAAACATCTTCCATGGCAGGTCACGCGCGCGGCCAAAGCCTTTCGGCGCGGTGGCGACGCCGCCGGCCGGGAAGACGACGATGGTGACGCCCTCCTTCAGCAGCCGCACTGCCTCGTGGCGCACCGCCATGTTGTTCCTGAGCGCATCCTTGGTCTCGGAAAAATCGATCGGCAGCGAATAGGGTTCCATCTCGCGGATCTTGAGTAGGTCCTTGTGGATCATGACGCGGAACGGCCGCCCGAGCTGCTCGGCCAGCGACAGAACGGCGATGCCGTCGCCGATGCCGAACGGATGGTTGGCGACGATGACCAGCGGCGTATCGGGCAATTTTGCCGGCGGCCATTGATCGGTGCTCCGCACCCTGACGTCGATCAGTTCAAGCATGCGGCTGAACACGCGCTCGCCGCTCGGCGCCACCTGCCGGCGCCAGAAATCATAGAGCGCCGCAAAGCGGTCGCGCCCCGACAGGCCTTCGATCGAATGGATAAACCAGCGCGTCAGCGCCGGCTGGTGCGGACTGGCGTAGGAAAGCTCGGGAAACGGTCTTTCCCGCAGTTTCAGCTTGAGCATGGCGGCTCGTTACAGGCTTGGCGTGACAGGCATGTGAAAATGGCGGTGGATCGCTCCACCGCCATTTCGTCGGGACTATGCGGATCAGGCAGCGCGCTTGCGCCGGCGATCCGGCGTTATCGCCTCGTCGGAAAGCAGTTTGATCGCCTCGGCCAGACCGAGCGATTCCTGGTCGCGAGAGCCAAGACGGCGGATGTTGACCGTCTCTTCCTCCGCCTCGCGCTTGCCGCAGACGAGGATGACCGGAACCTTGGCCAGCGAATGCTCGCGGACCTTGTAGTTGATCTTCTCGTTGCGCAGGTCGGCTTCGGCAAGCAGCCCGGCCGCCTTCAACTGGCCTACGACCTTCATCGCGTAATCGTCGGCATCTGAGGTGATCGTCGCCACCACCACCTGCAGCGGCGCGAACCACAGCGGGAAATGGCCGGAATAGTTCTCGATCAGGATGCCGAGGAAACGCTCCATCGAACCGCAGATGGCGCGGTGCACCATCACAGGCTGCTTCTTCTCGGAATCCGAGCCGATATAGAAGGCGCCGAAGCGTTCCGGCAGGTTGAAGTCGACTTGCGTGGTGCCGCACTGCCATTCGCGGCCGATGGCGTCCTTCAGCACATACTCGAATTTCGGACCGTAGAAGGCGCCCTCGCCCGGATTGATCGAGGTCTTGATGCGGTTGCCCGAGCGCGTCCGGATCGTCTCCAGCACGCCGCTCATGATCTCCTCGGCATGATCCCAGGCCTCGTCGGTGCCGACGCGCTTGTCCGGCCGCGTCGACAGCTTCACGCTGATCTCGTCGAAGCCGAAATCGGCATAGGTCGACAGGATCAGATCGTTGATGCGCAGGCATTCCGAGGCCAGCTGCTCCTCGGTGCAGAAGATATGCGCATCGTCCTGCGTGAAGCCACGGACGCGCATCAGCCCATGCAGCGCACCCGATGGCTCGTAGCGATGCACATTGCCGAATTCCGCAATCTTTACGGGCATATCGCGATAAGATTTCAACCCATGCTTGAATATCTGCACATGGCCGGGACAGTTCATCGGCTTAAGCGCAAACACCCGGTCGTCGTCGGTGTCGTCGCCGGCGACCGTCACCTTGAACATCGCGTCGCGATACCAGCCCCAGTGGCCCGATGTCTCCCACAGGCTCTTGTCCAGCACCTGCGGCGCGTTCACCTCCTGATAGCCCTGCTCGTCCAGCCGGCGGCGCATGTAGTTGACCAGGTTCTGGAACATCTTCCAGCCCTTGGCGTGCCAGAAGACGACGCCCGGCCCCTCTTCCTGGAAATGGAACAGGTCCATCTCGCGGCCGAGTTTTCGGTGGTCGCGCTTTTCGGCTTCCTCCAGCATCGTCTGGTAGGCGTCGAGCTGCGCCTGGTCGGCCCAGGCCGTGCCGTAGATGCGCGTCAGCATCGGGTTGTTGCTGTCGCCGCGCCAATAGGCGCCGGCCACCTTCATCAACTTGAAGGCGTTGCCGATCTGCCCGGTCGAGGCCATGTGCGGGCCGCGACAAAGATCGAACCAGTCGCCCTGCGCGTAGATCTTGAGATCCTGGTCCTCGGGAATGGCGTCGATCAGCTCCAGCTTGTAGCGCTCGCCCTTGTCGGCAAACACCTTCTTCGCCTTCTCGCGCGGCCAGACTTCCTTGGTGAACGGCTTGTTGCGCAGGATGATCTCGCGCATCTTCTTCTCGATCACCGGGAAATCGTCGGGCGTGAACGGCTCGTTGCGGGCGAAGTCGTAGTAGAACCCGTTGTCGATCACCGGCCCGATGGTCACCTGCGTTCCCGGCCAAAGTTCCTGCACGGCCTCGGCCAGCACGTGTGCTGCGTCGTGGCGGATGAGTTCCAGCGCGCGCGAGTCCTCGCGCGTGATGATCTCGACCTTGCCGGACTTGCCGAGCGGGTCGGACAGATCGCGCACGACGCCATCGATCGCGTAGGCGACAGCCTTCTTGGCCAGCGACTTCGAGATCGATTCAGCCAGGCCGGCGCCGGTCATCGCCGCTTCGTAGTCGCGGATGGAGCCATCGGGAAATGTCAGGGAAACGGAATTCAGCATAGATATCTCCTATCCAGTCCCGCAAACGAGCGCGGGTGGTGAAATGCCGGATGCGTCCGGCGGCGGCAGCCTTTTAGGGGCAGATTCCGACGCCGTAAAGTCGCGCGGCCGTTCTATTTGATCAGATCGGGCAAATCCTTCAGGAACGCCGCCCGCGTCGCCAGGCCTTTCGGCATGTCGGTCCGCTTCGTATCGACGACGAGCCGCGCAAAGACGATCCGGCGGCCATCCTTCCCGGCCCAGCCGACGAACCAGCCAAGTGAGCGTTTGTCGGTGCCGCCATTGCCGAGCCTCGTGCTGCCGGTCTTGCCCTGCACGATCCAGCCATCTGCCTGGAAGGTCGGAATGATCGCCCTGGTCATCTCATGAGCCCTGGCCGACACCGGCATTTTGCCGGCAAGCAACCGGCGCAGAAAAGCCGTCTGCTCGGCCGGCGATATCTCGAGCGAGGAATTCACCCAAGAATGGGTGAGGCCGTCATTCTTGCCGGCATTGCCGGAGACATCCATGTTGCCATAGCCGAATTTCGATACATAGCCGGCAAATCGTTCGCTGCCGAACCTGCTTATGATTTCGCGAGAATACCAGAGAACGGAATCGCGCTCCCAGATCGTCGGATCGACGGTCTTCCGGTCCCGCTTCACCGCATTGAACTCGGGCTTGTAGTCCCAGCTCGGCGTATGCTCGTCACTGAGGATACCGGCGTCATAGCCGATGAGCGCGAGCGGCACCTTGAAGGTCGAGGCTGGACTGAAACGCTGGTCGCAAACGCCGTCCCGATAAAGCGTCTCACCGCTCACCTCATCCTGGATCAGCGTGCATTCGACATTGTCGAGCGGCGCCGACTGCGCCCGCATCGGGAACCCAAACAGCCAGGCCAGAAGAAAAAGAACGATGGCAAAAACGAATGGAAGGCGGTCTATCTGGCGCATGGGCAGTCTCTCTCCTGACGGTGGGCAGGAGTGACTTAGCGAGGCGTCTTGTCTCGATTTTGTCTCAAATTCGCAGTCTTTGTGCAGGCTGGCGTTAACCCTACCAGATCGTAAAGACCGGCCGGCTCATAGGCCCGTGGATCAGTCAGACCTTAGGGTCGCCACGCATCTTGCCGATCCGCCAGTACCGCCACGGCATGAACCAGACATACCGCCCGGCCAGCGCCTCCGGCACGCGGTCGATGCCATGCGTGCCGAACGGCCCGCAGCGCAGCACCCGGAAAAGCCCCATCCAGCCGCCGGCCCACAGGCCGTGGCGGGCGATCGCCTCATGCGCGTATTCCGAACAGGTCGGCAGATGCCGGCAGGAATTGCCGACAAAGCCGGACAGCGTCAGCTGGTAGAGACGCACAAGCGACGTACCGAGGATACGGCCGGGCGTCCTGCGCCAGGGTCCCGGCCAATTGCGCCCGCGCCGGGCCGGCGTTGCGGCATGCGCATGCCGATGATGGTCGCGCACCGCATTCTCCGTATCGCGTTTCGCCCCGGGATAAATGTGGACTTCGAGCAGAGAACGCAATCCCCTGTTGATGCTGGCCCTTGTCGAGGCTGGCCTCTGGTGATGCCGGTTGTCGATGCTGGCTGTCCTGCCTCTCAACGATGAAACGTACGCCGATCTGCCGGGGATACCCAGCGCGTCGGACTTGCCGGCCCTTGTTCGCGGCGTCCGGCTTGTGGCCGCTTCTCGCCATACCATTGAAACGTCGCGATCCGCATGACGTCACCAAAAATCTCCAGGAACTGGATCATGGCCGTATCTCCTTTGGCATCGATTAGACTGCCGCTGGTCTTCGTCTTCAAACGAGTATAATTTCCACCTCGGATAACTTGAGATTATGCATATCGAGGTTTGCCGGGCTGCATGATGACGATGCAATTATGTGAAATCATTATGCGATCTGGCTTTGGCCATGGCGGCTTCATGCTTGCTGTGTTGAGCGGGCCGTAGGGTTATTTCGCGCGGTTTGTGTGCTTGATGTAAACTCGGAGAAAGGAGCTAGACGCATGCCGGCCGTCAAACTGCATCAAAGGTCGCCGACGGGCTGAAGGCTCCCGAATGAAGCGCGGACGCCTGCCCCTGACGGCACTGAGGAGTTTCGAGGCGGCCGGAAGGCACCTGAGTTTCAGCCGGGCGGCCGAGGAGCTTTATGTTTCGCAAGCCGCGATCAGCCGCCAGATCCGCGAACTCGAGACCTTCCTGCACCAGCCCCTGTTTTTCCGCCATCATCGCCACGTCGAGTTGACCGACGCCGGCCGGCGGCTGCTTGATCAGCTCGTCAGAAGTTTTGGCGATATCGACAACATGCTCTCGGAAATGGTGGTCACGCCGGCCCAGTCCGTGGTTCGCGTCAGCGTGGAACCGTCCCTTGCAGCCGTATGGCTGGTGCCACGACTCAATCGATTTCGTGCAATGCGACCCGATATCGACGTTTCCGTCGAAGTCGATCCACGGCCCATCGAATTCCGCAGCGATCAGGCCGAGCTCGCTCTGCGTTTCAGCGCACACAACACCTCATGGCCGCGCAGCGAGGCCGAGCGGCTTGGCTCAACCGTCGACTCGCCGGTCCTGTCGCCGGCGCTGCTTGCCTCGGGTCCGCCGCTGGAAAAGCCGATCGACCTTGGCCGCTACACGCTGCTGCATGAGGAAAATCGCCAGGGCTGGGCGCGCTGGTTCGAAGCGGCCGGCGTGCCCGCCGACGCCGCGCCCGCACGCGGCCCTATGTTTGCGGATACCTCGCTTTCGAAGCAGGCGGCGCTGCTCGGCCATGGCGTGGCGTTGGGCGATCTCATGCTGGTCAGGGACGAACTGGCATCCGGCGCGCTGATCAAGCCCTTCGACATCGACGTCGCATCCGGCGCCTACTGGCTGGTGGCAAGGAGCTTGCGCAACCTGCCCGGACCGACCGCGGCCTTCGCCGACTGGATCCGTGCCGAATTTGCCGATAGCCGGCGTTCTCTAGAAGAAATTTAAGCTGCTTCTTCGGCGCGCTTCTTTTCGATTTGGCCGATCGCATCGACCACCGCGTCGAAGGTCAGCATCGTCGAGGCGTGACGCGCCTTGTAGTCGCGCACCGGCTCCAGATATCTGAGGTCAGCGAAGCGGCCTTCCGGCGGCGCGCCGTTTTCCTTCAGCATCTTCAGCATCGTCTCGCGCACCGCGCGCAACTCGTCCGCGCTGGCACCGATGACATGCTCGGCCATGATCGAAGACGACGCCTGGCCGAGCGCGCAGGCCTTCACGTCATGCGCGAAATCGGTGACGACGCCGTCATCCATCTTGAGATCGACGGTCACGGTCGAGCCGCACAGTTTGGAATGCGCCCGTGCTGTCGCATCCGGATGGTCGAGCCGGCCGATCCGCGCGATATTTCCGGCAAAACCCAGAATTTTCGCATTGTAGACGTCGTCGATCATTTTTTTCCAATCTGTCGCCGCCGAGCGAACAGCGATTGCCGCTGATGCGTCTTTCATTCGCTCGGCACGACCATATATAATGCTCACAGTCGAGCATCGACAAGGCAGCCAAAGGCCACGTCTTTGCTCAAATCAATTCACGCCGCTTGAGGGCTGGAAACCGCGAGTTTCTTACACCCGAAAGGTCGTGGTCCGTTCAACTCGTCCCTCCTGAGAGAGGGACTACGGGAGACGCCTTTATGGATGCCGTCATCAAGAAACTCATGCCTCAGTCCACTTACATGGAAAAGCCGGTCACCGACCGGCCGAGCGAAGCCGAGGTCGAGGCTGCGGTGCGCACCCTGCTGCGCTGGACCGGCGACAATCCGGAGCGTGAAGGCCTGATCGACACGCCGAAGCGCGTCACCAAGGCGTTCCTCGAAATGTTCAACGGCTATGACATGTGCCCGGCCGACGAGCTTGGCCGCACCTTCGAGGAAGTTGCCGGCTATGACGACCTCGTCATCGTCAGGGACATAAGTTTCCATTCGCATTGCGAGCATCACATGGTGCCGATCATCGGCAAGGCGCATGTCGGCTACCTGCCGGACGGCAAGGTCGTCGGCTTGTCCAAGATCGCGCGCGTCGTCGACATCTTCGCCCATCGCCTGCAGACGCAGGAAGCGATGACTGCGCAGATCGCCAGCGTCATCCAGGACGTGCTCAATCCGCGCGGCGTCGCCGTCATGATCGAAGCCGAGCACATGTGCATGGCCATGCGCGGCATCCGCAAACAGGGCTCCACCACGCTGACCTCGACCTTCACCGGCGTCTTCAAGGACACGCCCGAAGAACAGGTCCGCTTTGTCACCATGGTGCGCGGCGGCGGGGTCTGATCGGCCCTCGCCGGCCGCTAGGCCATGATCCCAAAAAGTGGAAACCGGTTTTTGGACAAGATCATGGTCAAACAAGAAGATCCGGCGATGTCGGCACTGGAATTTCCCAAAGCTCCGTCAGACAAGAAAGCGCTGGAGGAAGGTAGTGTCCTTTCACCGCGCTTCGATGCCAATGGCCTTGTCACGGTCGTCGTCACCGATGCCGCCGACGGCATGCTGCTGATGGTCGCGCATATGAATGCCGAAGCGCTGGCGCTGACGCTGGAGACCGGCATCGCCCATTACTGGTCGCGCTCGCGTAACGCGCTGTGGAAGAAGGGCGAGACCTCGGGCAATCTCCAGACCGTCGTCGAGATGCTCACGGATTGTGATCAGGATGCCATATGGTTGCGCGTCAAAGTGTTGGGCCACGACGCAACTTGTCACACCGGCCGACGTTCATGTTTTTATCGGACGGTGGGGCTGAACGACGGCAAGGCGACGCTTGCCGACGACGGTAGCAAACCGCTGTTCGATACGAAACAAACGTATCGGAAGCCGGTGTGAACCATTTGATACTCACAAAGCACTAATATTCACTATTCTCAAACATCCTTACTGTAGAAGGGATGTAGGACAAGGGGAGATCATGATGCTCGAATGGGCGTCATTGCGTAGCAGACCTGACGTTCGAGAGGCCAACGGCCCCTCCTCGTCCGGCGGCGCATCCGATACGAAGCCTGGCAAGAAGACAGGCATTTCATTGGCGCTCGGCGGTGGCTGCGCGCGCGGCTGGGCCCATATCGGCGTGCTGCGCGCGCTCGACGAGGCCGGCATCGAAGTGTCGATGATCGCGGGCACCTCGATCGGCGCACTGGTCGGCGGCTGCTACCTTGCCGGCAAACTGGATGATCTCGAGGAATTCGCCAGGAGCCTGACCAAGCGGCGCATCTTCGGCCTTCTCGATCTCAATCTGCGCGGCAGCGGTCTGTTCGGCGGCATGAAGCTGGACGCGAGGCTGCGCGAGCACATGGCCGGCATCCGCTTCGAGGACCTGTCGAAGCCTTTCGTCTGTGTCACCTCCGAAATCCGCACCGGCCATGAGATCTGGCTGTCGAGCGGCTCGCTGATCACCGCCATGCGCGCCTCCTACGCACTTCCCGGCGTGTTCGAGCCGGTCACCTGCAACGGCCGCGTGCTGGTCGACGGCGCGCTGGTCAATCCGGTGCCGGTCTCGGTCTGCCGCGCCTACGAGCAGCCGCTGGTTGTCGCAGTCAACCTGCACTACGACCTGTTCGGCCGCGCCGCCGTGATCAAGCACAGCGCCGGCGAACTGGTCGTGGAGAATGACGCGCCGCGGGCCGGCCAGTCTGAACACCAGGCGCACCACACACGCCTCGGCATCACCGGGGTCATGGTCGAAGCCTTCAACATCATCCAGGATCGCATTTCGCGCGCCAGGCTGGCGGGTGACCCGCCCGACATCTCGCTGCAGCCCAAGCTCAGCCATGTCGGCCTGACCGAATTCCATCGCGCCGACGAAGCGATCCGCCTTGGCTATCAGGCGACGATGGCGCAGGTCGCCGAACTGACCCGCCTGCAGACGGTTCTCGCCTAGAGTGGTTCAGCTTTTGATAGAAATCGCCGCCCCGCTCTAAGTAGTTGTTTTTACGCAATTCCGGACGGAAAATCGCTACGCACTTTTCCTGGAATTGCTCTCGCTCACGATCACACAGATCTCAGGCAATCGCGGCGTCGGTGATGCGGAACTGCACCGTGCGGTTCCCGTTCCAGTAATTGCCCGACAGCGAACCGGCGACATGCACCGTCTTGCCGCGGTTCTTGAACAGGAATTCGCCGAGCGCGGTATCGACGGCGCGAAAGGCGATCGCCTGGATGCGGCCGCCGCTTTGCGACTGCAGCTCGGCGCGGATGTGGTTGGTCCCGACCGGCCGCGCATCCGCCAGCTTGTGGCGCGGCAGTGCGAAGACCGGCGCGACATGGCCGGCGCCGAACGGCCCGGCCTTTTCCAGCGCGTCGAGCAGGGCAAGTGTGGCGCCCTCGGCGGCGAGCGCACCGTCGATGGCCAGGCTCTCCTCGTCCTGCAGGCGAAACACTTCGGCCGCCGCACGCTCCTCGAAGAAGGCTCTCAGCGCCCCGAGCTTTGCCCGCTCGACCGTGATGCCGGCCGCCATGCCGTGGCCGCCGCCCTTGACGATCAGCCCGGCATCGGCGGCCTCGCGCACCAGCCGCCCGAGGTCGAAGCCGGACACCGAGCGTCCCGAGCCGGTGCCGACGCCATTGGCGTTGAAGGCAATGGCGAAGGCCGGCCGGCGCGCGTGGTCCTTGAGCCGCGAGGCGAGCAGGCCGACGATGCCCGGATGCCAAGTGGTGCTGGCGGTGACGACGACGGCCGGGCCGTTGCCGCCGGCAAGCTCGGCATCGGCCTCGGCGCGTGCCTGCGCCAGCATCTCCAGCTCCATCTGCTGTCGTTCCTGGTTGAGCCGGTCGAGCGTCTCGGCAATCGTGTTGGCCTCGACCGGATCGTCGGTGGCAAGCAGGCGGCTGCCGAGGGCGGCATCGCCGATGCGCCCGCCGGCATTGATGCGCGGTCCGATCAGATAGGCGAGATGAAAGGTGCTGATCGGCTCGCCGATGCGCGACACCCGCGCAAGGGCGGCCAGCCCCTCGTTCTTCTGCTGGCGCGCCACCTGCAACCCTTTGACCACGAAGGCGCGGTTGACGCCGGTCAGCGGCACCACGTCGCAAACGGTGGCCAGCGCCACCAGGTCGAGCAGCGAAAGCAGATCCGGTGGCGTGGCATCCGGCAGCCGGCCGCGCAGGATCCTGGCCGTCTGCACCAGGGTGAGAAAAACGACGCCGGCGGCGCAAAGATGGCCCTGCCCGGAAAGATCGTCGTCGCGATTGGGATTGACCACCGCATCCGCCGCCGGCAGCGGACCGCCGACCTGATGGTGGTCGAGCACCACGACATCGGCGCCGGCCTCTCTCGCCGCGTCGATGGAGACGGCGCTGTTGGTGCCGCAGTCGACGGTGACGATCAGGGTCGCGCCGCGCGAGATGAGGTCGCGCATGGCCTCCGGGTTGGGGCCGTAACCTTCGAAGATTCGGTCCGGTATGTAGATTTCGGACGGCACCGAGAAATGCCCAAGAAAGCGCTTGAGCAGCGCCGACGACGCGGCGCCGTCGACATCGTAGTCGCCGAAGATCGCCACCTTTTCCTTGGCGATGATGGCCCCGGCGATGCGGGCTGCGGCCTTCTCCATGTCGGTCAGCGATGCCGGATCCGGCAAGAGATCGCGGATCGTCGGATCGAGGAAGCGCTCGGTCTGCTCGGCGGTCACGCCCCGCCCGGCAAGCACCCGTGCGACGATATCCGGCACGCCGTAGCCTTGCGCTATGGCAAGTGCGGTCATGTCCTGCCGCTCGGTCAGCCGGTGCTCCCAGGAGACACCGGTGGCCGACTGCCTGATATCGAGGAAAAGCCTCTTCTCGCCCGTCATGCGACGCGCCGCCCGCCTATTGCCATCTGTCACGACATCAATAGGCGACGGCCAAGCAGGAAGGAATCAAAACTTTTCCAGATCCTGGTGGCGTGCCTTGATCTCGCGCACGGTGCGCGACGACGAGCGCAGCACGATCGTATGCGTGGTGATGTAGGTGGGGCCGAACTTGACGCCATCGAGCATGTTGCCGTCGGTGACGCCGGTTGCCGCAAACAGCACGTCGCCGCGCGCCATGTCCTGCGCCCGGTAAATCCGTTTCGGGTCGGAGATACCCATCTTGGCCGCGCGCGCCACCTTCTCCGGCGTGTCGAGGATCAGCCGGCCCTGCATCTGGCCGCCGGTGCAGCGCAACGCGGCTGCGGCCAGCACGCCTTCCGGCGCGCCGCCGGTGCCGAGATAGATGTCGATGCCGGTCTCTTCCGGGTCGGTGGTGTGGATGACGCCGGCGACATCGCCGTCGCCGATCAGCCGGATCGCCGCGCCCGTCGCCCGCACCGCCTCGATCAGTCTGCCGTGGCGCGGCCGGTCGAGGATGCAGGCGGTGATCTCGGACACCGAAACGCCCTTGGCCTTGGCGAGGCTGGCGATGTTTTCGGCCGGCGAGGCGTCGATGGCGATGACGCCTTCGGCATAACCCGGGCCGATTGCGATCTTGTCCATATAGACGTCGGGCGCAAACAAAAGGCTGCCCTTTTCCGCAATCGCGATGACGGCAAGCGCGTTGGGCAGGTTCTTGGCGCAGATCGTCGTGCCTTCGAGCGGATCGAGCGCGATATCGACCGCCGGGCCTTTGCCGGTGCCGACCTCTTCGCCGATATAGAGCATCGGCGCCTCGTCGCGTTCGCCCTCGCCGATCACCACCGTGCCCTTGATGGCGAGCCGGTTGAGCTCATGGCGCATGGCGTCGACCGCGACCTGGTCGGCCGCCTTCTCGTCGCCGCGCCCGCGCAGCCTGGCGGCGGCCACCGCGGCCCGTTCGGTGACACGCACCAGCTCCATGGTGAGTATCCGGTCGAGACCGGCGACAATGTTCTGGGCGACATTCATCGATGGAAAATCCTCGTTGCCAAGCTGGCCTCCCGCCAGAGGCCCGCTTCTTGTGTCAAAGCTCCATGACAACGGCAAGACTTGCCACGTCACTTTTTTCGAAATCGCAGCAATATCAATCGATTAAAGACAGAATATGATTGAATTTATCCGGCGCGCTCGATGCGGATGACCTGCGGCTTGTCGGTCAGATGGCCGTCCTTGGTGATGCCGTCGACAGCCTTGCGCACCGCCGCTTCGGTCGTTTCGTGGGTGACCAGGATCACCGTCTTCTGCGCGTCTGTTTCCGGCCCGGACGCGTGCTGGACGATCGATTCCAGCGAGATATCGTTGTCGGCCATGCGCTTGGCGATCGCGGCAAAGACGCCGATGCGGTCATGCACGGTCAGCCGGATGAAATAGCCGCCGGCATGGCTGCGCATCTGCGCTTTCTTGTAGGGTTTCAATTCCTTGGCCGGACGGCCAAAGACCGGGCCATGCTGGAAGCCCGGCCGGCTCTTGGCGATGTCGGCGATATCGCCGATGACGGCTGACGCCGTGGCGTTGCCGCCGGCGCCGGGGCCGGAAAGCAGCAATTCGCCCAAAATGTCGGTCTCGATCGCCACCGCATTGGTGACGCCATGCACCTGCGCGATGACGGAGGCCGTCGGCACCATGGTCGGGTGCACGCGCTGCTCGATGCCGCTGTCGGTGCGCTGGGCGACGCCCAACAGCTTGATGCGGTAGCCGAGATCGCCGGCCGCGCGGATGTCGGCCTGGCTGATGTTGGAGATGCCTTCCATGTAGATGTCGTTGGCGGCGATCTTGGTGCCGAAGGCAAGGCTGGTCAGGATCGACAGCTTGTGCGCCGTATCATGGCCTTCGATGTCGAAGGTCGGATCGGCCTCGGCATAGCCCAGCCGCTGCGCGTCCTTCAGGCAGGCGTCGAAGGAGATGCCCTCGGCCTCCATGCGGGTCAGGATGTAGTTGCAGGTGCCGTTGAGGATGCCGAAGACGCGGGTGACGGAATTTCCGGCCATCGCCTCGCGCATCGTCTTGATGACCGGGATGCCGCCAGCCACCGCCGCCTCGTAGTTGAGCAGAACGCCCTTCTTCTCGGCGATCTCGGCAAGCTGCACGCCGTGCTTGGCCAGCAGCGCCTTGTTGGCGGTCACGACATGACGGCCGGCTCCCAGTGCCGCCTTCACGGACGCGAGCGCAGGCCCCTCGTCGCCGCCGATCAGCTCGACGAAGACGTCGATATCAGCCTTCTCCGCCATCTTCACGGCGTCGTCGAACCACTCGGCCGAGCCAAGGTCGACACCGCGGTCGCGCTTCGGATCGCGGGCGGAGACGGCAGTGACGACGATGTCGCGCCCGCACTGGCGGGTCAGTTCCGACGCCTTGTCGCTGAGCACGCGCGCCACCGAGGCGCCGACAGTGCCGAGACCGGCAATTCCAACACGCAACGCTTCAGCCATGTCCGGCGACGCCCCTCAAAATTCGTTTCGATGATGTCAGGCAAACTCAGCGGTGCGCGGAGAGCGGCACCACATTGTTGGGCTGCTTGGCGCTGGACGCCAGGAAGCGCTTGATGTTGCGGGCAGCCTGCCGGATCCGGTGCTCGTTCTCGACGAGTGCGATGCGCACATGATCGTCGCCATGCTCGCCGAAGCCGACGCCCGGCGCCACCGCCACGTCGGCGTGCTCGATGAGCAGCTTCGAGAATTCGAGCGAGCCAAGATGGCGGAATGGTTCCGGGATCGGCGCCCAGGCGAACATCGAGGCAGCCGGCGCCGGGATGGTCCAGCCGGCACGGGTGAAGGCGTCGACCATGACGTCGCGGCGCTTGTGGTAGACCTCACGCACTTCGGCGATATCGGCGCCGTCGCCATTGAGCGCATACGCCGCCGCCACCTGGATCGGCGTGAAGGCGCCGTAGTCGAGATAGGACTTGACCCGCGTCAGCGCCGAGATCAGCCGCTCGTTGCCGACCGCGAAGCCCATGCGCCAGCCGGGCATGGAAAACGTCTTCGACATCGAGGTGAACTCGACGCAGACGTCGATGGCGCCCGGAACCTGCAGCACCGAAGGCGGCGGGTTGCCGTCGAAATAGATCTCCGAATAGGCAAGGTCCGACAGGATGATGATGTCGTTCTTCTTGGCGAAGGCGACCACGTCCTTGTAGAAATCGAGCGAGGCGACCAGCGCCGTCGGGTTCGACGGGTAGTTGAGGATCAGCGCCAGCGGCTTCGGGATCGAATGACGGATGCCGCGCTCGACCGCCGGGATGAAGCCGTCATCCGGTTCGACCTGCAGCGAGCGGATGACGCCTCCGGACATGATGAAGCCGAAGGCGTGGATCGGATAGGTTGGGTTGGGGCACAGGATCACGTCGCCGGGCGCGGTGATCGCCTGCGCCATGTTGGCGAAGCCTTCCTTCGAACCCAGCGTCGCCACAACCTGGGTGTCGGGGTCGAGCTTCACGCCGAAGCGGCGCTGATAGTAGGCGGCCTGGGCGCGGCGCAGGCCCGGAATGCCGCGCGACGACGAATAGCGATGCGTGCGCGGATCGCGCACCACTTCGCACAATTTGTCGACGATCGCCTTCGGCGTCGGCAGGTCCGGATTGCCCATGCCAAGGTCGATGATGTCGGCGCCGCGCGAGCGGGCGCTGGCCTTCAGCCGGTTGACCTGCTCGAAGACATAGGGCGGAAGCCGGCGGACCTTGTGAAATTCTTCCATGTCAGTTCCAGACATTCAAAGAGGTGTTTTCGGCGCGCGATATAGCCCTAATTGCAGGTAGGGTCGAGGGCGGGATCGCATTTGGTCTCGATCTGCTTCAGCGTATCGTCGCCATGGGTCTTCGCCAGCGAGTTCAGCGCCGCCGGATTGCTCGCACCGGTGCCGCCGCTCTTGCCGAGCTGCGCCTGCTGGTCGCCCTTCAATTGGGCAAGCTTGGCCTTGGTCTCCTCCGGCGTCAGTTGCTTGGCGGCCACCTGCGGCGGGATGTTGAGGTTCGGATAGGAACCGGTGTCTTTCGGGCCGTCGACGAGGGCGACCGGCGCCGTGTTGCCGGTGTTGCTGCTGGCGCAACCGCCGGCCGCAAGCAGGGTGCCCCCCAGCAAGGCCATCGCGGCAGCGATGCGGCAAATACCAACAGCGCTCGAAAAAACAGTCTCGCCGATATTAATCGTCATATTGTTTTCCTGGCAGCCGGGTTAGAGCGTGTTGGACCCGGCCGAATGTCCCATGATACTATGTCAAGAAAACGCTCCGGGAGGAACCCCGAGAACCATGTCCAAGACACCCGATTCGGGCAAAGCGGAAGATGGCGGACCTTCGACCGTCGAGCAATATCTGGTAAAGGACCCGGAACGCTTCGCGCTGAACATGGCGCGCATGGTCGAGCAGGCCGGCAAGGCCGCCTCCGCCTGGGCCGAGCCGCGCGAAAAGGGCGAGGTGCGCGACCACGTCGCCGAACCCGTGGTCGACATGGTCAAGACTTTCTCCAAGCTCAGCGAGTACTGGCTTGCCGACCCGCAGCGTGCGTTGGAGGCGCAGACGCGTCTGTTCGCCGGCTACATGACGGTCTGGGCAAATGCCATCCAGCGCGTCAGCCCCAACGCCGAGGCGCCTGACGACGCGATCAAGCCGGAGCGCGGCGACAAGCGCTTCCAGGATCCCGAATGGGGCCGCAACGCCTTCTTCGATTTCCTCAAGCAGGCCTATCTCGTCACCTCGCGCTGGGCGGCCGACCTGGTCGAGCATGCCGAGGGGCTGGACGAACACACCCGCCACAAGGCCAGCTTCTACGTCAAGCAGGTGTCCAACGCGATCTCGCCGTCGAACTTCATCCTGACCAATCCGGAGCTGTTTCGCGAAACGGTTGCCTCCAACGGCGAGAACCTGGTGCGCGGCATGAAGATGCTGGCCGAGGATATCGCCGCCGGCAAGGGCGACCTGAAGCTCAGGCAGGCCGACTATTCGCCCTTCGAGATCGGCAAGAACGTCGCCACCACGCCCGGCAAGGTGGTCGGCCGTAGTGATGTCGCCGAGATCATCCAGTATGATCCAGCGACCGAGACCGTGCTCAAGCGTCCCCTGCTGATCTGCCCGCCCTGGATCAACAAGTACTACATCCTCGATCTCAACCCGCAGAAATCCTTCATCCGCTGGGCGGTCGAGCAGGGCCACACCGTCTTCGTCATCTCCTGGATCAATCCGGACGAGCGCCACGGCACCAAGAGCTGGGAGGCCTATATCCGCGAGGGCCTGCAATACGGCCTCGACATGGTCGAGAAGGCCACCGGCGAAAGGGACGTCAACGCCATCGGCTACTGCGTCGGCGGCACGCTGCTGGCGGCGGCATTGGCGTTGCTGGCGCAGGAGGGCGACGACCGCGTCAAATCGGCGACCTTCTTCACCACCCAGGTCGATTTCACCTATGCCGGCGACTTGAAAGTCTTCGTCGACGAAGACCAGGTCGCGGCCGTCGAAAAATCGATGAACGAGAAGGGTTATCTCGACGGCACCAAGATGGCGACAGCCTTCAACATGCTGCGCTCGGGCGACCTGATCTGGCCCTATGTCGTCAACAACTACATGCGCGGCAAGGATCCCCTGCCCTTCGACCTGCTCTACTGGAACGCCGATTCAACACGCATGGCCGCCGCCAACCATTCCTTCTATCTGCGCAACTGCTACCTCGAGAACAACCTCTCGAAAGGCACGATGGAACTTGCCGGCCGCATCGTGTCGCTCGCCGACATCACCATTCCGGTCTACAACCTCGCCTCCAAGGAAGACCACATCGCGCCGGCGCTTTCGGTGTTCCTCGGTTCGCAATATTTCGGCGGCCCGGTCGAATATGTGATGGCCGGTTCCGGCCACATTGCCGGCGTCGTCAACCCGCCAGCGTCGATGAAGTACCAGTACTGGACCGGCGGCAAGCCGGTGGGCGACTTTGGCCAGTGGTTCGCTTCGGCGGTGGAGCATCCTGGCTCCTGGTGGACGCACTGGCAGCACTGGGTCGAGACTCGGGACAACACCCGCGTGCCAGCCCGAAAACCCGGCAAGCATATGAAAACCTTGGGTGATGCGCCGGGCACCTATGTCAAGGTGCGTGTGTAACAGACTGTAATGTCTGGTGAGTTGACGGCTCGTCAAAACAGGCCGAAATGGTGTCGTCAACCATCCGGCAGCCTCAATTCGCCTTCTACAAACGAATAAATCCGAGGCTTGCAGATTTGACACAGGTCCCGTTTCCGGTTGGGGAACAAGGGGCATTGCGATGGAGCGCGAGGCGCCGAGTCGACGATGAACCGGCCGGATACCGAGGGGGAATTTTGTTTTGAAATCAGTAGGTTGGCGTCTCACACGAGGGGAAAGCCGCAGCATTGCGGCAGCGCTTTTCTCCGTGCTTCTGGCGTCCTGCACCTCGGCCGGCGACCCTACAATGTCCGTCGGCATGCCAGGCTATAACGCCACCTCGGCCGACATCAATGCGGCCTCCAGCGCCACGACGGCGACCGCGACCGATTCGTCCACGCAGGTGACATCAGCTTCTTCGGAGGCATCGACCGTGATGAGCGAGGGCGACAAGCCTTTGCCTGAAAAGGTCGCCTTTGTGCCGGTGACCAAGCCCGGGGCGGCCTTCCCAATCAACGTACCTGCCGGTTCCGACACCGTTGCCGGCAATACGCCGCAGCCGCTGGTGCAGCCGGCGCAGACAGCCGCCGAGACCGACGCAGTGGCGCAGAAGGTCGCCGCCGCCGATGCTTCCACGACTGCGTCGAAGCAGGAAGCCATAGCCGCCGCCGCCCCGGCAACGACCAATCAGGTCTATGTTACGGCCGGCGAGGCGCCGCAGCAGGTTAGCGCGCCGAAGAAGGGTTTCCTCGCCTCGCTGTTCAGCACCACACCGGCCTCGGCGGCACCGGCGCCGCTGGTCAACGCGCGCTCGGGCGAGCAGCCTGCGCAGGCCAAGGCCACGGCGGCGCCGGCAAAGCCTATTATCACGCTGGCCTCGGCCACTCCGGCCGAAAAGCCGGTGCAGCTTGCCTCGATCGGCGGCGATAGCAACCACATCACCGGTGCCGACGCCCTGCCCGGCGTGCGCCAGACGGCGCTGTTCGAGATCAAGCGCAAATCCGGCCTCGACGACGAAAGCGACGTCGATCTGAACGAGGACGAGGGCGGCGCCTACCAGGTGGCCTCCGCCGCTGGCCTTGCCCGCCTTGCCCCCAACGGCCTGCTGAAGCAGAACGAGAGCGTCGACGTCGCCTGCCTGAAGCCCTCGCTGGTGCGCGTGCTGAAGACGATCGAGGGCCATTACGGCCGCAAGATGGTCGTCACCTCGGGCTATCGCGACCCGGCCCGCAACCGCCGCGCCAACGGCGCCAAGAACTCGCTGCACATGTATTGCGCTGCCGCCGACATCCAGGTTCCAGGCGTCTCCAAATGGGATCTGGCAAACTACATCCGCACCATGCCGGGCCGTGGCGGCGTCGGCACCTACTGCCACACCGAATCCGTCCATGTCGACGTCGGCCCCGAGCGCGACTGGAACTGGCGCTGCCGTAGGCGCAGCGCCGGCTGATTTTTCGCCGATCTGCGCAAACTCTGCCGAACACGTTTCCGAAGACCGGGCAAGGCTGCGAAACTTCGGCCCGACAGCCAAGAACGCTGTTTTTGCCACTGTCGAAAAAAGTTGTCGCAGGCAGCGGCAGACGGGTTGCCGGCTGCGAACAACGCAATTATAAGCCGCTCATCTGAGCGCGCCCATCGTCTAGCGGTCAGGACACCGCCCTTTCACGGCGGTAACAGGGGTTCGATTCCCCTTGGGCGTACCAGACTTTTCAAGCACTTAGCTAAAATCTTCCCTCCCCTGTCCAATATCTGGCCAATATCGGCCCGGCTTTGTCGGGTTGAGTGATTCCTGCCACACTCCGCTCGCCCATGCGATTGGAGGGGAAAAATGCGAAAACTGGTACTTGGCCTAGCTGTTGCGGCTCTCGCCGGCTGTTCAAACAGCGAGCCGCCCCGATATGAGATTTCGCAAGGCTCGGCCTCTTTGTATATGGATCCTTCAAAGTCTCAGCAGACCACGATCCTGCTTGATCGGAAAACCGCGAAAAGCTGGTATTTGGTCCGAACGGCGTCTGGCGAGATTGTTTGGTTCTCTATCAGCGACCCGATGAACCTCCCCTAACAAAAAAGCCCGCCACCGGGAGGTCAGGTGGCGGGCGCTAGTTCGGGAGGAGTTGTCGGGCGCGGCCCCTTTGCCCTTGAACAACAACGGTACGCCTCACTTAGCTGGATAATAAGCGCGCGCCGGTTGAAGCTCTGCATATTCAAGCCGCGTGACTTTTCTGCCACAAGATAAAGAAAGCCCGCCACCGTGAGGCAGCGGGCCATCTCACTGTCAACGTTGACAGTGGCCGGTTGATCAGTTCGCCTTCACAAATGTTTTGGCTCGAGCACACGTCTTCGGAGTTGGTGACGATCCGCTCGGCCAAGTCTCGGGCAATCCAAAGCAAGCCGGTCACGTCGCCTATGTCGGGAAACTCTAGCGCCTTTTCTGTGATGACGTTGATGAGGATCGACAAGTGCCTGATATCGCTGTGGAGGTCGTTCAGATTGTCGTAAGGGTGGGTCATTGGCGTGTGGGCGTTCATGACATTTCCACTGCGTACCGCACCGCCTTTTCGGTCATGACGACCATGCAATCGGTATCGCTGCCAATTGCGATTTTGCAGGGAACGCCGTGAAGGTCGGTCATCGCCTGCTTAAGCGCCTCAGCAGCCCGCCTGACGTTTTCGACCTTCTCGGTAAAGGTCGAAGGCCTCCGCGCGCCTGTAGCGTCCTGCGAAAACCAGATCGGGTTCGGGTAGGATGACGGTTTGACGTGCGCAACCCAATGGGGCTTATCGCCTGCCAGTGTCATGAAGCCGTTCATCGCGGCCGACAGTTCCTCTGCCAGTCGCACGGCGCGCTCGTCCGGCGCCTCGGCAATGCTGGATGGCAACGAGACACCAGGCGAGGCAAGCGCGCTTCCTGCGCCTCCTATGGCCGGAATAGAGGCTAGGGCAGACATCGCCTGCCGACGTGTGAACATAGTCATGTGCATTCCCTCTCAATGTTGAGGGAAGCCAAAGGCAACGCCTAGCGAATCGTGTCCGGGGTGATAAATCTAGTGTCGGTCACTACGAGGCCCTGCAAGGCTTCCGGTGGCAAGTGCCGGTCGGCAGCTTCCACTGTCGACCGGTGCGCCTACGCTGCGCCCGTTCGCTCGAATCGTCAAGCGCGCCCTTGCGGAGGCAGGCTTGCTTTAAAAGTCATCACGTTGGCAATGGAATTGACCTCCGCCGTCGATGCCCGGGGCGCTTCCCCAGCCATTAACCATGCGTTAACCCTGTTGTTGACAGGCCGGCTTTGCAAGCGCCTGATTGCAGCGGGCAGGGGTATGGGGCAATGGGCAATCAATCGTGGAAAATGGCGGTTGAACTCGACATGGCCGGCGGCAGGCCGTTCGTTCGTGTGATCGACAACGGCGTCGTGCACATCAGGTTATACGAGAAGCAGTCCGAGGCAGAAGCCTTCGCGCAGATCGAGAAGGTGCGCCTAGGAATTGAGCGAATTGTAACGCGCGCCAGCCAGGATGGGCAGGCCGCACCGGTCCGAGTGGATTGTGGGCGGGCCGGCGCGACCCTGACCGAGGCGCATAAGCCACCTATGCGCCTATCAATCCCTTCGAGTTCATCGCCGAGAATGGCGGCGGCGCCGGGGTGAGGCTGAAGAAATCCCCGGCGCCAACTGCTGCTCAGTTGCCCGACGGCGAAGCCGGCATCATCGAAAACAACGGGATGTAGGCACACGCGATCGCGGAGTGTATCGTTTTACACAATCCCCAATTGCTGGACTCGCGCGATGCACCGGCAGTTAATTTCTGCGTCAGGTCAAAGGGGAAAAAGGCCGCGAACCGATGGGAGGACTTCGATGAAACTTACTCAACACGTCCGGGCGCATAGTATGCGTGGTTTGATCCTTGGCCTGGCTGCCCTCGTGGTCACCTCGTCATTTGTGCAGGCAGCAGGCGACGGCATCGCCGGCCGGAAAGTCATGACGCAATGCCAAGTGTGCCACGGCAAGGATGGCATCGGCAAACTGTCTTACACGCCCAATATCTCCGGGCAGAAGTACGAGTATCTCGTCCACTCGCTGATGGCTTACAAGATCGGACAGCGCAAGAGTCAAATGATGTCGGCGGTCGTCAAGAACCTGAGCGATGAAGACATCGCCAATGTTGCGGCTTACTATTCCGCGATCAAGATTACCGTCGAAGCTCCGCAGTGACTGACACGATGTAGGTCGTCACCGGCTTGTCGGTCATTGCGTTGCCTTCCGATAGGCGTTCGGCGTGCTGTCTGGCGTGTAGATCAGCCCGTCTTTCTTGCCGCCGCCCTTGGCGCATTTCAGCTTCGGAACTAGGTCGTCGGCCATCGCTGGTGCATCCGGGCCGAATCGGTCCCGCAGCTTGGCGAGGTCGAGCGATTGGCGATGGTGACAGGCCGAGTTGTGACAGTGCGCCATCACCGTCATCTTCGCGTCGATCAGAGATTGGAACGTCCAGCCCTTGCCCATGAGCCGATATAGCGCGACGAGCGTCGCCAGAGTTGGCCGAATTCGACTCACATGCCTCATCCGATTTGAGGATGGAGGAACCAAACACCGCCGTTTTGCCAAGTATCCGCGATGATTGACGGGCCTATAACCTCGCCAGCCGGCGAGCCTGCCGGTTAGGCCCGGCGGTCAAGCCCAAGCGCCCCAGCCCCCAACCGTCGGGCCGCTGTGACCTAGGTCTCATTTGAGAGCTTGCTAATCTGCTATAAAATGCGTTCAGGCGGGGTTACTAGTCTCGCAGGGCCGGTGCGGTCGGGGCTTGGCTAGGGCGCTGCACCGGCCTTTTCACACGATGTCATTGACGTGTACGCAGGCCGCCCGCCTTCACCATTCGTTCACCATATTAGCGCACGTTCATTAGCGGACATGCTGGTGTAGCTACTAAATTAGCAGATGTTTATGAATGGCCCTACAGTCGTCTCAGCCGGCGAACGTTATCCCATTCGCCGGTTAGGCCCGACGGTCGAACCGAGTCACCCAACAAAGCCCGGCCGTCGGGCCGCTGGACATTACAGTCCGCAAGGAAGCCCACCAGCGCGCGTTCGGCTAGCCGCTGTCCTTACCAACACGGCTTAAATTAGCGGTCGCTAAGCACTGGTGCGATAACGCCATGACAGTGGGGATTCACTTTCGCCGGGTTCCGATCTAGAATCTGGGCATGGAAGCGATGTTCGACGACCTTTCCAAAGCCTTGCAGGCGCCCCGCACAGACGCGCGAGCGCTGTTCAGCGTCATCGCCCTAGACTTGGCCGGCAAGCTCGCTGGCGGCCTCGCTATCGGGCTGGGCATCGCCATCGGCATGGCATTGGCCGGTTAGAACACCGGGTAGATGACACGACAACTATGATCGCTGACGGTCGTTCCGGTCGGGCCGGTCATGGTGGAACCGAACCTATCCCGTGCCGGTCGCACCAACGGGGCGTGGAACTTCAGGTAGCGGGGAGCGATCTTGGCGGGCGAGAAGCCGTTGCGGGGTAGGCCAAGCGCTTCGTGCTCAGCAACATCCAACTGTCGGCCGACCCACACAGCTACTTCGGCGATGTCGCCAGCGTAGCTGGGCCAGAAAGCATCGATATTGTCACCAAGGCATAGCGGCGTTCCGGCGACGTCAATGAACCAATTCGCCGACGAGTTTGCGGTGGCTTCCGAGACGCCATCGACGAACAGAGCATTGCCGCCACCGTTAACTCCATTCCAGTTGAACCCAATGGTGTGCCAGTTGCCATCGTTTATGCTGGTCGTGCTGACGATACCTACCCGAGCATTACTGACATCATACGCCACCGCAGATATTTTGTTTGCGATGTTGTTGAGAATGAAGCCAACGCCACGGCGCGAACTGCTTGTCCATATCGACAGAGGCACCGCGTTTGCCGTCGTCTGTGTGGTCTTCAGCCTGAATGAAATGCAGCCTGTAAAGTCATTCCAATTGGGGTCCGCATAGGAAATGCGGTCCGTCCCGCCAGCGAAATTGATTGCCATGCTTTAGCTCCCTTCAGCGCTCAAACATTGCAATTGAATACGGCTCACAGATCGAGCGCGCGATGTCACGGACGTTCGCCGTGATGTCGACCACGGCGCCTTGGATCAGATCATCAACATTTTCCACCACGATCTCGGATGGATCGAAGCCACCGCCGTGGACAAACAAGTCCACGAGAAAATCGGAGAGCAGACGCTGCTCGCCGCCGCCCGCAATCACGCGAAGACGCTGTGGTTGGGCGCCGGCGCTGGTAGTCAAAACAACCTCATTCTCTCCGTCGTAGAAGAAAATAACGGGTGACGGATCGGCGCCGGAAACAGATCGTGTGAGGCCGGTTTTCAAGTCGGTGAAATACGACACTCCACCCGTCGTGAAATACAGTTCCTCAGTTAGCCGCTGGAGGTCTGGCGCGCCCAAGGCTCGAAAGCTGATGGTCTGAATTTGGTAGGGAACGGTTTTCGTATATTCGACCGCTCCCGTGGTGCCATTGATGCGCTTGACCGTTCCCGCATCGGTCCAGACAACAAGATCGCCGTCGTCGTCACGGATGACGTAGCGCAAGGCATCGGAGAAGGTGGCAACGACGGTCGAACTCTTGAAAGTGCCGAGCGCGGTGAGCGTGACTTTCACCAGATCGGAGTCGGCGCAAAACCAGAAATCCAGGTCACTGCCGCGCACTTCACCGGGGGTAACGCACTGAATGGAGGAGTAGCCTCCAAAGCTAGCGATGGATTGGTAGCTACGCTCGATCGTCTCAAGCGTGGCATAGAAGGCAAATATCTGAACATTGCTGGAAAACCCGACGAGGAGAGATGATCCTGCGCCCACATCGGCCAGGCAGCCGCCGGTCACGGTGGACGACGTTGCGGAATCACCGGAGGTGGCAACAATGGCGCCTGTGCTGCCGTCGATAAGGACGGGCTCCCATCCACCGACGCCGGTAAAGCTGCCGAGATAAATCAGCCTGTCGAGCGCGCGGCTGTAACGGAACGCGGCGTAGTAGCCATAGGCATCAGGCGGTATGTCGAACGTGAAATACTGCTTGGCCGCGGGGATGCTGTAGAGATAGACGGCGCCGTAGTCGAAGCCATAGGCCTTGGTCTGATCCCAGACCGGAAGCAGATTGTCGAAGAAGATCGAGCCTGAGAACGTGGTGAACGTATCGTAATCGTGCGTCGTCCCGCCGTCCTGAATCCACTCGGCTTCGAAAACTGGAGGCGCGCCAAGGCCAACGATATCAAAATCGACAACCACGATATCAAGATAGCCGCGATGGGCCGAGACAAAAGTTTCGCCTTCCTCGCTGACCATGGTCGGATCGCGCGGCTGAGTGCTTCTGCCATCATAGGCGGTGAACCTTAGACCACTCTGCCTGTAGCCGATCGAGCCGTCGTAAATCGTCTTGCCGTTGGCGTAGAGCTTCCGCATTGTCCATGTCGAATTAGGAACCAGCGGACGGGCAAAGCGTAGCCTGGCCGACATCTTCGCCGTGGTCGAGGAGGATGTGACCGTGCCCCTGACCACGCCCCAATACTCGGCATGCGTCGATGTCACCGTCAGGATCGGCGGCACCCAGATATATGCAGCTGGGAGACGACATTTGCCGTAGACAACCGGGATGGTCTGGCCATAGGCCGATGTCGGAAGCGTGGTCTGGATCTCCGGGACTTCCGGAACGACAGGTTCGACGGTTGCAAACGGGTTTTTCCAGTATCCGACCATCCCTGCTGATGACGACATTCAGCAGGCCCCCATCGAAATTGCTTCGATCAATGCTCCGGGAATCCCCGGCCGCGAGACGATCGAAATTTCAGGGAGCGCCATTACCTCACGGCATCGGGAAAGGCCGCCTGCAATCGGTTCGCGAACGCCGACAAAACGGCCGAGAGACAGCCCCTTGCAACGGCCGGCTTCAACTTCTTGGATCGCGTGCCTGTCGACCACTTCGCCGACGACGAAAAGGCCATGCTCGTCTTCGGTGATCTTGACCCATCGACCAGCCGGCGCGCCGTCGTGTTCGAACAGCATCTTCGGCGAGAAACCGCGCTTCAACAGGCCAGTGAAGGCGCCGGCCAAGACAACAAAATGGTCATTGGAGCAGACGCCATATTTGCAAGCGTAGCCGGCGATCATCATGCTTTCGCCCTCGTTCCCGGTTTGCGGTTCGCCGGATGGGACGGATCGATCGGCCAGCCGTCGACGCCGATCTCGTTGGAGAAGCCTCGTTTCTCTTCGGACTGGATTGGCCCGTCGTGGCAAGGCTGGCAGACCGACTGGAACGGGCCGCCATAGAAATTCGTCTTCTTCGTCTCCGGCTCGACGTGGTGACAGACCGTGGCGCGCTCGACGCGACCGCGTTGCAGGCACTTTTGGCACAGCGGATGCTTCGCCAGTTGTGCCGCCCTGATGGCCTGCCAGCGCGCGGTGCGGTAAAGCTTCCGGTACACTCCGGCTTCGGGGCTGCGGCGGTCTTTCCTGGCCATCTCCGTTACCCCACAAACATGATTTTATAGGTCGGTTTCGGCGCTTCCTTGTGCGTGCCGGCGACGCTCATCGCCATGGCGAGCGCGACCATGCCGTCGATACGACCATGCGACTTCATCTTCGAAAGCTTCCGATTCCCCGCGGGGTCGATATGCACCGTGGCATTGGCCGCGCACATGCCGAGCACGGGATGGTTGCCGTGGGCGATCTTCTTGTTGAGGATGGCGCTTTCGAGCTCCCGTAGAGCCGGGGACATCGACTGAAAACCCTGGCCCATCGGCTCGAATACGGCTTTGTCGCCTTCAAGCTGTGCCTCGGTGAAGCCGACCTTGGAAAGCCATGGTTTCAGATGCCGCCAATTCCAGCGGTCGAAAGCTATCTTTCGAATGTCGAGACGGTCGAACAGAGCCTCCAGGGCCTTCGCGACAAACTCATAATCGACGGTCGGGCCTGGCGTCGGCGTAAGGTGCCCTTCCTTGGCCCAAAGATCGTAAGGAACGCGGTCGGATCGAGCTTTTTCACGGAGGCTTGTGCCAGGCAGCCAGAACGTTGGCTTGACGTTCCAGACGCCATCGAACGGAGCGACCAGCACCAGCGCGGTGAGGTCGTTGACGTCCGACAGATCGAGCCCGCCATAGACCGGCCGGCCTTTGAAGTCCTGCTCAACCGGCGCCCCGCACTCCTGCCAGGCGCCCCTAGAAATAAACGGGCTCGACGCCTCGACGCGTTGGTTCAAGGTGTAGTTCCGGAACAGCGGTTCCTGCGACGGGAGCCGCTTGGCGTTCTCGGCCTGCTTGCGCACCTCGCTTGCGTTGAGGAAGTCATCGAAGGCCGGGTTCGCCTGCAGCAGTGCCTCGTCTGAAAACGGGTCGAGCGCCATGTCGGCCGAATAGAGGCTGATGACGGTATGCGGGTCGTGACCGGCAAGCGCGTCGTCGATGAGGATCGAAAGCAGATCCGCGTCGTTCGGTGCCTGCGTCGAGATGATCACCGACATCGGCGCTTCGTGCGCGCCCATGGCGTTTTCGATGGCGTTGTACAGTTCCGAGACCGGGCCGCGCACCTGCCCGAGCTCGTCGTGCACCGCGAAGATAGGCGACTGGCCATGCGCGGTAGAGGCGTCGGCGGAAAGCGCCTTGTACAGCGTCCCCAAGCCAACGCAGAACAACTGCTTGATCGTGTCCCGGATGATGATGGATGCGTCCATTTCAGGATTCAGCCGCACCATTTTGGCGGCCAGGTTGAACAGCACCGCCGCCTGTTCTTTCGATTGAGCCGTGCTGGGAAGCTGGGTGTTTGGAATCGCTTCCGGTCCGCATAGGTGCAACAGCAGCAAACAGCCGGCCAGCGAGGTCTTCCCATTCTTCTTGCCGAAGGAAATGATCGCCAGGCGGGTGCCGTGCGGGTTGTCGTAGATCTTGCGCAGATCGTCCTTCTGCCACTGCCGCAGCCGGATCGGCTTGCCGATATCCTTGCCTTCCGGAACCCGACAAAAGTCCTCGATCCACTGAATATTGCGCGCGGCGCGGGTGATCATATCGCCGCCTCGAGTTGCTGGCGAAGTTCCCAGGATGCCGGCCAGGCCTGGCTCCATGCGGTGCCACCGTGCCTTGCCCATTCCGGCGCCAGCGGCCCGTCGACATCGAGAGGATTCGGTTCCCACGGCCGAACGCCAAGCGCCATCCCGAGCGACTGACGATCGCCAGCCTTGAAGGCCTCCACGGCTGCTGCCGAGATGGTGACGCGCTTCTTGCCGGGGCGCCGTTTCATCGGTTGCTCCGAATGGCCGGCGATCTTGGGCTCTCGGCCGGTGCCTCGAAATCAAGATCGAGTTCCCTGATCAGCCGGGCAAAGCCGACTTTCGCATCTCTCTCGATCGCCACTTCCGGCCGCGCCTTCGGGCAGCCTTGCGCATCGACGAACGTAAGCCCGTGCTTGGCGATTGCGGTCCTCGCTTGCTGCATTCGCTCCCAGGATTCGCAGGCGGCCTGCAAAAGCCGGAGATGGTGGCTTTCAAGCTGGTATTCGCGAACGACTTCGTCCCACCATTTGCGAGATGCGGCCGACAGATGAGCCGGCGCGGCCGGTGCCTTGACGGAAGCCGAGTAGTCAGTGCCGGGTTGCGACGGGCTGACGATGGCAAGGGCTGCCGATGATTTAGGTCCGCGAGCGCCCATTAATCAGCACCTCCCACATTCGCGCGGGTTGAACCGGAGGACCAGAACGAAGTGCTCAGGTATCGCAAGCGGTCTTTGAAACCGGCGCCCTGGGGTGTGATCGCCCCCCGGTGGGTGTCTGCGAGGCTTCTCATCACTGCTGCCTCATCTCTGGAGGCTCAATGTGCTGCTCGGGCACGCCGTGATAGCGCTGCACAGCAGCCCAAATCATCTGACTTTCGTTCTCTTCAGGCAGACGGCCAAAACCTTCCTCGAACCGAGCGAAGCAGCCGCGCAGCGTGGCGGCCAGGACTTGCGGGTCGCCTGCCCAGTCCTCGCCTTTCCCTGTGATGTAGACGGCGACGGGCTTGTTCGGGTCATTGTCGTTGACAGCGGCGTTGCTCATGGCCTTGCGTCCTTTCCGTCGCGCCCCTTTTTCACCATCAGTTTCCAGCCGAGTCCTTCTCCCGGCTGTAGCCCCTGAGCGTGATCAAGTTCGCAATGCCAGCTACTGCCTTGGTGGGTGCAGACATCGCCATGTTGGTAAGCGGCATCTCGTTGCCAGACGCCCTTGTAAGACAGGGTCGCTCTGCTCTCGATCTCGGCCAGACGCTTCTCGATGGCCGCGCATCGAAGGCCATTCCACGCTTGGCCGGCCTCGCTCTGGGCAGCGACAATCGCGAGCGCGTCCAGATGGGCCCGATCATCTGGGTGGCAGCCAGCATTCTTCAGGTACAGTTGCTTGTGATAGGCGAAGCCTGCCACGAAACGCTCGTACGTCTCGGTGAACGTCTTCTGGTTTTCCTCGGTCCTGGCGAGAGATGGGTATTCTGGCACCTGCACGGGCTCCAGTTCCCACTCTCGATGCACCTTGGCAGGCGCCGCTGCCTGCTGCCGCTTGGGCTCGGCAAGGTCATCGCCCAGTTCGATGACAAAGCGCTGGTCGTGAAGCTTGGTGATCCGGCCGCGAAGCGTGCGAATCTGTTCGCCCAGGCGCTGCTGTAGCGTGCGGCTCATCTCGCTCAGATGTTTCTGAACGTCAGCGTCCAGCGCGGCGCTCTTCTCCGCAATCTGCTTTTCGAGGCGCTCGATCTCCTTGTCGATCTTTCTGAGATCGGCCTGGCGCTGGTCGACGATGACGGGTTTCTTCGTCATTTCGTACGCTTCCATGCGGCGACTTCGCGCTCGTGGCGATATTTTTCCATGGCGCGGCGCTGCTTGCGCTCGGCTTCGGTCTCTTTGAGAGGAACCGCGACTTCCTTGCGCGGCGGCGGCGGGCCTCCGTTGAGTGTCACTTGGCGGTTTTTCATTTGGCGGCCTCCTCGATCGCGTGAATGAGACCGTGCTCTAGGCACCACTGAAGCGATTGCTCTTCGTCCTTTGCGGCCTCGATCGCCAATGCAGCGAGCTCGGCGCCGGAGCGGTCGGCGATGACATTGAGGTACAAGTTGTCGGTCTGCCGCAGCCGGCGCGCTGCCTCGATGTGCCTGTACATGGTCCAGCGATCGCGAGGATCTGGGCAATCGGCAGTGAGGTGCAGCATGTACTGCGTGGCTTGTTCCGCCGTGCGGTGGTCGCAGGCCATTGAGACGAGCACGCCGGCCGACATGCAGCGCTTGCCGAGCTTTGCCACCTTGGCACCGGGATGCCACCTTATGGCGCGGTGAATGCGGACGGCTGCATCGAAATCGCCGCCTTGGCTGTCGATAAACACGCTAATTGCCGGCGAGAGCCGAGCCGCCTCCAACTGGTCGTGAACGTTCAGCGCCAGGGCGTCGTTGATGTCGCCGACCACATAAATTTCGGCCATCTCGATGACCGACATACGGGCTTCGTTTCGGTCAATTTCGGCCTTGGCTTTAACTTCGCCGAACAGCCAACTGCACGGTTCCAAAGCACCGCGCTTGCGCTCCAGTGCCGCCGGCAGAAACTCTCCTACCTGTTGTTCAAGAGCGGCGAGCCGATCGAGGATTTCGGGGTTCATCGCATCAGGTCCGGTTGGCGTGGTTGAAGACTTTGCGGACCATGTCCAGATGCTGCGTCAGCGGAGGAATGCACCCCGGCAAATGGCCAAACCGCTTCAGATCGACGCCGGCATACTTTGCCCTTGCATTGAACCGCAGCCCTTCGGCGAGCAACGCGTCGAGGTTGTCGAGCGCGGCGGCGATGGCGTCGCGATACTGGCGAAGCGGTTCGACCAATGCCGGCACAAGACCTGCCTCGTATGCTTGAACGGCCTCGTCGCGGCGAGCCCTCGCTTCGGCTTCAGCGGCGAACAGCGGCTGCAGTTCGGCGCCGATGTCGTCGACGTCGTGCTGAGTGATCGTAGGCGGCTCGCCCAGGCGCTGGGAGGCAAGACGCTGGCCCGCCTCGATGTGGCGGCGCTGCGCTGCCTGGCGGGCTGCTGCGGCGTCCTGAAGTGCTGCTTCGGCCTCGCCGATCGCGGCCGGGCGATCCGGTATCACCAACACCTTTTCGAAGTCTGTCGCGGTGGGCTTGGATAGGCGGGCAAGCATCTGGCCGGGCTCCTGATTTGGTTGGTCTGATTCTCCCACCGGAGGCGCTGGCGGGCTAGTTCGCGGCGGTACGGCTAGGTACGCTCAAACGCACTTTTCTCGGGCAAGCAGGGCTTGGGCGATGCCGGCGATGGCGTACTCGATGATTCGCCCGTTTGGCCGGCAAGCGATTGCGACGCCGCCATTGAGCCGCCGGTTTCGAAGCGTGAACGGTGAGACACCCAGCAGGGCTGCGGCGTCGGCCTGCCGGACATAGCCGTCTGCCGTCACCAAGATCCCGCGTTTCAGGCAGGCCGTCACGACGACGTCGATCTTCGCGTCGAGCGGCGACCGCTCCAGGCTCGTAGCCATGACGCGCATCGTGCTGGCGAGGTTGTTCCGCTCAGCCATGTCAGCCGAGCCTCGCAGTGATCGGCCAACATGTCGCAGGAACAAAAGCCATCGGGAGGGGTTGGTCCATTGAAGGGACTGCAACCACGAACGCGGAACAATGCTTGATTTTTTTAACTTGGAACGGGCTAAGGCTCGGCTGCGCGTCAAACGAGCTGAGACCTCTCTCAAACGTACGAATAAGTTGCTGGACCAGGACTGCGGCGCCGTCGTCGGTGTCGCGTTGTGCGACAGCATACGGTCTGCGCAACGGCGTCTGGTCGAGGCCAAGGAGCGATTGACGAAGATCGATCCCCGGCACTGACGGCGTTCCTGAATTAGCAAATCTAAATGCGAGCGCGGCGCCACCTGTGGTAGAAACGAACTGCTGGAGTAGGTCTCTCGGGAGGAGTCCTTGGGTATAAAATCGAAGCTCGCCAAAATGTCGGCGGCGCTGCTCGGCAGGCGTGCGGCCGCCGCTCAATCCACTGCTGCTGTCAAGCCGGTCCGAACGTCGCCCGCCGACGTTCCACTTAGACGCCAAACACTTCCGTACAAGCCACGGCCTCCGATCCGGCCCTGCAGCAATATGTAGGAGCAGCCAGACAGCGAAAGGTCGGACAACGGAACGAAAGGCGGATTCGCGAATTCTACTGCTGCCCAATTGGAATCGTCGCCCATGAGGCTTGCGACCCTCCACCTTGAAACCGCGAGATACGGGGACGTATATCGCGCCGAAATGCTCGCGAAGCTGAGGCGGCAGTTGATACGGCGCATCAAGCGCACGGACACGGCGGCTCAAAAAGTCGAAGAAGCGCTGGCCAGGTTGGCTGAAGCAAACGCGCCCATGGACCGGCGGACTCAATATGGCCGCCGTCCCCGCACTGTTTCTTTCTGTAGAAATTTCTGAAACGAAACCTTTCTGGGCGGAAATGGCGTTGAAGGTTGGTGCGCCGACCTTCAGTCCAGTCCTGTGTGAGCGCTGACAGTGAGCAGGAAGAGCGCCGACGTTCGGTCCTGGCTCCTCTTCCCTCCAAAGCCCTGCGGCACTGGTGACGGGCTCGAATTTTTGCGAATGGCCTATCTCTTTTTTTTTCTCTTTTTTCTTCTTTTCAGATTCAAGTTTGAGTTCGCTTTCGCTCTCAGTTCCCTTTCCCTCTAAGTTCTCTGTGTCGACAGGCTGTCCGGAGGCTCTCGACAGGCTCACCATCATGTGCCCCTCCTCATCAGCCTGGAATTGGCCAACGCCGGCGAAATCGACTGCACAAGAGGAGTGAGGGGACTGTCGAGAGGGCTTCCCGTTTCCTCATTGTCTGCAGAAGGAGAAATCTTCCGGCCCCATGCGGTCGCCATAAAGTCGGCCTCAGCAGCACCGCGGATTTTGTCGCTGTCGATGAGCGAGATTGTCTTCATGACGCCGATGGCATGGGACTGGTTTGTCGGGATGTTCCCTTTGTGCTGGAACCATTTCTGGACATAGGTTTCTTCCGTTGCCGGATCGTGCAGGACGAGGTTGCCCGCAACGATGTTGGCAAGCGCCGCCCGATATTGCTGCGGCGCCCACCGCAAGTCGGCCAGGGCATAGCCTTCTCGCACGCGACAACAGCCGCTGCTGTTCTGGTGCGGGCCGGTCATGAAGTAGAAGTGCAGGAGACGGCTGTCGCTGTCGTCGAGCGCAAGGAAGGCCGGCGACGACCACACCGCCGAATTAATCGGGTGGAAGTCACGGCTCATGCTGGACCGCCTTTGCGCAGTCGCGCGTGATGTCGGACGTGACAGGCCCTGCACCAGAATTTCACGTCCAGGGCATAGCGGTGATCATCGTGGTGAGCATCGAGCGGTTTCGCTTCGCCGCACTTTTCGCAGCACGTGGGCTTCACCAAGATGCCGCGTCGGATAGCACTGGCAACAGCGACGTGAGACCAACGCTCCAATGGGTGCGCCTCTCTCCACCGTGCTTGCGGGGAAGGCCCTTTTTCGCTAGAAGTGTTGCCGTTGCTGTTTCCCATTTTGACTTCGCGAAGCTCGCCCTGGCCGGCGGGCTTTCGCTTTTTAAGAGGCTCCATCATCGAGACCTCCGCTCCTGAGCAAATTTGCCAAACGGATCGCCTCGATCGCCTCGGCGGCGGTCATTGGCAATTGAGACCGGAGCCACGGCACCGCCGCGTGGCCTCGTTGTGCCGGAGGCACTTCGACAAGGCGCCGAGCACCGAGCGCGATGATTTCGGAGTGTTCGAGATCGAAGCTCATGCCAGCCACCCGGCGATGATGAAGATCACGAAGGTGATGGCGGCAGCGGAAACGAGGTAGGCCATTATGCGGCCTCCCCTGCCGTGGTTGAGGCAGCTTCACGAGCCCTACGCCATTCGACGCCGGCCTCCTTGCTGACCAGAACGCGACCGCCGACATGCATCGTGCGCGGCCCCTGGCCAACCTTCAGCAAGTTATAGAATGTGGCCCTGGAAATGCGGTGAGCGACGCAGAACTCTGGGATCGAGTAAGCTTCGAAATTCGTATCCATCGCGGTCTCCTTTGTTCGAGGATGGCCGACAATGGACGGGTCACGATTGGACAGCTTAATGCGCTGTCCAAAGATTTTTAAGCTGGTTTTCCTCGACCGGACTCAACTGTCCGCTGGATGGTTCTGCGGGAGACTTTGCATTTCTCGGCCGCCTTGTCATATGCCGCTACTGGCCGCTTACCGCGCTTCAATTCATCTTCGTAAGCTTCTTGCTGCTGCTTCCACCGTCGCAATTGCTCGACTGGCGAACCGTTCGCCGACGCTCGCGCGTTGTCGAGGTTCCTGCGGCTCTTGAGCCCTGTCCGCAACGGACGCTGGTACGAATGGCCTTCAACAAAAGACCTGTCCGACTCGAAGGCAGCGAGATCCTGATGGGCTCTGATCAGGTCGCCAGAATCAAGCGCCATCCTGATAATGTGCAGGCGGTGGCCAACCTCGGCGACGCTGGTCAGTTCCTTCAATTTTCGGCCGAGTAGATAGAGTTCCCATTTTGGCCCTTCCGCGATCTTGGGATGACGCCGAGCGATGTGCTTTCGCAATTCAGGTGTCAGTCCGTCGCCGCCTTGCACACGGATTGTCGCGAGCTTTTCTTCGTAGATGGACAACTGCCCATCGACGAACTCCCTCAGATATTCCTCTACGCTCTGCATCTTCATGCGCTCCGCAAGTCGGCGACGTTGCTTTTCGTGATCGTGCCGAACCTTGGTGCCCCTGCCCTCACCGCGTCGGCGACGTAAGACGGCGAGAGGTGTCCATAGTGCTTTTCGACCATTCGCGTGTCGGTGTGGCCAAGGTTCTTCGCCACGACCAGAAGCGGCATGCCGTTCATGACAGACAGGCTCGCCCATGTGTGGCGTAGGCCATGGAAGCCGATCGCGGGGGTGATCTTCGCGTTCTTGCAGGCCTCCTTCATCGGCCGGAACTGGTGAGACTTCTCCCAGACGCCGCCGGCTGGCGTGGTCAGCAGCAATTGCCCATGACGCTTGCCATGGGATAGTTGCTTGAACAGGTCGGCGCCTTCATCGGTCAGGACGACATGGCGGCCCTTGCCGGATTTGCTCGCCCTGATGGTGGCAGTGCCGACGTCGGTGTTAAAGTCCTCGACGCGAAGTCGGGCGAGTTCGCTGTAACGGGCGCCGGTCTGCAGGGCGGCCTGCACAAGATCCCGGAAGGCACCGCTGGACGCATTCACGAGTTGCTGCGCCTCGGCGATCGTCAAATAGTGAACGCGGGCGCTTTCCACATCCTCGAACGGCTCGACCCGGCGCCACTCTCTGTCCGATGCCGCCTTCCCTTCCCGCCAAGCATAGTTCAGCGCCGCCTTCAGGATTGTTAGGACGCGATTTGCTGTCGCCCGGCGCTGGCGGATGGACTCCGCGTCGTCGGCCAGTTCCCTGAAGCGCTGCTCGGCGTCCGCCTTGGTGCGCAGGCGCGGCGCGGTCGCGGCAACCTTGCCGTGCCACTTCCGAATCTGTTTGGCCGTGAGCTTGGAGACGTCGACCTCGCCCAGCTCGGGCAAGATCAGAGCCTCGGCACGATACCGTGCATCCTTGGAGGATTTCCGGTTGCCCTCCATCCACTGCAGGTAGTCGTCTGTGGCCTCTTTCACGGTGTAGGCGCCCGAGATGGTGCCGGCGTCGCCTGAGAGACGCTTGTAGAGCTCCCTGGCCTTGTCCTGCGCCTGCCAGAAAGTAAGAATGTTGGCGCCATCTGCATCGAGCTTGTCGTCGGCGTCCGCGATCGTCTCGACCCTGTAATTCTGCTCGCCGACATACATGCGGACGACCCAGCGGCCGGCCTCCTTGCCCTTGCGATAGCCGATGTGAAGACCGGGACCGATGCTCTTGTAATATGGCTTGCCTCGCGCCTTCAGTTTCGCCCGTGCTTCCTTGCTGTCGAGCGTAGCGTCGCGAACTCTCTTTGCCATGTCCCTGCCCTGCCGTGTCCAACACTTTGTCCAATATACCGGCGTGGACGACATTGGACAAGCATAAACGCAACTGGGCAAGAAACCTTATGTTGCAAGGGGTTCAATAAATCAGCCTAGACAGCGTTGGACGACTTAGAAGCCCTTTCACGGCGGTAACAGGGGTTCGATTCCCCTTGGGCGTACCAGAATTTTCAAATACTTAGCTGCTTTTCACTCTCTTCCGTCGAATATCGACCGAATAAACGCCCGCGAATTTCCGTGAACAGATTCGGCGTGAGCTCGGAACCACCTCGTTGCCTTCGATGGGTTTCTCCTGCGATTATCGGCGGATCCGCGCGACATGGACACGACATCATGGGGAAACAGCGGCCGGTGAACTAGACCCTTTGGACCCCGGCAAACTAGGGCACTCAGTCTTAATTGAGCGTCCTGCAATGTGCTCATAAATTAATCAGCGCGGGGAATTGGTTGCCACCACCCGCAGTGGCCGGTGCGGCGCCCGCCCCCAGTGAGCCCGCGTTGCACCGGCCATTCTCGCCTTACGTCTTTGTGCTTAGCGACCTTGGGCCCTAGGTCTCATTTGAGGGATTGCTAATCTGCTATAAAATGCGACGTCTCGCAGGGCCGGTGCAGTTGGGGCTTGGCTAGGGCGCTGCACCGGCCTTTTCACACGATCTACGTTGGATGGCAATTCTCGCATGCCACCCTCCTATTTCCTCCAGTTGCCGACGCGATCCGCATGGGAAATGATTAAGAAGAACGCCGCTCGAACGACTTTCTTCTTCGAGGCGTTTGGATGTACCCTGCGTGCCGCTTTGATCAATCGCTTGGGGGTCATGTCCGGCTTCACAATCCGTGTGAGGGTGTCGCTAATCGCCCGCAATTCGGCTGCTTCCATATGGAAATCTCCATCTTTTAGCTTGGTGGGCCGGCGAATGGCGCGATGATCGTACAGACCCAGTGCGTGGCAGGGAACTGCAAAGTCTTCAGCCCTTTACGCCTGTCGATAGTAGAAATGGTAGGGCGTCCTATTCATTTTGGCGTAATTGCGTGAACCCTAATGCGGCGATAAACGATTCAAGGCGGAGGGAACTCACCCAGTTTCCAGCCGCAGCTGGTCGGTGCGGCTTGCCACCAGGCATCGCACAGGCCACGTCCTAGAGCGCCGGCCTGTCGATCCCTGTTTGCTGTTCGATCGGCAGCCGGCAGCTACCGGCCTTCCTCCCGGGAATCCTGCAGCGATGCATGCCGCAAATCGTCCTCGCCGCGTAGGTGCTTCACACGGCCGATCAGCCCCGGCTTGACCCAGACAGTCGCCGGCCGCTTCATGCCCTTTGGCGGCTGCCCTGGAGCCTCCTGGACGCGCTTCCACAACCGCTCCCGCACGATTGGTGTTGATTGAAGGCGCTGCCGACATAGCGGCCGGTCCCGCGCTCTGCCATCATTCGTGATGGCTCTGCGACCCTCGCTATCTAAGCCGGCCCAGTGACCGAGCCAGCAAGACCGCGAGCTCGTCTTCTCGGAAGATCTAGGGTTGGCTCCGGGCTTGCCGTGCTTTGCCGTTTCGTCGCCATAGGCAGGTTGGTCTGCCTGTTCGGGAAGCATCGTCCGTTGGGAGGCTATCGGTGCGGACATATCACCGCCAGGACAACCTCTCCTGCGAGTCCGAACGCCGGAAATTCGCTGGAACTTTGCTCTCGATCAATAAATGCCAGTTTCGAGCATGTAGGCTTCTGTATTCTTGAGAGCATGTTGCCGGCGAGGACGAGTTGGACATCGCGAGGTGGAAGGGAACATGGCAAATGTTCCCCTTTATGATTCTTCTGTCGGATTGACAGTGCGCAGATTGAAAGCGGAACCTGACACTAAACCAGCATTACCTGTCTTGAAGCAGCCTTGGTCCAGAAGCTGAAAAGGCAAGGCTGGGATTTGGGAGGATAGCATGGGTGAGGATCTATCCGGTCATCATGCCGACCGCATTCAGGCCGCGATCGCTTCGGACGCCGCGGCGAAGTCCGCGCTGGTCGCCTCCTGGCGACGGTCTTCCAGTTTGCATCGGCTCGATCCGGCCGATTGCAGCCCGCCACGCTATCTGACAGAGGCGGAATTGGGGGAGGCCCGGCAACGCATCGAACCACTCGTCCGGGCTGCTCAATCGAGTCTGGACCGGCTCTATCTAGCGGTGGGCGGCGTCGGATGCTGCGTCCTGCTCGCCGATCGCAACGGCGTGCCGGTAGAACGGCGCGGCGCGCCAGTGGATGACGAGACGTTTCATTCCTGGGGGCTGTGGACTGGCTCCATCTGGAACGAAGAGAGCCAGGGTACCAACGGTATCGGCACCTGTCTGGTCGAGCAGCGGGCGCTGACGATCCACCGCGACCAGCATTTTCAAACGCGCAACACGGGGCTGAGCTGCACCACCGCCCCGATCTACGATCATGAGGGGAATCTTGTGGCGGCGCTTGACGTCTCTTCCTGCCGGGCTGATCTGACCGAGGCCTTCGCCAGTCTTATTTCGGTGGCCGTGGTCGACGCGGTGCGTCGGATCGAGGCAGAGAATTTCAGGATGGCGTTTCCCAAGGCGCGAATTCTTTTGGCGCCGGTGACCGACAAAGGCTCCGGCGCGCTGATCGCCGTTGATGCGGACGACCTCGTAGTCGGTGCGACCCGGTCGGCTCGCCTGGCGCTTGGAATTACCCAACGTTGTCTCGACAAGCCGATGCCCGCAGCCGATCTGCTCGGTTGGGCAGAGAGCGGCCCCGAAGTTCTCGCCGAGGCCGAGCGCGGCGTTCTCCAGCGGGCGCTGGCGCGCGCTGACGGAAATGTCTCGGCTGCGGCTCAGGCGCTTGGCATCAGCCGCGCGACGCTTCATCGCAAGCTCAACCGCCTGGATGTCCACCGGTCTCACTGACCTTTTCGAATCCCCGCCTGACTGTCGCAGTTCTGCGACACATCCCGCCCGGCCACTGTCCTCAGCCCGGTGACAATGGCGGCGGAAATCGCAAGTCTCTCTTCCGGAGCGTCGCATCCCGCGACGTCAGTTTTGGGAGGAAGACACATGAACAAGGTTGAATTCTCACGCTCGGTCAAGGCGCCTTTCGACAAGCGCTACGGCAATTTCATCGGCGGCAAATGGGCGGAACCGCACTCTGGCCGCTACTTCGAGAACTTCTCGCCGGTGAACGGCCAGCTGCTGTGCGAAGTGGCGCGTTCGGACGCCCAGGACATCGAGGCGGCCCTTGATGCGGCCCATGCCGCCAAAGACGCTTGGGCACGCACCAGCGTGGCCGAACGCTCGCTCATCCTCAACCGCATCGCCGACCGCATGGAGGAAAACCTCGATCTCCTCGCTCGCGCCGAAACCTGGGACAATGGCAAGCCGATCCGTGAAACGACCGCGGCCGACCTGCCTTTGGCCATCGACCATTTCCGCTATTTCGCTGGCGCCTTGCGTGGCCAGGAAGGCAGCCTTTCCCAGATCGACGACGACACTGTCGCCTATCATTTCCACGAGCCGCTCGGCGTGGTCGGCCAGATCATCCCCTGGAACTTCCCGCTGCTGATGGCGTGCTGGAAACTCGCTCCCGCGCTCGCCGCCGGAAACTGCGTGGTCCTGAAGCCCGCCGAGCAGACCCCGGCAGCCATCTTGCTGTGGGCCGATCTTATCGGCGATCTGCTGCCGCCGGGCGTGCTCAACATCGTCAACGGCTTCGGCCTCGAGGCCGGCAAGCCGCTGGCGTCCTCGCCGCGCATTGCCAAGATCGCCTTTACCGGCGAGACCACGACGGGCCGGCTGATCATGCAATATGCCAGCCAGAACCTGATCCCCGTCACGCTTGAACTGGGCGGCAAGTCGCCCAACATCTTCTTCAAGGATGTCGTCGCCGAGGACGACGATTTCTTCGACAAGGCGATCGAAGGCTTCGTCATGTTCGCGCTGAACCAGGGCGAAGTCTGCACGTGCCCGAGCCGTGCGCTCATCCATGAATCGATCTACGACAGGTTCATGGAACGAGCCCTCAAGCGCGTCGAGGCGATCGTACAGGGAGATCCGCTGGACCCGGCGACGATGATCGGTGCCCAGGCCTCGTCCGAGCAGCTGGAAAAGATCCTGTCCTACATCGACATCGGCCGCCAGGAAGGCGCGGAAGTGCTGACCGGCGGCGCCCGCAACGTCCTGCCCGGCGACCTGGCGGGCGGCTACTACGTCAAGCCGACCGTGTTCAAGGGCCACAACAAGATGCGCGTCTTCCAGGAAGAGATCTTCGGGCCGGTGGTGTCGGTGACCACCTTCAAGGACGACGACGAAGCGCTCAGCATAGCCAACGATACGCTCTACGGCCTCGGCGCCGGCGTCTGGACGCGGGATGCCAACCGCGCCTATCGCTTCGGCCGCGCGATCCAGGCCGGCCGTGTCTGGACCAACTGCTACCACGCCTATCCCGCGCATGCGGCCTTCGGCGGCTACAAGCAGTCCGGCATCGGCCGCGAGACGCACAAGATGATGCTCGACCATTATCAGCAGACCAAGAACATGCTGGTCAGCTATAGCCCGAAGAAGCTCGGCTTCTTCTGATCGCCTCTTTGGCTCACAGGCGCGGCTCCGCAAGGGCCGCGCCCCAAGTCTGGAAATCGAAAAAGCCATGCATGCGAAGGTCACGGCAACGCCGGCAGCGCTTGAACTGATCGCGGAGATCGTTGCCGAGCACGGTCCGGTGCTGTTCCATCAATCCGGCGGCTGCTGCGACGGCTCTTCGCCAATGTGCTATCCGCGTGCCGGCTTCATCGTCGGCGACCAGGATGTGCTGCTCGGCTACATCGGCGACGCGCCGTTCTACATCGGCGCTTCGCAATTCGAGGCCTGGAAGCACACCGATCTCATTATCGACGTGGTGCCTGGCCGCGGCGGCATGTTCTCGCTGGACAACGGCCGGGAGAAGCGGTTCCTGACACGGTCGACGATCTGCGCCATTCAGGTGTAACAAACGAGGATCGGGCTGCTTGCTCTTTGTCTCAGCGCAACGAGCATCCCGCAAAGCGGATGCAAGATGTCCGCTTCCAAAGCGCGGACAAGCAGCATGAAACACAAATTCAGCGACGATGCGACGATGGACGAAATCATGAGCCGGTCGCCGGCGGCCATCCGGGTCGTGCTCCAGCACGGCCTGCTTTGCGTCGGCTGCCCGATTGCTTCGTTCCATACCGTTTCCGATGCTGCACGTGAGCACGATCTGGACGAGGAACAACTCAGTAGCGATTTGCGGGCCGCAATCGAAAGTACCGACTCCGACTAGCTCTTCTCTGCACGGCCTTCCGCGATCAAGAGGAGCCGGTGAGGCTCGACCACGGTGACTTTCTGGCGTCCGCTTTTGACCAATCCTTGGTCTTCCCATGCCGAGAGCAGGCGGCTCACCGTATGAAGCGTCGTTCCTGTCATCTCGGCAATGTCCTGGCGTGAGATGGGGAAGTCGATCAGGATGCCTTCCTCCGTCTTCTTACCCGCCTGCTTGACCAGCTTGAGCAGTGCATGGGCGACGCGCTGTTCCACTTGTTCGGTGGCCATCTCGATGACGCGCGTATGGGCATCCTGCAGCCTGCCGCCCACGGACTTGTATGTGTTGGCGCTGAAGCTGGGGAAATTTGCTGCGAGCGTTGGCCATAGATGGCTTGGCCATGCAAGAGCCACGCAATCGACGGCAGCTATCGCATTCGCCGGATAGGTGGTGCGGCCAAGCGCATGGGCAATGCCCATCAACTCGCCTGGACTTATGTACCGCACAGTCACCTCATGCCCGTCCGGGGTCGATTTCACGACGCGCACATGTCCGTCGAGCAGCAGGAAGAAGGAATGAGCTTCCTGCTCCTGCTCGAACACCGGCTGGTCCTTGGCAATCCGGAGCGCCTTGGCTTGGCCGATTATGCGGTCGAGATCCGTGGCGGCCACGCCCTCGAAGACGGACAGCCCGGCAATCAGCGAGCGATCGAGGCTACCCAACTCCGTTCCTCCCCAACTTGACCAAGGCCGACGCATTCAGGTCCGTATGGGCGGCAAGGTGCACGCCGGCCGCCTTTCCCTGAAATTCCCGATCTTGTTTGCGCAGCGGCAAATTTCCGTCTGCCAAGCCGGGATAGAACGACCGAAGTGGCAGCCGTCGATATGACCTGCCAGGGACACCTGTAATTTCTCTTTGAAGGAATGTCATGGCAATTCCACGCACTCGGCCAAGTGCCTATCCGGCAGTTCTCTCCTACGGCTTCCGGCCATTCTTTCTCCTCGGCTCCCTGCAGGCCGGCGCGGCGATCCTGTTCTGGCTGCCCTTGTTTTACGGCAGGCTCGCAACCTCCAGCGTCTTCTCGCCCGTGGATTGGCATGTCCACGAGTTGCTGTTTGGTTATCTGGCGGCAGTTGTGACGGGCTTCCTGCTGACTGCAATCCCGAACTGGACCGGACGTCTTCCCGTGCAGGGCCTTCCCCTGCTGGCGCTCGCATTGCTCTGGTGCGCGGGACGGTTCGTCGTCTCCTTTTCGGCGGACCTAGGCTGGTTGCTCGGCGCCGTCATAGACTGCGCTTTCCTTCTCGCGGTCGCCGTCGCCGCCGCAACGGAAATCATCGCCGGCCGAAACTGGCGAAACCTCAAGGTTCTGCTGCCTGTGACGGCGCTTCTGGCAGCGAACATGATGTTTCATGCCGAAGCGCACTATCAAGGCATGTCCGACATAAGCCGCCGCCTCGGTCTCGGCGCGGCGGTCGTCCTCATCATGATCATTGGCGGCCGTATCGTTCCTTCTTTCACCCGAAACTGGCTGGCGCGCAAGAAACCGGGGCGTCTGCCGGTCCCGTTCGGCAGGTTCGATGTGGGAACGATCGCGCTCTCTGCGGCCGGATTGATGGCCTGGGCCTTCTTTCCAGATAGTGCTGGCACAGGGGCGATGCTGATCGCGGGGGCGATCCTCAATGCCGTTCGGCTTGCCCGTTGGGCTGGAGACCGAACGCTGCGCGATCCCCTGGTGGTGATCCTGCACGTCGCGTTCGCCTTCGTTCCGATCGGTCTCTTGCTCGCCGGCCTTGCTATCTTCGTTCCTGGGAAAATCCCTGCAATAGCCGGCATTCATGCATTCGGCGTCGGAGCCGTGGCCTCTATGACGCTCGGCGTCATGACGCGAGCCACGCTCGGACACACAGGCCGCGACCTTCGGGCAAGCATCGGCACATGTGCGGTCTTTGTCGCGATCGTGGTTGCCGCCATTTTTCGCATCGCAGCTGCATTCGCTCCGGCGCAATCGATGCTCCTCCATACGTCGGCGGCGCTATGGATCGCGTCCTTCATCGGCTATGCGGGCCTGTTCGGCGGGATGCTCGTTCGACCACGTTTGCAAACGAGGCAGGTGAGAGCCGCCGTTTTGAGGCCGGAGATCGGCGGGAACCGGCTACCGATCGAACCGGATCCCTAGACCGGCAGCTCTCTCCGAGAATGTCTTGCACATTTCACACGCCAATTTGCGCCAGCGCAAATCATCAAGTCTCCCGGTCCAGTAGAAGAGCGCAACGGTTGATGCCGTGACGAACTCAAGAAAGGACATCCAAATGAAACTGCCCCTGATCGCCGCGGCCATCGCCCTGCTTTCTATCGCCGGCGCCGCAAATGCCGAAGAACACATCGTGCAGATGCTCAACAAGGGAGAAAAAGGTTCGATGGTTTTCCAGCCCGCCTTCGTTCGGGCGGCGCCCGGCGACACGATCAAGTTCGTGCCGACCGACAAGTCCCACAACGCCGAGAGCATCGAGGGCATGATTCCGGACGGCGCTGAAGCTTTCAAAGGCAAGCCGAATGCGGAAGTGACGGTGACCCTGAACCAGGAAGGTGTCTATGGCGTCAAATGCGCTCCACATTACGGCATGGGCATGGTGGCGCTGATCGTCGTCGGCAAGCCCGTCAACCTGGCAGCAGCGGAAGCCGTCAAGCAGGTCGGAAAGGCCAAACCCGTATTCGCCGAACTGTTCGCCGAAGCGACCAAGACTGCTTCCAACTGACCTGCTTTTCCCAGATGCCCTCCGGTTCGCGATCTTCCGGAGGCAGAGGCCGGACAGACCGGAGGAGCGGTCTGGTCCGGCCTATTTCATTCGGGACTTCGAGCCACAGAGCCGATCCCTTCCGCTCCAGGTTGATCTCCCACAGACGCGCCCTTCCCATCCGGTTCGGCGTTCGCGTCCATGCACCCGGTCTCCAAAATAGAAACCGTGCCAATACCATTGGGTTTGCGCTAGCGCAAAGACTTGGCCGGAGCCGAGACTATTCTGACGAAATCGAATGGCCGAAACCAAGGAGATGGAAATGCTTACGAGACGCGAAGCTTTGTTGGGAACTGTCCTTGCCGCAGCTGCGGTCGCAACCGTCGGTGCAATGCCCGCAGTGGCAAGTGCCAAGGACGTTGCCGGATTGCCCCGTGAAAAGGTGACCTTGGTCCCGCCGCCGTTCGTTCACGCTCATGACCAGGTCGCCAAGGGTGGTCCAAAGGTCGTCGAATTCACCATGACGATCGAGGAGAAGCCGATGGTCATCGATGCCGACGGCACGCAGCTCAACGCGATGACCTACAACGGCTCGGTTCCCGGTCCTTTGATGGTCGTGCATGAAGGCGACTATATCGAGCTGACACTGATCAATCCCGAGACCAATACGCTCGCCCACAACATCGATTTCCATGCTGCCACCGGCGCGCTCGGCGGCGGCGGACTGACGCTGGTCAATCCCGGCGAACAGGTCACGCTGCGCTTCAAGGCCACCCGGTCCGGAACGTTCGTCTATCACTGCGCACCCGGAGGATCGATGATCCCGTGGCACGTCGTGTCAGGGATGAGCGGTGCAGTGATGGTCCTGCCGCGTGACGGCCTCAAGGACGACAAGGGCAAGCCCATCCACTACGACCGCATCTACTACATCGGCGAGAACGACTTCTACATCCCGCGCGACGAGCAAGGGCAATTCAAGAAGTACGAGTTGGCCGGCGACAACTACGACGACACCATGAAGGTCATGCGCGGGCTGATCCCGACGCATGTGGTGTTCAACGGCAAGGCAGGTTCGCTGACCGGCGACAACGCCATGAAGGCGAAGGTCGGCGAAACGATATTGATCGTCCATTCGCAGGCCAACCGCGACACGCGTCCGCACCTGATCGGCGGTCATGGCGACTTTGTCTGGGAACAGGGCAAGTTCGCCAACCCTCCGGCCAAGGATCTGGAAACCTGGTTCATCCGCGGCGGATCGGCTGGGGCGGCGCTCTACACATTCCTGCAACCGGGTATCTATGCCTATGTGAACCACAATCTGATTGAGGCCGTTGAACTCGGCGCAAGCGCGCACTTCACGGTCGAAGGAACCTGGGACGACGATCTGATGATGCAGGTCGAAGCGCCCAAGGCAATTGCCTCGTAAACGGGAGATCCGATCCTCAGTGCAGCCCTGCGGCGAAGCCGAAGGGTTGCACTCGCGGCCGGACTTGATGCCATGTCCTTCGATCCTGTCTTCACCTTCGGAACAATCGGGGCTGCCGCGCTGATCGGCATGGGCATAACCCATGCGCTCGACGAGAGATCGTTGGAGGTCCTCCAACCGGTAGCCGTGAGCGAACTGGTTGCCCTGGGACCCGGCTCGTTTGATCACCAACTGCCTGGGGAATTCCTCAAGGAGAACCGTCCCGCCGCGGCGCCCACCGTGCAGGAAACCATCGATGCGCAACTGGAAATCATGAAGTACCAGGTTAGCGATTCGGAATATGGGCGGTGCGTGGCGGACGGCGCCTGCAAGCCCGCCGACTCACGCAGGAATGGCAACATTCCGGTCACCGGCGTCAGCCACATCGATGCTGAAACTTATGCGACCTGGCTGTCAGCCCGCACAGGCGAGGTATGGCGGCTGCCAACGGATGTCGAGTGGGCTTATGCCGCCGGCGAACGGTTCCGGGGTGACATCGAAGGCGGCGAAAGCGACCCGAACAACCCGGCGCGCCGGTGGCTGACACAGTACCGCCTGGAGGCAGCGCTCGGACGCAAACCTGATCCAGAGCCGAGGGCTCAAGGTGCCTTCGGCACCAATTCAAAAGGCCTGGCGGACGTTGCCGGAAATGTCTGGGAATGGACCTCGACATGTTATTCCCATGCCACGATTGATATGGATGGCAAGCGAACCGCGAGATCGATCGACAATTGCGGCGTGCACGCTGTCGAGGGCTTCCACCGCACCTACATGTCGAACTTCATCCGCGACGGAAAGAGCGGCGGTTGCGCTGTCGGCACGCCGCCCGACAATCTGGGTTTCCGGCTTGTCCGCGACCGACCCGGTCTTGTGCAGGTCGCCCTCCGGCGCCTGGGATTTTCCTGACAGCATGAACAAGAGTGCATGATGACGTTGAAACCAGCTTTGGCCGATCGGGCACGCCCGGTCGCGGAACAGCCTTTGAACCATGCCGGCGTCGATCGAGCCTCGATCGGAAAACTGGTCCGCGAATTCTACGCAAAGGTCAGGAGCGACGGGCGTCTGGGGCCGATTTTCGCGCGCGAAATCACCGGCGATTGGGAACCTCATCTCGAGAAAATGACGGACTTCTGGTGTTCCGTCATCCTGAAGAGCGGGGACTATCACGGACGCCCGGTGCCGGCGCACTTGAAACTCAAGGATGTCACCGAGGCCGATTTCGAGATCTGGCTGACCTTGTTCGCCAAGACGACGGCGGAACTCTTTGATCCGGAGCTGGCGGCGGTGTTTGTCGACAGAGCCGAGCGGATCGCAACAAGCCTGAAACTCGCGATGTTCTTTCGCCTCGCTCCCGCCGCAACGGTCGGTGGCGAATAGGCTTGCCTTGGCGAAAACTCGGCCGGTTGCCCCAAGCTCGAAAGGCCAACGCCTTTGATTTCGCGCAATGAAAAGCATCCCTCGAAATTCTAGTCTCCTGGCATGGCTCTCAATCTCTTCGTCGGTACTCTCGTCATAAGCCTGACGGTCCTCATTCACACCTTTGGCCTCATAGCAGTCACCCATGCGATGGGACATCTGGTGGCGCGATTTCGCATGCACGGACGACGAAGCCGGATCGTCGCAATGATCAGCGTGGTCATGGGCCTCTTCGCAGTCATGACGGCCGAGGTCTGGCTGTGGGCCGGTGTGTACCGCCAGCTCGGCGTTTTGCCGGACTTTGAGACCGCGCTTTATTTTTCGACCATCACCTTTTCGACGGTTGGCTATGGCGACGTGGTGCCGGCCCACGACTGGCGTGTCCTGGCGGCGCTGGAGGGCGTGAACGGGTTTCTTCTGATTGGTTGGTCGACTGCCTACCTGATCGCAGCCGGAACGCGCATCGGCCCGTTCAAGGCTGGCGAGCACTTTTAGAGCGACGATCGGCCCTGCCGTCTCGTTCAGACAGCCAGGGAATGTCTGCCCGTCCCGGTCTGAAGGTATTTGTCGAATTTCGCCGCCACAATCCTGACAAGCGGGCGGCTCTCCTGCGGCACGACGAAGTTTTCACCGTCGAGCAGAAGCAACCTGTCTGCGCCGTTGATGGCGAGACGGCTTGCTGCGGCCAAGAGTTTCTGCCCGACGTCGCCGAAGCGTTCGACCAGTTCGATCGCCGAAAAGGCGAAATGGCACATGAGGCGCTCGATGATCCATCCTCTCGCCAGATCATCGACGCTGAACTCGATACCGCGCGCCGTTGCCAACTGTCCCGAATTTACAGCCTTTTCGTACTCGCCCGTCGCAACGATGTTCTGTGCGTAACCTTGTCGGAACCGGCTGATCGACGATGGTCCAAGACCGATCAGGGTTTCGCAATTGTCTTCGGTATAGCCTTGGAAATTGCGGCGGATATTGCCAACGCGAGCTGCGATCGCGAGCCCATCGTCCGGCTTGGCGAAATGATCGAGCCCCAAGGCCTCATAGCCTGCATCGACGATCAGCCGCGCGGCGAGCTGCGATTGTGCCAGCCGTTCGGCAGAATCGGGCAGCCAGGCTTCATCGATCATCGTCTGATGTTTCTTGAACCATGGGACATGCGCATAGCCGAACAGGGCCAACCTGTCCGGTTCAAGTGTCAACGCCTGGGCGACGGTCGCGGCGACGCTCTCGAGGGTCTGGTGCGGCAGTCCGTAAAGCAGATCGAGGTTTACGGAATCCACGCCCCGCGCGCGCACCGCGTCCACCACGCTCTTGGTCAGCAGGAAGCTCTGTTCGCGATTGATGGCCTTCTGCACCTTGGGATCGAAATCCTGCACGCCAAGGCTCGCTCTTGTCATGCCGATCGCGGCGAAGGCGTCGAGGCGGCCCTCATCCATGTCGCTAGGATCGATTTCGACGCTGAGACCGGCATTGTCGAGAAAATCGAAGCGATCCCTCAGGGCTTTCCCAAGTGCCAGGATGTCCTCCGGCTTTAGCATGGTCGGCGAGCCACCACCGAAGTGAACGGCGCACACCCTGCCCTTCCCGCTCACAAGGTCACCGACCGTCTCGATCTCCTTATGCAACGAGCGCAGGAAAGTTGCCACGGGCGCATAGTGCCGTGTCTGCTTGGTGTGGCAGGCGCAGAACCAGCACAACCTGTCGCAGTACGGAATATGCAGGTATAGCGATATCTCATCATCGCCTTCGAGCGCGTTCATCCAGCCGCGAACCGTTATGGCGTCGACACCAGGGTGGAAGTGCGGGGCGGTCGGATAACTTGTATAGCGCGGGACGGTCTCGCCCAGGCTAGCGGTCGAGATCGTGCGCGTATCGTTGGCTGCTGTCTGTTGCATGGCGGGCAATCTGCCCGTGCCGCGATGACGAAGCCTTGATTTCAATCAAGGCGGCCGGGGCACGGACAAACTGACGCAATAAATATCGCGAGGCAGCGGTGGTATCTTGCCGGCATGTTTGATCCCGGACGACGAAATGACCATCAGACAGGACGTTCACAGTGCCAGCATCCCCGTGCTTTGCCAGTCCTGCGAGGCACGGCACCGCGGTGTCTGCGGCGCGCTTGATCCCGACCAGCTTGTCGGGCTCGCCAAGACCTCGTCTAGGCATAGGATCGAGCCGGGGGTCGAACTGGTCGGCGACGCTGAGACCGTCGACAGCTATTCGAACGTGCTGTCCGGCGTGGTGAAGCTGACGAAGAGCCTTTCGGACGGACGCCAGCAGATTGTCGGCCTCCAGTTCGCGCCAGACTTTCTAGGAAGGCCGTTCAAGGCGGAAAGCGAGATGAACGCGGAAGCGGCTACGGCCGTTTCCCTTTGTTCGTTTCCGAAGACCGCCATCGAACGGATGATGAAGGAATCGCCGCAGCTGGAGCATCGCCTGCTCAGGCAAGCGCTGGACGAACTCGACGAAGCGCGTGACTGGATGGTGACGCTGGGGCGCAAGACCGCGTCCGAGAAGGTGGCGAGCTTCCTGCTGATGATCGCGAGGAACATCGATCCCGCGGTTGACCTGGCCGCCAACGCGGCGACTTTCGAACTTCCACTGACACGCGCCGATATCGCGGATTTCCTCGGTCTGACGATCGAGACGGTGAGCCGCCAGTTGACCAGGCTGCGAACCGACGGCGTGATCCGGATCGAGAACAACCGGCATGTGACGGTGGACAATCTGAGCCGGCTGGAGCAGCGCTCCGGCGCCTAGACCCGGCGGCGCAGTCGGCACCCATCGCGGATCTAGCCTGGATCGACAATCCCGATCTTCGGCAAGACGTGCTCGCGTTCAAACGCGATGTGCCGTCGCAGGCCCTCGAAGAAGCCGCGCAGCATGAAGCCGACGGCTTCGGCATTGTCGACCGCCTTGCCATGGCCGATTGCCAGCAGAATCTCCGTAACTTCGCCAGCAAAGCATTCGTCTTCGACATGCTCGGCGCGCAGTCGGCGGGTTGAGGCAAGATTGGCTTCTCCGCCGCTTACGGCCGCCTCATAAGCCGGAAAGATGATCGTCTCTTCATAGTGATGGATGTCGCGCAGCAACGGGATGATGGCGTTGGCCGCGCCCAGGCATTTCAGCCGATCGACGCGCGGCAAGCCATCTGCGATCTTCTCCAGGGCCTCGCAAAGCCGCAGCTTTTCCCTGTGCGCTCGCTTCATCACCGCAGCCGGGATCGCCTCTCTGCCCGATCGATCCGCAGGCGTCGCGTTTTCGCTGCGCGTTTCGAACAACGGCGGTCCTCGCTCCCCGTTCAATGACAGTCTCCCGCTTCCCTGGCCTGACCGACGCTGCCCAATCCAAAACGAAGCAGCTTTGACCTGGATCAAGGCGACCCGGAAGCAACTGCGGAATTGGTGTCGATGCGGATCGATGTCCGCGAACCGGAATCCAAGGTCGGGGACATGCCATGAAATTCGGCACGGAAATTGTCTTGTTATGCTTCTTCACCTTCCTGGCGCTGGTGGCGGCCGGCTTTGGTGTCGACGAGCCTTTCCGGCAGCACATGTGGGTGCTGTTCTTCGTGCTGCTCGGCTTCGTCGTTGTCCTTCTGCGCAACACCAGCTTTGCAGCATCCGCCCCGATTGATCCCTCGGCCTATATGGATGGGCCGGTCCGCTACGGCGCCATCGCCACCATGTTCTGGGGCGTCGTCGGCATGCTCGTCGGCGTGGTCATTGCGCTGCAGCTTACCTACCCGGATCTCAACATCGAGCCCTGGTTCAATTTCGGCCGCCTGCGGCCGCTGCACACATCCGGTGTTGTCTTTGCTTTCGGCGGCAACGCGCTGCTTTGCACGTCATTGTATGTCGTACAGCGCACCTGCCGCGCCCGGCTCTTCGGCGGCGACCTCGCCTGGTTCGTGTTCTGGGGCTATCAGCTTTTCATCGTCATGGCCGCGACCGGCTATCTGCTCGGCATCACCGAGAGCCGCGAATACGCCGAACCCGAATGGTATGTGGACCTCTGGCTGACCATCGTTTGGGTCGCCTACCTCCTGCTCTTCCTTGGCACCATCCTGAGGCGCAAGGAACCGCACATCTACGTCGCCAACTGGTTCTACCTGTCCTTCATTGTGACCATCGCGATGCTGCATGTGGTCAACAACCTGTCGATGCCCGCGTCCTTCCTGGGCTCGAAGAGCTACTCCGCCTTCTCCGGTGTCCAGGACGCCCTGACGCAATGGTGGTACGGCCACAATGCCGTCGGCTTCTTCCTGACCGCCGGCTTCCTCGGCATGATGTATTATTTCGTGCCCAAGCAGGCGAACCGGCCGGTCTATTCCTACCGGCTGTCGATCATCCACTTCTGGGCGATCATCTTTCTCTACATCTGGGCAGGGCCGCATCACCTGCACTACACCGCCCTGCCCGACTGGGCGCAAACGCTCGGCATGGTGTTTTCGATCATGCTCTGGATGCCTTCCTGGGGCGGCATGATCAATGGCCTGATGACGCTGTCCGGCGCCTGGGACAAGATCCGTACCGATCCGATCATCCGCATGATGGTGATGGCCATCGCCTTCTACGGCATGTCGACCTTCGAAGGTCCCATGATGTCGATCAAGGCGGTCAACTCGCTGTCCCACTATACGGACTGGACCATCGGCCACGTCCATTCCGGCGCGCTCGGCTGGGTCGGCATGATCTCGTTCGGCGCGATCTATTACATGGTGCCGAAGCTTTGGAACCGCGAGCGGCTCTATTCGCTGCGGCTCGTCACCTGGCACTTCTGGTTGGCGACACTCGGCATCGTCGTCTACGCGGCGGTGATGTGGGTCTCCGGCATCATGCAGGGCCTGATGTGGCGCGAATACGATGAACAGGGCTTCCTGGTCTACTCGTTCGCCGAAACCGTAGCCGCCATGCATCCCTACTACGTCATGCGTGCCGCAGGCGGCGCCATGTATCTCGCCGGTGCGCTCATCATGGCCTGGAACATCGCCATGACCATCCTCGGATACCAGCGCGAAGAACTACCGATGCCGGGTTCCGTGCCCGCCCTCCAGCCTGCCGAATAAGGAGCCAGACAATGGGCTTGATGGACAGACACGCAATCATCGAGAAGAACGCCACGCTTCTTCTCGTTGGCTCGCTGCTCGTGGTGACGGTCGGCGGTATCGTCGAGATCGCGCCGCTCTTCTACCTCGACAACACGATCGAGAAGGTCGAAGGCATGCGGCCCTATTCGCCGCTCGAGCTCGCAGGCCGCAACATCTATGTGCGCGAAGGCTGTTACCTCTGCCACAGCCAGATGATCAGGCCTTTCCGCGACGAAGTCGAGCGTTACGGCCATTACAGCCTGGCGGCCGAGTCCATGTACGACCACCCGTTCCAATGGGGTTCGAAACGTACCGGCCCTGACCTTGCCCGGGTCGGCGACCGCTACTCCAACGAATGGCACGTCCAGCATCTTGCCGACCCGCGCTCGGTGGTGCCGGAATCGATCATGCCGAGCTATGCCTTCCTGAAGGACACGCAGATCGAGGTGAAGGATTTCTCGACGCACCTGGCTGCGAACGCGCGCGTTGGCGTCCCCTACTCCGATGACATGATCGCCAGCGCCAATGCCGATGTGATCGCACAGGCCGACCCGAGTGCCGACACATCCGGCCTGGAGAAACGTTATCCGAAGGCCAGGATCGGTGACTTCGACGGCAATCCGCAGCAGGTCACCGAGATGGATGCGCTGGTCGCCTATCTCCAGATGCTCGGCACGCTGGTCGATTTCAAGACCTACGACGAAGCCGCCGGTTACCGCTGAGGAGAATGACCATGGATTACAACCTCATGCGGGAGTTCGCCGATAGCTGGGCGCTGCTCGCAATGGCTCTCTTCTTCGTAGGATGCATTGCTTTCGCGCTCCGCCCCGGCAGTCGCAGGCTGAGCGAAGAGGCCGCCCGAATTCCTCTCAAGGACGACTGATCATGAGCAAAGACGATATCGATGACGTCTCGGGCATCTCGACGACCGGCCATGAGTGGGACGGCATCAAGGAACTCAACAACCCCCTTCCCCGCTGGTGGGTGATAACCTTCTACATCACCATCGCCTGGGCGGCCGGCTACACCATCGCCTATCCGGCATGGCCGATGCTGTCTTCCGCGACGAAGGGAGTGCTCGGCTATTCCAGCCGCAACGATGTCAAGAATGACCTGGCGGCTGCCGAAGCCTCCAAAGGCAAGTATGTCGCCGCCATCCAGGCGAAGACCGTCTCCGAGATTGCTGCTGACGACGCGCTGCGCGAATTCGCGGTCGCGGCCGGTGGTGCCGCGTTCAAGGTCAACTGCGTGCAGTGCCACGGCTCGGGCGCCCAAGGCTCAGCCGGCTTTCCCAACCTCAATGACGACGAATGGCTGTGGGGTGGCAGCGCAGAGCAGATCCAGCAGACGATCACGCACGGCATCCGCTTCGCCTCGGATCCCGATACGCGCCAGTCCGAGATGCCAGCCTTTGGCGACATCATCACGCCGGAGCAGGCCACGCAGGTCAGTACCTATGTCGCCAGCCTCTCCGGCCCGGTTCACGATGCAAGTCTGATCGAGCCCGGCGCCAAGGTTTTCGCGGAAAATTGCGTGGCCTGCCATGGCGCCAACGCAAAAGGCAACAAGGAGTTTGGCGCGCCCGACCTGACTGATGCGATCTGGTTCTACGGATCCGGCGAAACAGCGATCGCCGCCCAGGTCCGCGCGCCGAAACACGGCGTGATGCCGGCCTGGATCGGTCGCCTCGGAGAGACCAAGGTCAAGGAGCTGGCTGTCTACGTCCATTCGCTTGGCGGCGGAGAATAGGAGGCGGGGCCTGTTCTCGGCCCTCGGTCGCCCAAGCGACGAGGCCCGGCCAAATGCCGGGCCTCGATTTTTTTTCCGACATCTGAAGATTGACCTGCATCAACGCGACGCGACCCGCCCCACGGCAAGAATGCTCACACGGGCAGGATCATCGGTTGCGCGAGTGGAGATAGTGGTGCTGGATCAGACACAAATAGAGCGGTTCGAAGCCGAAGCGGTCAATTCCGCCAGGATCAGGCAGCCGCTCTATGCCCCGCGCAAGAAGATCTTCCCCAAGCGCGCCTCAGGCAGCTTTCGCCGCTTCAAATGGCTGGTGATGGCGATCACGCTGGGCATCTACTACCTGACGCCCTGGTTGCGGTGGGATCGCGGGGCGTTTGCCCCCGACCAGGCTGTGCTGCTCGATCTTGCCAATCGCCGCTTCTACTTCTTCTTCATCGAGATCTGGCCGCAGGAATTCTACTATGTCGCCGGCCTTCTGATGATGGCCGGCATCGGTCTTTTCCTGATCACGTCCACCGTCGGCCGGGCGTGGTGCGGCTATACCTGTCCACAAACCGTGTGGGTCGACTTGTTTCTCGTGGTAGAGCGGGCGATTGAAGGCGATCGCAACGCCCGCATGAAGCTCGATGCCGGCCCCTGGACGGCGCGCAAACTGGTGCTGCGCGTAACCAAGCACGCCATCTGGGTGGTCATTGCGGTAGCCACCGGCGGCGCCTGGATCTTCTATTTCGCCGACGCGCCGACACTGATCGGCCAGGTCGTCACCGGCACCGCCGCGCCGGTCGCCTACGTGACGATCAGCGTGCTGACGGCGACCACCTACACATTCGGCGGGCTGATGCGCGAGCAGGTCTGCACCTACATGTGCCCTTGGCCGCGCATCCAGGCTGCCATGCTCGACGAGAATTCGCTCACCGTGACCTACAACGACTGGCGCGGCGAGCCTCGTTCGCGTCATGCCAAGAAGGTCCGGGCGGCCGGCCAGCCTGTCGGCGATTGCGTCGACTGCAATGCCTGTGTCGCCGTCTGCCCGATGGGGATCGACATTCGCGATGGCCAGCAGCTCGAATGCATCACATGCGCGCTCTGCATCGACGCCTGCGACGGCGTCATGGACAAGCTTGGCAAGGAGCGCGGGCTGATCTCCTATGCGACATTGTCCGACTACAACGCCAACATGGCGGTGGCGACCGCGGGCGGTTCCTCCCCGGTGAACCCCTCCCTTGTCAGGACGGATGAAGGCAAGTTTTCTGACAGATTGGCGCATTTCCATATTCGCAAGATTTTCCGCTTGCGCACCTTCATCTATCTGGGCGCCTGGTCGGCGGTCGGGCTCGCGCTGCTCTATTCGCTGCTGACCCGTGAGCGGCTGGAGCTCAACGTCCTGCACGATCGCAACCCGCAATTCGTGACGCTCTCCGATGGCTCGATCCGCAACGGCTACACCGTCAAGCTGCTCAACATGATCCCCGAGCCAAGGATGATCGTCGTCACCTTGCAAGGCCTGCCGGGCGCCGAGATGAGCGCGGTCGGCGTCGATCTTCCTCCCGCACGGTCCTTCGCCACCCTGGCCGATCCCGACCGGTTGAAGACGCTGAAGGTTTTCGTGCGCCAACCGGCGGATCAGATCGAGGGAACAGCGCAGAGCTTCACGTTCCGGATCGAGGATAAGGCAGGGCTCGAGTCCGCCGAATACATAGCCACCTTCAATGCTCCGGAGATCGCCAAATGAGCGCTCATTCGCCGAAATCCCGCGAATTCACCGGCAGGCACATGCTGTTCATCATTCTCGGCTTCTTCGGGGTGGTGATTGGCGTCAATCTGGCCATGGCGACGCTGGCCAGCAAGAGCTGGACTGGCCTCGTCGTCGAAAACACCTATGTCGCCAGCCAGCAGTTCAACCGAAAAGCGGAGGAAGGACGTGCGCAAGCGGCACTCGGCTGGACCGGCAAACTGACGATCGCATGGGGCGAGGTCCACTACGGCCTCAGCGATGCCGCCGGCAAGCCCGTTCCCCTGCGCGCCGTGAAGGTTCTGTTTCGTCACCCCGCCTACGAGGCAGAGGACAAGGCCGTCACTCTGGCCTCTGTTGCGGGCCAGGAATTTGCCGCGCAACACACGCCGAGAGATGGCGTCTGGATTGTCGAAATCGACGCCGATGCCGGTCTCGCGGAACCCTATCGCGACGTCCGTAGAATCATGATTTCCCATGGAGCGCTGCAATGAGCTGTTGTGCACCGGGCGCTGAAATGGCGTTGGACCTGGAAAGCAGCATATCCGCCCTGCCATCCAGCCAAGAAGTCAGGCTGGCGAGCCGATCGCTTGGCGACGATCTTCGCCAGACCGATCTTTCGGTGCCGACGGTTCATTGCGCTGCCTGCATCCAGACGATCGAGACCGCGCTTGCAAAGCTCGACCGCGTCGAGGGCGCGCGCGTCAACTTGTCGACGAAACGGGTGTCGGTCCGGTGGCGCGGCGAGGAGGTTCCATCATTCGTCGCCGCGCTTGGACGGCTGGGCTATGACGCGCACCTGTTCGATCCAGAGGCTGCCGGCAAGGACAAGACGCTCTCGGAACTGATCCGCGCCGTCGCCGTTGCCGGCTTTGCCGCGGGCAACATCATGCTGCTTTCGGTCTCGGTCTGGTCCGGCGCTGAAGGTGCGACCCGGGACCTCTTCCATTGGGTCTCGGCATTGATCGCCATCCCGGCGCTTGCCTTCGCCGGCGGCATCTATTTCCGCTCTGCCTGGAATGCGCTGCGCCACGGCCGCATGAACATGGACGTGCCGATCGCGGTCGGGGTCTCTCTTGCCTATGCCATGAGCCTCTACGAGACGATGACCCACGGCGAGCACGCCTATTTCGACGCATCGGTGTCGCTACTGTTCTTCCTGCTGATTGGCCGCACGCTGGATCACGTGATGCGCGAGCGGGCACGGACGGCGGTCAATGGACTGGCGCGGCTGGCGGCACGCGGCGCCATGGTGCTGCGCCATGACGGCAGCAACGACTACCTGCCTGTCGAGGAGATCCAACCGGGCATGCAGCTGCTGGTCGCTGCCGGCGAAAGGGTGCCTGTCGACGGCAGGATCATTCGAGGAACGTCGGACCTCGACTGCTCGCTGGTTTCCGGCGAAAGCACGCCGAGAACCGTGGCGTCCGGGGAACAGGTTCAGGCCGGCACGCTCAATCTTACCGGTCCGCTGACCATCGAGGCGACCGCTGCCGCAAAAGAATCCTTCCTGGCGGAAATGGTCCGGCTGATGGAGGCCGCCGAAGGCGGTCGTGCGCACTACCGCCGGATCGCCGACCGCGTCTCGGCGCTCTACGCGCCGGTGGTCCATCTCACCGCCTTCGTGACGTTCCTTGGCTGGATGGCGGCAGCCGGCGACTGGCACCAGGCAGTGACGATCGCCATTGCCGTCCTCATCATCACATGCCCATGTGCGCTCGGCCTCGCCGTGCCGATCGTGCAAGTGGTCGCGGCGCGCCGCCTGTTCGAAGCTGGCGTCATGGTCAAGGACGGATCGGCCATGGAGCGCCTGGCAGCGATCGACATCGCGGTGTTCGACAAGACCGGCACTCTCACGCTCGGCCAGCCCAGGCTGGTCAACGCGTCGTCCATCGATCCGGCGATGCTGGCGATGGCAGCCGACATGGCCGCGCATTCCCGTCACCCGTTCTCAAAGGCCATAGCCGCCTTCGCAGGATTTGCCGGCCAGCCGAAGCTGGACGCTGTCAGCGAGCACCCGGGTCTCGGCATCGAAGCCACAACCGCGGACAGCACATGGCGTCTTGGCCGGCGCGGCTGGGCCGGATGGAAAGCTCGGACCGGTGGCGAAGGCAAATATGGTGGCTTCGGCGGGACGGTGCTTTCGCAGAATGGGATGATCGTCGCATCCTTCACATTCGAAGACGCGACGCGCTCCGATGCCAGGGCGGCGGTCGGGCAATTGAAGGATGTCGGCGTGTCGGTCGAGATGCTGTCCGGTGATATCGCCAATGCCTGTGGCGAGGTTGCGAGGACGTTGGACATCGAGAGCTTCACGCCGGCGCTGCTTCCCTCCGGCAAGGTCGAGCGGATCGAAGCCCTGACCAACGCGGGCCACAAGGTTCTGATGGTGGGCGACGGGCTTAACGACACGCCAGCCCTCGGGGCCGCGCACGTCTCGATCGCGCCGGCAACCGCCGCCGATGTCGGACGCAATGCCGCCGATTTCGTCTTCCTGCGCGAAAGCCTCCTGGCGGTGCCCCTCGCCCTCGACATCTCGCGCAAGGCTGGGCGGCTGATCCGCCAGAACCTTGCCATTGCGATCGTCTACAACGCCGTTGCCGTGCCGATCGCCATTCTCGGCCATGTCACGCCGCTGATCGCGGCGATCGCGATGTCCGCCTCCTCGCTGCTGGTGATCGCAAACGCGCTGCGGCTGCAGGGGTCTGGGCCGCACGCCCCAGCAAGAAGCGCCGCGCCTGACAGGCGCTCCGACATCGGCGCGCTGGCACGATCCTCATGACGACGCTCACCTACCTCATTCCTGTGGCCCTATTCCTCGGCGCGCTTGGGCTGTCCGGGTTCCTTTGGGCGCTGAGGAGCGGTCAATACGAGGATCTCGACGGCGCGGCGGAGCGGATTCTGATCGACCGGGACGACCAGCAAAAGTGACGTCTGGTTGTCGAAAGTGATGCAGATCAAGGCACGTCCCTAACAGGACATCGATAATGGCCCCCATAGATGTCGGAGGAGTCAGGCATGCAAGCCAAAGCCATAATGAGCGCACCGGTCATCGGAATTGAACCAACGGCATCGATTTCCGATGCGGCAGGGTTGATGTTCTCCAAAAAGATCAGCGGCCTTCCGGTCATTCGCAGCAACGGCACGCTGGTCGGCATTGTCAGCGAGGGCGATTTCCTGTGCCGGGGAGAGCTCGGCACCAGGCGCAAGCGCTCGCGTTGGCTGGAGTTTCTTGTCAGCCCCGGAAGAGCCGCCGAAGAATACGTTCAAGCCAACGGACGGCGTATCGAGGAGGTGATGACGGCGGATGTCGTCACGGCATCCCTTGGCGCATCGCTGCCCGAGATGGTCGAGCTGATGACGCGCCATCACGTCAAACGCGTTCCGGTCGTCGACGGTGGCAAGGTTGTCGGCATCGTCACCCGCTCCGATCTTCTGCGAGCATTGCTCCGTGTCCTGCCGGACGCTGGCTCGACAGTCATTGACGACGATCAGATCCGACAGACCATCCTTGCCGAGCTTGCGAGGCAGAAATGGGCCGGCAAGGACATGATCGACGTGACCGTGGACCAAGGAATGGTGGAACTGAGCGGTGCGATCTTCGACGAACGCGAGCGCCAGGCAGCCATCGTCGCCGCCGAAAACGTCGCCGGCGTCAGGGCCGTCAAGGATAACCTTTTCTGCGCGGGGCCGCTGTCGGTGGTGCTTGTCTCTTAGTTCAGCACTACAAGAATTTGCGGACTCCGCATCGAGTGACCCCAACATTCGAATTGGAAGAATGTCCGCGTTGAACCTAAGTCGCAGCTACCGCTATTAATGGTCGAAGCAACAACAAGGCGAATGCGATAAGCACCGCGCCCGCGACCCTGTCTGCCATCTCTCTGCTTCCGTTCAGCCGCCTACCGAGCAAAAGCCACATCGACCCGGTGGCAGCTGTGGTCACCAAAAGTACAATCCAGAAGAAGCCCAGTTCGTACGGCCTCGCGTCCACCGGCACGATTGCCAGACAATAGATAAAGGCTTTCGGATTGAGGGCAGTAGTTACTATAACAGAAAGGCTATCCCCGTCTTCGGATGCGTCGATCTGGTCGCTGCCTATCAGGCGCAGGCCAAGAATTACGAGCCATAGGGCCGCGACCAGCTCAAGTACCTGGATGGCGCCGGATGGCAGCAAGGGTCGCAGCGAAAACCAGCAGGCTGCCGCGATCCCGTATCCGCAGGCCTGTGCGACCAGGAGTGCAATCGCCTTCTCTCGCTTGGCCGCACCCGCCATCAAAAGAGCATTGGTTGGCCCGGGCGCAATAAAGAGCAGAAATGCTTCTAGAAGAAATAGATTGTCCAAACTGCCTGGTCCCATGGGATGCAAATCTATCGGCATAAGTTCCGTTTGCGTCGACCCGTCAGACGCATCTGTGGTGACCTTTCTAGCGTTGGCCGGCTCCGTGTTGAAGCCGTGCGATCAAGTCGCGGTTGCGGCAGTAATCCGGCGGATCATCGGCATGCTGGTGTTCGTCGAGCCAGGTCGCGCATTCGTCCTGATGGCCGCAGGAGCGGCAGCGGTCCACCGCCCGATTGGTGACGGCTGCATGGTCCGCCACGACCTTCAATTGTCTGTCGACGCCGAGCCTCTGCATCATGCGGCCCATCAAGGCCGTCCTGGCGTCAATCGAAATCAGGTAGTCGAGAAACGTCATGTCGTTCACTCCTGCATTTTGGCAATCATTGCTACGTTGGCGGCAGACGACATTGATCTCGGTCAACAGGATGCTCCGTTACCGACTCGAGCAGTGGAACTTGCAAGCGGTTGCGTTGACGGTTGCCGACTTCAGAGCGCGAAAGCAGCGCCATCTTTGACGAAAGCGAGCGCGCCGGATGGGGCTAATTCCTGCCGTCGACTAGAGCGCGCTTGGCTTCGGTGAATGTGGTTCGACGGACCTTAATACGACAGGAAGCGATTGACGCCGTTGTCTTGGATCAGCGTGCGGGTGACGCCGCCGAAAGCCCATTCCCGTAGGCGGCTATGGCCGTAGGCACCGGAGACGATCAGGTCGGCATGGATCGAGCGCGCAAACGTCAGCAGCCGGTCGCCATCAGCCTCGCCAGTGAGCAGTTCGGTTCGTGGCATGATGCCATGGTTTTCGAGATAAGCCGCGATGTCGGCGAGGCTGCCGCGGACGCTTTCGTCGCGGTCGTTATCGATGGTGGCGACGATGACCTCGTTGGCCCCGGCCAGGAAAGGCAATGCATCCGCTATCGCCCGTCGCGCCTCCCTGGTGTCTTTCCAGGCGACCAGCACGGTCTTTGCCAAAACATGTTCGACATTGCTTGCGGCAACGAGGACTGGCCGGCCTGTGCCGAGAGCAAGGCTGCCGATATCCACGGCACGGTAGACATTTTCTCCATCCCCACCGCCGGTAACGATGAGGTCGGCGGCTCGGGCGGAGATGCTCAGGAAGCGGGTTGGACTGCTGACCGCTTGGCCCCATTCGCTGCTCACCGATGCCGGAACCAATCGCTCGAATTCGTCCCGCAGTCCGGCAAGCCGCTTTTCGATCTCGGTTCGCTGGATCTGCATGACCTCGCCTTCGTAGACCATACCGTTGCCTGTGGCGACCAGCGGTGGAACGTCTGCGGCAGCCAGGCCGTAAAGGTGGGCGCCGAAGCGCTCGGCCAATTCTACGCCCAACTTCACGATGGGCGCAGGAGCCGCGTCTATGGCAAGGTTCACGATAATTGACTTGTAGGACATTGCAGGGCCTTTGGTTGAAGCGATGGAATGCCCAATGAATTGCATTCAACGGCGCCCAGTGCGTTGATGCGCGTCAAAGAACCCGCCAATTGCATCCGAAAAACGTCGACCTCGATCCGTTTTGCTTGTGCGGCGAGGAGTGATAATTAGCCGTTGTTGCAGACGTCCGGACCCAAGGACCTCAGGTGAGCCAAAACGAAGCGCCTATTTTGTCGGCCGACCGGACGATCCTGAAATCAGTCCTGTCACAAATGTTCGAGCAGGCACCCGGCTTCATGGCGCTCATGCGTGAGCCTGACCATGTCTTCGAACTGACCAATGCCGCTTACCAACGGCTGATCGGCGACAGGCGGGTGATTGGACAGTCGGTGCGCGAGGCACTTCCCGAGCTTGAAGGTCAAGGGTTCTTCGAGCAGCTGGACCATGTGTACAGGACCGGCGAGCCATACAGGGGCCAAGGTGTGAAGGTCGGCCTTCGCAACAAGGACGACGAGCCGGTAGAAGAGCGCATCCTGGATTTCGTCTACCAGCCGATCAAAGCCGACGACGGCCGCGTCAGCGCGATCTTCGTCGAAGGCACGGATGTCAGCGAACTCTCCTTTGCGAACGCCGCGCTTCGGCTGCGTGAGGACCATTTGCGTTCGATCCTGGCAACGGTGCCCGACGCAATGGTCGTCATCGACGAACAAGCCCGCATTCAATCTTTCAGCACGGCTGCCGAGACGTTATTCGGCTACCAGTCCAGTGAAGTCATAGGTCAGAATGTCAGCCTGCTGATGCCGTCACCCTATCGCGACGAGCATGACGCCTACCTGCAGCGCTACCTGACGACCGGAGAGCGCCGCATCATCGGACTCGGTCGCACGGTCACGGGGATGCGCAAGGATGGCTCGACCTTTCCCATGGAGCTTTCCGTCGGCGAGATGCATCCGGGAACCGGACGCTTCTTTACGGGCTTCTGTCGCGACCTGACCGAACGCCACCGTGCAGAGGCAAGAATACAGGAGCAGCAGCAAGAGCTTCTCCACATGGCGCGGTTTACCGCGCTCGGCGAAATGGCTTCGACCCTGGCGCATGAGATCAACCAGCCGCTGACGGCGATCACGAACTACCTCAGGGGCAGCCGCCGGCTTCTCGAAAGAAGCACGGAAGAGAACGCGCCGATGTTGAGGGAGGCTGTGGAAAAGGCGGCGGAACAGGCCTTGCGGGCAGGAGATGTGATCCGCCACCTTCGCGACTTCGTCGCGAGAGGCGAAAGCGAGCGTCAGGTCGAACGCCTGCCAGCCTTGATCGAAGAAGCCGCGTCACTGGCCCTGGTCGGCGCACGGGAAATAGACGTGCACGTCAGCTACCGGTTTGATCCTGCAGCCGAGCTGGTCCTGACCGACCGCATCCAGATACAGCAGGTTCTGCTCAACCTGATGCGTAATGCGGTCGAGGCCATGCAAGGTGCCCCACGCCGTGAACTGCACGTCGTGACCGTCGCTCGGGACGACGGGATGGCCGAGGTGAGCGTGATCGATACCGGCACTGGTCTTGCGCCCGAGGTCTCGGCCCAGCTCTTCCAGCCGTTCGTCACCACCAAGAAGCAAGGGATGGGTGTCGGCCTGTCAATTTGCCGTACCATCGTCGAATCACATGGCGGCCACATATGGGCCGAGCCAATGCCGGCCGGAGGAACCGCCTTTCGGTTCACGTTGCGTATCGTTGAGAAGGAAGAAGTCGCCAATGGCCGGCAATGATCTTGTGCATGTGGTCGACGATGACGTCGAGGTTCGCAAGTCGCTTGGTTTTCTTCTGGCGACCGCCGACTTTGCCGTACGCCTGCACGAATCCGCGACAGCCTTTCTTGCCACGGCGACCGACGATATCGACGGCTGCATCGTCACCGATGTGCGCATGCCGGGTATCGACGGCATCGAGTTCCTGCGGCAGCTCAGAGCACGCGGGCACAGGCTTCCGGTCATTGTCATGACGGGCCATGCCGATGTGGCGCTCGCCGTTCAGGCGATGAAGGAAGGAGCCGCGGATTTCATCGAGAAGCCTTTCGACGACGAGATCCTGATCGATGCGATCCGCTCGGCGTTGGATAGTCGGAACCAGGCGAATGCAGCGCACCCACAATCCGCGGAAATCAACGGCCGTCTATCGACGCTGTCAGAGCGGGAGCGGCAGGTGCTGGACGGGCTGGTGTCGGGCCTGCCGAACAAGACGATCGCTTACGATCTCGGAATCAGCCCGCGCACGGTCGAAATTCATCGCGCCAACGTCATGAGCAAGATGAGTGCAAGCAGCCTGTCGCATCTCGTGCGCATGGCACTGATCGTGGAAGCCAAAGCCTAGGGACGGTCGCCAAAGCCGTCGCTGTTGCTGGCCGCAAACCGCTCCGGCGCCCAGTCGCGCCAATGGGTCGGACCGATGTCGATGCGTGCGCCCGTCGCGGCATTCTTCCAGCCCTCCGTCCCTCGCACGCAGGGAAATACGAGCGCATGCTCGCCCTCCTCGTCGAAGACGGCCAGTTCGAGACTGCGACCAAACGGAGCGCTTAGGATTGGCTTCCACATCCCCCTAGGATGCGCAGAGACAGCAAGCGCGCCTTGATCTGAATCATTTTCCGAAATTGCCGGATGCGCGACTATGCGCTTCGCCGCCTGTGAGCCGGAGCGAGAGCACCGGGATTGCCATGATTCAAAGCGGCAGCAACAGCGACACGGGATGGCCGCGAGAAGAAGGACATCGCAGCGATGCTGATCCGCACACTTTCTGCCCTGGAATGTACGAGATTGCTGACGGCAAATCGTGTCGGCCGCCTGGCGTGCGCGAAGGACGGGCAGCCCTACGTCGTGCCGTTGTACTATGCGCACGCAGACAACCATCTCTATGCGTTTTCAATGCCTGGCAAGAAGATCGACTGGATGCGAGCTAACCCGCTGGTATCGGTCCAAGTCGATGAGCGAGGCCAAGGCCGAGGTTGGAGGAGCGTTATTGTCGACGGCTCCTACGAAGAACTGCCTGACCGGGTCGGTCACAAGCTTCAGCGCGATCATGCTTGGTCAGTGCTGAGCAAGCATCCCGACTGGTGGGAGCCAGGCGCCCTCAAGCCGGTGATACCTCCGATTTCGGACAGCGCGCCGCATATCTTCTTTCGAATCCTGATCCAGCAGGTATCAGGCAGGGAAGCGAGCGAGTAAACAGCCTCCCATGGATCCGCTCATCGCCCGGCTGGGACTGGCCTTGGCAATTGGCCTGCTCGTCGGACTGGAGCGTGGCTGGCGGGAGCGGGATGCTCCCGACCGCAGCCGCACGGCCGGAATTCGCACTTTCGGCATATCCGGCCTGCTCGGCGGTATTCTCGCTGCCCTGGCGGAAGCGCTTAGCGCGGTGTCGGTGCTGGTGGGGGGATTTGTCGCCTTCGCCGCGATCTTTGCGTGGTACAAGGCGCGCGAGGCGGCTCATGACGAGGATTTCAGTGTTACGGGAGTGATCGCCGCGCTCGGCGTTTTCGCACTCGGTGCGCTTTCGGTTGTTGGTGACTACCGGGTTTCAGCTGCCGGAGGGGCTGCACTTGCGGCGGTCCTTGCCAGTCGCGAGATCCTGCACGGGCTCTTGAAGCGACTGACCTGGATCGAACTGCGTTCGGCACTGATCCTGGCGGTGATGACGGCGATCGTCTTGCCCTTGCTGCCAAACCGGACGATGGATCCCTGGGGCGGCTTCAACCCTTGGGAAATCTGGTTCCTGACGGTGCTGATGGCATCGATTTCGTTCGCCGGCTACGTTGCCGTCCGCGTTCTCGGAACCACACGCGGTCTGCTTGTCAGTTCGCTCGTCGGAGCAATCGTGTCGTCCACTGCGGTGACAGCAGCGCTCGCCCGCAACGCCACATCGGCGGGCAATGCTCTGCCGCTCGCCGGGGCGGCTTCGCTGGCTGCGATGGTTTCGGTGCTCCGCGTCTGCGCCGTGGTTCTGATCATCGAGCCCGGCGTGTTCGTGTCGGTCGGCATCCCGGCGATTGCTGCCGCGCTCATTTTCGCTGCCTGCGGCGCACTCCTATTGATCCGCGAACGCGGAGATCCGAAAAGCAGTGGATTGGCACGCAACCCATTCGAACTGGGCCCGCTGCTGCTGTTCGCCCTGTTCTTCGCAGTTGTCGCGACCGCGAACGCCGCATTCGCTGCTCAATTCGGCAGCCGTGGTTTGCTGGCGACCTCAGCACTGGCGGGCACGTTCGATGTTGATGTCTCGGTGCTCGGTGCGTTGCGTCTGGTCAGGCAGTCGGTCCCTGTCGAGACCATTGGTGAGGCGGTGTTGGCAGCGCTGGCGGCAAATGCGATCGGCCGCCTGTCACTGGCGGTATTTGCCGGCCCGATCAGGTTCTGGCTGCCGCTGGCCGGCGCAACTCTGATGGCAGTCGCCGCCGGCTATTTCGCCATGGCGCTGCTGTCTGGCGTCTGAGCCCAGGTCTCCACCACGTCTGTGATTTGGCTCTAGGTAGTTTCCCGTAGGGACATAACCGAATTTCGTAGCCTGCGGATTCGGGCGATTGCTGTGGCACGGATTAACCGGGGAAACAGCCATGCACGCCTACACGACCTCCCGAATCGCAGCACAGTCACGGACGCCTCAGCCGCACCCGTCGGAGGTATTCCATCCCACGCTGCTGCAGCCGCTCAGCTTCTTCCACCTGGCCGGAGAGACATTCGGCTTCGAAGCCGGCACGACGCATCATTTCTTCGCCGAAGCGATCAGCGCCACCGGCGTCCGCGTATTCCGTCTTGCTGCCGGGGCTGACATGTCTGGTCAACTGCTGCCGTTGGCGCTCAAAGGCCTGACAAGGGCACAGGAACACCTCCTGGTCCTCGGTCGCCAGAACGCCATCGAGCGCGTCGCGGCGTTCCTGGTCGATATGGCAGAGCGCCAAGGGGGGCTGCGTCAGGTAGAGCTGCCCATGTCGCGAATGGATATCGGCGACTATCTCGGCCTCACCATCGAGACCGTGTCGCGCGTTTTCACCAAGCTCAAGGAAAGAGGCGTCATTCGCCTGCTCAACCTGCGCTGCGTCGAAATCGTCGAACACAAGGCCCTTCAAAATATGAGCGAGTGAACCACTTGTTCTGGCTCCGTCACCGTGCAGGAAACCTGGCAGCTAGGCGTGGAGGCACATAAGGCGACCGCAAGCCCCTACCCAGCAGCCTTCGCACCCTGCCCTACGCTGGTTTGGCGTTCTGCTCGGCGCTCATGACTTCGATCCACACGGCATCGGATTCTTCTCCAATTCGGTTTCGTGTGAGGCCTGGTGCTTCCGCAAGAACCGGAATTCTGATATCAGAGTTTTTATGTCAAAGCAAGAAACCGTGGTATCAAAGAAACGGCGCGGTCCGGCCCCAACTGGTAAGGGTGTTCCGATTATGGTCCGCCTTCAACCGGACATGCTCGCGGGCGTCGATCAATTCGTTGCCGAGCACAGCGTTTCGCGACCTGAAGCCGTGCGAATGATCATTCGCGACTGGTTGATCAGACACCAGGTATTGAAGGCTGAGTGACAGCGGGCAACTTTCCCCGCGGCGGCGCTGGGGTAGGCTCAAGAAGGCTTAGGTTCAGGTGGCGACGTATTCGGGTCGGGGCAATCAAGGGTTGCCCCTTGTTCACACGGCGACGGCCGATCGCCAACGCCGCCATAACGTTCCACGAGTTTTGCAAATCCGTAGGCGAGGGCGAAAAGAAGCGCCAGGACAACCACTATTCGGGGGGCCATGGGGGATTGTAGCAGGATCCCGCATAGGATGCCGCAATCCCTCCGCGATCTGTTGCCGAAATCGTCGTGCGGCGTTCGCAACCACAACAGCAACCCGTTCGTGCAGCCGAACAGCAACGCCAACGATCCTTTCAACTGATCGGCGCCCTCGGTTGAGAGGCTCGCCGGGCGCCGCCAGGCGCTTCCCGTGGTGCGACGCCGGCCGCGATTGATCGCTCACCTAAGCAGCCACCAAACGATGGCCGCACACAGCAAAAGGACGAGCGTGGCCCACGCGATCAATATACCTCTTCGCGTTCGCCACCTTGGCGGCTCAGCCGGCACAAGCCTGAACTGCTGGGCATGCTCCGTAGCGATTGTCAGTAGCGCTGCAGCTGTTTCGCGTGGCGTCCACCCCTGCGCTTCCGAGGCGGTCACCAGGGCTGCAAATGCGACTTCCAAGGCTACTTCACAGTTGACGTCCCGATCTGGGCTACCCTTTGGCAATATGGGTGGTTCGACGGCTTGGGACATGCAGACAAAGCGGCTCGCGGATAAAAGGTTCCCAGAGACCAAGCGTGGTGAACCCGGTTTTCACGTTTCGTACCTATATTAGCATCCTCTTGCCATGCCCGCGACGATCCTCACGGTCAGCTCAAAGGTCCGGGAATGTAGTCCGCTTCACGCGCTTCGTTACGTCGTGCCGGATGGTCAGGACTTCTTATCGCCGTTTGGATTTGGCGCCGGTGCCTCTCGTACATCGCGCGGTGGCGGGTCGACATGCTCAGGCTCTGGCGACGCTTCCTTGTCGGGACGGACAGGTGTCTTTTTCTTCGGGTCGGGCTTCGGTGGCGGATCTTTGATTTTGTTTTGCATGTCCAGTTTCCTCCAATTCTGAAACCGGATCGCCGCACTTCCGTTCCCGTCGGTGCCCTTCATCTGGTTTGCGATACAGGTCGCGACGCTAGTCCAGGGGCGGGAATGGGCTCGGTGACCTTCGTCGGCGTCTACATCGCCGCCATCACCGCTCTAATGTTCGTCGGCGCCGTCTGGCTACAAGCAGCGCGACATGGACGGCTTTCGCGATCACGCCATACGTCCTGACGGCCCATGTGCTAGCTTACCCAGGCCGCGGACTTGATTGCCCGCCTGGCCGGCGCCTTTCACCCCAAAGCCCCCCGCCCAATGGGCGCCGGCCATCTTCCATGAGCGATCCGCGTCGGTTTCTCGGCTAGCCGCGGCTCTTTCGGATGGATGAAATGAGATCGTCGACACGGTCTGCCGGATCGGCTGGGGGCCTTCCCCTGCTGCCACGCGATCGACCCTCCAGCCTTTTGTCGTAGATGCGCCTCAGCTGGTCGCAGGCCACCTTGGCGCGCTGCCAGGTCCTACCGACAAGGAGGTGCTCCCTCCAAGTACCCGACGGTTCGGGGCGATAGCGGAATCTCGCTTTGTGATCTTCCATGGTCCGCAACGGCAACGACACACCGTGGGTTCGACCTAACATAGCAACGTGGTTAACACTGCACTGGGTGTCAGGCCTTTCGCCGACATACCACAACCCAGTTCCGCACCACTATCGCGATCATGGTGCTGGCGCTGCCGGCGAGACAGTAGCTCGTCTCCTATATGAAACCTTTCTAATGCTGGCCGGTTAACCCGGAGCCGGAGAGAGTGTTCATGCCAAGACGAGATCACGCAACTCGGCCGCCTAGGAAGCCCCGCACGCGCCCGCTAAAAGGCGAGGAGGCGGAAGTGAGCCACGTTGTCGAAATGCATGACGTCTCGCCGAACCAGGCAAGAGAGCTTGTGCGTCGACACGGCAACGATTGGCGAAAGATCGATGAGGCCGCCAAATCCTATAAAGACGAAAAGTGAGTTGACCCTGCCGCGAAGCGCAGCAAGGCCTGATCAGCCAGCCGAGCGACCATCAGATGGTTGATTTGCAGTGAAGATGGTCACCCCCGAAACGACGATTTGAGCGGTCATCTCGGTGAGCTTCTCGCGCCTCACGAGCGAGGGTTTCTCGTAGGCCTTTTTCATTTGCTGGTGCCGAAATCCGCTAGCTGACGTGTCGGGCCGAGACACTGAACGCTGCAGCTTCAGTTGCGTTCCATTGCAGGGCGGCTTCGTCTCCCCGAAAAAGCCCGCCGGCCGAAGCCAGCGGGAGGGTCTGAGGTAGCCAGAGTGTGGTATCTGGCAAATTGCAAACGGTCCGCCCTGGCTTTTGTTGCAGGGTTGCTAAAATAGCCCATAGAGCAGAAAACCCCGCCGCTCCATTTGCGAAGCGGCGGGGCCCCACTCACCCCTGATCGCCGAGCCCCAAGACTCGGCGATGCTAACGCTGCAATTCTGGTGCCAGCGGCAAATGACCCATTGTGGGGCAGGGCCGGCGCCTTCCAGTCCCAGAGCCGCGCCAACTTCCGGCTGGCCCCCATCCTGCGTGGCTGAGGCGTCCCGCACGCAACTACCGAAGGGTTACCACTTGCGCGAAGTCTTTTCCTCAAAGATGGCGGAACAATCGATCTCATCATGAAACGGAGCATCAGGATCGAGCACTATCCAAGACGCATGAGATCGAAGCTCCCTCAGACGCGCGTTCTTTTCGAGCCGGGCGTGGCGTTCCGCCTCTGTGTGGAATGTAAGAGTAGGCTTTTCACGAAGAGAGCTCATCATCATGCACAGCCCCACCTAATGCCATCGCCTATTGAACGCTAACGCTCTGAATTTCGTTCCCTTTCGCTGCAAGGCAAGCTTCCTTGGCGTTGGATCGATTGCAGCTCAGACCGGGTTAAAGGTCGCAAGGGAGCCCGCCAGCGCGCGATCTTGCCCTGACAGCTGTCGCACCCGAGCAAGCGTGGCACGGTTCTTGCTTCAACAGCTTTAGACACGCCGGGCGCGAAGACCTTGTTCCACATCGATACCGGCGTGTGAGGTTGGGACAATGATGTCGCGTAAGCTTCTGTTCGCCCTTCCCGCAGTGTTCTTGGCCACCGCCGTAGGGGTAGCCCTCTGGTCGTCCGTCACCTCATGGGAATTTCTGACTGCGACCCAATCCGGTTCGGTCTTTTGTTCGAGCGGTCCACCACCCGAGACCGTATCGACGTCGGCGTCGCGGACTTTGCCACCATGTCCGCCGGGCGTCACAAGGTCATAGGGAGCGCATCGATGGCCGCGAGACTGTGGATTGCCCAGACAAAAACCGGAAATGAACAGCCTCCTGCAGCGGCGTATTGCAGAGATTGGGTGACGGAACATTGGGCTTTGATCACTCGCTTGGCATCGGCCATTCGCGAATTCGTTGCACCGCGCTACCGGCCGGAGCTCCACTATATGCGCGGCCCCGGTCCGGCCTGCGCGCGCCGCGCGGGCGCGCGCTGAAGGCCGTTCTTCATCCTCCAGTCGGTGCCGTCATTGGCCAACGCCACGTCTTGAGCGGTTCATCGTTTCACGGAAACGCAGAACCGCTCTATTTCTCTGTTTTGACGCAATTCCGGACGGAAAACCGTTTCACACTTTTCCTGGAATTGCTTGGTCAGCGGCGGTCCTACCAGCCTACTCCGCTGGCGCTTCTTCGGGCGGCGGCGTCAAGACTGTGATGTCCATTCTGGCGATCGTCGATGCCGCGCGACCTTGCGCACCAGGATCCGTGTCGCCGGTTTCGGCAACCATCGCCTTGGCGCGATGTCCGACGCTGTCGGCGCTGTTGCCCGGCGCAAATCCTTCACCTGTTTCCGGCTTTCCCGCCTTCAGTTGATTTTCCGATATATGCCGATGTTGACTTGCAATCGCGGAAACCATTGAGACCTCCTCTGGTGACGGTTCAATGATAACCGTGCTGGCTGTTGCGAGACTGACCTTGCAAAGAGCCCGCCAAGGCGAACGGCGGATGGCACGGCGACAACTCGCCGTCGGTTACCACCAGCCAGTCGGGGTGTCGGCTGGCCATTTCAGTTTGCTCTCGAGCACTTCCTGAACGGCGCAAAGCCTGACCGCCCTAGGAAACAGCGGCAAAGACCACCTTCTGGGAAAGGCCGCCACCCGTCCGGTTCTCCAGCGTGATGGTGCCGCCGTAGCGCTCGATGATTTCCTTGGCGATGGCGAGACCGAGGCCGGCGCCGGGAACGGACTGGCGGCGGCCGGGATCGACGCGAAAGAACGGCTCGAACGCCTTGGCGAGCAACTCCGGCGGGATGCCGGGGCCGCTGTCGGCAATCGTCAGCACGGCCTGATCGCCGGTGGCGGCCAGCGAAACGCTGCAGCCCTTGCCGTGCGTGGCGGCGTTGACGATCAAATTGCGCAAGGCGCGGCGAAGGCCGAGCGAACCTGCCCTGACCGAGACCTTTTCCAAATGATCGGTCGATACCGCATGTCCGAGCGACCGCACTTCGGCGGCAATTTCGCGGACCAGCTTTGCCAGGTCGACCGGCTCGACCGCATCCTGGTTGACCTCCTCGCGCACCAGCCGGATGGCGCTGTCGGCGATGCGGTCGAGCTCGTCGAGGTCGTGAAGCCATTTGTCGCGGTCGTCGTCGAGGAATTCGGCCCGCAGCCGCATCCGCGTCATCGGTGTTCTGAGATCATGCCCGGCGGCGGCGACCAGGCGCATGCGGCTCTCCATCGCCGTCTTCAGCCTGGCGGAGAGCTGGTTTAGCGCATGCGCCGTTGCCCTGACCTCGGCCGACCCTTCCTCAGGCACCGTCGCCAGCACACCGTCCGAGCCGATCTTGCTGACGGCGGTCTCCAGCATCTCCAGCGGCCGCACCAGCACGGCGGTGAAATAGACCGACACCGCGGTGGCGCCGAGCACGATCAGCGTGATCCAGCCCGAGAGCACGAACCAGGCATCTCGCGGCGGCCCGAAATCGGGGGCGTCGACGATCATCCATCGGTTCTCGGGCAAGGCGACGGAGGCGACCATGCCGGGCCCGCCTATGTTGCGGGTTACAACCGCGGACGCATTGACGCCGATCTCTTGCAGGATGTGGTTGAGCACATGCGTGTGCCTTTGGTCTTCGACGCCATCGGCGGGATGATCACTCACATTGACCGGCGCGTCGCCGGCGCCCGGCACGTGGCCCGGGACCAGTTGCACCATCAACTGGATCTGTCGGGCGACCGGACCCATGCTCAACTCGGGGGACGGCCCGCCAAGCACTTTGATGGCGACGATCGTTGCAAGGCCGACGACGCCGACGATCGAAACGACCAAGAGGATGATCAGGCGTCGGCGCAGCGACTTCATGCCTCGGCCTCCGCAGTCTCGACGCGCGCGGTGAGCTGGTAGCCGCCATTGCGCACGGTCTTGAACAGAGGTCCTTCGCCCGTATCGCCGAACTTGCGGCGCAGCCGGCTCATCAGCACGTCGACGGAACGGTCGAGCGGATCGCGCTCGCGGCCTTGCGTCAGGTCGAGAAGCTGGTCGCGCGACAGCAACCGGCCGGGACGGTCGAGGAAGACCTGCAGCAGGTCGAACTCGGCACCGGTAAGATCGACAAGCCTGCCTTCGGCATCCGTCACCTTGCGCGTATCCGGTTCCAGCCGGTAGCCGGCGAACTGGTAGACGCGCACACGCGGCGGGGCGGCCTCTTCCGGCGCCGAGCGCCGCAGCACGGCGCGGATACGGGCGGTGAGCTCGCGCGGATTGAACGGCTTGCCGAGATAGTCGTCGGCGCCAAGCTCCAGCCCGATGATGCGGTCGACGTCTTCCTTCAGCGCCGTCAGCAGGATCACCGGAATATGCGGTTTTCGGTCGCGCAAGGCGCGGCAGATATCGAGCCCCGAGCCGTCGGGCAGCATGACATCAAGCACGATCAGGTCGAACTGGCCTGTGCCGAGCTTCTGCTCGCATTCGCGCCGGTCGGCCGCCTCTGAGACGCGAAAGCCCTGCCCGTCGAGATAGCGCCCGAGAAGCGTCCTGATCTCGCGGTCGTCGTCGACGACAAGGATATGGGATTGTGCCTGCATTCTTTGCCCGGTTGCCTGTTCGCTTTTGATTATAGGGAGAGCCGCAGGCGAACGGCATGGAAAATTGCAACCGAATGTTTCCGGCAGGCGAACAGAAACATTCGGAAACAAATCTCCCTTTTGTGGAAACCTTCGGCAACGCGCCGAAGCAAAGCGGCAAAAGACGCCTCCTATCCTCCAGCCATCCGAAGCATGTGGGAAAGGAAAAACATCATGCGAAGCAGACTTTTTGCCCTCGGCCTCTTCTCTGTCGCGGCCATTCATCCGGCGCTGGCGCAGCAGGCCGACCCTGGCGCCCCCTCCAGCGACGAACCGCCAATGGTGGCCATGCAGGACAGCCCGGACCAGCCCCCGATGCCCCGACCCGGTGCGCACGGGCCGATGCGGCACGGGCCGGAAGGTTTTGGCCCGCAGCGCTTCGGCGCGCAGCGCATGGGACCGCCGCCGGAATTCATGCTGGCAGCTAGGCTTTCAGCGCTCGAAACCAAGGTTGGCATTCGGACCGAGCAACTCGACGCCTGGCGCGACTACACCAGCGCGCTGCAGGAGACGCTGACCCCACCGCGGCCCGATCATGGCCCGGGCGGCTCCGGTGGACGCGGCCCCGACGCCGGCAAGCCCGGCCCCGATGGCAGCGCGGCCCAGGCACCGCGCGATCCCTTCGCCCGTCAGGAAAGGCTCGCCGACGACATCACGAAGCGCGCGGTCGCAGCCGGCAAGCTGAAGGATGCGATCACAGCACTCCGCACCAGGCTGACGCCCGAACAGCTCGAAATCCACGCTTCGGCGGAACGGCCGCACGGACCACCCCCCGGTCCTTGGGGCGGCCCGCCGGACGACGCAGCCGGCCCCGGAGGTCTCCCTGGCCATGGCAGACAGCTGCCGCCGCCCCGCGATGGCGAGCAACTCTGACCGGCTGCGCCGGCCGGCCCGTTGACCCACCCGTTCTCGGGCCGGCCGGTCTCTTTCTCCCAAAATGGCGGCCGGTTCGCCCGGCCGCCATCGAACCACGAAAGCACGACAATGTGGGAAGCGCTGATGATGCTGCGGCTGATCGCGTCGATGGGTCCGCCGTCCCTGCCGATCGGTCCGGTCCTGCCGACCAGTCATGGCACCCGCGTCACGCCACCGGCCCTGCTTGCGGACACGCTGAAGGGCGCGATCCGGCTGAGCTTCGCCGCCTACCGCCTGTCGCTTCCGATTTCCACACGTTTGAGCACTAAAGATCATGACCAGAAAATTGCGTAAGAGCCATCTTCTCCTCGTAGCGGTTTTGGTCGCGGCCGGCGTTGTCGCGGTGCTCAACGCCTATGGCCGCGGCACGGCCGAACCCACCGCGCAAGCGGCCGCGCCGGTTCAGGCTGCCACGCTGACCGTCTCCACCGAGACGGTCCGTTCCGACGCCATCACGTCCTCCGTCAGCGCCACCGGCACGGTCGCTGCCTGGCAGGAAGCAACGATCGGTGCAGAAGAGAGCGGGTTGCGCCTGACCGAAATCCTGGTGGCCGAGGGCGACCGCGTGAAGACGGGCGATGTCGTCGCGCGCCTTGACGCCTCGCTGCTCAAGGCCCAGCTCGCCGAGCAGAAGGCCGCGGTCGCGCAAGCCCAAGCGACGCTGACCTCGGCGATCTCCTCCGCTGCGCGCGCCGAAAAGTTGCTGGCCAGCAACGCCGTCAGCGCCGAGACGGCGGAAGAGAAAGCAACCGCCGTCAAGACCGGCCAGGCGCAGGTCGAACAGGCCGAGGCCGCCGCAGAGAGATTGCAAGCCGAACTCGACCGGACGACCATCCGTGCCCCCTTCGACGGCATCATCTCCAGCAAGCCTGCCGTCGCCGGCTCGATCGTTCAGGCCGGCACCGAACTGATGAAGATCATCCGCGACGGCAGGCTGGAGGTCGGCGTCCTCGTCCCAGAGAAGGACCTGGCGGCGATCTCGGCTGGCCAGACCGCTAGCGTCACCGACGCCTCCGGCCGCAGCTTTGCCGGCAGCGTTTCCTCGATTGCTCAGACGGTCAATTCGACCACGCGGCTCGCCACCGTCTATGTCGGCCTCGGCGAAGGGTCGGGCCTCAAGCCCGGCATGTTCGCACGCGTGTCGATAGCGACCGCTGCTTCGCAACAGCTCAGCGTCGCCGAAGCAGCCCTTGTCTGGCGTGACGGCAAGCCGGCGGTCTTCGTCGTCGATGGTGCTGGCAAGGTCAGCGCGCGCGCCGTCGCAACCGGCGCACGCCAGAGCGGCCGGGTCGCGATCGAAAGCGGCCTGTCGGAAGGCGATCGTGTCGTCGTCGCCGGCGCTGGATTCCTCAGCGACGGCAATCTGGTTCGCGTCGCCTCCGCCGAGGCCAACGCCGGCGCTGCCGCGCCTTCGACGGAGAGCGCACAATGAACGCCATTTCCTCCTGGTCGATCCGCAACCCGGTTCCGACCATCGTGCTGTTCCTGTCGCTGACGATTGCCGGCCTCTACGGCTTCATGCAGCTGCGCACCAACAACATGCCCGACATCGACCTGCCGACGGTCACCGTGACGGTGGCGCAGCCGGGTGCCGCGCCGAGCGAGATGGAGGTGCAGGTCGCGCGCGTGGTCGAGAATGCCGTGGCGACGCTCGAAGGTGTCGACGACGTCTCGACCTCGATCAGCGAGGGTTCTTCCGTCACCACGGTCGAGTTCACCCTCGGCACCGATCCCGAGACCGCCACCAACGACGTCCGCAACGCCGTATCCGAAGTGCAGTCCAGCCTGCCGGCCGCGGCCCAGACACCGGTGGTGGCCAAGGTCAACGCGACTGGCAATTCGGTGCTGACCTATGTGGTTGAGGCGCCGTCCATGTCGCCCGATGCGTTGAGCTGGTACATCGACAACGACGTCGCCAAGGCCTTGCTCGGCGCAGACGGCGTCTCCAAGATCACCCGTTCCGGCGGCGTCGACCGGGTCATCCGCGTCGAACTCGATCCCGACCGCCTGGCGGCGCTCGGCATCAGCGCTGGCGATGTCAGCCAGACGCTCGCCTCCAACAACGTCAACCAGCCGGGCGGCCGCACCGCAATCGGCGGCCAGGAACAGTCCGTGCGCACGCTGGCCAGCGCCACGAGCGTCGAGGCGCTGGCCGACACCCGCATCGCGCTTTCAGGCGCCGGCGATGTCAAGCTCTCCGATCTCGGCACCGTGGTGGACAGCTGGGAAAAGCCGCGCCAGGCCGCCTATCTCGACGGCAGGCAGGTCGTTGCCTTCAACGTCTATAGGTCGGTCGGATCGAGCGAGATCGATGTCGTCAAGGCCGCGCGCGCCACAATCGCCGAAATGGGCGCCAAGACCACCACTGCGAAATTCACCGAGGTCACCTCCTCATCCGGCTTCGTGCAGGAAAGCTACGATGCAGCGCTCGAAGCGCTGTGGATGGGCGCCCTGCTCGCGGTCGGCGTCGTCTGGCTGTTCCTGCGTGACATCAGAGCGACGCTGGTGTCGGCTGTCGCCATGCCGCTGTCGCTGATCCCGACCTTCGCCGTAATGGCAGCCTTCGACATCTCGCTCAGCAACATCACTCTGCTTGCCCTGTCGCTGGTGGTCGGCATCCTTGTCGACGACGCCATCGTCGAGATCGAGAACATCGTGCGCCATATGCGCCAGACCGGCGCCAGCGCCTACCAGGCGGCGATTGAGGCGGCCGACGAGATCGGGCTTGCCGTGGTGGCGACCACCGCGACCATCGTCGCCGTGTTCCTGCCGGTGGCCTTCATGCCCGGCATTCCCGGAAAGTTCTTCCTGAGCTTCGCCATCGCCGTCTGCGTCTCGGTGCTGTTCTCGCTGCTGGTGGCGCGTATGCTCACGCCGCTGATGGGCGCCTATCTGGTGCGTGCCGGCGGCCACAGCGAGGAGGATACGCCAGCCTGGGTGCCGACCTATCTCTGGCTGCTGCGCAAGGCGCTGAACCACCGCTGGATCACGCTGTTCGCCGGCATTGCCTTCTTCGCCGGCTCGATGGCGCTGGCGACGAAACTGCCGACCGAATTCATGGCAGCGGCCGATCGCGGCCGCTCGATGATCTCCGTCGAACTGCAGCCGGGCTCGACGATCGAACAGACGACGGCCGTGGTGCAAAGCATCACCAAGCGCCTCAAGGACGAGCCGGCGGTCGACAGCATCTTTGCCACCATCGGCACGGCGGCCACCTCGGGCGGCGGGCCGAACCAGGGCTCGAGCTCGGCGGAAGTGCGCACCGCCACCGTCACCGTCAATCTCAAGCCGCGCACTGAGCGCACAGCCAGCCAGCAGGAATTCGAGGCCGAAGCCTCGCCCAAGCTCAACGACATTGCGGGCGCCCGCATCCAGTTCGGCGCCGACGGCTTTTCCGGTGCCAAAGTGTCGATCACTCTGGTCGGCGACGATGGCACAGCACTTGAGAAGGCGAGCGATGCGCTGGTCGATCAGATGAAGTCGGTTTCTGGCCTGATCAACCCGACCTCGACCGCCGCCACGACCAAACCGGAACTCATCGTGCGTCCCGACAGCGCCAAGGCGGCTGAACTTGGCATCACGCCGACCGAGATCGCCGCGACGGTCAAGATCGCCACCATTGGCGATACCGACACCAGCCTGGCGAAATTCAATCTCGGCGACCGCCAGGTGTCGATCGTCGTCACCCTGCCGGACGGCGCCATCGACGATCCGGCGAAGCTCGCAGTGCTGCCGCTGACCGGCAGCAAGGGCACTGTGCCGCTGGGCGCCGTCGCCGACATCGGCTTCAACGCCGGCCCGAACAGCATCACGCGGGTCGACCGCAGCCGCAGCGCGACCATCGAGGCGGATCTTTCCGGCTTGACCCTCGGCCAGGCGACCACGGCCATCCGCGCCTTGCCGGTCATGCAGGACCTGCCGGCCGGCGTGCACGAACTGGCGCGCGGCGACGCCGCCCGCATGCAGGAGCTGTTCTCGGGCTTCGCCACCGCCATCGCCGCCGGCATCCTGCTGATGTACCTGACGCTTGTTCTTCTGTTCCGCAGCTTCGTGCAGCCGGTGACCATCCTGGTCGCGCTGCCGCTGTCCGTCGGCGGCGCGCTCGGTTTCCTGTTGATCACCGGCAAGGCGCTTGGCATGTCACCACTGATCGGCCTGCTGATGCTGATGGGCATTGCAGCCAAGAACTCGATCCTGCTTGTCGAATACGCGCTGCTCGCCGAGAAGGAGCGCGGCCTCAGCCGCTTCGAGGCGTTGCTTGACGCCGCCCGCAAGCGCGCCCGGCCGATCGTCATGACCTCGATCGCCATGGGCGCCGGCATGCTGCCGATCGCGCTCGGCATCGGCGCCGACGCCGAGACACGCGCGCCGATGGCCATCGCCGTGGTTGGTGGCCTGCTGTCCTCGACCGTCCTCAGCCTCGTCTACGTGCCGGTGGTCTACACCTTCATGGACGACATCCAGCGCTTCCTCGCCCGCCATCTCGGCAAGCTGCTGGTCGAACGATCCGCCGCCAAAGGGCAAGCGGCAGACGCCTCAAGCTGACTGAACAATCAAGGCAGCCTGCCCAATCATGGCTTCGTTGTCGCCCGACAGCGGCCTCACGAATGCCCCGGCCGTATCGACGGATACCGGGCCGGGGGCCATGACCAATGCTAGTTGAGGGTAAGATATGACGCGTAAGGACTCCAATAGCCGGACGACCGGCCGAAGCTCGGCGCCGGCCAGTCGGTCGACCTGGAGGCAGCTGAGCGCCGTGGCGCTGGCGGCGACCACACTGGCCGGCTGCGTCGTCGGTCCGGACTATCAAAAGCCGCTTCTGCCGATGCAGGCTGCGTGGAGCAGCCAGAAGAAAGCCACGGCCGCCAGGCCGGCGCAATTGTCCAAATGGTGGCAGCGGCTGCGCGACCCCGAATTGAACACGCTTGTCGAAGCAGCGGTTGCCGGCAATCTCGACGTCGCCACCGCCAAGGCCCGGATTCGCGAGGCACGCGCCAGTTACCGCCAGAGTGCCGCGACATTGTTCCCGTCCGCCGACAGCTCCGGATCGGCCACGCGCAACAAGACGGCCGCGACCACTTCGGGCGGAGCCGCCAGCGATGCGTACAGCCAGTTCCAGTCCGGTTTCGACGCCAGTTGGGAGCTGGACCTGTTCGGGGCGAATCGCAGGAGCGTCGAGGCAGCCCGCTACGGGATGGATGCCGCGCAAGAGGAATTGCGCTCGACGCTGCTGATCCTGGTCGGCGATGTCGCCTCCAATTACACCCAAGCGCGCGGCTATCAGGCGCGTATCCAGCTCGCCCGCCGCGCGGCCGCGTCGCAAAGGCAGACGGCGGAGCTGACCCGCAGCATGGCCGAAGCCGGCACGGTGACGGCGGCCGATGTCGCCAAAGCGAAGGGACAGGCAAGCAGCACCGAAGCCGATGTCCCGACATTGGAGGCGAGCTATGCCGAAGCGGTACACCGCCTTTCGGTGCTCACCGGCCGGCCGCCGGCCGCGCTGACCGAGCGATTGAAGCGCGGCGCGCCGATACCCTCGCCGCGCCTGCCCATCTCGACCGGCGTTCCCGCCGATATCCTGCTCTCGCGGCCGGACGTGCGTATGGCCGAGCGGCAGTATGCCGAATACACCGTCAGGATCGGTCAGGCCGAGGCGGCGCGCTATCCAAGCGTCAGTCTGACCGGCGACATCGACACCTCCGCCTTCAAGCTCGGCGATCTCGGCAAGAACTCCACCATCGGCTGGTCCTTCGGGCCGACGCTCAGCGTGCCGCTGTTCAATGCCGGCAAGTTGCAGGCCGCCGTCGACGTCGCCGAGGCGCAGCGCGACCAATATTTCATCGCTTACAAAGCCTCCGTCCTGACGGCGCTCGAAGACGTCGAAAACGCCAGCGTTTCGCTGACGCAGGAGCGCATCAGGAACGGCAAGTTAGCTTCTTCCGCGAAATCCTATGGCGACGCGGCACGTCTGGAGCGGATGCTCTTCAAGTCCGGCGAGACCAGCCTTCTCGATGTGCTGGACGCGGAGCGCTCGCTCTATTCGGCCGAAGACGCTCTCCTGCAAAGCCGCGTCCTGATTGCCACCGACTACATTGCCCTCAACAAGGCGCTTGGCGGCGGCTGGGACGGCGCTATCGACAGCTCAAGCCCCGAGATCGCAGACGCCAAGACCGGCCCGCGGCTGGCGTCGAAACCGCCGAAGGACAAGGACATCTAGGGACCGTCAAGCTGCTTCGTAGTTGGCGGAGCAATCGGGCAATTCAGATTGGCAATGGGCTAAGCCACCTCACCCGCCGGCATATGCATCTCTTTTTGAACAGCGGCGAAAAACCGGCGCACTTCATTGCTGGCGGAAGTAGCATCGTGACCAGACCCGATCGCGAGGTCGAGGAGTTCGCGTGCGGTGGCCTTCCAGAAGGAAGTGGCCGTGTCGCCATGCAAATTGCCGAGCTTGGCGGCAACATCGCGAACCAGGACCATCTGCCGGTCTATTGGAAAGGCTCGCACGTTTGCTGACGACATCTTCTGGACCACGACACTGACGCAACGAATCACACGCTGCTCTATGGTCACTGGCCTAGCTGCGAGGTTGGAAACAGAACCTTAACGGCGAAGTCCATTGTCAATTTTGCGGTGGGATATCGAGGTCGAGGCAAGTGCAAACGGTGGACGACCGGAGAGCCAAGTGTTCGGACTAGATCCTCAATCCCTTCGCCTCGCCGCCACGCTTGCCGGGAACCATCATGTCCCTGGCCAGCAGGCCGCTGACGCGGCAGAACGTCATGAACGCCCGGCAGGCGTCCTCGGTCTTGACCACGTCCACCGTGGCGCCGAAACAGGCGTTGAAGGCGGCCTCATGGATCTTGCCCTGCCGACGAGCCGGCCAATTCTGCAGGAAATCGAGCGCCTGTTCGACGCTGTAGATTTCCTCGACCGGCAAGCCGGGCGCGGGCGCAATGCGCACCGGCACCTCGAATTGCAATCTGTCCATTCCATCGCTCCCGAACCGGCCCCACCGCGCGGCAACGCCGGTCGTCGTGAAAGTTGCTTTGGCCGGCTTGTGCTCCAGAAATGTGACGTCAGTGCGGTCGAAGTGGCCCGAAGAGGCCGGCGCTGAAGCGCGGGCTCATTGGTTTGCCGGGTCGGTTTCGGCGTCATAGGCCATGCGAACGACGATCGTCAGGACATAGAACGACGGCACCGCAAAGATGGCCGCGAAGACCAGCGCCGCCGTTCCTGTCATGGCGAGCGTTGCGGCGATCGCCCAATAGACGGTCCCGATACAGATCAGCGCCTGGATCGAAGAAACAAGGCGGCCGAAGCCAGGTCTGCGAAAGGAAAGCGCTGCGGCCGGACAGGCTGAGGTCACAAAGGCAAGAATATCGCCGACCTTTGCCCGCCGCCGACAGTTCCTCCTTGAACCTTGCGGCTTCCGGTGCCAAATCTGGGAAGATTTTCGCGCCGGCTCACATTTGGAGCCTCCACTCGACAGACGGACAAAATGGTCACCTATCTCGACGCCGCCACGGCACCGCTCAGGAACACCGGCCAGATCCGCCTCTATGGCGAAGAGGGTTTTGCCGGCATGCGCAAGGCCTGCGACCTCACCGCACGCTGCCTCGACGAGCTGGTGCCGATGGTCGAGCCGGGCGTCACCACCGAGACCATCGACCGCTTCGTCTTCGAATTCGGCATGGACCACGGCGCGCTGCCGGCGACGCTCAACTATCGCGGCTACACCAAATCGTCCTGCACCTCGATCAACCACGTCGTCTGCCATGGCATCCCCGACAACAAGCCGTTGAAGGACGGCGACATCGTCAACATCGACGTCACCTACATCCTCGACGGCTGGCACGGCGATTCCTCGCGCATGTATCCGGTGGGCACCATCAAGCGCGCCGCCGAACGGCTGCTCGAGGTCACCCACGAATGCCTGATGCGCGGCATCGCCGCGATCAGGCCCGGCGCCCGCACCGGCGCCATCGGCGCCGCCATCCAGACCTATGCCGAGGCCGAACGCTGCTCGGTGGTGCGCGACTTCTGCGGCCACGGCGTCGGCCAGTTATTCCATGACGCGCCGAACATCCTGCACTATGGCAGCGCCAATGAAGGCGTGGAAATGCGGCCGGGCATGATCTTCACCGTCGAGCCGATGATCAATCTCGGCCGGCCGCACGTAAAGGTGCTGTCGGACGGCTGGACGGCGGTGACGCGCGACCGCTCGCTGTCGGCGCAGTACGAGCACACGATCGGCGTCACCGACACCGGTTGCGAGATCTTCACGCTGTCGCCGAAAAAACTCGACCGCCCAGGCCTGCCGGGCTGATGAATATCGCCCAAAAGCCTGACTGACATCCGCCCGGCTTTGACGCAGGGCGAACTTCTCGCCATGCTGGAGCGATGACCAGAGGCGTGCTGCTCGATCTCGCAGGCGTCATCTATGATGGCGAAACCGCCATACCGGGCGGGGTTGATGCCGTTGCGCGTTTGCGCCAGGCCGGCTTGGCCGTGCGCTTCGTGAGCAATACGACACGTTCGTCGAAGCAGATGGTTCTCCAACATCTGGAAACGCTGGGACTGACCGTCACCAAAGCGGATGTTTTCACCCCGGCGCACGCAGCACGCGAATGGCTTCTTCGCAATGGCCGTGCGCCATATCTGTTGGTTCACCCCGGCCTTGAGCCGGACTTTTTCGGACTGCCGGTTCGCCACAAGCGGGCCGTCATCGTCGGCGATGCCGGCGAGGCCTTCACCTACATGGTCCTGAATGATGCGTTCCGCGAGTTGAACGCGGGGGCCGAACTGCTGGCCCTTGCCACCAACCGAACGTTTCGAGATGCCGACGGTGCGCTCAGCCTCGATGCAGGGCCGTTCGTCACGGCATTGGAATATGCCTCCCTGAAACGCGCAACCGTTCTCGGCAAGCCGTCGCCGGCATTCTTTCTGTCGGCTCTGGCAAGCATGAACTGTCCGCCGGATCAGGCGATCATGGTCGGTGACGACGCCGAGGCCGATATAGCTGGCGCCCTGCGCGCCGGAATTTCGAGTGCATTGCTGGTGCGGACAGGCAAATACCGGCAAGGCGACGAGAAACGCTTTGACCCGCGCCCGACCGCAACCGTCGCCGATCTCGCGGCGGCAGCCGACTGGATCATTGCGCGCCGAGACTGACCGCGCGGACCGAGGTTCAAGCTCATCGTCGTCTGGCGGCTCTTCTTGAAAACCATCGCGAGTCGGTTTCCCCTTTTAGAATCATGCTCTACTGTCTGTTCCGGTCAGCTGGATATGGGCGGTCGATGGGGAAAAGCGGCGACGACGAGCGGGGATTCTTCTCCGAGCGGTGGAGCGAACCGCCGGTGAAGGCCGCGGCGGTGGAAAAGCCGCACTATCACGGCCATCGCGACCGCCTGCGTGAGCGCTTCGCCGCAGCCCCTGACGCTTTGCCCGACTATGAATTGCTGGAGCTCCTGCTCTTCAGGCTGATTCCTCGCGCCGACACAAAGCCGGTTGCCAAGGCCCTGCTGGCGCGCTTCGGGTCGATGGCCGAAGTGTTCGGCGCACCGGTGGCGCTGCTCCAGGAAGTCAAGGGAATCGGTCCGGCCGTCGCCGCTGACCTGAAGGTGATTGCCGCTGCCGCGCAGCGCATGGCGCGCGGGGAGATCCGCGGCCGCGAGGTCCTGTCCAACTGGACGCAGCTTCTCGACTATTGCCGCTCGGCAATGGCCTTCGAGAACCGCGAGCAGTTCCGCATCCTGTTCCTCGACAAGAAGAACGTGCTGATCGCCGACGAGGTGCAGCAGGTCGGCACCGTCGACCACACCCCGGTCTATCCGCGCGAGGTGATCAAGCGCGCGCTGGAACTCTCGGCCAGCGCCATCATCCTGGTGCACAACCACCCATCTGGCGACCCGACGCCGTCGCGCGCCGACATCGAGATGACCAAGCTGATCATCGACACCGCCAAACCGCTCGGCATCGCCGTCCACGACCACATCATCATCGGCAGGAACGGCAACGCCTCGATGAAGGGCCTGCTGCTGATTTGATCCCGAGAGATTCGCAGCGGCAAAGTCGACATTTTCGCCTCATCCACAACCGGCTCTAGAATTTCGATTGCAAATCAAGCTATGATGCGCGCGGCATTTCCCCGGACGGCTTCGCGCCCCTGGAATGCCGGGAGGAACGGGACATGGCCATTGCGCTTGTACTCGTTTTAATTGTTGTGGGCTCGGTGCTGTTTCACCTGCTGAGCCCATGGTGGTGGACGCCGATAGCCTCGAACTGGGACTATATCGACAACACCATCATCATTACCTTTTGGATCACCGGCGTCGTCTTCGCCGCCGTCGTCCTTTTCATGGCCTATTGCGTGTTCCGCTTCCGTCATCGGGAAGGCAACCGCGCCGCTTACGAGCCCGAGAACAAGCGGCTCGAATCGTGGCTGACGATCGTCACCGCCGTCGGGGTCACGGCCCTGCTGGTTCCCGGCCTGTTCGTCTGGAGCCGTTTCGTCAACGTGCCAAGCGATGCGACCGAGGTCGAAGTCGTCGGTCAGCAATGGCAGTGGAGCTTCCGCTTGCCCGGCAAGGACGGCAAGCTCGGCACCTCCGACACCCGCGAGGTCACCGCTGAAAATCCGCTCGGCGTCATCGCCAGCGATCCCAGCGGCCAGGACGATGTCGTGGTCGAAGCGGCCGACCTGCATTTGCCGATCGGCAAGCCGGTCAAGATGTTGTTGCGCTCGATCGATGTGCTGCATGATTTCTACGTACCGGAATTCCGCGCCAAGATGGACATGATCCCGGGCTCCGTCACCTATTTCTGGTTCACCCCGACCAGGACCGGAACCTTCCAGGTCCTGTGCGCCGAGCTTTGCGGCCAAGGGCATCCTTTGATGAATGGCGTGGTCATGGTCGATACGCCGGAAGATTATGTGGCTTGGCTCGGCCAGCAGCAGACTTTCGCGCAATTGTCGGCGCCCCAGCAGACAGGATCGGCAGACCCGGCGCAGGCAGGAACCGTCGCGTCAGGTTCGAGGATTTCGGCAAAGCTCGAAACGGTCGAGGCCCGCTGAAAGGACACGGAGGTGTTCCTATGGTCGATATCACGCCTGCAGATGCTGTCCCGACGGCCGAAGTCGGGGAAATGGAGCTTTACCACCCGCACAGCTGGTGGACGAAGTACGTTTTCTCGCAGGACGCCAAGGTCATCGCCATCCAGTATTCGGCGACGGCGACGGCCATCGGCATGGTGGCGCTGGTGCTGTCCTGGCTGATGCGGCTGCAGCTCGGCTTCCCCGGCACGTTCGACTTCATCACCCCGGAAGCCTATTACCAGTTCATCACCATGCACGGCATGATCATGGTGATCTACCTGCTCACGGCGCTCTTCCTGGGTGGCTTCGGCAATTACCTGATCCCGCTGATGGTCGGCGCTCGCGACATGGTTTTTCCCTATGTCAACATGCTCAGCTACTGGATTTACCTGCTCGCCGTTCTGGTTCTGGTGTCGAGCTTCTTTGCGCCCGGCGGACCGACGGGTGCCGGCTGGACGCTCTACCCGCCGCAAGCCATCATGACCGGCACGCCAGGCGGCCAGGACTGGGGCATCATCCTGATGCTGGTCTCTTTGATCCTGTTCATCATCGGCTTCACCATGGGCGGCCTGAACTATGTCGTGACGGTGCTGCAGGCCCGCACGCGCGGCATGACACTGATGCGCCTGCCACTGACGGTCTGGGGCATCTTCACCGCCACCGTCATGGCGCTGCTCGCCTTCCCGGCGCTGTTCGTCGCCTGCGTGATGATGTTGTTTGACCGTGCGCTCGGCACCTCCTTCTTCATGCCGGCGATCGTCGAGATGGGCGAACAACTGCAGCATAGCGGCGGCAGCCCGATCCTGTTCCAGCATCTGTTCTGGTTCTTCGGCCACCCCGAGGTCTACATCGTGGCACTGCCGGCCTTCGGCATCGTATCCGACCTGATCAGTACCCATGCGCGCAAGAATATCTTCGGCTACCGGATGATGGTCTGGGCGATCGTCGGCATCGGTGCGCTGAGCTTCGTGGTCTGGGCGCACCACATGTATGTCAGCGGCATGCACCCCTATTTCGGGTTCTTCTTCGCCACCACGACATTGATCATCGCCGTGCCGACCGCCATCAAGGTCTACAATTGGGTGCTGACGCTGTGGCGCGGCGACATCCATCTCACCATACCGATGCTCTTTGCCTTGGCCTTCATCGTCACCTTCGTCAATGGCGGCTTGACCGGCCTGTTTCTCGGCAACGTCGTCGTCGACGTTCCATTGTCCGACACGATGTTCGTCGTTGCTCATTTCCATATGGTCATGGGCGTCGCCCCGATCCTCGTGATTTTCGGCGCGATCTACCACTGGTACCCGAAGGTCACCGGTCGGATGCTGAACGAGACGCTCGGCCAGTTCCATTTCTGGGTCACGTTCCTCGGCGCTTATCTGATTTTCTTCCCCATGCACTATCTTGGCCTGGTGGGCCTGCCACGGCGCTACGCCGAACTGACCGACATGACGATAATGACGGAATCGGCCCACCACCTGAACTCGTTCATCAGCATCATGGCGTTCATGGTCGGCTTTGCTCAGATCGTGTTCCTGTTCAACCTGATCTGGAGCATCCGCCATGGCCGCGAGGCCGGCGGCAATCCCTGGCGCGCAACGACCCTGGAATGGCAGACAGCCGAAACACCGCCAGCGCACGGCAATTTCGGCAAGGACCTGCCGATCGTCTATCGCTGGGCCTATGACTACAGTGTGCCGGGCGCCAAGGAGGACTTCATTCCGCAGAACGTGCCGGGCTCCTTAGGCACCTCCAGGGAGCCGGCATGAGCGTCATCCTCGTCTTCCTGCTCGTGATCGTCGGCTTTGCCGGATGGTGGCTTTCCCATCAGAGGCTGATGTCGAAGCCATGGCTGGAGGAAGGCATGGCCGGGGATTTTGTCGCCCTGGACCGCTCGGCGCTGCCGACGGCCAAGATCGGCCTCGGTGTCTTCCTCGCCGTTGTCGGCTGCCTGTTCGCGCTGTTCACCAGCGCCTACTTCATGCGCATGGCGCTGTCGGACTGGCAGCCGCTGCCGCTGCCGCGCTTGCTCTGGCTCAACACCGGCGTGCTGGTGCTCAGCAGCATCGCGCTGCAATGCGCCGTGGTCGCGGCGCGAAGAGGCCAGTTGGACATGGTCAGGCTCAGCCTTGCCACGGCCGGGATCACGGCGCTTGCCTTTCTGGTCGGGCAGCTCATGGCATGGCGGGAACTGGACATCGACGGCTATCTGCTGAGCTCCAATCCGGCCAACAGCTTTTTCTACCTGATAACCGGCATGCATGGCCTGCACATAGTGGGAGGCCTGGTCGGTCTTGGCAGAACCACCGCCGGTGCCTGGAACGGGGCCAAGCCGGAGCGGCTGCGCCTGCGCGTCGAACTGTGCGCCATGTACTGGCATTTCCTGCTTTTCATCTGGCTCGCCATCTTCGCGCTGCTGGCCGGCTGGGCCGCCACGTTCATCGACATTTGCCGACAATTGCTGACCTAAGGGATCAAGCGGATGGCCGAAACGACACTGACGCATAGCGGCCAAGCGGCGCCCCGGCCGGCGGGCCTGCGAGGCATTGCCGCCGACTGGTCCTCGGATCAGCGGGCGTTCAAGAACGTGTCCTGGGGGAAGGCCATGATGTGGATCTTCCTGCTCAGCGACACCTTCATCTTCGGCTGCTTCCTGCTCTCCTACATGACGGCGCGCATCTCGACGCGCGTGCCGTGGCCCAATCCGAGCGAGGTCTTTGCCCTTCGCATCGGCGGCGAGGAGATTCCGCTGATCCTGATCGCCATCATGACCTTCGTGCTGATCTCAAGCAGCGGAACGATGGCCATGGCGGTCAATTTCGGCTATCGCCGCGACCGCCGCAAGACTGCAATCCTGATGCTTCTGACCGCGGCACTCGGCGCGACCTTCGTTGGCATGCAGGCTTTTGAGTGGACCAAGCTGATCACCGAAGGCGTAAGACCCTGGGGCAACCCTTGGGGTGCCGCGCAGTTCGGCTCGTCCTTCTTCATGATCACCGGCTTCCACGGCACGCATGTGACGATCGGGGTGATCTTCCTCATCATCGTGGCACGCAAGGTCTGGCGCGGAGACTATGACACCGGACGGCCCGGCTTCTTCACTAGCCGCAAGGGCCGCTACGAGAACGTCGAGATCATGGGGCTCTACTGGCACTTCGTCGACCTGGTCTGGGTGTTCATTTTCGCTTTCTTCTATCTTTGGTGAGAGGAAAATATGGCTGAAGCAACCGCAAACGGCCTTGGGCAACACCAGCTGCACGGTGCCCACGATGCGACGACCGCCGGCGTTGCCACCGCCGAGGTCCATCAGGAACACCCGATCAAGCTCTATCTGGTGGTTTGGGCGTGGCTGTTCATCCTCAGCGCTTGCTCCTACATGGTCGACTATTTAGGCATTCACGGCTATCTCAGATGGTCGCTGATCCTGATCTTCATGATGCTCAAGGCAGGGCTGATCGTCGCCGTCTTCATGCATATGGCCTGGGAACGGCTGGCGCTGGCCTATGCGATCATCCTGCCGCCGATCCTGGTGCTGGTGTTCGTGGCCATGATGGTCCTCGAAGCCGACTACACGCTTCTCACCCGGGTGACATTTTTCGGAGCCGGACCCTGAAATCTAGAACCGGGTGAGATCCAGTAGCCGCGACTCCAGTTGTGCGCGGATGCTGCTTGCCGTTCGGCTGCCTTGAAACAACCGGCGGCTGGTCCATTTTCCAGATATCGGAAGCGACATCGGGAGAATGACTGCTCTCATTCCCCGCGCGTCGCGAACTCCGGCAAGGGAGGCCCAAGATGACGATCGCCAACAGACTGAAGCACTATATCGACGGCAAGGGAATTTCCTACGATACCGTCGCGCATCACCGCACATCCACAACCAGGCAGTCCGCTATAGCCGCGCATGTGCCGGGCAGCATCATGGCCAAATCGGTGGTCGTTCACCACGAACTTGGCTATGCGCTGGCCGTGGTTCCAAGCACCCACAGGATCGAACTCGGCGCGTTGCAGGACGTCATGGACAGGCGTCTTGGTCTCGCCTCCGAAGACGAAGTGGTTTTGCTTTTCGCCGATTGCGACATCGGCGCCGTCCCGCCGATCGGCGCGGCCTACGATGTGCCCGTCATCGTCGATGAGAGCCTTCGTGCCGCCGACGATGTCTATTTCGAGGGCGGCGACCACAGGACGCTGGTGCATGTCAGCGGCAAGGATTTCCGCGACCTGACCGTGGACGCACGCCAAGCCCGCTTCAGCCATCCGGCTTACTGACAAGCCCTCGCCAGGCGGCCCGCACCGGCCCTTTCGCCGGTGCGGGCAGGCGGGACGTCCTCAATCGGCAGGTCTGGCAGGCGGCGACGAATCCACCACCTTGCGATAAACATGCCAGGTGGCATGGCCAAGGACCGGCAGCACGATGGCCAGCCCGGCAAACACCGGCAGCGAGCCGATGATCAGCGCGACGGCGACGATCAGCCCCCACACAGCCATGACGATCGGGTTCGCCAGCACAACGCGCACCGAGGTGTGGATGGCTTCGTAGGCGCCGACGTCACGGTCGAGCAGCAGCGGGAAAGCAACCACCGTGGTGCACAGCACGACCACAGCGAAGGCGAAGCCGATGGCGTGTCCCAGGATAATCAGCGTCCAACCGCGCCCGGTGGCGAATACTTCGTTGATGAAGCTGGATATCGATGCCGGCGGCGCCGGACCGAAGAGCTGCTGGTAGAACAGCTGCGCGGTCAAAAGCCAGGCGATGAAGATCGAAAACAGCATGATCCCGACCGCCGCGATGGCCGGCAGCGCCGGAGAATTCCTGACCTCGAAAGCGTGTCTCCACGAAGTATCGAGCCCGGCTTCCCGCCTGCGGCTGATCTCATAGAGGCCGATCGCCGCGAACGGACCGATGAGCGCAAAGCCGGACACCAGCGGAAACAGCAGCGGCAGCGCATTGGCACCCGATGTCCAGGCGGCGAGCACGACACCCACCAGCGGATAGATCAGGCAGAGAAAAACGATGTGCGATGGTTTGACCATGAAATCGTCGACGCCCCGCCTGAGCGCATCAAAGAGGTCGGAAACACCGATTTTTCGAATTTTGGTGTGTTCCAGCGTTTCGCTGGCGCCTGCAATCACGTGAAAACTTGTCATGCCGTTCCTCCAGACCAGGTCCGGTAAGGTCGCGGTTTCACGGTGCGTCGTTCAGCGTGACTGGGCCACGCGAACCGCGACCTGCACCGCAAACAACATACTCTCCTGCAGGGGATTTGTCGCCCTTTGTTGAAGATGGCTGGGGCGACCACGCTAGCTCTGGAGGCCCTTCTTCGATATTCTATGCCGGTGAACGGTGAAGGTCATGTCATGGACACAAGGACTGTTCTCATACTGGGCCTCGGCATAGTGATTCTGTTGCTGCTGGGATTCTGCGCTCTGCCCATGTGACGTGAGCCCGGATACTGGATATTCAGTGCAGCATGGGCGACTCGCTCGCCACAACCCGGCGCGCAGCCCGGCAATACCGCTCGTGCCGTCAACCGCCGGCTGAAACAACCACGCGCGTTGCGATCGTGTCGGCAAGCAGCGTCGCGAAGATCGCAAAGAGATAGAGGATCGAATAGGCAAACAGCGTCTTGGCAGGCCTCATCTCCTTGCCGGGGGCAGCCAGCACCTTCCACGCGTGCCAGATGAAGCCGGCACCCAATGCGGCCGAAGCGATCCCGAAATAAGCGCTGGCGAAACCGAAGGGCCACGGCAGCACGCCGATCGGCGCCAGAACCAGGGAATAAGCGAAGATCTGTTTCCGCGTCGACGCTTCGCCGGCAACGTTCGGCATCATGGGTATGCCCGCGGCGGCGTAGTCGCCGACCTTGAACAACGCGAGCGCCCAGAAATGCGGCGGCGTCCAGAGGAAGATGATCAGGAACAGGATGAGGCTTTCGACGCCCACGGTGCCGGTGGCTGCCGCCCAGCCGATGACAGGAGGAAGCGCGCCCGCGGCACCGCCTATGACGATGTTCTGCGGCGTCGAGCGTTTCAGCCACATCGTATTAGATCACGACATAGAAGAAGATGGTGAAGGCCAGCAGCGATGCGGCAAGCCATCCCACCAGCACGCCGAGCGTCATGATCGACAGCGCCGAAAGCACCATGCCGAAGCCGAGCGCCTCGCCTGGCGTGACACGGCCGGACGGCACCGGCCGCTTTGCGGTGCGCGACATCAACGCATCGATATCCGCGTCGTACCACATGTTGAGCGCCCCTGCCGCTCCGGCTCCAACCGCGATGGCGCTGATTGCGATCACGGCGATGACCGGGTTCATCATGACCGGCGCCACCATTAGGCCGACGAAAGCCGTGAAAACGGCAAGCGCCATGACACGTGGTTTCAAAAGCGCGAAGAAATCCCCGGCCGTCGCTTCCGAGAGGCGGGGGCCGGTATCCTCGAGGTGGCTTTCCCGGGTCGACATGTCAGCCGGTGAAGATCAGGCTTACGGTGAGAACTGCTTCAGATAGGCGATGACGTTGGCGACGTCCTCGTCCTTCTTGAGACCCGGGAACACCATCTTGGTGCCTTTCACCATGCCCTTGGGATCGTGAAGGTAGGTCGCCAGCGTCGGTTCGTCCCATTTGACGCCGGATGTGCCGGCCGCGACCATGGCTTCGGAATATTTGAAATCCGGATGCGTACCGGCCGTTCGGCCCATGACGCCATGCAGCGACGGACCGATCTTGTTCTTGTCCTCGTCCGCGACGTGGCAGGCCTTGCACTTCGTGAAGACCTTCTCGCCCGCGGCGGCATCCTGTGCCTGCGATTGGCTTGCGAAGAAGGTTGCGACGAAAACGACGGCAAAGAACGCGATTGCGCGCATGGCATTTCCTCCCTGATCCGTCCTCGGACGATCTGCGCGCGCCAGTTCTTTCGCCGGCACGCACCCTATTTCGGCAGAGCGGAATATCCGCGTCCCCCCTGTGGAATTGCGGCACCTACATACCACGGAATCTTCCAAGCAGGTAGAGAACTCAATCAACGGTTGGAGGATGCATGATCAGGGCGGATCGGCATTGCAGGTCCCGGCAATCTGGTCGACCGCCTCGCCAAGCCCGGCAAGGTCGAAGTCGGCCTCGCCTCTCCCCGCCAGCAGGCCGAACCGCCAGGACAGCAGGAGCCGGTTTGCCGAAACCAGCCGCTTGACGCCATCGGCGCCGTCCCTGACCAGAATCCTGCCGCGCGTGCCGACGGACCAGCTTTCATCGAATTTGCCGCCGCCGTCGAGCGTGATCGACATGGTGATCTTGCGGCTGGCCGAGACCGCATCGTTGAGCTGCAGCCATTCGCTCCAGCGCGGCTCGCCACTCGCCCGGCAGGCGATGGTCAGGACCGGGCTGTAGCTGAGCGCGCCGCCGCCGGTGATGAGCTTGTTGCTGGCATGGAGCGAGGCGGTCGCCAGGCCGTCGCTGCCGGTGTCGAAACGCCAGTTGTCGAGGCCGGCCTCGGCCGTGCCGCACAGCGAAGTAAGAACGAGCGCCGCAGCCACCACGCCGCCCATTTCGACGAACAGCCTCAACGATGCCTCCAACACCCCGCGGGTTTGCAACAAAAACGCAGATAATGTTCAAGGCTTCGTATCGCCAGCCATCTGGCATCATTCGAGGGCGCCTCTGTTGCACCATGGCCACAGGGCGCGGCCACGAAAAAGGCCGCCCGAAGGCGGCCTTTCACGATTTCGATTGACGTGCCGAATTACTCGGCGTCCTTGGCCGCCTTTTTCTTCGGCGCTGCCTTCTTCTTGGGTTCTTCCGCGTCGTCGGCCGTCTCAGGCTTCTCGGCCTTCTTTGCTGCGGCCTTCTTCGCCGGCTTGGCCTTGGCCGTCTCGGCCTCCTCGTCGTCGGCCATCAGCTCTTCCTTGCTGACCTTGACGTCGGTAACCGAAATCTGGCCGAGTAGATGGTCGACGACCTTCTCCTCGAACATCGGCGCACGCAGCGTGTTCAGCGCCTCGGGGTTGCTGCGGTAGAATTCGAAGGCTTCCTGCTGCTGGTTGGCCGGATAACGGCGCACCTGCTCGAACAGGCCGCGCTGCAATTCCTCGTCCGAAACGGTGACGCCGGCCTTCTCGCCGATCTCGGCCAGAACCAGGCCGAGGCGCACCCGGCGCTCGGCAAGCCGCATATATTCGGCGCGCGCCTCGTCTTCCGTCGTCTCTTCGTCGGCGAAGGTACGACCGGCGGCTTCGAGATCGCGGTTGACCTGGCTCCAGATGTTATTGAACTCGGCTTCGACCAGCTTCGACGGCGCCTCGAACGAATAGGAAGCGTCGAGCTGGTCGAGCAGCTGGCGCTTGACCTTCTGTCGCGTCATCGAACCGAACTGGTTCTCGATCTGGCCGCGGACCACTTCGCGCAGGCGCTCCAGTGATTCCAGGCCGAGGTTCTTGGCCGTCTCGTCATTGATCTCCAGCACGCCGGGCATCGACACTTCCTTGACGGTGACGTCGAAGGTCGCTTCCTTGCCGGCCAGATGCGCCGCCTGGTAGTTTTCCGGAAAGGTTACTGTGACCTGCTTCTCGTCGCCGGCCTTGGCGCCGATCAGCTGGTCCTCGAAGCCCGGGATGAATTCCTTGGAGCCGAGCACCAGCGGCTGGTCGTTGCCGGCGCCGCCAGCGAAGGCCTCGCCGGCGATCTTGCCGACATAGTCAATGCTGACGCGGTCGCCCTCGGCGGCCTTGCCGGCTTTCGGCTCGTAGCTGCGTGCCGATTCAGCGATGCGCTTGACCTGCTCGTCGATTTCCGAATCCGGAACGTCGAACACCTGGCGCGTCACCTTGATGTCGGAGAAATCCTTGATCTCGATCGCCGGGATGATCTCGTAGTTGAGGCGGAACTCGAAGTCGGCGCCGCCGGCCAGGATCTTCTCGGCCTCTTTCTCGTCCTCGGTCATGATCACTTCGGGCTGCATGGCGGCCTTTTCGCCGCGCCCGGTGATGATCGAACGGGTCGAATCGTTAAGAATCTCGTTGACCACTTCGGCCATGAACGACTTGCCGTAGACCTTGCGCAGGTGCTGCACCGGCACCTTCCCGGGACGGAAGCCGTTGATGCGAACCTTGTTGCGGGCATCCGAAAGCCGCGCCATCAGCTTGGCTTCCATGTCACCGGCCGGCACGGTGATCTTGATCTCGCGCTTGAGACCGGAGTTGAGCGTTTCGGTGACCTGCATCGTAAAACCTTTGTTTTCACCAATGAGACTGCCACGGCCTCTGCCGTTCACAGCCTGCCGGTATAATCCTGCCGGAAATGGCTTTTGGTACGGAACCTGGCGGTTTGACCGTAGTCAAATCCTCCCAAACTGCGCTCCAAAATGTGAATAAGTCTTTGTTTTTCCTACTTCTTATCACATTCTGCAGAAGCGGATCGTCGCATCCCGTCACATTCGACACGCCTTTTGTCACAGGCGAGGCTAATTTTCAACTCTCTTCGCGTTTCCGTGTTTGACCGGGCATTTTGGCTCTGACATTGACAGAATGATGGCTACATGGGATTGCCGGGCGACGCGGATGTGGCGGAATTGGTAGACGCCCTGGATTTAGGTTCCAGTGCCGAAAGGCGTGGGGGTTCGAGTCCCTTCATCCGCACCAAAAACTGAGCATCGGCTCGCCAAATGAAAAGCCCCTACTAGGCGACGCGCAAAACAGTGTCGAGATTGATGTCGTGCCGGCGCCGTCGGTTCAATTGTCATGCTTCACTCGAGTTCCAGACGAACGGTCACGGAGACTGGCGAAGAGCGACAAGCATGCGGAGCGGCTGGCCGTGTCTAATAAAGCGGTTCCTCGAACAACGTCTTGTCGCCGTCCATCAGCGCCTTGATCTGTGGAGTACCGTTGGCTGCGATCGCGACACGGACAGCGAACGGCCGCACCCTCATGTCGTCCTGGATCGCCATGCCCTCGCCCTCCGGCAGATAAAAGCGCTCTATGCCGAAGTCCGGCGCGATCGAACCTCCCTCTTCGCGCAAACTCCAACCCTCGCCAACGTGTCCGACAATATCGGTTTCATCGGAGGCGGCAGGCGTCGGCGCCTGGCCGAACCAGGCCGTTGTCGGCTGCCAATAGCCATCGGCGCCTTTCTTCAGCCTGACGACGATCGAGGTGTCGTCGCTCGAGAACTTGTCGGCCGGGATGTTGGCGATCATGTTCACCGGAATACGCGATATCTCGTAGCCAAGGCGAATATAGTCGCCGCGCAAGAGGTCGCGCGGATCGATCGGCTCGACCTTCAAAAGCACTTCCTTGCCGTCGCGCAGGATCGCTGCCCTACCGGCGATGATCCAGCTCAAAAAGCCGATCTGGACAACCGCCAGCACCAGCGCCGAGATGACAAGTCTTTTCCCGGTCATCACGCTGCCACTCCTTCGGCGCGCGGCGCCTTCATGCGTTTCTCGATCTGGATGATGACGACCGCCAGGATACCGAGAAGCACTGCAGCGGCCAGGAAGAAGCCTGCGGTGTCGAGCATCGACCGCAGCATCACCACATAGATGAGGGCGAGCTCGAAGGCGAAGCCCACATAGGCAACCCACCGCAAGCCCCTGCTCTCGCGGCCGCCCAGCATGATCGCTGCGACAATACCGGCCAGCGCAATCGCCGAGGCAATGGCGAAGCCGCTGTCGTAGCTCGCGTCGCCGGCCAGCTCCATCTGCAGCATCGCCAGTCCCGTGAGGAAACCGATCAAGGCGTGCAAGGGCAACCGGCCGCCGAGTTGGACGATCCTGTCGACGGGCTCGGCGGCCAAGACCGCCACGGCAAAGAGCAGCGCCGAGACGATCGCCAACGGGATGGCGACCTGCAGCGTGCTGTAGTCAATCACGAACAGCACGAGATAGCAGAGAACCGACAGGATGATCAGGTGCCGTGCCGCCTGGCTGCGGGTCCAGAACGAAATGGCGAACAGCACAATGGCCATGACGACGAAGAAATGCGGAAATTCCGTACGCTTGAAATAGTCGAATCCTTTGACGAACAGCCAGGCATCGGCGATGCCGACGGAAGCGACGGTCAGCGGATTCGAGCGCAATGCCACCGCCGCCAGCGCCGTGCCGGCACCCCAGGTGATCAGCGCCGATGCCTCGTCGCCGGTCAGGTGATACATCTGGCCGATCAGCGCGATCGATCCGCCGAACGCCGCCGCAGCGATGATCCAGAGCGCCTCGCCGATCGCCGCGTGGTCGCGTGTCTTCAGCAGTGCGCCACCGACATAGCCGGCCAGGATGATGGCGAAGAGTGCGGCGACCCGCGCCAGCCGCGGAATGGCCTCCCAGTTGGCAGCGACGAAGATCAGGATGGCGGCGCCAAACAACAGTGCCGCCATCATCGCCAGGATCGAACCGAAGCTCAGCGACCTCCGTTCATTGGCCTCGATGTCGCGCCTTAACGCGTCGGCCGTCGGCCCATCGATCAGGCCAGCCTCGAGCCATCGCGCAATGTCCGATTTGGCCCGTGACGCATAGCTCGCCATGTCATCTTCCCCAAGCTTGGTCTTTTTTTCAGCCGAGCCGGCCAAGCCGCTGACGCCACGGCATTTTCCGATTCGGGTTTCTTTGTGTTCGAGACGTGAACGCGCGTTAATGGTGCATTGCACAATTTGCATTGCTGCCATGCAGCGATAGCGCTTTTAAATCGATATGACCCCACCTATCTTCACGGCATACAGAAAGACGGAATGATCCGAAAGAAAGACGAAACGAGAATACCATGAACCTGATCCGCAACTATCGCAACTGGCGCCGCTACCGGAACACCGTTTCCGAGCTGAGCCGCCTGTCGAACCGCGAACTGAACGACCTCGGCATCGGCCGCAGCGACATCCACTACGTGGCCCGCAAGGCGGTCTAATCCTCTTCGGGCCGCAAATGGTCCGAACCAGTTTTGAAAAAGAGAACGACAATGAACCTGATCCGCAACTATCGTAACTGGCGCGTCTACCGCGACACCGTTAACGAGCTGGGTCGCCTTTCGAACCGCCAGCTCCATGATCTCGGCATCATCCGCGACGAGATCAAGATCGTCGCCCGCAAGGCGCTCTAAGTACAAGAATTTCGTCAGGGTCGACCTCCTCCCCGACCCTGACGGATACGGTCAGCCTTCACCTCCTCCCGAGGGTTGACCAGCAAAACGGCGCCCGCCGCACCTCCTCCCGCGGCGGGCGTTGTTTCCCAAAAGGGTTTCGCCCCTTTTCAAAATGGCGAAAGGAATTTCGTCAAAGCCGACCTCCTCCCCGGCGATGACGAATACGGTCGATCTTCACCTCCTCCCGAGGATCGACCACCAAAACGACACCCGCCGGACCTCCTCCCCCGGCGGGTGTTGTGTTTTTTGGGCCAGGCTTCCGACCCATCGGCTCCTCCGCCCAGCCGGCCAATTGCAATCGCAGCTACAAGCGATTATTCCGGCGCTCATGAGCAAAAACCCCATTCACATCGTCGGCGGCGGCCTCGCCGGCTCCGAAGCGGCCTGGCAGGCGGCCGAAGCCGGTGTTCCCGTCGTGCTGCATGAAATGCGTCCGGTTCGCGGCACCGATGCGCACAAGACCGACGGATTGGCCGAACTCGTCTGCTCCAATTCCTTCCGTTCCGACGATGCCGAAAGCAACGCTGTCGGCCTGCTGCATGCTGAAATGCGGCTCGCCGGGTCGCTGATCATGAGTGCCGGCGACTCCAACCAGGTGCCCGCGGGTGGCGCACTGGCCGTCGATCGCGACGGATTTTCGCAAGCCGTGACCAGGAAGCTGGAAGCGCACCCGCTCATCACCATCCAGCGCGAGGAAGTGCCGGGCCTGCCGCCGGCGGACTGGGACCAGGCGATCATCGCCACCGGCCCGCTGACCGCACCTGGGCTTGCCCAGTCGATCGCGGAAGCGACCGGAGCCGATGCGCTGGCTTTCTTCGACGCCATTGCGCCGATCGTGCATATCGACACGATCGACATGGACATCTGCTGGTTCCAGTCGCGCTACGACAAGGTCGGGCCCGGCGGCACTGGCAAGGACTACATCAACTGCCCGATGGACAAGGAGCAGTATCTGGCCTTCGTGCAGGCGCTGGTCGAGGGCCAGAAAACCGAATTCAAACAATGGGAAGGCACGCCCTATTTCGACGGCTGCCTGCCGATCGAGGTGATGGCCGAGCGCGGCGTCGAGACGCTGCGCTACGGTCCGATGAAGCCGATGGGCCTGACCAATGCCCACAATCCGACGGTAAAAGCCTATGCCGTCGTCCAGCTCCGCCAGGACAACGCGCTGGGCACGCTCTACAACATGGTAGGTTTCCAGACCAAGCTGAAGCATGCCGAGCAGGTGCGCGTCTTCCGCACCATCCCCGGGCTCGAGAATGCCGATTTTGCCCGCCTCGGCGGCCTGCACCGCAACACCTACATCAATTCGCCGACCCTGCTCGATCAATCGCTGCAGCTGAAGTCGCGGCCCGGCCTGCGCTTTGCCGGCCAGATCACTGGCTGCGAAGGCTATGTCGAGAGCGCTGCAATCGGCCTGCTGGCCGGGCGCTTCGCCGCCGCCGAACGGCTCGGCCATGTGCCATCGCTGCCGCCGCTGACCACCGCCTTCGGCGCGCTGCTCAACCACATCACCGGCGGCCATATCGTCTCCGACGACGAGCCGGGAAAACGCTCATTCCAGCCGATGAACGTCAATTTCGGCCTGTTTCCGCCCGTGGAAGCCCCGAAGACCGAGGGCAAACGCCTGCGCGGCAAGGACAAGACTGTTGCCAAGCGGCGCGCCGTGACGTCGCGCGCGCGTGTCGATTGCCGCCAATGGCTGGGGCTGCCGGCGCAAACGGAAACAGCCGAAGCGGCGGAGTAACGTCCCCTATTCCGCCGGTTCTGTACCCGCCATCGGTAGCCCTGGCTTGCCAGCCTCACCAGGATTTCTCCTGACATAGGCGGCCTTCAAACTTTCCGAAGTCTCACGCGAGCCGTCATGGCTCCAGCCCGGCGGCTTGATCAGGTAATTCAGACGCTGGCGCGGCGAAAGGCCGGGCGCGAACGCGTCCGCGAACATGCCGATCCACTCGTGAAAAGCCACTTTCAGCGGATTGAAGGTGCCGATGTTCTTGACGATGCCGTAGCGCGGCCGGTCCTCCTCGAGTTCCTCGACGAAGGTGCCGAACATACAGTCCCAGATGATAAGCGTGCCGGCAAAGTTGGCGTCGAGATAGCGCGGATTGGTGGCGTGATGGACGCGGTGATGCGATGGCGTGTTGAAGATGAATTCAAACCAGTCCCACATCTTGCCGATGGTCTCGGTGTGGATCCAGAACTGCCAGACCAGGTTGAAGCCGAAGGTGAACGCGATGACGGCCGGATGGAAACCGAGCAGCACCAGCGGCGCCTGCAGCACGAACATGAAGGTGAACAGCCCCGTCCAGCTTTGCCTGAGCGCCGTCGACAGATTGTAGTGCTGGCTGGAATGGTGGTTGACGTGTTCGGCCCACACCCAACGCACCCGATGCGCGATGCGGTGATAGACATAGTAGCGCAGATCATCGAGCATGAAGGCGACGAGGAACACCCAGACCGAGAGGCCGAGATTGAAGAACCGGAATTGCCACAGCCAGAGCAGAGCCCAGTAGGAGACGACTCCCAGCAGCAGCCCGGCGACGACATTGCCGGTGCCCATCATCAGGCTGGCCAGCGTGTCGCGCGTCTCGAACGAACCCTTGGCGCGGCCGGTGCGCACCAGCCACAGTTCGATCAGGATCGCGCCGACGAAGAACGGGATGGCAAGCTGGGTGACCTGCGGAAAATTGTAATCGTCCATCACGCGGCCTCCCTGGCCTGATCGAGATTTCGCAAGGCAGCGGCGACGGCCTCGGTGTCGGCCCTGTCGGCGAAGGCGAAGCGACCGCCCTTCCAAGTGAAATCAGCAAGCTTGAGCGAAATGGCGCCGCTGTCGTTGACATCCAGGGCAACAATGTCGCTGGCCGTGACGATGCGGGTCAAAAAGCAGTCGCCGATGCTGTGGACGATGCCGGTGCGCCCATTCCGAAGATCGAGAAACGCCGTCCTGGCGTCCGCCGTCAACCGAACCGTCGTCGCCACTTCATCGGGAAAATCCTCCGCGAAGCGGCTCAATGCCTGATCCGCACCGGCGAGCGTCGCGGTCTTGGTGCCGCCGGTGAAATGCACGGCCGCGACCGACAGCGCAATGCCAAAGACGACAAGTGCGACCAGCACAGGCAGGCTCATGAACGATTTCTCCTCCAGGCCGGCGGATGTTTTTCGCGCTCAGCTTCGACCCGGCGGGAGTCCTACCATGATTGACGTTTACGTCAAAGGGGCGACCAGCCTTTCGATGCGCGACGCAGCAGCAGCCAATGCCGGTGCAAAGCCGACAACCGCACCACGCCATCGAGCGGTGAATGGCTTTCCATCCTGTCGAGATAGGCACGAGACAGCGCAAGCGGCAGGAAGGCCGCGCGCAGCGACGCCGGCAACGCCGAGGCCCCCTGTTCGAAAGCCGCAAGATGTTCCCGCGCCAACGCGATCATCGCCGCCACGCCGCGTTGCGCGCCAGGACCGCCGTCGCCTTTGATGAACTCTTCCGGCGAGGAGCCGGCCGCCGCAAGCACATCCGCAGGCACGAAGCATTGGCCACGCCGACGATGCAGCGGCAACAGCAGCAAAAGACCGGTCATCGCCTGCGCGCAGCCCGCCCTTCCCGCAAGTTCGGCGAAGCGCGGCGCCTCAACCTGATCGAGCACCATCGCCGCGAACTGGATCAGCGCTGCTGCCGTCTCGCCGCAATAGCCTTCGAGGTGGGTACGCGACGGCATCGGATCGTCGTAGAGATCGAAAATGCGTGCTTCGAGCATGTTGTCGAAGGCGGACGTCGGCAGGCGGTGAGCGGAAATCGTCGCCTTCAGCGCGTCGGCGAGCGGGTTGCCGGTGGCTTCCCCCTCGGCGGCAATGACGTCGCGCCACCATTGCAGCCGCACTTCACCCGGCAACGGCTCGTGGATTCGGTCGCGTATGGCCGATATCTCGGCATTGAAGGCATAGAGCGAAAACAGCGCGTCGCGCCTGTCGGCGGGCGCGTAGAGCGCACTGACATAGCGGTCATGGTCGGCGGCGCGCACCGCGTCCATGACGATTTTGAGGGTATCAGACACTGTCAGTCGACGGCGATGAGCGCTGCGGCCACGGCTCGCTCCTCGGCCAGCAGGACGTTATAGGTCCGCACGGCGGCTCCGGTCGACATCGGGTCCGCCGAAATGCCGGCCTCCTTCAGCGCCGCACGCAACGCCGCCGGCAATGGCCTCAGATCCTTGCCGGTCCCGACCAGCAGGATCTCGACCTTGCCAACCTCGGCCAGGAGCTTGCCGAAATCCGCCGCCGTCAGCGCCAGCGGATCGGCTGGCTCCCAACCATGGATGCCGGACGGCAGGCACAGCAGCGAGCCGCGATGCGACATATCGGCGAAGCGGAAGCCGCCGTTGCCATAAGCCTCGATCGGCGCCCGGCCGGGGAAATGCGCCTCGCGGATGACGATGCCTTTGGCCACTGGCGTGGCCGTCAGGTCGCCACGGCTTTGCCGCCGTTCACCGGCTTCTCCTCGTCGGCGGTCGCGGCCTGCGGCCGCAACTTGAACAGGATCAGCAGCGGTGCAGCGATGAAGATCGACGAATAGGTGCCGAAGACCACGCCGAACAGCATCGCCAGCGTAAACGAGCGGATCACCTCGCCGCCGAACAGCACCAGCGCCAAAAGCGCCAGGATCGTCGTCACCGCGGTCAGCGTCGTTCTCGACAGCGTCTCGTTGATGGCGTTGTTCAACAAATGCGGCAACGGCATCTTCTTGTATTTTCGCAGATCCTCGCGGACACGGTCATAAACGACGATCGTATCGTTCAACGAATAGCCGATGATGGTCAGGATCGCCGCCAGCGACGACTGGTTGAATTCGAGACCGGTCATGACGAAGAAGCCAAGTGTCATGACGATATCGTGCACGGTGGCAATGATGGCGCCGACCGCGAACTGCCATTCGAAGCGGAACCAGACATAGACCAGGATGCCGAACAGCGCGACAAGCATGGCGATGGTGCCTTGCTTGGCGAGTTCGCCGGAGACAGTCGGCCCTACCACTTCGACACGGCGGAAATCATACTGGTCCTGCAGTTCGCCACGCACCTTGTCGATAACCGTCTGTTCGGCGTTCTCGCCACCGTCCTGCGTGCCGACGCGTATAAGCACGTCGGTCGGCTCGCCGAACTGCTGCACCTGCACCTCGCCGATGTTCAGCTCCGTCAGCCTGCTCCGGATATCGGCAAGATCGGCGTTGCCATTCTTGGCCTGCACCTCGATCAGCGAGCCGCCCTTGAAGTCGATGCCGTAATTGATGTCGACGGTCATGAACAGCACGACAGACAGGATCGACAGCACAGTCGACAGCGCGAACGTCCAGCGGCGGATGCCCATGAACGGAATTTTCGTGCCGGGCGGAACGAAGGTCACCGGTGCCCGCGGCAATTCCTTCGGGCGGGCGCGGCGCAGCCAGATCGACACCAGCAGCCGGGTGAAGGTGAAGGCGGTGAAGACAGTGGTCAGAATGCCGATGGCGAAGGTGATGGCAAACCCCTTCACCGGTCCGGTGCCGATCCAGAACAGCACCACTGTCGCGATCAGCGCCGTGACGTTCGAATCGACGATGGTCGCCAGAGCCTTGGTGAAACCGGTGTCGATCGCCTGGATCACCGAGCGGCCGCTTCGTCGCTCCTCGCGAATGCGCTCATAGATGAGAACGTTGGAATCGACCGCCATGCCGATGGTCAGCACGATGCCGGCGATGCCAGGCAAGGTCAGTGTGGCGCCCAGCAGCGACAACAGCGCGATGATCATCGCCACATGCACCGCCAGGGCGATGTTGGCGAGGAAGCCTAGGAAGCCATAGGCGACGAACATGAACGCCACGACCAAGATCGAACCGATGATACCGGCGACCTTGCCGGCATGGATGGAATCCTGACCGAGGCCCGGACCGACGGTGCGCTCTTCGATCACGGTCAGCGTCGCCGGTAGCGCGCCGGCGCGCAACAGCACTGCCAGATCGTTGGCGCTTTGGGCCGTGAAATTGCCGGAAATCTGCCCGGAACCGCCCAGGATTGGCTCACGGATCACTGGCGCCGAGATCACCTGATTGTCGAGAACAATGGCAAACGGCTTGCCGACATTTTGGGATGTCGCTTGGCCAAAGCGCGACGCCCCCTTGGAATCGAAGGTGAACGAAACCACCGGCTCATTGGTCTGGGAGTTGAACGTTGCTTGCGCATCGGCCAGGTTTTCACCTGAAACGATGACGCGGTTCTCGATCAGATAGGGAACCGGCGGATCGTCCTGTGAGTATAGGATCGAGGAGCCCGCCGGCGGGCGGGCGTTGAGCGCATCCTGCACCGGCATCGACTGGTCGACCAACTGGAAGGTCAGCTTGGCGGTCTGGCCGAGGATTTCTTTCAGCCGTTGCGGATCTTGCAGGCCCGGCACCTGGACCAGGATGCGGTCGTCACCTTGCCGCTGCACGATCGGTTCGGTCGTGCCGAGCTCGTTGACACGGCGCTCGACGACTTCGATCGACTGCGTCAGCGCCGTCGACGTGCGATATTTGATGCCGGCGTCGGTGACCGAGAATTTGAGCAGGCCGGGCTCGGAGTCATCCAGTGTCATCTCCTGGACGGAGCCGCCGGTGAACAGACCCGCTGCCACCGGAGTGGTCAATGGCTTCAGCGCCGTCTTGGCGGCATCGATCTGAGCGGGATCGGAGATGCGGACCTGCACGGTGCGGCCCGATCCGGACAGGCCGGTATAGCCAACCTTGGCGTCGCGCAACAGCGTCCTGATCTCGTCGCGCGTCGTCTGCAGCCGGTCCTTGATCAGATCGTTCGGATCCATCCTGAGCAGGATGTGCGAGCCGCCCTGCAGATCGAGGCCGAGCGTCATCTGCCGCTTCGGTACCCAGTCAGGCAGCTTGGCCAATGTGCTGGCGGGGAACAGATTGGGCGCGGCGAGGACCACTGTGGCGGCCACGGCCAGCCAGATCAGGATCATCTTCAGGCGCGAGAAATAGAGCATTGGTTATCGTCCGTTCAGGCGTACAAGCGGCAGCGTTCCGCCTGGAATTGGCTTATTTCTTGGCGTTCTGGTTCGCCACCGGCTCGCCCTTGACGCGCACGTCGGCGATCGTCGAACGCAATGCGGTCACCTTGGTGCCGCCGAGGTCGATCTCGAGCTCGTTGTCGTCGATCACCTTGGTCACCTTGCCGACGAAGCCGCCGCCGGTCACGACCGTATCGCCGCGGCGCACCGCAGCGAGCATTTCCTGGCGCTTCTTCAGCTGCGTGCGCTGCGGCCGGATGATTAGAAAATACATGATCACGAAAATCAGGACAAACGGCAAAATGCTGATGAACATGTCTGGCGAGGCGCCGACGCCCTGGGCGTATGCCGGTGTAACGAACATCAAGAAACTCCTGGATGGTGAAAACCGCCACAAAGCGGCCCCGCGAAATTTGGCCGGAATATAGTCGGTAAAGTTCCCAATGCAACTGCGCTGGCGGGCAAATCCGCCGCTTTTCCGGCCGTTGAGCCCGTGTTAGAGCATGGTCGCCGAAAGTCGGACGCGGCTTCCAGAAAAGATCATGCTCCAACAAAAGGTTGGAACCGGTTCTTATGCCGCCGCGAAAGAGTGGATTTCCGCCCGGCGCGCCCTGAAGCCAGAACAAAAGACCAGACATGACCGACAGCACCATTGACGCCCTGAACCGGAAGCTCGAGCGCCTGATCGAGGCGGTCGCCCGCCTCGCCCCGCCGCCGGTGCCGCAGACGGATATTGCCGCCGCAGATTGCTTCGTCTGGCAGGCCGATCCCGGCTATCTGGAACCGGTGAGCAAGGTCAATCGCGTCGACATCGGCCTGATCAGAGGCGTCGACCGCGTGCGCGACATCCTTGTCGACAACACCGAGCGCTTCGCCGCCGGCTTTGCCGCCAACAACGTGCTGCTGTGGGGCGCGCGCGGCATGGGCAAGTCCTCGCTGGTCAAGGCGGTGCATGCCGCGGTCAACGCTTCCGACAAGCTCGACCTGCCGCTCAAGCTGATCGAAATCCACCGCGAGGACATCGACACGCTGCCGAAGCTGATGGCATTGCTGAAGGCGGCCCCCTGCCGCTTCATCCTGTTTTGCGACGACCTGTCGTTCGACCATGACGACACCTCCTACAAGTCGCTGAAGGCGGCGCTCGAAGGCGGCGTCGAGGGCCGCCCGGCCAATGTCATCTTCTATGCGACGTCGAACCGACGGCATCTGTTGCCGCGCGACATGATCGACAATGAGCGCTCCACCGCCATCAACCCGTCCGAGGCGGTCGAGGAAAAGGTCTCGCTTTCCGACCGTTTCGGCCTCTGGCTCGGCTTCCACAAATGCTCGCAGGACGAATATCTCGACATGATCGATGGCTATGTCCGCCATCACGGGCTGACAATCGATCCCGACACGCTGCGCGCCGAGGCGCTGGAATGGGCAACGACACGCGGCAGCCGTTCCGGCCGCGTCGCCTGGCAATTCACCCAGGATCTGGCGGGCCGGCTCGGCAAGCCGCTCAAGGACTAGCAACGGTCATCTGAAACCGAAGGCATGCGACCAGGCTGTCAGAAGCGCCTGAGTGTTGCATCAGTGTTCTTTATTTGTTCCAAAACTTGTGCCATTTTCCATCAGGCTCCATCGACTCGAAAGGCTGAAGGGGAATGCAATTGGAAAGCAAGGGCGCGGCGTTTCGCCGGCTTCATGAGGAACCAGGCGCGTTCGTCATTCCCAATCCTTGGGACATCGGCACGGCACGGATTCTCGCAACCATGGGTTTTCGTGCCCTCGCCACCACCAGCGCCGGCATGGCGTTCTCTCTTGGCGTCGCCGAGGGGCAGGTTTCGCGGGAGGCTACCCTAAGCCACTGCCGGGCCATCGCGGCGGCGACACCCCTCCCCGTCTCGGCCGATCTCGAAAAAGGCTTCGGCGACAGTCCGCAAAGTGCCGCCGAGACAATCCAGGCCGCTGCCGGCATCGGCCTGGCCGGATGTTCCCTCGAAGACCATACTGGAAGGCGCGACGACCCGATCTACGACTTTGCACTCGCGGTCGAACGGATCGAGGCGGCCGCGCAGGCGCGTCGCGCACTGTCGGATGATTTCATCCTGACGGCACGCTGCGAGAACTTCCTGTGGGGGCGCCCTGATCTGGATGACACCATTCGCAGATTGCAGGCGTTCGAGGAGGCGGGAGCCGACGTGCTCTATGCGCCCGGCCTCCATGACCTCGGCATGATCCGCACCGTCTGCGGCGCCGTGACGAAACCGGTCAATGTCGTGATGGGCATGCCCGGCGCGACGTTTGGTGTGGCCGAGCTGGCGGACGCCGGCGTCAAGCGCATCAGCGTCGGCTCGGCGCTGGCACGGCTTGCTTTTGGCAGCTTCGTCCGCGCTGCGCGGGAAATGAGATCAGCAGGCACCTTCCGGTTTTCCGAGGACGCCATGGGCTTCGCGGAACTGGAGGGCTTCTTCACCGGATCGACGAAGGCTTGAGAGCCTCGCCGCTGGCGACTGAAAAAGCCCGCCCCTTGCGGAACGGGCTGAGCCGGCAGGCCGGACTGGAGGTCAGACGGCCAGCAATCGTTTTTTGTTCTATTCGAGATAGCCCGACGGATCGACCGGGGCCGAGTTCTTGCGCACTTCGAAGTGCAGCTTCGGCGAGTTGGTGGTGCCGCTCATGCCCGACAGCGCAATCTCCTGGCCGCGCTTGACCTTCTGGCCGCGCTGCACCTCGATCGAACTGGCATGGCCGTATACGGTGACCAGCCCATTTTCGTGGCGCACCAGGACCGTGTTGCCGAATTCCTTGAGCCCGTCGCCGGCATAGATGACGACGCCGTTTTCCGCCGCCTTGACCGGTGTGCCCTCGGGAACCGCTATGTCGACGCCGTCCTTGCCGGAACCGAAGCTGGAGATCACGCGGCCGCGCACCGGCCAGCGCATCTTGCCGATGCCGGTGGCGTCGGGCGCCACCGCGTCGTCGTCCTCGGCCTGCTGGATGACCTTGGCATCCTTCTTCGGCGGCGTGTAGGACGCAAGCGTTTCGGTCGGCTTGGCCGCCGGCTGCGTGGTCGCGGTCGTCACCGGGTCGACCTTGACCGGCTTGGCGCTAGCCACCGTCGCCGTGCCGTCGGCCGGAACCTTCAGCGTCTGGCCGATCTTCAGCAACCCGTCCTGCATGCCGTTCGCCTGCTTGAGCGCGGTCACGCTGACGCCGGTCTTCCTGGCAATGGCGGACAGCGAGTCGCCTTGCTGGACCGTGTAGGTGCCGCCGGCGCCTGCCGGCTTGGCCGCGGCCGCCTGCGTTACAGGCTTGGCGTTCTTCGGATCACTTGCGGCGGCCGATGCGTCGACCTGCGCGGCGGACTTGCCGTCCTTGAGCTTCGGCTGCTGCGGCAGCACTGCGAGTTTCTCCGGCGCGGTAGCCGGCGGCTTGGGGCTGTTCGCCGGCTTGGTGTCGGCAATTTTCGACTGCGACGCCTTGCTCGAATAGGCATAGGCCGGGATGACCAGCTTCTGGCCGGTCTTCAATCCCTTGGTCGCGCTCAGCCCGTTGACCTTCATGATCACGTCGGCCGGCACCTTATAGTGCTGCGCCAGGCCGGAGATGGTCTCGCCGTCCCTGACCACGATCTCGGTTGCATGCGGCGTGCCGCCCGCCGCCGCCATTTTCGGCGCATCGGGCTGCGCGTCCTTGAACGGCTTTGCCGCCGGGGCGACAGTGCCGGTGGTCGTCCTGTCGACATGCGTGGCGGGAGGCGCCAGCACAGGGGCCGAGGCGGTGCGCACCGGCTTTGCGGCGGGCGCCAGTGCCGGGGCCGGCTGAGAGACCGGCGGCAACTGCTGCACCGAAACCGGTTCCAGGCTGGAGCGGCTGACCGACTGGGTGTGGCTGCCATCGACCGGCGCGGGAGATGCCGCGACATCGCCCGGATAGGGCTGGGCGGCATCCTGTTTGTTGATGATGGCGCGCTGGTTGTTGGTCGAGGAGGTGAAGACGTCGTCGACACCGTTGAATCGCGCGACCTGGGAACTGCATCCCGCGGCGGCGCCTGCAATCATGAGGACGGCGCAGCCACGCGCCAGATTGCGTCCGTTTGCCTTCAAAACACTGAATTGCATCGCACTAACCCGCACAGACCCGGTACAAACTAGGCATGATTAAAGCGCGTTAATGTTACTGGCCGGTTAACCCCTTAGAATCTGGCGAAAATTTTCTTAAAACATTTGGGAGGTCGGTTCCGCGTCCAGGACCGGCATCATTCTATATGACGGCGGCGACGCTGCGCAGGATCGGCTGCAGCCGGACGATGCCGATGTCCTCGCGCTCGAAACGGCTGCCGACCTTGGTCAGCTTGGCCACCACCTGCTCCCCCTCTTCCGGGCCGATCGGCGCGATGACGATGCCGCCGCTCGACAACTGGTCGAGCAGGAAACGCGGCAGGCTGTCGAAGGCCGCCCAGGCGACGATACGATCGAACGGCCCTTCATTGGGCAATCCATTGGAACCGTCCGCCTGCCGGGCGACGACATTGCCGATGGCGAGCGCCTCGAAGCGCTGCCTGGCCTGCTCGGTCAGCGTCTTGTAGCGGTCGATGGTGACGACGCGCGCCGCCAGTCGCGACATCACCGCTGCCGTATAGCCCGATCCGGTGCCGATCTCGAGCACCCGGTTGCCCGGCTCGATGGCCAAAGCCGCGAGTACTGCAGCCTGCAGGTCGGCGCCCTCGATCGCCTCGCCGCACTCGATCGGCAGCATGCCGTCCGACCAGGCGATCGCATGAAACTGTCCGGACAAAAAGCCACGCCGCGGTGTCGCCTCGAAGGCGGCGATCAGGGCCTTCGGCACCGCGCCCCGGCCGCGCAAGCGCAGCAGGAAGGCTGCAAAACCTTCGCGGTCGTCGAGTGGCAGGGTCATGAAAGTGCCTTGGTCAGTTGGTCGCGGATTTCGTGGGCGGTGAGGTCGAGCTGCAGCGGCGTCACCGACACCAGCCGGTTGCGCATGGCGTGGAGATCGGTGCCCTTCTTGCCTTCGACCGGCTCGCGGCCGAAGCGCAGCCAGTAATAAGGCAGGCCGCGCCCGTCGCGGCGCTCGTCGACCCACAGGCTGTGCACGAGCTTGCCCTGCGATGTGACCACTGTGCCGGCGACTTCTTCGGGAAGGCAGTTCGGAAAGTTGACGTTGAGCAGCACGCCATCCGGCAGCGGCATGGCGACAAGCTTGTTGAGGAGCGCCGGCGCCAGTGCCTCGGTGGTCTCGTAGGGAACGACGCGATCCTCGCCGACATACGAGTAGGCCTGGCTGAGCGCGATCGAGCGGATGCCGAGCAGCGCGCCTTCCATGGCCCCGGCAACGGTGCCGGAATAGGTGACGTCGTCGGCAATGTTGGCGCCGGAATTGACGCCGGACAGGATCAGGTCCGGCGCTCCCGGCAGGATCTTCTTCACGCCCATGATGACGCAATCGGTCGGCGTGCCGCGCACGGCAAAATGCTTTTCGCCGATCTTGCGCAGCCGCAGCGGCTCCGAGATCGACAGCGAATGCGCATAGCCGGACTGGTCCTGTTCCGGCGCCACCACCCAGACATCGTCCGAGAGCGTGCGCGCGATGCGCTCGAGCGACGCCAGGCCCTCGGCATGGATGCCGTCGTCATTGGTGAGCAGGATGCGCATTATTTCGATTCGATCTTTGCCAGACCGCCCATGTAAGGCCGAAGCGCTTCAGGAATGGTTACGCTGCCATCCTCATTCTGGTAGTTCTCGATGACAGCAATAAGAGCGCGGCCGACGGCGGTGCCCGAACCATTCAGCGTGTGGACGAAGCGGTTGCCCTTGCCGTCCTTGTCCTTGTAGCGGGCGTCCATGCGCCTGGCCTGGAAATCGCCGCAGACCGAGCAGGACGAGATCTCGCGATAGGCGTTCTGGCCGGGCAGCCAGACCTCGATATCGTAGGTCTTGCGCGCGCCAAAACCCATGTCGCCTGTGCACAGCGTCATGGTGCGGAACGGCAGTTCCAGCCGCTTCAGCACTTCCTCGGCGCATGCAGTCATCCGCTCGTGCTCGGCGATTGACGACTCCTGATCGGTGATCGACACCAGTTCGACCTTGTAGAACTGGTGCTGGCGCAGCATGCCACGCGTATCACGCCCTGCCGAGCCCGCTTCCGAGCGGAAGCAGGGCGTCAGTGCCGTATAGCGAAGTGGCAGCTTCTCGTGCGCAGTGATGTCCTCGCGTACCAGATTTGTGAGCGGGACTTCGGCTGTGGGGATCAAGCCCAGCCGGCTGTCTCCGTGCGGCATGAAGAACAGGTCATCCTCAAATTTCGGCAGCTGCCCGGTGCCATAGAGAACCTCGTCGCGCACCATCAGCGGCGGGATCACTTCCACATAACCGTGCTCGGTTGTGTGCAGGTCGAGCATGAACTGGCCTAGTGCACGCTCCATCCGCGCCAGCCCGCTCTTCAGCACCGTGAAGCGCGAACCCGACAGTTTCGCCGCGCGCTCGAAATCCATCATGCCGAGCGCTTCGCCGATTTCGAAATGTTCCTTCACCCAGTTCGGCCGCGTCGGCACCGTACCGACGGTGCGCTTGACGACATTGTCGTGCTCGTCCTTGCCGACCGGCACGTCGTCGAGCGGCACATTGGGCAGCACCGCCAGCGCATCGTTCAGCGCCTTGTCGAGTTCGCGCTCGCGTGCTTCGCCATTCTGGATGAAGGCCTTGATCTCGCCGACCTCGGCCTTCAGCTTTTCGGCAAGTGCTGCGTCGCCCGAGCGCATCGCGTTGCCGATCTCTTTCGAGGCGGCGTTGCGGCGTTCCTGCCTGGTCTGCAGTTCGGTCAGATGCTCGCGCCGCGCCTCGTCCCTGGCAATCAGATCATCAACGGTGGATTGCGCGTCATCACCCGACCACGAGCGCTTCACCAGCGCGTCGACAAGGGTCTTCGGGTTGTCGCGAATCCATTTGATGTCAAGCATGGTCTGAACGCTCCTCGGGTAGCATGTCGCCCAAAAGTGCGCAGCGGTTTTGGGACAACGACATGCTTCAAACAAACTGAAACGCATCGCTTTGATAGCGATGCGTTTCAGCCAGAGGGCGTAAACCGCATCCTTGATCGATGCAAGATCGGGCTTGGCGTCTTTTTCCGGTAGCCTACGAAGGAGCCTGCGTCGAGGACGCGTCCGCCGCCTTCTCCGCCACTTCTGCCGCGGCGTCCTGTTTCTCGCGCGCCAGGCGGTCCCGATCCTTGCTGCGTTCGATCAGCCGCGCCGACCAGATGGCGACCTCATAGAGCAGGATGGTCGGAATGGCGAGGCCGATCTGGCTCATCGGATCCGGCGGCGTCAGCACAGCCGCCACCACGAAGGCGATGACGATCGCCCATCTGCGCTTCTCGACCAACGCCTTGGACGACAGCATGCCCACCCTGGTCATCAGGCTGGTCACCACCGGCAGCTGGAACACCAGGCCGAAGGAGAAGATCAGCGTCATGATCAGGCTGAGATATTCCGACACTTTCGGCAGCAGCGATATCTGTACCTGGTCGTTGGTGCCGGCCTGCTGCATAGCGAGGAAGAACCACATCACCATCGGCGTGAAGAAGAAGTAGACCAGCGACGCGCCCATCAGGAACAGGATCGGTGAGGCGATCAGGAACGGCAGGAAGGCGTTGCGCTCGTTCTTGTAGAGGCCGGGCGCGATGAATTTGTAGATCTGCGTGGCGATCAGCGGAAACGCGATGACCATGCCGCCGAACATGGCGAGCTTGACCTGGGTGAAGAAGAACTCCTGCGGCGCCGTGTAGATCAGCTCGACCTTGTGCGGGTCGAGCCCCGCCCATTGCGTCGCCCATTTGAATGGGATGACCAGAAGGTTGAACAGCCGCTTAGCGAAGAAGAAGCAGACGAGGAAGGCGACGAAGAAGCCGCCGATCGACCAGATCAGCCGCCGCCGCAGCTCTATCAGATGCTCCATCAGCGGGGCCGACGACTTTTCGATCTCGTCCTTTTCCGTGTCCGAAACGCTCACTTGGCGGCTCCCGCCGTCTTGGCCGCTGGCTTTTTCGCCGGCGCAGACTTCGGCTCAGCCTTTGTCGCCGGCTTGGCGGCTACAGGCTTGGCAACTTTTGCAGGCGCCGGCTTGGTTGGCGCTGCTGCCGGCCTGGCCGAAGCCTTCGCCACGGGGGCCGCCTTTGCCGGTGCTGCCTTGGCTTTAGCCGCCGGAGCCTTGGCTTGCTTCGATGCCGCCGCCTTCTTTACCGGCGCCTTTTGCGGCGCTGGCGTTGCAGCCACTACCGGCGTCACCACCGCGTCGTCGGTCATCGCCGGAAAGATCGGTGCGGCCGGCGCCGCTTCCGGTCCGTTGACACCGGGCATCACCGTGGCGCCGTTCTTCAGCGGCTCGGCAGCCTGCGGCGTCTCTGCCGCTGCGGGATCGACGGCCGGCTTCGGCTTCATCACCGCGTCGACGCCGGAGCGGACATCGGCAGCCGCCTGCTCGAACGGGTTGAGCTGCTTGCGGATCTCGGCCGCCGGATTGAGGCCTCGAAGGGAATCGACCGACTTCTTGACGTCGTCGAGTTCGGCTTCCTTCAGCGCCTCGTTGAACTGCTTCTGGAAGTCTGCGGCCATGGCGCGCAGCTTTGCCGTCGTGCGGCCGAAAGTGCGCAGCATATTGGGCAAATCCTTCGGCCCGACGACCACGATCATGACGATCGCGATCACCAGCATCTCGGTCCAGCCGACTTCAAACATGGCAATCTGTTCCGACTAATGCATGTCGCTCAAAAGTGCGACGCGGTTTTGGGACAACGACATGCACAAAGCAACAACCTTGGGCTCAGCTCTTGCTGGCTTTTTCCTTCGCCGCCGAAACGGTTTCATCGGCCCGGTGCTCGACGGTGCGCTTGTCGTCGGCAACCTCGTCGTCGGCCATGCCCTTCTTGAAGCTCTTGATGCCCTTGGCCATGTCGCCCATCAGCTCGGGAATCTTGCCGCGGCCGAACACCAGCAGCACGATCACCAGCACGATCAGCCAGTGCCAAATCGAAAATGAACCCATTGCAAATCTCTCTCGAACGGTTTCCCTGGCGATGATCTATGCGCATTCGCGTTGGGATTCAAACAGAACCGCGACAAAGTTTATGAAGGCGCGCCGGATGTCACGCATTTTCGGCGGTGCGGCCCGCTACCAATCGGCGCATCTACAGCTGGAAAGCGGCTTTTGACAGCGGCTTGCGGTCAATCTTCCGTGACGCGCGGCGTCAGCAGGCCAAGCTCCTCGAGATCGATGTCGGTCAGCGGATCCTCGTCCTCGGTCAGCGCATCCGGATCGGCCGGCGGCAGCGGCACCGAGAAATTCGACGGCATGCGCGTGGAAAGCAGCCCGGCGCCCTTCAGTTCCTCCATGCCGGGAAGGTCGCGGATCTCCTCCAGCGCGAAATGGTCGAGGAAGCTCTCAGTGGTGCCGTAAGTGACGGGACGGCCGGGCGTCTTGCGCCGGCCGCGCATCCGCACCCATTCCGTTTCCATCAGCGTGTCCAGCGTGCCCTTTGAGGTTTCGACGCCTCTGATGTCCTCGATCTCGGCGCGCGTCACCGGCTGGTGGTAGGCGATGATCGCCAGCACTTCGAGCGCCGCGCGCGAAAGCTTCCTCTGCTGAACGGTATCGCGGCTCATCAGGAAGGCGAGGTCGCCGGCGGTGCGGAAGGCCCAGGCATCGTCGACGCGCACCAGATTGACGCCGCGCTTGGCGTAGATCTGCTGCAGATCGGCCATCGCCGCGGCAATGCTAACGCCATCGGGCAGGCGCGCGGCCAATTGCTTCTCGCTGACCGGCTGGGCGCTGGCGAAGATGATCGCCTCGGCCATGCGCACGGCTTCCGACAGAAGCAGCCGCTCGGCCGGATTCTCGACCGTCCCCTGCTCTACGGCGCCTTCCTCGGTCTCGTCTTCGACCTTGAACGGAATGACCGAAGCGTTGGCGCGTTCGCTCATGCTACAACCTCGACTGCCTTGATGCCTTGCGCGCGGCCGCGCAGATAGAGCGGCGCGAACACTTGGTCCTGCCGCATCTCCATTTTGCCTTCACGCACCAGTTCGAGCGTCGCGGCAAACGAACTGGCGACTGCGGTGCGCCGCTCTTCCGGCGTGGACAGATACTCGATCAGGAAGGAGTCCAGCGCCGCCCAGTCGCGCAGCGTCCCGACCAGTCTGATTAGGATGTCGCGCGCGTCCTTGAGTGACCACACGCCGCGCCTGGCGATCGTCACATTGTTGATCGCCTGCTTCTGGCGCTGCTGCGCATAGGCGGTCAAGAGATCGTAGAGCGAGGCCGAGTAAGTGTTGCGCTTCTCGATGATGACCATTTCCGGCATGCCGCGCGCGAACACGTCACGGCCGAGCCGGTTGCGGTTGACCAGCCTGGCCGAGGCGTCGCGCATGGCTTCCAGCCGCTTCAGCCGGAACTGCAGCACGGCCGCCAGTTCCTCGCCGCTCTCGCCTTCCTCGCCCGGTTGCTTGGGGATCAGGAGCTTCGACTTAAGGAAGGCAAGCCACGCCGCCATCACCAGATAGTCGGCGGCAAGCTCCAGCCGCAGCACCCTCACCTTCTCGACGAAGGCCAGATATTGCTCGGCCAGCGCCAGGATCGAGATGCGCGCCAGATCGACCTTCTGGTTGCGCGCCAGGTGCAGAAGCAGATCGAGCGGGCCTTCGAAGCCGGCCACGTCGACGACCAGCGACGGATCGCCGGTCAGCCGGGAATTGTCGTTCTCGGCCCACAGACGGTCCATCGGTGCGGCCTTCGCGGCCTTGCTGTCCAATGTTTCCGCCACTGCCTTCGTCTCTTTCCTCTGCTCAGGCCACCGCGTCGAAATAGGTGGCAAACTCGGCGCGTATCGCGGTTTCTTCAGCCGCGTCGCGGTCCTTTATATAGGTCAGTGCCCGCTCGGCGCGCGCAAGCGACTTGCCTTCAAGCCCCGTGGTCCGCGATGCAATGCCGGACATCTCCTCGAAGACGCCATTGCAGTGAAGGACGAGATCGCAGCCCGCCGCAAGGATCGCGGCCGCCTTTGTCGGGAAATCCCCAGAAAGTGCCTTCATCGAGGTGTCGTCGCTCATCAACAGCCCGTCGAAGCCGATGTCGCGGCGGATAATGTCGTTGACGACTTTTGCCGAGGTCGTCGCCGGATTGCTCGGATCGATGGCGCTATATACGACATGCGCCGTCATCGCCATCGGCAGATGGTTGAGCGCCTTGAACGGGGCGAAATCATGCCGCCGCAGCTCATCCATGGGCGTATCGACGGTCGGCAGTTCGAAATGCGTGTCGGCAAAGGCCCGCCCGTGCCCGGGAATGTGCTTCATCACCGGCAGCACGCCGCCCGACATCAGGCCCTCGGCCGCCGCGCGGCCAAGCTCGATGACGGCACCTGGCTCCTTGCCATAGGCGCGGGCGCCGATGACGTCGCTGGCGCCCTCGATCGGCACGTCGAGCACCGGCAGGCAGTCTGCGGTGATGCCGAGGCGCAGCAGATCGAAGGCATGCAGCCGCGCCATCAGCCAGGCTGCGCGCGTGCCTGCCTCGCGGTCGTTCCGCCACAGCGCGCCGAGCGCGCCGCCGGCCGGATAGTTCGGCGCCAGCGGCGGCCGCAGGCGCTGCACCCGGCCGCCTTCCTGGTCGATGAACACCGGAGCGTCCGGGCGGCCGATGCAGTCGCGCATCGAGGCGACCAGATCGCGGATCTGTTCGGTGTCGCCGATGTTGCGGGCGAACAGGATGAAACCCCAGGGCCGCTCGCCGCGGTAGAAGCGGATTTCCTCTGATGTCAGCGATTTCCCGGCACAGCCGAGGATCATGGATTTTGATTCGGTCATGGCAACAAGCTTAAGGCTTCGCGCGAGCAAAGGGAATCATCCCGGATCGTTCGCTTCGGAATGCCCGATCCCCTCCACATGAAAAAACCGGCGCGGCCTTTCGGCTGCGCCGGTTTTCGGGTTGGTTTTGGCTGATCAGCGCGACACGAAGCAGTTGCCGCCGGCCGCCTTGTAGCTGGTGCAAAGATTGATCGCATCGTTGCGCGACTGCGCCGGAACGCGGACGCGGTAGAAGGTTCCCTTGCCGGCGATCTCGGCCTTGACGATGTTGGCGGTGCGGCCGGAAAGCACGCTGCCATAACGGCGCTGCAGATCCTGGTAGGTCGACTGGGCGCTCTCGACCGTCGGCTGCGAAGCGATCTGCATCGACCACGAACCACCACCTGCCGCGGTCGGCGATATGGAGGCGACCTGGTCGGGCTTGACCTCACCGACCACGTCGACCGGCTGGTCGGATGGGCGCTGCGGCGGCACCGGAACCGTGGCCGACGTGTTCGCCGACTGCGTGTTGGCGGACTGGGCCTTGGCTTCGGCCTTCGGCGTGGGGGCCGCCGCCGGCTCGAGCGGCTTGGCGGTCTCGGCCTGGTCGGTAGCAGTTTGATCGGTCGGCTGATCGCTTGCCTGGTCGGTCGCGGGCGCCACGGTACCGGTCTGCCCCGCGTCGGACTGCGCCGCCGGAGCGACAAGCTGCGGTGCCGGATCGGTCGGTTCGGCCGCGGCAACCTGCGGGGCCGCCTGCGCCGGATCCTCACGCGGAACCAGCGAGCCGTCGGGCTTGACCATCATGGTCCTGACCTTGCGTGGCGCAACGGCGGCGACTTCCGGGTTGGTACCCTTGTCGGCCTCCTGCAAGACCTGCGCGATGCGGTCCTCGGATTTCGGCGCCGGCGCGGCATCGGCATTCCCGGATGCCTCCACGCCTGGCATCGCGGCCGCGGGGGCATTGCCCGCTGCATCCGTGCCGGGAGCGGCATCGGTATCATCGGGTGAAAGATCGACGACGCGGCTTTCTGGCTCCTTGGCTTTCACGTCCACCGGCTCTTCGGTGTTGGTGACCAGCTTCTCCTGCACAGGCTCAGCCGGCTTGGTGCCCTTGGCCACCGCGTCATAGACCTTGTTGTCCTGGTTCGGCACCACGGCGCCGCCCGGGTTTTCCGGCTTGACCTTGATCGGCGCGTTGTCGGCCTTGACGATCACGGGCGCTTCGCTGCCGCCCTTGCCGCCCAGCGACAAGGCAAAAGCGCCGAGGCCACCGGCGATCGCCACCGCGCCGACGATCGCGGCGGCCACCAGGCCGCGGCTGCGCGGCTTGGCAGCCTCGCGCTCGGCCAGACCGGGCACCGACATCGCCTCGTCCAGTTCAGGATCGTAGTCGAGCTCGTCGACGGCGAAATCGTCAGCCTGCGAAACCGGCTTGCTACCGGGGAGATTGTTTATGTCGAAGCTGCTCGCGGCAGCAGCGTGGGAAGCGGTCGCCGTCGCGGCGGCCACTTCGGCCGGCTTCGCCGCATAGGCGGGCGCCTCGCCTCGGTCGTAGCCCGGCTTGAACCCGGCATTGTAGGTGTCGTCTTCATAGGCCGTGCTGCGCGCCGGTGTCGCGGGCGCCTCGGTGGCGTTCATCTCGGTCAACAGACCGGCGAATTCGGCCTCGAGATCGTCATAGGCGGACGACGCCGGCTGATCCTCTTCGAAGTTGAGCTCGGGAATATCGAGGTCGTCGGCCAGCGCGACCACGCGCTCCGGCACGTCGACCGTCTCGACATCGGGCATCTCGTCATAGCGAGGCTGTTCGTGCCGCACCGGCTCGGGCTCGACTTGGGCGGCGACCTCTTCGACCGACTCCTGCTCGTACGCGGGCGCGGCGGAAACCGGCGCTGAAGCAACCGGCGGCGCCGAGGCCATAGGCTGGGCCGAGAACGAAGCCTGCATCGGAGGAGCGGCGACCGGTGTCACCCGGCTCCACGAACGGGCCGGTTCTGGCGGCGTCGAGCGCATCCAGTCCGCCGAATGGGCAAAGCCTTCCCCGACAGCGGTGCGCCCCGCTTCATCGTGGCCAAGGTCCGATACATCGTGACCACGGTCCGGTACATCGTGGCCAAGGTCCGACTGGTCGTGACCTAGGTTCGACTGGTCGTGACCAAGGTCTGATTCTTCGTGACCACGGTCCGATTCATCATGACCAAGGTTGATACCTCTGGCAAAGGCGGCATCGAACGCCTCGTCGTCGAACGCGACGTCGGGAGCTGCCACAGTCTCAGCCCTGAAATCCTCACCATCGAGCTCGCCGGCGAGATCAATGTCGAGATCGGCGTCGACAGCCTGGGCCGCCTCATGATGCTGCGTCTCGGCAGGCTCATGTTCGTCAAGGTTCCAATCGAGTTCTTCGATGGGATCGGCCTGCTGGGCAGCGGCCGTTTCCGCCACGACTGCCGGCTGTTGAATCGGCGCGGGCTCCTTCGCGGCGACGGGAACCGGCCGCGCGGTCATGGCGCCAAGCAGCGCATTCAGCTCATCTTCCAGGCTCCGATCGTCTGCGGCGGCAACCGGCTTTGCCGGCTCGGCCGCAACCGCGGCGGGCGCCATCGGCTCCGCGGCGGGGGTTTCGGCAACCTGCTCTTCGTCCGCCTCGGGCTGCGCCTCGTCGGTGCCGAGGTCGAAATCGTCGTCAAACGCGTCCTGTGCGGCAAGCTCGGGAACATCGTCATTGTCGGCTTCGGCGACATAAGCCGCCTCGACAGGTGCTTCGACAACCTCGACAGGTGTTTCGACAGCCAGGGGCTCATCGATTTCGGCGGGCTCTTCGGCACGGACATCGAAATCCATATCGACGTCGGCCATACCCATATCGACATCGGCCATCGCCTCGTCGAAATGGTCGGAAAACTCGGCTTCGGGAATCTGGCGGACGGCTTCCTCGGCAATCTGGACCGGCGCCGGATGTTCGACAGCGGCAGTGGCGTGATGATCCTCCGCCGGCACTTCTTCGTCGAACGGCGCATGATCGTCGAGTGTCAGCTCGTCCTCGAGCGACAAGGAAACGGCATTATCCAAGTCGTCATCGAATGCGGCTTCGACCGCCGGCGCGGCGTGCTCTGCTGCGCCATGTTCGGCCGTGTCGACCATGGGATGATCGTCAAGCTGGAATTCCTGATCGAGTGACGCGGCAAGCTCGGCGTCCATCGGCAGGTCGTCGTCGAGCGGCGACACGTCTTCCAGCGAGTTGGCAACCGCCTGATCGAAATCATCACCGAAGGCAGCCTCGACCTGCGGCGCGGCAACCTCGGCGACGGGCGCAAAGTGATCCGCAGGGTCGTCGAACACGAAATCCTGTTCGAGCGAAGCCGCAAGCTCGTCGTTCATCCTGGCGGCAACGGATTCGAAAGCCGGCTCCTGGCGCTGCGGGGCGCCCTCATCGGCGCCGAATTCGCCCATCAGCTCCTTCTCGAGGTCGATATCGAAATCACCCTCTTCGGCAAGCTGGTCGGCCGGAGCAGCCTTCGGCGCTGCAGGCGCCTGCGGCTTTACCGGCTGGCGTGGGTCGAAACCCATGATCCGGGTCAGTTCCGCGAACGGATCATCGTCAGCGATGTCGTTGTGGTCGGCTGCTCTCAGCTGGGTTCTGTCTGCCATTATTGTTCCCGAACTCGCACACATTCGGACGCCATGGACGTCGCGCAGGGTTGGCCCATACCAGCGCAATGTGGGCAAAAGGTGACAGGTTTTTTAGTCAAACCTAACGCATTTCCGTGGGCGCATCAGCCCCAATAAGCGTTAGGCCGGACGTCAAAACGTCCGATACAGCCTGCACCAGCCCTAGTCTGGCATACGTCAATTGTCGGTCGTTAACCTTAACAAAACGTAAGTCGGGATTATCGGTGCCCCGGTTCCAATGTCCATGGAAGCTGGACGCGAGATCGTAGAGGTAGAATGCCAGCCTGTGCGGCTCCAGCGCAAGGGCCGCGGATTCGATTAGCCGGGGATATTCAGCCAGCTTCCGGATCAGGCCGATTTCGCCCTCGTCGGTCAGCGACGCCACTGCCGCGGCCAGCCGGTTGCGGTCGAAATTGGCCTCGCCCAGTTGCTCGCTCGCCTGCCGGAACACCGAATGGCAGCGCGCCGAGGCGTACTGAACGTAGAACACCGGATTGTCCTTGGACTGCTCGGTCACCTTGGCAAAATCGAAATCGAGCGGCGCATCGTTCTTGCGGTAGAGCATCATGAAGCGAACTGCATCCCGTCCGACTTCCTCGATAACCTCTCGAAGGGTGACGAAATTTCCGGTCCGCTTTCCCATTTGAACCAACTGGCCGTCACGAAACAGCTTCACCAGTTGGCAAAGCAGCACGGTGAGCTTGACGTCGTCGCCGGCAATCGCGCGCGCCAGCGCCTCCAGCCGCTTGACGTAGCCGCCATGGTCGGCGCCGAGCACATAGATCAGGTCGACGAAGCTGCGGTCGACCTTGTCCTTGAGATAGGCGACGTCGGCAGCAAAATAGGTGAACGAGCCGTCGGACTTGACCAGCGCCCGATCCATGTCGTCGCCGACCGCGGTCGAGCGGAACAGCGTCTGCTCGCGGTCTTCCCAGTCGTCCGGCTTCTCGCCTTTGGGCGGCGGCAGCTTGCCCTTGTAGATATGCCCCTTCAGCGTCAGGTCGCTGATCGCCGCGCGGATCTTCCTGGCATGGTCGGCATGCAGCGTGCGCTCGGAGAAGAACACGTCGTGATGCACGTTGAGCAGCGCCAGGTCGTCGCGGATCATCGCCATCATCGCATCGATCGTGCGGTCCTTGACGATGGCGAGCGCCTCGTCCTCAGGCATCTGCAGCAGCTTCTGACCGAATTCCTTGGCCAGCACCTGGCCGACCGGAACGAGATAGTCGCCGGGGTAGAGACCCGGTGGTATCTCGCCGATCGTCTCGCCGAGCGCCTCGCGGTAGCGCAGCATCACCGAACGTCCGAGCACGTCGATCTGCGAGCCGGCATCGTTGATGACATACTCCTTGGTCACGTCGTAACCGGCGAAGGCCATCAGATTGGCCAGCGTGTCGCCGACCACGGCGCCCCGGCAATGGCCGACGTGCATCGGGCCGGTCGGGTTGGCCGAGACATATTCGACATTGGCCTTCCTGTTGCCGCCGATGGTCGAGCGGCCATAGTTGCGGCCCTCGCCAAGCAAGGCCGTAAGATGCGCCTGCCAGAACCCGTCCTTGAGCCTGAGATTGACGAAGCCAGGACCGGCGACGTCGGCAGCCGAGATGTCGGCATCGGTGCGCAGCGCCTCGGCCAGTCTTTCAGCCAGCGCGCGCGGGTTCTGCCCGGTGGGCTTGGCCAGCACCATCGCCGCATTGGTCGCGAGATCGCCATGGCTGGCGTCGCGCGGCGGCTCGACAGCAATGCGCGACAGGTCCGGCGAAACGCCATCCTTGTCTTTCAAATCAAGGGCTTCGACGGCTTTGATGATTCGCGCGGTGAAATCGGCGAAGATATTCATGGGTGTGCTCTGGCGGCTTTGCAGGGAATCCGGCTCGTTGGCCGGCAAAATCGCGCCCGCCCTAGCTTAAATCCGGCGTATGGTCAAACAAGCGCCTATGCTCCTTGAGGGCATAGGTGTCTGTCATCCCGGCCAGGAAATCGGCGACGCTGCGCGCCTTGATGCGATCCTCCGCCCGGTCGAGCCCTTCCCGCCAGCCGTCGGGCATGGCTCGTGGGTCGGCGAAATAGACGTCGAACAGATCCCTGACGATCTGTTCGGCATCGCCACGCACGCGCATCACCTCGCCGTGGCGGTAGAGGTACTTGTAAAGGAAGGCCTTCAGTTCCTTCTCGGTCGCGGCCATGCCGGCCGAGAAGGTCACCATCGTCTCGCCCGCCGCCCGCACCGCATCGGCGCTTTCCGGTTTCAGGCGCTTGACGTTGGCGGTGGTGGAGGCAATCACGTCCTCGACCATCATGGTGATCTGCCGGCGCATCAGCTCGTGCCCGGTGCGCACGACATCGAGCGCCGGATAGCGCGCGCGCACGCCTTGGAGGATCGAGCCCGGCAGGGTGACGCCTTCCAGCATGTCGAGCGTCAGGAAGCCCGATCTGAGACCGTCGTCGATGTCATGGGTGTTGTAGGCGATGTCGTCGGCGATCGCCGCGCATTGCGCCTCGATGCCGGCGAAGCGGTCGAGTTCCAGGTCGTGCAGTTCCGAATAGTCGCGGATCGCTTGCGGCACCGGTCCTTTCAGCCCTTTTCCGTTTGCGTCCGTCAGCGGTCCGTTGTGCTTGACCAGCCCTTCCAGCGTTTCCCAGGTCAGGTTCAGCCCGTCGAACTCAGCATAGCGCCGCTCCAGCCGCGTCACCACGCGCAGCGACTGCGCATTGTGGTCGAAGCCGCCCCAGGCGGCCATCTTCTCGTTCAGCGCCTCCTCGCCGGTATGGCCGAAGGGCGTGTGGCCGAAATCATGCACCAGCGCCACCGCCTCGGCGAGATCCTCGTCGCCGCGCAACGCCCGCGCGAGCGCCCGCGCGATCTGCGCCACCTCGATCGAATGCGTAAGCCTTGTGCGGTAGTGGTCGCCCTCATGGGCGACGAACACCTGCGTCTTGTGCTTCAGCCGGCGGAAGGCCGTCGAATGGATGATGCGGTCGCGGTCGCGCTGGAACGGCGTGCGGGTCGGGCTCTCCAGCTCGTCGAACAGCCGCCCGCGCGAGCGCGCCGGATCGCTGGCATAGGCCGCGCGCGGCCGATAGCCGAATCCGATGTCGCCGAGAGCATCCCTGTCTTGCCGCTCGCCCATTCATCCACCAGTTGACTTGCCCCCCCGCGCTTCATACCTATCATATGAAACCGAAAGCAAGGTGACGCCCATGGGCGCGGATGCCAAGACCGCCATGAAAGTCGAGATGACCGACGCCGCTGCCAAGCGGATCGCCAAGATTGTTTCGGGCGAAGCCGGCAAGACGGCGTTGCGTGTTTCCGTTGAAGGCGGCGGTTGCTCCGGCTTCTCCTACAAGTTCGACCTGGTCGACAGTCGCAACGACGACGACGTGGCCATCGAGAAGGACGGCGCCACCGTGCTCATCGACGATCTGTCACTGGTCTATATGGGCGGCTCGGTGATCGATTTCGTCGACGACCTGATGGGCCAGTCGTTCCAGATCAGGAACCCGAACGCGGTCGCCTCCTGCGGCTGCGGCACCAGTTTCTCCATTTGAAGACATGAAGCCGTTTCTCGAGGGCGATGAGGATCCGATGACGGTCCTTATTGCTCGCGAGATAGAAGCGATTTCCGATGCCGATATTTTGAGTTGGGCCGGCCTTCACGCAGCACCGCGGAACTACGCCGAAGACGCTGATTACCTGCAGCTCGTGCGATGCAACCCGCGCAACGCCAGCAGTCTCAAGAATGCGCAGGGCCATCTGAGGTCGCTGATCGCACGGTGCTTTCCCGAGTTCAACGACAGGTCCAAGGAAGCGCGAGAGATAGCACGCAAGCTGTTTCTTAGACGCATTCGCTGTTACCTTGACGGCGAGATCGAACCCATTCAGGTCTGCCTCATGGTGTCGCCGATAGAGGATAAATACGATTTCCCACCCTGGCTTGGAGACCTCTACGACGGCTGTGACTGGATGGACGAGAACGCAACGCGCGAGCAGGCATCGCATCTGCGATGGATGATAGAGCAAATACTCGCGGAAAATGCCGAACCCCAATCTTCCGGGAGTGAATGATCATGCCTGTCATCGGCGCGGTCCGTCAGGTCGCGCTCTCGGCCGGGCGCGATCTCGACGTCACGCTAGCGTTCTGGCGCGACGTGCTCGGCATGCGCGTCCACGCGCGCTACGATCCGCCTGGCATCGCCTTCATCATGGCCGGCGACGTGCGCCTGTTCTTCACCGATGGCGTGCCGGCGGGGATCGTCTATCTCGACATAGCGGGGCTCGAAGCCTTTCACGCCGAAGCAAAGGCGTCGGGCATTCCCTTCACCGCGCCGCCGGCGCTCGTCCATCGTGATACGGAGGGCCAGTTCGGGACGGCGGGGGAAAGCGAATGGATGGCCTTTCTAAAGGACCCGGCAGGCAATACGATCGGTCTCGTCGAACGTCTTCCGCCAGATTCCTGAGGCTGCCATGAAAATCGTCACCTGGAACATCAACGGCGTTCGCGCCCGTATCGGCAACCTCACCCATTGGCTCACGGAAAGCGCGCCCGACATCGTCTGCCTGCAGGAGATCAAGACCGTCGACGAGCAGTTCCCGCGCGCCGAGATCGAGGCGCTGGGCTACAATGTCGAGACCCATGGCCAGAAGGGTTTCAATGGCGTCGCCATCCTGTCGAAGCTGCGCTTCGACGAGGTCAATCGCGGCCTGCCGGGCGACGACGCCGACGAGCAGGCGCGTTTCATCGAAGGCGTGTTCTCGACCGACAAGGGCGCTTTGCGCGTTGCCTCGCTCTATCTGCCGAACGGCAATCCGATCGATGACGAGAAGAAGTTTCCCTACAAGCTGTCCTGGATGGCGCGGCTGGAACGCTGGGCCGAGCAACGGCTGTTGCTGGAAGAGGCGCTGGTGCTGGCCGGCGACTACAACGTCATCCCCGAGCCGATCGACGCAAAATTCCCGGAAAACTGGCTGGGCGACGCGCTGTTCCAGCCGCAGACCCGGCAGGCCTTCCGCCGGCTGAAAAATCTCGGCTTCACCGAAGCGGTGCGCGCCGTCACCGACGCCGCCGACGTCTACACCTTCTGGGACTATCAGGCCGGCGCCTGGCAGAAGAACAACGGCATCCGCATCGACCATCTGCTGCTGTCGCCCGAAGCCGCCAATCGTTTCTCCTCGGCCTCGATCGAAAAGCATGTGCGCGCCTGGGAAAAGCCGTCCGACCATGTGCCGGTGGCGATCGACCTGGCACTGCAGCCGGCCTGAGCGGCCCAGCCGGGCGCCCGCCAGCACGAGCCAAGCGGACCTCTTATCGCCACAAATCGCGCGTTTGATGCGAAATCATCATGGTGGCCGGGGTTCCCATGACTATCCGATCCGTTCTCCGCCCAATTGTTTGCGGGCTCGCGATGGCAAGTGCCACGCCGGTTCTCGCCGCGCAGGAATGCCTCGCCAACGGCAAATCGTTCCAGGTTGGTCAGGTCGCCTGCCTGACACTGGGTGATGAGAGCCACCTCGCCCGCTGCGAGATGGTGCTCAACAACACCTCGTGGACCAAGATCCACGACGATTGCCCGGCAAACACACCGCCGCGGCTACACCCCACGTCGATCTCGACACCGGTGCCAAGCCTGGTGCCGACGGAGTTGACCGAAAACTGATTTGTCTGAGAGCCGATCTCCCCTTGTGGGGGAGATGTCCGGCAGGACAGAGGGGGCGCGAAGGGATCGCTTGCCTTTCGGTCAACGTGCGATCGTCGTGAATCTCGGCAGTTCGGTCGTTGGCGCCTTACTGGTCGTCGCCGCCCTTGGTCAGGATGTCGTCGGCCAGCGAGATGGCCGTACGGCGGTCGGCCTCGCCGGCGGCGGCAAACGCCTCTTCCTGCATGTTGCGGATCCACGGCTGGTCGGCCGGTGCCGCGCGTTCGAGCGCTGCCGTCATCATCGCCAGCCCGCGCACGATCTTGCCGCTCTGGAACAGGAGGTTGCCGAGCGTCGCCTGGGCGCCGGCATGGCCCTTTTCGGCGGCGAGCTGGAACCAGCGCCCAGCCTGTCGGACGCTCGCCTTGACGCCGCCCTCGCCCTTCAGGAACATCTGGCCCATCTCGAACTGGGCATTCGGATTGCGGTAGTTGGCGGCCGCACGCATGTAATATTCCTGCGCCGCCACTTCGTTTTCCTCGACCGGGCTGCCGGGAATGCCTTTCCGCAGATAGTCGCCGAGCGCCACCAGCGCATCCGACACGTAGCTTTCCTCCGGCGACCCCGGCTCGACATCCTGGTCGACGATCTCTGAGAAGAACTTGAACGCCGCATAGTCGTCACGGGTCACGCCGTCGCCCTCGGCATACATTCGTGCGAGCTTCCAGGTGGCGCCGATCTGGCCGTTCTCGGCGGCATATTTGTAGGCCTCGACCGCCTGCTCCTTGTGGCCGCTCTTGTAGGCGGAGAAGCCGAACTGGAACACCGCCCACGGGCTGGACTGCGGCTTCACGCCAGTCTTGTCGTCGAACACCTTGTCGTCGAAGGCCATGGCCTGGCCCGCGGCGCCCAAGGTCGCTACAGCGACCAGTGCCGAAAAGACAGACGACCTCAACACCTCAGATATCCGCATAGCAATGTGTTTCTTTCGCACCGCCGGGATGGGTGACCGCGCCGTCGCGAGCCGACCCAACCGTCTGCGCATATTTCCAGATCGCGCCCGACTGATAGTCGGTCGTGCGCGCCTTCCAACTCTTCGCCCTCGTCTCCAGTTCCGCATCGGACAGATCGACCTCGATCGTGCCGTTGACCGCATCGATCGAGATCACGTCGCCGTCTTTCAGCAGCCCGATCGGGCCGCCGACGGCTGCTTCCGGCCCGACATGGCCGATGCAGAAGCCACGCGTCGCGCCGGAGAAGCGTCCATCGGTGATCAGCGCCACCTTGCCGCCCATGCCCTGGCCGTAGAGAGCCGCCGTCGTCGACAGCATCTCGCGCATGCCCGGACCGCCGCGCGGCCCCTCGTAGCGGATGACGAGAACCTCGCCTTCCCTGTAATTGCGCTGCGTGACCGCTTCGAAGCACTCCTCTTCCGAATCGAAGCAACGCGCCGGACCCGAGAATTTCAGTTCCGACATGCCCGCGACCTTCACGATCGCGCCTTCGGGGGCAAGGTTGCCCTTCAAGCCCACCACACCGCCCGTTTGGGTAATTGGCCGGTTGGCGGGACGGACCACATCCTGGCTGTCATTCCAGACAACGTGCTGCATATTTTCGGCCAAAGTGCGGCCAGTCACCGTCAGGCAATCGCCATGCAGATAGCCATGGTCGAGCAGCGTCTTCATCAAGAGCGGAATGCCGCCGGCCTCGAACATGTCCTTGGCGACATATTTGCCGCCCGGCTTGAGGTCGGCGATATAAGGCGTCTTCTCGAAGATCGCGGCGACGTCGAACAGGTCGAACTTGATCCCGGCCTCATGCGCGATCGCCGGCAGGTGCAGCGCCGCATTGGTCGAACCACCGGTGGCCGAAACCACGGTCGCCGCATTCTCCAGCGCCTTCAGCGTGACGATGTCGCGCGGCCGGATGTTTTTGGCGATCAGTTCCATGATCTTTTCGCCGGAGGCGAAATTGAAGCGGTCGCGCATCTCATAGGGCGCCGGCGCGCCGCAAGAATAGGGCAGCGCCAGCCCGATCGCCTCGGCGACTGTGGCCATGGTGTTGGCGGTGAACTGGGCGCCGCAGGAACCGGCCGAAGGACAGGCGGCCTGTTCGATCTCGAGCAGTTCTGAGTCACTGATCGTGCCGACCGAATGCTGGCCGACGGCCTCGAACACGTCCTGTACCGTGATCTGCCGGCCGCGATAGCTGCCGGGCAGGATCGAGCCGCCATAGATGAAGATCGACGGCACGTTGAGCCGCACCATGGCCATCATCATGCCGGGCAGCGACTTGTCGCAGCCGGCGAGGCCGACCAGCGCGTCATAGCAATGGCCGCGCATGGTGAGTTCGACGGAATCGGCGATGACCTCGCGCGACACCAGCGACGACTTCATGCCCTGGTGGCCCATGGCGATGCCGTCGGTGACGGTGATGGTGCAGAATTCGCGCGGCGTGCCGCTGGCGGCCGCGACGCCCTTCTTGACCACCTGCGCCTGGCGCATCAATGAAATGTTGCACGGCGCCGCCTCGTTCCAGCAGCTGGCGACACCGACCAGAGGCTGCGCGATCTCGGCCGCCGACAGCCCCATCGCATAGAGGTAGGAACGGTGCGGCGCACGCGCCGGACCGACGGTCACGTAGCGACTGGGAAGCTTGGCCTTGGAGATTACCTTGGCGTCCATACTCGTCCTTGCCGCGGGCGGCGCGGCCTGCCCCATCGCCGAGCCTTTTGGCGCGTGTCCCGAGACATATTCGAGGTGCGCCGGGTTTATGGCGGGAAATAGGCAATTCCTCCGACCGGAACTGTAGCGCGGGGGTTGTTCATAAACTGTTGCTAAAACGTCACAATCGTAGGAGGTGGCGATGCTGCGACTCATAAGCAACGCAGGCGCTTGCCGGCACTGTCCAGCGTCACCACTTCAAACAAAAAAGGCCGGGCGATGCCCGGCCTTTTATGTGACTTTCCAGAGACTTAGAACTTGATCTTGACGCCGCCCGAAATGGCCGTGACCAGATCGTTGCCAAAGTCGTAACTGACGTCCGTGCCGGCCACATAGCCGTTCTCGTCGGTCAAGGTTCCGGAATGGCCGCTGGTCAGCACACCGATCGCGCCGGCCAGGCGAATTTCGACATTCGGGCTCGGCGTATAGGCGACACCGCCACCCAGAGTCCAGGTATCGCTCTGGGAGCCAACGCCGTGTGAGGTACCACGATCCCATGAAATCTGGCCTGCACCGCTCCACTGGTCGTTGAACTTGTGGCCGATGCCGGTGGTGACCGTCCAACCGTCGCGATACATCAGATCAAGCGATGTCATCCTAACCGGAAAGGGGGAAACCGTCGTGCAGGGCGCGAGACCCTTGGAGGCCTGCGAACAAATCGGAATGCTCTGCAACACGCTCCAGTTTACCCACTTAATCGACCCAAAGGCGAGCCAGCCAGGTGCGATGCCGGACTGGAGCTTCATTTCCACCGAGTTAGGCATCGAGGCGCTGCCATAGATCGGGAAGCCAAGTGAGCCGACATTCGTCAGGTCGAGCGTACCGGAGAGGTTGTCGAGCTTAACCTGCGAGTTGTAGACGAGGCTGGCGCGCAGCGCGATCTCTGGGATTTCGTAAGCTAGGCCAGCGCGCCAGCCCCAGCCTGTGCCCTTGAGATCGACACGACCGGTGCCGCCGAAATCGGGCACCAGCGGCGACACAAGGCTTTCCTTGAAGCCATAGACTTCCTGATAGAAGACGCCGCCGATGAAGCGAAGCTGGCCCTTGCCAGCATCCATCTTGTAGGAGCAGGTCGCGGCGTAGTTGTCGCTCTTGATATCGGTTTCCATGTTGGACTGGGCGCCATTCCACCGACCGGGTGCGGTGTGCGCCCCCCACGGCTGGGAATAGTCCACCATACAGTCGACGCCATAGCCGATGGTTGCCTTGGCTCCGATGCGTGGCACCCAATAGCTCTCGCTGTCATCGGCCGTGCTCATACCCGTCAGGGTGCCATTGAACGGATCGGTATCCACCGCGTTCTTGAGCTTGCGTTGCGGCATCACAAAGGTGGCCTCGGCCTCCGTGGCGAACGGCGCCGGATCGAATAGAAGATCGATGTCGTAGCCACCGCGCTCGATACCGCCGGCATGTGCCGGCACCACCACCGTCCCAATCAAAGCCATCGAAAAGCACCCTGCCCCCAGCAGTGCTTTGAGACGCAAATAGTTCATGAATTCCCTCCCCGAAAATACCGGTGCATCAAGCTAGAACCAATTCGGGTTAACGGCGCAACAACGAATTCGCGGGGCGTACATGTACATCCTTGCCAAACGCATTTTCGACAAAGTGATGGACCTTACGGCAGGGGCCTAAAATGGTCTCACCGACCCAAATCGGCCGAAAAAATTTGAAAGATTGGCCCGAAAAGACCCAAAAACAGGCATTTTTGCGGGCATTTGGCCCAATTGTTACATTATGGCAACAATGGGGCTAAAACATTCCGTTTACGTCAATATTAACGTAGCGGAATGTCTGTTTTTAAGGCAGCGAACGGCCGGCCAAGGCCGTTCGAGCACGGCACGAATTTGCCGCTCAGCCGGCATCGCGGACGCGAGCGAGAGCCACCGAAAGCTTCTCCTGCGCCTCGCGATATTCCGCGAGTTTTTCACGCTCGGCTTCCACGATCTCGGCCGGCGCACTGGCAACGAATTTGTCGTTGGACAGCTTCTTGTGCAGGCGGGCGATCTCCTCGGTCACCTTGGCCAGTTCCTTCTGCAGCCGCACCGCCTCGGCGGCCAGGTCGATCAGGCTGCCGAGCGGCAGGCAGATCGTCGCCTCGTTGAGCACGATCTGCGCCGAGCCCTTGGGGGCGGCATCTTGCCGCGAAATGTCGCCGACCCGCGCCAGCCGCTGGATGGCGGAGGCATGGCGTTCGAGCCTTTGGTGCGTTTCCTCGCTGGCGCCGACCACCACCAGGGGCGCGATCGCCGCCGGCGGCACATTCATTTCCGAGCGCACGGAGCGGATGCCGGAGACGAGATCGACCAGCCAGTTGATGTCGGCGGCGGCGGCCGCGTCCTCGAAGTCCGGCGACGGCCAGGCGGCGTGGCAAAGCAGCGAGGCGCGCTCCTTGCCTTCGCCCGCGGTCTCGGCCCACAATTCCTCGGTCATGAACGGCATCATCGGATGCAGGAGCTTGTAGATCTCGTCGAGCACGAAGGCGACGCAGGCCCGGCTCTCGGCCTTGGCGGCCTCGTCCGTGCCCATGAACACCGGCTTCAGCAACTCCAGGTACCAGTCGCAGAACAGGTTCCAGACGAAACGATACGCAGCACCCGCCGCATCATTGAAGCGGTATGAGGTGATACCGTCGGTGATCTCGCGTGCGGCGCGCGTCAGCTCGGTCAGGATCCAGCGGTTGACCGCCAGTTTGGCGTCGTTCAGCCAGAAATCGTCATTGCGCGCGACCTCGTTCATCTCGGCAAAGCGCGTCGCATTCCACAGCTTGGTGCCGAAGTTGCGGTAGCCGGCGATACGGGCCGGGTCGAGCTTCACGTCGCGGCCTTGCGCCGCCATCACCGTCAGGGTGAAGCGCAGCGCATCGGCGCCATACTCATCGATGAGATCGAGCGGATCGATGACGTTGCCTTTCGACTTCGACATCTTCTGCCCGTTCTTGTCGCGCACCAGCGCATGGACATAGACGGTGTGGAACGGCTCTTCGTCCATGAAATGCAGGCCCATCATCATCATGCGGGCGACCCAGAAGAAGATGATGTCGAAGCCGGTGACCAGGACGTCGGTCTGGTAGTAGGTCTTGAGCTCTGGCGTCTGATCCGGCCAGCCCAGCGTCGAGAACGGCCACAGCGCCGAGGAAAACCATGTGTCGAGCACATCCTCGTCGCGGGTCAGGATCTCGCCCGGCTTGAAGTTCTCGAGCTTGTCCTCGACCCAGGCCTTCCACGGCCCTTCCAACGCCAGATAATACTCGATTGCCGCGGCGAGCGCTTCCTCCTCGGTTTTCTCGACGAAGACGCGCCCGTCCGGCCCGTACCAGGCCGGGATCTGGTGGCCCCACCACAGCTGGCGCGAAATGCACCAGGGCTGGATGTTCTCCATCCAGTCGAAATAGGTCTTCTCCCAGTTCCTGGGCACGAAATTGGTGCGGCCCTCGCGCACCGAAGCGATCGCCGGCTTGGCGAGTTCGGCCGCGTTTGCATACCACTGCTCGGTCAGGAACGGCTCGATCGGCACGCCGCCGCGGTCGCCATGCGGCACGGTGTGGCGATGCGGCTCGATCTTGTCCAGGAAGCCGCCGGCCTCCATCAGTTCGACGACCTTCTTGCGCGCGACGAAACGGTCGAGGCCGTCGAGCTCGTCCCAGACGGCCTGGCGCTCCGGCGTCACCTCGAGGCTGGCGAGGAAATCCTCATTGTCCTTGAGCGTCACAGCCGCCTCGGCGGTCAGGATGTTGATCGCCGGCAGCTTGTGGCGCTTGCCGACCTCGAAATCGTTGAAATCGTGCGCCGGCGTGATCTTGACCGCGCCCGAGCCCTTTTCCGGATCGGAATATTCGTCCGCCACCACCGGGATTTTTCTCCCGACGATCGGCAGCAAGACATTTTTTCCCACCAGATGCCGGAACCGCTCGTCATCCGGATGGACGGCCACCGCCGTGTCGCCGAGCATCGTCTCGGGACGAGTTGTCGCCACGGTGATGTAGGTCTTCGGGTTTTCCGGATCGAAGGCCACGCCCTCGATGGGATAGCGGAAGTGCCAGAGATTGCCGTTGACCTCCTGCTGCTCGACCTCGAGGTCGGAAATCGCCGTAAGCAGCTTCGGATCCCAGTTCACAAGGCGCTTGTCCTTGTAGATCAGCCCTTCCTTGTAGAGCGTCACGAACACTTCGAGGACGGCCTTGGACAGGCCCTCGTCCATGGTGAAGCGTTCGCGCGACCAGTCGGCCGAGGCGCCGAGCCGCTTCAGCTGGTTGAAGATCGCGCCACCGGATTCGGCCTTCCACTCCCAGACCTTCTCGATGAAGTCCTCGCGCGAAAGGTCGCGGCGGTGGATCTGCTTTTCCATCAGCTGGCGCTCGACCACCATCTGCGTGGCGATGCCGGCATGGTCCATGCCGGGCTGCCACAGCACGTTCTTGCCGCGCATGCGCTCGAAGCGCACCAATATGTCTTGAAGCGTGTTGTTGAGCGCGTGGCCCATATGCAGCGAGCCGGTGACGTTCGGCGGCGGGATGACGATGGTGAAGGCTTCAGCCCCCTCCTCCGCGCCCGCACCGGCGCGGAAGGCGTCGGCCTCTTCCCAGATTTTGGCGATCTTCGGCTCGACGGTTTTGGCGTCGTAGGTTTTTTCAAGCATGGAAAGCGGTCCGGGCTGTCGGGATTTGCTGGGTCCGGTGTAAATCGGAAGGTCTGGGCCGAGTCAACCGCAAGCGCCGCGCGTTTGTTCCACCTGAGTTGGCCTAATGAGTTCTGTTACTTTGCGGGAAGTCCATGCCCGCATTCGGCGCAGAATTTTGCCTTTGGCGTCCGGTATGGTTTGCCGCAGTCCGGGCAATCGCTGCCATAGTCGGAACAGCGGACATAGAACACGTCATAGACGGTCCACAATTTGAAACCGGTAAGCTTGTAGTATCGATCGGCAGAGGGATGAGGCAGCGCCTTTTGCGCCTCATCCAAGGATGCACCGGTTTTGGCGCGGTAAGCCATGACTGCATCTATCGTTTCATGCGCATCACGCACGACGTCGGCATGTTCTTCGTCGCTCAGCATCGGCACCTCTGCGCCCAACCTGAAGCTGTAAACTCGTTTGCGGCTCATCGAGTATGGATAGCAGGCACCTGCTCCCAACGAAATGCGGGGGCACCCAACTGACAAAACGCCGCCCAAAGGCAGCGCCTGTCACTTCGAGCAACCCGACAGACTATTGCGCGCCGCGTGCGACGCGCTCGATTTCCTCGCGGACCAGCCGCTCGACCAGCGTCGGCAAATTGTTGTCCAGCCAGTCCTGCAGCATTGGCCGCAGCATGTCCTCGGCCATCTCGTCGAAGGTCTTCTTGCTGCGGCTGGCAAAGGCATCGGAAAGCTCGCCGAAGGCGGCGGCGACCTGACGGCCCGCGTGTTCGGAAAGGATCGCAGGACGGGCGGCAACGGCATCGGACTGGCGGGCCATGCCGCCGCTGGAAGCGGCAGGTTCGAAAAAAGGTTCATCTGCGAGTTCGTCCTCGGCGATCTCGACCTCCGGTACGGCGTCAAACGTCCGCGCCTCGACGTTGTCCGTTCTGGCGGTGCCCGCAGCCTTCGCCGTTTCGCCCACGGCGGCGATTTCGCGCCGCCAGTCGGCAACAATGGCATCGCTGGTCTCGGCGACGACAGTCGCCGGCTCGGCCGAACTCGGCTCGGCGGCGATGCTGGCGCTCACTTCGGCAAGCGTCGTCGGCGCCTTCGGCGTGACCGGTGGAGTCGCCTCTGGGCGCACCCTGGTTTCCATGCGGGCCGTTTCCATGCGGGCTATGACCGGCTCGGCCGCCAGCTGCGCCTGCACCTCCGCCAGCGAAACCGGCTTCCTGGTCTCTGCTTCGGCGCGCAGCTCGGCGCGGAACGCATCCACTTCCGGCGCCGGTGGTGCGGCTGGCGCAGGCTGGAGATCTTGCCGCAACTCGCCGGCATCACCGGGCTGCTTGCGGCCGGTGTCGCTGTCTTCGATGATCCTTCTGATGGAAGCCAGTATTTCTTCCATGGAAGGTTCGCGCTGAGCGCTGCTTGCCGTTGCCATCGTCACATCCGCCGCCCTTGTGACCCGTTCTCGATTTCCGTTCCGGCAAAGCCGGATTCGAATCATGGCGACAGGGTAACCGACGGATCGTCATTCGAGAATCCCCATTCTGGGGAGATGTTGGATTTCAACAGATTAGCTCGCGCGCCCAACTGGAAAGTCCGCCGGCTGAGCAAGGGGCTCAACAACGAAAAAGCGCCGCGTATCCATGGATACGCGGCGCTCCCAAAATCCCGGCTGTGATGCCTCAGCGCCCGTCCGGGGTGCGCAGGCCGATCCACTTGTCCTTGACGGCGTTGTAGTGCTCTTCCGGCTTGTACTTCACCACATTCAGCGCCAGGCGATCGACCGACAGCCGCCCCACTGCCGACAGGATGGCGTAGCTCGCCACCACCACGTCGCGCTCGGAGGCGGCAAAGTTGATCTTGGCGCTGATGACGGCGTTCTGCGCGTTCAGCACGTCGAGCGTGGTGCGCTGGCCGACATTGCGCTCTTCGATGACGCCGTTGAGCGCCAGTTGCGCGGCAGCAATGACCTGCCTGTTGGCGGCGACGCTTTGCTGCGCGGCGGTATACTGCGTCCATGCCGAGGTCACGGCCTGACGCACCTGGTCGCGGCTGACATCGACTTCGATGCGTGCCTGGCTGAGCGATTCCTTCGATTGGCGAACCAGTGCCGAGGTGCGGCCGCCCGAATAGATCGGGATGGTCAGCGTCGCGCCGATGCTGGCCGAATTGGTCGTGCCGTCCTGCGTGCTCAGGACGCCGGGAACGGTGTTGCGATAGGCGCTGGAAACGCCGGCATTGGCCGAAAGCTGCGGCAGCAGCGCACCCTCTTGCGACTTCACCGAAAACCCCGCCGCATCGACCAGATGCTGGGTGGCAAGGATGGCCGGGTGCTCGGCGGACGCGATGGTGATCGCCGCGTCGAGGCTCGACGGCAAAAGCCTCGCCAGCGGCGAGGCTGCCTTGAGCTTGCCCGGCTCGTCGCCGACGATCTGGCGGTAGGTCGCGGCACTGGCCAGCGCCTGCGCGCGGGCCGCACTCAGCTGCGCCACGGCGGTAGAACGCGAGGCGTCGGCCTGGGCGACGTCGGTGCGCGTGCCCTCGCCGACCTCGAAGCGCGAGCGCGCAGCGCGCGCCTGCTCGGTCAGGAACTGCAGGTTCTGCTCCGTCAGCACCGCCACCTGGCGGTCGCGGATCACATCCATGTAGGCGCTTGCCGCGTTGAACAGGGTGTTCTCTTCGTTGTTGCGCAGGCTCTCGACCGAGGCCCGAACCTGCGCTTCGGCGGCCGCGACATTATTCTTGGTCTGGAAGCCGTCGAACAGCATCTGGTCGATCTGGACGCCGAAATTGCCGGTGGTCAGCCGCACACTCTGGTTGGTGCCATTGAGATGGCTGCTGGAGTAGTCAATGCTCGCCGAACCGTTAATCGTCGGGCGCCAGCCCGACTTGGCGATGGGCACGCCCTCGTCGGTGACGCGGACGCCGGCACGGGCGGAATTGAGCTGCGAATTGTTCTGGTAGGCCTTGGCAAGCGCGCCGGTCATGCTTTCCGCGGAGGCGCTCAATGGCGAAAGCGCGGTCGCGGAAACGAGGATGGCGGCTAAAACACTCTTGCGTACGGACGGCACGTGATATCCCTCATTCGTTTTGCATGGGAACTACGCCACACCAGCCTCTCTTCCGATTAACTGGCGCCGCGCTTTTATATCGTTCCCCCGCTGACTGCCCCCAAAATACCCGGTTATGCAAATCAGCAACGATTGTTCAAATGCAAGCGATCATGACATCGCCTTCGCTGCAAGGCAAAACCGCTCAGAATTCAAACGCATGAATACGTTCAAATCCGGGTAGTGGCTTAATTGCCGCATTAAATGCGCGTCTTCCGGTTACAACCCCCCCGGATTTGAAAAAAAGCCGGGCTACGCCCGAATTGCCCTGTCCCTCGACTGCGACAAGACGCCCGCCCTCGGAAAGCTGGTCGAACAGCGCGACCGGTACGTCCTCGACACTGCCGCCGATGAAGATCACGTCGTAAGCTGCCTTGGCGGCATGACCTTGCGCCAACGGCGCGGTGACCACGGCCACATTGTCGCAGCCCAGCGCCGACAGCGTCGACCCGGCGGCTTCCGCCAGCGCCGGATCGCTCTCCAGAGCGACAACCGATCTCGCCAGCCGCGATAGCAGGGCCGAGGAATAGCCCGTGCCGCAGCCGACATCGAGCACCGAATCGCCGGCGCCGATTTCGGCCAGCTGCAGCAGCTTAGCGAGCGGCGAAGGCTCCATCAGGTAGCGCGCGCCGCCATTGGCGCCGTCGGAAATGCGGATGTCCTCGTCGATATAGGCGAGATCGCGCTGGTTCGCGCCGACAAAGGCCTCGCGCGGCACGGAAAGCATGGCATCGAGCAGCGGCGCGCTGGTCACGTCCGTGGTGCGGATCTGGCCGTCGACCATCTTCACGCGTCGTTCGGAGAAATCAGCGCTCATGTTCCAACCAATCCGCCCAAACCAATGCGCCCAAAACCAATGCGCTTGCCGCGCCAGGACCGCTCATTCGACCGGAACCCCTGCCCCAAAGGGAGCCTAGGCAACTGGAGGCCTCGCCCGGAATCGAACCGGGGTGCAAGGATTTGCAGTCCTCTGCGTAACCACTCCGCCACGAGGCCTCGTTGCTCCCGGCGTTCCGAGCGGACTCAATATGTTGGCGGCAGAAAGTCGTCAAGCGCTCGCACGTCATTCCCGACGCTTTCCTCGTCGGGGCTCGATACGCCTTCAGCTGATCTGGAAAGGTCCGCTGGCCAGGTCAATCCGGCCGGCGCCGGCGCTCCCACCACACGACAAGCCGGCGCCGGTGGCGGCGCACCAGCGCAAATTCATAGGAAAGCACCAGCAATCCGATCGGAATCATCCAAAAGCCCAGGATAGGCAGGAAGCCGAGGATGCCGCCCAGGATCAGGACGACGCCGATGACGATTCTGAGAGCGCGCGAGCGCGGCATGGTGAATTCACGGCCAAAGACCGTGATTTTCCGCACTGGTGCGTGATCGCCTGCTGCAGTCATGTCGAAGCCAGACCCAGTTCCTGTGATTAAAGACACCCGCCGGCAAATGCCGCAACCGCCTTTTCGCTCTACGGCAGTGAGCAGAACCGCTCATATGAGGGCCCCCGCCGGCGATTGCCAGAAACCACCATGCAAAAAAGCCCGGAAAAAATACGAAATGCTTCTTTGCAAAGGCGAAACGGGTTTGCTATAGGCTGCGCCACTCACATGAGAGCGCTGTTCCCCGGTAGCTCAGTGGTAGAGCAACCGGCTGTTAACCGGTTGGTCGCTGGTTCGAATCCGGCCCGGGGAGCCAACATTTTCAAGCACTTAGCGACACAGCGAAAACGCCGATTTTGGCGATAGGTACGCTATAGGTACGCCGGACCCGATTGCTTGCTGCGAATCCAGAAAAGAAGAAGCCCGCGACCTAGCCCGGGCAGTTTTTGCCGAACGGGGGTATGTGAGTTTTGTCACAGACGCATCGACGCATCGGACCTAGCTTGCAGGCGGGGTGTTCCTGCAAGCGGTGAGGAGTAACTTGGATGCTTATGAAGCTTCCTCTTATCGCAGTTAGTCCCCTTGTCGATTGGCTCAGTCGCCGAGCCGAACAGAAGGCGCGGTTGAAGGCAATGGACGAGCTGACCGAGTCACCGGACGACCTGCTCAGCGACATCGGGATTTCCCGTGATTACATCGAGACCAGGCGCCTGCTGTCCAGCCGGAGGGCAGTGGGCTAACAAAAAGCCCGCCACCGGGAGGCGGCGGGCGCTAGTTCGGGAGGAGTGTCGGGCGCGTCCCCTTTGCCCGTCAACAACGGTACTCCTCGCTTAGTTGGATAATAAGCTCGCGCCGGTTGAAGCTCTGCATATTCAAGCTGCGTGACTTTTCTGCCACAAGATAAAGAAAGCCCGCCACCGTAGCAGCGGGCGAAAATGGCAGCTCATCGCACCTTGCCCTTACGTCCAATGCATGTGCCGGTAAGACGCGCGCGGCGCTTCGGCGCCGCTGTAGAGAGCAGCAAGAACGCGCTGGCTGGCTTCCCTGCGCCTTGGCCTAACGTTTCGGCTCAAAGCCCTGTTCGGCCACACAGGACGGCGTTAAGGCGAAGATCGAAGAGATCACGCCGAAGGTGAAGAGGCGCTAGCGCAGCAGCAGATAGGCGCGCCCATGCCGCTCTGCTCCGGCCATTCTTTTGCGCATATTGGTCGATACGGAACGTCCGATGGACATTTCGATGAAGCGGGCGATTGTTTCGTCCCTGTTGATCCTTGGCCCCAACGCTGACATGGCAAGGCTACCGACAACACGCCTTAGCGGTGAGCGCCGGTCTTTAGTTTACCCGTACCGCAGAAACGTGCCACTTTGGCGGAGGATCTGCGCCCTCCGAAGGCAGAAGTTACAGGTTCGAATCCTGTCGGGTGCAGCATTGCCGCAGTTCGCTTGCCGACAACTATTCCTGCTGGAATTGACAGGGCCAATCTTCAGGCCTCGTCAAGCCGGAAGGCAACTCGGTCCGGGCGTCTCCGCAAGCCATGTTGAGCTGCCACTGGGACAGACCCGCCGAATTGGAAAGATCGAGGCCCTCGATACGGGTCAGAAAGAAAAAAGCGCGGTCAAAGTCTATCGGCGCGGTGAACGTCGCTCCTCGGAAGTCCGCCCGCGCGAGATTGGCAAACGAAAAGCGGCTGCCGCTGATATTGGCGTCATGGAACTGCGCACGCCCCAATTCCGCCTTTGTGAAATCAACATTGGTCAGATTGGCGTCTTGGAAATTCGAGCGCTGCACTTCCGCGCTCGCAAACACAGCGCCCTGCGCGTCCATACGGCTGAAGTCGGTCCTGTAGGCCTCGATTTTGTCGAACCGGGCGCCTTTGGCGGTCGAGTTGGCTAGGGAAGCACGCACAAGCGTTGCCTTCTCAAAATTTGCCGCAAGGAGATTGCTGTTCCTGAGGTCGGTCGAAGTGAAATCAACACCGAACAGGTTCGCCCCGCTCAGGTCCTGTCCTTCTAGGATGAGAAGCTTTTTGTCACACTCCTGCCAATTGACGCCAGGCGTCGCGGCTGCGTCGCAATCTTGAGCGGCAGTGGCGTTCTGCCAAGCAAATACAGTGCAAACCGATAGAACCAAGCCGGATGCGCCGTAAGCCCTGGTTCGTCTCAAAGTCATTGTTGCTGGACCTCTCTGCTACTTGCCGACAATCAACCTTACCACATCTGCTGACACTCGAGCCACGGTGACGACCGCCGTCACGGCTCATTCCAGCACGGAACTAGCGCGCGTTCACCCTTGCCTTCTGTTCAGCACCGTATGCGGTCCATGCGTCTCTTGGCGGCTCTGTGTGGCCTGCAGGCAGCGTTTCTCGACACGTTGGCGGTATAGGTCGAGCTCCCGCTGCTTCTCAGCCTCACGGGCCAGCCTGTACACCTCCGGCAATGGTTGCCGGTCGGCCGGCTTCGCCTTCATGGTCCACTTCTCGCCGCGGTAGCCCCAGTGCCAGATTCCGACGACGTCGGAACCGTCGAACCAGGTCGAGACGTTCAACTTGGGGAAGTACAGCACGCGCGCCGCCCACCAGACCTTTTCGATGTCGTGGTCGCCTGGACCCTTTGCCCAAGGCGTCCAGCCCTTGCCGGGACGCTCGGTAAGCTCGCTGTCTCGCATTGTGTAGCCAAGCCTTGATTGCCAGCATCTCTGAATTAAGTTCACGCTTATGAACACACGGACAGCAGCCGAATCGCGAGCCGACTATGAGCAGGTCATGGGTCACCTTGTCGGTGGCCTTGGTCCACATCGCGTCGATCTCTGCCTGTGTCCGCTTGCGGGGCTTTGCGTTGCCGACCTTTGCTATCTCCGTTTCGATCGCGGCGATCTCTGGTTTCAAATCGGCGAGCGTTGGGATGCGCTCCGGGTTGGTACGGCCAAGGATGAACCGTGGTTCGGCTTCACGCTGCTGTGCATGCCCGGCCACCGCACTCGCGGTGAAGTAGTTCGCCAAGTCGGGATGACTGCGGAGATCGGCGACGGTCCCTCGCTGGTCCATGGTCAGATCGAGAAAGCAGCCCGCGTTGCTGGTCGCGCCGAAGAACGCGATAGCGTCTTCACGACTGGTGAAGCCTGAAGCGTCGCCGCGGTCGATTGCAGCATGGCGCCCGTTCTGCTGCGGGCAGCCCGGCTTGATGCGCTCGATGTCGATGCCCAGGCGCAGCCACCAGACTGACAGCTTGCTGAGGTTGAACAGCGCATTGGGGCTGGCGAAGGGAACGCCATTGTCGGTACGGATGGCGCAGGGCAGGCCGAACTCCTTGAATACGCTTTCGAACACGGTGAAGGCATAGGCTTCCTTGGTGGTCGACAGCGCCTCGCAGGCGATGAGATAACGGCTGGCGAAGTCGGTGATCGTCAACGGATAGCAATAGCGACGATCAGCGAGCATGAACTCGCCCTTGTAATCGGCACACCACAGATCATTGGGTCGACAGCCGTTTGAAAGCGGTGTCCCCGTCGCCCTGTTGCGGCGCCGTTTGCGACGCTCGACCATACCGTGCCGGTCGAGCACCGCATGCACCGTCGAGATCGCAGGCCTGTGCACATCGGGATACAGCCGAGCCAGCCGTTCGCGTATCTTCGGCGCACCCCATGTCGGCTTGTCCTGCTTGAGGCGCACAATCAGCTTCTCGATTTGAAACGGAAGCTGATTGGCGTGGCGGTAAGGTCGGCGCGATCGATCCGTCAGCCCCTCCAGGCCGCTGTCGTTGTAGCGCGCGAGGATCTTGTAGCCGGTCTTGCGCGAGATATCGAACTCCCGGCAAAGCACGGCCATCTTCTCGCCGTCCAGCAGCCGGGCGACGAACTTCAGCCGCTCTTCCATGACGTTACACTCCTTCCAAGGCACCTTGCTCTCCTTGCAAAGGGCCAAAAGTGTAACCCATCTATCCGGAATGAACTGTCACCCATCTCTCGGGAAGGGCATTCTACGCCATGGCGCGATGCTGCGCGCCGGCGTGCGATTTTCCCCAACGCATCGATCCGCTTCGCTTCTGCTGGAATGGCCAGGCAAACAGCAGAGAAGCCGATTGAAGTCAGTGGTAGGCCAGCCTAGCGCGCTGCCCTCGCCCAGGCACGCAAACCCTCGTCGTAGATTCAGCGGCAGTATCGTCGTAGCCGAAAGCACGTAAGAGATTCGCGCGCAGTCGGTTGTCCATCGTTCCAGAGATGTCTTTGGAAGTGGGCTTTTGATCGGCAGCGTTTTGATCGCCCTTGCCAGCGCCATCGAGATATCGCGATCGGCTCGGGCCTGTCGGTCGATTGCTCCGGAGCCTCTGGCGACCTCGCCGCCAAGGCGTCTTCTGCAATAAGGCGACGGGGCGTCGGTCGAAACACTACGAATTCCACGTCAAATTCTACGGGGACTCCAACGCTCGCTCCCCCGGTCGTCCTTCATTGTCCTCCCATCGACGGCGCGAATGGTCGCGTCGCCAAGGATGGAGACGACAATGACGACGATGGATCATGCAAGTTACAAAACCGGCCGCACGAAGTTCGGCCTGCTCGGCTTCGCCGGCCACGCCCTGCGCCAGGCGTATCATGCCATGAAGATGCGCAGCGAGCGCGCCGCGCTGCATGCAATGCCTGACTATATGCTCAAGGACCTCGGTATCAGCCGCTCGGAGATCGACCATTACACCTGCGTGCGCTCCGTGCCCTCCCATACGGACGGGATGGATGGCTGAAGCGGCAGATGACCGGGCTGCTTCGACGGCTAACCTCGGCCAGCAGGCCAATGTAAACCCCGGCATCGCCGGGGTTTTGCGCGTTTCGGCCTCCTCCGCAACGCAGGTTCCACGGCGGGTGCAATGCAGATTCCACGCGCATGCATCGAAATTCCCACGGTCGCACCCACTCTCTTTCAAACGCCTCGACTTCATAGAAGGGCGGTCCGGCAAACAAGCCGCATCAACCATTGGAGTAGAGAACAATGCAACCGAACACGAAACTTGCAAGGCTGCCTCTCAACGGGGTCGACACGCCGAACCTGCTTGCGACGATCAACGCAGTGGCCGGCCAGCCGGAGCTCGCGAAGTTCCAGTTCCGCGCCCACAATGAATGGATCGAGGGCACCCATAGCAAGAGCGTCATGCTCGGCTTCCATGGCGCAGGCCAGGAACTGAAGCATGCCGAGGCCTTTTATGCCGACAGCGACCACCCGGGCGTTCTGTGCGGCGCCGACAACGCCCCTACCCCGGTCGAGTGGCTACTGCACGCGCTGGCCAGCTGCCTAATGGCGGGCGTCGCCAACATTGCCGCCGCGCGCGGCATCAAGCTGACCAAGGTGAAGTGTTCGGTCGACGGCGACATCGACCTGCGCGGCATTCTCGGCATCTCCAATGAGGTCCGCAACGGCTTTCAGAACATCGCTGTTTCCTTCGAGGTCGAAGGCGATGCACCGACCGAGAAGCTCAACCAGCTGATTGAGCAGGCCCGTGCGCGCTCGGCCGTCTTCGACGTGCTGACCAAAGGCGTGCCAGTCACGGTCGGGGTCAAGACCATCCAGTGACGACACGCTGAAAGACGGTCCGGACAGAGGTCCGGACCGCCTCCCTGAATCCAACGGAACGAAACCATGCAACAGACTGACGTCGTCATCGTCGGCGGTGGGCAGGCGGGCCTTGCGCTCAGCCATTGCCTTGGCCACAAGGGCATCGCGCATGCGGTGCTGGAGCGCGGCCGCATCGGCGAACGCTGGCGCTCGCAGACCTGGCGCTCGCTCAGCCTGTTGACGCCGAACTGGCTGAACGGCCTGCCCGGCTCGCCCTATGCAGGCGCCGATCCCGACGGCTTCATGACCAGGGACGCCTTTGTCGAGAGCCTGGAAACCTATGCCGGGCACTGGCGGGCTCCGGTCGAATGCGGCGTCGAGGTCACCTCCTGCAAACGAAACGGCAGCGGCTTTGCCTTGCGCACCGGCGCCGGCGACTGGTCGGCGAAAGCCGTCGTGGTGGCGACCGGACATTGCGATAGGCCGATGATTCCGTTCGCGCTCGACGGCAAGAAGCAGCCGCGGAGCATTCATGCCTCCGACTATTGCGGTCCCGACGTATTGGCGCCGGGCGGTGTGCTGGTGATCGGCGCCTCATCCTCCGGCGTGCAGATCGCCGACGAACTGGCCCGCACCGGCCGGCGGGTGGTGCTCTCGGTCGGCAAGCACACCCGTCTGCCCAGGCTCTGGCGTGGCAAGGACATCTTCTGGTGGCTCTGCGAGATGGGCGTCATGGCGCAGCGCCTTGACGGCCTCGCAAATCCCGAAAGCGCCCGGCGCCAGCCTTCGCTGCAGCTCGCCGGCCGGCCGGACAAGGCCAATGTGGACCTCGCCACGCTGCAGGCAATCGGTGTCGAACTGACCGGGCACGTGCAAGCCATTGCCGAGGGCACCTTCGGATTCGCTGGCGATCTCGCGGCAAGCGTGGCGGCGGCGGACGCGAAGCAGGCCCGGCTGCTCGGCGCGATCGACCGTTTTGCCGGTGCCGCGCGGCCGATGCGCCGCGAGCCGGTGGTCGTGCCTTCAACCTATCCGCGGCGCCTTTCGCTGACGGACGGGTCGATCGGCACGGTCATCTGGGCGACGGGCTATGCGCGGTCCTTTGGATGGCTGGAGCCGTTTGCGCTCGGGCCCGATGGCGAGCTGGCGCATCGTAACGGCATCACCAGCGTTCCCGGCCTCTTCGCGCTCGGCTTCCGGTTCCTGCGCAAGCGCGATTCCAACTTCATCTGCGGTGCTGGCACTGATGCGCAAGCGATCGCCGCCGAGATCTCCCGCTACCTCGATTGCTACGGCCTCAAGGCCGCTTGAGGACAATGAACATGCACACCGTCCCAAAACGCGCCCATTTCGACGCCATCATCATCGGCGCCCGCTGCGCCGGCGCTTCGACAGCCATGCTGCTCTCCCGCGCCGGGCTCAGCGTGCTGGCGATCGACCGCAGGCCCTACGCTTCGGACACGCTGTCTACCCACGCGCTGATGCGGCCTGCCGTGCTGCAGCTGTCGCGCTGGGGGCTGCTCAAGCCGCTCATCGATGCGGGCACGCCGCTGATCGAGGCGACGACCTTCCACTATGGCGATGAGGAGATCACCATTCCGCTCCGCGCCTGGCCCGACCTTCCCGGCCTGATCGCGCCGCGGCGCACCGTGCTTGACCGCATTCTCGTCGATGCCGCGCGCAAGGCCGGCGCCGAAGTCCTGCACGACACGGCCGTCGCCGACCTCTTTGCCGATACGCAAGGACGCGTGCGAGGTGTCGAGATCCACGCTGCCGGCGGCGCGCTGCTGCGGGTGAGCGCCGACATCGTGGTCGGCGCCGACGGCATCGGCTCGCTGGTGGCCAGATCCCGCGACGCACAGGTGCTGCAACGTGGCACCGTGTCGGCCGCCCATGTCTACGGCTACGCGCCGGTCGAGCCCGGCGCCGGCTACCACTGGTATTTCCGCGACGGAATTGCCGGCTCCTTCATCCCGACCAATGACGGGGTTGCCTGCATCGTCGCGTCGGTGCCGACAATGCTGTTCGACGAACGGTTCCGCGGCAACCATGAACAGGCCCGCATGGACGTGCTTGCCGCGCTTTCGCCGGCTCTCGCCGTGCAAGCGAGCCGGGCGGCGAAGGACAGCCGCCTGCACGTGTTCCGTGGCGTGCCGGGTTTCTTGCGCCAGGCGCATGGACCGGGCTGGGCGCTGGTCGGCGATGCAGGCTTCTTCCGCGATCCGATCACCTCGCATGGCATTTCCGATGCGCTGCGCGACGCCGAGGCCCTGGCGCACGCCATTCTCGACGGCTCCGAGGCGGCATTGGCAGCCTACCAGCACGAGCGCGACCTGATCGCCAGCCAGGTTCTCGACACGACCGATGCCGTTGCCGGTTTCGACTGGACGCTCGGCGACATCGGCGAGAAGCACCGCCGTTTCAGCGCGGTGATGAAGGCAGAAGTTCAGGCATTGGCCGAACGGGAGATGCCGATCCGCGGCGTCGCCTCTTCCCGCCTTTTCCAGGGACGGCCGGCGGCCCATCGACAGCCGGCAAGCCAGGTCAAACCGCCGGCCGCGGCCGGCTCGATCACGCATCGCAACCGAATGGGGATAGGACCATGACTGCACATATGAAAGACGGCTGGATCGGCGTCATCAAGGGACGGCCGCAGGTGGGAGCCTTTGCCGAACGCTCGCGGCGCACGCGACCACAGGACATCGAAGCGTTCACTGAAATGACCGGCGACCGCAACCCGCTGCACTACGACAAGGCTTTGGCCGAGGCTTCGGTGTTCGGCAAGCTGATCGTCCAGGGCGGCGTCACCTCCGGCATCCTCAATGCAGTGGTGGCGGAGGACCTTCCGGGCCCTGGCACAGTGTTTCTCGAAGTCGGCTGGAAATTCGTCAAGGCGGTCGGTGTCGGGGAAATGATCACCGGCCGCGTCGAGGTCAAGGAGGTGCGGCCCGACAAGCCGATCTGCAAGATCGAAACGTCGGTGCGCAACGAGGCGGGCGACATTTGTCTCACCGGCACCGCAACGGTGTTCACCGTGCCCCTGGCCAGGGTCTGAGCGCCCGAAGATGGCGCTCTGGCGAAGTGACGCAACACCAGCCGTCCTAGCCGGGGATGCGCAGCGCTGGGGCGTGCTCAGCCTGCTTTGCCTGGCCCTCATGCTGTCGCTGACGACCTGGTTTTCGGCGACCGCGATTGTGCCCGAACTGAAGGCGGCGTGGCGCCTGTCCGGGGCCATCGATGCCTGGCTGACCAATGGTGTGCAGATCGGCTTCGTCGCTGGCGCGCTGGCGTCCAGCCTGGTCAATCTGCCCGATATCGTCAGGCTGAACCGGCTGATGGCGATGTCCGCCCTGCTGGCGGCGACGGCCAATGCCTGCCTGCTGCTGCAGCCTGCGCCGGCCGGGCTCGTTGCCGCGCGCATCATCACCGGCGTCGCGCTGGCCGGCGTCTATCCGCCGGCACTGAAGCTCGTCTCGACATGGTTCGTGCGCAGCCGAGGGCTGGCGCTCGGCGCCGTCATCGGCGCGCTGACACTGGGATCCTCGCTGCCGCATCTGTTCCGGGCGCTCACCGGTTCGTTCGACTGGCAGCTGGTGGTGCTGGCCGCGACCGCAGCGACCCTCGCCGGCTCGATCCTGTTCTGGTTCTTCGCCCGCGAGGGGCCCTATCCGTTCGGCAAGGCGGTCTTCGACCCCCGCCAGATCGGCGCCATCTTCCGCGACCGGTCGCTGATACTGGTCAATATCGGCTATCTCGGCCACATGTTGGAACTCTACGCCATGTGGACCTGGCTGCTCGCCTATGCGCGCGCCGCCCTCGAGGCGCAGCAGCAGGCCTCGCCTGCCTTTGCGTCGCTGCTGACGTTCCTGGCCATCGCTGCCGGTGTCGGCGGCTGCCTGCTCGGCGGCGTGCTGTCCGACCGCATCGGCCGCAGCCTGACGACCGCCGGAATGATGATGGTGTCAGGTTTTTGCGCGCTGACCGTCGGTTTCGTCTTCGACGGACCGCTTTGGCTGTTCGTACTCCTCATCGTCGTCTGGGGTGTTTCGGTCATCGGTGATTCCGCGCAATTCTCGGCGGCGGTGACAGAACTTGGCGATAGGCGATTTGTCGGCACCGCGCTGTCGGTGCAGCTTGGGCTCGGCTTTGCCTTGACGGTGCTTGCCATCTGGTCGGTGCCGCACGTCGCGGCCTTGCTTGGCAGCTGGCGCTGGGCGTTCCTGCTGCTCGCGCCCGGACCGATCATCGGTGCCGCCGCGATGTTATCGCTGCGGCGCTTGCCGGCCGCCGCAAAGATGGCGGGCGGCAAGCGGTAAACCCGTCCGTCTTGCCGGATCACCATCCGGCAATCTCGGCGACGACGGCCCAGCCATGGGCGATCAACTCGTTGAAGGCCGGTCCGCCTTCGAGCAGGAGAGCATGTGCGCTTACTCCGAAAGCGCACATCTCGCATTTAAGGCCGGACGGCCGCCGCTTCATTGGGTAGTGTCTCAGTTTTAGATTCATGCGCAGCGGTCTGTGCCGAGACACTGAAACGCTACCTGCAGAGAGCCGGCAAATCTACTCGGCGGGTCGCTTCTCTCGCACATACGTCACTTCGTGAACAACCTCGCGCCCGTCGAACGGATTTTGGGCGGGGGGCGAGGTGTAAGTCAGCGTATGTTCGTCGACATTGCAGAACCGCACCTGCTCTGTGCCGCTCCATGCTTCATTCCAGCTCATGTCGACATGATGGACGACCCGATCCGGCTCGACTGTATAGCTGCCCGAATAGGCGAACATCGTGTCGAACAACGCTACCTTCTCTTCGTCGGATGGCGGCAACCGCTCGGGCCGTTTGCGATTGTTCCTAAGTATAAAAAAGATGACGCGCTCGGGTGTATAGACGACGGTGCCTTGAGGATGCTGACCCAGTGCTTCTCGCCGCTCCCCAGTCGCGACGTCTCTCGTCATCCACGACGTCATCTTCCAGCTTCCAAGAAGGAGATCGCGGCTGATCGGTTTAACTGGCGTATCTTGAGCCATTGTATACCCTCCATTATTTCCTGGCAGCGCGCGCGCTACACGGCCCGCGTGCCCCGGCTTCGGCGCCGTCTTCTCGCAAAGGTCGTCCATCGACCAGCTAACCGCTGGCGGTTGTTTAGGGATGGCTACGGCTATGCCGCCACCGTCACGTCGCGTGTGCTTACATCTGACGCTCCGATCCCTAGCCCGAACGGCCCGGCCGCCGCGTCGAAACCTGCAGTAGTCGATTGCCCACCGCATCATCGAAACCTGCCGGGCATTCAAACCGCAAACCACCGTTTGCAGTTTTGCTCGGCATCCTCAGGCAGCGGCGGACGTCAAGAATGTGCCCTAGATCATCGCAGCAGCCGGTTGCTGGCGAGCGCTTGTGGCCACCTCAATCCGCTCGGCAACCATTTCCTGAAGTCGCCAAAGGAGCCGATCTTCTATCGCCAGGCCTTCGAGATGTTTGACGGTGTTGTGGAGGTAGTCAGCCATCGACCCCCAGTGGCCCACCGCCGTAGCAAGTACATCAGCGACTTCCTCGGCTGATAGTCCGCCGACATAGGCTTCGCTTTTGCGATCAATTGCGAAGGCAATAGCGCGTAGCGGTCCAGCGGTGGTATCGGCGCTCACCCAACGTGGCGGGAAGGGCGATGGCCTTGTGAGCATCTCGCGACGGAGGAGCTTGCCAAGGTTGGCCTCGACAGCGTCCGGCGGCAGAAGCTGGACGACACCCTTGCATGTTCCGCCGCGGTCGAGCGCCAACATGAGGCCGGGCCGCTCTTTCGTACCACGGAAACGGCGGTCCCAACCAAGACAGAAGGAACGATGCCAGCCCCGCGCGATAGCGATCCGCTGCTCGACGATATCGCAGGCTGGTTTCCAGATCAGTGAGCCATACGCGAAAACCCATACCTCGCCGCTCACCGGTTGGGCGGAAAGGAGCGCGCGCGCCGTGGCCTCGTAGTCAGCATCAGTCGCGTAGATCCGGCCTGGCACGGGACCAGGGTCATCGACATCGCGGGCGACCCTCGCGACCAGTTCGGGCGTCAGGCGCAGTTGACGTGGCACTCGAAAATTGGCCGACCGTGGCTTCGCTTGAGTGATCGGCGATTCCCCGGTGACGCGAGCTACCATCCTACCAAGAGACCTAAGGTGACGATCCCGAACCACACTGCGGCCAATGCAGCCAGCCCCGCCAGAATCCGACGATCCCGCAGTGGTGGGGGGCGGTAGGCATCTCGCGGGTCATCGGCGAGTTGATTGCGTCCCACCTCGATTTCGGCAGCCAGGCACGTGAAATAGCCATCTACGCATTGACTATCCATTTTCGCCTCTTTGAACCAATTCAATCCGACCAATCGGTTTCACCGCGGGGTCTCGATACTCGCGATCCCCATGGTTGATCCCTGGCTGTGGCGTCAAGGAAACGCGGACCAGCCCCAACTGGAAAGGGGGTGCTGATTATGGTCCGCCTCCAACCCGACATGCTCGCTGGCGTCGATCAATTTGTTGCCGAACATGACGTTTCGCGACCTGAAGCCGTTCGATTGATCATTCGTGACTGGCTGACCAGGCACCAGGTGCTGAAGGCTGAGTGAACCACCGAGCGTTGAGTTCAAGCCCGTATCCTCCTCAATCCCTCCACGCCAGGGCTTGCTCCACTCTGCCATCCACGCGAACATGCGAGTTGAGCGATGGTTGAGAAACAATCCCACGCCGTCCTTTGCAAAGGTCCAATGCGGATCCTGGCACCGGCGGGATGACCACTTTTGCTGCTATGGCGGGCCGGCGTCGCCCGTATTGGTACAGGACCGCGGTCGATGTCGCGAACATCGCACCAATGGCCACCGCCGCGCCTAAAACTGTCAGCACAACCAGACCACCGAGTGCTTTTCCATCAGTTTCCCAAGCGAGATCGGCTACGGCGTTATGACTCGCAACTTGGCTGCCTCATGGTCGAACGAAACGCGGTTCCGCCCACGTTGTTTCGCTGCAAATACGCACCGCCCCGCAGCACGGAGGACATCCTGAGGATCTGCATTATGAGGGATTTCCGCACCGCCGATGCTGACAGTCACCCTCACGCCATTTTGTTGCCCTTTGACCCAAGGCCCCCCTTCGACAAGCCGACGGATGTTCTCCGCTATGGTAATCGCCTGCTCTTTGCGCACGTCGCGTAGCAAGACCCCAAACTCTTCCCCACCAAGGCGGCCAATTGAGTCGCCTGGGCGAGTCGTATAGACGAGCGCCTTCGCGATCCGAACCAGAGCCTCGTCACCCTTGGAATGTCCGTGCTCGTCATTGATCGAGGAGAAGTGATCTGGATCAATCAGGAGAAGCGTGTCGCATTCTCCTTCATCGCGGCTTCTGTCCATCCTTGCGATGAATTCACCGCGGCTAAGGAGCCCCGTCATCTGATCGTGGCTGGTTACGAAGGTGAGCCTGTCGTGCGCCTCCTTCAGGGCCGTATGCGACCTCTCCAACTTGTCACATGTATCCTGGATCGTTTCGGACTGGGCGAAGATGTAGGCGCTGACCGGCATTCCGATCAGAATGGGAATGAAGGTGCATTCGACCCAACTCAGCCAGTCGATCGGCATCTGCAACGCAAGTCTAGCCGTAAACGACAGACCGAAAGTCGCGACGACTGCAATTGTCGTCACGATCAATGATTTGCCCAGAATACGCTTGGCGCGCGGCGTCATATTGTTTCTTTAGACATTGGCGCTGAACAGGCCGTTACCAAGTCGATTAAGATTATTCTGGCTTCGATGAGGGCGGTGATTTTTGCGATGGTTAAAATTCGAGTTTTTCGAATCTGCCGGCGTTAGTTTTCAAATGCTATCCCCTTGAATATGCATGGCCCAGGTTGGATTAGAGACATACGGCAGGCTGAAGCTCAGCAGGTGCGAGATCGAATCGCTCAGCTTGAATGCGAACTGATCAATGCGGCCGCTTCCAAAGGCAATCCAAGTTGCAAAACGTAGGTCACGAGCTTCGTTTGCAGAAAGCGCAGCTGGAACGCCTCGAACAATGCATAGCCTGGATGCCTAAGCGGTGATGATATTGCGCTTAAAGCTTGAGCGCATATTTCGTCACCCGGTGAACCTACCCCGCAAGCCGGTTAGGCGGCGACCCAAGAGGCGAATCATGCCAATGTATCTCTCGCGATTCAGCTATACGCCCGAGACCTGGGCGCGCTTGATCAAAAACCCCTAGGATCGACGCGAGGCGGCCCGTTCGTACATCGAGTCGGTGGGCGGAAAGGTGCACGGGTTCTGGTACACCTTCGGAGAGCATGATGGCTGGAATCTGTGGGAGGCGCCAGACAACGTGTCGATGGCATCGGTCGTGCTTGCCATCGGTGCGGGGGGAGCGCTCAGCTCTCACGAGACCACCGTCCTCCTAGGCGTCGAAGAGACTATGGAAGCTCTTGGGAAGGCGAAGTCGATCCGGTATCGCCCGCCGGGATCGTAAAAGGCCGGCCACTGAGCCCCGCCAGCGTGCGTTCTTGCCGGCCGCTGTCCTGCCCCGCGCGTCCTGAGGCATGCCTGTGACCTGCTCTATACCTACGTCGCCCGCTTCTCGCCTTCGCTGATCTTGGCTCTTCGCGTCTTGCCCGAGCTGGCCATCTCGGCCCCGAGCGGCGCCTGCCGGATCTGCCTGAGAATCTGACAGTCCCAAACGGTTCCCCCCCCTTGCGGTGATCCGCGCGGCGCTTTCAGCCGCCGGTGTCGAGTTCATCCCCGAGAACGGCGGCGGCGCCGGGGTGATTCAGCCTAGGGTGCACCCCGCCGATTTGCCGCCCTTTCTGTCCGTTTTCGCGACGAGACCAGATGCGGCAAATCAGGCGCGGCTAGCGACCAAGGCTCCGCCCAAGAAAAAGCTAGGCGACTTTGAGTTCCTTGATCGCCTTCTCGAAGGCGGACTTGATCGGTTTGGATACGTCCTCGACGGCTTTGGTCGTGACGGCCTGGAGTTCCTTGGCCTGCTCGACCGCCATTTCAACCTGGCTGCGGACGAAGGCGGTCTGCAGTTCAACGAATTCGGAAGGCGACTTAACGGCAATTAGGGCTTCAAAGTGCGAGAAGGCGGCTTCAGTATTGACGCGCAGAAGGGCAATTGTCTTCAGCGACAGATCGCTGCCAACGGCTTTGGCGGTTTCGACGCTCGACTCAAGAGCCTTCTGGGCGTCTTCAGAGCCGGCCTTGAATTTGGTAAGAACTTCTTTCGACCTTTCGACGCCCTTTTCAGCGGCAGCGCGGAACTCGGCCGTAGCCTTGGCCGGATCGAAGGTCGGTAAGGCGGTGCCTTCAATGGTATCAGGGGTTTTTTCAGTGGTGGGCATAGTTTCCATCCTTCAGTGAACACCCCCAAAGCCCCGTTCATTTATGAAACCGACACAACCCAATAGCAATATTTTTGTGCATTGCACCATGAATTTCTTCCCTTGCGGTAACCAAGCGCTGAAGGCAGGGCTGCGCCTGCAATCGCTGGCGGAAACGGAACCTGGCCACCCACATGACCTTACGATTTTTTTCCCGATACTTGCTCCAGGACCCGCTCCATGGGCAGCTTGTCCGGGGCCACGATATGAACTTCGATGTCGCGCCACCGGAGGCCCGCGGCGACTTCCAGGCCAATGAAACTGGCGCCGAGCACGAGGGCGCAGCGTGCAGTTGTGGCTCGATCGATGATCGCCTTGCAATCTGCCAGCGAGCGCAGCGTGTAAACGCGTGACTGATCAGCGCCGGGCATAGCCAGGCGCACCGGTTCGGTTGCAAGGAGCAGCCTATCGTAGGGGCCCCGAGCCCCGTCTGCGAGCACAACTTCACCAGAGCGTGCATCGAAGCTCGCGACGTTCGCATTGAGACGCAGGTCGATATCGTTCCTTGAGTAAAAGCTTTCTCCGCGCAGCGGAATCCAATCCTCCGGTGCTTTGCCGGCGCGGTAGTTCCTTCACGGCAATGGCGCCGGGCGCCGGCCGGGCAGCAGCTGATAGTGCGCCCGATCCATCCGTCCGCTGGGCGTGATGGGTTCTCACTGCAACAGACACCATCATCAGGTATAGTCCCTAAGCGATCGCCGACGGCGGAGGAAAGAGCAAATGTCCGTGGATGCGGCACCGAGAAAAGTGGACGCCGAATATGCGATTGAATACCTCCAGGAGCATCCGGAGGCCGGGCTTTGCGGCGAGGATGGGCGCTGGTGGATTACGCCGAACGCCAACGAGACCGATCAGCAGGTCCTGCTTCTTGATGTGGTCGAGGCTGAGCGGCTCAAAGATGATCCTCGCCTTCGACTGTTGTCCGGGATCGCTCATGCCGGCCGGTCGCTCTGGGTCCTTCGGAGAATGACTTGACCAGGTGCCATCCTCTAGCCCCTGAGCGCCAGACTGTGCGTAGACAACGCGGCTGCCACGTGGGCGCGCCGTCTCTATCCGTGAACCTGCCGCTTCGCCGAAGCCATTCGGCCGGCTATCCCGTCCATCCGGCGATCCGGTATCACAAGCCTTCGAAACATCCCATGGCGCTGAACCAGCGCCGCATCCGCACCGCTTGGGCCGGTAACTGGCAGTGTCGAATGTGAGGAACCTTTCTAGCCGAAAGCATGGAGTCAGTGGGCGCCGAAAAAATAGCGGCTGGACCGTTCGAAGAGAACGGCGATCAGCACGCGCTCAACGTACTCGTCGATAGCTCCACCGGTTCTGTGTCGGCGCGCCTCCTCATGTTTCCAGAAAATCCAGTCCGCGGTAAAATGAGACAGAGGGGACATGCACCAACCTCAGAAAGGGAGGTCCGCCATGAAAGTCAAAGACGCAATGCACAAGGGTGTCGACTGGGTCAGCCCCGAAACCGCTGTCACCGAACTGGCGAAATTGATGCGAGCCGAGGATATCGGTTCGATTCCCATCGGAGAGAACGACCGCCTGATCGGAATGGTGACCGACCGCGACATTGTCTGCAAAGGACTGGCGGAGGATGGTTTCGACAGCCGCACCGCGACGGCGCGCGATGTCATGACGACCGGCATTCACTGCTGCCGCGAAGACGACGATCTGGCCAAGGCCATGCGGCACATGGAGGAACTGAAAATCCGCAGGTTGCCGGTGATCAACAAGAGTATGCGAATGGTCGGCATCCTCAGCGTCGGCGACGTCGGTCAGTCGGCGCCGAGGGAACTTGTGTCCGAATACGTCAAGAGCGTTTCCGCCCATCACCACTGAAGGGCGGCTTGCCCGGCGGATAGTCGATATCCGTCGGGCTTCGCCCACGCTCTCGATCGAACGCCTCAACCGGGCTTGCGCGAAGCTGGTGAAAACCGCTCTCGGCCTTGCCGGGCCGCTCAAGTCGACGATTTGACTGTCAGCCGGCCGATCGAGCATACGCAACTACCCAATCGGATAACTGTGGCGGCGAGCGGTCCCGATCACATCGGGTCGGAATTCGCGGACTTAATCCTAGACTAGCGATGGCCGCCTTAGCGGCGTCCGTAGTGATGGCGCAGACAGCAGCGACGGGCCTCGGCCGCCGAGCATCCGAAACATCGCGCAACTGGCGATCGCCTAAATTCACCGATGCCTGGCTGACGTTCACAGGACGCTGCCCGAAGCAAAAGACGACAGTGCTTCTCGACTCTATTCCGCCGCCTCGGCATAGGGCACGGGAACATAGTTGAGGATCGGTCCAAGCCAGCGCTCCACCTCAGCCAATGGCATGTCCTTGCGGCGTGCGTAATCCTCGACCTGATCGCGCTCGACCTTGGCGACGCCGAAATAGTAGCTCTCGGGATGCGACAGATAGATGCCCGACACGGAGGAGCCCGGCCACATCGCATAGCTTTCGGTCAGGCTCACGCCCGCATTGCCTTCGCCGTCGAGCAACCGGAACAGCGTCGCCTTCTCGGTGTGATCCGGCTGCGCCGGATAGCCAGGCGCTGGGCGGATGCCGCGATAGGGCTCGCCGATCAGTTCGTCCGGTGCCAGCTTCTCATCTGCGGCATAGCCCCAGAATTCCTTGCGCACCTTCTCGTGCATGCGCTCGGCGAAGGCCTCGGCAAAGCGGTCAGCCAGCGCCTTGACCATGATCGACGAATAATCGTCATTGGCTCGCTCGAAACGCTCGGCGATCGCCACCTCCTCGATGCCGGCAGTGACGATGAAGCCACCAATGTAGTCCGGCTTGCCACTCTCCGAGGGGGCGACAAAATCCGACAGCGCGACATTGGCCTTGCCGTCGCGCTTGGTCAGTTGCTGGCGCAAGGTGAAGAAAGTCGCCAGTTCCTGCGATCGCGCACCATCCGTGAACAGTCTGATGTCGTCGCCGGCGGCATTGGCCGGCCAGAAGCCGATAACGCCGCGTGGCGCGAACCATTTTTCGCCGATGACCTTCTTCAGCATCGCCTGCGCATCATCGAACAGCTGGCGCGCCGCGGCTCCCTGCGCCTCGTCTTCGAGGATTTTCGGATACCGGCCCTTCAGCTCCCAGGTTTGGAAGAACGGCGTCCAGTCGATGTAGCGCGCAAGTTCCGTGAGATCCCAGCCATCGAAGACCTTCACACCGAGGAAGGACGGTTTCGGCGGCTCGTAAACCGACCAGTCAATCTTGTGCGCATTGGCCCTCGCCTTGGCCAGCGGCAGCCGCTGCTTGTCGGCTTCAGAGCGGGCATGAGCATCGGCGACCTTCTTGTACTCCGCACGTACGGTGTCGACATAGCCGCCCTTGGTCTCGTTCGACAGCAAGGACGAGACCACGCCAACCGCCCGGCTGGCGTCGGTGACATAAACCGTCTGGCCCCTGGTGTAGCGCGGATGGATCTTCACAGCCGTGTGCACACGGCTGGTCGTCGCACCGCCGATCAGCAGCGGAATGTCGAAACCCTCGCGCTCCATCTCGGAGGCCAGGTGCACCATCTCGTCCAGCGACGGCGTGATCAGGCCGGACAGGCCGATGATGTCCACATTCTGCTCGCGCGCCGTCTGCAGGATCCTTGCCGCCGGCGCCATGACCCCGAGATCGATGATCTCGTAATTGTTGCAGGCCAGCACGACGCCGACGATGTTCTTGCCGATGTCGTGGACATCGCCCTTCACCGTCGCCATCAGGATCTTGCCCGCCGTCTGGCGCTCGCCATTGTCCACACCATTGGCGGCGTTGGCCAGCTTCTCGGCCTCCATGTGCGGCAAGAGTCCTGCGACGGCCTGTTTCATCACCCGCGCGGACTTCACCACTTGCGGTAGGAACATCTTTCCCGCGCCGAACAGGTCGCCGACGACATTCATGCCGGCCATCAGCGGACCTTCGATGACATGCAGCGGGCGCTCGGCCGCCAGCCGCGCCTCCTCGGTATCGGCGTCGATGAATTCGGTGATGCCATTGACCAGCGCATGGGAAATGCGCTGCTCGACAGGCAATTCGCGCCAAGCAAGATCGCGTTCCCTGCCCTCCTTGCTAGCGGTGCCTTTGAAGCGCTCGGCGATCTCCAGCATGCGTTCGGTGGCGGTGCCGCCGGCCTTGGGCGCGCGGTTGAGCACGACATCCTCGCAGGCCTCGCGCAGTTCCGGCTCGATCGTGTCGTAGACGGCAAGCTGGCCGGCATTGACGATGCCCATGTCCATGCCGCGCTGGATGGCATGGTAAAGGAACACGGCATGCATGGCCTCGCGCACCGGCTCGTTGCCACGGAACGAGAAGGAGAGGTTCGACACGCCGCCGGAAATGTGGACATGCGGCAGCGTCGCGGTGACCTCGCCCGTGGCCTCGATGAAGTCGACGCCGTAATTGTCGTGCTCCTCGATGCCGGTGGCGATCGCGAAGACATTGGGATCGAAGACAATGTCTTCGGGCGGAAAGCCGGCCTGTTCCGTCAGAAGCTTGTAGGCGCGGGTGCAGATTTCGACCTTGCGCGCCCTGGTGTCGGCCTGGCCGTCTTCGTCAAAGGCCATGACGACCACGGCCGCGCCATAGGCGCGCACGAGTTTCGCGTGGTGTAGGAACGCCTCCTCGCCTTCCTTCATCGAGATGGAGTTGACCAGCGGCTTGCCCTGCACGCATTTCAGCCCGGCCTCGATGATCTCCCATTTCGAACTGTCGACCATCACCGGAACACGCGCGATGTCCGGCTCGGCGGCGATCAGGTTGAGATACTCTACCATCGCCTTCTTCGAATCGATCAACCCCTCGTCCATGTTGATGTCGATGATCTGGGCGCCGTTGGCGACCTGGTCGCGGGCCACGTCGAGCGCGGCGACATAGTCGCCCGCCGTAATCAGTTTCCGAAACTTGGCCGATCCCGTGACATTGGTCCGCTCGCCGACATTGACGAAGGGAATCTCGTCGGTCAGCGTGAACGGCTCCAGCCCGGACAAGCGCATCTTCGGCTCGATGTCCGGAATGGCGCGCGGCGGATATTTCCGCACCGCCTCGGCAATGGCGCGGATGTGATCGGGCGTCGAGCCGCAGCAGCCGCCGACGACGTTGACCAGTCCCTCGCGCGCGAAATCCTCGATCTGCGCGGCCATGAACTCCGGGCTCTCGTCATACCGGCCGAATTCATTGGGCAGGCCGGCGTTGGGATAGGCGCAGACAAACGTATTGGCGACACCGGAAATCTCCGCCAGATGCTCGCGCATGGCGTTGGCGCCGAGCGCGCAGTTGAGGCCGATGGTGAAGGGGCTGGCATGGCGCACCGAGTGCCAGAGGGCCGTCGGCGTCTGCCCGGACAGTGTGCGGCCGGACAGGTCGGTGATAGTGCCGGAGATCATCGCCGGCAGGTGCACGCCCTTCTCGATGAAGATCTCGTTGCAGGCGAAGATCGCCGCCTTGGCGTTCAGCGTGTCGAAGATGGTCTCGATCAGGATGATGTCGGCACCGCCGTCGATCAGGCCGCGCAGTTGCTCGCCATAGGCGAGCCGCAGATCGTCGAACGTCACGGCGCGGTAGCCGGGATTGTTGACATCCGGAGACATGGAGGCGGTGCGGTTGGTCGGCCCGAGCGCACCGGCGACGAAGCGGCGCTTGCCGTCCGCCTGCCGCGCCCTCTCCGCCGCTCGCCGCACCAGCCGCGCGCCGTCGCGGTTCAGCGCGTAGACAGCATCCTCCATGCCATAATCGGCCTGGGCGATCGAGGTCGAGGAGAAGGTGTTGGTCTCGAGGATGTCCGCGCCGGCGATGGCGTAGCGGTAGTGGATCTCCTCGATCGCTTTCGGCTGGGTCAGGATCAGCAGATCGTTGTTGCCTTGCTGGTGACAGGCACAGCCGGCGAACGCTTCACCGCGAAACTGGCTGTCGTCGAACCCCAGACCCTGGATCTGCGTGCCCATGGCGCCGTCGAGGATGAGGATGCGTTCGCGCGCCGCCGCGGTCAGCGCCGCAAGCACTTCCGAACCGTCGGGCTTCGCCGCAACGGGGCCGAACAGGTCATCCAGCGATGAGGAGCTTTGCGACATTTTTCATCCTCAAGGCGACAGTCGCGCCTAAGTCACATAAAGACATCTTTATGTCAACATACGACCTCTCGACCTTAGTGTCACGCAGATTTTCACCTCATTCTCGTTGCCCTGTCACGTGGTCCTTCCCGGCTTGGCTCCCATGACGCCGCTGGCCCGCAGGATCCATCGCAAGGACAGCAAATACCGAAGCGGTAACCCGACTGCATGGCTAAAGACGAAAGCCTACAGCATCGATGAATACGAACTGCTTGGCGTCGAGCGCGAGGCTGGCAAACCAGCATTCGCTCTGATGGCCGAGCGGGGTACAGCCCGCTATGTCGGCTCGGCCTTCATCACCTTAAACCGTGAGATGCGAGAACTCCTCTGGGAGCGCGTCCAGGAGCAAGCAGGCTCGGCGCCGAAGGGCATGAAGAGGCCGGCGACGCAATGGGTCAAGCCAGGGCTAATCGGCCGTGTGAAGCATCTAGAAGACCTCCGCCATGCCTCGCTGCAGGATTTTCGGGAACCGGGACAGCGCGGGGGCTCACAAAATGGCCGACGCGGCTGCCGGATGAGCATTGCCGCGTCGGCCACTGTCGCGGCGGACCTTGGGAGCGCCGCCGGCTAGAACTAGGGCGCCCAAAGAGACGGGCAACACAGTCGCGCCGCTCGGTTAAAAACGTACAGTTGAATCCCATTGAAGCCACACCTGAAAGGTTTATGAATCCTCAGTCACCATTCTGTTTCCGGCCCTTGGATGGGAGGTTGCATCATGGATAAGCCAGGTGTTTCGGTATCGGCTTTCGACTGCGATATCCTGCGCAGCACTTTCACCAAATCCGTCATCGAAGATAATATCCCCGAGGATCGATGGCGGGAGTACGCCTCGCAAATGGTCCGCGATTTCACCGGCATAGCGACGGTCGATCCCGATTTGCTGAATTGGATCATCCGCAAGTAGGCGCTAGCCCGCCTCTGGATTTGGTTAAATTCGTACCGCAACCAGCAAGCGGCGCGGGCGTTTCGCCAAATGGCGATTTACCACTTCGACTATCGCGACAACGAAAAGCTGGTTCCCGACACAGAGGGAACAGAGGTACCGGACCTCGAAACAGCTAGGTTCGAAGCCATCAGAATCTTGGCTGAACTAGCCAGAGGTATCGAGCGGCCAGAACACAGCGTACTTTCGATCGAGATCCGCGATGACCACAGGCCGCTGTTGCATGTCAGCCTAACACTGGACATCACGACGCCGGCTTAGTCGCTACTCAGCCGGCGGCTACACCGGCCCTGTCTCCTGAAGGCTATTTTAGCAATCTCGAAACAAAAGCCGGGGCAGACCGTTTGCAATGTGCCAGGGGCCTACACCCTGGTCACACTCCAGTACCTTCCCGCCGGCTCCGGCTGGCGGGCTTTTTTGAGGAGAAGGCATGTCCAGCGGCCCGGCGGCCGGGGGCTGGGGTGGCGTAGGCTTTGACCGCCGGGCCTAGCCGGAAAACGGGGTAGGTTCGCCGGTGGGCGAAGGTTATAGGCCATCCTCGCCTTACGGGTAATCTGGCTAAAAGGGGCACGTTCTGCTCCCTCAAATCGGAGGAGCCCAGGCTCGGTTGAATTGATTGCGGAGATCGATGACTGTTCACATAGCAGCATCGGCCTCTAACCGGTGCTGCATGTTGGGGGTGACCCAATCGGCCCGCGCCCCGCTAGCCTTTGAGGGCGCGGGCGCGGCAGCTAGTCGACGAGCCGAGCTAAATCAACCCGCCACCTTCAGCCAACTGCAAGGCCTTCGTGGAAGCCCACTGACAGGGCCGCAGCGGTTGCCAGCGCCAAGACAAATGCCAAGCGCCAAGTAAATGCATACCTGCTAAAATGCGAGCCGTCCCGCACATTCAAACGCGACCAACATCCGGGAGGATGCGATGAAAACCATGAATCGCAGGTCTGCAATTGCACTCGGTGTGACGGCAGCCGCGGTATCGCCTTTATTCACCCTGGTATCATCTGCGAAGACCAAGAAGTATGGCCCGAAGGAAGGCAAGGAGATTGCCCCGGGCGTCAGAGTTGTGGAGGTCGGCACAGGAAACTCCGACATTCCTGCCTACAAGAGCATTTCAATCGTCGACGTCGTGTTTCAGCCCGGTGCACACGCTCCTGCGATGATGATGGACAACGACATGGTCTGCACGATTACCGCTGGTGCATTCACGATCAAGAAAGCGGACAAGGAATTCAAGCTCGAGGAAGGCGGAATATACACGTGCACCAAGGGCAAGACCGACGAGGCGACCAACACAAGCAAGGTGGTCGGCATACATCGTATCGCCGTCTTGATACCTGCCTAGGATCATACTTCCCCGGCCAGCGTTCGAGTCCTGGCCGGAGGCCTTTGCCAAGCGCTTCCGGCCGCATGGTATTCTTGGATTTCTTATGACTGAAAAGCCCGTGACAACCTACATCGTGAGCGTGTTCGAAAAGCCACATTGGCGGACGGTGTTGACCACCAAGGATAAGGCCAAGGCGCTGGCGATGGCAAAGGAGATCGGCGACAAGGTGAGGGTCGAGACGATCACGCCGAAGCCGAAGAAGCGTTAGATAGCTGGTCGCTTTGCCGCCTTAATAAATGTTCATGGAAAACGCGCCTAAAATGCCCCTCTTCGGAGCGCTTATCATTGGCCTACAAAGACACTCCGCGGCAGGATGCCTATCGCCTTGAGCGCGTCGATGGCGAAACGGTGGAAGGCGTAGCCGTCTTTTACACGACGGCCGAAGCGAACGAGGTCATCAAACATCTGGACCGGCGTTACCGCTTGATGCTGGGCGACAGGCAGATATGGCCTCCTGATGATGGCAATCGTCACAATGGGACTGCACTTTTGGACGAATAGCTAGCGCGCCGTCGCCACCGGCCGGATAGTGCTCGCCAGGCATTGTCTCGGCATGGATGATACCGAGGCTGTAGGCGCCGACGATGTCTGTCGTCAGGTCGTAGGTTTCGCTGCGAGCGCAGTCGCGCTGCAATTCCAGGAGATATCGCAGCAGCGGAAACGTCGCCCTAGGCGTCCGCAATGACTTTCTGTGCTGGTTGATCGCAGCCATCGGCGCCCTGGGCATTTTGTGCGTCTGTCTAGTCCCAGAGTGTGGGGGAATCAGTCAAGCTGATCCTTCATTGAGGGATAAGTTATGGGACAGATACTCCACGGCAGCGCCACGACCACGTACGCCATCCGAGCAGCGATACAGCGATCGAAGGCTCCGCTCAAGGAACTCGCCACGCAGCACGGCCTAAATCAGAAGACCGTCGCCAAGTGGCGCAAGCGGACCTTCGTCCACGACGCGCCGATGGGCCCGAAGACTGTACGCTCCACCGTTCTGACGGCTGAGGAAGAGGCAATGGCCGTCGCTTTCCGCAAGCACACGCTGCTGCCTCTGGATGACTGTCTCTATGCGCTGCAAGCGACGATCCCGCACTTGACGCGGTCGTCCTTGCACCGTTGCTTTCAGCGCCACGGGATCAGCCGCCTGCCCGAGGTCGCCGGCGACAAGCCAGCCAAACAGCCCTTCAAGCGCTACCCGATCGGCTATTTCCACATCGACATCGCCGAGGTCCGAACCGAAGAGGGTAAGCTCTACCTATTCGTGGCGGTGGACCGGACCTCGAAGTTTGCATTCGCTCGGCTGATGCAGAAGGCGACCACTGTCACCGCCAGAGCTTTCCTCGACGAATTGGTCGAAGCAGTCCCTTACAAAATCCACACCGTGCTCACCGACAACGGCATCCAGTTCGCTGACCTGCCCAAGAACCGGGATGGCCTACCGCGCGCTGGCGCGGCCATCCATTCGACCGGGCCTGCTGGGGGCATGGCATCGAACACCGTCTTACCAGCCCAACCACCCATGGACCAACGGTCAGGTCCGTCCGGCGGTATCACTACGATACCCACCGCCAACTCGAAAATCACCTAGCTGCCTTCCTCGACGGATACAACTTCGCCAGGCGCCTCAAGACCCTTCACGGCCTCACACCTTACGAAGCCATCTGCACGGCATGGGCCAAACAGCCAGACCGGTTTAGACTCGATCCAATCCACTTGACCTCGGGACTGAACACCTAGAGCAACGGCGCGATTCCGGAGCGACGGCGGCCGCCCACCCGCAAGGCGTAGTGCTTCTGCGCGGTCACGATCACGTTTTCGCATTTGATGCGGCTGTGGCGCGTCTCGGCGGAGCGCTATGGCGAACTCGTATTTCGCTGCTTCGTCGGTCCCGGCGAGCCATCGCCTTTTCTACGCCATGGCGCGATATTGCGCGCCAACGTGCGATTTTTTACTACGCTTCGATCTCGTTAGTCCCGCTTTCGGAGTGCCGGAGCATCGAGGACCGATGAATCCAAGCCGTAGAATATCGGCCTCGCCCGCCCATGCCTGTTCCTCGCAAGCCGCAATCGCAGGATCGGCGGCTGCCGCGCGGAAATACTGACGATCAGCGGCTTCGCGCCTCGAAGCTGACCTTGCCAGAGCTTGACCAAGACCGATCTGGTCCTGATCAATGCGCCACGTCGTCGGGTGCGTGCAGGAGTCTCCAGGTCAAGCCGACGCGGCCGTCGAACTGGGATGCGAAATGTTCGGCGGCGACGCCTTCCAGGCCGTCATCGACAAGAGCCTCGATGCTTCGTCGCATCAGCGCGAGCTGCATCTCGCGGGCCTGTGCCAGGTCTGCCTCCCTCATGATTTCCGTGACGTGGTAGGCGACTACGGGGTGGCCGAGGCAAGACATGAGCGTGCTCGCTTCTGACGTGACCGCCGTAACTGCGTCTTCGATCTTCATTCTGGCGCTCCTCATCAAACATGATGCTGGCGCCTCCCCATGAGACGACGGTGTCCCGTCGCTTCTTTTATTCAATTTCGACTGTCGCGCACGAATGAAGTGGCAGGTGCGCGAACAGGAGGGTTACCCTCTTGTTCCAGTCTCCTTGAGCAGCCTCGCTACCCAAATCAGTATGCTGCAGAATTGAATTAAAGGCGACCGGATAGTTAATCGATGGTTAATGGCGGCGCTCGCATCTCAGGCGTTTGCGCATGAAACATCGGGCAGGTCTGCTTCGCGCCTCATGTCGGTCGCGAACACCTGCGTTGCCATTTCCTAAAAGCGGACATGGCGGCGATGACGTTCGCGGTCGTGATTGCGCCAGGAGCCGAAGTTGCGGGCGTTCTTATCGCTGTCGCTTCTGTGAGGAATGGCCGATAATCTCCCTCTCCGATAGGAGAACCTACCGTGAAGCGCCGCCTCGCTGCCATTCTTGTCGCCGATGTGGTCGGCTATTCCCGCCTCATGGCGGCGGACGAAGCGCTGACCCTCGCTGCGCTAAAGGAGCGACGGAAGAATATCGTCGAACCGCTAGTTCGCGAAAACGGCGGGCGGATCGTCAAGTTTATGGGCGATGGCGTGTTGGTAGAGTTTCTCAGTGCCGTCAATGCGCTGCGCTGCGCGCTCGGCCTGCAGCAGGGAATGGCCGAGACGAACGCCGATCTGACCGAGGAACGGCAGATCAAATTGCGTATCGGCATCAATCTCGGCGAAGTCGTTGGCGAGGGTACTGATATATTCGGCGATGGCGTAAACATCGCGGCGCGACTTGAAGCCATGGCCGAACCCAGTGGCATTTGCATCTCGGGCAAGGTGCATGAGGAGGTCCGCGGCAAAGTCGACTGCGTCATAGAAGATATGGGCGAGCAGACACTCAAAAACATCGATCGGCCGGTGCGGGCATACCGGGTGAGAACGGGGACGAGGGTAGCGGGCCCTCTTCCGGCCGAAGCTGCCTCCACGAAGCATACGATCGCCGTGCTCCCGTTCGACAATATGAGCGGCGATCAGGAGCAACAATACTTGAGCGATGGCATTACCGAGGACATCATCACAGAATTATCCCGCTTCTCTTCGCTGTTCGTTATCGCTCGAAACTCATCGTTTCAGTATCGCGACAAAGCTACTGACGTGCGGCGGATCGGACGCGAACTCGGTGCGCAATACGTCGTCGAAGGAAGCATTCGCAAGACAAGCAATCGGGTCCGAGTGACTGCCCAGTTGATCGAAGCGGCTACCGGAAATCATCTCTGGGCTGAGCGTTACGATCGTGACTTGGATGACATCTTTATCGTCCAAGACGAACTGGTGCGGGCTATTTCCGCGGCGATTCCCGGCCGCCTCGATCGCTTTGCTGTTGAGCATCTCCGAAGAAAGGCACCAAACAATCTCACCGCTTACGACTGTGAACTTCGCGGCCGCTGGGCGTTTTTGCATCTAACAGAAGGCCTATCAATCGCACTCGATTGGTATGATAAGGCGGTCAAGGCAGATGCCAACTATGCCATGGCGCATGCCGGCCTCGGCATGACTTGCGTATTCGGAATCCTAATTTTGGGATTGCCGCCGGAAAGCACGCTGAATCGTGGTAGAAAACACGCACAGCAGGCCGTTTCGCTCGATGAGAATAATCCGACAGTCAACGCGTATGCGGCGTATACGTACCACATATCGGGTGATCACCGGTTGGCTAGAAAATATGCCGAGCGCGCGGTTACCCTCAACCCCAACGACCCGTTTGCGCTTTACGTCCTGGGTTGCGCACTTAGTTATACAGGGGAACCCGAGCAAGCTCTCGAGTGGTTCGCCAGGTCAGAGCACTTTGAACCCTACGCCTCCGATGATCAGCGTCTCGATCAGCTCTGCGACTGCCACTATATGCTTCGCAACTATGAGAAAGTGATCGAGATTCACGAGACCTATCAGAACATCCCTGCACTCGTATACCTGGCCTTGGCTGCCGCGTATGCGCAAACAGGACAAACTGACCAAGCGGGAGCCGCCGTCAAGGAATATGAACGAAAGCGGCCCCCGGGACACGACTTGAAATCCGTCATCACATTTTGGATGCGAATGTGCTCGCGACAGGCGGATCGGGATCACTGGCTCGAAGGGTTCCGGAAGAGCGGTATCAACGTATGAAGTACGGTGAATTTCCAGACATGGCAGAGTCCGAGTTGGGTCCAACTCCAGACATTGCACCTGTCGCGCCGCGCGTCCGCTCTTGCTTTCCGGACACCGAACGCTGCCGGTCGGCTGTCGGCCCCAAACGCGACGGGGTCAAGCGGCCTTCGCGGACGGCACGATAGCGGCCGTAACCCGCGTCCGATCGACGCCGTCCGCGAAGGCCGGATTGGCGAGGTCATCTAAGCGGCGCGATCCTTTGCGAACTCGGCGCGGCCTGGAGGTCAGACTGCCTTCAACTCAGCGGCTCGATACCGCCCATACCCGACGCCGTCGGGCGCAGACATCGAGATGGCCAAACTAGTCATCGAGACGGCCAAACCGCTCGGGCATCGCCGTTCATGACCACATCATCATCGGCAAGAACGGCAACGCCAGCATGAAGACCCTGCTGCTGATCTGAGCGCGGCTCGAGCCGAAGGTCGCGGCACGCCAGCACTATGACGCCCCGAATGCATAGGCTTGTCGATCGTGACCGGCATCATCCGTGTTTGAACAGTGCGTTGCCGAAAGCGTGGCCTTGTTCCGGCGACAAAACAGCGCCCAGGCTGCGCAGAGAAACCTACTTGATTGGAAGCGGCCGGCATGGAGCCGTGGAGGATCGTTCGACCAGATGGCAGGCGAGTTCCACACGACGTGGGGGCATGGGAAGACTGGAAAGGCTGTCACGCAGCAGGTCGAGCGCCACCGAACCGATTTCGCGCATGGGAATATGCATGGTCGTCAGCGGCGGCTTGAGGAAAGCGGCCTGCGGGAGGTCGTCCATGCCCATTACCGAAACGTCGCCGGGCACTGAAAACCCCGACTGCTGAATGCCCATCATCGCACCAACGGCAAGGCTGTCGCCGGCGGCCAGAATGGCGGTGAAATCGAGACCTCGGGCGGCGATCCGGGCAGCAACCGCCTGCGCCGCAAGCTCCGGAAGCCAGTCCTCGACGGGAACCACGAGATCCTCTTCGAACGGCAATCCGCGATGCAGCAGCGCATCCTTCCAGCCCTCGTAGCGCCGTTCGATGGTGCGCCGACCCGGCCGCATCAGGAACAGGATGCGCTCGTGGCCGAGTTCAATCAGGTGATCGGCGCCCAGCCGCGCGCTCGAGCGGTTGCAGGGCGTGACGCTGGAAAGACGCATGAAAGGATCGTCGCCGTTGAGAAGGACGACCGGTTTGTCGAAGCCGCGCGTGGCGGCCAGCATGGCCTCGTCATCGACAGTGAGAAAAAGCAAGCCAGCGACCTGAGGATCGTCCAGCGCCTCCTTCAGAACAGCCAGTTCCTCGTTCTTGTCGCCGATAGAGCGCGTGACAATTTCGAGTCCAAGCGCCTGCGCGCGCTCGTTCAACCCTTCAAGGACATAGAGCGTAAATTGGTTGCGCACGTAGTCGATCATGGCCGCGCTCGATGCCGCAAGGATGACCTTCTGTCCTGCGACCGCGGTCGGGATTGTGTAATTGGCGATCTTGGCGGCCTGGAGAACCTTCTGGCGGATTTCAGGCCGAACGCCTTTCTCGCCCGCAAGCGCACGCGAAGCGGTACTCAACGACACCCCGCAGGCCTCGGCAATGTCCTCCAGGCGCACACGTTTACTCTTCTTGCCACGTTTGCCGGGCAGCGGTTTTGCACCCATATCGCCATCCTTTGCGCCAAAATGAGAAAAATTTTCATGTTGCGCAAGTAAAATCGTCATGCATTTGTTCTGCCACGGAGCCGCCACAAGAGCTGCACGGTAGAGGAAATGCTATGGGTCCAGACGGCCGCGACATTCGCAATGGTCTCGATCGCCTTGTCGCCGGAACGACCGGCCTCAAGCACGACGGTCGCTTTCATGAACCGAATCTGGACGGAACTGCCGGCGATTACATCAGCTTCGACAGTTGGGAGTGGCCGCAGGGCGTCGGCCTATATGGCCTGATCAAGCTCTGGCTTTTCACCGGCCGCGACGATCTTCGCCAGCTCATCGAAGCCTGGTATCGGGACCGTATCGAAGTCGGTCTGCCGCAGCTCAATGTCAACACGACCGCGCCAATGCTCGGTCTATCGGTGCTCTGGGCCAAAACCCGCGATCCCCGCTGGCAACCGATCCTCGACGATTGGGCAAACCGTGTGGTGTCCGACCTTGGCCGAACGCCGGAAGGCGGCTTCGAGCACAACGTATCGGACAAGGTCAATAACAACGAACTCTGGGACGATACTCTTTACATGGTGGCTCTGTTCCTGGCGTCCTACGGTCAGGCAAGCGGCCGGCGCGAACTGGTCGACGAGGCATCGCGGCAATTCCTCGTGCATGCCCGCTACCTCGCCGACACGCACACCGGCTTGTGGTTCCATGGCTGGACATTCGAAGGCCGGCACAATTTCGCCCGGGCCCGCTGGGCGCGCGGCAATGCCTGGATCACGGCCGGCATGCTTGATCTCTTCGATCTGGCGGACGTCGCCAAACCGGTAAAGGACTTCCTGCAAGGCGTTCTCGTGGCTCAGGTCGATGCGCTGCTTGCGCTTCAGGCGCCCTCAGGCGCATGGCGCACATTGCTTGACGACCCCACCTCCTATGAAGAGATTTCCGCGACGGCCGGCATCGGCTACGGGCTGCTCAAGGGCTATCGCCTCGGGATCGGCACGCCGGCTTGGCACGCGGCGGGTTTGAAGGCGCTGCGGCTGGTGATGGACAACATCGATGAGACCGGCACCGTGCTCAACGTCTCCTATGGCACGCGCATGGGCCATGATCTCCAATTCTACAAGGATATTCCCATTCAACCGACCGGTTACGGGCAGGCCCTCGCAATCCTATGCCTTTCCGAGGGCCTGCAGCACGTCGGCACAAAAGGACACGCGGCATGACGATGAAGGTTTTGTATGGAGCGGCGCCGGAAGATATCAAAGGCTACGACACGGAGACACTCCGCAACGCTTTCCTGATCACCGATCTGTTCGCTGCGGATACCGTCAATTTCACCTATACACATGTCGATCGCCTGCTGCTGGGCGGGGCCATGCCGGTGACGACGAGCGTGACCGTTGGATCCGGCGCCGAGATCGGCACGCCGTATCTTCTGTCTGCGCGTGAAATGGGCATTGCCAATCTCGGCGGCACGGGCACCGTGAGCGTTGACGGCCAGTCCTTCACGATCGAGAACCGTGACGTGCTCTACGTGGGTCGCGGCGCCCGAACGATTGCGCTGGCGAGCCTGTCGGGGAACACCCCTGCCCGGTTCTACATGAATTCGGTGCCGGCCGGTGCGGACATCCCCCACCGCCTGATCACAAAAGGGGAATCCAAGCCGGTCGAACTCGGCGATATCAGCCGGTCGAACAAGCGCCGCCTCGCCATGTACATCCACCCGGAAGTCGCGCCCTCGTGCCTTCTGCTGATGGGCATCACCGACCTTGCCGACGGCAGCGTCTGGAACACTCTGCCGCCGCATCTGCACGAGCGGCGTATGGAGGCCTATTGCTACTTCGACATGGCGACGGAGGATCGCATCATTCATTTGATGGGCCGCCCGGAGGAGACGCGTCATCTCGTGGTCGCCAATGGCGACGCGGTCCTATCGCCAGCCTGGTCGATCCATATGGGCGCCGGCACCGGTCCCTATGCCTTCGTCTGGGGCATGACCGGAGAGAACCAAGAATATAACGACGTGGCCCCGGTGGCCGTGGCAGACCTGAAATGACCCCTGCAACATCACTTATGAACCGTGACCTGAAGGCAGGCAAAGCCATCCGCTACTGGCAGCTAGGCTTGATCGCCGAGGAGCGCTTCGACGTTCCAGACGCGCCCATGAAGGGCGAGATGGACCCATTCTTCTTCCTGACCAAGCACAAGAATTTTATTCCGCACGAATATCCCTGCCGCACGATTTTCGCCGAGCGTTATCGGGGCAAGCGGCCTGATGTGCGAGGCGCCTTCGCCGCTACCCGCTGGTGGCTGCCCTTTGGCTCGCCGCGGCTCGATCTCTCAGGCTTCTGGTTTCGACCGACGCGGCTAGCCACCTGGGCACGCACCTTCGTTTCCGCCGAAACGGCCGGGACGGCAAAGGTTCGCCTCGAAACCTGCGGCGGCGCAGTTCTCTGGCTGAACGGCGCCGAGGTCGGATGGATAGCACCCTATAGCCGCAATCTCGAGGCAAAGGTCGAATTCGACCTGCCGCTGGGAGCCGGGCTGAACGAGATCACCATTTTCTTTGATGATCTTGCCGAGCGCGACGCACGCTATTTCTTCCAGCTTGAGTATCTGGAGGGTCCGACGGCTAGCGTTGCCGTGCCCGTGCCGATCGACGGCAAGGTCGCCGGGACGATCGAGGCGGCCCTCGAAGGCATGCACTTCGACAGCACGGCCTACTTCGAAGGCGACATCACACTTCTTCTCGCCGAACCTTTGCCGGTGGATGTCGCGGTCAATGTCACGGTCGAGGGCGACTTCATGTCGACCGAACGTTTCGACTTTGATTTCGTCCTCAAGGCCGGCGAAGCACGTCTCATAATTGGCCCTTCGGAAAATGCGCCCGCCGATTTCCGCCATTTCCGCATCACCCTGAAGGCCGGCGACTTTGTCGCCTCACGGTCCCTCGGTGTGGAGATCTGTCATGCCGGCCGTCAGGGGGACGCGCCTGCCGCGCTTGCCGAACGCATCACGGAAACGCTGGACGAGATCTCCGAATTTTCCGAACGCGATACGGTTCGCGCCTTCGCGCGGCTGGCAAGCGGCCGGGGGGGTGCCGACACCGATGCGATGATCGAGGAAATCCTGCCTTCGATCGTGGATTGTCACGACTGCGCCGACTTCTCGCTGGTCCCGCTGATCTGGTCGCGTACCGTCTGGGGCAAGGACATTGGCGAAAAAACGCGCAGCCGCATCGACCAGGCGATCCTTGGTTTCCGCTATTGGATGGACGAGCCCGGAAACGACGTACAGTGGTATTTCTCGGAAAACCATGCACTGCTTTTCCATACCTCGGCCTATCTGGCTGGACATCTGCTAGCGGATAAGACCTTCGCCCGCTCGGGCCGCACCGGTGCCGAGCAGTGCGCCATCGGCGCGGCGCGCGTTCGGGCATGGCTCGACCATTTCGAGGCTTGGGAAATGGCGGAGTTCAATTCCGCTCCCTATTTCCCAATCGACCTCAAGGGCCTGACCGCGCTCGCCGCCCTGTCGCCCGATGCCGATATAGCTGAAAGGGCGAAGAAAGGCATCGTCCGGCTTTGCGAGATCATCGCGCGATCCGCCCATCATGGCATGGTCACTGCAGCGCAAGGGCGCTCCTACGAGCACACGCTCTGCGCCGGCCGTTCGCTCGAGCTTTCCGGCGTTGCACGTCTTCTCTGGGGCAAGGGCTGGTACGGCCGCCGCGTTCACGCGCTGCCGCAACTTGCCGTCTGCCTGCGCGATCACGGCCTGACCGTATCGGAAGACTTGGACGCGGTCGCCTGTCATCGCGCCGAACAGCATCAGGAATGGCGTTTTGCCCAGGGTGAAAACAGTTTCGCAGCGCTCTACCATTACAAGAGCCTCGATTTCGCCATCGGCTCCGCTGCCCATTACCGCTGGAAAGAATGGGGCTACCAGGAGACGGTGCTGCATTTGCGGCTCGGCGAGCGACCGGAAGCCGCCGTCTGGATCAACCATCCCGGCGAGACCATCCAGTTCGGGTACGGCCGGCCCTCCTTCTGGGGCGGCTGCGGCACCCTCCCACGCGCCCAACAGTATCGAGGGCTGGCCGTACTCGATTTTTCTACTTTCGATGAACAGCCGGATTTCACCCATGCCTGGTTCCCGATCGCCGAATTCGATGAAAGCAGCGTCGAGGGAAGCCTCGCGCTGGCGCGCAGTGGACGAGGAACGATGATGCTGCGCGGTAGCACCAATTTCGTTGTTGTCAAGGACGGCCCGTCCGCCAATGCCGAGCTTCGCCAATACGGCCGCAAGACACGCTGGATCGTGCGGGTCTGCCACGCCTCTAGCCTTACAGCAGCGCAGGCTCGGTTCGGGGCTGTTTTGGTTGATGACAAAGAAGACGGTTCGCTCGTCATCGAGGATCCGGAATATGGCACGGTGGTGTTTCGCCCGGATGGATCGGTCGAGGCTGAAGGCCGCACCGTCTCGCCAAAGGATTTCACGGTTGCCGGTGAGGTCACCATGCTGGCCGCCAATTAACGGCGAAGCGCCGGCGCAGGAAGCCGGCGCGACGTCTATCTGCGAGCGGGAGAAGGGCTCGCGTACAAGAGGAGGAAGACAATGCGAAGGACCAGAACAATGCTGGCGGCATTTGCCGTCGGGCTTTTGACATCGACGGCCGCAATCGCCGGCGATGTCCGTATCATGTGGTATTCCGACGGTAACGAGGGCGAGGTGCTGAAAGACCTGCTCGACCGGTTCATGAAGGAAAATCCAGGTATCAACGTCGTGCTCGACAACGTGTCCTACACGGTGGTGCGCGAACAGCTACCTGTCCAGCTCGAAGCCGGCGCTGGTCCGGATATCGCTCGCGTCACCAATCTGAAGGCGCTCAGCAACCATTGGCTCGATCTTCGGCCGTTGGTCGCCGATGCAGCCTATTGGGACAAGAACTTCGGCGACCAGGCCGACTGGATGCGCCCGGATGGCACCAACCAGATTTCCGGCTTCATGACCCAGATCACCCTTACCGGCGGCTTCGCCAACAAGACGCTGTTCGACCAAGCGGGCGTTGCCTTACCCGGAAAGGACGCAACCTGGGACGATTGGGCAAAGGCGGCCAAGAAGGTTGCCGAAAGCCAGCAGGTGCCGTTCGCCATGGCGCTTGACCGGTCCGGGCACCGTTTGAGCGCACCCAATCTTAGCTACGGCTCGAACTACATCGGCTCCGATGGAAAGCCCGCGCCGCTCGATGAAGGCGCCAAAGCGTTCATCGCCAAGTTCGTCGGCTGGGTCACCGACGGGACGATGAGCAAGGACGTATGGGTATCGGCGGCCGGTTCAGCCTACCGCGCCGGCGCGGACGACTTCATCAACGGCCAGGTCGCATATTACTATTCCGGCTCCTGGCAGGTGCCGAACTTCTCCACCAAGATCGGCACGAACTTCGATTGGGCTGCCACCGGCAGCCCGTGCGGACCGGCTAACTGCACCGGCATGACGGGGGGCGCTGGCCTGGTCGCGATCAAATACACCAAGAACCCGACCGAAGTCGCCAAGGTGATGGACTACCTGGCACGCGAGGACATCGTGAAGGAATTTTCCGAACGCACGCTGTTTCTCCCCGCACACAAGGGTGTGATCGAAAAAGGGCTGGATTTCAAGACGGACGATGCCCAGGCAAAGGCGGCCCTGAACACCTTCGTCGGCGCCACATCTTCCCTCTCCGACACTGCTAGGAAACTGCCCGGCTGGTTCTGGTCGGACACTTACTATGCAGCCTTGGTCACCAGGGTGAGCCAGGCTGCGGCGGGCGAAATGCCGCTTGAGGAAGCGTTCACGCGTATCGACGCTGACATTGCGGCCAAGGTCAAGGATTCGGGCGGCTAACCGGACGGGCGGGTGGCAGTACAGGACGAACCTGATACCACCGTCATGCGCGTGCAGTCCGCCGCTCTCGAGAAGCAATTTGCAACCGCGACAGCAGCCGGGAACGGGAGTTTCCGCCTGCAGTAGGGAGGTAGGCAATGATGTCAGGTGTTCACGAGAGGACTTGGGCCGGGATCTCCGAGGCCGTCCTGGTTCCGGTGCGCCTCGTTATGGGGCTGATCGATGCGCCGCTGAGATGGCTTCAAAGGGTCGCCGGGATCAGCGGCATGGCGGCCTTTTTCCTGCTGCCCAACATGCTGATATTCGGCATCTTCGTTCTTCTGCCCTTCTTCATTAACTTCGCCTATTCGATGACCGGCGGCACAGCCCTCTTCCTGCCGGACCGCAGCTTTGTGGGCGGCGATCAGTATGCCCGGCTCTTTGACTGCGCGAACTACCTCAATCCCAACAGCTGCGCAGAAGACACGTTTTGGACGGCCGTCAGCAATACCAGCTGGTTCGTTCTGCTCCAGGTCACACTGATGATCGCCGTTTCGCTCGTCACCGCGCTGATCCTCAACCGCGACCTGATGGCGCGCAGCTTTTGGCGGGCGGTGTTCTTCTTTCCCGTATTGCTTTCGCCCGTGGTCGTGGGGCTCATCTGGAAATGGATCCTTCAGCGCCAGGGCCTCCTGAACTTCGGCCTCTACGGTCTCGGCTTCGACCCCTATACTTGGCTGAACGATCGCAGCTGGGCTTTCGCCGCGACGGTGGGCGTGTCCATTTGGGCGCATATGGGGTTCTACACGCTGATCCTGCTCGCCGGCCTGCAGGCCATCCCGAAGGATCTCTACGAAGCGGCCGAAATGGACGGCACACGGCCGACCCGGGCCTTCCTGCGCATCACGATACCGCTGCTTGCGCCCAATCTTCTCGTCGTGATCGTCCTGGTTCTCATCCGCGCCGTGCAGATCTTCGACGAAGTCTACGTCTTGACGGGAGGCGGACCCGGCACAAGCACGCTTTATCTCACGCAGTATATCTACGAGACCGGCTTTGCGACGCAGTTGCGCAATCCCGGGCTTGCCGCGGCTGCCTCGATCCTCATGGGCATGGTCCTCGTCGTCCTGACGCTAGTACAGCTTGGCCTCAGCCGGTCCAGCGACAAGAAGGGAGCCCGCAAATGAGCCGGGTTGCGCAATTCATCTTTCGCCGCAAGGGTGGCAAAAGCTGGCACTGGACGGATATCGTCACCTGGGTCTGGCTCGTCGGCGGTCTGCTGGTGATGTTCGGCCCCGCCATCTGGTTGGTCGGCTCTTCGTTCAAATCGCCGGCAGCACTAGCGGAATTCCCGCCGACCATACTGCCCTATATCACCCAGAAGGTGACGGTCGAAGGCTATGACAAGCCGCTCGATCTCTACGAGGTGACCTTGGCGGATGGCAGCAAGGCAATGCTCGCCGAAGTCCGGCGCATCGGCCTTGTCAGCCAGATGGTCGATCCGCAGAAACCGGGCGAGATTATCAAGGTCAATATCGCGCAGCGCACCGCAGTCCGCGAAATGTCCTTCGCCATGGAGAACTACAGCGAGCCCTTCACCCATTTCGATTTCGTCCGCTATCTCTGGAACTCCATCTTCGTGACTGTGACGGCGACGCTGATTACCTTGATCGTCAATTCGATGGCCGCCTTTGCCCTGAGCAAATACGAGTTTCGTGGGCGGACATTTGCCATGCTGCTCATTCTTGCGACGCTGATGGTGCCCCTGTCGGTGATAATGGTGCCGCTCTACTCGATCGTCTCGGCGCTTGGTCTTTTCAACAATCTCTGGGGCGTGATTCTACCGACGGTGGCGACACCGACCGGCGTGTTCATTCTGCGCCAGTACATGCTGACCATTCCCGACGAGCTGATCGATGCGGCTCGCATGGACAAGGCGTCGGAATGGCAGATCTACTGGCGCATCGTCCTGCCACTGACCGCACCCGCGCTTGCCGTTCTCGCGATCTTCTCCGTCGTCTGGCGCTGGAACGATTTCCTCTGGCCGTTGATCGTGCTCTCGCGCAAGGAGCTCTACACGCTTCAGGTGGGCCTGAGCGTCTATTCCGGCGAGTTGAATGTGCAGTGGCATTTCATTCTGGCGATGACGGTCGTGACGATGATCCCGGTCGTTCTCGTTTTCATCTTCCTGCAGCGCTTCATCACCACCGGCATTGCCGGCACCGGACTGAAATAAGGAGTGCATCATGGGTCATATCAAGCTTACCAATGTGGCAAAATCCTTCGGGGCGATCGACGTGCTCCACGGCATCAATCTGGAGATCGCCGATGGCGAGCTCGTCGTGTTTGTCGGTCCATCCGGCTGCGGTAAGTCGACACTGCTTCGCTTGATCGCCGGGCTCGAAAAGCCGACGGGTGGCGACCTCGCTATCGATGGCAAGCAGGTCAATGCCATACCGGCTGCCGACCGCGGGCTTGCCATGGTGTTCCAGTCCTACGCGCTCTATCCGCATATGAGCGTGCGCCAAAACCTCGCTTTCGGCCTCGAGAACACCAAAATGCCGAAGGCGGAAATCGCAGGTCGCATCGGGGAAGCCGCGCGCATGCTGGAGATCGAGCCCTATCTCGACCGGCGGCCGGGGCAGCTTTCGGGCGGCCAGCGTCAGCGCGTCGCGATCGGCCGCGCCATCGTCAGGAGGCCGGTCGCCTTCCTTCTCGATGAGCCTTTGTCCAACCTCGATGCCGAACTGCGCGGCTCCACCCGGGCCGAGCTAGCGGCACTGCATGCCCGACTTTCGGCCACGATGATCTATGTAACGCACGATCAGGTCGAGGCGATGACGTTGGCGGACCGCATCGTCGTGCTGCGCGCCGGCCGCATCGAGCAGATCGGCACGCCGCTGGAACTCTATAATTCGCCAGCAAACCGCTTCGTCGCCGGCTTCATCGGCTCGCCGCACATGAATTTCCTCGAGGCAACGATTGAATCCGTGCGATCCAGCAAGGCGATCGCAGCGCTGCCCGGCAGCCACCGGATCGAGCTTCCGGTCAATGGCGCCCACATTGCTATGGGCGCGCGCGTAACCATCGGCGTCCGCCCACACCATATTACGCTCGGCACCGACACGGCCGGCATCCCGGCAAAGATCAAGCTTGTGGAAGCACTCGGCTCCGAAACAGTTATCCACGCCGACGTTGCCGGCCAGAAGGTTCTGGTGGTCGCACCCGGCCAGCACGATCTGACGCCGGGGACCGATCTGCGCCTGTCGCTGTCGGCAGCACCGCTTCATCTATTCAACGAGAATGGCCTGCGCCTTGACCGCGTTGTTTGATCTCTCCGGAAAAATCGCTTTGATCACCGGGGCGAGAACAGGCCTCGGCCGTGGAATGGCGTTGGCGCTGGCCGGGGCCGGCGCCGATATCGTTGCGCTCGGCTCTTCTCCCATGCCTGAAACCGCCGAACTCGTCGGGCAGGCGGGCCGCCGCTTTCATGCGCTTGAGGTCGATCTTTCCAAAAAGTTCGACGCGAAAGCAGTGGTCGCTGAAGCTGCCGCGGCATTCGGCGGCATCGATATTCTCATCAACAATGCGGGCATCATCCGCCGCGCCGACCTCCTCGACTATTCCGAAACGGATTGGGATGACGTCATCGACGTCAACCTGAAGGCAGCCTTCCTGCTCTCGCAGGCCGTGGCGCGCCACATGGTCGAAACCAAACGGAAGGGACGGATCGTCAATATCGCCTCGATGCTGACGTTCCAGGGGGGCATTCGCGTGCCCGCCTATTCGGCTTCCAAGCACGGCATCGCAGGGCTGACAAAAGCGATGGCGAACGAGCTTGCGGTGCACGGCATAACGGTCAACGCCATCGCGCCCGGCTACATGGCGACCGACAATACCGAAGCACTGCGCAACAACTCCGATCGCAACGCCCAGATTTCCGCGCGCATTCCGATGGGACGCTGGGGCACGCCGAACGATCTCGCCACCGCGGTTGTGTTCTTCGTCGCCAAAGAGTCCGGCTATGTGACAGGCACCGTTCTGCCCGTCGATGGTGGCTGGCTGGTCAGATAGGAAGGGGGATGACCGTTCCCGTCGAGCGACTCAAAGCTCTCTGGCACGCGGTGTCGCGCGGTCCGAAGCAAATGGGGAGAAGTCGATCTAAGTCAGTGGGAAGTTAACTTAGCGCCCTCCCCTCGCCAGGCTTGCAAAGCCGTCAGCATAGGTGCGGCGGCGACATCGTGAAAGACAATCACACGGCAGGATTGCGCTGTGAAAGGACTTTGTCTCTGCTCCACGAAGCCCGATTCGTCCCGATGGCTGGTGAAACCTCAAAATATTTTTTGCGGCGATTTTTCCTTTAAAATCAAAAGCGTAACTTTTTGACGGCCTTGATGTTGGATATTGCCAGACTTGGATATTGCCAGACGTTGTATGACTCGGTGGCGCACTAGCGAGAGCGTCCGCAGGCGCTTGGGCGCGCGGACATCATTCGAAAAAAATCAAGTCTCGTAGTAGTGAAGCTCGAGCAGCAGGCACCCGGTATGCGACCGGAAGGGGCCGTGATAGACGCCAGGCGGCCGGCAGGCGTAGGTGTTCGGGGCAAAACTCAGCGACGGCTCTGCGACCGAAGATCCGCCGATGACGAGATCTCCCGATACGAGATAGACCTCTTCCCAGTATTCATGCACGAACGGCACCGTTGTATAGGCGCCCGGCGCAAACCGCAGCAGCCGCGTGCGGTGCCCGGTCTTGCCCGCGTCGTCAAGCCGGCCGGCAAGAATCTTCTGCTCGATGCCGGGCGGGTAACCAGGCGGCGAATGCCAGCCCTCGCCGGTCATGTCGATTGTGTGAAATTCCTTGTGTTCCTTTCGGATCGGCATGGCAAACCTCAAGCGGCAACCGGAGCGGCACGGTCGATCTCGTCGTCCAGCGAATAGCTGTCAAGCATGTGGTCGACGAGCTGCGTGCAGCGGTCCCAGTCGAAGGTGCGGAAGCTGTGTCCCTTAGTCACGAAGGTGGCGCCGGCATAGAACATCTCGTATTGCGTGTGGCGCGAGGCGAACTCCGAGCCGATCGCATCCCAGGCCAGCTTGAAGAATTTTACCCGGCCCTCCGACGAAGTGACGGGCGATTGCTGTGTCTTTTCAATCAGACTGCACAGCTCCGGATCGGCGAAATCCTGGACGGAAGACGGCAGCATGATCAGTCCGCCACCCGCCAGTTCGCGCAAGGTCAGGATCACCCCGGCATAGAGCTGCTGTGTCAGCACCTGAGCCGAATAGAGTGTATGGGCGTCGGGCACGAAATAGGCGCCGTGCATGCGGCCCTTCACCTCCATGGCATGCACCAGCGCGTCGACCATGGTGTTCTGTGCCGCGAGCGCTCCCAACGTCTCGCGCACCTGCGGAAAGTTGATGACGCCGTTGGTCTCGGCGATACGCCGGGCGATGCCGACGAGGAAGCGCATCTTCACCATCAGGCGGACCTGCGCCTGGTAATTCTGGAGGACATGCGCCGGCGTGGCATGGAACTGCCGCTGGCACATGGCGATATCCTGGTTGATGAAGACGCGGTCCCAGGGAACTTTCACATCGTCGAAGTAGAGCACGGCGTCGTTCTCGTCGAAGCGGCTAGCGAGTGGATTGTCGAAGACGCTGGCGGCGCTCTGCTCGTAGGATTTGCGCGACAGGATCTTTAGCCCGCCGGCATTCATCGGCACGGCGAAGGACACAGCATAGGGCTCGTCGCCTTCGCGCAGCGGCTGGATGCAGGTGACGAACACCTCGTTTGCCATGATGCCGCCGGTCGCCAGCATCTTGGCGCCGCGGATTGTCAGGCCTGCTGCGTCCTGGTCGACGACGCCGGCGGTGAGGAAGCGGTCCTGCTGCTCACCTGCGGACTTCGAGCGGTCGGCCTGCGGATTGAGGATGGCGTAGGTGAGATAGAGTTCGTTGTCCCGGGCGTAGCGGTAATAAACGGCAAGTGCCGCGGCTCGCGCCTTGTCATAGGCCTCGAAGACCTCGATCCCCATGAACATGCCGGAAATGCAGGAGGCGACATGGTCTGGGGCGCGGCCAAGAAAGCCGTAATGAAGCTCCGTCCAGGCCTCCAGCGCCTTGCGCCGTTCGACGAGCTCGGCATGGCTGCGCGGCAACTGCCAGATGCGATTGGCCCGCTGCCCGCCGCTTTCGGGAACTTCAAAGGTCATCAACGCCCGGTTATCCGGCCGCGCCTGGAAGTCGTAGAGCGTGCCGACCGACCGGATCGTCTGGCGGAAGGCAGGATGCGCGGTGACGTCGCCGGCCGCCTGGCCATCGATATAGACTTGCCTGCCATCTCTCAGCATCTCGATATGCTGCGCCCCAGTCTTGATCATCTTACCCTCCGCGATCAGTAGTGGATGTCGAGCGGCCAAAGCGGCGCCGCAAACTCCGTTGGCTGCAGTGATGCGTAGCGCCCCTTGCCGAAAACCAGCGGCTGCCGGTCGGCGAAGGACCGGAAATGCTTCACCCTGGCGATGAACAGCACGTGGTCGCCGGCTTCGTGCCTGGCCCACGGCTCGCAATCGAATAGCGCCGCCACCCCGGGCAGCACCGGGCCGCCAAAGCCCGCCCTGCTCGAAGCGCATCCCTTCCCACTTGTTGGAAAGCGGCTTCGCGAAGCGGTTGGAAATGTCCTTCTGGTTTTCCGAGAGAACGTTGACCGTGTAACTGGCAGCCTTCTGCCAGAGCGGCATGCCGGCTGAACGACGATCGATGCTGAACAGGACGAGGGGCGGGTCAAGCGACAACGAGTTGAACGAGCTCATCGTCATGCCGAGTTGCTCGCCGTCGGCCAGACAGGTGACGACGCAGACGCCGGTTGGAAACTGTGCCAGCGCCTGCCGGAACGCGCGCACGTCAAAAGCCGTTTCTCTTTCGATGATCATGCTCCGGCCCTTTCGGCACCGATTGGTTAAGTCACAATAGTCAATTCACCAATTCCGTTGACCAACTGCCCGCCGCCACTGTGTGTCTCGACCGTTCGGCCGCATCGCCGATGCGAACGCCGCGGCCGCCCTCTTACTGCGCCACCGCCGCGCTACGCGCGGTTGCAACCGAGCCCCAGCCTGCCGCAGTCGGCAGCCGCAAGGCGACGAGCGTCCGCGCCAGATGCTGCGCGACGGCCGCGGCCGCCTGCTCGGGCTGTCCGCGGCGTATGCCCTCGACGATCGCTGCGTGCTCGGCAAGCACGCTGTCGCCGCGCCCGCCGGAGATCGTCATGGCATGCACGCCCATCCGCAACTGACGGTCCCGCAGGCTCTCATAGAAGTCGGCGAGCACCGGATTGCCGGCGGCGCGCACGATCGTACGATGAAAGTCCCGGTCGCATTCGATGAACGCAACAGGATCGTGCCGCACCTCCACCTGTCGGGCGATCAGCCTGTCGAGTTCCGCCGCAAGCATGTCACCAAAGCCGGCTGCCCGCCCTGCGCACCACTCCTCCACCAAGCCGCGGGCCTGCATGACAGCTTCGATCTCCGCCTCGGTGATCGGCGGAACGTAGGCGCCCTTCTTCGGCAAGATCTGCAGCAGGCCGTCGGCTTCGAGCCGCAATAGCGCTTCGCGCACCGGCGTCCGCGACGTTCCCGTCTCGCGGCAGACCTCCGCCTCGGTAAGGAACGTGCCCTCGCGGCTGGGCAAGGTGAGCACATGCTGCTTCAGCCAGCGGTAGACCACGTCCTGCGCAGCATCGGCGCGTTGCCCAATCGCTGGGCGTTGTGATTGATGTCGCTCACTCATAGACATCATGTATACATGTTGTCGCCAAGAGATTCAAGCCAACTTACGACCTGGCTGCGCCGAGCGCAAACGTCAGGAATTGGCGCACCTTTTCCGGTCCACGCTTTCAGAGATCGGAAACGCGGAAACTAGCATCGGAGGTCCAGTTTGGGTGTGGCTCCTGGCTTTCCCCAGCATGTCGCGATCGGTTTGAGGTACATCAAGGCGCCCCGGACTCCAGCGAATAGGATGGCACAAAGTGGATTTCGAGAATGGCGGTCATGGTCGGGATCAGATGGTTGTTATTGGCGGTCTCCATCGTTGTGCTGGCCGCCGGCGGACTGGTTTTCCTGTCCCAAGGTTGTGAAAACCGCCGCCGGACCGCTCGAATACGCTGATAGGGGCGATGGCATTCCGCTCCTTTCTATCCACGGTGCGGGTGGCGAATGGGATCAGGGCTTGGCCAACGTTGCCGATCTCGTCGGGACGGCTTTCGGGTCATCGCCCCGTCGCGTTTCGGCTATCTGGGGACACCAATCCCCTCCGTTGCTTCGCCCGCCGCTCAGGGAGAGGAGTCCCGGGCAGCGACCGCAGCTATGACAGAACGCTGCAGACGATTACGCCCCACGGACAATTCGGCATCTAGTATGGCCGGGACGACAGTGCCTCGTTCGGAAGATCCTGCCCAACCACACGCATCGGTGGCGTGCGAGACGCGTTCCGCTTTCTTCGTCAACGGATTTGGCTGGGATTAAACTCACGCATTTTCCCACCGCGAGTGTCTCGCAGGTGTTCGGCATAGACTTTCAGTTCGGCCATCGAGTGGCTATATGCACGCTCGAGCATCGACCGGCATTTCTTCGGATCGATCCCCACGGGACGAAAGCACCAGCGACCGGCTGACAATGGAAGCGTCGGACAACGGCGGCGGCCTTAATCTTCGCGTCATCGGGCCAGACGGGGCAGTAACGACCACGGCCAACGCGCAATGGTAGACTCGATTGGGTCGGGTTCGCGCAAGCGAAACACCCGTCAGCCGAGCGGCCGTGGCTTAAGCCTTAGCTCGCACGGAATCCCGCCTGTGCTGCTGAACGTGGTCAACCAGCGCGCGCAGCTTTGACGCCATATTCCGGCGATTTGGAAAATACAGAAAGAAGCCTGGGAAAGGCGGTAGATAGGCGTCCAGCACTGATATCAATTCGCCACGCTCAACATAGGGGCGAAAGGTCTCCTCCAACGCGAAGGTGATCCCGCCCCCTGCCAGTGCAGTGCGGATCATCAGACGCAGGTCATTGGTCGTCACCTGGGGCTCGACAGCGACGTCGAATGCTACGCCCTCGTGTTCGAACTCCCAACGGTAAGGTGCCACGCTGGGTGACGGACGCCATCCAATACATCGATGGTGCACCAGTTCACGCGGATGCTTGGGCACCCCGTGGGCCGCGAAATAGTCTGGAGCAGCAACGACCGCTTCCCTCTGCGGTTCCGTCAGCGCGACAGCCACCATGTCCTGCTCGATTACATCTCCCAGTCGCACACCGGCGTCGAAACCGGCGGCCACGATGTCGAAGGCGTCGTCGGTGACCGTCACGTCGATTGTGACGTTTGCAAAAGCCTTGGCAAAGGAAGCGATCAGAGGGCCTGAGAGAAACTCTTCGGCGATTGAGGTGACCGCGATGCGTAGCAAACCATGCGGATTTGCGTTACCGGCAACCTCCTCCAAGGCAGATTGGACATCAGCCATGGGACGCAAGAGTGCGTTGCGGAAACGCCCGCCCGCCTCCGTCAGGCGGACGCTGCGTGTGGTGCGGGTCACCAGCGCGATTCCGCAGGCATCTTCCAGACGCCTTATTCCCTGGCTGATTGCGGACCGGGTAACTCCGAGGCGGTCGGCGGCAGCGGTGAAACTCGCTTCCTCCGCCACCGCGACGAACATCGGCAACAGGTTCAGGTCCAATTTTATTGTCCATTCTTGCTAACCATTGTGATTAGCTTATGATGGATACACACGACAATCGCCGTTGTCTACCTTCCCATTGCTCAACCAGGTGAACTGGTGGGTAAGACAAGGAAAACGTTGGTTATGAAAGGAATTCCGATGACCTATCTCAGAACGATGCTCGCCGCCGGCTTGGTTGCTTGCACCTTCGCCGCACCTGCTGCCGCGCAGGATGCCGCCTGCCCCCAGGCCGGCGCCGAGAGCCCCCTCCAACTCCACAAGGACTGGATCATGAAAGGCTGGGAGCGCCAGGAAGGCGACCCGAAGTTTGTCTTCTCCCAGAAGCTGAACCGCTACTACGACCTCAAGGACACCAACGGTGTCTTCTACGACAATTTCGCGCCTGGAGGCTCTCAGCTGTTCCGCGACTCGGCCCGCTACGGGGCTAATTGGGAAGACCTGCAGAATGCCGCACGGTCCGTTCACCACGGCCTGACGGATGCCAATGATGTCATCATCAGCGACAAGGTTGCCTCGACGACGCTCGGCTTCGTCGGCCGCATCGATCGCCTCGATGGCAAGGTCATTGCTTTCGACGGACGCTCGCAGCTCGGTTGGACCTGCGTGGGTGGAGCATGGAAGATCCATCACGAACTGAATTACGCCTGGATCGTCGAACCCGACACCATCGAAAAGTTTCTGGGCAAGACGGGACAGTAACCAGCCGCCACGTCTCGCTGCGGAGGCAGCCGATGAATCTGGCTGCCTCCGTCTTCGGCGCTAGGCCTCCGTTGGCCAGAGTAAGCTTAACGACGGCATTTCCATGAGCAGGTTACGGATACCGTTCTCATCAATGGTCGTCCTCGCAATGCTCTTCGGTTCGCCCAGCAGGCATGCCGTTTTCAAAACTGGAGAAACCACCATGACAGATCACCTCTATGCCGGCATGTGGGTCACGCAGGACAGTCGCATTCGCCACGAACTGCTTCCCAACGGTCGCTACGACGAGGCGCGCGGGGCCAAGAAAAGCGCCTACCAGGGCCGATACAAAATTACCAACGACCATATCGATTATTGGGACGACACCGGCTTCACTGCTGACGGCGACTTCGTCGACGGCGTCCTCTATCACGCAGGAATGGTGCTTCGACGGGAGCATTGACGCGATATCGGCACCTCGCGGCATGCGGCCGAACTCTGCGCCTTTCAGGATCTGTCCGGTGACAGGATCCCATCGATGCGCAAATCTGCGATGAGCCGGTGCATGGTCTTGATGAGGCTGTGCGCGGTGGGCGTCAAAGCCCGCTTGCCGGAGGTCGCGACAACCAACTTGCGCGTCATTTCGGGCTCCGAGAACCCCCAGTACCGAGCAACGTTTGCAAGGACGAGGTCGCGCACTCCAGAAAAGCGCGGATCGCAGATACCGTCTATGTTCATGCTCGGGCTCTCAACGTTTGGGGAGTGACTGGATGCAGGCGCTAGGAACCATTCTCGCCTGGCTGCAACTCGCTAGTCCCGCGAATTGCCGGTCCCTGAGACCGTCGCCCGCATGATGCGATCTGAGATCATCGCAACCAGCGCAATCGACAAGCCGGCGACCAAACCTTGACCCGCATCAGCTTTGCTCAATGCAATGTAGACCTGCTGACCGAGGTCCTTAGTGCCAACCAATGCCGCAACGGGCAGCATCGACAGGGCTGCCATGATCGTTTGGTTCACACCAAGAACGACAGTCGGCTTAGCCACCGGGAGTTGGACATGGATCAAGCTCTGCCACGAGGTGCATCCGATCTGCCGCGACGTCTCGACAAGATCGGCTGGAACGCCCCTTATCCCATGCTCGACGTAGCGAATTGGTGGCACGATTGCATAGAGCGCGATTGCAATCAGGCCGGTGAGTTCGCCCACTTGAAAGAACATCAACGCCGGGATCAGAAAGATGAATTGCGGCATGGTTTGTAGCGCATCGCAACAGGGTCTCAGGATAGCCGAGAGCCGGTCGCTCTTTGCCGCGGCGACGCCGAGCAATCCGCCGCAGAACATACATATCAGCACAGCAAGGAGACAAAGATACAGAGACTGACCGAGTGGCACATAGTGGCCTGTGGTGACGATGAACGACGTTCCGACCATGGCCAGGGCAGCCAACCGCAATCCGCCAGTCGACCAGGCAAGAGCTGTCACGACCGCGATGAAGGCCGGCCAGGGAAATCCGTTGAATCCAAACAGCAACAACGTCGACCCGATCAGAACGGCGATTGCGACGCCCCACCGACCTTTGATCCAGAGCCAGGCCGCCAGCGCCAGCGACGTTCCGCCATAAAGCGCACCCAGTTCGGGGGTCCAGGCAAAGCCCCAGGTCATGGGCGTCACAGCACTCACCAAACCGATGCGGAGCGGTAACATGAAATGGTAGAGGACGAAGGCCTTGAAGGCGTCCAGCGGTGCTGAAAAAGCACGCACCAGATCGATCACGAGATTATTCAAGACAGTTGGATCAATTACACCCTGGACACCATCGATCCAGCCCATGCTTGTCGGCGAGCCACGCAGCAAAATGCCAGCAAGCAATGGTATCGCCAGAAAGGTAGCCGCGCGAACGGCGTCTCGCGACGTGATCGGACCGGAGGCGCCGCGTGGTTGAGCCAATCCGAACGTAATGCGATCAACCACCATCGCCAGCACGGCGATCACGAGACCGGACAAAAGGCTCTGGCCGAATTCTGCCTTGCGCATTGAACTGAGGACTTCCCAGCCGACGTCGTTGAAGCCGCCGATGATCGCCGCCATGATCACCATGCTGAAGCTGGCCATGGTCGTTTGGTTGATGCCGGTTAGAATTTCTCGCTTGGCGGTCGGCAATACGACGTTCCAGAATCGCTGCCATCGCGTGCAACCAGCCATGCTTCCTACTTCAAGAAGGGAAACTGGAACGCGCGAGAGGCCAAGCATCGTACAATGAACCATCGGCGCGATCGCATACGTCACACACGCAATCAAGCCGACGATCGGTCCGAACCCAAAGAGCAGCAGCAGCGGAATAAGGAAAGCGAAGGCCGGAACCGTCTGCAGCAAGTCGAGCACCACCATCGTCACGTTCCGGACGTAACGTGAGGAATGTGCGCCTATGCCAAGGAAGAAACCGGCGCTTACAGCGAGCGGAACCGCGAGAACGACCATGGACAAGGTGTTCATGCCCTGCTGCCAATAGCCGGCGAGCACAATATAGCTGAGCGCGGCCGCGGTGAAGGCTGCCAGTTGCCAACCTCGGGCCAGCCAGCCGAGCAGTGCCATGAACGCAAGCATGGCCGGCCAGGGCATCCAACGCAGGGCTGACCCGCAAGCCTCCAGTGCAGCACCGAGCACGCCTGCGACCGTCATGCAGAATGGGGTCAGCAGGGGCAAGAGAAAGTCAAACATGCTGGTTATCGCGGCTGAGATCGGCAAGATCCAAGCGTTTGGATAGGCGACGAGCCAGGGCCAGGCCGTCCGCAGAGTGAGGCAAAGCGCAGTGAAAGCCAAAATGCAAAGCCAGACCCACTGCAGCCTGGATCGCAAGTGCGGACTTTCGACCCGCAGCAGAACGGCCTCCAGAGTGCTCACACTGCCACCCGTCGGGTTACGTCGTTCGCCAGAACTTTTGCTATGATGTCGGATGTGAGAAGGCCCACCGGTCCCTTCCCTTCGCGGGTAATCACAAATGTTCGCGTACCCGCAATGCTGTGTGGCAGCAGCGCCTCAATCGGCATCGCCGCATCGACCTCATGACCCTGACTTGCAGCCCAATTATCGGGGAGCTCTTCCATGACGGAGCCGGCGGTCACCACCTTCGTCAGGGACACCTCTTCCGTGAAACTCGCGACGTAGGAGTCGACCGGATTGAGCATGATGTCGGCAGGTGTGCCGATCTGGATGATGCGCCCTTCGCGCATGATCGCGATCCGATCAGCGAGCCGGAAAGCCTCCTGAATGTCGTGCGTGATAAACACGATGGTTTTCTGCAGCAGCCGCTGCAGCCGCAAAAACTCGTCCTGCATCTGGCGCCGGATCAGCGGATCGAGAGCCGAGAAAGGCTCATCGAGGAACCATAATTCGGGCCCGACGGCGAGCGATCGGGCGATGCCAACACGTTGCTGCTGCCCGCCGGAAAGCTCATGCGGCATGCTGGCTTCCCGGCCCTGCAGTCCCACCAGAGCGATCATCTCGCGCCCTTTTTTGGTTCGTTCGATGGGCGCGACACCCTGCATGCGCAACGGAAACGCGACATTGTCGAGCACATTGAGATGGGGCAGCAGACCAAAGCTCTGGAACACCATCCCCATGACCTTGCGGCGCACTTCGACCATTCGGCGCTCGCTGGCAGCCAGTAGATTCTCCTCGCCCAACCAAACCTCGCCGCTTGTTGGTTCGACCAGACGTGACAGACATCGCACAAGTGTCGATTTGCCGGACCCGGAAAGGCCCATGACAACGAAGATCTCGCCTTGCCGGACTTCAAAACTCACATCCGCCAAGGCAAGGAAATGTCCTGTTGCTTCCAACCGACGCTTCAACCCCTCAGGTGAGTCTGTGGTCTTCTGCGCCAGGTCCAACGCTCGCTCGGGCCGCTGCCCATAGATCTTCCAGATGTTGCGACATTGAAGCTTGGCGGGCGCCTCGCCCACCGCCCCTCGCGTAAAGCCTGCTCCATCGATAGAATTGATCATGACCGAATGTTCTCTTCAGAGTTCTATCTACATGTCATAGGCCAGTGGCTGGGCCTGTGATTGACTGCATGCGATCAATTCTGGGCTGCCTTCAGCCAGTCCTGCCAATCGCTCTGATGCTGTTCCAGCCACCCGTCGACAGCCTGGTCCAAATTCTTGCCCTGCTTGTCCACGGCGTAGATCATTTTCTGCTGGTCATCAGCCTGGACCTGGAGCGATTTCATGAGGGCATAGCCCGCCGGCCATTTCTCGGCGAACCCCGACCAAACCACCTTGATCACCGGCGGAGCAACGATGCACTCCGCCAGATTGCTTTCATCGCAAGGCGGCATCTTCAGCCACTCGACCGGCACTTCTGCCAGAACCCAATGCGGCGACCAGAAGCGCATCAGCAACGGCTTGTGGGCCGCGGCCGCGGCCTGCAGTTCGGCAATGAGAGAACCTTCAGATCCGGCAGGCACGGTCGTGAAGGGAATTTCGGCGTTCTTCAGTTCCGGACCGCTCGCCGATCCCCAATCGGCGGGGTAATCCAACAGCCGCCCGTTTGGGAAGGTTTCTGGCGTTGCCAGCGCCTGGACACACGACGGGTTCTTCAATGCTGTCCAATCGGGAAGCCCTGGACAAACGGCTTTGGTGTCGACCGTATAAATCCAGCCATCCCGGCTCTGCAGGCCAAGCTCGCCGATCTCCTCGAGCTTCCCTTCGGCCTTCGCCTTCGGATAGACGTCACCGAGATTGCTGGGCCAGACTTCCGGCGAGAGAGACAGGCTGCCGCTCGCAATGCCGGTGAACTGCGGCAGCGTACCCGCTGTCACATATTCGACTTTGTAACCGAGCTTTTCCAACAGCTTGCCGGCAATGTGCGCGGTCAAGTTCTGCCCTGTCCATTCGTTGATCGCGATTTTGATCGCCGAGTTTGTATCGCCTATTGGCTTCGCAATCGCGCCGGACCCCACCGCAAGACCCAAGCTGATCGGGATGACCCACAGGGCAACTTTGATATTGGTAAGCATGAACGACATCCTCCCATGTTTTGTTGTCTTCTTTGAGCCGGTTACCGCATCGCGCTTCGCTCCCGCCTACGACACGAGCCGCGCCGAGAAGCTGGCGGGAGCGACTATGCCGGCAAGCATGCCCCCATCGACCGGCAGTTCGGCCCCAGTGACCAATCGAGCCGCATCCGATGCGAGAAAGAGAATGGCTTCGGCGATATCCGAGGGTACCGGTAGCTGGCGCATCGGAACGACGCTGCTCAGTCTGGCGACCTCCATCTCCCGTCCGCCAACGGCCTCTGCAAACCGTTCCAGCATTTCGGAATCGACATAGGTCGGGTGAACGGAATTGCATCGGATGGGCAGCGCGTTAGCCGCGCAATAAAGCGCCACGCCTTTGGTCAACAGCCGAACAGCGCCCTTGCTCGCCGCGTAGGCAACCGCGTCATCTGCGGCAATGTTGCCGTAGATTGAGGAGATATTCACGATCGCGCCGGAATTGCCCGTTGCTCTCATCGCGCCTACTGCGCAACGGCAGCCCAGGAAGGTGCCAGTGGCATTGACATCCATCGTTCGCTGCCACTCAGCGAGGGAGCAGCTGATGAAATCGCCACCAGTCCATATGCCCGCCGAGTTCACCAGGATATCGATCCTGCCCGCGCATTTGAGCACTGCGTCGAGAGCCGCCGACCATGAGTGCTCTTGCGTAACGTCGAGCGGGACAAAGTGCGCCGATGGGCCGATCTCTGCGGCAGCCGCCACGCCTCTATCCGGGTCGATATCACCCAGAAATACGTCGCCGCCTTCGCGCGCGAAAAGACGCGCGGTTTCACGACCAATTCCGGAAGCGGCTCCAGAGATAAGGGTTACCTTGCCCGATAGCCGACCCGTCACGAGGTGCTCCTCCGAATTCGTCGAGACCCAAAGCCTATTCACGCTCGCAGGCGCCAACAATGGTGCCAACGGTCACCATCCTTGTTCAGACGTTCGTCGTCGCGGGCCGATAAGTGCAGCCCAACTAGCGCGCTTGCTGACTGGCAGCGAGAGCGCGGGACAGATGGTCGTTCCATTCTATGTGCGGGATGCGATGGGCCAGATAATCGGCCATTTGCACCAGTGCTTCCGAAGCGGTCAGCTGACCTGGATGCAACCCAAGCCTCAGCCAAAGCCCATCGATGAGTGTCGTTATGCCGAGCGCGACGGTTTCACATTCGTCTGTCGGAACGAGTATCGACAGTGCGGTCATCAAGTTGGAATGCATGCGGGCGTGCACGACGCGTTGGATCCGCGCCAGCTGTGGCTCGCGCGGGATTTCGGCGCAAAGTGCAAGCCAGGCACGACAAATTCCGGGAGTGAAGAACGCGGTGCTGAAATTGCCTTCGATGATCGCCCATAGTCGCTGATCCGGGCTGCGAGCAAGGCGCATCAGGCGGATTACCTCATCCCGCAGCAGAGCATTCGAGTGCCGCATCGCATGCTCGAACAGTTCCTGTTTGGTTTTGAAATAGTGGTGGACGATGCCTTTCGACGCGCCCGCCCTCTGCGCAACCTTTTCGATGGTTGCCCCGCCCATTCCCTCTGCCTGGAGGACCTCATAGGCCGCATGGCGCAGTTCCCGGCGTCGAATGTCGCTTATTCTGGTCAGGCTCATGCGCTGACATTGACATAGTTGGCTAAAGGGATCAACAATTGGCCGGATGACCAATTTACAGGACAACCAGCCAATGAGGTGAGACATGAACGTTCTTTCTCCGGTAGGTGCCGATATTCGAGACCATGCCGTTTCGTTGAGCGCCTTCGAACGTCCACGGGACATGGCTGGGGCGAGATTTTGGGATGCCATGGAGCGGGCCAGCGCCGCCATAGGTGGCGAGGCTTTCTATGACAGGCTGCTCGAGGTGCTGACCTCATTGGTGAAAGCCGACCTCCTTTCGTTGGTCCGCTATTCAAGTTTTGGCGCGCCCGATCTTGTCATTCCTCGCGAAATCAGGACTGAGGTTGCAGCGCCGTATGACTCAGGTTTGTATGCGTTTGACCCTTTCCATCATTATTGGCGAACTGTCGCAGAGCCTGCCGTCAAATCGTTACGTGGATTGGCGCCCGCCGAATTGTGGAAGAGCCGCTATGCCCTGGAATTTTTGCGCGCGGCGCGCATCAGCGACGAAATCGCGGTGTTTTTACCTCCGATCGGCGGAGCCAGTCCGACTCTCATTCTTGATCGGGCCACAGGTGAGTTCACTCCCGCCGAGGTTGCTCGCATCGAGAGTGTTTTTCCTCTTTTGGCGGGGCTACACAAAGCGCATCTCAAGGCGATCATCAGCCGCGGATTGATCGACCATTCGACAGAAAAGCCGTTCCGGCTGATCGATCGGAGCGGCAAGGAGCTTGCCGTCAATCGCGCTTGGAGGAAGCTGGCGGCAGATCCAAAAGGTGGGCTCGCCGAAGCTTTGGCGGACCTGGCCAGACCCGGCAGAACACAGACATCGCTCCCCGATGGCCGGTTCATCATCAGGTCCCCATTGGCTACGGATTTTGGCGCTGCTCCAGGGGGCCTGTGTGATCAGGTGGAAGTGTCGGCCCTGCAAGCTCCGAATGGGCAAGACGACAGCTGGCTTGCCTGCCTTACCCACCGAGAGCGGCAAATTGTGGTACTCACTCTGGAAGGCCATCCGATCGCGAGCATCGCCAGCCGCCTCGGCCTCAAGCGCGGCACCATCAAGAACCATCGTCTGCGCCTCTACCAGAAGCTCGACATCACGACCGAGAGAGAACTTTTTCTCACCTACATGCAGCATCTGCGAGCAAATGGAAGATGAGACCATTGGTCACTCGGCTGCAGAGGGTACCTCAAGCCTAGCAGCGCTGGGCACCGGCAGCCGCGTGCGCCCGAAGCCAAGCGCGCGTGCTCGCTTTCGGCCTCGCCGCAGTTCGCTTTCCAGTTCGGCAAAATAGATGTCCTGATCGAGCTGCATCGTGTGGCGCGCCGAAGCGTAGTAGCGCGCCATATGCTTCTTCTCGTCGGCGAGGATCGTGCGTGCCTGTTCTTCCATGTCGGGCAATGCATATTCGCCAGACAGGTAGGCGGCGATCCATTTTGCCTGGCGATCGGCAAGCGCAAACAGCGTGATGCTGGGCTGAGCCAAGGCGATGAAGAACAGGTTCGGGATTCCGGGCTTGAGGACGCGCTTGAAGAGCGGCAGCCGATTGCCGGGCGCCGATATAAAGGACGGATCGAAGAATGGAAAACTGACCTTGTAGCCGGTGGCCCAGACGATGATATCGATCTTTTCGCGACGTCCGTCTTCGAAAAAGACGCTATCGCCATCAAGCTCTCTGATCCCAGGCCGAATCTCGATATCGCCCGAAGCGACCAGAGTTGGGAACGTGTCCGATACCGAGACATGCGCCTCGAAGGCGCGGTGGTCCGGCTTCGGCAGACCGAAGTCTTCCATGTGGCCGACTGCGAAATGGAATATCCGACGACCGACCCAGCGTTGCAATGACAGCGGCAGCCACGGATATAGCTTGCCCTTGTCGGCCGGCTTTCCGAGGAGAAATCGTGGAAAGATATGCGCGCCGCGACGCGTGCTCACGAAAAGCTTCTTCGTTATGTGGCGTGGGCAAAGCTCGGTGGCGATGTCCATTGCCGAATTGCCCATCCCGACAACGAGAACGCTTTTGCCCCTGAAGTCGACGGGGGTAAAAGGGTCGCGATAGCCATGCGAGTGGATCTGCGTACCGTCGAAGTGGCCTGGATAAGCGGGATCCGGCAGACGGGAATCCCAATGATGCCCATTGCAGACGAACAGGGCATCATAAGAGCGCGTCTGGCCGTCGCCTAAGCGAATTTGCCATGTTCCCTGACCGTCGCGAATGGCCTCGGTGACTTCCGTGCTGAGCCTGACTTTGCCTGACAGGCCGAAGTGCTCCACATAGGCCGTCAAATAGGCCAGCACTTGCGTGTGGTGCAGATAATGAGGCGTGTCGGCAGGCATCGGAAAGCCCGAAAGCTGAAGCTGCAACTTCGACGTATCAATGTGCAGTGAGCGATAGGCCGCCGACTTTCCGTTCGGATTCTCGAATGCCCATTGGCCGCCAATCCGGTCGCTCATTTCGAACCAGTCGAATGGGATGCCGCGTTCGGCGAGTGCCTTGGCGGTGACAATTCCGCTGCAGCCGGCTCCGATGATGCAGCACTTGGGAAGAGTATCAGGCTTCATGGCAATGCTCCCGGCAAAGCGATTGTGGATGTGCCAGAAACCTAGTTCACGCTCTGCGGCGCCAACAATGGTGCCGACGGTCACCATCAATTGTGAGCCAACAGGGTTTGGATGCGTTGTCGCGAGGGCATCTTCAAATGGTGACGCTGGTCGAAGTGAACCACGCCACTCATGGTGACCGTCGGCACCATTGTTGGAGGGGTGGCTTCTGAATAGGCTTCAGGCACATCCACAATCGCTTAGCCGGGAGCCTCTCAATGACGATCAATCACTCCCCGCAGGAGAGGTCTGCCACCAAGTTCCAGATACCACCGCTTCTTGCCGGACGCCGTGCCGTCGTGACGGGCGCGGCACGTGGAATTGGCAAGGCGATTGCCGATGCGTTTGACCAGGCCGGAGCGACGGTTGTCCGCCTTGATCTCAATTCGTCTGCAACCGTTCGCAGCTGTGATGTTGCAGATGAAGATTCTGTCGTGCGTGCATTCATGGATGTCGCGGCCGACGGCCCCATCGATGATGTCGTCCACGCAGCAGCCATTGGAGCTGTCGCTCCGCTGGCTGACATGTCGGCAGCTCAGTTCCGGCGCGTGCTGGATGTAAACCTGACCGGCACTTTCTTGGTCGCACGAGAGGCGACGCGCCATTTGCGTCGGGGCGGAAACGTCGTCCTTGTCGCCTCGCAGTACGGCCTCAAGGGGTGGCCACTGTGGGGAGCCTATTGTGCCTCCAAGGCCGGCGTCTTGAGGCTGGCGGACACGCTGGTGGGTGAACTCGCGCCGCAGGGTATCCGCGTGAATACGATTTCGCCTGGCAGCGTCGACACGGAGATGGTTGCAACAACGACGGCCAATATCGCGCGGCAATCGGGAACTGATGCCGGGTCTATTCGTGCCAGCTATGAGGCGGCCATCCCGATGGGCCGTTTCGCGCAACCCGAAGAGATTGCATCCGTCGCCGTGGCGCTCTGCTCGGGCCTCTGTTCCTATGTGAACGGATCCAACATCGTGGTCGACGGCGGCGAGCTTTCACGATGACTGAAAGCACCATCGGCAGCCGGGAAATCTCGATCTGCGTGCCGCGCGACTAGCCGGGATACCGATCTACCTGCTTCTTCAGCAAATCGTTTGGTCTCGCTGTCGGTAACACCGCCGCCGACCCTAAGCGCGGGATGACAATTTTGCGGCGATGCGGGTCGACGGCGAGGAAGAAGCCAAAGACCACCGGGAGGATAGAAATGCTTCAGCGTGTCATGATCACGGCGGGCGGCTCAGGCATAGGATGGGCCATCGCGAAGGCGTTCGCCGACAATGGCGCCAAGGTTCATATTTGCGATGTCGACGAGCGGGCGCTGGGCGACGTCACAGAGAAGTATCCACAGATCGCCGCCAAGCGGCTCGACCTGACGGATGAGGAAGCGATCGACCATTGGTTCAATGATGCCATAGCCGATCTCAACGGCCTCGATGTCCTGATCAACAACGCCGGCACCAAGGGGCCGACCGGCTATGTCGAGGAGCTCAAGCTTAACGACTGGCGCGAATGTCTAAGCGTCTGTCTCGATGCGCAGTTCCTCTGTGCCAGGCGCGCCACGCCTGTCATGAAGGACCAGCAATCGGGCAGCATCATCAATATCTCCTCGACCGCCGGCCTCTACGGCTATGGCCTTCGCACACCTTATGCCGCAGCCAAATGGGCGGTAATCGGATTGACCAAGTCGCTCGCAGTCGAGCTCGGACCCTACGGTGTGCGCGCCAACGCAATTTGTCCGGGCTCTGTCGACGGCGCACGCATGCAGCAGGTGATGAGGGCCGAAGCCGAGAGCCGCGGCATCTCGCTCGATCTCATCGAAAAGGAGTACGTCCAGTCCCAGTCGATCAAGCGCTTCGTGAAACCCGAAGAGATCGCCGATATGTGCCTCTTCCTCGCCTCGCCCGCCGCCAGGATGGTGAGCGGCCAGGCAATCGCCGTCGATGGCCACACTGAGACGTTCCACATAGCAAGCTGACGCTCACATACGCGATGGGCCAGAGGACTCCAGGACATGCCGACGGGCAATTCAGAATGGCAAATCTGTGCTCAAACTCGAGACCGACTGGGCGAGAGCATTTTGTGGCATCCGGTGGAGCAAGCTCTTTACTGGATCGATTTCTACGGTCCGCTCGTGCATCGCCAAAAGTGGGGCAGCACTCAGGTCGAAAGCTGGAAAATCGCTCCAGGGGTGACGATAGGATCGCTCGTTTTCGCCGATAAGGGTCGCCTCCTTCTCGCTGTTGATCATGGTCTTCATATCCTCGACACCTATACTGGCAGGACGCGCTTTTTCGCGGATCCAAAGAACGGGCAAACGAACCTGGTTTACAATGACGGCAAGGTCGACCGCGCCGGGCGCTACTGGATCGGAACCTACGACCTCTCGGAGAGGGAACCCAACGGAGTCTTCTACCGGATGCGATCAGACGGCACGGCACAAGAGGCCGACAAGGGTTTTGTTATCTGCAATGGCCCGACTTTCTCGCCTGACAATCGCAAGCTCTATTTCAGTGACACGGTCGGCCACCGTGTCCTCACTTATGATCTCGACTCTAACGGGATGATATCCGGCCGGCGGGTCTTCTTCGCCTTTGCAAACAATGACGGAATGCCCGACGGACTGACGGTCGATAGTGCCGGCAATGTCTGGTGCGCACTCTATGGCGGCAGCAAAGTCGTATGCATTGATGCCAAGGGAACGCTTCGAAAGTCGCTCTATTTGCCGGCCACCTTCGTCACAAGCCTCTGCTTCGGGGGGCCAGAACTGAAGACGCTGTTTGTAACGACGGGTTGGAACAACAGCACGACGGAAGCAACCAAGGCAGACGACGTTGGCGGTGCGGTCTTCATGCGGCCTGTCGATACTCCTGGCTTGGCGGAACCAGTCGTCTCGCTTTAGTCCGGTCGAAACCTTGCATCGCTTTTCAGTCTTCTTGATTCGAAATTCCTTGGGCGCCACGGATGGCCCTGGCACAGCAAGAAGCCTGGGCGCCGCGGCGCCCAGGCTATCGATCTCGGATGATGCGGGTTCAGTTCTTGCCGGCGGCGGCCTGCTTGATGAGGCTGGCGACAGCTGCAGGATCGGAGACGTAGACAGCGTGGCCACCTCCACCGTTGTTGCGCCGGCACGGTTCGCCATGTTGCGCTGTGCCGGCGGCGGGATCATCTTGTCGTCGGTGGCGACGAGATACCAGCTGGGCTTCACCTTCCAGGCCGGAGCGGTGACCTTGCCTTCAAGTGCGGGCACACCCCACGGAACCTGCGAGTCCGCCATGAAGGAGGCGAGTGAGGGACGGACATCGGCGGCGAACGAGGCGGCGAACTTCTCCTTGTCGAGCATCAGGAAGCCATCGACGGGCGGCAGGATCGGCGGCACCGGCGCTCCGGGCGGCGGGTTGGCGATCAGGCTCGAGACCGACTCGCCGGCGTCCGGCGCGAAGGCCGCGATATAGACGACTGCTGCCACCTTCGGATCGGTGCCGGCTTCCGACACCACGACGCCGCCATAGGAATGGCCGACCAGGATGACCTTGCCGGGAGCGGCGGCGATGGCGCGCTTGGTGACGGCAACGTCATCGGCGAGCGAGGTCGTCGGGTTCTGGACGATGGTGACGTCAAAGCCGTCCTTCTTGAGTTGGTGGTAGACGCCGTCCCAGCCGGAGCCATCGACGAAGCCGCCATGCACGAGCACGACCGAGTTTGCTGCAGTGTTGGACATTTGAGTTCTCCTTTTCAGATCGTTGATTGAAGCGTTTGTCGCAGGAGGACTATGCGGCAGGGCTGAGGGGCGCGCTTTGAGGCGGCCTTCAGGACCTCTTGATTTTACCTTGAGACCGCTTTGATTTTGGGTCCACGACGCGGCTACAGTGTCGGCCTATTGCCGCGCGCAGTCTGGAGCGAATGATTTTGCCGTATCTTTTTGAGGATTTCGCTCTGGATGGTGATCGCCGCGAACTGCGCCGCGGCAACGACCTGATCGCCGTCGAGCCGCAGGTGTTCGACCTGCTGCAATATCTGATCCGCCATCGCGAGCGGGTGGTCAGCAAGGACGATCTGATCGATGCGATCTGGCAGGGGCGCATCGTCTCGGACGCCACACTCGCCAGCCGCATCAACGCCGCCCGCAATGCGCTCCACGACAGTGGCGAGGAGCAGCGCCTCATCCGCACCATCCCGCGCAGAGGTCTTCGCTTCGTCGGTACCGTGCGCGAGGAGGCCCAGACGACGGAAACAGGGGCGATCGCCTCGTTGGAGCAACCGAAGCCCGGCCTAGGCATTCCCGCCCGTCCCTCCATCGCCGTGCTGCCCTTCGTGAACCTGAGCGGCGATCCCGAGCAGGATTATTTTGCCGACGGCATGGTCGAAGACATCATCACCGGCCTGTCGCGCATAAGGTGGCTGTTCGTCATCGCGCGAAATTCAAGCTTCACCTACAAGGGCCGTGCGGTGGACGTGAAGCAGGTCGGGCACGAACTCGGTGTGCGCTATGTGCTTGAGGGCAGCGTGCGCAAGGTAGGCAGCCGCGTCCGCATCACCAACCAGCTCATCGACGCCGAGGACGGCAGCCATTTGTGGGCCGAACGCTACGACCGCGACCTCACAGACGTGTTCGCGCTACAGGACGAGATCACCATCAGTGTGGTCGCCGCAATAGAGCCCAATTTGCGCCGGGCCGAGATCGAACGCGTCCGGCGTAAGCGCCCCGACAGCCTTGACGCCTATGACCTGCTGCTGCGCGCGCTACCCGATGTCTACACCTTCATGCCGCAAGGTGCTGCCCAGGGTCTGCCACTGCTCGACCAGGCTTTGGCCATCGAGCCGACCTACGCGCTCGCCCACGGCTTTGCCGCCTGGGCGCACCAAAGCCTCTTTGTGCGCGGCGGCATGCAGGCGGAGAACCGCGAAAAGTCGATCCGCCATGCCCATGCGGCGATCGAGCACGGCTCGGGCGATGCGATGGCGCTTGCTCTGGCCGGATTCACCATCGGCCTGGTGGAGCATGACCGCGGGCTGGCCGACGAGGCGTTTGCAGAGGCTTTGACACTCAGTGCGTCCTGCGCCTTCGTCTATGTCTTCGGCTGCGTGCCGGTGGCCTATGGCGGCGACGCGGCGCGGGCGATCGACTGGTGCGAGCAAGCGATGCGGCTGAGCCCGCTCGACGCCATGAGCTGCGTGCCGCAAGGCATCATCGGCTTCGGCAATTTCCTGTCCGGCCGGCACGAGCAGGCCATCACAGCGGGGCGGCGGGCGGTGGAACTGAATCCTGGGTTCAGCATCCTGCACGGATGGTTGGCGGCACCGCTTGCCAGGCTCGGTCGCCTCGACGAGGCAAAAGCGGCGGCCACGCGGCTCTTGTCACTCGACCCGCAATTCACCATCGGCCGCTGGTCTGCCGCCGTCGGACTTGCGCCTGACATCATCGATGACGTCACCGACGCCATGCGGATGGCGGGATTGCCGGGATAGCCAACCAAGGGGCACGCTGCCCAGGTCGAGGCCCGCAGGAGCCATTGGCGTCCGATTTCGTCCAATTGAAGCAGGCGTAGCTCGCTGACGCTTCGCGTCTGGAGCCTGAGCGCACCAAGCGCTTGACAACGGAAACAGAGTTACCTAGTGATACGTATCAGTAATACGTATCACTAGGCGAACCATGGCGAACGGCAGGGCGACGCAGAAGGATGTGGCAAGAGCGGCGGGGGTCTCGCAGGCCACCGTTTCCATGGTGCTGGGCGGCGGCAGCGCTCCTTCGATCCCGGCGGAGACCTGGGCCCGCATCACCAAGGCCGCCAAGGACCTTGGCTACGTCCCCAATCGCTTTGCGCAGGCGCTCAAGACCAGCCGTTCGATGACCATCGCCTGCATCGTGCCTGACATCACCAATCCTTTCTATCCGTCGCTGATCCGCGGCATCCAATCGGTGACAGACGGCCTGAGCTACGACGTCATCGCGGTCAACACGGATGGCACAGCGGAACGCGAGCGGCACTTCCTCGACTGGGCCCGGCAGGGTCGTGTCGATGGCGTGATCGGCGTTTTCTTCACCTTGCGTGCCAACGATTTCAGTCCCCTGGTCGAAGCCGGGGTTCCGGTGGTGCGGATCGAGTCTTCCAAGAAGCGCGGCGGCGAGATCGTCGTCGACGACATCTATGTCGACAGCCGGGCCGCGGCGCTTGCGGTCACGGATCACCTGATCAGCCAGGGCCATCAGCGCATCGCCATGGTAGCCGGCCGCGGTGGCCCCCAGGGCACACGCATCGACGGCTACCGCTCGGCCCTCGCCAAGGCAGGATATCCGGAGCATGTGATCATCGATGAGGAATTCTCGGAGATCGGCGGTACGCGCGCCGCCGAAGCCATACTCGCAAGCACATTTCAGCCGACGGCAATATTCGCCGCGAATGACCTGATGGCGATAGGCGTCATGCAGGCGCTGCGCGAGCGCGACATCGAGATACCCAAGGAGATCGCCGTCGTCGGCTTCGATGACATTCCTGCCGCGAAGCTGGTCACGCCGCCGCTGACCACGGTTGCACAGTTTCAATGGCAAATGGGAGCGCGCGCGGCACAGACGCTGATGGAGCGGCTGCGCGGCACGAAGACCGGCGCGGGGACCGCGCTGGAAATGCCGTTTGAACTTATCCAACGAGGCTCGACACGAGCCATCTAGCTACGGGCCGTCTGACAAAACCTGGGAGGAAGAAACCATGCAACGCCGTACAATTCTGAAAGCCGGACTTGGTCTGGCAAGCCTGCCGCTCCTGCCGCGCCTCGCCTTTTCGGCCGACCAGAAGCCTGTGACATTCTGGTATGAATCGGCATCGCCAGAGAACCAGGACAATCTCAAGAATCTGCTGGTGGACCCGTTCAACGTGGCCCATCCGCAAGAGCTCCTGAACATCGATTTCCGCGGCTCGGATCTCGACAAGCAGCTTCGTGTCGCGATGCTCTCGGGCACCGGACCCGACGTCGTCTTCACCGCAGGCCCGAGTTATGTCGCCGCCATGGCACAGGCCGGACAGCTCCTGCCCCTCGACGATTATGCCAAGAAATTCGGCTGGAACGAACGGCTGCTGCCCCTGTTCCTCGATCTCGGCCGCTACCAGGACAAGCTCTATGCGCTCGCCAAGACCTATGAGACGCTAGGGCTTTTCTACAACAAGACGCTGTTCGCGAAGAACAGTTGGAAAGCACCGACGACGATTGCGGAACTTGAAGCACTTGCCGACGAAATGAAGAGCAAGGGCCTCGTACCGTTCGGCGCTGGCAATGCCGATTGGCGTGCCGCGAACGAGTGGCATGTCTCGATTGCCATCAACTCGGTCGCCGGTCCGGAAAACGTCCACAAGGCATTGACCGGAGCCATTCAGTGGACCGATCCCGCCTTCGTCGCGGCAATCGACAAGCTGGCCGAGTGGTGGGACAAGGGCTATTTCGGCGAGAACTACTTCTCGCTGACCCTCGAGCAGTCCTTTGCGCAGATTGCCACCGGCCAGGCCGGCATGGCCCCTACGGGCACCTGGAGCTTCACCAACGTCAAGCCCTACTTCCCTGACAACAATGCCGAGCCGGGCTTTGTCGGCTTTCCCAGCGCATCCGGCGATGCGATCTTTCCGCTCGGCATCGGCTCGACACTCTCGGTCAATGCCAAGTCGGAAAACGCGGACGGTGCGGCCGCCGTGCTCGACTACATGTTCCAGGACGATTTCTACAGCAAGATGAACTCGGTCTGGCAAGGCGAATGGAACCTGCCGCTAGTGGATCTCTCCAAGGTGAAGCTCTCGGACAAGGTGCTGCCGCTCTACACCGAAGCCATGAAGGAGCTGTCCGCCGCCGTGGGCGCGGGCAAGTATGGCTATACGACGTGGACTTTCCTGCCGCCCGCGACCGACACGTATCTGGTCAGCGGCATGGAAGAGGTCTGGCTCAAGAAAACCTCATCCGCCGATTTCCTCAAGAAGCTCGACGAGACCTTCAAGCAGGAAAAGGACGCGGGCAAGGTGCCTGCAATTCCGCCCCGCGCCTGACACACCGCTGAGGGGCGGCGCGATATGCGCCGCCCCTCCCACGGAGGAATTCCATGCATCGGCTCTACATCGTCCCGACGATGATCATCAATGTCGTCATCGTGCTGGTTCCAGCACTTTTGACGGTCGCTCTCGCCTTCTGCAATTGGGACGGCATCTCAGCGCCGACTTTTGCCGGCCTCGATAATTTTCGGGCGTTGGCAGCCGATCACGTCTTCTGGTCGGCGCTCGGCAACAACATCATTTGGACGGTCGTCTTCCTGACCGTGCCGATCCTCATGGGCCTCGCTGCCGCATCGATGCTGCTGATCGTGCGGCGCGGCAGCAACTTCTTCCAGATCGTTTATTTCCTGCCGGTCGTCATTGCCACCGCCATCACGGCGCGCGTCTGGCAAGGCATGATCTACAGCCCCGTGACCGGGATCTTCGGCATCCTCAAGAGATACGGCATGCCGGTCCCCAATCCGCTGACGCAACCGCCGCTTGCGCTGTTCGGCGTCGCGACAGTCGATCTCTGGCACTGGTGGGGTTTTCTTTGCGTCATCTTCTTTGCTGCGCTCCGCCAGGTGCCGCAAGAGCAGATCGAGGCCGCGCGGATCGAGGGCGCCACCTATTTCCAGATGATGCGCTACGTGCTGTTGCCCGGCATTCGGCCGACCATAACACTCATGATGATCATGACGGTGATCTGGTCGTTCCTCGCCTTCGACTTCGTCTACATAATGACCCAGGGCGGCCCGGCATTTTCGAGCGAACTCCTGTCCACCCTCGCCTACCGCAAGGCGTTCTATGATCTGAATGTCGGGCAGGCCGCAGCGGCAGCGCTCGTCATCAGCCTGTTCGGGCTGGTGGGCACGTTCTTCTATGTCCGCATCCAGACGCGGGAGGGAGAGCAGTGAGACCTGTCGAAGCCCGCCTGACGCTGACAGTTTCCTATGCGCTTCTCGGCCTGTTCGCCGTCATCGCGCTGTTTCCGATCGCGCTTCTGGTGCTCAATTCCCTGAAGCCGGCCGCAGAGATCGTCCAGAACCCTCTGGGCCTCCCGGATCCGATCCGCTGGCAGAATTTCGTCAATGCCTGGAACCATGCGAAGTTTTCGAAGACCTTCGTAAATTCGCTTGTCGTCAGCGGCACGACGATCGTGCTGGTCTGTACGACCTCGTCGCTGACCGCCTATGTGTTGGCTCGCAAGAAGATCAAGTCGTGGAAGATCTTCACCTTCTACCTGCTCGCGACGACGACGGCGCCGATCCAGCTCTACATCTTCCCGCTCTATTTCGGCTTCGCCAAGCTTGGCCTGATCAACAATATCTTCGGCGTCGCGCTGATCTATACGGCACTTTACAGCCCCTTCGCGGTGATGCTGCTCAGAACCTACTTCATCGCGGTTCCGAAGGAACTCGAGGAAGCGGCGATCGTCGATGGCGCCACCTCCTGGCAGGTCTTTTGGCGGGTGATGCTGCCGATCGTCTCGCCCGGCATCCTGACGGTTGCGCTCATCATCGGCCTCAATTCGTGGAACGAGTTCCTGATAGCGACAACCTTCCTGCAGAAGCAGGAAAACGTCACCGCGGTCATCGCCTTCTATCTGCTCTCCGGCCAGTACAGCTCCGACTGGGGCGAGATCATGGCCGCTGCCCTCATCATCGTCGTGCCTGTCGTCCTGCTCTTCGTCTTCATGCAGAAGCGTTTCATCGAGGGCATGGCCGGCGGCTCGGTGAAGGGCTGATCCCTTTCGACTTGTGGAGTGAATGATGCAGTTTCCCAACGACTATCTCGAACGCGTCTATGCCGGCGTCCTCGGCAAGCTGGTGGGGGTCTATCTCGGCCGCCCTTTCGAGGGCTGGACGTACCAGAAGATCATGGATGAGCTCGGCCCGATCGAATACTACGTGCATGAGCGCCTGAACCAGCCGCTCGTCGTCACGGACGACGATGTCGCCGGCACCTTCACCTTCGTTCGCGCGCTGGAGGACTACGGTATCAAGGCAAGCCTCTCGGCAGAGGAAGTCGGCAAGGCCTGGCTCAACTACATCGTCGAGGAGCGCGCGATCCTGTGGTGGGGCGGCAACGGCAATTCCACCGAACACACCGCATGGCTGAACCTCAGGAAGGGCGTGCCCGCCCCGCACTCCGGTTCGATCGCAACCAATGGACAGGCGGTTGCCGAACAGATCGGGGCGCAGATCTTCATCGACGGCTGGGCCATGGTCGCGCCGCGCCAGCCGGAGCTTGCCGCAAGGCTCGCCGAACAGGCAGGCAAGGTCAGCCATGATGGCGAATCCGTTTACGCCGCCATGCTCTGGGCGGCGATGGAGGCCGAAGCCTTCGGCTCGTCAGACATCGACCACCTGATCGATATCGGCCTCAGCCAGATACCCGAGCACTGCCTGATCGCCAAACTGATCGCCGATATCAGGGCCTGGCACAAGGCGCATCCGGATTGGCGCGACACACGTCAGAAGATCGAGGACCACTACGGCTATGACAAATATCCCGGCAACTGCCATGTCGTGCCGAACCACGCGCTGATGATCATGGCCGTGCTCTATGCGCCGCAGGATTTCCAGAAGGCACAAATGATCGTCAACACGTCGGGTTGGGATACGGATTGCAATGCCGGCAATGTCGGCTGCCTGCTCGGCATCATGAACGGCCTCGACGGGCTGGACGAGGGCCCGGACTGGCGCGGGCCGATCGCCGACCGCATGCTGATCTCATCCGCCGATGGCGGCAACTCGATCAACGACGCCGTTCGCCAGACCTATTTCCTCACCAATCTCGGCCTGCAATTGGCCGGCAGCCAAAAGCTTGACGCGCCGAAGACCGGCGCGCAGTTCCATTTCTCGCTGCCCGGCAGCCAGCAAGGCTTCAGGCCGCAAGCCGGCCTTGATGTCAGTCGCGCGGTGCGCGTCGGCAATGCCGAGTTCGAGGGCAGCCGTGCTCTCGCAATCGACTACGAGGCATTAGGCCCCACGCAGGTCGCAGTCGTTGCCAGCCCGACCTTCTCGCCGCGCGAAATGCTCAACATGCGCACCTACGACCTGATGGCAACACCGCTTGTCTATCCCGGTCAGGTCGTGCGCGCTCGCGTCAAAGCCGATCAAAAGAACCGTGGCGGCGTCGGGGTAAGACTGCGGGCACGCGTTTACGACGAGCATGACGAATTGCGCGATGTCGATGGTTCCTTGGTGATCATCGAGCCTGGCAAGGAGGCCGTTCTGGAATGGGCTTTGCCAGACACCGGCGGCCAGCCGATCGCCGAGCTCGGCCTGGCGATTTCCAGCACAAGCAAGCGCGCCGATGGCCGCTTGCTTGTCGACTATGTCAGGTGGGATGGCACACCTGAGCTGACGCTGAAGCGCCCGGCTGGCGACGGCGATTTCTGGCGGTTGTCCTGGGTCAACGGCGCAGACTTCTTCTCCAAGCGCTATCCGGCGGCATTCCGGATATCGCAGAACAGCGGCGAAGGCATCATCATCCATGGCACGCGGCAGTGGGCCGATTACCAGGCGTCCGGCGATGTGATGATGCATCTCGGCAATTACGGCGGCCTCGCCATCCGGGCCCAGGGGCTGCGCCGCTACTACGGCGCCCGCGTCACCCGCGACGGCAAGATGCAGATCGTTCGCGTCCGCGACGAGAACACCGAGGTGCTCGCCGAGACCGCCTTCATCACCGAATTCGAGAAGTCGATATCGATGAAGGTGGCGGCCAAGGGCGACCGGATCACTTTCGAGGCCGACGGCATATCGCTTTTTGTGGAAGACAGCAGCCCGGAAGCTTTCCACGACGGCGGCATCGGTCTGCTGGTGCACGAAGGCGCCCTGTCGTCCAACGAAATCCGGATCGGAGCGGCCTGATGGCGAACGTCACGATCGACAAAGCCCGCAAGGCATACGGTCCGGTTGAGGTGCTTCATGGCGTCTCTGTCGACATTCGCGACGGCGAGTTCGTGGTGCTCGTCGGCCCGTCCGGCTGTGGAAAATCGACGCTGCTGCGGATGATCGCGGGGCTGGAAAACATCACCGGCGGGACGATCGGCATCGGCGGGCGGGTCGTCAACGACCTGGCTCCCAAGCAGCGCGACATCTCGATGGTGTTCCAGAACTACGCGCTCTATCCGCATATGACTGTGGCCGAGAACATGGCGTTTTCCCTGACGCTGGCCGGCGCGCCCAAAGTGGAGAAGCAAAAGCGCGTTGCGGAAGCCGCTGAGATACTGGGGCTGACGCCGCTTCTCGAGCGCTACCCGCGCCAGCTGTCGGGCGGCCAGCGCCAGCGCGTGGCCATGGGTCGATCGATCGTGCGCAAACCGCAGGTCTTCCTGTTCGATGAGCCCCTGTCCAATCTCGACGCAAAGCTGCGCGTCGCCATGCGTGCCGAGATCAAGAGCCTCCATCGTCGTCTTGCCACGACCACGATCTACGTTACGCATGACCAGGTCGAAGCCATGACCATGGCCGACCGTATTGTGGTAATGAATGGCGGCCATGTCGAACAGGTTGGCCGGCCGCTCGACCTCTATGATGATCCACAGAGCATGTTCGTTGCCGAATTCATCGGCTCGCCGGCGATGAACCTGCTGAAGGGTCACTTCGACAGCGCCGTCGGCCGGCCGGTCTTCAAGACCAATGACGGCATCATCCTGCCGCTGCCCGACAGCGTTTCAAGGCCATCCGGTACGGAAGCTGTATACGGCGTCAGGCCGGAATATTTCGCCATCGCCCCGGCAGGCTCCGGTATCCCGGCCCGCATCGTGGTCGTTGAGCCCCTCGGCCCCGAAACGCAGGTGACCGCGACCGTCGGGGGACAGACCGTGGTGACGATGTTTCACGATCGGATCAGGATGCAGCCTGACGAAATCATCTGGCTGCAGGCACAGGCCGATCGCGTCTGCCTGTTCGACACCGCAGGACGGCGGCTAACTTAGAACCTGTCGGCAAACAACGAGGTCTCAAGCGCAGCATGTGGGAGTTCACATGCCCCAGACCACCGCCTGCTCATGGCGCTTGATCAGGTGCTTGAGGTTGTCGAAGCTCTGGCGGATGTGCCTTGCGAAAGCATCGACGGCCGGTGCGCGCGGCGTATCGGCGAGCCGCAGCAGCCCTAGCGCTCGCTCGGGATGCGGGATTGCCACCGGCAGCGCGGTGATCGACTTGTCCTTGCGAAAGGCGAAAACGACGCTGTGCGGGAGCACGGTCAGCGCGTCGGTTTCCTTCATGCAGTTGATGGCGCTGGTCAGCGAGCCGGTCATCGCATGGAACGAGACAAGGCGAGCGAACGCCGACGAGGTTGGAAAGGGCGGACAGGAGCTAATGCACAAAGCCGGTTGATACCGCCGGATCAGGAGAACCCAATTGGGCCGTGCACCTTCGAGTGCGAGCTTTCGATCGGGACCTGAGCCGCGCGAATGGCATTATGGCCAGCGGCATATGGAGAGCCGCACCTGCAGGTCGGATACATGGCCGCACCAACCAGCAACTGCAGAGCGCTCAAATAGAACCCTTGCCAACGGAGAGCCGTCCATACACAGCCCAAACGCGACGGGTCAAGCGGCCTTCACGAGCAGTCCCTCGCCTCGGCGGCCTACGTCCGATCGACGCGTTTCGCGAAGGCCGGATTGCCGAGGTCATCGAAGCGGCGCGATCCTATGGCGCACTCGGCGCGGCCTGAAGGTCAGGCCGCCTTAAACGCAGCGGCTCGATACCGCCCATAACCGACCTTCACGAGTACCCCTTCCTCGCACATCCGGGAGAGATAGCACCGTGGGATGCCGATGTCGGTGAGATCGCGGGTCCGCACCTCGCCGCGCTCTTGCGCTAGAGCAACGGCGCGATTCCGGAGCGACGGCGGCCGCCCACCCGCAAGGCGTAGTGCTTCTGCGCGGTCCTGATCACGTTTTCGCATTTGATGCGACTGTGGCGCGTCTCGGCGTAGCGCTATGGCGAATTCGTATTTCGCCGCTTCGTCGATCCCGGGGAGCCAACAATTCCAAAGGCTTAAGAGACCTTGCTAACCGATGACTATTCGGTTGCATACGGCATATGCACGCATAGTGCCTTTGCCTGGCCGGACATAAGCAATCCTTGATTCCTGGCGGTTTCCTGCAACTATTGCCCGAAATCCATGTCAAATGGATGCAATGGGGGCATTGGACCATGGTGAGGAATCGGTTTGCAGGGCACGCCCTGGCTCTCTTGGCCGCTCACGCGTTCATCTCCGATGGTCGCGCCAATGACGCGACGAAGCCGGTCGAGGCAGCCGCGCGCATGTCCCATCTGCTCGACCGCTCCGACATGGCGAGAGCGTACGCAGGCGAATCGGACCTGGTAACCGCCTACACGACGGGAATGGCGCGCAATCGTCTCAATCTGACGGCGCGGGGCGGCGAAAACGACCTTGCGGTTCCTCTCGAGCCAAGGCTCCTGCGCACGGAGTTCCGTGCGCGGACGTGGCGGGCGGCGGACGGCAGCCTGTTGCAGGGTTTTGCTGGCACGGGCGGCTTCCGGCTGACGACCGGAAATTGCCTGGCCCGCTTCTGCGCCGCCAGCGAATGCAGCGATGACGGTTGGCCGGTCTACAAATGCAGTGACGGCCGCAAACGCAAGATGTCGGTCGCCGATTTCGTGACAGCAGTCTTCGACGGCGTCCCCTACCGGCGATTGAGCGCCCCTCCTCCCAAGCAGTAGCGCCACAAATCGATGCCATGAGCGGCAATGCCGAGTACCGGCGAAGGGATCGAGGCCTGAGGGCGCCGGGCACGCAAAACGAGCAATGATTTGACCGACATCCTGTGGTGCTGCGCAAGGGCCGAAGGGCCGGCTTACGCGATCGCGCAATAATCAATCCGGCGGACTTTGCTATGCTTGGCTCAGCGGCGGACTTGACGCCGCGTGGCCGGCGCCACCAGGCAACCCCAATCTCCCCGCCCCCTGCGGCGCCGGCCATCCTCGAAAAAGCGGCGATCAATCGATCGCATCGATTTTCAAATTCCGGATCCGCTGCCATTCCGCCCGACGGTGGTTTGCCACCCCTATCCTGTTCGGCTTTGCGAGATGCGCTTGCACGCGCATGCCCGCCGGGCAATGGTGCGACAGTGTCTTTGGGAGGAACCATGCGAAACATCCTGGCATCGGCGCTGCTGCTTTGCGCCGCGCTTTGTGCAGACACCGCCGAGGCGCTGGACAGCAGCGGAACGCCGGTCGTCGTGACGCCGCTCGCCGATCGCACGGAGACGGCCTCCGGCCAGCCGATCACGCTGCCGCAGAAAAACGTCCAGGTCCTGGTTTCGACCTTCGACATTGCGGTGAGCGCGACCTTGCCTGTGCACAAGCATCCATTTCCCCGCTATGCCTATGTCGAGGCCGGGACGCTCAAAGTCACGAATGTCGAGACCGGCAAGAGCAACACCTACAAGGCGGGCGATTTCATCGTCGAGATGATCGGCCAGTGGCACCAGGCCACCAATGTCGGCGACGGCCCGGTCAAGCTTTTGGTCATCGACCAGGTCGAGCAAGGCGCCAAGAACACAGTGCTGCGCCAGTAGCCGCACTTGGAGCGGCGAACCGCTCCAAAGGTTTGTTTTCACGCAATTCCGGACGGAAAACCGCTGCGCACTTTTCCTGGAACTGCTTTAGCCCCAGGCGCCGACCGGCTGCCTGGTGGCGGCGTTGAGGCGGTTGAACGCATTGATGAGCGCGATCTGGACGACCAGCGCGGCCAGCCCCTTCTCATCATAGTGCCGGGCGGCCTCGTCCCAGACATCGTCGGGGACCGCATCCGAACGGTCGCTCAGCCGGGTGGTCGCCTCGGCCAGCGCAAGGGCTGCGCGTTCGGCATCGTTGAAATAAGGCGTTTCGCGCCAGGCGGAGACGGCAAAGATACGCTCGTCCTTTTCGCCGGCCTTCTTCAGTTCGCGCGCATGCATGTCGACGCAGACGCTGCAGCCGTTGACCTGGCTGGCACGCAGGTGACGAGCTTGCGCGTCACATAGGGCACGTCGGCGGCCTCCGTCGACTTGTCCAGTGCCAGCAGCGCCTGCAATGCGCCGGGAATCAGCATCACCGGGTTTTTCAGTCGTGCTTGCATGATTGGTCTCCTTCCAATTTGTTTCGGGTGGACGGTCGTCGGTCACGCAACCAATAACCCGTCAGCTATGGATTATACATAACTCTTCAGTTATGGATATGTCAAGCATGGCCTGGCCCTGACCAGGCGCCACCTGTCGCGTGTTGGACCGATCATTGCTGCTTTAACGACGACAGGCCCGATGCTAGGGCTGGCCGTCAGCAATCATGAATGGATCGCCCCTTGGCCAGAAATGCACGCCTGCCCCTGATCGAACTGTGCGTCGAAGGCATTGACGGGCTGCTCGCCGCGCAAGCCGCCGGCGCCGACCGGGTCGAACTCTGCTCCAGCCTGGTCGAAGGCGGCATTACACCGAGCCTCGGCACGGTTCGCGCCGCGCTCGAGCTTGCGACCGTTCCCTTCCATGTCATCGTGCGGCCGCGCGGTGGTGACTTTCTCTACAGCGAGGCGGAATACCGTTCGATGCTGGCCGATGTCGGCGCGCTTCGCGATCTCGGCGCCGCCGGCGTCGTCGTAGGCTGCCTCAATGCGGACGGTACCATCGACGAGCAGCGCATGAGCGGACTGGTGCAGGCGGCCGGTTCGCTCAACGTCACCTGCCACCGCGCCTTCGACATGACGCGCGATGCGGCCGAGGCACTTGAAACCCTGATCCGCTGCAAGGTCGGCCGCGTGCTCACCAGCGGCCAGCGCGACACGGCGCTGGAGGGGGCGGACCTGCTGGCCGATCTTGTCCGACAGGCTGGCGACCGCATCATCATCCTCGGTTGCGGTGCGCTCGCCCCCGACAACATCGCCGAGGTGCTCAAAAAAACCGGCCTGAGCGAAATGCATTTCGCCGCGCTCTCCGACGTGCCGAGCCTAATGGCCTACCGCAATCCGCATGTCGGCATGGGCGGCACCGACCTCGATCGCGAATACCGCACCACCATCACCGACAAGGCACTGGTGGCGGCGACCATCGCGGCTGTCAGACGATGAGCGCATCTTTGCCGATAGACCGGGTCTTGCCCGAGGACGAACCCGCCATCTTGGCGCTCAACAACGAGCATGCGGCCGAACTGTCGTGGCTCGAGCCCGAGCGGCTGTCCTTCCTGATCGGCGAAGCATTCTACGCGCGCCGCATCGGCGCGCTCGAAGCCTTCATCATGACCTTCGACCAGGATGCCCGATACGACAGCCCGAACTTCCTCTGGTTCCGCGAGCGCTATCGGCGCTTCGTCTATGTCGACCGGGTGGTCGTCGCGGCGCAAGCGCGCGGCCGTGGCCATGCCCGCCGGCTCTACGAGGATCTGTTCGACCAGGTTTCGCGCGCCGGCCACACCATCGTCACCTGCGAGGTGAATGCCGATCCGCCCAATCCGGCCTCCGATGCCTTCCATGCCGCGCTCGGCTTTGCCGAGGTCGGCGATGCGGTGATCCATGGCGGCAAGAAGGCCGTGCGCTACTACGCCCGACAGATCGGCGGCTAACCCGCCAGTGAACTGCACTGGCGCTGCAAACAAGCCAAGGCTAATGTAATTGCTTCCGCCAGCCGGGGGCGAAACACCATGCCGAGCAACGTCTTCCGCTTCGACGAGAGCTGGGACATTCCCGAGGCGACGCCGCAAGAGGTGTGGGAGGTGCTCTCCGATGCCGAACTGCTGCCGCTCTGGTGGGGCGATGTCTACAAGGAGGTCGTGCCGCTCGACAGGAAGGGCAAGGGCGTCGTCGGCTCGCGGGCACGAGCCCGGGCCCGAGGCGCCTTGCCCTACGAGTTGAACTTCATCGTTGAGGCCGCCGAACTCCAACCTGGCCGGCTGGTGGTGGTCAAGACTTTTGGCGATTTCGACGGGCTCTGGCGGGCGGAACTGTCGCGCTCCGGAACCGGCACCCATGTCAAGCTGATCTGGCAGGTGACGGTGCTGAGGCCGATCTTGAAACTGCTGGCACCGATCCTGCGCCACGCCTTTGCCTGGAACCATCGCTGGACCACGCCGCGTGGTGAGGCCGGCCTGCGCCGTTATCTTGCCAAGCAGAAAAATAGCAGGGCGGCCTGATCGCACTGCGCAAGCCCTGAACCAAAGAAAAGGGGCCGCGAAGGCCCCTTCTCGATTCATGACCTGCAAGCGCTCAGGCGTTGGCGGCGGCCACCGCGCGCTTAGCCATCACCGCGATCAGATTGGCGCGATAGTCCGCCGAGGCATGGATGTCGGTCATCAAATTCTTGGCCGGCACTTTCACACCGTCGAGCGCCGATGCGGCAAAATTTTTCGCCAGTGCCGCCTCGATCTCCTTCGAGCGGAAGACGCCGTCATCACCAGCACCGGTGACGGCAGCACTGACCCCATCCTTGCCCTTGGCCACGAACACGCCGACGATCGCATAGCGCGATGCCGGATTGCGGAACTTTTCATAGGCAGCCTTGGCCGGCGCGCTGAAGCTCACCGCCGTGATAATCTCGCCTTCCTTCAGCGCCGTCTCGAACAGACCCTTGAAGAACTTGTCGGCGGCAATCTGACGCTTGTTGGTGACGATTGTTGCCCCCAGCGCCAGCAGGGCTGCCGGATAGTCGGCGGCCGGATCATTGTTGGCGATCGAACCGCCGATCGTGCCCCTGTGGCGCACCGCCGGATCGCCGATCAGCGACGCCATGTGGGCAAGCGCCGGACAGGCCTTTTTGAGCTTCTCGTCATTGGCGACATCGTAGTGCGTGGTGGCGGCGCCGATGGTCACGGTCTTGCCCGACACCTTGACGCCCTGCAGCTCCTTGATCCGGGACAGATCGACAAGGTCGGAAGGTGCTGCGAGCCGCGTCTTCATCGCCGGGATCAGCGTCATGCCGCCCGACAACAGCTTGGCGTCGCCGCTCTTGACCAGCTTGGCGGCGTCGGCGACCGAGGTGGCGCGGTGGTAGTTGACTGCGTACATGGGATTCTCCCCTGGATGAAGAGTGCTTGGTGAATAGTGAGTAGTCAGTAGTGAATGGTCAGGTGCCGCCTTGGTAAAGCGCTCTTCCATTCACCATTCACTACTTCCTACCCACTCCTGTTTCAGTGCTTCGTCGCGGCGCGGATCGCTGCCCAGACCGTGGACGGCGAGGCCGGCATGGCGATGTCGGTGATGCCGATGGCGTCGGTGATGGCGTTGATGACGGCCGGGGGCGATCCGATGGCGCCCGCCTCGCCGCAGCCCTTGATGCCGAGCGGATTGCTCGGGCACGGCGTGTTCGAGGTCGAGACCTTGAACGACGGCAGGTCGTCGGCACGCGGCATGGTGTAGTCCATGTAGCTTGCCGTCAGCAATTGTCCGCTGGCGTCATAGTGAGCGCCTTCCAGCAATGCCTGGCCGATGCCTTGGGCGATACCGCCGTGCACCTGCCCCTCGACGATCATCGGGTTGATGATGTTGCCGAAATCGTCCGCCGCGACGAACTGGACGATCTCGGTCATGCCGGTTTCCGGATCGATCTCGACCTCGCAGATGTAGCAGCCTGCCGGGAAGGTGAAGTTGGACGGATCGTAGAACGCCGTCTCCTTCAGCCCCGGCTCCATGCCGCTCGGCAGATTGTGGGCGGTGTAGGCAGCAAGCGCCATCTGGAACCACGGTATGTTCTTGTCAGTGCCGGCAACCTTCAGCGCCCCGTTTTCGATGACGATGTCGCCCTCGTCGGCTTCAAGCAAATGGGCGGCGATCTTCTTGGCCTTGGCCTCGACCTTGTCGAGCGCCTTGACGATGGCCGACATGCCGACGGCGCCGGAGCGCGAGCCATAGGTGCCCATGCCCATCTGCACCTTGTCGGTGTCGCCATGAACGATCGAGACGCTGTCGATCGGCACGCCGAAGCGCTCGTTGACCAATTGCGCGAACGTCGTCTCATGGCCCTGGCCATGGCTGTGCGAACCGGTCAGCACCTCGATCGTGCCGACGGCGTTGACCCGCACCTCGGCCGATTCCCAAAGGCCGACACCGGCGCCGAGCGAGCCGACCGCCGCCGACGGCGCGATGCCGCAGGCCTCGATGTAGCAGCTCATGCCGATGCCGCGCAGCAACCCCTTCTTGGCGGCAGCCGCCTTGCGCTTGGCAAAACCGGCATAGTCGGATGCCTTCATCGCCGCGTCGAGCGAGGCGGCATAGTCGCCGGCGTCATAGTTCATGATCACCGGCGTCTGATGCGGGAAGGAGGTGATGAAGTTCGTCCTCCGCAGCTCCGCCGGCGACACGCCGAGTTCGCGCGCCGCCGCCTCCATGGTGCGCTCGAGCAGATAGGTGGCTTCCGGCCGCCCTGCCCCGCGATAGGCGTCGACGGGCGCGGTGTTCGTATAGACCGTGCGTACATTGGCGTGGATCGCCGGAATGTCGTACTGGCCCGACAGCAGCGTCGCATAGAGATAGGTCGGCACACAGGACGAGAACAGCGACATGTAGGCGCCGAGATTGGCGATGGTGTCGACTTTCAGACCGGTTATCCGGTTGTTTTTGTCGAAGGCCATCTCCACCGTCGAGACATGATCGCGGCCATGCGCGTCGGAGAGGAAGCTTTCGGTGCGGTCGGCGACCCATTTGACCGGCACGCCGGTCTTCTTCGACGCCCACAGGCAGACGATCTCTTCCGGATAGATGTAGATCTTCGAGCCGAAGCCGCCGCCGACATCAGGCGCAATGACACGCAACTTGTTTTCCGGCGCGATGTTGTAGAAGGCGCTCATCACCAGCCGCGCGACATGCGGGTTCTGCGACGTCGTCCAGCAGGTATAGTGGTCCTCGGCCTTGTCGTAGTGGCCAAGGGCGGCCCGAGGCTCCATGGCGTTGGGCACCAGCCGGTTGTTGACGATCTTCATGCGGGTGACGTGGGCGGCGGCCTTGATCGCTGCGTCGGTCGCCTTGGCGTCGCCGATCTCCCAATCGAAGATCAAATTGTTCTCGGCCTCCGGATGGAGCTGCGGCGCACCCTTTTCGAGCGCCTTCGTCGCATCGACGACGGCTTTCAGTTCCTTGTAGGTGATCTCCACCGCCTCGACCGCATCGCGCGCCTGGCCCTTGGTCTCCGCGACCACGATGACGACTGCGTCGCCGACATAGCGCACCTTGTCGACGGCGAGCGGCGACCAGGCGCCCATCTTCATCGGCGAGCCGTCCTTGGAATGGATCATCCAGCCGCAGATGAGGTTGCCGATGCCGTCGGCCTTGAGCTCCTTGCCGGTCAGGACGCCGATGACGCCGGGCATGGCCTGAGCCTTCTTGACGTCGATCTTCTTGATCTGCGCATGCGCGTGCGGGCTGCGCACGAAGGCCGCATGCTTCATGCCGGGAACCACCATGTCGTCGACATAACGGCCGGCGCCGGTGATGAACCTCTTGTCTTCCTTGCGCGCGACCCGAGCGCCAACACCTTCAATGCCCATCGCAGAAATTCCTCCCAAAATTGCAGGGGAGTAGGTGAGTAGGGCAGTATGGCAGTAGGGAAATTGGCTCCATGTTCCGTATTGCCCTTTGCCCTACTCCCCTACTGCCCTACTCCCCTATTCCCTTACCTAAGCAGCTTGTTTCGCCTTGCCCTTGGCTCCCTTGGCCATCGTCTTCGATGCGGCGAGGATCGCCTTGACGATGTTGTGGTAGCCGGTGCAGCGGCAGATATTGCCTTCCAGTTCGGCGCGCACGGTCGCCTCGTCGAGGCCTTCCGGGTGGCGCGCGATCATGTCGGTCGCGGTCATGATCATGCCGGGCGTGCAGAAGCCGCATTGCAGGCCGTGATGTTCCTTGAACGCCGCCTGTACCGGATGCAGGTCCGCGCCGTTTGCCAGCCCTTCGATCGTCACGACGCTCGACCCGGAGGCCTGCACCGCGAGCATCGAGCAGGACTTCACCGCTCTGCCGTCGACATGCACGACGCAGGCGCCGCATTGCGAGGTGTCGCAGCCGACATGCGTCCCGGTGAGGCCGAGATTTTCCCGCAAGAAATGAACCAGCAGCGTCCGGTCTTCGGCAGTGCCGCTGACCCGCTTGCCGTTCACCATCAACGATACGTCCGACATGAAACCTCCCTGGGTAGTTTACCTTGGTCGTCCCGGCGCCGGTGTTGCCCGGACGCTGCGGCTATCGGCCTATTCCTATACCGCACAAAGCACGGGAAAAGTGCCTTGCGCCCTCCACGACGCGAGAATGCAGTTCGCCCGAAACGCCGCATATTGTACTTTCGGTCACGCCTGACGGGGCCGGCCCATTGCCAAAGCGACCCCCGAAGACAACAATGCCCTGCAACGCCCGCGTACCGGACACGCACAAGAACAGCGTTGGAGGACCTGCAGGAGGAAGGCAGCTGGCCAGTTCGAGCACGCGCTACGCATGCGGCCTCTCGGCGCTCACCACGGATGAGCCCGACACCAATGCTTTCGCCCAGGCCATCGCGGCGGAAGCAGCAGCGATCGACGCCGGCTTCGCGCTGCTGTTCTTCTCCCAGAGCCTGGTCGAGGCGACAGCCCTGTCCCAGGCGCTGAAGGCGCACGCGCCGTCGCTTGCCTATGCCGGCTGTTCGACCGCCGGCGAGATCACGCCGCAAGGTCTGGAGGAAGGTCACATCCTTGCCTTGCTGCTCCCTTCGGCGTCGTTTTCGACGGTCAGCATCATGGTCGACAACCTCTCCTCGTCGGGCATGGACAGGATCACCGGCGAAGTCGCAGCACTGAGGCGCCTGCTGCGCGGACGCGTCGGCCACGCACTGGCCAAGGGCACCTTCGCGCTCTGCTTCATCGACGGGCTCTCCTATGCCGAGGAAGCAGTGACCTCGGCCATCCATTGGGGGCTGGACGACATTCCGCTGATCGGCGGCTCGGCGGGCGACGATCTGAAGTTCGAGACGACCAGGCTGATCTCGAACGGCAAGGTCGCCTCAGACAGCGCCATCATCGTGCTGATCACCACGGAAATTCCGTTCCACGTCTTCAAGACCGACAATTTCATCCCCACCGACGAGAAGCTGGTGGTGACGGCGTCCGATCCCGATCACCGCATCGTGCGCGAATTCAACGCCACCAACGCCGCGGAGGAGTATGCCGCTTCAGTCGGCATCATCCCGCAGACGCTGACGCCGCTCAGCTTCGCCTCGCACCCGGTGGTGGTGAAGGTCGGCGGCGAATATTATTGCCGCTCGATCCAGAGGATGCATGCCGACGGCTCGCTGTCGTTCTTCTGCGCCATCGACGACGGCGTCGTGCTCTCTATCGCCCAGCCGAAGAACATGGTGGAAGCAACGCGCGCAGCCCTTAAGGATGTCGAGGAAAAGCTGGGCGGCATCGACATGATCCTCGGTTTCGACTGCGTGCTGCGAAGGCTCGACGCCCGCAACCGCCAGGTCTTTCGCGACATTTCGGAGCTCTACCGGGTCAACAATGTTATTGGCTTCGGCACCTATGGCGAACAGTACCGGTCGATGCACCTCAACCAGACCTTCACCGGCATCGCCTTCGGCGAGCGCCAGGCGGCGGAATAGGATCTTTTTTTCATGCCGCTGAGAGACATCAACGACCTGGAGAAGCTGAAGAAGATCAACGCGGCGCTGGTCAGCCGCGTCGAGCGCTCGATGGACCAGCAGGGCAATGCCTTCTCGCTGTTCCAGACCGCGATTTCGCTGGAGAACCGGGTGCGCACGCGCACCGAGGAACTGCATTCGACCTTGCGCCGGCTCGAACAGTCGAACATCGACCTCAGCGCCGCCAAGGAAACCGCCGAACTGGCGAACCTGTCCAAGACCAGGTTCCTGGCCGCCGCCAGCCATGACGTGCTGCAGCCGCTGAACGCCGCCCACCTCTCCGTCTCGGCGCTGGCCGAACTGCAGACCAGCGACGAAGGCAAGAAGCTGGTGCGGCAGGTCGAGCGCTCGCTGGAGACGATGGAAGATCTGCTGCGCACGCTGCTCGACATTTCCAAGCTCGACGCCGGCGTCGTGCAGCCCGATACAGGCGACGTCAGCCTGGAGACGCTGTTCTCCTCGCTGCGCTCGGATTTTCTCCCTGTGGCTGAGATGAAGGGGCTGTCGCTAAAATTCCGGCCGGTCAACGCCGTCGTGCGGTCCGACCGCACCCTGCTGCGCCGTATCCTGCAGAACATCCTGTCCAATGCGCTACGCTACACCCGCTCCGGCGGCGTGCTCGTTGGCACCAGGCATCGTGGCGACATCATCCGCATCGATGTCGCCGACACCGGCTGCGGCATCCCCGACGACCAGCGCGAGGCGGTGTTCGAGGAATTCCACCGCGGCGGCACGACACTCGCCGATACCGGGCTTTCCGGCGGCGGGCTGGGACTGGGCCTCGCCATCGTGCGCCGCATGGCGGCAGCACTTGGCCATCCCGTGACGTTTTCGTCGAAGGTCGGCCGCGGCACCATTTTTCACATCGACGTGCCGGTCGGCATCGGCGCTTCGGCCGACGTCATCGCCGGCGCCGCCGACATGGAACGGCCGCGCGGCTACGGCCTGTTCGGCACCAAGGTGCTGCTGGTCGAGAACGACGCCGATGTGCTGCAAGCGATGACGTCCCTGCTCGAGCGCTGGCAATGCGTGGTGCGCGCGGCGACCTCGACCGACGACGCGCTGGACATGCTTGGCGATACGGACTGGGTGCCGGACATCGTCATCGCCGACCAGCATCTCGACGGCGGCGACCTCGGCACCGCCACCATCGCCGAGGTCCGCGACTATCTCGGCCGCCCGGTTCCCGCCCTGATCGTCACCGCCGACGCTTCAGAAATTGTCGCCAAAGCCGCCCGCGCCGACGGCATCGAGCTGATGCGAAAGCCGCTGCAGCCGGCGCAGTTGCGCGCGCTGCTGGCGCATCTGCTGGCTTAGAGCCAGCCGAGCAAATCAGAAAATCTGGAAGCCGCGGCGGGTGGCGAAGGAGAAAGTGCACTATCACCGTAATTCATGTGCAGGTAGCGAAATGATTGTGATAAAACATATTTATAGCCGGAACCTTTTGGTTGAAGGAAAGCTTTTAGATATTTGGGATTTGCCAAATCAGCCCAGCGTTTATTTGAATATTCGAGTAACTATTGGCTTCGATGGAAACAATTTTGAAGAGGTTTTTGATTCTGCAATTATAACTGGGAGTCTGGTCAAAAAACTAATCGACGATTCTGCCACCGAGCCGTATGGTGGAAAAGTCTTTAAATACAATGAATTCGATCCTGTTTTCATAAAATCGGATATCCATCAAAAGGTATTTAGCTGCGACAGAATGGACTTTCGAGAGAGTATTTCTGAGCTTTCAAAGATCATGGAATGGGATTTTGAGGGGATGTAAACTACCCCTCCGGTGTAAGAATTTCGAATTACCGCGACAGTGCATTTTCTAAGCGACGCTCAAAAACCCGCCTGATCCCGAAACAACTCCGCATTATCCAGCTTCGACACTTCGATCACCGCCTGGGTGCGGCTATACACGTTGAGCTTGCGCAGGATCTCCGAGACGTGTGCCTTGACCGTCGTCTCGCCGACCTGCAGTTCATAGGCGATCTGCTTGTTGAGCATGCCCTGGCGCAGCATCTGCAGCACCCTGAGTTGCTGCGGTGTCAATCTGGACAGGCGCTGCAGCATGTCGGCGCGGTCGGCGCTGTCGGCATCGGGCGGCTGGCCTTCATAGGTTTCGGGCACATAGATCGCGCCATCCATCACTGAACGGATGGCGGCGGCAAGATCGCTCTTGCGCGCCGATTTCGGGATGAAGCCGGCAGCGCCATAGGACAGCGCCTCGGAAATGATCCTCGGCTCCTCATAGCCCGAGACGATGACCACCGGCAGGCGCGGATGGCGGGTCCTGAGCTGCAGCAGCCCGTCGAAGCCATGCACGTCGGGCATGCTGAGGTCGAGCAGCGCAAGGTCGAACAGTTTTGTGCCGGCCAGAAGATCGAGCGCCTCGGCGATCGAGCGCGCCTCGACCGTATCGACGTCCGGATAGGCCATCTGCACGGCGCTGTGCAGCGCCTCGCGAAACAGCGGATGGTCGTCGATGATCAGAAACCTGGCGCGATCGTTGACTGCGGTCATGGTGAGGTCGCTTCACTTCGCTCAGAATAGGATAATCCCGCGACCATGGCCAGATTATTGCAAGATAGTACATCGCCATATTTGGCCGGCGCTTGCCCGGCCGTCCAAATCGGCCGAATGTGCCGGCGAACAAAACCATAGCTTTGGCAGAGAACCGTGCATGACAGAATTCGTCCTCCCCTTGCCCGCAACCCCTTCGGTGGCCGTCGCGGGCTCTGAGGCACGTTTTGCGGTACGCCGCATCTTCTGCGTCGGCCGCAACTATGCGGCGCATGCCCGCGAACTCGGCAATGACGAGCGCGACCCGCCCTTCTTCTTCACCAAGCCCGCCGATGCGGTGGTTGATTCGGGCATGACGATCCCCTACCCGCCGCTGACCAGGAACCTGCACCATGAGATCGAGCTGGTCGCCGCGATCGGCAAGGCGGGCTTCCGCATTCCGCGCGCGCAGGCCCTCGACCATGTCTGGGGTTACGGCGTCGGCATCGACTTCACCCGCCGCGACCTTCAGGACGAGGCCAAGAAGGCGGCGCGGCCCTGGGACTGGTCTAAGGCATTTGACCGCTCGGCCCCGTGCGGCCCGCTGGTTCGGGCACAGGCCTCAGGCCATCCCGAGAAAGGCCGCATCTGGCTGGCCGTCGACGGCGCGGTCCGGCAGGACGGCGACCTTGCCGAACTGATCTGGCCGATCGCCGACATCGTATCGATCTGCAGTGAGGCGGTGGGGCTGGAGCCGGGCGACCTGATCTTCACCGGCACGCCGGCCGGCGTCGGCGCGGTCGGGCCGGGCCAGACGATCACCGGCGGTGTCGACGGGATAGGCACGATCGAACTGACCATCGGCCAGCCGAGAGCATGATCCGATGAGCGACCTCGTCCTTCACAACTACTACCGCTCCTCCACCTCCTACCGGGTGCGGATCGCGCTGGAGATGAAGGGCCTGACCTACGATTACGTGCCGCACCATCTGCGCCACGGCGAGCATCTGGAAGCAGCCTATCTCGCCGTCAATCCGCAGGGGCTGGTGCCGGCGCTGATCCTGGGCGACGGTACGCTTTTGACGCAGTCGCTGGCGATCATCGAATATCTGGACGAGACGAAGCCCGAACCGCCGCTGCTGCCGAAGGATGCGCTTGGCCGAGCCCGCGTCAGGATGCTGGCACAGATGATCGCCTGCGACATCCATCCGGTGAACAATCTGCGCGTGCTGACCTCGCTGCGCACCCTGTTCGGCGCCGGCGACCAGGACGTCGTCAACTGGTTCCGGCACTGGGTGAACGAAGGTTTCCAGCCGCTTGAAAAGATTCTGGCTTCATCGCCGCAGACGGGTACATTCTGCCACGGCGATACGCCCGGACTGGCCGACATCTGCCTGGTCGCCCAGGTCACCAACAACGCCCGCTTCGGCGTCGACATGACGCCGTACCCCACTATGTCGCGCATTCATTCCGCCTGCATGGCGCTGCCAGCCTTCCAGAAGGCGGCGCCTGAGAATCAGATAGACGCGGAATAGCCGCAAGATCGGGACAGAGCACAGGAGTTGCCGATGAAAGCCGTCGTCTTCGAGAAATTCGGCGAGGCGCCGACGATCCAGACCGTGCCCGATCCGAAACCGGCACCGGAAGGCGTCGTCATCAAGGTCGAGGCAACCGGGCTTTGCCGCAGCGACTGGCACGGCTGGATGGGCCATGACGACGGCATCACCCTGCCGCATGTGCCGGGCCACGAGCTGGCCGGAGTCGTGGTGGCCGCCGGCAAGCGGGTGACCCGCTGGAAGGCCGGCGAGCGCGTCACCGTGCCGTTCGCCGTCGGCTGCGGCCGTTGCTTCGAATGCAACTCGGGCAACCACCAGGTCTGCGAGCACCAGACGCAGCCTGGCTTCACCGCCTGGGGCTCGTTCGCCGAATATGTCGCCATCGACCATGCCGACACCAACCTCGTGCGCCTGCCGGACGAGATGGACTTCGCCACCGCCGCCAGCCTCGGCTGCCGTTTCGTCACCTCGTTCCGAGCCATTGTCGACCAGGGCCGGGTGAAACCGGGCGAATGGGTGGCCGTGCATGGCTGCGGCGGCGTCGGCCTGTCGGCGATCATGATCGCCAGCTCGATGGGCGCCAATGTCATCGCCATCGACCTCACCGACGAGAAGCTGGAGTTCGCCAAGAAGATCGGCGCGGTGGCGACGATCAACGCCGCAACGACGCCCAACGTGGTCAAGGCGGTCAAGCAGATCACCAATGGCGGCGCGCATATGTCGATGGACGCGCTCGGCCACCCGACCACCTCGTTCAACTCGATTGCCAATCTGCGCCGGCGCGGCCGCCACGTGCAGGTCGGCCTGATGCTGGCCGAGCACGCCCGCCCGCAGGTGCCGATGGACAAGGTGATCGCCTTCGAGCTCGAGATCCTCGGCAGCCACGGCATGCAGGCCTACCGCTACCCGGCGATGATGGAGATGATCCGCACCGGAAAGCTGAAGCCCGAACTGCTGGTCGGCAAGAAGATCAGTCTCGAGGAGGCACCCGCCGCACTGATGGCGATGGGCGGCTTCGAAGGCATCGGCATCGGTGTGGTGACGAAGTTCTCGTGACGGACAACTCCGTCATTACGCAGCCGCGCGGCGCGGCAAATCCTGCTTCGCGAATTTCTTGGCGCCAACGACGCAAAGCACCACGCCAAGCGTAACGACAAGCATCAGCGGGCTTACCTGCTCGTGCAGCAGCGTTGCCGCCAGCGCGAGACCAAAGAAAGGCTGCAGCAACTGCAACTGCCCCACCGCTGCAATGCCGCCTTGCGCCAGGCCGCGATACCAGAACACGAAGCCGATCAGCATGCTGAACAGCGAGACATAGGCCAGGCCAATCCACGCGCCGGAGCCGATGTCGGCAAAGGATGGCGGCATCGTCGCAAATGTCAGCACCAGCATGATCGGCAGCGACAGCACCAGCGCCCAGCAGATCACCTGCCAGCCGCCGAGCTTGCGCGACAGCACCGCGCCCTCGGCGTAGCCCAGCCCGCAGGCGATGATTGCCGACAGCATCAGGAGATCGCCGATCGGTGAGGCGGACATGCCTTGGCTCAGGGCAAAGCCGACAACAAGCACGCTGCCAAGGCAGGAGAACAGCCAGAAGGCCGGCCTTGGCCGATCGCCACCGCGCAGCACGCCGAAGATCGCGGTCGCCAGCGGCAGCAGGCCGACGAAGATGATGGAATGGGCCGAGGTTACGTGCTTGAGCGCCAGAGCGGTCAGCAAGGGAAAGCCGACCACCACGCCCAACGCCACGACCACCAGCGACAGCAGATCCCCGCGCTCTGGACGTTTCTGGCGGAACAGGAGCAGCAATGCCAGACCAAGCAGTCCGGCAATCGCCGCTCTGGCCGACGTCAGGAATGTCGGATCGAAATCCATCACCGCCACGCGCGTCGCCGGCAGCGAGCCGCTGAAGATCAGCACGCCGATGAAGCCGTTCACCCAGCCGTTCAAACTCTTGTCCATGATCCGCTCCGTTTACCCTCCCGTACAGGTTCGGGGCATAGCGCTGCCAGAGACAATACGGTACAGTTCGGCAAAACTGTTATGGCTCGTCGAGAAGTACAGATGGACACATCAGATCCAAAAACCGGTAGCGAAGGAACGCTTGTCGAAGCGGTCATGGCGGCGATCAGGCACAGGATTGCCGCGCGCACCCTGACGCCTGGGGCGCGGCTGCCGTCGATACGGGCCTTCGCCGGCGCGATGCAGGTGTCAAAGTCGACCGTGGTCGAGGCCTATGAACGGCTCGCCGCCGAAGGCACGATCCGCTCGCGGCCGGGCTCCGGCTTCTACGCCGCCGGACCGCTGGCGCCACTTTCGCTGGCCGAGATCGGCCCTCGGCTCGACCGGGCTGTCGATCCGCTCTGGGTTTCGCGCCAGTCGCTGGAGGCCGGCGACGAGACCCTCAAACCTGGCTGCGGCTGGCTGCCGGCCTCGTGGATGCCTCAGACCGGACTGCGCCGGGCGCTGCGCACAGTGGCGCGGGCCGACGATGTCACGCTGGCGGACTACGGCACGCCGCTCGGTTTGCCGGTTCTGCGCCATCTGCTCGCGCGACGCATGGCCGGGCACGGCATCGAGGCGTCGCCAGAGCAGATCATGCTGACGGAATCGGGCACGCAGGCCATCGACCTCCTCTGCCGCTTCCTGCTCGAACCCGGCGACACGGTGCTGGTCGATGACCCCTGCTATTTCAACTTCCATGCCTTGTTGCGCGCCCACCGGGCCAAGGTCGTCAGCGTTCCCTACACGCCGTCAGGACCTGATATCGAGCTGTTCGCCCAGGCGCTGGCCGAACACCGGCCGCGCCTCTACATCACCAATTCCGCCATCCACAATCCGACCGGCGCGATCCTGTCGCCAGTCACTGCGCATCGGCTGCTGAAGCTCGCCGACCAGTCGGATCTGACAATCGTCGAGGACGACATCTTCGCCGATTTCGAGCACACGCCTGCCCCGCGCCTTGCGGCGTTCGATGGCCTTAGCCGGGTCGTCCATATCGGCAGCTTCTCCAAAACGCTTTCGGCGTCGGTACGCTGTGGCTACATCGCGGCGCCCCGCGACTGGATCGAACAACTGACCGACCTCAAGATCGCCACGACCTTCGGCGGCGGTCGGCTCGCGGCCGACCTGGTGCTGACGCTGCTCAAGGACGGCAGCTATCGCAAGCACATGGACTTGCTACGGGCGCGGCTTTCGCGCGCCATGGGCGAAACGAGCGCCCGCCTGAAGGCGATCGGCATCACGCCCTGGATCGAGCAGCCGGCCGGTCTGTTCCTGTGGTGCAGCCTGCCGGATGGGGTGGATGCGACAGAAGTGGCCCGCCGCGCTTTGGCCGCCAACATCGTGCTGGCGCCCGGCAATGCCTTCAGCCTGTCGCAGACCGCCAGCCATTTCCTGCGCTTCAACGTTGCCCAATGCGGAGACGAGCGGATTTTCGCCACGCTCGAAGCGGCGATGTCACGCTGATTTAGTCGTCACCAGTCAGCGGGACGACGCGCAAACCTCCCGAACACAATCCCGCAGCCAGCGTTGCGCCGGATCGGCATCGAGACGCGGATGCCAGAGCATGGAGATGGTGACCTCCAAGGTGGTGACCGGCAGGGGAAAGCTGAACATGCCGGCACGTGCCCCTTGCGAATGCCGCTCGGGGACGCTGGCGATCAGATCGGAAGCACGCGCCATGGCAAGTGCGGCCGAAAAGCCGGAGACCATGCACACCACAGTCCGCTGCAATCCGAGTTGGCTCAAGGCCTCGTCGATCGGCCCTCTTTCGCGGCCACGCCGGGAAACGCTGATGTGGCGGCCGGCCACGAAGCGCTCCGGCGTGATGGCGCCCTGGTTCAGCGGATGCCCGGCCCGCACCGCACCGATGAAGCGGTCGCGGAACAGCGCCTGGATACGCACCTCAGGCCCGGTTTCGCCGGCAACGCCGATCTCCAGGTCAATCGCCGCTTCGCGCAACGAGGTGACGTCCTTGTCGGACTTTGGTGCAAAACGCAGCCGCACGTCAGGCGCATCCGCTTCGATGCGGGCGACAAGGCGAGGCCCGAACTCCTCGACGAAACCTTCATTGGTGCGCAGCGTGAACGTCCGGTCGAGACGTGAAAGGTCGAGCAGCCTCGCCGGACGCAACAACGCTTCCGCGTCCTGAACGACACGCCCTGTCTGCTGGCGCAATTCCAGTGCCCGCGGCGTCGGCACCAGGCCGCGGCCGGCGCGGACCAGCAATGGATCGCCCGTTGCCTCGCGCAGGCGCGCCAGCGTCCGGCTCATTGCCGAGGGGCTGAGGCCCAGCCGCTGGGCGGCGCGCGCCACGCTGCCTTCGGTCAACAGAATGTCGAGAGCGAAGATCAAATTGAGATCGGGCAATGCCATCGGCGGACCATAGCACGTGACATGGCGTTCTGTGCATGAATAAGATGCAAATGCTGCGCCTTCCGCCATATCAGTCAGAAGACTAGATCTCCGAAAGCTCCGGTTCTGGAGCGAACAGAAAGGAGATCGCCTTGGCAATCGCTGAGCAAAATCGGGACGAGCGCGTGGCGGCGTCGCAACAGACCCAATCCGCAGGCTGGGCGCTGGCAAGCCTTTCGCTTGCCACGCTGCTGTCCTCGCTCGGAACCAGCATCGCCAGCGTCGGCCTGCCCTCGCTGATGCAAACGTTCGGCGCATCGTTCCAGGCCGTGCAATGGGTGGTTCTCGCCTATCTGCTCGCCATCACCACACTGATCGTCAGTGCCGGACGGCTGGCCGACATGTTCGGTCGCCGGCCGTTGCTGCTTGGCGGCATCGCGCTGTTCACGCTCGCCTCGGTGCTGTGCGGCATGGCGCCGACCCTTTGGCTGCTGATTGCCGCACGGGCCATGCAGGGGCTTGGCGTGGCGCTGATGATGGCCCTGACGCTGGCCTTTGTCGCGGAAACGGTGACCAAGGCCAGAACCGGCAGCGCCATGGGCCTGCTCGGCGCCATGTCGGCGATCGGCACGACACTCGGCCCGTCGCTCGGCGGCCTTTTGATCGGCGGCTTCGGCTGGCGGGCAATTTTCCTCATCAATGTCCCCCTGGGGATCCTGACCTTCGCTCTAGCCTGGCGTGCCCTGCCGGCCCGCGCTAAGACCGCGCAAGCCGATCGAGGCGAATTCGATGCGATAGGCACCATCCTGTTTGCCCTGACGCTGGCCGCGTATGCGCTGGCCATGACGCTTGGCAGAGGCAGCTTCGACTCACTCAATATCGGCCTGCTGGCGGCGGCCGGCATCGGCATCATTCTGTTCGCCCGAGCACAAACGAAGGTGAAAAGCCCGTTGATCCAGCTCGCCAGCTTTCGTGATCTCGAGCTGAGCACCAGCCTCACCACAAGCCTCATCGTTGCCACCGTGATGATGGCGACCCTGGTGGTTGCGCCATTCTATCTGTCTCGTGGGCTCGAGCTGGATGCCGCAATGGTCGGTCTCGTGCTGTCGACCGGCCCGCTGATCTCGACCCTGTCGGCGCTGTTGGCCGGACGCCTTGCCGATCGCTTTGGAGCACACAGGATGATGGTCGCCGGCCTGCTCGTCCTCGCCGCGGGCACTTTCCTGCTGTCGCTGGCCATGACGAAACTCGGCATCGCCAGCTATGTCGTTCCGATCAGCGTCACCTGCGTCGGCTACGCGCTGTTCCAGACGTCCAACAATGCAGCCGCTATGACCGGTGTCGGTGCTGGCGAGCGTGGTGTCGTTTCCGGCCTGCTCAACCTGTCGCGCAATCTTGGCTTGATCACCGGTGCATCGTTGATGGGCGCCGTCTTCGCCGTCGCATCGGCTGGAGGCTCGGGCGATACGATATTGGCGCCCGCGGAAGCTGCCCGGGGCATGCAGGTCACCTTCCAGACGGCCACGGTGCTTGCGCTGGTCGCGCTCGGTCTCGCGGTGTTCTCCTGGCGCACCGTCGCGAAGCGTCAGCAGCAGGCATAGGGGCTCAGGCCCCTGCCCGCTTGCGGCGCTCGTAGAGCATGACCAGCGTCTCGGCGGTCAAGGCCGGCTTCTGCTCGCCTTCGATCTCGACCGTGTTGGCGGCCTTCATCAGATATTGCCCGGGACCTTTGTCCTCCATCGACAGCAGTGTCGTGCGCAGCCTGATGCGCGCGCCGACCCGCACCGGCGCCAGGAAGCGCACCTTGTCGAAGCCGTAATTGAAGGCGGCCTGCGTGTTCTCGGGCACGATGCCCATTCCGAGCGCCAGCGCACCGATGATCGACAGCGTCAGATAGCCGTGCGCGATCGTGGTGCGGAACGGGCTTTGCCGTTTCGCTCTTTCAGGGTCGACATGAATCCACTGATGATCGCCCGTGCATTCGGCGAACTGGTCGATGCGGTGCTGGTCGACCGTCGTCCACTCCGACACGCCAAGCTCCTGCCCGGCCATCGTCCGCAGCTGCTCGAAGGTCGGCGGCGTCCTCGGCCGTGTTTCCGTCATTCCTGCATTCCCGATCGTTCCGCCTGTCTCCGGACCACGAACCGGCAGTCTCTGTCAATTCGCCGCGAGCGATTCCACTTCATCATCCTCAGGCCGCGTTGGGATTCATTTCCACGCACGAAAAGCCTGCGGCTGAACATTTCCAGCTGCTCGATGGCCTTCATCCCCAGCTTCAAGGGCAATCATCGAACCAGGGAAAAACGGCTTTGGTACGGAAGCGACTATTTCTTCTCGTAGCCGGAGCGGATTTCCGCCATCGCTTCCTTGATGCGCTCGCGCAGGATCTCGACGGATTCGGTGCCGGATTTCCTGACCAGCTCGGACACCTCGCCGGCATTCTTCAGCGCGGCCTCGAAGGATTTCCGCGCGAACTCCGCCTGCTTTGCCATCAGTTCCTGCGGATTGCCCGGCGCCCGGTAGTTCTGCGCCATATCGGCGACTTCGCGCAGCGTGTCCTGCAGCATCTCGCGCTGCCTAGAGAGCAGCGAGGTCGCCCCGGCCGCACCCGCCCTGGCCGACTTCTCCAGCGCTTCGAGGTTCTTGCGATGGTGGCTGAGGATCGCTTCTATATCGACATTCGGCACCTTCAGGTCACGGCCGAATCTGCTGAACATGTCCAGGAACGAGTTGGATTCCGGTTGTTTTGCCATAGTCGTTTGCTCCCCAGTCTGCCGTGAATACTAACCCTCTTGGAAGAATAGAGCATGACACGCCCGCGTCAATTGACGAGGAACAATCGCTCCATCGTATAAAGCGTTATGCCCGCAAGTCCGCCGATGACCATGCCGTTGAAGCGGATGTATTGCAGATCCCGACCGATGTTCATTTCGATCAGCCGGGTGAGCTGGGCAAGATCCCAGCGCCTGACCTGGTCGGCGATGAATTTCGACACGCCGCTCTTCTGGCTTTCGACGAAGGACGACAGCGCCACGACGAACCCCTGGTTCATATCGGCCCTGATCTGCGCGTCGCTGGCCAGATGGCGGCCGACCTCGACGAACATGGCCGCGAGATGGGCGCGGATCATCGAATTCGGTGCCTTGGCGTCCTGCTCGATGAACCGGCTGAGACTCTCCCACATGTCGCCGGCCAGTGCCTTCACCTCCGGCCGGGCCAGGAAATCCCGCTTCAATTGCTCGGCACGCCGGGCATATTGCTTGGACGTCCTCAGCCGCTCGATGAAGGTCCGCGCGAAACGGTCGAATTCGGCGCGCATCGGGTGATCGGGATCGGCCCGCACCTCGTCGAGCAGCGAGCCGGCGGACGCGACGATCTTCTTCAAAAGATAGGCGTCGGCACGAAACAGGTTGAACAGCGACGGCAGTTCCTCGCGGATCTTCTCGCGCATGGTTGCCAGCGCCTCCTCGTCGTTGAGGAAGCGGCCGATCACCCTCGTGAATTCGTCGAACAGTTTCTGGTGGCGGCGGTCGTCGGTCAGCGCCGATAGCAACTCGGCCGCCAGCGGCGCCAGCGGCACCTTGTCGATCTGCTCCAGCATGCGGCTGGTGACGAAGCCGCGCAGGCCGGATTGCTCGACCGCTGTGAGCGTTTGCGGCACCAGCCGGGCGACGAAGCGCGACAGGCCGGCCGCGCGTTCGGCATCGGCCAGCCAGTCGGCGACGAGCGCGGAAAAGTCCACTTCGGCCAGTTTCTCGCGCACCGGCTCAGGCGCCAGGAAATTGACCTCGATGAAGCGGCCGAGATTGTCGGCGATGCGGTTCTGATTTTCGGGGATGATGGCGGTGTGCGGGATCGGCAGGCCGAGCGGCCGCTTGAACAGCGCCACCACCGCATACCAGTCGGCCAGCCCGCCGATGGTCGCCGCCTCGGCAAAGGCAGCGACAAACCCAAGCCATGGGTAGGTGCCCTCGAACGACTTGGCCAGGGCGAAGATGAGGACGCAGAGCACGAGCGCTGCGGTGGCCGCGAACTTGGTGCGTCTCAGCGCTGAGAGCTTCGTTTCGGCATCGATGTCGATGCGAACGGCGGCAGCCGGTGCAAGAACCTGGACTGGTGGTGACATGGGTCGAGCCGCTCCTGATCGGTGTTGCGATCTTATTTAGGATCGGTCCCGGCCAAATGCCCGCGACACGGCATCCGGGTCACAAGTCCGCCCGGTCATGCACATAAAGTTGACGAGGTTATTCATCTATTATACGCCGCCAGTCTGGAATTGTTCCAAGGTATAGGCCATATTGAACCCAAGCTACTGCTTCGTGAGGACAAAATGCGGCTTACGCGCCAGACCAACTACGCCATGCGCATCCTGATGTATTGCGCCGCCAACAACGATCGGCTGAGCCGCATCCCCGAGATCGCAGCCGCCTATTCGGTGTCGGAGCTTTTCCTGTTCAAGATCCTGCAGCCGCTGGTGGAGAATGGCCTGGTCGAGACGGTGCGTGGCAGGAATGGCGGCGTCAGGCTAGGCCGCGCCGCCGAGCAGATCAGCCTGTTCGACGTCGTGCGGGTGACGGAAGAGAGCTTCGCCATGGCCGAGTGCTTCGAGAACGACGCGGCCGAATGCCCGCTGGTCGACAGCTGCGCGCTGAATTCGGCGCTGCGCGAGGCGCTCAACGCCTTCTTTGCCGTACTGTCGCGCTACACGATTGCCGACCTGGTGGCCGCGCGCCCGAACGTCCGGCATCTGCTCGGCATCGACATGCTGGAGCGCCGCGCGCCAGCCGCCTGATTTTCGCTTGGCTAGGCCACAGACTGCGGCAGAACGAACGGCGTATTCGCGGCCGGCAGCACGCCGACCCTCAGCCGGCAATCGAAGACCTTCTCGATCAACTCGTCGCTGAGCACGTCTTGCGGCGCGCCGGCGGCGGCGAGCCGTCCGCGATGCATGACATGGATGCGGTCTGCATACATGGCCGTCAGATTGAGGTCGTGCAGGATGGCGATCACGCCGCCGCCGCGTCTGGCAAAGTCGCGAGCGATGTTCATGATGATCAGCTGGTGCTTGATGTCGAGGCTGGAAACCGGCTCGTCGAGAAACAGATAGCGCGGCTTGCCGTCCAGCACCGGCGCCCAGACCTGGCACAACACGCGCGCAAGCTGGACGCGCTGCTGCTCGCCGCCTGAAAGCTCCTGGTAGAAACGCCCGGCAAAACCCTCGAGGTCGACCCGCGCCAGCGCCCGCTCGGGCAGGCGATCGTCTTCGCCGGGCAGCGCGCCCGAACGCCCGCCGAGGAGGCCGAGCCTGACAATCTCGCGCACCGTGAAGGGGAAGGACAGCGTCGTTGCCTGCGGCAGCACGGCGCGCAGCGTCGCTGCCTCGACCGGCTTCATCGCGGACAAGTCGCGACCATTGATGGCGACCGCGCCCGAATAGGCAAGATCGCCGGACAATGCCTTGAGGAAGGTCGTCTTGCCAGATCCATTGGGGCCAACGATGGCCGCGATCTCGCCCGGCCGCGTGGCAAAATCGACATCGGCCACGATACGCTTGCCGCCGATCGCCACCGAGACATCGCGTGCTTCTATCATTACGCACTCACAGGTCGATGACGCCGCGCTTGCGCAGCAGGATCCAGAGGAAGAACGGCGCGCCGGCAGCCGCGGTGACGATGCCGATCGGCAGTTCCGCGGGCGCCACGATGGTGCGCGCGACGGCGTCGGCCAGCAGCAGCAGCGACGCGCCGAGCAGCGCCGACGCCGGCAGCAGGTAACGATTGTCGGGGCCGATCAGCAGGCGCAACAGATGCGGCACGACGATGCCGACGAAGCCGATGCCGCCGCTGACCGCGACGGATGCGCCGACCGCTGCCGAGACACCGACGATCGCGGTGTATATTTCAGCCGCTGGACCGGAATGCCGAGATGGCCGGCGGACGCTTCGCCGAGCGCCAGCCCATTGAGGCCACGCGCCAGGAACGGCATCGCCGCCAGCGCCAGCACGATGACCGGCCCGACGGAACCGATTTTCTGCCAGGTCGCGCCAGCCAGTGAGCCGAGTTGCCAGAAGGTGAGGTCGCGCAGCTGTCGGTCGTCGGCCATGAAGATCAGGATGCCGGTCAGCGCCATGGCAAGCGCCGCCAGCGCGATGCCGGCAAGCAGCATGGTTGCGACCGAGGTTCGGCCTTGCCGTGTCGCGACCTGATAGAGCAGCAAGGTCGTCGCCAACCCGCCGCAGAAGGCTGCCAGCGGCAAGGCGAGCGTGCCGAATGCCAGCGTGAGCGGCGCCAGCACCGTCGCGCCAAGCACGATGACGGCCACCGCACCGAGGCTCGACCCCGCCGAGACACCGATCAGGCCGGGGTCGGCCAGCGGATTGCGGAATAGCCCCTGCATCACCGCGCCCGACACGGCGAGTGCTGCCCCGATCAGCACGCCCAGGATGACGCGCGGCAGACGGATGTCATAGACGATGAGACGATCGCGGGCGCTCAGCGCCGGGTCGCCCGGCACCGCGCCGAACAGCCAGTCTCTGATGACGCCGATGGCCGACGCGTCGGAAGCGCCTGATGTCAGCGACAACAGCATGGCAACGACAAGCCCCAGGCAGAGCACAAGGATCACGAAGCGGGCGCGTCGTGACCGGTCTCCGTCTATTGCAGCCGCCATCGTTCCCGCCGCAGCGACGATTGAATGATCGACCATGATGACCCGCTCAGTCCGTGACCTGGCTGCCATAGAGCGAGACGGCAAGGTCGTGGATGGCGTTGGCCGTGCGCGGCCCGAAGCCGAGCAGATAGCCGCCGTCCATGCGGATCAGCTTGCGCGCGGCACCGGCCGGCGTCGACGAAATGGCCGGATTGGCGAACAGTTCTTCGTCTGGCGTGGCACGCCCGGCATTGTTCATCATCAGGATCACATCCGGCTTCGCGGTGACAACAGCCTCGTCGGACATTTGTAGCCGGAAAAGCCCTCGATCGCGTTGACCCCGCCGGCGAGCTTGATGATGCCGTCGGCGGCGGTATCGGTGCCTGATGCCAGGATCTTGCCGCCTTGCATCGACAGCACGAACAGGATGCGCTTGCGGTCCTTGATCGAAGCGGTCTGCTTTTCCGCTGCCTTCAGCTTGGCATCGGTCTCGACCGCCAGTTCGGCGGCCTTGGCGTCGGCGCCGATCGCCCTGCCGACGATGCGGATCTTTTCGAGGATGCCCTCATGGTCATAGCGATCGGGCACCTCGATTAAGGGGATGCTCGACTTTTTCAGCACGTCGAGGGCTTCCTTTGGGCCGCTGCCGTGCAATGCCAGGATGCCCGACGGATTGACCGACAGCACGCCTTCCGGCGACAGCTGGCGCATATAGCCGACGTCAGGCAGCTGGAGTGCGGCCTCCGGATAGCGGCTGGTCGAATCGCGGGCGACCAGATGGCTCTGCTCGCCGAGCGCATAGACGATCTCGGTGATGGAGCCGCCGATTGCCGCGATCTTCGATGTATCGGCAAAGACGCCTATGATCTCGGCGGCACGAGCCGACGGCGGAGCCATGACCAGCGTCAGACCGATCACCGATCCGAGCGTCAGCCTGAGCAAACCCGAGAACCTGGGAAATAAAGCCATTGTCGTCGTCCTTAGGCTGCGGTCGAGCTTGGAATGCGTGGCAGGTTCTCGGCCAGGAACCGCCAGTCGTCGCGTTCGCCCTCGCCTTCATGGCGCTTGCCGAAGAACTGGATGATCATCCTGCCGTCGGCGCCATAGACCTCGAGCGAGGTGACATGGCCGTCCTTGGTCGGCTTGCGCACGGCCCAGACCTCGTGGATGTGGTCGGTTCGCAGATGCAGATGGAAGGTCTCGTCAAACACGTTGATCCACGGGCCCATCGGCTTGATCGACCTGACCGGGCCGGAATGGATCTGGATGCAGCCGCGATTGCCGACAAAGCACATGATCGGCATTTCACCGGCGGCGGCGTGGTGGAACATGGCGCCGACGGCGTCGTTGTCGACCAGCCAGGCATAGTCCTGGCCGACCATGCGCACCGCCTGGCGGCGACTGAGCTTGAGCGTCTTCAGCATGCCGAAGAACTGGTGCACGTCGGTCAGCCTGCTCCAGCGGTCGCGCAGATCGTCGACACTGGCCACGGCGCCCTGAACCTCGTTCTCCTCCTCGGCGCCGCTTGCCGAGACCACCACGGTCGGTTCCTGGTTCGACAATTCCAGCCCCGCCACCAGTTTCTGATAGGCGTAGAGGTTGGATGCGGGCCGCAGGTGCACCTTGTGCACAGCCTCGCCTGCCGCGTCGAAGAACTGCAGGCTGCGACGGATGTCGCCGCCGTCGCGCTTTTCGACGGCAAAGCCGTGTGCCCAGATTTTCGGGAAGATGCGCAGGTCGATGTTCTCGCCCAACACCATGGCATTGTGGTTGCCGGTGACGACCTTGTCGTAGATGCCGATCTTCTCGTGCACCGCGCTTTCGTTGCGGGTCAGCGCCATCACCTCGCCCACGACCTCGAGGCCGGTCAGAAGATCGTTGACACGCGGCTCGACGCGCACGACGCCGTCGCCGCAATGCGCCGCGACGAGCTCGGCCTCTGAAATGCCGAGCTGGGCGGCGAGATCGCGCTCGCGCGTTTTGGGATTGTCTTCCCGCGCCCGCCGGATTTCATGCGGCGACGGTTTCACGCGCTGATCCATGTCCTAGCCCCTTACTTTTCCTGAAACCTACTTGTTGAGGATCAGCTTGCCCTGGCGGGTGATCTTCAGCCGGTAGAGCGCGCCGTGATGTTCGATGCCGATCTCGTGCTCGCCCTGGAACAGCGTGTTGCTGGACAACGTCCTCACCGCCAATGGAACCCGGTCATAGCGGACAGAACTGTCGTCGGAACGGCGGACGCGATAGCGAAAGTCACTGGGGTTATGCGTGTTCATCTGTTCGGTCCCTTTCCTGTGCCGGCCACCTGGCCGGGCGCCTGCGTAAAATGCCGATTCATTTCTTGACTCGAATAATCATGTTTACTAGTCAGTGCAATACAGGACTAAATGAGTCAACATTTAAGATGCCGGACACGATGAGAAATGCCAGCGAGCGCCGCGCCAGCCAGCATTGAACCTGGATTTGGAGTTGGGGTGATGGGGCCGGTGGCAAGGAATACGGCTGCTCTGCTGAGCGGAGCGGCGGTGACGGTATTTGTTGGGATGCATGGCGCAAAAGCCCAGGAAACGCAGACGAACGAAGCGGAAAAGAAGGGGCGCGTGACGCTACTGCAGAGGCTCGTGCTGGGTGCGGGCGCAGAAAAGATCGCAATCAACACGCCGCAGGCGGTGACGGTTCTCAATCAGGAGGATATCGATCGTGAGCAGGCTGAAACGACCGGCGGGCTGTTCAAATCCGTACCGGGCGTAACCATGGTCGGCAGCGAACGTGTCTTTGGCGAAGCCTTCAACATTCGCGGCATCGGCTCCACCGAGAACTCGGCCGACGGCTCCCGCATCATCGTCAATGTCGATGGCGCGCAGAAATTCTACGAGCAGTACCGGATGGGCTCCTTCTTCTCGGATCCCGAGCTCTACAAGAAGGTCGAAGTGCTGCGCGGACCGGCCTCTTCGACGCTTTATGGCTCCGGGCGCGCTCGGTGGCGTCATCAATTTCGTCACCAAGGACGCTTCCGACTTCCTTAAGGAAGGCAAGGACAACGCGCTGCGGCTGAAGAGCTCCTATGAGACCAACGGCAATGGGCTGTTGGGTTCGGCCATCTACGCCCGCCGCCTCAACGACAATATGGAACTCCTCGCGACGGGCAATTATCGCACTTCCGACGAGATCACGCTGGGCAACGACACGAATCTTGTCGGCTCCGACTTCAAGGCCTGGTCGGGGCTTGTGAAGGGAACGGCACGATTCGGCGACAACAACGAGCAGACCGTTCGGCTTTCCTACCAGCGCTGGGACAGCGATGCCGACGACCAGGCCTACGCCCAGACCGGCACGCAGGCGGTGTTCGGCACGGTCGATCGCCATGTCATCGACAGCACCGCGATCCTCAGCTACGAGAACCCGGTCAGCGACAATCCCTGGCTCGACGTCAAGGCAAGCATCTCCTATTCCGACACGGCCGTGGAACAGCGCAACGGCACGCTGGGCGGCTTCTCGAACATCATCAATGCGGACTACGGCTACCGCACCTGGCAAGCCAGCCTACAGAACACGTCCGAGTTCACCGGCGAATCCTAACAGAATTTCCTGACCTATGGCGTGCAGGCCAGCCATCAGGATCGCGTCGGGGTCAGTCAGCTCGTCACCGGAACCGGCCACGCCATCAACACCCATCCGGAAGGCACCGACAACAAGCTCGGCGCGTTCGTGCAGAACGAATATGTCTGGAATGAAAGACTGACGCTGATCGCCGGCATGCGCGGCGATTTCGTCTGGCGCCAGCCCGGCGATGCCGCCGAGTCGCTTGGCAACGCGGTTGACGTCAACGATCAGGCGTGGTCGCCGAAGATCGCGGCGCTCTACAAGTTGAACGACAATTTCGGCGTGTTCGCCTCCATTGCCCATACAGAACGGCTGCCGACGCTTGACGAACTCTATACGTGGTCAAAGGGCATCAGCCTCGACCTGAAAAAGGAAAAATCCAACAACTATGAGGTGGGATTCACCGTCTCCGGCAACGATATCCTCCAGGATGGCGATGCCCTGAGCTTGAAAACCACAGGCTTCTACAATGACCTCAAAGATCTCATCCAGACGACCGCAACAGGTGCCACCAGCTACTTCTACAATGTCGGCAAGGCACGGATCTACGGGGTCGAGGTAGAGGGTGCCTATGATTCGGACTACGTCTTCGCCAACCTTGCCTATACGGGCGTGAAGGGCGAGAACTTGGTGCCCGGCTCGACCTACGGCAATCCACTCACGACCATCCCCTCCCATAAGATCGTGTTTTCATTGGGCGGACGCTTGCCGGATCGCGACCTGGAGTTCGGCGGCCGCGTGACCCACGCATTCGAGACTCCAAACAGCATTCAGGGCACGGTCGCTTTGCCGAAGACGGCGGATGCCTGGACCACTGTGGACGTCTTCACTTCGTGGAAGCCGCAATCCGGCCAGTTCGAGGGCTGGCAGGCGCAGTTCGGCATCAACAACATCTTCAACGCCTACTACCGCGACGCATTGGCGCTCGACTACGCCAAGGGCCGAACCTTCAAGCTGACATTGGCAAAACAACTGGACTGGTGAGAATGATGAAAATCACGGCGGCTATGACGCACTTCCTGAGCGCGGCGACTGTCGTCGCCGCCGTGGTCAGCCCAGCGCATGCCGAGGGCACCGCGCCGGGCCAGGGGCTCTCCCTCGAGCTCAACGGCGCGCAACCCTCCGACAAAGGTTGCCGGCTGACCTTCGTGGTTGCCAACAATCTCGGCGCCGACCTTTCCAAGGCGGCGTTCGAGATCGCCTTGTTCAACGATGCGGGCGTGGTCGACCGGCTGACCGTCCTTGATTTCAAGGATCTGCCGGCCGGCAAGACCAAGGTGACGCGTTTCGATCTCGCCGGCACCGACTGCGCCAAGCTCGGCCGCGTGCTGATCAACAGCGCGACGGAGTGCGTGGGCGCCGGCGTCGAGCCGGCCACATGCCTGCGCAGCCTGAAGACCACGACCAAGACCGGCATCGCCTTCGGCCTGTGAGGGGGTGCGACGTTGGGGCTGGAACCGGCATTCTCGCAAAACACCATGGCCTGGCCCCTGGCCGGGCCTTTTGCTTTGCCGCAGGAGCCGGACGATCCCGATTTCACCATTCCGCACGGCTCGCTGCAGTCTTCGCTCCGCGACACGCCGGAGAAAAACTATATCGTCGATACCAGCGGTGAGCTGACCACGGCACCGGCCGAGCCGCTGGGCGTCAAGCAGACACGGCAGCCAAGGCGCGAATGGAAAGCCGCTGTGGTTTTCTCCTGCATCCTTCACGCGGCGGCGGCAATGGCGTTCCTTGCCACAGGCGATGAGCCCGTTCTGATCGAGGGCGCTGACCAGTCCGGCATCATGTTGCTCGGCAACGCGCCGGAGGACCAGTCGGCGGCCGGCGACATGACGGAAGCCCCGCCGGAGGCGACCAAGGTGACGCTGGTCACCATGCTCGATCCAAGGCCAGTGCAGACTGTGGAAGCGCAACCGGTTGCGGCGACCGAAACGACCCAGCCGGTCGAAACCACCGAAGCAGAGACGCCGGACACGGCGACGCTGGAGCCTCTGCGGGAGGCACCGGATCGGCCCGCTTCCACACCCGACCGAGTCGATGCTGTCCCCGACGAGCCGGCGACGGCCGCGATCGTCAATCCCCTGCCTGAGATCCTGGCGGTCGATCGGCTGCAGCCGGTCGAAGACGACAACGCCGTTCAGAGGCCCGCGGAACCGTCGACGACGACAGTCCAGGCAACCGAAACGACCCCCGAGAAAACGCCACCCGTCGAAACCTCCGAGAAGGTTCCGGCTGAGACGGAGCCGCAACCGGCGCCTGCGGAAAAGAAGCCCCCACCTGCGAAGCCCAGGAAAGCCGAGCCTGCGAAAAAGCCGACCAAGAAGGTGCAGAAGGCTGAAGCACAAAAGAGACAGGCTAGCGCGCAGAAGAATGCGGAAAAGGCGGCTGCCAAGCAGGTCAAGTCCGGCTCCGGCGGCCAGAATGCGGCCGACGCCAGGCGCGGCGTTGCCGAGGGTGAGGCCGACGGCAAGACAACGACGAAAAGCCACGGCGGGAAATCCGGCGTTGGCAATGCGTCCGTGTCCAACTATCCGGGCAAAGTGGCCGCCAAACTGCGGCGCGCGTTGCGCGACATGCCTAGTTCCGCGCGGGCGAAGGCGCGCAACGATGTGCAGGTGACCTTCGTCGTCAGCGCCAGTGGCGGGGTCGGCGGCATCCGCGTCGCACGCAGTTCCGGGTCGACTGAACTCGACGCGGCTGCACTCGCGGTCATACGCCGCGCAGCCCCCTTCCCCCCCATCCCGGCCGATGCCGGCCGATCGAGCTGGGCGTTCACCTTGCCGCTCGGCATCGTGCGCTGATCCGGATGGTATGCGCGTCGGGACTGGAACCCGCCCTCGCCCGAAATACTGTTGCCTGGCCACTGCCGGCTTCTTTGCCCAGCCACGTGCGGCAATTGATCTTGATTTGACAATACCACGTCGCTCGCGGCAGTTCTCGCCGCGAGACATGCAGGAAATCAGCCCCCTCCCCAACGCCGGCAGCGAGCTGGCGATCCCGCCGGCCGAGCCGATTGCACCCGCGCGGCCATCTGGCCCGAACCGTAAATGGACGGTAGCGATCATCGCCTCGTGCCTGCTCCATGCCGCTGCTGCGGCGGTGTTTCTGATCACACCTGCCGGGAGGTTCGATTCCAGGGATGCGATACAGTCTGAAGGCACTGATCAATCGGGCGCCGACGTGGTCGGCAGCGCTCTGGATGGCCAAGAACCCGGCGTGATGGACGTGACCTTGGTGCCCGATCCGCGACCCGCCAGGCCCGAGCCAGTTCGACCCGTCCCGCCGACCGACACGCCTCAACCGGCAAGGGAGGCGACCGCGACCAACCCTCCGCCGGAAGCTGCCAAACAGGCAACGGACGCTGCGGACATACTGACAGCGGCCACCCCACGCCAGGACGACCAGAATGTCGCTGCAAGCAGTGAGCCGCCGGCATTGCCTGCGATCCAGACGCAAAGCACCGAGGCGCCTCCTGCCGATCCCGGAAAGCCGCCACCGATCCCAACCGCGAGGCCAAGCGCAACAGCCGGGCTTGGAGGAACAAGCAAAACAAACGATTCGCGTGGCGCGGCAGATGGCGAGGAGCGCGACCAGGCGTTGATCTCCAGCAAAGGCAAAAAGCGGGCCGCGGCGGGCAATGCGATGGAATCCCGCTACAGCGGTGAAATTCAGAAGAAGCTTGCCCGCGCCAATCGTCGCGTTTCGAAATCCGTGCAAGCGAAGGCTCGCAACAATGCCAGGGTCGTTTTCGTTGTCATGGCCGACGGCAGCATCAGCGACTTGCAGCTTGCCGAAAGTTCAGGTTCTGCCGAGCTTGATCAATTCGCTTTGACATTGGTGCGCCAGCAAGCACCGTTCCCTCCCATTCCACCCGAGACCGGCAGGTCAAGTTGGGTGTTCAAAGCGCGGATCGGTCCGTTTTAAGAACCTCGACCTCGTCGTTTCGGACCTCCATCAAACAGCACAATACGCAATCCCGAAAGGAACCCAATGTACATCGCCATGAACCGCTTCAAGGTCCAGAACGGCTCGGAAACCGCCTTCGAGGACGTCTGGAAGAACCGCGATTCCAGCCTTTCGGAAATGAAGGGTTTCAGGGAATTTCATCTGCTGCGCGGCCCGGCCAACGAAGCGGAAGGCTACACGCTCTTTGCCTCGCATACAGTGTGGGCAAGCCATGAGGATTTCATCGCCTGGACCAAGTCCGAGAATTTCCGCGCCGCGCACCGCAACGCCGGCACATCGAAGGTGCATTATCTCGGCCATCCGCAATTCGAGGGCTTTTCCGTCGTCGAGGGCGCCTGAGATGGCATCGCCCGCGGCCGACCCGGCCCGCAGCATCCCGGTCCTGCCCTCGCCCGACATCGCGGCGACGCGCGATTTCTATTGCGACGAGCTCGGTCTCGGCATCGTCGGGCCGGGGATGGACGACTATCTGATCGTTCGCCGCGGCGAAATCGAGATCCATTTCTGGAAGAGCGACGACCGCAAACTGCCCGAAGTTTCATCCTGCTACATCAGGGGTGGCGAGGTGCCGGCGCTGCACGCCGAATTTTCGGCGCGCGGCGTCGAGAAGCTCAGCCCGTTCACCGTGCGGCCATGGAACATGAAGGAATTCTACGTCCGGGATCCGCACGGCAATTTGCTGAAATTCGGCTGCGCACCCGAAGAGATCTGAAGCTTCGCCGGGCAACGGTGTCAGCGTAGCGCCCAACCGAACAGCCGCCGCACTCTCCGCGTGAAGCGCTTGCGCAGCTGTCGCCGGCGGTCCTTGCGACCGAGAAACGGCGTCAGCCGCGGATCGGCTGCCAGAGTGCCGAACCGCCTGACATGCTGCGTCAGGAACCCGGGCACGAAATCCCTGCCGTTGATAGCGCGCAGCCGCTCCGCATGGGCCAGCACATAATCGAGGACATCCGCGCCCATGGTCGCTTCAAGGGCAAGATAGGCCGGCGATTGCTGCACATGGCCGCCGGCATAGGCAGCGCCAGCCGATGCGTTGGCGCCATGCAGTCGGTAAAGGCCGAGGCTCTCGGACAGGATCAGACTGCCAGCAACCAGATGCGCGCATGTCGCGGCAAAATAGTCAGTCCCTATCATCACCCGAAACGGGAACGCCAGAACCGGTTCCAGCGCACCGCGCCGGAAAACCATCGACGAGGTCGGCGCCCACATCCAGCCACAGGCGCCGGGTCCGAAATAGGTCACCGGATGGTCCGATTGATAGGCAAGCTCGCCAGCCATCGCGCCAAGCTGCCTGAAGGCCGGAATGCCGATCCCGGCCGCTTCCGGTTCCGATCGCGGCTTGCGCAGCACGACATAGGTGCTCGCGAGCAAGGTCCGCTCGCTATCGACGAAGAAAACATCGGAGCTGGATAGCGACGCCGATCGCGTCGCGTTGAGATGCGCCGACAGATGCGCAAGCAAGAAATTCGGCAGCCAGATGTCGTCGGCATCGAGGAATGCAACGAAAGGCCCGTCGGTCGCGGCAAAACCATCGCGAAATCCCGCGATCTGCCCGCCATTCTCCGAGCGCGCGATCAGCCGCAGGCGCGGGTCGCCAATCGCCTGGAGGAGTTCGCGGACATGTTCGGCCGAGCCGTCGGTCGAGGCATCGTCGACGATGACGCAGTCCCAGTTCCGGTAGGTCTGCGCCAACACCGATCGGATCGCCTGTTCGACGTATGGGCGGTAATTGTAGGAGGTGATGACCACCGCCACGCGCGGCAGCTCAAACGGTGGAGACGTGTCTTCCATCTGATCGGCCTCGCCCGCTCGAATTGCCACCCATGTTGATCCGGCAGCTTTTGCTTTGCAACTCGACGCAGGCGAGCGAATTACGAAAACCTAGGCGGCCGCCAGCAGGCTGGCATTTCCGCCCGCCGCCGTGGTGTCGACGCAGACGGCCCTTTCATGTGCATAGGCCGCCGGGTTGAGCACCTCGCTGACCAAAGGCACGATCGGGCCGCTGCGCTCGGCGATGACCTTGCGCACGATGCGCGCGGCCTCGGGCGTGCCGGAGAAGGCGACGACGTCGACGCGCAGCGAACGTGCCTCGACCGGATCAGGGCGGCCGTCTATGGCCGCCAGCGGCAGGCCCTTGCCGGTCAGCGCCGACAGTGCCGCCGGCGCACCGGGCGCTACCGCAAGCACGGCGTTGCCGGCGGCGAGCGCCTGGATGGCCTGGGCCAGCAGCGTATCGACATCCGGCCCCAGGCAGAGCACCCGACCACGCGGCGACAGCGACAGCGTGTTGGCTTCGCCGGTCGGCCCGGGCAGGTCGACCTGGCCGAAATCGATGCTGGCGGCAGCACCTATGGCCGCAGCACCCTTGCCGCGCAAATGCTTGCGCAGGACGGCGACGCGATCGGGCCGCGTCGACCAGCCGCCAAGCGTCGGATCGGGCAGATTGTCGGCAAGCTCGGTCGCCGTCACCTTATGGCCTTCCTCCAAATGCGTGCCAGCCTCCGGACCCTTGCGGAAGCGCCTCAGATAGTGCGGACCGCCGGCCTTCGGCCCAGTGCCGGAAAGCCCCTCGCCGCCGAAGGGCTGCGAGCCGACCACGGCGCCGATCTGGTTGCGGTTGACATAGATGTTGCCGGCATGGATACCGTCGACGAAATGCTGGACGCGGCCCTCGATGCGGGTGTGCAAGCCGAAAGTCAGGCCATAGCCCTTGCGGTTGATGGCGGCGATGACGGCGTCGATCTCGTCGGCGTCGAACGTGGCGACGTGCAGCACCGGGCCGAACACCTCGCGCTCCATCTCCTCGATGCCTTTGACCCGAAACACATGCGGCGCGACAAAGCGGCCGCTCTTCGGCTCTTCGAGCTTGGCGATCAGCCGGCCCTGCTGGCCCATTTTCGTACAATAGTCTTGGATCGAGGCCTGCGCCTCGTCGTCGATGACCGGGCCGACGTCGGTCGAAATCTGCCACGGATTGCCGAGGTTGAGCGCTTCCATGGCGCCCTTCAGCATCTCCAGCATCTTCTTCTCGACGTCCTTCTGCACATAGAGCACACGCAAGGCCGAGCAGCGCTGACCGGCGCTCTGGAAGGCCGAGGCGAGGATGTCGCGCACCGCCTGTTCGGGCAGTGCGGTGGAATCGACGATCATGGCGTTCAGCCCGCCGGTCTCGGCAATCAGCATGGCGTCGGGCGCGGCGGTCTCGGCCAGTTGCTTCTCGATCAGCTTGGCGACCTCGGTCGAACCGGTGAAGCAGACGCCGGCAATGCGCGGGTCAGCCGTCAGCGGTCCACCGACCGACGGACCGTCGCCCGGCAGCAGCTGGATGACGTCTTCAGGCACGCCGGCCTCACGCAGCATTTCGACGGCGCGGAAGGCGATTAGGGGTGTCTGCTCGGCCGGCTTGGCGATCACCGAATTGCCGGTCACCAGCGCGGCTGCGATCTGGCCGGTGAAGATAGCGAGTGGAAAATTCCACGGCGAAATGCAGACGATCGCGCCACGCGCCTGCGTGCCGCTCTCGGCATTCGCCGCCTCGGCCGCATAGTAGCGCAGGAAGTCGACCGCCTCGCGCACTTCGGCAACGCCGTCGGCGAGTGACTTGCCCGCCTCGCGGGTGGCGAGCGCGAAGAACTCGACGGAATTGGCCTCGTAGAGATCGGCAGCGCGGTTGAGGATCGCGGCGCGCTCGGCGACGGGACGTTTTGCCCATGCCGGCTGCGCCTCCACCGCGATGCGCACGGCGGTCGCAACCTGCTTGGCGTCCGCCTCGTGGACCGAACCCACTACTTCGTCCGGCTTTGCTGGATTGGCAACCGGGCGCTGCTTGCCGTAGCCGGCGGCGCGGGTGATCGGCTTGGCATGCCAGCGGTCCGATCCGGCAAATTCCGCCTTCGCCTTTTCGATCGCGGCCAGCGTCACTGTATCGGTGATATCGAATCCCCTCGAGTTGCGACGTCCACCCCCAAAGATGGCAAAAGGCCGGGCGATTGCCGGATTGGCGGCCGGACCCTGTTGCTCCACCGTATCGAGCGGATCGCGGGCGATATCCTCGGGCTCGACCTCCTCGTCGGTGAGCTGGTGGACGAAGGAGGAATTGGCGCCGTTCTCCAGCAGCCGGCGGACCAGATAGGCCAAAAGGTCGGAATGGGCGCCGACCGGCGCATAGATGCGGCAGCGCGTGCCTTCGGCCTGGCGCACCGTCTCGTGCAGCGCCTCGCCCATGCCGTGCAGGCGCTGGAACTCGAAGGCATCGCGGTTCGTCGCCATCGACAGGATGGCGGCCACGGTATGGGCATTGTGGGTGGCGAACTGCGGATAGATGCGGTCGGTCATCGACAGCAGCTTCTTCGCGCAGGCAATGTAGGAGACGTCGGTGTTGGCCTTGCGGGTGAAGACCGGATAGCCGTCGAGCCCGAGCGTCTGCGCCCGCTTGATCTCGGTGTCCCAATAGGCACCCTTGACCAGCCGCACCATGATGGTGCGGTCGTATTTCCTGGCCAGTGCATAGAGCCAGTCGATGACGAAAGCCGCGCGTGGACCATAGGCCTGGACGACGACGCCAAAGCCGTTCCAGCCGGCGAGCTCCGGTTCCGCCAGCACGCGCTCGATGACGTCGAGCGACAGATCGAGGCGATCGGCCTCCTCGGCGTCGATGTTGAGGCCCATGCGCGAATGCCGCGCCGCCAGCGCCAGCGACAACAGCCGCTCGGCCATGACCGGCAGCATCTTGTCTTTCTGCGCCACCTCGTAGCGCGGATGCAGCGCCGACAGCTTGACCGAGATGCCGTGGTTCTGGCGGATGTCCGGCCCATTGGAACCGGAGTCGAGCGAGGAAATCGCGTCGGCATAGGCCTTGTGATAGCGCAACGCGTCGGCCTCGGTGCGGGCCGCCTCGCCCAGCATGTCGAAGGAATAGAGGTAGCCCTTCTGCGTCATCGGCCGGCCGCGCTTGACGGCCTCGGCGATGCTGCGGCCAAGCACGAACTGCTCGCCCATTTCGCGCATCGCCGCTGCGACCGCCTTGCGGATAACCGGTTCGCCGAGCCGGCGCACCATGGCGCGCAGCGTGCCTTCGATGCCACCCTCGCCTTCGTCGAGCACGCGCCCGGTCAGCATCAGCGCCCACGTCGAGGCGTTGACGAAGATCGAACTCGAGCCGCCCGAATGCGCCGACCAGTCGTGCGGCGCGATCTTGTCGGCGATGAGGTCGTCCATCGTCTCGGTGTCGGGCACCCGCAGTAGCGCCTCGGCCAGGCACATCAGCGCCACGCCTTCCTTGGTCGACAGGCCATAGGCGGAGAGAAAGACTTCCATCAGCCTGGGATCGGACGAGCCGCGCACCGCCCGCACCAGATCGGCGGCACGGGTCGAAATCGCGTTGCGGTCCTTCGTCGACAGTTCTGTCGCCTCGGCCAGCCGCTTCACCGCCTGATCTTCGTCTGGCAGATAGCTGGCACGGATCTGCTGGCGGATGGCATCGAGCGCTGGCATGGCGGTCCTGTGAACGAGCAAGAGGGAGCGGACCGGCGGTCACCGGACCGAATGGCGCAAACTAGCACAGTTGAGGATTTCGGTCGGTCCAAAGAAATCGACAAGGCAGATCGATTGATCTATCATTTGCGCCAGTATCCCACCAATTTGACCACAAAATCGATGACCGAAGACCAATTGGACCGCATCGACCGGAATATCCTGTCGGCGCTGGCGCGCGACGGGCGGCTTTCCATGTCGGAACTCGCGGCAAAGGTCGGCCTGTCGAAGACGCCGGTGCAGGCCCGGGTCAAGCGGCTGGAGAAGGACGGCTTCATCAGGGGCTATCAGGCGATCATCGACCGCGAGCGCATGGGCGAAGGCCATGTCGCCTTTGTCCAGGTGAAATTGTCGGACACGCGTTCAGCTGCCCTCGACGCCTTCAACCGCGCCGTACAGGCGGTGCCGGAGATCGAACAGTGCCACATGATGGCATCGAGCTTCGACTATCTTCTCAAGGTCCGCACCACCGACATCGCCGCCTATCGCCGTGTGCTGGGCGAGCGCATCTCGGCGCTCCCCCACGTCGCCCAGACCTCGACCTTCGTGGCGATGGAGACTGTCAAGGACCGCTGACTCACTCGGCCAGCGTCTTCAAAAACGCCACCAGGGCTGCTCGTTCACGGTCCGAAAGCTCAAGCGGGTGGACTTCGGACGTGCCTTCGACGCTTGCCGGCGCCTTCGAATAATGCGCCACCACCTCCTCGAGCGAGGAAAACTGCCCGGCATGCATATAGGGCGGTCGCGTCGCTGCACCTCGCAGAGACGGCGTCTTGTAGGCGCGGATCAGTTGCGGTCCTGTCTTGACCATGAAGCGCAGCTCGCGACAGGCGTTGTCGTCGCCGTCGCGAAAGGCGCCGAAGCAGTTGAAGGGATCGGCCTCGACCTGCGCCACGGCGTCGATGCGGCCGCGATCCGGCGGCAGGTCCGCGACCGGCGGCACGCCGGTGTTGTGAAAGCTGTTGTCGCTGAAGCGCGGGCCGTTGTGGCAGGTCACGCAATTGGCCTTGCCGATGAACAGTTTCAGCCCAAGGATCTCCTCCGCCGAAAAGGCGTCGTCGCCTTGCGGCTTTGCCCCCGATGACAGGTCGATGGCAAAGCGGTCGAAGCGTGTCGGCGGCGGCTCGATGGATCGCTCGAAGGCGGCGATCGCCTTGCCGATATTGGCGAAGACACGATTGACGTCCTCGGCCTGGCTGGCGGGCATGGTTTTCCATGCCGCCTTCTCGGCATCGGTGCCGAGCGGGCTGGCATTGGCAGGCACGCTCGAAAGATCAGGCAGCGGCCCGAAGATGCGCTCGTAGCGCTCGCCGAAACGCTTCTTGATGTAATGCGCGAAGGCGGCGCGGTTGCCCGCATGCTCAAGCGGATTTTCCAGCGGCGTCAGCGCCTGAGCCCACAGGCTGTCGCGCCGCCCATCCCAGAAGAACCAGGGATCGCGCGCGACACCGGCCAGCGGCATGGTGCGGCGGTTGGTGCGGCCGACGCCGACTGCTTGCGGCAGGTCGTCCTGGAACTGGCGGTCGATCTTGTGGCAGGTCGAGCAGGAGACCGTGCCGTCGCGGCTCATGCCCTGATCGAAGAACAGCGTCGAGCCAAGTGCGGCGGCAGCTGGAACGTCGGCAAAACGGTTGGTGGTGTCGGGCTTCAGCGCCGGCAACGTGTTCAACGCCAGCGAGGCAATGGTTTTCTTCTCGGCATCGGAAAACTCCGGCTTGCCGCAGCCGGCAATCATGGCCATCACCGCCAGCACGAGAAGACACAAGAGACGGCGGTTCATCTAGTTCACAGCACCAAATTGAAGACGACCGTATCGGAGCCGGCCGCCGCGGAAATGGCGAAACGCAATTGCCACCAGCCGCTCATGGTGAATTTCAGCCCATCGATACGGTAGCGCCCCTCTCCCAGATAGTCGGTCGCCTGCGGGCTGGTCGGCAGGCCGTGACTGTGCAGCGGCATGCCGCCGGAAACCGTGATCGCAGCACCCTCCACCGGCACACCCTTGACCGTCTTCAGCGTCAGCAGCCAGGATTGCAGTTCGCCCTGCCTGACGACGCCGCGCTCCGGTTGGAAACTGGCGACGAACAGCCCGTTCGCCGTCGTCTTCGAGCGCGACGTGTCGGCACCCGGCGCCGTCTGCGGGGCGGTCAGGTAGACGATCGCCAGTATGCCGACCAGCAAGGCGGCCAGACCGAGGCCCGCGAGAAGATAACGCCATAGGGATGCCAAACCGGTTCCTTTTCCAAGACAACGTTGTAGCGGGCGGATCGCGTCCCCACCGCTGTGGGAAAACGCTTCTGGCGCAAAAAACGGCCTGCGCCAAGCATGGCGCTGCCGGTCGCAAAAAGCTACAGCAGCAAAATTATCTGGAGAGAGATACATGGCGGGAATCGCCTCGGTCGGTGAGTGCATGCTCGAGCTGTCGGGCCAGGCTGGGCCGAACTGGCGCATGGGCTTTGCCGGAGACACGTTCAACACGCTATGGGCGCTGCATGCGCTGAGCAGCGACCGACCAGCAACCTACGTTTCTGCCTTCGGCGACGACCCGTTCTCGCAGGGGCAGATCGCTTTCTTCGCCGAAAATGGCATCGGCATCGGCCAGAGCCCGGTCATCGCGGGCGCCCGGCCCGGCCTTTATGCCATCACACTGACCGGCGCCGAACGTGCCTTCACCTACTGGCGCGCCGACGCTGCCGCCAGGCAGCTTGCCTCGGATCCGGCCGCACTGGCAAAAAGCCTTGAAGATCAGGCGCTTGTCTACTTTTCTGGAATCACCCTCGCAATTCTGGACGATGCCGCGCGCAAGACATTGCTGGCGGCGGTGGCCAAGGCCCGCGCTGCCGGTTCGCTCGTCGCCTTCGATCCCAATTACCGGCCACGCCTGTGGCGCAATCGCGAGGACGCGCAGGTCGCAATCCTCGAAGCGCTTGCCCTCACCGACATCGCCCTGCCGACCTTTCCCGACGAGCAGATGCTGTTTGGCGATACCACGCCGCAGGCGACCGCTGAGCGGCTGGGAATGCTGGTTGGCGAAGTCGTCGTCAAGAACGGCGAGGAAGCGGCGCTTATCGCGACGAACGGAGCCTTTCATCTGGTTCCAGCGGTGCATGTCGCAACCCCTGTCGACACGACCGGCGCCGGCGATTCCTTCAATGGCGGCTACCTCGCTGCCCGGCTCGCCGGCCACGCTCCCGAAGCGGCTGCACAACGCGCGCATCGCGTCGCCGCCGCCGTCGTACAGGTGCGCGGCGCACTGGCACCATTCGAGACCCTAAGGGCTGCTTTCGCAACCTAAGGCAAAAGGAACCGGTATTCCGTCACCTGATGGTAGATCTGCCCGGGCCACAGCGTCGCCTGCGGGAAATAGGGCCGGTTCGGCGCATCCGGCCAGACCTGTGCTTCCAGGCAGAAGCCCGAGAACGCCTTGTACTGGCGCCCGTCCAGCCCTTGCGAGGACGGCGTCAGGTACTGACCGGTATAGAGCTGCAGGCCGGGCTCCGTGGTCCACACCTCCATCTCGACGCTGGAAGTCGCGCCTTGTGCCCAGGACGCCTGCTTCAACGGCCCGCGTGTCGGGGCAAGGCAGAAATTCAGATCGTAGGGAAGCTGCTCGCCCTCGCTTTCCATGCGCAGCGGCCGCGCCTGGCGGAAGTCGAAGGGCGTGCCGTCCACCGGCTTGACCGCGCCGGTCGGGATCATCTCGCCGTCGATCGGCGTGTATGCGCCGGCATTGAGCATCAGCCGGTGGTCGAGGATGTCGCCGGCGCCGCCATCGTCGAGGTTGAAATAGGAGTGCTGCGCGAGATTGCACAGCGTCGGCTCCTCTGAGGTCGCGGTCAGCTCGACGCTGAGCGTTCCTGGGATCTTCAGCCGGTAGGTGCAGGTCACGTCGAGCGCGCCCGGAAAGCCCATCGTACCGTCGGGGTCGTGCAGGGTCAGTGTGACGAAATCCCTACCATGCAGCGAGACGGTCCATGGCCGGCGGAAATAGCCTTGCGAGCCGCCATGCAGCGTGTGCTTGTCGAGGAAGTTGCGCTCCGTCTGGTAGCGATTGCCGGCAATGGTGAAGCGGCCGTCGCGGATGCGGTTGGCGTAGCGCCCGACGACCGCGCCGAAGAACGCCCTGTCGGTCTCGTAGGGCTCGAAACGGTCATAGCCCAGCACCAGCGGCGCATCGTGTCCGGAGAGGCGCAGATCCTGGATGATTGCGCCAAGCCCGATGATGTTGGCGGTGAGGCCGCCGCCACGGATGGTGAAGCGGCGGACGGCGTCGCCCGCCTGCGTCGTACCGAAGACCTCGCCGTCCTTCATCGTCATGCCCGAAAGTCAGTTCGTTGATCTATCGACTTCGGCCGGTTGTCGTCTTTCGGCCGGGTTTGACGTATCGAAAGGGCAGGTTTGCGCCTGCCCCACTCTTCCGATGGCTATCAGAGGCCGAGGCCGCCGATGCAGACATATTTGGTGTCGAGATAATCCTCGATGCCCTGATGTCCGCCCTCCTTGCCGAGGCCCGATTCCTTGACGCCGCCGAACGGCGCTTCCGGCGTGGTGATGAGACCCTCATTGACGCCGACCATGCCGTATTTCAGCCCTTCCATGACCCGGAAGGCACGGCCGAGATCGCCGGTGTAGAAATAGCAGGCAAGGCCGAATTCGGTGTCGTTGGCCAGAGCGACGGCCTCTTCCTCGGTCTCGAACTTGAACACGGGCGCGACCGGCCCAAAGATCTCTTCCTTCATGAAGCGCATCTTCGGCGTCGCGTTGGCGATCACCGTCGGCTGGAAGAACGAACCGCCGAGCGCATGGCGCTTGCCGCCGGCGACGACCTTGCCGCCCTTGGAGGTCGCATCTGCGATCAGCTCCTCGACCTTCTCGACCGCCTTCTCGTCGATCAGCGGCCCCTGCTGCACGCCCTCTTCGAGGCCGGAACCGACCTTCAGTCCGTCGCTGGCGGCCGCCAGCTTCTCGACGAACTTGTCATAGACGCCGGCCTGTACCAGGAAGCGGTTGGTGCAAACGCAGGTCTGGCCCGAATTGCGGTACTTGGCAGTGATCGCGCCGGCGACGGCACGCTCGATATCGGCGTCGTCGAAGACGATGAACGGCGCATTGCCGCCGAGCTCCATCGACACTTTCTTGACGGTCACCGACGACTTCTGGATGAGCATCTTGCCGATCTCGGTCGAGCCAGTGAAGGTGATCTTCGACACCAGCGGATTGGCGCAGATCTCGTCGCCGATTTCGGCGGCAGCACCGGTCAGGATGTTGACGACACCCTTGGGGAAGCCGACTTCCTCGGCGAGCGCACCCCAGGCCAGGCCGGAATAGGGCGTCTGCGTCGCCGGCTTGACCACGGCGGTGCAGCCGGCGGCCAGCGCCGGGCCGAGCTTGCGGGCGAGCATCGAGGATGGGAAATTCCACGGCGTGATGGCGGCGATGACGCCGACCGGCTCCTTGGTCACCAGGATGCGGCGGTCCGCCCACGGCGACGGCACGACGTCGCCATAGGTGCGGCGGCCTTCCTCGGCGAACCAGAGGATATAGGACGCGGCCGAGCCGATCTCGCCCTTCGATTCGAACAGCGACTTGCCCTGCTCGATGGTCAGGAGTTCGGCCAGCACGTCCTGATTGTCCATCATCGCGTCATGCAGCTTGCGCAGCAGCTTCGAGCGCTCGAGCGCGGTGGTCTTGCGCCAGGTCTTGAAGGCTTCATGGGCGGCTTCGATTGCACGGCGGGTCTCCGCCTTGCCCGACTTCGGCACGATGCCGATCTTGAGGCCGGTGGCCGGGTTGTTGACGTCGAGCGTCTGGCCGCTGTCGGCCTGCACCCATTCGCCGTTGATGAGATTGGCCTGCCGCATGAAATGGCTGGTTTTCTGAAGCATGGTCTAACCTCCGTTCGGCGCAAGTGGCGGGCCGGTCGCTGATTTCTTCGGTGGAGCGTGCGCAATGGCCTCGAAGCCGGCACGCTGGGGCACTGCTCTTTACCTAGGGCAAGCCCCGCAAGCAATCGCAATATGGCATATAGGGGTTAGGCCAGAGAAGGCGAGAGCAGCGCTCGCCAGGCTCCCGTCCGGGAACACGATCCTACCCGAAAATGTGGACGACTACGGTCAGCCAAAACGCCGTGGTGACCACCGCGCTCGCGGTGGCGATGGTCATCTGGTTCGACGCCAGAGCCTGGCCGGTGTTGAACTGCACGGCGATGAGATAGGTATTGATGCCGGACGGCAGCGCTGCCACCAGGACCGCCACCTTCGCCGTCAATGGCGGCATGCCGAACAGCCAGACCAGGCCGAGCACCAGCCCCGGCATCAGGAACAGCTTCAACGCCGACAAAGCGAGCGCCGGCCGGACATTGCCGGAGATGCCGAAGCGGCGCAGGCTGAGCCCCATCGCGAACAGCGCCACCGGCCCTGCCGTGGCGGCCAGAGCATCGACCAGCCGCATGACCAGGTCCGGCAGCGGCGCCCCAGTGATACGCCAGGCAAGCCCCACCAAGATGCCGATGATCAGCGGATTGACGAACAGCCGCCATAAGAAGCTCTGGATGACGCGCAGCGGATGCACAGGCTCGTTGCCGCTGCGGCCGAACATCTCGAACAGGATGATCGAGGCCGCCATCGTGACCGGCAGGTGAATGGAAACCAGCAGCGACAATACCTCGAACCCGTCCTGTCCAAAAATGCCGAGGATGAAGGGGGCTCCCAGCAGGACCACATTGGAATAGGCCGACGAAACACCGCCGACCACGCCGGCGCGGGCGTCTCGCCCGAACATTCGCGTGGTGACCAGATGGCCGGCGGCCCAGGTGATGGCGAACGCCGTGAAATAGGCGCCCCACAACGACCATGGCGCCACGCCATGGAAGTCCGACTTCACCATTGTCTGCAGCAAGAGCAGTGGCATCGCCACGTTGATGGCGAATTCGGAAATGCCCTCGCCGCTCGCCGGCTTGAGATAGCCGGTGAGCCCGACCAGATAGCCGAGCGCGACAAGGCTGAAGACAAAGAGGACGGTTTCGATGAGCGGAGACATTTATTTGATACAACGCCTTGAAATATAACGATAATCTTTATAATTCGGATACGTCTTCCAAAGCATATTCCTAAAAACCGACTCTATTATCTAGCACCATTATCATGCGCAACAAAAACCCCGCCGAAGCGGGGTTTGTCGTCTCCCGCCGAGAGTTAGGCCGCCACCAGCACCGGCACCCACGACCAACAGAACGCGCACGTCAGAGGATGCCGCCATCCGCACCGCCCTCGAAGCGGCCGGCGTCGAGTTCATCCCCGAGAACGGTGGCGGCGCGGGTGTGAGGCTGAGGAAATGACCGATGCAACCCTGAAACCCGACATCGTGTAGACGCGCCGCTGTTCATCGACGGTTCAGGCTCCTTGGCGTAAACTAGATAGCCAGCAACTGCGTCTTCCTATTCAGAGGAGTCCGCGATGAAAAGGCTCTTATCAGCCCTAGCGGCCACAATCTTGGCCGCATCTTTCGCCTTGCCGGTCAACGCCGCGCCGATGTTCATGCAGAAACCCGAGCAAATGCGGGCCGACGTGGTCGAACCCGTCAAACACTGGAAAAACGGGAACGGCAATCGTTACTGGCGGAATGGCCGTCACTGGAACAACGGGAACGGCAATCGTTACTGGCGGAATGGCCGCCACTGGAATAACGGGTACGCATGGCGGTCTTGCCGCTACTACGGGTCATGCTATCCACGCCGCTACTACGGCTACCGTAACTACTATCGGCCATACTATCGGCCGTACTATCAGCCGTACTATCAGCACTACTATCCAGGCTACTACCCTGGCTCGGGAGTGAACATTTATCTGTCGTTCTAGCTAGCTGGATGTCCCATATCCACAGGGCTGAAACGGCCAATAGCTGCGGCTAGCGTCGTGGCGTTGTCGGCGCGCTCTGGATCCCGCATCATCGATGCGATCTCCGTTACTGCCCCTGGTGAAATCATCAAGCGCGCGCTTGTGGCGGCGAAGCTTTGCGCCGTGAACAACCCGGGGATTCACAGATTCCCGGTTTCGATCTAGACTCCCCCTGATGGACACGGTCTTCGATGATCTCTCCCGCACCCTCGCACAGCCCCGCAGAGACGTGCGCGCCGTCGTCCGCGTCATCGCCCTAGACTTTGCCAGCAAGCTCCTTATGGGCCTTGGCGTCGGCATCGGAATGGCGATCGCCGGCTAGGCGCTTTGCCTTCGGCATTACGGCGACAATCCACCTTCTGCCAGAATAACAACGGTAACTGTTGATGACTTTGCTGGACCAGCCAAGCGCGTCAACGCTCTACGGCTGTATTAGAATCTGCGTCGTATCTTGTAACTGCTGCTGGGTCGCATCATAGTTTGGGCTCCTTGGGTTCCTTGGGCTCCGGGGGCTCCGGGGGCTCCGGGGCATCTAGATCCTCTTTCTCGAAGAAGTTTCCAGCCTGACCCTGAACAATCCCTAGCTACCCCGATTACCTCATTCCCGCTGCGCATTATAAAGCTACCATCACTACGTGTTCCGATAGTGACTGGTCCTGATGGTGCTGGAATTGGTGCCTCTTGACCAAAAGCTGTGCCGCAAAACAATGTTAATGCAATACTCAAGGGACTGACCAAGGAACGCATTGGAATAGCCTCCCTAGTTGTTAATTTAGCCATACCCTTATCACATTTCTAACACGAGGGCGACGAGGTCACGCCATGATCATTCCTCGTCGCAAAAACCCAGCATCGGCCTGGCGCTGGCTGGCTGAACCGTCGCCGGCCTAGAAAGAGGCCATCTGGAACGAGTTGGCACCCGACTGAGTTGATCTCCGTGAGGTGATCAAGATGTCAGTCAAGAAAGAAGACTACCGGACGAACAGGGCCGACTACCAGATTGCGAAGAGGCTGATTATCGCCAAGGCTGACAAGCCGAAAAAGAACGCGGGTCGGCTTCATGATCAGCGTTCAGCTAGACTCTCCGAGAACCCCTCAGAGACGTCCGAGAGGCACAGATCGAGCCGCTCCGACAGATGATCTGATTTTCGCGTCTATCGCTGAATGCGTCGGGTCCGCTGCCGGGGAGACAGCGGACTCAAACTCGGGCCGAGAGGGGCAAGGCCCTTTATGATCCCTATGCGGGGATCATGGTGATAACACTGGGCGGGTACAAACGTTCCGTCGGCTGAAAGATATATCCAGTCGATTGCGACAGCGCTCATGCTAGTCGTCCAAAAGTGGAGTCTCATTGTGACGATTGCCATCATCAGGAGGCCATATCTGCCTGTCGCCCAGCATCAAGCGGTAGCGCCGGTCCAGATGATTGATGACCTCGTTCGCTTCGGCCGTCGTGTAAAAGACGGCTATGCCTTCCACCGTTTCGCCGTCGACGCGCTCAAGGCGATAAGCATCCTGCCGCGGAGGGTCTTTGTAGGCCAATGAATACGCGCTCCCCAAGAGGGGTATTTTAGGCGCGTTTCCATGAACATTTATTAAGGCGGCAAAGCGGGCAGCCAGCTAGCGCCTCTTCTGCTTCGGGGTGATCTCCTCGATCTGTGCCTTGACGCCGTCCTGCACCATCGCCTGTTCAAACGCCTCGGCTTCGGCCTTGTCTCTGGTGGTCAGCACGGTGCGCCACGAAGGTTTTTCATACACGCTGACGACGTAGGTCGTCGCCGGCTTGTCGGTCATTGCGTTGCCTTCCGGTAGGCGTTTGGCGTGGTGTCCGGCGTATAGATCAGCCTGACTGTCCTGCCGCCACATCTGCCGCATTTCAGCTTTCGAACGAGGTCTTCGGCCGTTGCCGGCGCGTCCCGTCCGAATCGATCGCGAAGCTTCACCAAATCCAGTGGTTTGCTGTTGTTGCAGGGCGAGTAATGGCAATACGCCGTCACCGTCATCTTCGCATCGATCAGAGATTGGAACGTCCAGCCCTTGCCCATGAGCCGATATCCTCGGCCTGTGCCCCTGGCTACCGGCCCAAGTGAATTATCTGGGAAAGATCGGCGATGTCGCCATAGATCATCGAACCTTTGACGAGAAAACACTTGCCACCTAGAACCTCGAAGAGTGGGCTTGACGCGGTGCAAACCGGCGGGACCTTACGGTCCGTGGCTCCGGCATAGCCGACGCTGATCGCGAGGATAGCGATAGCACAGAGAGTCGTTTTGCTCATACCTAACCCCTAAAGCCAACTGGCTTTTTGGGCCGCAAAACCGGGTTGCCGTCCCTTTAAGTAGCATCGGGCCACATGATCTTCATTTCATCGATTGGAGACACGGGCTCATCTATTTGCCGTAGGCGCAAAAGACGGGTTCACCCCGCCGGCGAGCTGGCATCACTACCGGTTGGCATCCGTGGGCCTGTATGGGCCGGCGCCAATCCATTCCTGCCGGCCGCTGTCCCACGACGCCGAAGCGGCCTGAAGGGCGTCCTGGCGCTTCTCTGGTGGCACCGCCCTAGTGAGAGTCCGCCACGGCTGGGTAGCGCTAACCATCTGCCGCCATTTCCCTATCGCACGTAATTGCATGTGCTATTTTCCTCTCGCCAAAGGGGGCGATGGCCGATGCTGGTGAACTGTGCGGGATGCACGTTCGTAATAGGTTCAAGCACCCAGAAATGCCCCAAGTGCGGGCATGAACGCGGCTCGTCTGTTGGAAAGGTCCTATCGGACTTTGTGGCAGGCGACGGCGAGAGGCGGGTCAAGTCCGTTCAGTTTGAACGGCTCGTGCTGGTCATAGCGATGTGCATCTTCGCCGCGTGCCTCATGGCGCTTGTCTATTCTGCAGAAAACAAATTCCTGGCTGGGTTTAGGATTCTTCCGGCCTGATGATCCCCTCAAGCCCCGATTGAAATCCGCGTAGCCTGTGGCAAAATACAAGGCAGGGTTGGCATTGAGGGCGGCCCTTATGGCTTTGACACGCTACAGCGGTGTATTCGAGCCTGCCGATCTGGAGTTGCTCCAGCGGGTGTTTGACCAACTGTGCCGAGAGCGCCGCCTTGCCCTAAAAGACAAGGAACAGCGGGAACTCTCGCCGAGGAAGTCGTCATCGTTTTCCAGAACGGGGTCATGAACGAAGCGGAGCTATGGCAGGCGCTTTCGAAGCGCCGCAAGGCCTAGTCATCTGCCTCTGTCAGATCGCTCTCTGGGTCGCGAGACTCCCAGACCTACACAAGTCGGGCGCGCCGGAATAATTCCGGCATGAGAGCCGTTATCTCCTTAGCCAACGGAGGGTAAGGCAAAAGGGATTTGAATTCCCTTTGTTGAAGCGGCCAGTCCGGCTGCGGCTCGTTCTGGCCTTACAAGGAGTCCAGAAAATGAAAAAGCACACGCTCATTCTTGCTGCCACCGGGGCATCGCTCATCGCTTTCGCTGGCCTCGCCAAGGCGGACGACCATCTGTTCAATGCTCTTCAGCATGGCCTCAGCCCTGACGGCCACCCCTTCCAGGAGAATAAGGCCGGCCATAGCGGCGACCTCGCGCCTGGGCAGGGCAGCCCGTTTACAGGTGCCGACACCCAGACGCCGGCTACCGACACCGAGGCGGCGAACGAGCATGCGAATGTGAAAGACCGCCAGGCGAAGTGACTTGAATTCCCGCCGCCGGGGTTGGGCGGCGGCGGCGGCAAGGATCAGCTTTCATCTCGAAAGTCCTGCAGCGAAGCGTGCCGCAAGTCGTCCTCGCCCCGCAGGTGCTTGACGCGCCCGATCAGCCCCGGCTTGACCCAGACAGTCGCCGGCCGCTTCATGCCCTTTGGCGGCTGTCCTGGGGCTTCCTGGACGCGCTTCCAAAGCCGCTCCCGCATCTCCCGATTGGCGTTGATGAAGGCGCTGCCGACGTAGCGGCCGGTGCCGCGCTCGGCCATCAGTGCAAAGGCCGCTTTGCCGGGCTCGCGCTCGACGCCGAGCAGATCGTATTCGTCGATCGTGAAAGCTTTCGTCTTCAGCCAGGCGGTTGACGGGCCGCTGCGATATCTGCTGTCCTTGCGCTTCGACACCATCCCCTCAAGACCGCCTTGTCGACCAGCTCAAAGATTGCCTTGGCATCGCCCGGCAGCGCCTGGCTGAACTGAATGCGACCGTCGTCCGGGATCATGGCTTGCAGGACCTCGCGGCGGTCCTCGAGCGGCATGCCGCGAAGATCATGGCCGTTGAGGTGAAGCAGGTCGAAGGCCACGAAATACAGGTCGTGCTGGCGCCGGGTGATGGCCTTGCGAAGCGCCTTGAAGTCGGACAGGCCTGCGTCATTGGTCACGATCACTTCGCCGTCGATGATCGCGCTCTCGACACCCAACTCTCCGGCCGCCTTGGCGAGGTCGCGGTATTTGGACGTCCAGTCCAGCCCGCGACGAGTGAACAGGCGCACGCCGGCTTCGTCGATGATGATCTGGGTACGGTAGCCGTCGAATTTGACTTCGTGAATCCATGCGTCCCCCTCAGGAGGCTTCTCGACCAAAGCGGGCGGAGACATTTTTCCCGTGATAGGCGAGCCCTGATTGCGGCGCAATCGCCCTGCCCTTCCAAACCGCATGGTGCGGAAACGGGCCCTTTGACCCGTACTTGTCTTTCAGCCGGCTTTGCCGTCCCTATATGCCGGTCACCGGACCACCTGCCGGTGACCGGGAGAAAGATAACTGATGGTTCGATTTCTGCTGGCGCTGCTCCTGCTTGTCGTTCCCGCCGCGGCCCACGCCACGGATGCCGGCTGGGCGCTGCTGCGCGACGGCGGGCATGTCGTGCTGCTGCGCCACGCCATGGTCACCGGCACCGCGGATCCGGCCAATTTCGACATCGCCAAATGCCCGACCCAGCTCAATTTGTCGGCGCGCGGCCAGCAGCAGGCAAGCCGGATCGGCGCGCTGTTCGCCGCGCGCGCCGCCCCGATCGAGCGCGTGCTCTCCAGCCGCTACTGTCGCTGCCTCGACACCGCCCGCATCGCCTTCGAGGCCGAACCCGAGCCCTTCGCGCCGCTTGATCTGCTGAAGACCGATCCGGCGGAGAAAGCCGCGCAGCTGGCGGCGGTGATGACCGAGATCCGCGGCTATTCCGGGTCCGACAATCTGGTCCTGGTCACCCATCTGGAGAACATTGTCGCCCTCACCGGCGTGTCGCCGCGCGAGGGCGAAGCGGTGGTGGTCGAGCCGCAAGGCGACGGCCTGCGCGTGCTCGGCCGCGTCACCTTCTGACGGCACCGAAGCCCCCGCCTGGCGCCGAGCATGTGTTGCCGAAATGCCACCATCGAAAGAAGCCGCGAATAAGCCGCGACAATGCCGCTTGCGACAACCCGTCGCAGGGGCTATAGGCGCGCTCCCGGTCACGAAAACCGAAGCGAGCACAACGGTTGGAGCTTTCGCCTCCGCCCGCGCAGGTGGCTTTGCCACCCTGTGTACGGCGCCGTTTCGGGTGTTGGGATTGCGGGTGTAGCTCAGGGGGAGAGCGCCGGATTTGGGTCCGGAGGTCGAGGGTTCGAGTCCCTTCATCCACACCACGGATAGCTCAGTTTGGGTAGAGCATCAGATCGTTAATCTGACTGTCGAAGGTTCGATTCCTTCTCCAACGGCCTCGAAAGCCGACACCTTAGGGTGGTGTTATCTGAAAAAACGGTCCGGGGACCGGAATGCGAAAGACCTGACGGACGGCCGAAGCCCTCGGGCCGAGGCCGCATCGAAAGGTCTGACGCCATCGGCTCGCGGCCAGGCCCGCGGTGACGATCAAGGCGCAGCGTCGCCGGCAAGGGAGGCTTCGGCTTCCGGCGCCCGCTTCGCTGCCCCGCGATCCGCTCCCGAAGGCCCGCCGCGGATTGATGCCACCGGTCCCCGGATCATTCGAGCCGGGACGTGAAGCAAGAGACGACGTGAAACGAGAAACGAAAAGGAAGATCGACGCATGACTTGACGCCTCGCATGGGGCCATGCCCGACAGGAGTAAGACAATGACCATTCTCGATAAGGTTCTTGGACGCGAGCGCGTCCTTGTTAAGGAAAACGAGCGTGCCGTCACCCTCTACAAGGGTGAGATCAAGGCTGTCCTGATGCCAGGCGAACACTGGCTCGCCAACCGGCGCCAGAGCCTTGAAGTCGCGCGGCACGATCTGAAGAACCCGGAATTCGTTTCGGCGTACGAGAAGGCGTTGTTCGACAAGCTCCCGGATGTGGCCGCGCGTCATTTCACTGTCGTTCGCACCGGGCGCACGGATGTCGCCGTCATCGAGCGTGACGGCAATCTCCATGCCGTCCTGGCGCCGGACCGCAAGCTCGTGCTGTGGACGGATGCCGGACCGTGGAAGGTCACGATGGTCGACGCCTCGGCCGATCTTGCGATTGATCCGGCGGTCATGCGCCGGCTCGGCCAGGCCCGGAAGACGGAACTGATGTCCGTCCATCCGGTCGTCGACGGCCAGGCCGGACTGCTGTTCGTCGATGGTGTCCTTGTGCGGACGCTCACGGCGGGCGTGCATGCGTTCTGGAGCGTCGGACGCATGGTGCAGGTGAAGGTCGTCGACCTCAAGCGCCAGTCGCTCGATGTCGCCGGGCAGGAAGTGCTGACCAAGGACCGCGTCACGATCCGCGTCAATATCGCCGCCGAATACCGGGTCGTCGATCCGGTCAAGGCGGTGAGCGCCGTGAAGGACTTCGCCGAAGCCCTCTACCGCGCCCTGCAGTACGCCTTCCGCAAGACGCTTGGCGCGCTGACGCTCGATCAGATTCTCGAGAAGAAGGTGACGATCGACGAGGAAGCGGCGGCCAAGGTCCGCGCCGACATGGCCGGGATCGGGGTCGAGGTCAGCGATATCGCGCTCAAGGATGTCATCCTGCCGGGCGAGATGCGCGAAATCCTCAACCAGGTGGTTTCGGCCGAAAAGCAGGCCGAGGCCAACGTCATCCGCCGCCGCGAGGAGACGAACGCGACGCGTTCCCTCCTCAACACGGCCCGGGTGATGGCCGAGAACCCGGTGATGCTGCGCCTGAAGGAGCTCGAGGCTCTGGAGACCATCGCCGGCAAGGTCGAGCGGCTGACCGTCCACAACGGCACGGGCGGGCTGCTGAACGACCTGGTCAAGCTCCGCGACTGAGCTGACCCGACGTCAAATGGGAAGGGCCGCCGGGCAAACCGGCGGCCCTTCTTGTCTTTGCATGGGAGGCATCCCATCTGCGCCCGGCGTATCAGGCCTTTTCCTGCCCGGAAAAACCGATTAGACAGCGCCCAAACAAGATGCGGACAGATTCCGCCCGCAACCGAAGGAAGAGCCCTTGTCCACCACGTTCGACAAAGTCGCCAAGATCATCGCCGACACCAGTGAGATCGATATCGAGACGATCACGCCCGAAAGCCACACCATCGACGATCTCGGCATCGACAGCCTCGATTTCCTCGACATCGTCTTTGCCATCGACAAGGAATTCGGCATCAAGGTGCCGCTGGAAAAGTGGACGCAGGAAGTCAATGACGGCAAGGCCTCGACCGACGATTACTTCGTCATGAAGAACCTGTGCGCCAAGATCGACGCGCTGGTCGCCGCCAAGAACGCCTGACGTCTGCTGAGCGCGTGACCTTGACGCGCTCTGCCGCCTGACCCACAAAGCCGCCCATGAACAGCCCCCGCGACGTCGTCATCACCGGCATCGGCCTTGTCTCTTCGCTGGGAGAAGGTCCGGATGCGCACTGGCTAAAGCTCGCCCAGCCGGGCCTGCAGCCGGTGCTGGAGGCCGCGCGCTTTGCGCCTTACACCATCCACCCGCTGCCCGAGATCGACTGGAACCTGCAGATCGCCAAGCGCGGCGATCAGCGGCAGATGGAGACCTGGCAGAGGCTTGGCACCTATTCCGCCGGCCTTGCGCTGGACGATGCCGGCATCAAGGGCAATGACGAGCTTTGCGCGACCATGGACATGGTGGTGGCCGCAGGCGGTGGCGAGCGCGACGAGGCGGTCGATGCCGCGATCCTCGCCGCCTCGGAAAGCCGCAACGACCGCGACGTGCTGCTCAACGAGAAGCTGACCACGGAATTGCGCCCGACCTTGTTCCTGGCGCAATTGTCCAACCTGCTCGCCGGCAACATCTCCATCGTCCACAAGGTCACCGGCTCGTCCCGCACCTTCATGGGCGAGGAAGGTGCCGGCGTCGCCGCCGTCGAGACGGCCGCCGCGCGCATCCGCTCCGGACAGTCGACGCATGTGCTGGTTGGCGGCGCCTTCCAGACCGAACATTCCGACATGCTGCTTGGCTATGAACTGGCCGGCTATTTGCATCGCGGCGCCTGGAAGCCGGTCTGGCAAAGACAGGGCGGCGAAGGCGGCGGCGTGGTGACCGGCTCCGGCGGCGCCTTCCTGGTGCTTGAGCAGCGCGAGTACGCGCAAAGCCGTGGACGCAAGATCTACGCCGAACTCGGTCCGGTCGTGTCCGGACGCGCCAGGCGGCGGCTCGGCGAACTCGATGCCGAGATCGCCACGCTGCTCAGCCAGGCTGCATTGCCTGACGGTGAATTGCTCGCGATCTCAGGTGCTTCCGGCGCCCATGCCGCTACCGCCGCCGAGAAGGCCGTGCTGGACGCCCATCCGACGATTGCCGCGCGCGCGTTCTCGACGCTGACCGGCCACATGAAGGAAGCGCAGTTCCCCTTCGCCGTGGCGCTCGCAGCGCTGGCCGTCGACCGCAAGGCCGCCTATCCCGCTTTCGATGCCACGGTCGAAAAGCCGTTCGCTGGCGTTCCCAGGTCAGTGCTTGCAACGGCGATCGGCTATCACCAATTCGAAGGTATGGGGCTGATCAAAGCGGCCTAGACCATGATCCCAAAAAGTGGAAATCCGGTTTTTGGATAAGATCATGGCCCAGCAAGAAATATCCGACCAGGGCTGTCAGGACAAAACATGGCCAATCTGAACGATCACATGGGCAGGCCAATCGTCGCCGTTACCGGTATCGGCGTGGTGACGTCGCTCGGCGTCGGCAAGGCCGACAACTGGGCGGCACTCACATCGGGCAAATCCGGCATCCATCCGATCACCCGCTTTCCAGTCGATCACCTGAACACCCGCATCTCCGGCATGGTCGACTTCCTGCCGTCGAGTTCGCAGGGTTCCAGCCCCCTCACCTACGAGCTGGCCGAAACCGCCGCGCGGGAAGCCGTCGCGGAAGCCGGTCTCGATTCCGGCGATTTCGGCGGACCGCTTTTCCTCGCCTCGCCGCCGGTCGAACTCGACTGGGCCGACCGCTTTTCGCTCTACAATTCCGACAAGCAGGACGCCGGCGCCGAAAGGCTACTGCGCGTCGCGCGCGCCCTGAAGGAACTCGATATCTTCGAGACCACGCAGTTCGGCTCGATCGCCGACCGGCTGGCCGACAGCTTCGGCACGCGCGGCTTGCCGATCACGCTGTCGACCGCCTGTGCCTCCGGCGCCACGGCGATCCAGCTCGGCGTCGAGGCGATTCGCCGCGGCGAGTGCGACAAGGCGCTGTCGATCGGCGCCGACGGCTCGGCGACTGCCGAGGCGCTGATCCGCTTCTCGCTGCTGTCGGCGCTGTCCACCCACAACGACATCCCCGAAAAGGCCTCAAAACCCTTCTCCAAGGATCGCGACGGGTTTGTGCTTGCCGAAGGCTCCGGCGCGCTGGTGCTGGAATCGCTGGAGGCCGCCCTTGCCCGCGGCGCCACCATTCTCGGCATCATGCGCGGCTGCGGCGAGAAGGCCGACGATTTCCACCGCACCCGCTCCAAGCCCGACGGGTCGCCGGCAATCGCCGCGGTGCGCGCCGCGCTCGCCGATGCCGGCCTTGGCGAAGACGAGATCGACTATGTCAACGCCCACGGCACCTCGACGCCGGAAAACGACAAGATGGAGCATTTGTCGCTGTCGACCGTGTTCGGCGAGCGCATCGGCTCGATGCCGATCTCGTCGAACAAGTCGATGATCGGCCACACGCTGTCGGCGGCCGGCGCGGTCGAGGCGGCATTTTCGCTGATGACCATGCGCGAAAGCGTCATTCCGCCGACCATCAACTACGACAATCCCGATCCGGCGATCGTGCTCGACGTGGTGCCGAACAAGAAGCGCAATGCCGAGGTTGGTACCGTCTTGTCGAATTCCTTCGGCTTCGGCGGCCAGAACACTTGCCTTGTCATGGCGCGGGAACCGGTCTAAGCGAGCGCTTTCCGCTCAACAGATCCGACAGGCTCCATGCGCGCACTGCAACTTATCGAGGACCGCCGTCTTGAAACGGTGGACCTGCCGCCTCCCCCGCCGCCCTCGCTCGGCGAGGTAACGCTGCGCATCAAGGCCGTGGCGCTGAACCATATCGACGTCTGGGGCTGGCGCGGCATGGCCTTCGCCAAGCGCAAGCTGCCGCTGGTCATCGGCGCTGAAGCCTCGGGCGAAGTCGAAGCCGTCGGTCCCGGCGTTTCCAGCCTTCTGCCCGGACAACTGGTGTCGATCTATGGCGCACGCACCTGCGGCCTTTGCCTCGCCTGCCGCGAAGGCCGCGACAATCTCTGCGAGCACGTTTCCGGCGTTCATGGCTTCCACCTCGACGGCTTTGCCCAGGAGAAGATCAACCTGCCGGCGCGGCTTCTGGTCCCCGCTCCGCCCGGGGTCAGCGAGATCGGCGCCGCTGTCGCACCGGTGACCTTTGGCACGGTCGAGCACATGCTGTTCGATAATGCCCGACTGCAGCCCGGCGAGACGATCCTCGTCCATGCCGGCGGCTCGGGCATAGGCTCCGCCGCCATCCAGCTGGCGAAGAAGATGGGCTGCACCGTGATCACAACGGTCGGCTCGAACGACAAGATCGACAAGGCGAAGGCGCTTGGCGCCGACCACGTCATCAACTACCGCGACGACCGTTTCGAGGGCGTGGTGCGCAAGTTGACCAAGAAGAAGGGCGTCGACGTCGTGTTCGAACATGTCGGCGCCGATACCTTTGCTGCCTCGATGCTGTGCATGAAGCGCGGTGGCCGCCTGGTGACCTGCGGCTCGACTTCGGGTGTGTCGACGCAAATCAACCTGATGCAGCTTTTCCAGCAGCAGCTGAAGCTGCTCGGCTCCTTCGGCTGCCGCATGGAAAACATGGCCGACGCCATGCAGAAGATGGCGGCGGGCCTGGTCGCACCGGTGATCGACACCGAAGTCGGCTTCGACGACATCGACCCTGCGCTGAAGCGCATGGAAGGCCGTGACGTGTTCGGCAAGATCATCCTGCGCGTCGACTAGGAATGGTCGGCAGAGCCTTCAAGAAAGTCCGCAGGGACCTGGCGTTTCGCTACGGCCGGCGGCTTCGCCAGATGGAGCACTGGCTGGTCGCACGCGTCGCGATGACGATCATCTCGCTGCTGCGCCTCTTGCCGCCCGACAGTGCGCTCAACTTCGCCGACCGCGTCGCCCGCCGCATCGGCCCGCTGGTCGGGCGCCATCGCGTCGCGACCAGCAATCTGCGTCTCGCCTATCCTGAGAAAAGCGATGCCGAGATCGAAGCCATCGCCCTGGACATGTGGGGCAACATGGCGCGCCTTGCCGCCGAATACATCTTCCTCGATGCGCTCTTCGACTACGACCCGAAAGCGACGACGCCGGGCCGGGTCGAGGTTCGCGGCGTCGAGCATTTCCTTGAGATCGCCAGCGAGGAAAAGCCGCACATCCTGTTCACCGGCCATCTCGGCAATTTCGAACTGCTGCCGGTGGCCGCCGCCACCTTCGGCATGAAGATCACAGCGCTGTTTCGCCCGCCCAACAATCCCTATCTGGCCGACTACATCCATTCGACCCGCCGTTCGACGATGGGGGCCCTGCTGCCCTCTTCCACCGGCGCTTCATTCGCGCTCGCCGCGATCCTCGAGAATGGCGGCAATATCGGCGTGCTGGTCGACCAGAAATTCTCGAGCGGGCTGGAAACGACCTTCTTCGGCCGCCCGTGCCAAAGCAATCCGGTGCTGGGCATGCTTGCCCGCCACTATGATTGCGACGTCTATCCGGCGCGCTGCGTGCGGCTACCGGGCAACCGGTTCCGGCTCGATATCGAGGACAAGCTGACCTTGCCGCGCACCGAAAGTGGCAGCGTCGACGTGCCGGCCACCACCCAGCTCCTCGCCGATGTGGTCGAGCGCTGGGTGCGCGAGGATCCGGGACAGTGGATGTGGTTCCACAAGAGGTGGGAAATCAGCGGCCGGCGTCGCCGCCAGCGCGGGCGGGCAATGGACGCTGCCCGCCAGTAGCCACCAGAGCAATTCCAGGAAAGGTGTGAAACGGTTTTCCGTCAGGAATTGCGTCAAAACAAACAGATAGAGCGGATCTGCGTTTCCGTGAAACGATGAACCGCTCTCTAGCGTCGAACCGGGCTTAATCGGTGACGACGATCCGCGTGTTGCCGTAGCCGGCTTCCTTCACCATCGAATAGAAGGTCGCGGCATTGGTGGTGTGCAGGCGCACACAGCCATGCGACGCCGGACGCCCGAGATACTTCACCGCGCCGGTGCCGTGGATGGCGTAGCCGCCACGGAAGAACACCGAATACGGCATCGGCGACATATCGTATTTGCGCGAATACCACATCCGGGCCGTCCATTGCGGCCGGTAGTTGCCGCGCGGCGTAATGTAGCCCCTGCGGGCGGTGGATACGCTCCACCGGTAAACCACCTGCCCATAGCGGCTGACGGTCATCGTCTGCGAAGATATGTCGATGCTGGCGACGAGAGCGGCTGCCTTGCTCTCGATCGAAGTGCCGAACAGCGCCGTTGCCAGTATTGCCGCCATGAGAACGGTCTTTTTCATGCGATCAAACCCCTTTGATTGCCCTTGCCCGCTGCCATCACGCTGTTTTTCATGCTTTTAATGGCAGGTGAATGAAGTAACACACACTCATTGATAAATTAGCCAAGCTAAAGCAGCGCATTTGAACGATTTTCCCGTCATAGTTGCCGCGGCGACACGCAATTGCAGCGGTTTCAGCATCACGCTTGCAAAGTGACCCGGTTCGCTGCTCAAATCCCGGAATGAACGAACGACTCCTCAAGGCCGTGGACGAGCGCGTCGACGACCTGGTTGCGCTGACCGCCGAGCTGATCCGCTTTCCGACCATCAATCCGCCTGGTGAGGCCTACAGGCCGTGCGCGGAATACATTGGCGCGCGGCTGCGGAAGCGCGGCTTCGAAACCGAGTTCATCCGCGCCGAAGGCACGCCCGGCGACACCGACCGCTATCCGCGCGTCAATGTCGTCGCCCGCTTCGACGGCCGCTCGCCCGGCGCCTGCGTGCATTTCAACTCGCATATCGACGTGGTCGAGGCCGGCGAAGGCTGGAGCGTCGATCCTTTCGCCGGCCTGGTGAAGGACGGCAAGGTCTACGGCCGCGGCGCCTGCGACATGAAGGGCGGCTTGGCCTCCTCCATCATCGCCGCCGAAGTTTTCATGGAGGTCTTCCCGGATTTTCCCGGCGCCATCGAGATATCAGGCACGGTCGACGAAGAGTCCGGCGGCTTCGGCGGCGTCGCCCATCTGGCGAAGCTCGGTTATTTCTCGAAACCCAAGGTCGACCACGTCATCATCCCTGAGCCGCTGAACAAGGACCGCATCTGCCTCGGCCATCGCGGCGTCTGGTGGGCGGAGATCGAAACCAAGGGCGAGATCGCGCATGGCTCGATGCCGTTTCTCGGCGACAATGCCGTGCGCCACATGGGCGCCGTGCTGCAGGCTTTCGAGGACGAATTGTTTCCGGCCCTCGATCGCAAGATAACGCGCATGCCGGTCGTACCCGAGGGCGCCAGGCGCTCGACCATGAACATCAACTCGATCCATGGCGGCCAGACCGAGGATTTCCGCCCCGGTCTGCCCTCGCCCAACGTGCCCGATTCCTGCCGGCTGACCATCGACCGCCGCTTCCTGCTCGAAGAGGACCTTGCCACGGTCAAAAGCGAGGTGACCGGCATCCTCGAGCGGCTGAGGCGCGAGCGCAAGAAATTCGACTACGAGATCCGCGACCTGATGGAGGTGCTGCCGCTGATGACCGAGCGTGACGCGCCGGTGGTGAAGGCGGTAGCACAAGGAATCATGGCAATCTTCGACCGTGAACCGGATTATGTGATTTCGCCCGGCACCTACGACCAGAAGCACATCGCCCGCATCGGCCACATCTATGACTGCATCGCCTATGGCCCGGGCATTCTCGACCTCGCCCACCGCCCCGACGAATGGGTAGGCATCGCCGATATGGTGGAATCGGCCAAGGTGATGGCAATCGGACTCAACGTGCTGCTGCGCGGCACGGTCGCGGGATAATCCGCCAACAAAGAGGTCAGCGCCAATCGACTACGCAGGAAAAACATTCCCCCTGGCGCTACCCGGCAGCACGAAACGCAATTTACTCCACCTCGAAATCACGCTTCTATCCACCCGGTTTGAGCATATGGGAGTTGCACGATGAAATTGTGGAAAACCATTCTTGCCGCTGCGGCCCTGGCGCTTGCCGCCAGCACCTCGTCATTTGCCGCGCGCACCGATCTGGTCATCGGCATCCCGCTCGAACCGCCGCATCTCGACCCGACCGCGGGTGCCGCGGCGGCGATCGACGAGGTGCTTTACGCCAATGTGTTCGAGGGCCTGACCCGCATCGGCCCGAACGGCGAGGTGCTGCCCGATCTCGCAGAGAGCTGGCCCATTTCCGATGACGGCAAGGTCTACACCTTCAAGCTGCACACCGGCGTGAAATTCCACGACGGCACCGACTTCAACGCCGACGACGTGAAATTCTCGCTCGACCGCGCCCGCGCCGACAATTCCGTCAATGCGCAGAAGGGTCTGTTCGCGGCCATAGACAAGGTCGAGGTGGTGGACCCGGCGACCGTGAAGGTGACACTGAAGAACCCGCAAGGGTCCTTCCTCTACAATATGGGCTGGGGCGACGCGGTGATGGTGGCGCCGGAATCCGCCGACACCAACAAGGAAAAGCCGATCGGCACCGGACCGTTCAAGTTCCAGAGCTGGGCCAAGGGCTCGTCGATCACGGTGGTGAAATCCGACAATTACTGGGGCGCGCCCGTGGCCCTCGACAAGGCCGAGTTCCGCATCGTGCCGGACGCCGCGGCGGCCGTGCCGGCACTGCTCTCCGGCGACATTCAGGCCTTTCCGTTCTTCGATCCCGACAGCGTCGCCCAGGTCAAGGACGACCCGCGCTTCAAGGTGGTGATCGGCTCGACCGAGGGCGAGACCATCCTGTCGATCAACAACAAGAAACCGCCCTTCGACAAGCTGCAGGTCAGGCAGGCGATTTCCTACGCGCTCGACCGCAAGGCGATCATCGACGGTGCCTCGGCCGGGCTCGGCGTGCCGATCGGCTCGCACATGTCACCTGCCAACAAGGACTATGTCGACCTCACCGGCCGCTATCCGCATGATGTCGCCAAGGCCAAGGAACTCTTGAAGGAGGCAGGCCTGGAAAGCGGCTTCAAGGCAACGCTGAAATTGCCGCCGCCTTCCTATGCGCGGCTCGGCGGCGAGATCATCGCCTCGGAGCTTCGCGACGTCGGCATCGATCTGGAGATCATTCCTGTCGAATGGGCGCAGTGGCTGGATCAGGTGTTCACCAAGAAGGACTACGACCTGACCATCGTCTCGCACACCGAGCCCAACGACATCGATATCTATTCGCGCAAGGACTACTACTTCAACTACGACAATCCGGCCTTCGACAAGATCATCGCCGACCTCAACCTCACCTCCGACGAGGCCAAGCGCAAGGAATTGCTGGGACAGGCGCAGAAGATCCTCGCCGATGATGCCGTGGTCGGTTTCCTCTACGAATTGCCGAAGGTTGGTGTGTGGGATGCGAAGCTGCAGGGGCTTTGGGAGAATGCGCCGATCCAGGCGAATGACCTGACCAAGGTGAAGTGGAGCGAGTGAGACTGTTGGCCAAAAGGCGACGCCTGCGCTCTGTCACACCCCCCTCTGTCCTGCCGGACATCTCCCCTGCAAGGGGGGAGATTGAGCTCTCGCCGCTGTTTTCGCCAATTTTCAACGCTGCATTAGCGCCAGCGCTGGAACTGCCGATCTCCCCCCTATCGGAGGAGATGTCCGGCAGGACAGAAGGGGGCAGGCGGGAACGCTACCTTTGCGCGCTCGTTGCACCAGGCCGAACAGCAGTCCCGCGTCTCCCATGACCGCCTACCTCCTCAAGCGCCTCGCCATCGCCCTCGCCACGCTGGTACTGGCCTCGATGGTGGTGTTCGCCGTGCTGGAGATCATCCCCGGCGATCCGGCGCGGCTGATGCTGGGCCTGAACGCCAGCGCCGACCAGGTCGAGGTGCTGCGCAACCAGATGGGCCTCAACGCACCGCTGCCCATACGCTACCTGCACTGGGCCGGCGGCTTGCTCAGCCTCGATTTCGGCCGCTCCTACACCTATTCGGTGCCGGTCATCGATCTCGTGCGCGAGCGCATCGTCGTCTCGCTGCCGCTGGCGCTGATCGCGCTCGCTCTCTCCACAATCATTGCCATTCCGGTCGGGCTCTACTCCGCCAGCCGGCGCGGGCGGGCCGGCGATGCGATTGCCATGGGCGCCACGCAGTTCGGCGTCGCCGTGCCCAACTTCTGGTTCGCGCTGATGCTGATCTATCTCTTTGCCGTCTGGCTGCGGCTGGTGCCGGCGGGCGGCTTTCCGGGCTGGAGCGCCGGTGTGTGGCCGGCACTGAAGTCGCTGCTTTTGCCGGCCGTCGCGCTCGCTCTGCCGCAGGCGGCGATCCTGGCGCGTGTCGCCCGCTCGGCCCTGATCGAGGTGCTCAACGAGGACTATATCCGCACCGCCCGCGCCAAGGGCCTGCCCTATCGCGCGGTGCTGTGGCGGCATGCGCTGCGCAACGCCATGATCCCGGTGCTGACCATTCTCGGGCTGCAATTCGCCTTCCTGCTCGCCGGCACCATCATCATCGAGAATGTCTTCTATCTGCCTGGCCTGGGACGCCTGGTGTTCCAGGCCATCACCCAGCGCGACCTGATCGTCGTCGAAAGCGTCGTCATGCTGCTGGTCGCCGCGGTCATCGCCGTCAACCTCCTCGTCGACCTCTCCTATGCGGTTGTCGATCCGCGCCTGAGAAGCCGGCAATGACGCTGCACGTCGACATCCCCGAAGAGACCCTTGCCGGTATTCTGGCCAAGGCGTTCCGCAGTCGATCGTTCCTCATCGGCCTCGTCATCACAGCGCTGGTGGCGGCGGTGGCGATCCTCTCCTATGTCTGGACGCCCTACGACGTCACCAGACTGGTGATATCGAACAAGACGCAAAGCCCGTCGCTGACGCACTGGTTCGGCACCGACCATTTCGGCCGCGACATCCTGTCGATGATCATGGTCGGCGCCCGCAACTCGATTGCAGTGGCGCTGGTCGCGGTCGGCATCGGCATGGGCGCCGGCGTGCCGCTCGGCGCCTTTGCCGCGGCGCGCGGCGGCCTCGTCGACGAAGTGCTGATGCGCATGAACGATCTCGTCTTCGCCTTCCCGGCTCTGCTTTCGGCGATCATGATCACCGCCATCTTCGGACCTGGCGCCATCAATGCCATCATCGCCATCGGCATCTTCAACATTCCGGTGTTTGCGCGTGTCGCCCGTGCCGGCGCGCTGGCGATCTGGCCGCGCGAATTCATCCTCGCCGCGCGCGCCGCCGGCAAGGGCAACACGCTGATTACGATCGAACACATCCTGCCCAACATCGCCACGCTGCTGCTGGTGCAAGGCACGATACAGTTTGCGCTTGGCATCCTCGCGGAGGCCGGGCTTTCCTATGTCGGCCTCGGCGCCCAGCCGCCGATGCCAAGCTGGGGCCGCATGCTGTTCGACGCCCAGACCCGCATGGTGGTGGCGCCGTGGATGGCCATCTTCCCGGGCATGGCGATCGTCGTCACCGTGCTCGGCCTCAATTTGCTCGGCGACGGCATCGCCGACATCCTCGACCCGAAATCGCGGCGGCAGCGATGAGCCTGCTCGAGATCGAGAACCTGTCGCTGGCGATCGGCGACACGCCGATCCTGAAGGGAGTCGACCTCTCCGTCGTGCCCGGCGAAGTGATGGGGCTGGTCGGCGAATCCGGCTCCGGCAAGTCGATGACGGCGCTGACCGTGATGCAGCTTCTGCCGTTCGCGGCGCGCGCCACCGGACGCGTGACCTTCGACGGCATCGACATTCTTGCCGCGAGCGAAGACCAGATGTGCGCGCTGCGCGGCGACGACATCGGCATGGTGTTCCAGGAGCCGATGACGGCGCTCAACCCGGTCAAGACCATCGGCGAGCAGGTGGCCGAAGGCATTCGCTGGCACACAAGGTCAAGCCGCGCCGAGGCCGAGGACCGGGCGCGAAAAATGCTCGACCGGGTCGGCCTACCGGCAGCACAATTCCCGCTGTCTCGCTATCCGCACGAGCTCTCCGGCGGCCAGCGTCAGCGGGTCGTGATCGCCATCGCCTGTGCGCTGAAGCCGAAGCTTTTGATCGCCGACGAGCCGACGACGGCACTCGACGTGGTGCTGCAGGCGCAGATCCTCGACCTGCTGCGCGATCTCGTCGCGGAAAACCGCATGGGCCTGCTGCTGATCTCGCACGATCTCGCGGTGGTGACCGAGATGGCCGACCGCATCACCATCCTGCGGCATGGCGAGGTGATGGAGGCCGGCGATACCGCGCGCACACTGTCGGAACAGCTCCACCCCTACACGCGCCAATTGGCGCAGGCCTCGATGCATGTGCCGGCCCGCCCCAGAACGCACGCTGCTGGCTCGGCCAAGCCACTGCTTCAGGTCGAAGGCTTGTCGCGCGACTATCATGGGCGCCGCAGCTCGCTGTTCAAGCGCGCCACACCGGTCCGCGCCGTCGACGACGTGTCCTTGTCGATAGCGCCCGGCCAGTCGGTGGCGCTGGTCGGCCGCTCCGGTTGCGGCAAGTCCACGCTCGCCCGCATGATCCTGGCACTGGACAAATCGACTTCAGGAACGATCCGCTTTCGCGGCGAAACCATCACCGGCAAGAGCGAGGCGGAACTCAAGCCGGCGCGGCGCGACATGCAGGTGGTGTTCCAGGATCCTTACGGCTCCTTCGACCCGCGCCAGAAGGTCGAGAAACTGGTGGCCGAACCGCTGCATGTGCTGGACAAGAAGCCAGCGCCTGCGGAGCGCCGAGAGATGGTGGCGCATGCGCTGCACGAGGTCGGCCTCAGCCCGCGCGACATGGACAAATACCCGCACGAGTTTTCCGGCGGCCAGCGCCAACGCCTGTCGATCGCCCGCGCCATCATCACCCGGCCGAAGCTGGTGGTTGCCGACGAACCGGTCTCGGCGCTCGATGTCTCGATCCGCGCCCAGATCCTTGACCTGTTCGCTGAGCTCAACCAGAAGCTCGGCATCGCCTATCTGTTCATCACCCACGACCTGACCGTCGCCCGCGCCATCACCGACGAAGTGCTGGTCATGCATGACGGCAGGATCGTCGAGCGCGGCAAGACAGGCGAGGTGCTGGATCATCCGCAATCGGAGGCGGCCAAGGCCCTGGTCGCCGCAGCCCCGGATTTGCATCGGGCAATCGCGCGGCGGCTGCAGGAACAGGGGTGAGCCGCCGTCGATGCTGGCCTATTCTTCCGGCTTCACCACATCGACCGGACTGATGTCGAGCAGATCCAGCGTACGCCGCAACAGCCGCACCTCGCTCTCGGCCAGTTGCGAGTTGGCCTTGGCGATCTCGGCCATGTGTCGGGCGAGCAGCTTGCGCCGCTCGACGTCGAGGTCGCGGAACAACGCGACGGCCTGCGAGCCATTGGTCTCGTAGCCGAACTCGTTGAGATACTCGATGACGTTGTCGATGCTGGCCTCGGGAATGCCAAAGGCCTCCTTGCAGATGCGGCGGAAGGCGACCATTTCGCTCTCGCTGACCGAGCCGTCGGCCAGGATCATGCGAAACAGCATCAAGAGTTCCGCTGACAGCACCGGGTCGTCAGCGACTTTGCGCACGCCGGGATCGCCTTCGAAGATCGAGCGTATCTGGTCAAGCAATGCGAACGCCATCAGAGCCCTTTCCAATTCCTGTCCAATAGTTAGCGCGGAATCGCCTTTGCGCAAACGGGTAGCCGTCGTCGAACGCGCGCAATTTTCTTCCCAGTCGAAACCCTCCTGGCCCCGCGTGGCGCTGGCCTGGCCAACCCGGCGAATCCGCTGCGCACCTTGATTGGTGAATGACTGCGCGCCTGATAGAATGCCGGCGTACGAATCATGTTGGAGGACCACACATGAATCTTAGTGCACCTACTCAGCTTATTTTCATTATTGCCCTTGTCATCGCCATCATCGGCGTTCTCGCCGCTCTTGGCGTTCTTGCGTTTATTCCCCTCGCATCAATTTGGATTGTGCTCATCGCCTACATCGTGCTTGCCGGCGGCTGCATGATGCGCGGCGCCTGATGCGTGTCGCCCAAAAGTGCGTAGCGGTTTTGGGACAACGACATGCATGAAGACATAGGCTTGAAGCGCGTCGCATGAATCTCTCCGGACGCCACACGCTTCAAGCACTTCAAGATCTCAGGTAACCGAAGCGCCCGGTCCCAAGCCGGGCGCTTTTGATTTTGCCACATGGTCTGCTAGTTTCCTTGCCGAAGGAGATGCCGTGGCCGCCGATAGCGAACAGCCTGATCCGAGCCGGTTCGAGATGGTGCGTCGCCCGCCCGGCCCGCAGCTCCAGGGCGTGGTCACCGACATATGCGGCTACCGCGAGACGATCTCGGGCCATTTCCGCAACGTCGAATATGCCTCGCTGACCGTGCCGCTGGTCATCAGCTTTGCCGAGCCCTTCGCCATCGGATTGGGCAAGGATCCCGGCGACAATGACCGCTTCGCCAGTTTTGCCGCCGGCCTTTTTGCCGGGCCGGTGGTCATCAAATCCTTCGGCGGCGCCTGCTGCGTGCAGATCAATTTCACACCGCTCGGCGCTCGCCGCTTCTTCGGCCAGCCGATGAGCGAATTGACCGACCGTATGGTCGGCCTCGACGACGTGCTCGGTATCGAAGGCATCGCGCTGCGCGAAAAGCTCGGCAATGCGCGTGACTGGAACGCACGCTTTGCCATTGCCGAGAGTTTCGTCTCTTCCCGGCTTGCCTCGACGTATCCCGTGCAGGCCGAAATCGGCTGGGCCTATGACAGCATCATCGCCTCCGGCGGGCGCATGCGCGTCGCCACGCTGGCTGGAAGGCTGGGCTGGAGCCGCAAGCACCTTGCGGGGAAATTCTACGATGCGGTCGGCATCGGCCCGAAGACGTTGTCGCGCATCGTCCGCTTCAACCGTGCGCTTGGCCTGTCGAGACAGGACAACGGCGATTGGGCCGACATCGCCGCCGATTGCGGCTATGCCGACCAGGCGCATCTGGTGCGCGAGTTCCGTGATCTGGCCGGCGAGACGCCGACCGCAATCGCCGCCTGGTAACATTTCTTCAAGACGCCGCAGCGACCTTCGCCCAGACTGGGTTATCGACCAACCCTAATTGAAGGAGGTTCCCCGATGCCCACGACCAGCGAAGCACCCCGGCTCTACCCTGCCCTGCGCTACAAGAACGCGGCAAGAATGATCGACTGGCTCGGCGATGCTTTCGGCTTCACCGTCCGCGCCCGCTATGGCGAGGGCGACATTGTGCACCACGCCGAACTCGTCTTCGGCTCGTCGATGATCATGCTCGGCACCGCGCGCGACGACGATTACGGCAAGATGGTCGGCGAGCCGGGCTCGGGCGGCGGTAAGTCGATCTATGTCGCCGTCGAGGATGCCGACGCCGCTTATGCCCGAGCAAAGAACGCCGGCGCCACGATCATCCAGGAACTTGTCGACCGCGATTACGGCAGCCGCGAATTCATCTGCCGCGATCCCGAAGGCAATGTCTGGTCCTTCGGCACCTACTGGCCGAAGGCCGGCGAAAAGGCGTAGGCAGCTAACGAGCCAGCGCAAAAATCGCGTCGCAGTCGAGATGGGTTTCCAGTTCGGCCGCGACCTCGTCCAGCGCCCGTTCGACCTCGGCGCGATAGTCGATGCCGCCACCCCTGACGCCAAGGCTTTCCAGGAATTTCGTCCGGAAGGCGTCGGCGGAAAACAGCCCGTGCAGATAGGTGCCGACCACCTTGCCGTCGGCGGAGACCGCTCCGTCCTCGACGCCATTGATGATCGCCGACGGCCGCGCCATATCGGGACCGGTGGTGCGGCCGAGATGGATCTCGTAGCCTTCGAGCGGCAGATCGAACTGCAGCGAGCGGGCGCTGGAATTGCGTACGATCTTTTCCGGCTCCATCACCGTTTCGAAGTCGAGCAGGCCGAGGCCTTCTGCCTCGGTGACACTGCCTTCGATGCCGTCGGGGTCGCGCACCATGCGGCCCAGCATCTGGAAGCCGCCGCAAATGCCGACGACATGGCCACCGCGTTTGCGATGCGCAAGAAGGTCGCGATCCCAGCCATTGTCGCGGAATTTCAGCAGATCGCCGATCGTCGACTTGGAGCCGGGAATAACCACCAGCCCGGCGTCTTCCGGGAGACGCTGGCCGGGCGGCACGAACACGACCTCGACCTGCGGTTCGGCCTTGAGCGGATCGAGGTCGTCGAAATTGGCGATGCGGCTAAGCATCGGCACAGCCACCTTCAGCGCACGCTTCTCGCCGGACGCCAGCCGTTCGAGCACCACGGAATCCTCCGACGGCAGCCGCGCCGCCGCCTTCAGCCACGGCACGACGCCGAAGCAGCGCCAGCCGGTGAATTTTTCGATCGCCTGGATGCCGTCGTCGAACAGCGAGACATCGCCGCGGAACTTGTTGATGAGGTAGCCGGCGATCATGCGCCGGTCCTCTTCCGGCAGGATCAGATGCGTGCCGGCGACCGAGGCGATGACGCCGCCGCGATCGATGTCGCCGACCAGGATGACCGGCACGTTGGCGCGCGTCGCAAAACCCATATTGGCGATGTCGCGGCTTCTGAGATTGATCTCGGCCGGCGAGCCCGCGCCCTCGACGATGACGAGGTCCGCGCCCTCGCCGACCTTCGCCCAGGACTCCAGCACCGCGTCCATCAGCCGGCCCTTCATCGCCTGGTAGTCGCGCGCCCTGGCCTCGCCGAACACCTTGCCCTGCACCACCACCTGCGAACCGATATCGCTCTGCGGCTTGAGCAGCACAGGGTTCATGTGGACCGACGGCGCGACACCGCAGGCGATCGCCTGCAGCCACTGCGCGCGGCCGATCTCGCCACCGACGGCACGGTTGTCGCCGGGAACCTCGGCGACGGCGGCATTGTTGGACATGTTCTGCGGCTTGAACGGCCGCACCTTCAGCCCGCGCTTCTTCGCCGCGCGGCACAGGCCCGCGACCAGCACCGTCTTGCCGACATCCGAGCCGGTGCCTTGCAACATGATCGCTCTGGCCATCACGCCCTGCCCTGCGCGTCGGTGCCGGGAATGGTCGACTTCTGCGCCAGCGGCCCGCCGCGCCAGATATAGAGCGCTAGCAGCGGTTCCTTGCCCGTCCGCATGGCGTGGCTGACGTCGGACGCGTGATGAATCACTTCGCCCGCCTCGCGAACGCGAAAGCCACCCTCGCCCATGCGCCATTCAGTGCCGCCGGTCAGCAGTATGTAGATCTCCTCGGCAATGTGATGGTGGTCGGGATAGACGATGCCCGGCCCGAGGATCAGCAGGCCGGCCGCGACCTCGTCATTGATGAAATGGCCGCGCGTGCCGAACACCTCCAGCCAGCCATATTTTTCCAGGAATGCCGCGCCGAAATCGGTCACATTATAGGTCTGCCCCCAGCGAAATTCGTTCCGGCGCCGGGCCAGCAGCCGCGCCAGCGGCCTGCCGTTGGCCGGAGCAAGCTCGACGATACGGTCGAGTTGGTCAAGGCAAGGCAGCGCATGCGGCGCGAGCGCACGGGCCGGCATGTCCCAGTCGATTTGCGCCACGGCGTCACGCACCAGCGGGCTGTCCACCGTTTCCAGATACTCATGGAAGCCATCGAGGAGGTCATCGAAATTTGTCGGCACTCTATGCTCCGCTGATCCACTCGCGCACAGCCGCTTCGCCGATCGTCGGGTTGCGCGGCGGCATCATTGGTCTAGATTGAGCGGCGCGCAAAGCCAAAAACGACAGGCCAGCAGACTGGCTGGCCAAGGACATAAAGGGAGCACGCCATGGACGCCGCGGTCGATGCGAGCACCAGCCAGTTCGAACTCAACGAGGAGCAGCGTGCCATCCAGGAGATGGCGCAAGCCTTCGCCGCCGACCGCGTCGCACCCAACGCGCTCGACTGGGACCGGGCGAAACATTTCCCCGCCGATGTGATCCGCGAGACCGGCCCGCTCGGCCTTGGCGGCATCTATGTCCGCGACGATGTCGGCGGCTCGGCGCTCGGGCGGCTCGACGCCGTGCTGATCTTCGAGGCGCTGTCGCGCGCCGACCCGGCCTTTTCCTCCTTCATCTCGATCCACAACATGGTGGCTTCGATGATCGACCGCTTCGGCAACGAGGAGCAGCGACAGCGCTTTTTGCCGAAGCTGACGTCTATGGAATGGCTGGCAAGCTACTGCCTGACCGAGCCTGGTTCCGGTTCGGATGCCGCGGCGCTGAAGACGCGCGCGGTCAAGAATGGCGGCGACTATGTGCTGAACGGCGCCAAGCAGTTCATCTCCGGCGCCGGCGACAGCGACCTCTATGTCGTCATGGCGCGCACCGGCGCCGATGGACCGAAGGGCATTTCCACCTTCGTCGTGCCGAAGGATGCGCCAGGCCTTTCCTTCGGCGCCAACGAGCACAAGATGGGCTGGCACATGCAGTCGACCCGCCAGGTCATCTTCGAGGACTGCAAGGTGCCGGCTGAGAACCTGCTTTCGGGCGAAGGCGCCGGTTTCGGCATCGCCATGGCCGGCCTCGATGGCGGCCGGTTGAACATCGCCGCCTGCTCGCTGGGCGGCGCGCAATCGGCGCTCGACAAGGCGCTGGCCTACACGGCGGAGCGCAAAGCCTTCGGTTCGAAAATCAACCAGTTCCAGGCGCTGCAGTTCAAGCTCGCCGACATGGAGACCGAACTGCAGGCTGCCAGGATGTTCCTTTACACTGCCGCCTCGAAACTCGACCGCAAGGCGCCGGACGCCGGCAAATGGTCGGCGATGGCCAAGCGCTTCGTCACCGACACCGGTTTCAATGTCGCCAATGACGCCCTGCAACTGCATGGCGGCTACGGCTACCTCCACGACTATGGCGTCGAGAAGCTGGTGCGAGACCTGCGCGTTCACCAGATCCTCGAAGGCACCAACGAGATCATGCGGGTCATCATCGCCCGCGCGCTGATCGGCCGCTGAGCAGAACCGGAGACATTTCGATGACCACCATCGCCTTCATCGGCCTCGGCAACATGGGCAATCCGATGGCCGCCAATCTGGTCAAGGCGGGGCATACCGTGCACGGCTTCGACCTGATGCCGGAGAACCTGACCATCGCCAGGGAGCATGGCGTCGTCATCATGGCCAATGCGGTTGCCGCGGTGAAGGAGGCCGATGCGGTCATCACCATGCTGCCGGCCGGCAAGCATGTGCTGTCGGTCTATGAGGATATCGCGCCCAAGGCCAAGAAAGGCGCGCTGTTCATCGATTCTTCGACCATCGACGTCGAGTCGGCGCGCAAGGCTCATGCCATCGCCAGCAAGCATGGGCTGGCGTCGATCGACGCGCCGGTCTCCGGCGGCACCGGCGGCGCCACGGCCGGCACGCTGACATTCATGGCAGGCGGCTCGGACGACGCATTCGCGGCGGCCGAGCCGGTCCTCAAGCCGATGGCCGGCCGCATCGTTCATTGCGGCGGCGACGGCGCCGGACAGGCGGCCAAGATCTGCAACAACATGATCCTCGGCATCTCGATGGTCGGTGTCGCGGAGGCCTTCGTGCTTGCGGAAAAGCTCGGGCTTTCGCACCAGGCGCTGTTCGACGTCGCCTCGACCTCGTCGGGCCAATGCTGGTCGCTGACCAGCTATTGCCCGGTGCCCGGCCCGGTGCCGGCGTCGCCTGCCAACCGCGATTACAAGCCCGGCTTTGCCGCCGCACTCATGCTGAAGGACCTGAAGCTGTCACAGGAGGCCGCCCAAGGCGCCGGCGCGGTGACGCCGCTCGGCGCCGAGGCGACGCAGCTCTACGCGCTGTTCAATGCGCAAGGGAATGCCGGCGCCGATTTTTCCGGCATCATAAATTTCCTGCGCGGCAATTCTAATTAAGTTTCGAATTTCACAGCGCTTTTTTCGCCTTTTCCGACGGAAAGACCGCAAATTTAGATTTGCTTAAGTTCTCGATAACCGGCCGGTAACGATGTGCCTATAAAACGGACAGCGAGGCGGACATATCGCATCCGCCCGGCGCTCCGGATCAGGTCTCGCGTACCGGAGCCCGTAAGTTTCGCAAGTGTTCTTGTAGCGAAACGCCATGCGTATCTGGCAAAGCCGCGTTCCCGGTGGGGCGCGGTTTTTGCGTTTGGCAACACTGCTTCGCGAGGGAACATCTGGCGCCCCCACCGAAGGCGCCAGACGATTGTTCGCTTACCGCTTGCGCAGGTCCGCTTCCGCCAGATCGAGCGCCTTGGCGATGCGTTCGCAGGCCACGTCGACGGTCTCGCGCGTCCAGATCAGCGGCGGCGACAGGATCATCGTGTCGCCGGTGGCGCGCAGCATCATGCCTTGGGCGATGGCGTAGTCGCGCACGACCACGGCGGCACTGCCCGCCGGCAGGAAGCGTTCCTTGCTCGCCTTGTCCTTGACGATCTCGATCGCACCCATCAGCCCGATCGAACGCACCTCGCCGACCAGATTGTGCCCGGCGATGCGCTCCTGCAAGGCCTGCGCGAAGTAAGGCCCGGTGTCGTTCCTGACGCGGTCGACCAAGCCTTCGCGCTCCATGATCTCGATGTTCTTCAGCGCCACGGCGCAGGCCACGGGGTGCCCGGAATAGGTATAGCCGTGATAGAACTCGCCGCCCTTCTCGACCAGTGTCGCGGCGATGCGCTCGCCGACCAGCAGCGCCGACAGCGGCTGGTAGCCTGAGGTCAGCGCCTTGGCCGTGGTGATGGTGTCGGGCTCGATGCCGAAGGTCTGTGCCGCGAACCACTCGCCGGTGCGGCCATAGCCGGTGATGACCTCGTCCAGCATCAAGAGCACATCGTATTTGCGGCAGATGCGCTGGACTTCCGGCCAGTAGCTCATCGGCGGGATTTTTACCCCGCCCGCGCCCATCACCGGCTCGCCGATGAAGGCGGCAACCTTGTCGGCGCCGGCTTCCAGGATGGCGTCCTCGACCGCCTTGGCGGCGCGCAGACCGAAATCATGGTCGCTCTCGCCGGCCAGCGCCAGCTCATAGGCATAGGGCATCATCACATGCACGATGTTGGGCACCGCGCCGCCGAGCTGCTTGTGCATCGGCTCCATGCCGCCGAGCGAGGTGCCGGCGATAGTCGAGCCGTGATAGCCCATCTTGCGCGAGATGATGCGGTTCTTCTCCGGCTCGCCTTCCAGCGCCCAGTAGTGGCGCACGAGCCGCAGCGCCGTGTCGTTGGCCTCCGAGCCGGAGGAACCGTAAAACACCTGGCTGACGCCCTTGGGCGCCAGTTCCGCCAGCTTCTTGGACAAGAGCACCGGCGTCGGCGTCGAGCATTTGAAGAAGGAGTTGTAGTAGGGCAGTTCCTTCATCTGGGCGTAGGCCGCTTCGGCCAGTTCGTCGCGGCCGTAGCCGACATTGACGCACCACAGCCCGGCCATGCCGTCGAGGATTTCGGTCCCGTCGGCGTCGTAGATGAACGGCCCATTGGCATGGGTGATGATCCGCGAGCCGGCCTCGCGCAGTTCCTTGTGGTCGGTGAACGGATGCAGATGATGCGCGGCGTCGATCTGCTGAAGCTGCTTCAGCGAATAGTTCTGATAGGTCATGAGTTTGGTCTTTCCTCTTGAATCAATCCGGCAAGCTGCCGGGGGCGGATTCGTCAGAGGAGAGCCGGAGGCGAATAGCCGATGCGGGCGCACAGGCGCAGAAGCTCGGCACGCAGCGTGCGCGGTGACGGCGTCACCGCCACCCCGAATGCGCTGGATGTCTTCATCAGAGCCATGGCGGCACCTTAAGCCGCCTGAGGCCTTGTGTTCAAGCCGTGCCAAGTCTTTCGAAGGAGCATCGGATCATCCGAAAACCGATTTCACTTTTCGGTCCGATGCTCCAGTGCCCTTTGCAGAAACACATAGCGCATCGCGGCCTGCGCCGCCTGCGGCCGGCGGTCGCCGCGCCCGCCATGCCCGCCCTCGGTCTCCTCGAAGAACAGCGCTTTCGCATGGCCGGCGGCCTGCAGCCGCGCCGTCATCTTGCGGGCATGGCCGGGATGGACGCGGTCGTCAGCGGTCGAGGTGGTCAAGAGCACCGGCGGATAGGCGGCGTCGACCTCGACATGCTGATAGGGCGAATAGGCGCCAAGCCAGGCCGCCTCTTCCGGCTTCGTGGGATCGCCATATTCGGCCATCCACGAAGCGCCGGGCGGCAATTCGGTGTAGCGCAACATGTCGAGCAGCGGCACGTCGATGATGACGGCGCCGAACAGCTCCGGGCGCTGCGTCAGCGAGACGCCGGTCAGCAGGCCGCCATTCGAGCCGCCTTGGATGCCGAGCGAAGCCGCGGTGGCGACCCCGCGCCTGACGGCGTCCTGTGCCACCGCGGCGAAATCATCGAAGGCGTTCTGGCGGTTGCCCTTGAGCGCCGCCTGGTGCCAGGCCGGGCCGAACTCGCCACCGCCGCGGATGTTGGCCTGCACATAGGCATTGCCCTTCTCCAGCCATAGCCTGCCGCGCACGCCGGCATAGCCGGGCAGCAGCGGCACTTCGAACCCGCCATAGCCGTAGAGCAGCGTCGGCACCGGCCCTTTCTGGTCGCGCCGCCGGACGACGAAATACGGGATCATGGTACCGTCCTTCGAGCGCGCCTCGAACTGCTCGGAGACATAGGGCGAAGCATCGAAACGCGCCGGCTGCGACTTCACCGTCGCCAGCGTCTCGCCATCGTTGTCCGACCAGATGATCGAGCTCGGGGTCAGGAAATCGGTGAAGGAGAAGGACACGCTGGCGCCAAAATGCTCGGCATGACTGATGCCGACATTGCCGTTTTCGGGTAGTGCGACTGGCTTGAGCGACCAACCGCTGCCCACGCGGTCGCAGGCAATGACCTTGCCGCGCACATTGTCCATCAGGTTGATGAACAGTCGCGCCTCTGTGCGCGCGAGCCCGGCGATCGAGACCCGGTGCGCTGGCTCGAGCACGGTTTTGACAGGCCCCAGCGCGCCGGTTTCGATCCAACGCTCGAAATCCACCGAATAGAGAGCGTCGGGCAGGCAGCCTGTGCCGTCCGGCGCGGTCCACGGGCTGCGCACGCCGAAGATGAGCTGCCCCTTGAAGATCGCCGTGTCGGTGACGTCGTCCGGCAGCGGGATGCGCCTGTTCTCGCCTGAAGGCAGGCGCAGGAAGCTGTGCGAGGAGAAGAAGTCGATGGTGCGGGCAAGGAACAGGTGCCGCCTGTCGCCGTCGATCTCGAGCCCGCCGCCGGCCGCGAGATCCTGCTTCTCAGCCTCGAAGATCGGCGTCGCGTCCTGCAGCCTAGTGCCGCGCCGCCAGAGCTTGACCACGCGCGGATAGCCGGACTGGGTCTTGTCCTCCTCCTCGAAGGCGGCCGAGACGATCACCGTATCCTTGTCCAGCCAGGAAAAACCCGATTTGGAGGCCGGCGCGCGAAAGCCGTCCTCGACGAAGGATTTCGCCGCGATGTCGAACTCGCGCATCTCGCTGGCATCGCCGCCATCCGGCGACATCGAGACCATGCAGAGATTGAAGTCCGGGCAGAGGCGGCTGGCCCCACTGAACACCCATTTCACGCCTTCCTTGGCCGAGAGCACGTCGAAGTCGACGATCGTCTCCCATTGCGGCTTGTCGGTCTTGTAGGAGGCGACCGTGGTGCGGCGCCAGAGGCCCAGCACATTGGTCCTGTCTTGCCAGAAATTGTAGACATGGCCATTGAGCGCGGCGCCGACGGCGATGTTGTCCTCGGCCGTCATCAGGTCGAGCGCGGTTTCGAACGCGGCCCGGTAGGACGGATCGCCCTGCAATTCGCCGACCGTGACCTCATTCTGGCGATGCACCCAGTCGAGCGCCTCTTTGCCGTTCCGGTCCTCCAGCCAGAGGAAGGGGTCTTCGCCGGCGGCTTCGGTCTGGCGTTTTGTCGTCGATTGGGTCACGCGTGGTCTCCGAGATATTGTCAGGCGGCCTTGCCTACATCGCGTCGCAGGCGTCCACATTCAAGATGATGGCGTAAGGTCATCGCGACCGAAAGCGGCTTTGCCTTCACACCATCCGCCGTCGCGCAACGGTTGCCACCGCCAGTGCCAGGCAGATCGCGCCGAGCGTCAGCGGCAAGCCGGACGCGCCGATCACATCCATGACGCCGCCAGTGAGCGGCGGCACGAGGATGCCGCCGACGCCCCACATCAGCGAGAAGGCGGCGTTGCCGGCGACCAGCGCCGAGCCGGTGAAGCGCTCGCCGAGCTCGATGATCGACATCGTGTAGATGCCGTAGGAAACCGCGCCCCAGATGAAGACGCACGGCCAGATCAGCGGCGTCTCGATGAGCAGCGGCAGCAGCGCGCAGCCGAGCACGGTCAGCGACACGCAGATGAAGCGCACGAGCCGTGCCGTCAGCCGCTCTGCCAGCAAGCCCAGCGGCACCTGCATGGCGATGTTGCCGGCAATCATCATCGACAACAGCGCAGACATGCGCGCTTCCGCAATGCCGTAATGGGTCCCATAGACCGGCAGCAGCGCCAGCACGCCCTGTTCGAAGCCTGCGGCCACGACCACCGCCGACAGCAGCAGCCATGCCAGGGGTATGAACCCCATGACCGAAACCCGGTGCCCGGCCTCGTCGACTTTAGGCAACCGAGGCAGCACCAGCGCCAGGCAGCCGCCGCAAAAGACGAAGGCGGCAATTCCTACCAGAAACGGCGGCCAGCCCTCGGTGCCGACGGCAAGCAGGCAGAGCGGACCGGCGGCGAAGCCGGCCGAAATGATCGTCGAATAGACGCCCATGACGCGACCGCGCCGTGACGGCGGCGCCAGTGCGATCACCCAGATTTCGCTCAGCACATAAAGCGGGTTGGTGACCACGCCGATCAGGAAGCGCAGCGGAAACCACAGATAGACATTCTGCGTCCAACCGATCAGCGCCAGCACGATTGCCGACAGTGCAGCGCAGGTCAGTGCGGTCCGCCCTGCCCCGAACCGCCGCGCCAGCGCTGGGATCAGCGGTGACGACAGGATGAAGCCGACCGGCGTCATCGCCGCCGAAAGCCCGATCATGGCCGGCGAGATGCCCTGGCGCTGCAGGATGAAGCTGAGCAGCGGATAGGAAAGCCCTTGCGCGATGGCGAACACCGAAACGGTCGCGATCACGCCGGTGATCGCCGCCCATTGCATCGGTTCGTCTCGGCTTGCTTCCGCCAGATCCATGGCGGCAGCCTTAGCGGGTTGCCTCGACGGCCGTTAGTCCCGCCGGCGAAAACCGCTTGCTCCAGCCAACGCCTGTCAGGAGCTTTTGCGCCTGGCCGAGCGGTAGAGCGCGAACGCCACCAGCAGCGCATCGAGCCCGGCGATCACCACAGGCAGGCCGAGCGGGCCGATCGCCTGCATCAGCGCGCCTGCGCCGGGCGGGCCGACAATGCCGCCGGCGCCCCACATCAGCGCGAAGGCGGCGTTGCCGGCGACAAGTGCTGTTCCCCTGAACCGGCTGCCGAGCTCGACCAGGGCCATCGTATAGACGCCGTAGCCGACAGCGCCCATCACCACCAGCACCGGCCAGACCATCGGCGTCGTGATCAGCACGGGCAGCGAGAGCGCGCAAGCCGCCGTCGCCAGCGCGCAAAAGACGATCATCGCTCGGCCACCGAAGCGTTCGGCCATCAGTCCAAGCGGGATCTGCAGCAGGATGTTGCCGGCCGACAGCGCCGTCACCAGCGCCGCCAGTCTCGCCTCTGGTAGATCATAGCCAGCGCCGAAGACCGGGATCAAAGCATAGGTGCTTTGCTGCACCGCCGCCGAAACCAGCACCGCCAGCAGCAGCGCCGGCGCCAGCTTGGCGAAGCCGACAAGTCCGCCGGAAGCCTGGCCGTCTTCCTCGAAACCGGTCAGCTTCGACGACACAGCGCGCAGGATCAGCGCGCAGAGCGCAAAGCCTGCAATCGCAGCGATGAACGGAGGCCATCCAGAGGCGCCGACGGTGATCAGGATCAGCGGCCCCGCCGCATAGCCGGCGCCCATCAGCGCATTGAACACCCCCATCACCCTCCCGCGGCGCGACGGCGGCGCCAGCGACAGCGCCCACACCTCGCCAAGCACATAGAGCGGGTTGATGACCACGCCGACGAGAAAGCGGAGGACGAACCAGGCGACCCAGTCCTGCAGGTAGCCGATCGCCAGGAAGCACAGCGCCCCGGCCAGCGAGCAGCCGACGGCGAGATTGCGTGCGCCGAAGCGCCGCACGGCAGCCGGCACGAACGACGCTGAGAGAATCAGGCCAACCGGCATCATCGCGGCGGAAAGACCGATCAGCGCCGGCGACATGCCTTGCCGCTGCATCAAGAGCGTGAACAGCGGATAGCTCAACCCTTGCGCGGCGCCGAACATGGCGAGCGCCGCGGTGACGCCGGCAAGGGCTGACCATTGCGTTGCCGCCTCGCCATCGCTCGAATCGGTCGCGACCATTGTCCATCCGTGTGAAAACGCCCGCCCTGCGGTCGGCATGCTATCCGGCTAGCGGCTCGAACCGGGAAAAGGAAGGGCCGCACCGGCAAATCCGCTGCGCCAAGTCATCCGGGCGGCGCGGGTACCAGCAATCCTGCTGCCCCCTTCCGGCATGTCGCTTCCCTCGCCCTAGTGGTCGCCGCCTCCGCAATGGCCGGAGAGCCGGCGGTCCATTATGCCGCCGCATTATCGCAGCGTACGAGGCCTTTCATGACCGCCGCCCTTCACCCCGCCGAACCGGCACTGGCAACCGACCGCGCCCGTCGCGGCGGCCGCGCGGGAAAGCGCGCCAGCGGCTCGGCGGCGTTCGAACAGCCGGCTTTCCGGCAGCTCAAAAACCCGCTGACGCCGACCAAGCTGGTGTCCGATGACGAGTTGGAATCGATCCACCTCGCCTCCTTGCGGGTGCTCAGGGAGATCGGCGTCGACGTGCTGCACGACGAAGCCCGGCGCATCATGAAGGCGCATGGCGCCGATGTGCGCGAAGGCAGCGAGCGGGTGCGCTTCGACAGCGACATGATCCTCGACCTGGTTTCGCACTGCCCGCCGGAATTCACCATCCACGCCCGCAACCCGGCGCACAATGTGCGCTTCGGCGGCAACAATTTGATCATCTCGATGATGGCATCGGCGCCCAATTGCTCCGACATCGATCGCGGCCGCCGGCCGGGCAACCAGGCGGACTACCGCAACTTCCTGCGGCTTACGCAGATGCACAACATCCTGAACTGCACCGGCGGCTACCCGGTCGAGCCCATCGACATCCACCCGTCGGTCCGCCACCTCGAATGCATCCGCGACCTCAGCCTGCTCACCGACAAGGTGTTCCACATCTATTCGCTCGGCAAGGAGCGCAATGTCGACGGCATCGAGATTGCCAGGATCGCCCGCGGCGTCAGCCACGAGCAGTTGCTCGAAGAGCCCTCCGTCTTCACCATCATCAACACCAATTCGCCGCTCAAGCTCGACGTGCCGATGATGGAAGGCATCATCCAGATGTCGAGCAAGGGCCAGGTCGTCATCGTCACGCCGTTCACGCTCTCCGGCGCGATGGCCCCGGTGACCATCGCCGGCGCGCTGGTGCAGCAGAACGCCGAGGCATTGTCCGGCATCGCCTTCGCACAGATGGTGAGGAAGGGCGCGCCTGTCGGCTATGGCGGTTTCACCTCCAATGTCGACATGAAGTCCGGCGCGCCGGCCTTCGGCACGCCCGAATACATGAAGGCCCAGCTGGTCGGCGGCCAGCTTGCCCGCCGCTACAACATCCCCTACCGCACCTCCAACACCTGCGCCGCCAACACGGTCGACGCGCAGGCCGCCTATGAAAGCGTGTTCTCGCTGTGGGGCGCCATCCAGGGCGGCGGCAATCTGATGATGCATGCGGCAGGCTGGCTCGAAGGCGGCCTGCGCTGCTCCTACGAAAAAACCATCCTCGACATCGACCTGTTGCAGATGGTGGCCGAATTTCTGACCCCTCTTGACCTGTCCGAGGAGGCCCTTGGCTTCGACGCCATCCAGTCGGTCGGCCCGGGCGGCCATTTCTTCGGCACCCAGCATACGCAGGACCGTTACAAGACCGCCTTCTATGCGCCGATCCTTTCCGACTGGCGCAATTTCGAAACCTGGGCGGAAGCCGGGTCGCCGACGGCGATCGAGAAGGCAAACAAGGTCTGGAAGGAGCGGCTGGCTTCCTATGAGGAGCCTTACATCGACCCGGCGATCCGCGAGGAACTCAACGACTTCGTCGACAAGCGCCGCGCCGAAGGCGGCGCGCCGACCGATTTCTGACCGACAAGCAGCGGCGCATTGACTTCCGTGTCGAGGCGCGGGCTCATCGCTGACCAATCATCTGATTCAGTTTACGCAAAGACGGATCTATCTTCATGAAATCTCATGTAAAAGCGGTAGTCATCGGCGGCGGTGTCGTCGGCTGCTCGGTGCTCTACCACCTGGCCAAGGCCGGCTGGACCGACATCATGCTGATCGAGCGCTCGGAGCTGACGTCCGGCTCGTCCTGGCACGCGGCGGGCGGCTTCCACACGCTGAACGGCGACCCCAACGTCGCCAAGCTGCAGGCCTATACAGTGCAGCTCTACAAGGAGATCGAGGAGATCTCCGGCCAGTCCTGCTCGCTGCACCTGACCGGCGGCGTGATGATGGCCGACACGCCCGAGCGCATGGACTTCCTGCGGCTGGCCCACGCCAAGGGCCGCTATCTCGGCATGGACACCGAACTGATCACGCCGTCCGAAGCCAAGGCGATGTTCCCGCTGATGGACGAGACCAATTTCGTTGGCGCCATGTGGGATCCGGTCGAAGGTCATCTCGATCCCTCCGGCACCACCATCGCCTATTCCAAGGCGGCGAAGAAGCTCGGCGCCGAGATCGTGCTGCGCAACCGCGTCGTCGAACTGACGCAGGAGGTCGACGGCACCTGGAACGTCGTCACCGAGCAAGGCACGGTGAAGGCCGAGCATGTCGTCAACTGCGGCGGACTGTGGGCACGCGAGATCGGCCGCATGGTCGGCGTCGAACTGCCGGTCCTGGCCATGGAGCACATGTACCTGCTCACCGAGCCGATGCCGGAGGTCGAAGAGTTCAACAAGTCGACCGGCCGCGAGATGATCGGAGTGCTCGACTTCAAGGGCGAGATCTACACCCGCCAGGAGCGCAACGGCATCCTGCTCGGCACCTACGAAAAAGCCTGCAAGCCGTGGTCGCCGGTCAACACGCCGTGGGATTTCGGCCATGAGCTGCTGCAGCCCGACATCGACCGCATCGCGCCGTCGCTGGAGATCGGCTTCAAGCATTTCCCCGGCATCGAGAAGGCCGGCATCAAGCAGATCATCAACGGCCCCTTCACCTTCGCGCTCGACGGCAACCCGCTGGTCGGCCCGGTGCAGGGCCTGACCAATTTCTGGTGCGCCTGCGCCGTCATGGCCGGCTTCAGCCAGGGCGGCGGCGTCGGCCTCGCGCTGTCGAACTGGATGGTGCATGGCGATCCGGGCTTCGATGTCTGGGGCATGGACGTTGCGCGCTTCGGCGAATGGGCGAGCTTGCGCTATACCAACGCCAAGGTGCGCGAGAACTATTCGCGCCGCTTCTCGATCCGCTTCCCCAACGAGGAACTGCCCGCCGCTCGGCCGGCCCAGACGACGCCGCTCTACGACACCATGCTCGCCAACAACGCCGTGATGGGCGACAGCTGGGGTCTGGAAACCCCGCTCTGGTTCGCGCCGAAGAGCAAGGAACCGAAGGACATCGTCTCCTTCCACCGCTCGAACGACTTCGGCCCGATCGGCGAGGAAGTGCGCGCCACCCGTGAAAGGGTCGGCGTCACCGAGATTGCCAACTTCGCCAAATACGAAGTGTCGGGACCAGTGGCCGAGGATTTCCTCAACCGGTTGATGACCAATCGCATGCCGAAGACCGGCCGCATCGTGCTGACGCCGATGGTCAACGAATTCGGCAAGCTGATCGGCGACTTCACCATCGCCAAGGCGGGCGAAGATCGTTTCATGATCTGGGGCTCGTCGGCCGCGCAAAAATACCACATGCGCTGGTTCGAGAAGCATCTGCCGAAGGATGGTTCTGTCCGCATCCACCGCTTCGACCAGACGCTGGTCGGCCTGTCGATCGCCGGGCCGAAATCCCGCGACTTGCTGCAGAAGCTGGTCGATGTCGACATCTCGACCAAGGCTTTCCGCTTCATGGATTTCCGCGAGATGGCGGTCGGCGGCGCGCCCTGCATGGTCAACCGCATCACCTATACCGGCGACCTCGGCTACGAGATCTGGATGGCGCCGGCCTACCAGCGCCTGGTCTACAAGGCGATCAAGGACGCCGGCGAGGAATTCGGTCTGGTCGATTTCGGCATGCGCGCTTTGCTCTCGATGCGCCTCGAGAAGAACTTCCCGACCTGGTTCCGCGAACTGCGCCCGATCTACGGACCGTTCGAGGGTTCGATGGACCGCTTCATCAAGCTGGAGAAGAACGACTTCATCGGTCGCGAGGCATCGGCGAAGGAGCACGCCGAAGGGCCAAAACTGCGCCGCGTCTCCTTCATCGTCGATGCGGCGGACGCCGACGTCATGGGCGACGAGCCGATCTGGGCCAAGGTCAGCAAGGACTACGGCACGGTGGAAAAGCCGCATGGCTACGGCGCGCCGCGCTTCGACACGTCAGGCAAGGAAGTGCGCGGATCGAAGGCCGCTGAAGGCGCGTCCGCCGTGCGCGGCATCGTCGATGGCGACTGGCGTGTGGTCGGCTGGGTCACTTCGGGCGGCTATGCGCACTATGTCCAGAAGTCGATGGCGCAAGGCTATGTGCCGGCAGCCCTTGCCGAGGATGAAAGTGCCGGCCTGTTCGAGATCGAGATCCTCGGCCATCGCCGTCCGGCCCGCATCAATGTCGAAGCGCCTTTCGACCCGAGCGGCGAGAAGATGCGGACCTGAGGTTCGACCATGGACAGCGCGGTGCCAAAGGGCAGCTTTGGCCGTCATCGCAAGATCATGCCGTTCGAACCCGGCTCGATCGAGGCGCTGCGCGAGGACTCGCGCCAGAAGGCGGCTTCGCTCAACCAGCATGTTCTTGGCTACGGTGCGACTGCCGAAGGCGAGTGGGCAGCAGCAGGCATTGCCGCGCCCGACTTGGCTGCGATGCGCAAATACCGGCTCGAGCGCATCCGCGCCGAGCTGAAGCGCCGCGGCTATGCCGGAGCCCTGCTCTATGACCCCATCAACATCCGCTACGCCACCGACTCGACCAACATGCAGCTCTGGGTCGCACACAACCCGACCCGCCACTGCTTCGTCGCCACCGAAGGCCCGGTGGTGCTGTTCGACTATTTTTCCTGCGAGCACCTGTCCGACCATTCCGGCGTCGTCGACGAGGTACGGCCGGCCGTGTCGTGGATGTATCTCTACAGCGGTGAACTGACCGAACTGAAAGTGCGCCGCTGGGCCGCCGGCATCGCCGATCTGGTCAGGGAACATGGCGGCGGCAACGGCCGGATCGCGGTCGACCACATCAATCCCGAAGGCGTCGAGGAACTCGCTCGTCTGGGCGTGACGATCGGCAATGGCGAAGCTGTGATGGAGAATGCGCGGCTGATCAAATCGCCGGACGAGATTCTCGCCATGCGCCGGGCGATCGTCGCTTGCGAAGCGGCGATGGGCGAAATGGAACAGGCGCTGAAGCCGGGCATTTCCGAGAACGAACTTTGGGCCGAACTGCACCGCGGCAACATCGCGCGCGGCGGCGAATGGATCGAGACCCGGCTGCTGTCATCCGGTCCGCGCACCAATCCCTGGTTCCAGGAAAGCTCGTCGCGCATCATCGAGGCCGGCGACCTCGTTGCCTTCGACACCGACCTGATCGGCCCTTACGGTTTCTGCGCCGACCTGTCCCGCACCTGGCTCTGCGGCGACGGGAGACCGACGAACGTGCAGCGTGATCTCTACCGCATCTCCGCCGACCAGATCGCTCACAACACCGCGCTGATGCAGCCGGGCACGTCCTTCCGCGACCTCGTCGAACGCTCGGCGGTGCCGCCGGGCGATTGCTTCCCGACCCGCTACGGCGTGCTTTACCACGGCGTCGGTCTGGCCGATGAGTATCCGACGCTGCCGCACGCCAGCGACTGGACGGCGGATACGCCGGACGGTGTGATCGAACCCGGCATGGTGCTGTGCGTCGAAAGCTACATCGGCCGACTGGGCGGGCACGAGGGCGTCAAGATCGAGGAGCAGATCCTGATCACCGAGACCGGCAACGAGCAGCTTTCGAACTATCCGCTCGACGAGCGCCTGCTGGGCTGAGCCTATCCGAGACCCGCGACGGCCTCCCGCAAGGCGGCCACCGTCTTGTCCGGCGTCGTCCTGGCGGTGATGAACGGCAGGCCCTTGCGCCGGCCTGTCCAGCCGACGATCTTCACCTGCCGCGCCGCCGGCTCGAAGCGCTGCGCCAGCGCCCAACTCTCGCAGTCGATAGCCGCGACATCCGCCCTGCCTTCGGCGATGGCGACGATCGAGGACCGGTGGCCGCCGCTCGGGCTGCGCGACGCGAAGAGATCGAGGCTTTCGCCCATAGCCTCCAGATCGCGCTTCAGTCCGAGGAAGCCGGACATGGAGCCGGTGTCGTTGAAGGTAAAGCGCTTGCCGCGCAGGAGGTCGAGCGGGATCAGCGGAGTGCCGTCAACCGGCGACGCAACCGATGGCCCGCCATCCGCCCGCATCACCAGCACGCTGGAATAGAGCTCGCCCTGCCCGCCCTCATAGGCATCGTAGCTCGGCTGGGCGATAACCTGGACATGCGCGGACAGGCCGAGGTCCATCGGCCCCCAGCAGGTCTGCCCGAAGAGCAGCGCCGGGTGCAGCCAGAGCCTGTGAAAATCGAGTTCGTCCGGCGGCAGCGTCACCGGATCAGGCGCGATAACCTTGCCCTCGTCGTCGCGGATACCACCCGGCACTGGCGGCAGGTCGCCATTGACGCGGGCAAGCGCTTCGGGCGCGTCGATGCCCTTTTTGCGGAAGGCGTCGCGCAGCAACGCCCATTGCGCGTCGACCTCGCCCCGCATTTCGGGCCAGTCATACATCGGCAAGGCCGCAACGAATTCGCTCATGCCGGGATTGGACCGCTATTGTTGGAAACTGACAAGATCATGGGTGCGAGCCGCCTGGCATCGCCGCCGGCAATGCCGCAAAAATCATTCCTTCGGCGGCTCGGCGGGAACCGGCGCGCTGCCAAGTCCGGAGACACTGCGCGCCCTGACGCGTGGCTTGAACGCTCGGCCCGGCTCAGGCGCACGCCTGAGCACCGGGTGAACGATCGGCTCTTTGGCCTTGAAGGCATGCGCCTTGAGCAGCGCGAAATAGTTCGGATAGGCATAGCCATTGTTCATCCGAAGCCACTCGTCGCGACGGTCGCGGAACAGCTTCGGCAGCCGGTACCAGGCCACTGTCGGGCTCTTGTGATGGACGAAATGCAGATTGTTGTTGAGGAACAGAAAGGACAGCGGCGACCGTTCGACGATCACCGTGCGTCCCTCGGGATGTTCCGACCACTGGTGTTCGGCATAAGTGCGGATCGAGATTAGCGATTGGCCGAGCCACACCGGCACCAGAATGTAGAGCCACAGCGGAATGCCGAAGCCGAACTTGACGACCGGCAACACTACGGCGAGGCCGATGGCGTGCAGCAGCCAGGCCTTGCGGATCGCCTTGTCGCCGGCAGCAATCTGCTTGGCATCGTCGATGAAGAAGCCGATACAGGACAGCCAGGGGCCAAAGATAAAACGGCCAACCATGGTGTTGTTGATCTTCAGCAGGAATTTCATCGCCGGCGGCAAGTCGTCGTGGTGCCAGAGCGCCTTGTAATAGCTTTCGGGATCGTCCAGCGGATCGGTCAGCCGCTCGTCCGCATGATGCCGCAGATGAATGGTCTTGAACCGGCGAAATGGCCAGACAAGGCCGATCGGCAGGAAGACGAAGGCCTCGTTGATCCGTGCGTTGCGCGTCGGATGACCGTGCAACACTTCGTGCATGATTGATGATTGCAGTGCGGCGGTAAAAGCCAGGATGGCGAGGGCCAGGATCGGATAGGAAGGCCAGACAAGGAAGCCAGCGACGAGCCAGACACCGTAACAGAAGAAGGTGAGAAACACGGTCGGCCATTCGATGGCCGGTGCACTGCTGCGTTTCTTGCTTATGCTCGTCATGCGATCGACCACTGCCTTTCAGTCGCCGGAACCCCTCTGATTCCTGACAGCATTGTGTCAGGAGTGTCGCGTTGCAGCAACGCGACAATGCGCACAAACTGTTGCGACTGCGAATTTTCAGCCGCATATGTTATGTTTTGTAAACAGCAGCGAGGATTCATTTACGCCTGAGCCCTGATCCCGGCGGCCTCAGAGCAATTTTTTCCTCCCACTTACTGGAGCGAAACTATGGACAAACGTGACCTGTCGACGATCTTCCGCGAGCGCCTGAAAATGCTCTTGACACGGTCCGAGCTGAACCAATCGGCCTTCGCGACCGCGGTGGGCATCGACCGTTCGGCGCTGTCGCAACTGCTCTCAGGTGCCTCCACTCGCCTGCCCCGCGCCGAGACGCTGCTCAACATCGCCGCCGAATTCAAAGTGTCGCTGGACTGGCTGCTCGGCCTCAGCCAGGACGAGGGCGTCACCGGCGAAATCCGCGAAAGCCTGGAGATCGAGGAGGCGCCCGACGGCTTCGACCGCACGCTGCTCGCCAAATGGCATGCCGAGGCCGCGGGCACCAAGATACGCTATGTGCCCGCGGGCATTCCGGACCTGCTGCGCACCGAAGCGCTGGTCGAGTACGAGGCTGGCATCACCAACAAGAGCCGCGAGGCGCAGGCCGGCGAGACCCAGTACCGCATCGACTACAACCGCCGCCCGGAAACCGACATGGAAGTCTGCATGCCGCGCCACACGCTGGAGATCTTCGCGCGCGGTCTTGGCGTGTGGGATCGCTTCCCCGAGACAGACCGCCGCCAGCAGCTCCTGCATATGGCGACGCTGCTCGACGACCTTTATCCCACCTTCCGACTGTTCCTCTACGACGGGCGTATGCGCTATTCGATCCCCTACACCATTTTCGGGCCCTATCGCGCCGCGATCTATGTCGGCGACATGTATCTGGTGCTGAACGCAACACAGCCGATCCGCACCTTGACCAGCCATTTCGACAATCTGATCCGCGCCGCCGACATCAATGCTCATGAATCGGCTGCCTTCGCGCAAAGGCTGGCCGACATGCGATTTTGATGGCAAGCGGCCTGCTTCGACATTGACGACATATAAAGAGTTCTTTATATCGTTATCTCACAGATATCCCGGAAGGCGTATGTCATCATGACCAATCTGATCGAAGCGCTGCTTGCCGAAAAAGGCGTTCTGCTCGCCGATGGCGCCACCGGCACCAATTTGTTCGCGATGGGGCTCGAGGCCGGCGAGGCGCCGGAATTGCTGAACGAAACCGCGCCCGCCACCATCACCAGCCTGCACCAGAACTTTGTCGATGCCGGCGCCGATATCATCCTGACCAATTCCTTCGGCGGCACGCGCCACCGGCTGAAGCTGCACCATGCGCAGGACCGCGTGCATGCGCTGAACAAGCGCGCCGCCGAGATCGCCCGCGCGGTTGCCGACAAGGCCGGCCGCAAGGTGATCGTCGCCGGCTCGGTCGGCCCGACCGGTGAATTGCTGGTGCCGCTCGGCGCCATGACCTATGACGAGGCGGTCGACGCCTTCGCCGAACAGATCGAAGGCCTCAAGGCTGGCGGCGCCGAAGTCGCCTGGATCGAGACGATGTCGGCGCCGGACGAAATCCGCGCCGCCGCCGAGGCGGCGATCCGCGTCGGCCTGCCCTACACCTATACCGGCTCCTTCGACACCGCCGGCCGCACCATGATGGGCCTGCTGCCGAAGGACATCCACGGCGTCGTCGACGGACTTTCGCAAAGCCCGCTTGGCGTTGGCGCCAATTGCGGTGTCGGCGCGTCCGACATCCTGGCGTCGCTGCTCGACATGACCGAGGCGAAGCCGGAGGCAACGGTGATCGTCAAGGGCAACTGCGGCATCCCGGAATTCCGCGGCACCGAGATCCACTATTCCGGCACGCCGGAGCTGATGGCCGACTATGTCCGGCTCGCCGTCGACGCCGGCGCAAAGATCGTCGGCGGTTGCTGCGGCACCTCGTTCCAGCACCTTGCCGCCATGCGCAAGGCGCTGGACGCGCACACCAAGGCGGATCGGCCGACCGTCGAGACGATCGTCGAGCGCATCGGCCCAATGCGCAACAAGGTGGCGACGGCAAACACCGCCGAGACGAGCGAAGCCCGCCGCGAACGCCGTCGCGGCCGGGCCTGATCCGATCTCGATCCGACCGTTTTCTGTTTCGGCTATTCGCTGTTTTCGGCGTAGCTTGACTGGGCCGACTTGAAGTCCGTCCCGGCCGCATCGCTGCGCATTGTCATCAGGGCTCCCGACGACTGTGGGTCGCTGATCTGCTCCAGCATGACCCGAAAGCGATCATTGGTCAGCGCCGACTTCGCCGTGTTACGCGCCGCATCGACATCGTCCATGATGCGTCTGGCTTCCGGCGAAGGCGCCGACGAGGCGGTCGACTGAACGTCCCGTGCAGCCGGCATTGAAGTCGCAATGTCTCTGATCAGCAATTCCGGCCCCCACAAGCCCGTACATTAGCCCTGCATAACAAGAGGGGATTGCGATCCTGTTCCGGAAAAGCCGCGCAATTTAACGATTGCCGGCAGTGCCAGTCGAAAAAAGGCCGGCAAGGTTTCCCCCGCCGGCCTGCCTCACCCGCCCGTAGGCCGGTTCCCCCCATCAGACGATCCCCGTCTGAATGGAACCGGCCGTCATTGCCACTACCGGTTACCACCCAGCGCCGAGGCAAGGCGCACAAGCGACAGGAATTCCGACCTGTACCCAAACGGGTCGGCTCCTCGGGCGGCGGTGGCAATCTCCATGATCTTGTCGTAGCCGAACTTCGCGGTGGCATCCTCGTCGCGCAGCTTCTGGCCGAAGGCGGCGACCGCGACGGAGAAGCGCTGGTCGGTGCCGGCCTGGTCGAAAGACTCAACCTCGTTGGCGGACGTCACCGGCGTCGTGATCAGCTTCGAAACGTCCTCGTTGGGCAGCTTGTAGCGGATCTTGACGAAGGCATATTCGTCCGCATTGGCGACACCGCCATTGTTCACCGTTGCCTGGCCGTAGCGCAGCGGGTCGATCTGCTCGCCGCCGCCGCCCTTCGGCGTGATCTCGTAGATCGCCGTCACCGAATGACCGGAGCCGATATCGCCGGCATCGACGCGGTCGTTGTTGAAATCCTCGCGGCTAAGCGCCCGGGTTTCATAACCGATCAGCCGGTATTCCGAGACCTTGTTCGGGTTGAACTCGACCTGGATCTTCACGTCCTTGGCGATGGTGAACAGAGTCGAGGATGCATCCTCGACCAGGACCTTCTCGGCCTCGGCGAGCGTGTCGATATAGGCAGCGGTGCCGTTACCGTTCTGGGCGATGGTCTGCATCATCTGATCGTTCAAATTGCCGCGGCCGAAGCCGAACACCGACAGGAAGACGCCGGTCTTGCGCTCCTGCTCGATCAATCGCTTCAGGTCGTCGTCATCTGTCTGCCCGACATTGAAGTCGCCGTCTGTGGCGAGCATCACACGGTTGATGCCGTCCTTGACGAAGGACTTTTGCGCCAGCCTGTAGGCTTCCTTGATGCCCGCCTCGCCCGCTGTGCTGCCGCCGGGCGTCAAGGTGTCGATGGCATGAAGGATCTTGTCCTTCTCGACAACCTTGGTCGGCTCCAGGACGGTGCCGGCTTCGCCCGCATAGGTCACGATCGAGACCGTGTCGTCGGGCTTCAGCTTGTTGACGAGGAGCCTGAAGGCCGACTGCAGAAGCGGCAGCTTGTCCTGCTCGTTCATCGAGCCCGACACGTCGATCAGGAACACCAGATTGGCCTTGGGCTGCTCGACCTGCTTGACGTCAAAGCCCTTGATGGCGACGTGCATCAGCTTGGTGTGCCCGTTCCACGGCGTCGGCATGACGCTGACGGTCGAGTTGAACGGCGTCGATGCGGAGTCCGGCCCCTTCCAGTCGTAGGGGAAGTAGTTGACCATCTCCTCGACGCGCACCGTATCGGCCTGCGGGAGGTACCCTTCCTTCAGCGAGCGCCGCACGAACGAATAAGAGGCGGTGTCGACGTCGATCGAGAAGGTCGAAACCGGATCCTCGAGTGCGGCATGCACCGGATTGGTCTTGAAGTCCTCGACACGATCGTTGTTTTCCTGTTGCGGCAGCAACTGGTCTACTGGCGCGGTCGAAGGCTGCACCATCAGCTTGGATTCGGCCGCCGTGCCGGGCATGCGGCCCCGCGCGGCATCCGCGGGGGCTGCAGCGCCGCCGTCCAGCGCAACCACACCGTTGGCCGTCGGCGCGGGCGCCGGCTCGGTGCGTTGAAGCGCGTCCTGCCGCACCAGGCCACCCACTTCCTGCGCTTCGGATTTCGGCGGCGAAACCGGCGCGACCAGTGCTTCCGCGGCGTCGCGGCTTTCGCTGTCGGTGTCTTTCTTCAGCTTGTCGGCCTCGGCAGGCATCGACTTGACCGTCGCCGGCCCGTTGGTCGCTGGTTTGTCGGCCAGCGTTTCGGTGATCTTCTCGTCGCCGGCGAATGTCGATGGTTGTTCCCTCAGCATATGGAAGGTGGCGTATCCGGCGATCGGCAGGGCGACGAGCCCGGCAATGGCCGGCGTGGCGATGAGTTTCTTTTGCATGATCTCTCTCCAGAGCTTTTGTGCTCGCTCTGTGAGACGAAGCCCGCCAACCGATCCTTGGGCGGGGGCAAAAGTATTTTCTTCGAGGTCATAGGCGCGCATGGCGGCCGCGAAGGCGCGCGCCTTGGCATCCTCGCTGGGTGCCGGTGCTGCGATGTCGCGCAGCCTCTCGAGTTCGTTGTCGTCGACCATGGTCACACTTCCCCGGCTGAACGCATCAACGTCTTCAGCCGTTTCTTCGCCTCATGGATGTGCCAGGAAACCGTCGTCTCCGAGATCGCCATCGCCTCGGCGGCGGCCGCGTGGCTCAAGCCTTCGCCATAGACCAGAAGCACCGCGTCGCGCTGCTTGTCCGGCAGCTTGCGCACCGCCGCCCACAGCGCCTCGGCCGGATCCTCCGGCTCGGCTTCGGCCTCGCCCGAGATCAGCGCGTGCACGCCATAGGCTTCGGTCTTGGCGGTGTCGCGGGCGGTCTTGCGCATCATGTCACGCGCCGCGTTCAGCGTCATGGTGTAGAGCCATGTCGTGAAGGCGCCGCGGCCATGATAGTCGCGAATCGCGCGGCCGAGCCTGACACAGACTTCCTGGGCGATGTCCTCGGCGTCGGCCTTCCTGCCGCACCAGCGATAGGCGGCGCGATAGACGAAGCCGTAGTGCCTTTCGAGCAATTTGCTGAAAGCACCCCTGTCTCCGCCCTTCGCCCGCCCGATCAACTCGGCGTCGGAGGCTTCGCTTTCGTCGAGCATCATCGCCATCATTTGCCTGTTGGACGCAGGCTAATGGCGATTCCTTGGGGTGATGGAAAGATTTTTTTCGGGAAGCGATCGGATCGTGTCCATGGCCATCCCAGAGCAGGTTCCGGCTTGACTCATCCATATCCCGACAGTTATACGTCAATCAATAGCCAGCAGGTTATCGATCCCAGATGCCGAACGCTCACGATGTGCTCTTCAGAACCCTCGCCGATCCGACACGGCGCGCTATATTCGAGCGCCTGTGCCGGGAAGGAGAGCAGACGGTCGGGGCACTGACATCACAGTCCGGAGTCTCGCAGCCGGCGGTCTCAAAGCATCTCGGCGTTCTGAGGCAAGCAGGCCTGGTGCGCGACCGCCATGAAGGACGACAGACCCATTATAGCGCGCAACTCGGCGCGCTTTCCCCGCTGATCGACTGGACAAGCCGGATGGCCGGCTTCTGGGAAACCCGGTTCGACGACCTCGAGGATCTGCTTAAAAGAATGGACCAATGACCAATACTGCGACCGAAACCCGCGCCGTCATTGTCGAACGTGAAATCCCTTTTCCGCCGGAAAAGATCTGGCGCGCGCTCACCCAACCGCACCTTATCGAGGAGTGGCTCATGAAGAACAGCTTCAAGCCAGTCGTGGACCACCGTTTCAGTCTTAGCGCAGACTGGGGCGCCGTCGACTGCCAGGTCCAGACAGTCGAGCCCAACAAGACGTTGTCCTACACGTGGGACACCAAGGATCTCGAGAGCGTGGTCACCTGGACGCTCACGCCCACGAGCACGGGGACACGCCTGCGCATGGAGCAGACGGGCTTCCGGCCGGATCAACGGCCATATTACCAGGGCGCCACGGTCGGGTGGCAGAGGTTTTTTGCAGCCCTGGAGCAGGTCCTCGCCCGGCTGGACTGAAGTCTGCCGGCACAACTCAAGAGCACGCCCGTGTTCAACCAAGCGGTACATCGCTCACGAGAGCAATGGAGGAAAGACGATGAAGATCAAGCTGACCAGCATCTACGTAGACGACCAGGAAAAAGCTTTGGGCTTCTACACCGACGTGCTGGGCCTGACCAAGAAAGCCGATTTCAGCAATGGGCCGTTTCGCTGGCTGACTGTGGCCTCGCCCGACGAGCTTGAAGGAACCGAGCTGCAGTTGGCGCTCAACGACAACCCGGCAGCCAAGGCCTACCAGCAAGCCATATTCAAGCAGGGCCAGCCCGCGGTGATGTTCTTTACCGACGACATCAAGGGCGACTACGAGCGCATCAAGGGGCGCGGCGCGGGTTTCGCCATGCCGCCGACCGATGTCACCGGCTCGACCATCGCCCAGTTGAACGACACCTGCGGCAATCTCGTCCAGATCACGCAGCTGGCGCGCTGGTAGGCGAGCCCGGCGTTCGTATCTTTCAGAGGAGGTCGCATTGAACTTTAGCAAGTGGATTCGCCAGATTCACCGCTGGCTGTCGATCATCTTTACGGTGACCGTCATCGCCAACTTCGTCGTCATGGCAATAGGGGAGCCTCCCGCCTGGGTGGTCTATTCGCCGCTCCTGCCGCTCTTCCTGCTGCTGTTTTCTGGCCTGTACATGTTCGTGCTGCCATATGCCGCCAGTTCTCGCGACGAGCAACGCGCGGGCGGATAGGAGGCACGATGGCCAAGGCGCACGGGAAATCGACGCTTCCCGAGCAGGTCGGCACGAAGCCGGCCCTGCTTTCGGGCGGCAATCCGCAGATCGCGAAGGCCTATGGCGACGCCCCTGTGCAGGCCTACATCGCGGCCATGCCGGGCTGGAAGAGCGACGTCGGGCGCCGTCTCGATGCGCTCATCGAGCGCACCGTTCCCGGCGTGCACAAGGCAGTCAAATGGAACTCGCCGCTCTATGGCATCGAGGGCCAGGGCTGGTTCCTCGGTCTCCATTGCTTCACGAAATACGTCAAGGTGGCTTTCTTCCGTGGCGCGTCGCTACATCCTGTTCCGCCTGGTGCCTCCAAGACCAAGGACACGCGCTACCTCGACATCCATGAGGACGACGAGTTCGACGAAGCCCAGTTCACCGCCTGGGTGAAGCAAGCCAGCCAATTGCCTGGCGAACGAATGTGAGCGGCACGACAACAAAGGAGGAAACGACGACACCATGAAGAAGAGCGGCTCGACGGAAGGAACCGGAGGGAAATCTCCCTCCCAGCTCATCGATGCGAGAATCATCGAGCTGGGCGACTGGCGAGGCGAGATGCTCAGCCGGCTCCGTGCCTTGATCAAGGAAGCCGACCCCGAAGTGGTCGAGGAATGGAAATGGCGGGGCGTTCCGGTGTGGGAGCACGCCGGCATGATCTGCACCGGCGAGACCTACAAGGCTGTCGTCAAGATGACCTTCGCCAAGGGCGCCTCGTTGGAAGACCCATCCGGTCTCTTCAACTCCAGCCTCGAAGGCAACACCAGGCGCGCCATCGACTTCCATGAAGGCGAGACGATCAACGAGGAAGCACTGAAGGCGCTCATCCGTGCCGCCGTGGCCTTGAACACGTCGGTGCGAGCGCGGTGAGACAGGCCGCGTCGCGATAGCGCGACTAGGCAAGGGTCTCCGCAAACAGCGTTGTCAGCCGTTTCCAGTGGCGCTCGGCGCCGGCAGCATCATAGACGCTATGGTCCGGAACGCACCAGCCATGCGCCATGCCGACATAGTTCTCGATGACATGGTCGACTTCCGCCACCCGCAGCGCCTCGACCAGCCGCGCCGACTGTTCCGGCGGGAAGCTGCGGTCGATGCCGGATGTGCCGACATAGACACGCGCCTTCATCGACGCCGCCTTGCGGTGCGGGCTGTCGGCGGCATCGCTGGCCAGATTGCCGCCATGGAAACTGGCCGCGGCAGCGATGCGGTCCGGATAGGTCGCCGCCGCGTTCAGCGCTCGCGCGCCGCCCATGCAATAGCCTACAACGCCTATTGGTCCGGTGATGTCCTCGGCGGCCAGCGCATCGAGAAACGCGCCACCGTCGCGGATGGTCATGTCTTGCGTCGTCCCACCGCTCAACGCCGACAGCGCAGCCTTGCTCTTTTCCTCGCCAAAAGCCGTCTTGGGGTCGAAAGGGCCATAGGGCACATTGCGATAAAAGAGATCGGGCACCAGCACGGCATAGCCATGCCCGGCGAGGCGCTCGGCCATCTGGTCGAGCGCCGGACGCGGGCCGAAGACATCCATATAGAGGATGACACCGGCCTTGGCTGGAGCCGCCGGGCGAAACAGCTTCGCTCTGGCCGTGCCGTCCTGGGTCTTGATCTCAATGTCCTGCTTCGCCATCACGCGCTCCGTTGCCTTGTTGCGCGATACATATCCGCACGGGCCTTCACGACAAGTCGTAAGCTGGCCGTCCCATTCAAGATTTCGTGCTGGCTTCTGCTCTACAGGCCGGCGAAACTCGCCATGTGAAAGGCCTGAACGTCGGGGGGATAGCGATAGGCCGTGCCATACGGACAGGCATTACGGTCGAGGCAGCCACCCGTCCGGCATGGCACGCCCTGCCCCCGGACATGTGCAAGACAAGCCTGATAGGCAAAGCCATCCAGCGAATAGGCGTCGACCGGACAGGATTTCAGGCAAGGCTTCTCGACACATGCGTCGCAAAGGTGAATCGCTTCCTGAGCTTCCGGAAGCGCGATCTCATCCTCGAACAGCAGCGCGCCGCGATAGGCATGCCATAGCCCGTATTGCGGATGCATGAGGATGCCAAGCGGCGACGGCTTCAGCCCGTCCGCCCGCATCGCCCATTGCTGGAACGGGAGATACGGCCGGTCGGAAGGCGAGACGGCACGCGCACCGAATTCTTCCGCCACCGCGCCGAGCACCGCGCGCGACCAGGTGTCGAGCGGGTTGGCCATCGTCTGAGGTTGCTTCTCCCGCCAACACAGGAAATGCGGCCATGGCTCGGCACCCGCCTGCCCCACCAACAGGACGGATCTGGCCGGCAGGCTTGTCGGACCGGAAGCGGCCTCCTCGCCATCGGCGAAGATGAAGCCGCCGCGCAGGATCAGGCCATCACGCGCCAGCGCCGATACGATGCTGTCGATCTTGCCGCGCAAACATCATCCCTTCTTGTCCGGTTCGGAGAAGGCGCTCCGCCAGACTTCCTTGTGGATGATGTTGGCGACTTTAGCCCCGCCTGACTCGGGCTCCTTTCAGGTGAAGGCGTCGGGCATCGACCCCTTCTTCCTGGCGATGAAGTCCTTCAGTCCGTCATCGATGCCCTGATCGAGATGCGGCGCCTCATAAGTCTCCAGCCAGCGGCGAGCGAGCTCATTGGCGCGCTGCGGCGCGCTCTTCTGGCCCTCGGCCAGCCACTGTTCGTAGGAATTGTTGTCGGCGATGCTGGAGCGGTAGAAAGCGGTCTGGAAATTGGCCTGAGTGTGGTCGCAGCCCAGATAGTGGCTGCCCGGACCGACCTGACGGATGGCGTCCATCGCCTGGCCGTTTTCCGACAGGTCGACGCCTTCGGAAAACTTCTGCGTCATGCCGAGCTGGTCGATGTCCATCATGAACTTTTCGTAGCACGAGGCGAGCCCGCCCTCGAGCCAGCCTGCCGAATGCAGCACGAAGTTGGTGCCGGCAAGGATGGTCGAATTCAGCGTGTTGGCGCTTTCATAGGCGGCCTGCGCGTCCGGGATCTTCGAGGCGCAGAGCGAGCCGCCGGTACGGAACGGCAGGCCGAGCCTGCGCGCAAGCTGCGCGGCGCCATAGGACACGAGAGACGGTTCCGGCGTGCCGAAGGTCGGCGCGCCCGACTGCATCGAGATCGACGAGGCGAAGGTGCCGAACAGCACCGGCGCGCCGGGACGGATCAGCTGCGTGAACGAGGCGCCGGCCAGCACCTCGGCCAGCACCTGCGTCAGCGTGCCGGCGACGGTAACCGGGCTCATCGCGCCGGCCAGGATGAACGGCGTGACGATGCAGGCCTGGTTGTGGCGCGAATAGACTTTCAGCGCGCCGAGCATCGTCTCGTCGAACACCATCGGCGAATTGGCATTGATCAGGCTGGTCAGCACCGTGTTGTTCTCGACGAAATCATCGCCGAACACGATCTTGGCCATAGCCACCGTGTCTTCGGCCCGCTCCGGCGCCGTCACCGAGCCCATGAACGGTTTGTCGGAATATTTGATGTGGCTGTAGACCATGTCGAGATGGCGCTTGTTGACCGGCACGTCGACCGGCTCGCACACCGTGCCGCCCGAATGGTGGATCGACGGCGCCATATAGGCGAGCTTCACGAAATTCTGGAAATCCTCGATCGTCGCGTAGCGGCGGTTGCCGTCGAGGTCGCGCACGAAGGGCGGCCCGTAGACCGGCGCGAAGACGGTGGCATTGCCGCCGATCTGCACCGAGCGCTCGGGGTTGCGGGCATGCTGGGTGTAGATCGACGGCGCGGTCTTGAGCAGCGAGCGGCAAAGCCCCTTGGGAAAATGCACGCGCTCGCCCTTCACGTCGGCGCCGGCCTCTTTCCAGAGCTGCAGTGCTTCGGCGTCATCACGGAAGATGATGCCGATTTCTTCCAACACCGTGTCGGTGTTCTTCTCGATCAGCGCCAGGCCTTCTTCGTCCAGCACCTCATAGAGGTTGATCTTGCGCTTGATGTAGGTGAGCTGGGTGCCTGGGCCGCCGCCCGAGCGCGCAGCCCGCCGGGCAGCCGCTCCGCCGCTGGCGCCGCGCCCGCGCCGCGCGTTTGACGCTTCCTGGTCGACTGCCGCGTGTTCGCTCATGGTGGTTCTTCCCTGAATCTGTTCTTGTCTGAAATCCGCTGCGGCCGCATCGTGCCGCTCCTGCCCGGATCGTAGCCATGCACCCTATTCGAAACGGCCAGCCAGCGCCAACGCCTGTCGCAAAATCGACAAGAATTCCAATAGATTTGCGGTCGCTTTCCTTTTGCGGGAAGTCGCAAATCAGCTATGGATACCCGCCCCTAGCGGGTTAGGTATGGACGCAAATATGTTGTGCCTTGCGACGCAGTCGCGATGCCGTGAGGAGCTGGATAAAAATGTCCGACGACGAGATCATCCTTTCCGAGCTTTCCGACGACGAGTTGGTGCAGCAGATGCACGACGATCTTTATGACGGGTTGAAGGAAGAGATCGAGGAAGGCACACAGATCCTCCTCGGGCGCGGCTGGGCGCCCTACAAGGTGCTGACCGAGGCGCTGGTCGAGGGCATGCGCATCGTCGGCGAGGATTTTCGCGACGGCATCCTGTTCGTGCCGGAAGTGCTTTTGTCGGCCAACGCGATGAAGGCCGGCATGTTCATCCTGCGCCCGCTTCTCGCCGCCACCGGCGCGCCGAAGCAGGGCAAGATGGTGATCGGCACCGTCAAGGGTGACATCCACGACATCGGCAAGAACCTCGTCGGCATGATGATGGAGGGCGCCGGCTTCGACGTCATCGATCTCGGCATCAACAACGCGGTCGAAAAATACCTCGACGCCATCGAGCAGCACCAGCCGGACATCATCGGCATGTCGGCGCTGCTGACCACCACCATGCCCTACATGAAGGTCGTCATCGACACGATGAAGGAAAAGGGCATCCGCGACGACTATGTCGTTCTCGTCGGCGGCGCGCCGCTCAACGAGGAATTCGGCAAGGCCGTCGGCGCCGACGCCTATTGCCGCGACGCGGCGGTGGCGGTCGAGACCGCCAAGGATTTCATGAAGCGCAAGCACAATGTGCGCGCGTCTGCCTGAACGGCCAACCCGGCACGGACAACGAGAAGCCGCGCCTTGCAGCGCGGCTTTTTTGTTCCCAGATGATGAAAGATCAGGGCTTGGTGACGGTGTCCTCGACCGCCTTGGCCGTCGATTTCACATCCTTGCCGACGCCACGGACAGTGTTCGCGCAGGCCGCAAGCGCCAGCGCGCAGGCAAGGATGGCAATAGGCGCGATGCGTAGCAGTTTCATGGACGGTGTCTCCCTCAACAGATAGATTAGCCCCACAGCAACGAAGGCCGGCTCGACTGGTTCCATGGCCAAGACGCAAAAAACGAAACCGAATCAAACGGACAGGCTGCTCGTCATCGCCTGCGGGATGATTGCGCGCGAAGTTCTGGCCGTCAAGGAACAGCTCAAACTGGATCATCTCGAGTTGACCTGCCTGCCGGCGGAGCTCCATTTCTATCCGGACCGTATCCCGCCGGCCATGGACAAGGCGATCGAGAAGGCCAAGGCGGACGGCTACGAACACATATTCGTCGGCTATGCCGATTGCGGCACCGGCGGCCTGCTCGACCGCGTCTGCGAGAAGCACGGTGTCGCGCGCATGGCCGGCCCGCATTGCTTCGCCTTCTACCAGGGCATGGACACCTACGCGAAAGTCGCCGACGACGACATGATGTCGTTCTACATGACCGACTTCCTGTGCCGGCAGTTCGACGCCTTCTTCATGAAGCCGCTCGGCCTCGACAAGCACCCTGAGCTGATCAAGGACTATTTCGGCAATTACGAGAAGCTGGTCTATATCGCCCAGACCGACGATCCGGAGCTCGACAAGGTTGCCGAGAAAGCCGCCAAGATGCTCGGCCTTGCCTATGAGCGTCGCTCGACAGGCTATGGCGATCTGACAGCGGAACTGGCCGAGGCGGCTTCTTATTAGGCCGTTTCCGCCGCAAGCGCGGCCAGCACATCGGCAAAACTCGTCTCGCAGACGAAGCCCAGCCTGTCCCTCGCCCGCGAGGCGTCGTAGACGCGGTCGATCGAGGAGAACATGGTCCAGCCCTTTCGCGCATAGAGCGCCGGATAGTCCGGAAAATAACGCGCGACAACGGACGGCGCGTCTGCAATCAACGCTTGGCAATCCTCCGGCTGGAACGGCGTCGGCGCCGAGACGATGAAGATGTCGAAGCCAAGCTGCTGCGCCTTTTCCAGCGCCGCGACATGGGCTTCGGCCGCGTCTTCCACCGTCAGCCGGCGAAACAACAGCTCATTGGCCTTGGTGTTGGCGTCCGACTGCTCGATCGCATGCGCCATGTCGTCGGCTTCGGGAAAGAACCGCGCCGTGCGCAGCACGATGACGGGCAGGCCGTGCTCGATATGGTAGAGACGGCACAGATGCTCGGCCGAAAGCTTGGTGACGCCGTAGATGTTGCGCGGTTCGGGCGACATCTCCTCCGTCAGCCAGGCGGCCATGCGCGCGCCTCCGGTGAAGCCGGCGCGGATCGCCTGGGAGATCAGCGAGGTCGTCGAGGTGAAGACGAAGCGCTGAACGCCGCACGCTACCGCTGCATCGAGCAGGTTGAGCGTGCCCTGCACATTGGTTTCGACGAAATCCTCATTGTGATTGTGCTCGATGTTCGGCTTGTGCAGCGCCCCGCTATGGATGATGGCTTCGACGCGGTTGTCCTTGACGGTTCGCATGACCAGCTCGCGGTCGGCGACCGAGCCCACCACTTGCGTTTGCAACGACAAAACCGGATCGAGCCCGATCACCTCATGTCCAAGGCCGCGCAGGCACGGTGCCGGTGCGCTGCCCAACCAGCCCGACGATCCCGTGAGCAAAATCCGCATCGATCAAACCGTCATTTTCGACCCGATGCTGTTAAGCACGGATGACAGGTCGCCGCGAACGGGTAAGTTGTGCGCCAGAAGGAAAAACAGGCTGTTCCAGCCATCAAACCGGGAAAAGCACCAATGACTCCTCGCCTCCTGCTTGTCGCACTCGGCCTCGTCTCCCTCGTCTTGCCGGCTCACGCCGACGGCGAGGTGCAAAAACTGATCACCGCGGCCGACAAGACGCGGCTGGACAAATATGGCGAGACGCGCAAGGCAGCCCTCGATGAGGCCAAGGCCGGCGAACCCGCCGAGGTCAAGCAGCTCGACGCACTGCTGGCAAAGCCGCTGGTGGCGTTTTCCGACAAGGATCTGACCGGCAACTGGAAGTGCCGCACCATCAAGGCCGGGGGACTGAGCCCGCTCGTCATCTATGGCTGGTTCAACTGCAAGGTGAGCGACGACGGCTCCGGCTGGCGGCTGGAAAAGGTGAGCGGCTCGCAGCGCACCAAGGGCCGCTTCTTCGACGACGGCGAGAAACGCGCCATCTATCTCGGCTCCTTCACCGTCAACGAGGATCCGGCAAAGCCTTACGGCAGCGGTCCGCAAAGCGACCAGGTCGGCTATGCCTTCCGCAACAGCGCCAGCGAATGGCGCATCGAATTCCCCGCGCCTTACTACGAATCGAAGCTCGACATCATGGAATTCAAGCGCTGATCGGCGACGCGACCCCGTGGTGGGTGGCGATCACCAAGGATTAACCCGAACGGCCTAGCATCCTGCCTGCCGATAGCAGGTCATCCCCAGGCACGTCGAAAACCATGGAACCGTCGAAAGCAAACCCACGGCCGATCGTCGTCGTCACCGAAGGCGGACCGCATATCTGGGCCATCATAAACGCCATCGCCGACCGGCTTGGCCCTGTCAGCGTCATCCTCGAAACACCTGAATCCAAAAAGCAATTGCTTCTGGGGCGGGCGCGCCGCCAAGGCTGGTTACAGGCCATCGGCCAACTCGGCACGATGGTGCTGACGCGGCTCTGCAAGCGTTTTTTCGCCAGCCATGCGGCGCGCTTGATTGCCGACCAGAAGCTCCAGACCGAACCGAAGCCCGGCCAGACGACCATCAACGTTCCGTCGGCAAACGCGCCGGAATGCCTGCAGGCGATCACTGACATCCAGCCGGGCGTGGTGCTGCTTGCCGGCTGCCGGCTGCTGTCCAGGCAGACGCTGGCGAAGATGCCTTGCCCGGTTCTCAACTATCATGCCGGCATCGCCCCGAAATATCGCGGCATGAATGGCGGCTACTGGGCGCTGGCCTCGGGCGATGCGCAAAACTTCGGCACGACCGTGCATCTGGTCGATGCCGGCGTCGACACCGGCGGCGTGCTGAAACAGGCGCGTGGCAGGCCGGAGCGGGGCGACACCATCTCGAGCTATGCGCTGCGCCAGGCGGCATTCTCGCACGACATCTGCGTCGAGGCGCTCAGCGACGCGCTGGCGGGGAAACTTGCCACGTCAGATCCGGATCTGTCCTCAAAGCAATGGTACCATCCGACGATCTGGTTCTATCTGTGGACCGGCGTGACCAAGCGGGTCTGGTAGCCACATCACTCCCAAGAATTTCGCCTTTCCTCTGCTGCATTCAATAGCGTCGCTTTTGAATGCGCGCGCGTCGTCCCATAACAAGCAGGCCCAATGCGCATGCGGCAATGCTCGATGCTTAGAGGAGTGAGAATTTCATGGCCAATCTGATCGTCGTGTACTGGCGCGACATTCCTGCCCAGGTCATCGTCAGGAAGGGCCGGCAGAACGCCAAGCGCGAACTGCCGCTGCGCTTCACCGAGGCGATCGACATGTGCGCCATGCGCACCGGCGCCGGCGGGACCGACGATTACCTGGCTGAATGGCGCAAGGCCGATCCGGTACCGGTCGGCGACGATCTCGAAGCCGAGGTCGAAAAGGCTTTTCAGGAGCTCGATGCGAAATACGACCGTGAGCGGCTGGTCGCTCTGGTCAAGGCGGGCGGGAAAGAACATGTCTGAAACTGTTCCTGTCAAGGATGGCCCAGGGGTCACCCAGCCGGTTACCCAGGCCACTCTGGTCAAGAAGGCAGCGCCGAAGTCCGACTACAAGCCGGCCGACGTGTCGCCGCAGCGGCGCGTGCAGCGCTCGTTTGCGGTGCGGCTGTGGTCGATCCGCCATTCACGCCTGCTCGAATGGTTCTATTCCCGCTTCGCCGACATGTTCCTGCTGCTGCATCCGTTGTGGAAAGGCATCGGCTACGGCCGCGTCGAAGCCCCGATCAAGTTCGTCGAAAAGCGCGTCAAGGGTTTCATGTTCGACTGCCGCATGTGCGGCCAGTGCGTGTTGTCCTCGACCGGCATGTCCTGCCCGATGAACTGCCCGAAGCAGCTGCGCAACGGCCCTTGCGGCGGCGTGCGCGCCAACGGCAATTGCGAGGTCGAGCCCGATATGCCCTGCGTCTGGGTCAAGGCCTGGGAAGGCTCGCAGAACATGGTGCATGGCGACAAGATCCTCGACGTGCAAAAGCCCGTTGACCAGTCGCTGCGCGAGACCTCCGCCTGGCTGCGGGTCACCGCGCAGGCGGCCGCCGCGCGTGAAATCGCCCAGGCGCCCAAGACCGGAGCCTCGGCATGATCGCCCGCCAGCCCGACGAGAACCCGGCCGGCATCCACCTGCCGCTCGATCCCCTGCCCGGCCACTCTTCGCGCGGCCGGCTGGAGCGCGTGCTGCGGCGCGGCGAGTTCGCGGTGACGACCGAGCTCAACCCGCCCGACAGTGCCGATCCGGAAGACGTCTACAACCGCGCCAAGATCTTCGACGGCTGGGTCGACGCCATCAATGCCGTCGATGCATCGGGCGCCAACTGCCATATGTCCTCGGTCGGCATCTGCGCGCTTTTGACCCGCATGGGCTATGCGCCGATCATGCAGATCGCCTGCCGCGACAAGAACCGCATCGCCATCCAGGGCGACGTGCTGGGTGGTGCTGCGATGGGCGTCGCCAACATGCTGTGCCTGACCGGCGACGGCGTGCAGGCCGGCGACCAGCCCGGTGCCAAGCCGGTGTTCGACCTCGATTCCATGTCGCTGCTCGAGACCTGCCGCATCATGCGTGACAACGGCAAGTTCCTGTCCGGCCGCAAGCTGACGACGCCGCCGCAGATCTTCCTCGGCGCCGCCGTCAATCCGTTCGCGCCGCCCTTCGACTTCCGACCGATCCATCTCGGCAAGAAGATCGCCGCCGGCGCGCAGTTCGTGCAGACGCAGTACTGTTTCGACGTGCCGATGTTCAGAACCTTCATGCAGAAGGCGCGCGATCTCGGCCACACCGAAAAAGTCTTCATCCTGTGCGGCGTCGGGCCACTGGCCTCGGCCAAGACGGCCAAATGGATCCGCTCCAACGTGCCGGGCATCCATATCCCCGACGCGATCATCAAGCGGCTGGAAGGCGCCCAGGACCAGAAGAAGGAAGGCAAGCAGCTCTGCATCGACATCATCAATGAGGTGAAGGAAATCCCCGGCATATCCGGCGTCCATGTGATGGCCTACCGCCAGGAGGAATATGTCGCCGAGATCGTCGATGAATCGGGCGTGCTCAAGGGCCGCCAGCCATGGAAGCGAGAAATCCGCCGCGACGACCAGATGGTCGCCGACCGGCTCGGCCACATACTGCACGACGAGATTACCGAAACTCAGGTGGATATGGTGAAGACGGCGCATTGACGGCGCCAACAGTCACCATTCGCTTGAACGAAATCAGATAACGATATAAAGAACTCTTTATATCACGACGGAGAGATTTCATGACCCGCACCATCGTCGCCTCGGCGACACGAGAAATCATCATTGGCTTCGACCAGCCCTTCTGCGTGATCGGCGAACGCATCAACCCGACCGGCCGCAAAAAGCTGGCCGCCGAGATGGTGGTCGGCAATTTCGAGACCGTCATCAAGGACGCGCTCGAACAGGCCGCCTGCGGCGCCACCATGCTCGACGTCAATGCCGGCGTAACCTCGGTCAACCCGAATGAGACTGAACCCGGGCTCCTGGTGCAGACGTTGGAGATCGTCCAGGGCCTGGTCGACCTGCCACTGTCGATCGACAGCTCGGTCACCGCGGCCATCGAAGCGGCGCTCAAGGTGGCCAAGGGCCGGCCGCTGGTAAATTCCGTCACCGGCGAGGAGGAAAAGCTCGAAGCCATCCTGCCGCTGGTCAAGAAGTACAACGTTCCGGTCGTCGCCATTTCCAACGACGAGACCGGCATTTCGATGGACCCGGACGTGCGCTTCGCCGTCGCCAAGAAGATCGTTCAGCGCTGCGCCGATTTCGGCATTCCGGCGCATGACGTCGTCGTCGACCCGCTGGTCATGCCGATCGGCGCGCTAGGCGACGCCGGCCGCCAGGTGTTCGCGCTGCTGCGCCGTCTGCGCGAAGAGCTCAAGGTCAACACCACTTGCGGCCTCTCCAACATCTCCTTCGGCCTGCCGCATCGCCACGGCATCAACGCCGCCTTCATCCCGATGGTGATCGGCGCCGGCATGACCTCGGCGATCATGAACCCGGTGCGCCCGCAGGAAATGGAAGCCGTGCGCGGCGCCAATGTGCTGAACGGCACTGACGAGAACTGCACCAACTGGATCAGGACCTACAAGGACTACAAGCCGGCCGAAGGCGGCCAGGCGGTCGCAGCGCCCACCGCGGTCAACGCTCCGGGCGAAGGCGGCGGCAATGGCGGACGCCGGCGCGGCGGCCGTGAAGCCCGCATGGCCAGGGGATAAGCGCGCAATCGTGAACTCGCCTGCCAACATCACCGATCCGCTCGTGCTGTTCATGCCGTCGGGCAAGCGCGGGCGGTTTCCGGTCGGCACGCCGGTGCTCGATGCCGCGCGCCAGCTCGGCGTCTATGTCGAGAGCGTGTGCGGCGGGCGCGCCACTTGTGGGCGCTGTCAGATCGAGGTGCAGGAAGGCAATTTCGCCAAGCACAAGATCACCTCCTCCAACGACCACATCTCGCCCAAGGGCGCCAAGGAAGAGCGCTATGAGCGCGTCCGCGGCCTGCCCGAACGGCGCCGCCTGTCCTGTTCGGCGCAGATCCTCGGCGACCTCGTCATCGACGTGCCGCAGGACACGGTCATCAATGCGCAGACCATCCGCAAGGACGCCGACACCAGGGTGATCGCCCGCGATTCGGCGATCCGCATGTGCTATGTCGAAATCGAAGAGCCCGACATGCACAAGCCGCTCGGCGATCTCGACCGCCTCAAGATCGCTTTGATGAAGGACTGGGGCTTCAAGAGCCTCGAATTCGACTTCTACCTGCTGCCGCAGGTGCAGGGCATTTTGCGCAAGGGCAACTGGACTGCGACCGCCGCCATCCACAAGGATGCCGACAGCGACATCGCCCGCGTCATAGCACTCTGGCCCGGCCTCAAGAACGAGGCCTATGGGCTCGCCTGTGACATCGGCTCGACCACCATCGCCATGCACCTTGTGTCGCTGCTGTCGGGCCGTGTCGCCGCCTCGTCGGGCACCTCCAATCCGCAGATCCGCTTCGGCGAGGATCTGATGAGCCGCGTCTCCTACGTGATGATGAACCCGGACGGCCGCGAAGGCATGACGGTGGCGGTGCGCGAGGCGATCTCCGGCCTTGTCGACAAGGTCTGCGCCGAAGGCAATGTGCAGCGCGGCGATATCCTGGATTCTGTCTTCGTCGGCAATCCGATCATGCACCATCTGTTCCTCGGCATCGACCCGACCGAGCTCGGCGGCGCGCCCTTCGCACTCGCCGTCTCGGGCGCGGTGCGCATCAAGGCGTCGGACATCGGCCTGAAGCTCAATCAGGGCGCGCGTCTCTATATGCTGCCCTGCATCGCCGGCCATGTCGGCGCCGATGCGGCGGCCGTCACGCTGTCGGAAGGCCCGCACCGCCAGGACGAGATGATGCTGATCGTCGATGTCGGCACCAATGCCGAGATCGTGCTCGGCAACAAGGCACGCGTGGTGGCGGCCTCCTCGCCCACCGGCCCCGCCTTCGAGGGCGCCGAAATCTCCGGTGGCCAGCGCGCAGCCCCCGGCGCCATCGAGCGCGTGCGCATCGATCCCGAAACGCTGGAACCGAAATACCGCGTCATCGGCTCGGAACTGTGGTCCGACGAACCCGGCTTCCTCGACAGTGTGCAGGCGACCGGTGTCACCGGCATCTGCGGCTCCGGCATCATCGAAGTGGTGGCCGAGATGTATCTCGCCGGCATCATCTCCGAGGATGGCGTCGTCGACGGGTCGCTGGGTGCGCGCTCGCCGCGCGTGGTCGCCAATGGCCGCACATTCTCCTTCGTGCTGAAGGAAGGCGAACCCAAGATCACCATCACCCAGACCGACGTGCGCGCCATCCAGCTTGCCAAGGCCGCGCTCTATGCCGGCACCAAGCTTTTGATGGAAAAGCAGAACGCCGACCATGTCGACCGCATCCATTTCGCCGGCGCCTTCGGCTCGTTCATCGATCCGAAATACGCCATGGTGCTGGGCCTGATCCCCGACTGCGACCTCGACAAGGTTTCGGCCGTCGGCAATGCCGCCGGCGCCGGCGCCCGCATGGCGCTGCTCAACCGCGGCTACCGCCGCGAGATCGAGGAAACGGTGAGCCGCATCGAGAAGATCGAGACCGCGCTGGAGCCGAAATTCCAGGAGCATTTCGTCTACGCGATGGCGCTGCCGAACAAGGTCGACCCGTTCCCGAAGCTGTCGGCGGCGGTCAAACTGCCACCGCGCAAGACTGTGAGCGAAGACGGGGTTGCCGGCGACGCCACGCCGCGCCGGCGTTCGCGCGAAGGCCACGCTGCACGGCGCGGGCGGGAATAAGCCGTCTGCCTTAAGCTGGCAGGTTCGTTCAATTTCATTTGCATGCGAATGTTTCCGGATCAGCTCGAGCTGAAACAAACCGCCATTTTCGTGAAATCCACCAGATACACGCACGGGGCATACAACCGGCATCGAACGGCAGGCAGGAAATGTCTTTCAGCCGCCGCAACGCTCCAGGGGAGATGAAGATGTCGATGTTCGAAAGCCTCGGCCGCTATGGCGCGGCCATCAAGCATGCACACAGCAGGAGCAAGTCGGTCCGGGCACTGAACAGCCTGCCGCCCGAAATCCAGAAGGACATCGGCTGGCGGATCTCGCCGCGCAATGACGTGCAGGCCACCCTTTCGGCTCTGCTCCTGGGTTCGGCGCGCTGATGACCTTCGCCGACAAATGCAAATTGCTCGGCAACCGCCGGGGCCGTTCCGCGGCCTCGGCGGCCAGCAACAACAAGCTGCGCGCGGCGCTGCTGCCCCGGCGCTGAATGTTGCCGCAGACCGGATCACACCACCGTGTTGTTCCGGCGCAAATCTTGACATTTTTCGCGCAGATACGATCTTCGGATGAGTGGGGGATTTCTCTTAGTCGGCTCCGGCCGAAGTCCGTGTATCCGCATGCCCAGTCTTAAAAGCCACGTCGTTTCCTTTGTCCTCAGGCATAGCCGCAAAAAGGCTTTTTCCAGCCCGGAAAACCTGCAGCGCTGGATCGCTTACGCGCGCAAGACCGAGGACCACCATCCGCCGGCATCGCTGCGCCACCGCCTCGACATTGCCGAGCGCAGCGTCAACGGCTTCCCCGTCTATGACATCGCGCCCAAGGCTGGCGAGCACAAGCGGATCCTCTATCTGCATGGCGGCGCCTATGTCTTCCAGATCACCTCCTATCACTGGGGGCTGATCGCCGAGATGGCTGAGCGGCTTGGTTTTGGCATTGCCGTGCCGATCTACCCCATCGCACCCGAGCACGATTTCCACGCCATGTTCGGCATGGTCGGCGACGTTTACCGGCGGATGCTGGACGAGACCAACGCCGAGGACATCGTCTTCATGGGCGATTCTGCCGGCGGCAACATGGCCGTGGTGCTGACCATGATGGCCGCAGAAGAGGGCCTTCCCCTGCCCTCGCGCCACGTGCTGATCTCGCCCGGGCTCGACATGTCGCTCTCCAACCCCGAAGTGTTCGAGGCCGAGCACAATGATCCCTGGCTCGGCATTTCGGGCGGGATGGAGGCAGTCCGGCTCTACAGCGCCGGCATCGACCGCAGCGACTGGCACATCAGCCCGCTCTACGGCGACCTCTCGGTCTTGCCGAAAACGCTGCTCCTGACCGGCTCGCACGACCTGCTCAGTCCCGACAATTTGATCTTCGCCGAGAAGGCGCGTGCCGCCGGCGTCGAGGTCGAAGTCGTCTACGAGGAAGGCATGTTCCACGTCTGGCCGCTGATCGAGATGCCCGAAGCGCGGCGCGCCAGGGACAGTATCGTGAGGTTTTTGGCCGGCGAGGCCAAGACGCGGCGGGCGAAAGCCGGGCAATGGTCGCTGCAGGGTCAGGCCGCGACCTGACCATCACGGGCCAACTGCGTCGTCCAGGTTACCACTTTGACAAAAAGCCCGCCCCGATCGAGCCGAGGCGGGCTTTTTCGTAGCAGCGCAAAATTCAGAACTTGCCGGTTTCCCTGAACACTTCGAAAGTCGCACGGATGTGGTCGGCGACGGCCTTCACTGGTGCGCTGGCATCCGGCGCCACCACCATGGCGAGATTGTAAGTGCCGATATCGGGCATGCCGTCCTTCGGGCAAAGCTCGACCATGTCGTTGCCGAGGAAGGATTTCGGCAGCGGCGCCACCGCCAGGTCGGACATGATGGCGGCGCGCTGGCCGGCCGTGTGCGCGCTCATATAGGCGATGCGATAGTTGCGGCCCTCGCGGCCGAGCGCCTCGAGCGCCCCTGCCCGCCAGGCACAGCCCTCTTCCCATAGCGAAACCGGCAGTGGTTCGCGCAGATGCGCGCAGCCGCCCTTGGCGCCGGCCCAGACGATCGGCTCGGTGAGCAGCACCTCGGCGCCGAGTGCGCTGGTCTTGTAGGAGTTGGTGAGCAGCGTGATGTCGAGCGCACGGTCGTCCATGCGCCGGCGCAAATTGACGCTCTGGTCGATGGTGACGTCGACCGCGATCGACGGATGCGACTGCGCGAAACGCTTAAGCACATGCGGCAGCACGCGCTCGCCATAATCGTCCGGCGAGCCTAGCCGCACCACGCCGACAATGTCTGGGATGATGAACTTCGACACCACCTCGCGGTTGATCGACAGCAGCCGGCGGGCATAGCCGAGCAGAATCTCGCCATCCGTGGTCAGCGTCACCGAACGCGCGTCGCGCGCGAATACGGAGCGGCCGAGAATGTCTTCGAGCTTCTTGATTTGCATGGAAACGGCCGACGGCGTGCGGAACACCGCATTGGCGGCCGTGGTGAAGCTGCCGGTCTCGGCAATGGCCACGAACGTGCGCAGGACATCGAGATCGAGCAGCGGCAGTGGATGATTGAGTGGGGCGTTCATTGGGATCGGCCTTCAATTTTTCTGATGTGAACGATCATTCCATTTCGTTTGATTGAACATCACTTTGGGAGGATAGTCAACTCCATCGAAGCAGCAGGCATCGAAAGCGGTCACGAAACGACCACCACGCAGACCTGCAATCGACATGAAATGAAGTTGAAACATGCCGGCCCGCTCCGGCCCCAACACGAAGGAGAATGAAAATGTCCATCCTGTCATCCATTGGTCGCCTCGCGACCGAATTCAGCGCAGCCCGCACCCGCTACCAGACCGAACGCGCCATCCGCTCGCTGCCGATCGAACTGCAGAAGGACATCGGCTGGCCCGAAGCCGCCGACACCAGGACCGGTGCACGCAGCGGCGTTGGATCCTGGGCTGGAGCGAAGTAAATCGTGTGTATCAAAGTCTGAAGGCCTGCCGCGCAGACCCGGCAGGCCTTTTTATTTGCATTCAAACGATTTCTGCAGCCATGCCGCCGCTGCATGACGCATATGAAGCACTTGCATAGCAGCCCATTTTTCGAATTAACGCACTGTAAATAATCGTAAATTCTGGGCAGCTTGCCCAACAATGTCGCAATCCGTGTCGCTTTTCATATCAAGTGCTTCGCATTTGCGATTTAGTTTTTGCTCACACAAGCCTATATCAGCGCCAGCAAACGAGCTGCCCCACTCCATCAAGCGAAGGCGACCCGTCTGAGCAACCGAATGGAGATGAACATGAAGCTTTTTGCCCGCCTCTTCGCCCGTCGCGAGATGAACCTGACGACCGCTCTCGAGCGCCAGCGCCTTGCCAAGACCATGCCTGGCCAGACCGGCGCCATGAATGCGGCGCGCCTCGGCTTCGTCGCCTGAGATACCGACTTCAAATGCAGCGCTCCCTGCCGCTGCTTCGAGTTTGACGCCGCTTCGGTTCTGCCGGGGCGGCGTTCTATTTCGTCCAGTCGGCCCGGCAATTGCCCGATCCGCTGGCTCGGCCTGCCCGTCGCGTAAGACAATTGCCCATTTGCGACCCATGTCGCAAATTTAGTTGCCGCAAAGCCCTCTACCCGATTGACAGGAATGGTTTTTCCTGATGACGCTATGCTGTTCGCGACATCCTGTTCGCGTCATGGCCGCGCGAGGTTTCCCGTGAATGCCGTAAAGCATCCGATCAGAAGATCGTTTGTATTCTTCCTTGTTCCCGATTTCACCATGATCGCCTTTGCGACGGCGCTCGACCCGTTGCGGTCGGCCAACCGGATGCTCGGCTACGAAGCCTATCGCTGGCGTCTCGCCAGCATCGACGGCAAGCCGGTGCGCGCCTCGAACGGCGTCGAATGCGCCGTCAACACCTCGCTCGAGGAAGAGCGCAAGAAGATGGCTGGGCCGGATCGGCCGAACATGGCGATCGTCTGCAGCGGCGTCAATGTCGAGCGCTATCAGAACAAGTCGGCCTTTGCCTGGCTGCGCGAGGAATACAATCGCGGCGTCGCCGTCGGTGGGCTCTGCACCGGCGCGCACATCCTGGCCGCCGCCGGCCTGCTGTCGAACAAGCGCTGCGCCATCCATTGGGAGAACCTGCCCGGCTTTTCCGAGGCCTTCCCCAAGGCCAATGTGTTTGCCGACCTGTTCGAGATCGACCAGAACATCTACACCTGTGCCGGCGGCACTGCCGCCCTCGACATGATGCTGAAACTGATCGGCGACGATTTCGACGAAAGTCTCGTCAACCGGGTGTGCGAGCAGGTGCTGACCGACCGCGTGCGCAGCCCGACCGATCGCCAGCGCCTGCCGCTGCGCGCCCGCCTCGGCGTGCAGAACTCCAAGGTGCTGACCATCATCGAACTGATGGAAGCAAACCTGTCCGAGCCGCTGTCGCTGATCGAGATCGCCGACCATGTCGACCTGTCGCGCCGGCAGATCGAGCGCCTGTTCCGCACCGAGATGGGCCGTTCGCCTGCCCGCTACTATCTCGAGATCCGGCTCGACCGCGCCCGCCACCTTTTGATCCAGTCGTCGCTGCCGGTGGTCGAAGTCGCGGTCGCCTGCGGCTTCGTCTCGGCATCGCACTTCTCCAAATGCTACCGCGAGCTCTATGCCCGCTCGCCACAGCAGGAGCGCGTCGACCGCAAGCAGCTACTGGCGGCCTAAGCAATTCCAGGAAAAGTGTGAAGCGGTTTTCCGTCCGGAATTGCGTCAAACAAACAGATAGAGCGGTTGAGCGTTTCCGTGAAACGATGAACCGCCCTACCCTGTCAGACCATTGCCGGGTTCGCCCTTGAGGCGGCCTGCCTCAGTACCGGTCCTCGCAATAACACTCGGCGGACGAGATGGTGTCGTTCCAGCCGCTGTTGCCGAAATTACGGACCCTGCGATTGAGCTCGATCGACTGGCCCCCCATCCTCGAATCTTCATAGGCGACAAGCGTGCAGCCGCGACGCTCGATCACCGACGATACGCGGTCGTTCCAGAACTGGCCGCCGCGAAAACTCACCGAGTTGTTGGACCCCATCTCAATCGCGCGGCCGCGAAAATTTGCATGCTCGAACATGACGCAGCCGGTCTCACCCTCATATTGGGCGCTGGCAGTGCCGGCACAAAGCACCGAGGCAATAGCCGTCAGGATGACAAGTTTCTTCATAAGCATTCTTCTCCTGAAACCGCATTTGCCGCCTGCGGCCTGATCTCGCCCGGCGCATGCGAGTTTGCCATTCCGCAGGCCAAACAGGCAACCCACCGCATCAGCCAAGAAAGGAAATTGCGCAGATTGAGCGTCCGCTCTGCGCGCTATCGGGCGTCGAACATCCAGCTGCGATCGCGCCACATTTTCTCACCCACCTGGCAATCCGCGACTGGTATGTCCTGCGCCAAGACAACAGGCGGATGATCAGCTTCTTCCGCCGCCCATTGCGGCGAGGCCGGGCCGGCAAGTTCCAGCACCAGCTTGCGGCGGATCGCTTCGGGAAACTGCGTCCAGTCATTGACCGGAATCATGAAAGCGCCGGGGCCGCCGATGACACAATCGCTGTAATAGCGATCGAGATTGTTGACGTCATAGGCACCGCTGAAACCGCCTCGCGTCATCAGCGGCAGCCCGTTGATGGTGATGCCTTGCCTGATCACCTGGTCGCGGATGAAATTGACCGGCGCGCCCTGGTTGTTGGGACCGTCACCGGAAATGTCGATGACGCGCTTGGCACCCTGGAAGCCGCTTTCGGCAAAAAGGTCGCTGCCGAACTGCAGCGCGCCGGAAATCGATGTGCGCCGGGCGCTGCCCGGCGGATGAGCGGAAAGCTGCGCGGCCACCCGCTCGGCGTCGGCACGACTGGCGATCACCGTCCATGGCACGACGACCTGCTGCCAGGTGGCGCCGGCCCATTCGACATAGGTGACGGCGATCTTGCCATAGGCACCGTCGGCAATGGCCTTCAGAACGCTGTCATGAGTCAACGCCGCCGAATAGCCGTGGCGCTGGATTTCGAGTTCGTCCGGCGACATCGACAGCGAAACGTCGACGGCCAGCACCAACTCGATGTCGACGTTTTCCGCGGCGAGGGTTCGCGAGGTCAGGCCAAGCAACAGCGCCAATGCGGCGGCGCTCGAAAGCAAATATCCTGCATGGCCAGAAGCGGACATGCCCCAAGGTAAGCGAGAATCGCCCGGCGACAAAGCAAAAAGCCCGGCCGAATGCCGGGCTTTGCACTCATGTTCTTTGCGTTCGCCGTATGCCGCCGCTATCGCCGCGCGTCGGCAACAAATCAGCTGCGCGGCTTGAGGTTCTCCGGGTCGTAGAGGGGCTTGTAGCCGACGGAAGCGACCTCGACCGGATAGGTCTCGCCGAAATACTCGACTTTGAGCTTGCGACCTTCCTGGCAATACGTCCATGGCAAATAGGCGAGCGCTATGTTCTTGCCGATCGTCGGGCCATAGGCGATCGATGTGGTGAAGGACCGGCGGCCCACCTCGTCGACGAGCGTCTCGCCTGTGTCCGGGTCCATCACCGGCAGGGTCCCCACGGGATAGCGGGCAACGCCCCTGGAATCGGTATTATCCGTCATCACCAGCGTGCACAGCATGGCCGGCTGATGCGCGCGGGCGCGATACTCCACATGCTTGGCTTTGCCGCTGAAATCATTCTCCTTGACCTTGGGACGGGCAAGGTCGGCTTCCAGCAGATTGTACTCGGTCAGAAGATCGGCGTTCTGCAGCCGCAGGCTCTTTTCCATGCGGCGGGTGTTGGCGTAGGTCTCGACGCCGAAGGGCATGACGCCGGTCGAGCGCAGCGCGTCCCAGACGGCGAGCCCGTCCTCGTAGCGCATATGCAACTCCCAGCCCTGCTCGCCGACATAGGAGATGCGGAAGGCGGTGACGTCCTTGCCCCCGATTTTGACCGGCTTGATCGCGGCGAAGGGGAAATTTTCGATCGAGAGCCCGTCCGGATTCTCGACCACCTTCTGCAGGGTCGCCCGCGCGTTCGGGCCCCAGATGCCGATGGTGACGAATTTTTCCGTCACGTCGGTGATGGTGACATCAAAGCCCTTATCCTGCGCGGTGCGGCGCATATACTGGAAGTCGCGCGGCCCGGCGTCGGCTCCGTCGATCACGCGGCAGCGGGCGGCCATGCGGATCACCGTGAAGTCGGCCCGCACCATGCCTTCCTCGTCGAGGAAGTGGGTATAGATGCCTTTGCCGATGTTGTTGTCGCCGCCGACCTTGGCCGCGCACAGCCACTCAAGCAGCGCGACATGGTCCGGACCTTCGACGTCGTACATGGAGAAATGCGACAGGTTGACGATGCCGCAATCCTCGCTCATCGCGAGATGCTCGGCATTGGAGACGCGCCAGAAATGGCGGTTGTCCCACTCGTCCTGGCGCACCGGAACGCGGTTGCCATACTTCTCCAGAAGATGCTCGTTGGCGGCATAGCCATGGGCGCGCTCCCAGCCGCCGAGCTCCATGAAGTAGCCGCCGAGTTCCTTCTCGCGCTCCCAGAACGGCGAGCGGCGGATGTTACGGCCCTTGGAGAAGGGTTCGCGCGGATGCACCGCCGGATTGTAGACCTTCATCGCCGTCTCGGTGCAGCGGTCCCAGATGAACTGCTCTTTCATCTGGTGCGGATAGAAGCGCGAATAGTCGATGGCGTGGTGGTCTATCGACGTGCGGCCGTCGGTCATCCAGTCGGCGATCAGCTTGCCCATGCCCGGGCCGTCCTTGACCCAGATGGCGACGGCATACCAGAGGCCCCTCACGTTCTGGCTCTCGCCCATCGACGGGCCGCCATCGGTCGTCACCTGCAGCAGGCCGTTGAAGGAATGGCTTTCATTGTAGCCGAGTTCGCCGAGGATCGGCGTCAGCTCCATGGCGCGTTCGAGCGGCGCCAGGATCTGCTCCATGTCGAGGTCGCGCTGCGAGGGCGACAGCCGCGCCTGGTCCTTCTCCAGCAGGTCGCGCGGATGGCAAAGGCGCGGATTGGTCTCTTCGTAGTAGCCCCACTCGATCTGTCCGCCTTCGGCGGTCTTGGGGTCACCGGTGTCGCGCATATAGGCCGAATTGCCCTGGTCGCGCAGCAGCGGCCAGCCGATCTCCTTGCCGGTGCCGGCAAATTCCGTGTACGGGCCGAAGAAGGTCAGCGGATGGTCGATCGGCATCACCGGCAGGTCCTCGCCCACCATTTCCGCGGTCAGCCGGCCCCATATGCCGGTGCAGACGACGACATAGTCGGCCATGATCGTGCCGCGGTCGGTCACCACGCCCTTGATGCGGCCATTCTCGACAATGAGCGACCTGGCCGAGGTGTTGGCGGACGCCTTGAGCTTGCCGGACGCTTCCGCCTGGTCGACCAGCTTGCCGGCCACCGTCTGCGAGCGCGGGATGACCAGGCCGGCATCGGGGTCCCACAGGCCGCCCTGCACCATCTCTTCCTCGATCAGCGGGAACTTCTGCTTGATCTCGGCCGGCTCGATCAGCCGGGCGCGGGTACCGAAGGCCTTGGCCGAAGCGATCTTGCGTTTGATCTCGGCCATGCGGCCGTCGTCACCGACGCGGGCGACCTCGAGACCGCCGATGCGGGCGTAATGGCCCATCTTCTCGTAGAAATCGATCGAGTAGAGCGTCGTCCAGCAGGACAGGAAGTCATGGCTGGTCGTGTAGCAGAAGTCGGAGGCGTGCGCCGTCGAACCGATGTCGGTCGGAATGCCGGATTTGTCGATGCCGACAATATCGCTCCAGCCGCGCTCGATCAGGTGATGGGCCACCGATGCGCCCACGATCCCGCCCAGCCCGACGATGACGACCTTCGCCTTTTCCGGAAACCCTGCCATTGCCCGCGACTCCAAGATGACATGCGGGCGCGCCGGCGCCCGTTCGATTGGCGCACAATATGCAGAGGACGGCGGTTGAGCTACCGCCTGTTTGCGACACGCCGCAGGTACGGCGCGACCCAGCCCACAAGCTCGCTGTCAGAGGCTTCGCAGGCACCGACATTGACCGTCTGGAACGGTCTGCCGCCTCAGAAGCGCGCCTTCAGCGCCACCTTGGCCAGGAACTTCGTGCCGCGCAGCGACGGTCCGCGATCGAGAAGCCCAGCGGGCAAGCCGAGCGACAAAGCGTGCTGTCCAGGCTGGACATCGAACCTATGGCTTGTCTCCGGGAATTGCGTGGAGCGCAGCGCGGCGAGGACTTGCCGATGCCCACAATGCCATCAGCGGGGCGGCAAGCAGCAGATAGGGTGGCAGCAGATTGGGGAAATAGATACGCGTGTCGTGGATCGGGAAGACCGCGAACTTCGCCAGCACGCCGAGCACCAGTGCCGCGAGCAGGATGCCGGCGCGACGGTCGAGCCGGAAACCGGCACGGCCCAGCCCATACCATCCGGCCAGGGCCAGCACCGAGACGCCGACCCAGCTGTTCATGTTGACGGCGCGAAGCAGTGAGGCGGCGAACGCCTTGAGATAGGCGGCGAGCGAAAATGGCGGCTCGAAACCGTCCATATTGTAGTGCTGCTCTATGCTGGAGAACCACAGATGCGGCCACCAGCCGGGATGATGAGCCCAGTGCGAGATGGCGAAATAGGCGACGAAAGAGACGGCAAAGCCGGCCAGCGCCCCCCACGCCTTCTGCCGGAACGCGACCAGCAGCACGGCGAAAATGGCAAGGAAAACGATATTGTCCGGCCGCGCCATGAAGGCGAGGAAGAGCAGGATTGCGGTTGCCGCCTCGCGTCCCCGCACATAGGCAAGCAGCCCGCCGAGGAACAGCGCCGAGCAGAGCAGGTCCGGCGTCAATGCCCGCGCCGCATCGCCGAATTCGGCCATGATCAGCACCGCGCCGACCACCGGCGCCAGTGCCAGCGCGCGTTCAGCGCGCAACCAGAGCAGCGCAACAGTGCCAAACAACAGCACCGAGAATACCTGTAGCACCCGCATCGCCTCGACCGGCGGCATGACCGAGCTCATGGTCGACAGGATTTCGGCATAGAGGAACTTGATCCGGTACATGCCGAGCAGCGAATGGAAATCGGCGGCGTTCTCCGCCATGTGGCTGCGGTAGCCGCCGCCATCATCGATCAGCATCTTGTAGTCGGCCGCCGAGACGCCGGCCTTGACCGTCCTGTAGGCATAGTCGTGCAAGGCCTGCGGGTCGGGATAGTTGCCTTCCTCGGCGATCGCCAGATAGGGCAGCATGTCCCAGTTGGCGTCGGGCATGATCCACGCCATCATCGCCGTCAGCAGGATGTAAAGCGAAAAGGCAACGGCCCCAATGCGTGCTGCGAACCGTGCATAGGTCCCCTCGCCCCACGCCAGACCGGCTTCGGTGAGCCGGTCGAGCGGGTTGTTCGGAACGGGCGACTTGGTCAGCATTGTCGAACTCAGCGAACCTGGCTTTTGACGAAATCCTTGACGATCGACACGATGCCGCGCGACAGCAGGCTGTCGAAGGCATCGACGAAACGATCGACATGCTCGCGCTGGCAGATCAGCGGTGGCTCGAGACGGATGACGTTGCGGTTGTATTCGGTGAAGGCGACGAGCACGTCATAGTCACGCAGCAGCAGCGCACCGACGAAGCCGGACAGCGAACCCTTCAGCTTGTCGTCGAGCACGCTGACGACAGGCCGCAGCACCATCGGCAAGGTCTGCGAGAAGTCGTGGAACTCAAGCCCGAGCATGAGGCCCTTGCCGCGCACGTCCTTGATGATCTTCGGATATTTCTCCTTCAGCGCCTGCAGCCGCTGCAGCAGATAATCGCCGGTGGCGGCGGCATTATCGATCAGCCCCTCGTCATAGAGCACGTTCAGCGCCTCGATCGAGGTGACGCAGGCCTCGCCCATGCCACCGAAGGTGGCCATGGCATGGATCATCGCCGTCTTGGGCGTGCCATAGGCCTTCATGTAGATCTCGCGCCGGGCAATCATGGCGCCGACCGCCGCCTTGCCGCCGCCGAGCGACTTGGCCAGCGCCGTCACGTCGGGAATGACGCCGTAGTGCTCGAAGGCATAGAAGCGCCCCGAGCGGCCATAGCCGCACTGGACCTCGTCGGCGACCCACAGCACGCCATACTGGTCGCACAGCGCTCGCAGCTTCTGCCAGTATTCGGCCGGCGCCTGGATGATGCCGCCGCCGCCCTGGATGGTCTCGAGCACGATGACGCCGATCTCGGGATCGCTGCGGAAGGCACGCTCGACCGCCTCGATGTCGGCAAAGGGGATACGGACCGTGTTGTCCGCCATCTTGAACTCGGCGCGGTAGAGCTGGCCGTCGGTGATGCCCAGCACACCCTTGGTCTTGCCGTGGAAGGAATTCTCGGCATAGACGACCTTCGGCCGCTTCGGACCGGCGGCGCGCTCGGCGAGCTTGACCGCCGCCTCCATCGCTTCCGAGCCGGACGAGCCGAGGAACACCATGTCGAGGTCGCCGGGCGAGCATTTGGCGATGTTGTGCGCCAGTGCCGCCGCATATTGCGACATGAAGGCGATGGCGATTTCCTGGCGCTTTTCCTCCTGGAATTCGCGGCGCGCTTCGAGGATGCGCGGATGGTTGTGGCCAAAGGCCAGCGAGCCGAAGCCGCCGAAGAAATCGAGGATCTTACGGCCGTTCTGGTCGATGTAGAACATGCCTTCGGCACGCTCGATCTTGATCTTGTGGAAGCCGAGCAGCTTCATGAAATGCAGCTGGCCCGGATTGAGATGCGCCTTGAACAGGTCGGTCATCCGCGCCACGTCCATCGTCTTCGCCTGCTCGACGCTGATCAGGTCGGGCTTGGCGATGGTGGCGGGCGACAGCGATGGCGCGGCGACCATTGTGCGCGCGTTCGTGTGCTCGGGTTTGGCCATGACGGTCATCTCAAAAATCCTCTGTTCGGCGGGGCCCGTTATTCGGCAGGCACATGGCTGGCGGCGACGGCGTGGCCGTCCTTCTTGGCGCGGTATTCGCCGTAGGCGGCGATCAGCATGTCCTCGTCGCGATATTGCGGCACCCAGCCGAGCTGGCGCCCGGCCTTTGACACGTCGAGCACGCATTCCTCGTCGGCGATGAGGTACTGTTCAGGATCCATGATCGGCAGGTTCATGAGGTCGAGCAGGTCTAGCGTGCGCTTGACGGCCCACCCCGGTGTCGGGATCAGCAGCGATTTAGACCCGGCATGCTTGATCAGGTCGCCGAGCAATTTCTTCACCGACGGCGGGTTGAGCGAACCCAGATTATAGGCCTCGTTCGGCACGCCGGCCTTCCAGGCGGCGCGCGCCGCTTCGGCGCAATCGAACACCGAAATGAACTGATAGGGGTTCCTGCCCGAGCCGATCATCGGCACCGGAAAATTCCAGTCGATCAGCTTGAACAGTTTTTCGAGGATGCCGAGTTGGCCGGGGCCGATGATAAGGCGCGGCCTGAACAAGGAGATCGACATGCCGCGCTTGCGCCATGCGGCCGCCAGTTCCTCGGTCCTCTGCTTCGACCAGCCATATTCACCGAGCGGCGCGACCGGGTGCTCCTCGGTCATCGGCATCGTCACCGTATGGCCGTAGATCATGTCGGTCGTGTAGTGGACCAGCTTTGCGGCACCGGCCTTGTCCATCGCCTGCATGATGTGCTCGGTGCCGTGGAAATTCACCGGAAAGAAGAAATCGTGGCGCTTGGCGCGCACCTGGATCGGCGACAGCATTTTCGCCGAGAGGTTGTAGACCATGTCGTCGCCCTTGAGGCCGACCGCGGCAACCGAGGCCGGATCGGTGACGTCGCATTTGACGAAACGGACCAAACGGTAGTGCGGCAGGTCGCTCTTGACGATGTCGGCGACGACCACCTCCTCGCCGTCGGCCACGAGCTTGGGAGCAAGATGACGGCCGACGAAACCGTCGCCGCCGAAAATCACATGTCTCATCGAACGATCTCGCTGTGAATCTTGTCGGACGAAAGGGAAGCCGTTTCCTCCTCATGCCCGCGCCCACTCTGCGCGATCAGCACCGTGCCGACGCAGATGCAGGCGATGCCGGCAATGCGCCAGCCATTGAGGTCTTCGCGGAAGACGAAATAGGCGAAGATCGCGACCGCGACATAGGCAAGGCTGAGGAACGGATAGGCGAAGCTAAGCTCGACCTTGGACAGCACATAGAGGTGCGAGGCCATCGAGATGACGAAGGTGCACAGCCCAAAGAATACCCAGGGGCTGAAGACAATCTGCAGCAGCTTCAAAAGCGGATTGGTGCCTTCGAACGAAATCGGCCCGAGCGACATCATGCCTTGCTTCAGCATCAGCTGCGCCGCGGCATTGGTCATGACCGTAAAGAGAATGAAGACGATGTATTTCATGGTTGCCACCCGCCCTGCAGCGGTCCTACTACAAACCTGCAAAGATTTCGTGAAGTCGCGAGAAAGTTTTGAGTAAATATTGGCATTTACGTTTCATTTACCAAGATTTATTCAAGTTATATTTATTCCGCCGCCTCGACCGTTCCTCGCCGCGCATCCAGTTGCTTCGCCGTCCGCGCCCAGAAATCGGACATGAAGGCAGGGTCGCGGAGCGCTTCCAGCCGCTGCCATTCCGGGAACGACGCCGCGAAGGTCTCGGCGCCCATCCGGGCATCCTTGTAAGGATTGACCGCGCCGCCCGCCTCGATGGTGATACGGTCGAGTTCCCTGAGCAGATTCAGCGTCTTTTCACCCCGGTTGGGGAAATCCAGCGTCAGCGTATAGCCCGGACGAGGGAACGAAAGCAGCGCCGGCGAGCGGACAGCGCCGAAGCGCTTTAGCACGGTGAGGAACGATCCCTGCCCGGCCAGTCTCGCTGCCTCCAGCAGCGCCGGCACGGCTTGGCGGGCAACGTCTTCCGGCACCACGCTCTGATGCTGGAACAGCCCTTTCGGACCATAGAGCCGGTTCCAGTCTCCGACGCCGTCGAGCGGAAAGAAAAAGCCCTGGTAGCCGACCTGGCGCGGCGCCGGCGAGCGGCCCTTTTTCCAGCGATAGGCGGTGTTGAAGGCGGTCAGGAATGGCCGGTTGAGGACATTGAACGGCGGCTGCAACGGCACCGAAAGGCGTCCGCCGGCGCGAGAAGCCTTGTGGGAGCCATGCTCGGCATGGTTGCCGGTGAGCAAGAGGCCGCGCCCTCGGCCATGGCCGCCGGCAAGCTGGTCGATCCAGGCGACGGCATATTCATTGGCCTGGTCGGCGGCTTCCGCCAGGTCGAAGAATTCGCCGAGATCGCGAAACGGCGTCGCCTTCTCGACGATGTCGATCGAAGGCACCCGCATCAGCCGGATCGAGGCCGACAGGATCAGGCCGGTCAGCCCCATGCCGCCGATCGTCGCCTGGAACAGCCTTGCATTGCTTGCGTCCGAGCAGCGGTAGCTGCGCCCGTCGGACCGCAGCAGCGTGAAGGAAGCGACATGGCAGCCGAACGTGCCGCGCCGATGATGGTTCTTGCCATGAACGTCATTGGCAATGGCGCCGCCGAGCGTGACGAACTGCGTGCCGGGCACCACTGCCGGAAAGAAGCCGTAGGGCGCGGCATGGGCGATGATGTCGGACAGGAGCACGCCAGCGCCTGCTTCGAGAACACCGGTCTCGGCATTGAAGGCGCGGATGCGGTTCTGCGGCCGCATGTCGACAACCGAGCCCGTCTCGTTCTGGCAGGAATCGCCATAGGAACGGCCATTGCCATAGCCGAGCAGCGAGCCGTTCTTCGCCGCGCGGCCCTTGAGCAGCGCGATGGCCTCATCAGCCGCAATTGCGCGCGGCGTCGGCGGCGTGGCGCGGCCGAAACTTCCGAAGCGCTCCGCCGCCATCCCTACCAGCCTCCGGCGACCAGCAGCGCCGCACCGATCAGCACCACGATCTGGCTGCGCCAGTCGCGGATGATGAAGACGACAGGATCGTCATGCATTTCGTTGCGGCGGGCGAGGATCCAGACGCGCATGGTGAGATAGAGCACGATCGGCGCCAGCGGCCAGACCAGCCAGGGATGCGGATAGAGTTCGCGCACCGAGACGCTGTCCATATAGAGCGCCAGCACCAGGGCGGAGGAAAAGGCCGAGGCCATGCCGGCCTGGGCGACGATCTCCTGATCTTCGGTGCGGTAGCCACGGCCGGCAATGCGCTCGCCGACCGGAATGGCGGTGGTGCGCAATTCGACATAGCGCTTCACCAGCGCCAGCGACAGGAAGAAGAAGATCGAGAAGGCGAGCAGCCAGAACGAGACGTCGACGCCGGTCGCCGCCGCACCCGCCAGCACACGGATCGAATAGAGGCCGGCTAGCGTCAGCACGTCGACCAGAAGCATGCGTTTGAACGACAGCGAGTAGGCCGTCGTGACGACTATGTAACCGCCGAGCACGCCAAGGAATTCGAGCGACAGAAACAGGCCCGCGGCGATGCCGATCGAGAGCAGCGCCAGGATCGCACCCATGCCGAACGGGATCGACAGCGCGCCGCTGGCGAAAGGCCGGTTGCGCTTGGTCGGATGCCTGCGGTCGAGCGCGAGGTCGAAGAAATCGTTGAGGATGTAGATGGCGGACGCCACCGCGCAGAACGAGACGAACGCCACCGCGCATTCCCAGATCATGTCGATGTTGAAATATTCGTGCGACAGCACCATCGGCACCGCGATCAGCACGTTCTTCAGCCATTGATGCACGCGCAGCATCTTGACGAAGGTCTTGAGGGTCGGCTTCGGCGTCGGCACCATCTCGGCGCCATGGGCGGCCTGCCAGCGCGCGGCGCGACGGTCGGGCGCCACGACGATCGCACTGCGCGCGGCGTCGAACACCCTGACATCGTGCCGGCTGTTGCCGGCATAGTCGAAACCGCCATCGCCATAGGCGGCAACAAGCGAGGCACGCTTCCTGCCTGACGTCATATTGTGCGGACCGTCGGTCGCCAGCACGCGATCGAAAATGCCGAGATGCGCGGCGATCGCCTCGGCGAATTTGCGCGGCGTGCCTGTCGCCAGCACGATCTTGCGTCCTTCGCCATGCTCCTTGCGCAGCCGCTCGAGCAGGACCTCGCGGTAGGGCAGCGAGGCCGGATCGATGTCGATGCGGTCGGCGATGGCCTGTTTCAGCCGTGCCGGGCCGCCGGCCAGCCAGAACGGCACCAGGAAAATATAGAGCGGGTTCTTCTTGAGAAGGATGAACAGGCCTTCCCACAAAAGGTCCGTTGCAATCAGCGTGCCGTCGAGATCGACCGCAAGAGGGATCGCGTTCCTGTCCGACCTCGCGTCCATTTTTTCCTGCCCTGCCTGAAGCGCATGACACCGAATGCCGGTCCGGATGAGGTCATGTGCAGATACACCCGCGCCATGTTTCGGCGTCTTCGTATCGGTAGCGGGAGATGACGTAACGATCGTTAAAACGCCCGGTTGTGGCCGGGCGGCGCGGTGGTATTTCCCGCGTCATTGTTAAACAAGTACTGCCGGAAACAATAAAAGGCCGGGCATTACCCGGCCTTCGCAAGAGATGCTACCGCAAGTTTACTTGATGCGGGCGACGCCGCCCGAGATCTCGACCGTTTCGGAGCCGTTCAGGGCTTCGAGGTCACCATTCGGCAAGGTGACGAAACAGCCGTTCGGGCAGAATTCCACGGTTTCGCCGGCGGCCAGCGCCAGCTCCGTCTTGCCGCCGCCCTCGGTCACGATCAGCGTCCGGGTCTCGGCGTCCTTGTTGACCGCGCTGGCGGCGAAAGCCGAACCGTCCACGGCAAGAAAAGCGATGGCGGCGACGACAGACTTCCACATTTTGCAATATCGGTGTTTCCACACCGCCTCTGGTTGCATTTTGCAAGGCATTCTCGCCCTTTGCATGCGAGCTTATATGACTTGCAAGCTGAACCGCAACTGAATGCCGCATTCATGCCGCAATTGGTTTCGCGGCACGAGAAGGCGGGCTCGTGGGCCGGGATCAATGGGCCTAATCCGGGTCGGGCTTGCGGCTCTTGCGCTTCGACTTCGCCAGGCGCTCCCTCTCGGCCGCGGCTGCGGCTTCCGCCTCCTCGCGCTCGGCGAACTCGGCCTCGGTCTTGTCGTCGTCGATCGGCCACGCCTGGTGCTTCTTGACCTCGGCGCGCGGCGTCGAGGGGATCTCTATATGCTCGCTGTCGAAAGCATCGAGAACCGTGAAGCGAATGTCGTTCTGCACGATGGCGCCGTTGAGCACATCGGCAAGAAAGACCCGGATCTCGAATTCGAGCGCCGCCGCCCCGAAATTGGTGAACAGCACGAACGGCTCCGGATTCTTCAGCACCAGCGGATGGCCGCGCGCGATGTCGAGCAGGAGGGCGTGCACCCGCTTGACGTCGCTGCCATAGGCGACGCCGACCTTGATGTCGACGCGGCCGAGCTTGTTGCGGTGCGTCCAATTGCCGACCGCGTTGTTGATCAGGTTCGAATTGGGCAGGATCACCGACTGCCGCTGGAACGTCTCGATCTCGGTGGCGCGCACGCTGATCTTCTTGACGGTGCCGCTGATTTCGCCGGCAACGATCCAGTCGCCGACCTTGAACGGCCGCTCGGCGAGCAGGATCAGGCCCGAAACGAAATTGGAGACGACATTCTGCAAGCCGAAGCCGATACCCAGGGAAAGCGCACCGGCAACGAGCGCCAGGTTGGACAGGTCGATGCCCGCCGCCGAGACGCCGACGAGTGCTGCGAGTGCGACGCCGGCGTAGCCGACCGCCAGCCGGATCGAGTTGCGCACGCCGGTGTCGACCCGGCCGCGCGCCATCACCGAGCCGTCGAGCCAGCCCTGGAACCAGCGGGTCAGGAAATAGCCGATGACGAAAACGACGATGCCGCTGAGGATGCCAAGGAACGAGATGGTCACCGAACCGATGGAGACGCCGGTCGCCAGCTTGTAGGCCCAGGCCTGGATGTCGCCGGGCTGGAACCCCCACATCAAAAGGATCAGCGGCAGGAACACCAGCACGATCATCAGGTTGATGGCGATGCTGACGACCAGGCCAAGCTGGTCGAGCGCGGTTTCCTCGTAGCTTGAATTGGTGGAAAGCCAGCGCCCGATCGAGGTGCCGGCGAAACCGCCTTCCTCGCCGATCTCTCGTGCCGAAAGAAAGCCGATATAGGCGGTGATCAATATGGTGCCGGTGACCACGACCTGCTGCGCGACGAAAAGGGCGAGGCCGATATAGCCGAACAGCGCCGCCGCGATGGTGAAAAGACCGAGCGCAACGGCAGTGTAGCGCAGCCATGCCGGCCAAGGGCGCCAGCTTTCGTCGCGCCCCTTGAACGGTTTCAGCAACGCCATCAGGATCAGGATAACGCCGAAGATGATCGTGGCGACAAAACTTCTGACGATGGTGACCGACAGCGGCGAGCCCATCTTGTCGTTGACCACCGACAGGAAATTGTTGACGCCGATGACAATCGCCATGGCTGTCGTCAGCCGCACCAGCCAGCGCGCCGGACCGGTCTCGACCGGTATCAAGCGCCAGTTCGGCAGCCGCGGCTCCAACGCCGCATTGGTCAGCCGGTTGACACAGAACACCACCGCGATGACGGCAGCCAGCGCGTTGAGGAAGACGCCGATATCGCCGCGCAACACATTGTAATAGTTGAACAGGAAAACCGTCGAGGCGAGGAAGGCGCCGACGGCCAGCGTCGGCAGCAATGTCGACCAGAACGCCACCGACAACCGGCTGAGATAGGAAGGATCCTCGACCGACGCATCGCCTTCGAAGATGCGCCCGAACAGGCGGCGTCCGCCGACCAGCAGCACCACTGCGAGCGCGAGCGCCATGAAGGTCGCCGCAAGCATCGCCTTGAACTTGAACTTGAAGGCAAAGCCCAGCCAGGACGACACGGCCCTGTAAAGGTTGGCGTATTCGTCCTGGGCGTCGGAAACGACCTGCGGGCTCAGCGCGTCGGAGAGTTCATAGCGTTTGGTCAAAAGGTTGCGGAACAGCTCGCTGCGCATGTTGCCGATCTTGTCGATCAGGCCACTGATGCGGATCGACAGGTTCTGCGCGGAAGCGATGACGGCATTGATCTCGGCCTTTTCCGACGCCAGCGCCTGCCGCTCGCCGGTGACGATGTCGGGCTCTTGCGGCTGCCCCGCGGCCGGCGGCGGCCCCAGCGTCTCGATCCGGTTGTTGATGTCGGTGAGGCGCGAACGGAAGGCCAGCGCGCTGGTCAGCGCTGCCCGAGACATTTCCTCCAGTTGCAGCCGGATCTCCACCAGCGTGGCGTCGTCCTCGCCGTCCTGCTGTATTTTCTTCTCGAGACCGTCGGTCTTGGCGGTCAGGTCCTGGATGGCCTTCTGCTGGTCGGTGATCAAACCGGCCGCGCCCTGGCCGATCGCCTGCGCCATCGCGTCGAACGACGGCGGCGCCGCGACGACAAGCGCAAGGATCAGGATCAGGCGGAGCAATCGAAAAAACATCTGTTGTCTGGCGACTCGCGGCAAAGGCCGGTTCTGAAAACCCATCCTTGATAAAGACGCTGATATGATGGGGCAAGCCATCCCGGGCGGCGCGCTTTCGGAGTCGGCCAGTCGAAAAGCGATGGCGCAATCTTGGCTTTGCGGCAGCGGCCTGCTCTATAGTCTGCCGCATCGCACAAACGGATGGCTGCTGCGCGGCCCATCCGAACCTCATGACAGGCTCCAAAAGAATGGCCGAATACTCCGCCTTTTCGCTCCTCAAGAACGCTTTCACCGGAAACAAGGACTGGAAGCCCGCCTGGCGCAAGCCGGACCCGAAGGCGTCCTACGATGTCATTGTTATCGGCGGTGGCGGGCATGGGCTGTCGACGGCCTACTACCTCGCCAAGGAGCACGGCATCACCAATGTCGCGGTGCTGGAAAAGGGCTGGCTCGGCTCCGGCAATGTCGGCCGCAACACCACGGCGGTCCGCTCCAACTATCTCCTGCCGTCCAACACGCGGTTCTACGAGCACTCGATGAAGATGTGGGAGAATCTCTCGCACGATCTCAACTACAACGTCATGTTCTCGCAGCGCGGCTGCCTGAACCTCGCGCACACCCCCGCCCAGTTCGATGACTATGCCCGCCGCGGCAACGCCATGCGCCATCTCGGCGTCGATGCCGAACTGATGACGGTAGCCGAGATCAAGCGACTGGTGCCGGCGCTGGACGTTTCCGCCTCGGCGCGCTTCCCGATCTTCGGCGGGCTGATGCAGCCGCGCGCCGGCACCGCCCGCCACGACGCCGTCGCCTGGGGCTATGCGCGCGGCGCCGACCGGCGCGGCGTCGACATTATCGAGAACTGCGAGGTCACCGGTTTCCTGCGCGACGGCGACCGCATCACCGGCGTCTCGACGACGCGCGGCGAGATCCGCGCCAAGAAGGTGGCGCTGGCCGTTGCCGGCAGCACCGGGCGGGTGATGCAGCTTGCCGGCATCGACCAAATGCCGATCGAGAGCCATGTGCTGCAGGCCTTCGTGACGGAATCGCTGAAACCGTTCATCGACACGGTGCTGACCTTCGGCATGGGCCATTTCTACATGTCGCAGTCCGACAAGGGCGGCCTCGTCTATGGCGGCGATCTCGACGGCTACAACAGCTATGCTCAGCGCGGCAATCTGCCGATCGTCGACGAAGTGATGAGCGAGATGCTGGCGCTGTTCCCGGGTCTTGCCCGTGTGCGCATGCTGCGCTCTTGGGCCGGCGTCTGCGACATGACGATGGACGGTTCGCCGATCATCACCACCGGCCCGTTGCCCGGCATGTATCTTAACTGCGGCTGGTGCTATGGCGGCTTCAAGGCGACGCCGGCCTCCGGCTGGTGCTTTGCCTGGACCATCGCCAAGGACGAGCCGCACGACTTCAACGCGCCCTTCACGCTCGACCGTTTCCATCGCGGCCTCGTCATCGACGACAAAGGCCAGGGCGCCACCCCTCGGCTGCATTAGGGTCCAAATAAGATGCTGATCACTTGCCCCTATTGCGGCCCGCGCGACGTCATCGAATTCACCTATCAGGGCGACGGCAACCGCCAGCGCCCGCAGCCTGCCTCGCAGGATCTCGACGCCTGGAACGCCTATGTCTACGACCGGCTGAACCCGGCCGGCGACCACAACGAAATCTGGCAGCACTCCGGCGGCTGCCGCGCCCATCTCAGGGTCGTGCGCAACACGCTGACGCATGAAATCTCGAGCAGCGGCTTCGCGCGTGGCGACCACAAGGCCGCCCGGCACAAGCTGGAGGCCAAGTCGTGAGCCCGCGCCGTACCGAAACCGGCGGCCGTGTCGACCGGCTGCGCACCATCCGCTTCACCTTCGACGGCGCGCCCTACACCGGCTATGCCGGCGACACGCTGGCCTCGGCGCTGCTCGCCAATGGCGTCACGCTGTTCGGGCGCTCGTTCAAATATCATCGCCCGCGCGGCGTACTGACTGCCGGCGTCGAGGAGCCGAACGCGCTGGTGACGGTGCTGCGCGGCGAGGTTCGCGAACCGAACATCGCCGCGACCATGGTCGAGATCTATGACGGGCTGGTAGCCGTCAGCCAGAACCGCTTCCCGTCGCTTGCCTGGGACGTCAACGCCATCAACCAGCTCGGCGGCAAGATCCTGTCGGCCGGCTTCTACTACAAGACCTTCATGGGTCCGGTGATCGGCCCGCTGAAAGGCACCCGCTTCTGGATGTTCTGCGAGCACTTCATCCGCCGCGCCGCCGGCCTCGGCAAGGCCGGCGTCACTGCCGACACATCGCGCTACGAGCGCATGAACGCCTTCTGCGACGTGCTGGTGGTCGGCTCCGGCCCGGCCGGGCTGATGGCCGCCAGGGCGGCGGCCGATCAAGGCCAGCGCGTCATCCTCTGCGAGCTGGAGCCGAATTTCGGCGGCTCGGCCAACTGGTCCGGCGAGACCATCGACGGCATGCAGGCGGCCGACTGGGCGGCGCGCGCCATCGGCCAGCTCGAAGGCCATGACAATATCCGTCTGCTGCCGCGCACCACAGTCTGGGGCTACTATGACGGCAACACGCTGGCAGCGCTGGAGCGGGTCACCGACCACAAGGAAGCCCCGGCCAGGGGCGAGCCGCGTCATCGCTACTGGACGATCCGTGCCAAATCGGTGGTGCTGGCCACCGGCTCCTTCGAGCGGCCGCTGGTGTTTCCCGGCAACGACCGGCCGGGTGTCATGCTGGCGCATGCCGCCGAACGCTACGCCAACGAGTATGGCGTCCTGCCCGGCGACAGGATCGCGCTGTTCACCAACAATGACAGCGCCTATCGCTCGGCGCTGGCGCTGAAGACGGCGGGCGCTGCGATCGTCGCCATCATCGACGTCCGCCAGGACCTGGCGAGCGAGATGCGCAAGCTGGCCACCGAGGCCGAAGCCGAGATCCTGTCCGGTCACGCCGTGGTCGCCACAGAAGGCGGCAAGGCGCTATCCGGTCTCAAGGTGCAGCGTTTCGACATGGTGAGCGGCGCGCTGACCGGCGATGCGCGCAGCATCCATGCCGACTGCCTGCTGATGTCGGGCGGCTGGTCGCCGACCATCCACCTCGCCAGCCAGGCCGGCGCCAAGGCAGAGTGGGACGCCGAGCGCCAGGCCTTCCTGCCGCCGAAGCCGACGCAGAAATGGGTCGGCGCGGGCGCCTTCACCGGCAGCTTCTCGACCGCCGAGGCTATTGCCGAGGGCCGCACCGCCGGGCTTTCCGCCGCCGGAGCAACGGGCGCGCCAGCAGCCTTGCCGGTCGTGGAAGCCGCCCCCGGCGATCCCGATCCGGCGCCGGTGTTCGAGATCAAGGCCAAGGGCAAAAGCTTCGTCGATTTCCAGCACGACGTGACGGCCGAAGATGTGCGGCTCGCGCATCGCGAAGGCTTCGTCTCGGTCGAGCACCTGAAGCGCTACACCACGCTCGGCATGGCGACCGACCAGGGCAAAAGCTCCAACGTGCCGGGCCTCGCCATCATGGCCGAGGCGCTCGGCAAGCCGATCCCCGAAGTTGGCACCACGCGCTTTCGTCCGCCCTACTCCGCGGTGTCGATTGGCTCTCTTGCTGCCGAACGCTTCGGCGACCTCAAGCCCGAGCGCCTGACGCCGATGCATGACTGGCACATCGCCAATGGCGCGACCATGTATTCGGCCGGCCTCTGGTACCGCCCGATGATCTACGGCCTTGCCGGCGAGACGATCGAGCAGGCCTATGTGCGTGAAGCCAAGGCGACCCGCGACAGCGCCGGCATCGTCGACGTCTCGACGCTGGGCAAGATCGCCGTGCAAGGGCCGGACGCCGCCGAGTTCCTCGACCGCGTCTACACCAACATGTTCTCGACGCTCGCCGTCGGCAAGGCCCGCTACGGACTGATGCTGCGCGAGGACGGGTTGGCCTTCGACGACGGCACCACCTGGCGGCTCGGCGAGCAGGATTTCCTGATGACCACCACCACGGCCAATGCCGGCAAGGTGATGCAGCATCTGGAATATTTCCTCGATGTCATCTGGCCGGAGCTGAAGGTCACAGTCACCTCGGTCACCGACGAATGGGCGGGCGCTGCCATCGGCGGCCCGAACGCGCGGGCGATCCTTGCCGCTTGCGTCAAGGGGACCGCAGTCGACAACGCCACCTTGCCCTTCATGGGCATCGTACGCGGCGAGATAGCGGGCGTGCCCGTCATGATCTGCCGGCTCTCCTTCTCCGGCGAAATGGCCTTCGAGGTCTATTCCGGCGCCGGCTACGGCACCCATGTCTGGGAAGCCTTGATCGAGGCCGGCAAGCCGTTCGGGCTAGTCACCTACGGGCTCGAGGCGCTGGGCACGATGCGCATCGAGAAAGGCCATGTCACCGGCGCCGAGATCGACGGCCGCACCACGGCGCGCGACCTGCATCTCGACTGGATGCTGTCCAAGAAAAAGCCTTTCATCGGCTCGGCGATGATGGACCGCGAGGGTCTGATCGCCCCCGACCGGCTGCAGTTGGTCGGCCTGGTTTCGCTCGACAACCGGCCGCTCAACGGCGGCGCGCATATCGTCGAGGAACTGGACGAAGCCAATCCGCACAGCTCCATCGGCCATATCACCGCCTGCTGCTATTCGCCGGCGCTCGGCAAGCACATCGCGCTGGCGCTGGTCAGCGGCGGCAAGGCACGGCACGGCACACGCGCCTTTGTCTCCGATCCGCTGCGCAACCGGTTCGGGCCGATCGAGATCGTCTCCAACCACTTCTACGATCCAGACGGGAGCCGCATGCATGGTTGAGCGCCAATCACCGCTTGAGCCGGAGCTGCAAGCCGGCTCGCACGGCAATTTCGAGCATGGCGTCGAAATCATCCTGACCGAGACCAGACCCGGCTCGATCCTGCAGCTTGCCGCATGGCCGGGCGAGGAGAAGCATCTGATGGCGGGCATCCGCACCGTCACCGGCCTTGCCCTGCCCGACGGCGCCGGTGGCGGCGTCACCGATGGCGTCAAGGCTGTGTTCGGCTTCGCGCCGGGAAAGTTTACCGTGGTCGACGAGGCCGAAGGGCTGGCGGCGGCTTTTGCCAGTGTCGTCACGCCGGCCATCGGCACCGTGACCGACCTGTCGCATGGCCGCAGTGCCATCCGCATCGCCGGCCCGAAGGCGGAATGGGTGCTGGCGAAATTCTTCGCCATCGACTTCGCCCTGCCGGCCTTCCCGATCGGCGCCGGCCGATCGACCACCCATCACGACGTGTTTGCCCAGATCCAGCGCACCGGCGCCGACCAGTTCGACATCTATGTGTTCCGCTCCTTCGCCCGCTCGTTCTGGAAGGCGCTCTGCCATGCCAGCGAAGAAGTCGGCTACGAAGTGCAGTAGTCCGCAAACGGTTGGCCCTACAGACCGGCGATCTGCCGCCTGAGTGCCCGGCTGACGCCGCAGGACGGCGCCTATGTCAGCGGCCATGGGTCGCCGCTCACCAGCGAATAGTCACATGCCAGTGAGGTCGATCTGATCGACCGGCCTGTCGCCGAAAAGCAAGTCATGACGCGCAACGACTTTGGGCCAAAGCAGCCCAACGTCCACATCACGAATTCCGAACATTCGGTCGAGAATGTCGGCGAATTCGTCTTGCGAGTCCACCAGCCTCTTCGTGGACCCTTCAATCGACTTGATCCGCAGAACGCGGCCGGTAAGGCAGGTTACCGTTTCAAGAGCCATGATCTGGCAGGCAAGATTTTGCACAAAAATTGATTCAGGCGCTTCTTGCAACGCAGCGCATTTTGATGCGAGCAAAGCCTCGTCCGCGAGCTCATCCCTGAAATCGAAGGTCGGCGGGTAACCGAAGGAATGGCTGTGAAATCGCCAATAGCCGTCAGTCAATTTTGCCAGTCTGAACGCCAATGCGCCTTGCCGATGCGTTCCGGCCATCAAGGGTATCGGCTCGCGAATACCATCCCCCAGCCCTTGATCGACAAGATAGAGCTGGTCGAGCCGGACCAGCAGGATCAGATGGTTTCCCAGGGCGGCGTCCCCGCGCTGGTCCCTCAGAACACCAGCCGAGACCCGCATGACATCGAACCCTATCTCCGACAGCACCCATCCGAGCAAGGCATTGAGCTCATAGCACCATCCGCCCCTTCTTCTGCCGACGACTTTTTCGAAGATTTTTTCAAGATCCTGATCGAGGGAGACGCCGAGTTGCACGTCGATATTTTCGTAGGGAACGCTCAGGGCTTGGCGAAGATGAATCTGCCGCAGACATTCCAGCGTCGGCTCGACGGGACCTTGATAGCCAATGCGATCCAGATAGGCCTGCAGATGCATTGTGGTTTCCCTCGGGCAATACAGGTCCAGTAGCATGGGCGGCGCAACGACCGCCATCGGCCGGTCCTATCATCTGAACGTCACCCACTCTTCCAGCGGCACGCGGTCGGTGCGGAATTCGTTTTCGGGCTTGGACGTGTCCTCATGGCCGAGCGCCATGCCGCAGACGACGATCTCTTCGTCGGGAATGTTGAGCACCGGCCTGATCTGCCGGTGATAGGGCGCGAACGCCGCCTGCGGACAGGTGTGCAGGCCCCTGCCTCGCGCCGCCACCATGATGTTCTGCAGGAACATGCCGTAGTCGATCCAGGAGCCCTGGTTCAGCCGCCGGTCGATGGTGAAGATCATGCCGACCGGCGCGTCGAAGAAGACGAAGTTGCGGTCGTGCTGGGCGCGCATCCTGTCGACCTCGCGCCGGCCGATGCCGAGCGCCCCGTAGAGGCCGAAACCGTTGGCGCGCCGACGGGTGAGATAGGGTTCAAAGAACTGGGTCGGATAATAGCGGTACTCGTCCCACTCGGCCTTCTCGGCGCGGATGCCCGAGTTGAGGATGGCGTCGGTTATGCGCTGCTTGATCTCGCCCTTGGTCACATAGACCCGCCAGGGCTGCATGTTGGTGCCCGAAGGCGCGCGGGCGGCCACCGCGAGAACGGCGCGGATGGTCTCGTCGTCGACCATGTCGGGCAGGAAGGCGCGAACCGAGCGGCGCGACGTGATCGCCTCGTCTACGATCGCCGCGTCCTCGGCAATCCGAGCGTTGTTTTCCAGCATGGGCCGTCCCTTGACGCATGGCCTTGGAAACCGGGACCGGCTTCCGGATAGGACCCATGCGCGAATTCCAAATACCTGGTCCTCGACCGGACGTCCCCACCCGCCGTTCGTGGCCGAGCCTTTGCATGAACCGTCAAAACGGCGCAAGCAAATCTTGTGGTCTTGTGAAAATCTCCTTGATTTTTTCATGGAGCTGACCTCTGATGAAATTTGTCTGGGATTTTTCATCGAGAGAATGGCTTGGCCTCAATCGCCGTCAGATCGGAGCAGGAGAGCAGCGAACGGCTGCTGGCCAGCGATATCCGCGCGCTGCGCAAGGCGCGCGGGCTGACGCTGGCCGAGATCGGCCTCAGGCTCAGCCGTTCCGTCGGCTGGGTCAGCCAGGTCGAGCGCGGCCTGTCGGTCCCTTCGCTCGGTGACCTCAGGGCTTTCGCCGACCTGTTCGGCGTGCCGGTCAGCCTGTTCTTCAGCCACGACGTGCCGATCGAAAAGGAGCGCGGCGTGGTCGTGCGCGCCGGCAACCGCCGCAGGCTTGGCACAAGCGATTCCGGACTGGTGGAGGAGCTTCTGTCACCCGATCTCGGCGGTAGCTTCGAGATGCTGCGTTCGGTCTTCGCACCGGGTGCGGAATTGAAGACCGAGGCGCGTCGGCCGACGGAGGAAGCCGGCTATGTCGCCTCCGGCACCTTCGACATCGAAATATCGGGCGTCTGGCACCGTCTTGCCGAGGGCGACTCCTTTCGCTTCGACGGCAAGCCGTTCCGCTGGCGCAATCCCGGCGCCGAGCCGGCAGTGGTCATCTGGGTGGTTTCGCCACCTGTTTATTGAGTGAATGTTTGGGAGAGCAACATGGCCGGTTTGCCGACCACGGCACGCGTGGTGATCATCGGGGGCGGTGTCGTCGGCACCTCTTCGCTCTATCACCTCGCCAAGGCGGGCTGGACCGACTGCGTACTGCTGGAAAAGAACGAGCTGACCTCCGGCTCGACCTGGCATGCCGCCGGCAACGTGCCGACCTTCTCCTCGTCATGGTCGCTGATGAACATGCAGCGCTATTCGACCGAGCTCTATCGCGGGTTGGCCGACGCGGTCGACTATCCCATGAACTACCACGTCACCGGCTCGCTCAGGCTCGCCCATACCAAGGAGCGCATGCAGGAGTTCCAGCGCGCCAAAGGCATGGGCCGCTACCAGGGCATGGAGATCGACGTGGTCGGCCTCGACGAGATCAAGCGCCGCTACCCGTTCATCGAAACGCATGAACTGAAGGGCGCGCTCTACGACCCGAGCGATGGCGACATCGATCCGGCGCAGTTGACCCAGGCGCTGGCCAAGGGCGCGCGCGACATGGGCGCCAAAATCATCCGCTTCTGCCCGGTCACCGGCGTGCGCCGGGAGAACGATGAATGGGTGGTTCAAACCGCGCAGGGCGAGATCCGCTGCGAGATCGTCGTCAACGCCGCCGGCTACCGTGCCGCCGAGGTCGGAAAAATGTTCGGCCGCGAAGTGCCGATGATGGTGATGAGCCATCAGTATATATTGTTCGAGGAGATCCCCGAGCTCGCCGCCTGGTCGAAGGAGCAAGGCAAGAAACTGCCGCTGCTGCGCGACGTCGACACCTCCTACTATTTGCGCCAGGAAAAGACCGGCATGAATCTCGGCCCCTATGAGCGCAATTGCCGCGCGCATTGGGCGACCCACAACGATCCGATGCCGGAGGATTTTTCCTTCCAATTGTTCCCCGACGACCTCGACCGTCTCGAGCACTACCTCGCTGACGCCGTGGTCCGCGTGCCGATCCTCGGCACCGCCGGCCTGTCCAAGGTCATCAACGGACCGATCCCCTACGCGCCGGACGGCAACCCGCTGATCGGTCCGATGCCCGGCGTGCCCAACGCCTTCGAGGCCTGCGTCTTCACCTTCGGCATCGCGCAGGGCGGCGGCGCCGGCAAGGTGCTGGCCGAATGGGTGACGCAAGGCCAGACGGAATGGGACATGTGGTCCTGCGACCCGCGCCGCTTCACCTCCTTTGCCGCCGCACCCGACTATTGCGTCGCCAAGGGCATGGAGATCTACGGCAACGAATACGCCATCCAGTTCCCGCGCCGTGCCTGGCCGGCCGGGCGCGACCGCAAGCTGTCGCCGCTGCATGATCGCATCAAGGCACTTGGCGGCTGCTTCGACGCCTACAATGGCTGGGAGCGCGCGACGTGGTATGCGCAAGCTGGCGACGACGTCTCGGAAGAATCGACGCTCACCTTCCGTCGCGACGGACCCTGGCAGCACCGCGTACGCGAAGAGTGCCTGGCGGTGCGTGACGCCGCCGGCATTTTGGACCTGCCGGGCTTCTCGCGCTTTAACCTCGAAGGTCCGGGTGCCGCCGATTGGCTGAGCCTCCAGGTCACCGGCCTGGTGCCGAAGCCCGGCCGTATCGGCCTCGTCTATTTCTCAGACGACAAGGGCCGCATCGTCACCGAAATGTCGGTCGTCCGCCACGGCGAGGACCAGATGACGCTGATCACAGCGGCGGTGGCGCAATGGCATGATTTCGAGTGGCTGAAGTCGCGCATGCCCAAGGATGCGTCATTCAAGCTGATCGACCGGACCGAGGAATATTCGACGCAGATCCTCGCCGGTCCCAACTCGCGCAACATCCTGGCCGAGGTCTGCGCCGCCGACCTTTCGCTCCCTTGGCTCACCCATCAGGAGATCAGCATCGCCGGCCGCTGGGCGAAGCTGGTGCGCGTGTCGTTCGCCGGCGAGCTTGGCTGGGAGATCCACACCAAAGTCGGCGACACCGCCGCTGTCTTCGACGCCGTCTGGACCGCAGGCCACAAGCATGGCCTGAAACCGTTCGGCATGTACGCGCTGGATTCGCTCAGGCTGGAAAAGGGCTACCGCGCCTGGAAGGGCGATCTGTCGACCGACTATTCGATCCTGCAGGGCGGGCTGGAGCGTTTCGTCAAATGGGAAAAGTCCGACTTCCGCGGCAAGGCAGCACTCCTGAACGAGAAGCAGCAGGGCGTAAAAAAACGCTTTGTCACGCTGGTCGTCGAGAACCCCGGCGATTGCGACGCGCCCTACATGTCGACGCTCTGGCATGACGGCCAGATCGTCGGCGAGACCACATCCGGTGGCTGGGGCCATCGCATCGACAAGTCGATTGCGCTCGGCATGCTGCGCGCCGACCTGACCGAGCCCGGCACCGCTGTCGAGGTCGAGATCTTCGGCGACCGCTTCAAGGCCGTCGTGCAGAAGGACGAACCGCTGTGGGATGCGAAGAACGAAAGGCTGCGCGCATGAAAAAAGTCATCCTCACCGATGGCGGCATGGGCCAGGAACTGGTCCGCCGCAGCAAGTCCGAGCCGACGCCGCTGTGGTCGGCCAGGGTGCTGATCGACGAGCCGGATCTGGTGCGCGACCTGCATGCGGAATTCATCCGTGCCGGCGCCCGCGTCATCACCATCAACACCTATTCGGCGACACCGGAGCGGCTCGCGCGGGAAGGAGCACAAGACCTGTTCAAGCCGCTGCAAAGGCGCGGCATCGAGCTGGCAAGGCAGGCTTGCGAGCAAGCCGGAGAGGCAACCATCGCCGGCTGCCTGTCGCCATTGTTCGGCAGCTATGCGCCGGCACTGACCATCTCCTACCAGGAGACGCTCGACACCTATCGCCGCATCGTCGCTGAGCAGGCCGACGGCGTCGATCTCTTCCTGTGCGAAACCATGGCCTCGGCGGACGAGGCGCGCGCCGCCGTCACCGCGGCATCCGAAAGCGGCAAGCCCGTCTGGGTGTCGTGGACGCTCGCCGATCACGGCGCCCCGCGCCTGCGCAGTGGCGAAGCGATCGCGGCAGCATCGGACGCGCTCGACGGTCTGCCGCTCGCCGCACGGCTGATCAATTGCTGCCGGCCCGAAGCCGTCAGCGCCGCGCTGCCCGAATTGATCGCGCTCGGCGGCCCGGTCGGTGCCTATGCCAACGGTTTCACCTCGGTCGAGGCGCTGAAGCATGGCGGCACGGTCGAGGTGCTGCATGCGCGCCACGACCTCGATCCGGCGGCCTATGCCGAGCAGGTGATCGGCTGGGTCGAGGCCGGCGCCCAAATCGTCGGCGGCTGCTGCGAAGTCGGGCCGGCCCACATCGGCGCCTTGCGCGACCGGCTCGAACAGGCCGGCTACCAGATCTCGGGAGTTGCATAATGCCCAGACCATCATCGCGCATTACCGGCATCGTGCCTTCGGGCAAGGACGGCTGGGAGGTTCACTTCGCCGCCTGGACACGCAAGGCCGCCGGCGAGGACATCATCATGCTGTCGGTCGGCGACCATGACTTCGATACGCCGGACCAGACCATCGAAGCCTGCGTGACCGCGGTTCGCGGCAGCAATCACCACTACACGCCGCTTCCCGGCCTGCCGCGCCTGCGCAAGGCGATGGCAGTGGCCTCGACAGCTTGCACGGGCGTAGCCACAAGTCCCGACCAGGTCATCGCCACGCCGGGCGGGCAGGCAGCGCTCTATGCCGCCGTGCAGGCCGTGCTCGACAAGGGCGACCATGCCATCGTGGTCGCCCCCTACTACGCCACCTATCCCAACACCTTCAGCGCGGCCGGCGCCGACTTCACCGTCGTCGAGACGCCAGCCGAGGATGGTTTCCAGCCGCACGCCGCCGACATTCGCGCGGCAGTCCGGCCGAACACGCGCGCCATCCTCATCAACACGCCGAACAACCCGACGGGCGCGGTCTATTCGCGCCAGCACCTCGAAGAGCTGGCGCAAATATGCCGGGAACATGATCTCTGGCTGCTGTCGGACGAGGTCTACTGGACGCTGGTCGGCGGCGAGCATATCTCGCCGCGCTCGCTGCCCGGCATGGCCGAACGCACGCTGGTCATCAACTCGATGTCCAAGAGCCACGGCATGACCGGCTGGCGCATGGGCTGGCTGACCGGGCCGGAGACGATGATCTCGCTGCTGGTCAACCTCAATCTGGTGACCACCTATGGCCTGCCGGCCTTCATCAGCATCGCTTGCGCCGAGGCGCTGGAAAACGGCTATGGCGTCAAGGAGATCGCCGAACGCTATGCCGCGCGGCGCACCGTCCTGCTCGATGCCGTGCGCGGCATGAACAACGTCACCGTGCGCGGCTCTGCAGGTGGCATGTTTGTCATGCTCGACATATCAGCGCTCGAGCCGGACGACGAAAAATTTGCCTGGGCCTTCCTCGACAAGGAAAAGGTCGGCGTGATGCCGGGTTCAAGCTTCGGCGAGGCCGCCGCCGGCCACATCCGCGTCAGCCTCTGCCAGCCCAAGGCGGTACTGGAGGAAGCAGCCCTTCGCTTGCGCCGTTTCGCATCCAGCTATCGCCGCGAGGCCGCATGAGCGCCAAGACCATTCCGGCCAAGGCAAGGGCTGTCATCATCGGCGGCGGCGTCTCCGGCTGTTCGGTCGCCTACCATCTGGCCAAGCTCGGCTGGACCGACATCGTGCTGCTGGAGCGCAAGCAGCTGACATCGGGCACGACCTGGCATGCCGCCGGCCTGATCGGCCAGTTGCGCGGTTCGCAGAACATGACCCGGCTGGCGAAATACTCGGCCGACCTCTACGTCAAGCTGGAAGCCGAGACCGAAGTCGGCACCGGCATGCGCCAGGTCGGCTCGATCACCGTCGCGCTGACCGAGGAGCGCAAGCACGAGATCTACCGGCAGGCGTCTCTCGCCCGCGCCTTCGATGTCGACGTGCGCGAGATTTCGCCTAACGAAGTCAAAGAGATGTACCCGCATCTGAACATTTCGGATGTCGTCGGCGCCGTGCACCTGCCGCTCGATGGCCAATGCGACCCGGCCAACATCGCCATGGCGCTGGCCAAAGGCGCGCGTCAGCGCGGCGCGACCATCATCGAGAATGTGAAGGTCACCAAGGTCCACACCAAAAATGGTCGCGTCACCGGCGTGTCCTGGGCGCAGGGCGAAGAGCAAGGCACGATCGATACCGACATCGTCGTCAACTGCGCCGGCATGTGGGCGCGCGAACTCGGGGCGCAGAACGGCGTCACCATCCCGCTGCACGCCTGCGAGCATTTTTATCTGGTCACCGAACCAATTCCGGGCCTCTCCCGCCTTCCGGTGCTGCGCGTGCCCGATGAATGCGCTTACTACAAGGAGGACGCTGGCAAGATGATGCTCGGCGCTTTCGAGCCGGTGGCAAAACCCTGGGGCATGGATGGCATCCGCGAGGATTTCTGCTTCGACCAGTTGCCCGAGGACATGGAGCATTTCGAGCCGATCCTCGAAATGGGCGTCAACCGAATGCCGATGCTGGCGACCGCCGGCATCCATACCTTCTTCAACGGTCCCGAGAGTTTTACGCCTGACGACCGCTATTATCTCGGCGAGGCGCCGGAACTGTCCGGCTACTGGATGGCGACCGGCTACAATTCGATCGGCATTGTTTCGTCGGGCGGCGCCGGCATGGCGCTGGCGCAGTGGATCAACGATGGCGAGGCGCCTTTCGACCTCTGGGAAGTCGACATCCGCCGCGCCCAGCCGTTCCAGAAGAACCGCCGCTACCTGAAGGAACGCGTCTCCGAAACGCTCGGCCTGCTCTATGCCGACCATTTCCCCTACCGGCAGATGGCGACGTCGCGCGGCGTTCGCCGCTCGCCCTTGCATGAACAGTTGAAGGAGCGTGGCGCCGTGTTCGGCGAGGTTGCCGGCTGGGAGCGTGCCAACTGGTTCGCCCGCGAGGGACAGGAGCGCGAATACCGCTATTCCTGGAAGCGGCAGAACTGGTTCGACAACCAGCGCGAGGAGCATCTGGCGGTCAGGAACGGCGTCGGCCTGTTCGACATGACCTCGTTCGGCAAGATCCGCGTCGAGGGCCGCGATGCCTGCGCCTTCCTGCAGAGGCTTTGCGCCAACGACATGGACGTCGCGCCGGGCAGGATCGTGTACACGCAGATGCTCAACCAGCGCGGCGGCATCGAGAGCGACCTCACCGTCTCGCGCTTGTCGGAAACCGCCTACTTCCTCGTCGTGCCGGGTGCTACGCTGCAGCGCGACCTCGCCTGGCTGCGCAGGCATCTTGCGGATGAATTCGTCGTCATCACCGACGTCACCGCTGCCGAAGCCGTGCTCTGCCTGATGGGCCCGGACGCACGGAAACTGATTCAGAAGGTGAGCCCGAACGATTTCTCCAACGCGACCAATCCGTTCGGGACGTTTCAGGAGATCGAGATCGGCATGGGCCTGGCCCGCGCCCACCGCGTTACCTATGTCGGCGAACTTGGCTGGGAGCTCTATGTCTCGACCGATCAGGCCGCGCACGTCTTCGAGGCGATCGCCGAGGCCGGCGCAGACGTCGGGCTGAAACTCTGCGGCCTGCATACGCTGGACTCTTGCCGCATGGAAAAGGCTTTCCGCCATTTCGGCCACGACATCACCGACGAGGACAATGTGCTGGAAGCCGGTCTCGGCTTCGCCGTGAAGACGGCCAAGGGCGATTTTCTTGGCCGCGACGCAGTGCTGAAGAAGAAGGAAAGTGGATTGAACCGACGCCTTGTCCAGTTCCGGCTGAAAGACCCGCAACCCTTGCTCTTCCACAATGAGGCGATCCTGCGCGACGGCAAGATCGTCGGCCCGATCACCTCGGGCAATTACGGGCATCATCTCGGTGGCGCCGTGGGGTTGGGCTACGTGCCCTGCAAGGGCGAGAGCGAGGCGGACGTGCTGGCCTCGTCCTACGAGATCGAGATCGCCGGCGAACGCTTCGCCGCCGAAGCCGCGCTGAAGCCGATGTACGACCCGAGGGCGGAACGGGTGCGGATGTAGCCGCGCTGGCTGGCTACGCCCCCACGCCGATCGAAATGTTCCTTACCTTTGCCGAGGAGACTGCTACGCTGCGGCACTGGCCCCAACCGGCATCGCATAAGGCTGGGCGGCCACAAGACCGCGCTTCGCATGCGACGACACAATGAGAGGGGAAAATGAACACAGCAAGCAAGCCGCGCGTCCTTGTCCTTGGGGCGGGCTTCGGCGGCCTCGAACTCACCACCCTGTTGTCCGAGACTTTCGGTGCGGACATCGACGTGACCTTGATCGACAAGAGCGACGCCTTCGTCTTCGGCTTTTCCAAGCTCGACGTCATGTTCGGCCACAAGACGGCGGACGCGGTGCGCATGCCGTACCGCGACTTCGTGAAACCGGGCGTGCGCCTGCTCAGGCAGACGGTCACCACCATCGATGCCGAAAGGCGACGGGTCACCACCGATGGCGGCGTCCATGAGGCCGATTTCCTGATCGTGGCTCTCGGCGCCGACTATGATTTCGACGCCACGCCGGGGCTGGCGGGCGCCAACGAATTCTATACGGTCGCCGGCGCCGAGCGCCTGCGCGACGTGCTGCCCAGCTTCACCAGCGGAAAGGCCCTGGTCGGGGTTTGCGGCGCGCCGTACAAGTGCCCGCCGGCACCAAGCGAATGCGCCCTTATGTTGCACGACTATCTGGTCAATCGCGGTGTTCGTGGTGCCTGCGAGATCAGCTTCGTGCTGCCGCTGCCGAGCCCGGTGCCACCCTCGCCCGAAACCTCCCGTGCGCTGGTGGCGGCCTTCGTCGAGCGCAATATCGGCTTCATCCCGGGCCGCCGTGTCGCCTCGATCGACAATGCCAGGAAGGTCGCCATTCTCGACGACGGGGTGGAGATGCAATTCGACCTGTTCCTCGGCGTCCCCAGGCATCGCGTGCCCGACGTCGTGATCGACAGCGGCATGGCCGAGAACGGCTGGATCCCGGTCAATCCGCGGACATTGGAAACCCGATATGCCGGCGTCTACGCCGTTGGCGACGGCGCCAACACCGGCACGCCGAAGGCCGGTGTGTTCGCCGAAGGGGCCGCGCGCGCCGTGGCCAGCGACTTGATCGCCAGGCTGCGCAATATCGGCAGCGGAACGCAATATGATGGTTTCGGCACCTGCTACATCGAGTTCGGCGGCGGACGCATCGGCAAGGTCGAGGTGGATTTCTTCTCCGGCCCAAAGCCGACCGGAACCTACCACGAGCCGTCGGTTGCCTTGCGCGCGGACAAGGAGGTTTTTGGATCGAGCCGCCGCGCCCGCTGGTTCGGGATGTGAGGTTCGAAGGTCCACAGCCGATACGGCAAGGAGCCTAGAGCAATTCCAGGAAACGTGTGAAACGGTTTTCCGTCCGGAATTGCGTCAAAACAAAGAGATAGAGCGGTTCTGCGTTTCCATGAAACGATGAACCGCTCTAGACTCCTTCATGTTTTGACGGAAGCGTATCCAGCGTTGTTGAAGTAGTTTGCGCATTCGTCTGGCTTGATTGTTCCGACGAGGGTGCCGAGATGGCGCCAGGTGTCTTCGATAGTTCGCTTCTGGGCGTGGCGCATCCAATGTTTGATCTTGGCGAAGGTCTGCTCGATCGGGTTGAGATCGGGTGAATAGGGCGGCAGGAACCAGAGCCTTGCGCCGGCGGCCTTGATGGCGTGACGGATGGCTGCAGATTTATGGCTGCCCAGATTGTCCATGATCACGATGTCGCCTGGCCGCAGGGTCGGGAGCAGTTGCTGACGGACATAAGCGCGGAAGCATTCACCGTTGATCGGGCCGTCGAAGACGCATGGCGCGGTGAGTTCGTCGCAGCGCAATGCGCCCAGGAAGGTCAGGGTTCGCCAATGGCCATGTGGGGCAAAGCCGCGCAGGCGCTGTCCCCTTGGCCCCCAGCCGCGAAGTGGGGCCATGTTGGTCTTGATCCACGTCTCGTCGATGAAGACCAGACGCGCCGGATCGAGGCGACCCTGCCACGACCTCCAGCGCTGGCGGCGACGAGCGATGTCGGCTCGGGCCTGCTCAAGAGCGAACAGCGTTTTTTTTGAAGCTCAGGCCCTCGCGCCTCAAGAACACCCAGACCGCGTTGTGCGAGACCATCACCCCGCGTGCGGCCAACTCATCCTTCAGCCGATGCAGCGTCAGATCAGAGGTCTGGTTGATCCGCTCCACGATGAAGGCCCGATGCGGCTCCAGAATACGCTTGCGGTGTCCACCCATCTTGCCCGGCGCAACCGAGCCGGTGGCACGGTAACGCTGCGACCACTTCACCACCGAGGACACTGCGACGCCAAAACGCGACGCCACCACACGGCAGCTCTCGCCGGTGCCGACGGCTTCAACAACACGCTCACGAAGATCGTTCGAAAGGGCTCGTGTCATCAGACGCTGGCCTCCGTCCAGCCAGCATCTTGAATCACAAACCAGCTGCTTTGGGAATCCTACGATTCTCTCAAGAAATGAAACGCTCTAGAACCGCTCCAGCTTCCGCCGCACCTTGTCCAGAAATGCCGCCCTGGTCGCCGGCGTCGAGGAATCCATGAGGTAGTGCGCCAGGAAGAACGTGCGGCAGCGCGTGGCGCACAGCGCCCGCATGCCGCGCAGGATGGTCTTGCGACCCGGCTGGCCGACGACGACGCTCCACCAGGTCGGCGCGCCGCAGGTGGTGATGACGCCGACCCTGGTCACATGGGTCATCAGCGACTTGATCCGCCCCTTTCCCGCCGGCAGCTTGAAGGCGACGTCGGTCGCCCACACCCGGTCGAGCCAGCCCTTCAGCATCGCCGGCAACCCGTACCACCAGGTCGGATAGACGAACAGGATCGCCTGCGCCCAGCCAAGATGATCGAAATGCGGCTTGAGCGCCGGATCCTGCGGCGCGCGCTCATTGTAGAAGCGCCGCTCGTCGCAGCCCATCACCGGATTGAAATCCTCGGCATAGAGGTCGAGGAGCCGCACCTCCCAGCCCCTCGCCTTCAGCACCTCGACAGCACAGTCGCGGATCGAGGCGCAGAAGCTTTCGGGCACCGGATGGCAATAGACCACCAGCACGCGCATCAGAACGCGTCCATGTTGGCGCCGACCTTGGCAATGAATGCCCGGCGCGTTTCGTCGGTCGACAGGTTCATCGAATAATGCGCGAGATAGGAAACGGAGGCACCGGGCTTGATCGTCGCGCGCAGTATGCGGCTGACCAGCTTGCGCGGCGGATCGCCCATCAGCATGGCGCGAAACCGGCTGCCACCATAGGTGGTGACGGCGGCCAGCTTGCGTATGTTGTGCAGCGACGGCTGCACCTTGCCGTCGACCAGCCTGAGCGACACGCCGGGCAGGAAGACGCGGTCGAAAAAACCTTTCAGCATTGCCGGAAAGCCGAAGTTCCAGACCGGATAGGACAATACCAGCGCCTCGGCGCGCAGCAGGCGCTCGACATAGAAGGCGGCAGCGTCGCCCTCGCCGCGCTGGTCGTGATAGCCGAGCCGCTCGGCCCGCGTCAGCCGCGGGTCGAAATCCTCGGCATAGAGATCGCAATCGTCGACGGCATGGCCGGCCGCCTTCAGCCGCTCCACGATCGTCCGGTGCAGGCCGGCATTGAAGCTGGTCTCGACGGGATGCGCGTAGAGGACCAGGATCTTCATCAGCCCGCCTTTTGCAGTCCCTTGAACAGGAACGACTTGCCCGAGCGGTAGTCATAATCAGGATTTTCCCAGGCGATCATCTTGCCGGGGTTGAGCAGGCCTTGCGGATCGGTCTCGCGCTTGAAGGCAAGCTGCACCTCGTCGGTCTGCTTCATGCCGCCCTCTTCCAGCGTGTAGCGGTGCGGATTGAAGATCCAGCAGCCATTGTCTTCATGGATGCGGATGATCTCGTCCAGCCGCTCGGCCGTGGTGAAGCGGACCAGCGGCAGGCCGGCCGCGCCGATCGCACCATCGAAGCGAATGAATTCCAGATGCGCCGGCACCTCGTCACCGAAGCGATCGACCATCGCCTTGACGTGGGCGAGATGATCCGGCGACGGATAGCGTGCCTGCAGGTAGGTGATCGTCGGATCGACCCTGATTGCGCGTAGCGTCGTGTGGTTCCAGGTCAATTCATAGGCCGGCGGCAGTCCCTTGAGGTCCGCCTCCTTGTCGGCCCGAAAGACGATCTCGCCCTTGCTGCTCCTGACGAAGGCGACAAAGGCATCCATCGCATGCGGCGCGATCATGCACACAACGATGCTCTGCTCGCGCCGGAAGTATTTTTGGTGCCGCTTGAAATAATCGTAAGGGATGGGCGCGGCGATCGGCGTGATCAGCTTCGCCAAGATGCCGTCCTGGATGGCGAGGTCGTTGCCGAAGCCGGCCGCGTCCATAAAATCGTCGAAACCGACGATGACATCGATCCAGTCATAGCTTGCCGTCAGCGGCATCTCGACTTCGGTGATGATGCCGTTGGTGCCATAGGCGTGCATGACCTTCAGCACGTCCTCGCCGGTGAGGTCCATGACGCGCGGCTCTGCCTCCATCGTCACCGTCCTGAGCCGGATGACGTTGCCGAGATCGCGCAACCCGCCCCAGCGGATCGAGCCAACGCCGCCCGAACCGCCGGCGACGAAGCCGCCGATCGAGGCAGTGTTGTAGGTCGACGGCGACATGCGCAGCTCCTGTGCGGAATGCACCCGTGTCGCCTTGTCTATCTCGGCCAGCACCGCGCCAGGCCCAGTCACGACGCGACCCGGCGCGATCGCCTTGACCGCGTTCATCTCGGCGAGGTTGAGCACCACGCCGCCGGACAGCGGCATCGCCTGCCCGTAATTGCCGGTGCCGCTGCCGCGCGGCGTCACCGGAACGCCATGCCGGTGGCAGGCTGTCAGCACGCGGATCACGTCGTCTTCGGTCTTCGGTGACACGATCAGGTCGCCGGTGACATGGTCGAGCTGCTGTTTCAGCACCGGGCTGTACCAGTAGAAGTCGCGGCTCTTCTGCTGGACGATCGCCGGATGGTCGTCGATCTTCAGCCCGTCGAGATCGCGCTTCAGCGCCGCAATATCCATCATCCCACCATCAATTCGTCGAGTTCGGCATAGTCGGGCAGCTTGCGGTCGATCGCCTTGCCATCGCGCACCACGATGCGATCCGATTCCGGCCGCGACAGCAATTCGGTCCAGCTTCGCCCCTTGAAGACGATGAAGTCGGCATTGCCACCGGCGGCAAGCGTCCCAAAACCGTCGAGCCGCATCACCTTGGCCGGTGTCGCCGCCACCGCTTGCGGCCAATCGCCGACCGGGTGATCGAAATGCAGGATGCGCGTCGCCATGCGGTAGACCTCGAGCATGTCGAGATCGCCATAGGCATAGAACGGATCGCGGGTGTTGTCGGAGGCCACCGCCACCGGAATGCCGCGCGCCTTCATCTCGTGCAGGAGCGTCACGCCGCGCCAGCGCGGCGTCGTGTTGTCGCCACGCCGGTCCTGCAGATAGAGATTGCACATCGGCAGCGACACCACCGCCAAGCCGGCCTTCGCCACCTTGTCCAGCGTGTCGAGTACAGCAAGATCCGGCTGGCGCGCCAGCGAACAGCAATGGCCGACCAGGATGTTGCCCTCAAAACCGTTCCAGAGCGCCGCCTCAGCGATCTTCTTCAGCGAGATCGCCGCGACATCGTTGGTCTCGTCGGCATGGAAATCGAGGTCGAGCCCATGCTTGATCGCCTCGGCGAACACCTTGTCGAGAAGCTCCTCGAGATCGGGCACCATGTAGGTGACGACGCCGAGCACGCCCTTGGCCGCGGCGACGCGTTTCGCCAGTCTCTCGAACCATTTTGTCTCGCGCACGCCTTCGATGCCGAGCAGGCAGGCCGCCTGCAATTCGATGCGGCCGCGCCATCTCTCGCGCATCGCCTCGAACACCGGCCAGGAGATCTCCTCCTGCGGCGCGACGCTGTCGAGATGGGTGCGCAACGCCTTGGTGCCGTGCGCGTAGGCGCAGCGCAGCGAGAAATCCATGCGGCGCGCCACATCCTCGGCGCTCCAGCGCGCAGCGCGGTCGGCGCCGGTGGCATTGAGCGCGCCCATGAAGGTGCCGTCGGGATTGGGTTTGCGGGGCCAGATATGGCCCTTGTCGATATGGGTGTGGCAGTCGACGAAACACGGCAGCACGATACGGCCGCCAAGGTCGATGGCATCAGCCGGCGTCTTCGATCGGCTGGCAGCCGCGATGGACGAAATTCGTCCTTCGGCGACGGCGAGGTTGGCAAGGGCAAATCCGTCGCTATCGAAGGCCGCGGCCAAGCCCGGCGCCAGCGATGCATGGAGCCGGACGTTGGTGAGATGATAGGAGCCGGTGTCCGGGATCAAATTCCACCCTCCTGGGCGACACGAGCAACCACCCTATCGCTCCTGCTTCAGCGCGCTCTCATGCCAGCGCCGCAAAATGAGATGCGACACCAGCGACAGCACCAGGAAGATCAGTATGCCGGTCAGCGAAATCAAAATAAGCGCCGCGAACAGGCGCGGCGCGTTGAGCCGGTAGCCGGCCTCGATGATACGCGAGGCAAGCCCGGACGACTGCCCCTGCGCGCCGGCGACGAACTCGGCCACCACGGCGCCGATCAACGACAGGCCGCCGGCGATCTTCAGCCCGCCGAGGAAATAAGGCATTGCCGCCGGCAGCCTGAGATAGCGCAATTGCTGCCAGCGGGTCGCCCCGTTGAGCTTGAACATGTCACGCAGATTGCGGTCGACGGAGTTGAGGCCGAGCGTGGTGTTGGACAGGATCGGGAAGAAGGCGACGATCCAGGCGCAGAGCAGAAGTTTCACAGTCTGGTTGTCGACATAGATGTTGATCAGCGGGAAGATCGCCACGATCGGCGTCACCTGCAGCACGATGGCGAACGGGAAGAACGACATCTCCACCCATTTCGATTGAGCGAACAGCACCGCCAGCCCGACCCCGCCGATCACGGCGAGAAGCAGGCTGAGGAAGGTGATCCTGAGCGTCACCAGCAGCGAGGAGAACAGCAGCCCGGCATCGTCATAGAGCGTCTGCAGCACGACGCCAGGACGCGGCAGGATGTATTTCGGAATCTCGTTCCAGACGCAGACGCGATCCCACAGCCAGATCGCCAGGATCATGATCGCCAGCGGCAGCACCCAGCGGCCGATCCGCTCGAGCTGCTCCTGGCGCACGCGGCGCGCCTCTTCGGGGTCGAGCTTCAGTACGCTGTCGTCAATGGCCGTCATGATGCGGTCCAGCGGTCGAGTTGATGGCGCCCACCAGCACGTCGGATGCCTGGCGACAGAGCGCGGCATAGTCGGGCGAGGTGCGAAACGCTTCGTCGCGCGGATAGGGCGCATCGACGGCAAGTTCGGCAAAAACCCGGCCCGGCCGCGCCGCCATCACGACCACCCGATTTGACAGGAACACGCTCTCGAAGACGCTGTGGGTGACGAAGACGACCGTGAAGCGCTCGCCCTGCCACAATTCCAGGAGATCGTTGTTGAGCTTGAAGCGGGTGATCTCGTCCAGGGCCGCGAACGGCTCGTCCATCAAGAGGATGCGCGGCTTGGTCACCAGGGCGCGGGCGATCGAGACGCGCATCTTCATGCCGCCGGACAGTTCGCGCGGCACGGCGTACTCGAAACCGGTAAGATGGACGCGCGCCAGCATCTCCATCACCGCCGGCGCCGCCTTGGCCCGCGATACGCCTTTCAGCCTGAGCGGCAGCCAGATGTTGTCGAAGACATTGGCCCAGGGCAGCAGCGTCGGCTCCTGGAAGACGAAGCCGATATTCGTGCGATCGCCGCCAGTGCGGCCGCGCCAGTCGAGCACGCCCGAGGTCGGCGTCGACAGGCCGGCGATCAGCCGCAGCGCTGTCGACTTGCCGCAGCCCGACGGCCCGAGAAGGCTGAGGAAATCGCCTTCGCGGATCGCGAGTTCGACGTCGCTCAGCGCCGTCACGCCGTTGGAAAAGACCTTGCCGACATTGCGCAAAGCCAGCAGCATCGGGCCTTCACCCGATGCCACCATAGGCGCCTGCGCCACTGTCTCCAGCTTCACGATTACTTCTTCAGGTCCAGCCCGACACCCTTGTTGATGAAGGCGAGCGTATAGGCCTTCTTGATGTCGATACCGGGCTGCGCCACCTTGGCCTTGACCATCTTGTCGTAGAAGCTCTGGATGCGCGCTTCGGTCATGGCGCCGATGCCGAGCTTTTCCGTGTCGCCGGAATCGACCACGCCGAATTTTTTCAGCTGCTCGATCGAGAAGGCGATCTGCTCATCCGTCATGTCCGGATTGTCTTTCTTGATCATGTCGTTGGCGGCCTTGTTGTCGCCGTAGAGGTAGTTGTACCAGCCCTTGGCCGAGCCATCGACGAAGCACTGGACGACCTCCGGCCGCTTGTCGATCGTGTCCTGCATGACCTCGACTGTCGTCGCGTAGGTGTCCCAGCCATAGTCGGCGAGCAGGAACTGGTTCGGCACAAAGCCGCCCTGCTTCTGCACGGCGAACGGCTCGGAGGTGACATAGCCCTGCTGGATCGACTTCTTGTTGGCGATGAACGGCGCCGGGTTGAAGGTATAGGGCACGCGCTTGGCGGCATCGAAGCCGAGCTCGGTGACCATCCACTGGAAGAAGGTCTGCGCGCCCTCGTCGCCGAGGATGTACTGCTCGGCGTTCTTCAGTTCTTCCCACTTGTCCAGCCCCTGCCCCGGCTGGGACATGATGACCTGTGGATCCTTCTGGAAGTCGGCGGCCACCACGCGCATGGGAATGCCCTGCTGCACGGCGTCGAAGGCCGACAGCAAATTGCCGCCCATGTAGAAATCGAGCTTGCCGGCGAGCAGCAACGGCCGCCCGCTGACCTGCGGACCGCCCTGCGAGATGGTGACGTCGAGGCCGCAAGCGGCATAGGTGCCGTCGGCCACCGCCTGGTAGTAGCCGCCATGCTCGGGCTCGGCCAGCCAGTTGGTGCCGAAAGTGACTTTCTCGTTCGCCGCAGCACCAAGCGTGCTGGCGGCAAGCAGGACGATTGCGCCCGCCGTGATCTTCTCTTTTCCGTACATCGACACCACCCTCTGTTTGCTCCGGCGCGCCGCGCGCCGGGCTCGACACCATTGATTCAAGAAGCAAGACACATGCCACCGCCGGGGGCCGTCCGCTTGCGCAGCAACCGTGCGCCAAGCCATGACGGGTCATGCTGTATGGGAGGCATCGTGCCTATTTTTTGAACGCCTGTCCACAATCGCCCCAATGCCATGCACGGCATCTTGAAGGGGTGTGCGTTCCGGCCTTAGGCTGGCCGCAAACCGGAGATTGCCATGTTCAAATTCCTCACGCCGAAGTCGATCAAGCCACCCTTCGCCCGCTACAGCCATGGCGTCGAAGTGCCTGCCAGTAGCCGGCTGGTGCTGTGTTCGGGCCAGGTCGCTATCACCGCTGATGACCAGATCCCGGAGGATGCCGGCGCCCAGGCCGAACTCTGCTTTCAGAACATAGCGGCGATCCTCAGCGAGGCCGGGCTCGGGCTCCAGGACGTCGTGCGTATCAATGCCTATGTCACCGACCGCGCCTACCTCAGGCCCTATATGGACGTCCGCGACCGACTCTTCGCCAGCCCGGCGCCGGCCTCGACGCTGATGATCGTCTCCGGCTTCGCCCGGCCGGAATTCAAGGTCGAGATCGAGGTCATTGCCGCAGGATGATCGACAGGCGCTGTCTGGCGCGCTAGGTCTCGGTCACACGGAAGAGGCAAACATGACCGTTGCAAACAGACGCGTTTGGTGGGGCGACTACCGGACCACCGAATACGCCACGATCGACCCGGAGGCGACGATCGCCGTGCTGCCGGTGGCGGCGATCGAGCAGCACGGTCCGCATCTGCCGGTTTCGACCGACACCTCGATCATGAACGGCATGCTGGAAACGGTCATCGCCCGCCTTCCCGCCGATCTTGACATCCGCATCCTGCCTGTCCAGGCGGTCGGCAAATCGAACGAGCATTTGCATGCGCCAGGTACCCTCACCCTCCCGGCGACGACCCTGGTCGATGCCTGGACCGAGCTTGGCCTGTCAGTCGCCAGGGCCGGCGTGAGAAAGCTGGTCGTCGTCAACTCGCATGGTGGCAATGAGGAGATCATGGGCATCATCACGCGCGAGTTGCGCGTGCGCGCCAGGATGCTGGCGGTGAAGACGAGCTGGCAGCGCTTTGGCCGCCCAGCCGGCATGTACACCGAGCTCGAGGACCGTCACGGCATCCATGGCGGCGATGTCGAGACCTCGCTGATGCTGCACTTCCGCCCGGATCTGGTCGACATGGGCAAGGCCGACAATTTCGTTTCCAACGTCAGCCGCGCCGAAAAGGAATTCGCGCTGCTGCGCCACACCGGCACGCATGCCTTTGCCTGGATCGCCAGCGACCTCAACCCGAACGGCGTGGTCGGCGACGCCAGCATCGCCACGGCCGAGAAAGGCCGGCTGACCGCCGAGCATCAGGCCGACGGTTTCATCAGCCTGTTGAAGGATGTCCGCAAGGCAAAGCTCGCCGACTGGCTGGCATAGAGCAATTCCAGGAAAAGTGTGAAACGGTTTTCCGTCCGGAATTGCGTCAAAACAAAGAGATAGAGCGGTTCGGCGTTTCCGTGAAACGATGAACCGCTCTAGAAAAGTCCTGCGAGGCGTTAGCCATCGATCTTGAGCTCGAAGGGCTTGCCCTCAAAAGCGTCGGCGCCGCGCCCGATCGCCTCTATCGCCTCGATCATGCGGCCGTTTCGGTCGAGCAGCGCATCGGCGACGGCGATCAGCCGCGGGTTGGGCGTCGCCGAGGGCGACAGCGCACGCAGCGTCTCAGCCAACTCAACCTCGTCGCGCTTCGGCGCAAGTGCCGCCGCGATGATATAGGCCGAGGCGGTCGACCGGCTGATGCCGGCATAACAATGGACGACCATGGGCTTCATGCGATCCCATTGGCGCGCGAACTGGAGCAGGTTGCGCACGTGCTCCTCGCCCGGCATGGTCATGCCTTCCTGGGCCACCGCAATGTCGTGCATCACCAGATGCAAATGGTTCTCCCTGGCGATCGAGGCCGGGCGTATCACTTCGGTGCCGGCGGCAAGCAGCGAGAGCAGACGCTCGGCGCCGGTTCTCGCCACGATCTCCTCGACTTTCGCCAGCGAACAGACATGGATCATCGCGCGATCTCCTTCGGCCCATCGTCGCGCCGTGCGGCCCAGTCGGCAAGCGCCGATTCGAGCCGCCGCCATTCCTCGTCGGAACCCGGCAGCCCGGCGCGCAGCACCTGTGGCCGGTCGGCAAAATGCCGAAGCAGCACGCCGCGCGCGCCAAGCGCCGAAAACAACTCGGCCGAATCGGACAGCCGAAGATATCGGAACAGCGTCGTTCCGCCGACGACAGGCACATCGAAGCGGCCGAACAGCGCGTCGAGCCGCGCCGCATCCTGCGCCAGGCGCTGCCGCATGGTGGTCTGCCAATCCGTGTCGGCCAGCGCACGGATGCCGTAGTCCAGCGCCGGACCGGCGACCGCCCAGGGGCCCAATTGCGCCTCCAGCCTGTCGACGGTCAGCGTGTCGGCCAAGGCAAAGCCGAGCCGCAGGCCGGCAAGGCCAAAGAACTTGCCGAAGGAGCGCAGCACCACGATACCACCCTGCCCGACATCGCCGGCCAGGCTTTCGGCGCGTGGGCCGACATCCATGAACGCCTCGTCGACGACCAGCAGCCCGCCCTTGGCGTGCAATCTTCCGGCGAGCTCGAGCAGCCGGTCGCGTTCGACGACGCGCCCGTCGGGATTGTTGGGATTGACGACGATGGCGAGATCGGCCCCGGCAAGCGCCTCGAAATCGTCGACCTCCGCCGCCGCATGGCCGGCGATCGCGGCGGCGCGCTTGTGCTCGGCATAGGTCGGCCCGAACACCAGAGCCTTGCCGGGACTCACCAGCGAGGCGACACGCGGCAACAGGATCTGCGTGCCCGGTGCCGCCGCCACATACGCCGCCGACGGCGCACCATAGGCGCGCGCCGCGACCTCGGCCAGTTCACGAGCTCGCGCGGTTTCAGGCAACCGTGACAGGGTGGTAGCGGGCAATTCGAAAAGCGGATAGGAGTGCGGATTGATACCCGTCGAGAGGTCGACGAAAGGCTGTGGCGCGTGAGGGAAGAGCGTGCTCGCCCGGCCAAGGCTTCCGCCATGATCCACCGCTGCCATCGCTCCATCAAGAAGCTTCATGTCGATCCTGATTGCCTTCCTGTCGCTAGCCATTGAACGCACCCTGGGTTACCCGGACGGGCTGTTCCGCGCCATCGGCCATCCCGTCACCTGGTTCGGCAGGCTGATATCCTTTCTCGACCGCAGGCTCAACCACGCCACTGATTCCGACGCGCTGCGTCGCCGCCGGGGCGTCAAGGCATTGCTGGTCATCGTTCTGGTGCCGGCGGCCATCGCTTTCGCCGTGCAAATCCTGCTCTGGCAGATCTTTCCCGCCGGCCTGCTCATCACGGCAATTCTGGCATCGTCGCTTCTGTCGCAGAAGAGCCTGGCCGAGCATGTCGAGGCAGTGGCCGATGCGCTCGATACAGGCGGGCTGACGCTCGGCCGCATCGCCGTCTCGCGCATCGTCGGCCGCGATCCGGAAAAGCTCGACAAGCCGGGCGTTGCCCGCGCCGCGATCGAGAGCCTGGCCGAGAATTTTTCCGACGGCATCGTCGCACCCGCCTTCTGGACCGGTGTCTGCGGGCTGGCCGGCGGCGTCGCCTACAAGGCCGCCAACACCGCCGAATTCGATGATCGGCCACCGCACCCCGCGCCACGAGGCCTTCGGTCGGGCGGCCGCTCGTTTCGACGATTTCATCAACCTGCCGGCCTCCAGGCTGACGGCGCTGCTGATCGTGCTTGCCGCCTTCATCGTCAAAGGCGCCGATCCGAGCGGCGCCTGGCAGGCCGTGCGGCGCGACGCGAGAAGGCACCGCTCGCCCAATGCCGGCTGGCCGGAAGCGGCAATGGCCGGCGCGCTCGGTCTGGCGCTGGCCGGGCCGCGCAGCTACGGCGGCGGCGTCGTCGACGATGCATTCATGGGCGAAGGCGGCCGGCGCGAGGCCGACAGCACCGATATCAGGCGGGCGCTGAAGCTCTACCGGATCGCCGACTATCTGCTGATAGCGCTGTTTGGAGTGATCTCGGCGATCGTCATCGTTGCGTCAACGTCGGGATGATCCGGAAACCCCGAGCTACCAAGTAACTCGGACTTCCCTTGCGCTTGAATCAGCTGCCTCGCCAAACCTTTTGATCGCGTACCCACCGGCGGCGGCGGGAGAAGATTTCAATACAGGTTCTATCACGACAAAAAGCCGTTCGGCATCTGGCCCGTACATGTAGAGGATGCATTTGCCGTCGCCAAACTCGTCGCCATCAAGCTCACCGACCGAAGCGCTCCCGACGACTTGCTCCAGCCGATCTTCCAGTGCGAGAATGGATGCTCGTTCTTGCGACGTTCCAAACTGACCGTCACTGAGAAGAAGATAGACGATCACTGCTTGTTCCAACAGACTACCCTCCTGCTGCCAAGCGATCAGAACTCGATCCCTTGCTGCGCCTTCACGCCGGCCGCGAAATGGTGCTTGGTCAGGCCCATCTCGGTGACGAGGTCGGCAGCCTCAACCAGCGCCGGCTTGGCGTTGCGTCCGGTGACGACCACGTGCAGGTCTACACGTCGGCCTTTCAGCGCCGCGACCACACCGTCGAGATCGAGATAGTCGTAGCGCAGCGCGATGTTGAGTTCGTCGAGCACCACAAGGCTGATCGACGGATCGGCCATCAGCTCGAGCGCCCTTGCCCAGGCGGCCTCGGCGGCGGCGATATCGCGCTTCAGGTCCTGCGTTTCCCAGGTGAAACCCTCGCCCATCGCATGCCAGACGACGCGGTCGCCGAACGCCGCAAAGGCCTCTTTTTCACCGGTATGCCATTTGCCTTTGATGAACTGGACGACGCCGACGCGCTTGCCGTAGCCGAGCATCCGCAGCGCCAGCCCGAACGCGGCGGTGGTCTTGCCCTTGCCCGGACCGGTGTTGACGATCAGCAGCCCCTTCTCGATCGTCTTGCCCGCCACCTCGGCGTCCTGCACCGCCTTGCGCTTGGCCATCTTGGCGCGATGGCGTTCCTCGTCCTTGGGATCGATATCGGTCATCTCATTTCACCTTCAGCGGCAGCCCCGCCACCATCAGCAGCACCGTGTCGGCAACTGCGGCGACCTGCTGGTTGAGGCGGCCTGCGGCGTCGCGGAACCGGCGGGCAAGCGCATTGTCCGGCACGATACCCTGGCCGACTTCGTTGGACACCACGAACCACGGTCCGCGCGGCCGCGACAGCGCGTCCGCCAGTTGCCGGCATTGGGCGTCAAGATCGTGTTCAGCCAGCATATGGTTGGTCAGCCACAGTGTCAGGCAGTCGATCAGCACCGGCCGGCCATCGGGCAGAGCTGCGAGCGCGCCGGCCAAGTCGAGCGGCGCATCGATGGTCGTCCAGCCTTCGCCACGCCGCGAGCGGTGCAGCGCGATGCGTTCGCGCATCTCCTGGTCATAGGCTTCAGCGGTGGCGATATAGGTCCAGGGCGCCGGCCCTGCCGTCACCAAGGATTCGGCATGCGCGCTCTTGCCGGAGCGCGCACCGCCGATGATGAAGGTCAATCCTTTGCGATCAGGCAAAGCTGTCGCGCAGGCTGGTCGCCGTTCCGGTGAAGCGTCCGCGCACCACGCCAACGACGGCGCCGAGCACCAGCCAGAACACCAGATTGGTCACCGTCACCGCCACCACGAACTGGTGATGCAGACCTTCGGGGATCGGCGTCTCGAAGCTGTCCGGCTGCGGCGCGCCGACAATATGCGGTGCCACGATCAGGACCACGGCCAGGATCGCCAGCGGCAGCGACTTGCGGAAGGCGATCAGACCGAGACCGGCCGCCGTCGCCGCCACCGTTGCCCACCACCAGATCTGGCGCTGGGCGAGGTCGGCAGCCGGCATCGCCGGCAGTTCGGGCGGCAGGCCAAGGTTGGGCGCCAGCGTGAACACGGCAAAGCCGGCCAGACCCCAGAACACGCCCTGGCGCCAATTGCCGATGCCACCGGCGAGCTCGGAAACCGCAACCAGGATCAGCGCGAAGCCGATGCCGGTCACAACATTGGCGACGACACTGAAGGCGAAGCGCTCGAAGCCGTCGGCTGGCGCCCAGCCTTCGTCCTCCGCCGGAGCGGCCGCCTCAGTCGGCGCCGGTGCGGCGCTGCTCATGGCATTGGTGTCCGTGGCGCTCGCGGCGGGCGCTGCTGGCGCGGCGGCATGCTCGTGGCCGCCGCCGGCCTGTTCATAGACTTCCGCCTTGAGAATGAGCGGCACGGTGGCATAGGCCTGCATGCAGGCGAGAACGACGCCGGCCACAAGCCCGGCGATCGCCGCGATGAACACGACGTTGCGAAACAGGTTCATGATGTCAATTCCTCGTCAGTGGCAGGGAAACGCCATCGAATGGCGGTAGTCGTGGGCGGCATTGTGGACCGCATCGATGTGCGAGAAGCCGACAAAGCCAACGACGAAAATGCCGAGAAATGCAGCAAGCGCCAGCTGCATGAGGCGCGACTGCGAGGAGACGGAAGCGCCGAGTGAGACCGAAGCGGTATTCATATCTTGTCCTTTCGCCCTCCACCCGAGGGCACAGAAGTCAGTTCCCTGTCGCCGGCAGGTCTCCTGGCTCGCGGATCAGCACCCTTCCCCACCTTCCCGAAGAAAAATCTCCAGTGGCTTATGGGGAGGACTACCGCACACAGTTGCGGGGGCAGCCACGGCATCGGGCAACAATTCAGCCCTCACCGCATTCCCTCTTGGTCCCTAATGGAACCGACGACAGGGCGCGACTATAGGCAGAATCACTGCCTCCGGCAAACCAAATTCCGCCCGTTACCAGCGCGAATGCGCCACCTAAGGCGCATCGCGCCGAAACGGATTCAGCCGACGCGCTTTAGGTCTTTGTTTTATGCATGTCGTTTTCCCAAAACCGCTGCGCACTTTTGGGCGACATGCAGTAGGTCAGCGATCCGACATGGCGATCCGCTCGGCCACCAGGTGCTGCAGCCGCCACAGACGGGAATCATGAATGCCGCGCTGCTCCAGGTTCTTGACCGTGTTGTAGAGATAGTCGGCGCCGGATCCCCAGTGCCCGCACGACATCGCCAGCCTTTCGACCACCTCGTCCTCGTCGAGCGGCCCGGCATAGGTGGTGCCCTTGCGGTTGATGACGAAGGCCAGCACCCGCAGTGGGCCGCTGTCGCTCGCAACCCTGAGCACGCGCGGATGGTAGCTGGTCGGCTTCAGCGTCACTTCGCGCCGCAAAAGCTTGTCGAGTTGCCGGCGCCGATCGTCATTGCCCAGCCGGAAGGCGACGCCCTTGCATTGCCCGCCGCGATCCAGCGCCATCATCAGGCCGGGCTGATCCTTGGTGCCGCGCCAGCGGGTCATCTTCATGCAGAAGGAGCGGTGCCAGCCGCGCGCCACCGCGACCCGCTCCTCGACATGGTCGATTTCGGGTTTCCAGATCAGCGAACCGTAGCCGAACAGCCAGAGCGGCCCGGTGGCAGGCAGTTCCGTCTCCAGCGCGTCCACCATCGCCTCATAGTCGCCGTCGTCCAGATGCGCCGCGTCCGGGTCCGGTCCGCTATCCTCGACCGCGCGAAAACAGCGGGCGACCAGCTCTTGCGTGAGCGACATCGTTCTTGCGGACATGACCTGCAACCTCGGGCGACCGGCCGGAATGCCGGAGCGGGATGGACCGACCTTAAAGTTCGCCATTGCGCGCCACAATGGCGGCCGTGCACGGCAATTGACAAAGGCTCCAGCCGGGTGTCGGCTGCGCCATCCAGGGAGCCGGCCATGCAGCCCGATCAGACCGAACGCGACCTCTACAATGGCTTGACGCGGCTCGAGCCGACGCTGCCGTCACCGACCTATTGGGACGCCGAGGCCTACGGGCGCGACCTCGACGCCATCTGGTACAAAAGCTGGCTGCTGGTCTGCCGCGAGGCAGACCTTGCCCAGCCGCTGGCATTCAGGACCTTTCGTGTCGGCACCCAGGAGATCGTCGTGCTGCGCGACGAGACCGGCGAATTGCGTGCCTTCCACAACACCTGCCGGCATCGCGGCTCGCAGCTTTGCCAGGAGAGCGAGGGGCGGCTGAAGGCGCGGCTGATCACTTGCCCCTACCACGCCTGGTCCTATTCACTGCGCGGCGATCTCGTGCGCGTGCCCTCGAAATCGCTGCCCGAAGGCTTCGACAAGGCCGATCACCCGCTCTACCGCGTGGCGCTGTCGTTGTGGCGCGGCTTTGTCTTCATCAATCTGGCCGAAGATGCAGACGGCTCGGCGGAGGCTTCCTTCGATCCCGCTTCTGGCAACCTCGCCAACTGGCCGCTGGAGGCATTGGTCAGCGGCCATGTGCTGCGCAAGGTGATGAACTGCAACTGGAAGATCTTTTGGGAAAACTTCAACGAGTGCCTGCACTGCCCCGGCGTCCACAAGGACCTGTCGCGGCTGGTACCGATCTATGGACGCGGCCTGATGGGCCGGCACGACGACCCCGAATGGGCCCGTCACGCCGACAATGACGCGCCGGAATTTTCCGGCGGCCTGCGCGCCGGAGCCGAGACATGGTCACGCGACGGCCAAGTCCATGGTCCGGTCTTTGCCGGCCTGACTCCGGCCGAGCGCGCCGCCGGCCAGACTTACGCCACCAACCTGCCGTCGATGTTCATCGTCGGCCATGTCGACTATGTCCGCACGGTGCGGCTGGCGCCGCTCGGCCCGGAGCGGACCGAGCTCACCGCCGAATGGCTGTTTCCAGCCGAAGTGCTGGCGGCGCCCCAGGCCGACATCGACAACATCGTTGCCTTCGGAAGGCAGGTGCTGGAAGAGGACGCGGCGATCTGCGAGGTCAACCAGAAAGGCCTGCGCTCGCTGCGCCACGCGGCCGGCGTGTTGATGCCCGAGGAGTATGACCTGCATCGTTTTCACGAGTGGGTGCGCGAACGGCATGCGGCGCGTGTGCCGCAATCAAAGTGACTTGGGCAAATAGCGCCAGGTGACAAAACCGCAGGCAGCAGCCAGCAGGCCGAGCGTGGCGAAGACCGAGCCCAGGCCAAAAAACGCCAGCACCACCGAGTAGACCAGCGGCGGCGTCAGCTCGGAGAAGTCGAGATAGGTGCGATAGACCGCCGCCATCTGCGCCCTCTCATAGAACCTGACCGAGCGCATGAAGGCGGTCGAGCCGATTGCGTCGAGCGCGATAGTGAAGAAGGCGCCGCACAGCAGGAAGGCACCGGCGAGCAACGGCGCGGTTTCGCCGACAGCACCCGCCGTCAGAAGCATCGCCGACATGGCGAAATAGGCGAAGGTCATTGTCCGCCAGCCGCCGTAGCGCTTTCCGGCCTTGCCCCAGAAAATCGCCGTGAACAGAAGCGCATTGCCGGCCGACACCAGCAGACCGCCGGCGAGTTCGCCCTCGCCGGTGATCACCATGAACAGCGGCCCGTAGACGAAGAACGTCGTCCAGAAGCATGAGCGGCCGAAGGCGATGAGCCAGGCGAGCCTCAGCCTGGGCTGCGCGACGAAGCGGCCGATATTGGCGAGCGGATTGGCCGGCCGGCTCTTGCCGGGGCGGATCGATGGGTTGTCGCCGAGCCGGTAGGTCCAGAACAGCACCAGCAGCGCCGAGGCAAAGACCACGACCGCGCCATGCGCTGCATAGATGCCGAAGCTGGTGTAGAGGAAGATTCCCAGCGTCGGCCCGCCGGTCCAGGCGAACATCGACCAAGCCATGCGCAGCGATTCCGCCTGCATGAAGTCGGTCTTGCGGATGTGGTCCATGATGTAGAGGTTGAGCGTGATCGACAGCGCACTGGCACCCATGACGCGGCAGAGCATGCCGATGAGCTGCCCGGTCAGCGTATGCGTGACGAAGAACAGCGAGCCGATGGCGAGCAGGCAGGCGCCGGCGGTGTAGACCCAGCGCCGGGCAAAGCGGCGGATCAGCATCGGCATGAACAAGGTCACCGAAAGCCCGAGCAGCGCCACGATCGTGTAGAGCATCGAGACGATCTGCTCGTTGTGCAGGATCTCGTAGGCCTGGATCGGGATGACGCTGGAAATCGTGGCGCGCGCGAAGGATTCGACCGCATAGAGCGAGGCGAAGGTGCGCGCATCCGCCGGCCTGAGAGCCGGAAGCCAGATCGGATGACGCACATGAGTGGACATTCGCCCTCCGGCGGTGGAATCGCCGGCCAATCTGGTCCTGACGACGGTTGCTCGGTAGCAGGAAATCGACCCGCTCAGGCCGAAAAGCGAAACCGGTCAAAGGCTTTCCGCCGCTGGCCTAAAGCGAATTCCGACGCGGCCTCTAACCGGAAGGAGGAAAGCCAAACGGGGAATTGACGCAGATGCGGCGGCCCGCCTTCTTTTGCCCGGTGCAACCGTGATAGTCGTTTGGCACCAGTGAATCGGAATGCAAGCCCATGAGCCTTCAAACGCCGGCAGAACCCGTTCAGGACCCGTCGAAGCCGAGGCGCATCACAACCATCGACATCGTGCGCGGCATCGCGCTGCTGGCCATGGCGAGCTACCATTTCACCTGGGATCTCGAAAATTTCGGCTATACCGATCCCGGTCTCACCGCCTTCGGCTGGTGGAAGATCTATGCGCGCTGCATCGCCTCGACCTTCCTGTTCCTGGTCGGCGTCAGCCTGTTCCTCGCCCATGGCAGGCAAATCCGCTGGCCGGGTTTCTGGAAGCGTTTCGCCATGGTCGCCGTGGCCGCGATCGCCATATCGGCCGTCACCCACTTCGCTACGCCGGGCGGCGTCATCTTCTTCGGCATCCTGCATGAGATCGCGCTGGCCAGCCTGCTCGGCCTTGCCTTTCTGCGGCTGCCGGCGCTGCTGACGATCGTCGTTGCGGCGCTCGTCATTGCAGCGCCATTCTATCTGCGATCCGAATTCTTCGACCATCCGGCGCTGTGGTGGGTCGGCCTCTCGGCCACCAATCCGCGCTCCAACGACTATGTGCCGCTGTTCCCATGGTTCGGCGCCGTACTCGCGGGCATAGCCGCGGCGAAACTTGCTTCAACGTCCGGCTTGCTGGCCCGGCTCGCCAACCTTGCGCCCGGCCGCTGGTCGAACCCGCTGGTCTTCATCGGACGGCACAGCCTCGCCTTCTATCTGATCCACCAGCCCTTGCTGTTCGGCGCCGTCTGGCTGTTTTCGCAGATCGCGCCGGCGCCGGTCGAAACGCGCGAAGTGAGCTTCCTGAAATCCTGTCAGATATCCTGCGAGCAGCAGCGCGACACGCAGTTCTGCTCCAGCTATTGTGTCTGCATGCTCGATACGCTGCAGAACGAAGCGACATTCGACCGGCTCTACAACGGCGACCAGACCCCGGAATTCAAAGCACATCTGGGCGATCTCGCCGGTGTCTGCACCGCCAAGACCGACAGCACGTTGATGGAGGGAGGCCAACAATGACCGACGTTACGCCAAAACCCGGGCTCATCCCATGGCCGCCGCTGATCTATGTCGCGGCAATCATCATCAGCGTCGTGCTCGGCCTGCTCTATCCGCTGCCATGGATCGGCGACCTCCTGGGCGAGATCCTCTTCGCCGCCGGCTGGGTAGCGCTGTTCGGCGTCGCCGCGCTGTGGTTCACCGCCATCCGCGTCATGCTGCGGGCGAAGACGACATTCAATCCGAATGCCGTGCCGGACCATCTGGTCACCTCCGGCCCCTTCTCCGTCAGCCGCAACCCGATGTATCTCGCCAACACGCTGCTTTTGATCGGCGTCGCCTTCATCACGGGGATCGCCTGGTTCCTGCTCATGGGCTTCATCGCTGCCTTCGCAACGCAGAAGATGGCGATCGAAAAGGAGGAAAAGATCCTGGCGGCTAAATTCGGCAAGAAATACCGGGATTACGCGAAACGCGTGCGGCGCTGGATTTGAGTTCAGGGCTCGCCGAGGCCGTTTTCAGAATTCGCTCTGGGGAGCCAGATAGAGCGGCTTTCGAGAACCGGAGCGGAGCGTACATTTGGGTACCTGAGCATCGGAAGCGCAGAAAACCACGCTAGGTGGCCGCCGGAGTAGAATTATCAAAACGGCCGCGCTCAGGTGTTGACGCCGAGCTCTACCAGCCGCTCGACGCACGACTCTTCGGCCTGGTCGAGTTCGGCCAGCGTCTCCTCGAGGTCGCGGCGCTTCTGCCTGAGATCCTCGCGCTTTTCCTCGATGCGCTTGATCATCAGCTTGAGCTGGCCGACCTCGCCGGGCGGCTCCTTGTACATCTGGATGATTTCGCGGATCTCGTTGATCGAGAAGCCGAGTCGTTTGCCACGCATGATCTGACGGATCAGATGCCGGTCCGACGGACGAAACAGCCGGGTGCGGCCGCGCCGCACCGGCTGCACCAGGCCCTCGTCCTCATAGAAGCGCAGCGTCCGCGTCGACACGTCGAATTCGCGGGTCAGTTCGGTGATCGAATAATATTCCCGCATTCTCGCTCCCAATGCCGAATGGCCGGGACGCCCGCCATGCGCAGCCGCCTGCCATCCCAATCAAACCCGTCCGTGCCGGAGTCGGCATGGAACCCCGCACGAGCCTCGCACGGCATTTACGTAAAAGTCAATTGAGCGACTTATCCCGCCCCGGCGCCCAGATGCAACCACCATGTGGCAAGGCTGAGGAAGGCGAGGAACCCGATAACGTCGGTAATCATCGTCGTGAAGATCGATGACGAAATCGCCGGATCGGCGCCGAGCTTGTCAAGGAACAGCGGAATGAGGATGCCGCCGAGTGCCGCGGCCAGCATGTTGACGATCATGGCGGCGGCGATGACGAGACCGAGATCGGGATTGTTAAACCAGAGGCCGGCGACCAGTCCGAGGATCGTCGCAATGACCATGCCATTCAGCATGCCGACCATGACCTCGCGGCGAATGACGCGACCGGCATTGTAGATATCGAGGTCGCGTGTGGCGAGCGCGCGCACGGTCACTGTCATCGTCTGCGTGCCGGCATTGCCGCCCAGCGAGGCGACGATCGGCATCAGCGCGGCAAGAGCCACCATTTCCTCGATCGTCGCACCGAACATGCTAATGACGGAGGCCGATATGAAGGCCGTGCCGAGATTGACCAGCAGCCAGGGCACGCGCGAGCGCGATGTCGCCGCGACCGTGTCCGACAATTCCTCGTCGCCGACGCCGCCCATTCGCATCAGGTCCTCCTCGGCCTCCTGCTGGATGACGTCGACCACGTCGTCGATGGTCAGCACGCCGACCAGCCGCTCGTTCTCGTCGACGACGGCGGCGGAGAGAAGGTCGTACTGTTCGAATTCCCGCGCCGCCTCTTCCTGGTCCATGGTGGCGGGGATGGCATGCCTTGTCTCATGCATGACCTCCTCGACCTTCACCGCGCGCTTGGCGCGCAATATCTGGTCGAGATCGATGGCGCCAAGCAGCTTGAAGCTCGGATCGATGACGAATATCTGGCTGAAGCGGTCGGGAAGATTCTTGTCCTCGCGCATGTAGTCGATGGTCTGGCCGATGGTCCAGAACGGCGGCACCGCGACGAATTCCGTCTGCATGCGGCGACCGGCCGTCTCTTCCGGATAGTCCAGCGAACGCCGCAGCCTGATCCGCTCGGTGAACGGCAGCTGCGACAGGATCTCGTCCTGATCCTCCTGGTCGAGGTCTTCCAGAATGTAGACGGCGTCGTCGGAATCGAGCTCCTGCACCGCTTGCGCGATCTGCTCGTTGGGCAAATTGTCGACGATGTCGAGGCGGATCGCCTCGTCGACTTCGGTCAGCGCGGAAAAGTCGAAATCGGAGCCCAACAGCTCGACCAGCGCGCGGCGCTGCTCGGGATGAAGCGCTTCAAGCAGATCGCCGAGTTCCGACTGGTGCAGGTCGCCGACTTCGCGCTTCAGCGTCAGCGTGTCGCGATCGGCGATCGCCGCGCCGATCTGCGCCAGGAACGACGACTGCAAGGCGCCGTCTTCGCCATAGATGTCAGCGTCCTCAACAGACCGGGCGTCCTGTTCGTTCTGGCCTTCCACAAGCGCCTCCCGCTATTACGATTCCGGAAAGGGTGCTTGTCAGGTCTAGAGCATGATCCCGAAAAGTGGAAACCGGTTTTGGCAAATTCCGGTGCTCGGACAGAAGATAGGGCGGCGGCACGATTCGGCTTGAGAAGCTTTTGCTCTAACGCATGGGAATATCAAGCGAAACGCGCCCTACCCCGCGCGTATCGAAATCGGCAATGCGGCGCTTGCTATTCGCGCACGAGGCGCCCGGTCGCCCACCAGATCACTGACACCACAGCGATGGCGAGGTAGCCGTCAACAGCGTAGTGCCAACCGGTATATACCGACCCGTACATGATCAGGGCCGCGAAGATCCATCCGGCAGCGCCGACCCAACGGTTTAGGGAAGACAGAAAAAAGGCATTCAACACAACAAGGGCCACATGCAGGCTGGGCATGGCCGAAATGCCGCCCCCCATGCCTGTATTTCCTGTCGTATAGAGCATCAAAAGATAGTCGGCATATTCGCGCACGATGACGCTCGAACTCGAGGCTGGACAGGGCGACCCGCAGACCATTGAAGCGATCGCCGCCGACAAAGTGGTCGTAGTAGATGGGACCAGCCGACGAAAGCAGAAGCGCCAGCAAGGTGCCGACGATCGAGATGGTCAAGGCTACTGCCCAAAGATAGCGGATGCGTGCAATCGGGTTCGACCACATGCCCACCAACAGGATCGTGCCGAACCATTGCGCGAACCAAAGCACCTCATAGGCATTGAAGGTGAAAAGCGCCCACAGCTCATTGTCGAGGCGATGCGCCAGTTCCCAGGGTGCCGTCCCGTGTATCCACTCGTCCAGATCGGCAAACCAGGTGTCGGCGTAAAACGGAAGGACCGTCGGAATCAGGATCTTGAAGTTGGAGAACGCCGTCACGCCGGCGAGAAAGAACAGGAGCACCGGCAGGCAGTTCCACCACCGTGTCCGAACCCAGTTGATTGCATATTTCGTCGGCGCATCCCGGCCAAAAAGGAGCCCCGCGACGGCGGCGCCGCCAACCAGCAATATCGGGACCGCACGAGCGAACTTGTCGACGTAGATTTGGCCAAGAGTGAGAAAAGTCAGCGGACTTAGGAAAAATGAGATCAGCACATATGTGCCGATGAAGAAGGCCAGTCTCACCGACCATTTGCCGGCCGGACTGTAGTCCGAGACTTCAGAAGTTAAGGACATGCTGATCCGCCGAAATTGAACATGCGTGACCGGAGGCTGCAGGTCAGCAATAGCGCGTCGACCTTACATTTGAGTTACTGAGCGATCCGGGCTGCGCAGCGAAATCCAACTATTTTCCGCTACGTCAGGCCAAGGTCGATAGCCTGCCGCGTGACGCGAACCGGGTTCAAGCAGCGCGACAATGCATGTCGCTGGGGAAAGAGCACCCATTTGCCATTGGGGCAGAATTGCCGTTGCGGGATCCAGAGACGCGATGGAACCCGCCAACGTCCGCAAATTGGTCCAGAGCAACCGGAAGCCCTTGAAGATCAAGCCGCAGAGAACGAACCAGGCAATCGGCGAGGGGCGCGTTCGCGTCGTCGTCGCCGAACGCAATCCGCTCGTGGTATCGGCGCTGCGCGAGATGCTGGAATGCGACGGACGCTTCGCGTTTTTCGGCTCCGTCCAAAGCGGCAGGCAGTTCCTGGACCTGGCGGCAGAGCCGCAATTCGACGTCGCAGTCATCGGCTGGAAGCTCGCCGACATGGACGGCGCCGATGTCCTGGCGGAAATCCAGAGCCGCAGGCTCGACGTGCGGATCACGGTGTTTTCCAACGACCATGATATCGGCATCCTCAAGCAATGCGTGCGGCTCGGCGCGCATGGCTATTGCTTCCAGTTCGACGACCCGCCGATCATCTTCGAGACCATCCTGGCGGTCGCGCATGGCCGCATCTGCATCCCTTATATCGACATCAACAAGGTCAACGACACGCCGCTTTCGCAGCTCACGGTTCGCGAGCGCGAGCTTCTGGCGGTGCTTTCCGACGGCTGGACCAACCTTCAGATCGCAACGCGGACAGGGATTTCCGAGAACACGGTGAAGTACCACCTCAAGAATCTCTACGACAAGCTCGACGTCCGCAACCGGGCGATGGCTGTCGCGCTCTATTCGAGCGAGAAGCGCCGTAGTCAGAGCAGCCATTCGGGTAGGCCGACCGGGTAGGCCAACCGGGTAGGCTTGCCCCACCCGCGCGCGGCGAGATCTTACCCGACAAGGTGTTGTTGCCGGCCGCCGTAAAAACGAGACTCCCCTCATCAGTTTTGCTGGATCAGAGGAGAGTTCGCAGCATGGCCGGCTTCACCCATCTTTTCATTCCGGGGCCAACCAACATCCCCGAACAGGTCCGGCAAGCGATGAACCTTCCGATGGAGGACATGCGCGCCGCCTCGTTCCCCGATCTCACCCTGCCGCTGTTCGAGGACATCAAGAAGGTCTTCAAGAACGAAACCGGCCGCGTCTTCATCTATCCCTCGTCCGGCACCGGCGCCTGGGAAGCGGCGATGACCAATGTGCTGAGCCCCGGCGATCGCGTGCTGATGTCGCGCTTCGGCCAGTTCTCGCATCTGTGGGTCGACATGGCCGAACGCCTCGGCTTCGAGGTCGACGTGATCGACTGCGAATGGGGAACCGGTGTCCCGCTCGACCTCTATGCGGAGAGGCTCAAGGCCGACAAGGCGCACCGCATCAAGGCGGTTTTCTGCACGCAGAACGAGACCGCCACCGGCGTCACCAGCGACGTCGCCGGCTGCCGCGCCGCGCTCGACGGCGCAAACCACCCAGCGCTGCTCTTCGTCGACGGCGTATCGTCGATCGGCTCGATCGATTTCCGCCAGGAGGAATGGGGCGTCGACTGCGCCGTCAGCGGCTCGCAGAAGGGCTTCATGTTGCCCGCTGGTCTCGGCTTCCTGTCGGTCAGCAAGAAGGCGCTGGTCGCCTCTCGCACCGCAACCCACAGGCGCTGCTTCTTCTCCTTCGAGGACATGATCCGCGCCAACGAAGCCGGCTATTTCCCTTACACGCCGGCGACGCAGCTGCTGCGCGGCCTGCGCGCCTCGCTCGACCTGATCGCCGAGGAAGGGCTGGACAATATCTTCGCTCGCCACCATCGCCTCGCCGAAGGCGTGCGCAAGGCCGTCGACGCCTGGGGCCTGAAGCTTTGCGCCAAGGCGCCGAAATGGCACTCCGACACGGTCAGCGCCATCCTCGTGCCGGAAGGCATCGACAGCGGCGACGTCGTCAAGCAGGCGTACCAGAAGTACCAGACCTCGCTCGGCGGCGGCCTCAACAAGGTGTTCGGCAAGGTCTTCCGCATCGGCCATCTCGGCTGGCTGAACGAGGTGATGGTGCTGGCCTCGCTGTCGGCGGCGGAGATGGCGCTGCTCGATTGCGGCGTCAAGCTGGCGCCGGGTTCCGGCGTCGGTGCTGCGATCGCGCATTTCCGCCGCTCGCCGCAGTCCGCCATCGCCGAAGCCGCCTGATCCCGGAGCGCACCATGAGCCACACCATCAACCACCTGAAGAAACTGAGGCTGCAGCGCAGCGAACTGGCGGTTCCAGGCTCCAGCCCGGAAATGATCGACAAGGCGGCGAACAGCGCCGCCGACTTCGTCTTCCTCGACATCGAGGACGCCGTTGCCCCGCCGGACAAGGAACGCGCCCGCAAGAACATCATCCAGGCCCTCAATGACATCGACTGGCGCGCCAAGGGCAAGACCGTTTCGGTGCGCATCAACGGCCTCGACACCCATTACATGTACCGCGACGTGGTCGACGTGATGGAACAGGCCGGCGACCGGCTGGACACCATCCTGGTGCCGAAGGTCGGCGTTCCGGCCGACCTCTACATGGTCGAGGCCATGGTCAACCAGATCGAGATGGCCAAGGGTTTCAAAACCCGCGTCGGCCTCGAAGCTCTGATCGAGACAGCACTCGGCATGGCCAATGTCGAGGCGATCGCCGCAACGCCTGGCCGGCTGGAGGCGATGCATTTCGGCGTCGCCGACTATGCCGCCAGTTGCAAGGCGCGCACCGTCAACATTGGCGGCCTCAACCCTGACTATCCCGGCGACCAGTGGCATTTCGCCCTGTCGCGCATGACCGTTGCCTGCCGGGCCTACGGCCTGCGCGCCATCGACGGACCGTTCGGCGATTTCTCCGATCCGGAGGGCTACATCGCCGGCGCGAGGCGCGCCGCGGCATTGGGCATCGAAGGTAAATGGGCGATCCACCCCTCGCAGATCGCGCTCGCCAACGACGTCTTCTCGCCGCCGGAAAAAGAGGTCACGCGCGCCAGGCGCATCCTCGAAGTGCTGAAGGAGGCCGAGGCGGCGGGCAAGGGAGCGGCGGCGCTCGACGGCAAGATGATCGACGCTGCGTCGGAGCGCATGGCGCGGAATGTTTTGGTGGTCAACGAAGCGATTGAACGCGCCAGCCAGTCACGCGTCGCCACGCATTGACTGTTCAGGGAGGACAAAATGGACATCCACGAATATCAGGCCAAGGAACTGCTCGCCCGACATGGGGTCCATGTTCCGCGCGGCGGCCTCGCCTACAGCCCCGAGCAGGCGACCTATCGTGCCAGGGAAATCGGCGGCGGCAAATGGGTGCTGAAGGCGCAGGTTCATTCCGGCGCCCGCGGCAAGGCCGGCGGCATCAAGCTGTGCGCCAATGACGAGGAGATCTCCAACGCCGCCGAAGCCATGCTCGGCCGCAAGCTGGTGACCCAGCAGACCGGGCCGCGCGGCAAGCTGATTTCCAGGCTCTACCTCGAAGAAGCCGTCGACATCGCCCAGGAGCTCTATGTCGGCTTCGTCCTCGATCGCAAGGAGGAGCGCGTCATGATCGTGGCGTCGGCCGCCGGCGGCATGGAGATCGAGGATATCTCTGAAAAAAAACCTGATTCCATCATCCGCGCCACCGTCGATCCCGGCGTCGGCATGCAGCGCTTCCAGGCGCGCGAGATCGCCTTCGGGCTGGGTCTCGACCAGAACCTGATCGGCAAGGCGACCGAAACCATCTTCAGCTGCTACCAGGTCTTTCGCGACTACGACGCCTCGATGCTGGAGATCAATCCGCTGGTGGTGACCCGCGACGGCAACCTCGTCGCGCTCGACGCCAAGATGTCGTTCGACGAGAACGCGCTGTTCCGCCGGCCGGAAATCTCCGAGTTGCGCGACAAGAGCCAGGAGGATCCGCGCGAGACTTTCGCCAGCGACCGCGGCCTCTCCTATGTTGGCCTCGACGGCAATATCGGCTGCATCATCAATGGCGCCGGCCTCGCCATGGCGACGATGGACATGATCAAGATCGCCGGCGGCGAGCCGGCCAACTTCCTCGACATCGGCGGCGGCGCCTCGCCCGAGCGGGTGGCGAAATCGTTTCGCGCCGTGTTGGGCGACAAGAATGTCGAGACCATCCTGGTCAACATTTTTGCAGGCATCAACCGCTGCGACTGGGTTGCCGAGGGCGTCGTCAAGGCGATCCGCGAGGTCGGCGTCAACGTGCCGCTGGTGGTGCGGCTGGCCGGCACCAAGGTCGAGGAAGGGCGCCGCATCCTGGCCGATTCCGGCGAGTCGGTGATCGTCGCCGAGACGCTTGCCGAAGCCGCCGAAAAAGCCGTCGCCGCCTGGCGCGCGGCCGCCAAGCAAAAAGCAAACTGAGGGGTCGAGAAATGGCAATTCTGCTCAATCGCAGCACGCGCGTCATCGTCCAGGGTTTTACCGGCAAGATCGGCAGCTTCCATGCCGGGGACATGAAGCGCTACGGCACCAAACTGGTTGGCGGCGTGACACCCGGCAAGGGCGGACAGAAGCATCTCGGCCTGCCGATCTTCAACACGGTCAAGGGCGCGGTGCGCGAGACCCGCGCCGAGGCCAGCATCGTCTTCGTGCCGCCGCCCTTTGCCGCCGATTCCATCATGGAAGCCGCGGATGCCGGCATAAAGCTCTGCGTCTGCATCACCGACGGCATTCCCTCGCAGGACATGATGCAGGTCAAGCGCTACATGCTGCGCTACCGCTTCGAGGACCGCATGCGGCTGATCGGGCCGAACTGCGCCGGCGTGATCACGCCCGGACAGGCGCTGATGGGCATCATGCCGGGCAACATCTACCTGCCCGGCCGCGTCGGCATCGTCGGCCGCTCGGGCACGCTCGGCTACGAGGCCGCCTCGCAGATGAAAGCGCTCGGCATCGGCGTCTCGACCAGCGTCGGCATCGGCGGCGATCCGATCAACGGCTCGTCCTTCAAGGACATGCTGAAGCTGTTCGAGCAGGACGACGACACCGACGCCGTGGTCATGATCGGCGAGATCGGCGGGCCGCAGGAGGCCGAAGCCGCGCTCTGGGCGCGCGACAATATGCGCAAGCCCCTGATCGCCTACATCGCCGGTCTCTCCGCGCCGAAAGGCCGACGCATGGGCCATGCCGGCGCGATCATCTCGGCCTTTGGCGAATCGGCGCAGGAGAAAGTCGAAATCCTGAAAGAGGCCGGTGTCGTCATCGTGCCGACGCCGTCGTCCTTCGGCGAGGTCGTGGCCGAAACGCTGTCCCGGACGAAGAAGGCCGCGTGATCGCCGCCCTCGATTCAGGGCGCGGCTACGGCGGCAATCGATGCGGACGGAATGGGAAAGCGGTTTGGAACAGAGCAGACGCATCAGATTTCGTGAGGACGAGCGCAGCCTTTTGTTGCGCTTGCTGCTCCAGGTCGCAAGCGCGCGCGAGCCCGAGATCGCCGCCGTTCTGAGCGGACGCAGGTCGCTTGTCTCCCTCGCCGTGGAGCAGCGCATCCCGGCGCTTCAGGCGAGCGGCGTATGGTTCCAGTTGCTGACGATTGCCGACGAATTGCTTGCCATGCGGGCGCGTCGCGAACTCGAACAAGGCGCGGGTGTCGACGAAGTGCCCGGATCCTTCGCTAGCGTGATCGCGCAGATGGCAGCGAACGGCCACTCAGCGACGAAAGTCCAGGCGGCGCTCGACGAGCTTTGCGTCGGCCCGACCATGACCGCGCACCCGACGGAGGCCAAACGCGTCACGGTGCTGGAGATCCACCGCCGTATCTATCGCAAGCTGACCGAGCTCGACCAGCCGCGCTGGGCGCCGCGCGAACGCGATCTGTTGGTCGCCGATCTGGAGAGCGAGATCGAGCTTCTGTGGATGACGGGCGAGCTACGACTGGAGCGCCCGACGGTTGAACGCGAGATCGCCTGGGGCCTGCATTTCTTTCGCGAAGTCATCTTCGAGGCGACGCCGCAGCTCTATGGCAAGCTTCAAGGCGCCTTCGAGCGTCACTATCCGGGAGAGCCGGTCAGAATTCCCTCCTTCATGCGCTACGCGTCGTGGATCGGCGGCGACCGCGATGGCAATCCAAATGTGACGGCCGCAGTCACAGCCCATGCCATGGCCGAATACCGCAATGCCGCCATAGGCTGGTATCTGACGCAGATGCAGCGGCTGGTGAAGGTGCTCAGCGCCAGCTCGAACGTCATTGACCTGCCGGCCAGCTTCAAGCCGGTGCTGCAAACGGCGCTTGATAAAAGCGGACAGGCGCACGTGATCGCCGCCCGCAACCCCGACGAACCGCTTCGCCAGTTCGCTTCGGCCTTGCTTGCCCGGCTGGTGGCCACGCGCGACGGCGGTGCAGCGGCGTACCTCTCGGCGGAGGCGTTTCGTGCTGATCTGAACGGGCTGACTTGCGTTCTCGAAGCGATCGGAGGGCGCGCGGTAGCCGGGCGTTTCGTCCAGCCTCTGCTTTGGCAAGTCGGAAGCTTCGGCTTCCGTACAGTCTCGCTCGACATCCGGCAGAACTCCACGGTCGTCAACAGGGTGCTGGCCGAGCTTTTTGCGCTGACAAATCCCGCCGATCCGGTCGGAGTCGGCACGCCGCAATGGTCGGAGCGCATTCGCGCAGCCATCAGCCAGGGCGAGCGGCTGGAGATCGACGCAGACCGGCTCTCGCCTGAAGCAGGTGAACTGCTTTCGACATTCTCCGTCATCCGCGAGCACATCTCGAGCTCGGATGCCGACGCTGTCGGCTCTTTCGTTCTCAGCATGACCCGCTCGACCGACGATCTGCTCGCGGTCTATCTGCTGGCGCAATATTGCGGACTTTCAACCGCGCCCGGTGGCGGCGGCACAATCAGGCTGCGGATCGTGCCATTGTTCGAGACCATCGCCGATCTACAGGCCGCCCCTGGCATCCTGAATGGATTGCTAGAAGTTTCGCTCGTGAGGCGGACGGTGCGGGATTTCGGCGCGCGCCAGGAAATCATGCTTGGCTATTCGGATTCCAACAAGGACGGCGGTTTCCTGGCTTCCAATTGGGAACTGGCAAAAGCGCAAAAGCGCCTCGCCGCCGTCGGGCGCAAGCACAACGTCAGGATCAGTTTCTTTCACGGTCGCGGCGGCTCCGTCAGCCGTGGCGGCGCGCCGACCGGCCGGGCGATCGCGGCACAGCCGCAAGGCACTGTCGCCAGAACCATGCGGGTGACGGAGCAGGGCGAGGTCGTATCGTCGAAATTCGCCAATCGCGGCACCGGCCTCCACCAGCTCGAGGTTCTCGCCGCCGGCGTGCTGGCCCACAGTGTCGGATCGCCCGGTGATGTCGAGCCGAAGGAAACGCCGGAGTTCGACGAAGCGCTGGAAGCGCTGGCAGGCATGTCGCAGGCATCCTATGCCAGGCTGATGGCTGAGCCCGGCTTCCTCGATTATTTCAACCAGGCGAGCCCGGTCGCGGAACTGGCGCTCCTGAAAATGGGCTCAAGGCCGGATCGCCGTTTCGGCGCCGGCGGCATTGCCGACCTGCGCGCCATTCCATGGGTGTTCGCCTGGAGCCAGAACCGTCATCTGTTGACCGGCTGGTATGGTATCGGCAGCGCACTCAGCTCTTTCGTCGCGGTGCGCGGCGTGGCCGGGCGCGAACTTCTGGCCCGCATGTTCGAGCACTCGCGCTTCTTCCGCCTGATCGTCGACGAGGCCGAGAAGACACTTTACCAGTCCGACATGGAGATCGCGCGGCTCTACGCCGGCCTGGTGGCCGACAGCGATGCGGCCCGACGAATCTATGCCCGCATCGCCGCCGAATACGAGTTGACGCGACGCCTGATTGGTGACCTCACGGGAGGCGATCTTTCCGCGCGCTTTCCGATGTTCAAGCGACGTTTCGACAATCTGCGGCGACAGATGGACGACATTCACCGGCTGCAGGTCGATCTGCTGCGTGAAGTTCGGGCAAATACCGCCACGGCGGATCAAAAGCGGGCGACCGACGCCCTGCTCGTATCGATCAATTGCATCTCGGCTGGCCTTGGGTGGACGGGATAGGCCCGGTTTTCGCCGAGCTACCGACGTCACCTCGCGTCATCGTCCGAGGCTGATCGTCCACGGCGCGGATGAAGGAAGGCGGCGTGATTCCGCGCCTCCGTCGTCAGTTTTTAGCCTGAACTACTGTGCTCCGGGGTCCTCACATGCGCCCGCGCGCGCCCTCCGGGTCATAGGGAGAGTCGGCGATCACCTTTGCCGGACGGCGCTCGCCGAGGATTGAAACCTCGAGCGCCGTGCCTGGCGTCCCGAACTCCAGCGGCAGCAGCGCCAGCGCTATGTCGTGGCCAAACGTATAGGAGTAACCCGCCGACGTGACGCGGCCGACCAGCTTGCCATCGCGATAGACGCCCTCATAGGCAAAGGCGCTCGCCCCGTCCGTGTCGATGGACAGCGTGACGATCCGGCATGCCGGGCCCTGCTTTTGCTTCGCGGCCAGGGATGCGCGGCCAATGAAGTCTCCCTTGTCGAGCCTCACGAAGCGGTCGAGGCCGCTCTCCCAGGCCGACAGTTCGAGGTTCATGTCGCGGTACATGGCGCGGAAAGACTTGTCGAGACGCAGCGATTCCAGCGCCTGCAGCCCGACCAGCCTGAGCCCGTGCTCCTCACCTGACGCCAGAAGCGCATCCAGCAAGTGCCGCTGATAGCAGAGCGGATGATAAAGTTCCCAGCCGAGTTCGCCCGAATAGTTGACGCGCATCAGCCGCACGTCGCTGGCAAGGCCGACGGTGGCCGACTGCACGCTGAACCAGGGGAAAGCCTCGTTCGACAGATCGATCTCGGTCAGCGGCTGCAGCACGTCGCGCGCCCTGGGCCCGACCACGGTGAAGCTGCCGCGATCGTTGGTGACGTTGCGCAGCTGCACGCTGCCGTCCTTCGGCAGCAGCCGGTTGAGGTCGTCATAGTTCCAGCGCTCGGCGCGCGGCGTCGAGACGAGATAGAACAGGTCGCTCTGCAATCGCGCCACCACATATTCGGCCTGCACGCCGCCGGCCGGCGTCAGGTGATGCGCAAGCGCGATGCGGCCGGGGCGCGGCAAGCGATTGGCAAGGATCCCGTCGAGCCAGCGCTCGGCGCCCGGGCCGCTGACTTCGAACTTCGTCATCGGCGTCATTTCGACCAGGCCGACGGCTTGGCGGACGGCCTGAACCTCCTCGCCGACATAGGTGCCCTTGGCGGTCCAGCGCCAGCTGTACGAATTGCGGGCCTCGACGCCCGAGGGCGCGAACCAGCTTGGCATTTCCCAGCCGTTCAGCACATCCCACACCGCGCCAAGCTGGGTCAGGCGGTCGTAGGACGGAGCCGTTTTCTGCGGTCGTGCCGCCGGCATGTCCTGGCCCGGATAGTGCTGTGCCGCGTGGCTACCCCAGGCTTCCTTCACCTTCTCCCGGGTCCAGCTCTTGTTGGCATAGTCGCCGAAGCGCCGCGGATCCAGTTCCGCCGTGTCGATGCTGTTGCCGCCTTCGACAATCCGCTCGGAGAGATAATGGCCGATCGCTCCGCCCCACAGGATGCCACCCGGTACACCTTCGGCGAGCCAGACATTCTGAAGTCCCCAGGCCGGCCCCATCAGCGGCAGCTCATCGGCCGTCATCTGGAAAGGCCCTCGCACATTCCTTTTTATGCCGACGCGCCCGAGCGCGGGCACCAGCTCCGTTGCCCGCTCCCAGTTCCAGGAAACGGCGTCGAAATCCTCATCGAGCAGGTCGGCACCGAACCATTCCGGCACGCCGTTCTCGGCAAACAGCTTGAGCTGTTCGGTGCGCTCATAGGGGCCGAACATCAGCCCGTCCCCCTCTTCGCGCAGATAGCCCTCGTAACCCTCGTCCCTGAGGATCGGCATTTCCGGAAGGCCCTGTCGCTTGCGTTCCACGACCTCGGGCACCGCGTCGGTGATCCAGTACTGATGCACGATCGGGATTGCAGGAATGTCGAGGCCCAGCATGGCGCCGGTCTGGCGCGCATAATTGCCCGTGGCAAGGATGACGTGCTCGCAGACGATGTCGCCGCGGGAGGTCTTGACCTTCCAGTCGCCGCCCGGCATCCGCTCGAAACCCGTCACTTCGGTGCCGAGATGGATCTTTGCGCCGAGATCGCGCGCGCCCTTGGCCATGGCCTGGGTCACGTCCGCGGGCGCGATGTGGCCGTCATCGGGATGGTAGAGAGCACCCAGCATGCCGCTGTTGTTGAGGAGCGGCCAGATCTCGTGCGCCTCGACCGGCGATACGATCCGCGCCCGTACGCCCTGGGCCTCCGCGACGTCCATGTAGCTGCGGTACTCATCGAGCCGGTCGCGCGTGTTGGCAATGCGCAGCTGGCCGCATTTGTGCCAACCCACCTTCTGGCCGGTCTCGACCTCGAGGCCCTCATAGATCTCGATGGATTTGGCGATCATGCGGCCGACGTTGAGGCTGCGCGCATAGGAGGGTATGAGCCCCGCCGCATGCCATGTCGAACCGGCTGTAAGCTGCGTCCGCTCGAGCAGCGCGACATCGCTCCAGCCGCGCTTCGCCAAGCCGTAGAGAATGCCTGCGCCGACACAGCCGCCACCGACGACCACGGCACGAACGTCAGTCAACATACGCGATGCCCCTGGATGAGATTGTCATGAGCCATATAGGCAAGCGCGACACTGCCAGTCACGCAATTTGCGGCGCCGGCGCTTTTTCCTTGCAGGGTTGCCGCAGGCATCAATCCGGGTTCGATTTCGACCCATCAACGCACCTACAAAAAGCCGGTCGGGGCTTGGTATGTGGCGCGATTAGCGGCACAAAACGGGGCGTTTGCGCAAGTCCGGCAAAATCGAGTGTGGAAATTATGCTGTCAAAACAACGCGCTAGGCGCAAAAAGCGCGAAAAATTCTGGTGCGGTCGAGAAGACTCGAACTTCCACGGGTTGCCCCACAGCGACCTCAACGCTGCGCGTCTACCAATTCCGCCACGACCGCACGTGGTAGGAGCCGGAACGAACCGGCTCGGGGCCTGTAGCAAATCGTTTCCGGCGAAACAAGTGCGCGGCGCGGAATAATCGCCGCGGATCGGCGCAACGCTCCACGGCTGCGGAAAATGCAGGCAACTGGACGTTTGTGCCGATTGCCGCCATATGAGGGGCTGATGCATTTTGCCCCCAAGCGCTGAGCAGTTTTGGGGGCACGGGCAGGCACGGACAAACATCTGGAGTGCAGCTTCAACTACGCACGCTTCAGACGAGATAGACCATGACAGAACGCAGCCAGATCGCCACGTCGTTCCTGCCTTTGCCCGGCTCCGCACCGGTCGAATGGCACATCGAACCTGGCCTGACCGCCTATCCCGACGCGCTGGCGTTCATGGAGGCGCGCGCCGAGGCGATCCGCAGTGGTGCCGCCGGCGAGATGGTCTGGCTGGTCGAGCATCCGCCGCTCTACACGGCCGGCACCAGCGCCCGCATCGAGGACCTGATCGAGCCCGGCCGCTTTCCGGTCTTTGCCGCCGGGCGCGGCGGCGAATACACCTATCATGGCCCGGGCCAGCGGGTGGCCTATGTCATGCTCGACCTCAAGCGCCGGCGCGAGGATGTCCGCGCCTTCGTCGCGGCGCTCGAGCAATGGATCATCGGCACGCTCGCCGCCTTCAACGTGCGCGGTGAACGGCGTGAGGATCGTGTCGGCGTCTGGGTGGTGCGGCCGGATCGCCCGCCGCTTGCCGATGGGTCGCCAGCCGAGGACAAGATCGCCGCCATCGGCATCAGGCTGCGGCGCTGGGTGAGCTTTCACGGCATCGCCATCAATGTCGAGCCGGAGCTCGGCCACTTCAGCGGCATCGTGCCCTGCGGTGTTTCGGAGCACGGCGTCACCAGCCTTGTCGACCTCGGCCTTCCCATAGCGATGGCCGATCTCGACCTGGCGCTGAAATCCGCCTTCGAGGAGGTGTTCGGCCCGGCCACGACCTTGGGCGTCGAGGCCGCCCGCAAGGCCGGTTGAAGTCTTCCCTGGGATCGCGGCTCAGGCCAGCAGCGCGGACGCCCACAGGACGCCATAGCCGTGGATGGCGAACACCGCCAGCAGTGCCGCGGCCATGGCGAAACGGTCGACGGTGCGGATCGGCTTCAGCTCGTGGCGCGGCTTCACAGCACTGCCCATGGTCAGCAGGCTGAGCGCGGAAAAGACGGCGCCGGCCGCCAGCAGGAAACCGGACGAAAAGCCGGCCCGCCAGCCGAGCGCCAGCAAGGCCGAGAGCAGGAAGAACGATGCCAGCGCCAGCGCCAGCGGACCGGGGCAGATCTGGCGCAGCACCTGACCGCCGTCGAATTTCCACACCGGCACCAGATTGGCGATGTTGAAGAGGGCCGAGCAGCCGGCGAGCGTGGCCAGCAGCGCCGCGGCGAGATAATGCCCCTCGCCCCTGGCAAACCCGCTGGCGGCGATCAGCACCGGCACCAGGAAGGCCGAAAACCCGGCGCCCATCAGCGCCACGAAGGCGACTTCGAACCGGCTGTCATAGGGCCTGCCGCCAATGGCGATGCCGCCGAGCAACGGGACGAAGATCATCCGCGCCCTGCGATGCCCCATCAGGCGGAATGCCGCCATGTGGCCGAGCTCGTGCAGGGCAACCACGGAGGTCAGGATCGCGGCCAGCGCCAGGCCGCCGAGGTTGAGACCGAAGAACGGCCACAGGATGAAAGCCGAAAGGACGGCAAAGCCGACCTGGCTCAGCGGATGCTCGAACCAGCCGCCTTTGCGATACTGTCCGGTCCTGGCCCAGACCTGCAGCTTGCCGAGTTCACGCCGCATGGCGAAGTAGCGGAAGACCAGGAAGGCGACGCCGCGATAGCGGTCGGTCTGGCTGAGAACAATCCGCGTCCCTCTTTCCTCTGAAACGAGTTCCGTGGTTTCGCGATAGTCGGCCCAGAACGACGCATCGAGCGACGCGTCATCGACGACCCGCATGGAAAAGCGACTTCCTTCCGCGACATCCTCGAGCATGATTTTGCGCTCGATCGGCTGCCCGTCGCGCCCTTCCCAGGACAGCTTGATCCGGGCCGTGCCCTGCTGGTCGAGCGCCTCGGCGGAGATGATCTCGCCCGACCAGCCGGCATGCTTGCCAAGCGGCCACAGTGCCTGCCAGAGGCGGTGGCGGTCCGCCGCCACCAGCCGGCTGAGCCTGACCGTGCGCAGCCCGAGCGGCACGGTCATCAGCAGAAAGATCAGTCCGAGATTGCCGGCCACCAGAATGGCCATGACGATGGGCGACACGTGACGCTACTCCCTGTCTTCGAGGAACCCTAGCGTCCGGGGCGGCAAGAAAGGCTTAACGGCAAAACCCCATTCTCGCCTGCCAGAAAAGACCGCGCCAGCACGTCGGCGAAGGACCTGGCTCCACGCTGGCGCCCCCTCTCCCCGTTCTTCACGGGGAGAGGGTAAGGGTGAGGGGCAGCGCGACGGGTTTCGAGCACTTCCTCCCGATCCTTCAATACGTCAACATTCCAAAAGCGGAGGACGGACCAATCATTTGAAACCATGAAGCGATCCCTGATCTGGTCATATTTGTTATCGGCATGCTGACTGCCATCGATCTCGACAACAAGCTGGCACTCCCTGCAGGCAAAATCGGCAAAATAGCTGCCTATCGGAAACTGCCGCACGAATTCGTGGCCGTTCAGTCTGCGGTCGCGCAGTTCCAACCAAAGTGCGCCTTCGGCGTCGTTGTCCGATTGGCGCAGTCGCCGTGCCCGCTTCGTCGTCTCGATTTCCGGTCCACGCATGCGCCGCCCCTCACCCTTACCCTCTCCCCGTGCAGAACGGGGAGAGGGGGGCGTCAGCGTTGGCGCACATCTTTACCCCTCCTCACATGGCTCCGATCCAGATCGCCATGGAAATCAGAAACGTGCTCATGCACACGAGCGACACAACATCCTGAACAAGATCGGTCATAACTCTCTCCAGTTGTTAGTATGTTCGTATTTTGTTCTATTTTTGTTCGAATGTCAACGGCCGCAATCCGTGCCAGCGATGGAATCTCCGGCGATCAGATCGGCAGGGTTAAAGAAAGGTTGACGGGCAAGTATGGTGGCTGTTCACCGCCGCTCCGGCCAGGGCGCGTCGAGACTCAGGTCAGGCCGAGCCGGAGTCGAAGACGGGCGCGAAGCGACCAGAACGGCGGGTTCCGAGAACCGGAGCGGAGCGTACTTTTGGGTACGCGAGTACCGGAAGCGGACGAGCCCGCCATCCGCAGGCCGGCCTCACCTGAATATCGATGCACCCTAAAGCGGGACAACCTTGCCCTCGGCCAATGTCACCCGGCGGTCCATGCGCGATGCCAGCTCGTGGTTGTGGGTGGCGATCAGCGCCGCCAGGCCCGATTGCCGGACCAGCGCTTCCAGCGCCTCGAACACGTAGGAAGCGGTCACCGGGTCGAGGTTGCCGGTCGGCTCGTCGGCCAAAAGCACCAGCGGTGCATTGGCGACGGCGCGCGCGATGGCGACGCGCTGCTGTTCGCCGCCGGAGAGTTCCGACGGGCGGTGATGCGCGCGCTTGCCGATCTGCATGTAGTCGAGCAGCTGCGCCGCCCGCTCGGCGGCTTCCTTGCGCGACAGCCCCTTGATCAGCTGCGGCATCATGATGTTCTCCAGGGCGGAAAACTCCGGCAGCAAATGATGGAACTGATAGACGAAGCCGACATCGTTGCGGCGGATCGCCGTACGCTCCTCGTCGGAAAGCCGGCCGCACGCGCGCCCGGCAAGGATCACGTCGCCGGCGTCAGGCCGCTCCAGCAGCCCGGCCGTGTGCAGCAATGTCGACTTGCCGGTGCCTGAAGGCGCCACCAGCGCCACCATCTCGCCGCGCTTCAGCGAAAAATCGGCGCCATTGAGGATGGTGAGCTTGCGCGGTCCCTGGACATAGTGCCGCTCGACGCTCTTCAGCTCGATAAGGGTCTCGGCCTTCATTCGTACCTCAAGGCTTCGACCGGATCGAGCCTGGCGGCCCGCCATGCCGGAAACACCGTTGCCAGGAAGGAGAGCACGAGCGCCATGATGACGACATAGGTCGTCTCGCGCGGATCCATCTTCGCCGGCAGCTGGCTGAGGAAATAGAGCTCGGGGTTGAACAGGATCCTGCCGGTCATCCAGGAGAAGAACTGGCGGATCGATTCGATGTTGGTGCAGATGACGATGCCGAGCAGCACGCCGGCGATGGTGCCGGTGACGCCGATGGCCGCCCCCGTCATCAGGAAGATGCGCAGGATGGCGCCGCGCGAAGCCCCCATGGTGCGCAGGATGGCGATGTCGTGGCCCTTGTCCTTCACCAGCATGATCAGGCCCGAAATGATGTTGAGCGCTGCCACCAGCACGATCAGCGTCAGGATCATGAACATCACGTTGCGCTCGACCTGGAGCGCCGAGAAGAACGTCTCGTTGCGCTGGCGCCAGTCGACGATGTCGATCGGCCGCTGCGCCGCCTGCTCGACCAGCGGCTTCAGCGCATCGACATCGTCGGGATTGTCGACATAGATCTCGATCGTCTGCGCCCGCCCGTCCATGTTGAAATAGAGCTGGGCTTCCGAAAACGGCATATAGACGATGGAGCTGTCATACTCCGACATGCCGACCTCGAAGATCGCTGTGATCTTGTAGCCCTTCATGCGCGGCGTGGTGCCGAGCGGCGTCACGTCGCCATCGGGGGAAATCAGCGTGATGGTGTCGCCGAGCACAAGGCCAAGGTTTTCGGCCATGCGCTTGCCGATGGCGACGCCCTCGCCGGCGTCGAAGCCGGCGATGGAGCCCTGCTTGATGTTGTTGGCGACGATGGTGATCTTGCCGAGGTCGTCACCGCGTATGCCGCGCACCAGCGCCCCGGTGCCGCCGCCGACATTGCCTTGCGCCAGCACCTGGCCGTCGATCAGCGGAATGGCGTATTTGACGCCGGGCGCGCCGTTGATGCGGCCGGCGACCTGCGCATAATCCTCAAGCGGTGAGTCCAGCGGCTGCACGATCAGATGGCCGTTGACGCCGAGAATGCGCGTCAACAGTTCGGCTCTGAATCCGTTCATCACGGCCATGACGACGATCAGCGTCGCGACGCCCAGCATGATGCCGAGGAAAGAGATCGAGGCGATGACCGAGATCACCGTCTCCTTGCGCCGCGAGCGCAGATAGCGCCACGCCACCATGCGCTCGAAGCCCGAAAAGGCGCCGGCGGCCGGAGACTTCGCTGCTGCGGTTTCGCTCATGCGACAGCACCGAGGCGTTTCTTCGCCTCCGCCAGCGGCAGCGTCTCGCGCTCGCCGGTCCTGCGGTTCTTGATCTCGACCTCGCCGGCGGCCACACCGCGCGGTCCGACGATCACCTGCCACGGCAGGCCGATCAGGTCGGCGGTGGCGAACTTGCCGCCCGGCCGCTGGTCGGTGTCGTCGTAGAGCACGTCCTTGCCGGCAGCGGTCAGTGCTGCATAGAGGTCGCCGCTGACGCGGTCGCAGTCGGCGTCGCCGACCTTCATGTTGATCAGGCCGACATCGAACGGCGCCACCGCTTCCGGCCAGATGATGCCGTTGTCGTCATGGCTGGCCTCGATGATCGCCGCGACCAGCCGCGACGGCCCGATGCCGTAGGAACCGCCGGAGGCGAAATGATCCTTGCCGTCGGGCCCGGTCACCTTGGCGCCCATGGGCTTCGAATATTTGTCGCCGAAATGGAAGATGTGGCCGACCTCGATGCCGCGCGCCGAGAGCCGGTCGCCGTCGCCGACCTTTTCCCAGGCCGCCTCGTCATGCATCTCGTCGGTAGCGGCGTAGGGCGTCGTCCATGTCTTGACGATGTCGGCGATCTCGACGTCGTTCGAAAAGTCGGTGTTCGCGCCCGGCACATCCAGCGAAAGATAGTCGCGATGGCAGTAGACCTGGCTCTCGCCGGTATCGGCCAGGATGATGAATTCATGGCTGAGATCGCCGCCGATCGGGCCGGTGTCGGCGCGCATCGGAATCGCCTGCAGGCCCATGCGGGTGAAGGTCCTGAGATAGGATACGAACATCCTGTTATAGGCCGCCTTGGCGCCCTCATAGTTGAGGTCGAAGGAATAGGCGTCCTTCATCAGGAATTCGCGCGAACGCATGACGCCGAAGCGCGGCCGCACCTCGTCGCGGAACTTCCACTGTATGTGGTAGAGGTTGAGCGGCAGGTCCTTGTAGGATTTCACATAGGCGCGAAAAATCTCGGTGACCATCTCCTCATTGGTCGGGCCGTAGAGCATGTCGCGCTCCTGCCGGTCCTTGATGCGCAGCATCTCCTTGCCGTAGTCGTCATAGCGGCCGCTTTCGCGCCACAGATCGGCCGACTGGATGGTCGGCATCAGGATTTCCAGCGCCCCTGCCCGATCCTGTTCCTCGCGGATGATCCGGCAAACCTTGTCCAGCACCCGCTTGCCGAGCGGCAGCCAGGAAAAGCTGCCTTGCCCCTGCTGGCGGATCATGCCGGCGCGCAGCATCAGCCGGTGCGAGACGATCTCGGCCTCGCGCGGATTTTCTTTGAGAATAGGCAGGAAATAGCGCGACAAACGCATGGACTGGTCCGTGAGAGAGGATGGCCGCGCCGGAATCGGCGCAACGCAGGCTGCTTGCCCCGGCTTCATAGCTATTTCATGACGGAATGGAAACCCGACCTGCCGCCTCGGCCCGCAATCGGGAATCGATTTTTGCCGCACTGACCTTGCGGTTCGGAAAGCGCGATACGGAGATGCAAAGCGCTGGAGCGTCCTTGGCGCGGCCAAAGGATGCGCGGCAGCTGCAATGCTACGCCGGCTGCGTTGATCGATTTGCAAGCAAAGCATGCCATTCTATTGTGCAGTGCAGCACGAGATTGCCTGTTTCCGGGCAAAATTCTACGTGACATTTTCATCCGGCTTAGGCTAGTGTGCCCCGATAACCGAGAGGGTAGAGAAAAATCTGCTCTCCTACGCGGTCAAAGTCTTGGGAGGATGCGATCTAGGCGCGGTTACTCGCTGCCGCCGGACACCGGAAACAGATCGGACGCGTTTAAATTGCAAGGCCTTGTGCCTTGCATTTTTTTTGTGCAAACATCTGCTTAGCGCAAACAGTTCTCAAATTGCATGACGTTACGTCAATGCGCCGGCTCACAATCCCGGTCCGGTTGCCTTGACCGGGGGCGATGCCCAACCCACCCGTCACGAAACTGTCGTCCAGGGGCCTATTGCGACGGCGTCTGCGCAGCTTCCGGGATGATGTGCGGAACTTCGTCGAGGCTGAGCCCCAGCCCTCTCGTCAGGCCGTAGAAAATACCCATCAGCACCGCGGTGGCGATCGTCGTTCTGATCACGGCGCGCAGCATATGCGGCCCGCGCGGCGCGCTTGAAACCGTCCCCAGCGTCACATCATGGTCGTCGTCCTGCGTCTTCACGCTGAACGGCAGTACGGCGAACAGCACCACCCACCAGGTGGCGAAGAACAAAGCGGTGAATGAAACCCAGCTCATGCTTGCTCCAGTTCGACCAGCGTGCCGAAAAAATCCTTGGGATGCAGGAACAGCACCGGTTTGCCATGCGCGCCGGTCCTGGGGTTGCCGTCGCCAAGCACGCGCGCGCCGCTGGCCTGCAAACTGTCGCGCGCCGCCAGGATGTCGTCCACCTCATAGCACACATGATGCATGCCGCCCGACGGGTTCTTCGCCAGGAATGCCGCGATCGGCGAAGCCGCGCCTAGCGGCTCCAGCAACTCGATCTTGGTGTTGCCGACATCGACGAACACCACCGTCACGCCATGCTCCGGCAACGCCTGCGGCGCACTCACGCGGGCGCCGAGCGTATCGCGATAGGCCGCCGTCGCCGCGGCCAGGTCCGGCACGGCAAGCGCGACATGGTTCAGGCGTCCGAGCATAGCGCTCCCTTTGGGCAGTAGGGAAATAGGGCAGTAAGGCGGTAGGGGAAAAGCTGACGTGAGGTGTGCCGTATCGTTATCCCATACTGCAGTACTGCCTTACTGCCCTATTCCCTTATTCCTCACCGCGTGACGAACACCGTCACCAACGGCTTCTTGCCCCAGGCTTCGTTTGCGGCACCGCGCACGGCACGGCGCACCGCCTCCTGCACGAGGTCGAGGTCTTTTCGGCGCTGGCGGGGGATGGAGTCCACCGCGCCGACTGCCGCATCGAGCATGAGGTCTTCCAGCGTTTCGCCACTGGCATCAGCCTCGGCGACGCCGATGGCGACCAGGTCGGGATCGCCGGCCAGCTCGTATTTGTCGTCGAGCACGACATTGACCGCGACATGGCCGGCAAAGGACAGCTTGCGCCGGTCACGTATGCCCATCGCCTGGTCGGTGCCGATCAGCCGGCCGTCCTTGTAGATGCGGCCAAACGGCACCTGGTCGATGATGGTGGCCGCGCCCGGATAGAGCCTCAGCATGTCGCCGTCACGCACCTGCGCCACCTGGCCGATGCCGGACATCGACATCAGGGACCCCTGCGCCACCAGATGCGCCGCTTCGCCATGCACCGGCACGCCGATCTGCGGCCGCACCCATTCATACATCTTGCGCAATTCGCTGCGGCGCGGATGCCCCGAGACATGCACCAGCGCATCGCCGTCCTCGATGATCTTCATGCCGAGGTCGATGAGGCGGTTCTTGATCTCGAGGATCGCCTTCTCGTTGCCGGGAATGGTGCGCGAGGAAAACACCACCGTGTCGCCTGCCGTCAGCGACACCGACTTCATCTCGTCGCGCGACAGCTTGGCAAGTGCGGCCAGCGGCTCGCCCTGGCTGCCGGTGCAGATGATGACCAGGTTCTCGCGCGGGATGAAGCCGTAATCCTCCTCGGCGATGAACTCCGGCAGCCCGTCCATGTAGCCGAGCTCGCCGGCGACATCGATGACGCGCTTCAGCGAGCGGCCGAGCACCAGGCACTGGCGGCCGGCATCGCGCGCCGCCTTGGCGATGGAAACGATGCGCCCGACATTGGACGAGAAGGTGGTGACGGCGACGCGGCCCTTGGCGCTTTGGATGACGCCCTTGAGGCCCTCGCCCACCGCCACTTCCGACGGCGACTCCCCTTCCCGCAGCGCATTGGTGGAATCGCAGATCAGCGCCAGCACGCCCTTGTCGCCATAGGCGCGAAGGCGCGCCTCGTCGGTCTTCGGCCCGATGGTCGGTTCCGGATCGATTTTCCAGTCGCCGGTGTGGATGACAGTGCCGGCCGGCGAGGTGATTGCCAGCGACATCGGTTCGGGGATGGAGTGTGCGACTGGAATGGCCTCGATCTCGAACGGACCGACGGTGAATGTCTCGCCCGCCCGGTAGATCGTCAGCGGAATCTTCGGCGCGCCCTGCTCGCCTTGCCGCTTGGCTTCCAGCAGCCCCGCGCTGAACGGCGTCATCCAGACCGGAGCCTTCAGCTTCGGCCACAGGTCGAGCAGCGCGCCGTAGTGGTCTTCATGCGCGTGGGTGATGACGATGCCGCGCAGGCTGGCGAGATTCTCCTCGATGAAGCGCGTGTCGGGCAGGATCAGGTCGACGCCCGGATGCGCGGCGTCGGGGAAGGTGACGCCGACATCGACGACGATCCACTCGCGCGCATTGGCCGGCCCGTAGCCGTAGAGGGCGAAGTTCATGCCGATCTCGCCAACGCCGCCAAGCGGCACGAAGACGAGTTCGGCGTTTTCCGCTTTCGCCATGATCTTCCCTTCCTGGCCGGTCAAACCGCTGACGACGCAACGGCACCGAAATGCACGTCGCCGGCGGCGATCGTCACAACAGTCCCCTCATCGTCGCGGATCACGAAACGGCAGTCCTCGTCAATGGTCTCGAACGTCCCGCGCACCACATTACCGTCAATTCTGACAGCAACCTGGCTGCCCAAACCCGCCGCCCGCGCCAGCCAGCGCTGCCGGATGGCCGACAATCCGCGCCCTTCGCTCCACAGCCGGGCGTTCTCGCTCCAGGCATCCGACAGCGCCAGGAACAATGTCTCGGCGTCGCATGTCGCCCCCAATTTTCTGAGCGATGTCGCGGGATAAGGCAAATCCTCGGGGTATGCCACCACATTGACGCCGATGCCGACCGCCACCGCGAAGCGGCCGCCTTCGAGGATCGCCGATTCCAGCAGGATGCCGGCAAGCTTGGCGCCCGAGGCGAGCACGTCGTTCGGCCATTTCAGCTCGAAGCGGTTCTTCCCCTGGCTTGCGCCATCGAGGCCGATGGAGATCCTGCCTTGCGGCACGACGGCGTCGAGCGCATCGGCCAGCGCCAGTCCGGCGACGAAGCCGAGCGTCGCGGCAAGCCGAAGCTCACCGCCGGTGACGATGAGCAGCGTCGCCGCCAGATTGCCTTCCGGCGTCGCCCAGACGCGGCCGCGCCGGCCACGCCCGCTTTCCTGTTTCTTGGAGACGACCCAGAGCTTTCCCGGATCCCCCGCCCGCGCATGGGCGAGCGCCAGCGCGTTGGTCGAGCCGACCGTGTCATGAGCCTCGAGCCGGAACCCTTCCGACGCTGCCGTTGGAGCCAGCCGAAATGCCATCCCGTCAGAAGAATGTCTTGGCGGCGGCTTCGGCATAAGTGCCGATCGGCCCGCCGATCAGCACATAGAACAGCACGAAGGCGCCGGAGACGCCGAGCACGAGGCGCAGTTCGCTGGCCATCGGCACGAAGCCGCCGACCGGCTCGTCGAACCACATGATCTTGATGATGCGCAGGTAATAGTAGGCGCCCACCACAGAGGCCAGCACGCCGATGATCGCCAGCGCATAGAGGTTGGCGTTGATGGCGGCGAGGAAGACGTACCACTTCCCCCAGAAGCCGGCGAGCGGCGGGATGCCGGCCAGCGAGAACATCAGGATGGTGAGGATCGTCGCCATGACCGGGTTGGTCGACGACAGGCCGGCGAGGTCGCCGATCTGCTCGACATTGCCTTCCTTGCGCCGCATGGCGAGGATGAAGGCGAAGGTGCCGAGCGTCATCACCAGGTAGATCAGCATGTAGATGGCGACGCCGCGCACGCCGGCCTGGCTGTTGGCGGCAAGGCCGACCAGCGCGTAGCCCATATGGCCGATCGAGGAATAGGCCATCAGCCGCTTGATGTTGGTCTGGCCGATGGCCGCGAAAGCGCCGAGCGCCATCGAGGCGATCGAGATGAAGACGATGATCTGCTGCCAGTCCGACGCGATCGGCTTGAAGGCGCCCATGGTGACGCGCACGATCAGCGCCATCGCCGCCATCTTCGGCGCCGCCGCGAGGAAGGCCGTCACCGGGGTCGGCGCGCCTTCATAGACGTCGGGCGTCCACATGTGGAACGGCACGGCCGAAATCTTGAAGGCAAGGCCGGCCAGCACAAAAACCAGGCCAAAGACGAGGCCAAGCTGGCGTTCGCCGCTGCCGAGTGCGGTGGCGATCTCCTGGAAGCCGGTATTGCCGGTGTAGCCGTAGACGAGGGTGATGCCGTAAAGCAGCATGCCCGACGACAGCGCGCCAAGGACAAAATACTTCAGGCCAGCCTCGGTCGAGCGCAGATTGTCGCGATTGATCGCCGCCAGCACGTAGATCGCCAGCGATTGCAGTTCGAGGCCGAGATAGAGCCCGATCATGCCGTTGGCCGAGATCATCAGCATCATGCCGAGCGTGCAGAGCAGGATCAGCACCGGATATTCGAATTTGTCGAAATGCTCTTGCTTGGCGAAGCGCATCGACATGACCAGCGTCACCGCCGAACCGATCAGCGACAGCATCTTCATGAAGCGCGCGAACGGATCCTGGACGAAGGCGCTGCCATAGGCGGTGCCCTGCCCGCTAGACGAGACGAGCCATAGTCCGGCCACCACCAGCACGGCGACGGCAAGGCCGGTCACCGCGTTGGTGCTGTCGGAGCGCGAATAGGCGCCCACCATTAGCAGCGCCAGCGCGCCGATGGCGAGGATCAGCTCTGGCGTCGAGAGCGAAAGGCTGGAGTAAAGGTCCGGCGTCATGGTTCGCAAAACCCCTGGTCAGTTCGCCGCCGCGGTCTGCGCGGAGCCGATGGATGCGGTGACATTGGTGACGAGCGCCTTGACCGATTCGGCCGTTGCGTCGAAGACGGGGGCGGGATAGACGCCGAAGAAGATGACCAGCACGACCAGCGGGTAGATGATCGCCTTCTCGCGTGGCGACAGATCCAGCAGGCCCTTCAGGCTCTCCTTGGTCAGCGCACCGAAGATCACCCGGCGATAGAGCCAGAGCGCGTAGGCGGCCGACAGGACGACGCCGGTGGCGGCGAAGAACGCCACCCAGGTGTTGACCCGGAACACACCGAGCATGGTCAGGAATTCACCGACGAAGCCGCTGGTGCCGGGCAGGCCGACATTGGCCATGGTGAAGACCATGAACACGGTGGCGTATTTCGGCATGTTGTTGACCAGCCCGCCATAGGCGTCGATGTCGCGCGTGTGCATGCGGTCGTAGATGACGCCGACGCACAGGAACAGCGCGCCGGAGACGAGGCCGTGGCTGAGCATCTGGAAGATTGCGCCCTGCACACCTTCCTGGTTCATGGCGAAGATGCCCATGGTGACGAAGCCCATATGGGCGACCGACGAATAGGCGATCAGCTTCTTCATGTCCTCCTGCATCAGCGCCACCAGCGAGGTGTAGATGATGGCGACGACCGACAGCGTGAACACCAGCGGTGCGAACATTTCGGACGCCAGCGGGAACATCGGCAGCGAGAAGCGCAGGAAGCCGTACCCGCCCATCTTGAGCAGGATGGCGGCCAGGATGACCGAGCCTGCCGTCGGCGCCTCGACGTGCGCGTCGGGCAGCCATGTGTGCACCGGCCACATCGGCATCTTCACGGCGAAGGAGGCGAAGAAGGCCAGCCATAGCCAGGTCTGCATGCTGGCTGGGAATTGGTGCGTCAGCAGCGTCGGGATGTCGGTGGTGCCCGACTGGAAGAACATCGCCATGATGGCGAGCAGCATCAGCACCGAGCCGGCCAGCGTATAGAGGAAGAACTTGAACGAGGCATAGACACGCCGCTTGCCGCCCCACACGCCGATGATGATGAACATCGGGATCAGGCCGGCCTCGAAGAAGACGTAGAACAGTACAATGTCGAGCGCGCAGAACACGCCGATCATCAACGTCTCGAGCAGCAGGAAGGCGATCATGTAGGCCTTGACCCGCTTCTCGATCGACTCCCACGACGCCAGGATGCAGAGCGGCATCAGGAAGGTGGTCAGGATGACGAACAGCATCGAGATGCCGTCGACGCCCAGATGGTAGGAGATGCCGGAATCCAGCCAGGCGAACTTCTCGACGAACTGGAAACCGGCCTGCGAATTGTCGAAGCCGGTCCAGATGAACAGCGAGACGATGAAGGTGATGCTCGTCGTCCACAGCGCGATGGCGCGGATGTTGCGGCGTGCATTCTCGCTATCATCGTTGATGAACAGGATGAGCAGCACACCCACCAGCGGCAGGAAGGTGACCAGCGAGAGAATTGGCACGGCGGTCATCAGAGCATCATCCAGGTGACGAGTGCGGCAACGCCGATCAGCATGGCGAAGGCATAGTGATAGAGGTAGCCGGTCTGCAGCTTGACGACGCGGTTGGTGACGTCGACGACGCGCGCCGAAACACCGTCAGGCCCGAGACCGTCGATGATCGTGCCGTCGCCGGTCTTCCACAGGAACCTGCCGAGGGCCTTTGCCGGTCGCACGAACAGGACGTCGTAGAGCTCGTCGAAATACCACTTGTTGAGCAGGAAAGCGTAGAGCAGGCGATGGTTGGCGGCGACGCTCCGGGGCAGTTCCGGCGAGCGGATATAGAACTTCCAGGCGACGCCAAAGCCGATGAGCATGGCGAAGAACGGCGCCAGTTCGACCCACAGCGGCAGTTCGTGGATATCGTGCAGGATGTGGTTGTCCGGCAGCGTGAACAGCGACGCCTTCCAGAACTCGGCATAGCCTTCGCCGATGAAGGCGCCATGGAAGATGATGCCGGCAAACAGCGCGCCCGCCGCCAGGATGAACAGCGGCACCAGCATCACCGGCGGCGATTCATGGACATGGTGCATGACCTCGTGACTGGCGCGCGGCTCGCCATGGAAGGTCATGAAGATCAGCCGCCAGGAATAGAAAGAGGTGAAGCAGGCGGCGACGACCAGCAGCACGAAGGCGGTGCCGGCAAACATGTTGTGGCTGGCAAAGGCGCTTTCGATGATGGCGTCCTTGGAGAAGAAGCCGGCGGTGCCGATGACCGTCACCGGAATGCCGACGCCGGTCAGCGCCAGCGTGCCGACAACCATCATCCAGTAGGTCTTCGGGATGAGCGTCCTCAGCCCGCCCATCTTGCGCATGTCCTGCTCGTCGGAGACGGCATGGATGACCGAGCCCGAGCCGAGGAACAGCAGCGCCTTGAAAAAGGCGTGCGTGAACAGATGGAAGATCGCCGCGCTATAGGCGCCGACGCCGAGCGCCACGAACATGTAGCCGAGCTGCGAACAGGTCGAATAGGCGATGACGCGCTTGATGTCGTTCTGGACGAGGCCGACGGTGGCCGCGAAGAAGGCGGTGAAGGCACCGATGAAGGTCACCACCGTCAGCGCCGTATGCGACAGCTCGAACAGCGGCGACAGCCTGGCCAGCATGAACACGCCGGCGGTCACCATCGTCGCGGCGTGGATCAGCGCCGAGACCGGCGTCGGGCCTTCCATCGCGTCCGGCAGCCAGGTGTGCAGCGGCACCTGCGCCGACTTGCCCATGGCACCCATGAACAGCAGCAGGCAGACCACGGTCATCGCCGAGTGCTTGTCCAGCGCATAGCCGAGGAAGGTGAGCACGGCCGCGCCATGCTCGGCGCCTTCGGCCGGAACGAATGTCGCCGCATTGGCAAAGATGGTGCCAAGATTGACCGAGCCGAACAGCACGAACACGCCGAAGATGCCAAGCGCGAAGCCGAAATCGCCGACGCGGTTGACGACGAAGGCCTTGATCGCCGCGGCATTGGCCGACGGTTTCTTGTACCAGAAGCCGATCAGCAGGTAGGACGCCAGGCCGACGCCTTCCCAGCCGAAGTACATCTGCACCAGATTGTCCGCCGTCACCAGCATCAGCATGGCGAAGGTGAACAGCGACAGATAGGCAAAGAAGCGCGGCCGGTTCGGATCGTGGTGCATGTAGCCGATCGAATAGATGTGGACCAGCGCCGACACCGTGTTGACCACGACCAGCATCACCACCGTCAGCGTGTCGATCCTGAGCGCCCATGCGGCGTCGAGCCCGCCCGACTGGATCCAGCGCAACACCGGCACGGTGAACACCTCGCCACCGCCGAAACCAACCGAGAAGAAGGCAACCCACGACAGCACCGCCGAGATCACCAGGAAACCGGAAGTGATGTATTCGGAGGCCTTGGCGCCGAGCGAATTGCCGAACAGGCCGACGATCAGGAAGCCGAGCAGCGGAAGGAAGACGATGGCCTGGTACATGGTGGTTTCCGTCAACCCTTCATCATGTTCACGTCTTCGACCGCGATCGAGCCGCGGTTGCGGAAGAAGACGACAAGAATGGCAAGACCGATGGCCGCTTCGGCGGCAGCGACCGTCAGCACGAACAGCGCGAACACCTGGCCGACGAGATCGCCGAGCGCCGCCGAGAAGGCGACGAAGTTGATGTTGACCGCGAGCAGGATCAGTTCGATCGACATCAGGATGACGATGATGTTGCGGCGGTTGAGGAAGATGCCGAACACGCCGAGCGTGAACAGGATCGCCGATACGGTGAGGTAATGTGCGATGCCGACGACCATCTCAGATGCCCTCGCCCGATTTGACCTTGCGGATTTCCATGCCCGTTGCCGGCGTTCGGCCGACCTGGGCCGCGATCGATTGCCGCTTGACGCCCGGCTTGTGGCGCAGCGTCAGAACGATGGCGCCGATCATGGCGACCAGCAGCACGAGGCCGGCAATCTGGAAGTAGTAAAGGTAGTCCGTATAGAGGATGTCGCCGAGCGCTGCCGTGTTCGAGCGCGTGGCGAGGTCCGGAATGGGTTTTGCGACCGTCGCCGCCAGTTGCGGCGCGAATGAGTAGCCGCCGAGCACGACGATCAGTTCCGCCGCCAGGATCAGCCCGACCAGCGCGCCGATCGGCGCATATTGCAGCGCGCCTTCCTTCATCTCGGCGAAGTCGACGTCGAGCATCATGACGACGAACAGGAACAGCACCATGACGGCGCCGACATAGACGACGAGCAGGATCATCGCCAGGAACTCGGCCCCGGTCAGCATGAACAGGCCGGCGGCGTTGAAGAAGGTCAGGATCAGGAACAGCACCGAATGCACGGGGTTGCGCGACGAAATGACCATGAACGCCGATGCCACGGCGACAAAGGCGAAGAGGTAGAAAAAGGCCGCCTCTAGTCCACTCAGCATGGGTTCCCCCGGGTTCCTGTCCGAAACAGGACGTTCGTCCTGTTCGTTGTCTCTTGCTTCGTTCCGCCTCCGGTGCCGAAGCCGCGTTGTCCTAGCGCATGTTCCGATCGGGTTGAAAGACCCGATCGAAAGAAACATGCGCCACTCTTTCATTCCGGAGGATGATCTTGTCCGAAAAGTCTGCAACTTTTCGGGATCATCCTCTGGACGAGGCCCCTCGCCCCGTCCATGCGTCAAATGTCAGCGGTAGGGCGAGTCCAGCACGATGTTGCGCGCCAGTTCGCGCTCCCAGCGGTCGCCATTCGCCAGCAGCCTGTCCTTGTCGTAATAGAGCTCCTCGCGCGTCTCCGTCGCGAACTCGAAATTCGGCCCTTCGACGATGGCGTCGACCGGGCAGGCTTCCTGGCAGAAGCCGCAATAGATGCACTTCACCATGTCGATGTCGTAGCGCACGGTGCGCCGCGTGCCGTCATTGCGGCGCGGGCCGGCCTCGATGGTGATGGCCTGCGCCGGGCAGATCGCCTCGCACAGCTTGCAGGCGATGCAGCGTTCCTCGCCGTTCGGATAACGGCGCAGCGCATGCTCGCCACGGAAGCGCGGGCTGATCGGCCCCTTCTCGTGCGGATAGTTGATCGTCTCCTTCGGCGCGAAGAACTGGCGCATCGACAGGAAGAAGGCGCTGACGAATTCCTGCAGCAGCAGCGATTTTGCGGCCTGGGAAAGAGCGGACATCACGCAAACCCCGTGAGCTTGAGGAAGGCAGCGACGATCACCACCATCGCCAGCGAAATCGGCAGGAACACTTTCCAGCCCAGCCTCATCAGCTGGTCGTAGCGGTAGCGCGGCACGAACGCCTTCACCATCGAGAACATGAAGAACATCAGGCAGACCTTGAGCACGAACCAGATCAGCCCCGGCACCCAGGTGAACGGCGCGAAGTCGAAGGGCGGCAGCCAGCCGCCGAGGAACAAGATCGTGGCTAAAGCGCACATCAGGACGACGGCGACATACTCGCCAAGGAAGAACAGCAGGAACGGCGTCGACGAATATTCGACCATGTGGCCGGCGACCAGTTCCGATTCTGCCTCCACCAGGTCGAAAGGCGGACGGTTCGTCTCGGCCAGAGCCGAGATGAAGAAGACCACGAACATCGGAAACAGCGACAGCCAATGCCAGTCGAGGAAGGTGTTGGGCAGGCCAACCCGCGTGCCCAGCCCATCCTGCTGCGACAGCACGATGTCCGACAGATTGAGTGAGCCGACGCAAAGCAGCACGGTGACGATGACGAAGCCGATCGAGACTTCGTAGGACACCATCTGCGCTGCCGAGCGCAGCGCGCCGAGGAACGGATATTTCGAATTGGACGCCCAGCCGCCCATGATCACGCCATAGACCTCGAGCGAGGAGATGGCGAAGACGTAGAGGATGCCGACATTGACGTTGGCGATCGCCCAGCCCTGGTTGACCGGAATGACGGCCCAGGCCGAGATCGCCAGCACCGCCGATACCAAAGGTGCCAGCAGGAACACGCCCTTGTTGGCGCCGGACGGGATCACCGGTTCCTTGAAGACGAACTTCAACAGGTCGGCGAAAGCCTGCAGCGTGCCCCAGGGGCCGACGACGTTCGGGCCGCGGCGCAACTGCACCGCCGCCCAGATCTTGCGGTCGGCATAAAGCAGATAGGCGACCGCGATCAGCAGCACGACGATCAGCACGACCGACTTCAGAAGGATGATCAGCGCCGGCAGTACATAGATGGAGAAGAACGTGTCCATGCTTATTCCGCCGCCTGCTTGAAGCCGCTCTTGGCCAGCGCAGAGCATTCCGCCATCACGGCAGAGGCCCGCGCGATCGGGTTGGTCAGGTAGAAATCCTTCACCGGCGAGGTGAAGCTGCCCTTGTTCAGCCGCCCGCCGAGCTTGGCCACCTTGGCGATGTCGTCGGCGCTGCCGGCCGCAACCTGGTCTATGCGGGCAAGATGCGGATATTCGCCGTAGAGCTTGGCGCGCAGCTGCGGCAAGGAATCGAAGGGAAGCTTCTTGCCCAGCACATCCGACAGCGCCCGCAGAATCGCCCAGTCCTCGCGCGCATCGCCCGGCGCGAAGCCGGCGCGGTTGGTCTGCTGCACCCGGCCTTCGGTGTTGACGTATGTGCCCGACTTTTCGGTGTAGGCGGCAGCCGGCAGGATGACGTTGGCGCGGTGCGCGCCGTGGTCACCATGGGTGCCGATATAGACGACGAAGGCGCCGCCGGTCTTGCCCATGTCGATCTCGTCGGCGCCGAGCAGGAACAGGAGATCCGTCCCGCCAAGCATACCGGCGACGTTCTTGCCGCCCTCGCTCGGCACGAAGCCGAGATCGAGGCCGCCGACGCGGCCCGCCGCGTTGTGCAGCACGGCAAAGCCGTTCCAGTCGGCCCGGGCGGCATTGACGGCGGCTGCCAGCTTCGCCGCCTGTCCGAGAACGGCCGCACCATCGGCGCGCGCCAAAGCGCCCTGCCCGACAATGATCAGCGGATGCGTCGCCTTCTTCAGCACCTCGAAGAACTTGCCGTTGCCGTCGGCCAGGTCCTTCAGGGAATCCGGACCGGCGCCCAGCTGCTCATAGTCGTAGCGCGTGTCGCCGACCTCGCCGATGACGCCGACCGGCAGATTGCCGATGCGCCAGCGCTTGCGGATACGGGCATTGAGCACCGAGGCCTCGAAGCGCGGATTGGCGCCGATGATCAGCACCGCGTCGGCCTGCTCGATACCCTCGATGGTCGGGTTGAAGATGTAGCTGGCGCGGCCAAGCGATGGATCAAGGGCGGCGCCATCCTGGCGGCAGTCGGTATTCTTCGAACCGAGCGCGGCCATCAGAAGCTTGAGCGCATAGATCTCCTCGACCGCGGCGAGATCGCCGGCGATGGCGCCGATCTTTTCCGGCGCGGTCTTCGACACCTGCTCCTTGATCGCGGCAAAGGCTTCCGCCCAGCTTGCCGGTGCCAGCTTTCCGTCCTTGCGCACATAGGGGCGGTCAAGGCGCTGCGTGCGCAGGCCGTCCCAGATGAAGCGGGTCTTGTCGGAAATCCACTCCTCGTTCACCGCCTCGTTGACGCGCGGCAGGATGCGCATCACTTCGCGGCCCCGGCTATCGACGCGGATCGCCGAGCCGACGGCGTCCATCACGTCGATGGATTCGGTCTTGGTCAGTTCCCACGGCCGCGCCTGGAAGGCGAAGGGCTTCGAGGTCAGCGCGCCGACCGGGCAAAGGTCGATGACATTGCCCTGCAGTTCCGAGGTCATGGCGCTTTCGAGATAGGTGGTGATCTCGGCATCCTCGCCACGGCCGATCAGGCCGAGCTCGGAAATGCCGGCGACCTCGGTGGTGAAGCGGACGCAGCGCGTGCAGTGGATGCAGCGGTTCATCACCGTCTTGACCAGCGGCCCGATATACTTGTCTTCGACGGCGCGCTTGTTCTCGTGATAGCGCGAGGAATCGACGCCGAAGGCCATCGCCTGGTCCTGCAGGTCGCACTCGCCGCCCTGGTCGCAGATCGGGCAGTCGAGCGGATGGTTGATCAGCAGGAATTCCATCACGCCTTCGCGGGCCTTCTTGACCATCGGCGTGTTGGTGAAGATTTCCGGCGTCTCGCCGTTCGGGCCAGGGCGCAGGTCGCGCACGCCCATGGCGCAGGAGGCCTGCGGCTTGGGCGGCCCGCCCTTCACCTCGATCAGGCACATGCGGCAATTGCCGGCAATCGACAGCCGCTCATGGAAGCAGAAGCGCGGCACTTCCGCGCCCGCGTCCTCGGCCGCCTGCAGCAGCGTGTAGTGGTCGGGTACAGTGATCTCTTTCCCGTCGACCTTGAGCTTTGCCATCAATTGCCCCCGGCGGTCTTCGCCGTCTCATATGCCTGGATGAGGTCGCCAAGGCTGATGCCATTGATCATCATGCCGGCGACTTCTGCGTTTTCTATCTTCACGTTGCTCATGTTCACATTGGTGAAAAACGTATTCGAGAGATTTGCGTCTTCCACCTTGGCGTTGGTCAGGTTGGTGCGCTGGATCCGGGCCGCCGACAGGTTGACGTTGTGGAACTGCGTGTTCGACATGTTCACGTCATCGAAGCTCGAATTGGCGACGATGGCATTGCGAACGTCGAGAACGTCACGCTTGTCGTGGACCTCCATGCCTTACCCCTGCCTCTTGGCCTTGGCGGCCAGCACAAGTGCAGCCGCCTGGCGGGTCCAGTCGTCACGGCCGATGCGGCCGGCCAACGACAGATAATCCTCGACCCAGGCGATCTCTTCGGGCGTCCAGGCAGCGATCTGTCCATGGGTCCAGATGCCCAGGCCGTTGAGAACCTTCTCCAGCTTCGGACCGATGCCCGATATCGCCTTGAGATCGGACGGCTTCGCTGGCCGCTCCATGGCTTTGGGCTGCCTGAAATCCTCGGGCATCAGCCCGGTCGCCGCACCGCCTTGCACCGTATCGGCGCTGGCACTGTCCTGCGTCTTCTCGACAGTGTTGGCGGCAATGTCGGTCACATCCCTGGCGAAGGTCCGTGCCTCGGCAATCAGCGTCTTGGTCGCCCTGCGTGCCTTGGAAGAGCTTTCGGCGGCGTCCGCAAACTGTTCGCTTCTTGCCTCGAAATCATCGACGATCGGCTGGAACAGCCGCTGCGAAGCCTCGGCCGCGCCGGTTAGCGCGCCGAGCCAGACGCCAAAGGCGTGGTTGGCAAAGCCAAAGCCGAGCGCCGACATTGCCGCAGCGCTCGCGACAGGATGCGCCAGAAGGTTGACGGCGCTTGCCATCTCCTTCGGCATCATCCTGGTCAAGTCCTGGTTCATCTTCTCGAACTGGTCCATGTCGGGCATCATTGGGTAGGGTATCGAATACGGCGCCATCGGTCGTCTCCTGGTCGTTTCTTCGTATGCCCCGCCCGGTATCCTCGTCTCGGGCTCTCGCCCGCATTTCGATTTCTATTCCGCAGCCACCATCACCGGCTCCGCCCGGTGCGCGTTGCGCGAAAACTCGTCGATGCGGCGCTCCACCTCGCCACGGAAATGCCGCATCAGGCCCTGGATCGGCCATGCCGCCGCATCGCCCAGCGCGCAGATCGTGTGGCCCTCGACCTGCTTGGTGACGTCGAGCAGCATGTCGATCTCGCGCTTCTGCGCCTCGCCGCGCACCAGCCGTTCCATCACCCGCCACATCCAGCCGGTGCCTTCGCGGCACGGCGTGCACTGGCCGCAGCTCTCATGCTTGTAGAAGTAGGAAAGCCTGGCGATCGCCTTCACGATATCGGTCGATTTGTCCATGACGATGACAGCCGCGGTGCCGAGGCCCGACTTCAGGTCGCGCAACGCGTCGAAATCCATCGGCGTGTCGATGATCTGCTCGGCTGGCACCAGCGGCACCGAAGCGCCGCCCGGAATGACCGCCAGAAGATTGTCCCAGCCGCCGCGGATGCCGCCGCAATGCGTCTCAATCAGTTCGCGGAACGGGATCGACATCGCCTCTTCGACGGTGCACGGATTGTTGACGTGGCCCGAGATGCAGAACAGCTTCGTGCCGACGTTGTTGGGCCGGCCGAAGGACGAGAACCAGGCCGCGCCGCGGCGCAGGATGGTCGGCGCCACCGCGATCGACTCGACATTGTTGACCGTCGTCGGGCAGCCGTAGAGGCCGACATTGGCCGGGAATGGCGGCTTCAGGCGGGGCTGGCCCTTCTTGCCTTCCAGGCTTTCGAGCAGCGCCGTCTCCTCGCCGCAGATATAGGCGCCGGCGCCGTGATGCATGTAGATGTCGAAATCGTAGCCGGACGTATTGTTCTTGCCGATCAGCTTGGCCTCATAGGCCTCGTCGATGGCGCGCTGCAGCGCCTCGCGCTCCCGGATGAACTCGCCGCGCACATAGATGTAGGCGGCAATTGCGCCCATGGCGAAGCCGGCGATCAGGCAGCCTTCGACCAAGGTGTGCGGGTCGTGGCGCAGTATGTCGCGGTCCTTGCAGGTGCCGGGCTCGGATTCATCGGCATTGACGACGAGGTAGCTCGGCCGGCCGTCGCTCTGCTTGGGCATGAACGACCATTTCAGCCCGGTCGGGAAGCCGGCGCCGCCGCGGCCGCGCAGGCCCGACGCCTTCATCTCGTTGACGATCCAATCGCGCCCCTTGGCGATGATGCCGGGCGTGTTGTCCCAAGCACCGCGCGAAATCGCGCCGGCCAGCGACTTGTCGAAGCGGCCGTAGATGTTGTTGAAGATGCGGTCTTTGTCCTGAAGCATTGTTCGTCCCTCAGACCGGCTTCTTGCCGAAGACGCGGATGTATTCGGCGACCCCGCCCTTGGCGAGCGCCTTGGCCTGCTTGACCCAGTCGTCGCGCTCGATGCGGCCGTGGAAGCTGAGATAGCCGTCCACCCATTCGCGCTCGGCCTTCTTCCAGGACGAGACTTGCGCGAAGGTGAAGATGCCCAGCGAATGCAGGGTGCCCTCGATCTTCGGGCCGACACCGGAAATCAGCTTGAGATCGTCGACCAGGGCCGGCTTGGCGATGCCGGCGGGGCGGTTCTTGTCGTCGAGCGACGGTTTTGCGGGTTTAGCCGCCGGCACTTTGGCTTCCGGCGCCTTGAAGGCAGCCGCCGGCTCAGCTTTGTTCTTCGGACCGCTGCGCTGTTTCGAAACCTTTTCGACTTCAGGCGCTGCCTTGTTGGCGTTGGCGGCCGAATGCAGCGGGGCCGAGACGCTCGCTGCCTTTTCCACGGCAGGCGCAACCTTGACCGGCGAAGGCGATTTCAACGCCGGGCTGGTTTCCAGCGCGTCGGTCTTCGGCTTGCTGGCCTTCGACGGTGCGACGACGGCAGCCGGCGCCGGCACGGACTCAGCGACGATCGCATCCGGCGCCGCCTTGGCGGCCTTTGTTGCCGCCTTGGCTTCCTTGTCGCGCGTCGACTTGAGGATCGCCTTTTCGCTGGTCAGCGTGGTCAGGCCGGTGATCGGCTCGGACGTGGTACGGCCATTCTGCGGCCCTGGCGTCACCGTGGCGCCCTTGCCAGCGCCGTAGAGGTCGATGATCTCGGCCAGCCGCTCAGGCGTCAGATCCTCGAACGTGTCCTTGAAGATCATCACCATCGGCGCGTTGACGCAGGCGCCCAGGCATTCGACCTCCTCCCACGACAGCGTGCCCTTGTCGTTGGTGTGGAACTGGTCGTGATGGATTTTCGAGCGGCACACATCCATCAGCGCTTCCGAACCGCGCAACATGCAGGGCGTGGTGCCGCAGACCTGGATATGCGCACGCGTGCCGACCGGGTTGAGCTGGTACTGCGTGTAGAAGGTCGCGACTTCCAGCCCACGGATTCGAGGCATGCCAAGCATGTCGGAGATCGTCTCGATCGCAGCCTTCGTCACCCAGCCTTCCTGCTCCTGCGCCAGCATCAGCAAGGGGATGATCGCCGACTGCTCGCGGCCCTTCGGATATTTCTTGATCCATTGCTTGGCCGCCGCCGCATTCGCCCGATTGAAGGCGAAGGAGGCTGGCTGGACGGCTTGCTCTGCGAGACGGCGGACTGACATTTAGCGATCGACCTCACCAAACACGATGTCGAGGGAGCCGAGAACGGCGGTGACGTCGGCCAGCATGTGGCCGCGGCACAAAAAGTCCATGGCTTGCAGATGCGCAAAGCCTGGCGCGCGCAGCTTGCAGCGGTAGGGCTTGTTGGTGCCGTCGGAGACGAGATAGACGCCGAACTCGCCCTTCGGCGCTTCGACGGCCGCATAGACCTCGCCGGCCGGCACGCGGTAGCCCTCGGTGTAGAGCTTGAAGTGATGGATCAGCGCTTCCATCGAGCGCTTCATCGCCTGGCGCTTGGGCGGCACGACCTTGCCGTCGAGGTTCGACACCGGCCCGGTGCCCTCCTTGCCGAGCAGCAGATCGACGCACTGGCGCATGATCTTCGCCGACTGGCGCATCTCTTCCATGCGCACGAGGTAGCGGTCGAAGCAGTCGCCGTTCTTGCCGATCGGAATGTCGAAATCCATCTCCGGATAGCATTCATAGGGCTGCGATTTGCGCAGGTCCCAGGCCGCGCCCGAGCCGCGCACCATGACGCCCGAAAAACCCCAGGCCCAGGCATCGGCCAGCGAGACCGTGCCGATGTCGACATTGCGCTGCTTGAAGATGCGGTTGCCGGTGAGCAGCGCATCGAGATCGTCGAGCGACTTCAGGAACGGATCGATCCACTTGCCGATGTCCTCGACCAGCTTCTGCGGCAGGTCCTGGTGCACGCCGCCGGGGCGGAAATAGGCCGCATGCATGCGCGAACCGGAGGCGCGCTCGTAGAACACCATCAGCTTTTCGCGTTCGACGAAGCCCCACAGTGGCGGCGTCAGCGCACCGACGTCCAGCGCCTGCGTCGTCACATTGAGGATGTGCGACATGATGCGGCCGATCTCGGAATAGAGCACGCGGATCAGCTGGCCGCGCTTCGGCACCTCGATGCCGAGCAGGCGCTCGGCCGCGAGCGCAAAAGCATGCTCCTGGTTCATCGGCGCGCAATAATCGAGCCGGTCGAGATAAGGCACCGCCTGCAGATAGGTCTTGTGCTCGATCAGCTTTTCCGTGCCGCGATGCAAGAGCCCGATATGCGGATCGACGCGATCGACGACTTCGCCGTCAAGCTCCAGCACGAGGCGCAAAACGCCATGCGCCGCCGGATGTTGCGGGCCGAAATTGATGTTGAAGTTGCGGACGGAGGTTTCAGCCATTCTGGCGCCTCTGGCGAAGAGTCAGTAGTGAGTAGTGAGTAGTGATCATCAATCTCAATGCCTACTTATTCCGCCTGCTTTGCCTGCACCGTTCTGATGAGAGATCGCATCATTTTTCCAATCTCTTCGCATCGCAGCAGCAGTTCAGTCTCATTGTCTCTTTCCAGCAAACCGACCCGGCATGCCAGCAGTATGTGCGTTTCCAGTTCCTTCAGCGACCCCTGCGCCATGCGCAGAAACTGACCGAACGAACCTCTATTCTCACAACCGTACCCTTCGGCGATGTTGGCGGCGATCGAAACCGCCGAGCGGCGCATCTGGGAGGTCATTCCATAAATCTCTTCTTTCGGAAAACCTTTGGTGAGGCGATAGCAATTTTCGGCAAGCACCATCGCCGATTGCCACACCAACAGGTCACGATAAGATTCGATCCTTTTTTCCAATTCCTTCCCTACTGACTACTCACTACTTCCCTACTCACTGTTTCGCCTTCTCATCCCCCGGCAGGACGTAGTCCGTCCCCTCCCACGGGCTCAAAAAGTCGAAGTTTCTAAATTCCTGCTTCAATTCCACCGGCTCGTAGATCACGCGCTTGGCCTCGTCGTCGTAGCGCACCTCGACAAAACCGGTCAGCGGGAAATCCTTGCGCAGCGGATGACCTTCGAAACCATAGTCGGTCAGGATGCGGCGCAGGTCGGGATGGCCCGAAAACAGCACGCCATAGAGGTCGTAGGTCTCGCGCTCGAACCAGTCGGCGCCGGGATAAACGGCGGTGAGCGACGGCACCATCGTTTCCTCGTCGGCCTGGACCTTGATGCGGATGCGCAAATTCTGCTTCGGCGACAGGAGATGATAGACGACGTCGAAGCGCCTGGCCCGCGACGGATAGTCGGCGCCGCAGACGTCGATGATCGAGATGAACTGGCAGCGCGGGTCGTCGCGCAGGAAGGTCGCCACCTCGATCAGGTCGCCCGGCTCGACCGAGACGGTAAGCTCGCCATAGGCCAGAACGGCGTTGTCGACCCTGCCAGCCAGCTTCTCGCCCAGATAGGTCGAGAGTTCGTTCAACGACTGGCTCATGGGGTCACCGTTCGATCGTGCCGGTGCGGCGGATCTTCTTCTGCAACAGAAGAATGCCGTAAAGCAGCGCTTCGGCGCTCGGCGGGCAGCCGGGCACATAGATGTCGACCGGCACGATGCGATCGCAGCCGCGTACCACCGAATAGGAATAGTGGTAGTAGCCGCCGCCATTGGCGCAGGAGCCCATCGAGATGACGTAGCGCGGCTCCGGCATCTGGTCGTAGACCTTGCGCAGCGCCGGCGCCATCTTGTTGGTCAGTGTGCCGGCGACGATCATGATGTCGGACTGGCGCGGCGACGCGCGCGGCGCGACGCCGAACCGCTCCGAGTCATAGCGCGGCATCGAGGTATGGATCATCTCGACGGCACAGCAGGCGAGACCGAAGGTCATGAACATCAGCGAGCCGCTGCGCGCCCAGGTGATCAGCGCCTCGGTCGAAGTGACGAGAAAACCCTTGTCGGCCAGCTCGTTGTTGATCTCGAGGAAGAACGGATCGTCGGAACCGACCGGTCGACCGGTATTGGGGTCGATGATGCCCTTGGGCTTCGGTGCGACGAGCGTGCCGGAACTGTCGTTCAATCCCATTCCAGCGCTCCTTTTTTCCATTCATAGGCAAAGCCGATGGTCAGCACCGCCAGAAACACCATCATCGACCAGAAACCGAGCATGCCGATCTTCGAGAAGGACACCGCCCAGGGAAACAGGAAGGCCACTTCCAGATCGAAGATGATGAACAGGATCGACACCAGGTAGAAGCGGATGTCGAACTTCATGCGGGCATCGTCGAAGGAGTTGAAGCCGCATTCATAGGCGGAGAGCTTTTCCGGATCGGGATTGCGGTAGGCCACCAGGAACGGCGCAATGATCAGCGCCAGGCCGACGACCAGCGCCACGCCGATGAAGAGGACTATGGGCAGGTACGAACTCAAAAGTGCGTTCATGCTGCGGCTTTCCGTTGGCGGTCAATCCACTTTGATTACAGCAACCAACCTTAATGCGGAAGCGTGACAGATTAACCGCTGAACCGTTTTAGGTGGCCTATGCTGCAACGCGGCGAGGGTTAGCGCAGCGCTTTCGGCGAAGCAAGTCAAACCTTGTTCAAAACGCGGTGCTGGACGGCATATCCCGGAAAACTGGTCCGATCCGCTCTTGTTTGATTTCCTTCACTTTTTACTCCACTTTTCTCTCCTGACACATATCCCGCCAAAACCCTGCTAGCATGACCAGGAATCATCGGTTTTTGCTTGGCTTGAACAGCATCAGGGCGACGTCTGCATGAAGGAAAAGATCTCGCTCGGCATGGCCCGGCGCGTCGCGCTCGCAGCACAGGGATTTACCGACCCGAGACCGGGCGGAACACCCGACCGCCGCCATCTGGCCCGCGTGCTCAGCCGTACCGGCCTGCTGCAGATCGATTCCGTCAGCGCGGTGGTGCGCGCCCACTATATGCCGCTCTATTCACGCCTTGGTTCCTACCCGCTCGCCTTGCTCGACAATGCCGCCGTGACGCGCAAGCGCACGGTGTTCGAATATTGGGCGCACGAGGCCTCGTTCCTGCCGGTCGAGACATATCCGCTGATGCGCTGGCGCATGCAGCGCGCCGAGCGCGGCGACGAAATGTATCTGGGGCTGGCCAAATGGGGCCGCGAACACGCCGCCTATATCGAGGAGATCTACCGCGAAGTCGTCGATCGCGGCCCGATCGCCGCTTCCGCGCTGGAAGGCCAGAAGGGGTCGGGCGGCTGGTGGGGCTGGAGCCACGCCAAACACGCCTTCGAATGGCTGTTCTGGGCCGGCCGCATCACCACGGCGTCGCGTCGCGGCTTCGAGCGGTTTTACGACCTGCCCGAACGCGCCTTGCCGCAGGCGGTCCTCGACCTGCCGGTGCCGGCGGCCGAGGACGCACACCGCGAATTGCTGCGCATGTCGGCGCGCGCCCATGGCGTCGCAACCGCCGGCGACCTGCGCGACTACTTTCGCCTGTCGCCAGCCGATATGAAGGGGCGGCTGGAGGAACTGGTCGAAACGGGCGAGCTGCTGCCGATGCGGGTCGAGGGTTGGGACAAGCCGGCTTACCTGCACAAGGACGCCCGTTTGCCGCGCCGCATCGAGGCCCGCGCCCTGCTGGCTCCCTTCGACCCTGTCGTCTTCGAGCGGGCGCGTGCGGAGAGGCTGTTCGACTTCCGCTACCGCATCGAGATCTACACGCCCGCCGAAAAACGCCAGTACGGCTATTACGTGCTGCCGTTCCTGCTCGGCGACACGATTGTCGCGCGCGTCGACCTCAAGGCCGACCGCCCGGCCAGCGTCCTGCGCGTCCATGCTGCTTACGCCGAGGCCGGCGCACCACCCGAAACCGCCGCTCAGCTCTTCGAGGAATTGAAGCAGATGCAGGGCTGGCTCGGGCTTGAGCGCATCGAGGTGACGCCCGCGGGCGACCTCGGTCCGGCGCTTGTCGACATCGCCGTGTCGTAGACGCGCGTTGACACAACTATCCCTACAAGCCTAAATCCGCTGCAGACGGTCTCCTCTCGGCAAAGGGAGGAGCCAAGAGGGAATGCGGTGCGGGACAAAAATCCCAAATCCGCGGCTGTCCCCGCAACTGTAAGCGACGAGCCTGAGCCGAAAACCACTGGGATGTTCCCGGGAAGGCGGCTACCCAAGGCGATGACCCGCGAGCCAGGAGACCTGCCGTCTGAGACATAAAGAATCCGATCGCCTGGCGGGTTTTCCGGGCAAGGAGCCTGATTTGGAGCGCGACAGCAGTTTTTCGGCTGAGACAGCGGACATATTGTCCGGCGGGGACGATTCCCTCGCCGGCGTCACAATCATTGTCTGCGCCTCCTGTCGTGACGAGACCGGCTCGGACGCCCATCCCCGCGCCGGCGCGCTGCTCGCCGAAGACACGCGCCGCGCCGCTTCGGGCGAAGACCTCCATATCCGGACCGTCGAATGCCTCGGCAATTGCAAGCGCCGCCTCAGCGCCGCGATCCTGCGCGACGGCTGCTGGAGCTACGTCTTCGGCGACCTGACCACCACCAGCGGCGCCGACCTCGTCGCTGGCGCAAAGCTCTTCGCCACCTCGACCGACGGCCTCATCCCCTGGCGCGGCCGCCCCGATTCCTTGAAGCGCGGCCTTGTTGCCCGCATCCCTCCCCTTGATCTGCTGAAGGACTGACCATGACCGCTCCAGATTCGTCCGCCAACCTCTCCCGCGTCCCCTGCACCGTCGTCACCGGCTTCCTCGGCGCCGGCAAGACGACGCTGATCCGCCATCTGCTGGAAAACGCCAAGGGCAAGCGGCTGGCCATCATCGTCAACGAGTTCGGCGACATCGGCATCGACGGCGAGATTTTGAAAGGCTGCGGCATCGACACGTGCCCGGAGGAGAACATCGTCGAACTGGCCAATGGCTGCATCTGCTGCACCGTCGCCGACGATTTCGTCCCGGCGCTGGACCAGATCCTGTCGCGCACGCCGAAGGTCGACCACATCCTGATCGAAACCTCGGGCCTGGCCTTGCCGAAGCCGCTCGTCCAGGCCTTCCAGTGGCCGAGCGTCAAAAGCCGTGTCACCGTCGACGGCGTCATTGCCGTGGTCGACGGGCCGGCCCTGGCCGAAGGCCGCGTCGCCAACGACATGGACGCCCTTCAGGCGCAGCGCGCCCAGGACGAGACGCTCGATCACGACGACCCGGTCGAGGAAGTGTTCGAGGATCAGGTCGCCTGTGCCGACCTGATCATCCTGTCGAAGAGCGATCTGATGGACGCCGCCGGTTCGGCCCGCGCCAATGCCCTCATCGGCGAGCACCTTTCGCGCGCGGTCAAGATCGTGCCGACCTCGCAGGGCAAGGTCGATCCCTCCGTACTGCTCGGCCTCGGTCTCGCCGTCGAAGACGACATCGAGAACCGCAAGTCCCATCATGACGGCGCATTCGACCACGAGCATGACGACTTCGACACGTTCATTGTCGACATTCCCTCGATCGCCAATCCGGATGAGCTGGCGAAACGCGTCGCCACCGCCGCCGAGGAAGAGAACGTGCTGCGCGTCAAAGGCTTCGTCGAGGTCGGTGGCAAGCCGATGCGGCTGCTGCTTCAGGCCGTCGGACCGCGCGTCAACCACTATTACGACCGCGCCTGGACGGCGCAAGATGACCGCCGCTCGCGCCTCGTCGTCATCGGCTTGAAGGGGCTGAACCGCCCGGCCATCGAGCGTATCCTCGCCGGCTGAGGCAAATCCGAACCGCGATGCACATCCTCACCACAACATCCGCCTCGCTCGACGACCTCGCCGAGCCTGTCGATCTCCGGCAGACGCCGGCGGATATCGTGGCACTGTCCTTTACCGACAGCGATCTCTCCGGACTGGCGGCGGCATGGAAGGCGGACGCGGAGCGCCTGCCGTCGATGCGGCTCGCCGCACTTCGCGATTTGCGCCATCCGATGTCCGTCGATCTCTGGATCGACAGCGTGGCACGACATGCCAGGGTCATCCTCGTCCGCATCCTCGGTGGCTACGACTGGTGGCGCTACGGCTGCGACCAGCTCGCCGCAATCGCGCGCGAACGCGGCATCAAACTGGCGCTGCTGCCCGGCGAGAGCCACGACGAGGATTTTCGCCTGATCGAAGGCTCGACGCTGCCCCGCGAGGAGCTCGATGCGTTGCTCGGCTATTTCCGCGAAGGCGGGCCGGAGAATATGAGCGCGCTGATGCAGAGGCTGGCGCGGTTGGCGGGATCGGATGCGGCAGTCGCCGAGCCGGTCGCGGTGCCCAAGGCGGGATTTTACGAGCCTGGACGAGGCGTCGTGGAGAAGCCGGGCCTTTCGAATGTCCGCGCCGCCGTCATCCCCATCCTGTTTTACCGCTCGATGCTGCTTGCCGCCGACGTAGCGCCGATCGACGCGCTCGTCGAGGCACTCAGAGCGCGCGGCATGGCACCCGTGCCCATCTTCGTGTCGAGCCTCAAGGACCGTGCCTCGCTCGCCTTTGTCGAGACGGCACTGGCGGCGCTCAACCCCGCCGCCATCGTCACCGCGACCGCCTTCGCCTCCGGCGCCGAACCCGGTATCGAAACCCTGTTCGACCGCGCTGGCGTGCCAGTCTTCCAGGTCATCGTCGCCACGACGCGCCGCGATGTCTGGGAAAAGAACCAGCGCGGCCTAACGCCGGCCGACCTCGCCATGCATGTCGTGCTGCCCGAACTCGACGGCCGCATCCTTGCCGGCGCCATTTCCTTCAAGGGTGAAAGCGAAACCGATCCGGCACTGGCCTTCCGCGCCTTCGCCAACCGGCCGGAAGGTGATCGCGTGGCGCAGGTGGCGAGCCGCATCGAAGCCTTCATCCGCCTGCAGCGCGCGCCGCGCGCGACGCGCAAGCTCGCCATCCTGATCCCGGACTATCCCAGCGCCCCTGGCCGCACCGGCTATGCCGTCGGCCTCGACGTGCCCTCCAGCGTGCTCGCCATGCTGCACGACCTCAGGGAACAGGGCTACGCCGTTGAAGGGATTCCGCAATCGCCGCGCGAGTTGCTGGAGGTGCTGGAAAAGGGAGGCCATGGCCTTTCCTTGGAGGATTACCTCGCCCTTTCGGCGGAGCTGCCCGAAACGGCGCGCGATGCGATTGAGGCGGCGTGGGGCAAGGCTAAAGACGAAGCGCACGTCAATGCGCCCCCCTCTGTCCTGGGCTCGACAGAATGCAAACCTTCGCAGCCGATAGGCGAAAAGCACTTCCCCTTCCGCGCCGCGACCTTCGGCAACATCACCGTAGCACTCGCCCCCGACCGCGGCCGGTCAACCGATCGCCGCGCCGACTACCATGACCCGACGCTCCCCCCGCGCCATGCCCTGATCGCCTTTGGCCTGTGGCTGCGCAAATCGCTGGGGGTCCATGCCCTCATCCATGTCGGTGCCCACGGCACGCTGGAATGGCTGCCCGGCAAGACCGTCGCGCTCAGCGAGACCTGCTTTCCGGAAATCGTCACCGGCGCACTCCCCGTCATCTATCCCTTCATCGTCTCCAACCCCGGCGAGGCGGCGCAAGCCAAGCGGCGCATTGCCGCCGTCACGCTTGGCCATCTGCCGCCGCCGCTGACCGGCGCCGGGCTGGACGAGAACCAGCACAAGCTTGAACGCCTGGTCGACGAATATGCCCAGGCCGACGGTCTCGACCGCCGCCGCCGCGACCGGCTGGCGAGCCTGATCGTCGAGACCGCTCGGAAGACCGGGCTTGCCGCCGAGGCCGGTGTCGCCAGGACGGATGCTACCGACGAAGCGCTGCGCCGCATCGACGCCTGGCTCTGCGACCTCAAGGACTTCGCCATCAAGGACGGCCTGCATATCTATGGCCGCTCGCCTGACGGCGAGGCCGATCCGCGGCGCAAGCAAAGTGCGGCGGCCGAGAAGTCAGCGCTTCTGGCGGCGCTCGACGGCCACCACGTCACGGCCGGGCCGGCCGGCGCACCGGCCCGCGGCCGATCCGACGTGCTGCCCACCGGCCGCAACCTGTTTACCTCGGACCCGCGCACCATGCCGACTCCGACCGCCTTCGATCTGGGCAAGGCGGCGGCCGAGGAAGTGGTGCGAAGCTATATGCAGTCGCATGGCGACTGGCCGCGCTCTTTAGTCATCGACCTCTGGGGCTCGGCGTCGTTGCGCACCGGCGGCGAAGAGATCGCGCAGGGCCTGGCGCTGATGGGCTGCCGGCCGCAATGGGACGCAGCGACCGGCCGCGTCACCGGTATCGAAGTGCTCCCGCCGGCAACGCTCGGCCGCCCGCGCGTCGATGTCACCTGGCGCATATCGGGCCTGTTCCGCGACATGTTCCCGACCCAGATCGCCCTGATCGATGCCGCCGCCAATGCCGTCGCCACCCGCGACGAGGAAGATTCGGAAAACCCGCTGGCGGCCAGGACCCGCATTGAGGGCAAGATCAGCCCGCGCATCTTCGGCACCTCGCCCGGCACCTATGGCGCCGGCGTCGAGGATCTCTTGTCGAGCGGCGACTGGGCCGCGCGGGAAGAAATCGGCCGCGCCTATCTCGACGCCACCTCGCACGCCTATGGCGGCGCCGACGGCGAAGCGGTCTCCGCGCCCGGAGCCTTCGAAACCCGGATCGCCGAGGCCGACCTCCTCGTTCACACCAGCGACGACCCCGGCCGCGACATTTTGGAAGGCTCCGCCGATGTCGCCTTCATCGGCGGCTTTTCGGCAGCGCTTGCGGCCCTCGGCAAGAACGCCGACGTCATCGTTCTCGACACCACGGACCCGCAAAAACCGAAGCCGCGCTCGGTCGGGGAAGCCGTATCTCGCGTCGTTCGGGCCCGTGCGGTCAATCCCCGCTTCATTGCCGGGCAGATGCGCCATGGTCCGCGCGGCGCCTCGGAATTCGCCGAGACGGTCGACCGGCTGGTCGGCTTTGCCGAAACCACCCAGGCCATATCGGGCACACTGATCGAGGCCGTGCATGACGCCTATCTCGGCGATCCAGATGTCCGCGCCTTCATCCTGCGCGAGAACCCGGCGGCAGCCAAAGTCATCGCCGAGCGGTTCCAATCGGCACGGCGGCGCGGGCTGTGGCACCCGCTGCGCAATTCGATCGACGACGATCTCGCCGCCCTGATCGCCGAAGCCCAAGGGGTGGCGGCATGAACGCCTTCTCCCGCCGTGGCGCCTGCCCTGCCCTCAGCAAGCCGATGCAGACCGGCGACGGACTGCTGGTGCGGCTCAATCCAGTCGCTGGAGGACTTTCGCCGAAGTCGCTGATCGGGCTCTGCGAATCCGCCCTGCGCCACGGCAACGGCATCATGGAAGTCACCGCGCGCGGCAGTCTGCAGATACGGGGATTGACGGCGGAGAGTGCGCGGCGGCTGGCCGGAGAGGTCGACGCGCTCGGCATTGCCGTGCGCACCGGCGTACCGGTGGAGACCGGACCGCTGGCGGGCATCGACCCGCAGGAGGTCGCAGACCCGCGGTCGTTGGCGGAGCACATTCGGGCGGCAGTTGACGAAGCCGGGCTGGCGCAGCGGCTGGGGCCGAAGGTTTCGGTCGTTGTCGACGGCGGCGGGCAGTTGGTCATGGATGCAGTGACGGCCGATGTGAGGCTTGTTGCAGCGCGGACCGATGCGGGAATCCAGTGGCGGGTGTCTGTTGCGGGCGACGGGCAGAATGCGACGCCGCTTGCGATTGTCGAGGGCGATGTGGCCCGCGACACCGCCGTCGCCGCTCTACGGATGGTTGCGGAAAAGGGCCGCGAGGCACACGCACGGGATTTGTCGGAGCGGCAGTTAGTATCCCTCGCAAGTTGGCATTCCTTCACGCCCCCCTCTGTCCTGCCGGGGGGCGCGAAGGAACGCTTTCCTCTGACACCTTCGGCCCGCTCGCCCGTCGGCATCTTCGATCTGGCCGCGGCCAGTCACGCCCTCGGCATCGGCCTGCCCTACGGCAGCATGCCAGCGCAGAAACTCATCGATCTCACGCAACAGGCCCTCGCCCTAGGCGCCACCGAAATCCGCCTGGCGCCGGGCCGCGCCTTACTTTTCCTTGGCCTTGCGCCTGCCGCCTGCCCGCCACTCCAAGAAGCAGCCACCACCCTCGGCTTCGTCACAACCCCCGCCGACCCCCGCACGCGCATCGCCGCGTGCCCCGGCACGCCGGCCTGCGCCTCCGGCCAGATCTCCACCCGCGACATCGCCGAGACCATCGCCGCGGAAAACGCCGACATCCTCGATGCCTCCCTTACATTGCACATATCCGGCTGCGCCAAGGGCTGCGCGCATCCGGGCAAAGCAGCGCTGACATTGGTTGGTGACGAAAACGGAGCCGGACTTGTCGTGGACGCGACGGCAAAGGCTCTTCCTGCCGGATACAGGCCGGGCTATGACGCCGCGCGCGGCATCGGCGGCGTTGCAGCGGCAATCCGCAAAGAACGACTTCGGGGCGAGACCGCCGCCGCCTGCCTGGCAAGGCTTGGCGCGGCCGGCATCGCAGAAGCTTACCGACAGGAATGAGCATGGCCGCCTACGACTATATCCACGACGGCACGGCGATCTACGAGCGCTCCTTCGCCATCATCCGCGCCGAGGCCGACCTGTCGCGCTTTTCGGAGGCCGAGGCCGATGTCGCGATCCGCATGATCCATGCCTGCGGCCAGGTCGAGGCGGCGCAGCACTTCATCTTCTCCAGCGATTTCGTTGCCGCCGCACGTGCCGCACTTTCAGGCGGTGCGCCGATCTTCTGCGATGCGGAGATGGTTTCGCATGGCGTCACCCGCGCCCGGCTGCCGGCCGGCAACGAGGTGATCTGCACCCTGCGCGATCCGCGCACAACCGAGATCGCCAGGGAGATCGGCAACACCCGCTCGGCCGCCGCGATCGACCTGTGGGGCGAGCGCATGGCCGGTTCGGTCGTCGCCATCGGCAATGCGCCGACCGCGCTCTTCTACCTGCTGGAGAAACTGCGCGACGGCGCGCCGAAGCCGGCCGCCATCATCGGCATGCCGGTCGGCTTCGTCGGCGCTGCCGAATGCAAGGATGCGCTGGCCGAGAATTCCTATGGTGTGCCTTACGCCATCGTGCGCGGCAGGCTGGGTGGCAGCGCCATGACCGCCGCAGCGCTCAACGCATTGGCGAGGCCGGGCCTGTGAACGCGATCGCAAAGGGCCGCCTGGTTGGCGTCGGCACCGGTCCCGGCGACCCCGAACTGCTGACGCTGAAAGCCGCGCGGACATTGGCTGAAGCCGATGTCGTGGCGTACTTCGCCAAGCGCGGCAACAACAGCAATGCGCGGGCCATCGTCGAGGCGCGCTTCCGGCCGGATATGCTGGAACTGCCGCTGCTCTATCCGGTGACGACGGAGATCGACAAGGATCACGACGACTACCGCTCGCAGATCACCGAGTTCTACGAGCAGTCGGCCGAGGCGGTCGCCGTGCACCTCGATGCCGGAAGGATGGTCGCGGTGCTCTCGGAAGGCGACCCGCTCTTCTACGGGTCCTATATGCATCTGCATGTCAGGCTGGCGCACCGCTTCCCGACCGAGGTCATTCCCGGCGTCACCGCCATGTCCGGCTGCTGGTCGGCAACGGGACTGCCGATCGTCCAGGGCGACGACGTGCTGACCGTGCTGCCGGGCACGATGAGCGAGTTCGACCTGACGCGCCGCCTTGCCGGCACCGATGCCGCCGTCATCATGAAGGTTGGCCGCAACCTGCCCAAGATCAGACGGGCGCTGGAGGCGACCGGCAAGCTGACGAAGGCCGTCTATGTCGAGCGCGGCACCATGCCGGGCAGCGTCTCGATGCGGCTGGCCGACAAGCAGGACGACAAGGCGCCCTACTTCGCCATCGTGCTGGTCGCCGGCTGGTCGGCCCGGCCCGGTGCGACGGGAGCCAAGCCATGAGCGGCCGTCTCACCGTCATCGGCCTTGGGCCTGGCAATGCCGACCAGGTCACGCCGGAGGCCAGCCGCGCCGTTGCGAAAGCCAAATTCTTCTACGGCTACAAGCCCTATCTCGACCGGCTCGAGCTGCGCCCGGACCAGACCCGTGTCGCCTCCGACAATCGCGAAGAGCTTGCCCGCTCCAAGGACGCGCTGGTGAAAGCCGCCGAAGGCCATGACGTCGCCGTCGTCTCCGGCGGCGATCCCGGCGTCTTCGCCATGGCGGCGGCCGTCTGCGAGGCGATCGAGGCTGGCCCTGCCGAATGGCGCGCCGTCGATGTCGCCATCGTGCCGGGCATCACCGCCATGCTCGCCGTTGCCGCCCGCATCGGCGCGCCGCTCGGCCATGATTTCTGCGCCATCTCGCTGTCCGATAATCTCAAGCCGTGGGAGCTGATCGAGTTGCGCCTGCTGGCGGCCGCCGGCGCCGGCTTCGTCATCGCGCTCTACAATCCGATCAGCAAGGCGCGCCCCTGGCAGCTCGGCCGTGCCTTCGAATGCCTGGCCGCCATCCTGCCCGGCACGACGCCGGTCATCTTCGGCCGCGCCGCCGGCCGACCCGACGAGCGGATCGAGGTTTTCTTGCTGGCCGACGCCGACGCGGAAAAGGCCGACATGGCGACCTGCATCATCATCGGCTCGCCGGAAACCAGGATCATCCGCCGCGGTGAGCGGCCGTCGCTGGTCTACACGCCGCGCTCCGCGACGGGTTCGAGAAAATGATCGACCATCGCGGCGAGCGCTTCGACGGTTTCAGCCGACGGAACGTCCGGCAGCGCCGGCCTGCGCACCATGATCACCTCGATGCCGAGCGCTCGCGCCGCCGCGATCTTGCCGTAAGTCGCCTCGCCGCCGCTGTTCTTGGAGACGATGACGTTGATGCCATGCTCGGCAAGCAGGGCGCGTTCGTCGGCCTCCCCAAACGGCCCGCGCGCCAGCAGATAGGTCGCATCGGGCACCGCCAGCCTCGGCTCGACCGGATCGACGCTGCGGATGAGATAATGGTGTTGGGGAGCAGCCTCGAAGGCGGCCACCTCTTGCCGACCGAGCGCCAAAAAGACGCGACGCGGCGCCTCGCCGAGCGCCTTGGCTGCCTCGGCTACGATATCGACCAGCGTCCAGCAATCGCCCTCGACAGGCTCCCAGCCGGGACGCCTGAGCGCCATGATCGGTACGCCGGAAAGGTCCGCTGCTTGCGCCGCATTGGCCGAAATTTGCGCCGCATAGGGATGCGTGGCATCGATCAGCAAAGCCGTGCCGGCTTCCTTGAGATACGCCGCCAGCCCGTGCGCACCGCCAAATCCTCCCGCTCGGACGGGCACGCCTTGCGCGACCGGGCTTTCCGTGCGTCCGGCCAGCGACAGCGTGACCGAAAGATCGGCGCGAAGAGCCAGCTTTCCCGCCAGCTGCCGGGCTTCGGTGGTTCCGCCGAGGATCAGAATGCGGTGGGTCATCATGCCTGCTGAAGGTCCGCGCGGCGCCAAGCTCAACTCAAGATGGCTCACTATCATCGGCATCGGCGAGGACGGTGTAACGGGTCTCGGCGACGAGGCCAAGCGGCGGATCGCCGGCGCCGACTTTGTCTTTGGCGGCAAGCGCCACCTTGCGCTGGTGGCGTCGCTCATCAAGGGCGAAGCCCGCGCCTGGCCTACCCCCTTCGACCCGGACATGCGCGACGTGCTGGCGCTGGCCGGCAAGAACGTCTGCGTGCTCGCCTCCGGCGACCCGTTCTTCCATGGCGTTGGCGCCACCCTCGCCCGCAAGGTGAAGACGCAGGACATGCATGTCATCCCCGCGCCATCGTCGCTTTCGCTGGCCGCATCCCGCCTCGGCTGGCCCTTGCAGGACATCGAGACCATTTCCCTGCATGGCCACTCGATCGACTTGATCCGGCCGCTGCTGCACCCCGGCACCCGCATTCTTGCCCTGACCTCCGACGCCGATGCGCCGACGGCGATCGCGCGGCTGCTGACCGAACTCAACTTCGGCGCATCGCGGGTGACGATGCTGGAGGCCTTGGGCGGTCCGCGTGAAAACGCGCGTTCGACCCGCGCCGACGCGTTCAATCTCGAAAATATCAACCCGCTCAACGTGCTGGCGATCGAAGTTGACTCAACGCCGGATGCCCGAATCCTGCCGCTCGCATCGGGCCTGGCCGATCATCTTTTCGAGCATGACGGCCAGATCACCAAGCGCGAGGTCCGCGCCATGACCCTGTCGGCGCTGGCGCCGCGGCGCGGCGAACTGCTGTGGGATATCGGCGCCGGTTCCGGCTCGATCGGCATCGAATGGATGTTGGCCCACCCCTCGATGCGCGCCATCGCTATCGAGGCCGATTCGACCCGCGCTGCCCGCATTCATCGCAACGCTGCTGCTTGCGGCGTCCCCGGCCTTGTCGTCGTGGAAAGTTCGGCGCCGAAGGCGCTAGCCAAACTGGATACACCCGATGCCATCTTCATCGGCGGCGGTGGCAGCGATACCGGCGTGCTCGGCGCAGCCATCAAGGCGTTGCCCTCCGGCGGTCGGCTGGTGGCCAATGCCGTGACGCTGGAGATGGAGGCTTTGCTCCTCGCCCAGCACACCAGGCACGGCGGCGATCTGACCCGCATTGCCATATCCCGCGCCTCTCCGGTCGGCGCGATGCAAGCCTGGCGGCCGGCCATGCCTGTCACCCAATGGAGCTGGGTGAAGCCATGATGGTTGCAGGCATCGGCAGCCGCAAAGGCGTCAACGCAAGCGAGGTGCTTGCGGCGATAGAGACCGCCCTGGAAGCACACGGGCTGGCGATGACGGCGCTTTCGGCGTTGGCCACCGCACCGCTCAAACGCGACGAAGAGGCAATCTTCTCCGCCGGGCGCGAACTCGCTCTCCCGGTGATAGTTGTAGAGGACGATGCCCTCAAGGCCGCATCATCCAGCACGCTCAGCCGCTCCGAACTGTCGCAAGCGCATGCCGGTACGCCATCAGTTTCCGAAACCTCCGCGCTGGCCGCCGCCGGCAAAGGCGCAAAGCTGCTGGGGCCGCGCACCGTGCTCGGTCCGGTCACCTGCGCCATCGCCATCAGCGGAGATGCGCCATGACCGTCCATTTCATCGGCGCCGGTCCGGGCGCCGCCGACCTCATCACATTGCGCGGCGCAAGGCTGCTGGCCAGTTGTCCGGTCTGTCTCCATGCCGGCTCGATCGTCGCACCGGAATTGCTGCAGCACTGCGCGCCGGGGACAAAAATAATCGACACCGCCCCGATGTCGCTGGACGAGATCGAGGCCGAATATCTGGCCGCCCACAAGGCTGGCCACGATGTCGCTCGCCTGCATTCCGGCGACCTGTCGGTATGGAGCGCGGTGGCCGAGCAGATCCGCCGGCTGGAGAAGCACGCTATCCCCTACACGCTGACGCCGGGCGTGCCCTCCTTCGCCGCCGCTGCCGCAGCGTTGCGCCGCGAACTGACCATTCCCGAAATCGCGCAAAGCCTGGTGCTGACCCGCGTCTCTGGCCGCGCCTCGAAAATGCCGCCGGGAGAGACGCTGGCCGGCTTCGGTCGCACCGGCGCCACGCTTGCCATCCATCTCGCCATCCATGCCATCGACCGCGTCGTCGCCGAGCTGACGCCGCTCTATGGCGCCGACTGCCCGGTGGCGGTCGTCTTCCGCGCCTCCTGGCCGGACGAGCGCGTGCTGACCGGCACGTTGGCGACCATCGAGGCGCAGCTGGCCGCCGATCCGATGGAGCGCACGGCGATCATCTTCGTCGGCAGTTCGCTGGCGGCGCGGGATTTTGGCGAGAGTTCACTTTACGACGCCCACTACCAGCGGCGTTTTCGCGGACGGGACGGATTGTGAGCGGCAGCGCCAAGCATAAGAGCGGAAACGCAACGGTCGAGCAAGCGCTCGCGCGGCTGAAATTCAGGCCGAGCGAGTTGGCGCCCGGACACGTCTGGCTGGCGGGCGCCGGCCCCGGCGATCCCGGCTGCCTGACGCTGGAAGTGCTGGCCGCGCTCGGGCAATGCGACGCGCTTGTCTACGATGCGCTGGTCTCGCCCGATGTCGTTGCCGTCGCCGAAGGCGCCGAGCTTTTCTATGCCGGCAAACGCGGTGGCCAGCCGTCGATGAAACAGGACGACATCACCACTTTGCTGGTGCGTCTGGCGCGAGAGGGCCGCAGAGTCGTCCGGCTGAAGGGCGGCGACCCCTATATTTTCGGCCGTGGTGGCGAAGAGGCTTTGGCGCTGGCGCGGGAAAACATCCCGTTCCGCGTCCTGACCGGCCTGACGTCGGGCCTCAGCGCGCTCGCCGCGGCCGGCATCCCTGCCACCATGCGTGGCATCAACAAGGCGGTGATCCTGGCGACCGGCCATGCCGCCGGCACCGAAGACGACCTCGACTGGGCGGCAATCGCCCGCACCGGCCAGCCTGTGGTCGTCTATATGGGCATGGCCAATCTGCCCGTCATCGCAGCCTCCCTGCTCGACGGCGGCCTGACGCCGTCGACACCGGCCGCGGTAATCGTGTCCGCGACGACACCGCAGGAGCGCATCGTCGTCGCCACTTTAGCCACCATCGCCGAAGAGGCAGCGGCGGCCGGGCTCACCGCGCCGGCGCTGATCGTCGTCGGCGGCATCGTCGCCATGCGCTCGGCACTGGCGGGCGAGCCATGACCCGCGCCATCATCATCGGCGCACCGCGCTCGGGTTCCGGCAAGACCAGCGTCACGATAGGCATCCTGCGCGCGCTGGCGCGGCGCGGCGTCAAGGTGCGTGGCGCCAAATCCGGTCCCGACTATATCGACCCCGGCTTCCACACCGCCGCGACGCGTCTGTCCGGTGTCAATCTGGACAGCTGGGCGATGTCGCCGGCCTTGCTCAACGCGCTCGCCGGCAACGCGACCGAGGATGCCGATTTCATCTTCCTTGAAAGCGCCATGGGCCTGTTCGACGGTATTCCCGCGCCTGCCGGACGCTCCGGCTCGGCCGCCGACCTGGCGCGGCTCTACGGCCTGCCGGTGCTGCTGGTGCTCGACGTATCCGGACAGTCGACGACTGCCGCGGCGGTGGCCAAGGGCTTTGCCACCTATGATCCCGATGTGCGCATGGCCGGCGTCGTGCTCAACCGGCTCGGCAGCGAACGCCATCGCCGGCTCTGCGGCGACGCCATCGAGGCGCTCGGCCTGCCCGTCGTCGGCGCCATCCTGCGCGATCCCACGCTCAACCTGCCGGAGCGCCATCTCGGCCTCGTCCAGGCCGGCGAATATGAGAACCTGATGGCGCATCTCGACCTTTTGGCCGACATGGTCGAGCGCTCGCTCGATCTCGACGCCATCATGGCGCTGGCCGCGCCCTTCACGCCGGCTCCTGGTGGCTTCGGCGATGCCTTGCAACCGCCCGGCCAGCGCATCGCGCTGGCGGAGGATGCCGCCTTCACCTTCCTCTACCCGCATGTCGCCGCCTATTGGCGCAAGGCCGGCGCCGAGATCGTCCCCTTCTCGCCGCTGGCCGACGAGGCGCCCGACGCCGGTTGCGATGTCTGCTGGTTGCCGGGTGGCTATCCGGAGCTTCATGCCGGCCGCCTTGCCGATGCCCGGAATTTCCGGGCCGGCATGGCGAGCTTCGCTGCAACGAAGCCGGTGCACGGCGAGTGCGGCGGCTTCATGGTGCTGGGCGAAGCGCTGGAGGACGCGTCGGGCGAGACGCACAAAATGCTCGGCCTGCTCGGCCACTCCACCAGCTTCGCCAAGCGCAAGATGAACCTCGGCTACCGCGAGGCGCGGCTGCGTGCCGATTGTCCGCTGGGAGACCAGGGCACGCTGGTCCGTGGCCATGAGTTCCACTATGCGCAGATGCTTGCTGCCGGCAATGACGAGCCGCTGGCCGACCTTGCCGACGGCCAGGGCAACCCGCTCGGCGCCTCGGGCTACCGGCGCGGCCATGTCAGCGGCACGTTCTTCCATGCCATTGCGCGGGGCTAGGGCATGAAGCTTCGGAATTTGACCCTTTCGCCGCGGCAAATCCTCGACGACATCGCGCTTTGCCTGGTCTTCTTCACAAGACTGCCGCTGCCGGTCTTCGACTTTCGCGGCCGCAGCCTCGCCGCCGCGATCTGGGCCGCGCCTGTCGCCGGCCTTGCCGTCGGCCTGATCGGCGCGGTCGTCTACGCGACGGCGGAACGGTTTGGCCTTGCCATGGGTCCGGCGGCGGCACTTGCCTTGGCGGCAACCTTGCTCACCACCGGCTGTTTGCATGAGGACGGGCTGTCCGATGTCGCCGATGGCTTTGGCGGCGGCAAGACGCGCGGCCTGAAACTGGAGATCATGCGCGACAGCCGCATCGGCGCCTACGGCGCATCGGCGCTGGCTCTGTCGCTGCTGATCCGCTGGAGCGCACTTTCGGAACTCGTCGACCCCACACAGGCGCTCTTCGCGCTCATTGCCGCGCACGCCGCCTCACGCGGCTTGCTGGGCGCCTTCATGCATCTCTTGCCCTCAGCGCGGTCCGACGGCCTCTCGGCCGGCGCCGGCACCGTTTCGGTCGAAACCGCCATAGCCGCTGCCGTGCTCGGCGCGGTCCCGCTGCTCTTGCTCGGGCCGGGAGGTGCTGTTGTCGCGGTCATCCTGCTTGGCCTGCTGTTTGCAGCGTTCCGCGCCCTTTGCCTCAACCAGATCGATGGCCAGACCGGCGATACGGTCGGCGCCCTGCAGCAGCTGGGCGAGATCACGATCCTGCTCGTCGCTTCCGTTTCCCTATCCTGACTCTTCCTCGGAGATTTTGCCCCCATGCCCTTCAAATCGCTCGATGAACTGCGCGCCGCTTGCCTCGACCTGCCCGCCGGCAGCGATGCGGCGGCAAATGCCGTCGCCCGCCGCCAGGACACGCTGACCAAGCCGCAAGGCAGCCTCGGCCGTCTCGAAACCATAGCCGCTTGGCTCGCCCGCTGGCAGGGCCGCGATATGCCGAAGCTCGACCGCGTGAAAGTCTTCGTCTTCGCCGGCAACCATGGCGTCACCGCGCAGGGCGTCTCGGCCTTTCCGTCCGAAGTGACCGTGCAGATGGTGGCGAATTTCGCCGGCGGCGGCGCTGCCATCAACCAGCTTGCCCGCATCGCCGGCGCCGAGCTCGACGTCATTCCGCTCGATCTGGACCACCCAACCGGCGATTTCACGCAGGCGGCGGCGATGGACGAGACGGCTTTCCTCGCCGCCGTGTCGGCCGGCTACGATGCGGTGACGAACGACATCGACCTTGTCTGCTTCGGCGAAATGGGCATCGGCAACACGACGCCGGCGGCAGCGATTTCGGCCGCCCTGTTCGGCGGCGGTGCGGAGAAATGGACCGGGCGCGGCACCGGCGTCGACGATGCCGGCCTGAAGCGCAAGGTCACAGCCATTGAGGCCGGCCTGAAGCGCCACGCCGCGGCGCTTGCCGATCCGCTGAAGATCGCCGCCACGCTTGGCGGGCGCGAGCTTGCCGCCATCTTCGGCGCCACGCTCGCCGCGCGCCACAACAATGTGCCGGTGCTGCTCGACGGCTTTGTCTGCAGCGCCGCGGCTGCTCCCCTTGCCAGGCTGCACCCAACCGGCCTCGCCCACACCATCGCCGCCCATGTCTCGGCCGAATCCGGCCACCGCCGCCTGCTCGAAGCGCTCGGCCTGCCGCCGCTGCTCGATCTCGGCATGCGGCTCGGCGAAGGCTCCGGCGCGTGTCTGGCGGTCAATATCGTCCGCTCGGCGCTTGAATGCCACACCCGCATGGCAAGCTTTGCGGAAGCCGGCGTATCGGAAAAGTAAACCCGGTCAGAGTTTCAACGCTGCCGATGCATTTGAAGACAGCAAGCGTGGCCGCTCTCGCGACCACGCTTTCGCACGACGAAAAGGTCCGTGAACAGCAGATCACGGGCCAAGAACATCGTTAACCGTTCGTTAGCTACGCTGTCCTAATTTGAGACATCCGACGGCAGATCATCGTCGGGTAGAGGTCGCGCTAGTTTTTCGGACCCAGCCAAGCCCCGCCAAGGCTAGCGCGGCCACTACTTTTAAAGCAAATTTTCCCGTATGCAACTCATACGTGCGATTAACCTTACTGCCTAACCTTAAAGTTAACGACCGCGGGTTTGCGCAAGCGGCTATCAAGCCGCGTTTTTTGGACGCGGCAAACGCGGCCTTTGAGCAAGAACGCTCAGCTTGACGCGAACCGCCTCGCGTCCCCATCGTTCCAGGGTCTTTTCCACCAAGTCTTTGAAAAATTTGGTGGGTGCGCACAGGATTGAACTGTGGACCCGCTGATTAAGAGTCAGCTGCTCTACCAACTGAGCTACGCACCCACTCGGCCGGAAAACCGGCGTCGGCGGGCATATAGCCGCCGATCCCGGGGATGTCCAGCCCTGCCGGAATCATTTCCCGACAAATCGACCAAGCCGCTTACAATCAAACCAAAAGCTTGCCTTCCGCCACCCTGATGGCATGGCCGCCGATGCGGGCGGACGCCAGTTTTCCGCCTTCGACATTGAGTTCGAGGCGGATGCGCGACGGCCGGCCCATTTCCAGCCCCTGTTCGATCCACAGCTGCGAAATGCCGTCCGTCGGGCCGTCGAAATGCATGATGGCGCCGGCGAAGGCGGCGGCCGCGGAACCGGTCGCGGGGTCTTCATAAGACGGGTTGCCGGGCACGATCATGCGGACATGGAAAGCGCTTTCGTGGTTCACCGTCTCGCGGCAGTAGACATAGGGGCTGGCGAAGGCCCAGTCGCTCTTGCGCGGCGCCAGTTCTGACCACGCCTGGTTGTCCAGCTTTATCCGGGCGGCTGCCTCCAGATTGGCGACGGGGATGGTCACGTAAGGCACGCCCGCCGACCAGAACGAGACGCGATGATTCTCGAAGCCGATCTCGTGCGGCGCGAGGCCAAGGGCGGCGCCGATCGCCTCCGGCTCGGCCGACAGTTCCAGCCGCTCCGGCAGCTTCGCCAGGTCGAACTCGGCGAAGGTGGCGCCGTCGTGCTTGCTAACGGCGCAGCGCACCGGACCGATATTTTCCTCCAGCACGAAGATGCCGGCGGCCTCCCCATCCCCGGCCCGTTCGGCGAGCGCGATCGCCGAGCCGACGGTCGGATGGCCGGCGAACGGCATTTCGTAGTCAGGCGTGAAGATGCGGATGCGGGCACGGTGCTTGGGATTGTCGGGCGGCAGCGCGAAGACCGTTTCGGACAGGTTGAACTCACGCGCGATGGCCTGCATCGCGGCCGTGTCCAGTCCCTTGCCATCCAGCACGACAGCCAGCGGGTTGCCGGCCAGCCGCTCGGTCGTAAACACGTCATAGAGCAAGTAATTCCGAGGCTGCATGCCAGAAGTCCTCCGCCTTGATCCCAACATGAGCGAAATTTAATTTGAAATCCGAACCAATAGGCCTGATCTGTACACTTACAGGGACGCTTTCGCATCAATAGGGGTCCAGCTTGGACCAGCTTGTCAATCCGCCAAAGGCGGAATCGGATTCCGCCATCGAGACAGCGCTTGGGCTTGATCGAGGCGGTCTGAGGAAGAAACGTCGCCGCAGCTGGCTCTACGCGCTGCTGGCGCTGATCGCGGTCGCCGCCGGCATCGGCGGCTACCAATGGTATGCCGGCGCGCCCGCCAAGATCGACTACACGACCGTGCCGGCCGCCATTGCCGACCTCACCGTTGCGGTCTCCGCCACCGGCACGCTGCAGCCCCTCACCCAGGTCGACATTTCCAGCGAACTGTCCGGCGTCGTCCGTTCGGTCTCGGTCAACGAGAACCAGCAGGTGAAGAAGGGTGACGTGCTGGCGGCGCTCGACACCGCCAAGCTCGAGGTGCAGATCGAGCGTGCTCAGGCCTCCGCCAAGGCAGCAGCGGCAAGTCTGGAGGACGCCACCGTAACCCTGGCCGAGAACGAAAAGGCGCTTGTGCGCGCGGCGGCGCTGACCAAGCGCGGCATGGCGACGGACCAGTCGCTCGAGGCCGCGACTGCAACCCGTGACCGCTCCAAGGCGGCGCTCGACAGCGCCGAAGCCAAACTTGCCATCGCCAACGCCGACCTCAAGGCGCAGCAGACGGACCTTGCCAAGAGCTCCATCTATGCCCCCATAGACGGCATCGTTCTGACGCGCTCGGTCGATCCCGGCCAGACCGTCGCCTCCTCGCTGCAGGCGCCGGTGCTGTTCGTCATCGCCGCCGACCTCAGGAACATGGAATTGAAGGCTGCCGTCGACGAGGCCGACATCGGCGCGGTCAAGACCGGCCAGCATGCGCGCTTCACCGTCGACGCCTTCCCGGACCGGCCCTTCGATGCCGAGATCCGCGACATCTCCTACGCCTCCGTCACCACCGATGGTGTCGTCACCTATGACGCGCGGCTCGAGGTCGACAACAACGAGCTTCTGCTCAGGCCCGGCATGACCGCCACTGTCTCGGTCGTCACCAAACAGGCCAAGGGCGTGCTTGCCGTGCCGTCCACGGCCTTCCGCTACCGGCCGGCGCAAGCCAACGCCCGCAGCTGGAGCCTGAGCGACCTGTTCACCGGCCGCATGGGCCGCCCCGGCGGCAACCGCCAGCGCCAGGCCACGACGACCCCGACCGATGGCTCGCGCACCCTCTACGTGCTGGAAAACGGCCGGCCGCGTGCCGTCAACGTCAGGATCGGCTCCACCGACGGCGAACTGACCGAGATCATTTCGGGCCTGGATGAGGGTGCCGAGGTCATCACCGGCTCGCAGCTGCGGAGCTGACGCCGTGTCGGGCTCCGTCCTCATCAGCTTCGACAAGGTCTGGAAAAGCTATGGCCAGGGCGAGGCCCGGGTGCATGCGCTGGCCGGCGTCGATCTCGCCATCCGCAAGGGCGAGTTCGTCGCCATCATGGGCCCTTCCGGTTCGGGAAAATCGACGGCGATGAACGTCATCGGTTGCCTCGACACGCCGACGGCAGGTACCTACAGTTTCGAAGGCATCGACGCGGGGCGGCTCGACCGCAATCGCCGCGCCTTGCTGCGCAACCTCTATGTCGGCTTCGTCTTCCAGGGCTACAACCTTTTGCCGCGCACCACGGCGGCCGAAAATGTCGAGCTGCCGCTGATCTATCGCGGCGTGGCCAGAGGCGAGCGCCGCGCGCTTGCCATGCAGGCGCTGGCGGAGGTCGGCCTTGTCGGCCGCGAGCATCATACGCCGGCCGAACTCTCCGGCGGCCAGCAGCAGCGCGTGGCGATCGCGCGTGCCATCGTCACAAGGCCGACGCTGCTTGTCGCCGACGAGCCGACCGGCAATCTCGACACCGCCCGCACGCACGAGATCATGGAGTTGTTGACACGGCTGAACGCCGAGCTTGGCCTGACCGTCGCCATGGTCACGCACGAAGCCGATGTCGCCGCCTACGCCGAGCGCACCATCCGCTTCCTCGACGGCCATGTCGCCTCCGACAGCAAGAACCTCGAGGTGGCCTAGCCATGATCCCGAAAAGTGGAAACCGGTTTTCGGACAAGATCATGGCCAAGCAAGAGGATAGAGCCCCATCCCGGCTCTATCGGGATGGCAGGCTCTAGCGATGATCTGGGAAACCGTCCGCCTCTCGCTGATCTCCATCCGCCGCAACGTGCTGCGCTCGTTCCTGACGCTGCTCGGCATCGTCATTGGCGTCGCCGCCGTCATCGCCATGCTGACCATCGGCTCGGGCACCACCGAAAAGGTCAAGGCCGACATCTCCAAGCTCGGCAGCAATCTGCTCGTTGTCCGTTCCGGCCGTCCGGCCGGGCCCGGCGGACCGGGCGGGCTCGACCAGGTGGTCCGGCCGCTCGCCGAAAAGGACCTTGTAGCACTGGTCGCGCATCTCAGCGGCGCGCGCGCCATTTCGCCCGCCTCGCAAAAACAGGTGCGCGTCATCTTCGGCACCGAGAGCCTGACCTCGGGCGTCACCGGCACCGACAGCGCCTATCTCGATGCCCGCGACTGGAAGTTGGTTTCCGGCCGACCGTTCAGCGATTCCGAGACCCGCTCGGGCACCGGCGTCTGCCTGGTCGGCGAGACGGTGCGCCAGCAATTCTTCGGCGCCGGCGACCCCGAGGGCGAGATCATCCGCGTCAACCGCACCTCCTGCAAGATCATCGGCCTGTTGGAGCCCAAGGGCTACACCGGCTTCGGCCAGGACCAGGACAATGTCGTGCTGATGCCGCTCGCCGCCTACCAGCGCCGTATCGCCGGTAACCGGGATATCGATTCCATCTACATCGCCGCCGACGACCGGACGCCGACCAGTGAGTTGCAGCCGCGCGTCGAGGACATCTTGCGCGACACGCGCCGCATCACGCCGGACCGCGATGACGATTTCTCGATCCGCGACATGACCCAGATCGCCGACGCCATGGCCAGCGCCACCACGACGATGACCGGCATGCTGGGTGCCGTCGCCGGCGTCAGCCTCCTGGTCGGCGGCATCGGCATCATGAACATCATGCTGGTGTCTGTGACCGAGCGCACGCGCGAGATCGGCATCAGGCTGGCGATCGGCGCGCATGAGAAGCACATCCTCATCCAGTTCCTGGTCGAGGCAACGGTGCTGTCGCTGCTCGGCGGCATCATCGGCATCCTCATCGGCCTGGCGCTTGCCGGCATCGCCTCGGTGGCGCTGACCATCCCGTTTGCGCCAAGCCCGGCGGTCATCCTGCTCGCCGTCGGCTTTTCGGCACTGATCGGCATGGTGTTCGGCTTCTTCCCCGCCCTGCGCGGCGCGAGGCTCGATCCGATCGATGCGCTGAGGCACGAATAGGGCGACCGCGCCGGAAAACGTGCCCGGCGCTCCGATCCGGCTATGCACAAACTTTGACGTTTCCGCCCCGCGCCGCCACTGTCGCCGCACGGCTCGCGATGGTAGTGCAATTGCCCTTGAGCGGAGGAATTGCACATGAGCAAGAAGGCGCGGCTGGTCCTGGTGCTGGTGATCATCGAGGCGGCCCTCGCAGGCCTCTGGTTGTACCTCGCCCGCTACGGCATGGCCAATCCCGATCGCGTCACCGCCGAGTTCCAGCAGGTCGTCGGTGAGACCATGGGAATGGCGATGGGCGCGCTGCTGGGTCTCGGCGTCATCCTGTTCTTCGTCGCCGCCCGCAACGACAGCAAGGCGGCGCAGGACAAGCGGCAAGGCTGACCGTCAGCCAACATGAGAACAGAGACCAGCGGCCTGTCAAAACGGTAGCCGCGCGTTCTCTTTGACCTCCTTCATGACAAAGAAAGTCCGGGTTTGCCGAACGCCAGGCAGCGCGATCAGCTTCTGCCCGTGCAGCTTGTTGAAATCCGCCATGTCACGAACTCTTATCTTCAACAGATAGTCGAAGTCGCCTGCCACGAGATTGCAATCCAGGACCTCCTTGAGCTTGTGCACGGCCTCCTCGAAAGCGGCGAAGCTTTCAGGTGTCGAGCGGTCGAGCACGACGCCGACCATCACCAGCGCGCCCAGTCCTACCGCAGCGGGAGCGATCTCCGCCCTAACCCCGGTGATGTAGCCCTCTTCGAACAGGCGTTGCGTGCGCCGATGGCAGGTGGCGGCGCTGACATTCACGCGGGTCGCCAGCTCTGCATTCGTCAGCCGTCCCTCGGCCTGAAGGGCACGCAGGATCTTGATGTCGATGCGGTCGAAAACTTGAGTGGAAGATTCTTCCATTTGTATGGATCTCAGTGGGCGATTAGATCAATCATATCGCAGATTTTCGCCGCATGCGAAGCTTTTGGGAGGAAGGTTCGAGAGCACCTTTCACGCCATTCCGTTTATCATTCGCCCATCGAAAAACGATCGCGGCGGAGACAAACCGATGTCACTTCTCGAAAAATTCGAACGCTATCCGCTGACCTTCGGTCCGACGCCGATCGAGCATTTGCCACGGCTGAGCGCGGCGCTGGGCGGAAAAGTGCAAATCTACGCCAAGCGCGACGATTGCAATTCCGGGCTGGCGATGGGCGGAAACAAACTGCGAAAGCTCGAATACATCGTGCCGGACGCGATCGCATGCGGCGCCGACACACTGGTGTCGATTGGCGGCGTTCAGTCGAACCATACGCGCATGGTCGCCGCGACAGCCGCCAAGATCGGCATGAAGTGCGTGGTGATCCAGGAGAAATGGGTGCCCCACTTTGATGCGGTCTACGATCGCGTCGGAAACATCCTGATGACGCGCCTGATGGGAGCGGACAGCCGGCTTGTCGACGACGGCTTCGACATCGGCATCCGCAAGAGCTGGGAGGACGCCATCCAGTCGGTGAAGGACGCGGGCGGCAAGCCCTATCCGATCCCGGCCGGCGCCTCGGTGCACAAGTTTGGCGGTCTGGGCTATGTCGGCTTCGCCGAGGAAGTGGCCAGGCAGGAAGCCGAGCTCGGCTTCACCTTCGACTACATCATCGTGTGCGTCGTGACCGGTTCGACGCAGGCCGGCATGATCGTCGGCTTCTCCGCGCAAGACCGCGCCGACCGGGTGATTGGCATCGACGCCTCCGGGACGCCCGATCAGACTCGCGCGCAGGTTCGGCGCATCGTCGACGACACCGCCGCCCTCGTCGGGCTGGGCCGCGCTGTCCGCGACGACGAAATCGTGATCAATCCCGACTATGCCTATCCGGCCTACGGCGTCCCGTCGGACGCCACGAACGACGCGATCCGGCTGGCAGCCCGCACGGAGGCCATGATCACCGATCCGGTATACGAGGGAAAGTCGATGCAGGGCCTGATCGATCTGACCAGGAAAGGCTTCTTCCCCGAGGGTTCAAGAGTTCTCTATGCACATCTCGGTGGCGCGCCGGCCATCAACGGCTACAGCTATTACTACAAGGACGACGGCCCCAGCCTTCCGAACCGGCCGAAACCAGCAGCGGTCCTTGGCGGCGAACCTCGCAGCGGCAAAAGCGTGCCGCACGACGCCCTACCGCCGCTCTTTCCGTAGTCCGTTCAGGCAGTCAACGAAACGCGGGGCGCCGCTCGGCTCCTGGTCACTGCCCGCGAAGTGCCACTCGATGAGCGGCTTCATGTGCCCCATCAACCCTTCCGGCAGGTCTTTGGCATGGCGGATGATCACCGGCCCCTCGATCTCCGGGTCGGCTTCAGCGGCAACGAAAGCTGAGATACGCCGTGCGATCTCGTCGGCCGGCTCGGCAACCCGATAGCGGCGGAAGATCACCGTGCCGCTCGGCGTGGATAGCGCGTAGTAGCGCTGGCCGCGTTGCACTCCCGACAGATCGATCCCGGTCTCCTCGCCCACCTCGCGGATCATGTTGAAATCGACATCGACAAGACCGTCGCGGAAATCGATCGGTTCAAACGAGCCGGCGGCGAAATAGACGCGGCCGGCATTGACCGTATGCGCCCCCATGCGGATCGCCACCAGCGCATCGTCGCCGGCGACCAGCATCGCATGGGCATAGGCGTGCTCGGCGCCGGTCCCCTGGCGGTTCTGCCGCCACAGCATGAAGGTCGAGTAGTTCACCGCATGGCAGCGCCCGACCAGCCGGCTGTCACGGTAGGCGAGCGCCGAAAGCAGCACCACGGTGCCGTCGAACAGCGCCGGGTTCGCGCCCATCTCGCGCCGCCAGTTCTCGGCGATTGCCTCGGCATTGTCGCGCTCGAAGGGATGCGGGCCGGGGTCGAGCCAGACGTCGACCGCGTCGACCGGCAGGATGACATTGCGCGGCAGGTCGAAGCTCAACGGAGCGATCCTCAGGCCATGTCCAGCGTGATCGCCACCGGGCAGTGGTCGGACGCCTTCGGCCGGTCCCAGCCGGCGCGCGGGAAGCGGTCGACCTCCTGGCCGGCCGGAAAGATGGTGCGCCAGGGCTGGCCGCTGCGGATGATGTCGGGAACGGCTGTCGCGTTCTTCGCCGCCAGCCCCCTCGACAACAGGATGTAGTCGAGCTGGCAGAGATGCCGCTCCTGCGGCCCGCGCGTGTGATAGAAACTCCAGCGGTCCATCTCCGGCCGCCGCTCGACGACGTTTTCGCAAAAGCCGCCGGCGATCAAAACGTTGATGCAGGACTGGCTCTCGTCGATCACCTGGAAGCGGTAGCCATCGAAACTGTCGCCCTCGATCTTCACGCGCTGCCGGTAATCGTTCATGTCGCCGCAGATCGCCCAGCGCTTGTCGGCGGCATGCTCCTTGCCGAAACGCTCCTCGATGATGCGGCGCACCGCTTGCGCCTCGGCGATGCGGATCGGCATCGTTGCCTCGCGTCCGTCGAGCCCATTGCGTGGCGAGCCCATCGATTTGAAATGCACGAGATAGAGCGTCAGCGGCACGCCGCCGACAATCACGTCGATCTCGAGGCAGTCGCGGCGGAAAATACGCTCATTGGCCTGGTTTCCGAGTGCCGCCAGTTCGGGCGTGTGCAGGCCGAACTGCTCGTAGGTGACGTAGGCGTGGCTGGTCATGCGCACGAATTCGATCGGCTGGCCCTGCGCGGTCTCGCTGCGCATCATCACGGCCACATCGATGCCGCGTGAATCATTGCCGGCCGTGGTGTATTTCTGCCGGTAGCCCTCCCCCACCATCTTGAACAGATAGCCGTATTCGAAGGCCTTCAGCGCCTCGACATTGTCGACCTCCTGCATGCAGATGATGTCGGCGCGGGTGGCCGCGATGGCCAGTGCCGTCAGCTGGCGCGTGTCGTCGGATTGCGCGATCGCCCGCGCCTGCTCCAGCATCCTGTATTCGGCCTCACTCTGGATGTCGAAGAGCGCTAGCGTGCGGTCTTCATTGAGCTGGTTGCGGTATCCGGAAAAATCGAACCTGTTCATCAGGTTCTCGACATTGAAGGTGGCGAGGCGCAGCGACATGCGGTGACCTTTGCCTGCAAGCGCAGCCGAAAACAAGGGGGCTGGGCGATGCCCATTCATGGTTGATGGAACCTTTCCGTTCATCTTCCGTTCAGACGCAAAGGTCCATGATTAGGGTTACTCTGAGCGTGGGGCCTGAATCTTCGGAGAGTGAAATGAAACCGCTCTTTTTGACTACCATTCGATCGGGCATGTTGGCCTTGGGTCTTGTTTCCGGCCTCTCGGCGCCTTCCATGGCCGGGCCCATTCAGCCTGACGTCCCGCTCCCAACTGCTGCCGCGGCACGCGAAATCGTGCCGGTGCGCGATGGCTGGGCTGGCGGCAATAATGAAGTCTGGATGCGTGGCCGTAATTTCTCAGGAGCCCGGAACTGGAACCGTGGCAATTGGAACCGTGGCAATTGGAACCGTGGCAATTGGAACCGTGGCAACTGGAACGGTGGGCGGCACTGGCGCCATAATCGTGGCCGGTACTACGGTGGCGGCAATTACGGCCGTTACTACGGTGGCGGCTATTACGGCCGTTACTACGACGACGACAACGGCGCCGCCGCGCTTCTCGGTTTGGGCCTTGGGTTCGGCCTTGGCAGCCTGTACCAGGGCTACTACAACCAGGGCTACTACAACAACCGGGGCTACTACAACCAGGGCTACTACAACAACGGTTCGAGCGCCCATGTCCGCTGGTGCTACAATCGTTACCGGTCGTATCGCACCTGGGACAACACGTTCCAACCCTATAACGGCCCGCGCCGGCAATGCTGGTCGCCCTATAGCTGATCGACTGATGCATTCCAGACGGCGCCGCCCCTCGCGGCGCCGTTTCCGTCTGGCTCAGCCTTCTTCTGAACTGTTCTTTGTCCGGCCAGGGCACCGCGAAATCGTTTCGCCGCCGACGATAACGCTATGTTTATCAGGCCGGTTTATCGACTGGTCTGATCGAAGCGCTCCCGAGCGACGATCGCCCCTGGGGATCCCGCACGATGTGCTGGTGTATCGCCTCGACTAGCTCACTGCGACCAACTCGCAGTGAACCAGATTGAGGTACGACTGAGTCCGGACTTTAGTTCTTGGCCTTGTCGACCAGCTTGTTCTTGGAAATCCACGGCATCATCGCCCGCAGCTTGGCGCCGACTTCCTCGATCTGGTGGCTGTCGTTGTTGCGGCGGATGCCCTTGAAGCGCGACATGCCGGCGCGGTATTCCTGCATCCATTCCGAGGTGAATTTTCCCGTCTGGATGTCCTTCAGCACGCGCTTCATCTCGGCCTTGGTGTCGGCGGTGATGATGCGCGGGCCCGAGACATACTCGCCCCACTCGGCGGTGTTCGAGATCGAGTAGTTCATGTTGGCGATGCCGCCCTCATAGATCAGGTCGACGATCAGCTTGACCTCGTGCAGGCACTCGAAGTAGGCCATTTCCGGGGCGTAGCCGGCTTCCACCAGCGTCTCGAAGCCGGCGCGGATCAGTTCGACCAGTCCGCCGCACAGCACAACCTGTTCGCCGAACAGATCGGTCTCGCATTCCTCGCGGAAATTGGTCTCGATGATGCCCGAACGGCCACCACCGACGCCGCAGGCGTAGGAGAGCGCCAGATCGAGCGCGTTGCCCGAGGCGTCCTGGTTGACCGCGACCAGGCACGGCACGCCGCCGCCCTTCTGGTATTCGCCGCGCACCGTATGTCCCGGGCCCTTCGGCGCGATCATGACGACGTCGACCGACGCCTTTGGCTCGATCAGGCCAAAATGCACATTGAGGCCGTGTGCGAAAGCGATCGCCGCACCGTCGCGGATGTTCGGCGCAATCTCTGATCTGTAGATGTCGGCCTGCAATTCGTCGGGCGTCGCCATCATCATCAGGTCGGCCCATTTGGCGGCTTCCGCCACGCTCATCACCTTGAGACCGTCGGCCTCGACCTTGTTGGCGGTCGCCGAGCCGGCCTTGAGGCCGATGGCGATGTCCTTGGCGCCGGAATCCTTGAGGTTGAGCGCATGCGCCCTGCCCTGGCTGCCATAGCCGATGATGGCGACCTTCTTGCCCTTGATCAGGTTGAGATCGGCATCGCGATCGTAATAGACACGCATTTCGTCTTCCTTCCCGTTTGGTATCAGAGGCCTTGTGGCCCGGTTTTTGCTCCGAAAAGAGCGAGAAACTGTTGCGTCGCCCGGGCGGCATCGCCGCCGATTGTCGCCTCAGTCAATTCCAGCCGGTCGCCGAGCAGCAGGCGGATCTGCACGTCGCGGGCGACCAGCCCGAAAAAGCTCCGGAACGCCGTCTCGGCATCCGAAAAGTCGAGAAGCCCGGCCTGACGACCTGCTTCCAGCACCGGCTTCAGGCGCCTTGCCAAAGCGAAGCGGCCATTCTCCAGCACCACGGCGCCAAGGTTGTCCTTGCCCGATCCGGCATGGCTGATCGCCACCCGGTTGAGCGCGATCGAGGTGTCGCTCGAGATCACCTTGAGCCAGTCGGAAGCGAAGCGCTCCAGGCTCGCGGTCAGCGAAGCGAGGCCGAGCCCCTTGCCGTCGACCGGCGCCACACGCACCTTGGAGGCCTGCCACTGCACCGTCGCCGTCAGCAGCCCGTCGCGATCGCCGAACCATTTGTAGAGCGTTTCCTTGGAGCAGCTCGCCCGCCGCGCCACCGCGGTCATGGTCAGGTTATCGCCCTCCTCGACCAGCAGGCGCAGCGCTGCATCCAGCACGGCCTTCTGCCGCTCCGTCAGGGCTTCGCTGGTGTCGATATCGACGCTTGCCTGCAACAATCTTTTTCTTCCTGCCCAACGATTGGGTGCTTCACCCGAGGTGCGTACCGTACGTTACGGTTCGGCATATTGCCCAAAGCGCTTGCCGACGCAAGAGCCAAAATGGAAATAATCGACGGCGATGGGCGAACGGGGCGCGATAGGCGATCGGTGCCGGCCAGGCTCAGTCGTCGGCGGGTGGATGGCGCAGCTGCCCGAGCAGGCCTGCCAATGTCTCGAGGTCTGCTGCCGAAAGCCGGGCGCCAACCAGATCGGCGATCGACTTGCCATAGAAGGCCCACATGCGGCGGCGCGTTTCGCGTCCCTCGTCGGTGATGCGGATGGTCTGGCCGCGGCCGTCATCGGCAACTGGCAGCTTCTCGACCAGGCCGTCGGCTTCGAGCCGCGCCAGCAGCCGCGAGATGTTGTACTGCGCAAACAGCGTCCGCTCGATCAGCTGGAACGGCCGCAACCCGCCCTCGCCCGCTTCGGCAAGCTCATGCAGCACGTCGTACCAGGCGAGCGGCGGGAGGCCGCCCTCCTTCAGCGCATCCTCAGCCTTTTCCACGAGCTGGCGCGAGACGCGCATCAGGCGGGCCCAAGCCTTGATGGCCTCGGGCGAAGGTGTGGCTTTCTCGATCATGCGAGCAGCATAGAAGATAGATGCAATTGCATCAAGCTTGACCATAGAAGCACATGCATCTATATAGATGCAACTGCATCAACTTGGGAAACAATCCGATGAAGCATGAAATCTGCAGGGTCACCGACATCCCGGATACGGGCAGCCTGGTCGCCAAGGCGACCGACAAGCTCATCCTGGTCAGCCATCATCTCTGTCCCTATGTGCAGCGCGCGGCGATTTCGCTTGCCGAAAAAGGCGTGCCGTTCGAACGCGTCACCATCGACCTCGCCAACAAGCCGGCCTGGTTCAAGGCGATATCGCCGCTCGGCAAGGTGCCGCTGCTGCGCGTCCGGCAACATGGCGAGGAGACGGTGATCTTCGAATCCGCCGTCATCCTCGAATTCCTGGAGGAGACCGAGGCCAATCCGCTCCACCCTGCCGACCCCTTTGCCCGCGCCCGGCACCGCGCCTGGATCGAGTTCGGCTCGGCCATCTTGAATGCCATCGGCCGGTTCTATTCCGCGTCCAGCGAGACCGCCTTCCGTGCCGAAAGCGAATCCCTATCGGCGATGTTCGATCGGCTCGAGGCCGAACTGGCCGATCGCACCGCCCCAGGACCGTGGTTCGCCGGCGAGCGCTTCTCACTCGTCGACGCCGTCTATGGGCCGGTCTTCCGCTATTTCGACGTCTTCGACCGGCTTGGCGATTTCGGCATCCTGGATGGAAAGCCGCTTGTCCGGGCGTGGCGCGAGGCGCTGAGCGCGCGGCAATCTATCAAGCAGGCTGTCGACCCGGACTATCCGCAACGCCTCGAAGCCTTCCTGCGGGCCAAGGCTTCCTATCTCTCGAAACTCATTCGGCAGGGCGATCAGGCCACCGCGCTTCCGCGAGTCCGGTCCGCATGAGCATCGCTGCGGGTGTCTGTGACGGACCTTTGGCCATGGAGACAAGCGGCATTTGAAAAACTATGAAATGAAACCGTTCATCAGTTTCGTTCTATGAAGACGATCTCGACCCAATCAAAGCGAAATCGGAACTCGTCGATGTTGGTGGATAAAAAGGACATCGTCCTCATTCCGGGGATACCAACGTTTCGAAAATCCGTTGTTCCCCCGTTGTCCGTTCGGCTTCCGATTGCAGCTCGTTGCAGCCGTAGCAAGTATATTTTGATGGGCCTTTTCTGGGCATTTTGCGCACTGGTGATGCTGTTGCCCTTGTTGACCTTCTTTGTCCATGACCCCGAAGGCAGCCGCACTCTATTCGAGAAGGTGGCGATGGCGCTGCTGCAGCTGTTCGGGCTTTATTGGGTGCCGTTTCTATCTGCGGCAGCCACATTTTCCTTCCTGGACGCCGGCCTTGGAAAGCCAGCCTTGATTGTTGACAGTGATGGTTTGTCGGATAGTCGCTCCGGTCTATTGGCTAAATGGTCTGACATTTTGAGTGCAAAACCAATATTGGGAGGGGCTGGCTATTGGGGAGTGTCCTTACGGATGCGCGAGCCTGCACCCTTGCCGAAATCCTTTCGGCTCGGCTACCCCTTGTTGCGGCGACGTAAAGTCGACGAAGCTCATATCCAATGCAATTTGCTAAGCGTTCCGGCGCATGAGATCGTAAACTCGATACTGACACTCGTGCACAAAAACGGTGGCCAGCTCCTGCCTGCACATCCTGTATTTTGGAATTCGGTTCCGCCAGTTGTGCCTCGACAATAGTTTTGCGCAGCGCTAGCGCTCGACCAACTAGGGGTTTGTGACCTGTTCGTCACGATCGCTCATTCTCGACCATCGCGCCTCCTCTAGCCCGATCCGCCTGAACGGATCGATCACCGTTCCGGCCACCATCGACGCCAGGAACTGCGGTACCGGCGGGATTTTCGCGACCGTCGCCACCAGCCGATCGCGGACAAACGGCATCACCAGTGAGTCCGACTGGTAGAACGGCGTCAGCGCCAGCGATAACGCCTGGAAGACGCGCACATGCCAGCGCCTCGCCCAAGCATAGACCTCCAGTGCGGCCTCGACGCTGCCCGTTCGCGCCAGCGCGTGGCTGAGCGCTGCCGCGTCGAGCAGCGCCATGTTCGCCCCTTGCCCGAGCTGCGGACTGGTCGAATGCGCGGCGTCGCCGATGATCGCCAGCCGACGGCCGGCCGGCAGCCTCATCGTATGATGGCCATAGCGCGCCAGAGAAAGCTGGTCGAAACTGTCGATCTGGCTGGTGAATGCCTCGCACTCGGGCCACAGGCTGACCACCCTCGCCTTCCAGGCGTCGAGCCCCGCGGCCCGCACGCTTTCGGCGTCCGCCGGCTTCAGGCTCCAGAAGAAGGCTGCCATCCTTTCCGCGCCGGGTTCCGGCCGGCCGATCGGCAGCACGCCGACCATGACGCTGGCCCTGTCGTAGCGCTGCAGCAGCGCGTTTTCGTCAAAGCCCTCGCCACGCCAGCCGAGCGAGGCCCAGAACGCGCCATAGGCCAGCGAGCGCACCTCGCCTGGACCACTCAGGCACTGGCGCAGCTTCGAGCGCGAACCGCTGGCGTCGACGACCAGATCGAAGGGTCCGATCCTTCTTCCGTTGGCACAGGCGAGCGTCACGCGTTCGCCGGTCTCCAGCGCGTCGATCTCGACACTGGTTTCGATGGCGATCGCCTCGCGCTTGGCGGCACGGAAGAGCACGCCGAACAGCGCGGCACGGTGCACCGCCAGTCCGAAACGGCGGCCACGCTGCGCATCGTAGCGGACGGCGAGCACGGTGCGGCCTGACGTGGCATCCGCCCCCTGCAGGCGATCGATGCGGCTGCCAAGTGCCAGGATGTCGTCGAGCAGGCCGAGATCGGCAAGCACGGTCAGCCCGGTCGGCTGCAGGATCAGCCCCGAACCGACCGGCTTCGGTTCGTCGAAGCGCTCGAAGACGGTGACGCGGTGCCCGGCGCGTCTCAGGTAGAGCGCCATGGCCAGCCCCGCCGGCCCGGCGCCGGCAATCGCGATGTCGAGTGATTTTTCCATTGCCCGCCCAACCCAACCGGCGGCACAATCCCTCAGGGGCATCGCCAAATCAACTCGGCGCTTTGACGCTTCGAAAGACGAGCTCAGGCCTAAGCAGCGTCGAAGGTAGCGCGCGCTTCGCGCACGGCCTCATGGTTGAGCTCGGCCCATTGGACGAGTTGATACAAGGGATGGAACATCGACCGTCCGAGGTCGGTCAGGCTGTATTCGACACCAGGTGGTCTGGTCGGGAACACCTCGCGATGCACGTAGCCATCACGTTGCAGCTCATGCAGCGTCTGCGTGAGCATGCGCTGCGAGATGTCGGGAACCAGCCGGCGCAGCTCCCCGAAGCGATAGGGCTTTTCCGCCAGCGCCATGACCAGCAACGGGCTCCATTTGCCATTGATGCCCCGCATGACGTCGCGAACCGGGCAATCAGCGAAATTGCCGCCATCCGTCATGGCTTTGTAGATCTCGAGCTTCGATTGCAGATTGACGATCTTGCCGTCCATCGCTGGTTCCCTGCGTGTGCCTACCTCCCGAAAAACTGCCTTCTTTACGGCAACAGGTCAATTCCTATTTTAGAGCTGGTCTCTTTTTGAGACCGCCACGGCACCCGCCGCTTCGGCGCAAAATCAGGATATCCCCCGATGACCGAAACCCTTCTCGTCACCGGCGCCTCAGGCCAGCTTGGCCGCGGTGTCATCCATTATCTCCTGGACGCGCACAAAGTTGCGCCGGCGCGGATCATCGCCACCACGCGCAATCCCGAAGGCCTAGCCGATTTGGCGGCGCGCGGCGTCGTTGTCAGGGCCGCCGACTTCAGCGACGCGGCCTCGCTGGAAAGCGCCTTCAAGGGCGCCGACAGGGTATTGATCATTTCGACCGGCGATCTCGATCTCAAAACCGGCAAGCGCCTGAAGCAGCACGAGACTGCCGTCGCTGCGGCCAAAAAGGCCGGCGTTTCGCACCTGCTCTACACCTCGATGCCCAACCCTGAGCCGGAATCGCCGGTCCTGTTTGCCGGCGACCACTACGGCACCGAGCAGGCGATCAAGGCCAGCGGCATCCCCTATACGATCTTCCGCAACGGCTGGTATCAGGAGAACCTGTTCATGGCGCTGCCGCACGCAATCGCCTCGGGACAGTGGTACACGTCCGCGGGCGACGGCCGCATTGCCCATGGCGCGCGCGACGACATGGCGGCAGCCATCGCCGCCGGCCTCGCTTCCGGCTCTACCGAAAGCAAGACCTACACGCTGACCGGCCCGCAGGCGCATACGACGGCCGAGATCGCCGCCCTGGTCAGTGAAGTCATCGGCAAACCGCTGGACGTCATCCAACTGCCCGACGAGGCCTTGACCGAGGGCGTGAAGGCGGCCGGCGTTCCCGAGGAATTCGCGCGCGTCATCGTTTCCTTCGACGCCAACACGCGCTCGGGCCGCATCGCCATGGTGACCGACGCGATAGAGACGCTTTCGGGCAGGAAACCGCAAACGCTGAGAGAGTTCCTCGAGGCGAACAAATCCGCCTTGGCCAGTTGAAGCCTGTGGTGCGGGAAGCCGGATAGGTCGGCTTCCCGCACCACTATTTCGATGTCTTGGTCAGCCCCAGCCGGATCAGGCTTTCGCCGGTCGCAACCAGCGCGTCTTCCCGCGAACGCGGCGCCCAGCCCAGCAGGCGCATGGCCTTCGCACTCGTTGCGTTCCTTGCCTTGCCCAACTCCGTCACGATCTGGGCCGCTTGCCCGTCGAACAGGCCGACGAGCCTCACCAGCCAATCCGGCAGCACTCTTGTCGGCACGCGCGACGCTGCATCGCCCAACCGAGCTTTCAGCGTCTGTGCGATCTCCAGCATCGTCATGAAATCCCCGCTGATGGCCAGGAAACGTTCGCCCTTGGCTGCGGGGTTGGTCATGGCGCGCAGATGCAGGTCCGCCACGTCCCGCACATCGACCACGCCGAACAGCATGCGCGGCAGACCCGGCATCGCGCCATCCAGCAGGCGTCCTATGAATTCTGTTGAGGTCGAATGGTCGGGCCCCAGAACCGGCCCGAAAATCCCGACTGGATTGACGACTGCCAGCTCCAAGGCGCCGCCTTGACCGGCAATGAAATCCCACGCGGCCCGCTCCGCCAGCGTCTTCGATTTCACGTAGGCGCTCACCTTGTCAGCCAGATTGGTCCAGTTCTCCTCCGTGAACGGGCGTCCGGCAATTGGCGTCTGGCCATAGCCGACGGCAGCAAAGGAGGACGTGAGCACGACGCGCCTGACGCCGGCATCTCGCGCCGCACGCAGCACCCGCAGCGCGCCTTCGCGGGCAGGAACGATCAGATCGTCCTCATGTTTCGGCACGCCGGACGGAAACGGCGAGGCGACATGGAGGACATAGTCGCAGCCGGCAACGGCTTGCGGCCAGCCTGCGTCGGCCATGAGATCGGCGTGGGCAAAGGAGAGCGCATCGCCCGGTTCGGCACCGCCGGCCTTCAGCATCGCCACAACATCGGCTTCGCGCTTGCTGGACCGCACCGTCGTGCGCACGCGGTAGCCTGCATCCAGCAGAGCCACGATGCAGTGAACGCCGAGGAAGCCAGATCCGCCGGACACAAGCACCAATTCGCCGCTCATGCCCGCCTCCTCGATGATCTAGTTTGAGCCCATCAAATTGCCACCTGCGTGCCGATCTCGACAACGCGCCCGGTCGGGATCTGGAAATACTCGGTCGCATCCGCCGCCGTGCGCGCCAGTCCGATGAACAGCTTGTCCTGCCACACCGGCATGCCGGAATTGGGCGAGGCCTTGAGCGAACGCCGCGACAGGAAGAAGGACGTCGTCATGATGTCGAACTTCCAACCCTGCTTGCGGCAGATCGCCAGCGCGCGCGGAATGTTCGGCTGTTCCATATAGCCGAAGTTCAGCGTCACCCGCATGAACAGCTCGTTGACCGTCTCCATCTTGACGCGGTCGCTGTCGGGCACCACCGGCTGCGGCGCCGTCACCACCGAAAGGATGACGTTCTGCTCATGCAGCACCTTGTAGTGCTTCAGGCTGTGCATCAACGCGGTCGGCGCGCTCAGCGGATCGCTGGTCAGGAACACGGCCGTGCCCGACACCAGCTGCGGCTTTTTCTTCAACAGATTGCCGGCCAGGAAATCGAGCGGGATCTCGTTGCGGCGGGTCTTGTCGAACAGATAGCGGCTGCCGCGCACCCAGGTCCACATGGCGAGCACGACGGTGAAGGCCACTGCCAGCGACGCCCAGCCGCCTTCGAAGACCTTGACGATGTTGGAGGCAAAGAAGCCGATATCGATGAAGACGAACAACGCCGTCATCGCGATTGCCACCCAGAGCCGCCATTTCCAGATACGGGTCATGATGACGTAGAGCAGCACCGTCGTCACCAGCATGTTGCCGGTGACCGAAATGCCGTAGGCCGAGGCAAGCCGGCTCGATTCGCCGAAACCGACGACCAGAAGCATCACCGTCAGCGCCAGCAGCAGATTGACGCGCGGCATGTAGATCTGGCCGGATTGTTTTTCCGACGTGTGCAGGATTTCGAGCCGCGGCAGCATGTTGAGCTGCACCGCCTGCCTGGTCAGCGAAAAGGCGCCGGAAATCACCGCCTGGCTGGCGATCACGGTTGCCGCCGTCGCCAGCACCACCATCGGGATAAGCGTCCATCCCTGGTTCATCTCGAAGAAGGGATGGCCGACGACGCCACCATGCGCCAGCACGAACGCGCCCTGCCCGGCATAGTTGAGCAGCAGGCAAGGGAACACGATCGCCAGCCAGGCGAGCACGATCGGCTTGCGCCCGAAATGGCCGAGATCGGCATAGAGCGCCTCGGCGCCGGTGACGGCCAGGAAGATAGCACCGATCGTGACGAAGGCGACGTCAGGCGAATTGATCAGGAAGGCGACGATATAGTGCGGGCTGACCGCCAGCAGGATTTCCGGGTCGTCGATGATGTGGTTGAGGCCGGAAAGCCCGATGGCCAGGAACCATACGGCCGTCACCGGGCCGAACACCAGGCCCACGCCGCCCGTGCCGAACCGCTGCACCGCGAACACCATGGCGAGAATGAGCAATGTCAGCGGCACCACATAGGGCTGAAACGTCGGCGTGACGACATTCATGCCCTCGACCGCGGAAAGCACCGAGATTGCCGGCGTGATGACGGCGTCACCAAAGAACAGCGAGGCGCCGACGATGCCGACGCCGAGGATGACCGCCGACCGCGTCGGGAAACTGCCGCGCGCCAGCGCCATCAGCGACAGCACGCCGCCCTCGCCGCGGTTGTCGGCGCGCAGCACGAACATGATGTATTTGATGGTGACGATGATCGTCAGCGACCAGATGATCAGCGACAGCACGCCGAGAATATCGCCGCGCTCGGCGACATCGCCGCCGGACGACGCATGCAATGCCTCACGAAACGCATAGATCGGACTGGTGCCGATGTCGCCATAAACCACGCCAAGCGCGCCCAGCATCAGCACCTTGGTGCTATGCTGCTCGACTTCAGGATGGCTCGATTGGTCGACGGTTTCTGCCTCACTACCAGTGTTGGCAAGGGCCATAAACGACACTCCGATAATCGCGCGGTGCTCTACGCTTGCTGCAATGCAATATCAAGTGCCCCAACGTTATGGCTTCCATGCCGGCAACGCGGGGCTTGCCTCTTTACCATCCGCAAGCCCTGAGAAACCGCCCCACCGTGCCGGCCATGCCATACTCCAACGCATCGGCTGTCAACCCATGTCCGATCGACACTTCGGCCAATGCCGGAATGCGCTTGGCCAGCGCCGGCAGGTTGTTCACCGTGAGATCGTGCCCGGCATTGACCTGCAGGCCCGCCGCAAGTGCTGCATCCGCGGTTTTTCCCAATCTTTCCAATTCCTTGGCCGCCTTGGCGGAATCGGAATGGCAGCTGCCATACGGCCCCGTGTAAAGCTCGATCCGGTCGGCGCCGATATTGCGCGCGATCCTGGCGCCGTCCGGGTCCGAATCGGAAAACAACGACACGCGCACACCTGCCTTTTTCAGGCGTTTGACGATCGGAGTGAGGAATGCGGCGTCCGTTGCGAAGTTCCAGCCATGGTCCGACGTGGCCTGGGCCGGGTCGTCGGGCACAAGCGTCACCTGTTCCGGCTGGTGCTTTTCCACAAGCGCCAGGAAATCCTCCGACGGATAGCCCTCTATGTTGAACTCGGCCTTGGGGAACTCATCGTCGATAAGGGCCCTGATCTCCGGCAAATCGGAGTGCCGCGTATGCCGCTCATCGGGTCGCGGATGCACCGTCAACCCATGCGCGCCGGCGGAGAGAGCGAGGCGCCCGAGCCCGATGACGCTCGGCCATGGCAGGTCGCGCCGGTTGCGCAGCATGGCGATGGCATTGAGGTTGACGGAGAGCTTTGCGGGCATGGCTTCGGGTCCAGTTTCACAGACGGGGCGCATCTATAGCGCCTTTGTCGGGAACAGACAGAGGGTTTCCGGTGTTCCAAGGGGATGAACCGCGAAAGGAACAGCCCTTGAATTTTCTCGACGCCGTGCCGGCGGTGCGCCGCATCGACACCGACCGTGACGACCTTTTCGCTGTCGATATCGTCGGCCATGTCGCGGCCGCCGACGCGGAAAACCTGTTCGGACTGCTGGAGGCCGCCTATGCGCTCCATCCGAAACTGGACGTGCTGGTGCGCCTGATCGACCACGACGGCGTCGACTGGCCCCACGTGTCCGACGAAACCGCCAGACAAGGCACGGCGCACGCCCTGGAGCATATCCGCCGCTGCGCCGCGGTGGGCGACCCGGACTGGATCCCCTATGCGCAGGGATTCTTCGCCACGCCGCCGCCTTTCGAACTCAGGCATTTCGACCGGGAGGACGAAGCGGCGGCATGGCGCTGGCTCGGCGCCAGGCCGGCCAAGCCGTCATGATCATCGGACGATCGTCAGCCGTTCGGCCGCGCGGGTGATTGCGGTGTAGAGCCAGCGCTGGCGGGTTTCCTTGAACGCCCAGCTTTCGTCGAACAGCACGATCTCGTTCCATTGCGAGCCCTGCGCCTTGTGCACGGTCAGCGCGTAGCCATAGTCGAAATCGTCGAAGCGCTTCTTCTGCTGCCAGGGAATCTCGGCATCCGGGTCCTCGAACGCCGCCTTGAGCAGCTTGATCTTGGCAACGCCGCGGTCCGGATCGTCCTCTTCCGGCGAGACCAGCAGGTTGATGCCCGGCTTCACCGTCTCGCGCGACGAGGTCATCACCTTCCACAGCGAACCGTTGAGCAGGCCTTTGGCCGGATCGTTGCGCAGGCAGACCAGCTTGTCGCCCGCTTGTGGGTAATCGGCATTGAAACCCTTCAGTTCGCGCAGCCGCTGGTTATAGCGCCGGCGCGTGCGGTTGGTGCCGACCAGCACCTGGTCCGCCTTCAGCACCAGCTCCTGGTTGACGTCTTCCTTGCCGATGACCTGCGCCGCGCCGTAGTCGCCGCGCATGAATTCGCGGCCCTCGCGCACGTCCAGCGCCAGCCGGATGATCGGATTGTCGCGCGCCTGGCGATGGATTTCGGTGAGCAGCGCGTCCGGTTCGTGGTCGGTGAAGAAGCCGCCGCCCGAGATCGGCGGCAACTGGCCGGGATCGCCGAGCACCAGGATCGGCGTGCCGAAGCTCATCAGGTCGCGGCCGAGCTGTTCGTCGACCATCGAGCATTCATCGATGATGACCAACTTGGCCCGCGAGATCGGGCTCTGCCGGTTGAGCGAGAAGGTCGGCGAAATCGAGGTCTTGCCGGTCACCTCGTCCGATACCGATTCCTCGCCCTTGGGCCTGTAGATCAGCGAATGGATGGTGCGGGCGTTGGTCGCCCCCTTGGAGCGCAGCACCTGCGCCGCCTTGCCGGTGAAGGCGGCGAACTGTACCTGGCCGTCGACATGCTCGGCGAAATAGCGCGCCAGCGTCGTCTTGCCGGTGCCCGCATAGCCGAACAGCCGGAACAGCTGCGGCCGGCCCTCCTTGAGCCAGCGCGCAACCGCCTTCAGGGCATCATCCTGTTGGGGAGAGAATTCCATCAGCGCGAAAGACCGGATTCGCAAGGGAAAGACAAGATCGGTTGCCAACCACCACTGTCAACGGCGGCAGGTTTGCCCGCCTCCAAGTTCAAAGGCTAGCAGACGACTATCAGAACGTAAAGAGAACAAACTGATAGATCCGCCACGACCTATTCGCTCGCCCCTGGATCATTCTCCAGCAGGATCGGCTTGCCGTGCGGCGTCGCATGCGCCGCGCGCTCCCAGGCACCGGCAAGCGCATCCACATCGCCTTTGCCGGCAACGCCCTTGGCCGACAGCAGGCTTTCCAGCGCCGCCAGCCAGTGCTCATAGTAGTCGTGGCCGTCGCTTGCAGCGCCGGGTTTCTTGACTTCGGCGGACAAGGCATCAGCCCATTCGCTCCAGGAAAACAGGCCTTTTTCGTGCAGCGCCACCGTCATGGCGAAGGCTTCGGCCTGCCATGGCTCGGCGAACACCGGCTGGTCGAAACCCGCCGGCAATCCGGCGGCGCCCTCATGCCGGCTCAAGATAGCTCTCCCAGGCGTCGATGGAGACGGTCAGTGTCGGGTCGGCGCCCTCGCCCCAGATCTCCCCGCCGTCGAAAACCACCGTGTAGACCCATTGCGGGTTCTCGCCCCGGCCATGTGCGTTGCTGTCGGGAAAGACGAAGCCGTCGCGCACCGCCTCGACGGTGCCTTGCTTGCCACGCGCATAGCGCGGCAGCCGCGTATGGCCCTCCGGATGGAAATTCTTGGTGCGCACGAGGTCGCCGGCCTTGAACCGCGCCGGAATCGCAACCGGCCGGTCGCAGGGACCGCCCCTGGCCAATGCCGCCGACACTTTTTCGGCCTTCAGCACCCTTTTGGGTGTGGCTGCCGGATCAAGCGCCTTGCCTGCGGCCAGATCGCGGTCGCTGATGAAACCGTGCCGCTTGAGCAGCACCTCTAGCGCCTTGATCCAGATCTGGTAGTAGCTCGAGGCATAGTAGTCGGCCGGGTGCAGCGATTCGCGCGCATGCCGGCTCTCGTCGATATTCCAGGCGCCCATGGCGCCGGCGGTAAGCGTCACGCCAAGCGCGCGCTTCTCCCAATCCGCATGGAAGTAAGGCTCGTCCCTTTCGGGCGCGACCGGCCCGAAACCCATCTGCCCGCCAAGGTCGTGCGGCCCGTTCATGCCGGTTCCTTCGCCAGGCCGGTGCCGATCATCGCATCGCGTGTCACCAGTTCGGCCAGCCGCTCCTCGCTCCAGCCTTCTGTTCCTCCCGGCCGCATCGGCACGACCAGATAGCGCAGCTCGGCGGTCGAATCCCAGACGCGGATCTTTGTGTCGGACGGCAAAGTCAGGCCGAATTCCTCCAGCACGCCGCGCGGATCGATCACCGCGCGCGAGCGGTAGGGCGGCGCCTTGTACCAGACCGGCGGCAGGCCGAGCACCGACCACGGATAGCAGGAGCACAGCGTGCAGACGACGAGGTTGTGCGTCTCCTCTGTGTTGAACACCGCCTGCATGTGCTCGCCCTGACGACCGGTATAGCTGAGCGAGGCGACCGCCGCCGTCGCATCGCGCTTCAGCCAGGCGGCGAACTCCGGGTCGACCCAGGCCTTCGCCACCACCCTGGCGCCGTTGCGCGGGCCGATTTTTGTCTCGTAGGCGTCGACAATGACGTCGATGGCGGCCGGATCGATCAGGCCTTTCTCGGTCAGGATCGTTTCCAGCGCGCGCACCCGCGCGGCGAAAGGATCGAGCTCGTTGTCGTGGTCATGATCATGGGACATGACACAAAATACGATCGCCGGAGCCCGGCCGCAAGCGCGACGCCTTGGGCCAGCGCCTCCTCACCCGGTCGATACTATTCGGCCGCCGCCTTCTGGGGTTCGATGTCCTGTTCTTCGTCGCGATCGAACAGCGACGGCTGCTCGACAGCCTCGACCGCCCGCAGCGTCGGTCGGCTTTTCTTCGAAAAGAAGCTGAGCAGCCAGCCGGAGAAATGCTCCATGTAGACATAGACCACCGGCGTGACGAAGAGTGTCAGCGCCTGCGAGGCAAGCAGGCCACCGACGACCGCGACGCCGAGCGGCTGGCGCAATTCGGCGCTGGCGCCGGTGCCGAGCGCGATCGGGAACGTGCCCATCAGCGCGGCCAGCGTCGTCATCATGATCGGACGAAAACGCATCAGGCAGGCCTTGTGGATGGACTCCGTCGCCGACATGCCTTCTCGTCGGAGTTCCAGCGCGACGTCGACCATCATGATGCCGTTCTTCTTCACGATGCCAATCAGCATCAGGATGCCGATCACCGCGATGACCGAAAGGTCCATGCCGGCAAACCGCAGCGCGACCACCGCACCGAGCACCGCCGATGGCAGGCCGGTCAGGATTGTGAGCGGATGGATGAAGCTCTCATAGAGCATGCCGAGCACGATATAGATGGTCAGGATCGAGCCGCCGATCAGCAGGCCCTGATTGGCGAGCGAATCCTGGAAGGTCTTGGCCGTGCCGGCAAAGGTCGTCGAGATCGCCGTCGGCATACCGATCTGCTCTTTGAGCGCGTTGATGCGCGTTACGCTGTCGCCCAGCGCCACGCCCTGTGGCAGATTGTAGGAGATGGTCACGGCCGGAAGCTGGCCGAGTTGGTTGACCGTCAAGGCGCCGGCCGTGCGATCGACCCGGGCGAAGGCGCCAAGCGGAACCAGACTACCGCTCGCCGTCCTCATCTGGATAGCGAGCATCCGCTCGGGCGACCATTCGATCTTGGGATCGAGCTCGGTGATGACTTCGTAGCTGTCGGCCGAACCGAAGATCGTCGAAACCTGATCGGTGCCGAACCCGCCATAGAGGGCTGAGCGCAGCGTGTCGGTGTCGATGCCGAGCTGCGCGGCTTTGTCGCGATCCACCACCAGCGTCGCCTGCAGTGCATTGTTCTGGAGGTCGCTGGTGACGTCGGTGAAGGTCGCATGGTCGGCCGCCATCGCGTCATTCATCTTCTGCGCCCAGATATCGGTCTGGCCGGTATCGAGGCCCTGAACCACAAGCTGGTAGGCGCTGGCCGACGACCGTGAACCCAGCCTCAAGTTCTGCACCGGCTGCATGTAGGTCTCGATACCGGCCACGCCGGCCAGCTGTCGCCTTAGATCCGAAAGCACCTTCTCGATGTCGGGCCGCTGGTCCTTGCCCTTGAGCTGGACGAAGAGCTGCCCCTGGTTGAGCGCATTGTTGCCACTGCCCGCCGACCACGCCACATGGTCGACATAGGGCGAATGCGAGAAGACGCTGGCCACCTGCCCTTGCAGCTTCGCCATGGCGTCAAACGAGATGTCCTGGCGCGCGATGGTCGTCACCGATATCTGGCCGATATCCTCCTGCGGGAAGAAGCCCTTCGGCGAGACCTGGATCAGCCACACCGACGCTGCCGCGGTTCCGATGAAGACCAGGAACACCAGGAAGGTGTGCCGCAGGCAGAAGCTCAAGATCCGGTCGTAGCCCCGCGTGATGAAATCGCGCCTGTGGCCATCGCCGTGCGCCTCGCGGTCGGCCTTGGTCACCGAAAGCAACCGCGAACAAAGCATCGGGGTCAGTGTCAGCGAGACGAACATCGACGCCAGGATGGCGACCGTCACCACGACGGCGAACTCGTTGAAGATGCGGCCGATCACGCCGCCCATCAAAAGCACAGGGATGAAAACCGCCACCAGCGAGATCGAGATCGAGATGATGGTGAAGCCGATCTCACGCGCGCCTTTCAGCGACGCATCGAAGGCCGAGAGCCCATCCTCCTCCATATGGCGGAAGATGTTCTCCAGCATGACGATGGCATCGTCGACGACGAGGCCGACCGCCAGCGTCAGTCCCATCAGCGAGATGTTGTCGATCGAAAAGCCGAACAGGAACATCGCGCCGAGCGTGGCGATCAGCGAGATCGGCACCGCCACGGCCGGGATGATGGTCGCCGTCACCCGGCGCAGGAACACAAAGATCACCATGACTACCAGCGCGATGGTCAACAGCAGCGTGAACTGCACGTCGTCGACGGCCTGACGGATCGAGGTCGAACGGTCGTTGAGCAACTTGATGCTGGCGGCGGCCGGCATCTGGTCCTCGAAGGACGGCAGCATCGCCTTGACCTTGTCGACGACGTCGACGGTGTTGGCGTCGGGCTGGCGCTGCACGGCCATGATGATGGCGCGCGTGCCGTCATACCAACTCGCCGTCGTCGTGGTCTGCACCGAATCGACGACGCGGGTCACCTCGCCCAGCCGTACCGGGTGACCGTCTTTGGTGGCGATGATGAGGTTGGAGAAGCCCGCAGCGTTGGTCAGCTGGGTGTTGGCGGTGATGGTCAGCTGCTGCTTGTTGTTCTGCAGAACGCCGAGCGGCGTGTTGCTGTTGGCCGACGCAACCGCCGCCTGCAGCTGGTCGATGGAAATGCCGCGCGCGGCAAGCGCGGTCGGATCGATCTGGATGCGCACCGCGTATTTCTGCTGGCCGTAAATGGATACCTGCGCGACGCCGTCGATCGTCGACAGCGACGGCGAGATCACGTTGTCGGCGAACGCATCGAGGTCGGTCAGCGGAACGGTGTCGCTGACCAGCGACATCAGCAGGATCGGCGCATCGGCCGGATTGACCTTGCGATAGCTCGGCGGCGCCGTCATCTGCGGCGGCAGCGATTTCTGGGTGCGCGCAATCGCCGCTTGCACGTCGGCCGCCGCCGCGTCGATATCGCGGTTGAGCACGAACTGGATGGCGATCGACGTTGAGCCGAGTGAGTTGGTGGTCGAGATCGAATCGATGCCGGCAATGGTGGCGAACTGTTTGATCAGCGGCGTCGCCACCGAGGTCGCCATGGTCTCCGGCGAGGCGCCAGCCAACTGGGCCGAAACGTTGACGACTGGAAATTCGGCGCTGGGCAGTGCTGCCACGGGCAGGAATTTGTAAGCGAACAGTCCGCCCAGCACGAGGGCGAACGACATCAGAAGGGTGGCGACGGGCCTGCGAATGCAGAATTCGGAAATCATGGGCGCGCCTCGCCGGCCTTGTCGGCACCGCTCGCCTTGTCGGCTTGCGCCACCTTGGGAGCTGCCTGATCGCCGGTGCCGGCCGAAGCCTTGCCTTCATGCACGGCAGCGCCGTCCTTCAGCCTGGTCTGGCCTTCGGTGACAACCCTCTCACCGCTTTTCAGCCCCTGGCTGATGGCGCTGTTGTCGCCTTCGGTCAGCGCCACCTGCACCGGCCGCATCTCGACGGTGTTGTCCGGCTTGACCACATAGACGAACGGCCCCTTCTGGCTGGGCTGCACCGCAACCGTCGGAACCGAGGTCATTTGCGGCATCGTGCCGGCGTCGAGCACGACATTCACATACTGGCCAGGCCACAGCGAAAGGTCGGGGTTTGGTATGCTGGCCCTGGTGGCGATGGTGCCGGACGCCGTGTCGACGCTGGAATCGACGAAATCCAGCGTGCCCTTGCCGATCGGCGTCGGGTCGCCATCCTTGGTCAGCGTCACGGACCCCTTCTGCGGCGAGGCCAAGGCCTTGTGCAGCAGGGCGAGGTTGCTTTCAGGCAGGTTGAAGTTGACTTGCAGCGGGTCCATCTGCGTGATGGTGACGAGCGGCGTCGTGGTGCTGCCGCCGTTGCTGGTGGTAACGAGATCGCCGACCGAGACATTGACGGCACCGAGCCTGCCGGAGATCGGCGCCGAGATGGTGGCGTAGCTCAACTGGACGGTATCGGCATCGATCGTCGCCTTGTCGGCATCGATGGTTGCGGCCGCGGCCTTCTGCGCCGCCAGTGCCTGATCGTAGGTCTGCTGCGTGCCGGCCTGCTTGGCGACAAGGTCCTTGGCGCGCTGAAGATCCGCCGTGGCGCTGGCGAGCAGCGCCTGGTCCTTGACGAGCGTCGCCTGGTCCTTGGCCAACTGTGCCTTCAAGGCACGGTCGTCGAGCGACAACAAAAGGTCGCCGGCCTTCACCATCTGGCCGTCCTTGACCGCGATCGCCACGATCTGGCTGGATACCCGGGCGTTGATACTGACCACCGCCGGCGAAGACACGAAGCCGATGGCATAGCGGCGGATGGGGAAGTCCGCCGTCGTGGCCGTCGCGGCAACGATCGAAGCCGAGCGGGCGCCGCTGGCACCGGCTGCCGGCTTGTCCGAAGCCTTGGCGGTCTTGTCCGTCGCCGCCGCCTGCTGGCCCGAAATCAGTTGCTGGACCTTGCCCATGGCCGTGGGCGAAAGATAGAGACCGGCCGCTGCCAGGCAGATCACCGCAATCACCGCAAGGAGGATTTTTGCGCGCATCGACAACAAGCCTCTCATCCGACACGCCGAACCCGGTGGTCTTGTTCCAGCTCAAATCACGGCTCCGCGCCGCGAATTCGCCGAATAGATAGGACACGCCTTTGTCGGAAAAGGGCCAAAACACGGCATTACGAAGATTTAATGTGCACTGCACAATAACGAAGCAACTGAACCAAGGTGTGCTGAGATTCAGGTCAGGCCGGCATCACCTGAATATCAGCCCGCCTTAGCGCAGCATCGGCCACAGAGTTGCCGCCAGCAGCACGCCCATGGCGATGTTGAACCATTTCAGCCGCATCGGATCCGACAGAAAACCGCGCAGCGCGGTGCCGAAACCAGCCCACACCGAAACGCTCGGCAGGTTGACGATGGCGAACGCCATCGAGATCAGCACCACCGACAGGAACGGATGATTGGGATTGGTGTAGACGGCCATGGCAGTGATCGCCATCACCCAGGCCTTGGGGTTGACCCACTGGAACGCGGCGGCATCGATGAACCGCATCGGATTTGCCTGCGCCTCGCCCTTGCTAGCCATCGAGCGCGACATGGCGATCTTCCAGGCGAGATAGAGCAAATAGACGCCGCCGGCGATCTTCAATCCGGTGTGCAGCATGGGAAACGCCGTCAGCACCGCGCCAAGTCCAAAACCGACGGCAAGCAATAGAATGAGAAAACCGATGCCGATGCCCAGCATGTGCGGCACGGTTCTCACAAAGCCGAAATTCACGCCCGAGGCCAGCAGCATGAGATTGTTCGGTCCGGGCGTGACCGAGGTAACGAAGGCATAGACCAAAAGCGCCAGGAACGCTTCGAACGACATGACTTCCTCCCAAGATTAGGTCAACAATATTGTCCTTTCTCGCCGGACGCACAAAGGCCACCGCGGAGCGGCAGGCAGGCCAGGCAATCAGGACTTGAAAAGCGGTTAGCCGGCGCGAGGCGCCGGGGCGCTACATCCCTTGCGGGCCGCGGTTCATCGCCGCCACGCCGGTGCGACAGATTTCGACCAGGCCGAGCGGCTTCATGATGGCGATGAACTGGTCGAGCTTGGAGCCCTTGCCGGTGATCTCGAAAATGAAATGCTCGGTGTTGGCGTCGATGACGCTGGCGCGGAAGGCGTCGGCGAGCCTGAGCGCCTCGACCCGGGCCTCGCCGGTGCCGGCGACCTTGACCAGCGCCAGTTCCCGCTCCAGCGGCCGCTCCTGGCCAAGCTCGCGCGAGCGCACGGTGAGGTCGACGACGCGGTGCACCGGCACGATGCGCTCGAGCTGATGCTTGATCTGCTCCAGCACATGCGGCGTGCCGCGCGTCACGATGGTGATGCGCGACAGGTGTTTTTCGTGCTCGGTCTCGGAGACGGTGAGGCTCTCGATGTTGTAGCCGCGCCCGGAAAACAGGCCGATGACCCGGGCAAGCACGCCCGGCTCGTTGTCGACCAGCACGGAAAGCGTGTGGTTTTCGGGCTTTTCCGTTTCCTTGGCGATGAAATAGGCGGAGCCGGTCGGCTGTAGCTGTGCGTTCATGACATGAATCTCGATTTCAGACTTTTGAGCTAATTCTCTGTTTCCGCACGGCTTCTTCCGACAGCCCTGCCTCGGCTGATATCACACCAGTTCCCTGCCCTTGGCGTCGATGGCGTTGGCCACGGCCTCGTCGGTGGCCTCGTCGGGCAGGAGCATCTCGTTATGCGCCTTGCCCGACGGGATCATCGGGAAGCAGTTGGCGAGCGTCGCCACCCGGCAGTCGAACAGCACCGGCTTCTTCACCGAAATCATCTCCTTGATCGCGTCGTCCAGCTCGTCCGGCTTGTCGCAGCGAATGCCGTGGCCGCCATAGGCCTCGGCCAGCTTGACGAAGTCAGGCATCGCCTCGGTATAGGAATGCGACAACCGGTTGCCGTGCAGCAGCTGCTGCCACTGCCGAACCATGCCCATATACTGGTTGTTGAGGATGAAGATCTTGATCGGCGCATTGTACTGCACCGCCGTGCTCATCTCCTGCATCGTCATCTGCACCGAGGCATCTCCGGCGATGTCGATGACCAGTGCGTTGGGATGCGCGATCTGGACGCCGAGCGCGGCCGGCAGGCCATAGCCCATCGTGCCCAGCCCACCGGAGGTCATCCAGCGGTTCGGCTTCTCGAAATGATAGTGCTGCGCCGCCCACATCTGGTGCTGGCCGACCTCGGTGGTGATGTAGGTGTCCATGTCCTTGGTCAGCGCATAGAGCCGCTGGATGGCGTATTGCGGCATGATCACGTCGTGGTTCATCTTGTAGGCGAGCGAGTCCCGCGCGCGCCATTTGGCGATCTGCTCCCACCAGGGGTGCAGCGCCTTCTTGTCGGCCTTGGCGCTTGCCCGCCACAGCCGCACCAGATCCTCCAGAACCCGGCCGACATCACCGATGATCGGCACGTCGGTGTGGACGTTCTTGTTGATCGACGACGGATCGATGTCGATGTGGATCTTCTTCGAATTCGGCGAGAACGCGTTGAGCCGGCCGGTGATGCGGTCGTCGAAGCGCGCGCCGATGCAGATCATCACATCGCAATCATGCATGGCCATGTTGGCCTCGTAGGTGCCGTGCATGCCGAGCATGCCGACCCAGTTCTTGCCGGAAGCCGGATAGGCGCCGAGCCCCATCAGCGTCGAGGTGATGGGAAAGCCGGTCAGGTCGACCAGTTCGCGCAGCAGATGGCTGGCCTCGGAGCCGGAGTTGATGACACCGCCGCCCGAATAGATGATCGGCCTTTTGGCACCGGCCATCAATTCGACCGCTGCCTTGACCTTGTCGAGGTCGCCCTGGACCTTCGGCTGGTAGCTGGTGCGCGGCGCCGTCTGCGGCGGCACATACATGCCCTTGGCGAACTGCACGTCCTTCGGGATGTCGACCACGACCGGGCCGGGACGCCCGGTGGTCGCGACATGGAAAGCCTCGTGGATGGTCGCGGCCAGTTCGTTGACGTCCTTCACCAGCCAGTTGTGCTTGGTGCAGGGGCGCGTGATGCCGACGGTGTCGCATTCCTGGAACGCGTCGGAGCCGATCAGCGAAGTCGGCACCTGCCCGGTCAGGCAGACGAGCGGGATCGAGTCCATCAGCGCATCCTGCAGCGGCGTCACCGCATTGGTGGCGCCAGGCCCCGAGGTCACCAGCATGACGCCGGCCTTGCCGGTCGAGCGCGCATAGCCTTCCGCCGCATGGCCCGCCCCCTGCTCATGGCGGACGAGGATGTGCTCGACCTCGTCCTGCTGGAAGATTTCATCGTAGATCGGGAGAACGGCGCCACCCGGATAGCCGAAGACGTGCTTGACGCCGTTGTCCTTCAGCGCCTGCACCACCATTTCGGCGCCCGTCATTTCGCGCCGCTCACTCTGTCCATTGCTCATCGGTCTGGTCCCGTGCTGTCCGCCATCTGGCGATTGCTGGTCGTTTAGTCGTGTTTCGGGCAATAAAAAAGGCCCCCGAGGGAGCCTGTGTGTTGCGCATGGGAGGTTTTCGCCCGGCGGTTACACCGCCTTGCCCACGCGCTTTCCTACGAGAATGAGTGCCGTTTTCATGGTCGCGGACACTAGAGGCGGGAAAGCCGGCCTGTCAACGGCAAAAATGACGCCGGCCGCCGGGGCGATCCGTTGAGGAGGCAATCATCGGGGCGGCTTGCAATGCGAAACGCGCGGATCGCATTTCTGCGCCTTCTTCGCCATCGGCGGGCGATGCGGCGCGACCCTCTGCGTGCCATGATGCGGTGGCGCGTGCATCGCCAGCATTTGCTGGCGGCTGAACTGCTTCTGGGGCGCATGCGCCAGACGCTGCTGCGGCGGCACCTTTCCGGGTGCCGACTGCACAGTGACGCGCCTGCCGCCGCCATGAGCTTGCGGCATCTGGGCTTGTGCATTGCCGGCGGTCATCCGCTTGCGCTTCTTGTCGTGCGGGTTCTGCGTTACCTCGGCAACCGAAGCCGCAGGCGAAATCGTCTTGCCGCCCGACAGCTTTTTTGGCCCTTGGCCGGAAACATTTGGTGCGTTGGCGATTGCAGGCGCCCCGGACATCGGGTTGCCGTTCAGCTTCTTGATCGCCTCGCCCTTCGATGGATCGAGCCGGGCCTCGGCAATGACGCCCTTGCGCGGCGGAACCACCTTCGCCGCCCTGATCGATGTCACCACCGATTGGGGAAGCCGCTGCAGGCGGGGACCGGCATTGATCGCAACCACCTGGTTGCCGAGCCGAACGCGCGGCGCATTGTTCACGACCACCGTCTGGTTGATGATCGTCGTGTTGCGGATGATGGTGACGTTTTCCCTGACGGGCCTAACCACGGTTACAAGGTCGGCTGCGCCGATCGCCGCCACCGGCGCGAAGCACCACCAGTCCTCGTTGAACACGACATCGCCATCACGTGGCGGCGCCGGAGCCCAGCCGATATCATCGCCGCCCTGTCGCCAGACCACCCAGGCCGGTGCCCATTCATAGCCGGCGACCCAGACCCAGCCGAACTCCGGATCATAGGCCCAGCGGCCATAGTGATAGACAATGTCGCCGAACGGCTCGGCCGACTCCCAATACCAGCCGTCGTCGGTCCAGACCCAGCGGCCTTCGGTGTAGGGCCGCCATTCGGACCGCACGGACGGAACCCACACTTCACCGAAGCGGTTGGAGGTTCGCCATCCACCATAGTTTGAGAGCCGTTCCCGGACGATCACGGAGATCACCGCTGCATGCGCCGCCTCGGAGGCCGGCGCAAGCAGCGGACTGCCCAGGCTTCCAGCGAGCGCCAGGGCCAGGGCGATGGCCGCCGCCCGTGCACGCAAGGCGACCGGGTTGATCGAAGACATTTGCATAACGCGCTCCAGAGTTTCCGCATCCACGAACCGCCCCGTGCCCGCATCGTCCCTGCCTCTCGGTTGTCAGCGCCCAGCGTGGCTGCATTGCGGCACAGGGCAATCACGATCTCGCGACCAACAGGACGTTCGTCCTGTTTTCGAGCACCGCCTGCCCGGTGCCCATAAGAAGCGGCGCAAACCGTCTGCGTTCCCATCAAACCATTGAAAACGCGCCAAACTATTGGAGGGCGTGACGCGATGGCGGTTTTGGCGAAATACTTTCGCCGCGCCGGACAATGCCCCCGCCACGCGCTCACCCAAGAAGCGATCCCAAGACCCGGAGGAAACTGATGCTGGAAAAGGCCCCGAACAAGAAGCTTGCCGACCTGCTCGACAAATTCGGCAAGGCTCTCGCCGCCGGCGATATCGACAAGGCCGTCGCCTGCTTTCAGGACGACTGCTACTGGCGCGATCTCGTCACCTTCACCTGGAACATCAAGACTATGGAAGGCCGCGACCAGGTGCGCGATATGCTGCTGAGCCAACTGGCGAAGACGAAACCCTCGAACTGGGCGATCGCCGAAGGCGAGGATGCCACGGAAAGCGACGGACTGCTCGAAGGCTGGATCAGCTTCGAGACGGAAGCGGCGCGCGGCTTCGGCCACATCAGGCTGAAGGACGGCAAGATCTGGACGCTGCTCACCACCATGGTCGAGTTGAAGGGCCACGAGGAGCCGGCCGGCTTCGCCCGGCCGATTGGCGCCAAGCATGGCCATGGCAAGAACCGTCCGACCTGGAAGGAAGAGCGCGAGAGAGAGGCGGCCGAGTTAGGCTTCAAGACGCAGCCGCACACGCTGATCATCGGCGGTGGCCAGGGCGGCATCGCGCTCGGCGCCCGGCTGCGGCAGCTCGGCGTACCGACCATCATCGTCGAGAAGAACGAGCGCGCCGGCGACAGCTGGCGCAAGCGCTACAAGTCGCTCTGCCTGCACGACCCGGTCTGGTACGACCATCTGCCCTATATCGATTTCCCGAAGAACTGGCCCGTCTTCTCGCCCAAGGACAAGATCGGCGACTGGCTGGAAATGTACACCAAGGTCATGGAGCTGAATTACTGGTCCTCGACCGAGGCCAAGAGCGCCACCTACGACGACAAGAAGAAGGAATGGACCGTCATCGTCCACCGCGACGGCAAGGACATCACGCTGAAGCCGAAGCAGCTGGTGCTGGCGACCGGACAATCCGGCAAGGCCAACATGCCGAACTTCAAGGGCATGGACAGCTTCAAGGGCGATCAGCACCATTCCTCGCAGCACACCGGCCCCGATGCCTATGCTGGCAAGCGCACCGTCGTCATCGGCTCGAACAATTCAGCCCACGACATTGCCGCGGCGCTTTGGGAGGCCGGCGCCGATGTCACCATGGTGCAGCGCTCGACCACGCATATCTCCAGATCCGACACGCTGATGGAAATCGGGCTCGGTTCGCTCTACTCGGAAAAAGCCGTGCAAGGAGGCATGACCACGGCCAAGGCCGACCTCATCTTTGCTTCCCTGCCCTACAAGATCCTGCATGAATTCCAGATCCCGGCCTATGCCGAGATGAAGAAGCGCGATGCCGACTTCTACAAGGGCCTGGAGAAGGCCGGCTTCATGCTCGACTGGGGTGATGACGATTCCGGCCTGTTCATGAAGTATCTCAGGCGCGGCTCGGGATACTACATCGACGTCGGCGCGTCCGACCTGATCATCGACGGTTCGATCAAGCTGAAGAGCGGCGTTGAGGTGAAGGAGATCAAGGAGCATTCGGTCCTGCTCAGTGACGGATCGGAACTGCCGGCCGACCTCATCGTCTATGCCACCGGCTACGGCTCGATGAATGGTTGGGCGGCCGACCTGATCTCCCGGGAGGTCGCCGACAAGGTCGGCAAATGCTGGGGTCTCGGCTCCTGCACCACCAAGGACCCGGGCCCCTGGGAAGGCGAATTGCGCAACATGTGGAAGCCGACACAGCAGGAAGCGCTGTGGTTCCACGGCGGCAACCTGCACCAGTCGCGCCACTATTCGCAGTTCCTGTCGCTGCAACTGAAGGCGCGGCATGAAGGCATCCCGACGCCGGTCTACGGGCTACAGCAGGCGCACCACAAGGGATAGTCCGCTACCCACAAAGAGGCGTACCCCGCGCGGCGTTTCCGCCGCGCGGGGTCTTCCGTTTTCAGGCCCTGAGCACCACGCCCCTGGCCTTGGCCCAGCGCTCGACGATCTTGCGCTCCTCCGGCGTGGCGACGCGATTGCCGAAACCGCGCACCTGCACCGCACAGTTTTGCGGGTCGAGCTCGATCGTCAGCAGCCGCTCGATCTTGCCGAGCGCCGTGCGCCGCAGCACCCAGATCGAGGCATTGCCGGCGATGCATTTCGCCGCGTACATCGAGACGCAGTGATGCATCGCCCGGCTCTCGGCAACCAGATCCTCGGCCGTCTTCAGCTGGCGAACGAAGAAGCGTTCGCCATGCGCCTTCGCCTCCTTGGCCGACGGCTTCCACTCCCAGTCCTCGAGACGCGAGCCGTCCCAGGCGCGGCTCTCCGACTGCGGTCCGGCAGTACGTGGAGCCCGCCCGGCAGCGCGGCGGCGCATTGCCTCTATGCGTTCGATCGCGGCAATGTCGCGGTGCCATTCCAACATCTGCCGGCGCAGCGAGGCGAGCGTGCGGCCCTTCAGGCTGTAGGCGGCGTCGCGCTGGTGCATGGCGCCTATGTAGTCGCAGAGATCGTCGATCTCCTCCTTCGACGCCGGATGCCCGCAGAAGAACCGCGTCACCTCGCGCCAGAAGGCCAGCTCGCCGCGCGGCGTGCGCGCGATCTTGGTCCGCGCAAGGCGGGCTGCCAACCCGGGATCATCCGTGTAGGACCGCACGATCGCCAACCAGAACGCCTCGTCGAAGGTGAAATCGCCGGCCGCGTTCAGGAAGCAATGCACCTCCTTGCGCGACAGCCACGCATTGGCGCCCGCCTTGTAGAGCGAGTCGCCACGCGCGACCGCGACATACCAGGCCTTGCGGAGCGCGACCTCGTTGGCATCCAGCCCCGAAGCGTCCAGCCAGACGGCCTCGAGCGCGACCGAGACCGGGTAGCGCGCATAGAGATGGCGCGCCGCGGCCAGCCGCAGGCGCGCGCGGTCGCGCGTCTTCAGCTTCGGACGCCACAGCGCGCCATCGCGGATAGCGACGCCGGCAAAGCCCCGGCGCGCCTCATCAAGCGCCCGCTCGAAATCCGGAGCGGGACGCGCGACGTGGGAAACCCGACGCAGCGTTGCGGCATATGCTTCGATGCGCTCGCGCTCGGCGTCCTGCCTGCGCTGGATCATGGACTTTGCCATGGCCGTTCTTCCTGATTGGAACCCTGTCAGCCGCACGCAATTCCAGCGTCGGCACGGTCTGTGTCGATCTGGATTGCCGGGACATTGACGGGTCTCCTTTCAGGAAGACGGGTTAGGAATGGGCGGCGTCTCTACGCTCGCAGCGAACTCGACGCAAGAGCCATTCCTTCAATGTTTACAATGGGCTGAGAGGGTGTTGCGAAAGCGCATCTCAGGCCTATGAGCAGCCGCCATCGTCGGCGGAGAACTCTCGGCTCCCCACCGTTTGGATGGAACGTTACGACACGGCGAACCGCGTACAGACGATGACCCCGCATCGCAGCGCGCCGGTCGTCAGATTGTCAGGAAGTGGGGAACCCGCTGTGGCGCGAGCCAGCCGACCGTCCGCCGCGGAGGCGCAAAACGTGTGAACAAGATCTCATCGTCGCCTCCATCAAAAGTGTGGTCGATACGGTGCGGCAAATGAAAAGGAAGGCCGCATATTGGGCGCGGCTAATACATCGGAACAAGCGCAACAGCAAGACGGCGAACGTGCTTGCCATCGATGGGTTCGAACGAACCGGCGAGCCGGCCGGGCTCGCCGCGGAAGCGATCGGCAGCGAGACGCGATCGCTTGCGGCCGGCAGGCGCTCGCGGCAGTCATCCGGCCGGTATGCAGTCACCGCGTTTTCGCCGTCGAAGCAGAAGCACATGGGCTGTCTTCTCCAGTGAGGGTTGCGTCAGTCGCGATCACGGAACTCGCGGACGACCCGCTGCAGTAGCGGCACGTAATCGCGAAAGGTCCGTGTCTTCATGTTGGCGACCTTGCCGCCCTCATCCCAGATGCGGACGCGCACCGCTTCTTCGTGGAACGGGTTCTTGCGGAACTCCGCCAGCTCCTCGGCGCTCATCGGCCCACCCTGCAGCGACAGCGTGTGGACGGAGGCCTGCGAGAGCTTGCCGAAATAGGTCGGATCGGTGGCGCAGAGATAGCGCTTGGCCGAGACGTGCAGCCTGACGCATTCGACGATCACCGGCGGGAAGAACGGCGCCAGCACTTCGCCGCCGGCCTCGTCATGGTGCTTGTCCTCGACATCGTCGGGCGAGTAGGTGCCGAACTCGCTGGTGTAGTGGCCGATGTCGTGCAGCAGCGCGGCCGCCACCAGGACGTCAGGTGCGCCGTCCTGCTCGGCGAGCCACGCCCCTTGCAGCATATGCTCGGCCATCGTCACCGGCTCGCCGAGATAGGATTCGGCGCCCCGGCGTTCAAAAATGTCAGCGATGAACTCGACAATGTTGTCCGCGTTCAGGTCCTGGCCGCTCATTCCGCCGCCTCCCTGAACCCGTGTTCGATCGCCGCAAGCGTCGACAGCAGGCCGTCCTTGTCTGCGTAACAGCCTTGCAGCCAGCGCTTGCCGGTGCCGGAAAACGCCTTGCGCGCATGCATGACGCGGGTGTTGTCGACGATGAAGGCCTGCCCGGCTTCGAGCTTGAACGTCACTTCGAAACGGGGATCCTCGATCAGTTCGGCGAACCGGCGATAGGCCGCATAGTATTTGCCCATCTCGGCGAAGGGCACGTCGACCGTCGGCGCCAGCGAGCGGTTGTTGAAGCGAATACAGAGCAGTTCGCCATCGGGTCCAAGCTCGATCATCGGCCGCTTGGCCTGCAGCCGCACGCCCGACGAGCCGGCATATTCGAAGCGCGCCGGATAGGAGCTCAGCAGGCGGAACCCTTCCGGGTCCTCGCTCTGCAGTGCCTCGGCGACCGCGAAGCCATCGACGACGCTGGACTCGCCGCCCTCCACCGTGTTCTCGATGCAGGCCAGGATCTGCAGCGTCGGCACCGGATCGCGATAGGGATTGTCGGTGTGCGCCTGAAGGCCGAGATTGGTGTAGGCCAGGTTGCTCGGATTGACCTCGGCGCGCACCTCGAACCAGCGGCCGTAATTGGTCTCCCTGATATAGCCGAACAGATCGGACACTTTGCACAGTGCACCGGATTCTGTGGGCACCCCGTCCATCACCGCAAAGCCGAAGCGCCTCACAGCCGAAAGCCATTCGCGCAGGGTTTGGCGATCATGGTTGGCGGCGGCGTAGTTGGCGCGCGGCACCGAAGCCTGCATGGTGGCCTTGGTCCAGCGCTCGACCGCATCGCTCGTCCAGCCCCCTTTGCGCAGCTCGACGCGGTCGTAGGCGTGCGCGCCAAGCCATTCCGCGGGAAAGCTGACCGCCTTTCCTTCGGGCGCGAAGCTGAGCTCCAGGGCACCGGGCTTGATCTGAGCCGTGCCGATGCGCGTATCGGCCGGAATGTCGAGAATGGTGATCAGTCGTTGGCCGTTGCCGGCGCTACGCGTCTTGTCGTCGAGTGCATTGTCGCGCAGCCATACTGCGTGAAAGCGGGTGCGCGTCCCGTCTTCCCAGCCAAGTTCGATCGTTCTTCCTTCGTCGCCGATGAGCGCGTGGGTCAGCATGTATCCCGTTCCTATTGCTTGATCCGCAGGGTTCGATTGCATGCTGGCCGCCTGACAGGCATAATTCAAATTATGATTTTTTGGCCAATGACCATAGAAAGCTAATGGCTCGAACTCCGACTTTGCCCCCTCTCGATTGGCTGCGCAGTTTCGAGGCGGCGGCGCGGCTGTCGAATTTTACGGCCGCGGCGACCGAGCTTGGCCTGACACAGGCGGCCGTCAGCCAGCACATCCGGTCTCTCGAGGAACGATTGAAGGTCCGGCTGTTTTCACGGCTCGCCCGTGGCGTCGCCCTTTCGCCGGAGGGCGCTGCCTACCTGCCCCACATCCAGTCGGCATTCGCCACCATCGGCAACAGCACACGGGAACTGTTCGAGCCGCGCGCAATTCAGACCGTCACCGTCCGGGTGCCGATCTCCTTTGCGCTGCTGGTGTTGGTGCCTTCGCTACCCGATCTCGCGAAGGCGCTTCCACAGATCCAGCTCGACATGGTGACGATCCATCGGCCGACGGATTACGATCAGCCGGGCCTGGCGCTCGACATTCGCTTCGGCAACGGCGCCTTTCCCGGCCGCGAAGCCGACAGGCTGACCATCGAGCGGCTGGTGCCGGTGGCCTCCCCGGCCCTCGCCGGCAATGCCGACTGGACCTCGCTGCCGCTGCTTCTGGTCGCTGGAGCACGTGAAATGTGGGCGGAATGGTTCGCCGCCGCCGGCGTGCCGGGGCACCCCAGGCGCTCGCATCGCTTCGACAGTTTCGTCGCCGCCATGGAGGCAGCCAGGGCTGGTGCCGGCGTGCTGCTGGGTTCGCGACCATTGATCGACGCCGCACTCGCCAGCAAGCATCTGGTGAGGCTCTCCGACTTCGAACTCTCGAGCAGCTCTGGGCATTTCCTGACGCGAGCGTCGGCCGCACCGCTGACGCGCGCCGAACAAGACTTCCGGCAGTGGCTTTTGTCGCGCCTCGCCGACGCGGCGTCGACGTAAAGTCAGCGCGGCCCGCCGATGCGCTTCCAGTAGATAAGCGTGCCGGTCAGACCGCCATGCGGTTTCAAGGCAAAGTCCGGGATTTCGCCGGCGAGCGTGAACCCGAGTTTCTCATAGAGACCGGAAGCGCCTTCCTCGGTCGCCGTGTCCAGCACCAGCAGGGTCCGGCCCTTCTCAATAGCAAGGTCCTCCGCGGCCCGCATCAAGTGGGTCGCCACGCCCTTGCCGCGATGGGCGAGCCGGGTCATCAGCTTGGCGATCTCGGCCCGGTGCGGCTGGTTGGGAGGAAAGTCGAGCAGCAAGGTGACGGTGCCGACCAGAGTTTTGTCATCCCACGCGCCCAGCACAGCCCTTTCGCCGCGCGCCGCCGCCCCAAGGGACTGGTCCCAGAACGCCTCCGCCGCCTGTCGGGCCAGCGGATGCATGAAGCTGACCGACCCGCCGGCGGCAACCGTTTGGACCAGCATGTCAGCAAGCATTTTCAGGGTTTTCGCGCCATGGCTCAGAACCTTGATTTCGATGGGGCTCATAGCTGTGACGTATCCCTCAAGTAGCGATTGTTCGGAGGCGTGGCGAGATAGCTGTTCGAGGTCGCCGTCATTCGAAGTGGTTGAAGCGCCTTCGCTTCCGCGCCCGGCGGATCTCGGCGATGCGCTCGGTATCCTCCTCCTGCAGGTGCCGGCCGCGCTCGAGGATTTCGAGCGTGTACTCCTCATAGGTCAGACCGAGCCGCTCGGCCTTGTCCAGCCGCATCAGCATGATTTCGCGGCTCGGCGCTTTCCAGGCTTTCGCATGGGCTGCCTGCCAGGCGAGGAAAACAAAGGCATCGCCCTTACCCCAAGGCGGGCCGTCATAGTCGTCGAGCGGCGGCCCGCCATTGTCGGAGCGCTTGGGACGTCGAGCCACGCGATCACCCCCTGACCAGCGCAACCACATAGTCGGCTGCCTCCGGTCCCGAGGCGTGGAAGGTGCAGTCGGACGGCGCGCCGAGCGCCAGGCAGTCACCGGGCTGCAGATTGTGCACGACGTCACCTTCGGTGAAATCGAGCCGCCCGCCGATCAGCCAGATCTGCTGCTTGATGAAGGCATAGGACGCTGCCGGGAAGCTGACCCTGGCACCGGCCGGCAGCCGCACCTTGATCAGTTCGAGCGGCATGTCCGATACCGGCGAGAGGTGGCGCCGGACATAACCCGTATCGGGGTCGCGCCATACCGGCTGCTCGCTTTCGCGCAACAGGCCGCCGCCTTGCAGTTCCGCACGCGCAATGAGCGCGGAAAGCGTCATGCCGAAGGCCGCGGCGATGCGCACCAGCAGTGCCGCGGTCGGGCTGGTCTTGCCGCGCTCTATGGTGCTGAGCATGGCTTTGGAGACGTCCGACCGCTCCGCCAGTTCCGCCAGCGACCAGTCGCGCAGGGCCCTTTCGGAGCGTATCCTTTTGCCGATGCTGGAGGAAATATCGTTCGCTATATCATTCATTCGTTCAATATACCGAAATCAACCGTGAGGAAAAGAGGCCGATAGATTGAATTTTCGTGCCAGCCTTAACGCCGCCTACACCATCCGACCTCACCCGGCTTTAACCCCATTTGTGTAGGGTGGATGTTGCTGGGAATGGGGATCAGACCGCTTATGTTTGTCGAACGCGAAGCCTCCGTCGGAGAACCGACCTCGCAGGAGCGCCGCCACGCGGAACAGAACGACAAGCGCATCCTGGGCAACGTCGTGCAATGCGACGGCGCGCGCGCCACCATCAGTGCCTATGCCGACGACATTGAAGGCGCGATCACCGGCCTGTGGACGGTCGGCAAGATGATCTCGATCAATCTCGGCTCGACGCGAACCGTCGGCCTTGTCTATGAAATCGGCAAGTCGGACCGCGCCTGGAGCAATGAGGGCCAGAACCCGATCGAGGTCAGCATCGAGCTCATCGGCGAAGTGCGCGATGCCACCGAGCCAGGCGCCAAGCCGGTCTTCGATCGCGGTATCACCACCTATCCGCATATCGGCGCCATCGCCCACCGCATCCGCAGTCGCGACCTGCAGGCGGTGTACGATCTCGCCGGGCGTCATTCGATCACCATCGGCACGCTGTCGCAGGACGAGGCGATCGACGCCAACATCGCCATCGACGACACGCTGGCGCGCCACTTCGCCATTGTCGGCACCACCGGCGTCGGCAAATCCACTGCCGTCTCGCTGCTCTTGCGCAAGTCGATCGCCGCCCGGCCTGACCTGCGCATCCTCATTCTCGACCCGCACAACGAGTTTGCCGCCTCGCTGCCCGAACATTGCGTCAGGGTCGATTCGAAGACGCTGGACCTGCCCTTCTGGATGTTCAGGCTCGAGGAATTCGCCGAGGTGCTGTTTCGCGGCCGTGAGACGGTGGCGGAAGAAGTCGATGCCTTGCGCGATCTCATCCCCGCCGCCAAGAACCTCTATCGCAATCCGGGTTCTGGCACCTATCTGAGGCGCGGCAGCGACGCGCTGACCGCCGATACGCCGGTGCCCTACCGTATCGTCGATCTCATCAAGCAGATCGACGAGCGCATTGGCATGCTGGAAAGCAAGAACGACCGCCCAATCCTCAAATCGCTGAAGACGCGCATCGAATCGGCGGCGTCCGATCCGCGCTACCGATTCATGTTCAACTCGCGCCTGATCGAGGACACGATCCACGAGACGATCGGCAACATCTTCCGCGTGCCGCACCATGGCCGCCCGGTGACCTGCTTCGAGATGGCCGGCATGCCGTCAGAAGTGGTCAACTCCGTCTGCTCGGTTCTGGCGCGTCTGGCCTTCGACCTCGCTTTGTGGAGTGAAGGCAAGCTGCAGCTGCTGCTGCTGTGCGAGGAGGCGCACCGCTACATGCCAGCCGATCCGCGCCTCGGCTTTGCGCCGACCAGGCACGCGCTGTCGCGCATCGCCAAGGAAGGCCGCAAATACGGCTGCTATCTCGGCGTCGTCACCCAGCGTCCGGGCGAACTCGATCCCACCATCCTGTCGCAATGCTCGACCTTCTTCGCCATGCGGCTCGCCAATGAGCAGGACCAGGCGATCATCCGTTCGGCGATCGCCGATTCCTCGGCCTCGACGCTCGCCTTCCTGTCTTCCATGGGCCAGCGCGAGGCAATCGCCTTCGGCGAGGGCGTGGCGACGACGATGCGGCTGAAATTCGAAAAACTGCCACAGGATCTGATCCCCGGCACGGGCAAGCGCGAGCAGGCCTCGACGTCCGAGACCGGCGACGACGTCGATCTCGCGGCGATCGTCGAACGGCTGCGCAACGTGCCGAAACCGCAGCAGCAGATGGCCTTCGCCGAGGTCGTCGATAGCGGCCGCCAGGCCGGCGACCCCGACTACCGCAAGCCGGCCACCACCCCGCGCATGCAGCCGGACGACGATTTCGACCTGCGCTACGGCCTCAAGCCGTCGACGTTCGGCCTGCGCCCGCAGAACGATTGAGCCAACGGCTTTTGCTGAACGGATTTAAGCTGAACGAGCTCAGCTTCGTTGGCAAGCGTGGGTAAATCCCGAAAGGGAATTCATCAGGCCGGATCGAATGACGTGGCTTTCGAGAACCCGGAGCGGAGAGCACCGGAAGTCGAGAAAGCTGCGTCAGTCGGCCGGCCTCATGAATTCCTCTTCGGGATTTTAGGCGCAGACGCGATTGCGTCCCTGCCTCTTGGCTTCGTAGAGCTGGCGGTCGGCGCGGCGGTAGAAATCCTCGGCCGTTTCCTTGCGGTCCCAGACGGCAAGGCCGACGCTGGTGGTAATCTTCAGGCGGACATTGCCTGATAGCACCGACATATTGGCGATCGCCTTGCGGATGCGTTCGGCGAATTTGGAGAGCAGTTCGGCGTCCATGTTCGGCGTGACAACGGCGAACTCCTCGCCGCCGAGCCGCGCCACCACGTCGTGATAGCGGGTCATGCCCTTCAGGCAACCGGCGACCGCCTTCAGCACTTCGTCGCCGACATCGTGGCCATGCGTGTCGTTGACCTGCTTGAAGTGGTCGAGGTCGAGGATCATCAGTCCGACCGGTTTCTCGATACGGCCGAACTCCTCGAGATATTCCTTCAGCGCATCGTCGAAATAGCGGCGGTTCTGCATGCCGGTCAGGCCGTCAGTGAGCGCCGCGTGCTCCAGCGTCTCCGAGCGCGCGCTGAGCGAGACCGTCATGGCGCGCAGCTTGCCTTCTTCCGTCGCCTGACCGCGGATCATCGGGTAGATAAAGAAGACGCCGAAGAACAGCGCCGTTGCCAGAAGCACGCCGGTCGCAAACAACAACTTGTTGAGATAGACGATCTTTTCGATGCGCGAGGCCGCATCCAGGTCGGTCGCGATGCCTTGCAGAAGACCATAGGCGTGCAGCGTCACCAGGCCGGCGGCCAGGATCACGAAAATAAACACGAAAAATGCGGATTCCGCCTTATGGAAACGCATTTGCTCCCCGTAGCAAAACTGCCCATCGACTTTATGACATGCCGCCGCCTTACGGAGGGTTAATCAGAACAACCTGGGCGGGAAACTCCGGTTTTGTTTTCAGTTTTCTGATTGCATTGGGAACACGGCATCAAACTGGGAGCGCCGCGCCATCGGACGGATGCAATCGTTGCCATTCTGGCCCCAGCTGATGCCGAAACCAGGTCGCCTGACGCTTGGCATATTGCCGCGTCGCGATCTTGGCGCGCTCGATCGCCTCGGGAAAACCCATCTGCCCGGCCATTGCCGCCTGCAGTTCGCGAACGCCGATCGCCTTCATCGCCGGGAGATCCGGATCGAGGCCGAGAGCCACCAGCCGCTTGACCTCGTCCAGCGCACCCCTGTCCAGCATCCGGTCGAACCGCGCCTCGATCCGCTCGACCAGTTCCGCCCGGTCCGGCTCGATCACCATGAAGCGCGCGCTGTCGCGGTCGATCAGCGGCCGGCCGCGCGCCGCCTGCCATTCCGCAATGGAGCGGCCCGATGCGTCAAGCACTTCCAGCGCCCGCACGATGCGCTGGCTGTCGGTCGGTTTCAGCTGCATTGCGACCGCCGAATCCTCGCGCAGCAGGATGCTGTGCAGCCTGGCCGCGCCCTGCTCCTTCAATTCGTAACGCCAGCGGTCGCGGATCGCTGGCGGAATCTCGGGCATATCCGAAATCCCTTCCGCAAGCGCCCTGAAGTAAAGCCCGGTGCCGCCGACGAAAATCACCGGCCGTTCGGAGAACGTTCCGTCCGGCCGTTCGGAGAACGTGCCGTCCTCGATCAGCTTCGTCACGTCGCGCAGCCAGGCGCCGGTGGAATAGGCGACGGATGGATGAACATGGCCGTAGAGAAAATGCGGTACGCGGGCGAGCTCGGCAGCACTCGGGCGTGCCGTCAGCACGTCAAGCACGGAATAACCCTGCATGGAATCCGTGTTGACGATGACGCCGCCACTGCGTTCGGCGAGATCGAGCGCAAGCGCCGACTTGCCGCTGGCGGTCGGCCCGGCTATCAGGATCGCGTTCTTCACTCGGCCCTCGCCCGCCTGCCCGCCGGAATTTACGATGCCGCTGATCGCCACGCTTGTATCCCATCCCGAAGGCCGCGCCGTGTCGGCCACGCTTGCGAATATGGCCTCACACTCGGTCGGCGCAAGCGCTGTTCACTGGCTGGCCGAAGACATCGCCTGCGATCTCGTTTTGCCGAATACCGCCGAGGCCGCTGAAGTAGCCGCCGGCCTGCGCCTCGCTTTGGCCTCGGAGCCGGTCGACGTGATCGTCCAACCGGCCGACGGCAGGCGCAAGAAGATCCTGCTGGCCGACATGGATTCGACCATGATCGACCAGGAATGCATCGACGAACTGGCCGAAGAGATCGGCGTCAAGGATCGCGTCGCGGCGATCACGGCGCGGTCGATGAACGGCGAGATCGCCTTCGAGCCAGCCTTGCGCGAGCGCGTAAGCCTGCTGAAGGGTCTCGACACGGCGGTCGTCGACCGCATCATCGCCAACCGGCTGACGCTGGCTTCCGGCGGGCGCGCGCTTGTCCAGACCATGCGCGCCAACGGCGCCTGGACCGCGTTGGTCTCCGGCGGCTTCGATGTCTTCACCAGCCGCATCGCCGCCATGCTCGGCTTCCAGGAAAACCGCGCCAACCGGCTGATCGAGGAGAACGGCCACTTCATGGGGCTCGTCGCCGAGCCGATCCTCGGCCGCGCCGCCAAGGCTGAAGCGCTGCTCGAAACTGCCGCCCGTCTCGGCCTGACGCCGGCCGATGCCATCGCCGTCGGCGACGGCGCCAACGACCTCGACATGATCCGCCTCGCCGGCACCGGCGTCGCCCTGCACGCCAAGCCCACCGTAGCGGCGGAGGCCAAGGTCCGCATCGATCATGCCGACCTCACCGCGCTGCTCTATCTGCAGGGCTACCGGCAAGATGAGTTTGTCTTGTGAGACCTCTTAAGAATTCGCTCCGGCGAGACAGGTGGCGCGGCTGTCGAGAACCGGAGCGGAGCGGACATTTGAGTCCGTGAGCACCGGAAGCGCAGAAAGCTGCGTCAGATGTCCGTCGGAGTAGAATTATCAAGAGGTCTCAAATGAAACCGATGCGCACCGAGCGCCTGATCCTGCGCAACTGGGAGGAGCGCGACCGCGCGCTGTTCCACCGCATCAACTCCGACGAACACGTCATGGAGTTCTTTCCGTTTCGGCGCGACCGTGCGGCGGCGGATGCCAAGATGGACGAATTCAGGGACTGGATCGCGGAGGATGGTTACGGTTTCTCCGCAGCCGAGATCGCGGCCACCGGCGAGTGCATCGGCTTTGTCGGCCTCCTCGACACCGATCATGTGCCCTCCCTGCCGGCCGGCACGATAGAGATCGGCTGGCGGCTGGCGCCCGAATTCTGGGGCAAGGGCTATGTCACAGAGGCGGCCGAGGCCTGGCTCGCCTATGGCTTCGAAACGCTTGATCTCGAGGAGATCGTCTCCTTCGCCGTGGCCAACAACCATCGCTCCACCGCCGTCATGAAACGCCTCGGCATGCACGCCGACCCATCAAGCGACTTCGATCATCCAGGCATTCCGGAGAGCCACCCTCAGCTCAAGCGGCACGTCCTCTACAGGCTGTCGCGCCAAGACTGGCAGGCACAAAAAAGGGCGGCTCGTTAGCCGCCCTTTTTCTTTTTCAAATCAGACTATTGCTGGCTTTTCCGGACTCAATCCATCCGGATCGTCACGAACCGCAACTCACCGGTCTTCGACGCCAGCATCAAGAGCGCGTTCTTGCGGCCCTGCTCCTTAAGCGCGCCGATCCGATCCATGACGTCCTTCGGGGTCGCGACGGATTCCTGCGCGATCTCGGTGATCACCTCGCCGGGCTGGATGCCGCGTTCGGCCGCGGCCGAATCCTTGGTGACGTCGGTGATGACGACCCCCGTCACATCGGCGGCGATGCCGAATTTCGTCCGCGTCTCGTCGTTCAGCTCGCCGATGGTCATGCCGAGCACGGACGCCGTCGAAACCGCAGGCGCCTTGTCGTCACCACTGCCCGGATCGGTGTTGCCGTCTTCGCCGCTGGCCAGCTTCTCGCCATCCTCGAGCCGGCCGAGCGTGACCTTCACTGTCTGCTCGACGCCCTTGCGCACGATGATAACGTCGACCGCCTTGCCGACCGGGCTTTCGGCGACGACGCGCGGCAGGTCGCGCATCTCGTTGATGTCCTTGCCGTCGAACTTGATGATGACGTCGCCGGCCAGGATGGTGCCGTTGTCGACCGGTCCGCCCTTGATGACGCCGGCCACCAGCGCGCCCTTGGCGGTCGCCATGCCGAGGCTTTCGGCAATGTCGTCCGTCACCGGCTGGATGCGCACACCGAGCCAGCCGCGCCGCGTCTCGCCGAACTGGCGAAGCTGGTCGACGACACCCGAGGCGAGCTGCGCGGGAATGGAGAAGCCGATGCCGATCGAGCCGCCCGATGGCGAGATGATCGCCGTGTTGATGCCGATGACCTCGCCGACGCTGTTGAACAGCGGTCCGCCGGAATTGCCGCGATTGATGGCGGCGTCGGTCTGGATGAAGTCGTCATAGGGGCCGGAATTGATGTCGCGGTTGCGCGCCGAGACGATGCCGACCGTCACCGTGCCGCCGAGGCCGAACGGATTGCCGATCGCCATCACCCAGTCGCCGACCCGCATCTTGGTGGAATCGCCGAACTTCACAGCCGTCAGCTTGTGGCCCTTCGGATCGACCTTCAGCACTGCGACGTCGGTCTTGGTGTCGGTGCCGACCAGCGTCGCCTTCAGCGTCACGCCGTCGGAGAAATTCACCTCGATATCGTCGGCATCGGCGATGACGTGGTTGTTGGTCACGACGATGCCCTGCTCGGCGTCGATCACGAAGCCCGAGCCCAGCGACTGCACCTTCTGGGCGCCACCATCCTTGTCGCCGCCGCGGTTCTTGAAGAAGTCGTCGAAGAAATCCTGGAAGGGTGAGCCTTCTGGCAATTGCGGCATCGGCACCGCGCCCGGTCCTTCCGAGCCTTTCACCGTCTGCGACGTCGAGATGTTGACCACCGCGCCAAGCAGCCCCTGGGCCAGGTCGGCGACCGAAGCCGGTCCGTCGGCGGCGATCGTCGGCGTCACGAAAGACGGGACGGCAAGCGAGCCGACGAGAAGCGCGGCGGCGCCGGCGACAAATGTCCGCCTCGCAGCGCGCAGAACGGTCTTGGTTGTCATCGAGGGCCTCCGGGTGTTTCTGAAAAGTAGAGCGCTTCCGCAAAAACGCCGCGTCGCGTCATGTTGGCAAGAAATACGGCACGTTTGCGGCTATGACTATCGGCTGAGGATAAATCCTCCGTTACGCCGGGACTCATTTCCCCGACACCTATGGCCATCGTCAGCCGCGCACCAGCCAGACGATGCCGACGCCGATGGCAATCGCTGCCAGCCCGGCTATGCGCAGCGCATTCTCGGGCATCGACAGCACCTCGCCGGCCAGTCTCTTGGCGAGGTTCGGAAAGCCGCCATAGATCAGGCCCTCGACAACGAGGACCAGACCTATGGCTGCCAGAAAATCCTGCACCGGCCGTTACTGGCCGGTGCCTGGCTGCGCCGCCGGCGCGGGCGCTGGTTGCGGCGCCGTTGGCGTCGCCGGTGCTTCCTTGCTGCTCGGATCGCGGAAGTAGCGGAAGAACTCGGATTCCGGCGACAGCACCATCGTCGTGCCGGTGTTGTCCAGCGCCGTACCATAGGCATTCATCGAGCGGTAGAAATCGAAGAAGGCCGGATCACGCTGGTAGGCTGCCGCGAAGGTCGCGCTGCGCTGGGCTTCGCCCTCGCCGCGCAGGATTTCCGATTCCTTCTGCGCCTCGGCGACGATCTCGACCACTTCGCGGTCGGCGCGGGCCTTGATGCGCTGTGCCGCCTCATTGCCTCGCGCCCTCAGCCGCTCGGCTTCGGCCAGGCGTTCGGCCTTCATGCGGTCGAAGGTCTGCTGCGAAACCTCGGCGGTCAGATCGGTCCGGCGAATGCGCACATCCTCGATCTGCAGGCCGAGCGACGTGGCGTCGGGCCGCAGCTGATCGCGCACCTCGCGCATCATCACGGCGCGCTCTTCCGAGAGCGCCGCTTCGAAATCGCGCAGACCGTAGACACGGCGAAGTGCTGCATCGAGACGCGTCCGCAGCCGTGCCTCGGCCAGTTCGATCTGACCCGAAACCGCCGCACGGAACACACGCGGGTCCGAGATGCGATAGGCGATGAAGGCGTCGACCTCGTAGAACTTGCCGCCCGACACCTGGACGCGGATGTTGTCGAGATCGAAGCGCAGCACACGGTTCTCGATCAGCTGCACGCTGTCGGCATCGAAGAAGGCGAACGGCGCCTTGAAATAGATGCCCGGTTCATTCTTGACGTCGACGATCTCGCCGAACCTCAGCACGAGCGCCTGCTGGCGCGCATTGACCACGAAAACCGACGAATAGAGCAGGAACAGGATGACTGCCGCGACGACGGCGATGATGGGGAGACGGTTGGCCATCACTGGGTTCCTCCCGTCGTGGCGCCAAGGGGAGCCGGCGCCTTCTGCTGCAGTGCCGGCAGCGGCAGGTAGGGAACGACCCCCTGCCCGTTGCCCTGCTCGACGATGACCTTGTTCGAATCCTTCAGCACCCTCTCCATCGTTTCCAGGTAGAGCCGCTTGCGCGTCACCTCCGGCGCCTTGGCATATTCGTCATAGACCGAGATGAAGCGCTGCGCCTCGCCTTCGGCCTCCTGCACGACACGGTTCTTGTAGGCGGCCGCGTCTTCGCGGATCTGGGCTGCCTCGCCGCGCGCCTGGCCGAGCTTCTGGTTGGAATATTGGTTGGCCTGCTCGACGAACTTGTCCTCGTCCTGCTCGGCGCGCTGCACCTCGTCGAAGGCATCGGCCACCTCGCGCGGTGGCGCGGCATCCTCGATCGAAATAGCGTTGACGTTGAGGCCGGCTTTGTAGCCGTCCAGCGTCGTCTGGATGATCTCGCGCACCGATGCGGCAATACCCTGGCGGTCGTCGCGGAAAATGTCCTGGGCCGGCCGGCGGCCGACGGCCTCGCGCATGGCGCTTTCGGCCACCTGGCGCAGCATGCCGTCCGGATCGGAGACGTCGAACAGATACGCCCTCGGATCCGAGACCTGGTAGGCCACCGAGAACTGCACGTTGACGATGTTCTGATCGCCGGTAAGCATCAGCCCGGACGTGTTGCCACTCGTCGCGCCGCCGCCGCCGATATCGACGAGCTGCTCGGCGATGTTGGCGGTCTCGACCGTTTCGACAGGCCACCAATGGAAATGCAGGCCGGGCTGGGAAAGCTCAGTCTTCGGCTTGCCGAAGCGCAGTTCGACCGCGACCTCATCCGGCTGCACAGTATAGACCGCCTTGAACGCCCACAGCACGACAAGTGCCGCGGCGATCAGCGCGAATACGGCCGGGCTGGCGCCGCCGCCGCCTGGCAAGGCCCGCCGCAATCTGTCCTGGCCGCGCCGGATGATGTCTTCCAGATCGGGAGGTGACCCTTGCGGGCCGCTCGGTCCCTTGGGTCCCTGCCCCCAGGGTCCCTGATTGCCGCCGCCACCCCATGGGCCGCCGCCACCGCTCTTGTCGTTCCAGGGCATGAATGTCCTTTCGCTTGGAATTCCCTCGGCACCGGCCTGACGGCGCAAATCCAATATTGTTCTTCTATAGGGACGCCAAGGCTCGCTTTCAACGCGATCTGCTGCCCGGCCGTCCGTTTTGGGCCCTTCGCGACCCTTTGTTGTCTTCAATGCGTGTCGCGGCGCCGTTCATAGACCGTATAGCGTGTCGCGTGGCTGTCTTTCTCGCCTGCCGGAACGTCCTCGGCGCTGACAATGTCCCATGTCTCGGGGTCGATCGGCGGGAAATGCGCGTCACCGTCGACCGAAGCCAGCACATGGGTGACATGCAGGCGGTCGGCCAGCGGAAGCGCCTGGCCATAGATCTCGCCGCCGCCGACCACGCAGATCTCGTCGGCGCCGGCCATGCAGCGGCCGCGCACATTGGCGAGCTTGATCGCCTCGTCGAGCGAGTTGGCGATTTCGACGCCCTCGGCCCGCCAGGCCTTGTCGCGTGTCACCACGATGTTGAGACGGCCAGGCAGCGGTCGGCCGATGCCTTCATAGGTCTTGCGGCCCATGATGATAGGCTTGCCCATCGTGTCGGCCTTGAAGCGCTTGAGATCGGTGGACAGCCGCCATGGCAGCCCGCCATCGCGGCCGATCACGCCGTTTTTGGCGATGGCAACATAGATCGCGATGTCCATCAGCCGCCGTTCCCACCTTCGCCGCCGCCATTGTCGTCCGACGGTTCGTTGGCGAAGGCCGGCGCGGCCGAAAGCGCCAGCGCTGCGGTCAGGACATAGCGGAACATGGACCCCCCTTCGGCGACAATCCAAGGCATGACCCCGGATGCGCTTCACATCTAGCCGTTTCAATGTGGCGTTTCAAAGCCATTCGCGCAGCCACGGACGCTTGTCCCATGCCTGTCTGGACACCGGCGTCCCGATCGGGCAGGACTTCGCCCATGCGCAAGCTTCTCGTCATCGGCATCGGCGCCGGCAATCCCGAGCACATGACGGTCCAGGCCATCAACGGCTTGAACCGCGCCGAGGTGCTGTTCATTCCCGACAAGGGCGCCAAGAAAAACGATCTCGCCGAATTGCGCCGGCAAATCTGCGACCGCTTCGTCACCAACCCCAACTCGCGCCGCGTCGAGTTCGACGTGCCGGTGCGGGCCGAGCCATCACCCTCCTATCGCGCGACCGTGGACGACTGGCACGAGGCGATCGCCGCGATCTATGAGAGCCTGATCCGTGACGAGCTTTCCGATGGCGGCTGCGGCGCCTTCCTGATCTGGGGCGATCCCTCGCTCTACGACAGCGCGCTGCGCATCCTCGAACGCGTGCGTTTGCGGGGCAATGTCGATTTCGAACTCGAGGTCATTCCGGGCATCACCGCCGTCCAGGCGCTGGCCGCAAGCCACAAAATGGCGCTGAACCGCATCGGCGACCCAGTGCTGATCACCACCGGCCGCCGCCTGACACAGGAAGGCATGCCGGACAATGCCGGCAGCACCGTGGTCATGCTCGACGGCAAATGCGCCTTCAATACGCTGGATGACGAGGACCTGATCATCCACTGGGGCGCCTATCTCGGCACGCCCGACGAGATCGTCATGTCCGGCCGCCTCGGCGATGTCGGCAAGGAAATCGCCGAAGTCCGGGAAAAAGCCCGTCAGGAAAAGGGCTGGATCATGGACACCTATCTGCTGCGCAAACCCGGCGAGCCGCAGGACAACTAGCGAGAGCCCTCCCTTGCTCCAGCTCTCGGCCTCGCGCGGGGTAACATGATCGGCGAGACGGGTCGGTAACTCGCAAGAGTCAGAAAAAACAGCATTTTATGCTGGTTTGATAACCTTATCCCTGCCTCGCGGAAAGCGACGTTCCGGCAGATATCACACATATTGACGTTAAATTCACAGAATTGTATGGTCAGTTGTGTTGGTTCGAATCCCGCCGCTGTTCATCCGGTGGTCGAATTCGGCAGCCGCGAATCCCGGCGAGGATAGTTCCATGATGCTCAGCGCCACCATTGTTCGGGACCAAATCGCAACGCGTAGCGGCAGGCGCTGAACAAAGATCATGGCCTGCCTGCTTGGAATCGACAACGGCCTGACGGTGACGAAGGCGGTGGTCTTCGACGCCGACGGTTCGCAACTGTCGGTGGCACGGCGTCGCGTGCCGCAGTCGATGCCGCAGCCGCGCTGGGTCGAGCGCGACATGGCGGGCCTCTGGCAAGCGACCGCCGAGGCGATCGGCGAAGCGATCGCGCTCAGCGGCCGGCCGGCTCGCGACATCAAGGCGGTGGCGGCGACCGCGCACGGCGACGGGCTCTATCTGCTCGACAAGGAGCGCCGGCCGCTCGGCCCTGGCATATTGTCGCTCGACAGCCGCGCCGGCGACATTGTCGATGCTTGGTCGAAGAGCCCGGTCTTCTCCGAGGCGCTTGCCCTCACCGGCCAGGTCCCGCATGCCTCCGCGCCCTCGGCGCTGCTCGCCTGGCTGAAAAAGCACGCGCCGGAGCGTTTCGACCGGATCGGCCATATCGTCGGTTGCAAGGACTGGCTGCGCTTCTGCCTGACCGGTACTATTGCCACCGACCTGACGGAGGCGAGCACCTCGTTCACCGCGATGCGCACGCAAGGCTACGCGCCCGACGCGATGCGCGTCTTCGGCCTGGAAGAGCTGTTCGCGGCCGTGCCGCCGGCTCTGCATCCGGCCGACATCGCCGGCTACGTCACCGCCGAGGCGGCAGCACTGACCGGGCTCGCCGAAGGCACGCCCGTCGCCTGCGGCCTGCATGACGTCACCGCCTCGGCGCTCGGCATTGGCGGCCATGAGGACGGTGTGGTCAGCATCGTCGCCGGCACCTATTCGATCAACGAAGTGATCTCCAGCGAACCGAGGGTCGACCAGCGCTGGTTCTGCCGCAACGCCATCGATCCCGGGCGCTGGAACAACATGTCGATCTCGCCGGCCTCGACAGCGAATTACGACTGGTTCCTCGACACGCTCTGCCGTGCCGAGCAGGAGGAAGCCAAAAGGACCGGAGGCTCGATTCACGAAATGCTGTCGGCGGAAATCGGCGCGGCGCTGAACAAGCCGTCGACCCTCCTCTTCCACCCCTATCTGTTCGGCTCGCCCTACGGCAATACCGCTAGCGCCAGCTTCGTCGGTCTGCGCGGCTGGCATGACCGCGGCGACATGCTGAAGGCGGTGCTGGAAGGCATCGTCTTCAACCACCGCACCCATGTCGAAGCCTTGCGTGACGGCTTTGCCGTCCGCGAGGTGCGGCTGACCGGCGGCGGCTCGCGCAATCCGGCCCTCGCACAGATGTTCGCCGACGTGCTCAAGGTTCCGGTCAGCGTGACCTCGACCGATGAGGCGGCGGCCTTTGGCGCCGCACTTTGCGCCGGTGCTGCGGTCGGCCTGTTCGCCTCGCCTCAGGAGGGCGCGCGCGCGACCTGCACGGTGAGCCGGCAGTATCTGCCGGACCCAGCGCGTAGCGCCGTTTTCGACGAGCGGTACTCTCTTTACGGCCGCATTGCCGAGCAGCTCAGGCCGAAATGGGCGGAGATCGAAAGCCTTGCGGGGCAAAGCATGGGGGGTGCGGAATGATCAAGGCCGACGAACGGCGCGAAGAGATCGCCGAATACGTCATCAAGCTCGGCCAGGTGCGCATCGACGATCTGGTCGAGCATTTCGGCGTGTCGCGCATGACGATCCACCGCCACATCGACCAGCTGGCGCATCAGGGCGTGCTCAGAAAGCTGCATGGCGCCGTCACCGTCCAGCCGTCCGGCCTCTATGAAAGCGCCTTCCGTTACCGGGTGACGGTGGGCCGGGCCGAAAAGGACGCGTTGGCCCGCGCCGCCATGGACTATGTCGAGCCTGGGCAAGCGGTGATCCTGGACGATTCGACCACTGCGAACGCAGTCGCGCCGCTGCTGCTCGAGGTCAAGCCGCTGACCGTCATCACCAACAGCGTCTCGACCGCGGCACTCCTGACCAATGTCGACGACATCGACTTCATCTGCCTCGGCGGCCAGTACCACCGCACCTACAACGCCTATATCGGCATCGTCTGCGAGAACGCGATCTCGCGGCTGCGCGCCAACCTTTTGATCTGCTCGGCTTCGGCGATCAGCGGCACCACGGCCTTCATCCAGGATCAGCATGTGGTGCGGGTCAAGCAGGCGATGATGGCCGCGGCGATCAAGCGCGTGCTGCTTGTCGACCATTCCAAATTCGACAAGGTCGCCTTGCATGTGCTCGACGAGCTGACCAGCTTCGAGGCGGTCCTGGTCACCGACGGCATAAGCGACAAGCACGCGCAAACGCTTGAGCAGGCCGGCGTCAGGCTGCGCATCGTCAAGACAAAGACGCCATGAAGCTACCCGACGAAAACCGGGAGGATGCTCTGGCCAGCAAGGCCGGCGATGTCGATGTCGTCATTCTCGGTGCCGGCATCAACGGGGCCGGCCTGTTCCGCGATCTCTGCGCGCAAGGCGTCAACTGCTTTATCGTCGACAAGGCGGATTTCGGCTCGGGCACCAGTGCCGCGCCCTCGCGCCTGATCCATGGTGGCCTGAAATATCTGGAAACCGGCGAGTTCGGTCTGGTGGCGCAGTCGACGCTGGAGCGCAATCTGCTGCTCAAGAACGCGCCGCATTATGTCAGCCCGCTGCCCACCGTCATCCCGATCTTTTCCTGGGGCAAGGGCATGTGGGCGGCGCTGCGCACGCTTCTCGGCTCGACCAGCGCGCCGCGCAGCCGCGGCGCCATCCTGATCAAGATCGGCCTGATGATCTATGACTTCTACGGCTCACGGCACCGGGTGATGCCGCGCCACCGGCTGGTCGGGCGAAGCAAGGCTCTGCGCGACATGCCGGCGCTGACCGCATCGATCGTCGCCACCGGCACCTACTACGACGCCAAGATCAGCCACCCTGAGCGGCTGGTGGTCGAACTGATCGCTGACGGGCTGGAAGCCAATTCAGGCTCCAGCGCCGCCAACTACGCGTCGCTGATCTCCTCTTCGAACGGGGTGCTGACGTTCAGACGGGACAATGGGAGCGCCTTTTCGCTGCGGCCGAAGCTGGTCGTCAACGCCGCCGGCCCATGGATCGATCACGTCAACGATGCACTTGGCGCACCGTCGAAAATGATCGGTGGAACCAAGGGCTCGCACATCCTCCTGAAGCACGACGCGCTGGTGAAGAGCCTGGCCGGGCGCATGCTCTATTTCGAGGCCGACGACGGCCGCATCTGCCTGGTCTACGACTATCTCGGCAAAGCGCTCGTCGGTTCGACGGACCTTCCGGCCGACAACCCCGACACGGTCCGTTGCGAGCCCGAGGAAATCGACTACCTGCTCGAAAGCGTGCGCACGCTCCTGCCCGGCATGAGCTTCGAACGCGACCAGATCGTCTATGCCTATAGCGGGATCAGGCCCCTGCCCTCATCCGACTCCTCGATCCCCGGCCTGATCAGCCGGGATCATTCGGCCCCTGTCGCCGAGCCGGATCTTTCGAGGCCCTTCCCGATCATCTCGCTGATCGGCGGCAAGTGGACGACGTTTCGCGGCTTTGCCGAGGAGGTCGCCGACACCGTGCTCGACCGCCTGGGCAACAAGCGCAAGGCGAGCACGCAATCGATGCCGATCGGCGGCGGCAAGGATTTTCCGATGGACGCAGCGGCGCGCGCGGCCTGGCTGGCCGATGCCGCCGCGACGTCCGGCATCGACGTGGCCCGCCTCGACCAACTGCTGTCGCGCTATGGAGCAAGCGCATCCCTGATTGCGCGCCACCGGAGCGCATCCAGCAATGCAGACCGCTTGCCGGATTCGAACGACTACAGCCTGTCCGAGATCGACTACATCGTTCGCAACGAATTCGTCGAACATCTCGCTGACATCGTCATGCGGCGCACGACCCTGGCAATCAGCGGCTCCCTGACGACAAGCGACCTGCAGCAGATCGCCTCGGTTGCCGGCCAGGCGCTCGGCTGGAACCGGCAACGGACAAGCGAGGAAATCGATGCCGTCGTCGCTCAGCTCGGGGGCAACAATTTGATGCGACTGCGACCCGACCGCCACGCGCGAAGCGCGGACGACCGCGCCAAACAGGCCTGAGGACGATATGGCCTCACCAGCGCCGCAAAGCCCGCAGCATCACAGCGTTCGTGAGATATTGCATCGACTTATGAAAAGCAAACAAAAACAATACGTTGTGACAGATTGCAATCAAAGATTGCTCACGCATATGTTACATTGCGGGGAAAGTATCACAGTCATTGACGGTAATTTAACATCACGGTATGGTCGATTGCGTCTTGGGAGCGCGGCGTGGGAGGTTTTCGATGCACACTGCCCGCATAGCGGCTTCAGCGGCGCCTCGCGCCACCGCAGCGAAATGCCATCCCTGACCGCCACGACAGCACAGGTCGTCACATCATGAGTTCGCAGCCTGCCACCCCCACGATGAACCGGCGACCGGCCTCGAATGTTCGCTGGTTTGTCCTTGCGGCCGGTGTGCTGGTCGTGCTCGCCGCGATGATCCTCGACACCAAAATCGTCACGATCGGCTCGGACGAAGACACGCGCAAGGCCGCCTTTTCGCCGGAGGCGTTCGGCAAGGCTGAATTCCCGAACGTCCAGTCCGCTGTCGAGCAGCGTGCCATCGATGCCCCTACTCTGGCTTCGGCCATCGCCAAGGACAAGGCGGCTGCGGAGAAGCAATATGGCGTGCCGGCCAATGTCGGCACCGAATTCTCGGTCAAATTCTCAGGCGTCGTCGGCGAGGGAAAGTCCGGCATCTACACCGTCAAGGTCGCCGACGTGCCAGATACCCTGGTCGTTCGCGTGCAGACCGGCCCGGCGATCAGCGGCACCGATCTGCGCGACGCCACCGGCGCTATCACATTCGGCCAGTTCATCAACCAGATCGAGTATCAGAACGCGGGCTCGGCCCTGAACAACGAGATGAAGAAGCAGGTGCTGTCGACCATCGACAACACCAAGCTCAGCGGCAAGACCATCTCGGTCGTCGGCGTCTTCAAGCTGATCAATCCCAAGGGCTGGCTGGTCACGCCCGTGAAGCTGAGCGTCCAATGAATGCGGCGCCCGAATTCGAGCCTGCGGCCGGCGACACCGTGCTTGCGGCCCGCAACATCGTTAAGACCTATGGCGGCACGCATGCCCTCAAGGGCGTCAATTTCGACATCCACCGCGGCAAGGTCACGACGCTGTTCGGCGAGAACGGCGCCGGCAAATCGACATTAATGAAAATCCTGTCCGGCGTGACGACGCCGACATCTGGGAGCATCGAACTCGACGGAAAATCCGTCACTTTCTCCTCGTCTTCCGATGCCCGCGATCGCGGCATCTCGATCATCCATCAGGAGCTCAGCCTCGCCCCCAATCTGAGCGTGCGCGACAACATCTTCATGGGCCGGGAGATACCCGGCGCAACCGGCGTCGACTTCGCCGAGGAGGCCCGCCAGACGCGACAACTGATGGCCGACCTCGAGGAAGACATCGATCCGCTGACGCTGGTGCAGGACCTGCGCCTGGGGCAGCAACAGATCGTCGAGATCGCCCGCGCGCTCTCGGTGGATTCGCGCATCCTGATCATGGACGAGCCGACTTCGGCGCTGAGCGCGACCGAGGTGGAAGTGCTGTTCAAGGTGATCCGCGACCTGACGGCGCGCGCCGTCTCGATCGTTTACATCTCGCACCACCTCGAAGAGGCGCTGCAGATCACCGACTACGCCGTGGTGCTGCGGGACGGATCGATCACCGCGACTGCCAATGCCAGGCACATCAATCTCGAATGGATCGTCCGCAACATGGTGGGCGAGAATTTCGACCTGGGCACCCCACCCACCGGCCATGCCTTCGGTGAGATTGCCTTGTCGGTCGACGAAGTCAGCGTCGCCGATGTCTCGAGTTCGGAACGCCTGGTCGTCGACAGGCTGTCGCTCGATGTCCGCAGCGGCGAGATCGTCTGCATCTACGGGCTGATGGGCGCCGGACGCACGGAATTGCTCGAATGCATTGCCGGGCGCCTGTCAGCCGCTGGCGGACGCATCCTGCTCGAAGGCAATGACATCTCCCGGCTCAGCATAGCCGAGCGCATTGCCAGAGGGCTGGTGCTGGTGCCCGAGGACCGCCAGCGCGACGGTCTTGTCCAGACGATGTCGGTCGGTGCGAACCTGTCGCTCGCCAGCATCGGCGCCTTCGTCAAGGGGATGTTCTTGTCCCGCTCGCAAGAGCGATCGCTGGTCGATGGCTCTATCCGCGACGTACGCGTCAAGACGGCGGGCGGCGGCGCGCCGATCGGATCGCTGTCCGGCGGCAACCAGCAGAAGGTGGTCATCGGCAAGATGCTGACCACCAGCCCCAAGGTCATGCTGCTGGACGAACCCAGCCGGGGCATCGACATCGGCGCCAAGGCGGAAGTGTTCCGGCTGCTCAGCGAGCGCGCAGCACGTGGTCTCGCCGTCGTGTTCTCGACCTCGGAAGTCACCGAGTGCCTGAGCATCGCGCACCGCATCATCGTCATGCGTCGCGGCAGGATCTCGGCCGAGTTCGGCGCCGACGCCACGAAGGAGGAGATCATGGCCGCTTCCGGCGAGGCCGTGGTCTCCGACCATGAAGAACACAGGAGCCATCACCGTGACCGACGCTAGCCCCGATCGCAGCCGCTCCCGTCCGAGGGCATCGGGCGACGGTTTCAGTCTGGCCAAGCTGCTGCTGGAGGGCCGCGCCTTCTTCGCACTGATCGCCATCATCATCGTCTTCTCGTTGTTGTCCCCCTATTACTTCTCGGTCGCCAATTTCCTGACCATGGCCTCGCATGTCGCCATCTTCGGCATCCTGGCGGTCGGCATGCTGCTGGTCATCCTCAATGGCGGCATCGACCTCTCGGTCGGCTCGACGCTCGGCTTCTCCGGCGTGGTCGCCGGTTTCTTCATGCAGGGCGTCCAGCTGACCGCGCTCGGCGTCATCCTCTACCCGCCGGTCTGGGTCGTCGCGGTGCTGGTATGCGTGCTTGGCGCGCTCGTCGGCCTGGTCAACGGCGTGCTCATCGCCTGGCTTAAGGTGCCGGCCTTCGTCGCCACGCTCGGCATGCTCTACGTGGTGCGCGGCGCCGCACTTTTGATGACCAACGGCCTCACCTACAACGATCTCGGCGGCAAGCCGGAGCTCGGCAACACAGGCTTCGAGTGGCTGGGCTTCAACCGACTGCTCGACATCCCCGTCGGCGTGCTGGTCATGGCCGTCATCGCCCTCATCGGCAGCATCATCCTCAACCGCACCGCCTTCGGCCGCTGGCTCTATGCCTCCGGCGGCAATGAGCGTGCCGCCGAACTCTCCGGCGTGCCGGTCAAGCGAGTGCAGGTCTCGGTCTACATGCTCTCCGGCATTTGCGCTTCGGTGGCAGGCCTCATCCTGTCGTCCGAACTGACCTCGGCCGGACCGACCGCCGGCACCTCATACGAGCTCACCGCCATTGCGGCCGTCGTCATCGGCGGCGCCGCGCTCACCGGTGGCCGCGGCAATATCCGCGGCACGCTGGTCGGCGCCTTCGTCATCGGCTTCCTGTCCGACGGCCTCGTCATCATCGGCGTCTCCGCCTACTGGCAGACAGTGTTCACCGGCGCGGTCATCGTGTTGGCGGTGCTGCTCAACGCCATCCAGTATCGCCGCCGCGTCAAGCTCCCGAGCTCGGCCGACAGCCCCCCAACTTCTCCACAAAAGGACAAGGCCCAAACGGCCGATCCCGCTCTCGAGAAGACTGCCGGTTGACCGGCACGATTGCCAACCAAAGGAGGAACTCCATGTATCGCAGTGCCCGAATTCTGATGCTCTCGACGCTCGCCTTCGCCGCCCCGATCCTCGCCGGATCGGTAACCGCGGCATCGGCCGAAGGCCTGATCTCGATCATCGTCATCGATCCCGCCAACCCCTACTGGCTCACCGAAGGCAACGTCGCCAAGGCCGAAGCCGAAAAGCTTGGCTACACCGCGACCGTCGGCGCCTCGAAGGCCGACACCAACACCGAGAGCAAGCTGATCGACACCGCGATCACCAACAAGTCCGTGGCGATCATCCTCGACCCCGCTGACGCCAGCGGCTCGATCGGCGCGGTGAAGAAGGCGATCGCCGCCAACATCCCGGTCTTCCTCGTCAATGCCGAGATCAACCAGGAAGGTCTCGCCAAGGCGCAGCTCGTCTCGAACAACGCACAGGGTGCTGCACTCGGCGGCCAGCAATGGGTGACCGATATCGGCGAGAAGGGCAATTTTGTCGAACTGCTGGGTGCGCCCTCCGACAACAATGCCGCCACGCGCTCGAACGGCTACGAGACCGTGATCAGCCAGTATCCAGATCTCAAGAAGGTCGGCTCCGAAGTCGCCAACTGGGACCGCACCCAGGGCCACGACAAGATGCAGAGCCTGCTGCAGGCCCACCCCGACATCATCGGCGTGACCAGCGGCAATGACGAAATGGCGCTCGGCGCGATCGCCGCGCTGAAGGAAGCCGGAAAGCTGTCGAGCATCAAGGTCGGCGGCTTCGACGGTTCGCCGGACGCCGTCGCCGCCATCAAGGCAGGCGACCTGCAATATACGGTGCTGCAGCCGGTGGCCGTCTACTCGGCCAAGGCCGTGCAGCAGGCCGATTCCTTCATCAAGACCGGCAAGACCGGAGCTGCGACCGAGAAGCAGCTCTTCGACTGCCTGCTCATCACCAAGGACAATGTCGACAAGTACACCGCTCCGTTCACGCTCTCGGAGTAATGTCGGACGAGGGGTGCCCTTCGGGTCACCCCTCACCTGCCCCCTGCAGGCCATTCAGCCCGCGTCGATTTCCGCCTGCAGCGCCTCCATATGCGTCGCCGCAGCCGATGTCGCCGCCCGCTCTATCGCCCGGAAGCGGCTGACGACCGCCAGCCCTACCGCGGTCAGCTGCGCGCCGCCGCCCTTCCTGCCGCCGGTCTGCGCCGCCACCAGTGGCTTGCCGAACACCCGGTTCATGTCCTCGACCAGATCCCAGGCATGTTTGTAGGACATCTCCATGCGGCGTGCCGCGGCCGAGATCGAGCCGAAGGCGGCGATCTGCTCCAGAAGCTCGATCTTGCCGGGCCCGACGCGCCCATCCGGATCGAGGTTTATGCGCAAACTCAGCGACGGCATGTCCTGTTCTCCGCTGTCACGTCCAGACTAGCCCTTCTGCGGCCATATCGCTATTCCAAAGCAACATAGCGATATTGTCCTTTGGTCACCCATCGGCCTCGATCGGCAGCCCGGCGCCGGTGGTCGCGCTGTCGAAGCTCACCGTCTTGATCACGGCAAAGACCTTGCCGCCAAGCCTGAGCCGCAGCGTGTGTTTCGACTGCTCGGTGATGCGCGCCAGCACGATTGCGCCATTGCAATCGATAGCGATTTCCACCGTAGGCCCCATGCCCGGCCTGACGGCCACGATCGTTCCCGGCAATATGTTGAGCGCGCTGAGGCCAACCGGCGGTTCGGTGGCAATCATGACGTCGCGGGCACGAATGCGGATGCGGACCGGCGCCCCGACCGGCACCGCCAGGCGCGGCACACGGATCTCGCCCGCCAACGAGCCAAGCACGCTCATGCCGAAGGCCTCATCGTGGCGCAGCATCTTGGTGTCCAGCACCGCACCGCCCTCGCCGCGCTCTTCGGCGGGCAAAAGGTCGAGCCGCTGCATGATTGCTCCGGTCGCTCCTGAGGCCGCGACCTGGCCTTGCGCCAGCACCACAACGTCGCTGGCCAGCCGCGCCACTTCGGCGACGGAATGGCTGACATAGACGATCGGGATCTTCGTCTCGTCGCGCAGTCGTTCGATATAGGGCAGGATCTCGGCCTTGCGCGCCTCGTCCAGCGAAGCCAGCGGCTCGTCCATCAAAAGCAATTTCGGGCTTGCAAGGAGCGCCCGGCCGATCGCCACGCGCTGCTTTTCGCCGCCCGACAGCTTTGCCGGCCGCCGGTCGAGCAGATGGCCGATGCCGAGCAACTCGACCACCGCATTGAAGTCCGCATAGCGCTCCGTTGCCGGCGTGAACCAGCGGCCATAGCGCAGATTGCTGGCCACGCTCATATGCGGAAACAACCGCGCATCCTGGAACACCATGCCGATGCGCCGCTTGTGCTTCGGCACGAAGAGGCCCGCATCGGTGTCGACCAGCACACGGCCGTCGACCGCGATCCGGCCCCTGTCGGGCCGGATCAGCCCGGCGATCAGGTTGATCAGCGTCGTCTTGCCGGAACCTGACGGCCCAAATAGGGCCGTCAGCCGGCCGGCACTCTCGAAACTGGCGTCGACCCCGAAAGCGCCGAGCCGGTGGCTGATGTCGACCAGGACCGTCATTCGATGTCCATCCGCCGGCCGACGCGCCGTGCCAGCACCTCCGAGGCGACAAGCGCCGCCATCGAGATGACGATCGAAATCAGCGTCAGCCTGAGCGCGCCTTCATCGCCGCCTGGCACCTGGGTGAAGGTGTAGATCGCCGACGGCAGCGTCTGCGTTTCGTTGGGGATGTTGGAGACGAAGGTGATCGTGGCGCCGAATTCGCCCATCGCCTTGGCAAAGGACAGGATGGCGCCTGCGATCAGCCCGGGCAGGATCAGCGGCAGCGTGATGGTGGCGAACACCCAAAGCGGGTTGGCGCCGAGCGTGCCGGCCGCCGCTTCCATCCTGCGATCGACCGCCTCGACCGACAGTCGGATCGCCCGCACCATCAAGGGAAAACCCATGATGCCGCAGGCGAGTGCTGCGCCCGTCCAGCGAAAGGAAAACACAATGCCGAAATGCTCGGCCATGAATGCGCCGGCCGGACCGCGCCTGCCGAAGGTCAAAAGCAGCAAATAGCCGGTCACCACCGGCGGCAGGATCAGCGGCAGGTGGACCAGCCCATTGAGCAGGGTCTTGCCCCAGAACTGGCCGCGCGCCAGCACCAGCGCGATCAATATGCCGGGCGGCAGGCTCGCGATCATCGCCACCGTCGCCACCTTGATCGACAGCCGGACCGCATTCCATTCGTCGGGAGTGAGGTCCAGCAGCCAGTTCATGCCTTGGTGTCGTGCCTCAGTTGCTCGGCGCCAGGATGGTGAAACCCTGCGCCTTGAAAAGCTCGGCCGCCTTGGCGGACTCAAGGCATTTCAGGAAGGCCGGTGTGTCCTTGTCCTTCGAATCCGCGGTCTGGGCAACCGGATAGACGATCGGCGGGTGCGAATCCTCGGGGAAGGTGCCGACCACCTTGACGCCCTTGTCGGCATGCGCGTCGGTGGCGTAGACAATGCCGAGCACTGCCTCGCCGGTCGAGACCAGCTTGAGTGCCGCCCGCACGTTCTCGGCCTGCGCCACCTTGCCCTCGACCGAGGACCACACGCCGAGTGATTCAAGCGCGGCCTTGCCATACTTGCCGGCCGGCACCGCCTTGATATCGCCCATGGCGAGCCTGCCGTCGCCGATCAGCCTGGCGAGATCAAAACCTTTTTCGATCTTGGTCTCAGCCTTGGAATCCTTCGGCGCCACCAGCACGATCTGGTTGCCGAGCAGCTTCACTTCGGTGTCGGGCTTGGTCAGCTTCTTGTCGGAGAGATACTTCATCCAGTCGAGGTCGGCCGAGATGAAGACATCGGCCGGCGCGCCGCCCTCGATCTGCTTGGCCAGCGCCGAACTTGCCGCATAGGAAATGGTCGCCGCTTCGCCGACATCGACCGCGCAGGCCCTGTTGACGGCATCGAGGCCGCCCTTGAGGCTGGCCGCGGCAAACACGATGACCTTGTCTTCCGCGTGAGCCGCCGGCACCGCAGCCATCAAAGTTGCCGTCAGCCCGCCGATGGCGATTGCCTTCAACCCGAAATCAAGCATGAAAATTCTCCCAGGGTTTGAAAATCCGTTCGGCTGAAAGGCTGCAGTCGATATATCCGGATGAATATAACAAGGAAAGGCCTTTTGCGGGCTACGGCATTGTATGCCGGGGGTTTCTCGGCCTACGATGACCTTTACCGGATAGAGCGACGGAGCCTCCTGTGAAGATCAGCGCCCGCAACACTCTCAAGGGAACGATCATCGAGATCGTCAAGGGAGCCACCACTTCGCATGTCCGCATCGACATCGGCGGCGCCGTCGTCACCGCTTCGATCACCAACGAAGCTGTGGACGATCTCAAGCTCGAAAAGGGCAAGCCGGCCTATGCCGTGATCAAAGCATCGGACGTCATGGTCGGCATCGACTGACTGCGACTGTATCCCGACATTGCGACCTAAGGTGTGTTGAGATTCAGGTCAGGCCGAGTCGAAAATGGTGGGTTCCGAGAACCGGAGCGGAGCGTACTTTTCGTACGTGAGCACCGGAAGCGCAGGAAGTCGCCATTTGCAGGCCGGCATCACCTGAATATCAACATACTTAGACGGCGATCGGCGCCTTGATCGACGCATCGGCGAAGTAGTTCTCCAGCCGGAAGTCTTCGAAGCGGAAGGCGAAGAGGTCCTTGACCTCCGGATTGATCCACATCGTCGGCAGCGCCTTGGGCGTGCGCTGCAACTGTTCGCGCGCCTGTTCGAAATGGTTCGAATAAAGATGCGCATCGCCGAGCGTATGAACGAAATCGCCGGGCTTCAGCCCCGTCACCTGCGCCACCATCAAAGTCAGCAGCGCATAGGAGGCGATATTGAAGGGAACGCCGAGGAAGATATCGGCCGAACGCTGGTAGAGTTGGCAGGAGAGCCTGCCCTCCGAGACGTAGAACTGGAACAGGCAGTGGCAGGGTGGCAGCGCCATCGCTTCCACCTCGGCCGGGTTCCACGCCGAAACGATCAGCCTGCGAGAATTAGGATTCTTGCGTATCTCCTTCAGAAGATTTCGCAATCTGGTCGATGGCGCCGCCATGGCCGTCCGGCCAGGAGCGCCACTGCTTGCCGTAGACCGGGCCGAGATCGCCATTCTCGTCGGCCCATTCGTCCCAGATGGAGACGCCGTTATCGTTGAGGTATTTGATGTTGGTGTCGCCGGCCAGGAACCACAGAAGCTCATGGATGATCGACTTCAGATGCAGCTTCTTGGTGGTGGTGACAGGAAAGCCACGCGAGAGGTCGAAGCGCATCTGGTGGCCGAACACCCCACGCGTACCCGTGCCGGTGCGGTCGCCGCGATCGACGCCGTTTTCCAGCACATGCTTCAACAGGTCGAGATACTGGCGCATCGGCTTGGCCTCGATTCGGGATTGCACGCATTATAGCCGCCAGACAGCCTGTCGAACACACCAGAACGGCACAAGCGTCGCTGCTCCCATCATTTCAGTGGGCGTCAGCGCTGCCCCTCACCTGCCTGCCGGCATCCTCTCCCCGTATAGTGACGGGGAGAGGGGCGCTCTCATCGACGGTTTCGCAAAGCACCAGCGTTGCAAGTAGGACGCCAGCATTGCAGCCAGCCCATTTCTCCCCGTCACTATACGGGGAGAAATGCCCGGCAGGGCAATGAGGGGCTGCGCCGGCGCCCGGTGAGGTGCAACTTCAAACTGCGACGCCAACCTTCACAATTTGACGCGTGACCGATCAGAGGGCGCCGAGCTTGCCCAGATCTTTCGCGACCAGATAGTAGAAGGTCACCCGGCTTTTGGTGTTGTCGGCGGCCATGGCCTTGCAGGTCTTTTCGATCGACGCGTCGGCTTTGCTGGCGTCGGCGACGCCGAGCTTCTTCGCGGCCCAGTTCTCCCTGACGCGTTCCAGTTCCTTGGGATCGGTGCAGGACACCAGCGAAGAATCCCGGTTGCGCAGCGCAATGCCCAGATGCTTCACGATCTTGTCGACCGCATCAGCGCTGGCGCCGGCGTCGTACTTCTTCACGTCTGCGAGATAGTCGGCCATGAAAAATTCCCCTCGTCGGCGCCACGGATCCGGTCGATGAGGGTTGTGGCGCGCTGAAACAACTTGTGCGCTAGGCTGAAACTCCTCACCGCTCGGAAGCTTCGGTTGAGCGCGCAAGCAAGTCAACCCTCAACGATCCAATTTGACACATGCACGAAAGGACATTGCGGCCTTTCATTTTCCACGATCGGCCCCTATATTCGTTTTGTCGGCTTGACCGACTATGGCGATAAATGGGCGATGAAATAAGCCGTTCGGACCCGGGGGCGGTACCCGGCGCCTCCACCAAAAACCGCTCTTTCAAAAGAGCGGCTTTTGCTGGGGGCGAAATAGGATCGACGAAGGTGTAAAGATCGTACTTTTGCCCGGCATTGTACCACCGTCATCGGGCTAAACTTATAGTTGCCAACGACAACTATGCGGAAGCTCGTCTCGCTGCTTAATGCAGTGCGAACGCTTCAAATCAAGCCCTAGAGGTTCGCACTTCTAGGCGGGGTTCGGAGGTACCTGGCAACAGAAACCTCCACTTCTCTCCCTCAGCACATGCATCTCAAAGGCCTTTCTGGCTTGGCTTTCGCACGCCTGGCGCCAGAATGAGACACTGCTGCGACAGGCGCAAAAAAAGGCCGGGAATGACCCGGCCTCTTTGTTTCCATGGATGTCAGTTATTCCGCCGGTGCCTCGACGGCTTCGCGCGAACGGCCGAGCGTGACCTTTGCCAATGTGAACGAGATCACCGCGCAGAGCGTGATGCCGGCCACCATCGGCAGCGGCGTGCCGTCGAAGAACAGGCCGGCGACGCCCATGGCAAGAGCGCCGATGGCAAAGTGCAGCGTGCCCATCAGCGCCGAGGCCGTGCCGGCGATCTCGCCATGCTCCTCCATGGCCAGCACCGACGTCGTCGGGATGACCAGGCCGAGGAAGCCGTAGCCGACGAACAGCAGCGCCGCCATCACGTCGAGCCGGTCGACACCCGTCGCCATGATGGCGAACAGCAAGACCATGGTTGTTGCATAGCCGGTCACCGCGACACGCACGACGCGCCTAAGACCAAACCGCTCGGCCAGCATTCCGGTCATCTGCGACATGCCGATGAAGGCGACCGCATTGATCGAGAAGAACACGCTGTAGACCGAAGGCGACAGCCCGTAATGGTCGATCAGGATGAAGGACGAGCTCGACAGATAGACGAAGAAGCTCGCAATGCCGAAGCCGGCGATCGCCACCAGGCCAAGGAAGTTGCGGTCGCCCATCAGGAAGCGGTAACCGGAAAGAGCGGTGCCGAAGGAGGAGCCGGCGCGCTCTTCGACCGGGCGTGTCTCCTTAAGCGAAGTCGCGAGCAGGATGGTGGCGAGTGCTGCCGCGCCGGTCACCGTCCAGAACACGGCGCGCCAGCCGAACGTCTCGATGATCTGGCTGCCGGTCAGCGGCGCCAGGATCGGCGACACCGAAAACACCAGCATCAGCAGGGACATCAGCTTGGCGGCTTCGTTGCCGGTGTGCAGGTCGCGCACGATGGCACGCGGCACCGCCATGCCGGCGCTGGCGCCGAGCCCTTGCAGGAAGCGGAAGGCGATCAGCCACTCGATCGAAGGCGCCAGCGCCGAGCCGACGCCGCCGACCATGAACAGCGCAAGACCGCCATAGAGCGGCAGCTTGCGCCCGACCATGTCGGAGATCGGTCCGACCACGATCTGGCCGAAACCCATCGACAGGAAGAAGATCAGCAGGCTCATCTGCACGGCCGAGGTGCCGGCGTGCAAATCCTCGCCGATCGAAGGCAGCGCCGGGAGGTACATGTCGATGGCGAACGGGCCGATGGCGGACAACAGGCCAAGCACGACCGCGATGCGGAGGAATTTGGGACTCATGATAAAGGCTTCTTTCGAATCTGGTTGCTGCCGAGAACCCGGCGTCTAACCCCAGGACGTTCCATCCCGTAACACTCCGACACCTCAGAGCGAACTCGTTCGTCTCTAGAGCGAATTCATTCGACTCTCAGGAGTGGAATGTCCTTATGTTATGTCCACAAAATTAGACACTCTTGTCTAATTCGTCAATCACCGCTATATAGATTTTTATGAAGCTCGGCGTTTCTCCTGACACTTTCCCGCCACGCAGCCACGAGGCAAAACGCATTTCGGTTGTCGAGGCTGCTGCCTCGGTCTTCTGCCGCGAGGGCTTTGCCGGCGCCAATATCGACCTGATCGCGGCCGAGGCCGGAGTATCGCGCCAGACGGTTTACAACCACCATGGCGACAAGGAAAAGCTCTTCGTTGCCGTGGTCCGCGACCTCACCGAGCGCTGCAACGCCGGCATCTTCGCCACCATCGCCACCTTCCCCGACCAGCCCGGCAACCTCGAAGCCGATCTGATCGCCTTCGCCATGCGCATGAACCGCAACTGCATCTGCAATCGTGACGGCAGGTTCCTGCGCAAGCTGATCCAGACCGAGGGCGAGCGCTATCCCGAGCTCTTTGCCGAATGGCGCGAACAGGGGCCGGGCCGGACCTGGTCGGCGCTCGCCGCCCGCTTCGCCCGTCTCGCCTATGCCGGTCACCTCGCGATTGAGGATCCCGACGTGGCGGCACGCCAGTTTCTCGCGCTGATCAACGCCGAGTTGCAGATAACCTTCATGCTCGGTGGCATGCCTGAGGACGAAGAGGTGCTTCAGTCCGCCACCAACGGCGTGCGCACCTTCCTCAGCGCCTTCGGCAAACAGAAGAGTGCGAGCCACCCAGCCAAAAGAAGCGCGCTCGTCAGCGCCTGAGTCTCTAAATCGTCGCCAATGGCCTTCGCTTCGAGGCGGCTGCGATCTATATCCGGTTTACGCCGCGCTCAAGCTTGATTACAGCTAGGCGGACGATTCAACGGAACCTGATCGCCACATGGCCGACGACCACATCCGCTACGACATTCTGGCCCAGGAGGCGTTGCGCGGCGTCATGCGCAAGGTCCTGGCCGAAGTCGCGCGCACCGGCCTTCCCGGCAACCATCATTTCTTCATAACGTTCCTCACCGGCGCGCCGGGCGTGCGCGTGTCTTCGCGACTGCGCGAGCGCTATCCCGAGCAGATGACCATCGTCATCCAGTTCCAGTACTGGGACCTGAAAGTGACCGACACCGGCTTCGAGGTCGGACTGTCCTTCTCCGACGTGCCGGAAAAACTCGAAATCCCCTTCTCCGCCGTGCGCGGTTTCTATGATCCGTCCGTCAATTTCGAACTCGAATTCGACGTCAAGACGGATGGCGCGGCAGAGGACGAGCCGGCGGCACCGGCTCCCGAACCGCTCGCCGTCGTCGAGAAGAAGCCGGAGACAAAGAAGAAGGCAGCCGCCGAGGCCGAGAAGAAGCCTGCTGCGGCTGATGCCGCCGGCAAGGGCGCCGACGTCGTATCCCTCGACGCCTTCCGCAAGAAGTGATCCGAAGGGCGGCGCGACATGGGCGACGTCGTCAATCTCCGCCAGGCCCGCAAGCAGAAGGCGCGGACCGAGAAGGAACGGCTGGCCGAACAGAACCGGGCGCTGCATGGCCGGTCCAGGGCCGATCGACAGCGTGACCGGCTGACGTCCGACAAGGCCGAGAAATTCATCGCCGGCCATCGTCGCGAAACGCCCGGCAATCGCGACGACAAGTGAGCGCGTTCACGTGAGCCCGGTCGAAAAACGCTCGGTGACGATCCGCGGCCACCGCACCAGCTATTCGCTCGAAAAGCCTTTTTATGACGATCTCGTCGCCATCGCCGCGGCGCGCAAACTGACGCTTGCCGCTTTGGTCGCCGAAATCGACGAAACCCGCCCGCGCGACGCCAACCTCTCCTCGGCGCTCAGGCTCCATGTGCTGGACTGGGCGAAGCGAGGGATGAGCGGTTCGCCTTAACAGAAAGAGTCAGAGCGGGTCGGCAATTCCATCCAAAGCTGAACCGCTTCATCCGCCGTCCAGCGACTTCAGCAGATTGTCGATCGTGAACGGATTGGCCTTGGGCTTCGGTGTCGCTGGAGCCGAATTGTCATTGACGCCGGGAAGTGAGCGGTCGACCTTGGATGCCTGCTCGGCGGCCTTGCGTTTGGCTTCGAGCCTAGCCTTTTCTTCCGAAGCGATCCGCGTCGCCTCCTCCGCCTTCCGGCGTTGCTCAGCGGCCTGTGCCTTGGCCGCGTCCTCGGCTGCCTGTTGCTCCGCCTTGGCCTTCGCATCGGCATCGGTCTTGGCTTTCGCGTCCGCCTCGGCTTGAGCTTCGGCATCGGCCTTGGCTTTGGCATCCGCTTCCGCTTGCGCCTTGGCGTCAGCCTCCGCCTTGGCTTGTGCTTCGGCTTCGGCCTGGGCTTTTGCCTCGGCTTCAGCCTTTGCCTTGGCCTCGGCCTGCAGCCGTGCCTCTTCCTCTTGCCGCCGCAATTCCTCAGCTGCCCTGTCGCGTTCGGTCTGCAGGGCGGCGTAGTAGCGCACCTCGCGCCGCAGCCGCTGCTTCTCCAGCAGCGCCGCCTGCATCGCTTCGACCCGCTGCTGCTCCTTCTCCAGCGCGCGCTGCGTCAGGAACTGCGCCAGCGGTTCGCTGTCGAACTGGCGCTTGGCGGCACCGAGCGGACCCTCAACGCTGAAGTTCACCGCCGGGTCGGAGCCGACCAGCGCCTCGTCACCGGGCCGGTAGATGATCGACCCTCTTGCGTCGACGGTGCTGGCGTTCAGATCCGCAGAGATATCGGCGGATAGTGTCGCCGCCGGATTTTCGAGACTGATCGGCGGCGCCCGCAGAATGCCGCCGGCAAGCGTGAAGGCAATGTCGGTGTCACCCGCCGCAAAACTGCCGTCGGCGGCGATCTCATGCGCGAAGCCGGCGGTCTTGGCCGCATCGATATCGCGTCCGATCGCATCGGCCTTGGCGATGAAGGCGCCGAAGGCATCGGGATTGACGCCGGCGATTGTGAGGCCCTTCAGCGCTGCCGTGCCGGAGCCGGACAGCGCCGCCACCATGGCATCGACCGATTTGCCGCTGGTCGACAGCGTCGTCGAGACATCGCCGCTGCCGCTCAAGCCGCCCCCCGGCAGCACGGCCAAGAGGTCGCCGCCGGCAAGTTTCATCTGGCCGGAGAAAAGCCCGGTGCCGTCATTGTTCTTCAGTTCGAACAGGCCGGTCAGCGCGCCGCCGAAGAGCTTGGCCTTGAGATCGGAAACGCGCATGCCCTCCTGGTCGAGCTTCAGCGACAGCGCTGCGTCATAGGCGGTGGCGAACGGGCCGGCGGCAAGTGCCGCGGTGGTAAGGTCGAGATCGGCGGTGAACGGCAGGTTGGACTTCTGGCTGAACGGCGCCGTCGGCCAGGCACTCCTGTCGGCAAGGAAGGACTGGTCACCGAACAGCGCCACCGCCATCGGGTCGAGGTCAAGTTCGTCGAGCACCAGCGCCCCGGCCAGATGAGGCACCCCGTCCTTCACGTCGACATTGACGTCGCCTGAAACCGCCGCTTCGTTGAGGGCACCGCTGAGCTCGTCCAGCACCAGCAGACCATTGCCATAGTCGGCCTGTGACGTCAGCGTCGCCGACATGCCGGTGCCCATGCCTGGCAATCCGACGCCGGTCGTCATCAGCCATGGTTCGATGTCGGCGGCATCGAGGCTGATCTTGCCCTTTGCGGTCGCTCCCTGCGGCGTCTCGGCAACCGTTCCCTCGAACGCCGCCTTGAAATCATCGCCCGTAAGGTTGAAGCTCGTCGCAAGGCCACCGCCAAACGTGCCTTTCGCAGAGATATCGGTGGTTGCCTGGCCAAGCATGCCAAGCGGCAGCGCCGGCAATCCATAGAGCGCGAGCAGCGCCGTGGCGTCGCCATTCCTGGCATTGAATGTCAGCATCACCGGCGCCTCGAGAAGCTTGTCGGCCGCCCCCTTGCCGGAAAGCGATGCCGAAAAGGCCGAGCCGCCGGCCTTGCCCTGCGCGCTCACCGCCAGTCCCGTCGTGCCGTCGCCATTGTCCGCGGCACTTGTCACCAGATCGATGCGGGCGTCCTGGAACAGCTCGGGATAGGCGGCCGCACGGGCCGCCAGGCCCTTCAGCACCTCATTGCCAGGATAGTGCTGCGTGGCGACATCGACCAGCGGCTTCAGATCGACGGCGACCACCGAGGCGTCGAGCTTGCCGGTCGGGCTCGCCGGGAAATCCTTGATCCGGCCGGTGGCGCTGATCGAGGCGCCGGCCAGTCCGCCGACCGACAGTCTATCGATTTCAAGCAGGCCCTGGCGCAGCCTCAGCGCCGTATCGACCGTGTCGGCGGTCAGGCCGCCGGCGCTGACCGGCCCGGCCTTGATCTGGAAATCGAGATCGCGGTCGGAAAAGCGGTTGGCGCCCTTGTCGCTGACGAAGATCGAGGCGAAGGCCGTCAGCCCGTCGACATCGAGCTCGCCGCCCTCCAGCCGCATCAGCACCGACGGTCTGGCGTCGTCGGGCTGGCTGGAATCGATGCGGCCGGAAAACTTCGCCTTGCCGAGGATCAGTTCGAGATCGCTGAACGCCTGGCGCTTCTCGCTGAGATCGACCTTGGCCTTGAAGCCGGCGGCGGGCAGCCGGCGGATCGCCTCGTCGACATCCTTCGACAGCCAGGCGGCAAAGCCGGAAGGCTGCGCCACGGCGAGCAGCAGCGAGCCGGTGAAACCGAAATGATCCTGGACGCTGAGCATGCCGTTGGCTTCCAGCGTGGCGCGGCCGGGCAGCGTCGCGGCCAGCGACTTCACCGACCAGCCGCCATCGGTCGGCTCGGCCGACAGATGCACGTCGCGCACTGTCGTGTCACCAGCCACCACTGCCGGCAGCTTGACGTCGACGGTGCCTGGTATGGTCGGCTTTGGCATTTGCAACAGCGCCCGCTCCAACGCGTCGACCCGCTGCGACAGGGTCAGCCCGGCACCGGCGGCACCCACGGCCTCGTCGAACTGCACCTGCGCGCCACTGGCTTCGATCGAGAAGCGCGGATCGATCCCGAGATCGACCGAAGCCTTGCCGTCGGCCGTATAGGGATTGTCGAGCGGCCCGGTCTCGAAGCGGAACTCATCGAAGGAAAGTTTGTGGTGATCGAGCGAGAACTTGCCGTTCAGCCGGAAGCCGGGATCCGGCTTGCCGGTTGAGACCTTCACCGTCTCGCCGTCGGTGCCGCGCAGCTCGGCCGAGTTCTTGTCGGCATTATTCTTGTCGGAGCCATTTTTGTCGGCAGCCGAGATCCTGAACTGACCCGAATAGACCGCGGCGCCCTTGACGATGCCGGCATTGCCGTCGGTCTCGATGACCAGCGGATAGGCGTCCGGATCGGCCTTGAGCCGCAGCCGCATCTGGCCATTGCCCTCCGCCTTGCCGGTCGACGCGATGACCTCCGTGCGCAGGCCGTCGAAGCGCAGCGAACCGTCCATCCGCCATGGCCCGGCGAGCGACCTAGCCGAGATGGTCGAGTTGATCTCGGAAATCAGATGATCGCGCCCGCCGGCGGCATGGCGCAGCGCGACCTCTCCTTCGGTCACCGTCAGCTTCTCGATCGATATCTGGTTGAAGGGTGACTTCGGCCGCATCGCCCAGTCGATCGTGCCGTCGGCGGCGATATCGATCGTCGCCTTCGGCCGCACCAGCCGCATGTCGAAGATCAGCACCTCGCCGCTCAGGAACGGCGCCAGCTCCGCATCCATCGAAAATGTCTCGACGGTCATCGCCGGCTGGCCGTCTGGACCGCCGGCAACCGCGACATTGGAAAAGGTCACCGAAGGAAACGGCAGGAGCCTTGCCGTGGCGTCACCTTGCACGGTGACCTTGCGGCCGAGAATGGCGCTCGCCTCGCGCTCGAAATCGGCACGGTAGCCTGTCCAGTCGACGAAATGTGGCACCACCAGCGCCGCGCACAGCACCAGCACGAAAAGGCCACCGAAGATCACGAACAGGCGTGCGAGCATCTGCTCCGATTGGGTTGATTGAAAATCAGCCGCACTCTACCCGCATCCGCGTGTCTATAAAGAGGCAATTCAGCCGCGTCCGACAGTCTCCACCAGCACGGCCAAAACCGCTCCCTCATGAAGGCTGGTCGAAAAGCTCCGGGCGATGAACTCCAGCGTCGAGTCGTGGAACGTCAGGATGAAATGCCGATAGGCCGAAAACAGATCCGGCGTGTGGCGCGAGTGAACTCTATTTGCCTTTTCCAGGGAACCTATCCATGAAGAGTTGAGAACCTCGAATGCGGAATAGGGTTGCAAGCCCAGCCCATAAAGACGGTGCCCGCTGATGGCTTCGTCGTTCGGCGGGCCAAATTGCAGTGCCAGATAGGGATCGACCGCCAGTATCGCGACAGTCTGGTTGTCCATCGTAGCCGAAACCGAGCGCGGATTCGTGCCATCGAATGACGGATCCGGAAGGTTGGCGAGATAGGCGATGAGCAGCCTGTCTTCATCCGCGAAGACGTGAGGCAATGACGCGCCGGCGGACGACGGCGGCACCTCGATCGGCAGCAGTGTCTCGACCGTCGACATCTAATGGTCGGTGCCAGGCAATATCTTGCCCGGGTTCATGATGTTGAGCGGATCGAGCGCCTGCTTGATCGTGCGCATGATGTCGACGCCGTGGCCGAGCTCGTGGCGCAGGAAGCCGATCTTGCCTTGCCCGATGCCGTGCTCGCCGGTGCAGGTGCCTTCCATGGCGATCGCCCGCATGTTCAGCCTGGCGACGAATTTCTCCGCCAGCGCGATCTCCTGTGGGTTGTCGACATCCATCAGCACCAGCACATGGAAATTGCCGTCGCCGGCATGGCCGACGATCGGCGCGACCAGCCCCATCTCGGCGATGTCGGCCTCAGTCTCGGTGACGCATTCGGCAAAGCGCGATATCGGCACGCAGACATCGGTCGACAGCCCCTTGGCGCCGGGCCGCAGCGTCAGCGACGACCAATAGGCATCGTGCCTGGCCTTCCACAGTTTCGTCCGCTCCTCGGCGACGCTGGTCCACAGGAACGGCCCGCCGCCATTCTCCTCGGCGATCATGCCGAAGGTCTCCGCCTGCTCGGCAACGCCCGCGTCGCTGCCGTGGAATTCGACGAACAGGCACGGGCTCTCCGGATAGTCGAGCTTGGAATAGTTCTTCATCGCCCGCATCTGCAACGCGTTGACCAGTTCGATGCGCGCCACGGGAATGCCCATCTGGATGGTCGCGATCACCGCATTGCAGGCCGCTTCCAGGCTGGGAAACGGGCAGACGCCGCCGGAGATCGCCTGCGGAATGCCCTGCAGCTTCAGCGTCAGCGCGGTGATGATGCCAAGCGTGCCTTCCGAGCCGACCAAGAGCCGCGTCAGGTCGTAGCCGGCCGAACTTTTCTTGGCGCGCTTGCCGGTCGTCACCGCCTCGCCATCGGCCATGACCGCCGTCAGCGACAGCACGTTCTCGCGCATCGTGCCGTAGCGCACGGCGTTGGTTCCCGACGCCCGTGTCGCCGCCATGCCGCCGAGCGAGGCATTGGCGCCAGGGTCGATCGGGAAGAACAGGCCGGTGTCGCGCAGATGCCGGTTGAGGTCCTCACGCGTCACGCCGGGCTCGACGGTGCAATCGAGATCCTGTGGATTGACCGAAAGGATGCGGTTCATCCGCGACGTGTCGATGGAAATGCCGCCACCCGGCGCGTTGGTGTGGCCCTCGAGCGACGAGCCGACACCGAAGGCGATCACCGGCACGCGGTGCGTGGCACAGGCGCGCACGATCTCCTGCACTTCTGCCGTTGTCTCGACAAAGGCGACGCCATCAGGTGCCTGCGTCGGGATATAGGTGGTGGTGTGGGCATGCTGGGCGCGGATCGCCTCGCCGGTCTGGAAGCGCTCGCCGAGCGTCTGCTTGAGGATGCCGAGCACGGCGGCAATGCCCTCCTCGTTGCGCTCGACCGGATTGAGGTCGCTCAGAGCCATGAATTCCTCCGCGAATGGACCAGCGGCCACCCTTGTTGTGCAGCTATGGATGCGTAGTCTCACCTGCCACGCCCTGTCCAGCTATCCAGAAGGAAAACAAGATGCCAAACCCCGCCCCTTTCGTATCTCGGGCCATGGATATCGAGAAGGACTGGATCGACTACAACGGCCATCTCAACATGGCCTATTACAACGTGCTGTTCGACCGCTGCTCGGACGACGCCTTCGAGATGATGGGGATGGGGCCGAACTACGCCAAGGAGCGGCGGCTGACCATCTACACGGCCGAAGTCCATGTCTGCTACGTTCAGGAACTGCACCTGGAGCACAAGGTCGTGGTCTCCTTCCAGCTCATCGACCATGACGACAAGCGGCTCCGCGTCTACCAGGAAATCCGCCATGTCGACGGCTGGCTCGCCGCCACCTCCGAATCGCTGTCGCTGCATGTCGACATGTCCGGGCCGAAGGTGGCGCCCTTCCCGGCCGACGTGCTTGCCAGGGTGGAAGCGATGCGATCAGCCCATGCCGCGCTGCCGATGCCGGAACGCGCCGGCCGCTCGATCGGGATTCGCCGCAAGACTGCTTGAAGCTGCCTGGCGCCCACGTTAACCTTACCGAGGTTTTAACGTGAACAAGCCAATTGAGTCGTTGAACGACTCAGCGAGGCGTTTGAAAACGTACGCATCGGGTTGCGGTACCGGCGGCGGGCAAGGCGGTTCGAGGAACGTGCATGAAAACCGACATCAAGGTCGAGGTGGACAGGCTGGCCGCCGATCCACGCATCACCGACTATGATTTCTGGCGCTCGCTGAAGAACGTCAACAACGAGATCTTTCATATCGCCAACAACAACGAGCCGATCCCCTTCGACATGATCCGCTGGCGCGCCATCCTGAAGCAGGCGCGCATGAAGCGTGGGCACGCCTGACGTCATTGTGAAATAGCTCCCGGCCGCGCTGCCTCATCCGCTTGCCGGCACCTACTCTCCATCGAGCCAACGCGTTCCCGCGACGGTTACAGCGTCGGAGAATTGCATTGTATAATCCCTGCCGATATGGATTGCGCAATGGAGATGCAGGATGGCGAACGGCTCGCTATTTGGAATCGAAGCAGGATTGCCGATATGGGCGGCGGCGATCGCCGATAGACTTGAATTCTTCCGGCGCAGGCATTCCAGTAAACGCAGCATTTGCGAGTTGACCGTCGTTCTGGATGCGCTTCGCCGCCGCGTCGCCGCACCAGGTGGCGGGCATCAGGCTCTCCTTGCTTTTCTGCACGCCTGCCTAGCGCTGCTTGAAGAGGCAGCGGCCTCGCGAAGGGACCTCGCGAGTATCGCCCGTGACTTGGCAACGCTGTGTGACATGGCGCGAACATCCCTTGACGGCGATTGCGACGATCGGCCGTTGATCGCCCACGAGGACAATATGAAGGGTTTGTCTGGTGCATCACGCTGGGCCGCCCGAGTCCCAGGTCGCGTGGTTTGGTTGGCTGCTATGGCTGCCGAAGTGCCTGATGCAGAAGGCGAGGCCGCCGTTATGCTGGTGAATGACCTAGCTTCCGTTGATGCAGACTTTCCTCTGCGCGCCCTCCATACGGCAGTCCGAGCTTAAGCGTCTTCTTGCGGCTTCCGGCTCTGCTCCAGTGCAACCGCTGCCGCCTCGACCAAGGCATTGACCACAGCGTCAGAAAGGGGGCGATCGAGATACGTGGCTGTTGCCAACTCACTTATGAATGATCGCCTCTCTGTTGAACATCAGGGCGGGCGCTTGAGCGCCTCCAGCGGTGAACGCGCTATCACCGGCGACGACTGGATGATCGCGGTGTTGGTCATCGCAAAGGGAATGATGCGGTCGATCACCCGTTCGAGCTCGGCCACCGAGCCGACATGGGCGAGCGCAATGAAGCAGTCCTCGCCGGTCACCCGGTCGCATTGCGCGATCTCGGGCAGGTCGCGGATGATGTCGGCAACGACTGCCAACTGCCCCGGCACCGGCCTGATGCGCAGCCATGCCGACAGCTTCATGCCGAGGGCGGCCGGATTGATCCGGACCGTATAGGTCTCGATGACGCCGTTCTCCTGCAGCCTTTTGATGCGCTCGGCCACGCTCGGCGCCGACAGGCCGACGGCGCGCGCCAGTTCGGCTGTGCTGGTGCGCGCATCCTTTTCCAGTAGCCGCAGGATCTTCAGGTCTGCCGCGTCGAGCTCGGGATTTTCGTTTCGAAGGCGTTTCAAGGAAAACTCCTTGCATCCAGAAAGGTCATGATCGAGAAAGTCGATCATCATCCATATAAATCGAAAAATCCGCCTGCGATACTGATCCCATGAAAGATCGAACGCAAGCTCCAGCCACGCACCCTGCCCTCGCCGGCCCTGCCTTCGGCACGATGGCGGCCTCCCTGCCGCCACATGTCTGGTTCGGCGTCAGCGCCGTGTTCCACTATCTCGGACCGGCCTTTGCCGTGCTGCTTTTCCCGCATGTCGGCGTGCTCGGCATGGCGTGGTTGCGCGTGGCCACCGCCGCCCTCGTCTTTGCGCCGCTGACCCGGCCGTGGTCGGTCTTCGCCCGCGCCGACCGGTCGGCACGGCTGCTGCTTCTGGCCTTCGGCGCCTGCCTGGCGGTCATGAACTGTTCGTTCTACCTGGCGCTGGACCGCTTGCCGATTTCGCTGGTGGCGGCGATCGAATTCGTCGGCACCATCGGCGTTGCGCTCGCCGGCCTGCGCAGCCAGCGCAATCTCGCCGCGCTTGCCGTGGCCGTCATCGGCACCTTGCTCCTGATCGACGTCAAATGGTCCGATGATCCGGTTGGCCTGTTTTGGGCCTTCCTCAACGGCGCGCTGTTCGTCTGCTACATCGTGCTCGGCCACCGCATCGCCGCTTCAGGCGCTGGCGGCGGCATCGCTGCGCTTGGCGCGGCCATGGCGATCGCCTTCTTTATGGTGCAGCCCATCGGTTTCACCGACGCGCTGCCGGCCTTTTCGTCGCCGCCACTGCTGTTGGCCGCCATCGGCGTCGGCATCTGCTCGTCGGTCATCCCCTACATCTGCGACCAACTCGCCATGTCGCGACTGCCGCGCGCGAGCTTCGCGCTGATGCTGTCGTTGCTGCCGGTCACAGCGACACTGATCGGCGTCATCGTGCTTCGCCAGATCCCCAGCCTCACCGACTGCCTCGGCATCACGCTGGTCGTCGCCGGCGTCGCCTTGCACAGACCGGCGCCAAAGTAATCGGCTACGCGAGCTTCTCCTTCAGGAAAGCAATCGTCCGTCCCCAGGCCAGATCCGCCGCCTTCTTGTCGTAGCGCGCCGCCGAGGTGTCGTTGTTGAATGCATGATTGACGCCGTCATAGACGTAGACCGTGTATTCGACGTGAGCCGCATCGAGCGCCTTCTTGTAGGCATCGATGCCGGCGTCGATGCGCTCGTCCAGCCCCGCATAGTGCAGCAGCAGCGCCGCCTTGATCTTCGGCACGTCCTCGGCTTTCGGCTGCATGCCGTAATAGGCGACCCCGGCACTGAGGTCCGGCGAATTGACAGCGAGCGTGTTCACCGTACCACCGCCCCAGCAGAAGCCGACCGCGCCAACCTTGCCGTTGCCGTCCTTGTCGCCCTTGAGATAAGCGACTGTCGCCACCGCATTGGCGGTGACCCCAGCCGCATCGAGCTTCGTGAACATGTCGCGCGCCTTGTCCTCGTCGCCTGGCGTGCCGCCGAGCGGCGACAAAAAGTCCGGCGCCAGCGCCACGAACCCGTCCAGAGCCACGCGCCGCGCCACGTCCTTGATATGCGGATTGAGCCCCCTGTTCTCATGCACCACGATGACGGTGCCGAGCTTGCCGGCCTGGTCCGCCGGCTTGACCTGATAACCCTTCATCTCGCCGCCGCTGCCGGGATAGGTTATGTCCTCGCCCTTCACCCGCGGATCGTCCTCGGCCACGATCGCCGCCTGGGCGGAATTTGCCGCCAGCAGCGGCACGATCGTGGCGGCCGCGGCGCCCGATCCGGCAAGCCTGGTCAACTGTTCCATGAAGCGGCGGCGGTCGAGCGTCAGGTGCGTGTATTCGTCATAGGCATCGATCATCGCCTGGGTGATGGCTGGCCTGGCGGCTTCGGGGCTGGTGGCGGATTTTGTCATGGCAGGCTCCTCGTCGGTATGACCTCGCTGCGCAAGATAGGGTCGAGGCCGGCATGGTCCAGTCCCGGATCAGTGAGGCGGTTGTCGCAGTAAACCGGACGTCAGTTGGGCTACCCTGAACCAAGGCCGGCAATTCTCCCGTTGCGTCTGCGAAAATCGGTTCCGACTTTCGCAGACGATGCTGTAGGGTGCAGGTGGGGGAACAGCCGTAGTCTTGCGGCTATGCCGAGCTTGGGTGGGATATGCTGGCAAACAGGGTGGGGAAATGGCGCACGCTTGGGCTGATGGCCCATTTCGCGGCCGAACCGCTGGCGGCGGCACACAACGCACATAGCGCCTTCGGCCCATTCATCCAGGTCGACTACCCGCATTCGACCGCGGCAAAGCCGCGCCGCATCTTCTTGGTCGCCGACGCCGGTCTCTACCGCTCCATGCTGTCCGACACCGAGACCTGGCGCAACATACAGATCAATGCGCGCGGCAAACGGGGACACGCGTCGGACCGGCTCTCCTATGGCATGACGCGGCTGCGCGGCGAACGTCACGAGCATTATCGCAAGCTGTTCGCGCCACCGCTCAAGCGCCCGGCAATCATGCCAATGAGCCCGGAAATGGCGCGCATAGCCGCCGACCAGGTCGCAACCTGGCCGGTCAGCACGCCATTCGCGCTCACCGAAGCCGCCAAGACAATGGCCAAGCATCTGGCGATCGGCCTGCTGTTCGGCGACGACCACGAACGCGCCATGCCAATCGCCGAGATGATCGCACGCCAGATTCGGGCGAGCTGGATCGTTCCGGGTCCGGCCTTCTTCAGCTGGATTAGAGAAGCCGAGGCGCAGGAACGCGCCATCCTGGCCTGGGCTGAGGAAAAGCGCGGCGACAAGGACGCGCAGGACATCCTGTCCATCCTGGTCAACAACACCGACGAGGCGGGTCGCCCACCTTCCGTCGCGCTGATCGGCGGCATTGTCAGCTTCGTCTTCGGCGCCGCCTACGACACATGCCAGAATGCGCTGGCCTGGACGCTGATCCTGCTCACCCAGCACCCCAACGCCATGGCAAGCCTGGTGGCCGAGATAGACGGCGCCCTCGGCGGCAGGCCTGCGACGATGGACCGGATCGGGACTTTGCCATTGCTCGATGCAACGATAAAGGAGGCGATGCGGCTTTTCCCCCCGGTGCCGCTGATGATGCGCAAAGCGACCCGGGCAACGATGCTTGGCGGCGAGCCCATCGCCCTGAACGAAGGCGTGCTGATCAGCGCGCTCACCATCAACCGCGATGCTTCGCTCTATACGGACCCCGACAGCTTTCATCCGGGACGCTGGGCCTCGATCAAACCGTTGCCGTTCCAGTACCCCGTCTTCGGCGCCGGCGGCCATATGTGCCCTGGCATCACCTTCGGACTGCAGATGATGAAGATCGCCCTGGCGACCATCCTGTCGAAGCGCTCGGTGGAGCTATCGCCCGCCGCGCGGATCGCTTATCGCAGCAGGATAACACTGGCGCCAACTGGCAACATCGACGTGATCATGCGAGAGCGCGGTGAGCCTGTCCGTACGGATCAGGCGCGCGGCCGCTTCCGCCAACTGGTCGCGCTTCCAGCGCTAACATAGGAACCGCCGATGACCGCGCAGCAAAACATGGTCCGCATCTATGACCGGGTCATGAAAAGCAGCAAGCAGCGCCGCTACTATGGCGGAAGCGGCTTCTACAATTTCGGCTATTGGGCGACCGGCGCGGCATCGCAGCGCGAGGCCAGCGAAGCGTTGGTCGACACGCTGCTGGCGCGGCTGCCAGGCAAGGGCGGCGCCATCCTGGACGTCGCCTGCGGGCTCGGCGCCTCGACCAGGCATTTGCTGCTCTCCTATCCGCCGCAGGCGGTCACCGCCATCAACATCTCGGCCGCTCAAGTCGCGACAGCCCGCCAAAATGCTCCCGGCGCGACGGTGCTGCAGATGGATGCCGTCACGCTCGACTTTGCCGACGAGAGCTTCGACGCAGTGATCTGTGTCGAGGCGGCTTTCCACTTCGACACCCGCGCGGCCTTCCTTGCGGAGGCCCATCGCGTGCTCAAGCCCAGCGGCGCGCTAGTCCTGTCCGACATCCTGTTCCGGAGGCTCGCGTCCGGAATTTCCGACCGCCTCGGCGTGCCAAAAGCCAATCTCGTCGCCGACATTCCGTCCTACAAGGCGCAGTTCGACGCCTTGGGCTTCACCGATATCGCCGTCGAGGACGCTACCGATCAGTGCCTCGGCGGCTTCCGCCGCAGCCTCGTCGCATGGCCAGGGTCGGAATACCGCAAAGGCGCCATGAGCTTCACCACCAGGCTTGCCAGCGCCGCCGTCTGCCGGCTCATCGCAGGATATTTCGGTGCGGTCTCAAAATCCTATCTGCTGGTTTCGGCACGAAAGCCTTGAGGCGCGCAAGCGCGGTCCGAGCGTCTATTTCGGGAGTGTATAGGCCATCACATAATCACCCGGCTTGGTGCCGACCGAGCCGTGGCCGCCGGCAACGATGACCACGAACTGGCGCCCATCGGCGACCGTATAGGTCATCGGCGTCGACTGGCCGCCGGCCGGCAGCCTGGCTTTCCAGAGTTGCTTGCCTGATGTCAGATCATAGGCGCGCAGATAGTCGTCGACTGCGGCCCCCAGAAAAGCGACGCCACCGGCGGTGATCATCGGCCCGCCAATGCCGGGCACGCCGACCTTGAACGGCAAGGGCAGCGGCGTCATGTCGTAGACGGTGCCGTTGCGGTGCTTGTAAACGATCTCGCCGGTTCGGAGATCGACGCCCGCCACATAACCCCAGGGCGGCGCCTGACATGGAATGCCGAGTGGCGACAGGAACGGTCCCATCACCACCGCATAGGGCGCGCCCTCGTTGCGGTTGAGCCCTTGCTCGCTGCCGCGCCCTTCGTCCGGCGGCGGCATCTGGTCGCGCGGAATGAGCTGCGACTTGAACGCCAGATAGGTCGGCATGCCGAACATCACCTGGCGTACCGGATCGACCGCGACGCCGCCCCAGTTGAAGGTACCGAAATTGCCGGGGTAGATCAGCGAACCCTGCACGGAGGGCGGCGTATAGCGGCCTTCATAGCGCAAGCCCTGCAATTCGATGCGGCAGGCCAGCTGGTCGAACATGGTGATGCCCCACATGTCGGCACCGGTCAGCGGCTTCGGGTTGAAGGAGAGATCCGATTCCGGCTGCGTCGGCGATGTGTGGTCGCCCTCGATGGCGCCGCCCGGCGCCGGCACTTCCTTGACCGGAACGATCGGTTCGCCGCTGCGCCGGTCGAGTACATAGAGGTCGCCTTGCTTGGTCGGCCCGACCAGCGCCAGCACGACGCCACTGGGCGTGGTGATATCGACCAGCGTCGGCTGTGCCGGAACATCCATGTCCCAGAGGTCGTGATGCACGGTCTGCCGCACCCAGCGCAATTGCCCGGTGTTGAGATCGAGCGCGGTGATCGAGGAGGAGAATTTTTCGACATTGGCGCTTCGGCCCATGCCGAGCTGGTCCGGCGTCTGGTTGCCGAGCGGCACATAGAGCAGGCCAAGCTTCTCGTCGGCGCTCGGCGTCGACCACATGTTGGGCGAGTTGTTGGTGTAGGTCTGGCCAGTTGGCAGCGGCGTCGTCTGGTCCGGATTGCCTGAATCCCAGTTCCACAGCAGAGCGCCTGTGTCGACGTCGAAGGCGCGGATGACGCCGGATGGCTCCTCCGTCGAATAATTGTCGTTGACCGCGCCGCCGACGATGATCTTGCCACCCGATATCAGCGGCGCCGAGGTCGAGTAGTAATAGCCCGACTTGGGATAGGGCATGCCGGTCAGCAGGTTCAGCGTGCCGCCTTCGGCAAAGGACGGGCAGACCTGGCCGTTGGCGGCGTCGAGTGCGATCAGCCGCGCATCGGAGGTCGGCAGGTAGACGCGCGCCGCGCAGGGCTGGCCGGCGGCGATCTTGGCGTCGGCATAATAGGACACGCCGCGGCAGGTCTGGTGCTGGCGGTCCTTGTCCAGCTTGATCTTGGGATCGTAGCGCCATTTCTCCTTGCCGGTCGCGGCATCGATGGCGATGGCGAAATTGTGCGGCGTGCAGACATAGAGCGCATCGCCGATTTTCAGCGGCGTCACCTGATAGGTCGTCTCGCCGATGTCGTCGGGCCCCTTTATGTCGCCGGTGCGGTAGGTCCAGGCCGGCTGCAGCGAAGCGACATTGTCCAGAGTGATCTGGTCGAGCGGCGAATAGCGCTGGCCATAGAGCGTGCGGCCATAAAAGTGCCACTCGCCTTCAGGCACATTGCCGCCAAGGTCGGCCGTCGGCGTCACCTTGTCGGCGCTGAGTTGACCGGCGATGTCCTTTGGATCGGCAGTCATCGAATAGCCGGCCACCGCCAGCGAGGCCAGCACCGCCAGGATGAGCGGCGCCCGCCCGTCGGGGCCGGTGAGCCCTCGCCTCGCCCATGGTGTCAGCAGCCATAGCGCCAGAAGCACGATGATACCGCCGCGCGGCCCGAGCTCCCACCAGTCGAAGCCAATCTCCCAGACCGCCCAGCACAGCGTGCCGATGACGATCGCCGCGTAGAGCCAAAGCGCGATGGATTTGCGCCCGTAGAGCAGCCAGGCGGTGATCAGGAAGCCGAGACCGGTGATGACGTAGTACCAACTGCCGCCGAGCGACGCCAACCAGATGCCGCCGCCGCCAAGTACCAGACCGATGAGAGCAAGGACCACGGCGGTGAGGACGGTTGCCATAACGACACTCCTTCAAGCGCAGCAGGCGAGCGGCCGGAAACCGCCGTCACGAAATGGAAACGCAGCCCGCTTTCGATTCTGATTCATCTCGCCGCCGCAGTTTTCCGCCCGGCGGCGCGAGGTGTCAAATTAGCAGGACAGTATGTTTTGATACTGCGGGCATCGTTCTGGCATGTGCTTCGGTCCTGTTGCTGCTCACGTCGAAATGACCGGGATGCCGGTTGCCATTCTTCTGCCCGTTATCGGGCAATGCTATGCTTTGCCTATGAAAGCCGATGCCGCCTCGTTGCTCGAACGGGCCCGCCACGCCTATGGACAGCGGGCATGGGCGGATGCATTCGAGCTGCTGCGGGCAACCGACGAGATCACGCCTCTCGGCGCGGAAGACCTCGAACGGCTGCTCTGGACGGCCGGCATGCTGGACCGCGATCAGGATATCTTCGCCGCCGGCGAGCGTCTCTTCAACATGCACATCGAAGCCGGCCGTGACGACCAGGCGGCGTATTGGGCGTTCTTCCGTGGCTTCCGGCTTCTGACGTTGGGCGAGGAAGGCCACGCAACCGCCATTATCCAGCAGGCGCAGCGCCTGGCGGATGGCTTTGGCCGCGAATGCGCGGCGCATGGCTATCTGGTGCTTCTGGCGGCCCAAAAGGAAATCATGACCGGCAACGACCCGGCATCGGAGACGCTGGCAAGACAGTCGCTGGCGATCGGCGAACGCTGTTGCGACATCGACCTGATCGCCTTCGCCAGATGCTATCTCGGCCGCGCGCTGGTGCGGCAGGGCCGGGTCGAGGAAGGCATCGCCTCGCTCGACGAGGCCATGCTGCCGGCTGCCGACGGCAAGCTGTCACCCATTGTCACCGGCCTCATCTACTGCAACCTCATCGCCGCGTGCCGGCAGGTCTATGCGTTCGAGCGTTCACGCGAATGGACCGAGGCGCTGTCGAACTGGTGCGGAACCCAGCCGCAACTGGTTCAGTTCAACGGCGTCTGCCTGTTGCATCGGGCCGAGATCATGGAGTTGAACGGCGCCTGGCAGGAGTCCATCGCAGAGGCACGCCGCGCCACACTGTCGCTGGCCCACACCACCAGCAACGAAGCGGCAGCTGGGGCGGCTTACCAGGAGGCCGAAATCCATCGGCTGCGCGGCGAGTTCGCCGCCGCCGAGGACCTCTACCGCACCGCCAGCCGGCTCGGACTCGAGCCGCAGCCCGGCATGGCGCTGCTGCGCCTCATGCAGGGCCGCTCCGAACAGGCGGCGGCAACCATTCGCCGTGTGCTTGCTACGACCAAGGCTCCGCTCGGCCGTGCCCGTCTGCTGCCGGCACTGGTCGAGATCACGATGGCCGCGGGCGCTGTCGACGAGGCGCGCGAAGCCTGCGCAGAGCTGGAGGCGATCGCCGGCCGCTTCGCTACCGAGATCCTCGTCGCGATGGCCTCGCAAGCGAGAGGCCAGATCGAAATGGCTGGAGGTGACGCCGCGGCCGCGCTTGGCCACGTCCGCGCCGCGCTGACGACCTGGCAGCGCGCCGGCGCTCCCTATCTTGAGGCGCGTCTGCGCGTGCTGGCCGGCCAAGCGTGCCGCATGCTTGGCGACGAGGACGGGGCCGAGCTGGAATTCGAGGCCGCCAGGTCGATTTTCGCCGCACTTGGCGCCGCGCCCGACCTCGCCCGCGTCGATCTGCTGATCCGGCCGACAACGTCACCTTCGCATGGCCTGACGCGGCGCGAGATCGAGGTCCTCGGCCTTGTCGCTACCGGCAAGACAAACAGGCTGATCGCCACAGACCTCGGTCTCAGCGAAAAGACCGTCGACCGGCACGTCAGCAACATCTTCGACAAGCTGGCGGTCAATTCACGCGCCGCCGCGACAGCCTACGCCTTCCAGAACGGGCTCCTCTGACTCGACGATCCGAGAGATCGCGTGCACGACGATCCGAATGATCGCGTGACGCATGGGGGAAAATCCCCATGCCGCTTCTTTTCGTCGTGGGGTGTCTCCCCGAAGCGCCGCCGCGCCGGATCGCTATTTTCGCTCCATGGCTGACGAAAACCGCATGGAGCGATCATGAACCAGATTTCGACACCTCGTCCGACCTCAAGCCCCGCACTGAACCAGCAGGGCCGCCGCGTCGGCATCACCGAGACCAAGGTGCGCGCCGGCGCATTGCTGGAACAAGGCGCGGCGTTCATGCAACTGGAGGCTGGCACCCTGCAGGCAGCGGGCGGCCAAGCGCCATCGGGCGATGAGAGGCGGCCCGCGCTCAGGGAGGAGCATGTCGATGTCGTCGTGATCGGCGCCGGCCAGAACGGCCTGTCCGTCGGCTACCATCTGGCCCACAGGGGCGTGAAGTTCGTCATCCTGGAGGTACGCGAACGCGTCGGCGACATCTGGCGTTCGCGCTGGGATTCGCTGCGCCTGTTCACGCCGGCGCGTTTTGACGGGCTGGCCGGCATGCCCTTCCCCGCCGCCCGCTATTCCTTCCCGACCAAGGACGAAATGGCGGATTACCTAGAAGCCTACGCCAGGAAGTTTTCCTTACCGGTACGCACTGGCGTCAAGGTCGACGAGGTGACTCGTTCCGGCGATCGCTACATCGTCACTGCCGGCCAGACCCGGTACGTCGCCGGGCATGTCGTGGCCGCGGCCTCGAGCTACCAGAAGCCGAAGATCCCGGATTTCGCGGCGTCGCTCGATCCGTCGATCCGGCAATTTCACTCGGGCGTCTACAAGAACCCCGGGCAGCTCAATCCGGGCAGCGTGCTGCTGGTTGGTGCCAGCAATTCCGGTGCGGAAATCGCCATGGATCTCGCGCCCACGCACCAGGTCTGGCTGGCCGGCCGACATCCGGGCCACATCCCGGTTGCCTACAATGGCTATTTCGCCATGCGTCTGGTGCTGCCGGTCGTCCTCCGCATCGTTTTCCATCGGCTGCTCACGGTCGACACGCCGATGGGCCGTAGGGCCAAGCCACAGCAGCTGTCGCATGGCCTGCCGCTGATCCGGGTCAAGCCGCAAGATCTGGATGCCGCGGGCGTCCGCCGGGTCTCCCGCGTCGCCGGCGTCCGTGACGGCAAGCCGATGCTCGACGACGGCCAGCTTCTCGACGTTTCGAACGTCATCTGGTGCACCGGTTTCCGGGCCGGGCTGGATTGGATCAAGCTGCCGATCTTCGACGACACCGGCCGGGTGAAGCAGTATCGCGGCGCCGTGGACGGCGAACCCGGCCTCTATGTCTGCGGCCTGCATTTCCAGCACTCGACGTCTTCCACCATGATCCACGGTGCAGCACGCGATGCCGGTTATGTGGCGGACAAGATCAGCGAGCGGATGCGGGTTGCCGCCAAGTAGGCCGCAAGGGCGCCCTTGTGCGGATTGTCGGGCGCCGGGCGACAATATTCGCACGGCTCCCGGCAATTGCGCCTCCAAACCAGAACAAAACGGAGACACTTCTGGCCTTTCGCTGCCGAATCACTACATTCGGGGGCAATGTCCGGCTTTTCGGAAGACATGCCCTTTTTTGACGAACCGAATGCGCGGCCCGCGGCCCCGTCCGGCATCGCCGCGCGCGCCATGGCCGCCCGCAGCGGTCAGAACAGCGCGCCCGACTATCTGAAGGGATTGAACCCCGAGCAGCGGCTGGCGGTGGAAACCACCGAAGGCCCGGTTCTGGTGCTGGCCGGGGCCGGTACCGGCAAGACCCGGGTGCTCACCACCCGCATTACCCACATCCTCGCCACCGGCAAGGCCTTCCCCTCACAGATCCTTGCCGTCACCTTCACCAACAAGGCCGCGCGCGAGATGAAGCAGCGCATCGGCATCCTGATCGGCGAAGGCAATGTCGAGGGCATGCCGTGGCTCGGCACCTTCCACTCGATCGGCGTCAAGCTGCTGCGCCGCCATGCGGAACTCGCCGGGCTCAAATCCGATTTCACCATCCTCGACACCGACGATGTCGTGCGCCTGATCAAGCAGATCATCCAGGCCGAGGGATTGGACGACAAGCGCTGGCCGGCCAAGCAGTTCGCCCAAATGATCGATGGCTGGAAGAACAAGGGCCTTGGTCCGGCCGACATCCCCGAGGGCGATGCCCGCAGCTTCGCCAACGGCAAGGGCCGCGAACTCTATAAGGCCTATCAGGAGCGGCTGCAGACGCTGAACGCCTGCGACTTCGGCGATCTCTTGTGCCACCCGATCCGCATCTTCCGCGCCTATCCGGACGTGCTGAAGGAATACCACAAGCGCTTCAAATACATCCTCGTCGACGAGTACCAGGACACCAACACCGCCCAATACATGTGGCTGCGCCTGCTGGCGCAACGGCCCGAAGCACGTGGTTTTGTACATTCCTCAACTGGGCTCCCGGCCGAAGGCCGCAAGCCCGACCGGGCGTCCGAGCCTTTGCGAGGCCACTCCCGCGACGCCGAAGGCGCGCAAAAAAGAGGGGTCGGGCCCGCGCCGGCAGGCGCGGAACAGCCCGTGAGCGACAACAGAGTAAACATCTGCTGCGTCGGCGACGACGACCAATCCATCTATGGCTGGCGTGGCGCCGAGGTCGACAACATCCTGCGCTTCGATAAGGATTTTCCCGGCGCGACCATCATTCGGCTGGAGCGCAACTACCGCTCGACCGCGCACATCCTCGGCGCCGCCTCGCATCTCATCGCAAACAATGAGGGCCGCTTCGGCAAGACGCTGTTCACCGACCGCGACGAGCCCGAGGACGACAAGGTGCATGTCCATGCCGCCTGGGATTCAGGGGAAGAGGCCCGCGCTGTCGGCGAGACCATCGAGGCCTACCAGCGCCAGAAGCATAAGCTGAACGACATGGCCATCCTTGTCCGCGCCTCCTTCCAGATGCGCGCCTTCGAGGACCGCTTCATGGAGATCGGCCTCAACCACCGCGTCATCGGCGGCCCGCGCTTCTATGAACGGCTGGAAATCCGTGACGCCATGGCCTTCTTCCGCGTCGTCGCGCAAGGCGCCGACGACCTCGCCTTCGAGCGCATCGTCAACGTGCCGAAGCGCGGCCTCGGCGAAGCCACCATCCGCCAGATCCACGACACGGCGCGCGCACTCCGTATTCCGATGCTGGAGGCCGCCGCCAAGCTCGCCGAGAGCGACGAACTGAAGCCGAAGCCGCGCGCCGCACTGCGCGAAGTCGCCGCCAATTTCGAGCGCTGGCAGAAGGCGCTGGAAACCACCCCGCACACCGAACTCGCCGAGACCATTCTCGAGGAGGGCGGCTACACCGACATGTGGAAGAACGACCGCTCGGCGGAAGCGCCCGGTCGGCTGGAAAACCTCAAGGAGCTGATCCGCTCCATGGAGGAGTATGAATCGCTGCGCTCCTTCCTCGAACATGTCGCGCTGGTCATGGACGCCGAGCAGAATGCCGGGCTCGACGCCGTCAGCATCATGACGCTGCATTCGGCCAAAGGCCTCGAATTCGAGACCGTTTTCCTCCCTGGCTGGGAGGACGGCCTGTTTCCGCACCAGCGCGCGCTGGATGAAGGCGGCCGCTCCGGCCTGGAGGAAGAGCGCCGGCTGGCCTATGTCGGGCTGACCCGCGCCAAGAAGAACCTGCACCTCTGGTTCGTCTCCAACCGCCTCATCCACGGCCTGTGGCAATCGACCATCCCGTCACGCTTCCTCGAGGAACTGCCGGAAGCCCATATCGACGTCGCCGAAAGCGGCAATTCCTACGGCGGCTACGGCAATTCCTATGGCGGCGGCTCGTTCGCCTCGGGCCGGGGTGGCCGCCAGAACCCCTACGGCGCCTCGCGCTTCGACACCGTCGGCGAGGAAAAGACGGGAAGCTTCTCCAACACCTATGCAACGCCCGGCTGGCAGCGCGCTCAAGCCAACCGCACCGAAGCGACCGACCGCAACTGGGGTTCCCGTTCCGGCCACCAGGTCGAGCGCATCGGCTATGGCGAAACCGACTCCGGCTACGGCGCCGGTCGCACCTCGGTCAAGGGCCGCACCATCGACGGCGAGCTGGTCGCCAAATCCGTTGCCGACACACCGTCAGCCTTCAGCGTCGGCGACCGCGTCTTCCACCAGAAATTCGGCAACGGCAACATCTCGGCCATCGAAGGCAACAAGCTGACCATCGACTTCGACAAGGCCGGCCAGAAACGCGTCCTGGACGGTTTTGTCACCGGGGTGTGAGCAGCCGCCGCTGACCGGGCGGCTGTCTGAACAAGCAGCCCTACCGATACCTTGCCTGGTTCCATTTGTGGCCGAGCAGCGACAGGATGATGATCAGCCCGTTGAAGAACTGCACGTAGAAGCCGCTCAATCCCGCCGCCACGACACCTGTCTGGATGAACGACACGGTGACCGCGCCGATCGCACCGCCGACCACCGTGCCGATGCCGCCCCAGGTCGGCGTGCCGCCGACGAACACCGAGGCCAGCACCGGCAAGAGATAGCCGTCGCCTGCCGTCGGCCACCAGGTAAAGTTTATCATCACCGAAAACGTGCCGGCGATCGCCGCCCCAATGCCGACGAAGACAAACACTTTCACCCGCACGCGCTTCACGTCGATGCCCATCTGCTGGGCGCTGTCCGGGTTGTCGCCGACCACCCTCACCTGCGCGCCGAAGCGGTGGCGGTTGTAGAGCATCGCCGACAGCACGACGAAGCCGATGGCCCAGAATATCTGCACCGGGATGCCGTAGAGCTGGCTGGAGAAGATCGTGTAGGCCCAGCTGTCGGCCAGGCCGGTCAGCGCCATCGACTTGCCCTCGTTGATGATCTGGATCAGGCCGCGCAGCAGGAAATTCATGCCGAGCGTGGCGATCAGCGACGACAGCCCGCCATAGACGACGAGCGACCCGACCAGGAAGCCGAGCAGCGTGCCGGTGACGATTGCGGCGGCAATGCCGAGGAACGGATCGTAGCCGGCCTGCACCACCAGGGCGAAGACCCAGGAGGCAAACCCCATCGTCGCCGGAAACGACAGGTCGATCTCGCCGCAGGTGACGACGAAGACCAGCGGCACTACCACGAACAGCGCCACCGGCAGCGTGGTGAGCACCGACCTGTAGAGGTACCAGGTGGTGAAGACGGTCGGGTTGGCGATCATGAACACCGCCATCATGACGATGAACACGCCGAGCGTGCCAAGCGAAGCGCGGTTGTCGAGACCGAAACCGCGCAGCCAGTGGTCGGATGGGTGCTTCCATTCTGTCCGGGCCGGTTCGCCACGCGGGAGGCCGAGAGGATTCTGCAGATCGGGTTCCATGGTCTTGCTCATCGCACTCGCTGCTCCGTTTCGCCGGCGTCATGCAGCCCCGCCAGCCCGCCTGGGTGTGCCACGTCTTCCATGAAGTTGATCAGATCCTCGGCCGACTTGACCTCACTGCGATCGGCGGTCAGCGCCACCTTGCCGCGATCGAGCACCACAAAACGGTCGGCGATGTCGAAGACATGATGGATGTTGTGGCCGATAAACAGGATCGAGCGGCCGCTGGCCCGCACCTGGCGCACGAAGTGAAACACCTTGGCGGTTTCGGTCAGCGACAGCGCGGTTGTTGGCTCGTCGAGGATGATCAGCTCCGCCTGCTTGTAGATGGCGCGTGCGATCGCCACGCCCTGGCGTTCGCCGCCCGAAAGCTGGCCGACGATCGAATGCGGCGTGAACACCTTTGAGGTGAAGCCGATCTCGCGCATCAGCCGGCTCGCCTCCTCGATCTCCTTGTTGACCTTCAGCCAGCCGAGGAAGCCGGTGAGTTCGCGGCCCATGAAGATGTTGCGCACGATAGTCTGCTGCACGGCCAGCGCCCGGTCCTGGAACACTGTTTCGATGCCGGCGTCGCGCGAGCGCGCGGCACTCCATCCGGTCACCGGCTTGCCGCGGACGAGGATTTCGCCGCTGGTCGGCTTGACGACGCCGGACAGGATCTTGATCAACGTCGACTTGCCGGCGCCGTTGTCGCCGATCAGTCCGACCACCTCGCCGCGGTCGACGCTGAGATTGACCCCGCCAAGCGCATAGACCTGGCCGTAGGATTTGCTGATGTCGCGCAGTTCGATGATGGGTTCGGCCATGGCGGTCCTCGCTTGGTTCCGGCTGCCGGTCGGGCCTGTCCGACCGGCATGCCGAGGTTACGGGTCAGCGCAGCGCCTGCTTGGCGAGCTCGGAGACGATCTCGTAGTTCTGCGGCGTGACGAAGCCGGCACCGGTGTCGACATTCATCGGCGCCAGGCCCAGCACCACTTGCTGGCAGAGGCTGAGGATCGGCAGATAGCCTTGCAGGAACGGCTGCTGGTCGGCCGTCAGTTGCACCCAGCCGCCCTTGAAGGCCTCGACGATCTGCGGGCTGGTGTCGAAGCCGAAGTTGAAGATGTCGCCGGGCTTCCTTCCTGCGGCCTGCATGTATGTCGGCACGTTGCCCAGCATCTGCCCGCCGGGATAACCGACGGCCTTGACACCGGGATTGTTGAGCAGCGCGGCGGTGATCACCGGGATCGCGAGATTCGGATCGGCTGCCCACTCGGTTTGAGAATTGATTTGAACGACCTCGATGCCGGCCTCTTTCAGTGCGGCGACTGTCCCACGCTCGCGTGCGCCCCGACTCTCGTTTTCGAACGGGCCGATCATGATCGCCTTGTCGCCGGCCTTCAGCCCGGCCAGTTTGAACGCCTCGGCGCCGAGTGCGCGGCCTTGCTGTTCCTGCTGCGCGCCGACATATCCGCCGCCGAACGCCGCCACCACCTTCGGCACCGGCACGTTCTGGTACATCATCTTGATGCCGTCCTTGTGCGCCTGTTCGGCCAGCGGCATGATCGAGGCATCGCCCGGATGGCCCATCATGGCGATGCCGCCGGGCTTGACCGCGACCGCTTCGCGCAATTGCTGCACCATCTTTTCGACGTCCCAGCCCGAGAAGATGTAGTCGACCTTCGGCCCGAGATCGGCGGCCGCCTGCTTGGCGCCATTATAGACGATGGTGCCGAAGGCGTCGCCCTCGGCGCCACCGACGAAGAAGCGGATGTGGACATCCTTGCACCATTGGGCGTCGAGCGCCTGCGCCGGCAGAGTGGAGATGGCGGCGCACAGTGCCGTGGCCGCCGCCACGACGCTCGTGCGCAGAAGTGTCGTTCTCTTCGCGATGCTCATGCACGTTCCTCCCTTTTGGTCCCTCGCAAGCCGAGGGCTTTTCGACGATGGCTTCGGCTTGGCGCCGCAGTTCCTGGCCGGCCGGCTCCTCCCGCCGGCCAATCCTCACATTGGATTTGGCAGGTAGCTGGCACCTCCCCTGCATTGCTGGAGGTATTCCAGCGCGCGGACCTGCCCGGTGATCTCCAGATCGCCGCGATAGACCGGGTCGTGCCAGCCCTCGATGTCGATGGCGCCCTTGTAGCCGGCCAGCCGCAATTCGCTGATCACCCTGGTCCAGTCGCTGTCGCCGAAACCAGGCGTGCGCATCTGCACGAACGGCAGGCGGCCAAACACGCCATGCTCGCGGATCACGTCCCAGCGCACCGTCGCGTCCTTGCCGTGGACGTGGAAGATACGCGGCGCCCATTTGCGGATCTGCGGCATCGGGTCGATCAGATAGACGAGCTGGTGGCAGGGCTCCCATTCGAGGCCCAGATTGTCGTCTGGCAATTCGTTGAACATCAACTCCCAGGCATCCGGATTGTGGGCGATGTTCCAGTCGCCGCCAGCCCAGTTGCCATCCATGGCGCAATTCTCGAAAGCGATGCGCACGCCCTTGTCGGCGGCACGCTTGGCCAGCGGCCCCCACACTTCGCGGTAGCGCGGCAGGCTGTCCGTCAGCGGCTTGCCGCGGAGGCGGCCGGTGAAGCCGCTGACCGTGGAAGTGCCGAACAGATGCGCATTGTCGATGACCGTTTCCCAGGCCTTCAGCACGCCGCGATCGACATCGCCGCTCTCCAGCGGATTGCCGAACACGCCGATCGAGGACACGGTGACGTCGGCGTCGCCGATCGCCTCGCGGATCTGGCCAGCCAGCCGCGGCAGATCCTTGCCGCCCAGCGTCTGCCAGAAGAAGGGCTGGATGCTCTCGAAGCCGAGTGGCAGGATCTCTCTGATGTAGGCCGCCGGGTCGTCGAGATTGGCCCGCACCATGGTGCCGATGCGGATGTCGAGAAGCGGGTTTGGCATCATTGTGCTTCCTGTGTGATCGCCACGCGGCCTCCGGTCTCGGCGCTTTCGATCGCGCCGAAGACCATGGCCAGGCTCTTGATGTTGTCTGCGCCCCGCGTTTCCGGCTCGGTGCCGGTCTCGATGGCGTGCATGAAATCCCTGATGATGCCGAGATGGCCGTTGACGCGGTCGGCGGGGTCGAGCGGCGGCACTTCAATCGGCTCGGTTTTGTCGAACAGGCCGTCGCGGACCGGCAGCACAACTTCCGCCGTCAGCGCGTCATGACCGTCCCAGAGCAGGCTGCCGTGCTCGGCGACGATGCGCCAGCTGCCCTCCCAACTGGTGCGGAAACCTGCGGCGCACCAGGAACCGGCATAGGTAAAGACCTTGCCGCCGCCGAGATCGAAGACGGCATTGGCCGACGACCCCTGCCGGTACCAGGAATTGGCCGGCTCCCATTCCTGGCAAAAGACACTGGCCGGCTCGCCGCCGACCATGTAGCGGGCGGCGTCGAATGTGTGGATTGCCATGTCTAAAAGCAGGACATGCGCCATCTCCTCGCGAAAGCCGCCGAAATGCGGTGCGACGAAAAAGTCGGCGTGGATGCTGGTCGCGGCCCCAATGGCGCCAGAGTCCAGAAAGCGCCTGATGCGCCTGACATTGGCGACATAGCGGCGGTTCTGCACGACGGCATGGACACGCCCAGCGCGGCGCGCGGCCTCGACGATGGCGCGCGCATTCTCCGGGCTGTCGGCCAGCGGCTTTTCGGTCAAGAGATGGCAATTATGCGCAAAGGCGGATAGCGCAACCTCGCGCCGCGCCGCGGGAACCACAACGTCGAACACCGCGTCGGGCCTGGTCTGGTCGAGGACTGCGTCGAGGCTGGTTCCGATGACGGCACCGGTGAGTTCGTACTCGCGCGCCCTCGCCTTCGCCCGCTCGGCGTCGAGATCGACAAGGCCGACAATCGCGAGCCCGTCGCTCTGCCTTATAGCATCGAGCCAGTGCTTGCTCATCGCGCCACAGCCGACGAGGACGACATTGATCATCCAGCGCTCCTCCTCCCGTTCGGTCCCTCCAGACCGAAGCCACGGCATCCACGGCATCACCGTAAACGTTTTTCCGTAAACGTTTACGACAACACACCCGATGGAGTAGAATGTCAATTGGCCGCTCGCGAAAATCGTCTTATCGCCTTGGCCTCAGCACCGGCCAATGCTAGCGAAGGTCGGGGGAGAAAGTCTTTGGCGTCCAGCATCCACGACCTTGCACGTCACCTGAACATTTCGATCGGCACCGTGTCGCGGGCGCTCAACGGCCGTGCCGACGTCAATGCCGACACGCGCCAGCGCGTGCTCGAAGCGGCCAAGAAGCTGAACTATTCGCCAAACCAGTCCGGCCGCAGTCTGCGCCGCGGCTCGACCCATTCGATCGCCTTCATGCTGCAGCCGCATCCGGGCGACCAGCAATATGGCGAGCCATTCTTCATTCCCTTCCTGATTGGGCTGCAGGCCAGGCTCGCAGAGAGCGGCCTCGACCTGATCGTGGTGATGGGCGCGCCGGGCGACTATCAGCAGGAGCGCCTGCGCCGCGTCGTCGAGACGCGCCGCGCCGACGCCGTTGTGCTGGCCTGGACGCGGCGCGAGGACGAGCGCATCGACTATCTGACCGAGGCCGGTTTCCCCTTCGCCACGCTCGGTCGCAGCCGCTCCGGCGGCACGGCCTATCCCTCGCTCGACCTCGACTTCGAAAAGGCCGGCGCCGATGCCGTCGACCGGCTGGTCGCGCGCGGCCACCGCCGCATCGCCGCCATCCGCCCCTCCCTCGACCTCAATTTCGGCCACCTGTTCCTCGCCGGCTATCGCAAGGCCTTGCGCCGGCACGGCATCGAGGTCGATCCCAACCTGATCGCCGACGGCTTCATCAACGAAGCCGGCGGCTATTCGGTGACGCCGCGCGTGATGCTCGCAAAAGACCGGCCCACCGCCATCATCTTCAACAATGACGCCATGGCGCTCGGCGGCTGCAAGGCGATGGCCGAGATGGGCATCAGGCCCGGCCACGACATCGCCGTGATCGTCATCGTCGACACCCCGCTCTGCCGCTATTTCTCACCGGCGCTGACCGGCTTCCGCCCGTCGCTGGAGCCGATGGGACAAAGGCTGGCCGAAATGCTGCTGGCCTCGCTCCCCGCCTTCGCCGGCGAGGAAGGCCCACGCATCATGCGCGAGGTCTGGCCGCTGGAGTTGATTGCGCGGGACAGCGACTAACTTGACGCCTCTTTCTTCTCCCGCAGGGGGAGAAGGAAGAGGCGCCCCCGCCCTGTCACGCAAGTATCATGTTCGCGTCCTAGACCGCTTGGCGGAAAGGTGCTGGCGCCGATGCGACGCCTGCTCCGGGCTGCTTTGTCACAAGGGGATATCCATGAAACATCTCAACCGGACCGTCGCACTCGGCGCGGCACTTGCTCTGTTCACCGCCCTGACGCCGGCGCTCGCCGATGGCGTCGCCTATGTCAACAAGGGGCTGGTCGGCGTCGGCCGCATCCCGGCCAACCTGAAGGACAAGTTCGGCGAGACCTTCGGCTCCGGTTCGGGCATGGCGATCGACACCAAGGGCTGGACCCATGACGCGACCGGCTACAAGGGTTCGCTGTGGCTGCTGCCGGACCGCGGTTACAATGTCGTCGGCACCACCGACTACCGGCCACGCCTCAACACCATTTCCATCGAGCTTGCCCCGACCGCACCCGGCGCGGCACCTGCCGCCGGCCAGGAACAGTCCGGCGTCAAGGCGACGCTCGCCGACTCGATGCTGCTGACCGACAACAAGGGCGCCGATGCCACCGGCCTCGACCCGCTTAACGGCGTGCGTCCCGCCGCCGGCGATATGCCGATCCTGCCGCAGGCCGACAATGGCAAGCTGGCGCTCGACAACGAAGCGATCGTGCACCTGCCCGACGGTACCATGTTCATCTCCGACGAATATGGCCCGAACATCTACCGCTTCTCGGCCGACGGCCATTTGATGTCGGCCACCCAGCCGCCGGCCGCACTCGTGCCGATGCGCCACGGCGCGCCGAATTTCGCCTCGGACAATCCCGGCCCTGGTGCCGCCGAGCCCGATCCGAAGGATCCCGAGACCGGCCGCCAGAACAACCAGGGCCTCGAAGGCATGGCGATGACGCCGGACGGCAAGTTCCTGATCGCCGTGCTGCAATCCGCGCCGCGCCAGGATGGCGGCGATTCCGGTTCGACGCGCCAGAACACCAGGGCGCTGGTCTATGACGCCTCCGACCTCGCCCATCTCAAGCTGGCGCACGAATACATCGTGCCGCTGCCGGTGTTCAAGGACGCCAAGGACAAGACCAAGGTGGCGGCGCAGAGCGAGATCGTCGCGCTGTCGGACAAGACCTTCCTGATGCTGACGCGCGACAGCGGCAACGGCCAGGGCGTGAAGGGCGATGAGTTGCTTCTGCGCAAGATCAATGTCCGTCGATCTCTCGGCGGCGACCGACATCGCCGGCGGCCCCTTCGACGCCGCCGACAAGCCGGTGGCGCCCAAGGGCGTGCTCGACCCGTCGGTGACGCCGGCCAAGCTGACGCCGTTCATCGACCTGAACGACAAGGCCGAGCTCGACCGCTTCGGCCTGCACAATGGCAAGCCGAACGACAAGAACAACCTGTCTGAGAAGTGGGAGGCGATGTCGCTGGTCAGCGTTCTCGATCCGAAGCTGCCAAACGACTATTTCCTGTTCGTCGCCAACGACAACGACTTCATGACCCAGGACGGCTTCCAGGTCGGCGCGCCTTACAAGGCCGAGGACGGCGCCGACGTCGACACCATGTTCCTGGTTTATCAGGTCACGCTGCCGAACCTCGCCACGAACTAGCTGCATCCTTGAAGGCGGACGCGATCAGCGCGTCCGCCTTCAAGTCGTTTGTCGACGTCGGCAATGCTGTGAAGGCACCTACTTCAATATCTCCGCGTCCCTTGGCACACCGGCATCGATCGGCTCGGCCGTCCTGTTCGACACTGCCGTCATCTTCCCGGCGGCCGACAGGTTCGGGCGCACGTAGACCTGCGCGACGCCGTTGACCCGGCTGTAGAGGTCGATGATGTCCTGGTTCATGAAGCGCACACAGCCGGACGAGGCGTTCTTGCCGATGGAATCCCACTCCGGCGTGCCGTGCAGCCGGTACATCGTGTCCTTGCCGTCGCGGAACAGATACAGCGCACGCGCGCCCAGCGGGCTCTGCGGGCCAGGCGGCATGCCGTCCTTGTATTTCGCCAGTTCCGGTCGGCGCTGGATCATTTCCGGCGGCGGCGTCCAGACCGGCCACTTCTTCCTCGCCTGAACCACGGCGCTGCCGGTCCATCCGAAACCGGCCTTGCCGAGGCTGACGCCGTAGCGGATCGCCGTGCCGCCATCGCGCACCAGATAGAGAAAATGCTCGGAGGTATCGACGACGATCGTGCCGGGTTTTTCTCCGGTCGGGTCGGGCGCGATCTGGCGCACGAACTTCGGATCGAGCTTGGACACCGGGATCGCCGGCAGTTGATAGCCCTCGTCGACGCGCGCCGCATACATGTTTGTGGCAGCGCCGAAAGCCGAGTCGCTCGGCGGGGGCGGCGCCGCCGCTGGCGGCGTCACCACGTCGGTCGTGGTGCACGCCGAAAGAGCCACGGAGGCCGCGCCCAAAGCGGATGCACCGAGAAACGAGCGCCGGTTCAGGCGCTCAAAAAACAGCGGAATATCGGACATGAACCCCCCGGCTTATCCATGACATCTGGTAAGGATGCGCCCCACCCCACAAGCACCAGTATCCCATTCCGGAAGCTTTGAGAACATGATTAGATCAAGGCACGCCAGAAGACCTGAGGCCACCGTTTCCGGCGCCCCATCGACCTGTCCCGTTGAATCGGCAATCGTCGCGGACCGGCCCTGATACGCCTTCGCCGAGTTGCCAGCCATGGACGAAAAAATACCCACGCGCCGGCGCCCCGCCGACCTGACCAGCGGCCCGATCCCGCGCACGCTGCTCTTGTTCGCCTTGCCGGTGCTGGGCTCCAACGTGCTGCAGTCGCTCAATGGCTCGATCAACGCCGTCTGGGTCGGCCGCTTCCTTGGCGAAGCGGCGCTGACCGCCACCTCCAATGCCAATCTGGTGCTGTTCCTGATCCTCGGCACCGTGTTCGGCATCGGCATGGCGGCGACCATCCTGGTCGCGCAATCGGTCGGCGCCCGTGACCTTGCCGAGGCACGGCGCATCGTCGGCACCAGCGCCACCTTCTTCTTCCTCATCTCGCTGCTGTTCGCCGTCTGCGGCTGGATCTGGGTCGACGCCATCCTGAACACGCTGGGAACGCCGGCTGACGCGCTGCCGCTGGCGCGCTCCTATCTGCGCATCATCTTCATCGCCGTGCCGATGATGAACCTCTTGTCCTTCGTCATGACAGTGCTGCGCGGCGCCGGCGATTCGCGCACGCCTTTCTCCTTCATGGCGCTGGCCGTCGTGCTCGACATCGTCTTGAACCCGCTGCTCATCCGCGGCATCGGCCCCTTCCCCGAGCTCGGCATCGCCGGGTCGGCCACCGCGACGCTGATCGGCCAGACGGTGAGTGTGATCGCCATCCTCGTCGTGCTCTATGCCCGCAAGCATCCGCTCAGACTCGCCGGCGCCAATCTCGCTTTGCTGCGGCCGGACCCGGCGCTGCTCAGGATCGTCGTTTTCAAGGGCGTGCCGATGGGCCTGCAGATGATCGTTATCTCGGCCGCCGCGCTGACGGTGATGGGCATCGTCAATTCCTACGGCTCGCGGGTTGCCGCCGGCTACGGCATCGCCGCGCAGCTCTGGACCTACATCCAGATGCCGGCTTTGGCCATCGGCGCCGCCGTGTCTTCGATGGCGGCGCAAAATGTCGGCGCCGGGCGCTGGGACCGCATCGGCCGGATCGCCGCCTCCGGCGTCGGCTTCAACCTCGTGCTGACCGGCGCGCTGGTCTACCTGCTGTTCCTCTTCGACCGCTCAATCCTCAGCCTGTTCCTCAGCACCGACAGCGCGGCCATCGACATCGCGGCCCACATCAACAATGTCGCGTCCTGGTCGTTCATCCTGTTTGGCGTCACCATCGTGCTGTTCGCCACCGTGCGCGCCACCGGCGCGGTGATGCCGCCGCTGATCATCCTGGTGATCTCGGTGCTGATCGTGCGAACCGGCTTTGCCTATTTCTTCCGGAGCGTGATCGGCGAGGAAGCGCTGTGGTGGAGCTTTCCGGCCGGCTCGATCACCTCGCTGGCGCTCGCCGCCGCCTATTACCGTTTCGGCGGCTGGCGCACCATGCACATGATCGAGAACAGGCCGGCCGCCGGCGAACCGCCGGACACCGGTCTCGGCGTGCCGCGCCAGCGCGCCAACATGGCACCAGAGACGCCGAACGGTTGATGCTCAGCGTGCGTATTTTGCGCCAAACCCCAGCGCCACGAGTGAGAAGATGGTGATCATGCCTGCGAAGGCGAGGCTTGCCGTCGTGGCACTTGTCCAGCTTGACAGAAGGCCAATGCCGATGACCGGTAATGCGTTGCCGCAGAAGCAGCAGACGAAGAAGGCCGACACCACTTCGGCGCGACGGTCGGCCGGCGCGATCTGGTTCACCACTTGCAGGCCGCCCCGATAGCCGAGCGCTGCCGCCACGCCGCACAGGGCGGTTCCGGCGATCATCACAGCCATGGAAGCAAGTATCTGCGCCGCCACCACCAGCACAACCGTCGGCACCATGAGCACCAGGGCCGCCAGCATGCTGGCGCGGCTCGGCAGCCGCGCCGTCGCCACAATGGTCGCGGCGGTCACGATCGACAATTCGAAGAACAGCGCGCCGGCTTCCGCGCGGCTGGTCACATGCAGTTGCTGCGCCAGGATACTCGGCGCCAACGCCGCGTAGAAGCCGACCAACGCCATGGCGCCGAAGCCGGTCACGGCGGGCGCCACGAAAGCCGCGCGGATATCACCAGGGATGGAAAGTCGAGGCCGCATCGAAACATCGGCCAGCCGCCCCGGCCGCGCCACGGTCTCGCGCGTGCGCCAGATCAGCGCCGAGACCACGACAAGCACGGCGAGATAGACGGTGAATGTCAGCCTCAGTGGCCAGGGTGCGTATTCGGCCAGCAAGCCCGAAACCAGCGCGCCAAGCCCGAGCCCGACGAAATTGGTGCTGGTGGCAATGATGGCGGCGCGCGACTTGTCCTCGCTTTCGACCATCTCGGCGAGCCAGGCAGTGCCGGTTCCCGCGCCGATACCTACGCCGAGGCCGCTCAGGATCCGGGCCACATCGAGCCAGGCGACGTTCTCGGCGAACAAAAACAACGATGCGCTGACCACCGCAATCACCATTGACGCCAGCGCGGCAGCACGGCGGCCAATGACGTCGGACAAACGTCCGAACATCAGCAATGCTCCGAGATTGCCGACCACATAGACGGCGTAAACCAGCGTCAGCGTGATCTGCGAGAAACCGAAGGCTTGCTTGTAGATGATGTAAAGCGGCGTCAGTGCCGTGCTGCCAGCGAAAAGCACCGCGATCATTGCAGCGACAGCGGCGATTGCAGCGCCACCGCCGAGTTCGTTGTCTCTCGTCATGGTTTCGGCGTGGATGGTCATTTCGACCTCTACTTTGCTTTTTTGGGGGATACCCGCCTAACGCCTATTTGGGGATGGCCGTTCCGGTTGCCGAACGCGCTCCTGACAATTTTGGCAGTATGGCGCTCGGCCAAATCCTCTCGTAACTTCCGCCAGTCTGCAGGGGAGGAATCATGGGCAAGGGACGAGTCGAAGCGTTCACCGATGGCGTCGTCGCCATCATCATCACCATCATGGTGCTGGAACTGAAGGTGCCGCATGGCGAGGATTTTTCCACCCTGGCGCCTCTGTGGCCGGTCTTCTTCAGCTACGTGCTGTCCTTCATCAACGTCGGCATCTACTGGAACAATCTGCACAACATGTTCCACACAGTTCAGCGCATCGACGGCCGCGTGCTGTGGGCCAATCTCAACCTTCTGTTCTGGCTGTCGCTGATGCCGGTGACCACGGCCTTCATGGGCGAGAACCATTTCGCGCCGGTGCCTGTCGCCGTCTATGGCGTCGACCTTGCGCTTTGTGCGGTCGCCTACACCATTCTCGTCATCACGCTGCGCCACCTGCACGGCGCCGATACGACCTTCGCAAAAGCAGTCGGCCACGACAGCAAGGGCAAGATCTCGCTGGCGCTCTACATCGCCGGCGTGCTGCTTACCTTCGTCAATCAATGGATCGGCGTCGCCATTTACGTGGCGGTGGCGGTGATCTGGTTCGTGCCGGACAGGCGCTTCGAAAGGCTGATCGAAAAATAGCCGCCGCTATTTTCGCATCGCCTTCAGCTTTTCGGCGACCGACGCGGCAAGGTCCGCATAGCGCTCCTCCAGCCGTTCGGCCGCCTTGATGATCGGGAAATCATGGCCGAATTTTTCCAGCGCCATGCGCAGTTTCTCGACGAACTCGGCCTGTTTTTCCAGTGCCGAAAACAGCGTCTTCACTTGCGCCTCGCTGATCTCGGGATTGGCAAGCATCTGCGGCACCTCGCGGCCCATCTGGTCGCCGGTGGCGGTCTGCTCCTTCAGGATCTCGATCCAGTCGGTCAATCGGCAAATCCTTCCTCAGTTCGCGCAACATGCGCAGCGCGTGCCGATGTGGTCAACCCGAAGAGGCCGCAAGAGGCTTGCCTGGGCCGCATCGGACGCTAAGTTCGGCGCAACGCCGAACAAGGACAAAATCATGACCAGCGACGCCGAAATCCAGACCGCTTTGCCCGCCCTCGCCTCCGGTAATCTCGCTGTCATCACCGGCAGCGCCAGCGGCATCGGCCTTGCCGCGGCCAAGCGGCTGGCCTCGATGGGCATGAAGATCGTGCTGGCCGACATCGGCGGCGCTCGCCTCGACGCGGCCCGTTTGGCGGTCGCCGCGATCGCCGGCGAGGATGCCGTGCTCGCCGTCGCCACCGACGTCGCGGAGGCGGACGAGGTCGAGCGGCTGGCGCAGAAGGCGCTCGATCTCTTCGGCGGCGTGTCGCTGCTGATGAACAATGCCGGCGTCGGCGACAATCCGGGAAAACCCTGGGAAAACCGCGATGCCTGGAAGCGGCTGCTCGACATCAATTTCTGGGGCGTCGTCCATGGCGTCGAGGCCTTTGCGCCGGCCATGCTGGCATCGGGCAAGCCTGGCCTGATCGTCAACACCGGCTCCAAACAGGGCATAACCACGCCGCCCGGCAACCTCGCCTACAACGTCTCCAAATCAGGCCTGAAGACTTTCACCGAGGGCCTCGCGCATGCCTTGCGCAACGAGCCGGGCGCCAAGCTCTCGGCCCATCTGCTCATCCCCGGCTTCACCTTTACCGGCCTGACCGAAGGCGCGGTGGAAAAACCGGCCGGCGCCTGGACCGGCGAGCAGGTCATCGATTTCATGCTGGCATCGCTCAAGCGTGGCGACTTCTACATCCTCTGTCCCGACAACGAAGTGGCGCGGCCGACGGATGAAAAACGCATGGCCTGGGCGATCGGCGACATCATCGAAAACCGCCCTGCTCTGTCACGCTGGCATCCGGACCACAAGGACGCCTTCGCGGCCTTCATGAACGACTGACGTTCACGCCGCCTGGCTTTTGGCGCCGCGCTTCTGGGCCACCGCCTTCTTGGCGGCCATGTCGGCGATTTTGCGGTCATGCCGTTTTGCCGCCTGTTCGCATTTGGCGCGGATTTCCTCGACCTCGGTTTCGGTCAAATGCTCGATACCGATGAAGGTGTTGTGAGCCCGGCCGACCCGGATCAACTCATCGAGCTTGGCCTGGATCGCCGCGCCGTCGCGGTTCTGGGTGTTCTGGATCAGGAACACCATCAGGAAGGTGACGATCGTGGTGCCGGTGTTGATGATCAGCTGCCAGGTGTCGGAAAAGCCGAAGATCGGCCCGGTCACCGCCCAGGCGACGATGATCAGGCAGCAGGCGGCAAATGTCAGCGGCAGCCCGGCAAGATGCGCGACCATGTTGGCGATCCGTGTGAAAAGCTTCTCGATCATCCAAAGACCTCGACGATTGGCGACATGAGTTCGGCTGCAGACGGAATTCATTGCGCAATCAGAAACTAACGGCGACTGTTCCGGTTCCCGCCCAGCGCCATTTCGCCGGCCACAATCGGATACACGCGCAAAGCGTGGCACCGGGAAAAACCGCCTTATGGGTTTGCTGCCATAGTGCCGGTGCAGGTCGCAAGCCTGTTCCTTCCGCCTTACGGCGGGTTTACCTCCTGCCCCTTCCGCTGCGCCACCCCCGCATGGCGGAAGGGGTTTTATCCCACAAGGTCAAGGCGCATCGTTTTCCCAGCGGTCGAGGAAGGCCTCGATCGGCAAAGCCTGCATGTCGGGCACGGCCCGGGCGAGCCTCTCCGGCGCCCAGTCCCACCACGCCAGGCGTTCGATCCGCGCCGCAATGCCGGGGGCGAAGCGCTGGCGCAGCGGTTTCGCCGGAACGCCTGCGACGATCGCATAGGCCGGCACATCGCGCGTCACCACCGCGTTGGCGCCGACAATGGCGCCATTGCCGATCGTCACTCCCGGCATGATCACCGCGCCGTGGCCGATCCAGACATCGTGGCCGATGCTGACTGACTTTGCCTGTCGTCGCTCACGGAAGCCCGCGTCGACGCCCAGCCAGCGGAAATACTCGTTCGGCCGGTAGCTGACCTTGTGCTGTGTCAGCCGCTCGATTGGATGTTCCAGTGCATTGATGCGGCTGTTGGCGGCAATCGAGCAGAACTTGCCGATCGTCGTGTAGATCGCTTCCGCATGGCGCTCGAAATAGGAGAAGTCACCGACCGTCACCTCGCGCAGCACGACCCGTTCGCCGATCGAGACGTAGCGACCGAGCTTGCACGCCTTCAACTCCGCGGTCGGATGAATGCGCGGCTCGGGATCCTTCAGGACAAGGTTTTCGGGACGGTCCATACCGGCGGCTTTACGCCCGAGCGATTGGTCCCGCAAGCGGGACCAATCGTCCGTCAGCTGTTGCCAGAGCCTATTTCGGCTTGCCTTTGGTCCACACCACCTTCTGGCCGTAGAGCGGCACGGTGGTGACGGACATCTTCGCTGAACCGTCCTGGACCTGGCGCGAATGCGACAGATAGATCAGCGTCTCGTTGGTCTTGTCGTAGATGCGGTTCACCACCTGCTTCTTCCAGATCAGGCTGATGCCTTGCTTGAAGACCTCCTCGCCGCCCTCGCTCATGTCGATGTCGCCGATGGTGATCGGCCCGGTCTGGCGGCAGGAGATCGAGGAATCGGACGGGTCCTCGAACCAGTTGCCCTTCTGCAGGCGGTCGATGACGCCGCGATCGAAATAGGAGACGTGACAGGTGACGCCCTCCACCTTCGGATCCTTGATCGCCTCGACGATGATGTCGTTGCCGAGCCAGTCGACGCCGACCTTGCCCACTTCGTCCGCAGCCGCCACACCGGCGCCAAGGACAAGGCATGCGGCCAGGGCGCCGCCGATCAGTTTTCGCAAATGAGCCTCCTGCGGTTCGCGTTTTGCCGACCTCAGGTGGGACGGGCGGCGGGACTTTGCAAGCAGATCGTCTCCACACCTCTTGCCCGGTTGCGGCAACGCGACATCTTTGCGTGCGCCACACCAAACCGTTAAGACTGTTCACCGAACAAGGGCTTTCCGCGCCGATCCGGTGCGTGCCACGACAATCACGACGGACACCCATTGATGATGCGTTCAATCCTGGTCGGCATTCTCGTCCTGATGGCGGCGGGCATCGGCTGGCTCACCTTCGACTGGTATCGCGGCCACTATGGCGGCGAGCCGTTCGGGACGCCGTTCACGCTGGTCGACCAGAACGGCGCCCCGATCACTGAAGCCGCGTTCAGGGGCCACCCGAGCGTCGTCTTCTTCGGCTTCACCCATTGCCCGGAAGTGTGCCCGACCACGCTCTTTGAGCTGGCTGGCTGGCTGAAGGCGATGGGCGACAGCGGCAAGAACCTGAATGCCTATTTCGTGACCGTCGACCCGGAGCGCGACACGCCTCAGGTGATGAACACCTATGTCAGCAATTTCTCCGATCGCATCGTCGGCATCACCGGCGACCCGGACAAGGTTCATGCCATGGCCAAAGGCTTCAGCATCTACTGGAAGAAGGTCGACACCGGCGACGGCGACTACACGATGGACCACACCGCCTCGGTGCTGCTGCTGAATGCCAAGGGTGAATTCTCCGGCACTATCGCCTATGGCGAAAGCCCGGACACGGCCATCGCCAAGCTGAAGCGGCTGGCGGCGGGCTAGAGCATGATCCCGAACCGAAGGACCGCGTCAGCGAAAAGTGGGAACCGGTTTTCGGAAAAGATCATGCTCAAGCAAGAAACAGCGTCATGACGCAGACGCGGCTCTACTTCACCACCGGCAAGATCGAGGCCGAGCGTATCTTCGCGGCGCTCGGCGCCACCTTCGAAGATGAGGGCCTGCCGATCGCCGTGCTCGAGGTCGACGAGGATCGCGACATCCACGAAGTGTCGCTCTATGCCGACAGCGACGTCGACGCGGTCGAGGCAAGGGTGAAAGACATTCTTGCCGGGCTCGCCCTGACAAAACCGATCGAGCGCGAAACGCTGCCTGATGTCGACTGGGTGGCGCGCTCCCTGGAAGGGCTGAAGCCGGTGCGCGCCGGGCGTTTCGTCGTCCATGGCGCGCATGACCGCGGCAAGCGCCGCAGCGGCGACCTCGCCATCGAGATCGAGGCCGGCCTTGCCTTCGGCACCGGCCATCACGGCACCACATCCGGCTGCCTGGAAATGCTGGAAAAGGTCGTGCGCCGCGAGCATCCGGCGAATGCGCTCGACCTCGGCACCGGCAGCGCCGTGCTGGCGATCGCGCTGGCAAAACTTGCGCATATTCCGGTGCTGGCGACCGATATCGATCCGGTCGCCGTCAAAGTCGCCGCCGCCAATGCCCGCCTCAACCACGTCAAGGCGCTGGTCGAAACGGTGGCGGCGCCTGGCTTCCACCACCCGATCTTTGGTGCGCGCGCGCCCTTCGACCTCATCGTCGCCAACATATTGGCGCGGCCGCTGATGCGGCTGGCGCCGGAAATGGCCAGGCATATATCGCTGGGCGGCTCGATCGTGCTCTCGGGCATTCTCGACCGCCAGCGCGACGCGGTGGTCTCGGCCTATGTCGGCCAGCAATTCCGCCATGTCCGGACCTTGCACCGCGAAGGGTGGGTGACGATCCACCTCAAGCGGTAATCCAACCCGATCCGACCCATCTGGCCCTGCTGAAATCGATTCCGGTTTCCGGGGCTATGCGCTACGGTCGCGGTAAGCATTCGACGGAGACGCCGCCATGTTCCAGACCTTTGATTCCGCTGGCGATCCAGCTGTCGGCAAGCCGCGTGTGGCGCTGCTGCGCCAATGGCTGGCGGCCAATGGCCTGGATGGTTTCATCGTGCCTCGCGCCGACGAGCACCAGGGCGAATATGTCGCCGACCGCTCGGCGCGGCTGAAATGGCTGACCGGCTTCAGCGGTTCGGCCGGCGTCGCCATCGTGCTCGCCGCCCGCGCCTTCATGTTCGTCGACGGGCGCTACACACTGCAGGTGCGCAGCGAGGTCAATCTCGACATTTTTGCGATCGAGAGCCTCGTCGACAACCCGCCCGCCAGCTGGATCAAGGACAATCTCGGCAAGGGTGCCAGGCTCGGCTTCGACCCCTGGCTGCATACGCTGAGCGAGGTCAAGGCGCTGAAAACCTCGGCTGAGCAATCCGACGCGGTTCTGGTGCCGCTCGAGGAGAACCCGATCGACGTCATCTGGAAGGACCAGCCCGAACCACCGCGAGCGCCGGTCGAGATCCACCCGATCGGCTTTGCCGGCGAACTGGCCAAGGACAAGCTGGTGCGGTTGGCAGCTGCGATCGGCAAGGATGGCGCCACGCACGCGGTGCTGACCGATCCCTCCTCGATCGCCTGGGCCTTCAACATTCGCGGCGGCGACGTGCCGCACACGCCGCTGGCGCTCGGCTTTGCCGTGCTTGCCGCCGATGGCTCGCACCAGCTGTTCATGGACCAGCGCAAATTCTCGCGCACCGTCGCCGCCTATCTCACCCAGCTTGCCGACCTGCACGAACCCGGCGAGTTCGAGGCGGCGATCGCAGCCCTTGCCAAGGGTGGTGCAAAAATCGCGCTCGACCCGGTGCTGGCGGCGGAGAAGCTTAAGATGCTGGTCGAGGACAATGGCGGCACCGTCGTTGCCGCGCCCGATCCTGCCCGCATTCCGCGCGCCACCAAGAACCCGGCCGAGATCAACGGCAGCCGCGCCGCGCACCGCCGCGACGGCGCCGCCATCGCCAAGCTGCTCTGCTGGCTCGATCGCCAGAAGCCGGGCACGCTCGACGAGATCGCCGTCGTCACCAGGCTGGAGGAGACACGCCGGCAGACCGGCGAGGAAACGCAGATGCCGCTGCGCGACGTCTCCTTCGACACCATCTCGGGCGCCGGCCCGAACGGTGCCATCATGCATTACCGCGTGTCCCGCGCCACCAGCCGCAAACTCGCCGATGGCGAGCTGTTCCTGCTCGATTCCGGTGGCCAGTACCAGGACGGCACCACCGACATCACCCGCACCGTGCCGATCGGCACGCCGACCGAAGAGATGCGCGAGCGCTTCACGCTGGTGCTGAAGGGCATGATCGGCATTTCCATGCTGCGCTTCCCCACCGGCACTCGCGGCTCAGAGATCGACGCGGTGGCGCGCATGGCGCTGTGGAAACATGGCTGCGACTTCGCCCACGGCACCGGCCACGGCGTCGGCTCTTATCTCGCCGTGCACGAGGGCCCGCAACGAATCGCCCGCACCGGGACCGAAAAGCTGCTCGCCGGCATGATGCTCTCCAACGAGCCCGGCTATTACAAGGAAGGTTCTTACGGCATCCGCATCGAGAATCTCGTACTGGTGACCGCGGCCGAACCGGTAGAGGGCGGCGACATCGCCATGCACGATTTCGAGACGCTGACGCTGGCGCCGATCGACAAGCGATTGATCCGCACCGACCTTTTGACGCGCGACGAACTGCACTGGCTCGACGAGTATCATGCGCGCGTGCTGGCCGAGATCGGACCGATGCTCGAGGGTGAGACGCTGGCCTGGCTGGAGAAGGTTACGGCACCGCTGCCGCACGACGCCAAGATCTGATGTCTACCCGACGAACTGCCGCGCCAGGATCAGCACGGCGGCGCCAGCAAGGAACATCGCCATCAGACCGCCGCGCAGCGACGCCAATGCGGTGACGACCAGCGCCGCCCATTCAGCCGGCCCGGCGCCAAGAGCCGCCGGCGCGACCAATGTCGTCAGCACCGCCGCGGGCACGGCATTCAGCCCGGCTTCGACGCGAGGATGAACGCTCTCGAAGCGCGAGATGACGAGGTGGCCGCCGACGCGGGTGAGATAAGTCGCGATCGCGCCGGCGATGATGATCCACAAGGTGGTGCTCATGGCCGTTCCCCCACGCCGCTATGGTGCGGCGGCAGGATGACCGCCAAAAGCACGCCGGCGATCGCGCCGATCGAAACGTGCCAGGGCGAACCAACCGTCTTGTAGGCGATGATAGAGGCGACGGCGCTGGCCATGACCACAGGCAGCCAGAGCGGCCGCTTGCGGAAGCCCATGACCAGTCCGAGGAAATAGATCGGCAGCAGGAAATCGATGCCCAGCGCATGCGTGTCGGGGATTAGCTTGCCGAACACCGCGCCGAGCGCGCTTTCGACCACCCAGAACACATAGACCGGCAGGCCGAGCCCCAGATACCAGACGAAGCCGACCGTCTTGCCTGACGCCGCCCTCGCCTCGGCCACGGCGTACTGCGGATCGGTCATGATGAAATAGCCGATCGCCTGCTGGATGACAGGCCAATGCGAGATGCGTCTGCCAAGGCCGGCGGAATAGAGCACATGGCGGAAATTGACGGCGAAGATCGACAGCACGATCAGCCAGGGCGCGACATGCTGGCCGAACAGTTCGATGCCAACCATCTGGCTGGCGCCGCCGAAGACCAGGGCGCTCATCAGGAAGGCTTCCAGCACGGAAAATCCGTTGTCGACGGCAATCGCCCCGAACAACACGGCAAACGGCGCCGACGCGACCACGACCGGCATGCTCAGCCGCACACCGTCCCAGAATTCGCTCTTCGCGCTGCCCTCGGAGATCGCTTCCACAGCCATAGGCCACTCCTTCCCGAAGGGCCGTATGTAGGGAGCGCCGGCTTCCTTGTCACACCAATTCGCTTGAGCCAAACGATCAGCGGAAATGATCGCCGGGGCGTGGTGGTGTTATCCAGCTTTGCCCTGGATCGCCCTGCCCCAGTCGAGCAGCGGCCTGGCGCGCAAGGTGAAATCGACGAGGTCGTCGACCAGCGCCGGCGTATGGATCGTCGCGGGATCGAAATTGTGCCGGACAGCGAAATGCCGGTTGCGGATCGCCTGGGCAAGATCGGCTTCGGTGACATCCTCGAACCCACGCGGTGCGCGTTTCAGGCAGCCTTCCGTGTCGATTTCGAGCCGGTTCTTCTTCAGCGCCGCCACCAGGGCGCGGAATGCGGCCGGCTTCGTCGTGATGGCCTTGCGCATCGCCTGGAGCAGCTCCGGCCCCGGCTGCCACCATGCAACGCCGGCAAAGCAGCGGTCGAGCCCTATGTAAACGAAGAACACGCCCAGCTCCATCTTGGTGCCGTCGGGCGACAGGATCGCGGAAAGGTGCTGGTTGTAGGGCCGCTTGTCCTTGGAGAAGCGCACATCGCGGTTGATCCTGAACAGCGATTTCTTGCGGTCGCCGCGCAGACCCAGCCCCGCAGCCAGGAAACGCTCGGAGAGCGTCTCGACGAGATCGCAGAACGGCTCGTGGAGTTCGCTTTCGTAGAGCGCCCGGTTCTCCTGGAACCATTCCCGGCTCTGGTGGAAATCGAGCGCCTTCAGGAACGGAATAGCTTTCTGCCCGAACCCCTTGAATGCGCCGGCCATCAGGCGCCCCTGCCGATCCGTTGCAACCAGGTGTCCTCGTCGATCACCTCGATGCCGAGATCGGTGGCAACCTTCAGCTTGGAGCCGGCGCCTGGGCCCGCCACCACCAGGTCGGTCTTCGCGGAAACCGAGCCCGCGACCTTGGCGCCGAGACGTTCAGCCATCGCCTTGGCTTCGGAGCGCGTCACCTTTTCCAGCGTGCCGGTGAACACGATCGTCTTGCCGGCGACTTCGCTACCGGCTGAGACGTCCACGACGTAAGGCTTCGGCTTGACCTGCTTGAGCAGCGCATCAAGCACGTCGTCATTGCGTTCATTGCCGAAGAAATCGCGGAGCGCGCCGATCACCGTGTCGCCGATGCCGTTGATCGACGGGAAAACGCTGTGCGGATCGGCCGCCGCCGCTGTCTCCTTGCCGATTCGGATCAGCTCCTCGATGGTCGAAAAGGTCCGGGCAAGCACGGACGCCGTCGTATCACCGATATGGCGGATGCCCAGCGCGAAGATGAAACGGTCGAGCTCCGGCTCGCGGCGGGAGTCGATGGCTGCAAAAAGCTTGTCGAGGCCTTCATAGTTGCGGTCCTCGACACTTCGCACATTCTTGCGCGTCTTGCCGGATGCTTCCTCGCGCTGCCTGGCCTGCTCCTCGCGCCGCTCGGCCAGCGCCTTGGTGACGGCGGGACGACGTTCCTTGAGCGTGAAGATATCGGCGGCTGTCTTGATCAATCCCGCATTGAAGAAGGTGTCGATGTTCTCGGCGCCCAGCCCTTCAATATCCATGGCACCGCGTGACACGAAGTGGCGCAGTCCTTCCACGGCCTGCGCGGCGCAGATCAACTCGCCGGTGCAGCGCCGGCGTGAATCTTCCTTGCCGGTCTTGTCGTTGATCTCGCGCGTCGCGGATGAGCCGCAGATCGGACAGGCATGCGGGAATTCGTAAGGCGCGGCATCAGGCGGACGTTTGTCGATGACGACGCTGACGATTTGCGGGATGACATCCCCCGCCCGCTGGATCACCACCGTGTCGCCGATGCGTATGTCGATGCCGTCGCGGATCGGCTGGCCGGTGCTATCCAGGCCCTTGATGTAGTCTTCATTGTGAAGCGTGACGTTTTCGACCACCACGCCGCCGACCGTGACGGGCGCCAGCCGCGCAACCGGCGCCAGCGTGCCGGTACGGCCGACCTGGATGTCGATCTTTTGCACGGTCGTCATCGCCTGTTCGGCCGGGAATTTGTGCGCAACGGCCCAGCGCGGTTCGCCGGTGACGAAACCCCATCTGCGCTGCAGTTCCAGCTGGTCGACCTTGTAGACGACGCCGTCTATGTCGTAGCCCAGCGACGAGCGCTGCTCCTCGATCAAATGGTAGTGCGCGACCAACTCCTCGACCGATTTTGCCCGCACCATCAGCGGGCTGACCTTGAAGCCCCAATCTGCGAACTTTTGCACTGACCCATACTGGGTCGGAGCCGGATCCTCTGACGTATAACCCCAGGCATAGGCGAAGAATTTGAGGTTGCGGCTGGCGGTGACCGATGCATCCTTCTGGCGCAGCGACCCCGCCGCCGTGTTGCGCGGATTGACGTAGTCCTGGCCACCGGCCGCAGCCGAACGTTGCTTCAGCGCCTCGAACTCCGCATAGGTCATGTAGACCTCGCCACGTATTTCGATCGTCTCAGGCCAGCCCGAGCCCTTTAGCGTCTTGGGGATGTCGGCGATCGTCTTGAGATTGGCAGTGATATCCTCGCCGACGGCGCCGTCGCCGCGCGTTGCGCCCTGCACGAACACGCCGCCTTCATAACGCAGCGAAGCCGACAGCCCGTCGATCTTCGGTTCAGCCGTGAAGGCGATGTCCAGATCCTTGTCGCGGTCGAAGAATCGCCGGCCGCGTTCGATGAAGTCGGTAACGTCCGCGTCGGTATAGGCCTTGGCGAGGCTGAGCATCGGCACCGCGTGGCGCACCTTGGCGAAGCCCTCCGCCGGCGGCGCGCCCACCCTGCGCGAGGGCGAATCCTCGCGCACCAGACCGGGGAACCGTTCCTCGATGGCGAGGTTGCGCCGCGCCAGCGCGTCATACTCGGCGTCCGAGATCGTCGGCGCGTCCTCGGTGTGATAGCGCCGGTCGTGCTCGGCGATCTCCGCCGCCAGCCGCTCCAGCTCACTGACGGCCTCGCTTTCGCTGAGCGAATCGACAGGTTTTTCCGACATGTTTTTTGTTCCCTGAACGTGGCGCGACACAATAGAACAGGATTCTCCCAGGAGGGAGAGACCAGGCACAGAAAATCATTCCTGAACAGCGGGATGGAGCCATATCCTGACTCATGTCCGGAGTGCCGGACTTTACGCTTCGCTAAGCCGCGGCTGTATTCTCGCGCAGCAGCCGCTCGGCCGCCGCGCGGGCCTCGTCGGTGATGGTGGCGCCCGCCAGCATGCGCGCGATCTCCTCCTGGCGCGCCGCCCGGTCCATTTCGGCGATGCCGGTGGCAACCTTGTCGGTGCCGCCGGATTTGGAGATCAGGAAATGCGTCGCCGCGCGCGCCGCCACTTGCGGCGCATGGGTCACGGACAGCACCTGAACGCGCGTCGACAGCCGCGCCAGTCGTTGGCCGATCGCATCCGCCACGGCACCGCCGACACCGGTGTCGATCTCGTCGAAGACCAGCGTCGGCGCCGAGCCGCGATCGGCCAGCGCCACCTTCAGCGCCAAAAGGAAGCGCGAAAGCTCGCCGCCGGAAGCGACCTTCATCATCGGGCCGGGCCTTGTGCCGGGGTTGGTGCGCACCCAGAACTCGACCTGGTCGATGCCCTCTTCCATGCGGCTTTCGGCGTCGCTGGCCATCGAGACGATGAACTCTGCCCGTTCGAGCTTCAGCGCCGGCAATTCGGCCATCGCCGCCTTGGTCAGCCCGGACGCCGCGGCATGGCGAAGCGAGGACAGCTGTGCGGCGGAAATGTCGTAGGCCTCGCGCGCCGCGGCGGCCTGCTTCTCCAGCCCATGCAGGCGTTCTTCGCCGGCATCGAGATCCGCGAGGTCGGCGGCCATCGTGTCGCGCAGCTGCGCCAGATCGTCGACCGCCACGCTGTGCTTGCGCGAGGCGGCACGCAGCGAAAACAGCCGCTCCTCCGCCTTCTCCAGCCGCTGCGGGTCATATTCGGTGGCGCGCAGTGCTGCCTCAACACCCGACTGCGCCGCGTCGAGCGACAGCATTGCCTCGTCGAGCGACTTGACCACATCGTCGAGCAGACCGGGCGCTTCGCTCACCTTGCGCTGCAGCCGCCGCAGAAGGCTCGCCAGTTGCGGCAGCGGTGAGGACGGCCCTGACAGCACGTCCTGCGCATCATGGATTTCCGAGGCGATCTTCTCCGCCCGCATCATCGTGGCGCGTAGTTCCGCGAGCTCGGTCTCTTCGCCCGGCTGGGGATCGAGCCTGGCCAGTTCCGCGACCGAGGCGCGGAGGTAGTCGGCCTCGCGCGCCGCCGCCTCGACCTTGGCGCGGTGTTTGGCAAAGTCCTGCTCGCAGCTTCGCCAGTACCGCCACGCCTCGCCCGTCGCGCGGGCGGCACCAAGATGGCCGCCGAAACTGTCCAGCAAGTCGCGATGGGCGCCCGGATCGACCAGCGCCCGCTCGTCATGCTGGCCGTGGATCTCGACCAGCGCATGGCCGATGTCGCGCATCAGGGTGACGCTGGACGGCTGGTCGTTGACAAAGACGCGCGTGCGGCCATCGGCCGTCTGCACCCGGCGCAGGATGATGTCGCCGTCGTCCTCAATGGCGTTTTCGGCAAGCAACGCGCGGGCCGGATGGTTGCGCGGCACGTCGAACACCGCGATGACCTGGCCCTGTGCCGCGCCGTGGCGAACCAGCGAAGCATCGCCGCGGGCGCCAAGCGCCAGCGACAACGCGTCGAGCAGGATGGATTTTCCGGCGCCGGTTTCGCCCGTCAGCACGGAGAGGCCGGGCAGGAAGTCGATGTCCAGCTTCTCGATCAGAACGATATCGCGGATCGACAGCCTGGAAAGCATCAGGCGCCGGTGATCAGCTTCCCGGCCTTGGAGATCCACGACCCGGCATTCTCACGCGGCTGAAGCCCGTTGCTCTGCAGGAGCTTGTAGGAATCCTTGTACCACTGGCTGTCGGGATAGTTGGTGCCGAGCACTGCCGCCGCGGTCTGCGCTTCCGACGTCAGCCCCATTGCATAGTAGCTCTCGGTCAGGCGTGCCAGCGCTTCCTCGACATGGCGCGTATTGGAATAGTTCTCGACCACATTGCGGAACCGCTTGACAGCGGCGATGTACTCGCGGCGCTCGAGATAGTAGCGGCCGATCTGCATCTCCTTGCCGGCCAGCTGGTCGGTGGCAAAGCGGATCTTCTCCTTGGCGTCGTCGACATATTCGGACGTCGGCCAGCGCGTCACCAGATCCTGCATGGTCTGCACGGTCTGCCGCGCTTCCTTCTGGTCCTGGGTGACGTCCTTGATCTGCCGGTAGTAGCTAAGCCCGATGATGTACTGCGCGTAGGCGGCATCGTCTGTCGACGGGTAGAGCGTCAGATAGCGCTTGGCCGAGCCGATCGCCTCGTCATAGTGGCCTGCGCGGTAGTCGGCGAAGGCGCCCATCACCATCGATTTGCGGGCGAATTCCGAATAGGGGTGCTGGCGGTCGACGGCGTCGAACTTCTTGCTCGCCTCGTCCAGACGGCCGGCGTTCAGATTGGCGAGGCCCTGGTTGTAGAGAACGTCGGCCGGTTCGGTCTGGTCGACATAGGTCGACAGGTCGACGTCTTTCTCGGACGACATGCAGGCCGACAGGAAGAGCGATGGGACAACCACCGAAAGCGCCAGGAAAACAGCCCTATGCGGCGCTTTCGATTGACCAACTCGCTTGAAGAACATGATTGGATTCCGCCCTTTCGGCGTCATTTCAGTCGTCATTTCGGGTCTGGGGCAGCAGCCATAAACCATAACCGCCTTGCCCGGCAACGCTATCTCCGGCCAATCGCACATTTTTGTGGCGGTTTGGCGGTGGGCCCGTGATCGTATGATTTCACCAACCCGTGATGCATCCATGCAACACAGGCCAGCCGCCAGCAAGTCAGAAAATCGTTAAGAATCAGATCATCCAGGGCGCATAGACGGGCGCGCTGACGGCGCTCATCTCGGCGCTCCGGCCGCGTTCGCGACGCGTCGTCTCGACGACCTCGAACGCCGAACGGTCGGACAAAAGCCGCCGCAAAGCCGCCGCATTCATCCTGTGGCCGCCGCGATAGGAGCGGAAGCAGCCGATGAAGCGGGCGCCGGCCAGCGCCAGGTCGCCCATCGCGTCCAGCGTCTTGTGGCGCGCGAACTCATTGTGATAGCGCAAGCCGCCCATGTTGATGACGCGGTTGTCGTCGCCGATCACCAGCGAGTTTTCGAGCGACGAGCCGAGCGCATAGCCGGCCGCCCACAGCCGCTCGACATCCTTCATGAAGCCGAAGGTGCGGGCGCGCGCGATGTCGCGGCGGAAAATGTCGGGGTTGATGTCGGACGCGAACAACTGGCGGCCGATCGCCGGGCTTTCGAAATCGATCTCGATCTCGAAGCGGGTGCCGTCGTACGGCCGGAACTCCGCCCAGGACGCGCCGTTCTCGATGCGAACCGGCTTGACCACCCTTATATAGCGGCGCTTGACCGGGAGCGTTTCGACGCCGGCCTGATCGAAGGCTTCCACGAACGCGATCGCGCTGCCGTCGAGGATCGGGACTTCGGGCCCGTCGATCTCGATAATGAGATTGTCGAGGCCAAGACCGAAGACCGTCGCCATCAGATGCTCGACAGTGCCGATATGCTCGCCCGCCGGATCACCCAGCATGGTGCAGAGATCGGTCGCGCCGACTTCGGAGACAAGAGCGCGGAACTCGCGGCTCTCGCCGCCATTTGTAAGCTGGAAGAGGATGCCGGTGTCGGCGTCCGCGGGCAGGAAATGAACGGTAACGGGCTTGCCGCTGTGAACGCCGGTACCCGTCAGCGTTGCACGCGATTTAAGTGTCGTCTGATAGTCTTGCAAGACAAACCCCATAAGCCCAAACTGCCGTCGTCCGCTTCATCAGCCCTGAGGGCGCGCGGCTCTTGAAGTGATCGGCAGGCAGGGCCAACTCCCCGAATCCCGGCAAACCGAAGGTAATCCGGGCGAAGATAGTGGTCCGGCTGGGAGACTCCAAATCACGGTTTCTTTCCTGCTGTAACCGCAACCTGGAGCGAGACACCTCTCGTAACACTCTGTTTTACAACTTCTTTTTGCGTTAACAGGCAAACAATCGCTTGTCTGCCTGTTAACAATAGTTACGGACCGTCAACAGGTCAGTTCGCCTGACGGCGCAGGAAAGCCGGAATCTCCAGCTGGTCGTCTTCCTGCACAGCCCGGCTTTGCGGCGTCAGCCGGCCCTGGTCGTCCAGCTGCCCGCGGCGCGGCGCGTAGAGCTGCGGATCCTGGCTGGCAAGACGGCGCACTTCCGGTGCCGCCTGGCGCAGCTTCGGCTCGCGCGGCTGCGCCGGCTGCAACCGTGCAGGCTCTTCCTCGCGACGTGTCAGCCCGTTGGTCAGACGCTTGAGCAGGCCCATCGGTCCGCCATTCTCATGGTCGGCCGGGCGGCTCTTGGCTTCCACTTCCGCCTTCACCACCGGCGGAAAGTCCTCGACGCGCGGCATGCGCTGCGGTGCGGCGGCAACCGGCTGCGGCATTTCCCGCAGCGGTGCGGTCTGCACGATCTGCTGCTGAACCACCGGCTGCGGCTGGGCAGGCGGCGCCTGGAAGATCTTGCTCTGCGGACGGAAATCTTCCGCATGCGCCATCGGCGCCGGGCGCGGCTGCGCCATGGCGGCCGCATTGGCCTCGGCAAGCTGGATGGCTTCGGCCACCGGATCGACCGCACGCGGCTCGTAGGCCGTCTGCTGGACCGGCGCCGGACGGCTTTCCGCGATCGCGGCTGCCGGGCGGCTGACCGGCTTTTGCGGCGCAGCGCGGATCGAGATCGGCGCCGCGGCGATTTCGGCCGCCGACTTGTCGATGCCGGTGGCCACCACCGAGACGCGGATCACGCCTTCGAGCTCTTCGTCGAACGTGGCGCCGAGGATGATGTTGGCGTCCTGGTCGACCTCTTCGCGGATACGGGTCGCGGCCTCGTCGACCTCGAACAGCGTCAGGTCGCGGCCGCCGGTGATCGAGATCAGCAGGCCCTTGGCGCCCTTCATCGAGGTCTCGTCGAGCAGCGGGTTGGCGATCGCCGCCTCGGCGGCCGCCATGGCGCGGCCCTCGCCCGAAGCTTCGCCCGTGCCCATCATCGCCTTGCCCATCTCGCGCATCACCGAACGGACGTCGGCGAAATCGAGATTGATCAGGCCTTCCTTGACCATCAGGTCGGTGATGCAGGCGACGCCGGAGTAGAGCACCTGGTCGGCCATGGCGAAGGCATCGGCGAAGGTGGTCTTGTCATTGGCCAGCCGGAACAGGTTCTGGTTGGGGATGACGATCAGCGTATCGACGCATTTCTGCAGTTCCTCGATGCCCAGGTCGGCCGTCTTCATGCGGCGCTGGCCTTCGAAATGGAACGGCTTGGTGACGACACCGACGGTGAGGATGCCCTTTTCGCGCGCGGCTCGTGCAACCACCGGAGCAGCACCCGTGCCGGTGCCGCCGCCCATGCCGGCGGTGACGAAGCACATATGGGTGTTGGAGAGATGATCGATGATCTCGTCGATGCACTCCTCGGCCGCCGCGCGTCCGACTTCCGGCTGCGATCCGGCACCGAGCCCCTCGGTGACATGCGCGCCGAGCTGGATCAGCCGCTCCGCCTTCGACATGGTCAAGGCCTGGGCGTCGGTGTTGGCCACCACGAACTCGACACCGCGCAAGCCGGCGGTGATCATGTTGTTGACCGCATTGCCGCCGCCGCCGCCGACACCGAACACGGTGATGCGTGGCTTCAGCTCGGTGATGTCCGGCTTTTGCAGATTGATCGTCATTGTCTCCGTCCTTTGCCTTTCCCGCCGCTTCGCCGCTGCGGCCGCCTATGGGGCTGTCCCCGTCAATTTAGAAACTGTCTCTCAACCACTGACTCATGCGATGCAGTTTTCCGCCCGTCCCGGTCATCCTGAGACCGGAAATTCCTTTCGCAGGATGGCTCTCGAAGCTCGCCATCTGCGGATAGATCAGAAGCCCGACCGGGGTCGAGAATGCCGGCCCCTTCGCCGCTTCCGGCAGGCCCGCCACGCCGAGCGGGCGGCCGATGCGCACATTGCGCCCGAGAATGCGGCGCGCCGCTTCCGGCAGGCCGGAAAGCTGGCTGGCGCCGCCGGTGAGCACAACGCGCTTGCCGACGGCGTTGCCGTAGCCGGACTTGTTCAGCCGGTCGCGCAGCAGTTCGAGCGTTTCGTCGATGCGGGCGCGGATGATGCGCGTCATCATCGAACGCGGCACCTGCAGCGGTATCTCGCCCTCCTCGCCGATCGGCTGGATCGAAACCAGGTCGCGGTCGTCGGCACTGCCGGGCAGCGCCGAGCCATGCATCACCTTGAGCCGCTCGGCCGCGTCGAGCGAGGTCGACAGGCCCTTGGCCATATCCAGCGTCACATGGTTGCCGCCGATGGCGATGGCGTCGCCATGGACGAACTTGCCTTCGGAGAACACCGAGATCGTCGTCGTGCCGCCGCCCATGTCGATGCAGGCAGCGCCCATTTCGAGCTCGTCGTCGACCAGGGCCGCAAGCCCGCTGGCATAGGGCGTCGCCACCATGCGCTCGACCGACAGATGCGAGCGGTTGATGCAGAGTTCCAGATTGCGCAGCGGTGCCGCATCGCCGGTCAGCACATGCATGTCGACGCCGAGCGATTCACCGACCATGCCGCGCGGATCGCGCACGCCGCGCTCGGAATCCAGCGAGAAGCCGACGGGAAGCGAATGGATCACCTCGCGCTCGGTCTTGAGCGCCTGCTTGGCACCGGCGGCCAGCACGCGCCTGATATCGGCCTCGTCGGCCTGATGGCCGCCAAGGTTGATGGTGGCCGAGAAGGCCTCGCTCTTCAGCCGGCCGGCCGTCATGTTGACGATCAGCGAATCCACCGTCAGCCCCGCCATGCGCTCGGCGGCGTCGACGGCGAGACGGATGGCATGCTCGGCGCGATCGAGATCGACGACGACACCCGACTTCACGCCTTGCGATTTCTGGTGGCCGATGCCGATCACCTGGATGCGGTGCGAACGCCCACGCAACAGCTTGCCGTCGTCGCGCGGCTTCAGCTTCGCCACCACGCAGCAAACCTTGCTCGAACCGACATCCAGCACCGTCAATGTGCCGGAGCGGCGCGAGGAGGCATCATTGTTGCCGCCAAGCCAGCTCATATCTTCGTCTCCGGCTTGCGCTTCAGCTTCTGCGGCTTTTCGTTCAGCGCCGCTTCGCGCTGCGTCGCCGCTTCCGGCGTCAGCTGCACGACGAGACGGTCGGACAGGCGCATGTCGACGGCGGCGATGTCGCGCGTCAAAAGCCCGTTGTCATGGTCCATCCTGACCAGATCGGCGATCGCCTGATCCTCGCCATCCTCCGGCAGCTTGATCGCGATGCCGTTCTCGAGCTTCAGGTCCCAGCGCCGTTCGCCAATGCGGATATAACCTTTGACCCGCGCCGCCAGTTCTGGATATTTCTTGATCTTGGCTAGGAAATCCGGGGCCTTTGCCGGCGCGCCGGTGCCGATGATCAGCGGCAGCAAAGCCTGCTTGCCGCCCGAGAACGGCGCAATCACCTCGCCGGACCGCTCGATGACCGAAAGCGTATTGCCCTGCTGCCAGAGCGCGAACGGCTCACGCTCCTCGATGCGCACTTCCAGCGTATGCGGATAGACCTTGCGCACCGCGGCGACCTCGACCCAGGGCAGCGTCGCGATACGCTCGCGCGCGGCTTCGGCGTCGAAGCCGATCAGCGAGGTCCAGCCGTCGAGCTGAAGCCGGTCCAGTATGTCGATCTCGGAGGTTTCGCGATTGCCGACCACCTTGATCTGGTCGACGGCGAAGCCCGTGCGGGCAGTGATGCCCTGGACGATGCTGTCAGTGTAGCCGCCAAGATAGGCGCCGTAAGCGCTGCCCGATCCGATGAGCACGGCCGACAGGATGGCGGCAGCGAAAGGCGGCGCAGTGAACTCGCCCTCGCCCAGGCGCGCAAGTACGCGCACCGGCCGGCGAAGCAGCCGCGGCAGCACGAAATGGTCGAACGACAGCGGCATGCCGAACAGCGTCGGCCCAGTCGCGCCCGCCCCCTTGCCCTGGCCCCACCTCAACGCAGACACGAAGCGTCCTCCACCATCCAACTCAACAAATCGCCGAACGAATGCCCCGCATGCGCGGCGATTTCGGGCACCAGAGACGTCGGCGTCATGCCCGGCTGGGTGTTGACCTCGAGCCAGACAACCTCGCCGTTCTCGGAGTGACGGTCGTCGTAACGGAAGTCCGACCGGGAGACGCCCCGGCAACCGATAGCTTGGTGAGCCTTGAGCGCCAGTGTCTGTATTTTTTGGTAAATATTCGGTGAAATTTTAGCAGGGGTTTCGTGTTTTGATCCGCCCGCGACGTATTTTGAATCGTAGTCGTAGAAGGAATGGCCGGTCGGGATGATCTCGCAGACGCCGAGCGCCACGTCGCCCATCACCGCGCAGGTCAGCTCACGCCCATGCACGTAGCGCTCGACCATGACGGTATCGCCGTACTTCCATTCGGACGAGCCGATGACCTGCGGCGGATGCGACTGCCCCTCATGCACGATGACGACGCCGAAGCTCGATCCTTCATTGACCGGCTTGACCACGTAGGGCGGCTTCATCGGATGCTTGTTCTGGATGGCGAAGCGGTTGGTCACTTTCGATTCCGCCACCGGAACGCCAGCCGCCTTGGCGACCTTCTTGGCCAGTTCCTTGTTCATGGCAAGCGCCGAGGCGAGCACGCCGGAATGGGTGTAGGGAATGGCCAGATATTCGAGGATACCCTGGATGGTGCCGTCCTCGCCGAATGGACCATGCAGCGCGTTGAAGACGACATCGGGCTTGAGTGCAGCAAGCACGGCACCGACATCGCGCGCAACATCGACGCGGGTGACCTCGTAACCTTCCTTCTCAAGCGCATCGGCACACGCTTTCCCCGAGGACAGAGACACGGGCCGCTCCGACGAGAATCCACCCAGGAGGACGGCCACATGCTTACTTTTCATTTCCCGTCATCCCCTCTCACGGCGGGTCCGCAGCCAATATTTCCGCAACATTGAGTCCGAGTCTCCCGGCAGGTTGCCCCCCAGACGGAAAACGCGGGTGACGCGTCGAACGACTCAAATCAGGAAACGCTTTAGGGCAGAGAATCAGAGAGTTGATTCTCTGGCAAGTGCTTATGAATCCGAGAGATTCACTTTCCGCGAAAACGGCAGCGAAAACCGTGTTGTGAGTCTTTAGGGCAACGGTTGCGCGGGTATTCGGGCCGCATGAAGTTAATGCATCACATGAACTTCAGCTTGCGCTAATGCGCCTTAGAGCAGCTGCCCGAGAAATTCCTGCACGGCATGGCCCGGCCGGAAATCGCCGAGGCGTTTGATTTCCCACTGCAGCCGGATGCCCGAATTTTCAAGCACGCGCGCCCGCACCGTTTCGCCGAGATATTCGAGGTCGTAGCCGGTGGCGGTTCCGGTGTTTATCATGAAGTTGCAGTGCATCGGCGACATCTGCGCGCCGCCGATCATCAGCCCGCGGCAGCCGGCCTTGTCGATCTCCTTCCAGGCCGAAGTGCCCTCCGGATTCTTGAAGGTCGAGCCGCCGGTCTTCTCGCGGATCGGCTGCACCGTCTCGCGATGGTTCTGCACGGAATCCATCGCCGCCTTGATCACCGCCTGGTCCTGCAAGGTTCCTTCGAAAGTCGCCGAAGTGAAGATCAGGCCCGAAGGCGCCGACGAATGGCGGTAGGCATAGCCCATGTCGGCATTGCTGAGCGTATGGACATTGCCCTTGCGGTCGAGCGCCCGCACCTCGACGACGCGCTCGCGCGTCTCGACGCCATTGGCGCCTGCGTTCATCCTGAGTGCCCCGCCTACGGCGCCGGGAATGCCGTAATAGAAATGAAAGCCGCCAATGCCAGCCTCATAAGCGACGGCGGCGACCCGCTTGTCCGGCGTCGCCGCACCTGCCTTGATGGAGGTTGGCCCGATGACTTCGGCCTCGCCGAACCCTTTCGCCGAAAGACGGACGACGAAGCCGGGAATGCCGCCGTCGCGCACCAGGAGGTTCGAGCCGACGCCGACGACCATCAGCGGAATGTCTTCGGGAACCGCCCGCAGGAACTCAGCGAGATCCTCTTCGTCGGCCGGCTGGAACAGCGCCTCCGCAAGCCCGCCGGCGCGGAACCAGGTGATCTTGTCCATCTCGGCATTGGGCGTGATGCGGCCGCGCAGGCCGGCAAGCCGGTCACCAAGCTTGTCGATCAACGCCTGGCCGCGCATCATGTGACTGTCCCGCCAAGTTCCTTGGGCAACATATAGGCCCATTGGGTGATATTGCCGGCGCCGAGGAAGACGACGAAGTCGCCTGGCTTGGCCAGTTCGCGGATGACCGGCGCAATCGCGGCAGGGCCCTCGATGTAGCGCGCGTCGCGATGGCCGCCGGCGCGAATGCGCGACACCAGCGCCTCCGAGGTCACGCCGTCGATCGGCTCCTCGCCCGCCGCATAAACGGGCGCCACCATGACCGTATCGGCATCGTTGAAGCAGACCGAGAATTCGTTGAACAGATCGTGCAGCCGGGTGAAGCGATGCGGCTGGGCAATCGCGATGACGCGGCCAGCGGTGGCGCTGCGCGCCGCCTTCAGCACCGCCGTGATCTCGACCGGATGGTGGCCGTAATCGTCGAACACCTCGACGCCGTTCCACGAACCGGTATGGGTGAAGCGCCGCTTGACGCCGGCGAAGGACGACAGGCCCTTCTTGATCGCCTCTGCCGACAGGCCGAGCTCATGCGCGACCGCGATCGCCGCCGTCGCGTTGGAAACATTGTGGCGGCCGGGCATCGGCAGGCGCAGGCCTGATATCGTCGTCTGGCCGCGGCCTTTGCGGTCGCGGATCACCACATCGAACTCCGATATGGCGCCGGCCATGCGGTGGTTGGTGAAGCGAACGTCGGCCTGTGCGTTCTCGCCATAGGTGATGACGCGCCGGTCCTCGATGCTGCCGACCAGCGCCTGCACTTCCGGATGGTCGGTGCACATCACGCCGAAACCATAGAACGGCACGTTCTCGACGAACTGGCGAAACGCCTCGCGCACCTTGTCGAAACTGCCATAGTGGTCGAGATGTTCGGGATCGATGTTGGTGACCACGGCAATCTCGGCCGGCAGCTTGAGGAAGGTGCCGTCGCTCTCGTCGGCCTCGACCACCATCCACTCGCCGTCGCCCATGCGGGCATTGGTGCCATAGGCATTGATGATGCCGCCATTGATCACCGTCGGGTCGAGCCCGCCGGCTTCGAGCAGCGTCGCCACCATCGACGTCGTCGTCGTCTTGCCATGGGTGCCGCCAATCGCCACCGCCTGGCGGAAGCGCATCAGTTCGGCCAGCATCTCGGCGCGCCGCACGACGGGCAGCAGCTTCTCGCGCGCCGCCTTCAGCTCCGGGTTGGACTTCTTGATCGCGGTCGAGACGACCACCACTTCGGCATCGCCGAGGTTTTCTTCCCTGTGGCCGACGAAGCATTCGATGCCCTTGTCGCGCAGCCGTTGTACATTGGCGCTGTCGGCCTGGTCGGACCCCTGCACCCTGTAGCCGAGATTGTGCAGCACCTCGGCGATGCCGCTCATGCCGATGCCGCCAATGCCGATGAAATGCACAAGGCCGATCGTCTGCGGCATCTTCATGCGTGCGTCCCCTTCCTGAAATCCGAAACGGTTTTCCTGGACGCAATAGCCTCTGTCAGATCGGCGAGCAACCGCGCCGCGTCCGGTTTTCCGGCCGATCTGGCGGCAGCGGCCATGGCCGTCAGCCTGTCGGGGTCGTCCATCAGCCCGCCAACGAGCGCAGCGATGCGCTCGGGCGAAAGCGTGGATTGCGGATGCACCTCGGCCCCGTCTGCGGCCGCAAGGGCCGCCGCATTGGCCGCCTGGTCATGGTCAAGCGCGTGCGGATAGGGCACCAGCAGCGCCGGCCGGCCGATGACGGCGATTTCCGAGACCGTGGAGGCACCCGAGCGTGACATCACCAGATGCGCCGCCGCCATCCGCGCCGCCATGTCGGTGAAGAACGGCAAGACCTGCGCGTCGACCCCAAGGGCGGCATAGGCCGACTTGACCCGCGCCACATCCTCCGCGCGCGCCTGCTGGGTTATCGCCAGCCGCTTGCGCTGAGGCTCCGTCAGCAGCCCGATGGCCGCCGGCACCGCATCGGAGAAGAACTGCGCGCCCTGGCTGCCGCCGAACACCAGGAACCGGAAGGGTTCCTCGCCAGTCGAGGCGATGTAGGGCGTCCTTGCTGCCTCCAGCACTTGCGGCCTGACCGGGTTGCCCGTGGTCACCGTCTTGGCACCCGCTGCACTTTCATCCTCGCGCAGGAAGCCGCCGGCGATGGCGTCGACACGGGCGGCCAGCGCCCGGTTGGCGCGGCCCATCACCGCGTTCTGCTCATGGATCAGCGTCGGCACCTTGCGCCTTGTCGCCGCATAGAGCGGTGGCAGCGTCGGATAGCCGCCAAAGCCGACGACGGCTTCCGGCTTGAATCGGGCGATGATGGCGGAAGCCTGCCGCACCCCGCGCCAGATCTTCCAGAAGGCGCCGATGACCGCGATGGGATTCTTCGAACCCAGGGTCGCCGACTGGATCGGGTGGACGGCGCCCGGAAAATGGCTGGAAAAACGCTCGACACGATGGTCGGTGGCCAGATGCACCGTCCAGCCGCGCTCGTTCAGCTCGTGCGCCAACGCCTCGGCCGGGAAGAGATGACCACCCGTGCCGCCGGCCGCCAGAAGGATCACACCCCTCGACATCTCACTCCGCCGGCATGGCGCGCTGAGAGAACGCAAAGCCCATCTGCTTGCGCTTTTCCGGCCGCTTGCGCGTCAAAGCCAGCACCATGCCCATCGAGATCGCGATGGCGATCTGCGAGGAGCCGCCATAGGAGATGAACGGCAGCGTCATGCCCTTGGCCGGCATGAGCTGCAGGTTGACGCACATGTTGATGACCGACTGCAGGCCAAAGACGGTGACCAGCCCACCGACGGCATAGCGCGTGAAATCGTCCTGTTCCTTCAGCGCCGTGTTGAGGCCGCGCAGCACGATGAAGGCGAAGATCGACATGATGAAGAAGCACATGATCAGCCCGAACTCCTCGCCGGCGACCGAAAAGACGAAGTCGGCGTGGCTGTCGGGAATGACCCGCTTGACTGTGCCCTCACCCGGGCCGACGCCGAACCAGCCGCCATTGATCAGCGCCTCGCGCCCCATGTCGACCTGGAAAGTATCGCCCTCGCCGGTCAAGAATTTGTCGATGCGGGCGGCGACGTGCGGGAACACGGTGTAGGCGGCAAACAGGCCGCTGGCGCCGGTTACGCCAAGCGCAATGATCCACATCCATGGCAGGCCTGCCATGAAGAACATCACGCCCCAGGTGCCGGTCACCAGCATGGTCTGACCGAGATCCGGCTGGGCGACCAGAAGCGAGATGACCAGGATCAGCAGCAGCATGGCAAACAGATTGCCGGGAATGTCCGGCTGGCGCTTGTGTTCGGCGAACAACCAGGCACAGACGATGACGAAGGCCGGCTTCAGGAATTCCGACGGCTGGATCGACAGCCCGGCAAGCGATATCCAGCGCCGGGCTCCCTTCACCTCGACGCCGATGTAGAGCACCACGACCATCAGCACGAGCATGATGCACAGCATCGCCAGCGCCGTGCGCCGGATCTGCCTCGACTCCAGAAAGGAGACGGCCAGCATCACGCCCAGCGCCGGTATGGTGAAGATGATCTGCCTGGTGGCGAAGTGGAAGCTGTCGAGGCCGATGCGTTCGGCCACTGCCGGGCTCGCCGCGAAGGACAGCACGATGCCCAGCCCCATCAGTGACAGGAACGCCGCCAGGAACCAGCGATCGATCGTCCACCACCAGGTCGCAACCGGACTTTTGTCGAGACGGCTTTGCATTATCGTGACCCTCCGATGGGTTTCACACCATCTATAGCGCTCGCAGCTTGCCTGAAGGCTTCGCCGCGCACTTCGAAATTCTTGAACTGGTCGAAACTGGCGCAAGCCGGCGACAAAAGCACCACCGCCTCGCCGCCGTCGTCGCGCGCGGCGTCGTTGGCCGCATGCGCGACCGCGGCCGCCAGCGTGCCAGAAATCTCGTAAGGCACGGCCTCGCCGAGCGTCGCCGAGAAGGCCGGTGCTGCCTCGCCGATCAGATAGGCCTTGGCGATGCGCGGAAAGAAGCCGCGCAGCGGCTCGATGCCGCCTTCCTTGGGCAGTCCGCCGGCAATCCAGTAGATGCGCGAGAAACTCGACAGTGCCGGTGCGGCCGCATCGGCGTTGGTCGCCTTGGAATCGTTGATGAACAGCACATGGTCCTTGCGGCCGACCTGCTCCATGCGGTGAGCCAGCCCGGGAAAGCTCTCCAGCCCGGCCTGGATCTCGCCCAGCTCCAATCCGACCTTCAGGCAGGCGGCGACCGCGGCCAGTGCATTCTGCGCGTTATGCTGGCCGCGCAGCGAGCCGATGCCATCGAGGAAGGCGACGCGGCTGTAGCGGCCATTTATTGCTTCCATCAGATTGCCGCCGTCGGCGAAATAGCCGTCGGTCAGCGGCAGGCGCTTGGAAATGCGGATGACCTGCCTGCCCGCCCGCTCCAGCCGGTCGGCGATCTGGGCGCACCAGGAATCGTCTACGCCGACGATCGCGGTCTCGCTGCCGGCCACCAGCCGCTCCTTGATCGAGGCGTAGTGCTGCATGGTGCCGTGCCGGTCGAGATGGTCCGGCGTCAAATTGAGCAGGATGCCGGCCGTCGGATTGATTGAGGGCGCGAGGTCGATCTGGTAGGACGAGCATTCCACGACGTAATGCCGGCCCGCCTCTGGCGGATCGAGCGTCATGATGGCACGGCCGATATTGCCGCCCATCTGCGTGTCCCGTCCGGCCGATTTCAGGATATGCGCCGTCAGCGCCGTCGTCGTCGACTTGCCGTTCGTGCCGGTGATGGCAATGAACGGTGCCTCAGGCGCACGCAAAATCCGCTCGCGGCAGAACAGCTCGATGTCGCCGATCACCTCGACGCCTGCACCGCGTGCGAGCTCCACTGCCCAGTGCGGCTTCGGATGCGTCAACGGCACACCGGGCGACAGCACGAAGGCGGAAAACCCGGCCCAGCTGGCGCCACGCAGGTCTTTCGTCGCGATACCCGCCGCCGCTGCCTTGGCGACGCTGTCCGGATTGTCGTCCCAGGCAAGGATCTCGGCCCCGCCGGCGATCAGCGCATGCGCGGTGGCGATCCCCGAACCGCCGAGCCCGAAGAGCGAGACACGCTTACCTGCGAAGGATGAGGCGGGGATCAAGCGGCGTCCTATCTGAGCTTGAGGGTCGACAGGCCGACCAGCGCCAGGATCACCGCGATGATCCAGAAGCGGATCACCACCTGGCTTTCGGTCCAGCCGAGCTTTTCGAAATGGTGATGGATCGGCGCCATCAGGAACACGCGCTTGCCGGTCATCTTGAAGTAGCCGACCTGGATGATGACAGACAGGATCTCCACCACGAACAGGCCGCCGACGATGACCAGGACGATCTCGTGCTTGGTCGCCACCGCGACGGTGCCGATCAGGCCGCCCATCGCCAGCGAGCCGGTGTCGCCCATGAAGATCGCCGCCGGCGGGGCGTTGAACCACAGGAAACCGAGGCCGGCGCCGATGACCGCGCCGAGCACGACCGCCAGTTCGCCGGTGCCGGGGACAAAATGGATCTGCAGATATTCGGCGAACACCGCATTGCCGGAGAGATAGGCGATGACGCCGAAGGAGGCCGCAGCGATCATGATCGGCACGATCGCCAGTCCATCGAGTCCATCGGTCAGGTTCACCGCATTGCCGGCGCCAACGATGACGAAGCAGGAGAACGGCACGAAGAACCAGCCGAGATTGACGATGAATTCCTTGGCGAAGGGGAAGGTCAGCGACGACGAGAACGGCGCCTGGCCATTATGCATGATCACCCAGGCGGCGATGCCGGCGATGATGAATTCGAGCGCCAGCCTTGCCTTGCCGGAAAAGCCCAGATGCGACTGCTTGGTCACCTTCAGATAGTCGTCGTAGAAACCGATCGAACCGAAGCCGAGCGTCACCAGCATCACCACCCAGACATAGATGCTGGAAAGGTTTGCCCACAAAAGCGACGAGCCGATGATGCCGCAAAGGATCATCAGCCCGCCCATGGTCGGCGTGCCGGCTTTCTTGAAATGTGTCTGCGGCCCATCGGCGCGGATCGGCTGGCCCTTGCCCTGCCGCAGCCTGAGCGAATTGATGATGGTCGGCCCGAAGATGAAGACGATCAGCACCGAGGTGATCAGCGCCCCGCCGGTGCGGAAGGTGATGTAGCGGAAGACGTTGAAGACCGAGATCTTGTCCGCGAAATCGACGAGCAATGTGAACATGAAACTCCGTCCCCCGGGCCGGCCTTAGGTCTGTTCAATGGTTGTGGCTTGCGCCGGAAATTTGCCGAGCAAAGCCTCGACCAGCTTTGAAAAACCGATGCCTTTCGACGATTTGACCATCACCACGTCGCCAGGCTTCAACGCCGACAGCAGCAGCGGCTTCAATTCCTCGGCGCCGGCGCGATACTGCGTTTCGATATCGTCGGGCAAGATGTCCGCCAATGCCCGCATTTCAGGGCCGCCGAGAAAGACCGTGCGCGTTTCGGTGCCGACGATCAGATCGGCAAGGGCTGCGTGCAGCTTCGCCGAATGGTCGCCGAGCTCGAGCATGTCGCCGAGCACGGCGATGCGCCTGCCCTCGCCCGACACAGGCGTTGCGTTGAGCAGCGCCATCGCCGCCTGCATCGAGGCCGGATTGGCGTTGTAACTTTCGTCGATCAGCGTGATCGGCCCTTTCGGATGGCGCAATATGTGGCGCTTGCCGCGGCCGCGCTCAGCCGAGAGGTTGGCCAGCGCCGAGGCCACCGTGCCGATATCGGCGCCGACCAGTTGCGCCGCGCCCAGCACGGCCAGCACATTCTGCACCATGTGTCGGCCGGGCGCACCGATGCGGGCGGCGACGTCCTGCCCGCCGATCCTGGCGGTGATCATGGAATGGTCGGCATGCAGTTCGCATTTGATCAGTCTGAAGGTCGAGCGGGCGTTTTCGCCGAAGCCGAAGACATGCTCGACACCGGCGGCCCTTGCCATCTTGTCCAACAGTTTCCAGCGCCCGTCGTCGCGGTTGAGCAGGGCGGCGCCGTCCGGTTCCAGCCCCTCGAAGATCTCAGCCTTGGCCTTGGCGATTTCGTCGAGATTTTTGAAGAAGCCGAGATGCGCCGCTGCGATCAGCGTGACGATGGCGACATGCGGGCGGACCATCTTGACCAGCGGCCGGATTTCGTCCGGATGGTTCATGCCGATCTCGAACACGGCATGATCGCAATCGGCGGGCATCCGCGCCAGCGTCAGCGGCACGCCCCAATGGTTGTTGAACGACTGCGCCGAGGCGTGCACCTTGCCGACCGCCGACAGCACGTGGCGCAGCGCTTCCTTGGTGGTGGTCTTGCCGGCCGAGCCGGTCACCGCGATGATCCTGGCGTTGGAGCGCGCGCGGGCCGCGACGCCGAGCTCTTCCAGCGCGGCGAGCACGTCCTGGACGACGATCATCGGCGCGGTCAGGCGCCCCAGCGACGGCAATTTGCCCTCGGCGACGACCAGCACGCCGGCGCCGGCCTTGACGGCGGCTGTCGCGAAATCATGGCCATCCATCGCCTCGCCCTTGATGGCGAAGAAGGCGTCCCCCGGCTTCAGGCTGCGGCTGTCGATCGAAATGCCGGATATGCCCTCCGGCATCGGGCCGATCGGCCGGCCGCCCATGGCATCGACCAGCGCTTCGGAGGACCACAGGAAAGTCATGCGGCGCGCTCCCTGAGCGCCGCACGGACTTCCTCGTGGTCGGAGAAATGCAACGTCTCGGCGCCGATGGTCTGGCCTTCCTCGTGACCCTTGCCGGCCACGATCAGCGTATCGCCGGCGTGCAGCATGGCCACCGCCTCGTGGATCGCCTTGCGGCGGTCGCCAATCTCGATGGCGCCGGGCGCGGCTGCCAGGATCGCGGCGCGGATCGTTTCCGGGACTTCCGAACGCGGATTGTCGTCGGTGACGATGACAACATCGGCCAGGCGAGTGGCGATCTCGCCCATGATCGGCCGCTTGCCCCGGTCGCGATCACCGCCGCAGCCGAAGACCACGATGACGCGGCCGGTGGTGAACGGCCGCACCGAAGCGAGCACGTTTTCCAGCGCGTCCGGCTTGTGGGCGTAATCGACATAGACGGGTGCACCATTGGCGGTGGTGCCGACGAGATCGAGCCGGCCCGGGGCCCCCTTCAATTTCTCCAATGCGATCAGAGCCTTGGCGGTCGGGGTTCCAGTAGAAATGGCCAGACCCGCAGAAACCAGCGCGTTCGCGATCTGGAAATCGCCGGCCAGCGGCAGGTCGATTTCGTGCAGCACGCCGTCGGCCTCGACTTCGGCGCGCTGGCGATGGCGCTCATGCTCGACCCGCTTCAGCCTGAGGAAATCGCCGTGACGACCCACTGTCAGCACCTCGAGCCCGGCCGCCCGCGCCGCATGAATCGTCGGCGTCGACCACGGGTCGTCGGCGAAGATGACCGCCGGCGCACCCTTGGGCAGCAGCGTGTCGAACAGGCGCAATTTCGCCTGGTGATACTCCTCGACGGTCGGGTGATAGTCCATGTGGTCGCGGCCGAGATTGGTGAAGCCGCCGGCGGCGAGCTTGACGCCGTCCAGCCGGCGCTGGTCAAGGCCATGGCTGGAGGCCTCCATCGACGCGTGGGTGACGCCGGCATCCGCAAGTTCGCGCAACAGCTGGTGAAGCGCCACCGGGTCGGGCGTGGTCAGCGAACCATAGTCGTTGCGGCCGGGCGCCACCACGCCGGTGGTGCCGATCGAAGCGGCGGCAAGGCCGGCCTGCTCCCAGATCTGCCGTGTGAAGGCGGCGACCGACGTCTTGCCGCTGGTGCCCGTCACCGCCACCATGGTCTCAGGCTGCCTGCCAAAGAAGCGGGCGGCGCTCAGCGCCAGCGCCAGGCGCGGGTCGTCGACGGCAAGAACCGGGACCGACAGCCCGGCAATGGCGCTGGACTTGGCCGCCACGATCACTGCTGCGCCGCGCTTCGCGGCATCCTCTGCATAGGCCGCGCCATCCGCCTTGGTACCGGTGAGCGCGAAAAAGACGACGCCCGGTTCTACCTGGCGGGAATCCGAGGAGATCCCGGTCACCTCCAGGTCGAGGGAAGCTGTTCCCTCGACAGGCAGGATACCGGCTAGTTCTTTCAGCTGCATCGAAACCCGTTCATCGCAACAAAATAGCGCGCAGTTGCCGGCGCGCCCCAAGAATCACTGATAGGAAACCAGCGTTGCACCATTTTCATGGCTGAAATCTGGCTTCACGCCAAGCATTGAAGCCGCGCGCCGGATGATATTGCCCGCCATGATGCCCGCATTCGAACCCGCGGTGGCGCCCATGCCGGGCTTTTCCGGCTTCGGCTCGTCGGCGATCGTCAGCACGATGTATTGCGGATCGTCCATCGGGAAAGCGGCGACGAAGGCATTGAAATTCTTGTCCTTCGAGTAGCGGCCGTTGACGACCTTCTCCGCCGTTCCGGTCTTGCCGCCAACGCGATAGCCCGGGACCCTGGCGCTTTTGCCCGAGCCCTTCTCGGCGTTGAGCGCATAGAGATAGCGCATGCCCTCGACGGTCTTTTCGCTGACCACTTTCTTGGCCACCGTCATCGCTTCCTCCTGCGTGCGCGGCAGGAATGTCGGCTCGATCAGGTAGCCGCCATTCATCAGCGCGGCGCAGCCGACGGCGGTCTGCAGCGGGGTCGTCGACACGCCGTGGCCGAAGGCGATGGTAATCGAATTGACCTGTTTCCACACCTTGGGCTCGGTCGGACGCGCGACTTCGGGGAGTTCGGTCTGCATCTTCTCGAGAATGCCGAGGCGATGCAGGAATTCGCGATGCCCTTCGATGCCCACCGCTTCGGCCTCCTTGGCCGAACCGATATTGGAGGAATAGATGAACACCTCCGGCACCGACAGCACGCGGCCCTTGCCGTGGAAGTCATGAATGGTCTGATGGCCGATCCTGATCGGACGCGAGGCGTCGAACCGGCTCTCCAGGGTCACCTTGCCTGAATCCAGCGCCATGGCGGTGGTGAAGCTCTTGAACGTCGAACCCATCTCGTAGAGGCCCGCCGACATGCGGTTCAACCGGTCCTTGTCCTGGGCATTGTAGGGATTGTTGGGGTCGAAGTCCGGCACCGAAGCCATCGCCAGCACTTCGCCGGTCTTGACGTTGAGCACGACGGCGCCGGCGGCGATGGCGTGGAAGCGTTCCATGCCGGTGGCGACCTCGTCGCGCACGATGTGCTGGACGCGCAGGTCGATCGAGAGCTGCACCGGCTTCAGGTCCCTGGCCACCGCCAAGCCCGACGCCTGAAGGTCGGTCAGACCCTGCTCGTCGACATATTTCTCCATGCCGGAGATACCCTGGTTGTCGATGTTGGTGAGACCGACGATGTAGGACGAGGTCTCGCCGGCAGGATAGAAGCGGCGTTTTTCGGTACGGAAGCCAAAGCCGGGGATGCCGAGCTGCATGATGTCAGCCTGCTGCTTCGGTGTCAGCTGCCGCTGCAGCCAGACGAAGCCGGCGCCGCTCTTCAGCTTGTGATAGGTCTGTTCGTAGTCGATCTCGGGAAGCACAGTCGAGAGCTTCTCGATCGCCTCGTCGGCGTCGACGATGCGGCGCGGCTCGGCAAACAGCGAGGCCGTCTTGATGTCGGTCGCCAGCACCTCGCCGTTGCGATCGACGATATCGGGCCGCGACGCGGTCACCCGGCTCTGCGGCCCACCCGACATGTCGGGATTCTGGAAGCCGAGATAGACCAGCCTGCCGGCGATGGCCGAATAGATGCCGAAGAACACCGCCATCGTCATGACGATGCGCGTCCTGGCCTTGCCGCCGGTCGCCTTGCGGGCACCCTCGACGACGATCGAGCTGTCTTCGCCGAGCCTGGCGCGACGCTTCAGCAGCCCGCCGATCATTGGAAGTCTGATCATTGCTGGAAGTCTGGCGATCATTGGACGATGCCTCCGGTCACCACGGGATCCTTGCCGCCCGAAGGTCCTTTGCCGGAATTGTCGGCCATGCCGCCCAGCCGCTGGGATGAAAGGTCCTCGATATTGACCGGCTTTGCCGGAAGATCGTCGAGGCCGACGATCTGGCGCGCATTGACCGGCTCGAGTCCCAGCTGCGACTTGTAGATTTCGGCCAGCTTCTGCAGGCGCGACGGTTGGGTGAGCAGGCTCCAATCCGCCTTCAGAAGGTCGATCGTGTCCTCCTCATAGTGGATCTGCGCCTGGATCTTCTGCACCGCGGCCAATTGTTCCTCGGCCTCGCGCTTGGTCTTGTAGGTCAGGGCGGCCGCCGAGACCATGACCGCGATAAGGACTATGTCGCTGGTACGAAACACGTGCTCACCTCTCTCCTGGCAGGTCGATGCCGGGAAGCTTTGGAAGGCCGAAAATCGAAAAATCGCCGCCGCGCGCCGGCGCCTCGGTGCGGATTGCCGCGCGCAGCCTGGCCGAACGTGCTCGCGGGTTGGCTGCGATCTCGGCATCGCCCGCCGTCACGCCACCGCCGGCCTTGCGAAAAGTCGCCAGGCGCGCCTGCGCCTCCGGCATGTGGCGCGAGCCGCTCGCCGCATCGGAGCGGTCGGCGATGAAGCGCTTGACGATGCGGTCCTCCAGCGAATGGAACGTCACCACCGCCAGCCGCCCACCGGGCTTAAGCGCACGCTCGGCCGCAAACAGCGCCTTGGCCAGTTCGCCAAGCTCGTCATTGACGAAGATGCGCAACGCCTGGAAGACGCGTGTCGCCGGATGGATCTTGTCCTTCGGCGCCCGGCCGATATGCGTCTCGATGGCGTCGGCGAGGTCGAGCGTGCGCTCGAACGGCCGCTTTTCGCGGCGGCTCTCGATCATACGGGCGATGCGGCCGGCGTGACGCTCCTCGCCCAGAAAGCCGAAGATGCGCGCAAGGTCTCCCGCCTTGAAGCTGTTGACGACGTCTGCCGCGCTGAGCCCAGCCTGCGCCATCCGCATGTCGAGTGGTCCATCGTTGCGGAACGAGAAGCCGCGCTCGGCCTGGTCGAGTTGCATGGAAGAGACGCCGATGTCGAGCACGACGCCGTCGGCGCTTTCGACATGGTCGTCGAGTGTCGAGAACGGCGCCTGCACCAGCCGCAGCCGGCCACCCGATTGCTGTTCGAGAACGCGACCAGCCGCGATGGCATCGGGATCGCGGTCGATGGCCACGACCGAAGCACCGGTCGCAAGAATGGCTTTGGTGTAGCCGCCGGCGCCGAACGTGCCGTCGACGACCATGTCACCCGCTTTGGGCGAAAGCGCCTCCAGCACTTCGGCAAGGAGGACCGGAATGTGACGGACTGGTCCGCCAACGGCGTGAAGATCATCGCCGTCGCCCACCATCATTCCGGTCGCTCCCCAGGCTTCGTCCCCTGCCGAAGCTGCAAAAGCCGGGCGCGCGCCTGCGCTCCATAGGCGGCAAGCCGCCCCGGCTCCCAGATCTGGAAGAAGTTGCCGCGACCGACAAAGGCCACTTCCGCCGAAATGCCGGTATGCTCGCGGATGAAATCGGTCATCGTGATACGGCCGTCCTGGTCCAGTTTCAGGAACGACCCGTCGCCATGGCAGAAGAAGGACATGTCGTCCGCCGCCTGCAGGAAGGGATCCTCCTGCGCGATGCGCTGCTCGTAGCGGTCGAGCAGGTCGAGGCCGCCGACATCCATGGCCGGGATATCCAGGCAGCGCAACGCATAGAGGTCCGAATAGCCGCGTTTCTGCACGACCGAGCGGAAATGCGCCGGAACGGAGACCCGTCCCTTCGCATCGATCCTGTTCACCGCGCTTGACAGAAACCGGTCCATTACGCGCTACAGCCGCTTCCGCCGCCGCACCCCTCTCCATCGTTTCGCCCGCACCGCCGCAGCGCGGTCCCTTCCGAAAACTCGCTCCGTCCACCGAGGCAAAAAACCGCAAACGCGCAGCCGCCGCGGCTGCCCGATTGGCGTACGCTTCACCCTGACGCGGAACGAAGGCTTTGGTATCAGAATGGGATATCATGGGGCACTATGGGCGTCAACGGGAACAGGCTTCACAAACGTGCGCGCGACAACCTGGGAACGCAGCTGTGACGGCACTCCCGTCTTTATCCTCTATTAAGCCTAACGAAGGGTTTAGAGCCCCGTGGCCCAACCGGAGGGCGCTTGCTGCAACCCGTTGGCACGCATAGCGTCACCCGGTCTTCTTCCGTTGGCAGCAGGGTGTGAGATCTATGTCCGAAACAGCCAGGTCGCGCGCCGCGGCGCTTGCCCATTTGCGCAACAGCGGATTCGCTACGGGCGACCCGATCCCCTTGTCGCTGACCATGGCCGCCATCTTTCACACGCCAGGGGATGCGACCGGTTTCAATGAATATGGCCGCTACAGCAATCCGACCTGGGATGCCGTCGAGCACGCCCTTGGTCATCTGGAAAACGCCCGATGCATCGGCTTCCCGTCCGGAATGGCCGCGATCTCGGCGATTTTTTTCGCGCTTCTGAAGTCCGGCGACCGTGTGCTTTTGCCATCGGACGGCTATCACGCCACGCGAGCGCTGGCCGAAGGCTTCCTCAAGCCATTCGGTGTTGCCTATGACCTGCGGCCGACATCGACCTTTCTCGACGGTGGCTTCGCCGGCTATCGCCTGGCTTTCGTCGAGACCCCTTCGAACCCGCAACTGGATATTTGCGATATCGCCGCTGTCGCCAAGGCCGCCCACGAAGCCGGCGCGATCCTCGTTGCCGACAACACGGCGATGACGCCCTTCGGCCAGCGCCCGCTCGACCTCGGCGCCGACATCGTCGTCTCCGCCGACACCAAAGCGACCAACGGCCATTCCGACGTGCTGTTCGGCCACGTCGCCAGCCGCAGCGACGACATCATCGCTGCCGTGACCGGCTGGCGAGAGATGTCAGGCGCCATCCCTGGACCGTTCGAGGCGTGGCTGGTGCATCGCGGCCTCGAAACGCTGGACGTGCGTTTCGACCGCATGTGTTCTTCGGCGGAGATCATCGCGCAAAGGCTGAAGGATCATCGCGCCGTAAGCGGGCTGCGCTTTCCTGGGCTGGAAGGCGATCCGTCGCACAATCTTGCCCGCGCCCAGATGGAACGCTTCGGCTTTCTCGTCTCGTTCGAACTGGCCTCGGAAGAGAAGGCCGAGGCATTCATCAACAACTGCCCGCTGATTGAGGCGGCGACCTCCTTCGGCGGCGTTCACACCTCCGCCGAACGGCGCGCCAAACGCGGAGACGCCGTGCCTCCCGGTTTCGTGCGCCTGTCGGTCGGCTGCGAGCCGGTGGAGGAGCTTTGGCAGGCGATCGAAGCATCGCTGGACAGAATCCGCGATTGACAAATCCACTACGAGCCGACGTCATCGGCTTCTATGTAGCGACAGCTGCGCCCGAAGGCGCAAGCCACCGAAATCAAAAGGATTTCGTTTGAACCAAGAAATTGCGGGAGAAATTGCCAGCTGGCCTGTAAGCCGGGTTCTGTATGGCCCTCGCGCCTTGCGGCCCGAGAACGTGGCGGCCATTCATCTTGGGCGCATGTTGCCATGCGCCTCACGCAACCTACCCGGACGGTGAGCTGGAAACAGCCCTCGAGGGTTTCCCCTCGCACCGCCCCTATTCGGTCTTGCTCCCGGTGGGGTTTACCGTGCCGCTCCTGTTGCCAGTCGCGCGGTGGGCTCTTACCCCACCCTTTCACCCTTGCCGCGGATCCCGGTGGCCTTGCGGACACCGGATGCCGTGGCGGTTTGCTTTCTGTGGCACTTTCCCTGGGGTCGCCCCCGCCGGCCATTAACCGGCACCGTGTCTCCATGGAGCCCGGACTTTCCTCACCCGCAGCCTTTCGGCTTCGCGGGTGCGGCCGCCCGGCCAGCTGGCAGAGCGTATAAAGGGGTTCACGCCTGAAAACGCAAACGAAAAAAGCAGCTTATGCCTGGCCGGTCACGCGGGTGTCCCAAGCGCGGCCATCTGCACCTTCACCTTGCTGCAATAGGCCGCCGACACCGGGTTCATGCGTTTGGCGGCGTGGCCGGCATTGTACTTCAGGATCGTGCCGCAAGTGGTACCGCCACCGAGGCCCCGCGCCATGGCAAGGTACTTCATGCCGTATTTGATGTTGGTGTCGGGGTTGAACAGTCCCTTGACCGAGCCGGTATAGCCCATCATGCGCGCCGTCGCCGGCTTGATCTGCATCAGGCCGATCTCGCCGGCGCCGCCGACAATGTTCGGCCGGTAGTTGCTCTCGATCTTGATCACGGCCTTGGCCAGCGACATCGGCACGCCTTCGGCCGCCGCATAGCGGGCGATGATCGCCGAATACTGGCCGGTCTCGGCTGGTGCCGCTGCAGTCACTGCGACATTCTGCGGGCGGATCGATGCCGTCGTCGTCAGGTCGATGCTCTTCCTGTTGCGCTTCACATGCCGCTTGGCCTTCGACTTTCGAGCCTTCACCGCAGCTGCCTTTTCGACCTTCGCAGTGGCCGTCCTCTTGGCTTTTGCTGCCTGAGCCGCTTTCGGCAGGGCAGTCTTGGCGGGTACGGCGGAGAATCCCTGGTCTGCCCTCTGGCTCAGTGGTGCGCCATTCGCCGCACCGATGGCAAAAGTCATTACACCGGCAGCAACAGCTGCCGTTAAAACGGTCAATTTCTGCATGGGGTCCTGTTCTGTTTGAACCGCGCGAAGAACTTCACGCGGCTACACCAATCAATATCGGTACATCCGGGGGGATAAAGGTCCGATAATTTGCACGGCTCGCCTTTGAGGGCCGAATTGGCGGCAAAGAAGGCGGTGCAAGTCACTTTGCGTGACAGATTGTAATTTATCGACTCAAAAAGGATTACTTCGACGGCATTGCCTTAGCGGAAGCCAGCAGCCTTTGCAGCGTGCGGATCGTCGAGCCGTCGGCCACGCCGTCGACAAGGCGCGGGCGGAAATGCCGCTGAAAGGCTTCGACCACGATCTCGGTCTGCCGGTCGAACGCACCTGATATCTCAACCCCGTAGCCATAGACCGCCAGCATCGACTGCAGCGCCTCGACTTCCGGGCCCGTATCGCCTGCCTTGAGCACGGTACCCCGCCTGACCGGCGCCGCAGGGACGAGGTGGCCTACACCGGCCGCGAACAGGGCTTTCCAGGGGAATTTTTCGCCCGGATCGATCTTGCGCCCCGGCGCGACGTCGGAATGGGCCAGCACCCTTTGCGCCGGAATGGAATGGCGCCGGACGATCCCGGCGCACAGGCCGGTTACGGCTGTGATCTGCCGCTTTGGGAAAGCGGGATAGCCGAGTGAATGGCCGGGATTGACGATCTCGATGCCGACCGAACAGGAGTTGATGTCGGTGTGCCCGAACCACGAGCTCTTGCCGGCATGCCATGCGCGGTCGCTTTCCCTCACCATCTGGACGACGCGGCCATCCTCATGGACGAGATAGTGGGCGGAAACCTCGCTCGACGGATCGCACAGCCATGCCTCGGCACCGGCCCCCGTTGCCATACCGGTATAGTGCAGCACGATCATGTCGGGCTTGAGCGTGTCGCGCCGCAGGCCGAAATTCGGCGATACCCTGACCTCGACGCTCGGCTCGTCGGACAGGAAACCGCTCATACGTGCCGTAGACCCCGCTCGATCATCTCATAGGCGGCGTTGATCGCCGCGACCCTGGTCGTGGCGATCTTGATGAATTCCTGCGGCAGTCCGCGTGCGATCAGCCGGTCGGGATGATTGTCGGAAACCAGCTTGCGGTAGCGTTTCCTGATCTCCTCGAATGGTTTTCCGCGCTCGATGCCGAGCACGACATAGGGATCGGCTGCACCGAGATCGACGTGCCGCGCCAGGATACTCTGGTAATGTGCCTCGTCGATCCGGAAAATCTGGGCGATGCGGTGCAGGAACAGGCCTTCGCGTTCGTGGATCAGCCCGTCGGCCTTGGCTATGTGGAAGAGGCCGTCGAGTATGTCCTCAAGCATCATGCAGTTCGCATGGCCCGAGCCGCACAACTGCGCCATGCGCGCAGCGTAGATTTCGAACCCGGCGACGTCCCGCTTGGCCAGATCGTAAAGACGCGCGACGTTGCGCGTCTCCTTCGGCGGAACCTCGAATATTTCCTGGAAGGCGCGCACCTCGTTCTGGGTGACGATACCGTCGGCTTTGGCCATCTTGGCCGACAGCGCGATCATCGCCACCGAAAAGGCGACACGGCGCCGCAGATCCGGGTCACCGGAGAAAACGGTCCGCACCGCCTCCACGACATCGGCGACGCCTGACGACGCTGAAGACGAAACGCGTGTGATGAAGTCGCCGAGGCGGTCCCAAATCGACATAAGGGCTACTTAGTGCGAACCGACCACCGCTATCAAGCGAAGACAGTGCCGCAGGCCCGATCGATTTGCGGAACGCCTGACGAAGCAACCCAACCCTTGCCATGCAACCGAGCGCTATAGCGCTCGCTCGCAATGCGGGTATTCTGGCAGGAAAAGGCCGGCTTGATGCCGGCCTTTCCGCTCATCTCATACTACTGCGCAGGTGCTGCCGGAGCCGGTTCGGCAGGCTTCGTAGCGTCAGGAGCTGCCGGGGCGGCAGGCTGCATCGGCTGCTCGGCTGCCGGCGGATTTGTGCTCTGCGTTGTGGTGTTGTCTGTGCCGCTGTCGCTGCACGCTGCCACCCCAAGCAGGGCAAGCGCCGAAAGCGACGCAAGAATGAGTTTCTTCATCACATCTCTCCTTCAACAAACGCTCACGTTCCTGTGAGCGGTCGAAGAGAAAATGCATCAGCTGGCCATGAGTTTCGTAACGTTGCGTTTCCGCATGTAACATCTTCAGATAGCTTGGTGATTGCCGTCCGACGAATGGCGAACTAACAGATGAAACAAGAGAAATGCCGGGAGCTGCGATGACCGAAAAATGGGACTTCTGGATCGATCGCGGCGGCACTTTCACCGATGTCATCGGCCGTGACCCGCAAGGCGGGCTGCATCCCAGAAAACTCCTCTCGGAAAACCCCGAGGCCTATGCCGATGCAGCCATCCAGGGCATTCGCGACCTGCTCGGGCTGAAATCCGGTGCACCTACACCGTCGGGGCTGGTCGGCGACATCAAGATGGGCACCACCGTCGCCACCAATGCGCTTCTGGAGCGCAAGGGCGACCGCGTGCTGCTGCTCATCACCAAGGGCTTTCGCGACGCGCTGAGGATCGCCTACCAGGCGCGGCCGGACATCTTCGCCAAGGAGATCATCCTGCCCGAACAGCTCTACGAGCGGGTCATCGAGATCGACGAGCGCGTGCGTGCCGATGGCCGCGTCGAACGACTGCTCGATATTGCCGCTTGCCGCCCGGCCATCGAGCAGGCGAAAGCCGATGGCATCGATGCAGTGGCCATCGTCTTCATGCATGCCTGGAAATATCCAGACCATGAAAAGGCCGTGGCGAAGGTCTGCCGCAAGCTCGGCTTCGGCCAGGTCTCGGTCAGCCATGAGGTGTCGCCGCTGATCAAGCTGGTCGGCCGCGGCGACACCGCTGTCGTCGACGCCTATCTGTCGCCGATCCTGTCGAGGTATGTGCAAAGGGTGGCCGGGGAGCTTGGCGACGGCCCTCGCCTGATGTTCATGATGTCGTCCGGCGGCCTTACCGCCGCCGACATGTTCCAGGGCAAGGACGCGCTTCTCTCCGGCCCGGCCGGCGGTGTCGTCGGCATGGTCGAAACGGCGAAGCTCGCCGGCTTTGAAAAAGTCATCGGCTTCGACATGGGCGGCACCTCGACCGATGTCGCTCACTATGACGGCGAGTACGAACGCGCCTTCGACACCGAGGTTGCCGGTGTACGCATCCGTGCGCCGATGATGCGCATCCACACCGTAGCCGCCGGCGGCGGCTCGATCCTGCACTATGAGGCCGGTCGCTTCCGCGCCGGGCCGGATTCGGCCGGCGCCAATCCCGGTCCCGCCGCGTACCGGCGCGGCGGCCCGCTCGCCGTTACCGACGCCAATGTGATGCTCGGCAAGCTGCAGCCCGACTTCTTCCCGGCGATCTTCGGGCCTGGCCAGAACGAGCCGCTCGACGTCGAGACCGTGCGCAAAAGATTCACCACGCTCGCTGCCGAAATCGGCGACGGCCGCTCGCCGGAAGCCGTCGCCGAAGGCTTCGTCACCATTGCCGTCGAGAACATGGCCAACGCCATCAAGAAGATTTCCGTTCAACGCGGCTATGACGTCACCGAATATCTGTTGAACTGCTTCGGCGGCGCCGGCGGCCAGCATGCCTGCCTCGTCGCCGACGCGCTCGGCATGGAGGCGGTGCTGATGCATCCCTTCTCTGGACTGCTCTCGGCCTACGGCATCGGCCTGTCGTCAGTCTTTGCCTCGCGCCAGCAGGCGCTGCTGCAGCCTCTGGCGGAAGGATCCCTGCCGGCTATCGACGACCTCATCGCGACATTGCGAAAAGCCGTCATCGAAGAGCTCGCCGCGCAAGGCATTGGTGAAGACGCCGTCGCCTCGAAGCCGGTACTGCAGATCCGCTATGACGGCACCGACACGGCATTGCCGGTGAACTTCGAACACGGCTCGATTGCGCGAGCCAGAAGCGATTTCGAGGCGGCCCACAAGGGTCAGTTCGGCTTCGTCTACGAGGACAAGCCGATGATCGTGGAGTCCGTTGGCGTCGAAGGCACCGATACCGGCGGCGGCGGCCGCGATGAAGGTGAATCAGAAACGGAAGATCTTGTCGTAAGTCCTTCCGAGACTCGCAAAATCTTCGCCGAGGGCGAATGGCGCGACACCGGCGTCTTCCGCCGCGAGGCGTTCAAGCCGGGCAACAGGGTTTCCGGCCCGACCTTGGTCATCGAGCCTAACCAGACCATCGTCGTCGAGCCCGGCTGGCAGGCCGAAATCACCGCCAGGAACCATGTACTTTTGCGCCGCATCGAAAAGAAGCGCCGCCAGGCGGCGCTCGGCACCGTCGCCGATCCGGTCATGCTGGAGGTCTTCAACAACCTCTTCATGTCGATCGCCGAGCAGATGGGCGTGACGCTGCAGAACACCGCCTATTCCGTCAACATCAAGGAGCGGCTGGACTTTTCATGCGCGGTGTTCGACCGCCATGGCGCGCTGGTCGCCAATGCGCCGCACATGCCGGTGCATCTCGGTTCCATGGACCGCTCGGTCGAAACGATCATCCGCCTGAACTCAGGCGACATCCACCCCGGCGACGTCTTCGCCCTCAACGCGCCCTACAATGGCGGCACGCATCTGCCCGATATCACGGTGGTGACGCCGGTGTTCGACGACGCGAAGAAGGAAATCCTGTTCTGGGCGGCGTCGCGCGGCCACCATGCCGATGTCGGCGGCACCGCTCCCGGCTCGATGACGCCGCTCGCTACAACGGTCGACGAGGAAGGCGTGCTGTTCGACAATTTCCGCATCGTCGATCGCGGAGAATTCCGCGAGACCGCGTTGGAAACGCTGCTCACCGACCACCCCTACCCGGCCCGCAATCCGCACCAGAACATCGCCGATCTCAAGGCGCAGATCGCCGCCAACGAAAAGGGCGTCGCCGAACTGCGCAAGATGGTCGCGCATTTCGGCCTTGATGTCGTCGAGGCCTATATGGGCCATGTCCAGGACAATGCCGCCGAGAGCGTGCGCCGCGTGCTGGAGCGCCTGCCGGACAGTTCGCAATACGAATATCCGACCGACACCGGCCAGGTGATCAAGGTGAAGATCACGGTCGACCGGCAAAAGCGCGAGGCGACGGTCGACTTCACCGGCACGTCGCCGGTGATGAAGAACAATTTCAATGCACCGGAGCCGGTCGCCCGCGCCGCCGTGCTCTATGCCTTCCGCGTCATGGTCGAGGACATGATCCCGATGAATGCCGGGTGCCTCAGGCCCATCAACATCATCATCCCGGACGGCTGCATGCTGAAGCCCGCCTACCCCGCTGCCGTCGTCGCCGGCAATGTCGAGACCTCGCAGCATGTCACCAACGCGTTGTTCGGCGCCATGGGGGCGATGGCCAACGCGCAAGGCACGATGAACAACCTGACCTTCGGCAACAAAAAATATCAGTACTACGAGACGATCTGCTCGGGCTCACCGGCTGGCCGGATGAATTCCGGCCGCGGTTTCGCTGGCACGTCAGGCGTCCACACCCATATGACCAATTCGCGCCTCACCGATCCGGAAGTGCTGGAATTGCGCTTTCCCGTCCTGCTCGAGGATTTTCACATCCGCGAGGGTTCCGGCGGCAAGGGCAAATGGGGTGCCGGCGACGGTACCAAGCGCACCATCCGCTTCCTCGAAAAGATGGAATGCGCAATCCTGTCCTCGCACCGCAACCGCCCGCCACAAGGCTTGAACGGCGGTAGCGACGGCGAGCCCGGCTCGACCAAGGTCCGCCGCAACAACGGCTCGGTCGAGGTGCTGAAGGCCTGCGACCAGACCGTGCTCGACGCCGGCGAGGCCGTCGTCCTGACGACGCCGACGCCGGGCGGGTTCGGCAAGGCCTGATTTGGCGTCAACAGCCTGTCACGGGGCTGTCATGACGCTGCGCTACCCGCTTGCGCCAACGCAAATGGGGAATCACCTTGCCATGACGGACGTTTCCGGAGATCTGGTTTTTCGCCGCGGCAAGGAAGTTGGAAAAGCCGTCTACCAGAACCGCCCGCTGTCGAAGGCCGGCCTTTCCGAGCGGCTCTTCGCTTTCCTCTTCTCCGGCCTCGTCTACCCGCAGATCTGGGAAGATCCCGATGTCGACATGGAGGCCATGCAGCTTGGCCACGGTCATCGCGTCGTCACCATCGCGTCGGGCGGCTGCAACATCCTGGCCTACCTTACGCGCTCGCCGGAGCGGATCGATGCCGTCGACCTTAACGCGGCCCACATCGCGCTGAACCGCATGAAGCTCGAGGCGGTGCGGCATTTGCCGTCGCAGGGCGATCTGTTCCGCTTCTTCGGCGCCGCCGACACCAGTCACAATTCGGAAGCCTACGACCGTTTCATCGCGCCGCATCTCGATCTGGTCAGCCGCCACTACTGGGAGCGCCGCAACTGGCGCGGACGCCGCCGCATTGCCGTCTTCGACCACAATTTCTACCAGACCGGCCTGCTCGGCCTGTTCATCGCCATGGGCCACCGCGTCGGCAAATTCTTCGGCGTCGACCCGGCTGGCATTATGCAGGCCAGGAACATCGGCGAGCAGCGCCGCTTCTTCAACGAGGAGCTGGCGCCGGTCTTCGAAAAGCCGCTGCTGAAATGGGCGACGTCGCGAAAAGCCTCGCTGTTCGGCCTGGGCATTCCGCCGGCGCAATACGATTCGTTGATCACCTCCGGCGATGGCACCATGGCGAGCGTCCTGAAAGCCCGGCTGGAAAAGCTCGCCTGCGATTTTCCACTGAACACCAACTATTTCGCCTGGCAGGCCTTTGCCCGCCGCTATCCCGAGCCCGGGGAAGCCGCCCTTCCCGCCTATCTCGAAAAGCGCAACTACACGACGATCCGCAACAATGTCGATCGTGTCGCCATCCACCACGCCAACCTGATCGAATTCCTTGCAGGCAAGGATGCCGGCACGGTCGACCGTTTCATCCTGCTCGATGCGCAGGACTGGATGACGGACGACCAGCTCAATGCGCTGTGGGCCGAGATCACGCGCACGGCATCGATCGGCGCCCGCGTCATATTCCGCACCGCCGCCGAGCCCAGCCTGCTGCCTGGCCGCGTCTCCAATTCGCTGCTCGACCAGTGGAGCTACGAGGACGAGGCCTCGCGCGAATTCTCGACCCGTGACCGCTCGGCCATCTATGGCGGCTTCCACCTCTATGTGAAGCGGCCCGCATGAGCGCGAGCGAGCTGCCGGCCAACCATGCCGAACTGATGGACGGCGTCTATCGCTGGCAGCGCCATATCTACGACCTGACCCGCAAATACTATCTGCTCGGCCGCGACCAGATGATCGCCGGGCTGGACGTGCCGCCCGGTGGCACGGTGCTCGAACTCGGCTGCGGCACCGGCCGCAACATTGTGCTGGCCGCCCGCCGCTATCCCGACGCCCGCTTCTTCGGCCTCGATATCTCGGCCGAGATGCTGGAAACAGCCACAGCAGCCTTCGCCCGCGAAGGCCTGTCCGACCGCGTCGCACTGGCGCGGGGCGACGCTACCGATTTCGACGCCAGGGCGCTGTTCGGCATCGAGAGTTTCGACCGCATCTTCGTGTCCTATTCGCTGTCGATGATCCCCGGCTGGGAGAAGACCGTTTCGGCCGCACTCGCCACGCTTGCGCCTGGCGGCTCGCTGCATGTCGTCGATTTCGGTCAGCAGGATGACCTGCCTGGCTGGTTCCGGACCTTGCTGCGCGGCTGGCTGAGGAAATTCCACGTCGCGCCGCGCGAATCCCTGCGCGACGTCCTGGAATCGGAGTTCGAACGAACCGGTTCAACCTTCCGTTTTCGCACGCTTTATCGCGGCTATGCATGGCTCGCCGTGATCCGGCAGCCAAAAGGCTAGTGAAGCGCCTTGACCAGCGCCCCCAGCATCGTCTGCGGTCGATAGCCGAGCTTGGCCGGCGTCAGCCCGAGCCGCACCACCACCAGCTGTTCTGAGGGAACGATGGCGACGGTCTGCCCGTCATGCCCTTCCATCCAATAGGTATCCTTGGGCAGGCCGGCCGCGACGCCGGCGCCCGGGTTTTCCTCATCGCCCGGTGCCTCGATCCACACCTGGCCCCTGCCATAGACCTTCGAGGCCGGTGCAGGCTCCCACATCCAGTCGACGAAACCGGTCGGCAGGATGTCCTTGCCGTTCCAGACTCCGCCCTGCAGCAGGAATTGGCCGAAACGCGCCCAGTCATGCGCCGTGGCATAGAGATAAGACGAGCCGACGAAAGTGCCCTGCTCGTCGGTTTCGAGCACCGCGCTGTGCATGCCGAGCGGCTCGAACAGTGCCGTTCTCGGCCAGGTCAGCGCCGTGTCCTTGTCGCCAACTGCATCCTGCCAGAGGCGCGACAGCATCACCGCGGTGCCGCTCGAATAGGAGAACACTTTGCCCACTTCACTGGTTAGCGGCTTCGATTCGGCAAAGCCCGCCATGTCCGGTTCCAGATAGAGCATGCGCGTCACATCGGCGACGTCACCATAGTCCTCGTTGAACTCCAGCCCGCTCGACATCGCCATCATGTCGGCGAGGCTGATGGCAGCGCGGCCATCGGCTTTCCACGGCTCGAACAGGCTCTGGCTGGTCACCGCCATCTTGCCGTCCTTGACCAGCGTGCCGAGGATCGCAGCGTTGACCGTCTTGGTCATCGACCAGCCGAGCAGCGGCGTCTTTTGCGAAAAGCCGTCGCCGTAGCGCTCGCCGACAATGCGGCCGTTCTTGACCACCACCACCGCCCGCATGCCGGTGCCGACCATGCCCGCGTCGTCCAGTATTTTCGCGATTTCCGGTGCCTGCGAGGCGTCGACTCGCTCGCCTTCCGGCCACAGCGCATCCTGCCTGGTGGCGGCGGGTTCGGCATAGGTCACCGCCTGCCTCGCTTTGCCGGTGTTGCCATCCGGAACCGACGCGCAGCCCAGTCCGTCACGCGCAACGGCGACACTTCTGCCGAGCACACCGAACAAGCCTGCCGAAACCATCCCGCGTTCCTTGTCGACCTGCACCTTCATCAGCCTGAGCAGCGGATGGCCCGGCGCTTGCACGTCGACGGCGAGCACTTCATTGGCGTCGCGCCCAGCAATGAAGACGTTCGAGCAGACGATCTTGGCCGAATAGCCCGAACCGACGCGGATCAATTCCGGCGGCGCGATATAGAGCCAGGCAAACAGGGCAGCTACCGCCAGCACGATCAGGCCGAGCAGCCATTTGACGATCTTGACGACGATCCGCATCTTTTCCATCCCCCGGTGTTTTCGCGCTCGATTTATGTCATCGATTTGCCGACATTGCTTCGGCAAGATCTTCTGTTCTTGTCGAGCGCCGTCAACCTGATATCAACCATGTTCGGCGATCACATAAAGAAGGCGGACGATCCTGTGGGGTGATCGTCCGGCGGGGCCAGATCGAAGGGGCACCAGCAGAAACGACCCATCAGCGACCGGCTGAACCCGGTTCAGGAGTAGAGAGATGCGCCGTCTCGCGGCTCTCATCATGCTGACGCTGTTGGGCGCCTGCTCGACCGTGGACGATCTCTCGCCGCTGTCGCCATCCTCGGCCAGCAACCCGACAATCGCGGTGCGTGCACCGCGTTTCGAGGATTCCAAGCCACATGAATGGGACAGCGGCGCGCCGTGGAACTATGCGGTACATGGCACCGATGTCTCCAAATACCAGACCTCGGTCGACTGGCCGGCGGCCAAGGCAAGCGGCATCTCCTTCGCCTTCATCAAGGCGACCGAGGGCGGCGACCGCTTCGACGAGTATTTCAACGAGCACTGGGCACGCACCAGGGCTGCGGGCATACCCCGCGCGGCCTATCATTTCTTCTATTTCTGCACGCCCGCCGCCACGCAGGCGCGCTGGTTCATCGCAAACGTGCCCGTCGACCGTTCGGCCATGCCGCCGGTGCTGGATATGGAATGGAACCCAAAATCGCCGACCTGCAGGCTGCGCCCGGACGCCGCGACGGTGCGCTCGGAGATGGGCACCTTCCTTGAAATCGTCGAGCGGCACTACGGCAAGAAGCCGATCATCTACACCTCGGTCGACTTCTTCGACGACAACGGCCTGTCGTCCTTCCGCGGCTATCCCTATTGGCTGCGCTCGGTCGCCGGCCATCCGCGTCAGAAATACGGCAGCCACCCCTTTACCTTCTGGCAGTACACCGGCACCGGTATCGTTCCCGGCATGACCGGTAAATCCGACATCAACGTCTTCAACGGCTCCGAAGCCGCCTGGAACAAGTGGCTGCGGCAGAACACCCGTTGACACCGGGGCCCGCGCCTGCTTTTCGACACAGCCGGCGGCGATTGTCTGCACCCGCTGATAATCCAGAGCGCCGCGCGTTCGAAATGGACGCGCAAAGGATGCTCGAGCACCTGGTTTCGGAAGGAAGCTGATGCGACTGCGTTCCAAAGCCCTCGCGGCGCTCATCCTGTGCGCCACGGCGTTGCCGGCGGCGGCGCAGGAATGCGGCGGCGAGTTCGAGGCATGGAAGCAGGGCGTGGCGACCGAAGCCAAGTCGGCTGGCGTCGGCGCTCACGGCCTCGATGCGCTGGAAGCTGCCAGCATCGACGACAAGGTGCTGGCGCGCGATCGTGCCCAGGGTGTGTTTTCCCAGACCTTCATCCAGTTCTCGAACCGCATGATCTCGGCCTATCGGCTGAAGCAGGGCGCGGCCAATCTGAAGAAATACGTCGACGTGTTTGCCCGCGCCGACCAGCAGTTCGGCGTCCAAGCACCGGTCATCGCCGCTTTCTGGGCGCTGGAGACCGATTTCGGCGCCGTGCAGGGCGATTTCCATACCCTGAGCGCGCTGGTCACACTCGCGCATGACTGTCGCCGGCCGCAGCTTTTCCGGCCCCAGCTGGTGCCGCTGCTGACGCTGATCGACCGCGGTGTCGTGCCGGCCGACGTCACCGGCGCCTGGGCCGGCGAGATCGGCCAGACGCAGATCCTGCCGTCCGACTATCTCACGCGTGGCGTCGACGGCGACGGTGACGGCGTGGTCGACCTGCGCGGCAGCGTACCGGACGTGATCATGACCACGGCCAACAAGATCCTGTCGCGCGGCTGGAAACGCGACCAGCCCTGGATCGAGGAAGTGCGCGTGCCCGACGATATGCCTTGGGACCAGACCGGCCGCACCAACAAGCTGCCGCTGTCACAATGGGCTCAGTGGGGTGTCACCAACCCGAACGGCACGCCGCTTATCGACAACGGCCTGAAGGCGGGTCTGGCGCTGCCAATGGGCCGCAAGGGGCCGGCCTTCCTCGCCTACGACAATTTCGACGTCTATCTCGAGTGGAACCAGTCCTTCACCTATGCGCTGACCGCGGCAAGCCTCGCCGCGCGGCTCGCCGGCGCGCCGCAATTCGACCCGCGCACCCCTGAATCCGGTCTCAGCGGCGACCAGATGAAGGCACTCCAGACCAAGCTCGAGGCCAGAGGCTACGACGTCGGCACGGTCGACGGCATCCTCGGCACGAACACCCGCGAAGCCATCCGCAAGGAACAGATGCGCCTTGGGTTGCCCGTGGATGGCTGGCCGACGCCGGATCTGCTGGCGAGACTGTAATAGTAGTGAGTAGTGAGTGCACTCGCCTCAGCGGGTTTTTACTACTCACTAATCAGCCATCGTCTCCAAACTTGCAAATCCCTCCGGGGCATCGCCTTCGTCGAACGGCGTCGTCACCTCGACGAAGGTGTCGGGGTAGAAGCCGTTGAAGCGGGTCCTCAGCGACAGCGAATAGGCGCCGATATGACCGATTTCGATCCAGTCGCCGGTGTCGACGGTTTCCGGCAGCCAGAACGGCCGCGACAGGATGTCGACGGAATCGCAGGTCGCGCCGCACACCTTGAACGGCACGATGTTCTTTTCCCCGCCATTGCGAGAGCGGATCGCCGGATCGGGAATGAAACGCGCCGGCAGCGTGATCTTGCCGGTCCATGAATCAGACAGCGACGCCCAGATGCCGTCATTGATGTAGAGCCGTTTGCCCTTGCGCAACAGCACGCGCACGATCAGCGACAGGCAGCGCGCCACGATCACCCGGCCAGGCTCCGCCACCAGCGGGATCTGGTCGAACTGATATTCCTTCAGGTCGCCCGAAAGCCGCGACATGATTTGGCCGAGCGACGGCATCTCGATCTGCTTGCGGTTGGGATCGTGGCCGTATTCGGCCGGAAAACCGCCGCCGACATCGAGGCCGGCAATGTCGAAGGAGACGCGGTTGCGCACCCAGTCGGCCGAGGCCAGCGCACGCTCATAGGTGTCGGGATCCTCGATCTGGCTGCCGACATGGAAGCAGAGTCCGACCTTGTAGCCGGTGCGGTTCAGCCGCTCGGCGAGTTCCACCGCATAGGCCGGCCCGGCGCCGAACTTCTTCGACAATTCGTAGGCCGCCGATCCCTTCGTCTGCATGCGGACGAACACGGTAATGGCGCCGGGGTCGATGTCGAGCGCCCGCACCACCCGTGTCAGCTTGGTGATCTCGTCCTCATGATCGAGCGAGATGACGCGGATGCCGTATTTCTCCAGCGCCAGCTTGATATCCGACTGCGCCTTGATCGGATGCATGTAGAGCATCTCGGCATCGGGTGAGACGGCGCGCACGGCGGCGAATTCGCCGGGCGAAGCGACATCGAAGGCGGTGACGCCGGCTTCGACCAGCGCCTTCAGCACAATCTGCTCGCCATTGGTCTTGACCGCATAGGCGGTCTTGCCGGGGAACATGCCCATGAACTGTCTGGCGTCGGTCTTCAAAACCTCCGGCCGGAAGCAGTAGACCGGATCGTCCGGACGAAGCGCCAGCGCTGCCTCACGGGCATTTTCGAATCGCTGCATGGACGAATCCCCTGAACCTTGGCTGCGCACAATTAATCCAAGCTAGCGGCTAAAGAAAACAATTCTGTGTCTCGCACCTCTGACGGCACGGCGCTACGGGGATTCCAAGCAATGCTACGCCATCGATCGGGTTTCGGGTGGCCCTTGCCGCGGGAGCGGATATGGCTTGATCACATGCCGGATGGGCTTGGCATTCGGCGTCTGGGAGGACATTCACATGGCGACAGCCGCAACCGCCACGGTGCGCGGACCGATGGTGCTCAAGGACTGGGGACAGCTTCTGCTGCTGGGCGCCATCTGGGGCGGTTCGTTCTTCTTTGCCCGCATCGCCGTGTCGGAATTGCCTCCACTGGTGCTGGTGCTGTTTCGCGTCGCCATCGCGGCGCTCGCCCTCCAGCTCTATCTCGGCTGGCGCGGCCCGTCCTTTCGTCTCGCCTTCCCACATGCCGGCCTGTTCTTCCTGCTGGCGCTCGCCAACAATGTCGTTCCTTTCTCGCTGATCTTCGCCGGCCAGACCGAGCTCGGCGCCGGCCTCGCCTCGGTGCTCAACTCAACGACGCCGTTCTGGACGCTGATCCTCGCCAACGCCCTGACCAGCGACGAAAAGCTGTCCTGGAACAAGCTTGCCGGCATAGCGCTCGGCATCACCGGCACGGCGGTGATGATCGGTCCGGGCCTGCTTGCCGGGCTCGGCGGTCCGGTCTGGGCGAAGTTCGCGCTGATCGGCGCCTCGTTGTCCTATGCCGTCGCGCTGATGATCGCCCGCCGCTTCAAGGGCGTGCCCTCGCCGATCATCGCCACCGGGCAATTGACCGCCTCGACCATCATCATGATCCCGGTCGTGCTCGTCGCCTACGGCCCAGCCGGCCTGTTCTCGGCTTCGCCGCCGGTCTGGGCGGCAGTGCTGGCGCTGGCGCTGCTTTCCACCGCCTTCGCCTACATCCTCTATTTCAACCTCGTCGCCTCGGCCGGCGCCACCAACGCCTCGCTGGTCACCCTGATCGTGCCGGCAAGTGCCATGCTGCTCGGCTTCCTGTTCCTCGGCGAACGACTTGAACCGTTCGAAATCGGCGGCATGGCGCTGATCGCGTTTGGGCTGGTGACGATAGATGGACGCCTGTTCGGGCGACGTTGATGCTGTCCTCATTTGGACGCGGAAGGGGACGATCTAAACACTTTGATTGACTCTCGCATCGTGCTTTCCGAACCGAAATCAGCGCTGTAAAGGTCGAATTCCATTTTCGGGCGGACGCGGTAGCGCTGCCATGCCTCGCTTCCGCCGCGGGCGCGCCACAATTTATTCACAACCCTTGAGCCGGCTTTTGCCGAAGAGTTTCAATGCCTAACGCCGAAAGCCAGGTCGCAAAACCCACAATCATGTCGCATTGCAGCACGTTTTCCGCTTGCCTGTTGCACAAATGACCCTAGACTCTGGACATAGCTCTTTAAGAGGAGGCTATGACATGGGACTGACGAGGCCAATCAACGCATTGATGATTTGTGCAGCGTTCGCATTCATCGGCGCCCTTATCATAGGTGTTCTTCCGTAACCGCCAGAGCGGAAGAAAACAGCAGCTGATAGTCAACCAATTTCGAGAGGCCGGGTTTTTACCCGGCCTTTTGCATTTCATGCCGCGACAAAGTTCAGGCCGCCGCTGATCCCGCCACCTCGGCCTCATGCGAGCGGATGCCAATCATGTGGCAAATGGCAAACACCAGGTCGGCCCGGTTCATGGTGTAGAAGTGGAAGTCGCTGACGCCGCGTTCGACCAGGTCGAGCACCTGCTCGGCCGCCACGGCTGAGGCGACCAGCGCATGCGTCTGCGGATCGTTCTGCAGCCCGTCGAAGCGCTCGGCCAGCCATGCCGGCACCAGCGCGCCGCAACGCGCCGAGAAATTGGCGACCTGGGTGAAATTATGCACCGGCAGAATGCCCGGCACGATCGGGATGTAGATGCCAGCGCGCCGCGCCCGCTCCACATAGCGCTCGTAGAGATCGTTGTCGAAGAAGAACTGGGTGATTGCCCGCGTCGCCCCATTGTCGGCCTTGCGCTTCAGCATGTCGAAGTCGGTTGCAAAGTCCGGGCTTTCCGGATGCTTCTCCGGATAGGCTGAAACCGAAATGTCGAAATCACCGGCGCTCTTCAGCGCCCCGACCAGCTCGGCGCCGTTGGCGTAGCCGTCGGGATGCGGCCTGTAGGCGGTGCCGACGCCTGCGGCCGGATCGCCGCGCAAGGCGACGAAGCGGGTGACGCCCATGTCGGCGAATTCCCGGACAACGGCGTCGACCTGATCGCGGGCCGCATCGACGCAGGTCATGTGCGCCGCTGGCGTCAGCGTCGTTTCGTTGAGGATGCGCTTGACCGTGCGGGCCGTGCGCTCGCGGGTCGAGCCGCCGGCGCCATAGGTCACCGAGACGAATTTCGGCTTGAGCGGCTCCAGCCGGGTGACGGTGTCCCACAGCCTCGCCTCCATCTCGTCGGTCTTCGGCGGGAAGAATTCGAACGAAACCCGGACTTTGTCGCCGATGTCGGGGCGGCGGGAAAAGCGGAACTGGTTCATCAGGCTATTTCCCCCATCGGGTACGCTTGGCTGGGTTGGCTGTCATTGGACGGGTCGGCGATCAGCATGCGGCGGTCGCGGCCGAGCCACAGCTTGACCGTGAGCCTGGCCTCGTTGCCGCCGCGCGGCTCGAACTCCTGGCTGTCTTCGAGCGCGAGCCCTGCCTCGGCGAACCACTCGGCGATCTGCCGGTCGGAAAAGCCGAGCCTGGCATGCGCGTGCTGGTCGCGCAGGAACTCCAGCGTATGCGGCGCGAAATCGACGATCACCAGCCGGCCCGCCGGGCGCAGCAGCCTTGCCGCCTCGCGGATGGCGCGGGCCGGATCATCGAGATAGTGCAGCACCTGATGGATGGTGACGAGATCGAAGGCGTCGCGCTCGACGGGCGGCGCGAAGATATCGCCCTGCCGCACCTGCGCATTCGAAACGCCGGCCTTGTCGAGATTGGCGCGCGCCACGGTCAGCATCTCGCGCGACATGTCGATGCCGACGCCGCGCCGGTAAAGCGGCGAAAAGATTTCAAGTAGCCGCCCGGTGCCGGTGCCAAGGTCAAGCATCGACTGGAACGGCCGCTTGCCGACCAGCTTCAGCAGCGCCGCTTCCACGGCGCGATCCGGCACGTGCAGCGAGCGGATATGATCCCAACTCGCGGCGTTCTCGGAAAAGTATTCGGCGGCGCGGTCCTGGCGCTTGCGCTTGACCGACGCCAGCCGCTCGAGGTCGCGCTCGATCTGCGGATCGGCGCCGCGGATACCTGAGATCAGCCTGATCACGAAATCACGGGCCGAATCCGTATCCGAAAGCCGGAAGAAGGCCCAGGAGCCCTCCTGGTAACGACCGATCAGCCCGGCCTCCAAAAGCAGCTTGAGGTGGCGCGACACGCGCGGCTGCGACTGGCCGAGGATTTCGGTAAGATCGGAAACGGTAAGGTCGCCGCGCGACAAGAGTGCCAGAATACGGAGCCGGCTCGATTCGGCCGCCGCCTTCAGAGTATCCACCATTGTGTCGAGCGAGACATGCATGAGCGCTTCTCTTATGAAAAAGATATAAACATATGTTTATGTCGAATTTGACAACCATGCAAGGCCCATGTCGCTTCCTGACAAGAAAATGACGCATGCATGACCCGCAGACGGAAAGCGGTTTTCGAATGAACGAGGCGAAGACCATGTTCGAGACGCGCAGCGGCGAAAGGCTTCTGGAAACCGATCCGGCCGATATGCCGCCGGATGGCCATGTCGTCTTCATCGGTCGCATCGCCTCGCCATGGACGAGCCGGGAAACCTGCCCCAAGAACATGAAGGCCGCGCGGGAGGCAGGCCGCGGTGCCACACTGCTGGTCGACCCACCTTATCGCGACGGTCTGCCGGGATTGGAACGCGCCAGCCACATCATCATCCTGTCCTGGCTCCATCATGCGCCGCGGACTCTGATTGTGCAGAAACCCCGCCATGCCACTGAACCGAAAGGCGTTTTCTCGCTGCGCTCGCCTGCCCGGCCGAACCCTGTCGGCTTGCATGTGGCGAAACTCGTCGGGCTCGACATCGGCAGCGGCCGCATCGAACTCGACGCCATCGACGTGCTCGACGGCACGCCCGTCATCGACATCAAGCCGTACTTCGCCTCGACCGACTCGTTTGCCGATGCGACCATTGCCGGGCGGGACGAGCCATGAAAGCGCCGACCAACCGCCGCCGCGCCATCGCCAAGGCGCTGACCACGCTTTTGCCGCTGGCGCCCTATGCCGACATCGAAAAAATCCGTGCCGACGCCGGCAGGGCGCATTTGCACAATCTGCCGTCGTCGATTTCCGTCTGGCTGGCAACCATCGCCCATATCCGTCACGTCCACACCGACTACGAAAAGCTGCTGGCGGAAGGCTACGACCGCGACTCGGCGCGTTTCTTCGTCATCGAACAGACCAACATCGTGCTGACCCGCTGGCGCGCCACGCGCCTGCTCGATTCCGACGACGAGGAGGAATAGCGCCAGAGCATGATCCCGAACCGGAGGTCAGCGTAGCAGAAAGTAGGATCCGGTTTCGGAAAAGATCATGCTCAAACAAAGAGATAGAGCGCCATCCCGATGCCATCGGGATGGAACGGGCTCTAGGAGCCGCTACTGCCGGGTCAGCACGGCGACGGCGTTATAGGGCTGGCCATCCGCCTGGCCGACCCAGACCCAGGACAGGTTTCCCTTGAAGAACCTGACGGTGATCGTGCCGCCATCGACGCACTTGTCCTGACCATAGGTGATGCTCTCACGGAACTCCGCCGAGCTGTCGTCCCTGGAAAGCTGGGTCAGAGATCCACCGCAACTGAGCGACGGATAGTCGATCGACGCGCCACTGTCGTTGATGGTCATGGCAATCGACCAGTCAGCGCCGGCAGCCCCGGCCGGGCTTTGATGGCCATTGCCGACCCAGGTGCCGGTCAAGGATGGCACATTCACCACGCAAGGGACGTTCTGGAAGATCGGCGTCAACTCGCTGCCCGTCTTCTCGCAGCGATATGTCTGGCCGCTTTGACATAGCTCCTCGCCTTCGCGCGTGCACTGGGCGAAGGCTTCGCCGCTGCTAACGAAAACGATCATCGCAAAGATGATTGCACCAAGCCCTGTATGCCTGTCCATGTCCCCTCCGGCCTGACAGTCTCGCCGGCAACCGTAAGGGAAAACCAATATTCCACCTAGAACAAAGAGCGCCGCTTAGGTGGCTCTATGTAACCCGCTGAGCGGCGCTAGGCTGACCATGGATCGGGCCATGGACAAGGAGAGTTTGCGATGAGCCGAAACGTTGCAACGGAGCGAGCCATGCCGCTGCCGCCTCTTTCCGAGCGCCACATCGACCCGCATTCCTACCCCGACGGCGTCGCCTTCCTCGATGGCCAGTATCTGCCGATGTCGCAGGCCAAGATCTCGGTGCTGGATTGGGGTTTTCTGCATTCGGACGCCACCTACGACACGGTGCATGTCTGGAACGGCCGCTTCTTCCGTCTCGACCTGCATCTCGACCGCTTCTTCGGCGGGTTGGAGAAGCTGCGCATGGCGATCCCGTTCGACCGCGACGGCGTCGCCGAGATCCTGTACAATTGCGTCGCGCTGTCAGGCCACCGCGCCGCCTATGTCGAAATGCTGTGCACGCGCGGCGCTTCGCCGACCTTCAGCCGCGACCCGCGCCAGGCAATCAATCGCTTCATGGCCTTCGCCGTGCCCTTCGGCTCGGTCGCCAATGCCGAGCAGTTGCAGCGTGGGCTCAATGTGGCGATCAGCGACAAGGTGCGCATCCCGCCGGCCTCGATTGACCCGTCGATCAAGAACTACCACTGGCTCGACCTGGTGCGCGGCCTCTACGACGCCTAGGATCGCGGCGCCGAGACGGCGTTGGTCCTCGACTTCAACGGCAATGTTGCCGAGGGCCCTGGCTTCAACGTGTTCTGCGTCAAGGACGGAACGTTGAAAACGCCGGCCGTCGGCGTGCTGCCCGGTATCACAAGGCGCACCGTCTTCGACCTCTGCGCCGAGGCAGGGCTTGCCGCTTCGGCCGCCGACGTCAGCGTCGCCGCGTTGAAGGCAGCCGATGAAGTTTTCATCACCTCGACCGCCGGCGGCATCATGCCGGTAACCGTGATCGATGGCGCCCCGGTCGCCGACGGCAAGGTCGGCCCGATCACCAGCCAGCTGATGGCGCTCTATTGGCAACGGCACGAAGACCCGGCCTGGTCGAGCCCGGTACGCTATCCCTGATCAACAGGTGTCCTGTTCAACAGGACGTCCTGGCCAAAAAGAATCTCCTCCGCCTCTGGAAAATTACGGGATGCACCGTATATGGCAAAAACGGAGAAGCCTCCGTTTCCATCCAAAATTCACGGCTCGCATGGGCAAGGATCTCAGATCATGACAAGCAAGGTTTGGTTCATCACCGGATCGTCGAAGGGCTTTGGCCGCGTTTGGGCCGAGGCGGCGCTCGCACGCGGCGACCGAGTTGCGGCGACGGCCCGTGACGCCGGCACGCTCGCCGATCTCGTCACCAAATATGGCGACAACATCGCCGCGATTAAGCTCGACGTCACCGACAAGAAGGCCGTCGATGCCGCGATTGCCGAGGCGCACAAGCGCTTTGGGCGGCTCGACGTCGTCATCAACAATGCCGGCTATGGTCATTTCGGCGCCATCGAGGAAGTCAGCGAACAGGAAGCCCGCGACCAGATCGAGACCAATGTGTTCGGCGCGCTTTGGGTCACCCAGGCCGCTTTGCCGATCATGCGGGCGCAGCGTTCCGGCCACATCATCCAGATCTCGTCGATCGGCGGCGTGAACGCCTTCGCCTCGCTCGGCCTCTACCACGCCTCGAAGTGGGCGCTGGAGGCGTTTAGCCAGACGCTCAGCCTCGAGGTCGCGGAATTCGGCATCCATGTCACGCTTGTCGAGCCGGGCGGTTTCTCCACCGACTGGGCCGGGCCGTCGGCCAAGGTTTCCAAAGCCATCGAGGCCTACGCGCCCGCCCGCTCGGCCATGGCCGAGCGCCGCAGCCACGCTGTCCCTGGCGATCCTGAGGCCACCGGGCCGGCGATGCTTGAGATCGTCGATGCGGCCGAGCCACCGCTCAGGGTGTTCTTCGGTGACGGCGGCCTGCCGATGATCCGCCAAGAATACGCCAACCGCATCGCCACCTGGGAAAAGTGGGATCACGTTTCCATCATGGCGCAAGGCGAAAACAAGAACCGCAAGGCGGCCTGACGCCTATCTTTCTTCTTGAGCATGATCTTTTCCGAAAACCGGATTCCACTTTTCGGGATCATGCTCTAGATCCGGCTGCGTCGCCTCACGGCGCAGCCTCTCCCTATTGTGGAAACTAGGCCCGGTAGATCCACTGCTCGGGCACGCGCACCGAGATCTCCTCGCCGGCAACAATCGTGCCCGGCTTTTCCACCCAGGCGACAAGGCCGCGCAGCCGCTTCGCCGCCTTTGGAAAGGCCAGCGCGCCGGCCTCGTGGTCGGCCATCCCGGCATTCTCCGCGACCGAGCGCCCGGCAATGCGGCAGGGTCCGTTCTGCGCATCGACCTTGATCGTCACGCCACCCCTGAAGAAGAGTAGCCGGCTGGACCTCCCCGCAGGCTCTTCGACCGAGGACGGTCTCACGTCAAGCCGCCCTTAGGTACTCCTCGCGCTCCTCAGCTTCCCTCACGGTGTCTGTCCGGGTCCACCTAATGACCCCGTCAAGGTCCCTATAGCGTTCGATCCTGTAGCGCCCGAAGTGTGTCTGAAGATACCAGTCCCGAAGGCCGTTGATGCCAATCTCGGTCTTGCTGGTCTTGATCGTAATGAAGTTCTGCATTTGCCGTTGCTCCTGTTGCTCCGCTCAACCGTTGAGGCGGTCGTGCCGAGAGAGATACGGGTGAAGGGTAGAGGCCGTCAAATCAAATAAATTCAATGCGTTAGCGGGATAGTTCCCTTAGCGGAGCCTTCCCGGAAATGGGCGATACTTCACTGTTCGCAGCCCGGTCACGTCGCTGTCCGTAACGTCGATCCTCGCCCATGCGCCTATGGTGCGGTCTCGCTTCCACATTGGCACGTCCCCTATGGTGACCCTGACCGGCTCGCTGGGGTCGACCCCGCGTTTGACCAGTTCCCGGCACAAGACCGGAACCGGGTCCTTGCGCGTCGTGGTCCTCTCGATTTCCTCGCCCCATAGAATGGTGGCGGCAGTGTATGATCCTCGATATTCGATATGTAGCATTTGCTCCTTTGCGATATGCCCCGCTGAGGGGCGATTGTCTCTGGACGGTAGATCGTACCGGCGAGACCACGAACGCGCTCTGGCGGTCGTACCGCACAGCGTTCTGATGGTGTTTGATAAGAGGCCCCGGAGAGGGCTTCGAGCTTGGGGCTTGGTGGTTGCCGTAGTGGCGACCTAACCCCCTCCGGGGAAGCTGTGCGGACCCTACAGGCCCATGTCGAGGCGCATCTTCGCTGCGGCCCTCGCGTGGTCGATCAGACGGGACCAGTCACCGGCCACGACAGCACGGCGGAACGCGGGGAAGTCTTCCTCCGCAATGTGTTCCTGCCACTGGTCCATGGTGAGCCCGACAGGCCCCAGCACGTTGCGTTCAATGTGTTGCGTGAAGGCTGCCTCGACTACCTGAACCTCCAGTTCATCGAACCTCGCAGTCACCCCGGAAAGGAGCAAACAGGGCGACATAAGGCAGTCGCTGACGGGATCAGCTTGGGGGAAAGCCGTGCCAACGGTCGCCTTAACGTGCATCTGAAGGCTCACGCACAGGGAAACCCGAGGGGGTGGCAGGGGGGTTTTGCGCGTGTGCGTCTTATCTGATGGCCCGCGCGGATTTTTATCCAGAAACATTCCTAGGTGACGGGCCACATGGGGATGGTAGTCTGGCAAATCAACACAGGGTGAGGGCCATGAGCAATCCACTTTCAGGACTTGAGCTTGACTACTGGTACAAGGGTTTGATCGTTGCGGGTGTGGTCGCGTTGATAGCCAGCATCACGGCGGGCAATGTGAATTGTATACTCTCGTTTCTCGGGTTCACTTTCGTGGGGTTTGGCGAGTGGATAAATCACCCTAAGAGACAGGCCTTCATACCCGCTACGGCCTATGTCCCCGGCGGTATATTGACGATCCAAACGAGAGAACAACACCCCCTTGGGCTGGCAATAGACATGGCCGGGGCGGCGCTGATTTGCATAGCTGTGGTTCGGGCGCTTCTACTCTGAGGTCGCGCCTTAGACGCTACGGGTTGAACACCTTCCGCATGACCCCTATGCCCCCTTCGGCCACGCATACATGAACCCCGCCTCTTCACCGGGGGCGTGTTTCCATGCCAACCGAAGGGTCCCCGCATCGGGGTCCAATGTCGCGGCCGCAAAGAGGCTTCTGAGCAGTGCATTAGCTGCCCTGAAGTCACCCTCCCCCAATCGGTCGTGGAGGTCTGCCGCTTGGTTCTGCAATCGGTTCCCCATCGATGCGCTGACCCGCTCGCCTACCTCGACCATCTTCAGCCGCACCGCATCGCGTTCCCGCTCGGTGGCCCTGACAGCCTCCATGAGCGCGGCTGATGGTGAACGCTTGAGGTCGTCAACAATGACGTCGATTGCGTCTGTAAGCCCTTCCTCCTGCCCCAGTAGCCGGTCCCACTCGTCTTGAATTGCATCATCCGGGGACGGAAGGTCAGCAATGAACTTGTACCGGCTGGAGACGATAGCCTCCTCGACCGGCTCATACCGGATGGACCAGTAAGGATGACCCGCCGCCCCATAGCGGGCCTTTGAGCAGACAAGGTAAGAGTTCCCCGGTGTTGTCCCGTTGTGGGTTGGTCGACTACCCTTCCTGATCAAGGACCCGTCGCATCCGGCATGGTGGCAACGGCCAATACCGGCGAGAAGACTTCCGGCCTTCCTATCGCTACTGAACGAGCGTCGGCCACCTATGACGGCCCGTGTTCGCGCCCATGTCTCCGTGTCGATAATTGCGGGGAAGTAGCCGTCTATCGGGTCGGGCATGGCCTTGGTTCTAAGACGACCGACAACAGCCTCGTTCCTAAGGAGCTTGCTGATGGGGGACCCACCCCAATACTGGGCTGCCTGTTTGGTGGGAGAGGAGGTTGACGGGAACGTCTCGACGCCCTCCCGGTTCAACACCCCAGCGATCCCGGCCTGACCCATTCCGTCCAGCGTCATCTGGTATATGCGCCGGACCACCTCAGCCCGCTCCTCGATCACCCTAAAGTCCGGCCCCGGTGTGAGCCAAGGGGGACCCAGACGGGTCAGCTTATGCCCGCCTTCACGCGCCTTACGCCGCTTCTCTGCCCATACATCCTTGAGCCTACCGGCTTTGACCCGGCTCTCCTCGTTCGACCGAAGGAAGCCTAGGACAATCTCAAAGATGCCGAATGGGTCGGTCGTTAGGCTCTCTTGGGAATACGCCTTCTCGTTGCTGAGGGTGACGATGGTGATGCCACCCAGTAGAAGCTGAGTGAATAGATTGTTCGCTTGCAGGATGTCAGCCCGAGACAATCGGTCGACATTCTCGACCAAGAGATATGAGCCTCTCGGGATGTCGCGGTGCTGGACAAGGTCAAGGAAGTTCCCAAGCGCGGAGAGCGGTCCTAGGTTCGCGCCATCGAAAGCGGACTTCCCTAGGTCCTGCATGTGCAGCATATCGTCCAGCACAAGGCCGTGCTTGGCTGCATACGCTTGGGCCTTCTCGGTCTGCCGTCTAAGGCTGTCGCCCTGGCTTTGTTCGGGTGTCGAGAAGCGAACGTAAGAGAATGCCTTGGGTCTGGTCTTTAGCATGGCTGGAAGGGTCCCCGCTGAATTGGACCCCTCCATACCACGCTTAGGATTGAAGGTCTATCTGGTCACTCTTGAAAAACAGCAGCGTGCCCGAGGGCAGCATGGAAAGCTGCGGCACGCCCTCGATCAGCAGATTGGCGCCGATCCATTCCGGCTTGATCTCCTTGAGGCTCATCCGCTCAGCCACAATGGCGAGTTCGTCCGCCGCCACGATCGACAATTGGCGTTCGTTGCGCATCTCGGTGCCGCGCGGATACCAGGGCTCACGCCCGCCGGAGCGCCGCGTGGCGCCGGCATGGAAATCACCGTCGATGCCGTCGAAGCCGAGTTGCAATTCTTCCACCGGTCGCGTTTCGAAGTGATCGAACGGCGCGACGTAGAGCGCCGCCACTTTCGCCGCGAGCTTTCGCGCCGGCAGGATTTCGACCGGATTTTCGGTCTCGGCAAAGAGATCCGCCATGGCTTCATTCCTTCTGCAAGACGAACCGCAATTAGCCGCAGCCTGTGGATCGGGTCCAGTCCAAAGCGCTGATGATCCGATCGAGCCGGCTGATGGGATGCTTCACCGATCACGATCTTCTTACCGCCAATCGCGCATCCGCAGGCTCGGCCCCGTATTGCCGCCGTGCTGCGTCGACTTGATACTGGCGCTCGGAGGAGACGTTCATCATGCATCCCGCACCTGCGATCGCAGCACTTTGGCTGATCTGGGTCGTGTCCTGGCTCGTGGCCGCCTTCTGGTCCGACCCCGTTAAGAAGCGCGCCGGCTTGCAGACGGAACTTCGCTATCGCATCCTGTGGCTGTTCGGTACGATCCTGCTGTTCGTTCCGGCGCACGGCTATGCCGGCCTGCTGCGGCTCTGGACGCCCAACCTCACCGAGGCCTGGATCTGCGTTGCGCTGATCGCGACCGGCCTCGTCTTCTCCTGGTGGGCCAGGCTGCATCTCGGCCGGCTGTGGTCGGGCACCATCACCGCCAAGGCGGATCACCACGTGGTCGACACAGGACCCTATGGCCTGGTCCGGCACCCGATCTACACCGGCCTGCTGCTGGCGGTCCTTGGCACCATGGCGGCCAAGGGGACGGTATGGGGCATTGCCGGTGCCGCCCTGCTCACCATCGGTGCCGTTGTGAAGGCAAGGCTGGAGGAACAGTTCCTGCGCGGCGAGCTGGGCACCGCCTACGACGATTACGCCAGGCGGGTGCCAATGCTGGTGCCGTTCGCGCCGAACTAAAGCATGCGCAGCAGCGCGCCGCCGATCGAATATCCCGCGCCGAAGGCACAGAGCAGGCCGTAGTCGCCGGGCTTCATGTCGGCGTGGTTCTCGGACAGCGCGATGATGGCGCCGGCGCCGGCGGTGTTGCCAAGGCGCTCCAGCACCATCGGCGCGCGATCATGATCGACCTCATGGCCGAAGGCGAGTTTCAGGATCATGGCGTTCATGCGCGCATTGGCCTGATGCAGCCAGAAGCGGCGGATGCCTTGCGGCGTCAGCCCGTGCTCGGCCAGGAATTCGACGATGAATTTGTGGCCGGCGACGGTGACTTCCTTGAACACCTTGTTACCGACCTGCTTGATCAGATTGCCCTCCAGATTGATCATGTAGGGATCATCCTGGGCGGTGCGCGTGTGGTAGCCGAGATTGGTGCGGATGTTGTTCGACATCTGCGTCCAGGTGCGGGTGTCGAGCACCTGGAAACGCCCCGGCCGCTTCTCGCCCTGGTCGAGCCCCTCGACCACCATCGACACCGAAGCATCGCCGAATATGAAATGCGTCTGCCGGTCGCGGAAATTGAGATGGCCGGTGATGATCTCCGGCGTCGTCACCAGCACGCGCTTGTGCGCGCCGGCCCGCACCAGATTGACGGCGATGTGCAGCGCCGCCGCGGCCGACGAGCAGCCAAGCCCCATATCGAAGCCGGCGCCTTTGGTGCCCAGGGCTTGCTGCATCTCGATGGCGATCGCCGGATAGGGCCGCTGGTGGTGCGAGGCCGAGCAGATCACCAGGTCGATATCGGACGGCTTCAACCCGGCATGGTCGAGCGCCTTCCTGGCCGAAGCAACGCCGAACTCAGCCTGCAGCGACAGCGCATCGTCGGGCCGCGCCGGTATGCGCGGCGCCATCCGCGTCGGGTCGAGAATGCCTTCCCGCTCGATCACATGGCGGGTCTGGACGCCCGAGGCATGGACGATGAAGTCGCTGTCCGACTTCTGCAGCAGCGTCTCGCCCGTAACGGAGCGGCGCGCATTCTCCATGTCGACCCAGGCGTTGAAGCTGGCGACCAGTTCTTGATTGGTGATCTTGGGTTCAGGGATTTCGACGCCGATGCCGCTGATGATGACGCGATGCATTTCCAATCCGTCCCATGCGCGGGCGTTGCGGGCTTGATGTGGGCGCATAGACGGCCCGGTGCAACCCTTGTCGCATTTAGCCGGTTTATGCCAGCTTAAACCGCCATTTCCCGTTGCTATCGCGGTGAGTTGACCGACACGCGGTCAGGCCCGCTTGGCGACGATGAAGATACGGGGGAAGCGCAGCAGGACCTTGCCATCCGCCGTCCTCGGATAGGCCTCTGCGATCTTGGCCGTGTAATGGTCGAGGAACATGGTCTTCTCGTCCGCGGCGAGTGGATCGAGGAAAGGCTTCAAGCCTGTCGACTTCACCCATTCGACGATCGCTTCAGCATCGGCCAGCGGATGGTTGTAGATCGTGTGCCAGATTTCGAGCCGGTCCGCGAGCGGCGACAGAAGGTCATAGTAGAACGAAACCGGCGGCAGTTGTCCGCGCGCCGCGCCCTTGAGCTTTGCGGAAAACGGCATCTCCGCCGCCGTGTCGCGCATCAACTGGTGCGAAGGCTCGCCGAGATTGTCCGGCATCTGAATGGCAAGCGCGCCGCCCGGCGCCAAGAACCCTGTCAGCCGCTGGAACACAGCCGGATGCTCCGGCAGCCACTGGAACACCGCATTGGCGAAAATCACGTCGACCGGTTGCGCCGGCTGCCATGTTGCCGCGTCCGACAGTTCGAAGGTGACATCAGGCAGGCGAGCCCTCGCCTTCTCGATCATGTCGGGCGAAGTGTCGAAGCCGCTGATCTGGGCATCCGGCCACCGCTTGACCAGAAGCTCGGTCGAATTGCCCGGGCCGCAGCCGATGTCGACGACCCGTCGTGGGAAATCCACCGGCACTTGCGCGACCAGATCGCGCGCCGGGCGCGTGCGCTCATCCTCGAACTTCAGATATTGGGCGGCGGACCAGTCAGCCATGTCAGCTCCTCAGATCATCTTGAGAATTCGCCGCCCCGACAAATATCCTATCGCGTCAGCCTCTTATACGTCATCCGGTGCGGATTGACTGCGTCCGGCCCGAGCCGGCGGATCTTGTCCTGCTCGTAGTCCTCGAAATTGCCCTCGAACCACTCGACATGGCTGTCGCCCTCGAAGGCGAGGATGTGCGTCGCCAGACGGTCGAGGAACATACGGTCGTGCGAGATGATGACGGCGCAGCCGGCGAAGCTTTCCAGCGCGTCTTCGAGCGCCGCCAGCGTTTCCGTATCGAGATCGTTGGTCGGTTCGTCGAGCAGCAGCACATTGCCGCCGGTCTTCAACATCTTGGCCAGATGCACGCGGTTGCGCTGACCGCCCGACAGATTGCCGACCTTCTGCTGCTGGTCCTGGCCGCGGAAGTTGAACGACGAGCAATAGGCGCGGGTGTTGGCCTCGTACTTGCCGAGCTTGACCACTTCGGCGCCGCCCGAGATCTCTTCCCACACGGTCTTCGACGGATCGAGTGCGTCGCGGCTCTGGTCGACATAGCCGAGCTTGACCGTCTCGCCGACGCGGATCGTGCCGGCGTCAGGCTTTTCCTGGCCGGTGATCATCTTGAACAGCGTCGTCTTGCCGGCGCCGTTCGGGCCGATGACGCCGACGATACCGCCCGGCGGCAGCTTGAATTCCAGGCCCTCGATCAACAGCGTGTCGCCAAAGCCCTTCGACAGGTCGGCGACCTCGATCACCACATTGCCGAGGCGCTCGCCATGCGGAATGACGATCTGCGTGTCGGTCGGGCGGCGGCTGTCGGCGGCGACCAGCAGATCCTCGAACGCCTTGATACGCGCCTTCGACTTGGTCTGGCGGGCCTTTGGGCTGGACTGGATCCACTCGCGTTCGCGGCCGATGGCGCGCTGGCGGGCGTCGTCCTCGCGGCCTTCCTGCTTGAGCCGCTTGGCCTTGGCTTCGAGGTATTTGGTGTAGTTGCCCTCATAGGGAATGCCGCGGCCGCGGTCGAGCTCGAGGATCCAGCCGGTGACATTGTCGAGGAAGTAGCGGTCGTGGGTGATGATCATCACCGCGCCTGGATAGGCGCGCAGATGCTTTTCCAGCCACGCCGTGGTTTCGGCGTCGAGATGGTTGGTCGGTTCGTCGAGCAGCAAAAGGTCAGGCTGACGCAGCAGCAGCTGGCAGAGCGCGACGCGGCGGCGCTCGCCGCCTGACAGCTTGGTGACTTCAGAATCCTTGGGCGGGCAGCCCAGCGCTTCCATCGCCATCTCGACCTGCTGTTCGAGATCCCAGAGATTCAGCCGGTCCATCTCGTCCTGGAGCTTGGCCGACTCGTCCGCCGTCTCGTCGGAATAGTTCATCATCAGTTCGTTGTAGCGCTCGATGATGGCGGTCTTGGCGGCAACGCCTTCCATGACGTTCTCGAACACGGTCTTCTTCGCATCGAGCGCCGGCTCCTGCGCCAGATAGCCGACGGTCGCCCCCTCGGCCAGCCACGCCTCGCCGTTCCAGTCCTTGTCGATGCCGGCCATGATCTTTAGGATCGTCGACTTGCCGGCGCCGTTGGGGCCGAGGATGCCGATCTTGGCGTCGGGGTAGAAGGACAGATGGATATTCTCGAGCACCTTCTTGGTGCCGTAGGCCTTGTTGAGGCCGGCCATGTGATAGATGAACTGGCGTGCCACGCGCGCTTTCCCTGATAGTTGACCGAAAATGTCGGATTGAATGGAGGTTGCGCGCTATGTAGGCGATGCCGGGCCGAACGGCAATCGCTTTCGCAGGCCTCCGGTCATTCCCGAAGCTTTCGCCAGGTGCGCGGCATCGGCGGCTGACGCCAGCAGCGGGTGGAACGACAGCCCAACCTGCCTATTGGAAGCCGATCGGGTCGACCGTGCCCTTTGGGCAGCCAGCCTTGGTCGTCGGCGCCGAAGCCTGCATCAGGTCGCCGAGCGAGCTGTTCGGGCCGATCGGGCCGGCCAGGCCGAGCGTCAGTTCGCCGATCAGGCGCCTGCCGCTCGACGGGTCGACCAGGCAGGACACCCGGACCCTGTCGCCTGCTCCGGCGCCGAAGGTGCTGTCGAAGGCGTTGCGGATCTGGTCCGACGTCACTTGCTTGCCGACATTCTTGGTGAAAAGCTCGCGCACCGGCGACGCGTTCACCACGCGCATCAGGTTCAGCGCGTCGGCAAAATACTCCTGCTGGCCCTTGCCGTAGCAGGTGCCATGCTTGATCCATTCATGTCTTTCGAGATCGGACTTGGTGCCCGGCATCACCTGATCAAGCTCCGCTCGCGTATCCGCATCGAGGTTGACCGGCGGCAGGTCCCGCCAATGGGCCGGGTTGTCATTGGCCTTGTCACTTGCCGCCACCTGGCAATAGAAATTGCCATTCGGCTGCGGCCACAACCCATGCAAGGTGAAATGCGTCGCCTCGAACCCGGCCGGGGCCTGCGCCTGGCATTCTGTCTTGTTGGACTTGGTTTCGCAGAAAGCCGGCTGCCAGCTCAGCGCGAAGACATATTCAGGTCTTCCAGAGGCCGGAGCCGACGGCTTGGTCTGATCGGCCGGCGCCGGCGTGGTGGCGGCACTGCCGCCGGTGACGTGGCCGCAGCTGATCTTCACCCAGCGGCGTTCCGGATCGGCGCCCGGCACCAGGATGAGATAATGCGTCGGAGTGTCCTTGTTGCCGGCGAGCAGCTGGTAGCTCTGTCCGGTCTCGGTCGAGACATTGCCGGGGTTCTTGCGGCTCTTGATCGCTTGCGTCGCCGGACAGGCGGTGTCGGCCACGAAGGAGCCGCTCATCTTGACGTCGGCATGCGCGGCACCGGCCAGCGAGGCGACCAAAAGGGCCAAAACGAAAGCAAAAACTGTCCGCATACCCTTGCCCCGGCTGGAAGATACTGCGCCACACACTGCCTTTGTCTCCGTGTCAGAATTGCGATAGCGCGCCACAAGATCAAGAAACATTCACAACTCGGAATCGCCGTGCCGGATTGACGCAAAACCGGCGTCGGCGCAAACAAAACTCTTGTGAGCGCGAAAGGCGCGAGGGGGACCAAGCGACAATGCCATTCAGCCAACAGCGCCTGGTCAAATCGCCGACCGGCGCTGATCTCAACCTTTATGTAAAGCACGCCGACGGCCAGCCGCGCGCGGTCGTTCAGATCAATCACGGCCTGGCCGAGCATGCCGCGCGCTACGCGCGCTTCGCCGATTTCCTTAGCGAGCGCGGTTTTCACGTCTACGCTCACGACCATCGTGGCCACGGCGCCACCAAGGCGCCCGATGCCCCGCTGAGCCGGTTTGCGGACAAGGATGGCGTTGCCAAGGTCGTCGCCGATGTCAACGCCATCCACGACTTCATTGCCACGGAGCAACCCGGCCTGCCGGTCATCGTCTTCGGCCATTCGATGGGCGCGTCCGTCGCGCTCAATTTTGTCTTGGCGCACTCAGCGCGCATCCATGCCGCCGCGATCTGGAACGGCAATTTCTCGCAAGGCCTGCTCGGCCAGTTGGCACTCGCCATCCTGGCCTGGGAACGATTCCGGCTCGGTTCCGACGTGCCGTCGCGCATATTGCCGAGGCTGACCTTCCAGGCCTGGGGCAAGGCGGTACCCAACCACAAGACGCTGTTCGACTGGCTGTCGCGCGACGAGGCCGAAGTGGCGAAATACATCGCCGACCCGCTGTGCGGCTGGGATGCCTCGGTGTCGATGTGGCGCGACGTGGTCAACATGGCACAGCACGGCGGCAAGGACTCGAGCTTTGCCAGCGTGCGCTGCGACCTCTTTGTAAACCTGGTCGGCGGCGAGAAAGATCCTGCATCCGACTACGGCAAGGCGGTCGGCCACCTCGCGAAACGCATGCGCGGGATGGGTTTTTCGAATCTGGTTTCAAAGGTTTACGCCGAGACCCGCCACGAAAGCCTGAACGAGGTCAATCGGGACGTCGTCATGAATGACTTCGCGGCATGGGCCGAAACTGTCCTGAAGCGATGAGGGCTTGGCCCAGCGCAAGGCTCGTGACAGCGGCGACAGGGGTTGGTAGAGGCTGCGGTTCCGACCAATTTGGTGATCCATGACTGAGCCTCCCCTGAAAGGCATCCGCGTAATCGAACTTGCCCGCATCCTTGCCGGGCCGTGGGCCGGGCAGTTGCTGGCCGATCTCGGCGCCGACGTCATCAAGGTCGAAAGCCCCGATGGCGGCGACGACACCCGCAAATGGGGGCCGCCCTTCGTCATGAGCCATGACGGCGAGAACTTGTCGGCCGCCTACTACCATTCCTGCAATCGCGGCAAGCGTTCCATCGCCGTCGATTTCTCGACGCCCGAAGGCGCCGAGACGGTGCGCCGGCTGGTCGCGACGGCAGACGTGATGATCGAGAACTTCAAGCTTGGCGGCCTCAGGAAGTATGGGCTCGACTATGACAGCCTGCGCAAGATCAACCCCCGCCTGGTCTATTGCTCGATCACCGGGTTCGGCCAGGACGGACCTTACGCGCCGCGCGCCGGCTACGACTTCATCATCCAGGCCATGGCCGGCATGATGTCGATCACCGGCGAGGCCGGCCGCGAGCCACAGAAGGCCGGCGTCGCCATCTCGGATCTCTTCACCGGACTTTATTCGGTGATCGCAATCCAGGCGGCGCTTCGCCATGCCGAAAAGACCGGCGAAGGCCAGCATATCGACATGGCGCTCTTTGACAGCCAGATCTCGGCGCTCGGCAACCAGAACCTCAACTATCTGGTGTCCGGCAAATCGCCGGTGCAGATGGGCAATGCGCATATGAACATCGCACCCTACGAGGTGGTGCCGGTCAGGGATGGCCATATCATCCTGGCAGTCGGCAATGATGGCCAGTTCGCCAAGTTCTGCGCTGCCGTCGGCCTCGACGATTTGCCTGCCAATCCCGATTTCGCCACCAATCCCGCCCGTGTCGCCAACCGTGCGAAACTGCGCGAGCGCATGATCGAGACGCTGAAGAATATCGATCGCGATCCGCTGCTGGCGAAACTGGAGGCCGCAAGCGTGCCGGCAAGCCCGATCAACACCATCGGCCAGATGTTTGCCGATCCGCAGACGATCGCGCGCGGCATGCGCCTCGACCTGGAAGATGGTCATGGCAATGTCTTGCCCTCGGTGCGGGCGCCGATGGTGATGTCCGGTACTCCGCTCATCTATGAACGCCCCTCGCCGCGTCTTGGCGAACACACCGAAGAGATCCTTGCCGAACTGGAGACGTCGGGACAATGAAGACAGGCGGACAACTGATCGTCGACGCGCTGGAAGCCAACGGCACCGACCGCATCTATTGCGTGCCGGGTGAATCCTACCTGGCGGTGCTCGACGCGCTGCACGATTCAGCGATCCGCACCATCGTCTGCCGTCAGGAGGGCGGTGCCGCGATGATGGCCGACTGCCATGGCCGCCTGACTGGCAGACCCGGCATCTGCTTCGTCACCCGCGGCCCCGGCGCCACCAATGCGTCTGCCGGCATCCACATCGCCATGCAGGATTCGGTTCCCGTCATCCTGTTCATCGGCCAGGTGGCCAGCCACGCCAAGGAGCGCGAGGCTTTCCAGGAGGTGGACTACAAGCGCTTCTTCGGCGACATCGCCAAATGGGTGGTCGAGATCGACGATGCCGCACGCATCCCCGAATTCGTCACCCGCGCCTTTGCCGCGGCAACGTCCGGCCGTCCCGGCCCGGTGGTCATTTCGCTGCCCGAGGACATGCTGACCAGTCTGGTCGAGGCGCCTGCCGCCATCGCCCATACCCCCGTCGAAACGCGACCGGGCGAGGCAGAACTCGAGGCGCTACAAACGCTCCTGACCAAGGCCAAGTGCCCCTTCGTCATCCTTGGCGGCACGCGCTGGGATGCTAACTCAGTGGCGCAGATGCGCACGATCGCCGAGGCATGGTCGCTCCCGGTCGGCTGTTCCTTCCGCCGCCAGATGCTGTTCGATCATCTGCACCCGAACTATGCCGGCGATGTCGGTATCGGCATCAATCCGAAGCTGGCGACCGCGATCAAGCAGGCCGATCTCGTGCTGCTCATCGGCGGGCGCATGGGCGAAATGCCTTCCTCCGACTACACGCTGCTGAAAAGCCCCTATCCCGACCAGACGCTGGTCCATGTTCATGCCGACGCCGGCGAGCTCGGCCGCGTCTACCGGCCGGCGCTGGCGATCAACGCCTCGCCGTCCGCCTTCGTTGAAGCCTTCGCCAAACGCAGGCCGTCCGCGACGACAACCTGGGCAGACGAGACACCTAAGCTGCACGCCGCCTATCTCGACTGGTCGACGCCGCCGGAAAGCGGTCCCGGTTCCGTCCAAATGGGGCCGATCATGAACTATCTGGAAAAGGTGCTGCCCGACGACGCCATCCTCACCAATGGCGCCGGCAACTACGCCACCTGGGTGCATCGCTTCCACCGCTTCCGCCGCTTTGCCACGCAGGCCGCACCCACCTCCGGTTCGATGGGCTACGGCACGCCGGCGGCGGTCGCCGCCAAGGAACTTTATCCGGATCGCACCGTGGTCGCCTTCGCCGGCGATGGCTGCTTCCTGATGAACGGGCAGGAATTCGCCACCGCCGTGCAATACGACCTGCCGATCGTCGTCGTGGTCGTCAACAACGGCATCTACGGCACCATCCGCATGCACCAAGAACGCGAATATCCGGGCCGCGTCGTCGCAACGGACCTCAAGAATCCCGACTTCGCGGCGCTCGCTCGAGCCTATGGCGGCCATGGCGAGACCGTCGAAAAGACCGCCGATTTCGCCCCGGCCTTCGAACGTGCCCGCGCCAGCGGCAAACCGGCGATCGTCGAGATCAGGCTCGACCCGGAGGCGATCACGCCGACCCGCACGATGACGCAGATCCGCGACAAGGCGTAAGCAGCAAAAAGGGGCGGTCGCCCGCCCCGTTCTGCCGACAGAACTACATCGCCGCTGCCGCCGCTTTCTCGATTTGCCCGCGGATCTCGCCGTCCTTGTTGGCGGCGGTATGGATGTTGACATAGTCCTTGCCGGCCATCAGATCGGCAGCCTGGTCGTCGGTCAGGACTGCCGACCCCTTGATCGGGCTCTTCAGCTTGCCCTTGAAGGGGATCGCCACGCCTGCGTTCTCGCCCATTGCGGCCGGACCATGGATGTGCGCCGCCGTCGCCGCGCCGCTGAGACCGGAATATTTCACGTTCCAGCTGAGCTTCTTGCTGGTGGTGTCAAACGTCAGCGTCGCTGTGCCCTTCCCCTTGGTGGTCACCGCCGGGTTCTGCTGACCGCCGTCGAGCGTCGCTTTCATCTTCACCGTTTCGGCCAGGGCCGGCGATGCGAACAGGAAAGCCGTCGAAACGGCGAGCGCCGACAATGTCGGCGCGAGGGACTGGATGCGCATGAAAGATCTCCGTTGGGGCGTATCATCCTTGAAATGGATGCACCGGCATAACGGTTTACCGAACGGATGTTTCCCGGGGTAACGCCGATGTGACATCGCAGAAAGGGCAATCGCCTGCCCTTTTCCGGATTTCCGCGAAGGCAATGATCAGACGGCTGCCAGCGCCTGCGTCAGGTCGGCGATCAGGTCGTCGGGGTGCTCGACACCGATGGACAGCCTGACCGTGGTCTCAAGCACGCCGATGCGCTGGCGCACGTCGAAGGGAATGCCCGAATGGGTCATGGCCGCCGGGTGGCTGGCCAGCGATTCGGTTCCGCCGAGGCTTACCGCCAGCTTGAAGATCTGCAGGCCGTTCAGAAAGGCGAAGGCCGCTTTCTGGCCGCCGCGAATATCGAAGGAGAATGTCGAGCCGGCGCCGCTGCACTGTAACCGATAGGCGCGGCCTGCAGGCGTATCCTCGCCCAGGAACGGCAGATAATGTACCTTCTCGACCTTGGCATGATCGCGCAGGAATTCGGCGACCAGGCGCGCATTGTCGTTCGCCCGCTCCATGCGGATCGACAGTGTCTCCAGCGAACGGCCGAGCATCCAGCAGGAATGCGGGTCGAGCTGCGTGCCGATCGCGCCGCGCAGCGCCTTGATCGGCTTGGTGACCGCCTTGCCGCCCATGGCAGCCCCTGCGATCAGGTCGGAATGGCCGCCGACATATTTGGTCAGCGAATAGACGGAAACATCGGCGCCATGTTCGATAGGCCTCTGGAACACCGGGCCGAGCAGCGTGTTGTCGCAGACGATGATCGGCGTCGACCCTTGCCTGGCGCCGAGCTCGTCGGCGATCGTCCGCATCAGCACGATATCGACCAGGCTGTTGGTCGGATTTGACGGCGTCTCGATCAGGATCACCGAGACGCGGCCCTTCGCGACTGCAGCGTCGGCAGCCGCGCGCACCGCCGCCTCGTCGACGCCGTCCGCGAAACCGACAGCGCCGATGCCGAAGCCGGCAAGCGTGCGCGTCAGCAGCGTCTCGGTGCCTCCATAGAGCGGCTGCGAATGCAGGATGACGTCGCCCGGACGAGCATAGGCCAGCAGTGTCGTCGCGATCGCCGACATGCCGGACGAGAACAGGATGCAGGCATCCGTCCCCTCATAGACCGCCAGTCGGTCCTCGACGATTTCGCTGTTGGGATGGTTGAAGCGCGAATAGACCAGGCCGGAAGTCGTGCCGCTCGGCGGTTCCTTGCGGCCGGAGGTGTAGTCGAAGAAATCCCGCCCCTCTTCCGCCGACTTGAACACGAAGGTCGAGGTGAGGAACACCGGCGGCTTGACGGCGCCCTCCGAAAGCTGCGGATCGAAGCCATAGCTCAGCATCAGCGTCTCCGGGTGGAGCTTGTGGTTGCCGATATGGGTTTTCGAAGGGCGTGGCGCGGTCATAACTTTTCCTGCTTTTCGAGAAGTATCGCACGGCAATTTATGCCATCTCGATCGTGCAGTCCTTGCTATTTTTGGGCTGGTATGGCTGCAGTCTCGCAAGAAATTGCCTCAGGAGACGCAGAGTGCAGCAGAAAATAGCCGACGATTTCGACCGCAAGATTCTGCGTGAACTGCAAGCCGATGCCCGCATCACCAACAACGAGCTTGCCGAGCGGATCGGCCTGTCGCCGTCACCCTGCCTAAGGCGCGTGCGGCGGTTGGAGGAAGCCGGCGTCATCAGAGGCTACACCACGCTGGTCGATCCGGCCGCTTTCGGCTGGACCATGGTCGCCATCGCCACTGTCCGGCTCAGCCGTCAGAACGAGGACGAGATCGTCATGTTCGAGGACGCCATCCGTGGCTGGGAAGAGGTGCTGGAATGCCACCTCGTGACCGGTTCGCGCGACTATGTGCTGAAGGTGGTGACAGGTGGCCTCGAGCAGTACGAGCGTTTCATCAAGGAAAAGATCGCGCGGCTGAAATGCGTCGCCTCGATCGAGACCAGCTTCGTCATGAACACCATAAAGGAACGGCGCCTCTGACACTTGGCCAGAGGCGCCGCTTTAAAGATCAGTATCCTTGCTCAGGCAGGCCTACTTGATCGCCTTGTCGGTGATCGCGGTCGTGTAAGCGCCGCTAGGCTCCTTGGTGATGATCTTCTGGTCGAGCAGCGCCTTGGCGGTGCGCTCATAGGTCGCCGGATCGAGCTTGCCGTCGGCATTGTCGATCAGCTTGGCAACCTCGCCCATCATCCGCTTCTGGTGGTTTTCATCCTGGCCGCCATTGTCCATGACGATGCCGGCCGCCTCGTCGGAATTGTCGACGGCGTATTTCCAGCCCTTCATCGAGGCGCGCACGAAGCGCACCATCTTGTCCTCGAAGGCCGGATCCTTGAGCTTGTCCTCGGAGGCATAGAGCCCGTCCTCGAGCAGGTCGTTGCCCATGGCCGAGTAGTTGAACACGATCAATTGGTCCGGCTTGTAGCCGGCATCGATCAGCTGCCAGTACTCGTTGTAGGTCATGACTGAAATGCAGTCGGCCTGCTTCTGGATCAGCGGCTGCACGTCAAAGCTCTGCTTGAGCACAGTGACACCGTCCGGGCCGCCTTCTGTCTTCAGGCCGAGCTTGTTCATCCAGGCGTAGAACGGATACTCGTTGCCGAAGAACCAGACGCCGAGCGTGTGGCCCTTGAAGTCGGCTTCGGTCTTGATCGGGCCGTCCTTCGGGCAGACCAGCTCCATGCCGGCCTTCTTGAACGGCTGGGCGATGTTGACCAGCGGCACGCCCTTTTCGCGCGCGGCCAGTGCTCCGCCCATCCAGTCGACGATGACGTCTGCGCCGCCGCCGGCGATCACCTGCTCGGGCGCAATATCGGGGCCGCCCGGCTTGATATCGACGTCGAGGCCTTCGGCCTCATAGAAGCCCTTGGCCTTGGCGACGTAGTAGCCGGCGAACTGGGCCTGCGTGACCCATTTCAGCTGCAGCGACACCTTGTCGGCGGCCATCGCCTGGAATGCGGCTAGCGACATCGCGCCGGCCAGAACAGGAATAATCAGTCTTTTCATGTTTTTACCCTCTGAAGTTAGTGCCCTTAAACCCACCGCCCCTATCCACCACGGACAGAGGGATGCCAAAACGTGACGGCTCTCTCGAAAAGAGCGACCACGCCATAAAAGACCGAACCCGCAAGTGCTGCAACTGCGATTTCGGCCCAGACCATGTCGATGTTCATCCGCCCGACCTCGGTCGAAATGCGGAATCCCATGCCGACGACAGGCGTGCCGAAGAACTCCGCGACGATGGCGCCGATCAGCGCCAGCGTCGAGTTGATCTTCAGCGCGTTGAAGATGAAGGGCGCGGCCGCCGGCAGCCGCAGTTTGACCAGCGTCTGCCAGTAGCCCGACGCATAGGTGCGCATCAGGTCGCGCTCCATATGGCCGGAGGCGGCAAGCCCGGCGACCGTGTTCACCAGCATCGGGAAGAAGGTCATGATGATGACGACCGCCGCCTTGGACTGCCAGTCGAAACCGAACCACATCACCATGATGGGGGCGACGCCGATGATCGGCAGCGCCGAGACCATGTTGCCGATCGGCAGCAGGCCACGCCGCAGGAACGGCACGCGGTCGGCCGCGATAGCCGCGATGAAGCCCGCGCCGCTGCCGACGACATAACCGAAGATCACCGCCTTGAAGATGGTTTGCCTGACGTCCGCCCCAAGCACCGGCAGCGAACTGGCAATGCGTGCGCCGATGGCGCTTGGCGGCGGCAACAGGATGAAGGGAATGCCGGCGCCACGCGTGATCGCTTCCCAAAGGATCAGGATCCAGGCGCCGAAGATGGCGGGGATGATCAGGCGAAGTGCCGTCTTCGCCCAATTCGCGACAGGGCGCAGGGAAGACAGCACCGCCACGCAGCGCCAGCCGAGCAGCCAGGCGGCGGCCAGCAACAGGAAATACGGCGCCAATGCCGTGCCTTCGAACCCATTGATGCCCGTGATCAACAGCCAGGCGGCGAGATGCGCGCCGACGAACAGCACCAGAGCTTCAACGATGGCCGGCAGCTTGGTCATCGAGATAAGCGCTGCAATCAGCAGGAGGCCGAACATCAGTCCCTTCGTCACAAGATAGGGATAGTCGAAAGGCGCTTCGGGCTGCGCCAACGCCGCCGCTTCCGGCTTTGTCATCGCGCCGAGTGCGACCGCAATCAGGCACAGCGCGACCGCCAGCACCGCTTGCCAGGAGGGTTTCAGCAAGTTCATGCCGCCCTCCCGCCCATGGCGCGGTCGACGAGGCGGCCGGCAATGCCGACCACCATGACCAGGAGTGCCGCCACCACCGAGCCCGCGACCAGCGCCGACCAGATGTCGATGGACTGGCTGTAATAGGCGCCTGCGAGCAGCTTGGCGCCGATGCCGGCGACCGCACCGGTCGGCAATTCGCCGACAATGGCGCCGACCAGGCTTGCTGCAACCGCCACCTTCATCGAGGTGAACAGGAACGGCACCGAGGCCGGCACACGCAATTTCCAGAAGGTCTGCGCGCGGCTGGCATTGTAGGTGTGCATCAAATCGAGATTCATGAGTTCGGGCGAGCGCAGCCCCTTGACCATGCCGACCGCCACGGGGAAGAACGACAGATAGGTCGAGATCAGCGCCTTGGGGATCAGGCCCGTGATGCCTACCGCCGCCAGCACGACGATGATCATCGGCGCCACCGCCAGGATCGGAATGGTTTGCGAGGCGATGATCCACGGCATCAGGCTGCGCTCGAGCGTTGCCACATGCACGATGCCGACTGCGATAACGATACCGAGCGCAGTGCCGAAGGCGAAGCCGAGCAGCGTCGACGACAACGTTACCCAGGCATTATAGACCAGGCTGCGGTTCGAGGTGACAGGCCGCAGGAAGGTGTTCTCGAAGAAGTTCACCGCCACCTGATGCGGAGCCGGCAGCGTCGGCTTCGGCTGCGACAGCGTCTTGCCGATGAATTCGACGGCGCCTGGCGCCTCGTTGGCGCGCCGGTCGAGATCACGCTGGAACGGCGTGTTGAGGATGACGGCGAAGACATACCAGACGACCACAAGCCCCGCGAGGATCGAGGTCACCGGAACAATCTTGTCGCGAAAGGAATCCATTCCTCAATCCTCGTAGGAATGGCCGGCCCTCAGGCCATCACGCACGCGCGCCGCGATCGCCAAGAATTCCGGCGTCTCGCGTATGTGGAGCGGCCGCTTTTTCGGCAGCGTCGATTCGATGATGTCGCTGACGCGGCCCGGACGCGGCGACATGACGACGATACGTGTCGATAGATACACCGCCTCGGGAATGGAGTGCGTGACGAAGCAGATGGTCTTGTTGGTCCGTTCCCACAATTCCAGCAATTGCTTGTTGAGATGGTCGCGCACAATCTCGTCCAGAGCCCCGAACGGCTCGTCCATCAAAAGCAGGTCGGCATCGAAGGCGAGCGCACGCGCGATCGAGGCGCGCTGCTGCATGCCGCCGGAGAGCTGCCAGGGATATTTCTTCTCGAAGCCGGACAGGTTGACCAGTTCCAGCGTGCGCTCGATGCGCTCGGCCTGCTCCGCCTTGGAAAGGCCAATGATCTCAAGCGGCAGCCCCACGTTCCGCTCGATCGTGCGCCACGGGAAAAGCGCCGCCGCCTGAAAGACATAGCCGTAGGCGCGCTTTTCGCGGGCCTCTTCCGCTGTCATCCCATTGATCGAGATCGTTCCCGCGGTCGGCTTCTCCAGATCGGCAATGACGCGCAACAAGGTCGTCTTGCCGCAGCCGGATGGCCCAATGAAGGAGACGAATTCGCCCTTGCCGATGGTGAGGTCGACATCGGACAGCGCCTGCACCGGACCATCATTGGTCTGGAACGTGAGGCCGAGCTTGCTTGCCGAAACGACGGCTGGCGAAGTCCCTGTCATAGGCCGCAGCCTGCCTCGCCGCATCGCTGCCGCGCTGGCTGGAATCCCGTTGATTTTGTGATTGCGTTGTTTTCCACTCGTCCTGTCCCATCAGATCGACGCCCAGAGTTTCCCCGATGTCGCCTAAACCCACTTGTCATCTTATCCGCCCTGAAAGCTCTTATGAAGGCAAGCAGGGGCTGAGCTACTTCGCCGGCATCGCCGCCGAGACCGTCGGCTCTTCCGGCATCTGCATGCATCTTCTCTCCATGCCGCCCGGCGCCCGCGCCAAGGCGCACATGCATGAAAGCCATGAGACGGCGATCTACGTGCTCTCCGGCGAGGTCCACACCTGGTATGGCGACCGGCTTGAGCAGCAGATACTGGTCAAGGCCGGCGATCTCTTCTACATCCCGGCCGGCGTCCCGCATTTGCCCGCCAATCTGAGCGGCAGCCCGGCTTCGGCGGTCATCGCCCGCACCGATCCCAACGAACAGGAAAGCGTCGTCCTGCTGCCGGAACTGGATGCACTGGTCGCCTGACCCTGAAGGAAGGGATCTCGCCGTCATCGGCACCGGGAGACTTCTCCCATGACGTTGCCGTCCTCGTCGGCGATCACCAGCTTCTTGGCGTTCTTGGGGCTGCGCCTGATGGTGAGCAGTATCGGCGACTGACCTTCCTCGCCTTCCGTCGCGCACATGGATTTGACCACCAGTGACCCATCGGACTGTGCCTTCTTCTCGGTGAAGGTGCAGGCGCTGGCCGCGGTGATGAATTCCTTGGCGGTCAGGAGCAGCATTTCCTCGGCATAGACCTCCTGGCCGTTCTTATTGATGCAGCCGGACTTGTTGCCATAGGGTTTCGACAGGTCGATGCCAACGGCCGAAGCATGGCTGGCCGCCAGAACGACAGCCGTGGCAAGAGCCAGACCAAAACCGCGCATGCCCAACCCCCAGCCCAACATCACGAACACGACTGCAGCGGCCCTAGTTCCTGAAGGCCGGGAATGGTCACGAAAAACCCGTCCGCTCCCTTGTTGGTGACCTCGACGATTTCGACAGTCGTCCCATCCTCACCCTCGGCGGAACAGGTCGAACTGAGCGATTGCGTGCCGGGCGCCGAGATCAATTGCTGCGCGAACCGGCAGCCGCTGCCATAGGTCTCGATGCCTTCGGCGGTCAGCACTATGTAGTCATCGCCGTCTTGATAGCCGGCCTTTACGCCGGCACAACCGGCATCATTGGCCCAGGAGCCGGCCAGCACGCCTGCCGCTGTTGCCGGACAAGCGATGACGGTCGCCACGACCAACGAGATGAGCGTTGCCGGGTTCGCCAAGCTCAAACTCCGGTCGCCGGGATGCCCGTGCGTTCCACCTTGCGGGGCGCGGTGATGTCCTTCCACGTCGACAGCGCCCGGTTGACCGCAGCGTTCGGCTCCCGGGCGACGAACTCGCCATGGCCGGGCTTGGCCTTGACCTCGGCTTCCTCGATCGACAGCTCGCCGCGCGAGAACACGAAGCGCGGCAGGCCGGTCACCTCGAAACCTTCAAAGACGTTGTAGTCGATCACCGACTGCTGCTTCTTCGAGGTGATCTTCTTCTTGCGCTTCGGGTCCCAGACCACGATGTCGGCATCCGCCCCTTCGACGATGGCGCCCTTCTTCGGATACATGTTGAGGATCTTGGCGATGTTGGTCGAGGTCACCGCGACGAACTCGTTCATCGTCAGCCGTCCGGTGTTGACGCCGGTGGTCCACAGCATCGGCAAGCGATCCTCGAGGCCGCCGGTACCGTTCGGGATCTTGGTGAAATCGCCGACGCCATTGCGTTTCTGCTTGGTGGTGAAGGCGCAATGGTCGGTCGCCACCACCTGCAGCGATCCGGCCTGCAGGCCGGCCCACAGCGAATCCTGGTGCAATTTGTTGCGAAAGGGCGGGCTCATCACGCGGCGCGCCGCATGGTCCCAGTCCTTGTTGAAATATTCGCTCTCGTCGAGCGTCAGGTGCTGGATCAGCGGCTCGCCGAAGACGCGCATGCCCTTCTGCCGCGCGCGACGGATGGCCTCATGCGCCTGTTCGCAGGAAACATGCACGACATAGAGCGGCACGCCGGCCATGTCGGCGATCATGATGGCGCGGTTGGTCGCCTCGCCTTCCACTTCCGGCGGGCGCGAATAGGCATGCCCCTCGGGACCATTGTTGCCGGCGGCGAGCAGCTTCTGCGAAAGGGCCGCGACCACGTCACCGTTCTCGGCATGGACCAGCGGCAGCGCGCCGAGGTCGGCGCAGCGCTGGAACGACGCATACATCTCGTCGTCGTCGACCATCAGCGCGCCCTTGTAGGCCATGAAATGCTTGAACGAGGTGATGCCCTTGTCGACGACCGTGGCCATCTCGTCGAACACCTGCTTGCCCCACCAGGTGATCGCCATGTGGAAGGAATAGTCGCAGGACGCCTTCGACGTCTTGTTGTCCCACATCTGCAAGGCTTCGAGCAGCGACTGCTTCGGCGACGGCAGGCAGAAATCGACCACCATCGTCGTGCCGCCGGAGAGGGCCGCGCGGGTGCCGGACTCGAAATCGTCGGCCGAATAAGTGCCCATGAACGGCATTTCGAGATGGGTGTGCGGATCGATGCCGCCCGGCATCACATAGCAGCCGGTGGCGTCGAACTCGTGGTCGCCATGCAGGTCCGGTCCGATGGCGATGATCTTGCCGTGCTTGAACAGCACGTCGGCCTTCCAGGTGCGGTCAGCGGTAACGACGGTGCCGTTCTTGATGACTTTCGACATTCTCTTGTTCCCCTGTTCTTCCACCTTATAGCCAGGCTTTTGCAGCGTCATCTGGCTCCATAAGGATTTGCGGCCATGAACTCGGCTCTATGTTCGTTCACCGCTTCGACCTTCCGATCGAAACCTTCCAAAGCCCCGTTCAAACGAAACCAAAGATCGGGACGCGTCGCCCAGAACGGGGCAGCAATTTTTTGACACATCGAAATCAAATCCCCGTCATAGAAATTACCATGCACCAGTGGATCCATTTCAATCAGGTCAATTGCTTTCTCGACGAGAAATTCCAGTCCGATCTTTTGGCCGATGAGGAGCCGCAACTGTTCGGTCGAAAGTTGCCCCAAAGGTGTGTCGAGCGCGGCCTCACATCTTTCCACCAGCGACGAAGGATAGGACGATTTCGGGCGGGACCAACCTATCAGGACCCTTAGCGTTCGGTCCTCGTCAAGGTTGCGCCGCGGCTTCACGCCACGATCCCCGCCGTCTCCACAACTGCGTGGAACAGCACGTCGGCGCCGGCCGCTGCCCATTCCTTGGAGATCTCCTCGGCCTCGTTATGGCTGAGGCCGTCGACGCAGGGGCACATCACCATTGCGGTGGGCGCGACGCGGTTGATCCAGCAGGCGTCGTGGCCGGCACCGGAGACGATGTTGCGATGCGTGTAACCCAGCCGCTCGGCGGCATCACGGATCGCCTTGACGCAGTTACTGTCGAAGGTGACCGGGTCGAAATGGCCGACCTGCTCGATTTGATATTTGATGTCGAGCGCATCGCAGATCGTGTCGATGCCCTCGCGGATGCGGGCGTCCATCGTGTCCAGCACCTCTTTTTCCGGTGAACGGATGTCGATGGTGAAGACGGTGCGCCCGGCAATGATGTTGCGCGAGTTCGGATAAACCTGCATGTGGCCAACCGCGCCGACGGCGTCCGGCTGGTAGTCCATGGCGATCTCATGCACCAGTTCGATCACGCGCGCCATGCCGAGCCCGGCATTGCGGCGCTTCGGCATCGGCGTCGAGCCGGTATGCGCCTCCTTGCCGGTCAGCGTCACCTGCAGCCATTTCAGGCCTTGGCCATGGGTGACGACGCCAATGTCGATGCCCTCGTCCTCGAGGATCGGCCCCTGCTCGATATGCAGTTCGAAGAAGGCGTGGATCTTGCGCTCGCCGACCTTTTCGGTGCCTTTCCAGCCGATGCGCTCGAGCTCTTCGCCGAACTTCTTGCCGTCCTTGTCGACATGTTCGTAGACGTCGGCCTGGTCGAGCACGCCGGCGAAGACACCAGACGCCATCATCGCCGGGGCGAAGCGCGCGCCTTCTTCGTTGGTCCAATTGGTGACGACGATCGGGTGTTTGGTCTTGATGCCGAGATCGTTGAGCGAGCGCACGACTTCGAGTCCGCCGAGCACGCCGAGCACGCCGTCATATTTGCCGCCGGTCGGCTGGGTGTCGAGATGGCTGCCGACATAGACCGGCGGCAGGCTTGGGTCGGTGCCTTCGCGGCGGGCAAACATGGTGCCCATCGCGTCGAGGCCAATTTCGAGCCCGGCCGCCTCGCACCAGCGCTTGAACAGATGCCGGCCCTCGCCGTCCTCGTCGGTCACGGTCTGGCGATTGTTGCCGCCGGCAATGCCGGGGCCAATCTTCGCCATCTCCATGATGGAATCCCACAAACGATCTGAATTCACTCGCAGATTCTCGCCGGGGGCGGCCATTCAAAGTCCTCTCATTTGATTACCCGGTCGGCCGGCGGTTCCCGACGCCGACCGACCGGACAAGGCAAGTTTAGTCTATCGACCTCAGCACGTCCCGCACATGGTCGATCAGTTCGTTGATCTGGCCCTTGGTGATGATCAGCGGCGGCGACAGCGCGATGATGTCGCCGGTGGTGCGGATCAGCGCGCCGCGCTCAAATGCCTTGACGAAGGCCGAGAAGGCCCGCTTGGTCGGCTGTCCGGCGATCGGCGCCAGTTCGATCGCGCCGATCAGGCCGATGTTTCTGATATCGATGACGTTCGGCTCACCCTTCAGCGAGTGCAGCGCGTCTTCCCAATAGGGCGCCAGTTCCTCGCCGCGGGTCAAAAGCCCCTCTTCCTTGTAGGTGTCGAGCGTACCCAAGGCCGCCGCACAGGCGATCGGATTGCCTGAATAGGTGTAGCCATGAAAGAACTCGATCATATGGTCGGGGCCGGTCATGAAGGCGTCGTGGATCTCCTTCTTCACGAACACCGCACCCATCGGGATGACGCCGTTGGAGACACCCTTGGCCGTCGTCATGATGTCGGGCGTGACGCCGAAATAGTCGGCGGCGAATGGCGCGCCGAGGCGGCCGAAACCGGTGATGACCTCGTCGAAGATCAACAGGATGCCGTGCTTGGTGCAGATCTCGCGCAGCTTCTGCAGATAGCCCTTCGGCGGCAGGATGACGCCGGTGGAACCGGCGACCGGCTCGACGATGACGGCCGCGATGGTCGAGGCGTCATGCAGGGCGACGATGCGCTCCAGCTCGTTGGCGAGTTCCGCGCCATGCTCCGGCACGCCCTTGGAGAACGCATTCTTCTCCGGCAGATGCGTGTGCGGCATGTGGTCGACGCCGCCGAGCAGCGTGCCGAACATCTTGCGATTGGTGACGATGCCGCCGACCGAAATGCCGCCGAAATTGACGCCGTGATAGCCGCGCTCGCGGCCGATCAGCCGGGTGCGCGCGCCCTCGCCCTTGGCACGATGGTAGGCGATCGCCATCTTCAGCGCGGTGTCGACCGATTCCGAGCCGGAATTGGTGAAGAAGACATGGTCCATACCCTTCGGCGCGATGTCGACCAGCCGATTCGCCAGTTCGAACACGATCGGATGGCCCATCTGGAAGGCCGGCGCATAGTCGAGCTCGGCCGCCTGGTGCTGGATCGCCTCGGTGATCTTCGGACGGCAATGGCCGGCATTGACGCACCAGAGACCGGCGGTGCCGTCGAGCACCTTGCGTCCATCGCTGGTCGTGTAATGCATGTCCTTGGCGGACACGAACATGCGTGGGGCCTGCTTGAACTGTCGGTTTGCCGTGAACGGCATCCAGAATGCGCTGAGATCGTTCGGCGTGACTTTCAGCCGGTTGGACATGACCAAGACTTCCCCTTGTAACCTGTTTCGGTGCGGCTAACGCTTGGTCTTCCCAACACTTGGTCTTCGCGACGTTTTCGTGCTACGCAAATTTTGACCGATTGGACAAACGTTAGCACCGCCATGTCGGCGGTCAAGGGACTACTAGCGGAAATGCGGTATCGGAAGCGCGCTCCACAGGCCGGGGAAAAACTGGTCCAGAGAATTGGTCCAGATGGCTCCCGCGACGAAGGTTTGCGGGGGTGACGGACGCCATGGAAGGCTCTGCCCCTCGCCGCACCCGCATCCAGCAGGAAAAGCGCGAGCTGATCCTGGAAGCCGCGCTCGAAGTCTTCTCCACCAACGGGTTTCGCGGCTCGACCATCGACCAGATCGCCGAAGCCGCCGGCATGTCGAAACCGAACCTGCTCTACTATTTCCGCCGCAAGGAGGATATTCACGAAACGCTGATGGAGCGGCTGCTCGCGACCTGGCTGGCCCCGCTGCGCGAACTCGACGACATCGGCGATCCCTTGACCGAACTGCGCAGCTACATCCGGCGCAAGCTCGAAATGGCGCGCGACTTCCCGCGCGAGAGCCGTCTGTTCGCCAACGAGATCCTGCAAGGCGCGCCACGCATCATGCCGCTGCTGGAAGGCGAACTGAAGACGCTGGTCGACGAGAAGGCGGCCATCATCAAGGGCTGGATGCGCGCCGGCAAGATTGTCCGCACCGATCCTTGGCACCTGATCTTCTCGATCTGGGCGACGACGCAGCATTATGCCGATTTCGATGTCCAGGTCCGTGCCGTGCTCGGCGCCGACCGCGGCGGCGACGGCCGCTTCGAGGACGCCGCGAGGTTCCTGGAGCAATTGTTCATCGAAGGGCTGAAGCCGAAAGGCTAGCCTCGGGTAGAAATCAGGCGCTGCGCCGCTCGGCCGGCAGTGCATTCAGCAATGTCTGCAGCTTGGCGATCGAGTTCTGCTCGGCGAGCGGCGTGTAGACGATCAGCCGCATATCCGAGCCGTCATCGATCGAAAGGCTCATATGCTCGAAGGCCATCGCGCCGGCGCTCGGGTGCCGGACATGCTTCACCCCCGACAATTTGCGCGCCACATCGCGCTGCGGCCACCATGCCCAGAATTCCGGACTTGAGCGTGTCATCAACTCGATCAGCCGTTCGAAATCCGGATCGCCAACATATTTCGCGCTCTCGGCCCGGAACGAGGCAAGCACTGAGCGCGCCAGTTGCTCCCAATCGACAAGCAGGTGGCGGTGGTGCGGGTTGGTGAAGACCATATGGACGATGTTGCGGGCATCGCCCTCCAGCAAGCCATAGTCGCCGAACACGGCGACGGCCGCCGGGTTCCAGGCCAGCACGTCCCAGCGCCGCCCGACGACATAGGCAGGTTGCAAGACAAGGCTTTGCAGCATGTGCAACAAAGGGCCGTCCACCCTTTCGGGCACCACGGCACGACGCTCCGGCTGCTGGCGGCCCGCAAGAATGAACAAGTGCCGCTTTTCGGCGGCATCGAGCCGTAGCGCCTCGCACAACGCCGCCAGCACCTCGACGGAAGGACGCACGTCCCTGCCCTGCTCCAGCCAGGTGTACCAGGTCGTGCCAACGCCAGCGATCATCGCCACCTCTTCGCGCCGCAGGCCGGGCGTGCGCCGTCGCGCGCCTGCCGCGATACCGGTGGCCGAAGGCGAAAGTCGTTCGCGGCGCGAACGCAGGAAGGCGCCAAGCTCGCGCCGGCGGCTGTCATCGGGAGAGTGGGCGGGAGCATCCATAAGTCCAGTATAGCAGTATCGATACCAGGATAAAGTTTGAACTGTTTGCGCGGCGCCCGGTGCCCCATCTTGCGTTCAGAGCAAAATATGGAGGCTCTGAATATGGACCTGAAAGACAAGACCGTTCTCATCACCGGTTCGACCGACGGTGTCGGTCGCGTCGTCGCGGAGAGGCTGGGCGCTGCGGGCGCACGAGTTCTGGTGCATGGCCGAGATGCGGCGCGCGGCAAGGCGGTGGTCGCCGCGATCGAAGCCGCCGGCGGCAAGGCCGAGTTCCTCGTTGCCGACCTCGCCTCGCTGGCCGAGGTCCGCCGCCTCGCTGAAGCCGTGCGCGCCAGGACCGACCGGCTCGACATCCTCATCAACAATGCCGGCATCGGCACCGCCGCCCAGGGCGCGAAGCGGCAGGTCAGCGCCGATGGCTACGAACTGCGCTTTGCCGTCAACTATCTCGCCGGCTTCCTGTTGACCACAGAGCTGCTGCCGCTGCTTGAGGCCAGCGCGCCTTCGCGCATCGTCAACGTCGCCTCAGCCGGCCAGCAGGCGATCGATTTCAGCGATGTCATGCTGACCCGCACCTATGACGGCGTGCGCGCCTACTGCCAGAGCAAGCTGGCGCAGATCCTGTTCACCATCGGTCTGGCCGAAGAGTTGAAAGGCACCGGCGTCACCGTCAACGCCCTGCACCCGGCGAGCTACATGGACACGACCATGGTCCAGCAGGCCGGCGTCACACCGTGGAGTTCGGTCGAGCAAGGCGCGGACGCCATCCTCAACCAGGCGACGTCGCCTGATCTCGAAGGCAGAAGCGGCCTCTATTTCGACGGTCTGCGGGAATCCCGCGCCGATGCGCAAGGCTATGACGCCGAGGCAAGACAGCAATTGCGGGAACTGAGCCTCGATCTTGTCGGCCTCGCTTCCACCACTTCGAAGGAAAAGCATTCATGAGCGAGAAGAATGAACGTGTCGTGATCATCGGCGGCTCTTCCGGCATCGGCCTCGCCACGGCGCAGAAGCTGCTTGGCCCGAACATGAGGGTGACCATCACGGGGCGCAACCAGGAAAGGCTCAACAGCGCCTGGCAAAGCCTTGGCGGCGCTGTCGACAAGGCTGCCTTCGATGCCGGCCAACCGGACAAGGTTGGTCAATTCTTCGAAGCCCTCGGACCCTTCGATCATCTTGTCCTGGCCGCCAGCGGCGGCAAGGGAATTGGTCCGTTCGAAACGCTCGACCTTGCTGACATCGGCGGCGGCGTCGACGAGAAAGTCCGGCCGCAGCTCTCTTGCCTGCAGGCGGCCTTGCCAACCCTGAACAAGAACGGCTCGGTCACCTTCATCTCGGCGGTGTCGGCACAACTGGCGGCACCGGGCGTTGCCGGCATCGATGCGGTGAACGGCATGTTGCTGACCGTGGTGCCGATCCTGGCGGTGGAGCTCAAGCCGCTGCGCGTCAATGTCGTGGCGCCGGGCGTCATCGATACGCCCTGGTGGCATTTCCTGCCTGATGAGCAGCGGCAGGCGGTGTTCACCGAGTATGCCGGGAAAACGCCGGTCGGACGGATCGGTCGCGCCGAGGATGTCGCCGACGCTATCGCCTTCCTCGTCTCCAACGGCTTCGTCACCGGCCAGGTCCTGACCTGCGACGGAGGCCTGCGATATGCCGCGTGAGCGGCACGGCGAGGATGCCTTCCTGAGAGCGGGGGCTCAGTTGGACGTCAGGCCTGGCCAGAAGGCCAGCGCCATCAGGCCCGCCACGATCGTATACCAGATCGCCGTGTGAAGCGCCTTCATGACCGGCCGCCCGGCTTCGCGCGCACGGTTCGGACGTTGGGGATCATACATCACCTCGACCGCCGCCCCGACCGAACCGGTTGCGTCATTGACCGGCAGGTTCGAGTCGAAGCGCCAGATGCGCCCCTGACGATCGGTGAACTCGATGGTCGGGGTGTTGGGCGCGTCGTCCGAAATGTCGATCTTCACCACCTTGCCTGTCGCATAGGCACGGCGGCGGCGCAGCACCAGATCGCCATAGGTGTGGGGGACGACGAGCACGAGGACAAAGACGCCGCACAGGAAGCACCAGATCTGCATGTCGGTGGGGAAATAGCCGAATGCTTCGGCGATCGCCCGAAACGGCGACAGCGCGTGGTGGAAGGCCTGCGAAACGCTCCCCCAAAAGCTGTTCCAGCTTTGCTCCATAAAGGCTCCGACAAGCGATACTGCGCCAATCCTATCAGGCATTCGCGACGAAGCGATTAATGCGGGCGACGAATGACCCGTCTGCGCCGCCAACTTGTCAAAGCGGCTGCGCCATCAGCGACAGGAAGCCGCCGGTCAGGGCGACATTGGCGATAAAGCCGTTGATGCGAGCCGCTCGCTCGGGTCCCTGATGATCCCAGAAATTGTCGAACATGGTCGTCGCGACGATCAGGAACAGGATCAGGCCTGCGGCAGCAAGTGCGGACCAGATGCCCGCCACAATGAGGCCGCCGGCGACGATCTGCAGTGCAATGCCGAGCCAAAGCGCCAGCCCCGCCTGCGGCACGCCGCGCGCTGTCATCAGCTGGGTCAGGAAGGCCGCGTTCACGACGTTGCGCAGGCCGGCAAAGACGAAGGCGCCGCCAAGCAACAGGCGGGCGGCAACCAGAATCTCATTCTGAAAACTTGCGAGCATGGTGCTTGTCCCCAAACGAAAAAAGGCGCGCGGACCTGCCTCTGCAGGCCCGCGCGCCGGCTCGGCCTTAGGCGGCTTTCGCCGCCGGCATCGGGTGAATGGCCTGGAACGGCACGCAAAGCCGGTTCCAGGTGTTGATCATGCCGATCGCGATGGACAGCTTGACCAGTTCCTCTTCGGAGAAATGCTCGAGTGTCCTTGCATAGAGGCCGTCCGAGACACCGGTGTCGGCGATCTTGGTCACCGCTTCGGTCCAGGCGAAGGCGGCGTGTTCGCGCTCGGAAAACAGCGGCGATTCCTTCCAGGCCGAAACCAGATAGAGCCGCTGCTCGGTCTCGCCGTCGCGCCTGGCCTCGCGGCTGTGCATCTCGACGCAATAGGAACAGCCATTGATCTGCGATGCCCTGAGCTTGATCAGGTGCAGCAGGCTTTCCTCGAGCCCACACTCGTCGACCGCCTTGTTGAGCGCCGACACCGCCTTCATGATCTCCGGCGCCTTGGTGAAGAACTGCAGCCTCTGTTTCATCGTCTTTACCCTTTCACGCTTGCTTGGTTGAACTGGATTTTTGCGGCCGCTGATGGCGGGCGACAAAGGCGCAGCCCGCGGCAACCGAACGAGGATCGGCATCGCTCACGTATCCCGCCACGATGTCGGACAGCTTTGCCTCGGCAAGTGCCGTGCGATAAGCGCGCTCCGCCTTCAGCATCGCTACATTGATGCCGCACGGCTTCACATAGGCCGAAGCGTCGAGTGTTGTCGGACCGCGCTGGCGGATCTCGCCGCAGCGGAAAGCCGGCTCGCGCCCTTCAACGGCTAGCACGATATCGAGCAGTGTTATGCGCTCGGCCGGCCGTGCCAGCCGGTAGCCGCCCGCCGGCCCCGGCACCGATTCCAGAATGCCGGAGGCCGCGAGCTGATTGAGATGCTTCAGCAGATAGCTCGGCGAAAGGCCGAAGGACTCGGCCATGGCGGCGCCCGGCATGGTCGCCGCGCCATCCACGCCGGCAAGCATCGCGGCGCAGTGGATCGCCGCCTCAACGCCCTCACCCAGCCTCATCGTGCCAATCTCCTATTCATGGATATCTTTTATCATGGATAGTATTTATCCGCAATAGCAATCAAAAAAAGCAGCGGCGCCCGCAGGCGCCGCTGCCTCATTGCCCTCGCCCTATGACGTTGAGGCGACTTTACTCCGCCGCCACCTTGGCCATCGGGTTGTTCGGATGCGTGGTCCAGTTGGCATAGACCGGCGACACCGGCTTGCCGGTGCGCTGGTCCATCGCGCCAGCCGCCAGCGGCTCCATGGTGATGCAGTTTTCCACCGGACAGACATTGACGCACAAATTGCAGCCGACGCATTCGGCCTCGATCACCTCGAAATGCCGCTTGCCGTCGACCATGCTGGTGATCGCCTGGTGCGAGGTGTCCTCGCAGGCAATGTGGCAGCGGCCGCACTTGATGCAGGCATCCTGGTCGATATGCGCCTTGGCGACATAGTTAAGGTTGAGATACTGCCAGTCGGTGACATTGGGCGTGGCACGGCCGACAATGTCGTCGAGCGAGGCATGGCCCTTCTCGTCCATCCAGTTCTCCAGACCGGCAATCATCTCCTGCACGATCTTGAAGCCATAGGTCATCGCCGCCGTACAGACCTGCACATTGCCGGCCCCGAGCGCCATGAATTCGGCCGCGTCGCGCCAGGTGGTGATGCCGCCAATGCCGGAGATCGGCAAGCCATGCGTTTCGGGATCACGGGCGATCTCGGCCACCATGTTCATGGCGATCGGCTTCACCGCCGGGCCGCAATAGCCGCCATGCGAACCCTTGCCGTCGATGGTCGGCTGCGGCGCGAAGCTGTCGAGGTCGACACCGGTGATCGAATTGATGGTGTTGATCAGCGACACAGCATCGGTGCCGCCGGAGAGCGCCGCCCGCGCCGGCTTGCGCACGTCGGTGATGTTGGGCGTCAGCTTGGTGATGACCGGCATGCGGGTGTTTTGCTTGCACCAGCGCACCACCATCTCGATGTATTCCGGCACCTGGCCGACCGCCGCGCCCATACCGCGCTCCGACATGCCGTGCGGACAGCCGAAATTGAGCTCGATGCCGTCGGCCTCCGTCTCCTCGACCACCGGCAGGATCGCCTTCCAGGCATCCTCGACGCACGGCACCATCAGCGAGACGACAATGGCGCGGTCGGGCCAGTCCTTCTTGACCTGCTTGATCTCGCGCAGATTGACCTGCAGGTCACGGTCGGTGATCAACTCGATGTTGTTGAGGCCGAGCAGGCGGCGGTCCGCACCCCAGATCGCACCATAGCGCGGACCATTGACGTTGACGACCGGCGGACCTTCCTCGCCAAGCGTCTTCCAGACGACGCCGCCCCAGCCCGCCTTGAAGGCGCGGATGACGTTGTAGGCCTTGTCGGTCGGCGGTGCCGAAGCCAGCCAGAACGGATTTGGCGATTTGATGCCGACGAAATTGTTTCTGGTATCTGCCATGCTCATGCCCTCCCGTTCGAGGTCAGTGCCCGGTTGATAGATTCCGCCGCGTCGCGGCCTTGCGCCACGGCCGAGACGGTGAGGTCGTCACCGCCGAAAATGCAATCGCCGCCGGCCCAGACCTTGGCCAGGGACGTCCGGCCTTGGGTATCGACCTTGATGCGACCGGCCTCCAGCTCGATCGACGCCCCGCTGCCGTTGAGCGCAGCCGGCACAAAACTCTGGCCGATCGCCTTGAACACCTGGTCGGCGACGAGCGTCAGTGTCTCGCCGGTGCCGGCGAGCTTGTCGCCGTTCATCGCCGTGTATTCGAGCTCGATGCCCGACACCTTGCCACCCTCGGCAATGACGCGCTTCGGCTGCAGCCAGTGGCGGATGGTGACGCCATTGGCGGCGGCCAGATCCTGTTCGAAGCCTGAAGCATTCATATGTTCCTGGCCGCGCCGGTAGCAGATCGTCACCTCCTCGGCGCCGAGCAGCTTCGACTGTACCGCGGCGTCGATCGCCGTCATGCCGCCGCCGATGACGACGACACGCCGGCCGACCGGCAGGCCGGAAAGGTCGCTGGCCTGGCGAAGTTCGGCGATGAACTCGACCGCATTGGTCACACCGTCTGCCTCCTCGCCATCGGCGCGCAGCGCATTGACGCCGCCAAGCCCCATGCCGAGGAACACCGCGTCGTAATTGCGGATCAGGTCCGACAGTTGATAGTCGCGGCCGAGCGCCTTGCCGTTCTGGATGTCGATGCCGCCGATCGAGGTCACATAATCGACCTCGGCCTGGGCGAAATTGTCGACGCTCTTGTAGGCGGCAATGCCATATTCATTGAGACCGCCGGCCTTTGGCCGCGCCTCCAGGATGGTCACCTCGTGACCATGGCGGGCGAGCCTGTGCGCGGCCGCAAGCCCCGCCGGTCCGGCGCCGACCACGGCGACCGTTTTTCCGGTCGGCTCCGGGCGCGTGTAGAACTGCTTGTTCTCGCTCATCGCGACATCGGTGGCGTAGCGCTGCAGGCGGCCGATCTGCACCGGCTTGCCCTCCGCCACCTCTCGCACGCAGACTTCCTCGCACAGCGTCTCGGTCGGGCAGACGCGGGCGCACATGCCGCCCAGGATGTTCTGGTCGAAGATCGTCTTGGCCGAGCCAATCGGATTGCCGGTCGAGATCTGGCGGATGAACAGCGGGATGTCGATCGAGGTCGGGCACGCGTTCATGCACGGCGCATCGTAGCAGAAGTAGCAGCGATCAGATTCGACCAGCGCCTCGTGATGATCGAGCGGCGGATGCAGGTCGGAAAAATTGTCGGCGTATTGCTCGGATGACAGCCGGCCGCCGGCAATGCCTTCCTTGAAATGACCAGTCGCCATTCCGGTTCCCCTTGTTTTCGTTTGGGGAAGGCTAGCACGTTTTATTTTTTTATCAATTGGTCAATTTTCGGCCAAGTCGCTGAAAAGCTTCAATAAAACATGATAATTATAGTCATGTTATAGGAACTGCCGACACGGACTGAACACCGGTCTCAACATGGCCATGGATCGACCTGATTTCGTCCGCGACCAAGGACTGCAGCCGCCACAGATTGCGGTCGCGGATGCCGAATTCCTCGAGGTGGCTGACCGTGTTGTAGAGATATTCCGCTCCCGACCCGACATGCCCGCAGGCCCTTGCCAGCACCCCTGCCACTTTCTCCAGCGGCTGGTTGAGCGAGGTGCCCCTGCCGGTCACCCCGACCCAGAAACCCAGCGCCCGCAACGTCCCATGCGCCGTGCGCACCGGAACCCATCGCACCGAGCCGATGCTCTCGTGATCATCGATCTCGCGCCGCAACAGCCTTTCGATTTGCGCCGGCTTCTCACCTTCGGGCAGACGGTAGATCACGCCATCGCATCGCCCGCCCCGTTCGAGCGCCATCATCAATCCGGGCTGCGCGATGCTGCCGCGCCAGCGGACCATGTCGAGGCAGAAGGAGCGATGCCAGCCATAGGCGGTGGCGCGTTGCCGCTCGACGGAATCGAAGGCCGGTTTCCAGATCAGCGAACCATACGCGAACACCCACAGCGGCCCCTCATCGGCTTCGCCGGACAAGCGTATGGCCAGGGTTTGGAAATCGTCATCGTTCAACTGCGTCCAACTGCCATCGGGGCCAGGATCAACCTCCTCCCGATGGCACAGTGCGACAAGGTCCGGCGTGAGCGACATCTGGCGCATGGACAACCCCTCAATGACGGGCAAGCAAAGTCGAAAACCGCCAAGCGCGCAAGATTGAGAAGTGCCGCGTCTTGCCGTCGTCGATTTCTGGCCCAGATGTCGGATTTCTGTCGTCGAGATCGTCTTAGGATGGATCGACCGCGATCGATGCATGAAACGGTGAGGAGACCGACAATGCCCCAATCCCCGATGCGCTTCTTCTGGTACGAATTGATGACCACCGACCTCGACGCCGCCGAGGCCTTCTACACCGCCGTCGTTGGCTGGACCGCACAGCCCTTCGACATGGCGCCCGGCATGCCGCGCTACATCGTCATGAATGTCGGCGAGCGCGGCGTCGGCGGGCTGATGACCCTGCCGGAGGACGCGGCCAAGATGGGCATGCCACCGGCTTGGCTCGGCTATGTCCACACCAGGGATGTCGACGCCGCGACGCAATCGCTGAAGGATGCCGGTGGCAAGGTTCATCGCGCACCCGATGACATTCCGGGCGTCGGCCGCTTTGCCGTCGTCGCCGACCCGCAGGGTGCTACCTTCATGCTCCTGCAACCGAACGGCCCCGACCAACCGCCGGTGCCGGCCAACACGCCCGGCCATATAGGCTGGCACGAGCTCTATACGTCGGACTGGAAGGCCGCCTTCGATTTCTATTCCGGTCAGTTCGGCTGGGAGAAGGGCGATGCCATGGATATGGGGCCGATGGGCATCTACCAGACGTTTGCGGCCGGCCCCGAATCCGGCGGCGGCATGATGAACAAACCCGAACAGATCCCGGTGCCAGTCTGGCAGTTCTATTTCAACGTGCCGGCCATCGATGCGGCGGCCAAGCGCGTCACCGACAATGGCGGCAAGATCCTGATGGGTCCGATGGAGGTTCCCGGCGGCAGCTGGATCGTGCAGTGCCAGGATCCGCAAGGCGCACATTTCGCGCTGATGGCGCCGGTGCGGTAGCAGCGTCGTGCCGAGATTGGCGAAACCGGCAGCAACTGCCGATCTCCCCGGTCTAAACACCGCAAGTGGGGGAGATGTCCGGCAGGATAGAGGGAGGCGCCGTCCCGCCGGCCTAATGCTCTTTGAGATTACTCCGGCGCCAACACCGCGACCTTAAGGTTCGCCTGCTTGGCACCGCTGAGCTGGATAGTGGCCGGACCGGCGGACAGCTTGAAGCGCACACTCTTGCGGATGCCCGGGCATGTCTTTACGCCGCTGAAGCCCACCGACTTCATGGCATGGCCGTCTTGAATGACATCGATCCAGGCCTCGTCGGACAGGGTTATCTGGATTGTTCCTTCGGGCGGGACAACCAGGCTGCCGGTCGCGCCAAAGGTGCCAGACGCCGGAGGCCGTTCAGGCGCAACCTCGAAGGTAACTGTGTCGATCGGCTCCAAAGAAACGTCCGCGGCCGTGCCGACTGCAAGCGCGGTTCCGGACTGTTCCGCTTGTGCCTCCGCAAACAGCGCCTGCTCCCGCGTCACCGGCCATTTGAAGGCGGCGCAGCCGGCATCGTCCGCCATGGCGAAGCTGGTGCCTGCAAGGATTGCGAATAGGCTGATGACGATTTTTTTCATGGCAAGGGGGACCCACATGGTTTGGAGCATCTACATCATTACAACCATAGCGATAACAACACAATCCTAGCGAGAAAAATATGGAGTATCAGCCTGGGGAACATTTCAATCACCGATTGTTGATGGCAGGCCATGGGAAGTGAATGGTCCATTGCCGGGCGGTAATCTATGGCCGGGCCGGAAGGGTTCGAAAAATGGAGTTTTAGATGAAGCTTTTTGAAGGTCTCGCCAGATTTCAACCGCAGGCTCTGGGCGCGCTGCGCATCATGACGGCGCTGCAGTTCATCGAGCACGGCTCGCAGAAACTGTCAAATTTCCCGGTCGGCGAGCATGCGGGCACCTTGACCGGGCTGACGCTCATCGCCGCCATCCTCGAATTCGTCGGCGGCATCCTGCTGGCGCTGGGGCTTTTCACCCGGCCGGTGGCGTTCCTGCTCTGCGGCGAGATGGCGATCGCCTATTTCATGGCGCACATGCCGCGCGACTTCTTCCCCGTCAACAATGGCGGCGATGCGGCGATCTCGTTCTGCTTCATCTTCTTCTATCTGGTGTTTGCCGGCGCCGGCGCCTTCGCGCTCGACAACCGCCGCAGCGCCTGAGCAGGCCGAGAAGATGCGCGTCTCTGATCAGGCGCGCATCCGCTCGAAATTCGCATCGAACAGCGGCGTCGCCTGCATGCGCGCAGCATGGCGCTTACCCAGAAGCTCGATCTCGAAACCGTCGCTCTCGTCGGCAATCTCCTTCGGCACATAGCCGATGGCGACGGATTTTTTCGAATGGTGCGCATAGCCGCCCGAGGTGACCCAACCACGTACGGCGCCGTCGAACCAGATCGGCTCGTCGCCGATGACATCGGCGTCATCAGTCTCGACGATGAAGGCTCGCAAACGCAGGCTGCCGCCTTGCTTGCGCTCGGCAAGCGCCGCTTGCTTTCCGATGAAATCTGCCTCCTTGCCGTAGGCGACGAAGCGATCGAGCCCGGCCTCCAGCGGTCCGTAGATCGGCCGGTATTCGCGCGCCCATGAGCCGTAATTCTTCTCCAGCCTGAGCGAATTGAGCGCACGCGAGCCGAACAGGCCGATGCCGAATTCCTCGCCGGCCGCCATCAGTGCCTGGAACGCGGCGCGCTGATATTCCGGCGCCACCCAGATCTCATAGCCGAGGTCGCCAGTGTAGCTGACGCGGCCCACCAGGCACGGCGCCATGCCGATATCCATTTTTGCGACTGCCATGAAGGGAAACGCAGAATTGGAGACACCCGCGCGGGTGACTTTCGCCAGCACCTCTCGCGCCTTCGGTCCGGCGATTGCGAGACCCGTGAGTTTTTGCCCCAGCGCCTCAATGCGAACCGAACCGTCGGCAGGCAGATGCGCCTCGAACCAGCGCATATGGTATTGCTCGGCGATGCCGGACCCGGCGATGAACCATTCACCGTCGCCGATATTGGCCAGGGTGAAATCGCCGATCAGCCTGCCGTCCTCCTTCAGCATCGGCGCCAGCGTCATGCGGCCGGGTTTCGGCAGCTTGCAGGCAAGTAGGCGGTCGAGCCAGGCTGCCGCCCCCTCGCCCGTGACTTTGTATTTGGCAAAGTTCGAAATCTCCGCCAGGCCGACGCTCCCACGAACCGACGCGACCTCGCGGGCGACGTGGGAAAAATCGCTCGAACGCCGCCACGAGAACTCATCCTTGACGCCTTCAGGCGCATACCAGAGCGGTACCTCCAGCCCATAGGAGACACCCCACTGCGCGCCTTTGGCTGACAAAAGGTCGTAGACCGGCGTCGTCTTCAGCGACCGCGCGGCCGGCAATTCCTCATTGGGGAAGCGGATCGAGAAGCGCCGCGAATAATTCTCGCGCACCTTGGCGTTGGTGTAGGCCATCGTCGCCCAGTCGCCGTAACGCGAAACGTCCATCGCCCAGATGTCGGCACCCGGATCGCCCTCGATCATCCAGTTCGACAGCGCGAGACCAACGCCGCCGCCTTGCGAGAATCCCGCCATCACGCCGCAGGCGACCCAGAAGCCCGGCAGGCCGCGCACCGGCCCGACCAGCGGATTGCCGTCGGGCGCGAAGGTGAAAGGCCCGTTGATGATCTGCTTGATGCCGGTGTTCTGGAAGGCTGGGAAATGCCGGAAGCCGACCTCCAGCGACGGCGCGATGCGGTCGATGTCCGGTTCCAGCAACTCATGGCCGAAATTCCATGGCGTCTGGAACTCGGACCACGGCTTGTTGGCCTTCTCGTATGTGCCCATCAGCATGCCGCCGCGCTCCTGGCGGAGATAGAGCTCGCCGTCGAAATCGACCGCGTGGATGATCTCGGTGCCGGTCTTGGCGTTCCAGGCGGCGACCTCCGGCATGTCCTCGGTGATCAGATACATGTGCTCCATCGCCAGCACCGGCAGTTCCAGCCCCACCATGCGACCGACCTCGCGCGCCCACAGACCGCCGGCATTCACGACATGCTCGGCCACCACCTCGCCCTTGTTGGTGAGGACGCGCCACAGCCCGTCGCGCCGTCGCACAATGTCCTCCACCTTGGTGAAGCGCTCGACCTCGGCGCCGAGTTTGCGCGCGGCCTTGGCGTAAGCATGCGTCACTCCGGACGGATCGAGATGACCGTCCTCCTTGTTGCGCACCGCGCCGACGAACTGTTTCGGATCGAGCAGCGGCATCAGTTCGGCCGCCTCTTGGGCCGAGATCTCCTCGAGGTCGATGCCGAGATAGCGGCCCTTGGCGACGACGCCGCGCAGCCAGTCGAGCCGCGCCTCGGTCGCCGCCAGCAGCACGCCGCCGGTCAGGTGCACGCCGGTCGCCTGTCCCGACAGCTCCTCGATCTCCTTGTAGAGCGAGATCGTGTACTTCTGCAGCTTGGCGACGTTGGGGTCGCCATTGATCGTGTGCATGCCACCGGCCGCGTGCCAGGTCGAGCCCGAGGTCAGTTCGTCGCGCTCGAGAAGCACGACATCGGTCCAGCCATGGCGGGCGAGATGGAAGAGCACGGAACATCCGACGACGCCACCGCCAATGACCACGACCTTTGCATGCGACTTCATGGTTTTTCTCGTTATTTCAGTGAGTTGGATGGATGAAGTGAATCGGGATGGGAGGATTGTGGTCTCACGGCTCGCCCTGCCCGATCGCTTCCTTGCGCTTGGCCACATAGGCTTCCAGCGCCTCGCGCACGGCGACATCCATCATCGGCTCGACATAGTCTTCCAGCGCCTTCTTCCACAGCCGCGTCGCGCGCGCCGTCGTATCGAGCCCGCCGGCCTCCTGCCAGGCTTCATAATTCTGCCAGTTGGACAGCATCGGCTGGTAGAAGGCAGTCGCATAGCGCTCCAGCGTGTGTGGCTCGCCGAAGAAATGGCCGCCAGTCGGCACCGCGCCCAGGGCCTCGACCGCAAGCTCGGCCTCATCGACCACGATCGGGCGCAAAAACTCCATCATGTGCTGGATCATCTCGACATCGATGATGAGCTTTTCGAACGACGCCGTCAGCCCACCCTCCTGCCAGCCGGCGGCGTGGTAGACGAGGTTGCCGTGGCCGAGCACCGCGCCCCACAGCGCCATCAGCGTCTCATAGGCGCCTTGCGCGTCGGCGGCATTGGAGGCCGAACCCGGCGTGGTGCGGTAGGGCAGATTGTAGCGCCGCGCCAATTGCCCTGAGGCGATGTTGGCTTTGGTGTTCTCTGGCGTGCCGAAGGCCGGCGCGCCCGACTTCATGTCGACATTGGAGGTGAAGGCGCCATACATCACCGGCGCGCCGGGTCGCACAAGCTGCGTCAGCACCACGCCGAACAGCGCCTCGGCGTTTTGCTGCGCCAATGCGCCGGCCAGCGTCACCGGGCTCATCGCCCCCATCAGCGTGAACGGCGTCACCGCGACAGACTGGCCGAACTCGGCCATGGTCATCAGCCCTTCGGCCATCATCTCGTCGAAGCGGCGCGGCGAGTTGACCGAGATGATGGTGGTGATGCCGGGATCGTCGCGCATCTGCTCAAGGCTCAGGCCCCGCGCAATCGCCATCATCTCGATGCCGTCCAGCGCCCTACCCCTGCCGATCGCCGAGACATGGAAGCTTTTGTCGGTCAGCGTCAGATTGGTGAAATAGGTATCGAGGTGGCGGGAATTGGCCGGCAGTTCGACCGGCGCGCAGACCTGGTTGCCGAGCATGTGGATGCAGTTGAAATGCTGTGCCAGCCGGGTGAGATCGGAATAGTCGCGCAGATTGCCGGCGCGGCGGCCGCGCTCCATGTCGTGCACATTGGGTGGCCCGGCGACCAGCGTGAAGTTGATCGTGTTGCCGCCGAGATGGATGGCCTGGGCCGGATTGCGCGGCTTCAGCGTATAGGTAGAACGCGTCGTCTTCAGCGCTTCCTCGACCATGCCGCGATCGATGCGGACATTCGCCGTCGCGTGATCGACCTTGGCCCCAGCCTTCTCGAACAGCGACAGCGCCCGCGGGCTCATCACCTCGATACCGAAATTCTCCAGAATGTGCATCGCAGCTTCATGGATCGCCTCGATCTGGTCCGCCGAGAGCATGGCCATCGGCGGATAGGGATTGGTCACCCGTCTCAGCGGCAGTTGCGGGATGGCGGCCGGGCCCCTGTTGCTGGTTCGCTCGGCGCCGCGTTTGCGTCTTGGTTCGGTCATGGCCCCATCAAAGCGCCGGCGCGGCAATAGCGATGTCAGAAATCCGTCGTTTGCCGGCGAGATTTTAGCCAATGCGGCATTTCCGAAATTCCATGGAAACAAAAACGGCAGAGCAGGTCGAAATATCGATACCGATCCACATGGGCGCGGGCCGTTAAGAAACGCTGCAAGAATCCCTTTATGTTTTCGGCCTATTCGTCTGCCAATGCGTAGGTCGAGTTTTAGTAAAATCGTAGCTGTCACCGTGCTGCTGGCGCTTTCCGCCTGCGCGACGCCGCCGAGCCATATCAACGATGTCTGCGCCGTCTTCGACCAGAATGACGGCTGGTTCGACAACTGGCAGGCGGCGGCCGAGCGCGCCGAGCAGAAATACGGCATACCGGTTCCCGTGCTGATGGCGACTGTGCGCAAGGAATCCGGCTTCAAGAGCAACGCCAGACCGCCGCGCACCAAGCTCCTGGGCTTCATCCCGTGGAAGCACGTCTCCTCGGCCACAGGATTCTCGCAGGCGCTGGACGGCACCTGGGCGCAATACCAGAGCGAAACCGGCAACTGGGCGGCGCGGCGGACAAAATTTGCCGACGCCGTCGATTTCGTCGGCTGGTATCATTCCAAGACATCGGACACGCTCGGCGTCGCGCGCAACGACACCTACAATCTCTATCTGGCCTACTATCTCGGCTGGACCGCCTATGGCCGCGGCAACCGCGGCGACGCCGGCGTACAGGGCTATGCGCGGGCGACCGAAAAGATGGCGCAGGATTACGCCGCACAGTTGCGGCAATGCGGCAACTGAACGGCCTTTAACCTCGATCCGTCAGTTCGGCTTCTTGCCACTCGGGCGTCTGGGCTTGGCGGCAGCCGGTTGCGCTTTCGTCACCTGCGGCGCGTCTTCCGGCACGCCCTCATGCGCGGCGTGCTCCTTGTCGAACTTGATCACCGGCTCCATCTTGGCCAGCACGTCGTCGGCAAGCCAGCACAGGCTCATATGGCCGTCGCCGAGGTTCTTCACCGGCGGCACCTTGGTCTCGCACAGATTGTCCGGCACCAGCTTCTTGTAGCCGCAGCGCGTCTGGAACGGGCACCCGGTTGGCGGGTTCATCGCCGACGGGATGTCGCCTTCCAGCACGATGTGCTTCTTGACCACGCTGGTGTCGGCGATCGGGATCGCCGACAGCAGCGCCTCGGTATAGGGGTGATAGGGCGGTGCGAAGATCTGGTCGGTCGTGCCCTGCTCGACGATATAGCCGAGATACATGACGACGACGCGGTCGGCGATGTAGCGCACGACGGAGAGGTCGTGGCTGATGAACAGCATCGTCGTCTTGTTCTTGCGCTGGATGTCCATCAAGAGTTCGGTCACCGCAGCCTGCACCGACACGTCGAGCGCCGAGACCGGCTCGTCGGCCACCACCACCTTGGCGTCGCCGGCAAAGGCGCGTGCCACGCCGATGCGCTGCTTCTGCCCGCCTGACAGCTGACGCGGCTTGCGGGTCTCGAACGCCCGCGGCAGCTTCACCAGGTCGAGCAGTTCGAGCATCCGCTTGCGGCGCTCGGCGACATTGTTGCCGACATTGAATTTTTCCAGCGTGCGGATGATCTGCGAGCCGACCGTGTGGCTGGGATTGAGCGTGTCGAACGGATTCTGGAACACCATCTGGATCGACGACACCGTCTCGACGCTGCGCTTTTCGATGCCGGTCGACTGGATTTCCGTGTTGCCGAGCGTCACGCTGCCGGAACTTGCCGTTTCCAGACCGAGCAGCACCTTGGCCAGCGTCGACTTTCCGCAGCCGGACTCACCGACGATGGCCACTGTCTCGGATTCGCGCGCCATGAAGGAGATCGTCTCATTGGCCTTGACGACGCGGCCTTCGCTCGAACCGAACACCTCGCTGCCGCCGACCTTGTAGTATTTCCTCAGATCCTCGATCTTGAGCACCGGCGCGCCGGGCACAACGCGCTCGTTGACCTTCTTGGCGCCCGGCGGCAGCGCTTCCCAGTCGATCTCGTTGAAGCGCACGCAGCGCGAGAAATGCCCTTCGTGACCCTCGACCTCGATCATCGGGATTTCGGCGGCGTTGCAGACGCCCTCGACGAAATGGTGGCAGCGTGGGCCGAAATTGCAGCCCTTCGGCCGCTCGTGCGGCAGCGGCAACTGCCCGGGGATCGAGATCAGCGGCCGTGAATTCTTGTCGGCGCCGGGCAGCGGGATCGAGCGGAACAGGCCTTGCGTATAGGGATGGCGCATCCGGTCGAAGACATCCTTGATCTTGCCGGTCTCCACCGCTTCGCCCGAATACATCACCGTGATGCGGTCGCAGGTCTCCAGGATCAGGCCGAGATTGTGCGACACGAAGATCATCGACGTGCCGAACTTCTCGCCGAGCCCCTTGACCAGGTCGACGATGCCGGCTTCCACCGTCACGTCGAGCGCCGTCGTCGGCTCGTCGAGCAGAAGTAGCGCCGGCTTCGACAGCAGCGCCATGGCGATGACGATGCGCTGCTGCTGGCCGCCGGAAAGCTGGTGCGGATAGGAACGCATCATGCGCTCGGGATCGGGCAGCCTGACCGAGCGCACCATGTCGAGCGCTCGGCTGTAAGCCTCCTCCTTCGACACCTTGTCGTGGATCAGCGGCACTTCCATCAATTGCTGGCCGACCTTCATCGCCGGATTGAGGCTCGCCATCGGCTCCTGGTAGATCATGGCGATCTTATTGCCGCGGATGGCGCGCAGCTCCTCGTCGGACAGCTCGCCCATGTCCTTGCCCTGGAACTTGATCCGGCCGCCGACGATCTTTCCGATGTTGGAGAGGTCGCGCATGATGCCGAGCGACACAGTCGACTTGCCGCAACCGGATTCGCCGACGATGCCCATCGCTTCGCCGGGCATGACCGTGCAGGAGAAATCCATGACGGCCGGTATTTCGCCTTTGCGGGTGAAGAACGAAATCGACAGGTTCTCGATCTCGATGATCGGCCCACTGGTCGGCTTGCCGGGATTTCGAACTGCCTCATTCATGGGTCGCTCCAATCCATATTTTGTCAGGCACGTCGGGTCGAAGACCCGTCCGTCAGTCTTTCATCGATTGTTCACGCAGCGAGTTGGCCAACAGGTTGAGCCCCAGCACGAACGACATCAGCGCGATCGTCGGCGGCAAAGCCGGGTGGATGAAGGACCGCAGCAGGCGGCTGGCGTCCTTGATCGCGGTGCCCCAGTCCGGGCTTTCCGGCGCCAGTCCGAGGCCGAAATAACCCAGCGTGCCGAGCAGGATCGTGGTGTAGCCGATGCGCAGGCAGCCATCGACGATCAGCGGTCCGCGTGCATTGGGCAGGATCTCCCACAGCATGATGTACCAGGGTGATTCACCGCGCGTCTGCGCCGCCGCCACATAGTCGCGCGTCTTGATGTCCATGGTCAGGCCGCGCACGATGCGGAACACGCCGGGGCTGGAGGCGAACACCACCGCCACGAAGATGTTGAGCTGGTTGGGATCGATGTGGACGATCCTCAGCGGATCGGCATCGAAGACAAGGCCGGCATAGAGCCAGCCGCCGACGATCAGGGTGATGCCGAGAAGGATGTAGAGCCGGTCGGGCCGGTTCTTGTAGCGCGTCCAGAACAGCACGCTGAAGAAGATGATCGGGAACAGGAAGAACAGCCCGGCCATCGCATAGGGGATCGGCGTGTCCATGATGCCCGGCGTCACCAGCAGGTAGAACAGAAGGATGACCGGGAAGGCCAGCACCAGATTGGCGAGGAAAGACAGCACGGTGTCGATCTTGCCGCCATAATAGCCGGCCGGCAGGCCGAGCGTGATGCCGACCATCAGCGCAAAGCCGGTCGCCGCCGGCGCGATGATCAGCACGATCTGGCTGCCAAAGACCATGCGGGAGAACACGTCGCGGGCCAGCTTGTCGCCGCCGAAATAGTAGATGAGCTTCGATACCGGCTCGATCCCGCCCGGCAGCGCGTCCTTCATGACCGGCACCTGGGCGAGCGGGTCGAAGGGCGCGACGGTCGAGGCGAAGATCGCCGTGAACAGCCAGAACAGGCAAATGCCGACGCCGACGATGCCGACGCCGCTGTCAAACAGCTGGCCGTAGAGGCCGAGCTTCTTCTTGTAGGCGAAGCTCGCGCCCATGACGATGGCAAGAGCGATCCAGACCGGCCAGAACCGCCCGATCACACCGAGGATGACATTGAAGGCGCTGATATATTCGACCTGCATCCGCCCGATCCCCTACTGCACTCTGATACGCGGATTGAGAAACGCGTAGCCGACGTCTGAAATGAGCTGCGTGATCAGCACGATGAACACCGAGACCAGCGAACAGCCGAGCAAAAGGTCGATGTCGTTGTTTTCGGCCGCCTCTTTCAGCGTGTAGCCAAAACCCTGGTAGCGGAACATCACTTCGACGATGACGACGCCGGTGAGCAGCCAGGGGAACTGCAACATGATGACGGTGAACGGCGCGATCAGCGCGTTGCGTAGCGCGTGCTTGACCACGACGCTGCCGAAGGAGAGGCCCTTCAACCGCGCGGTGCGGATATATTGCTGCGTCATCACCTCGACCATCGAGGCGCGAGTCATGCGCGCAATATAGCCGATGCCGTAGATCGCCAGCGTCATCACCGGCAGCGTGAAATTGTAGAAAGTGATGCCCTGGCTGGCCGAGGCCGCCGAACCGTTCAGCCAGCCTAGCCAGGAGGCGAAGATGACGGTGAAGATGACGCCCGACACATATTCGGGCGTCGCCGTCGAGGCGATCGAGGCGACCGATAGCGTCCGGTCCGTTCGCGAACCCTCACGCATGCCGGCAAGGATGCCGGTCAGCAGCGAGATCGGTATCATGACCAACAGGACGCAGAGCATCAGGATGCCGGTGGCACTGAGCGCCGGGAACAGCTTCGACGCCACCGTGGTCTTGAACTTGGTCGAGCAGCCGAAATCGCCCTGCAGGATACCGGAATATGTCGGCACAAGCGGGTCGTTGCAAAAGGAGAACCGCTGGGTCGGCTTGCCTGTCGCGGGATCGGTGACCGGCTGCTTGGGCATTACGCCGAGCCATTGGCCATAGCGGACGAAGAAGTTCTGGCGGTAGCCGTGTTCCACCAGCCAGCTTTCGAGCTGCTCGGCGGACGTGTGCATTTCAGTTTGGCTGATCGCCAGCTTCTTCAAATTCGGATCGAGGTTGATCAGGAAGAAGACGATGATCGTCAGGCACAGCATCGTCAATGCCATGGTGCCCAGGCGCCTGATAACGAAAGAAAGCATGGCGGTCCCCTGCCGGTCTGGTTGGGGTTGGAGCCAGCTTCGAAAACCAGCTCTACCGTTGCCGGCAGAGTTGGCTGTCAAACCGGCCGTCGGATGCGATCAACCCTGTTTTATTGCATGATCTTTCCCGAAGAGTCCGCAACTTTCTGCTGCGCCGGCTTCCGGTTCTGGAACCATGCGAGGAGTGATGGGGAAGGGGCGAACCGCCCCCTCCCCGATCGATCCGATCATGCCTGCTCGAGCCAGACCTTGCCGTAGTCGCGCTCGTATGTCGGGTGCATCTTGTAGTTCTGCACCGCCTTGACCGAGTGGCTGTAGAGCTTGCGCCAGAAGGGCTGGATGATGATGCCGGAGTCCTGCAGGGTCTGCTCGATGTCCTTCATCATCTCCTTGCGCTTGGCGGCATCGGCGACCGAAAGCGCGGCGTTGAGCTTGGTATCCCATTCAGGATTCGACCAGGCTGTCTCGTTCCAGGCTTCGCCGGTGCGGTAGCCGATCGCCAGAACCTGGACGCCGAGCGGCCGCATGTTCCAGGTGGTCATCGACAGCGGATACTTGGTCCAGTCGTTCCAGAACGTCGAGCCCGGCAACACCGTGCGCTTCACCTTGATGCCGGCGTCGCGCAGCTGTGCGGCGATCGCATCGCCGGTGTTCTTGTTCCAGTCCTCGTCGGCCGTGATCAGCTCATGCTCGAAATCCGCCTGTCCCGCTTCCGCCATCATGGCTTTGGCCTTGGCGGGGTCGCGCGCGATTTTCGGCAATTCGTAATATTCCGGGTGAATCGCGCAGACATGATGGTTCTCGGCGACAGTCCCGGCATTGCCGTAGCCGAGCTGGAGGACGACAGCGTTGTCGACGCCGAGTTGCAGCGCCTGACGCACCTTCTGGTCATCGTAAGGCTTGTTGGCCACGTTGGTGCGGCAGACGATGGTCGCCGCGGTGACCACCTCGGACTTCGCCAGATCCATGCCGTCGAGGATCGACACGTAGTCGGCCGAGGTTTCGTAGTTGGTGTGTATTTCGCCGGCTTCGAAGGCGCTGACCATCGCCGCCGGATCGGTGCCGTAGTCGATGAACTCGACGCCGTCGAGGAAGACCTCGCCATCCCACCACTTGTTGTCTTCGCGGCGTTTGTAGACCACCTTCTGGCCGACATCGTAGGAGACGAGTTCGAACGGGCCGGTGCCGATCGGGCAGGCCTTGAAGTCGCCGCCCTTCTCGTCGAAGGTCTTGTGAACGATGAGGCCTGGATAGTCGCACATGTTCGGGATGAGCGCGATATCGGCCTTGCCCAGCTTCAGCTTGATGGTGTGATCGTCGACTTTGGTCACGGCGCTTTCGTCCAGCTTGTCGTCCTTGACCAGCGAGCCGAGACGGCCTGGCATGGAGTTGCCGTCGGCTTTCTTGTCGCCCCAGCGCTTGAGGTTGAAGATCACGTCATCGGCGGTAAATGCATCGCCGTTCGACCAGGTCACGCCCTTGCGCACATGCAGCGTGTATTCGGTGGCGTCGTCGTTGATGTCCCAGCTTTCGAGCAGATAGGGGCGGAACGTGTATTCGGTCGTGTACTTGACCAGCGGCTCGAGCGCCTGGCGCTCGGCATTGGCGATTTCCGACCAATCGGCCTTGCGTGGATCCTTGGGGTCCTTGATCCACTGCGCGACCTTCAGGATGCCGCCCTTCTTGCCCTGTACTTCTTCCGCCTTGGCCGGCGTCGGGTCGGCCAGACCGAGCATGCCGTAGGCCATTGCCGTGGACGCGCCGAAGACGCTGGCCAGGGCGAGGAATTCGCGGCGGTCCATCTTGCCTGCCTTGGCTTCTTCGGCCATTGCCAGGATATGATCCGGAACGCGGTCACCGTTGCTTTTGTAGATTGCCATGACTGACTCCCATTGTTGGCTTTCTGCCTTTTAACATTCCGCATCCGCGCCGTGATGTCAAAGACCGACACGGACTGGGAACATGTTAGCGAATGTGCAACTTTGGAAGGAGGGCAGTTCGCGTGATAGCGACAGTCTTGACGCAAAATTGCTACTGCCCGGAAGATTCCGTTCGAATCCCGGCGCGCGATTAAAATGAGACATTCAAACGGGATAGGACAGCGCCAGCCGATCCTTGAGTTTGCGCCAGGGTTGCACCTCCCGACGCCCGCGATCGTCGCCGATTTCAGTATTCGCGCTCGTAGAAGATGCCGCCCTTGGCTTCCCCTGCATCGTTGGCTTCGCCGCGCAATTTGACGCCGCGCCCGACATTGAGATCGATGGTCGCCTTGCCCGAACCCGGCTTGTCACCCTTCTGGATCGTCACATAGGTGCGGTCGTTGAGGTATTTGCCGGCCGAGACGGCCGTGCCGCCCTTCTCGTCCGTGGTGACGTCGAGGTCGTCGACGCCGATCGCGCTGCGCAGGTTTTCGAGCAGCGACGTCGAGCCGCCGACGCCAGCCAGTTGCCCCGCGGCTTCGGCAAGCTGGGCGATCTGCAGCGGCGACAGGTTCGACATCGAGCGGCCGAAGATCAGCTGTGCCAGCACCTCGTCCTCCGGCAGGGCCGGCACGGACGAGAAGGTGAATTTCGGATTGGTCGCCTCGCCCGACACCACGATGGTGACGGTGGCGCTGCTCGTCGTCGATGTTGCCGTCAGGTTGAGATAAGGCACCAGCGAGCCCGAGAAGCCGACCGTGCCCTCGGTGAAGGTCAGCCGTTTGGCGAGGATCGACAGCCGCCCGCGCTGCAAGGTGAAGGTGCCGACCGCATGCGGCGACGACGCCGGGCCGGTGAGCTTCAGCGAACCGCCAAGCTCGGCATCGACGCCCCTGCCCTGGATGAAGATCTGGTTCGGCGCGTTGACCGTGACGTCGAGGGCAAGCCCGCTGCCGCCACCGCCGCCGCTTGTCGTTGGTGGGCGCAGCGCCTTGTCCTGCGCCCGCACGGCGCCGGGTGCGTTCTTGTGCTTGACGTCGAGCGCCGACAGCGACCCCGGCAGCTTCTCAGGCACGGTGATGACGGTCTTGGCCAGGTTGATGGTTCCCGAAATCACCGGCGCCGAGGCGAGCGGTCCCTTGATGGTCAAGTCGCCACCGAGATTGGCCGTGACCACCCTGCCGTCGGTGTAGCGGCCGTCGGTTAGCTTGACCGACAAGTCGGCCGGGAACCCTTGCGCAGGATTGATGCCGACCGTGCCGCTGGCCGAAAGGCTGCCGCGCGTCGACAGCGTGCCGGTCAGGCGATTAATCCGGGCGACGCCGGCGCCGATCGAGACGTCGGCGGCGATGTCGTTGACGGCAAGGCCAGAGCGCGCATCGACCAGGCGGGCACCTGACGTGCTGACCGTGCCGCCGATGACCGGCGACGTCGCCGTGCCGCGCACTTGCACATTGACATTGGCAGTGCCGTTCAATGACAGGCCTTGCGCGGCAAGCTTGGCGGCAAGGAAGGAAAACGGCACCTTGCCGGAAAAGTCGAGCACTAGAGCCGGCGCGCCCGCAATGGTCACCGAGCCGCCGCCCTTGAGGCCAAGACCGGCCCCGTCACTGATGTTGACGTCAAAGGTAAGTTTCTTGCCGGCGAACGTTCCTGACGAGGAAATGTTCATGCCGCCAAGGCCGGCGCCGCGGGTCTGCGAGGTCTGCACACCGCCTGCATCGATTTTGAACGCAAGGCTTGGATTGGCTGGTGCGCCTGTCACCTTGACCGTGCCGGAGATCGAGCCGGCGGCATCGAGGCCGCGTGAGAAACTGTTGGCGAGCGAGGCCGGCACCTTGGCCAATGTGGCATTGATGTCGAGCGCCTGCCCGACCTTGCCGGTTACCGTCGCCGTGCCGCCGCCGAGGTTGAGCACCAGCCTGTCCAGGCTCGTCGTTCCATTGGCGATGCTGATGGTCGAGGCCTGTGCGATCGCCGCCTTGATCCCTTGCATCGTCGCCTGCCCGGAAGTGAGCTCGATGGTCGTCGTGCCATTGGCCACCTTCACCCGGCCGACGGCCCTGGCCGGAATGTCCTTGACGGTGGCGCCGCCGGAAAAGCCGGTCCAGTCGCCGTCGCGCTTCAAATCGACATCGATGCCGCGGATGACGGTGCCGCCGGAAGTGACACTGTCGGCGCGGATCTTGCCGGAGATCACCGGCGCGGCAAGATAGTTGGCGATCAGCGCGTCGATGGAAACGGTTTTCGCCACCAAATCGCCGCGCGAGAGCGAACCGGTTGTCGCCTTGATAGCGACTTGTGGCGCGTTGCCGCTCTTCGAGAAGACAATCGTGCCACGCACATCGCCTTCGGCTTTTTCCAGCGCCAGTGCGGCCAGCGGCCCGATATCGGGCAGGTCGAGCGCCACCGTGCCTTCGGGCACGAAGGCCTGGTCGAGCGCAAGGTCGCCGGAGATCCGGTTCTTGCCCAGCGACAGCAGCAGTCCGTTGATGGCGCTCTTGCCGTCCGTCGTCGCCAGCACCGCGCTGCCTTGCAGCGCTTGCCCGGCGACATTGCCGGTCAGTTGCACATTGGCGGCCGGATTGGCGGCATCGGCCTTGCCGGTGGCGGTCAGCTTCAGGCCGGTGATCTCGCGGTCCGCGACCAAAAGCCGGTCGCTGTCGACCGTCAGCGACAGGTCCGGCGCCAGGCTCGCGCCTTGCACATTCAGCGCGAAAGCAATGGCGCCCTTGGCGTCTTTCGACAGCAGCGAGATATCTGATAGTGCGCCCTTGATGTCGGCGCTGAGCTTGTTGTCGGCGAGGCTTGCCTGCCCATTGGCGGTCAGCGCACCAGACGCCAGCGTGACCGGGCTTGCGCTGACATTGCCGTGCGCGTCGCGCTTCAGCGTCGCGCTGAGTTGCGTCCGATCGGCCAGCACGCCGCGCGCCGCCGCCGGCAAAGCCGCCGAAAGGGCGTCCGCCTTGAGATTGAGGTCGATGGCGCCGTCGGCCAGGGAAACCCGGCCGTTGAAAGCGCTGTCGAGTGCTGCACCCTGCACCGAGCCGCTGTCGATGGTGATGGCATCCGCGGCAAGGCTGCCGGCGACTTTTGCGATGATCTTGCCGGCGATCAGCGGCGCGATGGTCGGGTTGTCCAGTCCTATCTTGTCCGCCGTCACCGTACCCGAGATCGGTCCGGTACGGCTCTTGACGTCGAAGGCGTCGGAATGCAGCGCCAGCGCGATGCCTTCGACCTTGGCGTGGTTGGTGGCGACCGAGGGCAGCGCTGCCGAAATATCCAGCCTCGGCCGCATGCCTTGCCCCGCCGCCTTCACCGACAACGCCTGCAACTCGAGCTTGATCGGACTTTCGGTGCTGCCGAGCGACAGCGGCAGGCTGGGACCGGTCGATGTCAGGTCGAGCGCGAAATCGCTGGCGCCATTCGGGTTGATCGTGCCGACGGCCTTGCCGGAGATCTTGTCGCCGGCAAGCGTCGCGTGATTGATGGCGATCCCGCCGGCGGCTGTGAAGCCGCCGGCGGCATTGAGGTTGAGCGGTCCGAGCCCAGCCTGCCGGGTCTGACTGGTCTCGGCGCCGGCGAGCTGGATATTGAAGCGGATGTCGGGGTTAGCCGGCGATCCCGTCACCTGCGCCGTGCCATCGAGTGTCCCCGCAGCGTCGAGGCCGGGGGAGAAATCATTGGCAAGCGCTGCCGGCAGCGCGGAGAAAATTGCCGCCAGGTCGAGCGTCTGACCCGCAGTGCCGGAGAGCGTCACCGCGCCACCGCCGACATCGACCACCAGTCGCTCGATGCTGGTCACGCCATTGGCGATGGAGAGATTTGACGGGCTGGCGATGGCGGCCTTGATGCCGCGAACGGTTGCCTCGCCCGAAGCGATCTCAATGCTGGTCGTGCCACCGGCGATCTTGGCGCGGCCGGCGGCGATAGCCGGGATGCCGGCGATCGTCGCGCCACCGGTGAAATTGGTCCAGTCGCCATCGCGCTTCAGGTCGACGCCAATGCCGCTGATGACAGTCGTTCCCGATGTCACGCTGTCGGCCTTGATCGTACCGGAGATCGCCGGGCTCTTGAGATAGTTGGCGATCAGCGCGTTGACGGTGATCGCCTTCGCCGCCACCTCGCCGCGCGAGATCGTTGTACTGGCCGCATTGATGGTGACGGTCGGAGCCTCGCCGTCCTTGGCGAAGGCAATGGCTCCGCCGATATCGCCGGCCGCCGCCTGACCGGCAAGCGAAGCCAGCGGCGCGATATCGGGGGCAGATAGCGTCAGCGTGCCGAGCGGCAGCAGCTTGTCATCGAGCACAAGGTCGCCCGAAACCTTGTTGTCGCCAAGCGACAGGCTGAGCCCCTTGATGGATCGCTTGCCGTCGCTCGTCACCAGCGCCGCCTTGATGTCGAGCGCCTGGCCGTCGACCGACCCGGTCAGCGAGACATCCGCCGCGGGACTGGCGACATCAGCCTTCCCCGATGCAGTCAGTTTGATGTCTTTGACCGTGCGGCCCGACGCCGTCAGGCTGGCGCTGTTGGCCGAAACGGAAAAGTCCGGCGCCCAGCGCGCGCCGCTTGCCGTCAGCGCGAAGTCGGCGCCGCCGGCGAGAGGCACGCCGGCCAGTTGCGACAGCACCGAAACGTCGCCGAGCGTACCCTTGATGTCGGCCTGGATGTCGCTGCCTTGGGCGCTGGCGGTGCCGCTGGCCTTGAGCGAACCGGAGGTCAATTCGAGTGAATTGGCGGCGAACGAGCCTTGCGGGTCGCGCGTCGCGGTCGCCGAGAACGTCACCCGCTCGCCGAGCACGGAGCTGATCTGAGGCGGCAGCGCCGATGAAACCGCATCGGCGTTCATTTTCAGCTTCATCGCCAGGTCGGTCAGCGACAGAGTGGCCGTCAGCGAGGCATTGAGCGCGTCGCTGCGCAACGTTCCCTGGTCGAGCGAAATCTCGTCCTTGCTGACCTTGCCGGCGAGATCGGCCGCCAGCTTGCCGGTCACCAGCGGCGTCAGCGTCGCGACATCGGTCTTCAGGCCGCCGGCCGAGAGCTTGATGCTGACCGGTCCGCTGCGGTTCTCAATGTCGAAGCCGTCGGAATGGATCTGCGCCGCCAGATCGTTGAGCTGCGTGCCGCCTGCCGCCACCGAAACCAGCGACGCGCCGATATCGACCATCGGCGCCTTGCCGTCGCCAAAGGCGCGGGCGGTCGCGTTTTTCACCGCCACGGTAACCGGCTGCGCCTTGGTGCCGACGTCGAGCAGCACGGGCTCACCCTTGGCGGCAAGCTCCACCGAAAGGTCGCTCGCGCCCTTGGGATCGACCCTGCCCGCGGCGGTGCCATGCACGGCGTCGCTTTCGATCGTGGCGCGCTCGATGTCGACGCCGCCGGCCGGCGTCGCGGTGCCGGCAAGGTCGAAGCTGGTCTTGCCAACAAACAGCGGCTTCAGCTTCTCCGGCAGGAAACGCCCGAAATCTCCGTCGCCCTTGGCCTCGACATGATTGCCTTGGTCGCTGAGCTGGTGGCGGCCGGTGAGCTGGGTGACGATCTGGCCGTCGACGACGAAGGTGCCGATGCCGCTCCAGTTGGCCAGCGGCCCCGTCCCCGAGACAATGATGTCGACCGGCGGCGCGTCGGGCAATTTGAGCAGATTGGCAATGATGCCGCCGGCTGGCTCTGATGCCTTGAGATCGAGGTCGAGCTTGTTGTCGGCGGGCGCGAAATGGACCTTGGCATCGACATTGCCCTGCTTGCCGTCATGGCGCGTGATGGCGAGCACTGTCTCGACAGCCAGCGGCGAGGCATTTGCCTTGACCGACCCTTTCGCCGCAAGCTCGGCGATGCCGCTGCCGGAGAGTTCCTGGCCGAGCGCAATCTCGGGAAGATCGATCTGCCCAATGTCGAGTGAAACCGGCAGCGTTGTGGTCCCGCTCTGGCTAGGCTGCGCGCTCGCCGCCGGCAACCGCGCCAGTTCGATGCGCTCGGCGCCGATGCGCTCGGCATCAAAACTCTTCGACAGAAGCGCCAGCGGCGACCAGTCGACGGCGACCTTGCGGGCCACCAGCCAGGCGCCGTTGCGGTCTTCCAGCACGACATGGTCGAGCCTGAGCGCCCCCGACCAGATGCCATCTATGCCGCTGACGGTGACCTTTCGGTCATCGCTCGACGCAAGATGCGAGACGATGCCGGCGAGGTTGTCGCGGCCGCGCTCGGTCTTGGTCAGCACGACCAACGCGCCGACCGCCGCCGCCACCACGATGAGCAGCGTGTAAAGAACAATGCGGAAGATGCGCCAGAACGTCTTCATGGCTCAGAACGCCTGACCGATGCCGGCATAGATGCCGAAACGCGGGTCGCCCGGATCGCGGTTGAGCGGGATCGCCGCGTCGACCCGCAGCGGACCGAATGGCGTCAGATAGCGCACGCCGACGCCGGCGCCGACCTTCATGTCGGAAAAGTCCGGGAAGGACTTCGTCGAGACAGTGCCGGCATCGACGAATGGCACGATGCCGATCGTATCGGTGACGGCGATACGCATCTCGACCGAGGTTTCGAAGAGGGAGAGCCCGCCGATCGGCTGCCCGTCGATGTCCTTCGGGCCGATGCCCTGATAGGCATAGCCGCGCACCGAGCCGCCGCCGCCGGAATAGAAGCGGCGATTGGCCGGAACGTTCTCGAGGCTGGTGCCGACGATCGAGCCGACGGCGACACGTTCGGCGAAGATGAACCTTGAGGCCGAGTCGAGCGATTGATAGGCTGATCCCTCGCCCCTCAGCTTGACGAAAGCCGCGCCACTCAAAAAGTCGTAGCTCGGTTCGGCATAAGCCAGAACCCTGAAACCTTTCGTCGGATTCAGTCGATAATCGCGACTGTCGTAGACATATTGCAGCGGGACGCTCGCAATCAGATAGGTGTGCTTGCCGAATGCATCGTCGATCTTCGAATACTCGAGCGCGGCTTCCGCGGAAACCGTCTGCCTCTGGTCCAGTTCGTAAGACAAGCCCGTGCTGCCCTTGACAGAGAAGTTGTCGTACGCGTCGGGATGCTCAAGTATTGTTCTGAAGCTGGCAAAGAATTTCGACGCCGGCCCTATGACGCCCGGCTTTTCGAACATGATGCCGGCATTGTAGTTGAGTCCGGTGAATTCATTGCTGCCGATACCGCTGATTGCGCCGTCGATGCGCAGCTTTTCGGCCTGGCCGAACAGGTTGCGGTGGCCCCAATAGCCTTCCAGCCCCAGGCCTTCGGTGTTGGAGAAGGTACCGCCGAGGCCAAAATAGCGCGGCTTGCGCTCGCTGACCTGGACGTCGATCGGGATGTTGCCGTCGGCGTCGAGGCCGTCGCCTTCCTTCAGCGTCACGCTGTTGAACACTTCCAGCCCGAGCAGCCGGTCGCGCGCGTCGTCGATCTCGTCGGGCGAATACTGGCGGCCGCGCTTCAGGCCGGTCATGTATTCGGTGAAATCGCGGTCGACCTTCTCGGTGCCCTCCACCGTCGTGTCGCCATAGCCGGCCACTGGTCCGGCCGCCACGGTCAGCGTGACGTCGAGCGTCGAGGTCGCATGGTCGGCAACGATATGGCTGCCCGTGACCTTGGCCAGCGGCCTGCCTTCCTGCTTCAGTGCCCGGATGATCAGCGCTTCGGCCTTGAGCACGGCGCCCGATCCGGCATCGCCGCCGGCGATCAGCCCGAAATCGGCACTCGCCAGCCCAGCCGCGTCGCCTTCCAGCCTGATGTTGCCCAACGTGAATTTCGGCCCAGGCGTCACCGTGACCACCACCGGGATCGGCTGCGGCCCGGTGAATTCGGCGTCCGGCGGCAATTCGTCGAGCTGCTTGCCTTGGATGGTGATGGTGACGATGCCTTCGTAGCGGGCATCCGCATAAAGGGCGGCAACCAGTTGCTCCCGGTCGCTGCGCGCCTTGGCCAGCAGGCCGAGCGAACCGGACACCGGACGTTCTTCGTCGGCTTTCAGCGTCGAGGCGTTTTCGAGTTTCTTGACCAGATCCTTGTCGGCGTCGGTCGCCTCGATGGTCACGGCGTAGCGCAGCGGGTCGACGATATCGGCATCCTCGTCGTTCGACGAGCCCCACAATTTGATGCCGAAAAGCTCGAAAGCAGCGGCATTCCGGGTTTCGACGACAGGTATGATGGAACACATCAGCGCGAAAAGCAGGACGCGCGGAAGCCCGCGCAGCCGCGCGGTTCCTCCCGACATATGCCTTTCATGCGCCGACATTACAAATCTAACCTAGCTTGCAATGCTAAAATTGGAATGAAGTTCTGAAGTGCTCGTAAAGGGGCCACAATCCAATTGTCTGAAATAGACAGGGCTTGGAATTCACACCTTCTGCGTCGTCGCAAGAATGCGTGATCCCCTGTCCTATGGAGGTTCTATCCGATACCGGCTCTCGGCCGGAAAGGAAACCGTTGGCAGGCGGAACCTGCCGCGTCCTTGTGTTGACAAGCCTGACTGAAGCTTGAACATGCCGGGACGTAAGCACTGTCTGGAGGGTGTAATGGCAATGCGCGCGGCTCGTGGTCTGTCTTTCTTCCTTATCCTTCTCTTTTTCGCCTTGGGAAGCGTCGCGCAAGCGGCCGAAGCCCGGCGAATCGTAACGACCGACAATTCCGACTATTTCGGTTTCGATCTCCGCTCCGACCAGAATGTCAGCCTCGACCAGTGCAAGACGACCTGCCTGGGCGATCCGGCCTGCCGCGCCTTCACCTACAACACCAAGGCCAAATGGTGTTTCCTCAAATCCGACTATAACCAGCTGAAAACCTTCAACGGTGCCGTCGCGGGTAAGGTCGCCAATGTCGACGGCGATCCCGATATCGGCGCGCCGCCGGAGCTCGCCTTCTTCCCCAGCTGGATGGCCGACCAGGCCCAGCAATACCGCAACAAGCTGACCGATCCGGCCTATGACAAGCCGACCGAAGGGCTGACGGCACTCAAGTCGGCGGCCGAGCAGTCGTCGCTGACCGGCGACCATCGCTCCGCCATGCAGAAATACGAGGCCGCGGTTTCGGTATTGCCCGATGATGGCTACCTCTGGCTGGATCTGGCGCGCGAGACGCTTGCGGTGCAGCCGGCCTCCAACACCTCCGAAGCATCGACCTTGCCGGCAAACGCCACCTCCGCCGGCTTCAACGCCTACAAGCTCCTGCGCACCACCAGGACGCGCGCCGAGGTGCTGGCGCTGCTCGGCTCCGGGCTTGACCGCCGCGACCTCTACCGTCCCGCGCTTCAGGCCTATGAAGCCAGCCTCGCGCTGGTCGCTTCGCCTTCGGTCCAGGCCGACTATGCTGACCTCAAGTCGCGCAAGGGCTTCCGCGTCATCGATCACACGGTCGACGCCGACACCAGCGCGCCGCGCATCTGCGCGCAGTTTTCCGAGGATCTGGTCAAGACCGGCGTCGACTATGCCCAGTTCGTCACCGTCGACAATGCGCCGCCGAAGGGCGTCGAAGCCAAGGACAAGCAGATCTGCGTCGAAGGGCTGGAACATGGCCAGCACTATGAAGTGACCTTCCGCACCGGCCTGCCGGCGGCCATCGGCGAGGTGATTTCCGTACCCGTGGTGCTGTCGATCTATGTGCAGGACCGCGCGCCGTCGGCCCGCTTCACCGGCGACAGCTTCGTGCTGCCGGCCGGCGCGCGCCGCGGCATTCCGGTCGTCACCGTCAACATGGCCGCCGCCAAGATGAAGCTTTACCGCATCGGCGACCGTTCGCTGACGCAGCTTCTGTCCGGCTATCAGTTCCTGAAGCAGCTCGACGGCTACGACCTTTCCAACATCTCCGACCAGATGGGCGAGCCGGTCTGGGAAGGCCAGCTCGACATCGCCAACGATCTCAACAAGGAGGTCACAACCTCCTTCCCGGTCGATGAGGCCCTGCCGCAGCGCAAGCCGGGCGTCTATGTGCTGACCGCGCAGGCGGTGGACGACAAGAGCGACGAGTATAATTCGCGGGCCACGCAATGGTTCGTCGTCTCCGACATCGGCCTGTCGACCTATACGGGGCAGGACGGTCTCAACGTCTTTGCCCGATCGCTGGGAACCGCCAAGCCGATATCGGGCGCCGAGCTCACCCTGCTCGCCCGCAACAACGAGATCCTCGGCACCGCCACCACCGACGCCGAAGGCCGTGCAGTCTTCAACCCCGGCCTGACGCGCGGCGACGGCGGTATGGTGCCGGCCGTCCTGATGGCCAAGCAGGGCGACAACGACTTCGTCTTTCTGGATATGGGCCGGGCCGGCTTCGACCTGTCCGACCGCGGCGTCTCGGGGCGCCCGGCGCCGGGCGCGCTCGACGTCTATGCCTGGACCGAGCGCGGCATCTACCGCGCCGGCGAGGATGTCCATGTCGCGGCGCTCGCCCGCGACGGCGCCGCCAAGGCGGTCGAGAACCTGCCGCTGACCTTCATCTTCACGCGTCCTGACGGCGTCGAGAACCGCCGCATCGTCAGCGACGGCGCATCGGCCGGCGGCCATGCCGTCGACCTGCCGCTCGAACCCAACGCCATGCGCGGCACCTGGACCGTGTCGATCTACACCGATCCCAAGCAGGCGGCGGTCGCCAGCCAGATGTTCCTGGTCGAGGATTTCGTGCCGGATCGCATCGAGTTCGACCTCTCCGCCGACAAGAAGGAGATCGCACAGGGCGAGACCGCCAACGTCACCGTCGACGGCCGCTTCCTCTATGGCGCGCCGGCAGCTGGCCTGGCACTCGAAGGCGAGTTGACGCTGTCGACCGCCCGCGACTGGGACCGCTTCAAGGGCTATTCCTTCGGTCTCGCCGACGAGCAGTCGGCCGAACCCTCGGTGACCCCGTTTACCGGCCTGCCCGTGATCGGCGAAGACGGCAAGGCGACCTTCCCGGTCTCCGTCGACCAATTGCCCTCGACCACCAAACTGGTCGACGCCAAGGTCACGGTCAGGATGCGCGAAACCGGCGGCCGCGCCGTCGAGCGCTCGCTCGAGATCGGCATCCGCCCGCAAGGCCACATGATCGGCATCCGGCCGGATTTCGACAATGACGAGGTGCCGCAAGGCGGCACCGCCAAGTTCAGCCTGATTGCCGTCGATCCCGACGGCAAGCGCGAGGCGCTGAAAGGCGCGCTGTGGACGCTGGTCAAGGTGGAACGCAATTACCAGTGGTACCGCTCCAACAATTCCTGGAACTATGAGCCGGTGACCTTCACCAAGTCGGTGGCCAACGGCCAGGTCGACCTTGCCGCCGATGGCGAGGCGACCGTGTCGCTGCCGGTCGACTGGGGCCGCTACCGGCTGCAGGTCGAAACCGCCGATCCTGAAGGACCGGCGACCAGCTATGAGTTCGACGGCGGCTGGTATGTCTCCTCCACCACCACAGAAACGCCTGATGGCCTCGAAATCGCCCTCGACAAGGACACCTATGCGGCGGGCGAAGTGGCCAAGCTCAAGGTCTCGCCGCACTTTGCCGGCGAACTGCTGGTCACCATCGGCGCCGACAAACTGCTGAAGACCGTCACCGCCACGGTGCCGGTCGGCGGCAGCACCGTCGACATCCCGGTCGGCGACGACTGGGGTGCCGGCGCCTACATCACCGCGACGCTGTTCAGGCCGGGCGATGCGCAGGAAACGCGCATGCCGGCGCGCGCCATCGGCGTGAAATGGCTGAACGTCGATCCGGGCTCGAAAAAGCTCGCCGTCACCCTGACGCCGCCCGACAAGACGATGCCGCGCCAGCAGCTGTCGATCCCGGTCTCGGTCGCCGGCGTGCAGCCCGGCAGCAATGCCTATGTCATGGTCGCCGCCGTCGATGTCGGCATCCTCAACCTCACCAACTACAAGGCGCCGGACCCGGAGAACTGGTTCTTCGGCCAGCGCATGCTCGGGCTTGAGATCCGCGACCTCTATGGCCGCCTGATCGACGGCTCGCTCGGCACCACCGGCAAGTTGCGCACCGGCGGCGACGGCGCCAATTTGCAGGCGCAAGGCAGTCCGCCGACCGAAAAGCTGGTCGCCTTCTTCTCCGGCACGGTCCAGCTCGATGCCGACGGCAAGGCCAGGGTCGACTTCGACATTCCGCAGTTCAACGGCACCGTGCGCGTCATGGCCGTCGCCTGGACCAAGGAAGCGGTCGGCCATGCCCAGTCCGACGTCATCGTGCGCGATCCGATTGTGATCACCGCCGGCCTGCCGCGCTTCCTGGCGCCCGGCGATGCCGCCGTCATGCGGCTCGACATTGCCGACACGGACGGTCCGGCCGGCGATTATGCCCTGTCGATCGACACGACAGGCGATCTGTCGACCGGCGACAAGCCGTTGCCTGAGAAACTGACGCTCGCCCAGGGCAAGCGCCAGACGCTGACCGTGCCGCTGATCGCCAAGACCGCCGGCAATGCTTCGCTGACCATCAAGCTCGCCCATGCCGACGGCACCAAGGTCGAGCAGACGCTCTATGTCCCGGTGCGGCCGCCGCAATTGCCGGTCACCACCCGCCTGGTGGTCGACCTCAAACCCAATGTCGGCGCGCTGCGCGTCGACAAGGAACTGCTGGCGGCAAGCCTGCTCGACGGCGCGTCCGTCAGTGTTGGCGTTTCGCAGACGGCAGCCTTCGACGTGCCATCGCTGCTGATGACGCTCGACCGCTACCCCTATGGCTGCGCCGAGCAGACGACCAGCCGTGCCTTGCCGCTGCTCTACGTCAACGAATTGGCGTCAGGCGTCGGCATGGCCAGCGACCCGGACCTGCATAACCGCATCCAGGAAGCCATCTACAAGGTGCTGAGCTACCAGGCCTCGGCCGGCAGCTTCGGCCTGTGGGGCCCGGGCTCCGGCGATCTCTGGCTGGATGCCTATGTCAGCGACTTCCTGACCCGGGCGCGCGAGCAGAAATACGACGTGCCTGCACTGGCGATGAGCCAGGCGCTTAACAATCTGCAGAACTCGCTCGGCTACGATCAGGACGTCCAGAGTCGCGGCAGCGAAATCGCCTACGCGCTCTATGTCCTGGCCCGCAACAAGAAGGCTTCGGTCGGCGACCTGCGCTACTACGCCGACACACAGCTCGAAGCCTTCACCAGCCCAATGGCCGTCGCTCAGTTGGCGGCGAGCCTGGCCCTCTACGGCGATACGCAGCGCTCGGAAGCCACCTTCCAGGCGGCACTGCGGCTGGCCCAGTCGGCCACCGACTACGACTACTACCGGTCGGATTACGGCTCGCCGTTGCGTGACGGCGCCGCGATACTGGCGCTGGCGGCGGAATCGAAGCCGGTGCCGACCATCGTGCCGGCGCTTGTCAATCTGGTGGCGAGGAAGCGCGCCGACGCCCGCTGGACGAGCACGCAGGACGAGTCCTGGATGCTTTTGGCGGCGCGTGCGCTGAAGGAAGGCAACGACTCGATCACGCTGACGGTGAATGGCGCGTCGCATGCCGGCGGTTATTCCGACCGGTTCACCGGCAGCGCCGTGGCCGAAAGCCCGCTTACCATCGCCAACACCGGCAAGACCCCGCTGCAGGCGGTCGTCACCACGGTGGCCTCGCCGGTCGAGCCGCTGCCGGCCGGCGGCGACGGCTTCACCATCGAGCGCACCTACTACAAGCTCGACGGCACCGAGGCCAACGTCACCGAGGTCAAGCAGAACGAACGCTACGTGGTTGTGCTCAAGGTCTACGAGCAGAACAAGTGGCCGTCGCGCTTGCTGATCACCGATCTGTTGCCGGCCGGCTTCGAGATCGACAATCCCGGCCTGGTCTCCAGCGCCCAATTGTCGAACTTCTCCTGGCTGGCACAGACCGATGCCGCCCATCTCGAATTCCGCGACGACCGTTTCGTCGCGGCGTTCAACCCGAATGACGGCGACGGCGACCGCAGCATCGCGCTGGCCTATGTCGTGCGCGCGGTGACGCCGGGTACCTACGCTCATCCGGCGGCAACGGTGGAGGACATGTACCGGCCGCAATACTCGGCCCGCACCGCCACCGGCATGATGGAGGTCAAGGCACCGTAAGGCAAAGATGGCGAACAGGAACATGGCGATGGCGCTGCCCCTCATCCGCCTGCCGGCACCTTCTCCCCGTATAGGGACGGGGAGAAGGGCGTTGCTGCGATCGTCGGCGCCTCTTCCGCAACGTTGGAAATTGGCGAAGACCTCTGCGCAGGCCACTTTCTCCCCGTCTCTATACGGGGAGAAATGCCCGGCAGGGCAATGAGGGGCGGCACCGTGCTCTCGAGGAAATTTCTCCGCCGAACAGGTATCGCCGCAGCTTCCCTCGTAGGCTTTGCGGCAATCGCTGTTGCTTCTCTCTGGCAGCTCGATCGCGCCTTTCCGCCGCCGCTGCCCGAAAAGCTCACGGTGTCGACCGAAGTGCAGGATCGCGACGGCCAGTTGCTGCGCGCCTTCGCCACGCCGGACGGTTATTGGCGGCTCGAAACCCGCCTCGACCAGGTCGACAAGCAGTTCGTCGACATGCTGGTCGCCTATGAGGACAAGCGCTTTTGGGACCATGACGGCGTCGACGTGCTGGCGCTGGCCCGCGCCGCCGGCCAGTTCGTCAGCAATGGCCACATCGTCTCCGGCGGCTCGACGCTGTCGATGCAGCTTGCCCGGCTGATCGAGCCGCGCGACAGCCGCAGCCTCGGCTCCAAGATCAAGCAGATGCTGCGCGCCATCCAGATCGAGCGGCGGCTCTCCAAGCAACAGATCCTCGAGCGCTATCTGACGCTGGCGCCCTATGGCGGCAATCTCGAAGGCGTGCGCGCCGCCTCGCTCGCCTATTTCGGCAAGGAGCCGAAGCGGCTCACTGTCTCGGAAGCCGCCCTGCTCGTCGCGCTCCCGCAATTGCCGGAAAGGCGGCGGCCCGACCGCAACCTCGGCATTGCGCACGCCGCCCGCGACCGTGTGCTGACCCGCATGGTTTCATCAGGTCTGCTCGGCGAACGCGAGGCCGCCCGCGCCGCGCTCGACGATGTTTCGGGTTTGCGCCGCAAATTGCCGGCGCTTGCGGCCCACGCCGCCTATGCCTTGCTGCCCAATGCCGTGCCCGGCAAGCCGCTGCAACTGACGATCCGCAAAAGTGTCCAGGAAGGGCTGGAGCAGGTGGCCAAGGACGCCGCCAGCAAGCTCGGCCCGCGCCTGTCGGTGGCCATGGTGATGGCCGACTCCCGCACCGGCGACATCCTCGGCGAGGTCGGTTCGGCCGATTTCTTCGACGCCAGCCGCTCCGGCTGGATCGACATGACCAGGATCATCCGCTCGCCGGGTTCGACGCTGAAGCCGTTCATCTACGGCCTCGCCTTCGAGCAGGGGCTGGTGGCGCAAGAGACCATCATCGAGGACAGCCCGGCGGATTTCTCCGGCTACCGGCCGAAGAATTTCGACATGGGCTACCAGGGCGATGTCAGCATCCGGCAGGCGCTGCAACTGTCGCTCAACGTGCCGGCGATCCGCGTGCTCGACGCGGTCGGCCCGGCGCGGCTGACGGCGCGCTTCCGCCAGGCCGGCGTCAGCCCGGTGCTGCCGGTCAACGAGGCGCCGGGCCTGGCGATCGGCCTTGGCGGCGTCGGCGTGACCCTGCGCGACCTCGTCCAGCTCTATACGGGGCTCGCCAATGGCGGCAAAGCGCACACGCTGCATGACGGCACCGAGCCGGCCAATGCCGAACGCTCCACCGCCACCATCCTCGACGACCAGGCGAACTGGCAGATCACCGACATATTGTCGGGCGTCAAGCCACCCGAGGGCGCCTCCCAACGCGGCATCGCCTACAAGACCGGCACCTCCTATGGTTACCGCGATGCCTGGTCGGTCGGCTTCGACGGCCGCTACGTGCTGGGTGTCTGGGTCGGCCGCGCCGATGCCGGCGCCGTGCCCGGTCTCTCCGGCTATGTCTCGGCAGCGCCGATCCTGTTCGAAGGCTTCGTCCGCTCCGGCCTCGCCACCGTGCCGCTGCCGGGACGGCCGGCCGGTGTGTTCAGTCCCAGGCGTGAGGATCTGCCGGTGACGCTGGCGCGCTTCGGCGCCGTCACCGAGGGGTTGGCGCAGGCAGCGCCGAGCGAACCCGCGCCGACGATCATCTTTCCACCCGACGGCGCCCGCGTCGATCTCGGCGCCAACTCGGCCGATGCCTCGCCGCTGGTGCTGAAGCTGCAGGGCGGCCGCGCCCCGTTCCGCTGGCTGGCCAACGGCAAGCCGCTGACCGGCATCGACCGCCGCCGCACCGCGACCTGGCTGCCCGACGGCGCCGGCTATTCGACGCTCACCGTGATCGACGCCGCTGGACGCGCGGCCAGCGTGAAGGTGTTCGTTGAATAGACGGCGCCAAGCGATTCACGGCATTGGTTTTCCATGAGTGAGTGGATAGCAAGATACTCACCCATGTCTGTTCCGAAGTGCGCCCTGCGCAAGATTACCGCTGTCCTCGTCACTCTGTTGACAGTCACCCTCCCCGCCTCCGCCGCCGACCTCCCCGCCGGCTTCGTCCGTCTCGCCGATGTCGATCCCTCGATCCGCCAGGACATCCGATATGCCGGTCTCGAAAATTTCCTGCACCGCAAGGCGAAGGGCTATGATGCCCCGGTCTGCATCCTCACCCGGCGGGCGGCGGCAGCTCTATCCAGCGTGCAAAAAGTGCTCGCTCCCGAAGGGCTGACGCTGGTCGTCTTCGACTGTTATCGACCTGCGCGCGCCGTCGCCGATATGGGCGAATGGACAGGAAAGGGCGGACCGTCCGATCCGCAATGGTATCCGGCGGTCAAGCGCAACGACCTCATCGCCAAAGGCTATATCGGCGAACTGTCCACCCATTCGCGTGGCTCGACCGTCGACGTCGCCATCGCCCATGCCGACCACAGAAGCGCAGCGAAGCCCGCCTGCGGCACACCCGACGCCGACACGCTCGACTTCGGCACCGGTTTCGACTGCTTCGATCCGGCGAGCGAAACCGCCCACCGCCCGCTTACCAGCGACGCGACGGCAAACCGCAGAAAGCTCCTCGAGGCGATGCGCGCCGGCGGGTTCAAGAACTATGCCCGCGAATGGTGGCACTTCACGCTGGCAAACGAACCGTTTCCGAAACAGCGTTTCGACTTTCCCGTCAGCGCGGAATAGGAACCGGTCGCCACCAACCTCTTGTCGCGCGGCCTTGCCTCGGTTCACCTGATTTCTAAATAGCGTCGAACCGACGCGGAATCGACACGGGCTAATATGAGGAAAATGTTTCCTCAAGAGGTCGATACCCAGCGAAAAATTGCTTCAAGAGGGCAAAAAAGGCAACGTTGAATGCATCTAATTTCTATCAATTCGGTAGAGTTCGGCCATCATCAACGGAGGCGGAAATGACCAACCCTCATTTCAGGAAACTGCTCGGCGCACTGGTCGCCACATCTGTCCAGTTCGGCACGCTCGGTTTCGCGTTTGCCGACACGACCCTTCTCAACGTGTCCTATGACCCGACACGCGAGCTCTACAAGGTCTATGACGAGGCCTTCGCCGCCCACTGGAAGGCCGAGACCGGCGAGACCGTGACCATCCAGCAGTCGCATGGCGGCTCCGGCGCCCAGGCCCGCGCCGTGATCGACGGCCTCGATGCCGACGTGGTGACGCTGGCGCTCGAAGGCGACATCAACGCCATCGTCTCCAAGTCGCAGAAGATCAATCCCGACTGGCGCACGAAATTCGAGAACAATTCCGCCCCCTACACCTCGACCATCATCTTCCTGGTCCGCAAGGGCAACCCGAAGGGCATCCATGACTGGAGCGACCTGGTCAAGGAAGGCGTCCAGGTTATCACGCCGAACCCGAAAACCTCGGGCGGCGCGCGCTGGAACTACCTCGCGGCCTGGGCCTATGCCAACGCCAATGATGGCGGCGACGAAGCCAAGACCAAGGAATTCGTCGGCAAGCTCTATTCCAATGTCCCGGTGCTCGACACCGGCGCGCGCGGCTCAACCGTGACCTTCGCGCAAAAGGGCCTCGGCGACGTGCTGATCGCCTGGGAGAACGAGGCCTATCTGGCGCTTGACGAATTCGGCGCCGACAATTTCGACATCGTCTATCCGCCAACCTCGATCCTGGCCGAGCCGCCGGTCGCGGTGGTGGACTCCAATGTCGATGCCAAGGGCACGCGCAAGGTCGCGGAGGCCTATCTGGGCTGGCTCTACTCCAAGGAAGGTCAAACGCTGATCGCCAAGAACCACTATCGTCCGGCAAAGCCCGATTTGGTGCCGGCGGAAGACCTCGCCAAACTGCCCGCGATCAAGCTGGTCACCATCGACGATCCGCTTTTTGGCGGTTGGAAGAAGGCACAGCCTTACCATTTCGGCGACGGTGGTATATTCGACCAGATCTACAAGCCGGCCCAGTGAGGCGCGGCGGCCGCAAGGCCGCGATGTCACTGACGGCAATCTGGTCTGAATAAGAAGGGACGAACCAGAATTCCATGACCACAGCACCCGCCCAGGCGGGGTGGCGGTTCAGACAGCCGAGCGTCATTCCGGGTTTCGGATTGACGCTCGGCTTCTCGCTTGCCTACCTCACGCTCATCATCCTCATCCCCCTCTCGGGGCTAGTCTGGCGCTCGGCCGCGCTCGGCTGGACCGATTTCTGGGCGATCGTCGCCGATCGCCGCACCATCAACGCGCTCGAAATCAGCTTCGGCACCGCCTTCGCCGCCGCTGCAATCAACGTCGTCTTCGGCACGCTGGTCGCCTGGGTGCTGGTGCGCTACCGCTTTCCCGGCCGCCGCATCGTCGATGCCATGGTCGACCTGCCCTTCGCGCTGCCCACCGCGGTCGCCGGCATCGCGCTCACTACGCTCTATGCGCCCAACGGCTGGATCGGCAAATTGCTGATGCCGCTCGGCATCAAGGTCGCCTACACGCCGCTCGGCATCATCATTGCACTGGTCTTCATCGGCCTGCCCTTCGTCGTGCGCACGGTGCAGCCGATCATGGAGGAGATCGACAAAGAGGTGGAGGAGGCAGCCGCCACGCTCGGCGCCAGCCGTTTCCAGATCATCACCCGCATCCTGTTTCCCGGCCTGGCCCCGGCGATCGTTACCGGCTTCTCGCTTGCCTTTGCGCGCGGCGTCGGCGAATACGGCTCCGTCATCTTCATCGCCGGCAATCTGCCGTTCAAGTCGGAGATCGCGCCGCTGCTGATCGTCATTCGGCTGGAGGAGTACAACTACCCTGCGGCGACCGCGATCGCCGCGATCATGCTGGCGCTGTCGTTCCTGATGCTGCTCGTCGTCAACCTGGTGCAGTCGTGGAGCCGCAAACGCTATGGCTGACCCCGAGATCAAATCCTACGAGCCGCATCACGAAAGCCAGTCGGCGGCGGTGACCGAAAGCCGGCCGGTGCGGGCGGTGCTGATGGCCGTGGCCTTCGCCTTCCTGGGCGTCTTCCTGCTCCTGCCGTTGATCGTCGTCTTCAACGAAGCCCTGGCCAAGGGCGTCGGTGCCTACACGGAGGCGCTGGCCAGCCCCGACACGCGCTCGGCGATCCGCCTGACACTGCTGGTGGCGGCGATCTCGGTGCCGCTCAACATCGTCTTCGGCATCTCGGCGGCCTGGGCGATCGCCAAGTTCGAATTCAAGGGCAAGGCCTTCCTGACCACGCTCATCGACCTGCCGTTTTCGGTCTCGCCGGTCATTTCCGGCCTGGTCTATGTGCTGCTGTTCGGCGCTCAAGGATTGCTCGGCGCCTGGCTGAAGGCGCATGGCATCGCCATCCTGTTTGCCGTGCCCGGCATCGTGCTCGCCACCGTCTTCGTCACCTTCCCCTTCGTCGCCCGCGAGCTGATCCCGCTGATGCAGGAACAGGGCAATGGCGATGAGGAGGCAGCGCTTTCGCTCGGCGCCAATGGCTGGCAGACCTTCTGGTACGTGACGTTGCCCAACGTCAAATGGGGATTGCTCTACGGCGTGCTGCTCTGCAATGCCCGCGCCATGGGCGAGTTCGGCGCGGTGTCGGTGGTGTCGGGGCACATACGCGGCCTGACCAACACCATGCCGCTGCACGTCGAAATCCTCTACAACGAGTACAATGCCGTCGGCGCCTTTGCCGTGGCTTCGCTGCTTGCCGGCCTTGCGCTGGTCACGCTGGTCTTGAAAACACTTCTCGAGATGCGCTACGGCGCCGAGATCGCCGCGACGCGCGGACACTGAAAAGGGACGGTTGATGGAAGTTCGCGTTGCCAACGTGCGCAAGGAGTTTGACCGGTTTCCGGCCCTCCACGACGTATCGCTCGACATCAAGTCCGGCGAGCTGATCGCGCTGCTCGGGCCGTCCGGCTCCGGCAAGACCACCCTGCTCCGGCTGATCGCCGGGCTGGAGCGGCCGACCAAAGGGGCGATCTTCTTCGGCGACGAGGACGCATCGCAGAAGTCGATCCAGGAGCGCAATGTCGGCTTCGTCTTCCAGCACTACGCGCTGTTCCGGCATATGACGGTCGCCGACAATATCGGCTTCGGTCTCAAGGTCCGGCACGGGCCGTCGCGCCCGCCGAAGCAGGAGATCCGCCGCCGCGCATCCGAGCTTCTCGACCTCGTCCAGCTAACGGGGCTGGAAAAGCGCTACCCGGCGCAGCTTTCGGGCGGCCAGCGCCAGCGCGTGGCGCTGGCGCGCGCCATGGCGATCGAACCCAAGGTGCTGTTGCTCGACGAGCCGTTCGGCGCCCTCGATGCCCAGGTGCGCCGGGAACTGCGCCGCTGGCTGCGCGAGATCCACGACGCCACCGGCCACACCACGGTGTTCGTCACCCACGACCAGGAGGAAGCGCTGGAGCTTGCCGACCGCGTGGTGGTGATGAGCCAGGGCCGCATCGAGCAGGTCGGCAGCGCCGACGAGATCTACGACACGCCGAACTCGCCCTTCGTCTATGGCTTCATCGGCGAATCCAGCTCGCTTCCCGTCAAGGTCGAGAACGGCGATATCTGGCTCGCCGACCGTCCGATCGGGCTGTCGGCGCCGCATGCACCTTCCGGTGAAGCGATGCTGTACTTCCGCCCGCACGATGTCGAATTGCTCGACGGCTGCAGCGGTTGCATCGCCGGCACCGTCGCCGCCAGCCGCCGCGTCGCCGGCACCAGGCGCGTGGAACTCGAAATCGGCGGCGAGCGCCAACGGGTCGAGATCGAACTGCCGGTCGACCATCCTGCGGCGCAGAAGAGCCGGGTGGCGTTCCGCCCCAGACGCTGGAAGCTCTTTCCGGCTTCCTAGACCGACGCCGGGAATTCTCCGCCGAGCAGCAAGGCCGACCGCCGTGATGCCGGTTTGACTCTGCTTGAAAGAAAATCCTATCAACCGGCTGTTTCGGCGATATTCTTTCCGGCTGCTGCACCAGTAGCCCTGATCGCATGTCTCGTCGTGGCGGGCTCTACCCGGCTATGCTTGCGCCCTTAGAGCAATTCCAGGAAAAGTGCGTAGCGGTTTTCCGTCCGGAATTGCTCTAGTCTCGGGACATTCTCAAGGAGCCTGTTTTCATGAAGCGATTTTTGCTTGGCGCTGCAGCGCTCGCCGCCCTCGTCCTCACATCCTCGCAAGCCTGGTCGGCCGACAGGCTGCTGAATGCCTCCTACGACGTCGGCCGCGAACTGTTCGTCGAAGTCAACAAGGCTTTCATCGCCGGGCACCCCGGCGTGACCATCGACCAGTCGCATGCCGGAACGTCCGCCCAGGCACGCGCCATCGCCGAAGGACTGGAGGCTGACGTGGTCACTTTCAACCAGGTCATCGATGTCGATTTCCTGGTCAAGAAAGGCCTCGTCGCCGCCGACTGGCAGAAGGATTTCCCCGACAACGCCTCGCCTTTTTATTCGCTGCCGTCCTTCCTGGTGCGCGCCGGCAACCCCAAGCACATCAATGACTGGAACGATCTCGTGCGCGACGACGTCCAGGTGATCTTCCCCAATCCGAAGACGTCGGGCAACGCGCGCTACACCTATCTTGCGGCCACCGCCTACGCCAGGGAAGCCTTCAAGGGCGACGATGCCAAGGTGAAGGAGTTCGTCACCAAGCTGTTCAACAACGTGCCGATCTTCGACACCGGCGGACGCGCGGCCACCACGACCTTCGTGCAGCGCGAGATCGGCGACGTGCTGATCACCTTCGAGTCTGAAACGCGCGGCATCCGCAAGGAATATGGCGACGATAAATTCGAGCAGGTCACGCCCTCGGTCAGCCTGCTGGCGGAATTCCCGGTGGCCATCGTCGACAAGGTCGCAGACGAGCACGGCACGCACGATCTCGCCAAGTCCTATCTCGACTTCCTCTATACGCCGGAGGGCCAAGACATCGCCGCCCGCAACGGCCTGCGAGCCCGAGATGCGGCTGTGGCCGCCAAGTACAAGGCCGACTTCCCCAATGTCCGCCTGCTGACGGTGGACGAGGTCTTCGGCGGCTGGGCCATGGTGCAGGCCGAGCACTTTGCCGCCGGCGGCCTGCTCGACCAGGTCTACGGCAGCCGCTAGACCGTTGCCTCATGGACTGAGCAAGACAGCCGGCTTTGCCGCCTGTCTTCGTTTCATGCGCCGGCAATCCGTCTCCGGCAAAATCCCGGCGTCATCTGTGAAAAACGTTACAAAGAATCAGTGCGTTTGTGCCTAACGTGCCGCCGGGCGGATTGTCTCGCGAAACAGCAGTGCGCGACCCAAGACGTCATGATTTACACACAAACAACCGCCAGATGCGGGTGGTTGGGGCTTCACGGGTTGATCTTGGCATGCTGACAAAAAAGGGCAAATACGGCCTCAAGGCCCTCGTGCATCTTTCTGGCCTGCCGGTCGGCCAGCTTGCGTTTGTCAACGACATCGCCGTCGCCAACAACATCCCGAAGAAATTCCTCGACGCCATTCTGGGCGAACTGCGCAATGCCGGCTTCGTCCAGAGCCGCAAGGGCAAGGAAGGCGGCTATCGCCTCGCCCGGCCGGCCTCCGAGATCAAGATCGGCCATGTCGTGCGCGTCCTCGACGGACCGCTGGCGCCGATCCCTTGCGCCAGCCGCACGCAGTACCAGCGCTGCGAGGATTGCGACGAAGCCACGTGCCAGGTTCGGCACATGATGCTGGAGGTGCGCCAGGCGATCGCCGAGGTGCTGGACAACCGCAGCCTCGCCGCCATGCGCGACGCCGACAATGACGATTTCCCGGTCGAACTGACGTCACAGATCTGACCAAAGTGCCTTTCCATCTGTTCGGCTCCCGACACTCCGGCTGGCGCCCGATTGCGTCACTGCTGCGGACGCAGTAGAGGCTTTTCGGACGCAACCCAGGAACAGGCGAGACACCGATCGGATGAAGCTGCCGTGGTTCGGAAAATCCCGCAGGGCCAACCGCGCACCATCCGCCGCCAGCTACCACACTGAAATCATCTCCGACGTGCTCGTCCCGGAGCGCGGCGAGCCGGTGCGGTTCTTCAGCCGCAAGCTGGTCAGGCCCGGCAAGCTGCGCCGCTTCTCGAACCGGGATTTGCGCGAAAGCCTGCTGCTCGGCTTCTATCTCGGTGTCGCCGCGGTGCTGCCGGTCGCCTGGTGGGCATCAATCTGCGGCTGGACTTCGAAGCTCCGGTTGAAGCGGCATATCCGCAAGGACTTTTCGCGTTACGCCGCGGCGGTCCGCGCGGTGCTTGGCAACGGCATCGACGCGGAGGCGCTGTTCCGGGGCCTGCTTGCCGCTACCCATCGCCGGCAGCTACTGCTTGCCGCGCACCTGACTGGCTTCGGCTGGTCGCCGACGATCCGGCTGGAGGGGCTTGACGGCCTGGTTGCTGCGCTGAAGCGCGGCCGCGGCGCGATCATCTGGTGCGATCAGTTCACCGCCCAGACCATCATCGGCAAGCGCGCATTGCATGAAGCCGGCGTCGATGCCCACCAGGTGAGCGTCGATTTCCACGGCTTCTCGGACACGATTTTCGGCCTGCGCTTTCTGAACCGGCCGCTGGTCGCGGTGGAGAACCGCTTCCTGAAGAGCCGGGTCGTGTTCGAGCGCGGCGACGCCTATCAGGTGACCGTGCGCATGCAAAGGATCCTCAGGGAAAACGGCATCATCCTGATGACCAACACCATCCACGCCGGATCGACATTCACCGAGGCCGCCATCGGCGAAAGCGGCTGGGCTCATCTGGCCTCGGCGCCGGCGAACTTCGCCGCCAGAGGCGGCACGGCGCTGTTTGCCATGTCGACCTTCGAGATCGTCGCCTTCCGCGACTACCGGGCTGTCATCAGTCCCGAACTCGTGGCGGCGCAGAAACCGACATCAACCATGCCCGCGACGAAGGACATGGCGGCAAAGAACCTGGAACTGCAGGCTGGCTACATTTTGCTCAAGCGCGACCGCTTCCTCGAAGCGCTGAAGCTGCATCCGGAGCAGATGATGGCATGGTCCGCCGCGCCGAGGCTCACCGAGCGCTCGGACGTGACGGAAGTCGAGACCGGCACCTCATGAGGTCTTGCCGTCCAGCAGGCCGACGGTCCTGGTGACGATGTCGGAGAGGCGGCCGGTTCCGTCGAGCGTCAGGGCGCGTTCATCCGCCGCCGGCGCTTCCAGTATGGCGAACTGGCTGTCGACCAGGCTTGCCGGCATGAAATGCCCCTTGCGCTGGCCGACGCGCTGCCAGGCGGTTTCGCGGTCGACCTCCAGATAGACGAAAACGATGTCGGCGCAAAAACCGCGCAACCGGTCGCGATAGCTGCGCTTCAGCGCCGAGCAGGCGGCGACGACGCTTTGTCCGCCGGCGACGGAGCCGGCGATGCGCTGGCCGATGGCGTCGAGCCAGCCTGCGCGCAGCGCATCGGTGAGCGGTTCGCCGCTCGCCATCAGGGCGACGTTTTCCGGCGGATGCAACCTGTCGCCTTCGACGAACACTGCTCCCAAGGTTTCGGCCAGCGCCTCGCCGACGGCCGACTTGCCGCAGCCGGCGACCCCCATCACCACGATGGCCGACACCTGCCGAGCATCATCTGCTCGCGCCGGTGCCGGCTGTGTTGCCTTCTCGTCCACGGCTCAGCGGCTTGCCGGCGCGCGGCCGTAGAGCAGCAGCATGGCGACGATGACGACACCGTAGATGATCTGCCGCCCCGCCTCCGGCATCTGCATGACCGAAAGAATGGATTGCAGCAGCGTGATCAGGATCACGCCGGCCACGGTGCCGAGATAGGAACCGCGACCGCCAAGGATCGAGGTGCCGCCGAGCACCACCGCGGCGATCGACGGCAGCAGATAGGCATCGCCCATCGATTGCGCCGCCTTGGAGGCATAGCCGGCCAGCAGCACGCCGCCGAAGGCAGAGAGGCCACCGGAAACGGCAAAGGCGATCATCACCACGCGACGCGTGTCGATGCCGGACAGATAGGCGGCGCGCTCGCGGTTGCCGATGCCGTAGACGGTGCGGCCGAAGCCGGTGCGGGTCAGTACGAAGACCGTGGCAGCGCCGATCAGCGCCCAGATGATGACGGCGTTGGGAACAGCCGGAATGGCGAAGCCGGTCGCCAGATAGCGCATCGCTCCCGTCGCCGAATCCTGTGGCGAGAAGCCTCCGGTGTAGACCACCATCAGTCCTTGCGCGACGGCGTTGGTGGCCAAAGTGATGATCATCGAGGGAATGCGCAGATAGGCGACGCCGATGCCGTTGACGATGCCGATCGCAACCCCGCAGAAAATGCCGAATGGGATAGCGAGCGCCACGCCGACGGGACCGTAAGCGGCAGCCGCGCAGGCCATCATGGCGCCGACCGCCACCGACCACGGCACCGACAGGTCGATCTGGCCGAGCAGGATGACCAGCATCATTCCGGTGGCAACGACCCCGAGGAACGACGCCACCTTGAGCTGCTGCAAGAGATATTCCGGCGACAGGAAACTGCGCGAATAGAGGCTGCCGAGGAACAGCAAAAGCACGATGCAGGCAAAGGCTGTGACGACGGCCGGATCGGCGCGGCGGATGAATTTGGGCATACGGTTGGCGATGCCGCCCATCGTCGTCTCGCTCACAGGAACCACTCCAGCCGGTTACGGACTCTGAAAAGGGCGAAGGCGCCGAGGCTGACGGCGATCAAAAGGATAACGCCCTGGAACAGCGGCTGCCAGAGCGGATCGAAGTCGAAGACGAAGAGCAGGTCGCCGATGGTGCGGAAGGCGAGCGCGCCGAAGATCGCGCCGATGGCGCTGCCCTTGCCGCCGAACAACGAGACCCCGCCGAGCACCACGGCGGCGATCGAAAACAGCGTGTAAGCGTTGCCGCTGGCATAGGCGGCATCGCCCGTATAGGTGAAGAAGGTCAGGAACAGCCCGCCGATCGCCGCCAGCAGCCCGGCAAGGGCATAGGCGGCGAATTTTCCACGGCGGATCGGCACCCCAGACATGTAGGCGGCCGTTTCCGACGAGCCCGCAGCGTAAGCCGCGCGGCCGAGCACCGAGCGGCTGAACGGCACCCAGACGACAAGCACGACGGCGAGCAACACCACCAGGCTCGCCGGCACGACGCCGAACAGGCGCCCGGTCAGCGCGTCGGCAAGATCCTCGTTGACCGAGCCGCCGGGAAACGGCCTGAGCAGCAGTGCGATGCCGAAATAGACGGCACCCGTGGCGATGGTGGCGACGATCGGCTGTAGGCGTCCATAGATGACGATGGCTCCATTGATCGCCCCGCAGAGCAGCCCGGTGCCGAGCACGGCTATGACGCCGAAAGCAGTCTCGATGCCGGTGCCGATGACCAGCCAGGACGCCAGGCAATTGGTCAGCGTGAAGATCATGCCGACCGAGAGGTCGATGCCGGCGGTGATCACCACCAGCGTCTGCGCCATAGCGACGAAGGCGAGCAGCACGCCCTTGTTCGAGGCTGTCTGCACGACATTGGCGGTGAAGCCCGCCGGATGGTTCGCGGTGTAGATGACGAACATGACGATGAAGATGCCGAAAGCCAGCAGCGTTCCGCGCTGTTCGGCAAGCCAGTAGCGCCAATCTTTCACGTGTCCGCTCCCTGTCTTGGGCCGGCGTTCTCGCCGTGGATGTTGAGTGCGCTGGCAATCAGCGCCCGCTCGGTGATCTCGGCACCGACCAGCTCACGCTTGACCGCGCCGTCATAGAGCACCAGCACGCGGTCGCAGCAGCCGATCAGCTCGTCATAGTCGGTCGAATAGAACAGGATCGCAGCACCTGCGTCGGCAAGCTTGCGCATCAGTTGATAGAGCTCCTGTTTGGTGCCGACATCGATGCCGCGCGTCGGATCGTTGAGCAGGATGATGCGCGGCTGCCGCATGAGCCATTTGGCGATGACGACCTTCTGCTGGTTGCCGCCGGACAGCGCCCCGACCGGAATGTCGAGGCCTGCCGTCTTGATCGCCAGCAATCCCACCATGTCGTCGATCAGCCGCTGTTCGGCGGCGCGGTCGATGACGCCCGCCTTGGACAGCCGGTCGAGTGCGGCGAAGGAGAGGTTCTCGCGCACCGTCATCGGCAGCATCAGGCCTTCGGTCTTGCGGTCTTCCGGGATCAGCGCCATGCCGATCCGGTCGTCGCGCGCCGCCGCCGGGCTGGCGATCGCCACCGGTCTGCCGTCGATCAGGATCTGGCCGGAAAGGCCGCGCAGCACGCCGAAGAAGGCAAGCAGCAGCTCGCGCTGGCCCTGGCCGTCGAGACCGCCGAGGCCGACGACCTCGCCTGCCCCAACCGTCAGCGAGACATTGTCCAGCCGGTCGGCCCAGGACAGTTTTCGCGCTTCCACAACCGGCGCGGCGGCGGACGAGGCGCGCACCGGCTTCGGCGGAAAGATATGGCTGTATTCCCGGCCGATCATCAGCTCGACGACTTCGTTGTCGCTCTTCGAACCGGCCGCATAGGAGGCAACGTTGCGGCCGTTGCGGAACACCGTGCACTGGTCGGCAAGCTCGGCGATCTCATTCATCCGGTGCGAGATGTAGAGCAGCGCCAGCCCCTCCTCCCGCAGCCGCTTCAGCACGCCGAAGACCCTGGCGACATCGGTCGCGGTCAGCGCCGAGGTTGCCTCGTCGAGGATGAGGATACGCGGCTTCCTGGCCAGGGCCTTGGCGATCTCAACCATCTGCCGCCTTGAAAGCGGAAGATCCTTGACCAGCGCCAGCGGATGGATGTCGGCGCCGCCCGCCCGCGCCAGCGCTTCTTCCGCGATGCGCCGCTGCGCCTTGCGGTCGATCATGCCGAAACGCGTCGGCGGATCGGAGATGAAGACGTTGTCGGCGACGCTGAGCTCGGGGACCAGCGACAGTTCCTGGAAGATGCAGACGATGCCCGCCTTGTTGGCCGCCGCCGGCGAGGCAAAGGTCACCTCGCTTCCGTCCAGCATCATGCGGCCCTCGTCGGGCGCGACGACGCCGGCCATGACCTTGATCAGCGTCGATTTGCCGGCGCCATTTTCACCGAGGATGGCGTGGATGCTGCCTGGTGTGACCGAAAGCTCGGCCTTTTCCAGTGCCCGCACGCCGCCATAGCGCTTGGAAATGCCTTCCATGCGAAAGAGCGGAACCGCACCGTCCATCGGCCCTCCGAGGCAGTTTTACGATTGAGATGGCAAACGACCGGCGCCGCGGAAAATCCCGCGGCGCCGGGTGTGCAGTCTATTGGTCCGCCTTGGTCTGGCCCATGATTTCCTGCGCAGTGAAGTTGATGCCGCAGGTCGGGAAGGCATTGCCGACGAAGAAATTGTCGGACTGGTCGGGGAAGTAGTCCTGGCCTTCCTTGAAGTTCGGATCCTCGACGATGGCCAAAGGCAGCTTGACCGATTGCGGCACGACCTGACCCTCGAGCGCGGCGATCGCCGTCTTGATGGCAACCGCCACCTGGGCAGGACCGGTGCCGGCCGAAGAGCATTTCAGCCCGTCGGCGGCATGCGCCGCGCAGAACTTGCGGAAGCCGTTCTCGGTCTCGCCGCCGAACGGCACGAAAGCATGCTTGGCGTCGATCATCGCCTGGACGATGCCGGTGTCGCCGCCCTGTCCGGTGATGGCGTCGAAGGGGCCGTTGGTGGCGATGGCGTCGGCCGTGGCCTTCTGCGCCACGCCATCGTCCCACTTGCCGACGACTTCGGTCACCTCCCACTTCTTGCCGGAGGCGTCGAGAACTTCATGGATGCCGTTGTGGCGATCAGTGTCGACCGAGGTGCCGGCAACGCCGCGCACTTCGAGCACCTTGCCGCCGTTCGGCACATGCTTGACCAGCCAGCTGGCCCACAACTCGCCAAGGCCCTTCTGGTCGACATTGACGTTGATGGCGTCCTTGGTGTCGAGGATGTTGTCGAAGGCGACGAGTACGACGCCGGCTTCCTTGGCGCGCTTGATGACTGGCCCGAAAGCGGTCGGGTTCTGTGCGTTGACGACGATGGCGTCAAAACCGGAATCGATGAAGTTGTTGATCGCCGAAATCTGCGCCGGCACGTCCTCACCGGTCGATACGACCTTGAATTCCTTCAATTTTGCCGCGACGTCCTTCTGTGCGGCATAGGCCTTGGCCGTCTGGATCATCTGGATGCGCCAGGTGTTGGCGATGTAGCCGTTGGCCAGCGCGATGCGATAGGGGCCTTCCTTCTTGGGGAACTTGAAGAACTGCGTGTCGGCCGCCCAGGGCGCGAAGCAGTCCGCTTCGGCAGCCGGTCCCTTGACGATTTCAGGTTCGGCGATCGCCGACGAACTCAACATGACGAATGCAGTGGCGGCAACGATGCCACCAACGAGTGACTTGATCATCGATATTCCTCCCGGTTGCAGTTCTTGTTGGTATGTGTCGTGACGTCTCGCGCCTGACTTGGCCAAGGCACCTCCCGCCTTGCCAACCGCGCCTTTCGGGTGGCCGCAAGCCGACCCGCTCCCCTCCTCCGTCGCCCTCAGGCGAAGTCGAAAACTATCATATTATACATAATAAACAAGCTTAAGCTGTCGCTTATGTATAATAAACAGGCTTTGCCTTTGTTGTCAGTTTCCGCTCGGGCAAGATGGTAGCGCTACCACGATTGTGTGTAAACCGGCATTCGCACAGTCGCTTCTGCGTGTTTCAACGCGCTGTGCTCTCGCGGCGCCTGAGCTCGAAACCAAGGTCGACAATCCGCTCCTCCGGCCTTTTTCCCGAGATCGCCGCCAGCGCCATGGCAACCGCGCGCCGGCCGATTTCATAGCGGGGCGTGCGGATGCTGGTGATCGACGGGAACGCCGACTGCATCATGTCGAGGTCGTTGAAGCCGGTAATGCCGATGGTCTTCGGCACGGCAATGGCGGCACGGTGACACTCGAACAGCACACCGAGAGCGATGTCGTCATTGTTGCAGAAAACCCCATCGAGCGTCGGCATTTTGGCCAGCGCGTCGCGGAACAGTTCGCGGCCGAGCGGTACGCTGGAGGGCACCGGCGTGGTTGTCACCAGCCGAGGGTCGAACAGGCCGGCTGTCTCCATCGCCGCGCGATAGCCGGCCAGCCGCCGCTGCGAGCGCGGATCCATGCGCGCGCCGATGAATCCGATCCGGCGGTAACCCGCTTCGATCATGTGCTCGGTTGCGGCGCGGCCGCCGTCGAGATGCGAGAAGCCGACCAGCATGTCGACCGGATCAGGCCCGGTCTCCATCACCTGCACCACCGGACAGCCGGCCGTCTCGAGCAATCTGCGCGATGTCGGCGTCTGGTCGATGCCCGCCACGATCAGCGCCGCAGGTCGCTGCGGGCCGAAAACCTGTAGCAGACGCTCCTCCTCGAGGCCGGAATAGTGGGTGTTGCCGAGCTGGATGCGGAACGGACTGTCCGACAGGCTGTCGTAGATGCCGCGCACGACTTCGGCGAAGACGTTGTTGGTCAGCGACGGCACCAGCACGCCGAACACTTCGGCGCGTGCCGAGGCCAGCGCACGCGCGTTCGGGTCGGGCACATAGCCAAGTTCGTCGACGGCAGCCTGGATCTGGCGGCGCAGGTCCTCCGAGACGCGCCCCGGTTCGCGCAGCGCCCGCGATACGGTGATGGCGCCGACGCCGGCCTTGCGCGCCACATCGGCGATGGTGGGCCGGCCGCCGCCACGGCGCGAGCGCGGTTTGCTCACGGCCTTGTTCCCGGCAGCATCACCCTTGTCGCCATGTCCATTCCGGCTTCCCTCGCCACGCCGTGTCAGCTTGGCGTCGCGCAGCGCTTGCCCATTGTCAAGCCAATGGCCCGGCTGGGCGGCTGGGATATCGAGCCGGTTGGCGTCAGCCCTCAGGCCATCGCCACCGCGCTGCGCTGCGCCTTCCACATGAGGAGCAAGATGGCGGCAAGGTTCACCAGGTTCCAGGCGATGCCGTTGAGGAACGCGGCGGCATAGGAGCCGGTGAGGTCGTAGATCCAGCCCGACATCCAGCCGCCGACCGCCATGCCGAAGATGGTCGCCATCATGACGATGCCGACACGCTGGCCGGCTTCTTTCGCCGGCATGTAGTCGCGCACGATGATCGCATAACAAGGCACGATGCCGCCCTGCGACAGGCCGAAGACCAGCGACACGACGTAGAGCGAGGCAAGCCCGTCAAAGGGGATGTAGAACAGCAGCGACAGGCATTGCAGCACCGAGCCGATCAGCAGTGTCTTTACCGCACCGAAGCGATCAGCAAGGAAGCCGGACGCGAGCCGGCTGACCACGCCGGCCGCCAGCATAATCGACAGCATGTCGGCGCCATGCGCCACGCCGTAGCCGAGATCCATGCAATAGGCGACGATATGAACCTGCGGCATCGACATCGCCATGCAGCAGCCGAAACCGGCGATCACCAGCAGCACCTGCAGAGCCGCAGGCGACAGCGAGATCGGCCGGACGGGCCGACTGCCGGGCGAACCAGGCGCGGCTTCGCGGGGCGCGCCACGCCTCAGCATCAGCACCAGCGGCACCATGGTGGCGATGCAGACGACGCCGATCGCGGCATAGGTGAAGCGCCAGCCTTCTTCCTTCATGAGCATCGGCATCACGAACGGCCAGATCGCGCCGGCGAGGTAGTTGCCGGAGGCCGCCGCTGTCACCGCGACGCCACGGCGGCGGCTGAACCAGTGCGAGATATCGGCGATCAGCGGCCCGAAGATCGCCGACGTGCCGACGCCGATCAGCAGCCCTTGGACAAGCGTGAACTGAAGGATCGATGTGGTCAGCGACGCCAAAAGGAAACCGGCGCCGAGCGCGATCGCCGCGATCAGCGCGGGGATCCAGTAGCCCATGCGGTCAATGGCGCGTCCGACCAGGACATTGCCGGCGGCGAAGCCGACCATGGTCGCGGTGTAGGGCACCGAAGCAGCGGCACGATCGACGCCGAATTCCGCCTGCACGGCGGGCAGCACCACGACCACCGCCCACATGCCGACACCGCCGATCGTCGACAGCAGCATCGAAATGCCGAGCCGAGTCCATGCATAGGCGCTGTCGATGCCAGGGCTGCTCGTCTGGCTGGAGACGATTGGGGTCAAGGCGTTTCCTGTCCGCGCTGCTGCACATCGACCGGTTCCGCGCCACTATCGGCGCATTCGCCGCTGCGAGCAGCGCCACGACCAGCAATTCCGTGACGCCAGGAATGCGGCTTCAGCGATTGCGGGAACCCGCCGCACCGCCTGACGTTTCCCGACACGCAAGGAGTTCCTGTCATGACAGCGAAAAGAAAATGGTCGGCCGAAGTGACCGAGCACAGCGATGCGATTGACCTTGAGGAGCACATCTTCGAATCCGATGACGCCAAGAAGATCGCGGACTCGCTCAAGCGATCGGCCGAGCACAGCGACCGCCGCAAGGCCGAGCCGTTCCAGTCCGCCATGTCGATGCTGAATTTCTACATCAACCGCGCCGGCAAGAACCTGCCGCAGGAGCGCCGGAAGGTGCTGGAGGAGGCAAAGGACGAACTGCGCGCCGCGTTTGGGCGCCCAAAACAGGACCAAAGCAGCGACATTGCGAAATCTTCCTTCCGAAGGAAGGGCATTTCGCAGCCGCCACTTGGCCTCTAGCTCTCTGTTTTTACGCAATTCCGGACGGAAAACCGCTATGCACTTTTCCTGGAATTGCTCTAAGTCAAGGATGCCAAAGCGTCAGGCCTGTTCCAGCCAGACCTTCTGCAGATCTATCTGGAATGTTGGGTGGATGGAGTAGTTCTTCACCTTCTCACTCATGTGATTGTAGAGCTTTTGCCAATAGGGCTGGATGATGATCCCCGAGTCCTGAATGATGGCCTCGACCTCCTTCATCACCTCACGGCGTTTTTCGGGGGCGCTCACCGACAGCGCCTCCTGGAGCTTCTTGTCGAACTCCGGATTGGAGTAGCTTGTCTCGTTCCAGGCCTCGCCGGAACGATAGGCCAACGCCAGAACCTGGACTCCAAGCGGGCGCATGTACCAAACCGTCAGGGAGTAAGGATACTTCGTCCAGTCGTTCCAGAAGGTCGAGCCAGGCAGGACTGTGCGCTTGACCTTGATGCCCGCGTCGCGAAGCTGGGCAGCGATCGCATCCCCGGTGCTCTTGTTCCAATCATCGTCCACGGTGATCAGCTCATGCTCGAAATCGGCCTGGCCGGCCTCGGCCATGAGTTTCTTGGCCCCTACCACATCGCGAGCTTTCTGAGGCAGGGGGAAGTATTCGGGATGAATTGGGCTGACATGATGATTTTCGCCCACTGTGCCGCGCCCGGCGTAGCCGAGTTGAAGCACGACGTTGTTGTCGACTGCCATCTGGAGCGCGTTGCGCACCCGCTTGTCGTCGTAGGGCTTTTGCGTGACGTTGGTGCGCGCAACGAGCGTAGTCGCCGTCTGGATCTCTGTTTTCTTGAGTCCAAGCCCGTCCAGGATCTCGACATAGTCCGCCCCGGTTTCATTGTTGAGATCGACCTCTCCCGACTCGAAGGCGTTCACCATTGCGTTTGGATCGGTGCCATAGTCGATGAACTCGACCCCATCGAGCAGCGCCTCTCCACCCCACCACTTGCCGTTCTCGCGCCGCTTGACGACTGCCTTTTGGCCAACATCGTAGGAGACGAGCTCGAATGCACCCGTACCAATCGGTTTTGTGGCCGGGTCGGCGCCATCGGCGTCAAAATTGCGGTGCACGACCAAGGCAGGATAATCGGTAAGGTTGGCGATCAGCGCGATATCCGAAGCGCCGAGCGAGAGCTTGACCGTGTGGTCATCGACCTTGGTAATGCCGCCCTCGCGCGCCTTGCCGGTGTTCTGGTCGATCAGGCTGTTGACGCGTGCCGCCATGGAATTGCCTGACGCCTTCTTGTCGCACCACCGGTTGAAATTGTAGACGACGTCGTCGGCATTGAACGCGTCGCCATTATTCCAGGTTACGCCCTTGCGGACATGGAGCACGTATTCGGTGGCGTCGCCGTTGACTTCCCAACTCTCCAGAAGGATCGGCTCGAAAGTGAATTCGCGGGTGTATTTGACCAGCGGCTCCAGCCAGGTGCGGCTGATATTGGCCATCTCGACCCAATCATAGGTACGCGGGTCTTTCTGTTGCTTCACGACCATGGCAACGCGAAGCGTTCCGCCCTTCTTGCCTTCTTCGGCAAAGGCGGGGACCGGCACAGCCAGGCCGACCATGCTGTAGGCCAGCGCAGTCGATGCGCCGAAGGTGCTGGCCATTGCGAGGAACTCGCGCCGGTCCATAAGGCCCTCGCGAACGTCCTTGGCCATGCTCGTGACTGCTTCCGGAACGCGGGTTCCGCCGCTTCTGAAAAACTTCATTTTGGATCTCCCATTGTTTGTGTTTAACGCATTGCCCAACCAACGTTGAACCCCGGGATATTCCGCCCGGGTCTCGAATCTCAGGACCGTCACTGCACGAAAGCCGCGCCTGGTCGGCCGAGGATCTGGTCTGCCATCTGGCAGTTGGCCGCAGTCTAGATGGATTGGCCGAGCACCCTCCCCTCGTAGATTGCCGCCACAGCTAGCCGCGGCGCCAAGGCGTCGCCGATTACCTTCGGTTGCAATGCGGGTATCTGCTCCGCGAGTTCGTCCAGCACCCATGTGTCCGAGACGTTGGTGGTCGCAAGAACGAGGGTGTCGGCCTTGATCACGGTTTCGGCCCCATCGTGATGGCACCTGACTGTCGCGCAGTCGCCGTGCCATTCCTTGACCACCGTGTCTGTTATCCAATCACCGCCCCCGATCTTCAGCCGAGCTCGCGCAACGCCGTCGCTTTCCGTTCGCTGCAGGTAACGGCCGAGGACCGACCATGCCGTGACAACCGTCACACGGTGTCCGCGCGCTACGATTTCGAGGGCCGTGCCAAGCCCGCGCCAGTCGCCCGTGTCGTCGATGAGAAGGACATGGTCGCCCAGCCGCGCCGTCCTCGTCATCACGTCCTCGACGGACCAGACATTTGGCAAATCCATCCCTGGCAGACGATCCTGCCCTGGCAAGCCGCGCTGGAAGCCTGTCCCGGCAGGTTGCGAACCGGTCGCGATGATAATTTCATCGACGTCGTGCCCGGCGATCTCCGCAGCGTCGAGCGGCGCATTGAGCAGCAGGCGTACGCCCAGCCTGGTCAACTGCTGTTCGTACCAATCGATCAATTCCAATATCTGCGCCCGGCGCGGTTGCATGCCGGCCAGCCTGAACTGTCCGCCGAGTTGCGAGGCGGCTTCTGCGAGCGTCACGCTATGGCCGCGCTCGGCCGCGACGCGAGCCGCTTCAAGTCCGGCCGGTCCGCCTCCCACCACCAGCACGCGCTTCGATGTCGTGGCAGGGATGAAGGTGTCGCCTCCCCATTCGAATTCGCGGCCGGCCGACGGATTGACGAGGCACGAGATCCAGTAGTCCCTCGAGCGTCTTCCCCAGCACATTTGATTGCAGGAGATGCAGCCCCGGACCTCGGTGTCACGACCGCTCGCAACCTTCTTGACCCAGTACGGATCCGCGATCTGGCCTCGCACGATACTGACCATGTCCGCCTGTCGCGATGATATGACCTCATTTGCGTTCTTGGGCGTTCGGATGTGGCTCTCTGCCTGGACGCGTATGTGCTTGCAGACCTCCTTCAGCGCCTGCGCATGAGGCGCGCCGAGTTTGTCGGCGAAGAGAAACGTGGGTATGACTGAGGCGTGGTCGAAATAGCTGCCGGTACCGCAAGTGATGTAGTCGATCAGAGCGCGCGTATCGTGGTACGCGGCGATTTCCTGGAGAAGTGCAGTACCCATCCCGACGTCGACTGAGGTATCGATGCTTGAGGCGAGCCCGATAATGAATTCGTCTCCAGCAGCCGCACGGATGCGCGAGGTGATCTCAGTCGAGAACCGCATCCTGTTCTCGAACGAGCCGCCCCATCGATCGTCGCGGCGGTTTGACCAGGGCAGCCAGAACTGCTCGATGAGCGAGTTGTAGGGCCCGAACAGTTCCACCCCATCGAAGCCACACGCCTTCGCCCGCACCGCCGCGCGAACGAAGCCCTCGATTATCTCCTCGATCTCAGCTTCTCGCATGCGGTGACTGCCGTCGCCGTCGTGATAGGACGGGAGCCCGGAGGGGGACCAGTTCGCGCTGTACGAATTGTCGAAATCCCCATGCTGTCCGACATGATAGAGCTGATGAACCATGACCGCTCCCTCGGCTTTGCATGCCTCGGTAATGGCCTTGAATCCGGGGATTACGGCGTCATCGTCATGGCGGAAATTGCCTCGCGTCAGACGGGCGGTCTGATGAACCGGCATCGGCTCGACCACGATCATGGCTGCGCCCCCTCGGGCACGTTCCCGGTAGTAGCCCAGGTGGCGCGAGCCGGGCAGTCCATCCTCTGCCATGTTCGCGGTGTGCGCACCGAAATTTATGCGATTGCGCAGCGTCTTGTGGCGCAATTGGAGCGGCTCGAGAACCCTATGAAAGGCCGGCTTCGCAGTCATGCTCAATCTGTCCGGACTCGTGGACACAGGTTGGGTATGACTAATATGATAGCGGCGCGTGACACGGGAGGATTGTGATTCCAACTCATTTTTCATAACATTTGAATCGGGAGGCGGATTGGGAGCGCGCGTTGACATCTACGCTAAGGGTGCCAAACCGAACGGCCCTTCCTTACCTTCGCGTCGGCTTGATCCTTTGTCCGAGCTTCACGCTGACGCCGATGGCCAGCTTTGTCGACGCTCTTCGACTTGCCGCGGACAAGCAGGACCATAGCCGCCAGATCTATTTCGCCTGGGACTTCATCTCGGCGGGGCCGTCACCCCTGCGCGCCAGCTGCGGACTGGAAATGACGCCGGCAGGGAACCTGGACGATCCCGAGGTCTACGATTGCATCGCGGTGTGCGGCGGTTTGATACCTGATCTTGCAGGCATTCATCCGGCGACGTTTGAGTATCTTCGTGCCGTGAACGCCCGCGGAATCCCTATTATCGGTCTATGCACAGGCAGCTTCGTCCTGGCACAGGCAGGGCTCCTGGAGCATCGCGAATGCGCATTGCATTTCGATACTTTGGGCGAGTTCTTGAGAAGGTTCCCAAACAGCAATCCCGCGACGAGCCAGAATTATGTCATCGATGGCAACATCATCACATGCCCGGGCAGCATCGTCGCCATCGACATCGCGGCGTTCCTGATCGCGCGATACAGTGATGCGGGCCGGGCCCGGAAAGCACTGAACTACCTCCTCTTCAAACCGGAAGAATCTCGCATCGTCCTCAAGGCGAAGCCATACGAGGAAGCCCTTGGCAGCGCCGCGCGGCTGACGGTGGAGGCCGTGAAGACGATGGAGACCCGCATCGATTCGCCATGTTCGATCGAGGATCTGGCGCTATCGCTGAACGCCACAAAAACACGATTGAACCGCGCCTTCCATGCCGACCTGCAGATGGCCCCTGCAGCGTTCTGGCGACAGATTCGCATGATGGCGGCGCGCGAACTCCTGAACAGTCGACGGCGCAGCGTGACCGAAATCGCCTACGAAACAGGTTTCAGCGACACCGCGCATTTCTGCAGCGCATTCAAGAAGCACTATTCGATGACTCCTCGGGAGTTCAGGCGAATTATGCAGAAAGATGCTGTGGTATCAGGCGAATAGAGTGACGCAGCGACCACTCGGACCTTAGTCTGGCACTGGCGGCGACGGGCGATGCCGGTCCGGGCTCGCGCCTATCTCGACTTGATGACGTCGTCGGTGTTGGCGAGCAGCTTGCGCACCGCGGCGCGCGCCGCATCCGGCCGCTGCAGGCGGATGTTCTTCTCGATTGCCTCGTGCAGCTTCTGCGCATGCTGCAGGTCGTCCAGCTCACGCGTCGTATAGGCGAACAGATGATCGAACGCCGATTCGATCAGCACGCCGAGCGGCACCAGCAGGTCGTTGCCGGAAGCCCTCAATATGGCAAGGTGGAAGCGGGTGTCGGCGCGGGTGCGCTCCTGCAGGCTCGGGGCCTCGCCCATCTCCCGGCAGGCCTGGCTGATCTCGGCCATCTGCTCGTCTGTGCGCCGCATGGCGGCATAGGCGGTCGCCTCCGGCTCGATGATGTGGCGGAATTCCTGCACCGTCTTCAGGAACACTTCGCGGTCGGGCGAGGTCGCGTACCAGGCGAGCACGTCGCGGTCGAGCAGGTTCCAGCGCTCCTTCGGCTCGACCCAGCTGCCGATCTTCGGGCGGGACGCCAGAAGGCTCTTGGCCATCAGCATCTTGATCGCCTCGCGCACCGCCGAGCGGCTGACGTCGAAGGTCTCCGACCATTTGGCTTCATTGGGCAGGATGGTGCCTGGCGGATAGTCGCCGCGCACGATTCGAAGACCGATCTCGCTGGCCAAAGAGGCATGCACGCTGGAGCCCGGAATTCGCGCCGCATCGGCCCGCCGAACGGCAGCCGGACGCTCGGCGGATGCCGTCTTCGCCGGTGTCTTTTCGCTGTTCGGCTTGCCGTCCCGCATGTGTTTCACAAAGTCTGGATTTCGAAAGCTGTCAAGCCGCCGACATGCGCCGGAGCGCAATGCGGGCGGCTGTGCACAGATCAGTCCGGTATCATGCCCCTGCCGGGCCTATTTGACGTATTTGCGCCAGCTATGTTCGGGGCGGAAGCCGAGCATGTCGCGTGCCTTGCGGTTGGAGAGCAGCGTCTCGTATTCGCCGAGTTCAGCCTTGACCGGCACGTTGGAGTAGAAGCGCTGCAAAAGCTCGGCGGTCGGCAGATCGGACGAGGTGTCGTCATTGGCGGCGTTGAACACCTGGTAGCCGAGCCCGTCCTTCTCGACGGCGCGCAAGGTGATCTGGCCAAGGTCGCGCGCGTCGACATAGCTCCAGGCGATCCGCTTGCGGAAGCCCGGATCGGCAAACCATTTCGGGAACAGCGAATATTCATGCGGCTCGATGACGTTGCCGATGCGCAAGGCATAGATGTCGGTGCTGTTGCGCTGCGCGAACGCGCGCGCCGTCTGCTCGTTGACGACCTTGGACAGGGCGTAGCTGTCCATCGGATCGACGTCGTACTCCTCGTCGAGCGGAAAATATTTGGGGTCGCGCGGCTCGTTGGCGAACACCACGCCATAGGTCGTCTCGCTGGAGGCGATCACCACCTTGCGGATGCCGAGCTTCACCGCTGCTTCGATGACATTGTAGGTGCCAAGCGCGTTGATGCGGAACACCTCGTTGTCGGTCGTGATCATGATGCGCGGAATGGCGGCGAAATGCACCACGGCATCGACCGGCTGCGGACGCAGGGACGGGTCAAATTCGTGCAGGCCCATATAGCTGGACAGCGCGTTGAACACCTGGCCGCTGTCGGTGATGTCGGTGATCAAAGTGCGCACCTTGGGATTGTCGAGCGGCTTGGTGTCGATGTTGAGCACCTGGCAGCCATGCTCGACAAGATATTGCACGACATGGCGTCCAGCCTTGCCGCTGCCGCCGGTGAACATGATCCGCTTCGTCATTTTGCTCTCCACATTGCTTGGGGATTATGTGTATTGTCAGACAATATTGCATTCTGCAACCGCATGCGGCAAGAACGACGGCGCCATTATCGATAATTTCAGACAGGACGAAACGACATGAGCACGACCGCCGCCCGCGAGAAGATTGGTTTCATCGGCCTTGGCCTGATGGGGCACGGCATCGCCAAGAACATCGTCGACAAGGGCTATGCGCTGACATTCCTCGGCCGCAAGAACCGCAAGCCGGCGGAGGACCTGCTCGGCCGCGGTGCCAAGGAAGCGGCGACATCGAACGAGGTCGCCGCCGCATCCGACATCGTCTTCATCTGCGTCACCGGATCGCGCGAGGTCGAGGCCATCATACGCGGCCCCGGCGGGCTGAAGGAAGGCCTGAAGAAAGGCTCTGTCGTCGTCGATTGCTCGACGTCGGATCCGGTCTCCACGATAGCCCTTGCCGCCGAGCTCGAGGCGCTTGGCGTCGACTATGTCGACGCGCCGCTCAGCCGCACGCCGAAGGAGGCCTGGGAAGGCACGCTCGACACCATGGTCGGAGCCTCCGACGCGCTCTTCGCCCGCATCAAGCCTGTGTTGGAGACTTGGGCCGGGCGCATCGTCCATATCGGCGGCACCGGCGATGGCCACCGCATGAAATTGCTCAACAATTTCATTTCGCTGGGCTATGCGGCGATCTATTCCGAAGCGCTTGCATTGGCCGAAAAGGTCGGCATCTCGCCGCCGCGTTTCGACAGTGTCATCCGCAACGGCCGCATGGATTGCGGCTTCTACCAGACCTTCATGCGCTGGACGCTGGAAGGCGATCGAGACGCCCATAAATTCACCATCGCCAACGCCTTCAAGGACCTCACCTATCTCGAATCGATGGCGGGCGCTGCCGGCATCGCCAATCCGCTCGGCAACGCCACCAAGAATTCATTCGCCGGCGCCTTCGCCGCCGGGCCAACTGAACAGTTCGTGCCGATGCTGGCGACGCATGTCGCCAAGGTCAACGGCGTCGACCTGATGCCGAGCAAGGACGGCAAGAAGCAGACGATCTGAGGCGCTCTCCTTGAGATCGCGAGCGTGTCACCGCCGCGATCGCCCGATCACCTCGTCGGTGTTGGCGAGCAGCCTGCGCACGGCGTTGCGCGCCGCATCAGGCCGCTGCAGCCGGATGTTCTTTTCGATCGCCTCGTGCAGTTTCTGCGCCAGACGCTGGTCGCTGGTCTCGCGGGTGACGAACACGAACAGGTGGTCGAGCGCCGATTCGATCAGCACGCCGAGTGGCACCAGCAGGTCGTTGCCGGAAGCACGCAGGATGGCAAGGTGGAAGCGCGTGTCGGCGCGCGTGCGCTCCTGCAAATTGGTGGCTTGCCCCATCTCCCGGCAGGCCTGGCTGATCTCCGCCATCTGTTCTTCGCTGCGCCGCATGGCGGCGTAGGCGCTGGCTTCCGGTTCGATGATGTGGCGGAATTCCTGCACGGTGCGCAGGAACAATTCGCGGTCCGGCGCGGTCGCGTACCAGGCGAGAACGTCGCGGTCGAGCAGGTTCCAGCGCTCCTTCGGCTCGACCCAGCTGCCGATCTTGGGCCGCGATGCCAGAAGGCTCTTCGCCATCAGCATCTTGATCGCCTCGCGCACCGCCGAACGGCTGACATTGAAGGTTTCCGACCATTTGGCTTCGTTGGGCAGGATGGTGCCCGGCGGATAGTCGCCACGCACGATCCGAAGACCGATCTCGCTGGCCAGCGAGGCATGCACGCTGGAGCCCGGGTTCCATGCAACATCTGGCCGTCGAACGGCGACAGCGGGAGGGCTCGCTGGAGGGGGGCTGGCTGGCGCCCCTGCCCTGGCGGATCGCTTTCTTGACTTGTTGTCCGGCATCGGCGTTCCGGCATCGGCAGTCTGTCGCTGGGAAACTGTCCGGAATTGTCCGCGCTCGCTTATTTCGTTGCCGAAAAGCAAAACCTGTGGGCGCGTCAAAGCCGGAGCATGCCGCCCCGACAATGCTGCCTTGTCCTTATTCCTGAGGAGTGACGGGGCGCCCGTCGAAGGGCGCCCCAAGATCGAGGCCTACTTCTGAATGCAGGTGTCGACCGTGTCCTTGGTGCATTCGTCGAGACCGGTGAAGACCGGATCGTCGACCTTCTTGCCTTCGATCAGGTCGATCATCACCGATGGCGCCTTGTAGCCCATTTCGAACGGCCGCTGGCCAACCAGTGCGGTGACGAGGCCCTCACGAGCGATCGCCACTTCGTCGCCGATCGTGTCGGCGGCGCCGATGACGAAGGCGTTGCTGGCGATCTTGTCGGCCATCGGCTTGAACAGATCGCGGTAGGGTTGCGGCGCGCCGAACAGCGGCCAGCCGCCCATGATGCCGAAAGCGTCGAGGTCGGGGTTGGCGGCGAGGATGTCGGTCATCGCCTGCACGCCCTTGGCGCCGTCGTCATTGGTGAACACCGGGCAGCCGGCGACTTCCGTCCAGCCACCTTCGCCGGCGAGCGCCGCGAGGCCTTCCTTGCCCGAAAGCGCGTCGCGCATGCCTTGCGCACGGCGCAGGATGTTGTCGGCGGCGGGATTGCCTTCGATTGTGCAGATCTTGCCACCGTTCGGCTTGCCCTTCTTGATGTACTCGCCGATCTTGTGACCCATCAGATAGTTGTCGGTGCCGAGATAGGTCTTGCGCAGCGCCGCATCTTCCTTGGCAAGGTCAGCGTCGATGGTCATGATCGGGATCGACGGATTGGCGCTCTTGATCGTCTGCGCGATCAGTGGCGCGTTGGACGGCGAAATCGCCATCGCCACCGTATCGGCCTTGCTCAGCATGTCCTGGACGATCTGGGCCTCGCCGGCCTCGTCGGAGGTCGACGCCGGGCCAGTGTAGAAGCACTCATATTCCGAGCTGGCGTTTTCCTTGTTCCACTTCTCGCAGCCCTGGTGGATGGCTTCGAAGAACGGATTGTCGAGACCTTTCACGACGATAACGAGCTGTTTCTTGGCCAAAGCCGGCCCGGCGCCCAACGCCATGACGGCGGCAGCGGCGAGCAAAAGTGATTTCCTCATGTCAGTCCTCCCTTGAAACAGACGGGCACGGCGTGCCCGCCACACAGATCAACCCGGACCGAGCGATGACAGAGGGTCGTTTCACGAGCACTCTTGCCGCAAGGCCAGGTCGATAAGCATTTCCAGATGCGGTCCTGGACGGCGCCCCCCAAAAGGGCATTGCCGAGTCCCGGGACCCATAACCTCCGCTGAGCCATCGGGCGAACCGGCCGATGGATCGGCATAATCTCCTCCGACGCTTAGCTAATATCGGCGCGCTGCCAACGTCAATTGCTATTTGTCCTACAAAACGGATTTTTGGAAAAACATGCGTTCAATTCGTCCGACAAATGATTGACGCTTGCATGAGCATTCGCGTAAATGCGTGAAATCGCCGTCCCCGGGAGGAGCTGGGGAGAGCGAAGCCGCGGCGGAGCCGCAGGCTGGAAACATGGGAGGCATGAAGGCTGGTGGCGGTTCTCGAACTCACCAACATCTCGAAGCATTTCGGCGCCATCCAGGCGGTCAACGACGTGTCGCTGTCGATCGAGCCTGGGCAGGTCGTCGGCCTGATGGGCGACAACGGCGCCGGCAAGTCGACGCTGGTCAAGATGATCGCCGGCAATTTCCGCCCGAGCCACGGCACCATGCAGATGGACGGCAAGGAGCTGATCCTGCACAAGCCGGTGGAGGCGCGCCAGCACGGCATCGAGATCGTCCACCAGGACCTGGCGCTGTGCAACAATCTGACCGCCGCCGCCAACGTCTATCTCGGCCGCGAATTGCGCCGCGGCGTCGGACCGTTCCGCATCCTCGACTATGCGGCGATGTACAAGCGCGCCGGTCAGATCTTCGCTGAACTGAAGTCGGAGACCCGACCGCGCGACCTCGTCAAGCAGATGTCAGGCGGCCAGCGGCAAGCGGTGGCGATCGCTCGCACCATGCTGTCTCAGGCCAAGATCGTGCTGATGGACGAGCCGACGGCGGCGATTTCGGTGCGCCAGGTAGCCGAAGTGCTGAACCTGATCCGCCATCTGCGCGACCAGGGCATCGCGGTCGTGCTGATCAGCCACCGTATGCCCGACGTCTTTGACGTTGCCGACCGCGTCATCGTCATGCGGCGCGGCAGGAAGGTCGCCGACAAGACGATCGCGTCGAGTTCGCCCGAGGAAGTCACCGGGCTGATCACCGGCGCCATCGAACAGGTATTGTGAAATTGGTGCATTGGGGATTTCGCAGCTGCGAATGCGCCGGTTTGGCGCTGTCCGCCACCGCCAGGAAAGGTCGATAATGGCAGTCACCCTTGATCAGACGATCGCGCAGAAACAGCACACCTTGCTGTCACGGATATTTGCCAGCCAGACCTTCTGGGTGGTGATCGCCGTCATCCTCGCTTGTCTGTTCCTGTCGTTTGCCACCGATGCCTTCGCCACGCAGAAGAACCTCTACAACATCACCCGCAACATCACCTTCGTCGCCATCATCGCGCTCGGCATGACCTTCGTCATCATCACCGGCGGCATCGACCTGTCGGTCGGCTCGGTGCTTTGCCTATGCTCGATGGTGCTGGCGGTCACCATGCATGCCGGCTACGGCATCGAGGTCGGGATCGCCGTCTCGATCGCGACGGCGCTGATCATCGGCGCCTTCAACGGCATATTGATCGCCTATCTCGGCTTTCCGCCCTTCGTGGTGACGCTCGGCATGCTGTCGATCGCGCGCAGCCTGGCCATGGTCGCCTCCAACAACACGGTCGTCTTCCAGTTCGGACCGGACCACGACAAGCTTCTGGCACTCGGCGGCGGCGCCTGGGTATTCGGCATCGCCAACCCGGTGCTCTACATGATCCTGCTGGCGCTGATCACCGGCTTCACCTTGCGCTGGACCAAGTTTGGCCGCCACATTTTCGCCATCGGTGGCAATGAGCACGCGGCGACGCTTACCGGCGTTCCCGTGCGCCAGATCAAGGTCGCGGTCTATATGATCTCGGCGCTGGCAGCGGGCATCGCCGGCATCATCCAGACCGGCTGGCTGGGCGCCGTCACCACCAATCTCGGCACAGGCATGGAGCTTCAGGTGATCGCCGCCACCGTCATTGGCGGCGCCAATCTTGCCGGCGGTGTCGGCACCGCTTTTGGGGCCATCGTCGGCGCGGCACTGATCGAGGTGATCCGCAACAGCCTTGGCCTGCTCGGCATCAATGCCTTTTGGCAAGGCGTGTTCATCGGCGGCGCCATCCTGCTGGCCGTGCTGTTCGACCGCATCCGCAACTTCAGGCGCAACGATTAGAGCCTGTTCCATCCCGATGGAATCGGGATGGCGCTCTATCTTTTTGTTTGAGCATGATCTTTTCCGAAAACCGGCTCCCACTTTTCGGGATCATGCTCTTGCTCCTGGGCCGTCATTCCCATCCGGCCCTATCGCTCAGTCTGAAAATCCGCCGCCACGAACCAAGGCAGGCTTGACCCGCCGTGCCCGCGCCTTGACGCAGGCACGGCGTCCGCCGCACTATCCCCCTGCAGGCGAAGGGAGGCCAGTCGCCTGCGGGAGGATATACACATGACGGAAGCGATCAGGCTCTACTGGGGCCGGTTCGGACATGTTTCTGTCCTGAATGTCGCCAATGACTTCGTCACCCATGCCCATGTCGAGGCCCATCTCATCATCTGGCTGGAAGGCACGGCAGGCGAGATGACCATCGGCCGCGAGACGGTGCGGCTCGGCCCGACCACCGCGGCCGGCATCAACTCCTTCCAGCCGCACAGCCATGCTCTGTCCCACGACGGCAGGCCGGGCCTGTTCCTTGCCTTCTACATCGATCCCGACTGGGCCCGCCGGCGCCGCGACCTGCCCTCGTCGGCACCGCTGTTCGCACAGGCGGCGATCACGCTGGAGCCGTGGCTGCACCAGGCGGCGGCCAGCCTGCTCGATCACCTCAGCGACAATGAGAGCATCGACGACGTCGCCAACTACGAGATCGAACGCTTTATCGACAGCGTGCTCGACGCCGCCGATGCCTCAGCCCCGCTAGTGTCGCGCGGCCGCGTCAACACCATGCAGGATTTCCGTGTCCGCAAGGCGATCCAGCTGATGAAGGCCAATGTCTGCGAGCGCATCTGCTTCGACGACGTCGCGCGCAGCGTCGGCTTGTCGCGGCCGCATTTCTTCGCCCTGTTCAAGGAACAGACCAATCTGACGCCCAACGTCTACTGGAACACGCTGCGCATGGAGGAAGCGGTGCGGCAATTGCAGTGGTCGGAGGCGCCGCTGATCTCGGTCGCCTGCAATCTCGGCTTCACCACCCAGGGCAATTTCTCGCGCTTCTTCCGCGACCATGTCGGCGTCCCGCCGACGCTCTACCGCGAGGCCGCGCGGGCAGCAGCCTGAACCGGGCGGGGCCCTTTTTCAGACTATTTGATACGCGCTCAAGACGCATTGATAAGCACAGCCGGGCGCACCGCCCTACCCTTGATGCAGATGTGTTCGCAAGGGAACGAGCTTATGGCCAAGGTCACCATATCCAGCGTCATCGACGCGCCAGTCGAAAAGGTCTGGGCGCTAATACGCGACTTCAACGGCCTGCCGAGCTGGCACCCGCGCATGGTCGAAAGCAATATTGAGGACGGCAAGGACGCAAGCGCGATCGGCTGCGTGCGCAATTTCCAGCTCGTCAGCGGCGCTCGCATCCGTGAAAAGCTTCTCGATTTTTCCGAGCAGAATTTCCTCGTCAGCTATTCTATCCTCGAAACGCCGCAGCCGATCACCAACCACAAGGCGACGCTGCAGTTGCGGCGCGTCACCGACGGCGACCGCACCTATGCCGAATGGACGGCGAGCTTCGACGCGGCTCCGGAAGAGGCCGACAAGCTCGCCGAAGGCATGGGCGCCAACGTTTTCCAGGGCGGCTTCAATGCCCTGAAAACCCACTTCGCCGGGCAAAGCTGAATTTGAACTGGGCTGAAACAAGGAGCGTGCCATGGCGCTTACCCTCCAGACGTTCTCGGCGGTGAAGGATGCCAATGCAGCGCTGATGGCCGCCGGCACGCGCTATCTCGGCGGTGGCACGCTGGTCGTGCGCGCGGCGAATGAAGGCGATGTTTCCGTGTCCAGCCTTGTCCGCGTCACGGAACCCTCCCTGTCGGCGATTACCGCTTCCGGTGGCGAGGTGCGGCTCGGCGCCTCGGTTACCATGGCGGCGATTGCCCGCCATCCGGACCTCGCACAGCTTGCACCTGCCGCCCGCGCCGTCGGCGGTCCGGCGATCCGCAACATGGCGACCGTCGGCGGCAATCTGTTCGCGCCGGCGCCCTATGGCGACTTCACCGTCGCGCTGCTTGCGCTGGATGCCATTATTGTCACCGAAGACAGCGAGGTGCCGATCCAGACCTTCCTGGCCGGGCGCGACACCAGCTGCGCCATCGTCACCGGGGTCACCTTCGTTTTGCCCCGCGCGGAGAGCTTCCGCTTTCTCAAAGTGTCGCGGGTCAAGCCGAAAGGGGTTTCGGTGCTGAGCATCGCCACGCATCTGCAACGGACGGCCGACGGCACGGTGACGTCCGTACGGATCGCCCTTGGCTGCATGGCCGACCGGCCGATGCGCGCCAGGGCGGCCGAGAAGGCGCTGCTCGGCTGCCAATTGACGGCCGAGGAGATCGCGCCGGCACTCGCCGTCGCCGGCGAAGGCACGTCGCCGATCACCGATCCGATCGCCAGCGCCTGGTATCGCACGCAAGTCCTGCCGGTCCATCTCGGCCGGCTGCTGCTTGGCTAATCACTGTCGGGGGGCGCGCGCTTGCCCGATGGTTCGGGCAGGCGCGCTGGGAGGAAAAAATGGCAAAGGTCCCGGTTCAATTCACGCTCAACGGCTCGGAAAAGGCCGAATTCGTCGACAGCGGCACGACGCTGCTCCACGCGCTGAGAGATAAGATCGGCGACACCTCGCCGAAAGGCGGTTGCCATCAGGGCACCTGCGGCGCCTGCTCGGTCATCATTGACGGCGAACTCCGGCTCTCTTGCCTGACGCTGGCAGAAACCTGCAATGGCGCCGACATCCGGACGACGTCGGGCCTCGCCGAAGGCGGTGTGTTGCATCCGCTGCAGCGCGCCTTCCTCGACGCCTTCGCCACGCAATGCGGTTTCTGCACGCCGGGCATGATCATGGCCGCCAAGGTGCTGCTCGACCAGACGCCCGATCCCAGCCGCGAGGAGGTGGTCGAGGCCTTGTCGGGCAATATCTGCCGCTGCACCGGCTACGAGCCGATTATCCAGGCGGTGCTGACCGCCGCGCGCGCCAATTCGCAGAACGCGGCCTGAGGGAAGCAAAATGGAACTGCGCAAGAGCTATTTCGCCGATGTCCGCAAGGACGGCCTCAACGAGATCGGCCAGCCCCGGCCGCGGCTCGATTCCCCTGGTCATGTCACCGGCAAGACCGCCTATTTCGCCGATCGCAACTTTCCCGGCATGCTGCATCTGAAGATGGTGCGCAGCCCGCACCACCACGCCCGCATCCGCTCCATCGACACAACGGAGGCCGAGAAGCATCCGGGCGTGGTGAAGATCCTCACCGCCAAGGATGTGCCGCACAATGTCTACACCATCCTGATCCTGATCCAGATCGGCCCCGAGGACGAAACGGTGCTCGCCGACGGCAAGGTGCGCTGGAAGGGCGAGGCCGTGGTGGCGGTGCTGGCCGAGACCGAGCGCGCCGCGCAGGAGGCAGCCGCCAAGGTCAACGTCGACTACGAGGTGCTGCCGGCCGTGTTCGACATGGAGGAGGCGCTGAAACCCGGCGCGCCGATCGTCAACGAGTATCACGGCCAGAACCACTACCTCTACGACAGCGGTGAATGCCGCAAGGTGCGCTTCGGCGATGTCGAGGCTGGCTTCGCCGGCGCCGATCACATCCTCGAACAGAGCTACCAGTCCTCGCCGATCGAGCACGCGCCGACCGAGACGACGGGCTGCGTGGTGGTGCCCGAGAGCAACGACCGCTTCACCTGCTACACCAACACGCAGGCGATGTTCTTCACCCTCGACAACGCTTCGATCATCCTGCAGATGCCGGGCAGCAAATTGCATTTCGTCGGCGGCACGGTCGGCGGTGGTTTCGGCGGCAAGGTCGACGTCATCGTCGAGCCGGTCACCATCCTCGGTGCTAAACTAACCGGACGCCCGGTCTGTTTCATCTACAGTCGCGAGGAAGAGATGCAGATCTCCTCGCCGCGCGCCGCCGAGAAGGTCGTCATCAAGGACGGCGTCATGAAGGATGGCCGCATCGTCGCCCGCAAGGTGACCGGTTACACCGATGCCGGCGCCTATTCGCGCCATTCACCCTATGGCGCGCAGAAGGGCGCCGCCCACTATCCCGGCCCTTATACGATCCCCAACGTCTGGATCGACACCTATTGCGTCTACACCAACCGCACTCCCTCCTCCGCCATGCGCGGCTTCGGCGTCACCATCGGTGACTTCGCGCTGGAGGTGCAGATGGACAAGCTGGCACGGCTGATCGGCATGGATCCGCTCGAATTCCGCTTCATCAACGCCTATCGCGACGGCGACATGAAGGCGCATCGCCAGCCGACCGAGGGCGCTGCGCTGATCGAATGCATGCAGGAAGCCTCGCGCGCCGCCAACTGGCCGGTGGCGGAGAAGTACATGGCCATGTCCTCCTATACGAAGGGAGCTTGAGATGGCGATCAGGCGCGGACGCGGCGTCGCCGCGATCAACTATCCAACCGGCATGAACCTCGGCGGCGACCCGACCCAGGCGTTGGTGCATTCGACGCCGACCGGCAATTTCATGGTAACGCTGTCTTCAGTCGATCTCGGCCAGGGCATGAAGCAGATCATGGCGCAGATCTGCGCCGAGACCATCGGCGTGCCGACCGACCGCGTCATCGTCGACACCGCCGACACCGACACCGGCCCGCACTGCATGGGCACCTTCGCCTCGCGCGGCACCCACCGCGCCGGCAATGCCGTTATCCAGGCCGCCAAGGAAGCCCGCCAGGTGATGCTGGAGGTGGCGGCCGAAGAATTGGAAGTGAACGCCTCGGACCTCGAAACCGATGGCCAGGGCAACATCCTGGTCAAGGGCGCGCCGCAGAAGTCGATCTCGATCTTCGATGTCGCGCTGTCGGCGCACTTCAAGCGCGGCCGCTCGATCTCCGGTCGCGGCATGTTTTTGATCCCGCGCTCCTATCCGGAGAAAGAGACCGGCGCGATGAAGCCGTCGACCTGCTACGCGCATGCCTGCACGGTGGCCGAGGTCGAGGTCGACGACGAGACCGGCGAAGTCACCGTGCTGACAGTCAAGAACATCTTCGAGATCGGCCGCGCACTGAACCCGAAAATGGTCGAGCAGCAGCTGGTCGGTGGTTCGTGGATGGGCATCAGCCACGCGCTCTATGAGACCACCGAGCCCTATTATCCGAACCGCGACCATGGCGGCACAGACTTCAACCAGTATCTGATGCCGGGGCCGGGCGACCTTGCCAAAACCGAGATCATCGTGCTGGAACGGCCGTCGGCCGACGGACCGTTTGGCGCCAAGGGGCCGGGCGAAATGTGCGCCAACCCGCAGATCCCCGCCGTGGCCAACGCCGTCTTCGACGCCGTCGGCGTGCGCATCGACACGCTGCCGATCACGCCGGAGCGCATCCTGCGCGCGCTCAAAGCGCAGGCCGCGGGCTGAGGGTCGAAATGCCTGATCCAAGCGCCGAGACTGTCGCGCCCTCGCCCGAGGCGGTGGCATCGCGGCTCGCCGCCTCGCGTTACCTTGCCGATGACAGCCTTTCGACCGCCATCTTCCTGGCGATCCGGCTGGGCAAGCCGCTGCTGCTCGAAGGCGCACCCGGCGTCGGCAAGACGGAAGCGGCCAAGGCCATCGCCGAACTGCTTGGCCGCGAACTGGTGCGGCTGCAATGCTACGAAGGCATCGACGCCGCGCATGCGCTCTACGAGTGGAACTACCAGCGCCAGTTGCTCGCCATCCGCCACGCCGGCGAGCACGAGATCGACATCTATGACGACCGCTTCCTGATCGCACGACCGCTGCTGCAGGTGCTGCGGGCGCCCGACCAGCGCGTGCTGCTGGTCGATGAGATCGACCGCTCCGACCATGAGTTCGAGGCGCTGCTGCTCGAATTCCTCTCCGATTTCCAGATCAGCATCCCCGAGCGCGGCACCATCCGCGCCTCCACGCAGCCGATCGTCATCCTGACCTCCAACCGCACCCGCGAGCTTGCCGAAGCGCTGCGCCGGCGCTGTGTCTACCACTGGATCGGCTATCCCGACGCCGCGCGCGAGGCCGAGATCATCATGCTGCGCGCCGGCGACGTGGCAGAGGCGACTGCGCAGGCCGTGGCCAACGCCGTGCAGTCGATCCGCGCCCGCCCCTTGGCGAAGCCCCCTGGCATCGCCGAAGCGGTCGAATGGGCCAATGCCGCCACCATCCTCGAAAAGGGCGGCAGCCCGTGGCCCGAAGCCTTCCGCCGCGCCATCGGCGTGCTGATCAAGGACGAGGAGGACCTGTCTGCGATAGCACCGGAGCTTGGCCGAATTGTCGAGGAGGCGCTGGCGTGAGACCCGCCGCGAACTTATCCCGCGCCGCGGAACCCATGCTCGGCTTCGGCCGGTTGCTGCGCCACTGCGGCTTTGCCATCGCGCCGGAGCAGATCTCCAGCTTCATGCAGGCGGTGACGTTGCTCGGGCCGCGCTCGATGGCCGATATTCGCGAGGCAGCATTGGCCACGCTTGCCCCCTCGCCCGACCGCCGCGCCGAATTCGAGGCGCATTTTCGCAGCTATTTCTATGGCGACGTCCGAACTTCGATCGACGGCGAAAACGACGAAGAAACTCGCATCAAGGATGATCGCGGCATGCGCGAGAAGGAGAACCGGACCGCCCGCCAGGAGAAAGGCGGCGAACTTTCCTCGGCGATCGAACGGTTGAGCAGCCGCGACTTCCAGCGTGACAGCGACAGCCTCGCCCCCTTCCGCCGCAAGCTCGCTTCTGCCTTGCCCGCCCGCCGTTCCTTCCGCACCGTACGCACCCGCTCGCACGGCACGCTCGACCTGCGCCGGTCGCTGAGTGAAATCGTCAGCGCCGATGGCGACATCCCCTGGCCGCTGCTGCGCCGCCGCCAGACCGTGCCGCGCAAGCTGCTGCTTTTGATCGATGTCTCCGGCTCGATGAAGCTCCACACCGCGGACTATCTCAAACTGGCGCACGCGGCCGTCCAGGACGCGGGCCGCGCCGAGATCTTCACCTTCGGCACGCGGCTGACCCGCATCACCGGGGCGCTGCGCATCCGCAACCGCGACCAGGCGCTGGCCCGGGCGGCAGCGCAGGTCGACGACTGGGACGGAGGCACCCGCATGGGACCGACGCTGCTCGCCTTCCTCTCGGTGCCGCGCTTTTCCGCTTTTGCGCGCGGGGCAGCGGTGGTTATCCTGTCGGACGCGCTGGAGCGCGGCGACCATGCCGAGCTGGAGACGGCGATGCGCCGGCTGAGCGCCCGCGCCTTCCGGCTTTCGCTGGCGACACCGCTGGCTGGCGATCCGCGCTTTCGGCCGGCGACGGCAGCACTTCGCGCCATCCTGCCGGTGCTCGACGACCTGGTCGATGGCTCGTCAATGAACAGCCTCACCGATTTCATCCTGTCGCTCGCCCGCCCCGCCCCGGCAGCCGCAGCCATCTGGTAGAGGGTTTCGTGATGCAGAAAGCGATCGACGCGCATTTCCACATCTGGCGCCAAAAGGACCTGCCCTGGCTGGTCGGACCGATGGTGCCGCGCATCTTCGGCCCCTACGAGCCGATCCGCCGCGACTATCCGATCGAGGAATTCTTGGCCGACCAGCGGGGCGCCGGCGTTGAAAAGGCTGTATACGTCCAGGCCAACTGGGCGAAGGAAGACTTCGAAAACGAAGTCGCCTTCCTGCAGAAGACAGCGGACGAAACCGGCTGGCCGCATGCCATCGTCGGTTATGCCGACATGACGGTGGACGATGTCCGCCATCAGATCGATCGCCTGATGAAATACCCGCTGCTGCGCGGCGTGCGCATGCAGTTGCACTGGCACGAGACGACGGCCTTCCGCTTCGCCTCATCCGCCGACCAGGTCATCGACCCCAAGGTACGGGCAAATGTGGCGCGGCTGAAAGACTATGGCCTGTCCTTCGATCTGCAGCTTTTCCCGGCACAGATGAAGGACGGGCTGACGCTGGTCGGCGAGAATCCCGAGACCAATTTCATCCTCACCCATGCCGGCATGCTGACCGGCACGGAGCCGGAAGCCACGGAGGCCTGGAAGGCCGGCCTGCGCACTTTGTCCGCCGCGCCCAATTTCTACGCCAAGCTCTCCGGCCTCGGCACCTTCGTCCACCGCAACGACCCGGCGCTGATCGGCTACATCGTCGACAATGCGATCGATATCCTTGGCTCGGAACACCTGATGTTCGGCTCGAACTTTCCGGTCGAGAAACTCTGGACCAGCCACGCCGAACTGATCAAGGCGCACCGCGCAGCAGTAGCGAAACATGGCGCGGGGGCAGAGGCGGATATCTTCTGGAACACGGCGGAGAACGTGTATCGGCCGGTGTAACGCGCCACCTTACCTTCTCCCCTTGTGGGGCCCGAAGGGCGGGCGAGTCACTTCAATCGGGAACCGAGATTTATGTCTGCGCCGGTGCGAAAAATTCGACGTCAATTCTCCTGGGCGTGCCCCGAAACCTCGGCGCCCGCGCCGCGCGGCAGTGCCAGGAAACGGAACGCGGCCACCAGCCCGATCACGCCGATCGCGAGGAAGGCTATACGAAAGTCGACGAGATCGAGTTCCGGTCGGCCTCTCGCGATCTGCGACAAATTGAGGATCGCCGCCGCGACCGCGACGCCGAACAGCATCGCCACCTGCTGCAGCATGCTGGACAGCGTCGCCGCGGAACTGCGATGCGTGGCCGCGATGTCGGCGAAGGCCAGCGTGTTGAGCGCGGTGAACTGCATGGAGCGCGACAGGCCGGCGATCAGCATCAGCGCCACCACCAGCGCTTGCGGCGTCTGCGGCGAGATCGCCGCGCAGGCGATGATCGACAGAGAGGCGACCACGCCGTTGACGACCATCACCGAGCGAAAACCGAAGCGTCTCAGCGTCGGTGTCGTCACCGCCTTCATGCCGAGATTGCCGAGGAAATAGGCGAGGATCATCATACCGGCATCGATCGGGCTGAGGCCGAAGCCGACCTGGAACAGCAGCGGCAATAGGAACGGCGTGGCGTTGATCGCCACCCGGAAGACGGTGCCGGCCGACAGTGTCGAGAGGGCGAAGGTCAGCACCTTGAACGACGCAAGGTCGAGCAGCGGATACGGCGTGCGTAACAGGTGGCGCACAGCCAGCCAGCCGACCAGCATGCCAAGGGCGAGCAGCATGACGGTCGGCAAGACGCCATCTTCCGGATGCGCGATGCGCTCGAGGCCATAGAGCAGGCAGGCGAGCCCCGCCGAAGTCAGGAAAAAGCCCGGCCAGTCGAGCGGCTTTGGGTCGGCTTCGCGGTCGCCGGGAACGAAGCGGGCGACCAGCACCAGGCCGGCCAGCCCAAGCGGAATGTTGATGAAGAAGTTCCAGTGCCAGGAGAGCGCAGTGGTGATGAAGCCACCGAGCACCGGCCCGACCACCGGTGCAAACAGCGCCGGCCAGGTGATCAGCGCGGTGGCGTTGAGCAATTCCGATTTGGAGGCGTTGCGCAGCACCAGGATGCGGCCGACCGGCGTCATCAATGCACTGCCGAGGCCCTGCACCGCGCGCGCAGCGACGAATTCGGCCAAATTCTCCGAGAAGCCGCAGGCGATCGAGGCCAGCGTGAACAGCGCTATCGCCACAAGGAAGATGTTGCGCGCCCCGAAACGGTCTGCCAGCCAGCCGGACAACGGCACGAACACCGCCATGGTCAGCATGTAGACGGTGATGCCGATGCTCATCGCCACCGCCGGCACGCCGAAGCTGGCTCCCATCTGCGGCAGCGAGGTCGAGATGATCGTCGAATCCAGCAGCTGCATGAAGAAGGCGATGGCGACGATCAGCGCCACGCGCCGCGAATTCGTGGCCGTTCTTGGCGAAACTTCACTCTCGGGGATGGCAGTCATGACGAACCGGTTTGAACAGCATTTGGCCGACTGCGTCCAGATATTGACTAACAAACTTTCGTGTCGCCTCGCCGCCTGCTATGCATGAAGGGGGCTCCCCGGGGACTACGCACGCATGAAGCCCATCTATATCGACTACCTCAACGCCCTCGACATCGAGGCGCTTGCCATGACCGATGCCGAAATCATCGGCGCGGTCGAGGCCGGGCTTGTCGCCCAGGGTAACGGCCAGACGGTGATCGAGCCGCGTGTCCATCTCGAGCCCGACCCGTCCTTCCATGGCCATTTCAATGTTCTGCGCGGCTACGTTGCGCCGCTCGACGCGGCCGGCGTAAAGATCGTCGGCGACTATGTCGACAACTACAAGCACGGCCTGCCCTCGGAGTTCGGCATCCTGAACCTCTTCGATCCGCGCACCGGTACGCCGCGCGCGATCCTGGACGCCACCGTCATCACCGACATGCGCACCGGCGCGATCACCGCCATCGGCGCGAAACATCTGGCGAAGAAGACATCGAAGGTGCTCGCCCATATCGGCGCACGCGGCACCGCCTACTGGAATGTGCGCCTGCTCGATCATCTCTTCGATTTCAACGAGATCCGCGTCCATTCGCGCCGGCCCGAAAGCCGCGACGGCTTTGCCGCCAAACTGGCCGCCGACCTTGGCAAGCCGGTCACGGCGGTGGCCGACTGGAAGACCTGCGTGGAAGGTGCCGACATCGTCGTCGAGGCCTCGCGGCTGCCGGAACCGCAGCCGCTGCTCAAGACCGAATGGATCAAGCGTGGCGCGCTGGTCGTACCCTACGGCACGATGAGCGCAGTGGAGCTGTCGCTGACCGACATCATGCAGAAGATCGTCGTCGACGACTGGGGCCAGTGCAAGGCCGGCAAGTTCGGTTCGCTGCGCGCCCATGTCGAGACGGGAAGGCTGAGCGTGCAGACGCTGCATGCCGAACTCGGCCAGATCGCCGCCGGGCTGAAAGCCGGACGCCAGAGCGACGGCGAGACGATCCTGTTCTGGCATCGCGGCCTGTCGCTCTCCGACATAGCACTCGGCAAGGCGATGTTGGCCAAGGCCCAGGCGCAAGGCATCGGCCAAAGGTTGCGTTTCGCATGAGCCCGCTCGTTCTCACCGGCGCCGGCGTCAGCATCGAGGACGTCGCATCCGTCGCCCGCGAGGGATGTAAGGTGGAAGTCACGCCCACCGTCCTGGAGCGGCTGGTCAAGGCGCGCAAGGTGCTCGATGACGCAGCGGCCGCCGGCCAGCAGATCTACGGTCTCAACACCGGGCTCGGCGCCAATCTCGGTACGTCGGTCAGCGGCGACGCCAGCGCCTTCCAGCGCCAGCTCCTCGATGGCCGCAGCGGTGCGGTCGGCGAGCCTTTGCCCTTCGAAACCGTGCGCGCCGTCATGTTTGCCCGGGTGGCGATGCTTGCGGCGGGCGGCTCCGGCCTGTCGCCGCATGTTTTCGTGGCCTTGCTCGACGCGCTCAATGCCGGTGTTCATCCGGTCATGCCGTCGCTGGCTTCGATCGGCGCCGGCGATCTGGTGCTCATGGCAGCACTCGGCCGCATGCTGATCGGCGAAGGCGAAGCCGACTATCAGGGCCGACGCATGCCCTCGGCCAAGGCGCTGATGATGGCGCGCCTCGCCCCCGTCAGCCTGGCGCCCAAGGACGGGCTGTCGCTGATCAATGCCTCGGCCGTCTCCACCGGCAGCAGCGCGCTGGCGCTCACCGACGCGCTCTCCGCCTTCGCGCAACAGCAGCAGGCCGGCGCTCTGACTATGGAAGGCATCGGCGCCAACCACACCATCCTCGATCCGCGCCTGCATCTGGCACGGCCTGCCGCCTGCCAGCAGCTGGCGGCAAAGGGCCTGCGCGAACTGCTTGCCCGCCACGAGCCCCCCACGCCGACGACCTTGCAGGATCCACTGTCGATCCGCTGCATGCCGTCGATCCACGGCGCGTTGATCCAGGCGATCGATCACGCGCGGCTGGCGACCGAGATCGAGCTCAATTCGGCTGCCGACAATCCGCTGGTGCTGGGCGAAGACGAATTTGTGCTGTCGACCGGCAATTTCCACACCGCGTCGCTGGCATTGGCCTTCGAGACGCTGGGCCTGGCGATCGCTCAAAGTGCGGCGGCCTGCGCCGCCCGCTTCATCCAGCTTACCGGCTCGGGCCGCAACGGCCTGCCCAAATATCTCTCGCCGCTCGGCGGCGCCTCGGCCGGCTTCGTGCCGTTGCAAAAGACGGTGGCGGCGATCCTGGCCGCCATCCGTCACAAGGCCAATCCGGTGATGCTGGACTTTCTGCCTGTGTCGGAAGGCGTCGAGGACCATGCCACGCAAACTCTGCTGGCCGTTTCGAAATGCGCCGACATGATCGCGCTGTGGCGGCGGTTGATTGCCTTCGAACTGATGGCCGCCGCACAGGCGATAGACCTGCGCGATGGGCTGACGTTGGCGCCGGCCACCGGCGTGATCCATGCGGCGGTGCGCGCGCACGTGCCGAAACTCACCGAAGACAGGCCGCTCGGCGTCGAGGCCGAGGCGCTCTACGCCGCGCTCGCCAAGGGCGGCTGGCAGGCGTAACTGCGGCCAGTGAGCCGAACCACGGCGGGCCCGCGCGCTCAGGCCGCGCCATCGACCCTCTTCGTGAACAGGCTGAGTTCGTTCGGGTCCATGTGCACGATGTGCCTGTCTTCCGGGTACGCTCCGCTGTTGACGTCGGCGACATACTCCGAGAAGGCAGCGATGCGCTCCGCCTGCAGCCTGTCGTATTCGGCGGCGAAATTGCGGTAGGCCTTGGAATGGCGGGGCATGTGGCCGCGGTTCTGGCCGAGTATGTCGTCGGCGAACAGATACTGCGCGTCGCAGCCTGTGCCTGCCCCCATCGACAGCATGATCAGCGAGGTGCGTTCCGAGATCGCCTTGGCCACCTCGACCGGCACCACCTCGATCTCGGCGCCGATCGCGCCTGCAGCCTCCAACTGCTTGACCGCCTCGAATACCTGCATGGCGGTATCGGCGGTCTTGCCAACGGCCTTGAAGCCGCCAGTCCAGGTGGCGCGCGACGGGATCAGGCCGACATGGCCGATGACGGGGATCGCGTCGTCCGCCATCCGCCTGATTGTGGCGTAGCCGGCGCTGCAATAAACCGCGTCGGCGCCGGCCTTGTAGAGGCGGAACGCCCAGCGCACGAAATCGTCTGCGGTGCCGATCTCGAAGAAGTTCTCGCCCGGCATGGTGAACAGGCTCGGCGCCGCATCGCGATACTGAGGGTTGAGCACCAGCTCCGGCGGCACCGAGACGATGTCGACGCCGGCCCGCTCGGCGGCTTCGGCCTCGTCTATCGTCAGCACGCGCAGCATGGTCAGCTGCCGTTTGCCCTTCATGGCGCGCAGATCTGCGATCGTCGGTCTCTTACGGCTCATCGAACTGGGTTCCTTGTGGTTTGGTGCGGGCGATCAATCGATCTCGATCATGACCTTGCCGGCCTCGACCTTGGCCAGGTAGGTCCTGAGGTTGACGCACACCGGCGCCCCCCTGGCCTGCCCGGTCTTGTAGTTGAAGCGGCCATTGTGCTTGGGGCATTCGATGATCTCGTCCATGACGAGACCGTCGGCGAGATGCGCCTTCTCATGCGTGCAGAACCCGTCCGTGGCGAAGAACTGATCGTCCGGCGAGCGGTAGATCGCAAAGGTGCGGCCGCCGTGATCGAAGCGGATCACATCCTCTTCGTCGACATCGTCCACGGCGCACGCTTCGACCCATTCCGCCATTTCCGCCTCCTCGTGGTTCTGGCCCGCGCGACCGGGTGAGCCACGGCCAAACTATTCTGCCGCCGCCGACATATCGACCTCGTGGAACTCGCCGCGATAGGGCCTGGCCGTCGGCGGCAATTCGCGCTTGAGGTAATAGTCCTCGTATTTGAGCTGCCTGAACAGGACCGGCCAGACCTCGCGATAGGCATGCCATATCGATGGGTTCGCCACGGGCAGATCGTGCTTGACTAGCTCGTGCAGCCTGGGCAGCGCGTGATAGGGCACCATCGGGAACATGTGGTGTTCGACATGATAGTTCATGTTCCAGTAGATGAACCGGCTGATCGGGTTCATGTAGACGGTGCGGGTATTCAGCCGGTGGTCGACCACATTGTCGGCGAGCCCGATATGCTGCAGCAGGCCGGTCATCACCATGTGCCAGGTGCCGTAGAGGCGCGGCAGGCCGATCAGCGCCAGCGGCAGCCATGATCTCAGCGCGATCGCAAGAGCGATCGTCGCGATGTAGATGGCGACATGCCAGCGCGCGGCGGTGACGGCCTTGGCCTGTTCCATCTCGGGAACGTAGCTCTTCTCGTCGTCCGACAGCCTGCCCAACGCCTGGCGCACCAGTGCCGGCAGCGAGTAGCGGAAATCGAGGATGCCGGTGACGGCTAGTCCCGCCTTCAAGAGGTCCGGCGGCCGCATCACCGCGATCTCGGCGTCGCGGCCGACGATGATGGTGTCGGTGTGGTGGCGGGCATGACTCCAGCGCCAGGCCACCGGATTGCGCATCACCATGAAGCTGGCGATCTGGTAGACGACATCGTTCATCCAGCGCGTGCGGAAGGCGGTGCCGTGGCCGCATTCGTGCCAGCGTGAATCGCTGGACGAGCCGTAGAGCACCCCGTAGACGAACAGGAACGGCACGACCCACCAGGAACCCCAGAACCAGATGATCCCGGCGGCGGAGCCCAATATGGCGGCGATCCAGATGATCGTGTCGCGGATCGCCGGGCCGTCGGAACGCTGCATCAACTCCTTCATCGCCTTGCGGGATACATCCGTGTGATACCACTCGGCCGAGGCCAGCCCGGTCTCGATTGCCCGGCGGGTGCTTTCGCCGACCAGGCTGTAATCGCGCTTTGTCTTGCCAGCCGCCATCATGAGCTCCCGTTCGGTCATCAAAGACCGTTGGCGCGGAACTTTCCGTCCAGAAAAATCTTGGCGCGCGGCACGTCGTCTTCGGTCAGATGCTCGATGATGACCGGGATGTTCGGGTGCTTCTCGCTGAGCCGCTTCAGATAAAGGTCATAGTTGAGCGAGCCGAGACCGGGTGCCGGCAGTTCGATCTCGCCGACGCCGCGGAACGTCAACCCCTCATGCGCGTCGTCGTCGCCGATGTCGGCATGCTTCTCCGACTTGTCGCTGCCCGCGCGCTTGACATCCTTGGCGTGCGCGATCCTGATCTTGTCGGTCAGCGTGTCGAACACCTGGTTCAGCACCTGGTCCATACGATCGATGTTGTGCGCTTCGAAATAGTTGGTCGGATCCATCAACAGGCCGAGGCCGGGGTGGTCGACCTGGGCGAACATCTTCACCGTCTCCTCGACCGAACCGACGACGTTGTTGACATAGGTTTCGAGCAGGAACACCGCGCCATGGTCATAGGCGGTCTGAGCGAGGTCGGAGATCACCTTGCGGCATTCCTCGAACCCTTCCTCGGTCTTGTTCTTGGGGTGATGCACCCAGTCGGACTCGGTGTTGTAGGTGCCAGTCTCCGAGATCACGTAAGGCGAACCGAAGTCGCGCGCGTTGCGGATGATCTCCTTGAGATAGGCAAGCCGCCTCTCGCGTTCGGCCTTGTCCGGATGGATGATGTTCGTGTAGCCCGACACGCAGCAGATCGGCAAATTGTGGTCGCGGAATGTGTCACGGACCTTTCTTGCCTTGTCCTTCGTGATCTGCCCGGCAGAGAGGTCGATATCCTTGAAATGCAGGTCGAGCTGCACCGTGTTGAAATCGAGAGCGCGGATGTGCCTTGCGACTTCCTCCAGCTCGTAGGGGAAATAGCCTGTGAAGATACCTGCTTGCATCATGAGGTGAAGTCCTCCCGGTAAGCGATTCAGCCGCCACGCTATTCCGCGGCCTGATGTTCAGTCAGTCGATATCTCGGACAGCTTGATCGTGCGGCCTTCCGCCATGGAGCGATAGCCGGCCTCGACCAGAGCCATGGTCTTGACGTTGTCGGCGACGGACAGCGCCGGTGGCGTTCCGGTCTTCAGGGCATGCTGCAGCTGTTCCATCACGCCGATGAAGGCATGCGGGAACCACATCGTGTCCCAGCGGGGCGTCACCCATTCGCCGCCTGTCGTCTCTGTCGAGGCATAGGTCAGTGTCGAGGCCACGCCCTTCGGCCAGCCGATCGTACCCTTGGCCACACCTTTGGTGCCGTCGACACGCCAGTTGATGTGCTGGTCGTCCCGGTAGCCCTCCTGGCGCGGACCGGACCAGACATCCTCGAGCGATACGGCGAGCACGCCTGAGGGAAAACGCAGCGTCGAAACCGTGATGCCGTCGGAGTGCTCGAACCGCGTGCGCGGATCCTTGCGCGTCAAGGTGGTGATCTCCTGAGGATCGCCGAACAGGAAGCGCAGCACGTCGAGATGATGCACGCTCATATTGGCAAGCGTCAGCCGGTCGTAGTCGGCGAGGAAGGTCTGCCAGTGTGGGATCGCGTGCATGTCGATCTGCGCGAAGACGATGTCGCCCAGTGCGCCGCTGTCGATGATCTGCTTCAAGACGCGCATCGACTGGTCGTAGCGCATGTTCTGGTTGACCGAGAGGATCTTACCGGACTTCGCCGCTTCGTCGCGCAGCTTGACCGCCTCCTCGACCGACAGTGCCAGCGGCTTCTGCGCCAGGATCGCCTTGATGTGCTTCTGCTTCAGCGCATGGCGGATCAGCGCCGGCTGCTGGTCGGGCGGAAAGGCAAGATCGACGATCTCCACCTCTGGATCCGCGATCAGTTGTTCCGGCGTGTCGTGGACGGTCGGGATGCCCCAGCGCTTGGCCACCTTCTGGGCACTGGCCCTGGTCCGCGAGGCGATCGCCACCACCGAGAACCCGGCTTGCTCGTAGGCAGCGAGATGGCATTCGGCCATGATCATGCCGGCGCCGATGCAGCCGATCCGGTATTCGCTGGTGCGAACCTTCACATCCGGTTCGAAACCCATGCTTGCCATCCATTCCTCCCGTCGAGGACTGGATATAACGCCTTGGCCTCTGAATCGGCCAAGGCCCGCACCATCATTTCCCATCAGGGAAGGACAGCGGCAGTTCCGACATCGGGGCCGATCGGCCACGCGGACATTGCCCGCTAGCTCGTGGCGATCAGCACCGTGCTCTCCGGCGTCCAGCGCAGCACCACCTGTTGGCCCTCGGCCAGCCTGTCGATGCCGGTATTCTGGACGATGACCTTCAGCGTCTGGCCGTTGCGCTCGACAAAATAGGTGCTGTTGTTGCCGGCGAAGATGCGCTTGGAAACCTGGCCCTTCAGCATGTTCGCATCGGCGGCATCCTGAGCTCCGGCATAGGTGGCGATACGGATGCGCTCAGGCCGCACGGCACAGCTGGCCTTGGCGCCGGCGGAGAGCTTTGCGCCCGCGCCTGCAGCAATCGCCGTGCCATCGGGGAGCCTGATGCCGTTACCGGTGGTGTCGCCGCGAAAGATGTTGGCGTCGCCGAGGAAGGTGGCGGCGAATTCGCTCTTCGGTTGATCGTAGATCTCCTCGGGCGGGCCTTCCTGCACCAGCCTGCCATCGCGCAATATGCCGATGCGGTCGCTCATCGTCAGCGCTTCTTCCTGGTCGTGGGTGACGAAGATGGTGGTGATGCCGATCTCGCGCTGGATGCGTTTCAATTCGATCTGCATGTCGACGCGCAGTGCCTTGTCGAGCGCGCCGAGTGGCTCGTCGAGCAAGAGCACCCGCGGCTTGGTGACGATCGCACGGGCGAGCGCCACGCGCTGGCGCTGGCCGCCGGAGAGCTGGTGCGGTCGCCGGCCGCCGAGCTTGCCGAGTTGCACCAGGTCAAGCGCGCGCTGCACTTCGCTGGCAATCACTGCCTTGGCCTCGCCACGCACCGACAGGCCGAAGGCGACGTTGTCGGCAACGCTCATATTGGGAAACAGCGCATAGTTCTGGAACACCATGCCGATACGCCGCTTCTCGACCGGCACGCGCTCGACGCTCTCGCCACCAATGGCAATGCGGCCGGAGTCGGGAAAGTCGAAGCCGGCAATCTGCCGCAGCAGCGTGGTCTTGCCACTGCCCGACGGGCCGAGCAGCGCATAGAAGCCGCCATCGGCGAAATCGATGGAGACGTCGTCCAGCGCCTTGTGCGCGCCAAAGCTGCGGGAGACGTTCGATACCTGCACGCCGGCCATTATTTCTCTCCGCCGAATTTGAAGAAGCGCGCCGTGAGCAGCATCAGCGCCATCGACACGACGATGATGATCGTCGAGACCGCGTTGATCTCGGGCGTAAAGCCCTTGCGGATCGCGGCATAGATTTCGACCGGCAGCGTCGTCTGTCCCGGCGTCGACAGGAAGTAGGAGACGACGAACTGGTCGAACGACACGGCGAAGGCGAACAACCCGCCGGCAATCACACCGGGCATGATCCAGGGCAGCGTCACGCGGCTCGTCACCTGCCACTGGTTGGCGCCGAGCGAGCGCGCCGCCTCTTCCAGCTCCGGCGCGAAGGTCTGCAGCCGGGCAGAGACGACGACGATGACATAGGGCAGCGCCAGCGCGACATGGCCGAGCAGGATGGCAAACAGGCCGCGCCCGATGCCGATGCCGAAGAAGAAGATCAGCATCGCCGTGCCGGTGATCAGCCACGGAATGGCGATCGGCGGAAACAGCAGCGCCTGCAGGAATTTCTTGCCGCGGAAGTCATAACGGTAGAGCGCCAGCGATGCTGCCGAGCCGAGCACCGTGCAGATGATGGTGGTGATGATAGCGATCTCGATGCTGTTCCAGGTGGCCGCGATCAGCTGGTCGTTCTGCCACAGCGATGCATACCATTCCGTCGTCCATTCGAACGGCATTTGGTAGAAGGGCGAGACGTTGAACGACATCAGCGCCATGATGATGATCGGCAGATAGAGGAAGGCGAGCAGCAGCCAGATGTAGAACCGGCCGAGCCCTTCGAGGATGCGTGTCGTCGCCATCAGCCAGCCCTCCGCAGCACCGGCGAGGCGACCGCCAGGATCACCAGCACCACAGCCAGCAGGATAAAGGACAAGGCTGCGCCAAGCGGCCAGTTGAACACGGCGACGAACTGGTCCTCGATCACCGTACCGTAGAAGGTACCGGTGCGCCCGCCGAGGATGCGCGGCTCCATGAACGAGCCGACGACCGGCACGAAGATGAGTGCTGCGCCCGCCACCAGCCCCGGCATCGAGAGCGGGATGATAATGCGTTTCAGCACTTGCAGCCGCGTCGCGCCGAGCGAGCGCCCGGCCTCGATCAGCGAGTCATCGATGGCCTGCAGCGTGAGATAACAGGTCAGCACCATGTAGGGCACGTAGGAGTGCACCAGGCCGATGATGACGGCCGGATAGGAATACATCAGGTCGATGTTGATCTTGAACGGCAGCACAGCGTTGAGCGCCGTGTCGAGAATGCCGCCCTCGCGCAGCACCATCGCCCAGGAAAAGATGCGCACCAGCCCGTTCGACCAGAACGGCAGGATGACGAGCAGGAAGATCGCCTCGCGGCTTCGCCCCTTCAGCACCTTGGCCAGCACGTAGGCGGCGGGATAGCCGATGACGATACACCATAGCGTCACCTCGAGGCCGAGGCGTAGTGAGGCCAGAAGCAGCGTCAGATAGAGGCTTTGCGAGAAGAAGGCGGCGTAGTTGCCGAGCGTGAACGCCCACGGCTTTCCCGACAGCGGCAGGTCGGTCATGAACGAGAAAAAGACCATGGCCGACAAAGGCAGGAAGATCGCCACCGTCAGCCACAGATAGGCAGGCGCAAGCAGCGGCAAGGCCGATCTCAGCCCGCTGCGTGACGCGGTCGCAACCTGTGCTGCCATGATGCCTCTCCTCCCCAGGATCGGAAGGACCAGCCGGCGAGGATCGCCGGCTGGTCCGACGTCGACTTACTTCACGTCGACCTTGAGCTGCTGCCAGAGCGCCAGATAGGCCTCGCGCTGCGCGTCGGTGATCGGCGCCTGGAACTGGATGCGCTTGGCCACCTCGGGGTCACCCATGACCTTGCGGTTGAACGCGTCCTCGGGAAGTGCGGCGACCGCCTTGGTGTTGGCCGACACCGGCGCACCGACCTTGGTGACCCATTCGACATAGAATGTCGGGTCGATCATGTAGTTGATGAAGGCCCCGGCGCCCTCGACATTCTTGGAACCCACCGGGATGGAAAAGGCATCGAGCCAGGCGACGGCGCCCTCCTGCGGAATGACCAGCGAGACCGGCAGCTTGAAGTGGGTCTTGGCACGGTCGGCCGAGCCGCTCCAATAGGTGCCGATGTCGATCTGGTTGGACGCCACCATCTGGTTCCAGTCGTTCTCCGAGCTCCAGAACGTCTTGATCTGCGGCATCAGCGAGGTGAGCTTCGCCTTGACCGCCTCCATATCCTTGATGTCGTTGATGTTCTGGCCGGTGGCGATGGCGCCAAACTGGACCGCTTCGACGGCGTCGTCGCGGATGACGACACGGCCCTTGTGCGCGGCATCCCACATCTCGGCGATGCTCGTCGGCGGCTTGTCGAAGGATTTTTCGTTGATGGCCAGAGCCGTCAGGCCCCACACCCACGGCACGCCATAGACCTTGCCGTCATGGTCGAGCATCGGCGAACCCGCCTTGTCCGCGCTGATGTCGGCATAGTTGGGAAGTTTCGACACATCGATCGGCTGGATCAGCTTCTCCGCCATCGCCTGGTCGTTGAAGGCGGCGTTGATCATGACGACGTCGTAGAGACCCGGATTGGTCCTGAGCTTGGTCAGCATTTCTTGTTCGGAATTGAAGAAGTCGTTGACGACCTTGTTGCCGGTCGCCTTCTCGAAGGCGGCGATCGCCCACGGCTCGTCGGCGCCGTAGCCCTTCCAGTTGAGCACATGCACTTCGGCCGCACTGGCGGCCAGCGTGATCACGGAGGTGAAGACGGCGGTCGCCGTCAGCAGGACAGTCAGTTTGGGCATGCGCATGTTCGTTCCTCTCATTGTTTGCCCGCTTCGCAGGCTTGTTAAGACGTGGCCTCTTGCTTCCGGCCATGCACGGTCGACGATCGATCGTCATGGCTGAGGAATTCCTGGATCTCCTGGTTGTTCGGCGCCGACGATCCGCCGTGCCGGGTAACCGAAAGTGCCGCCGCCGCATTGGCGTAGCGCGCCGCTTCGAATGCCGGCACGCCGCGCGACAGCGCGCTGACGAAGGCGCCGATATGGGTGTCACCGGCGCCATTGGTGTCGATTGCATCGACCTTGAACCCGGGAACCGTCTGCGTGTCGCCGTCGGCCAGCCGCTCGAAGCAGCCCTTCGCGCCGGCGCGGATGACGACGCCTTCGGCCTTTGGGCAATGGCTGGACAGCAGCCGGGCGGCGAGTGCCTCGACACTGCCTGGACCAGCAATCTCGGCCGCTTCCGTCGCGTTGCAGCTCAGCCAGCTGGTGCGGGCAAGCACCCGGTCGAGAACGGCACGCGGAATGTCCGCGATGACCGGCGTGGGGTCGAAGACGAAGGGGATGTTTGCCGGCAGCGCTTCGATCCAGTCGGCCAGCGCATCGCGGCTGCCGGGATAGCTCAGCGTATAGCCGGAGGCAAAAACCCAGTCTCCCGTCGAGGTTTGCACAGGCGCCATCATATCAAGGCTGAGCACGCTCTCGGCGCCGGGCCACGACACGAATGTCCGCTCCGCATCGCTGCTGATCATGGCGACACAATTGCCACTGTCCATCACGGGTGACGCCGGCGTCAGCGTTTCGATACCTTCGACGGCGAAGGCAGCGCGCAAAAAGTCACCGTTGGGTCCGCTGCCGAGCTGGCCGCCGAAGACCACTTTCATGCCGGTGCGGCCGGCCGCGACCATCATGTTGAAGCCGCCGCCAGCGACCTGCGCATAGCTCGACGCGGTCTTCTCCGTGCCCGGCGCCGGCAAGGCGTCGATGCGGTAGACATGGTCAACCACGGCGCTGCCGATATGGACGAGGCGCCCGCTCATGCCGCGGCATCCTTGCCGGACTTGGTCTTCGCTGCACGCGCCGCGACAAGGTCGGCAGCGAGCGTACGAACCTGCCCGATGTCGATGCCGACGAGCCTGGCGATGCGCTCTTGCGGCAAACGGGAAAAGCCGACGCAGGCGCCGGCCATGCCGGCGGCGATGGCGCCGATCGTGTCTGTGTCGCCGCCAAGATTGGCGCTGATGACGGCTGCCTGCCAGGGATCGCCTGCGGCGACCTCGAGCACGGCGAAGGCCGCCGGAACCGATTCCTGGCTGGCGACGCCGGTGCCGACCAGATCGACGATGAGCCGGATTGCGTCCGTCATCGTTCTGCCGCGCACAAGGTCCTGCGCCCAGACGATGCGCGCGGCGATGTCGCCGCCGGTGACCCAGTGTCCGAGCGCGGCACCCTGCCGAGCCGCCGCGACGGCACTGTCGGACGCGGCGCGCCAGTCGCCACCGGCAACGCCGCGGCTGACGGCAGCGGCGACAGCGGCGGCCGAGGCGATGGCGATCGTGGTGTTGTGGGTGGCTTGGCAGGTCTCAGCCACCTTGGCGACCAGCGCCTCGAGCGGCTCCAGGGGCATCATGATGCCGACCGGCGCGATGCGCATCGCCGCGCCATTGGTGTCGCCGCCGCTCCCCGCCTCCTCGGGAGGAACCCCGTCATTGATGGCATCGATGGCGCGCTTGGTCGACGGTCCGAGCAAGTCGTAGCTGCCGCGCGCCTTGACGTCGCGCTCCCAGTCGAGCAGCGCATTGACCCAGCGTGCATGGTCGAAGCGATCACCGGATTCGACGAGAATGCGGCCGAGCAGCAGCGCCTGTTCGGTATCGTCGGTGATTGTACCAGCCTCCAGGCCCTTGGACACCGGATGATCGGCGAAAGGCGCGATGTAGTCCTCGACATGGCCGTAGAGTTCAGCAATGCGGGCCGGCGACAAAAGCTGTGTCGGCATGCCGAGCGCATCTCCGAGCGCGCCACCGACAAGCGCGCCCATGGCGCGATCGAGCATATCCTTGGCGGTGTCCGGCATCGCTCAGAATCTCATATGCAGCGCGAAATGCGCTGGGTTGAGCAGACTGGTGACATATTCGATCGGCCGGTCATCAGCCGCGCGCGTCAGCCTGCGACCGCGCAGGAAGGGCGTGCCTTGCGGGCAACCGAGAATGGCCGCATCCTCGGCATTCAGCATTTCGATGCCGACCCATTCCTCGCCATGATCGGGAATGAGGCCGGCGCCGCGCAACGTCTGGTGCAGCGAGCCTTCGCGCAAGCCACGCAGCGGCACGTCCTCAAGCTCTGGCGACAGCGGCAGGCGGCTGCGCTCGATCGAAATGGCATGGCCGTCGCTGGCGTTGGTGCGCACCCGGTCGACGGCGATGAAGAACGGGCTTTCGATGCCAAGCAGCGCGGCGAGATCGGCGTCCTCGATGACCTCCAGACGCAGCGTCCGCGTCTCGGCATTGGCGCCCGCATTGGCCAGCGCCCGCGACCAGCCGATGGAGTCGTCGACCGGCTTGCCGTCGAAGGTGACGAAGGAGCCGATGCCAACCTTGGTGGTGATCAGTCCGCGGCTGGATAGCTCCTCAAGGCCCTTGCGGACCGTGTTGCGGCTGACGGAAAAGCGCTGGACGAGTTCGTTCTCGCTTTGCAGGCGGTCACCGAAACCGAGCACGCCGGAGCGGATTTCATGTTCGAGAACGGTGGCGATCTGCTCGGGCTTGCCCGTGCCGGGAGACAGTTGAACCGCGCGCCGCTTCATATGGGTACCTGTTCAGTGAACCTGTATAATCCTGTTCAATATTGCATTTGAAGGACGACGTCAATCGCCGGGAATCCACAGGTGCTCTCGGTGGTCAGATCCTGCTTAGCTGAGATGGGGGCAAATCGTAGCCGACTTCCGGCGCGGCAGGATTGGTCGCGGCCTATTGCTCAGACGAAGAAAAACTCCTCGACGCGCTGCTTTGCCCGAAGCAGTGCGGGCAGGATCTTGCGCTCCATCGCCTCGACGGAAAAGCGCGCGGATTGGGTCGAGACATTAATCGCTGCCACCGTCCTCCCGGTGCGGTCGTTGATCGGCACGGCGATCGAGCGCAGGCCAAGTTCCAGCTCTTCATCGACAATGGCGAAGTCGTCCGCCCTGGCCTTGTGAATGGCCTTGGCCAGCAAATCCCGTTTGACGATGGTCTTCGGCGTCCTTCGCTCGATCCTGGCCTCAGCGAGGAAGGTTTCCAGCGCATCCGGCGCCAGGCCTGAAAGCAGGACGCGCCCCATCGAGGTGCAATATGCCGGCAGCCTTGTACCGACATCGAGCGACACGCTGAGGATGCGGCGGCCGGGAATGCGGGCAACGTAGACCACATCCTTGCCCGACAGCACCGCCGCGTTGCAGGCCTCGTCGAACTGCCCCGCCACCTCGCGCATGATGGGCGCCGCGAAGGTCCACAGCGACGCGCCGCCGAGCCAGGTGCGGGCGACGGTCAGCAGCCGCGGCGACAGCGAAAACAACCGGCCGGATTGTGTCGCATAGCCGGTCGCGGTCAGCGTCAGCAGGAAGCGGCGAGCACCGGCGCGGGTTAGCCCCGCCTCCTCCGCCATTTCGGTCAGCGTCATGCCGGCGGGATGCCGGGCCAGGATTTCCATCACTGCCAGCCCGCGTTCGAGCGAGCCGACGTGATCCCGCGAAACACCTTCCTCTTCCATCCAGCCTCCGCAAACGCACGCCGCGTCGGGATTGACTCCACGCGATCATCCGGCATAAAAAGTATCTCATAGCAAACAAATGTTCGCAATACGAACTTTTTCAAAGTCCGGAGTTGCCGCGATGGTGAAGTTCCTGCCCCTCAAAGAGGCCGTGGCCGAGAACCTGCATGATGGCGACACGGTCGCCTTCGAAGGCTTTACCCATCTGATCCCGACGGCTGCGGCGCATGAGGCGATCCGCCAGGGATTTCGCGACCTGACCCTGATCCGCATGACCCCCGACCTGATCTACGACCAGATGATCGGCATGGGCATGGCGAAGAAGATCATCTTCTCCTATGTCGGCAATCCCGGCGTCGGTTTGCTCAGGCGCGCCCGTGACGCCATCGAGAACGGTTTTCCCCGATCGATCGAGATTGAAGAGCACAGCCACGCCGGCATGGCCAACGCCTATGAGGCAGGCGCCGCCGGCCTGCCTTGCGCGGTGTTCCGCGGCTATCGCGGCGCCGGTCTGGCGTCGGTCAACCCGAACATCCGATCGGTGACCTGCCCGTTTACCGGCGAGGTGCTCGCCGCCGTTCCGGCCATCCGTCCCGACGTCAGCTTCATCCATGCGCAGAAGGCCGACCGCAAAGGCAATGTGCTGGTCGAAGGCATCATAGGCATCCAGAAGGAAGCGGTGCTGGCGGCCAAGCGCGCTGTGGTGACGGTCGAGGAAGTGGTCGACAGCTTCGCTGATCTCCATCCCAATTTGACGGTGCTGCCGAACTGGACGATCTCCGCCATATCGGTCGTTCCAGGCGGCTCGCATCCGTCCTACACGCATGGCTATTATGTCCGCGACAACGCCGCTTATCTCGAATGGGACGAGATCGCCGCCGACCGCGACCACTTCCGGGCGTGGATGCAGAAGAACGTCATCGAAAGCACGGCCGGCGATTTCGCCGCGCGCGTCGAACATCTGAGGCCTGCGGCATGAGCGAGGACCAAAAACTGGGCTTCACCCCCAACGAGATGATGACGATCGCCGCCAGCCGGGCGCTGAAGAACGACGATGTCTGCTTCGTCGGCATCGGCGCGCCGTCGGCCGCCTGCAACGTCGCGCGGCTGACGCATGCGCCATTCATCACGCTAATCTACGAAAGCGGCACCATCGGCACCGCGCCCGACGTGCTGCCGCTGTCGATCGGTGACGGCGAACTCTGCGAGACGGCGGTCACCACCGTCGCTGTGCCGGAGATGTTCCGCTACTGGCTGCAGGGCGGCCGCATCTCGATCGGCTTCCTGGGCGCGGCCCAACTCGACAAATTCGGCAACATCAACACCACCGTCATCGGTGACTATGCGCATCCGAAGACCCGGCTTCCCGGCGGCGGCGGTGCGCCGGAGATCGCCACCTCGTCGAGAGAGATCTACATCACAATGGCGCAGACCAAGCGCGGCATGGTCGAAAAGATCGATTTCTTCACCTCCTTCGGGCATGGCGAGGGCGGCGATCACCGCCAGCGCCTCGGCATCGACACTGCAGGCCCGACATTGCTGATCACCGACCTCGCCATCTGGAAGCCGGATCCGGTGACCAAGGAATTCACCGTCGTATCCCTGCATCCCGGCGTCACTCGCGAACAGGTCCAGGCGACCTGTGGCTGGACGGTCAAGTTCGCCGATGCGCTTGACGAAACGCCGGCACCGACGGAACTCGAACTGAAAACGCTGCGCGACCTGCAGGCCCGCACCAAGGCCGCGCATGAGGGAACCGCGAAAGAGAAAGCTGCATAGATGGCCGAGGCCTTTATCTGCGACTACATCCGCACGCCGATCGGCCGCTTCGGCGGCGCGCTGTCCTCGGTGCGCGCTGATGATCTCGGCGCCATCCCGCTGAAGGCGCTGGTCGAACGCAATCCCGGTATCGATCGGCAGGCGATCGACGACGTCGTCTATGGCTGCGCCAACCAGGCCGGCGAGGACAACCGCAATGTCGCACGCATGGCGCTGCTGCTCGCCGGCCTGCCCCAGGACATTCCCGGCTCGACCGTCAATCGTCTCTGCGGCTCGGGCATGGACGCCGTCACCATCGCCGCGCGCGCCATCAAATCCGGTGAGGCCGAGCTGATGCTTGCCGGCGGCGTCGAATCGATGAGCCGCGCGCCCTTCGTCATGCCCAAGGCTGACACCGCGTTTTCGCGCAATGCCGAGATCCACGACACCACCATCGGCTGGCGCTTCGTCAACCCGCTGATGAAGAAGCAATACGGCGTCGATTCCATGCCGGAAACGGGCGAGAACGTCGCCGAGGATTTTTCCGTCTCGCGCGCCGACCAGGACGCTTTCGCCGTGCGCAGCCAGGACAAGGCGGTCACCGCTCAAGCCAATGGCCGGCTGGCTAGAGAAATCACGCCGGTAACGATCCCGCAGCGCAAGGGCGATGCGGTTGTTGTCGGCAAAGATGAACATCCCCGCGCAGGCACCACGATCGAAGCGCTGGCAAAACTGCCGACGCCGTTCCGGCAAGGCGGCACGGTGACCGCCGGCAACGCGTCCGGCGTCAATGACGGCGCGGCGGCCCTCATCATCGCTTCGGAAGCCGCGGCCAAGAAACATGGCCTGACGCCGATCGCCCGCATCCTCGGCGGTGCCGCCGCCGGTGTGGCGCCGCGCATCATGGGCATTGGCCCTGCCCCGGCAACACAGAAGCTCTGCGCCCGCCTTGGCCTGACGCCGCAGCAGTTCGATATCGTGGAACTCAACGAAGCTTTTGCCTCCCAGGGCATCGCAGTGCTCCGCCAACTCGGCATTGCCGAGGACGCGGAGCACGTCAATCCGAATGGCGGCGCCATCGCGCTTGGCCACCCGCTCGGCATGTCCGGCGCCCGCATCACCGGCACCGCGGCGCTCGAGCTTCGCGAACGCGGCGGCCGCTATGCTTTGGCCACCATGTGCATCGGCGTCGGCCAGGGCATTGCGATCGCGCTCGAACGGGTGTGACGGTTTCTACCGGTTCAATAAGGCAGGCCGACATAATTCTCCGCCAGCGCGGTCGATGCCGCCTGCGAATGCACGAGATAGTCGAGTTCGGCCTCCTGGATGCGCTGGCCGAATTCGCCCGTATCGGGAAACCGATGCAGCATCGTCGTCATCCACCAGGAAAAGCGCACTGCTTTCCAGACCCGCGCGAGCGCCTTGCCGGAATAGGCATCTAACCCTGCCTGCGACTTGTCCTGATAAAATTCGCGAAGCCCAGCAAAGAGATAGCGCACATCGCTCGCGGCAAGGTTTAATCCCTTGGCGCCGGTTGGCGGCACGATGTGGGCGGCGTCGCCGACCAGGAACAGCCTGCCGAAGCGCATCGGCTCGGCGACGAAGGAACGCAACGGCGCAATCGACTTTTCGAAGGACGGCCCGGAGACGACGGCAGCCGCGGTCTGCGGCGGCAAGCGCCGGCGCAACTCGTCCCAGAAGCGGTCGTCCGACCATGACTCGACACGGTCGTCCAGCGGGCACTGCACATAGTAGCGGCTGCGGTGCGTGGAGCGCATCGAGCACAGCGCAAAGCCTCTCTCGTGATTGGCGTAAACCAGTTCGTGGTCGGCCGGCGGCACCTCCGCCAGCACGCCAAGCCAGCCGAACGGATACTGCCGTTCGAAGGTTTTCAGCGCGCCTTCGGGCACCGACTTGCGGCTGACCCCGTGATAGCCGTCGCAGCCGGCGATGAAGTCGCAGTCGATGCGATGGCCGACGCCATCCTTGTCGTAGGTCACGAAAGGCGTCTTGCCATCGAAATCATGCAACGCGACATTGGCGGCCTCGTAGACCGTGACGAGCCCAGTCGCCTCGCGCTTGTCCATCAGATCATGCGTCACTTCGGTCTGGCCGTAGACGGTGACATGCTTGCCGCCGGTGAGTGCCGCAAGATCGATGCGATGCAGGCGTCCGTCGAAGGCCAGCGAGATGCCGGAATGCGGCAACCCCTCGGCATGCAGTCGGGCGGCGACGCCTGCCTCCCCGAGCAGGTCGACCGTGCCCTGTTCGAGCACCCCTGCCCGCACGCGGCCAAGCACATGCTCGCGGCTCGACCGCTCGAGGATGACCGTCTCGACACCGATGGTGGCGAGAAGCTGGCCGAGCAGCAGGCCGGACGGCCCGGAGCCGACAATCAAAACTTGGGTGCGCATCAGTGTCCGAAACTTTCGATCTGTCCGGCAAGTTCCGCGGCGAGCCGCAGCGCGGCGGCAGTCGCCATCACCATTTGCGGCAACAGCAGCCATTCCAGTGTCCAGGCAGCGCCTGATCGCTCCTGTTCATGCACCAGCGCCTGGTGCATGCCGGCAAGCTGGGTGGCGTTGAAGCGGGCCAGCGCCACCAGCGCCTCGGCCTTCACCGGGTTCTGCTTGTGCGGCATGGCCGACGAGCCGCCGCCGCCCGACAGCGCGATATCGGTGCCAGCCTGCGCCATCAGCGCGATATCCTGCCCGAACTTGCCGAGGCTGCCCGTCACCAGCGACAGCCAGCCGGCGAAATCGGCAAGCGCGTCGCGCTGGCTATGCCATTGCGGCGCGTCGCCAAGGCCGAGCTTGGCGGCAAGTGCTGTCCGCACAACATCCGCCTTCTTGCCAAGCCTTTCCAGCGTACCCGCAGCACCGCCCAACTGCACCACGAGCAGACGCGCGGACTGTTCCGACAACCGCTGCCGGTGCCGCTGCAGCGGCGCGCGCCATGCCCTGACACGGTCCGATACATGAACAGAGGTTGCCGGCTGCATGCGTGTCATCGCCATCAGCGCCCTGCCACCGAACTGCTCTTCGAGAGAAGCAAACCGCACGATGTTTTCGGTCAACAGCAGACCGAGATGCTCGACGATGGGTTTCAGCCGAAGCATCAGCGCAGTGTCGATGACATCCTGGCTGGTCGCGCCGAAATGGACGAAGGCATTGTGCGGTTCGCCGACCGCCGCCTTGATCAGGCGCACCAGTTCGGGACCCGCGACACCGTCCCTGGCGACGCCTGCTCGTAGCCTCGCGGTATCGGGCCGGAATGAAACCAGCACCGATGCGATCGCCGCAGCGGCATCGCTGGCGATGACGCCACTTTCGGCCTCGGCCTCCGCCAGCGCACGCTCGAAGGTGAGCATCGCGGCGATTTCCGCTTCCACGGAAAAATGCCGCGCCGCCTCCTCGTCACCGAGAAGACCGGACAGCAGCGGATGGTCGAAAGGCGATACGGTCATGCGGCAGTCACGGTCAGCTGTCGAAGAAGACCGTCTCCTTCTCGCCCTGCAGATGGACATCGAAAATGTAGCTGTCGCCCTTGCGCTCGGCGATCAGCGTCGGTACCCGCACGCGCTGCTCGATGCGGGCAAGGATTGGGTCCTCGGCATTGGCCTTTGCCTCGTCGGAAAAATGAAGTCGTGTGTGCAGGCCGATATTGATGCCGCGCGCCACGATCCACAGGCTGACATGCGGCGCCATCAGCCGGCCGTCGCGGAACGGCACGCGGCCGGGCTTGATCGTCTGGAAGGTGCAGAGCCCGGTTTCCATGTCGCTCGGGCAGCGGCCCCAACCCAGAAAATCCGGATCGGCAACGCCGCGCAATTCGGCCGGCGAACTGTAGAGCCCATCGGCATCGGCCTGCCAGATCTCGATCAGCGCGTCCCTGAGCGGCGTGCCAGTGCCGTCGAGCACCCGGATCTCGAGCCCGATCCGCTCGCCCTTCGTCTTCTCGTTGACCATCGAAGCGCCGAGATCACACTGATAGACGCCGCCGATGCCGCAGAAATTCGGCGTCAGCCCGATATGCACATAAGGGCCCGCGGTCTGCGAGGGGCTTTCCTTGAGACGGTCGAGCGACTGCGTCATCAATTGCCCTCCGGCCGGTTCTCAAACAGCGAGGCGCGCCGTCCGCGCAGCACGATGTCGAACTTATAGGCGCGCGCATCCATCGGGATCGTCGCCTGCATGTCCAAAGCCGCGATCAGCGTCTCGATTGCCGCCTTGTCGCGAATGCCGCGCACGATGGGGCATTGCCAGATCAGCGGATCACCCTCGAAGTACATCTGCGTGATCAGCCGCTGCGCGAAGGCGTGGCCGAAGATCGAAAAGTGGATGTGCGAAGGCCGCCAGTCATTGGGCCCGTTCGGCCAGGGATAAGGTCCTGGCTTGACGGTACGAAAGGCATAGCCGCCATCCTCGCCGGTGATGATGCGGCCGCAACCGCCGAAATTCGGATCGAGCGGCGCCAAATAGCCGTCCTTCTTGTGGCGGTAACGGCCGCCCGAATTGGCCTGCCAGAATTCGAGCAGCGCGCCCGGCACGCCCTTGCCCCGCTCGTCGAGCACCCGCCCATAGACGATGATGCGCTCGCCGATGGCGCTTTCGCCGGGCCTGGCGAAATTGTGGATCAGATCATTGTCGAGCTCGCCGAGCATGGCATGGCCGAACACCGGCCCGGTCAGTTCCGACGCGGTGTTGTCGAAGGCAAGCAGCGCCTTCTGCGGCGAGCGCAGCACCGAGGTCTTGTAGTCCGGCGTCAGCACCGGCGGGTGCCATGTCCGGTCGCGCTGGAAGAAGGCACCGGTCTCCGGCATCCGGTTCGATCCGGCCTCAGGCATGGGCGCTCTTGCCTCCGTCCATTTCCGAAAACACCTCCTTGGCGATCTTGAAGGCGCGATTGGCCGCCGGCACGCCGGCATAGATCGCGACATGCAGGAACGCCTCGCAGATATCGTCGCGCGAAGCGCCGGTGTTGGCGGTGGCGCGCACATGCATGGCCACCTCCTCATCATGGCCGAGTGCCGCCAGCAGCGCCAGCGTCACGATCGAACGCTCGCGCTTCGACCAGCCGGGGCGCGCCCACACCGTTCCCCAGGCAGCCTCGGTGATCAGGTGCTGGAACGGCCGGTCGAAATCGGTGGCGGCGTCCTCGGCGCGGTCGACATGCGGATCGCCGAGCACCGATCGCCTGACCGACAGTCCGGTGTGGAACGCATTTGGGTTCTTCGACACTTCATCCATGAGTTTGCTTTCCATCGGCAAGCGAGGCGACAAAGTCGCGGATCAGCGCGGTCAGCGCCTCGGGCTGCTCGACGCAGGGAATGTGCCCGGCGTCGCGGATCACCTCGAAGCGCGCGCCGGGGATGAGTTCGGCCAGCGAGCGCACAAGCTCGGGCGGCGTCGAGCCGTCCTGGTCGCCGACGACGCAAAGCGTCGGCACCGCGATGCGGCGCACGGCCTCGGTGAAATCAGCGTCACGAATGGCAGCGCAGGTCCCGGCATAGCCGGCGAGCGCCTGCCTGGTCAGCATGTTCCAATAGCCGTCGAGCTCGGCCGAGCGCGCCGAATGGAAGGCGGGGGTGAACCACATTTTGAGCACCCCGTCGGCGATCTCCTGGATGCCCTTGCTTTCGACCGTTGCAATGCGCGTGTTCCAGCTGTCCGCCGTGCCGATCTTGTGCGCCGTGTCTGACAGGATAAGGCCTTCGACACCTTCGGGGCGCCGCGCATAAAACCCTTGGGCGATGAGTCCGCCCACCGACAGGCCGCACAGCACGACCTTGCCAAGACCGAGGTGATCGATGAGGCCGCAGAGATCGTCGACATGATCGTCGATCGAGCGGATGCCGCCGATGTCGGAGAGCCCGTGGCCGCGCTTGTCGTAGACGAGCAGAGGCATTTCACGATCAAGCGCCGAGACAATTTCGTCCCAGATCCGAAAGTCGGTGCCCAGCGAATTGATGAACACGACCGGGCGCGCATTACCAGTCGCCGGGCTGTAGCGGTGATGCAGCGTGATGCCGCCGATGCTGACGAATGGCACGATTTCGATCCTCCACCGGCACATTGCACTAGGTGTTTGGTTCGGTAAAATGATATTTTGCGGCATTTCATTAACTTGAGGGTTATCGAACAATGGCCGAAAGCCGCATCCGCATCAGACACCTGCAGGCGTTCCTCGAGGTCGCACGGCAAGGCAGCGTGGCGCGGGCAGCCGATTTCCTGCATGTCAGCGCACCCGCGGTGACCAAGACATTGCGCGAACTGGAAGAGGCTTTAGGCATCGCCGTCGTTGAGCGCGACGGCCGCGGCATAAGGGTGACGCGGCTCGGCGAGATCTTCCTCGGCCATGCCGGCACGGCGATCACGGCGCTAAAGCGCGGCGTCGATTCCGTCCGCCAGGACGGCGCCATCAACCGCCACCCGATCCGCATCGGCGCACTGCCGACGGTGTCGGCGCGGGTGATGCCGCTCGCCATGAGCCTGTTCCTGAGCGAGAACACCGGCGCCGCGATCAAGATCGTCACCGGCGAAAATGCGGTGCTGCTCGAGCAATTGCGCGTCGGCGCGCTCGACCTTGTCGTCGGCCGGCTCGCGGCGCCGGAAAACATGACCGGCTTCTTCTTCGAGCATCTCTATTCCGAGCAGGTGCTGTTCGTGGTGCGGGCCGGCCATCCGCTGCTCGAGCCTGGCCAGGACGTATTCGCGCGGCTCGACGAATTCCCGGTGCTGATGCCAACGCGGGAATCGGTGATCCGCCCCTTCGTCGACCGCCTGTTCATCACCAACGGCATGACGGCGCCGGCGACTGAGATCGAGACCGTCTCGGACTCCTTCGGCCGTTCCTTCATGCGCCAAAGCAATGCTGTCTGGATCATCTCGGCAGGCGTCGTCGCCAACGAGTTATCAAGCGGCGCCTTCGTCGCCTTGCCTGTCAACACCGAGGAGACCAAGGGGCCGGTCGGGCTGACGATGCGCACCGACACCGCTCCCTCGCCGGCCTTCACCATCCTGCTGCAGACGATTCGCGAGGCGGCCAGCCACCACGCCTGACGCTCGCGAGCGCCCGCCCTTTTCCGGGAATTGCTCTTTGTCTTTGCGCAATTCCGGACGGAAAACCGCTACACACTTTTCCTGGAATTGCTTATGCGACCGAATGCGGCATCGCGGCAACGCCGAGCAGCCTCTCGATGGTTTGCGGGCTGGCGCGCAGTCTCGCCGGCGTCCCCGCCCAGGCGATCCGGCCGCGCTCGAGGATGAGCACCTGATCGGCGAAGTCCAATGCGGCTCGGATCCTTTGCTCGACGAGCAGGATGGTCATTTCGCCGCCGGAAGCGAGCCGCATCAGCGCCGCCATGAGCTCGTCGCAGATCACCGGAGCCAGTCCCTCGAGCGGTTCGTCAAGCATGAGGACGGATGGACGGCCGAGGATGGTGCGCGCCGTCGTCAGCATCTGCTGTTCACCACCCGAGAGCTGGTTGCCGCGATTGCGCCGACGCTCCTTCAGCCGGGGGAACATGGCGTATGCCTCGTCCACGGCCGATCGCGGGCGATCCTTCAGCCCGACGAAAAGGTTCTCCTCCACGGTCAGCGACGGGAAGATGCCGCGTTCCTGCGGCACGTAGCCGAGGCCCAGCCAGGCGCGCGAGGCGCTGTCCTTGCCGACGATATCGACGCCCCCCAGTCTGATCTCTCCGGCATGGCGCCGCGTCTGGCCGGCGATCGTGGCGAGCAGCGTCGACTTGCCGACGCCGTTTCGTCCGAGCACTGCCAGCCGGGCGCCAGCAGGCGCAACGAAAGACACATCTTCGAGCACGCGGGTCTGACCGTAGCCGGCGGTCAGCCCCGATATCTCAAGCGGCGCTGCGGTCATCGGCATAGCTCCCGAGATAGGCCTCGCGTACGCGCGCATCCTTCGTCACGTCGCCCGGCGCGCCGTCGAAGATGATCGCGCCTGCGGCCAGGACGATGACCCGTTTGGCGAAACGGAACACCAGATCCATGTCGTGCTCGATCATGAGCACCGCCAGATCGGCGGGGAGCCCGGCAAGTGCTAACTCGATGCGCGGCGTTTCGCTTTGCGGAACACCGGCTGCGGGTTCGTCCAACAACAGGACTTTCGGTCTCAACGCCAGCGCGAGGGCGATCTCCAGCAGCCGCTGCTGCCCGTAAGCGATTTCCGCCACCTTGCGATCGGCGGCCGCCTCCAGGCCAAGCGTGCGCAGCAGCACCTCGATCTCTTCGAGGACTTCAGGCATCGACCAGAACGTGCCGAACAGGCGGCCGGTACGGCCCTGGCGCTGCAGGACGGCGAGTGCGAGATGTTCCCGCGGCGTCATCTCCGGAAACAGGCGAGTGACCTGGAAGGATCGCACGAGGCCGCGTTGCACGCGCTGCATCGGCTTCATGCCGTTGAGCTGCTCGCCGGCGAGGCGGACGACCCCTGAATCCGGTTTCAGATGGCCGGTGACGAGATTGACGAAAGTGGTCTTGCCGGCGCCGTTTGGCCCGATCAGCGCCACGCGGTCGCCGGGCGCCATCGTCAGCGAGACGGCCTGGGTCACCGCCAGCCCGCCGAAGGCCTTGTTCAGCCGCTCGACCTCGAACACCGCGGTCATCGCCGTCTCCAGCGATCGAACAGCTGTGCAGCCGTGCCAAAAATGCCGCGCGGCGCAAACAGCACGACACCGACCAGCAGCGCACCCATGATCGTCAGCCAGTGAAACGGATTGGCGGCGGAAACGAAATCCTCGAACAGCATGAAAACGACCGTCCCGATGATCGCGCCGTAGAGCGATCCGGTGCCGCCAAGCACCAGCATCACCAGCGCCTGCGCCGAGAGGGTGAAGCTCAGGCTGTCGAGCCCCACCACCTGGGTGGAGATCGCGTTGAGGCCGCCGCCGACGCCGGCAACCGCGCCTGAGATGACGTACATCTTGAGCAGCGTCCTGTTGACCGACGCGCCCATAGCCGCAACCCGGATCGGGTCCTGCCGGATGCCGCGGCAAAGCATGCCAAACGGGGAGCGCGACAGACGCTGCAGCAGGAAGAAGACGATCACCAGCAACGCTATCCCCAGCGCATAGGCGGTGCGTCCCCAAAGATCGAACGCGAAAACGCCGAACAGCGGGCTGGGCGCTATGTCCGTCAAGCCATCGCTGCCGCCTGTCCAACTGGCGGTCTTGTTGGCCGCCTCGTGAAAGAGATTGACGATGGCGATCGAAAGCACGAGTTGCCCGAGCCCGTAGCCGCGCAGGACGACGAAGCCGGATATGAGGCCGGCGACCGCGCCGCCTCCGGCGCCCGCCGCGATCATGGCGATCGGGTCGGTTATGCCGAAATGCGCGGCGGCGATGCCGGCGGCATAGGCCCCCGCGCCGAACAGCGCGGCGTGGCCGAGCGTCGCCACCCCGCAGAAGCCTGTGACGAGATCGACCGACAGCACCAGCATGACGATGCCGATGACGCGCGTGAGCAGCGCGAGATTGTTGGGAAACAGCAGATAGCCGACGACCGCGGCCGCCAGGATCGCCGCAAGGCCAATCCAGTCAACCGAAGCAGAGAACCGCGGTCTGGCGATTTGCGCGGAAACGCTCGCATGATGATCGGCGTTCATCCCTCAGGCCCTTCCAAGAAGGCCGCGCGGAAACGCGCAAACGATGGCGATCACGGCAAGGTAGAAGAAGAACTCTCCATATTCCGGCACCAGGTAACGTCCCGTCGTGTCGACCGCGCCAAGTACCAGGCAGGCAAGCAACGCGCCGCCGATCGAACCGGCTCCGCCGACCGAAACGACGACGAGGAAGGTCACCATGTAGCGCAGCGCGTAATAAGGCTCGATCGGCAGCAGTTCGGCGCCCACGATGCCGCCGAACGCGGCAAGGCCGACCGCGATCGCGAAGCTCGCCGCATAGACGGATTTCGTCCTGACGCCGAGCGCGGCTGCCATCGGCGCGTTGTCCACCGAGGCGCGCAGCTTCACCCCGAAGGGCGTCCGCTCGACGAGGTACCAGAGGGCCGCTGCGACGGCGAGGCCGCACAGGATCGCAAACAGCTTGTGCGCGGCAATCGAGCGAAAGCCGAGATCGACCGGTCCGCTCAGCGTGGCGGGCAGCGGGATGGTCTTCAGCGTCGGCCCGAACAGATAATTCGAGATGCCGATGACGCAGAACGTGATGCCGATCGTCATGAGCACCTGGATGAGTTCCGGCTTGTTATAGATGCGGCGGTACAGCAGGCGCTCGATCGGAGCCGCAATCACGATGGTGCCGGCCACCGCCAGCACGACACCGGCGACATAGCCCAGGCCAAGATCACGCACCGCATAGGAGGCAAGATAGCCGCCGACCATCGCGAAGGCGCCGTGCGCCAGATTCACCACCCGCATCAGACCCATCGTCATCGACAGGCCGATCGAGATGACGAACAGCACCATGCCGTAGGCAAGGGCGTCGACCGCGATGCTGAGCACGCTCTGCATGTCTCACTCCGAGGGCTTGCCGGCGGACAGCCGCCCGCGGACATGGATCTGGCGGCTGGGGGCTCGCCTCGGCAAGGTTACTTGGCGGCAGCGAGACCGGGATCGGTCATGTTCGCGAACGTCTGGATCTCCTTGTTGTAGTAGGTGCCGTCCGCGGCCTTGGCGACCTCCCGCAAGTAGATGTTCTGCGTGAGGTGGCGGCTTTCGGGATCGATCGACACTGGTCCGCGCGGGGACTCCCACGCCATTCCCTTGACCGCATCCACGGCCTTGGCGGCATCCTGCTTGCCCCCTGTCGCTTCGATCATCTTGTAGATCACCCGCATGCCATCATAGGCGCCGACCGATGGGAAGGACAGCTCGGCCGGATTGCCGATCGCGGCGCGCGCCGCCTCGACGAACTTCTTGTTCTCGGGCGAGTCATGCGCGACGGAATAATGGAAGGTGGTCGTCACCCCGAGAGCGGTATCGCCCAGCGCCGGCAGATCGGATTCCTGCGTCAGGTCGCCAGGCGCCAGGAACTGGATGCCGGCTCCCTTGAGGCCGTTCTCGTTATAGGACTTCAGGAAGCCGAGAGTGGTTGGTCCGGACGGCAGGAACGCAAACACCGCCTCGGCGCCGGAATCCTTCACCCGCTGCATGATCGGGCTGAAATCGGTCGTCGAAAGCGGCATGCGAACCGACTCGACGATCTCGCCGCCATCCGCCTTGAAGGTGGTAGCGAAGGCCGTCTCGGCATCGACACCCGGTCCGTAGTCACTGACCACGGTGATGACCTTCTTGATGCCGCGCGCGGTCGCCACCTTTGCCATCGGCACAGAAGTCTGCCAGAGCGTGAAGGAGGTGCGCACGACCAGCGGGCTCTTGGTCACGATCGCCGACGTGGCCGCGTTCATGATCACCATCGGCACGTTCGCCTGCTCGAGAAGCGGCGTGACGGCCATGGCATCGGGCGTAAAATAGAACCCGGCGAGATACTGAACGCTCTCCTTGACGACCAGATCCTGGGCGAGCGCCTTGGCCTGCGCGGGGTTGGCGGCCGGAAGGTCGCGATAGACGATTTCGACGTCGTCGTCGCCGACCTTCGCACCGTTCAATGCCATCCAGGCGTCTATGCCGGCCTTGAAATTCTTGCCCTGGATGGCGAAAGGACCGGAGAACGGCCCGACCACGCCGACCTTGATCGTCTCCGCACCGGCGGCTCCGCTAAGTGCTATTGCCGCCACCGCGGCCAGAAGCATGCGTTTCATGACTTTCCTCCCTCAGCAGCCACCCAGCCTCCAGCAGGGTTTTCGACCGCATTGGTCTGGTCTCTCATGCAGAAATGGTAATGTAAAATGAAAATAAGTCGTCGATTGCTAACCTCCTGGATAGGGAATCCGAAGCGAAGGCGGCCATCGTTTCCGCCGGCGCTGCTTTCGGTCGCCACTGAAACGAGAGGAGTGGTGCGACAGTGTCTATCCGAGCGTCAGCCCGGCCTTGCGCGCTTCCTCGCGCAGGAAAGGCAGGCCGACCTCGATGACATCGCGCGGGTCTTCCGCCACCGGGCGCCAAACCGCCAGGCCGCCGGCAATGTCGACATCGACATGGTTCATGCTTTCCAGTGTGATCGGCCCCTGGTAGCCGATGTCGGCGATCGCCTTCATGCAGGCCGCCCAGTTGAGCATGCCGCGTCCCGGCACGCCGCGATTGGCCTCCGACACATGCACATAGCCAAGGAAGGGTGCGGCGGCCTCGAAGCCGGCGGCAAAGCTCTCCTCCTCGATATGCATGTGGTAGGTGTCGAGGTGGATGAAGATGTTGGGGGCGCCGATGCGCTCGATGATCCTCGTCGCGTCAATGCCGCGATTGATCAGATGCGTCTCGTAGCGGTTGCAAGGCTCGATGCCGAGCTTCAGGCCGCGTGACTTCGCCGCCTTCGCCGCCCGTTCGAGGAAGCGGCACATGCCGTCGATTTCCTTGCGCGTCGGCGCCCGCCCGGTGGTCTTGCCGATCGTGCCATAGGTGACGCCGCCGAGCGCTTCGGCGCCGACCTCGTTGCAGACCTTGAAGGCCGGTTCGAGGAAATCGAGTGCCTCTTCCGGCCGCTCGACCACGTCGAGCCCGCGCGGCAGGCCGAGCGATGGGATCAGTTCGACGCCGTAGTGGCTGGCAAAGGCGCGCGTGCGCTTGGTGTCGATCTCTTCCGGCCTGAGCAGCGGGATTTCCATCAGGCCGATGCCGTATTCCTTCAGCCGGTCCATCTGCGGCTCGATGCGGGCGAGATCCCAGACCGGGGCGATGGCGAAAGTGTGCAGTCCAAAAGTATTCATCAGGTCAGCCTCGTTGTTCATGCGCCGCCGCGGCGCTGGTATCGCCACCGCCGACGATGCGGCTGACGACTTCGTTCATGTTGGTCTTGGCGGTGACGAGGTCGGCATCGGCCCGCCCGTGGCGCAGCACCACGATGCGGTCGGTGACCGATAGCACGTCGTTCAGCCGGTGCGAGATCAGGATGACGGCGATGCCTTCCGATCTCAGCCGGCGGATCAGGTCGAGCACGCTCTGCACCTCGCGCACGGCAAGCGCGGCGGTCGGCTCGTCCATGATCACCAGCTTCGGGTTGAAGGTCAGCGCCCGGGCGATCGCCACCGTCTGCTGCTGGCCGCCCGAGAACGAGCCGACCGAGCGGTTGATCGACGGCAGATGGGCGCCGAGCCGCTCGATCATTTTCGCCGCCTGGCGGTCCATCTCGGCCTTGTCGACGAAGCCCGGAAACAGGCCGAACACCCTCTTGGTCGGCTCGCGGCCGAGGAAGATGTTCGCCGCCACGTCCTGCTGCTTGGCCAAAGACAGGTCCTGGTAGATCATCTCGATGCCGAGTTCGCGCCGCTGGCCCGGGTCGAGCGCGAGGATGTCCTTGCCGTCGAATTCGATCGAGCCGGAATCGGCCCGGTAGATGCCAGTGATGGTCTTCATCAGCGTCGACTTGCCGGCGCCATTGTCGCCGACGAGGCCGACGACTTCGCCGGCCGCGACCGAAAGGTCGACGCCATGCAGCACGTCGACCGGGCCGAAGCTCTTGCGGATGCCGTGGAGCGACAGAAGGGTCATACGCGCGACTCCTTGCGGACCTGATACTGGTCGATGAACACGGCCAGGATCAGCACGGCGCCGATCGCCATCTGCTGGTAATAGGCCTGCACCGCAAGCAGCGTCAGCCCGTTCTGCAGCACACCCATGATCAGCGCGCCGATCATCGTGCCGAGGATCGAGGCGCGGCCGCCGAACAGATTGGTGCCGCCGATGATCGCCGCTGTGATCGCAGTCAGCTCGTAATTGATGCCGGCGGTCGGGTCTCCGGCATTGACGCGTGCGGTGAACAGCAGGCCGGCAAGGCCGGCGAGCGCCCCGGACAGCGTGTAGATGATGCGGCGATGGTGTTCGACGCGGATGCCGGCGGCGCGCGCCGCACCCTCGCTGTCGCCGAGCGCCAGCGTGTGGCGGCCGAAGCGCGTATAGGCGAGCACGCAATGCGCGACGATTGCCGTCAGCACCAAGATGATCACCGGCATCGGAATGCCGAACGGCCGCCCTTGGCCGATATAGACGATGGCCGCGGGCAGACCGTAGATCGCCCTGCCCTGCGAAACGACCAAAGCAAGCCCGCGCGCCAGGCCGAGCATGCCGAGCGTGACGATGAAGGCAGGCACGAAGGCGCGGGTGACCAGCTGTCCGTTAATGTAGCCCGCAATGGCACCAGCGAGAATGCAGGCAACGACCGCGAACACCGACGGCCAGCCGAGATTGACGGCAACGAAGGCGCCGGCGACGCCCGCCAGCCCCATGACCGAGCCGAGCGACAGGTCGAGCCCGCCGGAGCCGATGACGAAGGTGGCCGCGATCGCCAGTACGCCAATCGTCGATGTCGCCAGCAGGATATTGAGAAAATTGCTGAGCGACAGGAAGTATGGCGACATCACCGCCATCGCCGCGCTGAGTGCCAGGAGCACCACCAGCGATTCCAGCCTGATGTGGAGCCGCTCGACGGATGCGCGCTGCACCCGAGCCCAGAAACCGGGCTGCGCCATTTCGGAAGCCATTTCTTTGCACCTTTAGAGAGGGCAGTAGGGCAGTAAGGCAGCAGGTGAATAGGAGATCTGGTCCGAGCGGTACAAACCGCTTGCTTTCCCCTACTACCTTACTGCCCTACTGCCCTTTTTCCTTCCTACTTCACATATTCCAGCATCGGCTCCTTGCCGGCGTCGAGCACGTCCTTGGTCAGCACCAGCGTCGGCACGGCGATGTTTTCCTCGACCTTTTCACCGGCGATCGCCTTCTTGACGTTCTCGACCGCCTGCTTGCCGACCAGATAAGGAAGCTGCGCCACCGAGGCGTTGAGCCGGCCTTCCTTGATCGACTTGACCGCGTCCGAATTGCCGTCGACGCCGATGATCGTCACCTGCTCGCCCTTGCCGGCGGCGTAGACCGATTCCACCGCGCCCAGCGCCATGCCGTCATTGGCGCAGAAGATGGCGACGAGGTCGGGATGCGCGGTCAGCGTGTCGGTGGCGATCGATGCGGCCTTGCCGCGATCCCAGTCGCCGGGCAGCGAGGCAACGACTTCCAGACCCGGCGCCAGTTCCTTCAGCTTGTCGGCAAAACCCTTGGCGCGCTTTTCGCCGGTGATGTTGCCGGACAGGCCTTCGATCACCAGCACCGGGCCCTTGGCGTCCTTGCCGAGCTTGGAGACGAGATATTCGGCCCCCTGCCCGCCAGCCGCGACATTGTCGGAGCCGATGCGGAAGGTGATCTTGATGCCTTCCTTGTCGAGCACCGCCGGATCGAGATTGCCATCCAGGTCGACGACCTTGATGCCGGCACCCTGCGCCGCCTTGAGGCAGGGCAGCAGATTGGTGGAGTTGATGGCGGCGGTGATCATCGCCACCGGCTTGCGCTCGAGCATGGTGTTGCAGAGATTGAGTTGCGGCTCGGCCGCCTGGTCGCTTTCGGCCGCCTGCTGGAAATACTTCACGCCGGCTTCCTTGGCGCCGTCCTCGACGCCCTGCCCCATCGCACCCCAGAACGGATTGGCCAGCGTCTTCATCAGCACGCCGTATTCGCCGTCCTCCGCCCTGGCCGCGCCGATGGCCGAAACCGCCAGGGCGACGCCTAGGGCAAGAGTAAATCGATTTATCTTCAGAACCAATGCTTTCATCTCTTCCTCCCTGTTGATGTCAGGCGCCACGAGCCAAAGCCAGGTGCGGCGCCACTCCGTTGTCGACAATGGGGGCTATTGTCGGTTTCCTCCCCCGGAATGCGGGCCGCTGCCTGGCGAGCCAACGGATTCCCGCATCAAAACCTTGCAAGGCTCGAGCCGCGCCTTGGACGGGCCTTCCCCGCCATCGATCCTTGCAAACAAGACATCCATCGCCTGGGCGGCGATCTGCCGGACTGGCTGCACCACGGCGGCGATGGCCGGCCATGTCACCTGCATCCATTCGGCATCGTCGAAGCCGACCAGCGAGATGTCATCCGGGCAATGCCAGCCGCGCCGGCGGAATTCCGACAGCGCCACCAGCGTGCCCTTGAGGAACAGCGAATAGACCGCCGTCGGGCGTTCGCCCCCATTGGCGCTCTTGTCGAAATAGTCGCGCAGCAACGCGCGCAGCGGCTCGACCTCGCTCTCCGAAAGCACGACGTCGATCCGCACCTCCGGCACCAGTTCCAGCGCCTTGGCGCGAAACCCGTCGAGACGCGCGCGCACCGTCGCCGCCTGCTGACCAAGGCCGATGACCAGGATATGGCGGTGGCCCTTGCCGATCAGTTCGCGCGCCACTTCGGCGCTGGCGGCAGCGCTATCGGCCGAGACCGTGTCGAAGGCATCGTCGGCAAGCACCCGGTCGATCAGCACGCCCGTCATGCCATTGGCCTTCATGAAGCCGGCCGCCGGGCCATGCTCGTTGCGCACCGGCGCCAGCACCACGCCCGCGACGCGCCAGTCATGCATGCGCGCAAGGATCTCCTTCTCGCGTGCTTCCGATTCACGGCTGGAGGCAGCCACCAGCGTGTAGCCGCGCTGCTCGGCGAGGCCCTCGAGTTCGCTGACCATCTGGCCGAAGAATTCGCTCTCGAATTCGGGCATGATGGCGCCGATGATGCGGCGCTTCGCCCGCCGCATGTCGGAAGCCAGCGGATCGACACGGTAGCCCAAGTGCTCGACGGCATCGAAGACACGCTGCGCATTTTCGGGCTTCACCGTGGTGACGCCCGCCAGAACCTTGGAGACCGTGGCGGCGGATACGCCGGCGCGGCTAGCCACGTCGTGGATCGACGAACGCCGATGCTCCCGATGCGCCATTATCCTCCTCCCGAGGGCAGGTAACCTCCTGCCGCCTCGCTGATGTAATCGATAAATCGATTTTTCGCAGTTGTAAATCGTTTAATCCTGAGTAAAACACAGATGTGAATGGCGTGATATGATCGCGCCGGGAGGAGCATCATGCCCGACAATGCTTTGCCGCTGGTCATCAGCGCGCCCGAGCCCCGCACGCTCGACCTGATCTTCACCCCGCCGCAGTTGGCGCTTTTTCGCAAGAAATATAGCATCGTCGAGACAACGCCCGAAGGCGTCGCCGGGTTGCCGCCGGATGTGCTCGCCGAGGCGCGCTACATTGTCGGCCAGCCACCGATCTCGCCGGAGACACTGGAAAGCCTGAAGGCGCTGCGCTGCGTCTTCAATGTCGAGACCAACCTCCTCAACAACATGCCTTACGAGACGCTGTTTGCGCGCGGCATCCATGTCGTCACCACCGGCCTGGTGTTTGCCGAGCCAGTCGCCGAGCTTGGCCTTGCCATGGCGCTCAATCTGGCACGCAATATCGTCGATGCCGACCTCGCCTTCCGGCAGGGCAAGGAGCTATGGGGCGGCGACGGCAACCAGAAGGCACGACTGCTGTCGCGCGCCGATGTCGGCATCATCGGCTTCGGCGACCTTGGCCGCGCGTTGAACCGCCTGCTGTCCGGCTTCCGCACCAGGACAAAAGTCTTCGACCCCTGGCTGCCGCCGTCGATCCTCATCGACAATGGTGTTGAGCCGGCCTCGCTCGACCAGGTGCTGTCGCAGAGCGACTTCGTCTTCGTCGTCGCTTCGGTGACCAGCGAGAACCAGGGCTTTCTCGACGCCGACGCCCTCGCGAAAATGCGCGAGGGGGCAGCCTTCATCCTGCTCAGCCGCGCCGGCGTCGTCGATTTTTCGGCGCTGATGGGCGCCGTCCGCAGCGGCCACATCGTCGCCGCCAGCGACGTCTTCCCGGAAGAACCGCTGGCTCAAGACCACCCGGTGCGCGCCCTGCCCGGTTTCCTGCGCTCGGCCCACCGCGCCGGCGCGCTCGACATCGCTTTCAAGCGCATGGGCGAGATGGTGCTGGAGGACATGGACCTGATCGACCGCGGCCTGCCGCCGCTGCGCTCCAAGCGCGCCGAGCGCGAGACGGTTTCACGGATGCGTTCGAAGCCGGTGGACAAGAACTAGCCCAAGCCGATCGCGGCTCGACAATGCCGCCCGCAAGATCGGGCTAATGTCAGTCGAGGGAGCCGAGCCGAAGCGCGTTGCGCGCGATCCTCCAGGCGGATTCGACATGCCGCCGCGCCGCAGCCTCGGCCTCTTCTGGCTTGCGTGAGCGGATGGCATCCATGATCTCGGTCATTTCTGCGATCGCCGGTTCACGGCGATTCTCCGAGGCGATGGTCATGGACCGAAGCTGGTTGATGCGGACATTCAGCCCGTTGACGATTTCCCAGGCGATGCGCTTGTCGGCTGCCTCGAACAGCACCTCATAGAACCTGGCCGTCGCCCGCATCACCTCGACCGGCTGGCCCGATGCCCATGCATCGAACAAATTGGCCAGCGCGCTGTCCAGCAAAGCGATCTGCCCGTCGGTGGCCGACGTGGCGCAGGCTCGCGCGGCGATGCCCTCCAGCAAGGCCCGCAATTCATAGATCTCGTCGGTGCGGCCGAGATCGGGCTTGGCCACGGCCGGCCCATGACCCGGGATCATCTGCACCAGGCCTTCCGCTTCGAGCTGCCGCAGGACCTCGCGCACGACAGACCGGCTGACGCCAAGCTGGTCGCAAAGCGGCCGCTCGACCAGCCGCTCGCCCGGCTGGAAATGGAAGTCCATGATTGCCTCGCGCATGCGCTCCAGCGCCAGCGTTCTCAGCGTCTTGGCGGAGCGGTCGATCCGCAGCGTATCGTCTGACATTTTTCCTCCGCCTCCTGGCAATGCCACAAAACAGATTCCATGACCGGTTGACAAGGTTCTTGGCGCTCCATAGCATGGTATACCATAAGACGATCCAGTGATGACGGCGTTGCATGGCGCCATCGCGACCGAGGATTTCTGATGAAACCGGCCATTCGAAAGACCGTCACCTACATCGAGAACACCTTGATCGAGGGCGGCAAGACGGCGCCACGGCCGTTGCGCCTGATCGGTGTCGCCGCGGTGCTGACCAACCCCTGGGCCGGACGCGGCTTCACCGAGGACCTGTCTCCCGAAATCCGCGCCTTCGCTCCCGTCCTGGGCGAAATGCTGACGCGGGAAATCATCGCTGTCGCCGGCTCCGGCGAAGCGATCGAAGGCTATGGCAAGGCCGCCATCTGCGGCACGTCAGGCGAGATCGAGCATGCATCGGCGCTGATCCACACGCTGCATTTCGGCAATCACTATCGCCGCGCCGTCGGCGCCAAGACCTATCTCGCCTTTACCAATCTGCGCGGCGGGCCGAACACGCCGATCATGATCCCGCTGATGGACAAGAACGACGAGGGCCGCCGCTCCCACTATCTGACGGTGCATTTCCAGATCGGCGACGCACCCGCCCCCGACGAACTGGTGGTGGCGCTCGGCGCCTCCATCGGCGGCCGCCCGCACCACCGCATCGGCGACCGCTACCAGGATCTCAAGGAGGTCGGAGATTTGCATGGCTGACGTCGCCGCCTTGATCCGAGGCACGGCTCCCGACGGCACCGGCTTCATCCGCGCCGGTTCCGGCGCGCCGGTGCTGTTCATCCACGGCGTCGGCATGAATGCCGCGATCTGGCAGCCTCAGATCGAGATGATGAAAGACCGCCACGATGTCGTCGCCATCGATATGCTCGGCCACGGCGTCTCACCTCTGCCGCCGGAAAATGCCGAGTTGACGGACTTTGCCGACCAGGCAATCGCCTTGCTCGACCATCTCGGCCTCGCTTCCGTAACCGTGGTCGGCCATTCCATGGGCGCGCTGGTCGCCCAGGAGATTGCACTTCGCGCGCCGTCCCGAGTGAGTTCCGTCGTCTGCCTCAACGCGGTCTTCCGCCGCCCTGCGGCCCTGGCGCAGGCGGTGCGCGAGCGCGCGGCCGCGCTCGGCGGTCACGGCGATCCCCAGGCCATCGCCGCGACGATCGCCCGCTGGTTCGGCGATCCGATCCCGGCCGATCTCGTCGGCGCTGCCGAAACCGCGCGCACCGCGCTCGAAAGCGTCGACGCGCAAGGTTACGCTCGCACCTACCGCCTGTTTGCCCGGGCCGACACCGAGCATGTCGAACGTCTGGCCGGCCTTGCCGCCCCAGCCCTGTTCATGACCGGATCGGAAGACAGGAATTCCACGCCAGCCATGTCGGCGGCGATGGCGCGGCTTGCGCCAAACGGCCAATGCCTGGTTCTGAGCGGCGAAAAGCACATGATGACAATCGCTTCGCCCGAAGAGGTGACTCACCATATCAGGGCGTTTCTCGACAGCACGGCGGATGCTTCCGGCGGCACGTCCCCTGCTTTCGACGCCACCGAATTTCGGCGCGCGCTCGGCTCCTTCCTGACCGGCGTCACCATCGTGACGACGATCGGCGCGGAAGGCGAACCGCGCGGCTTCACCGCCAACTCCTTCACCTCGGTCTCGCTCGAGCCGCCGCTGGTGCTTGTCTGCATTGCCAAGAAGGCGCTGGGGCATCGGGCCTTCTCGACCTCCAGAGGCTTCGCCATCAACATCCTGTCGGAGGCGCAAAAAACCGAATCCGGCATCTTTGCATCCAAAGCCGCCGACAAGTTCGCGGCCGTGGCGTGGCAATCCGGACAGACCGGCAATCCCTTGATCGACGGTTCGGTCGCCGTGTTCGATTGCGGCATGGAGCAACTGGTCGACGCCGGTGACCATTCGATCCTTATCGGCCGCGTGCGCGACTTCACCCACAATGGGGCGCAGCCGCTCGGCTACTGCCGCGGCACCTATGTCACGCCGGGCCTCAGCCAGGAGGCGCTGGCGGCAGCACCTCAAGGAACCGAAGTCGGCGCCATCCTCGAAAACGAAGGCCGCGTGCTGTTCTTCGAAACACCGGATGGCTTCCACGAATTGCCGGCAGGCCGCGGGCTGGGCACGCCGCAGGATGCCCGCAGCCTCAAGGGGCGCCTTGCCGCGGAAAGTATCGGCGCACAGCTCGGCTTCCTGTTCGCCGTCTGGGATGATGCGGCGGATCCGTCGCGCTCGCATGTCTACTACCGGGGAACGGTTGACGCTCCCGCCTCCGGCGATCGTCTGGTCAGGCTTGTCGACATCGACCAGATCGCCGGTCTCAGGATCGCCGACCCGGCGGTTCGCTCGATGCTGACCCGCTATGTGCGCGAACGCACCGAAGATGCATTTGGCGTCTATGTCGGCAACGAGGTGGAAGGTGAGGTCCGGCCGCTGGCCAGACCCGCCCCGTCCGCTGCCCTTCAATCCGGTCGCAGGTGAAGCCGATGAAGTTTTCGCTTTTCGTCCACATGGAACGCTCGGATCTGACGAAGCCGCATTCCGAGCTCGTCGCCGAACTGGAGGAACTGGTGCTGCTGGCCGAGCAGGCGGGCTTCGAGACGGCCTGGATCGGCGAGCACCACGGCATGGAATTCACCATCTCGCCGAACCCGTTCATCAACATCGCCTATCTTGGCGCGAAGACCAGCACCATCCGGCTCGGCACCGGAACCATCGTCGCGCCCTTCTGGCACCCGATCAAGCTTGCAGGCGAAGCGGCGATGGCCGACGTGATCACCGGCGGTCGGCTCGACATCGGCATTGCGCGCGGCGCCTACAGCTATGAATACGAGCGGCTCTTCCCCGGCCTGGACGCGTGGGGCGCGGGTCAGCGCATGCGCGAGATGATCCCGGCGCTGCGCGGCCTGTGGGACGGTGATTTCGAACTTTCGGGCGAGTTCTGGTCGTTCCCTGCGACGACCTCGTCGCCAAAGCCGCTGCAAAAACCCTATCCGCCGATCTGGGTGGCGGCACGCGACCCCAACTCCCACGACTTTGCCGTGGCCAACAAATGCAATGTGCAGGTGACGCCGCTTGCCTCCGGCGATGGCGAAGTGGCGAGCCTGATGGAGCGCTTCAATGCGGCTTGCGCTGCCCATCCCGAGATAGCACGGCCTGAGATCATGCTCCTGATGCATACATTCGTGGCCGAGGACGCAGCCGATGCCGATCGCCTGACGCAGGACCTGTCGCAATTCTACTGCCAGTTCGGCGCCTGGTTCCAGAACAAGAAGCCGGTACGCCAGGGCATATTGGAGACGCTGACGGCGACCGAGATCGCGGCCATGCCGCAATATGCGCCGGAAAAGATCCGGCAGAACCTTGTCATCGGCGAAGCCGACGAGGTGATCGCCAGGCTGAAGATCTATGAAGCGCAGGGCTACGACCAGTATTCGATCTGGATCGATAGCGGCCTCTCGCACCAGCGCAAGAAGAAGTCGCTGCGGCTCTTCATCGACAAGGTGATGCCGGCTTTCCAGGAAGCGGGGCCGCGATGAGCACCGCATTCAAAAACTACATCGACGGCCAGTTCGTCGAGGCCGCGACGACCTTCGACAGCATCGATCCGTCGACGGGCGCACAATGGGCCGAGATGCCAGCCGCCAGCGTGGCCGATGTCGATCGCGCGGTCGATGCCGCGCGTCGGGCGCTGCGCTCCGGCCCCTGGGCGTCGATGACGGCGACGGCACGCGGCAAGCTGCTGGTGCGGCTCGGCGATCTGGTGGTCGCCAACGCCAATCGGCTGGCCGAACTCGAGACGCGTGACACCGGCAAGATCATCCGCGAGACCCGCGCCCAGATCGCGTATGTCGGCGACTACTACCGCTATTATGGCGGGCTGGCCGACAAGCACGAAGGCTCGTTCGTTCCGATCGACAAGGCCGACATGGAGGTGACGATCCGGCCGGAGCCGATCGGCGTGGTCGCCGCCGTCGTGCCGTGGAATTCGCAGCTCTTCCTGTCGGCGGTCAAGCTCGGCCCGGCGCTGGCCGCGGGCTGTACCGTCGTTCTCAAGGCATCCGAGGATGGTCCGGCTCCGCTGCTCGCCTTCGCCGAACTCGTCCACCAAGCCGGATTTCCCGCCGGCACCGTGAGCATCCTGACTGGCTTCGGCCATGATTGCGGCCACCGCCTGACCAGCCATCCGCTCGTCGCCCGCGTCGCCTTCACCGGCGGTCCCTCGACCGCCCGGCAGATCGTCATCAACACCGCCGAAAATCTCGCCTACACGACGCTCGAACTTGGCGGCAAGAGCCCAGTCGTCGTCTTCGCCGATGCCGACCTGGACAGCGCTGCCAACGCCGTCGTCGCTGGCATCTTTGCCGCCACCGGCCAAAGCTGCGTCGCCGGCTCGCGGCTGCTGGTCGAGCGTTCGGTCAAGGACGAATTTCTCGCTGGCCTGAAGCGCAAGGCCGAAGCCATCACCATCGGCGACCCGCAGGATCCCGTCACCGAAATGGGGCCGCTCGCCACCTTGCGCCAGCGCGAGCGGATCGAGAAAATCGTTACCGAAAGCCTTGCCGGCGGCGGCCGGCTGGTCACCGGCGGCGCGCGACCACAGGGCAAGACTGATGGATTCTACTACGCGCCAACGATCATCGAGGCAGCGGATCAGACCTTGGCCTGCGTGCGCGAGGAACTGTTCGGACCGGTGCTGAGCGTGCTGGCCTTCGACACCGAAGAGGAGGCGTTGTCGCTTGCCAACGACACGCCCTTCGGGCTCGCCTCCGGCGTCTTCACCACCAATCTCGCCAGGGCGCATCGCATGGCCCGCTGTATCCACGCCGGCGTCGTCTGGATCAACACCTACCGCGCCGTCTCGCCGCTGGTTCCGTTCGGCGGCTATGGCCTGTCCGGCCTCGGCCGCGAGGGTGGCATGGACGCCATCCGCGACTACACGCGCTCGAAATCAGTCTGGATCCGCACCTCGGACGAGCCGATCCCCGATCCTTTCGTCATGCGGTAGCCGCCGCGGACCAGCGAACACGGCCGGGCAAGAACGATCCGGCAGTGCAATGAACAACGACAACAAACAGAGGAGAACGACATGAAACTGATCTTCGCCGGCATCCTTGCCGGACTTCTGGCAACCACGGCTGCAAAGGCCGAGGACATGGTCTTCACCAGCTGGGGCGGGACGACCCAGGAAGCACAGACCAAATCCTGGGCGGAACCATTTTCGGCCGCATCCGGCATCAAGGTGCTGCAGGACGGCCCGACCGACTACGGCAAGCTGAAGGCCATGGTCGACGCCGGCAGCGTCAACTGGGACGTGGTCGACGTCGAGATGGATTTCGCCATCAAGGCGGCCAAGGATGGACTGCTCGAACCGATCGACTTCAACGCCGTGCCGAAGGCCGATCTCGACCCGCGCTTCACCACCGACCATGCCGTTGGCAGCTTCTACTATTCCTTTGTGCTCGCCTGGAACAAGGGCACCGTCTCCGGCGAGCCGGCGGGCTGGGCCGACATGTTCGACCTGAAGAAATATCCGGGCAAGCGCACCTTCTACAAATGGTCGGCGCCGGGCGTCATCGAGATCGCGCTGCTCGCCGACGGCGTGCCGGCCGACAAGCTCTATCCGCTCGATCTCGACCGCGCCTTCAAGAAGCTCGACACCATCAAGTCGGACATCGTCTGGTGGGGCGGCGGTGCGGAATCGCAGCAGCTGATCGCTTCCGGCGAGGCCGCGTTCGGTCAACTCTGGAACGGCCGCGTCTTCGCGCTGGAGAAGGACGGCGCCGATGTCGGCGTGTCCTGGAACCAGAACCTGACCGCCGCCGACGTGCTGGTCGTGCCGAAGGGCGCCAAGAACAAGGACGCGGCCATGAAGTTCCTGGCCGCGGCAAGCAGCCCGGCCGGCCAGGCGAACTTCGCCGAAGCGAGCGGCTATGCGCCAATCAACACCAAGGCAAAGGCCGAGATGCCCGCCGATGCGGTGAAGTCGCTGCCCGACGCCCATGTCGAAGGTCAGATCAATCTCGACATGAGCTACTGGGCCGCCAACCGCGACGCCATTGCCGAGCGCTGGTACGCCTGGCAGGCGAAGTAGCGCCACCCTCTCGTGACAAGGAGCGGGACGGCCCCGGTCGCCCCGCTCCGCAACCCGGGTAACGCCATGTCGGTGGAAACTGAGCAGAGCATTGCGACAATGCGGATGCCGGCAGGCCTTGGCGGCCTGCTGCCGGCACTGACGCTGATCGGGCTTTTCTTCGTCGTCCCGGTGCTCGCCTTGCTCTTGCGTAGCGTCACCGACCCCGCGCCCGGCCTGCAGAACTATGCGGCGCTGCTCGGCGACGGCACCTATGTGCGCGTCTTCTTCAACACCTTCCTGGTCGCCGCGGTTGTCACCATCGTCACCGTCCTCGTCGCCTTTCCGGTTGCCTGGATGCTGGCCATCATGCCGCCGGCGCTCGCCTCGATCATGTTCGGCATCATCATCCTGTCGATGTGGACCAATCTTCTCACCCGCACCTATGCCTGGATGGTCCTGCTGCAGCGCACCGGCGTCATCAACCGGGCGCTGATGGCCATCGGCGTCATCGACCAGCCGCTGCCGCTCATCAACAATCTCACCGGCGTCACCATCGGCATGGTCTATATCATGCTGCCGTTCATGATCCTGCCGCTGGTCGGCACCTTGCGGGCCATCGATCCGATGACGCTGCGTGCCGCAGCCCTTTGCGGCGCCAGCCCCTTCCAGGCCTTCCGCCGCATCCTCCTGCCGCTGTCGCTGCCCGGCATCGCCGCCGGCGGCCTGATGGTGTTCGTCATGTCGCTCGGCTATTTCGTCACCCCAGCACTGCTCGGCGGCACCTCGAACATGATGCTCGCCGAGATGATCGCGCAACTGATCCAGTCGCTGCTCAACTGGGGGCTGGGCAGCGCCGCGGCCTTCATCCTGCTGGTCGTCACCATGGCGCTCTACGCGCTGCAACTGCGCCTCGTCGGCGCCAGACGCGCCACGGGAGGCATCTAAGATGCTGCTCGACTACGACCGCATGGGATGGCCGAAGACTGCCCTGCTCGGCTTCACCGCGCTCGTCGCCGCCTTCCTGCTCCTGCCGGTGGTGTTCATCGTGCTGCTTTCGTTCGGCTCGTCGCGCTGGCTGGCTTTCCCGCCACCCGGCTGGACGCTGAAATGGTATCAGGAATTGTTCGCCGATCCGTCCTGGCTCCAAGCAGCACTGACCAGCGCCCGCATCGCCGCGTTGACGGCAATTCTTGCCGTGCTGATCGGGCTGCTTGCTTCCTTCGCGCTGGTGCGCGGTAATTTCCGTGGGCGCGAAATCCTGCGCGGCCTCTTGCTGACCCCCATGGTGCTGCCGGTCGTGGTGTTTGCCATCGCCATCTACGCCTTCTTCCTCCGGCTCGGGCTGGGGGGCACCACCATCGGCTTCGTCGTCGCCCACACCGTGCTGGCGCTCCCCTTCGCCATCATCCCGATCGCCACCGCGCTCGAAGGCTTCGACAAGTCGATCGAGGACGCGGCAATCGTCTGCGGCGCGAGCCCGCTCCAGGCCAAGCTCAGGATCACCCTGCCCTCGATCCGGATCGGCATTTTCTCCGCCGCGATCTTTTCCTTCCTCGCTTCGTGGGATGAAGTCGTCGTCGCGATCTTCATGGCGAGCCCGACCTTGCAGACCTTGCCGGTCAAGATCTGGGGCAGTCTGCGGGCCGATCTCAGCCCGGTGATTGCCGCCGCCTCCAGCCTGCTGGTCGGCCTGACCCTTGCCCTGATGATCGTGGCGGCCCTGCTGCGCCGAAAGTTCAAGACATGACCCAGCCCTTCCTCTCGATCCGCAAATTGCGCAAGGCATTCGGTGCCTTCACGGCCGTTCATGATGTGACGCTGGATATTCCCAAGGGGGAATTCCTGACCTTTCTCGGGCCATCCGGCTCGGGAAAGTCGACAACGCTCTATGCCATTGCCGGTTTCCAGGATCCGAGCTCCGGCGACGTCCTGCTCAGGGGCAAGTCGCTGCTCAGCGTTCCGTCGCACAAGCGCAACATTGGCATGGTGTTCCAGCGCTACACGCTGTTTCCGCATCTGAGCGTCGCCGAGAACGTCGCCTTTCCACTTCGCGTTCGCCGCCGGCCCGATGCCGAGGTGAAGAAGAAAGTCGCCGACATGCTGGCCCTGGTGCGGCTGGAGAGCTTTGCCGAAAGGCTGCCCGGCGCGCTGTCGGGCGGCCAGCAGCAGCGCGTCGCGCTCGCCCGCGCGCTCGCCTACGATCCGCCGATCCTGTTGATGGACGAGCCGCTTTCGGCGCTCGACAAGAAGCTGCGCGAGGAAATCCAGGCCGAAATCCGCCGCATCCATCGCGAGACCGGCGTCACCATTCTCTACGTCACCCACGACCAGGAAGAAGCACTGCACCTGTCGGACCGGATTGCGCTGTTCAAGGACGGGCGCATCGAGCAGACCGGCACCGGCGAGGATCTTTATCTCAGGCCGGCGACCGATTTCGTGGCCGGCTTCATCGGCAACTCGAACTTCCTCGCTGCCGAACATCTTGAAACCGTCGGCGGCGCGGCCACCATTCGCCTTGCCGATGGCTCGCTCGTCTCAGGCATAAGCGCCAATGGCAGTTTCGAACGGGGACAAAAGACCAGATTGATGATCCGTCCCGAGGCGTTTCGCCTGGAGCGGAACCCGGCGAGCGCCGAACTCACCGTCGACGTCGTCGACATCGCCTTTTATGGCGAACGCCGGCGCATCGTTGCGCGCACCACCACCGGACAGGAGATCGACATCAGGCCGACCTCCGCCGCCATGGCTTCGCAAGATGCCACACCGAGCCGCCGGCAGGTCTTTTTCGATCCGGGCGCCGCCTTCCTGTTTCCCGTCTGAGCTTATTCGGCGGCATCGCGGCCCGCTTGCCTGGCGGGATCGCCGAAATTGGCCTGAAGCCAGGCGATGGCATCGGCGACGTCGGCAATGACATGGCGAGCGGCCGTCGGCCCGCGCGGCTTGATCCGGATCGAGACCCCATCCTCGCCATTGACGGTCTCGAAGCCGTTCTCGTCCGACGTATCGTCGCCGAGGAACACCGGGCGCCGGCCGATGAAGGGCGGGATTTCCATGAAGCGCCGGATGGCCGCTCCCTTGGCGGCTTCGAGCGGCATCAGTTCCACCCCGGCATTGCCGGCGATCACCCGATATCCCTCGGGCAGCCGGTCCAGCGCCATCTCGACCAGCCTGGTTGCCCGCGCCAGCAGATGCGGTGCGGCGCGCGTATGGACCGCCAGCACCGGACCCTTGCGTTCGACATAGACGCCCTTGCCGAGTTCGGCTTCGATCTCGTCGGCCAATGCGGCGATGTCGGCCGGCTCGTCCGCGGCCTCGACCGGACCGTCGGGCATCAGCCGGTGCTCCAGCCCGTAGAGGCCGGCGACGCGCATCTTCAGGGGATGGAACAGCCGGTCCACCGCGGAAACCGAGCGTCCAGTGACAAAGGCGACGGCACCGTCCAGTCGCCGCTCCATCGTTTGCATGAGCTGGCGCAACTCATCGCTGACCGAGACGCTGTCCGGATGCGCGGCGTGTTCGAGCAAGGTGCCGTCTATGTCGAGGAAAAGGGCCCACTCCCCTTCCGGCAGATTCGGTATCATCGGCTTTGCAATCCTCATCGTAGTCCGGCCGCCATGCGTTTGCGCTCGACCATGGAGACGACATTGTCGACGTTTGCGTTCGCCGAGCGCTCGGCGACGGCTGTGACCCGGTCAAGCTCACTGCGCTTGCGCAGGCGGGCCGCATCCATGAGCATACTGCCGGCCCAGCGATAGACGTTGTTGTCGCGCACGATCTCGCGCATGCGCCGCATGCGTTCGCGCTGCTCTTCGCCCGTCATGGTCAGCGCCTGCAGCAGCACGTCCCTCATCATGGCCGCGTCGTAGGGGTTCACGATCATCGCCTCCAGCAGCTCACGCGAAGCGCCTGCGAACGTGCTGAGCAAAAGCACGCCCTGTTCGTCGTCGCGCGCGGCGACGAATTCCTTGGCGACGAGGTTCATGCCGTCATGCAGGCTGGTGACCATACAGATATCGGCGGCGCGATAGATTTCGTAGACCGCGCTTTGCGAATGATGTTCGGCGACCATGACGACAGGTTTGTAGCCGTCATGGCCAAAGCGCTGATTGAGCTCGTCGACATAGCGCAGGCACTCGTCGTGGAGCTGCTTGTAGGCCGGCAACGTGCCCCGGCTGGGGGCAGCGATCTGCAGGAACGCCACCTTCCCGATCCATTCCGGATGACGGGTAAACAACTCCTCCAGCGCGTGGAAGCGATCGAGTATGCCCTTCGTGTAGTCAAGGCGCTCGACGCCGACGCACAGCTTCACGTCGGCAGGCAGCCCGAACCTGTCACGGATACGGGCGCGGCAGTCTTCGACATCCGGCAGCCTGGCCAGGAGCTCCACCGGCCATTCGATCGAGATCGGATAGGCATGGACCAAAGTTGTCTGGCCGCCATAGGAGATCGCTGCATCCGCCCGCTCGATTCGACTTTCCAGGAAGCGGTCGACGCTTTCGGTGAAATTATTGGCATGGAACTGGGTGTGGAAGCCGATGATCGAGCTGCCGAGCAGCCCGTCGAGGATGCGCTCCCGCCATGGGCAGATGCTGAACACTTCCGAATTCGGCCAGGGGATGTGCCAGAAGGTGATAACGATCGCCTCGGGCAGCCGTTCGCGGATCATCCGCGGCAGCAGCGCGAAGTGGTAGTCCTGGACCAGAACGATCGGCCGTTCGTTGCGCGCTTCTGCGACTACCGTTTCGGCGAATTTGCGGTTGGCCGCCTCATAGGCCTCCCAATCCGACTCGCGAAAAATCGGCCGGGTGAAGGCGATATGGCAGAGCGGCCACAGGCCCTCATTGGCAAAGCCCAGATAGTAACCTTGATATTCCTCCTCCGTCAGCCAGACCCTGCGCAGCGCGTAGGAGGGGTTGCCGGGCGGCACCTGCACCCGGTCGTCCTCGTCGACCATCTGTCGGTCCGCGGTGCCGCCCCCATAGGCGATCCAGGTGCCGCTGCAGGCGCGGGTAATCGGCTCCAGTGCCGAGACCAGTCCGCTGGCCGGCACCACCAGCTCGACGCCATCGCCCTTGACGTTGTGGATATAGGGTTCGCGGTTCGAGACCACGATGACCTGCGCCTCCGGCAGGTCTTCGGTGAGGATCTTGCGCAAGGTTTCGGGTGACCATGTGACCAGCGCCGCATCGACCGACTGGCCGTTCTTCTCGAATTCCCTGAGCACCTTGCGCGCCGCTTCGGAAGCCACGTCCTCGCCCGCGGTGTACGTGGCGGGGGCGTGGGTGCGCTGTCGCCGGGATATCGAGAAAAACACCGCCAGAGCGGAAAGTCCGAGACTTGCCAGGATCGCGATCCATAGTAAGTCGCTGCCATAATCTGTCATTGAAACGCCAACTCGCCACCGGGCCTGATGCAGGCCTCATTCTTCTTGTTTCGTCTCCGCCACCGTCAGGCGGCGACAGGCCGCCGTGAGGCGGTATGGTTGTGCAACGCACAAACGGACGATCGGTTCCGACATTTTCCGATCCCGCGCGAGTGGCCCGCCTACGTTCGCACGATCAGCGGCACCAACCCTTCATGTCGATCGGCGAGAAAGGCTACGACCCGGTCGCCGACGCGCTGGAATGTCAGGTCGACAGCCATTTCGCCGACATTGAGATGCCGCAGCGTGAGCGTATCGATGCCGATCGGCAGTCTCGGACGGGTGACGCGGATTTCGCCGTCCCAGCCGTCGATCTCCAGGCCGAGACAGGCCTGCATCAGCATGAAGGCCGAGCCCGCCGACCAGGCCTGCGGCAGGCAGGCGACCGGATAGGCGATCGGGGCTTCGCCGGGCGCGCGGGTAAAACCGCAGAACAGCTCCGGCAGCCGCATGTTGAAATGCACAGCGGACTCGAACGTGCCGCTCATCAGCCGGACCACGCTTTCGCGTTCGCCATAGCGGGCGAGGCCGACGCCGCAGATGGCGGTGTCATGCGGCCAAATCGATCCGTTGTGATAGGACATCGGGTTGAAGAACACGGCATCGTCGGCGAGCGTCCGCAGTCCCCAGCCCGAGTGGAAGGACGCGGACAAAAGCTGGTCGGCGACCAACTGCGCCCGCGCCGGCTCGGGCAGCCCGACGAAGAGCAGATGCCCGGCATTCGACGTCCTGACCTTGCAGGGTTCGCCGGCGCCGTCGAGCGCCAGCGCATAGAAGCCGAGATCGTCCAGCCAAAAGTCACGCTCGACGGCGCTTCGCATTTCTTCGGCGCGGCTCTCCCAATGCTCGGCCTCTGCGTACCCGCCGCGGCGGCGCGCAAGTGCCGCCAGGCCACGGAAGGCGGCAAAGACATAGCCTTGCACTTCGACGAGCGCGATCGGGCCTTTGGGAATGCGGCCGTCGGCGTGGAAGACCGAGTCAAAACTGTCCTTCCAGCCCTGGTTGGCGAGGCCGGATTCGGCGGCACGCTGATAGGTGACGAAGCCGGTCGCCCGGCTCGCCTCCTCCGTCCATTCGGCGGCAGCAGTGAGCGACGGCCACAGCCTGTCGATGAAGTCCATGTCGCCAGTGCGGTCCGCATAGGCGCAGGCGAGATGGATGTAGAGCGGTGTCGTGTCGACCCCGCCATAGTAGCGGCCGAAGGGAAGTTCGCGCAGCGCCGCCATTTCGCCCTTGCGGGTCTCGTGCATGATCTTGCCCGGCTGCGAGTCGCTGAAAGGCGAGGTCTCGGTCGCCTGATGCTGGGCGAGGAAGGCGAGCACGCCGCGCGCCAGGCCGGGGTTGAGCCACAGCATCTGCAGCGCCGAGATCACGCCGTCGCGGCCGAATGCCGTCGAAAACCAGGGTATGCCGGCATAGGGGTAGGGTCCTGTCACAAGCTCGGTGGTGAGCAACGCCACATCGGCACGGGCGCGCTCGACCCAATCGTTGAAGACGCGGCCCGAACTGTGCACCGTGGCGCCGTGGCGGCGCTTGGCCCGCATGCCGAAGCGGGCGCGCGCCGCGGCGGCGCGGAAACGGTCGCGGTCGGGCGTTTCCGCCACCTCCGGACCGACCTCGATATAGAGCACCTTGCTGCTGCGTTTCGTCACCGCAATCAGGAAATCAGCGCGGCTCTCCGTCAGCTGATCGGGCGCCTGCGAGAACGAGATGGCCGACAGCCGCGCCAGCCCGTCCAATCCGTCATAGCGAAGCAGCACCGATGTCGCATCCATCTCGGCCGCATGCGCCATCCCGCGCTTCACCCTTGTCGAGCCGCGCACTTCGAACATGTCGCGGAAATCGGCGGCGAAGTGCAGCGAGACACGAATGGCCGAGGTTTCCTGGCTGTAATTGGAAAGCGTGATGCGCTCGAACAGCCGGTCCTGCCACAGCAACCTGACACGCTCGATATGGATCGCGCCCTGCGGAATGTCGCGGCCGCCAACGCTCTGCATCGGCAGGTTGGTGAGATTGCTGGTGAACAGAACATTGTCCTGGCTGAGCGAGGCGCCGAGCAGCGATGTCTGCCTGCCGCCGACGGTCAGCCTGAACTCCGACAGCACGCGCGTGTCGTCGCGGAAGAACCCGTCGCCGGCGCCTCTGATATCGCCATAGGCATCAGCGACAGCAAAGCAATCGCCCTGCTTAAGCGCGAACAGCCGATGCGGCTCGCGTGGCGCGGTCTCGTCCAGGGAGGCAAGGGCCACGGCGGGATCGAGCTTGCGCTCGTCGAGTTCTGTCATCCGTCACATCTTTCCTGTTGCTCCCCCGCGCCCCGATCCAGCGCCATCGCTCACGAGGCCTTCGCTTCGGCTGAGCCGGCGAGCAGACGCACATAGGCGGCCACATAGTCTCGGGCCATTCTCTGGGCGGAAAACCGCTTTTCGAAGGCGGCCCTCACCTTTCGCCTGTCGAGTTGAAGCAGTGCTGGCACTGCCGCCACCGCCTCGTCCATGGAATTGACGACAAAGCCGGTCACGCCTTGGTCGATGATCTCCGGCAAGGCGCCGCAGTTCCAGGCGATCGACGGCGTGCCGCAAGCCATGGCCTCGATCGGCGCAAGACCGAATGGCTCCGGCCAGTCGATGGGGAAGAGCAGGCCTGCAGCCCTGCCGAGGAATTCAGCCTTCTCACCTTCGGCGATCTCGCCGACATAGTCGACGCGGTCGCCGTCGATCAGCGGCTCGACCATTTCGTGGAAATAGGCGCGGTCGTCGTCGCCGATCTTGGCCGCAAGCTTCAGCCTCAACCCCGAACGCCTGGCGATCTCGATGGCGCGGTCCGGCCGCTTGTCGCGCGAAAGCCGGCCAAGGAAGGCAAGGTAAGGCTCTTCAGCCTCCGTCTCGAAAATCGGCTCGTAGATATCGACCGGCAGCCCATGCTGGATCGTCGCCAGCCAGTTGGCGCTGGCCAGCCCTGCCCTTTGGCTGTGCGAGATGGAGATCATCGGGAAGCGCGGGAAGCGCCGATAGGCCGGCGCCAGGTCGACATAATCCAGCCTGCCATGCGGTGTCGTCACCGTTCGCTCCGCCATATCCTGGAAGAAGGGAAAATGCAGGAAATGGCTGAGATGAAAATGCATGACGTCGAACTGGTCAGCCCGCTCCCGGACTTCCGCCAGCATCGCAAGATGCGCCGCCACTTCGGATTTCTTCGGCCGCGGATCGAGCCGAAGCGCGCATTCGCGCCCGGGCACCAGCTTCGCCGAAGTCCGGCTGTCGCCGCTGGCAAACAGCGTCACCTCATGGCCGAGATCGACCAGCGCCTCGGTAAGGTAGGAAACGATGCGCTCAGTACCGCCATAAAGCCTGGGCGGAACCGACTCGTAAAGCGGCGCGACATGGGCAATTCTCATGATCTTCCTCGGTTAAATGGCGCACGGCCAAAATGCGTCAACCGGCAGATCGTTCCTGCCAGGTGTCGACGCCGCGGCGAGAAACCGCACCGGCATCCATCAGAACGCCATCGCACGGCATTCCCGATCGCCGCACCGACGCTGGCTGTGTCGGCGTGCTCAAGCGGACAACGCCGCCCCTATCCAGTCGAGGCAAAGGGCGCTGGCGGATGCGAAAAACGATGGTTTCATCATGATTGTTCCCCTTCTGTGGTTGTGTCCGGACGTGCAGGGTCGGCACGAGAAAACCCGTCGGTCGCCGTGTCGCGGCAACCGCCTGTCTTCTCGTCTGCGCCGGCGACTACAAGCTGCCCGACGGCCGCATCATCGCGCCCGAGGAATTCTTCGCCGACGTCGCGCTGGCGCGCCGGCAAGGCTACAGCGAAACCGCCGCCCTCGCCGACCGCTTCACCTGGTGCATGGCAGCACCGATCCAGACGGCCACGGCGCCATCAACAAGACGCTGTGTTTCGTCCTGCCCGTCGACACGCCGGAAGCCCGGCGAGGCGAATTGCTGGCCCTGCTGCGCGAGCGCGCCCGCGGCCTGTCGCTGGCGGGGGGCTAGTCCGATCTGCCCAAGGCAGGATCGGGATCGGCGCTGCGGCCTGGTCGACCCCCTTCGTGCAGCTGTTTCCGGTCAATCTTCGCTTTCTTGGCGCACAAAGAAAGAAACGATGAGGGCAAGCTGATCTGCTAGCCGTCTATTCCAATTCGGGAGTCGTGCGCCGCGGATATATTCCGGATGCTTCCGGTCACGGTGCGGCTGGTCCTGTGGCGATGCGCCGGAACGGACGTTGCCCCCAGATATTAACTGTTATGCTATGTTGGTTGTTGACGCTTCCTCTCAGGAAGGGTTAACAATGTCCTAATATAAGCGCCGCAAAAATGGCCCCCGACTGGCAACCAACGGGCTAGACGACGCTATTTGGGGTTGGGGAAACGCAAAGCGACGTCAATGTCGTCGCGATCATCACGCTTGAGCCACCATCGGTCTGTGTGCCGCCATCCTCGTGCTGGCGCGCGCGACAGCACGTTTGGAGCCAACTCCACTGAACTTGCAGACAGGGATGTCTGCCAGAACGTGCATGCCGGCCGCGAAGAGCTTCTTTCGAAAGGAAGCGGCCAGTCGCTCGCAGGCTCAGTGAGGCAGACGGGGGCGTCTGTTCGACAACGAACAAGTGGGGGTTAACATGGCTACTCAAATCACCGGCGCCGGTGGAACCACGACGTCATTTTCCAATACGCCGCAGGCAAAGGATGACATCCTCAACTACACCGAGGACACGGTCGTCATCGTGTCGGCAGAACAGTCCATCATCCTGCTGGACGTGATGCAGAATGATCTGGGTGGAAACGCAAAGACCCTCTATTCGATTGACGACGGGACTTCCGCCCCGACTGCCACCAAGCAATACGCGCCGCTCGACCTGACGACGGCAGACGCCCAAGTGAGCGGCGTCTCTACCTGGGAAGACATCGGCGGCGGCGTCTTCATCCGCATCAACAATGGCAAGGTCGAGATGAACCTTAGCCAGTATCTGCAGCTAAATGGGTTCTCCAGCCTGCAGGCCATGGGTGCCGACGACAGCATCAACGAGACGTTCACCTATGCGATCAAGCTCGGCAACGGAACGCTGAGCTGGGCCAGCGTGTCGGTCAACATTCAGGGCAGCAATGACGGCGCGACGATCACCGTGGCCCCGGGCGCTGACCAGACCGTGGTGGAAGCCGGCGGCGTCGCCAACGGAACGCTCAACGATCCCAGCGCTCAAGGACAGCTGATCCTGACGGATGTCGACGCCGGTCAGAACCATTTCCAGAACCCTGCAAGCCTTCAGGGCACCTATGGCACCTTCGCATTCAATGCGACGACCGGCGCATGGACCTATGCGCTCAACCAGGCGCTTGCCGACCCGCTGACGCAAGGCCAGGCTGTGACCGACACGCTGACGGTGACGTCGGTGGACGGCACCGCGAGTTACAATATCGTCGTCAATATTACCGGCACCAACGACGCCGCCGTGCTCTCGGCGGACGTCCGCAACCTGACGGAAGGTGACACGGCGGCCGACATCTCGACCTCCGGCACACTCACCATCTCGGACGTCGACAGCTCGGAGACCTTCGTCGCCCAGGTGGGAACCTCCGGCACATACGGCACCTTCGACATCGATGCGGCAGGCGCCTGGACCTACACGGCGAGTTCGGCGCACGACGAATTCGTTGCCGGCCAGCACTATGTCGAGGATTTCGATGTGGTGAGCGCCGACGGCACCCACACTACGGTGCATATCGACATTCTGGGGACCAACGACGCCGCGGAGATCACCGGCGACATCGAGGGCTCGGTGACGGAAGCCTCCGGCGTCGCCAACGCCACGGCCGGCACCTCGCCGGCCACCGGCGATCTCGATGCCAGCGATGTCGACAGCGACACCGACTTCTCGGTGGTCAGCAACGGTGCCCACGGCACGCTGTCGATCAATGCCGCCGGCGAATGGAGCTATGCGCTCGACGAGGACGACGCCGCCGTCCAGGCGCTCAACGCCGGCGATCCGGCGCTCACCGACACCATCACCGTGCAGACCTCCGACGGCACCCAGCAGGTGATCGACATCTCGATCAACGGCGCCAACGACGCGGCGGTGATCACCGGCGATGACAGCGGCTCGGTGACGGAAGCCTCCGGCGTCGCCAACGCCACGGCCGGCACCTCGCCGGCCACCGGCGATCTCGATGCCAGCGATGTCGACAGCGACACCGACTTCTCGGTGGTCAGCAACGGTGCCCACGGCACGCTGTCGATCAATGCCGCCGGCGAATGGAGCTATGCGCTCGACGAGGACGACGCCGCCGTCCAGGCGCTCAACGCCGGCGATCCGGCGCTCACCGACACCATCACCGTGCAGACCTCCGACGGCACCCAGCAGGTGATCGACATCTCGATCAACGGCGCCAACGACGCGGCGGTGATCACCGGCGATGACAGCGGCTCGGTGACGGAAGCCTCCGGCGTCGCCAACGCCACGGCCGGCACCTCGCCGGCCACCGGCGATCTCGATGCCAGCGATGTCGACAGCGACACCGACTTCTCGGTGGTCAGCAACGGTGCCCACGGCACGCTGTCGATCAATGCCGCCGGCGAATGGAGCTATGCGCTCGACGAGGACGACGCCGCCGTCCAGGCGCTCAACGCCGGCGATCCGGCGCTCACCGACACCATCACCGTGCAGACCTCCGACGGCACCCAGCAGGTGATCGTCATCTCGATCAACGGCGCCAACGACGCGGCGGTGATCACGGTCAACGGAGCCGAGGACACATCCGTCACGGAAAAGAGCGGTGTCGCCAATGGCACGCCGGGCGATGCCTCAGCCTCCGGCGATCTCAATGCGACCGACGTCGACAATGCACCGACCTTCAACGTGCAGGCTGCCGTCGCCAAGACCTACGGCACCTTCTCGATCGATGCGAACGGCAGCTGGAGCTATACGCTCGACGACAACAACGCGGCCGTTCAGGCGCTCAACAGCACCGGAGCGAACACCACGCTGCATGAGCTGGTGACGGTCACAACCGTCGACGGCACACAGCAGGTGATCGACGTCACCATCCATGGCGCCAACGACGCCGCGGTGATCACCGGCACCGCAGCCGGGACGGTCGTCGAAGCGGGCACTTCCAACGGCGGCGGCACGCCGACCGCAACCGGTGACCTGCTGTCTACCGATGTCGACAATACCACGGACTCGTTCCAGGCCGTCAATTCCGCGACAACCAGCGCGCTCGGCTACGGAACCTACACCATGACCGCCGCCGGCGTCTGGACCTATACGCTCGACAACTTGAACCCGACGGTCAACGCGCTCAATGACGGCCAGTCGTTGAACGACAGCTTTACCGTCTTCTCCGAGGACGGCACGGAAAAGCTGGTCTCGATAACCATCAATGGCGCCAGCGACGCGCCGCCGCGCTTTGCGCCCACCGACATCCAGCTCACGCCCAGCATTCCCGCTGGGGACGTGAATTTCAACACGTTCAATTTCTCGGGAGCACTGACCGCGACCGACCCGGATTCCGGCGGCTTTGTCTACAGCATCACCTCGCAATCGAACGTGGGACTGTTCTCGATCACCGGCAGCACGCTGAGCTCGGGAGACCTGTCGCCGAGCAAGGTGTATTCCATCACCGTGCAGGCAACACAGGTCGGCGATCCGGCCGGGCCCGCCTATCAGTATAGCGAGACGTTCCAGGTCATAACCGGTAGCAACGGCAATTCTTCGGATAGCCTCAATGGCGCCATTGGCGGAGACGACGTCCTTTACGGCAATAGCGGGGCGGACCAAATTTTCGGCCTGGCGGGCAATGACACGCTGTTCGGCCAGGATGGGAACGACACCTTGAACGGCGGCGACGGCAATGACAGGCTCGTTGGCGGCGCTGGCACCGACACACTCACCGGTGGCTTGGGAGCCGACACTTTCTACTACGGATCAGCCGTTTCGGATTCGCCCGCATCGGCTGCCAATGACACCATCACCGCTTTCGTGCACGGCACCGACAAGATCGACCTGTTCTCGATCGACGCCGTTGCCGGCGGCGGCGACCAGGCTTTCCTGTTCGGAGGGCAGAATGCGGCCACCGTCGCCAACAGCATCACCTGGTCGGAAGTCGGCGGCAACACCATTGTCCGCGCCGATGTCAACGGCAACGCAACAGCCGATTTCCAGATCACACTGACAGGCACGGGACTTGGACTGACGGCGAGCGACTTCGTGCTTTGAACCCGGGAGGTGAGCCGCGTTGCGGCTCACCTCCCGTAGCATTTCCTGATCCAGCCTGCGCGTTAAGGTTTACGACAGGAATATCGACGGGCTGCATGGCCGGCTGAAGGATCGGGAGTAGTATCGGCATACAGGTGGACAGGGGGGCGGTTCTCCGCTGGGTATTTGAGTCTCGACAGAAAATCGCAGATCGTGAAGGACGCCCTGCTGGCGTGCCGCCATTATTTCCTGATCGCGGCAGGGTTCAGCCTGGCGATCAACCTGCTCTATCTCGCCTCCCCGCTCTATATGCTGCAGATCTACGACCGGGTGGTGACCAGCGGCAGCGCAACCACGCTGGTGATGCTGACCATCGCGCTGCTTGCGGCTTTCCTTGCGCTGGCGGGCCTCGATCTCATGCGTGCCACGATCCTGACGCGCGCCAGCGTGCGGCTCGACCGGCTGCTGTCGGCGAGGATCGTGGCCGCGTCGGTCGAGACCTCGCAGTCTGGCTCCTCGCAGAGCCAGCCGGTGCGTGACTTCGACACGTTCCGGCAGGTCATCACCGGCATGGGCATCAATGCGCTGTTCGACCTGCCATGGTCGCCCATCTACATCGCCATCATCTTCCTGCTGCACCCCTGGCTGGGCTTCTTCGCGCTCGGCTCGTCCCTGCTGCTCGTCGCCATGGCGGTGATCAATGAATATCTGGTGCGCGCGCCGCTGAAGCAGGCCAACGACCTGGCGACGGCCAACTACAATTTCACCGAGATGAGCCTGAGGAACTCGGAAGTCATTCGCGCCATGGGCATGATCGACGGCCTCATCCGCCGCTGGGGGCGCGACCGCAGCCTGGCGCTTCGGCGTCAGACGCAGGCCAGCGACCGCGCCGCCCTGATGTCGGGGGTGATCCGATTCCTGCGCCTGACCATGCAGTCGCTGATCCTCGGCCTCGGCGCCTATCTGGTGATCGAACGGCAGACCACGGCCGGTTCGATGTTCGCGGCCAGCATATTGCTGGGCAAAGGCTTGCAGCCCGTCGAACAGATCGTCGGCCTCTGGCGCAACCTGGTCCTTGCGCGGGCGGCACTGGCGAGGGTTCACAAACTGATCGACGGCGGTGCACAGAGCGAAAGATCGTTCAATCTGCCGAAGCCCACCGGTAAGATTTCGGTCGAACAGGTCAGCTTTGCCATTCCCAGCCAGCAGAAGGTGCTTCTGCGGGACGTATCGTTTCGGCTGGAGGCAGGCGAGGCGCTGGGCATCGTCGGCCCCTCGGGCGCCGGCAAGTCGACACTGGCGCGTCACCTCGCGGGCGTCATGCAGCCCAGCCGCGGCACCGTCAGGCTGGACGGCGCCGATCTGTCGCATTGGGGGCGCGACGCGCTCGGCGACCACATCGGCTACCTGCCGCAGGACATCGAGCTGTTTTCCGACACCGTCGCTGCCAACATCGGACGCTTCAAGACCAATGTCGACCAGGAGGTGATCGAGGCCGCGCGGCTCGCCGGCGTGCACGACATGATCATCCGCCTGCCGCAAGGCTACGAGACGCAGATCGGCGAAGGCGGCGCCGTCCTGTCGGGAGGATACCGTCAGCGGATCGCGCTTGCCCGGGCGGTGTTCGGCACGCCCAACCTGATCGTTCTCGATGAGCCGAGCTCCAATCTCGACGCCGATGGCGACCGTGCGCTGAGCGAGTGCGCGATCGAGCTCAAGCGTCGCGGCAGCACGGTGATCATCGTTTCGCATCGGCCTTCGACGCTGGCAAATGTCGACAAGATCCTGCTGCTGCGGGACGGCGCCGTCGAAGCCTTCGGCATGAGGAACGAGATCGTGGCACGGCTCAATCAGCGTGCGACTACAATTGCGGTGGCAACCCAATGACCTGCCTGAGGAGTGACCGTTGAGCGACAGCGCCCTCATCTACCGAAGCCTGCCCGGCGAAGCCGTCATCCCGGCCCCGGATTCCATCCGGGTGCCGGCCTATATCGGCCTGCTGATCATCGTCGCCTTCTTTGGCGTCTTCGGCGGCTGGGCCGCCTTTGCCCCGCTGAACGGCGCCGTCCTGGCCGATGCGGTCGTCAAGGTGGAAGGCAACCGCAAGAGCGTTCAGCACTTCGACGGCGGAACGGTGAAGGAAATTCGGGTCAAGGACGGCGACATCGTCAAGGCGGACCAGGTCATGCTGGTCCTCGACGACACCAGGATTCGCTCCGAGTTCAACCTCTACGCCCAGCAATATGCGCTCCTGCGCGCCACCGACGCCAGGATCAAGGCCGAGCTGGATGGCAGCGGGGCAGTTGCCTTCCCGCAGGATATCCTCAAGGAGCACGAGCCCTATCTCAAGGATGCCATGGCAAACCAGATCGCCGACCTGGAAAGCCAGCGCGCCTCGATGGCCGGCGCCAAGCAGATCCTGCAGCGGCGGATTGCCGAGCTTGATGAACAGATCCAGGGCAAGCAGGCCCGCGTCGAATCCTTCCGGGCCCAGCTGCAATCGACGATCGACGAAAAAGTCAGCCTGTCGAAGCTCCTCAAGGCCGGCCTGACGACGCGGCCGCGCATTTTGCAACTGGACAGATCCGCCTCGGACCTGCAGGGCCTGATCGACGAGAATCTGGGGGCGATCGCCGGAAGCCGTCAGGCGAAGGCCGAGCTGGAAAGCCAAATCGCCCAATTGACCAATGAGCGCCGGGCCAAGCTTTCCGCCATGCTGATCGATGCGCAATCCGGCCTGGCGGACCTCGTGCCGAAGATGTTCGCCGCCCAGGCCGCCATGGACCGTGCCGAGGTTCGCTCGCCCTATGACGGCCAGGTGATGGATCTCAGCGTCTTTTCGATCGGCGCGATCGTCGCCCCGGGGCAGACGATCCTCGACATCGTGCCCACGCAGAATTCGCTGATCGTCCAGGCGCAGGTTCGCGTCGAGGACATATCCAACCTGCGCTCCGACATGACGGCCGAAGTTCGCTTTACCTCCTACAATCAGCGTTCGATACCGATCATCCACGGACGCGTCACCCGCATTTCGGCAGATCGCATCACCGACAGCAAGACCGGCTTCCCCTACTATGTCGCCGACATCGCGGTCGATCCGGCCGAACTGGCCGCGGCGCCGCAGATCGCGCTTTACCCTGGCATGCCGGCTTCGGTGATGATCGTCACCGAGGAGCGCACCGCCCTCGACTATATACTGGGCCCGCTGCTCACCTCGTTTCACTCCGCCTTCCGCCAGAAATAGAACCTCGGCGGCCGGCAGATGATCGCGCAGACCTTCCCATTCGCTCGGGATATCTAAACTTTTAGACAAAATGTACATATTAACTAATTGTTAATATATCGCTTAACTTTCCGATATTTTTACTTATTGTGCCAAGCAAGGGGGTAGGTTGGATATACTGGGGATGGGGCAGTTTTTCTATGCGCAAAATTTCAGAGACCTCTCCAAGGAATTTTGGAGGAGATGAGGCCACGACAAGTGGATCCGGGCCCCCCGGTTCCGCGCAAGCCGCGACGTCCGCAACCCAGTCTCCCCGTTCGCATCGTCAACGTTCAGCCAGGCCCGCAAGCGCGACTGATGTCGCGCGGCAAGATCTGGCTCGTTTCCAGGAAAGCCTTCTCGATCTTCCAACCGTGCAGCTTGGCGGGCTGCCGATCACGGTGATCGACCGGCCAAATGCCGCGCGCTTGATGATCGCCGCGGCGCGTGGGCACATCCGCAGCAGCCGTCCCTATTATTTCACCTCCGCCAATGGCGACGTCATCGCGCAGGCGCTCGCGAATGTGGACGTCGCCGTCCTCTTCCGCGAGGCCGACCAGATCTTCGCCGACGGCCAGCCGCTTGTTTTCGCCTCACGCCTGCTGTGCAGCAGGCATTTGCCGGAGCGGGTAGCCACCACCGACCTCTTTCACGATGTGGCCGAGCTCGCCGAGCAGGAAGGCACGACCTTCTATCTGCTCGGGTCGACAGAGGCCGAGAACGACAAGGCGGTTGCGAGCGTCAAAGCCAGATACCCTGGCCTGCGCATCGTCGGGCATTGCCACGGCTTCCTTGCCGGCCAGGCGCTTGAAAAGAAGCTCGACGAGATCAACGCGCTTGCGCCCGACATTTTGTGGCTGGGCCTCGGTGTTCCGCGCGAGCAGATCTTCGTCCGCGACTTTGCATCGCGACTCCAGAATGTCGGGGTGATCAAGACGTCGGGCGGGCTTTTCGACCATATCGCCGGCAAGGTCCGACGCGCGCCCCTGTGGATACAGAAGGCCGGATTCGAGTGGCTGTGGCGTGCGCTGATGGAGCCGCGCCGGCTTTTCTGGCGCTATTTCACCACAAGTCCCCAAGCCATCTACGCCATATTGAGGTATTCCAGATGACAGCCGAGCGTTCCCACCGTCCGCTGCCTGCCGGAACCGACACGGAGATAGTCATAGTCGGCGGCGGGCTTTCCGGCACGCTGGCGGCAAACGTGCTCGGGCGGTCCGGTTACCACGTCACGCTGATCGACCGCCATCAGGTCTTTCCGCGCGAATTCCGCGTCGAGAAGATCGCCGGCGACCAGATCGAAAAACTGCGCCGGATCGGTCTTCTGGACGGGCTTTCCGCGGCGGCCGTGGCATTCGACGAAATCGTCAACATACGCAAGGGGCGCATGCTCGACCGCACGCACGCCCGGCACTACGGCATTTTCTACGATGACCTCGTCGCCGCAATGCGGGCCGAACTGCCCGACACCGTGCGCTTCATCGCTGGTCGCGTGAGCGGACTGGAGGCAGGCCCGGAACGCCAGCGTGTGTCGATCCTCGGACACGGCGACGTGACGGCGCGGCTTCTCGTTTTGGCCACCGGCATGGGTGACATTCTGCGCCGCGACCTTGGTGTCGAGCGCAAGTTCGTCCACCAGCGCCAGTCGCTGACCTTCGGCTTCAATCTTCGCCCGGTGGGAACAAGCGCCTTTCGGCATCCCGCCCTCACCTACTACGGCGAACGGGTTTCCGACGGCATCGACTATCTGAACCTGTTCCCCGCCGCCGACGTCACCCGCGCCAATCTCTTCGTTTTCCGCGAACATCGTGACCCTTGGGTCAAGGCGCTGCGCGACAATCCCAGGCAAACGCTCATCGAAACGCTGCCGGGTCTGGTCAAGGCATTCGGCGATTTCGAAGTGATCGACCGGGTCGAGAGCTGGCTCACCGACATCACCGTCGCCGAGAACTGCGTGCGCGACGGGGCCGTCCTGATCGGCGATGCCTACCAGACATCCTGTCCGGCGGCCGGAACGGGCGTCAGCCGGCTGCTCACCGATGTCGAGCGCCTATGCACCGTGCATGTGCCGCAATGGCTTGCCTCACCCGGTATGGCCGCTGCAAAGATCGCGACCTTCTACGCCGATCCGGTAAAGCAGGCGATGGACGAGCATGGTCTCCAGCTGGCGCATTTTCGCCGCAGCCTGACCATCGACACCGACATGCGCTGGCGCGCGCGCCGGCAAATTCACTTCAGCCGCCGCCGCATCATGCACGAGATCGACAATCTAAGCCCCGCTTTCGCCGCCAGGCTGCGCAACCTCAGAAAGCCCGCAGTCGAACCCGTGGCGTGATCGCAGACCAATCAGCTAATCTGTCGCCCAAACTACGCAGTGGTTTTGGGAGGCGCGCCTTGGGCTCGTTCCGACCTCAAGGCCCAGCCACCTCGTCGGTGGAGGCTGGCGACGTCACCACATGGCCAGGTGCGGCCTTCTTCCCGTGCGAACCGAGCACGCGCCGCGCCAGCGCTTTGGCCGCCGGCAATTTCTCGACCGTCAGATGTGCCGCCAGGCCGAGCGGACTGCCGGCTCGGAAGATCTGCCACATCGGTGATGGCCGGCCGCCGAAGATGCGCTTGTAGGGTTCGTCGCCGATGGTGAAATCGAGGGAATGGTCGCCGCGCTCGATACAGTCGCGGGCGATCTGTTCGAACATCAAGCTGCCGATCGACTGCTTCCTGTAGCCAGCCTCGTCGAAGCCGCCGAGAATGACAAGCAGCGAGCCGCGGTGCTCGAGGCCAAGCGCGCCGGCGATTGCCCGATCGTTCATCCAGAAAGTATAGGTGCGAGCGAAACCGCCGCACCCTTCGGTCGCCACAGCCAGGTAGAAATCGAAATAGGACGGCAGCTGCAGCAGGTCGGCGGGGCCGTTGCTGCCATCGAAGCGCTTGCCGCGATAGATTTTGAGCGCATCGAAAGTCGTGCGGATGGCGGCGACGTTGTCAGCGCATGCGAAGCGCGCCTCTCCTATTCGGCCGAGCTGCCGGGATTTCTTGTCGAGCTCCTTGCGGTAGGATTGGTCGAGCTGGTGCTCGCGCCAGGCGGCGAATGTCGGCTCCAGCTTGCTGGAGTAAGCGCTCATGCCCATGCTTTCGCGCTTGTCGATGCCAAGGAGCCGCTCGATCGCCAATGAGCGGTCCGCCAGTTTGCCGATGCGCAGGAGATCGTAAGGCTTCAGATGCCTTCGGATCGCGGCAACCGCTCGACTGTCCGCCACGATACGCGAGAAGGTCTCCTCGTCGGCGACTGGTGATACGTAGTCGGAAACGCGCATGTCGGCGAATTCGACCACTTTGAGCAGTGTGTACCGGCGCCTGACCAAGGGCAAAACCATCGCGAGCTTTCCGCCCGCACCGTTTCGCACGACGATGACAAGTGGCGTGGCAGCGCCTTGCCGCACGATCCTCTCATAGAGCTGGCTCAGCCATATTGGATGCTGAAAAGCGGTCGCCCCCGAACTGGCGAAGAGTTCGGCATATTCCTTCGAACGGAAATCGAACGAATCCTCGGCAGTGACTTCAAACATGTGATCCGAACCGGCTGGGCTTGATCTATCGACGACGTCTTGCGGTCCGCGTCAAGGCCAATCGCAAGGATTGTTGGAAACTTGGTATATGCGAAAGATCGATCCCTGGTTGCAAATCTGTCTTAGAATGTGCCCTCCGCGGCTGGTTCGAGATGGGTCGGTCGACAGTTTATTTTCTCATGAACCACGCAGCCGGACTTTGAATGTAACTCCAATGTAAGCTTTTTCGGCCAAATCATTTCTTTTCAAGTGTCTGGAACCCGAACACCATTACAGCCGGACGGGAATGACATGCTGTCGATCGAGGTGATTGTTCCGCAATCGAGCCCCCGCCTGTGGCAGAAGGTCGCCATAGAGCGGCTGCAGGCGGACGGCCACGATGTGGCTGTGCGCCATCAGCCCGGAGCAGCAAACTGGCCGATGGCGGCAAAAGCCGCCCTTGCTTTTGAACAGCGCCTGTTTCGACGGCGCCGCCCCAACCTTGCCGCCTCGCTGCATGAGATCGAGGCACGGAGCAGCCGCCGGCCCGCCGAGCTAAGGCTGGACCTTGCCGGCAACGCTGCCCCATCGGATGTCCCGACTGTCGGCCTCCTGTTCGACGGATCCGGGTCTGATCTCTCCGCGGCAAGCGCGGTCGCGGCCGGAAAGCTGCCTTTGATCGAAGCCGTCCTCGACAAGAAGACAGTGGTGGGCTTGGCACGGCCGATGGTGGACAAGCGGGAATCGGCGGCACTTGGCAGCGAGGACGTGCTTGCCCGCGCCATCACCTTGGTCGTCTCGGTGGTTCGGGCATTTGCTGAAGACCGGCTTCCGTGGGGGCAAGACACGCCTGGAGCCCGCCGCAGCGGCACGGCGATGCAATTCGCGTCTGCCTATCTGGGCTCGGCGCTGCCGCGGCTTGGCCGGGAGATCATTCGGCGCATAGGCTTCCGCCACGCGCATTGGCGCGTCGGCTACCGCTTTACCGCTGCGCCAGGCGTGGCGAACACGGGCGGGCTTGGCCTCGGCTGGTCGGTCCTGCCTGACCCGGGCGACCACTTCTATGCCGATCCGTTCCCGTTCCAGTGGCAGGGCCGGTCATTCCTGTTCGTTGAGGACTATCCCCATGCGACCGGCAAGGCCGTCATCTCCGTCGTTCCGTTTGACGCAGCCGGCGCCCCCGAGGCGCTGCGCGTCGTTCTGGAAGAGCCGCACCATCTCTCCTATCCGCAGGTGTTCGAGCGCGACGGCGCGATCTGGATGCTTCCCGAGGCGAGCGCCAGCGGCAGGCTCACGCTTTACCGCGCCTCGGCCTTCCCGGACGGCTGGATCGCCGAGACCGTGTTGGTCGAAGGCGAGATTTCCGACGCGACGCTGCTCGAGCATGGCGGACTGCTTTGGCTGTTCGCCACGGATCGTGACGGTTATGGAAGCACCTCCGACACGCTGGTGGTTTTCTCGTCTCCCGCGCTCGCCGGCCCGTGGAAACCCCATCGCATGAACCCGATCTTGATAGACCATCGCATGGCTCGTCCAGGCGGCGCTTTCATTCGCAACACTGAGGGCCGTGTCTTGCTCCCGGTCCAGGACGGAACGCTCGGCTATGGCGGCGGGCTCGGCCTGTGCGAACTGTTGGAACTCGACCAGCAGACGGTGCGGCTGTCGGCGCCCCGGCCGATCGACACCGATGGCGACTGGCCCTATCCGAAAATCCACACGCTCAATCGCTCGGGCACGTTGGAAGTGATCGACGGCATAGCGGCGGTGCGAAGGCGCTCAGGAAAGAAGTAGCGCCTCGTAGCCCGCGCACATCCTGGCCGGCGCGTATTTGTCCTTGAGCCGCCGCCCTGCCGCTGAAAGTCTGGCCATGATTTCTGGCCCGGCCATCAAGTCTGCCAGCCCCTTGGCCATGCCGGTGGCGTCGTCCTCGACGAAGATCGCCGCGGTCTCGCCATCCTCGGTAGCCAGCACCTCCCGCATGACGGCGAGGTCGTTCGCGACGACAGGCAAACCGGAAATTGCCGCTTCGACGCAGGCAAGACCGAAGGTCTCATTCAACGACGGAAACGCGTAGATGTCGCCTGCCGCCAGGAATTCGAAAATACGCGCCGGGGGAACCTCGCCGACCAGATGCAGCCGGTCCGCTACCCCCCAGCTTTTGGCCAAGGCGACAAGCGTGTCCCGCTCCGGCCCGACACCGGCAATCGCGACATGGATATCCGGCAGCTGGTCGAGCGCCCCAACCAGCGCGATCTGGTTCTTCTGTTGCGTCAGCCGGCCGGACGAGACGGCGAGCCATGCATTCTGAGGCAAGCCAAAGGAAGCACGGGCTGCCGCCTTGTCGAAGTCTTCAGGCGGTGCGGCAACGCCATGATCGATGCGCCGCAAGCGCCGCCGATAGGCTTGCGGATAATGACTGAATTGCGCTTCCGTCCAGGCCGAGTTGACGACATTCGTCCGGTAGAGGCCAATCACGCCCATCAGCCTGTCGATCTGGGAGAGGACGCCCATCACCCCTTTGGTGTGCGGCGAACCGCTCTGGTTGGCGATGATCTTCCGGACGCCCGCCAGGCGGGCGCCGACCGTGCCGAAGATATTGCCGTAATGCTGATAGGTGATGACGGCGTCCGGCCGCGCCTTGCGCAGATAGGTTGCGAGACCAATGGCTGCCCGGATCTGCCCCGGCAGTCCCCTTGGGCTCTCGGTGAGGACGAAATCCGCATAAGGATCGGCATCGAAGGCGTCCGTCTTGCGATACATGAAAACGGTGCGCACGTCGTGCCCGCGCGCCCGCAAGCCTTCGCCCACAATGTCGGAAATGCGTTGCGCGCCCGCGGCCTCCGCCTGGGTCTGTACCTGAATGATCTTCACGTACGACCTTTCAGCATCACGCTGGGAACGGGCGCAGCTCTCGCCATCGTGAAGCCGAAGACCGATGGATTTATGCCTATTCTGCGCCGTGCGATCGATACGGCAATGGCGGTCCAGGCGATGACCGTACCGGCGATGCTGACTGCCGCGCCAATGGGTCCAAAGAAATACGTCGTTACCGCCGTCGCGCCGAGCCCCAATATGTTGACGACAACCAGGACCTTGAACAGCGCATGCTGCAGACCGGTCAGCTGCAGGAGGATTTCGATTGGCCCGCAAGCCGTGGCAAACGTTGCGCCTATGCCGAAGATGACGAGTGTTGCCCGCATGGTGGGCGTGTCATAGGTCGGATTGAACATTGACAGGATGAAGCCACCGAAAATCCAGAACGCCGCCAGCACGCAGAGTGCAATTGCAAAGCTGCCGAGCGCGGCGAGATTGGTGATGCGCTGAACATGCGCCCTGTCGCCGCTGTAGAAGGCGCTCGAAATCTGCGGTGCGAGCGCCTGATTGATGCCGTTGAGCGCAAGCGCCACGAAACGCGTCGTCCGGTCGGCGACGAAGATTGCGCCGGCAGCCTCAGGTCCCAGGATCACGGCCACAAGCAGAGTGCTCACCTGGCCGAGCGCCGGCGGCAGCGAGGTGACGCCCCATAGACCAAGCGTCACGGTCTTGAATTCCCTCTTTTGCCCCTCCGTGAGTGGGCCACGCTTGGCGCGCACCGTGTCGCGCACGAGAAGCAGCGACTGCGGAACAACCGAAAGGATGAGCAGCAAGGCAGTCAGATAGGTCGCCGCGACTGCGCTCATCTCGATTTGCATGGAATGGCAAGCGGCAATGGCGGCAATCGTGCCTGCACGCCAGATGATGTCGCGCGGCAGCAGACCGGATATGAGCGCGTTCTTGGCGCGGAAAGCGCCGGACGTGAATTCCGACCAGCCGAGCGCGAACGACAGGACCGCGGCGGCCACGCACAGCGAGAGCCATTCCGGCGTGCCTTTGCCAATGAACGGCAAGAATCCGACCATGAGGATAAGCAGGCTGGAGCCAACGAGCCCGGCGAGCGCGACGAGGATGGCGCGAGCCATCATGCCATGCGCCGAGCTATGGTCGCCGAGGCCGACATATTGCGGCCAGAACCTCAGCACGGTGCTCTGCTGCCCCACCGACGCGAAGAAGGAAACCAGGCTGGCGCCGGCATAGGTTGCGCTGTAGAGGCCGAACTGCCTTCCATCCATCACCATCGCCACGGCAACGAACATCAGGAAGGACAGGCCGGCGCTGGCGAGCTTGATCACGCCCGCCACGGCGCCGTTCCTGGCGAGCGTCGCGATGGACATGCGCATATCGTCGGCTGCAGGACTGGTGTCGGCGCCCGATATCGCGCTGCGATTGCTTATGTTTTCGTCCAACGTCGGCCCCTGTGGCGTTCGGCGATGCCCTTACCCCCGCGGCAGGCGAGCCGACGCTGAAACCTGTCTCTCAATAGAGCAAAAGCCAGCGATCGCGCCAGCGCGAACGCTCCGCATGGTTACCGTCACCAGTTTGTTAATTTGAGCACTGGGTGCGGTAACCTTAACGGAAGACTAACGATAATTCTGAATACTGGCGGTGTAGAGTAAGGCCGGAAGGCGCGCTCTGCAGAGGAAAACGATGACGCCAGCCAGAACCGACGATCGCACGCTTCCACCTTTGTTCGACATAGGACCGCTATGGGCAGTCCTGTGGGGGCGACGCGTCATGGTGCTTGCCGTCGCCGGCGCGGCGCTGCTGCTTGCACTGCTTTATCTTGCCGTGACGAGCCCGAGCTATACGGCGACCGCCTCGATATTGATCGACCCGCGCGATTCGCGCGCGACCAATTTCAACGACGTTCTTCCCGGGATCGGCGCCGACAGTGCCGCCATTGCAAGCCAGGTCTTCGTGATCGAATCGCAGGACTTGCTGGGGGCAGTGTTCGACAAAGAGGGGTTTCAAAACGATCCGGAGTTTTCAGGCAAAGGCCTGGTTTCGCGTGTCTTGTCGATGTTTGGAGCGGGCCGCGGCCCCTCACCGGACGCGGCCTTCAAGCGCTTTCAAAAAGCGGTATCGGTGGATCGCGAAGGACTGACCTATGTCATCAACGTCTCCTTCACATCGCCGTCGCCGGACAAGGCCGCGCGCATCGCCAACGCCATCGTCACTCGCTACAGAACGGGCCTCGCCGGCGAGCGCGAAACCGCCAACAGCGACGTGAATTCTCTCCTCAATGACAGGATCAAGGGTCTTCAGAAGGACGTCAGCGACGCCGAGCGCGCGGTCGAGGATTTCAAGTCGGAGCACGAGATCCTGGGGTCGGCCGATGGCGGCACGTTGCAGTCGCAGCTCGACCAGCTCACGGCGCAGCTGATAACCGCACAGGGCGACGCCGATCAGGCGCGGGACCGATACAATCAGGCGCTGGCCGCAGGCACCTCGCCGGCCGGCCTGGCCAAGCTGGCGGAAATCCTTTTCTCCAATTCTGCCGTCAAATTGCGCGACGACTATAACCAGCGCGCGGCAGAGCTCGCCAATCTCGAAACCATGTATGGGCCTCGTCATCCGGCCATTGCGCGGCTCAGGTCGGAGCTCGATCGCATGAACCGGCTGATGGCCGCCGAAGCGGAGCGGATAAGACAGCAGCTGAAGGCCAGCTATGATCTCGCCGCCCAGAATGTCGCGAAGCTGCAGGCCAAGCTCGAGGCCCTGCGCCAGCAGTCCACGAACTCGAACATCGCACAGGTGCAACTGCGGCAGCTGGACTCCAAGGCCCAGGCCGCCCGCACCGTGCTCGACGACTTCCTGAAGCGCGCGCAGGAAACGTCGCAGATGCAGGGTGTCCAGACATCCGAGGCGCGCACGATCAGCGCCGCCTCCGCGCCGCTGCAGCCGACCTGGCCGAAGCCGGCCCTGCTCCTGCCGGTCAGCGCCTTTTTGGGCCTCATTGCCGGATGCGGTATCGCTCTCGCGCTCGGACCGGTCCGCAAGCCCGAGGATGACCCGCAGAGCCCTCGCGAAGAGGTGCCGCTGGCGATCGAGTCGAGCGAGCCAAGAAAGGACGGCGCACGCGCCGCGTCTCGTCCGTTGCCAGCCAATTTCGGCGAATACCGCCTGCCGGGGGTCGCCGGCGGTGCGGCGCATTCAAGCATCAAGGCGCTGAGGAAGTCACTGTTTCAAGCCGGCAACGACGCGCTTTCTTTGGGCGTGCTGAAGCTCATGCGGCAAATACTCCAGCGCCTTAGCGACCACCCCAAACCCTTCGTGCTCCTGGTTTCCTCCACGCGCAGCAGTGTTGACGCAAGGCTTGCGGGCGCCATGGTCGGGATGGGTCTCCAGCAGGCCGAGCAGAATGTGCTTGTGATTGAAATCGGAGGCCAGCCGCACCGTGCTGGCTACGGACCCGGCCTGTTCATCGATGGCGCGAGCGGCCTGCGCACGGTCGTATGCGGTCCGGCTGTGGAGAAGGGTCCGGAACCCCGGGATCGCCATTCCCTGCGCGGCATTCTGACTGAGGCCGGGAGCGCGTTCGATTTCGTGCTCGTGATTGCCCCATCCCTTGGTGAGAACGGTTGGGATCGGGAGATCTTCGCAAGAGCCGATCTCATGCTTTTCGCGCTGAGCCCCTCGGAGTCTGCGTCGGGGGCCGCCGGCCTGCTTGAGCAGCATCTCGGCGCCGGCCAGATCGAACGTAGCGCCACTCTTGTGATCGATAGCGCAAAGCCCGCCGGGGCAAAGGCAATGCCCGATGTCGCGTCTGGGGCCGGCGAATGGCGCCGCAGTTCCGTCGCGAGGAGCTGATCCATGCGGGCGATGGAGCAGGCATCGCCGCCGGTCGTGTCACGGCGGCGCGCGCTGGCGCTTGCTGGCGGGACCTTGCTCGCGACCCTCCCCTTCTCCGTCTCGACCGCGCTGCCGGCAACGCCTGCTCGCGCCGTTCCGTCGCGTGGCTTCAATCTTCCCGGATGGTTCGAACGCGAGGAAGGTATCGCTCCGGCCACGGCGACGCTGCAAAAGCTGCGGCAGGCCGGGTTCGAAACGATCCGTCTGCCGGTGAACGGCGACCTTGTCTCGGCAGGCGACCGGGCGGTGCTCCGCGGCATCCGCGACGGGATCACGGACCTTGTCGGGCTGGGCTTCGCCGTTCTGGTGGACATGCATCCTTCCGGCGATCTTCATGCGGCTTTCGAGCATGATCCGGCAAATGCGGCCAGGCGGGTGGTCCAGGCCTGGATGGCCCTGCGCGCCGTCATCGCCGACCTGCCGACGAATTCGGTCTACCCGGAACTGTTGAACGAGCCGCCCATGGAGCGCGCCGCATGGCTTGAGCTGCGCCAACAGCTCGCCGAGACGTTGCGCGCCAAATGTGCGCTCCACACTTTGGTCTGGGGCCCGGCACGCTTCCAGGGCATATGGGAGATAGCCGACACGCCGCCCTTGGCCGACGACAGGCAGATCGCAGCCATCCACTACTACGCGCCCATGGCATTCACCCATCAATGCGAGGACTGGGATACATCACCGCTCGCCCGCATCGCCAACCTGCCCTTTCCCGCGACAAAGGACATGCCGCAGGTGCGCGCGCTTGTCTCCAGATTGCGGGAAGCAGGCGACGAAGAGGCTGCCTCCCTGGTGGAGAAGGAACTGTCAGACCCCTGGACGGCGGCGCGGATCGCTGCGGACTTCGCCGAACTCGGGCGATGGTCCAGTGCCCATAACTGCCCGGTCATCCTGAACGAGTTCGGCGTGCTCAATTTCTGCGTGGATCCAGAAAGCCGCGCGTCATGGGTGCGCGCCGTGCGCGAGGCGGCCGAGGCAAACCGTATCGGCTGGGCCCATTGGGAGCTCGATCAGGGTTTTGGCTTCATCGCCAGCAGGCAAAGCACCGAGGGGTTCGATCCTCAGATGATTGCCGCCCTGCTCGGAGACGAAGGCGGCGGCTGAAATGGACAACAGACGCCATGGCTGCACGCTGACGCAGGCAAGGATCAAAGCGGACCGGCAATGAGCATCACAGGGACATATACGCCTGCCGGGCTAGGCGCGCGAGCGCCGGACGCATCGAGCGCCGAGGCCCTGCTGCACGTCTCGATGGCGCTCATCGTCGTTGCGCTCGGCGTTTCGGCCTTTGCGGTGTGGACGCCGTTCGGGATTGTCGCGACGTTCATACTGACGTTGATCGTCTCGAATGCAGTGCCCGCGGGTATTCCTGTCGTGATCATCTGCGCCTTTCTCTACCAGAACCTCATGGTCGCGTGGTACACGCCTTACATCCCCGACAACGACACGTTCGACGCGCTGCGCGGTACGAACTTCATCATCCTGATGACCGCCTTCTGCATTTTCCTGGCGGCGTCGTTTCAGCACCGCGTGCGCGCCCTGACCGAATTGCGCGGCTGGCTGCTGCTGAGCATCGTGCTGTGCGGGACGATCTGTTTCTATTTTGCATTGGGCGTCGTGCATGGCGGCCCCAAGGACGCGGTCGTCTACTTCCGCAACACGATCACGCCGCTCGCCTGCTTCCACATCGCGGTCCTGGCCGCCAGTCTCTATCCCATCGACCTGCGCAAGAGCATGCTGTGGCTTGGCACCGGCGCGGTCATCTACGGCTATGTGGAACTGACCTTCACGATGAACTTCCTCGGCCTCTTTCATGGCGACCTCTACATCGAACGCAACATCGCGCGGCAGATCGAGACCGGCGTGTGGGAGAAGGCGCTCAAGGAAACCGGCTTCGTTTTCCGCGGGCTTGAGGACGTAATGACGACGACCTTCTTCAACACGCCGTTCTTCAACGACATCCTGCCCAGCGTCTTTCGCATCGGCGGTCCGAACTTTCATTCGATCAGCTATGCCTATGCGCTCAGCATCATATCGGCCTGGCTTCTCTTCAGGGGCCGCTGGCTGCTGCCCATCGCCGCCTTGCCGCTGCTGCTCGTCATCGGCTCCAAGGGCGCGACATTCATGCTGCTCGTCGCGCTCTGCGTGCGCCTGTTCCATAGCCCTTCCCGCACCGATCTGACGCTTGCGGGTGTCGTCGCCCTGGCCGTGGTCTGGACAACCGCGGCAATTGCCTATGGCGCTACCCATGGCGACTATCACGTGCTCGGCCTGGCGGCGGGCATACGCGACTTCCTGGCCAACCCGCTTGGCCAGGGACTGGGGCTGGGCGGCAATCTGTCGAGCACCAGCATCAATCTCAGCTGGTCAACCGCCCAGGCGGAAGGCGCCGCGTCGGTCCCCGTCGAAAGCGCCGTCGGCGTCATGCTTTACCAGATGGGAATAGGCAGCCTGGTTTTCTTTGGCTTCCTGGTGGCGCTCGCCGTGGCGGCCCGGCGGCAGCTGATCGAAACCGGCGACCTGAATTTCCTGTTTGGCTTTGTCGGCATTGTCACCATTTCGGCCAATGCCGTGCTGCAGGAAGAGGCATTCTACTCGCCTCTCGCTCTCAGCTTCTGCCTGCTGCTCGTCGGTGTTTCGCTCGGAACGCGCTGGCGGGAGATGGCGGCGGCGAGGCCCAGGCTGCAAGGCTGACTTTCAGGGGCCGAATATCACCAGTTCGGTGAAGGTCAGATCGCCGGGCGAAGGCGGTTTCGGACCTCTGAAGTACTTCAGCCCCTTCCTTGGGAAGTAGCGGCCGAACAAACCCGGGATCGGCTCATTGGCGTCGACGAGGCAAAGCAAGGTTCCGCGTCGCAGGAGAAAGCGCCCCATGGCGCCGGCGCAGCCGCTCAGGTCAGCGAGAGAACGGCAATAGACGATCTGGGAGCAGGGGACGAGACCGTGCAATATCCGGCGCGACCTCAACACCAACGGAAAGGCCGCTCCGTCGCGAATGCAGATCAGCGAGAGGCAACCCAGCGCGGCATGCTCCAGGAGTATGTATCTCTCGCTGCCGGACAGCATCGCCATTTCGGCAAGGTCGGGGCGGACTTCAAGCACGCGACATGACGCTTGCGCCGAACTCAAGGCGGGCAGGAAGGCGAACTGGCCGCTGGCAAACAGGCGAAAGCCGAGCGCCTTGTCGGCGTTCAATGTCGAGGGTGCCGGCGAAATGTTCGTGTAGGTCACGTCCCTGCGTTTGAGAACCGGCCAGATCAACTTCATGGCATAGGGACGAAACCCGGCGTCCACGGACCAGCTTGAAATGTTGCAGCGGATTTCGTCGCCCTGGTAGCGGGCATAGAGGGTGAGCACGACCCCCACGATCCGCCCGGATGAACTCGAGCGCAAAGCCGTAGCGCGGGAAATCGTCGACCGCGGGTCGCTCGGACAAACGGGTCAGCGCTTGCTTCCAGTAATTGCGGCTGCTCATCGGAAAGCCCCTGCGCAGGCAATCGACCACGCCTTCCCAATCACTTTCTTGGATTGGTCGACAATTAAGATCGGCAGGGGGCGCGCCAAGTACGGCCATAATCAACTCAAGAATACTGCCAAGTTAATTAGATATATTTCACCCCGAAGCCATAATAGTGTATAACCATTAACAATCCCTGCCCCCTTTTGGGAAAAAATGTCACCCACCCGCCCCTCAAACGCAGATCGGCCGCCACGCCGGCCATCGGCCCGGCGGATCGATCAGGCACATCGGACTTGCGGCGGTGTCCAGCCTCTGATTCCCTGTCTCATGGCCATCGGGTTCTGATTCGCCCACCAGCAAGCTTTCGCCCCCGTGCCGCAAATAGATGTCGACCCCTGCGCCGGGTCCGTTCCAGGGAGAAACGGCAAATGAACACCGCGACAAGGCCCGTAATCTCGGAGATGCGGCCGAAGATAACCGTCGTCGGCGTCGGCGGTGGCGGCGGCAACGCGGTCAACAACATGATTGCCGAGGGCCTGCAGGGCGCGGAGTTCATCGTCGCCAACACCGACGCCCAGGCACTCACCATGTCGAAGTCGTCGCGGCTGATCCAGTTGGGAGCCCATATCACCGAAGGCCTGGGCGCCGGCTCCCTGCCCGAGGTCGGCCGTGCGGCAGCCGAAGAATCCATCGACGAGATCATGGACCACCTTGCGGGAACGCATATGTGCTTTGTGACCGCGGGCATGGGCGGCGGAACCGGAACGGGCGCGGCACCGATCATAGCGCATGCCGCGCGCAAGGCAGGCATCCTGACGGTCGCTGTTGTCACCAAGCCGTTCACCTTCGAGGGAAAACGCCGCATGCAATCGGCCGAAGAGGGCATCGAGCGGCTACGCGAATGCGCCGATACGGTGATCGTCATCCCGAACCAGAACCTGTTCAGGATCGCCGACGCCAAGACGACCTTCGCCGACGCTTTCGCCATGGCTGATCGCGTCCTGTATGCCGGCGTCGGCTGCATCACCGACCTCATCGTCAAGGAAGGGCTGATCAACCTCGACTTCGCCGATGTGAAATCGGTGATGCGCGACATGGGCCGCGCCATGATGGGCACCGGCGAAGCAGCCGGGGAAGACCGCGCCAAGAAGGCCGCCGAAGCGGCAATCGCCAACCCGCTTCTCGACGAAGCCTCCATGATCGGCGCCAAGGGCGTCCTGGTCTCGATCTCGGGCGGCATGGACATGACGCTGTTCGAAGTCGACGAAGCCGCCACCCGCATCCGCGAGGAGGTCGACGCCGACGCCGACATCATCGTCGGCGCCATATTCGACCGGTCGCTGGCTGGAAAATTCAGGGTCTCGGTCGTCGCCACGGGATTGCGGCAGGGGCTTGAGATACCGGCCTTTGCGGGATCGGCAATTCATACGAACTGAGCGTGGCTCGTAACCTTTAGTGACAGTGCATTTCCTGCGGCAGGAAGATATCCCGGAAGAAATGCCTACTCGAAAGAATAAGTAAACCCGTCCGATGAAGCGCCAACCGTCACTTTCGTCATCTTTTCGCCCTCGAGCGAGCGATTCAGCACGCCGCGGCTCAGTTCCGGCAGCAGCGTGTTGGTCAGGATGGCGTCGATCATCCGCCCGCCGGATTCGATCTCGGTGCAGCGCGCCTTGACCAGGTCCATGACGCCGTCGCCGATCACCAGTTCGGCATCGTTGGTGGCCCGCAGCCGGCGCGCGATCTTGGCGAACTGGTGGCGGGTGATCGCCTCGATCATCGCATCCGAGAGCGGATAATAGGGAATGGTCACCACACGGCCGAGGAAGGCCGCCGGGAAAACCTTGAGCAGCGGGCTGCGCAGCGCCGTGTCCAGATCGTCGAGCCCGGCCCGTACCGTGCCGTTCCTGGTGCGGTCCATGATGACTTCGGAGCCGACATTGGAGGTGAGCAGGATCAGCGTGTTCTTGAAATCGATCCGCCGGCCTTCGCTGTCGTCCATCATGCCCTTGTCGAAGACCTGGAAGAAGATCTCGTGCACGTCCGGATGCGCCTTCTCGACCTCGTCGAGCAGGATCACCGAATAGGGTTTGCGGCGCACCGCCTCGGTCAGGATGCCGCCCTTGCCGTAGCCGACATAGCCGGGCGGTGCGCCCTTGAGCGTCGAGACCGTATGCGCCTCCTGAAATTCGGACATGTTGATCGAGATCAGGTTCTGCTCGCCACCATAGAGCGTCTCGGCCAGCGCCAGCGCGGTTTCGGTCTTGCCGACGCCGGAGGGGCCGCAGAGCAGGAACACGCCGACCGGCTTTTCCGGCGCGCCGAGGCCGGCGCGGCTGGTCTGCACGCGTTTGGCGATCATCTCCATGGCATGGTCCTGGCCGACCACGCGCTCGGACAAGGTGCTGGCCAGCCGCAGTGCCTTTTCGGTCTGGCTGGACAGCATCCGTCCGGTCGGGATACCGGTCCAGTCCTGCACCACGGCAGCCACCGCATTGCGGTCGACCGATGGCAGGATCAGCGGCGTCTCGCCTTGCGCTTCGGCGAGTTCCGCCATCAATTCGCGCAGCCGCGCGAGATCGGCGGCGGGATCAGGCGCAGGCGACCCAGCTGTTGCGGTCTCGGCCTCGGACTTTTCGGTCTTCGGCGCTTCCGTCTCGGAAGCCTTGGCTTTCGAGGCCTTGGTCTTCGGGGCGTTGGCATCGGCAGCCGTGTTCTCGGGCGCCTTGGCCTCGGACACGTTCGCCCCTGCTGTGTCTGCAGCCGCTGTTTCAGCCCCCGCCTCTTCCGTCGCCACCGCATCGAGCGGCACGCCCTCGCCGCGCAGCCTGGCGCGCAGGTCGAGGATTTCGGCCACCAGCGCCTTTTCCCGCTCCCAGCGTGCTTGCGCGGCCGCAAGCGTACCTTCGGTTTCGGCAAGTCCGGCGTCGACCCGCGCCTGCCGCTCGGTCACCTCGATGCCGATCGCTGCCTCGCGGCCGATGATGCCGTTCTCGACCTCCAGCGCCTGGCGGCGGCGCAATATATCCTCGACCTCGGCCGGCGTGGCGTGCTGCGATATCGCCACCCGGGCGCAGGCGGTATCGAGCAGGCTCACTGCCTTGTCCGGCAGCTGCCGTGCCGGGATATAGCGGTGCGACAGGCCGACTGCCGCCTCGATCGCCTCGTCCAGTATCTGCACCTTGTGATGCTGCTCGAGAACGCCCGCCACGCCGCGCAGCATGAGAACGGCCACCGCCTCCGACGGTTCGTCGATCTTGACCACCTGGAAACGGCGCGTCAGGGCCGGATCCTTCTCGATATGCTGCTTGTATTCGGCCCAGGTCGTTGCCGCGATCGTGCGAAGCTCGCCGCGCGCCAGCGCCGGCTTCAGCAGATTGGCCGCATCGCCGGTTCCGGCCGCTCCGCCGGCGCCGATCAGCGTATGAGCTTCGTCGATGAACAGAATGATCGGCTTTTCGGACGACTGCACCTCGTCGATGACCGCCTTCAGCCGTTTCTCGAATTCGCCCTTCACGCTGGCGCCCGCCTGCATCAGCCCGACGTCGAGCATATGCACGCTGACATTCTGCAGCGTCGGGGGCACGTCGCCCTGGGCGATGCGGAGCGCAAAGCCCTCGACCACGGCCGTTTTGCCGACCCCCGCCTCGCCAGTGAGGATCGGGTTGTTTTGCCGGCGTCGCATCAGAATGTCGACGATCTGCCTGATCTCCGGATCGCGGCCGACGACCGGATCGATCTTGCCGTCGCCGGCACGCTGGGTCAGGTTGGTGGCATATTTGGCCAGCGCCGAGTCCCCGCCCGGACCCCGTTTCATTGGCGTCTCGGTGGCGGGCGCCGTCGGAGCTTCGCCCGCTTCGAGCGAACCTTCCGTCACCTCGGCAAAGCGCTTGATGACGGCGTCGGCATCGACCTTGTCGAATTCCGCGCTGATTTTCGACACAAGGCCTTCCAGCACCGGCGTCTTCAGGCAAGCAAGCAGGATGTGCGAACTGCGCACCTCTTCGACACCGAATTCCAGCGCCGCCAGGTTCCAGCCTTCCTGGATGGCGTGAAAGATATGGTCGGAAAACTCCTCCACCGAGGTCGCGCCATAAGGGAGCTTGTCGACGGCGCGGGTCATGTCAGCCGTTAGCCGGCCGACATCAATCTCAGCGTCGGCGATGATCATCTGCACGTCCGAGCGCTCCGAAAGCACCAGTTGCTGAACGAAATGGACGAGTTCGACATAGGGATTGCCGCGCATCTTGGCCGTGTCGGCCGCAGCCTTGAAGGCGCGGACGCCGACAGGGTTGAGCTTAGCGACCAGTTCCTTGCGCTTGAAGCTCTGCGATGACCGGCGCTGTTCCATCGAACCTGCTCCTGAAACCTGCCAGCCGATACCCTGCCACATAAGCAGCAACTTGACAAAGCACGCGACGAATGAGCCGCCCATGCGCCGATTCGGGCGGTGTCTGGCATTTCACGGAACGCCCCGCATCCCCGCGAAAACAAACATGAAATTGCTCGCGCCTATGCGATGCATTTCACATACGGGGTTCGGCAATCACGACAGGTTCCGGTCACCGAAAATGGTCGCGTTTAGCTTCCGTTAGTTTTGAGCAGTTGCTGAATTGTGATAAAGTGACGCAGTGTGATAAATGTTTGATCACGCAGGTCTCAGGGCCGCTTGCTGGGGGTTCGTGTGATTGATCTCGCACTCTGGCTGAATCCTTTGAACGGTGAAAACCCGTCAGGGGAAGACTTGCGCAACGATCCTGCCTTTCACGAGATCGAACGGCTCACCGAACCGCAGGTCAAGGTCGTCCAGGAGGGCCACAACAAGCCAGTCGAATCCACCATTCCAGTCGACTGGCCTGCCGTGCTCGACAAGGCGGAAGAACTGCGCGGCCATGGCCGCGACCTGCGCCTGCTTGTCATCGTCGCGCGGGCGCTGGCCAATGAAGAGAAACTGGCCGGACTGACGCTTGGCCTGAGCCTTGTTGCACAAAGCATCGACCAATATTGGGACACGATGCATCCGGCGTTGCGGCCGAGCGCTTCGCCGCGCGATGCCGCCTTGCGTCGTCTCAACGCCTTGGCCGACCTGCAAAACGGCCAGGACGGATTGCTTGCGGACCTGCGCCAGATGACGCTTTTTGCGCCGCGCGGCATCGGACCGATCAGCGGACGCGACCTGGAACAGGCCGCGCTCGACGAGCGCGTCATGCTTCAGGAAGCCGCCTCGGGGTTGAATACGGCCGAAAAGGCGGCGCTGGCCGGCGCCCACAGCCAGCTCCTCAACCGCGTGCGCAGCGGCTGCGCGGCACAAGCGGATCAAGCCGGTGCCGAGATGACGTCGCTCGTCGCCGACGCCCGCGCCGCGATCGCAGCCCTTGATGCGGTCGAGGCCGCACTCAGCGCCCGTCTCGAAGGCGGTGCCCCTGTCCCGGAATTAAAGCGGTTTCTGCAGCGTTTGCTGACGACGCTCGAACGCAATGCGGCCGCCGGGGCCGCGGCGAATGGCGCGGCAAAGTCGGCCCCGGCGCCGGCCGAACCGGCAATGCCTGCTCGAAACGGTCATGGAGCCGATACGATGGCAAGTGTGGCAAGCTACGCGGAGCCCGGCAGCACTGGCCTGCCCGACCGGATCTCCTCGCGCGACGACGTCGTGAAATGCCTCGACCTTGTGGTCGCCTTCTACGACCGCACCGAACCGTCGAGCCCGATCCCGCATCTGGCCCGCCGCGTGCGCCGCATGGTGCACATGGATTTTGTTGAACTGATGGAAGATCTCGCCCCTTCAGGGCTGAAGGAATTCCGGCTCCTGGCCGGCGTTCCCGACGCCAAGAAGGCCGCTCAGAAGGATGAAAGGTAGCAACACATGCCAGCCGAAAGCAAAGCGAAGGTCATCGAACGAAATCGCGCGCCGCGGGTGCAGATCGCCTACGACGTGGAAACCTACGGCAGCCCGACGACGATCGAACTGCCGTTTGTCATGGGCGTGATGGCCGACCTTTCCGGCGCTTCACAGACCAAGGAAGCGTCGAAATCGGTGCTCGACCGCGCCTTCGTCGAGACCGACGCCAACCGCTTCCCCAAATTCATGGAAGCGCTCGGGCCGCGCGTGAAGGCGCGGGTGAAGAACACGCTGCCGCAGGTCGAAGGCCAGGAGCGCGACGAGGAAATGGCGCTTGATCTCACCTTCACCAAGATGGGCGATTTCGCGCCGGACAAGATCGCCGCGCAGGTCCCGCAATTGGCCGAGATCCTCAAGATGCGTCGTCAGCTCGAGGAACTGCTCGGCTTCATGGACGGCCGCGTCGATGCCGAAAAGCGCATCGCGCAATTGCTGAACAATGAGCCGCTTCTGAGCAAGATCGCCGGCCAGGCAATGTCCGACGACGACAAAGTTGGGGAGTAAATCATGGCCGAACAGCAAAAGACCGCACCAGCCGCCGCAGAGGCGGAAGCCATCGACCTTGGAGAATTCAGCGGCCTCCTCGAAAAGGACTTCAAGGTCAAGAAGGACGACAGCGAGAAGCTGCAGCAACTCGTGCGCAACCTCGCGCTCGCGGCGCAATCGCGCTCTGAGACCACAACCATCTCGTCCAATGCGATCAAGTCGATCAAGTCGCTGATATCAGGCATTGACAAGATGCTGACCGAGCAGGTCAACGAGATCCTGCATGCGCCGGAAGTGCGCGAGATGGAAGGCACCTGGCGCGGCCTCTGGTATCTCATCAACAACACCGAGACGGATCAGAAGCTGAAGATCCGGGTGATGAACGTCTCCAAGGAGCAACTGGCCGACACGCTCGAAGACTATGAAGGCCAGATGTGGGACCAGAGCCCGATCTTCAAGAAGGTCTATACGGACGAGTATTCGATGCTCGGCGGCGAGCCTATCGGCTGCATTGTCGGCGCCTACGAATTCTCGAACCATCCGCGTGACGTCGGCCTGCTGCGCAACATATCGGGCATCTGCGCCTCCGCGCATACGCCGTTCATCGCCGCCGCCTCGCCGCGCCTGTTCCGCATGGACAGCTGGCAGGAACTGCCGAACCCGCAGGACCTGCAGATGATCGTGTCGAACCCGGCCTATGCCTCGTGGCAATCGCTGCGCGAGAGCGAGGACGCGCGCTACATCGGCCTGACCATGCCACGTGTGCTGGCGCGGCTTCCCTATGGCACGGATACCGTTCCGGTGAAGGGCTTCACCTTCGAGGAAGAGGTGCAAGCCGATCACAACAAATATGTCTGGATGAACGCCGCCTTCCCGATGGGCGTCAACATCAACCGGAGCCACAAGCTCTATGGCTGGGGCACGCAGATCCGCGGCGTCGAGAACGGCGGCACGGTGATCAACCTGCCAGTGCACTCCTTCCCGACCGACGACGGCTCGATCGCGATGAAATGCCCGACGGAGGTCGCCATCGACGACCGGCGCGAGGCGGAACTGGCCAAGCTCGGCCTGATGCCGATCCTGCATCGCAAGAACACCGATCTGGCGGCCTTCATCGGAGCGCATTCGCTGCAGGACGACGAGACGCGTGCCGGACGCCTGGTCGATCCCGACGCACAGTCGAACGAGCGGCTGAGCGCCAACCTGCCCTATCTTTTCCCGGTTTCGCGCTTTGCGCACTACCTCAAGGCGATTGCGCGCGACAAGATCGGATCGTTCAAGGAACGCTCCGACATGCAGATCTGGTTGACCGAGTGGATCAACCGCTACGTGCTGGCCAACCCGGCCTTCGCCGACGACAAGGCGCGCGCCAAGCGCCCGCTTGCCGCGGCCGAGGTCCAGGTCGACAGCGTGGAGGGGCGGCCGGGCTACTACAATGCTCGCTTCTATCTGCGTCCGCACTACCAGCTCGAGGGCATCAACGCCTCGCTCAGGCTGGTGTCGGAATTACCGTCCGTGAAGACGTGATTGCAGCAACCACATCTTGTTTTGTTTGAAAGCGGTGGAGAAAGACAATGCCAGTGAAAATCGATGGTTTTCTGAAAGTTCCGGATATCAAGGGCCCCAGCACGCGCGACGGCCATGAAGACGAGATCGAAATCCATGGCGTCGACTACAAGATGGTCGCACCCTATGACCCGAATTCGCTCTCACGCCGTGGCCGCGTGTCCATGGGCATGATCAAGTTCACCAAACACTACGACAAGGCGTCGCCCTATCTGAAAAAGGCGCTGTTCGACAACAAGGCGCTGGACGAAGTCGTGTTCTCCGCCCGCCGAACGATCGACGGCGAGACCAGCGACTACCTGGTCGTTACCCTCACCGACGCCTCGGTCATGGAATACGACATGTCGCAGGCTGAGGACGAGGAAGACTTGATCGAGGAGGAGGTCAGCTTCGCCTACAAGAAGATCAAGTTCGTCTACGACAAGGATGACGAAATCGAAATGGATGTCTATGTCGGCAAGTGAGACGCGCGCAAAGCGTCCCGGCACGGAAAAACCACAGGCCGGCAGTTCACGGGCGAAGCGCGAGGCGGTCCAGCCCTCTCTTTGGGACCGCCTCGTCAACGACCTGCCGGGCCTGGCATCCGAAATAGACGGGCTGCGCCAGGTCTTGCTGGACGATCTTGGCGCGGACCGGGTGGAAACGCTCGTTACGGGCAGTGCGCGGCACATCGACGCCGACGCGGAGCTGACGCCGGACCAGAAACGGCGTCTGCACCGGCTGGTCTTCCAGACCCAGCACCGCGCGGAGATCGAAAGCCGCGGCGTGGTGGTGTCGGCGCGCGTGCTGAGAGAAGCCGTGCGGCGCGATATCGAGGCCTTGTTCAACACCGAACGGTTCGAAGCCACGCCGCTTCTTTCTGACCTCGAAAACGAACAGGCCGCGGACAACCCGCCGTCGCTCGCCGATTTTCCGGAGGTGCGCCGCAGCGTGGTCAATTATGGCGTGCCCTCTTTCTCGGGCCGCTCGTCGCGGGACTTCGATCGCGATGTGCTGGCGCGCGAGATCCGCTCCGTCCTTGCCACGTTCGAGCCGCGCCTGAAGGAGAGCGCGACAACGGTCACGGTCACCCTTGGCGACAAGACCGCAGGCCTGAAGATCGAGATAGACGCCGTGCTGATCATGACGCCGACGCCGGAACGGATGCGGCTGCGCACCACCGTCAATCTCGACAACGGCCTGGCGCGGACCGAGCTTAGGGACAGCTGAGATGGATCGGGTCTTCGTAGAATATTACGAGGAGGAACTGACCCACATCCGTGCGCTCGCGGCGGAATTCGCCGACATGCATCCGGCGGTGGCGCGCAATCTTTCGCTCGATACGGTCCCCTGCCCCGACCCCTATGTCGAGCGGCTGCTGGATGGCGTTGCCTTCCTTGCCGCGCGCACCCGGCTCAAGGTCGATGCGGAACGCTCGCGGTTTTCACGCAGCGTGCTCGACGTCCTCTATCCCGATCTGGTCACACCGGCGCCGGCAACGGCGATGGCGGTGCTGAAACCCGGCCAGCAGGTCCAGTCGATGATTGCCGGCCATGTCGTCAAGCGGGGCACACGGCTGGTCTCCAGCCTGCAACCCGGCCTGTCGACGCGCTGCACCTTCACCACCGGGCAGGAGGTCACGCTATGGCCGATCGCGGTGACTTCGGTCAGCTATTTCCAGGATCGAAGCGGACTGGCGGCGGCCGGCATCGGGCCGGTCGGCGGCGTTGCCGGAGTGGCGGCGTTGCGCATCGCATTGGCCCGCACCGGAAAGGGCAAGCTCAACGAACTGGCACTCGACCGGCTCGATCTCTATTTTGCCGGGCGCACCAAGGCGCCGCTGATCTTTGACGCCATCTTCGGCGCCTGTTCGGCGCTCGGCGCGCGCGCGGAAGGCAAGACCAATCCGATATCGCCCCTGCCCGAAGCCGAAATGGTCGGCATCGGCGACGACGAAGCCTTGATGCCCCGCACCCGTCCGACATTCGAAGGCTACCGCCTGCTGCGCGAATATTTCATGATGCCCGAGCGCTTCCACTATGTGCGCGTTTCAGGGCTGCAGCCGGTCGTGCGCAAATGCGAGGCCGGGATCGAGATTATCTTCCTGTTCCGGCGCCCGGTGCCCGAGCTTGCCGACCTGGCACCGGCGGACTTCGAACTCTTCGCGACACCGATCATCAATCTCTTCGAAAGAGAGTGCAACGTCATCGAACTCGATGCGCGCAAGACGCGGCAGGTGCTGCACGCCGACCGCACAAGGGCGCGGGACTTCGAAATCTATCGGGTCACCCGCGTCGAGGACGCCGACACGGAAGGCAACGACGCCGAAATCCCCGAATTGTTCAGCCTGGGGCAGAACCGCGGCAGCGGCTGGGTCTACTCGACCGAACGGCGCCCTCGCCGGGCGACCGAGGATGAACGGCGCGACGGCCTGACCCGCACTTCCTACACGGGCGACGACGTGTTCCTGGCGGTTTCGCGTCCGGTCGCAAGCCCGGCGAACCGGCCGCTGAAGCGGCTCGACATCAAGGCCCTTTGCACCAATCGCGATCTGCCGATCTTGGACGACAACCCGACCTTGACCCTGGAGACCGCCGATCCGGTAGAGACGGTCAGGCTGCTCGGTGCGTTGCGCCCGCCGCAGCCGGCGATCCCCGCGGCACTGCCGGCCGGCGCCGAGGGCGAATCCCGGACCGACAATCTTGCCTGGCGGCTGGTGGCGCAGCTGGCGCTCAACTTCCTCAGCCTTGCCAAGGAAGGTCGCGGCATCGACCCGCTGCACGCACTCCTTGATCTCTATGCCGACCGCGGCGATCCGAGCCTCGCCCGCAACGTGCATTCGATCGTCCGCATCGACTCGCGCCCGGTCATCGAACGGCTGCAGATCGACGGGCCGATGTGTTTCGGACGCGGCACGGAAGTGACGTTGCATGTGGACCAGTCGGTCCTGGCGGGGCAAAGCACGCTGCTGCTTTCGGGCCTGCTTGCCCGGCTGTTTGCCCGTCACGCCGGCATAAACGGCTTTGTGCGGACCCGCACGCGGCTGTTGCAGAAGCAGGAGGATGTGCCATGGCCGATGACGCCCGGCAATCGCTACCTGATCTAGACAAGGTCGAGCCGGACCAGGCCGGGAGGCTGTCCGAGGCGTTCGACTTCTTCGAGCTGTTGCGCCGAACTCGAACAGAAGGGCGGCCTGTTCGGCTATTCCGGCCAGCCGGCCCGCGAGCCGGCAAGGCTGGGACAGCATGTGCGTCTCAGCTTCTCCGCCAGGGATGTCGTTGGTTTCCGCGAGGCGGACGACAAGGCACCGGCGCGGGTTACGGTGGCAAATCTCGGCCTGTTGGGACCTGAGGGGCCCATGCCGCTGCATTTGACACGCTGGGTGCTCGATCGTCTGTCGCAGCGCTGGTTCACCGGCGCCGAGGCGCAGCAGACCAGCGACACGACGTTCGTGGACTTCGTCAACATTCTTCAGCACCGCATGATCGCCCTTTACTACCGGGCATGGGCGGATGCGCATCCGGCGGTGCAGGTCGAACGCGCTGTCGGTGGCCGCGTCCGCGCCATGCTCCAGGCAATGGCGGGGATCGGACTTCCCGGCACCCAGGATCCCGATCTCGACACGGTGAAGCTTCGCCAGGCCGGATCTCTGGCCAGCCAGGTCGACGGCCCGGAGCGGCTGACGCTATTCCTGGCGGAAGCGTTCAAGGTGCCGGTCCAGATCAAGGAGTTCGTTGCCGTCTGGATCACCATACCGGCGGCATTCCAGACCCGCGTGGCCAAGGCCCACGCGGCGCTGGGTCGCGGGGCGACGATCGGCCCGCGCGTTTTCAGCCGCCAGAGCCGGATCGAATTGCGCGTCGGCCCGCTCGGATTTCAGGACTTCAAGGCGTTCCTGCCGGGTGGCCAGCGTCTGAAACTGTTCAAGCAGGCGGTTCGCGAGATGATCGGGGAAACGCTCGACGTCGACCTGCGCATCGTGCTGGCGCGCGAGGCAGTGCCGCCACCGCGTATCGGAACCGTCCAGCTCGCCCGGACCGCCTGGCTTGCGCGGCCCGCCGAAAGGGGAGATGCTGACGATCTGCGGCTGCGGACGATCGTCGGATGGCGGCCGGACATGGCGGAGGTCGCGGCATGAGTCTGCTGCTGACGCTGGAGCAAGGCCCACGCACCCAGGCGGTGCGGCAGACCCGGCTGGACGAGGGTGAGCTGGTGATCGGACGCAGTGCGGACGCGGGCTGGCAAATCGACGATCCCGACATGTTCGTCTCGCGTGCCCATTGCAAGATCACTGGTGGGCAGGATGGGTATTTCGTAACCGACACGTCGAGCAGCGGGCTGTTTATAAACGATTCCGTCAGCCCGCTTGGCACCGGCAAGTCGACGCGTCTGATGAGCGGCATGCGGCTGCGGCTGGGCGACTATGTCTTGCATGTCGATCTGCAGACACCGGCCGGCCCCTCGCCCGCCGCCAGCCAGGCCATGCCGGAACGGTCGCCGCCTCCGTCGCGCGGGCCGGTGAGCATCGGCCACGACGATTTCTTCTCGGCCAGGACCGAGGAGGAGCCGCGACGGCCGCGGCCGGCCGATCTGCCGAACCCGTTCGAGCAGCCGGTGCCCGGCGCCTTCGAGCGTGCCAACACGGACCAGCACAATTCCCCGGCCTTCGACGACCCGTTCAGCCTCGACCCGCTGCCATCGCTCAACGGCGCGGCTGAGCCCGCTTCGCCGAAGCCGCCGGCATTCGAGGACGATTTCGGCTTCGGACCGGCCGAGCCATCCGTCTCGGCAAACGGCGCCTCACCAGGCGGCCAGCGAGAGCACGCCGCCGAACGGCCGCAACCGACGAACCCGTGGGATTTGCCCGTGCAGGCGCCGGAGCCACCTCCCCCGCCCCGCCAGGCCGCCGCTTCCCGGCCTGCCCGCCCGCCGGCAGCGGCACCGCAGGAGGACATGGCGCTTCGCAGCGCATTCCTGCGCGGAATGGGCGTCGAGGAAGCCGATTTCCCAGGACGCGACACCATCGCCGAAATGGAGAAATTCGGGCGCGAATACCGGCTGATGATGGAAGGCCTGATGCAGCTTCTGCGCAAGCGCGCCGAGGAAAAGGGCAATGCCCGCGTCGCCCAGACGATGGTCGGCGCCTCAGAGGTCAATCCGCTCAAATTCCTGCCGACGGTCGACGACGCGATCGTGACCATTATCGCCGAGCGCAGCCCCGGATTTCTTGCCGGTGAAGCGGCGATCGCCGATGCGGTCCGCGATCTTGCGCAGCATCACGTGCGCGCCTGGCGCGGCGTGCAGGCAGCGTTGCGCCAGATGATCGACCGCTTCGACCCGGCGATGATCGAGGAAGAGCTGAAATCGAATTCCGCGATCGGCACCCTGCTTTCGGGCGGGCGTGGCGCCAAGCTGTGGGAACTTTACCAGAAACGCCATCGTGAAATCGCCGAGAGCGCGGAGAAGAGCTTCCTTGGCGAAATCGGCGCTGATTTTCGTGACGCATATGAGGAGGAGTAGACATGATCGATCGACGCGAATTTGTCATTGCCCTGGGTGCGACCGGGCTGCTTGCGGCTTGCCAGAGCGGCCCGCCGAAACCGTCCGTGATCACGGTCAACCTGACCGGCGCGGCCGGCATGAACCCGGGACCAGGCGGCGGCGACCGGCCGGTGACGGTCCTGGTGATGCGGCTGCGCAGCACCGGCAAGTTTAATTCGGCCGATTATTTTGCCTTGCAGGGCGATGCCGGTTCGGCGCTGGCCGGCGATCTCATCGGATCCGACCAGATGTCCGTCGGACCGGGAAAGTCCGCGTCAAAAACCATCACCGTCGAGCCGGACGCGGCTGCCTTGGGCTTCGTTGCCCTTATTCGCGAGCCTGGCGGACGAAACTGGCGGACAACCAAGTCGGTCTCGGCCGGGTCGAAATTCACCGTCAACGTCACGCTTGGCAGCGGCGGCATATCTGCCTAGCGGCCAGGGCAAGGGGTGCTCAATGCAGGAAGTAGCGGCATGAGCGATGCAAACAGGGTGCTGTGGTCCGAAGGGCTTTTTCTGCGGACCCAGCATTTCCAGCAGCAGGACCGGTTCTTCGAGGCGACCGTGCGCGGCGCGTTGCAGGCCGGGCAACTGCATACGTTCGGCTTCACCCAGCTGACGCTGGACCAGGCCTTGCTCGATGCCGGCCAGGTGTCCATCCTGTCGGCGCGGGGCATCTTTCCGGACGGCACACCTTTCTCCATTCCGGATCTGATGGACGCGCCGCGACCGCTGCCGGTCACCGCCGACACCGGTGCCGGAGCCGTTCTGGTCGCCCTGCCGCTCGAGCCTGCCGGCGGCGTCGGCTTCGACCCGGCGCACGCGCCATCCGCCGGGGCACGCTATCACGGGCGGATCGTTTCGGTCCGCGACGCCGTGCAGGGCGGATCGGACGCGGAAGAAATCGAAATCGCCCGCCCGCAGGCGCTGCTGCTTGCCCCCGGCAAATCGGTCGGTGGCTACACTGCTCTGCCCATAGCCGACGTCAAAGGGGTGCGGGCCGATGGCGGCGTCTCGCTGGACGAGACGTTCCTGCCGCCGACACTGACAACGGGTGCCGTGGCCTGGTACCGGCAATTGCTTCTGGAAGTCGTCACCGGCCTAGACCAGATCGCCGAGGCGCATGGCAAGATGGTGCTGGGCGGACCGGGGCGCAGCGTCGAAGACCTCTTGATGCTCAACCTCGCCAATGCTGCGCGCCCGCGGCTGGCGCACATGCTGGCGCAGGATGTCTTCCATCCGGCAGAGCTTTACCTGGAGCTTGCCGGTCTCGCCGGTTCGATGGCGACCTATGGCTCGAGCGCGCGGCGGCTGGGCGAACTGCCCGCCTACGATCACATGGCGCCCGGCCCCGCCTATTCGGCGCTGGCGGATGCGTTGCGCTCGCTCATCCTCAGCCTGCGTTACATCGAGCCGAAATCGCGCGCCCTGCCCGTCATGCGGCATTCGACCAATGTCTGGAAAATCCGCATCGACAACCCGAAGCTGCTGGTCGCCAGCCGCATCGTCATCCGGGTCGGCTCCGAGCTGTCGGAGGATGCCTTGCGCAAGATATTCGTCAATCAGGCCACCGTCGGCTCGGCCGACCAGTTCGAGGGTCTGTGGAAATCGCGCCTGCCGGGCATTCCGCTGAAGCCACTGCATTCGCAGCCCCGCGAAATCCCCTACGACGGCGACCGGCTCTGCCTGGAGCTGGACCAGAAGAGCGAGCATTGGGCATCGCTGCTCGACGCTCCCGGCTTCGTCATCGGCGTCTCCGGCGTATTGCCGAGCGAGCCGCAGGTGGACTGCTATTCGGTGAACAGGTGAGATCATGAGCCGGGATGATCCTTTCGGACTGTCGGAGGATCGCGAACGCACCCGCATTCGGCTGACCGGCGCGCCGATGCCGCGGCCGATGGCGCCGCTGCTGCCGGGTGCGCCGGTCAAGCGCGCGCGTGCGCACCCGAATGCACTCGTCAACGCATTCGCGCCCTTGCTCGAATTCGCGCCCGAACTTGAAAGCGCGCTGCCGCCGGAAAACCCGGAAGCGTTGCGCACCCGGCTGCTCGACGAACTGGTTCGCGCCCGCGACACGGCAATGGCGGCGGGGTCGTCGATGGAGCGGGCCGATCAGGCGGCGTGGGTGGTGGCGGCCTTGCTCGACGACCTGGCGCTGAACACGCCATGGGGCGGCGCCAGCGCATGGCCGCGTCAGCCGCTTGTGGTCATGCTGCGCGGCGACGTCGATGCCGGCACGCAGTTCTTCACCCGTCTCGACGAGCTGGAACGCCACCCGAACCGGGACCGCGAACTGCTGGAGCTGCAATACCATTGCCTGGCGCTCGGCTTCCGCGGCAAATACCGCGTGCCCGGCCGCTCGGGCGACCGCTCGATCAATGCTGTGCGCGTGGCGGCGGCACGCTTCCTGCGCGATGCCGACGCCGAAGGCGCGCCGCTGTCGCCAAACTGGAAGGGCGTGATCGCCTCCGACGAGCCGCAGCGCTTCATCGTCCCGATCTGGGTGATGGCGCTCGGCGCTGCTGTCATCGCCACCGCAATCCATGTCGGGCTGTCGATGGGACTGAGCAGCCAGGCGGTCGAGCTTTCGGCGCTGGTTCGCGCGCTGCCGCCGCCCAGCCGCGCCGACATCACCCGCGCTGCGCCGAAAGTCGACGAACCGCCACCGGAGGCGGTGACCGTGGATTTTGCGTTGCTGCCGGAATTCGAGGCCGGCGCGCCGGCCGACCTCAAGAAGGCACTCAGTGGCACCGAGAGCGTCTCGCTGGCCAAGCTGGTCATTCAGGCCTCCAACCCCGAACTGTTCCAGTCGTCACGGGCGACGTTGACGGAAGGTTTTGAACCGCTGATCGGGTCGATCGCCACGGTGATCCTCGCCAATCAGGAGCTGATCGGCAAGATCACCGTGGTCGGCCACACCGACAGCATTCCCCTGCAGAGATCCAACCCGCTCTCTACCAACCAGCGGCTGTCGGAAGAGCGCGCGGCGACCATTGCCGAGATGCTGGTGCAGAACGGTGTGCCGCAGGACCGCGTTCGTTCCGAAGGCCGCGCGGCCACCGATCCGGTGGCCGACGACAGCACGCGCGAGGGTCGGGCCTTGAACCGGCGCGTCGAGGTGCTGGTCGAGAAGAGGCTGTGACATGTTCATCCTGCGCTTCCTCTGGGCGGTCCTGACATCGCGCTGGCTGTGGACGCTGATCGGCATCACGCTGCTTTCGCTGGTGATCTGGGTGTTCGGCCCGATCGTCAAGGTCGGCGCCTATGAGCCGTTCGCCTCGGACAATGTGCGTATCGTCATCATCGCGCTGCTGGTCATCTTCTGGCTGATCTGGCTGATCGTTGCCCAGCGCCGCGCCATCCGCGCCAACCGCCTGTTCGTCGCCGAGATCGCGGCGCCCGTGGTGGAAAAGCCGCTCGGCCCCGGCGAAGAAAACGTCGCCGCCGTCGGCGCCAAGTTCGCCGAGGTGATGGCCGAGCTGAAGCGGCGCAAGCTGGGCGGGCGCAAGTTCCTGCGCGAGATGCCGTGGTATGTGATCGTCGGGCCGCCGGCCACCGGCAAGACCACGGCGCTCAGGCAGTCCGGGCTCACCTTTCCGATCGACCTGACCGATGATTTGCAAGGCGTTGGCGGCACCCGCAATTGCGACTGGTTCTTCTCGGAGAACGCGGTTCTGATCGACACCGCCGGCCGCTATGTCCAGCAGGAAAGCCAGCCCGACGTCGATGCGACGGAGTGGCTGGGCTTCCTCGACCTGCTGAAGAAGCACCGTGGCCGTCGCGCGCTGAACGGTGTCATCGTGGCACTGTCGATCGACACGCTTTCCGAGGGCGACGAAGCCATCAAGGCACATGGCCGCAAGATCCGGCGCCGGCTTGCCGAACTCAACGACCGGCTCGAGATCCGGCTGCCGGTCTATCTGATGCTGACCAAGGCCGACCTGATCAAGGGCTTCGAGCCTTTCTTCGGCGGCCTGTCGACGGCCTCGCGCGAGCAGGTGTGGGGGACGACCTTCGCGCTCGATGCACGCGTCGACGCCAAGATGATCGAACGGGAAATCACGACGCTCGCGGCCGAACTCGAGCGGCGGCTGGTGCCGCGCTTGGAGGACGAGGACAAGCTCGCCTCGCGCGCCGAGATCTTCCGCTTTCCCGCCCAGCTTGCCAGCCTCTCCGAACCGATCCAGGTGCTGATCGAGGCGATGTTCGGCGAAAGCCGCTACGAAGAAGCCGCCTGGCTGCGCGGCCTCTATCTGACGTCGGCGACCCAGGAAGGCGCACCCATCGACCGGCTGACCGCGGCATTGTCGTCCTCGTTCGGTCTGCCGCCGCGACGCGCCATGCCCGCGCCAAGGGTCGAAAAACGCAGCTTCTTCCTGAAGAACCTTTTGACCGAGGTCATCTTCAAGGAGGCCGGTCTCGGTACCTTCGATCCGCTGGCGCAGCGCCGCCGCACCTGGATCTGGCGCGGCGCCGCCGCCGCGTGTACGGCGGCGGCCTTGCTTGCCGGCGGGCTGTTCACCTGGTCCTACTTTGACAACCGCAATGCGATCACGGCCCAGGCCGGCCAGTTCGAGGCGCTGCAGGCGCCGCTGACCACGGCCGGCGCGAACCCGCCGTCGGTGGAACAGCCTGCCATCGACGGTGCCCTCGGCGCCATGGATGAGGTCGCGACCGCGCGCACGGCGCCGCCGGATGCAGTCCAGGATCTGCTTGGCCCTTCGGCCTCGGCGGAACTGGTGCGGGCCCAGGACGACACTTACGACCACGCGCTGCGCAACGTGCTGGAGCCGCATATGGTGGCGCTGCTCGAGGCGACGATGTGGCGGCAGATCCGCGATCCGGATTTCATGCTCGGCGCGCTGAAGACCTATCGCATGATGACCGGCCTGTCGCAGATGGATGCCGATTTCGCGCAGAACTGGTGGGTGAACAGCCTGCCCGAATTCGCGCCCGCGCCGCCCTTTCCGACCACTGATGCGGAGGAGCATCAGCTTGCCGCGATCCGCCGCATGGCGGTCGACGACAACTACATAGCGCCCGACAAGGCTCTGGTCGCCGAAGCGCTGAAGACGGTGTGCACGATTTCGCTGCCGCAGCGCGCATACAAGCAGCTGTTGGCCGACCCGGAAGTGGCCGCGGTCAAGGAATGGATCCCCGCCAATTTCGCCGGCCCCAACGGCGCCAAGGTCTTTGCCCGCCGTTCCGACAAGACGCTTCGCGTCGGCGTTTCCGGCGCATTCACCTATGCCGGCTTCCACGATGCCATTCTCGACCGGGTCGAGGATGTCGCCGCCCAGGCCGCACTCGATCGCGCGGTGTTCGCCGGCGGCTGCTCGGAGAATTCCGAAACCTCGGTCTCGGCACTGTCGGAGGACATTCTGAAGCTCTACTACGACGACTACATCGCGCAATGGGACAGTTTCCTGCGCGACATGAGGCTGGCACCTCTGAGCGATCTCAATGTCGCCAGCGAAAACCTGAAGGACCTTTCGAGCGCCGACTCCGCGCTGAAGCGGCTGCTGACGGCGGTGATGCAGGAGACCGACCTGACCCGGTCGGATGAGGCGCCCGCGGGAGATAACAAGGCGGCCGCGAAGGGCGGCTCGAAACTGCTCAGCAAGCTCGGCAAGCTGGGCAAAGTCGTGAAGACAGGCGCAAAGCTGCTGCCGCGTGCCGGCTCCGCCGACCAGGTGGACCTGACCGGCAGCCTGGTGGCCGAACACTTCAAGCCGCTCAAGGGTGCGATCGCCGAGGTCGACGGCCAGCCGCCGGCGCTCGACGCCGCCGTGGTGGCGCTGACGGCACTGTCCAACGTGCTGCAGACGGTCACCGCCAATCCGGACCCGCAGGACGCGATCAAGAAGCAGGGTGGACTGGCCGAGCTGACCGGAGCGGTCGCCAGGCAGGCGCAGATCCTGCCCGATCCGATCGACGACTGGCTCGGCGGCATCGCCGGCGACACCAGCGGCCTGACGCAGAAGGCGGTCACCTCGGAGCTCAACGCCATCTGGCGCGCCGACATCCTGCCGTTCTGCCAGGCGGCGCTCAACGACCGCTATCCCTTCAGCCCGGAGAGTGCGGTGGACGTCAATGTCCGCGATTTCGCCCGCCTGTTCGGGCCGGCCGGCCTGATCGACGCCTTCACCAACGACCATTTGATCAGCTATGTCGACACTGCCAGCCAGCCATGGAAATGGCGCGCCGATTTCGGCCTCGACCCTGCGGCGCTGGCGGCATTCGAACAGGCAAGGCGCATCCGCGACGACCTTTTCCCCGGCGGCACAGGTCCGGTGATGAGCTTCACGCTCGAACCGAAGGACCTGTCTCCCAACGTCACGCGTGTGACGCTCAATCTCGATGGCCAGAGCCTCGTCTACTACAACAACGCGACGCGGCCGCAACCGATGACCTGGCCCGGCAAGGACGGCACCGGAGTAATCTCGCTCGCCTTCCAGCCGATCGACGGCTCGCCCGAAATCATGCTCAACGAGACCGGCAGCTGGGCCTGGCTGAGGATGTTGAAGGGCGGCCGTTTCACCGGAACCTCGCTGTCCGACGTCTACAGCCTGCGGCTCGGCACGAAAGGCATGTACGCCGATTTCGAGCTCAAGGCGGCAAGCGTCGAGAACCCCTACAACCTGGAAATGTTCAAGAAATTCACATGTCCGCCACAGATATGATCCTGCCTGGCATCTACGGCAAAATGCCCGCCACCGGCGATTTCGTGACGCGGCGGCTGACGGGGGAGTTTGTTCGCGTGTGGGACCGCTGGCTGGCGCAGCATCTCGTCCCGCTGATCGGCTCGGACTCCTGGCCGCGCAACACCGCGCTGCGCTTTCTAGCCGGCCCGGCCACTTTCGGCGCATCGGCAGGTATTGTTCTGCAGAGCGCCGACAGGGTCGGCAGGCAATTCCCATTGAGTGTTGTCGCGCAGCTCTCCGAAGCTTCCTTGCAACTGGCTCACGCCGATGCATGGTTCGCCAGGATCGAGGACACGGCGGTCGCCGCCCAACAGGGCGAGCTGACGCCGGACGAACTGGATGCAGCACTGTCCGCATTGCCGGTGCCGTCTGTCGAGCCGGGCGACGAGGTTGTCAGTGATCTGGTCATGTGGACAAGCCGCTCGGACATCTTCGACATCGACCCGCTGTCGCCAGAAGTGACGCTGGAGCAGATCTTCGCCGCCAGCGTGGAGACCAGCTGATGCAGATCTGGAACCAGATGGGGTATCCGCACGAATTCACCATGGGCATGGACAAGGCCGGCCATGAGTGGATCGTCGTGGTGGTGAAGGGCACATTCGATTTCCCCTCGACGCCAGGCGGCCTGGTGCAGAAATCGGCGGAACAAGTGCCGCTGGTCATGGCCGACACGCAGACCGGCGAGCCCGGCTATTCGGCGACGCATTGGGAGACTGATTTCGCCTTTCGCAAGCCGCGCTGCGATGTGATTGCCAACGGCTGCGCCTATGCGCCAAACGGCAGGCCAGCCGAGCGCGTGCCGGTCGGCATCAAGGTGGGCAATTGGTCGAAGCTCTTCGAGGTTGTCGGCCACCGCGAATGGCGCTCCATCGGCCCGGTCTTTACTGCGACCGCGCCGCAACCCTTCCTGAAACTGCCGATCTCCTACGACGTTGCCTGGGGCGGCGTTGACAGGCTGGACCCGGAGGACAAACTACCCGCCAGCTACAAATACAACCCGGTCGGAACCGGCTGGTCACGCACGAAGAACCAGCGCCTCATTCCCGGCTTGCGGCTGCCGAATACGCAAGCGGTCGGCGAGGACATTCGCTCGCCCTTTGGCGATTACAAGCCCATGAGTTTCGGCCCGATGGGCCGCGGCTGGCCAGGCCGCATCGAATATGGCGGCACCTACGACGACAACTGGGTGGCCAACATCTTTCCGTTCCTGCCGCCAGACTTCGACGAGCGCTATTTCCAGATGGCGCCGCCGGATCAGCAGATCGACCTGCCCCGAGGCGGCGAAGACGTGCAACTCATCAATCTTACACCGGAAGGTCGGCTGGGCTTTCGTCTGCCTTCGACTGGGCTCTCAATGACGCTATTCAAACAGCAGCATCGGGTGTTCGATGGAAGTGTGTTGCCGGATACGATCCTTGTCGATGCGGAGAACCGGCGGCTTTCATTGGTCTGGCGTATCTCGCATCGGATCCAGCGGACGATCCTGGAGTTTACCGAGTGCTGGGTCGGCCCGCCGAGCGAGTCGATGTTGCGCGCGATGGACAGAGGCAAGGAATACATCCGCGCCAACCTGAAAATACCTACGGATAGCAACGCATGACCGGGTCGGTTGAAATCGTCTCGATCGGCATGGTTACGGCCGTGGGGCTCGACGCCCCATCGTCGTGTGCTGCTATGCGTGCCAAACTAGACGGGTTCCAAGAGACACGGTTTCGTGGTCCGCGTGGCGGCTGGCTGATCGGCGCACCAGTGCCGTTGCCGCGAACCTGGATCGCGGAGAAGCGCATCGCACATCTTGCATCGGGGGCCATCGTCGAAGCGTTCAGCAAGGCTCCTGAGGCGCGCGGTCAAACGGCGCTGATCCTGTGCATCGGTGAAGAAGGTCGGCCAGGTAATCCAGTCCGCAATGCCTCCAATCTGTTGCGACGCATCGCTGATATCGTGGAAATCGAGGCCTATTCGCGTTCCAGGGTCGTTGCGCACGGTCGCCCCTCCGGCCATGTCGCTCTCGAGCAAGCAAGACGCCTCATCGCATCGGGCGAAACGCCCTACATCATGATCGTGGGCGTCGACAGCTACCTAACCTCCGAGACCATCCGCCACTACATCGGCGAGAACCGCGTCCTTGCGCCGCAAAATCCAAACGGCTTCATCCCAGGCGAAGCAGCTGCGGCAGTCTTGTTGTCGCAACGCAGCAACAGGACGCTACGCTTGACTGGGCTCGGTTTGGCCCGTGAGCTTGCCACAATTTATAACAAGGAAGATCGTCCTCTTCGAGGCGACGGCATGACGACTGCCTACCGCGCCGCGCTGGACCAGACGGGCATCGAAATGAACAGGCTTGGCTACCGGATCTCCGATCTCGTTGGCGAGCAATACTGGTTCAAGCAGACCGCATTGGCGTCGTTGCGACTGATCCGAGGGCGCGATGCCTTCCAGGATCTATGGTCGCCAACCGAATTTGTCGGCAATGTAGGCGCGGCGGTCGTGCCAATGATGATGGGAATGGCATGGACTGCAGTCCGGAAAGGTTATGACAAGGGCAATCCAGTTCTTATCGAGGCTTCCAGCGACGGTGGCGCTTGCGGCGCCGCCATTTTCGCGGTTGCAAGCTGATGTCGACGAACGTTTTTGCCAATAGTCTGGAAATCTCCGGCAAAGCCGTCGACGCAAAGACTTTGGGGGCGTTTCCGGACGTCTGCTTCACTCCACCAGAAAATCCCGCTACGCCGCCGGGCGTACCGGTCCCTTACCCGAGTTTTGGCTTCGCGTCGGACACCGACAAAGGAACAGGTACGGTCAAAATCGCCAACAAGACCGTCAACATCAAGAACCAATCCTACCTGACCAAGACATCGGGCACGGAGGCTGGATGCGCTGCAAAGAAGGGCGTCATAACTTCCAAGAATACCGGCAAGGAGTACTTCAATTCCTGGTCAAGCGACGTGAAATTCGATGGCGAACCAGTTGTTCGCCATACGGATCTTGCGACGAACAACCACGCTTCCCCGCAAGCAAACACCCCACCCATGGTGCATGCGGCGCAGTGGGAAGTGGATGGCGTCTCATGCAAGACGATCCTGACCCGAAACGACATGGTTCTTCACCGCCATGGCGACAGCCCATGTGATAGCAAGAAAGGGGAATGGTCGGAGCACTATGTGGAAAATCAATTCATGGCGGTCTCGGGCAATCGCAACAAAACCAAGGCCAAGTTTAAAAACTATAAATGCGACGACGCGCCCTGCCTGTGCATGCACTCCAAATGGACCAAGGGCGACAGCAAACCCAGTGGCATCAGAAATGGCCAGACCACCGGAACGGACCACTACGACAAGAGTAAGGTCTGTCGTGACAGCCTGAAAAATGATGATCCAAACTTAGGTGAATTCACGGACACCTGCGCAGAGGCGTCGGCGGAAAACCATGAGAATATGGCCGGCAAATCCGCTGCGGAGAAAGCAAGAGTAGCAGCCTGTTTGGTCGCAGTTTTCCTTGCTCACATTCAGGAAAAAATCAATGAGCACAGAAAAGCAACCGGCAAGCCGCCCGTGAGCATCAAAGACGTTAGAGCCATGACCCGGTAGGAGTTACCCGTGAGCAAATTCACCGACGACATTGAACTTATCCTACGGGATCCGCGCTACCACGCGCAATGTATGCAGATTGTTCCATTTGGACGTGACCACTGCGCCCTACTCTTCGAACTGGGGACGCAGGATCATGACGTTGCCTATTCCGTCGTTTTCGAAGTGAGTAGTTTCGCCCCCGGAACACAGAGCCAAACCTTCAAAGTGGCCGACTGGCTTGCATCCCTCACCTCCCCAAGCCTAGCCAACCTTTTTGCCCTTGAGGTGGGAAGGGTGGTCTGGCGTTACCGCAATGGCGGCTGGATTTCGACGAAGGTTGCAAAGAATTTGATGCAACGCGTGTGGTCCTACGATGACGGTCTCACTCTCTTGGTTGGAGACAAAGGGCAGTCGTGGGCGTTTGACGGAAATGCCTGGTCGGCCTTGAAACCCGATCGCCCGCATCGCTTGCGTGACGTTCACGGACCACGGCGTGACCTCATCCACTGCGTAGGGCAGGCTGGAACCCTGCAGCGGCTGACTGAAGACAGATGGCAGGCAATCGATCTGCCCATCGAAAACGATCTTTGGGGCGTTTTCGTAACGCCGGACGGCGTTGTTCGTGCCTGCGGGAACGATGGGACATGTATCCGCGTGGTAAACGAGGAGATGATTGAATTAGAGGCACCGAAGAGCAGATTTTTCTGCGTTCACCAGTTTCAGGGTGAGATATATTGGGGTGACAGCGAGTTTGGCATCTACCGAGAGCAAGGCAACCAGCTCGTCCAATTCCACCCGGCCGGTACTGGCTGGGATATGCGTTCGGACGCCGAATATCTTTATCTTGTCGGAGGCGGCATTGCCTGGCGCTTCGACGGCAAGAAATGGAACTCGCTACAACTTGATTACGACGGCACCGACCTTCGATTGATCCAGTAATTAACGCGGCAGATTGGCCGCCAAATATTTCCGCACCGTCACAATATCGAGCTGGGTGACAGCAATCGGTTGAACCGTGGGCTGAAGCATCCTGACGACAAACAATTCGCCTGCCTCGGGATATTCGGCCAATCGCTCTTCAGCTATCTCGCGACCAAAATCTCCCGCGACGCGTAAGCCGTCCAGGTGCGCCTCCAGCCGCTCGATCAATCGCGCCAAGCGATCTTCATCCATGTCGGGATTCTCTTCCGGATGAAGCAAATGGTAATCGTAGACGGTCCAAAGGAAGGCGGCCATCTCCGCGTGCTGGCGCACGATCTCGCGAAGCACCGGAACGGGCATTAGTTCAAATTGATCGAACCGCCACGAATGCGGTTCGATGCACTTGCGTGACTGACAAGGTAGGTACCGCGAATCGTTATGTGACCGTCCTTTTCCATGACAATGGAAGCCTTGCCACAACGCAGCTCAAGCCGTTCGTCGGCATTGATGTGCACACTTTCACCGTCCCGAATGACCCGCCCAGACGATTTGCGGACAGGATCGACAATACGCCCGACGATCAAGGGCATTCGTGGGTCGCCTCCCTGGAACAGCAGCGCGATTTCCGAGCCGATCATGGAAGATGTCAGTTCAGTGAGGCTGCGCGCCGGAAGGGCTGTCAGCTCCGGGTTGCCGGGAAAAACGACCAGCGGGGCGCCTTCATCAAATCCTAGAAATATCCCGATTACGACGCCTTCAATTTTCGCTACCGTCCTAGCCATTCTGCACCGTCTCTTAGTTCTGATTAATCTTGCTGCCCTTCATGGTGATATTCTTCGACGCCTTTACCTCGACTTCACCTGATCCGATGATGGTAATGTCTTTTCCCTCTATGGTGATCGTCCCATCCTTCTTCATGCCGATCGCAGCCGATCCGCATTTGATAACGATTGCGTCGCGAGCCTCGATCGACAAAGTCTTGCCGACTTTGATCCCGCCATCCTCGCCAATTTCCACCAAACTCTTCTTGGCAATCTTGAGTGCACGATTGCCACCAACCTCAGTCACGTCATCCTTGGCGATCTTGGCCGAGCGCCCCGCACCAATATCGCTACCCTGATCCTTGGCGATCTTGATCGTCTGGCCGGCACCTATCTGCACGCTCTGCGCCGCCGCGATGTTCCAACTATCCGCTGCCCCGATGTCGTGGCTCTGCGCTGCTCCCACCGTCACCGAGCGCGAGGCGCCGATTGTATTCGCTTGCGGGCCACCCACGGTTCGGGTCTCGGATGCTCCGACACTGTCGACCCTAGCCGCGCCGACGGTGATCGTTTGTACCGCGCCCACCGTTTGCGTGTGCGCGATGCCGATCGTTTCCGTCGAATTCGATCCAATGCCGATCGTCTCGTTCGAGCCCACCGTCAACGAGCGGTTGACGCCCACTGTCTCGGTATCGTTGTTGCCGATATTCGTCGTCTGGTCGACGCCGACCTTGACGGTCTTGTTGTTGCCGACGTCCTCGTCGAGGTTGTGGCCGACGGAGTGCTTGGCGTCGTGGTCGATGCGGTCCGACTGGTCGTGCTGGACCAACTTGGTGCGGTCGTTCTTGATGAGGAGCTTGTGGTCCTTCTGCGCCTGGAAGTTGACCAGTTCGGAGCCGGCCTTGTCCTCGAACATCAGCTCGTTGTAGCCGCCGCCACCGAGTGAAGAGTCCGACTTCCAGCCGGATTGCGTCGCGTTGCCCGGCAGCCCGTAGGGCGGCATCTGCGAGGCGTTGTAGACCCGGCCGGTGATGATCGGCAGGTCGGGGTCGCCCTCGATAAAGTCGACGATGACCTCCTGGCCGATGCGCGGTATCTGGATGAAGCCCCAGTTGCTGCCGGCCCAGGTCTGCGAGACCCGCACGAAGCAGGAGCTGTTCTCGTCCTTCTTGCCCAGGCGGTCCCAATGGAACTGCACCTTCACCCGCGCGTATTTGTCGGTGAAGATTTCCTGCCCGGATGGGCCGACCACCGTCGCCGTCTGCGGCCCGCGCATGATCGGCCGCGGCGTAATGCGTGGCGGACGATAGGGCACGGCGGTCGGCGCCAGTCCGAGGATCACCTTGAAGTTCTCGCTGCCGACGTCGGCAAGGGCCCTGTAGCCGGGGTCGAACAGCCTGTATTCGGCGCTGACCACCAGATATTCCTGGTTCTGGTCCTCGCGCGGAAAGCCTTCCAGGTTGAACGTGCAGCCCGAAAACAGGCCGCGCACCGTTCCAACTGCTGAAATGCGCTGGTGAACGGCCTGAATTTCCTCGCGCCGGATCGCAGCCAGCTTGTCGCCCCGCCCCAATTCGAGATGCGCACCGGGGTTGCGGTAATTCTCGCCCGCGGCCTGCTTGTGACCGAACGGCTGCGCAGACTTGGCCATGAGGCTGGCGCCCGGCTTCTCGAAATCATAGTCGGTGTGGACGTAGGCGCCCGGCCGCACCGAACTGCCCGGAATCCAATCGGTGATGTATTCGACGTCGCGCCGCGAGCCCTGGCCTTCGAAATGATACGGCACTTTCTCGTAGCCCGGCGCCGGTTTCAGCTTGCTCATCGCATCGGTGAGCACAAGCGTATGCTTGCCGTCGTCATGCTCGAAGAAATACAGGATGCCTTCATGCTCGAGCAGCCGCTGCACGAAATCCAGATCGGTCTCGTCATATTGCACGCAGTATTCGCGCGGCGGATAAGACCCTTGCAGGCGCAGACTGAAATCCGCGATGCCGGATTCGTTGAAGACCTCTTTGACGATGTCGGGGACGCTTTTCTTCTGGAAAATACGGCAATCGGTGGTGTTGCCGAGAAACCAGAACCACGGCCTGACGACCGCTTCATAATAGGCCAGCCGGTCCTCGATTCGGGTCAGCCGAAACTCGGATATGAGCCCGCTGAACCAGCGTTTCGGATCGGATTCACCTTCGACCGAAACGGCGCCTCCCAGCATCTTCAGCGGGTCGACATCGTGGCTGGTGCTGACGAAACCCACCGTATAGGCGAAACAGCGGCTGATCTCATCGCGCCCGACAAGATGGGTAAACGTCAACAGTTCGGCGCCAACCGGCGTCTGCACAACCGTGGCACGTTCGTTCGGCATGGGTCGTGCCCCTCCAGGACGCGGCCGCCAGTGTGAAGGATTTGAAGTTCCCGCTATGTTAAGCGCATCACGTTCGGAAGCTTCTTGGGCCGCCACACAAGGCCTTGTTCAACCTACCATATGTTTTCCCGCCGACCAAAAGAAGAAGCAGCGCCCGAACCTTGCCCTGAAGCCGTTTTGAAACCGATAACAAGCTCGAGCGATCGACCGGCTGAAACGCGGCTGTCCCGCCATGCTCACAAGCTGCTAGAATGGCGAAGTATCAATCAGCGGTCTGCGGCTAGTTCGGATGTTCATCAGTCTCCAGATCAATAACGTCGACGCCTTGCCCGCCGACATTTCGACCGGCTACGCTGCCCGCGATCGCAGTTTCGAGATCGGCCGCGAAAATTGCGACTGGACCTTGTCCGACCCGGACAAGTTCATCTCCGGCCGGCACTGCGAGGTCCGCTACCAGGCAGGTGCGTTCTGGCTTTACGATGTCTCGCGCAACGGGACCTTCATCAACGGATCGAGCCAGCGCATGGCCGGCCCGCATCGGCTCGGTCATGGTGATCGGCTGCTGATCGGCCGCTATGTCATTTTCGTATCGATCGACGACGAGCGCGCCGCGACCGGTCATCCTCAAGGCCATGGCTCGACGCAACGGGAAATGCCGAGCCCAACGGGCCGGCCGCTGGATTTCGCGGACAGGCCTTCTTTCAGCCCGGCGGAGCGAGCGCCGGTGGCGGCACCGTCGCTGCAGCCCGTGTCCCTCCCCTCGACAAGAGACGAGGTGCTGCGCGAAATTGCCATCGCGGCGGGCATCTCGCCGGACCTGCTTCAATCGCGTGATCCACATGAGGTTGCCGCCGAGATCGGCGCGGTGCTGCGCACGGTGGTCGAGGAACTGGCGATGCTGCTGAAAGCCCGCGCGGCCGCGAAAATCCTGGCCAAGAGCATGCACCGCACGATGATCAGCGCCACGGACAACAATCCCCTGAAATTCGTGCCTGGAACCGACGACATCCTTGAAATCATGTTCGCGCGGCGCAGGGCCGGCTATCTCGACGCCCGGCACAGCATCGAAGACGCCTTCCGCGATCTGAAGACGCATGAATTCGCCACCTATACCGCCATGCAGGCGGCGCTCTCCCGGCTGCTTGACGATTTGTCGCCAGAAGCAGTGGCCAGGAAGCTGCCTCCTACCTCGTTCACGTCGAAGAAAAGCCAGGCTTGGGATGCCCTTGTCGCGACATGGCGGACCATGGAGGAAGCCCACGAAAACGGCATGCTGGATGTGTTCCTGGCCTATTTCAGCGAAGCCTATGCCAAGGCCGACAAGCAGAAATAGACCGGCAATTTGCAACCCTGTCGCAAGATCCCGGAAACCATGCCAGACGCCCGGCAGGCGAAGAACAATCTCCTCGGCCTACTGCGTCCTTCCCATCGACGATCTCTGAGATTACGATCACATACGACAGTTCGCCAAGCGGGTACGGCTGATTGACCTGGGGGTCTGCGGCAAATGTCATGTTACGGCGGGATAGCGTTCTGTAGCCAATCTTCCTCCGGACACTGCCCTCGTCAGCGGAGGCCGCATTTCCTGCACCTGACCAGGGACCGTTTCGCGCCGATCTGGCGCGAACGCAGGTGCCGCGCAGCGGATCGGCAATGAGCTCGAAGGACGATCCTTTCGGCCCCGCGGGCAAGACCGTCATTCGCGCGCCGCGGCGCGAGCGCAAACCGGCGCCGGTTCCCCAGGAACCCGGCGCCGATGGCGGGCAGCCGGCGCAGGTCAAGCAATCAACGGTCTTCGATCCAGGCGTCGGCAGCCATGCGCCGGTGGGCTGGACATCCGGAACTGTGATCTATCAAGGGGCGCCACCCGGAGCGGCAGGCGCAATAGGCGCTTCCGCGGCTGCGCCTGCCTTGCAGCAGGCTGTGCTGATCGATGCCGCCGACAGCGTCAAATATGCGGCCCAAAACCCGATCCTCGCCGCGGCGGCACCCTTGCTGATGCTGCTTGGCCAGTTCAGGCTTATCCCGGTCGAAAGGCAGGCGGAGCCGCTGGCCGAACACATCGCCGAAGCGATCGAAAAGTTCGGCCGGACAATCGAGAAATCCGGCGTCGCCAATGAGGATGCGCGGATCGCGAAATTTGCTCTTTGCGAAACCGTCGACGATCTCGTCGGCAACCTGCCCTGGCCCAAAGAGGAGACCTGGGCGCGGCACGGCATGGTGTCGCGTTTCTTCCATGTCGAACCCACCGGTACCGGCTTCTACGAGGCGCTGAACAAGGTCCTGGCCAAGCCGGAAACGCATTACGACCTGCTCGAACTGATGCATGCCTGCCTGTCGCTCGGGTTCGAGGGCCAGTATCGGGGGTTGCCGCGCGAGGACAACAATCTCGAACGCGTCCGGCGCGACGTCTATGAGACGCTTCGCTACTTCAAGCCGCGTGACGGCGAGGATATATCGCCCCACTGGCAAGGCCTGGCGGCGACGATGGCGCAGCCCTCCGCGCGGCTGCCGCTCTGGGCCGTTGCCGCCGCCGCGACTGCACTGCTGACGGCGGCATTCTTCGCCTTGCGGGTCGTCATCACCAATGAGGGCGACGCGCTCGCCGGCGAGTTGCTGGCGCTCAATCCGTCGAGGCCGATCACCATAGAGCGCGCCAGCGTGGCGCCGCTGACCAAGCCGGTGAAAGTCGCTCCGCCCGCCGTCACCACCCAGCTCGACCGCATCCGCGCGGCACTGGCCAAGGAAGTCGAGGGCGGCGGCCTAAGCGTCGGCACGAAGGGCGACTTCATCGTCATCGAAATTAACAATCTGGTGTTGTTCCAGCCCGGCAAGGCCGAATTGAAGCCCGAATTCATGGCGATTGCCGCAGACATCGCCGCAGCCCTGAGCGCCGAACCGGGGCCAATCAGGATCGTCGGCCATACCGACAACGTGAAGCCGCGCAAATCGAGCGCGTTCAAATCCAACTTCGACCTCTCCGTCGCCCGGGCGAAGGCCGTCGAAACCATCATCGCACCGCAATTCAAGGACGCTTCGCGGATCACGGTCGACGGCAAGGGCGAAGACGAGCCGATCGCCGACAATGCGACACCGGAAGGCCGCGCCAGGAACCGCCGTGTCGACGTGATGATCCCGCGCGAGGAAACACTGTGAGCGCGCCGCGCTGGAGGCGCCGCTGATGGGCTGGCTGCTGCGGATAGTCAGCATCCTCGCGCTGGCCGGCTTTTCGGCCGCCGTGTGGTTTGCCGGGCCCTTGATCCGTTTCGCCGATACCCGCCCGCTGGGTCCTGTCTGGCTGCGCGCGACGATCATCAGCGTGATCGTGGCAATCGCGGCGCTCTCCTGGGGCTGGCGTTTCTGGAAAAGGCGAAAGGCGCAAAAAGCGCTCGAAACCGCGATTGCCGGCAGCCGCGACAGGATTGACGACTCGCAAGTGCTCGAAGCGCGCATGAACGAGGCGATCGAGACGCTCAAGCGGTCGAGCGGCAAGCGCAATTTCCTCTACGAGATCCCCTGGTACATCGTCATCGGCCCGCCAGGCGCAGGCAAGACCACGGCGCTGGTCAATTCGGGCCTGAAGTTTCCGCTTGCCGGTTCGGGCGATGCCCAGCCGGTGGCCGGCGTCGGCGGCACGCGGTCCTGCGACTGGTGGTTCACCGACGAGGCCGTGCTGATCGACACCGCCGGGCGCTACACGATGCAGGAGTCCGACGCGCAACGCGACAAGAGCAGCTGGCTCGCCTTCCTGTCGCTGCTCAAGACACACCGCACCAGGCAACCGATCAACGGCGTCATCCTGGCAATTAGTCTGGCCGATCTCATCAGCCTCGACGATCAGAAACTCGAAGCCCATGTCACGGAGATCCGCAGTCGTCTGCGCGAAGTCTACGAGACACTGAAGATCCAGTTTCCGGTGTATCTGCTTTTCACCAAGGCCGATCTTGTCTCCGGCTTCATGGACTATTTCGGCGATTTCGACGAAGCGCGCCGGCGCAAGGTCTGGGGTGCGACTTTCCAGACAGCGGATCGCAACAGGAACATGGCCGGCGAGGCCGCCGCGGAATTCGACCACCTGGCAAGTCACCTGGCGGAAGAGATCCCCGACCGCCTCCAGGAAGAGGCAGATCCGGTCGCGCGCATCGCCATCTTCGGCTTTCCGGCGCAATTCGCCGCGCTGAGGAGCCGGATTGCCGGGTTTGTCACCGGCATATTCGATCCGGCCCGCAGCCAGGTGAACGTCACCCTGCGCGGCCTCTATTTCTCGTCGGGCACGCAGGAGGGAACACCGATCGATCAGCTGCTGGGCACGATCGGCCGCAGTTTCGGCAGCAGCTCCCAGGCGCATCTTTCCGGCACCGGCAAGAGCTTCTTTCTGCATGACCTGCTGACCGACGTCATTTTCGCCGAGTCCGGCTGGGTCTCCTACGACAGGGCGGCGGAGCGACGCGCGGCGATCGCCAGATATGGCGGCTTTGGCGCGATCGCGCTGATTGCGGCCGCGGTTCTTGGCACGCTGGCGCTGAGCTTCACCGCCAACAGATCGCTGATCGGCTCCACCGCGCAGGCCATCAGCCAATATCGCCAGACGGCGGAAGCGCTGCTCAAGAGCACGACGGTTACCGATGTCGACCTCGAAAACGTCATCGGCCCCCTCGACCAGCTACGCAACCTGCCTACAGGGTATGAGACCAGTGAGGTGCCGGCACCAGTCGAGGAAACCTTCGGCCTCAGCCAGCGCGAAAGACTGCTCTCGGCATCAAAGGCGGCCTACCGGCAGGCGCTGGAACGAACCTTCCGCTCGCGGCTGCTCATCCAGGCCGAGCGCACGATCCAGGCCAAGATGGCCGATCCTGCCGCGCTCTACGAACCGTTGAAAATCTATCTGATGCTGGGCGGCAAGGCGCCGAAGGTCGACGATGAGCTGATCGTTTCCTGGATGAGGCAGGATTGGGAGCAGAACCGGTATCCGGGCGAAAACAACCGCGAGGGACGGGCGCAACTCGAAAAGCATCTGCGCGCCATGCTTGCGCTGGACGACGCCTATGATCCGGTCTTCGAACTCAACCGGCCGCTGGTCGAAGCCGCGCAGCGCTCGCTCGGACGCATGAGCCTTGCCGATCGTGCCACGGCCTTGATCAAATCGGCGATCTACGCAGCGGCGCTGCAGGATTTTTCCGTAGCCGCGAAAGCCGGCCCGGAAGCACAGCTGCTGTTCGAGCGCATCGATGGCAGCGAGCTGTCGGATCTTCGCGTTCCCGGTCTCTACACGCATGCCGGCTTCACCGACTTCTACCTCGGGCAGCTCTCGCGCATTGCCCAGATGCTCGTCGACGACCAATGGGTTCTGGGTGGCGGCGGCGAGCAGGGTGGCATCGACCAGGAATTGCTCAAGCTCGGCCCCGAACTCCTCGACCGCTACGGCAAGGAATTCGCCACGGCATGGAACGCCATTCTCGACCAACTGAGATTCAAGGCGATGCTGAAGGACAAGCCGAACTATATTGCGCTGTCCGCTGCCTCATCGCTAGGCTCGCCGATCGACCGTCTTTTTACCGCGATCGCCGACGAAACGGCTCTGACCCGATATCCTGACCCAGGCAGCGAGGCCGACGCAGGCGCGGCTCGAAACCAGCCGCAGGACACTGCGGATTTCGCCAGGGGCCTGTCTCGCATCGGCTTACAGATCGGTAGCGGAAAATCGCAAAGCCGCGCCGGCACGGGGGCCGCGGGTACACAGGGCCAGCATCCCGGCGCCAACATCGAGGCGCAGTTCAGGTCGTTCCAGGCTCTGGTGAGCGGCCCTGCCGGGCGCCGCCCGATCGATGCGCTGACCCAGAATTTCCGTGACATCCACCAGAGTCTGAAACTGGCGGCCGACGTCCCTTCGCAGACGGAACACATCAACGCGAACCTGCAGCTGCAGATCGCCACGCTGCGCGCCAATGTCTCGCGTCTGCCCAAGCAGCTTGCCCGGATGGTCAATGCGACGGCCGACGAGTTCGAGGGCAACGTCACCGAGACCTCGGTGGCGAATCTGAACCAGACGCTCGAACAGACGGTCACGCAGCCCTGCGAGGAGGTGGTCAACGGCCGCTATCCCTTTGCCAGCAATGGCACTGAGGACATTGCGATGGCGGATTTTGCCAAACTGTTCGCGCCGGGCGGCGTGATGGACCGCTTCTTCGCGCAGAATCTCGCTTCGCTGATCGACATGACCGGCCAGGACTGGAGCTGGAAACAGGATGCGCGCTTCGGACGCGACCTCTCGAAGTCGACCTTGAAGGACTTCCAGCTGGCTGCGGAAATCCGCACCGCCTTTTTCCCGCTGGGCGGATCGGTGCCCTCGATCAGCATCACCTTCACGCCGTTTTCACTGCATGGCGACGCCGATGCGGCGGTGCTCGACGTCGACGGACAGACCGTCCAGAGCAGCCAGGCGGGCAACACGCCGAGCACGGTGGCCTGGCCGAACGGCACGGCGTCCTCGTCCGCCAGCCTCAGCCTCACGCCGGAGATGCCGGGCCGCGAATCCGCCATCAAATTCGACGGTCCGTGGGCGCTGAAGCGGCTGCTGGACAAGGCGGCCATCACCGGCAGCGAAGGCAATATGGAGGCGCGCTTCGTGATCGGCGGACGCGATGTCGCCTATACGTTGCAGGCCGGCTCTGGACCCAACCCCTTCCTTCTTCCCGCCCTTTCCGCGTTCAGCTGCCCGAAAGCGTTTTGAGATGGCCTTTCAGCCCTTGACGATACCCTGCCCGGTCCACGGACCTCCGTGCCTTGATTTCGATACTCTAATGTTCGTGCTTGTGGCAGACTGGCGCATGCGAGCGCCCGACGGTGCGCCACAGAGGACGCTTGAGAAGCGCTTGGTGGCAAATTGAACAATGTCGCCCTTCCCTTTGAAAGCTTCGGCGTCAGTCACAAGGGCTGTGTGCGCGAGCACAATGAGGACAACTATCTGGTCGAGCCGCAAACCGGCCTCTGGGTGGTGGCCGACGGCATGGGTGGACACGAGGCCGGAGAGGTTGCTTCGGCCAGCATCGTCGATCATCTGGCAACGATCGGTATAGCAAGTTCCGCACCGGATCTTCGTGCACGCTTCGAGGACAGGCTGAGCCGGGCCAATGCCGAAATCCGCCGGATATCGCGAACGCGCGGCATTACCATCGGCTCTACCTTCGCCGCCCTTCTGGCGATGGATGGACGCTTTGCCTGCCTGTGGGCAGGCGACAGCCGCATCTATCTGATCCGCAACGCCACGATCTCGCAGGTTTCGAGGGACCATACCGAGGTTCAGGAGCTTCTCGACCGCGGCGTCATCAGCGAAGCCGAAGCGCTGACCTGGCCGCGCCGCAATGTCATCACCCACGCGGTCGGTGTCAGCGATGATGTCGTCATCGATTTCCAGCAGGGCGAGCTCATGCCGGGCGACATTTTCGTGCTGGGCACCGATGGGTTGACCGCGCATGTCTCCGACGCCGAGATCGAGGCTGCCGCGGTGTCGGGCAAACCGCGCGCGGCATGCGAAAGCCTGCTTCAAACGGTGCTGGCGCGCGGCGGAACGGATAATGTCACCATCGTGCTGGTGAGGATCGGAGATGCGCGCAACGGGCAGACGCTGCATCCGGACCGGTCCAGAGCGGGGAATAGCGGCTGATGAGCCCCGACGACAAGACGCGAATCTCGCCGAACCTGGCCAGCACCGGCGTGGGCACGCAGCTCAGCGGCATCTACGAACTCGACGAGCGCATTGCATTCGGCGGCATGGGCGAGGTCTACCGTGGCCACAACATCCAGACCGGCGACCATGTCGCGATCAAGATTGTCTTGCCCGAGTTCGCCCGCGACCAGACGATCCTGTCCCTGTTCAAGAAGGAAGCGTCGATCCTCAATCACCTGTCGCATGACGCGGTCGTTCGCTATCACGTCTTCACCATCGATCCAGGCATCGGCCGTCCCTACCTCGCCATGGAGTTCGTCGACGGTGAATCGCTGTTCGACGTCATGCGGCGCGGCGCCATGGCGCTGCAGGACGTGCGCAAGCTCTGCCATCGCCTCGCCTCCGGCCTGAGCGCGGTGCACCAGGCCGGAGCCATACACCGCGATCTCTCTCCCGATAACATCATCCTGCCGGGCGGCCGGGTCGACCGCGCCAAGATCATCGATTTCGGCATCGCGCGCTCGGCCACGGTGGGCGGCGAGACGCTGATCGGCGGAAAGTTCGCGGGAAAGTACAATTACGTTTCGCCCGAGCAGCTTGGCCTCTACAGCGGCGATGTCAGCGAGCAGTCCGATATCTACAGCCTGGGACTGGTGCTGGCCGCGGCGCTGCGCGGCAAGCCGATCGACATGAGCGGCTCCCAGTTCGAGATCGTGGAAAAGCGCCGGACCGTCCCCGACCTCTCCGACATCGATGCCGATTTCAGGGACATTGTCGAAGCGATGCTGCAGCCGGATCCGCGCGGCCGGCCGGCCAGCATGGCGGAAATCGCCAGGATGACGCGCGACGACACCGATAGCGAAGCAACGGCGCCGCCGGCCTCGTTTGCACCGCGCTTGCCGCGAGCCGGAGGAACACTGGCGCCTGGCTCCAAGGCCCAGGAACAGCCTTCAACGGCTCCCGGCGGACAGCGCTTCGTTCCGCATGTGCGGCCGGCGCACCTGTCCGAACCGAGGCCTTCGGCGGCCGCCCCGCGCGCGGTCGTGCCTGCTGCACAAGGGAAATCTTCGAAAACCCTAACCTTTACGATCGCCGCCGTGGCGGCGTTGGCCGTGGTATCGGGGGCAGGCGTCTATCTCAGCGGCATCCTGACACCGGCGCCACCACCGCCTGCCGGCAAGACAACGCTTTCGGTGCCGGAGGCACCAAAGCCGGCCCCGTCCGATAGCGCGTCCAACGCGCCGGAATCGGCAAAGCCGACACCGCCAGAGCAGCCTCCAGCGCAGACAACGGCACCGCCAGCTGAAGTTCCGGCAGATGCCGCGGCCGGCCAAAAGCCGGAGCCTGCGCAGCCGGCCGAACCTCTCCCACCGGTCGAGGAAACCCCGAAGCCGACGGCAACCGAGACGCAAGCGCCAACCGAAAAAGCGCCGCCAGCACCCCAACCGGAGACCGTGCCCCGCGACAGCCAGGAGACGGTTGCGCCGCCCGCCACGGTCGCTCCAGTTCCGCCACCTGAGAAAGTTTCGCCGCCGCCCCAGCCCCAGCCGGATATCGTGGTGACCAAGGAGCCCGAGCAACCGGCCAGCCAGCCGGCGAAGCCCAAGGCAACGGCGCAAGTATCCGAACCCGAGGCAGGCCAGCCGGAAGCCACGACCGCACTGGCGCAACCGGCCGAACCGCCTGTAGCCAACCTGCCGGACACAGATGTCGCCCTGAACGTGCCCAAGCCGGAAACGCCGCCGGCACCGCCCCCCGTCGGCGCGATGGCGCTGCGCGCCACCTGGGTGCGCGACTTCAGCGGCGGCGACTGCTTCTATGCGACCCTGACGGCGGCGACCGACAAGTCCGCTGCGATCGAGGGATTTGGCACGGAAGTCCAGCCCTTCGAGCGCATGCTGCAAGACTTCCAGGCGAGATTCCATGTCGAACCTGACATCAGCGTCCGCCTCATCGAACCGACCCAGTGCGAGATTACCAGTTTCCTGGGCTTTCTAGGCCGGACCGCCACCGACAAGCCGGAACTCGTTCTCGACCGGACATCGGTGCCGGACGGCTCGCCGATTGGCGGCACGCTGGTGACGCATGGCGGCCTGGTCTCCAGCGTGCTGCTGATCGACCACAAGGGCATGGCCTTCAACCTCGACGACCGCATGGTCGTGCAATCGGACAAGGCGACCTTCAAAATCCCGATCGGCCTCGGCGCCGCCGACAAGGCGGCCGGCAAGGCCGTGCCGCAGATCATCCTGGTGATCACCGGCCCGCAGGACATCCAGGCGGCGGCCTTCTCCGCGCCGACGCCGGCCTCGGTCGTGCTGCCCAAGATTCTCGAGGAGATCGAGGCCAGCGGATCCGAATTCTCCGCCACCGCCAAATATTTCCGGCTCGGCGGGTAGCATGGGCGCCCGATGGAACTCCGCCGCATGCGTTCTTCCTTCCCGCTCGCCCCCTCGCCCAAGCAACAGCGTGCTTGGGCTAGAGCAATTCCAGGAAAAGTGCGTAGCGGTTTTCCGTCCGGAATTGCGTCAAAACAAAGAGATAGAGCGCTGCTGACCGCTCGCATGAAACTTGCCGTGATCCTGGGCGCGGCACTGCTGGCCATCCTGTCATCCAATCCCGCGCGCGCCGAATTCACCGTCTGCAACCAGACGCTCGATGTCGTCAATCTCGCCGTCGGCCAGAAGGTCGACAATGCCGACCAGACCGACGGCTGGTGGACCATCGGCGCGAACCAGTGCGTGAACGTCATCCGCGAGGAGCTGACCAACCGCTACGTCTACATCTATGCGACCGACGTCTTCGGTCATGCGATCCTGAACGGGTCGACCGAAATGTGCATCGAGCGGCGGCGCTTCTCGATCCGCGGCATCGATGAATGCTGGCAGCGCGGCCATATCGCCGCGGGCTTTCTCGAAGTCGACACGCTCGAACAGGCGCGGTGGACGTTTTTCCTGACCGGACGCAATCCGTGACGCACAGCATCGACACCAGCTTCAAGGCAAAGAAGCAGGCACGCCTGGCGCTTCGCAGGCGCAGGCTGTGGCTGAGGTTCGCTGCCGGCTTTGCCGTGCTCGCGGTGATTTCGCTGGGCGTCGGCTTCTATCTCACCGCGGACTACTGGTCCTTCGGCGACGAGGACGAGGAACTGCATGCCGTCGAAGGCGCCGACGACGTGCCGGCCGATGCGTCGGTCTACGTGCCCGCCATCATCGATCTTGCCGGGGACCCGATGTGGATCACCCTTGCCCCCGATGCCGACACCTCGTCGAAGGCCCAGTCGATCTCACGGCCGGCGGAGCTCGATCAGGCCGGCGTCTCTCCGCAGATCGAAATCCTGTCGGACGTGATGCTCAGCGCCAGCGAAAAATTCATGACCACCATACCGTCGACGCAAGAGGATTTCGCATTCTTCCAGGCGCAGCGGCAGACCGTGCCGCCACCGTCCGGCGACGTGCCGTCCAGCGACGCGCCAGCCAGCGACCTGCAGAACGAGCTTCAGCCATCGCCGGCAGGGGGAGAGGCTCCGGCCAGTGCGCAGCCGCAGGCAGACGCCGACGATCCCGAAGCCGGCTGGGGCGAAACGATCGATGCCGGCGAGGCCGCCCTTCCCGCCTTCCAGAAGACCCAGATCGAAAACAACACCAGCGTCGCGACCGTCACCAGCGAGTACCAGCGCTTCGAGGCGACCGAAGACACGTTCGTGAAGATCCTCAACGACCGCAGCCTGGATAGCGTTGCGCTCGACGCGCATTTCTCCGCCGAGGATGCCAGGCAGGCGGGAGAAGCCCTTAAAACCGTGTTCAACCGCGACGGCCTGGAGCCGGGCTATGTCGTCGCCATGCGCGGGTTCAGGCCGACGCGCGAGACGGCGACGATGTCGCTGATGCAGGTTTCGATCTACGCCAAGAACATCTTTGTCGGCACGCTGACGCGCAACGCCGCGGGTGCGTTCGTATCGGGCGTCGACCCCTGGGTGCGCGAGGATCTGTTCAACTATTCGGGGGCACAGGAGGAAGGCACGCACAAGCGGCAGTATCGCCTGCTCGACGCAATCTATTCGACAGCCGCGCGCAACAAGGTTCCGACCGGCGTGATCGGCGAAGCGATCATGTATCTGTCGAGAGGACAGGACCTGGATGCCTTCGCCAGCGAGGACCAGCGTCTGGTGCTGATCTATTCGCAGACGCCGCGCGGCAAGAGTGAGACCGACGGGCGGGTCTTGTATGTCGGAGTGCAAGGTACGGAAAAAAGCCTCGACTGTTTCGTCTTCCAGCAGAGCGACGGCCAGTTCGCCTGCGTCGGCGGCGACGATCAAGTGCGCTCGCTGACGGTCACCAACGGCATGGTCACGCCGGTCAACGGCGTTATGACGTCGACTTTCGGCCCGCGCAAGCACCCGATTCTGGGCGTGGTTCGCATCCACAAGGGCGTCGATTGGGCAGCTCCCGTGGGGACACCGATCGCCGCCGCCTTCGATGGCGAGATCACCTTCCAGGGCGATGGCGGCGGCTACGGCAATCTGGTGAAGATCGCGAACGGCAACGGGCGCGAGACGCGCTACGCGCATATGCAGAAATTCGCGATCGCGAGCGGTGTCGGCACCAAGGTGAAGGCCGGCGACATCATCGGCTATATCGGCACCACCGGCCTGTCGACCGGACCGCATCTGCATTTCGAACTCTATCAGAACGGCCAGGCGATCGATCCGCTCGGCACGGTGACCGCGGCGATCGCAACAACGAGCGATCCTGCCGTCGAAACGCTGACCGACCGTATCGTCCATGTCGAAAGCGGCGGCAGTGCCCGCGCCAAGAATCCGCTGTCTTCGGCAACCGGCGCCGGCCAGTTCATATCAAAGACCTGGATCCGGATGATGAACACCTACCGTCCCGATCTCGCCCGCACGCTGTCGACCGCCGATCTGCTTGCGCTGCGCTACGATGCCACGCTTTCGCGCGAGATGGTGCGCAACCTGGCGCGCGAAGGCGAAGCCTATCTCAGGGCCCGCGGCCACCAGATCACTGCCGGCCGGCTCTATCTCTGCCATTTTCTCGGCATGGAAGGCGCGCATCAGGTGTTGGCGGCGCCGGGGTCGTCGCAATTGAGCGCCGTGCTCGGGTCGGCCGTCATCCAGGCCAACCCGTTCCTCACCGGCAAGTCCGCCAGTTACGTCGTCGACTGGGCCGAAAGGAAAATGGGACGCAAGCTCCCGCCGACGACCGGGACGGGCCAGGGAACGACCACGGTGGAAATCCGCCAGACATCGCCGGAGTTCGAAAAATACAAGCAGGCCGTTACGGCCCTCATAGGCTCGATTCAGAAGACACTTTGAGCCTGCCCCTTGCAGCGTTTCGCCGTCATCGTTGGTGTTCCTGCCGCCAAGTGTTACAATAACGAACTTTTTTCGGGCTCTTTGTGAACCAAAACTGTGGTCGAGGTCACATACAGCCAAGAGCCATTTTGGCAGAAGCGACTGTGTCGCTAGTGAAAGTTTAGCATGCGCAGACACCAATAGCGCGCCCCTGTGGGGCGGAGGGCTGATCCATGAAAGCGTTCGCCGTCCTTGTGAGCGGAATTGTCCTGTTTGTCCTGGCCACGCTTGGCGCCCAGGCTGCAACACCCGATGCTGCCGCGCCCGACACCAAACGCGTGGCGCTGGTAATCGGCAACAGCAAATACGTCCATGCGGTTGCCTTGCCCAATCCCGCCAACGATGCCCACCTGATCGCATCGACCCTGCGCAATGCCGGCTTCGAGGTGATCGAGGGGGTGGATCAGGACAATGCGGGCATGCACAGCCTGATCAGCCGGTTCACCGAGCAATCCTACGATGCCGACCTTGCCGTCATTTTCTATGCCGGCCACGGCATGCAGGTCGACGGCAAGAATTTCCTCATTCCGGTCGACGCCGAACTGACGTCGCCCGCCTATCTCAAGACCCGTACAGTCCAGATCGACGAGTTCATGGCGGCATTGCCGTCCGACCCTGCAATCGGCGTCATCATCCTCGATGCCTGCCGCGACAACCCGCTCGCCAGGACGCTGGCTGCCTCGCTGCCGAAGTCGCGCTCGCTGGGCTCAGGCCTGGCGCCGATCGAAGCAAGATCGGAAGGCGTCGGCACCGGCGGCATCCTGATTGCCTACGCAACGGATCCGGGCGCCATTGCCTTCGACGGCAACGGCGTCAACAGTCCCTACTCCACCGCGCTCGCCAGGCACCTGACCGAACCAGGCATTGAGATCCAGAGCGCGCTGACGCGCGTGCGCGGCGAAGTGACCGAGACCACCAAGGGTCGCCAGCGGCCATGGCACAACGCATCGCTGGGGCGCGAGGTCTTCATCGGCAAACCTGTCGTCGTGGCGCCCGCGGCAAAGCCGGCCACCGACGCAGGAGGCGCCGCGTCGGGAGCCGCTCCCGCCCTGGTGGTTGGTGAACCTCCGTCCTGGGAAGTCGAGCAGCGCCTCTGGGATGAAGCCTCCAAGCGCAACTCGGTGCCGTTCTACGAAGCCTATCTCGAGCAGTTTCCGAGTGGCCGCTTCGCCACCGTGGCGCGGCTGAGCATCGATGAATTGAACGACCCCAAGACCGAAGACCGGCAGGTCGCGGCACTCGATACGGACGAAACGAACGCCAACTCCGGCTCGGCCGTGCGAACATCGGTCGGCATTTCGGACGACATGAAACAGGCGCTCGGTTCCGAGGTGACGGAAAGCGCCATCGGTCTCGATCGCGAGGGTCGCATCGACCTGCAGTTGCGCGTCGAAGCGCTGGGCAACGAACTTGGTGGCGTCGACGGAAACATCGGGCCCAAGACCCGCCAGGCGATCGGCGACTGGCAGGAGAAGAACGGGCTGCCGCCGACCACCTTCCTGACGCAGGAGCAACTGGCGTTCCTGGTCATCCAGACGGATCCGATGATGGACGCCGTGCGCGCCAGACATGCCGCCGATCAGGCTCGTCCGGCGCAGCCGAAAAAGCAGTCGGTGCAGAAGGCCCGCGCGCAAAAGCCGGTGGCACAGAAGCCCCGCAAGAAGCAACAGCAGGTCGTTCAGAAGAAGCGCACCAACCGCGATACCTTGGTCGGGCGGGAAGACTCCCCGCCGCCTGAGAACAACAACAACGACTTCCTGACCAAGGCGCTGATCTTCGGCACCGGCGTGGCGGTGGGCGGCGTGCTCAACAAGAACTGACGGACCGGGCTCTGTTCGACAGCCCGGCGCGATACGCGCCGGCGCTGGCTATTGCGCGCTTATGCGCATCTCCACCCGCCGGTTGGCCGGATCATAGGGATTGGCAGCGCGCGGATTGTTTTCGCCCATGCCAATCGCCTTGATGCGAGCGACGTCGACGCCGCTGGACGTCAGGAAGGCGGTCACCGATTGTGCCCTTCGTTGCGACAGTCCGTCGTTGTATCGGGCCGAGCCGGATGCATCGGTGTAGCCTTCGACGACGAAGCTTAGAGTGCTGAGCCGGCTGTCTTTCAGCGCCTTGGCGAACTCGTCGAGCTCGGAGCGGGCGGTCGCGTCGAGGTCGGCGGAATCCAGCCCGAAATTGATCAGCATGTCGAGGCTGGATTTCTTGGCCGGCGCGTTGTTCGTCTCGCTCTTGCTGCTGCACTCTTCCTCGGTGCCGACGCAGATGCCGCGCGCCGCGCCGAGATCGCCTGCTCCGGCAAAGAACTTCACGATGTCTTCCGATTTCTGAGTTGGATCAGCGGAGGCGTGGGTCGCAAAAACCACGACCGCCAACACGAGGGCTGAACTGCCGAAATGCATTGCGGTTACTCCTGTCTGAGCATCCGATTTCATCGGCCGCGGACTATACCAAATCTTGCGGCGATTGTCTGTGAACAAACGCACACGGCTCGCGGGCCGCGACCTAGCCAAAGGAGAGACTTGACCCGCGCCCCGCCCGGCGCTTGAGTGGCGGATGTTCCTGAGGGAAAGCGTGGCGGCCATGGCCAACGGGCTCCGATTCAAAACGGCACGGGATCTTTTCATGGCTTGTCCCGCTATTGCCAGGGACATGCGCACAGCGCCGACCGAACAGGCTTCGATCGAGTTCTGCCGCGCCCTCCTCGCCGGCCGCGTGCCGGAGGAGGCGATCACGTTCTGCGCCTATCTGCTTCCCGAGCGGGCCGCACTCTGGTGGGCGCATGAGTGCCTGAGCCATCTGACCGAACTGCTCGACGGGAATGACCAGGAACTGCTTGCATTGGTTCGCGATCGGGTCGGCGAACCCGACAGTCCCCACCATCGCGCGGCGGTGAGCACGGCCGCCGCAATGCAGCCGGCAACGCCGGGCGGCTGGATCGCCCTGGCCGCGGGATGGGATGATATCGGCCCGGCGGCCACGGACCCGGCAGCGGCATCGGACCTGCAACCCTTCCCAGCCGCCCACGCCGTCAACGCAGGGGTTCTGGCCGGCCTGGCGCGCGTCGCTCTCGATGACCGTTTTGCCGTTCTCTCCGCCTTTGTCGAGATGGGCATCCAGATGGCGGAAATCGAGGCGCTGCACCAATCAGCGGCCACGTATTAGTTCTGCCCGATTTCGAACATGGAGCGCCCGGCCAAGACAGCCGCCCCGATACCAACACCAAGCGGCGAGCAAAGAGCACCTGCACCTGCTTGGCGGGCAGATGCGCTGATCACCGCGAAAGCGTGAAAATTCCGCTCAGGCGCGATTTCGAGAAAACGATCCTGAAGTCAGCTCAGCTTGAGCGCCAAGATTACAGGTTGCCTGCAATCATCCCCAACCGCCACCGCCACCGCCGCTTCCGCCTCCACCTGTAGGAACGATGGGCGGCTTTACAGGGTTTTCCTCAACCGGCTGTGACTCCTCAACCGGCTTGACCACCTTCTTCTGCTTGACGACCTTTGGCGGCGGCACCGCGCGAACGACCTTCGGCTGGGGCTTCGCCACCAGCGGCGTAGGTTCAGGCTGGGGCATCAAGGACGTACAACCCATGAGCCCTGCCACAAGGCCGGACAAAATTGTTCCGATGATTGCCTGCTTCGATGTCCTGCCCACCATTGCCTCCCAGTTGATCAAAACACATCCCGACGCGGATTGGCTTCTTCCCAGACTCGCCTGGCCACCTTGACCAATTGGGCGTCCACCGAACCGGACGCGGGAATCTTCGACTTGAGTTCCTGGCGCAGCTCTTTCAGCGCCGCCGTTTTCGGCTTCGCTCCAAATTGCGCCAGTATCTTCGGCGCGTCCGGCAACTCCTTGCGCAGATCGAGCGCGACTGCGAATGCGAGGAAACGCACGGCGAGTGCCTGATCGGCGCTGTCGCCTTTCTGCATTTCGAGGGCCGCGCGGTCATAGGCACCGGACTGATCGCCTCGCGCGGTTGCCAGCTCGAACAGTCTTTGCGCTTCGCCGAGGTCCTGCTCCACGCCGACGCCATCGCGGTACATGCGCGCAAGGCTGGCCGGAGCGTAGGGTTGGCCGAGGTCCATGGACTTCTGGAAAAGCGCCTGCGCCTGCTTCGGGTCTTTCTCCACGCCCTGACCGCTGAGGTAATTGCGGCCGAGCAGATTCATCGAATACATGTCCTGCCGCTGCACGCCGGCCTCCAGGAAGGCGACGGCACGAGCCGCATCGGCGGTCACGCCGTTGCGGCCCTCGGTGAAGATCGCGGCGAGATCGTTCATGGCGTAGGTATGCCCCATCGCCGCCGCCTTGAGCAGCAGATCCAGGCCCTTGGCCGTATCAGGCTTGACGCCATAGCCATTGAACAGGGCGCGGCCCCAGGACGTCATGCCATAGGGATCGCCCTTGTCGGCCGCCGCCTTGTAGAGGGCGTTGGCCTGGGTGCGGTCGGTGGCCATTCCGGTTCCGGTCGCATACATGTAGCCGAGTTCGAACACGGCGCGCACGTGTCCCTTCTTGGCGGCCTCCTCGACGGCCTTCTTCGCTTCCTCGACCTTGCCGGCCGCAAGCAGCGCGCGCCCCAGTTCGTAGCGGAAGCGCGGCACATCCGGATAAGCCTTCACCGCGGCCTCGCAGACTTCCACCGCCTTGGCGCCTATTTCATTCGGCAGCAGGCCGGGGACGACGCCCTGCAGGTCGAGCGGTTCTCCGGCGGCCGTATCGCAGGGGTCGACCCTCGGCGACAGTTTCATCGTGGCGGGCTTGGACGAGCTGGCGTCCGCCCGGATCTCGAAGCCGACCGTGACCGGCGCGCCGGCGCCGATCTGGGGTTCGTAGCGCAAATGGTCGACTTCACCGGCCACCAGGCTCGATTCGGGCGACAGGGTTCGATCCGGCAGCGAGAGCGTTCCCGTTGCTGGATACCCCGAAACCTTCAGGCTGACCGCCGGATCGTCAGTCGGGAAATCCAGGTTCAGTGCAACCGGGCCCACGCCGACGGGAACATCGATGTCACGGTTTTCGATCGCTTCGGCCGCACCGGTGATGTGAATGCCGCGCTCCAGCACCTGCTGCTTCTGCTCGGCCTCGAGCGAAGCCATGACCTGCTGGCCCTCGGCGCCTTCGCCGCTCTTGACGCGGAACACCAGTATGCCCTGGGCCTGGCCGCCCCAATTGTCATGCGTGGCATAGGCCAGCATGTCCACCTCGTCCTGCGCGGCGACACCCTTGGGGACATCCATCTTCAGGCGCGGCAGGTCCCTGCCCTGGATCGGCTCGCCCGCCTCGACAGGCTTGCCGTCCAGCATCAGGCGCCCGAGCGCGGGTGGTCTCTCGATACTCACGGTGATCGTTCCACCGTCGACATCGACTGGTTCCGGCAGGCCGAGATCGACCGGGCCGACCCCCGACAGCACAACCTTCTCCAGCACCGGCGGCAGCGATGGGCGGTTGCTCCGGCGCATGAACACGACCTCGTCGATCAGCGACGAGTTTTCCCAGGGAACCTGCAGGCCTTTCGTGGCCTCGACCACATCCCGGCGCACCGCCGCCATGACCGTGCGGATTTCCTGGTTCGGCGCGAGCGCGCGACGCGAGAAAGCGGCCGAGAACGGGCTGAGGTCGCCGGTGCCGTCATAGGCAACCGCCCCGGGTTCGGTGGCAAAGGCAATCAAGGTGTTCAGCGAGCTCCGCACCTGCGCAAGGCCGGTATTGCCTGCGGTGAGAAGCTGGTCCCTCAGCCAATAGTCCTTGCGCGGAAATGGATTGTTGCGGCAGGCATCGAGGATGATCACCTGGATCTTCGACTTCGAACGCAACTGCTCCAGCACATCGTTGAGCTTGATGGCCTGTACCTCGATGTCCGCCGCCTTTTTTAACGAAGCATCGACCGGGATCAGAAAATTTTCACCACCGACCTGAAAACCATGGCCTGAATAATAGACGACCGACAGATCCGCGCCGTCCGCCGCCGAGAGATAGTTGCGAAACTGCTCCTCGAATTGGAGCTTGGTAAGATCCTTGGCGACGAAGACCTCGAAACCGGCCAGCCGAAACGTTTTGGATACGTCCTCGGCATCCTTGTCCGGGTTCTTCAGCGCCGGAATGTCCCGGTAGTCGGAATTGCCGATGACAAAGGCAACCCTTCGATCGGCGCGAGCTTCGAACGCCGTGAAGCCCGCGAGGATCAAGGCTGCAATGAGCGCGCAGCATCGGAGCATGGCAGATCCCTTAACTGCAATTACCCGGAGACCACAAGAACGCAGCTTGCGGTATCGAGGTCTGTTAAAAAGGTCACAATCTGCCGAGACAGGAAAAGAGAGAGAAAAGCCGTCGCGACAGCGGGCACATTCCTCGTCTGATCAGGCTCTAAATTAGCTCAGAGCCGGGCTGTCCGCAATGATGTCGACGGATTCGAGCGCACCGGCGCCGTCCTTCATGCATTTGGAGCGCAACGCGTCGGCATAGAGCCGGACAATGCCCTTGTGCGGCCGCCGCAGGAAGTTCGGGTGGCGAACACCAGCCGGGCCAGCACGAGGCGATGCCTCGCCGGGAGGCCGGCCCCCGTCCTCACTTAAGATGTGCCCGAGCAGAATTCTCCGGCTGCCGGTCAGATCCCCGCCCCATGATTGCCCCTTCCCCACCTGCGCGACGCACAAAAGCACCTGCGCAGCGCATCCACAAGCTCGCGGCATGCGCGACAGGCAGTGATGGACCGCATTTTCAAGCTGATGCTCGATCTGCCGGGAGGTCAGAAACCTCGAGGCGCGGCGTCAAAGATGCGCCCGGGATTGAGGATGTTGTTCGGATCGAAGGCCGCCTTCAGGCGCCGCATGGCGGCGATCTCGGCCTCGCTGCGCACCAGGTGCAGCCACTTCTTCTTGTCGAGGCCGATGCCGTGTTCGGCCGAGACGGCGCCGCCAGCGGCGGCCACGCCCCGATAGACGATATCATAGGCCAATGCCGGCTCGCTGGTCTGCACCTGATAGTGGAGATTGCCGTCGCCAAGATGGCCGAAGATATAGATCTCGGCATTGCGGTCGACGGTGCGGATCGCGGCTTCCGCCTCTCGAAGAAACGCTGACATCCGCGACAGCGGGATGCCGATGTCGACGCCGACCAGGCCCTCGATCGAAAACAGGAAACGGTTGGCGTCTTCTCGCACGTCCCACAGCGACCGGAACTCGCGCGGAGACTGCGAGACGACCACGTCATCGATCACGCCCTCCTCGACGGCCTGCATCAACACCGCGGCGAACCGCTCGCCGTCCCGGTCGGGCTCGGTGCCCTGTATTTCGGCCAGCACATAGACGGGCGAACCGACTGGCAGCGGCGCCGGCGCCGGCATGCCGGCGACCATGGCGCCGTAGAGTGGCGAAAAGTTCACCTCGTAGGCCGAGAGCAACGGCCCGAGCCTTTGCCTGAGCAGCCCGAGCAGCGCGATTGCCGCTTCGAGCGAGGCCAGCGCGCAGAAGGCGTTGACCTCCGTGACCGGCTTCGGGTGCAGCCGCAGGCAGGCGCGCGTGACCACGCCCAGCGTGCCTTCGCTGCCGATGAAGAGCTGGTTGAGATCGTAGCCGGAATTGTCCTTAGGCAGGCCCTTGAGCGAGGTCAGGATAGAGCCGTCCGCCAGCACCGCTTCCAGACCCAGCACCTGCGCGCGGTACATGCCGTAGCGCAGCACGCGAATACCGCCGGCATTGGTGGCGACATTGCCGCCGACGGTAGCCGTGCCCCGCGCCCCGATATCGACGCCGAACAGCAGGCCGGCCATATCGGCCACATCCTGAACCACCTGCAGCGGCACGCCGGCTTCGGCGACGATCGTCGCCGCCTCGCGGTCGGGCGCCTCGATCGCGGTCATCCGCTCCAGCGATAGCACCGCCTCGCCCGGCTCGACGCGGGCCGCACCGGCAAGGCCGGTGCGGCCGCCATGGACGACAAGCCGCTGCCCGATGCCGTTGCAGAGCCGCAGCATCTCAGCCACCTCTGCCGTGGTGCGCGGACGCAGGACGAGTTCCGGGCGCACTCCATTCTTTCCGGAAAGGTCGTCGCTGTAACGCGGATCGACCGCGTCACCGACCAGCACAGAAGCGGTGTCGAACCGCGCATGGAGCTGGGAAAGAAGCTGTTCCACCGGTCGCGTCATAAGCTCTGGATGTCCTGGAAGAAGCCTGTTCCCGGCGTCCTGCCTGGAGGCGGGGCCTGGGTCTGTGCTGCATGAAAAACGCTTGCCAATGAGGTTGGACGCACGGCGGAAAGCCGTCAATCCGGGCATCGTAAAATCATTCACTTGACATTTGTCGATCATCAACTGACTATTGTCAGCATTGGCATATGAGACGGGGAGCTCTGGTGTCGATCGCCCCCCAAAGGGGTTGCCGAATGCCTGGGAGGATAACGACGTGGAGCTTTTGCTCGAGGTGGAAGGGCTGAAAAAGTCCTTTGGTGGCGTCGCAGCCTTGCGCGACGGCCGCTTTCAGCTTCGGGCCGGCACGGTTCATGCGCTCTGCGGCGGCAACGGCGCCGGCAAGTCGACCTTTCTCAAGATATTGATGGGCATCTTCAAACGCGATGCCGGCGCAATCCGCCGTCGCGGCAAGGAGGTGGAATTCGCAAGCCCGGCCGACGCACTGGCCTCGGGCATTGCCATCATCGAACAGGAGCTCAGCCCCGTTCCCCACATGACGGTCGCCGAAAATATCTATCTCGGCCGCGAGGCCAAGGCGCGGTTCGGCGGCATCGATTTTCGCGCCATGAACCGGTCCGCGCAAAGGCTGCTGGACGATCTCGAATTCGATATTCGCGCCACAAGCTACATGATGAACCTCTCGGTCGCGCAGATGCAGCTGGTCGAGATCGCCAAGGCGCTCAGTCATGACGCGGAGGTCATCTTCATGGATGAGCCGACGTCGGCGATCGGCGAGCGCGAGGCCCGGCACCTCTTCGACGCGATCCGCCGCCTGCAGGCGCAAGGCCGCGGCATCGTCTATGTTTCCCACCGCCTGTCGGAGATTTTCCAGATCGCCGATTCCTACACGGTCTTCCGCGACGGCGCCTATGTCGGCAGCGGCGCGCTTGCGGACATCGACCGGCCCGGCCTGATCCGCATGATCGTCGGACGCGAGCTGTCGGAGGAGTACGTCAAGACCAACGCGCCGACGCCGGAAACCGGCATCGAGGTCGCCGCGCTCTCTTGCCAGAACAAGATCGAGGATATCTCCTTCTCGGTCCGGAAGGGCGAGATCTTCGGCATCTACGGCCTGATGGGCGCCGGGCGAACGGAAATCTTCAACTGCCTGTTCGGGCTCGACAAACCGTCGGCGGGACGTGTTGCGGTCGACGGCGCCGAGGTCACCATCTCAAAGCCGGCGGACGCCATGGCGCTTGGGCTGGCGCTGGTCACCGAGGATCGCAAGCTGACCGGTCTCAATCTCTCCGACTCCGTGCGCGCCAACATCTGCATGGCGAGCCTGCCCGAAATGAGCCCGGCCTTTGCCATGGATCGGGCGCGCGAGGCGCGGGCAAGCCGCGACATGCGCGAGCAGTTCCAGATCAAGGCGGCGCGCGACACCATGCCGGTCTCCGGTCTTTCGGGAGGCAACCAGCAGAAGGTGGTGCTCGGCAAATGGTTCCTGCGCAACCCGAAAGTCCTGCTGCTGGACGAGCCGACCCGCGGCGTCGACGTCGGCGCCAAGCGTGAAATCTATCGGATCATCAGCGACTTCGCCGCCGCCGGCGGCACGGTGGTGATGATCTCGTCTGAAATCGACGAAGTTCTCGGCATGTCGGACCGGATCATGGTGATGCGGGCCGGCAGGAGCGCCGGAATCTTCAGCCGGGAGGAAACGGATGCCCAATCACTCGTCCACCTTTCAACCTGAACCGGGACAGGGCGTTCGCTCAATGGCAGAGGAGTCAGTAATGTCGGTTGGCGACGACAAGAAAGCGAAGGGCTGGCTGGGTTCCGAGCAGCGCCGGCTGTTGCTCCAGGAATACGGCATCTTCCTCGCCTTCCTGATCCTGGTGGCGGTTCTGTCGGTCTCGAACGAGTTCTTCCTGACCGCCGGCAACATCTCGAACGTGCTGCTGCAGACCTCGATCAACGGCGTCCTCGCCATCGGCATGACCTTCGTCATCCTCACCCGCGGCATCGATCTCTCGGTCGGCTCGGTTGTCGCGCTGGCCGGCATCGTCAGCGCCAGTTTCGTCACCAGCTCCGCGACCGCCGGAATTTCCGGCGCGCCCTACCCCGTCGCCCTGGGGCTCGGCATCGGCCTGCTGGTCGGCATTGCCTGCGGCGCCGTCTCCGGCTTGATCGTGTCGCGCTTTTCAGTGCCGGCCTTCGTCACGACGCTGGGCATGCTCTCGGCGGCGCGCGGGCTGACCCTGATCTACGGCGGAGGCCGTCCCGTCCCCGCGCTGACGCCGGCCTTCCGCTGGATCGGCACGGGCGACGTCTTCGGCATACCCGCGCCGGTCATCATTCTCGCGATCGTGTTCGCCGTCTCGTGGTGGATCCTGAACCGGACCCGTTTCGGCCGCTACATCTATGCCGTCGGCGGCAACCCGCATGCGGCGAGGACCTCGGGCATCAACATCACCCGCATCCAGTTCGTCGTCTATGTCATCTCCGGCGGGCTTGCCGGTTTCGCCGGAATGCTGCTCAGCGCCCGCACCGGTTCAGCACTTCCCCAGGCCGGCATCGCCTATGAACTCGACGCGATCGCGGCGGTGGTGATCGGCGGAACCAGTCTTTCCGGAGGCGTCGGCCGGGTCACCGGCACATTGATCGGGGCGCTGATCATCGGCGTCATGAACAACGGCCTCGATCTCATGGGTATCCAATCCTACTACCAGCAAGTGCTCAAGGGCGCCCTGATCGTTGGCGCCGTGATGCTCGACCAGAAGAGGAACTACGGGGCTTAGAGCATTGGACCTAAAGCGGATTCCGCTTTGGCAATATCGATGCTCGACAAACGCCCCTTCAGGCACCGGACCTGCATCACGCGCGTCCGTTGAAAGGCGAACCATGTCGGTCGCTCACTTAGTGGAGGTAACAAAATGAAAAGATGGATGATTGCGCTCGCATCCGCGACCGCGCTGCTGGCCTCGTCTGCGATGGCGCAGGAGAAGATCAAGATAGGTGCAGCACCCTACGGGTTGAATGCGGAATTCATGCAGATCTGGGCCGCGGCGCTTCAGGAACACCCGGCCGTCAAGAGCGGCGAGGTCGAGCTGACGGTCTTTGACGGCCGCTATGATGCGCTGGTCCAGCAGGACCAGTTCAAGACGATGGTCACGCAGAAATACAACGCGATCATCTTCGCGCCGATCGACGTCGACGCCGGCGCCGCCGCCGTACAGTCGGCCGCTGACGCCGGCATTCCGGTGATCGGCTCGAACACGCGCGTCAATTCCGATCTGCTGACCTCCTATGTCGGATCAGACGACACGATCTCGGGCTACATGGAAGCCAAGACCGTGCTCGACAAGATCGGCTGCAAGGGCAATGTCGTCATCCTCGAGGGGCCGGTCGGCCAGTCCGCGCAGATTTCCCGCCTCGAAGGCAACAAGAAGGCGCTTGCCGAATGCCCTGACGTCAAGGTTCTCGAGGACCAGACGGCAAACTGGTCGCGCGCTGAAGCCCAGACCTTGATGGAGAACTGGCTGACCGCCCACCCGAAGCAGATCAACGGCGTGATCGGCCAGAACGACGAAATGGCCCTCGGCGCGATCGAAGCGATCAAGGCCGCCGGCCTTGACGTCAAGAGCTTCGCCATTGCCGGCATCGACGGCATCACCGACGCGCTCCACGCCGTCAAGGCCGGCGAAATGACCTCGATCCTCCAGGACGCGCGCGCCCAGGCTCAAGGCGCGCTCGACCTCGCAATCTTCAATGCCAAGAAGGGTGACTACAAGCCCCAGTCCGACATCTGGACAACCTACAAGGACATGCCGTGGAACGACGGCAAGGAGAAGATCTACAATGTCCCGTGGACACCGGTGACGGCTGAGAACGTCGACCAGCTGCTTGCGACGCGCAAGTGATACAAAAGTGGGGCGGGCTGTCCGCCCGCCCCACTTTCCATCAGGACTGGAAGAAGAGAACCATGACCGATTCAATAGATGTCGATCTCAATTTTTCGCTGGGCGGCAAGGTCGCCCTGGTCACCGGCGGCGCCTCCGGCATCGGCAGCGCCATTGCCTCGGCATTTGCAGCGAAAGGGGCCGTCGTCGGCGTGATCGATATCAATGAATCGGTTGCGAGAGCGAAGGCCGACGAACTCGGCAACGGCGCGAAATCCTTCGCCTGCGATGTGGCCGATCCACAGTCGGTGGAGGCGGTGATCGCCGCCGCGCAGGCGGCTTTCGGCCAAATCGACATCGTCGTCAACAGCGCAGGCGTCGCCATCCTTGCTCCCGCCGAGGAACTCAGCCTCGACGCCTGGGACAGGACGATCGACGTCAATCTCAAGGGAACGTTCCTTGTCTGCCAGGCTGCCGGGCGCGCCCTGATCAAGGCCGGCAAGGGTGGCAAGATCATCAACATGGCCTCGCAGGCCGGCAGCGTCGCGATCGACCAGCATGCCGCCTATTGCGCCTCGAAATTCGGCGTCATCGGCCTGTCGAAGACGCTTGCCGCCGAATGGGGCAAGCACGGCATCACGGTCAACACGATTTCGCCGACCGTGGTGCTCACCGACCTCGGCAGGAAGGCCTGGGACAACCCGCGCGGCGAGGCGCTGAAGCAGCGCATTCCGACCGGGCGCTTTGCTTTTCCGCAGGAGATCGCCGCGGCGGCGGTGTTCCTGGCGTCGAACGGCGCCGACATGATCAACGGCGCCGACCTCCTGGTCGACGGCGGCTACACCATTGTCTGAGCGGCGAAGGATTGGAGTAACAATGCAGCGGTTCATCAACAATCCCGACGAGGTCGTCGAGGATACGGTCAAGGGCTTTGTCAAGGCGCACGCCGACCTGGTCAGGCTGGGCAGCAACCCGCGCGTCATCGCCGCCCGCCATGCGCCGGTCGGCGGCAAGGTTGGCGTGATCACCGGCGGCGGCTCCGGCCACGAACCCGCCTTCATCGGCTATACCGGCCGCAACATGCTGGACGCGGTCGCGGTCGGCGAACTCTTCTCGTCGCCGACCGCAAAGAGCTTCCTCGACGCCGCGCGGGAGGCCAATGGCGGCAAGGGTGTCGTCTGCCTGTACGGCAATTATGCCGGCGACAACATGAACGTGAAAATGGCCATCAAGCTCGCGGCCAAGGAAGACATCGAGATCGCGACCGTCGTCGCCAACGACGATGTCTGCTCGGCGCCGCCGGAAGAGCGCGAGAAGCGCCGCGGCGTCGCCGGCGAGATCTTCATGTGGAAATGCGCCGGCGCCAAGGCCGCGCTAGGCGCCGGCCTCGAGGAGGTGCAGGCGATAGCGCAACGGGCGATCGACAATTGCCGTTCGATCGGCGTCGGACTTGGCCCGTGCACGCTGCCGGCGGTCGGGCATCCCAATTTCCTGATCGAGCCGGGCACGATGGAAGTCGGCATCGGCCACCACGGTGAACCGGGTGTGCGGGTCGAGCCGCTGAAGCCGGCAGCTGAAATAGCCCGCGAGATGGTCAAGGTCGTCCTCGACGATCATGCGCTTGCGGCCGGAACCGAAGTGGCGGTGCTTGTGTCCGGCCTCGGCGCAACCCCGGTCAACGAACTCTACATCCTCAACGACACGATCGAGACGGAGATCACAGGACGCGGCTTGACCATCCACAAGACCTATATCGGCAACTATTTCACCTCGCTGGAAATGGTCGGCGCCACGCTGACGGTCATGGCGCTCGACACCGAGCTGAAACGATTGCTGGACGTCGATGTCGATTGTCCGGCAAGGCTTTAGGAAACAGGCGCATGCAGCAGTTTGAAAACGCGTCCGCCGGCGACATCGTTCTCTCGCTGGCCGACAGGATCATCGAGAACCGGGCCTATCTCAGCGAGATCGACGGCAAGATCGGTGACGGCGACCACGGTGTCAACATGGCCAAGGGTTTCGGCATGGCGGCGGACAGGATCCGGGGCAACGACATGTCGCTGGCCACGGCCTTTGACACGCTGGGCACCGTGCTGATGACCGAGATCGGCGGCTCGATGGGTCCGCTCTATGGCGTCATGTTCACGCAATTCGCCGAAACGATCGAGGGTTCCCCGTCGATCGATGCCAGGACGTTCAGCGCCATGCTCACCAACGGTCTCGACGGTATCCAGTCGATCGGCTCGGCCAAGGTCGGCGACAAGACGCTGCTCGACACGCTCGTCCCGGCCATCGAGGCCTTCGACGCCGCCAATGCCGGCGGCAAGCCGTTCCCGGAAGCCCTGGATGCACTGGTCGTCGCGGCTGAAAAAGGCCGTGACAGCACAAAGGATCTGGTGGCGCGGGTCGGCCGCGCCAGCCGTCTCGGCGAGCGCTCGGTCGGTGTCCTCGACGCCGGCGCCACGTCCTGCGCCTTGATCCTGGAAACCCTGGCGCATGGCGCCAAGCAGAAACTGCAGCTGTCCGCGACCGCGGGACGCTGAACACGAACAGGGCTCCTCCCGAGCACTGGCTTCCGGCTGATTCCCAGCCGGAAGCCGGGTTGGTGCCCGATCGGACCAAGCCCCATCAGGCCAAGATTGAGTGTTCCGCCATTTACGCTCATCTTGGCGACCGATCTTGGATTCGGGGAAACCTGGCAGCATGACTGTAAAGGCATCATCGGCGCGCAAGAGCGGAACCACGCGAGTGAGCGCCGAAGCCGGCACCGAGCCCATTCCGCTGCGCTACGGCGACGACCCGTATGTCTGGGCCTGCTGGCTCTACTACGAAGATCACATGACGCAAGGCGACATCGCCGAGATCATGGGCATTTCGCGCGCGACGGTGAACAGCTATCTGGCCGACGCCCGCGCCCGCGGCATCGTCAATATCTCGCTCGAGCCGTCACGGCTGAGTTCGCTGTCGATAGCGCAGGAACTCAAACGCCACTTCGGCCTGCATGACTGTCTCGTCGTGCCGAGCGACGACAATACGCGGCCGCTGATCGATCGGCTTGGCGGGGCAGCGGCGCAGGCGCTTGCCAAGCTCTTGAAATCCGGTGACACGCTCGCCGTTGCCTGGGGGCGGACGATCCTGGCGATCGCGGAGCAAGCATCGGTGCCCGGCCTTCAGGACGTTACGGTCGTCCAGGCCACCGGCGGGACAGCCGCCAGCTTCGCCTATACGCCGGAGCTCTGCGCCTCAGCCATCGCCGGGGCGGTCAAGGCGAAGCTGATCAACATCACGGCGCCAGCGGTCGTTTCCACGGCCGAGGTTTGCGATATGCTGTTGCGCGAGCCGCTGATCCAGAGCCAGTTCGGTGCGCTTGCCAAAGCCAACAAGGCGCTGTTCGGCATCTCGTCGCTGCGCCCGAATTCGACGATCCACACCAGCGGCTTCTTTGAATCGGTTTCGCTGCAGCAATATCTCGCCAAGGACGCCGTCGGCGTCGTCGCCGGCCGCTTCATCGACGGGCAAGGCCATCCGGTTGCCGGGCCGCTGGACGACCGCACGATCGGCATCTCGCTCGACATGCTGAAGGCCATCAGCTTGCGGATCGCGGTCGCCGGCGGTTTCGACAAGGTGCCCGCCATCCTGGCGACACTGCGCGGCGGCTACGTCAACGTGCTCATCACCGACGCCGCCACCGGCCGCGGCATCCTGAATGCCGACGGCGTGACGGAACTCGACCAGAAGCTCTCGCAACGCCCAAGGGTCGACAACACGGTGGCCCTGCCCAGCAACTACCGCACCCACACCAAGAAATTCCTCAACGATCCCAATGATGTCGTCGAGGAAATGCTCGACGGCGTGGTGAAGGCCAACGCCGCCTATGTCATGCCGATCAAGGGGTCGCATCGCGCCCTCGTCGCCCGCACCGGACCGAGGCCTGGCAAAGTGGGTCTTGTAGTCGGCGGCGGCACCGGGCACGAGCCCTGCTTTCTCGGCTATGTCGGCAAGGGCCTCGCCGACGCAGTTGCCGTCGGCAACATCTTTTCGTCACCGCCTCCCGGCACGATCTTCCAGTGCGCCAATGCCGCATCGGGCGGGCAAGGCGTGCTCTTCGTCTACGGCAACTATGCCGGCGACGTGATGAATTTCGAGATGGCGGCCGAGATCGCGGCGGAACACAACATCGAGGTCCGCACGGTGGTGACGACGGACGATATCGCCTCATCTCCACTCGAGGACAAAGAGGGCCGGCGCGGCGTTGCCGGCAACTTCTTCATGTTCAAGATTGCCGGGGCCGCCTGCGACCGTGGATTGTCGCTTGACGCCTGCGAGGCCGTCACCCGCAAGGCCAATGCGCGTACCTTCACCATGGGCGTCGCGCTGGAACCTTGCTCCATGCCGCAGACCCGCCGCCACAATTTCGAGATCGGCCCCGACGACATCGAGATCGGCATGGGCATCCACGGCGAGCCCGGCGTCATCCGCGAAAGGATGATGAGCGCCGACGCGATCACCGACCGGATCATGGACCGCATCTTTTCGGAAATGAAGCCGGCGGCGGGAGACCGTGTCGCGGTGCTGGTCAATTCATTTGGCGCAACGCCGCTGATGGAACTGTACATTCTCTTCAGGCGTGTCGAGCAGCGGCTGAGCGCCAAGGACATCGCGATAGAAGCGAACTGGGTGGGACATTACTGCACCTCGCTCGACATGGTCGGCGCGTCGATAACGGTCATGCACCTCGACTCCGAACTTACAGAATTGTTGCATCACCCTTGCGACACGGCCGTCCTGCGGGTTGGTTGAAGATAGGGAATAGGCGCCCCCGTGAAGACGGGCGGCATCCTGCTTGAACTTGGGAGGAACACGATGTCGGACAATGCGGCGCGACGCCTGAGCCGGATGTTCTATCGCATATCGATCGCGATCGAGGCGGGTAAGGACCACCTCTCGGACCTGGATGGCGCCATCGGCGACGCCGACCACGGCATCACCATGTCGCTCGGCTTCATGGCGGTAAACGCGGAACTGGCCAAGCTCAACCTCGACGACACGCTGCCGTCGGAGGTTTTTACGGCTGCCGCGTCGGCTTTTCTCGACGCCGTCGGCGCCTCTACGGGGCCGCTCTATGCGACAGCTTTCCGGCGGGCGGCACAAGCGCTCAAACAGGATGAATGCCTCTCGGGCAACGATCAGGCGATGATCGTCGAGGCCATGACCACCGGCATCAGGGAGCGCGGCAAGGGACAGCGCGGCGACAAGACGATGCTGGATGCCTGGATCCCCGCGACGGAAGCGGCCGTCAACGCACGCGCTCGTTCGGCCGGATGCCCGGAGATGTGGAACAGCATCCTGGAGGCTGCCGAAGCCGGCGCGAATTCGACCCGGTCGATGGTCGCGGCTCGCGGCAGGGCGGCCAGGCTCGGCGAGCGGTCCCTGGGGCACATGGACCCGGGTGCCGCCTCGGCCGTCATCATCCTGCGGGCGATGAAGGACACCTTTGGCGAAGGCGAACCGGCGAGATAGTCTTCGGCGTGGCCAAGAAGGTTGAACGGTGGATTTCGCCGTCCGATCGGCGACAGCTATAGTTTGCGCCGCGAAACCGGTGCGGAAACCGCAAGCAGGAATACCGACGCCACGATCAGGACAGTGGCGGCGGCCGCAATGGTCGGTGTCATCGTGTCGCGCGCAACCGTGAACATCTCCCTTGGCAAGGTGCGCTGCCCCGGCCCGGCCAGGAAAACCGTCACGACCACTTCATCGAGCGAAGTCGCAAAGGCACACAGCGCGCCGGATGCGATGCCGGGGCCGATCGCCGGAAGCGTCACGCGCCTGAACGCCAGCAGCGGCGTGGCGCCCATGCTGGCCGCGGCCCATAGAAGGCGGCGGTCGAAACTGGTCAGCGCGGCAGAAACGGTCACCACCACGAACGGCGTTGCGAGTGCGGTGTGCGCCAGCACGAGGCCCGGATAGGTGGCGGTCAGCCCGGTCATCGAAAACACGAAATACATGCCGACGCCGACAATGACGACGGGCGCGATCATCGGCACCAGATACGCCGTTTCACAAGCTGGCTACCAAAGCCTGTAGGCCCGCAAGGCGACTTGCCCCCCGCGACTGCGACGCGGCTGGAACCGCCACGGCGATCGGATTTTTCGACTGGTGCGTCTACAGGTGGGCAGGACTGGACTTTTGCAAGACCTGACATGGGCGCCAGACGGCTGCAGCGGCGCCAGCCAGCCACGGTCGCGCGGCAACGTCGTGACCGGCCCGATCACGACGCCAGGTTCAGATGACAGCCTTTTCGAGGAACGGACGGTTCTCAACGATGCGCTCGTAGCCGACCTCAGACAGGTCTAGCGTTCGAAAGCCGCCATGGACGATGAGTTCCGCCACGCCGCGACCGGCCGCCGGCCCCTGCTGCAGACCGTGTCCGGAGAAGCCGTTGGCGAAGATGAAGTTCTTGACCTCGGGATGGGGGCCGACGACAAGATTGTGGTCGAGCGTGTTGAAATCATAGTGCCCGGCCCACTGGTTCACGGCCTTGATCGCCTCGAAGGCGGGGGAACGCGCCGCCAGCGCCGGCCAGATGATCTCCTCGAACTCGTCGTAGCGCGGCTCGAAATCATCCCAGTCGGAACACGGGTCTTCCACCGGCGGACACCCGGTTAGAAAGAAGCGGCCTTCCGGCCGGCAGAACACGCCGGATGGGTCGATCATCAGCGGCAGCCGGCCCTGGTTTACGGCAGCCGACCCCTCGGGAGACTGTGCACAGTCGAACACGAACAAGGTGCGCTTGCGCGGCTCCACGGGAACATCGAGCCCTGCCATGCAGGCGGTGAGCGCCGCCCGGGGACCGGAGGCATTGACCAGCACGCCGGCCGAAATCACCGCGCCGGATTTCAAGGTGACATCGGTGATCTTGCCGCCCTGGCGGCCGATGGCCACCACTTCGTCGGTGACGTAGTCGACGCCCAGCGACCGCGCCTTGTTCTTGAAGCCGTACATCAGGCCGGTGTTGTTGAACCAGCCTTCGCCGGACTGGCCATAGGAGGCCAGCACGATGTCGTCGGCATTCAGATGCGGAAAGGCGGCGGCCACTTCATCGCGTTGCCAAAGCACCACGTCCGCGCCGCAGGCCCGCTGCACGGCATGGTTTTCGCGCAGCGTCTGTGCCTGGTCCTCGGTGTTGGCGAGGAACAGGTAGCCGCCCTCGTGAAAGGCGAGATCGGGTCTATCGGATCCCACCTGCATGGTGTCGGCGAAGTTGCGGATGAATTCGGTGCCGAACTGGCTGATGCGGACGTTTATCGGGTTGGAGAACTGGTTGCGGATCGACGACGACGACAGCGAGGTCGACGCCTTCGCATAGGTCGGATCCATCTCGACCACCAGGACCGACCCCGAGAAGTCCGGATTGGCAGCCAGGAAATAGGCGACGGCGGAGCCGATCACGGCCCCGCCGACAATGACGACATCGTAACTCTGCTTCACGATTTGGGCTCGTCGTCCGGATGCCCGAGTTCGCAGAACCAGCCGCCCAGATATTTCACCGACGGCGTCTTCGGATCCGGAACCGGCGTCCTTGCCTCGACCGCCGCGCGGAATGGCTCCGCGTTGTCCTGCGGATTAAATCCGAGATGGTTCGCGCCGCTGTTGTCGACCATTTTCAGTTTGTTGTCGGAAATGCCGAACGAGATCGTGTGGCCGACACGTGGCGCGGTGAGCGAGGCCTCGACGAGGCGGACGCAATCGGCGAAGGAAAGGTACGACCACAGCATGCGCCGGTCGGCCGGCTCGGGGAATGACGAGAAGATGCGCAGGCACACCGTCTCGATGCCGAATTTGTCCCAATAGAGCCGGCTCAGGCTTTCGACGAAATTCTTCGACACGCCATACAGGCTGTCGGGGCGCACTGGCGCGTCGACCGAGATGTGGGCTTCGACCTCGTGGTAGCCGATGGCGTGCACCGAGGAAGCGTAGATGACGCGCTTGACGCCATGTTTCCGCGCGCCTTCATAGATGTGGTAGGAGCCGCGGATGCTGGAATCCAGGATGGTCTGCCAGGCGCATTCGAGCGGCGCCCCGCCGAAATGCACGATCGCGTCGCAGTCCTTGGTGGCCGCGATCGTCGCCTCCATGTCGGCGAGATCGAAGACCGCTTCTTCCTCGTGCGGAGCAAGATCACCGAACGGTTCGCGGCCTGCCAGGCGGATCGTCTTTGCCAGCGGCACCAGCCCCTTTCGCAGTTCCGAGCCAAGGCGGCCGGCCGCGCCGGTGATCAGGATGCGTTCGTACTGAGGCATGGTCTACTCCACTTGCGCGACGGCGGCATTGATCCGCGCGATCGCTTCGGCAAGCACCTCCTCGCTGGTGGCGGTGGAGATGCGGAAATAGGGTGAAAGTCCGTAGGCGGCACCGGGCACAGAGGCCACGCGGCCCTCATTCAGGAGATAGCTCGCAACGGCGGTGTCGTCTTCGAGCACGACGCCCTTGGGCGTCTTGCGGCCGATCAGGCTGGCGCAGCCGATATAGGCATAGAAGGCGCCTTCCGGCGGCGGCAGCGTCAGGCCGTTGATGCGCCTGATGCCATCGACGACCAGGTTCCTGCGCACTTCGAAGGCTTGACGGAACCGGGCCACCTCATCTTGCGGGCCGTTCAGCGCGGCGACCGTCGCCGCCTGGGCGATCGAGCACACCGAGGTGACCGACTGGCTCTGGATGGTCGACATCGCCTTGACCAGCGGTGCCGGCCCGGCGGCGTAGCCGACACGCCAGCCGGTCATCGCATAGGCCTTGGCGACGCCGTTGACGATCAGGCTTCGGTCCTTCAGCTCCGGACAAGCCTTGCCGAACGACACGAATTCACGACCATCGAAGATGATGTGCTCATAGATCTCGTCGGACAGCACCAGCACTTGGCTGTGTCTGGCCAGGACGCTGCCGAGGGCCTTCAACTCCGGCTCGGAATAGACCGCTCCCGACGGGTTGCTCGGCATGTTCAGGAACAGCCATTTGGTCCTCGGCGTGATCGCCCGCTCGAGCAGTTCGGGCTTGAGCCTGAACCCGGTCGCCTCGGGGCATTCGACGACGACCGGCGAGCCGCCCAAGAGCTTGACCATCTCGGGATAGGACACGAAATAGGGCGCCGGCAGGATCACCTCGTCACCGCTTTCCAGCGTCGCCATCAAGGCGTTGAAGATGATCTGCTTGGCGCCGTTGGCCACGACGATGTCGTCGGCGGTGTAGTCCAGCCCGTTTTCGCGCCTGAATTTTGCCGCTACGGCCTCGCGCACTTCCGGCGTTCCGGCCGCTGCAGTGTAGAGGGTCTGGCCAGCCTTTGCGGCCGCATAAGCCGCTTCGGTGATGTGGGCAGGCGTCGGAAAATCCGGTTCGCCGAGGCCAAGATCGATGACATCGACGCCTTTGGCCCTCAGCGCCTTGGCGGCCTGGGACGCCGCCATCGAAGCCGACGGCTTGACCACGGACAGACGCGAGGAAATGTAGCTCATTTGCCGTCCTCCGTAACATATCCCCTGGATTGGTCCTGCGTCCTCGCCTCGGCGCTGCGCTTGGCCGGATCGCCATAGCCGCCGCCGCCCGGCAACTCCAGGATCAGCCGGCGTCCTTCCGGCACATGCTGCCATCCTTTCGGTCGCATCAGCGTGCCATCATCCAGCTTGACCACGCCGGCTTGGCCGTCCTTGCCGCCGTTGCGGCCTTTTGCCGGATGCTTGACGCGGTCGAACATGGCCGAGAAATCGAACTCATGTCCGTCAAGAGCACTGATTTCCAGGACCTGGCCGAGACCGCCGCGAAACTCGCCATCGCCGCCCGAGCCAGGACGGAGCTCCTTGCGCCAGATGACGATCGGGCCGGTATGCTCCGTCGCCTCGATCGGCATCGTGTGAACGCCGGAGGGGAAGGCTGTTGCCGACAGGCCGTCCAGTTCGGGACGAGCGCCCATGCCGCCGGAATTGAACATCAGCACCTCGGCCCGACGGCCGGCGCCGCCGGCGACCGGCCGGGCCGAGATATGGATGTTCCACAGCGCGGCGGCACCTTCCGCCAGGATCTTGCCGGGCAGTGCCTGGGCCATCGCGCCAAGCACGAGATCGGGAACCATGTGACCGATGACATGCCTCAGCGATACCGGCGCCGGCCGGGCCGCGTTCAGGATGTTCGTGGGTGACGACACGGTGAAGAACGCCAGCGAGGCGGCGTTGTTGGGAATATCGGGCGCAACGACGCATTTCAGCGCGTAGCAGGCATAGGCCTTGGTGTAGATGATGGGCACGTTGATGCCCCAGCGGCTCATCGGCGCGCTGCCGGAGAAGTCGACATTGAGATGGTCGTCATGCGCCGAAACGGCTGCCGCCAACTTGACCGGGTCGTCGTAACCGTCCGTGACCAGTTCGTTGGACCATGTCCCCTTCGGCAGAGCCTTGATCCGTTCCAGCATGGCGTTATGCGTGCGCGAGAAGATGAACGCGCCGAGACCATCGAGCGATGTCAGGCCGATCTCCGTCATCATGCCGACGAGCCGCCGATGGCCGACCTCGTTGCAGGCGGCAAGCGAATAGAAATCGCCGACAACCTGGTTCGGTTCGCGGACGTTGCAGCGCAGGATCTTCACCAGATCGCGGTTGACCACGCCCTTCTCGGCGAACTTCATGATCGGGATCTGGATGCCTTCCTCGTAGACCGACTTGCCGTCGGCGCCAAAACCTCGCCCGCCGACATCGACGACATGGGCGGTGCAGGCAAAGAAGGCGACGAGTTCGCCGTTCAGGAACGACGGCGAGACCATCGTGATATCGTGAAGATGGCCGGTCCCCTGCCAGGGATCGTTGGTGACATAAGTGTCGCCCTCGTACATCTCCTCGCGCGGGATCTCGTTCATGAACTGCAGCACGGCTTCGGCCATGGTGTTCACATGCCCGGGCGTGCCGGTCACCGCTTGCGCCAGCATTTCGCCGCGCGGATTGAACACGCCGGCGGACAGGTCGCCGGACTCGCGTACGGACGTCGAAAAGGCCGTGCGCAGCAGGGTCAGCGCCTGCTCCTCGACAACGGAGATCAGCCGGTTCCACATGACCTGCATGCGGATTTCGCCAATGTCGCTCATGCCGCGCTCTCCTTGCGGATCATCAGGATGGCGCCGTCGCTCTGCATGACGGCGTCGAACGGTGTGGTGACGACCGTCGAGGTCTCTCGCTCCACGATCACGGCCGGCCCCTTCACGCGGTCGCCCGCCGAGAGACTGGTGCGTTCGACAATCGCCGTTGTCTGCATCGTCCCGGTTCCCGGATCGAAAACCTCCCGCGTCACCGCGACCGGCACGTTGCGCGTGCCGGTGGTGATCTTGTGCTTTGCGGAAGCCGGCCGCTCATCGCTCGCTTTGACAGACCAGGTGACGACCTCGATCTCGAGCCCGTCGAGCCCGTCGATGGCGCGGCCGAAAAAGCGCTCGTAATTCTTGCGGAAGGCATCCGCCAGGGTGGCGGCGGCGTCCTCGCCGAAAGGCTTGTCGGGCAGAGCGACAGGGATTTCCCAGCCCTGGCCCGCATAGCGCATGAAGGCCGTGATCTCGCGCAAGATCTTGCCGCTGGTGCCGGCACGCACGAAGCTCTCTGCCGAAGCCTTGAGGTCGTCAAGCAGCGCGTTTACCTCGTCCACCTTGAATTGCGAAAGCCGCATCAGTTTGGACGCCAGCGCCTCGTAGCCGAAGGGCGCCTTGAGGAAGCCGATCGCCGAGCCAACGCCGGCACCCTGCGGCACCAGGCATTGGTCGAGACCGAGCTTTTCGCAGAGCCGCGCCGCGTGCAGCGGTGCTGCGCCACCGAAGGCGATCATGACATTGTCGGAGATGTTCTTGCCGTTCTCGACCGCGTGGACGCGGGCGGCATTGGCCATGTTCTCGTCCACCACCTCGCTGATGCCGAAGGCGGCCGACAGTGGGTTGAGCGACAGGCGCGCGCCAACATCGCGCGTGATCGCGCCTTGCGAGGCCGCAGCATCGAGCTTGATGGCGCCGCCGGCGAAATTGTCGGGGTCGAGCTTGCCTAGCACCAGATCGGCGTCGGTGATCGCAGGCCGCGCGCCGCCGCGCCCGTAGCAGGCTGGCCCCGGTTCGGAACCGGCACTTTCCGGGCCGGTCTGGATGCGTCCCATCGCATCGACCCAGGCGATAGAGCCGCCGCCGGCGCCGATCTCGATCATCTCGATCACCGGGATCGAGATCGGCATGCCGGAACCCTTGCAGAACCGGTAGGTGCGCGCGACTTCGAAGGTCCTGGCCGTCTGCGGCGCGTAATCCTCGATCAGGCAGATCTTCGCGGTCGTTCCGCCCATGTCGTAGGAGACGACGGTGTCGAGATCGAAACGCCGGGCGATGTCGGCGGCGAAGATGGCACCGCCGGCCGGTCCGGATTCGACCAGCCGCACCGGAAATTCGGACGCCGTTTCGACCGAGATCAATCCGCCGCCCGAATGGATCATGAAGACGGGACAATCCGCGCCCATGTCCTTCAGCCGCGTCTGCAGCCGGGCGAGGTAGCTCGCCATCTGCGGACGGACATAGGCGTTGGCGCAGACCGTGTTGAAGCGCTCGAACTCCCGCATCTGCGGCGAGACTTCGGCGCTGACGGAAATCGGAATGTCCAGCTTCCGCGCCAGGATCTGCCTGGCTCGCTGCTCATGCGCCGGGTTCATGTAGGAATGGATGAAACCGATCGCGACCGCGCCGAAACCGCCTGCGGCGATCTGGTCGGCGATCTCTTCCAGGGCGGCTTCGTCCAGCGGCTGCAATTCCTGGCCTTCGGCGCCGATACGGCCCTTGACCGTAAAGCGATGCTCGCGCGGAATCAGCGGCGTCGGCAGTTTCAGGTTGAGGTCGTACTGCTCGAAGCGGTTCTCGGTCCGCATCTCGATCACATCGCGGAAACCCTCGGTCGTCACCAGAGCCGTCTTGGCGCCGCGCCGCTCTATGAGCGCGTTGGTCGCCAATGTCGTGCCGTGGATGACGATACCGATGTCCGTGGCCGAGATCTTTGCATCGCGCACGACGATGGCGATGCCATCGAGGATCGCCTGCTCGGGCGCCGAATAGGTGGTGAGCACCTTGGTCGAAAAGATCGTTCCGCGCACATCGAGCGCGATGTCCGTGAAGGTCCCGCCGATGTCGGCGCCGAGACGGATGTCGTCTGTCCTGGTGGTCATGCCTTGGCCTTCTGCGAAGCGAGTGCCGCCTCGCGCATCTGGGAAAGGGTCTGGCGCGGGGTCAGCGCCTCGGGGGAAATAACGAGTTCCAGAACCGCGCCCGTCGGCGATGCCAGCGCCCGCCCGAATGCGTCAGCGAAATCCGCGGTGGATTCGACGCGTTCGGAATGGAAGCGGTAGGATCTTGCAAGACCGACGAAATCCGGGTTCTCGATATTCGTTCCCGAGACACGCGCCGGATAGTGCCGCTCCTGATGCGCGCGGATCGTGCCGTAGATGCCATTGTTCAGGATGAGCACGATGGGCTGCGCGCCGGCCTGCATGGCAGTCCCGAGCTCCTGGCAATTCATCTGGAAATCGCCGTCGCCGGCAAAGCAGACGACCGTGCGGTCGGGAAACGCCACCTTCGCGGCAATCGCTGCCGGCAGGCCATAGCCCATCGCGCCGGACTGCGGGGCGAGCAGCCGCGCCTTGGGGCCGAACTTGAAGAACTTGTTCGGCCACACCGTGAAATTGCCGGCGCCATTGGTCAGGATCACATCGTCGGGCAGGTTGTCGCGCAGCCATGCGCTGACCTCGACCATGTCGACCGGACCAGGCTGGGCCGGCGCCTTGAACGCGCCTTCGTAGCTTGCCCTGGCCTTGGCACGCCATTCGGCCCACTCGCCCTCAATCGGGGTCAACGCCTTGGCAAATGCATTGGGGCCGGCATGGATGCCGATCGCGGGAATGTAGACCTTGCCGATCTCGCGATCCGACGCATGGACGTGGATCAATTTCTGGCTTGGCTCGGGTACCGACAGCAAGGTGTAGCCGTCCGTCGTCATCTCTCCGAAGCGCACATTGATGGCCAGGATCACGTCGGCTTCGCGGATCAGCGCCTTGACGTGAGGCACCATGCCCACGCCGGCCTCGCCGACGAAAACCGGCGAGCCATTGTCGAATTGATCCTGGAACCGGAAGGCCGCTACCACCGGAATATCGGAAGCCTCGGTGAAGGTCCGCAGCGCGGTGCGTCCCTCGGCGGTCCAGTTGGCGCCACCGATCAGGATGACCGGCCGGCGCGCCGCGGCAAGCATTGCATGGGTTGTTGCAACCGCCTCCGGGGCGGCAGCAGGTTCAAACATGGCAGCCGGTCCGCTGAGCGGAGCGGCGTCCGTCATGGTGGTCAGCATGTCCTCCGGCAGCGCCACGACGACCGGGCCAGGTCGCCCGGTCAACGCCGTCGTCCATGCCCTCGCCACGATCTCGGGAAGGCGCGAAACCTCGTCGATCTCGACCGCCCATTTCGCCAGCGTGCCGAACACCGCGCGATAGTCGACCTCCTGGAACGCCTCGCGGCCCTTCATGTCCGTGCCCACCTGGCCGACGAACAGCAGCATCGGCGAACTGTCCTGCATGGCGGTATGCACGCCGATGCCGGCATTGGTGGCGCCGGGACCGCGCGTCACGAAGCAGATACCCGGAGAGCCGGTCAGCTTGCCATAGGCCGAAGCCATGAACGCAGCGCCGCCTTCGTTGCGGCAGAGCACGTAGTCCAATCTGCCTTCGGTGTCGTGCAATGCGTCAAGAACAGCCAGGTAGCTTTCTCCGGGCACGCCGAAACTCTTGGTCGCGCCCAACGCCATCAGGCACTCGACAAGAAGCTGGCCTCCATTGCGCATCATGCATCAACTTTCTCAATGGCCGGCGGAAGGGCGTGACAGCCGCCTAACGAGTTTGGATCGTCCCTGCCCGGCAGGTCAAACCGGCAACGGGGTGAATGGAGGAATCTTGGAAAAAGACATCCTGCCGTCTTTAACCTGCACGCTGGCGAGATGCGGCGAAATCAAGAAATCTCATCTATTGGAAAGTTTTTCTTTCCTTGACGGAAGAGATCAGAACGCCCGGATTCATCAGGCCTGACGGATCCAGGGCATCTTTCACGACCGCCATCAAGTTTCGCTCCACCGGACTTCTGTTGGTGTCGGCTAGCACGATCTTCGAGCGGCCGAGACCATGCTCGGCGGCAAAGCTGCCGCCCATTTCCGTGGCCAGCGAGGCCAGCGCCTGGCCGAGCTCCAACGCCTTGTCGGCAAAGTCGCTGTGTCCTTCGGGAGGGGTCAGGTTGTAGTGGATATTGCCGTCGCCAAGATGGCCGAAGGGATTGATGCGCACGCCCGGCAGGATCTTGCTGCACATCGCCTCCCCTGTCTCGATGAATTCGGCGATCTTGCCAGGCGGCACAGAAATGTCGTGCTTGAGCTGCTGCCCCTCCAGCCGCTGGCCTTCCGGTTGCTCCTCGCGCAGATGCCAGAAGTGCGCCCTTTGGGCATCCGACATTGCAAGCGCACCATCGATCACCAGGTCCTGCTCCATGCCCCACTCCAGCGCCGCAGTCAGGATCTCATCCAGCGGAACCCTGGCCGAGCTCGACGCGAGTTCGGCCAGAAGGTGGACCCCGCCCCTGGTTTCCAGCGGAAAGGAAACGTCCGCCAAATGCTTCAGGACCAGCTTGAGGCCGAAATCGGAGAAGAACTCAAGGCCGGAAAGGAACTCGCCGGCTTCGCCCCTCAAATATGTTCCGAAGGAGACCGCCGCGCCGCAATCGGCGAAGGTAAGCAGCGCCGTCGTCCGCTGCTTGGGCGCCGGATAAAGCTTCAGCACCGCGCGCGTCACAATGCCCAGCGTGCCTTCCGAGCCGCAGAACAGCTTGCGCAGCTGGTAGCCGGCATTGTCCTTCTGCACGGAGCGCAGCCCGTTCCACACCGTGCCGTCGGCGAGGACGACTTCGAGGCCGAGGACAAGGTCCTGCATCATGCCGTAGCGCAAGGCGTAGCTGCCGCCGGCATTAGTGCCGATCAACCCGCCGATCCTGGCGCTGCCTTCGGCACCGAGATGCATGGGAAAGATCAGACCATGCAGCTCCAGGGCCTCGTGCAGCGCGGATAGAACCACGCCGGCTTCGACAACGATCGAACCGCTCGCGAGGTCCGGCTTCTCCATCGCGGTCATGCGGGAGAGCGACAGGATCACGGCACCGGCTTCGTGCGCGACGGCACCACCGCACAGGCCGGTGTTGCCACCCTGGGGCACCGCGGCCACGCCCGCCTCACGGCAGATTTCGACGACCCGCGCCACCTCCTGTGTGTTTGCTGGACGAGCGACGCCCAGCGGAGCCGCTCCGTAGCGGCGCAGCCAGTCCCATCGATAGGCTCGACATCGCCGCCCGAAAGCCAGCCTTTCGCACCAAGAACATTCGACAAGGCAGAGACGGGATCGATCATGAGACAATCTGTATGAATGCGGGAGGCTCACATGCGCCGCATCGTATCCATGCGGCATGGAGCCAGATCAATGCCCCAGAACCTGGGACAGGAACAGTTGCGTTCGTTCGCTTTTGGCCGATGTGAAGAAGATTTCCGGCGGCGCCTCTTCGACAATCTCGCCCGCGTCCATGAAAATCACCCGGTCCGCAACCCGCCGCGCAAAGCCCATCTCATGGGTGACGCAGATCATCGTCATGCCTTCGGAGGCGAGCGTGACCATCACATCCAGCACTTCCGAAATCATTTCCGGATCCAGCGCGGATGTCGGCTCGTCGAAAAGCATGATCTGCGGCTGCATGCACAGCGAACGCGCGATAGCGACTCGCTGTTGCTGGCCGCCTGAAAGTTGGCCGGGATATTTTGCGGCTTGTTCGGGGATGCGGACCTTCTCCAGATAGCGCCGCGCCATCGCTTCAGCTTCAGCGCGGGGCATCTTGCGCACCAGCATCGGCGCGAGCAGGCAGTTCTCGAGCACCGTCATATGCGGAAACAGGTTGAAGTGCTGGAACACCATGCCGACTTCGCGCCGTATCTCGTCGATGTTTCCGACATCGTCGTTCAGTTCGGTGCCAAGCACCTCGATGCTGCCGGCATTGTGTTCCTCCAGCCGGTTGATGCAGCGGATCATCGTGGATTTGCCGGAGCCGGAGGGACCGCACACGACGATCTTCTCTCCGCGAGCGACGGTCAGGTTAGTGTCACGCAGCGCATGGAAGGTGCCGTAATATTTGCTCATGCCTTCGACCCGGACGGCTATTTCCTGTGTGCTATAGGCAGTTGGAACGGTCATCATGAAATCCTTTATCGCTCGCCGACCGACATGCGCCGTTCAAGGAAGGCGCCGTAGCGGGACAGGCTGAAGACGAAAACGAAGTAGATGAGGGCGATGAAGGCGTAGACCTCGACATAAGCGAACCGCCATTCGCCGGTTCCGTAGGCGGCATTGCCGGAAGCCAGTATCTCGAAGAAACCGACGATGACCACCAGGGACGTCTCCTTGAACGAGATCACGAACTGGTTGATCGTTGCCGGCAACGCGTTACGCATTGCCTGCGGCAGGAGGATGCGGCTGATGCGGTGCCAATAGCTGAGGCCGAGCGCCATCGCGGCCTCCTCCTGTCCTCTCGGAACACCCTGCATGCCGCCCCTTACGATCTCGGCCTGATAGGCGGAGAAGAACAGCGCCGAGCCGAGAATGACCCGGTAGAGCTTGTCGCCCTGCAGCCATTGCGGCAGCGCAAAGGGCAGAACGATCGCGAAGGTGAACAGGATCGAGATCAGCGGAAGCGACCGCACGCCATCGATGATGAGGCCCGTCGTGCGCGATATCCAGGGCAGTTCGGAGCGGCGCAGCAGGGCCAGGCAGATTGCCAGCGGAAAGCCAACCAGGCAGGTCGTCACGAAGATGAAGAGCGTCAGCGCAAGCCCACCCCACATTTCCTCGCCGACGAAGCTCAGGCCAAGCAGACCGCCTTTCATCAGCACATAGAAGACGGCCGCTCCGGCCCCCCAAACGAGCGCGATGCGACGTCCCGTCCAGAAGGCGGGAATGCAGCTCAGCACCGTCATGGCCACGACCGTGACGCAGGCAAGCGCCGAGCGCCATTGTTCCTCATAGGGGTACAGTCCGAAAAAGATGATGCGCCACCGGGCCGCGATGACCGACCAGCAGGCGCCGGATGCCGCATGGCAGGCGTCCGCCCCTCCGCTGGCATCGAACACCGCGGAGAAGACAGCCCAGTTCAGCAGCTTCCAGACCAGAAAGACAATCACCGAGAGGGAGAGCAGTGAAATCACGGCCTGAAGAGGCGTCGCGAAGAAGCGTCTCTTCAGATCCTCAAGTTTTCCTGAGGCAGGCGGAGCGACAACGACCATTTCCATCTCTCATCCCCTCAGTTGATTGCCCTTGAGGGCGATCGCTTTGTTGATGCGGTTGAACAGAGCCGCCAGGCTCAAATTGATGAACAGGAAGCCGGCCATCAAAATGCCGATCGCTTCGAGGGTCTGGCCGGAATGGTTGATTGTCAGCGCCGTGATCATGAAGAAGTCGGTGAAGCCGACCGCTATGCCCATCGTGGTGGCCTTCATCAGCCAGACATACTGGTTGGCCAGGATCGGCAGCATGGCGCGCAGCGCGAGCGGCAGCCGGACAAGCGTGAAAACCTGCCAGGGTGTGAGCCCCAGCGAACTGGCGGCCTCCACCTGGCCTTTGCCGACGGCCTTGAAGCCGCCGCGCACGATCTCGCCGATATAGGAGCCACCATAGATAGCGATGGCCACGACGAGTGCGGAAAACTCGGGCGGGATGCGCAGGCCACCTCGCAGGTTCAAGCCTTGCAGTGATGGCAGATCCAGCAAAGGGCTGTCGGGCAAACGCCCGACAAACAGAAAGAGCACAGCGCAGGCGAGCGCGGCTGCAACGGCCGCAAGCTGCACCGAGAATCGTTGATCCAGTGGACGGCTGAGCAGGGATGTTCGGCCCAGCCAGATCGGCAGGACGATTGCCGCGACCACGCCCAACGAAGCCGCCAGCAGTGCCAGCCCGCCGACGTTCGGCGCCGGCACGTAGAGCCCGCGGCTGCTGAGGAGGAAGCCCCAGGCCTCATGCGCGTTGCGTGGCGTCGGCAGATGCGTGATCAGCGCGTACCAGAAAAACACCTGCAGAATCAGAGGGATGTTTCGAAAGACATCCACATAGGTGCGGCCGAGCAGCTTCGCCAGATCATTCGCGGACGTCTGTGCAAGACCTACGATCATTCCGACCAGCGTCGCCAGCGCGAGACCGAAGCTGCCAAGAAACAGCGTGTTGAGGATGCCGATCAGGAAATACCACCAATAGGGATCATTGGCCGATGCCGGCAGAAGCGAGAAGCCCAGATCCCAACCAGTCGACTTGAACAGGAAGTCGAACCCGGAGGTGATGCCCTGGGCGGCGAGATTCTGCCGCGCGATCAGGGTGCCGGAGAGAACCAGCGCGCCGAGCGCGCCGACATAGAGCGCCTGCAGCAATGCATTGCGAACCTTCTGATTTCTCAGCAGCTTAAACATCGACCGACCTTTCCTGGGAGGGAGGGCCGGCTCCGCGTTGGCGGAGCCGGCTATGCGTCAGTCGACCACCAGCGGGAACAGAACGCCGCCATTGTTCCACAGATTGGTCAGGTCACGATCCATCTTGTAGGGCGAGTCCTTGCCCAGATCGCGATCGAAGATCTCCGAGTAGTTTCCGACCTTCTTGATGACGTTGTAGGCCCAATCGTCGGGCAGGCCGAGACCCTTGCCCATGCCCGGTGCGGCGCCCAGGAACTTGGCGACCGCCGGCGACGTCGGCTTGGCCTTGATCTCGTCGACATTCTTGGAGGTGATGCCTTCCTGCTCCGCGAACAGCAGGGCGCTGAGCGTCCAGTTGGCGACGTCGACCCAATTGTCGTCGCCCTGCCGCAGGATCATGACCTCCGGCTCGACCGCGATCACGTCAGGCAGGATCACATGGTCTTCGACCTTGCCCTTGGCCACGCGTGCGATGGCCAGCACCGGACCCCATTGCGCATAGAGGTCGCAACGGCCGGAGAAGTAAGCCTGTTCGAGCTCTTCCGTCTTTTCGATGACGACCGGCTCGAGCTTGATTCCGATCTTCTGGCTGTAGGCCGCGACCTGCTGTTCGATGGTCGTGCCTGCCGGGATGCAGATCGTGCCGCCCTGCGCATCCTTGAGCGACTTCAGGTTGAGCTCCTTGTGCGCCATCACCTTGGTCGTGCCGAGGTAGTACGACATCGAGAACTGGAGCCCCAGTTCCGTGTCACGGCTCAGCGTGCCGCCGGAAGCCTTGATGACGATGTCGACGTCGCCCGACTGAAGCGACGGCCAACGCTGTGCCCAGCTGATCGGCACGATCTTCAGTTTCGCCGGATCACCGAAGACGGCCGTGGCCACGGCCCGGCAAAGGTCGATGTCCATGCCCTTCCAGTTACCCTTGTCGTCAACTTCGGCAAACCCGAGATACGAGCCGTCATGGCCGGTGCAATTGAGCACGCCGCGCGCCTTGATGGTTTCGAGCGTCTTGCCGCCGGCGGCTTGAGCCGGCGCCGAAATCTGGACAAGGCTGAGCGCAAGGGCGGCAGCCGCCCCCCATTTGAGAAACTGCATAGTCATTCTCCGCTGTTGAGGTTGTTGGTTTTTTCTGTTGTTGGGGCTGTCGAGCCCGGGTTGAAAGCCGCCTTCAATCGAGAAGGGGTGTCGGCTTCGGCAGGGCAGAGATCTTCAGATCGCTATCCCAATCTTGTTGCGTCAGCCATCGGTGCAGGGCAGCGACGGCCTTCACGCGCAGGTGCCCTCTGGGCACGACCAGGTAAAAGCCCGGTATTTCCTCCTCTTTCATGTCGACAAGCGCGTCGCGCCCAAGCGGCGCGACGAGCACGCCCGATCGCAAATCTTCTTCGGCGTCCATGACCGACACGAGCCCGATGCCGATGCCCTGCAGCGTCGCGCGCCGCATCGTCGCGGCGTCGTCGAAGCCGATGCTGCGGTCGCCATCCGCCAGCTCGACGCCCAGGTGCCGCAGGATGTCAGGCCAGAAGCGCTTCGACTTCACCGTATCCAGCAGCGTGAAGCGGGTAAGGTCCTTCGCCGATCCGATCTGCCCGCCGATCGCCGGCGTGCAGCAGATGATCTTCGGGTCCGGTACAAGCAGCGTCGTGTCGTAGTCGGACCAGCCGCCATACCCCCATTGCACCGTCATATCGACATCGTCGCGTCCGAAGTCGGGCAGATCGACCATTGTCGTCAGCCGAAGATCGGCGCCCGGCAATATCTCGCGGAACAGCGACAGCCGCGGCAGCAGATAGTGGGTGGCGAAATACGGGCTCGCATTGAGATTGATGCGATCCCGGTAGGTGGATTTGGTGACCCGGCGCACCCCTTCGGCAAACTCGTCGAATCCAGCCTTGACGTAGTGCGACAGCAGGATCGCCAACTCGGTCAACTCGATCGAGCGCCCCTTGCGCTCGAACAGGGTCACCTGCAGCGTATCCTCCAGCAGCTTGATCTGCTGCCCGACAGCCTGAGGCGTCACCAGCAACTCGTCGGCGGCCTGCCGAAAGCTCTTGTGCCGCGCGACCGCGTGAAAAACCCGCAGGGCATTCAGCGGCGGAAGGCGCGGCTTGCCAGTCATCGTTCGTTCAACTCCTTCCGGTTTTCGAACTCCATCACGCACGGCACGTCACGGTCACGGCGGCCAGATCACTGACCTCAAGCGTAGATGTAACCACCTGAAACAATTATGTTTTCACCAGTCATGTAGGTGTTCTTGGGGCCACCGGCCATCAGCACCCATTCGGCGATTTCCGTTGGCTGCGCGCCGCGGCCGAGCGGGCTCGCCTTGGCCAGTTCATCCAGGAAGCCGAGAGCGGCCGCGCGCTCGGTCGCCATGCCGGCGGGAGCCACGGAATTGACGAGGATACCGTCCTTGGCGACGTGATGCGCGAAGGAGCGGGTGAGGCTGACCACCGCAGCCTTCGTTGCCGCATAGTGGGCGTTCTGCGGATGCGCCTTGAAGGCGTCCACCGACGTCAGGTTGACGATGCGCCCGCGAATCTCGGCCTTGGGCTCCTGCGACTGCATATGCCTGACGGCCGCCACCATCATGTGGTACGTGCCCTTGATATTGATGCCGTTGGAGGCGTCCCATTCGGCGTCGCTGATTTCGAGCAGCGGCCGGCGGGGATAGATCGCGGCGGAGTTGATCACCGTGTCGATGCGCCCCAGCTTCGCAGCGATTGAATCGAAGGCGGCGTGGCACTGCGGCCCGACCTGGATGTCGCATTTGGCAAAGGCCATCGGCAGGCCTTTTGCGCGCGCCGGTTCAAGTGCTGCTTCAGCCGCTTCCGGGTTGATGTCTATGATGCCGACTGCCGAAGCGCCGTCCTCGACCGCCATGCGGGCCAGAAGCGCGCCGAGGCCGGAACCGCCACCAACGATGAGTATTGAAAGACCCTTCATTCCTATGTCCTTACTTGCTGCCGCTCGGGGTGGTCGGGCGGGTTGGCATAATGTCGAAACGGGTAACGTCGGCCCAGGCGGGCAAACCAAGCAGGGCCACGACCATCCGGGCCACGTCTTCCGGCTGGACCGCGATATTGCCGGCGTACATGGCGGCCCGGGCCTTGGCGTCGAGGATGTCCTTGTAGAGCTGCGTCTCGACCCGACCCGGAACGATCTCCGTCACGCGGATGCCGTGGCTGGACAGATCGGCCCGCAGTGCCGCGGCAAAGCCCGCGATCGCCGCCTTGGTCGCGGAATAGACGGCTACATTCGGAAAGGCGGCATGGCCGGCCGAGGAGCCGGTGAACAGAATGTGCCCTGCCCCGCGATCGCGCATCTGCGGCACGACAAGCCGGGTGAGCAGGATCGCCGAACTGAGGTTGACCTCCAGCGTGGTGTCGATGTCCGATATGTTCATGTCGGCGAAATTGCCCAACGGCGGCATCACACCGGCATTGTTGATCAGCACGTCTATGTGCAGATCGCTCACCACGGCCTCGAGCGCCTCCCGGTCGGTGACATCGACGGCGATCGGCGTGATCCCGGGTCGTGTGGCCCGCAATTCCTCCAGCGCACTCTTGCTGCGGCCGACGGCGTAGACATCGTAGCCGGCCTCGCTCAGCGCCACCGCCATCGCTCGCCCGATGCCGCTCGTCGCTCCTGTGATGAAGGCTGTCGTCACGTGGGCTTCCCCGTTTTCTGGAGGTCAGTGTGTGGCTTTAGCCGGCACAGTGAAACCAAGAAAACCAGGAAAAAGGAAAGATAAGCTTTCTCATCGACCAATGGCACTACATTGCTGCACTGCGGTCCGCAAATGCTGCATCCCCGCAAAAGTCAGGCATCTTGCAGCTATCGTTCGCCCTTTCCTTTGCAGAATCGCCCGTGACCAACCGTCTTCAGCGAAAACCTGGCTTTGCCATTGGTCGAGAAACCGCCTGCCGGCACATGGTGGCAAGACAGCTTCCACATGATCAACGCGTCGAGGCAGCCGACCCTTTCAGATCGGAGAAAAGCGAGGCCGCGGCGGCCTTCTGAGCCGCGTCCGTCGTTTCGACGCCGGAGGCCAGCGCAAGCGCACGGACACGCTCGAGACTGTTTTGAAGATGCTTGCGCATGGCGTCCCGCGCGGCGCGGCCATCCTGCTTCTCGATGGCTTCGACGACCTTTCGATGCTCGCTGTGGATGCGCGCATAGTACGCATCCTTGAGTTCGGGAACCACCACGTGACCAAGCTGGAAGCGCGGCACGATGACGGGGCGCAAATATTCCAGGAAGCCGTGGATGAACTCGTTGCGCGCGGATTTGGCGATGGCCAGGTGAAAATCGTAATCATAGTGGACCGGCATCGCGCCGGGATCCTCATTGCGGGCGTCGACTTGCTCCATCAATTTGCGAATGGCGACGGCCTCTGCTTGCGTCCGGCGCTCGGCGCAGAGCCCGGCGGCCTCCACTTCGACGCTCAGCCGCAGTTCCAGCAGAGACACGGTTTCCGGCAAGGTCTTGAGCGCGTCCTGCGGTATCGAGAAATTGCGCGGCGCCGGCGCCTCGCTGACGAACATGCCGCGGCCCTGCTGAGGAATCACCATGCCTTCCGAGCGCAGCCGCGCCACGGCTTCGCGGACAACGGTGCGGCTGACATCATATTCGGCGCAAAGCTCGGCCTCGGTCGGCAATTGCGCGCCGGGTTGCAGCCTGCCTGAGCGTATCTTCTCCGACAGACTTTCGGCCACGACGGTGGAAAGTGGCTTGCGCTTGGTCATCGGTCTCCTTCCACCATGCCCGGATGCCAAATGAAAGGTCCGAATGCCGGGATGATGCCCCAACCGGCAAGGCCTTTCAAATCGCAGCCGTCACGATCAACTCGACCAGCATGCCGGGTTTCGCCATCCGGCCTTCGCCGGACGAGCGGGCCGGCGCATGCTCTTTCGGCATCCAGGCGTCCCAGACTGCGTTGACCTCGTCGAAATCGCGGATGTCGTCCAGCCACATCTGCACATGCAGGATGCGTGTCTTGTCGGTGACGGCCTTGGCCAGCAGCGCGTCGATCTTGCCGAGCACTTCGCGCATCTGGTTTGCCGCGGACTGGCCGGGCATGGCGACCTGCCCGGTCAGATAGAGCGTGCCATTGTGGATGACGCCGTGATGGATGCGCGTGTCGAATTCAAACCGTTGGATAGCGTTCATTGGCTTCCTCGTCATGCACTGGGAGTGGGGCGGATCGGATTGCCTTGCAGGTACTGCGCATAGGGCGCCTGGACGAGCCAGCCGGCATCGACCGGTAAGGTCACGCCGGTGATCGACGCGGCGCGCTCCGAGCACAGGAACCAGGCAGCCTCCGCCACGTCGCGCGGATCGACGAAGCGGCGCAGCGCCGTGGTGGCCCTGATGGCGTCGGGGTTGCGCTCACCGCTGGCGATCTTGGCCTTCAGCCCGTCCGACAGCGTGTAGCCGGGCGCGACCGCGTTCACCCGCACGCCTTGCGGGCCGAGTTCGGCGGCAAGGATTTGCGTCAGTGCCAGCACCGCGTGCTTGCCGGGCGTATAGGCCGGAAGCGAAAGCGGCGCGAACGACGCAAGCGAGCCGACATTCAGGATGGCGCCGCGTCCGGCGGCCGACATCAGCCTGCCGAACACCTGGCAGCCGAGCAGCGTGCCGCGATAGTTCACGCGCCACATCTTCTCGTCCTCGTCCAGGCCCTGGTCGAGGACGCGCTTGCCGCTCTGCAGCATGCCGGCGCAGTTGACGACGACATGCGGCACGCCGAATGCGTCTTCGACGGACCGTGCCAGCGCTTCGACCGAAGCGGCATTGCCGACATCCGTCTCGAAAAATCGGGCGGCGGGGGCACCGGCGGCTTCGCAAGCGGCCGCGACGGCATTGCCGCGTGCCGTATCGCGCCCCGACACGGCGACACGCAAGCCTTCCTCGGCAAAGCGCAAGGCAATCGCGCGGCCGATACCCGAGGTGCCGCCGATCACGACGGCCGTTTGCATCTCAGCCATTGCCGCGGTCCTTGCGCTCGATGTCGAAGAACTCCGACATGCCGCGGACCTGGAAATCCATCATCGGACGCCCCGGCTGGATACGGCAGCCTCGTTCGCGCCCCGCGCGGAGCAAGGCCGTCTCAGCCGGTTCCATGATGATGTCCACGACCGTCATGTCCGGCGTCAGCTTGCTGACATCCAGCGGCAATGGATCGCTCGCGTGCATTCCTACCGGCGTTGCGTTGATCGCCATATGCATGCCTGATGGATCGGCAGCGCCGACCTGTATCCGGCACTTCGGAAAAGCCTTGGCAACCAGCACCGCCAGTTTCCCGGCCCGGTCGGCATCGATGTCGGCCAGGCGGATCTCCTCGGCACCGGCTTCGGCGAGGCAGTAGGCCAGCGAGGCGCCCGCGCCCCCTGCCCCCACCTGCAGGATGCGCCGGCCGGCGATCTGATGGCCGCCCGCCTTCAATCCGTCGATGAAACCGACGCCATCGAAATTGTCGGCATACCAGGTGCCATCGGCCTGGCGGCGGACCGAATTGGCGCTCTGCACGCGTGCTGCCCGATCATGCGCGGCGGCGCATTTGTGGTAGACCGCCGTCTTGTACGGCACCGAAATGATGACGCCGCGAATATTCTCGGCGGCGGTGATACCTGCCCAGAATGTCTCGAAATCCTCTGGACGGCAGCTCAACGGGACCATCAGGCTGTCGAGGCCCTTCTGTTCGAAGATCTCGTTGAACATTCCGGGACTTTTCGCATGACCCACAGGATGGGCCAGCATCACGAAAACATCCGCCTTGCCGGTTCCGCGCATCGTATTCATACCCTTTCGTTCGACAATTCGTGGCCGCTCAGCGCTTCCAGCGCCCGCACCAGGGAGGAATGGTCCGCGTCCGCGCCGCCCTCTCGTGCCGAGCAGGCGTTCATCAGTTCCTGCGCCGTGGCCGTGTTCGGCAGCGCGACGCCGAGGGCGCGTGCGCTTTCCAGGGCCAGACCCAGATCCTTCTGGTGCAGGCGAATCCGAAACCCGGGCGCGAAGCTGCGTGAAATCATCCGCTCGCCATGCACTTCGAGCACGCGCGAGGACGCGAAGCCGCCCATCAGCGCTGTGCGCACCGTCGCTGGATCGCAGCCGGCCTTGCTGGCGAAGACAAGCGCCTCGGCCACCGCTTCGATGTTGAGAGCGACGATGATCTGGTTGGCAATCTTGCAGGTCTGCCCGGCGCCGTTGCGCTCGCCGATCAGGGTGATGTTCTTGCCCAGCGTCTCGAAGATCGGCAGCGCGCGCTCGAATTCGATCTTCGGGCCGCCCACCATGATGGTAAGACTTGCCGCCTTGGCGCCGACCTCGCCCCCGGAAACCGGAGCGTCGAGATAGCCTGCGCCGGCCTTACGAAGCTTTGCCGCGCAACGCTCGGTGGCGATCGGGCTGATCGAGCTCATGTCGATGACCAAAGTACCTGCGGATATCCCTTCGGCGACGCCATCCTTGCCGAACAGCACGCGTTCGACGTCAGGCGTATCGGGCAGCATGGTGATGACGACCTCGGATCGGCTGGCCACCTCCGCCGCCGATGCGACCACGACCGCTTCAAGATCAGCTGGCAGGGGCGACCGGTTGAGAACGGTGACGATCTCGTGCCCCGCGGCAGCCAGATGGCGCGCCATCGGAGCGCCCATCACGCCCAGCCCGATAAAGCCGATCCTCATGCTTCCACCTTTTTTCGCGACACGGCCTGCAAGATGAGTTGCGGCTCGGTATAGATATGATATATGACATCATACAAATTTCAAGCCATGTTTTGCTGGAGTCCGACGAAATGCAGGAGCGCCCAAATCCCTTGAAAGCGGCCGTGGCCGACCGACGGCCGCATATCGGCGTCTGGTGTTCGCTGGCGTCCGCCCTGACGACGGAAGTCGTCGCGGGCTCAGGCGCTGGTTGGCTGCTGATTGACGGCGAGCACAGCCCCAACGATCTGCGCAGCGTGATGGCACAACTCCAGGTGCTTGGCGGCTTTACCTGCGAAGGCGTCGTGCGCCTGCCGTCGGATGACCCGAACCTGATCAAGCAAGCAATGGATATCGGCGCTCGCAGCCTGATGATCCCCAATGTGCGCTCGGCTGACCAAGCCCGCACGATCGTCGCCGCGATGAGCTACGCGCCACTCGGCTTCCGTGGCTTCTCCGTCGGCCATCGTGCCAATGCCTTCGGCCGCATTGCAGGCTATCATGCCAATGCCCGCAAGCAGCAGTTGCTCGCCGTGCAGATCGAATGCGAAAACGGCGTTGCCAACGCAGCGGAGATCGCGGCAGTGGACGGCGTCGACGTCCTGTTCGTCGGCCCCGGCGACTTGTCGACCAATATGGGCGCCATGGGCAATCCAGGCGCCGAGCACGTGCAGCAGGCAATTTCGTTGGTGCGGCAGGCGGCCGCCGAGGCCGGCAAGGCAAGCGGTATACTGGCGCCCGCGAAGGCCGATGCCGACCGCTATATTGCGGACGGTTTCACCATGGTCGCAGTCGGTTCGGATCTCGGCCTCCTGGCGCGCGGCTCCGACGCCCTGATCGCTTCCTTCAATCACTGACAAGAGCCCACGTCATGGCCATTCCGCCCTACAAGGCCCCTGCCCGCGCCGGCTACGACATCGTCATCGTCGGTGGTGCGGCGGTCGGGTCGTCGATCGCCTATTGGCTCAGCCAGGCGCTCGGCGCCAGCGCATCGATCCTGGTGGTCGAGCGCGACAGCAGCTACGAGTTCTCCTCGACGGCGCTGTCCACCAGTGCGATCCGCCAGCAATATTCGAACCCGATCAACGTCAAGATCAGCCAGTTCGGTATCGACATCATCCGTGGCTTTGCCGAGCGCATGGCGCCCTTCTTCACGGGCGAGCCGGCACCCGACCTCGGCTTCCGCGAACATGGCTATCTCTATTGCTGCTCACCCGAGGGCGTGGACGCAGCGCGCGCCCGCGTCGACCTGCAGCGCAGCCTTGGAGCCCATACGCTGTTCCTCGAACCGGGCCCGCTGAAGGACCGCTTTCCCTGGCTCAACGTCGAGGATCTCGGCGGCGGCGCCTGGGGATCGCGCGACGAAGGCTGGTTCGATTCGATGGGCCTGCTCAATGGCTTCCGCCGCGCGGCGCGTGCCTCGGGCGTGGAGTACATTGACAACGCCGTGGCCGGACTGGACGTCGCGGGCGGAAAGGTACTCGCGGCAAGGCTGGCGACCGGCCAGATCATTTCATGCGGAACGCTTGTCGATGCGGCCGGTCCGCGTGCCCAGCAGGTGGCCGCTATGGCAGGGCTGTCGATCCCGGTCGCGCCTTACAAGCGATACAGTTTCGTCTTTTCGAGCGCCACGCCGATCCCCGGCCGGATGCCAAACGTGATCGACCTCTCGGGCACTTTCGTACGGCCGGAGGGGGAGCTTTTCCTGACCGGCAATACGCCGCTCGACGATGGCCCGGCGGACTACGACGATTTCGAGATGCACCATGAGGAGTTCGAAGAGCGGATCTGGCCTGCCCTTTGGCATCGCATTCCCGCATTCGATGCCTTGAAGGTCCAGACAAGCTGGACCGGCCACTATGAATACAACATGCTAGACCACAACGGCATCGTCGGCTTCCATCCGGAGGTGACGAACTTCATGTTCGCCAATGGTTTCTCCGGGCATGGACTGCAGCAATCGCCGGCCGTCGGTCGCGCGGTATCCGAACTGATCGTTCACGGCACCTTCCAGACGCTCGACCTGTCGCCCTTCGGCTACGAAAGGATCCCGCGCAACGAGCCTTTCCTCGAGGAAGCGGTGATCTGAATTTCCGAAATGCGCTGGCGCCTCAGCGAAAGATCCGTGTGCTGTTTGACGCGCATGCGGACTCTTGCCCGGCCATGACGGGCCTTCATCGGAAAATCGTCAACCGACCAGCACGGCCACGACGGCGGCACAATCGCCAGCCTTGACCAAGCCGGGAAAATGCCGCGCCGCCAGCAGGCCCGACATTTTAGCCCTGATCTCGTGCGGCGCGACACCCGTACGGCCGACGGAATGGATGCGTGCCAGCACCTGCCCCTCTTCCACCGTCTCGCCGAGATCGGCCATCGTTTCGATCATGCCGTCGTCCTCGGTGAAGGAGAAGCAATCGCCCGACGGCATATAGAGCCATTGGGTTCTGGCCTTCTCGACCGCACCAGAAACGATGCCGGCATGGCGCAGCAAATTGATCACGCCGCGCCTGGCGATCCGCACGGTCTCCGCGCGGGACGTCCCGCCTCCTCCCAACTCGGTGGTGATGAACAACTTGCCCATCTCTTCGGCGGCGGTGTCGAACATGCCGACCGCGTCGATCTCCAGCATCTTCATCGACCATGGTGCCGAGAATGCTTCCACTGCTGCGAAGCCCTTGGCTTCCAGTACCTTGTCGGGGCGGATATGGGCGGCGCAGAACGGCACGAAGTCGAGCGTCCTGCCGCCGGAGTGGAAGTCGAGCGCGATGTCGGTGCGTGGCAAAAGCTCGCGCTGGAAATAGTCGGCGATCTTCTCGGTCACCGTGCCATCCGGGCGGCCGGGAAAGCTGCGGTTGAGATTGCCCTTGTCGATCGGCGAGGTGCGGGTGCCGGCGCGGAAGGCCGGATAGTTCATCGCCGGCACGATGATCACCGTGCCGCCGACCTCCTTCGGGTCGAGCGTGCGGGCAAGCTCGTAGAGCGCCAGCGGCCCCTCATATTCGTCACCATGGTTGCCGCCGGTGAGCAGCGCCGCCGGTCCCTTACCGTTGCGGATGACGCAGATCGGGATCATCACCGAACCCCAGGCAGAATCGTCGCGGCTGTAGGGCAGGCGCAAAAAGCCGTGCTGGACGCCGTCCTTGTCGAAATCGACGGTCGGGGCGATCGGAGATGGGCGAACGCTGGACATCGGACTCAATCCTTCACCACCAGCTTGCGCGGCACATTGGCCAGGCATTCGACGCCGGTCTCGGTGATCAGGATGGATTCGGTGATCTCCAGCCCCATCGTTTCCAGCCACAGGCCGGTCATGAAATGGAAGGTCATGCCGGGCTTGAGCTCGGTGCGGTCGCCGGGGCGCAGGCTCATCGTGCGCTCGCCCCAGTCCGGCGGATAGGACAGGCCGATCGGATAGCCGGTGCGGTTGTCCTTGACGATGCCGTATTTCTTCAAAACGGCGAAGAAGGCGTTGGCAATGTCCTCGCAGGTGTTGCCAGGCTTTGCCGCGGCAAGCCCGGCGTCCATGCCTTCCAGCGTCGCCTTTTCGGCATCGAGGAATTCCTGCGTCGGCTTGCCGAGGAAGACGGTTCGCGATAGCGGGCAGTGGTAGCGGTGGTAGCAGCCGGCGATCTCGAAGAAGGTGCCCTCGCCCGACTTCATCGGCTTGTCGTCCCAGGTCAGATGCGGCGCCGAGGCATCGGCGCCCGACGGCAGCAGCGGCACGATCGCAGGATAGTCGCCACCGATACCGTCGACACCGCGCGTGCCGGCATCGTAGATCTCGGCGACCAGATCGCATTTGCGCATGCCGACCTCGATCTTGTTGACGATGCGCTGGTGCATGGCTTCGACGATGCGGGCGGCCTTGCACATATAGTCGATCTCGGTCGGGCTCTTCACCGCACGCTGCCAATTGACCAGCGCAGTGGCATCGACGAAGCGCGCGTTGGGCAGGTGCTTCTGCAGCGAGGCGAAGGCAGCCGCCGAGAACCAGTAATTGTCCATCTCGACGCCGACGGTCAGTTTGCCCCAGCCGCGATCGGCAAGCACCTGCGAGAGAAAATCCATCGGATGGCGCTCGGTCGACTGCACATAGTGGTCGGGGTAGCCGACGATGTTGTCATGCGCGAGATAGGCGGTGCGCTTGGCGCCGTTGGCGTCCTGGCCGCGGCCATACCAGACCGGCTCGCCCGACGGCGGCACGATGACCGCCTGGTGCACATAGAACGACCAGCCGTCATAGCCGGTCAGCCAGGCCATATTCGAGGGGTCGCTGACGATCAGCAGATCGACGCCCTTGGCCGCCATAGCCTTACGGGTCTTGGCGAGGCGCTCCGCATATTCGCCGCGCGAGAATTTCAAGCTGGGCTGCATTGTTCTTGATCCTCGTTTGTTGGGCCTCGCGGCCAGCATCAGCTTTCGAAAATGGTTCCAGATTTGGCCGCCCGCGCGCGGTCGCGAGCCAGCGTGGCAATCGCCGTATCCTGCACGCCGGTGCCGGTGAGGTCGGCGATGGTGATGTCGGCGGGCGTGCGCCGGCCGTGCTTTTCGCCGGCGATGATCTGGCCAAGTTCGGTCACATCGGCGTCTTCAGCCATCACGCCGGCGGAGATGGCATGGTGCAACTCGCCGAGGCGCCGCGTCTGCTTGGCGCTGTCGGCGACATAGAGATCGGCCATGCGCAGGATCGCCGGCGCGATCTCGTTCTTGTGCTCGGCGTCCGAGCCCATCGCGGTGATGTGCTGGCCGGCCACGATGAAACCGGCCTTGATCAGCGGCTCGGTCGACGGTGTGGTGGTGACAATGATGTCGGCGCCGGCAGCCGCCTTTGCGGCATCGGGCTCGGCGCGCACCATGATGCTCAACTTCTTGCGCAGGTCGGCGGCGGTGGCTTCCGCCTTGGCAGCATCGCGCGCCCAGATGCGGGCTTCTTCGATCGGTCGCACCAGCCTCAGTGCCTGAAGCTGCAGCCCGGCCTGGACGCCGGCACCGAAGATCGCGGCGACCGAAGAATCGGTGCGCGAAAGATGCTTCGCCGCCACCGCGCCGGCGGCAGCGGTGCGGACATCGGTCAGGTAGCCATTGTCGAGCAGCAGCGCCTCGACCAACCCTGTCTTCGCCGACAAGAGCACCATCATGCCGTTGCCGCTGGGCAGGCCGATTTTCGGATTGTCGAAAAAGCCGGGGCTGATCTTGATGGCAAAGCTTTCCAGACCCGGCACATAGGCGGTCTTCACATCGACCTCGCCGCGATGCTCAGGAATGTCGAGGCGCAGGATCGGCGGCATCGCCACCGGCAAGGTGGCAAGCGCGCGGAATGCGTTCTCGACGCACGCGACCGCATCGAGATCGAGCTTCACGATCGTGCGCAGTTCGGCTTCGGTGAGGATGGTCATCCGGCTCATGCTGCGCTCTCCACGGTTGATGGCGCCTCGCCGCAGACGATCCGGCGGTGCAGCGTCATATCGATGTTGCGGCCGGACAGGATGAGCACCGTGGGGCCGCTGGCTTTGACCTTGCCGGCAAGCAGAGCGGCGATGCCGACCGCGCCGGCGCCTTCGACGATCTCGCGTTCCTGCTCATAGGCATGACGGATGCCGGCGGCGATTTCGTTTTCGCTGAGCAGGATAACATCGTCGAGCAGGTCGCGGCACATGGCGAAGGTCAGCCGGTTTTCGAGGCCGATACCGCCGCCGAGCGAATCCGCCAGCGTCGGCAATTCCTCGACCTGCACCGGGCGGGCGGCATCGAGGCTCGCCTTCATGGCCGCCCCCCGCGCCATCGAAACGCCGATGACTTTTGTCCTCGGGCTGACGCCCTTGACGGCAGCCGCAACGCCCGAGGCCAGCCCACCGCCGGACAGCGGCACCAGCACCGTTGCCGCGTCCGAAACCTGCTCGATGATCTCCAGCCCCAGCGACCCCTGCCCAGCGATGATGTCGGGATGATCGAAAGGCGGCAGCATTACCAGGCCCTCCTCCCCGACCAGCCGATCGACCTCCTGCTGCGCGTCGTCCTGGCTGTTGCCGACGATGCGGATCTCGGCGCCGAGGCGGCGGATGGCGTCGAGCTTGTTTTCGGGCACCAGCCGCGACATGCAGATCACGGCACGCATGCCTTCGAGCTTGGCTGCATAGGCGAGTGCACGGCCGTGATTGCCGGTCGAAGCGGCAACGACACCGCGCGACTTCTGTTCAGGGCTTAGCGAGGCGATGGCGTTCGATGCGCCACGCAGCTTGAAGCTGCCGGTGGTCTGGCGATGCTCGAGCTTGAGGTAAACCTGTGTGCTCAAGTGCTCGGAAAGACTCAGGGAAAGCGCAGTCGCCGTCTGCTCGACCTTGCCGGCAATGCGGTCGCGCGCTGCGCGAATATGCTGAAGCGTGACCTCTGTCATCTTATCAACCAAGCGGCAGCGTCATCAGCCGGCCGAATTCGGGACGCGGCTTGTCGTCGCCACAAAGCCGCAGGCAGTTCCAGGCACTGGCCTGGTTGCTGGTGACAACGGGGAGACCGATCGCCTGTTCCATGCCGGGCACCGCGAGGGCTGCCCGCAGTGCCGTGCAGGAGACAAACAACGCATCGGCCTCGGCATGCGTCGCTTCCCGGGCCAGCTCGATGAGTGCGGCCGGCGCAATGCGGGCCATCTCGCGGTCGTCCTCGAAGCCAAGACAAGAGAAGCTCAATATGTCGAAGCCGCGCTCGGCGAAATAGGTTGCCATCGGCCGGCTGGTCTCGATGGTGTAAGGCGTGAGGATGCTGATCTTTTTCGCGCCCAGCGCTTTCAGCCCGCGCACTCCGGCCATGGGTGGCGTGACGACAGGTACGCCCGGCTTGGCGGCCTGGACCGCCGCCTCGATCTCGGCATCGCCTATCACCACCGACGCCGAAGTGCAGGAATAGCAGATGGCGTCGAGCGGCTCGTCCGGCAGGATGAGCGCGGCGCCCGCCGACAGCTCCGGCTGCATCTTGCGCAAATTTTCGGGCGTGGTCGGATTGGCGTAAGGAATGCGGGCAACATAGACGCCGATCCGCTCGCCCGCCACCATGCGGCGGAAATCCGGTTCGCTGGTGTGGTCGGTGGCAAGGATGATCAAGCCGACGCGCTTCTCCAGCGGACGCGCGTCGAGCGCCGGCCTGGTCGGCATCAGTCTGATCTCTTGCAGCAGTTTCATAAAAACTACCTCTCGATCTTGCCGTAGCGATGTTCCAGCCAGCGCAGCAGCACGACCGAGAAAAGGCTGATGATCAGGAAGAAGGCGCCGACCAGCGTCATTGGCTCGATATAGCGATAGTAGGTGTTGGCGACGCTCTTGGCCTGGTTCATCAGTTCCAGCACGGTGATCGCCGACAGCAGCGGCGTCTCCTTGAACATGGCGATGAAGTAATTGGCCAAAGCCGGGATCATCGGCGGGATCGCCTGCGGGATGATGATGTGGGACCAGGTCTGGCCGGCGCTCAGATTGCAGGCCTTGGCGGCTTCCCACTGGCCGCGCGGCACATTATCGATGCCGGCGCGATAGACTTCCGCCGTGTAGGTGCCGTAGTGCAGGCCGAGACCGATGACGCCGGCCACCAGCGGCGGCAACAGGATGCCGAAATCCGGCAGCACGTAGAAGATGAAATAGAGCTGCACCAGCAGCGGCGTGCCGCGGATGAATTCGGCAAGGAAGCCGACGCTGCGCGATACGGCCCGATTTGGCGAGCGCCGCGCCAGTGCGATCGCCAGGCCGACGATCGCCGCCAGCGCCGAGCCGAGCAGCGTCGCCAGGATGGTGATCTTCACCCCCTGGATCAGCGTCGGCAGGATCTCCCTGACAAAGTTCCAATCCCAATCCATTACAGGGTCCACTCCATCACACGCGCACTCCGTCGAGGCCGCGCGCCATGCGGCGTTCCAGCGAGCGCACGCCCCACGAGATGATCAGCGCCAGCACGAAATAGATGATCAGAATGGTCGTGAACGGCATCAGCGTGTTGCCGGTCTGAGAGCGTACGACCTGCGCCTGGAAGGTGAGGTCCGCGAGCGAGATCAGCGACACGACCGAGGTCGCCTTGAGCAACTCAATGGCGTTGTTGCCGAAGGTCGGCAGCATGACCAGCAGCGCCTGCGGCAGGATGACATGGCGCATGCCTTGCCAGCGGCCAAGATTGAGCGCGATGCAAGCCTCATATTGCTCGCGGCCGACCGACTGGATGGCGCCGCGCACCACTTCGGCGGCATAGGCGCCGACATTCAAGCCCAGCGCCAGCACGCCGGCCTGCAGCGGCGTCAGCGATATGCCGGCAAGAGGCAGCACGAAATAGACCCAGAACAGCTGCACGAAGATCGAGGTGCCACGGAAGAATTCGATATAGGCGGTGGCGAGCGCTCGCAGCACGAAGAAGCGCGACAGCCGCCCCATGCCGGCCAGAAAGGCCATGATCAGGGCGAGCACCGATCCCATCAGCGTCAGCTCGATGGTGACAAGCGCTCCCTGCAATATCAGGCCGAGATAGCCGGACCACTGGGTCATATATCAGAAGTTTCCAACGTTTGAACTTAGCCCCTTCCCCCCTTCGCGGGGAAAGATGCCGGCAGGCAGATGAGGGGCGGAGCCAGCCTGGCAGAACCTGGTGCTGCCCCTCATCCGTCACTTGGTGACACCGTCTCCCCATGAACGGGGAGAAGGAAGATGGCGCCCTACTTCGCCGCGCAGAGCTTGTCGCGCGTCGTCGACATCGCCGCTGCGGCCGAGAAGCCGTAGGGCTCGATGATCTTGGCGAACTCGCCCGACTTCTTCAGCTTGGCGAGTTCGACATCATAGGCGTCGCGCAGCGCCTCGTCGCCTTTCTTGAAGGCGGCGCCGTCGCAGTAGACCGGCGCGCCTTGCACCGGGGCGATGACTTCGAGGTTCGGATCGTTGGCCTTCTTGACCAGGTCGTTGATCGACAGAACGGGGAGCGAATAGGCATCGATGCGGCCATCCTGCAGCATCTTCAGGCCGCTCTGGCCGTCCGGCACGACGATGACGCGCTCGCGCGGCACGCCGGCATTGAGCGCCAGCTTCTCTTCGGTGCCGCCGCCCGGCGCGCCGATGGTGGCGCTGGTGTCCTTGGCGACATCCTCATAGCTCTTGAAGCCCTTCGGATTGCCCTTCTTGACCAGCATCGCCTCGGCGTCGCACAGCACCGGCTCGGAATAGGCGACCGCCGCACAGCGCTCCGGCTTCATGAACAAGCCAGCTGTGACAACGTCGAAGCGGCCGGCCTGCAAGCCGGGGATCATGGCGCCATATTCCGAGATCGAGGCGACGATGTCGCCGACGCCGAGGCGCTTGAAGATCTCGCGCGCCACGTCGGGTGCCGCGCCCGAGACCTTGCCGTCGGCGGCGACCGCCGTATAGGGCGGCTCGTTGGCGATGGCGACACGGGCAAAGCCCTGCGCCTTCAACTGCTCGAGCTTGCTGTCGTCGGCCGATCCGGCGCTCGAGGCCGCAAGAACGGCCGTCAGTGCAAGGCCGGCGACGCCGGCCAGAATGCCAAGTTTCTTCACTGTTCCCAACTCCTTGTTCTGTCTTCTTGGTTTGTTTTGCGGCGGCTTGCGCCGCCTAGAGGACGGCGTTGCCGCCTTTTGAAGGACGACTTTGTCGCCTATTGCATAGGCAGTCAGACACGGTGTCCGGCCGCGATGATCTTCTTCAGGAAGCCCTGCGTGCGCTCCTGCTTGGGGTGGCGGAAAATCTCGTCGGGCTTGCCTTCCTCGACGATCCTGCCGCGATCGAAGAACAGCACCCGGTCGGCGAAGTCGTGGGCGAAGCCCATCTCGTGGGTGACCAAAAGCATCGTCATGTCGGTCTCGGCGGCGAGCTTGCGCATGACGTTCAACACCTCCTCGACCAGCTCAGGATCGAGTGCCGAAGTGACTTCGTCGAACAGCATGATCTTTGGCGACAGCGCCAGTGCGCGGGCAATCGCGACGCGCTGCTTCTGGCCGCCGGAAAGCTGCGCCGGCATCGCCTTCGCCTTGTCGGCCATGCCGACCATGTCGAGCAATTCCATCGCCCGCTTTTCGGCGGCGGCGCGCGCCATACCCTTGGTCAGCATCGGCGCCAGGGTAACGTTGTCCATGACGCATTTGTGCGGGAACAGGTTGAACAGCTGGAAGACCATGCCGATCTTCTGCCGCATCTTGGCCAGATGCCGCTCGTCGGCGGCCAGCAACTGGCCGTTGCGCTCCATGTGATAGAGCTGCTCGCCGTCGATCTGGATATGGCCGCCGTCGATCTTCTCCAGTGTCATCAGGATGCGCAGGATCGTCGTCTTGCCGGAGCCGGACGGGCCGATCAGCGCCAGCTTCTCGCCGGGCATGACCTGCATCGACAGGCCGTCCAGAACCTTGAACGCGCCGAAGCTCTTCGAAATGGCGTCGACCTTGATGATGGGTGCGGGCAATCAATTTCCCCGTTCTGGAGAAGCCTATGCCCTTAACGATGCGGAACGCGCGAAATCATGTCAATTAGGAAAATAATATCATGACAATATTTCCGGTGCCGCCCAATTTCAGGGCAATTTGTGCCCAAAGGCGCGCAGCGGTTTTGGGCGGTATGCATCAGATGGCGAGCAGGAGATGCTCCGGATCGCCGAGCAGAAGCTTGGCGACAACGCTCAAGCCCGCGCGCAGTTCCCCTTCGGTGGTCGATCCCAGCGAGATGCGCACGGCAGGATGCCAGGGCGCTTCCGCAATGCGGAAGGATGTTCCTGGCGCAATCGCCACCCCTCGCAAGCGGGCCTGCGAGACAAAGCTCTCTTCAGCCCGGTCGCCGGGAAGCTCGAGCCACAGATGCAACCCGTCGCGATGGGCGCGGTAGTCGACACCGGCCAGCACTTCCGCCGCGATGTCCCGGCGCCGCATGAGCGCCGATCGCTGCCAGCGCACCAGCTCCATCGCCGTGCCGTCGGTCACCCATTTCGTGGCGATCTCGGCCACCAGCGGCGTCGCCATCCAGTTGGAGACGAGGTGGCGGTTGGCCACCGCCGCGACATAGCGGTCGGGCGCGGCGAGATAGCCAATACGAAGGCCAGGCACGGTGATCTTGGTGAAGGAGGTGACGTAGAGCGTTCGCTCGGGCGCGTAGGCAGCAACCGGCGGCGGCCGGTCTTCGACCAGCGGCCCCAGCACATCGTTCTCGATGATGGCGATGTCGTGCTTGCGCGCGACGGCTGCAATCTGCTCGCGCCGTGTGGCATCCATCAGCGTCGCCGTCGGGTTGATCACCGAAGGCTGCACGAACACGGCGCGGATATCGGAGAGCCTGCAGGCTTCGTCGAGCGCTTCCGGGATGAGGCCGTTGCCGTCGATCGGCAGACCCTCGAGGTTGAAGCCGAGGTAGCGGGCGAGCGGCACCAGCGTGTGGTGGCCGATGGCCTCGGTGGCGACCGTCGAGCCGGGCGGCGCCACGCTCATCAGCGCCACCGTCATGCCGGCGGTGGCGCCGTTGGTCAGGCTGATGTTCTGCGGCGAGGCTTCGAGGCCGCATAGTTTTAGCCATTCCACCGCCACCGCCCGATGGCGCGGAAACACCATGTTCGGGCGGAACGACAGCGCCGAGCTCGACGGCAGGTTCTCGGCCAGCCAGCCCAGCGCCTGCTTCAGCCGCTCCAGATGCATCGGCTCGCAGACCGGCTTCAGGATCGACAGGTCGATGACCTCGCCCAGCCGCTCCGGCAGATAAGGCGGCTCCGGCTCGCGACGCTGCGTCTGCACAAAGCTGCCGCGGCCGATCTCACCGGAGATCAGCCCGCGGCGGATCAATTCCTCATAGGCGCGGCTCACCGTCTGCACCGACAGTTTCAGCTCGTCGGCCAGCCGGCGATGCGTCGGCAGCCGGGCGCCGTTGGCAAGCCGCCCGTCATGGATGGCGCGGGCGAACTGGTCGGCCAGCGACTGGTAGGCCGGGCGGCGAATGAGCGCGGGATCTGGCTGCCACAATGTCATGACTTATTAGAGATCGAAATCAGTGCAATTGACAATCGAAATCATGCGCCCCCATGGTGGCGGGCAGCAAAAAGTGGACGCCCATGGCCGCAGCCAAACTCGATCCGATCGACCTCAAAATCCTCGACGCCATCCAGCGCGACGGGCGCATCACCAAGCTGGCACTGGCCGACAAGGTCGGTCTGTCGCCGACGCCGTGCTGGATGCGGCTGCGCAAACTGGAAAAGGCCGGCATCGTCTCTGGCTACCATGCCTCGATCGCCATGCGCGCCGTCGCCCCGGTTGCCACCGTCTTGATGGAGGTGACATTGGCCAGCCACCGCCAGGCCGACTTCGACCGCTTCGAACGCGTCATCCGCGACATCCCGGAGATCGTCGCCTGCTGGTCGGTCGGCGGCGGCGTCGACTATGTGCTGAAGGTGATGGCACGCGACATCGACGCCTATCAGCGGCTGGTCGATGCTTTGCTCGAGCGCGAGATCGGCATTGACCGCTACTTCACCTACATCGTCACCAAGACGGTGAAGGACGAGACAGTGCTGCCGGTGGCCGATCTGCTGCCGCTACAAGCGTGAGGCAGAGAGATTGTCTGCTTCGCGGGACGAATAGAGACAATCTCTCTACGCGCCGACGCTGAAACAGTCTCTCTGTCTGCCCCGCGCGAATAGTCTTTCCGCATCGCCATCGGCACCGGGAGACTTGATCGATGTCCGCGCATTTTGCCCGCACGAACCGCCTTGAAGCGCTCGACCGCCTCGCCGACCGCCGGCTGTTGCGCGAGCTCGCCTATGTCGACGGCCACTGGACGGCAAGCGAGGCAGCGGAAAGCTTTGAAGTTACCGATCCGGCGACCGGCGCCACCGTCGCCTTCGTCGCCGCGCTCGATGCCGGGCAGACAACGAAAGCGATCAATGCCGCTTCGCGCGCCTTTCCGGCCTGGCGGGCGCTGCTGCCGCAAGAGCGCGCCAGGATATTGCGAAAATGGTTCGAGCTGATCCTCGCCGCAAACGAGGATCTGGCGCTGCTGATGACGCTGGAACAAGGCAAACCGCTGAGGGAGTCGATTGGCGAGATCAACTACGCCGCCTCCTTCGTCGAGTGGTATGCGGAAGAGGCAAAGCGTCTCAACGCCGAGAGCGTCACCAGCCATTTGCCTGGCGCCGAGATGATGGTGCGGCGCGAGCCGGTCGGCGTCGTCGGCGTCGTCACGCCGTGGAACTTTCCGTCGGCGATGCTGACCCGCAAGGCGGCCGCGGCGCTTGCCGCCGGCTGCGCCATCGTCGCCCATCCCTCCTCTGAAACGCCGCTGTCGGCGCTGGCGCTGGCCGAACTCGGCGAGCGCGCCGGGCTGCCTGCCGGCGTCTTCAATGTGGTCACTGGCAAGGCTTCGACCATTGTCGGGCGTATGTGCGAGGACCCGCGCGTGCGCGCCATGAGCTTCACCGGCTCGACCGAAATCGGCAGGCTGATCGCCGCGCAAAGTGCGTCGACGATGAAGCGGCTGGTGATGGAGATTGGTGGCCATGCGCCGCTGATCGTCTTCGACGACGCCGATGTCGACAAAGCGGTGGCGATCGCGATCGACGCCAAATTCGCCACCTCGGGCCAGGATTGCCTCGCCGCCAACCGCATCTATGTGCAGCGGCCGGTCTACGACCGGTTCTGCGTCGCCTTTGCGCTCCGCATCGAGGCGCTGCAGACGGGCAACGGGCTTGCCGACGAAACCGACATCGGGCCGCTGATGCACGAGCGTGCCGTCAGCAAGGTCGAAGAGCAGGTCGTTGACGCCCTTACCCTCGGCGCGCGCTGCCTTGCGGGCGGCAAGCGCCATGTGGCGGGGCCGCTGTTCTACCAGCCGACCCTGCTTATCGATGTGCCCGACGAGGCGCTTATCATGCGCGAGGAGACTTTTGGGCCGGTCGCGGCGGTGACGCCGTTCGACAGCGAGGACGAAGTCGTCGCTCGCGCCAATGCCACCGAATACGGCCTCGTCGCCTATGTCGTGACCGAAAATGGCGCCCGTCAGCTGCGCCTTGGCCGCGCGCTCGACTACGGCATGGTCGCCGTCAACCGGGTCAAGATCACCGGCGCGCCGGTCCCGTTCGGCGGCGTCAAGCAGTCCGGCATTGGCCGCGAAGGCTCACGCCACGGGCTCGAAGCCTTCACCGATCTGAAGTATCTCTGCCTCGACGTCGCGTAGCGCCACCCGGGTGATTTTTTCCTAAGGAGTAAAAAGATGCTCGAACAGTCCAACGAACTCGCCGCCTGGGACCGCGACCACTTCTTCCATCCCTCGACCCATATGGGCATGCACGCGCGTGGTGAATTGCCGGCCCGCGTCATGGTTGGTGGCGAGGGCGTCACCGTCTGGGACAACAATGGCAAGAAGAGCATCGATGCCTTCGCCGGCCTCTATTGCGTCAATGTCGGCTATGGTCGCCAGAAGATATCGGATGCGATTGCCGCCCAGGCCAGGAACCTCGCCTATTACCATGCCTATGTCGGCCACGGCACCGAGGCCTCAATCACACTTGCCAAGATGATCATCGACCGGGCACCAGAGGGCATGTCGAGGGTCTATTTCGGCCTCTCAGGTTCCGACGCCAACGAGACCAACATCAAGCTGATCTGGTACTACAACAATGTGCTGGGGCGGCCGGAGAAGAAGAAGATCATCTCGCGCTGGCGCGGCTATCACGGCTCCGGCGTCATGACCGGATCGCTGACCGGGCTCGACCTGTTCCACAACACCTTCGACCTGCCGCGCACGCCGATCCTGCATACCGAAGCGCCCTACTATTTCCGCCGCTCCGACCGTTCACAGAGCGAGGAGCAGTTCTCGCAATATTGCGCCGACAAGCTCGAGGAGATGATCCTCGCCGAAGGGCCGGATACGGTCGCCGCCTTCATCGGCGAGCCGATCCTCGGCACTGGCGGCATCGTGCCGCCGCCGGCCGGCTATTGGGAAAAAATCCAGACGGTGCTGAAGAAATACGACGTGCTGCTGGTCGCCGACGAGGTGGTGACTGGCTTCGGCCGGCTGGGCACGATGTTCGGCTCCGACCACTACGGCATCAAGCCGGATCTCATCACCATCGCCAAGGGCCTGACCTCGGCCTATGCGCCGCTGTCGGGCGTCATCGTCGCCGACAAGATGTGGCAGGTGCTGGCGCAGGGTTCCGACAAGCTCGGTTCCCTCGGCCATGGCTGGACCTATTCAGCGCATCCGATCTGCGTTGCCGCAGGGGTCGCCAATCTCGAACTGATCGACGAGATGGACTTGGTGAAAAACGCCGGCGAGACCGGCGCCTATTTCCGCGCCGAGCTTGCCAAGGCCGTTGGCGGCCACAGAAATGTCGGCGAAGTGCGCGGCGACGGCATGCTGGCGGCGGTCGAATTCGTCAAGGACCGCGACGACCGGGTGTTCTTCGATGCCTCGCAGAAGATTGGGCCGCAGATTGCTGGAGCGCTCGCCGAACGCGGCGTCATCGGCCGGGCTATGCCGCAAGGCGATATCCTCGGCTTCGCGCCGCCGCTCTGCCTGACCCGCGAAGAGGCCGATATCGTGGTGGCGAAGACGGTGGATGCCGTGAAGAGCGTGTTTGCCAACCTTTGAAATCGACCCATGAACACCATGACCAAAACCCTCCCCGCTACAATGGCCGCCGTGCTTTTGACCGGACACGGCGGACCGGAAAAACTCGTCTACCGCACCGACGTGAAAGTGCCCTCGCCCGCTGCCGGTGAGGTTCTGGTCAAGGTCAGTGCCTGCGGCATGAACAACACCGATGTCTGGGTGCGGCAGGGTGCCTATGGCACGGAGGAGGATGCGGCGGCGGTGTCGACATGGCGGCGCCAGGGCAACACGCTGACATTTCCGCGCATCCAAGGCACCGATACGGTGGGCACCATCGCCGCCGTTGGAGACGGGGTCTCGCCTGCTCGTCTCGGCGAGCGGGTGATGGTCGACTTCTCCATCTACAATCGCGACGACGATTCACTCGCCGACATCGACTATATGGGCCATGGCCGCGACGGTGGTTATGCCGAGTACCAGGCGGTGCCGGCCGAGAACGCGCATGTCGTCGACACCGAAATGAGCGACATCGAGCTCGCCACCTTCTGCTGCGCCTACCTCACCGGCGAGCAGATGCTGGAGCGCGCCGCGCTGAAGGCCGGCGAGCGCGTGCTGGTCACCGGTGCGTCGGGTGGCGTCGGTTCGGGCATCGTGCAACTGGCGCGAGCGCGCGGCGCCATCCCCTATGCCGTGGTCGGCAAAGGCAAGGAGCAGGCGGTGCTCGACATCGGCGCCGAAGCGGTCATCACCCGTGGTGTCGCAGAACTGCCGGCTGCCGTGAACGAGGCGACCGGCGGCAAGCCGATCGATGTCGTCGCTGACCTGGTCGGCGGCGCGATATTCAACGATTTGCTGCGTATTTTGCGGCCGGAAGGCCGCTACACGACGGCGGGCGCGATTGCCGGGCCGGTGGTGCAGCTCGATCTTCGCACCATGTATCTCAAGCAGCTACAGCTCCACGGCTCGAGCCAGGGCACACGGGCGGATTTCCGCCGCATCGTGCGCTACATCGAGGCCCAAAAAATTCGGCCGCTGGTTGGTGGCGTCTACAAGCTCTCCGATTTCCACCGCGCACAGGCCGATTTCATCGCCAAGGATTTCGTCGGCAAGCTGGTGGTGGTGCCGGACGCAATGTGGAACGGAAAGACCTTTCTCTGAGCAACGGCCGGGCTTCTGGCCGACTGCGCGACGCTCAGTGTGAGGCCTCAGTGAAACTCCCGCGAAACGCAGCAGGAGCCGGCGCTCGCTGAAGGTTGGCAACAACCCGTGCCCAGGCTGTCGGTCGTGGACCGGCAGCGGTTTCCTGCCCGCTCATGCCGGCGTTCTGCACGTACGGCCCCAACAGGTTTGTATCGTCCACGGCACGTCGTTGGAAACGCCTGTTTGCGGGCGGCGAGGTCCGGGTGGCGGAAGTGCAAAGTCCAGCCAAGGGTGGACTGTGTTGCCTGTTTCACAGTCAGCGTCACCGTTTCGTTACAGAAAAGAGCGACCTTAACGTACTCGGCAGGGAGTTAACCGTGGCTATGACGTACAAGACAGTTCAGGAAGCGCTCCGGGCGGCGGGGATTGTCATGAGCAAGAGGGGCGAAACCCATCGCATAAACTTCTTCTTCGGCCTCGAAGACACCGCGCACTATACGACAAGTCTTCAGGATGCCCTGGAGAAGGGGTTGGCGATGGCGAGACCGCAGCGCAGTGTCAGGGTTGGTCCTGATCCAATAACCTTGTTGGTCAAACCGATCCGACTGCCGAGGCTCCAAGGCTCTCTCGGCCCCAGCTACGCCAGGCACGACAGTTCGGTTTGATCAGTTCAAGCTGGAGGCGCAGCGCACCAGTTCGACCAGATCGAGCATTTCGTCCCAATGCGGTGAGAGTTCGGCTCCCAGACCGGAGCCGTAGGAAAGTAAGGAAAACTGGGCCGCCAGTTCTTCCTGAAGACGCAAGGCTTCAGCCGGGTCAGGGATTGACGTGGTGGCCATCACCGCCAGATTGCGGCACTGCGCCTCGGTCTCGAGGCCGAGGCTGCCAACAATCACACCAAGTTCAACCATGATCGAGATCAGTCGCACAAAGCCCCTCCGGCTATCCTGCGCAACACGAACGCTCAAAAAATCAATCACGACTGATCGGAAATGAAAAGCTCCGTTTCCGCGGAATCCCCAATTTCCCCGAAATGAGCCGGCTGTCGGAAAGGCCGGCGCCCACATCAGGCGCAACGCCGGCAAGGCCGGAGTTGGGATCACAGCCATCGGTTGCCGGCGGTTGAGCTCAAAAAGGGATTTGTTCGTCACGCGCCGCGGCGAAGGACCCAAACGACAAGGTGGGCGCCCATGCAGGCGCCCACCCCGAATTCCATTGGATTGCGGTACGCTGGCAGGCTCAGCCGCCGCTACCGCCCGAGCCGCCGCTGCCGCCTGAACCACCGCCGCCGCCGGAGCCGCCCGAACCGCCGCTGCCGCCAGAACCGCCGCTACCAGAGCTGCCGCCCGAGCCACCGGAGCCGCCGGAGCCACCACTGCCGCTGCCGGAGTCACCCGAACCGCCGTCGCCGCCGGAGCCACCACTGCCGCCGCCGCTGCCGCCAGAACCGCCGTCGCCGCCCGAACCGCCCGAGCCGCCGCTGCCACCGGAACTGCCCGAACCACCACCGGAGCCACCAGAGCCACCGCCGCCATCTCCGCCGCCGCCATCGCCGCCACCACCGGAGCCGCCACCACCGGAGCCGCCGGACCCGCCGGACCCGCCGGATCCGCCGCCTTCACCGTCGCTGAGAGCGGCTGCGATGAGAGCCGTCGTGATCGGTGGGCACATTGCGATTTGTGCACGGCTCAGAATACTGCTGCGATTGCTCGCGATGCAGCAAAGCGCGTAGTTGGATTCCGTCAGCGGCTGGCATTGCGCAGCCGTCATCCGCGGCCTAGGGCCATTCTGTGCTGATGCTGGGAGTACAAAAGTCGCCGCCAAGAGTGCGGTTGAAACAAGCAAGGTTGTGCGAACCCTGCTCGCGCAGGTTGAGTACAGGTGCATTTCTTCCTCCTAAGGGAAAAAAGGCGCTCCCGTCCCCAAACTGGGCGCTATATCAAAGTTTCCGACCATCGGAAACATATTGTTAAGTATACATTGTTTTAGAACCCGTGCAAACGCTATTGGCGGACGTTGATTTACCATATTCCTCGAACATGATCTCCGACCACGAACTCGAGGGGACGGAACGTGATTCGTTTGGCGGCGCTCATTGCCGCAGCCTTGGCCATGGCCGGCTGCAGCGAAACCATGCAAACCTCCGGCAGCGCGGCCATGATGGTCACCAAAGGCTATGCCTTTGCACCGCCCGCCTTTCGTCCCTTCTGCGCCCGGCAGCCACGGCTCTGCAGCACCGGTGGGCAGGTAAAGCAGGTTAAGCTCACACCGGCGCGCCGGGCTGAACTGCAGGCCGTGAACAGTTCCGTCAACGCCAGGATCAAAGAGCGGAGCGACCCTTCCGCCGGCAGCGCCGACGATTGGCGCATCCCGACGAAAGAAGGCGATTGCGAGGATTTCGCGATCCTGAAGAAGAGCGAGCTCATGAAGCGCGGCTGGCCTGCCTCAGCCCTTCTGCTGACGGTGGTGACGCTTGGCGGCCAGGGACACACGGTGCTTACCGTTCGCACCGACAAGGGCGACCTGATCCTCGACAATCGCAGCGGCGCTGTCAGGAATTGGTCGCAGACCTCCTATCACTACTTTGCCCGGCAGTCCCAGTCGGAAAACGGCAAGTGGACGCAGATCGACTCCTAGGGCAGTTTCAGGAAAAGTGCGCAGCGGTTTCGTCCGGAATTGCGTAAAAACAAACATTTATAGCGATTTGGCGCTTCGAAAGCCGAACCGCTCCGGTCGGCTGCCCGAGCCAAATAGCCTGTATTGCCTGACGGTCTGACGGCAGGATTTCGTGGCTGGCTGTCTCGCGATCCCTCAATCGTTTGATCGTCTTGCAAGGCCAATCCCGCCATGGGACCATGAAGAGCAATTCCTTGGCTTTGCCAAGGGTTCGGGGGAAATAGCTCAGTACCGCGACCAGCGCCTCTTGCCGACGCTCTTTGAGCACAGGTCAACGCCATGCGTGTGGATGTCATCGATAGCTTCGATACTCTCGTTCAGCTGCGAGGCAATTGGGATGCGGTCTATGAGGCGGATCCCGAAGCTCAGTATTTCATGTCCTGGACATGGATGGCGGGCTGGTTCAAGCGACTTCGCTACCAATGGATCGTTCTGGCCGCAAGAGAAGACGGGGCATCCGGCTATCTCGGCTTCTTCCCCCTGCAGCTTCGAACCGAGAGGGCCAGGGACGGCGCATTCCACAACGAGCTGCGGACCGGAGGCGGCTACTTCGCCGGTTACGCCGGCTTCATCTGCGATCCGGACGTTCAGGATGCCGTCATCCGCGCATTCGCCGAACACACCAAGCAGCTGAGCTGGGCCAGGCTGCACCTCGAGAACATCTTTGCGTCGCAGCGGCGGCTGGACGCGTTTCTGGGGGAATTTGCCGCCCCCGAATTCCAGACCGGCAAGGTAAGGCGGCCGGACGACGGCGATAACATCGATCATGACATCTACGTCTATGTGAATCTGCCCGGCGATTGGGAACAATTCCTCAACGAAAGGCTCGGTGCCGCGACGCGCAAGACCGCGAGGCGCACGCTGAGGGCAATCGACGATGCGACCGAGTATCGGGTCACCGATGTCACCGCCGCGACGCTGGAACGCGACCTGCAGACGCTTCTTCAGTTCTGGGAAAACCAGTGGGGCGCCAAGCTGGCGGCGCGGTATCACCCGGGCCTGCCGCAGGCCATGATGACCAATTTCCGCAACATGCTGCGGTGCGCTTTCGAGGATGATGCCCTCTATCTTCCCGTCCTCTGGCAGGGTGACAACCCGATCGGCGCGCAGGCCACCTTGATCGATCGGAAAAACCGGACGCTGATCGGCATGCTCAATGGGCGTGATCTCGAGATCAAAAAACCGGCGCCCGGCTTTGCGCTTCATCTCTACAGCATACGCTGGGCCATTCAGAGCGGCTTTGCCGTCTATGATCTGCAGACCGGGGACTTTTCTTACAAATATGATTTCGGCGGTCTCGAGCGCAGGGTCGAATGCCTTCTCGTGAGCACGGCGACACGGCGCAATCTTCGCGAAAGGCTGGAGGGCCGGAGCCTGTCCGTCGTGCTCGCCAGAGCAAAAGCGCTCCATCAGGCGGGCGACCTCGAAGGCGCCGCTCGCGCCTGCCGGCAGATCCTGGATGCCGATCCGGACCATGCCGGGGCACTTCAGCTGCTTCAGCAGCTGGATACCGCGCGCCGGTCCCGCCTGCCGCAAGATCTCAACGCCGCCGCCGGCCTGCACCAAGCCGGAAAGCTGGCTGAGGCGGAAAAGATGTATCGCGCGATCCTGGACATTGAGCCCGGGCATTTTGATGTGCGCTATCTCCTCGGCGTGATTTGCCTCCAGCAGCGCAGATATGAGGACGCGGAACGGCAGATCAGCCTGGCGATAGACATCAGGCCCGACGTCCCTGCTGCACACTACAATCGTGGTCTCGCCCTGGTGAAGCTCGACCGCGTCGAGGAAGGACTCGCAAGTCTGGATGACTGTATCGGGCTGGAGCCGGGCCACAGCCAGGCTCTCGCCCTGCGCGACACAGTGTTGAAAACCTTTCGGCATGTCGCGAGCGCTGCGGAGTAGATGCGGCCCGGACGAAAGGCGCGATGGCCCGCCGGATCGCCTGCGCGGCAGGGCCCATCTGGGATCATCTTGAGCTTCTGACCCTGGGGGCTTCGGCACCGCCGAAGATACGCAACGCCTCACTTCGGGAATGAATTCTCTTCAACAATGGACCATATATCTTTGTTTATATCTCTTATGCGATCGATAGATTCGTGTATTTTATTTATTTCCTTTTCGTCTATCTCTTCAATCTTGCCGTACCTTACCTCGTCTTTCCCATCCACGATGCGCATCAGTTGCGTGCTTGCATGATTCCCGGTTTCATCGAACGAATAAATGCAATGGCTGTATTTATTTCGCAACTTCGCTTGACGTGTAAGTTTGTCGGTAACAGTCAGGACTGCCTGGCGGCATGGCGCCGACGTTTTCGGCATCTTCGCCAGCCGCTCGACCAGCTCGATCCGTGCCCGAGTTGTGTTCAGCGTCAGGAAAATGATGATTGCCGTTTCCTTGTCGACCTTCGCCAGGCCGGCAATTAGATAAATCAACAGGCTTTCAGTGTTGGTCCAGGTGTAATTCAACTGGCCAACGAGGAGCAGGACCTCCTGAAAGCGGGGCATCGTCGAATCAGAGCGAAGATTGAGACAGGCGCGGCGGCCTTGCTCGTTCCATGTCGTTGAGAAACGTACCCTTTCGATCATGGAATATCGCAGCCGCCTCGGTCCTGTTGTGGGCGCCGAGTTTGGTGATGATATTGTGCAGATGGATCTTGACCGTATGTTCGGAAAGACGCAGCGCCGCGGCGATGATCTTGTTCTGCAATCCCCGAGCGACCATCTCGAGAATCTGAAATTCCCGTTCGGTCAGCTCGCCCATCTCATCGAAACCACCATCGCTGCTCGCCGCTTGAAGAGCCCGCCCGGCATCCGGAGCTTTGTCGGAAGAGCCCTTCGCATGGGACTGAAACATGGCCAGCGGAAAATACTCTCCGCCGCGAAGCACGAGCCTGATGACGGAAAGCCAGACATCAAGTTTCAGGTCCATCGGCAGGACACTGCGCACGATTTTCGAATCGAAGACCTCCTGGACGGAAACAGGAGCGCGGCTGTCGTGTTGCACCAGAACGACAGGTGCCGCCGAATGAAGCCGCATGAGATCGGCGGCATGGTCGCCGATCCTGTCCAGGAATTCAGTGTCGACAAGTATCAAGCAAACGGGATGCTCGAACGTGGTGCATGCGGCTTCCAGGCTTGTAGCCTGTTCCACCGCTATGAAGGGAAATTCCCTCTCGATTGCGTATACAAGACATTCCGGAAAGCTGTCGGCCGAGGAAACTGTCAGTAGAATTCTGCGAGCCCAACTCTCTCCCGCACCGCTACCCACGGTGCTACGCTTATTGACGTTTGACATGGTTGCCACCCCACCTAGACCACTTTAGACCACTGTCTGGTCTCGTTTTTTTCCTTCTTCGATATCGCGGGCCTCTACCCCGCAAAACAGCTAGCCTTAACGACTTATACACTAAGTTAGCCCTGCCTGATATAGTTCGGAGGAGCTATTGCCGGTTTGCCCCGTCGCTTCGACAGCGGGCGGCGTCCAACGGCACGACAGCGACCGCAAATCATTGCGGAATTCAGGGTTATTTGACAGCTGCAATACCCTTCGCCCCATTCCATTGAACGGGCTAGCCCGAACTGTCAGCTTACAATCAGCCTCCTGTGGCCACAAACTTCCCGTGTTCAATACAAGGAGCGGGGAGCTCCCAGGCTTTGCCGTAGCTGAGCGACCGGATCTTTGAGGTCTGGCGCGATGGCCGAGCATTGCCTGATCGAGCTGCCCCTCCCCAGTCAACGGGAGGTACTCAAGCAAACTTATGATGAAAGTCGGATTTCGGACCTCAGTCCCCTCGGTCCGACAATCCATTCACCGCATTAAACGCAACGTCCGCGAACAGCTCAAGACCGCGTAAGAGAAGAATGCGGTCCGGCAGTCGCGGCCTCAACTGAGGACACGATCATGTCTCTCGACCTCGACAAGAACAACATCAATGCATTCGGTTTGCAGATCGTCGACAGCGAATTCGATATCGGTGACGGCGGCGGCGAAAACGAGAACGAGAACGAAAACAAGAACCAGAACACCAACGACGCCAAGAACGAGAACGAAAACGAGAACAAGGCGTCGAACGAAAACGAGAACAAGAGCGAAAACGAGAACCAGAACGACAACAAGTCCTCGAACGAGAACGAGAACAAGTCCTCGAACGAGAACGAGAACAAGAACTCGAACGAGTCCAAGAACGAAAACTCGAACGAGAACAAGAACGTCAACGAGACCAAGGTCGACGTCGACGTCGACGTTGGCATCAAGCTCGAAGGTGAGCTCGGAAACTCCGATGACGACTTCGCCGATATCTACGCCAACGGCGACATGAAAATCGACACCATGATCAACAACAAGGACGGCAACGTCACTTATGATCCTGGTGACGACGTCACCTTCAAGGACATCCTGAACAATTCGATGACCGGCGCCGGAACCAACACCGCGTCGATCATCAACCAGACCCTGAACATGTACGACAACGACAAGCTCGACAACGCGACCGTCAAGAACGACGCCGATTTCAAGCTTGATCTGAACGCCAAGGGTGGCGAATCCAGCGCCGGCGACGGCATCTCGGCTGGCGGCGGCGGCGGCGATGGCGGCGATGACGCCAAGGCCAATGGCGGCGAAGGCGGCAATGGCGGCGACGCCAAGGGCGGCGACGCCGAAGCCGGCGACGGCAAGGGTGGCCTGGCGCTCAGTGCGGCCATCGGTGGCGACTCCAAGAGCGACAACAAGGCCGACGGCGGCGACTCCAAGGCGGGCGACGGCGATAGCGGCGACGCCAAGGGCGGCACCGGCGATGGCGGCAACGCCAACGGCGGCGATGGCCTCGGGCTCGGCCTCGGTCTCGGCCTCGGTCTCGGCGTCGGCGCGGCCGAAGCTGGCGATGCCAAGTCGGAAGACGGCGGCGATGCCAAGGCGGAAGCCGGTGACTCCAAGGCCGATGGCGGCGATGCCAAGGCTGATGGCGGCAATGGCGGCGACGGCGGCAATGGCGGCGATGTGACTGGCGGCGACGCCAAGTCGGATGGCGGCGACGGCCTCGATGTCGATGGCAAGCTATCGCTCCTGAACTACGGTGAAGGCGGCGACGCCAAGAGCGACGCTGGCGATGCCACCGGTGGTGGCGGCGGTGGTGGTGGCGGCGGCGGCGGCGGCGGTGCCGATGCTGACGGCGGCAACGCCAAGTCGGACGGCGGCAATGCCGATGCCGATGGCGGCAACTCCGAATCATATGGCGGCGATGCCCTCGGCGCAGGATACGGTGCCGGCTACGGCGCAGGCGTGGGTGCAGGCACCGGTGGTGCTGGCGGCACGGGCGGCGACGGAACCGGTGGCGCGGCCACCAGTGGCGACGCGACCGGTGGCGACAGCCTCGGCGGCTTCGCAGGGGCGTTTGGCGGCGACGGCGGTCATGCACTGAGCGGTGCATGGGCCGATGGTACCGGCGGCGATGCCAAGGGTGGGTTCACCCTCGCTGGTGACGGCGGTGCCGGTGGCACTGGCGGCTACGCCTACAATGGCGATGGCGGTGCCGGCGGCGACGGCGGGACCTGGGGCTCGAACAATGGCGATGACGGCTTCGTGACCGGCACCAGCCATGCCTCGGCCGACGGCCTGATCGACGTCAGTGCCTTCAACCAGCAGATCGTGATGGGCGCCAACCTGCAAGAAAACCTGGTCGATCAGACCGTGGTTGGCGGCAACTTCACCAACACGCTGACTGGCGAAGACGCCGGCGACAACAATGGTGCGTAATTGGTTGCACGACTGATTTCTCAGGAAGTCAGACAGCTACGGACTGCGCGGAGTTTTCCGCGCAGTCCTTCCATCCGGGAGACATGCCGCCCGACCGAGCGCGAATGATCTCAAGATACGGAGGCTACCGTGTATTCCATGCAGCTGGACAAGATCACCGAAGCTATCTCGCACTTTATAGGAATGCTCGAAATCTCGGTCGAGGAAGCACGGCAGCTAAAGACCTACGACGACTTCAAGATTGCCGAGGCCGTCGAGGAAGAGAACCCCGACCTTCCCAGCACGAACATAAACGTCAAGGCGCCCTATACGCTGGACGATTTCGATCCGCACGTTCCGTATATGGGGCTCAAGCCGGAACTGGTGCCGTACACTGTCAGCACGAGCTTCTGGTACACGCCTCCCGAAATTCCGAACGCCGGCCATTTGAGCCCTGGCCACCACCTGTTTCACATCCCGCATTTGCCGGGGTTCGGCGGCCACATGATCCTGCCGCACATCGAACCTCCCGGCGAGGTCGCCATTCACATCAACCAGGAGATCCGCCTGTCCGACAACGACTATGTCGGCGCTGGAGGACACGGCCTGATATTCACCCCGACGCTCGACGATGGCAGCCAGATGGTGTCCCTGATGAACACCGCGGCGGAACTGTCGCCGCTCGATGATCTGGCACGGCCGGGCTCCGCCGAGGACATCGCCACCACCGTCATCACGGCAAGCGAGCGTATCGCCGCCTATTCCGACAGCTATGATGGCGAAGCGAGCGTTTTCGTGGTGCACGCGGACGCGGCTTCGGGGCCGATCCAAGGAACCTACGTCAATGGACAGCTGGTCGACGAAGCCGACGCGCCGAAGGCGGAGGACCATCTCAACATCCTCAAGGAACAGAACGACGACTCCGACGGAACCGGGGAAGGCGCCGACAAGGACGACTACAACACGCCTCCGGACTCCTCCGACTTCATGTCGGGTTGGGGCAACGGCTTGCTGAACCCTGGCGTCGAGTTGGACGCCGGCGGCAACACGCTGATCAACTCGGCCGTCATGACGAACAACTGGACAACGACGTCTGTCGTCGCCGCTGTCGGAAACAGCTATGAAATCAATGCCATCATTCAAATCAACGCGAGCTGCGACACCGATGCGGGCTCCTCCAGCCTGAACGGGTGGGCGCTGGGCAACGCGCCCGACGAGAGCTTCAACATCGCGATGTTCAAGCACATCGATCCGTCGGCCGGCAGCGAAGCGCCAACCGCGGCGGACGGCTTCCCCGCCGCCTGGGTGGTGACGCAGGTCACCGGCGACCTGATCATCATGAACTGGCTCGAGCAATACAGCTTCATGACGGACAACGACACCTCGATCCTGTCCTCATCCGGCGTCAGGACCATGGTGAGCACCGGCGACAACACTCAGATAAACGATATATCGATCAATCAGCTGGGCCAGTACTACGACCTGATCATCATCGGCGGAAACATCTATGACGCCAACATCATCCATCAGCTCAACGTCCTGATCGACAACGATCTCATCGGCGCGGTGGATGGCTTCGAGACGTCCGGAGAGGGATCCCACTCGACCGCCGGGAACCTGCTCTGGAACGACGCCACGATCGTCAATGTCGGCGGGCAGAACAATTTCGAGGCATTGCCGAACTCCTATCTGCAGGCGGCCCAGGATATGGCGGCCGGCAAGGCCGGCGGTCCTGGCGACATCCTCAACGACGAAGCCTTCGCCGGTATCGGTACCTTGCGGGTCCTCTACATTTCGGGCGACCTGCTCAATGTGCAATACGTCTCCCAGACGAATGTGCTGGGCGACAGCGACCAGGTTGCCTTGGCGATGAACCAGTTCGTCGCCCACCCCGAAGCGGAGTGGACAGTCACCACTGGCGGCAACCAGGTGGCAAACTTTGCCGGCATCGTCGACGTCGACGGGACCGACAAGACGTATGTGGGCGGCGAGCACTACTCGCAGGAAATCCTGATCCAGGCAGACATCATCTCGTGCGATCCGGAGCTCGGCGGGCAGAATCCGGACGCGCTGGTGAACGAAGCGGTCGCCTTCCTGGCCGACGACACCACCGACGATGACGCGCAGATAGACCATCCGATCGTGCCGACGCCGGACCACGTCCAGGCGGACGGCATGCAGACAATTTTGGGCTGATCTGAGATCCGGGGGGATATCATGACCGACGATCGCGACCTGGCTTGGGAGACGTTTGCCGAGGATCTGGAAGCAGCCTTGCAAGAGGGCGACCAGGCACCGCAAAACCCGAGTTCCGCGGCACCCCGCAAGACACTTTCGGGCGCCTTGCAGCAGCATGAGCGGGTCATCGACCGGACCATCAAGGCAATGGACACCGTCGTCGACCAGCTGCACGACGTCGCAGCCCAGCCGGCGGCGAAGGTCGAGCAGGATCGGGCTCTGCCCCAATCCCGCAATCCGGCAGAGCAGGCCAAACCGCCTGCCGCCGCCTCCCAGGCCAGGATGGCGCCAGCCGTCGGAGCATCGGCGCCTCCCGTCGCTGCGAAGCTTGCGCCTGCGCCAAGCGGCGGCGAGATCAAGCCAACCAACACGGCGGCGAGCCCAGCCGCGGCCCCGCAAGCCATGGCGGCGAATAGGCCGGCGGCCGATCCTGCCGCGCCCGCCCCTGCCATGCAGGAGAGGCGGCCCGAGGACAAAACGATTTCAGCGGGACAGACAACCGCGCGTTCAAGCGGCCTGTCCGGCCAGGCGCGTCCCGATGGTGCGACGGCACCGGCCACCGTGCCAACTCCGAAGCCGGTGCCCGCCAGCGACAAGGCGACCGCTGAATCCCCCGGTCAGCCAACCCGCCCGGAGCCAGCCCGGCAACCGAGCCAGAGCACCATGGCCGGCCCCAGGGAGATCAATGCCGCGGCTTTGCCCGAGCCCGCGCCACCACGCGAGAGCAGGTTCCCGCGACCAGCGCCAGAGCCAGAGCCAAGGGCGGCTTCGCCGGCACAGAACCAAGGCATCTCGACCGCGTCAGCAGCCAAACCGGAGCCTGCGCAGCAACGGCCTCTTGAACCGCAGGCCAAGACAGCACCTGCTGCTCCCGGGACACCTGGCGCTCCCAAGACATCCGAGATGAAGGACGTCCCCAAAACACCGGGCATGATCGTCATAGAAGGCGACACCGGTCCGATAAAGGCCAAGGAACCGCACCAGGGCGGGTCCCCTCCCGGCGGCGACGACGACAGCGGCCGGCGCGGCGGCGGAGGTGGCGGTGGCGGCGGCGTCTTTCACAAGCGCCTCGGCCCGGTCGATTTCGGCGCTTCTCTCAAGGCCGGGTTGCGAGCGGTCAAGAAAAACCTGCTCATCGTCATGCTGTTCACGGTCGCGTGCAATGTGCTGGTCCTGGCGATCCCGATCTATCTCTTCCAGATCTCGGATCGCGTTCTTACCAGCCGTTCCGCCGACACCTTGATCATGCTGACGGTGGTGATTGTCGGCGCGGTGGTCTTGCAGGCGGTGTTCGATGCGCTTCGCCGCTTCATCCTGATGCGCACGGCGGTCGAGGTCGCGGCCCAGCTGGGCGCGCCGATCCTCAGTGCCGCGGCGAGAGCCTCCCTTAACAGCAACGGCAAAGAGTATCAGGTCCTGGGTGACCTGCAGCAGCTGAGGACATTCCTGACATCCGGCACGCTGCTGTCGTTCCTCGACGCGCCCATGGCTCCCTTCATGATGCTGGCGGTGTTTCTCATCCACCCGCACCAGGGCTTCATCGTCATGGCCTCGGCGCTGCTGCTCCTGCTGATCACGCTTCTCAACCAGCGCGCGACGGCGGCGGCCTTCGGCGAGGCGAATGCGCATCAGAGCAAGGCCAACATCCATCTCGATTCGATGTCGCGCAACTCCCAGATCATCAACGCGCTGGCCATGATTCCCGAGGCGGTGCGGATCTGGGGCAAGGACACGGCAAACTCCCTTCGCGCACAGGTGATCGCACAGGATCGCAACATCGTCTTTGCTTCGATCTCGAAGGCGGTGCGGCTTCTGACCCAGGTGACGATGCTTGGCTGGGGCGCTCATCTGTCGATCGAAGGCCATCTCACCGGCGGCATGGTCATTGCCGCATCGATCATCGCCGGTCGGGCTCTGGGTCCGATCGAAGGCGCCATCGAGGGCTGGAACCAGGTCGTGCATTCCCGCGCCGCCTACGGCCGGATTGCTTCGCTTCTGCAGTCGTCCCCGCTCAATTTCGAACGATTGAACCTGCCCCGTCCCGAGGGCCGTCTCGACGTCGAACGCCTTCTCTTCGTGCCCCAGGGAACCAAGCGCGTCGTGCTCAACGGCATCTCGTTCGCGCTTTCGCCGGGCGACTCCTTGGCGATCATCGGCAATTCGGGCGCCGGCAAGACGACACTGGGCAAGATGCTGGTCGGCTCGATCCTGCCCACATCAGGCAACGTCCGTCTGGACCTGATGGATCTGCGCAATTGGGACCCGCGCCAGTTTGGCGAAAACATCGGTTATCTGCCACAGGACGTTCAGCTGTTTCCGGCCTCCATCAAGGCCAACATCGCCCGCATGCGCGATGACGCGACCGATGCCGAAATCTATCAGGCCGCAGCACTGGCAGACGTCCACGAAATGATCTCCACCTTGCCGCACGGCTACGAGACCTTCGTGGCTGCCGACGGCGCGCCGCTATCCGGTGGACAGAAGCAGCGTGTCGCCCTCGCCCGCGCGTTTTTCGGCAATCCTCGCCTGGTCGTGCTCGACGAGCCGAACTCGAACCTGGACTCGGCGGGTGACGCGGCGCTCGAGCGCGCACTGCAGCACGCCAAGGAGCACAAGATCACGGTCATCACCATCACCCAGCGCCCGTCCCTGCTCAAGAGCGTCGACAAGATCCTCCTGCTCGTCAACGGCACCGTTGCCCTGTTCGGCATGCGCCAGGATGTGCTGCAGGCATTGGCGACCCGCGGGCTGAGCATCGAAGGCGGGGCGTTTGGTCATCAGATCCAGTAGCCGGGCAATCAAAAATGACAACCGAGATCGCAAAAGTTCACGACATGCAGTGGTACTCCGAGGTGCCACGCTCGATCTGGAAACAGACCGTGGTTGGCGTCCTGCTCATCTCGGTGGCCTTCGGCGGCTTCGGCACATGGGCTTTCACGGCGCCGCTGGCATCCGCCATCGTTGCTCAGGGCAGTTTCGTTGCCACGGGGCAAAACAAGGTCATTCAGCATCTCGAAGGCGGCATCATCAAGGAAATCCTGGTCAGCGAAGGCGACCATGTCAGCCTGGATCAGCCGCTGGTCAGGCTTGACGAAACCGCCGCCCAGACCAACGAACGGCAATTGTTCCTGCGAAAGGCCAGGCTCGAGGCGATCGCCGCCCGCTTGAATGCCGAGGTGCAAGGCAGCGCCGGGATCCAGTTTCCATCGATCATCCTCGACAACCGGCACGACCCGGAAGTCACGCCGATCATGGAGAGCCAGCAGCTCAACTTCGAGGCTGCGGGACGCAAGCGTGACAGCGAGATAGGGCTGTTCGATCAGAACAAGAAAGCGATGGAATTCCGCAACGAAGGGATCGAGGAGCAGATCTCGTCGGTCCGGCGGCAATTGCAATTCCTCAAGGAGGAATATCAGGGCAAGAAAAAGCTTCTCGACCAGGGCTTGATCCGCGGAACCGAGGTGAAGGCGATCCAGCGCGCAATGGCGGACGCGGACGGCCAGATCGGCAAAATGGTGGCGGAAGTTTCCGAGAACCGCGAACAGATCATCAGGTTCGAGCAGCAGATCACCCAGACGAAGGACGCCTATCGCCAGGCAGCGCTCCAGGAATTGCAGAGTCTGGAGGCCGAACTGGACGCGGTGCGCGAGCAGTCACGCGAGGCGCAGAATGTGCTTCGCCGTGTCACCATCAATGCGCCCGTGCCCGGCACGATCATACGCATGCATTACCACACCGCCGGCGGCGTCATCGAGAGCGGCAAGGCCATCCTCGAGATCCTGCCTTCAGACGTGCCTTTGGTCATCGAGGCGCAGGTCCCTCGCACCGACATCGACAACGTCAAGGTCGGGCAACAGGCCTCGATAAGGCTGATCGCGCTCAACCGGCGCACCACGCCGGTTCTGGAAGGCGAGGTCTACTACGTCTCGGCCGACGCGCTGCCTGAGATGAGTGGCCCCACACCAAAGGAGGTCTATCTGGCGCGCGTTCGCTTGCCGGCAAGCGAACTGGCGAAGGCACACGGCTTTACGCCGACGCCGGGCATGCCTGCCGAAATACTGGTGCAAACCGAGTCGCGGACGTTCTTCAGCTATCTGACGAAGCCGATCGCCGACAGCATGGCCAGGGCATTCATGGAACAGTGAGCTTCGCAAACAGGGACAAATTCGGGGGAAACCATGCATATCGACGTCATCACGACACGGGAGGGCCTCAACGGGCTCAGGCAGAACTGGGACGATCTTTACGAGAAGGACCCAGAAGCCCAGTTCTTTCTGTCCTGGACGTTCCTGTCGTCCTATCTTCGCCGTTTTGAAGGCGCCTGGTCCATCCTGGCGGCCCGGTCGGGACCGCAAGGGTCTCCCTATGTCGCCCTGCTGCCGTTGCGGCTGCGCACCAGGCTGAACAAGAAGACCGGCTTTTGCCACAACGAAATCAACATGGGCGCAAACTACGCGGCCGACTATACGGGCATCGTTTGCGCACCAGGCTTTGCCGACCGCGCGATCCCGGCGCTTGCCAAACATCTCATGAAGATGAACTGGGCCAAGCTGCATCTCGAAAATCTGCGCATGTCGGAGAAGCGGCGCCGCCTGCTGCTCGACAACCTTGCCGACAAGCGGCTGACCGCTCAAAGGATGCAGCGCATCAACAAGACCGACAATGTCGACAACTGCATCTGCCCGGCCACCAACCTGCCGGGGGATTGGGACACTTATCTCGAGCAGAAGATCAGTTCAAACACGCGCCAGAAGATCAGGCGCTTCCTGCGCAAACTGGACGGGTCGGACGAATTTCGCATCACCCATGCCGACGCCTCGACGATCGACCGCGACATCGGCATCATCCTCGAAATGTGGCGCATCAAATGGGCGCCGCGGAAGGGCAACCTTCTGCCCGGCTTGTTGAGGTCCAACCGGATATTGTTCAAGGATGCCTTCGAGAGCGGGACGCTGTTCCTGCCCATTCTCTGGCACCACGACAAACCGCTCGCAGGCTTGGCGTTCCTGGTCGATCCGGTCAAAAAGGCGATGCTCTTCCACCTCGCCGGACGTGACGAGACCGCCAACGAAATCCCACCGGGACTTGTGCTGCATGCCTATTGCATTCGTCGTGCGATCGAGCAGGGCTTCCGCAGCTATGATTTCCTGCGCGGCAACGAGTCCTACAAATATTCATTCGGTGTCGACGAGACCAGGATTCATTGTGTTCTGGTCAAGACCAAAACGGGCCGCAATCTCGGTGACCGGCTTGACGCCAGATCCGTGGCAAGCGTGCTTGAGCAGGCGACCAAATTTCACGAGGCGGGCAAACTGGCCAACGCCGAAACCGCCTATCGCCAGATTCTCGAGATCGACCCTCGCCACGCGCGTACCTTGTACGGATTGGGTCAATTGCTCGCGGCCAAAGCAGATCATTGGTCAGCCGCCGATACCTTCGGCGCACTCGTGGACATCGCACCAAAATCGATCAAGGCATGGTCGAGGCTTGCCGTTGAACTTCAGGCGCTCAGTCGCCATGCCGAGGCCGCGGACGCCTTCCGCAAGGTCCTGGAGCTCAATCCGGATCTTCCCGGAGCCCAATACGGCCTTGGCCGCAGCCTGGCGCAGCTCCAGCAACTGGACGAGGCAGCGAAAGTCTTGAGCGCGGTGCAGGATCGATCCGAAGGTCCCGTAGACCCGCTGCTTCGCGCCAAGGCACGCGTGCAGCTGCAAAAACTGAAGCAGGATGCGAACCCCTGCTACATCAGGCGGGATCCGGTGAAGGCGGAGGCGCCGATGTTTGCGCAAGCAAGCGCTAACGCATCGATCCTGTCTCTCGCGAGAGGGCCGATTCCCATCGGCCCTGCCGGCTAGAGCGGTTCAGACCCTGATCGTCCACCGCCTCATGCTTCTGGCTTTGGCGAGGCCGGCCGTCGGCAGGCCTACTGCTTCACCGAGGTGGAAGTGCCCCACGTGTCCGACAGCACGTAGCCTTGCGGGTATGGGTCCGTCGGATCGAGATAATAGGCATGTTCACCGGTGATCCAGGCTCGGCCGGTGATCTCCGGAACGATCGCCTTGCGGTCGCCGATTTCCGTCAGCTCCACAATCTTGCCGGTGAAGCGCGAGCCGATGATCGATTCATGGATCAATACGTCGCCGATGCCCATCAAGCCTCGAGCCTGCAGCACGGCCATGCGGGCCGACGTGCCGGTTCCAGTCGGGCTGCGGTCGGAGCGTCCCGGCGAGACGATGCAGGTGTTGCGGGTGACGTTGCCGGGGCCCTGGAACGGCATGGCGAACTGCACGATCGACACGCCGCGCACATGGTCGAATTCCGGATGGACGACATCAAGCTGTTCGCGCGCGGCCCGTCTTATCCTCTCGCCGGCCACCGCCAGCTCGCGCGCCTCGTCGGGGGCGACCGAGAAACCGAGCGCCCTGGCATCGACGATGGCGTAGAACATGCCGCCATAGGCGATGTCGACCGTGAGCGTGCCAAGCCCCTCGACCTCGATGCTGGCGTCGAGACGTTCGGCAAAGGCAGGCGCGTTGCGCAAGGTGATCGAGACGCATTTGCCGTCGCGGCATTCGGCGCGCACCTCGATAACGCCGCCCGGCATGTCGAGCTTGAAGCGTGTCTCGGGCTCCTGCATCGGCACCATGCCGGTCTCAAGCAGGACCGTGGAGACGCAGATCGTATTGGAACCGGACATCGGAGGGTATTCCGTCGGCTCCATGATGATGGCGCCCGCGACGCAATCGTCACGCGTCGATGGAACCAGCAGGTTGACGTGCCGCGCGACGCTGCCGCGCGGCTCGCAGATCAGCATCCGCCTTATATGGTCGTGATCACGTTCCATCGTGATCATCTTCTCCATCATCGTACGCCCCGCCGGCGGCAGGACGCCGCCCACGATGACGTCACCGACTTCACCTTCGGCATGGCAGCCGACGACACGAATGCTGGTTTTCGTACGCATTGTAGCTCCCTGTCGGCCAAGGCCTGTCTGCCTGGCAAGTAGCGCGGATAGCTGCGCCGAGTCCTGAATCGCAGCCCTCTTGAGAACACGGAATTCTTCGGTCGCATAGCGCCATTGGCACCAGCCGTCGATGGTCCATGCCGAGCCTCAATTGTACTCTCTGTGTATAAATAATGTGTACACAGCTTATACAATTTCTTGACTCGCGCATCTGCATGTGCGAATTCCCTGCCGTCGACACGGTCGATGGAAGCCGTTGTCGCGAGAATTCAGACAGCAGGAGGCCTCGGTGAAGAGCGGAAAGAACGGTCTTTACGACGATCTGAAGCGTCAGATTCTGACGATGGAACTCGACCCCGATCAGGATCTGGACGAAGTGAGCCTGAGCGAACGCTACGGTCTCTCCCGAACCCCGGTTCGCGAGATTTTTCGTCGGCTCGAGGGTGAAGGCTACATCGATATCCGGGCCAACCGCGGCGCGCGCGTCATCCCCATGAACCATCAGACGCTCAGGCACTTCTTCCTGGTCGCGCCGATGATCTATGCCGCGATCGGCCGCCTTGCGGTGCAAAACTTCAAGCCCAAGCAGCTTTCAGAGCTCAAGGACACGCAGGAACGGTTCCGTACGGCAAGCGTCACCGGCGACGCGCTCTCCATGGTCCTCGAGAACAATCGCTTCCACGAGATCATCGGCGAGATGTCGGGCAATGCCTACCTGCAGCCGAGCCTCGGCCGGCTCCTGATCGACCACGCCCGGATCGGCCACACCTTCTTCCGGCCCCGCAACGATGACATGCGCCGCCGCCTCGTGCTCGCCGTGGACCACCATGATGGCTTCATCGCAGCCATCGGCTCGCACGACGAGGACACGGTCGTCGATCTTGTTTTCGAACACTGGGAACTGTCGCGCGAGAACATGGAAATGTTCATCGCACCGCAAGGAATGAAGGCGGACGCGCTTGTCGAAACGCCTGCCCGATCGATGGAGAAATCGTCTTGAAGTTCGAAGGTATCTACACTCCGGCCATCACACCTCTCGGCCCAGACGGGCAGATAGATCGTGACGGCTTCGCGGCGGTGCTCGAGGCGCTGATCGAAGCCCGGGTGCACGGCATCATCGTTGGCGGATCGACGGGTGAATACTATGCCCAGAGCGCCCAGGAGCGCTTCGATCTCGCCGCCTATGCCAAGGAAGTGATTGGCACCCGGCTTCCGCTCATCATCGGAACGGGCGCCACCAGGACCGAAGACTCGGTCGAATATGCCAAGGCGGCGAAGGAGATCGGCGCCGACGCCATTCTCGTGTCGTCGCCTCCATATGCCTTGCCGACGGAGCGCGAGAATGCGGTCCACGCGCTTACGGTCGACCGCGCGGCGAACCTTCCGATCATGCTCTACAACTACCCGGCCCGCATGGGGGTGACGATGAGGGAGGACTATTTCTCCCGCGTCGGCAAATCCCGGAACGTCGTGGCCATCAAGGAGAGCTCCGGCGAGGCGAGGAACCTCCATTTGCTGGCGCGAAAGTTCCCCCATATCTCGCTCTCTTGCGGCTGGGACGACCAGGCGCTCGAATTCTTTGCATGGGGCGCCAGGAGCTGGGTCTGCGCCGGTTCCAATTTTCTCCCGCGCGAGCATGTCGCGCTCTACGAAGCCTGCGTGCTCGAAAGGAACTTCGACAAGGGCCGCGCCATCATGACCGCGATGCTGCCGCTCATGGATTTCCTCGAATGCGGGAAGTTCGTCCAGTCGATCAAACACGGCTGCGAGCTGATCGGCCTGAACGCAGGCCCGGTGCGGGCGCCGCTGCGTCCCCTCAATTCGGAAGAAAAGCGAACTCTCCAGACTGTCGTCGCCACCTTGAAGCGCACGGTCGCCCAGATCACGTCGGGAGCAAACCATGCATGAACCTTTGACCGCTGCCGAATACAAGGCGCTCGCCGCAGACATCCAGTTTCCGACCAATGCCTTCATCGACGGGGCGTTCCGTCCTGCGAATTCCGGCAAGACATTCAAGACGACCAATCCGGCGACGGGCGACACACTTGCCGAGATCGCGGCGTGCGACGCTACCGACGTCGACCTCGCCGTGGCCAAGGCCAGGCAAGCTTTCGACGACGGCCGCTGGCATCTCCGCTCGCCTGGCGAACGCAAGGCTGTGCTGCTCAAATTCGCGAAACTCTTGGAGCGCAACCGCCACGAACTTGCGGTCATGGAGAGCCTCGACAGCGGCAAGCCCGTCCGCGAATGCCAGACCGTCGATATTCCGGATACGATCCATACCATCCGTTGGCATGCCGAACTGATCGACAAGCTCTATGACAACACGGCCCCCGTGGGGTCGAACGCGCTGACCATGGTCGTACGCGAACCAGTCGGCGTCGTCGGCTGCGTCCTGCCGTGGAACTTTCCGCTGCTGATGCTGGCTTGGAAAATCGGTCCTGCGCTTGCCGCCGGATGCTCGGTGGTCGTGAAGCCGGCCCAGGAGACAACGCTGACCACGCTTCGTGTCGCCGAATTGGCGCATGAGGCGGGTATCCCGGCGGGCGTCTTCAATGTTGTCACCGGTGGCGGCAAGGAAGTCGGGGAGCCGATCGGCATGCATATGGGCGTCGACATGGTGGCGTTCACCGGATCGACGCCGACGGGTCGGCGCTTCCTGCGCTACGCAGCGGACTCCAATCTCAAGCGCGTCGTCCTCGAATGCGGCGGCAAGAACCCGGCCGTGGTTCTGGAGGATGCCGAAGACCTCGACTTGGTCGCCGAACAGGTGGTCAACGGCGCGTTCTGGAACATGGGCGAGAACTGCTCGGCCACATCGCGGCTCATCGTCCACGCCAAGATCAAGGACGAGTTGCTGCAGCGGATCGGCGCCTACATGCGCGAGTGGAAGACGGGCGACCCGCTCGACCCGGAAAATCGCATCGGCGCGCTGGTCAGCAAGAGCCATTTCGAGAAGGTGAAATCCTTCCTCGGCGACGTGAAGACCGAAAAGCTCTCCGTCGTCCATGGCGGCGGCACGCACAAGGGTATCTACATCGAGCCGACCGTCGTCGACGGTGTCACGCCTTCGAGCCGCCTGTTTCAGGAGGAGATTTTCGGGCCGATCCTTTCGGTCACGACGTTCAATTCCCTTGCCGAAGCCGTGGCTCTCGCCAACGACACCAACTATGGCCTGACCGCGTCCGTCTACACTGGAAGCCTGCGCAAGGCGATCAAGCTTTCGCGCGAGATCCGGGCGGGCGTCGTGACCGTCAACTGCTTCGGCGAAGGCGACGCGACGACACCGTTCGGCGGCTACAAGGAATCCGGTTTCGGCGGGCGCGACAAGTCGGTTTTCGCGCATGACAACTATTGTGAATTGAAGACGGTCTGGATCGACGTCTCGGACCGTTCGGTCGACGAGACCATCCGATGAACGAAATCGTCGTCAAGCGTCTTCCGGCGGAATCCGGAACCTCGGGCTGGGAGGCGATCAGCAAACGCAGTTTCCCCGTCCGGACGCTCGACGGCGACGTGTCGGCCGACTGGCTGATCATCGGTGGGGGCTTCGCCGGCCTCTCCGCCGCGCGGCGGCTGTCTCAACTCCGGCCTGACGACAAGATCGTCGTGCTGGAGGCGGGAGAGATCGCCAAAGGCACCTCGGGCCGGAACTCCGGCTACATGATCGACGTGCCGCATAATCTGTCCTCGGGCGAGTACTCCGTCGCCGACGAGACCGCGACGAGAGTGGAGATCGCTCAGAACCGTTTTGCGATCTCTTTCGCCGCCGACGTCGCGGCGGAATACGGCATGTCCGAGCGCACCTTCGATCCGTCGGGCAAGATCAATGCCGCGGCGACAGAGCGCGGAATGAAGCTCAACGCGAATTACGGCCGCTCGCTCAAAGGCATCGGCGAGGAGCACCGCTTCCTGGATGCCGGCGAGATGCGGGAGATCACCGGATCGTCCTACTATCTCGGAGGTCTCTACACGCCGGGCGCCGTGATGATCCAGCCCGCCGACTATATACGCGGCTTCGCGGCGGGGCTGGCATCGAAGGCCGACATCTTCGAGCACTCGCCGGTGCTCAAGCTCGAGTGCCGGGGCGGGATGTGGAAGGCCGTGTCGCGCAACGGAAGCGTCACGGCACCGAAAGTCATCCTGGGCATCAATGGCCACATCGAGGATTTCGGCCACTTCCGCGGCCGCTTGATGCACATCTTCACCTACGCATCGATGACTGCCCCCTTCACCTCGCGGTCCACTGGCAAGGACAGGTGGGCGTTGCTTCCGGCTGATCCGATGGGTGCGACAGTCAGGAAGATCACCACCGATGGATCCTCGCGTATCGTGATCCGGACCCGGTTCACTTACGACTGGACTGTTCAAGTGGGCGAGAAACGCCTGGCCAGGATCGCCGCCGAGCAGCGGACGTCCCTGGACGCCAGGTTTCCGGAGCTCAAGGACGTGCTGTTCGAGCACGTCTGGGCCGGGCGGCTTTGCCTTAGCCGGAACCATGTGCCCGCCTTCGGCGAAATCGAAGAAGGCCTCTACTCCGCGTGCTGCGAGAACGGTCTTGGGACCGTGAAAAGCACGCTTGCGGGCGTCATGGCCGCCGATCTGGCGACCGGTACCCGCTCGGACATGCTCGACGAATTCTCGGATCAGCCGGAGCCCGCGCGCCTCCCCCCGGAGCCGCTCACATGGCTCGGCGCCAACGCCGTGATCCGATGGCAGGAATTGCGTGCAGGCCGCGAGGGATGAGCCCTCGCCGCGCAATATGGAGACTGAGCCGACCGCGAAGTCTTCAAACGAAAATGGGAACAAAAATAAGGAGTGAGTAAAATGAAGACGTTGTGGAAAGCGCTCTGCGCTGCCGCGATGGTCGGTATGACCATGCTTTCTGCTCAGGCGGAGGAAAAAACCATTACCGTGGGCACGATGTCCTGGGAGGACCTCACCCCCATCACCGGCATCACCAAGAAGGTGCTCGAAGACTCGGGCTACACCGTCAAGGTGGTGGATTTTTCCGAGTGGGGTATCGCCTACGCCGCGCTGACCAAGGGTGACATCCAGATCCTCGCCTCGCAGACCGACTATGTCGCCCAGGACTACTGGGACAAGAACAAGAACCGCCTCGAGAAAATCTCTCCGGTTTCGCATGGCCTGTTCCAAGCCATCGCCGTGCCGAAGTACGTGACGATCGACTCCACGGACCAGCTGAATGACAACGCAGACAAGTTCGACGGCAAGCTTGTCGGCATCGAGCCTGGATCGGGTCTGATGCGAGACACTGCAAACGCGGTCAAAGCCTATGACCTCAAGCTCCAGCTTGTCGAAGGCAGCACCGCCGCGATGACCGCTGCACTCAAATCGGCCGTCGACCGCAAGGAATGGATCGCCGTCACGATCTGGGAACCTTCCTGGATGATGCAGAAGTATGACGTCAAGTTCCTCAAGGACCCGAAGGGCATCTTCCCGCCGCCGCAGAGCTACTACTGGATCGGCAAGAAGGGCTTCTCCGCTGACAACCCGCACGCTCGCGAAGTCATCGCCAGCGTCTATGTCCCGCTTGCCGATATCACCGCAATCAATGGCGCGGTCAACGAGGGCAAGACCATGGACGAGGCCATCAAGGACTGGACCGACAGCCATGCCGACCTCCTCAAGCGCTGGGAGAACATCAAGGCCGAATAATTGCCGAAACGGCGGGCCGCCGATATCGGCGGCTCGCCGTGGAACTACGAAACATGAAGGCCACCGCCAAACCGGCCCATGGGGAACGCAATGAACACTGCAATGAATGACTCCAACGAAGTGCTGGTCGACTGTCAGTCAGTATGGAAGATTTTCGGTGGCCGCGCTCAGGCCGCCGTCAAGGCCATCTCCGAGCGTGGTCTTTCCAAGAAGCAGGTGCTGCAGGAATTTGATTGCGTGGTGGGCGTTTCCGACGCCAGCCTCCAGGTCCGCCGCGGCGAAATCTTCTGCATCATGGGCCTCTCGGGGAGTGGCAAGTCGACGCTGATCCGCCTCCTTAACCGACTGATCGAACCGAGCCTCGGCAAGATTACGGTGAAAGGCAAGGAGATCGCCAGGCTGAATGCGGCGGAGCTCCGCGATATGCGCGCCCGCAACATCGGCATGGTGTTTCAGAGCGTTGCACTTCTCCCCCACAGGACGGTTCTCGAGAATGCCGCTTTCGGTCTTGAGGCCCAGGGCGTTGCGAAAGAGGAGCGCCACAGGATCGCCCGCGAGGCCCTCGAAAAGGTTGGGCTTGCAGACTGGACGTCGCGCTATCCCAGGGAACTGTCCGGCGGCATGCAGCAGCGCGTTGGCCTCGCAAGGGCCATAGCGGCAGATCCCGAAATCATCCTCATGGACGAGCCGTTCAGCGCCCTCGACCCGCTGATCCGCCGCCAATTGCAGGACGAATTCCGACAGCTGACCAAGTCGCTCGGCAAGTCCGCCGTCTTCATCACCCACGACCTCGAGGAAGCCATCCGCATTGGCGACCGGATCGCCATCATGAAGGACGGTGTCATCGTCCAGGTCGGCACGGCCGAGGAAATCGTAACCAAACCCGCTGACGACTACGTCTCCGATTTCGTGGCGGGCATATCCAGGATTCACCTGGTCAAGGCGCACTCCGTGATGCGGCCCGTCGCCGAATTCAAGAGTGCGCAACCGCATGGCGACGTGGATGCACTTCCTCGGACGTCGCCGGAGGCCGATATCGGCGAGCTCATCGACCTGACCATGCAGTCCGATCGAGACGCGGTCGCGGTCGTCGAGAATGGAGCCATCGTCGGTGTCGTAACGATCCGTGGTCTGCTCCGCGGTGTCGCCGGCAAGCCTGCGGGCTAGGTCAGGAGGAGCAAATGGACATTTCAGTCATTACGGACACGTTCGATACCTCGACGGATGCCGCGCTCGGCTGGATCAGCGACAACGGCGAATGGTTGTTTGAATTCGTCCGGAGCGTGCTTGAAGGAACCTATGACGGCGTCCTGTGGCTTCTGCAGCTGGCACCGTTTCATGTAATCGCCATCATCGCAGCCCTGCTCGGATGGCGATTGATCAGCGCTTTGTCCGGCGTCCTCGCGGGACTTGCGATCATTTTTTGCGCGGTGATGGGCCTCTGGACGGAAACCATGAGCACATTGGCCCTGGTGATCACCGCTACCATCCTGGCCCTTTTCGTCGGCATTCCCACCGGCATCGTGGCGGGCTTCGTCAGGTCGTTCGACCGGTTTCTCGAGCCGGTGCTCGATCTGATCCAGACCCTGCCGCCTTACATCTATCTGCTTCCTGCAATCGCGCTGCTCGGTTATGGGCCCGCGACCGCGCTTGTCGCCACGTTCATCGTGGCCATGCCTCCCGCCATCCGGCTCACGTCCCTGGGTATCCGCATGACACCGCTCGAATTCGTCGAGCTCGGCCAGGCAAGTGGTCTGACACCCTGGCAGATGTTCATCAAGATCAGGCTTCCTTTCGCCATTCCAAGCGTGATGGCGGGGATCAACCAGAGCCTGATGATGGCTTTCGGCATGGTCGTCATCGCCGGCATCGTCGGTTCGGGAGGTCTCGGAGAGACGATCTATTCGGCCGTGCGCACGCTCGACATCGCCACTTCAATCAACGCCGCGATCGCAATCGTCATCCTGACCATGGTGCTCGACAGGCTCACGCAGAGCGCGGCGCGCCGCGCCAAGGGAGGCGCATGATGGACCCCGATCTGCTCCAGTTTTCGCCGGGCGCCTACCTAGCCCCAGCCGTGGATTGGCTGAACAAGAACTTCCATCCGTTCTTCGATGCGGTGACCAAGCTGATCGAGGCGGTGCTGGGGGGCATCGAAGCCGTTCTGCTCTACCCACCTCCCTACGCGATGATCGCCGTGGCTGTCCTTCTCGCCGCTTTCTTCGTCAGCGTTCGGGTCTCGGTGGTGACAGCCATTTCACTTGTATTCTGCTTGCTGGCGGGGTTTTGGACCGCCTCGATGCAGACGCTGGCGTTGGTGACGGTGGCGGTGATCATTTCCGTGTCGATCGCCTTCCCGCTCGGCATATTGGCATCACGGTACAAGAAATTCGAGGCCGGGATCCGACCCGTGCTGGACATCATGCAGACCGTGCCGCCGTGGGTCTATCTCATCCCTGCCGTCATGATCTTCAGTCTCGGCCGTGTTCCGGCGATCATCGCGACGATCGTCTACGGCATACCTCCGATGCTGCGCCTGACCACCCTGGCCTTCAACCAGGTGCCGAAGGACCTCCTGGAACTCGGCCATGCGACCGGGACTTCGCCGCGGTCGATCCTGTTCAAGATCGAAATCCCCTCGGCGACGCCGACACTCCTGGTCGGTCTCAACCAGTGCATCCTCCTGTCGCTGGCGATGGTCGTGCTGGCGGGCCTCGTCGGAGCAGGCGGTCTTGGAGCCGAGGTGACGCGGGGATTGACGCGAATGGAAATGGGCCTGGGCCTGCGGGCCGGACTGTCGATCGTTGCCGTCGCCATTCTCCTCGACAGGGTCTCCAGGGGCGTGCTGCAGCGCCGCCAGAGACCAGGCAAGGCCGCCTGAACCGCAAAGGGAATACCATGCGCCGCAGTTTCTTCTGCATCGATGCCCACACCTGCGGCAATCCGGTCCGGCTGGTCGCGGGAGGTGGCCCTTTACTGCCCCATGTCCCGATCGCCGAGCGGCGCGACCTGCTCCTACGCGACCACGACTGGGTCCGTCAGGCACTGATGTTCGAACCGCGCGGGCACGACATCATGTCGGGCGCGATTATCTATCCCGCGTTTCGTCAGGACTGTGATTTCGCCGTGATCTTCATCGAAGTCAGCGGATGCCTGCCGATGTGCGGCGCCGGCACGATCGGCCTGGTGACGGCGGCCATCGAAGAAGGCCTCGTAACGCCCCGGGTGCCGGGCAGGCTGTCGATCGAGACGCCGGCTGGCAGGGTCGATATCGAATACGAGAAGCCGGGCGAGTTCGTGGACTCCGTCCGCATGTTCAATGTTGCCAGCTATCTGCATGCCGCGGACGTCGCCGTCGATGTCCCTGGTCTCGGTCGGCTCGTCGTCGACATCGCCTATGGCGGCAACTACTACGCCGTCGTCGAGCCGCAGGAAACATGGCAGGGCCTGGACGGCCTATCGGCGAGCGACATCGTGGACCTCAGCCGCGCTCTCCGCGAAGCGCTCGAACCCGTCTGCGATCCAGTCCATCCCGAGGACGAGAAAATACGCGGCGTGCATCACGCCATCTGGTGCGACGCGCCATCGAGCAGCAATGCCGACGGCCGCGGCGCGGTGTTCTACGGCGACAAGGCGATCGACCGTTCGCCCGGCGGCACGGGAACTTCGGCTCGCATGGCGCAACTCCATGGCAAGGGACGACTGAAGGTCGGCGACACGTTCCGCCAGGAAAGTCTGATCGGCACGGCGTTCGAGGGCCGCGTCGAGGCGGAGGCAGACATAGGCTGCTTCAAGGGCATAAAACCCAGTGTCGGCGGCTGGGCGCGGATCATCGGCCACAATACTATCTTCGTCGACGATCGCGATCCGTTGGCCCACGGCTTCCAGATCAAGTAGCCGAAGTCGAGCGCCGGAGACATCAGGCGCGGGGTGTGATCGGCGGAGTTGAATGGCAAGGAGCGGCGATCGACGGCACTTGTTCTACGACGGTCGAGTCGTTCGTGGACCACAACGGGACGACAGCGGCTGGCATCATTGCGATGCGGGAAAACGGTTTCGACACTGCGATCGAAGCTGGTCCGGACGCAGCGTCTCAGACGGCGCTAGAGCAATTCCAGGAAAAGTGCGTAGCGGTTTTCCGTCCGGAATTGCGTAAAAACAAAAGCTTAGAGCGGGTCGGCGATTCCATCAAAAGCTGAACCGCTCTAGCGCTGGCGGCCAGATAGGCAGAGGGTTAGGCCATGAAAGCAGCCAATGAAGCTCCGGGGGTTGGCCGATTGAAGATCGGCTTTATCCTCGCTCGTTCCTTCACTCTTTCCGCGTTCGCATTGTTCGTCGACACTCTCAGATTGGCAAGCGACGAGACCGACAGGTCTGGTAGGGTGTTGGCTGATTGGCAGGTGCTGGCGAGCACCAGGCACCTGATCACCTCGAGTTGTGGTGTGCAGGTCGCTCCGACATCGGATTTCGTGGACCCGAGGGAATTGCACTACATCGTTGTCGTCGGCGGTCTGCTCAACAATGAGTTCCCGGTCGACAGCGAGACAGTCACCTACCTGAAGAGAGCGGCCGCCAGCAAGGTTCCCTTGATCGGGGTTTGCACGGGCACGTTCATCCTGGCTGAGGCGGGCCTGATGAAATACCATCGGACCTGCGTCAGCTGGCTCCACTATGAGGCTTTCCGCCAGCGCTTCCCGGATCATGACGTCAGGGCGGACCGCTTGTTTAATCTTGACCATGCCAGAGGTTCTTGTGCCGGGGGCAGCAGCGCGGCTGACATGGCCGCTTCAATCGTCAGGCGTCACATCAGCAATGAGGCTGAGAGAAACGCCCTCGAAGTGTTGCAGATCGAGAAGGCACGCTCGCCCTCGGACATCCAGCCGCGCAGGCCGCCTTTCATAGAGTGCAAAAATCCCCGGCTCAAGGCGGCGCTCATCATCATGGAGAACCATGTCGACAACAAACTCTCCATACCGAAATTGGCGGCATCTGTCGGATTGTCCCGGAGGCAGCTCGAGCGCCTCTTCAGGGAAGAAACAAAGAACTCTCCGGCACTTGTTTACCTAAGAGTGCGTCTTGAGCGGGCGAAGCGCCTCCTGATGCAGACCAAGGCCCCGATGATCGAGATTGCCATAGAGGTCGGGTTTGAAAACGCCTCGCATTTCTCGAAGGTCTTCCACAAGACGTTCGGGCAGCCGCCAAGCAAGTTCAGGTCAGAGATTTCAAACTGACTTGGCCGTTTTGGGGACGCATGTTCCTCTCGTTGAGGTCGGCGATTTGGCGAGACTCGGTGGTGTGGCGGAAACCCAGGCTACCGCAACGCGTCTTGCAAGATCATCTCCGCCGCCTTCTCGGCGATCATGATGACCGGCGAGTTGGTGTTGCCGGAAACGATGGAAGGCATGATCGAGGCGTCGGCGATGCGCAGGCCGGCAAGGCCATGGACGCGTAAGCGGTCGTCGACCACGGCCATCCTGTCCGCCCCCATCTTGCAGGTTCCGACCGGGTGAAAGATGGTCGTGGCGATGTCGCCCGCCTTGCGCACCAAATCATCGTGGCTGGAGAATTGCTGTCCTGGCAACATCTCTTCCGGCGAGAAGCGAGCAATGGCCTTCGCCTTCATCAGCCGCCGAGCATGCTCGATCGAGGCCACTGCGATGCTGCGGTCGCCATTCGTCGAAAGATAGTTCGGCCGGATCTTCGCGGGCTGTCGCGGGTCGTGCGTTGCCATATGCACGGTGCCCCTGCTCTCAGGGCGCAGGTTGCAGATCGAGACGGTCACGGCCGGGAAACGATGCAACGGCTCGCCCAGTCGGTCGGTGCTGAGCGGCTGCACGTGATACTCGAGATCGGGTGTTGAGAGCCGCGGATCGGAACGGGCGAAGATGCCGAGTTGGCTTGGCGCCATGGACAGCGGCCCGCTGCGCCACAGGGCATATTCGGCCCCCATCGCCGCGCGGCTGAAAAGATTGTGGTAGCGCTGGTTGAGGGTAACGGCGTTCTTGACCTTGAAGACCATGCGTATCTGCAGATGGTCCTGCAGATTTTCGCCGACACCCGGCAAGGCGTGCCGGACCTGGATGCCAAGCTGCGACAGGAGTTCTGCCTGTCCGACGCCGGAGAGTTCCAAGAGCTTCGGCGAATTGATGGCGCCGGCGGCCAGAATGGTTTCGCGGGCGCTGGCGAAATGCAGCGTACCGCCTTGACGGAAGACGACGCCTGTGACGCGGCGGCCGTCGAACTCGAGCCGTTCCGTTTCGGCGCCGGTCAGGATACAAAGATTGGTGCGGCCCTTTATGCCACGCAGGAAGGCCTTGGAAGCGTTCCAGCGTATACCCTTCCTCTGGTTGACCTCGAAATAGCCCGAGCCTTCATTCGTGCCCTGGTTGAAGTCTTCAGTGCGCGGAATTGCGAGCTCTTCGGCAGCATCGCGAAAAGCGTCGAGGATCGGCCAGGACAGCCGTTGCCGCTCGACACGCCACTCGCCGCCGGCGCCATGCATCGCGCTGGCGCCCCCGTGATAATCCTCCGACTTGCGGAAATAAGGCAGCACATCGTCCCAGCCCCATCCGGCATTGCCGGCCTGCCGCCAGCCATCATAGTCGGCGGCCTGGCCGCGCATATAGATCATGCCGTTGATCGAGGAGCAGCCGCCAAGCACCTTGCCGCGTGGATAGTTGAGACTGCGTCCGTTCAACCCCAGGTCCGGCTCGGTCTTCATCAGCCAGTCGGTGCGGGGGTTGCCCATGCAATAAAGATAGCCGATCGGGATATCGATCCAATGGTAGCGGTCGCTGCCGCCGGCTTCGAGCAGCAGGACTTTGTTTCGCGGGTCGGCGGAGAGCCGGTTGGCGAGCACGCAGCCCGCCGAACCGGCGCCGACGACGACATAGTCGAACTCACCGAAATCAGATGGACGAGCGACGGTCACTGGAGCGCCCGTCGGCTGGCAATGCGTTCCCACATCGGGGCCATCGCCTCGTTGATCTCGCCATAGAGCTGGTAGCGCGCGGCATAGGCTGGGGCAACCGCGTCGTTCGGCGCATAGCGGCGCGCGGCCGAGGTCATCGCCGTGGCGCCGGCAGCGAAATTCGCGAAGACGCCGACGCCGGTGCCTGCTGCAATCGCCGCTCCCAGCGCGCCGGTTTCGCGGCTCTTCGCGACGGTGACCGGCACGCCAAGCACGTCGGCAAAAATTTGCGCCCAGACGTCGCTGCGTGAGCCGCCGCCGGATAACACCGCTTCATCGAACCCCGCGCCCGCTGCATAGAGCGTTTCGATATGTCGTTTGTGTTCGAACACAACGCCCTCGAACAGGGCACGCAGCATATGCGCCCGCGTGTGCCAGCCCGCCATGCCATAGAAGCCGGCGCGCGCCTTGCCGTTCTTCTGTGAGCCGTAGAGGAAGGGGTGGTAGATCGGGATGTCGCCGGTCGGATCGACGGAAGCGACAAGGTCGCTGCACAGTTCGAACGGCGACTTTCCTTCCGGTGCATGGTCGAGGAATTCGCGGACGATCCATTCCAGATTGGTGGCTGAAGTAGCGCTGGATTCAATCGCCAGATAGCGCGTCGGGTCGAAGGTCGACAGCATGAAGATCGACGGCTCGCGGATCGGCTCGTCGGTGATGACCTGGTTGATGCTCCAGGTGCCGGCGATGATCGAAGCGGCACCCGTGCGAGTGACGCCGGACCCGATGGCGCTGGCGACGACGTCGAACAGGCCTGCCACGACGGGAGTGCCGGCGCGCAGGCCGGTGAGCGACGCAACATCGCGAGTGACATGGCTGGCAATCTCGGCCGATTCCAGGACTGGCGGCAGCAGGTCGGCGCAGTCGCCAAGGCCATAGGCCTCGAGCAAATCCTGCTCGTAGCGCCGTCCCGGCATCGACAGCAAACCGCAACCGGACATGTCGGTGGCATCCGTGGAACGCGCGCCGGTCAGTCTGTTGACGATAAGATCCTTGCACAAGAATGCTGTGCCGATGCGGCCGAACAGCTCCGGTTCGAACCGCTTCAGCCAGGCGAGCAAGGTCGGCGTCTGCGCGGCCCAGGGTTTTTGCAGGCAAAATTGATATGTGCGGTCGCCGACATTACTCTTAGCCCATTCGCCGACCATGCCGACGGCGCGGGTGTCGAGCGACTGGATGCCGATCAGCGGCGCACCCGCCCGGTCGAGCGCATAAAGGCCGTTGCCGTGCCCGGCGCAGCCGATTGCGACGATGTCACCGGCGTTGATGCCGGCCTCCGCGATGCAGCGGCCGATCACTGTGACGGCGTTGCGCCAGAGCTCGCCGAGATCGCGCTCGACATGGCCGGGCTTCGGCATCGACGAATGCCCGTCGAGCGCCGCGAGCGCCAATTCGCGTCCCGTCATGTCGAAGATGATCGCCTTGATGACTGTATTGCCTGCATCAAGGCCCAGAATGTAACCGCTCATTGGCTCCTCCCGCAGTCGGCCGCCTTACGCCTGGTTGTACAGATCCCAGGCAGCGGCGCCGTCGGCGCCGTCATGGATGATCGCCATCAGGCCCCGCACGACGGCGCTCGGACTGGCGTGCTGATAGATGTTGCGTCCATAGACCATACCCAGTGCGCCTTGCGCCATCAGCGTTGCCGATTTGTCGAACACGGCGTGCAGATCCTCCTTGCCGCCGCCGCGTACGAGCACCGGGCAGCGCGCCGCCTCGACCACGCGGTGGAAGTCGTTGGGGTCGGTCGTCGGGTCTGCCTTGATGACATCGGCACCCATCTCGCGCGCCAGCCGCGTCAGCGTGACGATCTTCCCGGCATCGCCGTCGACCATGTAGCCGCCATGCTCCGCGACCGGCAGCATGGCCAGGGGCTCGATCATCAGCGGCATGCCGTACTTTTCGCAGTCGGCGCGTACGCGGGAGATGTTCTGAACACATTGGCGGAAGAGATCCGGTTCGTCAGGCAGCATGAACAGGTTCACGACCACGCAGGCGGCATCCATCTCGATGGCGCCGATCAGCGGTTCGACCTCGTTTTGCAGCACCGCCCACATCGCCCGGTGGCGAACCTTGTTGTACGGGTTGCCCATGTCGATGCGCATCACCAGTGCCGGCTTGTCCTTGCCGGGCAAGTTTTGCAGCAGGTCGGCCTGCCCATAGTTCATCTGGATAGCGTCCGGCCCGGCCTTCGCCAGCTTTTCGACCACGCCGGCCATGTCTTCCAACCCAACAAGGAAGCTTGGCTCGTTGCAGACGCCATGATCAATGGCAACGTCGAGGCAGCGGCCTTTTCCGAACAGCCGGTTCATGCGGACTTTCTTGTTCACGCGCATATTGCGCTCCTTTTGTTGTTTTCGCCGGGAAGGTTCGGCAGAAGGACGCCGTGCTGACGCTCCAGCAGCGACAGAAAGGCGGCGCGTTCGGTATCGGCCTGAGCCGTGCTCCAGCCTTTGCAGATGGCCAGGATTGAAAGCACGGCATCGACCAGTTGGCATGTCAAGTCGCCTGCTATGGCTATGGTGGTACGACGCAGGAAAATGTCAGCCAGCGACTCGACGTGCTCACGCTCGATGATCAGCCGGATTTCGCCGGTGGAATAATCCGTGCCAGGCAACATCGGGTCCGGCACCGCCGAAATTGCCGCCGCAATTCCGGCTGCGGATGTGCCGTAGCGCTCCAGAAGATTTTGCGCGCGGGGCATCGTCAATCCGTGCTCCACCGCCAGCCTGGCGCACCAGTCTGCGGGATCGGAAGGAAAATCGCGGCCGCCGCCGATGGCGAGATCCTCGGTACCGACCGTGCGTACCAGCCCCGACCGCTCCAGCGCCACGTCGGCTGCCAGCGCGCCAAACGAGCGGAACGTCGTCCACTTGCCGCCGATCATACAGAGCGTCGCCGGCAGGTTGCCAACCGGCTCGACGAATTCGCAAAAATGGTCGCGCGGGATGCGGCCCGTGAAACTGTCCTTGCTGGCTGGTAACGGCCTGACGCCGGAGAAGCGGAAGACGATCTCATGCTTGGCGATTTTGATCGATGGGAAGACAAAGGCCAGCGACTGCAGGATGTACTGGAGTTCGTCGTCCTCGCAGCGCACGGTGTCGGGATCGTCGACGCGGATTTCGGTCGAGCCGATCAGGACCTTGCCGAGATAGGGAAACAGGATGCAGATGCGTCCGTCCTCGTTCTCGTAATAGACCATGTTCGCACCAAGCGCGTCATGGAGCTCCTGGTTGTCGACGATCAGGTGCGAGCCTTTGGTGCCGCCCATCATGCGCGGTGCTGGCGCGCCGATCGCCTTGTTCGTCAGGTCGATCCAGCCGCCGGTGGCATTGATGACCAGGCGCGGGCGCAGCGGCAGGGTCTCTCCCGAAACGGTATCGGTCAGCGCGAGGCCGTCTTCGTCGGAACCGATCCGCGCATAGTTCAGCGCACGCGCGGCGCGTGAAGCCGCCATCGCGTCGTTCAGCATCTCAAGGCCAAGCCGCTCGGGTCGACTCACCCAGGCGTCGTAGTAGGTCGCCGAACTGCGGGTCGCCGGATTGATGGCCGGCCACGTCTCGAGCGTTTCATTGCGCCCTCGGAAGCGATGGGCCGGCATCAGCCGGCGCGATGCCGTAAAGACGTCATAGAGCGTCAGCCCGGCCTTGATGACGAGTGCCCCACGCCGGCTCGGCCGCCGGGTGAGGCCGAGGAAGCGAACGGCGCCATTGGCGATGCCGGAGAAGATGTCGAAGATCGGCACCGTCGTCGGCAGCGGCGCGACGTAGTGCGGCGCATTCCTCAAGAGCCGGTCGCGTTCCCGCAGCGATTCCCTGACCAGCTTGAACTCGCCATTCTCCAGATAGCGCAGGCCGCCATGCACCATGCGCGAGAGCGCGGCGCTGGCGCCGCTGCAATAATCGCCCTTCTCGGCGAGCAGCACGTCGACGCCTTGCAGGGCAAGCTCGCGAAAGACGCTGATGCCGTTTATGCCGCCGCCGATAATCAGCACGGCAATGTCGGGCCGCTCTAGCAGCGCGGCGAGTGTTTCGTTGCGCTTCATTGCGGAAATGCCTCGTCTGCTCAGGCAGCCATCTGGGAGAGATGCATGGCTATCGCTGTGTCTATGGCGGCCAGTTCATCGCGGCTGGGCCTGATCTCGCCGGCACGCGCATTGTCGAGCGCCTGATCGGCATTGCGGGCGCCGCATAGCGCAAAGGTGATGCCCGGCTGCGCCAGGGTCCAGGCGATCACGATCTGCGCCATCGAGGCTTCGTGCCGTTCTGCGATCGGGCGGATGGCCTGCTTGAGCGCCGCCACCTTCTGCCGGTTCCCGGCCGAGAAGCGCGGATTGTCCTTGCGCTGGTCGTCGCCGGTGAAGCTGCGCCCCGGATCGACCGAACCAGTGAGCAGGCCGAGCGCCAGCGAGGAGTAGCTCAGCGTCGCCACGTCATGCTTGCGCGTGATCGGCAACAGCGTGCCTTCGATCTCGCGGTCGATCATCGAATAGCGTTCCTGGATGGCGTCGAGCTGGCCGGCAGCGACATAGTGCTCAAGGTCCCCGGTGCTGACATTGCTTGCGCCGATCGCCCGGATCTTGCCGGACGCCTTCAGCTTCTCCAATGCCGCCACCGTCTCGGCGATCGGCGTGGTCGGGTCCTGCCAGTGGGTGATGTAGAGGTCGATGTAGTCGGTGCCGAGCCGCTTCAGGCTCTGTTCCAGCTCATAGACGATGCCGTCGGCGCCGAGATAGCGGTGCACCGGCTTGTCGTCCTGGTCGAAGAAATGGTTGCCCTTGCCGGAATGCCAGTTCAGCCCGCATTTGGTGGCGATCACCACCTTGTCGCGCTTGCCCTTGATCGCCTTGCCGACGATTTCTTCGCTGCGACCGAGGCCATAGGCAGGCGCGGTGTCGATCAGGCTGACGCCGGCGTCGATGGAGGCTTCGATGGCGCGGATCGAGGCTTGCTCGTCGGTTCCGCCCCACATCCAGCCGCCGATCGCCCAAGTGCCGAGACCAACGGCGGATGCCTGGATGCCGGACGCGCCGATCGCACGCAGGATTTGTTCTGAACTCATGCTGCCTCTCTTTCGGCAAGGTCGAGAATGCCAAGGCCGGTGGCCTCGTCGGTTACGATGATGTCGAGATGATTGCCGCGCATGGCGCTGAGGATCGGCGCGATCTTGCTCGGGCCGCTGGCGACGCCGATGGAGCGCGGAATGGTGGCGAATTCGTCAAGGGTGAGCGACACCAGCGAGCGGTTGAGCGTGTAGTTGCTGAGCTTTCCGTTTCGGTCGATCAGGTGTGCCAGCAATTCGCCGGATGCGCCCGAGCGTTCGATAGCCTGGCGGTCGGCGCTGGAGGAGGGATGCAGGTCGTAATAGCTGGAATCGTCGGTCAGGATCGAACCGATGCCGACCACCGCGACATCGGCCTCACGCGCCCGGCGAAATACGTCCGCCACCGCGCGCACGCCCATCAGCATCTCGCGCTGTTCCGGCGTGTCGGCAAATAGCGGCGCATGGATCTGGTAGGCGCGGCCGCCCAGTCTGTCGGCCATCAGCGAAGCGACGTGATTGACGTCGGTGTAGTGTTTTCCCTGCACGAGCCCGGTCGCCGGAATGACTTCGACGTCATAGCTGCGGCCGGGCTTCAGCCCGGCGACCAGCGCGCTGACGCCCTTGCCGCCGGTGATCGAGATGGTGTCGCCGTCCTTGATCGTTTCGAGCAGGAGGTTGGCGGCTGCCTCGCCAACCCGCAGCAGCGCCGTCTGCGGGTTTTCCGAGACCGTTGGCACCACGACCGCACGCTCGATGCCGCCGAGCCCCACCAGCCGCGCTTCGAGATCGACCAGATGATCGATCGGCGACTTGATCTTGATCTCGACCAGGCCGAGCTGGTGGCCGCGCTTGATCAGACGGTTGACGGTGGCATGCGAGATGCCGAGTTCCCTGGCGATCTCGGCCTGCGTCTTGCCCTCCATGTAGTGGAGGACAAGTGCCTGATGCATCTGGCGGACGGTCGAGATGTCGTCGCGTGTGTTTGGGGGTGCCATGATCGCTCTATCGTCTCGAACTCAGGACTTCTTACGGTGCAGGAAGTGGTCGGCCGACACCGCCGCCAGGAGGATGCAGCCCTTGATCATGTCCTGCCAGTAGACGGAGATGTCGAGCAGGATCAGCGAACTGGTGACCACCGACAACAGCGCCATGCCGAGGATGGCGCCGAAGATCGTGCCCGAGCCGCCCTTGAGCGAGGCGCCGCCGATGACGGCCGCCGCGATCACGTTGAGCTCCATGCCAGCGCCGAAGGTCGGCGTGGCGGCGCCGAAACGCGCCATGTAGATCACACCCGCAAAGCCGGAGAGCGTCGCGCACAGCACCGTTACCCAGAACTTCACCTGGTTAGTCTTGATGCCGGAGAACTGCGCCGCCTTCTCGTTCGAGCCGGTGTAGAACACCTTGCGGAAGGCGGTGGCGCGCCGCAGCAGAAAATCGAAGACCGCCACCACGACCACAAAGATGATGATGACATAGGGAACGCCCTGGAGGTTGCCCTGGCCAATCGCCTTGAATTCCGGCGGCAGCGTGAACAACGACAGTGGCGTACCCTTGGTGATGACCAGGCACAGGCCACGCACGATCACCATCGCCGCCAGCGAGGTGATGAAATGGTTCAGCCCGACCACCGTGACGAAGAAGCCCATCACCGCGCCGATCAGCGCACTTACTGCAATGCCGATCAGGCTCGCCGTCCAAGGATCCAGCCCGGCCAGGAACAGTGCCCCCGAAACCACCATCGAGAAGCAGACAACCGAACCCACTGAAAGGTCGATGCCGCCGACGATCAGCAGGATGGTCATGCCGACGACGACGATGCCTTCGATCGAGAAGCTCATCAGCATGGCGCGGAAGTTGCCCCAGGTGAGGAAATGCGGCGAGGCGAAACTCATGGCAATGCACAGCGCCAGGATGATCACGATCAAGCCGGCTTCGCGCATCGAGGCGAGCCGAGCGAAGCTGACACGTCGGCTGGCATCCGCCATCCTGATCTCGGCATGCATCGTGGTTTCTCCCGTGCTAGGCGACATTCTGGGCCTGCCCCTCATGCACTGCGTTCGGCTGCACGCCGGAGGCCAGCATGATGATCGCTTCTTCGTTGAGTTGACCTGTCCCAAGCTCGCCGGCGATGCGGCCTTCGCGCACCACAGCTACCCGGTCGCACAGACCGATGAGTTCGGGCAGTTCCGAGGAGATGACGATGATGCCGACGCCCTGATTGGCGAGGTCTCTCAGCAGGCGATGGATTTCGACCTTGGCGCCGACATCGATGCCGCGCGTCGGCTCGTCCATGATGATGACCTTCGGTGCGACTGAAAGCTGCTTGGCAATCGCCACCTTCTGCTGATTGCCGCCAGAAAGCGTCGATACAGCCGCATCGATGCCGGCCATGCGCACGCCGAGCCGCTTGGCCAGGCTGGTCGCCTGATCTGCTTCGGCGTGGCGGTCGAGCAGGCCGAAACGGCCGGTAAGCTTGCCGAGGTCGAGTGCCGACACATTGGCCGCGATCGACAGATCGAGGAAGACGCCGGAACCCTTTCGATCCTCGGAGAGATAGACGAGGCCAGCGCGCACGGCGTCGGCATAGCTGCGGATCGCAACGCTTTTTCCGCCAAGTACGGCGCTGCCGGCGGTCGCAGGCCTCAGCCCGCAGATCGTCTGCGCGATCTCGCTGCGACCAGCGCCGATGAGGCCGCCGATGCCGAGAATTTCGCCGGCCCGCAATTCGAGATCGACATTGGCGAAACGGATACCATCCGACAGGCCACTCACCGAGAGCAGTACGCGGCCAGGCTTTGCATCGGCAGGAAGCTTGTCGGGATAAAGCTGAGTGATCTCGCGGCCGACCATCTTGCGGACCACGTCGTTGGGCGACGTCGCCTCGATGGCCTCGGTCGCGACATAGCGCCCGTCGCGGAAGACGGTGACGCGGTCGCACAGCGAAAAGATCTCGGCCATGCGATGGCTGATGTAGATGACTGAAATGCCGCGCTGCTTCAGCCCGCGCACGATTGCGAACAGGCGCTGCGCCTCGGTTTCGGTCAGTGCTGCGGTCGGCTCGTCGAGGATCAGCACCTTGCAGTCCAGCGTCAGTGCCTTGGCGATCTCGACCAGCTGCTGGCTGGAAATGGAAAGGTCCGCGACCTTGGTGCGCACCGCAATAGGCGCAAGCCGGTTCATCGTCTTCTCGGCGTCTGCATGGACCTGCTGGAAATTCATCAGCGGCGCGCGCCGGCCGTTGATCGCCGCCATGCAGATGTTCTCGGCAACCGTCGCATCCTGGCAGAGCGCGATTTCCTGATGCACCAGCGCGATGCCCATCTTCTGCGCCGCCGCGGGCGATGCGATCGTCACCGGCTTGCCGTCGATCAGGATGTCGCCCTCGTCCGGCTGCAGGATGCCGCCGATCATGTTCATCAGCGTCGACTTGCCGGCGCCGTTCTCTCCGCACAGCGCATGGACCTCGCCGCGGCGCAGCTCGAACTGCACGCCACTCAGCGCCTGGACCGGCCCGAACGCCTTGGAAAGGTTGCGGATCTGAAGGACGGGCGCGTCGCTCACGCCATGCTCCTGCGAAAGAGTTCTGAAGGGGGCCGGAAGGGACCCCCCCCTTCCGGCCCTGATGCGGCTCGGCTCGAGATTACTCTTCGATGCCCTTGGTGCCACGCCGCTTGAGATACTTGTCCCAATAGAAATCGTCGGCATTGTCCTTGGTCACGATCGAGAAGCCGTTGTCGACGAACGGCACCTTCATCGCGTTGGCGCCGGCGCGCTTGGCGTCGTTCATCGGGTCGATCAACTCGGGATGCTTGGCCAGCCACAGAAGCATGAAGCCCATATAGCCCTGCATGCCCTGGTTGGGGTTGACCGAGCCGAAGATTTCGCCGGCCTTGATCATGTCGAGGATCTTGGCATTGACGTCGGCCAGCATGACCCTGATCTTGCCACCACCTTCCTTGGCCGCTTGTGCTGCGCCGATCGCCGAATTGGCTTCCGGCATGAAGACGGCGCCGAGATCGGGATGGGCCTGGGCGAGGCTGAGCACTGCCTGATAGGCCTTGGTCGGGTCCTGGTTGGACGCGGCGCGGCCGACCAGCTTCATATCAGGCCATTTGGCTTCCATGCGGGCGACAAAGGCCGAGATGCGCTTGTCATGATTGTCCTGGCCGGGGTTCTCGAGAACGGCATATTCGCCCTTGCCGCCCATCGCCTCGGCGACGGCGTCGGCGGCATATGTGCCTTCGGCGACATTGTCGGAGGTGATGTAGGAGACACGCTTGGAATTGGGCGAGTCGGCGGCGAAAGTCACCACTGCGGTGCCGCCGTCGGTGGCGCGGTTGATCGGCTCGATGAACGGATCGGAATTCATCGGATGCACGAGGATGCCGGCCGGCTTCTGCGCCAGTGCCTGGTCGAAAGTGGCGATCTGCTTGTTCACGTCATATTCCGGCGTGCCGGTGTATTCGGTCTCGCAGCCGAACTGCTGCCCGGCCTGCTTGAACATCTCATAGACCGGGAACCAATATTCGACGCCCGAGACCATGACGTTCATGACATATTTTTCACCCGGCTCGCATTTGAACGGGTTGCCGGTTTCGGCGTAGGCCTGGGTCGAGACCAAGATGGTCGACGCAGCCGCCGCCATGGCGAGCGTGCTCAGAAATTTGCGCAAGATTCCTCCCTTGGCCGAAGCCATGCTCAATGACAATCGCGAACGCCGCAGCGTCTCGCTGTCTGGATTGATTGACGCCGGACATCCTCCAGAAACCCGACGCCCCGACAATTACCGGCTTTTCTGACGCTGTCAATAAAATTCACTATATGAAATATATTTCATAATGGAGGCTGGCACCCTCTGTTCAGAGGCCCCAAAGCGCCCGTGCGGCAGCAATTCCTCGTTGCAGGGCAACCATGACGCATTCAGCGTGCGCTTCGGCGCAGTTAGCGTCTTTTTTCTTTCGTGTTCGATCCACTATCCGCCCCCCGCCCTGGAAAACAGATAGGCAGATCATCATGAATATCGCGCAGATGCAGGAACAGCGACTGAAGGCACTCCGACTGACCGGATCGGGCGCGCCAAAATTGCCGTCGAACCCGTTCTTCGGTGTCGGCCCGATCACCGATGCGACCACCGACGAAGTGGACAGCCGCCTGCGGCGCATCGCCTTCGACGCCTGGATTGAGAAGACCTATCGGAAGTTCGACGACAGGGGTAACGACATCGGTGGCTTCACCACCGCCGAGATTTCCCGCAGCATGCACCGCGGCTATCCGGCGGACAAGATCCTGACCGACATGATGCGGGCGATCCATCGGTATTTCCACTTCCCGAAGACGAACCGCATGGCAGTGGGACTCGGCGGTGGCCATAGTGGCTTCACTGTCTGCGTCCAGCACCTGATGAATGCCAACGACGCCTCCCAACGCGTCTATGTCGATACGCCGCAGCCAGAGAGCGATCTATCCAGGGCCGCTGGCTTCTTCCGCCAGTCCTGGGCCACCCAGTTGATCGAGATGCAGCGTTTCGCCGAAAAAGGCTGCGAGAGCCGTATTCATTTCGCCGTCTCAGAAGGCGTGATCCCGACGGCAGCCGAGCTCTCCGCCCTCGGCGTCTCGATCTTTGTCGGCGTCGGCCACGAGACGACCGGGGCCAATGCCTATACCAGTGCCGAGATCCACGAACTGCTGAGCTGGATAGACGGCGATCCGGCAAACCGCCATGCGGTGTTCGATGCCACTTCGATGCTCGGTGCCATGCCGTGGGAGCCCGAACTCGTCGACGCCGTGATGGCGAAGTGCTGCCTGTTCATGCCGTTCCAGAAGGCGATCGGCGGGGTGTCGGGCTATTTTGTCGCCTCCTTCACGCCTCACGCCCTGGCACTGATCGAAAAGAACCAGCAGGATCCCGCCTGGGCGATCCCGCGCCAGCTGAAGATCGCGCCGCCGATCGACCCTAAGCTACCGCTTTCGGCCAAGCGCTCCGTAGATGCCGGGCCATTCTACGACGCCGCAGAAGACCGCATGCTCGGCGGCGTCATCAACACCTACAGCGCACTTGCCTTTGCCGAGACCACCTTCGGCCTTTTACAGTCGGAGGCTCGGGTCGGCTCCGTCGTCGAGCTCAACCGCCGTTCCGCCACCAATCGCAAGGTGATCGACGAGTGGGTCAAGTCGCACCCGATGCTATCGCTGACAGTCACCGATGCCGAACGGCGCGGCGCGGCGGTAACGCTCCTTAAGGTTGAGGACGACGGCATCACCGACCCCGGCATCCACACCCGCATCATCGCCCGGTCGAAACAACTGCTCGGCTATGAGGGTATCACCCATCCGAACAGCGAATATGAGCCCGGCCTCGACGCGGCCCGCTACGTCAATGCCTTCCCGGGAACGCCAGGCGACTATCGCGCCTGGGTCGGTGGCATCCGCGAGCCCGAAGATATCGTCGCGCTGCTGGAGAATCTGCAATACGCCTATCTGCGCGCCAAGATCGTCGTTCTCGAAGAGGAACTGGCGAAGAACGGCGTCGTTTTCGAGGCCCAGGCCAAGACAGGCGACGGCGTCCGCAAGGACGACCCCGCGCGCGCCTATGCGGTGCTGATCGCCGATCTGGTCGGCCTGCGCTTCGGCGCCGACGGCCAGCCGGATCACAGCGAGATAAAGGCCTATATCGAGGAAAAGGGGGGCGTCTTCCACCTCGGACCGCTCGGCGGGCGGTCGGCGCTTGAAAAGGGCCGCATCCATTTCTTCTACCAGCCCAACCTGAGTACCGAGGCAGAGATCCTTCCGCAGACAGACAAGGGCCAGTACGACGCATTGATCGCGGCCGCGACGTTCATCCCGAAGGACTCCGTATTCCCGCTCGGTGGCGTGCGCATAGGCGCCGGCACCGGCAACATGGGCTCGGCCTCCTGGGGCGGCGGCAATGGCGAGGGCGGCGAAGCGCCGCTGATGAACACGCCGGGTATCAACAGCCGGGCGACCGCCCAGATGGCGATGAAGGCGATCCTGAGAGTTGTTCCGGATCTGCCGGTTGGCAGGCTCCACCGGATGGTCGCCGGCGGCGACTTCGACACCGGCCGACAGCTCAAGGATTTTCCCACCGCTAAGCTCGAGGGCCGCAAGATCGCCGTTCTCGGCTACGGCAACATCGGCCGCGAAGTCGCCAAGCTCGCCAAGGCCTTCGGCATGAAGGTGGCGATCTATGCCCGCGAGCATCACAAGCGCTGGATCGAGGCGGAAGGCTTCGAACATGCCGCAAGTCCGGTTGCCGCGGCAACCGGCGCGGACGTGCTCTCCGTGCACATCGGTCTCGGTCGCCTGGATGCGGCGAGAAGCGTCTATTCCAACGCCGGAACCGTCGATGCGAAGGTGTTCGACGTGATGAACGACGGCGCGGTGCTGGTCAACTACGACCGGGGCGAGGTCGTCGATGCCGCCGCGCTCGACGAGGCGCTGTCGTCCGGCAAGATCGTGCACGCGGCGATCGACGCCGATCTCTTCAAAGACGCAGCGACCGGCAAACTCAGCGGGCCGATGCTTCCTTACCTGCCGCTCGAAGAGCGCCATAAGGGCAGGCTCGAGCTGCTGCCGCACGCCGCCGCCGACACCGACCATCCCTCTCGGGTGACCGGTGCTAAGCAGGCAGTCGACCAGGTCTTCGACGTCATCCGTTTCAAGTCGGTCACCAACCTCAAGGGAGATCTGCCGGAGGGTTATGTGTCAGTCGGCAGCCGCACGCCCGCCGGCATCGGCAAGGTGACGAAGCAGGTAGTTGCTGAAGTCGGCGGCAAGGCGGAGCTCCTGGACGAACTGCGGCAGGCCTCGGAAAAGGTCGCAGCGATCGTGGGTACACTTTCCTCCGTTTCCGATCCGGATCATCGCAACCGGATCATCGATCGCTACACCGGGCTGCTTGTCGAAAGTGCTGACCGGCAACGGGCGCTGCTCGACCAGTTCGGCCTCTACGGGCCGGCGGAGGAGTGAGATCGTAGGTTGCTGGGTCGCCCCGGGGGCCGGAACGTTTCAGACGCCTAGGCGGGACCGGCGCCACGCGTGCTCAGCCGGTCCGCGATGAGCCGCATCGTCGAACCGGCCAACACGATCGAACGCCATCTCGGATTGGCCGAGGCCGCGATTTGACAAAACCAGTATGACACAAGGTCCGGACCGGCGATGACATCAACGGCCGACTCGCCGGCGAGGCCTGACATCCACCCCCTTTCGTCCTCTTTAGCCTTCTCCATCTGAATTTTTTGAACGGCGTTCATTTTTCTCTTGAACGCCGTTCACGGTGTGCTATGTTGCACTCATGAACAACGTTCATGGAGGTAGTCAAACCGCCGGTCGCGGCGCACCGCTCAGGAGCAGTGTCGACGAGTGCTCGAACGGACGACGAAGCCGGCCTGATTGTTTCCGGCCTGAAACAGACCAGCGCCGACCCAACCTAACCCTGAAACGAAAGGAACATATCCATGCCCAGCTATGCTCCCAACCATTCAAGCACCTGGAAAACCTCCGTCACCATCACCAGGGCGTTGCGCGACGCGGAGGAAGCGGGCCGGTTCATCAGCAGGTTGAAAGACGCCAAGACCGAAAAGCTGCTGATGGATATCAACCGCAGTAACGAAGTGTAATCCGGTTCCCGCTAACAACGAGGCTCAAACCGTGCAAGCAACCGCTCGATCCATTCGGATTGCTCGACGCCTTGCCCAATGGAAATTGCCATGAACAACCATCTGATGACGTCACGGCGCTTCGCGCCTCTCTTCTGGACGCAATTCCTCTCGGCCTTCAATGACAATTTCCTGAAGAACACGCTGGTGTTCCTCATCCTGTTCACGCTGTCGGCGGACAAGGCGGCGTCGTTGGTTACCTTGGCGGGTGCTGTTTTCATGGCGCCCTTCCTGCTTCTGTCTGCACTTGGCGGTGAGATCGCCGACCGCTTCGACAAGGCTGCCGTGGCGCGCAAGCTGAAGTTCGTCGAGATCGGCGCCGCCTTGCTGGCGGTCACCGGCATCGCGCTCTCGTCAATCCCGGTGCTGTTGACGGCCCTGTTCCTGTTCGGCGTCATTTCGGCGCTGTTTGGCCCGATCAAATACGGCATCCTGCCGGATCACCTCGAGCGCAAGGAGCTGCCGCGCGCCAACGCCTGGATCGAGTTGGCCACCTTCGCCGCCATCCTCGGCGGCACGATCGTCGGCGGCATTGTCTCGGCCGACGGCATCGGCATCGCGGTCTTCGGTCCGATGATGATGATCCTCGCCGTCGGTTGCTGGTTCGTCAGCCGCTACATACCGGCGACCGGATCGGCAGCACCGAACCTGGTGATCGACAAGAACGTCCTGCGCTCCACCTGGCGGCTGGTCAGCGAGCTGCGCACAAACCAGCGCATCTGGCGGGCGGCGCTGATGGCGTCCTGGTTCTGGCTGGTCGGCGCCATCATCCTGTCCATCCTGCCCCCCATGGTCAAGGATTCGCTCGGCGGCACCGAAATCGCCGTGACCGCCTATCTCGCCGTCTTCGCGGTCGCCGTCGCCATCGGCTCGGCCATTGCCGCGTGGATGTCACAGGGGCGCATGGTGCTGTTGCCCGCCCCGGTCGGCACGGCCCTGATGGCCCTGTTCGGACTTGATCTCGGCTGGAGCGTCTGGGGCTTGCAAGCCTCTGCCCAGGCGCAGACGCTCAGCGCCTTCTTTGCCGGCCAGAACACCATCCGTGTCGCCATCGACCTGGCCGGCCTGGCGACTGCCGGCGCCTTCCTCGTCGTGCCGACCTTTGCGGCGGTGCAGGCTTGGGCGCCGGAGGATCGCCGTGCCCGTGTCGTCGCCGCGGTCAACGTCGTCAGCGCCGGCTTCATGACCATCGGTGGCGGTCTTGTCGCCGCCATCCAGGCAGCCGGCGTCTCCATAGCAGGCGTGCTGTTCGGCCTCGCCGTCATCAATGCCGTCGCCGCATGGCTGATGCTGAAATACCTGCCGACGAATGCTTTCCGCGATTTCGTCTCCATCCTGTTCCGCGCCTTCCATCATCTGGAGGTGGAGGGGCTGGATAACCTCAAGGCTGCCGGTCCGGCGCCGATCCTGGCGCTCAACCATGTCAGCTTCCTCGACGGTCCGCTGGCCTTGACGCTGACCGACGAGGAGCCGGTCTTCGCCATCGACCACACCATCGCGCAGGCCTGGTGGATGAAGCCGTTCCTGAAGCTCGCCCGCGCTCTGCCGCTCAATCCGGCCAAGCCTATGTCGACCCGCACGCTGATCAAGATCGTACAAGGCGGCGATCCGCTGGTCATATTCCCCGAAGGCCGCATCACCGTCACCGGCGGCCTGATGAAGGTCTATGACGGCGCCGCCATGGTCGCCGACAAGACCGGCTCGATGGTGGTACCCGTCCGCATCGAAGGGCTGGAGAAGAGCTACTTTTCGCGGCTGACGTCGCAGCATGTGCGCCGCCGCCTGTTCCCGAAGGTCAAGGTGACCATCCTGGAGCCGGTGAAGCTCGAAGTTGCGCAGGAGCTGAAGGGCCGCAAGCGCCGCGCTGCGGCCGGCGCTGCCCTCTACCAGGTCATGTCGGACCTCGTCTTCCGCACCCAGGATATCGACAAGACCGTGCTGGAAAAGATCATCCAGACGGCGAACGAGCGCGGCATGAAAAAGCTTGCCGTGGAGGACCCAGTCACCGGTTCGCTGAGCTACGGCAAGTTGCTGACGGGTGCCGCGGTGCTCGGCGAGAAGTTCGAACACCTCTACGCCGACCAGCAGACGCTGGGCATCATGCTGCCCAACGCCAACGGCGCCTGCGCGACGCTGCTCGGCGTCATGTCGGCCGGCAAGGTTCCGGCGATGATAAACTTTACCGCAGGGGCCGCGAACATCCTGTCCGCCTGCAAGGCCGCCGACGTGCGGACCGTGCTCACCTCGCGCGCCTTTGTCGAACAGGCAAAGCTTGGCGCGGTGGTCGAGGAACTCGGCCGCGCGGTGGACATCGTCTGGCTTGACGATTTGCGGGCCACCATCGGCCTCAAGGACAAGCTGCTCGGCCTGTTGCGCAAGAGCACGCCGCGGGTTGCCCGCAAGCCCGACGATGCGGCTGTGATCCTGTTCACGTCCGGCTCCGAAGGCACGCCCAAGGGCGTGGTGCTCACCCACCGCAACATCCTGGCCAATGCCGCCCAGGCCGCGTCGCGCATCGACTTCCACTCGGGCGACAAGGTCTTCAACATCCTGCCGATCTTCCATTCCTTCGGCATGACGGCGGGCACGGTGCTGCCGCTGATCTCCGGCGTGCCGGTCTATTTCTACCCCTCGCCTCTGCACTACCGCATCGTGCCGGAACTGATCTACGCGTCTAATGCGACGATCATCTTCGGCACCGATACGTTCCTCTCAGGCTATGCGCGCACGGCGCATCCTTATGACTTCCGCTCGGTGCGCTACTGCTTTGCCGGCGCCGAGCCGGTGAAGGCGGCGACGCGCATGACCTACATGGAGAAGTTCGGCCTGCGCATCCTCGAAGGTTACGGCGTGACCGAAGCAGCACCCGTGATCTCCATCAACACGCCGATGTACAACAGGTCCGGCAGCGTCGGCAAAATCATGCCCGGCATGGAGTATCGCCTGGATCCGGTGCCCGGCGTCGATGATGGCGGACGGCTCTACGTGCGTGGCCCCAATGTCATGTCGGGCTATCTGCGCGCCGAAAAGCCTGGCGTGCTCGAGCCGCTCGAAGGCGGCTGGCATGACACCGGCGACGTCGTCACCGTCGACGAGGCCGGCTTCATCACCATTCGCGGCCGTGCCAAGCGCTTCGCCAAGATCGGCGGCGAGATGATCTCGCTGGCTGCCGTGGAAGTGCTGGCCGGCGAATTGTGGAAGGGATCGCTGTCGGCCGTCGCCACGGTGCCGGATGCCCGCAAGGGCGAAAAGCTGATCCTCATCACCGAGGCAGCCAACGCCACGCGCGCCGAATTCCTGGCCTTCGCCAAGGCCAACGGCGCCATGGACCTGATGGTGCCGGCCGAAGTGCGCATCGTTCAAAGAGTGCCGGTACTCGGTTCCGGCAAGCTCGACTTCGCCGGCGTGACGAAGATGGTGCGCAGCGAGGAAGACATGAAGATCAAGGCAGCTTGATCCGGATACGCGAGCAGGCCGGCGCAAAACGCCGGCCCGTTCATACAATCTCTCAGCGCTGGCAGTGACCGCATCGGGCAAGATGCCATCACCACCCCAAATTCATTCACGCCCTTGCGGAAACGACAGGGGAGGCATTGAAACGCGTATTGCCCAGCCGAGGTGGAGGCCTCCTACGTATCCGACGGCACGTAGCCCTGCGGGTGGGCTCGAAGCGCGCTATGCGATGTGGGCTTCATTTTCGGCGGGTCGACCGCAAGGGGCCGCCGGCCGAACTGTTTGCAAAGACCACCGCGGTGGCATTTACACACAAAACCTCCGATACCGGAATTCCCGTGTAGCAGCCACCTGCTACCAGCGACTCGAATTTCGGCGTTATGTGATGTGAATGGCGTACTTGAACGAGGCGGTGTAGGGTTCATCGCAAAAGAAATAAGCCGTACTAACGGCAACGCCGAGCGAATCTGGGAGGATTCATGGTTGAGATTATCTCCAAGCGGGATGGCCCGCGGCGCGAGGACGTACAAGTCAAAAGACTGATTGAGCAAAACCGCTCGACCATCGTTCGCCTTGCCGACCAGATCAGCGGCGGTGGCTATTCGGCTTCCAGGAAACCACGCCAGCAACCAAAGGCAGAAGGTCTGATCATCCACGTTGGCGGCAGTCTTGCCTCTGTGGCCGAAGCCAAACCGTGCATCAAGGTCACCATCAACGGCCGCGTGATCTCGAAAGATCAGAATACAGGCCGCCAACTTCATCACATCGGCGATATCCGCAACCGTGACGGGGACCAGATCTTCGTTCTGGCGACGAAGCAGAATGGCTTCTTCTCGCCCGTCGACGAAACCGTCGCCGAAGCGCTTGCCGAACTAGACGGATCCCACCTCGCCGCCACTTATACCGAAGAACAGCTTGCCGCCGATATCGGCGCGAAACTCGGCATAGACTGACTGGGCGTGCTTCTGCACGTCCAGTCCGTGGCAGCATACGACGCGACTGCAAACAGAAATGGCATGGCCCAAAAGGTCTGTGATGACTGAATGAAACGCGAGTTAGGCCCCAATCGGACGAAGATCAATGCTCTTCCGGCGCGTGCGTCGCTGGCCGCGGGGCAAATGGTTCTGGGCAACATCGACTATGACGAGCGTGCCACCATGCGCGCCTGGGAAAGTTTTCTGGCCGACGATCCCAAATGTGCCCGCGATCCAGTCCACCCGAGCCACGTCCGCTCCCTCATTCACGATTCCTGGTATCGCAGCGCCACCGGCGGCATCAACGCTCAAGGGATTGAAGCGCCGCTGAGCAGTAGTCGCGACGAGATCGAATATCTGACCCGGGCCAATGCAGAACTGCTTTCGGCGGCGCGGCGATCGTTCGCCTCCCTTGGCCAGTTGCTGGACGGGACAGGCGCGATGCTGGTTCTGGCCGACAGCGACGGCGTGCTGATCGACGCCATCGGTGACAAGAAGACGCTGCATGACGGCATGGATATCCACCTCGCCATCGGCGGCAAGTGGAACGAGGATGCCGTCGGAACCAACGGCATCGGAACGGCGCTGTGGACGGGTGAGCCCACTTTCGTCCACGCGGCCGAGCATTTCTGCGCCGGCATCAAATCCTGGACCTGCGCCGGCGCGCCGATCCGCGACCCGCTCGACGGCAAGATCATCGGCGTCGTCGACCTGTCAGGCTATTCGCCGATCTTCCGGCCGCATAACACTGCCCTGGTCGCTGCCACGGCCCGGCAGATTGAAAAGGCGCTTGCCGAACAGCAGCAGGAACAGCGCACGCGTCTGCTCGAAGCCTTCATTTCCTCGGCTCCCAGCTACCGCCGAAAAGACGGGCTGGTGATCGTCGACCATCGGGGCCGCGCGATCTTCTGCAACAACGTGCCTGACGGCGAGAAAGCCGAAATGATGGACGGCCCGATGGAGCCTGGCCGGGGCCGCTGGCTGATGAACCTTCCGTCGTCCGGCTCCGACGCTGACCTTGCCAGGGCACTACCGGCCCATCTGCGATCCTGCCACATAACGCCGCTGAAGTTGGACGGCGACCTCCGCGGCGCGGCGCTGGTGTTCCCCTCGGTTCCGGCAGTCTCCAGCGTGGCGGTGGTCCACCGGGAGGTGAACAAGCATCTTCAGGATGCTGTCGCCATGATCGTCGGCGAAAGTGAAACACTGCAGGCCGCCATCGACGTCGCATGCCGCGTCGCCCGATCGAGCAGCGCTGCGTCGCTGTTGGTCGAAGGTGAAACAGGCGTCGGGAAAGAGCTGTTTGCGCGGCTCGTGCATGCCGGCAGCCGACGCACGGCGACCGATCCGTTCATCGCGATGAATTGCGGGGCGATCACCAGGGACCTGTTCGGCAGCGAATTGTTCGGCCATGTCGCCGGCGCCTTTACCGGCGCCTCGCGTGAAGGCAAGCCGGGCGTTTTCGAACTCGCCAACGGGGGCGTGCTCAGTCTCGACGAGATCGGTGAGTTACCACTCGAGATCCAGCCATTTCTATTGCGTGTTCTGGAAGAGCGCGTGATCCACCGCATTGGCGACAGCCGGGGCCGCCCGGTGGACGTGCGCCTGGTCGCCTCGACCAATCGCGACCTCAAACAGGAAGTTGCCGCGGGCCGCTTCCGCCGCGATCTCTACTATCGCATTGGCGCGGTCTCGATCACCGTGCCGCCGCTGCGCGAACGCGGCGACGACGTGCTGCTGCTGACCGAACATTTCAACAGGAAGATCGCCGCTGAATCAGGCGAGGAGCCGCTGGAATTCTCGCATGAAGCCATGGATGCACTGCTCGCCTATCGTTGGCCGGGCAATGTGCGCGAGTTGAAGAACCTCGTCGGGAGACTGCATGTCCTGGCGCGTGGTCGCGACATCGGCCTTCATGACCTTCCCGAGGAAATCAAGACCTCGGGTTCTGGGCCGGGCTCGCAGTCGGCCACCTCAGTCGAAGAGCTCGAGGGCACACTCGCCGAGGCGGAACGCCAAGCAATGAAGAACGCACTGGAAGCAGAGGGCGGCAACCTCAGCCGTGTCGCGCGACGGCTCGGCATCTCGCGGCCGACGCTCTATCGCAAGCTCGACCAGCACGGCATCCGCCGCGGGTTCGTCTAATCTAGGACCAGAACCTGTCGCGGGCACAAAAGAACCTCGCGGCATTCGCGCCACGAGGTTGGGGAAAGTCAATCGACTGGGGCTATCGCGGGGTATGATCAGCCCTTCACGACAGCACCGGTCACTTTCTCTGAGACATAGCCGAGGATGTTGCCGATGATCAGCGAGATCACCACAGCGGCCGCGACCTTGGTGATGCCGCCAGCACCTTCGCCATAAGCGGCGGCACCAAGCAGAAAAAGCGCGGCGGTCGTTGCGTAACCATAGACCGCTGACGGAATGGCGCTGAGCAATGGCAGCTTGGCGGCGAGAATCAGAACGATGATTGAAATGCCGACGCAAATGCCGGCCATGATCGCCGTCACACCAATAGATGTCAGGGTTATCAATGCGCCGGCAGCGCAGATCGCTCCCCAGAGATTTGCAACCGCCGAATTCTTGAACCCGGCTTCCTTGCCGCCACAGTGATAGAAACTCCCCCAGCCGACAAACACCGCCCAGATCAGTAGATAGGGGTTGCCGATCGTGATCGCCGCCCACGTCGCGATACCACCCATAATGCCGATAACGACGGCCAACCCTGTAACAAGATCCATACTGTCCTCCCATTTTTCGCGAAGCAAAAATCTCATTTCAGGATCGCGCTTCGCTTACGTCCCGATATGGAAAACGCCATGGCATCAGTCATGACGCGGCACCCGTTCCGCGCCACGTCCAAAGGCCTTCAGGGCACGATGACGCCGCGCCCGGTGAACCGCCGGTTCTTGAAATCGTCGAGCGCGGTGTTGATGCTGGCGAGGTTGTATTCGGTGTAGTGCATCTTCACCTTGCCGTCGGCGTTGAGTTCCATCAGCTCGACCAACTCGGTGAAGTTGCCGACCAGGCTGCCGCCGATGTTGATCTCCTCGATGACAAGGTGCGCGGTTGGCACGTTGACCGCGCCGCCATAGCCGACGACGAACAGTTGCCCACCCTTGCGCACCATCTTCCAGCAGATGTTCTCGACGCCGAGTTCGCCGACGAAATCGATGACCACATGGGCGCCGCCGCCGGTGATCTGGCTGACCTCCTCGACGACATTCGGCCCGCCATCGAGGACGAAGTCGGCGCCCAGATCCTTGGCCAGCACACGCGCCGCCGGTTCGCGATCGACGGCGATGATGCGGCAGCCCGAGATCGCGTGCAGCGATTGCAGCGCGATATGGCCAAGCCCGCCGATGCCGAGCAGGACGCAGTAACTCCCTGGCCTTAGCAGCTTGGCCGCCCGCTTGGCGGCGCGGTAGGCGGTGATGCCGGCGTCGGCCAGCGGCGCCACTTCGATCGGCGTGATGTTGGCGTTCAGCTTGATCAGCGAACGTTCGCTGGTGATGAAGTACTCGGCGAAGCCGCCATTCATGCCAAGGCCGGGAAACTGGCCGTTGTCGCAGTACATGTCCTCGCCGTGTCGGCAGTTGAGGCAGATGCCGCAGGAACGGAAGGGATGGCAGATCACGGCGTCGCCGCGCTTGACCGACCTGACGCCGCTGCCGACCTCCTCGACCCAGCCGGCATTTTCATGGCCCATGATGTAAGGCAACAGCGTGCCTTCGGGGTCCATGGTCGGCTTCCATACGCCTTCGATGATGTGCAGGTCGGTGCGGCAGAGGCCGGCGGCACCGACCCGCACGATCACCTCGTCGGGGGCGGTGATCGTCGGTGCCTTGACCTCCTCGATCCTGAGTTGGACGTTCATATGCGGATCGTATTCGTACAGTCTCGCAGCTTTCATCGTCGTATCCTTTCAACGTCGAGATTGTTCGGATTGCTTAGGCGCGGCCGAGCTTTTCAGAGCCGCCGCCGCGGGCCGGTCCGGCCGTCGGATCTTCGTCCTCGGCGAGATGGCCAATCAGTGTTTCGGTGGTCAGGATCAGCGTCGCCACCGAAGCTGCGTTGGCGAGTGCTGTGTAGGTGACGCGGACCGGATCGATGATCCCTGCCTCGAACATGTTCTGGTAGCTGCCGGCAGACGCGTTGTAGCCGTAGCCGCCGTTGATGCGCGTAACTTCCGCCACGACTGCCTCGGGATCGGCGCCGGCATTGGCGGCTATGCGCCAGAGCGGCCGCGACAGCACCGACCGCACCAGGCGCACGCCTTCGGCGACATCGCCGTCGACGCCGGTCGCCACCTTGTCGAGCAGCGGCGCGATCTGGGCAAGCGCCGAGCCGCCGCCGGCGACAACGCCCTCTTCGGATGCGGCGCGCACGGCATTCAGCGAATCCTCGATGAGCTGAATGGTTCGCTTCTGCTCGACGGGCGTGACACCGCCGGCATAAAGGATCGCCGTCCCGCCGGAGAGCTTGGCAAGGCGTTCGCGCAGTTTGTCCTGGTCGATGTTCGGCGGCGAAGCTTCATACTGCCGCTGCACCTGGGCGCGGCGCGATGCGATTGCCGCATGATCGCCGCCGCCGCGGATGATCGAGGTGTAGGACGAACTGGTCTTCACCCGGTCGGCTGTTCCGAGGTCGTCGGCTGTGATGTCCTCCAGCCGGCCGCCGAGGTCGCGCGCGATCACCTTGCCGCCGGTGATGATTGCCAGATCCTCCATCATCGCCTTGCGCCAATGGCCATACTCCGGCGGGTGGACGACGAGGTATTTTCCAGGTCCCTGCTTGCCGAGCAGGGTCACCACAACTTCCGGCGACATTTCCTCGGACACGATAAGCAACGGTCGACCATCCTGGTCGGCAATGCGGCGAACCGCATCCAGCGCCTCGGGCTCCTTGATCTTGAGATCGGTCATCAGGATGTAGGGCCGTTCGAGAACCGCCTCCATCTTCTCCTGATCGGTCACCATGTGATGAGAGAGATAGCCGCGTTCGAAGGACATGCCCTCAACCACATCGAGCGTGGTCTCGGTGGTGACGCTGAAGTCCGTGGTGATGACACCTTCGGCTCCCACGCGCTGATGGGCCTCCGCCACCAGCGCGCCAAGCTTCGTGTCGGTCGCGGCAATATTGGCGACCGAAGCCAGGATGCCGTTGCCTTTTGCGGGCTTGGCCGAAGCCTTGAGCGCCGCCACCACCGTCGCCACGGCAAGGTCGATGCCCTTGCACAGATCGACGGATTTCACGCCGCGTTCATTCGCCTCCACACCACCCTGGATGAGCGCGTTGGCGAGCACGATGGCAGTCGTTGTACCGTCGCCGGCGACCTCGTTGGTCTGCATCGACACCTCGCGGACCACTTGCGCGCCCATGTTTTCGAAACGGTCGTGCAACTCGATCTCCGAGGCGATGCTGACACCGTCGCGAGTCACCATCGGCGTGCCGATCGGCCGGTCGATCATGGCGTTCATGCCTTTGGGGCCGAGCGTCGGCTCGACGGCAGCGGCCAGGCGAAAGACGCCGCGGGCGAGAGCACGGCGGGCCTCGGAATTGTGAAGCATTATTTTGGGCATGATTCCTCCTTCCGCCTTACGGGCGGGTTGTTGGTTAGGGGCCTCGTGCGAGGGAGGCCGTTGCTTTCAGATCTGCTTCAGGCGGTCGTCGCGGCTCGTGCCGGCACGCGGTCCATGATGAAATCGACCAGCGTCGGTTCGCCCTCGACCACATCCAGTTCCTTGTATCTGGTCTGCTTGAGCCCACGGCAAAGCGCGCCGTTGAACTCCATATTGACGCGCACACCGCGCAGTTCGGCGAGATGGGCACCGAGTGCGCCAGGCGGTATGTGTTGCCCTTCCCATGTCACGAAGACAGGATCATCCGCCCGGCGATCGGGAAAACGCTCAAGCAGAGCCGCCCTGTATCTCGGCTTCTGTTTGGTCGCTTCGCCCGGCTCGAACCGCGCGACGTCGTATGCCGGCAGGTCCATGCCGAGGATTTCCCGGTCCGTCAGACCGTGCTGCCGCAGCCCGCGCAGGACTGCCTCCTGGCGCCGCTTGAATGCCTTCATCCTGAAGGTTTCGCGCAAAGCGCCGAGATCCTGATCCTCGGCAAGTTCAGCAAAAATATCGCCGAATGTCTTGCCGGCTTCCATGCCGCGATTGACCTCTTCCGCGAACATGTGGTCGTGCAGCCTGACGCGATAGGCCGGCGCCCAGGAGAGCTGGTCGAGCGCCTTGCGGACGCCGTCCAGCATCAGGAACGCGAAGTTGGGCGAGCACCAGTAGGTCGGCAGGCGGAAGTCTATCTCCACGCTGCCATCGCCCGTCATCGCAGCCCGCTCGACGAAGCCCATCTCGGTAATCGGTTCGTCGAGCTCCGGGTCATTGACCGCACCAAGGCACCGCCAGAGTTCGTTCTCGCGGTTGCCGGAAACGCTGGCGGTTGCCATGGCCCCTACTCCGCCGCGATGCTGAAGGGCGAGCCGGCGAGCGCCTTCTTCTTGGCTTCGATGTCGATGTTGTAGAGGCGCGCGGCATTGAGGCCGAGGATCTTCTCCTTGATCTCGTCGGTCAGCTGCACGCCCCGTTCAGCGGCGATGTCCTCCGGGATCTGATAGGCCCAGAATTTCTCGACCAGCCAGCGCGGCGTCCAGATCGCATAGTCGGAACCGAACAGGATTTTCTCCGGCCCGATCCAGAACAGCAGCTCGGCGATGACCTCGCCGAAATAGCGCGGGCGGGAATGGATGAAGGGCAGCGCCACGGCCAGCCCGCCATAAACGTTGGTTTCCTGCGTCGCGATCCAGCAGAAATCGTCGAGACGCGGCAGGCCGCAATGCTCGATGATCCAGTTGAGGCCCTGGAAATCCGTCGCCGCATAGTCGACGTCATGCACGTCGAAGGCGTCCTTGCTGAGCGGGATGATCGTCGGACCCTTGTGGACGTGGATGTTCTTGATGCCGAGCTTGTCGCAAAGTTCGAAGCATTTGTAGGCATCGGGATCGGTGAGCTTCCAGCCCTTGGAGGCGCCGTTCCATTCGGCCGTGTACATCTTCACGCCCTTGACGTCATAGGTCTCCTTGAGGAAGTGGATGTACTCGAGTGCCTTCTCACCGTCACGCGGGTCAAAGGCGCCGTTGACGATGAAACGCTCCGGATAGCGCTTGGCCACCTCGGCGTTGCGCTCGATCGTGTTGAAGCCGTTCTTGTAGAAATCCTTGAGATAGGTCGACTGGACGATCGCCACGTCGTCGGGACCGTCGATGAAAAGGTCGCGATAGAGATCGTCGGCGCTGTACTTCTCGAACTTGCTCTTCTCCCAAAGCTGATCCTTGGGGCTCAGCCCGGTGTGATAGGCGTAGAAACAATCGATGAACTGCTTGCCGTGGACATTTTTCTGGTTGTCCGGGCTGCCGTCCCAGAAATGGGTGTGGCCGTCGACCACGAAGATATCCTTGCCTTCCGGTGTCCTAAACATTTTTCCCTCCGCGAGATGGGCGTTGATCGGTTCGGCGCGCCGCAACCAGGCGGCGCGCCCGATTTTTTGGCGGCTATTCGATGTATTCGAACATCTCGTCCATGTTGCCGAACAGGATCACGGTGTTGTCGTCGACGCGAACCATGCGGCCGTAGTGGGTGGAGGTGTTGACCTCGAAGGTCTCGGCTGAAATCTCGCGGCCGAGATATTCACCGATCGCGTCCATCTTGAAGATCAGCTTGCCATCGCCGTCGATACGGATCAGCGCCGGCTGGTAGGTGATGGTCACTCCCGGCTTCTTTCCCATAAATTCGGCGATAGCCCTGGCCTCGACCGAGTTGTTCATGGTGACGCCGCACTGATGCGAAATCGTCTGTTCGAAGGTGATGTCCTTCATCTCCTTGAAGATGTTGGAATGCGTTGCGTCGCGTGCTGCTAGTGACATGACATTTCTCCCTGTGTCAGCGCTTGAGGCCGAGTTCGCCGAGGATCTGGCCAATCCGTTCCTCGGATTTGGCGCGAACGTCCGCGAACGCGACTGGCTTGGAATGCGGCATCGACCAGATCGGCTGCAGGCCGACGGCCGCCTTGTCGGCGAGCGCGCCGTGTTTCTTGACCCAGCCCTGGAAGAGCTTCTTGTTCGCCGCGCCGTGTTTCTCGTCGTTGGCGAGCAAGTGCATGAGGTCGATCGTGTTGGCGAGGTTGCGCTCGTAATCGGCCTCGGCTGCCGAGATCACCGCAGGCGTGATGAAGTCATGGTTGGCGGCCGCGATCTGCATCAGGAAGCCTGAGCGGAAGGCTTCGCCGACCAGCGGCTCGAAGACGATGTTGATGGCGAAATACTGCTCGAGATAGTCGGTCGCGCCCATGATGGTTTCGACCGCTTCGCGCGTGCCTTGCCAGTTCTTGTCCTCGAGCCAGGTCTTCTTGCCGAGTTCGTCATCCCAGCCGGGAAGGTCCATGCCGATCTCGGCAAGGTAGAGCGTGATGTCCTGCGCAAGCCGCAGCTTGTAGGACGAGTTGGTCAGCGTAGCGTTGTTGATCATCTGGGTGTAGCCGTAGCGCTGCGCCTGCATCAGCGAGGTGCCGATGCCGAATTCGGCGTGTTTCCAGGCGCCGAGCTGCGTCTGCAGGATCTTGACCCACGCCTTGTCGAAGGTCTTCGGTGCACCGGACTTGCGGGCATTGTTGATGACGCTCTGCACCATCGTCTCGATCTTCGACTGGCGCTGGTAGTGCGTGCGCTCCCATTCCTGATCGGGGGCGCGGAAGGCATGCCAGTTGGAGCTCTGCGCGGCGGTGTTCTGCTTGACATAGGCGCCCTTGCCGTCGGCGAAGGATATGATCCAGTCCTGGATCAGGTAACGCTCGGGATCGGGCTGCACGTCGACCGTCATGTCTTCGTAGTGGGTGGCACGCTGGCCCTTCGGGTCGAAATACCGGTACTTCCGGCTGTCGGAGTCGGCAAAGATCGCCGCGCCGGCGGCTCCGGATCCGACTGAACTCGAGGTAGCTGGCATAGTCTTCACTCCCTTGTTGCAGTTGTGGTTACAGTTGCGTGGCAGCCCCTCAGTGGGCCGGCGTTGCACCTGCCGATGTGGTGAACTTGTCGAAGAAGATCCGCTCCGTCTCGAACCCGTTCATGAACAGAACCGGCTGAAGCGCATCGATCATCGGCGGCGGGCCGCAGGCATGGACATCGCCCTGCCCGTCGACCGCCAGTTGCTTGAGCTTGGCGTCGACACTCTGGTGTACGAAGCCGCGCTCGCCTTCCCATTCGGCGTCATCGGTCGCGTGCGACAGCACCGGAATGAATGTGACTTCCGAATGCTGACCGACCAGCTCGGCGATTCTGTCGAGATAGAACAGGTCGTTGCGGGTGCGGGCACCGTAGAAGAAATAGACCGGACGTTTCTCGCCGCTCTTCAGATGGTCGTTGAGGATCGACCAGATCGGTGACATGCCCGATCCGGCCCCGACCAGGATCAGGGGTCCTTGCCGTTCGTCCCGGCGGAAACAGGTTCCGTAGGGTCCGACGACGGTGACCTCTGCTCCGACCTTGATTCCTCCGGAATCGAGTTCTCCGGAGAACTTTCCCTCAGGGTATTTTTTGATGATGAAGGAGAGTTTTTGGGTTTGGTCCGGCGTATTTGCCATGGAGAACGAGCGCGTAATCGTCTCCCCTTTTTGCGTGGTAACCGTGATGTCGACATATTGCCCCGCCCAGAACTTTATCGGCGAGCCGAGTTCGATCTCGATGCCGCGAATGTCGTGGGTCAGGTGCTCGATCCGAGCAATCCGGCCCTTGAACGTCTTCACGGCGATCGCTTTCGCCAAAATCTCCTCGTCGTAGTTGAGAAGCTCGACTTCCAGATCGGAGTAGGCGACGCAGCGGCACAAAAGGACGTGGCCGCTCTCCTTCTCCATGTCGTTCAGTGCGAAGGTCGAGTATTTGAGCATGTCGACTTCGCCTTCGAGCAACACGCTTTTGCAGGCGGAGCATTGCCCTTCCTTGCAACCGTGCGGCAGCGCGATGCCCTGGCGGAACGCGGCGTTGAGCACCGTTTCGCCATTTTCGACATCGAATTCGACGCCGACCGGGCTGAGCCTGACCGTGTGGGTTTCCGACATACGGACCTCCAGTGAAAGGAAGAGGCGGGACGAACCCGCCCCCCTTTGGCCTGATCAGTTGCAGGGATTGATCGTGAAGCCGGCCCGGTATTCCGCCAGGTGCTTCTCACGGTCCGCGGGCGACATGGCACGCAGCGCGTTGAGCGGCGACCCGAGCTTGTTGCCGCGCACGTCGTCCAGCGTCCACATCTCCTTGTCGTCGAAGCGCATATGCGGCTGCGGGACGAGCGTCTTGCCGTCGGAGCGCACGAAGTTCAGGTCCTTGATCGCATCGGCCAGATCCCAGCCGTCATAGAGCGTCTCCCACTCGCGCTTGCCGCTGAAGCGGCCCATCGCGGGCGTCGGACGGCCCTGATACTCGTCGGCGAACGCCACGGTGGCAGTCCACTTGTCGAGTTCGTGGGCGAAGGTGTGCAACTGGCCGTCAATCTCGCCGACAACCATATCCTCGCGGATCAGGCAGGGAACGAGGCAGGACCAGCACCGGTGCGGATAGACGTAACCGACGTCGCTGTTGAACAGCAGCACCTTCTCGCCCTTGTGGCTAAGCTTGGCGTACCATTTCCAGAAGTCGCCGAATTCGGCGTACCAGCCCGGATATTTGTGCTCGAACCACTCGAAGTCCTTGTCGGTCTGGGCTTCGATGCGCCAGAAGTTGACCGGCCAGCCGACCGCGAAGAACTGCCCGACCTTGTGGACGTAATTCTTCTTGGTGATGCGTTCCCAGGCTGCCTGGACGTCGTCGTGATGGACCTTGATGCCGTATTTCTCGAGCGGCAGCATGTAGGTGCGGTAGTAATCCTCATAGATCCAGCGGTGCCACATTTCCGCGTAGGACTCCTTGTTCTTGTCGCGGTTGGTGGTGCCGTATTCGATGAAGGTCCCGATGGCCGCATCGACGATCGCGTGGTTCTGCCAGAAAGCGTAACGCAGGTCGCGCTCGAGCAGCAGGTGGTTTTCCGGCTCCTTGAGCGCCGCCATCAGCAGCGAATGGCCATTGCCGATATGCCGGCTCTCATCGGACTGCACTGACAGGAAGACGGTCGGCAGCGCATAGTCGCCATTGCGGGCGGCTTCCGACGGCATGGCGACGAACAGCGTGTTGGTGAAGGCGGTCTCGGCGACCACGGTCAGGTACATGCAGGCGGCGGTCATCGTGTCGCCGGTGATGAAGCCTTCCGCGAACTGCCGGCCGATGGTCGTGGCGTAGCATTTTCCGAAGGCTTCCTCGGTGATGTCGAAACCGGCCGGATCGATGTAGTTCTCCATGTACCATTTCTTCAAATTCATCTGGATCGTCGAGTGACGGAACTCGTCGATCATCTGCATGGTGAAGCCGGTTCTGAGTTCCTCGCCGGGCGCGATGCGGGCGACCATCGCCATCGAGCGGGCGGCGGAGATCTCCGGGAAAGGAATGATGGCCAGGAAGAGCTTCATCCACTCGACCCAGCGCGGTTCCACATTACGGAACATGTCGCCGCGCAATGCCGCATCCAGCGCACCGTAGACGCGGTTGTCCTTCTCTTCCTGCATGGGGAAATAGGACCGCAGGACCTGCTTCATCGGGTCGCGCGGCGTCTTGTTGATCTTGTAGTCGGTCGGAAACGTCATCGCTTCCTGCACGTAGGAAGGATTCCAGCCGAGATCGGCGATCTTCTTGGTCGCCTCGCCGACGGAGATTCCGCGTTGCGAGGTAATCTTGTTGAGCGTCAGAGACGTCATGGTCATAAGCCTCCACCAGGTTTGAGCCGCAGGTCCCTTGACCCCGGCATGAAGCGGCGCACGGCGCCGCAAGTGAGAGTGCGAACGGCACGACAAAGGGTTGCGCGTTCAGGCGCGACTCATGGTCCGGCCATTCAAGTGGATCGCGGCAAAGGTTTTAGAGGCGTCTGGCAGAGATCCGCGGCGCCAACCGCATTTGCGATGGGCGTATCGAAGCGGACGCGACTGGTCCCAGCTTCCTCCGTTCCTTCGTTCTTTTGGCACCGCGTCGAAAGCGCGATGGGCTTCTTATGGAAATGTACAAAGCAAGCTTCGTGCCAACTCGAGAATGACGCTCCTGGCTGGCGCTAAAAACAAAATCTCTGCTCTTTCGACAGGTGGAGCAGAGGTCAACTGTAACGTTCTTTTACAGTTGTAAAGGTCGCATGTAATATTTTACGAACATTCGCAATTGCAATATATTTAGTTAGCATCCGCAGCAAATTTGAAAAGCACATATCATCTATTCAATTCTTTTCCTTTCTCTACTATTTGAAGGCGATGGCTCACAGAAGGGCCTCGCACTGGAGAGAGACCGTGGCGAACGACAACGACAGCCGGGGGCAGCCCGAGCCAATGTCCAGCCAGGCCGATGGTGTTACTGGCGATCTTGTCAGGCTGATGCCCCGCGACCTGGTCTTTGTCATGCGCTTCATGGGCGAGAGCCAATATCGCCTGCAGTGCCATTTCCAGGACTTCATCCGGGCCGAGCTTGCCGCTGGTGGCGTCACCACGGAAACCCATCCGATGATCCATCTGTTCATCGAAAACCATGCGATCCTGTTGCGCGACTTCGTGTTTTCCGGCGTTTCGCTGTCGCGCCAGTTCCGCGTCGACGAGATCGAGCGCCTCACCGGCGATACGACATCGATGATCCGCGTCGACATCTGGGATCAACTCAAGAGCCACATCGAAACGGCCGAAAAACAGTTCCATTCGCAGGCCGGCACACTGCCCAAATTGCTGTCGGCTTTCGAGATACCGCCCGGACCGATGGCTGGGGGCGAAAAATGACAGGAGGATCCGATGGGGCAAACTGACAGGCGTGACACGCTGCTCGCCCGCCGGCTGGCACTCGTCGCCAATGTCTCCGCGCTCACTGCCGAGGCGCTGCGGCTTAACCAGAAACGCGCCGGTATCGAGATGGATGTGCTGCGCCTGGAGCTTGAGATCGGCAGGAACGGCGCCAGCGCGCAACTGGTGCAGGACTTGCATGAGGCGGAAGAGAGCGCCGAGGCGATCAGGAGCGCATGCGCGGCGTGCGAGGAACGCATCGTCGCCGCGGAGGGTGACGTCGAGGACGTCGATCGTACGCTCGCAGCGACGGATGGAAACTGACAAGAGGATGACCATGAACCAGCACGCGATGCAGAACTTGACCTTGTTCGATCTGCTGGCGCGCAGCTGGCGTCGCCCCTCGGCGATCGCCGATCTGTGCTTCAGCGCCGATGGCTCGACTGTCGCCTTCGCCTGCGTGGATGGAACGGTCGCCATAGCCGCGATCGCGGACCAGGAGCCACCGGAGTCGCGGATCAGGGTAAGCAATGATCTCGGACAGACGTCGATCCGACCAAGAGAGATGTTATTGGCGCCACTGATCGCCACCGCTGCTTTGGGAGACGGCAATGTCCCAATCGCCAGCTATCTACAGTCCGGCTTTCTTGTCGGGACCGCTGTCGGCGAAGCGGCGCATCTCGCCGCGAGCGGCGACATAGCGGAGACGCTGATCAAGATCGACGGGCCGATCGCCGCCATCGACCATAGCCCCCTGGCGGCCATGACAGCCGTCAGCAACGGGCAGGATGTCCTTCTTTCGCGTGGCCGAGGCGATTCGGTGAGACTGCCACACGCTACGACTTCGTCCACGGACGTGATTGCCTTCTCGCCGGACGGACGCCGCCTCGCCTGCAGCCACGATGATGGGCTGTCAATCTGGGTGGTCGACGGCGACGCTGCCCCGATGCGCGACGTCTCCCTTTCGGCGCGCCCGGTGTCGATCCGCTGGCGCGGCGACGGCGAATGGCTGGCCTGCGGGCTCGAGACAGGTGGCTTTGCCCTGGTCGGCATGGCCGATCGCCGCGCCGGCATCGTCGCGGGATTTCCATCGCCGGTCCGGACCGTGTGCTGGAGCCAGCCGGCGAATGCACTGTTCGCGTCGGGTGCTTACCGGATCGCCGGCTGGTCGATGACCGCTCCGCCGCTTGACGGCGAGGCCTCTGGCGCTCTGGAAACGGGCCGCACCGGGCTGGTTCCGGTCGAGACGGTGGCAGCGCATCCGGAAAAGAAACTCGTCGCGGCCGGTTATGCCAATGGCCGGATCACGATCTCCCAGATCGGCGCGCGCGACGAACTGCTCGTCCGACCTCTGGGCAACGCCGTCACCGCGCTTGCCTGGTCCGGCGACGGAAGGCACCTGGCGGTAGGTTCGGTCGATGGCACCGCCGCGATCGTCACTTTTCCCGCGCAGATGTTCAAATAGCGGGTGCGGGCCGCGTGGAAACAGGAGGAAGAAATGCAGACCGAATCCACCCCCGAGGATGTCAGCAAGGATGAATTTTTCGAACGACTTGCCAAACTGTCGGAAGAAATGGTGGCCAACCACGGCAAGGATTTCAGCATGGGCGCACTGGTGCTCGCCGCGCGCTGGATCGCCGAAAACCGCGTTGGCCAGTTGAAGACTAACTAGACCAACGAGACTGTCCGTTCCTCTGGCGACGAGGCGATCCCGTGGCGCAGAGCCGATTGTGCCACCGGCGCTACGGCTTGGTCGCCGTCCCTGCCACCACAACTCTGACCGCTGAGACCGACGACGCGGCATCGGCGGTCAAGGCCGGCTGAGTCCGCCAAGCAGGCCGCCGATTTGCACGCCATAGTACGCTGCAGCTTTCCGTGAGGATAAGGCGGCAGCATGATCGATCTGAAGCAGAGATGACTCTCTTCCACGCCGCGGTTCGTGTAGCCCTGCAGTACTCGTGAGGCCTCTCGATGTTCCCGATAAGCGGGCGACGGCAAGGCGGAATGACGCCTGGCCGATAAGGCTATTCGACCCTGATCGGGAACACTCCTCGCCTTCCGAGAGTTGGCTCGATGACCAACGCTGGATTCCGGATATCCCCACTAGGCGACGAGGCCTGGCCTAACTTGGTTATCTCTTCGATCGGGACGGGATGCCCGGTGAGGAAGCCCTGCATCGAATGTGCCCCCAAGCGCTGCAGCAATATCTGCTGCTCTTCAGTTTCGACGCCTTCGGCGAGCACGGCATGGTCGAGATTGCGCAGAAGCCCGACCATGTCCTGCAACAGGCTTAGGCCACGAGAGGTCTGGCAATCGTGGAGGAAACTGCGATCGATCTTGACGACGTCGAATTTGAAACGGCGGAGCCAAGAAAGGCCCGCAAATCCCGTTCCGAAGTCATCCAGCCAGATCTGAACGCCCAGGTTTCGCAGCCGCTCCATGTTTCTTACGGCTTGCGCCTCCAAAAAGACGTCGCTTCCTTCGGTGATCTCTATGGCAAGCTTCTGTGGCGCAAGGCCGTGCCGACCGAGGATCTCAGTGATCCGCAGTGAAAAATTAGGAGCCTTGAGCTGACGAACGGACACGTTCGCCGTCACGACCGAGCCCAATCCATATTCCACCATGTCACTGCAGGCTTGATCAATTAACCACGTACCCAGTTCCACTATCGCGCCAGTTTGCTCAGCAACGGGTATGAACACGGATGGACTGATCATGGTGCCGTCGAAGTCGCACACGCGCATGAGCGTCTCATGGCCCAACACTCGTCCGGACGCTAGGTCGCAAATTGGCTGATAGGCGACGGAAACGAGTTGCTTGGAAACTGCGAGCTTCAACAGTTCTGAGAGATTTTCGCTGGAGCGGTCTCGATCGGTAGCGTGCGGGTCGTAAATAGTGGACGTTGCGCGACCAGCAAACTTGGACGTGTAAAGGGCGCGATCAGCTTCCTGCAGCAGGATGCGAAGTTCCATGCTCTGATCGGCGCGCGTCAACGAGGCGCCGGCGCTGATGGTGACCATGTTTAGCTTGTCGCCCCGATCAGGGTGGTGGATATGCAAATCCTCTACAGCGCGACAAAACTGCTGCGCGAGCTCATTAAGATGAGCACGCCCAGTGACCTTACACAGGACAACGAACTCTTCGCCGCCATAACGGGCCGCGATGGCGTTGTTCGAAGCTGCCGTCTCGGAAAGGACATGGGCAAGTTTGATCAGACAATCATCGCCGGCCTGATGACCAAGCCCATCATTGAATCTCTTGAAGTAGTCCACGTCGATCAGGATGAGACCTATTTCGTCGTCGTCTGCGGCCCATTCGTTGCGCATCTCCGAGAATTCTCGAATGATCGCCCGGCGATTTTTCATTCCCGTGAGCGGATCCGTGTCCGCGATTTCAGTCAGCTTTTGCCCCCCTTGCTAAAAGTGTCGGATCGGGCGAATGCCACCGCGGGCGCGCGAGCGCTGCGACCACCCTCTGAGCCACCTCCTCAGTCAGTTGCATTATGACGCTCCCCTGCGACCCCCGGTAGCGAATGGAATAGCCGAGGTCGCCTATCGGACGCAGGATGAAGGCATCACTTTCCGCAAAAAAGGCCGAACATCGCTAACCACCAGTAAACAGGGATAGTTCGGATTTAGCGGGGTCGGGTCAACGCAGCAGCCCCCGCCACTGCATGAAATTTTATGAAAATCTTTCGCATCATCCCGCACCGCGTCTATAGTTGTTCGCCGTGGACCGGAGGGTATACGGCATGCGGCTCAACGCAGAATTGCAACTCGACGAATACAGCCTCGTAACGACTAAGTTGATGAGAGGCATGCCACGACATCTGACGAAGCTGTCGATGCCGACGAGTTGCGGAACAGCACGGCCCAGCTCGCACTCATGCTGGATCTCGCGAATCAAGCTTTCGTGCGGCACAAACCGGCCGGCCTGACCGTCGATCGCCTGGCAGGGAGACTCCATAAGCTTCGCAGGCAGGTTGCTCCCGCGGTCTGGCAGAAACTCATCCCCTTGGCTCAGCAACATCCCGTGGCGGAATACTTGGTCCAAGATCCGTTTACGCGCTGGTCGGTCGAAAAGCCGCGCGGGTATTCGGGCGATGCAAGCCTGCTGGACATTTACTACAAGCACCCCGTTGCCGAAGAGTTCGTGGCTTCGTCGACCTCGCTTGGCCGACAGATTTACGCCTATACCAGTGAGGCGGCGAGTTCGGTGGCAGGACGCGAGCGGCGGGACATACTAACCAGAACTGTGGACGAAACGGCCCGTAGGGTGGAAAAAGCGGAGGTGCTGGCAATTGCGTGCGGTCATCTACGAGAAGCTGAATGCTCCGAGGCGCTCGCCAGGCAAGAACTGCAGCGTTGGGTCGGCCTGGATCAAGACCCCGTCAGCGTAACCACGGTGAACCACGACTTTGCCGGCACTGCAGTCGAGGCACTCCACGGCTCTGTACGTGGTATTCTTCGCCGCGCCTACTCACTTGGTACATTCGATCTCGTCTACGCATCGGGGCTATACGACTACCTGCCGCGTGCCATCGGCGTCCGCCTGCTTCAGAGGGCGATGGAATTGGTCAAGCCTGGAGGCGAGTTCCTGTTTGCCAATTTCAGCGATGAGATCACGACGGATGGCTACATGGAGACCTTCATGGATTGGCCACTCATCCTGCGTTCGGCTGACGATATGTGGGGCATCATCGATGCCGCAATCGGCAAGGGTTCCTTCGAAGCCCAAGTGTATTATGGATCGAACAGGAACATCGTTTACGGCAAAGTCAGGAAGGGCGATCTCTGAGTGCGCACGGGCGCGGGAAATTTCGCGCAGGCATCCTCGGAACAATGTGCGGATCAGCCGTGACGGAGCCATGTCGTGTGCGTTTTTCTTCCCATGAAGGGGGCAGAAACCTTTGCCGAATTCTCGGCCAGCGAGCCCGGCGTCTGCCACCGTCGCTGGTTGCTGGCGCTTGCCGTCGCCATTTCCGCATTCGCCAAGGCAGTCATCAAATATGACCGGGAAACCGCGCCCGACACCGCGCTGTCCGACGGTCCGAGAATGTGATCTCACGCCCCCTCTTGCGCGATCGGTAAGCGCGACAACGTCACCGCGCTGAGGCGCGGCGGTGTTGGGCTGCGGCACGGAGCGCTGTTTGGGACTGCATTTTGCGGCGTCTGGCCTATCGCCGCAGATGAGGAACCGGATGGCCATTATCAGGAGACTCTTTATAACGGTCGCTGAAATTGCGATAATCAAGGGGAGACGATGCGTTACATACGTCCTCATTCAATAGACGATGCCGTTGGCCTGCTGGCCGGGTCGGCCGGCACGGCCACTATCCTCGCTGGAGGCAGCGACCTCCTGGTGAGGATGAAAGGCGGCTTTGTCGAACCCGACCTGATCGTCGACATCAAGGCGATCGACGGACTGGGTGAAATCAGGGAAACGGCCGACGGTTTCAGCATCGGTGCCACGGTCCCCTGCGCCGTATTGGGAGAGAGCGCGGCGCTGACGAAGGCATGGCCGGGCGTCGTCGAAGCGGCCAAGCTGATCGGCTCGAAGCAGGTGCAAGGACGCTGCACCATCGTCGGCAATCTCTGCAACGCCTCGCCGGCGGCCGACAGCGTGCCGGCGCTGGTGGCCGCCGGCGCCAAGGCATTGGTTGCCGGGCCGGCAGGCAAGCGCACCATTCCCGTTGAGACCGTGCCGACCGGGCCGGGCAAGACCTCGCTTGCCAAGGGCGAGATCATCGAGGCGATCCTCCTCGACAAGCGCCCGCCGCGCTCGGGCGATGCCTATCTGCGCTTCATTCCGCGCACGGAGATGGATATCGCGGTGGTCAGCGCCGGCGTAAACCTGACGCTCGATGAGCAAGGTGTCGTCAACGCGGCCCGCGTGGCAGTGGGCGCCGCGGCGCCGACGGTGCTTCTGGTGGCGGAGGCAGCCGAGGTTCTCATCGGCTCCAAGCTGGACGAAGCGACACTGGAGAGGCTCGCCAAGGTCTGCTCGGGGGCCTGCCGCCCCATCGACGACAAGCGGGGCACCGTCGAATTCAGGAGAAAGGTTGCGGGTGTGCTGGCCAAGCGGGCCGCCACGACCGCCTATGCGCGTGCAGGAGGCAAATGATGGCTGGAGTTGCAGTCTCAACGACAATCAACGGGGACAACGTCGAGTACCTTTGCCAGCCGGACGAGACGCTGCTCGACGTCCTGCGGGATCGCCTGGGGCTGACGGGCGCCAAGGAAGGCTGCGGCACCGGCGATTGCGGCGCCTGCAGCATCATCCTCGACGACCGGCTGGTGTGCTCGTGCCTGGTGCTCGGCGCGGAGGCTGAAGGCCGGCGCGTCGAAACCATCGAAGGCATGGCGCGTGGCGACAGGCTGCATCCGCTGCAGCAGAAGTTCCTCGAACACGCGGCGCTGCAATGCGGCATCTGCACGCCGGGCTTCCTGATTGCGGCGAAGGACCTGCTGGACAAGAACCCCGATCCGACCGAGGAGGAAATCCGCTTCGGCCTCGCCGGAAACCTCTGCCGCTGCACCGGCTATGACAAGATCGTGCGTGCCGTTCAGGACGCCGCAAGCGTAATGAAGGGAACGTGACCATGAATTTCGATCCGCGCTACCTGGACCGCAATTTCACTTCCGTCGGCACGCGTCCCATCCGTCCCGACGGCGTCGACAAGGTGACGGGCCGCGCGCGCTACGGCGCGGACTTCAACATGGCCGGCCAGCTGGTTGGGCGCATTCTCAGAAGCCCCCACCCCCACGCGACGATCAGGAAGATCGACACGTCGAAGGCGGAGAAGTTGCCAGGCGTGAAGGCGGTGATCACCGCGGCCGACCTGCCCGACCTCACCGATGGCGATGCCGCCATGTACGACATCCTCGACAATTGCATGGCGCGCACCAAGGCGCTCTATGACGGCCATGCGGTGGCGGCGGTCGCCGCAATCGACGCCCGCACGGCCAGGCAGGCACTGAAGCTCATCGAGGTCGACTACGAGGTGCTGCCGCATGTGACCGACGTCGACGAGGCGATGAAGTCCACTGCGCCCGTGCTGCAAGACACCGTATTCACAGAGGGCGTAGAGCCCAAGCCCAGCAAGCCGTCCAACATCGCCAAGCGCAGCCAGTTTGGCCATGGCGATGTCAGCGAGGGTTTTGGGCAGGCCGATTTCGTCATCGAACGCTCCTTCAGGACCGAGCAGACGCACCAGGGCTATATCGAGCCGCATGCCTGCGTGGCGAGCGTCAGTTCCGACGGCACCGCCGACCTCTGGGTCTGCACGCAAGGCCATTTCGTCTACCGCCAGCACTGCGCCCAACTGCTTGGCATGGAAGCCTCGAAGCTGCGCGTCACCTCCTCGGAGATCGGCGGCGGCTTCGGCGGCAAGACTCATGTCTGGGCCGAGCCGGTCGCGCTGGCGTTGTCGCGCAAGGCCGGGCGGCCGGTCAAGCTGGTCATGACGCGCGACGAGGTGTTCCGCGCCTCCGGCCCGGCCAGCGCAACTTCGATCGACGTCAGGATCGGCGCCCGCAAGGACGGTACGATCACCGCGGCCGAGGCGACGCTCCGCTATTCCTGCGGCCCGTATTCCGGCATGTGGGCCGAGATCGGCGCCATGACCGCCTTTGCCTGCTACAACCTTGAGAACGTCAAGACTGTCGGCTACGAAGTGCTGGTCAACCGGCCGAAGACCGCGGCCTATCGCGCGCCATCGGCACCTATGGCGGCCTTTGCAGTGGAAAGCGCGATCGACGAGCTGGCCAAGGAGATCGGCATGGACGCGGTCGAGTTCCGGATCAGGAACGCCGCTCAGGAAGGCACCCGATCCTCCTACGGCCCGGTGTACGGCCCGATCGGCATCGGCCCGACGCTCGAGGCGGTGAAGAACCATCCGCACATGAAGGCGCCGCTCGGCAAGAACCAGGGCCGCGGCATGGCTTGCGGCTTCTGGTTCAACTTCGGCGGCCAGACCTGCACCGACCTCAACATCGGCATGGACGGCACAGTCTCGCTGGCCGTCGGAACCGTGGACGTGGGCGGCTCGCGCGCCTCGCTATCGCTGGTGGCGGCGGAGGAACTCGGCATCGCCTATGAGCAGGTCAAGGCGATCGTCGCTGATACTTCCAGTCTCGGCTACAACGACATGACGGACGGAAGCCGCGGCACCTTCTCCTCCTCCATGGCGACGATCTCGGCCGCCCGCAACGCCATCAAGATCCTGCGGGAACGCGCCGCGCAGATGTGGGACATTCCGGTCGACGACGTGGTCTGGGAAAAGGGCCACGCCATCGCCAAGGGCGAGAGGCACGGCAATCTTGGACGCCTGTCGCTGAAGGAGATCGCGACCGCTTCGGGCAAGACCGGCGGACCGATCGCCGGCCACAGCGAACTCGTCGCCGACGGCGCGGGCGTCTCCTTCGCCACCCATATCTGCGATATCGAAGTCGATCCCGAGACCGGCGCCACAAGGGTTCTGCGCTACACCGTCGTCCAGGACGCCGGCAAGGCGGTGCACCCTACCTATGTGGAGGGCCAATACCAGGGGGGTGCTGCGCAAGGCATCGGCTGGGCGCTCAATGAGGAGTACATCTACGGCAAGGACGGGCGGCTTCAGAACCCCGGCTTCCTCGACTACCGCATCCCGGTCTGCTCGGACCTGCCGATGATCGACACGCAGATTCTCGAGATCCCCAATCCCAACCATCCTTACGGGGTGCGTGGCGTCGGCGAGACGTCGATCGTGCCGCCGCTGGCAGCAATCGCCAATGCAGTGTCGAATGCCGTGGGCGTGCGGATGACGCATATCCCGATGTCACCGCCGCGCATCCTGGCAGCGCTCGAGGCGGAACAGGCAGGCTGATGGTCGAAGTGACGCTCTGGGGGTCGCTTGGCACCGCCGCCGGAGGCAAGAACAAGGTCGACATCGAGGCCAAGGACATTAGGGAGCTGTTCAGAAAACTGGCTGAGCAGTATCCCGGCCTCGAGCCTTGGATCGATCGCGGTATCGCTGTCTCCATCGACGGGGTGATCTATCGCGACACCTGGTCGAAGGAATTGCCACAAGGCGCCGAAATTTTCCTGCTGCCGCGTCTTGCGGGGGGATAACCAGACAGCCGTCTTACTGCCATCGGCGACCAAGACCTGGCTTGTGATATAGGCTCGAGACAAGGCCCGGCTATCACCGAGAATTCTCAGCCAGCCGGTGAGTTAGGCTGCCATTTATGACTGCTTCGGGTGGCCGTGAATTGACCCGGAGCAAGCGAGCTTCTTTTAGGGTCGCTATGCGCACCAGCTCGCGCCTAATCTGCGAGAGGGATAAACTGACGGCATGCAAATGCGCGCGCTCGATCATATTGTGCTTTGCGTTAGCGATATTGCAACCACGTGCCGATTCTACGAGCGCGTGCTGAACATGCAGTCGCGGGAAGAGCGTCCTGGCAAGTGGTCGCTGCATTTCGGTATCAGCAAGATCAGCCTTCAGGATGCCCACGCATCGCCAGCCATTGCACGCGACACTGTTCCGGGAAGCGGCAACTTCTGTTTGCTAACCGATACTCCTATGGAAGCGGTCATCCTGCATCTTGAGCGTCAGGGCGTAGCGATTGTGGAACGGCCCGTCGAGCGGGCCGGTGCGCTGGGTGCAATCCTGTCGGTTTACTTCAAGGACCCCGACGGCAACCTCATTGAGGTGAGCAATCAACTCTAGGACAGCATTGCCTGCGGCTGGCCTGCCGTTCGACGCCAGATAAATATCCTGTCTTTCCCCTTTGTTGAGCCAAGGACCGGAAGGGGTCGTTTCTTCGCGTTCACCAAGGGCGAAGAAGCGCGGAAGGCTGGCATCTGGTTTGACGGTCGGAAAAGCGCGGTCACGCCAGTTGTGCGCACCTCATCAGACGGTTTCGAGCCGGCTGAACCGAACCGGGATGAGTTTCCGAGTCTCGAGTTGCCCTGCCGCATCCTTGTCGATGACAGTCAGAAACTGATCTTCTTCAGACACCAAAGGCAGAACCAGACGTCCCGCCGGCTTGAGCTGCTTCAGCAAAGCCGGCGGCGTCCGCTCAGCTGCCACGCTAACCAGGATCTTGTCGAACGGGGCGTGCTCGGACCAGCCGCGAGACCCGTCTCCGACACGAATGGCGATATTGGAAAAGCCAAGGCCCTGCAGCAAAGCCTCGGCAAGGCTTGCGAATTCCTCGATGATCTCGACGCTCCAAACTTGTCCGGCAAGTTCCGCGAGGATTGCGGTTTGGTAGCCCAGGCCGGTGCCGATCTCGAGCACTGCCTCGTGCGGTTGGGGAGCAAGGAGATCGGTCATCAGAGCGACAATGAAGGGCTGCGAGACGGTCTTATCGAAACCGATCGGCAGCGGCATGTCCTGGTAGGCATAAGGCGCGACCGGGGCTGGCACGAAGAGATGCCGCGGGACCCGCCGCATCGCTGCCATCACCCGCTCATCGAGCGTTGCCTTGCCGAGTTCTTCGCTTGCAAGGTCGGCATGGATCGCAATCACCTCGACCATGTGCCTGCGTAGAACCGCGAGATGCTCTTCTTTCATCGGCTTCATGACGGTGGGGCTTTCCTCAACCAGTCTGCTGCCAGATAGCTTTATATCCTTTTCGTCTTGTCACAGTAACGCCCACCGTCATGCCCGGCCATCAGGGTCATTGAAACCGTAGCTGGCTCGCGAACGACGCCCGGCAATTCGGAAATCGGCTTCCTCAAGATATTTTGCCTTCAGCCATGTGTTCGACGGTCCGCTCCTGTAGCGGCTGTCGGTGCGCTTCGAGATGATGCCCTCGAGCCCCATATTCTCAATGGCGCGGAAGATCGTTAGCTTATTGCCCTCGAAATGCTCGCTGTACCGGATCTTGCCGAGGCCCGGTTCAACCAGTTGCCACAGCGCCTGCTTGCGCTGCAGCAGGGGCAAGGAGGCTAGGTTGCAACCGTCGAGATGAAGGATGTCGAATGCGACGAACACCAGCCGGCTCGGCTCGTTCCAGATCGCGGCTTCCAGTGCAGGGCAATCGGGAGTGCCCTGCTCGCCAGCTACAATGACCTCGCCGTCGAGAATGGCAGCCCTGCACGGCAGCTCGACGGCCAGCGCGATGGGCCAGTATTTTGTCGTCCAGTCGCGGCCGTTCTTGCTGTAGAGACGCACGCCGCCTTTGTCGATGATGATCTGTGTCCGGTAGCCGTCGAACTTGACCTCGTGAACCCATCCCTCATCTTCGGGCGGGTGCTCGACCGGAGTCGGGATCTGCGGCGGAATGAATTCCAGCCGGCCGCTGCTGATCTTGGCACGCTTACTCAATGACACCACCTTTGACCGCGTGGCGGTGGCATGATCGGCACAGGCGGCCCGACATCCCCCCAACATGGACGCCTGCCGCCTGTGCCGAGCCCCCGCCGAGCCATTACGAGCATCTACGCACGAGGCCGGATTGTCGTTAGCTTCGCATCCAAATACTTGTCCTGGTGTACATATCTCGCTGTAGGCGGCGATCCTGCACCGTTCTCACTGTCGGTACGGGGCTCCCGCACCGTTCCCCGGCTGGCCTATGCTATCTCGGGTTGCCGCAAGCCCACGCAGTCCCCCGGGCAAATTTCGGGTGACCTGGTTAGTCCATCAAAAGCATCAGAGCGGGATGCAGCTTCTTCAGATTCGGCAATGATTTCGATTGCCAGGGTATGTCGGGCGTTCCACGCACGATAAGTCGAACATCGGGATGCTTGCGCGCCTCGATAGTAAATTTCGCCAGCAGGTTGATGCCGGAAGAATTGAGAAACTGAAGGTCCTTTAAATTGAGCGTAACGGAAGAGGGATTTGAGGCAAGAACACTGATCGCCAAAGCCATGATGGGTGCACCAGCCTCGGAACTGGCAAGCCGCATTGCACCGTCGAAAAAGATATCGCATCCTTCAATCCACACGCGGTAGTCGTCTGTCTTGATTTCCATAGCCTGGCTTCGTTTCATCTAGTTGTGAGTTTGCGAGATCGGAATGGAGGCATATGTCTCTAGGCAAATCCGATCGCTTTCGTCGGCAGAGCTGAATATCCACGCCAGGCGCGCGTCATAGTCGCTCATCAACGTCAGCAATCCGAGTCCGGAGCGTACCACGTCGGGGTTCGCAGCATTCGCTTCAATTCGCTGTATCAGCAGGTCTCTGGGGTCGCCAACCGTGATGTCCGCCAGGAGACTTTGGAACTCGGACGCGTTTTCACCATCGAGGTCATTCGACACCTTGAGCTTGAAGCACTCCGAATCCATCGACGCCTCGATCACGATTTCACCCGGTGCGCGAAACTTGACGGCATTTTCGATGAGCTCGTTGACCAGATATCCGATGCTGTGCCGCGCTTCCCTGTAGTCATTGCGGGACGACTGAAAGCGCAACGCGAAAAGATCGGCGATGAAGTCCGAAGTCGTAGCACAATGACGCCAACTCAAGTCGAGAGGTCCGTCGAACAACCGCACGCGACTGACGCTCTCCTTCATCCCGATTGCAATGTCAGGGGTACCGAACAGCGTGGTCATTCTTATGTGTGCCTTATGATTACGAGGGTGATGTCGTCGTGGATCTTCTGGATCCCGATATGGGCCATAAGATCCTCGATGATCCCGGTTTTGATTTCCTCTGCGCTCCTGCCATGACGTTTTCGTGCGCTCTGGCAGAGGCGCTCGAACCCGAACAGTCTTCGGCTTTGGTCTTCCGCCTCGGTCACACCGTCGGTGTGCAGCACGATCACGTCGCCACTCCCGAACAGGATGTCACGCGTGGCAATGAACTGCGAGATGTCATGCTCCAGACCAACCGGCAGACCCAGATCAAGCGTATCGATGCGCTCGACTTCCCCACCCGCACGGACGACCAGAACGTCCTCATGCTGGCCAGATAGCGTTACCCGCTCATCCTCAAAGTCAAGAAAGGCCAGCGAGAGATGCTTGTCGGTGTTCGTCCGCTCAATGTTCTTGTAGATCGCTCTGTTCAGCCGATCCAGAAACTGGTGCGGATCCGCTTCGTTGGTCTCCTGCAGCGCGCGTGCAACGGATTGGACCATCAGCATCAGCACGCCGCTCTCGAGACCATGACCGGTCACGTCGCCGATGCCGATCTTTACCCGTGACCCGTTCTGCAGGACGTCGTAGTAGTCACCGCCGACCTCGTCGGCAGGCCGCATGTAGGCTGCGATCTCCAGCCCCGGAATCGCTTCGAGCTCGAATGGTTTCGGCAGAACCATCATCTGGATCTGCCTGGCAACTGCGAGCTCGGCACCGAGGCGGACGTTCTCGTCCCGCAACTTTTCATTGAGTGCGGATATCTCCTGATTTGCGTCCCCGAGCTCTCTGGTTCGTTCGTCGACGAGTTGCTCGAGGTTTTCCGTGTGAAAGCTGATCTGCTCAGCCATGCGGTTGAAAGCAACCCCCACCGCTCCAACCTCGTCGCGCGTCGGAATGCTTACCCGGACTGAATAGTCTTTCGCCTGCAACCGCTTGGCGGCCCCGGCAAGCGCACTGAGGCCTGCAGTGATCCGCTTTGAAATTCCGAAGACAGCCGCAAAGACGATCAGGAGCGAAACGATAACTGCGACGACCTGGGTGATCAGGATTCGGTTGGTCGCGCTGGAAATGCTCTGCTGCGCTGCAAGGAGGGAAGCATAGATTTCCCGTTCGGGGACGACGAAGCCAAGCATCAGGGTTTCGGCCGTGATGGACCCGTTACTATTCCAGAGATTGACTGCGTTTAGCCGGCGAAGTGCGACGATGTATGGTTGGGCCTTGCCGTTCTCCTCAATCGAAATATGCTTAATGACTGTCTTGTCGTCGGCGGGAAGTTCGAGCGCTGCGACGGTCGCGTGCGTACTCTTTTTGAGCGAGCGATCGAGGCCGGTAACGCCTTGACCTGCCGCGCCACTTGCGATCTTGAGCCCGAGCATTTTCTCGCCTTCAGGCTTGATCGCGAGCACATTGCCGTTCGACATGGTGAGAAAACCGAAGCCCGTATCGGCGACCTTCACGCTTTCGACGATGTCAGCGAGCTGATCGAGCGTCACGTCGGCAGCGACCATGCCGGCGACATCACTGCGGTCTTTCGTCCAGAGCGGGTGGAAGAAGCTCACGATGAGCTTGCCGGTAATCGCGTCGATATAAGGAGCAGTCGCAGTGATGTCATCGCCCTTTACGGGGCGCGAATCCGGCTCCCTGATCCAGCCTTCCCAGCCTTCATAGACGCCAGGAAAGAAGAAATCCCAGAAATTCGCTTTGTCGTGGCCTGGATAGAGCTTGTCGAAGGTCTGCGCCTGATCGGAATAAGGAATTGTGCGCATGATCGGCCCTGCCTTCGGCCCGACGTAATAGACCTGCAGCTTCTTGGCGCCAGTTGCCATCTGGCTTGTGCCAAAAATATCGAAGATCGCACTCTCCTGAATGTCGCGGAGAATTTCGGGCTTCGGTTGGTGATCAGCGGAGAGGAGATATCCCCAGACACTCATGACCGAAGGTGACCCTTGCCGGGTCTGCACCCAGTTTCCCGTGGCGTCATATACAAGCGGCGCATTAAAATTGGGGTTCCTCGCCAACGCCTTGCCGATCGCATCTTTCGCTTCCGGATAATCGATTAGTCTCTGCATGGAGCCTGCAAGTGCGGTCACCTCGGAGTGCATGCGGCCGAAGAGGAGATCCGCGCGCAGCGCCGTCGTCTCGATATAGTTCTGGAGGTATTCCTGGCTTGCCTTGGTGAGGCCGCTCTCGATCTGGTGCGTCGCGTCCCGGGAAAGCCGGTTCACATTCCACAGCGCGACGCCGCCGCCGACGAGGAGGTCGAACAGCACCGCCCCACCCACAACGATCAAGAATTTCGCGCGGAAGCTGTTAAGCCGGAGGACAGGCCAGGGTCTAGGCGGCGTTGCATCCAAATCGGTCATAGCGGCTTGCGTCCCGATGCAACCCAGATCGGCCAGCCGGCATAGCCCTTGGAGTGGAGCGCAGCGAAGATGTGGTCCTGGAAGCCCTGTCGGAACCGCCTGATAAACGCCGGTGTGTCACCTCGCTTGGTAGCCATCTCGCCTGCATAGACATTTTCCCATGCCGCTATGACGTCCGCGAAGTCCTGTGGATCGCCGTCGCGGTTGGTGACCATGAAGGACTCGACCCGAATGTCTTCGAGCCCCGCTTCGGTCAGGTAGCGTTGGCTCTTCGGGCCAAGCTCAATATCCATCTGGAAGTGCGCCCACAGCTTGGCGACCTCGTTATAGGTCCACTGGATGCTGTCGGCGCGTGGTTCGCCCAGGCAGTGCGAATTTTTTTCATTGGTGATGTAGACGCGTCCGCCCGGCTTGCAGATGCGAAACAGCTCCCTGAGGATCAGTTCGGGCCTGTTGAACACCTGCAGCGAATGGCGGCACGTGACGAGGTCGAACTGATTTTCCTCGAGCAGCATCTCTGATGCATCGCCATAAGTGTACTCGATGCCCTTGATATCGAACTCCGCAGCCACGTTTCGCGCATAGGCGAGGCTCGACCTGGAGTGGTCGAGGGCGACGATCCGCGATGGCTGGAACTCCTTTTGCACGAGCACGGCGAAATCGCCGATTCCGCAACAGATGTCGGCCATGACGATTCCGGGCCTCATGCCGTGTCGCGGCAAGATTGCGCGCTCGTGGCGCCAGGTCATCTTTGTCTGTGTGCGCAGGATCGGTACGAACCCGCCGTCCTCGAGGAAGCCCTGCCCCGGATAGAATTCGCTGTCATACTCTTCGACCGTGATGTTCGGTTCGATTCCGCTCAAGCGACCGAATTTTCGCGACGTCCATCCGACGACGCTTGACGTGATGACGACGAACCTGAGATCGAGTCGAGCGCGGCAGGCGTCGAGGATGATCCTCGAAAAGGCGTGAAACGCAGCGTTGTTCATCTGCGTCAGCCGTCTGACATTGACGTAGAGAACGCCGCGCACACGGCCGATCGCATCGCGGAGCAATGCTATGCTAGGCCCAAGCTCATCGATCGCCTGAGGACGGACTACCCCCGATATGGAGAACTCCTGGCTGTTGGCGTCATATTGCGCCTTGAAACGCGGGAGAAGGTCGTAAGGGGTCAATTTTGCAGGCCCTCGAGCGGAAGATCCACGACAAGCTTGATCGTATCACCGTCGGCTTCCTCGACCCAGAGTGTCGCGTTGAAGTCGACAGCCAGTTCCAGGAGTACGACCTCCCGGCTGGGCGCGAGATCCCCAGACACCGAATTGAGGTATCGCTCCCTGGCCTCTGTTCCTGCGACTTGCGAGACGGCTTCTTCGTAGAATTGGCGCTCCTCTGCCACGCAAGGGAATGTCAACTCGATCCTGTCCGTCGCGCCATGGCGAGATACCCTGCATGCCAATTCGCCGTCGGCATGGCGCGTACGAAAGGCGACTTCCAGCAATTCGTTGAAGGCAGACGAAAAGAGATTCAAATGCCGGACCGAGTCTGACCTGTTTTGACTGATCATCCGGGCCATGTATGTCGAGACATAATCGCAGTGTCTCCAGGCGGAGACGAAAGCTTTGATTTCCATGTCAATCTGGATCATGGGCTCAAAAGTCGGCCCGCCAGCCAGGTCATGATGAACAGGTCCCATCGACATCCTCCCTTGTTCCATCAATAGTGAGCCCTGGTGGGGCGATGACCTCCGAGGCGGAAAATTTCACCGCGCCCCGTTATGAGTCAGTCTCGCATCGACTCGAAGAATTGCGCGGTATCTGCCTCGATCGTTTCCACAATCTCCACTTCACCGTTAACAAAGGGTGCAAGGGGTGCATTGATATTCATGACGCCGGCCTGGACCTCAATCTGAACACACCCTAGACCGCCCGATTTGTTCCCTCCATCGCTCGTACCACCCTCAGCGGGGACCGCCTGATGAAATCGCTGGTTGCCTCGGCTCCGAGCGGGCGTCCCAGGAAATTCCCTTGCAGGCAATCGCAATTCTCCTTGATCAGCCACCGTGCCTGTGCCGACGTCTCGACCCCTTCGGCGGTAACGCTTATTCCCAGGCCGTGCGCCAGATTCATGATCGATCGCACGATGGTCTGGCTTTTGAGATCGGTCTCCAGGTCCGCGATGAAGTATCGATCGATCTTCAACGTGTCGAAAGGAAAGTTCTTAAGGTAGCTCAACGATGAATAGTATGTTCCAAAATCGTCGAGCGATATTCGTATCCCCAAGACGTTCAGGGTATTTAACGTGTCGATATTGTCGATCGTCTTCTCAAGAAGAACCGTCTCGGTTATCTCGAGTTCAAGTCGGTCTGCTCGGATTCCAACTGCGTCGATGACCTGAGCGACCGTGTCCGTCAGCGAACCGCTAAGGAACTGAGCCGGCGACAGGTTCACCGCGACCGTCAGCGAGGAGGGCCACGTCAATGCCTCGCGACAGGCTTGCTCGAGCACCCATCGTCCAATCTCGTCCATCAGACCGTCGGCTTCGGCGATCGGTATGAACACGCTGGGCGGAATGATTCCGATCTCCGGGTGCCGCCACCGCAGCAGCGCTTCGAAACCGATCACCGACGAGGGAGGCCGAATGAGCGGCTGATACTCCAGATAAAGCTCGCCCCGCTCCAGCGCGGTTCGAAGGCTGCGCCTCAGATTCTCGCGTTGCTCGAGCAAGAGCAGCATCGAACGGTTGAACGTTCGAGCGCAACCGCGCCCATCCGTCTTGGCTGCGTAAAGTGCAATGTCAGCAGCTTTCATCAGCTGCTCGCCATCGGTCCCGTGCTCCGGCCCGAAAGCAATTCCGATACTCGAGCCGACAAAGACGGCAATGCCGTTGATGACGAACGGCTCCTTGAACGCGTCGACCAGCGATCCGGCGAGGCGCTCAGCTTCCGCGGGCTGATCCTTTCCCAATTGGATGACAGCGAACTCATCGCCGGCATACCGATACGCGGATTCGCCGTCCTGCAGCGCGTCGCGGATTCGACCTGCCGCGAGTTGAAGAAGCGTATCGCCTGCTCCATGGCCGAGCGTGTCGTTGACCGCTTTGAAATCATCAAGGTCGATTTGCAGCAAGGCGGCTTTCGGTTTTGGTCCGCCGATGGCCTCCAGTGCCTGCTGCAGCCGCTCGCCGAATCTCCGCCGATTCTGCAGGCCGGTCAGCACGTCGTGCGTCGCCTGGTGGAGCAGAATTACGTGCTCCTGCTCCTCTGCCGCGCTCCGCCCGCCGTGCTCCCTTGATTCGATGATTCCCACACCATTTGCAGTAGCGAAGACGAAAGCGGTCCGTGGCGCTTGGCCAGATGATCGCGGCAAATCGATGCTGGCTGGAGAGCCGCCGTGGAGCACACGAAGAAATTCGTCGCGATGCCTCGCATCGAGGAAGCTCGGGTAGATCTCCCAAACGGCGGCGCCCGGCGCCACCACGCCTCCGTACACGCCTTTGAGCCTGGTTGCGTAGTGCGTCAGGTTGAAGTCGCGGTCATAGAACGACAAAAGTTCGGTCGTGTTCGCCAAAAGGGCAGCGAGAAGCGCTTCGCCGGCACTTGGAACATTGCTCGGGGAAGGCCCCTCACTCACCGTGCCGACGCCTGATGCCTCTGGATGCAAGAGCCACCTCCATAGGCGGTGCAAATCCGCGTCCCCCAGTCAAGAAATAGCATAACTATCAAGCTTGGCAAACTTTCAACTCGCAGTCTTAACAAGCGCCGCATGCGGCCTAGTTGCAATGTATGCTGCGCTGCAATTGACGGCAAATTATCAATAACGATGAACAGTCGCAATTCGTTAACAAATCGGGAATTGGCGGGAACTAGCCATATGATTGATACCCCGCGGTGGACGCGACACGAAATATTGTGGTCCATGAGCGGCGTGGCCTTCCCCGCGCCGGCAAGCCTGTTTTGAGCCCCGCCCCAAGATCGCCGATCCTGTATTCAGTTTCCGAGCGCTTTGAGCCAACCTTCAAAGGAAGAGGCCTTCTCGTGTCCGGCAAGCGAAACAGAGTTGGCGGGGCGCGGCAACACCACAGCAGTGCGGCCTTCGCGGGGGCTGTAACCGAATTCCTTGCTGAATGCCCGGCTGAAATTAGCCGCAGAACTAAACCCGAAGGCTTCAGCAATTTCAACGATGCGCCGGCTGTCCGCCGGATCGCTAAGCGCAATATGGGCTGCGAGAAGGCGGCGACTTTGTATGTAATGGAGAACACCACCGCTCGGTTCGAACAACTGATAGAGACGGGAGCGTGATACGCCGAGCGCCCGGCACATTGTATCCGGTGTCAGATGAGCCGCATCCAGATTGTTTTGGACGTATCGACGCGCTCGCTCCATCAGCGCGACACTCGTCAATTGTTCGGCGGCCGCAACATGTTCCGCCGGAGGCGTGAGACAGGCAATGATCATGCTGCGTGTTGCGTGTACGATGCGAGGCAGATCTTCGGCCGTGAGACCGCGCAGTCTTGCTTCGATGCTGTTGATGTAGTCAACCAAGAGGTTGGCAAAGTTGCCGGACAGAATTGAATTGTTCTTTGCGTCGAGGGTTGCCGCCGCATCAGAGAACAAATCACGCGGTAGATAGAGAAAGAGACTTTCGGAGTCCGTCGTCCTCCCGCGAAACGGATAGCCAAGCGACCTGATCTCCAATTTTCCCGGCTGGCCTTCTGCAACGCGGCGATCGACCTCCGTCCACGACCGACCAGTGCGTGGCAAGACGATACACCAGTGATCGATCGAGCTGGACCGAAGCTTGGCGGCAGAACGGATGTAACTATGTGCCGGAGCGTGCTGTTGGACGATCAGCATACCACCGAGGTTCCAAGCCGTGTGGTCGGCGGGAAAGCCACCGTCCAGCGATCTGTCATCCGGCAACCTGACCTCGACAAGCGGCGCCATATGCGCTTGCCAAGCGGCGAATTGATCCTCTGGCGCCAGTTCGAGCGTTGAAAAGGGCAGAGGTTCGAGCGCCGGCGCGAGTAACGGAGCAGCCTCATTGTGAGGTTGAGCTTCACGGGGCCAACGACGTCGATCACGCTCCAGCGCCTGCTTCGCAGAGGTCTTGCCTTGCCTTTTAGCGTCCATCGCGTGGTGCCATATCCGAATTGGCTATGCCCATGCCCCTCTCAATCATGTGGTGTAACTCAGGCATCTGGCAAGACTGGTGGACTCGAGTCGACTGAAACGGCGATCACGCTGGATTACGGTAAGAAATGCATTCCGAGATAAGTTTCTGGATGCGAAGCCAACGACACTCTTCAACCTGGCGCGTATAGAATCGGGCATCGTGAAATATTAGTTGAGGAAGCCACCGAAATGACCACAAAGCTCAACAGCGAAGCTCGTCGCAGGATAATTCTTGACGGATACGGTAACAACGAACCGTTGAAAGATATTGCGGCAAAGATCGGATGCTCACTGGCGAGTTTGAAAGTCACCGCTAGTAAAATCGGTTGCACTCGAACTCCGAAAGAGGCGGCGGAATTTCGGCGCGGCTTTCATGTCCCGGAACACAAACGGCAAGATTATTACCAGCTTATGGTTGCCGGACAGTATAAAGCTCATGAGTGTGCACTTATTTTGGGATTAATAACAGAGCAGTCATCAGGAAACAAGTGAACTGATTCCAATACATTGCGGGCGATATTGTCACTTAAGCAGCCCATCGCTTCAGCGGTTCATCAGCAAGAAAGCCCGCGGCAAGCACGGGTAGCGGGCCCTGAAAGGTTCGCATAGATGCTTCGTCGGCGTTTCAATCGCACCTGTCTCAGCCCTCACGATCTGGCTATTTGCGAACGCGTGTTCGATCAGGTCTGCACGGATGAGCATCTCGACCCTTTGGACCCGGACACCGAAATCTTGGCGGTGACTGTTGTGGCCATTTTTCGAAATGCTCACACAAGCGAGCGCGAACTGCTGGAGGCGGTCAGGTCTCTTCGGCAAAGGGTCGCGGCAACCGGGCATTAGTGCATGTCGCCCAAAAGTGCGCAGCAGTTCTGGTACAACGACATGAAGCAACAACCTAAGGCGCGTCGCATGTATCCGTTCAGTCACGACACGCGTTAGCCAAGGTACGGTCTTGAAAACCGGTTTCGGAGCAAGGTCACCGTGGGTTCCTCCACCGATCGAGATTCGTACCGCCGCTTGCTTCGTAGGTTCTTAGGCGCAAGCGGACCTATTGGCTGTCGTGTTTTGGGGTCAAAAACCGCCCCTGACCGAGTGTCAGGGACGCGACCCTTTTGCAGACGCTGAGCGCTCGGTCTGACCACGCCTGCCTAAGTGTCAAACCATCCCATTCGTACGCGCGCTCTTCAGGCTGCTGCCCAGGCATCAATGCGCGCTGCGTGAGCCTCCAGGCAGGTCGGGAATTATGCACCTGGTTGATCGACGTTTTAGCCAGCCAAGCAAGATTGCAACCTTCGTGCTACATATTCACGCAATCTGTAGTGCGAAGGAGTCAAATGCCCACTCCACGTGGCTGAGCTGCACGAACTGCGAGAGACTCATCCTGCTTTCGGCATTCTCGTGAGATTAGGCGGTCAGGGAGCGTGACGCACATCGTCCGAAGTATCGCTTATGATGAGATGAGGGTCGTCCGAGCGCTCTGGTGAATATTAGCGCATTTGATAGTATCGCTCCCACTCCGCCAGCCAAGGCACTGTAGCATGTCGGACAAGCGTCCATTGGAGCCTCCAATCGTGGCCCTTGCCAAGGGCGTTCTGAGCAAGGACGACAGTAGTGCGTCCGACGTTCGCAGCGAGCGGCGTGTTATGACAGCTCTCTGTTATGATCTGGTCGGATCAACCGACCTGCTCGCAGTTCTGGATATCGAGGACTATGAAGAACTGATGTCGGCCTTTCGGCGTGAGGCAAGACAGGCAATCTCATCGTACTCGGGCGTTATCGTGAGCGAGGCCGGCGACGGCGGTGTCGCACTTTTTCCAGCAGAGATGGAGGCAAAGGACGCGGCTTCGCAAGCGATCCGGGCAGGACGCGAAATCATTGAAGCGTGCAAGCGGGTCGGGCTGGAGAAAGACCATACGGACCTACATGTTCGGGTCGGGATTGCTACATCCATGACCCTCGTTCACGGGGACGGCGGTGACCCGGCGCATGCCAGCGTCACGGGCCCTGCTTTGGCCATGGCGACGCGGCTCCAGGCTATGGCTCAGCCGGATGCAATATTGGTGTCCGACGAGACCCGAAATCTGGCGCGGCGGTCCCACGTTTTCAGTTTTCGTGGCACTCACGTTATTAAGGGTTTCGCGGAGCCGGAGCGGACTTGGCGTGCCTTTAGCCACAAGCGGGACGTTGACCGCTTCTTCGCCTTCGGGCGCTTGAACAATACGTTTATAGGCCGTGGGGACGAACTGGCCACCATCGCCGCATGTTGGCATGATGCCGTCGCCGGCAAGGGCGGCGTCATTTTAGTTCAGGGTGAGGCCGGTATCGGCAAGTCCCGCCTGCTTTATGAAGTCCGCAAGAGGACACGCTTTCAGCGGGCAAAACTGCTGCTTTTTCAATGTCAGCCCGGCGGCTCCCACTCGGCCCTTTATCCTCTGCTGCAAAATGTTCGGAGTGACCTGGCTGGCAAAGAGGGTCGGCTGGAGACTTCAGACGTAGCGGAGGTCTTCGCAAATCAAAGCGTTCACGATGACGAAGTTGTCGACATCTTCTCGTTTCTGCTTGGGGCTGAAGGATCGAATCCAGCTCTGAAGGAGGCTGATCTCAAGGTCATCCGGGAGAAAGCCACCTGGGCGGTTCGCAGAAGCATCGAAGCCATATGCGAAAGCGGACCACTCATCCTGGTAGTCGAAGACATACATTGGATCGACCTCACGTCGAGGCAATTGCTGGCGGAACTTGCACTCTTCATTCATCGGGTGCCCGTGCTTCTCATAATGACTGCGCGACCTGGATCTGAGACCTATTCAGAGTTCCGGGACTTGCCGCATATTACTCTGAAGCCGCTCGATCGCGAGGAAACGCGACAGGCAATCATGGCAATGCGGCCGGAAATCGGGTCAGCCGCGCATTCGGAACTCATTGGCATGGTGGAGGAGGTAACCGGGGGCGTGCCTCTTTTCATCGAGGAAATCTGCCAATGGAACGCCGAGAATGCGGCCTCCATAACGGATCGCCTTGCGCCAGCCGGCTCATCAAGCCGAATATCGGTGTTTGAAGGCATCCTTGAAGCCAGGCTGGAAGCCTTGGGCCCTGCAAAGGATGTGGCACGAGCGGCCGCCGTCGCCGGCAATCGTTTCAATCTGGAATTGCTCCGGAAGCTGTTGCCGGAATACAGTGACGAAACGATCGGGAATGCACTGGACACCCTCATCGAGGGGGGATTCCTGATCCGGGTCAGGCCTTCCGGCGAGCCCGACTATGGATTTCGTCATGCCCTGATCGGGGAGACAATCTACAATGCATTGCTGCGGCGGAGACGGCGGGCCCTCCATCAGTCGCTTTTCTCCGCTGTCGCCCGCGACCGAAATCTGGCCCCGTGGCTGGGTACGGCTGAATTGGCAGAACATGCTGAACGCGCTGGCCTTATCGAGGAAGCGATCGATCAGTTTGTGATCGCAGGCACGGAAAGCTCGTCCCGCTCGGCAATGGCGGAAGCAAGGCAGATACTCGAACATGCTTTGGGGCTCTGCGAGCGGGTTGCCGCGACCGACACGCGAGACGCGCTGCGGCTATCGGCAATGGTCGTGCTCGGTCCCATCCTGACCGCTGTCGAGGGGCCGAACTCGGCGCCCGCCCGCAAATTATACGAGGACGGCGTGGTGATCGCCCGGCGGCGGCCGGTAGCCGAACGGGCCAGGTGGTTCCCGATCTACTGGGGCTGGTGGTTCACCGATACCGTCATGGACGGCGAGCGCGCGGAAGTCGTGCTCAGCGATCTCAGGGATGTCGAGGATGCCGAAGTGCAACTCCAGGCCAGGCATTGCGTGTGGGCCATCGACTTCAATCTTGGCCGTCACGACCACTGCATCGCGGCCGTCGACGTCGGGCTTTCGCTCTATGAGCACGGCCAGGGCAAAGCGAATGCTGCGTTGTTCGGCGGGCATGACGCGAGGGTCTGCGGGCTCGCTCACCGCGCCTTGTCCTTGTGGTTCGTCGGAAAGCCGGCAAGCGCGATCCATTCGATGTCGGAAGCCAGGAGCTGGGCGCAGCAAACCGGACATGCCGGCAGCATCGCGCATGCCTACCTCAACGAGGCGATGCTGCATTGCTATCGCCGCGATTTTTCGGCGCTGCGAAGCGTGATAGCGGATCTGCGCCACTTGACGGAGCGCCATCATATGCCCGCCCTCGCCGCCGCAGCGCAAATCTTCGAAGGCTGGTGCGACGGCAACGCCGGCCAGGTCGAGAGCGGCAGGGAAAAAATGCGGCAAGGTCTTGGCCTCCATGGCGAGTTCCAGACACCCGAGGACGAACCGGTCTATTGCGGCATGCTGGCAGAGCTTTTGACACGAACTGCCGAGGTCGATGAGGCGCTCGCGCTGCTGGGCTCGGCTACGGCGCAGGCCGAGGCCGGCGGCAGCCGCTTCTGGCTGGCAGAGCTCTACCGGCGAAGGGCGGAGCTACTTCTTCTCCAGGGCGACGCGGAGGCGGACGTGATCGCTGCCCTCGAAAAGAGCATCGCCATAGCCGCGGAGCAAAGCGCGGTGCCTTTCCTCGTCAGTGCATACGAGACCCTTCAATCATCAGGCCTGTCACCTGAACTGTCGTCGCGCTATCGCGACCGGGTCGAACGTGCGAAATCCGCTCTCGAGCCGGGCGCCGCACTGATCGTCAATCCCGAACCGGCCGTTCGGCACTAGCCGGCCTGCAAGAGCATCCGCGATGCTGGAGCGATATGAACGCCTGGGTCCGCCGCCCGACGAGGCGCTGGCGCGGCTGATGAAGATGCGCGAAGCCTTGGGCATCACGCGGATCGCAGACATTACCGGGCTCGACCAGCTCGGCATCCCCGTCGTGCAGGTGACAAGGCCTTTCTCGCTCTCCAACGCGGTCGCGCAAGGCAAGGGCGCCACCCTGGCGCAAGCCGCCATATCGGCCATGCTGGAATTGGCTGAGAGCTTCTTTGCAGAGCAGGTGGCGAATTTCGACACAGTCGTCGGCTGCGCCGATCAATTGGGCATCCCGCCCGATCGTTTCGAAAGCCATCTCCAGGACGGCACCGCGCCCGGATGGCGCGGCAGGGAGACGGCGTGGGTAGCCACCGACAATCTTCTCACCGGCAGCCGCGACCTGGTCCCGTTCGAGCTCGTGCACACCGCATATGTGCTGCCGTCACTGCCCCACGACGGCATTTTCGCGGCATCGACGAGCGGTCTGGCCGCAGGCTTCGAGGAGCCGCATGCCATCGTTCATGGCATGCTCGAATGCATCGAACGCGACGCGATCGCCACGGCATACCGGACCCACGGTTTTTTTCACCGTCAACGCATCGATCCCGAGACGATCGATGATCCGTCGCTCCGCGATCTCCTGGAGACTTTGGCGGCCAAAAACGTGCTGGTCGGCCTTTGGCAAGCTCTGTCGCCGTTGGGCATACCGGTGGTGTGGTGCCATCTGCTGGAAGACGAACCGACGGAAACGGTCCTTCTGGATCATCCGGCTGATGGTTCGGCTGCCGGTTTCAGTCCCGCCGGCGCGGCGGCGCACGCCATCTACGAAGCGGCCCAGGCCCGTCTGGCGGCGATCTCGGGCGCGCGCGATGACCTGACGCGCGCGTTCTATCCGAAATACCCCGATCGGCAGATGATCGCAGCGCATCGCCGGCTCCTCCGCGACGGCCCGCGCAGCGTGGATTTCCGTGCGCTCGCCGAGCAGAAGTTCAACACGGCGTCGGACCGGCTGTCGGTCCTCCTGGCAATTCTCGAAGAGAGAGGGTTCGATGCAGTTCACCTGGTCCGGGTGATAACGAAACCGCTCGACGCCCTGTCGGTTGTCAGGATCGTCATCCCTGCCTTGCAGCCGCTCTTGCAGGGATAGAGACCATGCGCCCGAAACTAGTCTTCACCGGCCCTACCCTGTCCCATGCCGACGCGCTGAAGGTCGTCGATGCGGTCTGCCTTCCCCCGGCCGTGCAAGGCTCGATCGTTTCGGCCGTGCAGCTTTTCGACCCGAGTGCGATCCTCATCATCGACGGCGGCTTTCAGGCCGAGCCCGCGGTTCGGCACAAGGAAATCCTGTGGGCCCTCAGCCGCGGCATTCATGTCGTCGGCGCGGCCAGCATGGGTGCTCTTCGAGCAGCCGAGCTGTTCCCCCATATGCAAGGCGTCGGGCTTATCTACCGATGGTATCGCCGCTTCGCCTTTGCACCCGACGACGCAGTAGCGGTATTGCATGGACCGGCCGAGGTGAATTTCGCTCCCTTGACGCATGCGCTGATTGACCTGCGCCGGACCCTTCGCGCTGCTTGCCGGCGCGGCGTGATTTCACCCGAACAGCAGGCGAGGCTCGAGGGTGCGGCACAGGCCGTCAACTTTCGCGAGCGCACCCTGGCACGCATGGTCCGGGATGCGCACGACGGCAAGGACGACGTCGAGAAATTGTGCAGGGAGCTCGGCGCGGCTTTCGTCCAGCAAAAAAAGCAAGATGCCCTGCGGGCACTCGACCTTCTGCGGGAGCGAGCATTTGAAAAAGCGCAGCCCATGCCGGAATTGCAGCTAACCTCGGCCTTCTCCAAGGATATGGATGATGCGGGGCTGGCGCTGTAGGCCCTGACCTCTTGGCGGCTCACGATTTACGCAACGTAAGCGCCGTGATAGCGTGGTAGCGTGAGAGGGAGCCAAGCAATTGGACGCGGTCGATCGTGTCGTTGCGCAAGATGCGTTGCTGGGAACGCGGTTCCTGGTCTACGCGCAGGTCCCTCACCTTTCGGGTTACGGAACACCCGAAACAGTATGGATTTCTACTCCACCCGATCTGATCCGCTCCGGCCCAGAAGATCACCGCATCTACGTTCGCGATCCGCTCCTGGACAAGGAGCCTTACGACTACCCTTATCTGCCACCGTTTATCGGCGAAATCTTTCCGCCTGCAGAGGCTGGCTTTGACGGCCATTTCGATCAGCTTTCCCTGACCTCGCGGCAGTTCCTTTCTGCGCACGCTTTCGCCTCGGTCAGCCGCGTGCTGGACATCTGGGAAAGCTACCTCGGCAAACCGATTGTCTGGTACTTCGCCGAGACGTACGAGCGGCTCGAAATCATCCCCTTCGTCGACTGGGAGAATGCGCAATCGGGCTATGGCTATCTGGAACTCGGCCGCGAGCGCGGCATCGACGGACGCGACTATCCCTATGCACTCAACTTCGATGTGATCGCACATGAGGTCGGCCACGCCATCTTGTTTTCGCTGTTCGGGACACCAGCCGGCGGCCTGACCCAAGGCGATTTCGGACCGTTCCACGAGGCCAGCTCGGATCTAGTCTCGCTCTTGTCCTTCCTGAATTTCGACAGCGGCATGGACCGGCTGCTGCGGCACTGCGATGGCAACCTGCTTGTTTTCAATGAATTGAACCGGATTGCCGAGCTGACTGGCGATCGGCAGATCCGCCTCGCCAGCAACGCACGCCGCATGTCGGAGGTGACGGCGGAAATCCATGACAGGTCACGGCCGTTCACGGGGGCTGTGTTCGACACGATCGTCGACGTCTACCACGCGGCACTGGTGCACGAGGGGTTGGCCGACGAGCGGCTGCTGGGGATCGATATCAAGGATGTCGACCAGTCCGACATGCAGCGCATCTCGGATTTCACGTCCCGCGCCTTTCGCACTCGGCCCTTCATGTTCAAGAGCATGCTGATCAGAGCAAGGGACGAGGTGGCTCTCGCCCTTGCACAGGCGTGGCCACGCCTCGATGCGGATGACCTGTCGTTCGAAAAGGCCGCGGTGATGGTGGTGGACGTCAGCGACAGGGTCGCGCCGATGCTCGCGGAAAAATTCGATGAGAACTTCAGCTGGCGGGAGATCTTGTGAGCTGAACGACGTACCAAAAAGGAGCGAGGAAAATGAGCGACGATTATCGCAGGCCAACCTACACTACGCGCGATCCCCACAGTGCATTCAATGCCACGCAAGTACGCTTGTATGGAATACCGGGCTTGCCGCGATTGAAAACAACAAATGATATAGCAGATATAAATACTGCAATCATAAACAATAAATTTGCTCTTGTTGGCGCGAGAATCGGAATTGATCCCCCTGCTAGCATTGATCCCCCTGCAAGCGATGACACGATGACATTTCTGAAAAATATATTTGCTAGCAATAAAACCAATAGTTCATACGTTTTTGTCAATTCGATAATAGCCAACTACATGGTCATGATCGGCGCAATCGACGTCATGCCATCAGAGCCCAAGACGGAATTCACCTCCGGGGTGATATTCGGTTACGCATATGAAGGGCACACGTATGATTTGCCAAAACCCAAGATCATGCTGATACCAGCAGCTCCGGAACCAATGATTCCCGACGATGACTCCGGATATGACGAGAAGCGGCTAGAGGGCTACGCGGTCTGGATCGTGGACAAGCTCAACCAATGCGTCGAATTCGAAATGAACCAGGGGTTCGTCGAGCAGATCGTCCTCGAGGCGAACCTTCCAGGCAAGCGCTCACCGACGATGTACGCATCCAAGATGACGATGGGACACCGTGGCGGAAAGCTGAACGACTAGAGCATTCTGTGATGTGACGGAATCGTGAGGATTCCCAAAACCCGCCCATTGGCACGTCGTTGCCGCCGATCACCGCACGCACTGCAGGGAGGTCTTTCGAAGCCAGAATTCTTGAGTTAGGGTCTGCGTCCAGTGCTTTTGACGAGAAGGAGAAATTGACGGACAAAGGCCCAACCAGTTTCACTGGAACGCTATGGCATTGGCAGAGATCGATGCATCTACTTGTGAAGAAGTAGATGCAAATGGTTGACATTTAATACTATGGTGGGCCCGGAGGACGTCGCATTTCCTTTTGATTTTATTGCCTTTTTCGTGGGCCAGAATCAGAAATTTTCCCGCATCGTTCTGTATGGTTCCGCGCTTGGTTAGGCTGGTCGGCCGGAGACGATACGCTCAGATCGAGCCGGGTACAGCTGTCGCTCTGACTGCGGCGCTTCGGGGTTGATTCAATGACCCAAGCGCTCATCTGGATGAAGGACGACAGGTCGACAGACAGGCTCTATGTCGGCAAGTTTTTGAAGCATCCCGACTTGGCCTCACAAGGAATGGCACTGTTTTTCGTTGGTCCAGTTCAAGACTTCCAGACAATCAATCGTGCGCCATTCTTCAGCCAGCCGAACCCCTATGTGGACGGGATCGAGGCCCGCGGCGCGGCCAACATTCGGCAAGCGAACCACATTGACATTCTGATTGGTTTTTGGATACCTTGTAGCATCTTAGTGAGTTTCCAAGTTCTGGATTCTGTCCCCGCACCCCCACGACCGGACCCAGCAGCTTAGTCGACGCTCGTTTGGGAGGATATCTTGGCTTTCCGCACGGCCTCTCACCGCGCGAAGCGAGCGCCATGCCGGCGCCGCGGCGGATGGTTGCGCTGGAAGATGCCCGCGCAGAGGGGGGCGCTGCATTGTTCTGAGGCGAACATGCTGAAGCCCACGCCAGCGTTCGGGGCAGCCAGGTGACATGACAGAGACAAATGGAGGAGACCAATATGGCAACGACGAATGAGGCACCGAAGAGCCTTGAGAGCATCCTGAAAACGGCGGGAGGACCGGTAAACCTGCTGCGCGGCTCAAACCTCGGCCCTTACCGCTTTCCCGTCATTCCGCCGGAGTTCACGAACTGGCGCGACGAAGTGCGCGCGTGGAAGGATGGCTGCGCGCTGCTCGAGCAGTCCTACCACATGACCGAACTGCAACTGCGCGGATCGCAGGTCATCCCCTTCCTCTCGGAGATCGCGGTCAACAAGTTCGACCCGTTTCCGGTCCTGCGCGCCAAACAGCTCGTGCTGGCCGGCCATGACGGATACTACATCGCCGACGCCATCATTTTCCGGGAAGCTGACGACTTCTTCCGCATCGTCGGCGCTCCCTTCGCAAGCGACTGGGTGCTCTACAACGCCGAAATGAGCAACTACGACGTCGAGGCGAAAAAGGACGACAATTTTTCGATCCGCTCTGGCACCCGCGAGGTGTTCCGTGTCCAGATCCAGGGGCCGAACGCCCTCGTGCTGATGCGCGACGTGACGGGCGGCAGCCTGCCGGAGATCAAGTTCTTCAACATCGGTGAGTTCAAGATCGCGGGGAAACCCGTCCGGGCCCTGCGGCACGGCATGGCCGGCGAACCCGGCTTCGAGATCTACGGAGCCTGGGACGACCAGCAGGCGGTGCGCGAGGCGCTGGAGAAGACTGGGGAGAAGTACGGCTTGCGCAAGATCGGCGCGCTCGCTTACTCGACCACCGCACAGGAGTCCGGCTGGGTGCCGATGCCGCTGCCGGCCATCTATCACGGCGACGACATGAAGCCCTACCGCGAGTGGCTGAGCAACTACTTCCTGGAGTCGGTCGCCTCGCTCGGCGGCAGTTTCGTGTCGGACGACATTACGGACTACTACGTCGATCCGATCGAGCTCGGCTACAGCAACGTGATCGACTTTGGTCGCGACTTCATCGGCCGCGACGCCTTGCTTGAGAAGGCGAACAACCAGCGCCGCACGAAGGTGACGCTCGAGTGGAACGACGAGGATGCGGCCGCCGTGATGCAGGACTCCATCTTCCCGGCCAACGGGACCCCTGCCAAGTTCCTCAACATGCCGATGCCCATGTACGCGACATTCCAGGTCGACGCCGTCATGAAGCAGGGCAAGGTGGCAGGCATCTCGACCTGGCCGTCTTTCACCGCAAACGCCAACCGCTTCATCTCGCTGGGGCTTGTCGACCTCGAACATGCACAGCCGGGAACCGAAGTCACACTTGTGTCGCGCCGCAACACGGTGGAGAAGCACCAGGTCCGCGAGATCCGGGCGAAGGTCGCGCCGGCTCCTTACCTCGACAAGGTCATCAAGACCGGCAAGCACTGACACGCTGACCGATGCCGGCACGGCTCGGATCGAGCTGCCGCCCGCTGTTTGCCAGACATGGCCAGACCATCTTGGAATGCGGCCCCGATATCGAGGCCGCAGACGAGACGGCTGTGCTCAGAGGGGACCGCGGAACCGGATGAGAAAGTGTTTCTGATGCTTCGCAGCAGGAACCACCGGGGCACCGCGCGGCCGTCGCCTCGCGGCTGGTCGCGCATGGATCGAGGCTTTCACCGGCCGCCGCCGATCACACGGCGTCCTCCAAATAGCGCCTGTCGAAGACCCCTTCGGCAGCATCGCGCTTCGACTTGTCGAGCAGGTTCGCCCTGACCATCAGGTCGATCGTCGTCTTGAGCGCCTTGTCTGGCACGGCAAGGCCCTGCGGCCACATGCCCATGCCACGCATATATTCCAGGCCTCGTCGCGCCAGGGATTCGCTGTCGGGTGTGGTAATGCGCTGGAAGATCGGCAGGGTGATGCCATGGTTGGCCGCGTCATTCGTGACCGCATGCGCCTCGATCAGCGCCTTGAGGAAGCGGGTCACAAGATCGCGGTTCGCTGCGAGCCAGGATGCCTTGCCGATGACGGCGGTGAAGACGATCTCGGGGATTGCGGCGCAGACTTCCCCGAGCAGATTGTAGCCCTTGTCCTGCGCGAGGAAATTCCATGGCGCGGGCTGCGGAGCGCAGTCGATTTCGCCTGCCTGCAGCGCCTCCCACCGCTTGGTGTGAATGCCGGCCAGGGCAAACTCGTAGTCGCCGGGATAGTGCAGCCCTGCCGCGGCCAGCATGATCTGCGTGTAGATCGCAGTGCCCTCCGTCAGCGAGGAGGTGCCTACCTTCTTGCCCCTCAGTTCGGCAAGCGAGTTGATGCCCGGGCGCGCCACAATGGACATCGGCAGGCGCACTGCGTTGGCCGCGACGATACGCAGCTCTCCTCCCCTGACGAAGTTGGCGACGGCGCCTTCCGGTGGCGTGATCGCCAGGTCCGCTTCACCCTCGAGAACGGCCGTGGTCGCCTTTTCGACGCTGCCCATGCGCTTGTAGACGATCCGCACGCCGTGCTTTGCGAAAAGGCCCTGTTCGTCGGCGACGAAGATAGGAAGCCAGTTGAACCCCTGCGCGCCGCCAGCGAGCCGAAGATCGGCGAGGCCGGCAGGTTCCTGGTCAGTCATGGCGATATCCTCCCTTGAAACTTCCGGCGCAGGCACCGGCCTCTGTCTGGCGAGATGCGGTTCTACGGCCGTGACGCCGTGCATATTGACAGACCCATAACAATTTGAGATACTATCTAGTATCTAAAAAACATACGGTATGTCAACATACCGAACGAGGGAGTCGGCTGATGCAACATCGAGCCGAAGGAGGAAACATGCGCCCCACAAAGTGTGTCGCCGATATCCGCAGTCGACAGTTCGAAGCGCTGCGGAACAGCTGACATGAGCGGCCTGGCGCGATCGCCACAGGAAGCGCTGATCCTGGGCATGGTCACGGCTGGTTTGCTGGCGCTTGTGGCTGCTGGGCTGCTGCGCTGGCTTCGCGCCGGGAGGCTCTGGACGGACCTCCTGGTGCCCGCTTCCTTCCTTGTCGCTTACTGGCTGGCCTACAACAAGGTGCCGTCTTTCCCGCCAGTAGGTGCGGTCAACAAGATCTTCTTCATCGCCGTGATTGGAACGGCGCTCGGTGTCCTGGCCTCCTTGGGCCGTGGCAGGCTGGGTCGCGCGCTTGCCCTTGCTCAGCCAATCGCGTCCGCGGCGTATATAGGAACGGCTCGGCTGCCCGATGCGCTCCTGGAAGTGGTGGCGGCTGCGCTATGGGGCCTGCTGGTGATGTATGGCCTTTCCGGTGGGACGGGTAAGGTCGACGACGAATCCGGCACGAGACGCACCGCCTTGCTCGGCATCGCATGCGTCGGATTCGCGCCGATCGCGCTATTGGGAGCGTCATCCTCAAGCTTCCAGCTCAGCCTGCTTTTTGCAGCCGCCATCGCGGCCATTGTCGCAGCCAATATTTCGAATCCAGATTTCGGATTTCGCTCCACATCCCTCCTTGGAGGAGCAGGCGGCATGATCGCGGTCGCGCAAACCGTCACGCTCATCACGCGCAAGACCGACATGCTGGCGCTGGCCGTGCTCACCTTGGTCTTTGTCACGCCTTTTGTCGTCGATCCGGTCCTGCGCCGGGTCCGCGCCACGAACAATGTCGTCCGAATCGCCGCATTTGTCGGGATGTGCCTGCTGCCTGTCGGCGCAGCCCTGGCGACTGTGATCGCGCGGTACGGCTCAAGCTTCCCGGTATGACCCGGGAGAGAACTGTCGGAACCATCAACAGGGAGGAAATCACAACCATGTCGAAGTTAATGCGTACCACCTTGCTTGCCGCCGCCATCGCCTGGCTGCCGCTGACCGCCGAAAGGGCAGCGGCTGGGACATTCGATATTGATCCCGTGCATTCAGGGATCGCTTTCTTCATCGATCATCTCGGCTTCTCGCAGGTGATCGGAATCGCGAAGGAATTCTCGGGCTCGTTCCAGTTCGACCCTGCCCGCCCGGCGGAAAGCAGCCTCGAGGTTGCGGTGAAAGTTGCCGGCATATCGACGAACAATACCCAGCGGGATAGCGACATCCAGGGCGCGGACTGGTTCAATGCGACAGAGTTCCCGCAGATCACCTTTGTCGGGCACGAATTCAAGGCGGTCGACGCCAAGTCCGGCACGATCGCAGGCGATCTAACGATCGCCGGCGTCACCAAACCCGTCACGCTGGACGTCACCTTCAACAAGGAAGGCGAGAACCCGTGGGACAAGAGCCATGTCGTCGGCTTCAGTGCGCGTACTTCGATCAAACGCAGCGACTTCGGCATGAAGGCCGCGCTTGGAATGATCGGCGACGAGGTGAGCCTCGTGATTCAGGTTGAAGGACGTGCCCACTCGTAATCCGCAGTGACTTCCCGGCAGGCGACAAGCCTGCCGGACACTCTGCTTGCGCGCGATGGCAAGACGCCGATCCTATCGGATTGCGCCAGGTGAAACTTGCCGCGGCCTACTCTGCGGCCACGGGATCCGAACGCTTGAAAGGATCGCCCGACCCACCTTGCGCGAAAAGGTGGCTTGCATGGGCAATGACGTTCTCGGTCGTCTCGCGGATATGCCGGTCGACCAGATCCTGCGCCGTGGCGGTGTCGCGGGCGATGACCCTGTCCATGATCATCTTGTGCTCGACGTCCTTTGCGCGCCATTGCGGGCGAAACTGCGAGGACATCCTGCGGTAGCGGTGGGCGCGCTCAAAGAGCTTCTGCCGGATCTCGAGCAGATTGGGCGAGCCGCATGCAGCGACCAGCGACAGGTGGAACGCACTGTGCAACGTTGCCCATTCGTCGGAGAGATAGTAGCTCGCACCAAGCCGGCTTTGCAGGCGATCCATCCGATGGAACGCAGCCATGATGTCCGCCTCCCAGCGATCGTCGCCACGATCGATCGCCAGCTTGATGCATTGCCTTTCGACGAGCACACGGACATCCGTCAGATCGTTGAGATCGAAGAGCGAGACCGGCGCGACCAGGAATCCGCGCTGCCCCTCCGCCACAACAAGGCCTTCGGCCACCAGCCGCGACAGGGCTTCGCGCAGGGTGGAAAAGCTGACTTCATACAACTCCCGCAGCGTCTCGAAGCGCAGCTTGGTTCCCGGCTTCAAGGCACAGCTGATGATGTCGCTCCGCATGCGCGCCAACACATCCCCGGCGCGTGTCTCTCCGGCGGGCTTGAAGGTGTTACCCATGCATACGACTCCGCATTGAATTATCGCGGAGATTACTGCGGATTTTCGAAATAATCAAACCTGTCGCATCGAAGTGGCGGGATACCGGCCAAGGCGGGCGTGTTGGGTCTCAGCCGTTAAGCAACAGCCTCTCGGCATGCCAGCGCAGATGGTCGTCCATGAAGGTCGAAATGAAGAAATACGAATGGTCGTATCCATCCTGCATGCGCAGTTTCAGCGGAATGCCGGCCTTGGCGCAGGCCGCCTCCAGGTGCCAGGGCCTTAGCCCGTCATTCAGGAACCCGTCCGATGTCCCCTGGTCGACGAGAAATTCCTGAAAGCGGTGCCCATCCTCAATGAGCGATGTGGTGTCGTAGATCCGCCACGAGGCTTCATCCATGCCGAGGTATTTTTCGAGGGCCGGCCTCGACCAGCCGGCTGTGCTTGGCTGCACGATCGGTGCGAAGGCCGAGCAACTCCTGAACCGCTCCGGGTTTTTCAAGGCGATGGTCAGTGCGCCGTGTCCGCCCATCGAATGGCCCGTGATGGCCTGGCGCGACATGTCTGCCGGAAAATTCGCAGCGATCAACGCCGGCAGTTCCTCGGCGATATAGGAATACATCCGGTAGTTCTTCGCATAAGGCTCCTGCGTCGCATCGAGGTAAAAACCGGCGCCGCAGCCAAACTGCCAATTGTCCTTCTCGTCGGGGATTTCGGTGCCGCGCGGACTGGTGTCCGGACAGACGATGATCAGGCCAAGTTCGGCGGCCATGCGCCTGTATTCGCCTTTGTCCATGACATTTTGATGGGTGCAGGTCAGACCCGACAAATACCACACCACCGGGCAAGGCGTTTCCTCAGCCTGTGGAGGCACGAAAACGGCGAACGTCATGTCGCAAGAGCAACTCGTCGACAGGTGCGAATAGACGCCCTGCACCCCGCCATGGGATTTTGCCTGGGAGATGGTCTTCATGGGTTCCGGCATGTCGTCCTTCTCCACCAATTCCAAGCGCCAAAATGATAGCCATCTACGGCATCGGCTGCGGCCACGGCAACCCTGGTGGATCAGATTGCCCGATGTCGGGGCGGCACCAGCATTCTAAGGGCACAGTGCCTTCAAGTGGGCGTGTCACGCGAGGCGATCAGTAAACCACAACGCTGCGAATGCTCTCACCGGCATGCATGAGATCAAAGCCCTTGTTGATGTCTTCGAGTTTCAGCGTGTGGGTGATCATCGGATTGATCTGGATCTTGCCGTCCATGTACCAGTCGACGATCCGCGGCACATCGGTGCGGCCACGCGCGCCGCCGAAGGCGGTTCCCATCCAGGTGCGCCCGGTGACCAACTGGAACGGCCTGGTCGAGATCTCCTGGCCGGCGCCGGCCACCCCGATGACGACCGACTTGCCCCAGCCGCGATGCGAGGCTTCCAGCGCCTGGCGCATCACCTTGGTGCTGCCGGTGCAGTCGAATGTGTAGTCGGCGCCACCGATCTGGTCCGCACCGCGCTTGGTCATGTTGACCAGATGAGGAACGACGTCGCCGTCGATCTCCTTCGGATTGACGAAATGCGTCATGCCGAATTTCTCGCCCCAGGGCTTCTTGTCGTTGTTCAGATCGACGCCGATGATCATGTCGGCGCCGGCAAGCTTCAGGCCCTGGATGACATTCAAGCCGATGCCGCCGAGACCGAAGACCACCGCAGTAGCGCCTTGCTCGACCTTGGCGGTGTTGATCACAGCCCCGATGCCGGTGGTGACGCCGCAGCCGATGTAGCAGATCTTGTCGAAGGGGGCGTCGGGATTGACCTTGGCCAGCGCGATCTCGGGCAGCACGGTGAAGTTCGAGAAGGTCGAGCAGCCCATATAGTGGAAGATCTTGTCCTTGCCGATCGAGAAGCGCGACGAGCCATCGGGCATCAAGCCCTGGCCCTGCGTGGCGCGGATCGCGGTGCACAGATTGGTCTTGCGCGACAGGCAGGACGGGCACTGGCGGCATTCGGGCGTATAGAGCGGGATGACATGGTCGCCCTTCTTGACCGAGGTGACGCCCTTGCCGACATCGACGACGATACCGGCGCCTTCATGGCCGAGGATTGCCGGAAACAGGCCTTCCGGATCGGCGCCCGACAGCGTGAATTCATCGGTGTGGCAGATGCCGGTCGCCTTGATCTCGACCAGCACCTCGCCATCGCGCGGGCCTTCGAGGTCGACCTCCATGATCTCCAGCGGCTTTCCGGCGGCAACAGCGACAGCGGCGCGCGTTTTCATGCGTTTGCTCCAATTTTTTGTTCGCATAGGCCTGCCGTCGACAAGCGGTTCTTAACGGCTCGGGCACGGACCGCCGCTAGCCGACCGCTTTCGCGAGCTTCACCTTGTGCCAGGCGATGATGTCCATCAGTTCCGGCGAGAATGCGTCATAGGCGGGAACCCCCGCCTGCGCCAGTGCGCGACGCACGCTGGCCATGCCGGTCGCCGGCATCCCGGTTTCCACGACCGAAGACACAAAGGCCGCGAATTCGATCGTCGGCTGGTGCCCGTCCGTCGCCAATTCGGGATGCACGAATTCAAGCCCGTAGAAATGGTGATCCGGATCAGACACCTTGCCGACCATATGCGTCCCGCAAGACCTGCAGCGGTGGCGTTCGATCTTCTGCGTGGCGTCCACGGCCTCGAGCTTGTCGCCCTGCACCGCGACGGAGATGCTGCCGGCCGGCACGACGGCAATCTGCGCAAAAACGGCACCGGCAGGCTTCCAGCATTTCGAACAGCCGCACAGATGGTTATGCGCCACCGCCTGGTCCACCGCGATCTCCACCGGCTCGCTGGCACATCTGCAGCGCGCGGTGAATGCGCCAACCGCCGAAGCGGAAGCGTCTCGACCGACAGCCGGGTGCAGCACGGCGGTCTCGCCGCGCAGCGCCTCCGCCCGCGCCTTCAGCGCGCGGTTCAGGTCGTGATAGGCCGTTCGCAGGTTGGTATCGATGCTGGGCCAGCGCTCGTCGGCCATCGGACCATCGAAGACCTCGTTGTGGCGGACCCGCGTGCCGCCATTTCCGGTCGGCTCCAAGATGAAGATGTGCTCCGCGCTGAACACGCCTCCGGGCGCCTGACTCAACCAGCGCAGTTCCCGCGCCCCCACGATGCGGGTGATGGTCGGCGTGACCTCGCGCTCGGGTACGTTGGGCTGGCGCAGGGTCCCGACGACCCGCTGTCCGACCGTCGTGCGTCCGCGCAGCGCCGGCAAGGCCGGATTCCACTCAGCATAGCGCTCGATGTCGTCCAGCACGGCCCACACGGTCTGTGGCGGCGCGTCGATGACGATCTCGGTTTCAAGCAAGCGCATGGGGCATCCTCATTCCTGGATCAGATTGTGTTGGCGTGCGGCAGCGCGCTAATGCGCGACCGTCGCGGCGACGGCGCCGAGATAGGCGCTCATGACCTTTGGATCGTTGAGCAAATTCGGCGCCGTGTCCTCTCCCACGATCCTTCCCGTTTCGATCAGGTAGCCGCGATCGGCGGTCTTGAGGCTCAGCCGCGCGTTCTGCTCGACAAGCAGAATGCCGAAACCTTCGGCGGCGATGATGGCCAGTGACTTGAACAGCTCCTTGGACAGCAGCGGCGACAGACCGAGGGAGGGCTCGTCCAGCATCAGTATGTCCGGCTTCGACATCAGCGCCCTGCCGATCGCGACCATCTGCTGCTCGCCTCCCGACATCGTCTGCGCCAATTGGCGACGGCGTTCGGCGAGGCGGGGGAACAGGCCGTAGACAAAATCAAACATCTTGGCCGCGTCAGCCTTCGCGCGCCTGGCATGGCTTCCAAGTCGCAGGTTCTCCGCCACGGTGAGCTCGCCAAAGATGCCTCGGCCTTCCGGAACGAGCGCGATCCCCTCCTCCACCATCAGATGGGCGTCGAGTTTCGTGACGTCCTTGCCGTTCATGACGATCCTGGTGCCGGCCTCCGTCCCGACGAGCCCGGCGACAGCGCCGAGGAAGCTGGACTTTCCGGCGCCGTTGGCACCCAGGATGACGCATATCTCGCCTTTGGAAACGCGTGCGGAAACGCCTTCGAGCGCGACGTGGCGTCCGTAGCGGACGCCGAGATTGGAGACCTCAAGCATCGTCGTCATCCCCCAGATAGGCGCGGACAACCTCCGGATCGGCCAGGACGTTGGCCGAGATGCCGTCGGCGATCTTCGTACCGGAATTCATGACCACGCAGCGTTGGCAAAGCGAGCGGATGGCATCCATCACATGCTCGACCATGATGATCGTCCGGCCCTGCGCGCTGATCTCGCGGATGAGCTCCATGCCGATCCTGAGCTCGCTGGGATTGAGGCCGGCGAGCCACTCGTCGAGCAGCAGGACGTGAGGGTTGCCCGCAAGGGCACGGGCGAGCTCGATCCTCTTCTGGTCGATGTAGGTCATCGCCGTGACTGGAACGTCCTCGCGACCCTTCAGCCCGACCCGTTCCAGCAGATCGCGGGCCAGCGCCAGCGCTTCGTCACCCCAGAGCCTGTTGTGCCCGAAGACGGCGCCGGCGACGACGTTCTCCAGCGCGCTCATCGACGGCAGAACGCGTACCAACTGGAAGGTCCGGGCGACCCCGATCCGGGCGATCTTGTGGGCCGGCAGCCCGGCGATGGGCTGACCGGACAGCAAGATACCGCCCGACGTGGGCGACAGCGCCCCTGATATCAGGTTGAGCATCGTGGTCTTGCCCGAACCGTTCGGGCCGATCAGTCCCAGCAGTTCGCCCTTGGCGACGTCGAAGCTCACGTCATTCACGGCGACGAGGCCGCCGAAGGCCTTGCGCACCCGATTGATGGTAAGGAGAGGAACGCTCATCTGCCCTCCTCGATGGTCGTCGTCAGCAAGCTTTTGTCGGTTGGGCGGCGGCGACGGAACAGGCTTTCCAGCTGTCCCGTGACGCCGTCGGGAAGCACATAGACGATCGCCAGGAAGGCTATTCCGACGATCACTGCGGTCTGGTTCGGGAAGTGGCCCGAGATGAAGTCCATCACCAGGGTGAACGGCACAACGCCGACAAGGGGACCCCACAGGCGGCGTGTCCCGCCAAGCAGTGCCATGATGACCACGAAGAAGGACGTCATCGGATTGAACGCCGCGTCCGGCGTTATGTAGGAATAACGGGGCGCCATGATCGCGCCGGCCACGGCAATGAAGGCTCCCGAGACCGCGAACAGGATGATCCTGGCACGAGCAGTGTCGACACCGACATGGCGCGCCACGGCCTCGTCATTGCCGATGATGCGCAAGGCCAGGCCGAGCCGGGACCTGTTGATGAGCCATCCGGTCACGAACACGATCACCGTCAGCGCAAGCAGCATCCAGTAGAGATGCGCCTCGGTGAGATCGGTGAAGACGTAGAGCCCGATCGTGCCACCGAAATTGGTCTGCACCCAGGTCACGATCTGGCCCATGAGCTCGGCAAGGCCGAGGGTGAAGATCACGAAATAGACGCCCGACAGCCTGAGCGTCGCCAATCCGACCAGTATGGCCAGCAAGGCACCGGCAGCGACGGCGATGAGGACAAGGGCGGGGAAAGGCAGGACGTCGACGAAGATCGCGACCGAATAGGTTCCGACCCCGAAGAAGGCGGCGCTTGCGAGCGAGACCAGATGCGTCGGTCCGGAAAAGAGCGCCCAGGCCGTGCATATGGCCGCATAGAGCATGATGTTGACGCTGAGCGACAACCAGAACCCCTCGGTGACCAAGGGAAGAATGGCCAGCACAGCCGCGCTGGCCAGGCCGGCGCCAACAGCCAGAAGTTCATTGCGCGGGATGTTCATCACGCCGGCCGCTTTCCGAAGATGCCCTGCGGCCGGAGCAGCAGAACGAGGATGAAAAGGGCGTAGTTGGCCGCCAGCGTCAGCCCCGGATCCAGCAGGCTGGCGACGAGCGTCTCGGTCAGGCCAAGCACGAGGGCGGCAAGAACCGCGCCGCGAATGTCGCCGACACCGCCCATGATGACGATGATCAGCGCCTTCATGGTGAACAGCACGCCCATCGACGTGTTGAACGTATAGAAGGTCGACAGCAGCGTGCCGGCGCAGGCCGTGATCGCTCCTCCCAGGGCAAAGGCAAAGGCCGCCGTCCTGCGCACATCGATTGCCACGAGCCGTGCGGCGCGCGGATCGACGGCGACGGCGCGAACCGCCGTGCCGCGGTCGGTGTGGTAGAGGAAGACGTAGAGTGCCGCGGCAATGACGGCCGCGGCGACAAAAGCCACGACGCGGTTCAGGCCGAACGAGTTGCCCATGATCGAGAATGGCTGGGCGAGGAACTCATAGTTGAAATAGGACCCGCCGAAGGCCTGCAGCATCAGCCCCTGGAACAGGAACAGCAGTCCAAAAGTCGCCAGGATCGAATCGACCTCGAGCATGCCGCGGTTCTTGGCCCGCTTCACCAGCGGCTGCATCAGCCAGGCATAAATCAGCCAGTTGATGACGAAGGCGCCGGGGCCGATCACCAGCAGGCCCACAAGCGGATTGATCCCGTAGCCCGTATACAGCCAGAAGGTGACGAAGCACGCGGCTACGAGCGTCTCGCCGTTGGCAAGATTCATTATCCGCGCCACGCCGTACTGGAGCGTGAGCCCGAGCGCGATGAGCGTATAGGTGCCCCCAAGGAGCAGGCCTGTCAGCAGGATGAGCATTGGTACTCTCGCAGTGAGGGCCCGGCGCCACGAGGACGCCGAGGCCCCTGGGAGGATCGGATCAGTTGCTGGGCCAGGCGGGCTTGATCACTGGCTGCTGCGCGCCCTGCAGGTTGCCCGTCGCCCTGACGCCATGAACGACACCATCGCTCCACTGGCCCACCGTCCAGTTGTTGTTGTTGATGTTGTTGTCGAAGTGGACATCGCCAATGACGGTCTTGAAGGTGCCCGACTGGATTTCCTTGTTGAGCGCTTCCTTGTCCAGGCTGCCGACGTGCTCGACGGCCTGCTGCAGAATCTCCAGGCTGGCATAGGCCACCGGGCTCGCCCACCAATCGGCTTCCTGACCCGTCAGCTCTAGGTGCTCCTTGCGATAGGCCTGGAAGACGGGGTCGCTCGCATTGACGCCGCCCATGATCAAGACCCCGTTGGCAGCGGCGCCAAAGCGCTTTCCGTAAGCGTCGAGATTGCCGCCGACGCTGACGAAGAATGCCTTGACGTCGAACTTCTGCAACTGCGCCTGCTCGGTGAGAGCGAAGCTGTCCGGCGGGTAGGAGTAGGCGACGAAGGCGTCGGCATTCGCCGCCTTGGCGCTTGCTATCACGGGAGCGACGTCCTGGTTGCCGAGCGGATAGGAGCTTTCGTAGACGATATCGAAACCGGCCTGCTTGAGCGCGGGCTTGCCGGTCTTGATCATCTCGAGGCCGAAGGCATCGGAGACGTTGACCACCGCGACGCGGTTGCCGATCTTGCCGGCGTCGCGCAGATCCTTGAGCGTGCCGACGATACCGTCGGCGATGCCCTGCGCCGGACCGAGCAGCCAGAACGTGTTCGGCCAGCGCTTGACGAATTGGTCGAGATCGTTGGCATTGCCGGTGGAGACGATCTGCGGGTAGCCATATTTCGCGATCAGCGGGGCAGTCGCGAGATTGAGGCCTGTCGAATATGGCGGGATGATCAGGTCGACCTGGTCCTGGGTGGCGAGACGCTGGATGTTCTTGACCGCCTCTTCCGGCGACGACTTGTCGTCATACTCGACGATCTCGATCGGCCGCATCTGATCGCCGACCTTGAGGCCGCCGGCCTTGTTCACTTTCTCGGCCCACAGCTTGATGTTCGGCCAAAGCACGCCTGACGCGCCGCCCGCGAGCGGCCCGGTCTTGGAGGCGCTGACGCCGATCCTGACCGGGTCCTGCGCCAAGGCGGCGCCGAACATGCCGACCGCCAAGGCCGCCGAAAGCATGAGTACGTTGAAACTGCGTCGCAACATCGATTCCTCCCAGTTCTGGTTGCAGTGGGCGCTCCCTCGCCTCGCGGCTCGCGAGAACGAGGTGATCGCCCGATCCTCCTAGCGAAATTGCTTAGGCCATTTTCCTCCGATGATCCAGTTAATTTCGCAATATCCAATATTTTCGTTATTTTTTGCGAGTGACGATATTCCTCGCCCGACCCGAGGCGACTTGGCCGGAGCACGACAGTTGCGCCCGCCCAAGACCACTTCCGCCTCACATCATCAAGATACCATATAGTATTCAGATACGATACAGGATGTCAATATCAAAAGTCTGCCGGTGCGCTCTGCTTCCCTGCTTTGTCCGTCAGGCGATGCGGAAACGCGGGGCTTGCCGGCCTCATTTCGAGCTCGCCAAAGCCTCGAGCGCCAGCACCGGATCCGCTACCTGAGCGGGGTCGGGGCTGGCCGACACGGCAAGGAGGCGCTTTCCGATCAGATAGTCGCGCGGCGCATTCAGCCCATCGACGGCGACGAACTGCCCCTCGCGGTAGTACCAGTGAGACCGTCCTGGGCCGGCCCCCTGCCTGACAACCACCGTATCGCCCGGTCTGGACAGGCCGGCGATCTGCAGCTTGAGATCGAATTGATCCGACCAGAACCATGGCTTCGGCTTGTAGGGCTGGCGCGCGCCCATGATGTTGCGGGCGACCAGGTCGGCGCTGTCGATTGCGTTGCCGACGCTCTCCATCCGCAGCCCTCCTCCCGGTAAGGAGAAATTGGCGCAATCGCCGGCGGCCCAGATGAACGGGTCGTCCGTGCGCCCGTACGCGTCGGCGGCAATTCCGTTGTCGACGGCAAGGCCCAGCTCGGCCGCCAGCGCCGTTTTCGGCATGCCGCCGATTCCCGCCACGACGACGTCGGCGGCGATGATCGTACCGTCGCCGAGCCTCGCGCCGGCCACGTGGTCAGTGCCCAACAACTCGTTCACCGCCTTGCCGAGATGAAACGTCACGCCCCTGGAGCGGTGAAGTTCTTCGACAGCCCTCGCCGTCTCCGCCGAGGCCACCCGTGCGAGCAGCCGATCGGCGGCTTCCACCACATCCACTGTCATGCCGAGCCCACGCGCGACCGCAGCGATCTCAAGGCCGATATACCCACCGCCGATGACAAGGAGCTTGCCGCTCGTTTCAAGCGCGGGCCGCAACGCATCGATGTCGGCGAGCGTGCGAATCGTGAAGATGCCCGCGAGGTCGCGCGAGATCGACTGCGGAAGCTTTCGAGCGGTCGATCCCGTTGCGAGCACGAGACGGTCGTAGGCAAGCATGCCGCCATCGGCGAGACATACGCGCCGCGGGGCGCGGTCGATGGATGCGACGCGCGTTCCCAGGCGCAACGCGATCCGGTTCTTTGCGTACCAGTCCTCCGCTTTCAGCTTCAGCCTGTCGCGCTCGAGCTCGCCGAGAAGATAGGCCTTCGACAGCGGAGGACGCTGGTAGGGAGCATCGGGCTCATCTCCGATCAGGGTGAGCGATCCCGCGAAGCCGTTCGTCCGCAGCTTTTCGGCCGTGGACAGGCCGGCCTGTCCGGCGCCGACGATCACGATGCTGCTTTCGTTGCCGGGTATGGCGGCGGCGGGATGATCGGTGTCGCGGAACATGGCCAGCCGCAACCGCTAGGCGGCCGGAACGCGGACGGAAACGTTGTCCAGCACGTCGCTGACCCTGATCTGGCAGCTCAGCCGGCTACCGGATTCGCGCGGCGCTTCGGCGAAGTCCAGCATGTCGTTTTCATGCTCGCTGATGGGTCCGAGCGCCGACATGATTTCCTCGGGAAGCACGACATGGCATGTGGCGCAGGCGGCCGAGCCGTTGCATTCGGCGATGATGCCCGGAACGCTGTTTTCAAGTGCGGTTTCCATCAAGGTGCGGCCGTTCTGGGCCTCTATGGCGAGTTCCGCGCCGTCCGCGAGGAGGAACCTGATTTTCGGCATGACAGTCTCCCTCAAGCGTCCCAGACAACGGGCATGTGCGTGGGGCCACGAAACACCCAGCCGCGGATGCGGACGAGTTCCGGATCCTTGAGCCTGAGATTACGCAGCCGCTCGAACACCGTCGGCACGGCGATCTGGCTCACCAGCGCGCGCGACACCCATGTGCCGGCGCAGAAATGCGATCCGGCGCCGAACGCCAGGTGGGACTTCTTCTCCCGGAACACATCGAACTTCTCCGGATCGCTGAAACGGCGGTCGTCGTGGTTGGCAGCACCGACGCACAGACCGACCTGCTCGCCCTCGCGGACCAGGGTCCCCGAGATCTCCGTGTCGCGGGTCAGGCGGCGCGGATACATGCCGATCGGCGAAATCCAGCGCACCGCTTCCTCGAAGGCCTGCGCCCAGAGCGAAGGCTCGGCGCGAATGCGCGCGAGTTGGTCCGGGTTCTGCAGCAGGCCAAGGATCAGCGTAAGGATCGAGTCGCGGGTCTCGTTCAGCCCGCCCCCGATCGCGACCTTGATGTTGGCGTAGATCTGCTCGACCGTCTGCGGAGGATCGGCCTGGAGCATCGAAGACAGCATCGAAGGATTTGGATTGTCCCGATGATGGGGAAGCATCCTGTCGACGGCGCTCTCGACGCCGCTGGCTGCCTCCTTCGCCTTACGCGCGATCTCCGGGTTGTGCGAGTAGTTGCCGGAACCGTCGATCAGCGACTGCGACCACAGTGCCATCGTGCGCCAGTCGACGCCGTCGAAACCCAATATGTCGGCCAGTGCGCGTGCCGCGATCGGCGCCGCGAGCTCCTCGAAAAGCTCGGCCTCGCCCTTGTGCTCGATCTGCGAAATAACGTCGTCGCAAATGGCCCGCATGGGGTCGGCCCAGCACCGCTTGACGACGCCAGGCCGCAGGCTCGGATCCATCGCCGCTCTTTCGCGGGCATGGTCATCGCCGTCCTTGCGCATCAAATTCGGCCCGATCACCGTGTTCAGCAGCGACTGCGGATTGATGGAGGAAAACGTCTCGGGGTCGCGTTCGATGGCCATGACGTCGTCGAAGCGCGTGACCATCATGATGTTGGCCGCCTCGACTTTGACGACCGGCCCGAGATCGCGGACGCGCTTGAAGACCGGATACGGATTGGCAAGCAGGTCTTCGAACGCAACGTCGTCGACCACTTTCACGGCTTCGCTCATGATTTCCTCCCTGTCAGGCGACGAGGTACGAAATCGGCGTGTATTCAGCAATGCGATGGGTTAGATAGATGTCATCGAAAATTTGCATGGAGGAAATGGCCGTGCTCTCCGACGACCTTGCCAGCATAGATCTCGCGGCGCTGCAGACGCTTGTCGCCGTGCAGGACCGCGCCTCGTTTTCCGACGCTTCCCAGCTTCTCGGTGTCAATCAGTCCACCATAAGCTACGCCATCAAGAGGCTGCGAAAGGCTTTCAACGATCCGCTGTTCGTCCGCCAGGGCAACGCGATCGTGGCAACCGACAAGGGCGAGGAGCTCGCCCAGCATGCGCGCGGCATCCTCGAACAGATGGCGGCGCTCTCTTCGCCTTCGGGTTTTCACCCGGCCACGGCCGAGGGAAGCGTGACGGTCTCCTGCAACCACCATGAGCGCATGTTCGTTATTCCCGACTTCGTACGCCGGGCGCAAGCGGAGGCGCCGAAAGCGACGATCCACGTCTTCGAATCCGCCGTCGACGGCAAGCAGCAGCTAAAGCAGAACACGTGTGACATCGTGCTGGGACCCCTAGCGATCCTCGGCGACATCTACTACCGCAGGAAACTGTTCACCGATCACTACGCCTGCGTCATGGACCCGGCGCACCCGTTGGCGCGGGGAACGCCAGCACTCGACCGCTACTGCGCCGCGCGGCATGTCGCGGTCACGCACAATGGGCGTTGGGAGGCTCTCTACTTCGCCGCGTTGCGCGCAACAGGCATCGAACTCCAGCCGGAAGTCACCGTGTCGAGCCACGACATATTGGAGCGGCTGATTCCGGGCTCGGAGCTGGTGGCCACGATTCCGTATCGACTGGCGCGTCGCCTTTCGGACAGGCTCGCTTTGCGTCCCTTCCCGATGGATGTCTTCATTCAGGTCGACATGTACTGGACCGAGCGCACGCACCATTCCGGCCTGCATCGCTGGGCTCGCCAGATCCTGGCCGAGGTCGCCGAGCAGAATCTTGGCGACGGGGATTCGCACAAGACCGGATGACCGCCTGCCGGGCGGACAGTAAATCTGGGGCAGACGAAGCCGTGCCGCGCAAGCGGAGCACAGGTGTGGGACGCGCTTTGTGCCGGGACAGACCGCGCCGGATAGACGATCCGCCCGGGAGTGCCGCCGCCTAGACCGTGGTCGCGCCGAGCATGACGACCGAGACCGTCACCGGCTGGGCGAAGGGATTGCGCCAGGCGTGACGCGCGCCCTGCTGCACGACCGTATCGCCCTGCTTCAACTCGACGGCCTTGCCGTCGTCGAGCTCGAGGACGAGCCGGCCCTTGACGACTGTCACGTAGTCGACCGTCGGCGTCTGGTGCATGCCGGGATTGTCCATCTCGAAGCGCTCGGCGATGCCGGGCGCCGCCTTCAGATGCTCCGGTCCCGCCAGCTCAGGCTTCCAATCGGGCGACATCATCACGCTGTCCGGCGGAAAGGTGATCATCCAGAATACCGAACCCCCGACCGAAGCGAGCATCGTGCTCTCGCTCGCCATCGGATCGACGCCGCCTTGTTTGGTCAAATCCGGCGTCCCGTCGATCTTCCACTGCGGGGACGAAACGAAGCCGGGCGTGTGCTGCAGCGCCATTTCGCGTGGCGAGGCGCCATCGCTGATGAATACCGATCTTCCTGCTGCGTTCTTTCCGGTGACGACGCGGCGAATGTTCATGTCTTGATCCTCCCAGACAACATGGATACCATCCGGTATCAGCATACCCATACGTATGCAATTACGGATGGATCACAAAATTCGAGAACCCGCCATGGCGCTGGGCGATACCCGAAATGGCCTCATTGACCTTGCTCATGGGCGTCGCCTGGGTTTCCAGGAGATCGAAGCTGACCTTGCCGATCCCGACGAGGTCGGCCATTTCCTGACCCTCGGAGGTCGTCAGCCATGCCGAACCGATGAGACGCTGGTTGCGGTCCATCATCATGTGCACGTCGATGGGAACCGCGCCCATCACGGCGCCGATGTCGACGGCGATACCGCCGCGGCGCAGCGCCCTGAGGCCCGCCAGGAAAGGCTCTTGCGGCGTGCCGGGACCGTTGCAGTCGATGAAGGCGTCGACCCCCTCGCCTTGCGCCGTCCTGGAACGCGCCCATTCGTCGGGCGATCCGTCGTCCAGCGAATGTGTCTCGATGATACCGGGCGCCAGCGCTTCGATCTCCTTCAGCAGCTTCCTGTCGCGACCGGTGCCGAGAATCTTCTTGACCCCGAACGACGGGCCGAACACCGCGATCGATATGCCGAGCGTGCCGGAGATGCCATTGACAAGGATCGTGTCGCCGGGACCGACCTGCGCTTTCTTCAGAGCGGAATAGCCGGTGCCCATGTAGCCGAGCCGCGCCGCCTGATCGAAGGTCATGTTGTCGGGAAGTGCCACGATCGCCGATGCCGGCGCGGCCATGTACTCGGAAATGCCGCCGACCGGGTAGTCTTCGAATGTCTGAAGGGCATCGTGACTGAAGCCGAAATAACCTTGGAAAGCGTAGTGGCGGCAGGAGATCGTATCGCCGCGCCGGCAATGACGGCAGCTGCCGCAGGAGCGCCCCGGATTAACGTAGACGCGATCCCCGGGCTTCAAAGCGTGGACCTGACTGCCGACTGCCGCGATTTCGCCGGCCGGGTCGAGTCCAAAGATCGCGGGCAGCGGCGGCTGCGGCATGTGGGGAAACCAGGTCGGCCACATCGCCAGGATGTTGGCGAGGTTCGGCACGATGCCGCACGATCTGACGCGAACAAGCACGTCCATCGACCCAAGCTTCGGGACCGGCACTTCCTCGATCCTCAGCTGGCCGCCGATCTCGTGCATGCGCGCGACCTTCATCGTCTGCGGAATTGCTGTCACGTCGATACCTCCCGTTCGCTCAAACCAGTGCAGGCCGTGCTTTTCGGCGCACACATGGGCCTCCTCCCGAGGCCAGATCGGTGGTCGCATAGTTTTTTCGAAATATCAATCATTTTTCGTAACCTTGTGACGATGACCGAGGCTCGGCACCGCGCCCAAGCAGTGATCGGGCCCCATTTCGGCTTGAGATCGGTTGCTTTGCCCCTTCCTACGATGACTTGCCTATTTTCGAAAATCCGGTTTACTCCGAGTCGGGAGTACCTGCTTTCAGGGTACGTCGTAAATGGGTGAGCCTTTGAAATTCGCTTCTTTCGCTGAACGCAACGGTGCCGGCTACGGAATGGTTGACGGTGAAATCATCCTGCGGCTGGATTCCGTTTCCGGCGCGCCGCCGGATCTCAAAGCCTATCTCGATAGCCGGTTTCCCGACCTCACGCCCGATGAACGCGATCTCGAAGCCTTGCCGCTGGCTGAAGTCAGCCTGCTGCCGCCAATTCCCAACCCAGGCAAGATCTTCTGCGTCGCCACCAACTTCCACGAGGATGACAAGCCGGCGCCGCAGTTCCCGCTGCTGTTCATGCGCCACGCGCAAGCACAGACCGGCCATGGAGGCGCGATCCTGAAGCCTGCGGTTTCCGACAAGCTGGATTTCGAGGGTGAGTTGGCGGTGATCATCGGCCGCCGCGCACACAAGATCGCGCGCGCCGAAGCGATGGCGTACGTCGCCGGCTATGCATGCTTCAACGAGGGGAGCGTACGCGACTGGCAGAGACACTCGAGCCAGTTTACGGCCGGAAAGAACTTTTACCACAGCGGCGCGTTCGGCCCCTGGATGGTCTGTGCGCGCGAGATTCCGGATCCGGCACGTCTCCGTCTGGAGAGCCGGGTCAATGGCGCGACCAGGCAGTCGATCGCGATCGACCGCATGATCTTCGATATCCCCTGGCTGATCTCCTACATCTCGACCTTTGCTCCGCTTGACCCTGGCGACGTCATCGTTACCGGCACCCCATCGGGCTTCGGCGCCAGCCGCAGCCCGCCGGAGTTCCTTTTCCCCGGCGATGAGGTCGAGATCGAAATCCAGGGCATTGGAACCCTGCGCAACACGGTGGTCGCAGACAGCTTCGAGTTCTAATATTTCGTAATAAAATACGATTTTCGAAATTTGTTGCCATCGAGCCGAGTTTGATCTAAGCAGGTCGCCAGGGCCAAGTAGCGGCCGCAAGAGGAGAATGGTGATGCACCTGGTGTTTGGGGTCGGTCACATAAAGCTGAATGTCCGTGACGTAGAAGCCGTGATCCACGAACTCGACGGAGATCCTCGGTTTGCGGGTCACCAGGCAGGATGCAGGCGAGACATGGCTGAGTTCGAACGGCCGCAAGGCCGAACTCGTGCTTCTCCACTCCGATGAGAATTCCTGCCACACGGTCGGGCTCGAAGCGCTGACCGCCGAGGCTGTCGCGGAAGCCGCCGCGCGCGTCGACGATGCCGGCTGCAGGATCCTCTCGCACGAACCCAGTCTGGCCTGCTGCGACGCAGGCGTGACATTCGCGACGCCAGATGGATTGCGCTTCGAAGTTCACACCCCGGCGCGCGACGATATGTACAATCCGCGCTACCCGACCAACGGCATCAAGCCGCGGCGGCTCGACCACATCAATCTCATCACGCCCGACCCGGTCGCCACAAGACGGCAGCTCTCCGAGATTTGCGGCATGCAGCTTACCGAGCGGATGGTCAACGAGGCGCTGAGCTGGATGCATGGCGGCAATCGCCAGCATCACATTCTGGGCCTGGTGAAGGGTCCGGTCGGGCTTCACCACTACTCTTTCGAATTCAGCCACTTCAGCGACTACTGCCGGCTCGGCGACATTCTCGACGGGTTCGACCGCCAGGTTCTTTGGGGGCCGGGCCGCCATCGTCCGGGCGACAACACCTACGCCTACTATCTGGATGCCAGCGGAGCGATGGTCGAGTGCTCCGGCGCCATGCACACGGTCGCCGACGACGCCCATTTCGTGCCCAACGTCATCACCAACCTGGAGCGTCCAGGAAACGTCCGCCAGATGAATGTCTGGGGGTCTCCCGCACCCCAGGAATGGCGCGAACACCATTTCCCATTCGCCAGGCTCGACTGATCCGAAAGGCGCGGCGGCAGACCACACAGGGAAGCAAGGCGAAGCAACTCGACTCGGGCGGGGCGCTGCTTCGGATAGGAGATTGCTATGCAGGAAAAACTGACGTTCGAATCCGACGGCCTGAAACTGTCGGCGGTACTGCACATTCCCGACAACCACCGTCCCGGACAGAAGCTGCCGGCCTTCATCGTCTCCCACGGCTTCGTCGGTTCCAAGGACGAGTCGCACGCCCAGATCCAGGCGGAGATGATGGAGACGTTCGGCTACGCCGCGCTGCGCTTCGACTTCCGCTGCTGCGGCGAGAGCGAGGGCGAGCGCGCCCAGGTGCGCTGCTTCGATCAGGTCGCGGACGCAAAGAACGCGCTGACCTTCCTCGCCAGGCGCCCTGAGATCGACCCAAAACGAATCGGCATCACCGGCCACAGCTTCGGCGCCGCGGTTTCGGTCTATACGGCAGGCGTCGACGAGCGGTTCGCCTGCGTCATCTCCTCATGTGGCTGGGGTCACGGCGAGCGGAAATTCCGTGGCCAGCACCCGACCCCCGAAGCCTGGGAGCGTTTCATGGGCCTGCTCGAGAAGGGGCGCGAGCACAAGCGCGCGACGGGCGAAAGCATGTGGATCTCGCGGTTCGACGCTGTGCCGATCCCGGAAAAATTGCGCAAGAACCTGTCGCCCAAGGCGATCATGGAAATCCCGACCGAGACGGCATGGAGCATGATGAACTTCAGGGCGGAGGATGTGGTTGCCAACATCGCGCCCCGGCCCGCTTTGTTCTTCCACACCGCCGACGATATCATCACGCCGACCGAGCAGTCCATCCGCCTGTTCGAGAAGGCCGGGCAGCCGGCGGAACTGATGCTGATCACAGGCACGGCCCATTTCCCGCTCGCACCGGAGGACGCGCCACGCACCAAGATGATGCTCAAGGGCTGGCTCGACAAATTCTTCCCGGCAACGCCGACAGCTTGATGCGGCCAGACCAGGAGACATTCGGCATGCCCGTCGCCCAGGAAAGCGAACTGACCGAGTTTGCGACCGCGCTGCTCAATGCTGCCGGCTATACGCCGGACGAGGCGGCACAGAGCGCGCGGCTGCTGGTATGGGCAAATCTGCGCGGCGCGGATTCGCACGGTGTCCTCAGGATCCCGCGCTACATCGAGATGATCGAGACCGCTGTCGTGCGCGCCGGTCAACAGCCGAAGCTGATCCGGGAGTTCGGGGCGACCTGCGTCTTCGATTACGGAAAGGCGCCGGGCGCCGTCGCCATGATGCATGCGGCCGGCAAAGCCGGCGATCTGGCGGAAGCGTTCGGCATCGGCTGGTGCGGCGCCCGCGATATATCCCATGCCGGCGCGATCGGCTATTTCACCACCCAACTGGCCGAACGCGGGCTCATCGGCATTGCCATGACCGCGTCGAGACCGCTCATGAGCTATTTTGGCGCGAAGGGCGAGGCCCTGTCGACCAATCCGCTGTCGATCGCCGTTCCGCGGTCTGGTGGCGCCGATCCGGTCGTGCTCGACATGTCTACTGCCGCCGTGGCGCTTGGCAAGATCATGGCGGCGAAGGATTCGGGCAACCCGATCCCCAAAGGCTGGGCCATCGACACCAACGGCGTTGAAACGCAGGACCCGCATAAGGTGGCAGCTATCCTGCCGATGGCCGGGCCGAAGGGATCCGGACTGTCGCTGATGATCGAAATCCTGTCGAGCGTGCTGGTGGGCAACGCCGTCATCGCGCCGTTCCTGCGCGGCGAGCAGAAAGGCGGCTTCAATGGCCTCATGCTTGCCATCGATCCCGCGGCCTTCGGCGACCCGTCGTCCTTTCTCGCCTCGGTGGAAAGCCTCGCCGGCGCGATCCATGCGCTCGATCCGGCAGCCGGCTCCGATGGCGTGAAACTACCCGGCGAACGCGGCTTCCAGACCGGGCGGGAGCGCACCGCCAACGGCATCCCGCTGGCGAAGGGCACGGCCAGGAATCTCGCCGATGCAGCCGTTCGGCTGGGGCTCACGGTGCCGACTTTCCTGCAGTGATGGCCGCGCGGCAGCTCGCACCAAGCCGGTCAACAGAGGACCGAAACCAACGGGGGTCTCACCGATGACGCAAGATGAGGTGGACGTCGTAGTGGTCGGGCTCGGCCCGGTCGGCATCACCTTGTGCAATCTTCTTGCGGCAGCAGGCGTCAGGGTAGGAGGCGTTGACGCCGCTGACGACGTCTATGCACTGCCTCGCGCGATCGGCATGGACCACGAGGTGATGCGGATCTTCCAGAACATCGGCGCGGCCGACGCCGTGGCCGCGGCCACGGGGCAATATCGCCCGTCGGAATACAGGTCCGCCGACGGGACCTTGTTGCGCCGGTTCGAGTCCCCTTCCGAGCCCTACCCGCTTGCCTGGCCGCCCTACCAGACCTTCCTGCAGCCGGAGCTTGAACGGGCTCTGCGTGCCAACGGCAAGAGGTTCCCCAACCTGGCGTTGCGCACAGGAATGGAGGTCGTCAGCCTTGAGAATCCCGAAAGACCGGTCCTGACGCTGCGCGACAAGGCGAGCGGCAGGCACACAAGGCGCACCCCGCGCTATGTCGTCGGTTGCGACGGCGCGAACAGCTTTATCCGGCGCAGCCTCGGCGTCGCGCTGGAGGACCTCGACTTCGACGAGCCGTGGCTCGTCGTGGACATGATACTGGAGGACCGGCGCGCGCCGTTACCGGAGACCAACGTCCAGTTCTGCGATCCCGCGCGACCACACACATTTGTGTGCGGGCCTGATCGGCTACGACGCTGGGAGTTCATGATCCTGCCGGGTGAAAGTCCGGCCGAGATCAATCACCCCGAGCGGATCTGGCAATTGCTTTCGCCCTGGCTCCGGCCGAATCAAGCCAGGCTATGGCGCTCGGCGACCTACAACTTCCACGCTCTTGTTGCGGAGCAGTGGCGGGTGGGCTGCGTCTTTCTTGCCGGCGATGCCTGCCACATGACCCCGCCGTTTCTCGCGCAAGGAATGGTGCAAGGCATCAAGGATGCTGCCAATCTTGCATGGAAGCTGGCCTATGTGATCGGCGGCGGATCGGAGCACCTCCTCGATACCTACCAGACCGAGCGCAGGCCGTTCATGCGCGAGGTCATCGACGTCACCAAGCGGCTGGGACAGTTCATCTGCGAGCTGGATCCGGACAAGGCGCAGGCGCGCGATGCCGAGATGGCTGCGGCCATGCAAGCGGGCCAAGGTGTCCAGGTCCGGCAGAACCTCTTCCCGCCCATCAGCCATGGGCTTGTCGCCAGCAACATCGATGGCTCGCCGAGCCCTGGCGCCGGCGAGCCATGTCCTCAACCCTGGATTATCGGGCCTTTCGGCCGGATGCGGCTCGACGATGCGTTGCCGCCAGGATTCCAGCTTCTCATCGCCGGCGACATGGACCCCTCGCCCAGCCTGTTGGAAAAGGTGCGGGAGGTGGGCATTGCCGTGCATCGCGTCGCGCAGGAGAAATCCTACCCTTCGCTGCTGGTGGAAGAGGACCGCGTCCTCGTCGACTGGCTGACCTCGAAGGGCGCGCGCGCCGCCCTGGTGCGGCCCGACCATGTGGTTTTCGGTACGGCAGCTGACGCAAGCGAGGCCGAGCAGCTCGTGTGTCAGCTGCGGACGATGCTGGCGACATCCGGCAAATGACGATGCATCGGTGGTGCGAGACTGGCCGGAACGCGTCGGAAGCGCCTATCCGTGTGCGGCTGGCTGCTTCATGTGGCGGTAGAGGTGGGCCAGATGCATTGAGGTGAGCGTAGCCCTCACCATCTCGCCTGGCGAATCGTCCTTCATGAAGCTGGAGAGACCGCCATAGATGAGTTCCAGAACGACGCCGCCCACATAAAGTGGTTCGATATCGGAACCGCCATGGGGAAAAAGCTTTCCGGACAGCAACTTGCCCAGACCTTCCCACTGGTCCTTGAACAGGCGCAGATGCCGCTCTTCCAGTGTGTTGTCGCGGCGGGCGATCCGCAACAGGTCGATGGCAAGCGTTCCCCACCGCTTGTCCTTCGCCCGCTGGTTGGCCCAATCGCACATCGTATCGATGATCTCTTTCGGGTCATCATAGCCGTCGAGCAGACCGGTGAGCTCGACCACGTCGCCACCGGCATGGCGCTCGAGCAGTTGAAGGAAGATGTCTTCCTTGTTCTCGAAGTTCGAATAGAAGGCGCCCTTCGAGTAGCCGGCTTCTTCCGCGATACGTTCAATGGTCGCGCCGGAATAGCCGTCGCGAGCCACGACTTCGCTCGCCGACAGCAAAAGCTTCTCACGGGTCAGAGCCTGGCTCTGTTCGCGCGTCAGTCGCGCCATCCTCTATCCTTCCAAGCTATCCATCGGGATACCTTTGGTATCCGAATTGGCCGAAGGTTAGAAGGCCGAAACAATACAGGCAAGCGCCCAGAAGATCGGGTATTCGGGGCCCATCAGCTGCCAGCGCCAGCGCGGTCCATTGATGCGCACCACCGCATAGGCTGCGCCCAGCAAGACAGCCACGGCGCAGGCGGCGCCCCACCGCGGATAAATGTTGAACACCATTCCAACGGAAGCAAGAACCTCCAGCGCTATCGTCAGCACGATGAAAGGCTTCCCGGGCTTCAGCCCGGCGGCTTCGAACGTCTTCGTCGCCTTTTCGAAATTCCTGATCTTTCCGACGAGATGCGGAACGAACCAGACCCCGCACAGAATGCGCAGGAGATCGATTGGCGTTAGCATGAACTCCGGCACTGATTCCTCCGTGTAGAACGTCGAAGGAACCGCCCGGCCCTTCCTCCCGTCCTTGTTTGCCATATCGGGCGACGTTCTCTCATCCAGCGGAGCCGAAGCGTTTGTCGCCAGGCCGCAACCGATGCGGCGTTCGCCGACATTTCCCGCAAATGCTATCGTCGGTGGAAATCGGCTCTTGCGTCACCCAATCCAGATACTATACGGTATCCACAGTCTACAAGGAATGTCAACGAGACATCTCCGCGAACTGGCATATTGGGAGGAACAGACGATGACGATAATGATGCGGGCGGCACGGCTTCATGCCGTGAACGAGCCGATGCGTGTTGAGGACGTGGCGAAGCCGATGGCATCCGGCACGGATGTGGTCGTCGAGGTCAAGGCGTGCGGGATGGTGCCCAACCTCGCGAACGTGCTCAACAACTGGGAGACCTGGTACCCGCATCAGCCGCTGCCGATGAAGCCCGCGATCTTCGGCCTCGACCCCGCGGGCATCGTGCATCAGGTCGGTGAGCAGGTCGTGGCGATCAAGCCCGGCGACCGCGTGTATGTGAATCCGCTGCGCTCCTGCGGCGCATGTCATGCCTGCGTCAGCGGCCATCAGGCGAAGTGCGAATACTTCACCTTCAACGGCTATTTCGGCTTCAACAGGAACAGCCTCGAGATCTACAAGCGCTATCCGGAAGGCGGCTTCGCCCAGTTCATGCGCGCGCCCCAGAATGCGATCGTCAAGATCCCCGACAACATGACCTTTCCGCAGGCGGCCCGCATGGGTTACCTCGGCACGGCGTATTCCGCGCTCAAGAAGTTCGGCATACCGGCCGGCAAGTCGCTGATCATCAATGGCGCGACCGGCACGCTGGGCGTCGGCGCGACACTCTTCGCGCTCGCCATGGGCGTTTCGACGGTCTACGCGGTAGCACGCGGCAAGCCCCTGCTCGAGCGGCTGAAGCAGCTTGCCCCGAACCGGATCCAGACTTTCTCCAACCAGGACGGCAAGGTCGCCGACTGGGTCCGCTCGCAGACCGGCGGTCTCGGCGCCGACTTCATGCTCGACTGCCTCGGCGCGGTCGCCGACGTCAATGCCATGAAGGACGCCATGATGGGCGTCAAACGCGGCGGCCGCATCGTCAACATCGGCGGTACCGGCAGCGACATGCTGTTCAACACCAAATGGTGGATGGACAATTCGATGCAGCTTCTCGGCTCGGCCTGGCTGACCACGGCCGAGGGCATGGAGGTCGCCGAAATGGTGGGCTCCGGCGCGATCGATCTTTCGGTGCTGGAGGCGCGGACGTATCCGCTAGAGCGGATCAACGAGGCCATCAATGGCGTCGCCTCCGGTGACGGCGGCTTCACCAACTACGTGCTCGAACCGTAGGCGGGACCATCGGCATCGGCGGGCTTCACCGTCCGCCGCTTGCCGGCAACCGCGGAACGGCGCAGCGGATCGACAATGCGCCAGCTTGTGCGTGAAGAGAACGAAATGATCATCGATTGCCACGGCCACTACACCAGCGAACCGCCGGAGCATCATGCCTTTCGCAAGACGCAGCTCGAGTTCGTCGAAGGCAGGCGCGACGCCATGCCCGCCTATCCCGGCATCGCCGACGATGTGCTCAGGGCGACGATCGAGCAGAACCAGTTGCGCCAGCAGCGCGAGCGAGGCTCGGACCTGACCATCCTGTCGCCCCGCGCTTCAGGCATGGGCCATCATATCGGCAGCGCCGAGAACAATGCCGAATGGTCGCGCATCTCCAACGACTTGATCGCCCGCATCGTCGACATGTTCCCGGCCAACTTCGCGGGCGTATGCCAACTGCCGCAATCGATGAGCGGCGACCTGAAGCCGGTCCTTGCCGAGCTCGAGCGCTGCGTCGTCGAGCTAGGCTTCGTCGGCTGCAACCTCAACCCCGATCCGTCCGGCGGTTTCTGGTCGGCGCCGCCGATCCACGATAGCTACTGGTATCCGCTCTTCGAAAAAATGGTCGAGCTGCAGGTGCCGGCCATGATCCATGTCTCCGGCTCCTGCAGCTCCTGCCTGCATACGACCGGCGCGCACTACATCAACGCCGACACCGTGGTGTTTATGCAGCTGATCCAGGGCGACCTGTTCAGCGCGTTTCCCGATCTCAGGCTGATCATCCCGCACGGCGGCGGCGCAGCGCCCTACCATTGGGGCCGCTATCGCGGCCTGGCGATGATGTTGGACAGGCCCGGACTGGGCGAGCACCTGATGCGCAACGTCTTCTTCGACAGCTGCGTCTATCATCAGGCGGGCATCGACACGCTGTTCCGCGTCGTCGGCCCGGCCAACATCCTGTTCGGCTCCGAGTTGCTCGGAGCGGTCAAGGCCATCGACCCGGAAACCGGCTTCGACTTCGACGATACGCGGCGCTACATCGACAAGCTTTCACTTGGCGATGCCGAGCGGCAAGCCGTGTTCGAAGGCAATGTCCGAAAGGTCTATCCGAGGCTTGATGCGCGGCTGAAGGCGCAAGGGCGCTAGCGCGCCCAACGATCACCGTTCGGCCGCGGCGTCAGACGCTTTACTCATCTCTCCAGGAGAACACCCATGGCCAGAGTCGTCACGAAAACAGAGCGCACGCCGATCGAGATCTGCGAGGCTCTTGGCCAGCTCGGCGTGGCCACGGTCCACGAGGCGCAGCGCCGGACAGGCCTGCTCGCCACTCGGCTGCGACCGATCTACGATGGCGCCAGGATCGGCGGCAACGCGCTGACGTGCGAAGTCGCGCCGGGCGACAACTGGATGATCCACGTCGCGCTGGAACAGGCGCGGCCGGGCGATATCCTGGTCGTGACCCCGACCTCGCCCTGCGAGGACGGCTATTTCGGCGACCTGCTGGCCGAATTGGCCAAGGCGCAAGGCATCAAGGGCCTGATCATCGATGCTGGCGTGCGCGATGTCTCGACCCTGCGCTCCATGGCCTTCCCGGTCTGGTCGAAGGCAATCAGCGCACAAGGGACGGTCAAGGAAACGCTCGGCAACGTCCAGGTGCCGATCGTCTGCGCCGATGCCTACATCCGGCCGGGCGACGTAATCGTGGCCGATGACGACGGCGTGTGTGTCGTGCCGCGTGAAACCGCGGGAAGGGTTCTTGAAGCCGCCCGCAAGCGCGAGGCGATGGAAGAAGAAAAGCGAAGCCTTTACGCAGCCGGTAAGCTAAGCCTCGATGTCAGCGAGATGCGCGAGCGCCTGCAGCGCAAAGGCCTCGTCTACGAATAGGCAACCGCGTTGCCGGTTCCGCGACTGACAAAATAGGCGATCCGGTGGCACCAGTTGTACGAGTTTGGGTCTTGCCGGCCTATCAGCTAGGCAGCAACCCCACCCAACTAGGCGCTGATGACCGCTTCATTGCAACGGGAATCACGAAGCTCTTCACCTGCTTGCAAGATACCGAAGGCTCAAGGGGTTCGAGTCCAAAACGCCGAGGTGAATATGGTCATAAAATATAACAAAATCAATAAGTTAAATTGTTGGTGGGCCCGGATGGTCACCGTTTTCTACACAAAATCAATGTGTTAGCGGGTGGTTCGCCAAGCCATATCCTTCGTATGTTCTCAAATGGCCTGGCGAACCGAGAACTAAGGAGGAATGAATCCGTCTATCCAGCTTCTCGATCACAACGTACATGCTGTTCTTGCGGCGTGCTCAATGTTCGCGGACATGATGCCCAACTGGACTGTTTCAGGACACGGTAACAGATTGATTTAAAAGCGCAATTTACTTGCGACGCGCTGCACTACCGCCAATGTGCAGGGCGGAAGACGATTACGGGGTCACCCTTCCTTCCAGCGTCCGGCGACTGGAATCTCGATGTCGAAGAGGTCGAGCACCCTTGCCGCGGTGTAGGTCACGATGTCCTCCACCGTCTGAGGACGCGGGTAGAAGGCCGGAACTGGAGGCATGACGATGCCGCCCATCTCCGTCAGACGCAGCATGTTGTGACAGTGGCCGAGATGAAGCGGCGTCTCGCGGAACAGGACGACGAGTCTGCGCCGCTCCTTGAGCACGACGTCCGCCGCACGCGGGATGAGCGTGCCTCCCGTCCCCATGGCGATCTCGGCGAGGCTCTTGGCCGAACAGGGGGCAACGATCATCCCCGCCGTGCGGAAGGAGCCGCTGGCGATCGGCGCGGCAATGTCGCGGCTGTCATGGCAATAAGTGGCAAGGTCCTTGATACGACCCAGGGTCCACTCGGTCTCGTGAGCCATCGCCGTGACGGCCGCCCGGGACACGACGAGATGGGTCTCGATCCCCTCGTCAGCGAGCATCTTCAAGATCGCCACGCCGTAGTCGAAGCCGGACGCCCCGGTCATCGCGACAATGATACGCCTGGAAACAGCCATCCCGGGCACCGTCAATACGCGTCAAGATCGGCGCGCACCCGCGCCAGCACGTCCGCGGGCGGGCAGGTGAGTTCCGAGAGGCTGCCGCGCTCGCCGTCGCCGGGGCGGGTACAGGCCACCATGCCCAGCTTGGTGACGGTCAGATTGCGATGCACCGGCTCGGCACGGTCGGCCCTCATTCCGGGCAGCACGATCAGATCCTCGTCGCCGCGGAATCGCGCGGCAAGCGACCATTCGACCTGCAGCGGATCCTCGGGATCGATATCGTCCTCGACCACGATCACATGCTTGAGCAGGTTCACCTGGCCAATGGCCATGATGACCGCGCGCTTGCCCTCGCCCAGGCGCGGCCGATGCATGACGATGATCGCATGCAGCCGCCCCATGCCGCCCTGCGTGACGACCACGCGTCGCACGGCAGGGATCATGCGCTGCAAGGCCTGGCAGCAGGTCGCCTCGATGGCGAGCGCCCCGAGGAGCCAGTGCTCGGACCCTGGCCCCGGCATGATCGCCTGGAACACCGCGTCGCGCCGATGGGTGACGCAGCGGATGGTACCGCCGATGCCCGGGCCGTAGTTGACGTAGAAACCGTGGAACTCCGAAACCGACCCTTCCTCGACGGGATTGCCCGCATCGATCTCGCCTTCCAGGACGATCTCAGCCCCAGCCGGAACCTCCAGTGGCACAGTGAGACCGGGTACGAGGTCAAGCGGCTCGCCAAGCAGCCCGCCGACGATATCGTATTCATCGTCCCCCAGCCCCAGATACATCTGCGAGCCGAGAAGCACCGCCGGGTGGTTGCCTATCGCCACCGCGATGGGCAGCTTTTCCCCGCGCGCGCGGGCTTTCTCCGCCAGAAGATTGAGGTGGTGGTTCTTGGCGATGCCAACCATCACGCGGCCACCGCCGTCGAGGCGGAGCCGGGCGATCGAAACGTTCCGGCGTCCGGTTTCGGGATCGCGGGCGATGATCACCCCGGCCGTGATTAGGCGCCGGTCTCGTGCTCAAACCACTTTGGAACCGGCAGCAGGCGGGCAAGTTCGATCGCCTCGCGATGCACGACCTCCTGCACCGGCGAGGCCCCGACCAGGCGCGGAGGGATGGGGTGGGCAAGCGCGCCGAGGATGGCGGTATGCAGCGCCTCCGGAGCAATGCCCAGAAGCCCGGCAACGCGCGCCCGGCTGTTCATGACATTGCCGATGATCGGCATGTCATGCCCGGCAACCTTGGTAAAGAGCTGCGCCGGCCCGAGGTCACGCAGCGACAGGACGGAGCTGACCTCGAAGTCAGGATCCACCGAGCGCTCGATGCGGTGCAAGCCGCCCAGCGTCTCGAGCCGCTGCAGGACGCTTCGGAAGCTCTGGGCGAAACTGGTGTCGGACATGGATGACCTCACTTGGAAATGAACCTGTCGACGCTGCGGGCGGATCGACGAGCGCCGGCCGAGAGAGCAAGAGGAGCGGGTCGGCCCACCCCAACCACCCTAAGACGATAGGAGAATTTGAGGAAGATATGGATATCCCATATCCTGAACATACAATGCAGCTCTGCCTGCCCATTCATCGCGCGCCGAGGGAAATTTTATGGACGTCGCGACACTTGTCATCAGCCACTATGTCCTGTCGCTCGGTTGCGTGCGGGAAACGTCGCGGACGCTCGACCGCCCGGTGTCCAGCGTGTCCGCCGCGTTTGCGCGCCTTCAGTCGCATATCGCAAAACCGCTCACGAAGACCGTCGGCAATCGCATCATGCCAACGTTCGAAGGACGAAGGCTGAGCCCCGAACTCCAGCGTGCCGCCGATCTGGTCCTGGAGTTGGTCTCGTTGGGTAAAGGGCAGATCGGGGTGTCAGGCGCCGAACGGGTCGCCGCCCGCTCCTCGGTCTCGCTACTCTCGCTGTTCCGCTTTCTGGTGGTGGTGCGCACCGGCTCCATCCGCAGCGCAGCGCTGAAGATCGGCATCGGACAGCCCCAACTCACCCGCCAGATCAGGGTCCTCGAAAACGAACTCGGGATGGAGTTGCTGCGCAGGACGGCGGCCGGAACGGTGCCGACGGAAGCCGGCAGACGTGTCGTCGCCCTGGCTCAAGATATCGAAGCCATCTGGTCGCGCCTCTTCGACAGTGCAAATGAACGTTTCCGCAGCGTCAGCATGACCACCCGACTCGGATCGGTCGCCCCGCTCGGGCACGAAAGCCATATCGCCAAGATACTGGCGCTGCTCGCGGCACGCTGGCATACGCGCCTGCCGCGAAGCCCGCTCTTCATCTCCAGTAGCAATGCCGAGGAGCTTCTCTCCGGGCTGCGCAACCGCCAGTACGACCTCGTGCTCCTCGATACCGCGGATGTTCCGCCAGGGGTCGACCACTGCATCGTGTCGCGATCGAGCCTGGCGCTGGTCGGACGGGAAGCCCTCATCGAAGCATGCAAGGGGGACCTGCGAAATCTCCTCCTCAGTGCACCCCTTGCTGTTCCGAGCCTTAAGAGCGGCCTGCGGCAGAAGTTCATGACCCTGATCGAGGAAATCATGACGCGCGAGGAACGTGCGCGGATCTCCTATATGGAGGTCGATTCCATCCCGGTCATCGCCAATCTCGTCATCGAACACGGTTACATCACTTTGCTGCCGCGGTGGGCGCTGCGCGGCATCGAGAACGAGACCCGCGCGCTGCCGCTGCCCGGACAGGTCGGAATCCCGCTTTGCCTGGCCTGGAACAGCGGCGGCAACGGTGACGCCGCGGTCGCGGCCCGGCGCATCCTGATGGAAGGCGGACTTCTCGACAGCTGAAGGACGCGGTGAGGCCTGCCGGGGCACGGCGGCTACTGCGGCAGGACCGCTCAGCCGGCCGACATAGGCGAGCCGGCGTCCCCGAAGTGGCGGCGGATGTGGTCGAGAAGCCGTGTCTCGTCCCGATTCGGCGGTTGTCCCGGATGCGCCAGCGCCTGCAACCGCACGATTGTTCCGGGCATCAGGGCAAGAAGATCATCGAGTCTCCCATGCCGGCGGAAGGCAGCAGGCCCCCGAGGCATGAACAGCGCCATCCCGAAGGATCGCCCGCCGTCCGCAAAACCCGCCGCATGATCGCATACCCTCATCCCTTGTCCGGGAAATGGGATATGCCCCTTTCTTGCATCGCGCCCTATACAGCACCCTATCATGTTCCCGGGGCGCGCCGGCCGGCGCAGGCAAGGCAGGACCGACAATGTCCGATTTCGATCTGGTCCTGAAAGGAACCGTGGTGCTGCCCGACCGCGTCGTCGCGCGAGGCCATGTCTGCGTCCAGGGCGGCAAGGTCGGACATATCGGTCAGGGCACCGCGCCCGCGGCTCGCGAGAGCCATGATCTCGGCGAGGCGCTGATCATGCCTGGCGCGATCGACGCGCAGGTCCATTCGCTCAGCCAGAAGGGCACCGAGGATTTCGTCTGGTCTACCAAGGCCGCCGCGGCGGGCGGCGTGACCACCATTGTCGACATGCCCTATGACGAAGGCAATCTCGTCTGCTCGGCCGAGGCGGTGAGGCAGAAGGCCGGCCATGCCCTGCAGCAGGCGCGGGTCGACTTTGCGCTCTACGGCACGATCCGGCCCGCGGAGGGCGCGAGCCGGATCGCTGAGCAGGCAAGAGCGGGGGTCGCGGGTTTCAAGTTCTCCACCTTCGGCACCGATCCCGAGCGGTTCCCGCGCATCCCCCCGGCCCTGATGGCGGAATGCTTCGCCGAGGTGGCCAAGACCGGCCTCGCCGCCGGCGTTCACAACGAGAACGACGAATATGTGCGCGAGGCCATGGTGGCGGTGAAGGCATCGGGCATCACCGACTACCGCGCGCATGGCATGTCGCGCCCACCTCTGACCGAGCTTCTCGCGATGCACGAGATCTATGAGATCGGCGCCTACACCGGCTGCCCGGCGCATGTGGTGCACTGCTCGCTGCCACGCGGTTACGAGATCGCCGCAGGCTATAGGGCACAAGGCCATGCCGCGACCGCCGAATGCTGCATCCACTACCTCGTCCTCGACGAGGAGACCGATGCCAGGCGGCTCGGCGGCCGTTCGAAGTGCAACCCGCCGGTCCGCCCGCGTGCCGCGGTCGAGGGTCTGTGGCATCAGATCGTCAAGGGCAACGTCACGCTGGTCTCGACCGACCATGTCAGCTGGTCTCTCGAACGCAAGACGAACTCGGACATGCTCTCGAACGCCTCGGGCCTGCCGGGGCTGGAGGTGATGCTCCCGCTCTTCGTGAAGGGCGCGCTGGAACGCGGTGTTCCCCTCACCTGGGCGGCGCGCCTGATGGCACAGAACCCGGCGCGCCATTTCCGCATCGATCATGTCAAGGGCGCGCTGAGTGTCGGCCGCGACGCGGACATAGTGGTACTGACGCCCGAGCCTCGCATGATCGACACGGCAGCCTCGGGCAATAGCGTTTCGGGCTGGTCGCCCTATGACGGCATAATGTTGCCCTTGCGCGTTTCGGGTGTTTGGAACCGGGGCGAGATGGTGTGGGACGGCACCAGGGTCGTGGCGGAACCGGGGCGCGGTCGGTTCGTCACACCACCGTCCAGCATCGACGCCACCCGGCCCCTCGTCTCAAGCCCTCGGCCGGAGACGAATGAATGAGCAAGGGAAACCTGCCGGTCGACGCCGCACGGATCGAGGCCGACTTGGTCGCCATGGCCAAAATAAAGCAACCCGGACGCCCCTGGACCCGTCGCGCCTTCTCCCCGCTTTTCCTTGAGGGCCGCGCCTGGCTCGAACGCCGCATGCGCGAGGCCGGCCTCGTACCCTCCATCGACGTGGGCGGCAATCTGATCGGACACCGCGCCGGCAGGCGACCCGGAACGGGAACGCTGATCATCGGCTCGCATTCCGACACCGTGCCCGACGGGGGACGGTTCGACGGCGTGGCGGGCGTGGTCGCTGGTCTTGAGGTCGCCCGCGCCCTTTCCGACGCAGGAATCGAACTGGATCATGACCTGGAGATCGTCGATTTCCTTGCCGAGGAAGTTTCGGTGTTCGGTGTGTCCTGTGTCGGCAGCAGAGCGATGACGGGACAGATCCCGGCGGAATGGCTGACGCGGCAACACGACGGGCGCAGCCTGCGCGAGGCGATAGCGGAGGTGGGCGGCCGTCCCGACGACCTCCGCGCACGCGCCGACATCCTGGCCAGCCTCGAACTTCACATCGAGCAGGGGCCGGTGCTGGAGAGCGAAGGCGAGACAATCGGCATCGTTACTGCGATCGCGGGGATAACCCGCGTCGCCGTCGACATTCCCGGCCGCGCCGACCATGCCGGCACCACCCCGATGAACGCCCGCGACGACGCGCTGGTGAAAGCGGCCCAACTCGTGCTCGATATCCGCGCCGAAGCCCTGCGCCGTGCCGCCGACGGGCCGGGTCATTTCACGGCAACGGTCGGCGAATTCACGATCTCGCCCGGCGCGGCCAATGTCGTGCCCGGCGCGGTCGAGATGCTTATCGACGCACGCGCCTCGCAACGAGCCGCCATGACGGGCTTCCTCGACTGGCTTACCGAGCGCAATCGAGCCATCGAAGCGCCGATGCGGATCATTTCCGACAACCCGTCCTGCCCATGCGCAACCGATCTGTGCGACCGTCTGGAAGCCGCCGCGCGCCATCTGCGTGCCCCCTCGCGCCGGATGGTCTCGGGCGCTGGCCACGATACCGCATGGATCAGCAAGATAGCGCCCGCCGCGATGATCTTTGTGCCCTGCAAGGGCGGGCGCAGCCACTGCCCCGACGAATGGACGGACAGTGCCGACATCGCCACCGGAGCCGCAGTGCTGTTCCAGACCCTGATAGAGCTGGACCGCGCCGCTGTGTCCACAGCGAACGAATTGAGCGGAGAAGCCTGATGGCTCGCAGTCCAGTGGGAGAGGCCATCAGAAGCGGCGTGGCCTACCGCAGGCGGTCCGGCCCGAGCCACTTGGCGACAAGCTCCCGTTTCGGGACATCGATTCATAGGATACATGCAGGACATGACGCTCAGAATGATACTCCTCGACGCCAAGCCGCTCGGCGCGGCCGATGTCGCCGAGATCGCACGTCGAAATGCTCGCCTCATTCTGGGCGAGGAGGCGATGCGCCGCATCCGCGCGAGCCGTGCCGTCATCGAGCGTCTCGCGCAACTCGGCAAGCCGATATACGGCGTCACCACCGGCCTCGGCGCTTGTGTCGACACGCCGCTGGCGCAGGCCGATCTGATCGCCTTCCAGCATAGCGTGCCGCTCAGCCACAGCATGGGCATCGGACCGGCGCTGGCGACCGATGCCGTGCGGGCAATGATGGTAGCGCGCATCTCGGGCATGGCCGCGGGCGGCACCGGCGCCTCCGAGCGTGTGGTCATGGGCCTGGTGGCGGCGCTGAACGCCGGCGTCCACCCGGTCATCCCCGCCTGGGGATCGATCGGGGCGGCGGACCTCGCGCCTCTCGGCCATATGGCGAGGGCGCTGCGCGGCGATGGCGAGGTGGAGTTCCAGGGCAAGGTCATGCCGTCTGCCGAGGGGCTCGCGCTTGCCGGGCTCGCGCCGCTCGACCTGCGCGAGAAGGACGGCCACGCCATCATTGTCGCCAACAGCCTTTCGACCGGAACGGCCTGCCTCTACCTCGAGGACGTCGCGCATCTCATCGACTGGTCGATGGCCGCGGTGGCGCTCAACTACGAGGCCTTCCGTTCGTCGCTGACCGCAATCGACGAGGACGCGCTGTCGGCGCGACCGGCGTTCGGCCAGCGCGAGATCGGCGCGCGCCTGCGGGCGGAGCTCGAGGGAAGCGGGCTGTGGCAGGAGAATGCGGCGCGGCGCATCCAGGACCCGCTCAGCTATCGCTGCGTGCCCCAGGTGTGGGGCGGCCTGCTCTACGTGTTGGAACAGGCAAGGCTGGCGACCGAGATCGAGCTGACCCATTCAGGCGACAACCCGGTGATCCTGCCTGCTGCCGAACGGGTCATCTCGAACGGCAATTTCGACCTTACGGCGTTGACGCTGACCTGGGAACAGCTCGGGCAGGCCCTCGCGCATTGTGCGGTGGGCACCGCCAACCGCTGCATGAAGCTGATGTCGCCGACGGTGGCGGAACTGCCGCGCTTCCTGTCGGCCAGGGGCGGCAGCCGCCAGGGTTATGCCGAATTGCAGAAACCGCTTGCCGGCCTGGAGGCCGAGATCCGGCATCTGGCCAATCCGATGTCGCTCAGCCCGCTTGCCGTTTCGGACGGCATCGAGGATCAGTCGTCGATGGCGCCGCGGGTGGTGGCAAAGACGGCCGAGATCATCGTGCGCATGCGCTACCTGGTTGCGATGGAACTGATCTTTGCCGCGACCGGGGTGGAACTGCGCGGCGTTGTCGACAGTATGGGCGAAGGGCCGCAACGCACCTATGCCGCCGTGCGCGCGCTCGTCAGCCCGCTCGACGACGACCGCGAAATGAGCGCCGACATGACGCGGATTGCCCGGATGGTCGCGGGGCCACGGTATTGAGCCGGCGCCTCGTCCGCCGATTCCCTCCTCCCGGTCGATATCATCCGGATCATGTCTGCCCCTCAAACAAACCAGGGTGTGGACGCGGCCTCGAACTCGCATGGTGAGGATAACATCTGCTGCGAAATAGACTTTGCAGCATGCGCTGTTTTGCACGCACTTGGCCTGCTCGATTGTCTGAGTCAGGTCGCCGACATCAGCAACGACAGGATCGGCCAGGCGCTGGCCGCATGCTGGATTACGGATCAATGGACGTTGCGGATTCGATCGCCGCGGCCGAACGCATGGTTGGACAATGAGTTCGGCGTCAAGCGCGCCGCGCACCGCCAACACGCGTGATCGCTGCGGCATAGACGCCGCGGAGGTCGAGGGCGTGCGAACGCGAATAGTATCGCCGGCCTTGGCGTGCGAGATTTGGCGCTCCTGAACAACAGTTGCACGCTGACGCTAGGTATTTAGATCAAGGGAATCACGCCATCATGGAAAATCGTGGATGGGCGCCTAACAGAGCCCACCGATTTAGAGGGCGAAGAATTCCGAGTCGTGGCGCGCGAAACTTGATCACACGCCCTCCACCCAACTAGCAAGAGAGTTCGATCACGGGAAATCAGGATCGGGTTCTGCGCCCCCAGCGCCGGTGACACTAGCGATCGGCTGTCCAATCGGCAGAAAATGGCGAGCGCCTTCGAGCACTTAAGCCTGCGGCCGAAATCCGAACCGGCCCAATTGCACGTCGGTGCCGCCGATTACCGCACGCATCGTTGCAGGGTCTTTCGGGACCGGCGGTGTTGAGCTACGTGTGACGGGTACATCAACGAGACGGAGAAAATTGACGAACGGGCCCAAAACCATTTCACCCAAAAGTCGCAGGCCTACCCGATAGCGCTCAGTTCAAACTCAAAGAATTAAGCGTAAGCCGTTGATATGTAATAATCTGGTGGGCCCGGAGGATGTGACAGCATCGTTGATTTTATTGACTTTTTCGTGGGCCAAAATCAGAAATCTTCCCGCAACGCCCCGCATAGTTCCGCCACACCGACAGGATTTGACTTCTCCTGTCCCGCCGAGTTGTTCGATCACGATCGGGCACTTCAAACTCGGAGGCAATCACAGACCTTGTTCAGCCCGGCGGCCGAACTTGCGGCAGGGCGGCGGCGAGCGACCGTTCGAAAGCATCGATCAGCGTATCGACCTGGGTCTCGGTAATGATGAGCGGCGGGCAGAAGGCAATCGCATCGCCCATATTGCGCGAGATGACGCCATTCTGTTGCAGGTACCCGTTGACCAGTCCGCCAAGCGCGCCGGGCTTGCCCCACGGCGCCTTGCTGGCCTTGTCGACGACCAGTTCGACGGCGGCGATCAGGCCGACGCCGCGCACCTCTCCGACGAGCGGATGCGAAGCGAGCTTGCGCAACCGTGCCTGCATGTGCGCACCGACCGTACGCGCATTGCCGACAAGGTCGCGCTCCTCGATCAGCTTGAGATTCTCCAGCGCCACGGCCGCGGCGACTGGATGGCCGCCGCCCGTGAAGCCATGCCCAAACGTGCCGATGCGGTCGCTCTCGTCCGCAATCGGCTCAAAAACCTTCTCATTGATGAGCAGGGCCGAGATTGGCAGGTAGGAGGAAGAGATCTGCTTGGACAGCACCATGATGTCGGGCTTGATGCCGAAGGTTTGCGAGCCGAACATCTCGCCTGTCCGGCCAAAGCCGCAGATGACCTCGTCGGCGACGAGCAGGATGTCGTATTTCGACAGCACCGCCTGGATCTTCGCCCAGTAGCCTGCGGGCGGAACAATGACTCCGCCCGCGCCCATGATCGGCTCACCGATAAAGGCGGCGATGGTCTCCGGTCCCTCCGCAAGGATCAGCGTCTCGAGATCCTCGGCAAGACGGCTCGAGAATTGTTCTTCACTTTCGCCCGGTTCCGCTTCGCGCCAGTAATGCGGCGTCGATGTGTGGAGCACGTTGGCGATCGGCAGGTCGAATGACAGATGGTTGTTGGGCAGCCCGGTCAGGCTTGCCGCGGCAATCGTCACGCCGTGATAGCCGCGTTTGCGGCTGACGATCTTCTTTCTCCCCGGCTGGCCGAGCGCATTTGACCGGTACCAGACCATCTTCATGGCCGTGTCGTTGGCCTCGGAGCCCGAATTGGTGAAATACGCCTTGCTCATCGGGACCGGCGCCATCTGGACCAGCTTTTCAGCCAGGTCGATCAGCGGCGAATGCGATTTCGAACCGAAGTCGTGATAATAGGGCAGCTTCGACATCTGCCTCGTGGCGGCGTCGACAAGCCGCTTTTCCGAAAAGCCGACGGCTACGCTCCACAGGCCCGCCATCGCTTCGATGTAGCGATTGCCGGCCGCGTCCTCGACATAGATGCCATCGCCCTTCTCGATAACGAGCGGGCCCGATTCCTGATGCTTGCGGGCATTGGTATAGCCATGCAGATGGTAGCGTATGTCACGGGCTTCAGGGGAATTGGGTCTGGCGTCCATGACGGCTCCTGTGTGCATGCGTACGGGAACTGTCTGCTGCCCTCTTGGGGTTCCGCAATTTCCCTCTTGCATGTTCCCAAACGAAAACGGCCCGCACAAGGCGGGCCGTTTTCGAAATTTGGTTGCGGGGACCGGCTTCGACCTTTGTCATAACTTCTCCGACCCGGTGATCTTGCTGAGGATTGGCAAAGTCAAGGATGCCGAGCAGTTCGCCGCGTAGCTCGGCGATGACCTCGCCCCGCTTACTGCCGGGCGAAAGAACCACCTCCCCGACAAGCGAGCGCAGCGCCTCGGCCGCTTCCCGGCCACCGACCGTATCGTTGAGCGCCTCAGCGAGGGCAACAACCCTGACGCGGTAGATGTTGGCGATGTTGGTATGAACATCCGGCATGTCGGCCGGCGCCTCAGCCATCCGGCCGACGATCTCTGCCTTTTGCCGCTCCAGTTCCCCCATGCGCGCTTTCATCACCGGCTGATACATGCCGTCCTCGATCGCCGCGACGATGCCGGCAATGGCGCGCTCGATCCTGTCCAGCGCCTCGCGGTCCGCTTCTGTCTGCGCCCGCCGCTCGCGGTTGAGGCGGTTCATCTCCTCCGCATAGGCACGTACCGCCTCTGCGACGGACTCGGCGCAGACCAGCCGGTCCTTGAGACCGGAAAGAACCCGCTCCTCGATCCTGGGACGAGCAATGGTGCGGTTGTTGTTACAGGTGCCGCGCCGGTGATGGTTGAGGCACCCGAAGCGGTCGCGCAGGATGAGACCATATTTGCCGCCGCAGCAGCCGCATGTAAGCAGGCCGGAAAGAAGCGAGATCGGCCGGCGTGCGGCGTGCAGCCGCTTCGCCCTCGCCTCCCGCACCCCGGTCGTCGTTGTCTCGAAGAGCATGGCGATTTGCTGCTGGCGGGCCTTCGCCGCCTGCCAGAGTTCGTTGTCAACGGTCCGCAGATGCGGCACCTCCGCCCTGATCCATTCGCTCTGCGGGTTCGGGCGCGACACGCGCTTGCCGGTGGATGGGTCCTTGACGAAGCGCTGCCGATTCCACACCAGAACGCCGGTATAGAGCTCGTTGTTGAGGATGCCGGTGCCTCGGCAGGCATGGCCGCGGATGCTGGTGTCGCCCCAGGCGCGGCCGAGCGGGCCGGGGATGCCATGCTTGTTGAGATCGACGGCGATGGCCCTTGGGCTCTTGCCGGAAGCAAACTCGCGGAAGATGCGGCGGATGACTTCCGCTTCCTCCGGCACGATCTCGCGGTCTCCGCGGATCGGCTCGCCGCCGGAATCCGTCTTCTTCAACACGCGATAGCCGTAGCACAGCCCGCCACCAGCCTTGCCCTTCTCCACCCGGCCCCGCAGGCCGCGATGGGTCTTCATGGCAAGGTCCTTCAGGAACAGCGCATTCATCGTACCCTTCAGGCCGACATGAAGCTCGGAAATCTCGCCTTCCGCTAGAGTGACGATCCTTACGCCGGCAAAGCGCAGGTGTTTGAAGAGGCTGGCGACATCGGCCTGGTCGCGGGAAATCCGGTCGAGCGCTTCGGCCAGCACCACCTCGAATAGGCCGCGCTGGGCCTCGCGGACGAGTTGCTGGATGCCGTGCCGCAGAATCGTGCTCGCTCCGGAAATCGCGGCATCATGATAGGTGCCGGCCACCTCCCATTGCTCACGCGTCGCCTGCAGTCGGCAAAGGCGGAACTGGTCGTCAATCGAGCTTTCGCTCTGATTGTCGGAAGAATAGCGCGCATAGAGTGCTACACGGGCCATCGGCTGATCTCCCTCCTCGTCCCCTACCCTGCTTCGTTCTCTGCACCGCTCCCGCTCCCGTCGCGTGGTGCTTCTGCTCGGCTGGGGGACATCCGATTGTCATTGGCTCCCTGCTGCGCCTCGACATGCTCCCGCGCGATCTGGCGGCCGATGAGGCGGGCGATCGACAACACAACCTTGTCTACCTTGTCGCGTGCCGCAATGTCGGCAATACCAGCACCCTGGTTGTCATTGGCCGGTTTGGTCTCATCCATCATGGCGATGCCTGCTCTTCTGTGGAGATCAAGCAGGCATTGAGGCGCGAAACGATCACAACAAAAAGGTCAAAACTCGCTCGGTCGTGCGGTGGCGTGCAAATACTTGCGCGCTGCGACCTGGGAATTCCGAAGCCAAGCTAAATACCGCGCTCGGTATCACCAGGTGACACGATCCGACTTCCTCTCGACAAGCAAGCAGCTCCGTCGTTGGACATAATCTCCCTTCGGGAAGAGCCTAGACGAGCCTTCCCGGAGGTTGCTTTCGATTCGGAATCGGGCGAACCCGCTTGAAGGCAGGCGAATGCCCGAAACCAGAATCGGAACTCCTGTGTCCTCCCGTCGCAGTGCGCCGACACGGCGCACCAGGCCATTGCCGTCGCGGCTGCCTCTCCCCACAGGGCTTTTGCCGCCTCGGCAGCTTCAGGCACGGTCCATTTTTCCAAGGCGGCGTCGCGGCTGAAGGCGTCCAGCAGATCGGGATCGGCCACCGCCGCATGGTGAGACGCAGGAGCGTCCAGTGCTGCTAACTCCCTGGGGTTGAAGGGTGACGGGAGATAGACGCTTCGCTGCAGGTTAAGGGGTTCTCGGCTGAAGCCAGAAGTCGGGTTGGACGGTTCTTCATGGCTCGTCTCCATCTTCGTCTTTCAGGCGCGAGAACAGCAGCCAGCCTGCCGCCTGCGGAGCTTGCGACGCCGCTCGCCGTGAAAGAACTGTTCCGGCATCGTCTGCCGGGCGATGCGCACGAGATCGCTAAGCGCCGAGCGGATTTGCGGCCAGGGGAACTCGGAGCATTCCTCCCAGGCCTCGCCCTCGCGCAACACAGCATCGAGCTTGCCCGCGACACCGGCGAGAGTCGCGGCGGGGGTCGTTGAGAACGCTTCCAGCAGATCCTCCGCCCGGTCGCCAGCCTCGCGCTCCGCTCTGAGCGCGGCGGTATAACCGGTCTCCTCGGCAGCCGCATCCCAGCGTGACTGATGCGCCGCGAATTCGGCTTCGGCCGTCTGGCGTGGAGCCGCCATATCGGGGCCTTTGCCGAACACGTCGTTAAGCGCCCCGATCGAGTGGACCGTCACGTCCTCACCCTCTGGCAGGTGGACGGTTACACAAGGAAAACCGACGCTCTCGACAAGGCTCGTCTCCAGACGCTGCTGCCTGCGGCAAAGCCGCTCGGTTACCTTGTGGGCTGTCTCCCATTCCCACCAAAGCGCCAGCGCTGGGTCGGGGGGCATACTCGTTGCAGTTTTGTTGCCGGCAAACGTACTTTTCTCAAGCACCAATGCGGTGGACGTGATCATCCCTCCCGCAAGCAGTCGCCTGCGGGTGACGAAAGGCAGAGTCATGCTATTGTCGGAATCACCCATGATCCGAGCTCCAATCAGCTTGGTTGTGGTCAGGCTGGCTGGAGTGTTGACGCACTCTAGTCATCCGTTGCGCGTGCAATGCACGTGCATTGCACATGCATATCAAGGGATTGACACGGAAGACTTCCTGCCACTGCTCGCGCGCTTCCGCGAAGCGGCCCAACTGACCATAGCTCGCCGCCAGGAGCACACGTGAAACGTCGGTGTCAGGGTTACGAACAAGTCGCCGCTTGAGAGAAACGACGGCCTCTTCGTACTTGCCCAACTGGAACATCGCTTGTGCCTGGAAGTGCAGGAAGATGTCCGGATAGTACGGGTTCAGGGCCGTTGCCCGGTCAAAACACGCAAGTGCCTCCTCGGACCTACCCGAATAGTGCAGCGTATTGCCAAGGCTTTCGTGGCCCTCCGCAAGATTTGGGGCAAGCGAGATCGAACGCTCAGCCTCGCGGATAGCCATATCATGCCGTCGCAAATGCAGATTGATGATGCACAGCGCCCAATGCGCGTAAGGATTTCGATCATCGAGCGCCACTGCACGTGTCGCAATCTTTTCCGCTTGTTCGATTGATGTCGACGGGGACCTGCTCCATCGGTTTATGTAGTCCAGCCCGTGTGCGATAGCGAGAATCGCGTAGGCGGAAGCGAATTTCGGGTCCAGCTCAATGGCCCGTTGCAACAGTTCCCGACTTTGCGTGTTTTGCTCTCTCGTGAACCGCCACAGCTGCTCTCGGCCGCGCAGAAAGCAGTCATACGCTTCCAAATTGTCGGTATGCTCGGTCGCGATCCGCTGCTGATCACGCTCCGTCAGGTTGAGCGCGAGCGCGCCGACAATGTGCTGCGTCACGTCGTCCTGTACGGCGAAGATGTCGGTCAGGTCGCGATCGAAACGCTCCGCCCACAAATGTCCGCCCGTGGTCGCATCAATGAGCTGCGCGGTGATGCGTACTCTGTTGCCGGATTTGCGGACGCTGCCCTCAAGTACATACCGCACCCCGAGTATTGTGCCCACCTCCCGCACATGGACGTTCTTGCCCTTGAAGGTGAACGACGAATTGCGGGCGATGACAAAGAGCTGCGACAGCTTCGACAAGGCAGTGATGAGATCTTCCGAGATTCCGTCAGCGAAATAGTCCTGCTCCATATCGCCGCTCATATTGGCGAAAGGCAAGACGGCGATCGAGAGCTTCGACTGCGGCGGCTGGGTTGCCGAAAATTCCGAGGTCGCCGCTGCCTTTTTTCGGCAGAGCCGACCCGCAGCTAATATATCCGAATCGGCTCGGCGATATTCTTGAGCTGGGTGTTGCCAAGATCGCTGACCGAAAGGTCGAGCCTCGCCTTAACCTGGCGATAGGCGTCCTCCGAGAGGCAGGTGGCGCCCGGCGCCGCGACGCCCTCCAGACGCGAGGCGATATTGACGCCATCGCCGATCAGATCGCCATCGCTTTCCTCGACGACGTCGCCCAGATGGATCCCGATCCGGAATTCGATCCGGCGGTCCTCCGGCACGCCGGCATTGCGCTCAATCATGCCGTTCTGTACCTCGATAGCGCAGCGCACAGCGTCGACCACACTGCGGAGTTCGACCAGCGCTCCGTCCCCTGTGCGCTTGATCACGCGTCCGTTGTGCACGGCAATCGTCGGGTCGATCAGGTCGCTGCGCAGTGCGCGCAACCTCGCCAGAATACGATCTTCATCCGCGCTAGCGAGCCGGCTGTACCCGACCACGTCGGCGGCCAGGATTGCGGCTAGCTTGCGATTCTCGCTCATGGGCATCTCCTCGTCTCCACGATAGCAGGAAGACATAGGAAAGGAGGGAACTTTCGGGTCTACTCAGAGCGACTGGGGTGAGATCGAGGCCCGCCAGCGGGCATAGCTGGGCAATGACCACTCCATTACGCTTTCGGGACATTGGACACTGTCACGCCGAAAGCCCACTTGGGGTCACGGGTGTGAATTCGACCGCCGTCGAACGAACTTCTGTTTTGGATGTGGAATGCTGCCATTCCTCTCGTCTGGCACGGATCAAAAGGGGGGCGGATGCCCAGGGCCTGGTAGCCACTTGAATCGGGATAGGGCAAATATCGTCAGCGTAAACGGCTAGGGGCCTCTGCGCAGATTTATCTGGCTGGTGACAACGCTCTTGCCGGTTCTCGGATCGGTATCGACTGTGGTCAGACGCATGCCATCGCTTCCGATTTTCTCGATTGTCATTCTAGCGCTGCGATCACCATTGACAGCCTTGGCCCAACGGATGGCGAGCTTGATGGCATTGCCTGAGCGCTTGCCGTTCACACCAGCGATGCCCGTGCCCGCTCCAACGTAGGAGCCGGTGTAAGTTGACCCATTCGTCCTTATGTCTGCACCAATGGCTCGGGAAAGGCCCATGAAACCAGTACATTTGCCTGCCAGCGTAAGCGAAGTGTCGGTAGCGCCCGAGGTAAATTTACAAGAGATGTTCAGTGGCAGAGAATTGACGCGGATTTTGACCGTACCATTCCCTCTCCAACTACCGTTCATGGATTTCAGAAACTCAATCTCCCCGGCATGTAGAACGGCACCGTAAGAAAGCACGGCTGCTGAGAGAAATATTACCGTGACACGTTTCATCATGACAGGCTTCCTCCTGCCGCGGTGGGGCGCTCGGCGATCAGATGCCTGCTCGAGCGAGGGTGGCCCTGGGGTTGCGGCGCGTGCCTATCTCCTGTCGGTTTCGAGCGCCCGCGGACAAGCCGGGCCAGGTCGCGCGGGCGCGGTCTCGCTACGCTTTGTCCTCGTATTTGAAGGATACGCTGACCTTGGCGCGGTAGGCCTCGACCTTCCCGTCCTTGATTTGGAGGTCGAGTTTCACTACCTCGGCGATGCGCAGGTCACGCAAGCTACTCGAGGCGCGTTCCACAGCGGCGCGCGCAGCGTCGTCCCAGGATTTGGTGCTCGTGCCAACCAGTTCGATAATCTTGTAGACGCTATTCGACATCGGTTCCTCCCTTTTGATCCGATCGACAGACTGGACTTCATTCTTACCAGAGATTTGCTGCCGTGGCTTTGGGGAAGCGTCCAACGACCGCTTGGCTCCTAAAGGAGGACGGTCATCTCCGTTACCGCGAAGGTCCGCGTTGGGTCAGATCACGTCGACGCCTGCGGCTACCGGGAGTGTCCGCTTCTCAAAATCCGAACCTCGAAGCTGCCAGTCCGCATGCGGCCCTAACCATGTCTGGTAGTTGCCGGGACTGAGATACGCGGGGATCGCATGAACCCTTCAAAGCTAACGAAATCGACGGCAGCAGTCGGCGGGGATGCGCATTGTGGCGCGTGCCATCGCATTGCATGACAGTTGTGCCGGGCGCAACGATCCATGAGCTTGGATATTGGATTTCTCGCGGTCATTCGGACACAGGTCGTCGTGTGCGTCGAGACAACGTGCCAGACGTGGCCCCTTGTGTTGTGTCTCGACGTCCGGTGAGCGGAGCGGAGCGCCCATGACTCGGAGCCGAGCGAACCGGCCCTGAGAGACGCAAGCCGGTGCGGTGCCATCCCAATTGGCGCGCGAGCGGCACACATGGCTGAAGGCCTCTCGGTAGAGCCGACACACTGCCTTTGCCCTGGAAAGGGGCGGCTGTCCAAATTCAACCGATACGATCGCCAAAGGTCGCAGGAGTAGGACTTTGAAGGAGGCGTGCAGCAAGGGGGACGCGCGCGTCATGCAAGATCCGAAGCGGGTGGCAGCGCGCTATGGCGCCTCCTTCTTGAAGTGGGATTGCGGGCAACATCGCCGCAGCGCTGGTGCTCGCGGCTACTTTCCCCGCCACACTACGGATAGGGCGCGGAGCGCGACGAATACCGCGAACACACAGGCATAGCTCTCGAGTCGGCCGCGTTCGTGGGCGCGAGCCATTAGCGGAGGTCCTTCTCGATGGAATGAAGGCCGCGTGCTTCGAAAGCCTCAATGTCTTCGAGGCGGTAGACGACACGGCCGCCAACCTTGAGGAAGCTCGGCCCCTGGCCCAGGGCCCTGGGCCAGCACTGATCATTGTGAAAACAAGGGACCTCTTGAGGCAGACGACTCTCGCGATGTGGTCAGCGAGGGGGCTGAAGGGTCAGCAGCTTCGACGTACGGCCCTCAAGCTCAAGTTCACACCAACCACATGTGGCGAAAGATGCAAACGCGAGTAGCACCTGGTACTCAAGCCGATTGGAATGGTACGCACTACGAAGTGCTTCTGACGCCGCGTGAGACCGGCGGAAAGTTTGGGGCATTTGCATCCGGTGCTGGTCCGGGCGATGGACCGCCGCGCCACCGCCATCCCAAGTCCGACGAAGTCTTCGTCATTCTCCAAGGGTGGCTACGCTTCTGGTGTGCCGGGGAAGCTTCGAAGCTTCCGAACGTACCGCCGGAGAAGTATTCTACATTCCCGCTGGCGTTGAGCACACGTTCGTCGTCGTTGAGCGTGCACGATGGATCGCCATTCTGTCCCCGGGTGGTCTCGAAAGCTTTTTCCCGACGGTTGCCGCACAGGGGTTGGAGATTCCGCGCGATCTCGCAGAAGTCAAAGCGATCGCGGCCCAATTCGATATGGAGATTACCGGGCCACCCGTAGTCGTCGCTGGACCATAGGCGCCGCACTGAACACCATCCGGTCAGGGTCGAGATCGATCTGCCCCTCGAACCACGCTCAGCGCCTGGTTGGAGGCACTTTGTTGTCGGCAAGCGAGCGCAGCTAAGTGTCGTTTGAGCGCGATTTCAGACCGGCTTGCGACCCCGCACTTGAGTGACGACGAATGTCAGGCCCGTGGTTTGTGGATCACCTGCAACTTGCTCGCATTCAACGATCGCCTTATCCAGCTCGGATTTGGTCATCAGGCCGGCTTCCAGAATTCGGTTCCTTAGCGACGTCGCGAACTGGATAGGCAGCCGCAGGTACGGGTGACCGGGCGCTAGGGCGACAACGGCCGCGCGCACGCGCAAGTCCTCAGCTCCCCGCTCGCGCAGCATCTTGTGAGTACGTCGGCCTGCGTCGAAATCACCTCCGCCGCGGCGGAACGCTTCGAGAATTGCCGCCTTCAGCCGGTCCCACGCGTCAGACGGCGGGTAGCAGCGCCACGCCGCGCTGTCCGGCTCCTGGATCGCAATGATGCCGCCAGGCTTCGTCAACCGCCAAAGCTCGTCCATCAGCTGCGCATCCCGGCCGACCGGCGCAAAGAGGAAACGGACGTGCGCGAGGTCAAACGAGTTGGCGGGAAGCGGGGAGGCGTAGGCGTCAGCTTCCAGGATCTCAACCTTCGGCAGATTGTTTTCGGCGATAAAGGCGCGGGCGGCGCGAAGCTGCATGGCATCGATGTCGACACCTACGATGCGCCCTGACGCACCAGCGCGCCGCGCCAGAGACCCAAGGATGCCCATGGCCCCGCAACCGAGATCCAGGCAGTGCCAGCCCTCCATCGGGCCAAGGCTGTCGAGCCACGCCTCTGTCTCCGGCTCCCACACGCGCGCCTGGAGGCGCAGGCGCTCAAGCTCTGAAGCGCTGTCCGACAGCAAATAGTCGGCACTGGACATCGTCTGGATCCTCCGCTTGGCCACGAACCCCACGACGGATCAACGAAGGACCAAAGACGTGTTGCCGGGCAGGCTTTAGCTGACCGGGCAAAGCCGGTTCGCGACACCCTGGACCCAGTCCGCATTCTAGCCCAGTCACCCGAAAACGGAAAGTCCGGTTGCGGCCAAGACGCGACGTCCGACTAATGGCCGTAATCGGCGGTGGGCGCAAGCCGGACCTAGAGAGCGATGCCTTAGTTGTGGTCTTTCTTGACAGGCGAGCGAACCGCAAAACCGTCCGCAGCAAGGCTGACGCTAAGGCATTGATATTGCTGTGGTCAAAACCTGGGGATTTTTGGGGCTACTCCCCAGCTTCGGAGAATGATCGGCATTCAGAGAGCAATTTGCACGCTCAGGGCGCTGTGGCACTCCCCAGCTTTTGGCCACACACTCTGCAAACGCTGGGCTTCCGGGAAGCCATGCGGCGACTGGAGAATTGTTTGGACTTTGAAGGTGGTAGAGGGACACGAACCCAGAACCGACCTTCTCTATTTCTACATTCTCTCCATGATAATTTTTCCTGAACACCCGCTGCCAGCTCCGGTCCCTCTAAATTTGCCGGTTCCGTTGTTACCCTTTATGACACCATTCAGGGTGTTCCCGCCTGTTCTTCCTTTATAAACAAAGGGCTGTTTCATATTGACGGCGCCACTGCTAGAAATACTTCCGGTAAATCCGGAGCTAGACGATATTCTGCCGTCATTTATGACGACGAATGTTGAGAGTTCTCGCCAATCGCCGCAGTTCGTTGTGGCTCGTCTGACCAATTTCCATGTGCCATTAAAGGCGCTTAGCCCACTCGTCTGAGGCACACAATGGTTGCCCTGCACCTTCATTCCGTCTTCACAAGTAAGCGGGCAGATACGAGTTCCGACCGCCCTTAGTCTTTCCAGAAGTCCCGCTGTCGGTTCCAGCGATGCAAGCTTGACACCTTGCCGCCCCGCATATTCCTGAAGCGCTTTGCGGCTGGCGGCCCCCCATTTTCCGTCAGCCCGGCCTTCAAGGCATCCTATGCGGGAGAGTTCCGTTTGAGTGGCGCGCGCAAGTTCGCTGGAGTCTGTGGTAGGTGCCGATGACTGCGCCAGCGGGTCGGGGTGTTGAAGGCTTGCGACTTCCGTCCCCTTGGCATCGTCGGTTGGCTTAGTGGCGCGCTCCGTCTCCGGCAGGTGCGCCACCTGCCGTTCCGTTTCGATGCGCTTGTCGATCGCGTCGATCTTCAACCTCGCAAGGGCTGCAAAAGCGCCACCCGGAAATTGCTGCAAATACGCCTCGAAGAAGCTCTTGTCGGTCGAGTCCTTGATAGTCGCCCAATATGCAAGTTCGACTGCATTGTCCGGCGAGGTCGACTGTGGAGTGGGGACAGATACCGCCTTCGGTTCCGTTGCGAGAGGCTTCAACACAACCTCGCCCGTGAGCGAAGAGTTCTCCCACGGCACTTGCTTGCCATCCGTCGCAGCCAGCACATCGCGGCGCACATCGATGAGGTCGCGCGTGATATCCTGCCCCGGCGTGCCGAGGTGAGCGAGCAGTGCAGTCGTGAATGGAGAATTCCGCCCTGCTCCGTCAATGGCGACATTACCCGGTTGCGTTGCGAATGCTATCAGCGAGCCGACTCCGCTGCCAAGCTTGGCCAGACCCCGACTCACGGAACCGGAGCGCGTCCCCATCGAGCGGGAAAGCTTCTCGGCAAACGGATTGTCCCGGCACGCATCTAGGAAGATGAGGTTGACCTTGGCGCTGCGCTCCATCGCTGAAAGTACGAGGTCCATCGGAAGGGCCTCGAAGTCGAGATCATTGTAACCGGATAACTGGGCATCGACCGGCACCATGTAGTTGTTGCCATTCACCTGCAGGCCGTGCCCGGCATAGAAGAACAGCGCCATATCGGCACCGTCGAGCTTTTCCAAGAACTCGCGCACCGTGCGACGCATTCCCGCGAGGTCGAGGTCCTGGCCGCTGACAACCTCGAAGCCAAGGCTTTCAAGCTTGGCATTCATGTCGGACGAATCGTTCTTCGGATTGGCGAGTTGAACGGCATGCTGGTAGGCCGAATTGCCAACAACCAACGCCACGCGTTTCTCGGCGACTGCCCGTCCCGAAACAGCGGCAAACAATAAAACCAAGAGAATGAAAGCGCTGCGCATGGCAGAAACGGCTCCCCAAGGGAACTGTAGCAGAGGCTAATGCAACCGAAAAGAGCTATGCCCCCGGGCTGCGGACGAGTGGCCTGCGGCTCCGAGATGGTTGTTGGCGGACACCGTTTCGGTACTGGGGCCGTGCATTCCCATGCAAACGGGCGATAATTTGCTTGATGCGCCTGAACGGGTATGCTGGCAGCGAGTAGCGCTTCCACTGGCTTAGGGGTCTATTTCGGCGTGCGGACACTTGGCCGGATCGTCAGCCGGCAGCGAGGTGGCATCGCCGCATCGCTCGCCTATCTGGTTCTGCTGGGCCTCTCGACTGCTCTCGTGTCACCGCCGTTGGAGAATATCCTGCGCGACGTGATGATGGTCTCGATATCGCCGTTCACCCAAGCTCCACCCAACATCGTTGTGGTCTCAATATCAGAACAGACCCTGGCGAATTTTCCATACCGCTCACCACTGGACCGTGGCTTCTTGGCCGACATCGTGGCCCGGATCGAGTCGGCCCACCCTCTTGTCATCGGTATCGACCTATTGTTCGACCAGGCAACAGAGTCGCAAAAGGATGCCCGCCTCGAAACTGTTATCGAAACCGCCAGTGTGCCTGTGGTGATCGCCTCGGCGTCGCGCACTGACGGCCTTACCCAAAGGCAATCCGACTATCTCAACGCGTTCGCTCCGTCGGCAAAGCGGGGCCTTGCCGCATTGTCGCATGACAATCTCGACGGCGTGGTCCGTGGAGCCTTTCCCGGTCGAGAAGCGGACGGGGGCTGGACGCAAAGCTTTGCTGCTGCGATCGCAGCATCAACCGGCATTAGTCGCGGCCACTGGCCGGAGGAAATGGTCTACTATCGCACGGCGAACAGCTTGCCCTTCAATTTTCCAACCTATCCGGCACAGGCCGTTCCGCTGGCACCGCTCAGCTGGTTCGAGGGGAAATATGTTCTTATCGGCATGGACCTACAGCAAATAGACCATCATCCGACACCCTTCGCGTTGTTGAGAGGTGCGGAAATCGGTGTTCTCCCTGGCGTCGCCATCCACGCCCACTCGTTAGCCAGACTCTTGTCCGGGGACAGAATAACGATCCCTTGGCCTGCAGTGGGTTACGCGCCAATGCTTCTTGTCGGGCTGTTCTGTTTGTGGATCGTTTCGCGGCCGAACCCGGTGGTCTTCAAACCTGTCGCGGTCGCCGGTGCGGTGCTGCTGGTGTGGATCGGTGAGGCGTGGGCCTTCGCGAGGTTCGCAATACTCGTTCCGATGGTCGCCCCTGCATTGCTTGTGCTCGGTCTGTCGGCATTCGTTGGCTTCCTGGCTTGGAGACGGGATGCGGAGGCTCGCCACTTCATTCAAAACGCGTTCTCGAAATATGTCAGTCCGGCCGTTGTTGCAGCGATCGTCAAGGAGCCCGACGCTCTCCATCTTGGTGGCGAGAGGCGTGAGATCACCTGTGTATTCACGGATGTCGAGGGATTTACGTCACTCAGCGAGAAACTCGCGCCAGAGGTGCTCGCAGACGTATTGAACGAATATCTGGACGGGATCTGCGAGTTGTTCATCGAGCATGGTGCAACCATCGACAAGGTCATCGGCGATGCGGTGGTCGGCTTCTTCGGGGCTCCGGCTGCGCAAAATGACCAGGCGGAGCGGGCGGTGTCCCTGGCACTGGCTGTGCAGGACCTGGCGCAGCGGCTGCGAGAAAGATCGGCGAGACGAGGCCATTCATTCGGCACCACCCGCATAGGTATTCATGGCGGGCCGGCAATCGTCGGCAACTTCGGGGGAAATCGGTTCTTCAACTACACAGCTATTGGAGACACGGTAAACACTGCGGCCCGATTGGAGGGCGCAAACAAGTACATCGGCACGAAAAATTGCATAAGTTCGGAAGTCGCGAAACAAGCAACGCGCTTCTTGCTGCGCCCTGCGGGAGTTCTGCACCTTAAGGGCAAAAACCAAGGCATCGAGGCTTTCGAGGCAATGAGCCGTACGTCAGAAAATACGATACTTTGCGAGGAATATGCAAAGGCGTACGCCCTGCTTGCCACCGACGATAAGCTCGCGACAGCGGCATTTGAGCTGTTGGTCACAAACTACCCGCAAGACGCTCTGATCGCTTTTCACCATAGCCGTCTTGCAAGCGGACGCTTCCGAGCAGACATTCATCTTGCCGACAAATAGGGCCATCATGACATGAGCCTCATGCGTCCGATCTCGCAAATCGCCTCTCTGATCCTCGCCGCGGCCGTTCTTGTGACGGCGCAACGCGCGGTGGCCGGCGGCCAGTATGTGGTCCTGTCATCTGAGCCGGTGGTGGATGAACTGCCGCCAGGCAAGCTCTTTATGCCAAGCGACGTCATCAACGTGCCAGCCGGTACGGTCGTCACCTTGCTCGGCGAGGACGGCAGCGTGAATCCCATTTCAGGTCCTGGAGCCTTCGTGGTCACTGAGGATGCCTTGGTGTCCGACAGTTCACAGCGGGTCACCGACAGGCAGGCAGGACCTTCAAACCTAGCCCTGATAGCGAGCATTCTGACGAACGAACGCCAGAGAACCGAGTCCATCGGTAGCGCACGCACGACCGCCGACCAATCCAAACCGAGTGCACTTGACGATCCCTGGGCGATTTCCATCGAAGAATCCGCTCCTGGCTGCATCCGCAATGGCGAGGTGGTTCTGGCGCGACAGGGGATGGGTGAGAGTGCGGTGTTCTCGGTTCGCCTTGGCGATGGAGAGCCGTTGAACGGCTTGGTCTGGAGCGCCGGCAAACCCACTTACTCTCTTCCGGACCCTATTCCTGCCGAGGTAAGATCTTTTGTCGTCGAGACCAACAAGACATCGGCGTTGATCGAAATCAAGGTGTTTCCGGAGAACGCCGTTCTCGAAAATCCGCTGGATGTTCTTGGATGGATGGTGAGCAGCGGTTGCAAACGCCAAGCGTTGGCCTTTGTGCGTCAACTTGTGACGAAACAGCAATAGGTTGTCAGCCAGGATCCGCGCCGCGAATGACGGAGCGACTGGCTAACGGCATAGCGGCGCCATTCTCAGAGTCGCCATCGCCAGGCATCAGATAAACTGCAAAGCCTTGGGTTTGGATGGTCTGTCAGTGCGCTGACGATGATCCGAGCTTGTCGATTTCTGCACATGAGCACTGTATCAGGCGAACGAATTGGCCGATGTCTAATTGAATGGTAAAGCCCGGACGCGCTGGAAAATCGAGAGGAGGGTGCGATGCTCCATCCGCGTTTCAACGCTATTGTAGCCTTGGCTGTGACTGCGGTTGTGAGTTATGGCGTCGACCCTCGGCACTGGCAATGAAATCGATGCGCTCATCGACCGGCAGAGGCGGAGTTTCGCGCTATTCTCGTCGTTTCCTGGCAGGCCTTCGAAGAAGCGGCTGACAGGAACGCCCAGCGGCCCGGCGATCTCGAAGATCATGGAGGCGCTTACGCGGTTCTTAGCAATCTCCTATTTCTGGAGCTGCTGGAAGCTGATGCCTCTGGATCGGGCAAGCTGGGCTTGCGATACGTCCGACTGGACGCGAACGATCGCGATCTGCCTGCCGACATGCTGATCCGCGGGATGAGGGCTCATTTGAGGTATGGGCTTTGCCCACGCCGTAACGGCAGGAAACCGTTTCGATTCCGACAAGGCCTCTCGCTGTTGCATCTATCGCTCCCCGGAATGTGAGTCTGTCGCGGTACGCCGCCAGGAACTCAGCAAATTTCCGAATGCTTGGGGAGTTGCAAACGGCGCGAAACGGCATGGACTCCTTCAGCTCGGCTCCCTCTGCCGGGTAATCCCAGCAATATCCTCGAAGGCCGAGCGGATTTGAGGCCAGGGAAACTTGGCGTCGTCCTCCGACGACTGACCTTCCTTAAGCACGGCATCAAGCTTGGCTGCCACACCGGCAAGGGTAGTGGCGGGCGTTTCGGACAATACCTTGAGCAACTCCTCCGCTATTAGCTGGTATTTGGCCAACTGTCCTTGGGGCGGCAAGCTTGACCGCGACGGCGACGGGGTGGCGTGCGAGACGCTTTGCTAGAGGGCTAATCGAGCGTGGGGAGGGGGCTACGCTGCGCGAGGGAACGACCGTTACCACGGTAGCCACCAACTGCTCTGGCACGGCCAACTCACGCCGGCAATCCGGCCTTGATGAGCCCTTCCCGGAGAAGCTCCCGGTCTTCGGCGTGTTCAAGGAGGACGCCCTCGCGCATGTATTCAGCCGTAGAGAAATCAGGCTGCAACCGCAGGACCTCCGCCACTGCTGCCTGTGCCGCTTCGGTCCGTTCGAGCTGGGCGTAGCAGGCCGCCAGCCGTGCACTCGACCACGAGCTTGGCAGGTGCATTTGTTTGAACGCTTGAGCGGCCTCTGCAAAGCGCCGAAGCGAATAAAGGGCGACGCCGAAGTGAACATCGTACCAGCGAAAGTGTAGTGGGTTCAGGCGACCAGCAGCTTCCAAGCAAACCAGTGCTTCTTCCGGCCTGCCACGAAAGGCCAGCAAGCGGCCCTTCATGATCAGTCCGTCTGCATCATTGGGGTTCAGGTCGAATGCCCGCCGGAGATATTGCTCGGCCATGTCGTACTCACGACGGTAGAGACAGATGGTCGACAGTATTCGGTGGCAGCGGCTCTCCAGGGGGTCAAGTTCGAGCGCGTGCTTTGCCTCGGTGAACGCCGCATCCAGCACCTCGGTCGGTGCGGCGGCGTGACCGTTCTGTGCCACCTTCACGAATGCACGATACGAATGCGCCACGGCATACCTGGGATCGAGGGCAATCGCCTTCTCAAACATCTCGAGGGCTTGCTGATTGGCAGTGTTAAAGTGGGCCATGCCGCGCAGGAAGCAGTCGTAGGCGACAAGGCTGGTTGTCGGCTTTCGGAGCGATTGCTGAAGTCTCGCATCCTCAATTCGCCCGACCAGCGTCGACACAATGGTCTGCGCAACTTCGTCCTGCACCCTGAAGATGTCGTCGAGACTGCGGTCGTAGCGTTCGGCCCAAAGATGTGCCCCGGTTGCCGCCTCAATTAGCTGAGCGGCTTGCGCTCGCCGGTGTCTTCGAAGGCGAAGTCAGTCTTGCCGGCCAGCTGCTTCTGCACCGCATCGGCAATGCAAATGCCCCCAGGCTCCGCCAGTGCCTCAAGCCGTGCCGCGATGTTGACGCCATCCCCGAGCAGGTCGCCGTCCTCCACGACAACGTCACCGACGTTGATGCCGATGCGGAACACGATGCGGCTCTCGGGCGGGACCTCCCGCTGATGCGCCACCGTCCCTTCCTGCATTGCGACGGCACAGGCCACGGCCTCAACAACGGAGCCAAACTCCACGATTGCGCCATCGCCCATTAGTTTGGCAACACGGCCCCTGTGGTCTGCGATCAGCGGGTCTACCACTTGGGAGCGAAGGGTCTTGATCGACGCGAGCGTACGGGCCTCATCTGCTTCGATCAGGCGTGAATAGGCCACGATGTCGGCGGCCATGATCGCAGCGAGCCGCCGCTCCACCCGAACAACTGGCATAAGATGCCTTCCAGTACATCGCTAAGCGAACGCCCAATCTTCGCAGCTTCAGGTACGACCCGCAATCCGAACGGTAATGGGTTCAAGGTAGGCGCTTCGCCAGCTTCGCGAGCGTCGAGCGTGAGCAGTTGGTGGCCGTCACGACGGTGTTCCAGCTCTGCCCCTTCCGCAGCATGTCCAAGATGGCCTCGTTGCGTTCTGCGTCCTCGGGCCGGCCCTTCATGCGCCCTTCAGCCTTGGCCTTGGCGATGCCCTGAGCCTGCCTGCGGCGTCGGTCGTCATAGTCCTTGCGGTCAATGGCAGCGAGCATGTCGAGCAGCATTCCATTGATGGCGTCGAACATGCGCCCGGTGAAGGCGTCCTCGGTCCTCATCATCATGTGCGAGGTCGGCAAATCCGCCAGGATTCGACAAAATACTGTATCGCCTCCATGATGTTTCCAGATGGTGACGACATGCGTTCGGGACGAAATCGAAGGCAGTCAGTTGTTTGGAAAGCCGTTGCCCTTCTCCTGGCGGCGTTAGCTATCACGGCGGCGATCTTTAGCTTCAGCTTTGAGAAGCCGCGACGCGCCTCGCCGCGGATCACGGTCTCGGCTGTCTCGTCCTTCAATTCCGGCGGTCTGGTTCCTGGCCCCACGGTTACAGCGCCTTCGAAGAGCCTGGGCGCTGTCGCTGCCAATCGCGATATCTGGCTCGCAATTAGCTGGAAATTTTCCGGCGAAGCGCGAATGCTGAATGCCGTCACGGTTGGAGGCGTTCCCGCAAGGCGCCTGGTGCGCAGCAATGAGGTGCCCGATAGCGCCAATTCTGAGATCTGGATGGTTTCCGCTGGGTCCGGCGATGCTTTGGAAAACACCATATCGGTAGATATCGCGTTCACTTTCGACGGCGGCAACCCGTCGGTCACGACTCAAGTCTATCGCGTGATTGGAGCTTCAGAGATACCGGCTATGAGCACTGCCGCAGGAAGGGATTTCAGCATTTCCATCACCATTCCGAACAAGGGCGTCGCCCTCATATCGCTGATTGCTCCCGGGACCACCTCCGGCTCGTTGAGCAATGTCACCGAGGACTTCAACGCTCTTTGCGGTAAGGACTTCCTTGGCATCCATGCATCAAAAAACTCGAACTTCCGTCAATCCGTGACTGCTAGGTTTTCAGGAAGCGCAACTGCCGCTTTTGCTGCGGTCGCGCTGCGGGCCAATAGCCGTTTTAGCAAATCCTGAAACAAAAGCCCCTGCAGACCGTTGGCAATCTGCCAGACCACACTCTGGCTACCTCAGACCCTCCCGCTGGCTTCGGCCGGCGGGCTTTTTCGGGTGCGCCATGCCGTCGACCTCGATAAGCAAGACAGAGTATGACCCGGCCAGCAGAGTTCTCTCAGTCTGGTTCGTGGCCAGCGGTAAACAATATGAGTTCGAGGGAGTGCCGCCAGAGACCGTTGCTGCGCTCCGAGATGCCTTCGCAAAAGGCCGGTTCTTCAACGATCATATCCGCAATCACTTCAGCTATCGCCTAGTGCCCACATCGGGAGTCAATCAGCGTCGCCGGCAGTAGCTCGGCGGTGCGGAGGCGCGATCCCGGTCACCAATTTGACTTTGTCCAGATCGACAGTCACCAGCGGCCGGAAGGTTCACCGTGACCTTGCCAGCTTCATCATCGATGCGCGTGATCTTCCCGACATAAAAAGTGGCCCAGCCCAGGCAACCAGCGCCCGCCAGGACGCGGCAAGCGAAGCGCTGGGCACAGACAGCGGCCGACAGAAACGCGCACTCGCGAGGCTCCCAGGCGGCCCGACAATCTGTTGGGGGTAAGGTTCGACTGACGCCGGGCCTGACCGGCTTGGGGGCGAGCCGGCTAAGACGAACCTATTGGCGATTCTGCAACAAAACCCAGTTGCAGCCGTTTTCCCCACTTTTGGCCCGGAGGAATTGCGGTGTCCGGCGGCCACACAAAGGCTCGCTGACAAGACCCCCACTCACCGTTGATCGTTGCCTGTTAAACCGACAACTGGGTTTTCCTAGGGATGTGGCATATGGGAATAGCCCCTTCCAAGGAAAAGAAACATCCATTGAAAGGCGAAGTACCCTTATCGTTGGAGATTGCCCCATCTCACGCACCCGCCGAAGCCGGCATTGAATAATGCTCTTTTCGTTGTGACCGCCGCTCGGCTCTAGAAAGGACAGATACCCGCACAGGTGGGCTTAGCCGGCTGTTAGCTTTGTCTTGGGCCGACAAATGCCCGGACAGTGCCGCTGCGCGCCTGACGGGTGCGCCTATACCGGCAACGCTAGACAGCTACCCCGACAGCCTTATATCCAGGTGCATCAAGCTGAGTGGCAGGTGCCATCACGACACGTCATACTGCTGCGCCAGCGAGGCGGAAAGCTGGTCGGCGAAACGGGCAGCGGCCACCGGTAGGGTGCGGCCCTTGAGTTGGCCGACATAGAGCATGCCAGCTGGCACGTCGCGCGGGTCGAGCGGCCGGGAGATCATGTCACCGGTCATCGTCTGGTGGGACAGGCCAATTGGGAAATGGAAGGTGATGATATCCTCCGAGATAGCGTGGTTGCGCAGGAATTCGAAGCTGTCCGATTGAATCACCGGCTCCAGCTGCAGCGATGACGATTGCGCCCCGATGTCGAGCAGGTAGCGCACGCCGTAACTTGATGTGGGAAGCGCGATTGGATAGTCGAGGCAAGCGCGCAAGCGCACCGTCTCGTGAGAAGCCAGCGGATGATCGGGCCGCATAACCGCATGCACCGGCTGGTGCACCCGCATCAGCGTCATGAAAGCAGCCAGCCGGGTTGGCTCGTAGACGATGGCGATGTCGGCCGTGTGATCGACCAAGGCACGCTCGGCCTCCTCCCGGTCGCGCAGGTGCACTCCGAAGGTCACATTCGGATGTTCCTTGCGGTAGAGTGAGATCTGCATCGGCAGATGGTAGGGCAATAGCGCCTGGCTGCAGGCGATCGCCACATGGCCGCGCCGGGCGCCAGCAAGGTCTGAAATCTGCGATTTCACGTGCTCCATATCGGATAACTGGTTGCGCATGTGCTGCACTAGTAGTTCGCCGGCGCTGGACAATCGCACGCCGTGAGGCAGTCGCTCGAAAATCGCAACGCCGAGTTCGGCCTCCATCGCCAATATACGCCGGTTGAGCGCCGTCGAGGTTATGGCGAGCAATTCCGCGGCGGCGCGGATCGAACCGGTCTTGGCCACCACATTGATATAGTGAGCGGAGTTCAGGTAACGCATTGGCAGCCTCCGGCATCACCGCTGCAATTTTTGCAGCAGGCTGAACAAAACATAGCACAAGACAGCAGCACCGTAATCGAGATAATTAATCCTGTCGATACATGGGTGAAGAAGTATCTTCAAGCGACATTGATTGTTTAAAGACAATGAAAGATGGAATAATGTACTTATCCCACTTTCTTCAGTTAATTCATTAATTGAAAGGAGCAACCATGCGCTACATATCAATTGTAAGCTTAGCTTCTCTCGGTATTGTTGCCCTTGCAAATGTATCGGCGATTGCCGCCGAACAATGCGGCGACGTGACCGCGTCATCGGGCCTACCAGGTTATACTCATCAATGTAGTGTGACCTCCAAGGCCAGCATCGATGAAAGCGTTCTAGCGGACGTCGGCGAGCATAGCTGCGGTTCGGATTGTGCGCAAGTCTACAGTCTGTGCAAGACCAGCAGGGGTAGAGACTGTCGCCAAGAATACAAAACCTGTTCTTGGAAATGCGTCTTTGGTGCGGCAATAACGATTCGCTAGTAAAGAAAACCCGACATTTGAAATCTCTTGTGCGGAATTCTTGTTGGGCGTTTAGTGCGCGGGTCGGGCGTATGCGCGCCGAAATTACCATCACTGTTTCGCCCGCGGACCGCTGCCGCCTTGATGCACTGCTGAGGGCGCGCGTAGGCGATGACGCCAACTCCTCATCAGCACATCTCTCATCGACGGTTCTGAGCCGGCAAAGGGGATGGGAGAGGTGGAAGGCGAACCGAACGATGTGCGGGTCAAATATGCACTCGGCAAATGGATGGTGCGAATTGCCGAAGACGGCGTGGTAACGCGGCAGCTCTTCATGTCGAAACGTCTCGCCGAAGGGTTTGCCGAAGTTGAGCGGATTCGGCTTGGACTCCCGGGCGAGCCGCCTGTTGACGACCAGCCCGCTGAAGGCTGATGGCTGAAATGCAAAAAAGCCCCGCCGCTCCATTTGCGAAGCGGCGAGGGCCCCGCTCGCCCCCCGAGCGCCGGGCCCCAACACCCGGCGTTGCTAGCTTCGCAATTCTCGTGCCAGCGGCCGAGATCGACGGGCCGCTGCTGTTCATGTTCGCTGGCCTGTTCATCGTCGTTGCCGGTGCCGAAAAGACGCTGCTGACATCAGACATGATCGCCTCGGCCAAAAGGCCTTGGTCTGGACGACGTCTGGCGGCTCTCCGGCTTCACCGCGGTGCTGTCCAACATCATGAGCAATGTGCCGGCCGTTCTGGCACTGCGGCCGTTCATCCCGGGTCTGGAAAATCCGGAGCGTGCCTGGCTGGTGGTGGCCATGAGCTCGACGCTGGCCGGCAATTTCACGCTGCTGGGATCCGTCGCCAATCTGATCGTCGCCGAGCAGGCGCGGCGCGCAGGCACGCCACTGTCCTTCGGGGCGTTCTTCAAGGTCGGACTGCCGCTGACACTGATCACGCTTGTTGCAGGCACCGCTTGGCTAGCGATGCACTGACGTCGCATAAAGTTTGCTCCAAATGCCCGAACGCGAGCCGGGTCTTGCCAGATTCGGAACGAGAAACCCGGCCGCGAGATCAAGGATGCATGCCTTGTATTGGAACCTCGTCGGGGCGGAGACGCGCGCGCCGAGGCGACCGGTCTGTACCTCGTAGAACAGTATAAAACTCGCGAAGACGGCACATGGGCTCTCTCCGGCATTGTGTCTGTCCTGTGCGATCTCAGCAAAGCGTAAGCGGCGTGCCGCTCACACCTGAGCAGATAATTCCGGTATTCGGTATCAAATGCCACGAGCCGTGGAGCGCTATTGCAACTATGCGCCAGAAGCGGCCACCGGATCGCCCTTCGTCACTTGCATGGACTTAGGCCGATTTATCCAATCCATGGCTTTTCATGGGTTCCAGCGAACTGCAGATCGGGGGCCAGGTGAGGCGGCGCGTCAATATCGTTTGAGAAAACACGAAAGCCAGCGAGTCGGGACGCCTGCCGGGCCAACGTAACGCGGCTTAGCCGATTTCGTATATGACAAGTAACCACGATCAATCAAACTGCCCTCGCCTGATCGGCCGTACGGGCCTGTTCTCGCGTGCCGGAGACGATGATCTCCAGCACCTCATGCTCGTCGGTGTTCTTGACGTGACGGTCGCCGACATTCTCGCCGCGCTTGAGCACCATCACACGGTCGCCCACTGCGAAAATGTCGACCAGCCGATGCGAGATGATGATCTGCGCAACGCCTTGCTTTTTCAGTTCCAGCATGGTCTCGAGCAGCCGCTCGGTCGCCATCACCGAGAGGTTGGCTGTCGGTTCGTCGAGGATCACGACACGTGGCTCGAACGAGATCGCGCGGGCAATCGCCACCGATTGCTGGCGCCCGCCCGACAGGCTCTCGACCTTCTGGAAGACGGAGTTCACGTCGACCTTGAGCCGCTTCAGCACGCTGTCGGCTTCCGCGTACATTTTCCGGCGATTGACAAAGGGGCCCTTGCGCGGCCATCGGCCAAGAAAGATGTTCTGGCCGACATCCATGTTCCCGCAAAGAGCGAAATCCTGATAGATCATCTCGATGCCCGCATCGCGGCTCTCATGCGGGCTCTTGAAGCGCACCGGTTGTCTGGCAACGAAGATTTCGCCGGCATCGCGTTGATAGGCGCCGGTCAGGATTTTCATGAGCGTCGATTTGCCGGCCGAGTTGTCGCCGACCAGGCCAAGGATCTCGCCCGGATAGAGCACCAGATCGACCTTGCGAAGCGCCTGCACGGCCCCGAAGGCCTTTTCGATGCCCCGCATTTCCACGATCGGTTGAGGTAACGCAGTATCAGGCATGGGTCGTCTCCGGGGTTCGTGCGCGTCTCCCGAGGCGGGCTCGCAGGCGGCCGAAGAGGTTGGCCTGGCGCGCCCAGATGTCGATAAGGACGGCGGCGATGAGGATGACGCCAATGAAGACGTTGATCCAATGCTGCGGCATGCTGAAGCCCTGGACATTGAGCTGCAGCAGCGCCCGGACAAGGGTGATCACGGCCGCGCCGGCGAGAGAACCCAACATGGTGCCGTAACCGCCGAAGATCGACCCGCCGCCGATGATCACGGAGGCGATGGCGTCAAGTTCGCGGAACTGGCCCGCAACGGGATTGAAGCTTCGGAAGTAGGCGACGTTGATGATCCCGGCCATGGTCGCGCAGAACGCCGACAGCATGAGCGCGATGAAGCGCGCCCGGTTGGTGTTGATGCCGGCATAGGCGGCGGCGCGGATGTTACCGCCGGTCGCATAAACCTTCTGCCCAAACGGCGTATAGGCGAGCACGATGCCGGCAATCAGGGCGACGAAGAGCATCCAGATCGTCTGCACGCTGACCACCTCGGCGAGTGTTCTGAAGATGCCGTCCGGAAGCATGATGCCGAAATGAAGGAGGATGTCGTTCACCTTGCGGCCGAGCAGGTTGTAGCCCTCCGGCCAGCCGGTAAGCTGCTGGCCGGCGACGAACCACGCCGCGAGGCCGCGGGCGATGTAAAACATGCCCAGCGTGGCGATGAAGGCCGGGAGCTTCAAGCCGACGGCGATGACGGCGTTGACGAGGCCGGCGATCATTCCCGCAAGCAGGCCCATCGCGACAGCGGTGATGGGGTCGGCGCCCAGGACCTTCAGGAAATAGGCTGCCGCGCTGCCCGCCAAAGCGAGGACCGCTCCGACGGAGAGGTCGATATCGCCGGCTGCAATGACGTAAGTGAGCCCCACCGTGATCAGCGCCAACTCGGTATAGTTGAGCAGGATCGCGAAAGTGTTGGACAGGTTCCACCAGTAATCCGGCCTGAGGAAAAGACCGGTGAGCCAAAGCACAACGGTCAGGATGACGGCAAGCGCATCGCGCCGGGCGAGGAACTTGCCGAAGCCGGTCGCCGACAGTGCGATGTCGGTCGCCATTGCGCCCTTGGTCACGACGCCCTCGAGCGCGACGCCGCCGATCTCATAGGCGGGCGGCGGCGGCCTGCCACGCAGCCATGCCCAGAGGCGCGCCGCGACCTGGCGGCGGATGAGGTAGGGCTCGATCAGCACGGCGATGACAAGCAGCAGCCCGAGGAAGACCGGCACCGCGCCCACCGGCAGGGAGTAGACGGCGTTGACCGTCACCTCTTCCTCGCCAATCTTGATCGTGCGCGTGATCGGCAAACCCTCGCGCAGCACCTTGTCGAGTAGCACGACCAGCATGGCGCCGAGGCAGGACCCAACGACGCGACCGCGACCGCCGAGAATCGAAGCGCCGCCAATGATTACCGCTGCGATGACGGTCAGTTCGCCGCTGACGCCGTAAAGCGGGGTCACGCCCTTGTCCTGGGCGGCCGACAGAAGGCCCGCGACGGTGGCGCAGAGCGACGAGAGCAAATAGGCGCGGATGCGCACCCAGTTCGTCGGTATGCCGGCATAGACCGCTGCCTGCTCGTTGCCACCTGTTGCGAAGGTCTCGTAGCCCCAGCGGGTGTTGGCGAGCGCGTAGGCGCCGACCACAGCAACGACCGCGAAGATCGCGATCTGGTTGTTGAAGCCGAAGAGGTTCGTCTCGCCGAGATGGAAGAAGAGCGGGGCTTCCTTCGCCTTGGCCGGATAATAGATCGCCTGCCCGTGCGTCAACGCGAGCACGAAACCGCGGCCGATCAATAGCGTGGTCAAGGTGGCGATGAACGCCGGCACTTTGAGGACGGTAACGAGCACGCCATTGACCAAGCCGATCAGCACGCCAAGAAGGACGCAGACGATTACCGATGTGACGATGTCGAGATCGGCGAAGCTTGGCGCAAACAGCCTGGCAAAGACCACGGCCACCAGGCCGTAGATGGAGCCGACCGAAAGGTCGAGGTCCTTGTTGACGATAACGAACGTCATTCCGACGGCGATGATGGCGACCCGCGAGGTGTCGCGAAGCAGTGCATGGAACGCGTCCGACGAGCCGAAGAACGTCGGATTGACCACAGCGCCGCCGAGATAGATCAGCACCAGCAGGGTGAGCAATCCCATTTCCCAGCCTCCGACGAGCTGGGGTGGAAGGCGACGGGCAAGAGCTTCGGCGGCCATGCTGATCAAAGGGTCCCGGGGACAAGATGCGCGGGAGGATACCAGCCCTCCCGCGACGGGTTCAGGATCGCTTCCTCAGTTCTCGAAGCGCTTGCCAACCTTTCCCACAGTTTCCTGCGTCACCAGTTGGGCACGCGTGTCGAGATTGGCTGCCGCGATCCCGCGATCGATCTGCAGATAAAGCTGCATGACCGGATAGAAGCCCTGCAAGAAGGGCTGCTGTCCAAGAGCTCCGGTCAGGTCGCCGCTCTTCAACGCATCCTGCTGAGCCGGGCCGAGATCGAAGCCGTAGGCGCAGATCTTGCCGGCCTTTCCGGTCTGGGCGACGGCCTTGGCGAGCGCCGGCGTGAACACGTTGTTGCCGGCGAACGCGCCGACGACGTCACCGCGCGATTCGAACAGCGTCACGATGCCGTTCACCGGATCGTTCGGATTGGTGTCGATGCCGGTGTTCTCGGGACCCGCGTCGACCCTGAAAGCGTCAAGCTTGCCGGCGTCCTTCAGGCCTTTGACGATAGCGTTGAAGGCCGAGGTGACGCGATTGTTCACCTCGATGTTGCCCATCGCCGTCGATGAAGGCAGGACGATCGAGCCCTTCTCGATGCCCTTGTCCGCCAGGCACTTGACCAGCGCCTCGCCGGCGATCGCCGCAGCGGAGGCGTCCTGGCCAGTGTGGCTGATGCCGCTTCGGTTGAGGATCGTGCCGTCGAAGGAATTGGTTGTGGCTACCGGTATGCCGCTAGCCTCGGCGGCCTTGACGATATCGTTATAGGCGCCGACCTGGGGCGTCGTTATGATCAGCCCGTCGATCGTCGGATCCTGCACGATCTGGTTCAGGATTTCGATCTCGCGGGCCGGGTCGTCGGTCGGAGATTCCGAGCCGAGCAGCAGTATCTTGGCGCCGATCAGATTGCCGGCGGCCAGTGCGCCGACATAGACCGGATCGAAGAAGCCATTGCCGGCCGTGTGGGTCACGATCGCAAAAGTGAGGTGACCATCGGCCGAATGGAAATCCTTCGTGGTGGCGGCTTCCTTTGCAGCTTCTTCGAAGCTGTAGCCGCCGACTGCTTTCTCGACGCCGCCGGATTGTGCGAATGCGGATGGAACGCCGAGCAACAGCGCCGCGGTGCACGCCGCGAGCGGAAAAGTAAGTCTCATGATTTTCCTCCCTTGCATCCAAGGGTCGGAAGCCATTCGGGCGCAATTATTCAGGAACTCGGGAAATCTCCGATCCGCTTCCGCCCATTTTGCAATTGTCTGCTCAATGCGTGTCCAAGTAAATAGTCCGCTGCATCCACGGTATCGTAGCGGTGGAAGTTCGCAAAGACGACGGGACGGTTGTTTTCAGCCAGGCCGGACGCAATTAAAGGTTCTCATCACCCTAGATTGAAACGTCCAGCCCTTAGAGCCTCTGATCGCCCCACCTTCGCCTTGCCATAGGCATTCGGCCTGGTGTCCGAATTGCAGATCAGCCCTTGCTTGCGGCGCACTTAGCGCGCATTTCAGCCTCGGAATGAGGTCGTCCGCCATCGCCGGCGCATCCGGGCAGAACCGATCGAGGAGCATCACCAGGTCGAGCACTTGGCGATGCGTGACACGGACCTCGCGCTGGGGTTTTTGTTGCTAATAGAAATCCCGGAACACCAACGGTGACGTGCTGTCGACCGACGCCGTCCCCGCGTCCTCGGCTTCCGATCGCCTGACTATCAAGCGAACGACCAGGCCGACGTACCCGACCTGCAGGACGACCATGGCAAGGATTGCCCAGCCGAGCGCGGTCCAGATTGAAACTGGCTTCTATGTAGGCCCAGATCGCCACAACGACTGTCGTGGCAGACATCCCGACCAGAAACTGCGGAAAATACATTCTCTGTTCCCCAGCCTATCCCAAACCTCCCGGTTCGAGAATCGGCGCCACTTTGCCCTATGTCCCTGCGTCATCGTTTCACTAAATTAGCAAATACGCAATTATCTGGCTGGGTTCGAATGACGGTGCAGCACGACGTCGCGTCGCCTAGCGCCGCTTGTCCGGTGTCACGGCATGGTTTGTAAAAGCCAGGTTCCGGTCCTCTCGTCGCCCGTTTGCTCACAAGGTCAGTGAAACAAAGCAGAAAGTCGCCGCTAAACGAGGCAGTAGCTTCCTGCTTCGCGGAATGATCTCAGCCACGAACATGAAAGCGGACCACCTCGATTCCGGGAGCCTTGCCAAACCCCGCTCCGGGTCGTGAGCCGAAACATTGTCCCTTTGACAGGCGAGCGAACCGCAAAACTGGCAGCGGCAAGGCCGGCGCTAAGGCATTGATATTGCCGTTGTCAAAAGCTGGGGATTCTTGGAGCTACTCCCCAGCTTCGGAGAATAATGGCGTTCGGAGAGCAGTTCGGGGAGAATGGTGTTTCTGCTGTCCCCGGCTTTTGGCCGTAAATCCCGCAAACGCTGGGCTTCCGGGAAGCCATGAGGGACCGGAGAATTGTTTGGACTTTGAAGGTGGTAGAGGGACACGAACCCGAGACCAACCTTCTCTGGCTCGGCGTGATCAACATCCGCTTCTGGTTCCAAGAATTGATGACACGCTCAGGACGTCCGCTTTGCGCCCAATGTCGGCCGTTGCAGGCGCCTTTGATACCTCCTGAAAGCGGACATTGCCGGCAACGACGCTAGAGGTCGCGGTTGCGCCACATGCAGTCGTTTGAGAACGACTCCGCAAATGACCGTTATGGGGGTTCAGGCGTATAGTCGTAACGGCAGCGACACCAGCCGTCGAGGTTGGGCCGACATTAGTTCGGACAATCGCCAACCTCGCCTTCGACAGGAAGGAAGAAACGTCGCCGTTCGCAGGCGGTCAGTTCGCGAGGAATGGTTTTCTTTGCAAAGTCGATGAGATCCTCGGTATTCTGGAAGACGCGAAATACTCGGACGCTTTCTTCACCGGAGACGATTGCGATCCTCGCTCCATCCGAACTGAAAACCGCACGTCTCAAGAAAAATCGCCTAGCTGCCTCCCCCTCGCCGGCAAGTTCCGCTATCTGGCGCCCCGACTGGGTGGCCCAGAGCCGAACAGTGCGATCCTGGAACGATGTTGTCACGATGTACTGACCGCCAGGACTGAATTGGGCGCTGGTTACACCGCTGCTCTGCCCCCTAAGAACGGCCTTCTCCGATCGGCCGGAAACGCTCCAGATTCTCACGGTGCCATCGCGTGAGGAAGTCAGTAGAGATTGACCATCTGGGCTGAATGCCACCGCCGTCAGCTCGTCACTGTGCCCCGTCAGCGTCGCGACCATGCTTCCGTCATTGACCGACCAGATCCGTGCCGTGCGGTCCTGCGAAGCCGTGGCTACCAGTTGGCCGTCCGGACTGAAATCCGCCGAGGTGATCTTGCTCTTATGCCCGACGAGAACCTTCAATTCAGTTCCGTCGGTCTTCATTATGTGGGCGGCATTGTCGCTGGTGGCGGCAAGGACGAGATCTCCGCCCCGGCTGAAAACAACCTGCGGCAACTTCGCACTGGTCGTTATCACGGCCACTTCGGCGCCGGTCGCCGCGTCCCATAACTGCGTCATTCCCTTAGCCGAAGCAGCCATCAGCAGGTCCCCTTTGGGACTGAACCGAACTTGGAGTAGGCCGCGCCCAGATGCGAGCCGCACAACCTCCCGCCTGCTCGCAACGTCCCAAATGAGAATTTGCCCCGCGAGAGACGCGGTTGCCAGCCGACTTCCATCGGGGCTGAACGTGGCGCTGCGGGTAATTTCGTGTGTGTCAAGCTCGGCTATCTCACGCTCAGTAGCGATATCCCAGAGGTGCACGGCTGCGTCCCCACCTCCAGTCAGCAAGTGCAGATTGTCGGGACTGAAAACCGCAAAGGTCGGCGGGGACTTATGGGGCAGCACCGTCGTCAAAATCCCATTGACGTCCCAGAGGCGAGCTGTCCCGTCGTGCGACGCAGTAAGGAGAATATTGGTGTCAACCGGGCTGAACTCCAAGTGCTCAACTAGGGGGCCCTGGCCCACTATACTGGCAAGCAGCGATGCGTGGTTGATGTCCCATACCCTGGTGGTTCCATCGAGGGAAGTGGTCGCCAGAAAACGATCGTCCCGGCTGAAAGAGGTATTCATTTCCTGATCACGGTTGTCCGAGGCCACGTCGTTCAGTTTGAGACCCGCTGACTCCTGGCCGAGCACGTCAAGCAATCTTCCCGACTCGCCGTCCCAAAGCCGTGCGCTGCCGTCGAGCGATACCGTAGCGATTCGTCGGCCGTCGTGGCTGAACGACGCGCCGTCCAGTTGCGTGTCGCTCTTGTGGCCGTCCAGTTTCGCGATTTGCGTTCCTTTCGACACGTCCCAAAGGGCGGAAAAGCTGTAGAATGAAAACGTGCCCCACGAGCCTATCAGGAGCCGACTACCGTCCGGGCTGAACATGACGCGGTAGGGCCAGGTGCCAACCTGCCATTCTTGAGCCAGCGTGCCATCGTCCGCGTTCCAGATAAAAACGGCGCGTTTTTGTGAGGTTGCAAAGGTGCGACCATCCGGACTGAAGGTAGCTAGCGAACCAATATAACCACCAAAATTCGTCTTTACACCCAAAAGTCTTATTCCGGTCCGGGCATCCCAGAGCGAAGCATAGGTCTCGTCACCCGCTGTCAGTACTCGGTTTCCTTTTGTATCAAAAACGGCTGTTGGAAAATTGCCGACCGGCCGAAGCACAAAAAGCTGCTCCCCAGTGCTAGCGTCCCAGATGCGCGCGGTGCCGTCTCTGGCGGCTGTAATGACACGGCTTCCGTCAGGACTGAAATCGGCTCTCTCCACAGGTCCCTGATGGCCCCTCAGAACTGCTTTTTCGGTACGGTTCGAGACGTCCCATATGCGCGCGGTCTTGTCGTAGGACGAGGTGACGATGAGATCGCCGGTCCGGTTGAAAGCTGCATCTGTCACTCCAGCGTCGTGACTGAAAACTGCGGTCTGATGGTGCGCCAGCAACGCCTTGAAAAGCGCGGTCTCGGCTTCGAAGAGATATGGCCGTGCTGATCCAGACCCAAATTTCGGAAGCGCTTCCAGCGCCAGCAGGATCGCGGCCTCGGTGTCGCCCTTCGCTGCGGATTGTTGCGAAAGAAACGAAAGCGAAAGAGACTGGTTGCGAAGAGCCTGGTCTCGGGCATCAAGCGCCTCACTCTCAGCGGACCTGGCCTTATCTGCGCTCAGTTGCGCCAACTCCGCCTGCCGCATTGCTTCTTGCTGTCCTCTGAACCCGACGAACGCGCCTGCGCCAGCCAGGAGAGCCAATGCCGACGCAACTATGGCGGCGAAGCGCGTGCGTCGCGCGCGTTCAGCTTGGCGCTCCAGGCGTTCACGTTTCGCTGCTTCGGCAGCCTCGATCAGGGCCCGCTCTGCCTGTCGCTCCGCGTCCTTCCTTTCCTTCTCGGCCAATGAAGATGCCTCGATGTATTCGACGACTTCATCGTCGACTTCCTCCCGTCTCGACAGCAGTAGCTCTTCGCCCTCGGCCAGTCGCTTGCCGGATGGCAGGAGCAGCTCGTAGTTCTTGTTGTCCGCGCGCCATCGGTGGGCGTCGGCCCTGAGCCGAGCGCGTGTCTCGAGGAAGTTCTTATTTGAATTGACGATGTCGCTGGCACGCGGCCAGCGGCTCAACAGAGCTTCATGTGCCACGCGGACGAAGACATGCCCCGCAGCATCCTCGTCGCTGACGATGAGCCGAGCGGCGATCAGCGCATCAACTAGAGCCAGTCGTGCCGGCGTGCCTGCAACTTCGGTGAGCAAGGCCGGACGTGCCGTAACGGTTTCCTCACCCGGACGCACCGTGGTGAGGGCACGCAGCACCGGCGGCAACGCCTCCTGGATGTCGGGCGGCAGCGCGTCGACGACTTCGTCGGCGCGGCGTGCGATCGCCCCTTCGAGACCGCCGAGCGCGCGATACGCAGCAAAGGTAAGAGTCCGATGCTCTCGTCCCGCCTCGTACAATGCATCGAGCATAAATTCGAGAAGCGGCAATGAGCCGGGATCGGCAGCTGCCGCCTCCTGCAGTACGTCATTGAGCCACCCCCGATCGGCGGTTTCCTCGAAGCGGAGCCCGGCAGCGCGCGCCGGCTCCCGGATGATCTGGGCGACCTCAGGGCCGGTCGGCGGCAAGAGTTCATAGCTGCCCAGACCGTCCTTCAACGCCGAGAAGCCTGGGACCTCGCCGCAGCGGTGAAAGAAATCCGACCGGATCGTAGCGATCACCCAGACCAGTCCGCTGCCGGCCAACGCCGTCAAGAGCCGCACAAGCGCTTCGCGCGACGCCGGTTCCTTCTCCGTCGTGAACAACTCCTCCATCTGATCGATGGCAATTATCAATCGCAGCTGAGAGGGAACTGAACCTGAAGCGGCGGCTGCTTTGCCAAGCGCTTGACGGATCTGTGCCAGAGCACGATCCGGAGTGCTCCGACAGAGTTGGGTCAGCTCTGCTGCTGTCAGTTCGAGCGCCAGCTCGGGCAGAGCGCCCTCGCGAAACAGTCCTGCGGTCAGGGAGGCGACGGCGTCAGGACCTTCGGACGGGCGGATTAGGCAGCGGCGCCACAAACTGATACCTGCTACCCAGCCAGGTCGAGTGATTGAAGGCAGCAACCCGGCCCGCAGAAGAGAAGATTTTCCAGACCCGCTCATCCCGTAGACAAGCAAGAAGGCCTTGCCACTGGCCGCCAGCTGTTGCAGCCTTTCGGTGCAAGCAGCGATCGCCCGCGATCTGCCGAAGAACAGATCTGCATTCTCAAATTCGAAGACGTCGAGACCGCGAAACGGCGAGCTGACCTGTTGCTCCGAAGCGAGCGGCACACGATAGGCGCGCACAGGCCGGGCGATGTTCTTCAGGCGGTGCTCGCCAAGATCGATGAAGTCGAGCGAGAGCCGATCGCGAGCCTGCGCATAGACGGCGTCCGAAATGCATATCCCGCCCGGTCGTGACAGCGCTTCAAGACGGGCGGCGACGTTCACCCCATCGCCCATGAGATTATCGCCCTCTACGACGACATCGCCGAGATTGATGCCGATACGAAAGCGCAGACAGTTCGCCTCGGGAAGACCGGCATTCCGCCTGTCGACTTCAACCTGTATTTCCGTGGCGCACCGGACCGCTTCGACGGGGCTCGTGAAATCGGCGACGACGCTGTCGCCAGCGCTTCCGAACACCCGCCCCCCATGTTGCTCGATAAGTCGGTCAATGATCCGGCGATGCCCCCTGAGGGTCGCAAGTGTCGCTTCCTCGTCTCTGCTTGTCAGTCGGCTGTAGCCAACTGCATCGGCAGCGAGGATGGTAGCCATTCTGCGATGAACGCGATCCTGGGTCATTACCTTCCTGCGATCTCGGAACATCCTAGTGGAAATGGCACCTAAAGAGGAGAGAGGCACCGAAATTGATCTTAAGGAGCGCTAGGCATGCTAAATTCCTCGCCGCGTTCGCCGCAGTGCCACAGGTGCTCGAGGCACAGCAGCGCCAGACTGTGATTTAGGCTTGTGTGGCGGCAATGACGGGTAAGTTGACGACGATGGATGCTGACGCCGAGCTGAATGTCCGCTTTTCTGTCTTTGGCAAACGCAAGCTGTCAGTCCGCTAACGGCCCCAAGCCGTCCCATTGCTCGTTTTCTCTTGCCAATGGTGGCGGAAGGAGAAATGCAATGGGAGTTTCACAGTATGATCCTGGTGCGCGGCGGGTGGAGTGCGGACCCATAGCAACGATGGATCAGCTGGCTTCCGCAACGGGGATTGCCTCGATGAGGCTTGCCGTCGAGGACGTCGGGATCACGCGTTCCAGCTTGAACCCCGCTGCGGCAAGCAGGCTCGCATACTCCTCTTCGGACCGCTCGCGTCCTCCGGCACTCAGAACGAGCTGTTGCAGATCCAGCATCTTTCCCCAGGACGGCGCATTTCCCGGAGCAAGAACATGTTCGATGATGAGAAGCCGGCCATGTTGACTCATGGCCTTCCGACAGTTCCGCAAGATGACGATTGCTCCTTCATCGCTCCAGCCGTGCATCACACGCCGCATCAGGTAGAGATCGCCCGCTGTGGGCACGCTTTGAAAAAAGTCGCCGCCGACCACCGCACATCTGTGCGCGAGGCCAGCCTTCTCGATCATTGCTTTCGCGCCATTGGCTACATCAGGCGTCTCGAAGAGCACGCCATGGGCATTGGGGGCCTGAGCAAGGATCAGGGTGAGCAGCGAACCCTGCCCACCTCCGACATCGACGATCGTAGCCGGCCACCAGGTGTAGGCTTCGACGACCGCCCTGTTCTCCTGGCGGGCGCGATCGGTGATTGCCGCGTCGAAAATGGCCGCTGCTGCCGGGTGCGTGCCGAGGTAGTCGTACAGTCCTCCGCCAAAAACATGAGCGAAGGCCGCCTCACCGGTCTGCACGGCATGGTGAAGCGCGCCCCAAGGGCGCCAAAGCATCTCCTCGCCCAACAAGATCGCAAAGGCACGCAGGGAGACGGGCGCCTGTGACCGCAACCCATCGGCGAGCGCCGTAAGACCGAAACGGCCCTGTTCATCCTCCGCAAAGATGCCCAGACTCGCTAGCGTCCGCAGGAGCCGATGGAGAGCCTCAGGGTGAGACCCCGTAGTCGTTGCGATCTCAGATGGAGTTTTTGGTCCGCTCTCCAGAATATCCGCAATCCCAAGCTTCGCGGCGACATGCACCGACTGGCCTATCCATCCTCCGGCAGCCATGTGAAGCAGCGCCATGGTCGCTGACGTATTGCTGTCGCACGCGGTGTTCGCTGACATTATTTGGCCTCTCACACGTTTGCCGCAGCTATTTCAGCAAGTCCGGCTGTATTCTCACGACTTGGTCCCATAGCGGCTGGCACTGGAACCAGCCGGTGAAGGGAGTTCCGTTCACAGCCTGGGCGGCGCGAGCGTTCGAGCGGTCGATCTGGAGTGGCTGGCCGACCGACTCGGCAAGAAACTGCGCCTGACAGCAGCGCTCCATCGCGACGAACCACCAGACAGCCTCCTCGACCGTCTGGCCGACGGTTAGCAGGCCGTGGTTACGCAGAATCGCAGCCTTGTGCGGGCCGAGGCAGCGCGCGAGCTCGGCACCTTCGCTCACCTCCGTAATGAGCACTCGCGCATCGTCGAAGAAAATGTGGTCCTCGTAAAAGGCGCAGGCATCCTGGGTAATCGGATCGAGCAGGCGACCGACCGCGGACCAGGCTTTGCCATAGATAGAATGGGCATGCGCCGCGGCGACGACCTCCGGGCGGGCCTCGTGAATTGCTGCGTGGATAGCGAAGGCGGAGACATTGACCGGGCTTTCGCCCTCGACCACGTTGCCCTCGCGGTCAACCCGGATCAGGTCGCGGGCCCTAATTTGCCCAAAATGCATGCCGAACGGATTGACCCAGAACGTGTCGGTGAACTCCGGATCGCGCGCGGTGATGTGGCCTGCGACGCCTTCGCTGAAGCCGAGCGCGGCGAAGATGCGGAAACCGCCGGCAAGGCGCTCTTTGCGGTGCTGTCGCTCCTCGGAAAGGCTGGCAAAGCTCGGGACGGCGATGCGCCTGAAGATCGGGTCATAGGCGTCCTTCTTGGCGCGTTCGAGATCGGAGCGGGCCGTCGATCTAACACTTGCACTCATTGTCTCCTCCTGACTAGCTCGAACAACGTTGAAGGAATCGACGGGCGGCGTCCCTAAGCTCAGCTTAAGAGTTACAAAAAGTCTCAAGGCGGCTATAAAATTCATCGTATGCAAGGATGTCGTTTCGTCTTCGGTCCTTTCGTCCTCAATGCTGAGACAGGAACGCTGCTTCGGCAAAAGATTCCGGTTCCCGTCGGCTATCGCGCGCTGCTCCTGCTTGAGGCATTGGTGAAGCGGCACGGCGAAGTGCTCACCAAATCAGATCTGATCGATGCGGCATGGCCGGGGACGGCGGTCGAGGAGGGTAACCTGTCGGTGCAGATCGCATCGCTCAGAAAACTTCTCGGCCCCACCCCCGATGGCGAGGACTGGATAGCGACGGTTCCTCGGGTCGGCTATCGCTTCACCGGAGAGATCGAGAGGCTAGACGGCGCCACCCATCACCGCGAGGCGGTCGAGCCCGGCCCTTCCATTGCCGTCCTCCCGTTCGCCAACCTCAGCGACGACGTCCATCAGCAATATTTCGGTGACGGCCTTGCGGAAGACATCATCACGCGTCTTGCGCGCTTGCGCTGGCTGTTCGTTTCCGCCCGCAATTCATCCTTCACATACGGCGCCAAGGCAGTGGACGTGAAGCAGGTCGGGCGCGAGCTCGGCGTCCGCTATGTCCTCGATGGAAGCGTACGCCGCTCCGGACAGCGTCTGAGGATAACTGCCAGGGCGAGCGACGCCCATAACGGGGGCCAGATATGGGCTGAACGCTACGATGTGGAGATGGCGGATTTCTTCGCACTCCAGGACCAGATAGTGCAAAGCGTGATCGGCGCGATTGAGCCGAGGCTCTATGCAGCCGAGCACGAACGTTTCCAGAGCCGGGCGCCCGGCAGTCTTAACGCCTGGGGCTTCGCGATGAAGGCGATGCCCTATGTCTGGACATGGGGTTCCGCGGCGGAGCTCGAGCTCGCCGAGCGGCTGCTGACTAAGGCCACAGACATCGACCCCGACTATCCCCGTGCGAACTGCCTGCTTGCTTGGGCGCTCGCAGCGCGGATGATGCTCGGACTGGCCGACCCTGCAGACGCTCTTCCGACCGCACGCGATATGGCCCAACGGGCGATCCGCAGCGACCCGGAAGACCCCTGGACGCACTTCGCCGCGGGTTTTGTGCACATGGCATCGCGACATTTCGACCAGGCTGTGGCAGCACTGACCGAAGCGATTATCCTCAACCCGAGCTTTGCCTTCGCTCACGTATTCCTTGGATGCACCTATGGCTATGGCGGCATGCCTGATGATGGCCTGCACCACCTTGCTATCGCAGAGCGGCTTAGCCCCCGAGACTTCATGCAGGCGGCGAACCTCTCGACGGCCGGGCTGTGCCATTTCGTGGCTAAACGCTTCGCCGAGGCGGCGGAATACGAGCGCCGGGCGGTGGAGCTTCGGCCCCATTTCGGGACCGCCTGGCGTACGCTCGCGGCGTCGGCGGGCATGGCGGGTGACCGTGCCCTCGCTGGCCAAGCGCTCTTGCAGGCTCGGCGGCTGCATCCCTCTCTTTCCGTTGAGTGGATCGAGAAATATCACCCGATCGTACATGAACGGGATAGGGCCCTGTACATCGAGGGGTTATGCATCGCGGGGCTGAGATAGCTCCAAAGGCTGAACGCGCGCCTGCCGCTCGTCGTCTGGGCCACTTCAGCCATGTTCGTCCAGACATCCGCATTCTCGCGGTTCCGAGACATTCGCCCTTCACCAAACAATGACTGGAAAGGGTCGACTCAAGCCGTAGGGCGAACGGCGGCTCTGGAGAAGCGCCAGGAAGGTCCGGAACTGGCGCGGCCGAGACGGCCGGCACATGGGCTCGGATTATGCCGCGATGGAGCGTTCTACGTCTCAATCGGGTGGCAAGCGGAAAAGCAGCCATCAATCTCCAATTACCGGATTGTTCCCGGATAGCTGGCAATGCTCGAGCCGCTTTTTACGGCGAGTTGCTCCCGCTGCCATGGGACTGCAATGCTCTCAAAGAGACTCATCGTCGGAAAGCGGACGTGATAATCTGAAGCCACATGCTTTTCGCGGCGGCTAGCGCCCAGTGGAGAGAGGGCACATCAAAAATGAGCGGCGGGCTGGAATTTGACGAAGAGACCAGCCGAAAGGTCGAAGCGCTCTATTTGACTCCCGACGTGGTCGAACAGCGGTGCCAAGTGCTGAAGGCACTGCAGCTGAGGGAGGGCGAACGGATTCTCGACATCGGTTCTGGCCCCGGACTCCTGGCTTATGACATGGCAGCTTCCGTCGGGCCCGACGGCCGTGTGTGCGGTATCGACATCAGCGACGACATGTTGGCCATGTCCAGAAAACGTTGCGCCAATCGGCCTTGGGCCGAATTCCTGCGGGCGGAGGCAACCAAACTGCCCTATCCGGACGATGATTTCGATGCTGCCGTATCAACTCAGGTCTACGAATATGTTGCCGATATTCCGGCAGCGCTCGCGGAGCTTTACCGGGTAACGCGCCCGGGCGGTCGCGTGGTTGCTCTGGATACGGACTACGATTCGTTGGTAATTTACACGGGCGATCAGCCGCGCATGGAGCGGGTGCTTTCGGCTTGGGACGAACATTTTGTACACGGCGGGCTACCCCGGACCTTGTCGGGGCAGCTCCGCGACGCCGGGTTCACGATTCGACAACGCGATGTGATTCCGATGTTCAATCCCGAGTACCACGACAATACCTACGCCAGACGCATGCTGGCTATCATGGCGTCCTTTGTAGTCGGGCGCAGAGGCGTGTCCCAGGAGGAAGCAAACGCTTGGCTTGCGGAGTTTTCTGAACTTGGCAAGCAGGGAAAGTTCTTCTTCAGCCTCAATCGGTACCTTTTTGTCGCGGACAAGGTTGCGGTTACATGACCGGCGATGTTCAGTGGAATCAATGTCGCGTTAGCGGTCAACTTCCGTCGTACCCTGCTCGATCGCGGATGGCCGGATTGGGTCAACTCAAGCGCGAACGGCGGCTCTGGAGAAGCGCCAGGAAGGTCGGCAATTGGCGCACGTGGTCGGTTGGTGCGTTCAGACTTCAGATTGCCTGATGAGGCTCGAGAAGGTCCGGCCGGGGTGGAATGCGGAAGTTCACAGAGCCTGATTTTTCAAATTCCTGCACGATAGGCTCGGGCTGTCGCTCATTCGTCTTCGCAACAGCGGCAGAACGTAGATTCGTTTTGGCTGCACATTGGCCGCCTCACGGTTGTTGGCACTGGCGCCCCGCCGCGCTCGGCGGCGGGGGGGCAGTTGGCCTTCAAGCAAGCGGCTGGCTATTGCGTCTTTGAAGGATCGTCCGCCGGATTGACATACTTGAGGCCCCACGGGCCATTGGTGGTGATTTGGACGACAGTCTCCTCGTCGAAGTAAACGAAATGCGCCGTGCCGGGCGGCAACGCGAAGAAACTCCCCGCAGGCAGTGCCTTGGCGGCGCTCCGATCGGCGGTTTCGCCCATTCCAAGATTAGTAGTCCCTGATATGACGGTGACCACCTCATCCGCAGGATGTGTGTGCGGTGGGATCGCATACCCAGACGGTACTTTGAGCCGAAGGGCAAACAAACCTTCCTTAGTGGGATCGCCGAACAGGACCGCAGCTTCTGCTCCGGCAGGAAGCACTTTGGGGGCCGGGGCCCACTTGATATCATTGGGAGCGACCATTGTGTGCGCATCCTCTGCCGAGGCAAGGGAAGCGATGCCGCAGAAACCAATCAGGCCGATTGCAAGTATCGATGCGATTTTCATGATAACCTCCCTGTGTCGCCGGGCCTTCCACCCTGTTGCGCGCTGGGGCAGGCCCGCGAACCGTCCAGAATAAGTCCGCGACCACATCTGAGCAAGCGCTTGATCAAGGCGTGCGGCGTGGCATGGGCACGGGAGAACTCGCACGCTGGCTCGGCGAACTGCCCGAAGAGTGGGACGAGGGCGAAATCTCCGAGAGCCTGCAGGACTGGAGCATCCGAGTGGCTGGCGAGGGGGGCAGTCCGGGGGCCGTTTACCCGACGGCGGGGGCGGGGGTGGCTGCAGGGGCCCCTATCAGCCGCGCCCGGCCGACACTTCGTTCAGGTTCAGGTTCATCATAGCCGCCTCTCTCGCCCCCAAACCCAAATAGCTCCGAAAGACGGAATTTCGAACCCAACGGTGACCTTCATTGTCCGCGTTGCGAATGGCAGTAGTGCGCCGCATGGACGCCGTAGAGACTATATTAAGCCTTGCTCAATAGCAGACATTCGACAACCGGATTCGGAAGTCCGCCGATGCGCCACTTGCCGACCTCAGCACCTCTAAGCGCGAACGTCTGGTGTGGTGCCCGATGCGCCCGTACATAGGGCATCTCACTGTTACATCGCGGTGACAAAAGCACCGCCACGGTGGCGTCAACCGGTTACAGAGGGCAGGAAATATCTCCGGCCTTCTGGGAGTGGCGAGTCAGCGTCCCCGAAGGCTGCGTGGGCGTGTCATTGGTTGGCCGTTAGCGAGGCGACTGGAACGCTCCACGCCTCGCAAGCGGGATAGCGAAATCTCGTGAAGGCAAGGTCAAGCTGCGTTCTCCGTTGTATCGGCGACGGGCGGCGACTGGGAGAGATGGATACCATGCACGTGGGGCGTCTGGAAGTTGGCAGGACATGGACGCGGGGCGGCGGTGCAATGACCACGCAGCGCCACCTCGCAGCGATCCTGGCTTGCGACGTGGTCGGCTATTCGCGCCTGACGGAGCGCGACGAGCGCGGCACGCTCGAGCGGCTGAAGATCTACCGCAAGGACCTCCTCGAACCGCTGGTCTCCGAGCACCAGGGTCGGATCGTCAAGCTCACCGGCGACGGCATGCTGTGCGAGTTCGCGAGCGTCGTTAACGCGGTGACCTCGGCGATGGCGATCCAGCAGGCCCTGGCAGTACACGAGGCGGCGACGCCCGAGGAAAAGCGGATTCGCTTCCGCATCGGCGTCAATCTCGGCGACGTGGTCTGCGAGGAGGACGGCGACCTCTACGGCGACGGGGTCAACATTGCCGCCCGCCTCGAAAGCATCGCCGATCCCGGCACCGTGGTCGTCTCGGGCACCGCCTACGACCACCTTCAGGGCAAGCTCGACTGCGGCTTCACGCCGCTCGGCGACCTGCGCCTCAAGAACATCGAGCGGCCTGTGCGCGCCTACCGCGTCGAGACCGACGCCAGCGCCTCGGTGGCTGCACCGCCTCCCCTGCCCGAGAAACCCTCGATCGCGGTTCTGCCTTTCACCAACATGAGCGGCGACCCCGACCAGGAATACTTCGCCGACGGGCTGGTGGAGGACATCATCACGGGATTGAGCCGGGTGAACTCCTTCTTCGTGATCGCCCGCAACTCGTCCTTCACCTACAAGGGCCGGGCGGTGGACCTGCGCCAGGTCGGGCGCGAGCTGGGCGTCCGCTACGTGCTCGAAGGCAGCATCCGCAGAGCAGGATCGCGGGTGCGCATCAGTGGGCAGTTGGTGGACGCGATCAGCGGACACCATGTCTGGGCCAACCGCTTCGAGGGCGACGTGAGCGACATCTTCGACCTGCAGGACAAGGTGACCGAGAGCGTCGTCGGCGCTGTCGAACCGAGCATCCGGCTGGAGGAGATCAAGCAGGCGCGCATGAAGCCGACCGACTACATCAGCGCCTACGACCTTTACCTTCGCGCGCTGCCGCGCTTCTACAGCATGACGCGCGAAGGCTTTGCCGACGTGCGCCGACTCACCAACGAGGCGCTCAGCATCGACCCTGGCTTCAACTTGGCGAAGGCACTCGGCGCCTATATCCGCAGCCTATCCGTAAGCCAGTGCTGGCACGAGCCCGACGATATCCGAGTCGCCGCGCGCATGGCGCGCGAGGTACTCGCGGAAGCGCGCGACGACCCCACGAGCCTACGCTTCGCCGCGCAGGTGATCGCCTACAGCGCGAAGGACTACGAGATGGCGCTGGGCACGATCGAACGATCCCTGCTACTCAACCCCAATTCGGCGCAGGGCCATACGGGCAGCGGCTGGGTGAACGCACATTCCAGCCGCCCGCTCGTCGCGATCGAGCACTTTCACAGGGCAATGCGGCTGAGCCCGGTCGACCCCGAGAAGGGCATCGCGCTCTCCGGCATCGGGATGAGCTACCTGATGCTCGAGCGCTACGAGGAAGCGCTGGCATGGGGAGAACGCGCGCTGCACGAGATGCCGAACTACGGCTCCTCGCACCGGGTGGTGATCATGGCGCTGGTCGAACTCAACCGGCTGGACGAGGCGCAGGCGGCGGCGCGGCGGCTGATGGAGGCGTTCCCGACCTTCACGCTCACCCTGCAAAGACAGATCAACCCGTGGCTGGACAAGGTGTTCGCCGAGCGTTACGTCGAGGCGCTTGGCATCGCCGGCGTGCCGGAGTGATCGTCGCGGTTGCAAAGATGCCCTCTCCTGCGCGTCACGTCCGGCCAGGCGACGTCTCTTGATCCCACGTTGCTTCTGGAAGGATAGTTCTCTGACCGGCTTGTCCGTCGCGTAGAGCAGCCGTGAACAGCCGGCGAACTCTCTGTTGGGTTCGCGTCGAACTTCCGGTTTCCATCCTGACGAGACCTACCGACGGTCCAGACAAATGTCGCCGTTGGGTCAGGTCACGACAATGGGTGTGCGGAAATGAATGTCTGCTCTGCTAGATCGGGAGATCAGAACCCGCCAGTCCGTTTCCGGCCCACTGCGGTCATTCCGGATCGAAGTTCGGACGAAGCGCTTGGCGCTTAACGGGCGGTTTTCGCCGCGATGGCAGCCCGCGTTTAATTAGCCACGACGTTAGCATGAATCGTCCACCGGATAAGGTCGCCTCTGACCGAAACCGACATACATCTTCAACGGCGCGAATGGCAGCTTAGCGCCGCGCCTCAGCCGTCGAGGGCGCCTTTGCGCGAATAATGCTCGTGGTCGGGGTTGCACCCAGATGCGGACATTCGACCAGGGTTCGGGCTATCGTGCGTTGACTTGACCGCTCTATGCTGAGACGGGGCGGCTCTGATCGGGCTATGGTGCTCGGCTGGACAGGGAAGGACGGAATGAGCGAGTCCCGAAAGCTTGCTGCAATCCTGGCCGCCGACGTCGTTGGCTACAGCCGGCTCGCCGGCGCGGACGAGGATCGCATCTTGGCGCGGCTGCGGGCACTTCGAAGCGACCTGATCGATCCCACGATCGCCGTGCATCACGGTCGCGTGGTCAAGCGCACCGGGGACGGAGCCCTCGTCGAGTTCCGCAGTGTGGTCGACGCGGTGCGCTGCGCCATCGAGGTGCAGACCGCCATGCTCGAACGCAATGCAGGTGTTTCACTCGAGCGCCGTATTGAGTTTCGCATCGGAATCCACATAGGAGACGTCGTTGAGGAGAGCGACGGCGACCTCATGGGTGACGGAGTCAACATCGCGGCGCGTCTGGAAGGCGTCGCTGCCCCCGGCGCCATCTGCCTTTCGGAGGATGCATATCGGCAGGTCCGGTCGAGGCTCGACCTCTTGGTCAGTGATCTCGGCCAAACCAAACTCAAGAACATCGCCGAGCCGATGCGGATCTATTCGCTCGAGGTCGGCGCCTCGGCGAAGGCGGGCGCTATCACGCCCCTGGCCGCGCCCGCCCGACCTACCGCCACCAGTCCGGCTGCCCAGATAGAGCTTCCAGAAAAGCCTTCGATTGCCGTTCTGCCATTCACGAACATGAGTGGCGATCCCGAGCAGGAATACTTTGCCGATGGGGTCACTGAGGACCTGATCACTGCGCTGTCGCGAATTCGGTGGTTCTTCGTGATCGCCCGCAACTCCTGCTTCGCCTACAAGGGGAAGTCCCCGGACATCCGCGCGGTGGCCCGCGAGCTCGGGGTGGCATATGTGCTCGAAGGCAGTGTGCGTAAAGCAGGCAACCGCGTTCGTGTCACTGCGCAATTGATCGAGGGCGCCTCGGGCAATCATGTCTGGGCGCAACGCTACGACCGAGACCTGAAAGACATCTTCACCGTCCAGGACGAGATCACAACGACATTGGTCGGCGCGATTGAGCCGGAACTTGGCCGGGCCGACCGGGAGCGGGCAAGGGCCAAACGCCCGGACGACCTGCGAGCGTGGGATTTTTGCCAGCGCGGCTTCTGGCACATCTACAGACGTACCGAAGCGGACCTTGCTCAGGCGCAGCATTTTTTCCGCCAAGCGATAGAAGTCGATTCCGGCCTAGCTCGTGCCTACGCCGGTGCCGAGGAAGCCTGTTTCTTTCAGATCATAGGCGGCTACGTCGACTCGGTGGATGCGAAAGCCAATGCACTTCGGTTCGCAGGGAGGGCGGTCGAACTCGATGGCCAAGACGCGTTCAACCGCTACGCTCTGGGACGAGCGCTAACAATGGTGCGTCGCCACGACGCGGCCATATTTGAGCTTCGCAAGGCGACCGAACTGGACCCAAGCTTTGCACAGGCCCACTACGCGCTCGGCATGGCGCTTTCCACCAGCGGACACCCGGAGCAAGCGTTGCCGCATATAGACATCGCGATGCGACTCAGCCCGCAAGACGCATATTATGGCCAGTTCTTGTTGCGAAAGGCGGAAGCCTACCTCTTTCTGGGAAGGCTGGATGACGCGGTTGAATGGGCCGAACGGTCACTCCGCGAGCCCAATGTCCAATGGTCGCGTTGGGCCATTTTGTCCGCCGCTCAAGCACACCTCGGGCGAATGGACGAGGCGCAGCGTAGCGTCGATGGGCTGAGGGCTCTGCGCCCCGACATAGATCTGGCATTCGTCCGCGACTATTGGCCGATCGCGGACGTCGGAGCGCTTGATTGTCTGGTCGAGGGTCTACGAAAAGCTGGATTGCCGGACTGAACGATGATCTCGGATATTGGCGCAAAGCCGCCCGCGATATGCTGGACGCGAAGGTCGGCTTTTCAGTCCAATCACCCCGAAGCGGATCTTCCACTTCCGGCCCAAACAGGACGCTCTGTTTCTTGCAGGATCTACATCCGGCTTGAGATTTTTCCCCTAGGTATTGACGGCACACGGGGCTAGCATGGGGCTCACTGGGGGTGGGCGATGACAGGCGTCTCGATACGCCGGGCGGACTTCATGATGGTCCTGGCGTATGCTTCGGACCTTGCAACTGGCCATTCTCGCGACTTCGCGCTGAAATCCTGCGTGCTTGCAATGCGGATCGCCGATCTTGCGGGTGTTTCCGATGAGATTCGGCGCAATGCCTACCATCAGTCGATGCTGCGCTATGTCGGCTGCAATGCCGACACGGACCTTCTGTCGGCCACCTTCGGCGACGAAATCGCGCTCCGCCAGGATCTTGTCGGTCTCGACATGGGCAATCGTGCGGAACTGGGCAGGGTCTTCGTGCAGGCCTTCAAACGGTTCTACTACGATCTCGAGCCAGACGCGCAGGCCAAAGCGATTGAGGCCGCGATGTCGCAGGCGCTCGCGGTGGCCCGCCCGGTGCTCACCGCGCATTGCGAGGTCGCGCAGCGGATCGGCGAGCGGCTTGGCCTGTCCGACGAGATCCGGCGCAATCTTGGACAGATCTACGAACGCTGGGACGGCAAAGGCCTGCCGCGTGGGCTGAGTGGTGAGGATGTCCTGCCCGCCGTGCGCCTGATCACATTGGCGCAGGATGCCATTGCGCTCAGCGATGCGGTCGGTATCGAAGGGATGGCCGAAACCATCGCCAGCCGCGGAGATGGCCCATACGAAGCGGGTCTGGCCCGGCTCGTCTCGGCTAACGCGGTGGTCCTGATGGAGGGCATCGGCGCGACGGTCGACCGCGAGACCATTTTGGCGCTTGAGCCCGATCCGCCGGTGACGCTGGATGAGAGGGCTTGCGATGAGGCGTTCCTGGCCATAGCCGACATGATCGACATGCGCATGCCGTTTACGCAGGGCCATTCGAGGATGGTGTCGGAACTGGCCACGGGTGCGGGCAGACGGATCGGGCTGCCCGACCCTGACGTTCGCGCGCTGCGCTGGTCGGGCTGCATCCATGACATCGGCGAACTCGTGGTGCCGGTAGCGACCTGGATGCGGAACGGTCCGCTGTCGGTGCGCGAGCGCGACGCGGCGCAGCTTCACGCCTATTACGGCGAACGGGCGTTGGCCTCGTTCGGCCGCGAGGGCGATGCGATGGCCGCCCTCGTGCTTCGCCATCACGAGCGCCTGGATGGCTCGGGCTATCACCGCAAGGTCGGCGGCTCAGACCTGTCCCCGGCGGCAAGGATCCTGGCCGCTGCCGAAGCCTTCCAGACATCGCGAGAGGAACGTCCGCACCGCAAGGCGCTGTCCAGCGAGGCGGCGGCGGCACAGCTGCGCGCCGCTGTGCGTGACGGTTGTATCTGCCCTGACGCCGCAGAGGCCGTGTTGTCTTTCGCCGGTCAGCAGTCGCGCCGGGCTTTGCCGCGGGCCCTGGCCGGCATGACGCCGCGCGAAATCGAGGTGCTGCGCCTGATCGCCACCGGACTCACGGTGAAAGAGGCGGCACGCAAGCTCGATATCTCGCCCAAGACCGCGGACCACCATATCCAGAGCGTCTATTCCAAGATCGGCGTGACCACCCGTGCCGCCGCAGCACTCTATGCGGTCGAGCACGGCCTTATCCGACCGGGCGAAACGCAGGCATAGGGAATCCACCCCATGTGCACCCGCTCCGGGGCGCGCATCGTGATCCTGTCGACGGACCAATGGTGCCCGCGACCGACAGGAGGAAATCAGATGCTTCTCGCAACGACCAAGGTAGCGGACGTCGACCGCTTCATCCGTATCTTTTCGACCAAGGGCGCCGACAAGCGCCGGCTGCACGGCTCGAACGGCGCAACCGTCTTCCGCGACCCCAGCGAGCCCGACCGCGTCTGGGCGATCTTCGACTGGGATGCCGAGGGCTGGAAGAATTTCGTGTCGGATCCGGAGGTGCCCGCGATCCTGCAGGAAGCCGGCCATGTCGGCAAGCCGCAGGCGGCACTGCTGCTCGGCCACTATGAGGCCTGAGGTCCCGCACTGCGCGCCGCCTGCCGCCCGGCGGCGGCGCGCCCCGACGAACCCCCAGATTTGGAGAAATCAAATGGATCCGAAACCCATCAAGATCGGCCTTGTCGCCGAACTCACCGGCCCATTGTCTTTCATGGGCATCGCAAATGCGAACCTCACCACCATGCTCGTCGACGACATCAACGCCAAAGGCGGCTTGCTCGGCCGGCCGCTGGAGCTTGTCATCGAGGATGGCGAAACCACCGACGCCGTCGCCAAGGCAAGGACTGCGAAACTGATCGACGTCGACAAGGTCGACCTGGTCGTCGGCGGCATCTACAGCTCGACCCGCCAGGCCATCAAGAGCGAGGCGGTTACGCGGGGCAGGACGCTCTACATCTACACCGAGCAGTATGAGGGACAGGAAAACGATCCGCTGATCTTCTGCACGGGTCCCGTGCCCGCGCAGCAGGTCGAACCGCTGATCCCATGGCTGATGAAGAGCGCCGGGGCGAAGACGTTCTACTTGCCGTCGGCCGACTACATCTGGCCCCATTTGCTGAACAAGGCCGCGAGCCGGGTGGTGCGCGCCAATGGCGGCGATATCGTCGGCGAGGAGTATTTTCCGCTGGATACCGTCGATTTCCGGCGGACGGTGCAGCAGATCATGGCGAGCGGCACCGACGTGGTTTTCAATACCATCGTTCCGCCGGGCCTGACACCGTTCCTCGAAGAACTGCACAAGGCCGGTTTCGGCAAACGCGGCGGCAAGATCGTCTGCACCTACTTCGACGAGAACTTCTTCAATCTGGTGCCGTTCGAGCAGATCGAGGGCCTCTACAGCTGCCTCGACTACTACCAGGAACTCGACGATCCGTTTGGCCGCGCGCTCTTGCGTCGCTACGGCGAACGGTTCTCCGGCAGTGCCATGTTGACTGCAGGCAGCGGGTGCACCGGCCACTACCGGGCGATCAAGATGTGGGAGGCGGCGGTGACCGAAGCCGGCACGGTGGAGCGCGACGCGGTCATCCGCGCGCTCGATCACGCTCGGATCAGCGAGGGACCGGGCGGCCCGGCCGAAATGGTTCCCGGCCAGCACCATGTTCGCATGAACATGTACATCGCGCAGGCGCAGGGCGGTCGATTCCATGTCGTGAAGAACCTGGGTCCGATCGATCCCAACGAGCGCGCGCTTAGCGACGAATTCCAAATAGGCAACGCGGGGTAACTGGCGGCGTCAATCACTTTTCTTCCAAGTGGCGGGGGCGGCTAGATAATGCCTCCGCCATCAACCGGGCCGATGGTGGTTGTACCAGCCACACCCACGAGAGCGACCGGCAAATCAGGACGCGCTATCTGTGCCGCGAGACTTGAAATCGCTGACGGGCGACTATTCGAAGTGAACCTACATGGACGAGGTGGCTGAGAAACTAGTCATCTCAAAGCCATCACAACCCCAGCCCCCGCTTTCTGCCTAAGGTCCATTCGATGCCGCCGCTGTCACGGGCGAGCCCGCTGATGTGCTGACCAATGCGCTTTTCGAGAACCGTCTGCCAGGGCACGAGCTGGAAGCCAGCACCGTCGTCAATCATGGCGAAGCGGCCGGAGGCGAGATCAGCCGCTCCGATCAGCCGGCCGCTGACATATTCGCCAGCCTGAGCCTTGATAAAGCTGAGCCCGCGCTCGGCCGCCATCACACGGCTGCGGGCGACCTCGGTTTGCTCGAGACGACTGATCAAATCCTTCGGCGCCCGGATACGGCCGTCTTCCAGGCGAGTGGCATGGCCCATGTCGACGAGACTTTGGCGACGGCGATCCGCCGCGTCAGTGACTTCCCGGCCGAACCCGATCTGTGCGAGCGGTGTCCGATTTGCCGACGCCAGTTCCCGGTCGAGCCAGGTAGCGCCGTCGCTCATCACTTGGCTGTCGAGGTCGAGGAAGGAGAGCGTGCGGACAGTAAAATCCCTACCCCGGCTGCGGGCGTCGTAGGCTGAACCGCGCTCGGCGATGTCGTCCGGGATCTTCCAGCGGTCGGCATCGATCCGATCGACGATGCCGGCCCGCCGCAGCGCTTCAAGGCGGCGCACATGCGCGCGGATGAAAGCATCGGGATCGCCCTTCACTCGCTCGATCCGCGGCCGTGCCGCTTCCAGATGCTCGCTCGGCCGGTAGATGCCGCCGTGCTCGGCTCCCATATCGCGAATGTTGAGATCGGCCGCGCGTGGCTCTGCCTTTGTGGGGACCGGCTCGAGGGCGACGATGTGGCCGCGCCTAACCTCGTCGAGCTTGGTGTCGTCGCCAGTCTCAACATAGTGGGTGCGTCCGTCGACGCCGTCGATGACGACATAGAGTTCGCCATCGATCCCGTCGCCGGCAAGCCCCTTGCCCAGAACTCGTCCAATCACCGGCTCGGTGATCTCTCTGCCATGGATGACATACTGGCTGGGGCCGCGCTCCTCGGCGATGCCATGGTCGGCGAGTGCCTGATGCATGGTCTTGATGATATCGTTGCGTGTGCCGAGGTCGCGTAGGACGTGCTCGGCGTCATCGACAATCATCCAACGGCCGGGCTCAGTCTCGGAGGCGAGGCCGTAACGTTCCAGACGCCTGGCCCGATCAACCAGGAGATGGCGATTGGCGCGCAGCATGTAGCTCTCGCTTGAGCCGGGCCGTAGGTCGACGATGCCACGCTCTTCCTGCTCGGCAAGTAGCATCCGGTCGAGGCGGGTCAGCCGTTCTGCCTCCACCTCGGCTCTCAGCTTGCGGGCAATGTCGATGTCGGTCTGTGGGCCTAGCTCCAGCGTCACCAGCTCGCCGGCGCGATGGCGAATACCTTGGGCGATGTAGTCGCCGGCGATGTTGAGCACCCTGCCCTGATCGGTCACGCCGCGCACCAAGATGTGGGTGTGCGGGTGGCCGGTGTTGTGGTGGTCGACGGCGATCCAGTCGAGCCGGGTTCCGAGATCGCTCTCCATCTGTCGCATGAGATCGCGGGTGAAGGAGCGCAGGTCCTCCATCTCGACGGCATCTTCCGGAGCGACGATGAAACGGAACTGATGCCGGTCGCCACGACAGCGCTCGATGAACGCCCTGCCCTCGTCGCTGCCGCGACCGTCCTCTAGCGCGGAATAAACCCGGCCCTTCGCGCCGTCGCGCGCCACCCCGTCGCGCTCAAGATAGCGCAGATGCGCATCGACCGCCCGGGTCGAGACGCCACGCATCTTCGGGCCACGCGCACCACGCTGGGACGTGAACTTGACCACGCGTGCCTTGACCATCACCCGCCGCGCCCGGAAGCGTCCACCACCCCCTTCCCGGCCCCAGGCGCCGCCGTCGCGCGCCAGGCCGGCGGCGATGCTGGCGCCGCGGCCTCTGGTGTTGAACCGGCCGCCTTTCTTGCTCCCCACCGAACCGCCGATACTGCCCGGGTTGCCGCCGGCCTTGCGGACGGCGATCTTCACCTGCGTCACGAACGGCATCGAGCGCGGATTGATGCGCGTGCCGCCGCTTCGGACGCGCCCAGGCCTGACACGGAAATCTCTGTCGTCTCGGTCCACCATGGCGGCAGGATCGGCGGCGGATTGAGGCTCGGCAAGACGCCGCAAGCGCTCATCGTGCTCCTGCGTGCAAAGACAGGCTGAGGCGCAGAAACGTCGGATCACACATTTCGGCGGCATAATGGATTTGCGAGCACCACCAGTGCGTTAACGGCACTACCGCCGCTGCTCACACATCTCAAAGTCCTGAAGGAGCTCCGTTTTCGCACACGAAAACAACGTGCAGACAATGACTTACCGAGCAAAGCGAGGAGCGAGCGCAATCTCGCTTTATCTTGCCGTCTTAATCTGTTGTGTTTGGCGATACTTTGTAACCATCGTCGTGCCTCCTTTCGGCTACGATAATATACGACTCTATTCTCTTTGCTACGATTCCGCTTTAGGGCGTCGAGTTCCGATGCGCCGTGCAATCTTCCGCGCTCTGCGACGGGGTGTTTTGGCTGCACGAATGCAGCGCTCGACCGTCGTGGCGCACTTTTCCATCGGACTGAAGGAGCATCGTCACAGGCAATCGAGCGCGGTCCGGCCGTCTGTCGATCGGCGCGGCCGCAGGCAGGATAACGTGCGTTCCGCCGTTCCTGGTCTGCATCGGTCCTCATCCGCCGGAGCGGATCTCCTTGTTCAGAAGGCGCCCGTCACCGTGCGGCCACCATGCGTTTCATTTGCCGCCGCACCGCTCATCGATGCGCTCCCAGCAGCTTGCGGTCCTTGACATGGGCGCGCTGCGCGGCGGCGCCCTCACCCGCGGCCGGATCGCCGACGTAGAACGTGCCATCGCTCCACATAATGGTATGGACCGGCCGCGCTCTGTCGGCGCGACGGCAACGCTGTAGAAGCGCAATCGCGAAAGGAGCACACCATGACTGACATCACTCGGTATGACGAAAGTGTCGCTACGATCGGTATGGATCTCGGCAAGAACAGCTTCCATCTCATCGGAATGGATGCGCGTGGGAAAGGCCGCTGACGGCAAGCTTTCGCGCCAACGTGGCGCCGATGTTTCCGGCGCCGATGATTCCGATCTTCATGCGTATGTCCTTTCGCGACTGTTACATGTTGCTGATGCCGACATCAGACCGGCAGCCCGAGCTTATGCGGCCTTTTCGACCAGGAATTTAAGCGCGCAAGCGGCAGCCTTGAACTTCTCCGAAACGCGTCGAAGAGCAGCGTCAGTAATTGGCGAGCACCGTGCATATGTCTTCGAATCTAGTTGAAACGACGCCGAAGCTCTGTCTGAAAAATTCCGCGTGCCTGGGCAAAGTTGCGGAACCCAATATCGGTGACGAAGCGGATCACGGTGGAGGTAGATACGCCGATACGCTTGGCGATCCGGGGAGCACTTTCGAAGGCCATGAGTTCCGGCTCGGCCAGAACCCTCCTCGCCACACTCTCAACGTGATGAGAAAAGGTTACCTGACGTGTGGCGATTGCTCGCCTCAGTTCCTCGAGACTCAAAGGCGGAGTGTCCAGAACGTGCAAATGTCTTGGCATTCGTTTCACTCCGCCTCTTCTCTGTCCGTCAGACATCTGAAAGTTGGACTGTCCGCCGCTCCGAAACCGACTTGATGCTGGCAAGCGCAACGGCGAGCGCGTTGCGGGCGTCTTTGCCGGTAGGGCCGGTAACGGTGCCGGTCCTCGTCGCTTCGACGAAGGACGCGAGCTGCGCCGTATACCCGTGTACGAAGTGATCGGTGTCGCGCCGCCAGGTGTCGTTAGAGACGCCATTGTTGTCGTAGAGCGTCATGGAGGAGCGACGCACATCACCCATCATCACCATGCCGCCCGAACCGAAGACCTCGCCGCGGATGTCGTAGCCGTACATGGCGCAGAAGTTCGCTTCCGCGACTGCGATCGAGCCATTGTCGAAGCGAATGGTGACGACGGCGGTGTCGTGAAAACCCTTGCCGGCGAAGTCCGGGCGCACCAGCGCGTCGGCAATCGCGGTGACCTCGACTGGCTTTGCCGCCGGATTGAGCCACAAAAGCGTGTCGAAGTCGTGGATCAGCGTTTCGTAGAAGATCGTCCACAGCGGCGTTTTCGCCGGGTCGCCGCCGTAAGGGCCGGGGTCTCGCGTGAGTGAGCGCAACAGCTGGACCGAGCCGACCTTGCCGACGTCGATGGCGGCGCGCCCCTCGTGAAAAGCCTGGTCCCAGCGCCGGTTGAAGCCGACCTGAAGCGGTACCTTCGCAGCCGTGGTGGCGGCAATCGCCTGGTCCGCTTCCGCGAGCGTCAGGGCCATCGGCTTTTCGCAGAACACGGCCTTGCCGGCCTTCGCCGCCTCGACGACGACGCTGGTATGGAAGCGCGCCGGCGTCGCGATGACGACGCCTTCAATCTCGGGATTGGCGAGAAGTTCCGACACACTCGTATAGGCATTTGGCGCACCAAGGCTGGTGGCCAGCTTCTCGGCGGCGCCGGGGGCCGGGTCGGCAATGGCGACGAGATCGGCATCGACGAGGCGACGGGCGATGCTCTCGGCATGGAAAGATCCTATGCGCCCGGCCCCGATGAGGCCGATGTTGACGGGACGATGGTTGGGCATGGGATACTCCTGAATTCTGTCGTCTGGCTAGATTGAGAAGGCATTGCGGAAGCGCGAGAGCGCGAGTTCGTCGTCGGCCGAAGGCCAGGCCTCCATTCCGATCGTTCCGCGGTAGCCCATTTCGTTGAGAGCCCGGGCGATCGCCGGATAGTTGATCTCGCCGGTTCCCGGCTCCTTGCGGCCGGGGACGTCGGCAACCTGGATCTCGCCGATGTGAGGCAACGCCTGGCGGCACAGCTCGATGAGATTCCCCTCCCCGATCTGCGCGTGATAGAGGTCGAGATTGAGCTTCAACGACGGCCTGTTGACAGCGGCCACCAGCGCAATCGTGTCGGCAGCCTTGGCGAACGGCGTCTTCGGGTGGTCGACGGCCTCGTTGAGGTTTTCGAGGACGAAGGTGACACCTTTCTCTTCTCCGAGATCGGCGATTCGCCTGAGCGTGTCGGCGGCTTTCAACCACATGGCCCCGGAAACAACCTCGGACTTGACGATGGGCAGGCCCTGCCCGCCGAGCCCGGTGCCGTGCAGATTGAGACGCGGGCAGTTCAGTTCCCTGGCAACGGGGATCGACAGCCGTGCTGTGCGCAGAAGCTCGTCCGCGCCGGCATCGTCGGCAAGCGTGCCCGTCACATAGCCGGTCATCGAGGAGAAGGTGGCACCGGACTTCGCGATCGCGGCGATGTCGTGCTTCGTCCAGTCCCAGATCTCAGCCTGAAAGCCGAGCTCGGTGATCCGGTTCAGACGCTCGAGCACCGGCAGGGAGCGAAACACCATTTCGGCGCAAACTGCGAGCGTGAATGGCGAGGATGTGGCTGGCGTGGTCAAAGTCGATTCCTGATTTTTGCGGGTCAGACTGTGCCGCCGAGTTCGCCGGCGAGCACCTGCAGTTCCTTGCCGCCGGCCATGAGGTTCTGCAGTTCCTCGATGGAGACCGCGCCTTTGTCGAAAGTGCCCAGCGTCTTGCCGCGGTTGAGAACCGTGAAGCGATCGCCGACCGCGAAGGCGTGGCGGACGTTGTGGGTGATGAAAATCACGCCCAGGCCTTTTTGTTGCACCTGATGGATATACTTCAGAACCATGGAGGTCTGCGCGACGCCGAGCGCCGATGTCGGCTCGTCGAGGATCAGGATCTTGGCCCCGAAATAGACGGCCCGCGCGATTGCCACGCACTGCCGCTCGCCGCCCGAAAGTGTACCGACCGCTTGGCTCGGATCACGAACATCAATGCCGATCTTGTGCATTTCCTCGCGAGTTACCTGGTCGCAGTGGCGGAAATCGATGTTGCGGAACGGCGGAAACCCCCTGAGCGGCTCGCGACCCATGAAGAAATTGCGCGTTATCGACATTAGCGGGATCATCGCCAGGTCCTGGTAGACGGTTGCGATGCCGGCATCGAGCGCGTCCCGTGGGCTGGAGAACGCGACGGGTTTGCCATCGACCAGGAAATCGCCGCTGGATGGGCGGACCACGCCCGAAAGGGTCTTGATCAAGGTGGATTTTCCGGCGCCGTTGTCGCCGAGCAGACACAGGACTTCGCCTTGCGATACCTTCATCGAGACGCCCGAAAGCGCGATAACGGAACCATAGTGCTTTACGATGTCCCGGACTTCGATGACCGGGGGCACAGTTTCAGCTTTGCTCTCAGCCATGATCAACGCTCCCCTGTCACCTTGCGGCGGATGAAACTGTTGAAGAGGACGGCCAGTAGCAGCATCGAGCCGAGGAACACCTGGAACCAGTCGGAGTCGAACTTGGTGTAGGTCAGGCCGATTGAGACAAGGCCGAAGATGATGGCGCCGAAGAAGGCGCCGATCGCCGAGCCATAGCCGCCCGTCAGCAGGCATCCGCCAATCACGGCGGCGATGATCGCCTCGAATTCCTTCTGGAAGCCGCGGCGCGCGTCGGTCGAGCCGGCATCGAGCACGGTGATAATAGCGACGAGCGCTGCGGCGCATGCCGTCAGGGCGAAAAGCCCGGTCTTCACGCGATCGACCGGCACACCGGAGTTTCTCGCGGCATTGGGATCACCACCGGCGGCGAAGATCCAGTTGCCGACACGAGTGCGCAAAAGCACCCATGTTGCGACGCCGGCAATGACCACGAACCAGACGACGGACACCGGTACGCCGGTTACTTTCGGCACCCCATTGTCGAATTTTTCGATCAAGCCGTGTTCAGCAAGCCAGCTGAAGAGATCCTGAAAAGCAACACCGGAGAACAGGCGCCTCAGAGGTCCGTCGCCAACGAGGTCATTTATCCCGCGAAGCTGTGTCGAGCCGCCGGTCGCCCATTTGAGGCCAACGAGGGTCAAGCCGCGCAGAATGAAGAGGAATGCAAGCGTCACGATGAACGAAGGCAATCGGGTTCTGATGACGATCTGCCCATTGACCGCGCCCATGGCACCGGCCAGCAGCATCGTCAAGATGATGGCCATCCAGGCGGGCTGACCGAAATTGGTCAATGCAGAACCGAAGATCAGACCAGAGAAAGCCACCATCGAACCGATGGACAGGTCGAACTCGCCACCGATCATCAGCAAGGCGGCGGCGATGGCGAGAATTCCCAACTGCGACGCAGGAGCCAGGATCGTCATTGCGCCCGAGAGCGAAAACATCGAACGATCGGCGGTGAAAAAGAAGAAGATCACCACCAGGACGAGACCGGCAACAGCACCGAGTTCGGGGCGACGCATCAGCTGTGTGAGAATTCCCACCTGCCTGAGGCGTTCGTCGGATTTTGCCGCATCCGCAGTTTTCTGTTCCGCAGCCATGATACCTCCCAATGGATTGCAGTTTGCCGAAGCATCGCGGGGCAGCCCTCATCGCCCGCCTCGCCAGCCGAAGGCCCTCCCCGAAACCGGGGAGGGATTGCCGACGATCACGCGTTCAGCAGTCTTGGGTTAGCGGATGCCCTGAGCCGACAGCTCGACGACCTGCGCCGCCTTGTCCTTGGTGATCAGGTTCGGACCAGAAGGCACGTTGCCGCCGGGGATCAGACCATACTTGGCATAGTTTGCGAGGAAGACCACGGGCAGATAGCCCTGCAGAAACTGCTGCTGATCGATGGCAAAGGCAGCATCGCCGGCCGCGACAGCTTTCAGGAAGTCTGCCGAAAGGTCGAACGTGGCCACCTTGACCTTGCCGGTCATGCCGGCCTCGGCAACAGCAGCCAGAGACGGCTCGCCTGCGGTGCTGGCACCGAGTGCCATGATGGTGTCGACTTCAGCATTCGCGCTGAGCGCGGCCTTCACCTTGGCACGAACGTCAGCCGGATCATTGGAAACCGGCAACACCGTGGCACTGCCAGCAAAACCATCGGAGAAACCCTTGCAGCGCAGGTCGAGCGCTACGTTACCGACTTCCTGATTGACGCAGATTGCGACCTTGCCACCCATTTCCTTCAGCTTTTCGCCGGCCGCCTTGCCGGCACTGTATTCGTCCTGGCCGACATGCATGAGCGCACCCAGCGACTTCGAAACATCGGAGCCCGAGTTGATCGAGATGACCGGAATGCCGGCGGCAACAGCTTTCTGGATAGACGGCCCTAATGCCGAAGAATCCGGGATCGAGACGATCAGGCCGTCAGGCTTCTGGTTGACCGCCGCGTCGATGAGCTGGCTCATGGCCACCATGTCGAAGGTTTCCGGTGCACGGTAGTCGATATGGACGGCGGCATCCTTGGCGCCAGCCGCCATGCCGTTCTTGACCACGGACCAGAAGGGATCGTTGGCCTGGCCGTGAGTCACGGCGATGATGGAAATGTCCTTGGCAGAGGCGGCACTCGAAGCGGCGCCAAGAGCGCCCGCGAACGCCACACCAAGCATGATGTTACGAAGAAACGACTTCATTTCAGAACTCCTCCCAAAAGAATGCCCCGCGCCTCTTGGCACGAGCACGATTGTTGCGCCCCACACGGCGCGTCTGCTACCGGGTGCAACTTTCTTGCTACCGGTAGCAAACTAGCTGCGTTATAAAATCGCCCTGTCGAAAAATCAACTGTTCATTTCGAGTTTCGAGAATATGGAATATACATTCCGAAAGCAGGAGACTCGGACATGAAGCGGGCGACGGCTCAGAACGTGGCAGCGGAGGCGGGCGTATCCAAATGGACCGTGATACGGGCCTTCACGCAGGGCGCATCGATCACGGAGGCGAGCAAGGCGAAGGTGCTGGCCGCCGCCGAGAAACTCAACTACCGCCCGAATCTTCTGGCACGCAGTCTCGCCACCAACCTGACGCATCAGGTCGCGGTTCTCGTCGACGACTTCGAGAACCCCCACAAGCTTCCCTTCCTGGCAAAGCTGACACTAGGGCTGCAGGCCGAAGGGTTGCTGGCGGTCCTGATCAACATCAACGACCACTACAATCACATCCACGCAATCCTCAACGCCGATCAGCGCCAGGTCGACGCGATCGTTTTGTTCGGGACCGCTTTTCGTGACGAGACCTTGAACGATCGAAAACTCGGACGCGACGGCGCTCCGCTTTTCGTCGTGGCCAGGGATTGCCAGATCGAGGGCGTGCCGGCGATTACCTGCGACACCGATATCGCCATGGAGGAAATCGGCCGCCATCTTCTGGCGCGGGGCTACCAGCGACCGGGTTTCATGGCGGGGCGGAAAACATTGTCGACGGCGCTCGGACGACGCCGCAAATTCAAGGAATTCTGGCGTCGGGAGCGCGATGTCGACCTCGTGGAAATTTCGGCCGAGCGCTACAGCGTCGATGCCGGCGCGGAAGCGGCGCGTGCCTATCTCGAGAGGACACCGGCGGGAGAACGCATCGATGTGCTGATGTGCGAGAACGATGCGCTGGCCTTCGGCGCCATGGACGTGATCCGAAGCGAGTACGCGTTGCGAATACCGCAAGACATCGCCGTCGTCGGTTTCGACAATACGGCGTTTTCAGGATCCCCGGCCTACGACCTCACGACATATGAGCAGCCGGAGTCCGAAATGGTCGAAGCCATGATCGCCATGCTTCTGGGCCACCGAGAGAAAGTCACAGCCTATTTGCCGGGCCGACTGGTTGTGCGGACATCCAGCTGACTGGAGGCGTGCGAGGCAGCGCTCAAAAATCATCAGCACTCCCTTGATGTCCCGCCGTCAGCTACACTGATTACTCTTACTGGCATCGACGACACGAACCCGCCAGTCGCCCTGTGCAGACAAACGAGGCTCGACACCAGTGCCCTACTCGGCAGCCATAGCTGGTCGCAGTTCCAGTTCCTGCGTCGAAACCTCATGGATCTCATCCGCGGTCGGCTTGATCCGGAACCACGCGATGTAGAGCGCGGGAAGGAAGAGCAGGATCAACACCGTACCGGCCGCCGTTCCGCCGATCAGCGTATAGGCCATTGAACCCCAGAAGACGGAGTGCGTGAGGGGGATGAAGGCCAGTACGGCGGCAAGTGCGGTCAAAATGACGGGCCGTGTGCGTTGCACCGTGGCCTCGATGACGGCGTGATAGTCGTCAATGCCGGCAGCGCGGTTTTCCTTGATCTGTTCGGTCAGGATCAGCGTATTGCGCATCAGGATGCCGGCCAGTCCTATCATGCCCAGAATGGCGTTGAAGCCGAAGGGCTGGTGGAAGGTGAGCAGCATCGGCACGACGCCGACAAGGCCGAGCGGTGCCGTCAGCACGACCATGAACATCGTTGAGAAGGACCGCACCTGCAGCATGATGACGATCAACATGGCGGCTATCATGGCCGGAAAGACCTTGCCCAGCGCGGTGTTGGCCTTTTCAGCCTCTTCGATCGATCCGCCCGTTTCGATTCGATAGCCGACCGGAAGGGACGCAATCAGCGGCTGAAGGGCCTTCATGATCTGCTTGGAGACCTCCGGAGGCTGGGTCGCCTCATTGATGTCCGCGCGGATCGTGACAACGGGCGTGCGATCGCGGCGCTTCAGGATTGGCTCTTCCTGACGGATTTCCGAATGCCCGATCTGGTCGAGCGGAATCGAGCGGCCATCCCGGCTTATCAGCGAGAAATCCGCCAGACGCGCCGGATCCAGTCGCTCGCCGCCGGCGCTGCGCGCCACGATGGGTACGTTGCGAATGTCCTCGCGGACCTGCGTAACGGGGATGCCGGTGAGGAGGAATTGCAGTTGCTGGGCCACCTCCGCCGGCGAGAGGCCGATGAGGTTCAGTCGATCCTGATCGGGGACAAAGCGAAGCACGGGCGTGCGATTGCCCCAGTCACGGTTGGCCTGTCGCACGTCCGGGACGCCCCGCATGATGTCGAGGGCCTTTTCGGAAATGCTGTAGAGTTGAGTGGTATCAGGTCCCATGACCCGGAACTCGACCGGGAACGGCGTGTAGGGGCCGAACACGAGCTGTGTAACGCGGACATACGCCTCGGGTGCAAGCCCCTGCGCCACGGCCTCCCGGAGCCGGTGCTTCAACGCCTCACGCGCCTCGGCGTCCGGGGTCAGCACGACGATCTTCGCGAAGGCAGGATCAGGCAGTTCCGGGGCCATCGCGAAGAAGAAGCGCGGAGCACCCTGACCGACATAGCTCGTCACGATCTTGGCCTCGGGCTGGCTATCCAGCCAATGTTCGAGCTTCTCGACCGCGGCGGTCGTTGTCTCGATGCTGGCACCTTCCGGCAGGCGAACCTCCACCAACACTTCGGGGCGGTCGGATGTCGGGAAGAACTGCTGTTTGATGCCCCCCATACCGACGACGGAAAGCGCGAAGGCGATGCCAACGATACCGCAGGTTACGAACTTATGCCGCACGGCAAAGGTGATGAGCCGCCGCAAACGTCGATAGTTAGGCGTGTTGTAAATGGCGTGGTGACCGCCCTCGACCGGTTTGATCGCGGGCAGCATCTTGACGCCGAGATAGGGCGTGAAGACCACCGCTACGACCCATGAGACGATGAGGGCGAACCCCACGACCCAGAAGATGTTGCCGGCGTATTCGCCGGCCGTCGAGCGCGCAAAACCCACCGGCACGAAGCCGGCGATCGTCACCAGCGTTCCGGATAGCATCGGCGCCGCGGTGTGGCTCCACGCATAGGCCGCCGCCTTGATGCGGTCCATGCCCTCTTCCATCTTCACCACCATCACCTCGATGGCGATGATGGCGTCGTCCACGAGAAGACCAAGCGCCAGAATGAGGGCGCCGAGCGTTATGCGGTCGAAGAACCGGCCGGTTTCCAGCATGATGAGGAACACGACGGCGAGCGTCAGAGGGACGGCAGCTGCCACGACGATGCCGACGCGCCAGCCCATGCTGAGCAGGCTGATCAGCAGCACGACGCCGAGCGCCATCGCGAACTTCAACATGAATTCGTCAACCGCCGAAGTGATGTTGACAGCCTGATCTGACACCTTGTCCAACGTCATCCCAAGCGGCAGTGTCTGCGCGATCGCGGCAGTCTTGTCCTCCAGTGCCTTGCCGAGCGCGCGCCCATCCCAGCCCTCCTGCATAACCGCTGCGAGCATGATGGTGGGCTCGCCCTGACGCCGGATGAGGTATGTGGGAGGGTCTTCATAGCCGCGGCTGACCTCGGCAATATCGGAGAGCTTCAGCGTCCGCCCCGCAGCGACAATCGGCGTGTCGGCGATCGCCTGAACGCTGTTATAGGCGCCGTCGACCCGAATGAAGAGCCGCGGCCCCATTGTGTCGATCGAGCCCGCGGGCGTGACGGTGTTCTGCCGCTGCAAGGCAGCGACGATGTCCTGTGCCGACACGCCGAGGGTTGCCAGCTTGGCGTAGGAAAACTCGACGAATATCTGTTCGGGACGTTCACCAAGGATGTTGATCTTCTTGACGCCGGGCACGTGCAGGAGGTCCTGGCGGATCACCTCCGCCTGCCTCGCCAGTTCCCGCATCGGCATGCCACTGGCCTTCAGCGCATAAAGGGCGAAGCTCACATCCGAATATTCGTCGTTGACGAAGGGGCCAAAGACGCCGGGCGGCAGGTTGCGGGCTTCATCGCCGAGCTTCTTGCGAGCCTGGTAGAACTCCTCCTGCACGACGGACGACGGTGTGCTGTCCTTGAGCGTGACCGTCATATACGCATAACCCGGCCGTGTGGTCGTCTCCACCCGGTCGTACCAGGTCAGTTCCTGAAGCCGCTTCTCCAACGGTTCGGCGACGAGGTCCTGCATCTCGCGCGCCGTCGCGCCCGGCCATGCCGTCGTGACAGTCAGGGTCTTGATGGTGAAGCTCGGGTCCTCCGCCCGGCCGAGCATGAGGAAGGCGTAGGCACCGGCAGCCACCAGCAGAAGGATGAAAAAAAGGTGACGGCGCGTTCGCGAACGGCGATCGCGGAAAGATTGAAGCTCATCAGTTGCTCCCGCTTTCGGACTCAGTCCGGACGAGAGCGCCCTCCCGTAGGAGGTGGGCGCCGAGCGACACAATGGGAACGTTGGAGTTCAATCCGGAGATCACAGCGGTTTCGCTGGTTACACGAACAAGCTGCACGGGCTGAAAGTGTACGGTCGAGGTGGCGCTGTCCAACACCCAAACGCCGGTCTTCCGGCCGTCGTCGAGCACGGCTCCCAATGGCACCTGGACCTCCGGCTGTTTCACCTGGCTTGCAAGCCGAATGGTTACCGTAGCGCCAAGCGGTGCTGCAGCAGCCTCGCCGTCGAGCACATAGCGGGCCTCATAAGTGCGGGTCTGGGCATCGGCGGAGTCCGACAGCTGCCGCAGATGCGCTGAGTAACGACGCTCATCGCCCCCATACACGCTAGCCTCGGCCGCAGAGCCGATCGCCGGCCGGATCGTTTCGGGAAGCGTGACCACCGCTTCGCGGGGGCCGGCCTTGGCGATCCGGATTATTGGCTGGCCGGCAGCGACGACCTGCCCCGGCTCGCCGAGCGTTTCAACCACTGTTCCATCCGCGTCGGCCAAAAGGACTGCATAGGCCGCCTCGTTTTCGGCGACCCGTGCGTCGGCCTCGGCGGCGGCAAGTTGCGCCTGGGCGGTATCCATCGCAGCCTTCGCCTGCTCGTAGCGCTGGGGTGTAACCCACCCACTGCCGAGCAAGCTGGCGTATCGCCGTTCATCCGGCTGCGTCTGGACGACGGTTGCCCGCGCTGCGGCAACGGCATTGCGCTTCGCCGAAAGCGCAAGGCGCAGATCGGTATCGTCAATCCGCATCAGCGGCTGACCGGTTTTGACCGCCTGACCGACGTCCACCAGCCGTTCCAAGATCTTTCCAGGAACCCGAAAGCCGAGATTGCTCTGCACCCTCGCCCCGATGATGCCGGTGAAGCCGCGTTCTGATCCGGTCACCGGCGCTGCCGACACCAATCTGACGAATGGTGCTTCCTGCCTCGGGTCGGTCACCAAAGGGGCTTCCTGCGCAGGAGTAGCAAACGTGGCGAATGCCGCCGCACATGACATCGCCATCAGGGTCGATCCCAATACGATAACGGTTCTCTTTTTCATGCTGGTCGCCTCATCTCAAAATAGATTGCGTTCATCCTCTATATCGATTATAGATTACGAATGCAATCTAAAAAAGGAGATTGATGATGCGTGTGAGTCGTAGTCAGGCTGCGGAAAACCGCGAAACCGTGATCAATGTGGCAAGCCGGCTTTTTCGGGAGCGCGGCTTTGACGGCATTGGCCTCAAGGATCTGATGAAGGGTGCCGGGCTGACCCAGGGCGCTTTTTACAAGCAATTCGAGTCAAAGGACGACCTGGCGGCGCAGGCGTCCAGGCGGGCAATGGAGAGCGCCACGCACCGATGGTCAGTCGCGACTGCGGCAAGCCCTGAGGATCCGCTCGGCGCGGTGACCGCGTTCTACCTCAGCATGGACCATAGCGGAGAAAAGAGGGACGGTTGCCCAATCGTGGCGCTTGGTTCGGATGCCGCCAGACAGGGCTCGGACGTAAAAGCGTCGTTCGAAGCCGGCATCAAGGAGCATCTCGAGATCCTCGGCCGTTTCATTGCCGAGGCCAATGCCGACGAGGCCGGCGGCAAGCCCATGGCCATTCTCTCGACAATGGTCGGCGCGGTGCTCCTCTCGCGGGTCGTCAACGACGAGCAGTTGTCGAGGCAATTCCTGCAATCGGCGGCCGAGTACGTGCTGGTAGGGTCGCCTGTCGTTGTCGATGCCCGGCCGGGAGCCCGCTAATGAGGATGCATCTGGCCAAAACGCGCAGCGCAACTGCTTCAATGGCCGACATGGCAGGCTGGTCCGGACTTGAGCTGGTTGCGAGGCTTGCGGAGGGGAGCATTCCCCGCCCTCCGATGGCTGAGACTCTCCCTTTCACTTTGCTTCCTCCCGAGGATGGCAAGGTCGAACTCCTGGCCTCCCCAGAGCCGCGCTTTGCCAACCTGACGAATACGGTTCACGGCGGCTGGATCATGACGATGCTCGACACCGCAATGGCACTTGCCGCGCAGACGACGCTTTCGCCCGGTGAAACCTGTCCGTCCCATGAAACCAGTGCCAAGTTTGTCCGCCCGGTCCTCGTCGATTCCGGCGAGATGCGAGTGATCGGCCACGTGGTCTCGCGCGGCCGGACGGTCATCACGCTGGAAGGCAGGATCGAGGACGCTCAGCGCAGACTCCACGCGCATGGCACGTCAACATGCTTGGTCGTGAGCAGGAAGCCGTGATGTCGGCGCTTTCAATCGCGAACCCCACGCCTTCCGAGCGACACCTGACCAGCGGAATTCTGTTCCTGCTTGCCGGTCTGGCCGCGCTCGGCGCGTTCGCCACCAACATCATCCTTCCTTCCTTTCCGCGGATTGGTGCCGATCTCGGCGTTTCCTCCCAGCAACTCGCCCTGACATTGAGCAGCTTCTTCGTTGCTTTCGCATTCGGACAGGTTCTGGCCGGACCACTTTCAGATCGCTTCGGCCGGAGTTGGCTGGTACTCGGGGGCCTTGCAATCTTTGTCGCGGGCAGCGTCGTTTGTGCCTTCGCCAACACCTTGTCCTTCATGGTTCTCGGCCGTGTAATCCAAGCGCTAGGGGCTTGCGCAGCCTCGGTCTTGTCTCGGGCCATCGCACGTGACCTGTTCGACGGCGAGGCGCTCGCACGGGCTCTGGCGCTAACCATGATTGCTGGGGCAGCTGCGCCTGGCTTTTCGCCTCTGCTCGGAAGCGCGCTCGATGGCCTTTTCGGCTGGCGGATCACCTTCCTTGTCGTTGCGGCATTCGCCGTGGCCCTCGCGGTGCACTATTCCAGGCGTATCGGCGAGACGCATCCGGCGGATCGCAGGTCGTCCCTGGCGGCTTCGACCGCGGCATCGTCTTACGGCCGCCTAGCCGTCGACCCGCGCTTTCTGCTTCCCGCCCTCTCAGTCAGCCTTATCATCGGCGGGCTCTATACCTTTTTCGCCGCAGCGCCCGCCGTCCTGATGAGCGAGTTGGGCCTTACCGCCTTCGAACTCGGACTGTCCTTCGCGACAACGGTTCTGATCGTCATCGCGGCGGGGTTTCTCGCGCCGCGCCTAGCTCGCCGCTGGGGCCAGTGTAGTGTTGGCACGATAGGCCTCGTCGTCGCTCTCGCTGGCGGCCTCTTCATGTTCGCGTTCGCCGCAGCACCGACCTTCGTGACCTTCACCATGGCTATTGCGCTGTATCTTTTCGGCATGGGATTGATCAATCCGATCGGCACCGCGATCGCACTTCATCCTTTTGGGCAGCAGGCCGGGCTGGCATCCGCGCTGCTCGGTTTTCTGCAGATGGGCTGCGCAGCCGTCGGCTCGTCGATTGCCAGTGTCTTGCCTCTAGAGCCATCCGCTTCCCTTGCCGTCATCCTGACCACGTCTTCGGCGCTTGCCCTTCTGGTTTTTCTTCCGGTCGCTCTACGCCGGCCCCAGGCGCAGCCGAGCGGATCTGGCGGCGCACCCGAATCGATAGGAGAATAGAATGCGACGGATTGTGGTCACAGGCATGGGGGCGGTCACGCCCCTTGCCGCCAATGTTGAAGCGTCCTGGTCGCGCCTGCTGGCCGGTCGTTCGGGCATCCGTAGGCTTCCGGACGATGCGGTGGGAGACCTGCCGGCGAAGATTGGCGGCGTGGTTCCCTCCTTGAAGGAAGACCCCGACGCTGGCTTCAATCCTGATGGCATCCTGTCCGCGAAGGATCAGCGCAAGGTGGATCGGTTCATTCTCTTTGCGCTGGCGGCGGCAGAAGAGGCGCTTACGCAGGCGAAATGGAAGCCTGCCTTGGAAACGGATCGCCTGCGCACGGCAACGATCATCGCCTCGGGCATCGGCGGCTTTCATGCCATCACCGAGGCGGTGCGCACGGTCGATCAGCGTGGCGTCCGCCGCCTGTCGCCCTTTACTGTGCCGTCCTTCCTGGTGAACCTCGCGGCGGGCCAGATCTCGATCCGTCATGGCTTCAAAGGTCCCCTCGGCGCACCGGTAACGGCGTGCGCGGCCGGTATCCAGGCGATCGGCGACGCGGCCCGTCTTATCCGCGCGAACGAAGCTGATATTGCCGTATGCGGGGGCACGGAAGCCTGCATGAACATCGTCAGTCTCGGTGGGTTTGCCGCCGCACGCTCGCTTTCAACCGGCTTCAATTGGGCACCGGCTCAAGCCTCGCGTCCCTTCGACATATCGCGGGACGGATTCGTCATGGGCGAAGGAGCCGGCGTGCTGGTCATCGAGGCGTTGAGCCACGCGCTGGCACGCGGCGCAAAACCGCTCGCCGAGCTCGTCGGCTACGGTACGACGGCGGATGCTCATCACGTCACCTCTGGTCCCGAGGACGGCGGCGGTGCGCGCCGGGCTATGGAGATCGCGATTGCGCAAGCAGGGATTTCACCGCGCGAGGTTCGTCATCTCAATGCGCATGCGACCTCCACGCCAGTCGGCGACCTGGGTGAGATCGAAGCGATCAAGAGCGTGTTCGGCCGCGACTTCGCCATAGCTGTCAGCGCAACGAAATCGGCGACCGGACACCTGCTCGGCGCGGCCGGCGGGCTTGGTGCCATCTTCTCGATCCTGGCGCTCAGGGACCAGGTCGCCCCGCCGACACTCAATTTGAGCGCTCCCGATCCGGCCGCCGACGGTATCGACTTCGTTGCAAACGAGCCCCGGCCAATGAAGATGGAGTACGCGATCGCCAATGGCTTCGGCTTTGGCGGCGTGAATGCCAGCGCCTTGTTCAGGCGCTGGAGCGCTCCGGCTGCCCGACGTGAGGGTCAGGGGCGCTCATGATTGGCACCCCTCACACCGACCTTTCATGCTTCTCCAACTCCGTTCCAACACAAAGAAAGATATGATTTCCATGAACAAGACCAATCCTGGCGTCGCCATCGTGACAGGGGCATCCTCCGGCATCGGCCGCGCTACGGCTGATTCCTTGCTAAGCGCGGGCTATCGCGTATTCGGAACCAGCCGTCGCACGGCCTCCAAGCAATCCGATGGCGTTACCATGCTGACCTGCGACGTGACCGACGACGCGTCCGTTGCGAAAATGGTCGATGACGTTCTGGCCAAGGCCGGGCGCATCGACCTGCTTGTCAACAATGCCGGCATGGGTCTGTTTGGCGGCGCGGAGGAGTCCTCGACCGCCCAGGCCCAGGCGCTGTTCGACGTGAACGTCTTCGGCGTTTTGCGCGTGACCAACGCGGTGTTGCCGGCAATGCGACGCCAAGGGAAAGGCAGAATCGTCAATTTGAGTTCGGTACAGGGGTTCATCCCGGCTCCCTATTTCGCGCTTTACGCGTCGACCAAACATGCCATCGAGGGTTATTCCGAATCGCTCGATCACGAATTGCGCCCGTTCGGCATTCGCGTTTCGTTGGTGGAGCCCGCCTATACCCGTACGTCATTCGAGGACAATCTCGCCGCCCCCGACCAGTTGCTCGATATCTACGACTCCGCGCGCGCCGGCATGACTATGTCCGTTCGGAAATCGATGGAAAAAGGCGATGCGCCCGAAGTGGTAGCCAAGACCGTTTTGGCCGCTGCGATCGATCCCGCTCCGAAGAGGCGCTATGCGGCGGGAAAAATGGCGCGCCAGGTCAGTTTCCTGCGCCGTTTCGTCCCCGCGTCCGCATTCGACAAAAGCCTGCGAAAGCAGCTCGGGCTGCCGGTCTGACGATTTCGGCTGCAGACAAAACGAGGTCTTCGTATCCAAATGCGGGTACTAGATAACCAACGTGTACATTGAGTAGAGGGGGCAATTCAAAATGAATCCTCATCCAAGACAACGGAGCAGGAACCGCCGATCTGATGAGTGTGGGGAAAGGCGGTAGCGCTCTACCGACTCGAACCCCAGAACGGGTGCTCGATCAAGTTTGCACCAGTGCGGATCCAGACATCCCAATTTCCTTCACAAGCGCGCGCAATTCGGCTGGAGGCGCAAGGCAGAAAGTTCGAAATGCTTCCAGGAACCCCAGCCAAACCGGATGCTGGGCAGGCAACTTCGCTCGACGAGCGTCTTTCGTTCTACGGTAGCGACTACTTCTGAAATAACATCAAAGAGTTGTCCGAAGACCTTACGAATTCTGCGTCGGCTCCACTGCAGTTCGATAGACCAGGCTTAGGAGGGCGGTTGCGTCGTTGATCATCAACCCATAGAGAGGGGATAAATCAGACAAAAGGACCACCAATGACCAACGAATCCGATACCCGCTCTGCCGAACTAGCTGAGTTAACCGCCGACATTGTCTCAGCGTATGTCAGCAACAATCCATTGCCGGTGTCTGGCTTGCCGGACATGATAGCATCGGTTCATGCTTCGCTGTCCGGACTTGGCACGCCGATCCCGCCTGTCGTTGAGCCGCAAACTCCCGCGGTCAACCCGAAGAGGTCGGTGACGCCGGACTTCATTATCTGCCTCGAAGACGGCAAGAAGTTCAAATCCCTGAAGCGGCATCTTAGCACGGACTTCGGCCTGACACCGGACGCCTATCGCGCCAAATGGAACTTGCCGCACGACTACCCTATGACAGCTCCGAATTACGCCGCTCAGCGCTCGCAATTGGCGAAGTCCATCGGGCTTGGCCGCAAGGCTGAACCCGTCGCACCAGCCAAGAAGGCACCTGCCAAGCGGAAAGCCAAAGCATAGTCCGCCACCACCTGACGCAACGGAAAGACTCAGCTATGTCTGGAGAGCGGCGGACCTGAAAAGGACCGTCTGGCCGGCGCCATTCGGGCAACCTCCCAGCGAGGGCGCCGGCCTTTTTTCCTAGCGGGGCGGCAATCGATGATTACTTCAATTGTCGGTCAGTCAATCTGCGGCAGTGCCGGTTTGGTGGTGACTCTAGTACCTGGTCACTGCCTGCGGCTACCGCCGGCGAACACGTCTCAGGCACCTGTCGCCAGCGTCTGATACTGTCATCGGGCCGCTTCGCGATGATCGACGACGGCCTCGGCTTCCAACTCGTGCCGTGGTCACCGTGCGTTCATCCTCTGATTATCCCGTCACTCCTACGTTGCGACATGGGGATGAGATTTTGAGAGTAGTTCGCCTCGCGTTTCTTGCGCTCGCCCCGCTCAGCCTTCTTGGCTGGCTCAAACTCGCCGACAAGCGTCGCCTCATTCCAATTCGTCGACTCCGACGTCAACCCCAAGCACTAACGGGTCGAGGCGATGGTACCGGAGATCGCACTCCTCATTTTCCGGTTGGCCCGGGTCGACCGACCTTGCACACTTTGTTGGCAGTTGATCCGATTTCTATCCAGACATATCCCCTGCTTCTACTCCCTCACTCAGCGGCTTTTATTTCCGATGCACATACCCACTCATGGCCGCGCAACTGCATGACCAAGGGTTTGGGAGCGTGCTTGAGCCTGCTCACATGTTCCTGACGTCGGACATTTGGAGAGCTTGATGGACAACAGGAAGTTTTTGACAGCTGAGGAAGTGTCGGAACGCTATCGCGGCAGCATCTCTCTTGGAACGCTGCGAAATTGGCGAGCCAAGAGGATTGGACCGGCGTACGTCAAGCTTGGCAAAGCCGTGTTGTACCCAATTGAGGAACTCGAGACGTGGGATCAAAAGAATACAGTGGCGTGCCGTGCGTCAAAGCGATTCAGCATGAACGGCGGTGAGTGAGCGTGATTAGTGACGGAGGAGCATCCAATACCGCCCCCAGAAGCCGCTCCTCACGTTCCCGGAGATAGGGATTTTTGCAATACCTTTCAACAAGATAGCTTACGGCGAGAGGAAGTTGCACAGCCATCCGAGCTCGACGTCATGGAGATCAATGAGGCCTTTGCCGCGCAGGCCATCGCGGTCAACCGCGAGATGGGCTGGAACGAGGAGATCATCAACATCAGCGGCGGCGCCATCGCGCTCGGCCATCCGCTCGCCGGATCCGGCTGCCGCATCGTGGTGACGCTGCTCCACGAGATGACGAGGCGCAAGGCACGCAAGGGCTTGGCCTCGCTCTGCATCGGCGGCGGCCAGGGCGTGGCGATATGCTTGGAGCGATGAGGCTGAATCTCTGCGCAGTTTTAGGCTGAGAGAACTGGGCATGGTCTTGGCCACGCCGCCTACTGACGTCATAATCCGACGAACGGCAGCTTTGGGTCAACGGCAAAGCTCAACTCTACGACCGACTTGCGGCGCAAAGCTGCCATTCAGTAGAAGACAAATGCGATCGGCGAGGAGCTGGACCACCTCTTGAATCTACATTGGCGAACCGCTTCTTAAGTTATTGATAGATAACGATCATGTTGGTCGCGGAGGGACGTCGTCTTTTCAACAAAATCAATCAGTTAGCGGGTGGTTCGCCACGCAGTATCCTTCGTATGTTCTCGTATGGTCTGGCGAACCCAAGGACAACAAGGAGGAATGAACCTACTCATCAGACACCTTGTCCCACTAGCCGTGGGGGAGTTTGTCTCGGAGGCGCACACAAATGCCAGTGATGGTGCCAAGCACCGTGCTGCCGCCATTGTTGGCACGATAGTTGTCCGAACAGATGACCATGGCGATTTGGCTGAACGGCTCAGTAAAAAGACGGTGTCCCTGTCCAGCGCCCATAAATGTGTCGGCACTCAGACCCGACCAGTGGAATAGCCGAGCCAGGTTCTCGACATCTGGCCTTTGTCCCTCGTCGAGGCCAAGTCGCTTGTGAATCGCCAAGGTTTGGATGCCAAAGTTAGGCAGCAGCCGCCTTCTTTGCGATCTCGGCACGGCGCTCTGGCGTCATGCTCTCGGCACGTTTCTTTCCGCCCTACGCGCCTAGAGAGCTCGCGCAGCGGGGTCTCTGCCGTCGTCAATCACGTCGTCGGCTTCCTCGCCGGTAGCAATGCGCATGACGCGGAGGGCATTGCCGATTACATCGGCTGGGCGCTTCTGGCCCTTAGGTCCGGTCGGCATCTTTGAGGGCCTTCATAGTGCTTTCGATAGTTCCGTCGACCTTGAGGGCATGTCCCTCATCGAAGATTATGTGCGTAATCGTATGTGTCGCGTCCGGTCGCATAAACCGAATTTGTTCGGGGTTCACCCAAACGATGGTTTGTGTATCCACGTCAACAAATCGGCAGAACTGCGCCATGAAACCACCTATGCATTGCACTGAGCATCTAGGAGTTTGGGCCGGGGCGCGACGTCTGGCTCCAAATCTGCCGCAGCGCTGCAAGCGTGCCCGCCTCGTCGGTCCATCATGCTGGAGTAACCGGCAACGTCGGCGGCGAGGATGGCGGCGAGCCGGCGCGTAGTCTGCTGTTCCGTCATACGGACCCACAGGCGATGCGCTGAGCAACGTCTATTGTGCGGGATATTCGTGATCTCTGAAAGATCCTGTTTTGGCCGCTAAGCCGCTTCAGCCAGGTTTCATGCCGTCCGGCTCGACTTGTTCCGTCTTTGCCTCACGTCTTGGCCTTGAAGCGTGCCGCTTCTTCCGAACCGCCCGTGGCGTCTCCCGCGCTGTAGGAATGTGCGCCGGCGCCGGCGAGCTTGCCGCCGTCGACGATCAGATATTCCTCACGGATTGGCCTGCCTTCGAACCAGCACTCCAGAATCTCGCGGGTGCCGGCGGCGTAGCGCGCCTGGGCGGAGAGCGACGATCCCGAAATGTGCGGCGTCATGCCGTGATGCGGCATTGATCGCCATGGATGGTCCTTGGGCGCCGGCTGCGGGAACCAGACGTCGCCGGCATAACCTGCGAGTTGGCCGCTCTCCAGCGCGCGGGCGATGGCGTCGCGATTGCAGATCTTGCCGCGCGCCGTGTTCACCAGATAGGCGCCGCGTTTCATCCTGGCGATCATCGCCTCATCGAAGAGATTTTCCGTCTCCGGGTGCAGCGGTGCGTTGATGGTGACGACATCGCAGACGGGCACCATTTCCGCCGCCGTCTTGTGGAAGGTGACCCCTAGTTCTTTCTCGACCGCCTCTGGAAGGCGATGGCGGTCGGTGTAGTGGAGCTTCAAGTCGAACGGTTTGAGGCGGCGAAGCACCGCCAGGCCGATGCGTCCTGCCGCAACCGTGCCGACATCCATTCCTTCCACATCATAGGAGCGTGCGACGCAGTCGGCGATATTCCAGCCACCCTTCATGACCCACTGGTAGGAGGGGATGTAATTGCGCACGAGGCCGAGGATCATCATGACCACATGTTCGGATACGCTGATCGAGTTGCAGTAGGTCACTTCGGCCACCGTGATCCCGCGGTCCATTGCGGCCTGCAAATCGACATGGTCGGATCCGATGCCGGCCGTGATCGCAAGCTTCAGCTTGTTTGCCTTGGCTATTCGTTCCTCGGTAAGGTATGCCGGCCAGAAGGGCTGCGAGATCACGATTTCGGCGTCGACGAGTTCGTACTCAAAAACGCTGTCTGGACCGTCCTTGTCCGAGGTTACAACCAGGCTGTGCCCGTGGCTTTGGAGGAATTTCCGGAGACCCAGTTCGCCGGACACGCTGCCGAGCAGGATCCCCGGTTCAAAGTCAATGGCCTTCGGCGCGGGAAGGGTCTGGCCGCCCGGATAGCGGTCAAGCTTCGGCAGGCCGTCCCGCGCGTATCTTGTCGGATAACCGTCGACCGGATCGTCATAGAGGACGCAAACGACCTTTGCCATTTTGTATCTCCCTTCGTTTGAAAACGAAGAGGAAGTCGCTCTATTGTTGATGCTGCCTGTCGAAATCGACGAGCAGCAGGGCGACCGCCCGGTTGAATGTCTGTGGCAAGCAGGCACGTAGCCTAGCGCTTCCTCATTCGGAAAATTGCGCGCCGTTTTGAATTAGATGGAGGTGCCGGACACGGTTTCAAGTGCGGGCCGCAGTGGTGCCGCGTTCGATTTCCTTCGTTTTCAGACTTCACGGTGCGCGCGCTAAAGAATTTCAGCTTGGGCGCGTTCTTGAAATGGCAGAGTCATCAGCTGACCGATGGACCTATGAGCGCAGGATCGTGGAACGATTCGGAGGGCGGCAGGAACTCGATCTATGGCCTAGCGTTTCCACCGCGCCGCCGCCTTTTTAGCGATTTCGGCGCGCCTCTCTGGTGTCATGTTCTCAGAGCGCTTCTTGCCGCCCTCGGCGCCAAGAGCCTTCGCAGTAGGGTCCTCGCCGTCGTCAATAACGTGGTCGGCTTCCTCGCCGGTAGCAATGCGCATGACGCGGACGGCATTGCCGATCACGTCGGCGGGGCGCTTCTGGCCTTCAGGTCCGGTCGGCAACGTCGTCGCCCTCCACGGCACGCTCAAGATCATCCAGTTCGGTCAAAGTGCCGTCGCTGGCATAGATGTGGAATTTGATATTCCCCGCTTTGAGTTCGCGTGCCTGGTTTACGGCCTGCCTGCTGGACAAGTCATTGACCATCAGGACGTTCGGCTCCTTACCGAGTTTTATGGAATAACTCATTGCCCCTGCTCCTATGCTTTCCGCTAAGCATAACGAGTTCGGTGCGGATCGCGACAAGCGCGGCGTCAAACTGAGACGTCAAACTGAGACACTACCCACTTCTATCATCGAACTTCAACGCACGTTACAACGTTAAAAGAAGCGCGCAATGCTGCCGGCAAGACTCCGGAGGCAGCCAGACAACAAATTGTCCAAGCCACAATCGTTTGTCACAAAGTAAGAGGTCGGGAAGCGCCGCCCTCGGGCACATCCCGGTTCTTCAAGGGTGCTGCCCGATCGAGCGCGTTCGGCTTCGTCTCGATCAGCGGCAGATAATGCAGCGGATCGAAGACGAACGCGCCCGGACCATAGGAGCGCTGATGCCGGGCAATCGCCTCGCCGCCGCACAGGATGACCACCTGATCCACTAACCCCTTCACCATCACCTCTGGAAGCCATGGCTTCGGAACCGAGTAGTCGTTGCCGCGATAACCAGCGCCGTCGACGAGACGCGGTCAGCCCGCTTCTCGCATGGCTCCAGCGCTACGGCAGGCAGTTCCCTGAACGCTTCAAGATCGGCGACAAGCCACTCGCCGATCGCCCGGCATGACGGCCGGCTCTTTCCGCCTGCCGTGCCCGGCATCGCTGGTCCAGCCTGGCATTGAGATCATCGACGCTCGCCGCCGCCGGTATCGGCGTCATGAAGTTCGAGCGGGCATACTTCACCATGCCCTCGACCTTGCCTATCGTTCCCCCTTGGCGGGAGCGTACTAGACGAAGAAGCTCTTTGATCAGTGATCCCACAATATCTCCTGGAGCATTTCCTCGACCGAGTACGGCGAAATTCCAAGTTCTCCAAATCCCGGCATCTCCGGCGATGACATGTTGTCGACCTGCATCAGTTCCACTTGATTCCGAGTGACGGGCGGGCTCGGGAGCATTTCGGCGAACCAAGCCAGCGCGTGCCAAGCGGCAAATGGGATTGGAATCAGTTTGGGCCTAAGACCGGCTTCGTGCGCGACGACTTTGAGAAATTCCTCGTAAGAGTAGACGCGAGGGCCGCCGCACTCGAATGTGATCGCATGCGTTTCCGTACCCTGGAGCGCCCTTGCGGTCGCCTCCGCCACATCTTCCACATAGGCCGGCTGCAATCTCGTCAGGCCGCGGCCGAACATCGGATAGATTGGAAGCCGGCCGAGCAGCTTGAGGATGGTGGTGAGGAACGCGTCGTCCGGCCCGAACATCACTGCGGGGCGGATGAGTGTGGCGTCTGCAAACGCGGCCCGGACCGCCAGTTCGCCTTCGCCACGGTTGCGGATATAGAGCGAGGGCGAGGCAGCGTCGGAGCCGATTCCTGAAACGTGAACGAGCCGTTCGGTTCCGGCTAGGTGTGCTTGAGCTGCTACCCGTTGGGCAGACTCGACGTGCACGGAATGAAACGTCTCCCGTCCGTGCTCGACGTAAAGACTGACCGCATTTACCACACCAAAAGTGCCGGCAAGGGCATCGGCGACCGACCGCTCGTCGTGAATGTTGGCCGCGACCGATTGAAGTTGCGGATCGTCAAGAGCGAACAGCCTGTGCCCCCGATCCGGATGCCTTGATGCAATCCGAACGGAAAACCCGCGCTTGCAGAGATGCCGAACGACGCGGCGGCCGAGAAAGCCGGTTCCGCCGAAAACGGTTACAATGCGATCGTTCATGGCCGTCGTGGCTCAAATTCGCCAGCTTATGTCGAGCTGTCTCGGCCGTAAGGTTCAGGTCACGTGAACAGCACGCCTACTGACCACTATCTATCACCTGGGCTACCTCGTACAGATTGGGATCGATCTCGTCCGTTAGCTGATCGAAGTGGTCCCACTCCTTGCGGAATTCCGGCGATTTATGAGCCGATCGCAAGAGATCGCGACTCTGCCATTGGATGTAGTTGACGATGCGACGCCCGTCGAGGCTGCGATGCAGGCTGACGGAGATGAACCCGGGCTGGCGCGCCATGAAGCGGGCCCGCTCAGTCATCAATGACAACGCCTCGGCCTGCTTTCCCGGCTCGGGCTCGATAACCGTGATCTGAGTTACGGGCTGATTGTCGGTTCGGATGTGTGGCATAAACGACCTCGCTTGATTGGCAATGGATTTTGCCGTGTCACCGCTGGCGGTCGAGGGGCTGGCCCGAGCGATCGAACACCCGATCGATCTTGCTCGCCATGATGAAATCGTTCTCGTGCAGTCCTTTTATCTTCTTGATGCTCAGGGAAACCGTCACACAACCCCAGCCGAAGCTGACGTCGGGGTGATGGCTTTCGGTTTCGGCGAGCTCACCGATCTCCTGAACAAGGGCGAGCGCGTCCCGGAAATTGCGGCATCGAAAGCTCCGCTGGATGCGGTGGGCATCGTCATCCAGCTCCCAATCGGGAGCCTGAGCCTGGAAGCGTTGGGCTTCATCACGCGTGAGCGGCGGGACGCCGCCGCGACAAGGCGTACATGTTTTCTCGGCAAGAGTGTCGGTCATGTTCTTGTCTCCACGACCATTTTTAGCAGCAAATACGACAGCGACGAGCCTATCGATCGATCTCCCCGAACACGATGTCGAGCGAACTGATGATCGCCGAGATATCGGCGAGCATGTGCCCGCGTCGCTGGCCTTCCGTCGTCCTGGCTATAGTTTCAGGCGCCGCTCAGTAGTCCATTCCGCCCATTCCGCCCATACCTCCTGCGCCACCCATAGCTGGCGCATCCTTCCGCGGAATGTCCGCGACCATTACCTCGGCGGTGATCAGAAGCCCGGCGATGGAACCGGCGTCCTCAAGGGCCGTTCGAACAACCTTGGCGGGATCGACGATGCCGGCTTGGACCATGTCGACGTAACGCTCGGTCTGCGCATCGAAGCCCTGATTGGGGTCCTTTGTGTCCATCAGTTTTCCCACGACGATCGAACCTTCGACGCCGGAATTCTCGGCAATCTGCCGAATGGGGGCCTCAAGCGCTCTCAGCACAATCGAAATACCTGCCGTCATGTCAGCATTCGCGCCAGTAAGCTCAGTCAAAACTGCCTTGGCGCGCAAAAGCGCAACACCGCCGCCGGGAACGATGCCTTCCTCCACGGCCGCGCGCGTGGCGTTCAGCGCGTCGTCGATGCGGTCCTTCTTTTCCTTGACTTCCGTCTCGGTCGCGCCGCCGACGCGAATGACGGCAACGCCGCCGGCCAGCTTCGCCAGCCGCTCCTGGAGTTTCTCCTTGTCGTAATCCGAGGTCGTTTCCTCGATCTGCAACTTGATCTGCTGGACGCGCGCCTGGATGGTGGCTTTCTCGCCGGCGCCGTCGATGATCGTGGTCGTATCCTTCTCGATGAGCACGCGCTTGGCTCGGCCGAGCATGTCGATCGTGACGTTCTCCAGTTTGATGCCGAGATCCTCGGAAATCATCTGGCCGGCGGTGAGCACCGCGATGTCTTCCAGCATCGCCTTGCGGCGGTCGCCGAAGCCCGGCGCCTTGACCGCCGCGACCTTGAGGCCGCCCCGCAGCTTGTTGACCACCAGTGTCGCCAGCGCTTCGCCTTCGACGTCCTCGGAGATGATCAGCAGCGGCTTGCCGCTTTGCACGACCGCTTCGAGGATCGGCAGCAGCGCCTGCAGGTTGCCGAGCTTCTTTTCATGGATGAGGACGTAAGGGTCCTCCATCTCGACGCGCATCTTTTCGGCATTGGTGACGAAGTAGGGCGAGAGATAGCCACGGTCGAACTGCATGCCCTCGACGACGTCGAGTTCGGTGTCGGCGGTCTTGGCTTCCTCCACCGTAATGACGCCTTCATTGCCGACCTTCTTCATCGCGTTGGCGATCATCTCGCCAACCGTTGCGTCGCCATTGGCGGCGATCGTACCGACTTGGGCGATCTCGTCCGATGACTTGACCTTCTTGGCGCGGGCTTGGATGTCCTTGACCACTGCGGCAACAGCGAGGTCGATGCCGCGTTTCAAATCCATCGGATTCATACCGGCGGCCACGAACTTCGTTCCTTCACGCAGGATGGACGCGGCAAGCACGGTCGCGGTCGTGGTGCCGTCGCCGGCGATGTCGTTGGTTTTCGAAGCAACCTCACGCACCATTTGCGCGCCCATGTTCTCGAACTTGTCAGCAAGCTCGATTTCCTTGGCGACGGCAACGCCGTCCTTGGTAATACGCGGCGCGCCATAGGCCTTGTCGATGACGACGTTGCGGCCCTTCGGGCCGAGCGTCACCTTGACGGCGTTATTCAGAATCTCGACGCCGCGCAGCATCCGGTCGCGGGCATCGGTAGCGAATTTGATTTCCTTGGCAGACACGATTTTACGTCCAGTTCAGTCTTGAAATTGCGGGATCGGAAATCGCCCGGTCAGGCGGCTTTCTTGGCCGCTTTGGTCTTCTCGACGATGCCCATAATGTCGCTCTCCTTCATGATCAGGAGATCCTCGCCGTCGATCTTGACCTCGGTGCCGGACCATTTGCCGAACAGGATGAAGTCGCCGGCCTTGACGTCGAGCGGGATCAGCTTGCCGCTTTCGTCACGTGAGCCTGGGCCGACGGCGATCACTTCGCCTTCCTGAGGCTTTTCCTTAGCGGTGTCGGGAATGATGATTCCGCCCTTGGATTTGTTGTCGCCTTCAGCGCGCCGAATGACGACGCGGTCGTGGAGTGGTCGGAATTTCATTGGGGGTTCTTTCTGCCGCCGCACATAGAGCGACTGCAACACTTAACATAGCCCCTTTGGCACTCGATTGATAGGAGTGCCAAATTTTTAATTCCTCAAACCTAAAATATTTGAAATGTAAATCAGTCATTGGTACCGGCACTTTTGGCCATCAGAAAGGGGGAGCTATAAGCAATTTTATTGTAATTCATCCCTCTTAATTTTTCCGACAACAGACTATATTAATGCGCAATTACGAACCAAACCTATTGAGTCTCGATTGAATGTGCACCGAGACATATATACTGATCGTGAGGATTTGGCCGATTTTGCTTTCGCGGTCCCGATCGACATAGGTCCGCGACCTTCGACCCGCCATGAAGCACCGAATTTTCGACAGCGAATGTATAGCGCTTATCCGGCGCGCATGTCCCTCTGTTCGAGCCTTTGAACCACGGCGCTGGCCACGGATGTATTGGCAGCGCTGACCACGGATATACTGGCATTGGGATCTTTCCGGTTCGGATGGAAGAGATGCAGGAGGGGCGTCGGCGTGCTCCTGCGAAAAGCCGCACCCATGGCCACTCGCACCACGCAGACCGTCGCGTTCCGGCTGCCGGGTTTTGAGGCGTGGCAACCTGCAGGAGACTACCGCGTTGATCACGACGAGGAATCGATTGAGGGGATCCTCCAGGCTTGCCTGGCGACGCGTCGGCGCGTTCATTCACCTGCCGGCAATCGCCCTGCAGAGTTCGGCGCAACGGTGCAGCTCAGCCCAGCAGACCTCGACGCCGCTCGCGAAAAGGACCTTGGATAATCATGACCGCACCATCCCTCATGCAACGCAGCCTCCCCGCGTGGGGAGCGCTTGCCTGCGCTACGGCGGCGGCTTTCCATGCGAGCCGCTTCAAAAATGATGCTGCGAAACGGCGCCGGCTTTATCCGACGAACGCCTCACGCATCCGAGCGAACATGCCGGGCTGTCTCCCGGCAATCGCCGCACGGATGTGACGGGCGGCCATTGCGGCGCTCACCGTCGCGCCGAAATGGCAATAGCAGATGATCTCATGCAATTGCCTGTCGGTCAGTTCGAAGAACCGCTTCGCTTCGCCGTAGTTGTCGTTTTCCAACCCGGCGGCACGGAGGACAGGATCTTCGAAAGCGACTGAGATCGGCGAGCCGTCGCCGCGCATGGCCGCGCGTGCCCTAACCGGCTGATACTCGGTCTGGTGCAGCGTCGAGAGGGGCCGGCCAGGGTTCCGTTCAAGGAGCTGCGCCCAGCGTTCAAGACGTTCGCCGCGCGACATGGCCTGGCGCGAGTAGCCCTGATCCACCTCGGCCACGACCTGCAATTGCTCCAGAGTTTGGTGCTTCATGTTGGCCTCCTATTCGGACAATAGTTGGTCCACCCATTTCCTACTACTACGTGAGGCGAGCGTGACTCCAACGGATCGTGAAGTCCAATCACGATGATCCCTGGAGGGCTTCGTTCACGAACATGTGGAGGCTTCGCAAAGATCCGGCCATTAATTTGGCGAACGCGGTCAAATGCGCGGCTGTTCGACAATGCCGGTCTGGAGTCCGTGCCGATCGAGGTGATCGATGGGCAGAGTCTGTACTGGAGTGCCCCGGCCCCATTGCTGGCCGGGGCAGCGGGATCAAGCGAGTGGCAGATGAGCCGCCGAAGGCCGGGCCGATGCGAGTTCTCCGCCCGGTCGTTGGGGCCGTTGTGGCTCCAGTATACGACTTCCGGCATGACCTGGCGCCTGGCTACTCCGTAGGATCGCAGTTTGTCCGTGTCGAAACCATTATCGAAGTTACCCGGCCCGATGGCGGAGTGTTGCGGATTGCGCGCGATCCAGGGACCGGTCCGTCCAACAGGTTGAGCGGAAGCCATCTCAAAAACGGTCCAGGCTGTGCGTCGTCAGGATGGCAGCCAAACCAGCGAGACAGCCAATCAGGGATCCCTTCCTTCGACTTTTAGAGACTGAGCAGTCAGCTGCCGCCAAGCGAGAATGACGATCGCTCTCACTGCTGCGGCGCTGGTATCGGTGTGCCGCCAAACCAACCAGCCGCATACGCAATCACGACCAATACCACGATCACGGCTACCACGCCGTACCAGAGGCGCCTGTCTTTGAGATCCATCGTTACCTCCTGCCCGCTACGTGTTGGCCACTGGGCGAATTCCTTGAGCCTTTGGCCGTCATTTCCCAGATGAGCGACCCATTTGCCCTCTGGTAGGCACACAGTAGGCTGCATAAGGGTCTTTGAGAAGCGCGCAATACGACCGCGCCGGCATGATCGCCAGCGGCTACGACCGGCGGCTGCAGGCCTGCTCGACGACTTAGCGTCGCGGCATGGATGTCAAAAGATCGGCGATGCCATCCAGCGCCCGTGTGATCGATGCGGCGCGCGTTATCCTGATCTTCCGGCACGGCTCCGCGCAGCCGCACCCCTCATTAGACCGTTTCGAGCCGACTGAACCGAACCGGGATGAGTTTCCGAGCCTTGAGTTGCCCTGCCGCATCCTTGTCGATGGCCGTCAGCAACTGCACTTCTTCAGATCCCACAGGCAGAACCAGACGTCCCGCCGGCTTGAGCTGCTTCAGCAAAGCCGGCGGCGTCCGCTCAGCTGCCACGCTAACCAGGATCTTGTCGAACGGGGCGTGCTCGGACCAGCCGCGAGACCCGTCTCCGACACGAATGGCGATATTGGAAAAGCCAAGGCCCTGCAGCAAAGCCTCGGCAAGGCTTGCGAATTCCTCGATGATCTCGACGCTCCAAACTTGTCCGGCAAGTTCCGCGAGGATTGCGGTTTGGTAGCCCAGGCCGGTGCCGATCTCGAGCACTGCCTCGTGCGGTTGGGGAGCAAGGAGATCGGTCATCAGAGCGACAATGAAGGGCTGCGAGACGGTCTTATCGAAACCGATCGGCAGCGGCATGTCCTGGTAGGCATAAGGCGCGACCGGGGCTGGCACGAAGAGATGCCGCGGGACCCGCCGCATCGCTGCCATCACCCGCTCATCGAGCGTTGCCTTGCCGAGTTCTTCGCTTGCAAGGTCGGCATGGATCGCAATCACCTCGACCATGTGCCTGCGTAGAACCGCGAGATGCTCTTCTTTCATCGGCTTCATGACGGTGGGGCTTTCCTCAACCAGTCTGCTGCCAGATAGCGTTATGCCTTGTTCGTCTGTCACAGTAACGCCCGCCACCGTGGTTCGACCACTCACTCGATCCACCCGCCGTGTCAGATGCACGCGGACCTCCGGGGAGTAAAATAGTAACATGCTGCTGAGGCTGCACCAGATCGACAAATTCTACTCCACTGGCGAGGGGCCGTTGCATATTCTGCACGGGATCGATCTTTCGCTGGATGCGGGCAAGAGCCTTGCGCTGACCGGCGAGTCGGGCAGCGGCAAGAGCACGCTTTTGCACCTCGTTGCAGGGCTCGACAGCCCTGATGCGGGAGAAATCCACCTTGGCGGTACCAATATCGTGGGGCTGGACGATACGGCCCTTGCCGCCCTGCGGCGGGGAACGGTCGGACTTGTGTTCCAGCAGTTCAACCTGATCCCTTCGCTTAATGTGGCAGCCAACCTTGCCTTTCAGGCTCGACTTGCCGGCCGTCCTGATCCGGCGTGGCTGAAGGTCCTTGCTGAACGGCTGGGCCTGGCCAAGGTCCTAACGCGCTACCCTGAACAGCTGTCGAGTGGGCAACAACAGCGGGTGGCGATTGGGCGGACCCTAGCCGCTCGGCCCCGGCTGGTCTTGGCCGATGAGCCCACGGGCAATCTCGATGAAGCAACAGGGGATTCCGTCCTCGATCTGATACTATCGCTGGTGACCGAAACGGGTGCCGCGCTGTTGATGGTTACCCATTCCAACCGTCTGGCAACTCGACTGGACGCCTGCGTTCACCTGCACGCGGGACGGCTGGCTTGATGGTGTGGACCGGGTTGTCAGCGCTCTTGTCGCATTGGCGCAGGCGGCCTGTCCAACTGGCGATGCTGCTTTTGGGGCTATCGCTGGCAACGGCGCTGTGGTCAGCGGTTCAGGCGATCAACGGTGAGGCGCGGGCGAGCTATGACCGTGCAGCGGCGATCCTAGGGCAGGACCGGCTCGCGCAACTGGTGCGTGAGGACGGGGCCCGGATGGATCAACAGGTGTTTGTGAGACTGCGGCGAGCAGGCTGGCTGGTTTCGCCGGTGATTGAAGGTGAAATGCGGTTTGGGGATGTGCGGTTGCGCGTCCTTGGCATTGACCCACTGACTTTGCCGCCGCAGGCGCAGCAGGTGGATGTTGCGGTGGGTGATGAGCTATTGCCGTTCATCACGGCGCCCGGTGTGCTCTATGCAGCTCCGGAAACCGCGGCACGACTAACCGAGCAAGCAACACCTCCCGTGCGCGTGGCCGAGGGTTTGCCGCCTGGCACAGTCTTCACCGACATCGGGCAGGCGCAGGTCCTGCTTGGGGCAAAGGACAAGATCTCTCGTCTTTTGCTCTGGCCGGACCAACCGATTGGCCGTGCCCCTCTAAAGGTGACAGTTCCCGGCCTGACCCTGCGCGAGCCGAGCGAAACGGGGGATCTCGCCAGGCTGACCGACAGTTTTCACTTGAACCTGACGGCTTTCGGTTTTCTTGCCTTTGCAGTGGGGCTCTTCATCGAGCATTCCGCCATCGGTCTGGCATTTGAACAGCGCCGCCCGGTATTTCGTACGCTGCGCGCACTGGGCTTGCCGGCCCGCGTGCTGGTCCTTTTGCTGATCGCCGAGCTGCTGTTCTTCGCCCTCCTCGCGGGGCTGGTGGGCGTGGCACTTGGCTATGTAGTCGCCTCGGCCCTTTTGCCCGACGTCGCCGCCACCCTGCGCGGGCTTTACGGGGCCGATGTGCCGGGAACGCTGTCGATCCGCCCCGCAGTGTGGGCAGCGGGGCTGGCCATCGCGGTAATCGGCACGCTGGTGGCGGCCGCGCAGAGCCTCTGGCGCTTATGGCACCTGCCACTGCTTGCACCGGCCCAGCCTCGGGCCTGGGCGCGGGCTTCGGAACGGGCACTGCGCGCGCAAGGCGTGGCTGCGATGGTGCTCCTGTTGACGGCGGCGGGAATTGCACACTTCGGATCCGGCCTCGAGGCGGGCTTTGCGCTTCTGGCGGCACTGCTGTTGGGGGCGGCACTGATGCTGCCGCTCGTGCTGACGGGGATATTGCACCTTGGCAGCCGCATGGCACGTGGTCCACTGGCCGAATGGTTTTGGGCCGACACGCGTCAACAGCTTCCCGGCCTGTCATTGGCGCTAATGGCACTGCTGCTTGCGCTGGCCGCCAATGTGGGCGTCAGCACGATGGTGGGGAGCTTTCGGTTGACCTTCATCGGCTGGCTCGATCAGCGTCTCGCCTCCGAGCTTTACGTGACCGCGCGCACTGAAACAGAGGCCACGCTGATACACGACTGGCTGGCCCAGCGCAGCGACGCGGTCCTGCCGATTTGGAGCATTGAGGGCCGGGTCGCAGGCCAGCCCGCAGCAATATACGGCGTGGCCGATCATGCCACCTATCGCGACAACTGGCCGATCCTAACTGCAGTCCCGGATGTGTGGGACCGAATCGCCACAGGCGAGGGCGCCCTGATCAACGAACAACTGGCGCGGCGCCGACGGTTGGGCCTGGGAGACCAGATCACGCTGCCCGGTGGCTGGCGGGCCAGCATCGCCGGCGTCTATGCCGACTATGGCAACCCGATTGGCCAGATAATCATCGGGATCGACACACTGGTCCAGCACTACCCTGACGTCCCCCGCCTGCGCTATGCCATTCGAATTGCCCCCGGCAAGGCCGAAGCACTGGGAAGGGATTTGCGGGCGGAATTCGGGCTGCCAGCGCAGAACGTGATTGACCAGGCCGGGATCAAGGCCTTTTCGCTCAAAGTGTTTGAGCGCACATTCAACGTGACAGCCGCGCTGAATTTTCTGACGCTGGGAGTCGCGGGGCTGGCGATGTTTGCGAGCCTCATAACCTTGTCGGGGATGCGCCTGCCCCAACTGGCGCCGGTCTGGGCCATGGGTCTGTCCCGCCGCCACCTCGCATGGTTGGAGCTTTCGCGCGGCTTGCTGTTGGCAGCCTTGACTATGCTGGCCGCCGTGCCTGTGGGTATTGCGCTCGCCTTTGTTCTACTGGCGGTGGTGAATGTGGAGGCTTTTGGCTGGCGCCTGCCGATGCATCTTTTTCCTGGTGACTGGGCGCGGCTGGCGGCGCTCGCGTTGCTGGCGGCCGGACTTGCAGCCGCCGTGCCTGCCTGGCGGCTGGCGCGTCTTTCGCCATCGGATTTGCTGAAGGTATTTGCACATGAGCGTTAGAGCATTGCTGATCTACATGTGCTTGGCCGCACCTGCCTTTGGCCAGGGTTTTGCTGGGCTTGGCACAGAGGCTGACGGGTTTTCAGTGCCGCAGCCGGGGACTGTATTCAACTTTCCGGCAGACCACGGTCCGCACCCCGGTTACCGGATCGAATGGTGGTATTTGACCGCCAACCTGCAAGCTGCGGATGGAGCGGACTATGGCGTGCAATGGACTCTTTTCCGATCCGCCCTTGCCCCGGTGGAGCGGTCCGGCTGGTCCAGTCCGCAGCTTTGGATGGGCCATGCGGGGCTGACGACGCAAACGCACCAATTCGTGGCCGAACGGATGGCACGGGGCGGCATCAGCCAGGCGGGGGTTACGGCTGCGCCCTTTGCGGCCTGGATTGACAACTGGCAGATGGCAGGCCGGGCCCTGCCAGAGGCGGATGCGCTGTCGGCGCTCGATCTGCGTGCGGCGGGGCAGGCGTTTTCCTACGAACTGGCGCTGGACGCCAAAGGCCCTCTGGTGCCGCAGGGAGTGCAAGGCTATTCGGTGAAATCCGAGAAGGGGCAGGCGAGCTATTATTACTCGCAACCATTCTACCACGTGACCGGCACGCTGACCCTTTCGGCAGGCGCGATTGCGGTGACCGGTCAGGCATGGTTGGACCACGAATGGTCCTCGCAGCCGCTGGCTGAGGATCAAACCGGGTGGGACTGGTTCTCGCTGCATTTCGACAGCGGCGAAAAGATGATGGGCTTTCGCCTGCGCGACGGAGGCGCGGGCTTCACATCGGCCACATGGATCAAGGCCGACGGCAGGCCGCAGCCGCAAGGCCCCGGCGCGCTAAGGGTGACGCCGCTCGAAACGGCGGCAGTCGCGGGACGTAGCGTGCCGATCCGTTGGCGGGTGCAATTGCCGGAAAAAGGGGTGGATGTGACCACGCGGGCGCTGAACCCGCAAGCCTGGATGGACACACGCTTTCCCTATTGGGAAGGCCCGATCCGATTTGAGGGCACCCATGCCGGGCGCGGCTATCTCGAGATGACAGGCTATGAGTGACTGGAGGACGCTGCTCGATCGCGAGATCGCGACGGTTGGCGAATTGCCGAAAATGGAGAAGGTTAGTTTCCAGCGCCCTTCCCTCTACCACCTTCCCCCCACTCCTTTGACGCCGTGGGGAAGGCATTCTCGCCTAGGAGCGCCGTTAGACGCCCGGCGATTTCCACTTCGATTCCGCCGATCCTGACTTACTGGTCGACTGTTGTTCTTATGATATGACAGCCTCGTTGATGAGGCGGACCTGAATGGCCGCGCGGCGGTACGTTCGCCGCGCGGCCTTTCGTTCGTTCATGCCACCCTTTCCAACAGGGCCTTAGCCCTGCCTTCAGGCTCCAGTCGGCTATCCTGATGCGCCTTGGTGCGGGCATGTGCGGGCATGCCTTGCACGAAATCGAAGATGCTCTCCCTGAATCACGCCGTCGCTGCCTTGAATTCAGAACGAAACCGCGATCCGTTGGCCAACCAACGAATCTCTGCTTAGGTGTATCGTCGCGCGCAATCCAGTCGGGCCAAAGCCCAATGCGGTGAAAGCGCACTTTCCGGAGGCATTCGATGCGTCGTTTGGTTCTTGCCGCTCTGCTGCTTGCCGCGCCCAGCGCCGGCGTAGCCCAGGAAAGCCTGCCCGCGCTCATGTGCCAGGCCAAGCCGACACAATCCTGCGCGCTCGACATGGCTGCGGACGCGATCCGCACTGCGGCACCGCTGACGACTGAGAACTTGGGCACCGCTGACGACTGAGAACTTGCCCTACGGTAGCATGGTCGAGGCCGCGTCTCGCGCCGGGCGACTCGATCTGGCGCTCGAATTCGCTGCCCAGTTGAAGAAGACGGACTCGATCGCGTCAGCCGACCTGGTCGCCGCTTTTGCCCGCGCCGACCGTCTGGCCGATCTGCAAGCGACCCTTTCACGCCTCGAAACGTCGGAGACGCAATATGCCTTCGTCATCGGCCCGGTCCTTGTTGAACTGGGTCGCGAGGAAAAACTCGCCGCCTTGCTGAGAGCCATCCAGCCGCCGCCGGATCCGTTCCAGCTTGGCTATTGGCAGGTGCTCGGCCATTTGCGTGCCGGCCGTGCGGCGGAAGCGGTGAAGCATCTGGGCGACGTGCCAGAGACCGAGCAGGAGGAGTTGGCCGGGGCGGCTGCGGAAACGCTCTATTTCGGCGGCGAGACCGAGCGCGCCAAACCGATGCTGCCTTACCTGACCTCATCCGATCCCAGCGCCATTCGCCGCAAGGCCTACATTGCGACGAAAACGAAGGACAAGGCGGCTGCCGACGAGGTCCTTGTCTCATTGGCGCAGGTGCCACCCGGCGACTACCCCTACATCGCACTGGACGTGATCTATGCACTGGCCGCCACGGGGCAGTGGCAAAAGGCAATCGATCTTGCACAGACACTTCCTGCGTCCGACCGGGCATATGCCTTCATCAACGTTGCGGAACATGCCCGCCAGCGGGAAGTCTTCGCGGTCATCGAGAAGGCGATGCGCGACGACCCTGCCAACTTCAACCGCGACCGTATGGCCAGTGGCCTGGTTCGAGCGCTGACCTTGTCCGGCTACCTGCCGGTTGCGCAAACCTTCATCGATTCTGCGACGAACGACTACGACAAGGAAACGCTGATCACCTTCGCCGCCGCCGCGCTTGCGGAAACGGGCAAACCGTCCGAAGCGCTGCGATTTACGCAGGCGGTGGAGGACCCGCGCCGCAAAGCCTGGGCGCTTTGGGAAGTTGCTTCGAAGATGACGCCTTGAACTTTACAGCCATCATGCGCAAGACAATCGCCTTTCTCTGCGGTGCTTAGCAATCGTCCCCGGCGTCAGCCGGTCCGGCATCACGATGACGGGCGGCCGGCTTTTCGGCTTCGACCGTCCACTTTTGGCTCGTCTTGCGCTGCTTTTGGCGATGCCGACCGTCTCGGCGGCGGGTTCGCTTGCCCCAAGCCAATGCGCAGCCTCTTTGCGCAACCAAGGTCACCACTCGCGCACAATACGCCCATCTCCTACCGGCAGCTTTCGGGACAGCCTCAAGAGACCTCGAACGACCGAGTTGCGGCGCAAAGCTGTCGTTCGCGTCGTGAAAACGTACGTCGGCTTCGGGTTAGACTTTCCGTTCCCCACCGGACTTTGCAGCACCGAGCCAAGCCTATCATGGCCAACACCGTAGAAAATATCGCAGGGTTTCCGAATGTGGGGAAAGGCGGTAGCGCTCTAGCGACTCGAACCCCCGACGTTTCCTCGGCACGTTCTGTGGCGTGTCATTTGTCCGATTTGCACTCCACAGCTCCCTTTTGCCGAACGAACTGTTGAGAGGGCTTCCACCCAACGCAATGTTCCCTGAGTGTGGCAACACACATTCGCAGTTCAGGCGCATCTGCATGAAGTTTGTTGGTGGGGCAGCACCACGATGCCGTACCTGGGGACCAATATTTGCCGCAAGGTCGCGCCGCGCGCCCGATAGTCTCAAGGTGGGGCTAATGAAGAGTGACGCAATCTCCTACCCTCCTCGAGGTCTCTCTCACGATGAGGCGGCACGTTATGTTGGTGTTGGATTGACCCTTTTTGACGAGATGGTTGCGGATGGGCGCATGCCAAGACCAAAGCAGATCAACAGTCGCGCTGTTTGGGACCGTGTAGCGCTGGATATCGCGTTCACCTCGTTGCCCGACAAAAACAATGGTCTGAAAGAGCTTTTGGAGCGGAGCAAAAGGGAAGCAGGCAGATCATAGAGAATACGCGCCTTGCGTATACGCTATTGGCGTAGTAAACTCGTACGCCTGTGCGGAAGACGCGACGTGAACGAACGTGAAAAGCTGGCGCGAGACTTGAAAGCCTGGCGGGTAAAGGAAGGACTCACGGCCGAGAGTGCAGCCGAGATACTCGGGATCCCGAAACGCACCTTTGAGGGTATAGAACAAGGTCGAGGCTTTCCCTACCCGCTGCTCCTTCGCATTGCCATGGAAAGCAAGGCCATTCCGCTTCAGGAGGCTGCTCCGCTAGCGGGGCAAAGTCAGCGGAAAACTCGAAGGGAGATCTAATGGCCAGGCCATTCAAAGATGCCCGCTACCCTGGTGTTTCATCACGTATCAAGAGCGGAAAGCTCCTCTATCGTTATCGCGGCAAAGGAATCCCCGAAATTCGGCTTCCGGGCCTGCCCGGTGATCCGGAGTTCGAAGCCGCCTATGAACAGGCAACGCAAGGCCAGGGTCAAAAGGCCATCATCATCGACTTGCCTGGACGGGCGTTGCCAAAGACTTTCGGTCACGCTGCCCGCCGACTTGAAACGACTATGGAATGGCTGGACTTTGACCAGGCCACGCAGCTGAAGAATGCTCGGTTGATTGAACGCTTCCTGCAGATGAAGGTCGATCCCGCCTTCCCTCTGACTTGGCGCGACACGCCGGTCGAGCATCTCGATGCCGACCATCTGCGAGCGATTGTGGAAGGCGTCTTTGGCACGAGACGGACAGTTGCAAAACATCTGCTGGTAGCGATCAAGAAGCTCCTTTGGGTGGCGATCGACATCGAGAAGTGGATCAAACCGCAGGACGATCCGTCGCTGTCAATCCGCGTCCGCATCCCCAAATCGACCGCCAATCCCGGGTGGCCAATCGCCATTCGCGAAAAGTTCGAGGCGCACCATATGGTCGGCTCGGCGGCGCGCACCTGCTACGCCCTCGGCTTCTGGCTCGGGAACAGACGCGGAGATATCGCCGCGTTGGAATGGGACGATCTGGTCCTCGAAGAAATCGAACTGTTCGATGGCTCGCTGGTTTTGATTGAAGCCTTCGAGTTTCGGCAGAAAAAGAACCGGAACCGGCATGGCGGGCGGGAAATGTTTATTCCCATCGTCGACAAGCTGGCGCAGGCATTGGACCCGCTAGACCGTTCCAAAGGTGGCGCCGTGTTGAAGACTGCCTATGGGCGTCCGTTTGCGGAGAAAAGCCTCACCGGCATGATGGCACACTGGAACAGGCAAGCCGGCATTCCAGAGGGCTACACCCTGCATGGGCTCCGGCGCACGTTCGGTACGTATCTCGCAGAATGCAACATCCAGGCGCGCGCCATCATGGAGGCGATGGGTCATTCTTCCATGACGGTCACCGACGCATATGTACGTGAGGCCAACAAGAAACGAATGGCTGTCGATATCGCCCGCGCCATCAACGAGCGCGAGAATAGACGCGACGCGATGAAGCAGCGGACACCCCTCCGCGTCATCAAATGACTGACCTCACTACGATCAGGCACAGGGCGTCGCAGGCCGCCCTTTTTGTTGGGCCCATAATGGGCCCAAAACGTTTTGGGCCGAGGCCACTTTTTCGCAACAAAATCAATGGTCAAGGTGGGCCCGGAGGGACTCGAACCCCCAACCAAGCGGTTATGAGAGGCTTGCCGGCGGAGCCTGCAGCATTGGCGTGCTACAGCCTGCAACGCTGAAACCCTTGGTCCGTATGGCATTTTCTGGTCCACAACGTTCCGGCTTGTTGCACCTCGTATCGACAGAGCGCTGGGTTTGGCGTACCTATTTCCGTACCTAGACGAAACCGCTTGGTTGGGGAACGTCGTGTCGACTGTCGAGCTTACCGACAAATTCTGCCAGTCTGCCAAAGCCATGGGCGGCCGACAGACCGATTACTTCGACACCGTCGTCAGGGGCCTTTGCCTGCGTGTGTCACCCGCAGGCGCTCGCACATGGAACTTACTTTACACTAGGCCGGTCGATGGCAAGCGCGCCAGAATGAAGATTGGCCGCTATCCCGAAATCAAGCTCGGGGGCGACGAAGGGGCCCGCCAGAGGGCGAAGAATGCCCGGGCGGCAGTGGGTGACGGAAGCGACCCGATCGCCGACAAAAAGGCACAGGCCGCCTCACAGAGCCTGGCCGACCTCGTTGAGAACTATGTCGCTCGGCACGCCTCGACCAAGCGGACCGGCCCGGCAATTGCTCGTCGCCTTCGGTACAACGTGACCTCCCAGATCGGAGGCATCAAACTTTCCGAACTCCATCGGCGAGACATCACGGGGTGCCTCGACGCGATCAAGGACCGCGGGGCCGACGTCGAAGCGAATCGCGTCTTTGAGGACGTGCGCGCAATGATCCGCTGGGCCCGCAGCCGCGGCGACCTCGACCAGAACATCATGGACGGAATGCGCAAGCCTTCGGAAACAACCGAACGTAACCGGGTCCTGTCGGCCGACGAGATCAGGACCGTGTGGGGTGCCCTCCCCGCTGCAGACATGCGAGATTCCACGCGGCGGATCATTCGCCTCTGCCTAGTGACGGCTCAGCGTGTTGGGGAAGTCGCCGGCATGACCGTCGACGAACTCGACGTCGAGGCGAAGGTTTGGACGATCCCGCCAGCGCGATCGAAGAACGGGCGCGAGCACATGGTGCCGCTGTCCGACATGGCAGTGGGTATCATCCGCGAGCAGATGGCCGCAGCCGAGTTGCAGTCGCGGCGCAAGAAGCGCGAGACGTCGGAGTGCATCTTCCCCGCTCCTCGCGGTTCAAAGCCATCTATGGCTGGCGCTGCGGCTGCCAAGGCCATCAAGAAGGCCGAGGTGAGGAAGCGTGGCTTGGCGACCATTCTAGGCGTCGGGCCATTCACGCCGCACGACCTTCGCCGCACCGCCGCGACGCACATGGAAGAGATCGGGATCTCACCCTTCATCATCGGCCACGTTCTCAACCACGTTTCAGTTACGAGGGCCTCAGTCACCAGCCGCGTCTATGCCCGATATAGCTACGACAAGGAGAAGCGCGAAACGCTGGACCGATGGGCCGGTCGGCTCTTGGCCATCCTTGAGGGTGGCGCGGACGTTGTGCGGCTAGCGGAAAGGGGGGCTACGCAATGACTTCCGAAACCGAGGCGGCTATTGAGGTCGCCATGATGCGCCTTGAGAAGATTCTCCCTCGCGCGACGCAGGAGTCGCAAGTAGAGATCCAAATTCTGCTCGAGCTATTGACGAGCGGTCTGCTAGAGCCGGTGTTTCCAGAAGCATGCGACGGAATCCAGGTCGGGCGTCTGGTCCAGCGGGCGCAGAATGGTGACGCCAAAGCCGAAGAGCAATTGCTTGTCGCTGCGATCACATTGCTCGCGGCTGGAACGCGCTTGCCGTTCGCGTTGAGCCAGCATGTGGCCGGCATCCTTCGGAGGGCTCTTCCTCGGAAGCACAGGCTGGCCAATCGACAACGCAACAAGGAGATCTGTTTCTGCATCAAGCTTCTGGTTGAGGAAGGATTTCGGCCGACCCGGAATGTCACGTCGCCAGGCGGGGAAACCGAATCGGCATGCTCGATCGTGCGCGCCGCACTCGGGAGGGTAGGGATGAACCTGTCAGAAGACTTGATCGAGAAAATCTGGCAAAAATCCGACGATCTGCTTGGCGCTTTGAAACCCAGTGCCACGGCCCGAAAGGCGAGACCCGGCACTGTCAAAGAATGGCGTAGTCGCCAACGCGAGGACTTGGTTTCGACCCTCATGCAAGTGCAGGGCGACGGCATTCTTGCCGAGTTGGCTCGGTGCCCGAATGCTGACGGCCAGTGGAGCGAGGATGACATCGCCGCCCTGCACGCCGAGTGCGAGAAGCGTGTGATGGTTAACTAGTCCTGCCTCGCATTTGCAAAACCGCTACAGAAGCATTTGCGGTTTCAAGGGTCTCAGCTGAATAGTTCTAGAAGATGCCGAAAAATTTGTAATGACGGGGTCGCGTGTGACGGTCGATTTGGCGCGGATGTCAGCGGATCGTCACGCCCAAGGTGCCATCTGCGGGTTGGCTGGCCAGCCCAGGTACCGGTCTTGAAATTCGCGTACCGCCCAATCCTGCGCTGTCCCGCTCTGTCTCGTATTATCAATGGGATAAGCGGCATCTTGCGTCTTTGATCCCGTCTCGTCCTTGGCGTGCTACCGAGTTCGGTAGCAAAATGGTAGCAGCGTGTTCACCGGCTGTTCTGGCTGCCTTCCGTGCCTATTTGAACGCCGGCATATGCGGTAAGTGACCGCGTCAGTGCCGAAGACCGCGAGGCGATCAAATTGCTTTTTGCCGCCGCTGCCTGATTTAGACGTCGTATCTCGTCCCCGCCGGCGAGGGATCGAAAAAGGTCTCTCGACCTCTTCCTGTCCAAACCAGCGAGACCTCGGAGGAAATAGGAAACCACCATTCAACGGTGGGGTCGGTGAGTGCGGCTCTGCCTGGAAAACTGAGTTTGTAGACCGGATAGCTCGATATGATGAAGGCCTTCTTTGGGTTCGAGATCTTCACGATGCAGAGGTTCATTGATTCGACGGTAGCGACAATGGACAAGTTCCCTTTGGCGATCACGTCGCTACGGACGTTTTGGAGCATCCGGCGCCAGGTCTCATCCTTGCCGAAGTACTCTCTTTCGTGGTCGTCCAAGGGGCGATATCGAGCCTCGTACTCACGAAGCGCCTTCTCTCCATCCATTCGGAAGGTTGCGAGGCTGGAAAACTGCCTAAAATTGTCCGGCACCCGCTTCCATTGATAGTAGGTATAGATCGCAAGCAACTGACGTTCGTATGAATGCAGTGCGACCCCTCGGTTCTGTTTCGCCATCTCCACGATGCGCGCTATCAGAGGCGCTACAATGCCCTCCAGATGGGCAAAAGCGAGCTCAAGGTCGACGTTTTTAGACAGGTCTTTTTCAACCGAGGTGTAAAGCTGGCGTTCAAAGAAGACCTTACCAGGTGGATTGTTGAACACGCCTCGAGCAGGCGTTCGCCGATCAAAGACGTGCAAAGTGCCAGCATCGTCAACGAAGTTTCGGAGAAGAAACTGCGGTACGAAATGATGGTCGGCTGGCGGCTTGTTCTTGGCCATATCACGGTAAGTAGCAGGCGAAGAAAAGCCCGCCACCGTGAGGTAGTGGGTTCGATTCTGTTTTGAACCATTCCGCAGCCTCAGCTTTGGAGCTATGTTACGTCGCGGAGGCCAAGGGCGATGGATACGGTAACGTCTGCCATTATGGTGCTGTTGTCGTGCACTCCCGATTTGATGCTATGTCGAGCGCCGACCGCAAAGCCCACGATCTTTTCGACCACGTCCCAATGCGAACAAGCGCTGACTGATCAGATATCGAGAGTTCCGCGCGCTGGTCAAAAAACGGTTGGACGTTGCCAGGCGATCAGAGATGAGAATGATATCGCGAGATGGGGCGTCTCGCCGAATGGCGAGCTATTCTATGCCAGAGCGACAGACGTGACCGAGACAGTAGCCTCGACCGCGACCGTTGCGCCTGCCCCTGCAAAGAGCGGACCTACTACAGTGCGCGTAACGCGTGGTAACAGTTCCGGCGCGGCGACAACGTCGTCGTACACTGTGCTTCGCACCGACTCAAAGTGAGCTAAAAAAGCCCGGCCAGTTTCCCAGCCGGGCTCGGTCTTTTGCAGTTCGATCAGTGACGTCGCCCGGCCCCTGGAGAAATTCAAAGAACGAAGTCCGCGCTGCTCTCGAATCCACCTGCGTCGAGTTTCATCCCCGAAAACGGCGGCGGCGCTTGGGGTGAGCTGAGGAAATCCCCGGCGCCAACTGCTGCTCAGTTGCCCGACAGCGAAGCCGGCATCATCGAGAACAACGAGATGTAGGCGGGCCGCCCATTCCCCGAAATCGTCAAGCGCGCCCTTGATTGCGGCGTCGGTATCAACCTAGCCCTTTGCTGCCGGATTAGGTCGGCGCGACGACGCGTGGTCGATGCAAGAGCACGCTTTGAGAAGATCGCTCAGACGAGCATGCACTGAGGGCAGCGACCGCGCGATGATGGCCACCCTTGACATCGACACTGTGAAGCATAGCAGCATCTATCGCGCTGCAAGGCTGGCGCTTCTGACGCACCAGGTTATCCATCACATCGAACTTACAGACGCCGCAGGAGAGAAGGTCGAGCAGGCGCTAGCGGGGCTAGCGGAGGAAAACGCTCGCGCGGACAGATCTGCGCAGCAGTAGGGGCGGCATCTCAGTACGAAGTTCACAGAGCGATGTAGATCGACCGGCGCTGGCCGCGGTTCTGGTCTTTTTGGATACCTATAGTGAAGTTGCCGCCGCCATGCTTCGATGATCCGTTGTTAACGGGGATATCGAAGTCATGGCTACGCAGATGCTTTCGACCGACTCCTACGTCAAGACGGCGGGGACGGTGGTTGTTCTCCAGGCATTAGTTGCAGCACTTATCGCCCGACATTCGGATCGGGATGAAATCCTGAGCAGCGTCGCCGAAATGCCGGCCGGGTGTCAGTGGATCCGAACCTTCCGACACTTCTCCCGACACTGCGCGGTTCCACGCGGACCTGATTGTGGGCATGGAGGACTGCATCGCAAATGTTCGCGAACAGGTCGGTTCGACAGACCTTGCTGGCGGCGGTCATTTCATCGCGTCTGCAGTCTGAAGCCTGGATGTGGGGGCCTGCAGCTAGGAGGGGCCAGCAAGCGCGAAAAAGTGGGGAAGCAAGTGGGGACAAGTTTGTCGCCTGGATAAACTTGTCGCTGTTACAACAGCTTGGTGGCGGCCCACGGCGGACAGCCTCTCCGCCATAGACGCTAGCGGTATCTTCCTCGATCTCCGTGCTGCTGATGCCGACTGCTTTGGCGTGTAGAAGAATATCGTGTATCCCATCCGCAAATTGCGAATGTCCATCTCGCTTTCCAAAGGAGACGGGTTTCTGATGAAATCGCCAAAAGCGCTAGCAACCCCCTCGATCGAAGAGGTTGAGGCAATGGCGCCCGAATTGACGCGTGGACCGTGTCGCCGCCTTCAACCCGATCGACCGACGCACGGGGAAGACGATCATCCGCGTTCGTCCGTGACGGGGCCTGGGGACGGCGAGCGTTTCTGCCCTTCCCATCCCCGCAATATTGGACGGCGAGCTGGCTTCTTTTGGTACAGGCGCGGCGCTGATGAACTTGTTCAGCGTGCAAGTCTTCCCGGAGTTAGCGCACGGACGTCAGCTCCGCGCGGCAGGCCTCTGCAAACGCGCGCAGAATGTCATGGGCGGCCACGCGCGAGCTCCGGGCCGCCAAGGCGGACGAAGTCGTCTCGTATGTCGTGACGACGTGTTCCAGCACTGCCTCGGCAGCCCCGATGGTGCCTGGCATCGCAAATAGGCGAAGCTTGCTGATGGCGGTGTACATCGGGACCAGCTTGGCCGGGTCATCCAGGCGTTCCTGGACCACTCCGTCAGCATAGGCCCTCGATGCTTGGTCGATGAACTCGCCGAACAGCCGCTCGCGACGCGAGGCCTCCTGCTCGAGCCGCTGCATACGATTCTGACGATGCTGGGTGAGCCAGCTCGTGGCGACGGATGCCAAGGCGACAATGGCGGAACCGGCCAGTGCGGAGACGGCGGTGATTGTTGCTGGGTCCATAGTTATGCGACTCTTCTTGGACTTTCCGGTCGGGCGCCGGCCTGGCGGAGGAGTTGATCCTTGCCGAGCCGAAGCTCTCCCTTGGGGTAGCGGAAAAGGAGGTGAGGCCGGCTGCTCCACTCCCCGGCCTGATAGCTCGTGGTCTCGTTCAAATTTGTCATGTTGCTCATTAGGCCAGCGTGAAACTTCGAAGAAACTGCTCGCCACCCAGCACGATGAAGGACAAAACGGCCATCAGCAGGCCGCGGTGGAAGCGCGCCTGCTTGATGGTCCGGACACGCGAGGTCTTCAGCAATTCGGTGGCCAGCACCGAGGTCCAATCGGACCTCAACGCCTGGTGGACCAGGGTACGGACATCAGCGAAGGAGCCGGGGTCGACATAGTAGACCGGCGCGAGGGCGGAAGCCCCGGACACCTGGCCATTGAATTCCTTTTCCGCGCGTATCCGGCTCGGATAAAGCACGTGGCCGAACTGCATGATCGGCATGATCACGATCCCCCAAACGACCGAATAAAACAGCGGCCCGATTGGCGCATGGATCGGCAAGAGATCGCCGAACCGCAGCACTAGGTTGAGGGCGAGGATGTAGCCCACGCCGACGATCTGGGCCCTTGTGTCGTAGGAGCGCGCCGCCGATTGCGCTTCCTGCAGCGCTGAGAGCAGCATCTTGTCGACATACTCGCGGGCGGTCTCACCTGATCCGGCGTACATCGTGGCATCCGATCCGAAGTAGCGATGAAGGAGAGAGGACGACGTTTCCGGCATGCCGATCCCCTTCTCAGTGCTGAGGTGCGAGAATGGGCGCAGCAATCGCATCCGGCTCGGGCGATGCCGTCGGCTCGTCCTTCTCCCGGATACGATTGACCGCGACATAGAGGGCCGGGAGGAAGACCAGGGTCAGCACCGTGGCCACGGCGAGCCCGCCGACAATGGCGTAGGCCATCGGCCCCCAGAACACGTCGTGCATTATGGGGATCATGCCAAGGATGGCTGCAGCCGCGGTCAGCATGATCGGCCGGAACCTGTGCGTGGTCGCGTCGATCACCGCCTGCCACGGATCGATGCCGCGCGCCCGCTCATGCTCGATTTGATCGACGAGGATAACGGAGTTGCGGATGATCATGCCTGCAAGTGCGATGATCCCGAGGATAGCGATGAAGCCCATCGGCGTGCTCGTGGTCAGCAGCGCGATCGCGACCCCAATGAGGCCGAGCGGCGCCACGCTGATCACCATCGCCATCCGGCGGAAGCTGCCTAGCTGCACGATGAGTACGGTAAGCATCAGCGTGATCATCAGCGGAAACTGGGCCAGTAGCGCGGCGTTGCTTTGGCCGCTCTTCTCGACTGTGCCGCCGGTTTCCAGCAGAGTGCCCGCCGGCAGCGACTTGGTGTACTCTTCGATCGCGCCTGCGAGTCGCTCGTGAACAGAAGCGGGCTGCAGCCCCGGTAGCGGCTCAGCTTGGACTGTGATGGTGGGTAGTCGATCGCGACGCCAGACATAGCCGTCGTCGAGATCATACTGGAACTCGGCAAGCTCGCGCAGGGGTACCGAGGCGCCTGTCGGAGTGGGGATTTGAAGATTGCGTAAGGCCTCAACGCTGGAGCGCTCGCTGCTCTCGGCCCGGGCCACGACATCGACCAGATAGATCGAGTCGCGAAGCTGGGTGACCGTCGAGCCGCTGATCACGCGGTCGAGCGCCTGCGCGAGCTGTTCCGAGCTTAGGCCAGCCTGACGCACGCGATCCTGATCGACCACGATGCGCAGCTCCTTGCTCTTCTCGGCCCAATCGTAGTTGACGTTGCGCACGAGGCCGGATGACCGAAGAATCGTTGCGAGCTCCTCCGCGCGGTCCCTTGCCTCATCGGTCGTCGGTGCGCTCACGCGGTATTGCACCGGCCAGCCGACGGGCGGGCCAAGCTCCAGGCGCGAGATGCGGGCCCTCACGTCCGGGAAGCTGTCGGCAAACAGCGACTCGAGCCTCGCCTGGACGCGGTCTCGCGCCTCGAGGTCTTTCGCGACGACCACGGTCTCCGCCAAGAAGTCGTTGTCGAGCTGGACGTCGAGCGGCAGGTAGAAGCGGATGGCGCCGCCGCCCACATAGGAAGAGAAGGCGGCGATGTCCGGGTCGCTGGCAAGCGACTCTTCCAGCCGCTTCGTTTCGGTCTCGGTCGCCGCGATCGAGGCATTTTTCGGCAGCGTCATCGTTACCACAAGCTCGGGCCGGTTCGACGCGGGGAAGAATTGCTGCTGCACGAAACCCATGCCGTAGAGGGAGGCACTGAAGGCAGCAAGCGAGGCGGCGATGGTGAGCCAGCGGTGCCGCATGCTGAAACCGAGCAAGCCAATGAAAGCGCGCATGAAGCGGCCAGGCCCATGAGTGCCATGCGCCTTCATGCGGGAAGGCAACAAGGAAAGGCCGATTACCGGCGCGAAGATCACGGCCACGAACCAGGAGGCCACGAGCGCAACCGCGATGACCGCAAACAGCGAAAACGTATACTGTCCGGTGTTGTTGTCGGCGAATCCTATTGGCAGGAAGCCGAGGATCGTGATCAGAGTTCCCGATAACATGGGGAAGGCGGTAGAAGTATAGGCGAAGGTAGCCGCCTTGATTTTTTCCATGCCTTCCTCGATCTTCGAGATCATCATTTCGATGGTGATCATCGCATCATCCACCAGTAGGCCGAGCGCGATGATGAGCGCGCCAAGCGAGATGCGTTGCAAGCTGATGCCCATCGCTTCCATGGCGATAAAGACGATGGCAAGCACCAGTGGGATCGACAGGGCAACCACGAGCCCTGCCCTGAAGCCGAGGCTGAGAAAGCTGACAGCGAGCACGATGACGATCGCCTCGAACAGCGCCTTGGTGAATTCACCGATGGCTTCGCGCACGACCTCGGGCTGGTCCGAAACCAGGTTGAGCTTGATGCCGACGGGAAAGCGATGCATCAGTCGCTCGGCCGCCTCGTGCAGGCCTTCACCAAAGTCGAGGTTATTGCCGCCCTCGCGCATGTTCACGCCGATGCCGATGGCCGGCTTGCCGTTGACGCGGAACATCTTCGTGGGCGGGTCGCCGTAACCGCGCTGAACCTTGGCGATGTCAGTGAGTTTGTAGAAGCGCCCATCGATCCAGAGGTTGAGGTTGGCAACACTCTCGGGCGTCAGGAGCGAGCCCGTAACGTCGACAAGCATGTCCTCGTGCGGCGTGTTGATGACGCCGGAGGGCACAACGGCGTTCTGGCGGGCGATCGCCGTCAGCACTTCGTCGAGGTTGAGCTTGAGATTGGCGAGCTTCTGGGGTGAGAAGCTGAGATAGATCTTCTCGTCCTGGTCGCCAAAAATCTCGACCTTGCCGACATCGGACGAACGCAGGAACTCGGTCCGCGCCGTCTCGGCGAAGTCGCGGGCCTCTCGCGGCGTGAAGCCGTCGTAGGTGATCCCGTAGATGACGCCGAAGACGTCGCCAAACTCGTCGTTGAAGAAGGGGCCGATCACGCCAGGGGGAAGCGTCGCCTGAACGTCGCTGACCTTCTTGCGGACTTGGTACCAGATGTCGTCGAGCTCGCCCTTTGGCGTCGACTCCTTGAGGTAGACGAAAATCGTTGCCTGGCCGGGTTTGGTGTAGCTCTTGAGGTAATCCAGCTTGGGAGCTTCTTCGAGCTTCTTCTCCAGTCTGTCGGTCACCTGCGTGAGCATATCGGCCGCGGTGGCCCCGGGCCAGACCGCCTGGACCACCATGGTTTGCACGGTGAAGTCCGGATCCTCCTGCCGGCCGAGTCGCTCATAGGCGTTGATGCCACCGATGACGCAGACGAGCATGAGGAATACGACGATGGCCCGGTTGTGGACGGCCCATTCTGAAAGATTAAAGCGTGTCATCACTCCACCTCCGTCTCAGCGTTGACCAACTCACCGTCTGCTAGCGAATTGACGCCGGCGGTCACGACCTTCTCTCCTGCCGAAAGCCCGTGGCTGACCACGACGGAGTCCGTATCGAATTGAAACACCTGGACGTTCCGGCGCTGAACCTTGCCGTCACCGCCAATCACCCAGACCTGCGGCTCGTCTCCGGACTGCAGCAGTGCGGTCGGGGGTAGCGTGGTGACCTCCTGGCCTCCTTCGTTTTCGACGCGGCCTACGACGACTGCCCCCAGCCGCATCTCTGGCGGCGGCGAAGCCAGCGCCACCTTCACCTGATAAGTGCCGGTCGTACTATCGGCCTCCGGGGAAATCTCGCGGATCGTGCCGGTGACCGCGATATCGGGCCGGCCCTGGATCGAAACGTTCACCGCCATGCCGAGCTTTGCCCCGGTGATGTCTGCGCCGGCGACAGCGAACACCGCCTCGCGCGCGTCATTGCGGGAGACTTCGACAACCATCTGGCCCGCGACGACGACCTGACCGGGGTCCGCCGCCGTTGCCGTCACGATGCCGTCGTCGGGTGCAAGCAGCTGCGTGTAGCCGAGCTGGTTTTGAGCGATGCGGAGATTGGCTTCGGCCGCCTGGACGGCAGCTTGTGCGCTCTGCAGCGACTTCAGCGCCTCATCGTACTGGGAACGGGTGGTAAAGCCCTTGCCGAGCAGAATGCGGAAGCGTTCCTCCTGGGCCACGACCTGGACGAGCGTGGCCTTGGCCGCCGTGAGATCGGCCTCTGCGGCGGTCACCTTGTTGCGGTAATCGACGGCACTGAGCTCTGCAAGCTTCTGACCCTTCTTGACGATGGCGCCTATGTCGACATCGCGCGAGATGACCCGGCCGCCGACCTCGAAACCGACTTCGCTGACATAACGCGACTGGACGCGACCGGCGCCCTCAGCGACCGTGGCGAGCTTGTGAGGTGTCACCACCACGACGCGCGCCTGCCTTGGCGCTGCTAATGCTGTCTTCTCCTCTTCGGAACAGCCGGCAAGACAAAGGCCGGCGACACAGACACAAAGGAATTGGCCGTATGATAGGCGCATGAAAGCCTCCGCTCGAAAGGGATCGAGGTTGCAGGGAACTGATGATGAAGGAGCTCCGGCTCAGCGGCCGAGGCTCGATTTCATTTTGGACTTGTATGTCAAAACGACTACATAGTCAATATGAGAATTGTGCAATTGTGTAATGCAAAAAAATATGACGAATAGCGGAGATTGATCCTGCATAAGGAGGGAGCGCGCGCGCGAAGGCGCGCGTCTCCGAACCTGCTACTGCATGAACCATCCATGGCTGACCACCATCGACTGGCCAGTCAGCGCGTTCGATGGGAAGGCTGCCAGGAACAGCGCTGCTTCCGCCACGTCCTGAACGGTCGTGAACTCGCCGTCGACCGTCTCCCTTAACATCACGGTCTTGATCACGTCCGCCTCGGAGATCCCAAGTTCGCGCGCCTGCTCCGGAATCTGTTTTCCGACTAGCGGCGTGCGTACAAAGCCGGGGCAGATCACGTTGGTGCGCACCCCGTGGGCGGCACCCTCCTTGGCCACGACCTTTGCCAAGCCGATCAGGCCATGTTTGGCGGTGACGTAAGGAGCCTTGAGCGGCGATGCCTCCTTGGAATGCACGGATCCCATGTAGATGATGCTGCCGCGCTTTTGGCTGTACATCTGGCGCAAGGCGGCGCGGGTCGTGAGGAAGGCGCCGTCCAGGTGGATGGAAAGCATCTTCTTCCATTTGTCGAAATCGAAGTCGACAAGCGGCGCCACGATCTGGACGCCAGCGTTGCTGACCAGGATGTCGAGGCGCCCGAAGGTTTCGATCGCCTGCGCCATTCCGCTTTCCACCTGCTCCTCGCTGCTGACATCCATGCCAACCCCGAGCGAGCGTCTACCCATCGGATCGATCTCGGACGCGGCTTTTTGCGCAGCGTTCTGATCAAGATCCGCGATGACCACCTTTGCGCCCTCGCGGGCGAAGCTAATCGCAATCTCTTTGCCGATGCCGCTCGCGGCTCCGGTGATTACCGCCACCTTGTCGAGAAGCCGGCCACCGCCGCTACCTACCCGCTGGTTCGACAAGACTTCACTTTGCAAATTCATGGATTCTTCCTTTCCGATGGTGAGGCTCGGCTTCCGCGAGATAGTCATGCACGACCTTCCCGAGCGCCAGCGTGAGGTCGGCGACGATGTGTACGGCCGAGACAATTTCCAGGACCGGCAGCTCGGCAACCGGGGCCAGGGCGTGGGACCAGAGGTTCAGAGCTGCCGGGCCGCTCCAGGCGCCCTGCAGATTGATTTCCTCCAAGCGGTATTCCACGAGTTCGCAGATGCGCGGCGTGCCGTCGACATGCGGGATGATTTTGAGGAGGAAGTTCGGTTCGGCGAGCGAGGCCTTCACGCTCGCGAGGTCGGCGGCTCGGTGCTTGTAGCCCATCGTACCGGTCGCAACGCGGACCGGGCCGTAGTCGAGCGTGCCCACCAGGGTGTCCGTCTCCGTTCGGAGCGTCGGACTTGCGAGCTTCTTGGGAAAGCCCCAAAGCTCACGTCCGCCGGCAATCGGCGGGTGGTCGTTGAGAAACATGCAGTGGGTGTAGCTGCCCTTGCGTCCGCGAAACGAGACCGGGATGACCTGTCCGCTTTCCGTGTAGTCGCCGAAGCCCGTCGAGTCCGGCATGCGAATGAACTCGAATTTCACGAGCGGCTCGCGGACCTGAAGTGGCTCCGGCACCAGGTCGCGCAGCTTCTGCGGATCGGTCCGATATGTGATGATCAGATACTCCCGGTTTCGGAAGCGATATGGCCCGGCCGGATAGGCCGGGCTGGTCAGGGGCATGGCGAAAGCCCTCGCCCGGACGGTGTCTTGGTGCATGTATGAAATTCCTTTGGGCTGGATCGAGCGGTTCGTTTGCGTTCAGGAGAAGCCGGGTCGCCTTCCCGACCGGCAGGGGACGTCAGTCATCTTTGCGGTGGCTGACCTCTATTCCCGCCCGTCGATGGCAAGGTCATAGGTGCTGACCCCGTCCAGATTGTCAGGCCGACTCAGTGCCTCAGGATGGCGCAATGTGCGAACGGCATCGAAGTAACCGGCCCGCCAATGCTCCTCCATCGACAAGCGCGAGAACTCGTAGTCCTTCGAGTGGTCTTCATACTGTTTTGCGCGGTAGATGAGGTGCACGAGCTTGTAGACCTTGTGGTCTGCAATCCCGCCCAGCATTCTTGCCTCTTCGCTGGCGAGCAAGTCGGCCGGCAGCTTCGAAAGCAGGCTGGCGAGAGCGTGCCGGGCGCGCTGGTACTGCTTGAACTGGTCGGTATGGGCGCGCGTGCGGCTCGAATACTGGATGTCTTTTTGCCGCGCCGCGACGTCGGCCAGGTTGCGGGGAATCTCACCGCGCGCGCTCCACAAGTCGACCTGGAAGGCAATCGTGTCTTGCCGCGTCCCGTGCTCGACGACCCACTGCAGCGGCGTGTTGGAAACGAGGCCGCCGTCCCAGTAGAGCTCGCCCTCGATCTCTACCGCAGGGAAGCCGGGCGGAAGCGAGCCGCTGGCCATCACGTGCTCGGGCCGGATCGTATGCGTCTCATTGTCGAAGTAGACGAGATTTCCTGTCCGCACGTTCACCGCGCCGACACTGAAACGCATGCCGCCCGCGTTGATCCGGTCGAAGTCCACAAGCCGCTCCAGAGTGCTCTTCAGGCGGCTGGTGTCGTAGAAGCTTGTACCTTGGAGCGAGCCATCCGAGTGCAGCCAGGGCGCGGGCTGCCGCAGGCTGAAAAAGCCTGGGGCGCCGGCGACGAGCGCGCAGGCTGCACTGAATTGATTGAAGAGCGCGCGCGGGAGATTGCCCTTCGGAGCGAAAGCATCGGCGGCGGCAGTCCAGTCGAGAACTGGATTGGCGGTGATCTCCCGCCAGAAGGACCGCAGTTTCTCAACCCGTTCGGCCGGCTCGTTTCCAGCGATGATCGCGGAGTTGATAGCCCCGATGGAGACGCCGGCAACCCAATCTGGATGAATGTCGGCTTCCGCAAGGGCTTCGTAGACGCCGGCCTGATAGACTCCGAGCGCACCGCCGCCTTGCAACACCAATGCAATGCATTCGAAAGGGAGACGCCGTTCTGCCCTTTGGAAATTCTTCTGGGACTGAAAGTTCATCGAATGCTTTCCTTCTCACCGAGTGTGACCTCGCGGCCCTTCGCCGTTCGCATCGGGATCGGCCGAATTTCAATTTGCACCTATAGGTCAAAACGACTATATAGTCAATGCGATAATCGCGTAATGGTGCAATGCAAAAAGGACATGACTAATGGCAAAAGTCGATTTGGCGCGCAGAGCGGAAATAGGGCGTGAGAAGCGGGCGCGAACGCGCGCGCAGATCGTGGAAGCAGGCGCGACGCTCCTTGGAGGGCGTACGCACGAGACGCCCACGGTAGATGCTGTCGTCGAGGCAGCAGGTGTTGCCAAAGGGACGTTTTACTACCATTTCAAAGGCATCGGAGAGCTGGCCGCTGCGGTAGGTGCCGGCCTCAGTCAGAGCTTTGATGAGTTGCTGACGCCTGCCCGGCTCGAGCGGCTGGATCCGGTCGAGCGTTTCTCCTTCGCGTTCATGAAATTCCTGGAGAGAGCGAGTGCGGACACAGACTGGGCCCGCCTCGTCATTCAAAGCTCGCAATCACCCATTGAATTCGGCTGGGGGATCCGTGCGAATCTTAAGGCGGACATCGGGGAAGCGATTGCCCAGGGCCGGCCCAAAGTGCACGACGTAGAGTTGGCAGCCGACATCGTAATTGGAATATGGCTGGAGGTGACGCGCGGATTTATTGAGCGAGGTCCCCGACCCGGAACGACCGGCCAAGCGCTCGACGCGACGCTTCGAGCTCTCGGTCTCAGTCAGCGCTAACTGGTGTGGATAAGCATGTCAGCAGGCAGCGCGCTTTGCTGCACAGCACACCTTGTGAAAGCGGGGGTTCGCCCCGTCGGGCCGGACCTAGCGTTTCGACTGTGGTGTCAGGGCAGCAGCAACACGCGCCCCGGCTGTCTTTTCCTGACGTGGTCGAAAGCCAAGCCTGCTGCGGCGAGCGGCTTGCACAGCCCGATCGGGAGGCTGACATGGTTGTGTTCGACGAACTGGCGCAAATCATCCAGTGCTGCCTTGTCCGGCTTGAAGAGGACCCATGCGTAATTGCTGGCGCCCTTCGGCAGCGCGCGTCGGTGATCCTTCTTTTGCGAGATTGTCTTTAGCATACCGCGCAGCCAGCCAAGCCGGTCGAAGTTCCCTAACATTGGGTGGACGGTGGTTGCGTGACCGAGCGCACCGTCGCGCAGACAGCCTAGCAACGCGCGATCATCTTCCCAGGTGGCGAAGTTGAGAGTTGCGTCGAAAGAGCGTGACAGGGAGACGAACAGCTCGTCTGTTCGCTCGACCACCTCGGTGGCACCCGCCTCAAGACACACCTTACTGTTTGACTTCCGGGCAATCGCCGTAACTCTCGCGCCCCACGAGGAGAGCATCTGCGTTGCTAACGTTCCTAGTGCGCCGGCCGCACCGTGGATCAGCACATTTTTTCCGACAGTGTTCTCCCGGGTAAGGCCCGCTCCGCGTACGGCGAGCCACATCGTCGTGAAGCTGTAGGGAATTGCGGCGAGCGCATTAAGGTCCCGATCCCCAGGGGCGGCCAGCATGTGGACAGCTTTGACCAACACGTGGCTGGCGTGGGCCCCTTCCGCCGACGCGGGCTTCACTCCGTAAACCCGGTCGCCGGTCTTGAAGGTCGACACCCCTGATCCCACGGCGGTCACGATGCCCGCGAGGTCGTTGCCGAGGATCAAAGGAAACTTGCCGGCTCCCAACAGCGACAGCAGCCTACTGCCGTAGCCTTCGGAGCGGCGCACATCGATCGGGTTGACCGAAGCTGCGGTCACCGCGACTTCGATTTCATCTGCGGCCGGCCCTCGCCTAGTAAATTGCCGAACCGTAAATCCGCCCGAGCCGCCAGGCCCAAGGCACAGAGCTGCAGCGCCTGACCTCATGCCCTGGACCTCCCTGCCTTGCCGAGGTCGGCGCCGTCACACTCCAACACCTCCGATTTGAATGCACACCGTTCGAGGGCGCGCTGCAACTGAGATGCGAGCCCGTGGCACCGGGTGCAGAGCACGTGCGACCCTGGAGCTTCAATTACGATTGTCACTAGCTTTTCTTCCTTCTGGCAAAGGCCACACGATACGACTTTGTACTTTATAGTCAAAACGACTAAATAGTCAATATGAATTGAGCGGTGGCGTGAATTCAATGGCTGCGTGGCAGCACACGGGCGCTTCGAGAGAAAGGCGAAGCCGAATGGCGGCCAATCTCATTCGCGTCGAGACAGGGGCGGGTGCAATGAGGCGTTTGTTCTGGGGTACGTATTCACGCCGCTTGTGGTGATAGCTCCAGCTCACAATCAAGGGGACGGTGCGACCGGGCGACAAAACTTGAGCTGTCGTGTTCAAGCCTGCCGAGGCAATCTCGGAATTGTCCACCTTCGCCAACGTCGATCTCGGGGATGTCGTCTTGACCGTCACGCCGAGCGGCTGCGCGCTGCGAGTGCCCCCGCACTTGCGGCGCTTACTTTTTTGCTTCAGCTACTGCTCGAGCGCCCGTTGGAACGGCGCCCGCCGCACTCTGATGACCGGATATACGCCCAGATCTGGAGTTGTGACAAAGCACTCAATCTCGACGAACAGATAACGGAGATCGCCGCGGAAGGGGCGTCAGTCCAAGGTCAGGCCCCGCTGCTCGCCGCACCTGGGCGCTGAGACTTCCGTTGCCGCGGCCCATCAGGCATTGCCCCGTCGGCAGATGTAGACAAGCGCGCAAGGACCGACTTCGCCTCCCGGGCATTGAGGCCGATCGCGCGCAGGATGGCGCTTATGGCCGCGTCACGATAGAGCGACGACAGCCTGCGCTCGCCAAGCGCGCGCATGAGCTGGAGCATGATCCCAACGACGATCTCCAGGTTCAGCTCAGCGGATGCCCCACTGCCCGGCAAGCTCTTCGAGAACCGTTGCAGGTCTTCGAAAATCCTGCTGCGGAGGAGCTCGCCACCCTTGGGGTCTGCCGCCGCCATCCTGGCGACAAGGCTGGCCCATCGAGGATCAATGAGCGCCTTGTCGATGAATGAGCTGCACCCAAACGCAATCCGAAGGGCAGGATCGTCGAGTGAGAGCCGGTCGGACTGCAGCATTTCGTCGAAAGATTGGACCAGTTCCTCCGCGACCGCCGCCGTCAAACCGTCTAGGCCATCGAAATGAACGTAGAACGTACCCTTGGCGACGCCGGCCTCCCTGACCACATCGTCGACTGTTACCGATTCCACGGCCTGTCTGGCGAACAACGAGTTGGCCGCGGCGACGAGCTCTGCACGGGTTCGCGCGCGCTTTTCGCGCCCAATTTCAGCTCTACGCGCGGGATTAATGTTCGCCATCAGTGGCCCAATCTCCAGTTGCGAATTGTACATTAGGTCATATTGACCGCAACGTCCAGGCGCAGCTGTTAGCCCCTGTCGTTCGTTTGGTCGTAGCCAGTCTACACAGATATCTTAGTACGAGATCTGACCATCAACGATCTGTCCGGTCGACGTGACAGGCTCGCGTTTCAGCAATTTGCGTGCCTCGCTGCTGTCAACCGGGCCCTTAGCAGTTTTGCGCTTCGCCGGCTGGCCGAGACTGGCTGCTGCCGCAGTTACGCGATCCGAGAACTTAGCCTCGCCTGCCGTCACCGATCGACCGCCTAGACGGTGCGCCAGCAGCCGAACAATCTCGGGGCTGTCGGTATACGCATTGTGGCCGAGTGGATCTCCCGATGCGATCGCGCTCGTGTCGATAACGGTAACTCCGAGTTCTTCAAGAACCGCCGTATATGGCGTGAGATCGGTACCGCCGACACGCAAAATTCCACCCGACAACAATCGCGAAAACTCAAGGGCCTTGTCCCGCGTCGACGTGACGATTGTGAAACGCGGCTTATTTGGCCCCATTTCGACAAATTGACGGCGAAACACGTCGATGTCGATATCCGGAGACGCTAAGACGACATTCCTGACCTTAGCCGGGATCGAGTTTTTACGCATAGCAACACCGCGTAACGCTTCCGCGGCAAGCCACGTCCCCATCGAATGAGCGAGAATGGTGACGTCGTCGACGTCGGGACTCATGGAGGCCTGGAGGATCAAGTCTTCCAGGGCCCGGCGCGAGTAGTTCGCGCTCTCCTTGTCGTAAAGATAGTCGAAGACCTTGGCCCGCGATGGCCAAGCGAAGAGAATAGGCGCTGCGTCGGTTCCCGCGTCATGAACGATCTGAGCGAAACGAAAGACGGCGTCGGCATAAGAGTTGTTGTAGCCGTGCACAAAAATGAGCACCTGACGCTTTGCATTTCGGTTCTTGCGGAACCAATCGAAGACCTGCCTCTCCGTTGCGACTTTGTCGACCTCGACCATGGCGAACTCCCGAGTGGGATCAGGAGGACGGTGTGAAGGCCGCTGGATCTGACTGATCTTTCGGTTTCGATCCGGAGGAATGGTGACAGTGACGCTGTCCAACGAGATCGCCGTCCCGCGCTCTCCTGAATAAAGTTGGTCAGGGTCCGTCGACGGTTTGCGTGTTGTGGCGACCAGTAGGTTAACCCGCGTGGCCTCGCTCGTGGTGACCGCGGGAGGTTGAAGCACGTTTCCAGCCCGGGTCGCGCAGCCATTTGCGACCAAGCAAAGCGTCACCAAAATCGAAAGCACCAAGCGAGAGCTTCCGAAATTCCCGGGCTGACGTCGGCAGGCACAGGTTGGCATTGTGGATCTAACCCATTTCTATACGCGCGCAGCTGGGCCGTTTCATCGCCAAGAAACTGTCAATCCCGCTACCCTGGAAGACGCGGTCGTCGACGCACTGCATACAGCATAGTCAAAACGACCATAAAGTCAATATGAACTTATGTTTTGTGACTAAGACGGTGCGAGCCGTCCAAACCTGCCGATTCCTAGCGCTTGCGTTATCCGGATTTGCTCACCGGGCCGCAGGGATAACGTCTTAGGGAATTGGGCGATTAGAACTGTGTCAGAAGCTGACAACCCGCAAGGTCTGAATCCGCCCTGTTCAAACCGTGCGTGTGCACCATCGAACACCGCTTTTGGCGCAACCGCGACTGCCCCTTGGCACCTGGGACGTCCGCTTTCAGGGAACGGCAAATCCCGCCGCTATGACCGACATGCGGCGCATTGCCGCCCGGCAGCTGTGGGGCCGAATGCTGACTGGCAGCTTTGAGGTTCGGATCATAAAAAGCGGACCTTCGGGCCCCCGCGAGTACCGACGTGATCTGACCCAAACCGGCGCGCTTGCAGAGCCGATTGGGCGGCTCGTAAGCGGATGTTGACTGGAACCAGCGACTTTGCCGCGTTCTTGTCGCTCCAATTGAAATCGACTACGGCACTAGGTGACCCCGCTCCAGTCAATGCCAAAGCCGTGGGCTTCTCCAAGCCGCCGATCAGCGGCATGGAAGTGGCATGTCCCTTAGCCTGCTTGAGCGCGATGAACGTCCAGACGGGGCGATTCTGACGTCGCGACTTTGCCAAGCTGGAAGACCTCCGTCGCTTCGCCGCGCCCCCGCAACCTGTGCTTGCCCGCCGGGATCGTTTCGAACTTTTCGTCGAGCCGCGACGCGGTCTCGCCGGAAATCGCGATGGCGGTCGCGGCATCCGGTTCGAGCTGCTTGCCGAGATCCTGCAGCCGCTGGCTGACGTTCACGGTGTCGCCGACTATCGTATAGTTGACGCGGTCGGATGCGCCAATGTTGCCGACGATGACGGAGCCCGTATGGATGCCGATGCGGACATGAAGCGGAGGCCGGCCTTCGCCGGCCGCTTCCAGATTGTCTTTCTCCAGCTCCTCGCGAATGGCCGCGGCGGCGCGGACGGCCGCGGCGGCATGGCCCTTCAGACGGTCCGGCGCGCCGAAGAATGCCAGCATGCCGTCGCCCAAGAACTTGTCAACCGTGCCGCCATGCGTGTCGACCGCGCGGCACAGGATTTCAAAATGATGGTTGAGGAGCCTGGCCGCAGCGGCAGCGTCCATCCGCTCCGACAGCGTGGTGAAACCGGCGATATCGGTGAACATGACAGTCACGACCGCCTCGCGCGGTTCGGCGATGCCGATCTCTCCGGTGCGCACCAGCTTGGCCACCAGCGAGCGCGGAATATAGGTCGAGAATGCACGCAGACCGATCAGCATAGCATTGAAGGCCAAAGCCTGGTTGTCCAACTCCAGCACCCTGCTGCGCGGCAGCGGGGTCACGCCGTCGAGATCGAAATCGGCGACGCGCGTGGCCTGGCCGGCGATCGCCTGGATCGGTCGCGACAGGCGCCTGCCAAGCAGGATCGCGACTATGACCGCCACGGCCATCGCCCCAAGACCGAGCAGGGCCGATCCCATGACGCGCTCGATCTCGTCGCTGATCTGGCTGGTCTCGAAATACGCGCCGAGCGTCCAGGGCTCGTCGCCATAGCCTGCGATCTTGCGGGTAATGGCGATGTACGTGGTGTCGCCGCTCCACTCGGACGCATTGTCCACGCTGGGGTCGATCTCGGCGATTTCTATGTCGCGGGCGTGGCGCGTGTCGAACTGCCGCTCTACCTTGCGCGAGCTATATGCGGCCAATACCGGATCGCCATACGTGGCCAGCGGCGTCAGTGGCAGGACGCCATTCTTCAGAGCGTCGGGATCGGCCAGCCTTTGGTCGGCGAGCACGCGATCTTCGCCATCGAGAATGAAGGCATGCGTGCCAAATCGCGATGACAGTTCCCGCGTGATATCGGACAGTTTCTGCAATTCGACCGCCGCGATCACCCAGGCCTGCGTCACGCCATCACGTGCCAGCGGCACGGAGACATGCGCGTACAGGCCGAACTCGTTGGCCACGAACGCACCCCATTGGCGTCCGTCGACCTGTCTGCGTTGCTCGAGGGCGGCGCGGACTTGGGACGACTTCTCGGGCTCGGCCGGAAAATGCTCGATCGCGCCCGTTGAAACGTTGTTTTCGACGGACCGCGCGGCGCCGCGGCAGACGAGGTCGGGGGTGCAGATCAGCGTCGCCTCGACCCCCGAAGCGGCAGCCAGAGCACCGGCAACGGCTGCAGACATCGCCTCGTCGTCGATCTGGAACTCGCCCTGGGCATACAGCTGCGCGATGCCGTCCACCGCGTTCTCGGCGTCTCCCATCTCGGCGCGCAGCGAGTCCTCCATCGCATCGATCAGGAGTGTCGACCGGGCGCCGAGCAAGTCGAACGTGTTGCGAAAATTGGCGCCGACCGACAATGCGAGCACGCCGCCGACCGACAGGAATACGAGGCTGCCAAAACTCAACGCCATGATGACTGCAATGGGGATGCGACGCCGCTTCTTTTCCGGGCGGGCCAGACGCACTGGTTGTGCGGAGGTGCTCATGCAGCCAATGTCGCAATGCGCCACCGAATTGCAAGCCCGGTGACGGCTTTAAAGAGAGGGCGCGCCCCGAATGCACGAGCCTCCTTGCTTCGGTGCCTAACGCATCAACCGAATGTCCACTTCGGAAAAATGTTCTCAATTTCTGCTCATGGCGCGACCGCAACTTCCAGAGTGGTCGCCGGCTATGTCCGCTTCCAGGCGGTGGCAATGCTAACCTTAACGGCCGAAACGAGGCGCATTGCTGCTATTCCATGGTCGCAAATGAAGGTCTCAAACGGGTCAAAGGCTTGCCGTAGCACTGGCAGTTCCAAAGTGGATCACCGGTCGTAAGCTACGCGACCGGATTGTGCATCGCCAGGAAGACAGCCGTTTCCTCGAAAAACTGGTCGTAGGCTGACGTGCCTTCAATGAGCACGTGGTTATTTCCCGGCAGTTCGACGAACATCGCCCCCGGAATGAGTTTTGCCATCAGGCGGCCCTCCTCGATCGGCACGACGCGATCACCCACGCAATGCAGCACGAGCGTTGGCACACGGACCCTCTTTGCCAGCTCTGTCACCTCAACTTTGCTGTTCATTTGCCAAAGTCGCATCGCCGCCTCGGGGCTCGTGGCAATGCGCTGTAGTTCGTCAAAGCTCGCCATAATCTCATGTGGGGCGTCGGGGATGAACGTCGAAGTGAAGAAATGCCTGAAAACAGGATTCGGCGAGCCCCAGCCGTCGCGGATCATCATCGCCCCGGCTTCATATAGCTTCCTTTGGTCGAGACCCGGTCGCTTTAGCCGACCTCGGACAAACCCACCCAGCAGGACGAGACATGTCACTTGCTCCGGATGCTCCACAGCATAGCGCACGGAAAAGGCGCAGGCTTGCGAGATGCCGAGAAGCGCGAACCGATCCACCTGTGCAGCGGTCGCGACTGTGGACATGTCACCGGCCATTGCATCTTCCGATATAGTCTCAACCTCCCAGTCCGAGAGGCCGTTTCCGCGTTGATCGAACCGCACGAGATGGCAAAACTTGGCGAGCTTCGAGAGCATCGGACGCCAAATTGGACTGTGCCATTCATACTCAAGATGGTTTAGCCAGTTCGGACCCTTCAGCACCGACGCTCCCTGGCCAATGCTGGCCCAAGCCAGTTGCACACCGTCCGACGCCGTCGCGAACTGCACCCTCTGATGCAGCGCCGCCTCGACAGGTCGAGTCGTCTGCAGCGCCGCGTCGGGCGTCCACTGCCAGACACGGATGGGTCGGGAGATGTTCTTTACCCGCTGGTTGCCCATGTCACGGAAGGGGACCTGGATCCGGTCCTCGACTGCCTGATGCACAATGTCCGAGACGCACACGCCGCCCGGCTTGGCGAGCCCCTCTAGCCGCGAGGCCACGTTTACGCCGTCGCCGAACACATCTCCGTTCTCGAAGAAGACGTCACCGAGATTGATCCCGACACGGTAAAGGATTTGGGTGTTCTCAGGCTCACCAATGTTCCGCTCCGCCATCGATCGTTGGATTTCGACAGCGCTCTCAACCGCCTCGACGACGCTCGCAAACTCGACGAGCAGGCCGTCCCCCGTGGTCTTGACGATATTGCCCCGATGCGCCGCGATCCTGGGCCTGACGACCTCACCAATATGTGCCTTCATGCGCGCAAGCGTGCCGGCTTCGTCCACTTCCATCATCCGGCTATAGCCGGAAACATCCGCGGCAAGGATCGCCGCAAGCTTCCGCTCGAAAGGGTCGGCTACGTCAACCATACCGCAGCGTACGGGTCGCGCAGCCCTTTTGTCGAGCTGCATTCCTAGCCACGCGCTTCGATGCGCTGCAGTGTTCAGATACCAAGACCGTACGAGATCGATCGACAGGGTGAGTGGCGTGGCGTTAGGCCGACGCTGGTTTCTGGTTCGAGTTCATCATGGCAGCGGTCCGATGATAGTGAGGCTGATCTCCAAGTCGGCGATTTGCCAGTGTCCGCAAACGGCACAACCGCGGCTGTCAGCGTGGTCGCTTGGAACGTCGGCTTTCAGGAAGTGGCCAAACCGCTCTCAGCGTCCGAGATGCGGCGCAAAGCAGCCATGCCGCCGTCGCGTGTGAGACTCTGATTTGGTGACAAGCAAAACAGCAGCCCCCTACGACTCGTTCCTCTCATCGCGCAAATTAGACACAACGCGGCGGTTCTGCGACCTGCAGGCGGCGTCGGGGCAGTCGCGGACGAGCCTGTCCTTGCCGTAGCCCTTGGCCCACATGCGGCTGCGGTCTATGCCGCCGGCGGCGAGGTAGTCCATCACCGCATCGGCGCGCTGCTGCGACAGCGCCGTTTCGCTTGCGCCGGGATCGTCGGCGAAACCCTGCAGCTTGAGCAGCCAGCGCGGATGCTTTGCTAACCAGGCGATCTGGGTGTCGAGGGTGGCCTTGGCGACAGAATCGAGCGCGGCCGAACCTTGCGTGAAATAGGTGCGGCGGCCGACATTGAGGATAAAATCCTCCTCGCTGCCCGGCTGCACGTTCTGGAAGCCGGCAATCTCGGTGTTGGTGATGTCGGGCGTGGACGGGGCCAGCGTGTTGCTGGTCGAGCAGGATGCGGCCAGCACCAGCAGGCCGGCGGCGAGCAGCCGGCGCGTGTTTTCAATCATGCGGTTCATGAGGTGCCAATCATTCGACAGTGGTGGAAGCGGGCGCCTGGTCGGCGATGTGCGGCAGGACCTCCACCGCGGTGCCGATCGGGCACCGCTGGTAGAGGTCGATGATGTCTTCCGGGAACATGCGGATGCAGCCGCTGGAAGCGTCGGTGCCGATGCTCCATGGCTCCAGCGTGCCATGCAGGCGGTAGCCGGTGTCGGCGCCGTTGCGGTGCAGATAGAGCGCGCGCGGCCCGAGCGGATTGTTGGACGCGCCGCCTGCGACCATGTGCGGTAGGTCAGGCTTGCGCTTACGCATTTCGGGGGGCGGGACCCATTGCGGCCACAGCGCGCGGCGGTCGATCGTCGCGCGGCCGTACCATTTGAAGCCGTCCTTGCCGACGCCGACGCCGTAGCGGATGGCGGTCTTGTTTTCCATGATGAGGTAGAGGAAGTGGTGGCGGGTATCCACCACGACGGTGCCGACCGGCTCGCTGCTGAAATACTTGACGATCTGGCGATGCCATCTCTTGTCGATCTTGGCGAAGTTGGTCTTGCGATAGACAAAATTGTTGTCGCTGGCAGTGCCGGCGAAAAAGGATTTTGCCGTCGCGGCTTGAACAATATTGCCGGTTGCACCGACCGCGACCAGCGCCAGGCCGCCGAGCACGACACCCCTGCGTGATAAAACCATCGGCAATCCCCCCATGCCTTAAGCCTGGCGGACCATAGTTGAGAATTATTTCGCCACAAAGTGGAAAATGCTGCGTTGCTTCAGTCCGCCGTTAACGGTCTGTCCACTTTTGGGTCCGAACCCAAGATTGCAGACGTTCTCCTATCGGCACCGACTTCAACAAAAAGATAGTCAGTGAAATTTGACTCGCCGCTCGCCGCGACGAACGTCAATGCACGCCTAATCCCCGCCTCCGGCCTGATTTCTTGATTCGGGGATTTCGATGCCAGGCGACGTGGACCGAGAGTGACGTAGTCACCATCAGGCCCTTTGCATGGCCGTCACAAAGGGAGCGGACTGACCCAAAGCGTCTACGGACAGGAGGTCAGGAAAGCACCAGCAGTAGCCGTTCGGACGTGCATTTCTGTACGACCGGGACGGGCCGGACGCGGATCGGCAGCTGTCGGGATGATTGGCTAGTTAGCCGACCTTTGCATCCAGCGTAGTGTGGACGCCTTCCGGCACCAGCTAGCCAGCGGAATCGTCCCTTGAGCCTACGAGTTGATGTTATCGGCCGCGCTCGCCCGTTGCTCGTCCGCAACGGCGCGCCAGCGTTTGGCGAGGTCGCGCCGACGGCCGGGATAGCGCTCCTCGAGAAGCTGGACACGCGCGGTTCGATCAACGCGAAACGTCCGAAAATCCTGTCGCAGTTCGCACCAGCCCGCTATGAATCGTTTGTCTTCAATGAAGCCAAGCATGATGGGCCAGATGATGCGCTGAGTGACAGCGCCCCACGGATCCTTGTAGGCAATGTGTAGCTTGAGCTGTTCGCGCATGGCTTGACGAAGCACCCGCAGATCCACTGCCGGCGCTTCTGGTCTGCTGCGCCCGACATGAAAAGCGTTATCCGTCAGCAGGTGGCGCAATTCCACCGGCAGGACCGCACCAATCTTGGCGATTGCGTTTTGGGCCGCGAACGCAAGGCCGTCGTCCGTCTGGCGGCCGACCCATTGCGCGCCGAGCGCAAGCGCCTGGAGCTCTTCCTGCGAGAACATGAGCGGCGGCAGCAGAAAGCCAGGCTTCAGGACGTAGCCGAAGCCTGGCTCTCCCTCGATATCCGCGCCCATTGCCTGAAGGGTGCCGATGTCGCGGTAGATGGTACGCAAGGAAACGCCGGCTTCCCGCGCGAGCTCAGTGCCCGGCACAGGACCATTGTGCCGGCGCAGCATCTGCATCAGATCGAAAAGCCGATTGCTCTTGGACATGACACAACCTTACCAGCCAATGACAAAGTTTGGCAGGGAGTTGCTCAAGACATCGACACGAGCGCCTTGCCGTTGAACTTGCGCCCATGCTCAATGGCAGCCACCAGCGCGATCGCGTCCTCAAGCGGAACGATCTCGGCGACCGGAAGCCGGAGCTTTGCGTCGGCGGCCGCGCGGGCAAGTCCGTCCAGGATGTCGGCCCGCGCGGTGCAGACGATCGGCTTGAGCCTGCTGTCGAACATCGCTCGGATGAACTTGCCTGGCGTCGGGTTGATGTCGAGATACACGCCACCCTTGCGGAGCAGCCCCAGCCCGGTTCCCACCATCATGGTGCCGGCTGTGTCGTAGACGACATCGAACCGATCCTTGATCTGCGACAGATCGGTCGTGCGATAGTCGTAGACGCGGCTGACGCCCATCTCCTGGGCACGCTGCATCTGTTGCAAACTGCAACTCCCCGAGACCTCGGCCCCGAGAATTCGTGCGATCTGAACGGCGGATTCGCCGACAGCGCCGGTGCAGCCGTTGATGAAAACCTGGGCGCCCGGCTTGATGTTGGCCTTGTCGATGAGGCCATTCCAAGCCGTTACCCCAGGTGTGCCGAGGCACGCAGCCTTCTCGAAGGACACGGAGGCCGGTTTTTTGGCGAGAAAAGTCTCTGGCGCGATCGCACCGTGACCGAAAGCGCCACCCTCCTTGATCTGGACGGATCCGAACACGGCATCGCCCATCTTGAAGCGGGTGACACCCGGGCCGATCGCAATCACGATGCCCGAGATGTCGCTGCCCAGAGCACGCGGGAACTTCTTCCCGGTCACCAACTTCAGGTGACCGTTGCGCACCTTCCAGTCGATCGGGTTGATGGCAGCGAAGCTGACCTTCACGGCAACCTCGCCCTTCCTCGGCGCGCGAAGCCCGAAATCCTCGAGCCGCATCACTTCCGGGCCGCCATATTGATGGTACTGGATCCGTTTCATCGCACGCCGCTCCCCTTGAGCGTGGCGGTTGCGACATCGCTGGCACCAGCCGGGCACAGCAAGGCCTCAGCGACGAGCCGCCCATAGCGGCCCGTCGCAGCATTGTTGGTAATCATGAGAGTACTTTCTGTAAAATTGTGTGCGTCAGTGCGGCTGGGCCGCATTCACAGCGCGCCGAATACGCTCTTGTCGAAGAGCGCCTTGATCCCGGTGACTTTCCCGTTCTCGACCGTGAAGTACTTCGCTGAGAGGACGCTGGGGATGGGATGGGTGTGTGTGTAATACATGAGAAGCGCCGTCTTCTCGTCGCCGAACGCGGCGACCATCGTCGCCCCCTTGAGCATGCCGGCGAACTGCGATTCGGATTCGTGCAGAGCGGCGCCGCCTTCGATGAGCCCGAACGGCGTTTCAGACACCACGTTGTCCGCGACGACTTTCATCGCCGTCGCATGATCGTGGTTCTTCCAGGCATCGTGGTAGGCCAGAGCGACCTGGAGTGCGGGGCTGGGGTTATTGCTCATCTTACCTTGTCCTTTGTTGGTTGTGATGAACAATAGATAGCGCATGGCAGTGACAGATTTTGTCAGCATGATGCGCGACGCAGCCAAGGTCATCAGGAGGCATGGTCTTCCTCCAGGAGTTAGCCGCGACAAGGACCTCCGAGTATTCAAACTCGGTGTCCGGTCTTGGCAATGGCGAAGCTGGTCTAAATGGCCGAGATGCGGCATTCGCAACGCGGACAACGAAAGGTCACCGTTGGGTTCGAAATTCCGTCTTTCGGAAGTTTTGGGGGCGAGAGAGGCGGCTATGATGAACCTAAACGAGAGTGTCGGCTGGGCGCGCCTGATAGGGGCCTCATAAGCCACCCCACCCCCGCCGCCGACAAACCCCGGGGACGGAGTGACCGCCACGATCAGAGGGACGACAACATCGCGCCGAGCGCCTTCGCGCTGTCAACTGCACGCCAGCAGCAAGTGTGGCCTTAGGTCGCAAACTATTGGCTTCAGAAGCAGGGCGACGGGCTTCATTGACGCTGCGACCAACACCATATGGTGATCCATAGCCTCCAAAATGAGAGAAGCTCGCCCTGACGCGGTCGCACTGTGGCTATCAGCCGGCAATGGCCATGAAACAGGAACTGAAACCATCATGCCTGAAAATAACAGACCGACTTCGCGAGACGTCCCCCTCATTCAGCTGGGCCTCTATCAGTGCCGCTTCCCGGTGAGCGAAGACCCGGCAGTACCCGGCGGTTACCGTTTTTGTGCTGGGCCAACTTCGCCGGATCGCGTCTACTGCGATCACCACCACAGCATTGTCACCGCCGTCGACCCTCGTCGAGCCCGTTCGGGTCTCCACCTCACTCAACGACGCGCCGCGTAGGTTACGTGGGGACGGCCTCCCTGCCTGCCCGGTTTCTAGGGCTCGATAAGTTTCGACGCTGACAATCGACTTCTGCCGTTTGCATCGTCGTCCTGCAGCAGGGATGGCGTGACTTCGTCACCTGAGCTACGGCAGCGGCGCACCTAGCCGAGCCTGGGCCACGCTGGCCAAGAGTACAGGCCGATGCTCGGCGCTGTGAGTTCGCAAAGCCAAAGTCCATTCACCCCGATCCATTGCTTGATGATCCCGCGAGCACGAACGGACATGCCGTGGCGGTCCCCGTTGTCTGGTTCGATGTCGATGTCGTTCGGATTGATGAATCGCTGGAACAAAACACCGGATCGGACCGGGCTGCCGTATGAAGTCCCCAGACGACGAGCAAGAGATGAGCCGCCCATAGAGCCGGCGCGAGCAACGATGACAGAACCGTTGCGGACCGCATGGCTAATCCCTCTCGTATGAACCTAGGGCGACAGCGCCTTTCCAAATTAGGCATCAGCCGCCTTTGACGTGAGGCGAAGCCCCGATGGTCTAGGAATAGCTCGATCTCGTAACCGACAAACGCCACCGGCCGCCGGAGCCTGTTTCCGGCTTGTTTCCATCGCGGCGCCACGCTGACGGAAGTCTGCCCAGGCACGTAAAACGCATGTCTTGCAGGGCCCCCCAGGCCACCCCCACCCCCCGCCGCCGACAAAGCCGGGGGGGCGGATGCCCCGACCTCCGACCTACCAGCGACTGGCTAGCGGCGCGCGACCTGCTGCAGGTTCAGAGCGATCGACAGGCTCGGCACGTTTGGCCTCTGTCGGCACGGCCGCTCTGTCTACCGGCGCCGAAGCCAACCTCGTCAGCCGGGCGAGCGTCAGACTGACCTGCTTCGCAGTCCAAGCGCCTCCCCGCGGCGTTCGGATACGCTGCTTCTCAAGTTCTTGGGCGATTTGCCTAAGCGAATTTCCCGCCTGCCTGAGAGGCTGCACGACGCCCATGACGCGCCGCGCATCATCGTCTGCCATCTGCTTTAAGGCGGCTATCCGTCGGTCGAGGCTGCCTTCGCGATAGCCCCCCAGCTTGACGCCTCGCGCCTTGGCAGCCGCCAGAGCGGCCTTGGTCCGCTCGCCGATAAACTTGCGCTCCTTCTCGGCTAGCGCCGCATAAATGTGAAGTTGGAAGGGATCAGCGTTCGGCATGGTCGCAACCTTGATATTGGCGCGCTTCATGGTCCCAGCGATAAACTCGACGTCGCGGGAAAGCCGATCAAGCTTGGAAATCAGAAGCTCGGCCCCTTCCCGCTTTGCGAGGTCGAGCGCCTTCGCCAGTTCAGGCCGGGTATCGTCCTTGCCCGACTGGATATCGCAGAACTCGCCAACGATCTTCCAAGGGACCTGGGAGAACGCGTGCAGGAAGATGTCGATGTCGCGCCGTTGAGCCTCCAACCCCAGGCCGCTGCGGCCCTGCTCCTGCGTCGATACCCGCGTGTAGATGACAAAGCGCTTCATAAACGCCGGTGTACCGAGCTATGTGTAAAAAGTCAACGGATGTCCACACCTCCGAAATGCTTCATCGCAACCTCCTAATTGCACGTTAGTCCCGCGGCGTACGATCGAATGGAGCGACGTCATTCGTCAACCGAGAGCGGATCTGCGATTGTCGCGATCTCGGTTATCTCATCAAGTTTGTCACCAAACCCGATGGGTTTGCCGCCTCTAACAAGTAGGCACATTGCCGAGCACCTCTAGGAGTTTGGGATCGTTCTGGCGGAGATGTTCCTCGATCCACCGGGTCGTGGTGTCGTAGGCGTCGGAGAACAACTCGGAATGCCGACTCCAATCCATGAAGCTGATCGCGCTGGAAATCTGGGGGCAGACAAGCACATCCTCTTCGCCCAGGGCAATGTCTTGCGGCCCGTGTGCCAACATGCTCGCCGCAATGACCTGAAACATGCTGGGGATCTTGGGCAATCGAGCACGACCGAAAGGGTTCAGCATGGCGACCGCCAGTTCGGAAGCCCCGGGGATGCGCTCATAGTCGACGTAGTATTTCTGCGGTGCATTCGACCCCAAGCTCACCACAACATTGGGACCGGTCTTCAGTTCCTTCATCTGATCAAGCGGCAAGTTGTTCGTGATGGCGCCGTCCACCAGCATATCGCCGTCAGCCGTGAAGAACGGCGGCAGGACGCCCGGGAGGGAACCTGATGCCCGAACCGCCTGCCAGAGCTTTCCCCGACGGTGGACATAGGGCGCACGGCCGCTCAGATCGGTCGAAAGCGCAAAGAACGGAAGCCAAAGATCCTCGATCAGAACGTCGCCGTATTCCGCCCGAAGCGCCCGATCGAACGCCTTGTGATCCAGAAGTGCGAAGCGCGGTAATGTTGGACGGCGAAGTGCCCGACTCTTGATGAATATGTTGTGTGTGCCCCGATCGATCTGCTTCGCATCCAATCCTCTGGCGAAGCCGGCCATCATCGCTGCTCCGGAACTCGTGCCGCCAAGATAGTCGAAGCGCGCCCCCGCCTCGACGAAAGCCTTGTAGACGCCCACATGAGCGCTACCGAGGGACCCACCCCCGGCCGCTAAAAAGCCTAGTGCCTTGCCGGAAACAAATCGGACGAGGCGTTCGACGTCAGAGCCGTCCAGCAATGCAACATGATGATGATGGCCAATATCGGGACGCCTATCCAGCCATGCAGAGGTACCCGAGACAACTGCTGAGCGACTTTCGTGAACGAGGACGAGCCGCCCGGTCGATGGTGAATGCACCGAAAGCGCCAGTTCCTCGGATGGGTTCACCTGAGGCGAGCACGACGCGTTGGCAAGGAACAGGACTGAATCCGCCTGGCGAATGCAGACACCTGTCCATTCACTCGGCTCTTCATCGGCTACATAGACGATGAATTCGGTTTCCGACTCCAATTCATTCAACCAGTTGAGGATCGACGGGTCGTCGGCCGGAAGACCGGAAAATCTAGCGTCTATATCCAACCGGCTTACGAACTGAGCGTGCGCAACGGAGCCGAATGCTTGCCGCAGGTGCCCGACAAAGGTTGACGAGACATTGTGACTTCCGCCAGCTGCAATGATCGCAAGCGTTCGGATCCTGGCAGGTTTCTCGAGACGTGACAAACTTGGAGATTGGTTCGCAAAGCGGCGTGCCAGAAATGTCGTGACGGCCTCTCTCAGGCCTGGCAAGGTCTCGGCCGCCTTCTCGAAATGATTGCGACTGATCTCAAGGACGATCGAATCGCGCGCTGCGCGGACGGTGGCCATCCGGGGCAGGTCTGCGAAGAAGCCGATTTCACCGACCAGTTCACCCTGAGCGATTTCCGCTACCGAGCCAGTTGAATCTCGTTTGTGGACCGTAAAGCGACCCGACAGGACGATGAAAAACCTGTCCGATGGATCGCCTTCGCGAACCAGAACCTCGCCGCGTCTCAGCACGCGACGATCGGATTCGGCAGCTAAGGTCTCAAGCGCCAGCAACGACGCCCGATCGAACATCAATGTCGCCGACAGTAATCTCGCTGCGACAGAATCGACGGAGGACATCTAGCCATCCCTCGGGAGGCGTTCTCCCCCGGCAATTGTAACCTGCGGCCAATCGTTTTTGCGCTCGGTCCGCATGGTCCAAATCTTAGGCTACTATTCGGCTCAAGACGACACAGATATGCGCGAGCCCGAGGATTATTGTGGAGACGTTCACTGCTTCATTGGGTATGGCTGCCTTGCGTCAGGTCACGACTATCGCCACACCAACCTGAATGTCCGCTCTTGAATATTCGGAGCCCGAAGCTGCCGGTCTGCTCCCGGCCCAACTGCGGTCATTCGAGAACTGGCGGCGGATGACCGCTTTTGGCGCTACTGGGACCTATCTTCCTGAGCAGGGAATGACGGCTTTCCACCCTGATTGAGACGTCCTTGACGGTCCGCCAGCGTTAGCCCGCATGCAGCAAGAACCGCGTGATGCAGGGCATCACGTCGCCGGCGCATACTCCATAGTGAAATGGTTCAGCTGGGTTCGTCTGTTCAAAGTGATCCTGGAGCCAATTAGTGCGTTCCAGTCGGGACCGAAATTCGATCCTCGGTTCCAGATGCGATATCTCGTCGAGGTGGTGTTGGTCAGTCCTGTAGCTGATGCCGATGAGTCAATGCTCGCATGCGTCTGTCGATTGCTGTCTGCTTGAATGGTGCGTCGACCATCTCGGCCATCAGGCAGATATCTCGCCCGTCTTCGATGCCACGCACGCTGGGTGTCTGCGAGGTCCGAAGATGGTACGGCGGATCGTCAACGCTGGCCGATCCTCCCGCGTGGCCGCGGTGACGTGCGGCCACGCGTTTCAAATATCCCATTAGAAGGGGATTTCGTCGTTTAGGGCAGAGGCTGTGCTGCTGTTCTGCTCCGGTGACCGGCCGCTGGCCGGCTGGGATGCCGCCGCATAGGCACTGCTGGCGCCGTTACCTTGCGTTGGCTGTGGGTGGTGCGTTGGCGACAACGGCGCGGGGGTCGCCTCACGCACGGCCTGCTCCCCGCCGAGGTCGCCGCGCATGTGCATAATGTCGCCCATGCCATTGGGCGTCTGGCCCCAGCTGGTCGTCATTATCACCTTGTTGCCCGGCCAGTTGCTCGTGTCGTCACCGAGATCGTTGGCCAGGGCGTATGCGTTAGTCTTGCTGACCGGAGCTTCCATATCCTTGCCGACGAAGGACAAAACATATTTGGGCTTTTCACCTTTTTTGAACTCGTGCGAACGTACGCTTTTGATGGTTGCCGTCAGCTGCTTCAGGCTGTTCTCCTTCAGCAACTTCGCCAGCCATGTGGCTGACATGAAATTGCCGGCATAGTCTTCGCTTACACGCATTGTAGTGCTTCCTATGTCGTACGGCTCCAGGTTCGGCAGGTGCCGCAATCGCCGTTAGTAAGGCCTATCCTTCCTTGCCAGGTGTCAGCGCGTCAGTCTTTAAGTGATTTCAATGACTTAACCTCCATTTTCTCTGCCAGAACGACGCCCGTTTCTGACGCGTATTGGAATGGTTAACTTATTGAAATTGCTTCATTTCTGACGCACTGACACACAAAACGGAGGTGTACGCCAGACGTAGCGTGTCATTGCTCCTTTCTCGGGAAGTGCGGCCAAACTTTCTTGAAGTCCTTCCAATGGTAGCCGCGTGTTTTTCCCGTGCTATCTCGACCTGGGTTGATGAGAACGAAGCGGCGCAAGAGACGACGTAGCCGCTGTCCGGTGATAGGTTTGTCGCCACGCATCATCGTGGCCCACGGCGCGTCATCCATCGCAATGAGCGCCCCGATCAGGGTCGACGTTGCGATGAACTCTCCAGGATTGCTCATGGCGCCGTGGATCGTCGCGATGTCCTGCAGCAGCAGGACACCGAGGTCATCTTCGTCGGCGTCGGCAGTTTCAGACAGCGCTACTGCGGCCTTCTGCGCCGCCGCCAGGAACTGAGGCGACACGGCTTCGGCGATCTGTAACAACGGCTTCCAGTTGTCGCGCTGGCGATCGTTCAGAATCTCGGGCAATGCCGGCCGCAGGGTCTTCAGCCGCTCGCCATTGTCGGCGGCCCAGCGCGCTGCCTGCGACGCCAGTTGCTCGAGATGTCCCGTGTTGCCAAATTCCAGTCGCTCGACCGTCTCGGATGGTAGTTTGCGCTGCAGCTGGATCGTGATTGAGCGATCCGCTACCGTGTCCGGAAGCCGGCCAATCCCGGCCAACACTGTTGCGGCATAGACGTTGAAGGCCGTCACGGTATGATCGTCACCGGCTGTACGGTGATAGCGGCCACGCGCTGTGTAGCCCTCGTTGAGCAGCCCGCGCATTTCTCGACCAGCCGGTGCGTCTCTGGCGGTGATGAAGCTGTCAATCTCGTCGATGAGCACTGTCGGCTGTTCGAGGTCCACGATCCGGAACATCGCCGCCATGGTGATGTTGCTGGTGGCCAGCGGCTTCGGCACAAGATCTTCGATCACGGAAAGCAATGTGCTCTTGCCGGTCCGCTTGGTCGGCCCGGAGATGGACAGCCGCGGCGACAACCGGACGAAACCGATGCAATGCGCGTGCACGACCCAGAGCGCGACAGCGCGTGCTTGGTCATCCGTTAAGACAACGTGGCGCTTAATCGCTTGCTTAATATCGGCGAGCAGCTGGTCGCCGGCTACTTGATGCGGCCATGGCTCGATCGACCGCAGCACGATCTTATGAGCCGCTGCCGTCGGCTTCTTGCCTTTCCGCCATTCTCGTTCGCCACTGCTGAAGGCGCTGTTCAGCGTGGCTTCGATCTCACGCGGATCGAGACCGCAGTCCAACGCCGCCTCGCGTAGCGCTTTCCTGGCCACCGATGGGTCGACTTTTCCCTGCTTCGCGATCTGGAAGGCCTCGCTATTAAGTACACCGTTGCGCTCGCCTTCAGTCGTTTTGCGAATCCGTTCGCAAGCCTCGACCAGAGCGTCGAGGTCCGGATCACTCTTCAACTTGACCAAGAGTTCCGGCGGAATCTCAACTCGGTCGCGATAGTCCTGGCCGTTCGTCCATTGATAGCAGCCGCCATCACCATTGCGGCTTGGCGGCAACACCCAGTAGCCGCCGGCGCCGCGGGTATCGATGCCGGGCCGATCTTTGACTGGGTGTTGCGCAGTCCAAAGTTGCCGAAATGGTAGTAGCGGTGAATGCCGCCGGATGGCGTGCGCACTTCCGGGGCATGGTCTTCGATCCTCAACCTTCTCCAAGCGGCCAGACCGTTACGGTCAGGCTTGTTGTCGAGGTCAACGATAAAGAAATCGGATTGCTCGCCACATGGGGTGCCGATCATCGCCTCGGGATGCGCCTGCCACCATGCGTTGATCTGATCGGGATCGCAGGTAGCATCCTTGAAACCGGCGGTCCCTTTGTACGGCCGCTTGTCCGGCTGGGTTGGGAACACGGGAATCCCTGCGGCGGCATACTTGAGCGCTGCAGCCAAAACCTGATTGTTCATGGCCGCCACTGCAGCTTATCGGCAATCCGCCGCAGCACCGCATCCTGGCGCTCGGTGGCCGGGCCATTCCAACAAGTCATATTGTTGAGGAAATCGATCTCCCACGTCGACAGCCGACCCACGCCAGCCTTGAGCAACGCCTCGCCGATTTGCCAAGCATCGAGATTATCCCAATCTGCTTCAGGCTTGGGTTCCGGTTCCGCTGGCGTAACCGGGGCGTCGAGCTTGGCAGCGAGTTGGTGCCAATCAGAGCCCTCCTTTCTGAGCATTCTGTCGATTGCACGGACAGCGGCCACAACCTCCCCGTCCCGGTCGCTGCTCAAAAGCAGTACTAGCTGGCGGAGTGATGCCACCTCACCCTCCGACGCCTGGGTTGGAGAGGTTCTCCGACGACCTGGGCTCGTGTGGCCGTGCCGCGCCTAGCTCCCTTGCCTTGAGACGCGCGCCCGTCCGGTCATTGGACGTTCGGTGATCCTTTGCGTATATCCGACCGATCGTTGCAGGCCCGGCAAATCCTGTTCGCCAGCACATCCAGGCAAACGCCTGGGTGGCGCTCGCCCGTTGACCGGTCCAACGGTCCCGATGCATGCGTGGCAGCCGATCAGCAAACACAAAGAGTCGACAAAACCCTGATCCCTCACGAAGGATATCCTCGCGGTCCACGGATTCGAGAAATGTTAGAGGCAGGAGTGCATAGACATCCGGAACCAAGGTCAGCGCGTGGCGGATGAAGCGCGCATCCAGCTTTCGACCGTAAGGTGGGTTCTCACGATCGCGGTGATGCGTGGATCGGGCAGCTTGGTTGTCGTGAAGAAGTCGGCCTGCCCGTCCTGACCGGCGGTGCCGTAGTCGACAATGTCTGAGGCGTAGACTGGAACGCCAGCCCGGCGCAGGACGCCAGTGATGGCATTCCTGCCGCAACACGGTTCGAAGACGAACTTCCCTTGCAGGTTGGATTCGGCCGACAGCAACGCGATCGTCGCCGCGTCCGGGGTTTCGTAGAGATCGAGACCCCGATCGGCCATTGGGGCAGGTCGCGGGCGGTTCGCGAGTATGATCATGGGTTCCTCCGGTCGAAGTACCGGCAGGAGGGGGTTGAGCCGGGTACCTGTTTGGCACGGCCTTTTGGCATCAGTTCCTGATATTTCCGGCAGATGTGCTTGCGCGGGCTTGTTGACGGAGGCTGCCAGTAGATGCAGCGGGCGCAGGTGGTGGCCACCAGTCCAGTGCCAGCGAAATGGGCCATGCCGGGGACAGTTCGCGCCAAGTCCCCGCGAGCGACGCTAGACTCCTTCATGTTTTGACGGAAGCGTATCCAGCGTTGTTGAAGTAGTTTGCGCATTCGTCTGGCTTGATTGTTCCGACGAGGGTGCCGAGATGGCGCCAGGTGTCTTCGATAGTTCGCTTCTGGGCGTGGCGCATCCAATGTTTGATCTTGGCGAAGGTCTGCTCGATCGGGTTGAGATCGGGTGAATAGGGCGGCAGGAACCAGAGCCTTGCGCCGGCGGCCTTGATGGCGTGACGGATGGCTGCAGATTTATGGCTGCCCAGATTGTCCATGATCACGATGTCGCCTGGCCGCAGGGTCGGGAGCAGTTGCTGACGGACATAAGCGCGGAAGCATTCACCGTTGATCGGGCCGTCGAAGACGCATGGCGCGGTGAGTTCGTCGCAGCGCAATGCGCCCAGGAAGGTCAGGGTTCGCCAATGGCCATGTGGGGCAAAGCCGCGCAGGCGCTGTCCCCTTGGCCCCCAGCCGCGAAGTGGGGCCATGTTGGTCTTGATCCACGTCTCGTCGATGAAGACCAGACGCGCCGGATCGAGGCGACCCTGCCACGACCTCCAGCGCTGGCGGCGACGAGCGATGTCGGCTCGGGCCTGCTCAAGAGCGAACAGCGTTTTTTTTGAAGCTCAGGCCCTCGCGCCTCAAGAACACCCAGACCGCGTTGTGCGAGACCATCACCCCGCGTGCGGCCAACTCATCCTTCAGCCGATGCAGCGTCAGATCAGAGGTCTGGTTGATCCGCTCCACGATGAAGGCCCGATGCGGCTCCAGAATACGCTTGCGGTGTCCACCCATCTTGCCCGGCGCAACCGAGCCGGTGGCACGGTAACGCTGCGACCACTTCACCACCGAGGACACTGCGACGCCAAAACGCGACGCCACCACACGGCAGCTCTCGCCGGTGCCGACGGCTTCAACAACACGCTCACGAAGATCGTTCGAAAGGGCTCGTGTCATCAGACGCTGGCCTCCGTCCAGCCAGCATCTTGAATCACAAACCAGCTGCTTTGGGAATCCTACGATTCTCTCAAGAAATGAAACGCTCTAGAAGCGTCGGTGAGTTGGCCCTGCAGAAAAAAATCGGCCATGGCGTATTCTCCTTGGCGACAGAGACCGTCGGGCCGAAACTTGCGCGGAACGAAGGAAAGAAATATCTTCCGGGCTATCTTACCTTCCCGGAACCACTCTTCACCGAGATCGTCGCGTATGCCTTGGCAGACGGTCTCGGCTATCCGGCGTTTATTGCCGGACGGATGCCGGTGGAAGCAGCGTTCTCAACAACCCTTGCAAGTTTGCGCCTGTCCCACCGATTGGTATTTGGTCCCACCTTTACTGGGCGCGGATAGCGCCCGGATACGATGCCTCTCCAGAATGTCGAACGATGAATGGGCGTCTTCCTGCCGCCAATTATTGCGCAGGCTTCCGCTTCATTTACCAAGTAGTCGGCCGGGTCGTCAGCTTTCAGATTGTCGACCGGTTCTGCAATGAGATTGTTCGCCATGGTGGGCTTCCTTGCGTCAGAATGCGACGTGCAGGATGGCATCAGACGAAAGCCAAGTCGTAGGAACCAAGATGAGCTGATCTTTCTTACCGACGCCGGACATGGCGGACTGAGATGGTTAGTTGAGAATCGCGGCTGCCGATCCGGCAACGTTTGATTTCAAGCGCTTGGTGGTGCGAACCGACGGCCACCGCATCTTGTTGTTCGCGGCTTCAGCAAGCTTCTTTGCTTGCTTCAAGCAAACGCGCTCGCCGTACCTATTCCGTACCTTTTGTAGCAAAACTGCGTTACATTTTGCGGGGTAACTGATTGATTAATATGGTGGGCCCGGAGGGACTCGAACCCCCAACCAAGCGGTTATGAGCCGCCGGCTCTAACCATTGAGCTACAGGCCCCACGCGGCTGGATTAGTGTTTTTCCCCGGCCGGCACAAGGCTTTCCGGGCGGGCTGGCCGCGATCGCCCAAATCAGCCCATATTCGCGCCCTAGTTGCCAGATGCGACTGGATCGCAGACCGAGGAGATTTTGATGACCAGACATCTTTTGCCGCTGACACTCATGCCCTTGGCGCTCGCCGCCGCGCTTGCTTTTCCGGCGATGGCCGGCGCCGCCGATTCGCAGCCTGCGCCCCGCATCATCGTATCGGGCGAAGGCCAGGCGACCGCGGCGCCCGATCTGGCGCTGCTGACGCTCAGCGTCATGCGCGAGGCCAAGACGGCGCGCGCCGCACTCGATGCCAACAACGATGCCATGGCCGCGGTGATCGCGGCGATGAAATCGGCCGGCATCAAGGATCGCGACCTGCAGACGGCCGGCATCCAGATCAACCCGCGCTACAACTACACCAACAAGCCGGACGGCAGCCAGGAGGCCGAGCTCGTCGCCTACCAGGTGACCAACACGCTGTCGGTGCGTATCCGCGACATCGACAAGACCGGCGATATCCTCGACAAGGCGGTGTCGCTCGGCGTCAACCAGGGCGGCGGCATCGCCTTCTCCAACGAGGATCCGTCCGCCGCCGTGACCGAGGCCCGCAAGAAGGCGGTCGCCAACGCCATGACCAAGGCCAAGACCCTGGCTGAAGCCGCGGGCGTCAGCATCGGGCGGGTGCTTGAGATCACCGACCAGAACATCGCCCCGCCACCGATGCCGATCAACGCCAAGGCCTTCGATGCCGCGGGCGCGGCGGTTCCGGTGCAGGCCGGCGAAAATTTCTATGCGGTGCAGGTCACCGTCACCTTCGAGCTGAAGTGACCGCCACCCGACCCCGCCTGATCCGTGGAGGCCAGGTCGCGGGCTGATCAGTTCGGATCGGCGCAAGACATGAAAAACCCCGGGGGACTGATCCTCCGGGGTTTTTTGAGCCGCGCCCGTCCGTTCTCACGGAAAGGGGCTCTGCTACTCAAGGCTGATCTTCGCAGATCTTTCGTAGAAGATCGTGCTTCAAGGCTGATCTTCGCAGAGGATCATGCCCAAGCCGATCTTCGGCCGGAACCTAGCGATAGATCACCGGGCAACCGCGCTCGTTGGCGAACACGACCACCACGCGGTCGCCATACTGGCGGCCCGCAACTTTCACGGTGCGGCGGCTGATATCGGCGATGCGGACACGGTGCAGGCCCATGCGCTCGGCCTTGTCGAGGGCGCGGTCCGGCGAACAGCCACGGCGGCGCCAGTCGCGTTGACGGCGATAGCCATCTTCATCCCCGCTGTAGACACCGATGCGAGGTTCATTGTTGTTGCCGAAGCCGAGATAGATGCTATCGGCATGGGCAGTGACCGGGATGGCGGCCAGCGTGCCGAGACCGACCAGAGCCGAAAGGGCTGCCGTCTTGATGTTGAACATGTCTTTCTCTCCTTGTTGCGGGCTCTCGCCCGTCCTCGTGAACCGATGGGGGAACAATGCGCTTGCCAGTCTGAACTCTTTGCGAACCGTCCATTCATCTTCGGTTCATGTGGCAAATCATCGGTTGGCGATCGAAACTCAAACGCCCGATCGCCTTGCCGGTTCCGGGCGAAGCCGGGTCGGCGCGTGGTATTTGCTACCGCTTTGCGGCGAAAATCGTGTCAGGGCTCGTCGTCGAGCATATAGTCGAAATAATCGTCCGGTTCGGCCAGGTCGGTCTCCGTGGCCTTGACCCGGCCGCGGATCGAGATGCCGGCTTCGTGCACGGTCTCGGCACTTCCCGAAACCAGCCTGTGCCACCAGTAGAGATCATGCCCCTCCGCCACCAGCCGGTAGGCGCAGGTCCTGGGCAGCCAGGTGATCGTGCGCACATTCTGCGGCGTCAGCCCGACACAATCGGGAACGCGCGCCAGCCGGTTGGCATAGTCGGCGCAGCGGCAGCTTTCGGCGTCGAACAGCCTGCAGCCGACGCTTGTCCAGTAGATTTCGCCGGTGTCCTCGTCCTCGAGCTTCGACAGGCAGCATTTGCCGCAGCCGTCGCAGAGCGATTCCCACTCGGCCGGCGTCATCGCCTCGAGCGTCTTGGTTTTCCAGAATGGCGCGTCCATTGTGCCGATGTGGCCCTCACCGACGCCAAGGTCAAGCGCCGCGATGGACGCAAAAGCGGCTTGTGCCGCGCGATGCCGCAAATGCGGCCGGCACCATACGAAAAACACGAAGTTGCCTTCAAAAGGCCGGTCAATCGTCCTTCGTTGCCAGTAATGCCCGCAAGCCGGAACCAATCCGGATGATGAAAGTTTGGGCAGGGATGGGACCCCACAAGGAGAAATTTGAGATGAAACGCCAACCACGGATTCTGGCAGGCACAGCAATTGGCCTGCTGATGGCATCCGCGCCGTTGGGCGCGTACCCGCTGCAGGGCGGCGCCGCTTTCGGCCCCTTGCAGCACACCGCCGCGCCGCTGATCCTGGCGCAAGCAGCCTGTGCCGAGGGCGAATCGGCAGAGGCCTGCGCGCAGAAACAGCAGGGGGAGCCGGAGCAGCCCAAGAGAAAGAAGCGCGACCAGCAGCAGCAAACAGAATCCGCGCCAGCGGAGCAGGCTGCGCCGGCGCACGGCGAACAGGAACAGCAGCCGCGCAGGAAGAAGCGCGATCAACAGCAGCAAACCGAACAGGCTCCGGTCGAACAGGCCGCGCCTGCCGCTGAGGAGCAGTTGCCGCGCAGGAAGAAACGAGACCAGCAACAGCAGATCGAGGCCGCACCTGCCGAGCAGGCGGCTCCGGCAAACGAAGAGCAGCCGATCAAGCCGCGCAGGAAGAAGCGCGACCGGCAGCAGCAGATCGAGGCCGCACCCGCCGAACAGCCCGCCGAGCAAGTGGCCCCGGCAAACGAAGAGCAGCCGATCAAGCCGCGCAGGAAGAAGCGCGACCAGCAGCAGCAGATCGAGGCCGCACCCGCCGAACAGCCCGCCGAGCAAGTGGCCCCGGCAAACGACAACAACCCGCAGCCCCTGCGCAAGAAGCGCAAGCAGGATCAGCAGATCGAAGCCGCACCCGCCGAGCAGGCGCCGGCCAAGAAGCAAGCGCCCGCTGGCGAGCCGGTTCCGCAGGCCGAACCGCCTCAGCCCGAGCAGCAGGCGGCGCCCGCCGAGGGCGAACAGCCTCAGGACAAGAAGAAGCGCGGCAAGAAGCCTGCCATCGAACAGCCGGTGACGGGAGAGCAGCCGGCCACCGGAGAACAGCCGTCGACGGCCGAACAACCCGCCAATGGCCAGCAGCCGGTGACCGGCGAACAGCCGGCCCAGGGTGAAAATGCGGCCCAGGGTGAAGTCCCGGCCGACAAGAACGCAGCCCCCATCCTCGACAGCCAGAAGGACGTCCTGCGCAAGCGCAAGGGCAAAAACGGCCAGCAGGGAGGCGAGAATGCGAGTGGCGAGCAGGCCAACCAGCCCGCCCAGCAGACTGACGAGCAGGCGCAGGCTCCAAAGCCCGCCCCGGTCGACCAGGGACCGCCGCCCACCGACGACAAGTCGGCCCAGCAGGCAATCCAGCCTGAAAAGATCGCCCCGGTGACGGAGGAAAAGGGCACGCGCGTCGAGCGTGCACCCGATGAGAACGTCCGCGACCGCCGGCGTCCGAAAGGCGTCGACGTCGTCAGGGAACTCGGCGACCGCGTCATCCTGCAGTTCAACAACCAGACGATCGTGGAAAGCAACGACGCTCCACGCATGCACCGCGGCGCCAGGAACGTGTACTATGAGGATCTGTCGGGCGATCGCACCCGGGAAATCGTCGAGCGTGACAATGGCGTCCAGATCGTCACCATCCGCAACCGTTACGGCGACGTCATCCAGCGTTCGCGCATCACGCCGGATGGCCGCGAATATGTGCTGAGCTATGTCGACGAGCGGCACTATGAGGATGATGGCTACTGGCGCGATCCCGGCGACGACCTGCCGCCGATGCGACTCACGATCTCGCGCGAGGAGTACATCCTGGACTCCGAGAATGTCGAAGATCCGGACGACTACTACACCTTCCTCGAACAGCCGCCGGTGGAGCGGGTGCAGCGCCTCTACTCGATCGACGAGGTCAAGCGTTCGGCCCGCGTGCGCGACATTGCCCGCCGCGTCGATCTCGACACGTTGAACTTCGAATTCGGTTCGGCCTCCATCTCCGATACCGAAGTGCAGAAGCTCGACGGCGTCGCCAGCGCCATGGAGAAGCTGTTGCAGAAGAACCCGGCGGAAACCTTCCTGATCGAAGGCCATACCGACGCCGTCGGCAAGCCGGAGGCCAACCTTGCTCTGTCCGACCGGCGCGCCGAAGCCGTCGCCGAGGCGCTCACCAATGCCTTCGGCATCCCGCCGGAGAATCTGACGACGCAGGGGTATGGCGAGGAGTACCTCAAGGTCGACACATCGGGCCCCAACAGGGAGAACCGCCGCGTCGCCATCCGCCGCATCACCTCGCTGGTGGCGCCGGTGGCCAGCACGAATTAGTGCATGATTCCAGAAGCCTGAGCGAGTTTCCGGAATCGCGAAGGCAAGAGCAGGCCCATCCCGTTTTGATGGCATGGGCCTGCTCGCGAAGAAGCACACTCAAAAAGAATTGTAGCCGGCGATTCGGTGGAGATCATTGAATAGCCGCATTGACAACCCCAGATTTCGGAAGGGCGTTCCCTGCCCTGTCCCGACTCCAGCGGGACACATGAGCCCCGCCGGTCCCCTCCGGCGGGGTTTTTGTTTCCCTCGCCAACCGCCCTTGCAAACCGCGGCTGCCTGCCCGAAATACGACAGTGCCAAAAAGACCGGAACCAAATATGAAACGTCTCGAACTCGCCATCGAATCGTGTTCTACATCGGGCTGGGCCTGGCACTTGCCATCTATGCCCTGTCCTTCGGCAAGAAACTCTACGAGTTCGTCACCGTGGCGTTCACGCTTGGCGATACCGACACCATCCTCAAGATGCTCGGCCTGATCGATGCGGCACTTGTCGCCTCGCTCGTGGTGATGGTGATCATCTCGGGCTACGAAAATTTCGTCAGCCGTTTCGATGAGAATGACGGCGAGGTGCACTGGCTGGGCACGATCGATGTCGGCTCGCTGAAGGTCAAGGTCGCCTCGACCATCGTCGCCATCTTGTCCATCCACCTGCTGCAGGTCTTCCTGAACTCGGTCTCCTACACGACCGATCAGTTGATGTGGCTGACCATCATCCACCTCGCCTTCGTGCTGTCGGCCTTCATGCTGGCCTACATCGACCGGCTGATGGGTCTGGGAAAGGCCAAGAAGGCCGCGGAATAAGGGCGCGCAGCGCCCTTCAGTAGATGCTTTTGATGTTGGTATCGGTCCGGGCGAACACCTCGTCGGGAACAAAAAAGTCGCCGGCGAGCGGTCCGGTCGCCCCTGGCGAATAGACGGAGAAATCGCTGACGCCCTCGGCGCGCAGCACCTCCTCGTCGATGTAGAAATTGCCGGTCGCCTCGCGCGACGGCCGCATGAAGATCGCATGCGCGGCATCTGCCATGATGTCGGGCGAACGGCTCATGGCCACAACCGTCGCGCCACCGAGCAGATTGCGCACCGCCGCCGTGTCGATGGTCGAGATCGGCCACAGCGAGTTGACGGCGATGCCGTCCCTGGCGAACTCCGCGCTCATGCCCAGCGTGCACATCGACATGCCGAACTTGGCCATCGTGTAGGCGACGTGGTTCTTGAACCATTTGGCCTTCATGTCGAGTGGCGGCGCCAGATTCAGGATGTGAGGATTCTTAGCCAACTTCAGGTGCGGAATGCACATTTTGGACACCAGAAAGGTGCCGCGCGTGTTGATCTGGTGCATCAGATCGTAACGCTTCATGTCGGTCTCCAGCGTGCCGGTGAGCTGGATGGCGCTGGCATTGTTGACGCAGATGTCGATGCCGCCGAACTTTTCGACCGTCTTGGCGACAGCTTCGGCAACCTGCGCTTCCTCGCGAATGTCGCACAAAACGGGCAGCCCCTTGCCGCCCGCCTGCTCGATCTCCTCGGCAGCCGTATAGATCGTGCCCGGCAGCTTGGGGTGCGGTTCGGCGGTCTTGGCGGCGATCGTCACATTGGCGCCGTCACGCGCCGCGCGCAGCGCGATTGCAAGCCCAATGCCGCGCGATCCGCCGGAGATGAACAGCGTCTTTCCCTTGAGCGACATTTTTCCGCCTCCCTTGCAGCACGACAGGTGCGAACCTTTGCGCGGCAGGCAACCGCAGCGCAAGAGCCGAAAGCATGCAAAGCTGGTTACCCTGCGTAGGGTCGGGAAACTGGTGAAGCCGGACCAGGGTCTGTTGAGATTCAGGTCAGGCCGAGTCGAAAACAGCGGGTTCCGAGAACCGGAGCGGAGCGTACTTTTGGGTACGTGAGCACCGGAAGCGCAGGAAGCTGGTGTTTGCAGACCGGCATCACCTGAATATCGATAGACCCTAAACGAGCACCAGGCCCTGCCGCATGGCGATGGCGATGGCGTCGGTACGGTTGGCAGCACCCAGCTTGATCAGGATCGCGGCGACGTGGAATTTCGCCGTGTGCACGGAAATGTTCAGCCGCCTGGCGATCACCTTGTTGGGCGCGCCTTCAGCGAGCAGCGCCAACACTTCCGCCTCGCGTGGCGACAGCGCCGGCCGGCCGACTTTGTCGTCCGCCGGTTCCTCGTCGAACAGATCCCCGTCATGGAAAGCGAAATCGTCATGCCGGTCGGACAAGGAGCCGCCGCCTCCGGAAATCCGGTAGCCCGCCGCCGCAAGACGCACGGCAGCGGCAATCAGCAGGGCGTCGGCCGCCGCCGGCAGCACGGCAAGCAGGTTGTCGGCCACCCGCTCCTGGGTAGCCCGACGGGACAGCAGCACCCGAGGTATCGCGAGGTCGATGCCGCCTTCCAGGCCGCCCTCATCGACGACAGCCACATCCGCCGCCAAGCTGGAATTGCTGCCGGCCATGACCGGCAGCAGGTCGCCGGTCGCGGCAAGGGCCGCGGACAGTCGTTCGGCGCGCACAGCGTCGCCGAGCGCGATCAGCACCGTCAACCGGTGGCCCGCCAGGTCGCCTCTCGCGATGGTGTGGCTTGCGCTGTCTGCCATCCGTCCTCTCAGCTCAGCGGCTTCTCGCCAATGGTCACCGCGACATCGCGCTGTTCACCGCCGCGCACCACGCCAAGCGTCACCGAGGCGCCGGCGCTGTCCGGCCCGAGCTTGCGGATCAGATCGCGCGGACCATGTACGGCCTCGCCATTCCAGGAGACGATGATGTCACCAACATAGAGGCCGGCGGCCTTGGCCGGACCGCTGTCGTCGAGGCTCATCACCATCGCGCCATGCGTGTCGCTGTTGTGTACCGGGTGCAGGCCGGCGCCGAGATAGCCGCGCGCGACATGGCCCTTTTCACGCAGCGTCGACACCGCCCGCTCGATCGTCTCATAGGGCATGACCAATGCCCGCCGGCGCGGCCCGAACAGAAGCATGCCGATCAGCCCGCCCTTGGCATCGAGCACCGGGCCGCCCTCGAAGCGTCCGCCGGCATTGACGGCGAGATTGATGCGCCGGTCGATCGCGCCGCCGCGCATCGAGCGCCAGGCCGGGCCGACCTCGCCGACAGTTCCGAACACGGCAAGTGCCGCACCTTCGCTGTTGCCGACGGTGACGGCCAGATTGCCCGGCCGCACGGCATCGGCCTTGGCCAGCGGCGCGGTGTTGACCGCTTCGGCCGGTTTCAGCAGCGCGACGCCGGTCGAAGGATCGCGGCCGACCAGTTCGGCCTTCACCGTCACGCCCGAAGCCAGCGTCAGTTCGATCTCCTCGCCCGCCTCCACGGCCTCCTCGGCGGTGACGAAATAGCCGTCACGCCAGTGGAAGGCACTCACTGTGCGATGGTGATGCGTGGCAAGGCTCGCCATGGCCGGCGCCGCAATTGCCGCGACATCGGCGATGGCGTCGGAAAACGCGCTCAGATTGAAGTCGCTCATGATTGGTCTCCTGGGTTTCTCATGTCCCAGATATCGCTGCCTTGCGCGAGGGTTGGTACTCGCCTGACGGCTAGTTGGCGGTTCGACTGGCCATCTGGTCAGGTCGCGGCCGAACAGGCCGCTCCGCACATATAGTCATCCTTGTGCCTGATGACACGGAGCTCCGGAAAATGGCCCTGCCTGCCCAGAAACTGCAACCCGACGACACGCTTCTCGATGCCTATTCGGCGACCGTCGCCGACGCCGTCGACCGCATCGGCCCGGCCGTCTGCCGCATCGAGCGCATCGGCGGTCAGGGCGGCCATGGCTCCGGCTTCGTCATCGCGCAGGACGGGCTGGTCGTCACCAATTTCCACGTCGTCGGCGATGCGAAGACGGTGCGCGTGTCGATGCCGGACGGCGCCTCGCGCGAAGGCCGCGTGCTCGGCCGCGACCCCGACACCGACATCGCGCTGGTGCGCGCCGACGGAAGCTTTGCCGATGTGGCGCCGCTGGGCGATTCCAAGCGTCTGCGGCGCGGCCAGATCGCGATCGCCATCGGCAATCCGCTCGGCTTCGAATGGACCGTCACGTCCGGCGTCGTCTCGGCGCTCGGCCGCTCGATGCGCGCCTCCACCGGCCGGCTGATCGACGACGTCATCCAGACCGACGCAGCGTTGAACCCTGGCAACTCAGGCGGACCGCTGGTGTCTTCGGCAGGCGAGGTGATCGGCGTCAACACCGCCATGATCCACGGCGCACAGGGCATCGCCTTCGCGGTTGCCTCCAACACCGCCAATTTCGTCATCTCCGAAATCATCCGCTTCGGCCGCGTGCGCCGCGCCTTCATCGGCGTCTCGGCCGACACCACCAACCTGCCGCGCCGCGCTGCCCTTCTGTCGCAAGTGTCGAGCAACACGGCGGTGCGCCTTCGCAGCGTCGAGAAGAACGGCCCGGCGGCCAAGGCCGGCCTGAAGGAAGGCGACATCATCGCCGCCATCGACGGCCGTCCGGTCACCGGCGTCGACGATCTCGTGCGCATACTCGACGCCGAGCGCATCGGCCGCGAGACGCTGTGCACCGTGGTGCGGCGGACTGGCATCAGCCAAGTGACGGTGACACCGGTGGCAAGGGCAAGTTGAGGCCTTCGTTTCTCCGCCTAGGCAGTCGGCCCTTCAACAAATTGCGCCTGAAACTCCGGGCTGAGCGGGATCGGCTTGATCACGTCGATCAGCACCCCGTTGGGGTCCTTGGTGATGAAATGGCGCTGGCCGAAGGGTTCGTCGCGCAGGCTGCACAGGATCGGCAGGCCGGCGGCAACAATCCGCTCATAGACCGCGCCCGGATCCCTGACCTCGAAATTGATCAGCAGGCCCGACGTCCGCCCCCGCCCCTCCTCGGGGATCGTCTCGTGGTCGCCCTGGACGATGCCGAGATTGACGCGGAGATCCTCGGCCGACTGCAGATGCACATACCAGTCGCTTTCGAACAGCGGCTTGAAGCTTAAGTGCTTGATATAGAAGGCTTTCGTGCCGGCAACGTCGCCCGTCATCAGCACCGGATAATAGCTCGTCGTCTTCATCTTTCTTTCTCCCGTCAGATAACATACAGTCTGCATGTAAATTGAAATAACATACAGGCTGCATGTATGCAACGAGAAACCGCGCGCCGCTCCAATCGTGATCGAACCGAAGCGACGCGTGCCGACCTGATCGCAGCGGCGCGAAAACTGTTTATCGAAAAACCCTACGCCGAGACCGGCACGCCCGAGATCGTCGCCGCCGCCGGCGTCACCCGCGGCGCGCTCTACCACCATTTCGCCGACAAGCAGGCGCTGTTCGCCGCCGTCGTCGAGCAGGAGGCGGAGGCCGTCGCGGCAGAGGTAGATCGCGCTTCGCCGCCCTCGCTGTTTGCCCGCGACGCGCTGATCGCCGGGTCGGACGCCTATCTCGCCGCCATGCGCACGCCTGGCCGCACGCGGCTGTTGCTGCTCGACGGGCCGGCCGTGCTCGGCCGCGCCGGGATGGACGAGATCGACAACCGGCACGGCAACCGCTCGCTGCGCGAAGGCCTCGTCGCGGCGATGCGAGAGCAATCGATGACGAGACTACCGGTGGATGCGCTTACCGCACTGCTTGCATCCGCCTTCGACCGTGCAGCCCTTGCCATCGAAGCCGGAGGCTCGATCGAAGACCATCGTGGCGTCCTCGTCGCGCTTATCGATGGGCTGTCTCCAGCTCTTCCTCCGGCACCTCGCCCGGCTCGAACTCGTTGAAGCAGCCGAGCCCTCGCTTGAACCGGTCGATCAGCCAGGCCGCCGCCGGCTTCGGGCTGCTGTCGTTGCGATGCATGGCAAACAGCGGCGAGCGTGCCTCGCTGAACGGTTCAAGGTCGAGTTCCACCAGCCGGCCGCTTGCCAAATCATCGGCGATCAGCCAGCGCGGCAGCCCGCCCCAGCCCAGCCCCTCGCGCATCAGAATATGCTTGGTGCGCACATCCGTGAGGCGCCAGGTTCGGTAGGCAAAGACACCGAAGTCGCGTCCCTTGGTGCGTTCGGACTGGTCGGTGACGACAAGCTGGGTGTGTTCGCGCACATCCTCGATCGCCAGCGGTTTTGGCAGCTGGGCCAGCGGGTGGCTGGGCGCAGCGGCCAGCACGATCGACATGAAGCCGATGCGCACGAGATGGACGTCGGCCTCGCCCAGCATGCCGCCGACACCAAGATCGGCCTGCCCGCTGAGGACATGATCGGGAATGATGCCCAGCGTGCCGATATGCAGGCGCAACATCACGGTCGGAAACTGTGCCTCGAACGCCTTCAGCACCCGCACCAGCACCGGCGAGGGCAGCGTCGCGTCGACCGACAGCGCGATTTCGGCCTCCAGCCCCTGATGATGGCCATCGACACGCGAGCGGATCCGCTGCAGCACGCCGACCATGCGCCGCGCGTCCTCCAGCATCGCCCGGCCGATCTCGGTCAGTTGCGGCTCGCGCGTACCCTCGCGCTCGAACAGTTTCAGTCCAAGCTGCGCCTCGAGATTGGCGATGCCATAACTGATGACGGACTGCGCCCGGTTGAGCTTGCGGCCAGCGGCCGAGAAACTACCGGTTTCAGCGACCGTCACAAAAATCTGAAGTTGGTCGAGTGTCGGATTGGGTTGCATCGCAGTATCCACTTTATGGATGGATCATATAGAAAATATGCCAGTTTTTCGAATGGATCGATAGTCCCATATCTGGCGGGACAATTCACTTCCACTGGAGACACCGCCATGTCCATTCTTCTTGTTACGTCAAGCCCGCGCGGCGCCGCCTCGCACTCGACCCGTATCGCCACCGAATTCGCCGAGAAGCTCGTCGCCGCCGATCCGTCCAACACGTTGGTCGTGCGCGACCTCGTCGCCAACCCGCTGCCGCACATCGACGCCGACTATTCGACCGGCATCTATACGCCGGCTGAATCCCGCACCCCGCGCCAGGCGGAAGTCGTCAGTGTTTCCGATGCCGTGCTGGACGAGCTGTTTGCCGCCGACACGGTGATCCTCGCCACCGGCTTCATCAACTTCAACATCTCCTCGACGCTGAAGTCCTGGGTCGATCACGTTGCCCGCTCCGGCAAGAGCTTTGCCTATGGCGAGAACGGCCCCAAGGGTCTCGTCACCGGCAAGAAGGTCTATATCGTGCTGGCTTCGGGCGGCATCTATTCCGAAGGTGCGGCCGTGCAGTTCGATCACGCCATTCCTTACCTGCGCAGCGTGCTCGGCTTCATCGGCATGACCGATGTCGACGTCATCCGCATCGAAGGCGTCGCCATGGGCGCCGATGCGGCGACCGAGGCTCTCGCCAAGGCGACGGCCAAGGTCGACGCCGTGGTGGCGGCGACTGCAGGCGAGCGTGTCGCCGCGTAACGCACGCGCCACCCCTGGCCGAAAACAAAAGGCAGGCGCCAGCACGGCGCCTGCCTTTTTCTTGCCCGTTGCCGCAACTGAGCCTTCGAGTCAAAGTTCTGGCTTTGGATATCTTCACGCACTTGAACAGACGAACGGCGATCCAGTCGAGACTCAGTAGATAGCCGTGCAACGCCATTGGTTATTCTGCTTGTCTGCGCTATCGGTCGCTGATGTTCCTGTCCGTCGCTACCAGATCTCGGCTTCCTGCTGCACAAGCATCCCGATCGTCTGCACGAGACCGACCTGGCCTTCGGCAAGGCGTGGCTGTTCTATCCGGAGGCAACCGAAGAGCGTTGCGAGGTTGCACTTCTCCTCGACGTCGACCCGATCGGGCTGGTGCGGGGCAAGGGCCAGGCAGAAGGCCTGCTGGACCAGTATGTAAACGACCGACCCTATGCGGCATCGTCCTTCCTGTCGGTGGCGCTCAACAAGACACTGCGGACCGCAATGACCGGCATATCGAAGGAGCGCCAAGAATTGGCCTCCAGCGAGCTACCATTGGAGGCCGTGGTGACGCCGCTGCCGATGCATGGTGGTGAGGCTCTGGTTCGCAGCCTGTTCGAGCCCCTGGGATGGACCGTCGAACTGACGCCGATCGAGAACGTCGGGCCTGGTGCAGGCGACCGGCGATACGGCCATCTGAAGCTGACCGGCACAGGCCGTCTAAGTGGTCTGCTGAACCACCTCTATGTCCTGATCCCGGTGTTGGATGACGCAAAGCACTACTGGGTCGGCGAAGACGAGATCGACAAGCTGCTGTCCAAGGGCGAGGGTTGGCTGGAAAACCATCCCGCCAACGACCTGATCGTGCGCCGCTACCTGCGCAATCGCGGCGCGTTGGCCCGCATCGCCCTTGATTGGCTGGCCCCGGAGACTGCCGGCGAGGCACTGCCTCCCGAAGCCCGGAGCGCGCCTGAGGAAGCTCTGGAGAGGCCTATTCGACTGAACGACCTGCGTTTGGACGCTGTGGTCGAGGCCATTCGGGCGACTGGCGGAACCAGCATTGCGGATTTGGGATGCGGCGAGGGCAAGCTGCTATACCGGCTCGTGCGCGAACGATGGGTCCACAGGCTGTTCGGACTCGATCCCGCAGTCCGCGAACTGGAATGGGCCGCCAAACGTCTCAAGCTGAACGAGTTCGGCGGACCGCCCGAGGGTCGGGTCGCACTGTTGCACGGGTCGCTGACATACCGGGACAGCCGCTGGGCCGCAGCCGACGTAGCCGTGTTGGTCGAGGTCATCGAGCATCTCGACGAAGATAGGCTGCCCCTGGTCGAACGCATCGTCTTCGGTGAGACGGCGCCCAAATCCGTGATCGTCACCACTCCGAATGCGGAGTACAATACCCTGTTTCCCAACCTGGCCCCCGGCGCTTTTCGCCACCCAGATCATCGCTTCGAATGGAGCCGGGCTGAGTTCGAAGCCTGGGCAGCCAAAATCGGCGAGACCTATGGCTATGCCGCGCCCTTCAGCGGCATCGGGACCGTGGACCCTATCCTCGGCGCGCCGACGCAGATGGCGGTGTTCACACGATGAGAGAGCCCGACAAGACCGATCTCGCCATCCCTGACTTCGCCCTCGTCGTGCTGATCGGCTCGACGGGATCGGGCAAATCGACCTTCGCCGCCAAGCATTTCCTGCCGACCGAGATCATCTCCTCGGATCGCTGCCGCGCTCGTCTGCGACAACGAGACCGATCAGGACGTTTCGGCCGACGCCTTCGAGCTGGTACGCGAGATCGCCAGCAAACGGCTTAAGCATCGTAAGCTGGCGGTCATCGACGCCACCAATGTGCGAGCCGCTGACCGCAAGGCCTGGATCGAGCTGGCACGCAAATGGCATGCTCTGCCGGTCGCCGTGGTCATCGATCCAGGCGTCGACATCTGCGTCGCACGCAACGCGGCTCGATCCGACCGACAGTTCGGTGCCGGCGTGGCCCAACGCATGACGACTGAAATCCGCAAGGGTCTCGGTGGCCTGCAACGCGAGGGCTTCCGCCAGGTCTGGAAACTTACCAGCGAGGCCAGCATCGACGCGGCCAAGGTCTCGCGTCAACCGCTGTGGACCGATAAGCGGGACGATGGCGGTCCGTTCGACATCATAGGCGACATCCACGGCTGCGCCGACGAACTTCAGACCCTGCTCGGCCAACTCGGCTACAGCATCGCCTGGTCCGAGGAGCGCGGCGACCGAACGGTCGTCGTCATACCGCCGGCAGGCCGCAAGATCGTCCTTGTCGGCGACATCATCGATCGCGGCCCCAACTCGCCCGACGCCCTGCGTATCGTCATGAGCATGGTTGCGGCGGGTACCGCTTACTGTGTCCAGGGCAACCACGAACGCAAACTTGGCCGCTGGTTGGAAGGCCGCAAGGTCACGGTCGCTCACGGCCTGCAGCAGACCATCGACCAGTTGGACACTCAAGATCGCGGCCTGCGAGAGGCCCTGCCGGCCTTCCTCGATAGCCTGCGTAGTCATGTCTGGCTGGACGGCGGACGCCTCGCCATCGCCCATGCCGGGCTCAAGGAAGAGATGATCGGGCGCGGCTCCGGCGCAGTCCGCGAATTCGCTCTCTATGGCGAGACGACAGGCGAGATCGACGAATTTGGCCTGCCCGTCCGTGCCGACTGGGCGACAGCCTACCGCGGCAAGACGGCCGTCATCTATGGGCATACGCCTGTGCTGTCGGCCGAATGGGTCAACAACACCCTTTGCATCGACACCGGCTGCGTGTTCGGCGGCAAGCTGACCGCCTTGCGCTGGCCCGAGCGCGAACTTGTCGAGGTGCCGGCAATCCGGACCTGGTCCGAATCCGCGCGTCCATTGGGTGGATCCGGTATCGGCAAATCGGCACAGGCCGACGCCGACGGCGTGCTCGACTACCAGGATGTCTCTGGGCGCCGCTGGATCGATACCGAACTGAGGGGCCGCATCGTGGTGGCCGAGGAGAATGCGTCGGCCGCACTGGAGGTGATGAGCCGCTTCGCGCTGTCGCCGCAATGGCTGATCTATCTGCCGCCGACGATGTCGCCATCCGAGACGAGCAGCGAGAGCGGTTGGCTGGAACGCCCCGAAGACGCTTTCGCATACTTCCGCGAACGCGGCGTCGCTGAGGTCGTGTGCGAGGAGAAGCACATGGGTTCGCGGGCAGTCGTCGCGCTGTGCCGAAACGCGCAGACGGCGCGCGCCCGCTTCGGTGTATCAAGAGACGAGACCGGCGCAATCTGGACCCGGACGGGACGCTCCTTCTTCAAGGAGGCCGCCATGACGGAGGGCCTGCTTGCCCGTCTCCGCGCCAGCGTCGAAGCAGCCGATTTGTGGAACGAATTGAACAGCGATTGGCTGCTGCTGGACACCGAGATCATGCCTTGGTCGGCCAAGGCCGGCAGCTTGATTGAAAGCCAGTACGCGCCGGTGGCAACGTCCTCGGCGGCCGGCTTCCAGGCCAGCCGCGAGGCGTTGGCCCGGGCGATGGCGCGCGGCGTCGACGCAGCCGGCCTGAATGCCCGCTTCGATGACAGGGCTTCGCGCGCGACCAAATATGCCAGCGCCTGGGCGCCCTACGTATGGCCAGTCTCCGATATCGACGACCTGAAGGTCGCGCCGTTTCACCTGCTCGCCAGTGAAGGACAAGTCCGGTTCGACCAGGACCATGATTGGCACATGACGCTTGCAGGCCGCCTAGCTGCCGACGATGGCGTGGTCACGCGCACACAATGGCGTACGGTCGATCTGGGGGACGCTAGTGCCTGTGCGGAAGCAATCGCCTGGTGGGAGGCGCTGACCGGCTCGGGTGGCGAAGGCATGGTGGTCAAACCGCGAGACTTCGTCAGCCGCGGCAAAAAGGGGCTCATCCAGCCGGCTTTGAAAGTGCGCGGCCGGGAATATCTGCGCATCATTTATGGCCCCGAATACGATGCGCCGGACAACCTCGTTCGTCTGCGGGAGCGTGGCTTGGGCGGCAAGCGCAGCCTGGCGCTGAGGGAGTTCGCGCTTGGTCACGAGGCGCTGAAGCGGTTTGTCGCAAAGGAACCGCTGCGGCGGGTACACGAATGTGTCTTCGGCGTGCTGGCACTGGAAAGCGAGCCGATCGACCCAAGGCTGTAGCGACGGTCTACCCGAACATCCTCTCGCCCTGTTCGTCGACCAGCTGGATGCCCTTCTTGATCGAGATGTCGATGGCGTCGTCGAGCCCGGCGAAGCGGTCGGCGCGGATGAATTTGTGCTCCTTCAACACGCCGTCAACTTCCTTCGAAACCACGCCGCAGGTCTGGTACTGGCCTTCGGCCTTGTAGGGCGTGGCGCTGATCAGGAAGCCCTTGTGCTCGACCTGCTTTGCCGGCGCGGCGCTTTTTGGCTCGCCCGCATCCGCACCGCCGCCACCGCCGAAAAGACGTTTCAGAAAAGACATGATTCAAATCTCCACTTTCGCCCCGGCGCCATGGCATCGCCGGCGCCGACCGTCACGATTCACGACGTGCTGTCTCAGCATGATCGAATGTCCCGCCGCGTTCCAGCCCCTTGATGAAGACGGCGACCAGCAGTTCGACCTGCTCCCAGGTTTCATCGGCCTGCCGGCCGGCGGAATTGGCGGCATAACCGCTGGTCACGATGCCATGCACGCTTGACCACAAGGTTCGGGCGGCGATCCGCAGCCTGGTTTCGTCGAGGCCGAAGCGGCCATCGGCAAGCACCCCGGCGATGATCTGCAGCAAGGCGCTGAGCCGCGCCTCGTAGGCATCCGGCTCCGCATGCGGCAGCTGACGACGATTGAAGGCGAGCAGGGCCGGCCAACTCGCCGGATGCGCCGCCACGAACCCGGCATAGGCGCGCGCCAGCGCCAGCAGGCGTTGGCGCGTGTCGGTCACGCCGGCTTTCTCCAACTCAGCCATTGCCACGGCGCCGGCCTCGCCCAGCCGACCGAGCAGGCGCATGTTCACCGCGCGGTGCAGATCGTCGATGTCGCGGAACAGATTGTAGATGGAGCCGACCGCGATCCCGGCCTGCGTGGCGATGGTCCTGGCCTTCAGGTTCTCCGCCCCGCCCGCCTCGATCAGATCCTCGGCGATGGCGATGACACGCTCGCTCATCTCTTCCTTGTCCAGTGCCAAACCTGCTCTCCGTAAATCCTGTCAACCCGCGCGCCAAGGCGGCAAGGCTGCCCGTGTTTACCATGATCCAGCAGTGGTGAACAGTGTTCAAAATTCTTCTTGAACACTGTTCATTTTCTGCTACAGTGCATTTGTGAACAACGTTCATAACCGGAGGAACAAACAAATGCTCAGTCTTATCAGGACATTGCTGGACGGCGCGAGCGCCAAGGCCGAAGACCGGCTGAAGGACCAGTTCGCGGTCGATCTTCTCGCTCAGCGCATCCGCGATGCCGAAGCCGGCCTCGCTTCGGCCAAGCAGACGCTCGCCTCGCTGATCGTGCGTCAGCGGGCCGAACAGGCCAGCCTCGACCAGCTCGACCGCCGCATCGCCGATCTAGAGGAGCGCACCTGCAGCGCCCTTGCCGCTAGCAATGAGCCCCTCGCCCACGATGGCGCCGGCGCCATCGCCGAACTGGAGAACGAACGCGAGGTCCGCCGTGCCACCGTGCGCAGCCTGGTCGAAAAGACCTTGCGTATGCGCATGTCGCTGGAACAGGCGCACCGGCGCATCGTCGACCTCAACCAGGGCATGATCTCGGCCCGCGCCATCGACGCCGAACAGAAGGCGCAGCGCAGGCTGAACCGGTCCATCGGCCGGACGGCGACCCTCAACGAGGCCGAGGCGCTGCTGGCCCGCATCAGGGAGCGCAGCGATCCGCTCGAAGAAGCAAGCATTCTGGACGAGATCGACGCAGGTCTCAGCCAGGAAGCCATTCGCAGCAGGCTGGAGGACGCCGGCCACGGCCCCTCGACCAAGGTGCGGGCACAAGATGTGCTCGACCGACTGAAATCCACCCACTGACCCACGAAAACCGATTCCTCACCAACACCCAATTCTTCACCAACCAACGGAGAAAGACCATGAACGCCAATCAGACCTACATCATGTTCAACAGCATATCGGTCGGCGCCGCCTATTTCATGCTCGGCCTGTCGCTGTGGCTGGCCCCGGTCGACCTGTCGACCAAGGGCTACTGGGGCATGGGCATCCTGCTGCTCACCGGCAGCCTGGTGAACCTGGTCAAGTACCGCACCGACGAGCGCCTTTCGGCCGAAATGACCGCCAAGATCGAAAAGGCGCGCAATGAAAAGCTGATCAGCGAATATGTCGGCAAGGAATAACGGCCGGCATGCCCAGCAACGAAAAAAGCCCGGATCTTCCGGGCTTTTTTCGCTTGCGGCGATGGAGAAGCTAACGCCTTCAGCGGCGCGACAGCGCCTCGAGAGCTTCGGCGGCGTCTTGCAGGATGCTCATCGCCTGGGCCTGCGTGTCTTCAGGCGCATCGACGATGTCGCTGAGAGCGGCGCGCAGTCGGTGGCGTACGGCGCGGAACGCATCACGCTTTTCGTGGCGGCCACGCCGGCCACCCTCCTCGCCGTCGTCGTTCCAGCCGAACCAGTCACGCGCCTTTGCCATCTTGCGGCCGAAGCGCTCGAGATGGTCGAGCACATGGTCGATCATCTCGCGGTTTTCCTCGAGATGCGCCTGGCCGGCCTCGGTGATCGAAAACACCTTCTTGTTGCCTTCCGCCGAGGAGGTGGCATAGCCGGCCTCTTCCAAGAAGGTCAGCGTCGGATAGACCACGCCCGGGCTCGGGCTGTAGACGCCGCTGGTGCGCTCTTCCAGCGCCTTGATGATTTCGTAGCCATGGCGTGGCGCCTCGGCCAGCAGCGACAGCGTGATCAGCTTGAGGTCGCCGTCGGCCAGCATGCGCCCGGCGCGGAACATGTCGCCCGGGCCGCCGCGGCCGCCGCCCCTCATGCCCTGACCGAACGGTCCAAAACCGCCGCCACGGCCACCGAACTTGCCGGCCATATGCATGAAAGCCCGCAACGGGTGCTCGCCGAAATGATGATGTCTGTGCATGGATTGCTCCTTGAGTTATGTCTTACGATATATCTAATCAAGCGTCAGCACTGATTGAGTCAAGATATATCTTACGATATATCTGACCACGGCGCCAGTGATTGAAGTGGACGGATATGCGCCAAGAATGCCTGACTGAGCTTGCGAGCAAAGCGCGGCTACCAGCGGCCCTTGCGCCGATTCCAGGCATAGAGAAGATCGGCGAAACGATCATAGGCAAAGCGCGTCAGCGGCAGGAGAACCGGATTGCCGAACAGCGCCGCCAGCCAGCCCTCGCCCGGCGTCGCCCTCCAGACCGCAATCGCGACATCGGCACCGACCAGCAATCTGCCGTCGGCGTCGGTTGCATGCAGACGGCGGCGGATGTCTTCCAGCGAGGCGCCGTGGCCGGCGAGCGCCGCCGGCTCGAGATTGATGTCGCGGAACTCGATCCGGCCTGATTTGACCGCCTCGATCAGCCGCCGTTTCTGCCTGGCAATGCCGGCATCACAGACCGGGCAGCGCGTGTTGTACCAGACAGTCAGCATCTAGCCGTGGCCGTGCCGGTGATGCAGGTCGGGATAGTGAGGATGCTTGTGGCGCATCGGCGCATGCCGGTGCCAGTGTGAATGCAGCTCGCTCACCGGTCCGTCGTAATGGTGCTGGTGATGTTCGTCATGCACATGGCTGTGCTCGTGTTCCAGCGCCTCGTGGTCGTGTTCGTGATCGTGCCGCTCCGAAAGATGGAGCCAGAGGCCGAGCCCCATCAAGAACCCGGCAATCGCCAGTTTGAGCGTCAGCGGATCACCGAGGAAAAGGATTGCCAGCAGCGCGCCGATAAAGGGAGCGATCGAATAGTAGGCTCCAGTCCGCGCCGTGCCGAGATGGCGCAGGGCCAGGATGAACATCACCAGGCTGACGCCGATGCCGAAGAAGCCGACGGCGGCCGTGGCCACGATGATGGGTGCCGCTGGAAACGAGGCGCCGGCGATGACGGCCAGCCCGACATTGACGACGCCCGCCACCAATCCCTTGAGCATGGCAATGACAACCGGGTCGGTTGCCGAGATCTTGCGCGTGAAATTGTTGTCTATTCCCCAGGCGAGGCAGGCCCCGGCGACGAGCAGCGCGCCAAGGTTGAAGGCGACACCCTTGCCTTCCCATGACAGCAGCACCGCGCCGCCAAGAATGGCGAACGCTCCGAGGAGCAGGCGCCGGTCGACATTCTCGCGGTAGACCAGCCACGCGATTGCCATCGTCGCCAGCCCTTCCAGGTTGAGCAGCAGCGCCGAACTCGACGCCGTGTTGAGGGTCAGGCCGAACATCAGCAGGACGGGCGCGACGATGCCCCCCATGCCGATTGCCAGCGCCAGCCATGGAATGTCCTTGTAGCTCAGCTGCGCTTCGCCGCCTCCAGCCCCGGCACCCCGAAGCAAGGTGTACAAGCCAAGGCCAATGCCGGCGCCAAGGTAGAGCAGGCCGGCCAGCATGAACGGCTCGACGGCATCGAGCAGCAGCTTGGAAAGCGGAGGCGTCGCGCCGAACAAGGCGGCGGAGCCGAGTGCGAGCGGTACCCCAGGCCACAGATGCGAATGTGAATGCGGTTCGGACATGGCTCGATCCTAACCGGACGCCTTCGGGATGTGGATGAAAAAAGCTCTTCGTCGGTGGGAGGAGCACTTCTCGTCGGCGTCGGCAGACATCGGGCGCCGTCAGGCGGCGCCCGATCGTCGGTTGTCGAGCAATATCTTGCCTCTGGCGGGCGCCTATCCGAGCGAGGAGATGATTTCGCGATAGGCGAATTCCGGGAAGGCCTTCAGCGTCCGCGTCTTGACGTTGCCGCCGGTCGCCAGCATCAGCGCAAAACGGGCGAGCACGGCGTCATCGGGGGCTTCGACCACCGCCACCATGTCGCATTCGCCCATGGTCAGGTAGAACGATTTGAACGATCCGCCCATGTCCCCCAAGAGCTTCTTGGCGGCATCGAGCCGCTTCGGAGAGTCGCGCACGTTCTTGGCGCCCTGCTCGGTCCAGTTGATAAGCACGATGTAAGTCGTCATGGCACACCTCCCTCCGGGCCACGGAGCACGGCGGTAGGTCGTGGCCTCCGCCGGGGCGGGCATCCGGGTTATCGCCCAGAACATGCATCCGACCTGGGAAGTATCCTCCCGACAGAGATGGACGACAAGAGCCGTCGCGCCGGCAACAAAAAGGGCGCCATCAGCGCCCTTCAAATCGTTAGCTTTCGACCGTCCTGATCAAACCCTGCTCTGAAAGATCGATCTTATCCTTCAGAATGTATCTGTGGCTAAGGCCAACAGAATTTTCCGGAAGTCCTAGATAGATGCCGAGTTCCTCATGGAGGTCGAGCGGATCTATGTACTCTTTCGATCCATCCATTCCAAGGATCCGAAGCAAATCGTCAGGCGCCGCCGGCTTGCCGATCGTGGCCAGCAAGGCGGGAGCGTCTTCGAGCCGAGGACGCATATCCTCGTCGCCAGGGTCGCTCATCTCCATGCCAGGACAGGAATTGTAGCGCGATTGAAGAACACCGTGCTTTGCCGCCCAGAGCTGAAACTGTTCCTCGTCGTAGACGGTGATCGCGATGCCGACGCAAGTCAGATCGAGAGTCAGGCTCTGGAGCAAAGGCTCAATCCAGCGCGGGTCGAGCTGGTCTGTGTGACGATCCGAGAAAGTGGTCCAACCGTTTTGCTCGGCCGTGACGAAGGCGCCGATGGTCTTCGATCTTAGCCAGCCGGCCAACGCTTCTTGCGTTGGCCCCTTAATGCTGACGGTTCCGTAAGTCGCGCCCACACCAAAATCCTGAAAAAGGATTGCCTCAGCTATCCAGGAAGCTCCTGAGCTTGCGCGAGCGGCTCGGGTGCTTGAGCTTGCGCAGCGCCTTGGCTTCGATCTGGCGGATGCGCTCGCGGGTGACCGAGAACTGCTGGCCGACTTCTTCCAGCGTGTGATCGGTGTTCATGCCGATGCCGAAACGCATGCGCAGAACACGCTCCTCGCGCGGCGTCAGCGAGGCCAGCACGCGCGTGGTGGTCTCGCGCAGATTGGCCTGGATCGCCGCGTCGATCGGCAGGATCGCCATCTTGTCCTCGATGAAATCGCCGAGATGCGAATCCTCCTCGTCGCCGACCGGCGTTTCGAGCGAGATCGGCTCCTTGGCGATCTTCAGCACCTTGCGCACTTTTTCGAGCGGCATGGCGAGCTTTTCCGCCAATTCCTCCGGTGTCGGCTCGCGGCCGATCTCGTGCAGCATCTGGCGCGAGGTGCGCACGATCTTGTTGATCGTCTCGATCATGTGCACCGGGATGCGGATGGTGCGCGCCTGGTCGGCGATCGAGCGGGTGATTGCCTGCCGGATCCACCATGTCGCGTAGGTCGAGAACTTGTAGCCGCGACGGTACTCGAATTTGTCGACCGCCTTCATCAGGCCGATATTGCCTTCCTGGATCAGGTCGAGGAACTGCAGGCCGCGATTGGTGTACTTCTTGGCGATGGAGATGACGAGGCGCAGATTGGCCTCGACCATTTCCTTCTTGGCGATCGCCGCTTCGCGTTCGCCCTTCTGCACCTGGTTGACGATCTTGCGGAATTCCAGGATCGAGATCGCCGTTTCGGTGGCCAGATGCTGGATTTCGGCGCGCAGGTCGCGGATCGCGTCCTTCTCGTTCTTGGTGAATTCCTTCCAGCCGCGCGACGTCAGATTGGCGATCGAGCGTGTCCAGTTCGGGTCGAGCTCTGAGCCCTGGTATTCCTTGAGGAACTCCTCGCGGCGCACGCCATAGCTTTCGGCGAGCCGCAAAAGCTTGCCTTCGTTCTGCACCAGGCGCTTGTTGATGTCGTAGAGCTGCTCGACCAGCGCCTCGATGCGCGCCGTGTTGAGCGACAGCGACTTCACCGCCTTGATCAGTTGGTCCTTCAGCTCCTTCAGCCGGCGGTCCTGGCTGGGCGACAGCGTGCCGGCGGCGGCGAGCCGGTTCTCGACCTGCTGATCCTGCAGCTTCCTGAGCTTCTTGTAGGTGTCGGCGATGACGTCGAGCGTCTCCATCACCTGCGGACGCAGTTCGGCTTCCATCGCCGCCAGCGACAGGCTCGCCTCGTCCTCGTCTTCCTCGTCGTCGTCCGTCAGGCCGCGGGTGTCGCCGCCGACATTGGTGATGTCGTCCTCGTCTTCGCGGCTGGCGCGGCGCGGCTTGTCCTCGGTCTTGGGGGCTTCCTCGATGCGCTCGACCACCGGCGCCTGCTTGGCCTCCGGCCCGGCATAGGTGGCTTCCAGATCGATGATCTCGCGCAGCAGGATCTTCGATTCGTTGAGCTCGTCGCGCCAGATGATGATGGCCTGGAAGGTCAGCGGGCTTTCGCACAGGCCCGCGATCATCGTCTCGCGGCCGGCCTCGATGCGCTTGGCGATGGCGATTTCGCCCTCGCGCGACAGAAGCTCGACCGAGCCCATCTCGCGCAGATACATGCGGACCGGATCGTCGGTGCGATCGGTCGGCTCTTTCTTGGTGGTCGTGGCGGCAACCGCAGTGCCGGTCTGCTCGGCCAGTTCGTTGGCGTCTTCCTCGGCATCGGCGCTGGTGTCGGCGGCTTCGGACTCCTCGCCCTGCTCGTCGTCCTCGACCACGTTGATGCCCATGTCGGAAAGCATGGCCATCGTGTCCTCGATCTGCTCGGAGGTCACTTCCTCCGAAGGCAGCACCGAATTCAACTCGTCCATGGTCACATAGCCGCGCTTCTTGGCGGCCTTGATCATCTTCTTGACAGCATCATCGGAAAGGTCGAGCAGAGGGCCATCGGTGGCGCCTTCACGTTCGGTCTCGACCTCTTCCTTTTCCTTTGTCGCCATTCTCTATCGTCTCCAAGCGGCTCTGTGTCGAAGCCGCGTAAGCTGCCGGGCCGGTCAAATCGGATGCGCTCGCTTCAAACGCACGTCACCGGGCCAGTAACCGCATCTCTCGTTAAGTCCAGATTAACCCTGGTATCTGTGGCAGGCCTGCCGCCTGTCCAGTGACCAGTACCCTCACATCGCTCATTTCCCGTCGACGCCGGGCACGGGTTAACGTTTCGAATCGTCCTGATTCCGCCATTCTGCCTGAAGGTCAAGCGCCTCTCGCATGATTCGCATGAAAAAAGCGAATCAATTACCCGACTTAGGGGCGTCGATTCGACGCGCGGCACATTCCCACTTCATTCTTGGCGCAGGATTCCACCTATACGCGACCAGCCCTGCCCGAGGACACGCCAAACCCTTCGATCAGCGCTTCCGTTGCTTGCACATCGTTGAATTGCGCCTGAATCTCGACCAGATGCCGGAAGTTTTCGTCCGAGGGATCCTGATCGAGCGCTGCCTGCGCCTGTTTCAGCTCTCTATGTAAGGTGCGCGCGCTGCGCTGCAAGTGCAGCGCCTGGTTGAAGGCGTCGCGGGCATCCTCAAGGGCGGCCATTTCCAGCGCCGGCCATTGCCGTGCGCGCTTGATCAGCGCCACAGCGCGTTCCCAGATATCGCCGCAGCCGGCCCTTTCGACGGTCGCGATCACCGCGCCGCGGTCGTTGGCCATGTCATGCGCCATCGCATCGAGGATCGCGGCGTGCAGCCGCTTCAGGTCGGCGTTGGCGAGATCGAGGAATTCGACGTGGGCAAAGTTCTCGTCGATCAGCGCCGGGTGGTTGATCAGCGCCACGATGATCGTCGCCTCGCGCACCGACATGCCTTCGGCGCCGCGCTTGACCAGCGCCGAACGTCCGAGGCTTTCGGTGATCGCGGTGCGTCCGCCGGCATTGCCGCCGCGCGCGAACTGCCCTCCAGCCCCCGCACCTTTGCCGCGCTCGCCGGGCCGCCCGCCCTGATGACCTTGCCGGGCGCCGCGCTGGGCGCCGAAGAAGCTCAGGACCCGCTCGCGCATCTCTTGCTGATAGTGGTAGCGCAGGCTCTCGTCGCGGATACGGCTGGTCAGTTCGCGCAGCGTCTTTTCCAGTTCCGCCCGTCGCTCCGGCGTGTCGAAGACGCCGCCCGACGTCTCGCGCATCCACAACAGGTCGGCGAGCGGCCGCGCTTCGGAGAGCACGACGCGGAAGGCGTCCGCACCTTCGCCCTTGACCAGATCGTCGGGATCCTTGCCTTCGGGCAGCAGCGCGAAACGCGCCGAGCGTCCCGGCTGGACCGCCGGCAGCGCCAGATCGGCGACGCGCCACGCTGCCTTCAGCCCGGCCTGGTCGCCGTCGAAGCATAAGATTGGCTCGCCGGCCATGCGCCACAAAAGCTCGAGCTGGTTTTCGGTGAGCGCGGTGCCGAGAGGCGCCACGACATTTTCGAAGCCGGCCTGCGCCAGCGCGATCACGTCCATATAGCCTTCGACGGCGACGACCGTGCCGCCCTTGGCCAGCGCCTTTCGGGCACGGGCGAAATTGTAGAGCACATTGCCCTTGTGGAAGAGCTCCGTGTCGGGCGAGTTCATGTATTTGGCCAGCGCATCCGGCGCCAGCGCCCGGCCACCAAAGGCGATGATCTTGCCCCTGGAGTCCGGGATCGGAAACATGATGCGGTCGCGGAACCAGTCGTAAGAGACCGGGATGTCGTCGCCATGGCGTACCAGCCCGCAGGCCTCGATATCGGCTTTTGGAACGCCCCTGGCAGCAAGATGCTCCTTCAATGCGTTGCGGCTGTCCGGCGCATAGCCGAGGCGAAACGACTGCTGCGTCGCCGATGTCAGCCCACGCTCGCGCAGATAGGCGCGCGCCTTTGCGCCTTCCGGTCCCTGCAGTCGCTCCTGGAAGAAGGTGGTCGCCATCTCCATGACGTCTGTCAGGCTGGCACGTTCCTTTTCGCGCCGTTCCTCCTGTTCGTCGCGCACCGGCATCGGCACGCCGGCCATGTCGGCGATCTTCTCGACGGCTTCGGGAAAACTCATCCCGTCGAGCTCGGTCAGGAACTTGAAATGGTCGCCCGACACCGAGCAACCGAAACAATGGTAGCGGCCCTTCTTGTCCTCGCAGTGGAAGGACGGGCTCTTCTCGCCATGGAACGGGCAGCACGCCCAATAGTCACCGCGCGGCGCGTTGGTCTTCTTCCTGTCCCACGCGACGCGCTGACCGATGACCGATGAAATCGGCACGCGGTCGCGGATCTCGTCGAGGAAGGCGGGCGGAAAGCGCATCAGGGAACGGCTCGTTTGTTCTCCATATAATCACGCAGGCGGAACACGACGACTCCTAATGCCGACCGTACCCGGTTTTCACAGGGCAAAAAAGGAAGGCGGCCCTGCCGGCCGCCTTCTTGCGGTACAATTCGAGATAGATCAGTGCGCGGCGATGGCGCCGAAGACGATGCCCGACAGGATACTGACCAGCACATAGTCGTTGCCGACGCGGATCCACTCCTGGCCGGGGCCAGGACGACGCAGGCCATAGCGGCCGTAGTCGCGGATCGCCTGGTGGCGCTTCCAGTTCGAATATCTCTGGCCGTTGCGCCAATGGTTCCGCTTCACCACAACGACCTTCTTCCTCACCACGACTTTCTTCTTCACGACATGCCTGTCGGGCTTCTGCCAGTCGACCTGGCTGTAATTCGACTGCGGCGCGACGGGCGCGTTGAGCGGCGCGGCCTGGCCCGAGAAGGACGTGGCAGCCAGCATCGAAGCGGCGACAGCGGAAAGAACGAGACGTTTCATGACAGCTACTCCTTGGTTGTCGATGCCCAAGCAATAGGGTGCCAAGGATGAACCGAAACTGAACGCCAAGATTACGTTTCTGTAATGATTTCCAATATTTACATGATCTAATTTCAACGCCACGCTTAGACTTGGCTGGAAACGGATGCGAGCGCCGGGCGGCACGCTTGTCCAGGCGCCGGCCCGCCATGCAACCAAATTGCGGTCATCCATTTCCGACACGCCCTGTCGCGCGGCAACCGGCGTCAGAATCGGTCGGAATTTATTACCCGGCTAAAATAAATTGGAATAATCTAGGCCTCCACGATGTCCATGATTCGCGCCCTCTCCTGCTTATTCGACGCCACGGTGACCACGCCGCCGGCACTGGTTGGATCGCGGGGCCAGTCATGAGCGGTTCGGTCGTCCTTTTGCATCTTGCCGGCGCAGTGGCGCTGATGCTGTTCGCCACTCGCCTGGTGAAAACGGGTGTCGAGCGTGCCTATGGCGACGTGCTGCGCCACCGGCTGCGCGCCACCATGCGCAATCCGCTGATGGCGGTCCTTGCCGGCTGCGGCCTGTCGATCGCGCTGCAGAGTTCCACCGCGGTCACCTTGCTCGTCGGCTCGTTCGCCGGGGCGGGCATCGTCTCCGGCATGTCCGGCCAATTGGCAGTGCGCGGCGCCGAGATCGGCTCGGCGCTGGTGGTCAAGCTTCTCACCTTCGACCTGTCGCTGCTGGTGCCGGTCTGCCTTGTCGCCGGTACCGTCATGTTCATGGCCACCGAGCGGCGCGACTGGCGCCAGTTCGGCCGCATCCTGATCGGCATCGGCCTCCTGATCCTGTCGCTGGAAATGATCGGCCAGGCATCGGAACCGCTGCGCCAGAGCACGCTGATGCCGGTCATCGTCAACTACTTCTCTGGCGACCCGGTCACCGCCTACCTTCTGGCGGCGCTGATCACCTGGCTGTTCCATTCCTCGATTGCCGCCGTGCTTTTGATGGTCACGCTGGCCGGCCGTGGCTTCATCCCGCCCGAGCTTGGCATCGTGCTGGTGCTCGGCGTCAATCTCGGCTCCTCGATCATAGCGCCGTTGCTCACCCGCAATGCCGAGCCCGGCGTTCGTGTCGTGCCTATCGGCAATCTCCTGATGCGCGGCATGGGCTCGCTGGTCATGCTGATCCTGTTCCTGACCTTCAAGCCACCGGTCGCCTTCCTCGGCGCCGGCGTGCCCGACCAGATCGTCAATGCCCATATCCTGTTCAACGTGCTGATCCTGCTCGCCGGCCTGCCGCTCGCCGGGCTCGTCTACCTCGCTTCGGAGAAGATCGTGGCCCTCGGCGCCAAGTCCGAGCCGGCCGCGCTCGACGTCATCGAACTGTCGGCGCTCAACGAAAGCGCTCTCGACACACCGAGCCAAGCGCTGGCCAATGCCACTCGCGAGGTGGTGCGGGTCTGCGAGACGGTCGAGATCATGCTGAAGCGCATCATCGAGCTCTATGAGAGCGCCGACGCCGACAAGATCAAGGCGCTGGCGGCACTCGACGATCGCGTCGACAAGAAGCATGCGGCGATAAAGCTCTATCTGGCCAAGGTGACCAAGAACCCGCTCTCCGAGGACGAAGCGCTGCGCTGCCAGGAATTGATCGGCGCCTGCGTCAAGCTGGAGCAGGTCGGCGACATCATCGTGCGCAACATGCTGGTGCATGTCAGGAAGAAGCTCGAGCGCGGCCTGGAGTTCACGCCCGAAGGCTGGCGCGAGCTTTGTGCCTTCCACGCCTCGGTGCTCGCCAATGCCAGGCTTGCCTTCAACGTGCTGGTGTCGCGCGATGCCGAGACGGCGCGCCAGCTTGTGCTGGAAAAGGACCGCCTGCGTGACCGCGAGAAGGAAACCAGCGCCAGCCATTTCTTGCGGCTGCGCGACGGCACCGCCAAGAGCGTCGAGACCAGTTCCATCCACCTCGACACAATCCGCGACCTCAAGCAGATCAACTCGCTGCTGGCGTCCATGGCCTACCCGGTGCTGGAGGAACGCGGCCTGCTCGGCGGTTCCCGGCTGAAGGCCGGATAGCCGAAAAAATTGCTGCACCGATATCAACTTGGGAACAAGGTTCCGCCATCGGCGCCAAAGCGGGAAGATTAGTCTTTGCGCCTCCAGCCATCCGTCGGCTAGAGCAATTTCAGGAAAAGTGTGAAACGGTTTTCCGTCCGGAATTGCGTCAAAACAAACAGATCGAGCGGTTCTGCGTTTCCTTGAAACGGTCAACCGCTCTAAGCATCGGACCAGGTCCATCGGGAGGATAGGTTTGGATACCCATTCGCGCAGCTTCGCCAAGGCGCTTTCGTGGCGCGCCACCGGCACCATCGATACGATGATCATCTCGCTCGTCGTCACCGGCAGCATCAAGCTTGCCGCGGCCATCGGCGCCACCGAGGTCGTCACCAAGTCGCTGCTCTATTACCTTCACGAGCGGGCGTGGCTGAAAATTCCTTATGGAAGGAAGACCGTCGCCGAGCCTGATTGGCACGCGGCCGGAACCGGATTGAACCCAGTCAAGAAAAGCTAAAGCGGCGTCGACAATTTCTGCATTGCCGGCGGCGTCTATCCGTGGTTTGAGGCCAACTCATCCTGGGATCGCTTGCTGCGCCATGCTTCCTTTATTCGCCCTGTTCATTGCCGCCTTCGCCTTCGGCACCACGGAATTCGTCATTGCCGGCGTGCTGCCGCAGGTGGCGGATGGCCTCGGCGTGTCCATCCCCACGTCGGGCTACCTCGTCTCGGGCTACGCCTGCGGCATCGCGTTCGGCGGCCCACTGCTGACGCTCGCCACCAAGAGCTTTTCCCGCAAGGCCCTGTTGCTTGGCCTTTCGGTAGCGTTCACGATCGGCCAGGCCGCATGCGCGCTGGCGCCCGACTTTGCCTCCATGCTGCTTTTGCGCATTGCGGTCGCCGTGGCGCACGGCGCCTATTTCGGTGTCGCCATGGTGGTCGCGGTCGGCCTCGTCCCCGAGGACAAGCGCGGCATGGCCGTGGCGGTCATCCTGTCCGGCCTCACCGTCTCCAACGTCATCGGCGTGCCGGCCGGCACCGCGATCGGCACTCTGTGGGGCTGGCGCGCCACCTTCTGGGTGATGTGCGCGCTGGGCGTGGTGGCGACCTTGGCCATGCTGGCGCTTTTGCCGCGCACGGCAGGTGCATCGAACCAACAGGCAGGCTTTGCCCGCGAGGTGCGCGTGCTGGCCCGCCAGCAGGTCTGGACCTCGCTGATCCTGATGCTGATGCTGATGATCGGCCAGTTCACCCTGTTCACCTACATCACGCCGACGCTGCTTGAAGTTACCGGCCTCGACAAGGGCCTGGTGCCCTGGGTGCTTCTGCTCAACGGCGTCGGCGCCACGATCGGCGTTTTCGTCGGCGGCAAACTCTCCGACTGGAAGCTGATGCCGTCGCTCATCACCTTGCTCTGCCTGCAGGCGGTCACGCTTGCGGTGATCTATGCCGTCAGCCCCTATCCCCTGCCGATGATCGTTGCGATCGTCATCTGGGGCGGCCTCAACTTCTCCATCGGCACGCCGATCCAGACCCGCATCCTGGCCTGGACGGCGGATGCATCGAACCTCGCCTCCTCGCTCATTCCCTCCGGCTTCAATGTCGGCATTGCGCTTGCCGCGTCACTCGGCGCCGCCATGCTCAACGCCGGTTACGGCTATCGAGCCTTGCCGGTGGTTGGCGCCATGGCCATGCTGGTAGCAGTGGTGGTGGCGCTGGCCTCCTATGTCTGGGAAGGACGTAGCCGCGCCACGCCGCCGCTGCCGGCAGCAGCAGAATAGCGCAGCCTACAAGTCAATCCGGAACCGCAGGCTCTCCGCTCCGCCATAGGCGGCATCCTCGAAGAAGCGGCCGACGAGCTTGCCGCCGTTGGCCAGGATCACCTTGTGCGAGGCCGGATTGTGCGGCTTGGCGGTGATTTCCACATAAGGCAGGCCGACCGCCCTCGCCTCGTTCAGCATCAGCCGCACCGCCTCTGTCGCATAGCCGCGCCCGCGCTTCCACGGCACTACGGCGTAGCCGATATGGCCAAGCACATGCGGCGGCAGCGCCGCTGTTCCGGGCTGCCAGCGAAAGCCGATCGAGCCGGCGACATCGCCGTCCCAGATCCAGCGCCGGAATCCGGGCAGCCGCGGTACTGTCCTGCCGTCGGGCAAAGTAATCGGCGGTCCCTTACCCTCGGGGTCATCGAGGTCGGCGAGGAAAGCGACCGGATCCTCCGCGATAGCAGCAAGCTGCTCGCGCGTGGCCTCCTCAAGCCGCACATTGTCCGGCGACCAGCCGCGCTCCAGCGCAGCCTTGTAGGACGGCAGATGTTTAAGCGCGGGTTTGACGATTTCGATCATGATCTGTTTTGCTCGAGACCCTTGAACCTGCAGGGCCATGTCAGCGCTCATTGCCGGGAAGATATTGCCGTCTCGAACCGGATTTCACCCTTGTTCAGGAAACATGTCTTGTCGAACAGCGCCAAATCCAATGGGTTCGGCAGCCGGACATCGCCGATATCGGGAAACGGCTTCTTCGACGGATCGTACGACCGGTCGATCTGCGAGATGAAGACCAGGATCAGTCCTCTCTCGCGTGCAAACAACCGCAGCCTGCGAACCTGGACCATCAACTCCGGGTTCTCCCGCCTCTGATCGAGCAGTTGCAGGTAATCGATGACCACCAGCGTTCCGCGCGGCGCCGATCCGAGCCTGCGGATGATGTAGTCGGCGCTGATGGCGTCGGAGTTGTCGAATTCAAACAAGGCATCGAAATTCGCCGGCTCCACCCCGATGGCGCGAAATCGATCCATGAGGTCTGCATGCGTGTATTCCAGCGTGAAGAAAACACCCCGATTGCCGGACTTCATGGCTTCCACCGCAAGCTCAAAGGCTCATCAGGGTTTTGCCGTGGCCCGGCCGCGCACCAACCAGAACCAGATCGCCGGGCATCAGCCGCGCGAGCAATTTGCCGGCAGGCGTTGTCGCGGATGCCTTGGCCAAAAGCAGGCCCCAGCCGGCGAGCCTTCTTGTGCCGCGACACGGTCGAGCGCTTCGTGAAGGGGGACGTTCTCTTGCGGGATAAAAGTCCGTTCGGTGATCAAAAGGCCCCGCATGAACAATGCTTTCCCGATGGAGGGAGGAGGCGTGGGCACGCCAGAATCAGATGATAGCCGAATCCTCGCGGATCGAAAATGCGGCCGCCACATGGAAAACGCCGCAGCCTGAAAGCTGGCTGCCAAAATCCCTACTGCAGCAGGCTCTTGACGATACCGCTTGCCTTGCCGAAATCCATTTGGCCGGCATATTTCTGCTTGAGCGCGGCGATCACCTTGCCCATGTCCTTCTGGCTGGCAGCGCCGGTCGCCGCGATCGCTTCGCGCGCCGCGGCCGTCACCGCGGCATCGTCCAACTGCATCGGCAGGAAGCCGCGGATGATCTCCATCTCGCCGCGCTCCTGCGCGGCAAGCTCGGGCCGCTTGCCGTCTTCGAAGGCCTTGGCCGATTCCTCGCGCTGCTTCACCATCTTGGCAAGGATCTGCAGGATCTCCTCGTCGCTCGCCGGCTCCTTGCCGGCGCCGCGATTGGCGATGTCGCGGTCGTGGATGGCGGCCTGGATCAGCCGTAGCGTCGGCAGCCGCTGCTTGTCCTGCGCCTTCATCGCGCTCTTCAGGGATTCGGCGATTTTTGCGCGCATGATGCTTTCTCCTTCGATCGGCGCGGACAATAGCCCCGGCGAATGCGCAAGGCAAATCCCAGGGATTCCGGCAAGTCACTGATATTGTTCGACGAAATAAATCTATGCCGGTCACTGGCTGTATCATTGACCGTTCTGGCGCCTTCCCCTATGTACTCGGCCTTGCATAAGACAATGAATTGATGCGCGGAGGCTCGAGAAATCGCTGCCGCGCTGTTTGCTGCGCAGGACAATCCGCAAGCAGCCTTTAGGAGTGCCGCGATGGCGACGATGACCGCCCCCTGGGCCACCGAGAAGCCGACCGCCCTTTTGGTGCTGGCCGACGGCACCGTCATCGAGGGCCGCGGCCTGGGCGCCACAGGTTCCGCCGTCGCCGAGGTCTGCTTCAACACGGCGCTGACCGGCTACCAGGAAATCCTCACCGACCCATCCTATGCCGGCCAGATCGTCACCTTCACCTTTCCGCATATCGGCAATATCGGCACCAATGACGAGGACATCGAAGACCTCAACCCGGTCGCCCGCGCCGGCGCCGTCGGCGCCGTGTTCAAGGCCGATGTCACCAACCCGTCCAACTACCGTGCCGCCGGTCATCTCGACCAGTGGTTGAAGAAGCGCGGCATCGTCGCCCTGTCGGGCATCGACACGCGCGCACTCACCGCGCTGATCCGCGAAAAGGGCATGCCCAACGCCGTCATCGCGCACGCGCCCGATGGCGTCTTCGACCTCGACGATTTGAAGCGCCGCGCCGCCGCCTGGTCGGGCCTGATCGGGCTCGACCTCGCCAAGGAGGTCACGTCAGGCCAATCCTCGGTCTGGCGCGAGACGTCCTGGGTCTGGAACGAAGGCTTTGGCGAACAGGTCGAGCCGTCCCTGCATGTCGTCGCCATCGACTACGGCGTCAAGCGCAACATATTGCGCCTGCTCGCGGGTCTCGGCGCCAAGGTCACCGTGGTACCGGCAAAGACCGGCGCCGAGGAGATCCTCGCCATGCAGCCCGACGGCATCTTCCTCTCCAACGGCCCCGGCGATCCGGAGGCCACCGGCGACTATGCCGTGCCGGTGATCCAGGACCTGCTGAAGACCGACATCCCGGTGTTCGGCATCTGCCTCGGTCACCAGATGCTGGCGCTGGCGCTCGGCGGCAAGACGGCGAAGATGCATCAGGGCCACCACGGCGCTAACCATCCGGTCAAGGACCATACGACGGGCAAGGTCGAGATCGTCTCGATGAACCACGGCTTTGCCGTCGATGCCGACTCGCTGCCGGAAGGCGTCGAGGAAACCCACGTCTCGCTGTTCGACGGTTCGAATTGCGGCATCGCGCTGACCGGCCGTCCCGTGTTCTCGGTCCAGCACCATCCCGAGGCCTCGCCGGGCCCGCAGGATTCGCACTACCTGTTCCGCCGCTTCGTCAATCTGATCCGCGAAAAGCGCGGCGAAGAATTGCTGGCCGAGCGCGCTTAAAGCCGGACGCGCCGCCTTCGGCTTCTCTGCGCGCTTCGCGAATCTCAAACCGCGTCGGTCGCCGTCTCCTGCGCATGCATGCGCTCGACTTCCTTCGGCGTCGGCCTGGCCACTTTGGTGACGAACACGATGAGTGCCAGCGTGAGGAAAATCGCACCGAGCAGATAAGGCGCGCCACCGAAGGTCACCGGTGCGTTCGGCCCTGTGAACCAGGAAAAGATCCCCGTATAAAGCAGCGGCGTGATGATCGAGGTGATCGAGAAGATCGACGTCATCGCGCCCTGGAGTTCGCCCTGCGCCGACGGCGGCACCTTGGCGGCGGCGAGGCTCCTGAGCGGCGGATCGGCCAACGCTTCGAGGCAGCCGGCGACGATAACCGCATAGATCATCCAGCCTTGCCATGCGAAGGCGTAGCCGAAGGCGCTGAGCGCGGTGAACGCAAGGCCGATGACCGCCGTCCGCCACTCGCCAAGCCTCGGGATCACGCGCGGCAGGACCGTCGCCATGATGATCGCCCCGCACAGGCCGAAGGCACCGAGCGAAAAGCCGATCTGCTGCTCGCTCCAGCCATAGCGGTAATTGGAGACGAACGACCAGACCGCCGGATACATCATGTGGCCGAGCGTCATCAGGAAAAAGACAAGTCCGATCCAGCCGATGCCCTGGTAGTTGCGCATCTGGATGAGCGTGCCGACCGGGTTCGCGCGTTTCCACTCGAAGCGGCGGCGGTGCTTGTCATCGAGCGTCTCCGGCAAGAAAAACAGCGCAATCATAAAGTTCACGAAAGCCAGCCCGGCGGCGAAATAGAACGGCACGCGCGGCCCGAACGTGCCGAGCAGCCCGCCCAGAACCGGTCCGATGACGAAGCCGACGCCGAAGGCGATGCCGAGCAGGCCGAAATTCTTCGCCCGGTTCTCATCGTTCGAGATGTCGGCGATGAAGGCGGACGTTGTCGAATAGCTCGCGCCGGAAACACCGGCCAGCACGCGCCCGATGAACAGCATCGGGTACGACCAGGCGACGGCGCAGATCAAATTGTCGATGGAGAAGGTGAGAACTGAGGCGAGCAGGATCGGCCGCCGCCCGAACCGGTCGCTCAAGCCTCCCATGACGGGCGCGAAAACGAACTGCATCGCTGCATAGGCGAAGAGCAGCCAGCCACCCTCGATCGCGGCCTCGCTGACGCCGACGCCGGTCAGCTCCTGCAGATAGGCTGGGAGTACCGGCATGATGATGCCGAAGCCGATGATGTCGAGCAGCAGCGTGGTGAAAACGAGCGCAAGGCCCCGCTTGGCGGTTTTGGGGTCGATCATGATGGCATCTCCTCGGGCCGCCCCGGGGCAAAGGCGGACGCACTTTATAGGCGAGCGCCCGGCCGGGAACAATAAGGGAACGAGGAGGATGCTTCCATCCTGACATCCCCTGACGGCAATGCCGCGGTCAGATCAGCGAGAAAACCGGGCGCTTCAGATCGGATTGTTGAAGGTATCACAATCCGAAAGCTTGCCGCTCTTGTAGCCGCGCGCCAGCCAGGTCTGCCGCTGCTGCGAGGTGCCGTGGTTGAAGCTTTCCGGCACGACATAGCCCTGCATCTTCTTCTGCAGCGTGTCGTCGCCGATCTGCCTGGCGGCGTTCAACGCCGATTCCATGTCGCCCTGTTCGAGAATGCCCTTTTGCGCGGTGAAATGCGCCCACACGCCGGCGAAGCAGTCGGCCTGGAGCTCGACCTGCATTGACATGTGGTTGGCGTCGGCCTCGCTCATGCCTTGCTGCATCTTGTTGAACTTGGGCAGGATGCCGGTGAGGTTCTGCACGTGGTGGCCGACCTCATGCGCGATCACATAGGCCCGGGCAAACTCCCCGGAAGCGCCGAACTGCTGGTCGAGCTGCTGGAAGAACGTCATGTCGAGATAGACCTTGTGGTCGCCGGGACAATAGAACGGCCCGGCGGCCGACGATGCAAAGCCGCAGGCCGAGCGGATCTGGCTGCTGAACAGCACCAGTTTCGGATCCTCATAGGTCAGGCCGTTGGCCTGGAAAATGCCTTTCCAGGTGTCCTCGGTTTCGGCAAGCACGGTCGATACGAACTGCTTCATCTCGTCCGAAGCCGGGGCGCCGGTGCCACCATCCTGCGAGCCGCTGTTGTCGGTGATCTGGCCGCCGCCACCCGGCGCGCCGCTGTCGCCGCCTCCCAGTATCTGCGACGGATCGAAGCCGAAATACCACCCGGCCAGCACTACCAGGATTACGATAAAGATGCTCGAACCACCGCCGGTGCGTCCGCCGATCGGGATGCGGAACTGCCCGGGGCTGCCGCCGCCGCCCAATCCACCGCCGCCACCGCTGTCGCTACGCTGGTCCTCGACATTGTCACTCTGACGACGGCCTCTCCAGAGCATGGCAACTCCCTGCGATGCGAATTTCCAAACGATCAGGACGGCATCCCGATGCCGGCCACACCCAACAACAATTATCCCAATGGTTGCAGCAAGTCACAGCATTTTTCGCGCCGGATGGCGTGCCGGCCTGGCGGCTTCACCGCTCTGGCCGAGACGGCGCAAGGTCTGTAGCATGCGTGTCAACAAGGGGTTGCGAGGGGCGCTTGCGGACAATTGGCCGGTTCCTGCTGTTGCTGGCGGCATTGATGGGTCCAGGCATCGGGGCAGCCCGTGCCGTCATCCTCGATTCCAGCGTCGCCGTCACCGACCCCGAGACGCTGCAGGCTCTCGAGCGCGGCGGCCTTTCGATCAGCCGCCTGCTCGGGCCGGCGCTTGGGCTGACGCGTGACGTCGACAATCGCGGCCTGTTTTCGGTGCGCGCGCTGACCCCGGTCAGGAATGCCGTCAAACAGCAGATCGCCGACGAGCCCGGCAGCAGCCCCGACCCCTATGTCGCGGCACTGGCAAAGTCGAAGGACACCAGCCAGAAATTCAACCCGAAATACATCGACGACAACGGCTCGACGCTCGACCTCGCCGGCGTAGTCAACCGCATGGATCGCGGCTATCTCGGCCACACCGAATGCGGCGAGATCAGGCTGATCTACCGCTTCCACTATTCGGTCGAGGAAAAGCCTGGGCAACGCATCTCGTCCCGCCTGCCGCTGACCATGAGCCTGGTCTTCAACGCCAAGCCCACGGCTGCCGCGGATCGCGCTTCGAAGGACCGGCCGCGCTCGACCAGGGTCTCCTGCTCGGATGTGGCAAAGCGCTGGCTGGCTGCCGGACAGAAGGACCTTCCGCCCGACCAGTTGGCGGCCTGGCTGCGCTCCGACGAAGGTCCGCTCTCCGGCGCGATCCTCAATTCCTCGCAGATCATGCGGCTTGAACTCAACATGCAGGTGCTGCGCCTGTCGGCCTCGACCCGCCGCGACTTCGGCGGCCACGCCGAGTATCTGCTCAAGATCTTCAAATGGGATCCGGCGACTTCCACCTTCCAGGAATCGCGGATGGAGAACCAGATCGACCGCAGGCTGGTGCTCGCCGACAGGCAGGCTTTCTCGAAATGGCTGCTCACCGACCGCAACATCTACGACCTCGATCGCGGCCGGCTGGTCATCGACGAGAAATTCCTGACGACCAGCGCCGTCTCGGTGGCGCCGGGCAGCATGAGCCGCTCCCAGAACAACATCGCCTACGGATTGCTTGATGACGATGCTGTCGACAAGGCGCTGAAGGACTATGTCGCCAGGGGCAATACGCTGCGCACCGTGAAATCGGTGGCCGGCTTCAATCTGCGTCTCAACGAGATGACCTGTACCGGCTGCCATCAGACGCACGGCATTGCCGGCTTCCACTATACCGGCGCCGATCCGGCCAGCGAACCGCGCCGCAACGCTGTCTTCGTACCGGGCTCGGCCGTCTTCTTCGCCGATCTGCCGCGAAGGCGCGCTATCGTCGAACAGTTCGCCGCCGGCAGGCATCCCGATTTCAGTCGAGGCTTCGCCGCCCGTCCGGATCAGAAATACGCCGAAGCGCTGAAGGGCACCGACCTCTACAATGGCTGGGGCTCGATCTGCTATCGCGGCACCGATGCCAGCTTCAAGGACTGGAGCTGCGGCGAAGGCCTGCGTTGTGCCGGTGTCCATGAGAGCGCCATCCATCCTGGCTTCGGCACTTGCGTCAGCGAAGCAGGGACCGCGGTCGGCGACCCGGTCGAGTTCGGCGAGATAAAAATGTCGAAATGGGGCAGCGACCAGTATTGCCGCCTGTCGCCGGCCACCGCGAAGGCCTGCGCCATCGACCCGGCCAGGGACAAGAAGCCGCTGGTGAAGGTCGCCGGCTATGGCGCGGCGCGCCAGCGCTACGACAATCCCGAACAGAAGACGGGCGGTTTTCCAGGCGGCATGCTGCGCAAGGCGAGCTGTGACAAGCTACCCGAGGAAGCAACGTGCGGCCGGCTTGCCAAGACCGGCTTCAACGACTGCATCGGCTCCGGCAAGGATCACAAATTCTGCACCAGGGAATTCACCAAGACCGCCGGCCTGCGCGCCTGCGACAAGGCGCATCCCTGTCGCGAGGACTATATCTGCACCGCCGGCTATGACGATCTGGCGGAAGCAAAGCCCGGCAAGGGCACCTGCATCCCGCCCTATTTCATCTTCCAGTTCCGCGTCGACGGCCACCCGCGCAGCTGGGTCCAGGACACGCAGGATCAGTACGTGGACTAGCCGCCCGCGAGAAGCTCAATCAGGGGAAACGCTTTTGGCAAACCGCAATCAGCGCGCCGCCGTCATCGCCTTACGAAACGCCTCGAGTGTCTCGGCGCTGACATGGTGCTCGATGCCCTCGGCATCGATGCGCGCGGTTTCGGCGCTGACGCCGAGCGAGCGCAGAAAGGCTTCCACGGTCTGGTGGCGGATCCGGCTCTCCTCGGCAACCTTGCGGCCGGTCTCGGTCAGGAACACGCCACGATAGGGTTTTCTGGAAACCAGTCCCTCGGTGCAGAGCCTGGTGAGCATTTTGGCCACGGTCGGTTGAGCGACGCCGAGCCTGGCCGCGATGTCGACCTGCCGTGCCTCGTTGCCGTCCTCGATCAGGTCGGCGATCAGTTCGACATAATCTTCGACGAGCGCGCTGCGGCGTGCTTCACGCGTCTGCCGAAACCCTTGCGAATGAACGTCGGCATCGGGAAGCGGCTTTTCGCGTCGAACCGGTCTGTTCCTCAGCGCCAATACGCGCTCCTCCTTGGCTTTCGACAAATGAATCTGCCTTTGGCATTCATAGCACGGGCTTAACTGTTCCGGCCGTTTATTTGCATTCCATGGCGGGCGCAACCGGCGTTTGCGGTTATCCGTCCGGGGGCATTGATCGGCACATCACAAAAGCATGATCAATGAAACATAGCATATTGCATAATGTTGAGCCTCGGCATAGGTAGGAAGCACAGCCATCCATTCAAGCGGACCCCCTCCATGTCAGACGCCGAAGCCACCATAGAACCCCGATCCGCGTGGCGATTTGCCAGGCCGGACGAAGACGACCAGCCGAGCCTGCGCGAGGTCAACGCCTCGATCGCCGTGCCGCAGTCCGGCTTCTGGCTGCGCCGGCTGTTCGCCTTCATGGGACCGGGCTACATGGTTTCGGTCGGTTACATGGACCCCGGCAATTGGGCGACCGACCTCGCCGGCGGCGCTCAGTTCGGCTACACGCTGCTCTTCATCATCATGCTGTCGAACCTGATGGCGATACTGCTGCAGGCGCTTGCCGCCAGGCTCGGCATCGCCACCGGCCGCGACCTTGCCCAAGCCTGCCGCGCCTACTATCCCCGACCTGTCAATTTCCTGCTGTGGATCGCCTGTGAACTGGCCATCATCGCCTGCGACCTCGCCGAAGTCATCGGCACGGCGATCGCCCTGCAGCTTCTGTTCGGCATTCCGCTGATCGGCGGCGCCATCATCACCGCGCTCGACGCCTTCCTGCTGCTTCTCTTGATGAACAAGGGCTTCCGTTTCCTCGAAGCCTTCATCATTGCGCTATTGATCATCATCTTCGGCTGCTTCGCCATCCAGATCTTTGCCGCCGCGCCGCCGGTCGGCTCGATCCTGCATTCGATGTTCGTGCCGTCGTCCGCAATCGTCACCAACCCGGAGATGCTCTACATCGCCATCGGCATCATCGGCGCCACCGTGATGCCGCATAACCTCTATCTGCACTCCTCGATCGTGCAGACCCGCGCCTATGAGCGTACCGAGGCCGGCAAGCGCGACGCCATCAAATGGGCGACCACGGACTCGACCATCGCGCTCATCCTGGCGCTGTTCGTCAACGCCTCCATCCTGATCGTGGCCGCGGTGGCCTTCCACAACACCGGCCACCAGGACGTCGCCGAGATCGGCCAGGCCTTCGAATTGCTGTCGCCGCTGCTCGGCCTCGGCATCGCCTCGATCCTGTTCGCCGTGGCGCTGCTGGCTTCCGGCCTCAACTCGACGGTCACCGCAACGCTTGCCGGCCAGATCGTCATGGAAGGGTTCCTACGCCTGCGCATCCCGCAATGGGCGCGTCGCCTGTTGACGCGCGGCATCGCCATCATTCCGGTGGTGATCGTCACCGCGCTCTATGGCGAAAAGGGAACCGGCCAACTTCTGGTTCTCAGCCAGGTGATCCTGTCGATGCAGTTGCCCTTCGCGGTGGTGCCGCTGGTGCAGTTCGTGTCCGACAAGAAGAAGATGGGCAATCTCGCCATCCCCCGCAGCGTCGCCGCCCTTGCCTGGGTGGTCGCCGCCATCATCCTGGTGCTCAACTTCAAGCTGCTCTACGACACCGTCGTCGGCTTCGGCTGAGTTTCTTCCAGCGATCGCGACAAACCTGCGGCCTGCGCTATCTTCTGCAGCGCCATGAACAGGATCGAGGACGCCAGGAGGTTCTACGCACGGCTGATGGCGGCCCATGCCGCATCGGCCGATCCGCGTCTCGAAGAGGTGATCGCCGCAGTGCCGCGCGAGGCCTTTCTCGGTCCCGGGCCATGGACCATCATCGCCGGTGACGGCAAGGTCGAAACGCCGAGTGCCGATCCGGTTCACATCTACCAGAACGTGCTGGTGGTGCTCGACGCCGACAAGGGCATCAACAATGGCGAACCGTTCCTGCACGCCATGTGGATCGGCAGGATCGCGCCAAAGCCTGGCGAGGCCGTCACCCATATCGGTGCTGGCACCGGCTATTACACCACCATCTTGGCGAAGCTGGTGGCGCCAGGCACCGTCACCGCCATCGAGCTGAATGCCGGCCTCGCCGCCCGGGCGAAGAAAAACCTCGAACCCTATGGAAATGTTTCGGTTGTCCATGGCAACGCCGTCGAAAGCGAACTGCCGCCTTCCGACATAATCTATGTCAATGCCGGTGTCGTGGCGCCGCCTTCTCCCTGGCTGAAGGCGCTCAAGCCCGGCGGCCGCTTGATCTTCCCATGGCGTCCAGCCGAGCGCGTCGGCCTGGCGATGGTAGTGACCCGCACCGCGCAGGGTTTGGCCTGCGATCCGTTCATGGGCTCATGGTTCATCCCTTGCGTCGGCGCCTCGCTTACTGGCCCGGCGGCGAAGATCCCCGACCGAGAAAAGGCCGCGAGCAGCCGCTCGATCTGGTTGACGGCCGACAAGAAGCCGGACCGCACGGCCACCGCCATCATCGGTGATGTCTGGTTCTCGTCGCGGAACATTCGCGCTGGCACTGGCAGCAAACGTTAGAAAATTTGTGCCGTGTCGGAAAGGAGCCTTGCCGCTCGTCCTTAGGCTGAAATCCGACCCTGACGGCACGGATACGAAAGAAGGGAGAAGTCCAATGAGAAAGATCATCGCCGCCACCTTCGTCAGCCTGGACGGCGTCATGCAGGCACCCGGCGGGCCGGAAGAGGACCCGATCGGCGGCTTCGAATTCGGCGGCTGGACGTTCCACTACTGGGACGATTTGATGGGCGCCGCCATGGACGAAACATTCGCCAAGCCCTTTGCGCTGCTGCTCGGCCGCAAGACCTACGACATCTTCGCCGCGCATTGGCCCTATAGTACCGGCCCGATCGCCGACAGCTTCAATGCCGTCACCAAATATGTGGCGACGCACCGGCCGGAGACGCTCACCTGGCAGAACACCCAGTCGCTCGGCGACGACGTCGTGGCGACGCTGCGCCAACTCAAGCAGGAGGACGGTCCGGATCTGCTCATCCAGGGATCGAGCGAGTTGATCCAGACCCTGCTCACCAACGATTTGATCGATGAGATCAGCCTGCTGATCTTCCCGCTGGTGCTGGGCAAAGGCAAGCGGCTGTTCAGCAGCGGCACGATACCCGCCGCCTTCAAGCTCACCAAGTCGCAGGCGTCGAGCACCGGCGTCATCATGGCAAGCTATGAACGATCAGGCGAAATCCGCACCGGCTCGTTCGCTCAGGACAAGCCTTCGGAGGCCGAACTCGAGAGACGCAAGAACTGGAAGTAGCGGATCGGACTTGCAGAACCTGGGTTCTGCTTGGTCACGCCGCCTGTTGCCGCCGCGCCAACCCGTCGCGGATGTGGGCGGCAAACTCCCGCGCGGCAGGCGCGATGCCGTGCCTGGGCAGATGCAAGTTGATCGCGAAATTCGGCAAGGCCGGCAGGTCGGCATCGGCAGACAAAATCTCGAGGTCCGCCGGCACCGTCGAGGCCAGCCAAGTGGTAACGGCGAGGTCCGAGCGCACCGTTGCCGTCGTCGCGTCGATATTGCCGTTTTCGAACACGGTGCGCCATTCCAGCCCATGTTCGTCGAGCGCTGAAATCACCGCCTGGCGGAAGGCGCAGGTGTCGGCCACCATCGACACCGGCAAGGGACGCTTTTGGCGGGCGACACCGCCTCTGGCACCGACCCAGACCAATCGGTCGATGAGAAGGCATTCGCCGGCGGACGAGCCGACCCGTTCCTCGATAACGGCGAGGTCGATCGTCCCGGCTACCAAAGCCGCCGCAAGCTCGGGCGAGGAGGCGCAGGACAGCGATATCTCGATCTGCGGATACGCCCCGGCATAGGCCTTCAGCACCGGCGCCAAAAGTGTGCCGACAAGGTCGTAAGGCACGCCGAGCCGCACCTGTCCGGCTACCGCATTGCCCACCATCTCCGTCCAGATCTCGTCATTGAGCGACAGCAGGCGCTTGCCTTTGCCGAACAACCGTTCGCCGGTGCGCGTCAGTCGCAATCCGCGCCGGTCGCGTTCGAACAGGCTGCAGCCGAGAACTTCTTCCAGCCGCTTGACCTGCTGGCTGACGGCGCCTTGCGTCAGATGCAGCGCATTCGCCGCCGCCGTCATGCTGGCCTTGTCGGCGACGGTGACGAAGGTGCGGATCAGGGCGGTGTCGAGATTGCGGATCATGCTTGCATTATAAATGCTAATGTCATCCATGACAAACATTGCATTTACTGATGCATGACAATCCCTAGAAATGCTGGTTTCCACAAAGGGAAACAGTATGCTTGAGGCCATCTTTCCCCTCATCCTGTTCGCATTGGTCTCCACCTCGACTCCCGGGATCGCCACGACCTTGTCGACGGCATCCGGCGCGCAGTTCGGCTTTCGCCGTTCCATTCCGCTGATGGCCGGCAGCGCCGCTGGCCTCGCTTCGGTGGCGGCCGCCGGTGCCGCCGGGCTTGCCGGCCTGCTCGCTGCCGTGCCGTCGCTGCAACTGGCTATGAAGATCGCCGGATCGGCCTATCTTGTCTGGCTTGCCTTCAAGATCGGCCGCAGCGGCCCGCCCAATCTCGATGTGTCGATGGCAAAGCCCAACAGCTTCTTCGGCGGTGCGAGCGTGCAATGGATGAACCCGAAAGGCTGGGCCATGGGGCTTGGTGCGGCCGCATCCTTTGCGGCGCTCGCCGATGGACCGCTGCAGCTCGCACTCCTGCTCGGCGCCGTCTTCGGCCTGGCGGCCGCGTTGTCGCTGTCGCTGTGGTGCGTGGCCGGCACGCTGCTTGCGCGGCTGCTCAAGACGGAGCGGCAGTGGCGGGCGCTCAACATCCTGCTTGGTCTGGTGCTCGCCGCCTCGATCGTGCCGATGTGGCGGCCGGCCTGAGACCGGCCGCCATGAGGCCTCAAGCCGCGTAGCGCGCCGCCGGCTTGCCGGCGATCAGGCTGACATAAAAACTGTCCCTGGCGTCGATGAATGCATCGAGCTTGGCCGGATCGGCGAGCCCCGGCGCGGTGACCGTCTCGCCCTGGGCAAAGCCGGCAAGCGCGGCATCGACCAGATCGTCAACGGTCATCACCCAGTCCTGGTTGAGAGAGTTGAGATCGGCGCCGGCCAATTCCCAGAAGTCGGTGCGGATCGGTCCGGGCAGCACGACCTGCACCTTCACCTCGGTGTCGGCGACCTCGCGCTGCAGCGCCTCGGTGAAGTTGACGACATAAGCCTTGGTGCCGCTGTAGATGCCGCCGATTGCCGTGCCATAGGCGGCCACGGAGGCAATGTTGACGATGGCGCCGCGATTGCGTGCGAGCAGCCCCGGCAGCACCGCTCGTGTGAGCCTGGTCAGCGCCACGACATTGACCTTGATCATGCGCTCGGTCGCGTCGGCATCGGCGTCTGCCACGACCTGCTGGCCGCCGAGGCCGGCATTGTTGACGAGCAGCGTCACGCTCTCATCGGTGGCGATCGCCTGCTCGACCCGGCGAACATCGCCATCGTTGGAGAGATCGGCGCCGATCACCCTGGCCTTGCGACCATAGGCATAGCTCAGTCTGTCCGCCAGTTCCTGCAGCCGGTCGGCGCGCCGCGCCACCAACACCAGGTCGTAGCCCTGTGCGGCCAGCCGATCCGCATAGACCGCGCCGATGCCCGATGAAGCGCCGGTGATGACGGCCGTGCCCTTGTTGTCCTTCGTGCTCATTGTCGTGTTCCTTTTGCTACCGAGCGCGACGAGCCCCACGGCGCTCGTCCGTGTCAGATTTCAATTAGTGGCATATGCCACTTTCGCCAAGTAGGTATATGCCACTATCTTGTCAACGGCGGCGGCAAAAACTATTTCTGCGGCAGGTCGGCGGATCCATTCGCCGGCAAGGAGTTGTCATGACCAAAGCCGCCCTGCCCGGCCTCACCCTTTGCAACAACGCCACGCTGCGGCGCGCCGGGCGCAAGCTCGGTCGGTTTTACGACGATGTGTTGGCGCCTTCGGGCCTGAAGGGCACGCAATACGGCCTGCTCTACCAGATCCATATCGGCAGCGAGCCGGCGATGGGCGCCATAGCCGAGGCGCTGATCATGGACCTGTCGGCGCTCGGCCACACGCTGAAGCCGCTGATCCGCGACGGCTATGTCGAGACCTTCGCCGACAAGGACGACCGCCGCGTCAAGCGCGTGCGGCTGACGCCGCAGGGCCGGGCCAAGCTCGACGAAGCGATGAAACTGTGGCGCATCGCCCAGCAGCGTTTCGAAGCGATAGTCGGCAAGGACGAGGCGGCGAAGCTGCGCGCGGCGCTTGATGCAATCGCCGCGCTGGATTTCGATATGCCGCCGGCCAGATAAGCGGCCGGCGGACTTTCTGGAAGACTACTCCGCCGGAACCGCGACCGGCCGCGTCAGCATCCTCCCGGCCAACAGGACGCCGAGTCCGATCAACGGGAACGCCGCGGCGATCAGGCCGAGATCGGCCGGCGCGCCATAGCGCAGCACGGCACCGCCGACCACAGCGCCCAGCGCCACGCCGAGATAGAGCGCCGAGGCATTGAGCGACAGCACGATCGGAGCGGCATCAGGCGCGAGCTTGATGATGCGGCTGGCCTGCGCCGGAGGGAAGGCCCAGCCGACGATGCCCCACGGCACCATCATCGCCATCAGCGCCGGCCCGGAAATATGGTGCGGCAGGAAGGTCGGGATGACCGACAGCATGACCAGCATGGCCGCGCTCAGCGCCAGCGACCAGCCGACGGTGCGCGTCGCGCCGAAACGGTCCGCAGCCTGCCCGCCGGCGATGTTGCCGATGACGGCGCCGACACCGAAGGCGAGCAGCATGCCTGGCAGCGCCAGCGAGCTCAGGCCGCCACCTTCGATGGCCAGAGGCGCAACATAGGAAAAGACAGTGAAGGCGCCGATCAGTGCCAACATCGTCGTCAGCAGGATCGGCATCACGCCGGGACGCAGCGCGGCCGCCAGCCTGCGCTTCAGCGGCAGCCTGGTGCCAACGATGCCGCGCGGCAGCCGGTGCCACAGGATCGCGCCGGCGAGCGCGCCGAGACCGGCGATGGCAAAGAAGGTGCCGCGCCAGCCGGCAACGGTCGCGACAAGCGCGCCCAGCGGCGCGCCGAGGGCAACGGCCACCGTGGTGCCGCCGACGACGACGGCAATGGCGCGCGCCCGGTGATGATCATCGACCAGCGCCACCGCCGTGCCTTGCGCGGTCGCGGCGAACAGGCCCGACGACAGCGCCATGATGATGCGGGCGATCAGCAGCAACTCGAAGGACGAGCTCAGCGCCGCCACCAGATTGCCGAGCACGAAAAACACCAGCGTCCACAGGATGACACGCCGCCGGTCCCATTCGCCGGTCAGCGTCGCCAGGATCGGCGTGCCGACCGCATAGGCGAGCGCGAAAGCGGTGATCAGCGTGCCGGCGAGCGGAATGGAGATTCCGGCATCGGTTGCGATGTCGGGCAGAAGGCTGGAGATGACGAAGCCTTCGGTCGAGATCGTGAACGATCCGAGCGCGAGCCAGAAGAGGCGCTTGTCCATGACGGGATGTCCTTAGTTCAAAAGTTATTGAACAATTGGACATAAAAGGGCATCGTGTCAATGAAGCCACGGAAAAATAGCTGAAGCCTGCTGACAGCCCTGTGTCAGGACAAGCGGTGGATTGAATAAACTCTTTGCACCCGCCATGAGACGCTGTGTGGTGCCACTGACGGAGGAGACGCGTTGAAATCGGCCCCGATTATGCTTAATTCCTGCGCATGACACTGCCTCACCCCAACGCTGACCAGATCAGCCTGCCAATCGTGCTCGCTGTGCTCGGCGATCCGACCAGGCTCGCCATCGTGCGCTATCTCGCCAGCAAGGAAGGCGTCGCTCTGAACTGCAGCCAGTTCCTCGATCTCGGCTCCAAGACCAATCTCAGCTACCATCTGGCCAAGTTGCGCGAGGCTGGCGTCACCCGTGCCGAAGTGGTCGGCACCAACCGGATGATTACGCTGCGCCGCGCCGATCTCGATGCCCGCTTCCCCGGCCTGCTCGACAGCGTCATTGCAGCCGCCGGCGAAGACAAGGCGCTGCCGGCAGTCGGCGGCGCCGACGAGATCGAAATCCAGGCCTAGGGCTATTCCTCCCCGCTTTGCGGGGGCCGAGGAAACACTGACTCACCACCGGAGCTTTCCATGCGCATCGCCGTCCTCGCCGACATCCATGGCAACGTCCTGGCATTGGATGCCGTGCTCGACGATCTCAGGCGCCGCGGCGGCGCTGATCTCACCGTCAATCTCGGCGACTGCGTCTCCGGCCCGCTCTGGCCGCGCGAGACTTTTGAGCGACTGCAGGCGCTCGACCTGCCGACGGTGCGCGGCAACCACGACCGCCGCGTCGCCGTCGACCCGGCCGACGAAACCATGTGGCCCTCCGACCGCTATGCGCAGGAGCGGCTGACGGCAACGCAGCGCGAGGCGCTGCTTGCCTTGCCCTTCATGCTGGAGATCGTGCCCGGCGTGATCGCCTTCCACGCGCGGCCCGACCATGACGAGAAATACCTGGCCGATGCCATTACCGACGGCCAGCTGGTGCGCGCGCCACTCGCCGCCATCAGGCGAAGGCTGAAGCCGCTCGATCCCGCCTGCCGCATCGTGCTCTGCGGCCACAGCCACCGCAGCGAGCTGATCTGCATTCCCGGCGGACCGGTGATCTTCAATCCTGGCAGCGTCGGCTGCCCGGCCTATGACGATTCGACGCCGCCGGCGCATGTCTCCGAGCAGGGCTCGCCGCATGCGCGCTACGGCATTGTCGAGCTGGATGTGCCCGGCCGTCCCGACCGTTTCGAGGCGTTTGCCGTCGACTACGACCATGAGGCGGCGGCGCGGCAGGCCGAGCAGGCCGGCAGGCCGGAATGGGCGCACGCGCTCAGGACAGGGTTTATGTCAGGCTGAACCTACTGGTCATGCCTCAAGGCTGAACGCAGAATGCGCTCATGCCTCAGGGCTGAACGCGGTACGCGTTCATGCCCCCGCTGAGTAGGCAGCAGCATCTTTTCGGGATGACATGGCATCGCGTCGTCCCTTATAAAACGCTCCGGCAAGCGGCGACGACGTCTGAGTCGAGCCGCGCTCTAACGCACGCCCACGGCCAGGTGATGAGGCGCACGATTACGCTCCCGAAGACGCTGCACCTCATGATTGCCGCTCCGTTCCTGCTGGCGGCACTGCCGGTCAGGGCCGAGGAGCCGGCACCTGTCGTCTCCTATGTCAGCGGCCTCGCGCCCGACGATCTCCTCAACATCCGCGCCACGCCGTCGGCGATCGGCAAGACCGAGGCGCGCCTGCCGGTCGGCTCACCCGTCAAGAACTTCGGCTGCGCCGACGTCAACGGCAATCCGTGGTGCAAGGTCGAAGAGGTCGAAAACCCGCAAGTGCGCGGGTGGGCTCCGGCGCGCTACCTCAACCCCGCCAGCGCGGTGGTGCTGACGGAAGCCGATATGTCCGACCAATCAAGCCCAAACGCCGCGACGCCGCCGCCCGACCTGACAGCACGCCTGGGCGCGGACCAGACGACCGATACCGACGGCGCGCCGAAATCCGCCGAGGCAATCGGCAAGACCGCCATGCAAGATGCCTATGGCCTGGCATTCGCGACCGTTGAAACCGCCTCGACCGGAGAGGCACCCGGCACCACCGAAATCCCCTGCGCGCGCCATGTCGGCCAGCCAATGACCCGCTGCGAGATAAGCGTCGCCCATACGGGCGGCGACAGCGCCGTGACCGTGACATGGCCGGATGGCGGCACGCGCATCATCAGCTTTCACGGCGGCCTGCCGACCGGCTCGGACTCGTCAGACGAGTTCCGCTTCACCCGCGAAGGCAGCCTCAACATGATCCGTGTTGGCGTTTCGGAACGCTTCGAGATCACGGATCAGCTGGCGCTGGGGGATTAGTGGTTAGGGGAATAAGGCAGTAGGGCAGTAGGGCAATATGTTTGAAGGGGCGCTCGAACCTCTCCCTACTGCCCTACTGCCCTACTGCCCTACTGCCCTACTGCCCTACTGCCCTACTGCCCTACTGCCCTACTGCCCTACTGCCCTACTGGCCTACCCGCATTTTCGGGGTTACATCCGGCAAAACTCTTCCCTATAAGGCCCTCCTAGCCTGATACCAGAATCGCAAGCACAACCGGCCGGGTCTTCCCGCCCGGTTTTTCGTGCAAGCCGCTCGCCGAACGGAACGCCTCGACCATGCCAAGACGCACCGACATCAAGTCGATCCTGATCATCGGGGCCGGCCCCATCGTCATCGGCCAGGCCTGCGAGTTCGACTATTCCGGCACCCAGGCCTGCAAAGCGCTGAAGGAAGAGGGTTTCAGGGTCATCCTGGTCAATTCCAACCCGGCCACCATCATGACCGATCCGGAACTGGCCGACGCCACCTATATCGAGCCGATCACGCCGGAAGTGGTGGCCAAGATCATCGCCAAGGAGCGACCCGATGCGCTACTGCCGACGATGGGCGGACAGACCGCGCTCAACACCGCTTTGTCGCTGCGCCGCATGGGCGTGCTCGAACGCTACAATGTCGAGATGATCGGCGCTGACGCGCATGCCATCGACAAGGCCGAGGACCGGGCGCTGTTTCGCGAGGCGATGAGCAAGATCGGCCTCGAAACGCCGAAGTCGATGCTGGCCAACGCCACCGACGTCAAGAACGCCGACCGCAAGACGCATGAGGCCGAGCGCTCAGCACTCAAGGCCGAGAAGCCCGAGAACCTCGACGCCGCGCTGGATGCGCTGGAAACCCGCTGGAACCTCGGCGAAGGCGACCGCAAGCAGCGCTACATCAGCCACGCCATGGCGATCGCCGCCCAGGCGCTCGACCATGTCGGCCTGCCCGCCATCATCCGCCCGTCCTTCACCATGGGCGGCACCGGCGGCGGCATCGCCTACAACCGCGCCGAATTCTACGAGATCGTCCAGTCCGGCCTCGACGCCTCGCCGACCACCGAAGTGCTGATCGAGGAGAGCGTGCTCGGCTGGAAGGAGTATGAGATGGAGGTCGTCCGCGACAAGGCGGACAATTGCATCATCGTCTGCTCGATCGAAAACATCGACCCGATGGGCGTGCACACCGGAGACTCGATCACCGTCGCCCCAGCGCTCACGCTGACCGACAAAGAATACCAGATGATGCGCAACGCCTCGATCGCAGTGCTGCGCGAGATCGGCGTCGAGACCGGCGGCTCCAACGTGCAGTTCGCCGTCAACCCGGCCGACGGCCGCCTGGTGGTGATCGAGATGAACCCGCGCGTCTCGCGCTCGTCCGCCCTGGCCTCCAAGGCGACCGGTTTCCCGATCGCCAAGATCGCGGCGAAGCTCGCCGTCGGCTACACGCTGGACGAGCTGGAGAACGACATCACCGGTGGCGCCACGCCCGCCTCGTTCGAGCCGAGCATCGACTACGTGGTGACAAAAATTCCGCGCTTCGCCTTCGAAAAATTCCCCGGCGCCGAGCCGGTGCTGACCACCGCCATGAAGTCGGTCGGCGAAGTCATGGCCATCGGCCGCACTTTTCAGGAATCGCTGCAGAAGGCTTTGCGCGGTCTCGAAACCGGCCTGACCGGTCTGGACGAGATCGAGATCCCCGGCCTCGGCCATGGGACCGCGCCCGCCAGCCATGTCGACGACCGCAACGCCATCCGCGCCGCACTCGGCACGCCGACGCCGGACCGGCTGCGCATGGTGGCGCAGGCCATCCGCATGGGCACTTCGCTGGAAGACGTGCACGCAATGTGCAAGATCGACCCGTGGTTCCTCGAGCAGATCGCCGGCATCCTCGCCATGGAAGAGCGCATCCGCGAGCACGGCTTGCCCGCCGACGCCGCCAATCTGCGCATGCTGAAGGCGATGGGTTTCTCCGACGCCCGCCTCGCGTCGCTGACCAAGACCGACGCCGAAGTGATCCAGAAGATTCGCGAAAAGCTCGACGTTCATCCGGTTTATAAGCGCATCGACACCTGCGCCGCCGAGTTCGCTTCGCCGACCGCCTACATGTACTCGACCTACGAAGTGCCCTTCGCCGGCGCTTTAGCCAACGAGGCAAAGGTGTCGTCACGCAAGAAAGTCGTCATCCTCGGCGGCGGCCCGAACCGCATCGGCCAGGGCATCGAGTTCGACTATTGCTGCTGCCATGCCGCCTTCGCGCTGCGCGACGCCGGCTACGAAGCGATCATGATCAACTGCAACCCGGAGACCGTGTCGACCGACTATGACACCTCCGACCGCCTCTATTTCGATCCACTGACGGCGGAAGACGTGCTGGAGATCCTGCGCGCCGAGCAGGCGTCGGGCGAGCTGGTCGGCGTCATCGTCCAGTTCGGCGGCCAGACGCCGCTGAAGCTCGCCGATGCGCTGGAGCAGGCCGGCATCCCGATCCTCGGCACCTCGCCCGACATGATCGATCTGGCCGAAGACCGCGACCGCTTCCAGAAGCTGCTGCACAAGCTCAACCTCACCCAGCCGAAGAACGGCATCGCCTATTCGGTCGAGCAGGCCCGCCTCGTCGCCGGCGAGCTCGGCTTCCCGCTGGTGGTGCGCCCTTCCTATGTGCTCGGCGGCCGCGCCATGCAGATCATCCATGACGAGGGCATGCTGCAGACCTACCTGCTCGACACCGTGCCCGGTCTGGTGCCGGAGGACATCAAGCAGAAATATCCCAACGACAAGACCGGCCAGATCAACACGCTGCTGGGCAAGAACCCGCTGCTGTTCGACACCTATCTGTCGGGCGCCATCGAGGTCGACGTCGACTGCCTCTGCGACGGCAAGTCGACCTTCGTCTCCGGCATATTGGAGCACATCGAGGAGGCCGGCATCCACTCCGGCGACAGTGCCTGCTCGCTGCCGGTGCACGGCCTGCCTTCGGACCTGGTGGACGAGCTGGAGCGCCAGACCGCGGCGCTGGCCCGCGCGCTCAATGTCGGCGGGTTGATGAACGTGCAGTACGCGATCAAGGACGGCACGGTCTATGTGCTGGAGGTCAACCCGCGCGCGTCGCGCACCGTGCCCTTCGTCGCCAAGACCATCGGCCGTCCCATTGCGAAGATCGCGGCCCGCATCATGGCCGGCGAGACGCTGGAAGACGCCTTCGCCCATTACGGCCCGATGCCCGATCCGCGCAATCCCGGCCACATCGCGGTCAAGGAAGCGGTGTTCCCCTTCGCCCGCTTCCCCGGCGTCGACATCCTGCTCGGACCGGAAATGCGCTCTACCGGCGAGGTCATGGGCCTCGACCGCGACTTCGCTTTGGCCTTCGCCAAGAGCCAGCTCGGCGCCGGCGTCGACCTGCCGCGCTCCGGCACGCTGTTCGTCTCGGTGCGCGACGAGGACAAGAAGGGCATCCTGCCGGCGGTGAAACGTCTCGCCGGCCAGGGTTTTAAAGTTATGGCCACGTCAGGCACCGCCCGCTTCCTCGCCGAGAACGGCGTCGTCGCCGAAAAGATCAACAAGGTGCTCGAAGGCCGCCCGCACATCGAAGACGCCATCCGCAACCGCCAAGTTCAGATCGTCTTCAACACCACGGACGGCCAGAAGGCGGTGTCGGACTCGAAGTCACTCCGTCGCGCCACGCTGATGCAGAAGGTGCCGTATTACACGACGCTCTCGGGTGCGGCTGCCGTGGCCGAGGCGATTGCGGCGCTGAGGGCGGGGAGCTTGGAGGTCAGGCCGCTGCAGGAGTATTTTGCTTAGGGCGCGTGTGCCCGCAAAGCGAGGTGCGATCAGAGCGAAGCGGCGGCGGCCTCGGCTTCGGCATAAGCGTCGTAATTCCAGACCCAGGCGCGTTCCTGCCGCTGGGCGTCAAGTTTGCGGTCGCGGGTATGCAAGTCGCCGCTGGATGCGTCATAGCGGGCACCACTCACGCGCGACATGCGCTGGACGCCGGCAGTCCGCTCGCGCCGTAGCTGCTCGTAGATCAGCAGTGCCGGAGGGACTGACTTGCGGTCTGCGTGGCTCAGCACGGTCGCCAAAGCAACGGCGTCTTCGATGGCCTGATTGGCTCCTTGTCCGATGTGCGGCAGCATAGGGTGGGCGGCGTCACCCAGCAGGGTCAGGCGCCCGCGAGTCCAGGCTGCGAGCGGCTCGCGATCGAACAGGCCCCAGCGAAACGTCGCTTTCACTTGGGCAATAATCGTCTCAACCATTGGGTCCCAGCCGGCGAACTCGCGAGCGAGCGCGTAGGGATCGCCCCGTGCCGACCATGACTCTTTCATCGGTTCATCAGTTGTGACAAAGCCGACGTAATTGATGAGCAGGCCGGCGCGCACTGGAAAGACCAGAAAATGCCTGCCTGCACCGAGCCAGTTGCGCATTGCTCCCGGCGGCCACGAGACGCTCGCCGCCGGGATCACCCCTCGATAAGCGACCGATCCCGAATAGAGCGGGGCGGATGGGGCGACTACGAACCGCTGAAGAGTTGAATGGATCCCGTCAGCCGCGATCACGACGTCAGCCGTGGTGCGCAAACCATTGGCGAAAGTGATGACAGCCTGCTCATCATCCTGTTCGAAGCCGACGCATCTGTGGCCAACCTTCACAATGTCGGCAGGTAGCCGGTCGACGAACATTGCCAGCAAATCGGCCCGGTGCATGCCGTAGAACTCGATTTGGCCGGCGAGTTCGGGGGGCCACATCGCCGCGGCATAGGAACCATCGGCGCGACGAAACTGTGGGTCGATCCATCTGGCCCCCGAGCGGATCAGCTCGTCTCCGAGGCCGAGCCGCAGCAGCATCCGGACACCGTTCGGTTGGATCGCGACGCCGGCGCCGACCTCGGCCAGGGCTGCCGCCTGCTCGTAGATACGAACGTCCATGCCGCGCTGAAGCAGGGCGCAAGCAGTGGCGGCGCCGCCAATGCCGCCGCCAACGATCGCCACGCTAAGTGGGCTCATGGTCATTGCTCCGGCTCCACAAGCATTGTCAGTCCTTGGCGCGTGCCGTCAACGCAGCCGGCCTTGGGAAAAGAAAGAAGGCCCTCTTACGCCACCGCCACACACTCGATCTCGATATCGAACTCCATCGGCCATGATGCCACCGGCACGAAGCTGCGCGCCGGCGGGTTGGTCGAAAAGTACTTCGCATAAACCCGGTTGATGGCGTTGTAGAAGCCGGAATTGACGGCATAGATGCGCACCATCACCACGTTGTCCAGCGAGGTGCCCGCCGCTTCCAGGCAATGTTTCAGCGCCTTCAGCGATGCCTCGGTCTGCGTTTCGATGTCGCCGCGCACCATCTCGCCGGTCACCATGTCCACCGGCGGCGTCGCCGAGATGAACACGAAGCCGTTGGCCTTCACCGCCGTCGAGCACGGCAGGCCGAGCGACCGCACCTTGTCCGACATGACAGGCACCTCGATGACTTCCTTCTTCATGGCAATCCTCCCTTTGTTGCAGGGAGCTTATCTGGCCGCCTCGGGAAGACCAGTGCCCCTCGCCCGGTTTGATCAGAGAAACCCGATGAACCGTCCGACGAAAAGCACCGAAGTCCACAGCACCATCGAGAGCACGGCCAGGATGGTGGCGGCTCCGCCGACCGGTACGTCACTGCCTGTTGCGTGGCTAAGGCGCATGAAGGCGAAAAAATTGACGCCGGCGAGCAGGATGAGCGCCATCTTGGCGAGGAAAATCGGCATTGCCGCATAGGTGCTCGCCTTGACCGAAAACAGCAGCGAGCCGGTGACCAAAGCGCCGGCGAACGCCCCCAACGCGGTGCGGCGCAGCAGCGCGACGAAGGCCGCGTAGGGCAGCGAGCGGAAGGCGCCGCAGACCCGCAAGTCCATGAGCAGGACGCTGGTCAGCAGCGCGCCGGTCGCCATGATGTGGAGCGCATTGACGATCGGATAGGCGACGAAGGAGGCCTTCAGCCCCCGCACGAAGGCGAGTTGCTCGATGCCGGCGAGGAACTCGGCCATTTACGCCGGCGGCACGCGGTCGGGATAGACATCATACGTCTTGCCGCCGACGATAATGCGGACCGCCTTCATCCGCTTTTCGGTCTCGTCGAGCGAGCGGTTGCCGATCGCGGTGACCTCGTCGCCGACCTTGGCGACCTCCTCCGTGAAGCCGGCGGCGATCGTGCGGGCGGGCGGCGCCATCTCCACGCGCCAGGCCTCGCCCTCCGCGTCGACATCCAGCGTGGCGTGCGGATTGCCGATATAGATGGCGGTGATCTTGCCCCTGAGTTCGAAGAACCCGTCCTGCGTCCACGACCAGCCGTGATGGGCATAGGCCGCGGTGCCGGCGGCAATCATCACTGCCGCAGTCAGCGCGACGCTCCGAACCTGGTTGAAAGGTGACTGCATCGCTCGTCTCCTCGGTTCATCCAGCAGGCCTTCGAGAGTAGGTCACGGCGCGGCAACGTCAATCACATCGGGGACGAAAACCTCTGGCATTGCGAGAATTGCATCGCAATCCAATCAAGATCGGTGCGGTGCCGCTCACCCAGGACCGGCTCGATCTCCGGCATGAACGATCCTGCCTTGCTAATGACATCCATGCGCGCCACTCTCGCCTCTTCTGGCCGCTCTTCCCCCAGACATCGGGTTAAGGTCGGTCTCACATCTGAACGAGGCAAACCATGAGCAGCATGAGAGACCGTCAGGAAGGCTTCGAAAAGAAGTTCGCGATGGACGAGGAAACCAAGTTCAAGGCCATGGCGCGCCGCAACAAGCTGCTCGGCCTGTGGGCCGCCGAAAAGCTCGGCAAATCCGGTGAGGATGCCGACGCCTATGCGAAAGAGGTGGTGCGCGCGGACTTCGAAGAGGCCGGCGACAACGACGTATTCCGCAAGGTACGCGCCGACTTCGACGCGGCAGGCATCGCCCAGTCGGATTCTCAGATCCGCACCGCCATGGAAGACCTGCTGGCGACCGCGGTCGAGCAGATCAGAACGATTTGAGCACCGCTCAGCGCTGCCCTGGATAGGGCATTCCGTCCTTGTGCACGAACCGTCCGTCGGCGTTGGAACTCATCATGTCGATGTCCGAGCAGGTGGTGAGGTCCAGAGGATTGCGCGAGCCGACTTCCAGATAGAGCGCCGTCGCGGCGGACCTGTTGATCAGGTGATGGCCATTGCCGCTGTTCTTGGCGAAGGTCGCGCAATCGCCGGCGCGCAGCACTGTCTCGTCGCTGTCCTCGACCAGCGTCAGTTCGCCTTCCAGCACATAGACGAATTCGTCCTCATGGCTGTGCCAGTGGCGCTGGCTGGACCAGCCGCCGGGCGGCAAGGTCATCAAATTGACGCCGAAATCGCTGAGCCCGCCCGCATCGCCGAGGCGACGCCTGATGCGGCTGGCGCAGGGTTCATCGAAAGGCGGCGGATAGGGCGAGCCCTTGCGAGCGGGCACGGCGGATAGGTCGATCTTGGGCATGCACTCCTCCGTAAGTCTCTGTGTCGGCATTCTAATTTAGACGACGACTGCCGTCGAAGCGCCTTCGCTTCGCCCTAACTCCCTAGTGACAGCACGCCTCGCCATACTGCAGCTGTTCATTCCAGTTCGGTCGGCCCGCCGGGGTAAAATCCATCAGGTTCCACAGGATCTCACAGGTACCGATGGCGCGCGGGTCCTGGCCGGGTTCGGCCGGCGCGAAGCCGAGCTCCGACGACCAGAAATGCCTGACACCATCGCCGTCGCGGTGGAACACCGACAGCACCGGCAGTTGCGCGCCGTCCTCGGCCTCGGCCTGATAGTCGCGCTTGAAGTTGTTGCCGGCCGAGGAGATGAGCCGCATGTTCTTCCAGCCACGGTCGCGGCCGAGCGTCAGCAGGTTGTCGAGCGCGGTCTTGGCCACCACGACGAAGTTGAAGCCGGCAGCCTCGAGATGGCCGACGGCGCCGTCGAACTGGTCGAGCAGCGCCGTGCAGGACGGGCATGGCTGGTCGGCCCGGGCGAGCTTCGCCGTGCCGCCGCTGGTCGCCACCTCGCGCGTCTCCTGCGGATGACGCGGGAACATCATGCTGTAGAGGATCAGCGTGTCCTTGCCGGGCGCAAACAACTCCGACAGCTTTATCCGCGCCGGCTTGCCGTCCGGCCCAAGCCCGTCGAACACATAATCCTGCGGCACCAGCCCGCCCTTGGGCAGCGCGCGCCGGGCGACCGCAACGTCCTCCATGACGCGGCGCAACTCGATTTCCTTCTGCAGCAGTTTTTCGCGGGCAGCGCGGTATTCGCTGGATTCGTTGGGAAAGCTGATCATCGTCATCTCCATCTCCTGACGACGCGGCCGTTGCCGGCGACGCGCCTTGCCTCTCAAGGACGCACGGCGCGGCATGGTTCCGACATTTTTTGCACGGCCGAAACAGCGAGGAGGACGACGCGTCCGCTTCGAACTTAGGAACCGAGCGGCAATCGGCAATATGGTATCGAAGGGTGGTACTTCTGGAACCGGTTTCGCTTCCCCGCATTCCGTCCGCAGGCTAAGGCTTCCGGGCCTGGGGAGAAAAATGCACGAAGAGATCGACCTGCGCTGCCCGCAGATCGTCGCCGACAATGCCGCCAGGGGGCTCGAGCTGCGCAAGCAGTTCGGCCGTGGCGGCACCGAGATCGGCGTGGCCCGTGCGACCGAACTGAAGAATCGGGAAAAGCTCTCGCCGTCGACCATAGGGCGCATGGTCAGCTATTTCGCCCGCCACGAGGTCGACAAGCGTGGCAAGAATTACGGCAACGGCAAAAACCCGTCGGCCGGCTACATCGCCTGGCTGCTGTGGGGCGGCGACGAAGGCCGCGCCTGGGCGCTCGACCTCAAGAAGAAGATCGGCAACGCGCCGGACATCTGACAGTGAAGTACACGCAACAAGCGGGCCCCGAACCCGCCCCGGGACCCGCCGTGGAGTGGCTGACACATGCCGGCGCAGCCGCCTCCGATGCCTTGCAAGCCCTCGATCCCCCGATCGGCGCCCCACGTGGCATGACGCAGGGGTAGCATCTGGGCGCGGCGGCCTATGTGAAGCAGTTCACAAAGCCGCTGCTAAGCCGGAGGATTCCACGCCAGGGCCGAAAATTCGTGCGCCGGGCCGAAAATTCGTGCCCCGGCCGAAACGGAACGTTTCAGTCGGGGCACGAACACGCTGATCAATCGCCGATCGGATTGAGCCCCTTGTCGGGATTGGCCGGATCGGCCGCCTTGGCGACGAACTTCAACAGGTCGGTCATGAAGAACGTGCCTGGCTTCGCCGCGGGCAGGTCTGGCTTCCAGCCCGGCTTCGACAGGAAGGACTCCTCGTCACCCTGGACGAGGCCGACAAAGACCTCGCCGACGATGCGCGCGCCCACCGGTCCGAGCCGCTCGCCGCCGCCCTTCACCTGCGCTTCCTTCAGGATGTAGTACCAGAGCGGCGTGTTGGTGTGGAAACCCAGCGACTTCGCCACCACACCGTCGGGGCCGGACGCGATCTCCTCCGGAGTGATCGGCGTGAAGGTGATCTTCTTGCGCATTTCCTTGGCCACAGCCTGGCCCGAAGGTAGGCCAAGGCGCACGCCGCGCTTCAGGTTGCGGAAGGCGAGACTCGCCTCCGGACCGGTGGCGCCGGGCAGCTTGTGCAGGGCATCGGTCAGCAATGGGTCGAGCTGATGCGAGAAATTGAACTCGAACTGCGCGGTGTTGGCCGGCGGCGGCAGTTCGAAGAAGCGCCGCCAGTCGATCACCCAGTTGCTCGGCAAGGTGCCTTGACCAGGCACGCTGCTGGACAGAGCGCCGGAGAGGTTGCTGAAGCGGAAAAGAGTCGCGAGCCTGGCTTCCGCGATATGCGGATTGGGTGTCCTGAAGATGCGGTTGTGGCTGTATTTCTCGCGCACCATCGAATGCCCCATGCGATAGGCTGCGGCCGAGAACTCCCACGGCATAAACGGTTTGGTCTTGAAGCGGTAGAACTTGCGGCCCTCCTGCAGGATCTTCGCCACGAAGCCCTTCTCGGTCAGCCGCTCGACCCAGTCGTGCAGCACCAGCCATTGATAGTGCCAGCGGACGGTGCGCGCCGCGTCTTCGAACAGCGTGTCATCCGGCACCCCCTTGGCCTTCAGATGGTCGATCACCGCATTGTGGAATTTCAGGAACGCCAGGTGGATCTGCGCCACAAGCAGGTTCTCGTCATTGCGATGATCGCCGATCAGCGCGACGCCCTGCATGTTGCGCGGCAGATCGTTGGGCAATTCCGGTACTTGCGGCGTCTGGGCCACCCGGTCGCTGTTTTCTTGCGAAGCCTGGGCGGTGCCGATCAGCAGCTTCGGCGAATCCACCGCACCATTGCCGCCAGGGGCCGGCTCGCGCGCGAACAGGAAGCGATGCGGACCGGGGCCTGCACCGTAGACACAGTCGAGGTCGAGGCTCGGCGAGCGGAAGTTCTTCACCATCCCCGGATCGGCCAGCGCGCGGCTGAGCGGCGTCATGTCGAGCGTGATGTCGTGATCGACGAACTGGCCGAGATAGGTGAACCCGGACGGGATGTTCTTGTTGTCGTGCGGATCGGGATTGGGCTGGTCGACCGGCGCCGGATCCTTCATGGCTTTTGCCAGCGTATCAAGGTCGGCATCGCTGGCGGTGAAAGGGGGCAAATTCTTGAACATGAAATCGAAGAAGCCCGCACCCAGCTTGCCGCCGGGCACGATGGCCGCCGCGGCGCCGGCCTTGGCCTTCTTGGCCGCGGGCGCGGCCGCCGTCTTGGCGGCCATCGCGACCTGTTCAATCGCCTTTTCGGCGAACACTTGCCGGCTGACAAAGCCGTGCCCAATTCTCTGTCGAAGGTTTGGTCCTGCCATAGTCTCGTCCCTCCATTTTGAAATTCGACTATCCAAAATATTTGGTCAGATGCACTGCGTGACGAAAATCTATTAGCAGTTACTTTTTGCCGGACGCTGTGAAGCGGTTCACAAAGCCGCCGTGCTTCCCACCGCGAAGCGTCGCGATGACAAGACAGCGCCGAAATCTTGGTAAACGGGGACTTAACCTTCCCAGGCGACCGGGATCATGCCCAGCCGCTCATAGAGGCGGACGGCGGCGGCATTCTCCACCGTGTTGGTCTTCAGGTCGACATGGGTGGCGCCGCGGTCGCGAAAGGCGAGGAAGGCGTGCCGCATCAGCGCCTCGCCGATGCCCAGACCTCGCGCCTCGGGATGGACGGCGAGGTCTTTCACGAACGCCCTTGTCCAGCAAAGTGCAGCAGCCGCCAGCCGCCCTTTGCCATCGATGACGAGGAAACACAAAGCGGGGTCGAACTCCGCATCATCGGAAATTCGTGGCCACCACTCGTCGAACGGCCCATCGGCGCCATCGTCGAAGACTTCCGTCAGCAGGGCGTGCAGCGGCAGCGCATCGGTCGCCGCGAAGCCGCGCATGACGAAGCCTTCGGGCCAGCGCGGCGGCAGCAGCGTGTCGTCGAGGATCTTGCGCAGCCGGATGTCGTCTGGTGCCGGCGGACGCGGTTCAGGCATCGCGCTCAGGCATCGGGCTGCATGCGTCGGCGCGCACGGTCACTGCCGAGGCCGGTCGCTTCGAGCAGGCCCTTGCGCTTGGCGTCGTAATAATAGCCGCTCTGGTAGAGCTGGTCGGCGCGCTTGGCGTTGCCGCCCGACACCAGCCAGGCGCCGCGCAGATACTTCACCGCGTATTTCAGATTGGTCTCGGCATCGAACAGGCCGGCTGCCGGCCCGAGATAGCCCATGCCGCGCGCCGTGGCGTGCTTGATCTGCATCAGCCCCCAATGGCCGCGATTGTAGGCCTTCGGGTTGAAGGTGCTCTCGCGGTTGACGACATGGCGCACCAGGTCGACCGGCACCTGGTAGAGCGCGGAATATTTCTCGATCAGCTGCTCGATCTCGCCGCGGGGGCCCGTCGCGTGCTCGACCGGTGGGCCGGCCGGGGCAAGCAGGGCCGGGTTCTCAGGCACGACATAGGCGACCTGTTGGACGCCGGGCATAGCGCCTGTCTTGACCGTCTGTCCGGTGACCGGCATGGCCATCGCTGCCGTTGCATAGACGGGCGCCGTCTCGACCGAACCGGGGCTGGCCGGAGAGGTTCCAGCCATCATCGCGGGCTGGGCGGCCAGCGGCGTCGGCCCGGCAAAGGCCGCCGGCTGCGCGGGTGCCGGGAACGGCTCACCGGCCGTCACCGCGGCGCTGCCATCGGCGGGAAGTGCTGCCGTCTGCACCGGGACCAGGCCGGACGATTCCGGCAGCACCGCCACCGTATCGGGCAGCGCCAGCGTCGGGCTGTCATCGCTGGCAACTGCGGGCGCTGCTTCCGCAAGCGCCGGCGCCGCCTTCATCTGCGACGTCGAGGTGCAGCCGCTCAGGGCGGCCGCGACGATGAGCACGCCGATCGCAGAAAAGATGAATTTTGCTGGCAAGCCGCGCACGGGTCCGGTTCATCGGATTGTTAAGAAGTCCTTACACCAGCGCCTTTCCCCCGGCAATCCGGGCCAGCAGATGGTTTTCGGGTGGTCGGAGCGACCGGGAACTGCCATATTGTTCCTGATTTGTGCTGAATTCCCTCCCTTCACGGAAAGGAGCATGTCATGGGAACCACCTCTCACCCCGCCGGCCATGCGGTCTTCGAAACCGTGCTCGGCTTCATGGGCATCGCCTGGAGCGAGGCGGGCCTGATGCGGCTCTGCCTGCCGGAGCGCAACCGCGACACGGTGGAGCGCCGGCTGCTGCGCCATCCCGGCGTTGCCGCATCGAGTGAGGAGCCACGCTGGGTCGTCGAGCTGATCGCCTCGATCAAGGCCTATGCCGCGGGCGAGGACGTCGATTTCTCCGGTGTGCCGGTCGATCTCGCCGGTGTCGACGATTTCCGCCTCGCCATCTATGACGCGGCACGAAAACTCAGCTACGGCGAAACCACCACATATGGCGAACTGGCCAAGCGCGCCGGCCATGCCGGCTTGCCCCGCGAAACCGGGGCGGCACTCGGTGCCAATCCGGTGCCACTGGTCATCCCCTGCCACCGCATCCTTGCCGCCGGCGGCAAGATCGGCGGCTTTTCGGCGCCCGGCGGCTCGGCCACCAAGGAAAAGATGCTGGCCATGGAAGGCGTGCGCGTCGGTCCGCCGCCGGCCGCGCAGGCTTCGTTCGGGTTCTGATTTCCCCAGAGCAATTCCAGGAAAAGTGCGTAGCGGCTTTCCGTCCGGAATTGCGTAAAAACAAAGAGTTAGAGCGGTTCAGCGATTCTATCAAAAGCTCAACCGCTCTAGGCTCAGAGAGGCTTGAGGATGCGGCGGCGGAAGTGGCGGTCGAAATCCGGTCGCTTGCAGACATAGACCGGGCAGGATTTCGTGTCGGCGCTCGGCACGTAGGCGCGAGCCCTGATCTCGCCGATGTCGCAGAAGCGTTCGCTCTGCACATAGCGATTGTAGAGCGGCAGGCCCGGCACGTGCGCCGACTGGTAGCGCAGGATGACCGCGCCCAGGCGCGCGATCGTCGCCTGCACCTTGCCGCAGCTCATGCGTGTCGGGTCATAGCGCGAAGCCGCCTGCGCCCCGGCGGCCACCAGCGTCAGGCAGGCGGCAAGCAGAATGGTTTTCATGACCCTCTCCCAAACCCGATCGGATGCCCGGCGCATCGGCCCGAAAATCGCAATCGATTTTTCGGGAAAGCACGATGCCCAGCCTCTAGAGGCCACGCGATCCTGCCGCCACGCTTCCACGCGATTGGGGCGGCCGTTGGACAATACCGCAATCACGCTCTTCTCACACAGTCTTGTTTTCGGTGCGGAAACAGCCTATATGCCTCCCATTGATATTTCGGCCGATCGATCGGGCCTCGCGATCTTCGCGTTTGCTGACGTCTATCCCCAAAATCTCGATACCACCGGCTGGACCTTGGTCCGGTCAAACTAAAGCAAATGTGAAGGACTATCGAAATGGCAACTGGTACGGTCAAGTGGTTCAACGCCACCAAGGGCTTCGGCTTCATCCAGCCTGACGCGGGCGGCGCGGACGTTTTCGTCCACATCTCCGCAGTCGAGCGCGCTGGACTGTCGACCCTGGTCGAAGGCCAGAAGATCAACTTCGAGATCGAGCAGGACCGCCGCACCGGCAAGTCCGCTGCTGGATCTCTGAGCAAGGCAGCCTGATTTGGCGATAGCGCGCGCCGGACGAAGGTTCGGGGCGCGCGGCAAGTCACGGATGTACTGACGGTCGCGCGAGAAGCGCGCCGGAGCGGAAGGATCCCGACAAGCCGAAGCAGCGGATTGCTGCCGGCCCGGCCCCAACGCTCCCGATCAGGCTACCGGAATGGGAAGGCGGGATTTATCCCGCCTTTTTATTTGCCCGGATTCCTTCAGTCTGGACGTATTCGGATTTGACACCCGGGCCGGAGGCCGCAAGCCCGACCGAGCGTTGCGCCTGTTGGCGCGCCCCGTCCCGAGCAGCCGCGTAGCGGCGACGGCGTGAGGACAAAACTACCCCAGCCATTCCATCGGAACATGCTCCGGATCCGCCTCCACTCGGCTAAGCCAGGCCGACACCGCCGGATAGGCGTCGAGCTGGAAGCCGCCCATCTCGGCCGCGTGCGTATAGGCATAGAGCGCGATGTCGGCGACGCTGAACGCACTGCCCGCGAAGAAGGCGTTTTCCTCCAGATGCCGGTTCATCACGCCGAGCGCCTTGTTGCCGCGCTCCAGCGTCGACGCCAGCCGCTCCGGTGTGGCATCCTTGGCTCTTTCAGGGAAGGTCAGCAGCGCCTTGCGCACCGCGATGTAGGGCTCGTGGCTGTACTGCTCGAAGAACAGCCACTGATAGGCCAGCGCCCGCTGGTAGCGGTCGGCCGGCAGGAAGCGCGTGCCTTCGGCAAGATAAAGCAGGATGGCGTTGGATTCGGCGAGCCGCCTGCCATCGTCGAGCTCGAGCAGGGGCACCATGGCATTCGGGTTCTTGGCGACATATTCGGCCTTGCGGGTGTCGCCGGTGTGCGAGCTCACCTCGACATTGGTGAAGGCGATGCCGAGCTTAGCCATCAGCAGGCGCGGCTTGTAGCAATTGCCGCTGTCGATCATTCCGTAGAGTATCATCGCCGCTCCCTCGCGCGTTCAGCCCGCTGCAAGGCTCTATCGCGACGCAGATGAGATCATCCAGTGATTTGTTTTGGCGTTCCCATCAGCGCCGCTGATGCAACGGCACGACCTTGTTGTCCATGCCGAGCAGCGCCTCGATGGACAGCGGCTCTTCGTTGAAGATCGTGCCGGCCAGCGCCGGACGAGCGAGGTGAAAGCCCTGCAGCAGATCCACACCACCGTCGAGCGCCACGCGCAGATGCACCGATTGCTCGATGCCTTCGACCAGCACCTTGGCGCCGCGATCGTGCAGCATCGAGACAAGCGGCCGGAAGAAGCGTTCGGCGGCGGCATGGCGGCAGAATTGCGCAAACCACGTACCGTCGATCTTGACGATATCGGGCGAAAGCAGCGCAATCCTCTCCTCGGTCGAGTGTCCTGTGCCGAAATCATCAATGGCGATGCGGATGCCGTGGCGGCGCATTTCATGGACCAGGCCAACAAGCACCTTGTCGTCCGCCGCCTGCTCGGTGATCTCGCAGACCAGCATGCCTGGATGGAGGTCGAAGTCGCCGAGATGCCTGGTCATCAGCCGGATTTCGGCCAGTGCGCGACCGGGATGGTCGTTGATCAGCGGATTGTAGTTGAAGAACAGGTCGAGCCCTTCGACGCCGATGTTGCGGAAGTTCCTGAGATGCAGCATCCGGCACATCGTCTCGACGAACAGGCGATCCGGCGCCGCAATGCCATCGAAGAACACCGGCGGGGCAACCGGCCTGCCGGCGCGATGCGGCTCGATCAGTCCTTCGACGGCGACCGCCGTCAGCGTTCCACTGCGCGGCGTGAAGATCGGCTGATAGGCGCTTCTCAGCCGGAACGCGTTGTGGACGCCATATTCGATGCCGACCTCGTCGGCAAAGATCGCATCAGCGGCATTGCGCCGCCTGTCCGGCCGCCCGCTCATGGCGCGGTCCTGCGTCCGAACGCTTTCGCCGGACGGCCCGAAGCCGCGACGGCCGGGCCGGCGGACACCTTGGCCGTGCTGTCTGCCGCCTGCGGCTGCACGTCCTTGCCGAAGACGCGAAAGCTGGTCGGCGCGAGTTCCGGCCGCGCCAGCACGAAACCCTGCACCATCGAAGCGCCGGATTTTTCGGCCAGCTCGAGCTGCCAGCCTTCCTCGATGCCTTCGAACACCGTGCGGATGCCTTGCCGTTCGAAGCTCGTTACCATGGCGGTCAACAGCGCAAAGCCGGCGCCGGACTCCATCAGCTGCGTGATCCAGTGCGCGTCGAACTTGACGATGTCGGGCCTGAGTTCCTTGATGCGGTTGATGTCGGAATCGTCGGCGCCGTAGTCGTCGACCGCGATGCGGAAGCCATTGGCCCTCAGCGCCTCGACGAAACTGTAGAGGGTTTCCTGCGATGCCGACTTCTGCTCGGTGACCTCGCAGACGATGCGGCGCGGATCGATGCCGGCCTCGTGCAGCACCAGCCTCATTTCGCGCAGCGCCATGTCGACAATGGCGCGGTCGCTGAACACCGATGGATCGAAATTGATGAAAATCGATGCCTCTTCCGGCAGGCAGGCGCCGGCATTGAGCAGATGCAGCGTCCTGGTCAGCGCTTCGATGTGCAGGCGGTCGGCTGCCGGACAGGTGCTGAAGAAGTTCATCGGCGGCTGCGGCTCGCCGTCACGAAACGGCCGGATAAGCCCCTCGAATGCGACGACCGACAACTTGCCTTCCTTGAAGGCGAAAATCGGCTGGAAGGCGCTCTGCAGCGTATAGATGCCCCAGACACCGCTGGAGGTGCCGTCATCATGACGGATGATGTGGGCAAGCCCGATGCTACGCGACACGGTTCCTCGCTCCGCAAGACTGGCGGAATTTGGGTTGCGATCCTGCCGCTCAAGGTTCTACCGGCCGTTGATGAATTTATTGTTGCTGCGGATTTGAGGTCTGGCTCATCCGACAATGCTTGCGCTTGCCGGCATGATGCGACAAGAGAAGCGCCGCGGCCGCTCCTGGCCGCGCCGACCGTCCCTGGAGATATCTGGTCATGGCCTTTCTTGCCGACGCCCTTTCCCGCGTAAAGCCTTCCGCGACCATCGCGGTGACGCAGAAAGCGCGTGAGCTGAAAAATGCCGGCCGCGACGTGATCGGGCTGGGCGCCGGCGAGCCGGATTTCGACACGCCCGACAACATCAAGAACGCGGCGATCGAGGCGATCCGCCGCGGCGAGACGAAGTATCCGCCGGTTTCCGGCATCGTGCCGCTGCGCGAGGCGATCTCGAAGAAATTCAAGCGCGAGAACAATCTCGACTACCGGCCGGAGCAGACCATCGTCGGCACCGGCGGCAAGCAGATCCTGTTCAATGCCTTCATGGCGACGCTGAACCCCGGCGACGAGGTCATCATCCCCCGCCCCTACTGGGTCAGCTACCCCGAAATGGTGGCGATCTGCGGCGGCACGTCTGTGTTTGCCGACACCTCGATAGACAACGGCTTCAAGCTGACGGCGGACGTGCTGGAAAAGGCGATCACGCCGAAGACCAAATGGCTGCTGATGAACTCACCGTCGAACCCGTCCGGCGCCGCCTACACGGAAGCCGAACTCAGGGCACTGGCCGACGTGCTGCTGAAGCATCCCCATGTCTGGACGCTGACCGACGACATGTACGAGCACCTGACCTACGGCGACTTCGTCTTCAAGACCATCGCCGAGGTCGAGCCGAAGCTCTACGAGCGCACGCTGACCATGAACGGCGTGTCGAAGGCCTATGCCATGACCGGCTGGCGCATCGGCTATGCGGCGGGCCCGGTGGCACTGATCAAAGCCATGGACATGATCCAGGGCCAGCAGACCTCGGGCGCCTGCACCATCGCGCAATGGGCCTCGGTCGAGGCGCTGAACGGTCCGCAGGATTTCATCGCCAGGAACAAGGCGATCTTCCAGGGCCGGCGCGACCTCGTCGTCTCGATGCTTAACCAGGCGCGCGGCATCACGTGCCCGTCGCCGGAAGGCGCCTTCTATGTCTACCCGTCCTGTGCGCAGCTGATCGGCAAGACGACCAAGGGCGGCAAGGTCATCGACACCGACGAGACCTTCTGCTCGGAACTGCTCGAGGCGGAAGGCGTAGCGGTGGTGTTTGGCTCGGCCTTCGGCCTCGGCCCGAACTTCCGCATCTCCTATGCCACCTCGGAAACACTGCTTGAAGAGGCCTGCACCCGCATCCAGCGTTTCACCGCCTCGCTGACCTGATCGCGCACGGCATTGTTGCAATGAAAACCCGGCCGCACGCGGCCGGGTTTTTTGTTTCAAAACCACAAAGATATCAACCGCCAAACTGCTCGTCGGTGACCTGTTCCAGCCAGTCGGCATGGACGCCGTCGACAGCCTCCTGCATGGCGACATGAGTCATCGCTGTTTGCGCCCCGGCGCCATGCCAGTGCTTTTCGCCGGGATCGAACGAGATGACGTCGCCGGCCTTGATCTCCTGGATCGGGCCGCCCCAAGTCTGCGCGCGGCCGGCGCCGGATGTGACATAGAGCGTCTGGCCAAGCGGGTGCGTGTGCCAGAAGGTGCGTGCGCCCGGCTCGAAGCTGACCAGGGTGGCCCTGAGCCGGGCCGGCGCTTCCTTCTCGATGATCGGTGTCTGCAGCACGCGGCCGGTGAAATATTTGCCCGGAGCGACAATGGTCGGCACGCTGCCGCAGGCAATGATCTTCATGGCATTGATCCTCAAGCTGATGGCGCGGCAACCGTCGATCCGGTGGCGCCGATCATGGAAGCCAGCGGCACTCTCGTCCGATATCGGCTGTTGCGCAACCGCCTCCTCGACACCGTCCGGCAAGCGGCACGCGCGGATATTGCGGCAGCGTTACCCCAGCCGCGGCCAGAACAGGCCGGCTCGCTTGCGATGGGCCGCATAAGCGTCGGCCAGTTCGGTGCGCGAAAACTTCTTCTCTTCGTCCAGCGCCGCGATCACATAGATCACGATTATCCCGGCAACCGGCACCACCGCCAGGATCGACCAGGTGGCGATGCCCCATCCGATCCAGAAGATGATGTAGGATGTGTAGAACGGGTGGCGGATATAGCCGAACGGACCGTCGGTCACCAGGCTATGGGGATTGTCCTCGGCAAACGCAAAGCGCAGCCGCGCCTTGCGCGACGTCGAGATCGCCCACCAGAACAGGGCAGAGCTGATCAACTGGATTGCCAGCCCGGCGATCAACGCCGCCGGCGGCTGCGGCAAGATCCAGAGTATCGCCAGAAAGAACAGTGCGGTCGCGGCCACGACCGCCGAAATCACCATCGCGCCGGCAGACATGGTCGTCGCCTGGAAATGGGCACGCATCGACCAGAGATACTGGCCGACCGTTGCAATGCTGCTGATCGAGAGAAGAAGATCAAGCCCGCGTTCCATCACCACCCCCATCGTTCACCAAGGATTCGGCCACTATAACCGGTCGCCGCTTATAAATCCTTTCTTAACCAGAAACTTAAAGGAGGTGTAGACCCCGCTGTGAGATGTTGCCGGCCACGCAATCCGGAGGTTCAATCCAGCATGGCCGTTGCCGAGCGCACGATCCGCACATCACAGGCCGATTTGCGCCTCAGCGAATCGTCGGGCCTTGGCATGCCGATCCTGATGATCCATGGCTCGGGCAGCTCGCGCGACGTGTTCGCCAGGCAGTTCGACAGCCCGCTCGCCGATGCCCACCGGCTGATCGCCTTCGACCTTCCCGGCCATGGCGGATCCTCGGATGCTCATGATCCGGCAACAGCCTACACGATCGCCGGCCTGGCTCGATCGGCGGGTGAGCTCCTCGACCGTCTGGCCATCGGCCATGCCATCGTCTTCGGCTGGTCGCTCGGTGGCCACGTCGCCATGGAGCTCGCGGGTTTCCATCCGGCAATCCGCGGACTGATGCTGACCGGCGCCCCGCCAGTGTCGAAAGGGCTGTTCGGCATGCTGCGCGGCTTCCACGCGCATTGGGACATGCTGCTCGCCTCCAAGAAAATCTACTCGGAACGCGATGCCGAGCGTTTCGAGACACTGTGCTTCGGCGACAGCGCCGATCCGTCCTTCCGTCAGACCATACTGCGCGCGGACGGCAGGCTGCGCGCTACGGTGACGCGCAGCATGATGAGCGGCGACGGCGCCGACCAGAGGCAGGTGGTCGAGCAGGCCGCATTCCCGGTTGCGATCGTCAACGGCGAGAATGATCCGTTTGTCCGGCTCAGTTACTTCGAGACGCTGCACTACGGCGCGCTGTGGGAACATTGCCATGTCGTCCCCGGTGTCGGGCACGCCCCCTTCTGGGAGCGGCCGGACCTGTTCAATCCGATGCTGTCGCGCTTTGCCGACGCGGTCGAGGCGCAGAGCGCGGATAGCGCCCTGGTGCGGCAGCGCCGAAGCCAGGCCGGTTGAACGGACCGCGTCGGCGACGATGCCAACCCAGAAGTTTCCGATCGTCGGCGCCACAGGACGAAAAATCGCGGCTGCCTTCGGCAAACTCAATGTCTTCTTAACAGCTGGGCTCTAGCCGTGGCTTGTGTTGCGAGGACGGTGACATGAGCATACTGGCGACGATCAAGGACCATAGCGGCAGGGTCTACCGCGGCATCCAGTTCCTGCTTGTGCTGAGCATAGCAGCGACCGCGCTTGGCGCGCTCGGCTGGGTCGAAGACTTCTCCTATATCGCCGCGCTCGTCGTTTCGATGGTCGCTACCGGCCTGGCGCTGCTGGTGCTGATGTACATGCGCAGCAGCGTGGTCCAGCGCCTGCAGTCGGCGGCGGCGGCCGAAGCGGAGAAGCACCGTTTTCTGACCGTGGACGCGATGACCGGCGCCATGACCCGCCGCTATTTCATCGAGGCGCTGCGCGACAGGCTGAGTTCCTTGCGCAACCGGCGACAGGCGAGCCTGCTTTTGATCGACCTCGACCATTTCAAGCAGCTCAATGACACGTTCGGCCATCAATTCGGCGACCTGGCGCTGGCGCATCTGGTCAAGGCCGCTGAACGCATCTTTGCCGACGGGGTGGTTGGACGGCTGGGTGGCGACGAGTTCGGCGTTATCATTCCGCATGGCGATCTGGCAGAGATCAACAAGGATGCGCGGCGCCTGCTCGACGCAATGCGGGCCGGCAAGTCGCATGAGGGCAAGACCATCCCGCTCTCCATTTCGATCGGTGTGGCGCTTGCCCCGGCGCATGCCTCGAACACGACGGAGTTGATGCTGCTTGCCGACCTGGCGCTCTATGAAAGCAAGGCCGGCGGCCGCGGCCGCGTCACTGTGTTCGACGAGGAGATGCTATCCGACAAACGCTACCGCCGCCTGATCGAGCGCGAATTGCGGGCAGCCGTCTACCTCGGTGAACTCGAACTGCACTATCAGCCTATTGTCGACCCCGACGGCTCCGCCTACGCGTTGGAGGGGCTGATACGCTGGCGTCATCCTGTGCGTGGCCTGATCTCGCCTGCCGACTTCATTCCGATCGCCGAACGCTCGACCCTGATCGACATGCTGGGCGAATGGGTGTTCAAGCGCGCCTGCGCCGACGTTGCCCATTTTCACGGGCGCCGCATCAGCATCAACGTCTCGGGCGAGCAGCTGAAACGCGACGAGATCGTCACGATGTGCGACCGCGTGTTGCGTGAGACCGGCCGCTCGGCGGAGCAATTCATCATCGAGATCACCGAGACGGTGGCGACCGCCGCCTCACCCGAAATCCTGAGGCGCCTCGAAACGCTGCGCGGCCTCGGCTTTCACATCGCGCTCGACGATTTCGGCACCGGCCATTGCGGTTTCAACTATCTCAAGACCTTGCCCATCGACAGCATCAAGATAGACCGATCCTACATCCGCAGCCTGGCCCACGATCAGGTCGCCCAGATCTTCGTTTCGGCGCTGGCGCAGATCGCGCGCATCCAGCAGGTCACCATCGTTGCCGAAGGCATCGAGACGGAAGAAGAGTTCACCCTCGCCAGGGCCGCCGGCTGCAACCGCTTCCAGGGCTACTTCTTCGGCAGGCCGGCACCGCGCGACAAGGCAGGCGCCCTGCTTGCCGCGCGCACCGGATCGCTCGTCCGCACCGCCTGAGACAACCAAAGCCGGCGAAATTCCTATTTTCCTTGCCCTCCCCGCAAACCCGTGGGACGATGCCCTCGGGCAGGTGGCGAAACGAAAAGAACCCCCGCCCGCGACGGCCGAACAGGCCGGCCGCCGCTCCCAGGGAAACGCCTGAGTGGAGGTCAGCCATGGGTACTCGCGCCGGAGGACGACGCACGGGACCGAAATGCATTGCCATAGTCGGTCCCTTCGCAAGCGGCAAGACGACACTTCTCGAAGCCATACTCGCCCGCACGGGCGCCATTCCCCGCCAGAATCCCGTTTCGTCGGGAAGCACCGTTTCCGATCATTCGCCCGAGGCGCGCGCCCATGCCATGAGCGTCGAGGCGACCTTCGCGACCACCGAATTCATGGGCGAGCAGCTTACCTTCGTCGACTGTCCCGGCTCTATCGAATTCTCGTTCGAGGCCGAGCCTGTGCTGGCCGCCTGCGACGTCGCCGTGGTCGTCGCCGAAGCCGATGAAAAGAAGATCCCTGCCCTGCAGCTCATCATGCGCAAGCTCGACGATCTCGGCGTGCCGCGCATCCTGTTCCTGAACAAGGTCGACAAGGCGATCGCGGGCGTACGCGACACGCTGAAGATGCTGCAGCCGGCAAGCTCGGTGCCGCTGCTGCTGCGCCAGATTCCGCTACGCAGGGACAGCGTCGTCATCGGCTCGATCGATCTGGCGCTGGAGCGCGCCTACATCTATCGCGAATATGCCGAAAGCGAGGTCGCCGACATCCCGAGCGACGACAAGGCGCGCGAGCTTGAGGCGCGCTTTTCCATGCTGGAGACCCTTGCCGACCACGACGACCAGCTCATGGAGCAGCTACTCGAAGAGATCGAACCGCCGAAGGACGAAATCTTCGACGACCTCGCGGCCGACCTGCGGGAAGGCATTGTAACGCCGGTGCTCATCGGCACCGCCGAGAAGGGCAATGGCGTGCTGCGTCTGCTGAAGGCGATCCGCCACGATGCGCCCGACGTGGAGGCGACGCGCAAACGCCTTGCTGTTCCCGACGGCAATCAGACAGTGGTCCAGGTGATGAAGACCATCCATACGGCGCATGGCGGCAAGCTGTCGGTCTCGCGCGTGCTCTCCGGCCAGGTCGCCGACGCCGCCGAACTCTTCCTGTCGAACGGCGAAACGGCAAAGGTCTCCGGCATCTACAGGATGCTCGGCAAGGACCAGTCCAAGTTCGCCATCGCCAAGCCCGGCGACACCGTCGCGCTCGGCAAGCTCGACACCGTCAAGACCGGAGAAACGCTGAGTTCGGCCAAGGGCGGCATCAAGCCGCTGGCCACGCTGGCGCCACCGCAACCGGTCTTCGCCTTTGCGCTACGGCCGAAGGAACGCAAGGACGAGGTCAAGATGTCGGCGGCCATCCAGCGTCTTGCCGAGGAAGATCCCTCGCTCAGCCTGCGCCACAACCAGGACTCCGCCGAGACAGTGCTGTCGGGGCATGGTGAGATGCATCTGCGTGTCGTGCGTGAGCGGCTCGAAGGCAAGAACCAGATTCCGGTCGAAGGCCACACACCGGCCGTGCCCTACCGCGAGACCATCCGCAAACCGGCGCAGCAGCGCGGCCGCCACAAGAAGCAGTCCGGCGGCCACGGCCAGTTCGGCGATGTGGTAATCGAGATCAAGCCGCTGCCGCGCGGCTCTGGTTTCCAGTTCACCGACACCATCACTGGCGGCGTCGTACCGAAGACCTACATCCAGTCGGTCGAGACCGGCATACGCGACTATCTGAAATCCGGCCCGCTTGGCTTCCCGGTGGTCGACGTCGCCGTCAACCTGTCCGACGGCTCCTACCATGCCGTCGATTCCTCGGACATGGCCTTCCAGATGGCCGCCAAGCTGGCGATGAAGGAGGGCATGGCCGCCTGCTCGCCGGTGTTGCTCGAGCCAGTGATGAAGGTCGAGATCGTCACGCCGTCCGAAGCGACCTCGAAGATCATCGCGCTGATCCCGCAGCGGCGTGGCCAGATTCTCGGCTATGACGCGCGGCCCGACTGGCCGGGCTGGGATGTCGTCGAAGCAACCATGCCGCAGGCGGAGATCGGCGATCTGATCATCGAGTTGCGCTCGGCAACGGCGGGCGTGGCCAGCTACCGCGCCGTGTTCGACCATATGGCCGAACTCACCGGACGTCTGGCCGACGAGGCGATGAACACCAGCGGCAAGGCTGCGTGAGAAAGCAAAAAAACGGCGCCCGGGTGTTCCGGACGCCGTCTATTGCGGACTGTCTCCTGGGAGGCAGACGGCAGGTCCGCCGGATCGCTCCGCCGTTGGCTGACGGATAAAAAATGGTTCGGACGCGGTAGCCGCCTGAGCCCGGTTCGTCCGAGTGATGCCCCCATCTCCCGGACGAGCCAACCGCGTCCTATGATCTGCTTAATCGATGGAGCGCGTCTGCGCCATGTTACCAGAGGTTACATGTCACTGTTACGTGGCAATGCCGATCGACTTTTTTCGAGGTCAGTGGACTTCGGGCAACAAAAAAGCCGGATCAATAAAGATCCGGCTGAGTTTGATTGGAAGTGCCGATTAAGGCTAACCTCCAGAGGGGAACACTCGAGGGCGCTAATGGGAGGAGAACGCGCCCAGGAGATGATCTATATATGTGCTCATCATGCCCAAGAAACAAGCATCTATTTTGCAACACACGCATGCAAAAAGACGCAGGCTGTGGTCCAACCCATTCTCAGGCACGATAGGACCAGGAAAATCGCCGGAAATGGCGACGATTTCGTGGCCAAACCCGTTGCGGAACGCCGAACCAGCCCGATTTTGCCACCCAAAAACAGAAACCGCCCGATGATGCGGAAACGAGCAGAGCCCGTTCAATTTTATGGCAGGAGATCGTGATGCGCGCACGCCAGGCAATCGCCGGCAGCGCACTGTTCTTCATCGCGGCGCCCGGCGTGGTCGCGGGCGTGATTCCCTGGCTGCTGACCGATCGTTATCGTCTGCCGCTGTCGACACTGCCGGGCTTTGTCCCCACCGGCTGGATTCTGGTGCTGGCGGCGACGGCCCTGCTGCTTCATTCCTTCGCGCGCTTCGCGCTCGAGGGGCTGGGCACGCCAGCACCGGTGGCGCCGACCGAGCGACTGGTCGTCGGCGGCATCTACCGCCATGTCCGCAACCCGATGTATGTGGCCGTGCTGTCGATCGTCCTCGGCCAGGCGCTGCTGTTTTCAAGCTGGGCCGTCTTCGCCTACGGCGTCGTCGCCGCCGCGGCCATGGTCTCGTTCGTCAAGCTCTACGAGGAGCCGACGCTCGCCCGCCGCTATGGCGCGGAATACGAAGCCTACCGCCGCGCCGTCCCCGGCTGGCTGCCACGCCTGACACCGTGGCGCGGGTAGGGTGTGTCGAGATTCAGGTCAGGCCGAGCCGAGAACGGTGAGAGAACCAGAACGGGAGCGTACTTTGGTACGTGAGTACCGGAAGCGGAGGAAGTCGCCGGTTCGCAGGCCGGCACCTGAATATCGACATGCCCTCAGAAGGACCAGCTTCGGGCCTTCGCAATGATGAAATCGCGAAACACATGAAGCTTCGCCTGGTTCTTCATCGCATCCGGATAGGCGAAGTAGGTGTCGAAGGACGGCACTTCGGTCTCCGGCAGCAACTGCACCAGGCCTGAGTCCTTGTTGATCACGTAGTCGGGCAGCATGGCGATGCCGGCGCCGCCCTGCACGGCGCGCTTGATCGACAATATGTCGTTGATCTGCAGCGTCGGCACCCTTTGCCCGCCTTCGAAATCGCCTACCGTCTCCAGCCAGTTCAGCTCCGACAGATGCGACGGCACCGGCACGCCGAAGGTGACGATGCGATGCGTCCTCAGCTCGGCGACCGAGGCCGGCTGGCCGTGCTTGGCGATATAGGCCGGCGAGGCATAGAGATGGAAATGCACGGTGAACAGGCGGCGCTGGATGAGATCCGGCTGCTGCGGCTGGCGCAGCCGGATGGCGCAATCGGCCTGGCGCATGGTGAGGTCGAGTTCCTCATTGGCGAGGATCAGCTGCAGGCTGATTTCGGGATAGAGTTCGATGAATTCCTGCACGCGCTCGGTGAGCCAGCCGGCACCCAGCCCTACAGTGGTCGTCACCCGAAGCACGCCGGACGGCCGGTCCTTGGTCTCGGTCAGCCGCGACTTGATCGTCTCCAGCTTCATCAGCACGTCGTGCGCGGTGCGGAACAGCATCTCGCCCTGTTCGGTCAGCACCAGGCCGCGCGCGTGACGGTTGAACAGCGGCACGCCGACATCGTGCTCCAGCGCGCTGACCTGCCGCGAGATCGCCGACTGCGACAGGTGCAGTGTCTCGGCGGCATGGGTGAACGACCCCGCCTCCGCCGCAGCGTGAAACACGCGTAGCTTGTCCCAGTCCAGCGCCATGATTCCCCTCGCTCCGTTTTGGCGTCTGAATGAAAAATCAGGCTTTTAAACGACTTTTCTCAAGCCGCTTCGTTACTCCGCCGCCTCGCGGTGAACCTCGATGCCGGCGAGATACTTTTCCGCCTCGAGCGCGGCCATGCAGCCGAGCCCGGCCGCCGTCACCGCCTGGCGGTAGATGTCGTCGGTGACGTCGCCCGCCGCGAACACGCCGGGCACGTCGGTGCGTGTCGAGTCCGGTGCCGTCCACAGATAGCCGTTCGGCTTCTGCTTCAGCTTGCCGACGAACAGTTCGACCGCCGGCGCATGGCCGATCGCCACGAACACCCCGTCGACCTTCAGCTGCGTGACCTCGCCGGTCGCGATGTTGCGCAGCTTCAGCCCTTCCACCGAAGGCGGCAGCGGCGCCTTGCCGGGCTGGCCGGTGATCTCGTCGACGATCGTGTCCCAGATGACGCGCACGTTTTCCTTTTTGAACAGCCGCTCGCGCAGGATGCGCTCGGCGCGGAAATCGCCGCGCCGGTGAATGACCGTCACACTCTTCGCCAGGTTGGAGAGATAGAGCGCCTCCTCGACCGCCGAATTGCCGCCGCCGATCACCGCGACATCCTTGCCGCGATAGAAGAAGCCGTCACATGTGGCGCAGGCCGACACGCCGAAGCCCATGAAGGTCTGTTCGGTCGGGATACCCAGCCATTTGGCCTGCGCGCCGGTGGCGATGATCAGGGTATCGGCGGTGTAGGTGGTGCCGGAATCGCCCTTGGCGCGGAACGGCCGCACATTGAGATCGACCTCGGTGATGATGTCGTTGATGACATCGGTGCCGACATGCTCGGCCTGCTTCAGCATCTGTTCCATCAGCCACGGGCCCTGGATCGGATCGCCAAAGCCCGGATAGTTTTCGACATCGGTGGTGATCATCAGCTGACCGCCCTGCTGCAGGCCGGCGACCAGCATGGGTTTCAGCATGGCACGGGCGGCATAGATGGCCGCCGTATAGCCTGCGGGTCCGGAACCAATGATAAGAACAGGCGCGTGTTTGGTGGTCATGAAAAGCCTCTATGGGAGGGCAGCCAAGGATTGCGGCATGGAAATCACGCCTGATGTCGCGCGTAATGTAAGTGCTGCCCGCGACGCCAGCAAGGCAAGTTGGCCTTCGTCCCCGGAAAGCTTCGGCGCCGGCATATCCGGCAATATCCGTGTCCGGATCAAAAATCGTCGGCAGAGGGATGGAATGCATCCCGGAGTCTAATTAGAAATCACGAAAGATTCTTGCGCGCGGGGAAAGCCGACAATGCCGCTCAAAGCCGACCTCGACGCCATCGACTGGAAAATCCTGCGCGAACTTCAAAACGACGGACGCATGACCAATGTCGAACTGTCGAGCCGTGTCGGCATTTCTGCGCCGCCCTGCCTGCGCCGCGTCCGGCGGCTTGAGGAGACCGGCATCATCCGCGGCTACCGCGCTTTGCTCAACCCGCCGGCGCTCGGCATGGATGTCGTCGCCTTCTGCCTGATCGGCCTGCATCACCAGGCAGACGCCGAGCTCAAGACCTTTGCCGAGCGCACGCGCGGCTGGCCGATCGTGCGCGACGCCTGGATGGTGTCGGGCGAATCCGATTTCCTGCTGCATTGCGTGGCAAGCGACCTCGGCACCTTCCAGACCTTCGTCATCGAGGAACTGGCCTCGGCGCCGAATGTCGACACGGTGCGCACCGCGCTCACCATCCGCCGGGTCAAGGATGAGGGTCTGGTGGCGTTCAGTGCGTCTTGATGCCAAGCGTCTCGATGGCGGTCAGCAGCCAGCCTAGGTCATTGCGGTCCCGCAGCGGCGAAACCTTGAACCCCGCCTGGTCTGACGCTTCGCCGTCCACGAGCCAGCCACGCGACAGCCCGGCACGGCGGCCTGCTTCCATGTCGGCCGGCTTGTCGCCGACGATCAGCGAACGGCCGAGATCGAGGCCAAGGCGCTTCGCCGCCTCGATCAGCATGCCCGGATTGGGCTTGCGCATCGGATGGCCGGCGATGGCGAGCGGCCCGACGCCCGCGTCGTGATAGGCGCAGGCAATGACCATATCGACGAAAACGCCTCTTTCGCGAAGCAGGTCGAGCACACGGCCGTTGACGGCGGCGAACTCGCTCCAGCCGAAATAGCCGCGCGCGATACCGGACTGGTTGGTGACGACAACAATTGGAATCCCACCGCGGTTGGCCGTCTCGATGACAGGCACGATATCGTCGCGCAGCACGATCTCGGCCGGATCACTGGGATAGTCGGTATCGATGTTGATGGTGCCGTCGCGGTCGAGGAACAGCGCCGGCGTGCCCTTGGCAAAGACCGCGCTGCCGACCCGCTCCACCCATAGCCCCGGCTCCGCCAGCGGATAGGGATTCACGGCGGCCTCAGCCATCGCTGAGACGGGCTTCGACCACCTCGCACAAATGGTGGTAAAGGCAAAGATGCCCCTGCTGGATGATCGGCGTCGAGGTCGAGGGCACGTTGAGCAGTATGTCGGTCAGCGGCTTCAGCTTGCCGCCGGTATCGCCGGTCATGCTAATCACCGTCATGCCCATCTTGCGCGCCTGCTCGGCGGCGGCAAGGATGCTCGGCGAATTGCCGCTGGTCGAGATGGCGAGCAGCACCGCACCCGCCGAACCATGCGCCTCGACCTGGCGCGAGAAGACCGTGTCGAAGCCGTAGTCGTTGCCCCAGGCGGTCAGCACCGCCGTATTGGCCGGCAACGCGATGACGTTGTAGGCCTTGCGCTCTTTCAAGAAGCGGCCGACCAGTTCGCCAGCGATATGGATGGCATCGCTGGCCGAGCCGCCATTGCCACAGATCAGCAAGGCCTTGCCCGCCGAAAGGGCGGTCACTACGGCGCTCGCCGCCCGTTCCATCTCGCCGGTCAGGTCGCGCTCAACCATCGCCGATATCGCGGCCGCCGAGTGGACCAGGTAGTCGTTCAATTCGGACATGGATACCCTCAGTTTGTACTGGCGCGCAGTCTGCCGATGGTGCCGGTGGTGCTCTTGCCGGCGACGAGATCGACCAGCACGACGCGGCCGCCCGCCTTCTGCACCACGTCGGCGCCAACCACGGTGTCGACCGTATAGTCGGCACCCTTGACCAGTATGTCGGGCAGCAAGGCTTCGATCAGGGCCAGCGGCGTGTCCTCCTCGAAAACGACGACGGCATCGACCGAGGCAAGGGCCGCGAGCACGCAGGCGCGGTCGTGCTGGTCGTTGACCGGGCGTCCCGGGCCTTTCAGCCGCCGCACCGAGGCATCACTGTTCAGGCCAAGCACCAGCCGGTCGCACTGGCTGCGCGCCGCGTGCAGCAGGCTGACATGGCCGGCATGCAGGATGTCGAAGCAGCCATTGGTGAAACCGACGCTCAGGCCCTCGTCCTTCCACGCCGCCACCATGCGTGCGGCCGATGTGGCATCGAGGATGGCATCCTTGTGGGCGGTCGGTCCGTGCGACCGAAACAGCGCGCCGGTAAGCTCCTCGACAGTCAGCCTGGCGGTGCCGCGTTTGCCCACTACCACCCCGCCCGCCGCATTGGCGATGGAGGCGGCCATGACTCGATCGGCGCCGGCCGCGAGCGCCAGCGCAAACGTCGCGATGACGGTGTCGCCGGCGCCCGAAACGTCGAACACTTCCCGCGCCTGCGTGGCGATGTGGCGGGCATCGTCGGGGCCGACGACGCTCATGCCCTTTTCACTGCGCGTCGCCACGACGAAGTCGAAGCCGTGAGCCGAGATCAATTCTCGCGCGGCGGTGACGATCTCGTCATCGGCAAACACCGCGTGGCCGACGGCCTCGCCGAGTTCCTTGCGGTTGGGCGTGATCGCGGTCGCGCCGGCGTAGCGCGCATAGTCGCGGCCCTTCGGATCGACCAGAACCGGTTTTCCCGCCTCGCGGCAGATCGCGATCAGTTGGCCGGCGACGCCGTCGAGCAGCATGCCCTTGCCATAGTCGGACAGGATGACGATGTCGGCCCGCGCAAGCTCGGCGCGGAAATGCCCAATCAGCGTCGCCCGCTCGGCGGCAGCCAGCGGCTTCACTTCCTCTTCGTCGAAACGCAGCACTTGCTGGTTGAGCGCGCTGAAGCGGCTTTTCGACGAGGTCATGCGGTCGCGGTCCTGCGCCAGGCCGCCGGTATCGGTGCCAAGCTCACCCAGCATCCGCATCAGATTGTCGCCGGCCGCATCGGTGCCGATGACCGAAACCGGGATCGCGGCGGCACCCAGCGAAACGATGTTGGCGACGACATTGCCCGCACCGCCCATCGCCAGCATCTCGCCGCGCCCGTGCAGCACGGGGATCGGTGCTTCGGGCGAGATACGCTCGATGACGCCGCTGACGAAACGGTCGAGGATGAAGTCGCCGACCACCAGAACGGTGACGTCACCAAAGCGCGCGATGGCGCGGTGCAGCGGTTCGGGAGAAGGCGGATTGTGCTTGATCATGTTACGGGCAACGCGCGGAAAAAGCCTGTTTGGAAAACGTTTCGGAGTTCGATTGGCAGGGCCGGTCGTTCATGGCGAAGCCGATATACCGCAATTCGAGCCAGCGCAACGGCGGCCGGGTCACGGTCAAGTGTGGCTGATGATGGGTCAACTCTTCTGCAGGGCGACGTGCACGCCCAGCCCGACCAGGACGGCGCCGCCCGCCCGCTGCATCATGCGCTGCGCGCGGTCTGAACGCCGCAGCCGCGCAATCATCGCACCGGCCAGGAACACGCACATGATGTCGGCGGACGAGAACATCAGGTTGACGATGGTTCCGAGCACGACGAACTGCAGCCAGACCGGAAATGCCGCCGAAGCATCGATGAACTGCGGCAGGAACGCCATGAAGAAGATCGCGGTCTTCGGGTTGAGCACCTCGACCGTGATGCTCTCGAAGAAGGCGCGGCGGGCCGATTTCCGCTCGATGAGCGGCAACGCCGCATCGCCTTGCGCCCTGGCGCGAAACAGCGAAACGCCGAGCCAGATCAGATAGAGCGCGCCGATGAGCTTGACCGCCATGTAGAGCGGCGGCACGGCGTGGAACAGCACGGACAGGCCGGCGGCAGCGGCAATGACATGCACATAGCCGCCGAAATGGATGCCAAGCGCCGCCGTCAGCCCGGACCAGCGCCCGCGCGCCATGGTCTGCGCCGCGGCATAGAGCATGGCCGGACCGGGGAGATAGGCGAAGATCGCCGTGGTGGCGAAAAAGGCGATAAGCAGTTCGGTCGACGGCATGCTTTTGTCCCTACGATCCCGACGGGTGGCGCGAAACCGACTGAAGCGGGAGCTTTGCGGCCTCACTGTGACATGCGCCCGCAGCCGCCTGCTTTATCGACAGCCCAACGTGCCTCCCTTATAAGGGCCGGAATCGGCGAGCGAAACCAGCATCGGGTCCAACAGCATGATCATCGTCACAGGCGGCGCCGGCATGATCGGCTCGGCCATCGTCGCCGCGCTCAACGCCGAAGGTCATGACGACATCCTCGTCGTCGACGACCTCACCGACGGCCACAAGATCGCCAACCTCGCCGACTTGCAGATCGCCGACTATCTCGACAAGGACGATTTCCTGGCCAGCCTCGAAGATGGCGGGCTCGGTCGCATCGAGGCCGTTTTCCATCAGGGCGCCTGCTCGACCACCACCGAGTGGAACGGCAAATACATGATGGACGTGAACTACGCCTATTCGAAGCGGCTGCTGCATGCCTGCCTGGCGCTACGCGTGCCCTTCCTCTACGCCTCCTCGGCTTCGGTCTATGGCGGCGGCGCCGAGTTCCGCGAGGAGCCGCAATATGAGCGGCCGCTCAACGTCTACGCCTATTCCAAGAAGCTGTTCGACGATTATGTCCGCCGCACGGTCTTCGACACCGACCATTCGCCGGTGACCGGTCTGCGTTATTTCAACGTCTACGGGCCGCGCGAGGCGCACAAGGGCGCCATGGCCTCGGTCGCCTTCCATCTGTTCAATCAGGTCGAGCGGGGACAGAACCCAAAGCTGTTCGGCGCCTATGGCGGGTTTGGGCCCGGCGAGCAGAGCCGCGACTTCATCCATGTCGGCGATGTCGCCGACGTCAACCTGTGGCTCTGGAAGCGGGGCTCAAGCGGCATCTTCAATTGCGGTACCGGCCGCGCCCAGCCGTTCCGCGCCATTGCCGAGACGGTGATCGACACGCTGGGCAAGGGCGAGATCGAGTTCATCGAATTTCCCGACCATCTCAAGGGCAGCTACCAGAGTTTTACGCAAGCTGATATGTCCCGCTTGCGCGCAGCCGGCTACAATGGCCAATTCCGCACCGTCGAAACCGGCGTCAGAGACTATGTCGAATGGCTGAAAGCCCAACGATCCTCGTGATCGGCCCACGCTGGGTGGGTGATATGGTGATGGCGCAGTGCCTGTTCTCGGCGCTGAGAGAGCAATATCCGAACGCCGCGATCGACGTGCTGGCGCCGGTCTGGGCCGCGCCGCTGGTCAAGCGCATGCCCGAAATCCGCCAGCAGATCGACTTCCCGCTGAAACCCGGCGCGCTCGAATTCCGCATCCGCCGGCGCTTCGGCCGCCTGCTGCGCGGTCGCTACGACATGGCCTATGTCCTGCCGGGCAGCTGGAAATCGGCGCTGATCCCGTTCTTTGCCCGCATCCCGCGCCGCGTCGGCCACCTCAGGGAAATGCGCTACGGCCTGCTGACCGACATCGTGCCGCTGCCCGCCGCGGTGAAGCGGCGCACGGCACAGGCCTATTTCAGCCTTGCCAGGGGCGGTGCGTTCCAGGCGCCCAGGCTCACCGTGGACGCGGGCAACCAGGCGGCCCTGCTCGAACGCTTCGGGCTGAAGGCGGAGAAATTCGTGGCACTGATGCCCGGCGCCGAGTTCGGACCTGCCAAGCGTTGGCCGAGCGAAAGCTATGCCGGCCTCGCCCGCGAGATGATGGCCAAGGGCCTGAAGGTGGCGCTGTTCGGCTCGAAGAATGACGCCGACGTGACCGCGGAAATCGCAGCACTTGCACCAGGCGCTGTCGACCTGGCCGGCAAGACGCGGCTGGAGGACGCCATCGACCTGATATCAGCGGCGAAGCTCGCGGTGTCGAACGACAGCGGCCTGATGCATGTCGCGGCCGCCGTCGGCACGCCGATCGTCGCCGTCTACGGCTCGACGTCGCCCAGGAATACACCGCCGCTGGCGGAACATTCCGAACTGGTTTGGCTCGGCCTGTCGTGCTCGCCTTGCCACCAGAAGATCTGCCCGCTCGGCCACCTCAATTGCCTGAAGACGCTTGAGGTCGGACAGGTCGTGGCGGCGGCAGACCGGCTGCTGGAACTTCCGGCCGCCGCATGAAGGTGCTGATCGTCAAGACCTCTTCGATGGGCGATGTCATCCACACCTTCCCGGCCGTCGAGGATGCCCGCCGTCACCGCCCGGACGTGTCGTTCGACTGGTGCGTGGAAGAGGCTTTTGCCGGCATAGTAGGCCTGCATCCTGCGATCGGCAGGATTCACACTGTCGCCATCAGGCGCTGGCGCAGGCGGCTTTTCAACAGCGGCACCTGGCGCGAGGCCTCAAACCTGCGTGGCGCCTTGCGGGCCTGCCGTTACGACCTCGTCATCGATGCGCAGGGCTTGCTCAAGTCGGCCTTGGTGGCGAAGCAGGCCGCAGCTCCGATCGCCGGCTTCGACCGCTCGAGCGCGCGCGAACCTTCGGCTACCTGGTTCTACGACCGCCGCTACGCCGTGCCGCGCGACCTGCACGCCATAGAACGGACAAGGCGGCTCTTCGGAATGGCGCTCGGCTACCAGCCAGATCTTTCCGAACTCGGCTCCGGCATCGTGCCGCCGGCCGACGGCCTGACTGGCGTCAGCGGCAAAACCACCGTCCTGCTGCACGGCACCAGCCGCGAGGACAAGAAATGGCCGGTAGCGGACTGGATCGAAACCGCCCGGCTGATGGTCGAAAAGAGGATGACGCCGGTCGTCACCTGGTCGAACGAGCCGGAAAAGGCTGTGGCCGAGGCGATCGCCAAGGCTGTTCCACAGACCGTGCTGGTGCCGAAATCGCCGCTCGCCGTCATCGCCGCGATCATCGGCCGATCGGCCTTCGTCATCGGCGCCGACACCGGCCTCACCCACCTCGCCAGCGCCTTCGGCCTGCCGACTGTCGCGGTGTTCCTGGCGACCGAGCCCGGCCTGACTGGCCCGCGCGGGCCATACGCATCGACGCTACTGGCCGCGCCCGGCGGACGTGTTGAGCCGGGAGAGGTGATGGCGGAGGCTGAGCGGCTAATGGAGCGACAGGCACTCGATACGCATTGATTTTGTTCAATCAATTCAATCGGAAAGGTCGGCTCTGCCCCTCATCCGCCTGCCGGCACCTTCTCCCCGTATAGCGACGGGGAGAAGGGAGCTACGTGCAGCTCCGGCACTCTCCACTGCAACGTTGAAAGATTTGGCGAAATCATCGGTGAAGGCGTCCTTCTCCCCGCCACTATACGGGGAGAATTGCCCGGCAGGGCGATGAGGGGCGGCGCCATCCTTGGATTGGAATAGCGCAATTCAGAAACAAATCCTGCCCCTCAAATTCCCTAGATGAACTGCACCTGGACGATCTCGTACCCCCTGGCACCACCGGGCGCGTTGACCTCTATGGCGTCGCCGACTTCCTTGCCGATGAGCGCGCGGGCAATCGGCGAGGAGATCGAGATGCGGCCCGACTTCACGTCGGCTTCCTGGTCGCCGACGATCTGGTAGGTCTTCTTCTCTTCGGTGTCCTCGTCGACCAGCACCACCGTGGCGCCGAACTTGACCTTGTCGCCGCTGAGCTTGGTGACGTCGATCACCTCGGCCCGCGCAATCAGGTCTTCGAGCTCGTTGACGCGACCCTCATTGTGGCTCTGCGACTCTTTCGCCGCATGGTATTCGGCGTTTTCGGAAAGGTCGCCATGCGAGCGCGCTTCGGAGATCGCCTCGATGATGCGCGGCCGCTCTTCCTGCTGGCGCCAGCGCAGTTCTTCCTTCAATGACGCGAACCCCTCGCCTGTCATCGGGACCATGTTCATCATGCCTGACCTTTCCTGCCGCTAGCCCCGCGTTTCGGGGATAGCCTTGTCGATGGGTACAAAAAGAAAACGGTCCGGCAGCCTCGGGCTAACGGAACCGTTTCACCGCAATTTGGCTGAATATAGCAATCTTCGCACGTTTTTCACGCCCAAAAATGGGTTTTTGAAAAATCCCCCGCTGATTCCGCACCTGACGCTGCGGCAAGTGTGCAGGAGGCAACAAAAAACCGGCTGCGATCGCCCACAGCCGGCCCAAAGCATTCGTCGCGGTCGAATCAGCTCCGCATGAAATGGTCGATCTGGTCGGCCAGCATGCCGTATTCACGCGAACCCTTGCCGGTGCGCTTTTCGATCTCGCTGAGCTGTTCGCGGGCGCCGGCGAGATCGCCCATCTGCAGATGCGCCTCGCCGAGATATTCGCGCACCAGCGTATAGTCGGGGTTGATGCGCAGCGCTTCCTCGTAATAGCCGAGGCCGACGGTGATGCGGCCGGAATGGCGATGCGAATAGCCGAGATAGTTGAGGATGCGCGGATCCTGCTTGTTGGCGGCAAGGCTGAGCACAGCGATCGCCTCGTCATAGCGCCCGGCCATCGCCAAATCGTGGCCCGCTTCATAGATGTTGTCGTCGTCCAGCATGCCGTATTTCGGCGTGACACACTTCTTCAGCTTCTTGTCCCAGACCTCACCCTTTTTGCACTTGGGGGTGTCGCCACCGCCACCGCCACCGCCGCCACCGCCTTCACCAGCCGTGAATGCGGGCGCCGCAAACAGCGGGAGGGCGGCAACAGCCATGACCTGAATCAACAAACGTCTGCGCATCGAAGCCTCCTTGAGAATGACAATGCGATACTAACGCAGGTGCCATGCCGTTTCATCCCGGAAAGAAACAGCGGCCGCCAACATTTGCAGTTTGACGCCCGCTAACCGAAGATGACGTGACGAATGCTGTAAATCCGCTATCATCCGGCAAACGGCCAATGGAGCATGCGGAGAAGGCCTGTGCAGCAGCGCCTCGAAAGGGAATGGGAGCTTTCGATCGGCCCGGACACCGTGCGCCTGTTCATCCTCAAGGCGAAGGCGCTGAGCGCTGCCGTCAATGAGGACTATGCCGACGGCGCCGAGCATGAGATCGAGCTCGACGGCCAGTCGCACGACAACCATCACCATGACGGTCTCGCCGAGGAAAGTTCGGAAAACCTGACCGAGGAGGAATTTCGCGAACTGATCAACGACCTCAATGTCGACGAGGCGGCCGAGCTGGTCGCGCTCGCCTGGGTCGGCCGAGGCGACTACGACGCCTCGGAATGGGCCGATGCGCTGGCGGCGGCGCGCGAGCGCGCCAACAAGCGTACCGCGAAATATCTGCTCGGCATGCCGCAACTCGCCGATTGGCTGGAAGAAGGACTGGAAGTGATCGGCGCGTGACATTGCGGTTACCGATCGTGATCGGCCGAATGCGCTTTCCGAGGCAACTTCCGCACGGCCCCGCCGTTTGGGGGCGATGGCGGCGCTGACCCTCCCAGGATTTTACAGATTGGCGCTGCCTTTGGCGGCGGCGATGCTATTGGCGGGGCCAGCGCTCGCCAAGGCTCCGAAACTTCCTGAAACCGTGCCGGTGCCTGAACTCAACCAGCCGGGACCAACGCCGGAACCCGAGCCGGCGGATGTTCCGGTTCCCGAGCCGCGCCCGACCGACGCGCCGTCCGGCACGTCCGAACCGCCGGCAAAGGCACCCATGCCTGCCGAAAAGCCGGCGCAGGCAGTGCCGCCGGCTAGCGCGCCGAGCCCGCCGGAGAAACCGCCGCAGGAGAAAAAGACCCTTCCGGACCCGAGATCGGCTTCCGTTCCCGCCCCGGAAATGCCCGAGGAGGAGCTCGCCTGCCGCAGAAGGCTGAAATCGATGGGCGTCGACTTCGAGGAACACAAGGCCAAGCACGATCAAGCGATCGGCTGCTCGATCCCCTACCCGATCACCCTGAAGACGCTCGGCAAATCCGTCACGATCGCCCCCGCCACCGAGCTCAATTGCGCCATGGCCGAGGCGTCGGCGCGCTTTGTCGCCGATGTGATCCAGCCCGCCGCGAAAGCCGAATTCGGTGCCGATCTGAAGTCGATCGGCCAGGCTTCCGCCTTCGTCTGCCGGCCGCGCCATAACGGTGGAAAGCTGTCGGAGCACGCCTTCGGCAACGCGCTCGACATTGCCAGCTTCACGCTCTCGGACGGCAAGAAGATCGAAGTTGGCCCGGCGCCGCCCGAAAAGGAGGGGAAATTCCTGAACGCGGTACGCAAGGCGGCCTGCGGGCCGTTCAAGACCGTGCTTGGCCCGGGCAGCGACGCCGACCATTCGCTGCACTTTCATCTCGATCTCGAGCCGCGCCGCCGCGGCGGCACTTTCTGCCAGTAACGCTTCCCCATCGTTGAAGCCGCAATTCGGCCGCAGGGATGAACGCCGGCGCTGATTTTTCCTTTACTCTTGGCGACTAGACTTGTGCCATCCGGGGACAGGGATGCCTTTCAATGGCCGGAAGATCTGGCGCCATGTTTGCCATGGCACGGTACAAGAAACATGCGCGCATCGCCGTCGGGCGACTGGCGACAGTGCTTGCGATCGCGGCGGTGTCGGCCTGCACCACCGGAGATGTCTTCTCGCTCCAGCCCGCCGTCGATGTCGGGAGCCAGACCGCCGCGGTGCCCGCCGCCGTCCCGGAATACCAGGGCATGCAGCGCCTCGTTCCCTCCAACCCCTATATGACCGCCGCCTATCCGCGCATGGATGAGCCGATGTCGCCGCTCGAACAGATGCCGGCCAGCGAGATCGATTGCCGCAGCGAGCTCAAGCGCCTCCGCGTCGCATACACCGATGTTGCGCCGATCCATGAAGGACAATGCGGCATCGACTATCCGGTCAAGGTCTCGGCCATCGGCAGCATTCAGATGAAACCCGCCGCGACGCTGACCTGCGACATGGCCGCCACCTTCGCCAGCTGGACGAAGAACGAACTCGTGCCATCCGCCCGCTGGCGCTATTTCTCCGGCGTCAAGACCATCCATCAGGGCTCCAGCTATTCCTGCCGCAACATCGCCGGCGAAGGTGTGTTGTCCGAGCACGGCAAGGGCAATGCGCTCGACGTCATGAGCATCGAGCTCAACAATGGCGACGACATCGACGTGCGCAAGCCCGGCCTGTTCGCCTTCCGCACCCGCGGCTTCCTCAACACCGTGCGCGCCGACGGCTGCCAGTATTTCACCACCGTGCTCGGCCCCGGCTACAATTACGACCACCGCAACCATTTCCATTTCGACATCAAGAACCGCAAGAGCGGCTACCGCGCCTGCCGTTGATCCCAGGCTGATGTCCTTTGCCCAAGGCTGGCAACGCCGCATAGAATGATGCCGTACATGTTTGGCGGTATCGGATGAGCCAACGCACCCTTCGACGACGCGCAACGATCTGGCTGGCGGGCGTTCTGCGCCTTCTATCTGGCGTTCGCCTATTTCGCAGCGCCCGAATTCTGGACGTGGCGGGACCGCGGCTTCCGCACGCAGCGCTTCGAGATGATCACGCATACGCCGCAAGGCATCCCGGGCGACCCGATCAATATCGGCCTTGTCGGCACTGAGAAGGAGGTCGTCCACGCCTTCGCCGTCGCCGGTTGGGACACGGCAGACGCCGTCACGCTGAAGACCGCGATCAAAATCGGCGAAAGTGTGCTGTTTGGACGCCCCTACCCCGATGCGCCGGTCAGCCGGCTGCTGTTCGAGGGCCGCGCCCAGGATCTGGCCTTTGAGAATCCGGTCGGCGACAGCGCCGACCGGCGTCACCACGTCCGCTTCTGGCAGGCCGACGCCCGCGGTGACGACGGTCGACCACTCTGGCTCGGATCCGCCAGTTTCGATCGCGGTGTCGGCCTCAGCCACGACACCGGCGCCATAACTCACCATATCGGTCCCGACATCGATGCCGAGCGCAACTTCCTGATCGGCGACCTCCGCGCCGCCCGCATGCTGATTTCGACCAGCGAGATACCAGGTGTCGGCGCGACAAAGACCGGCCGCAATGGCGGCGGCGATCCCTATTTCACCGACGGCAAGGCAGTGATCGGCGTGCTCATGCAATTGCCTTGAGATCATAGGTCCTGGATCGGATTGAAATGGTCGTGAGCGTGATCTTCTAAAAATCATGGCTGACTATTTTCGAAGACCGCGCCGCAATGCTATTGACCGCGCATGCTTTACGTTGAAATCGCCACCGTGGTCGTCCTCATCTGTGTGAACGGCCTTCTGTCGATGTCGGAACTTGCCATCGTCTCGTCACGGCCGGCCCGCCTCAAGACGATGATCGACCGCAACGTCAAGGGTGCCGGCCGCGCGCTGGCGCTTGGCGCCAATCCCGGCAAATTCCTGTCCTCGGTGCAGATCGGCATCACCCTCGTCGGCGTTCTGTCCGGCGCCTTCTCGGGCGCCACGCTCGGCGCGCGGCTGGCGCAGTTCCTGGCATCGACCGGTATTCGTGAAACCGTTGCCGACCCGCTCGGCGTCGGCATTGTCGTTGCCGCCATCACCTTTGGCTCGCTGATCGTCGGAGAGTTGGTGCCCAAGCAGATCGCGCTACGCGATCCAGAACGCGTTGCCGCGAGGGTCGCGCCGGCGATGACCATCCTTGCCACGGTCGCGGCACCGCTCGTCTTCCTGCTCGACATTTCCGGTCGCGCCATATTGTGGCTGCTTGGCCATCGCGGCGAGAGCGAGGAGAAGGTCACCGACGAGGAGATCAAGATGCTGGTCGCCGAGGCCGAGCATCACGGCACCATCGAATCCGACGAGCGGCGCATGATCGCCGGCGTCATGCGGCTTGGCGACCGCGCCGTGCGCGCGGTGATGACGCCGCGCACCGAAGTCGACTGGATCAACCTGCAGTCCGACGAGACCACCATCCGCAAGCTCTTGGTGGAGACCCAGCATTCGCGCCTGCCGGCCGGCGACGGCGGCGTCGATGCCATGATCGGCGTTGTCCAGACCCGCGACGTGCTGGCGGCGATCCTCGGCGGCAGGGCGCTGGAGCCGCGCCGGCACGTGCGCGCCGCCCCCATCGTCCATGACCAGGCCGATGCGCTCGACGTGCTGTCGAAGCTGAAGGAATCGGATGTGCCGATGGCCCTGGTCCATGACGAATACGGCCATTTCGAAGGCATCGTCACGCCGGCCGACATCCTGGAAGCCATCACCGGTGTCTTCCGCGCCGACCTCGACGCCGGCGAGGAGGAAAACGCCGTCAAGCGCGAGGACGGCTCATGGCTGCTTGCAGGCTACATGCAGGCCGACGAGATGGCGGACATTCTGGGCATCGACCTGCCGGAAAACCGCGATTACGAAACCGTCGCCGGCTATGTGCTGTCGCACATGCATCACCTGCCGGCGACCGGCGAATGCGTCGACGCGCAAGGCTGGCGCTTCGAGGTCGTCGACCTCGACGGCCGCCGCATCGACAAGCTCATCGCCACCCGACTTACAAGTGGCCACCGCGAGGTGGCGCGCTGACTTTCGGAATGTCGGCTTTTGACCGAAGCAGACGTACGTCTTCCACAACGCGAACGGCAGCTTTGCGCAGCGTGGCAGCCATTCCCCCGGTCGCGTCCATTCACCAAAAGCGGACATCGCCACCGTTTCGGCCGCAGCTTCGGGGCCCGATAAAATTGGCGCGAAAATCCGCGACGGGAAGGAAACCTTGTATCGGAAACATCTCCAATAGCCCTCGTCAGCGTCTCCGGCATAAATTTGGCGCGCCTTCCAGTCACCAACGAACCTGTCGTGATTGGCGATGCTCACCGCGTTTTGTAGCGAAATGATATGAACTCCACGCCTTGCATGATAAATTCCGCAAGCGTCCATTGAATGGCGGTGGGGCAGTTGATGAAGCATGTCGACTTCTTCTATTTCTTCGGCAGCGGGTACGCGTACCTCTCGGTGATGCGGATCGGAGCCCTGGCGAAAGAGGTCGGCGTCACCGTGAGTTGGCGCCCCTTCAACGTCCGCACCGTGATGGCCGAGAACAACATCGCGCTTCGTACCCAGACCGCGAAGGTCAAATACATGTGGCGCGACATCGAAAGACGTGCCTCGATTGACGGGGTCCCCTTTGTGAAGCCGCCAATCTGGCCGACCGACCCTGACCTGTTGGCCAATCGGGTCGCGATGGTGGCGGCCGAAGGCGGCTGGTGTGAGGCCTACACCGTTGCGAGCTTCAGATCGTGGTACCTGGAAGGGATGGCGCTTGGGGATAGACGTCAGCTCGATCACGTGCTGCATTCACTCGGAAAGGATGCCGACACCGTAATTGCCGAGGCAAATGGACCCGCCGCGCACGAACGCCTTAAGTCGGAAACGGATGCTGCTCGTGAATATGGCATCTTCGGCTCACCTGCTTTCGTCGTTGACAATGAGACGTTTTGGGGAGACGACCGTTTGGAAGAAGCTCTGGCTTGGGCCAACGGCAGCCATCGTTTGCAAGCTGAAAGCTAGCGATCACTCGAGGAGGCTACATGGCTCCTCCATCCTCTTCAGCCAAACAGAATGAACGGTTGTCGGAGTACGGTCCACAGCACCATCAGCGGACCCTAGGTTCGCCGAACGGGACGAAGCGCGTTCCTCGCGTGGATGGTAGTCTATTTGAAAATGCTCGTGTGCGAGAACACGAGCAGCTTAGTATGTCTGGAGCAACCTTTGCTCTGCTTCCGCGGCGAGATCCTATGACCGAACCACGTGTGGTTGAGTTGATCGGGAAGCGCATTACGATCACCGATACGATGCGTGCTGACGTCGTGGCTGAGCTTCCCGAGATAGAATGGATCTCCGACTCGACGTTGCGCCAGAACGTCACGGACGCCTGGGCCGCGGCGCTGGCCGCCAGCCCTTTCTCTCGCATTTCAGAAATGAAGCCCTCTGGCAATTACGACACGCGCCCGCTTCGCCACGGAACCCAGGCTGACCATTTTCGCTCGGTCACCCGCATGGCGGTAAAGATCGCCGAAGAGATGGCGGCGCTGTTTCCCAGCTTCCGCTATGACCGCGACGTCCTGATCGGCGGCTGCCTCTGCCACGATATAGGCAAGGTATGGGAGTTCGACCCCGAAAACGTGCGGCGGTGGAACGCCGATCCGCGCGCAAACGGCAGGCCGTCGATCCGCCATCCGGCCTTCGGCCTCTACATCTGCTTGGCAATGGGACTGCCGGAGGGGATCGCCCATTGTGCCGCAGCTCATTCGGGCGAAGGCGAGTTGGTGCAGCGCAGCCTCGAGAACACCATCCTGCACCAAGCTGACTACACTTTCTGGCGCGTGGCGGACGCTGGGGGGCAGCTAGCTGAAAGCGATCCTTGGCTGGACGGCGAACTGGCAGCCCAAAGCGGGGCGAAGATATGATGGCGGGGCAATTCGCCGTGCGCTGATGAATAATCAGCTAGCCTCCACGTCCGCTTTGAACAGTTCGAGCATCAAACCTTGGAGTTTGAATGTCCGGTATCGTTGGTGGGCTCAACAGGTGAATGCAACACACTAGTCTTTTGTCAAAGATGGAGTGTGAGGCATGAAGACGTCGCATTTACTACTCGTCAACTCAGCGGTCTGAGATTTGGGATCGCTGGCGGGCTGGCGAGTCGATGAGTTCGATCGGCCGACGGTTTGATCGAGAGTCTTCATCGATCTTTTCGGTGATCTCACCAACCGGTGGCATTCGCCCGGCCGACCGTCAACGGACCGAGGCCGATCAGTTGAATCCGCCACCCGAAGCGGACGTATGTCTTCCACAACGCGAACGGCAGCTTTGCGCCGCATGTCGGCCGTTGAGGTGATCTTTGCTGTTGCCCGATAGCAGACGTTGCCGGCGACCACCCTGGACATCGTAGTCGCGTCATGAGCGGCCATTCCCTTTTCGATCGCAAACGACCGGAGTCGACCCGTTGCAGACTTCGACAGTGTGTGTGCTGAACGGGTTGTCGTTAGCGGCAGACCGTCGCCACCGATCTTATGGCGGCAAACCTGCTTCCCTTAGCAAGCGGCCAAGCTCCCGAGCCTTCTCAGGATCGCGGTAACACTCGCGGCTGGTGAAGTTGGAGGCCGTTAGAGCTGCCTCGCTGCCGACAGCTTCCCTGACCATCCGGCCGGCTTCGTCGGATCGATCGAGCGCCACGAGCGCGGCCGCCCGATAGAGGCGCGATCGAGTGGTCTGAAACGTGAGTTTGCGGAGGGATTCAATAGCCTCGGCATAGCGGCCCAGCGCATAAAGAGCCACACCCCGTTCCTCAACGCACCACACAGGAAGGAACGGGTCGAGCATCTCGGCTTCGTCGAGCAAGGACAATGAACGCCCTGCTTCGCCCACACAGGTAAAGACCGCGGCGCATCTTGCCTTGATGTAGGCATCCGTCGGGTTCAATTCCATTGCTCTGCGGCTGTGCGCCAGGGCCTCGTCGAAGTTGCCACCCATAAGTTCAAACGCGCCCATGATCCGGTTTGCCTCGGCATCGCAGGGGTCAAGCTCGAGCGCGCGGCAAATGTCCCGTCGACCTTGCTCGGGGTCGAAACCCGGCAGCCCTGACGCTGCGCAGACCCTCCACGCATAGGCGGCCGCGTAGTGCGGATCGGCCTCGATCGCCTTTGAAAGCCAGCCGACGGCCTGGCGAGCATTGTCGTCGGTGACGCCGCCCAGGCGGTGATGATCGAGCCCGCGCAAGAGGCAGTCGAAGGCGGTCATGTTTTCTGGCGGCTTTCGGCGCGCCGCCACCATGGCTGCGTCCTCCATCCGTCCGGATACCGTCGCGGCGATCCTCGCGACGGTTCCATCAACCAAAGCGAGAATTTCCTCGAACGGACGCTGGATCTTGTCGCTCCAGACCACCGTCCCCCGGTCGGTTTCCGACAGCGTGAGGCTGATCGAAACCCGCTCTCCGATCTTGCGCACCTGTCCCTCAAGCACATATCGAACGCCCAGAGCCTCGCCGACCCTCACCGGATCCGGGTGGGAGTCCGCAACCGCGAAGCTCGCACTCCGCGAACTGACCGAAAGACGCCGAAACCGCCCCAGTTCGACAATAAGCTCCTCGGTGAGGCCCTCAGCGAGATAGCGCTGGTTCTCGTCGTCGCCCGAAACCCGGAAAGGGAGCACCGCGACCGATGCCGGCCGCCGTTCCGTCGTGATGACCAGTTGCGTCGGCGCCGACTGCAGCCGATGCGCTCCGATCTCGCCGCGGACCCGATAGAGGTGCACCGATTCCGTAATGTTCTTGAACGCCCGCTCGCCCATATCGTCGAATATGAACGCAGAATTGCGGCGGACATGATCGAAGAGCGCACCGCTCACATAGATCGAGTCTGGTTCGGCTGCCGCCTGTATGCGCGCCGCGAGGTTGACGCCGTCTCCGACCAGATCATCGCCCTGCACCACGACATCCGCGATATGGAGACCGAACCGCATCCTCAAAGGTTCGGTGTCGGGCTCTTGCGCGCCTGCAAGCGCGCTGCGGATCTCGAATGCACTGCGCACGGCGTTTACGGCGCTCGGAAATTCGGCGAGGGCCCCGTCACCCGTCGTCTTGAAAACCCGGCCGTCGAGCAGATCGACCTTTTCTGAAATGAGGGCCTGACAGCTAGCCAAGCGTTCCGCGGTTTGCTCCTCGGCTCGCTCCATCATTCCGGAATAGCCGACGATATCGCCTACCATCAGGGCGGCCATTCTGCGCTTCATGGGCGAAGCTCCTTCAAGGGGCGACCAATCATCACCCCAGCAGGCGGTGCCGTCGTCGCGGACGCGGCGGTCTGGGAGTGTAGCGCATTGCAAAGCCGGCCGCATGGGGAAACGCGCCCTGCGAACGTCTCGAGGAGATCGCCAAACCTTTAAACGCTGAGACGATGGGCGTTTGTGTGAAGCCCGGGTTCGCACCCTTTTCGCGACCTTCAGGTGGAATGAGGCGATGACCGGAATGGGTCAGTTCACGTCGATGCACGCAGCCCGACTGTGGGTCCGCTTCTGACATTCCGAGCCTCTAAGCCGCAAGTCCGCCAACGGCCCCCAATCTGACACCGGAGCATTCCAGAGACAGGGCTCCCCTGCTTGTTGAAGTCGATCACACGTAGCGACAGCCTTGAGCGCTTTGGCACGGGAAGGTTCGTGCATATCCGCAATCCGTCGAACAGAAGCGTAGAACCTGGGATAATCGCCGGAGCACAAGTCGAACAAGCGAAGAAACGCCGGAACCTGTTCGCCGTAGACAGCAGTCGCGGCGAGCTTTGCGTTGTTGATCGGGGCATCGAACCAGGCGTCGTATCCCCGGTATCCTGCCCAGAGCTTGACGCGCATTTGCCGGTAGCGCATCTGCAGCTTGTCGATCGTAGCTGCTTTGGCAGCCGCCATCTGCTCCGAGGTACGGGAGCTTTCATAGACCTGCCTTAACTCGTCCCGAGTTTCCGACACCAGTCCGAGAAAATCGGCGCTGCGCTTGCGATCGGCTTCGTAGCGGCGCAATCCGGCGTAATCGCCAGCTGCGCGGAGCCATTTCCTTACACCGGTGGTTTCGACAGCAACTGCGAAAGCCTCATTGAATGCTGAGTCGTCATCGACATAGATGCGCTGATGCGCCAGCTCATGAAAAATGAGGCTTGCGAGATACGTGTCATCCTGACGGAGCATGGTGCTTAGTAGCGCGTCACTGGACCAGCCCAGCGTGGAATATGCGGTGACGCCCGTGACATAGACGTCCAGCCCCTGTTTATGAAGCTCGACAGCGCTCTCAGTCGCGGATTTTCGGGCAAAGTAACCCCGGTAGGGAACGCAGCCAAAAACCGGAAAGCACCATGTTCGTGGCGTGAGCGAGAATTGCGGCGCGGCAAAAACGGCCCAGGTCACGGCGTCGCGATGGATGTCGACATAGCTGCGGTAGCTGTTGTTTTCGGGCAGTGCCAGTTCATATGTCGCAAACCGTCTTATGGCGCTCGCCGACGTCAACTTGGCACGCAATGCCTCAGGCGTCGAAGAATCATGAATCAGTTTTCCAACATTTTCGCGCGCCGCCATGATCTGCACATGGCCCTCCAGCGACTGCGCGTAGTAGGAAATGCTTGTGCAGCCGGTCACGCCGGACGCCATAGTCACCGCAGCAAGCATCCGAAGAACGCGCTTCACTGTTTGCCCACCCCTTGCTCATCTCCCCATGCAGCAAACGTCTCGATCCCCCGCTCTCAAACAGGCGCACCAATTTTCGTCAAGAGCTGCGGGGCAGCGGGTCGGACTTTCGACTTTGGCAGGGTTGGCAATGCGGCCATTCGCCTGAGATTGACGGAAGTCCACCGCGGTATCGGCGGAGCCACGAATCTATGTTAAGCCGCCGCTCAACCAACCAAAGGACGACAGCTGTGAGCGAACCGACCGTGGCCCAGGCGACCGAGAGCATCTATGCCTCGCTCCGGGCCGACAATGCCGACATCGACGCCCATATCGCGACGCTCAAGGCGGCGCTGGCACTGGAAGGGATAAAACAGGCGGTGTTCGATCCGACCAAGTTGGCGCAGAACAACCGCTCGGGCCGCAAGTTGATGCAGGCTTATTTTCGCCAGCGCGGCGTGAGCGTGAGGTTTTCGGACTAGTAGAACCGCGCCCGCCGCCTGGGTGCGGGACAGGTGCTCTATGCCTCGAACGACATGATGGCGGCCGGCGCGCTGATCGCCGCCAAGGTCGCGGGCAAGGACGTCAAGATCATCGGCACCGACGGCCTGCCGGGTCCGGCTGGCGGCATCGAGGCAGTGGCCAAGAGCGACTGGGCGGCGACCTTCACCTACCCGACAGGCGCCAAGGAAGCGATAGAGATGTCGAAGAAGATTCTGCTCGACTGCGCGACCTCCGTGGACACGACGGTGACGGTGGAAACGACGGCGATCACGGCGGAGAATGCCAAGCAGATGATGGGGAAATGAGGGGGCGACTGGCCCGGCACTGATGTTGATACGCAAGGCCCCGGAAGGGGCCTTGTTGTATTTTGAGGCCAAGGCTGGTTGTGCCGGAATGGCCGTTTTTAAGCTAAAGGACACCTTTGTCCCGCGCACTGTGAATGGCCGCTTCGCGCCGCTTATCGGACATTGAGACCAGCGTCGCTGTGCGCTCAGAAACGGACCCTTGCGATCCAGAATCGGCAGCTGGAGGACCACCAAGCGCGCCAACGAGCAAGCGCGCCGAGCAGCAGACGCGCTCGGCCGAAGAGTCTAGCATCTGGTCGGTGATCGGTCGGGTCCCAAGCCAATTTCCGGCTCCCGCGCTCCACGTTATTGCAAGACGTTCAAATTTGAGCTTCCGCACTCATGCTTTGTCGAGAGTATCTCCTTAAACCTTCTGCGCCGTAAGCCGTTCTGAATCGCCGTCGGCGAGGATGACGACGAAATAGGAGAACGCAATGACTCGCAATCACGTTGAACGTCTTGGAGAGTTCAGGGAAATCCTGGTCGCGACTCGACGCGAAGGAGTCCGTAACGTGCACCATACCCGCGACGCAATGCGGGCAAGTGGCTTTCAGATCGGGGACAGCGACGGCTCCAGCTACGGAGCCGAGCTGAAGGCGCTCCAGGAGGAAATTGAGGCAGTCGATCGCGCCATCGAAGACGAGAAGCGGTTGGCCTTGGCCCTCGAGAGCGCGGCTCAATCCCGCCGACCGACTAAACCGAGAATCGTGAAGGGAACATAGGGTCAGGTACGGCCCTTGGCGCCCGTCGCGTCGATCGCCTGCGGTATGGTGTCGGGCTCGCCGCCGCCGTGGTGAGCGCCCTGAACGTCATCCGTTGCCATCAAACGTCGGGAAGGGACGGCCGAAGCTGCCGATGTCGCTGACTGCTCAGCCTTCATCTTCCTCGTCGATTTCGCCGTCTCCATCGTTGTCGATGCTTCGCTAATCTTGTCGCCAAGTGTTCAGCAGTGATGATTGGCTCGGCATGTTTTGCGACAGAAGGAGCAGTGTTTCAGTGTGAATTTTTGACGCCTATCGCTATCCGCCTTCGCCTTCCTCACCTATGATTGATCACCGAAAAAGGTGGGAAGCGCAGCGAAAACCTCTATATCGGCAGCCATGGATGCATCGAGCGACCACAAGCTGAATGACGAGCTTCTCTCGAACACCCAGCGCCTGTCCTTCGATTATTTCCTTAAGGAGGCCAACCCGGCCAATGGCCTGGTCGCCGACCGCAACACGCAAGCGTCGCCTGCCAGCATAGCCGCCGTCGGGCTCGCTTTGTCGGCCTATCCCGTTGGTGTCGAGCGCGGTTTCATGACGCGCGCCGCCGCCGCTGCACGGACGCTCGCCACGCTTCGTTTCTTCTGGAACGCGCCGCACGGACCAGAACCCGACGCCACCGGCTACAAGGGCTTCTACTATCATTTCCTCGACATGGAGACCGGCCGCCGCGTCTGGAAGTGTGAGTTGTCGACGGTCGACACCGCGCTTCTGCTCGCCGGTATGCTGGCAGCCGGCGCCTATTTTGATGCGGACGACGAATCTGAACTGGAAATCCGCCGGCTCGCCGATGCGCTTTACCGCCGCGCCGACTGGCGCTGGGCGCAGAACGGCGGCGCCACCGTCACCCATGGCTGGCGGCCTGAAAAAGGCTTCCTGCGCTACCGCTGGCAAGGCTACGACGAGGCGGTGATCCTTTATGTGCTGGGTCTCGGCTCGCCGACCCATCCGTTGCCGCCCGAGAGCTACGCGGCCTGGCTGTCCACCTACAAGTGGAAGAAGATCTATGGCCGGGAACTGGTTTATGCCGGTCCTCTGTTCGTCCACCAGTTCTCGCATATCTGGATCGATTTTCGCGGCATCCGCGATGCGTTCATGCGCAATCACGGCAGCGACTATTTCGAGAACAGCCGCCAGGCGACCTATCTGCAGCGCGACTACGCCATCCGCAATCCGAAGGGTTTCAGCGGTTACGGCGAGAATTGCTGGGGCATCACCGCCAGCGACGGCCCGGGCCCGACAAAACGTCAAAAGACGGTTAGTGGCCGCCGCTTCTACAGCTATCTGGCGCGCGGCGCGCCTTTCGGCCCGGATGACGGCACGCTGTCGCCGTGGGCGGCGATTACTTCACTGCCCTTTGCGCCGGAGATCGTTCTGCCGGCGCTGCGCCATTTCCACGAGATCGACCTGCACCAGGGCAACCCTTACGGTTTCACCGCAAGCTTCAATCCGACAATCGCCGCCGCCGACGGCCGCTCTTGCGGTTGGGTATCGCCGGACCATGTCGGCATCAATCAGGGGCCGATCGCCCTGATGATCGAGAACTACCGATCGGACTTCCTGTGGCGACTGATGCGCCGCGTGCCGGCCATCGCCGCGGGACTGCGCCGAGCCGGCTTTTCGGGCGGTTGGCTATAGCAAGTCCACTTCTGGTGACGGAGAGCAGATTCCGCGACCGGACTCTGGACGATTTGATCGGCGATACTCAAGGCACCAGCACGACCTTGCCTGTGGAGCGACGATCCTCCAGCAGGCGATGCGCGTCGCTCGCCTGGGCGAGCGGGAAGCGTGCGCCAGCGGTCACGACAAGCGCGCCGCTAGCGGCGAGCTGGAAGAGCTCCGACAGGTTTTCACGCAGCCCGGCGGGCGTAAACAGCGGCAGCAGGGCGAACCCCCTGAGCGACTGGTTGCGGCCGATCATCGCTTCCATCTCCGCCGCTCTCAGTGCGTATCTTCCAAGCGCGGCAAACACCAGCTCGCCGCAAGGTGCCAGCGCGTCTAGCGCCGTTGCCGTCATCGCACCGCCCACGGTGTCGTAGACGATGTCAACGCCAACCCCGCCTGTCACTTCCCGGATCTGGGCGGCCCAATCCGCCCTGCTGTAGTCGACCGAAACATCGGCGCCGAGCGACATCGCAAGATCGAGCTTGGCCCTACTGCCGGCGGCAGCGATCACAGTGCTGGCGCCGCTTCGTTTGGCAAGCTGGACGAGCAGCGACCCGACACCGCCGGCGGCAGCGCCAACCAGCACCGATTTGCCGGCGGGCGGGCTTTGTCGCAGCAGATGCAGGGCCGTCAGCCCCTGCACCATCAAGGCCGTCGCATCCTCGAAAGAGAGCGCATCCGGCAAGGATACGGCAAGGCCGGCATCGATCGTCACATAGTCGGCGTAGCCGCCAAAGGGGTGGGTTGACGCAAACAGCGGCGCCGCGACGCGTGCGCCAAGCAGCTTTGCGTCCACGCCCTGCCCAATGGCCTCGGCGATCCCTGCAGCCTCCACGCCGAGGATGAGAGGCAGTTGCGGCGTGACCGCGTAGCGGTCGGCACGCATCAGCGCCTCGAAGAAATTCACGCCGGCCGCATGAACGCGGACCAGCACCTCGCCGGCCTGCGGCTCGGGCTTGGGCAGCTCCACGACATCAAGAATATCGGGACCGCCGAAACGGTTGAGTTGAATGGCTCGCATGGCAACCTCGCTATGGCAACAGCAGCTGTTTGCCACTATCTGCGAGGCTCGGACTACAAACTCATTTGTCCCCTGCTGACCAAGAGGTGACCATGACCGGCCCTATCAAGAGACTGCCGATGCTGCCGGCCGAACGCGCCTTGAAAGTGATCTCTGGCCGCTGGAAGGCGGTCATCCTCTATCATCTCTTCGATGGACCCAGGCGGCTGTCGGCGCTGAAGTCACAGGTGCCCGCCATTACCCAAAAAGTGCTGATCCAGCAGCTTCGCGAAATGGAGGAGCACGGCCTCGTCAGCCGTGAAATCTTTGCCGAAATCCCCTCGCGCGTCGAATATTCCGCGACGCCGCTTGGCTTCAGCCTCGAGCCCATCCTGCTGGCGCTTTGCGAATGGGGGCAGCACCATGCCGACGAGCTGGACGAGCAGGAACGTTTGGCCGATTGTATCATCAGGCCAAGACAGGCGCAGCACGCTCCGGCAGCGTCCGGAAATTGAAAAGGGCGGCGCAAGCGCCGCCCCATATCCCTGGGAGGATAATTCGAGAGGCGATCAGGCCGCCTTGGCTTCCTGGTCGATCGCATCGGCGTTGCGCGCTGCCTTCAGGACCTTGGCCCACCAGGCAACGTCGTTGACGAGCGCGGCAGCAGCCTGGTTCAGGTGCTCCAGCTCCTCGAGCTTCTTCTCGCCTTGACGGACGGCAAGGAAATCGCCCCAGGCGATATGGACCGCCGATTTGACCGGCGCCATCTGCAGTTCGACGGCATGCAGGCGCAGCTGCTCGACGGCGCGCGCGCCGCCGACGCTGCCATAGCCGACGAAGCCGGCCGGCTTCTTATTCCACTCATTGGCGGCATAATCGATGGCGTTCTTCAGCACGGCCGTCGGGCCATGATTGTACTCGGCGGCGGTGAAGATGAAGCCGTCGAACTCGGCGACCTTCTTCTGCCAACGCTGCGCCACTTCGTTCTGCGACGGTGCCCACGCGGAGGAGGCGACCTCGTCGAAGAACGGCAGTGGGAAATCGCGCAGATCGACGACTTCGACGTCGATGTCGGCATGCGACTTGGCGATCTTGGCGATCCACTGAGTGGGCACATCGGCGAAACGCGCAGCGCGGGTCGAACCGACGACAATAGCGATTTTGGGCTTGGACATTTGGGAGGCTCTCCATGTCAGGAAATAGTGGTATCGTTTAGATACCTGAGATATATGAGTGACTGTCCGCGCGAAGCGCAAGGAGGCACTTTTTTGTTACTGAGGCACCCACACCGCTCCGAGGATTGCCGCGCCATCTCGGAAATCCTGCAGCGTGTCGGCGACAAATGGACCGTGCTCGTGGTCGGCAAGCTCGGCGACGGACCGCTGCGCTTCAACGAATTGCGCAGCGCCGTGGGCGGCATTTCGCAGAAGATGCTGACCACCACTCTGCGCGGGCTGGAGCGCGACGGCTTCGTCACCCGCACCGTGTTTCCGACCATCCCGCCGCGCGTCGACTATGAGCTGACCGAGCTTGGCCACGAGCTGCTTATCCCGGTCAGCGCGCTCGGCGAATGGGCGCGCAAGAACACAGAGCGAGTCAGGGCAGCACGCGAAAAGTTCGACGGGATGCACGCCTGAAACCCTTGCTCTGCAAGACGTTCTGCACCCTATTCAAGTGATGTACCCTGCTGTTGCAGTCGTGTCTGGCCCTGCGGAAATTTCCTGAACCGGCCGGCTCCCGGATCGATTTCGGATCAAGCAATTTCGGCGGAACGGCGGAGGTGGCTGTCTGATCATGGCGGTGGCGCGGCGGTTTCGCGGATGCATCAAATGCCATCACGGATGCGAGTCAAGAATTTAGCCGACTACCGAAGGTAGCGCGGTTTTCCGATGAGCAATTTGCGCCCCCGCAAAGCCTCCCTGGACCTCGCCAACAGAGATCGCACCAGGCTGTCAGACCAGGGTCGCAAGGGCACTCATCACAGCACCGTTCAGCATGTGTTGACGCATTGTCTTCCGACCGCGTCGCCCTGCTCTCGCCGCATTCACGGGCAGCGCGCCAAGGACCTGCGCCGAGGTCGCCATTGGTGGTGCCCGGCAGGAGCTTTTCTGTCGTCGGGTATCTGCGTGAATCGCGTCGGTCAGCCTTCCGCCGGAACCGCCTTCGGCTTGCCCTCGCCGTCCAGCGCCACCATGACGAAATCGGCGTGGGTGACCTTCTCCATGAGGTCGGACAGGTAGCGTTGCGCCCAGGCCTCGACCTTGAGCGTCATCGAGGTGCGGCCGACACGTTCGACATGGGTGTAGATGCAGAGCGTGTCGCCGATCTTCATCGGCTTGGCGAACGACATCTCCTTCACCGCCGCCGTCACCACGCGCCCCTTGGCGCGCTCGGCGGCACGGATGCCGCAGGCAAGGTCCATCTGCGCCATCACCCAGCCGCCGAAAATGTCGCCGGCCGCATTGGCGTCCGAAGGCATGGCCAGCGTCCGCAGCGTCAGATCGCCGATCGGCCGTCCTTCAGCGTAATGCACCATGCGGAAATCCCCTCAAGATCGACAGGTCCAATCACGTATCGGCATGCCGTCGAGGCGTCAACGCGCTCGAAATGTCGCAAGTGCCGGTCATTGCGAAAAGCGCGTCCCGGTAGCGGTCGCTTTTTTCACAAGGAATGCCGGAAGGCACGGCGACTTTGGAACGCCGCCACGTCTAGGCTGCGGCCTGAGTTTCCGGAGCCGCCCAACCCATCATGCAGACCTTTGATTTCATCATCGTCGGCTCCGGCTCGGCCGGCTCGGTGCTCGCCGACAAACTATCGGCCTCGGGCCGCTTCTCGGTGCTGGTGCTCGAGGCCGGCGGCACCGATCGGCGCTTCTATGTCCAGATGCCGCTTGGCTACGGCAAGACCTTCTTCGATCCCGCGGTCAACTGGAACTACAAGGCCGAACCCGACCCCGGCTTCGCCGGCAATGCCGACCACTGGCCGCGCGGCAAACTGCTCGGTGGTTCCAGCTCGATCAACGCCATGGTGTATATCAGGGGCGCCCGCGAGGATTTCGACGCCTGGGCGGCCGCCGGCAACCCCGGCTGGGGCTATGACGATCTGCTGCCGGCCTTCAAGGCGCTGGAAGACAATGAGGCCGGCGCGGACACATGGCGCGGCGTCGGCGGTCCCTTGCATATCACCGATTGTTCAAACGCCGTCCACCCACTGACCCGGCGCTATCTCGCCGCTGGCCAGCAGGCCGGCCTGCCACTCAATCCCGATTTCAACGGCGCCTCCCAGGATGGCGTCGGCATCTACCAGATCACCACAAGGAACGGCCGCCGCATGTCGGCCGCCCGCGCCTTCCTGCGCCCGGCGATGAAGCGCAAGAACGTCCGCGTCGAGACGAATGCGCTGGCCACAAGGATCCTGTTCGAAGGCAGGCGCGCAGTCGGCGTCGAATATCTGCAGAACGGCTCGACCAGGACGGTACGAGCGGGCCGCGAAGTGATCCTGTCGGGCGGTTCGATCAACTCGCCGCAACTTCTGCAGCTCTCCGGCATCGGCCCCTCGGCGCTGCTCAAGGGGCTGGGCATTCCGGTCGTTCAGGCCAACGAGAATGTCGGCGCGAACCTGCAGGACCATGTCGGCATCAACTACACCTTCAAGGGCAGGCTGCCGACGCTCAACCAGGTCCTGCGCCCATGGTGGGGCAAGCTCATGGTCGGCATGCAATACATCCTGTTGCGCTCCGGGCCGCTGTCCTTGTCGATGAACAATGCCGGCGGCTTCTTCCGCACCGACCCGACCGCTGCACGCCCCAACATGCAGCTCTATTTCCAGGCCTTCTCGACCGTCATTCCGAAGAGCGGCGAGCGCCCGATCCTGACGCCCGATCCGTGGCCGGGCTTCTCCATCGGCCTGTCGAACTGCCGGCCATCGAGCCGCGGTGAGATCATGATCCGTTCGAAGAATCCGCGCGACTATCCGCGGATCACGGCCAACGCCTATTCGACCAACGCCGATGTCGACGAAATGCTGGCGGCGGTGAAGTTCGTGCGCAAGATCGCCTCGATGCCGGCGATGGCCGAGATCATCGAGGAAGAGGTTTTGCCCGGTCCATCAATCACTTCGGACGCCGACCTGATTGCGGATTTCCGGAAGCGCTCGGGCACCGTCTATCACCCGGTCTCGACCTGCCGCATGGGGCCGGACGCCGCGCGCGCCGTGGTCGACCCGCGCCTCAAGGTGCATGGTCTCGAAGGCCTTCGCGTCATCGACGCCTCGGCCTTTCCCGACAACATCACCGGCAACACCAACGCCGCTTCGATCCTGACCGGATGGAAGGGCGCCGAACTGGTTCTGGAGGATCAGAAATGAAAATCACCGACGTCAAGACCTGGGTTGTCGGCAACCCGCCGCCCGGCATCGGCGGCAAATATTTCATCTTCGTCAAGCTCATCACCGATGGCGGCGTGGTCGGCTATGGCGAGGCCTACAACGCCACCTTCTCCGGCCATGTCACCGCCAGGATGATAGAGGACATGGCCGAGCGCTATCTCGTCGGCCGCGATCCGCACGACATCGAGAACTTCTTCCGCCGCGCCTATTCGTCCGGCTTCACCCAGCGCCCCGACGTTTCCGGCATGGGCTGTTTCTCGGCGCTCGAAATGGCCTGCTGGGACATCATCGGCAAGGAGGCCGACAAGCCGGTCTACAAGCTGCTCGGCGGCCAGGTGCACGAGACGCTGCGCTCCTACACCTATCTCTATCCGCACACCGGCAGCGTCCATTCCGAGGATGCGCACGGCAAGAATGTCTACAACGATCCGGACCTCGCCGCCGCCTGCGCGCTCGAATATGTCGAACAAGGCTTCAATGCGGTCAAGCTCGACCCGGCCGGCCCCTACACCGCCTTCGACGGCCACCAGCCGCGCCTTGTCGACATCGACCTCTCCGCCCGCATGATCAAGGCGATCCGCGAGGCGGTCGGCACGCGCGCCGACATCCTCTTCGGCACCCACGGCCAGTTCACCGCTTCGGGCGCGCTGCGGCTCGCCCGCGCCATCGAGCCTTACGATCCACTGTGGTTCGAGGAGCCGGTGCCGCCCGACATGCCCGAGGTGATGGCGCAGGTCGCTCGCGGCACGTCGATCCCGATCGCCACCGGCGAACGGCTGACGACCAAATTCGAATTCGCCCGCGTCATCGAGAACCGCGCCGCCACCATCCTTCAGCCCGACCTCGGCCGCTCCGGCGGCATTCTCGAGACCAAGAAGATCGCCGCCATGGCCGAGGCCTACCACATCCAGGTCGCGCCGCATTGCTATTGCGGGCCGATCGTCGGTGCGGCCAACATCCAGCTTGCCGTGACGCTGCCCAACTTCCTCATCCTGGAATCGCTGAAGCAGTGGGACGGTTTTCACGCGACGCTGCTCAAGAAGAAGATCGAATGGCAGGACGGCAACGTCATCCCGTCGAAGGAGCCCGGTCTCGGTGTCGAGCTCGACGAGGCCGTCTGCGAGGCGCATCCCTATGACGGCAAGGAATTGCATCTGCAGATGATGCAGACGCCGTTGATGCCGTGAGCGAAAACTACGCCTTCATCGGCCTTGGCCATCTCGGCGGCAACCTAGCCGCCAGCCTGGTCCGCAACGGCTTCGCCGTCACCGTCTTCGACCGCGACCCGGCCGCCGTCGAGCGCCTGGTAGCGCTCGGCGCTGTTGCCGCCAAGAGCCCCGCAGAGGCCGCCGCCCGCGCCGGCAATGCAATTACGTGCCTGCCCTCGCCGGTGGTCAGCGAAGCCGTGCTGGCCGGTCCCGGAGGCTTGCTCGAAGGCCTGCTCAGCGGCGGCACCTGGATCGAGATGTCGACCAACGGCCGTGACGAGATTCTGCGGCTCGCAGCCCTCGCTTCGGCAAAGGGCGTCGAGACGCTGGAGTGCCCGGTGACCGGCGGCGTCCATCTGGCGGCCGTCGGCAAGATCACGGCGCTGGTCGGCGGCGATCCAGCACTCTACGCGCGCCATCGCCCAGCCATAGAGGCGATGTGCTCGAAGTCGTTTCTGATGGGGCCGATCGGCTCGGCGGCGGTCATCAAGGTCATCACCAACATGCTGGCCTTCATCCATCTTGTCGCCGCCGGCGAAGCGCTGATGCTGGCCAAAAAGGGCGGGCTCGACCTCACTCAGTCCTATCACGCCATAGTCGCTTCCTCCGGCAACAGCTTCGTCCACGAGACCGAAAGTCAGCTCGTCCTGAACGGCTCCTACGACATCGGCTTCACCATGGACCTGGCGCTGAAAGATCTCGGCTTCGCGTTGAGCATGGGTGAGACATTTGGCGTGCCGCTCGACCTGGCGTCGCGCGTAAAAGCGATCTTTCAGCAAGGCAAAGACGCCTATGGCGGCGACGCCTGGTCGACCCAGATCGTCAAACTGCTCGAGGATGCGGTCGGCACCGACCTGCGCGCCCCCGGTTTTCCGGCCAAGCTGGAAATCTGAGACGGCTAAATTTTACAAACGATTTCAGACCACTGAGCGGACCAGCGGACTCATGTCCGCAACTGCCTGGATCAATTCCTTAACCGCCTGAATCAATACCTTAAGGTCAGTGCGCCGGGCAGGATCTCGAAGGTGGCGGGTATGCGCCCTGGCGACTCACCGTCAATGTCGACCAGCGCGCCGTTCTTTTCCACATCGCCGAGCGGTTCCACAACCACTTTCTTGCCGCGCAGGATGGTGATTGCCGGATGGTTGCGGTGCCGCCCGCCATAGAGCAGCCTGAGATCCCGGATCAGTTGCAGCTTGCTCGCCGCGCGCAGGATGACGATGTCGAACTGCGCATCGTCCAGTTCGGCATCCGGCGCGATCATCATCCCGCCACCGAAGAACTTGCCGTTGGCCACCGCCACCAGCGCCATACGCGCCTCGACAGCGGGGCCATCGTCGACGGTGATCCTGACGTCCTGGAACCGATAGCGGATGAACTCCACCACGGTGCGCCAGAAGAACAGCGCCTTGGCCGAGACCTTGCCCTTGCGCTTGTCGGCGTTGACCGCGCGGTCGGTAGCGCCCGACATGCCGAGGCTGGCGATGTTGATGAAATGGCGGCTGGCCAGCGCGCCATGATCGTCGATGTAGCAGATGCGCCCGGCATCGACCTTGCGCGGCTTGGCTTCGGCAAGATGCTTGAGTGTGGCATCGACCTCGCGCACCGGGCCGAGCCCGCGGGCGAAATCGATGCCGGTGCCGCAGGGCAGCAGGCCAAGCTCGGTCGTCCGGCCGGTTTCATCGAACGCCTGCAGCAGGCCGTCGGCGACTTCGCTGGCGGTGCCGTCGCCGCCCGCCGCGATCACCAGATCGAAGCCGCTGGCGGCGAGGTCGAGCGCCAGCCTTTCGGCGTCGCCCTCGGCCTGGGTTTCACGCATCTCGAAATCGCCGAAATGCTTTTTCAGCGATGCCGCGACCTCCGGCCAGTGCCGCTTCAGCCTGCCGCCGCCGGCAATCGGATTGAGAACCACCCCGACTTTCAAGCAACCTCCCCCAAAGGCTTTCGGAAACGCTTGCGTCTCAACTACTTTGCCGGCATTGAAGCCCGCGCTGCCTTGCGGAGCAAGCGCCGATTGTCCGGCAACGCACGATTGCGGCAGACAAGGCCGGATTACTTCAGCTAGCCGATCGGGGCGCTCCGTCGAAGAAATGCCTCGCCACCGGCTTGGTCCCCGATAATCCCGCTATCCACAGGCCCGGGGCGGTTCCCCCGGACACTTACCCGGCGTACATTGAACCCATCTCAGGCGGCTACCGATCGCCAAGCCGAAAGGCAAAGCGAAAAGGCGGATTTCCTGAGGCCCGTACGGCCCTGAGCGATAGCAGGCTCGCCTGCTAGAGGGACGGAAGCCGAGACCTACGGGGCCGCGGAAAGCGTGCGAACGCCGACGGCGGACCGATGCTGCCATGAAGGACGGCAAACACCTTCGATGGTACGCTGAGCGAAGCTCGCAAGGGTGGAGATCGGCGTGGTCCGGAACGGACACTGCTTTCGGGCGGTGACTGGCAGGACCGTCAAAATCAAGGCCGGCTTGGCGCGACGACTTTGCGGAAGTTGCTGCCGTGACCGTGTCCTGATCTGACAGGGAGGCGCTGGGAGAAATCCCAGCGCCGACTGTTTTTTGGGCCACCCCCACGCACATTGTTCAGCCTCCCGCTGCCGGCCGACTCGGCCATGCGCCACGCCGGGCTAACCGTCGCCGTGCGCAAGATCGAGGCCGGCGCCAGGAGCGCGTCTACGACGACTGACGTTTTTCGGTCACAGCCGGCATCTCAGAAACATTCCGTCATGCACATTTCACAATCGCGGCCAATTCCCGCCTTGTTCCGCAGCGATTGGTGCTGGTGGGGGGAGGCAACATAAAGGGACAAGACCGTGATCAAGACCGCCCTTGTCGCCATGACCATCGTCGGCTGCGACTGCGACGCCAAGCTTTGCGAATATATCGGCGAGACGCCGGCCAAGTGGGCGACCATCGCCGACTGCGAGGCGGCGATGAAAAGCCAGATGCTGCACCAGGAGAATTTCAACTATCCGCTGGTCTCCGGCATTTGCCGCGCCAAGGGTTCGGTGTCGTCCTCCGAGTTGGCGGCGATAGCCTCAGGACCCGAGTTGACGACGCCGAGGCAAGCCGCGAGCGATCCGCTGCCGCCTGAACTCAGCCACAGGCCGAGCATTCCCGTCGGATCGCCGGCGACAGCGATGGAAACGGAGGCCGCAAGACCCGTCGCCTATGAAGCGGCGGTCGATGGCGGCCGCGCCGTGCTGTACCGCACTAAGGCCGGCTACGCCGTTGTCAAGACCGATCTCAGCCGTGCCGCTTCCGCGACGGTCGGCATGGCGAAACGGTCGGCAAACTGGCTGGCGGGGATGATGCCGAGCGGACTGTAATCCAACTTTCCTACAGCTTGACCTTGAGGTTCGCCCAGAACTTGTCGATCAGCGGCTTTTCGGTTGCAACGTCCTGATCGCCTATTCGCGTGATGAACAGCAGCCCCTGATCGGCAAGGCCGAAGCCGACGATCTCGAAGTCGGCACTGTCGGTACGTGTCTTCACGGTGGCCTTGATACCCGTCAGTTCCTTGCCGTCGGCGAGCTTGCGGGTCGTCGGCTTCTGCGTCAGCGTTCCACCCGCCTGAACGGATTCCTTCGCCATCTCCTGCAGCATCAGCTGGTTGAGAGACACCGGGTTCATCTTGTCGTATTCCTGCACCAGGACGATCGTGCCAAGGGCCGAAGCCATGAGATACTGGGTGATGCTGTCGCTGAGATCACTCTTGGTGATCGAAATGTTGCTTGGATGAACGAAGGAAAAAGTGGCGCCGGAGAAGGTGGCGAAGTCATTGCGGTCGATCCGCACCTTGCTCGTCTTGCCGCCGGGCAAGGTCACGTCCATGTCCTCGCCTGGGTCGATGTCGACCACCACGCCATCGATCGTCAGCTTGAAAGCTTTCAGGTCATCGGCGCGGGCCAGAACCGCGCAAAACACAGTCACGGCAAGCGCTGCAGCCGCAAGTCTCGTTCGCATGGCTTGTCCTATCCTCTTCAAGCGGTTTCGCTGAACGCCTTCGATCGCCGAGCCCAACATCGCGACAGCCGAAGCCGCCTTCGTTCAACTACATACCATCCCCTCGTGACGGATAACGTGGCCGCTTCGCGAAAAGCACAGGCCGCTGCGGGAACGGCATGCCCAGAACCGGTAGCCCGGAGGTGATCCGCGATGCGATCGACCCGGATTGGTCTGTTCATTGGTCCAGCCGATCTGCCCGCTTCCCAGGGCTGACCCGATCTGGCATATGGTGCACCGCACAATCGCTGCTCCTTCGAAAGTCGCCATCTTGCATCCCACGATCGAAATCATCGGCGCGTTTGCCGCGCTTATCACCACGCTTGGCTGGATTCCGCAGGTCGCCAAGGTGGCGCGCGAGCGCCGGGCCGGCGACATCTCGCTGTTCGCCACCGGCTCGATCGCCACCGGCGTTTTCCTGTGGACGCTCTACGGCCTGTTGATCGGCTCCTGGCCGGTCATCCTGGCCAACGGCGTCACCTTCCTGTTCGTGGTCGCCATCCTCGGCATGAAGCTGCGCTTCGGTTAAGCCTCTTCATCCGTCGCGCCGATCTTGCGCACCAGTGCCGCCGTCGCCAGCATCGCGCCCATGTCCGCAATCATCGGCGCGACATGGGTCTGGTAGTCGAGCGACACCGAAATATCGGGCAACTCGAAGAAATCCTTAGGCTGCGGCAGCAGCAGGAACCCGTCGCTGCCATTGAGCGCCACGCGCGCCGGATCGTCGGGCCAGGTTTCGCCGAGCCATTTCAGTGCCTGCGCCAGGCGGCCGCTGACCAGCGGCCGCGCCGCTTCGACATTGTCAGTGCGGAATTCGTAGGCGGCATCGAGTTCCGGAACGCCGGAGGACAGCTCTTCCATCCTGCTGGCGAAAATGCCGCGGAAAAAGCCGACGACCACATTGGCCCGGCGCGTCGCCACCAGCGTGCCGGCAAATGGTGTGATCGTCTCGAAAGCGACGATGACGCCTCTGAAAGCCGTGGACGAGCCCTTGCCCGTCCCTTCGCGCAACTCTGCCTCATAAAGCTCGAACGCAAACCCCTCGTAGCGGCCGGAAAAGACATCGTCGAACGATTGCCGGTTGAAGGGACCAACCGTCTCACGGGGCAACCGGTCGAACGAATTCGGGCGAACGCCGTGCTGGTAGCGTATGTCCTGGATGAAGCCGAAGATCATCGGCAGCAGCGTCTCGCGGAAGGATTGCTGCAATCTGGTCGCCGGCTTCACCGCCTGGAAGTAGAGCAGCAGCGCCGCAATGAAGCTGCCGACATAAAGGAAGACGTGCGGCGTCGAGAACCATTGCTCGTAGGGGTCGGCGACCTTGTTGAAGAGCCAGGCGACAAGCACCATGAAGACCAGCACCAGACCGATGAACACCGGCACCCGCCAGCGCACCTGCCGGTAGGCCGACGCCCGCTTGGCCTCATAGGCCTCGATGTCCCTCCGGATGCCGGCGATCACCGCCTCGCTCGGCATGAAATCCGCCGTTTCCATCGCCACCCCCGCCGCAAGCCTGCCTCTGCCGTCGCATGATAGCCGCTTTTGCCGGAAAGTCGCCAGCCTGCGGCTTCACGCACTTGCGAACTGTCCGCCAAAAATCGCCTTCAGCCGGGCATCGACCTTGTCGCGCATGCCACCCTCCAGCGCCTCCACCGAAACCAGCCGCTCATGATCGCCGGCTCGCAGCCGCATGAACGGATGCATTCGATAGGCGACGATCTTTCCACTCATACCGAGGTCCGCGCTGACATCGACGGCGAGGATGGAGCTGATACGGCCCGGCCATGGCTGGCGGGCAAAGGCGGTGCCGAGAAAATCGCCAAGCCCGTAGGCGACAAGCGTCTTGTCGATCCGCTCGACCGGCTGCACGACATGGGCGTGATGGCCGGCGATCAGTCCGACGCCGTGCCCGGCCAACTGCCTGGCCAGCGCCCGCGTTTCGGCGCGTGGATAATGCCGAAACTCCCAGTCCCAATGCGGCACCGCGCAGACAAGATCGAAGCCCTTGGCCGCAGCTGGCGGCCACTGCGCCGGGTCGCCTTGCATGGACACGCGGCCCGAGAATTTTGTGGCATCGGCATTGCGCCATAGCGTGAAGGCGGCGAAGCCTATGGTCAGCGGCCCGACCGCAAGCCGCTCGACCGGCCCCTTCGCGGCGGTACCTATGGTACGGATGCCAAGCCGCTTCAACGCCGCGACCGTCTCATCGAAACCAGCGACGCCCTGGTCGAGCACATGGTTGTTGGCCAGCGACAGAACGAGCTTTTCGCGCGCGATACCGACCGCCGCCAATGCCGCGACGAGGAAGCGTTCGTCCATCGCATGATGCGTGCCGAGCCGCGTACCCATCACCGCGCTCGGCCGCTCGACGACAGGGCTTTCACAATTGCCAACCACCAGATCGGCGGAGGCAAGCAATGCCTTGATCGCCGGATCGCAGTCCGGTGCACTGCGGTTGGCGACGGCCGAGATATCGCCGACGAAGGCCAGCCGCACCGTGCGCGCAGGCAGCGGTTCGATCAGCGTCCCGGCCGGCGGCGCGAAGCTGCGCACGTCGCCGCCACTGAGCGACGGCCGGAGGAAGCGCGGCAGCCAGGACAATTTGTAGGAGAGCGGATAGTTCGACACGCGGCGCCCAGTTGTTTGCCTTGTGTAGACTGTCTGCCCGATCGGTTGAAGCGTATCTGTCGGCAATTGGCGCCGCGGCTGTCGCGCTATCGCGGCATGAGGACCGGCAGGCGCGGCGATCCGAATGCGTGTATATTTGCGGCAGCTTGCAAAAGAGAGGGATCCAAATGAAGCGATTGTCGAGACTGATCGTCTCCGCCGTCTTCCTGCTGCTGCCGCTTGCTTCCGCCAGTGCCGCGGCCCCCGATCCGGCCGCCCTGTTCGAGGCAAGGACCGTGGCCGATCGCGATGGCGCGCTCGCCGCGCTCGAAGCCGCCGCCGCCAGCGATCCGGCGTCGGCCTATGCCGCCGGCGCCGGTGAATTCTTCACCGCGCTGGAGATCCTGGCAGGCGGCCTGCACCGCCACGGTTTCGACAGCCCGCAATCTTTCATGCTGCCGCTGATGCGGCTTCCCGTGCCCGACAATCCCAATCCCGAGCCCCTGACCTACGAGCAATTCCGCGCCATCCTGACCGCCTTCCGAGACCGGCTCGAAAAATCCGCCGCCACGCTGGGCTCGGTGCCTGCCGATGCCGATATCGGAATGGTCATCGACCTCGGCCGTCTCGGCATCGATCTCAACGAGGATGGCCAGATCGCACCGGACGAACGCGCCGTCGCCATCATGGCGGCCCTGTCGCGCAGCAGCGTGCAGGACGCCGGTGCTCCCGCCCTCGCCTTCCGCTTCGATCGTGCCGACGGCTACTGGCTGCAGGGCTATGCCGAATTCCTGATGGCGCAGGCCGATTTCTGGTTGGCGCACGATTTCAGGAACACATTCGACGGCTCGTTCCACATGCTGTTCCCGCGCGCCAAGCTGCCACTGCAGGACACGCTCGTCCCGCTCGACGGCGGCATGAACGGCAGCATCTTTTCGTCCGAATGGCGCTTTGCCGACTTCATCTCGCTGGTGCATCTCATCAACTGGCCGGTGGTCGAGCCGGAGCGCCGGCAAGCGGCGCGCCGTCACCTGATCGAGATGATCCGGCTGTCGCGCGAGGACTGGAAGGCGATCCGCGCCGAGACCGACAATGACCGCGAATGGCTGCCCGGCCCGCAGCAGAAGGGCGCCAATCTACTGACCGGCCTCGAGGTCGGCGAGGAGCAGGTCCAGGCCTGGCTCGCCGCGCTTGCCATGGCCGAGGACCTGCTCGAAGGCCGCACGCTGCTGCCGCATTTCCGCATCGCCGACAAGGGCATCAACATGAAGCGCTTCTTCGACGAGCCGAAACCCTTCGACCTGGTGCTGTCGATCACCGGCCCGGCCATCGCCCCCTATCTCGAAAGCGGCAAGATCCTGACCGGCGAGGAATTCGACCAGATCCAGCGCCAGTTCGGCGGCGCCGGCTTTTTGACTTTCGCGCTGTGGTTCAATTGAGCGGGTACATCTTGGCACGCCACCGCTGCTGACAGCCTTCTGTCAGCAGCTTGGCCTGGCCATGCAGCCCTCTTCACTCCGCTCTTTCCATTTTGGCCGAGTCCTCCCATATTCGGGTCATGGCCAAACTTCCCGACAAGAAAACGCCCTCGGCGGCGCAAGACGACCGTGGCGCGCCGAAGCGGCGCAGCCCGTTGACCGATTTCCTCGATGCCTCGGAGCCGCTGCACAAGGGCGGCTTTGCCGAGGCGCCGCAGGCCGAATTCTCCGGTACGCCGCTGACCGGCTCGATCGCCGACTGGGCCGAACAGATCGAGCGCGAGGCCGAGCAGCAGCCGAAGCCGAAAGCTGCAAAGAAGATCCCCGAGCGCTCCGCCTCTCCTGGCCGGACGGCGCGTGGCACCTCGATGGGTGGCGCGGCGACGGCCAGGGAGCGCACCGCGGCCGGTCTCAACCCGGTTGCCGGTCTCGACATCTCGCTGGAAGAAGCCGAGACGATGACGTCCAGCGGCGTCACCGCCACGGTGGCCGCGCTTTCCGCGCTCATTGAATCCGGCAATCCCCTCCACAAGGACGGCGTGCTCTGGACGCCGCACCGCCCTGCCCGCCCGGAAAAATCCGAGGGCGGCATCGCCATCAAGATGGTGTCGGATTTCGAGCCGGCAGGCGATCAGCCGACGGCGATCAAGGATCTCGTCGAGGGCGTCGACGGCAACGACCGCACCCAGGTGCTGCTCGGCGTCACAGGTTCCGGCAAGACATTCACCATGGCCAAGGTGATCGAGGAGACGCAGCGCCCTGCCTTGATCCTGGCGCCCAACAAGACGCTGGCCGCGCAGCTCTATTCCGAGTTCAAGAAATTCTTCCCGGAAAACGCCGTCGAGTATTTCGTCTCCTACTACGACTACTATCAGCCGGAAGCCTACGTCCCGCGTACCGACACCTTCATCGAGAAGGAATCCTCGATCAACGAGCAGATCGACCGCATGCGCCATTCGGCCACGCGCTCGCTGCTCGAACGCGACGACGTCATCATCGTCGCCTCGGTCTCCTGCATCTACGGTATCGGTTCGGTCGAGACCTACACGGCGATGACTTTCCAGATGCAGATCGGTGATCGACTCGACCAGCGCGCGCTGCTCGCCGACCTCGTCGCCCAGCAGTACAAGCGGCAGGACATCAATTTCGTCCGTGGCTCGTTCCGCGTGCGCGGCGATACGATCGAGATCTTTCCGGCCCACTTGGAAGACCGCGCCTGGCGCATCTCGATGTTCGGCGACGAGATCGAGTCGATCACCGAGTTCGACCCGCTGACTGGCCAGAAGACCGGCGAGCTGAAGAGCGTCAAGATCTACGCCAACTCGCACTATGTAACGCCGCGCCCGACCTTGAATCAAGCCATCAAGTCGATCAAGGAAGAACTCAAGCACCGCCTGCAAGAGCTTGAAAAGGCTGGGCGTCTGCTTGAGGCGCAGCGGCTGGAGCAGCGCACCCGTTTCGACCTGGAGATGCTGGAGGCGACCGGCTCCTGCGCCGGCATCGAGAACTATTCGCGCTATCTCACTGGCCGCCAGCCAGGCGATCCGCCGCCAACCCTGTTCGAATACATCCCCGACAATGCGCTGGTCTTCATCGATGAAAGCCACGTTACCGTGCCGCAGATCGGCGGCATGTATCGCGGCGACTTTCGCCGCAAGGCGACGCTGGCCGAATATGGTTTCCGTCTGCCGTCCTGCATGGACAACCGGCCCCTGCGCTTCGAAGAATGGGACGCCATGCGTCCGCTTTCCGTCGCCGTCTCGGCAACGCCGGGCGGGTGGGAGATGGAACAGTCCGGCGGCGTGTTCGCCGAGCAGGTCATCCGCCCGACTGGCCTGATCGATCCGCCGGTCGAAGTGCGTCCGGCCAAGTCCCAGGTCGACGATGTCGTCGGCGAGATCCGCGAAACCACCCGGGCCGGCTACCGCACTTTGGTTACTGTGCTGACCAAGCGCATGGCCGAGGACCTGACCGAGTACCTGCACGAACAGGGCATCCGCGTCCGCTACATGCATTCCGACATCGACACGCTGGAGCGCATCGAGATCCTGCGCGACCTGCGCCTCGGCGCCTTCGACGTGCTCGTCGGCATCAACCTTTTGCGCGAAGGCCTCGACATTCCCGAATGCGGCTTCGTCGCCATCCTCGACGCCGACAAGGAGGGCTTCCTGCGCTCCGAGACGTCGCTGATCCAGACCATCGGTCGCGCCGCCCGCAACGTCGACGGCAAGGTCATCCTCTATGCCGACCAGGTCACCGGCTCGATGGAGCGGGCGATGGCCGAGACCAACCGCCGCCGCGAGAAGCAGATGGAGTGGAACGCGGCCAACGGCATCACGCCGGAATCGGTCAAGTCGCGCATCTCCGACATTCTGGATTCGGTCTACGAGAAGGACCATGTCCGCGCCGACATCTCGCAATTCACCGACAGCGCCGGCGCCATGATGGGCAACAATCTGAAAGCCCATCTCGACGCCATGGACAAGCAGATGCGCGACGCCGCCGCCAATCTCGACTTCGAGAAGGCGGCGCGTATCCGCGACGAGATCAAGCGGCTGCGCGAGATGGAGCTGTCGATCTCCGACGATCCGCTGGCCAAATATGCCGACATGGAAAGCCCGGTCTCGGGTCGCGAGAAGGGCAAGCACAACAAGGGCCGCGCCATCCATCGAACGGTCGACGACCAGGGAAATTCCCCTGTCGTGGAGGCCAGCAAGCCGAAGGAGAGCGCACAGGATCGCGTCAAATCCTCCCTGTTCCGCAAACCTTCGCTCGACGCCATGGGTCCGGGCACCGACATGCCCACGCCGGCCGGTGCGGTGTCGCGCTCGCTGTTCAAGAAACAGTCGGCCGAGGAGGCGCACGGTTCCGATTTCGGCATTCCCGGCCAATCGACCAAGCCGCTGTTCAAGAAGAACTCGCTGGATGAGATGACCGTGCGGCGTACGGAAAGGCCGATCGAGGGAAAAGTGCCGGCGAAGCCACAGCCAATCTCCCCTCTTGCGGGGGCCGGCAGGCCAGAGGGAGGCGCGAAGGATCACGACGATTCCGCCAAACCAATTGTTCGCCAGCGCACCGGCATCGGGTCCTATGAAGATCCCGCCGACGCGCGCCGCGAAAAACGCCGGCCGGGCAAGACCGGCAGGCCGGGACGGTAGTTCTGCTGTGGCGCTCCTTGAGCGCCACAGGTATCCTCATGCCATCGCTTGGATGGCTACAGATGATGACACGCCGTTTCTTTGGGCTTCTCGCTGCCGTCGCAGCAGCTTTCCTGCCGTCCCGCGCGGCGTCTCAAACAACGAGCTCGCCGCGGCGCCTGCAGGATGACGTTCCGATAGCCGCGAAATGGATATCCAAAGCACTGCAAAGTTCGGGCTATCGCGCCGATTTCACACCACAGAGCATATCGGAGGTGGAACGCTTCTTTCGCGAACAGACGAAGGATGGGGAGCCCATCTCCGACGGTTTGATGTCACAAGATATCGGGCCGCGCTTGTTTGCGTTGGGATGCTACTGCGGCGAGGTGCTCCGCAGGGAACTCGGCGGGCATTGGCTGACGAATGACGACGATCCCGAAGGCGAAATCAACGCGGCGCTCGAAGTCGGAAGCGGTGTAACCTGCTGGCCCATGCAACGGGTGATGAAGCGATTGCGTAGCAGCGAGGACGACCTGGTGGCCTGGGCCGAAGGGATCAGGCGGGGCTGAAAGCCGATTATCCAAACCTACGACAACAGTTGGCAGCAAACCTGGGTTCGATGCGGCAACGAGGCAAACTCCATATTCTACCCCTGATTTTAGGCAGCAAAGACACACCTTTGCGGGCTGGCGCTGATCTTGGTCCGGTGCAGAAGCACCTTGGCTTTCCGAAATGGCTGTATGTCTATCAGGATCAGCCATGCGGCTTTCTTCTGGGTTTTGGCGACCTGGAAATCAACATTTTGACCAGGCGCAATCGAGCGCGAGTCCATCGCATCAGCATCAAACTTTGGCACATGCCTGATATCCCCAAGCCTTTGCCTTTGAAATGGAGTGGCAACAGCCAAATCGATCTCGACGGCTTTAGCCCGGCAATGACGCTTTCGGCCGCCAGGACACGCGTTGCAAGTCTCGGATTGCGGGGCGAGGAATATAAGATGGAAAGCGGATTTGAAACGGTCCGCAGGCTCGTGCTCCCTCACGCCGAGCTTCATTTCTTCAAAGGACCGGAAGAACCAATCCTGATGGAGATTCACTTCGAAACGCCACAGGAAATCCAGCGAACCAAGGGGGACTTCATATTCCCTTTGCCAGACTAAGGCCTGCCTGCAGAGGAGCCCCTTGCCATCGGCCCCGCCCCTGGTGTAGCCATTCCTGGTACTCGAACGTCCAGAAAGGAGGGCTGCGTGAATTTCGACCACCACCGTCAGCGCGGCCCTGTCTGTGCCCTGCGAGCTAGCTTGCAGGGCTGACCAGGACGGTCCGGGTTTTTCCCGCTTCGATTTTTGGTCTGCTCTTCGTGGTGCTGCAATGCTTGGCCTGATGGCCTGCCCGCGCACCGTCAAAGTGCATCGACCGGAGTTTCTTCCGGCAAGACCAGAGAAATCGACATGGCCCTGATCAGCCTCAAATCCCTTGGCGTCACCATGAGTGCGCCGCTGTTCTCCAATCTCGACCTCACCATCGGCGCCGGCGACCGGCTCGGCATCGTCGCCGCCAACGGCCGCGGCAAGTCCACCTTGCTCAAATGCCTGACCGGCGAGATGGAAGCGACATCCGGCGACATCACCCGCACGCGCGGCCTGCGTGTCGGCCATGTCGAACAGTCCGTTCCGCCTGCGCTCCTCGGCAGCAGCTTTCATCAGGTCGTGGCCGATGCCTTGCCGGCCGATCAGGCCGAAGGCGAACTCTGGCGTGTCGACGTGGTGCTGGATTCGCTCGACGTGCCCGAGCCGATGCGCGAACGAGAGATGCGCGCCTTGAGCGGCGGCTGGCAGAGGCTGGCGCTGATCGCCCGCGTCTGGGTCACCGACCCGGATGTGCTGCTGCTCGACGAGCCGACCAACCATCTCGACCTTGCCCGGATCAGCCAGCTCGAAACCTGGCTGAACGCACTACCGCGCGAAGTGCCGGTCGTCATCGCCAGCCATGACCGCGCCTTCCTCGACGCCACCACCAACCGCACGCTGTTCCTGCGACCGGAACAATCGCCGGTGTTTACCCTGCCCTATTCGCGGGCACGCGACGCGCTGGACGAAGTCGATGCCTCGACGGAGCGTAAATTCCAGCGCGACATGAAGGTGGCGCAGCAATTGCGCCGGCAGGCGGCAAAGCTGAACAATATCGGCATCAATTCGGGCAGCGACCTGCTGACGGTCAAGACCAAGCAGCTCAACCAGCGGGCCGAACGCCTGGAAGAGGCGGCAGCACCGGCGCATCGCGAGAAATCGGCCGGCGCGATCAAGCTCGCCAATCGTGGGACGCACGCAAAAGTGCTGATCACGCTCGACGACGCAGCGGTCGAGACGCCCGACGGGTCGCTGCTGTTTCGCACCGGCAAGCGCCACATCTGTCAGGGCGACCGGATCGTGCTGCTCGGCCGCAACGGCGTCGGCAAATCGCGCTTTGTCACCTTGATCAGGAATGCCATTTTCGAACCTGAAACCGTGCAGAGCGTGAAGGTGACGCCGTCCACGGTGCTCGGCTACAGCGACCAGGCTCTGTCCGGGATGAGCGGCGATGACACGCCGCTGGCGATGGTCTCGCGAAAATTCGATGTCGGCGAGCAGCGCGCCCGCTCGCTGCTGGCAGGTGCCGGCGTCGCCATCGACATGCAGGAGCGCAAGATCGGCATGCTGTCCGGCGGCCAGAAGGCGCGGCTGATGATGCTGGCGCTTCGGCTTGCCAATCCCAACTTCTATCTGCTCGACGAGCCGACCAACCATCTCGACATCGACGGCCAGGAAGGACTGGAAACGGAACTGCTGGCGCATCAGGCAAGCTGCGTGCTCGCCTCGCACGACCGCTCCTTCATCCGCGCCATCGGCAACCGCTTCTGGCTGATCGAGAAGCGCCGGCTGACCGAGGTCGACAACCCGGAGGATTTCTTCCGCTCGGTGGCCGAGACAGCGGGCTGAAGACAAGCCCAGGGACCGGCCTGTCGTGGGCCGGCCAAAAAGTTTCGGCGGTCTGTCGGATCGTGGCCGGGCGCCACGTCCTTGGGATGCCGACACGATGATGCCGGCTTCAATCGAGGAGAAAGCATCATGTCCATTCTGTCATCCGTAAGCCGCATAGCGGCCCGCTACGCGGCGAACCGCGCCCGTTACCGCAGCGAGCGCGCGCTCCTTTCACTGCCGATCGAATTGCGCAAGGATATCGGCTGGCCGGAAATCATCATCGACGCGCAAAACGGTCCTCGGATTTGCAGGGCTCCCTGAGCGAGCGAGATGAAAGCGGCTGCCCGGCCCATTGCGGCAGGCGCGCCATTGACAGGCTCCAGGGCCACTTCAACCGCCGACGACCGGCGCCTCGGTCGCGGCACTAAAAAATCTCGTCAGCCATGTAGGATCGCCGCCACTTGATTCGTCCTACGGTTCGCAAGACCAATCAAACGCAAAGAGGAGCAAAAGATGAACGATCAGCCGCAAACCCAGCCTGCCGCGAAAGTACTCGGCGGCTTGACGCCCTACCTTCAGTTGGACGGCGCCTTCAAGGTCGCCGAATTCTACCAGAAGGCCTTCGGCGCCGAGCAGGTCTTCTTCTATCCGCCGGATGAGCAGGGCCGCACAATGCACATCCACCTTCACATCAACGGCTCGACGCTGATGATTTCCGATTTCTATCCCGAGCACGGCATGTCCCCGGTCAAGCCGCAGGGCTACACCATACAGCTCCATCTCGGCAGCGACGACATCGAAGCCTGGTGGCAGCGCGCCGTCGATGCCGGCTGCGAAGTTGTCATGCCGTTGCAAGTGATGTTCTGGGGCGATCGCTGGGGCAATATGCGCGATCCCTTCGGCGTCGAATGGGCGATGAATGCGCCCGTGAAGGCCTGATCCTTTTTTGCCTCTCCCACCTGTGGAAGAGGTCGGATTGCCCCGAATTGCCCTTCGCAATTCGGCTGGCAATCCGGGTGAGGGGTAAGTCGGCGTCAAGCTGGAACACCCACATCCGACTGAGCTTCGCTCGGCCACCTTCTCCCACAAGGGAGAAGGGAGATCGCTCTCAAATCAGGAGAACCCCATGTCCTATGTCGATGGTTTCTTGCTTGCCGTACCCAAGGCAAGACTCGACGACTACAAGAAGCTGGCCAACACCGGCGGCGTCGTCTGGAAGGAGCATGGCGCGCTTGCCTATGTCGAATGCGTCGGCGACGACGTGCCCTATGGCGAACTTACCTCGTTCCCGCGCGCCGTGCAGGCCACGGACGACGAGATCGTTATCTTCGCATGGGTCGTCTATGAATCCAGGCAGAGCCGCGACGCAGTGATGGCCAAGGTGATGGCCGATGAGCGGCTGAAGGGTGACTGGTCGACCATGCCCTTCGACGGCAAGCGCATGATCTTCGGCGGCTTCCAGCCCTTCATAGAACTCTAGGCATCTCACAGGGCAGGTCAATATTGAGGTCAGGCCGAGCCTCACCTCAATTTTGACCTACACCAGCTTGTCCAGCAGCGGCTTCAGCCGATCACCATAGCGCTTCCACAGGTCGACCGACCCCTGGTACATCGGCTGGCGCACCTGCGCGGCCGAGGCCGTGCGCACGGGACGGTCGGTCTCGTGGAACGACAGCACCGCATCGTCCCACGGCAGGCCGAGATGGGCGATCAGCGCCCGCGTCTGGCCTTCCTGGTTGGCGACGAAATCCTCGTAGCGGACATCATGCACGACGCCCGGCAGCACGCTGCGCCAATGCGCCATGATGTCGGTGTAGAGATTGTGAAAGTCGGCAAGCTCGCCGAGGTCATAGCCGTAGCGATGGCTGTCGCCGCGGAAATGCACCTTATAGATCGACAGGCACGTCGCCGCCGCATCGCGCGCGCAATGGATGATCTTTGCCTTCGGCAGCATCAGATGGATGAAGCCGACCAGCAGGAAGTTGCCGGGCATCTTGTCGGTAACCTGCCGGAAGCCGGGATAGCGGGCATGCAGCATGTCGAGATAGGCTTGCCCCGCCTCGGCGAAGGCCTTGTCGGGCATGTCGGCGATCCCCCAGGGAAAGCCGCCTTGCATGCTCAGCGGGAACTGCTTGCCGACCGCCGTCTTCAAGATGCTGAGCTCGCCGGCGCCATAGACTTTTGGGTGGCTGGCGATGATCTGCTCGACCAGGGTCGTGCCCGAGCGCGGCATGCCGACGACGAAGATCGGCGTGTCGTCGGCGATTTCGCTCGGCTTGTGCTTGTCGAAGAAGGCCTTGTCGAAGACCGCCTTCATCGCTTCGAATTCGTCGCGCGTTCTCGCCGCATCGTAGTCGATGCCTTGGCGGCGGATGGCATTGCCTTCGGCGAAATAGTCGAAGGCGCGGCCATAATCCTTCAAATCGTCGTTCGCCTTGCCGAGGCCGAACGAAAGCTGCATGCGCGCTAGGCTGCCTGCCGGCGCCTTGGTGTGCTGGGCCTCCATGCCGGCAAGCTCGGCGTCGCGCTCCTGCTGACGCTTGACCTGCGTCAGCAGCAGCCACGCCTTTGCCATCCCGGGATCGATCGCCAGCGCCTGCCGGGCAAGATCGGCAGACTCGCCAAGCCTGCCTTTTTCCATCATGCCGACGCCCAGTCCGTAAAGAAGTTCCGCATCCTTCGGCCGGATCGTTAGCGCCTCGCGGAAGACGTCGAGCGCCCCGTCCAGCCGGCCCGCTTCCTGCAGCGTTTCGGCAAGCCCGATCCGGGCACGCACGTGGAACGGATTGCGGCCGATCGTGCCGCGATAGATCTCTTCGGCGCCCTCGAACTGGCCGAGCTGCTTCAGCGCCGAGCCGAGATTGTCGCGCGCCGCAAGCTGGTCCGGTCGAATTTCAACCGCGCCGCGGAAGAAATCGACGGCAGCAGCGATGCGACCGAGGTCGCGCATGACCGTGCCGAAATTGTTGAGGAAGTCGGCATTCTTCGGCTGCAGGGTCACCGACTGCTCGATGAGATCGAGCCCTTCCTCGCTTCGCCCGGTCTGATGCAGCAAAAGCCCGAGGAAATGCAGCGCGGCGGCATGGTTCGGCTTCTGCGCCAGCACTTGCCGGTAGAGCGTCTCGGCCTCTTGCCGGCGCCCGGTCTGGTGCAATTGAAGCGCCCGTTGCACATGTTGATCCAGCACCGTGGGCGGCTGCCCTCCGGAACCCGATCTGGCGCCCGCACCTGCCGCTCTTCTTTGATCTCTGTTGATGGGAAACCTGCCGTGTTTGTCCGCCAGCCGGACCTAAGCCATACGGCCGGCAGTTTCAAGACGCACTGGGCATCGCCACGCGGTTATGGAACCTGGCAGGCAACGTCGCGCCCACTTCCCCGCCAAAACGGAGAGATGGGACGCCTGTTGCAGATCCTTGCCATGGCAGGATGGCAAGGTCCTGCCTCGTTCAGCACGGTCCGTCGCCGACGATGCGATAGTCCGCGGCGCGGGCCTCGCATTCGTTCGGGAAGGTGCGCAACTCGCCGTGGCGGCGGGCGCAGACCGGAGCGTATTCGCGCGTGCAGAAGGTCTGCTCCTCGCCACCGCCGCCGCCGCCACCGTCGCGGCACGGGCCATCTCGCACGATGCGGTATCCGGCCCGATCGGCAAGGCAGGCATTGGCGAAGGTCTGGCGGTCGCTGCCTCGACGGGCGCAGACCGGCTCATACTCCCTGGTGCAGAATTGCGGCTCCGGCCTTGGTGGGCGCGGGCGCGGACCGGGCCCCTCGTCCACCACCACGGTGCAAGCTGCCAGAAGTGCCGACAGCAACAGGAGAGCAAAACCCTGCCGCGAGAAAAGCGTCACAAGAAATTTCATGAATATCTCCCTCGAGCCCCCGCCTCGGCGCAAAACACGCCTGCCGATCCTCGCTAATCCCTTGCCAAATGCAACCGCCGTTTGCGGAAGACCGGAGGCGCATCATACCGCCGCCCGCGCCTCGAATAGCAGCGCGGGCTGCGCGCTGGACGATGCGCGAACAGGCTCTGGCCGATGACCGGACCGGAAGCCAGGTCTATCGAAGCCATGCGTCGGGATGCGCCGATCGGGGCGCCCCGCGGCGCCTGTCTTGCAACCATCACGTTTCCGTGCGATAAATTTTGTGTTCGGGCATTTGCGACCCGGAGAGCGGAACGTTTTGGACGACCTTTCCCCGATACTGTGAATCTCTGACGGCCCCGTTTTCGGCGGGGGGTTTGACCATGCGCCAATGCATGACTGCCGAAGCAACCACCGGGACTTGCCCACGGCGCCAGGCGGCGGGCAAACCACAAGACTGACACGGGTGAAGGAGTTTCCCCAATGGCCCAGACCGGCACCGTTAAATTCTTCAACGCGACCAAAGGCTTCGGCTTCATCACGCCCGATGGCGGCGCCAAGGACGTGTTCGTCCACATTTCCGCGATCGAGGCTTCGGGCCTGCGCACGCTGGTCGACGGCCAGAAGGTCACCTTCGACGTCGAGCCCGACCGCATGGGCAAGGGCCCCAAGGCGGTCAATCTCCGCGCGGCCTGATCCGTCTGACCCGCGTTCGTCCACGCGGACCAGCCAGGCATATTGCGAGATTATGAACCGGCTTCCAGGCCGGGATTGAGTTTTTCAAAGGCGCGACGGTCACCCGTCGCGCCTTTTCCATGCCCCTAAATGCTTGCCGGGGCGTGCAAAAACTTTCTCTTGCCGATAGCGCTAAAATAAAGGACAAATTTCCACTCGGGCATTTGCCGGCCCGAGACTGGAATTTATGGGATCAAAGGGAGCTTCCCATGCCGCAGACCGGCACCGTCAAATTCTTCAATCATGCCAAAGGCTTCGGCTTCATCACGCCGGACGATGGCGCGAAGGATGTCTTCGTCCATATTTCGGCCGTGCAGGCGTCGGGTCTTCCCGGTCTGGAGGATGGGCAGAAAGTGACATTCGACACCGAGCCGGACAAGCGCGGCAAGGGTCCGAAGGCCGTCAATCTGTCGATCGGCTAAGCCGGCTCAAGACAGATCGGACGGAGGCCGATGAGGCGGGTCCACTCCCGCCCGACCTATGGTATGCCGCGTGCGTTTGATCCATCCGGCGAATTTTCGTTCAGCCCCCGTTCAGCCACGGTCTCCTATTAACCTTCGCTAAAACCGGTCCGTATCCCCTGAAACTACCCCGGACCGGCACGAAGGAGACCGAATGAACCGAATTCTCAGGACCGCCATCCTGTCCGCGGGTATCGCCGCGACCACGTTGGCCACCTTGCCGGCGGCCAATGCCGATGACTGGCGCTGGCGCCGTCACCACCACGACAATGGCGACGCCCTCGCCGCCGGCGTTGTCGGCCTCGCGGCCGGCGCCTTGATCGCCGGCGCGCTGAGCAATCCGCAGCCCCGCTACAGCTACTACGATGACGACTATGACTATCGTTATGTGCGGCCGGCGCCGGTTCGCCGCTACTATGTGGAGCAGCCGCGTGTCGTCTATGCCGACCGCTACGCCGAACCGTGGACCCGCGCCTGGTACGAATACTGCTCGGACCGCTACCGGACCTTCAACGCCCGTACCGGCACGTTTACGGGCAATGACGGCGACCAGCACTTCTGCGTCGCCAACTGAGGCGGATTTTCTGTTTCATACCAAAAGTGCCGCCCACGGGTGGCGCTTTTTTGTTTGAGGTGATGGTGCCGTGTGAGCAGGCCTGCCGTCAGGTCAGGAACGGGTTGGTCCTCCGCTCCTCACCGAAGCGGCCGCCAGGACCATGGCCACAGATGAAGCCGATGTCGTCGCCGAGCGGCAGAAGCTTCTCCTTGATCGAGGCGATCAGCGCCGCATGGTCGCCGCCGGGCAGGTCGGTGCGCCCGACCGAGCCGCGAAACAGCACATCGCCGACATGGGCGAACTTGGCCGCCCGGTTGTAGTAGACGACGTGCCCCGGTGCATGACCCGGACAGTGCAGGACTTCGAACGAATGCGCTCCGAATGACACGGTCTCGCCCTCGGTGAGGAAACGGTCGGGAACGCAATTGCGCACGGCATCGGTGATGCCGAAGCGCTTTGCCTGGTTCTCCAGATTTGCGAGCAGCGGCTGGTCAGCTTCATGCGGGCCGATGATGTCGACGCCGAGCGCCTCCTTCAGCTCCATCGCACCGCCGGCATGATCGATATGGCCGTGCGTGATCCAGATCGCGCCCGCGGTGATCGCATTGTCCTTCAGCACCTCCAGCACCTTGTCGATGTCGCCGCCCGGATCGACGACGACGCCTTGTTTGTCGTCCATGTCGAACAGGATCGTGCAGTTCTGCTGGAAGGGCGTGACAGGCACGATCCCGGCATTGAGCTGACCCATGATTGTCCTTTCTCAGTACTGGGGCGCGGCGCGCATCTCTCAACGCGCAGTCTCTTGAACTGACCTGATGTAGAGACAGATGCGAACGGCGTCCACCGCCGGCGGCGATCTCGATGAGCCGAAAAACAAATGGGCGGCCGAAGCCGCCCATGCGAAAAAGTCCGATGTCTCGAGGCTTACTTCTTCATCGCATTCATGACCGCGCCGATGATGCCGGTCAGGATGGCGCCGCCGCCAGCGCCGCCGAGGATGTTCTCCAGGTTCAACGCGCTGCCCAATCCGCCCGCTGCCGCCGCAGCCGCTGCCGGATCGACCGTACCGCCGCCAAGCAGGCTGCCGAGGATGGCCGCGCCGCCGACACCGCCAATGGCGCCGCCCAGGATTTTGGGAAGCTGACCCAACGCCGCTTGCTTGAGCGCCGCGCCCACCGCCTGACCACCGATGACACCCATAATCACCTGAACAATGATCGGAAGAAGCGTGTTCATGTCCATATTTCCAGTCCCTCCATGACTGTCAGCCTCCCGGGCCGACGCCATCATGAGACGCTGAAATGGGTGAAAGTCAAATGCAGAGATGCTGAAATAAAAGGGGCGGCTCGAAAACCGCCCCTGCTTGACAAAAAAGCTGTGACTTTCGTTATTCTGCAGCAATCGCATGCTTCGGTTGCACTGCAACAGAATAGTCTTTCATCAATGTCTTGGCGATCTCGCCGACCTCGAATCGGTAGGGTCCAATCTCCGCCACGGGCGTCACTTCAGCCGCCGTGCCGGTGAGGAAGCACTGCTCGAAGCCTTCGAGTTCTTCCGGCATGATGACGCGTTCGATCACCTCGATCCCACGATCCTTGGCAAGGCCGATGACCGTGCGCCGGGTGATGCCGTCGAGGAAGCAATCGGGCATCGGCGTGTGGATCTTGCCGTCCTTGACGAAGAAGATGTTGGCGCCGGTTGCTTCGGCGACCTGGCCGCGCCAGTCGAGCATCATGGCGTCGGCATAGCCCTTGGCCTCGGCTGCATGCTTGGACATGGTGCAGATCATGTAGAGGCCGGAGGCCTTCGACTTCGACGGCGCGGTGCGCGGGTCGGGGCGGCGCCACTCCGCCATGTCGAGGCGGATGCCCTTCAGCTTCTGGGCCGGATCGAAATAGCTCGGCCACTGCCAGATGGCGATGGCGCAATTGATGCGGTTGTTCTGCGCCGATACGCCCATCTGCTCGCTGCCGCGCCAGGCGATCGGGCGCACATAGGCGTCCTGGAATCCTTGCTTCGTCAAGAGCGTGCGGCAGGCGTCGTCGAGTTCGGCGACCGAATAGGGTATCTTGAAGCCGAGCAGGCGCGCCGATTCATGCAGACGCTCGGTATGTTCGGTAAGCTTGAATATCTCCCCGCCATAGGCGCGCTCGCCCTCGAAAACGGCGCTGGCGTAATGCAGGCCATGGGTCAGCACATGGACCTTGGCGTCGGCCCATTTGACGAACTCACCGTTCATCCAGATGAAGCCGTCCAACTGGTCAAAAGGAACGGATGCCATGATAACCTCCCGCGGGTGCCAACCCGCATATCGTTGTATCGTTGTGTGTTTCGTGTCGGCCCGCACCGGGCGACCGGGTTCTCAAAGCGTAAGCGGATATTTAAGCTCTGGCAAACTCAGGAAGTTCCGGAAAAACGGCATCCCTTTGCCTTTTCGTTCGCAATCCGCCGAAAAGCTTGTCAAAAATTACCATTGCCGGGAAATTGCGTCAATAGTACTGACATAATTCCCCTTCGCATGGAGACAAGATGACGGATCGAAGCCCCGCAGCCGGAAAACCGATCAGGACGGCGATCACCGACGAGGACGGCATCGACTTCGCCATCATCGAACTGTTTTTCTTTGCCTATCGCGATTTCACCTCCGATCCCGACCAGATCCTGGCCGACTATGGCTTTGGCCGCGCCCATCACCGCGTCCTGCACTTCGTCAACCGCAGGCCGGGCCTGACGGTGGCCGAGTTGCTCGACGTGCTGAAGATCACCAAGCAGAGCCTGGCCCGCGTGCTCAAGCAGCTGATCGACACCGACCACATCGTCCAGCTGCAGGGTCCTCGCGACCGCCGCCAGCGCGAGCTTTACCCAACGGCCAAGGGCCGCGCCCTGGCGCTGGCGCTGGCGCGGCCACAGTCACGCCGCATCCGTACTGCATTGGAGGATTCCGGAGCCACCGAACGCGCCTCGATCGAACGCTTCCTGGAGGCGATGGTCAATCCGGAACTAAGAGCGCAGATTGACATTGTGCCTGCGAAAATATCGGGGAAGAGCCATGGAGACCATTGAGAGGGTTGATCATCCGACTGCACCGGACGATGACGCACCGCATCTGCTTGTGGTCGATGACGACACCCGTATCCGCAACCTGCTGAAGCAGTACCTGTCCGAGAACGGCTTTCGCGTCACCGTCGCCGGTAACTCCGGCGAGGCCAGGCGAAAGCTTGCCGGTCTCGATTTCGACCTGCTTGTTCTCGACGTCATGATGCCCGGCGAAACCGGCGTCGATCTCACCAAGGCGCTGCGGGCGGAAAAGAACGTGCCGATCCTCATGCTCACCGCGCTGTCCGAGACCGACAGCCGCATCACCGGGCTCGAGGCCGGCGCCGACGACTATCTGCCGAAGCCGTTCGACCCGCGCGAGCTGATCCTGCGCATCAACAACATCCTGCGCCGCGGCGGCCCGGCGACGACGCCCAAGGTCGAGCAGCTGGTGTTCGGCCCCTATACGTTCCAGATTGCCAGGCGCGAACTGAAGCGTGGCGGCGAGGCGCTGAAGCTGACCGACCGCGAGCAGGAGATCCTGGCGATCTTCGCGGCGCGGGCCGGCGAAACGATCCCGCGCCACGAACTGGTCGGCGACGATTCGGAAGTCGGCGAGCGCACCATCGACGTCCAGATCAACCGCCTGCGCCGCAAGATCGAGCGCGACCCGTCCAACCCGGTCTGGCTGCAGACGGTGCGCGGTATTGGGTATCGGCTCAGCGTGGAATAGAGTGCCGCCAGCGGCCCGAATGGCTGCGGACGAGTGAAAAGGGCGAATGGCGACTACGCAGCTGGACAGGCCGGGAAATGGCGGCTTGAGTGATCGCTTGATGCGAAAACTGAAAGCCATGTCGCGCGCCTGGACCCGGTTCTGGCGCCTCGTTGCCCTTTACATGCCGAAGCGGCTCTATGCCCGCTCGCTGATCATCGTCATCGCGCCGATGATCCTTTTGCAATCGGTCGTCGCCTTCGTCTTCATGGAGCGCCACTGGCAGACCGTGACGCAGCGCCTGTCGCAGGCGACCGTGCGCGACATCGCCGCCATCATCGACATGATGGAAACCTATCCGCATGATGCCGACTACGCCAACATCATCCGCATCGCCCAGGACAGGATGCAGTTGAAGGTCGACCTGCTGCCGCCCGACCCGCTGCCGCCGCCTGGCCCGAAACCGTTCTTCTCGATCCTCGACGAGATCCTCTCGGCCGAGATCACACGGCAGATCAACCGTCCGTACTGGATCGACACCGTCGGCAATTCCAACATCGTCGAAGTCCGCATCCAGCTCGAAGGCAGGGTGCTGCGTGTCTTCGTGCGCCGCAGCCAGGCCTATGCGTCGAACACCCACATTTTCCTGATCTGGATGGTCGGCACCTCGCTGGTGCTGCTGATGATCGCCATTCCCTTCCTGCGCAACCAGATCCGGCCAATCCTGACGCTGGCGGAGGCCGCCGAAAGCTTCGGCAAGGGCCGGCCGATGCCGCGCGATTTCCGCCCGCGCGGCGCCGAGGAGGTCCGCCGCGCCGGCTTTGCCTTCATCCAGATGCGCGAGCGCATCGAACGCCAGATCGAGCAGCGCACCGCCATGCTGACCGGCGTCAGCCACGATCTCAGAACCATCCTGACCCGCTTCAAACTGCAGCTTGCTCTGACCGGCGGCAAGGCCGAAACCAAGGCGGCGCTCGACCAGGACATCGACGACATGCAGTCGATGCTCGAGGGCTATCTCGCCTTTGCCCGCGGCGAAGCGTCGGAAGACGCCGGCCGTTTCGATCTCGATGCCTATTTCCAGAAGCTCGGCGAGGAGGCCGCGCTGCGCAGATGCAAGCTGTCGACCACGCTTGTCGGCGATCCCGACGTGCATGTACGGCCCAATGCCTTTGCCCGCTTGCTGTCCAACGTCATCGGCAACGCCTTCCGCTACGCCAAGACCGTCGAGATCAACGCCAACCATGGCCGCGGCTCGCTGGTCGTCACCATCGACGACAATGGGCCGGGCATTCCGCCAGACAAGCGCGAGGAGGTGTTCAAGCCTTTCATGCGGCTCGACGCCGCGCGTAATCTCGACGCCAGCGGCACCGGCCTCGGCCTGTCCATCGCCCGCGACATTGCCCGCAGCCATGGCGGCGACATCATGCTGGACGACAGCCCGCTTGGTGGTCTGCGCGCCATCATAACGGTTCCCGCATAATCGGCCGGGAAGCTGGGCTTCATCCGCCCGTCATGAAACCATGGTGAAGAGCGCGCATGAAGCGCGCGATTTCAATTGATTCGGCTCTGACGCCTCACTTCGACCCCGTGCCCGCCCGGGTGCGCTGGAGCGAAGCGAGGGTGGCCGCATGGTTGCCGTTCCGGCATCGTATCAAGGCAAAAGACGACCTTTCCAGCAAAGGGCCGCCATGCGCATATTGATGGTTACCGACGCCTGGCGCCCGCAAGTCAACGGCGTCGTCCACACGCTGGAGCGGCTCACCGAAACGTTGAAATCCTTCGACGTCGAGGTCAGCTTCCTGACCCCGAACATCTTCCGTACCTTGCCGCTGCCGACCTATCCCGACATCAGGCTGGCGCTGACGACGCCGGGCCACGTCGCGCGCCTGATCGAGGCGCGCAAGGCCGACCACATCCACATCGTCACCGAAGGTCCGCTGGGCATCATGGCCCGCCGCTATTGCCGCAATGCCGGCCGTCCCTTCACCACCAGCTATCACACGCGCTTTCCCGAATATCTCAGCGCCCGACTACCTGTCCCGGAAAGCTGGGCCTATCGCTGGCTACGCGATTTCCACAATTCCGGACAAGGCACGCTGGTCGCCACCCAGTCGCTGGCGGACGATCTCGCGGCGCGCGGCTTCAACAAGCTGAGACCTTGGACGCGCGGCGTCGACACCGACCATTTTCGGCCGGAAAAGCGCAAGGATCTCGGCTTTCCCGGCCCGGTGTTCCTCTGCGTCGGCCGTGTCGCCATCGAAAAGAACCTGACGGCCTTCCTCGATCTTGAACTGCCCGGCAGCAAGGTTGTCGTCGGCGAGGGGCCGGAACTGGCCAAGCTCAAGGCGCGCTACCCCAACGCCCATTTCCTCGGCCACCGCCCGAACGACGAGCTGGCCGAGATCTATGCCTCCGCCGATGTCTTCGTCTTTCCAAGCCGCACCGACACGTTCGGCAATGTCATCATCGAAGCGCTGGCCAGCGGCACGCCGGTCGCCGCCTATCCGGTGACCGGACCAATCGACATCGTCGGCGACGGCGTCGGCGGCGCGGTGTCGAACGACCTGCGCGAGGCGGCGCTCGCCGCCCTCAATGTCGACCGCGCCGAGGCGCGTCAGCGCGCCATGCGCTACAGCTGGAAGGCCTGCGCGGAGATGTTTCTCGACACGGTCGAGGAAGCGCTGGGAGCACCGCGCAAGCTGGCTGCCTGACACTACCTTCGTCATCCACGGGCGAAGCGCGGGTGACCTTCACCCGCCCTAAAACAATCTGCCGCCGTCCGGCACCTTGCGCTCGATCGCGCCAAGCACCACCGCGCCCTCCTCGTCGGGAAAGCCGAGCGTCAGCACCTCGGACATGAACGGGCCGATCTGGCGCGGTGGAAAATTGACCACGGCGAAGACCTGCCGGCCGATCAGCGTCTCCGGCGCATAGTATTTGGTGATCTGCGCCGAGGATTTCTTCACGCCGATCTCTGGGCCGAAATCGACCTTCAGCTTGAACGCCGGCTTGCGCGCTTCGGGAAACGGCTCGGCCTCGATGATGGTGCCGGCGCGGATGTCGACACGGTCGAAATCGGCAAAGCTGATCTCGGGCTTGCGCCCACTGCTCGAGCTCATCGAGGATCCTGACTTCACGATTCCTAGGTTCAGGCGTTTCCGTAGGTCTCGAACAACACACCGGCGAGCGCGTCCTTGGCCGAAGTTCCCGACCAGACGACGAACTGGAACGCCTGGAAATAGCATTCGCAGGCTTCCAGCGCCGACGACAAAAGCACTTCGACCTGCTGGCTCGACGGCTCGACTCCGCCGGCCAGCAGCAGCGACTGGCGGAACATGATCGCGCCTTCCTGATCCCAGAGGTCGAAATGGCCGAACAGCATCTGCTCGTTGATCAGCGACAACAGCCGCATCACCTCGAGCGCGCGCGCCTCCGGCACCTTGATATCGAAGGCGCAGGCCAGATGCAGCGCCTCGAAATCCTCCATCCAGGAGAATGAAACATGATAGTCGGTCCAACTGCCGGCCACCGAAATCGAAATCTCGTCGTCGCCTGCCCTTTCGAAGGACCAGTCATTGTTGTGGGCCACCTGCTCGATGACGTCCACCGGGTGGATTTCGCGGGAGAATTCGAGTTCGAGAAGTTCCATGGAATGCTTCCTGTGTTCAGGGGAGCGCCACACGCTCCGCGGGGCACACACGACGAACAATCTTGTCTAGAACTCGGACGGCCAGGAACTTCTCAAACGCAAAGACCCAGACCGGACCCCACCGCCCGGCGCATGACCCTGCTCCGAATCATGCAACAAATTCAGTCTATTGATCAGGAGTCGCGTGAACAGCCCAATTTTTCGCACTGCGTCATTCGCATGTGGAAAGGCGCTGTCACAAAGATTCATGCAATGCCGGTAAGCGATTCACGGCAAAGCGCTTTTTCGGATCGTGCTTTGTGGAAAAGTTTAAGATTATTTTTTTGATTTGGGCTTTGCCGCCACCGCCGGTGCGGCCTGCCCGGTCAGTTCGGCAAGCTTCGCCTCGAGTGCTTCGATGCGCGCCGCAAGGCGGGTGTTCTCTTCCCTTGCCTTCGCGGCCATCTCGCGCGCGGCTTCGAATTCCTCGCGCTGCACCACATCCATCGAGTTCAGGATGCGCTCGGCCTGCCCCTTGAAGGCGGTCTCCATTTCGCGCCGCACGCCTTGTGCGGCACCGGCGGCGTCGGTCATCAGCTTGGCGAATTCATCGAGAATGCGGTTCGGTCCGGTCGACATGGCAAATCCTCGCTTGCTTGGTTTGACGTAGTGGCGTGCGGCGTGGAATGCAAGAACGTTGAAGCTGGTGCGGCATTGCACCTCGATAAGTTGGCTGTACGTGATGGCGCCACGTCGCCTATTGTAGTGCTTTCAAGTCGACTTGCGTCAAGCAACGAGCCGCTCTCAGTCAGGATCAACCAATGGCAACGCCCCCGCGCCGACCGACAAATCCGATGGCTGCCGCAGAAGCTGCATTCAAGCCGATCAAGAAGCCGGCAGCCCCGATCCGCGAGCCCGCGACCGCACCGAATGTCAGAGAGCTTGTTTCGATCAGGATCGACCGGGCCGTGCTGGACCATTTTCAGGAAGATGGTCCCGGCTGGCAGGACAGGATCAACGACGCCCTAAGGCAAATGGTCGTCGGCAAGTCTCAGGGTTGAGCCCGCCATCTGCGACGATCAGGCAACCACCACCTTGCCTTGACCCCGCCAAAACCCTGCCGCATGGTCCGCGCCCGAACGCGAGCCCCTCCGGGAGACCCTGTTGAACGACTATTTCCTGCTGCCAATGGCTTCGCTGCCCTTCCCCAACATCGACCCGATTCTGGTTCAGATCGGCCCGCTGGCGGTGCACTGGTATGGCGTCGGCTATATCGTCGGCATCCTCTTCGCCTGGTGGTACGCCAAGCGGCTCATCACCAACGCCAGGCTGTGGCCGGACGGCGTCTTACCTATGAAGCCTGAGGATCTCGACGATTTCATTGTCTGGGCGGCCATCGGTGTCGTGCTTGGCGGCCGCACCGGCTATGTGCTGTTTTACGACTTGGCGCGCTACATCGCCCACCCGCTCGACGTCTTTGCGGTCTGGCAAGGCGGCATGTCGTTCCATGGCGGCCTGCTCGGCGTCATCCTCGCCATGACGCTGTTTTCGCTCAAGCGTGGCATCCGCACCTGGTCGCTGTTCGACGTCGTGGCGGCTGGCGTGCCGGTCGGGCTCGGCCTGGTGCGCGTCGCCAACTTCATCAACTCCGAACTCTGGGGCAGGCCGACCGACGTGCCATGGGCGGTCGAATTCCCCAATGGCGGGCCGTTTTCGCGCCATCCTAGTCAGCTCTACGAAGCGCTGCTCGAAGGCCTGGTGCTGTTCCTCGTGCTGCGCATCCTCACCCATTCGCGCCTCAAACTGAAGACGCCGCGCTTCGTCGGCGGCGCCTTCATCTGCGGTTACGGCCTGTCACGCATCTTCGTCGAATTCTTCCGCGAGCCGGACCAGCAACTCGGCTATCTCCTGGGCACCAACTGGCTGACGATGGGCATGATCCTCTCCACGCCCATGGTGCTGGCCGGCATCTGGGCGATGGCGACCGCAAAGCCGGTGACGCAGCCGCAGCCGGCATGACGCGGCTGAAAGCCCGGATCGTCGACCTGATCGGCGCGGTAGGGCCGATCCCCGTCAACGAATACATGGCGCTTTGCCTGTTCGATCCGCAGGACGGCTATTACACGACGCGCGAACCTTTCGGTGCGGGCGGCGACTTCGTCACCGCGCCGGAAATCAGCCAGATGTTCGGCGAACTGGTCGCTGTCTGGCTCTACCAGGCCTGGCAGTCGATAGGCCGGCCAATGCCGGTCACAATCGCTGAAATCGGACCCGGCCGCGGCACGCTGATGAAGGACATGCTGCGGGCCTTTTCGCGGCTCGATGCGGCGCTCACAGCAGGCACCTCCTTCGCCATGATCGAAACCAGCCCGCGCCTGACCGGCATCCAGAAGCAGACGCTTTCAGGCCAATCGGTGAGGCTCGATTGGCACGAAACCATCGACACGCTGCCGAAGGCGCCGCTGCTCATCGTCGGTAATGAACTGTTCGATGCGGTGCCGATCCGACAGTTCATCCGCACAGGTGCTGCCTGGCGCGAACGGATGGTCGGCCTCGACGAGGCGGACGCTTTGCGCTTCTTCGCCGGCGCCGGCTCCATCGATCCGTCCTTGCTGCCGGATGGCGCCGCCGATGCGCCGGACGGATCTGTTATCGAGATGGCGCCGGCCCGCAGCGCGCTGATGGCGGCCATTGCCGAAAGAATCGCCGGACAGGGCGGCGCCGGCTTGTTCATAGATTATGGCCATCTGCATCCCGGCGTCGGCGACACGCTGCAGGCGTTGCGCAAGCATGATCACGACAATGTGCTGGCCAATCCGGGCGAGGCCGACCTCACCGCGCATGTCGATTTCGCCGCCCTTGCCGCGACGGTTCGGGCGCATGGCCTCGACGTGCAGATGACGACACAGGGCGACTTCCTGCTCGGCTTGGGCCTTATCGAGCGCGCCGGCCAGCTTGGCGCCATGGCCGATGAGAAGGCGCGGCAGGCCATTTCCGATGCCGTCGAACGCCTGGCAGGGCCAGATGCGATGGGCGGGCTGTTCAAAGTGTTGAAAATCCAGCAGAAAACGAGCGCCTTCTGGCCAGGATGCGACTCATAGCCGGCATCAGGGTTGCGCCACCTGTCCGAACTTCGCCTTGACGAAATCGCCCGCGCGGACAACAAACCCATCCATGCTGAATCAGACCAACCCGGATCCCGTTCGGTCGCCCTTGCTTGACGAGGCGAGAGCGCAGGGCATCCGCCACGGCTATTTCACCCGCATTGGCGGTGTCTCCGGCGGCATTTACCGTGGCCTCAACATCGGCACCGGCTCGAACGACGACCAGGCGCTGGTTCGCGAAAACCGCCGTCGCGTCGCCCACTGGATGGGCGTGCCCGCGAACCATCTCTTGACCGCGTATCAGATCCACTCGCCCGATGTCGTCATCGCCAGGGAGCCCTTCCCCGGCGAGCGGCCCAAGGCGGACGCCGTCGTCACCGACCAACCGGGCATCGCCGTCGGTGCTTCGACGGCCGATTGCGGGCCGGTCCTGTTCGCCGACGCCGAAGCGCGCGTCATCGGCGCCGCGCATGCCGGCTGGAAAGGTGCACTCACCGGCGTGCTTGAGAACACGATTTCCGCGATGGAGGGCTTAGGGGCCTGCCGCGAACGCATCGTCGCCGTTCTCGGCCCCTCCATCGGGCCGGAAAACTACGAGGTCGGGCCGGAATTCGTCGCCCGCTTTGTCGAAGCGAACGCCGGCAATGCGCGCTATTTTGCGCCCTCGGCAACGACTGGCCATGCGATGTTCGACCTCAACCTCTACACGGTCGACCGGCTTACCAAAGCCGGCGTGCAGGCCGAGGGGCTCGGCCGCTGCACCTACGCCGAGGAAGATCTTTTCTACTCCTATCGGCGCACCACGCACCGCAAGGAAGCGGACTACGGACGACAGGTTTCAGCAATCGTTTTGGAGAAAGAGTGATGGCGTTGCATTTCGAACGCTCGGAATTTGACGCCCGGCGCGACCGGCTGATGATCGAGCTCGCCGAGAAGAAGCTCGACGCCGTGCTCTTGTTCGCGCAGGAAAGCATGTACTGGCTGACCGGTTACGACACGTTCGGCTTCTGCTTCTTCCAGTGCCTGGTGGTGAAGGCCGACGGCTCCATGGTGCTGCTCACGCGCTCGGCCGACCTGCGCCAGGCGCGCCACACCTCGATCATCGACAACATCGTGCTGTGGACCGACCGCGACGGCGCCAATCCGGCGATCGACCTGCGCAACCTGCTCAACGAACTCGACCTGCTCGGCGCCCGCATCGGCGTCGAATACGACACCCATGGCCTGACCGCCTACAACGGCCGGCGCCTCGACGAGCAGCTGCAGACCTTCGGCCAGATCGCCGACGCTTCCGGCATCGTCAGCCGGCTCCGCCTGTTCAAGAGCCCGGCTGAAATCGCCAAGGCGGAAAAGGCCGCGAACCTCTCCGACGACGCGCTGGATGCGGCCCTGCCGCTGATCAAGCAGGGTGGCGACGAGGCGCTGATCCTCGCCGCCATGCAAGGCGCGATCTTTGCCGGTGGTGGCGATTATCCGGCCAATGAGTTCATCATCGGCTCGGGTATCGATGCGCTGCTCTGCCGCTACAAGTCCGGGCGCCGCAAGCTGACCAAGAACGATCAGCTGACGCTCGAATGGGCCGGCGTCTTCCATCACTACCATGCCCCGATGATGCGCACTGTGCTGACCGGCAAGGTGTCGAAGCGCCATCAGGAGCTGTTCGATGCCGCGCATGCGGCACTTCTGGCGGTGGAGAAGGCAATGATGCCCGGCAACACCTTCGGCGACGTCTTCGACGCGCACGCCCGCACACTGGAAGCCCACAACCTGACCAAGCACCGGCTGAACGCTTGCGGCTACTCCGTCGGCGCCCGCTTCACGCCGTCCTGGATGGACATGCCGATGTTCTACCAGGGCAATCCCGAGCCGATCGCGCCCAACATGACGCTGTTTTCCCACATCATCATCATGGACTCCGAAACCGAGACGGCGATGACCCTTGGCCGCACCTACCTGACCACCGAATCCCAGCCGAAGGCGCTTTCCCGCCATGATCTCGACTTGATCGTACAGTGAATCCATAATGCGAGGGGGCGCGTTCATCAGGGCATACGTCGCCAAGGAGTTGTCAGGCAAATGAGACGATCGCATGTGACGACCGTGTCATTGCTTTTGGCGTTGGCGCTGTCTGCCTGCACCAATGCCAAGGACGTGCTCGAACCCTCGGCCATCACCCCACCGACGACATCGGCGCAGACGCTGCCAGCCACATCGGGGCCGGCCACATCGGGCAGCACCGCGGCCGCCGCCCCTGCCCCGGCACCATCTTCGTCAACTCCGGCTGCTTCGGCTGGATCGTCACCGGTCTCGCCGGCCCAGAGCGCCGCCCTGTCGAAGACGCGGCTACAGGTCGCACCAATCGTCGGCGCCTCCGTCGAGGCCGCGACGCCGCTGACGGCGGAGCTTCAGGCGCGCGCAAGGCAGCGCGGCATCACGCTCGCCGGCAGCACCGACCAGACCGCCACGCACGTGTTGAAGGGCTACTTCTCGACAATGTCGGAAGGCAGCGACACCACCGTCATCTATGTCTGGGACGTCTATGATCCCGCCGGCAACCGGCTGCATCGCATCAACGGCCAGCAGAAGGCGCCCTCGGTCAAGGGTGGCGAAGGCTGGACGGCAGTGACCCCAGCGACCATGCAGGGGATCGCCGACCAGACGATCGACCAGTTCGCCGCGTGGCTCGGCGGGCAAGCCGGGTGAGCCGTTGCAGGCTTTCCTCGGGGGCAGGTCTTTCTTGAGATTAGCCGGCAGATTCACGATCACGAGACTTGCAATACCGGCACGGGCCGCTAAAAGCCCGCTTAAGAGGCTCATGAGAGTCTGTCGGGTCTCTCCATCCTTCGCCAGGAACGGTGCATGAAGCTCTTCGCGGGCAATTCCAACAGGGTGCTGGCCGAAGCGGTCGCTCGCTATCTCAACATCCCGCTGGGCAAGGCCAGCGTCAGGCGCTTCGCCGATCAGGAAATCTTCGTCGAGATCCAGGAGAACGTGCGCGGCGAGGATGTCTTCATCCTGCAGTCCACCTCCTTCCCGACCAACGATCATTTGATGGAACTGCTCATCATGATCGATGCCTTCATGCGCTCCTCAGCCAAGCGCATCACGGCGGTCATCCCCTATTTTGGCTACGCCAGGCAGGACCGCCGCGCCTCCGGCCGCACGCCGATCTCGGCTAAACTGGTCGCCAACATGATCACCCGCGCAGGCGTCGACCGCGTCTTGACGCTCGATCTCCATGCCGGCCAGATCCAGGGCTTCTTCGACATCCCGACCGACAATCTGTTCTCGGTGCCGGTGATGGCCCGCGACGTGAAGGCAAAATACAAGCAACTCGCCAATGTCGTCGTCGTGTCGCCTGACATTGGCGGCGTGGTGCGGGCCCGCGCGCTGGCCAAGCGTTTCGATGCCCAGCTCGCCATCGTCGACAAGCGCCGCGAGCGCCCCGGTGAATCCGAGGTCATGAACATCATCGGCGCGGTCGCCGGCAAGGATTGCCTGTTGATCGACGACATCGTCGATTCCGGCGGCACCCTGTGCAATGCCGCCGATGCGCTGCTGGCCAATGGCGCCACCAGCGTCACCGCCTACATCACCCATGGCGTGCTGTCCGGCGGCGCCGTCGCCCGCATCAGCGGCTCGAAGCTGCAGGAACTGGTGATCACCGATTCCATCCAGCCGACGCAAGGCGTGCTCGACGCACCCAACATCCGCGTCATCTCGATCGCCGACCTGATGGGCGAAGCGATCTCGCGCACGGCGACCGAGGAATCGGTGTCGAGCCTGTTCGACTAAACCGTCGCACTCTCCGGCTTGGCCGGACCGCTTAGCCGTTTCACGCCATCGCCGGCATCGCGCGCGCCGCGCATGTAGCCGCGCGGCGAGGCTCCCAGCATGCGCTTGAACATGGTGATGAAGGCCGGCACGCTGTCATAGCCGAGATCGAGCGCCACCCTGGTGATCGGCTCGCCGTCGGCCAGCCGCGGCAGCGCCGCGAACAGGCAGGCCTGCTGGCGCCAGGTCGACAGCGACAGCCCAGTCTGGCGATGGAAGGCGCGGGTAAACGAGCGCCGGCTCATACCGACGATGTCGGCCCATTCGTCGATCGTCGCATGCGGCGATGGTGCCGCGACGAAGCGCCGGCAAAGTGCGGCCAGTTTCGGATCCGAAGGAAAAGGCAGGCCGAGCGGCCGTTCCGGCAAGTTCGGGATCTCGTGCAGCAACAGGCCCATGATCAGTCCGCCGCGCCCTTCCAACTCCGCACCTTGCGGCAGCTTTTCCGATTCCACGATCAGGCTGTGCATCAAATCGGTGATGCCGACGACGCGCAGGCCGTCCGGCAGCCCGGCGATGGCGTCGGGCATGACATAGACCGAGCGCATGCTGACATCGCCCAGCATCTCGACGGAATGCTCGATGCCGGCCGGGATCCACATGGCATGGTCGGGCGGCACCATCCAGCGCCCATGCCTCGTCGTCACCAGCACAACGCCGACCAGCGCATGCAAGAGCTGGCTGCGGCTGTGGGAATGCTGTGGCACGCGATAGCCGTCGGGATACTCGGTCGGCAATGCCACTGCTGGGCCGACAGCCTGCTCCAGCCACTGCCAGCGGCTCTGGTGCAGCCGCCCCAATTCGGCGGCGTCGCCTCTGAATATCTCTCTGCCATGTGGCATCGGCTATGGCCCACTTGCGAAACTATTGGACCAAACCACGAAAGAAGTCGCCGATCAACCGGATTATAAGGCAACCGACCTATCGGGCCCCCTGCGGCCCGCTGGAAGACCACGGAGCATGCCTTGACCGATACCACAGCCACCGCCGTCGCCACACCTGCGACGGCCAGCCACGCTTCGGCGCAAGCGACGGCCTTCACCGTCATCCTTGCGGTGAGCTTCTGCCACTGCATCAACGACATCATGCAGTCGCTGCTGTCGGCCATCTATCCGTTGCTGAAGGAGAATTACGGTCTCGATTTCTGGCAGATCGGCCTTTTGACTTTCACCTTCCAGGTGACGGCATCCTTGCTGCAGCCGTTGATCGGCGCGGTCACCGACAAGCGGCCGATGCCCTATTCGCTGCCCTACGGCATGGCCTCGTCGCTGATCGGCCTGATCGTGCTTGCCCATGCCGGCCATTACTGGCTGCTGTTGATCGGCGCCTCGCTGATCGGCATCGGCTCGGCCATCTTCCATCCGGAATCCTCGCGCATCGCCCGCTTTGCCTCCGGCGGCCGCTTCGGCCTGGCGCAATCGTTGTTCCAGGTCGGTGGTAATTTCGGCCAGGCGATGGGGCCACTGCTCGCCGCCTTCATCGTCGTGCCATTCGGCCAGACCAGCATCTCTTGGTTCGCCGTCGGCTCGCTGATCGGCATCATCGTTCTGTGGCGGGTCGGCGGCTGGTACAGCCGGCTGCGCGCCACGCTCGCCAACCGCAAGGCGGCAAGCTTCGTCTCGCCCTTCCCGCGCCGCAAGGTGATGGCGGCACTTGCGGTGCTGACCTTGCTGGTGCTGACCAAGAACGCCTACATCGCCTCGATCTCCAGCTACTACACCTTCTACGCCATCCATAAGTTCGGCGTTTCGGTGCAGATGTCACAGGTCATGCTGTTCCTGTTCCTCGGCGCCTCGGCGCTGGGCATCCTGCTCGGCGGCCCGTTCGGCGACCGCTACGGACAAAAGGCGATGATCTGGTTCTCGATCGTTGGGGTGCTGCCGTTCACGCTGGCTTTGCCCTATGCCAATTTCGAATGGACGATGGTGCTGACCGTGCTGATCGGCCTGATCCTGTCCTCGGCCTTCTCCAACATTGTCGTCTTCGCGCAGGAACTGGTGCCCGGACGGGTCGGCATGATCGCCGGCATCTTCTTCGGCTTCGCCTTCGGCATGGGTGGCATTGCCGCCGCCGTGCTCGGCGTCGTCGCCGACATGAAGGGCATCGACTTCGTCTACCAGATCTGTTCCTACCTGCCGCTGCTCGGCCTGCTGACCGTGTTCCTGCCGAACATGAAGGAAGCGAGAAGGGTCTAGACGGAGGCCGCTAAAGGCCGAGAGCAGTCCTGAAGGTCGAGAACTCCTCATCCGTGATCGGCACAACGTGCTGCGGTTCGGGATAGGCACCCGTCTGCACGTCGGAGATGAACTCGCGATAGGCAGCGATGCGCTCGCGCTGCAGCCGTTCATGCTCGGCGGCGAAGTTGCGATAGGTCTTGGCGTGGCGAGGTTTGTGGCCGGAGGTGTGGCCGAGCACGTCCTCGCTGAACAGGTATTGCGCGTCGGCGTGCGGACCCGCGCCCATGCCAAGCATGATCATCGGCGTATTCGCGGTGATCAATTCGCCGATCCGGTCGGGTACCACCTCCAGCTCCGCCCCGAAGCAGCCTATTGCTTCCAGGCGCTTCACATGATCCCAGACCGCACGCGCGCTCGCGGCCGTCCTGCCGACGGCCTTGAACCCACCGGTCCAGGTGCATTGCGAGGGGATCAGGCCGACATGGGCGACCACAGGCACTGCGTTGTCGCAGAGCGCCTTCTGGATATCGAGCGAGGCGGCGCAGTAGAAGCAGTCGCCGCCCAAGCGCATGAAGTGATAGGCGGCTTTGAGATAGTCCTCGGCCGTCACCAGATTGCCGGCGGGGCCATAGGGCAGCCCGACCTGCACGAAGCATCGGCCGGCCGCCTCGCGCATCTCGGGCGAGAAGAAGCGGCCCTCGATCGACAGCATATCAACGCCGGCCGCATCCGCTGCCGCCGCCTCTTCGAGCGTGGTGACGTGGAGCATGGAGATCTTTTGTCCGCGTGCCTTCATGGCGCGGATGTCGGCGACGGTGGGCCGGGCGTTCTTGGTGACCATTCTTGTTCCCTCAGATGGTGAAGGCGTCGCGGAAGGCCTCGAGCGCCGCCTCAGGATCGCCGGAGGCGAATGCCTCCATGCCCACCGGCCCCCGGTAGCCCATGTCTTTCAGCGCGCGGGCGATGCCCCGGTAGTTGATCTCGCCGGTGCCGGGCTCCATCCGCCCCGGCACGTCGGCCACCTGGACCTCGCCGATCCATGGCAGGCAGGCGCGGCAGAGTTCGATCAGATTCCCCTCGCCGATCTGCGCATGGTAGAGATCGAGGTTGAGGCGCAGCCCAAGCCGGTTCACGCTGGAAACCAGCGCAAGCGTGTCCTCGGCGCGTCCAAACGGCACGCTGGGATGGTCGACCGGAAGGTTCAGGTTCTCCAGCGTGAAGGTCACGCCTTCGGCCTCGGCGAGGTCCGCAATGCGGTTAAGCGTGTCGCGCGTCTTGAGCCACATCGCACCGGTGACCGTCTCACAAGGCGTGACCGGCAGGCCGCCCTCGCCCAATCCGGTTCCGTGCAGATTGAGCCGCGCGACGCCGAGGCGCTTGCCGACCGCCACCGTCTCCTTCGCAGTCTTCAAAAGTTCGGCAGCACCATCGTCATCGGCCAGCCGGCCCCGCAGATAGCCGTTCATGATCGAGAAGGTGGCGCCGGAGCTTTCCAGCATAGCGAGATCATGCTCGGGCCAGTTCCAGAGGCCGACCTGAAAACCCATTTCGGTCAGGCGCTTGACGCGGAATTCCATCGGCCGGTTGCGCCACAGCATCTCGGCGCAGGCCGCAAGGGTGAAGGTGTCGGACATGTCAGACCTCGATGTACACGCGGCCGTCTTCGACCTTGGTGGTGTAGGTTTTAAGGTTCACGCAGACCGGTGCGCGCATCGCTTCGCCGGTCCGGTAATCGAACACGCCGTTGTGCTTCGGGCATTCGATCCTGTATTCCATGACCAGCCCGTCGCTCAGATGCACCTTCTCATGCGTGCACAGGCCGTCGGTACAGAAGAACGCATCGTCGGGACTGCGGTAGATGGCGAATGTCCGGCCATCGTGATCGAAGCGGATGACATCCTCTTCCTCGATATCGTCCGTTGCACACGCATCAATCCATTTTGCCATTGTCGCCCTGCAGCCTTGGTCCTCGGTTGGTCGAAAAGTCGGCCGGCGGAACACATGTCCGCCGGCCGCCCCGGGAGGGAAGATGCCCGTGTGGAAGGCATCCTCACTGGGTTACGCATGTGCTCCGTCGCGCGGCGCATCGTTGGTCGCCGAGAAGCTCTCGATCTCGGCTTCGAGTTCAGCCATCTGCTCGCCGCCGGCCATGAGGTCGGTAATGGCCTCGCGGCTTTTCTCACCCTTGCGGAAATCGGCGGCCTTGGAACCTCTGATGAGGACGGCGAAATGATCGCCGACGGTCAGCGCATGGACGACATTGTGCGTGATGAAGATGACCGCAATGCCCTTGCGGCGCGCCTGCAGCACGATGCGCAATACGTGCGCCGCCTCCTTGACGCCAAGGGCTGCGGTCGGCTCGTCGAGGATCAGCACGCTGGCACCGAAATGGACGGCACGGGCGATGGCCAACGCTTGCCGCTCGCCACCGGACAGCCCACCGACAAGCCGATCGCCATCATCGATGCGGGTGATGCCGAGCTGGCGCATTTCGGTGACGGCGATCTCGTTGGCCCGCTTGCGGTCGTAGATGGTGAGCGGCCCCCAGCGCCGTGTCGGCTCGGCGCCGACGAAGAAGGAGCGGCCGATGCTCATCAGCGGGAACGTCCCGCCGAACTGGTGGACCGTCGCGATGCCATGGTCGCTGGCGTCGCGCGGGCTGCCGAATTCGACGGCCTTGCCGTCCATTTCCATCCTGCCCGATGTCGGCTTGTGGACACCGGAGAGGATCTTGATCAGCGTCGACTTGCCGGCGCCATTGTCACCCAGCAGGCACAAAACTTCGCCTTTGTTGACCTCGAGGGAAATGTCATGGAGCACGTCGATGGGACCGAACGACTTGTTGATCCCGGTCAGCTTGAGCAGGGGCGTTGTCATCAGCGGGCCCTCGTCTTGGTGCGCGGCGAATAGGTCAGCGCCATGGTGCGGAAGGTGTTGTTCATCAGCACGGCGGCGAGCAGCAGGACGCCGATGATCAGGCTCGCCCAGTTGGCGTCGAAGCCGGTGTAGAAGATACCCTGGTTGACGATTGCGAAGGTCAGCGTGCCCAACACGATGCCGACAACCGAGCCGTAACCACCGGTGAGCAGCACGCCGCCGATGACCACCGCAATGATCGAGTTGAAGATGAAGGACTGCCCGGCGGCCACCTGGGCGCTGTTGTAGAGGATCGCCTGCGACATGCCGACGAAGGCTGCGCACAGGCTGCTGCTCATGAACAGTGCGATGGTGACGCGGTCCGTCGGGATGCCGGCATTGCGGGCGCTGACGGCATCACCGCCCATGGCCAGGATCCAGTTGCCGAAACGCGAGAAATTCAGAATGAAGCCGACGATCAGGACGATGGCGATCCACCAGAACAGGGTCACCTGAAACTTGCCGCCGAGATAGTCGCCGAACACAAGCTTGGCGATCGGTCCGCTCTTTAGCGCGACACTCGTGCTGCCGGACAGGATGATCGAAAGCCCGAGCGTCAGGCCGGCCAGCGCGAACAGCGTTGCCAGGGTGACTACGAAGGACGGCACCTTGGTGCGGATCACCAGGACGCCGTTGACGAAGCCGACGGCAAGGCCAAGGCCGAGCGACGCTAGGATGCCGACGATGATCGGCAGGTCGTAGTGGCCCGAGAGGATGGCGATGGTCATCGAACTGGCGGGGACCATCGACCCGACGGAAAGATCGAGGTGTCCGGCGATCATCAACAGCCCCACCGGGAGGGCGATGATGCCGAGTTCAGAGGCGACGTTGAGCCAGCTGGCGGCACCGCCGGCCGACATGAAATTGGCGCCACCGAAGATCGAGAAGAAGACCAGCACGGCGATCATACCGATCAGCGAGCCGACCTCGGGGCGCCGCACGAGGCTGCCGATCGAGGGCATCGAGGAATGCGGGGCGGGTGGCGCGGTTGCTACCACGGCGGGTTGGTCATGGGCTTGGGATGTCATCGAAGTGTCCCTGGCTTGAGCAATGGGGAGCCTGGCGCGGCCTTTCGTCGGCGGCGCTGGGCCGGTGATGTCCGGCCCTTGGATGGGCCGGACACTCGGTCTTCGACGCTAGCGGGCGCCGGCCGCCGCACCAGCCAACGTCGCGTCGACGTTGGCGGCGTCGACGATCCCCGGTCCGGTCAGTACCGGTTTGGTCGGCAGGTCGAGCCCATAGTTGACGAAGCCGTTGAGCAGCGACACCGCAAGATAGCCCTGCAGGTAAGGCTGCTGGTCGATCGAGAACATCTGCGTACCGTCCTTGATGCGCTGCAGGCCGGTCTCGTCCATGTCGAACGAAGCAAGCTTGACCTTGTCGCCGACATTGGCCTGGCTGATGGCGTTGGCCGCACTGTTGGCGTCCCCGGCGCTGATGGTGATGAGACCGTCGAGGGTGTTGTCTTTCAGCACGGCCGCCTTGATCGCCTCGGCGACCGCGGTCGGGTTGCCAAAGCTGGACGAGGGCAGCGGCAACTGGGTGGATTTGCCGCCGCTCTTGGCGATGGCATCGGCGATGCCCTTGCAGCGGTCTTCCGTGTTGGTGGAGCCCGGCAAGGTGTTGACGCAAAGCACGTTCTTGGCGCCATGGCCGCCAAAATATGTGCCGCCACCGAGACCGGCCGCGTATTCCTCGTTGCCGACATAGTTCATGGCGCCGAGCCGCTTGGCTGCATCCATGCCGCCGGAATTGTAGATGATGAGCGGTACGCCTGCGGCAACGACTTCCTTGAAGGCGTCATCCATGGCCTCGGGCACCCAGTCCGGGCCAACGATGGCGCTCGGCTTCTGGCTGAGCGCGGTGCGGATCAGCTTGGCGGCGTCCGGGCCGAGATTGTCGTAGTTCTGCGGCCCGAGCCAGGTCACAGAGCCGCCCGTCAGTTCGGCGACCTTGCCGGCGTCGTCGGCGCCTTTCTTGACCTTCGACCAGAACGGGTCGTCCGCCTTGCCGCCGATGACGAAGATCTTCGCCCCATCGGCCATTGCGGCTGTGGCGGATGTCGCCACCACGGCGGCCGTCATCATCGCCGTCAAAAGCTTCGTGATATGGTTCATTTCATTTCCTCCCAGTTGCCGTCTTCAGACGGGTTTAGAAAAACAGTGAATTCATCTCCGCGCGCACTCCTCTCCGGTTACGCGCCGTGATCGATGGTTCGCCCGGGCGTTGCTCACGCCCCGGCGTTCATGCGCTCCCTCTTCTTCTGGAAGCGGGCGTCCATCATGGCGTCGCCCTGCTTGGTGCCGTCATGCCAGGTGCCGAACCACCGATCGAGCGGGATCAGCCCGTCGCCGCCGTAGTTCACCTCGAAATATTTGTGGTGCAGGTAGTGCGCGTAGGCATGGCTATCGACGGCCGTGTCCTCGGTCACCTCCAGCTTGTCGAAACCAAGATGACCATTGACGGCGCCGAAGCCGGCAACATGCAGCTGGAACAGCGCGACAATCGGGTTGGACGGGATGACCACGTGCCAGAAGGCGACCGCATGATAGAGGAACCCTTCCACCGGATGCATCGACAGCGACGACCAGGGCGACGGGTTGATCGAATTGTGGTGGACAGAGTGGATCCAGCGATAGAGCGGCCCCCAGTGGATCAGGCGATGGATGAAGAAGAAGTGCACTTCGTGGATGGCCGGCGCGATCAGCACCAGGGCGGCAAGGTAGACCGGGTGATCCTGCCAGCCGAGCCACGGCACGTAGCCCTTGGCAAAGCACCACAGGAAGATGACTTCGACCACGGTCCATAGCGGGATGGTGACGAAGAACGAGCGCAGGAAGTTGTCGAGGTTCTGGCTCTGGAACCAGAACACGTCCGAAGACATGTCGCTGGGGAATTTGTGGTTGTATTTGAAGCGCGTCGCCTGGACGCGCTTGATGTAATAGCGCAGCTCGAAGATGCCGTAGAACACGAGGATCGCCGCGCCGTTGACGGCGTAGAGCCACAGCGCCCAGCCCCAGTCGATGGTCTTCATCGTCTCGACGTCGGGGACGACATAAAACCAGTAGATGAGGGCGGTGGCCATGTGGAAGGCATTCCACGGCCAGATATAGCCGGGCAGCCACGCCAGGATTTTCGGCAGCCTGGGTGGCCAGCTCCACAACGGCACGGCCTCGATGCGCCCGTTCGGCTTCCAGTCGCCACGCTTGTCGCGCACGCCGTATTCGAGATCGTCCATGCAAATCCTCCACCCGCAACGCCCGAGGTGGCCCGCACGCGCACGCTGCCTCACACCGCCTGAAGCGCGGTGGGCCAGAACGTGTCTGCGCTGTGCTGCTGCTATCCCTGGGCTGGCGGTGCTTGCGCCTTGCTTGCTTTCCCGAGATAAACATCTTGATCCAAAATGAATCAAGAATAGAATGTTTATTCCAAGCTGATTGTATCATTTGTGTCAGAACTGCATGATGAATGATATTTTTGTGTCAATTTCCGCAGGCTGATGAGATAAAATGGATCAGAACAAGCGGCCAACGATCAGGGATGTCGCCGCCGAGGCGAAGGTTTCGGTGGCCACCGTCAACCGGGTGCTGAGCGGCTCGGGCGCCGTCCGCCAAGGCACGCGCGAGCGCGTCAAGCTCGCGGCGGAGCTGATCGGCTTTTACGGCATGGGCGTGCTGCGCAGTCGCATAGCTGCCGCCCGGCCGCGCTACCGGTTCGGCTTCCTGCTGCACCAGCCCAGCCGCGCCTTCTACCGCAACATAGCCGAGGCGCTGCGTGCGGCGGTGCCAACGATGCCCGACTGCGAAATAGAGCTGCGCACGGAGTTTCTGGACGATCTGTCGCCGCAGAACGTCGCCTCGCGGATGCTGGCCCTGGGCGCCGAATGCGACGCCGTCGGTGTCGTCGCGGCGGTCCATCCACTCGTCACCCAGGCGGTCGACACGCTCAATGCCCGCAACGTGCCGGTGTTTGCGCTGATCTCGCAGATCTCGGCGACCGGGCACGTTCGCTATATCGGGCTGGACAACTGGAAGGTCGGGCGCACCGCGGCCTGGGTATTCGAGCATGTCTGCCGCGCGCCCGGCAAGCTCGGCATCCTCGTTGGCAATCACCGCTACCGCTGCCAGGAAATGAACGAGAGCGGCTTTCGCTCCTATTTCCGCGAGCACGCGCCGGGCTTCACCCTGCTCGAGCCGCTGCTGACCTTCGAATCCAGTGCCATCGCGCAGGAGATGACCGAAAAGCTGCTCAACGAAAATCCGGGTCTCTGCGGCCTCTATGTCGCCGGCGGCGGCATCACCGGCGCCATTGCCGCGCTGCGCTCCACCGGCCGGGCCGGCAGCCTCGTCGTCGTCGGCTACGAGCTGATGGAGTCGACCCGCCCCGCACTGCTCGACGGCACGCTGACCTTCGTTATCTCGCACCCCTTGGCCCAGGTCGCGGAGAAGGCACTGGCCGGCATGGTCCACGCAGTCTCCGCCCCGAACGAAAGCAGCAACTTCACCACCATCCTGCCTTTCGAGATCTACACCCGCGAGAATATTTAGGGGGCACGGGCTCGACGGTGTGACCCGTGGGCTAGCGCTACGATATATCACTTGGCGCCCTTCAGAATCATACATCGCTTGCGCCAGTTTGGTCGTAGTCGAGCTAGGATACGTGCCGTGAAAAATGAAACGTCCAAGCCACTTTCTCGTCAGCATTGGGAACTTGTTGAAATCGCCGCTGAAGACTTAAGGTTCTTTGCTGCCAACAGTGGTGTTGCGGCCACTCAACACAACCTAAGATATACTTCAACTAGAATGCGTGAGTTTGCCGGAGGGGCATTTCGTGACGCATGGCATTTCGCAGGTTTGGAAGGTCAACCGACCATTAAGGCTGAACGATTTGATGACGCGTTTACAGCCGAGTTTGCTCTTCTTGGAGGGGCCTTTCTTCCAGATGAAGGTCAAAGGTCACATAGCGATTTCCCAGTTGCGATTGTGCGTAACGAAAAGGAGAAACTTGCTTCCGAAGTGACGGCCCTTCAGTTCTTTGCGATCGGCGGTAATCTTGATGCGAATTGGGTAATGGGAGCCGGACTCATGCCGGTTGTCCCGTGGGTAGGCAAGATCGACGAATTTTGGAACCAGGCCGTAATCATAAGCAATTCGATCAAATTGGGTCGCAGGACAATTATCAACTACATTGCAAATACCAGAGGCGGGTCTCATTCAGGAAAATCTGGTGTAAGCAAAGAACACCGGGAAAAATACGAGCAACTTGATTTTATATCGTCAGGCAATACCGTATTAGGGAGGGATGCAACGTTCTACACATATATGACTATAGTTTTTGACCTCGTGAATTCACCTGACGTTCAGACTTATTTGGACCGTGTCGAGCAGCTTAAGAAGGATCGCGGCGGATTGTAAGCCAATCGTGCTTGGCCCCGGTGCCAAGCACTGTGTACGGCACAGCGCCGAGTTACATTCGCTTGCCGGAAGCATCGAATCGCAACACGACAAGTTCTCCATTCTCCGCCCCTACATTGAATGAGCATTCAGTTGTGCCGTCAGCGTTTATGGTGATCGCACAGCTACAGTCGCGGTTCTCCGAATGAGCAAACTTGCGATCGTACTGTTGGAGGGCGGTCTCGATCTCTTGTCCTATGTTCGCAAGAATTGCAGAAGTTCGGACTAAGCTTTCCGGTGTGACCTCGTCGAGTTCAATGCCGATGCTCCGGCCTCTAAAGCTTGTCTCTTCCACGGGAAAGCCTAGAACGACGTAGTTCCCATCCTTGCGTGCCTGTTTGAGAGTGTCGAACACCACCCTTAACCATCCGACATCGTCTTCCTTCAAATCGGTAGGGATCGGCTTCTTGCAAAGCGACTTGATTTTGTCCCACGCGTCTTTGCCCGCTTCTTTAAGCATGGAGTCCAAAAATGGCTTTCCCAATGCATAGATTGTCAGCCACGGAGCCGCCTGGATAAGAATCTGCACCATGTCGTTTGGGCCGGCCAAGCCGGCACCTGTCGCATGACGGCGTTCTCATCAAGGATCCGTTGGATGAAAACCGCAGACCTAGTGGTACAAATCTGACGCTTGGTACCGGACTCGGGGGCCCACCGCCTTGGAAAGACGCTAACCCATTGCCATTCCAGCATGGTTAATCCCGACCATCCGCGCCTCGCCATCAGACGGTAGGCACCCACGCGCCGTCCTGAGGCGCCGCCTCGTGATCGCCGGGCCAGGGCGGCATTGTTATGCAGATGAACTTCAACGGTTGGCTGCCGATGTTCCTGTACTGAAATGCCGTGCCCACTGGAATATCGATGGAAACGCCAGGGACAAGTGAAGTCACTCGCTCTTCGGTCCCATCCTTGCGCCAGATTTGACCATTGCCTTCGAGCACATACCAAAACTCATTCACTGTGGAGTGGACGGTCGCGCGGTTGATCTGTCCTGGCGGAACCGTGCTGTGAATCATGTTGCCCGTTGTGCCGTCCATTATGAAGCGGATGTCTGCCCCAGCAGGGGACTTGGCGTCCGGCACGGCGGGCAGCTGTGTTTCTTTCAAGGTGTGTCTCCATTGTTTGTCGGCATTCTGTTTGACCGAACCCGCGAACTGCACGCGGTCCGATATCCGTGAGCTTCGGTTTGTTTCGAAAAGCACCGCGCTCATACACCGTCTCGACGCTGGCCATGACGCTATTCCTGGAACACGTCGCCGTCCTCCTTTAATGCCTTGAGCCGGAGGCTTGTCTCATTCGAAACTAAAAACTCTCCGGGGGCGTCGATCGTGGGCTCCATCGTTTTTCCGGCCCCTTCTGGAGCCGATGGCCTGTTTTAGCCATGTCACTAGAAGCGTGCCGAGCGCTGGAACAACCCTTCTAGGGTCAGGGCCTTCCGTAGGACCACATCGAAGGAAGGTCCGAGAGTGTCCGAATAGGTCTTTCGCGTCGGGTACCAAGCGTCAGATTACCACCACTAGCCGCCGGCCCGGCGCTCTGCTGGCTGCCGAACGAAACCGTTAATTTTCCACCGTGACCTGAAGGGGCTGCCTCCTGGCGGCCGTCCAGCGTCACAATGTGATCCATAGCGATGACTCCAAAGTGGTTCATTCGGATTATGAACAAATAGGGAACAAAAGTCAAGAGTGAATCGGCTCAGCGAGGAATGCGTTCCTATTCGTCTTGAGATGGGGCGGTTGCTTGCAAGCCGAGGAGAGCTGCGATGGGCAGACGAAACAGCCGCAACGACCGTTTGTTCGCGAGCGACGAGAGGCGATCATCAAAGATGCGCTGCGCCTGCGCGGCACGCTGCTTTCGGCGCAGTTGCACGTGAAGGCCAATGGCGCACTGTTCTGGCTGTTGAGCGGGCTGACGGACAAACTGCGTGCGGTGATGACGACCGTGGCGGAGAAAGAGCCCGATTTCCGCGCGGCCGGGCTTGGCCTCCTGCCCCTGCCGCAGGACTATTCCAGCCGAAAATGAGCCATGGCTGGGCCAATGGACAGTGTCGGGCGAGCCGCCAACGCCAAACATGCTGCTCCTCGTCGGGTGCGGCCACTGCTACCATGTCGACCGCGTCCGCGCCAACGACCTAGTGGTGGCCTGGAACAAGCCGGTGGCTACGTTGGTCACCAAGGATGATGAGCCGAAGCAGTGGTCCGCATTCATTCGACGCGATGGCGAAAATGCATGGCTAGATGAACCCACGTCGCAAGACGGCGGAGCTCAGTTTCAGTTTGCTCCATTTTATGAAGCTTGGGGACGGCAAGGCCCGCTCGAGTGGATGGATGAAATGAAGAAGATGGTCGATCAGGCCAATGAGTGACAGGGCTGACCTCGCGCTCGACCTGACCTATTAGAACCTCAACAGGCACCGAACGCCCATGCCTGCCACGGCTTGCACCCATTCGCGCCTTCCGCTATAGAGCCGCCACCCGCGTAGACACCCTTGGAGGCAACGCGGCGGAAGGCTGCCTTCCCTTGTGATCCCGAACAAAGGTCCGCGTAAGCGGCTTCCAGCATTCGGACATCCAAGCCCGGCGGCTTTCGACGTTTACGGTCCAGGCAATTTGCCCTCCGCAAACGCTCCATAACACGCGAAAGGAAATGCCATGAGCCACGATACTTACGAGCTCAAGGCCGAAGCGCGCGAACAGGTCGGTAAGGGGTCCGCCCGTGCAGTTCGCCGCAACGGTAAAGTGCCTGCAGTAATTTACGGTGACAAGCAGCCTCCCCTGGCGATCGCGCTCACCTACAAGGACATCTACTACAAGATCCATGGCGGCGGGTTCCTGACCACGATCGCCACGATCGATGTCGACGGCAAGAAGATCCAGGTCCTGCCGAAGGACTTCCAGCTCGACCCGGTCAAGGATTTCCCTGTCCATGTCGACTTCCTGCGCATCGGCAAGGACACCGAAGTCAATGTCGACGTGCCTGTCCACTTCATCAACGAGGACAAGTCGCCCGGCATCAAGCGCGGCGGCGTGCTCAACATCGTGCGTCACGAAGTCGAGTTCCACTGCCCGGCCAATGCGATCCCGGAATTCATCACCGTCGATCTCACCGGCGCCGACATCGGCGACTCGATCCACATCTCGGCGGTTAGCCTGCCGGCCGGCGTCAAGCCGGTGATCTCCGATCGCGACTTCACCATCGCGACCATTGCCGGCTCCTCGGCGATGAAGCCGGAGGTCGAAGAGACGACCGAGGCGGCTGCCACCGAAGTGGCACCTGCCGCCGAAGAGAAGTAATCCCTTCCCGCCCGGAGAACGACGATGCTTGTCTTTGCAGGCCTCGGCAATCCGGGCGCGAAGTACACCAACAACCGGCACAATGTCGGCTTCATGGCGGCGGACGCAATCGCCCGCCGCCATTCCTTTTCGCCCTGGTCGAAGAAATTCCAGGGCCTGATCGCCGAAGGCACGATCGACGGCGAAAAGATCATCCTGATCAAGCCGCAGACCTTCATGAACCTGTCCGGCCAGTCCGTCGGCGAGGCACTGCGCTTCTACAAGCTCGAACCATCCGCCCTCACCGTCTTCTATGACGAGATCGACCTTGCCGCCGGCAAGGTTCGGGTCAAGGTCGGCGGCGGTTCGGGCGGCCACAACGGCATCCGCTCGCTTGACGACCATGTCGGCAAGGGTTTTCGCCGCGTGCGCATTGGCGTCGGCCATCCGGGCGTGAGGGAAATGGTGCACGGCCATGTGCTTGGCGACTTCGCCAAGGCCGACCGCGAGTGGCTGGCTGTGCTGCTTGACACCATCGCCGACGACGCCGGATTGCTGGCCAAGGGCGACGACAACTCCTTCATGAACCGGGTGACGCTCGCCTTGCGCGACAGACTGACGCCGACCGGCGACGACGACCGCCCGCCGCCCAAGGCGCCAAAGGCTCAGAGCCATATTCGCCAGGCACGGCCGCAACAGGCGCCGGCCAAGCTGCCCGAAACCGGCCCGATGGCCGCCATGCTGAAGAAGCTGTTCGGCGGCAAGGGCTGAACCGGGACGCGATCGCGGCCGGAGGGCTTGACGATCCTTGGCGCTTTCGCCCATAGCCCTGATCAAATTTCGCTTTCCCGATAGGACCGGACAAAATGGGTTTCAAATGCGGCATCGTTGGCTTGCCCAACGTCGGCAAGTCGACGCTTTTCAACGCGTTGACCAGGACGGCGGCGGCGCAGGCCGCCAACTATCCGTTCTGCACCATCGAACCGAACACCGGCGAGGTGGCGGTGCCCGACCCGCGCCTGCAAAAGATCGCCGCGATCGGCAAGTCGAAGGAGATCATCCCGACCCGCATCTCCTTCGTCGACATCGCCGGCCTGGTGCGCGGCGCCTCCAAGGGCGAAGGGCTGGGCAACCAGTTCCTCGCCAACATCCGCGAGGTCGACGCCATCGTGCACGTGCTGCGCTGCTTCGAGGATGACGACATCACCCATGTCGAGGGCCGCATCGATCCGGTCGCCGACGCCGAGACCGTCGAGACCGAGCTGATGCTCGCCGACCTGGAGAGTTTGGAACGCCGCATCGCGCAGTTCCGCAAGCGCGCCTCCGGCAAGGACAAGGAAGCGATGATCGTGCTGCCGACGATGGAAGCGGCACTCGAGCTTCTACAGGCCGGCAAGCCGACCCGCATCCTGCTCAACGGCATCTCGCCGGAAGATTTGCGCATCCTGCAGGGGCTGAACCTGTTGACCTCGCACCCCGTGCTCTATGTCTGCAACGTCGCCGAGGCCGATGCCGCGACCGGCAACGAGCACACCAGGGCGGTGGAGAAGATGGCCGCGGCGCAGGGCGCCAGCACGGTCGTCATCTCGGCCGCGATCGAGGCCGAGGTCGCCCAGCTCAGCGACGAGGAGGAAATGGAATTCCTGGCCTCGCTGGGGCTGGACGAGCCAGGCCTGAACAAGGTCATCCGCGCCGGCTACGAACTTTTGCATCTGATCACCTATTTCACCGTCGGGCCGAAGGAAGCGCGGGCCTGGACCGTGCACAAGGGCGCCAAGGCGCCGCAGGCGGCCGGCGTCATCCACACCGATTTCGAGCGCGGCTTCATCCGCGCCCAGACCATCGCCTACAACGACTTCGTCGCACTTGGCGGCGAAGTGGCGGCCAAGGAAGCCGGTAAGGCGCGCGACGAAGGCAAGGAATACGTCGTCCAGGACGGCGACATCATGCTGTTCAAGTTCAACACCTGACCTGCGGGCAGCCCCGCCCTCGCGGCGGTGCTCCAAGGCAACGCGAATTTCGGAATCGTCACACGAGCAAGGGAGACCCGGCGATGATCAAGGCTTTCGTCGTGGACAATGATCGCCTGCGCGTCACCGAAAACCTCGACGACAATGTCGTCTGGGCCGACCTCTTGAGCCCGACAAAGGAGGAAGAGGCCGCCATCGAGAGCTGGCTCGGCGTCGCCATTCCGACCCGCGAGGAGATGGAGGAGATCGAGATTTCGAGCCGCCTCTATGTCGAGGACGGCGCCTATTTCATGACCGCCACGCTGCCGGCCCAGACCGAGATCGACGATCCCTTGATGTCGCCGGTCACCTTCGTGCTTGCCGGCACCAGGCTGATCACCGTTCGCTATCACGAGCCGAAAGCCTTCAAGACCTTTCCGCAGCGCGCCGAGAAGGTGGCGACCGGCTGCACCAGCGGCGACACCATCCTCATCGGCCTGCTGGAGGCGATCGTCGACCGCCTTGCCGATATTCTGGAGCGCGCCGGCCGCGACGTCGAGGCGATCTCGCGCGACATCTTTCAGGCGACCTCGACCAAAGTGTCCAAGCGCAACCGCGACTTCCAGGAACTCTTGAAAGCCATCGGCCGCAAGGAAGATCTTACCTCCTCGATCCGCGACAGCCTGATCTCGCTGCAGCGCCTGGCTGGCTTCTTCGCCCATGCCTCCACCCGCACCAAGATGAGCAAGGATACGAAGGCGCGCATCAAGACGCTGTCGCGCGACGTGCTGTCGCTCGCCGACCATGCCACCTTCCTGTCGCAGAAGATCTCCTTCCTGCTCGACGCCACGCTCGGCATGATCTCGATCGAGCAGAACGCCATCATCAAGATCTTCTCCGTCGCCGCCGTCATCTTCCTGCCGCCGACTTTGGTCGCTTCGATCTACGGCATGAATTTCGACATTATCCCCGAGCTCAAATGGCAGTTCGGCTATCCCTTCGCCATCGCCATGATGGTGCTGTCGGCGATCCTGCCCTTCTGGTATTTCCGCCGCCGCGGCTGGCTTTAAGCGCTCCAGGCCCGCGCGCCGTCGATGCTGGCGCACCAGAAATTGCTTGACCAAAACCCGTGCGGCCTTCATCCGGGAAACCCCGATCCGTCCCGATCGGTGTTTCGCAACCGGATTTAGACCATGACCGGAAAGACCTGGACATGACCGGAAAGACTTGGGCCTATGAGGATTTCGTCGAGGGGGCCTCGCTCGACCTCGGCGTGAAGCAGGTGAGTGCCGCCGAGATCATCGAATTCGCCAGTGAATTCGATGCCCAGCCGATGCACCTCGACGAGGAGGCCGGCAAGGCAAGCATCCTGGGCGGCTTGTCGGCGTCGGGCTGGCACACCTGCGCGATGTTCATGCGCATGCTGTGCGATGCCTTCCTGCTCGACTCGACCTCGCAGGGCTCACCGGGCATCGAACACGTCAAATGGAAGAAGCCGGTTCTGGCCGGCGATACGTTGAGCGGTACGGTCACCGTGCTTGCCAAGCGCCAGTCCAGGTCGCGGCCTCAGCTTGGCTTGATCACCCTGCGCAGCGAACTGTTCAACCAACGCGGCGAAAGCGTCTTCGAACTCGAAAACACCGGCATGTTCCTGACCCGCGAGGCCGCCGCGTGACCCTCGACGAGTTCTTCCTGATCGGCGTCACCGTCACGCTCGGTTCGCACACATTCGAACCGGACGACATCAAGGCATTCGCCCGCAAATACGATCCGCAGGTCTTCCATGTCGATGAGGAGGCGGCGAAGAAGAGCGTGCTTGGCGGCCTATGCGCCTCGGGCTGGCACACCGCCGCCACCTGGATGAAGTACAATCTCGAAAAGCGCATGGAGACGGAGGGCGTGCGCTGGACAGGTCCAGGCCCGCAGCCGGAATTCGGCCCCTCCCCGGGCTTCAGGAATCTGAAATGGCTGAAGCCGGTCTATGCCGGCGAGTCCGTGACCTTCACGCGCACCGCACTCGCCCATCGCCCGCTCGCCGCCCGCCCCGGCTGGCATTTGCTGACGCTCAGCTGCGAGGCCTCCGACTCGACCGGCGACAAGGTCATCGAGTTCGACAGCGCTGTACTGGTGAAGGTGGGGTGAGCTGCCCTTCCTTCCCCCTTGTGGGGGAAGGAAAATCCCTCCGCTCAATGCCCTTCGAATCCAATCAGCGTCCTCACCGGCACGCCGAGCGACTCCAGCTTTTCGCGACCGCCAAGATCCGGCAGGTCGATGACGAAACAGGAGGCAACGATGTCGGCGCCGATCTGCCTGAGCAGCTTCACCGCTGCCTCCGCCGTGCCGCCGGTGGCGATCAAATCGTCGACCAGGATCACCTTCTCGCCCTCGGAAACGCCGTCCTTGTGCATCTCCATCTCGTCCAGCCCGTACTCCAGGCTGTAGGCGACACGTACCGTCTCGTAAGGCAGCTTGCCCTTCTTGCGGATCGGCACGAAGCCGGCCGAAAGCTGGTGGGCGACGGCCCCGCCGAGGATGAAGCCGCGCGCCTCGATGCCGGCGATCTTGTCGATCTTCAGCCCGGCATAGGGATGCACCAATTCGTCGATGGCGCGGCGAAAGGCGCGCGCATTGCCGAGCAGCGTGGTGATGTCGCGAAACAAAATGCCGGGCTTTGGGTAGTCGGGAATGGTGCGGATCGCCGAGAGCAGCGTCTCTTCGAGGGAGGATTTCATGGTTCGCACTCCACACTGGCGTGTTTGCTGTCTTGCCGCGAAGAGCGAGACCCATTGGCTTAATCGGGCGTCCGCCCGTTTCGCGCGAGATTACCTGAAACGCAGATTTTCGCGCGTCAATTGTTCGATCGAGGTGCAGCCCATGAGCTTCATGCCGCGTTCGATCTCGACCCGCATCTGTTCGAGCGCCCGTTCGACGCCCGCCTGCCCGGCAGCCGCCAGCGGGAACAGATAGTAGCGGCCGACGCCTACGGCCTTGGCGCCGAGCGAAAGCGCCTTCAGCACATGCGTGCCGCGCTGCACGCCGCCATCCATGATGACGTCGATCCGGTCGCCGACGGCATCGACGATCTCGGCAAGCTGGTCGAAGGCCGCCCGCGAGCCGTCCAGCTGCCGGCCGCCATGGTTCGACAGGACAATGCCGCTGCAGCCGATCTCGACGGCGCGCCTGGCATCTTCGACCGACATGACGCCCTTGAGGCAGAACGGACCCGACCACAGCCGGACCATCTCGGCGACGTCGTCCCACGTCATCGACGGATCGAGCATCTCGGTGAAGTAGCGGCTGATCGACATGGTGCCGCCGCCCATGTCGACATGCTCGTCGAGCTGCGGCAGCTTGAACCCCTCGTGAGTGAAATAGTTGAAGGCCCAGGCCGGCTTGACGGCGAACTGCAGCATGCCGGCGAGGTTGAGCTTGAAGGGGATGGCAAAGCCCGTGCGCTTGTCGCGTTCGCGGTTTCCTCCGGTGATGCTGTCCACGGTCAGCATCATCACCTCGACGCCAATGTCCCTGGCACGCTGCATCATCGCCCGGTTCAGGCCGCGATCCCGGTGGAAATAGAACTGGTAGACCTGCGGCCCGCTGCTGATCTTGCGCGCCTCCTCGAGGCTGACGGTGCCGAGCGAGGAGACGCCGAACATCGTGCCGTATTTGGCCGCTGCCTTGGCCACCGCACGCTCGCCCTGATGGTGGAACAGCCGCTGCAAGGCGGTCGGCGAGCAATAGACGGGCATGGCCAGCTTCTGGCCCATGACCGTTACCGACATGTCGATCTCGCTCACCCCACGCAGCACGTTGGGAACGAGGTCGCATGTCTCGAAACTTTCGGTGTTGCGGCGATAGGTGACCTCGTCGTCGGCCGCACCGTCAATGTAGTTGAAGATCGGCCCCGGCAGCCGCCGTTGCGCCATGTGCCGGAAATCGGAAAAATTGTGACAGTCCTTGAGCCGCATCACCGAATTCTAGCCGCCATGTCGTCGACAATCCTTCCGTCAAAGGTCCTGCGTGGCATACCAATCACCTGGCTGCGTGCCACAGCCCGTTTTGAAATGCAAAAGGGCGCCTTGCGGCGCCCTTCGAAACTCGCGGCATCGCCGCTTAGTGCGCCACGCCTTCCCACACCTTGCGCTTGGTCAGATAGACCAGGGCGCCGAACAGCAGCAGGAACACCAGCACGCGAAAACCGGTCTTCTTGCGGTCTTCCATATGCGGCTCGGCCGCCCACATCAGGAATGCCGACACGTCGCGCGAATACTGGTCGACCGTCTGCGGCGCGCCGTCGTCATAGGTCACCTGACCGTCGGAAAGCGGCTTGGGCATCTTCAGCGACACGCCGGACAGGAAGTATGGATTGTAGTGCGTGCCCTCGGGGATCACCATGCCGGCCGGCGGCGTCTCGTCGTAGCCGGTCAGCAGCGAATGGATGTAGTCGGGGCCACCCTGCGCATACTGCGTGAAGATGTCGAAGACGAAGCGGGGGAAGCCGCGCTCGACGCCGCGCGCCTTGGCCAGCAGCGACATGTCCGGCGGAGCAGCGCCGCCATTGGAGGCAGCGGCGGCCTGCTCGTTGGCGAACGGCGCCGGGAAGTAGTCGGACGGCTTGCCGGGACGGTCGAACATGTCGCCGGCGTCGTTGGGGCCGTCATGGATGGTGTATTCGGCGGCAAGCGTCTTCACCTGCCCTTCCGAATAGCCGAGCCCTTCCAGCGTACGGAACGCCACCAGGTTCATCGAGTGGCAGGCCGCGCAGACTTCCTTGTAGACCTTCAGGCCGCGCTGCAGCTGCGCCTTGTCGTAGGTGCCGAACGGCCCTGCGAAGCTCCAGTCCATCTCCTTGGGCTCATCGATCGGGAAATGCGTCGGCGCGGCCGCGTTGTGCGCTTCCTCGGCGGCGATCGCCCCGGTGCCAGCCATCACGAGGCCAAGCAGCGCCAGCGAGGTGAGAATCTTCTTCATGCCAAATCCCCTTAGATTCTCTGCCGCTCAGCCCTTGGTTTCCGGCGCGGCCGTAGCCCCCGCAGGATGATGGCCACCACCCTTGTTCTTCTCGAGCACCGCCTCGGTGATCGAATTCGGCAGCCTGCGCGGTGTCTCGATCAGGCCCAGAACCGGCAGCGCGACCAGGAAGAAAGCGAAGTAGAACAGCGTCGCCATCTGCGCCATAAACACATATGTGCCTTCGGCCGGCTGCGAGCCGAGCCAGCCGAGCAGGACGGCGTCGGCGACGAACAGCCAGAAGAACAGCTTGTACCAGGGCCGGTAGACCGCCGAGCGCACCTTGGAGGTGTCGAGCCACGGCACCAGGAACAGCATGACGATGGCGCCGAACATGCACAGCACGCCGCCAAGCTTGGAGTTGATCGGACCGATGTTGAAGGTGATGGCGCGCAGGATCGCGTAGAACGGCAGGAAGTACCATTCCGGCACGATATGGGCGGGCGTCTTCAGCGGGTCGGCGATCGTATAGTTGTCCGGATGGCCGAGAAAGTTCGGCAGGTAGAAGACGAAATAGGCGAAGAAGAACAGGAACACGATCATGCCGAACGCGTCCTTGATGGTTGCGTAGGGCGTGAAGGCGACGGTATCGGTCTTCGACTTGACCTCGATGCCGGTCGGGTTCGACTGGCCGACGACATGCAGCGCCCAGACGTGCAGCACGACGACGCCGGCGATCATGAACGGCAGCAGATAATGCAGCGCGAAGAAGCGGTTGAGCGTCGGATTGTCGACGGCAAACCCGCCAAGCAACAGCTCCTGGATCCAATTGCCGACCAGCGGGATGGCGCTGAAGAAGCCGGTGATGACGGTGGCGCCCCAGAAGCTCATCTGTCCCCACGGCAGCACGTAACCCATGAAGCCGGTCGCCATCATCAGGAGGTAGATGATGCAGCCGAGGATCCACAAAAGCTCGCGCGGCGCCTTGTAGGAGCCGTAGTAGAGGCCGCGGAAGATATGGATGTAGACGGCGACGAAGAAGAACGAGGCGCCGTTGGAATGCAGGTAGCGTAACAGCCATCCCGAATTCACGTCGCGCATGATCTTTTCGACCGAGTCGAAGGCGAGGGTCGTGTCGGCCGTATAGTGCATGGCCAGCACGATACCGGTCAGGATCTGCGAGATCAGCATGATCGACAGGATGCCGCCGAAGGTCCACGCATAGTTGAGGTTGCGCGGCACCGGATAGGAGACAAAGGAATCATGGATCAGCCGCGGCAGCGGCATGCGGGCGTCGAACCAGCGTTCGATACCGGTCTTGGGCGTATAGGTCGAGTGTCCCTCGCTCATCGAAATATCCCCTGCCTCAACCGATAAGGATCTTGGTATCGGAAATGAACTTGAATACCGGCACCGCCATGTTCTCCGGCGCCGGACCTTGGCGGATACGGCCGGCGGTGTCGTACACCGAACCGTGGCACGGGCAGAACCAGCCGCCGAAATCGCCTTCCTGGCCGAGCGGGATGCAGCCCAGATGGGTGCAGACCTGCACCATCACCATCCAGGCTTCCTTGCCGGGCGTGGTCCGGTTGGCATCGGTCGCCGGGGCATCGGCCGGCAGATTGGCGTTGCGGGCGATCGGGTCCTTGAGCTCGGCGAGGTTGACGGCCTCGCCGTCCTTCATCTCCTGCTCGGTGCGGTTGCGCACCACGACCGGCTTGCCGCGCCATTTGACGATCAGCGACATGCCCGGCGTCAGCGAGGCGACATCGACCTCGACCGAGGCCAGCGCCAGCGTCGAGGCATCGGGGCGCATCTGGTCGATGAACGGCCATGCGACGGCGCCCGCGCCAACCACAGTGGCCATGCCGGTGGCGACGTAGAGAAAGTCACGACGATTGGGATCCTGGGTGTCGGTTGCGCTCACGGGTGCCTGATCCTTTCGCCTCGTCCGTGCCGGTGGTCGAGCCTGTTCCCCGCTCATTCACGCCAACCCGACAGCGCATGGCGAACAGGCTAGCGAATTCCTCCGGCATTTGGACTTCGGTTTATGCGTGAAGCCCGTTTTTGTCCAGCGGGGTGGAGGCACAAGGGCAGATTGTCGCGGGGACAGGATCCGGCACTGGGCAGCATGCCACCAGAGGCTTGTCAGCCTCGGCGAACCGACCGGATATCAACGGCAATTTACCGCTTGCGTTTGCCTCGACAGCAGACGCGGGCTCGTTCTATCCTCCGCCCATGGCGCACGTCATCGACCGCGACACATGGGCAGAGGCGCCCGACCGCTGGCAAGGCGAACTGCAATGCGGCGCCTGGGGCTCCAAGAGCTGCCTGATCTTCAACTTTCTGCCCGACATCGGCGGCGGCCCGCGCCTGCACAGCCATCCCTACGCGGAAATCTTCATCATCCGTCAGGGCACCGGGCTGTTCACGGTCGGCGACCGGCAGATCGAGGCGTCCGCCGGCCAGATCGTCATCGTGCCGCCGGACACGCCGCACAAGTTCACCAATCTCGGCCCAGGTCCGCTCGAGACCACCGATATCCACGAGCACGGCAGCTTCATCACCAAATGGCTGGAGTAGACCATGATCCCGAACCGAAGGTCGGCGTAGCAAAAAGTGGAGGCCGGTTTTCGGAAAAGATCATGGTCAAACAAAAAGATAGCGCTACTTGGCGCCCAGCCTGACGAGCACGGCCCTTGGGATATCGTACTCACGGATCACCGCGTCGTGCTTGCGCAGGCCGCAGAGTTCGCGCTGGATGAAGTAGCCGTGCACGGCTTCGGCCGCTTCCCTGAGGAGCCTGGGCCGCTGCTCCTTGTCGTCTCCATTCTCACGCAGCTTGGCCAGCGTCTCCTCGACGCGCTGCCCGGCGCGTCCGAGCGCTGCCGCCTTTTCGGCCAGGATTTCATGGCCGAGCGCGTCGAAGGCGACTTCCGCGGCCAAGTTGCCGGCAGATGGGGGGCGCAACGACATCTCAGTCTCCTTTCCTGCCGACCGCGGACTTTCCGTCGAACGTCATGCGATGGGTGACGAATTCTTCGCCCTCGACCGGCTCGAAGCCAAGTCCCTCATAGAAAGCGAAGGCTTCCTGCGGCGCCCTTGTGTTCAGCACGGCGAAATGTCGGCGTGCCCTGTCGACAACCGTCTCGACCAGCATTCTGCCGACGCCGTTGCGGCGATGCAGCGCGCTGACGAACAGGTGACGGACCCGACCCTGCTCCCTGCCGTCGAAATAGGGATCGATGTTCAGCCCGCAGACACCAACGAGTTCGCGGCCATGCCAGGCGCCGAACAGCGCCTCGCCATGCTTCAGGAACCTGTTGCGGCGGCTTGCCCAGCCATCCGCCAGGCGCACCAGCATCCAGTAGCCCTCCAGGCGGCTCTCTTCCATCAGCGTCTGGAAGGCTGGCGTCGTCGGCCGCAGCCGTTTCAGCACATAGTCGGTTACCATCGATCCGCCCATGCCCTACTCCGCCGGACGCGTCTCTTCCAGCACGCTTTCCTCGTTGAACAGGAAGCCGCCGGACTGACGCTTCCACAGCCGCGCATAGAGCCCGTCCAGCGCCACCAGTTCGTCATGCGTGCCTTGTTCGATGATGCGGCCACCGTCGAGCACCACCAGCCGGTCAAGGGCCGCGATCGTCGACAGCCGGTGCGCGATGGCGATCACCGTCTTGTTCTCCATCAGCCGCGCCAGATTTTCCTGGATCGCGGCCTCGATGTCGGAATCGAGCGCCGAGGTCGCCTCGTCCAGGATCAGGATCGGTGCGTCCTTGAGGAAGACGCGGGCGATAGCGACGCGCTGGCGTTGGCCGCCGGACAGCTTCACGCCGCGCTCGCCGACATAGGCTTCGTAGCCCTGGCGGTCTCTGTTGTCGCGCAGGCCGAGGATGAACTCGTGCGCCTCGGCTTTCCTGGCCGCCGCGACCACTTGCGCCTCGGTCGCATCCGGCATGCCGAGCTTGATGTTGTCACGCAACGAACGATGGAAAAGTGCCGTGTCCTGGCTGACGACGCCGATATTGGCGCGCAGCGAGTTCTGCGTCACCCCTGATATGTCCTGCCCGTCGATCAGGATCTTGCCGCCCTCGAGGTCGTAGAGGCGCAGGATCAGATTGGCCAATGTCGTCTTGCCGGCGCCCGACGGCCCGACCAGCCCGACCTTCTCGCCGGGGCGCACGACGAGATCGATGCCGTCGAGCACGCCGAACCCCTTGCCGTAGTGGAAGGTGACGTCTTTCACCTCGATGCGGCCGCCGCCCACGACCAGTTCGCAGGCATCCGGCGCATCGGTCAGGCCGAGCGGTTGCGAAATCAGCGCCTTGGAGTTCTCCAGCACGCCGAGATTCCTGAGAATGCTGTTGAGCTGCATCATCAGCCGGCCAAGCAGCATGTTGAGCCGCAACACCAGGGAGAGCGTGAAGGCGACTGCGCCGACAGTGATTGAGCCCTCGAGCCAGAGATAGATGGCAAAGCCGGCGATCGCGGTGATCATGATGCCCGACAGCGTCGTCAGCGCCATGCGCACGCCGGTCAGCCTGCGGGTGAACGGCCGCAGCGCGTCGAGATAGATGTCGAAGCCGTTGCGGATGTAGCGGTCGTCGCCATCGGCCGAGAACAGCTTGAGCGTCTGCACGTTCGAATAGGAATCGACGAAGCGGCCGGTGATCATCGAGCCCGCCTCGGCGGTTGCCTCGGCATGCTTGCGGATCGCGGGCAGATGGAACTTGGCCAGAAAGCCGAAGGCGGTGATCCAGATCACCACCAGCACCGCCAGCCTGAGATCGAGCCCGGCGACCAGCGCCAGCGTCGTCACCGTGTAGACGATCATGAACCAGACGACCTCGATGAAGCTCTCCATCAGGTCTCCGGTGGCTTGCCCGGCCTGCCAGACTTTTGTGGCGATGCGGCCGGCGAAATCGTTCTGGAAGAAGGTGTAGGACTGGCGCGAGACGTGGCGATGGCCCTGCCAGCGCACCAGATTGTAGAAGCCCGGCGTGATCGTCTGCTCGTCGACCAGCGCCGACAGGGCGACGACGAGGGTGCGAATGACCAGCACCACCGCGGCCATGAAGACGAGTTCGGGGCCGGCGGCGGTCCACAGAGCGTGCCAGCTGCGTTCGCCGGGAAGCTGGTCGAGAATGTCGACCAGCCGCCCGACGAAATAGAACAGTCCGGCCTCGACCAACGGCGCGATGCCACCGATGACCAGCATCGCGAAGAAGGCGAACTTCGCCTGCCCGACATAGTGCCAAAGAAAGCCGCCGACGCTGGCAGGCGGCCGGAGATTCGCCGGCTCCCGGAACGGATAGACCCAGTTCTCGAACCAGCGATAGACGGCAGTCATCATTCGGCGGCTTCACCCTTGGCGCCAATGTCGTTGGCAACAGCGTCGTTGGCGGCCTCGGCCGGACCGTCATCGAGCAGGAAGCCGCCCGACTGGCGCTGCCAGAGCTGTGCGTAGAGCCCGCCGCTGGCGACAAGTTTCTCGTGCGAACCTTCCTCGATGACATGGCCCTTGTCCATGACGACGAGCCTGTCCATCGCCGCGATGGTCGACAGCCGGTGCGCGATGGCGATGACGGTCTTGCCTTGCATCAGTCTGTAGAGGTTCTCCTGGATGGCCGCCTCGGCCTCCGAATCGAGCGCCGACGTTGCCTCGTCGAGAATGAGGATCGGCGCGTCCTTCAGCATAACGCGGGCAATGGCGATGCGTTGCCGCTGGCCGCCGGACAATTTGACGCCGCGGTCGCCGACATGGGCGTCGAAGCCCTTACGGCCGCTGGCATCGATGAGCCCGCCGATGAAGTCGAGCGCCTCGGCCCGCCCCGCCGCCTCGACCAGCATCTCATGGGTAGCGTCAGGCCGGCCATAGAGGATGTTCTCGCGCACCGAACGGTGCAGCAGGGAGGTGTCCTGCGTCACCATGCCGATCTGGGCGCGCAGCGAATCCTGCGTCACCGAAGCGATCTCCTGGCCGTCGATCAGGATCCGGCCAGCTTCGAGGTCGTAGAAACGCAGCAGCAAGTTTACCAGCGTCGACTTGCCGGCGCCGGAACGGCCGACGATGCCGACCTTTTCGCCCGGCCTCACCGTCAGTGTCAGGTTCTCGATGACGCCCTTCTGCTTGCCATAGTGGAAGCGGATGTCCTCGAAACGGATCTCACCCTTGGGAACAGTAATGTCCTTCGCACCCGGCCTGTCTTCGACCAGGCGTGGCAGCGAGATCGAGGCGATGCCGTCCTGCACCGTGCCGATGTTCTCGAACAGGCTCGACATTTCCCACATGATCCATTGCGACATGCCCCACATCCTGAGCACGAGGCCGATGACCACGGCGACGGCGCCGATCGTCACCGCCTGGCCGAGCCACAGCCACAGCGACAGCGCGGTGACGGAGAACAACAGCAGCGCGTTCAGGATGTAGAGCAGGCCATAGAGCACCGTCACCAGCCGCATCGACCGGTAGACCGTATCGAGAAAGCCAGCCATGCCTTCCTTGGCGAAGGAGGCCTCGCGGCGCGCGTGGCTGAACAGCTTGACCGTCTGGATGTTGCTGTAGCTGTCGACGACACGGCCGGTCATGGTCGAGCGCGCATTGGCCTGCTCCTCGCCGACTTTGCCCAGCCGCGGAATGAAAAAGCGCAGCAGCCCGATATAGCCGATAAGCCAGACGACCAGCGGCGTGGCCAGCCGCCAGTCGGCGGAGCCGACGATGAACAGCACGCCGAGGAAATAGACGATGATGTAGTTGAGCACGTCGATCAGCTTGATGACGCATTCGCGCACCGCGAGCGCCGTCTGCATCAGCTTGGTCGCGATGCGCCCGGCGAACTCATCCTGGTAGAAGGCCATCGACTGCTTCAACAGGTAGCGATGCACCTGCCAGCGGATACGCATCGGGTAGTTGCCCATCAGCGTCTGCTGGTTGAGCAGCGAATGCAGCCATACCGTGCCCGGCAGCGCGAACAGCACGATGAAGGCCATGCCGGCGAGCTTCCAGCCCTCGGTCTGCAGGAAGGTTTCGCGGTTCTGCCCCGACAGCCAGTCGACGATGTGGCCGAGGAAGCCGAACATCCACACCTCGGCAAAGGCAATCGCCGCCACCAGGATCGCGTCCAGGATGATGTAGGGCCAGGCGCCGCGCGTATAATGCATGCAGAAGCCGAGCAGCGACTTCGGCGGCTCGACCGGTTCGGCTGCCGGGAACGGATCGAGCCTTTTCTCAAACCAGCTAAACATTATCATGCTCATAAATCTCTTTTTCCGCTCACGCGGCACGGGAACGGACGAAATCCTTGGAGCGCGTAGCGTCTCCCGACCGCGTGGCGTCAAGGACCGACGGCTCGGAATCACCCGGGCCGTCGGTCCTGCTTCGCGCAATATAGGGCGTCGCAGGCTTTTCGCCGACGGGTTCACCTGACGATCCTGACGGCATGGTGGCGCCAGCCCGGTCCTTCGCCCCCGGCCGGATCATCCCGATGATCCTGCGCACCAGCGACGGCCGGCTGGGGTCGGGAACGGCGCGCGAGAAATCGACATCCGGCAGCATGCCGCGATGCGGACGCCGGCGGGTCTCGGCATGAACCGCCGACGAGTAGGTCTCGCCGATCAGCAGCGCCCAGGTCGCCATCTTGCGCTCGTGCAGGTTTCTCGAGCCGGGTATTTTATAGGGATCGAACATCGGTCCATCCTCCATGTGGAAATGCAGATAAAGCCGTGAATCAACGCCGGCCGCAGGCATTCGGCCAGCGGCACGAATGACATCAGTCGTGGCGTGTTCAGGTGGGGCGTTCAGCCCGTTTGGCAGTTTGAAAAACATCGCAAGATTCCTTCGAGAGCCGAAAACTGGGTTCGGCGGGAATCGGTGCGATCAAGTCTTAGAGAGTCAGGAGAATCGTCGTACCGAAACCGCCGTCGGGCCTACATGGCCCCAGGAGAGGTGCTGGATGTGCATGGTCATCATGAATTCCCCCTCCATCGGTTCGGGTTGACAATGAGAGGCGTATACTCGACTTCGCAGAAAATGGCCACCCGCCAGTCCAGCAATCTCCGAAACCGGCAAATCCCTGTGGCCGATCTGCCACTTATTAGAAAGACGCGGAAATGAACGATCGTCTCCGCATCGCGCTCTACCAGCCAGACATCGCCGGCAACACCGGAACGATCCTGCGCTTTGCCGCGTGCCTCGGTCTCGGCGTCGACATCATCGAACCGGCCGGCTTCCCGCTCTCCGACCGCACGCTGAAACGGGCCGGCATGGACTATCTCGAAATGGCGGCGCTGACCCGGCATGTCGACTGGCACGCCTTCGAGCAATGGCGCAACGGCGGCGCGCGGCGTCTGGTGCTGCTGTCGACCAAGGCTGCGACCGCCTACACCGATTTTGCCTTCGCCGATGGCGACGTCCTTCTGTTCGGCCGCGAATCCGCAGGCGTGCCGGATCCGGTCCACGAGGCGGCGGATGCGCGACTGGTGATCCCGATGCAGCCGGGCACGCGCAGCATCAATGTCGCGCTTTCGGTCGCCATGGTCGCGGGCGAAGCGATCCGTCAGCTGCGATAGAATCCCCAGTCCGGCGGCAAAGCCGTCCCTGTCGCTGACCTCAGCTGCTTCCGTCATTTTCACCCAGGCGCACATCGCCTTCTCCTGATTTGCCTTGTCTGGACCTCTTCGCTACAAGCTCAACTTAACTTGAGGTCAAGCGGAAAGTGCGAGATGGCTCCGGTAACGGAATTGACGGTCGGCCAGGTAGCGATGCGCAGCGGTGTGGCGGTATCGGCACTGCATTTCTACGAGGCGCGCGGCTTGATCCGCAGCCACCGCACGTCGGGCAACCAACGGCGCTACGGCCGTGACGTGCTGCGGCGGGTGGCGATCATCCGGGTCGCCCAGGAGGTCGGCATCTCGCTGGCTGAGATCGCCGCGGCACTCCAATCCTTACCTGAGGGCCGCACGCCGACGCGCGAGGACTGGAACCTGCTGTCGACGGCCTGGCGCGACGAGCTCGACCAGAAGATCAGCCAGTTGAAGAAGCTGCGCGACGGGCTCACCGACTGCATCGGCTGCGGCTGCATGTCGATCGACAAATGCCCGCTCAGGAACAAGGGCGACCGTTTGGCAAAGCAAGGAACGGGGGCAAGAAGGCTGGTGGTCGAGAGCTAGTCAGCAGCCGGCAGCCGCCTGATCGTGAATTCGATGACATCCCCCGGCCGCTCGAACCAGCTTTCGATCTCGGTCCAGTAGGCCTGTTTGGGAAACCGTTCGAACCACTCCTTGGCCTTGAGGCGCGCGTCGGAGCGCGGCAGGACGAAGGTCTCGCGCAGGAAGCCGTCGCGCGGCATGCGCTCACGCTCGGCGCGCGAACGATCGAGCCTTTTCTTCAAGCCATCCAGCTTCGGTCTTGCCGGGGTGCGCATGAAAGAAACTCCTTGCGCCTTAATGACACTTGACCCTTGCCCTTAAGAGATTAGGGATCGCGCCCGGAAAAGACGAGTCATTTGTCGGCTGCGACGGGAGACGCATTTGGAACGACCTGAAATGCCCGTGGGGCTGCCGGACGACATCGAACAGAAGAAGATGAAGGCCAGGCTCTGGTTCGAGGCGCTGCGCGAGCGCATCTGCGCCGCCTTCGAGCAGATCGAGCAGGACCTTCAGGGGCCGCTGGTTTCATGGTCGCCGGGCCGCTTCGAGAAGACACCGTGGGAGCGCGACGAAGGCAAGGGCGGCGGCGGCACCATGTCGATGATGTATGGCCGCGTCTTCGAGAAGGTCGGCGTCCACACCTCGACCGTCTATGGCGAGTTCTCGCCGGAATTCCGCAAGCAGATGCCGGGCGCCGAGGAAGACCCGCGCTTCTGGGCGAGCGGCATCTCGCTCATCGCCCACCCATGGAACCCCAACGTGCCGGCCGTGCACATGAACACGCGCATGGTCGTCACCTCGCACCAATGGTTCGGCGGCGGCGCCGATTTGACGCCGGTGCTCGACCGCCGCCGCGTCCAGGATGATCCCGATACCTTAGCCTTCCACCGCGCCATGCAGTTTGCCTGCGAGAAGAACGCCGGCGTCGCCGATCACCCAAAATTCAAGGCCTGGTGCGACGAATACTTCTTCCTGCCGCACCGCAACGAGCCGCGCGGCACCGGCGGCATCTTCTTCGACTGGTTGCATTCGGACGAGGACAAGGGTGGTTGGGATGCCGATTTCAACTTCGTCCAGGATGTCGGGCGCTCTTTTCTCGTCGTCTACGGACATCTGGTCCGGGCCAATTTCAACGAGAACTGGACCGACGGCGACCGCGACGAACAGCTGATCCGGCGCGGCCGTTACGTCGAATTCAACCTTCTTCACGATCGCGGCACCATCTTCGGCCTGAAGACTGGCGGCAATGTCGCCTCAATCCTGTCCAGCCTGCCGCCGGAGGTAAGATGGCCGTAAAAAATCGGTGAGCGGAATGTGAGCCGCAATGACGTCCCATTCGCCGAATTCTGGCACGGAATGTGGCGCCACAGATTTCTTTTTCGTCTAATATCCATTTGAAAAAACTGGGTTATTTGTCGTTTCACGCCCGCGAAACCGCGACTCGACGCAACCGGACGGCCCAAGACGACGCGGACCATCCTCTCAACAAGGATGTCCGCTTTTCCCAGGAGTACTTTGCAATGCGCAAAATCATTGTGTCGGCCGCCGCGGCCGCCCTTCTCGCCTCCGGCTCGGTTGCCTTTGCCGCCGTCAAGCACACCACCGGGACGGTCAAGGCCTTTGACGCCACGGCCATGAGCCTGGTTCTCGAGGATGGATCATCTTTTACGCTTCCCAAGACCTTCAAGGATCCTGGCCTGAAGGCCGGCGAAAAGGTCCGCGTTTCCTGGGACATGAGCGGCAAGAACAAAGTTGCCGAGGCAGTCAAGATCGTGAAGTGATGGCCTGCTCGTCGGAGCAAGACCAGCTTTTGTGATCATGCTCCGGGGTAGCGTAAGAGGGCGGAGCAGCGATGCTCCGCCTTTTTGTTGCCGGCCGGCAACCAAAACCAGGCATTTGTGTTATGCTTGCTCCCCCGTGCATGTCCCGGACCGAAGGTCAGCGCAGCAAGACCGGAACCGGTTCGAAAGGGATCATGCAACGATCAAGTGCTGGAGCGTCCGTGTCTCAGCTGCCGCGCGCTCCAGGGAGGAAAAAGGAGAATCCGATGAAGGAATTCCACTGCGGCTCGCTCGTCCCCGGTTGTGACTGGCATACGCGGGCCGACGAGGAGGCCGAAGTCATGCGCCGCGCCGTCGAGCATATGCGCGAGACGCACGGCGAGACAGTGATCCGCGAGACGATGATCGAAGCGATCCGCTCGCGCATCGAGAAAGCCCGCGACGCGGCCTGATCTCAGCTGGCTTTCAGGGCTTCAGCGGCGCGCTCGAGCAGCGCGCCGCGATCGAGCGCAAAGCCGGACTGGACCCACTCCCTTTCCAGGTTTTTCAGGATGGCGCCGAGCTTAGGTCCCGGCGTTGCGCCAAGTTCGGTCAGATCTGCGCCCTTGACCGGAAAGTCGGGCCTTTGCCATTTCAGCGCGAAACCAAGCAGGCGCGAAAAGCCGCCGGCGTCGAGCAGGGCTTCATTGTTCTCGACAGCCCGCGCCCGCGCGGAGGCCAGCGCAAGCTGCAGCCGGTCGACAAAGCCCCGGCGATCGCCGCGATAGAGCTTTTTCGCCAGTTCGCCTTCGGTTGCCTTGGGCTCGACGGCCGCCGTCAGCGCCCAGTGGCGCAAGCGATCCGCCTCACCGGTCGAGAACTTCAGCCTCTCGGCAAGCGCTTTTATCCGCCCTGCATCGGGTGGCACCATCGCCTCAAGCCTGAGCAGTGGGTCCGGCGTCCAACCCAGCTCCTTTTCGGTCCTGGTCAGCCCGTGAATGGCGTCGATGCCCCACTTCTCGCTCTCCGGTAGAACGCTGGTGAGAACGCCGGCCTGGCGCATCCACAAAAGGGCGCGTGACGGATCGGGCGCCGACAAAAGCTTCTTCAGCTCGGACCAGACGCGCTCAGCCGAAAGCTGGCCGAGCCCGTCCTTAAGCCGTGCGCAGGCCTTCAGCCCCTCGGCGTCGGGTCGGCCATCACCATACCAGGCGAAGAACCGGAAGAAGCGCAGGATGCGCAAATAGTCCTCGCGGATGCGCGCTTCCGGATCGCCGATGAAGCGCAGCCGGCGCGCTTCGATGTCGGCGATGCCGCCAACCAGGTCGACCACGGTGCCGTCGGCCTCGGCATAGAGCGCGTTGATGGTGAAGTCGCGCCGCTCGGCGTCAGGCTTCCAGTCGCGCCCGAACGACACTTTTGCCCGCCGCCCGTCGGTTTCGATGTCGGCGCGCAGCGTGGTGACCTCATAGGCCTTGCCGCCGGCGACAGCAGTGATGGTGCCGTGGTCGATGCCGGTCGGCACCGTCTTGAACCCCGCCGCCCCAGCGCGCCGGATGGTTTCCGTCGGCACGCAAGTGGTCGCGATGTCGATGTCAGCAACGGGCTGGCCGATCAGCGCGTTGCGCACCGCGCCGCCGGCAATGCGCGCCTCTTCGCCACCGTCCGTTAAAGCGGCAAGCAGGCGCTGCAGCTGCCTTTCGCCGAGCCAGTCGGCCCTGCCCGCAAGCGACACCGGAGCACTCACGCATAGAGCCTTTCATAGAGCGTGCGGATGATGCCGGCGGTGACGCCCCAGATACGCCGGTCGCCATAAGGCATATCGTAGAAGAACCATTCGAGATCGTTCCACATGCGGCTGTCCCGCTTGTGGTTGGCCGGGTCCATCAGGAAGCGCAGCGGCACCTCAAAGGCGGCATCGACCTCCTCGGAATTCAGCGTCAGCTGGAAACCCGGCCGCACGATGCCCAGGACCGGCGCGATGCGATAGCCGCTGCCCGCGACATAGTCAGGCATGCGGCCGATGATCTCGATGCGATCCTCGCCAAGCCCGATCTCCTCGAAGGTCTCGCGCAGCGCCGCCGCCTCCGGGCTGGGATCGGTCGCATCGATCGTGCCGCCGGGGAAAGCCACCTGCCCTGAATGGCTGCGCAGCTTCTCGGCCCGTTTTGTAAGCAAGACCGTCGCATCGCCTTGATGATCGACCACCGGGATCAACACCGCGGCGTCGCGCAGTGGCTTGGCTTGTGTCAGTCGTGGGTGGCCGGGATTGAAGCGATGATCGCCAAAATCGTCGCCGGCATGCGCATTCGGCAGTGCGGCGAAGCGCGCGCGAAAATCAGCGGTGGAAAACGGCACCGGCGTCACCTGGTCCATCACGCGCTCAGCCGCTTCAATTTTTCCGCCGGCATGATCGGATAGACCTCGCCTTTCGAGCGGACCGCAAACATCGTCCGGCCGCCGAGGTCGATTTCCTCGCCATGCTCGACCAGCTCGTACATCACCGGCCGCGCCACCAGCGCCTCCAGCCGCCCGCGCACCAGAACGTAAGGCTTCAGGCCACCGGTGGCGTCCTCGTCGACAAAGCGTAGCGGATGGCCGGGCCCGGCCTCGACGACGTCGCCGACATTGGTGCGGAAGGTGATGACCTGCCCGCCACCGCTGCCGGAAACGTCCATTTCGACGGCCACGAAGGGCGCGTCGGCGACACGGATACCCACCCTTTCCACGGGCGTCACCAGATAGGTCTTGCCGTCTGCATCCTTGCGCAGAACCGTGGAAAAGAGCTGCACCAGCGGCATGCGCCCGATCGGCGTGCCCAGATAGAACCAGGTGCCGTCGGCTTTGATCTCCATGTCGAGATCGCCGCAGAAGTCGGGATTCCAGCGCTCCACCGGCGCCGGACCCTTGCCGGCGCGCGTCGCCCGCGAGATCAGCGCTTCCAGTCCGCGCGCTTCCCTGGCGGCCGTCAGACTCTCTTCAGCATGTTCGGAGCGTTCCGTCATGGTCACGAAATAGTCACTGTTGTTCCGCTTGTCAGCCTAAGTCTGTGATTTAAATTCAAACGCAGGCGCCATGCGAGGCCGAATCGCGGCATTCTGCGGCACAGACAAGTGCAAGCCGGTATTTCCAACACAAGGATCGATGCGGCCATGAGCGTGATGATCAAGGAAAGCCCGATCAGCGAAAGAGACATGATCGCCGAGGCGGAGAAGGCATTGGCCGACATCTCCAGGGTCCGCGACGGCGTCGGTCGCGTCATCTTCGGCCAGGAAGCGGTCGTCGAACGCACGCTGGTGGCGCTCCTGGCCGGCGGCCACGCGCTGCTGGTCGGCGTGCCCGGTCTCGCCAAGACCAAGCTGGTCGAGACGCTGGGCGTCGTACTCGGCCTCGATTCCCGCCGCATCCAGTTCACCCCCGACCTGATGCCGTCGGACATTCTCGGCTCCGAGGTGATGGAACAGGACGAATTCGGCAAGCGCTCGTTCCGCTTCATTTCCGGGCCGATCTTCGCGCAACTGCTGATGGCCGACGAGATCAACCGCGCCTCGCCGCGCACCCAGTCGGCGCTGCTGCAGGCGATGCAGGAATATCACGTCACCATCGCCGGCGCCCGCCACGATCTGCCGGCGCCGTTCCACGTGCTGGCGACACAGAACCCACTGGAGCAGGAGGGCACTTATCCGCTGCCCGAGGCCCAGCTCGACCGCTTCCTGATGCAGGTCGACATCCTCTATCCGGAAATCGAGGCGGAGCGCCGTATCCTGCTGGAAACCACCGGCGTGGAGGATGCCAAGGCCGCGAACGTGCTGCAGCCGGCACGGCTGAAGGAGATCCAAATGCTGATCCGCCGCATGCCGGTACCGGAAAGTGTCGTCGAGGCGATCCTCAAGCTGGTGCGCTCGGCCCGTCCCGGTCATGGCCATGCCGAAACCGACAAGCTCGTCGCCTGGGGTCCGGGCCCGCGCGCCAGCCAAGCGCTGACACTGTGCGCCCGCGCTCGCGCGTTGTATGATGGACGGCTGGCACCGTCGGTCGACGATATCCGTGCGCTGGCCGAGCCGGTGCTGCAGCACCGCATGGCGCTGACCTTCGCCGCTCGCGCCGAAGGCACCTCGGTGCGTGACGTGGTGGCGAAACTGGCAAAAGGCATCTGATGGCGCGCATAGGCGAGGTCCAGGCACCGGTAGCGACGCGCGACGCGCTCGCCCGTGGCCGGTTGCGGGCCTCGCTGGTGCCGGACCTCCTGGTCGAGGCGCGCCGGATCGTCAACACCGTGATCGCCGGCTGGCATGGCCGCCGCAAGCGCGGCATCGGCGAGAATTTCTGGCAGTTCCGCCCCTATGTCGAGGGCGATTCCTCGCGCATCGACTGGCGCCGATCGGCCCGCGACGACCACACCTATGTACGCGATCGCGAATGGGAGGCGGCGCACACGGTATGGCTTTGGGCCGACCCCTCGCCGTCCATGCTCTACAAATCCGCCGGCGCCAGCGTTTCGAAGGAATCGCGCGCGCTGGTGCTGGCGCTCGCCATGGCGGAGCTTCTGTCGCGCAGCGGCGAACGCATCGCCTGGCCGGGCTTGACCGATCCGTTCACGGCCCGCAACGGCGCCGAGCGCATCGCGGCCCAGCTCACCCATGCCGGCGCGCTGCCGGCAAAGCCCGATCTCTCCGGCATCCGCCGCTTCTGCGACATTGTCATCGTCAGCGATTTCCTCGACCCGGTGGAAGAGACGATGGCCTGGCTCGACGTGCTCGCCCGCCACGGCGTGCGCGCGCATCTGATCGAGGTCGCCGACCCGGCTGAAGAAACCTTCCCCTATGCCGGCCGCACCGAATTCACCGACCCCGAGACCGGCGACAAGCTGACCGCCGGCCGCGCCGAAATGCTGGGCGACGACTACCGCCTGCTCTACACCGCCCGCCGCCAGGAGCTGGCCGGCTGGTGCAAGCGGCTCGGCTGGAGCTTTACCGTCAACCATACCGATCGCCTGGCTTCCGAGGCGCTGGTGCGCATCCACATGGCGATGACCGCTGAAAGCAGTTATGCCGGAAAGATCAGCGCATGAGCTGGCTGCCGCTTTCCTTCGGTGCGCCCATGGTGTTGTGGGGCCTGCTGGCGCTGCCGGTGATCTGGTGGCTGTTGCGGCTCACCCCGCCCAAGCCGCAGACGGAAGTGTTTCCGCCGCTGAAGATACTGGCGCGCGTGCTGAAGCGCGAGGAGACTCCGCATCAGAGCCCGTGGTGGCTGACGCTGCTGCGGTTGCTGATGGCCGCCCTTGTCATCGCCGCGCTCGCCGAACCCGTCTTCAATCCGCGCGAAAAGTTACCCGCCGAGGGCTCGGCCCTGGCACTTGTCATCGATAATGACTGGGCAAGTGCAGCCGACTGGGGTAAGCGCGTCGCCACCGCGCAGCGGCTGATCGCCGACGCGAGCTCGAATGGCGTGCCTGTCGTCATCGCCTTCACCGCCGAAAAGCCCAATGCCGAGATCGGTCCCTTCGATGCCGCCACCGCGCTCGACCGGCTGCGCGCGGCAAAGCCGCGGCCGATCCCGACCGACCGCCCGGCCATCTATGCACGCGTCGCGGCCGCCCTGGAGCGCCTGCCGGGCGCCAGCGTCGCCGTGCTCGCCGACGGACTGGCCGCACAAGGCGACGAAGCCGCCTTCAACACGCTGCTGTCGAAGAACGCGGCGCGCCTCGTCTGGGCGACGTCCGACAGGCTGTCGCTGACCGGCCTTACTGTCGCCGACAACCAGGTCGACGGGTTCGCGCTCACCGCCATCCGCGCACCGGGCGATCCGGCGCCGGCTCAGGTCACCGCCGGCGCCTTCGACGACAAGGGCCGCCGTATCGCCGACGCGACTTTGACCTTCTCGCCGGGCGAATCCACAGCCACCGGAACGATGGCGGTGCCGTTCGAGCTGCGCAACGACTTCGCCTCGATCGCGCTTGACGGCGAGCACCAGGCCGGCGCCGTGCGGGTGCTCGACGAGAGCTCCAAGCGCCGCCGTGTCGGGCTGTTGTCGCAAGCCGAGGCCGACCAGGCCCAGCCGCTTTTGTCGCCGCTCTACTATATCCGCCGCGCGCTGCAGCCTTTCGCCGATCTGGTCGAGCCGTCGAGCGTCGACCTTGCCGACGCCATCCCGCAGCTTCTCGACCAGAAGCCGGCGATGATCGTCATGGCTGATGTCGGCACCATTCCGGAACAGGTGAAGCAGCGGCTGGTCGACTGGGTCGACAAGGGCGGCACGCTGGTGCGCTTTGCCGGTTCGCGGCTGGCAGCCGCCGGCAATGATGATGATCTGCTGCCGGTCAGGCTGCGTACCGGCGAGCGCTCGATGGGCGGCGCCTTGTCGTGGACGACGCCGCAGCCGGTCACCGAGTTTCCAAAAGCCGGTCCCTTTGCCGATCTCTCCCCGCCAGCCGAGGTCACCGTCACCAGGCAAGTATTGGCCGAGCCGACACCCGACATCGTCGAGCGCACCTGGGCAACGCTTGCCGACGGCACGCCGCTGGTGACCGGGCTGAAGAAGGGCAAGGGCACGCTCGTCCTGTTCCACGTCACGCCCGAGGCAACCTGGTCGAACCTGCCCATATCGGGCAGTTTCGTCGAGATGCTGCGCCGCATCGTGCAGCTGTCGCGCAACCAGGGTGCGGCGATCGCCAACGCCGAGGCCGCCGCCACCTCGCTGGCGCCCTACCGGATGATTGCCGCCAACGGCGAGCTGGTGCCGCCGACGCCTGATGCACGGCCACTGGTGCCCGGCGCCGGCCCGCTGCCAGTGACGTTCGAGAACCCGCCCGGCCTCTACGGCTCCGAGACCGGCGTCTTCGCCCACAATTTGCTCGAGGCCGACAGCACCTTTGCGCTGCTGGACCGACCTCAAGTTTCGTTGCCGGTCACCACCGTCCAGTACGCCTTCGACGAGTCGCACAATCTCAAAGGGCCGCTGGTCGCCGTCGCCCTGGTGCTGATGGTGCTCGACACGCTCGCGGTGTTCTGGATGGGCGGGCTGCTGTCGCGCCGGCCGCGTCGCGCCGCGGCAACGGCGGCCGCAGGGCTGATCGCGCTAGGCGCGCTCCTTGGCCATGCCGACCTCGCCCGCGCCGACGACGCGAAGCCGGGCGATGCCCAGGCGATCGAGGACATCGCGAAGACCCGCATCGCCTATGTGCTGACCGGCGAGCCTGGCGTCGATTCGATCAGCCGCGCTGGTCTCGAAGGCCTGACCCGCTTCCTGATCGAGAAGACCGCGCTCGAACCCGGAGCGCCGGCCGGCGTCGACATCTCGAAGGACGAACTGTCCTTCTACCCACTGATCTACTGGCCGATCGACCCTGCAGCGCCGATGCCGAGCCAAGCGGCGATCGCACGCGTCGATGCCTATATGCAGCAGGGCGGCACGGTCCTGTTCGACACCCGCGACCAGTTCGCCAACGGCATCGGCGCCGATTCGACCAGCCAGGCGACCGAGCGGCTGCGCGACATTCTCGGCGATCTCAACGTGCCGCCGCTGGAACCGGTGCCATCGGACCATGTGCTTACCAAGTCCTTCTTCATCCTGCCCGAGTTTCCCGGCCGCTTCGCCGGCAGCCCGCTCTGGGTCGAGGCCTCGCTCGATGCCAGCAACACCGAGAATCGCCCCGTGCGCGTCGGTGACGGCGTCTCGCCGATCCTGATCACCGCCAATGATTTTGCCGGCGCCTGGGCCGTCGACGAGAACGGCGACCCGCTTCTGCCGACCGTGCCGGCGGACCCGATGCAGCGCATCTATGCGCTGCGCGCTGGCGTCAACATCATGATGTACATGCTGACCGGCAACTACAAATCCGACCAGGTGCACGTGCCCGTCCTGCTCGAACGGCTGGGGCAGTAAGCCATGAACTGGTCGATCAACTTCGAACCGCTTCTGTCCTGGCCGCTGCTCGCCGCCGTGCTGGTGCCCCTGGTCCTGCTGGCGTTGGTCGGCCTGTGGTTTCGCCAGCGCGGCTCGATCTTCCGGTTCGCCGCCCTGCTTGCGCTGGGTGCTGCCCTGCTCAATCCTGTCTTCCTCGATGAGGAACGCGAGGCCTTGAAAAGCGTCGTCGCCATCGTCGTCGACCGCAGCCAGAGCCAGGATATCGGCGAGCGCACCAAACAGACCGACGAAGCGCTGGCCGGGCTTCAGCAGCGCCTCGGCCGTTTCAAGCAGTTCGACGTGCGCGTCGTCGAGGCCGGCAGGTCCGAGGCGGCCGAGGAGCGCACCGATACCAGGCTGTTCGGCGCACTCGAAGGCGCGTTCCGCGACGTGCCGCCGTCGCGCATCGGCGGCGCCATCATGATCACTGATGGCGAGGTGCATGATGCGCCGCCCGCCGCACCCGACTTCCATGCGCCGCTGCACGCTTTAATCACCGGCAACGAGCACGAGAAGGATCGCCGCATTCGCTTCGAGAATGCGCCGCGTTTCGGCCTGGTCGGCAAGCCGCTCGACATGAGCTACCGCGTCATCGCCACCGACAATCAGGCCGGCCCGGTCGATGTCCGCGTCTCGGTCAATGGCGAACAGGTCTCGGTCGAACACGCCACCATCGGCCAGGCGATGCCGCTGCAGGTGACCATCCCGAGCGCCGGCCGCAACATCGTCGAGCTCGCCATCGACCCCGTGCCGGGTGAGCTGACCGACGCCAACAACCGCGCCATCGCGCTGATCGACGGTATCCGCGAGAATTTGCGCGTGCTGCTCGTTTCCGGCGAGCCGCATGCCGGCGAACGCACATGGCGCAACCTCTTGAAGTCGGACGCTTCGGTCGATCTCGTCCATTTCACCATTCTGCGCCCCCCGGAAAAGCAGGACGGCACGCCGATCAACGAATTGTCGCTGATTGCCTTTCCGACGCGCGAACTGTTCGTCGAGAAGATCAAGGATTTCGACCTGATCATCTTCGACCGCTACCAGCACCGCGACGTGCTGCCGATCCTCTATTACGACTACATCTCCGAATATGTCGAAAAGGGCGGCGCGCTGCTGATCGCCGCCGGACCCGAATATGCCGGCGAAAGCTCGATCGCCCGCACGCCGCTGATGTCAGCGCTGCCGGCGATGCCGACCGGCGAGGTCGTCGACAAGGCCTTCTACCCGCGCCTCACCGAGCTCGGCCAGCGTCATCCGGTGACGCGCGGGCTGGATGGCTCGGCCACCGATCCGCCGCACTGGAGCCGCTGGTTCCGCACCATCGGCGTCGAGAACCCCGAGGGCGAGGTAGTGATGAAGGGCGCCGACAACCGGCCGCTGCTGCTGCTCGACCGCAAGGGCGAAGGCCGCGTCGGCATGCTTCTGTCCGACCAGGGCTGGCTGTGGGCACGCGGCTTCGAGGGCGGCGGCCCGCATGTCCAGCTCTATCGCCGCATCGCCCATTGGCTGATGAAGGAGCCCGAGCTCGAAGAGGAACGCCTGACCGCCGACGGGCGTGGCATGACACTGGAGATCCGCCGCCAGACGATGAGCGACGACCCTGGCCCGGCGCAGGTGATCACGCCGTCGGGCAAGGCGCTGATCGTCAGGCTCGAAAAATCCGAGCCCGGCATTTTCCTCGGCACCGTCCAGACCAGCGAGATCGGCCTCTACCAGGTCGGCAATGGCGATCTCACCGCGCTTGCCCATGTCGGTCCGATCAACGCGCCGGAGTTCACCGACGTCATCTCGACCGAGGACCGGCTGAAGGCGCCGGCGGAGGCGACCGGCGGCAGTGTGCGCCGGCTGGCGCCTTCATCCACGCTCGGCAACCTCGCCGGCGGCGTGACGCTGCCTTCGATCGTCCCGGTCCGCTCCACGGGTGCCGCCTCCGGCAACGACTGGATTGGGCTGCGCACCACCGACGACAGCGTGCTGAAGGCCGTCTCCCGCGTGCCGCTGTTCGGCGGCTTCCTCGGCCTCGGCCTGCTGCTTCTGGCGATGGGCTCGATGTGGTATCGTGAGGGGCGGTGAGCCTTCTTTTTCCTTCTCCCCGTTTACGCCCGAAGGGCGGATGAGGGGCGGCGCTCACGCTGCGATGCTGCCTTCAAATTGGTCGCTGCCGCTGACCCTCCTCAGCCTGGCGGACCGGCCCCTGCCCTCCGCTATGGCTCCGGGCGTTCGTCGCTTCAATCGACAAGTCGTTGTCGATTGATCGCCCTACGGGCGACCGCTCCTCACTCCTCCGGTTCGGTCGTGAAAAGCAGCGGGTAGCCTTTGGCCTTGCCGGCGTCGGTCGCCCGCGTCGCCTTGGTCTCGGCGACGTCCCTGGTGAAGACCGCGACGACGCAGACGCCGCGCCGGTGCGCGGTGATCATAACCCGTTGCGCCTGGTCTTCGCTCAGCTTGAACTCGCCCTTGAGCACCGTCACCACGAACTCGCGCGGGGTGAAATCGTCGTTGATGAGGATGACCTTGTAGAGCTTCGGCCGTTCGGTCTTGGGCTGCGTCTTGGTGCGCGGTGTGGTGGTGGTTTCAGGCATTGGAAACCTGGCAACTGCAAGCGGGAAATTCGCCTCCACTTTGTCACGGGCGAAAGCGGTCGTCCATTTTCGATCGGCTAAGCAGCAGCGCGATCTCTGACAAATCTATGTGGGTCACTGACTAGAGCTGTTCAACGGCCATGGCGGCCGAACATGCGCCGCGGCGGGATCTGCCGCACCGTCGCGACAGGTGGTGATTCGGGACGGGATCGCGTATCGGGCGCATCGACCCGGCGCTCCATCCAGGCCGCCACCGGCCAGGCGATGAAGCAGATCAGCACCGTGCCGGTCAGCACGATGAGCAGCCAGGTCTGCCCGGGCGTGATGTAGTCCCAGTCGGTGGATATTTTCGGCGCGAACAGTGACGGCTCGGTTCGTCCGCTGGCCGGGTCCGGCACCGGGCTGGCGGAGAGCAGGATCAACACCTTGGCCACTCCGCTGACCACCAGGCCACCGATGACCATCGAGCGCAGAATGGACGAAAGCCGCTTCATGCGGATTGTCCTACAGGGCCGGCATTGCGATCGGGTTAAGGATCGCCGGCCGTTGAACTAGTTTGGCATGCCGGGCTTGACGCCGCCGGCACTCCGGCTTGATCCAAGGCCGCTCCAACCGGAATTCGGCTGGAGCGGCCTTGTCAGGAAAGCTGGTTATTGCCAGGCTTGGATCAGGACTTCTTGGCGGCCTTCTTCGGCGCCTTCTTGACCGGGCACTTGTGCGTCTTGGTCACCTTGCAGGCCTTGACGGTCTTCTTGGCTGCAACTTTCTTCGGAGCGGCCTTGGCAGGCGCAGCAGCCGGAGCGGTCGTCGTCGAAGCAGCGGGAGCAGCGGTCGTGGTCGCGGCCGCGTTGCCGAGAGCCGGCATCGAGAAGGCGAGAGCAACAGCGAGACCGAGGGCGGAGAGGAGGGACTTGTTCATGGCTTCATTTCCTTTTTATGCGGGTCGGGGATTGAGCGTCACTGAACCGGGTCGTTCGGTGTCACTCCAAGCAGCTTCAAAGCGTTTGCGAGCATCCGGATTCCCTGTGCCTGCTTCTTGTTGGCGCAGAACCGGTTTCCCTTTCTTTGCAGTGCTTTCGCCGCGGTGACCTGCGTTGCCGCGGCATGGGTTTCGAGGGCTTCGTCAACCTGACGGTTGAGGTCGCTGCAGCGCTCGGCCCGGGTGATCGGCGCCACCTTTGCATCGGAGGCTCCGACCGCGGCCGTGACGAGCGAAATGCCGAGCAACGCACCCATCAAGCTGATCGAGAACCTATGCATTGGTCTTGTCCGTTACTCCGGAGACTAGCGTCGCAGCCGATGACCTGACCGCCACGACACCGTTATGCCCTTGAATTTTTTCGTGAGTTTTTCCGGACTATAGAATTTTGTTTCTGGATTGTTTCTGTCGCATCTGCCTTGGGCTGTACGATCGCCACTGGCCAACATATGGCCCGAATTCTATCGTGTGGGAGATGATCGAATGACGGCTTGGCCACCAGCAATGACAGGGTTCCCGTGAAATCCGACGCACACATACTGATCGTCGACGACGACAAGGGCATACGCGACCTGCTTCAGGAGTTCTTCCAGAAGCGGGGCCTGCACACGACCGTTGCCGCCGACGGCGTCGAGATGGAAGCCATCCTGCGCCGCATGCAGGTCGATCTCATCGTTCTCGACGTGATGCTGCCCGGCAAAAGCGGGCTGGAGCTTTGCCGCGAACTGCGCGCCAACCACACGACGCCGATCATCATGCTGACGGCCGTCACCGAGACGACCGACCGGGTCGTCGGCCTTGAGACGGGCGCCGACGACTATGTGCCGAAACCCTTCGATCCGCACGAGCTCCTGGCCCGCATCCGCGCCGTGCTGAGGCGCAATGGTGCCGCCGAGCCGCGCCGTCCGACAACCAAGCAGATCTACCACTTCGCCGGCTGGACGATGGATTGCTCGCGCCGCCGGCTGACGGCGCCCGGCGATGTCAGGGTCGAGCTGACGATGGCGGAGTTCAACCTGCTGCAGACCTTCGTCAAGAGCGCGCAGCGCGTGCTCACCCGCGACCAGCTCATCGAGCTCTCGGGCGGCGACACCGGCTACAGCTTCGACCGCAGCGTCGACATCCTGGTCAGCCGGCTGCGGCGCAAGATGGAAGACGATCCCAAGACGCCGAAACTGATCCTGACCGTGCGCAGCGGCGGCTATCAGTTCCTGCCCGAAACGACCTCCGAATGAGACGCTTCCTGCCGCAGACCCTGCCTGTCTGGGTGCTGCTCATCGTCATTGCCGGCCTGCTGATCAGCCAGGTCGCGACGCTCTACATCGTCTCGCGCGACCGCGCCGCCGCCAACGACGTGGTCGATCTCTACCGGCTCAACGACCGCGCCTTCTCGCTGGTGCAGCTGATGCACGATGCGACGCCCGAGGAACGCAAGGCGACCGCGTCCGGCCTGTTCAACGCCACCTACGCGCTGACCGTTTCGGACACGCCGGCCGTCACCTCCTCGATCGCCGGCGACGACGAACTCGCCGAGCTGGAGGACATTCTGGTCGGGCGCCTGACCAAATTCGGCATCACCGACGCGCGCGTGCGGCGCGATCCGGCGACGCGCGAGTCGGATGCTCCCGGCGGCGCGATCATGAACAAGGATGTCGGCCAGGTGGAGCGCGACCTTCTGGTGCTGGCGGCGGACTTCGCCCAAAGCGACAAGCTGACGGCCTCGCTTCGCTTCGCCGACGGGCAGTGGCTGAACTTCACCGAGCCGATCACGCCGGTAGGCCCGATATTGAGCTTCGACAGCCTGCCGCTCTATGCCCTGATCGCCGGGCTGGTGGTGGTGATGTCGATCTGGTCGCTGCGCCGGCTGACAGCGCCATATCGGATGATGGAAACCGCCGTGAAGCGCATCGGCCACGATTTGAAGAGCCCGCCGATCGCCGAGTCGGGCAGCCGCGAGATTCGTGCCGCGGCCAAGGCGGTCAACGCCATGCAAGTCAGGCTGCGCGACTATGTCGAGGACCGCGAGCACCTTGCGGCAGCACTTGCGCACGATCTGCGCACGCCGCTGACACGGATGCGGCTGCGCCTCGAACTGTTGCGCAAATCGCCGGCCCGCGCGGCATTGGCGCATGACCTCGCCGATATCGAGAGCATCGCCAGCTCGGTCATCGATTTCGCCAAGTTCGAGGTGACCGAGGAGAAAGCCGAACGTATCGATTTCTGGTCGCTGGTGGAATCGATCGCCGACGGCTTCGAGGAGGTTTCGTTCGACCATGACGGCACGCGGCCGCGCGGCTTGATCTGCATCGCCCGGCCGGTGGCGCTGAAGCGCTGCGTCACCAACCTCGTCCAGAATGCCGCGACCTACGGCAAGAAGGCGCATCTCAGCCTGGAGCGGTCGCAGGACACGATCACGCTCGCCATCCGCGACGAGGGTCCCGGCATCCCGCAGGCCCAGATCGACACGGTGTTCGGTTCTTTCGTTCGCATCGAGCAATCGCGCAACCGCCGGACCGGCGGCCTTGGTCTTGGCCTGACCATTGCCCGCAACATTGCGCGTGCCGCCGGCGGCGAGATCAGCCTCTCCAACCATCCCGGCGGCGGCCTGCTGACGGAACTGCGCCTGCCGCTGGCAGCTTGAGTCAGGAGGCGGTTGGCTGATCGACGCCAGGGCTGGATCAGTCCCGCCATCCTTGTGATAGTGCCGCCCGATCCGGCACTACAGCGTCGCGCGCCTCTTGGACGCGCAAAGGACGCTGTAGAACCTTGATTTGAGGAGACCGTCCCATGTTCTATGCGATCCTGGCCTACCACGTCGAACAGACCGTCCAGTCCTGGACGCCTGACGAGGATGCGGCACTGATGGACGACCTGCTCGAGGTCAACGCCAAGCTGACCCGCGAGGGAAAACTCGGGCCGGCGGCAAGGCTGGGCGCGACCGCCGAGGCCGTTACGCTGCGCGGTCCCGGCGATGGCATGGTGATCGACGGTCCCTTTGCCGAAACCAAGGAGCAGTTGCTGGGGCTCTATATCCTCGACTGCGCCAGCCAGGAGGAGGCGATTGCAACAGCGCGCGATCTCAGACGCGTCAATCCCACTGCCGTCTACGAAATCCGACCGATCATGCTTTATCTCCCCGGCGCGCCACTGCCCGCAGGTCAGGATTAGGCGACCATCGCGCGTTCCGGCAGCTCCGCGTCTGCAATCGTCAGGAACCGTGTCAGCAGCGCGGCACATTTTTGCGCATGGGTCGCAATGAGGAAGTGGCCGGCGTCCTCGACAACCGCGCTATGCACATGCGGCAAAGCTTGTTGCAGCATATCGGTCATGGCCACCATGGCCGGATTGGCAAACCCTCCTCTGACAAGAAGCACCGGGATGTCGAGGGCACTGTAGTCGTCCAGGGCGGCCTCGAAACTGAAGTCCGTCAGCCAGTCGATCACATTTGCCGGGGCTGTCTGCCGGCAATGAGTCCGCACGATTTCCGGAAGCGCAGCAAACGTGCCCTGACCGCCCCAGAAGTCGATGATGATCCCGGCTGCATCGGCGTCGCCGGCATCGACCGCCGCGCTGAACTCCCGGCTCAGCCTCACAACGTCCTGATAGAGACCTTGCTTCGGCTGTCTGTTGAGGAGCGCGAGGGGGTTTGCCTCGAAGAGCGACAGGCTCGCCACGTCGATGGAGTTTTGCAGGGCCGCGGCGAGGGCAACGGTCCCGCCGAAGGAATGCCCGACCAGATGCACGGGTCCTCCGGCACGACGTGCCGCCTGCTCGATGATCCGGAGTTCGTGCCGCATGCCGAAATCATTGCGGGAGCGGGTCTCCGCAGTCGCGCCATATCCGCAAAGGCTGGTGCCGATCATCCGGTAGTCAGGCGATAGCCATCTCTGCATCGGCCGCCAGGCCGCATACGTGCTGAAGGATCCCGGGATGAACGGCACGGTCGGTCCCGAGCCTTCTTCCGCATAGTCTATCGCATAGTCCATGGACGACATGCGTCCCTCCCTGTGCTGCGCCGCTCACGCGGCAAGTTCTGCGCCGAGACGCAGGATTTCCGCGACCAGCAGATCAAGATCCTCGTATCGGGTTCGGTGATTGGCGATCGCCACCCGCAGGCAATGCTGGTCGTGCAGGGTGGTGTCGGAAAGGGCCGCAATGCCCTCGTCCTGGAGCCGCAGCATGATCTCGGTGTTGAACGCCTTCAGGCGCTCGCCCGACAACCCGTTGGCGCGGTGGCGAAAGCAGACGATGTTGACGCTCACCGGAGCCATCAGCTCAAGCGCCGGCTCGGCCTCGATCAGGCTCGCCAGATATTTGGTTTGAGCGATGTTCTGGTCGATCAGGCGGCCGAATTTTTCAACGCCGTGCTCTTTCAGCGCCATCCACACCTTAAGCGCGCGAAAGCCGCGCGACGTCTGCAGACCATATTCGTGCAGCCATTGTCCAGACGCGAGCCCACGCTGCATCGACATCAGACACTCGGGCATGACGGCAAAGGCGCCGCGATGCGCCTCGGCGTCTCGGACCAGCACGCAGCCCGCCTCGAACGGCGCGTGCAGCCATTTGTGCGGATCGAGCGCAAGCGAATGGGCTTGTTCGACGCCGGCAACGAGCGCTGCATTCTCCGGTGCAATCGCGATCAGCGCACCGATGCAGCCGTCGACGTGGAACCAGAGGTCCTCTTCCGCCGCCAGCCTTGCGAGCGCCTTGAGATCGTCGATCGCGCCGGTGTTGACGGTGCCGGCGTTGCCGATGACGCAGGCCGGCTTGAAGCCCGCCTTTCGATCTTCCGCGATCGCCGCCCGCAAGGCGGCGATGTCGATGCGAAATGCGGAATCGCTCGGGATGCGGCGAAGCGCCCGGTTGCCGAGGCCGAGTACCTCCATCGCCTTGCGGTGACAGAAATGGGTCTGATCCGAGCCGTAGAAACGCAAGGGCTGCGCGATGGCGCCAACGCCATGTTCGCGCACGTCGATGCCTGCCTTGGTGTTGCGCGCCACGGTCAGCCCGATGATGTTCGCCATCGAGCCGCCGCTGACCAGCGTGCCGCTGGCCGAGGCGGGAAAGCCAACCATCTGCTTGCACCAGTCGACCACCTGGCTGTCCATCAGGCCGGCGGCATGGTTGCCGCCGCCCAGATTGGAACCCTGGATCGCCGCCAGGAAATCGCCGAGCGCGCCGGTGAAGTTGCTGGAGCCCATATACCAGGACCAGAAGCGCGGATGAATGTTGCCCATCGGGTAAGCCATCACGTTGTCGGCAACCTCGCCATAAATTTCGGCGAGCGGCGCCGGCGAGCGCGGCAAGGGCGCGTCGAAGAACGCCCTCACCTCGGCCGGCATCTCCCGCCACACCGGGCGGTCGCGAACGTCGCGCAGATAGCCGACGGCATCGTCGACGATCCGGTGCGACAGGGCCTGCATATCGGCCCAGTCCAGGGGATCGAGCGTTTCATCTGCTGTCGCGCTCGAGGTTTGCGGCATCGCGTCCATTGTGGTGTCCCCCGCGATCCGCTGTCAGGCGTCGAACTGGCAGCTGGGCGTCGAACGCGAAAGCGTGATCTCTTCCGCATCCATCTCCGCCTCGATGCCGTCGAACAGCGGCGTCGTCATGTAGCGCTCGCCAGTGTCGGGCAGCATGCACAGGATCACCGAGCCGGCCGGCGATGTCCCGGCGATCTGGCGTGCCACAGCGAAGGTGGAGCCGCCGGAGATGCCGGTGAAGATCCCCTCCTGCTGCGCCAGCGCCTTGGCCCATTTGATGCCCTCGGGCCCGGCGATCGGCATCACCTCGTCATAGTAGCGCTTGTCGATCGCTTCCTGCAGCACATTGGGAATGAAATCCGGCGTCCAGCCCTGGATCGGATGCGACTCGAAGGCCGGATGGCTGGCGGCCGGTGCGCCATCTTTGGCACGCTCCTGCGGCTTGCCGCTGCCGACAAGCTGCGCGTTGGCCGGCTCGGTGAGCACGATGCGAGTCTCCGGCCGCTCGCGGCGCAGCACGCGCGCCACGCCGGCGACGGTGCCGCCGGTGCCATAGCCGGTGACGAAGCAGTCGAGCCTGGAGCCGGCGAAATCATTGACGATCTCGCGCGCCGTGGTCGCTTCGTGAATGGCCGCATTGGCCTCGGTCTCGAACTGCCGGGCCAGGAACCAGCCATTGGCCTCGGCGAGTTCCACCGCCTTCTTGTACATGCCGAAACCCTTCTGGGCGCGCGGCGTCAGCACCACCTTGGCGCCCAGCATGCGCATCAGCTTGCGGCGCTCGACGGAAAAGCTGTCGGCCATCGTCACCACCAGCGGATAGCCCTTTTGCGCGCAGACCATGGCAAGCCCGATGCCGGTGTTGCCGCTGGTCGCCTCGACGATGGTCTGCCCAGGCCGCAACGCACCGCTGCGTTCGGCCGCCTCGATGATGTTGAGCGCCAGCCGGTCCTTGACCGAGGCAGCCGGGTTGAAGAACTCGGCCTTGACATAGATGGTCGCGTGCGCGGGGCTGAGATTGTTGATCCGGATCACCGGCGTATCGCCGACCGTGTCGAGAATGCTGTCGAACAGGCGGCCGCGGCCGGCCGTGGTCCTGATCTTTGACTGATGCAACATGTCCGCTCTCCTCAAGCTGTCGTCACGAGCCGGTTACAGACCGGCGGTTTGGGCGGCGCGATTTCGAGACCTTGCCGCGTTACGGTTCCCGACTTGCCGACAGTGCGGCAATGGCGACATCCGGCGCCGAAATTCGCTGCCGGATGCACCTTGTCGCCTTCGGTGATAGAACAGAGGCCGAGTGGCCAGCGTGGGAGCCAGCGTGGAATTGTCCGTGGAATCCACCCGAGAGAGTCTGGACGGCGAGGTCGCGGCCGGCCTTTCCGTGCGCCTGCTCGGGCCACTGACCATACTCCGCGGCGGCGTCGCGATGGCATTGCCGGCATCGCGCAAGCTGCGTGCGTTGCTGGCCTATCTCACGCTCACACCGCATGCCGTTGGGCGCAGTCGCCTGTGCGAGCTTCTGTGGGATGTGCCGAACGACCCGCGGGGCGAGCTTCGCTGGTGCCTCAGCAAGCTGCGCGGCGTTCTCGACGACCCTGATGTCAGCAGGGTCGAAACGCAGGGCGACGCGGTCGGGCTGCGGCTGGAAGGCGTGTCGGTCGATGCCGTCGAGATCGCTGCTGCCGCGGCGGCGGGAATAGGAACACTTGCTCCAGAACGACTGCGGGCACTGTCGGACCTGTTCGCCGGCGATTTCCTCGATGGGCTGGAGCTGGACCGCTGTCCGCATTTCGACAGCTGGCTGGTTGCGCAACGCCGCCGGTTCACCTCGTGCCACATCGCCATCCTGGAGCATCTGGTCAACATCCTGCCGTCGGGCACCGACGCTTCTCCCTATCTCGACAAATGGCTGGAACTCGCGCCCTTCGACGTGCGCGCGCATGTGGCCTTGCTGGAGAACCTGGCCAGGCGGGGCCAGATCGGCCAGTGCGAGGAACACCTTGTTGTCGCCGCACAGCTGTTTCAGTCGGAAGAGCTGGAATTCGCACCCGTGCGCGAGGCATGGCGGGCGATCAAGGACCGGCAGTCGGATGCGACGCCGGGCGCGCAGCCGGCGATTGCCTTCGCGCCCCAGGTTCCGATAGCGCTTGCCGAACCGGATGCCGCCGCATCGCACCGGGCCTCGCTTGCGGTGATGCCGTTTGTCGAGGACCCCGCAGCGGATGGCGGTCGCGGCGGGCTGGCCGACGGCATGACCCACGACATCATCACCCGCCTCGCCAAGCTCAGGGATTTCTTCGTCATCGCGCGCGGGTCGATGTTCGCGCTGGCTGAGAAAAACATCGCGCCGGAGGACGCAGGGCGCCGCCTGAACGTCGATTACGTGGCCACCGGAACCGTTCGCAGCCTGGCGGGCCGCGTCATCGTCTCGGTCGAACTCATCGAGGTGCGCACCGCGAGGATCGTCTGGGCAGAGACCTTCGAGCGCAAGCCGGACGACATCTTCATCGTGCTGGACGATATCGGCAACAGCATCGTCTCCTCGATCGCGGCCGAGATCGCCATGGTCGAACGCAACCGCGCCATGCTGAAGGCGCCCAACTCGCTCAATGCCTGGGAAGCCTATCACCGCGGCCTCTGGCACATGTACCGCTTCACCCGCACGGAGAACGAACTGGCCCAGCAGTTCTTCGGCATGGCCTTGAAGCAGGATCCGACCTTCGCCCGCGCCTATGCCGGCCTCTCCTTCACCCATTGGCAGAACGCCTTCCAGCGCTGGGGCGATCGCGACCAGGAAACCGCGCTTGCCTTCGAAAGCGCCGGCCAGAGCCTGCTGGTGGACGACCACAACCCCGCCGCCCACTGGGCCATGGGCCGCGCGCTGTGGCTGCGCGGCGAACGGGACGGGTCCTTGCTCGAGCTGGAAAGAGCCGTCGACCTCAGCCCGAACTTCGCGCTCGGCCATTATGCGCTGTCCTTCGTGCATTCCCAGTCGGGCGACCCGAGATCCGCGATCGGCTCATCCGACCATTCGCGCCATCTCAGCCCCTTCGATCCGCTGCTGTTCGGGATGATGGGGTCGCGGGCCATGGCGCTTGCCCGGCTCGGCCAGTTCGACGAAGCGGCTGAATGGGCCTTGAAAGCGGCCGCGCGGCCCAACGCCCACACCATCATCCTGTCGATCGCGGCGCATTGCCTGGCGCTGGCGGGCCGGCAGGACGAGGCACGAAACTTCGCCGCCGCCATCCGCAAGACGCTGCCGGACTACCGCGCCGACGATTTCATCGCCACCTTCCGTTTCGATTCCGAGGGGGAGGCCCTTTTCCGGAATGGCGCCAGGCTTATCGGATTGAATTGAACTTCCAGGGCTGATGAGGGCTGCCCCGCTCTAAGTATTTGTTTTTACGCAATTCCGGACGGAAAACCGCTACGCACTTTTCCTTGAATTGCTCTAATGGACGAGCGGTCCGTCCGCCTTCTTCCAGGCATCAATGCCGCCATGGATGTGGCGGGCGCTGGCAATCCCGGCGTCCTGGGCGGCCTGAACCGCCATCGCCGAGCGCTCGCCGAAGGCGCAGTAGAACAAAAGCCGCTTGCCGGTCGACCTGGCGAGCTCGTGCAGCATGCCGCCGGCGGCGATGTTTTCCTGCAGCCGGGGATAGGGCAGATGGATGGCGCCGGGGATGACGCCATGCCGTTCGCGCTCGGAATTCTCGCGCAGGTCGATCAGCGCGACATCGGGCCTGCCGACCAGCGCAAGCGCGGCCTCGGCAGTGACCGACCAGCCGCGCCCGGCAATATCGTCCTGATGCAGCCCGACCTTCATGTTGGCTGGCACGGCGACGTCCATCATCTTGGGGTTGGAGAGCTTCAGATTGTTCATGATCTCAACATACTCATCCATCGACTTCACCTGCAGGCGCGGGTTGAATGCCTTCTCCTCACCGATGGTCGAGACGGTCTCGCCCTTGTAGTCATGCGCCGGATAGATCAGCGTCTCGTCGGGCAGCTTGAGCAGGCGGCCGAAGATCGATTCATACTGCTGGCGCGGATCGCCGTTCTGGAAGTCGGTGCGACCGGTGCCGCGGATGAGCAGCGTGTCGCCGGTGAACACCCGGTCCGGCAGGATGAAGCTGTAGGAATCGTCGGTATGGCCAGGCGTGTAGATCACGTCGAGCGCCAGCCCCTCGATGGCGAGCTTGTCGCCGTCGGCAAGCCGCATCGACACCACGTCGGCCTTGGTCTGCTCGCCCATCACGGTGACGCAATGCGTCTTGTCGCGCAGCGCGCCGAGGCCGGTGATGTGGTCGGCATGCAGATGCGTGTCCACCGCCTTGACCAGCCTGAGGTCGAGTTCGCCGACGAGCTGCAGATAGCGGTCGACCTTCTCCAGCACGGGATCGATGATCAGCGCCTCGCCGCCGCGGCGGCTGGCAAGCAGGTAGGAATAGGTCCCCGATACGGAATCGAAGAGCTGTCGGAAGATCATCCCGCTACGCGCTCCCTTGCCCTTTCGCCCGCGATGCCTCCTCGCGGCCACAGCGCCATTCTAGAGCAAGCTCCCGGGGTCCGCCAGCAGTCGCCGGCGGGCGGGCGATCCTACCGCCGCAGCACAGCGCTCAGCACGTCCCTGACACCTATTGCGCCGACAAAGCGCGACTGGTCGTCGAACAACGCCACCGGCGCCGTCTGCGAACGGTGCATCGCCAGCATCACCGTCTTCAGCGAAGTGCCGGGCGTGGCCCAGAACACCTGAGCGGTCTCCTCCGGCTGGGCTTCGATGTCGGTGCAGGACACCCACACCGCCGGCTTGCCGTCGCGCTCGGCCGCCGTCACCAGCCCGTGCTCGTCGATCTTGAAACGCGTCGTCTTGCGCCGGTCGAGCCAGACCCAGTCGTCTGTGCTCTCTTCCAGGTCGCGGCGGTCGCGCATCACGTTCCAGGCGGTCAGCACCGACAATGGGTTAACATTGGCGATGAAGTCGCGGACATAGTCGTTGGCGGGCCTGAGCACGATGTCCTCCGGCGCGCCGGTCTGCACGATGCGCCCGCCTTCCATGATGGTAATATGAGTGCCGATCTTGAGCGCCTCCTCGAGATCGTGGCTGACGAAGATGATGGTCTTCTTCAGCTCGGCCTGCAGCTGCAGCAACTCGTCCTGCAGCTTGGTCCGGATCAGCGGATCGAGCGCCGAAAACGGCTCGTCCATCAATAGGATTGGCGCCTCGGTGGCAAAGGCGCGCGCCAGGCCGACGCGCTGCTGCATGCCGCCCGAGAGTTCGTGGGCGTATTTCTTCGACCACTGGTCGAGATTGACCAGCTTCAGCTGGCGATGGACACGTTCCTTGCGCTCGGCGTCGGGCATGCCGGCGAGCTCAAGGCCGAGGCCGACATTTTCCTCCACCGTGCGCCACGGCAATAGGCCGAACTGCTGGAACACCATCGCCACCTGCTTTTGCCGCAGCCGCCGAAGGGTCGCCTCATCGCAGGTGACGACATCGACCGTGCCGGCGCCGTCCTTGACCAGAACCTGGCCGCGTGAAACCACGTTCAGGCGGTTGACGGCCCTGAGCAGGGTCGACTTGCCCGAGCCCGAAAGGCCCATCAGGACGGAAATCTCGCCCTCGTGCACGGTCAGGCTGGCGCCGGCGCAACCCAGCACATTGCCGGTCTTCTCAAGGATCTCGGCGCGGGTGGCGCCGCTGTCGATGAGCGCCAGCGAACCGGCCTGGTCGGCGCCGAAGACGATATCGACGTTCTTGAAATCAACGGCGACGGTCATTTCTTGCCTCCAACGCCAATACGGGTCATTCGGTCGAGCACGATGGCGAGCACGACGATTGCCAGACCGGCTTCAAGCCCCAAGTCGATCCTGCGCGAGCCGAGCGCCCGGTTGATCTCGGTACCGAGGCCGCCGGCGCCGATGAGGGCCGCGAACACCACCATCGACAGCGACAGCATGATCGACTGTGTCAGCCCAGCCATGATGGTCGGTAGCGCCGAGGGCAGCTCGACCTTCCACAAAAGTTGTCTTTTGGTGGCGCCGAACGCCTCGCCGGCCTCGACGATCGACTTCGGTACCGAAGTGACGCCGAGATGGGTGAGACGAACCGAAGTCGGGATGACGAAGATGATGGTAACGATGAGGCCGGGCGCGTTGCCAAGGCCGAACAGGGTCAGCACAGGGATCAGGTAGACGAAGGTCGGCAGCGTCTGCATCAGGTCGAGCACCGGCAGCATGATGCGGTAGACTTTCGGCTTGTGCGCGGCCCAGATGCCGAGCGGCACGCCTATCGCCATCGAGGCGGCGGCGGCGGCAACCACCAGCACCAGCGTCTCCACAGTCTGTTTCCAGAGGTTCTGGTTCAGGATGAACAGCAGCCCGAGGAAGACGGCGATGGCCAGGCCCCTGGAGCGCTGCAGGAAATAGGCGAGCACGGCAATCAGCGCGATGAGAAGGACGGGCGGCAACAGCAGAAGTCCGTCGACTATCCCGTCGAGCAGGAAATTGAGGCTGTTGGAAAAAGTCCTGAAGACGGTATCGAAATTGTCTGTAAGAAAGCCGAAGAAGGCCTTCCCCCACGGACCTATGGGGATCTTGTAGGCGACCAGGAATTTCGAAATCGGATCCATCTTGCCCCTCTATGGCTGCGCCATCCTTGCCGGACGGTCATCTTGTCACAGGATATGAAAAAGGGCAGCCTTTTCCACGATGGCTGCCCTGTTCCGGTCATGCCGGATTCAAGGTCGGCTCAGCCTCCGAGTGCGGTCTTGACCGCCGCGGCGGCATCGCCGCCGTCGAAGGTGGTCACGCCGGCGATCCAGGGCGCAACCGCGTCCGGATGCTTCTTCAGCCAGTCGGTCGCGACCGTGTTGGCGTCGCCGCCCTTGAGGATCGCGTCCATCATCTCGCCTTCCATGTCGAGGTTGAACTTCAAATTGGCGATGAACTTGCCGGCATTCGGGCACTCGGTGGTGTAGCCCTTGCGCACATTGGTATGCACAGTGGCCGCGCCGAAGCCGCTATCGCCCATGCCGTCGAGATAGGTGATCTTCATGGCGCCCATCACCGGATGCGGCGTCCAGCCGAGGAACGCGATCCATTCGTTGTTCTTCATCGACTGCTCGGCTTGGGTGAGCATGCCGGCTTCCGAGGACTCGACCAGTTCGAAGCCTTCGAGATTGTCCTTCGGGTTCTTGATCATGTCGAGGATGATGCGGTTGCCGTCATTGCCGGCCTCGATGCCGTAAATCTTGCCGTCGAACTTGTCCTTGAACTTGCCCAGGTCGGTCAGCGTCTTGACGCCGGCGTCCGCGACATAGGTCGGCACGACGATGCCGTAGCCAGCACCGCTGAGGTTCTCACTGATGGTTTCGACCGAGCCGTCGGCGGTGTAGTCCTTGATGTCGTTGGTCATCGACGGCATCCAATTGCCGAGGAAGACGTCGAGGTCCTTGTTCTTCAGCGACGCCATGGTGACCGGAACCGACAGCTGGATCACCTGCGGCTCGTAGCCGAGTGCGGTGAGCAGCACCGAGGCGACACCGGTCGTCGCCTGGATGTCGGTCCAGCCGACATCGGAAAGACGCACCGCCTTGCAGCTTTCCGGATCTCCGGCAAAGGCAGCGCTCGTGGACAGGAAAGCCGCCAGACCGAGGCCGGCGACGTAGGAATTCATACGCGACATAGATATTCTCCCATTGCGATTCTTTTGGCGAAGCGAAGTAACGGTTTTCATCTCCGCCTTGTTTCGTCAGCCAAACACCATTCTGGTGCGGTTTCAAGCACTAAGGCAATCACGATGAACGGCGCCGACTGGCCGATCAGCGACACCCATGCCGCTTTTTTGATGGCAGGCGGCTTTTTCAGGGGAATGAGCCAGCGCCCCCTCCCCGCGCCGGAACATCTCGGCTTAAGGTGTGCCGAGATTCAGGTCAGGCCGAGCTGAAAACGGTGGTTTCGAGAACCGGAGCGCAGCGGACATTGAGTCCGTGAGCACCGGAAGCGCAGAAAGCCGCCGTTTGCAGGCCGGCATCACCTGAACCTCGACACACCTTAAAAGGGCGGCATGGCCAAGCTTTACTTCAACTATGCGACGATGAATGCCGGCAAGACGACGATGCTGCTGCAGGCGTCCTACAATTATCGCGAACGCGGCATGACGACGATGCTGTTCGTCGCCGGCCACTACCGCAAGGGCGACACCGGGCTGATCTCATCCCGCATCGGCCTGGAGACCGAGGCCGAGATGTTCCGTGACGGCGACGACCTCTACGCCCGCGTCGCCGAGCATCACGACCACACGACCGTGCATTGCGTTTTCGTCGACGAGGCGCAGTTCCTCGAGGAAGAGCAGGTCTGGCAACTCGCCCGCATCGCCGACCGGCTGAACATCCCGGTCATGTGCTACGGCCTGCGCACCGATTTCCAGGGCAAGCTGTTCTCCGGCTCGCGCGCGCTTCTGGCGATTGCCGACGATCTGCGCGAGGTGCGAACCATCTGCCGCTGCGGCCGCAAGGCGACGATGGTGGTGCGCCTCGGCCCGGACGGCAAGGTGGCAAGACAGGGCGAGCAGGTGGCGATCGGCAAGGACGTCTATGTCTCGCTCTGCCGCCGCCACTGGGAAGAGGAAATGGGCAGGGCCGCACCCGACGATTTCATCGGCTTCACCAAGGCCTGACCGGCGCGGCGGCCTCGGCAGCCGGACCTGCCGCGGCCGGATCGGGCACCCAATCCCCCACCGCGATGCGTTTGTTTTGTTAGGGCCTCGGTCCTATAAACCCGTCAGCCAGAACTCTCCGGGGTCAGCCAATGCTTCGAGCCGTTTCGTCCACCGCTGTCCTCTTCCTCGCCGGTGTTCTTGCCGCGCATGCCGACGGCGACGCGGCACTCGGCAGGAAGGTCTTCAACCGGTGCATCGCCTGCCACGAGGCAGCGACCGACCGCGACAAGGTCGGCCCGCATCTGCTGGGCATCGTCGGCCGCACCGCCGGAACGGCCGAAAGCTTCCTTGGCCATTATTCGCAGGCCATGAAGGACGCTGGCGCCGCTGGCCTGGTCTGGGACGAGGCGAACCTTGCTGTCTATCTGCAAGCGCCCAAGCTGAAGGTTCCCGGCAACAAGATGGCCTTTGCCGGGCTGAGCAACGACGCCGACATCGCCAACGTCATTGCCTATCTGAAGGCTGACCCGAAGCCCTGAGCCCCCGCCGGCGGCCCAGGCCGGCTTCGCTGAAGGTCTGGCGTGTTCGCCGCTGTCGCCGAACCGTGTTGCAATCATTTGCCGAATATCGAGGCAGGCGGCCCAGTGGGAATCGAGTGCCTTTTTGCCGCCGCTTCCGTCCGAAAATCCAGCGGCAGGTGAACCGCGCATGGCTGGCAAGGTAGTCAACCCATGAGAATGGTTCGTTTATCTTTCAAGGGAGGATCGAAACCTTTTGTTTTCGCAGCTCCTCTTGTCTTGCGTCTTTCAATCCCCGGATGCTCCACATATATTCGCGCCGACACGAAACCGATGCCGATGCGGGAGGCCCCTATGGCGACATTGCAGAATTTCGATGCCGAAATTGCCAAGACCAAGCAGGTTGTGCAGGACATGCGCTCCAAGATCGAGCAGTCCGGCACCGTGCTCGACACACTGGCCCAGGCCGACAAGAAGATCGGCGATGCCAATTTCGAAATCGAGAACGCCCGCATCGAGGATGTGCTGAAGCAGCAGAAGGTGATGGAAGGCAACATCGCCGATCTGATCATCGGGCTGGAGGACGCCACCAACGTCTTCGGCGCCGAATTCGAGAGCATGAAGAACTATACCGGCTGGGAAAATTTCATCGGCATGTTCTCGGCCCAGAGCAAGCAGCGCATGCGCACCGACCGCGTGCGCAACATGTCGCTGGCCGGCAATCTCCAGGAGCTTCTGGCCAAGTCCGACACCATCGTCGGTATTCTCAAGGCGCAGAAGGAGATTCTCGACCAGCGTTACAAGACCTCCGAGACCAGCCTGTCGCAGGTTATCGAGCGCCGCAAGACCACCATGTCGAACCTCGAAGCGGTGCAGAAACGCATCGAAGAGGTCAATCCGTTGCTGCTCGACATCGAGAACAAGATCGCTGCCTCGACCAGCCAGAAGGAACGCACGCAGCTCGAGGGCGAGCGTTCGAAGCTGGCCACCGAATACAATGAGAAGCAGGCCAAGGAGCAGGAATTGCTGGCCGAAAGCCAGACGCTGGAGCGCTACACCTCGATGTTCCAGACCTTCGTCGATTCGCTCAACAACCAGATCGCCGCGCAGTCGACGCTGATCAACAAGCTGACGATCGATACCGAACAGCGCATCGTGCTCTACAAGGCCCTGGAAGACTCGCTGAAGACCGCCGCCCAGCAGGACGTCGCCCACAAGATCAACACGCTGGGCAGTCAGGTCGACAACACCGCCGAGGAGACCATGGCCGGCATTGGTGCTGCCTCGCAGAAGCACATCGGCGATCTCCTCGAAATGCACGAGAAGAACATGGTGGCCACCTCCGACATCCAGCGCCGTAAGAAGCTCGCCGACGATGCCTTCGCCCGCCGCTTCGACGAGGTGATGAAGAAGCACAATTCGGCCAATTACGTGCAGTCGTAATTGCCGCACGCGTACTGCTCCATAAGGTTGACGGCATGACCCCCGAAAACGAGGCGGCGGCGCGCTATTTCTCCGCCATCACGGCGGCGCTGAGCGGGCTGGAAGTGTTCATGCGTGACGACCGCTCGCCGCTCTACCGGCACGGCATCGTCGCCAAGATCGTTGCCGAATACATTGCCCGGCTGGACAAGTCGTTTTCCTGCTGGCGCAACCGTCTCGGCTTCATGGACACGTTCCGCATCTCGCGCGCCGACAGCGGCTATCCGGTGTTCCAGAACCTGCTGGAACTGGAAAACGACCGCCGCCAGGCCGATGCCCGGCTGGCCAACATCCCGATGGCCGGCGAACTGCGCGAGGAGATGGCGGACTTCATCCTGCGCCACAAGGAGTTCCCGCAAGCGCTGCAGAAGTCGATGGCCGAGCGGCTCTATCTGGAGGACGTCAAGAGCGGATCGACCTTCGGCCCGTTCACGCTGGCGCAGACGGCAAAGGTCTCCGTCAACCCGAAGACGCAGCGGCCCTACTATCTGGTCCACTGGGCCAGTTTCGACGGCAGCGCCAACCTGCCGCTGATCTATATGGTAACCGTGGAGGACTCTTCCGAGGATATGATCCGGCAGCTTGTCGACAGCAGCGGCAAACTGAATGACAGGGTCGATATTCCGCTGCCGGTGGACGGCCTGCTCAATCCCGAACTCGCCCACCGCTTCGACGATTTCACCGAGAAGAACTCCGCCTACACGCTGTCGCCGGCGACCATTGCCGTCAACCTCGACAAGGATTTCGAGCCGCTGCATCCCAAGCAGCTGCGCCGCGTCGTGCTCGGCCCGTTCTATTCGGCGGGCATCACCGACAACAACACGACGGTGACGGAAGTGCTGGCCAAGGTGCGCAAACCCGAGAACGCCTGGCTGCTTACCTGGACCATCCAGGAGGTCTATTCGAAAGCCGAAAAGCCCGGCCGCAAGGGGCTGTTTTCGAGCGAGAAGACGACGCAGGAATTCTTCATCAACACCGACGACCTCGAGGCCGCGCGCCAGGGCGTGTCGAGCTACGAGAACCATGCACTGATCCCGCACGAGGCCTACCAGGCGCTCTACGCCGCCGGCGAGGCGCAGAAGATCTTTTCCGGCTACAAGGTCCACATCCTGTCCAACGGACAGGTCATCAGCGACGTCTGACCGTCAACCCACGGAGCATCCTTCATGGACACCGGCCTGACCACGATTTCGGAAGCCGCGATCGAAAAGCACCGCGCCACCGCGCAGAGCTTCATCACTCGCATCGTCGTGCTGGAGGATCCCTCGCGCGAATCCGGCACGGCGCTTGCCGGCACCAACCGCCGATTCGTCTCGACCGTCTCGGTCGGCTCGGTGCGCCGCACCCGCGAGGTCGAGCTGTCGAAGACTGTCGCCGCCATCCATCCCGACGACCAGTTGATGACTATCCAGCAGCATACGCTTTTGTTTCGCGCCCGGCGCGGCCTGGCGATCGCGCTGGCCATATCGGATGTGTTCGCCGAAGGCTCGGACCTCGAAAGCCTGCAGGCCAAGAACGCCCGCGCCCCGCTCGAGGGAGACGAGGCCGCCACATTCAAGAAGCTCCTGTCGGCCTCGGCCTATATCTCCGCCTTCAGCCTCGCCTCCTATCTGTTCCAGCTGGTCGACAGTGACGGCGAGGCGCCGAACGATGTTGCGGAACCGGATTTCCTGTTCGACACCCAGCAGGATGCGGTGAAGTCGATCGTCGCCGGCCTCGACAAGGCAATCGCCGGCTCGAAGGACGACGCCGATCTGATGACCCGGGCGCGCGCCTTTGCCCGTGTTGCGATCGATGGACTGCTGGCGCGAAAGGGCCGTTTCGACGGCATCGGTCCGTTCGAGAATGCCCATATCCGTATCGACGTCGACGACTTCACCCTCGACGGCTTCGATGTTGCGCCCGGCAAGCGCTCCAAGCCGCTGGTGATGACCTTCAAGAAACCGGAAGAGGTTGTCGGCAACCACATCGCCAAATACCAGTCGGTCAAGCTCGCCAAGATGCTGATGGCCTATGATTTCGAGCGCGAGATGAACCCGTTCGTCGAGCTCGGCGGCTTCCTGTTCACCTTCATCGGCGACGGCGCGCCGGGCACCGGCAAGACGACGCTGATCCAGATGATCGCCGGCCTCGTCAACGGCTACTGCCAGGTCGCAGGCTATCCCTTCGCCTATGAGAATTTCGGCGTCGACCAGATCTCTTCCTATCAGGGCAAATCCGGCCAGAACTGCCGCCAGTTCATCAACAACGTGCTCAATCCGCGCGTTATCGGCTTCGGCACCGTCGACGATATCGACCAGGTGGCGGCCCGCCGCTCCGACGACCGCGCCTCGGCCGGTCAACAGGAGATCACTGGCGTCCTGATGGACGCCTTCGCCGGCGCCGGCACCGTGGTGCGCGGCAACTGCTCCTTCGGCATGTTCTCCAACTACCCCGAAAATGTCGACGACGCGCTGCGCCAGCGCGCCGGCGCCCGCTGGATGGTCGACGGGCCGCAGAGCCGCGACGACTACATCGACATCTTCGTCCTGCTCGCTGGCAAGAACCACAAGATTCCGCTTGGCGACCACAAGCTCTATGCCGCGCAGGAGATCCAGCGAGCGGTGACGGAAGCCTATGAGGAGCATGAAAAGCCGCAGGAAGACGGGCTGATGAAGGTCTACGAGCGCTACATGAAGGAGAGCGGCGCGCCGAAGTCGATGGCCGACATCGGCACCTATCTGCACATGATCAAGGACGCCGAACCGCGTTTCACCGGCCGCGCCATCAAGAACGTCACCGACGCCATCAAGATGCGCGCCATGGACATCGAGCTTCCCGACGAGTGGTTCGAAAAGCCGGAAGCCTTCATGCACAAGGGCTACGATGAGAAGAAGGCGATGATCGAGGAACTGCGCGGCCCGTTCTCGATGGACATGGTCATGCAGGAGATCAACCGCTATGCCGACTCGGAATTCCGCTACTCTGACAAATCCGACGATGCGGCAGTGACCAAGATCATCCGCGACACAAGGCTGCGCGACCGCGCCGTGCGCGAAATCGAGGAGATGAAGGCCAAGGGAAATTGGAATGCGTAAGGGCGTGCAATGAAACCCGCCAAGAAACCCGATCTGCTGCGCGACAACGAGCTGATTTACGGACGGCTGCTGACGGTTGACGAGCCGCACCTGATCGAGCGCTACAACAAGGCGATGGTAGCCTTCGGGCTCGAAGCCACCAAACTGAAGAGCTTCCAGATCGATCGCACCGGCTTTTCGCCTGAGGTCGCCGACGAATGCGGCGACTACGACTATCTCGACCCCAACGAGGTCAACCGCCGCTTCATCATCCTGACGCCGTCGCAGATCGACCTGCCGGTGGTCCACACCGCCTTCTCCAACACCTCGCAGCTGATGTTCGAGTTCATGTCGAAGAACCAGCGCGCCATCGATGCGCTGACCATCAAGGACGTGATCTATGGCGAGATCGAGGACTCAGTCCCCACGGTCAACGACATCGAGGATCTGCTGTCGATCAACCAGGTCGAGTTCAAGGTGCTGTCGGCCGAGGACGTGCTGGGCAAGGCGGCCGAGCTCGGCATGCTTGTCGACCGGCTGAAGCAGGAGCCCGACGCCTGGCGCGACAGTGCCATGCTGGAGCGCATGGTCGAACTCGCCAAGATCTGCGGCGACATCCGCGAGAACGCGCTGGTGCCGGATCAGGTGATCTTCCGCCACAACGCCTACTGGACCAGCCATTTCGGCGGCCTCTACGTGTTCGTCGATCCGGATATGACGACTGTCATCAGCGACCCGGCGGCGCCCGGCTTCCGCCGTTCGCGGCCCTGGCAAGTGAGCTATTTGGCGATCAACGACGCCGACAAGGTCTTCAGGTTCCTCGCCGCAACCGGCCGTATCGAATTGCCGCGCGCTTCATGGATCGAGGCCTCCGGCTATCTTGAGCACCGCGCCGAGATGGTGGTGCGCGCGCTGATCCGCGACACTGAACCCGACCGCAACCTGACCGACGTCGACAAGGTCTGGCTGCAGACCTGGATCCATGGCCATGCGGATTTGATCACCAGGGACGGCAATTTCCCCTTCCTCAACGCCGCCAAGCGCGAGATCGCCCAGCTTGGCCATCTCAAGATCGAGGACGTGTTCCCGCAGCAGCGCTTCCTGGTGATACGGGCCAAGCCCGACCATCCCGATGCCTGGCTGACCAACCAGCTGATCTCGGATTTCGTGCCGCAGGACTTCGTCTCGCGCTACGTCTTCAACAAGCCCGGCTTCTACAGGGACTTCGACGGCTACAGCGACGCCTGGCGATCGCATGTTGTGGACGTTCTGAAAACCACATATTTGAAGGACAAGGTGGCGTTTCGCACACGCCTCTACGGCCTAACTGACTGATGGGGGTGTCATTGCCATGCTTGATCCGATCGTGAATTTCTTCACCCGGATTTTCCAGTGGATCGGCCGTGGCATCGGCCTCGCCATCGGCGCGATCCTGTGGCCGTTCATGTGGGCAGGCCGCTGGTACACGCAGCGCGGCTGGATCCTGAAGGCGGTGGTCGGGCTGGCTTTGCTGGTGCTGGTCGGCCTCTACGCCAATTTCTTTTACGCCACCCAGTGGTGGAACAATTTCAACCCCAACTATCCGGACACCTACACGTTCGAGAAGCGCAACATTTCCGCCGGCGAGCAGGTTTCGGCCGGCGCCGGCACCGATACGGCCAAGACCTGCGGCAACTCAGGCATCGCCCAGGTGGCCGCCGACTTGACGGACTTCAACGTCAACCAGAATGCCTGGATCTCGTCGATGATCCTATACAAGCTCGGCCTGTTCGGTATCGACTGGGATCACACGCCGTGGATGGACAACAAGGCTTCGTTCCAGCGCGGCATCAACCAGGCGGTGCGGCGCACGGCGACGGAACTGGCCGACAATCTCGGCCGCGTCCGCACGACATCGCAGATCGATGCCGACCTCCAGGATGCGCGCGGCAATCTGCAGTTCGACGAGGAGACCTGGTATTTCGGCCTGAACCCGTTCGGCCCGAAGACGCCAACACCAAGCTATTATCGCGACGCGGTACGCAAGCTCCGGTCGTTCAACGCCCGGCTGGCCACCTGCCAGGCGACGTTCGACGCCCGCGCCGACAATCTCAAGCAGTATATCGACCGCATCTCATCCGACATCGGCTCGACCTCCGCGATCCTCAAGGAGCGCGCCGAAAACCACAATGACGGCTGGTTCGACTTCCGTGCTGACGATCGCTTCTGGTTCGCCTATGGCCAGCTCTATGGCTACTACGGACTGATGAAGGGCGCCCAGGCCGACTTTGACGACGTGATCAAGGAAAAGCACCTGCAGAACCTGTGGGATACGATGGACTCGCAATTCGTCTCGGCACTGCGCATCCAGCCCTTCATCATCGCCAACGGCCGCGAGGACGGCTGGCTTCTGCCGACGCATCTGACGACGATGGGTTTTTATGTGCTGAGAGTCCGTTCCAACATGGTCGAGATCAGCAACGTGCTGACGCAGTAGCGGTTTTGTCGGCATGGGCGGCGCTTGTTGATTTGCGTCGTCGCCCCTGTCGCATTCCGTGCATTGTGCGGCTGTTTTGAGACGGCGCATCAGCGCCTGCTCTGGCTTTTATACGGCGCGACAACCGGGCGCGAAGACCCGAGACAGGTCGACAAGAATTTTTCTCCATAGGAAACATAGTTGCATGAAAGTTGACGCCATGGCCGCGACAAGGGTAGAACATGCCCGCGCCTGCAGTGCCGGGCCGTTTCGAGCTTGCTTGCGACCAAACTGATCAAACCCGTCCCCTCCATCGTTCAATCCAGAGGAAAGCCGTCATGGCCGAAGTGAAGTCCGACATCGAGATCGCGCGCGCCGCCAAGAAGAAGCAGATCCAGGAGATCGGCCAGAAGATCGGCATTCCGACCGAGCACCTTTTGCCTTACGGCCACGACAAGGCGAAGATCTCCGCCGAGTTCATCAAATCGGTGAAGGGCAACAAGGACGGCAAGCTGATCCTGGTCACCGCCATCAACCCGACGCCGGCCGGCGAAGGCAAGACGACGACGACGGTCGGTCTCGGCGACGGTCTCAACCGCATCGGCAAGAAGGCCATCGTCTGCATCCGCGAAGCCTCGCTCGGGCCGAATTTCGGCGTCAAGGGCGGTGCCGCCGGCGGCGGCTACGCGCAGGTCGTGCCGATGGAGGACATGAACCTCCACTTCACCGGCGATTTCCACGCCATCACCACCGCGCACAATCTGCTTTCGGCGCTGATCGACAACCACATCTACTGGGGCAACGAGCTCGGTATCGACACCCGCCGCGTTGTCTGGCGCCGCGTCATGGACATGAACGACCGGGCGCTGCGCGAGATGATCTGCTCGCTCGGCGGCGTCGCCAACGGGTTTCCACGCCAGGGCGGCTTCGACATCACCGTCGCATCGGAAGTCATGGCGATCCTGTGCCTCGCCACCGACCTCAAGGACCTCGAGAAGCGCCTCGGCGACATCATCGTCGCCTATCGCCGCGACAAGTCGCCGGTCTATGCCCGTGACCTCAAGGCCGACGGCGCCATGGCCGTTCTCCTGAAGGACGCCATGCAGCCCAACCTCGTGCAGACGCTGGAGAACAACCCGGCCTTCGTGCATGGCGGCCCCTTCGCCAACATCGCGCATGGCTGCAACTCCGTCGTCGCCACCACGACGGCGCTCAAGCTCGCCGACTATGTCGTCACCGAAGCCGGTTTCGGCGCCGATCTCGGCGCTGAAAAGTTCTTCGACATCAAGTGCCGCAAGGCCGGCCTGAAGCCGGCGGCGGCCGTCATCGTCGCCACCGTGCGCGCCATGAAGATGAATGGCGGCGTCAAGAAGGAAGACCTCGGCAAGGAGAACATCGAGGCGGTCAAGAAGGGCTGCCTCAATCTCGGCCGCCACATCGAGAACGTGAAGCAGTTCGGCGTGCCCGCGGTTGTGGCGATCAATCACTTCACCACCGACACCGACACCGAAATCCAGGCGATGAAGGATTTCGTCGCCTCGCTCGGCGCCCAGGCGATCCTGTGCAAGCACTGGGCCCAGGGCTCGGCCGGCATCGAGGATCTGGCCCGCAAAATCGTCGAGATCGCCGAATCCGGCGCCTCGCAGTTCTCGCCGCTCTACCCCGACGACATGCCGCTGTTCGAGAAGATCAACACCATCGTCAAGCGCATCTATCGCGGCGACGAGGCGATCGCCGACAAGTCGATCCGCGACCAGTTGCACGCCTGGGAGCAGGCCGGCTACGGCAACCTGCCGGTCTGCATGGCCAAGACGCAGTATTCCTTCTCGACCGACCCGAACCTGCGCGGCGCGCCGACCGGCCACACCGTGCCGGTGCGCGAGGTCAGGCTGTCGGCCGGCGCCGGCTTCGTCGTCATCATCTGCGGTGAGGTCATGACCATGCCCGGCCTGCCCAAGGCGCCGTCCTCGGAGAAGATCTTCCTCAACGAGGCCGGCCAGATCGAAGGCCTGTTCTGAGATCCAGAGTAATTCCAGGAAAAGTGCGTAGCGGTTTTCCGTCCGGAATTGCGTAAAAACAAAAGGTTAGAGTGGTTCAACGATTCTATCAGTTGAACCGCTCTAGGACTATCAGTCGCGCAGACGTCTTTGCGTGCCGACAAAGCTGCGTTTCCTGTGACGGCAAGGATTGGCGCTCAGCCAATCCTTGCACTGGCCTCTAGTTCGCGCCGAATTTGCTGATTGCATTTGTGGAAATGAAAACCAGCCGGTCGAGCAGCGCAAAGAAGACGTCTATGCTGAACCCGACCACAAAGGCGAAGGTGAAGAGACCGAAACCGACAGACTTGAATTCGCTGTTGTTGCCGAAGGTTGGCCCCCAAAACCAGGCCAGGATCATTCCAGCCAATGCGGCCAGCGCCATACGATGCGCGATGCGATAGACTGGCGGGTTCGGCTGTGTCGTATCCAGTATAAGTCTCATGTAATAGATCATGGAACCCAAGGCTGCATAAAGGCACGGCAGAATCCATACAGCATAGGGATCGATAGCGTCCTTTATCCTTAGAGCCCACGAATCCACCGATGGCACCGTCATCGAAACGTAGTTCAGCGAATACTTACAGGCCTGACCAACAATTCTTCTCATGTCCATCCCAAGAACCTGAGAACTGGAGGCTTGTGCAGCAAGTTCATCCGCGGAGATCGCTTGCGTCGTGGCGCCGCCTGTGACTTTGCCGTCTAGGACTTCCGGTTTCGCCGCCGGATGGGCCTGACAAAAGAAGTTCATGGTGTCGCTTCCGGCCGGCGGTTGTTTGGCGGCCTGTGTGTCGCCGGCACCATCCGGCTTCGTCTTGGGCGCTGGGGAGCCCGACATGGTGACATCCGCGGTCTTGAATGCGCCGACCAGATCCCGACCGCTGGCCATCGCCGTCGTAACGAAGGTTTCGAGTTTCGGTACTCCCGGAAAAGGCGAGTCCGACAAATTCTCGAAGTCGCCCACTCTTGTTTCCAGGGATTTCAGTTTGAAATTGAGATCACGAAGTTCGTGCAAAGTAAGATAGGACGATTTCACGAGCCAGCTCATCGATTGGCCGTTTTGTTTGAACCTTGGCGTCTTCTGGCTTCCCGCCCAATTCAACGGGAAGGTTTGCGAGTTGCACCTGATCTGGAGAAAACAACTCGTCTTGAGCTATCAGCAGTTGCCGTTCCAATTGACCGAAACGACGATCCGGCTGCTGCGCCGCCAAAGTCTGGATCTCCGACAGCAACGCGACACCTCTGTTATATACCAGGGACAGAGAGCCGACCAGAAACATCAGCAACATTGACAGGAAAATACAAGTATAGACCATGCCACGGGAGACACGATCGTTGTTGCTGCTCTTCAACAGCAGGCGAGCAGATTCGATTTCGGCCTTCAGCGCAAGAACATCGGTCTGATCCATTTTCCTCTGCTCTACCGGAAGCATCGCGACCTTCGCTCGCGCAGAGATAAGTTTCTCGTTTCGCGGCTTCCCCTTCCTCGAGGCTTCCGCGACAAGCTGATCCGCTTTCAAGAGCAGATCCTCGACGCTTGCGGATTCTGTCGGTTGCGCCAAGTTCCCTCCTCAGCCCAGCCACCCAGGCACAAAGCCGTAGGGGCTTGGGCATCCACAGGGCGTTCCCGGCGGGCCTGGCGGCTGCGCCCAGCACCAGAAATTCGGAGTATAACAAATTGTACCTGGGGCGTGTGGGGGAACCTGGGCGAAAGCAGGCCACGGTAGAATTGCCGCGACACCAACAAACGCGGCAGCAACTGCGGTTCGTGCAACGCGCGCTTTCAATTGCTAGCCCCCACAACCTACCAATCGCACTCGGATTAGATCCAAACTTCACCCTCTGGAAAGTCGAGGTTGGCGTCTGTGAACTACATCACGCGTTGCGTAGTTTCCTTTGCTTTGGAGTGGCGGTGGAATCCGCGCTCGATCGGTGGATTATTTTGAACAGCAAATTGGGCCTGAAAAAGAGATTTGCGGTGAGCAAGACAGATCGTGGACCGGCTTGGATGACATCCATAGGCGTGAAACAAAAAGGCACCGTATCGCTGCGGCGCCCTTTGTTTCCCGAGCCGGTTTTCCCTACGCGGCGTTGCGTGCCAGCGCGCGCTGGTTGGACGCATAGATCGTGTCGCGCTCCGGCAGCGCGCCTGACGTCAGGCAGTCGATCCATTCGGCGGTCTTGAGCACCGCCGCGAAGCGCGACTGCAGGATGATGCTCACCACGCGATGGATGTCCTCGGCCGAGGCATACCCGGCACTGTTGGCATAGGGCACCGAGCCGGTGGCGTCGGAGAGGAACTCGACGGCAAAACCCATATGCACGGCGTGGATGATGGTCGAGAGATCGCAATTGTGCGTCATGTAGCCGACAACGACGATCGTATCGATCGCGTTGGCGCGCAGCCATTCCTCGAGGTCCGTGCCGGTGAAGGCGCTCGGCAAGGTCTTTTCCACATAATGGTCGCGGCTTCGCCTAGCGATCTCCGGATGCAGTCCGCCACCATGGCTGCCCTTGGCGAAAATCGGCGACGTCTCCGGCGCCATCTGCTTGACCACAACCACCTTCACGCCGGCCTCGGCGGCCGCGTCCATGGCGCGCGCCACGTTGACAACGCTGTCGCGAAACGGCGGATGCTGGATGGCGAGGTTGCCGCCGTCATAGTCGTTCTGGACATCGACGACGATAAGCGCGCGGCGCGGTGCCTTGCTGTTGACTGCTGCAGACATGGTGTTCTCCTTCGGGCTTGGATCTGATTGGGCAAGGATAGGCGTGCCGTCGATCGCCCAAAAGTGTCCCGATTGACATCATTCGAAAGAATTGGGACAAATCGCTTCCTAGCCAAAAGGTGTCCCATGGCCGACCCGATCATCGCCGCCATCGCGTTCGATGGCATCAGTCCATTCCACCTCTCCGTGCCGTGCCTGGTGTTCGGCGCCGACCGCACCAGGCTTGGCCTGCCGCGCTTCGACTTCCGCGTCTGCGCTGTCGAAGAAGGGACAATCCGCACCGATGCCGGGCTGAGCATCTCGCTTCCGCACGGGCTCCCCGCCCTCGATGATGCCGACATCGTCATCGTTCCAAGCTGGAAGGATCTCGAAGCGCCGCTTCCGGCTGTACTGACGGACGCGCTCACCCGCGCGCACCGGCGCGGAGCGCTGATCGTCGGGCTGTGCCTCGGCACCTTCGCCATCGCGGCCGCCGGGCTGCTTGCGGGACGGCGGGCGACGACGCATTGGGCCTATACCGACCAGTTGCAGGCGCTTCATCCCGACATCCTCCTCGACGCGGACGTGCTCTATGTCGACGACGGCGACATCGTGACATCGGCCGGCGTCGCCGCCGGCTTGGATTGCTGCCTCCACATCGTACGCGCCCGCTATGGCGCGGAGATAGCGCTGCGGCTCGCCCGCCACATCGTCCTGTCACCGCACCGGCAAGGTGGGCAGGCGCAGTTCATCGAACGCCCGGTCGCGAAAACGCCGACCGCCGACCGGTTTGCGCAGACCTTGGACAAGGTACAGGCAACGCTGGGCAACACGCACAGCCTCGACAGCGTCGCCAAAGCCGCCGGCCTCACCCGCCGGACGTTCACGCGCCGCTTTCAAAAATCGAACGGCACCAGCTTCGGCGACTGGCTGACCGACCAGCGCGTGGCGCTGGCGCAAAGGCTGCTGGAGGCGACCGACAAATCAATGGATATGGTGGCCTTCGAGGCCGGTTTCGGCAGCGCCACCTCGCTACGCCAGCATTTCGCGGCGCGGCTCAGAACCTCACCGATGCAGTACAGGCGCGAATTTTCAAAGAGCGCTCAGGGTGGGGCTTACGCCGCAGCACTCTGAGCGGCAGTCGCCAGAAACCGCTCAGCGCTGCTTGATCGACCGCGCCGGATTGCCGACGACCGTGGTGTTCGCGGCAACGTCCCGCGTCACCACCGAACCGGCACCGACAATTGCGCCCTCGCCGATGCTGATACCGCCGAGGATAATGGCGCTGCCACCGATCCAGGCATTGTCGCCGATGGCGACCGGCTTGGCGATCTCCAGCCCAGCCTGCCGCCCGGCCGCCTCCTTATGGTGTTCGGCGCAATAGATCTGCACGTTGGGGCCGAGCAGCGTCCGCTCACCGATGCGAACCGGCGCCGTATCGAGGATGGTGCAGCCGGCGTTGAGGAACGCGCCGTCGCCGAGAAAGATGTTGAAGCCGTAGGCGCAGTGGAACGGCGCCTCGATCCGCGCGCCCTCACCCGCGCTTCCAAGCAGCGCCTTCAAGCTTGGCCCGAGATTTCCGCGTTGTCCCGGCGGAAGCGAATTGTGCTCGAACAGAGCGTCGCGCGCGGTGACGCGCAATGCCTCCAGTTCGTCATCCAGGCACGTATACCATTCGCCCGCCGCCATTTTCGTGCGCTCGCTTCCGGCCATGGCGGTGTCTCCTGTCTCTGCGTCGTGTTTCGTTGTTATTACTAAAGTACAGACCGCCCCGATGCGAGAAGCGCCGGCACTGACTCTGGTCAAATGTTCGACCTATGCTAGCTTGCGCCGGCAGGGCTGTTCCGGTCCTGACATCGAGGGGGGGTCAATCATGCTCTATCTGCTTGCATTGCTGATTGGCGTCATCGCCGGGCTGCGCGCCATGACCGCGCCCGCCGCCGTTGCCTGGGGTGCTTATCTCGGCTGGCTGCCGGTCGCCGGCACCTGGGCGAGCTTCATGAGCCACTGGGCCGCCGTCGGCATTTTCACCATCCTGGCCATCGTCGAGTTGATCACCGATCAGTTGCCGTCGACGCCGAGCCGGAAAGTGCCGCAGCAGTTCGGCGCCCGCATCATCGCTGGCGCCTTCACCGGAGCGGTGATCGGGGCGACCGGCGGCGCCACCATCGGCGGGCTCATCGCCGGCGCCATCGGCGCAGTGATCGGCACGTATGGCGGCGCCGAAGTGCGCGGCCGGCTGGCCGCTGCGTTCGGCAAGGATCCGCCCGCCGCCTTCATCGAGGACGCGGTGGCGATCATCGGCGGCCTGCTCATCGTGGCGGCCGTGGCATGACGGCAAAGACCTTCGACGCCATCATCATCGGCGCCGGACAGGCCGGCACTCCGCTCGCCGGCCGGCTGAACGCGGCCGGCATGAGCGTGGCGCTGATCGAGCGCAAGCTGGTCGGCGGCACCTGCGTCAACACCGGCTGCATTCCGACCAAGACCATGGTCGCCAGCGCCTATGCCGCGCATCTCGCCCGCCGCGCCGCCGACTATGGCGTTGTGCTCGGCGGTCCTGTCGGCGTCGACTACAAAGCGATCAAGGCGCGCAAGGACAAGGTGTCGGGCGCTTCCCGCACCGGGCTGGAGACCTGGATCGAGGGCATGGACAAATGCACGCTCTATCGCGGCCATGCACGCTTCGAATCCGCCAAGAAGGTGCGCGTCGGCGATGACCTTTTGACCGCCGAGAAAATCTTCCTCAACACCGGCGGCCGCGCCTCGGTGCCCGACCTGCCCGGCATCCACGACATCGACTATCTGACCAACTCGTCGATGATGGATCTCGACGTATTGCCGGGCCATCTCGTCGTCGTCGGCGGCAGCTACATCTCGCTCGAATTCGCGCAGATGTTCCGCCGCTTCGGCGCAGAAGTCACCGTCATCGAAAAGAGCCCGCGCCTGACCGGCCGCGAGGACGAGGACGTCTCGGCCGCCATCCTGTCAATCCTCGAGAACGAAGGCATCACCGTCCATACCGGCGCCGACGATATCGGCTTCGCCGGGCAGGGCGGCGACATTGCCGTCACCTTCTCCGCCGGCAAGGCGCCGGCGGTCGGCTCGCATGTGCTGCTGGCGCTCGGCCGCACCCCCAACACCGACGATCTCGGCCTCGACAAGGCCGGCGTCGAGGTCGACAAACGCGGCTTCGTCGTCGTCGACGACCAGCTGCGCACCAGCGTGCCCGGCATCTGGGCGATGGGCGACTGCAACGGCAAGGGCGCCTTCACCCACACCTCCTACAATGACTACGAGATCGTCGTCGCCAATCTGCTTGACAACGACCCGCGCAAGGTCAGCGACCGCATCGAGGCCTATGCTCTTTACATCGACCCGCCGCTCGGCCGCTGCGGCATGACCGAGGCGGCGGTGAAGAAATCCGGCCGCCGAGCGCTGGTCGGCCAGCGGCCAATGACCCGCGTCGGCCGCGCTGTCGAAAAGGGCGAGACGCAAGGGTTCATGAAGATCCTGGCCGATGCCGACACCGGGGAAATCCTCGGCTGCTCGGTGCTTGGTCCCGGCGGCGACGAAGCGGTGCACTGCGTGCTCGACCTGATGTATGCCAAGGCGCCGATCAGCACACTGGCGCGGGCAACCCACATCCATCCCAATGTCTCGGAACTTCTGCCGACCATTGCCCAGGACTTGAAGCCGTTGGCCTAGCAGGCACTCGACCGCAGGGCACCGGCTGACCCTTCGGGCTCCCGCCGGATAACCTCATTGCGCCCACAGCGGCCCGGGCTGGACCAATCGACAGCCCAGTCGCAAAAGTGCATGTGTTGCGCCTCTTTCCTGGAGGCCTCCCATGCAGAAATCGATCGAACGCATCGCCGGCGACAGCGAAGGCGTTTCCTACGAATTCCCGGTCTTCCGCTTCGAAGGAGCAGACAAGGCGGCGCCTTCAGCCTATCTGCAGGCGGCGCTTCACGCCGGCGAGTTGCCGGGTGTCATCGCCATCGACGCGCTGATGCCGATGCTGATCAGGGCCGAGAGCGAAGGCCGCATCAAGGGCGCGATCACCATCGTGCCGTGGGCCAACCCGATCGGCCGCGCGCAATATCATTTCGGCGAGCACCAGGGCCGCTTCCACCTCGGCACGCGCACCAATTTCAACCGCGGCTTTCCGCTGCTCGCCGCGCCCGACACCGCGCTCTTGCCGGCGCATGGCACGCCCGACCAGCAGTTGAAGACGCGGCTGCTGCAACTGTCGCTCGGCCACGACATCGTGCTCGACCTGCATTGCGACGACGAAGGGCTTGCCTATCTCTACATCCACACCAGCCTGTGGCCGGAGATGGCCGATTGCGCGGCAGCGATGGGCGTCGATGCGGTGGTGCTGTGGAGTGAGGACAGCGACGGCACGTTCGAGGGCGCCTCGATCATGCCCTACCAGAACGTTCCCGCCGATGTCGCGCGCTTCGACCGGCGCGTTGCCACAACGGTCGAATATCGCGGCATACTCGATGTCGATGGCGCTCTGGCCAGTTCCGATGCCGAAGGGCTCTACCGGCTGCTGGTCGCGCGTGGCGTGATTACCGATCCGGCGCTGCCCGCACCCGGCGCGTTCACGGGCGCCGTCGCACCGCTGGAGAACATCGACATGATGCCGGCACCCCGGGCCGGCGCGATCCTCTATGACGTCAAGCCCGGCGACAGCGTCGCCAAGGGCGCGCGCCTCGCCACCATCGTTCATGCCCCGGGCGAAGCCGACGGCCGCACGGAGGTGTTCGCGCCGCAGGCCGGCCTTATCCTGACCCGGCGTTCGCGGCGCATCATCCGCGCCGGCGAGGATCTTCTGAAGCTGGTCGGCGACAGGAAGAGCGCCGATGCAAGGTCGGGGACGCTTGAGGACTGAGGGGCCCGGCTTTACCGCCTTCATTGAATCCAGTTGCGCGGCCGTTCAATCGCCGCTATGGGAATCCGCCATGAACATGCGTTCGAACAAGACCATTTGGTGGTGGGCTCGCTGACAGCGGCCTGTTCGAACGCGTACGCGTGAAAAGAGAGGGTGGCCGCAACGGAATGTCCGGGCGGCCATTTGTTTTTTACGCCATTCCCGGGTCCGTTGCCCCAAGATGGAGACGGCAATGACGACGATCATTCTGGAAACCGGGGCGGAGCGCTTCGTCACCGCGGGTGGCGTAACGATCACGCGCGAGCGTCACGAGCAGCCTTATGAGGGCGCCATCGACGCCTATGTCGACGGGCTGAATTCGCGCCGGGGCGCGGTATTTTCCTCGAATTACGAATATCCGGGCCGCTACACGCGCTGGGATACCGCCATCATCGATCCGCCGCTGGTCATCTCGGCACGCGGCCGCACTGTCCGCATCGAGGCGCTGAACGGCCGCGGCGAGGTGCTGCTGCCGGTGATCGGCAAGGCGCTGGCCGGCCTTGCCGAGGTCACGATCGCCGAGGCATCGAAAAAGCTCATCCGCCTCGAGGTGGCCAAGCCCCGCCGTGTGTTCACCGAAGAGGAACGCAGTCGCGTCCCGTCCGTGTTCACCGTGCTGCGCGCCATCACCGCTCTGTTCAAGACCGAGGAAGACGCCAATCTCGGTCTCTACGGCGCCTTCGGTTACGACCTCGCCTTCCAGTTCGATCCGGTCGATTACAAGCTCGAACGCAAGGAGAGCCAGCGCGATCTCGTGCTGTTCCTGCCGGACGAGATTCTGGTCGTCGACCACTATTCGACCAAGGCCTGGACCGACCGCTACGATTATTCCGGCGAAGGGTTTTCGACCGAAGGACTGTCGCGCGACGCGGCTGTCGAGCCGTTCAAGACCGCCGACCGCATCCCGCCGCGCGGCGACCATGAGCCAGGCGAATATGCGAACCTGGTGCGCAAGGCGATGGACTCCTTCAAGCGCGGCGACCTGTTCGAGGTCGTGCCCGGGCAGATGTTCTACGAGCGCTGCGAGACCGAGCCCTCCGAGATTTCCCGCAAGCTGAAGGCGATCAACCCCTCGCCCTATTCCTTCTTCATCAATCTCGGCGAAGGCGAATACCTGATCGGCGCCTCGCCCGAAATGTTCGTGCGCGTCAATGGCCGCCGGGTCGAGACCTGCCCGATCTCCGGCACCATCAAGCGCGGCGACGATGCGATTTCCGACTCGGAGCAGATCCTGAAGCTGCTCAACTCGAAGAAGGACGAATCCGAGCTCACCATGTGTTCGGACGTCGACCGCAACGACAAGTCACGCGTCTGCGAGCCTGGCTCTGTGCGTGTCATCGGCCGTCGCCAGATCGAGATGTATTCGCGCCTGATCCACACCGTCGACCACATTGAAGGCCGGCTGCGCGAAGGCATGGACGCTTTCGACGCCTTCCTCTCTCACGCCTGGGCGGTGACCGTCACCGGCGCGCCGAAATTGTGGGCCATGCGCTTTATCGAGCAGAACGAGAAGAGCCCGCGCGCCTGGTATGGCGGGGCGATCGGCATGGTCAATTTCAACGGCGACATGAACACCGGCCTGACGCTTCGCACCATACGCATCAAGGACGGCATCGCTGAGGTGCGCGCTGGCGCCACGCTGCTCTTCGACAGCATTCCCGAGGAAGAAGAAGCCGAAACCGAACTGAAAGCATCCGCCATGCTCTCCGCCATCCGCGACGCCAAGACCGGCAATGCCGCCGGTGCCGAACGCACCACCGCTCGCGTCGGCGACGGCGTCAACATCCTTCTGGTCGACCACGAGGACTCATTCGTCCACACGCTGGCCAATTACTTCCGCCAGACCGGCGCCAATGTCTCCACCGTGCGCACGCCGGTGCCGGAGGAAGTCTTCGAGCGGCTGAAGCCGGATCTCGTCGTGCTCTCGCCCGGACCAGGCACGCCGAAGGATTTCGACTGCGCCGCGACCATCAAGAAAGCTCGAGCCCGCGACCTGCCGATCTTCGGCGTCTGCCTTGGCCTGCAGGCGCTGGCCGAGGCTTATGGCGGCGAACTGAGGCAGCTGCACGTGCCGATGCATGGTAAGCCGTCGCGCATCCGCGTCTCCAAGCCGGGCATCATCTTCTCCGGCCTGCCCAAGGAAGTGACCGTCGGCCGCTACCACTCGATCTTTGCCGATCCGGTGCGCCTGCCCGACGATTTCATCGTCACGGCCGAGACCGAGGACGGCGTCATCATGGCCTTCGAGCACCGCAAGGAGCCGATCGCCGCCGTGCAGTTCCACCCGGAATCGATCATGACGCTCGGCCACAATGCCGGCATGCGCATCATCGAGAACATCGTTGCGCACCTGCCGCGCAAGGCCAAGGAAAAGGCTGCCTAGCAACGATGGCCGCAGCGGAAGACATGACGGCGGTCGCGGCAAAAGCCGCTGCCAAGCGCAAGATTGCCAGCCTCGCCTTCTGGTCGATCGTCATCGCCTTCCTGGTGATGGGGCTGAAGTTTGTGGCCTGGCGCATCACCGGCTCGGTCGCCCTCTATTCCGATGCGCTGGAATCCATCGTCAACGTCATCACCGCGGCCGCTGCGCTGTGGGCGATCCGCATCAGCCACAAACCGGCCGACAGCGACCATCCGTTCGGTCACCACAAGGCTGAATACTTTTCCGCGGTCCTCGAGGGCGTGCTGATCGTCGTGGCGGCGATGCTGATCATCGCCAAGGTATGGCAGTCACTGCAGAACCCCCCAGTGCTCGAACAGCCTTGGCAGGGCTTGATGATCAATGCCGGCGCGGCCTTCGTCAACGCGGTATGGGCCTTGGTGCTGATCCGCAACGGCCGCGCCGAACGATCGCCGGCACTGGTCGCCGACGGCCAGCACATCATGACCGATGTGTTGACTTCCGTTGGTGTCATCGTCGGGCTTGTCGGCGCGGTATTGACCGGCTGGCATATCCTCGACCCGCTGCTAGCGCTGCTGGTGGCGCTGAACATTCTCTACCAGGGCTGGAAGCTGACCGGAGAATCGCTGAGCGGCCTCATGGACCGTGCCGTGGATACACAGGAGCACATGCGCATCCGTGACGTCATCTCGGCCAATTCGAAGGGCGCGCTGGAAGTCCACGACCTTAAGACGCGCATCGCCGGCCGCGCCACCTTCATCGAGTTCCACATGGTCGTCGACGCCGACATGACGGTCGGCGACAGCCACGTCATCTGCGACCGAATCGAGGACGCGCTGAAGGCGGAAATCCCCTCGGTCCGCGTCACCATCCATGTCGAACCGGATGACGAGGCGAAGTTGCCGAAGGGCACCACGGCGGTGCCGTTCGCCTAGGTCGCTCTAAACTACGGCGAGCAGGCCGATTGCGGCATCGGGTTCAGCCGATAAACCTTGTCGTCCGATGCGGTCTTGCCCTCGGCAGACTTCGAACACATGTCGACGATCGGCAGGCTGCTGTTCGGGTTGGCCAGCATCATCGTGCCGTTGGCGCCGCGGCGCAGGAAGATCTCCTTCTGCGTGATGTCGCAGGAAAAGTCGCTCATCTTCGCGCTCGCCGCACAGCGCCACTGGTCGGCCTCGCCCTGGCAGGAATAGGTCTGCGTGACCTTGCCCGATTTCTGCCGCGTCGTGACCGAAATAGCGATGTCGGCTCCATCGGGCCAGTTGACCGTATCCCCGCCAGCAGCAAAGGACGCCAGCTCCACCGACCCGCGAAACACGCGGATCGATTGCGTTACCTGGTCCGGGTGCGAGCCGAGATGCGCGGCATCATAGTCGCGTCCGTAACAGAAGGGTTGATCCGGCTTCAGCCGCTCGCGCAGCGGCGGACCGAGTGCCGGATCGATCGGATCGATGCGCGCGAATTCCGCCTTGCAGGTCGCCGCAGGCATCGGGTCGAGCCGGAAATTGTCATCCTCCTTGCCAAGCGCCTGCCTGTCATATTCAGCCTTGCCAAGCTCATCTTCAGCCCCTGCATCGAGATAGAGGTCGGGCTGCACGTTCGTGACGATCAGCCGGCCCTTTTCATCGACCTTCAGCGAAGCCAGGGTGCGGTCGCAGTCCATGCCGCAATGGATCGGCCCGCTCTTGCCATCCTCGGACTCGTGATTGCACCAGCCGCCGGCCCATTCCGGCGCCTTCGCGCCACGCACGGTGGTGGCGATGAAGGAGTTGTAGGAGCCGTCGGCCCCCGCGCTCGGCTCCTCGTTTGGCCGGCTGACCGGATCGTGGCCGTGGTAGAAGAAGATCCGCGCCACCTTCTGCTTCGGATGCGCCTTTAGATGGGCTGCATCGTAGACCCGCCCGAAACAGGCATCGGCGCCGTTCGGACTGAGTTCGGTGAGTTTGGGTGTGTCGTCGGCAAAAGCCGTGCCGGCAAGCGCCGCAAGCAAGACGGCACCAAGCCCAGCGCCAACCACGGTCCTCGACGTCATGTGATCCCTCCTCGCACCGACAGGACGTGCCTGCAATTTATGCTAGTCTAGGAGCGAAGCCGGGGCCATGCAAAACTGGCGGATCAGGAGGAAGCGATGCTACGCCGCGATATGTTCCGCGCCGGCCTTGCCGGGGCCGCCGGCCTTTTCGGGCTGCGCCAGGTCAAGGCCGCGGCCACCGAGGAAAGGCTAAAGGTCGCCTATCATTTGAGCGACGTCGACAAGGTCAATTTCGTGCTCGGCAACATCAAGAACCACTATGAAGGCACCGGCGGCAACGTCGACATTGCGCTGGTCGTGCACGGTCCGGCCCTTGCCGCCTTCAAATCGAAAGGCATATCGGCGGCGATTTCCGGCCGCTTTGCCGGCCTTGTCGAGCAGGGCCTCAGTCCACATGCTTGCGGCAACACCATGCACGGCATGGAGATCACGCTCGCCGACCTGCTCGACGGCTTCCATGCCGTCGACGAGGGCGGCGTCGTCAAGCTCGCCGAACTGCAGCGCCAGGGCTATGCCTATCTCAGGCCCTGAGGCGCCACGGACTTGAACGTGCGGGCAGTGAGAGCCTACGAAGGGAGAGCAGTACATCCCAGAGGAAAGTGCCGATGACCGCCCCCACCCTTGTCATCCCAGATCTCGCCGGCAAGGCGGTGCTGGTCACCGGCGCCTCGACCGGTATCGGCGCAGCACTGGCGCTGGCCTATGCCGCGCAGAAATGCCGCGTCGCGCTGCACTACAACTCAAGCCGCGATGCGGCCGAGAAACTGGCCGGGACCATTCGCGACAGCGGCGGCGAGGTCTTCCTCACGCAAGGCGATTTCTCCGTGCCGGCCGATGTCGAGCGCGTCGTCGAGGAGAGCGCGGAAAAATTCGACCGGCTCGACGGCCTGGTCAACAATGCCGGCGGCATGCTTGGCCGCGTGCCTTATGCAGAGCAGACCGAGGCGCATTACGACGCGGTGATGGACCTCAACGCCCGTTCCGTGCTCACCGCCTCGCGCAAGGCCATACCCTGGCTGAAGCGCCAGGGCGGCTTCATCGTCAACACCTCGTCGATCGCCGCCCGCAACGGCGCCGGCGGCGGCGCAGGGCTCTACGGCTCGGCCAAGGCCTTCGTCTCCAATGTGACACGCGGCATGGCCAAGGAGCTGATCGGCTTCGGCATCCGCGTCAACGCCGTGGCGCCGGGCACTATTCGTACACCTTTCCACGAACGCTATTCGACCGAAGAGCAGATGAAGGGCATGGTCGCCACCATTCCTCAAGGCCGCGCCGGCACCGCCGAGGATTGCGTCAGCGCCTATCTGTTCCTCTCCTCCGACCTTTTGAGCGGCTATATCACCGGACAGGTGATCGAGGTGAATGGCGGCCAGTTGATGCCTTGAGCCGAGACCTGCATACTCCGTTCGCGCAACCCTGAAGGGAGACAAGGGAATGTACGGACTGATCGGCAAGATGCGGGCGGCGCGCGGCCAGCGCGACGCGGTCATGGACGTGCTGCGTGAGACCACAGGCGCCCTGCCCGGCTGCCTGAGCTACGTCATCGCCATCGACCCGGTCGACGCTGACGCAATCTGGGTGACCGAAGTGTGGAACGATCAGGCAAGCCACAAGGCGTCGCTGCAACTGCCCGAAGTCCAGGCGGCGATCGCCAAGGCGCGCCCTTTCATCGCCGGCTTCGAATTCCAGGTCGAAACCCAGCCGGTCGGCGGCTTCGGGTTGCCGAAGGCCGAGCCCGGCTGACGCCTCAGGCAGCGGCTGATTTTCTCCGGCAGACAGGGGTTCGCATTTTGGCTCGTCCGGACTAAGACGCGGATATGGACTCCTCGCCAGACCAGCCCCCCGTCGAGCGCATGGCGCAGTTGCACAGGCGCTGGCAATGGCTGGTCCTGCTGGTTTTCTCGCTCCTGCTCGCCGGCGCGCTCGAAATTGCCGCACTGCCTGCGGCGCTGCTGATCGGCCCGATGCTGGCGGCGATCCTCGCCGGCACCAACGGCGCGACGGTGCGCATACCGAAGCCGCTGTTCGGTTCGGCACAGGCGGTCGTCGGCTGCCTCGTCGCCGCTTCGATCTCCACCGATATCTTTCCCGTCTTCTACCAGGAGTGGCCGCTATTCCTAGGCGTCGTGGTGGCGACCGTCGCGGCTTCGAGCCTGCTCGGCTGGCTGATCAGCCGCTGGCGCATCCTGCCCGGCACCACGGCGGTCTGGGGCTCGTCACCGGGGGCCGCTACTGCCATGGTGCTGATGGCAGGCGCCTTTGGTGCCGACCAGCGCCTCGTCGCCTTCATGCAGTATCTGCGCGTCATCTTCGTCTCGATGACGGCGGCGCTGATCGCCAGGATGTGGGTCGATACGTCAGGTATCGAAGTCCCGGCCATCGTCTGGTTTCCGCCGATCGATCCGCAGGCCTTCGCCGCCACCATCGGCATCGCACTCGTGGGCGGCCTGCTCGGCAGGCTATGCCGGCTGCCTTCGCCGTTCTTCCTCGGCACCTTCATCTTCGGCTCTATCATCCATCTCGGCTTCGGCGTGCCGATGCAGCTGCCGCAATGGCTGCTCGCGGTCAGCTATACCTTGATCGGCTGGTCGATCGGGCTGAACTTCACCCGGCCGATCCTGCGCCACGCGGCGCGCGCCCTGCCGCAGATCATCGGCTCGATCGTCGCGCTGATCGCCTTTTGCGGCGGCCTTGCTTTCATGATCAGCCATCTGCTTGGCATCGATCCGCTGACCGCCTATCTGGCGACCAGTCCGGGCGGCATGGACAGCGTCGCCATCATCGCCGCCGCGGCGCAAAACGTCGACATCTCCTTCGTCATGGCGCTGCAGTCGGCCCGCTTCCTCGTCGTGCTCTTGATCGGGCCGAGCGTCGCGCGCCTGGTGGCAAGAAGCGTGAAATCATAAGCATTTTCCGCCCCTTGATCTGAGTCCGGCTTCACCAGAACCGGGTGATTTTTTGCTGCCGGGCAACAGTCCGGACAAGTCGTCGCGCAAACACGAGAAATTACTTGACTAACACACTCATATTTGAGAGCGCGGGATCGCAATCAGACATGAGACAGTGGAGACGAGTTGATGCGGACGCGGACGGCAATATGGTGCTGGAGACTATCATTGCTGGCCAGTACCGCCTTGCTCTGCCACGCCTTGCCGGCCGGCGCACAGGAGAGTGGGGACGCCACCGTCCTCGGCAAGATCGAAGTCAGCGCCGAGAGCGACGAGATCCTGGTCCAGGACGGCTACGTCGCCAAGGAGGATCGCATCGGCACCAAGCTCGACACGCCGATCGCCAAGATCCCGCAAGCCGTTTCGGTGGTGACGCAAAAGCAGATCGAGGACCAGAAGCCGCGCACGCTGAACGAATCGCTCGGCTACACGGCCAGCGCCAACCCCAACAGCTTCGGCTTCGATACCCGTTACGACGCCTTCTTCCTGCGCGGCTTCCAGGCCTTCTACAACGGCATGTTCCGTGATGGGCTGCGCCAGTACAACGGCCCCTCGGCCTGGTTCAAGACCGAGCCCTACGGCATCGAGGGCGTCACCATCCTGAAAGGCCCGGCATCCTCGCTCTACGGCATCAGCGGTCCGGGCGGCATCGTCAACGTCGTTACCAAGCGGCCCAAGGACGAACCGTTTCACGAGATCGAATTGCTGGCCGGCGAGCACAACCGCTTCCAGGCCGGCCTCGACGCCTCCGGACCGGTCAACGCCGACGGCAGCATCCTGTACCGCTTCACCAGCCTCGGCCGCCTGAGCGAAACAGATCTGCCTGGCTATCCCGACGACAAGCTCTATCTGGCGCCGGCGGTCACGTTCAAGCCGGATGAGGACACCAAGCTCACCATCCTCGGCGAGTACTCGAATTCCGTCACCGGCGGCACGGCGGCGTTCTACAATTCGGCCTATGGCGTGCTGTCCAACGTCTATGAGGGCGATCCGGCCTGGAACGATTTCGACCAGACGCAAGGCCGCATCGGCTACGAGTTCGAACACCGGTTCAACGATGTGCTGACGGTGCGCCAGAACCTGCGCTACAACGCCGTAGACAGCGACATCGAATACAGCGGCCACTATTCGATCGGCGCCGATCAGCCGTTTCAGCGCTATTGGGGCCACTACACCGAGAACATGAAGAACTTCGTCGTCGACAACATGGCGCAGTTCGAGTTCGACACCGGCCCGGTCAGGCACACCGCGGCCGGCGGCGTCGACTACGCCTGGTCGGACTATGATGCCGGCAGCGGGATCTCCTATGTCTCGGTCGACGACATCAAGTCGGCCGCGGTTCCTCACTCCGGCGGGCAGGAGATGAACCAGCTCGGCGTCTACCTGCACGACCAGATGGAGTGGAACGATTTCGCCCTGTTTACCAGCGGCCGCTACGACTGGGTCGACACCACCTCCACCGCTGCCGACTTCAGCACCTCAAAGCAGAAGAACAGCGCCTTCTCCGGCCGGCTCGGCCTGTCCTACCAGACCGAATGGGGCATCACGCCCTATGTCAACTATTCCACTTCGTTCTCGCCCAACATCGGCTTCGTCTTTGACGACGTCACCAGCGCCGTCGGCCGCGTCGCTCGCCCGACCATCGCGACGCAGAAAGAGATCGGCGTCAAATACGAGATCCCGGATTACAACGCGATCGTTAGCGCCGCCCTCTTCGACATTGACCAGAAGGACGGCGTCGTGTTCGACGCTTCGACTGGCATCAACAAGCAGCGCCAGCTCGACCTCAATTCGCGCGGCATCGAGCTGGAAGCCAATGCCTCTTTGGACAACGGCTCAGCTTCATAGCCTCCTACACCTATCTGCGAGTCAAGATCGAACGCGGCGCCCAGTTCACCGCCGGCAAGGAACTGTCGGCGACGCCGAACCACATCCTGTCGCTCTGGGGCCACTACCAGTTCGAGAACGGCACGCTGGAAGGGCTTGGGCTGGGCACGGGCGTGCGCGTCACCGGCTCGAGCTATGGCGACGACACAAACACCTTCAAGAACGAGGCGCGCGCTTTCGTCGACGCCTCGCTCTCCTACGATTTCGGCTACCGCAATCCGAAGCTTGAAGGCGTGAAGCTGCAGGTCAACGCCAAGAACCTGTTCGACACCCAGAAGACCATCTGCTCGGCCGGCTATTGCTACCGCGACGAAGGCCGTTCGCTGTTCGCCAGCCTGCGTTACCGCTTCTGACCGACGACGCCATCCGCGCTGCCGCCAAGCGGCGGCGCGGTGCTATTCCTCGCGCTCGTCATCGCCCTCGGCGCCCCGGCGCCAATAGGCGGTGACCAGGTGCCGGCCGCGCGGCAGGCCCCATTCCTTGCGCACGATCTTGCGGATCTCGCGGAAATCGGCGAATTCGCACGCCGCCCAGACATAGAGCTCGTCAGAGAGCGCAGCTTGATCACGTGCCCTCAGCGCCGCCGGCAACAGAGCGGCGGTGCCGGGTTCAACGCCTTGCCGGTAGAGCCAGGTGACGGCAATGTTCTGGCCGTCGGCCAGCGGCATCCGGTCCTCCGGGCCATCGACTTCGATAAGCACCTCGGCGTGGGCTGATGGCGCAAGCTCCTCGAGGATCCTGCCAATGGCGGGAAGTGCCGTATCGTCGCCGACCAGAAGCAGCGTCTCCGCATCGGGCGCCCCGCCTCCGCCAGGTCCGATCATGCCGATAATATCGCCGGCTTGCGCGTTCTCGGCGAAGGCGGCGGCAGGCGTGTCTTGGCCGGGATGCAGCACGAAGTCGACATCGAGCCAGCCGCCGGCGGCGTCCAGTGCCCGGATCGTGTAGACCCGCACGACCAGCGCATCCTCGCCCGAAGGCCACACCAGCAGGCCATCGGCACCCATCGACGGCCAGACCGGCTGCCGGCCGCGCAGCGGCAGCAGCAGCCGCACATGCAGACCGCCATGCGCAAATCGGCCGAGATCATGGCCCGAGAAACGGACGCGCCGCATATGCGGGGAAATCCGTGTCGCCGACACAACCTTGATCTCGCGAAAGAAGACCGGCGTGCCGGCGTCGCTGCCGTCGCCCTGCCAACTTATGCCCTTCGTCGTGCCGAGATGTTCGGCGACATGACCGGCGACCGTCATCTTCATATAGGACAGGCAGGTTTCGTCCTCCGCCGCAACCCGGATCAGCACGCTGCCGTCGTCGAGCGTGGCGTTCAACGAGCCGTAATGCATGCGGAATTCCCACTGGTCGGCAATGCCGGTGTCGATCTCGGTTTCGCCGTGCTCGGCGCGCAGCCTGTCCATGACGGAGCGGATGGCACCATCCACGATCCGGGTTTGCGCGCTCAGTTGCTCCATGGCTGCAGCCTTTCGAATACCGGTTGAAGCGACGCCGCCCAAGGCGCCGCCATCATCGGCATGCCACAGCGGCGGCGCCTTTTCCACAGAAACATGATAAAAGAAGTCATATTTTCTTGAGCGATCGAACCTCAAGAATGCAACGCGGTTCCTAATGCATGTCGCGCAAAAGTGCGCAGCGGTTTGCGACCGCGACATGCATAAAAACAAGAACCAAAGCGCGTCGCATGAATCCGTTTGAATGCGAGGCGCTTTAGGCGATCACCCAGGCTGGAAAATCGATCATTGTAACCGGAAACTGGCAACCATCAGTCCAGGCGATGCATCAAGTCGTCATCCAGCCAGCGGCCGAAGAAATAGACCAGCTGTTTGTGCCACCACGGCCAGTCATGGCTGACGTCGCCGCCCCAATAATCGACCCAGGCAGGAATCGACTTGTCGCGCAGCACCTGCTCCAGCGCTCGCGTTTCGACCAGCATCCGCTCTTCCCAGGCGCCCTGCCCGCAACAGAAGATCAGCCTGAGCGCCTTCAGCCGGCCAAGCAGTTTCTGATCGACGATCCCAGGCAGATAGTCGAGCGGCGAGTTGAAGAAGATATTGCCGTCGAGCGCGCCGCCGAAGAAATCGCGGGTCGAGTAGACGCCCGACAGCGCAATCACGCCGCTGGTCAGTTCCGGAAAGCGGAAGACGAAATTCGACGCGTGGTAGCCGCCCATCGAACAGCCTGAAAACAGCGGCTTCAGCTCGCGCCCGCCATTGGCTTTTGCCGCGGTTGTCAGCAATTCCGGCAGCGCCTCTTCGCGCACATAGCGGAAATAGGCTTCGTGGCGGGCGATACGGTCGGCCGGGTCGGCATGCTTGTCGAAGAAGGATTCCGAATCGATGCCGTCGAGCGTGAACAGCTGGATGCGGCCGGTATCGATGAATTCCGAGAGTGCCCCGACGCCGCCAGAATCCTCGAACTGGTAGAACCGCCCCTGCGAGGTCGGGAACACCAGCACCGGCCGGCCGGCATGGCCGTAGCGCTTGTATTCCATGTCGCGGCCGAGGTTGCGGGCAAATCCCTTGTGGTAGGAGACGTCCATTGCCTCACGCCTTTTCCGCGTGAATGTAGTCGACCGCCTGGCGCAGCGCTTTGGCATCCTTAGACCGCATCTGATACGCGTAGTGTCCCATGGCGCGGCTGAATACCTCTTCTATTGCCTGGTGATGGACGATCTTGTCACCGTGCGCGGCTAGCACGTCCGCATGGCTGTGCAAATAGGCGAGGTGGCGTTTGCGACTGGCATAGGCGGTGAAATACTTGCCTTGATAAGGCCCGCCGGCGGCGTCCTTGACCACCATCTCGGCCCACGCCGCATAGACGTCGATGTCGAACGTGTAGTTGATCGCATCGGTCATCCAGGCGCCCGGCGGACGCATGTTGACCTCGAGCGCGATGACGCGGCTGTCCTTGGTCTCGAACAGCTCGATGTGGAAGAAGCGCTCGCGCACGTCGAACGCCCCAAGGATCTTCCGGCCCGCCTCCTCCACCGCCGGGCTGATTTCGGGAAAGCAGGTGTAGCTCATATGGCGGTCCCTGTTGACCACCTCCATGACGCTCTGGTCGTAGCGGTGGCTGGCCGCCAGCACCACCTCGCCGTCGCGGTTGACCAGCCCGTCGAAGGTGACCACCAGCCCTTCGATGAACTGCTCCATGACGAAGGTCACACCCTCGGGCTTGTCCCTGAAGAACTGGTCGAGCTCCTTCGCATTGGAGATCTTGAAGGTATTCGAAGCGCCGGAGCCGGAATCCGGCTTCACCACCACCGGATAGCCGACGCGGCGGATGAAGGTCATGGCGCCGGCGCGATCGGAGCATTTGCGCTGCGGAATGGTCTCGACGCCGCTCTTGCGAAAGAAGGCGCGCATGCGGCTCTTGCGCTTCAAATTCTTCACGAAATCGAGCTTGGTACCGAAGATGTTGAAGTCGGTGCGGATGTTGGCCTCGAGTTCCAGCCAGTGCTCGTTGAGCGACTCGAAGCGGTCGATACGGCCCCATTTGTGGATGAAATGGCCCATCGCCCGGAACACCGGTTCATAGTCCTCCATGTCGGCGACGCGGTAATATTCCGACAGCGCTGTCTGCAGTTTACCGTTCAGCGCCTCATAGGGCGCATCGCCGATGCCGAGCACCGTGGCGCCGGCCTTCTTCAGCCGGTCGCAGAAATCGGCGCCGTTGGCCGGAAAATGCGGCGAGAAGAAAACGAAATTCATGGACGACCTCCCGGCAAAATGGCCTCGTCCAATGCATGTCGCCCAAAAGTGCGAAGCGGTTTTGGGTCAACGACACGCACAGAAACATGACGAGTTTGGCGTATTTGCCCCATATGGGGAAGAGCTTGCGTGTCTTGCCGGGAGGCGGCCCCACTTGCCTCCCACAGCCTGCTCCTGTATGAGAACCGCCATGAACACGCGCGCCTCTTCCGTCGCTTCCCGTCCGACCGGCTTTGCCGGCGAGACCGTGCGCGCGCTTGCTTCGACGCTGCTTCTTCTCGGCCTTATCGGCGATCGCCGGGTTCGCTGAAGGAGCGCCCGGCGGTCGAACCGCCGCTTGCGCGCACGCTCCTTGGCCAAACTGGCAAGTCACATCAAGCGAACGAAACATTGGCAAAGGCGCCGCTCGGCACCAATCCGCCTGAAGGCGGGGTCGGCGAGCCGCCGGGAGACACGACGATGAACGCACGAGAAGACATCCGTCCGAATGACGGCAACGCAGCAAGGGGCATGACAAAGTCAGCCCAGGGCATGCCGGACGCCCCTCGCAAGTATCAACCCTATCCGACCGTCGGCCTCACCGACCGCACCTGGCCTTCGAAGGTTATCGACAAGGCGCCGATCTGGTGCTCGGTCGACCTGCGCGACGGCAACCAGGCGCTGATCGACCCGATGGGCCACGAGCGCAAGGCGCGCATGTTCGCGCTGTTGCTCGACATGGGCTTCAAGGAGATCGAGATCGGTTTCCCGTCGGCCTCGCAGACCGATTTTGACTTCGCCCGCTGGTGCATCGAGGAGGGCAATGTGCCCGCCGATGTCTCGCTGCAGGTGCTGGTGCAGTGCCGTCCCGAACTCATCACCCGCACCTTCGAGGCGCTGAAGGGCGCCACCAACCCGATCGTGCATTTCTACAATTCGACCAGCGAACTGCAGCGCCGCGTCGTCTTCGAGAAGGATGTCGCCGGCATCAAGCGCATCGCCACCGATGCGGCCAAGATGATTACCGACATGGCGGCCAAGGCCGGCGGCGGTTTTCGCTTCGAATATTCGCCGGAAAGCTTCACCGGCACCGAACTCGAAGTGGCGCTGGAGATCTGCAACGCGGTCACCGAGATCGTGAAACCCACGGCTGACAACAAGCTGATCATCAACCTGCCGTCGACGGTCGAGATGTCGACGCCCAACATCTATGCCGACCGCATCGAATGGATGTGCCGCAGCCTCGACAACCGCGAGAACCTGCTGATTTCGCTGCATCCGCACAATGACCGCGGCACCGGCATCGCCACCACCGAACTCGGCCTGATGGCCGGGGCCGACCGTGTCGAAGGCACGCTATTCGGCAATGGCGAGCGCACCGGCAATGTCGACATCGTCACGCTGGCGCTCAACATGTACACGCAAGGCGTCGATCCCGAGCTCGACTGCTCCGACATCAACCGGATGAAGAACGTCTACGAGTATTCGAACCAGTTGAAGATCCCGGAACGCCACCCTTACGTCGGCGAGCTCGTCTACACGGCCTTTTCCGGTTCGCACCAGGACGCTATCAACAAGGGCATGAAGGCACTGCGCAAGGCCAACACGCCGCACTGGGAAGTGCCCTATCTGCCGATCGACCCGGCCGATGTCGGCCGCAACTACGAGGCGATCATCCGCATCAACTCGCAGTCCGGCAAGGGTGGCATCGCCTATGTGCTGCAGGCCGACTACGGCCTCAATTTGCCACGCAATCTGCAGATCGAGTTCAGTCAGCACATCCAGGCGATTACCGACGCCGAAGGCAAAGAAGTGGCCGCCAGGCGTATCCACGAGGAGTTCCTCGAAACCTATGTCGACCAGCCGGCAGCGCGGCTGAAGTTCCTCGACCACCATACCTACCCGGACACCGAGACCAAAGGCCGCCGCGTGGTCGAGGCCGTCATCCTCGACAACGGCAAGGAAATGACCATCACCGGTTCGGGCACCGGTCCGATCGACGGTTTCGTCGATGCGCTGTCGCGCCATGTCGGCGTGGAGATGTCGGTGCTCGACTATTCCGAGCATTCGATGCAGCGTGGCTCGAACGCCTCGGCGATTTCCTATGTCGAGATGGAATATCCCGGCGGCAAGCTGTTCGGCGCCGGCATCAACACCAACATCGTCGCCGCCTCGCTGGAAGCGGTGGTTTCGGCCGCCAACCGCATCGTCGGCCGCAAGGCCGGCTGATCTTCCATACCCCTGGCGCGCCGCGTCCGCGGCGCTCCAGGGCCTGCCTGTGAGCCGGCTCACGCGTTAACCATGGGCAATTATCCGGTGGCTTACGCGATAGCATAATACAACCATGCTTGTGCGGCAGTGCCAGCGCTATATGATCGCGCCTCAACCTGTGCCGACTTCGAGAGGATCGACACTTGCAGCATGCCACGCCTGCCGCCCCCGCAGTGCGCGAGACATTGGAGCGACTGCTAGCCAGCGAAACGTTCGGACGGTCCGAGCGTGCGCGAAAACTGCTGCGCTATCTGGTCGAACGCGAGCAGGCTGGCGAAGCTGACCGGCTCAAGGGCTTCTCCATCGCCATGGACGTCTTCGGCAAGGACGGCGATTTCGACCCGTCTACCGATGCCGTGGTTCGGGTCCAGGCTGGCAGGCTGCGCGAGCTTCTGCAAAACTACTTCGCCAATGAAGGCGTTGCCGAACCGGTGCGCATCGCCATTCCGCGTGGCGGCTACGTTCCTTCCTATGAACTGAATGCAATTCGCCTGCCGGCCGAGTTGGAACCGGCGGAAGGCACCGCGCCGACGATCGCCCCGACGGAACTACCCGACCTCGACATTGCCCCTGCCGCGGCGTTGATACCGCCTCCTGCTGCGCCCGAACCTGGACGGTCGCTTACCCGCCACCTGCAGTTATTCTGGGGCGCGATTGCCGTGGTTATCGCCATGCTTGGGGTGCTGATCCTTCGCCAGGGCAGCGATGTCCTGCTCGGCAGCAGCGGTTCCGCCTCGGCCATAGAGACCGCGGTGGCGACGAGCAGCGTCGCGTCGCCGCCGGTGGAAACCTTGCCGCTGGTCTACATCGCCGTGAAGGCCAATGGCCCGGAAGCAGCCCGTGTGGCTGCTTCGCTGCGCGCCGGCCTCGCCGGTTTCGACACCATAGACTTCATCGGACGTGACGCCGACGGCACCCGCGATCCGGCCGCCGACGCCACCAGCTTCGTATTCGATATCCTGCCGGGACCCGCGGCGGGTGACGTGACGCTCGAACTGCAGAATGTCGCGACCGGCCGGGTGCTGTTGTCACGCAACCTGTCGGCCGTCGACAGCGCGCCGGGCGCGATCGAAGACAGTATCGCCAACATACTGACCTCGACCATTCCCGCCTACGGGCCGATCTACACCTACATCGAGCAGAGCGGCATCGAGACCGGCCTGACCGGCTGTCTGGTGCTCAACGACAGCTACTATCTCGACCAGAGCGCCAAGACACACGAAGCTGCCTATCGCTGCCTGGAAACCCTGGCCAGCCAGGGCGCGAAATCGTCGCTCGTCTATTCGGAACTCGCCTCCCTGCATCTCGAGGCTGTCACCGATCACTATTCCTATCCGCCCGACGCGACGATCGAACAAGCGATGTCGTTTGCCCATCGCGCTGTTCAGATGGGGCCGACCAGCCCCTACGCGCATCGCGCCTATGGCTATCTCAATTCGCGCCTCGGCAATACGGACGAATCGATCCGCTGGATGCGCAAGGCCCATGAGCTCAATCCTTATGACCTCGGCATGGCGGCCGCTTACGGCTATGGACTGATTTTCGCCGGCAAATACAGCGAAGGAACCCCGATCCTGGCCCACGCCGTCGAAACCTTCAGCGGCCACCCGACCTGGTGGGACTACGGGCTTTTTGTCGGTGCATTCATGCTGGGCGACACGAAGAGGGCCGCCATCGCCAGCGAGTCGTTGCGGACGACAGCGACCAAATCGCACTACCTGGCGGCGCGCCTTATCGGCGCCAAGCTGGCCGCCCGCGATCAACTGGCGACCCAGTTGACCAACGAACTGATCGCCAAGTTTCCGAAGTTCGCCGCCAATCCGCGCTCAACCTTCGTCGACAGGAAATACCCTGCCGACCTGACTGACCGGCTGGTCGGGGCGCTGCGCGCGGCGGGCCTCGGCAACGCCAGTTGATCCGTGCCTAAGCACGCCCCGGATCGCGAAAATTTTACTGGCCATCGACCTGGACTGGGAGCAATCCAGCCACAGTCTGGAATTCGCTATCCGTCCGGTCTTGCAATAATCATCAGTTTTCATGAGTTCATCCCTCCACGCTGCTGAACGCGGTACCGGTCCGAAGACTGTCGTCTTCCTGCACGGCTTCGGTGGCTGCCATGAGGTCTGGCACGACGTGACGTCGATGCTTGCGCCCGACATGCGGACGCTGGCCTACGATCTTCCCGGGCATGGGCTTTCTCTCGATTTCCCTGGCGGCGGTTCGGCCAGGACGGCAGCTCGGGCAGCGCTGGCGGACGTTGCCGCGCGCGGCATGAAAAGGGTGCACCTGGTCGGCCATTCGATGGGCGGCGCGGTGGCTGTGCTGATGGCATTGGCCGACCCCGAAAGGGTTGCCTCGCTGACACTTTTGGCGCCGGGTGGCTTTGGCCCGGAAATCAATGGCCCCTTGCTGCGGCGCTATGCGGCCGCCACCGGCAAAAATGAGATCCGTACCTGTCTCGCCACCATGTCCGGGCCACTGAGCCAGCCTCCGGAACATATCGTGGGCGTGCTTGACGAGATGCGTAGACGCCCGGGTCAGTTGCAAAAGCTTGTCGAGATCGCCGCGTCCATGACCAGGGATGACCGGCAGGGTGCCATCCCGCGCGAACAGCTCGAAACGCTGAAAATGCCGGTGATGGCGGTCTGGGGAACGGACGACGCCGTGCTGCCGGTTTGCCAGGCCGACGACATGCCTGTGAATTTTCATCTGCACCATGTTCTGGAGGCCGGCCACATGCTGGCCGAGGAAGCGCCTGACCTTGTCGCCACGGCGGTGCGCCGCAACATGAACCGCCGCAGCAGGCGTTTTCAGCCGAGTCTTGACGCAGCGGCGAGCTGATCCGCAGCCATCATCTCGCGGGTGCATTTTGCCGACGACTATGTTAACTCGCTGTTAACCAACCGCGAGGCCACGCCGATGAAGGACACAGGCGAGAAAATCACCCCGATCGATCCGTCGCGAAACCTGTCCGACGCCATTCGCGATGTGAAGAACGCCTTTGCCGACCGCGACGACGTGGTCGTCGACTTGCGCGAAGCGCACCGCATGCGGCTCGAATTGCTTGCCGCCGAACTTGCGCCCGTCTTTGCCGATGTGCCCGCCGATATGGACAATTTCGACTTCGCCGTATCGTCCGGCCTGCAGCCGCGCCTGTGGATCGATGCCGTCAGCCATGTCGCCATGGGGCGGGATCGCCGCACCTACCGGTTCCTCAGGGATACCCGCATCGGCCGCGTGGTTCTCGCCGAATCGACCGACATGAAAATCGTCGCCGACCAGGTGACGCGCTATGTGGCCGAGCGTGTCGTCGAACGTCAAAGGATGATGGAAGGCGGGGTCGAGCACGCTGTGTCCGGCATGCAGCGCACCACGGTGGCCGAAGCCGAGCCGCCATTGCAGGTTTCTCAGCGTGGCAAGGCCGGGTCGGCCATCCTGTCCGGCCTCGGTCTGATCTTTGCCGGCGCGCTGGTTGGGCTGGCTGTGTCGATCGTGCTGTTCTGGGACCGCCTCGTGGCGATGAAGATCAGCTTCTGACCAGTTGGCGCGATGCCTCGGCATCGGCGCCAAGTTCGAGCACCTGCAACTCCGAAGGCGGAAGCGCTGGCCCGGTCAGGCCGCGTCGCGTCAAGCGGATCCGCCAGTTGCCCTTGTCGCCGTCGATATCGATCAGATTGTACTGCGCGGCCGGGTGCCTGCCGCCAAGCCCTTGTCCGGCGGCTGCGACACCGACGGCCGGGATCTTGGCACCACGGCCACCGATGAAGAACAGGCTCGGATTGTGCGAATGGCCGTGCAGGATAAGTTCGGCTCCATGCCGGCGAACGATCTTCTGGAAGAGCGCGATGCCGAACAGCCGCTTGTACTGCGAAACGGCACCGCGCACCGGCGGATGGTGGATCATGATAACTCGGAACAGGCTACGCTCGGCCGTCGCATCGAGCATTCGGCCGAGCCTTTGCGCCTGGCCCTCCCTGAAGAAGCCGTTGGCCATGAATGGGGCGGTGGCGCGCGCCGTCGAAACGCCGATCAGCGCGATGTTGTCGCGTACCCGCAAATAGGGAAAGGAATGGCGGTCGACCGGTGTGTTGACGTCGTCGCCGGTCATCCAGGCCGCCCAGGAACGGCAGGACTTGTCGAAGGCGCCCGGCACATAGGCATCGTGATTTCCCGGAACGACCGACACGTCATGCGGCGAACCCAGCGTCTCCAGCCAGTGCCTGGCCATCTCGATCTCGCCGTCGAGCGCTAGATTGACCAGATCGCCTGTCACCGCGAGGTGATCGGGAGCGCTGGCCTTCATATCGGCAAGCAGTGTGTCGATGACGGCGTCGTGCATGTGGCGGCGGCGGTTGCGTTGCCAGTTGACGTAGCCGACCACGCGCTTGGAGGCGAGTTCGCGATAGGTTACACCGGGGAGCGGTCCCAGATGGATATCGGAAATATGCGCGAGCCTGAACATCCTTCATTCATAAGCGACGCGGCCCCTGCTTTCCACTCATGGTTTCACGGATGACAGCAACGTCAGACCCGGAACTGGCCTTGCGCCAGACCGGCTGGCCGGGCCTGAGGTCGAGGCTGTTCCACTTCTATTTCTTGCTGCGGCGGCCGATGACGCTCGGCGTGCGCGGCCTCATTCACGACCGCGGCTCCAACAGCGTCTTTCTGATCCGCCACACCTATGTTCCGGGCTGGCAGCTACCGGGTGGCGGCGTCGAAACAGGCGAGACGCTGGTCGAGGCGTTGGCGCGCGAGCTTGCCGAGGAGGGCAACGTCGCTCTGACCGCGCCGCCGGTGCTGAAGTCGATGCATTTCAACCGCCGCTCCAGCAACCGCGACCATGTTGGCCTCTATCTGATCGAAGCCTTCAGCCAGACGGCGCCGAAGCTGCCGGACCACGAGATCGCCGAAGCCGCCTTCTTCCCACTCGACCGCTTGCCGGAAGCAACCACCCCGGCGACGCTGCGCCGGATCGCCGAGGTTTTTCACGGCGAAAAGCCCTCGCCCTACTGGTAGATCATGCGGCTTTTCCGAACCGCGCCCGGTCATGCGGCGCGGCATAGTCGAGTTCCGGGCCGACCGGCACGATCCCGGTCGGATTGATCGTCCGGTGGCTGGCGTAGTAATGCGCCTTGATGTGGTGCAGGTTGACCGTGCCAGCGACGCCGGGCACCTGGTAGAGATCGCGCAGATAGTTCGACAGGTTCGGATAGTCGGCGATGCGGCGCAGATTGCATTTGAAATGGCCGACATAGACCGGGTCGAAGCGCACCAGCGTGGTGAACAGCCGCCAGTCGGCCCCGGTGATGCGATCGCCGACGAGATAGCGCTGTTTTGACAGCCTTTCCTCCAGCGTACCCAGTGCGGCGAACAATTCGCCGAACGCCTCTTCATAGGCGCGTTGCGTGGTGGCGAAGCCGGCCCGATAGACGCCGTTGTTGATGGCGGGATAGACCAGCGCGTTGACGCGGTCGATCTCGCCACGCAACTCCTCGGGATAGTAGTCGAGGCTCGTATCGCTCCATTCGTCGAACGCTGAATTGAGCATCCGGATGATCTCGGAAGACTCGTTGGAGACGATCGTCTGTTCCTTTTTGTCCCACAGCACCGGCACCGTCACCCGGCCCGAATAGGCGGGGTCGGCCTTGGCATAGATCTGGTGCAGGAAATCGAGGCCGTAAAGCGTATCGCCGGTGGCGCCGTCCTCGGCCAGGAACGTCCAGCCGTCCGCACCCATGAAATGATGCACGACCGAGACGGAGATGATGCCTTCCAGCCTCTTCAGCACGCGCAGGATCAGCGTCCGGTGCGCCCAGGGGCAGGCAAGCGAGACATAGAGGTGGTAACGCCCGGGCTCGGCCTTGAAGCGGCGCTTTCGGCCCTCTCCCGGCGCCCCGTCAACGGTGATCCAGTCGCGCCATTGCGCCTGCGCCCTCACGAACCTGCCGCCGCTGTCCGCCGTATCGTACCAGCGATCCTGCCACCTGCCTTCGATCAGCAATCCCATGCAAATCTCCTTGCGTCTTCTGGTCAATGTAGGCGCAAGGTTGCCGTGCCGAAGTCGTCATGTGCTGAACAGACCGTCACTCGGCCGCAACGGCGGACGAAAACGGCCGATTGCAGCGGCCGGAATTTGATGCTAGCGGACAATCCGCATGTTCGACTTTGCCATGATCCGGTTTGACCGACGACGAAAGGGCGCCCGCGCTTGATGAAGCGCTGACTGGCGAATGCTGCCGTTTGCAGCAAACCTTTTCCTCCTCTACCGGAACGCAAAGACCATGAGCCTTGCCGACGTGAAATACCTGCCGGAAACCCCGGCGCATGATCCCGAAATCGAAGCCATCAACGAAGAGGCCTTCGGGCCGGGCCGTTTCGTGCTCGCCGCCTACAAGATCCGCGAAGCCGGAGGGCATGAGCGCGCTTTGTCCTTCGTCGCCGTCGACGGCGATATTGTCGTCGCCTCGGTGCGGATGACGCGCATCGCGGCCGGCGCCGGCCGCGCGCTGATGCTCGGGCCGCTCGCGGTGCGGCCTGCCTTCAAGAATCTCGGCATCGGCCGCCGGCTGGTGGCAATCACACTGGAGGCCGCCACCAAGGCCGGCGTGCCGGCGGTGATACTGGTCGGCGACGAGCCCTATTACGGCCCGCTCGGCTTCAAGAGGATCCCGCGCGGGCAGATCTCCATGCCGCGCCCGGTCGACCTCGACCGGCTTCTGTCGCACGAGATCGTGCCGGGCGCCGTGGCCCGGCTGTCGGGCGAGGTCTACCATGCGGACGTGGCGCGGGTTTCCGATCCCGTCCCGGTCATGGCTTGAGGCTATCCTGCCGGTTGCGCCTGCGCTGCGAGCTTCGTAGCATCATCCGAAATGTGTGGAGGACGCCGGCATGAACCCCAATGGCCAGATTGCGATCGTCACCGGCGGCGGCTCCGGCCTCGGCGAGGCGACAGCCCGAGCGCTTGCCGCCAAAGGCGCGCGCGTCGCCATCCTCGATGTCGGCATCGACCGTGCCAGGACGGTGGCGGCCGATATTGGCGGCATTGCCGTCCAGTGCGACGTCAGCAGCAGCGACAGCGGTGTGGCTGCCTTCGCCGAAGTGGCGGAGCGGCTCGGTGAACCGCGCATCCTGGTCAATTGCGCCGGCATCGCCATCGCCGTGAAGACGATCGGCAAAGATGGTCCGCATCCGCTCGAGCAATACCGCAAGGTGATCGAGATCAACCTGATCGGCACCTTCAACATGATCCGCCTGTTCGCCGACCGGGCAGCGAAGCTCGAGCCGCTTGCAGGCGGCGAGCGTGGTGTCATCGTCAACACAGCTTCCGTCGCGGCCTATGACGGCCAGATCGGCCAGGCCGCCTATTCAGCATCCAAGGGCGGCGTCGTCGGCATGACGCTGCCGGTGGCCCGCGACCTCGCGCGTTCCGGCATCCGCGTCTGCACGATTGCACCGGGCATCTTCAGGACGCCGATGGTGGCCGGCATGCCGCAGGACGTGCAGGATTCGCTGGGTGCGGCGGTGCCCTTTCCGTCCCGGCTGGGTGAGCCTTCCGAATATGCGGCACTTGCGCTCCACATCGTCGAGAACCAGATGCTGAACGGCGAGACCATCCGTCTCGACGGCGCCATCCGCATGGCGCCGAAATAGCCGGCCATGAGCGCCACCATCCCGGCAAGGAGCGGCCCGCTCAGCGGTCTGCTCGTGATCGAGATGGCCGGCCTCGGACCGGTGCCGCTGGCTGGCCTGATGCTGTCGGAAATGGGCGCCGACGTGCTGCGCATCGAGCGGGCGGGCTCCGGTCAGCCTTTGCTGCCGCTGCCGGAGGACTACGACCTCGACCGTCATGGCCGCTCCATCCTGCGCATCGACCTGAAGCGCCCGGAAGGCGCCGAACTGCTGCTCAGCCTTGCCGAAAAGGCCGACATGCTGGTCGAAGGGTTTCGTCCTGGCGTCATGGAGCGGCTTGGCCTCGGACCGGACGCGATGCTGGAGCGCAACCCGACGCTGATCTACGGCCGCATGACCGGCTTCGGCCAGGACGGACCGCTCGCCGGCCGCGCCGGCCACGACATCACCTATCTTGCCTATTGCGGCGTGCTGCACGCCATCGGCAACGAGGGCGGCAAACCGGTGCCGCCGCTCAACCTCGTCGCCGACTATGGCGGCGGTGCCATGATGCTGATTGCCGGCGCACTCGCCGCGCTGTTCCAGCGCTCGCGTTCCGGCAAGGGCCAAGTGATCGACGCCGCCATGGTCGAGGGCGCCTCGATGCTGGCGGCGCCAGTCCATGCCCTTGTGGCGGCCGGCCTTTGGCGGGATGCACGCGGCGTAAACCTGCTCGATTCCGGCGCGCCCTTCTACGACACTTACGAGACGGCTGATGGGCGGCATGTCGCCGTCGGCTGCCTCGAACCGCGCTTCTTCGCCGAATTCGCCAGGCTGCTCCCGATCGACGAGCGTTTCGTGCGCGACCAGTTCGACAAGGCGCTGTGGCCGGACATGCGCGGCGCCATTGCCCGGCGGATGAAGCAGAAGACACGCGACGACTGGGCCGCCCTGTTTGCGGAAACCGACACCTGCGTCGCGCCGGTGCTGTCGCTGCAGGAAGCCAAAAACCATCCGCACAATCGTGCCCGCGGCGCCTTTGTAAAAGCAGGCAGGCTCGATCGCCCTGCCCCGGCGCCGCGCTTCTCGCAAACGCCGTCGACGCTTGCCAGCAAGCCGGCCGAACACGACCTCCAGCCTGTGATGGTGCTGAGGCGCTTTGGTTTTGCGCAAATCGAGGTTGAGGCCCTTGTCAAATCGGGCGTGATCGGCTGATAAGTGGAGAAGGAATATCAACTTATGATGGTGAACACTTTGGTTGATCGCAACAAGGACGTCATACGCGAGACCGACGCCGAAGCGATCCGGCTGGCAAGGACGCTGATCCGCGGCGCCCGTTTCGGCGCGCTGGCTGTCATCGAGCCCGCGACCGGATCGCCATTGGCGAGCAGGGTGGGCGTTGCCACCGACGTTGACGGCGCGCCGCTGATCCTGGTGTCGATGCTGTCCGCGCATACCGGTGCCATCCTCGCCGACCCGCGCTGCTCGCTGCTTGTCGGCGAACCGGGCAAAGGCGATCCGCTGGCGCATCCGCGTGTCACCTTGGTCTGCCGGGCACGACGGCTCGAGTGCGGATCGGACGAGCATGCCCGCGCGGAGCGGCGCTATCTCAACCGCAATCCCAAGGCGCGGCTCTATGCCGGGCTTGGTGATTTCTCGATCTTCCGGCTCGAGCCCGAGCGCGCCAGTCTCAATGGCGGCTTCGGCAAGGCCTATCTGCTCGATCATGGCGACCTGGTCACCACCGGGCCGGTCGTTGACGAGCTGGCTGCCGGCGAACAATCGGCTCTCGACCACATGAATGCCGACCACCTCGACGCGATCGCCGTCTATGCCCGCCATTATGCCAAAGCCGAGGGCGATGGCTGGATTGCCACCGGCTTCGACGCCGACGGCATGGATCTGGCCTCGGGCGACGCCATATGCCGGGTTTTCTTCCCCGAACCCCTGAAGACGGCCCGCGAGTTGCGGCCGGTCCTGGTCGATATGGCCAAGGCCGGACGCGCAGCCGGCTATTCACAAGATCGATAGTTAATCGCCTTGAATCAAAAGCAAGTCTTGAGATTTGGAGGAAATGTTCTACCCTTGCACATGACGCTGATTCAGCAGCGTGCATCCACACGTGAATTTATGGAATCTGACGCTATTGCCCCCATAGCGTCAGGATGAGCTCAAAAACATGGGGCATCGATGATCTCGAGCAAGCTACTCGCCAACGCCGAATCAGCAGCCACGTTCCTCACGCTTATGGGCAACGAGAAACGGCTGTTAATCATGAGCTACCTGATGGACGGGGAAATGTCGGTTGGTGCCATCGCCGACAAGGTCCAGTTGAGCCAATCCGCTCTGTCGCAGCATCTGGCCAAGCTTCGGGCGCTCGACCTTGTCGAGACCCGCCGTGACCGGCAGATGATCTACTATGCCTGCAAATCCGAAGCCGCGCGTGAGCTGCTTCGCATGCTGGACGGCATCTTCGGCGATGGCGACTTGTCGCGGATGGCCCATCGCCTGCGCCGCGCCGGGACTTGACCGGCAGGTCCGATCGTTCCTTATCTCGCTGACGACTTTCGAGCGGCGTGCGTCCATCCGGATGTACGCCGCTCTCCATGTCGTATCCGCGCATCGCTCTCCGAAAATCCATCTTTCGGGCGATGTGAGCAGGCTGAGGCAATGCATGGACCTGATCCACATCGATGATCCGCAAGACCCGCGTGTCGCCGCCTATCTCGACATACGCGAGCGCGACCTCGTTGGCCGGCACGGCCGTTTCGTTGCCGAAGGCAAGGTCGTGCTCGAAATCCTGCTGTCGGCCGGTCGATTTGCCGCCGAATCGATACTGGTTCTCGAAAACCGGCTGGCCGGCCTCGACGAGACCTTGCGCAAGGCGCCGGCGGACCTTCCGGTCTATGTCGCCAGCGGCGAGATCATCGACCGGATCGCCGGATTTCACATGCACCGAGGCATCTTGGCGATCGGCAGCAGGGGCGCCTTGCAGCCGGCCGAGGCCTTGCTGGAAACCTTGCCTGCCAATGCGCTGGTCGTCATTCTTGTCGGCATCGCCAATCACGACAATATGGGGTCGATCTTCCGCAACGCCGCCGCCTTTGGCGCCAGTGCCGTGCTGCTCGATGCGACCTGTTGCGATCCGCTATACCGCAAGGCAATCCGCGTCTCGGTCGGCGCGGCGCTGAAGGTGCCCTTCGCCTCCTTTGACGATACAACCAGCTTCATCGCCATGCTCGACCGGCTGGGTTTCAGCCAGGTCGCGCTGTCGCCGCGTGGCGAGGCCGACATTCGCGACGCAAAGAGGACGGACAGGCTGGCGCTCTATCTCGGCACGGAAGGCGAAGGCTTGCCCGAAAGCCTGCTCGCCCGCCTGAAAACGGTGCGGATCGGCATGGCGCAAGGCTTCGACAGCCTGAACGTCGCCGCCGCCTCAGCCATCGCGCTGCATCATTTTTCGCGCTGCTGATCGCACGAACCCGTCACCGACAACGCGCGTCGTCCCGGTCTCGCTCGGCGAGACATCCATCCTGAAGGTCTCCATATCGTCGGCCAGCGGCACTGGAGCGCCGGTGGCCTTCGATCGCGCATCGCGAGCGATTTCCGTCGCACTGACCAGCGACGTTGCAGCGTCGAACAGTGCAACGAGCACCGGATGAAAATGCCAGGCAGCCAGCAGGGTAATCGCGAGAGCGGCATAGAGGATCATGCCGTTAGACATGGTGATACCCTGCCATAGGCGCAAGCGGTTGGTGGCGTCCCCACTTTCAGGTCGGCGAATCCGCCTTCTGCAGCGCCCGCACACGGTCAGCAAGACTGCGGTTGCCGGATCTGGCATCCGACGGTGCCGCCAATGCCTTGGCGATCGGCGAGTCGGGCCCTTCGAGCTTGGCCGTCAGGTGAACGACCTCCGCCGCCAGTTCATTCATCTGCTCGCGCAGTGCGGCGCTGCCATTCATGGGGCTGGACACAGCCAGCGCGCCGAGATCCGCCTTCAACCGCTTGTTCTCGCGGGCCAGCGTCGTCAGCCGCGCCTCCAGCCGCTCGCGGTCGCCATCGAGCTTGGCGATCGCCTTGTCGATGTCGTCGCTCCTGACGGCAGTCAGGCTGTCGCCTCCGCCGGCAAGCAGCGCCGCCGGAGCGTTTGCCTCGGCCTCGCCCTTCGATCGTTCGCGCAATCGCGCCATTTCCTTCTCGTGGCGGTCGAGCTTCTCCTCACGATCGGCCAGCGTGGCGAGCAGGCGCTCGACCTTCTTGTCGAGCTCGACGGTTCTCTTCTTCTCCACCTTCAAGGCCTCGCGCGCGGCCTTGCTTTCGGCCGCGGTTTCCTGATTGCGCCTGTCCGCCTCCTTGCGCTGGCTGCGCAGCACCGCGATGTCGTTGGCAAGGCTCTCCAATTCGGATTCGCGTGCCACCAGTTCGATCTGCCGGTTGCTGGAGGAGAAGCTGGCGTCGTCATACATATGCTCCAGCTTTTCGAGCTCGAGCGCGCGCTTCTCCAGCATGCGCTCGCTCTGCGCGAGCTTGTCCGAAAGGTGTTGCAACTGTTCCTCGCGCTGATGAAGCTCTGCGGTCCTCGCCTCCAGTTCGGAAAGCGCCTGCTGCTTGTCCTTCCGCTCGACCGCCAGCCCCTTGAGGGCCTCACGGCCGCGACCGATCTCGACCAGCTGTTCGGCCGCCTTTTCCCGCAATGCCTTGACGCTCATCTCCAGCCGGCGCGCCGACATCGCGAACTCGGCCCTGATCCGGTCCTTGTCGGCCTGGATTTCGACCGACGTCAACGGCATGGACGCCTCGAACCGCTTGCGCGTCAGCGCAACGGCCCGCCGCCAGATGGCCGGGGCGACCAGCAGCGCCAGAAAGCCGGCGCAGAGAAAGCCGAGGGCGAAAAACAGGATCGACTGGATCAAGGTGACTATCCGCTATGATGGCAACAACCGCCAAAGCTCGACTTTGCCATCTTCGCATGACGGAAATCCAGCGCCGCGGCAAGAGTGTGCCGCGGCCACGTTCAGCCTGTGACCTCACAAAATCCGCTCGATGGCATGATCGCGGGTTGAGGGCATATCGAGATTCAGGTCAGGCCGGCATCACCTGAATACCGACATGCCCGATCAGAACGGATTCCAGGTCGGCCGCTGGGTGAGCTTCAGATAGCCGAGATTGACGCCAAGCCTGGCGCCGACTCCGGTGCGGATCGGCACCAGCAGCACCCTGTTGTTCTGCAGCACGTTGAAGCCGACGCCCGCCACCACATAGGCCGAACCGGCAACGCCGCCGAAGCGGCTGTAGAGGCTGTTCACATCGTCGAGATTGTAGACCAGCATCATCACGCGCGAGCCCTCGCCGCCGAAATCCCAGCCGAGCGACGGACCTTGCCAGAAGACCTTATGGTCGCCAGCGTTCTTGGTGTAGAGCGTTCCCTCGCCATACGTCAGGCCGCCGATCAGCGCGCCGGAGCCCTCTTCGCCGAGCAGATAGCCGTTGGGCAGGCCATAGGAAGCGAAAACCTTCTCGACGACGGTGGCAAGCCCGCCCGACGTGGCGCCGAAGAATTTATGGCCGGAATCGACGATCTCCTGAGCGGTGTACTCCTGGGCCCGCAGCGCGGAGGTCGAAAAGACGAGAACGCCCATCAGGGCAATCGTCATTGAGATGACTCGGAAAAAACTCCGGTCGTAGAATCGGGAAAACATGCTTCCAATCTCCGTCAGGGAGCACTTTCGCCGACGCCTCGCACCCATGCGGCTCTTGGCGGCCGCTAGGGGTAACTGTCACAGGCAAACTATGCCGTAATCCTTTTTCAACCATTAAGCTTCCACATGAAGATGGCAGTTCGAAGGCCGGCGTCCCTCACACACCGGCTTCGAACCGCCTGCGCAGGCCGGGAATCCTGCGTGAACTCACCATTTTCGCTAACGACAATTTTGGATTTGTTGCCGCACGCACAGGCGCTGTGTATTCAGATGACCTGGGGAGAGGGCGTGATTCGTGTGGGCAGGCGCGACAATTGATCGCTCGGCCATGAGTACGTGGATTTTATCAGGGACTTCGCCCATGGCCGAACTGTTCGCCCTTTCAGCACCGGATCTTGCAGCGCTTCTTTGCAGCCGGGTCTGTCATGACATCATTTCGCCGGTCGGCGCGATCAACAACGGCCTCGAACTGCTCGATGAGGGCGGCGCCGACGAGGACGCCATGAAGCTGATCCGCCAGAGCGCCAGGAACGCTTCGGCCCGCCTGCAATTTGCCCGCATCGCCTTCGGCGCCGCCGGCTCGGCCGGCATGATGATCGACACCGGCGATGCCGAAGCCGTCGCCATCGCCTTCCTCAAAAACGAAAAGCCGGAACTCTCCTGGAACGGGCCCCGCGCGCTGCTGCCCAAGAACAAGGTCAAACTGCTGCTCAACCTCCTTCTCGTCGCCAACGCGGCGATCCCGCGCGGCGGCAAGCTTGTGGTCACGCTGGAGAATCTGGACACCGAGCCGCGTTTTGCGCTGTCGGCCGCCGGCCCGATGCTGCGCGTGCCGCCGAAATTCCTGGAGCTTCATTCCGGCCACAAGCCCGAGGAGCCGATCGACGCCCATTCGGTGCAGCCATATTACACGCTGCTCCTGGCGCGGGAGGCCAACATGACGATCTCAATCCACGCGACCGCCGAGGAGATCGTGCTTTCGGCGGCCTGAAGCCTTCGCCCAGTCGGCAAGAACAGCCAAAGTATTTATTTCTGCTAATATTTGTTAATTTGGCGATAATTCAGGCAGAGCAAGTTTTGCCGGCTTGGTCTCGCGGCATTCGCGGCGAAGAAGATGCGCACGGCGTATCTTTGCAAAAACTTTACCTAACGGCTTTTCGGCTTCTTTACCAGATTGCTCTAGTATGCCTCGTGGTTGCCCGCAGATTGCCGGTTCGCCAGATGGCTGAGAGGACCCGGAAATGAAACGCTGCCTGTTCGTCGACAACTCGAGCGTCATCAGGAAAGTTGCAAAGCGCATCCTCGGCGGCTCCGATTTGACCGTAATCGAAGCGGCCACGGGGCTCGACGCCATCGAGATGTGCGCCGCCGACATGCCCGACGTCATCGTCATCGACGGCGCCTTGGCGGATGTGCAGGCCGTGGACCTCATCCGCCGCATCCGCGCCATGGAGAGCGTGGTCAAGCCGCAGATCCTGGTTTCGCTGGTCGAGGTCGACGTCGCTTCGATCATGAAGGCAAAGCGCGCCGGCGCCCAGGGCTATCTGCTGAAGCCGTTCAACCGGCCGCAATTGCTCGAGCGTTTCCGTGCCCTGAAAATCGCCGCCTGACTCGCCAGCATCGGAGATGCGGGCGGCTTCAACGCCCAGCATGCAAAAACCCGGCCGAAGCCGGGTTTTTTATTGGAAAATCAAACGAAGGTTTCGCTCAGGCGCTGACGCGAATGTCTTCCGGTTCGCGCAGCACATAGCCGCGGCCCCAGACCGTCTCGATGTAATTCTGGCCACCGGACGCGGCGTCGAGCTTCTTGCGCAGCTTGCAGATGAAGACGTCGATAATCTTCAGTTCCGGTTCGTCCATGCCGCCATAAAGGTGGTTGAGGAACATTTCCTTGGTCAGCGTGGTGCCCTTGCGCAGCGAGAGCAGCTCCAGCATCTGATATTCCTTGCCGGTCAGGTGGACGCGCTGGCCGCCGACTTCGACGGTCTTGGCGTCGAGATTGACCACCAGGTCGCCGGTGGTGATGACCGACTGGGCATGGCCCTTGGAGCGCCGCACGATGGCATGGATGCGCGCCACCAGCTCGTCCTTGTGGAACGGCTTGGTCATATAGTCGTCGGCGCCGAAGCCGAGGCCGCGCACCTTGTCCTCGATGCCGGCCATACCGGACAGGATCAGGATCGGTGTCTTCACCTTGGAGAGGCGAAGTGTTCTCAAGACTTCGTAACCCGACATGTCGGGAAGATTGAGATCGAGAAGGATGATGTCATAGTCGTAGAGCTTTCCGAGATCGACGCCCTCTTCGCCGAGATCGGTCGTATAAACGTTAAAGCTTTCGGATTTCAGCATCAATTCGATGCTTTGTGCGGTTGCACTGTCATCTTCAATCAGCAGAACACGCATTTCATTCCCCTTTTCTGCTGCCGGTCCATGTCACGACCCGTCCCGGACCGGAGCAGTGATTGCCTGAACAGAAGGTGCCACCGAATGGTTAACAAAACCTAATTTCGTGCCGAGGACGATACCAGATTTTTTAACCCCTTTCTACACCCTCTTGAATCTAATAACGAATCACAGACCCAAACCGCTAATGCACCACATTAATAAGCCAGCCTAAGTGACTCCAGGGACTCGCCGGTTGGCTTTCCGCCGAAAACCGGAATTTTTACCCGGCCTTAAGTCCTCGCCCGTATGATTAACAATGCCCGTAAACGAATGGTTACCAACGGCAAAAAACTTTAGGAGTTTGTTTCCCATAGTTCGGGGAAAGCCGGGGGAAACGGGTGACGCCTGGGCCTTTTCAGGCGGTTTGGACGATATGTGCGGGTGTGCGTTTCCGGGAGTACCGAATCATGAAGTCACGTGAAAACCTCGTTCGACTGAAGCAGTTTCAGGTGAATGAGAAGCGGCGGCAGCTGCTGCAGCTCGACATGATGATTGCCGAGTTCGAACGCATGGCTGTCGAACTGGAGCTTCAGATCACCGCTGAAGAGAAGAAAGCCGGCATCACCGACATCAACCATTTTGCCTATCCGACCTTCGCCAAGGCGGCGCGCTTGCGCCGCGACAACCTCAGAAATTCCCAAAGCGACCTCGCCCAGCAGCGAAGCGTTGCCGAATCATTACTCGGCGAAGCTGAAGCGGAGCTTTCCAAGGCCGAGATGCTCGAATCGCGCGACACCAAGATCCGCGATGCCGAACTGGGTGGCCGCAGCGCCATGATCGGCTGAAACCAGCCCGATCGGCGTTCCCGGAACGCCATCGAGCAGCCGCGGCCGGACCCTGAACAGGCCCGGTGCCGGCCTCAGCCCCGCGCCAGGGAATCCTCTCGAGAGTCCAGCGATGCCCGCGCGCGGGCATCCTTGATGTCGGGCACATGCTGCTCCGACCAGGACCTGATCTGATTGAGCAGCCCCGCCAGGTTCTGGCCGAGTTCGGTCAGCTCATATTCGACTCGCGGCGGAATGACCGGAAAGATCTCGCGCCGCACGATGCCGTCGCGTTCGAGGATGCGCAGCGTCTGCGTCAGCATCTTCGGCGTGATGCCTTCGAGCTTGCGCGCCAGTTCGCCATTGCGCAGCCGGCCGCGGCGCAATGCACAAACGACCAGATAGACCCATTTGTTGGCCAGCGTCTCGAGCACGGTGTGCGAGGGGCACGTCCGCCGGAAGGCGTCGTAGCCGAACGAGGAGTTGTCTTCACTATCCATGAGGTACCTATATATAGAAAAGGTACATACTAGACAAGAGAACATTACTATCCAGATGATAGTGGCACACCAACCAGCAGGAGATTTCCATGCGTGCCATTATCCAGAACTCCGTCGGCGGACCCGACGTCCTCGTCATCGCCGATCGGCCCGCCCCCTCGCCAAAGGCCGGCGAGGTGCTTGTCCGCGTCAAGGCCGCAGGCATCAACCCCGTCGATGGCGCCGTTCGTGCCGGCTACTTCCCGCTGCTTGGCGAACCGCCCTTTATCCTCGGCTGGGACATCTCGGGAACCGTCGAGGCACTGGGCCCTGACGTGACCGGCCTCAAGATCGGCGACGCGGTGTTCGGCATGCCGCGCTTTCCGAGGCAAGCGGCCGCCTATGCCGAGCTGGCGGTCGCGCCGGCGGACGAAATCGCACCGAAGCCCGAAGGTATCGACCACATTCAAGCCGCCGCGCTGCCGCTGGCCGGGCTGACGGCCTGGCAAGGCCTGGTGCGCCATGGCGGCCTGAAACAGGGCCAGCGCGTGCTGATCCACGCTGCGGCCGGTGGTGTCGGGCATCTGGCGGTGCAGATCGCCAAGGCGCGCGGTGCCTATGTCATCGCCACCGCCAGCCCGGAAAAGCTCGACTTCGTCCGCTCGCTCGGCGCCGACGAGGTTATCGACTACACCGCGGGTGATTTCACCAGCAAGGTCGGCGATATCGACCTGGTGCTGGACCCGATCGGCGGCGACCATGCCCAGCGTTCGCTGAAGGTACTCAGGGACGGCGGCGTGCTGGTGTCGCTGCTCGATGTCAGTGGCGCCACCAAAGCAGACGCCGGCGTCCGCAATATCCGTGTCGAGCGCATGTCCGTGGTGCCCGATCGCGCCGGCCTTGCCGAGCTTGGCGGACTGATCGATGCAAAAGAGCTCGCCGTCCACGTGGCAAAGGCGCTGCCGCTGGAAGAAGCCGGCGCCGCCCATGCCTTTCTCGCCACCAAGCCGATCGGCAAGGTGGTGCTGACGGTCTGAGCCACGCAGGATCGTTGCGGCAAAGCAAAAGGGCGCGGCAAGGCCGCGCCCTCTATCTTTGACCCGGCCTTGTCTAGTGCCGGTATTGCTGGATGCGCGTCGTGCGCAGCCCGGCAAGGCCGTATTCATCGATCGACGCCTGCCAGGACAGGAATTCCTCGGTGGTAAGCTTGTAGCGCTGACATGCCTCTTCAAGGCTCAAAAGGCCGCCGCGTACCGCAGCCACCACTTCTGCCTTGCGCCGAATAACCCAGCGCCGTGTGTTCGTCGGCGGCAGATCGGCAATCGTGAGAGGGCTGCCGTCAGGCCCGATAACATATTTGACTCGCGGTCTAACTAGATCGGTCATCGTACTCTCTACAAAAAACTCAAAGACCCAATCCCCGCCACAGTACCGCCACAGCTTTAAAAATTGCCTAAGCGAACCCTAATAGCTAGGTAAGGATCATGAACGCCGCGTTAGTCTTTTCGTCGGCATTTGAGATATCGGCCACCAGACACTGAATTCGCTGGCAAAAATCGCCCGGGCGCGAGATGCTGGCGCCGCGCAGGTGCTTGACCTATATTCCGGTCATTGGCATTCAGGCGCCACGCAGAACGAAAGAACCATGAACAGCCTCGACCTTCCAGGACGCCCCGAAACCACCCGAGTCGTCGTCGCCATGTCGGGCGGCGTCGATTCATCGGTCGTTGCCGGCCTGTTGAAACGCGAGGGCTATGACGTCGTCGGCGTCACGCTGCAGCTCTACGACCATGGCGCGGCAACGCACCGCGCCGGTTCCTGCTGCGCCGGCCAGGACATCGACGATGCCCGCCGCGTCTCCGAGACGCTCGGCATTCCGCACTACGTGCTCGACTACGAGGAGCGCTTCCGCAAGGCGGTCATCGACCCCTTCGCCGACTCTTATGTCGCCGGCGAGACTCCGATCCCTTGCGTGTCGTGCAATCAGACGGTGAAGTTCGCCGACCTTTTGGCGACCGCCAAGGAGCTTGGCGCCGACGCGCTGGCCACCGGCCACTACATCCGCTCCGGCGCCAATGGCGCGCACCGCGCGCTGTACCGGCCGGTCGACGCCGATCGCGACCAGAGCTATTTCCTGTTCGCCACCACGCAGGCGCAGATCGACTATCTGCGCTTTCCGCTCGGCGGGCTTTCCAAGCCCGAGGTTCGCGCCATTGCCGAGGAGATGGGGCTGACGGTCGCCGCCAAGCAGGACAGCCAGGACATCTGCTTCGTGCCGCAGGGCAAATATTCCGACATCATCGCCAAGCTGAAGCCGGCCGCCGCCAATCCGGGCGACATCGTCCATATAGACGGCCGTGTGCTCGGCCGCCATGAAGGCATCTTGCGCTACACCATTGGCCAGCGCCGCGGCATCGGCATCGCCTCGGGCGAGCCGCTCTATGTCGTGCATCTCGACGCCGGCCGGGCGCGCGTCGTCGTCGGTCCGCGCGAGGCGCTGGAGACGCACAAGATCTATCTGCGCAACATGAACTGGCTGGGCGATGGGCCGCTGTCCGACGTTCCCGCCGGCGGCCTCGAGCTGTTCGCCAAGGTCCGCTCGACGCGCCCGCCGCGCCCGGCCGTGCTGCATCACCGCGACGGCGTGACCTCGGTCGAGCTGGTCGACGGCGAATCGGGCATCGCGCCCGGACAGGCCTGCGTGCTCTATTCCGACGACGGCAACGAAGCCCGCGTGTTCGGCGGCGGCTTCATCGAGCGCTCCGAGCGCGGCGCCGAGGCCGAGGCCATGCTGAGCCGGCTTGCCGCCCGCCCGGCACATATCCCCGCCGAGTAGAGACGCCGCCGCAACTTCCTCTACGAAGAAGACTGGCTGTCAGGAAGCGGACCCGGAGTGGGTCACGGTGCCCGCCGTCAGGATGCGCAGAACCCTGATCGCTTCCTCGCCGCTGGTGCGCGGTTCGGCCCGCGTTTCGATGCACTGGATGAAATGCGCCAGCTCGCGCGTCAGCGGCATGCCTTCGCCGACCGCCACATAGGACGGCTCGTTGGCGGTGAAGGCCCACTGGCCGCTGTCCTGCCATACCGCGTGGCGGTAGACGGCAAGCTTGCGCTCCCATGGCTCGACATCGTCGAACACCGCCATCGCCTTGGTGCCGACCACGGTCAGCCGCCGCTCGCGATAGGGATTGAGCCGCGAGGCGAAGAGATGGCCGCGCAGACCGTTGGGAAAGCGCATGTGCAGATGCGCGAAGTCGCTGAGATTGTCGAGCAGTGCCGCCCCCTCGCCCCTGACCTCGATCGGTTCGGTGCCGGTGATCGCCAGGATCATCGACAGATCGTGTGGCGCCAGATCCCATAGCGCGTCGTTCTCGGTGTGGAACTTGCCGAGCCCGAGCCGGTGCGAGTGGATGTAGCGGACTTCACCGAGCTCGCCTTTGTCGATCAGCGCCTTCAGCGTCTCGAAGGCCGGGTGGAAACGCAGCACATGGCCGACCATGAAGACGCGGCCATTGTCCTTCGCCGCCTGCACCGCGCGCTCGGCATCGGTCACCGTCAGCGCGATCGGCTTTTCCACCAGCACGTCCTTGCCGCCCTCGACGGCACGCACTGCCATGTCGGCGTGGAACTGCGGCGGCAACGCCATGACGATGGCGTCGATGTCGTCGCGAACGAACAATTGCTCCGGCTCGATCGCCAGGCAATCCTGCTCGCTGGCAAAGCCTTCCGCGCGGGCGCGGTTGTCGTCCGAAACCGCGTGCAAGGCGCCAAGCGCCTTAAGGGTGCGGATGTGGTTGCTGCCCCAGTATCCGCAACCGAGGACTGCAATGCGCGGCTTCATTGTTTTCAAACTCTAAAAATCGTGGCCGAGACATAGCGACGTGCCCGGTCGAACTCAACCCCGCACCCCTTTTCGATTGCCTGCCAGGCAAAGCTTTTCGATGGCGAGATTATGCCGGCACGCAGGCTGCTTCGAAGCTTGACAGGCTTGCCCTCCCAACCTTATATCCGCGCGACCTTGGTGAACGCCTCGACATGCCTTGCGATTTAAGGTGGATTTCGGGCCTTTCGCCGCCCTGGCGGGGTAGCTCAGTTGGTTAGAGCACGGGAATCATAATCCTGGGGTCGGGGGTTCAAGTCCCTCTCCCGCTACCAAATTTCTCCAAATTAAATCAGTCGCTTAGGTCCCATCGAATGCACCTGGGCGGCCGATTTCATGTCGCACCATGTTGCAAGTGGCTACCGTTGATTTCCAAGGGTTTCCTGCGACTATCGGCAGGTCCACGCGACATGGATGCGACATGAAACACTTGCAAAAGTCCGACCGCCCTCTCACGGCGGGAACAGGGGTTCGATTCCCCTTGGGCGTACCAAACATTTCAATTGTTTAGCAGGTTTGCCGAACTTTTCGTCCCGATAAGAGACCGGAAAAGCAACTGCCACCTCGTCCAGAATCAACAGTGGGCCCGCCTTACCGTACCGCTGCCGTCTCGCCTTTAATCCGGCGATGTCCGTGTAGGGCTGCGGGATCGTTGGCCCATGCGTAACCAGAATGCCAACCTTGTTTAAACTCAGCCCTTCGACTCGCAGACGAAAACGCTAGTCCAGGATTGCGAGCACGGCCTCGGTGAAATCCTCGGCAGCGCGCCTCCACGTCAGGATGGGCCGCAGCGCTGTGCGCAGCGTTTCTGCACGCCGAAACGCCTCTTCGCGATGCAAAATGGCCTTGGTCACCTTCTCCGCCCATTCGAGCACGATCAGTGCCGGGTCGTCCCCTATAACTCGGGCTATACAGGCGTCTCGCACGCCCGGCTCAACAATCCCGTCGTTGATGGCTTTCAAAAGGTATTCCGCCAAGCCACTCTCGAACGAAAGCACCACAGGCACGCCGGCTGCGATCGCTTCGAAGGCGCTAAGGCCGAATCCCTCACTCAGTGATGGCATGACCACCAAGGAGCAGGATTGGATGTCGCGGTGTACTTCGCCAGGATCATCGGTGTAGGCTTAAGTTCCAACGATGACACAATCGTCCGCCCCGAGCTCGGGGAACGCTGGTATTTGCAGCGAAACCGAAGCGCGCTCTGCCGCTGGCAAAAATCGAGGGTGTAGGCTGCCGGACCTCCTTGGCCTCACTCGTCTTTCCATATCACTCTTCGCTCCCATCTGATCTCGATCAGGCGCCGAAAGCGAATGGTTTCCAGTTCCTGCCCGACAGGATGGAATAGTTCGGCATTCATCGACTCCTTGCGCCCGCATTTCTCGCAGCGGACCTTTGCCCGCACCTGCTCGATGGTGACGTTGCCGATGACCTCCCGAAGCTCCAGTGGTTTATAGAAGCGCTTGATGTTGCAGTGGCCGCAGCAGCGGATGCGTGCCACCTGCCCGGCATTGTGGGCATGCATCAACGGAGTGCCGATACGCCTTGCGGCACGTCAGGGTCCAGTGCCGGCCTTTCATCGGCCCGGACCAGGCAGCCCATCAGAGGCGTGGTGACCCGAGCCTGCTAGAGACTGCCGCCTCGCGAACCGCAGGATCACGCCCAACGATGCCGCGATCGGTATCGCCAACAACAATCCGATGAAGCCGAACAGCCATCCAAAGGCGAACAGCGCAAACATCATCCAGACTGGGTTGAGGTTGACGCGACGACCGATGACCCGCGGCGACAGCACATAATCGGCAAGCACTTCTCCGACGATGAAGATTCCCCCGACGACAGCGACAGGTACCCAATTCGGCCAAAACTGGTCCATAGCAACGCACACCGAAACCAAGATACCGGTGGCGGCCCCGAGATAGGGAACAAAACTGATGAGACCTGCGGCGACGCCGATCAAAATGGCATGGTTGAGCCCAGTCACCTTCAGGGCTGTCGCATAAAGTGCGGCGAGAATGAAACAGATGAGGAGCTGCCCGCGCACAAAGCCAGCGACCGTACCGTGGATCTCGCGCCCAAGCGCCCGAATATCGTCGCGGTGCGCCGGGGGAAGCCAGCCATCGATCGTCGCAATCATTCGTTGCCAGTCAATTGCGAGATAGATGGCGATGATCGGCGTGACGAGAAGCAGTGAAAGAAGGGAGAACAAGGCCCGCCCGCCCGACCATAACGAGCGAAAGAAGTCATTGAGCCAGGCGCTGCCCATCGTCCTCGCGACATCGGCGGAGGATTGCTCGATATGAAGCTCGTGGCCCATGACACTGTGCAGCCAAGGGCCGCTTGCATCGGTAATGAGCGACTGGAGTCGCGTGACGTAGCGCGGAAATTCCTCAACAAAAAATCTGACCTCGCCAATGATGGCCGGGAGCATCACCAGGAGAAAGGCGACAAAACCCGCAACCAGCGGCAGGAACACGGCCAGAGCTGCGAACGAACGACCAATCCCGAACTGTTCCAACCTGTCGACCGCCGGTACGAGCAGATAGGCGAGCAATGCACCGACGACGAACGGCAGCAGGATTTGGCGCAACAGCACCAGCGAAACCAAGGAGACCACAGAGACCACAATCCAGAACGTGGCTGGCTGCGCAATTCTCATCGAGTTTCTCCGCTCGTTCGGTTTTCGAGCTCAACTGCCGGCTTCGCAGCCCCCCGATCCCAGCGCACTGATTCTCGAACCCAAGGGAGAGCGGCGATGGTGCGAGGATAGTCTTCCGATCGCGGATCCTTGTTCATTTTTCTGTCAAGCTGGCGAACGCGATCTCACCATCGGTAACGTAATGATTGACCTGTCCGGTCTGCAAACGTGAACCACATTGGTGCAACGCGACATCCCCGATCACTTGCTTTGCTCTCAACTCACCGACTATGTGGTCGCGCTCGGCATTCGTATCCGAATCGGTAGCATGTGTAACTTGGAAGGTCAGCCAAGTTAGAGAAAATCCAGTATCCCTGGTGCCCGCCCCAACCCATAGTACGCGCTGGTCGGCCGACGGTTTATCCGTGTTGAACCAGAAGCTCGCTGCGCTCATGTCGTCCTCGGAATGGTCGAGGCTGAGGGCCCAGAAACGGATGTGATGGCGCTTGCGCGGGCTGTTATCGATGGGCTCCTGGAAACCTATGTCCTGCCGCCGCCCAAAGAGATAGAGAGTGCTGAAAGGTGCGGTGGGATAGGCTGAATTCAGCAGAAACGCTCGTATCATGCGCCACGAGCTTGCCATCCCCAAACGGTCGGCCGTGGACCACCCCGCTGTTGCAAAGGCATCGCTGAGTTGTTGAAGCGTGCCGATGAGGACGAGATTTACAGGATCGCCGGGCAGACCATCTCCGGTGATCGTGTATCTAGGGATGAGTCTGCGATGAAGAACCTTCAGGCCCATTCGGACCACGTTTGGCAGAATAACATAGGCGGCCAAGCCGTACGTAAGACTTACCGCCAGGACCCATGGAAGTCTGTGGTCCGCAGTATCGAAAACAACGAAGACTATCAGCCAAACGCTAACTACGCCCAGAAAGAAAACCAGAATCCTCTGGAAAAGGCGCGTCAGCAATCTCAAAATACTCTCTCCAGTCTAGCGCCGGATGACCTGGCCATCCCCGCGCGATCCTCGTCCTTCATCGCTAAGGGCGCCATTGCCGCCGGCTCGTCGAGCGCCGAACCTGCGCTTCTGCCGCCGGCAGGTGCGGCGCCGGCCGGGCGTGAGCGACCTTCCCACCTTTGCCTCGGCGCCCATAGGGACCGGCCATGTCGACAATTGTCGCTCCGGTAATTAGTGTTATCGAGAAAAACTGACGGCGCTATTGTCCTTAGGGGAACCGAGGAAGACCTCCCGGAGTTCCGTGGGCTGTGGTCGCGCGACGATTGGCAGCAACTGATCGACCCCGCGAGAGCCGCTAGATGCGCTCACCTCAGCATCCCAATCAAGTAACCAATTTGGCAAGGCCTCCCTCCCCTAGTCGTCCCAGATGATGTAAGCTTTCGGCAACCGTTGGAAGGGCGTTTGAAGATGAGACCGGCACTCACTGGATTGTTTGCGTTGGGGGTACTCCTCGTTCCCTCGGGTGCGGAAGCGGCGCTGCAGATCCGGTGTAGTTGGGAAGGCAGGATGCCCGTCGCCATCACCGTCGAAGATGACAATACCCCCTTCGGTTATCCACGTTATTTTGGTGGCAGTTACTTTGGTGGCGGCAGCTACTACGACATAGTCGCTACGAGATCGGGCGTCTGGCTATTGCTTGACGAGCCGAAACCCGTGTTAAGCATCCAAATGATATGGCCCGATCCCCCCATTACCGTGGTGTTGGACGCCTCCTTTGACGGTGGTCGCTGTTGGAGGTGACCTTGCTTGCCAGAACGAGCAGGTCGCGCCAACTGAGGACATCCAAGCCGGATTGCCACAAGGTCCAACAAGAACACCTTCCGCCGTTCAATCGGTTGGCGAACCTCCCAGTGCCCTGTTGACAGCGCCGATCAACAAGGCGGCCGGAAACGGTTTGCGCAGATAGGCGACACAACCCGCCTGGGCGACCTGCAGTTCGAGTGCTTCATCATCAACGGCAGTGATGAAGACAACCGGGAGCCTGGAACCGGAGCTTTTCAAACGGTGCCGCAGCTCGATGCCCGACATGCCGCCAAGATGGATGTCGAGCACAATGCAGCCAATCTGGTTCGCGGTGTCACGGTGGAGAAAGGCCTCGGCCGACGAATATCCGTCCGTAGCGAAACCATGTGCGTTTAGTAGGCGCTCGACGCTCCTCCGCATGCTCGGATCGTCTTCCACGACTGCCACGGTGCGTGGGGGACATTCCAATTTGTGCCTTTCCTCAGTCACCGCAATTGCGCACTCCAATCGCCCCGATCCTAGGGCCAAGACACGACCGCGCATATTGTCCTATGGGGAAGCGACACTCTTTTGCTGGCGCATTGGCTGTACCGCCGAATCAACAGATCCTAATCTCTCGGCGATCGAAACCGCCTCGGCCAGCGAACGCACTCCAAGCTTCTCCATGATGCTGTGGCGGTGTGCCTTGACGGTTCTCTCCGACGTGCTGAGTTCGTAGGCGATCTGCTTGTTGAGCTTGCCGCGAACGATCAGGCCGAAAACCTGGGACTCACGCGCCGTGAGGCTCGCAACGAGCACCTGGAGTGCATGAATACGATCGTGCTCCGTGCGTCGTTTCTGACATAGAAGCAGCGCCCGTTCGATGGCTTCCAGCAATGCCTCGCGGGAGGCAGGCTTCTCCAGGAAATCCTCGGCGCCAGCCTTCATCGCTCGAACGGTAGCCCCGATATTGCCGTGACCAGTGAGGAATACGATCGGCAGCAGTGGCACCTTTTCCGCGAGACGGTCCTGCAGTTCCGCTCCGCTTAGACCAGGCATCTGCAGGTCGAGGAGGATGCATCCGGGTTCGGAGCTTGGCAGATGTGCCAGAATTTCGTCGCCCGACCCATAAGAGGCGACCCGAAAACCGGAAGCCTCCAACAACCGCCCAACCGCGGTACGAAAGCGCTTGTCATCATCGACGATGTGAATGATCGGTCTCACTGGGCTCATGCACGTTGCGCCAGTGGCAAAACGAAGCGAAACACAGCGCCGCCTTCGGGGCGATTGTCGGCCCATATCTTGCCGCCATAGGTTTCGACTATGGCGCGCGCGATGGACAGGCCAAGCCCGGTGCCGGCCGGCTTGGTTGTGTAGAACGCGGCGAAAACATTGCCGAGCTGATCAATCGGGATGCCGTGCCCGGTATCGGAAACCGACACCTCGACCTTCGATTCCTCTGTCAAAATCGTCTGAAACATCAGCTTGCGCTCCGGCGCCGCCGCATCGTGCATGGCGTCCATCGCATTGGTTGCGAGGTTGAGTATGACCTGTTGGACGTGCACTTTGTCGGCCCGGATGGGCAATCTCTGTGCCGGTTTACCGGCACTGACCACGATGCTCCTTTTTTCGGCTTCAGCGTGCAGGATGCTGATCGCACTGCCGACGACGTCGTTCAGGTCGAACTCCTGCCAGTCGATCTCGCTTCGCTTCTTCAGCAATCCTCGCAACCGGGCAATGATATCGCCGGCGCGCTGATCGTCGTCGCGGATGTCGATGAGAATCTGGTGGATGAGCCTTAGATCGGGTTTCTCGCTGCGCAGCATCATCTCAGCGGCTGCTGCGTTGATGCGGATGGCGCCCAGAGGCTGGTTCAGTTCATGGGCGATCGATGCCGACAACGCGCCCGCGGTCGCGGATTGATTCATGTGCACCAGTTCGAGGAGACGCAAGCGAGATTCCCCCTGCGCGGCAAAGCGGCGACGACGCTCTATCAACAACCCGGCAATGATGATGGCCTGCAGCGCGACGACGGCGACCACGCCAAGGATCATAAGCCAATGTTCTTCCCACAGGGTCTTTTCCTTGAAGCTCAGGACGGTTCCGGGAGGAAGGGCGTTCTCGGACAACCCCCAGCGCTTCAGTTGTCTTGCGTCGGCGAAATAGGTCTGTGGCACGTCGACACTTGCGATCGGCTTTCCGGCAAGTGCATCGACCGTCAGGCCGGCCACGGCCAGCCCTAACGATTCAAAGGTGACAGCGTTGCCACCGACAACGCCGTGGTCGATGTAAGTGTCATAAGGACCGTAAATTGGGGCGCTGGCTGTGGCCGCTATCTGTTCGAGTGCTTCCCGCGGAATGAAGTTACGGCCAGTGCGATCCATTGCAACGGTCAGGACCAGAACAATGCTGTCTGCCGGGAAATGTGCGGCGCGTTCGACGAATTCATCGATCGTCAAATCTTCTAGATAGGTCGTTTCATAGTCCTTGGCGGGAACGGCAAGATCAGCACGGGCCGATGCGAGCCATGAACGGTCGAAGGTCGACGATCCCCCGATGATGAAAAGATGCCTTGCGTTCGGCTGGAGGCCTCGAGCCATTTCGAGTATTTTCGTGATGTCTAATTCGCTGAAAACCCCGACCACATCGCTGGGTAACTTCATTTTCGAAGCGCTGTCGTAACAGCAAAAGATTATCTTCGCCTCGGGGGCGATCCTGTCGCGATGGTTGACAATGAAGCTGGTCGCTGCCTCGCCGACAGCGATGATCACATCCGGGCGGTGATCCGAGTACTTCTCGGCGAGATATCGTGCCATGCGGTCGATGTGGGACTTCTCGGGGAATCTGGACAGATCGAGAAATTCCGAGAACAGATCGATCTTGCCTGCTGTCGCTTCCAGCAATCGATTTCTTGCTGTCTCTCCGACAATGACCGTCGCGGGAAGCCTTTCGTCGTAGGGATGGAGGATGAGCGCGCGCGGCGACCGGTTGACGATCTCCCCCAGCGCAACTGTCTCGCTCAGAAAGATCGCAAACAGAAAAACGAAAAAAACTAAGACCGTACTTTGGACGGGGCGGCGCGATCGAACCTTCAGATCGCGAACCATGCTGAACATCCCTTTGCATCCGAAAGCCGGGAACTACTAACAGATTAGCCAGACAGCGTCATCGGGGCAACGCTCGAGTACCACAAGTCCAGTTATAGAAAACCTCAAGATGATTACCGTTTCACGACGCCGGCAATTGCTGGCCGCATCGAGCCCTTCTGTGGGTCCGGTGCGCCATGCTCGTGCCGGGCAGAGAGCACTTCCCCAAAGGACAATATCGCCGAGGCCGGCCGATAGCTACCGTAACGTCAGGCCCGGGCGTCTTTTCGCAAGTCGCAACCGACACTCAGGCCTGGAGCCGTTCCAATTCGAACAGTTTTTCGAAGTCCTCCAGCAAACAGGAGCTGAAAATGAGTCGCAGGATCCTTCGTTACGGTATCGGGATGTTGACCGCTGCCGTCGGCCTTTGCGGCGCGCTTGCGCCGCCGGCACAGGCCCAGGAAGCGCAAAAGCCCAACATTCTGTTCATCATGGGCGATGATATCGGCTGGATGCAACCCAGCATCTATCATCAGGGCCTGATGGTCGGCGAAACGCCCAACATCGATCGAATCGGCCAGGAGGGTGCGAAATTCATGACCTACTACGCCGAGCAGAGCTGCACTGCCGGGCGTACCGCCTTCATCACCGGCATGCAGCCGGTGCGCGTCGGCATGGTCCTGCCGGAAATTCCCGGAAGCCCGTCCTACCTGCGGGCCGGCACGCCTCACCTCGCCAGGTTCCTGAATGATCTCGGCTACTCGACAGGTGAGTTCGGCAAGAACCATCTCGGCGATACCACCGAATCCCTGCCGACGGCACACGGCTTCCAGGAATTTTGGGGCTACCTCTATCACCTCGACGCCATGCAAGGGGTGAGCTTCCCCGACATCAACAAGTCGCCTACCGAGCAGGGGATCGCGCCCGCTTGCAAGAACACGCCGATTCCCGGCTTAGCGGAAGACCCGGCGGCCGTGGACCCGAAGACTACGACCTGCCTGACGCCACCGCGTCCGATGCTCGCGTGCACATCCTCCGACGGATCCCCGGCAAATCAATCCTGCAAGGACGCGGGTCCGCTGACGCTGGAGCGGTCAAAGACCATTGACGAGGAAATCTCTGCCAAGGTCGTCGACTTCCTCGACCGAAACGACCCGAAGAAGACCGATAAGCCGTTCTTCGTCTGGTACAACCCGGCGCGCATGCACATCACGACGGTGTTGCCTGACAAATATCTGAATATGATCGGCGAGCCCGGCGGCAAGGACTGGGGCATGAACGAAGCCGGCATGAAGCAGATGGACGACAACATCGGCGTCGTCCTGAAGAAGCTGGAAGACATGGGCCAGCTCGACAACACCATCGTCGTCTTCACCACCGACAACGGAGCCGAGACGATCACCTTCCCGGATGGCGGCACCACCCCGTTCAAGGGCGGCAAGCTCAGCACCTGGGAAGGCGGCATGCGTGCCCCCCTGGTCGTTCGCTGGCCGGGGCACATCGAGGCCGGCATCGTCAAGAACGACATGTTCTCGGCGCTCGACTGGCTGCCGACGCTCGTGAACATCGCAGGCGGCCCGAAGGGTGATGGATTGAAGAAGGAGATCGAAGCGGGCAAATATCCGAATGTCGTCAAGACCACTCTCGACGGCATCGATCAGCGCGACTTCCTGGAAGGGAAGTCGCCATCCGCGCGCGACACTTTCTTGTACTATTCCGGCAAGGAGCCGTCGGCGGTCCGCTACAAGAACTGGAAGATGTACTTCGCGATGGTTTCGGATGACCCAGCCGGGTTCATTAGCGGTGTAATGCCCTATGCCTGGACCCAGGTCGTCAACATCAAGCGTGATCCTTTCGAGACTTCCGTTGGGCAGCAGATCAAGACGCTCTTCGGTATGGGCGGCTCCATCGCGTCACCGTCCACCGCCTACGTCTATGACTGGAACATCCTGCCCATCGGACAGCAGTTGTGGCTGAAGCATCTCGAGACCTACATCGCCTTCCCGCCGCTCCAGGACCCTGCAAGCTACAATCTGGAGCAAGTGATGGCGCAGGTCCGGAGCATGAAGACAGGTCACGACTGACCGCCATCTGGCGTGCGATGCGGAGGTGGGCGGCCGGTATGGTCGCCCACCTCGGCGCGGCCATCTCCGTGGCCGCACCCCTATCCTGATGACACCACTTTTAACCGCGGGGAGGAGCGGACAATGACCAACATCTCACGACGGCTTCTGTTGAAGCTCTCGGCCATCTCGGTGCTCGCCGCACGGGCGGTGCCGGCCGCCGCGGCAAGCACCAGCAACACGGATCCACTCCCGTCGTGGAACGACAGCGCACCGAAGGCGGCCATCGTCGCCTTCGTCGAGAAGGTGAGCAAGCAAGACTCGCCGGACTTCGTGCCGGAGCCCGAACGCCTCGCGGTCTTCGATAATGACGGCACGCTGTGGGTCGAGCATCCCATGTACGTCCAGCTCGCCTTCGCGCTCGACCGCGTCAAGGCCGAGGCGTCGTCTCATCTCGAATGGAAGACGACCCAACCGTTCCAGGCGGTCCTTGAAGGCGACATGAAGACTCTCGCCGCGTCGGGCGAAAAAGGGCTCGTCGAGCTCATCATGGCGACCCATGCCGGTATGACCAGCGCACAGTTCCAGTCGATCGTTACAGACTGGATCGCCACCGCACGCGACCCACGGTTCAAACGCCCGTATACGCAACTCGTCTATCAGCCGATGCTCGAACTGCTCGCCTATCTTCGCGCCAACGGCTTCAAGACCTTCATCGCGTCCGGTGGCGGCATTGAGTTCATGCGCCCCTGGACGGAACAAGTCTACGGCGTCCCGCCGGAGCAGGTCATCGGCTCATCGATCAAGACGCGGTTCGAGATCAAGGACGGGGCACCGACCCTGTTTCGTCTGCCGGCGGTCAACTTCATCGACGACAAGGCCGGCAAGCCGGTCGGCATCAACGAATATATCGGCCGGCGCCCGATAGCCGCGTTCGGCAATTCCGACGGCGATCTTGAAATGCTGCAATGGACGACGCTAGCCAACGGAATGGACACCAAGCCCCGTTTCGGCCTCATCGTCCATCACACCGATGCGGAACGTGAATACGCCTACGATCGCGACACTGATTTCGGCCGCCTCGACCTCGCACTCGATGCCGCGGCGATCAACCAATGGACGGTGGTGAGCATGAAGACCGACTGGAAACAGATTTTTCCAGGGAAGTAGGACCACGGTTTCGTGGTTTCGATCAGGGTGAAAGCAGACGCAAGGACAGTACCGGCAAACTCAAACGCGAAGGACAAATGCAATGAATAGGATTCGCATCACAAGCCTGATGGCTTTTGCTGGAGGTTTGGCCGTGGCAGCCACCGGGGCAATGGCCCAGGACGCCGCCAAGAAGCCGCATGTGCCGCTCGAAAAGACCATCGGCGAGGTTACGCCGACCGGTCCGGTGCCATCGCTCGCCGTCGTCAACTCGGACGGCGCCAAGCTGGAGGGCGGCAAACTGGTCCTGACAGGCGTAGCCAAGAATGCGATTGTATTCGCCGACCGGCCGGTCCGGGCCGCAGGGCATGTCACCACCGAGCAATTCATCATGCAGTGGGATGAAGGCAAGGACAACTTTGCCATCGACCCCCCGAATGCGACCGTCTCGGTGCTCGGCGGCGATGGATCGGATGTAAGCGATGTGGTCGTGACCCTGAAAACTCCGAAGCTGGAAGGAACAACGCTGACGTTCGACGTTGCCGTCCTGGAAGGAAATCTGGACGGCACTGATGGGCCGGCGGCGGTCTTCATCGACAATTTTGGCGGCGGCTTCCATGGCGGTGGCTTCCACGGCGGCTACGCGCATGTCGGTGACGCCACCTTCGCCCACGTCGGCGGATGGCATGGCGGGGGCTATGGCGGGGGCGGCTATTGGCACGCTCCGGTTTACCATGGAGCCTGGTATGGCGGCGCAGGCGTTGCAGCGGGCGTCGTGGCCGGCGCTGCCATTGGAGCCGCGGCGACCGCTCCTTACCGCTACGGCTACGGGGACCAGTGCGGGTACTATCCCTATCCACCGTGCTACTAGGAGGAAATGGCACTTCCAACATTTGGTGGCTCGCTCCCCAGGGAGCGGCCATCGCGAGAAGCGACATCAATTCAAGGGAGACATGACAATGGCCTACCTTCGCAGCGCATGTTTTGCGCTCTTCGTAGTATCGATCCCCCTCGCTGCGACTGCCCAGAACTCGACACAGGTCGGCACATTGTCGTGCGACGTGTCACGCGGGATCGGCATGTTCGTGGTCGAAAAGCAGACACTTGCCTGCGTTTTCCAAGACCAGAGCGGCAAGCTCGAAAACTATGCCGGTTCAATTGATCAGTTCGGCGTGGAACTCGGCGAGGTTAAGAATGGGCATTTGATCTGGGGCGTGGCGGCGGCGACAAGCGGCCTCCCGGCGGGCGCGCTGGCGGGCACCTATGCCGGTGTGGGCGCCAACGCATCGTTCGGCGCCGGCGCTGGCGCCAATATTCTCGTCGGCGGCAGCGACCGCTCGCTCTCCTTGCAGCCGATCTCCGTCGAGGGTCAGCAAGGCATCAACATAGCGGGTGGTGTCACCACCGTCACCTTGACGGCGACTGATTGAGGAACGACTGGTCGCACAACGCTGGGGGCCGCAGAGGACGCGGGTCCTAGGCTGAGCGCGCGCCCCTTGAGGCATGAGATTTTCGCGAAGGGCCTCGCGCACGCACTGCGAGCGGACCCTATTGCTAACTTACCCCTGGATGAAAAAGTACCAGGCTGGCTGGTTGAAGAAGTCGCAGAGCGGTTCTGTTCAGAATATTTTGCCGCAAAGGGCAATACCGCCAACACTTTTTTGATGCCAGCTTTGACAGTACTGCTTGGCATGGCAGGCGTGAACAAGAGATGGGAAGCTCGTCATGAGTGGTAATCATGGTAGTGATCGCCGGCACGGAGTGCAGCAAACGGGCGGACGGATGAAACGGCGCGACCTATTGCTCAGCGGCTGTTCGTTGCTGGTAGCATCAATGCTGCCGGCCGTGCCAAAAGCTCTGGCTCAGACTTCGAAAAAGCCCAACATCCTCGTCATCTGAGGCGATGACATCGGCATTGACAATATCAGTGCCTATAACCTCGGCCTGATGGGCTACAAAACGCCGAACATCGACCGCATAGCCAAGGAAGGCGCTCTCTTCACTGACGCTACGCCCAGCAGAGCTGCACGGCAGGTCGCGCGTCTTTCATCACGGGAGAGCATCCATTTCGCACCGGGCTGCTGACCATCGGGATGCCGGGTTCGCCGCAGGGGATTCCCGAATGGGCACCGACCATTGCCGACCTTCTCCAAGTGCAAGGTTACGCCAGCGGCCAATTTGGCAAGAACCATCTCGGCGACCAAGACTCGCATCTACCGACGGTGCATGGCTTCGATGAGTTCCTCGGCAATCTTTATCACCTGAACGCGGAGGAGGAACCGGAGACCTATTACTATCCGAAGGACCCCGAGTTTAAGAAAAATTTCGGTCCGCGCGGCGTGTTGCATACTTGGGCAGATGGCAAGGGCGGCCAGAAAATCGAAAATACCGGGCCGCTCACCCGCGAGCGGATGGAAACGGTGGATGGGGGAATCCTCGATGCCGAGCAGAAGTTCGTTGCGCAGGCGGCGAAGGATAACAAGCCATTTTTCGTCTGGTTCAACACCACGCGCATGCATGTCTGGACGCATCTGAAGAAATCCGCCGAGGGCCGCACCGGTATCGGTCTTTATCCCGACGGCATGGTCGAGCATGACGACATGGTCGGCCAAGTGCTGAAGCAGCTTGACGATCTCGGGATCGCCGACAACACCATTGTGGTTTATGGCACCGACAACGGCGCGGAAACCGGGTCGTGGCCGGACGGCGGCACCACACCGTTTCACGGCGAAAAAGGCACTACGTGGGAAGGTGGCTTCCGCGTGCCGATGCTCGTCCGTTGGCCGGGCGTCACCAGCCGGGCACCATCATCAACGACATCTTCTCGCAGGAGGACTGGCTCCCGACATTTCTGGCTGCTGCGGCGAACCCAACATCGTCGAGAAGTTGAAGGAGGGTTACGCAGCCAATGGCAAGACATTCAAGGTTCACCTGGACGGTTACAACTTCCTGCCCTACTTCAAGGGCGAGGTCCCGAAAGGTCCGCGCGAAGAGATATTCTATTTTGGTCAGGGCGGTGAACTGAATGCTGTGCGCTGGAACGTCTGGAAGGTTTCGTTTGCCGTCGTGAATGGCAACATTGCCACCGGCACTCGCGATGTGCCAGGCTGGCCTGAGATCGTCAATCTCCGGGCCGACCCCTACGAGAAGGCACCGCGGGAATCAGGCCTCTATCTGCGCTGGTATGCCGATAACATCTGGCTCTTCGTGCCCGTTCAGCAGAAGCTCAAAACCTTCCTCATGACGCTGCCGCAGTTTCCCTTCCAGGAGGGGAGCAGCTTGAACGCGGCGGGTATCAACTACAACTCGCTGGCGGCGATGGAGGCGATGAAACGCCTGCAACAATTGGAAAGCCTTTCGCCACCGGCAAACTAATCGGCTCCGGGTTCAGGCGAGGCTATGAATGCCAGCGATCTTCCGAGAACCATGGTGTCCGCTGGCGAGTTACGCCTCGTCAAGACTCAGCGCCAGCGTGAAACGCGTCAGTATTCTTCAACGCGGGGTGCAACGCGATCACCAGAGACCGATTGGGACGGGCCTCATCCGCGAAACCGCTCAGTGCGCCAGACGGTTCTCCCGTCGACCTTATCGGTTTGTGGATCATCAGGCGCTTGGGCAGGTGCTCGGGATGGACCTCGATCGAGGGCGTGACGGTGGCGCTTCCGGCTGCCGGTAATTGGGCGACGAGACTCCACCGCAAGTTCCCTAAAGGACAATATCGCGGAGCCAAGTGCTCTCCTATGGTTGACCTAGGGGTAGGCCCGACCCGTGCCGATCCCGCACGAGCACGAAATCAAAGCAACCAAGAGAGGAAATGACCATGAACATCAAGATGCTTTGCATGGGCGCGATGGCGCTTTCGATGATGGCCGGCGCCGCACTTGCCGAGCACGGCGGCGCCCTCGACGAGCCGACGAAAATGGCGCCCTTCTACACCGCTGCCGATATGAAGACCTTAAAGTCGGAAGCCGACTTCAAGGCCGCTTGGACGGGGTTGAAAGACGAGGATCGCGCCGCGATAAAGCAGGAATGCGGCGACATAGCCACTGATGACCAGGGGCATGGCGACTTCTGCACGATGGTTGGCCACCAGTAAACGCAGCCGGAAGTCGGAGATGGCGGGCAGCGTTGCCTGCCATTTTTCCATGACCGGATCTTTTCCCTCAGCGCTCATGAGGTTACCGGCGGCGAGCGCGTTCATCCATGTCACGTTGGCTAGCTGCTAAACGACGCTTTACGCAAAGCTGGCCGTGGCCTGTATTAGCGATGTCGGCTTTTTGGTGCAGTGACGGGACCGTAGGAATGTCTGCTATTGGGCGCAAAGCAGCCATGGTTACACTCTCCCTTGTGGGATTTATTGGTCGTAACCTGATGGACGAGTAGAGTATCCGGTTCAAGATGTTGGACCTTCGGCCTACGCGTCGTGGTGGCAGAGGTACCCGCTGGCCTTGGCGGATCCCAAGTCGACCCGACTTCATCTGCCAACCGCCGCAGAGACTCTGCCCATCCAGTCAACCTAGCTGTCCATTCGGACGTCATGCGCCTGTCCGTTGCCCATCCCTCGAACACGTCGGCCAAATGGACCATGTGCCGATAGCCAAGCTCGTAGCGCTCCTCCGACCAGCTTCGCTCTGAAGCTTGATAGAATATGCGTCGATTCTTGTGCTCTTCCATTGCGTTCAATGCGAGCAGGTTCTTCGCCGCGCGGCGAAGCTCTATCCTTTCTCCAAGCTCAGTCCTTCGCCGGTCGCAGCGCGAATCTCGAGCTTCCGAGCCAGTGCAATCCTTTGCTGCGGAGCCAGGCGGGGCATCGGTACACCTTTCGCGCGGTTCGGGGCCCAAGTCCCTCATCTGTAAATCGAGGATCGCCGGTGTTGTTCGATTGAACTCTTGCGCGAACGAAGCCGCAACTCAGGGACGGCATTCCTTTTCGCTATCGAATCTGGCCCGTACAGGGCTCTTTATTCGACTGATATTCGACGTGCACCGCAAGAGCTTCGATAAACTACTGTTTTAATTGCCTTCACCGCAGCCAGCGAGCGCTCCGTTTGCGCCTTAGTTGGGCGTGTACGTAAAATCCTGAGCCGTCAGCGACTGGTAGAAATGATCAAGATCCTCGCGAGTGACGATCATCTTGTCAGCCAAAGCTTCTACCAATTCGCGGATACGTTCGCGGATCTGTTCATTTCTGTTCAGGCGCGCAGCATTGCTATCATTCAGCACATAGCCATGATCTGACGGCTGCTTGGGCCAGCGTCGATTCTCGGCGGCTAGCGACTCCCACGTCACCAGCATGGATTTCGCAAGCTCCTCAACGAGCTCCCGGCTGGGGGGACGAATAACCTACTTTCGAGAATTAGGCAGCCAAGTGAACCCGAGAGGCCTGCTCCGTCCCCGGCGGTTAAAGGTCGGTATTTCCGGACTACATCATCTCCCTCGAAGACGGAAAGAAGTTCAAATCGCTCAAGCGGCATCTGAGCACCCACTATGGGCTGTCTCCGGACGAGTACCGGGAAAGGTGGGGCCTTACGCGTGACTATCCTATGGTGGCGCCGAACTACGCCGCCCAGCGATCGGCACTGGCGAAGTCCAGCGGGCTCGGGCGCAAGGCCGCGGCAAAGCCAGCGAAGAAGGCGGTCAGGCAGCCGGGCCGCAGGGCTTGATCGTTGCGATCCTGCCGGACGAGACGCCAGAGAAAAGGTTCAACGTGAACATTGACGGTGTCAGCGAACCAGCGCTACGCGCGCAACCAGAATTGCCGAAGAGATCGTCGCGGCCGCTTGAAGCCGCTCGCGACTAACGAGTCCGTCCGGGTCAGTTTGAGACAATTTCGTAGTGAAGAACTGGGCGTCGCCGAGGGACGGCCTCAGTCCAGGCGAGATGACGCCGGAGCCGAAGAGGAGAATATCTTCGCGGCGTACAAATACTTCATGGCCGGGTCCCATCGACACAAATGTGCCCGACGAGCTTCGCTCGACAAGTCGGGCCCTGCCATTCGAAATGGTGAAGGTCGCGTGGTGCCTTGAAACCCAGGGCCGCTCGACGACAATATTGCATTCCGGAGATCGGCCGATGGTCACGAATTCGTTGTTTCGACAGGATCGCAACTGATCTCCATAGCGGATGACCAGTTTGGCCAGTCGCGGCGGGACGAAGCGCCTGCCGATAATGGTGCCCCGGCTGGTGATCTGCGTACTGAGGGCCCCATCGTCGCTCCACAGGGTATAGACATCGAAGAGTTCTTGCTTCCCCTTCAAGGCCATTTTGTCGAGGAGCCGCAAGCCACTGCGGCTCCCCGCGGAAAGGGCTTCGCAGAAGCTCTGGCTGATCAACACCTCCCCGGGGTTGGCCGTAGTGGACAACCTTGCGGTGACATTGACAACGTCACCGAAGACCTCGCCCCGTGCGCGAATGACCGCCCCGAAATGCAATCCTATACGGGCGCTCAACGGCCCTTCCGTCAGTTGGCGGCTGATTTGGCAGACGGCCCTCAGCGCCGCCTCCGGGCTCTCGAACAGGCTGAGTACGTCATCGCCCTTCGAATGAATGAAATCACCGCCGTGCCGGGCGACGATCTCGCGCATCGCGTCCAGGCAATCCGAGACCTGCTGCAGAGCGGCATCGTCGCCGATGCGCTCATAGACCATGACTGACGGGCTATTGCTCACGCGATACCTACAAGTCCGACTCGCGGAAGGCACGGCCGAAGGAATCCAGCAGCGGCCGCACGAGATACTCGACGAAGGTGCGCTCGCCCGTCGAGATGTAGGTCTCGACCGGCATGCCCGGATAGATCTTGTCGCGCGACACCTCTGGTGGCAGGTCGTCGGTGATCTTGAGCCGCGCGGTGTAGAAGGGCTGGCCGGACGCCTGGTCGACCAGGCGGTCGGCCGAGATGTAGGTGACCGTACCGTCCACCTGCGGCGTGATGCGTGCGTTGAGCGCAGAGAAATGCAGGCGCGCCTGCTGGCCGATGCGCAGCGTGTCGATGTCGTGCGGGCTGATGCGCGCCTCGATGACCAACAGGTCGGAAGTGGGCAGTAGCTCCATGAACGGCTCGCCGGCCCTGATCACGGCCTGCGGCGAATTGTGGACCGAGCGCACAATGATGCCGTCGGCGGGAGCGCGGATCACAGTGCGGTCGAGGATCGCCTGCGCGGCCCGCGCCTGCTCCTCGACGTCAGCGATCGTCGCCCGCTCGGAGTTGAGCTCGGAGACGGCGTCCTCGACGCGCGCCGTGGTGAGCCGCTCGATCTGCTGCTTCGTCTCGACGACCTGTGTCGACGAGCTGGCAATCTGCGACTGCAGCGAGCCGACCTGGCCGATCAGCTCGGCCTCGACGCGCAGCAAATTGGTGTATTCGGTGCGGTTGGTGAGGCCGTCCTCGAGCAGCTGCTTCTTGCGCTCGATTTCCTCGCGAACGATCTTCAGCTGGTTCTCGCTCGCCTTCTTCTGCTGGTCGAGGCCGCTCATCGCCTCGCGGAGAGCCTGGATGCGCTGCTTGAGGATCTCGCGCTCGGCGATGTAGCGCGCATAACGCGCGTTGAACTCGACCTGCTGCTCGGCCACGACGTCGGGAAAGCCGTCGCCGCGCGAACTGCGCACGATATCGGCCTGGATGACGAGCTTGCTCCCGAGGTCGCGCTCGGCTTCGAGCCGCATCGACTTGGCGCGCAGTGCCGCAAGCTGCTTCAGCATGCGATTGAGCTGCGCCTCGGCCGTCGTCGAGTCGAGCGTCAGCAAGGGCTGTCCCGCCTTGACGTGATCGCCCTCGCGCGCGCCGATAGTCTTGATGATCCCGCCTTCGAGGTGCTGGATCATCATGTTCTGCCCGGCCGCGGCGACGTAGCCTGGGGCGATGGTAGCGCCGGCCAAAGGAGCGGTCGAGGCCCACAGGCCGAAGCCGCCGAGGCAGACGATGATGAATGCATAGCCGAAGCGCGAGACATTTGCCGTGCTAGTGTCGACCGATTTCGTCCAGTCATAGATGCGCGGCTTTTTTGCCATCGAAATCCCGCCCCAGGGTGCGCCAGTTCCAACGAGATCGGAACTCGCGCTCTATCTCTTGTTTCCGCACCGGATTCATCCCGAAAGCCGCTCGCGCTTTCGGTCCGACACGCTCAGTTGGCGCGCATCACCGCCACGAACGAGGCGGAAGGCTGCGCCGCCGCCGGCTCGCGCTGCGGCTGCGGGGCCTGGGGCTGCGTGTCCGTCGCCGCAGGCCTCGGCGGCGTCCCGGCGGCGCCCTGCGCGAGCTTCTGCAGCACGTCCTGGGCCGGACCGAACATCTCGACCATGCCCTCGCGCAGCATCAGGATGCGGTCGCATTTGGCGGCGATCGACGGCCGGTGCGTGATCAACAGCACGGTCGTGCCGCGTTGCTTGGCGTTGAGCACGGCGCGCTCCAGCGCCTGCTCGCCCTCGGCGTCCAGATTGGCGTTCGGCTCGTCGAGCATAATCACCTTGGGATCGCGGTAGAATGCCCGGGCGAGCCCGATGCGCTGGCGCTCGCCACCAGACAGGCGCACGCCGGTCGCGCCGATCACCGTCGCGTAGCCGTTCTTCTGGGCGAGGATCAGCTTGTGCGTCTCGGCAACCTCGGCGGCGCGCACGATCGCCGCGTCGTCGACGTTCGGCTCGAAGCGCGAGATGTTCTCGGCGATCGTGCCCGGAAACAGCTCGACCTCCTGGCTGAGGTAGCCGATGTGACGGCCGAGCTGGTCGGAATCGAAATTCTGGATGTCGGCGCCATCGAGGCGTATGACGCCTGCATGCGGCTTGATGGCACCGACGATGAGGCGGGCGAGCGTCGACTTGCCGGCGCGGCTCGGACCGATGATGGCCACCGTCTCGCCGGGCTCGATGCGCAGACCGATCCGCTTGATCAGCGGCTCAGCGGCGCGGTCGGCGTCCGGCGGATAGTAGATCAGGCCTTCGATCGCGACGGCGCCCTTGAGGTCGGGCAGTTTGATGGTGTCCTTGTTGGCGGTGGTCGCGGATGTGTCGATGCCCCTCAGCCGCCTCCAGGCGCGGTCGGCGTCGGTCACTTGGCGCCAGCCGCCGATGATCTGGTCTAGCGGCTGCAGGGCGCGGCCCGAGATGATCGAGGAGGCGAAGATCATCCCCGCCGTCATCTCGTTCTGCAGCACCAGATAGGCGCCGGCGCCCAATATGCCGTTCTGCAAGAGCTGGCGCGTGGTGCGCGAGAAGCCGCCGAACAGCGCGTTGCGGCGCGAGGCGCTGGCCGCCTGGTTGAGCGACTCGGCGAACTTCTTGCCCCACACCTCGGTCACGTTCGACACCATACCGAGGGCGCGCACGGTCTCGAAGTTGCGACCGAAGGACTGCGCCATGTTCATGGAGACCATCATGGAGTCGGCCGCCTGCTGTCCGGGCTTGGCGGTCGCCTTCTGGTTGGCGAGCGCGACGCCCACCATCACGAAGGCCCCGAACAGCGTGACGAAGAACAACACCGGATGGATCAGGTAGAGCAGCGCGATGAAGAACGGCGAGAACGGCAGGTCGAACAGGAAGAACAGCGAGCGCGAGTTGATGAAGGTGCGGATCGCCTGCAGGTCGCGCAGCGGCTGCACGTCGCCGAGCGCGGCGCGCGGCGCGGTCATCGACACGAGGAATGCATCGGAGCCGATCTGTGTGTCGAGCCGCGAGGCGACCTTGTCGGCATAATAGGCGCGGATGATCTCCAGCATGCCGAGCACCACCAGCGCCGCAGCAGCGAGCAGGCTGATATAGATCAATGTGCTGATGCTATCGGCCGGCAGCACGCGGTCGTAGATCTGCAGCAGATACAGTGGCATCACCAGCAGCAACACGTTGCTCACCGCCGAAAAGATGCCGATCTCGATCAGGCTCCTTCCCAGATACGGGAATTTGGTTCCGCGCGCCATTGAAAGTCCCGCCGGTAAATCCGCTCGGCCGCTCCAACACGCCTAGAGTAGTCGAGTGGACGTTACCCCTTGCTGGCCAAAGAGCGCATTATCGAGCTCAAAAGTATCGTTGAAGTTAACGCCGTCTACCGCAGCGTTCAGCGCCGTGTCCTTTCTGTTTTTACCTCCGTTGCCGCGTTGTGTGCATAGCCGTTCGGAGGACTTCCATTCCGCCGGTCATCCTAGTTTCCAATTTGGGTTGGCGTAATGATGGGGCTTGTGCTGCCGCCGATGTTCGACGTGCAACTGCCCGATCGCGACTGGATGATCCGGGATTTCACGCGCTGGGAACAGAGCCTTCCGTCGGCGTGGCGCAAGCTTCGGCACGAACGACAGCAACAGCGGACCGCAGATCGTGTTGATGCGGCGAGCCTGATGCCGCAAAGCAGCCGGGCCTTCCTGCACACGCGACCTCGCCGAGCCGAACATGATGGTGATCGCCGAGGGCACGAGGAAGTAGGCATCGTTGAGAAAATTCGCGCGGTGATCTAACCTTCGCGGCCATCGCGACACGTATCAGTCCGACGAACCCCGACCGGAGATCGACGCGCGACAGGAACTGTTCTGCCGAAAGGAAGAAAGTCGAACGCCCGATTCGCCTGAATTTCGCCTTTCGGCCGCCCAGTAGGCGATTGCAGAATTTGCACGCCGCTACGATGTTCTCACGTCTGTCTGCGACATTTTTGCCGCAATGGCGTCCTCGTGATCGTCAATCAGGCTCCGCTGCGCAGTCACTATCAAACGCCATCGCTAGACTAAGACTAGGCCGCGTTATTGATTTGCGCGTTGCCCACGCGGCTGAATTCAAGTTTGGAAGCGGGGCCAGGCTCTCCGAACAAATAGCCCTGCACGAACGTGACGCCGCTCGCGCGCAGAAGCTCGAATTGCTCCATGGTCTCAACGCCCTCGGCGGTAGTGGTCATGTCAAGACCGCGACCAATGGCGAGTGTCGATGAAATGACCGCGGCGCAACTGGCGCTTTTTGTCATGTCCTGCGTGAACGACTTGTCGATCTTTATCTTATCGAATGGGAACATCGTCACGTGGCTGAGCGACGAATAGCCGGTCCCGAAGTCGTCGAGAGCGATCGATATCCCGAGGCCCTTGAGCTGACGCAGGACGGCCCAGTGCTCCGGATCGTTTGCCAGAAAAACCGTCTCCGTGACCTCCAGCTCCAAACGTTGCGGCGGCAGCCCGGACTCGACAAGTGCGCACATGACGACATCTAGCAGATTGGTCTGTTTGAACTGCATAGGAGACAGATTGACTGCTAGCTTGATATGTTCCGGCCAGCCGGCCGCGTCGGCGCACGCCTTCTGCAGGATCCATTCCCCTAGCGGCACTATAAGTCCGGTTTGTTCGGCGAGAGGAATGAACCTGTCGGCTTCGACCATTCCCAACTCCGGGTGATGCCAGCGCGCCAGGGCCTCCACGCCGCAAGGCATTCCAGACTTGGCATCGACGATAGGCTGATAGTGGAGTTCCAGTGCCTTACTTGATATCGCCCCGCGCAGGTCGTGTTCGAGCCGGTTACGGGCATCCAGATCGGAGAGCATCCCGGCATCGAAGAAGCAGTAGCGGCTCCGACCGCCCGCTTTTGCCTGATAGAGCGCGATGTCGGCCTTCTTGACCAGATCGACAGGGTCGGCGCCGTCGTCCGGAGCCGCGGCGATCCCGACACAGACGCCGACGTTCACTTGGTTCCCGTCGATACTGAACGGTTCTGCAATGGCGCCGATAATTCGGTTCGCGAGCTCGGTTGCGAATCCACGCGGATCGGTCTCCGACGTGATGATGATCGCGAACTCGTCGCCGCCAAGCCGCGCCAGGACATCGGCTTCGCGCAGCGCAGATCTCAAGCGCTGCGTCACCTCCTGGAGCAGCGCATCTCCGGCGGGGTGTCCGAGCATATCGTTTACCGCTTTGAACCGATCCAAATCCAGCAATAGGACGTTAAATGTCTCGTCGCGCAGGCGTAGGCCGGTGCAGGCCTCCTCGATCTTCTCCATGAAGACCGCGCGATTTATGAGGCCCGTCAATGAGTCGTGCCGGGCGAGGTGGGTAATCTTGATGCTGGATGCCCAGTCAGCCTCCTGCTTCTCTTGTGTGCGACGGACGATCAGACCGGTGAATGCGATGAGGACAAGTGCGACGGCACAACCGCCAACCGCAAGGCTCCCTACAATTATGTTGCTGCGTTGTTCCGCGGCGGCCAAATAAGGTTCAACCCGCCTGGTCACTTCAAGTACGGCGCTAACGTCACCAATTTTCCAGTCGTGTTTCCCGGATTGCGTGTTGCTGTTGTGGCAAGAAATGCAAATCGAATTGGTCATGTGATCGGCAACAGCTACTCGTAGCGAGCGTTGGCCCCCCATGATTTCCAGTCTCTCAAGAACAACATCGGAATTCTCTTGGAAAGCCTCCCAAGCTTTTGCCTGAAAATCATCCATCCGGCCCCTTCTCGTATTAAATATAAGATATGGGGTCGCAGAAGTTAAATTGACTTCTCCAGATATTGCTTTTCGGAAATTCTCCAAATGAAATTTGAACGGCATATTAGTATCAAGTTGGGTATTTGAGTTTGCATCGGCATATCTCTTTTGAAGAGCGCTCAGGTAACGACTCTGATCGTCACGCGTCAATTTGAATTGATTCGCCAGTTCCACACTGCTTCGATGCGTCGCCTCGATCACAGTATCTCTCATCGCGTCGGGCAACGAGATTGCAGTGATACCAATCGCAAAATCAACGACTGCGAGAGTTGGCAGGACAAGGTACCATACAGGACTCATATTCCGAGCTCGGGTTCGTTGACGAGCGATGAACAATCGCTCCTACGCATGCATTAGTTCGGGGCCAGGGTGCACGACGACAGTGGATGGTCGATACCATGAGCGGGCTAACAGGGATTGTGCAAAGCCCTTGGCCATCAAACCTTCCTTTTTTCAGTAATTAATTGACACGTCATTATCCATGCCATGCGAACCCCTTCGGGATGAAGCCTAGCCCGCCGAAGGTTACAGAAAAATTTAGAAAGTGCCCGGATATAGAGGAATGCGACCAGGGATCGGCCGTTACCTATTGAAAACCTATAGACGGTGTGGTGGTACCAAGCTCGCGAACAAATGAGCTAGACGCCCGGGCGGGCAAGCCTAGTCGGGTTGGCGTTTTCGTATTGGTCGGCCTTTCGATCGCTGGAAAGTTCTTCCTGTTCGCTTTTGCTGGCGGCGCGATAATTGGTCTTGTCCGCACATGTCGCCCGATGATGAGCGCCGCTAAGGGTGTGATGGCACCAGGGCGGCGTCTCGCACAGACCGGTTTTACAGCATTTCCCGCCGTCGTTGCCATCAGTGCGCTCAACGCCCTTATTCTTGCGGTGCTCGCGTTGAAGTCCGCGCTCGAGGTATCTTTTGCCTCGGAGCCGCTCGAAGGAATGGCGACCGGCGACGAAACGGTTGATCGTCCTGGCAAATTTGAATCGAGTACGGCTGCGTCACCCGCAGAAGATACAGTCAGAACCGAGGCGACGAGTACGGACAAGAAGCCACTAGACGGCTCGAAGGGACCTGACACGCCGGTTGGATCTGGATCGTCGACAAACCCCCAGAGACTCTTCGCGGGCAACCCCACCACCGGCGTGCTGGCCTTCGTCTCGGCACCCGACTTCGAGAACCCCGCCGACGCCGGCGCCGACAACGTCTACGACGTGCAGGTGCGGGTCTCCGACGGCATCAGCACCGACACCCAGGCCATCGCCGTCACCGTCGGCGACGTCAACGACAACGCCCCGGCGATCACCTCCAACAGCGGCGGGGCAAGCGCTTCGGTCGCGGTCGCCGAGAACGCCACCGCCGTCACCACGGTGACCGCCACCGACGCCGATGCCGGCGCGACGCTGACTTACGCAATCGGCGGCGGCGCGGACGCCGCCCTGTTCACCATAGATCCCACCACCGGCGTGCTGGCCTTCGTCTCGGCACCCGACTTCGAGAACCCCGCCGACGCCGGCGCCGACAACGTCTACGACGTGCAGGTGCGGGTCTCCGACGGCATCAGCACCGACACCCAGGCCATCGCCGTCACCGTCGGCGACGTCAACGACAATGCCCCGGCGATCACCTCCAACAGCGGCGGGGCAAGCGCTTCGGTCGCGGTCGCCGAGAACGCCACCGCCGTCACCACGGTGACCGCCACCGACGCCGATGCCGGCGCGACGCTGACTTACGCAATCGGCGGCGGCGCGGACGCCGCCCTGTTCACCATAGATCCCACCACCGGCGTGCTGGCCTTCGTCTCGGCACCCGACTTCGAGAACCCCGCCGACGCCGGCGCCGACAACGTCTACGACGTGCAGGTGCGGGTCTCCGACGGCATCAGCACCGACACCCAGGCCATCGCCGTCACCGTCGGCGACGTCAACGACAATGCCCCGGCGATCACCTCCAACAGCGGCGGGGCAAGCGCTTCGGTCGCGGTCGCCGAGAACGCCACCGCCGTCACCACGGTGACCGCCACCGACGCCGATGCCGGCGCGACGCTGACTTACGCAATCGGCGGCGGCGCGGACGCCGCCCTGTTCACCATAGATCCCACCACCGGCGTGCTGGCCTTCGTCTCGGCACCCGACTTCGAGAACCCCGCCGACGCCGGCGCCGACAACGTCTACGACGTGCAGGTGCGGGTCTCCGACGGCATCAGCACCGACACCCAGGCCATCGCCGTCACCGTCGGCGACGTCAACGACAATGCCCCGGCGATCACCTCCAACAGCGGCGGGGCAAGCGCTTCGGTCGCGGTCGCCGAGAACGCCACCGCCGTCACCACGGTGACCGCCACCGACGCCGATGCCGGCGCGACGCTGACTTACGCAATCGGCGGCGGCGCGGACGCCGCCCTGTTCACCATAGATCCCACCACCGGCGTGCTGGCCTTCGTCTCGGCACCCGACTTCGAGAACCCCGCCGACGCCGGCGCCGACAACGTCTACGACGTGCAGGTGCGGGTCTCCGACGGCATCAGCACCGACACCCAGGCCATCGCCGTCACCGTCGGCGACGTCAACGACAACGCCCCGGCGATCACCTCCAACAGCGGCGGGGCAAGCGCTTCGGTCGCGGTCGCCGAGAACGCCACCGCCGTCACCACGGTGACCGCCACCGACGCCGATGCCGGCGCGACGCTGACTTACGCAATCGGCGGCGGCGCGGACGCCGCCCTGTTCACCATAGATCCCACCACCGGCGTGCTGGCCTTCGTCTCGGCACCCGACTTCGAGAACCCCGCCGACGCCGGCGCCGACAACGTCTACGACGTGCAGGTGCGGGTCTCCGACGGCATCAGCACCGACACCCAGGCCATCGCCGTCACCGTCGGCGACGTCAACGACAATGCCCCGGCGATCACCTCCAACGGCGGCGGGGCAAGCGCTTCGGTCGCGGTCGCCGAGAACGCCACCGCCGTCACCACGGTGACCGCCACCGACGCCGATGCCGGCGCGACGCTGACTTACGCAATCGGCGGCGGCGCGGACGCCGCCCTGTTCACCATAGATCCCACCACCGGCGTGCTGGCCTTCGTCTCGGCACCCGACTTCGAGAACCCCGCCGACGCCGGCGCCGACAACGTCTACGACGTGCAGGTGCGGGTCTCCGACGGCATCAGCACCGACACCCAGGCCATCGCCGTCACCGTCGGCGATACCAATGATGGTGTTAGCCTGCCGCCGGTATTTACTGGTAGTGGCGATCCGAACGATTTCGACGCGGCTGGGGGAGCGGCATCTTCAACAGTCACAGTCACAGTTGTCAGTGGAACGAGTGAGAGTGAGAGTTATAACGGAACTAATAGTTCCGATACGATCAATGCCGGAAACGGATCTGATAATGTCTTTGGACATGATGGAGATGACATCATAAATGGCCAAAACGGTGCCGACGTTTCCCTTTATGGCCAAACCGGTGCTGATACAATTACTGGTGGAAGTTCAAATGACACAATGTACGGTGGCACTGGAAATGACACTCTTTACGGCGGAGAACCCCCGGTAAGTCCAGGCGGTGGCAGTGGGAGCGACTCCATTTATGGAGGTTCCGGAGCCGATACGATTTACGGGCAAGACAGTAGCGACCTGATCACGGGCGGCTATGGGGCCGACACGCTGAATGGAGGCACTGGCGACGACACTTTTGCGTATCTTTCGCTTCTCGACACGGGCGACACCATCACCGATTTCGAAGGTGCCGGCTTGGCCGGTGGAGATGCAATCAACCTCTCGGCGATCGACGCCATCCCTGGGGGAGTAAATGATACTTTCGCCTTTGGCGGCACAGCCGCGACCGCCAATGGCGTATGGTATTCGGCCTCCGGCGGAAATTCGACAGTCTATGTCGATATCGATGGGAATACCTCGACCGCTGAACTGGCCATCAACCTCACGGGGGTGAGCAGTTTGATTGCGGCCGACTTCATTTTCTGACAGTCTCTCGGCCCTCTCGCGGCGCCGGTCCGGGGCTAGCTTATCACATCTAAATCATTTGACTTGTTCGTCATCTAGCTAAAGGGCGCGCCGGCTTCAAGGCTCTGACCTGCCACTGAAGTTTCATCCAGCGGCGATTAGAGTCTCGACCGTTTCTGTTACGCCGTGGGGCGCGGGTTGAGCAACCAGCGAAGACGCGGAGCCTTCGATCAGCGCAGCGTCGGAGCCGGTTGCGGTGATGACCTCGGCATAGGCCGCCGCGGTCTGGTAGCCGAGCGAGGAATGCGGCCTCGCAGTGTTGAAGTCCTCCATCCATTCAGCGATGGCACTGCGGGCGTGATCCAGGCCGAAGAACAGGCTCTCGTTCAGGAGCTCATCGCGCATCCGTCCATTGAATGACTCGACATAGCCGTTCTGCATCGGCTTGCCCGGCGCGATGTAGTGCCATTCCACCCGATGATCATTCGACCAGGCGAGGATCGCGTTCGAGGTGAACTCGGTGCCGTGGTCGGAGACGATCATGCCGGGCTTGCCGCGGTGGGCGATCAGTTCCGTCAGTTCACGCGCCACCCAGCGGCCGGAGATCGACGTGTCCGGGATCGCCGCCAGGCATTCGCGCGTCACGTCGTCGACGATGTTGAGCACGCGGAACCGCCGGCCGCAGGCGAACTGGTCATGGACGAAATCCAGCGACCATCGCGCGTTCGGCTGCGCCTGGACCAGGATCGGAGCCCGCGTCCCTACCGCTCGGCGCCTGGAGCGTCGCTTGCGCACGGCCAGTCCTTCTTCGCGGTACAGCCGGTCGGTTGATACCCGATGCCTCGCCCGCGCGCCTGAGCAGAATGAACAGCCGCCGATAGCCGAAGCGCCGGCGCTCGTTGGCAAGGTCGCGTAGCCGGCCGCGCAGTTCCGTCTCAGGTGGGCGACAAGAACGATACCGGATCATCTTGCGATCAGCGCCCACAAAGGAACAGGCCCGCCGCTCCGACAGGCCCATCGTGGCCTGCAGATGCGCGACGGCTTCGCGCTTGGCGGCGGGCCCTACCATTTTTTTGAAAGAAGCTCGACGGCGAGCTATCTCGAAGCCTTCGGCAGATTGGAGGCCGGCGATGCAAACGCGCTTACGGCTTTCGCCGCGCAGATCGGCAAATGTCCGGACGACCAGCTCGCCAGCTTCCATCTCAAGCGGCTGCTCAACGGCGCCAAGGGAACGCGGATCAGCCTCGACTGATCTTTGCGCCTGTCGCGACCGCGACTGTCAAGCCTTGTCGCCGGCAGTGTCTGCTCTTGGGATGCGGCTATGGCCTGCTCAACGACCGACATGAGGCGCAAAGCGGACGTCCTGAGCGTGTCATCAATTCTTGGAACCAGAAGCGGATGTTGATCACGCCGAGCCAGAGAAGGTTGGTTTCGGGTTCGTGTCCCGCTACCAAAATCTGCTAAGTTATTGAAATAACTAGCAAATAATGCGCCTGCGGTGGCACTCTCGGACAAAATTCTTCAATAATTTCAATGCAGCACGGCTTTCCCTCAGCGACCTGCTGCGGCGATGCGGGCAGTCCGCCGCGCCATCACGACGCTGGCTAGGCAGCCTATGCCCGCCACTGCCATGACGATCCCCATCGGCGCCGGCGTTCCGTTAGCGAAGACCCCGACCAGCGCCGAGCCTACCATGCCGCTGCCTTACTGGATGGCGCCTACCACTGCTGACGCCGCGCCGGCACGTTGCTGTACGCTTGAAAGCGCCCCAGCTACCGCGTTGGCAAGGATTAGCCCGTTCATTGCCGTAAACAGAAACTGCGTAGCGATGAGCCCGGCAACGCCGCCTAGGCCGGTTATCGTGACAATGGCCAGTGCAGTGCCGAAAACGGCCGCTCCCAACGCTCCGGCAAAGAGCATCCGATCGCTGCCAAGGCGAATGACGAGGCGCGCATTGGCGAAGTTGGCGGCCATCAGCCCCAGTACGCCCGAGGAGAACACCAGCCCGTAAAGCTCGGGGCTGAGCCCATGGTAGGCGATGTAGGCAAAGGCGCCGCCGGCGATGTTGGCGAACACCCCGACATAGAAGAACCCAACGGCCGCCGCATAGCCGACCAGCACCCGGTTGCGCAGGACCGAACTGTAGCCGCCGACCGCCTGCCGGAACGTGTCTGGATGTAGCCGACCAGAGCCGGCGCCTGCCCGCCTACGCATGATGGAACCGAGTCTAGATCGCCAGCGTATATTAGCCAGAGCGTAGATAGCAATTTTCTGCAAATTTTAAGGAGCGGCCGAAATGGCATACGACAGGCGCAAAGGCGACTTGAGTGACCGTAAGTGGCTTTTTGCGGATGACGATTATGAGGTCAAATTTTTTGCTATGCAAAACAACATGACGCCGGAACAGGTGCGCGAGCTGATCCGCCGGCACGGCAATAGCAGGACTATCCTGACCAAGGCCCGCGCAGGCTTTGCCGGGATGACCAAGCTCTCAGACCTCGGGCCGCCTATCGTCGGCACGCGACAGGGTGAGCCCGTGAATGAGGGCGAACATTTTCACCGGTGCCCGGCCTGCGCGCAAGCCGTCGACTGGCGCGACCTACGACAGGTGATCTGGCATGAACAACCAGGGCACGCGCCACTTAACCTCGATTCCTGAAGGGATCCCTGGACTGGAGATGTCATTTGCGAGACTTGACGGCAGAGCAGTCGCGAGCAGCACGGGAGCTATTAAACTGGTCCCGTGTTCGGCTGGGCGCCAAGTCCAATCTTAGCGAAGATACGATCCGCAAGTTTGAGATCGGTCGCAGAATTCCGAATCCGCGGAGATGACGTCGGCGCCGGCGACGTTGGGCACATTGTCGGCAAGCCACCGTTCCAAGAACTCTTTTCCACGAGTGGTCATAACCATTAAGTTCGGATCGATCGTCAGGTTCCCGCGGAAAGGAGAGATTCAACTCCGGCTCATCCAATTTGAGGGCAACCGAGCACCGCCGTTTTGCCAAGTTAGCAGCGACGCAAAGGCGGTCTATAATTCGCCAGCCGGCGAACCATCTCTCCGTTTTCCGGTTAGGCCCAGCGGCCGAACCCCAAGCCACCCCAGCCCCGGCCGCTGGGTCGCCGTAAGAAAAGCCCGCCGCCTATTGGGAGCGCCGGCGACGGCTTTGGACTTCGTTGAGTTTTTTGCTGGCGCCGGGTGATTGCCTTCCGCAGCGCCACGAAGTCGGACAGACCGGCGTCGTTCAGGACGACAATTTCGCCGTCGATGATGACGTTCTGAACATTTAAGCCTGCGGCTGCCGCCACCAGGTCGCGATATTTCGAGGTGCAATCGAGGCCGCGCCGAGTGAAGATCCGAACCGGGGCGTTGTTGATGACGATTTGCGATCGATAGCCGTCGAACTTGATCTCGTGAATCCAGTCGTCCCCTTCCGGCGGCTTCTCCACCAGGGTCGGCATCAATGGCTCGATGAACTCCAGCCGGTCGGAGCCGGCGCCTGCCCGCCTGCGCATGGAACCGAGTCTAGGGCACCGACTTATATTAGCTAGTGCGAACATAACAAGGTTCTGAAAGGAGGAACACGAAACGCCCATGAAAAAGTATGATGGGCCCGCCCGCGTTTCGGTCGTGTATTTTGGCGGTCAGTGGATCGTCCAAATCGTTGAGCAAGGACAATTCAGCAAGCGTGAATTCGAGATCGAACAAGATGCCAAAAATTTCGCAGCGGATCACCGAATACGCCTCAGGCTACCCGCCGATCCTCTTCAGTGTGCCGGGGCGAAGCTGAGGAAAGCTTAGCTAGGCTTAGGCTCGGAAGGTGGCGTGCTCGGGTCTGAGCAATCAGGGTTCGACCATTCCTCACACGAAGAGGGCCGATCACCAACGCCGCCATAGCGTTCCACAAGTTTTGCGAATCCGTAGGCGAAGGCGGAAAGAAGCGCCAGGACAACCGCTATTCGGACGGCCATACGGGATTGTAGCAGGATTGGAGCGGCGACGGCCTATTCCCCCTGCAGAAATCGTCAAGCGCGCGCCAGTGGTGGCCGGGGCTTATGTCTAGAGAGGCGTATCAAGGCCGAGCCGCGCTCGTTCGCCTTGGGCGAAGGCTTTGGCATCTGCCTGGGAACGGAAGCCCTTGATGCTTACCGCGCCGTTCTCGATGACCCGCACATAATGTGTATTTCCAAGTTCCTCGATCTCGACCGAAGTCTTCCATGGTTGCTTGTTCATGGTCGCTGAAACGTCATCACCGGGGAAATGTTCCCGGCTCATCGCGGAGGGCCTTGCCCTGTTTCTGCTGGTTTCGTGTTCGCTTGTTGCAAACCCGAAAACATAAGCCGCTTGAAAATACGAAGGGAAAAAGCCCGCTGCCTGGGGGGGTGGGCTGTTGGGGCGGCAGCGGGCTTTCGTTGCTAGGCAACATCGAGACCATGAGCCGGCGCTAATGCGGAAGACCTTAACGGAACCCGGACAATTTTACCGATCGGTCCGTCGCCTGTGGATACTGGCAAACGCTGTGTGGCGACCGTCTAGAGCCGCTTGGTGCCTTAGTCGGTCGGGCTGGTGTGGGGAGGGAGCGTCGCCAGCGCGCGCGTTCGCCGTCGGCCACTGACCATCCCCCACGGCTGGGTAGCGTCCACAGACGGCTTCACGGTCACGGCATCCACTATCAGCTTAGGTGGTGCATCCAGCCCTTTGACGGCCTTGTGCAGCGCCACCACGACCACGGCTAGGTGATCTTCACGCTTGCCGTTGTCGTTTGCGAGGTCAGCTGGCACTGGCGGCTTCATGCAGCGAGTATGCGCCTTGCGTGCGCCGCTGGCGGGTGAAGATCCGCACGCCCTCCGCATCCCTGACGATCTGCGATCGGTAGCCGTCGAATTTGATCTCGTGGATCCATCCGTCGCCTTCTGGGGGCTTCTCACAAGGGTCGGCATTAGTGGCGGGATGGACTTCAGACGCACAAGCGGACTCGACAAACCGCATTTTAAGGCGCGATTACTAATTTAGTTCCGGAACATTTTAGGCAAATTGAATGTTCGAAAGGTTATGACGAAGCTCTCGGACCTTGGGCCTCCGATCGCAGGTCGCCGCCATGGCTGGGATAAGGTGAGCGAGGCCGACCACTTCCACCCCTGTCCGGTGTGCGGCCAAGCGGTAGATTGGCGCGACTTGCGGCAGGTTGTCTGGCACGACCGGCTTGGCCATGGGCGGCTAAAACTGGACTCCTGAAAAAAGCCCGCCGGCCGAAGCCAGCGGAGCGTTGCTCTTACTTCTTCTTCGGGGCGTCAGCCGGGTTGGCGAACGCAATACCACCAGGGGCGCTGACCTGGACGTCAATGATCCCCTCTTCATCTCCAGTCCACACGTAGTGCATGCCGCCAGGCTGTAGCGCGAAAAAGGCTCCCGGCTTGAGCCACGGGCCGGTCTTGTCGACCTTATCCCCAAACCCGAACCCGACGTTGCCGCTGATCAGCCACACGGCCTCGGCATTAGGATGACTGTGCGGAGGAACGACGTAGTGGGGTGGGAATTTCACGCGGACAACGCTCCAACCGCCGGAACTCGCCAGGACAGCGAATTTTGCGCCTGGCGGAAGGTCGCCAATATCCCCCCACTTCAGGTCAGCACTGTCGGTCGTTAGGACGGCGGTCGTCTTCACGCCTTCTTGACCTTCCGCCGCAAATGCCAAGCCTCCGAATACAAGGACTGCTGCCCCAGTGAGGCCGAGTACAATTGATCGGCCACTATATCGTGATGAACCTCTCGACATGTTATTCATTCGCATCCTCCCGTATCTTTTTCGTCACGCGTGAATGTGCGAGACGGATTATATTAGCTGAGATGCATTTACTTGGCGTCGGGGATTCTGCCATCTCGCCGATATTGCGCGGCGTTGGGAGCGTCGCCAGAGTTAGCCGGATTCGACTCTTGGGCTCATCCGATTTGAGGGAGGAGAACGTGCCCCTTAAGCGAAGATACGATCCGCGAGTTTGAGATCGGTCGCAGAATTCCGAATCCCGGCACACTCACCCGCATACGACAAGCGCTGGAGGGAGCCGGTGTTGTCTTTACGCCTGGAGGGCCGTCGCTAACCAATCTCTCTGAAGGTGAGCCTGGTGTAATCGGCTCCAATGAGATGTAAGGCTCTGAGTCGTCAATGCCGTTTCTAGGCCCGTTCCATCGGGAGAGCAGTTGTGGCATGATGGCATAAGGGCCTATGCATTTTTCTTAATTGATGGCCCCCTGTCCTACGGGTGACCGACGGCCCCACCACCCCACACCCCAACGTTGGTCGCCCCATCTTTTCCCGGCATTTTGCGGGACGATGGCGGCGACGCCGAGCTGCTGCTCTTGAGCCGCTGGTCAGGATGCGCGCGCTAGCGCGAGCGATATGACGTTATCCTCAACCACGTCCGGCAAATCGAAGAGCATCGGCAGTTGCCGCGACGTGGCCATCTCGACAACCAACTCTTCAATGGATTCTAGCGGCAGCCCAGTCCTGACCCTATGCCGAATCATCGAAGCAAGCTTGTGGACCGGCACCGGCGTCGATTTCGGGCGGTCCTCTAGGTACCTGCTGATTTCAATCAAAACATCCGCGTCGATGCTCTTGGGCAGTTTGCGCATTGGTTTCTCCCGCTCGTACCATGCGCCTCGCCAGGAACAGGAGTCTCGAAGAAAGCTCAGTACGTTCTTGGTTTGCTCGCTTGGTACGTTTCGAACATTGGCGCATAAAAATGGGGCGCTATTTATCTCGCCGTCATTCCACATTTGCTCGGCGAGCGGATGCTTGAGGATTGCAATCGCTTCGCCCATTTTTGGGAGAGATGATGCAATGTCACTTCAAGGCACCGCATGCCCCGAAGATTTAGCCTTGCTGACCAAGGCTCTTGACGATCGATGCCGTGAGCTGGGCTTGGCGAACGGCGACCCCGGCAGAGATCAGCTCGGCCGACGAGTGATGCAGCTGTTCGAAACCGGCACCCTCAGCGCCGAAGATTTGAAACGCGCTCTTTCTGAAAAGGTCGTCCCGGACGGAACGCCGGCCGGCCCTACCGAACATGACAGGATCCCGGAGGTGCGAGGTGGCAGACGACAAAACCAGACCCGACTCTCGCGACCGCAAGCGGCTCTCTCCCGACGATGAGTACGAGATGGACTATTTCGCGCTGACGAACAACATCACGCCAGCGCAGCTGCACGAGCTGATCCGCAAGCACGGCAACAATCGGGCAACCCTGACCAAGGCCGCGAAGCTGTTGCCGGCACAATGACCAAACTTTCCGATCTAGGACCGCCAATCATCGGCCGCATGCGCAACCTGGTGCGAGGTTGATGCACCATGCAGATCCAGCAATGAGCCGCTGAAGGTTAATAGCTGAAATGCAAAAAGCCCCACCGCTCCATCTGCGAAGCGGCGCCTCCATCACCCGGATTGCCGAAGCCTACTTGCAACCATTTGGCTACACTCGCGTTCTGCCGTTCGTCGCGGAGAATGCCCCCACCGATGAGCGCTTTTCTTCCAATCAGAATTCGATTTGCAGATGGGCGCTTGATGCTGGTCTCCTCGATCTGTGACGCCGAGAAAGCCCTGGGCGGGCGATGGGAGAACAAGGAAAAACGTACATTCAAGGAGGCAGCTCGCCTCCTCGCTGCTGCGAGGGAGGGAGGTTGCAAGCCTGAGGTTGCCTTTCAAGCGTTCAAAAGGGCGGCGCGAGAGCAGAGCATGCTTCAATCTGTGAAGCGGAGTTCGGCTCTCAAGATGTACGATGAACTTGTCCGATCGCTATTCTAGCGAGAGCACCAGCGTAGCCGACAGAAACGAGCGCCAGCTAGACGGGCAGAAAGCCTAGGGAAACTCCGGCATGCCGGCGCTCATCAGTGCAGGGATCCGATTCCTGCGCCCTCAATTAGATGGGCACAAGCGCATATATGAGGCTCCCCGCGATCGCCGCGCCGATCGCAAGGGCCGGATACTTCACAAGCCGGTCGGCACGCAGGCTGAGGGCGATCGCCAGAGGGACGAGTGGCGTGCTGGTCCGATCAGGGGATAATTCCCCGAGGGCCCCGGCGTAGCTGGAACTGGCGGGTACCGCAGCATTTCTTGAACTTTACACCTGAACCGCAAGGACATGGATCATTGCCGCCGCGTTGCAGCCGGCCAACCAGGGGCAGCATCGCTGCGGAAGGCAGGAGCGCTGCCGCTAGGGCAGCCAACTTGGCCGAGATTCCCGGTACGACGAGGCGACGACCGGATTTGAACCCTCGCCACGCACGTTCGGCCACATCCTCCGGATCCAGCTTGGGCAAGATACTGAAGAGCGGCGTCTGATAGGCGCGGGACCTTTCGAGAAACTCCGTCGACACCGGTCCTGGTGCCACGCATGTGACAGTCACGCCAGTTCGGCGCAACTCCTGATGAAGCGCCTCTGAGAAGAAGCGCACGAAACCTTTGCTGGCGAAGTACAAAGCCATATAAGGCCCAGGAAGGAACCCGGCCACGGAACTGAGATTGAGCACCCCGCCCCGCCCGCGCGCCACCATTCCCGGCAGAAAATGGAGGGTCAATTCACTGAGGGAATGTATGTTTAGATCGATGATGCCGAGCTGGCCATCAATAGGGAGCGCCGTCGCCGCGCCCCGTAGGCCATAGCCTGCGCTGTTGACCAGGACATCACAGACCAGGCCGTGTGCGGACAGAAAGTCCTCTAGGCGCGTTGGCGCATCGCCAGCCACGAGATCCAACTCGAGCGTGAATGCCTCGCCACCCCCCTCCCGAACCTCAGCCGCCGCGGCGGCCAAACCCTCGGGCGAGCGGGCAACGAGCACAACCGCACCGCGCTCACGTGCAGCGACGCGCGCAATTGCCCGTCCAATTCCACCCGACCCGCCAATCACGACGACCGCTGGCCGGAATTCACAGTGCGAAATCATGTCGCGTGCCTCTGCCTTGCAGAAGCGGCAACACTTTGACCGAGCAGCACCACTTCATTGGCGACAGCGCCGTTCAGAATCTTTTCGAATCTCTCTAGTGCTCGTGCGACGTTCGCTCCATCCATTACCCGGTGATCGTAGTGGATGCGGACATTCACCGATCCGTCTTCGCCGATCGGACCGTAGTTCAGAAGCGTGGTCAATGGTGTAAGCGGGTTGAGTGATTCCGCGCCGAGACCCGAATAGACGGACAGTTGGAAGGTACCGAAGTAATTTGCCCTTTGCCGGGCGATATTCAGGCCTAGCCACATAAGCAGCCACCTGAGTGGCGCGGGCGCACGTGCCATCCGCAAGGCACGCCGGAACTCCGTGACCTCAAGAATCGGCCGTGACCGCGCCGCGTGGATCGATGCCTCAAGTTCCGTGATGGAATAGCGCTCCGGGCACTTGATGCAGCTTAACAGAACGGCCGGCTCACCGTCATACTCGCGCTCGTGGGCAATCGAGGCTACGCTTACCGGATACTCGTAAAGCTGCGGCCAGGGCAACTTGACATAGGCGCGCCGTAGCTCCGGCATCTCTCGGGCGAGAAGCGCGTATCCCTTCAGGAAGATCGCGGTCCAAGAGGGCCTGGCCTGCTGCGCCATTCTAGCCGCTACGAGTGGGCCGAGGTTCATGTGACGCTGCACTGCAACCCGTGGCACGCCGATCGAAAACCTCATCAGATCACCAACAAGGCGCCGGGGCATCGAAAGCTTGAGGGCTCGGCCTCGCATCAACGACCTCTAATAGAGATAAGGGACTATGCGCTTGGTTTTTTCCATATAGGCACGGTATTGCGAGCCGAAATTCTCCAGCATCATACGCTCTTCCTTATCCACTCTCAGCAGAAAAAGGACTGCGAAACCAATCAAACCCGAAATGCCCGCAACCCAGTTCGACAGCAGAAAGACCTGGCCGAGCCCCATGAGCAGGAACGAGGTGTACATCGGGTGGCGGACTAAGGCGTATGGCCCGGCGCAGACCAGTTCATGGCGTTCGCGAATCTCAAGCGTAATCGACCAGTTACGGCCAAGTTCCTTGTGGGAAATGCGAAAAATCCACAACGCGGAGCAGAAGATGATGGTGCCTAGAGCCACCGCCCAGGCGCTGGCCGGATGGTCAGCCCCTCCGGGGATGCCGGTGGCGACATAGAAGGCAGGCAGGATCGCTAGGCCAAAAAGAGCCGATGCAAGTCCGACGGTGTCGGTACGTGAGCGGCCGCCACTTACAATTCGCACACGCCTCGCCCGGCGCTCGAAAGGATACCGGATCACATACCAAGCAATGACGCCGACCACCCATATGATCTCGCCAACTGAGGCTACTGCAATGCTCATTTCAGGCCACCGCCGCCCTTTCTGCGATCTGGGACTGTACCACTTCACCCATCCCCTCGATTTCGTCACCGGCCGACCTTCATGCGCAGCGATCCGCTAATGCGACAGCCGGAGGGGCAGTACCGATCGCATTCGGCCCCATCCATTCCTCGAAACTTGGCTATGTATTCATTTCCCGAAGTTTGGTTATGAATTGTTGCGGCCGGAGCTGAATAGCGGGAGTCCTATACCCCATGGAGCGCGCGATGTCCGCCACGAAGCTGTTGCAGTTCAAGACTGTTGCCTGCCAGACATGGGACTTCGCCTGCAGCTTCCGGATGTAGGCAACGACTTTGTTGTACTCGTCCCGAGTCAGCATGACTCGCCAGCTTGCGGATCTGTATTGTTCTTCCAGATCACCGTCACTCCAGCCGGTTTCGGCTGGCACCGGCACGAAATGGCCCAGAACGTAGGGAACTGCACTATTCGAAGCCGGGTGAAGGCCCGCGACTTGGGGATCGACCATTCTCCCGGCTTGGTTCAAGCGCCCAAAAACTGCGTAAGTGTGGCCGTAGCTGAGGGCGTAGCGGGAGCGGAACTCGATGAAGAACCGCTCGTCCTTATCTTGAGAGGCAGTTCCGCCATCGGCAAAAGAAACGAAATTCGGCTGGGCCGGCAGGTCTTTCGTCTGACATGCCGCTGCCGCGAGCGGCAACAGGGCCACAAGCAAGAGACGGCCATTTACAAGCGTCATCGCCGCGTTCTCGAACTTCATGAAGCGCAGGCCCAGGACCAGCCTATGCCCGCCAACCGCGTCGTAGGCTATGAAGTCGGCCTTGGCCCCTGCGTATCGACGGGGAAGGGCCTGGCGGCCCTTCCCATACTCACCGAAAGCCGGTCCTTATTTAATTACGGGCTGCTCTACCGGAGCGGGTTCCGGCGGAGGAGCCTTCCCCTTTCCTTTGCCGATCCAATCGTTCGCGCAGCCGCTCAGGCTGGCAACGGCGAGCATAGCAACCATTGCAATCAAGATCCTGCTCATCAAGCAATCCTTTCCCCGGGGGCGGAATAGCCTATGGAATCGCCACAAAAAATAATGCAGCCCCGCTAAACTAGCTGCAAACTAGGCCAAGGCCTAGTGCGGAAATGACACAATTGGCACCCGGTGCCCCGCGGCCCGTTTACGGTGACGTGCTGGCAGCGTTCACCATCCGACGGAGATCAAGCGTGCGGCGCATCTCAGACCATCAAATAACCAGCACCGTCGTGCCCAGAGGGGTACGGTCGTAGAGGTCAATGATGTCGTCATTTATCAAACGGATGCACCCGTTCGATACCGCTGTGCCTATCGTCCACGGCTCGTTTGTGCCATGCACCCGGAAGTGCGTGTCGCGTCCGTCGCGATAGAGATAAAGGGCCCGCGCACCAAGCGGATTGTTTGGTCCGCCGGGGACCCCGCCTGCGTATTGCACTAGGCGCGGCTTGCGCCTCATCATGTTGTCGGTGGGCGTCCACGACGGCCAGTCCGCCTTGCGGCCGACGGTGGCTGTACCCTTGAACGAAAGTCCCTGCTCGCCGACGCCGACGCCATAGCGCGTCGCCCACCCGTCCCTCTCGACGGCATAGAGGAAACGTTGCGAAGTATCGACCACGATCGTTCCAGCCGGCTCATTTCCGTAATACCGCACATGCTGCCGTCGGTAACGAGGATCCAGGCCACGCCTTGGTGCGAACGCGGATGAAATCGGCTCCGCCGCCTGTCGTAACGCTGACGTACATCCGGAAGCCATCAGAGCCAGACTACCCAGCACGAGCCCCCGGCGCGCAATGTGGTTTTTGTCCATTTCTACCTGCTGAGAAAATGGTCAGCCCTACCGCCGTCATCTCTAACACTCCATGGCCCGCTGGCCAAGTCTCGCGCCTTCTGAACTGACCTGGAACAACCGGAACCAGGCGTTGTTGCGTTGCCGACCGGCCATGCTCGCCAAACCGCTTCACTGGTGTGATGCCTTAAAATCCAGTCAGGCCGGCTGCTTGATGTAACCTTTCATTTGGGCGCCCCGCAGGTTGGCTGACGTCGTCGGGCGCCAGGTGAGTTCACAGGACAGAAAGGGGCCTTGGCTGCCGAAATCTGCTATGAACGAAGCCTCTTGCGACAATCATCTGGCTCCATTCGGTCTGTCGCTGTGGGCAAAAGGATAGAGATGAAGCGTGACTTCCAAGATAAGATCGCGGTTGTGACCGGCGCAGGCTCCGGAATAGGAGCGGCTGTTTCACGGCAACTCGCGCAAGAAGGAGCCGAGGTTGTTGTTGCCGACCTTGATGCTGAGGCGGCACACAGCAAAGCCGCCGAGATACGCTCGCAAGGAGGCAGGGCCCACGACTTTGCGGTCGATGTCACTGATGCGGCAGCGGTGGAAAAGCTGGTCGAGTTCGCTGTCCAGAAATGCGGCGGCCTGGACATGGCGGTAAACAATGCGGGTATCGACGGCGTTCGAAAAGCAACGGCAGACTATCCGCTCGACAACTGGCACAAGCTGATAAACGTCAATTTAAATGGCATTTTCTACTGCATGAAGTACGAGATCGCCGCCATGCTGGATCGGGGCGGAGGCGCTATCGTCAACATGTCTTCCGTTCTCGGTTCCGTCGGATTGCCAACTGCCTCCGCATACACGGCAGCGAAACATGGGGTCGTTGGACTGACCAAGGTTGCGGCGATGGAATATGCTAAAATGGGCATCCGAATCAATGTCGTCGCCCCTGGCTGGATCGAAACGCCACTTTTGTCGGAGCAATTGGAGACGGCAGCCATCCGGCGCATGGCGGGGCTTCAGCCTATGGGCAGGCGCGGGAGACCGGAAGAGGTAGCGGCTCTTGTGTGCTTCCTCTTGTCCGACCAGGCTAGCTTTATCACTGGAAGCTACCATCTGGTGGACGGAGCTTACACCGCCCATTAGGTGCAGTGGCTGGCCGCAGTTCGCCCCTCTTGAATAGCGGGCGGGCCGTGCCGAGACGGCGGTCATGCTATTTGTCGCCCGTCGACTATAAGAGACGCCCATCTGCACGGAGCGAGGCGGAGTTTGGGGAGCCGACCTAAGCGCGGTTCCGGCGAGGCCGGTCGTCATCAACGTATCCGAGGCGCATTTCAGTTGCCGTCATGGCGCGGCTCCGTAGAGAAGGTTGGGTCCCGGTTCCTCTCCCTCTACCATTTGGTCAATAAGATCAATCGGTTACGTGGACATCCGCTACCGCCAGCCACACTGAGCACTCTTGCTGACGCCGATAGCGCACCATAAACGGGCACGGGCTCCGGTGCGGACAGCAGACATTTGCCGGTAATATCGTTGATTGGCAGATCGGCGTCTAAGCACTGGCATTGGGACGTGCGGCCACTGTCTCGTACCACTCCGCAATGCGCGGGAGCTATCGGGGATAGGCATCTTCATTGCTGCCGTCGCGAAATCGACGGTCACTACGGCAGTGATGTCGGCCGCCGAGAAAGCGGTTCCAGCCACTGGGCAGGTCGACAGGATAGACGTAGCGCGCCGCGCGAACGTCGCGGGCGCAAGCCTATCGCCGGCGAAATCGAAGGCCTTACTGAGAGATCCCAAAACTTACCGAAGCTCCGTCGATTAGTGGGAACAATCACAATCGACGATCAGAGAACTCGATAACCGCTCGCGAGCCAGCGTTCGATTTCTGCGGCATAAATCTCCGGTATGTCTTCCCACAGAAGGTGGCCGCCATCCAACTCGATATAGCGGTTACGAGGGAGATGAGCCGCGAGTAGTCGACCGTTCTCCGGCGGTACGATCGGATCGTCTCGGCCGACCAGGATTAGAATCGGCGTTTCGATTTCACCCAAGACCCGCTCAAGGCGCGGTAAATCGCGAGGATAGGCGCGGACGAAATTGGTGGCATCTTCGAAACGCCGTCCTGCGGAAGCCTGCCGGTAATCCTCGAGGACTGCTGGAGGGGGTTCAACCCGCGCCGATTGCGAGACGAATCCAGCGCCGATCGGACCCCCATCGATCGCGGCAAATGCTCCGGGTTCAGAAGCGATCAAATCCTTCAACTGTCCGGCGGCGAGGTCTGCGTTGGCGGCGCCGCCGCCAACCACAAGGCTCTCAAACAGTTCGGGCTTGCGCGCCGCCGCGAGTAGCAAGGAAGATGTACCCACATCGGGACCAATCGCATGCATACGGCTGATGCCGAAATGTGCGGCTGTCTGAAGGATGAAAGCGGCCATACCTTCAGGGGACAGCACCTCAGGGCGACTGTCGGAGACTCCGAAGCCCGGAAGATCAAGTGCGATCAACGGATTTCCACGCCCAAGCACGGGAAGCACGTCGCGAAAGGCGTAGATGCTTTCTGGCCATGGACTGGTCAGCAGTACCGGAACGCCCTGGTTCATCCCTGATCGGGCATAGCGAATACGCAGGCCGTCAATCACGGCGAACTCTACTGTCCCAACATCGGGAAGATCGTGATCCATGTCCGTTTCTCGCCTGAAAATACTCGTTACCGCTTCTCGCCTTGACTCGTTCATTGGGCTTGGCGGCAACCCATAGAAGCATTACCAGGAAAGATTGACCATGCGCATATGAGGCAATATCATAACGGATCGTCTCACATGAGTCGTAGCCCATGGACCCACTGAACGACTGGATAAGAGCAATTCGGGCCGAGGGCGTGGTATTGGTGCGCACGCGCGTCGCGGCCCCGTGGGGATTCTCGGTTCCGCCGCGCAATGCCGTGGTGTTTCATTTCGTTGCGCAGGGACGCGCCTTTGTGCGTCGGCCTGACGCTGAGACAGTGGAATTGCGTTCCGGTGAGCTAGTTTTGTTTCCGCGCGGCAGCGCACATGAAGTGGCGCATTCCGAGCATGGCAAGGCGATGCCGCTGGATATTTTTTTGGCCAGGTGGGATGGCGTTGTTGATAACGATGCAAAAGCAAGCACGCTGATCTGTGGTCAGTACAATCTGGATCAGCACCTCGCACTTCCGGCCCTACGCGCGATGCCACCAGCCATATCACTCCACGCCGGGATCGAGCCCGGACATTCACCATTGAGAAACACGCTGCGCATGCTTAGCGACGAAGTTGAGGCGCCCAATTTTGGCAATCAGATCGTGGTTCGCAACCTCATTTCGTCCTTGTTCGTCTACTTCGTGCGCGAGTGGAGTGAGGCATCATCATCTAGAGCAGGCGACTGGTTCTCGGCCATGCGTTCGCCGTCACTTGCGCACGTCCTCACACGCATGCATGAATCGCCCAATTACGCTTGGACGTTAGAAGAGCTCGCACGAGAAGCCGGCTTGTCACGCGCTGCTTTTGCCCGTCATTTCAGTACCTTAATAGGCGAGCCACCACACACTTACCTAACACGATGGCGCATGGGTATTGCAGCGCAGTTGCTCGAGGAAACCAATCTAAGGCTGGCCGAGATCGCTTCGCGTGTCGGCTACCAGTCAGAATTTTCGTTCAGTCGCGCTTTCAAATCGGTTCGTGGTGTCTCGCCGATTCATTATCGTCGTACCGCATCAAATTCAGGTTGAATGGAACGGAACGCCGAGCGCTGGCAAAGAGAGACGAATTGCGATGCAGTCGCGCCTCTTGCGAGACGGCTTCAGTGTTTCTCGATTCCGCTGACCCGATGACACGGCGCCGCGCCGTGAGACGAATAGATATGAAATAGCGATCAATTGGCATTCATCGTCGAGCCGATTGGCGGTTCAGTGGCCGTGAGGAATTGGCTCGTTCGGCGGGCCAACGACACACACGAGGGAGCGCACTTCATGCAACGCGACAAGATGAAAACCGCCATCGACACCGTCTACGGCAAAGTCTTCAACGAGGGTCGAGGTGACTTGCTGCCCGGTCTGGTGACCGGCCCGTACATCCAGCACAACCCGATGTTCCCGGACGGCACCGATTTCATCGTCAACTTCCTCAAACAGGTCAAGAAAGTGCCCTGCGAGGTCAAGCGTGTCGCCATCGACGGCGATTTGGCGTTCATCCATGTGCGGTATCTGGATTGGGGCGGCAAGGAAACCGCGGGCGTCGATATTTTCCGCTTCGATGCCGACGGCAAGATTCTTGAACACTGGGATGTGCTGCAGCCAGTGCCCGAGAGCGCGAACAATCCAAACGGCATGTTTTGAGTCGATCGCAGATGCTCGCGCGCTGCTTTGTTCGCTTCAGTGTCGGTAAATCGAGCTTTGAGGGCCCTGCCGTCGGGCGCGTTAACAACCGAGCATTCTGTGACGAAGCATTGATGCTATCGCCTTAGATGGACTAGGCCGCGACGCACTGGATACGCGCTTGCATTGCGAGGCGGCCGGGTGGGGATTGCTTGCTTCGCTAAGCCACGACAGTGAAGCCTGAACTGGCAGTTCGATGAGTGTGGGGAAAGGCGGTAGCGCTCTCCCGCTACCATTTTGGTCAATAGGATCAATAAGTTAAGCGCCACTACCGTCAACCGCCTTGAGCACTCGCGCGCACCAAGCCGGGAAACCGTGTTGGCTATTCGGAAGGGTTCGATATAGGCGTGAAGCGCCAAGTGCGAAAATCCAGCCAACACGAGCACGGCAATGTCATGCGGCTTGCCCGACATCTGAAGCGCAGCGTCAGGGTGGACGGGGCTGCTGATTTCGTAAATGCGGGCAGGAGCGTTCATCAGCAACCATAGCTCGCTACCGGGGCGCCAAAGACGCCAGCTTCTGGCTTGACCCCGAGGCCCGGTCGCTGCGGCACGGCGATATGACCGTTTTCTATGACCACGGGGTTCGTATTGTCGTAGTGCCCATCGATATATTCTTGCGCGATCCAGGCGCCTTCGAAGCGACGTGGCTCGACGGTAGAAGCAAGATGTGCGCAGGCCGCTGCGAGAATGTCGCCACCCCATGCGTCGTCGCAGCTGTGCGGCAACGATCGGATGGAACACATGTCGCGAGCGGTCATCATTTTGGTCAGCCCGCCGAGGCGAGTGACTTTGAGTCCAAAGCCGTCCGCGATACCCGATGAGATGGCCCGCAATACCGCATTCAGGTCTTCGGTGTTCTCGTCCAGATAGACCGGATGGGTAAGCCTGACTTTGAGAGTCGCGATCTCTTCCATGCTGTTGCATGGCTGCTCGAACACGAACGGAATGGATTGGCAGAGCCGGTCGAAGTGAAGGGCCGACGTTACGGTCAAACCGCGATTGCCGTCCACTGCCAGGCGGGCCTTGAAGCCAACAGCCTCCCATACCTTATGCACGGTTGCGACGTCCTGTTCGAGATTGTGGCCACCGATCTTGATCTGGAGACGCGGGTAACCCGCCTTGACCTTGTCGGCCGCGATACGCGCAGTCTCATCGGGAGAGCCGACAATGGTGGAGTAGTAGGAAGGCACCCGGTCGGTAAGCGCGCCGCCCAGCAGGGTTGAAACCGGAACGCCCAGGCGTTGGCCAATGACGTCGAGCAAGGCTATGTCGAGCGCCGCCTTGGCGTAGCCATGACCGGTTAGACGCTCATCCATTCGCTTGGCGAGATGACGCACGGACTGGGTCTGCTCGCCAATCAGGCCGGGGGCGATCTCGGCTATTGCGGCGCGGGCTCCCAAGGCGTGGTGTGGTTGATAGACCGGCCCGACGGGGCAGGTCTCTCCCCAGCCAGTCAGTCCATCTTCAGTGGTTACCTCAACAAGGGTGCTATCGAGATTCTGAACCGTGTCGCTCGCCATGCGATACGCGCCGCCTTTGACCGGCAGGAGCGCCCGGTATACGTTGATGGAGCGAATGCGCATGCCGACGGCTCAATAATCTTCGTTAAGCGCGTCAACTGCAGGAATCTCGCGTGAACGTCGATTGATGCAGGCGCGCAGTTCCTCGCTCTGGCTCCTCGTACTCCGCCAAGAGCCGTCGCGCATGCTCCAGCGCACGCTGTTTGATGTCCATGGCGCCCTCGGCCTTCCACTGCTCTATGGACCGGACCTGCAAGACTGCAGCTCCCGCGGAGTTCGAGCGCCAAGCATGGCGAGACTGATGTCGATTTCGGTCCTCATCATCTCGAGCACGGCGTCCGCTCCGGGTTCACCGGCGGATGCCAGTCCCCACAAAGGAAGACGGCCCAACATCACCGACTTCGCACCAAGCGAGACATATTTTAGAACGTCGAACTGCTGGATGTCGGTACGGACACCGTCCGCGCCGACGAGCCTCGGGCATCATTGGCCCACTAGAGCAATTCCAGGAAAAGTGCGGAGCGGTTTTCCGTCCGGAATTGCGTAAAAACAAATGTTTAGAGCGGGTCGGCGATTCTATCAAAAGCTGAACCGCTCTAGAGCCGCATGCTTGAGGTAGCGCCAACGGTCGATCACCGGGATGTTCGCAGCGTCGGTCGGAAGCGCGGCTAAATTAGACATACCAATCGCTCAGCGCGTAGGCATGGATATTGTCGATCTGCATTTCCGCAGGCGTCGCTAGCCCGTCGGCGGGCGTCCCCGCGATGCCGCCAACCGCCAGATCGACCAGCATGTACATCGGGTCGTGCATGTCGGCGGGCGTTGCGGCACGGGCAACTTCGACGTCGTCGAAATACCAGACGAGTTCGTCTTCCGTCCACAGCACCCCGTATGTGTGGAACCCACTGGTATCCGCAACAAAGGCCGTCGAGGCCACTGTCGTCTGGGTTCCCGTCTCGTTCGAGTGGCTTGTCAAAAGGAGCTTGTTTGGATCCTGACCGGTCATCTCTATGACATCCAGTTCCGGTGGCCAGGAGCCGTCCTCCGGCAGAAGCCAGAAGGCCGGCCATGCGCCTTGTTTTTCGGGCATGTCGGCCCGAATTTCGAAATAGCCGTAGGTTTGTGCGAAGGATTCGTAGGTCGTCAGCAAGCCTGAGGTGTATTGGTAGTTGTTTATATAAGGCTTGATCGCTTCGGAAGCACGGGCAGCGGTAATCGTAAGAACACCGTCTTCGACGCTGAACGGGTTGACGGTACTCGTCGGGGCGTAGCTGGTATCGATATACCATTGAAGCTCGTTGTTGCCCGTGAGCGAGCTGCCGTTTGCGCCCCCCCACCAGAAGTTCGAGTCCCAGGTGCCGCTCGAGCCGTTCCACAGACTCAGCGTGTTGAACTCGTCCGCGAAGGTGAGTTCCAGATGCGACCTGTCCAGGGCCAGATCGAACTGGCTTGCGGTGAACTGGTCGACGGTCTTGTTGGCGAAGACGAGAAACTCGGTGTCGGACAGGTTAAGCCGGACGTTCGCTCCCGACTGGACCATGTTGGCCTGCACCTGCTCGAACGAGTTGAAGCCGTAGCTCCCGACGCGCGCAGTATCCGTGGCGCCAAAGTCCAGGATCAGGTCACTGCCGTTGCCGGGGGCCACGGCGAAAATATCCGCCCCGGATCCACCCTTGAGAACGTCATCGCCTTTCAAGCCGTCGAGCGTCTGTTGGCCGGAGCCGCCGGTAATGATGTTGTTCGCCGCGTTTCCGAACGCATAGTGTTTGTCGCCCGTGACTGTCAGGTTCTCGAAATTCGCTGGCAGCCTGTAGCTCATCCAGGTCGAGATGGTGTCGACACCCTCATTGGCCAGCTCGACCGCCTTGTTCTTGGTCGAATACAGATAGTAAATGTCATCGCCCTTGCCGCCATACATCGTGACGCTGACGCTAGCGTCGCCGTAGATCGAGTCGTTGTATGTGCTGCCATAGAGTGCCGGGCCGGAATTCGCCGCCGAGTACCACTTTGTCGAGGACCCGCTGTAGGGAAGTGGAACGCCCTTGGCGTTCAGGACGGTGGCCATTCTGGTCTCCTCGTCTCGCATCGATGCCGGCCCTAGCATCTATGGAGGGCATGAGAAGCCAATGCTTTTTTTGGTCTTCGACTTGAGAGAGTTACCAACAACTTAACACGCAGGCTGTCCGAGGCGCGCTCATTGCCTCAATGCCTAAGGATTGGGCCGCCAGCCCTTTTATTGGTCACGAGTTGTCGCAATCTGTGCGTCGCGGCTGCGGCGTGGAATGGGACATAACATCTAACGGTGGTTTCCCATGCTGGCATACATGCCGGTGGTGCGGAATTGCGTCGGATTGGTGCCGTACAGGCGGCGGAAGACTTTCGAGAAGTAGTTGGCGTCTTCGAAGCCGCACATGATGGCCACCTCCTTGACCGGCAGGAAATCGGCTTTCGTCAGCAGCTTCGCCGCGCGCTGCAGCCGCTGTTGCAGCACGAATTCGGCGGGCGGAATGCCCTCGCTCTCGGCAAAGCAGCGCGAGAAATGCGCGCGGCTCAGGCCGCTGATCTCGGCGAGGTCCGCAACGCGGAGCGGCCTGTCGAGATTTGCCTTGATGTGGTCGACCACCGGCTGCATGGCGCTCTCCTCGTCGGTGAAGGCATGCGAGCCGAAGACATCGTCATAGAGCGCCATCGCCGCCTCGTAGGCCACCGCCGACGCCGCCCCAGGCGTGGCCGCTCCCGTGATCAGGCGCACGCTGCAATCGGCGAGATGATCGATCGTCGACGGCTGCAGCCGCAGCACCGGCCCAACAGCGGAAAGGATCGACTTGTGGATGCGCAGCGCCTCCTCGCCGTTCATCGAGATCCAGAAAAATTCCCAGCGTTCGCCCTTGGCGAGCCAATAACGGTGGTTGTGCGGCACCAGCACCAGCAGCGTGTCGCCCTTTTGCAGGCGGTAATTGCGGCTCTCATAGCGCAACCGGCCAGTGCCGCTGATCGTATGCTGGAGCACGGTAAACGGCGTCTGGCCGCGCTTGCGCCCGTCCCAGTCATAGATCTCGTTCTCGCGCACTTCATAGCCGGTGCTTGTCGGCATGGTGTGCAGGCGCTGGCGGCCGCGCGGCAGCGAGACTGTCCTGGCCGACGGCCCGGAGTTGATCAGGTTTCGCAGCACAAAATTACCCCTGAAAGCATAATCCTTCTCTGGTCGCTTTCTCGATTAGGCGCATAATGCGCTACGAAAAGCAAAACAAACCGCAGTGCAAAACAAATAGCGGTCGAGGAGCGGACAGGAGGAGGCGCCGGATTCCGGTTTGTCTTGGCCACATGCCCTGGCATGTGGATCGGACTTCTTTTCACCGCCCTTTGCCCAACACGCCGATCAGGTCGAGGCTAGGCAGATGAGTTTCAAGATCGCTATCATCGGCGCGGGAAGCGTCGGCTTCACCAAGAAGCTCTTCACCGACATCCTGTGCGTTTCCGAATTCCAGGATATCGAATTCGCGCTAACCGACCTTAGCGACCACAACCTCCAGATGATCAAGGCGATCCTCGACCGGATCGTCGAGGCCAACGGACTGCCCACAAAGGTCACGGCAACCACCGACCGTCGCAAGGCGCTCGAAGGCGCGCGCTATGTGATCAGCTGCGTGCGGGTCGGCGGTCTCGAAGCCTATGCCGACGATATCCGCATTCCCTTGAAATATGGCATCGACCAATGCGTCGGCGACACGATCTGCGCCGGCGGCATCCTCTACGGCCAGCGCAACATTCCGGTCATTCTCGACTTCTGCAAGGACATTCGCGAGTTCGCCGAGCCTGGCGCGAAATTCCTGAACTATGCCAACCCGATGGCCATGAACACCTGGGCGGCGATCGAATATGGCAAGGTCGATACGGTTGGCCTCTGCCACGGTGTCCAGCACGGCGCCGAACAGATCGCCGAGGTGCTCGGAGCCAAATCCCATGGCGAACTCGACTATGTCTGCTCCGGCATCAACCATCAGACCTGGTTCATCGATCTGCGTCTCAACGGCCGCAAGATCGGCAAGGACGAGCTGGTCGCCGCTTTCGAAGCACATCCGGTCTATTCGCAGCAGGAAAAGCTGCGCATCGACGTCCTGAAGCGCTTCGGCGTCTATTCGACCGAAAGCAACGGTCACCTGTCCGAATACCTGCCTTGGTATCGCAAGCGGCCGGACGAAATCACCCGCTGGATCGACATGTCCGACTGGATCCATGGCGAAACCGGCGGCTACCTTCGCTACTCGACCGAAACGCGCAACTGGTTCGAGACGGAATTCCCGCAGTTTCTCGAAGCGGCATCCAAGCCGATCGACCCAACCAGGCGCTCCAACGAGCATGCCAGCCACATTCTGGAGGCACTGGAAACGAACCGCGTCTATCGCGGCCATTTCAACGTCAAGAACAATGGCGTCATCACCAATCTGCCACAGGACGCGATCATCGAGTCGCCCGGCTTCGTCGATCGCTTCGGCATCAACATGACCTCGGGCATCACATTGCCGGAAGCCTGCGCCGCCACCTGCATTTCCTCGATCAACGTCCAGCGCATGTCGGTGCATGCGGCGATCAGCGGCGACATCGACCTGCTCAAGCTCGCAGTGCTGCATGATCCGCTGGTGGGCGCCGTGTCGACGCCCGAGGAAGTCTGGCAGATGGTGGACGAGATGGTCGTCGCCCAGGCACGTTGGCTGCCGCAATACGCCAATGCAATTCCGGCCGCCAAGGAGCGGCTATCGAAGTCCAAGGTCCGGACCAGGGATTGGGCGGGTGCCGCGCGGCGCGACGTCCGCTCGATCGAGGAATTGCGCGCCGAAAAGGCGGCGCTGAAACAGGCCGTCTGAGTTTCACGAGCATAGCGGCAAATTTCCGGGGGGAAGACCGCAGCCGCACCGCATGCAAAATCGTTCGAGGAGAAATGGAGCGGCGTAAAGCACGCTCCCAACAAATGGGAGGAAGACGATGAGGAATTTCCGCAACATCAGCATTTTAGCAGGGCTGGCGCTGAGCGTATCCGCCATGGCATTGAATGCATACGCATCCGAACCGACCGTGCCGCCGGCGCCGGCGCAATTCCCCGCCGAAGGGAAAATCAAATATGTCGCGCGCGACTCCATCCTGGAGTTCAAGGCGCTGCCCGAGTACCACGAACCCGACTGGGTCACCGAGAAATACGTCAAGGCCGGCAAACTGCCGCCGGTCAAGGATCGGCTGCCGAAGGAGCCGCTGGTCTTCAAGACCGGCAACATGCCTGATGGCATCGGCGTCTATGGCGACACCATGCGCCATGTCATCGGCGGCCGGCCGGAAGGCTGGAACTATGGCGCCGGCCAGACACAAGGCTGGGGCGGCATCGATATCGGCCTCTCCGAATGCCTGACCCGCACGGCGCCGCTGTTCCAGGTCGAGGCCAAGGACACCGAACCGCTGCCGAACCTGGCCAGGAGCTGGGACTGGTCGAAGGACGGCCACAAGCTGACCATGCGTCTGATCGAAGGCGCGAAGTGGTCGGACGGCGTTCCCTTCAACGCCGACGACGTCATGTTCTACTGGGACGACGAGGTCGTCGACCCCAATGTCTCGCCGCTGAACGGCGCCACCCAGGAAACTTTCGGCGTCGGCACGACGCTGAAGAAGATCGATGACTACACCGTCGAATGGACCTTCAAGGACGCCTTTCCGAAGCAGTATCTCTACGCCATGGCCTACGGCACCTTCTGCCCCGGCCCGGCGCACATCCTGAAGCCGCAGCATCCGAAATACTCGAAGAACACCTACGAGCAGTTCAAGAACGCCTTCCCGCCGGAATATATGAACATGCCCGTGATGGGCGCCTGGGTGCCGGTTGAGTACCGCCCTGACGACATCGTCGTCATGCGCCGCAATCCCTACTATTGGAAGGCCGACGAGAAGGGCAACCAGCTCCCTTATCTCAACGAACTGCATTACAAGCTGTCGACTTGGGCCGACCGCGACGTTCAAGCGGTTGCGGGCTCAGGCGACTTCTCCAACCTCGAACAACCGGAGAACTTCGTCGCTTCACTGAAGCGTGCGGCGGATAAGGATGCGCCGGCTCGCCTTGCCTTCGGCCCGCGCCTGATCGGCTACAATCTGCGCATGAATTTCTCGGCCAATGGCTGGGGCAACCCGGACGAACGCGGCCAGGCTGTCCGCGAGCTGAACCGCAACGAGGACTTCCGCAAGGCCGTCACCATGGCGCTCGACCGCAAGGCCCTCGGCGACTCGCTGGTCAAGGGTCCGTTCACGGCGATCTATCCCGGCGGCTTCTCCTCGGGCACCAGCTTTTATGACCGCAATTCGACCGTCTACTATCCATTCGATCTCGAAGGCGCCAAGGCGGAACTGGCCAAGGCAGGCCTGAAGGACACGGATGGCGACGGGTTCGTCAACTTCCCGGCTGGCACCGCCGGCGGCAAGAATGTCGAGATCGTCATGTTGGTCAACAACGACTACACCACCGACAAGAGCCTTGCCGAAGGTGTCGTCGGCCAGATGGAAAAGCTCGGGCTTCGGGTGGTGCTGAATGGTCTGAACGGCACCCAGCGCGACGCCTCGCAATATTCCGGCCGCTTCGACTGGCTGGTGAGGCGCAACGACCAGGAGCTGACGTCTGTGGTGCAGAACACCGAGCAGCTTGCTCCCGTCGGCCCGAAGACCAGCTGGAACCACCGGGCGCCGGAAAGCGGCGAGGTCGACCTGATGCCGTTCGAGAAGGATCTCGTCGACATCGTCAACAAGTTCGTCGCGTCCGACGACAATGACGAGCGCGCCAGCCTGATGAAGCAGTTCCAGAAGATCTCAACGGAACATGTCTACACGGTCGGCCTGACCGAATATCCGGGTGCGCTCATCATCAACAAGCGCTTCTCGAACATCCCGCAGGGAACGCCGATCTTCATGTTCAACTGGGCTGAGGACACAATCGTCCGCGAGCGCGTCTTTGTCGCCGCCGACAAGCAGCAGAAATACGAACTGTTCCCCGAGCAATTGCCCGGAAAGCCCGGGGACAAGGGTACGACGAACTGAGTTTCCTCCCTGACTGCGAAGTTCCCCGGCCGCGCTGCGGCGCGGCCGGGGTCAAGGATACCCAAACCCGATTGCAAGGAGGAGAAACGGTCCGATGCTGCGATTCCTGATGATACGCATAGCATCCGCGATACCGGTTCTCGCCATCCTGAGCCTGGTCACCTTCGCCATCATCCAGGCGCCGCCGGGCGACTACGCCGACTACATCCGCTCGCAGCTCATCAACCAGGGCGGCGCCTCCTTCGCCGAGGCGGACGCGCAGGCGCAGGCGTACCGGATCGAGCACGGTCTCGATAAGCCGATGCCGGTCCAGTATTTCAACTGGATCACCGGCATCGTCACCCGCGGCGATTTCGGCTACAGCCTCTATTACAACAAGCCGGTCGCCGACGTGGTCGGCGAAAGGCTGCCACGCACGCTGCTGCTGGCGCTGGTCTGCCACCTGCTCGCTTCGGTGCTGGGCATCACATTCGGCATCTGGGCGGCGACCCGGCAGTACAGTTGGATCGACAGCGCGCTGTCGGCTGTCTCCTTCCTCGGCATGACGGTGCCTCGCTTTCTGATGGCGCTGATCATCGTCTATCTGCTGGTCTTCCAGTTCAACGTGTCCGAGATCGGCAGCTTCTTTTCGCCGCAATATGGCGGTGCGCCGTGGTCATGGGCGAAGTTCGTCGACCTCGTCAAACATGTCTGGCCGGTCGTCGCGATCGCCACTTTCGGCGGGCTCGCCTACAACATGCGCGTCATGCGCGGCAATCTGCTCGATACGCTGAACGCGCAATATGTCGAAACCGCCCGAGCCAAGGGCCTGAGCGGCAGTGCGGTGGTCATGCGCCATGCGGTGCCCAATGCGCTGCATCCTCTGGTCATGTATCAGGGCGTGGTGCTGCCCTACATGCTCACCGGTGAGATCGAGACCGCGATCATCTTCGCCCTGCCGACCGTCGGTCCGGCGATCGTCGGCTCGATGGCGGTCGGCGACGTCTATGTCACCGCGACCTTCATGATGGTGCTGTCGGCGACGCTGATCGTCGGCAACATCATCGCCGACATGCTGCTCGCCCTGCTCGACCCCCGTGTCCGCCAATACGGAGGGGCGTGAGATGCTTGCGCGCGAGCCCTCGCTGCCGCCACCGCCCGAAGTATCGGTCGAGAAAGTGAAACGGCCACACGGCAATGAGAGCTATCTCGCGCTCGTCTGGCGTCGCCTGAAGCGATCCTGGACCGGTATGGCCGGGCTCATCCTGGTCGTGCTGCTGGTGCTGATGGCGGTGTTTGCCGATTTCTTCGCACCCATGGACCCCAAGATCACCGACATCGGTTTCGCCCCGCCGCAGATGATGAGCTTCCATGACAAGGACGGCAATTTCGTTGTCCAGCCGCGCGTCTATGCACTGGCGGATTCCGAGGAACTTGACCCCGTCACCTTCCAGCCGGTCGTCGGGCCGGATTATGACCATCCGCGCCTGCTCGGCTTCTTCGTCAAAGGCGCGGACTACAGGCTGCTTGGCCTGATCCCCGCAAACCGGCACTTCTTCGGCTCGACCGATGGCCAGCCGGTGCATTTCCTCGGCACCGACAAATTCGGCCGCGATGTGCTGGCCCGCGCCATCTACGGGTCGCGCATCTCCTTGATGATCGCGCTGACCGTGGTCTTCATCGTGACCGTGATCGGCACGACCGTCGGCATGGTATCGGGCTATTTCGGCGGCACGTTCGATGTCTGGGTGCAGCGCTTCGTCGAACTGGTGCTCGCCTTCCCGCAATTGCCGCTCTATCTCGCGCTGACATCGCTTGTCCCGGTGACGGCGCCAACCAACGTCTTCCTCGCCTTCGTGATCGTGATCATGTCGGCACTCGGCTGGGCGCAGATGTCGCGCGAAGTCCGCGGCAAGACGCTCGCGCTGGCCCGCATCGACTATGTTCGCGCGGCAATGGCGGTCGGCGCCACCGACCGCCGCATCATCATGCAGCATATTTTCCCCAATGTGATGAGCCACGTCATCGTTGCCGTCACCTTGGCGATCCCGAGTGTCGTGCTGCTTGAATCGTTCCTGGGTTTTCTCGGTTTCGCCGTGAAGCCGCCGCTGATCTCATGGGGTCTCATGCTGCAGGACACCGCGACCTACTCGGTCATCGGCACCTATCCCTGGATCCTCGCCCCAGTCGGCTTCGTGCTTGTCACCGTCTTCGCCTTCAACGCGCTTGGCGATGGGCTGCGCGATGCAGTCGATCCGTATTGAGGGGATGTGATGGCTGTCGCGCTCGTCAATACCTTCGCACCGCCTGTCCGGCTCGACCATGCCGGGCGTTCGGAAAACCCTGTCATCGATGCCCGCAGCATCGCCGTCGACTTCAAGGTCGAGGACGGCATGGTCCAGGCCGTCAAGGACATCTCCTTCCAGCTCTATCGCGGCGAGACGATCGCCATCGTCGGCGAATCCGGATCGGGCAAGTCGGTGACGGCGCGCACCGTCATGGGCCTGTTGTCGAAGCGCGCGGTCGTGTCGCCGAAATCGACCGTCGAGTATGACGGAGCGAACATCCTGAAATTTTCCGAGCGGGCCCGGCGCAAGCTGCGCGGCGACCGCATTTCGATGATCTTCCAGGAACCGATGAGCTCGCTCAATCCGATCTACACGATCGGCAGCCAGATCGTCGAAGCAATCCGGGTGCATCGCAAGACGAGCCGCAGGCAGGCCGAGGCACGCGCGCTCGAACTTCTGCAGCAGGTGCAGATCCCCGACCCCGCGGCAAGGCTGAAACAATATCCGCACCAGCTTTCCGGCGGCCAGCGCCAGCGTGTGATGATCGCCATGGCTTTGGCCAACGACCCGGACGTGCTGATCGCCGACGAGCCGACGACCGCGCTCGACGTCACCGTCCAGGCGCAGATCCTCAACCTCATTCGCAACCTACAGCAGAAATTGCGCATGGCGGTGATCCTGATCACCCACGACCTGACCGTGGTGCGCAAGTTCTCCGACTATGTCTACGTCATGCAGCACGGGGCGATGTGCGAGCACAATGTGACGGAGAGGCTTTTCGCCAATCCGCAGCATCCCTATACGCAGCACCTGCTTGGGTCCGAGCCGCGCGGCCAGGCCAATCCGCTGCCGGAAGGATCCGGCATCATTCTCGATGCCAAGGGCGTCCGCGTTTCCTTCATGTTGCGGCATGGCACCTTCTTCAAGCCTGACTGGCGCGAGCTTGTCGCCGTCGACAGTCTCGACCTCACCCTTCGCCGCCACGAGACGCTGGGGCTGGTCGGCGAATCCGGATCCGGCAAGACGACCTTCGGCGAGGCGCTGCTCAGGCTCAACAATGCCACCAGCGGCGAGATCCATTTCGACGGCCAGCCCATCCACGGCCGGTCGCGATCGCAGATGCGGCCATTGCGCTCGCGCATGCAGGTCGTGTTCCAGGATCCGTTCTCATCGCTCAACCCGCGCATGACGATCGGCCAGATCATCGAGGAAGGGCTGATCGTCAACAGCATCGGCGCCACCAAGAACGATCGCATCGAACGGGTACGCGATGCGCTGATCAGCGCCGGCATGCCGGGCAATATCCTGTCGCGCTTCCCGCACGAGTTTTCCGGCGGCCAGCGCCAGCGCATCGCCATTGCCCGCGCCATTGCTCTGGAGCCCGAATTCATCGTGCTCGACGAGCCGACATCGGCGCTGGACCTCTCGGTCCAGGCGCAGATCATCGAACTGCTGCGCAAGCTGCAGCGCGAACGCGGCCTCAGCTACCTCTTCATCTCGCACGATCTCAAGGTCGTGCGGGCGCTATGCCACCGCGTGATCGTCATGCAGCACGGCAAGATCATGGAAGAGGGTCCCGTCAACGAAGTTCTGTCCAATCCCAAAACCGCTTACACGGAACGGCTCGTCAAAGCCGCTTTCGAGGTAGCCTGATCGCATATGCCGGAGACTGTTATGGCAAGAAATCCCAAGATCGCATTCATCGGAGCTGGCTCCACCGTTTTCATGAAGAACATCGTCGGCGACGTGCTGCAGCGTCCCTCATTGTCCGGTGCAACGATCGCGCTGATGGACCTCAACCCGCAGCGCCTCGAAGAAAGCGCCATCGTCGTCAACAAGCTGATCTCGACGCTCGGGGTAAAGGCCAAAGCCGAGACCTACACCGACCAGCGCAAGGCGCTGGCGGGTGCGGATTTCGTCGTCGTCGCCTTCCAGATCGGTGGCTACGTGCCCTGCACGGTCACCGATTTCGAAGTTCCGAAGAAATACGGCCTGCGCCAGACCATCGCCGACACGCTCGGCGTCGGCGGCATCATGCGGGGCCTCAGAACCGTGCCGCATCTGTGGAAGATCTGCGAGGACATGCTCGCCGTCTGCCCGCAGGCGATCATGCTGCAATATGTGAACCCGATGGCGATCAACACCTGGGCGATCGCCGAGAAATATCCTGACATCAAGCAGGTCGGCCTCTGCCATTCCGTGCAGGGCACGGCGATGGAGCTCGCGCATGACCTCGACATTCCCTACGAGGAAATCCGCTACCGCTCGGCCGGCATCAACCACATGGCGTTCTATTTGCAGTTCGAGCATCGCCAGCCGGACGGCTCCTATCGCAACCTCTATCCGGATCTCGTGCGCGCCTACCGCGAAGGCCGTGCGCCGAAGCCCGGCTGGAACCCGCGCTGCCCAAACAAGGTGCGCTACGAGATGCTGACGCGGCTCGGCTACTTCGTCACCGAAAGCTCGGAACATTTCGCCGAGTACACGCCCTACTTCATCAAGGAAGGGCGCGAGGATCTGATCGAGAAATTCGGCATCCCGCTCGATGAATATCCGAAGCGCTGCATCGAGCAGATCGAGCGTTGGAAAGGGCAAGCGGAAGCCTACCGCTCAGCCGACAAGATCGAGGTCGAGCAGTCGAAGGAATACGCCTCCTCGATCATGAATTCGGTGTGGACGGGCGAGCCGTCGGTGATCTACGGCAACGTCCGCAACAATGGCTGCATCACCTCATTGCCCGAAAATTGCGCGGCCGAGGTGCCGTGCCTCGTCGATGCCTCCGGCATCCAGCCAACCTTCATCGGCGCGTTGCCGCCGCAGTTGACGGCGCTGATCCGCACCAACATCAACGTGCAGGAACTGACGGTCGAGGCGCTGATGACGGAAAACCGCGAACATATCTACCACGCGGCGATGATGGACCCGCACACGGCGGCCGAGCTCGACCTCGACCAGATATGGTCGCTGGTGGATGAACTGCTCGCGACGCATGGCGACTGGTTGCCCGCCTGGGCGCGCAAGGCGCGCGGCGTCCGGGCGGCCTGACATTCGCCACCAATGACACCGGCTGGTCCCTGCCGCCATGCCTCGCTGAAACGCATGGCTGGTTGGGATCAGCCCAATTCCAGGGTCGTGATCCCGAACACCTTTGACGAGGCAATCCGGGGCACGCCTCCCCGGTACATGCGGGTCGTCGTGAAGCCTGGTGTCAAGCCGCCCGCCTGAAGCGCTGCGATGAAACCGCTACTGGCCGCCGGCGCGTCGATGTGAAGCGCATCCCCCGCCATCGGCGCCGCCAGCGCCCCCAGCAATTGCAACGCGACGTGCGTATCGTCGGCCAAGAGCGGTCCGACCTTGAACCCCTCCCTGCACTGTCGCGCCACGCCGTAGCCGGAAACGCCTGCAGAATTCATCGCCACGAGCGCGATGCGCGGCGGCTGCAGCCAACCGCTGAGGAAAGCCTGCCGCGGCGCCGGGAAACATTTGCGGTCGTAAGCCAGGATGTCGGCTGTGTGCTCGGCTGCCACAGGTCTGATGCTACCGCCGCCGGCGAGGCCGGCGACACACCCGCTGTAGCGGACGGTCTCATAGGCTGGCACGAACCCCATGCGCCGGTAGTTGGCCCGCTGCTCGGCGACGCCGTCGAGCCCGACGCTGCGATTGCCGAGCCGCGCCATGCCGGCGTCCCAGACCGCCTTGCCATGCCCCTCGCCGCGCCTGTCCGGGCGGCAGATATAGAGGCCGATGAAGCCGAAGCCGGCGCCATAGGCGACGGCCGAAATGCCCGCCACCATCTGGCCGTCGACAAAGGCGCCGATGAAACCTTCTGGATCGGCTGCCTGGAACACGGCAGCATCGTCGAAACCGGGATTCCAGCCCTCGCCCGCCGCCCAGTCGACAAGGGTTTCAACCTCCGTTGAGGTCAGGGTCCGGATCGTTCGGGGCATTGCGATCACTCGGCGGCGAAGGCACCAGGGGCAAAGGATTCCAATGCGCCACGATAGGGCTTTACCAGCGGGTTTGCATAGGCGCCGCGTTTGGATGTCGACAGGCCAAGTGCAATCAACGCCTCTGCCTGCTTTACCGCGGCGCCGACGCCGTCGATCACCGGAACGTCGAACTCCCGCTGCAGCTCCGCCGCGAGGTCGGCCATGCCGGCGCAGCCGAGCACGATCGCCTCGGCACGATCCTCGTCGAGAGCGCGCGCGATCTCGCCGCGCAGTTTCTCGCCCGCGCCCGAAGCCGGGTCCTCGAGCGCTAATACCGGAATGTCGGCGGCCCGAACACGCGCTCGGCCCGCCATGCCGTAGCGGCGCACCAGCGCCTCGACGGGAACCCACGACCGTTTGGTCGTCGTCACCACGGTAAAACGCTGGGCGATGAAGGAAGCCATGCTAAGTGCCGCCTCGCAAATGCCAACGACCGGGATGTTGGCCATGGCACGCGCGGCATCGAGCCCGGTGTCGTCGAAACAGGCGATGACCGCCGCCTGCGCGCCCGCGCGCTCGCCGGCGGCGATTTCCACCAGCAGGCCCGGCACGGCAAGCGCCTCGTCATAATAGCCTTCGATCGACACCGGCCCCATCGACGAGGTGACGGCGACGATTTCTGTCCGCGCCCCGGCGACAGATCGCGCGGCGGCGCTGATCGTTTCGGTCATGCTGGCCGTGGTGTTCGGATTGACGACAAGGATCTGCACTGCGGTTCTCAAGCCGTTGCCCGGCGGCGGCCGACATAGAGGATGGCGCCGAGCGTCAGCAGGATCACCAGGAAGGAGAACACGGTCGTCACCGTGCCCAGCGCATAGAGCACCGGCGTCGTCACATTCGTCGTCATGCCGTAGATTTCCAGCGGCAGCGTGTTGAACGTGCCCGAGGTCATCAGCGTGCGCGCGAACTCGTCATAGGACAGCGTGAAGCCGAACAGGCCGACACCGATCAGGCTGGGCGCGATCATCGGCAGCACGACATGCGCGAAGGTCTGCCAGGAAGACGCGCCGAGATCGCGCGCGGCTTCCTCATAGGCCGGCGAGAAGCGGTTGAAGACGGCGAACATGATCAGCACGCCGAAAGGCAAGGTCCAGGTCAGATGCGCGCCGAAAGCCGATGTGTACCAGGCCGGGCGGAAGCCAATCTGCTGGAAGACGACGCCGATGCCGAGGCTGATGATGATCGACGGCACGACGAGGCTGGCGACAGCCAGATAGAACAGCGCCGTCGAGCCACGAAACCTGCGGCGAAAGGCGAGGCCAGCCAGCAGCGACACCACCACGGTGACGACCATCACCATCACCCCCAAAACCAGGGATCGCCTGAAACTGCCGCCGAAATCGCCGACCGCCTGGCGCTCGAACAGATTGGCGAACCAGTGCAGCGACACGCCATTGAGCGGGAAGGTCAGGCCGCCATTCTCGCCCTGGAAGGACAGGATGAGGATCGCCGAAAGCGGGCCATAGAGGAACAGCACGAAGAGGGCGAAGAGCGCCGCCAGCACATAGAATTCGAGGGTGCGCTTCTCGTGGCTCACGTCAGAGCTCCTTGCGGATGTCGACGATGCGCAGGATGCCGGCGACCATCAGCAGCACCAGCACCAGCAGCACGACCGCGTTGGCGGCCGCGGCCGGATACTGCAGCAGCGACATCTGGTTCTTCATCATCAGCGCGACCGAGGCGCTCTGCCCGCCCGACATCACCTGCACTGTCGAGAAATCCGCCATCACCAGCGTGACGACGAAGATCGTGCCGATCGCCATGCCGGGCTTGGCCAGCGGGATGACGACGTTCCACAGCACCTGCCAGCCGGAAGCGCCGGCATCGCGCGCGGCCTCGAACAGCGAGCAGTCGATGCGCATCAGCGTGTTGAAGATCGGCGTCACCATGAACAGCGTGTAGAGATGCACCATGGCCAGCACGACGGCGAATTCGGAATAGAGCAGCCATTCGATCGGCTTCGGCACCAGCCCCATATGCACCAGCGTCGAGTTGATCAGCCCGTTGCGGCCAAGCACCGGGATCCACGAGATCATGCGGATGATGTTGGAGGTCAGGAACGGCACGGTGCAGACCAGGAACAGCACCATCTGCATGGCCGTGGTGCGAATGTGAAAGGCGAGGAAATAGGCGACCCAGAAGCCGATGAACAAGGTCAGCGCCCAGACGATGACGGCGAATTTGATGGTGTTAAGATAGGTCTTCCAGGTGACCCAGGAACCCAGCACATCGGAATAGTTGGTGGTCAGGAAATCCGGATACATGGCCGCGAAGTCGTAGTCCCAGAAGGAGACGACGACGATCATGATGATCGGCAAAAGCAGGAACGCGCCAAGGATCAGCGCCAGCGGCGCCGACTGCAGATAGGGCGCGACGGCGCCGAGCGAAAAGCGGCGACGCTTGGCGGGTTTGGTTGCGGCGACGGTCGCAGCCTGGTTGAGAGCCACGGTCATGCGAAACAGCCTCCGCGTGTGACGGAAGGCCAACAATCCGACAGGCTGTGATCCTTCGCGCCCCCCTCTGTCCTGCCGGACATCTCCCCCACGAGGGGGGAGATTGAACTCTCACAACTGCCTTCGCCAATCTCCAACGTTGCTAAGCCGGCCATGAAGCTGCCAATCTCCCCCCTTGTGGGGGAGATGTCCGGCAGGACAGAGGGGGGCGCGAAGGATCGCAACATCACAGTGAACGCGTCCGCTTTACGCCGCGATGAACTCGTTCCATCGCTTCACCATGTAGCGGTCCTCGTCCATCACCGAGTTCCAGCAGGCGACCCGGCCCATGCGCTCTTCGAAAGAGCCGCCGTCGCGAACCGCACCGGCCTTTTCCATGACGGTGCCGTCGGGCGCCTTGATCTCGCCCTTGGCCGGCTTGCCCTCGATCCAGTAGCCCCACTCGTCCTCGGACATGAACTTCTTGGCCGAGACCATGTTGGCCGAATAGTAGCCCTGTCGGTTGAGATAGCCGCCGACCCAGCCGGACGTGTACCAGTTGATGTATTCGTAGGCCGCATCGAGCTCAGCGCCCTTCAGATGCGCCGCCAGGCCAAGGCCGCCGCCCCATGAGCGATACCCTTCCTTGAGCGGCTGGAAGCGGCAGGGGATGCCCTTGGAGCGCACGGCGGCCACCGCCGGCGACCACATCGACTGGATCACCACTTCGCCCGACGCCATCAGGTTGACGCTCTCGTCGAAGGATTTCCAGAAGGCGCGGAACTGGCCGTCCTGCTTGGCCTTGATCAGGAAGTCGATGGTCTTGTCGATCTCTTCCTTGGTCATGTTGCCCTTGTCGGCATATTTGATGTTGCCCATGGCTTCCATGATCATCGCCGCGTCCATGATGCCGATCGACGGGATATTGAGGATAGCGGTCTTGCCCTTGAAGGCCGGATCCATGATGTCGGCCCATGTGGTGATGTCGCGGCCGACGAGGTCGGGGCGGATGCCGAGCGTATCGGCATTGTAGATGGTCGGCACCATGGTGAACCAGTTGGTCGGCGCCTTGGCGAAGACCTTGCTGTCCTGCGCCTCGACATAGCCGACCGTGTGCGGCGCCGTGCCCTGGGCAATGACGCTGTCCGGTGTCAGCTTGCCGGTTTTGAACAGCGGCACCAGCTCGTCATAATATTTCAGCTTGCTGACATCCATCGGCTGCAGCACGCCGGTGGGGAACACCTTCTTGCAGATCCAGTATTCGATGTCGGCGATGTCGTAGCTGTCGGGTTGCGTCACGGCACGCTGAGCGGCGGCGTCGGAATCGGTCGCCGTCATCTCCAGCGTGATGCCGAGATCGGCCTTGCACTTGTCGGCTATGGCGTTGAGGTTCGACACCCCGGTGCCGAATTGGCGCAGCGTGATGTTCGACTGCGCCCAGATGGTCGGGAAGCCGGTGATGGCGCCGGTGCCGGCGGCAAAGCCGACCGCGGCGGCACCTGTCTTCAGCAGCGAGCGGCGGGAGATTCCTGTCTTCGTGTCTGTGGTGTTGGTCATGGTCAGTTCCCCTGTTCTGGTTGGTTATGCTGGTTCAGGAATCGAGACGGCCGAGAACGATCGCGTCCTCGGCGTCCCATGCGATCGGCACCGCGTCACCGACGGCAACCGGCTTGGCGAAGAAGTCGGTGTCGTCGACGATCACCGTGAAATCCTCGATGCCGGCGCCATTGACCGAGAGCTTCACGGTCGAGCCGCGGTATTCGACGTTGGCAGCGATGCCGGTGAAGCCGAGCCCCCTGGCTGGTGGCTCACCGATGCGCACATGGTCGGTGCGAATGGCGATATCGATCGGCTCGCCGATCTCCCTGCCCTGCCCGCTGGCCGCCAGCGAGCCACCCCCCGGCACGTCGAAGACGACCATGCTGTCGCGGCTGCCGGTGACGCGGCCCGAGACGACGTTGTGGTCGCCCATGAAGCGCGCGACGAAGGCCGTCGCCGGCCGCTCGAACACGGTGCGTGGATGCGCCGCCTGTTCGATCCTGCCGTCATTCATCACCACGATCAGGTCGGCGAGCGCCATCGCCTCCTCCTGGCTGTGGGTGACGTGGACGAAGGTGATGCCGAGCGAGGTCTGCAGCTTCTTCAGCTCGGCGCGCATGCGGACTTTCAGGAACGGGTCGAGCGCCGACAGCGGCTCGTCGAGCAGCAGTGCCTCGGGGTCGGTGATCAGGGCGCGGGCCAGCGCCACGCGCTGCTGCTGGCCGCCCGAAAGCTGCGCCGGACGGCGCGTGGCATAGGCCTCCATCTGCATCAGCTTCAGCATGTCGAGCGCCTTGGCGCGGCGCTCCTCCTTGCCGACGCCCTTCATCTTCAGGCTGAAGGCGACATTGTCGATGAGGTCGAGATGCGGGAACAGCGCATAGGACTGGAACATCATCGCCGTACCGCGCTTGGCCGGCGGCAGGTCGGTGACGACGGTATTGCCGAGGCGGACGTCACCGCTCGATATGCTCTCGTGCCCGGCGATCATGCGCAGCGTCGACGTCTTGCCGCAGCCGGACGGACCGAGCAGGCAGCAATAGGTTCCAGCCGGGATCTTCAGGCTGATGGCCTCGACGGCGGTCGTCGTTCCATAGACTTTCGAAACGGACACGATGTCGATTTCGGCGGCTTTGGACATTCCGTTCCTCGCTTTGGTCGCATGAACCAAAGCATCATGCGTGCCAGTTGCCCGGCACGGGCTTTAAGCGTTTGAATCCTAGGAATAATCGGTTCTCGGCTCGGTTGCTTGCTGAAACGGCATCCTTGTGCAGTGCACAAATTATGGGCGATTGTTAGCGATACAAGCAGAAATCGTATGCAATCTTTTCCGAGATCGCGTTCACTTTGGCTCTCGTCCATACGACCCGATTCAGGCTAGAAGGGTTTTGGGACCTTGCCGCCATGAACATAGCCGACCAGACATTCCCTGCTGTCGACGGTGCCAACGAGGATCGCGCCCAGGCGATCCGCGACCAGCTGCGTGACGCCATCGTCGACCGACGGCTGGCGCCCGGAACCAAACTGTCGGAGGGCGAGGTCGGCACGCTGTTCGACGTCAGCCGCACGGTTGCGCGCGCGGCACTCCAGATGCTTTCCTTCGAGGGCCTGGTGCGGACCGAGCGCAATCGCGGCGCCTTCGTCGCCAACCCGTCGCCGGAGGAAGCCCGCCAGGTCTTTGCCTCGCGCCGGCTGATCGAGCCCGGCATCGCCATCGCGGCGGCCGGCCGCATGACATCGGCTCACGTCGCCGCCTTCAAGACCCAGCTCGAGGAAGAGGGCCGCTTCATTGCCGAACGCGGACCGACCGCAAGGCGATCGGAAATCAAGGCGTCGGGCGATTTCCACCTGCTGCTGGCGTCGGTGGCCGGCAACGTCATCCTGCAGCGCTTCATGGAGGAACTGGTCGCGCGCTCCTCACTGGTGATCGCGCTCTACGGCCGCTCCGGCATTTCGAGCTGCGGCCACAATGAGCATTTGCAGATCCTCGATGCGCTGGAGGCCGGCAATGCCGAACGCGCCAGCGCGCTGATGCTGCACCACATCGACCATATCGAGGCCGATCTCGATCTTCGTGTCAGAAGCGGCCCGGCGCTTAGGCAAGCCCTCGAATTCTGAAAAGCGCTCCGCATGCCCGGCTGAGATCCGTTTGGATGTTTTGTCCGGTTTGCGGCCGCTGGACACAAACGGTGAAGACTGAAAATGTGATGTGTGTTGCACGGTTCGGGGGGCTGAATCGGAGCACATGGAGGATGGCGCTGAAAGCCGAAGATATTGCCGGCCATCCGGCGTTGCACCGCGCCGTTCAGGCACAGTCGCGGGCGTTGATAGAGATCTTTGAAACGAGCCCGCGGCTCGCCGCCGTCTTCGCCACCCAGCAGCGCTGGCTGATGGGCCATGTCGGCCTTGCGCTGCATTTCAGGCGCGATCCGCGCGACCGCCATACCGCGCTGACGACGGCGCGTTTCCTCGAGGCCATACGCCGGGATTCGGTCGCCAGCCGCAACACCGCCGAAGCCTTCCTCAAGGAGATGCTGCACTACAAGATCGCCGAATATCTTTCGACGAGCGAGGACGGGCGGGCTCATCCCATGCAGCCGACGGCGGCCACCGTGCAGACATTCACTGGCTGGGTCCTCGCGCATCTGCGAACCCTGGACAGCCTCGACGGCGGCAGCCGCTTGTCCACCTTCCTCGAGCACCCTGAACAGCTCGCCAAATTGCAGCCGCTGGTGGCCGACGGCCTTTTGGCTTCGGTACCGGTGCGCGAGCCCAAGCAGACCTTTTCCCTGTTCATCTGGCTCAACAATGGCGGCATCGTCATGGACTGGCTGATGTCCGGCATCGATCCCGAGAATGCCGGGCTCGACCAGATACCGACCAGCGTGGTGTCGATCGGCGAGTTCGCCAAATGGCTGAAGCTGTCGCGCACCCACCTCGCCCGCAAACTGCACGACGCCGAGGAACTCGGCAGCATCGGCTGGGCCGGCCAGCGCGGACATTCGCTGATGTGGGTCTCGAAGGGATTCTACCAGGAATACATGGCTGTCCAGGCGGCCAAGCTGGCCATCGTCGATGCCGCCTTCGAAGCTTGTTTTCCGCCAGCGGGCGATGGCTGAGCGCCAACGCGCAGCGGCTTTCCCGCGCACACCTGATCATGTCTTCGGCATCGCCGGTCCGCCGTCTGGCGGTCGCCAGCTGAAACTGCTATCGCCGTCTGGTCGTTGCAGGACGTGAGCGGGATCTGGGGGGATGGCTCTGAACGCTGAATAGATTTCCGGTCATCCGGCATTGCACCGCTGTGTCCGGGCGCAGGCGTTGGCATTGCTCCTGGCCTATGAGACGAAACCACGCCTTGCCTCCGTCTTTGCCACCCAGCAGCGCTGGCTGATGGCACATATCGGGCTCGCTTTGCACTTCAGGCGCGATCCGCGCGACTACCGCAAGGAGCTGACGACCGCCCGTTTCATCGACGTGATCCGCCAGCATGAGGTGGCCAGCCGCAACACTGCTGACGCCTTCGTCAAGGAGATGCTGCACTACAATTTCATCCAGCTTGTGCCGGCGAGCGAGGATGGGCGCATTCGGCCCCTGCAACCAACACAGCTCACTTTGGAGACCGTTGCGGGCTGGATGCTTGCCCATCTGCAGACGCTGGATAGCCTCGACGGCGGGGCCCGGTTGACCCGGTTGCTTGAGCAGCCTGCAATGCTGGCCAGATTGCAGCCGCTGGTGGCGGACGGCCTGCTTTCATCCAAATCGGTGCGCGAACCCAGGCAGACCTTTTCGCTGTTCACCTGGCTCAACAATGGCGGCGTCGTCATGGACTGGCTGATCTCGGGCGTCGACCCCGATCACGCCGGCCTGGACCATATCCCGACCGGCGTCGTTTCGATCGGCGACTTCGCCAGATGGCTGAAGCTGTCGCGCACGCATCTCGGGCGCAAACTGGGCGACGCCGAGGAGCTCGGCAGCGTCGGCTGGCTCGGCCAGCGCGGCAATTCGGTGATGTGGGTGTCGAACGACTTCTACCGCGAATACATGACCGCCCAGGCCGTCAAGCTCGCCATCATCGATGCTGCCTTCGAGGCGTGCTTTCCCGCATTAGTGGACGGCTGATCGCCTCAGAGCCCGCCGGAGCGTGTCTTCAGGATCGCCGAGAAACGCGGTTCGAAGGCGCGGCTGATCGGCTCGGCGGCTGCACCCAGCGCGATCGACCACGGATCGGTGATGCCGAGCTGCAGGCGCGGCAATGACCGTCCGGGCCGGTCGGCGATCGACGGCAGCAGCGGCTGCATCGCCTCCAGCAGGCGACGTGCCAGCGTCTCGGGCGCACCGCTGGTCAGGATCACGGTCTGCGGATCGAAAATCGTTTCGATGAGATGCACGCTCCAGCGCAAATCATGCGCCGCGCCCTTGATCCAGTTCATGACCTTCGGATCCTCGGCCAGCGCCAGCGTGTCCATCCGCTCATAGAGATGCGCGTCGGCGGCATCCAGTCCGAGATGCTGGTAGAGCGAGGCGAGCGAGGCGCGATGTTCGAGCGGCGTCGAGCCCGGGCCGGCCGGCGACAGCAGCGCCCTGCCGATCTCGCCGGCATTGCCGTTGCCGCCTGTGTAGAGCTCGCCATTCAGGATCAGACCTGCGGCGATGCCGTAGCCGACATAGAGGCAGACCGCGTGGTCGACGCCATGCGCGGCGCCGACGATGCGCTCCGCCGTCGCGCAGGCGGCGGCGTCGTTCTGCAACCCGACATTCAATCCGGTGCCTGACGCCAGCGTTTCCAGCAGCGGGAACTTCTGCCAGGCTGGCATCATCCATTTGTCATCGGAATTCTTCAGCCCGAACGGGCCGGGCATGGCGACGCCGAGGCCGACCAGCCGGCTTTCGGACTGGCTGGAAATGCCGGCAAGTTCACGCCGAACGCCATCGATGAGACCGAGGATGACCTTGACGCCTTCCGACGGTTCGTCGAGCGGCAAGTTCGCCTCGGCCCGCGTCAGCACGCTGCCGACCAGGTCGACGACGACCGCTCGAGTCAGGTGCCGGTCGATCTGCAGCCCGATGGCGAAGGCGCCCTCCGGGACCAGCCTGTAGGGGGTCGAGGGCTGCCCCCTGCCCTTGCGCACCGTATCGAGGGCGACGACCAGCCCGTCGCGCTCGAGATCCTCGATGATGTTCGAAACCGCCTGTTTGGTCAGCTGCGTCGCCCGCGCCAGGTCGGCTCTGGACAGCGCGCCGTTGAGCCGCAGCGCCTCGATCATGACGCGGCGGTTGTGCGCGCTGGTGCCTTCCTGGTTGGTGCCGCTTTTGGCACGGATCGAGCTGTTTTCGTTCACCGGCGTTTCCCTCTTGACACCATTAAAGGATTGATCGACTAATTAAGTCAAGCGGATTGACTTAATAGCGAAGCCGAGCGCTCCATAAGAAGACGGCCAAGGCTCCATGCCTATCGCCTCCGATCGCTCGAGCAAGCCCAGGTCACCGCGACATCAATTCGGGAAGGCGATGCAACGCCGACTCGCCAACGCCGGAAATGGGAGATGACAAATGCTGAAATCGATCGGTAAGACGCTTCTGGGCGCGGTCTTCGTCGGAGGATTGCTGGTTCCCCACGCTTTCGCCGAAACAACGCTGAACGCGCTTTTCATGGCGCAGGCCGCCTACAGCGAGGCCGACGTCCGTGCCATGACGGATGCCTTCGCCAAGGCCAACCCGGACATCAAGGTCAATCTCGAATTCGTTCCCTATGAGGGTCTGCACGACAAGACGGTGCTCGCGCAGGGCTCGGGCGGCGGCTACGACGTCGTGCTGTTCGACGTCATCTGGCCGGCCGAATATGCCACCAACAAGGTGCTGGTCGACGTCTCGTCGAAGATCACCGAAGACATGAAGAAGGGCGTGCTGCCGGGTGCCTGGACCACCGTCGAGTATGAGGGCAAATACTATGGCATGCCCTGGATCCTCGACACCAAGTACCTGTTCTACAATAAGGAAATCCTGGAGAAGGCCGGCATCAAGAGCCCGCCCAAGACCTGGGACGAGCTGAGCGAACAGGCCAAGATCATCAAGGACAAGGGCCTGCTGGCGACGCCGATCGCCTGGAGCTGGTCGCAGGCCGAAGCCGTGATCTGCGACTACGCCATGCTGGTCAGCGCCTATGGCGGCGATTTCCTCAAGGACGGCAAGCCGGACTTCCAGAATGGCGGCGGGCTCGACGCGCTGAAATACATGGTCGCCAGCTACAAGTCGGGCGTCACAAATCCGAATTCCAAGGAATTCCTCGAAGAGGACGTCCGCAAGGTGTTCGAGAACGGTGACGCCGCCTTCGCGCTCAACTGGACCTACATGTACAACATGGCCAACAATCCGAAGGACAGCAAGGTCGCGGGCAAGGTCGGCGTCGTGCCGGCGCCGGGCATTGCCGGCAAGAGCGAGGTCTCGGCCGTCAACGGCTCGATGGGTCTTGGCGTCACCGCGGTCTCCAAGCATCCGGACGAAGCCTGGAAGTACATCGAGTTCATGACCTCGCAGGCGACGCAGAACCAGTACGCCAAGCTCAGCCTGCCGATCTGGGCGTCGTCCTACGATGACCCGGCCGTCACCAAGGGCCAGGAAGAACTGATCGCCACGGCGAAGGTCGGGCTTGCCGCCATGTATCCGCGCCCGACGACGCCGAAATACCAGGAGATGTCGACCGCCCTGCAGCAGGCGATCCAGGAAGCGCTGCTCGGATCGGCTACGCCTGAAGATGCCTTGAAGACGGCTGCGGAAAACAGCGGCCTCTGAGCCATCGTTCCTTGAATCGCGGGCGGCTTTTGGCCGCCCGTGTTATTCAGAGCCTGCATTTTCTGAGAACAAGAAGAGGCGCCTCCTATGTCAGGCACCTGGATGACGACCCGTGCGTGGCTGCTGATGCTGCCGCTTCTCGTGGTCATGGTCGCCGTCATCGGCTGGCCGCTCGTCGATACGGTCGGGCTTTCCTTCACCGACGCCAAGCTGGTCGGCACGGCGGGCAATTTCGTCGGCATCGACAACTACACCAAGATGCTGTCCAGCTCGAACTTTTCGCGCACGCTGGTCACCACGACCTGGTTTGCCGTCGCGTCCGTCGCCATAGAAATGGTGATCGGCGTTCTGGCAGCACTTTTGCTGAACCAGGAATTTCGCGGCCGCACCTTCTTGCGGGCGCTGATGATCCTGCCCTGGGCGCTGCCGACCGTGGTCAACGCCACGCTCTGGCGGCTGATCTACAATCCCGAATATGGAGCGCTGAACGCGACGCTGACGCAGTTGCACCTCATCGATGCCTATCGCTCCTGGCTCGGCGAACCGGGTACCGCATTGGCGGCGCTGATCATCGCCGATTGCTGGAAAAACTTTCCGCTGGTCGCTCTGATCGCGCTCGCCGCCCTGCAGGCCGTGCCGCGCGACATCACCGCCGCTTCGCTGGTCGACGGCGCCGGGCCGTTCGCGCGCTTCCGCTTCGTCATCCTGCCATACCTCGCCGGACCGCTGATGGTGGCGCTGGTGCTGCGCACCATCGAGGCCTTCAAGGTCTTCGACATCATCTGGGTGATGACGCGCGGCGGCCCGGCCAACAGCACGCGCACGCTGTCGATCCTCGTCTACCAGGAAGCCTTCTCCTTCCAGCGCGCCGGTTCCGGCGCTTCGCTGGCGCTGATCGTCACCTTGCTCGTCACCGTGCTGGCGCTCGCCTATGCCGCACTGGTGAAGAAGACCGCCGGGAGTGCCACCTGATGGAACGCAAGAGCCCCGCCTTCACCGTCTTCATCTACGTCTGCGCGGTCCTGCTCGCCGTCGTCATCGTCGCTCCGATTGCCTGGCTGTTCGTCATGAGCATTTCGCCGGCCGCCGACCTCGCCGCCAAGCCTTTGCGCTGGTGGCCGCAGAGCGCCGACTTCTCCCGCTACCGGCAATTGCTGTCGACGGCCGAAAACAGCGCCGGAGCCGCCTTCACCGCATCGCTGCGCAACAGCCTAGAGATCGCCGGCATGGCGACGCTTGCCGCACTGCTGCTCGCTATCCCCGCCGGCTGGGCGGTCTCGCGCACACCGTCGATCGGCTGGTCGCTGTCGATGGTGATCGCCACCTACATGCTGCCGCCGGTGGCGCTCGCCGTGCCGCTTTACATGGGCCTTTCCTATCTCGGCCTGCTCAACAATGTCTTCGGCCTGGCGGTGGTCTACCTGACCATATTGGCACCCTTCACCACCTGGCTGATGAAATCGGGTTTCGACGCCATACCGCGCGAGATCGAGGCGGCGGCGATGATCGACGGCGCCGGCCTGTTCCAGACGCTGCGCATCATCACGCTGCCGCTGGCGGCACCCGTGGTGGCGACGTCGGCGCTGTTTGCGGTGCTGCTTGCCTGGGACGAGTTCTTCTACGCCTTGCTGTTCACCTCGGACCAGCGCGCCAAGACGCTGACTGTCGCCATCGCCGATCTCGCAGGCGGCCGCGTCTCCGACTACGGGCTGATCGCCACCGCCGGCGTGCTCGCCGCCCTGCCGCCTGTGCTGATCGGCCTGGTCATGCAGCGCGCACTGATTTCCGGCCTCACCAGCGGCGGCGTGAAAGGATGATGATGACTGCAGGAAAACCCCGCCCGACTGGCCTTCTCGCGATCGACCGCGAAATGGCGCGCCAGCATGCGGACGCCATCGCCTCGTTCAGGCAGAACGCGACTATCGCGGCAAAGGTCGCAGCCGCGATACGGCAGAGCGGCCGTTTGCTCCTGCTCGGCATGGGCGGCTCGCATGCGGTCGGGCGCGCCGTCGAACCGCTCTACCGGGCGCACGGCATCGACGCCCTCGCTCTGCCGCTCTCCGAGCAGTTGGGACAGCCGCTGCCGCTTGCCGGCAGGACCGTGCTCGTCACCTCGCAGTCCGGCGAAAGCGCCGAAGTCGTCAGATGGTTCGCAGAATCCAGCAGGGCGTCCAATACCTTCGGCCTGACGCTGGAGAGCGCATCTTTCCTTGCCCGGACCGTGCCCTGCCTGGTCGGTGCCGGCGGCACTGAACTCGCCTTCGCCGCGACCCGCAGCCTGACCGTCAGCTTCGCTTTGCATCTGGCCATCCTCTCGGCTCTCGGCGACGATCCCGCCGCCGCACTGGCGGCGCTGGAAGCTCCTGAAGACGCCGACATCGACAACGCGCTTGCCGCCTTGAGCGGTGCAACGACCATCGTCACCTCCGGCCGTCGCCTGCAGGGCCTTGCCGAGGCGCTGGCGCTTGGCCTCGCCGAACTGTCGCGGCTGCCGTGTTTTTCCCTCGAAGGCGGCCAGCTTCGCCATGGGCCGATGGAGATGCTTGGCCAGCGCACCGGAATCATCCTGTTTCGCGGCGACGACCCGACGGCGGAGCTGGTGACCGCCATGGCCATCTCCGTGGTCGAGGCCGGCGCGCCGCTCGTCATCTTCGATTCCTCCGGACAGGCGCCGGTCGCTGGAGCCGTGACGCTCGCCTTCAAGCCGGCTTCGGGGCTGGCGGCGATCCTGGCCATGCTGCCGGTGGCGCAGCGCCTGATGATCGCCTTCGCCGACGCCCGCATCGACAATGCCGGCACGCCGGTCCGCTCCACCAAGATCACCAGGAGCGAATGAATGCGGCCGCTTGCAGTGATCGGCAACGTCAATGTCGACCTGATCGTCGGGCCGGTCGCACCGTGGCCCAAGGCGGGGACCGAGACCGTCGTCGACCATGACGAGTTGCGTGTCGGCGGACAGGCAGGAAACACGGCACTCGCCTGGCAGGCGCTGGACGTCGACTTCGACATCGCCGCCAATGTCGGCGACGACCAGTTCGGCCGCTGGCTGCGTGAAGCCTTCGGCCACCGCGCCGAAAGATGGCCGGTGTGCCCCGAAGGCACGACACTGTCCGTCGGCATGACCCATCCCGACGGCGAGCGCACCTTCTTCACCACGCGCGGCCACTTGCCGCGCTTGAGCCTCGCCGACGTGCTTGCGGTCCTCGATGGCAGCCGGCTGTCAGGCGGACACGCGCTGCTCTGCGGCTCCTTCCTCACCGACGATCTCACCCGCGATTATGACGCGTTCTTCGACTGGGCAGACAGGCATGGCATTGCCGTGGCGCTGGACACCGGCTGGCCGATGAACGGCTGGACGCCGGCGAACTGCGCAGCCGCACGCGCCTGGCTGTCGCGCTGCGAGCTGGCGCTGTTCAACGAGGTCGAGACGCTTACCCTTGCCGCATTGGAAGACCCCGTCGATGCCGCGCGCGAGATCAGGTTCGGCATGAAGAAAGGCGCTGTAGTCGTGGTCAAGCGCGGACCGCAAGGCGCCCTTGCCGTCGGGCCGAATGGCGCCCTCGTCGAAGCGCCGGCGCCCGACGTGAAGGTCGTCGACACGATCGGCGCCGGCGACGTCTTCAACGCCGCCTTCCTGGCGGCACAGGCACGGGATCAATCTCTGGCCTCGTGCCTCTCCTTCGCGACACAGGTGGCCTCCCGCGCCATCTCCACTTTGCCCCGCAACTATGGCGGAGCCCTGCAATTCGAGGACGCCAGCCATGAGCGCGCTTGAAATCCGCGACATCCGCAAGAACTACGGCGCCGTCGAGACGCTGAAAGGCATCGACATCGCGCTGGAAAGCGGTGAGTTCCTGGTACTGCTCGGCTCGTCCGGCTGCGGGAAGTCGACGCTGCTCAACATCATCGCCGGCCTCGCCGAAGCGACCAGCGGCGAAGTGCTGATCGGCGGCCGCTCGGTGCTCGGCGTCCATCCCAAGAACCGCGACATCGCCATGGTCTTCCAGTCCTACGCGCTCTATCCGAACCTTACCGTTCACCGCAACATCGGTTTCGGGCTGGAGATGCGCAAGGTGCCTGTCGCCGAGCGCGACAAGACGGTACGCGACGCGGCGAAACTGCTGCAGATCGAACCCCTGCTCGACCGCAAGCCCGGCCAGCTTTCCGGCGGCCAGCGCCAGCGCGTCGCCATCGGAAGGGCGCTGGTGCGCAAGCCGCAGGTTTTTCTCTTCGACGAGCCGCTCTCAAACCTCGACGCCAAGCTGCGCCTGGAAATGCGCACCGAGTTGAAGCGCCTGCACCAGATGCTGCAGACCACCGTCGTCTACGTCACCCACGACCAGATCGAGGCGATGACACTGGCAACACGCATCGCCGTCATGCGCGACGGCAGGATCGAGCAACTTGGCGCACCCGAGGACATCTACAACCAGCCGGCGACGCTCTACGTGGCGGGCTTCGTCGGCGCGCCGTCGATGAACATGCTGCAGGCAACCGTCGAGAATGGACAGTTGGCAATAACCGGCTCGGACGTGCGGTTGCCGCTGCCCGCCTGCTTCAGGAATTCGGCACCGAACGGCGCGCCGGTCGTTGTCGGCATCAGGCCCGAGGCGCTTCGCCTGGCGGCCGGAACAAGCCCAGAATTTTCGTTGCCGGTCGAGATCGAAGTGGTCGAACTTACCGGCCCGGAACTGGTCACCACCGCCCGCATCGGCAACCAACGGCTGACAGCTTGCCTGCCGCCACGCGTCCGCGTCGCCAAGGGCGAACCATGCGTCTTCACCTTCGACGAAGACGCGCTGCGCCTGTTCGATCCGGCGACCGGCAAAGCCTTCGAAATAGCCATCTAAAAACAAGAACCGACAACGCCTCGGGGCGTTGTCGGTTCTTTGTTTGACAGTTCGGCGGTCGCGGCGGCCGAAACGGATTCGATTACTCAGTCGATGTCGAAGGACACGCCCTGCGCCAGCGGCAGTGCCTTGGAATAGTTCACCGTGTTGGTGGCGCGGCGCATATAGGCCTTCCAGGCATCGGACCCGCTCTCGCGACCGCCGCCGGTCTCCTTCTCGCCGCCGAAGGCGCCGCCGATCTCGGCGCCCGACGTGCCGATGTTGACGTTGGCGATGCCGCAATCCGAACCGTCGACGCCGAGGAAGCGCTCGGACTCCTGCAGGTCGCGGGTAAAGATCGACGACGACAGTCCGGCGCTGACCGCATTGTGCTCGTCGAGCACGGTGTCGAAATCGGAATATTTCATCACATAGAGGATCGGCGCGAAGGTCTCTTCCGTCACCGGAGAGACCTGCCTGGGCATTTCGATCAGCGCCGGATGTACATAGTAGGCATCCGGGTGGCCGTTCTCGACGCGCGTGCCGCCGGTCACCTTGCCGCCATGTGCGGTAGCCTCCTTCAGCGCCTTCTGCATGTTGTCGAAGGCGGCCTTGTCGATCAGCGGGCCGACCAGCGACGAAGTCTCCAGCGGATTGCCGACCGAAACGCTCTGATAGGCCTTCTTCAGGCGCGGTAGCAGGGCGTCGTAGACGCTGTCATGCACGAACAGGCGCCGCAGCGTCGTGCAGCGCTGGCCGGCCGTGCCCATGGCGCCGAAGGCGATGGCGCGCAGCGCCATGTCGAGATCGGCCGTCGGGCAGACGATCCCGGCATTGTTACCGCCGAGCTCCAGCACGGCACGCGCGAAGCGCTTGGCCAGCCGCGGGCCGACATCGCGGCCCATGCGGGTCGAGCCGGTGGCCGAAACCAGCGGCACCTTCGGATGGTCGACCAGAATCTCGCCGACGGCGCGGTCGCCGATCAGCACCGGCGCCAGCCCCTGCGGCGCATCCGCGCCGAAGCGCTTGACTGCGCGCGCAAAAATCGCCTCGCAGGCGAGTGCGGTGAGCGGCGTCTTTTCCGACGGCTTCCACACCACGGCATCGCCGCAAACCAGGGCAAGGGCTGCGTTCCACGACCACACCGCCACCGGGAAGTTGAAGGCCGAAATGACGCCGACGACGCCGAGCGGATGCCAGGTCTCCATCATGCGATGGCCGGGGCGCTCGGTGGCGATGGTCAAGCCGTATAATTGCCGGGAAAGACCGACCGCGAAATCGCAGATGTCGATCATCTCCTGCACTTCGCCGAGGCCTTCGGACGGGATCTTGCCGACCTCGATCGACACCAGCCGGCCAAGCTCGGCCCTGTGCGCCCGCAATTCCTCGCCGAGCAGGCGAACCAGCTCGCCGCGCTTCGGCCCCGGCACCAGCCGCCAGGTCTGGAACGCCTTGTGCGCGGCATCGATGGTCTTTGCCGCGTCGGCCGGCGAGATCGTCTTCAGCGCCGCGATCTGCTCGCCCGTCACCGGGCTGCGCACGATGAGGTCACCACCGACAAGCGCATCCTTGGCAACGCCCAGTTTCGCCAGCAGTTCGGCCGTTTCCTTCGCTATCGTCATTTTTGTCCCTTTCAGATCCCGTCGCTCACGGGACGGAGGTCAAGCCTTGCGCCACGCACCATCGTGCCATCGGGCGCTGTCATGGCGTGGCATTACTCGTTTCAGGGAAAAACCGCCACCCCGGCATGGTCTAAGCCCGGACGACACGATTGAGCCAGACGGGAAAAGGCTTCAGCGCGCTGTCTTTGCGGCGGCCTTCGTGGCGCCATTCTTGATCAGCCGGTCGATATGCATGCGGATATGGGCGGCTTCCGCGGCCGTATTGGCCAGCGCAATGGCGCGGTCGAAGGCGACACGTGCCTCCTCGCCGCGGCCAAGCTGCATCAGCAGGCCGCCCTTGAGGCCGAAAAAGTGGAAATAGCCGGACAGCCTCTGTTCGAGCGGCTCGATCATGGCAAGTGCCGCCTCCGGCCCTCGCACCTTGGCCACCGCGACGGCGCGGTTCAGCGTTATCACCGGCGACGGCTGCATCTGCTCGAGCAGGCTGTAGAGCAGGTCGATCTCGGTCCAGTCGGTATCCTCGGGTTTTTCCGCGCGCGCATGCAGGGCGGCGATCGCCGCCTGCACCTGATAGGGTCCGGGCTTCTGATGGCGCAGCGCCTTGTCGACCAGCGCCAGCCCCTCGTCGATCATCTTGCGGCTCCACAGGCTGCGGTCCTGGTCTTCGAGCAGCACGATCTCTCCGTTTTCGTCGAAACGAGCCGGTGCCCGCGCATGCTGGAGCAAAAGCAGCGCCGTCAGGCCCATGATCTCCGGCTCGGTCTGGAACAGCCGGAGCAGCAGACGCGCCAGCCGGATCGCCTCCTCGCAGAGCGGCGCACGGGCCGGCGCCTCGCCGCTGTTGGTCGAATAGCCTTCGTTGAAGATCAGATAGACCATGGCGGCGACGGCGGCGAGCCGCTCCGAGCGCTCGACCGCGCCCGGCGTCTCGAACGGCACGCCGGCGTCCGCAATGCGCGCCTTGGCACGGGTGATACGCTGCTCCATGGCGCTTTCGCCGACCAGGAAGGCACGCGCAATTTGCTTGACGGTGATGCCGGAGACGATGCGCAACGCCACCGCGATCTGCTGCGTCGCCGGCAGGTCCGGGTGGCAGCAGATGAACAGCAGCCGCAAAATGTCGTCGCGGTAGTGCGCGCCGTCCAGCCGCTCGGCGATATCGCTTTCGGCGTCATCGAGGTCGGAGATCTGGTCCTCCTCCGGCAGCGGCGCCTGCTTGGACCGCTTGCGCACCGCGTCGATGCCGCTGTTGCGGCCGACGAAGATCAGCCAGGCGGCGGGATCGCGCGGCGGGCCGTTTTTCGGCCAGTTCTTCAGTGCCCTGAGGCATGCATCCTGGAAAGCCTCTTCCGCGGCGTCGAGGTCGCGGAAGTAGCGCAGCAGCGCGCCCATCGCCTGCGGACGGGCGGTGCTGATCGCATTGCTGATCCAGGCAAGCTCGGTCATGCGGCAGCCTTGCTCGGGTTGAAGACGGAAACCGGCCTTATTTCGTAGGAGCCGCCGCTGGGGTTGACCTCGGAGAGTTCGCGGGCGAACTCCACGGCCTCGTCGAGATCGGCGCATTCGAGCGTGTAGAAGCCGAGGAACTGTTCCTTGGTCTCGGCAAACGGCCCATCGATGACCACCGCTTCGCCCTTGACCTTGCGCAGCGTTGTCGCGGCGGTCGTCGGCAACAGCCGCGCCACCGGGCCAAGCCGGCCGGCCTGGGCGTATTTTTCCTGGACGTTGAGGAGATTGGCCATGACCTCATCGTCCTGCTCCTTGCTCCAGGAGCAAACGACGTCTTCGGAAGCATAGCAGAGGATAGCGTAAAGCATGATCGGTCCTTTTCTCTGTCAAAGGACGAGACAGTAGGACCGTTCCCGACATAAGGTCGATAAAAAAATTCGGCCTTGCGATGCCGCACCGGAACCCGCCCGCCCGCATCAGCTCTCCTGCATCTTCAGCCATCGCAGGGTTAGCGTCTCCTCTTCATCGAGCCCCGATATCGCCCGCTTGCGTTTGTTCGCTTGCGCCATTTCACCGAGCAGCCGCCCTTGCGACCAGGCCTCGAAGACCGTCGGATGAATGTAGCATTTGCGGCAGACGGCGCGCGTATTGCCGAGCCGCTCGGCCACCTTTTCGATGACGCCGTTCATCACCCGCTTCGTTAGCGCCTGACTGTCGGGAACCTCCGTCTGCGCAAACAGCGAGGCGGCATGGATCGTGCCGCCCCAGGTGCGGAAGTGCTTGGAGCTGAAATCCGCGCCGGCCGCATCGCGGATGTAGCGGTTGACGTCGTCGGAACGCACGGGATGCCTGTTGCCGTCCTCGTCGAGATACTGGAACAGCGTCTGCCCCGGCAGGTCCTGGGCGCCGCGCACGATCCTGGCGATCCGGCGATCGACCAGCTTCAATTTCCATTCTTTGCCAGACTTGCCCTTGAAGGCAAAGCGCAGGCTGGAGCCGCTGATGTCGACATGACGGTCGCGTAGCGTCGTCAGTCCGAAACTCTTGTTGTCGCGCGCATAGGCGGCATTGCCGACGCGGATCATGGTGTTGTCGAGCAGCCAGACGACCGCCGCGACGACGCGCTCCGCCTGCAGGCCATGGCGGCGCAGATCGGCATCGATCCGGCGGCGCAGTTCAGGCAGGCTTTCGGCAAAGGCGACCAGGCTCGAATATTTGGCCCCGTCGCGCTCCTCGGCCCATGCGGAATGGTAGCGATACTGCTTGCGTCCGCGCTGGTCGCGGCCGGTCGCCTGGATGTGGCCTTCCGGATCGGGCGAGATCCACACATCGGTCCAGGCCGGCGGTATGGCGAGCGCCTTGATGCGCGCGCGAATGGATCCGCTCACGACGCGGCCATTTGGTCCTTTGTAGGAGAAGCGCTTGCCGGCTCCGAGGCGGCGGATACCGGGCTCGGCGTCGGTGACGTAGGTCAGCGAGGCCTGGATGGCGGCACCTTGCGCACCGCTCTTCGATGCGCCCTGTCCGGCGCGCGGCGACCCGGAATTGTCGAACATGCTCCCTCCACGGAATCTTCCGTAGATAAGCGCTGGACGGGCTTGCAGGTTCCGCTTGACCCGTTTGGGGCCTCATCGGCGACGGCGATCGGCCGGCCGCAGACAAGCCACCATGGAAGACATGGGCGGCTTGCAATCGCGATGCGGATTCCTGTTCTGGGGGAACGGCCGAGGCCGAAACGCCTATCAGGCACTTTGCAGCTGGACGCGCGGAATGGAGAAACGGCGCCGCACCGCGAGCTTGAACTGGTAGCGCATGCAGCGCCATATGTCCGAGGGGACCTTGGGCGCGGCCTTGGCCACGGCAAGGAACCGCGCTGCCGTGGCAAAGTCGCCGCGCGCATAGTGGACGCGGGCGATCTTGAGCGCGACCAGGCCTTCCCTCGTTTTCAGTGTCGACTTGGCGATGCCGCAGTCGGCAAGTTGACGCAGGGCGTGGCGCCAGGCGAGGAAACGTTGTGCCGGCTTGATCGTGAAACGGTCGTCGGAGCGCTCCGCCGAGACGAAGTAGGTCATGACGGGCTGTGCAATGACGGCAAGCGGAGCCTGGCACATCAACCGCGCCCAGAACAGCGTGTCCTCGTCATAAGCGAGCGCGGTCGGGAACCGCGTCTCGCCGACCGCGCGCCGAGACACCAGCGCACTGCCGACCGCGATCGAGCGAACCTGACCTTCCAGATAGGCCGAGGCGTTGGCGATGCCGGTAGCCGTATAGCCGTACGGCAATTTGAACTGGTGATGCTCGCCCTTGGTGCGCCGGCGAAAGGCGCCGACCACCATCTCGGCTCTCGGTTGCGCGTCGCTTCGCGAAAGCAGCGATCTCAGGCCGCCTTCCACATGCAGATCATCGGCATCGATCATGTATATCCACGGGCAGTCCGCCTGCGCCAGGGCCAGGTTGCGGGCACCACCGGCGTCCCGGCAACTCGACGCGATCACGCGCAGCGGCAAGGCCAGCCGCGCGGCGACGTCCTCAGCCACCGCAGCCGTGCCGTCCGAGGACGCATCGTCGACCAGCAGCACCTCGCCGATGACTGCCGCCTCTGAACGAAGCGACGCCAGCGTGCCAGCAATCGTGGCCGCCGCATTATGTGCCGGAATGATGACGCTGACCGATTTCAATGGCAAACCCCTCGCCGGCGCATGCGTCCGGCGGCCCCAACCCGTGTGCCTAAGATAACGGCAGCATCGGCGTTTGAGAAGCAGTCTTTGCTCGCCCGGAGATTTACGAACAGCCTGAACCTGGGATCCGGTCAGACTTTCTCGAGGGCCACCGGAATGACGTCGACCGCTTGCTCGCCGACCTGTCCACCCGTGGTCTTCAGCACGCCGACGATCGGCGCCACATCGGAATAGTCGCGGCCGTAACCGACGGTGATGTGGTCGTTGCTCGCCCGCATGCCGTTGGTCGGGTCGAATTCCTGCCAGCCGGCGTCGCGGCCGCACCATGCCTTCACCCAGGCATGCATGGCGTCGGCGCCCTCCAGCCGGGGTTTGCCCTTAGGCGGAATGGTGCGCAGGAAGCCGCTGACATAGCCGGCCGGAATGCCCAGGCCGCGCAGGCCGGCGATCATGATGTGCGAAAAATCCTGGCAGACGCCCCGCTTCAGGCCGAAGGCATCGCTGGCGCGGGTCTGGACGGTGGTCGCCTTGCCGTCATAGGTGAAATCGCGATGAATGCGGTTGCAGAGGTCCATGACCGTGCCGGCGGTCGAGCCGGCGACGCTCTCTTGCGCGTATGCTGTGATTGCCGCGTCGATGCCGGCATGATCGCTGGCGGCGAGAAAGTGATGCGGCGCATCGGGAGCCAGCGAGCGCACCGCGCCGAGCTCCTCTTTGAACCGGTCTATGCCGGGCGACACGTCGAGCCCGGGCTCCGGGCGCGACACCGACACGCGCGCGCTCATCCGGATATCCAAGGCATCATGGGCATCGCGAACGGCGATCGAGGTGACATTGTTGCCGAAAAAGTCGGAAAAATCCACGCGTTCGCTGGGCGCCGGCGCGAAGGACAGAGACGCGGCAACCACCCGCTGCACACCTGAGATGGTCGGCGGCAGCACGCGTACCTGATGGCGGCCGCCGCCGGCCGCGGCATCGTAGTCGTAGCTCAGATGAAGCCTGATGTCGTAGAGCATGGCTGCCTTGGTCTTATCCGAAATAGGCCTTGGCGAGGCTGTTGTAGAGGCCGCCGATCTCGCCGGCGAGATCGTCGAGTGCATCCGCCGTCATGTCCGAAGGCTCCATCACGGCGATCGCCGTGTTGAGCTGCAGGATCTCTTTCGCCGCCGGCGACATGTGCCCCTCGCCGCCGACCGTGGGCAACAGCCCGATTTCCGCCTTCAGCCGCTCGAGCTGGAACAGGATGGAGCGCGGATTGAGCGGATCGAGCGCCAGGAGATCGATCACCGTGCGCCGCCCGGCCTGCACAGGATATTGCCGCCGGTGGGTCATGACGCTGTCGCCGATCTCCAGCATCATGTCGAGCGCCCCGTCCGGCGCTCCGGTCCTGGTCAGGCAGGCCAGCGTGCGGGCGATCTGGATGCCGCGCTCCAGCCGCCGGCCGATTTCCAGGAACCGCCAGCCGGTGAAGCGGTACATATTCTCATGCAGCAGGCCCGAGAACCCGGCGAGCTTGCGCAGGATCACCGTCATCGCTCGTGTCGCGTCGTCGCCCGGCGCCACGGTTCTCGCAAATTGATGGATGGTTTTCGACAGATCCTTCAGCGCCAGCCAGCCATCGGGCGAAAACCGGTCGCGGATCTGCCCGGCGCTGTAGACGGCGCTGTCCAGAGTGCTGATCAGACCGAGCGGGATCGCCGATCCGACGTCGATGCCGAACGGTTCGAGATAATCCCTGATATCGGCAAGCAGCGGCATCTCGGGGTCGGGGGTCTCGGCCAGCCGCACGTGATAGGCGCGCAGGATGCGCACCGTGTCTTCCGATCGCTCGATGTAGCGGCCGAGCCATGTCAGGTTCTCCGCCGCGCGGCTGGGCAGGCTGCCCGGCATGGTGCGGGTGAAGCTGTCGTGCTCCTGCGGCAGCAGCGTCTCGCGCTCCACCGGCCGGTCGCTGACCACCCAAACATCCGCTGCCTGCCCGCCACGCTGCATGGCGATCGCCGTCGGATCGAGAGAGAAGCCGACGCGGGCAAAACCGCCCGGCATGACCGTCCAGCCTTCCGGCGTCCGCGCCAGATAGACGCGCAGGCTTGCCGGCCGCGGCTCCAGCCAGCCGCCGACATAGACCGGCGTGGTCGACAGCGTCACCGCTTCCTGTCCGACGTAGCCGCCGCCATCGCGCTCGATCCGGGCGACCAGTTCGGCCCGTTCCTCGTCGGACAGTGTAGACCCGAGCCGGGTCGAATCGTCGTCCTCGAAGGCAAGCCGCGTCGACAGCGCCGGACCGACAACCATGCGGTCGAGATTGGCGAGCACATGCCGGCGCTCGCTCTCCTGTCCGCACCACCAAGTCGCGACGCTGGGCAAGAGAAGCTCCTCGCCCCGCAATTCGCGTGCAATCCTCGGCAGGAACGACAGCAGCGCCCGCGTTTCCAGCAGGCCGGAACCAAGCGCGTTGACGGCCGAAACCGCGCCCTGGCGGATCGCCTCGACCAGCCCCGGCGTGCCGATCTGCGAGTCCGGCCTGAGCTCCAGCGGATCGGCGAAGGCGGCGTCGAGTCGCCGCCACAGCACGCCGACCGGCTTCAGCCCCGAAACCGTGCGCACCATCAACCTGCCGCCCGAGACCGTCAGGTCCTCGCCCTCGAGCAGCATGATGCCGAGATAGCGGGCGATGTAGGCGTGCTCGTAGTAGGTTTCGTTGAGCGGGCCCGGCGTCAGGATGGCAACGCGGCCGCCCGATACCTTGGCCATGCCGATCAGCGCATCGCGAAAGCGACGGAAGAAGCCGGCAAGCCGATGCACATGCATCTCGCCATAGATGTCGGACAGCGCGCGCGTCGTGGCGACGCGGTTCTCCAGCGCAAATCCCGCCCCTGACGGCGCCTGCGTGCGGTCGCCAAGCACCCACCAGCGTCCATCAGGCCCGCGGCCGAGTTCGAAGGCGAGCATGTGGAGGAAATGGCCGCTGGCCGGCCTGGTGCCGACGACGGGCCGCAAATATTCGGGGCTCGCCGCAATCAGGCCGGCCGGCAGAGTGCCGTTGTCGACCAGTCGGTTCGGCCCGTAAATGTCGGCCAATATCTCTTCGAAAAGATTGGCGCGCTGGACGAGGCCGACGCTGATGTCGGCCCACTCCTTTTCCTCGATCAGCAGCGGGACATGCGCCAGCGGCCATTCCCGCTCATTGGCGCCGGCCTTGTCGTAGACGCGGTAATAGACGCCGGCGTCGCGCAGATACTGGTCGGCGCGGGCGAAACGCTGGCCGAGCTTTTCCGGCCCAAGCACCTCCAGCGCCTCGATGAAATTCTGCCAGACCGGACGCGGATTGCCCGATGCATCGACCATCTCGTCGACGACGCCGTCGATCGGCTGGTAGTGCTCCAGCAGACTGTGCGTCAGCGGCTTGCCGCGTATCTTTTTCTGATTCCCCTTTGCCATCGTTGATCAGAGTCTTGGTGGCCGCCTGAGGTCAAGGGTCATCGGGAAATCTTCAGAGGCTTCTTCGTCGCGCAGAACATAGCCGGACGGCGTATGGCCGCGCGGCTCGAAGCGGGCGAGCCGCCGCGCCTCGGCCTCGTTGCCATTGACCGGGAAGGTGTCGTAGCTGCGCCCGCCCGGATGCGCGACATGATAGACGCAGCCACCGACCGCCCGGCCCGACCAGCGGTCATAGATGTCGAAGATCAGCGGCGTGTTGACCGGCAGCGCCGGGTGCAGGCCCGATGCCGGCTGCCACGCCTTGAAGCGGACGCCCGCCACCGCGACCTCCCTGTTGTCGGTCACCTTCATCGGCACGAGGCGACCGTTGCAGACGACGGCATGGCGCTCCGGGTTGAGGCCTTCGGTCTTGACCTGCAGCCGCTCGACGGAGGAATCGACGAAACGCACGGTGCCGCCGATGGCGCCTTGTTCGCCCATCACGTGCCAGGGCTCCAGCGCTTGCCGCAATTCCAGCTTGATGCCCTCATGCTGGACCTCGCCGCAGAAGGGAAAGCGGAATTCGAGCTGTGCGTTGAACCATTCGGGACGGAACTCGAAGCCGTTGAGCTTGAGATCGTCGAGCACGTCGAGGAAATCCGCCCAGACATGGTGCGGCAGCATGAAACGGTCATGCAGCGACGTGCCCCAGCGCACGAAGCGGCCGTCGAGTGGGTTCTTCCAGGCGCGCGCGATGATGGCGCGCACCAGCAATTGCTGCGCGAGCGACATGCGTGCATTGGGCGGCATCTCGAAGCCACGGAACTCGACCAGCCCGAGCCGGCCGGTCGGCCCATCCGGCGAGAACAGTTTGTCGATGCAGATTTCCGAGCGATGCGTGTTGCCAGTGACGTCGGTCAGGAGATTGCGGAACAACCGATCGACCAGCCACGGCAAGGGTGCTGCGCCCTTGTCCGGATGCGGCACCTGCGCCATCGCGATCTCGAGCTCGTAGAGCGAATCGTGGCGCGCTTCGTCGAAGCGCGGCGCCTGACTGGTCGGACCGATGAACAGGCCCGAAAACAGATAGGAAAGCGAAGGATGACGCTGCCATTGCAGCACCAGGCTCTTCAGCAAGTCGGGGCGGCGCAGGAACGGGCTATCGTCGGGCGTCGCGCCGCCGACCACGACATGGTTGCCGCCGCCGGTGCCGGTATGGCGGCCGTCGATCATGAACTTGTCGGCGCCGAGCCGCGTCTGCCGTGCCTCGTCGTAGATCGCCGTGGTCGTCGCCACGCAATCCTGCCAATTCGCGGCCGGGTGGATGTTGACCTCGATGACGCCCGGATCGGGAGCCACCCTTATGACGTTGAGGCGTGGGTCGTGCGGCGGACCATAGCCCTCGATATGCACTGGCAGGCCGATCGCCTTGGCCGCGTTCTCGGCCGCCGCGACCAGTTCAAGATAATCTTCCAGCGCCTCGACCGGCGGCATGAACACGCAGAGCCGCCCGTCACGCGGCTCGACCGAGAGTGCTGTGCGCACCGCGCCGCCGATTTCGGTGATCTCCTGCTCGACACGGTCCTGCTGGCCGGTCGCGGCCGTGAAGGACACCGCCTGCTGGCGGCGCGCCATTTCGTCGGCACCTTCGAGCTCGGCCGGCGCCCCTGCGGGCAAGATGGCCTCACGCGCCGGAAGCGGACCGCGCGGCAGCGACGGATCGACCGGCACGATGTAAGGGAATTGCGCAGGCGGCACATAGGGAAGCGTGCCGAGCGGCAGGCGGTAGCCGACCGGTGAATCGCCAGGCACCAGGAACAGGCGGCCGCGCCGTGTCTTCCATTTCTCCGAGCGCCAGCGCTGCCCGGAAGCCTCGCTGTTCCAGCGCTGAACCGGCAGCACATAGCCTGACGGCTTGGTCAGGCCGCGTTCGAACACCCGCGCCATGCGGCTGCGTTCCTCGGGGTCTTCCAGCTTCGAGTTGGACGGATCGACATTGTCAGGCAGCTTGCCTTCCTTCAGCAGCCATTCGGCCGGATCCTCATAGGCTTCGCTGACCATCTCCTTGTCGATGCCGAGTTCGCCGGCGATCGCCGTCAGCAGGCTTTCTGCCTGCTGCGGCCCGATATCGTCGCTGCTCTTTTCGCGCGCGATTAGCGACGGGTCGCTCCACACCGGCTCGCCATCGGTGCGCCAGTAGAGCGAAAAGGTCCAGCGCGGCAGGCTCTCGCCGGGGTACCATTTGCCCTGCCCATAATGCAGAAAACCGCCCGGCGCGAAGCGTTCGCGCAGTTTTCTGATCAGCGCGTCGGCCTTTTCGCGCTTGGTCGGACCGACGGCGGCGGTATTCCATTCGGCCGACTCGAAGTCGTCGATCGACACGAAGGTCGGCTCGCCGCCCATGGTCAGCCGCACGTCGCCGGCCTGGAGCGCGGCATCGACCTTGTTGCCCAGCGCGTCGAGCGCCTGCCAGCTCTCGTCCGAAAACGGCTTGGTGATGCGCGGATGCTCGGCGATACGGTCGACCCGCATGTCGAAGCCGAATTCGACATTGGCGAAGCTCGCCATGCCGGAGATGGGGGCGGCATTGCGGAAATGCGGCGTCGCCGCCAGCGGCACATGGCTTTCGCCGGTGAGCAGGCCGGAAGTCGGGTCGAAGCCGATCCAGCCGGCGCCCGGCAGATAGACCTCGCACCAGGCGTGGAGATCGGTGAAGTCGACGGCGGTTCCGGCTGGACCGTCGAGCGCCACGAGATCGGGCTTCAGCTGGATCAGATAGCCGGAGACGAAACGCGCGGCGATGCCGAGGTTCCGCAGGATCTGCACCAGCAGCCAGCTCGAATCCCGGCACGATCCCTTGGCCGCGGCCAGCGTTTCCTCAGGCGAGAAGACGCCGGTTTCCATGCGTACGATATAGGCGATCTCGCGCTGCAGGCGCGCGTTGAGGTCGACGACGAAATTGACGGTGTTGGTCGGGCTGCGGTCGATGGTTTTCAGGAATGCCGACAGCAGCGGCCCAGCCGGCTCGGGCGTCCGGTAGATGGCGAGATCGTCGCGTATCTCTTCCGGATATTCGAATGGAAATGTCTCGGCCGACGGCTCGACGAAGAAATCGAACGGATTGTAGACCGTCATGTCGGCAACGAGGTCGACCTCGATCTTCAGTTCCGTCACCGGTTCCGGAAAGACGAAGCGGGCAAGGAAATTGCCGTAAGGGTCCTGCTGCAGATTGACGAAATGGTTCGCCGGCTCGACCTTCAGCGAATGGCTCAAGACCTTGGTACGGGAATGCGGCGCCGGCTGCAGCCTGATGACTTGCGGGCCGAGAACGACCGGCCGGTCATATTTGTAGTGGGTCAGGTGGTAGACGGCTGCCAGAATTGCCATGGGACCCCGAAAGTCGGCGTTTCAAACGAATTCGCCGAACCCTGACACAAATGGCTGCCATTCTCCAAGCAGAGATGTTGCGCTGCACCTAATTTAAGCAACGGTTGCCGGCTAAGGTGTGTTGAGATTCAGGTCAGACCGGCATCACCTCACAGCTTAGAAGAACGCCTGCAACCCTGTCTGCGCCCTTCCGAGGATCAGCGCGTGCACGTCATGCGTGCCCTCATAGGTGTTGACGGTTTCCAGGTTCTGCGCGTGGCGCATGACGTGATAACCGATCTGGATGCCGTTGCCGCCATGCATGTCGCGGGCCTGGCGGGCAATGTCGAGCGCCTTGCCGCAATTGTTGCGCTTGACGATGGAGATCATTTCCGGCGCCATTTTGCCTTCGTCCATCAGCCGCCCGACCCGCAGGCTGGCCTGCAGGCCGAGCGCGATCTCGGTCTGCATGTCGGCGAGCTTCTTCTGGAAAAGCTGTGTGCCGGCCAGCGGCTTGCCGAACTGCTTGCGGTCGAGGCCATACTGGCGGGCGCGATGCCAGCAATCTTCCGCAGCACCCATCGCGCCCCAGGAAATGCCGTAGCGTGCCCGGTTGAGGCAGCCGAACGGTCCCTTCAGCCCGGAGACGTTGGGCAGCAGCGCGTCTTCGCCGACCTCGACGCCTTCCATCACCACTTCGCCGGTGATCGATGCGCGCAGGCTGAGCTTGCCGCCAATCTTCGGCGCCGACAGGCCCTTCATGCCCTTCTCCAGCACGAAACCGCGGATTTCGTCCTTGCCGTTCTCGCCCTTCAACTTCGCCCAGACGACGAACACATCGGCGATCGGCGCGTTGGAGATCCACATCTTCGAGCCTGAAATCTTGTAGCCGCTCGCCGTCCTCTCGGCCCGCGTCTTCATGCCGCCGGGATCGGAGCCGGCATCCGGTTCGGTCAGACCAAAACAGCCGATCCATTCGCCGCTGGCGAGCTTCGGCAGGTATTTCTTGCGCTGCGCCTCCGAGCCATAGGCATGGATCGGATACATCACCAGCGACGACTGCACGCTCATCATCGAGCGATAGCCGCTATCGACGCGCTCGACTTCCCGCGCCACCAGGCCATAGGTCACATAGTTGGCGCCAAGCCCGCCGTATTCCTCGGGGATGGTGATGCCGAGCAGGCCGGCCTCGCCCATCTCGCGGAAGATGCCGGCATCGGTCTTTTCCTCGAGGTAGGCTTCCTCGATCTTCGGCGCGAGCTTGTCGGCGGCAAACGCCGCCGCGCCGTCGCGCACCATGCGCTCGTCTTCCGAAAGCTGGTTCTCGATCAGGAAAGGGTCTTCCCAGACGAACGCGTTCTTGTCGGCGGCCATGGCTCTCGGTCTCCCAATGCATGTCGCCCAAAAGTGTTCAGCGGTTTTGGGACAACGACATGCATAAACAAAAAATCTTGAAGTGCCCGGCTTATCCGCCTCCGCCTCAAAAAAATCAAACGAAATTGCATCACCAATCAATGAGCGTTAGTAATGAATCATGAACGTTCAGCGCCGCCTTTTGCCCAACATCAGCGCCCTTGCCGCCTTCGAGGCGGTGGCGCGCCTCGGTTCTTTCACCGCCGCCGCCCGCGAACTCGATTTGACCCAAGGCGCCGTCAGTCGACAGATCAGCCTTTTGGAAGACCAGTTCGGCCGCCGGCTGTTCGAGCGCGACAGCCGCAATGTCCGGCTGTCGACCGCAGGCGAAATCTATGCCGAAGCGGTCCGCTCGGCGCTTGGCCAATTGCGCGACGCCGCCCTTGGATTGATGAGCAATCGGCATAGTGGCATCCTGAACCTGGCGATCCTGCCGACCTTCGGCACCCGCTGGCTGATGCCGATGATCCCCGATTTCGTCGAAAACAACCCCGACATCACCATCAACTTCGTCACTCGCATCGGCCGTTTCGACTTCGCCCGGGAAAGGCTGGATGCCGCCATCCATTACGGCCTGCCCGATTGGCCGGAGGCCGACTCCACGCTGCTGATGCGCGAGACGGTGGCGCCGGTGGTGGCGCCCGGGTTCATCGCCGGTCGCGCCATCGCGACGGCGGCCGATATCGGCCGCCTGCCGCTGCTGCACATGGCGACGCGCCCTGGCGCCTGGACCGAGTGGTTCGAGCATCAGGGGCTGAGCGCGCCGACAGGACCCGGCATGCAGTTCGAACAGTTCGGCACCGCCGCCCAGGCCTGCATGGCCGGGCTTGGCGTAGCGCTGCTGCCGCAGATCCTGATATCAGGCGAATTGCAGCGCGGCCAGCTGGTGCCGGCACCGGGCCGGCCGATGCAGAGCCGCAGCGCCTACTATCTGGTCGTGCCGCACGACAAGCGCGGCCATCCGCCTGTCGCCAGTTTTCGCGACTGGCTTCTGGGTCATCTCCCGGTGGAGAAATAACTACTTCCGCTTCAGCGCATCCGCCAATGCGGCGCCGAACGCGCCTTGCTGCGCCGGCCGTTCCGGCTGGCGCAGCGGTGCCGGCGAACGCGGCGCCGGCTTGCCGCCGGTATCGCGCGGCCCGCCCCTCGATGCACCGCCGTCGCCGTCCTTGCGCATGGAGAGAGCAATGCGCTTGCGCTTGATGTCGACATCGACGACGCGCACATTCACCACATCACCGGCCTTCACCACCTCATGCGCGTCCTTGACGAAGCGGTCGGCCAGTTGCGAGACGTGCACCAAGCCGTCCTGATGCACGCCGATATCGACGAAAGCGCCGAAGGCGGCGACGTTGGTGACCGTGCCTTCGAGCAGCATGCCGGGCTTCAGATCCTTGATGTCGTCGACGCCGTCGGCGAAGATCGCGGTCTTGAAGCCGGGGCGTGGATCGCGGCCGGGCTTTTCCAGCTCCGCCAATATGTCGCGCACCGTCGGCAGGCCGAACCGCTCGTCGACGAAGACACGAGGATCGAGCGCCTTCAACGCCGCGCTGTCACCCATCAGCGAGCGCAGATCCCGGCCGCAGGCGGCGACGATCTTCTTGGCCACGCCATAGGCTTCCGGATGCACGGAGGAAGCATCGAGCGGCTCGCTGCCGTTCGGAATGCGCAAGAAGCCGGCGCATTGCTCGAACGCGCGAGGTCCAAGGCGGGAGACTTTGAGCAGATCCTTCCGGCTTACGAAGGGGCCGGTGGCGTCACGATGCGCGACGATGGCGTCGGCGAGCGACGCGCCAAGGCCTGAAACCCGCGCCAAGAGCAGCGCCGACGCCGTGTTGAGATCGACACCGACGGCATTGACCGCGTCCTCGACCACCGCTTCCAGCGAGCGGCCGAGCCGGTACTGGTCGACATCATGCTGGTACTGGCCGACGCCGATCGACTTCGGTTCGATCTTGACCAGTTCGGCGAGCGGGTCCTGCAGGCGCCGGGCGATCGACACCGCGCCGCGCAGCGACACGTCGAGGCCGGGAAACTCCGCCGCCGCCGTTGCCGAGGCGGAATAGACCGAGGCACCCGCCTCGCTGACGATCACCTTGAGCGGCTTCGGCCCGCCATCCGCCGGCATATCGGCCAGCATGTCGGCAACCAGCTTCTCGGTCTCGCGGCTGCCGGTGCCGTTGCCGATCGAAATCAGCTCGACCTTGTACAGGCGGACAAGCTTCGCCAGTTCGGCCTGCGTGCCGCGCACATCGTTCCTCGGTGGGAACGGATAGACTGTCGTCGTCGCCAGCAGCTTGCCGGTACCGTCGACCACCGCGACCTTGACACCGGTGCGGATGCCCGGGTCGAGCCCCATTGTCGGCCGCGATCCGGCAGGGGCCGCAAGCAGCAGATCCTTCAGATTGCGGGCGAAGACATGGATCGCGTCCTCTTCCGCCCGCTCGCGCAGGTCGCGCATCAGATCGAGCGTCAGGTGCAGCGACAGTTTGATCCGCCAGGTCCAGCCGGCGACTTCCATCAGCCAGCGATCACCCGGCAGGCTGCCGCCGATGGCATAGGCATTGGCGATCATCCGCTCGACCGGCTTCACTGCAGACGCATCGTCGGCATCGACCTCGATGTCGAGCGACAGCACCTCTTCGTTGCGGCCGCGCAGCATTGCCAGCGCGCGATGGCTCGGCACGTTCGTCCAGCGCTCGACATGGTCAAAATAGTCGGAGAATTTCGCTCCGGCCTCCTGCTTGCCGTCGACCACGCGGGCACGCAGGAAGGCGCGTTCCTTCATGTAGGTGCGCAGCTTGCCGACCAGATCGGCATTCTCGGCGAACTGTTCCGACAGAATGTCGCGCGCGCCGTCGAGCGCCGCCTTGGCGTCCGCCACCTCTTCGGTGACGTAGGCGAGCGCCAGTTCGGCGGGCACCGCCGAGCGGTCGGCAAGAATGACTTCGGCCAGCGGCCCCAGCCCACGCTCCCTGGCAATCTCGGCTTTGGTGCGGCGCTTCGGCTTGTAAGGCAGGTAGATGTCTTCGAGCTCTGCCTTGGTGGCAGCCGCGGCGATCTTTTGTGCAAGCTCCTCGGTCAGCTTGCCCTGCTCGCGGATCGAACCGAGGATGGTGTCGCGGCGCGCATCGAGTTCGCGCAGATAGGCCAGTCGCTCGGCAAGGTCGCGCAACTGCGTATCGTCCAGCCCGCCGGTGACCTCCTTGCGGTAGCGCGCCACGAACGGCACCGTTGCACCCTCGTCCAGCAAGCCGATCGCCGCCGCGGCCTGTTCGGGCCGCGCGCCGATCTCGGCCGCGATGATTGCCGCGATGCGCTTGATGTCGGATGCCATGCTGGTCTCGTGCCTTGTCGAAAAAAGAGCGGCGACCATAGGCCGGGATCTCCGCGCCGCCAACCGCGCTGTTTTCAGCCGACCAGCGGGTCCACAGGAAAGCTGCTGTCTCGCGGGCTGCCGGATCTGGTCAGACCATCCGGCTCAGCGCCTCGAAAAAGGCGACGGCCTCGACATCGAGCTGGTCGTCGACCGGCACCGGCTGCGACGACATCTTTGCGATCACCACTTGTGTCTTGGGATTGACGTACAGCCACTGGCCATGGATGCCGATGCCGCAGAAGGCGCCGCTTTGCGCCCCCGTCTGGTACCATTTGTTGCGGTAGCGCCCTTCGGGAAACAGGAAGGCCATCGTGCCGCGCTGCCAGGCTTCGGAACTGCCGCCTGTTTCGACCGTGTCGCGTACCCAGGCCTCCGGCACGATGCGGCGGCCACTGGCCGTGCCGCCTTGCCGCATCATCTCGCCGACACGCGCCAGATCGCGCGGCGTCACCGAAATACCACCGGCAGTGCGCGCCGTGCCTTCCATGTCGACCGTAATCGAAGCTTCGCCCGCCGCACCGAGCGGCAGCCACAATTTCTCGCGCAGCAGATCGGTCAGTCGCTGGCCGGAGGCGCGCTCGACCAGCATGCCGAGCAGGTCGGAATTGGGCGAGCGATAGCGGAATGTCTGGCCATGCGGTTCGGCCAGCCGCTGCAGCGTCAGGATGAATTCGCGCAGGCTTTCCGTGCCGCCGCCCGGGTTCCACAGCGTGGCGCGGCGATAGCGGCCAAAGGCGCTTTCCGGATCGAGATAGGCCTCTTCGAAGTCGAGGCTGACGCTCATGTCGAGCACGTGCCGCGCGCTCGCATCGCCATAGGCCGAGCCCTTGGCTTCCGGAATGTAGCTGATGACAGGTGCTTCCGGGTCGAACACCCCCTCGCCTTCCAAAATGCCGGCGAGAATGGCGGTGAACGATTTGCTGATCGAGAAGATGATGTGGCGTCCGCCGAAATCCATATGCGGTGCGAACCAGTCGCCAACGATCGTACCGGCCTTCATGATCGTCAGCGCGTCGGTGTCGGAACGCGCGAGGAAGGCCGCCACCGTTTCCGGCCCATTCGCCAGGCTGACTTTTTCGCCAAGCAAGCTTCCGAGTTCTTGCCGAGGCAGCTCTGTGCCGCCTGACGCCGCGACAGGCGCGCTTGGCACCAGTTCGCCGACATTCTGGAACGACCATCGGTTGAACGGGTTTTCGCGCCAGTTGGAAAGCAGCATCGCACTGCGGGCAAAGCCATATCTGGTCTCGAACGCGGTCTTGCCGGTCATGGCATTTCCTTCCGGATATTTTTTTCTGGAGATTCAGACCAGCGCCGCGGAGATGGCGTGCACGGCCTTCAGCGTCGCCACCGAATAGGCGATGTTGGTGAAATCCGGATAGGTCGAAAGCTTCACCACCACCATCCTCGTGTCCCAGTCGATGTGGATCATCTGCCCGAAAACACCCCGGCACATCAGCGCGCGCGAGCGCGGATCCTCGATCCAGAACTGGTTGCGATAGCTGCCTTCCGGCAGGCTGGGGTTGAAGTCGGGCGCATGCTTGCCATTACGCGTCGCCTCGATCCAGTCGGCCGGCACCACGCCGCCGCCATTGTCGAGGATCAGCTGGCCGAAGCGGCCATAGTCGCGCAGCGTCGCATTGAAGCCGCCGTCGGCCACCGCATAGCCGGCACTGTCGACGGTGAAGCAGGCGCTCTCGTCCGCGCCGAGCTTTTGCCAGAGTTCTTCGGAAACCAGCTGCGGCAGCCGCTTGCCGGTCACCCGCTCCATCATGAAGGCGAGCACGTCGGTCTCGATCGAGCGGTACTCGAAGGCCTCGCCGTGCGGTCGGGTTTTCTCCTTCAGTCCCAGGATCAGCTCGAACATATGCGACGGCCATTGGAACGCCGGATCGCTGTCCGGCGGCACCGGCTTCCAGCCGGTGGCGACATCGACCTGGCCGATCTCGGAATAGGGATCGGTGTATTCCTCCGAAAAACGCACGCCTGTGGTCATGTCGAGCACATGCTGCACACTGGCGCCGGCCCAGCCGGTCCCGCTTAGTTCCGGAAGGTAGCTGGTCACGGGCGCCGCCGGGTCAATCAGCCCGCGTCCGGCCAGTATGCCGAGCACCGAAGCCGTGACCGACTTTGCCATCGACTGCGACAGATGCAGCGTGCGCTCGTCCATGCCGTTGAAATAGCGCTCATAGGCTATTCTGCCGTCCTTGAGCACAAGGAAGCCGTCCGTATAGGTCTCGTCGAGCAGCCCGGCGAGTGTCGTTGCCGAGCCTGTGCTGTCCTCCACCGGCAGCGCGTCGAGATCGACCTCGGCCAGTTCGAGCCGGCGGCGATGGCCGTGCCCGCGCCAGACCTCGGCGGTCGGCAGGAATTCGCGGATGTGCTGGAATGCCCAGCGGTTCCAAGGCCCCCTGTCCCAATCGAGCCGCGGCGGCACCATGGCTGGTGGCGAGCCCTGCATGATCGGCGGCCGAGGATCGGAGTTGCGGTAGGATGTCATCGAGCCTCCCGGAAGCGAAGAAGGGAGGCCAAAGCCCCCCTTCCATTGGATTCTAGACCGAACCTATTTGCGCAGGTTGGTCCAGATCTTGTTGTAAATCTCGACCACCTCAGGCCGGCATGGCGGGACAAATTCCGCCGCAGGCGCACCAGCGGGCGGGTTGAGTTCCGGCGAGGCGGCGAAATCGGCGGGAAGGAATTTGTGGCTGCCGACAATGCCGTTGTCGTAGCCGGCGAATTCCGAGATCAGCGCCGCATTTTCCGGAGCCATGATGAAGTCCTGGAACAGCTTGGCATTCTCGAGGTTCTTGGCGCCCTTCAGCACCCCCACATTGTCCATCCAGCCTTCGATGCCTTCCTTCGGATAGGCATACTTGATCGCCGGGATCTTCTGGCGCGCGCGATAGGTGGCGCCATTCCACGCCTGCGTGACGATGACGTCGCCGGAAGTGATCTTGGTGATCGTGTCGTAGCTGAAGGTCTTCCACGACGGCTTGGCCGCCATCAGGACGTCGTTGACCTTCTTGAGGTCGGCCTTGTCTGCGCCGCAGCGCGGCACGCCGGCATAGCGCTCGGCCGCATGCATGACGGTGTTGACGTCGTCGAGCATGTTGATCTGGCCCTTCAACTCGTCCGGCGGGTCGAACAGGATCGCCAGCGTGTCGATGTCGCCCTTGAACTTGTCGGTGTTGACTTCGAATGTCGTGGTGCCGAACTGCCATGGCGCGGTGTAGTGACGGCCGCTGTCCCAGTAGATGTCGAGGAAGCGCGGGTCGATGTTCATGCCGTTCGGCATCGCATTGGGCTCGGTCTTTTCGAGTAGACCCTCGTCGATCATGATCTTCACGGTGTAGTCCGATGGCACCACGATGTCATAGCCGGAATTGCCGGCGCGCACCTTGGACAGCATGGTTTCGTTGGAATCGTAGTCGTCCAGCGTGACCTTGACGTTGTACTGTTTCTCAAACTTTTCGATCAGCTTGGGATTGGTGTAGTCACCCCAATTGTAGATGTGCAGCTCGCCGTCGGCGAGCGCGGGCACTGCCCACAACAGCACTGCCGTCGAAACGGCAGCCATCAGTTTCCTAGACATTTTGTTCTCCTTTGCCTTCCCATCATTATTCATTTGGCGCGCCGGCGCGCGATCAGGAACGATACCGAGACGAAGAGGATCGAGACCAGCAGCAGGATGGTGGAGATGGCATTGATCTCCGGCGTCATCGGCCGCCTGATCTGGTTCCAGATGTAAAGCGGCAGCGTCGTCTGGCCGGGACCGGCAACGAGCTGCGTGATGGTGAAATCGTCGAAGGACACGATGAAGGCGAGCGCGGCGCCCGACATGATGCCGGGGACGAGCAACGGCAGCGTTATGCGGCGGAACGCATGCCACGGCGTGGCGTAGAGGTCGGCCGCGGCGGCCTCGAGCGTCAGGTCCATGTCCTCGAGCCGCGCCCTGATCGGCATATAGGCGAAGGGAATGCAAAAGACGGTGTGGGCGAGGATCAGATTGCCGATGCCGAAATTCAGCCCGAAGGCCCCGGCGATCAGGGCGAAGAAGGACAAGGTCGCCACCGCCGTGATGATCTCGGGGACCATCAGCGGCAGGTTTATCACCATGAAGGCGGCCGGAAGCCCGCGCCACGGTTTCACCCTTGTCATGCCGATCGCCGCCAGTGTTGCGACGATCGTCGAAATGATGGTCGCGCTCGTCGAGATGATCAGCGTGTTTTGGGCGGCGCGGTGGAATTCATCGTTGAGCAGCGCACTGCCGTACCACCCGAACCCGACACCCTCCCAATGGGTGACGAGCGAACCCGTGTTGAACGAAAAGATCATCAGGATCAGGATCGGCACGTAAAGCACGCACAGGCAAAGGATGGCGATCGAGCGGAAGCCCGGCTGGTCCTTGATGTCGATGGTGCGGGGATCAGCCATGCTGGATCTTCCCCGACGTGTTGCGGACGTAGAAATAGAGCGCGACCAGCACAGCGCCCATCAGGATCAGCGCCTGCGCGCAGCCGAGCGGCCAGTTGCGTCCGGAGCCGAACTGCTGGGCGATGAGGTCGCCGATCATCAAATGGATGCCGCCGCCAAGGATCAGCGGCGTCACATAGGCGCCGAGGGCCGGGATGAAGACCAGCAGGCAGCCGGCGATGATGCCGGGCAGCGACAGCGGAATGATCACCCGCCAGAGGACCTGCCGCCGCGTCGCGTAGAGGTCGTTCGCGGCCTCGACCAGCCTGAAATCCAGCTTCTCCAGGCTGGAATAGAGCGGCAGGATCATGAACGGCAGGAACGAGTAGAGCAGGCCGAGCTGGATGGCGAAGTTGGTGTAGAGCATGGTGATCGGCTTCTCGATCAGGCCAAGGCCCATCAGCGCATTGTTGATGAGGCCCTCGTCGCGGATGATGAACATGATCGCCAGCGTACGCACCAGAAGGTTCGACCAGAACGGAATGGTGATCAAAAGCACCCACCAGTTGCGTTGCGCCGGTGGCCGCGTCGCCATGAAATAGGCGGTCGGAAAGCCAAGCAGCAGGCAGATCACCGTCGTCACCACGGCAAACAGGAACGAGCGCAGGTAGATGATCAGGAAGTCCGGCGTGAACTGCAGCGTGTCGTCGAAAATATCGCGCTGGAACAGGAAGTTCAGATAGGCGTCGGTCGAGAACTTCCACTGCACGCCACCATAGGGCGCGGCCTGGAGAAACGAGTAGACCAGGATGATCAGCAGGGGCAACACGCCGAAAATGCCGATGATGACCAAAGCCGGCAGCGCAAGCAGGCGGTTGCGCCAGCTGGTGGCCTTTTCCGCCTGGGCCTCGAACATCGCAGCGTTTGAAAGGGTGATCGACATCAGTCCCTCAAGATCCGGGCGCCGTCGTCCTCGAACACGATGCCCACCTTGGCACCCGGCGCGAATGCCACCGCGCCGGATCGGCTGTTCTGGTGGCGCACGATGAAGTTGTCACCGCCGTCGAGCTTCACGTGGTAGTGGGTGTCGGTGCCGAAATAGACGACGTTCGCCAAAGTCCCCGCGACCGTGCCCTTGGCTGCATCGGCGACCAGATCCGCATGCTCTGGGCGCACCACGACCGTCACGGCGCCGGAGGGATCGAAACCTTCGGGGAACCCGGCCGCAACCGTTGCGTCGGAGGCAAGCTTTACCGTCGCGACGCCGGATTTCTTCGACACCACGGTGCCCTTGAGGAAGTTGGTCTCGCCGATGAAGTCGGCGACGAAGCGCTCGGCCGGCCGGTCATAGATGTCGCGCGGCGCGCCGACCTGCAGGATCTTGCCCGACGACATCACCGCGATCCGGTCGGACATCGTCAGTGCTTCTTCCTGGTCATGGGTGACGAAGATGAAGGTGATGCCGGTCTCGTGCTGCAGCCGCTTCAGTTCGATCTGCATCTCCTTGCGCAGCTTGTAGTCGAGCGCCGACAGCGGCTCGTCGAGCAACAGCACTTTCGGCTGCGGTGCGAGCGCCCGCGCCAGTGCCACGCGCTGCTGCTGGCCGCCGGAGATCTGGCTGGTGCGGCGGCCGGCAAGCGCCTCCATCTTGACCAGCTTCAGCATCTGGGCGACGCGCGCCTGTATCTCGGCCTTCGGCTTGCCCAGCATTTCCAGGCCGAAACCGATATTCTGCGCCACCGTCATGTGCGGGAACAGGGCATAGGACTGGAACACGGTGTTGACCGGCCGCTTGAACGGCGGCAGCGGCGCGATGTCCTCGCCGTAGAGCAGGATCTCACCTTCGCTCGGAAAGTCGAAGCCGGCGATCAGCCTCAGCAGCGTCGTCTTTCCGCAGCCGGATGGCCCAAGCAGCGTGAAGAACTCATTTTCGCGGATGGAGACGGAGACGGTGTCCAGCGCGGCGACTTGCGCCTCTCCGGTGCCGAACACCTTGCGGACGCCGCGCACCTCGATAGCATTCTTACCCGGTTGTTCCGGCACGATTACCCCATTGAGAAAGCCTGCTCTTGGCGGCAGGTTTTGTTCCGGTTTGATTGTCATCACAAGCCAATCGGCTTGGCAACTGCAGAGCTGGACCTTGATCTAAAAGGCAATTCCCATGCCCGTCACGCTTGATAGGTGATCTTGCCTCCACAGATGGTCGTCACCGGTCGCACCGTATGCAGCGCGTCCGGTGCGGTTGCCTCGATATCGGCCGACAGCACCACGAGATCTGCCATGTAGCCCGGCTTCAGGCGGCCCTTGCGATGTTCCATGAACTCGGAATAGGCCCCTTCCACTGTGTAGCCGGCAATCGATTCCTGCAGCGAGAAGCTCTGGTCCGGCAGGTCCTCTGCCCAAGGTTTGCGCATCACCGCTGCCTGGATGCCCAGGATCGGATCAACCGGCGAAACCGGCCAGTCGGACGCGAACACGACACGCGCACCGGCGTTCTTCAGCGTCCGCCAGGCATAGCTCAGCGGCCATTTTTCGCGGCCGATGCGCGAAAGTGTCGGCTCCAGCGGGAAGTTCATGGCGCCGGGCGGATGCGGCGGCTGCATCGAAGCGATCACGCCAAGTTCGGCAAACCGTGGCACGTCCGAAGGGGTGGTGACCTCGATGTGCTCGACCCGGTGCCGGCTGTCGCGCCTGCCATTCTTCTTCTGCGCTGCCTGATAGCCGTCGAGCACCGCCCGCACCGCGCCGTCGCCGATCGAATGTACCGCGATCTGCAGGCCGCGCCTGTCGGCCTCCACGGCTACTTCCGCGAAATGCTCCGGCGTGAACAGGGGCTCGCCGCGCCAACCCGGCCGGTCGGCATAGTCGTCGACCATCACGGCGGTCCATGAATCGAGCACGCCGTCATAGAAGACCTTGACCATGCCGGACGACAGCCATTCGGATTTGTAGGCCGCCGCCATGCGCGAGGCTTTTTCCAGCATGTCCAGCTTCATGAAATTCTTGAAGTGGAACGGTATCTTGGTGCGGCAAAGCAACCGACCTTCTTCTTCCAAGCCGGCAAGCAGCTCGAGTTGGTAAAGGTTGCCGTCCATGTTCTGGATCGACGTGATGCCGTGCTGGGCGCACCACTGAAGTCCACGGTGCATCAGGTCGCGGTCGGAAACGAGTTCTTCAGCGGATGGATAGGGCTCCGGCTCGCCACCCGTAAGACCGAGCCGCGTGCGGTTCTGCCCGAAGTGTTCCAGGATCGGGCCGAATGCCTCGCCTTCGCGCAACTCGCCGGCGGCAAGCCCGTCCGCACCCATGACGATCTCGTTGCCCGGACCCAATTGCCTGCCGTGCAGGATGCCCGCCTGCTCCAGCGCCTTGGTGTTCGCCCACATCGTATGATGGTCGGAAGCCGACATGGCGAAGGGCCGATCCGGGATGATGCGGTCGAGATGATGGCGGGTGACCGGCTCGGACAGGATGGCGTAGTCCACCCCGGCGCCGAGCAGCAGTCTGGCGTTCGGTCGCGCCGCCGCATAGGGGCGGATCGCGTCGCGCAAGGCATCGAAGCCGTGCACGCCTGCGAGATGAAGATTGTCGAGTTCGGCCGCACCGCCGAAAAGATGCATATGCGCTTCGATGAAGCCGGGCAGGACGGAGCCGCCGCCGGCATCGATGATGCGGGTGCCGGGGCCTTTGTGCGCCAGCACCGTGGCGCGATCTGCGATCGCAATGATGTCGCCGCCCTTGATGGCGATCGCCTCGGCGCGGGGAGTATCGGGATCCATCGTCAATATGCTGGCATTCTCGACGATCAGATCGGCCGATGGCGGCATCATTTTCTCCGTTTGAGCCTAGGCTAGCAGAGAATTGGCGTCTGGCAAGCCGTCTCCTCGCTCACGAAGCAACCTTCCGGAAAGCCCCTTGGCGGCGCGGAAACTCTCTGCCACAAAGGGGTCAGTCAGCGGCATCGGCGCAACTCGAACAGCGAGCCAACACCCAATATGAAGACAGTTTTCTCCCCTCTCCACGCCGGCCATGCCGGGCAGATGGAATTGGTGGCGGCGGCGATCGTGCCGGGTTTCGAGAAGCCTTCGCGAGCGGAATTCATCAGGGCGCGGGTCGAAAGCGAGAAGCTGGGCCCGATCATCGGCCCCGCCGAGCATGATCTTGCCGCCGCCAAGCGAATTCACACGGCAGACTACATCGACTTCCTGCCGACCGTCTGGCCGCAGTGGACGGCCGCCGGCTTCAAGGGCTCGGCCATGGCCTTCACCTGGCCGACGCGCGGCCTGCGCGGCGACGTGCCGCCGCAGCGCATCGATGCCTTGCTGGGCTACTATTCGTTCGACGCCGGCGCCACCTTCGTCGAAGGCACCTGGGCCGCGATCAAGTCATCCTACGACGTCGCGCTGACGGCAGCCGCCCTGGTCAAGGTTGGCGAACGATCCGCCTTCGCGCTCTGCCGCCCGCCCGGCCATCACGCGGGTGCTGCCTTCATGGGTGGCTATTGCTACATCAACAACGCCGCCGTTGCCGCGCAATGGTTCCTCGACCAGGGCGCGAGCCGCGTCTCGATCCTCGATGTCGACTACCACCACGGCAACGGCACGCAGGAAATCTTCTACGACCGCGCCGACGTGCAAGTGATGAACTTGCACGGCGACCCGATGACCGAATATCCGTTCTTCCTCGGCCATGCCGACGAGCGCGGCGCGGGCGATGGTGAAGGCTTCAACCTCAACTACCCGATGCCCTTCGGCACCGGCTGGGACGCCTGGAACGCCTCGCTGGAGGACGCCTGCGCCAAGCTTGCCGCCTATGCGCCCGATATCGTCGTCGTGTCGCTCGGCGTCGACACCTTCGAGAAGGATCCGATCAGCCAGTTCAAGCTGAAAAGCGCCGACTATCCCAAGATCGGCCGCCGCGTCGCCAGGCTCGGCCTGCCGACGCTGTTCGTCATGGAAGGCGGCTATGCCGTCGAGGAGATCGGTATCAACGCCGTCGGCGTGCTGACCGGCTTCGAGGACCGATAAGACACGCGGACGCCGCCGAACCCTCTAGCTGGCAACGCCGGCGTTCGGCGCGCCGGCCGGCCTGCGCGACCGGCCGAGATAGTAGACCGCCGCCGCGGCGATGACGCCCGCCGCCAGGATGCCTGCCGCCAGCAGCGGCCGGTACCAGAACCAGGCGATGGCAATCGTCGTCGTGCCGACCAGGATCGCCAGGAAGAAGGCAATGATGCCGGTGCCCATCCGCGCAATGCTGCCGAGGAACGGAATGACGTCGAGGATGACACCGATCGGGCCAAGCAGCAGGGCGAAGCCGATCGTCAGCAGCAGCAGACCGGCGGCACGCAACAGCCAGGTAATCAAAGTGTTTTCCGAGACCGCGTCGGCGAACATCCTTGCCGCCGGGACGTCGCCGGTATCGACCATCAGCAACTGGTCGCCGGCAACCGTCTGGTAGGGTTCGAACTGGCTGCCGGTCTGGCGGGCGACGATGCTGACCACACCGAGCGGCGCCAGGTCATAGCCGATACGATAGTCGCCCAGCGCCGGCGATGTCGCATCGGAGCCGAGGTAGATCCCGCCGTCGACGATGGCGATGGGCTTTGTCCCGGTATAGGCAGCCTTGATCGCGGCCGCCTGGCTGGACGACAGCGCAAATTCCTTGTCGCCTTCGATGCGATCGAGCACCGGCGTGTCGAGCGTGAAGGCGCCGAGCTTGCCGTCCGGAATCTGGAAGGTCCTGCTGTGGATAGCCATCGGTGGATTCTGATGGCCATCCGGCTTCTTGAAATCCGAAGAGTCGATCTGGCTGTCGTCCCACACCCTGGAATAGCTGTAGGTCGTCACCGTCTCCTCGCCGCCGCCGAGCTTCTTCGTCGTCTCCGACTTCTGCTCTTCCTTCCACTGATACATCTCGACGCTGCGCGACAGGCGCAGCCCTTGCGCCGCAATGCCGAACTCCGCATCGGCGAGGCCGCTGTCTGCCGTCACCGGTCCGGTGACATGCACGAGCTTGCCGTCATTGCCGGCATCGACACTGTCGGCGCTGACCGAGACGACGGCGCCCGATCCCTCGGCCAGCGAGCGGGCCGTCTGCACGGCGCGGCCCTCGTTCCAGAACAGACCGATGACCATCAGCACGATCAAGAGCAGGCCGAAGACCACCCCGCCGACCGCGCGCTTGATCCGCCCGAACCACGAAACGGATGTCACTTCCCGAAATGAATCGCTCATTGTTGCCCCACAAAGTCGCCAGCAATGGACGCCCATCCATTGCCGCTCCTGCGAATCCTACCGGAATCAGGCACGCGCCGATATGGCGGGCCCGCACCGGCCCCTGCTTTTCCCGTCGAAAAATCCGGCAGAAGGCAGCATGAAACGGCCGCCGAGTCGCGATCTGAGTCCATCGGATTCGATTTTGTCAAATCGCGTTTGATGTCGGATTCATCTGCGGGTAGATTAGACCCGAATCAGCCGGTCCTTGGGGGGCGCGGCGACCAACCCAAAGTCTCAAGTACCGGCATCGTCCGGCACCAGACGCGGACGGCTTCGCGTTCCCTGAATGGATTCGGCCTGGTTGGGCGCTGACCGCGCCCAGAGTGTGTCTTCGTCAAAGTGATGCGTATTCGGGTTCGGCCGCTGGCAAAGCCAGCACCGGGCACATGGATCGATTCCGGCCAAAGCATAAAAATGGGCAGTCCCGCCGCGCTTCTCCAATCCGAAACATCGCGCCTGACGTCTCGCGGCGATCTCACCAGCTTTTTCATGCAGCTTGCCGCCGAGATCGGCGCCGACAGCTACATGCTGGTCGCCATCGTCCACGACCAGGACCGCAACGACGCACGCATCGTCTCCTCAAACTGGATTTTCGACGCCATCGAGCTCATCGGCAAACGGCTGATTGGCGGCCTCGCCCAGGGCCCGCTGACGGCCGCACCCGGCAACCGCCCGAGACCGCTGGTGGCCGCCCAGGCGCCCGACGCCGGCGCCCTGCTGAGCGGTGAGGAGGCCCGCCTGCTCGACGTGCTCGGCCATGCCGAGATCTATTCGCTCAGGCTGAACGTCGGCCGCCAGCGCCTGTTCGCGCTGTTTTCGGCCGCCGAGCCGGGCAAGATCGACCAGCCGGCGCTGATGAAGGCCCAGCTGAAATGCTGCTACGCACTCTCCACCATCCCGCAGCTGATCGCCGCCGCCGCCATGCAGGATCCGCTGTCCGATCGTGAGCGTGAATGCCTGTTCTGGGTGTCCGAGGGCAAGACGACGGATGAGGTCGCGCTCATCCTTGGCGTCTCGTCGAACACCGTCAACAGCTACATCACCCATGCCATTCAGAAATTCGCGGCCAGCAACCGCGCGATGGCCATCGCGACGGCGATCAGGAGCGGCATCATTTGAAACACGCACTTGTCAAGGAAGCGGCCGAAGCCCTTTTCAACGAGCAGCGCAACCCGTTCGGCGCCTTCTCGCTCGGTTCCGAAACCCATCACGCCGTCACCATCCCGGATGCCGTGCGCCGCTGCCGCTGGATCGCCGTCGACATCAACGCCTCGGCCTTCGGCCTGTTCTTCGTCAGTCCTTCGGCCGAGCGGGCACGCCTCGTCCCCTGTTTCGATTCCGACTATCCCAGCACGGCGGTGGCGACGAAGTTCATCTCCGGCGCCAATGGCGAGGACATGGTGCGCCACACCCGCATTTCGACGGCGCCGCGCTGGTGGGCCGACGACGGTATCGCCAGCTCGCAAGAAGCCTTCAAGGATCTTGCCTGGTCGGAACGGACAGCACCTTTGGCGCCAGGCACCAATGGCATTGCCTTCCCCGTCCATGCCGATCGTGGCCAGTGTGGGCTGGTCGTGTTCCTCGGGTCGGAAATCGCCTTGCTGCAAGACACGCTCTACGAAATCCATGCGCGCAGCTTCACGCTGTTTGCCGCGGTCGCCCGCATGCGCCCGAGCGACGCCGGCAGGATGCGGGCGATCTCCAAGCGCGAACTCGAATGCCTGAAGCTGACCGCCAACGGCAACACCAGCGAGGAGATCGCAAAGCTCTTGAAGTTGTCGGTGCACACCGCCAACCAGTACCTGACCCAGTCGACGCAGAAGCTCAACGCCGTCAACCGCAACCAGGCGGTGGCCAAGGCGCTGCGGCTGGGGCTGATCGAATAGGTTTGGGAATTTGCCCTCGGAAATGACCGAGGGCGGTCGACGGTTCGGCGGCAAGAACATCCTTAAACGCGCGGGCGCACGAAGCGACCCAACACGATGTACTCCCGACCAACAATTGCCTGATCTCAGAAGGCGAGCGGCTCGGTCCTGCGGATGCGCGCCTGGTCGATCACGGCCTCCAGCAAGGAGGTGTTGTGCTCGGGGTTTTCGCCGGGCTTTTCGAACGACACGTAGTTGACCGCCACCGACGATTTGTCTTCGCTCAGCGTCAGCTGGAAATAGACGGTGACGCCGGGCGGCCTGAGCTCCAGATCGAGCACGATGCGCGGACTGCCGCTCCAGTCGACATGCGCCTCGCCGCCATGGCCAAGCCTGAGCGTGCCGGCCATGAAGAAAAGCTCGGCGGCCGAATCCACCAGGTCCGACAGGCAGGCGAAATGTTCCAGCCGGATGAAGGCGATGTAGTCGGCGACATCGATCAGCCTGAGTTCGGCGATCACCTGCTCGATGGCGCTGGCGACGATGATCTCGCGGGATTTTGCGTAAGGTTGCCGGTTCATGAGGTCAGTCTGCGCTCTGCCTTTTTCGAGTAGACGATCCGCACCAGTTCGGCGACGGCCTGATAGAATTGCGACGGGATCACGCTATCAACCGAAACTTGCTTGTACATGGAGCGGGCAAGCGCCACGTCCTCGAAGATCGGGATATTGTTCTCCCTGGCGATCTCGCGGATCTTGAGCGCCACAAGGTCTTGGCCCTTGGCCAGCACCAACGGCGCCGCATCCTCGTCGCGAACATATTTCAGCGCGATCGAGAAGTGGGTCGGATTGGCAATGATCAGCGTGGCGCGCGGCACCGCCGTCATCATCCGCTTGCGGGCGCGGTCGCGAGCCAGCGATCTGAGCCGCGACTTGACGATCGGATCGCCTTCCGCCTGCTTCATCTCGTCCTTGACCTCCTGCTTGCTCATGCGCAGGTCGCGCCGCCAATGGAAGCGTGACCAGACCAGGTCGACCGTCGCGATCAATCCCATGACGAAGACGATCGCCACCAGGATGTCGATGACGATGCCCCTGATGACGAGACCGAACGCGACCGGGTTGGTGATCATCCCGGCGAGCAGCTTGCGATGGTCCTCCGACAGTGTGAAGAAGAGCACGACGACGGCAAAGCCGAGCTTGCCCAGCGATTTCAGGAACTCGACGAAGCCCTGGGCGCCGAACAACCGGCTCCAACCCTTGGTGATCGAAATGCGCGACAGTTGCGGCCTGACCCGCTCGCCGACGAATTGCGGCATGTTCTGGAACACCGAGGCGCCGACGCCGGCCACCACCAGCAGCACCAGCAGGCTGACGACGGCGCGGCCTATCTCGAACATGACGGTCTTGTAGAGCGCGATGACATCGGTCTCGGTGTCCATCGGCCAGGCTTCCGGCTTCTCCAGGAACATCGATAGGAACATGCCGAGATCGACGATGGCGTCCTTGGCGTAGAAGACGGTGAACACCAGTATGGCGACGAAGGACGTGAAGAGGGCGATTTCGCGCGAATGGGGCAGCTTGCCCTGTTCGACCGTGTCGCGGATCTTCTTTTCTGTGGCTTCCTCGGTTTTCGAGTCCTTGTCGACCGCCTCAGCCATCTTGGACTAGCCGGCCCGTTGCCATCAGGCTGCAGCGTTCTGCGTCGAGGGCAGTTCGAAAGCCCCCTCGCGCGACAGACGGATCGTCGCCACCGCAATCGTCTTGCGGGCAGTCATGATGTCGGCAAGGGCGATGCCTTCCGAGCCCTGCCCGAGTTCGGATTCGATCATGCGCCGCGAGCGTGCGCCGATCGCCGACAGCACCGATTCGGTCAGCGCCGGCGGCGCGCCGCGCAGCGCCAGCGTGACCAGTTCTGTCGACAGCCCGTCGAACAGAAGCACGCGTGCCTTCTGGGTGAGCAACGGCAGGTCGTCGAAGGCGAACAGCCGCGACCTGACGCCGTCGAGGTCGGGTGTGCCGGCCTCCTCCAGATCCTGCATGACCTCTTCGAGCTGCGGCTTGTCCATTTCGTTGAGCACGCTGGCGACCCGCGCCTGCCCGGCCGAAATGTCCTTGGTCGCGGCTTGCGACAGCAAGCTCGAGCGCAACTGGCTTTCGACGATCTTCGCGGCCGCGTCCGGAATGGTCGCCATCGTCACCATGCGCTTGATGATCTCGCCGCGCATCGGCTTTGCCATGGTCAACAGCACGTTCGCCGCCGCTTGCGGGGCAAGCTTCGACAGCACCATCGCCGCGGTCTGCGCGTGCTCGCTGGCGAGGAAGATCCCGAGCCGCGCCGGCTCGAGCTTCTCCAGATCGGGCCAGATCGGCTGCGGCCGTTCCGGCGCCACCTCGAATTTCTTGTCGCCCATTATGGCGCTCATTTCTTCCGGCGACAGCGATTCATTGAGGATGGTGTCCATCCTGTCGGCGGAATCGAGTAGCCCCGCGCCTTCGGTGAACTCGGCCTCGAATTCGGCGACGATGCGTTCGAGGTCGCCCTGCGGAATCGTGCGCAGCAGCCGCGCCCCCTCGATTAGCGCCTTCAATTCCTCCTGCTTGAAGAATTTCAGCAGCCGGCTGGCCGAGGGCTTGCCCATTGCCACCAGTATGGCGGCGGCCTTCTGCGGGCGCGTCAGCGTGGTAAGCGTCGTCATGCTGTCTGTCCCTGCGGCACGCCGGTTGTCCTATGCGCTCTTCGTGGCCGCGGTGATTTCGGTCAGCCTGATGCCGAAGCGCGACGGGTCGCTTTCGAGCACCGTGATCTCGCCGCGCGCGATCTTGCGGCCGTTGACCACCACGTCGACCGGTTCGCCGATGCGCCGGTTGAGCGCCACTGTCGAGCCTTTCTGCAGCGCCATCAGCTCGGACACCGGCATTTCGGTGCTGCCAAGGATGATCTGCACATCGACCGGGATGCTCATGATGACGTTCGAATTGGCGCCCGACGCCGCGCGGAACGCAACGTCCGGGCGCTTCTCCTCTTCCTGGAGAACGCCGCGCAGTTCCTCGATGGCACGGTCGAGTTGCTCGTCCGGCTGGTCGAGTTCGGCTTCCACCTTGGTCTTGGCCATTGATCGTCTCCCAAAAAACTCGAGCCTGCCGGCGTCAGCCCGGCATCAGCTCATCGATGAAGTCCTGCCCGGCATCGTAGGGATGGCGGACGCGGACGGTGTAATTCTGGCCGAGCTTGCCGAACTCGCAAACGAACAGCGTCTTGTCGCGCGCGCTGAGCCGCGCCTGCGATTGCGCGGTCTCCTCGAATTCGATGATCTGCCCCACCTCGAAGCCGGCGAGGTCGCCAAGCGTCAGCCGCGCGAGCGGCATGGTCGCTTCCAGCGTCACTGTCGAGCGCATCACCTCTTCCGAGAAACGCGCCCGCCAGTCGGACCCCGTCGTCTGGTCGTCATTGGCACCGGCCGCACCGCCACGGGTCCCAAGCAGGATGCGTTGCGGGATCATCACCGTGATCGTGCCGCTATCGGTCGGCGTCGAGATGCCGAAGACCATGCGAACCGCCGCTCCGTCGCGCAGCACGCGCCGCTTGGCTTCCAGCCCGGACATTGCGCGCTGTACCGGCAGCCGCAGGTCGAGCGAGCGCTTGCCCGATCCGTTCAAGGCCTGCGCCACTTCCTGGAACACCGTCGTCGCCACATCGGTCTCGATCTGCGACAACTCACGCTCGATCGGCGAAACCGGCTGGTCCGGATCACCCCCGAACAGCGCGCAGACCATCACCGCGATGGCAGGCGCGTCGATCACCAGCGTCATGGCGTCGGAGGACGTCGGCGAGGTAACGATGGTCATGGCGAATGTATCGCCGGCATACGCGCGCGCATCGGCAACGCGGCTTACCTCGACCGCGCGCAGGTCGACGGCGACTTGAGCGCCTAGCTCGCCGGTAAGGCTTTTCTGCAGCAGCGGCACGGCGCGCTCGGCCATCCCGCGCCCGGCGCCGATGACTTGGGCGGCCTCGCCGCTGTCGCCGACCAGACGCTCGATGATCAGGGAACGGGTCTCGGACGGACTGCCTGGACTGGTCATGACGGCGAACGGCCTCTGTCGCTGCGCATGCTCAGGCCGCTTTCTTCTCGGCCGTGCCGGTGTTCATCGTGCTCTGCTCGACGGCGTCGATCGTCGGCCGCTCGTAGGACGAGATGGTCTTGCGTCCGAACTCGATCGCGACCTGCGGCAGGGCGCCGTTCATATAGGCCAGCAAGGTCTGCTTGACGATGATGTAGAGCCGGTTCCGCTTCTCGCGCACGGTCTTGATCTTGGTGGCGACCGGCCCGACCAGGGCATAGGACAGGAAGATGCCGAGGAAGGTTCCGACAAGCGCCGCGCCGATCAGGCCGCCGAGGATTTCCGGCGACTGGTCGAGCGCGCCCATCGCCTTGACCACGCCGAGCACGGCGGCCACGATGCCAAGCGCAGGCAGGCCGTCACCCACCGCCACCAGGGCATGATAGGCCTTCATCTTGTCGGCCTTGATGGTATGGATCTCCTCGTCCATCAGCGCCTCGATCTCATGCGAGCGCGCATTGCCGATGATGATGATGCGGCAGTAGTCGCAAATGAAATGCGTCAGGTCATGGTTGTGCAGCACCGTCGGGAATGCCTGGAAGATCGCGGATTCCTCCGGATTGTCGATATGCGCCTCGACCTCGCTGCGTGACTTGGACCGTAGCTCGCGCATCAGGCTGTGCAGTACGCCGAGCGTTTCGAGATAGTCCCGCTCCTTCGGCACCGCCTGCTTGAAGGCTTCGATAATGCCTTTGCCGGTATCCTTGACGGTCTTCATCGGGTTGGCCACGAGGAAGGTGCCAAGTGCCGCACCGCCGATGATCACCGCTTCCCATGGCTGCATCAGCACGTGAAGATGGCCGCCCATGGCCATGAAGCCGCCGAGAACGCAGCCGAGCGTCACCACCAGTCCAATCAGAATGCCCACGCAAGATCCTTCCGCATGTCGCTTCAGGATCAACGGATAATCCCCGTGCCTTGTGTGAGGCTTGAATCCCTAATGTTGCGAAGTACGAGTGTCGCGAGACCTGTCCCGACACCGATTCAGCTTCGCGCAAGGAAGTGAGGCTATTGTCCTGACATAGCTTCGGCCGGAGGCGCAGCGTGTTGAACACTTATACGAGCTACCAGCTCATCACCAAGGACATCACCAAGTCACTCGACCAGGTCGAGGCACAGCCTGTCGTGAAGCGCGACACCGACTATTATCTGGCCAACATCGCCAACGTCAAAACCATCGACGATTTCGTCAAGGATACCCGCCTGTTCACCTATGCCATGAAGGCATACGGCCTGGGCGACATGGCCTACGCCAAGGCCTTCATGGTCAAGGCGCTGGAGGGAGGCGTCTCGGACGAGGACAGCTTCGCCAACAAGCTGACCGACAAGCGCTACGCCGAATTCGTCAAGGCGTTCAATTTCGTCGCCTATGGCGAGACCGCCACGCTGTTCCCCGCCGCCCAGCAGGGCACGGTCGACAAATACATGCGCCAGACGCTGGAGGAAAATGCCGGCGAGACCAATGAAGGCGTGCGGCTGGCACTGTACTTCGACCGCAAGGCGTCCAGCATCACCAACTGGTACGACGTGCTTGCCGATACCGCGCTCGCCAGCGTGGTCCGCACAGCGCTTGGCCTGCCCGATTCCTTCGCCTCCGCCGACATCGACAAACAGGCGCAGGCGTTCGAGCAGAAGCTCGACATCGCAGATTTCACCGATCCCGAAAAACTGAGCAAGTTCCTCACCCGCTTCACCAGCATGTGGGAGATCAACAACCCGACCTCGACGGCGCAGACATCGGTCAGCGTGCTCTTTGCCCAGCCGACCACGGTCGGCATATCGACCGATCTGATGATGGCCATGCAGAAACTGAGGTTCTGAGAACACCATGCAGGACAGCCTCTATGTAGCCCTATCGTCGCAGATCGCGCTCGAGCGCCGCCTCGACACCATCGCCGACAACGTCGCCAACGCCTCGACGATCGGCTTTCGCGCCACCGGCGTGAAATTCGAGGACGTCGTCTCCGGCACTGGGCCGAAGTCCGTCTCTTTCGCCTCTTCCGGCAACACCTATCTTTCCAATGCGCACGGCTCGATGACTGAGACCGGCAACCCTTTTGACTTTGCCATCCAGGGCGACGCCTGGTTCGCCATCGAGACGCCCGTCGGCACGGTGATGACGCGCGACGGCCGCTTCTCGATGAACGATGCCGGCCAACTGATGTCGATCGAGGGCCATCCGGTGCTCGACAGCGGTGGCGCGCCGATCCAGCTCGACCCGCGCAATGGCCCACCCAAGGCCGGTGCCGACGGCTCGCTGCGCCAGGGCGATCAGCTCGTCGGCGCCATCGGTCTCTACGATTTCGACCCCGGACAGAACTTTGTCCGCTACGGCAATTCGGGCATCGTTCCGGCGCGCACGCCGGAGCCGGTCACAGACCGATCCGATGTTGGTGTCGCGCAAGGGTTCCTCGAGGAATCCAACGTCAATCCGGTGCTGGAAATGACCCGACTGATCATGGTCCAGCGCGCCTTCGAGAACACCGCGGCGCTGATACGCCAGGCCGATGCGACCACCGACGACGCGATCAAGACGCTCGGCTCCAAGTAGCGGCATGTCGACCGGCCTTCCCTCGATACGCGCCCTCGAAAAGCAGCCCGACGCCGCGCCGCAGGACCGGCTGGCGGCGCTGGAGCATATCTGGCGCCGGTTCGATGACCCGGATGCGTTGTTGCGACGCGGCGGCCGCGTCGCCGAAATCTCGCCGACCCACTACAAGGTGCGCGGCCTGTCGGGCATCGCCAGGCTGGGCGACATCGTCGAGCAGCGCGGCCATGCCGGCACGCGCCGTGGCGAGATCGTCAAGATCGGTCGCGACGAGGTCGTCGTGGCGCCTTTCGAACGCAGCGCCGATGCCGGCATCGGCGACGCCGTGTTCCGGCGCGGCCCGCTGACGGTGACGCCGCACGCCTCGTGGCGCGGACGTGCCATCGACGCGCTGACCCGCGTCATCGACGGCGGTCCACCGCTGGTGAGATCGGGCATCGCCGTGGGTGAAGGCACGACGACACCGGGCGCCATGGCCAGGCAGCGCGTCGGCACCGCTTTCATGACCGGCGTGCGGGTCATCGACATCTTCACCCCGCTCTGCTTCGGCCAGCGCCTCGGCGTCTTTGCCGGTTCGGGCGTCGGCAAGTCGACGCTGCTGGCCATGCTCGCCGGCGCCAATGCCTTCGATTCGGTCGTCGTGGCGCTCATCGGCGAACGCGGCCGTGAGGTTCGCGAATTCCTCGAGGACACGATCGGCGCCGAAAGCATGGCCAAGACCGTGGCCGTCGTCGCCACCAGCGACGAGAGCGCGATGATGCGCCGGCGGGCGCCCGACACCGCCATGCGCGTCGCCGAGCATTTTCGCGACCAGGGCCACCGCGTGCTTCTGGTGTTGGATTCGATCACCCGCTTCGCCCATGCGTTGCGCGAGGTGGCGACGGGGACCGGCGAGCCGCCGGTCGCGCGCGGCTACCCGGCCTCGGTTTTCACCGATCTGCCCAAATTGCTCGAGCGGGCAGGGCCCGGCGCCGAGGGCCCAGGGGTCAAAGGTAAGGGGTCGATCACCGCCATCATTTCGGTGCTGGTCGACGGCGACGACCACAACGACCCGGTCGCCGATTCGGTGCGCGGCATCCTCGACGGCCATGTCGTGCTCGACCGCGCGATCGCCGAGCAGGGCCGCTATCCGCCGGTCAATCCGCTGTCGTCGATCTCGCGCCTGGCCGACAAGGCATGGAGCCCCGAGCAGCGCATGCTGGTGACCCGGCTGAAGTCGATGATCTCGCGCTTCGAGGACACGCGCGACATCCGTCTGCTCGGCGCCTATCAGGGTGGCGCCGATGCCGAACTCGACATCGCCGTGCGCCAGGTGCCGCTGATCTACGAGGCGCTGACGCAATCGCCGAGGGACCGCGCGTCGGCGGATCCGTTCGCCGACCTCGCCCGCCATCTGAAGGGGAAGCAGAATGGCGACACCGGAGACTGAGCTCCAGCAGACCGAGCGCATCCTGCGCGAAATGATCGCCGAGGCGAAGGCCGCCGAGGCGGTGGAAACCAGCCGCGACTCGCTCATCGACGGGCTGTTTCCGCGCACCGAATGGCCACAGCCACCAAGGGTGGAATTTCCAAGACTGGGAAAGAAGCCCAACCGGCGCAGCGATTTCGTCGTCGCAGCCCTTGGCATCACGCTCGGCCTGATCTGCGCGCTGTTTCCCTGGTACATCTTCTTCAACCAGGAACAGTTCGGCGTGCAGGCGATCAAGTTCGGTGGCAGCGGCGCCAATGTGGGCCGTGTGAGCGGCGGCTCGCAGCTGGAAAATCGAGGTGCGCCGCTGACGGCCAAGGATGTCCCCCCCGATGTCGACCTGTTCGCCACCGGCACATTGCCTGATCGGCCCGAGGATCCCGACCAGGCGCCGGGTCTCGACCGGCAGCCCTTCCCGGCCGACGCGGCGAAATTCCGCATGGTGCACGTCGCCAACGGTCGCGCCATGATCGAGGACGATGCCGGCCTGTGGATCGTCCAGCGCGGCTCGATGCTGCCGGATTCCAGCCGCGTCGCGTCGATCGAGCAGCGCGGCGGCAAATGGGTCATGGTCACCAGCACCGACCAGGTGATCGAACTCTCCAAATAGCCGCGGCAAGGCAGCGCTGAAGCACTGCTCAGCGCAAGGTCCGCGCAAGACTGGCGGCCTAGTCTTGTGCGTACCCGCCCGGAGATTCCCATGGAGCCCGTCAACCTTTTCGATCTTGCCACCAAGCAGTCGCAGTGGCTGGCCGTGCGCCAGTCCGCCATTGCCTCCAACATCGCCAACGCCAACACGCCGGGCTACACCGCAGGCGATGTCGAGCCCTTCGAAAAAGTCCTCCACCGCACCGCGGTATCGCTGCAGGCCACCCAGGCCGGGCACCTCGGCACCGAGGCGACCAATGCCGGCTTCACCATCAAGCCGGAGGAAACCACCGGGTCGATCATGCCGTCCAAGAACACGGTGGTGCTGGAAGACGAGCTGATGAAGGCCGGTGAGGTCCGTCGCTCCTTCGAACTGAACACCGCGATCGTCAAGGCCTTCCATTCCATGATGATGATGGCGGTGAAGAGCTGACATGGACGCGCTGACCGCAGCCCTCAAAGTCGCCGCATCCGGCCTCGGTGCCCAGTCCGAGCGCCTGCGCGTGGTCTCGGAAAACCTCGCCAACGCCCAGTCGACGGGCACGACGCCGGGCGCCGATCCCTATCGCCGCAAGACCATCAGCTTTGCCTCCGAGCTCGACCGCTCATCCGGCGGTTCGCTCGTCGAGGTCAACTCGATCGCCCGCGATCCCTCTGACTTTCCCATCGAATTCCAGCCCGGCAACGAAGCCGCCGACGACAAGGGCTACGTCAAGATGCCCAACGTCAACGTGCTGATCGAAATGGCCGACATGAGCGAAGCCAACCGCTCCTATGAGGCCAATCTTCAGGTCATCAAGCAGGCGCGCGACCTGATTTCCATGACCATCGACCTGATGAGGAACCAGTAATGATCAGCGGCATCGGCAACATCGGCGCAGTTCAGCTCAAACCGGTGACCGAAGGCGCCAAAGGGGCGACGGGGCTGTTCCAGGGCATCGTGGCGCCGCAGGCCGCGGAGAATGTCGGCACGTCCTTTGCCGAGGCGCTGAGCCAGGCTGCATCGAAGACCGTCAACACCCTGCAGAATGCCGAGCAGGTATCGATCAAGGCGCTCAGCGGCGACGCCGATACGCGCCAGGTCGTCGACGCCGTCATGAGCGCCCAGCAGGCTCTGCAGACGGCGGTCGCGATCCGCGACAAGGTCGTCTCGGCCTACCTCGAAGTCAGCCGTATGGGCATTTAGGACCGCATCATGAAAGCACTCGCCATCGCCGCCACCGGCATGAACGCCCAGCAGACCAATCTGGAAGTCATCGCCAACAACATCGCCAACATCAACACCACCGGCTACAAGCGCGCGCGGGCCGAATTCTCCGACCTGCTCTATCAGGTCGACCGCACGCAGGGCGTGCCCAACCGCGCCAACACCTCGCTGGTACCGGAAGGCGTCTCGATCGGTCTCGGCGTCAAGACGACGGCTGTGCGCAACGTCCACACCCAGGGTGAGCTGACCAGCACCGGCAACAGCTTCGACATGGCGCTGACCGGCAGGGGCTGGTTCCAGATCGAGGGCGCCGACGGCGGCACGCTCTACAGCCGCGCCGGCGCCTTCAACACCAACGCCACCGGCCAACTGGTGACCGTCGACGGCGCCAATGTCGTCCCCGCCATCACCGTGCCTGCCGACGCGGTCGAGGTCATCGTCAACAAGACGGGCCAGGTCTTCGCCCGCATCGATGGCCAGACCGATCTCCAGCTTCTCGGCCAGCTGCAGCTCGCCAACTTCGCCAATGAAGCGGGTCTCGCGCCGCTCGGCGACAATCTGTTCCAGGAGACGGCGGCTTCGGGCCCGGCCAACGTCGGCGTGCCCGGCGACCCGGGCTTCGCCACGGTCGAGCAAGGCTATCTCGAGGCGTCCAATGTCGACCCGGTCAAGGAAATCACCGAACTGATCTCGGCGCAGCGCGCCTATGAGATGAACTCCAAGGTCATCCAGGCCGCCGACGACATGGCCTCGGTGGTGTCCAAGAACATCAGGTAACGGATGATGGCCTCGCCGACCTCCCGCTCCGCATTCCGCCGCACCGCGCTGATCCTGGCGTTGGTGGCCGGCGGCGTGCCGGCTGTTGCCCAGGAGACGGCCAACCAGTCGGCCAATCAGATCGCCAGCAATCAGACCGTCAGCGAAGTGGTGCTGATCCCCAACCGGGTCATCTATCCGGGCGAGACGGTCGAGGTCGGCGCCCTGAAGCAGGTGACGCTGCTGCCGGGCAAGCACAAGCCCGATGCCGTCGCCACGCGGGCCGAGGAACTCCAGGGCAAGGTCGCCAAGCGCACGCTGCTGCCCGGCCGCTACATTCCCACCGCCGCCATCCGCGACGCCTGGTTGGTCGAGCAGGGCGCTGCGGTGCAGATCTATTTCACCGCCGGCGGGCTGACCATCTCAGCTTCGGGCGTCACTCTGCAGCCAGGTGCTGCCGGCGACCTCGTCAAGGTCCGCAACGTCGACAGCGGCAAGATCATCTCCGGCACGGTGATGGCCGACGGGACCATCAGGGTCAGCGCCACATGACGCGCGGACTTGCCTTGCTGCTGGCGGCCGCTCTCGGCCTGCAGCCGGCACTGGCCGACGGGCTGACCCCCAAGGCCAAGCGCGAACTCGCCGCCAGGAACGGCGGCGCCTTCAACGATCCGGAATACGACCCGGCCACCACCAGCCGCATGTTCCGAGTGTCGAACGGGCCGAGCTCGCTGCCACCGGGTCAGGTAGCGTCGCGCATCAAGGACATCGCCCAACTGCAGAGCGCGCGTGACAACCAGCTTGTCGGCTACGGCCTGGTCATCGGCCTTGCTGGGTCGGGCGACAGCCTGCGCAATTCGCCTTTCACCGAACAGTCGATCCGCGCCATGCTGGAAAACCTCGGCATCGCCACCGAGGGCGGCAGCGCCCGCGCCAAGAACGTCGCCGCTGTCATCGTCACCGCCAACATGCCGGCCTTCGTCCAGTCGGGGGCCCGGATCGACATCGACGTCTCCTCGATGGGCGATGCCACATCGCTGGCCGGCGGCACGCTGATCATGACGCCGCTGAAGGCCGCGGACGGCGAGATTTATGCTGTCGGACAGGGATCCGTCATCGTTTCGGGCTTCACCGCCCAGGGCCAGGCCGAGCAGCTGACGCAAGGCGTGCCTACCGCCGGACGGGTGCCGAACGGCGCCATCGTCGAGCGTTCGGTGCAGGCCGAGTTCGACGACCAGGCGGTGCTCACCCTGCAGCTGCGTAATCCCGATTTCTCGACCGCCATTCGCATCGCCGACGCGATCAACGACTACACCGCCCAGCGTTTCGGCCTGCGCGTGGCCGCCGAACGCGACGCCCGCACCGTGCAGATCAGGAGGCCGAAGAACGTTTCGGCGGCGCGCTTCTACGCCGAGATCGAAAATCTCGTCGTCGAATCGGACACACCGGCCCGTGTCGTCATCGACGAGCGCACCGGCACCATCGTCATCGGCAACGACGTCAAGATCTCGCGGGTCGCCATCAGCCACGGCACGCTCACAGTGCGCATCACCGAGGCGCCAAGGGTCGTTCAGCCCGAGCCGTTCTCCAAGGGCGAGACCGCGGTCGAGCCCTTCACCGCCATCGAGGCCACCAGGCCCGACGCGCGCGTCGCCGTGCTCGACGGGCCCAACCTCGAAACACTCGTTTCCGGCCTCAACCGTCTCGGCGTCAAGCCCGACGGCATCATTGCCATCCTGCAAGGCATCAAGTCGGCCGGCGCCCTGCAGGCCGACCTGGTTCTCCAATAGGCCATGCCGATGACCGATCCTTTCTCCGCGAAACCGAACCCTCGCACCGCCGCGCCGGCGCTGACCGTCTGCGCTCTCGTGGCTGTGCTTTTCGCCGGCGGCCCGGCCCGCACCGAGGAGACCGTGCGCCAGGTGCTGCCCGGCGGGCAAGCGCCGGTAGCGCCGCAGCAACTGGCCAAGGAGAAGGCGCCGGACGAAAGCGAGATCCAGCGCTTCTGCTCCAACATCGCCGACGCCGCGCGCGACCGCCGCTATGCGCTGCAGGCGCAGGAGCTTAAAGAGCTGCAGGCCGGCATCGACCAGCGCATGAAGGCGCTGGAGGAAAAACGCGCCGAATACGAGCAATGGCTGAAGCGGCGCGAGGTGTTCCTGGCGCGCGCCGAGGACGGCGTCGTCAAGATCTATGCCGGCATGAAGCCCGACGCCGCGGCCGAACGCCTGGCGATGGTCAATGTCGACCTCGCCGCCGCCATCCTGATGAAACTCGATTCGCGCAAGGCCGGCGTCATCCTCAACGAAATGGACCAGAAGGCGGCGGCAGCGCTCACCGGCATCATGGCCAGCGCCGCGCGAAGGGTAGATCCGTCATGATCCGCAGAACGCTCATCCTGCTCGGCGTCGCCGTGCTGTCCGGCTGCGGCACTGACCTCAAGGAGCTCGGCAGGGAACCGGCGCTGTCACCGGTCGGCTCCGGCATCACAGGCAGCGTCAACGCCCCCTACAGCTATCCTGAAGCACCGCCGGCGCCAGTGAAGAAATTCTCGCTGTGGGACGATCGCCAGAGCAGGCTGTTCACCGATCCGCGCGCGCTGCGCGAGGGCGACATCCTGACCGTCAACATCAAGCTCAACGACAAAGCAAACTTCAAGAACCAGAACGACAGGAGCCGCACCGCCGCGCGCAAGCTTGGCTATGACGTCACGCTCGGATGGGAAGGCAACAGCACAAGCGGCAAGGGCGATGCCGGCCTGAGCTCCAGCACCGAAACCAACGCGGACGGCGAAATCAAGCGTTCGGAAAACCTCGAGCTGAACGTCGCCGCCGTCGTCACCGAAGTCCTGCCCAACGGCAATCTGATGATCAGGGGCTCGCAGGAAGTGCGTGTCAACTACGAGCTCAGGGTGCTGACCATCGCCGGCATGGTGCGGCCGTCCGACATCGGCGCCGAGAACACTATCCCCTACGAACGCATCGCCGAGGCGCGCATCTCCTATGGCGGCCGCGGCCGCGTCAGCGAGGTCCAGCAGCCGGCTTACGGCCAGCAGATCCTCGATCAAGTCCTGCCTTTCTAGGACGGGCCGATAGGGGAAACCAAGCCATGGCGAATGTAGAACAGGTCGAGCCCAAAAAGGGACCTTCCCTTGTTATCCAGCTCGCCATGCTTCTGGCGATGACGGGCGCCGCCATCGGCATGGGCTGGATGTCCGGCGGCTATCTGAAAGCCGCTGGAGGGCCAGTGCCGGTGCCGGCGGCCCCGGAAAACGAGGGCGGCACCGGCAAGCCTGCTGGCGCCGAGGGTGAGGCAGCGGCCGCCGGACCAGCGCTTGTCGCGCTTCCACCGATCACCACCAACCTCGCCGCGCCGTCAGAGATCTGGATAAGGCTCGAGGCATCGGTGGTCTATGACGCGCCGCAGCCGCCGGCGATGACCGAAGAGATCCACCAGGATCTGCTGGCCCTGATGCGCACGATGAAGCTGCATCAGATCGAGGGCGCCAGCGGTTATCAGCATCTGAAAGCCGACCTCGAGGAGCGCGCCGCCATCCGCAGCGGCGGTCATGCCAAACAGGTTCTGATCAGGACATTGCTGCTCGAATGAGAAAATTCCTCGTCGCCGCGGCGCTGTTGTTCGTCGCCACATCCGTCGCCGGAGCCCAGCAGCTGGATCTCGGCGGCATCGGCAAGGCTGACGGCACCACCGTCGGCTACATCATTCAGATGTTCGGCCTGCTCACCGTGCTGTCGGTGGCGCCGGGCCTGCTGATCATGGTGACGAGCTTCACCCGCTTCGTCATCGCCTTCTCGATCCTGCGCGCCGGCATCGGCCTGCAATCGACGCCGGCCAATCTGATCCTTATCTCGCTGTCGCTGTTCATGACCTTCTATGTCATGGCGCCGACCTTCGACCAGGCCTGGAACACCGGCGTCAAGCCGCTGATGGACAACCAGATCAGCCAGACCGAGGCGTTCGGGAAGATTTCGGATCCGTTCCGCACCTTCATGCTGCGCAATGTGCGCGACAAGGATTTCGACCTCTTCGCCGACCTCGCCCGCGAGCGCGGCCAGGTCGTTGCAAAGGAGACCGTCGACCTGCGCATCCTGGTGCCGGCCTTCATGATCTCGGAGATCCGCCGCGGCTTCGAGATCGGCTTCCTGATCGTGCTGCCGTTCCTTGTCATCGACCTGATCGTCGCCACCATCACCATGGCCATGGGCATGATGATGCTGCCGCCGACCGTGGTGTCGCTGCCGTTCAAGATTCTGTTCTTCGTTTTGATCGACGGCTGGAACCTGCTTGTCGGCAGCCTGGTGCGATCTTTCAGCTGACCGGCCCGCCCAAACGCGGCGCCTGCAAGAATTTCCCGCAATATATTTTCGGTTAACCGTCCGATTTAGCGCTTTGGTAGGGACTTGCCAGCATAGTCCCCCCAGATGGCGGGTGATCTCAAATAACGATCATTGGCATGATGCCGCACCGTCATACCGGACAAGCCGGTATGTCAAAAAAACACGTGTAAAAACAAGGTACGAGTAGCCATGTCCAGTATCATGACCAACGCCTCGGCGCTGACCGCGCTGCAGAGCCTGAACTCCACCAACAAGCAGCTTGAAATGACGCAGGCCCGCATTTCGACCGGCTACCGCGTCGCCACCGCCAGCGACAACGCCGCCTACTGGTCGATCGCCACCTCGATGAAATCCGACAACAAGGCGCTTTCGGCTGTTCAGGACTCGCTCGGCCTCGGCGCCGGCAAGGTCGACACCGCCTACACCGCCATCAATGACATCAAGGACCAGGTCGACCTGATCAAGTCCAAGCTCGTCACCGCCCGTGGCGCCAGCCAGGAAGACCAGCAGAAGATCGCGACCGAAATCAATGCCATCCAGGCGCAGATCAAGTCGTCGGTCACCAACGCCAACTTTGCCGGCTCGAACCTTCTGCAGACCGACGGCGCCGCCACATCGGACCTGAAGATCGTCGCTTCTTACAACCGCACCGGCGCGACCGTCACCATCGACACGATCGATGTCGCGGCTGCCGACACGCAGGTTCTCGACGTGGCCGGCACGGGCGGCATCGTCGGTGGGTTGCTGGCCACGACCTTCTTCGATCCGAGCGCAGCTGCAGTCGCCGACACCGCCATCGACACCGCACTCGGCAACGTTGAAACGGCGCTCAGCGCACTGTCCACCGGCGCTGCCTCGCTCGGCGCCGCCAAGTCGCGTATCGACACCCAGAAGAGCTTCCTGTCAAACCTCAGCGACTCGATCGACAAGGGCGTCGGCGCTCTGGTCGATGCCGACATGAACAAGGAATCGACCCGCCTGCAGGCCCTCCAGGTCCAGCAGCAGCTCGGTATCCAAGCGCTGTCGATCGCCAACGGCAATTCGCAGTCGATCCTGTCGCTGTTCCGCGGCTGATCGCTTACCAGACTCCAGTCATCTGCATCGGGCCGCGCCATCAGCGCGGCCCGATTTTCGTTGTGAAGATGCTACCGTTTTCCGTTGTCAAAGCATGGTTTTAACGCGCCATTAACGATATCACGATACTCAAGGTTAACCATTCACTTAGGACGGGCAGACCACCAGTTGGTCGACAGGCATGACGCTCCCGCCGAACAGGTTGACCGGCATGCGCGAGGCATGCCTGCTTTGAGAAGAGGTGTATCTTGGCAAGCATCATGACCAACGCTGCGGCGCTGACCGCGCTTCAGAGTCTCAACGCCACCAACAAGCAGCTTGAAACGACGCAGGCCCGCATTTCGACCGGCTACCGCGTCGCCACCGCCAGCGACAACGCCGCCTACTGGTCGATCGCCACCTCGATGAAATCCGACAACAAGGCGCTTTCGGCTGTTCAGGACTCGCTCGGCCTCGGCGCCGGCAAGGTCGACACCGCCTACACCGCCATCAATGACATCAAGGACCAGGTCGACCTGATCAAGGCCAAGCTCGTCACCGCCCGTGGCGCCAGCCAGGACAACCAGCAGAAGATCGCGACCGAAATCAAGGCCATCCAGGCGCAGATCAAGTCGTCGGTCACCAATGCCAGCTATGCCGGCTCGAACCTTCTGCAGAATGACGGCTTGGCCGCATCGGACCTGAAGATCGTCGCTTCCTACAACCGCTCCGGCGCGACCGTCACCATCGACACGATCGATGTCACGGCTGCCGACACGCAGGTTCTCGACGTGGCCGGCACGGGTGGCATCGTCGGCGGTCTGCTTGCCACGACCTTCTTCGATCCGAGCGCCGCCGTGGTCGCCGACACTGCCATCGACACCGCACTCGGCAACGTTGAAACCGCGCTTGCCAGCCTGTCGACCGGTGCTGCCTATCTCGGCGCCGCCAAGTCACGCATCGACACCCAGAAGAGCTTCCTGTCGAACCTGAGCGACTCGATCGACAAGGGCGTCGGCGCGCTCGTCGATGCCGACATGAACAAGGAATCGACCCGCCTGCAGGCTCTCCAGGTCCAGCAGCAGCTCGGTATCCAGGCGCTGTCGATCGCCAACGGCAATTCGCAGTCGATCCTGTCGCTGTTCAAGAGCTAGGCCCAAGCAAGTTTTTCCATTCGGATTGACAAGCTTTTCTCTTCGGATTGAAAGGCCGCGCTTCGGACGCGGCCTTTTCGTTTCCGCCTATCATCTTCGCACAAGCTTCGCGGTCTAGTGTTCCCACGGACATCCATGCTGGGAGCGCCTGAATCGTGCCGGAACAGATCCAGAGCATCATCTCGAATCTCCAGGGATTCGGCGTCAGGCGCCTTGCCATGCTGGCTGGCATCGCAGCAGTTGTCATGGCCGTCATCGGCGTCGCCTCGGTCTATCTCAACCGGCCGGCCTACGAGACGCTCTATGTCGGGCTTGAGCGCTCCGACGTGAACCAGATCGGCATGGTGCTGGGCGAAGCCGGCATCGGCTTCGATGTCGGCCCCGACGGCACCACCGTGCTGGTGCCGGCCGGCACCACCGCGCAGGCGCGTATGCTGCTCGCCGAGAAGGGTCTGCCGACGAGCGCCAATGCCGGTTACGAGCTGTTCGACAATGTCGGCTCGCTCGGCCTGACATCCTTCATGCAGCAGATCACCCGGGTGCGGGCGCTGGAAGGCGAGATCGCGCGCACCATCCAGTCGATTGCTGGCATCAAGGCGGCACGCGTCCACATCGTCATGTCCGAGCGCGCCAATTTCCGCCGCGACGAGCAGCAGCCCTCCGCCTCGGTGGTCATCCGCTATTCCGGTATCGACGCCGAAAAGAGCGCCATGTCGATACGCCATCTCGTCGCCGCCGCCGTTCCCGGTCTCTCGGCCGACAAGGTAACGGTGCTCGATTCCAACGGCAACCTTCTGGCCGCCGGCGACGACCCCTCCAACACCAGCGCCGCCCGCACGCTGGGCGTCGAGCAGACGGTCGAGGCGCAGATCGGCGACAACATCCGCCGCGCGCTCACCCCCTATCTTGGTCCCGACAATTTCCGCGCCAGCGTCAAAGCCGACGTCAACACCGACACCCGCCAGACCGAAGAGACGATCTTCGATCCGGAGTCGCGCGTCGAGCGTTCCGTGCAGTCCGTCCGAGCCAACGAGAACAACAACCAGAAGCAGGCCTCGGCCCCGACCAGCGTCGAACAGAACCTGCCGGAAACCCAGACAACCAGCACCGAGGGTCCGCAATCCTCCTCCCAGAACGACCGCAAGGAGGAGATCACCAACTACGAGATCAATTCGAAGAAGATCGCCACCGTCTCCAACGGCTATTCGGTCACCAAGATGTCGATCGCCGTCGTCGTCAACCAGCAGCGGCTGGCGACCATCCTCGGCAAGGACGCAACGCCCGAACAGATCGCCAAGCGCGTTGCCGACATCCAGAAGATGGTGGCATCGGCCACCGGCTTCGACGACAAGCGCGGCGACGTCATCGACGTCTCGGCGGTCGAGTTCATCGACGGGCTGGACGGCGAGCCGATCGAACAGCCCGGCATGCTGGCATCGATCGGAACGCATGCCGGCACCCTCATCAACGCCGGCGCCTTCATCGTCGTCGTGTTCCTGGTGGCCTTCTTCGGTCTGAGGCCGATGGCCACGGCGCTGACGGCAAAGGCAACGCCTGCCCTCGCCGGACCGAGCTTCGACGATGTCCAGCGCTCGCTGCCGACGCCCGAGCCCGCCGCTCTCGAAACGGCGGCCGCTCCAATCGCTCTGCCGGGCGCCCGTCCCGGCTCCACTCCGCTTGACGACCTTCGCCAGAAGATCAGGCCCGCGCCGCAGGACCGTCTTGCCCGCATGGTCGACATCAATGAGGAGCGCACCGCGCATATCCTGCGCAAATGGGCCGCCCAGGAAGTCGCGGGATAGACCATGGCCTCAGTCGCCCTCTTCGACCTTCTGCCGGATTTCGGCACGCGGACCCAGCGCGCCGGCCAGCCACAGCCCGCGAGCGAAGCCGAGCGCAAGCCGGAAGCGCCCACGCCGCAGGCCGATATCGGCACGCTGATCGCCGAAGCCGTCGCCGAGGCCGAAACAGCATTGGAAGCGCGCCTTGCCGTCGACCACCAGGCCGCGCTCGACGCCGAGCGCCAAGCCAATGCCGAGGAAGCGAAAGCCTTTCTCGACAGCTTCGGCGGCGATCTCGGCGCCGCCGTCACCGCGCGCATCGAGGCGATGGAGGCACGCTTGACCGGGCTTGTCGGCGCCACGGTCGGCCGCATCGTCGGCGGCATCGTCACCGACGAGTTGCAGAAGCGATCGATCGAGGCTCTTGCCCGCACCATCGGCGAGGCCATCGCCGACTCCGAGGCGGTGCGCATCGCCGTGCGCGGCCCGCTTTCGCTGTTCGAAACGCTGAAGACCTCTCTCGGCCCGCGTGCTGCGCAACTCGACTTTGTCGAGAGCCACGGTTTCGACCTGACCGTTGCCATCGATGAAACGGTCCTCGAGACGCGCATCGCCGAATGGTCGGCTTCCCTGTCCGAGATCCTGTCATGAGCGCTGTCGACGCCGGGGAAGCCAGGCACGAGATCATCATCGTCAAGCGCAATCACGACGACCACGACGACGGCCATCATGGCGGCGTCTGGAAGATCGCGTTTGCCGATTTCATGACCGCCATGATGTGCTTCTTCCTCGTCATGTGGCTGATCAACGCCGCCAATGAGCAGACCAAGGCGGCCGTCGCCAGCTACTTCAATCCAGTCGAGCTGATCGACCGCAATTCCAGCCGCAAGGGACTGGAAGATGTCGGCGATGGCCCGAGCAAGGTCGGGCTGACGGCCGACAACCCGCAGGACGGGGCCAGCAAGGCGGGCGAGGACGGCCAGGGCGCCGCCGGATCTTCGGATAAAAGGCAGACCAAGGAATCCGCGCAGGCATCGGACCGCTCCGACGAACAGATGTTTGCCGACCCCTACGCGGTCCTGTCGGAGATCGCCGCCGACACCGGCGTGATGCAGAACGTCAGCGAGAAGGGCGATGGCGGGATGCAGAATGCCGGCCCGGCGACCGGTGCCTCCGGCGGTGAATCCTACCGCGATCCGTTCGCGCCGGACTTCTGGTCGCAGCACGTGGCCGCGCCCGGCGCCGAGGCGAGTGCCGAACGCACCAGGATCGAAGGCGATCCGGTGAAGGTCGGCGACAAGGTCGCCGAAAGTCAGGTGCCGAAGGTCAAGGCCGTGCCGCCGGCGCCGCCTGTGACGGCAGCACCTCTCGAGCCATTGGCAAAATCCGCGCCGTCCAAAACGGAGCCGAAGCCGGCGTCGCCGGCAAAGACCGAAGCGACAAAGCCGGAAGCCGTGGCGAAGGCCGAGCCGGCCCCGAAGACCGAAGCCGCGGCAAAGGTCGAAACCGTCAAGGCCGAGGAGGCCGCAAAACCCGATGCCGGCGAAAAGGCGCCGAGCGCCGCCACCGTCAAGGCCGCGGCCGAGGTCAGGCAGCAGCTGGCCGAGGCCTTCAAGCCGGGCGACAAGCTGCATGACGGCGTCTCGGTCGAAGCAACCGACAAGGGTGTCGCGATCTCGATCACCGACCAGCTCGATTTCGGTATGTTCGAGATCGGCTCGGCCATGCCGAGGCGCGAACTGGTGTTGGCGATGGAGAAGATCGGCCGCATCGTCAACGGCCAGAAGGGCACGATCAGCATCAACGGCCATACCGACGCGCGGCCGTTCCGCAGCGACACCTACGACAATTGGCGGCTGTCCACCGCGCGTGCCCATTCCGCCTATTACATGCTGGTGCGCGGCGGCGTCGACGAGCGTCGCATCACCGAGGTCGCCGGCTTTGCCGACCGTCAGCCGAAAGATCCCGCCGATCCGATGGCGGCCGCGAACCGCCGCATCGAGATCCTGATGACGAGCGGCGGATGAGAGGTGCGACCATCATCGGCCGTGCCATCGGCCTGCTGCTGCTGACCGCAGGGCCGCCCTCGACCGGCTTCGCCGAGGAGGCCTTGCAGCCCTATCAGTTGGTGCGCTCGCTGCAACTCGTGCAGGACCGCATTGCCGCCGGCGACCATGCGGCGATGCCGATGCAGGCCAAGCTTCTGGAAATGGTCGACGCGCGGCTGCGCGCCGCGGATGCCGAGGATTTCAAGGAGCCGAAGAATTTCCGCGCCTTGCTCGTCTACGGCATGAGCGGTGGCAACCCGGTTACCGTCGAGGCAGCCTCATCGCGCGCCGAAACGGATCCGCAAAGCCACGCCATCGCCAAGGGTATCATCGACTATCTGAACGGCCGGCCGGCCAAGGCGATCGAGGCGCTGAAGCCGATCGATCCGATGACGCTGCCGAGCGACCTCGGCGCTTTCGTTGCACTGGTCAAGGGCTCGCTGCTCGCCACCGAGGAGCCGGCCGCGGCACTCGCTCTGCTCGACGACGCCCGCCTGCTCAGCCCCGGCACGCTGGTCGAGGAAGCCGCACTTCGCCGCTCCGTCGGCATCGCCGCGGCGCAGGGCGACGGTGCGCGCTTCGCGCTTGCTTCCACCCAGTATGTTGCGAGCTATCTCTATTCGCCCTATGCCAGCCAGTTCGCGGATGCTTTCGTTTCGGGCATCATCACTCTGCACATGGCGATCAGCCAGGACAAGCTCGCCGACATCACTTCGATGATGGATCCCGAACGCGAGAAGGTGATCTATCTGCGCATCGCCCGCCGGGCGGCGATCGACGGACTGACGGATCTCTCCACCTTTGCCGCGGCCAGGGCCGAGCAGGGCCGCAGCGGCAACGACAACGAAAACGATCCGCGCGCCCAGCTCTACTCCAGCCTGTCCACCGTGACGTCGGGCACAATCGACGACGTGCGCGCCAAGCTGGGCAAGATCGATCGCAGCAAGCTTTCGCAAGGCGACCGCGACCTGCTCGATGCCGCGCAAGCCATCGCCCGCGAAGTGGTCGCGCCGCCCGCCGCTCTGCCCGCCGAAGAACCCCGCCCTGCCGCAGCAGTGCCAAGACCCGAGACCGAGATCGCCGCCGCGGTCAAATCCGACGAGGCTGGCCTGCCGCCGGTCGAAGGCGTGATGTCCGAACAACCGGCGTTGGAAGCATCCGCCCCTGCCGCAAAGCCGTTGGAAGCGTCGGCAGCGGCTCCTGCCTCCCCGGCGGCGGAGAGCCTGGCACCTGCCGAAGCACCATCCCCGGAGTCCGCGTCCACCGATGCCCCAATGCCGCAACCGGCGTCGGCGCCGGCTGCCGGCCTCGATCCGCACGATCCCACCGACGCGGCGATGATCAACACGCGCCATCAACTCGACCTGATCGACCAGATGCTTGGAGCCGCTCCGAAATGACCACCCGCCTCGGCCAGGCCCTTCCGGGACTTGTTTCCACGCGCGCGCCATCCAAGGCGGCGGTGACGAACGGCAGCAGCGAGATATCAAGCTTCGACGACATGGTGCGCGGCGCAGAGAAGCCGGCCGGACCGGAAAGCCAGCCGACCGAGACCCGGGCGCAGGGCGCACGATGGACCAAGAATGCGCCGGCTGGCCTGGGCAAGGTGCAGCCCGACCATGAGCCGTCAGCCAGGACCGCTTCGTCGAAACAGCCCGCCGGCAGGATCCCGAAGGAGGATGCCGACACCGATCCGGGCAAGGCAGCCGACGACGCGGTACCGGCCGCGCAAGGCGCGAATGTGGCACCGCTTCAGGACCGCCTGCCATTGCTGATGGCCCTGCATGACATCCGGCAATTCTCGGCGGCGGCCAAGGCGGAAGGAAGCGCGGCCACGCCCGACGGGGAGACAACCGAGCCGACACTCGACAGCCAGCCACCATCCGTGCAGCAACCGCTTTCCCCCTTGAAGAAATCTCGCTCGACGTCCGGTCTTGATGCGCGCGATGCCGGCGCCGTCTCAAGCCCCGAACGCACCGCGAATGGCGTGAGCCTTCCAGGACAGCTGCGGCAGCCGGACGTCGTCGGTGCCGTCCTCAAGGGGCCGTTACGTCCAGATGACGACACAACGATTCCGCCGAAGGATCAGACGGCGACAGACGTGCCGACATCGCCGGCAAAGCGGTCCGCGCCTGGGTCGAAGAGCCTTGAAGCCATCAGATCGGCAATGCCTTCCGAACAGGGAAAACAGGCTTCCTCCACCGTACGCATCGACGTCGTGGCCGAGCAGAGCTTCCCGGCGCCGGCGCAAAACCCGATGAACCAGACGACATCGTCCCTGATCGACGCGATCGCTTCCGACGGTTGGTTGCGACAGGCATTTTCGACGGCCTCCGCGAGCTCGCAGATGGCCAGCGCTGTTGCCGTTCCGACACATATTCTGAAGATCGAGCTTCACCCGGCAGAGCTTGGCATGGTCACCGCCAGCCTGCGGCTTGCCGGCGAGCAGCTTTCGATCGAATTGAAGCCCGAAACCCACGAGGCATACCGCCGTCTCACCACCGACAGCGAGGTCATCGTCAAGTCGTTGCGTGGGCTTGGTTTCGACGTCGACAAGGTCGCGGTCCTACAACCTTCGATGGCAGTCCCCACAGCCCCCCGTGCCGATGCAAGCAGTTCCCTGCCGATGTCGACGGGACGTGAACAGCCCTCGTTTCAGTCCGGCGACCCGAGCGGCGGCAATGCCGGTTCCGGTGGTCAGCAGCCGGGAAGGAACTACCCAAATGACGCACAGGAAATCGGCCGTGCTGTTTCGCCTGCTCGCGAGCGCACTGGCGACGGTATGTTTATCTAGCGTCGCCGCCGGCGCCGCGAACGCGGCCGGCAACCCTTGCGAGCCGGAGATCCTGCGCGCCGCCGATCGCTATGGCGTGCCGGCTGGCATCCTCTATGCCGTCGGCCTGACCGAAACCGGCAACAAGGGCAGCCTCCAGCCTAACGCTTTGAACATAGAAGGAAAAACCGTCTTCCCCAGGAGCCGGGCCGAGGCCCTGGCAACGTTCGAGAATGCCCGCCGCGAAGGCAAGACGCTGATCGATCTCGGCTGCATGCAGATCAACCACCACTATCACGCCTCGCATTTCCGCAGCGTCGGTGACATGCTCGACCCGCGCCAGAATGTCGACTACGCGGCACGTTTCCTGGCCAGTCTCCACGCCCGTCACGTGACCTGGTCGGTGGCCGTCGCCCGCTACCATGCCGGGCCCGACAACGATCCCGCGCAGAAGATCTATGTCTGCCGTGTCATTGCCAACATGGTCGCTTCCGGCTTCGGCAAATGGACGCCCAACGCTCGCGGCTTTTGCAACCCATAGTTGCCGATCATGCAGCAGCCTCGCCGGCCTTCTCGGACCCGCCGGAAGCGGCCGCGTCCCCGCAAGAGGCGGGCTGCCGATACGTCGTCGATGCACCCATGCGACCGCGCTTATTTACGCGTCCCAAAAAAACTCCCAAGAAAATAGCTACAAGAAATGACGGTTGTTCAGGATTCCCGCCACCGGATACGCCTTTTTCCACGGGGCAAATGAGCTGATTCGGAGGGCGGGCCGATGATCGTGATCGTTGACGAGCGTGAGCTCGTAACTGAAGGCTATAACTCACTTTTCGATCGCGAAGGCGTCGCCAGTGCCGGCTTCGCGCCGGGCGAGTTCGGCGAGTGGGTCAGCTCTGCCGCCGATACCGATTTGCGCTCGGTCAGAGCCTTCCTCATCGGCGACTGTCGGGAAGGTGCGATTTCTCCACGCCAGATCCGCGACCGCACCGGCGCACCTGTCATTGCGCTGAGCGAGCAGCACTCGCTGGAAAACACGCTGCGTCTGTTCGAGAGCGGCGTCGACGACGTCATCCGCAAGCCGGTTCACATCCGCGAGATCCTGGCGCGCATCACCGCCATCCGCCGCCGCGCGCAGGAAGACGCGCCCTATGCCGAGGTCGGCTCGATGCGCATCTTCATGGACGGCCGCGATCCCGAGATCAACGGCCAACCACTGCCCTTGCCGCGCCGCGAGCGCCGCATCCTCGAATATTTGGCCAGCAATCGCGGACGGCGCGTCACCAAGACCCAGGTCTTCAACGCCATCTACGGCATCTTCGACGAGGAGGTCGAGGAGAACGTAGTGGAAAGCCACATCAGCAAGCTGCGCAAGAAGCTGCGCGAAAAGCTCGGCCACGACCCGATCGATTCCAAGCGCTTCCTCGGCTACCGGCTGGTGTTCTGATGCCTGCGCACTCGGCCCGCGCCAGCCTCGCGCAAGACACAACACATAGGCTCGCAGCCACTGTCATGGGCTCCCCTTTAACGGGGATTGAGGAGACGTTTCGATGAGCCTCTACGGAATGATGCGGACCGGCGTTTCCGGTATGAACGCGCAGGCAAACCGCCTGTCCACTGTGGCCGACAACATCGCCAATTCAGACACCACCGGCTACAAGCGCTCCTCCGCCGAATTCTCGACGCTGGTGATGCCGAGCACGGGCGGCGCCTACAATTCGGGCGGCGTCACCACCACGATCCGGTCCTCGATCAGCGCCCAGGGCGTGCTCCAGTACACCACCTCGGTGTCGGATCTGGCCGTCAATGGCGATGGCTTCTTTGTCGTTCAGGATCCGAGCGGAACGCCCTTCCTCACCCGCGCTGGCGCCTTCGTTCCGGATGCCGAGGGCAAGCTGGTCAATGCCGCCGGCTACCAACTGATGGCCTACAGCTACGCCAACGGCGTGCCGGCCGCCACCGCCAACGGTTTCGAGGGCCTCGTGCCGGTGCAGATCTCCGACCAGGAGATGACAGCGACGCCCAGCACCGAGGGCACCTTTACCGGCAATCTGCCGGCGAACTCCACCCCGCCCTCCGGCGCCCTGCCCTCCACCAACAGCCCGACGGCCGAATACACCTCGAAATCGTCGCTGGTGGCCTACGACAATCTCGGCAACAAGGTGCTGCTCGACGTCTATTTCACCAACACCGGAACCGGCACGTGGGAGGTCTCGGTCTTCGATCAGTCCCAGGCCACCGCCGGCACCTCGTTCCCCTATACAGGTGGCGCGCTGGGCTCGGCCAACCTGACCTTCGACACCACCACCGGCAGGCTCACCGGCGCCGTCGACAGCGTCTCGTTCACCGTGCCGAACGGCGCGTCTATGAACCTCGATCTGGCCAAGCTCACCCAGCTCGGCACCGGCTACACCGTCTCCGAAGCGACGGTCAACGGCAACGCCCCGAGCACCATCGAGAAGATCGATATCGGCTCGGATGGCGTCATCTACGCGCAATATGAGGACGGCTCCACCAAGCCGCTCTACAAGATCCCGCTGGCCGACGTAACAAGCCCCGATCGCCTCACCGCATTGCCGGGCAATGTCTATTCGCAGGGTTCGGACTCCGGCGCCGTGCGCATCGGCTTCGCCAATGAAGGCAAGCTGGGCTCGATCGTCTCCGGCGCACTCGAGAATTCCAACGTCGATATCGCCGAGGAACTGACCAACATGATCGCGGCGCAGCGCAGCTACACCGCCAATTCGAAAGTCTTCCAGACGGGCTCCGACCTGATGGACGTCCTTGTCAACCTGAAGAGATAAACGACGGGCGCCCGCCCGTGAAAGAGCCGCATGTCGCTGTCTTCCGCATTGAGCATCGCCCAGTCGTCGCTTCTGGCCACGTCGAAACAGACCAGCATCGTCTCCCGTAACGTCGCCGATGCCTCCAATTCGGACTACGCCCGCCGCACCGCGGTCATCACCAGCACGGCGCCCGGCGCCCGTTCCGTGGAGGTCCAGCGGGCGGCCAACGACCTTCTGTTTCGCCAGAACCTCAGCGCGCTCTCGGCATGGAGCGGCCAGAGCGCGCTTTACAGCGGCATGGACCAGCTGGATCTCGCCGTAAACGGCGTCGACAACGCGTCCTCGCCTTCGACCGCGATCGCCAATCTGCAGAATGCGCTGCAGCTCTACGCGACGACGCCGTCCAATCAGAATCTTGGCGCCAGCGTCATCGACGCAGCCAAGGACGTCGTGCGCTCGCTGAACGACGGCACCACGGCGATCCAGGATTTCCGCACCCAGACCGACAGCCAGATCGCCACCGCCGTCGATGACCTCAACTCGCTGCTCAGGCAGTTCCAGGATGCCAACAAGGCCGTCATCTCCGGAACCCGTTCGGGCACCGACGTGTCCGACGCGCTCGACCAGCGCGACGCGCTGCTGAAGAAGATTGCCGAATATGTCCCCGTCTCGACCTTTACGCGCGGCGACAACGACATGGTCATCACCACCACCGACGGCACGACGCTGTTCGAGACCGTGCCGCGCTCGGTGAGCTTCACGCCATCGGCCGGCTACACCGCCGGCACCCCTGGCAACACCATCTATATCGACAACGTGCCGATCTCCGCCGGCACCGGCGACAACACCAGCGCCGTCGGCAAGCTAGCCGGCCTGATCACGCTGCGCGACAGCGTCGCCGCAACCATGCAGAGCCAGCTCGACGAGACCGCGCGCGGTCTCATCACCGCCTTTACCGAAACCGCGCCGTCGCAATCCGATGCGGCCGGCCTGTTCACCTGGTCCGGCGCGCCCGCCGTGCCGGCGGCCGGCACGCTGGTCAATGGCCTTGCCGGCTCGATCAGCGTCAACACGGCGATAGATCCGAGCGCCGGCGGCGACCCGGCGCTGCTGCGCGACGGCGGCGCCAACGGCGCGGCCTATATCCTCAACACCAGCGGCTCATCCTATTCCGACCTTTTGATCGCCTATGGCGACAGGCTCGACCAGCCGATGGCCTTCGATGCCACCGCCGGCATCACGACGACATCCAGCGTCTCCGACTATGCCGCCAACGCCGTCGGCTGGTTCGAAAGCGTGCGCCAGCAGGCCTCGACGACCGCCGACGCCAAGGAAGCACTGGCCACACGCACGGCCGAGGCGCTGTCCAACGACACCGGCGTCAATGTCGACCAGGAAATGTCGCTGCTGCTCGATCTCGAACACACCTATCAGGCCTCGGCGCGCATGATGAAGACTGTCGACGACATGCTGTCAGCCCTGCTTGATGCCGTGGGATAATCCATGAAAGCCACTTCCGTCTCCTCAGCTGCAATGTCCAATGCCATGCGCTATCAGCAGATGCGCATGCAGGCCGACCTCGTCAAGGCGACCAAGGAATTGTCGACCGGTCAGGTCGCCGATGTCGGGCTGGCGCTTGGCGGACGCACGACCCAGGCCGTGACCTTCCAGCGCGATCTCGACCGTCTGAACGGCATCATCGATTCCAATGCGCTGGTCGCCGCCCGGCTGACATCGACCCAGGATTCGCTTGGCCAGCTCTCCGATGTCGCGCAGGATCTCCTCTCCGCCCTAACCAGCGCCGTATCCGGCGATTCCTCGACCAGCATCACGCAGTCCGCCGGCGCCTCGGCGCTGCAGCAGATGACGGGAATCCTCAACACCGGCGTGAATGGCGAATATTTGTTCGCCGGCACCAACACCGACGTCAAGCCGATCGATGATTTCACGGAGGCCGGCTCCCCGGCCAAAGCTGCCTTCGACGCTTCCTTCGTCGCCTATTTCGGCTTCGCGCAGGACGACCCGGCCGCGGCCAGCATCACCGCTGCCCAGATGGACGATTTCATCACCACCAGCGTCGAGCCGCAGTTCCTCGGCTCGGGTTGGCAAGGCACTTGGTCGAACGCCACCGATGAGCAGATCACCAGCCGCATCGCGCTCAACGAAACCACCGAAACCTCGGTCAGCGCCAATGAAGAAGGCATCCGCAAGCTCGCCATGGCATCGGCCATGGTCACCAACCTGCTTTCCAGCAGCACCATCAGTCAGGCGGCGAGGACTTCGGTCACCAGCCGCGCCCAAACGCTGGTCGGTGAGGCCATCGGCGGACTTGTCCAGGTGCGGTCCGGGGCCGGCCTCGCCCAGAACCGCGTCTCCGACGCCACCGATCGCATGAAAACGCAGGTCGATCTGTTCGAGAAGCATATCATCGACCTCGTAGGCGTCGATCCCGCCGAAGCCGCGACCCGCGTCGCCGACCTGACGCAGCATATCGAGACGTCCTTTGCACTGACGGCACGCCTGCAGCAACTCAGCCTGTTGAACTACCTGACCTGAAACCACCCACCGGAACGGCAGAGCTCCCAAGATGTACCAATTCTCCTACGCCGACATCCAGACCGACTCCGTCGCCGACGCGAAGGACCGGGAGCGGCAGCTGCTCACCCGCTCGATCGACATGCTGGCGGCGGCGGCTGCCGTCGGCCATGGTTCGATGGAAGCAGCCGAAGCGCTGCACTTCACCAACCGGGTATGGACAACCTTTGTCGAGGATCTCGGCTCGAGCGACAATGCATTGCCCAAGGAACTGCGTGCCAACCTGATCTCCATCGGCTTGTGGCTGTTGCGCGAAGCTGAGGATATCCGCCAGGGCCGCACCAACAATTTCGAAGGCCTGATCGAAGTGTCCCAGATCATCCGGGACGGCATTCAATGACCAACACGCTGAAGATATCGCTGAAGCCGAACGAGAAGATCTACATCAACGGCGCCGTCATCCGCGTCGACCGCAAGGTCGCCATCGAGCTGATGAACGACGTGCAGTTCCTGCTCGAAAGCCATGTCATCCAGGCCGACGAGGCATCGACGCCGCTCAAGCAGCTCTATTTCATCCTGCAGGTCATGCTGATGAACCCGCAGGCGGCTTCCGAGGCACGCGACATGTTCCGGCGCTCGCTGCCCATGCTGCTGGCAAGCTTCGAGGATGAACGGATCTGCAGCGGGCTGAAGCAGATCGACCGCATGGTCGGCGAGGACCATATCTATGAGGCGCTGAAGGCGATCCGGGCGCTTTATCCGCTCGAACGCCGCGCGCTTGGCGGCAATGACGATGTTGCGGGTGCGCCGCGCCCGCTGGCCGTGGGAGCCCGATACTAATGACCGTTGACATGACGACAACCATACCGACCGGCGCTAATTCGACCACCACGCCGACCTCCAAGACCGCGGTCGACTACCAGTCGTTCCTGAAGCTGCTGATCGCCGAAATGAAGAACCAGGATCCGACCAAGCCGATGGATTCGACGCAATATGTCGCCCAGCTCGCCACCTTCTCGCAGGTCGAGCAATCGGTGCAGACCAACACCAAGCTCGACCAGATCATGCAATCCTCGGCCTTGTCGCAGGCCGATGCCCTGATCGGCCGTTCGATAACCTCTGCCGACGGCAACACAACGGGCACGGTGACCTCGGTGCGCCTCGCCAGCAGCGGTCTTATCGCGGTGCTGGAGAACGGGACGGAAGTTCCCGTGACCTCCGGCGTCTCGGTCAAGGCCGCCAGCTAGTCACGAACTCTAGCTGGGCCAGTGCCATGAACGAGGCCGACGCCCTCGATATCGTCCAGTACGCGGTGTGGACGGTGCTGACCGCATCCGCTCCCGTCGTGCTGGTGGCGATGGCAGTCGGCATCGGCATCGCCCTGATCCAGGCCTTGACGCAGATCCAGGAAATCACCCTCACCTTCGTGCCCAAGATCGTCGCCATCATGCTGGTGGTGGCGTTGACGGGCCCGTTTATCGGCGGCCAGATATCGGCCTTCACCAACGTCATCTTCGAGCGCATCGAAAGCGGCTTCTAGGCCCGGCTCCTGCTCGGAACAGAAATCCTGCAACAGCTTGCGGCGTGCTGCGTTCCGGCTAGATTGCGAACCGGGTCAGCCTACGCCCGACCCCGATGTTCTCAGTCTTGGTGAATCCCCGGAAAACCATGGACCAGGCAAGACCGGCCGGCAGGCCATGTGCGGAATAGCCGGCGTCTGGCGAAAGCGCGACCCGATCGGCGCCGCTGACCTGTCGGACATCTCCAACATGATGCAGGCGCTGGCGCATCGCGGTCCGGACGACCACGACAGCTGGAGCAACGGGCGGCTCGCCTTGGGTCACCGCAGGCTTACCATCATCGATCCCTCGCCTGCCGCCCGCGAGCCGATGCTGACCGCATGCGGCCAGGGCGTGCTGGTCTATAATGGCGAGGTCTACAATTACCGGACGCTGCGCCAGGTCCTCGAGACGGAAGGCTGCGTTTTTCGTACCGTCTCCGATGCGGAAGTGGTTCTGCAGGCCCTGCACCACTGGGGCCCCGAAAAGGCCGTGCCGCTGTTCGACGGCATGTTTTCCTTCGCCTATTTCGATGCCCGCGATGGCGCGTTGTGGCTTGCCCGCGATCGTCTTGGCATCAAGCCGATGTCGGTTGCCGAGACGGACGGACGGATCCTGTTTGCGTCCGAGGACAAGGCGATCCTTGCCTGCGAGGGCTTCCCGTGCCGCGTCGACGCGCGCGAGATCACCTTGCGGCTCGCCTGGCAGAGCCGCGACTCCAGCTACAGCCTGTTCGAGGGCATCGAGCGGCTGCCGCCCGCCGGCCTGTGGAAAATCACCGATGGCGGCATCGAGAGGCGGCGCTTCTGGCATGTACTCGATGCGCTGGAGACGGCGCGCATCACCGGCGATACCGCCTCCGATGCGGAGCACATGGCAACGCTCCAGGCGCTGATCGAAGACAGCGTCGAGCTTCATTGCATTGCCGACACCAGCATCGCCGCGGCCTGCAGCGGCGGGGTCGATTCCGGCCTGATCACCGCACTGGCGAAGCGGTTCAGGCCGGAAATCCACGGCTATGTCGTCGATCCCCTTCTCGGCCACAGCGAGGCCGGGAACGCCGAACGAACGTGCCGCCATGCCGGCGTCAGCCTGCGCCGGGTGCCGGTCGATAGGAACCGGTTCTTCGAGCTTTGGCCGAAAGTGATCTGGCATCTCGAAAGCGACGGCTGGCATGCAAGCCATGTCGGGCTTTTGGCGATGGCCGAACAGTGCCGGGCCGACGGCGTCAAGGTGCTGCTCACCGGCGAAGGCTCCGACGAGCTTTTTGGCGGCTACAGATGGCAGGCCTCAAGCATGAGGGCCTGGCGCGCTTGGTCCTGGCCGGCGCGGCTGTTTCGGTCGAAGCGCTGGCTGGACCGGAAATTCCAACGCCTTCGCCAGGCGCCATTCAGCAGGTCGATCGGCCATGGCGGGGGCTGGAGCCACAATGCGGTCCTGCGGGCCTTGTCGCCGGACCTGAATTTCCTGCAGCCTGAAATCTTCGACCGGCTTCAGCCGGTGACGCCACTGGCCGACCGAGCCTTCCTGGGAAGCTGCTTCTTCGACATGTACTCGCATTTGCAGGACCTGCTGCACCGGCACGACCGGCTGAGCATGGCGGCCTCGGTGGAACTCAGGGTTCCGTTCCTCGAAAACCGGTTGATCGACTATGCGATCCACCTGCCGAGGCGCCACAAATATCGCGACAAGACCGGAAAATGGCTTTTGAAGAAGGTCGCCGAAAAGCACATCCCGCGCGAAAACATCCAGGCGCCCAAGGTTGGCTTCGAGATCTCGCCGCACTTCACCGCTGGCACTCATGGTCTGCTGCGTGGCGGGTTCTTGCGCGACGCGATGAAATGGCCTGCCGCTTCCATCGACGATTTCGTCGGGCTGGCCAGGCGTGACGTGGCCTCGAGGCTGAGGCTTGTCGGCATGGAACTCTTCCTGCGCCTCCATGCCGGCGGTGAGACGACGGGCAACCTCACCGAGGCACTGCACGCAGCGGCCAGGGACGCGGATCGGGCGTAAATTGGTCCAGACCGCCAAGACCTTTGGATTAGTTGCGTCCCGACGTATTTTTGCCGTGCTATCCTGTTGTTGGACCATAGTCTTTTTCGAAGTGGTGTTCGCCTCCCGCGCTGCCGTGCTCTACCTCCATGGGTGGCATGACGGTGAGGGGTACGGACGTAATCAGGCGGGACAGCATTGATGATAGATGACGAGCCGGGCGGCGAACGCGTCTCGGCGCTGGCGCCCTTCCGGCACGGCATTTTCCGGGCCGTATGGTCGGCCAGCCTGGTGTCGAATTTCGGTGGCCTGATCCAGGGCGTCGGTGCCGCCTGGATGATGACCTCGATCGCCACCTCGTCCTACCAGGTCGCGCTCGTCCAGGCCTCAACCACCTTGCCGATCATGCTGTTTGCGCTGGTTGCAGGCGCCATCGCCGACAGCTTCGACCGTCGCAAGGTCATGCTGGTTGCCCAGACCTTCATGCTGGTCGTCTCGGTGCTCCTGACCGTCTTCACTTACCTCGGCCTGATCACGCCGTGGACGCTGCTTACCTTCACCTTCCTGATCGACAGCGGCACGGCGCTGAACAATCCGTCATGGCAGGCCTCGGTCGGCGATATGGTGCCGCGCGCCAAGCTGCCAGCGGCCGTCGCGCTGAACTCACTGGGCTTCAATCTGACGCGCAGCGTCGGTCCGGCGATCGGCGGCATCATCGTCGCCGCGGCGGGTGCTGCCGCCGCCTTCGCCGCCAACGCATTGAGCTATGTCGGCCTGATCATCGTGCTGTTTCGCTGGAAGCCGGATCTGCCGGTGTCGACGCTGCCGCGCGAGACGCTGGGAGCGGCGATGGGCGCCGGCCTGCGCTATGTCGCCATGTCGCCCAACATCGGCAAGGTCCTGGTCAGGGGTTTTGCCTTCGGCTTCAGCGCCGGCGCGGTGCTCGCCTTGCTGCCGCTGGTGGCGCGCGATGTCGTCAAGGGCGACGCCCTGACCTATGGCATCATGCTCGGCGCCTTCGGCATCGGCGCGGTTGGCGGGGCGCTGATCAGCGTGCGGCTGCGGCAGTTGCTGTCGAGCGAGACGATGGTGCGCATGGCTTTTGCCGGCTTCGCCGTCTGCGCTTTCAACGCCGCCATCAGCGACCACGCCTGGCAGACCGCGCTCGGACTGCTCGTCGGCGGCGCCTGCTGGGTGATCGCGCTGTCGCATTTCAACGTCACGGTGCAGATGTCGACGCCGCGCTGGGTGGTCGGCCGGGTGCTCTCGGTCTACCAGACGGCGACCTTCGGCGGCATCGCGCTGGGCAGCTGGATCTGGGGCGTCGTCGCCGACGCGCATGGCGCCGAGACCGCGCTGATCGTGGCAAGCATCGCCATGCTGACGGGTGGCGCCATCGGCCTTTTCCTGCCGTTGCCGCAGCAGGCGGTGCTCAATCTCGACCCGCTCAACCGCTTCAAGGAACCGCATCTCGGGCTCGACCTCAAGCCGCGCAGCGGTCCGATCGCCATCATGATCGAGTACGTCATCCGTGACGAGGACGTTCCGGAGTTCCTCGCCACCATGGCCGAACGCGGCCGCATCCGCCGCCGCGACGGCGCCCGCAACTGGACATTGGCGCGCGACCTCGAAAACCCGGCGATCTGGATCGAGCACTACCACACGCCGACCTGGCTCGAATACATCCGCCACAACAGGCGCGCCACCCATGCCGACGCCGTCATCGGCGAGCGCATACGGGCGCTGCACAGCGGCAGCGAGCCGCCTCACGTCCGGCGCATGATCGAGCGGCCGACGACCGCCGGCACCGCGCTGGTGATGGCGAAGGGGCCGATCGAACACTAAACTCGTTCGCGCGGGACCTACCCCTCGCCCGACAGATCCCGCCGCGCCTTGTCGAGTTCTTCGGCATAGCGCCGCATCAGATGGCTTTCGGTCAAAAGGCCGAGCACGACGCGGTCGGCGAAGTCCTCGACCACGGCCAGTTCCTCGGCGCCGGCGCGCTGGAAAGTTTCGGCCGCCGACTGGACGTTCATGGTCGGCACCAGCACCGCATCCTTGAACTGGGCAAGCGTCCGTACCGGCGTCTCGCCGTTGGACAGTTCGCTGTGCAGTTCGGCCACGATCAGCACGCCGACATAGTGCCGCCCCTCGTCGACGGCGATGACGCGCTGCGCCGAGCCAAGCGGCACTTCCTTGCGGAAGGCGCCAAGCGTCGTCGCAGCATCGATGGTTCGCACGTCCTTGCGCATCATCGAGCCGACGGTGAGGCTGCGCATCCAGCCGACGTCGTGCGCGCTGCGGATCGTCTCGCCGCGCAAATGGAAGCGCCAGGTCGAGAACGAATAGCCGAAGGTTTCGCGCACCAGGATCGCCGCCATGATCGAGGCCGCCAGCACGACGCCGGTCAGTGTCAGGTCGCGCGTCGATTCCAGCGCCAGGAACGTCATGGTCAATGGCCCACCGACGACGCCGACCGCAAGCGAGGTCATGCCGACGACGGCGGCGACGGCCGGATCGATACCGGTTGCCGGTGAGGCGACGGCCATCACCCCAGCGAAGATCTTGCCGAGCAGCGCGCCGAGGAACAGCGAGGCGAAGAACAGGCCGCCGCGAAAGCCCGATCCCAGTGAGATCGCCGACGCCGCCAGCTTCAGCACGAAGACGCTGGCGACGACGGCGATGCCGTAGTTCATCGCGAATTCGCGATGCAGCGCGCCATGACCGCTCGACAGGACCTGCGGCGTGACCAGCCCCAGCAGTCCGACGAGAATGCCGCCGATGAAGGGCCGCAGCGAGGCGTCGATCGAGAGCCTTGCAAAGCCGCGCTCGATGAGGCTGACCAGATGCATGATGGCGATGGAGGCGGCGCCACCCAAAAGCCCGAGCAGCAGGAACGGCAGGTACTGGCTGGCGGTGAGTGCCGGCAGGCCGGCAAGCTCCAGCGGAAAGGGCACGCCGCCAAAGACCTCGGCGGTCAGCGAAGCGCAGATCGCGGCGGTCATCACCGGCGCGACATTGGCGACCGAATAGATGCCGATGACCAGCTCGAACCCGTAGAAGGCTCCCGTCAGCGGTGCGTCGAAGGCGGCGGCGATCGCGCCTGCCGCGCCGCAGCCGACCAGGATGCGGACGTCATTGCGACGCAGCCTCAAGGCGCGCGCCAGCCGCGATGCCAGCCCGGAGCCGATCTGCGTGTAGCCGGCCTCCAGCCCTACCGAAGCGCCGAAGCCGCTCGAGATGATCGTCTGCCCGGCAATGATGAAAGTGTCGGTGAGCGACATGCGTCCACCGTAAAGCGCGTTGGCCTCGATCGGATCGACCGGGGTGCGGAACTTTCGCTTTCGCAGCCAGATCACCGACAGGCCGAGCAGGATGCCGCCGATCGCCGGTATCGCTGCCTGAACCGGGTCGGACAAGGAAAACATCGCCGACAGCCGGCCGCCCGGCTCGACCCCGAACAACAGCCCATGCATGCCCTGCACCATCTGGCTCATTGCCGTGACCAGCACGCCCGCCATCACGCCCACGACACCCGCCAGGACGACGATCACGATACCGCGCGCCTCGAGCAGCGGGATCGATCTGATCAGCACCGCGCGAAGCCGGCGGGCATAGACTTGAGGTTCGTTTCTGGAAAGCACCGGAACGGCTCGCCGTAGAGCAAGAGGTGGAAAGCTGCCGCCTGATACGCCCGGCAACACTGCGTGGCAACCGCAATGCCGACTGCTTGTGGCGCCATTTTGGCACCGGCGCGGCAACCTCTGCACCCCGAACTTAGCGCGGAGCCAGCATCACCGAAATTGCCTTCGATTGGTCAGGTCGGCTTGGCATCGCCTGCCTCGTAGAGCATCAGATTGCGATCGCCGATACCGAGCGCCGCCCAGCTTGCACGCCAGTCCGCAATGTGCGCCGACCTGAAATGCGCGTCGAGCGCGGCCCGATCGCTCCAGACTTCGGAGACGTGGATGAGCCCTGCGTCGAGGACATCCTGCGCATAGGAATATTCGATGCAGCCGGGCTCGGCGCGGCTGGCGGAGATCATCCGCTGCATGGCCGGTCTTGCCTCAGCGAGCTTGTCCGGCGGCAAACGGACCGTGCCAATGATCAGGAGCATGCGATTCCCTTCTTCTCTCAGGGCGCATTCTCCCACCCTCGCGCAAGCTTGGCCAGCTAGGCTCACAAGGCTGTCGCGCGCGGCAGGCTTATGATTTGGGGACGATTATGGCGATCAGCGAAAGCATTGCAGCCGGCACCGTTGCCAAGAACGGCCGCGACGTCTTTTTCGCGATCGGCATCGTCATCATCCTGGCCGTACTGTTCCTGCCGATCCCAGCCTTCCTCATCGATATCGGCCTCGCCTTCTCGATCGCGCTGTCGGTACTGATTCTGATGGTGGCGCTGTGGATCCAGCGGCCGCTCGATTTCTCCTCCTTCCCGACCGTGCTCCTGATCGCCACCATGCTCAGGCTGTCGCTCAACATCGCCACCACGCGCATGATCCTGTCGCATGGCAATGAAGGCACGCATGCCGCCGGCTATGTCATTGCCGGCTTCTCCAGGCTGGTGATGGCCAGCGACTTCGTCATCGGCCTCATCGTCTTCCTGATCCTGATCGTGGTGAACTTCATCGTCATCACCAAGGGCGCTACCCGTATCGCCGAAGTTGGCGCGCGCTTCACCCTCGACGCCATTCCCGGCAAGCAGATGTCGATCGATGCCGACCTTTCGGCCGGCATGATCGACGAAAAGACGGCGCAGCTGCGCCGCCGCGAGTTGGAGGAGGAATCCTCCTTCTTCGGTTCGATGGACGGCGCCTCGAAATTCGTCCGCGGCGATGCCATCGCCGGCCTCATCATCACCGCCATCAACATCGTTGGTGGCATTGCCATCGGCTATATCCGCCACGACATGGGCATGGGCCAGGCCGCCGATGTGTTCATCAAGCTGTCGGTCGGCGACGGCCTCGTCACTCAGATCCCGGCGCTGATCGTCTCGCTCGCCGCCGGCCTTCTGGTCTCCAAGGGCGGCACGCGCGGCTCGACCAACCAGGCGGTGTTCGGCCAGCTCGGCGCCCATCCGCGCGCGCTCTATGTCGCGGCGTCGCTGCTCGTCATTCTCGGCCTGATGCCGGGCCTGCCGCTGTTCCCGTTCTTTGCCCTTGCCGGCGGCATGGCCGGTCTCGGCTACATCATTCCGCTCCGCCACAACCGGGCACTCGCCGCCGCCGAAGCGGTGAAGAGCCAGGAGAAGGCGAACAAGGCCGAGGAAGAGAAGAACTCGGTCAAGGCATCGCTCGCCACCGCCGAGATCGAGCTGCTGATCGGCAAGCAGCTTTCGACAAGGCTGCTGGTGTCGCATCAGGAGCTGGTCTTCCGCATGGGGAAGATGCGCAAGAAGTTTGCCACGCAATACGGCTTCGTCGTGCCGGAAGTGCGCGTCGCCGACGATTTCGCCATTCCGCCGAAGAGCTACCAGATCAAGGTCCACGGCACCGTGGTCGCCGAATACCAGATGCGTGTCGGCGAGATCATGGTGCTGCTCGGCACCCGCGACGTGCCGGAACTTCCCGGCGAGGAGATCCGCGAGCCGGCCTTCGGCATGCGCGCCTTCTCGGTGCTCGAAACCTTCGCCGAGGATCTGAAGCGCGAGAACTACACCTTTGCCGACAACATGTCGGTGCTGCTCACGCACCTGTCCGAGGTCATCCGCAACAACCTGCCGCAGCTTCTGTCCTACAAGGACATGAAGGCGCTCCTCGAACGCCAGGACCCCGAATACCGCAAGCTCGCCGACGAGATCTGCACCACGCATATTTCCTATCCGGGTCTGCAGGCGGTGCTGAAGCTCTTGCTGGCCGAACGCGTCTCGATCCGCAATCTGCACCTGATCATAGAGGCCATCGCCGAGATCGCCCCGCATGTGCGCCGCACCGAGCAGATCGTCGAGCATGTCCGCATCCGCATGGCGCAGCAGATCTGCGGCGACCTCTCCGAAGGCGGCGTGCTCAAGGTGCTGCGGCTCGGCAACCGCTGGGACCTCGCCTTCCACCAGAGCCTCAAGCGCGACGCCAAGGGCGAGGTGCGGGAATTCGACATCGACCCGCGCCAGCTCGAGGAATTCGGCCAGGACGCGACCAAGGCGATCCGCAAGCATCTCGAGGCCGGCGAACGTTTCGTGCTCGTCACCGCGCCGGATGCGCGTCCCTATGTGCGCATGATCATCGAGCGCCTGTTCACCACGCTGCCGGTGCTGAGCCACGTCGAAATCGCCAAGGGCGTCGAGATCAAGGTGCTCGGGACCATATCGTGAGCGCGCTCTCGCAAGGCGTCGTGATCGCCGCCTTCCTCGCCTTCTGCCGCATCGGCGCCTGCTTCATGCTGATGCCCGGCCTGTCCAGCGCCCGCGTGCCGATCCAGGTCCGGCTGTTCGTGGCGGTCGCCGCCACCGGCGGCCTGCTCGCCTTCCTCTGGGACCGCATCTATCCCTTCGTCGATCCGCGTCCGCAGATCCTGGCGCCGATGATCGTCTCCGAACTGCTGGTCGGCGGGCTGATCGGCGCCATGACCAGGCTCTATATGGAAGCGCTGCGCTTCATGGGCTCGGCCATCGCCACGCTGATCGGCTATGGCGGCACCGGCGGGCCGGCCATCGAGGAGGCGGAGCCGCAGGCGGCCCTTGCCGCCATCATCTCGTTCTCGGCGCTGCTCCTGCTGTTCGTCTTCGATTTCGACCACGAGATCGTGCGCGCCCTGGTCGCCTCCTACACGGTCGCGCCGGTCAATGTCTTCTTCAACCCGCAGGCAGCGCTCGTCGATGTCACCGACACCGTGTCGGACGCCTTCTTCCTGGTCATCCGCCTCGGCAGCCCCTTCGTCGCCTATGCCGTCCTCGTCAATCTGACGATCGGCTTCGTCAACAAGCTGACGCCGCAGATCCCGGTCTATTTCATCTCACTGCCCTTCGTCATCGCCGGCGGGCTGATCATCTTCTATTTCGCCATCGGCACCATGCTGTCGCTGTTCGTCGACGGTTTTGTCGACCTGACGCTCGCCCGGTAGGCAGATGACCACGCGCAAGGACCGCCTCAGGAAACTGGTCAAGGTGCAGGAGCAGCTGAAGGCGTTGCACGAGACCCGTCACGCGACATTCCTGACGTCCGCCGCGGCCGCCGAAGCCGAAGCCAAGGAACTGGTCGAGCGTTTCGACGCCGACCAGTCGCTCGCCGGCCTGTTTCCCGACCTCTACCATCGCCGCATCGCCAATGCGCTGGTTCGCCAGGAGGCGAGCCTGGAGAGCGCCAGGCGGGAGGCCGCGCTGATCGCCACGGCGACCGCACGCACCAACATGGTCGAGCGTGCCTACAAGGACGTGCGCCGACGCGACGAGCGCGAACGCTCCGACCGCGAGCGCTTAGACTTGATCGTGCAGAAGCGAGGACCCGAATAGCAGCGGAATTCTGCCATAACGCTGAGCTTCGACCTGGGAAATTTTCAGCCGCCCGTTGCGGTCGTCTGAATAGGCTTGGCGCCGCCGATCCGCTCCCAGCGTTTGCCATTCCCCTGCGCCTGCCGGGCGAAGTAGCTGTAGGGAGTGCTGGACCAGTCACGGACGGAGTTCGTGAGATTGTCGAGCACCAGGTCGCCCTCACTGGTGCGCACCGTCAGCACCGTGTGCCCATCGCCGCCATAGCTTGCCACGGTCAACAGGAGCGCCGAAGCCGGCCAGCCGCGCCTCATCAGTTCAAGCTTCTTCAGGATCGCGATATCTTCGCAATCGCCAGAGACGGTCGGCACGCGCCAGTCGTCGTCCTTGCCGACAGCGACACGATCGCTGAGCTCCGTGATGCGTGAATTGACCGATTGGTTCACCTGCTTCAATTCCGAGCTGAGTTTGGCCTGCAGCGTAACGACCTTCTTTCCGCCGGCGGTACTGCACAGGCCTGGTTGGCGGCTGCAAAACGAATAGAAGGCGGGCGGCGCGAACGCCTTACCCTTGGTTTCCATGGTCGTCCCTGCCTGGGCGGCAAACGGGCAGGCAAACGACAGCAAAAATGCGATCAGGGCGACATCGCGTTTCACAATCAACGTCTCCAGTGCGTGGATTTCAGGATGAGCGGGGCGAGTTAATGAGCGGTTTCTAAACTGCCCAATTTGGCCCCAAGCGAGGCAGCCTCGTTAACAGATTAATACTTACTAAAATAAGATTTGAGGTTATCGGCAGACAGCCGGCGTACGTCCAGAACGAGGCCGCAAGGGGCACGCGGAAATCGGAGCTGCCCGATCTGCTCTGAAATTGACCTTCTTATGCCGTACTCGTCTCCGCGAGGAACCGTTGGACCTCGTCCATGAATATAGGCCAGGCGGGTTCGTGGCCCAGAATGATGTGGCTTCGGCTCTCCAGCACGACGAAGCGGGCATTCGGGATGCCGATGGCAAGTTCCCGGCCTTGATCGAGCGCTATGCGCTGATCGTGTCGGGCGTGCAGCACCAGGGTAGGCGCGCGCAGCTGCGCCAACTGGTCGCGCACGTCGATATCGCCGAATGCATCCTGGAACCGAACGGCGTTGTCCGGCGAGGTGGTCTGGCGTTGGAATTCGTCGAACCAGGCAAGTTCGTCCGAGGTGCCATCGGGCATGAACGTCTGCGAGAAGATATGGCGATATGCGGGATTGTTGGTTCCCCAGCCGAGTTTGGTCAAGGTCATCACCGCCCGACGCCGCTCCTGCTCTTCCGCCGAGCAGCCAATGCGCCAGCCTGCAGCGTAGCCTCCCACCAAAACAAGCGCAGAGACCCGCTCGGGATGGCGCACGGCATAGGCGATCGATACCGCGCAGCCCTGCGACATGCCGAGCAGTGGGAAACGCTCCAGTCGTAACGCGTCGGCGACGGTTTCGAGGTCGCGGACAAACGCCTCGAAGCTGATGTCGTCCACCTCCCAGTCGGAAAGGCCGTTGCCGCGTTCATCATAGCGGATAAACGTACGTCCGTCGGACAGCGCCTGGAAAGTCTTGCTCCAAATCAGACTCTGCCAGTCGAGTTCGAGGTGATTGAGCCAGTTGGCGGCTTTGACCAGTGGCGGTCCCGAGCCCACGGTGGCGTAGGCGATACGCACTCCATCTGCCGCCTGGCAAAAACCGATCGACTGGCGCTTCAGAAAACTGTGCTCCGGTGTTGCCGTCTCCGCCGCGGAGGGCGGGGGACCCACTTCCGATACATCGTCGACCGCCGACAACCCGGTATCCCTGGCCATGCGCTGGTAATTGCTCATCACCCCGGCGGCTTCGTCGCCGCGGCCGAGCCGCCGGAGCGTTCGAACCAGGATGCCGGCGGCCTGTTCCGAAGTCGGGTCCGCGCTTTGCCACTGGCGCAGCCATTTGATTGCGTCGCGGTCGCTGGTTTCGGGGTGAAGCGTGATGCGCTCCAGCAGACCGAGACGGAGTTGCAGGGCCTCCTCGCGCTCGGCCGCGAGCCAGGCCTGGTAGGCGTCAAGCTGCGGCAGATCGAGCCCGTCGAGCAAAGGCAGCGCCAAAAGCTTCCCCATTTCGTGCAGTTCATCGAGTGTGGCGGGCGGTGAAGAAGCCTGCAGTCGGCGGACGATTTCGACATAGTCCACCATCGCCGAGTCCTGGACCAAGGAGACTCGTTCACGATCGGCGCTCAACTGCGCGGAGCCGGGCACGTCGACCAGGGCGCGGATCTTGCTCAGCGCCCATCTCAGCGATCCACGCGGATCGTCGGGCAGCTCCCAAAAAATCTCGCACAATCGCTCGCGCCGGTGCGGGCGACCGGTCAGCGCCAGATAGGCCAGCAGCGCGCGCGTCTTCTTGGACGGCGGCAGGTCGAGCTGGCGTCCATCCGAGACGATACGCAATTCACCCAGAAGGCAGATCTGAATGTGCGATGACATTACGCCCCCGGCTGCTACCCCCGCTCCCCGGTTGCTTTCAACGCAAAATACCACATTTGCGGTCGCTCTTACCACGCTCGCTACCACGCTCGCTTAAACGCGGCTCCCTGGTCCTGCGACCACGTTGATCGCGTTAGATCGTCGGCGGGATTTTTGGTCCCGTGCCGTTGCGGGGCGGCAGATATCAAAGCAACTCGGACCCGGTACCGGCCCAGGATGTTCTGGGCGAGGTGGAGCATGAGGCTCCGCCCGGTCGTACGGACCCGAGCGATATCGACAGCCCTCAGCACGAAACCGATTGTTGAGGAGACGGGGCAGTGAACACCAGCTTTGTCGAACGCCGGCCAGACGGCCGGCCCGAAACCCTTGATACCAGACAGTATACGCTCGGCTATTCCGAAGGCGAATTCAAACGGCTGCAGCTGCAGGGCGACTTCGTGCGTGACCTGACCGAGGATGTGCTGCGCCGGGCCGGACTGAAGCAAGGCATGCACGTGCTCGACCTCGGCTGTGGCGTTGGCGACGTTTCTCGGCTTGCCGGGCAACCGGTTTGCCCGAGCGGGTCGGTGCTGGGCATCGACCGGTCGCAGGATGCGGTCGAGGCCGCCGAACGGCGCGCCGTCGAAGCGGGACAATGCTGCTGGGTGCGCTTCGGCTCGGCGGATCTTGCAAGCTTCGTTCCGGAGCGAAAGTTCGACGCGATCATCGGGCGGCTGGTCCTGATGTATTTGCCGGAACCGGCTGAGACGCTGCGCCGTCTGGCAGGTTTCTTGCGCCCAGGTGGCATTGTCGCGTTCCAGGAGATGTCGATGCCATACGCACGAAGCCTTCCGGCAACGCCACTATTCACGCAGGCGTTGAGTTGGATCGTCCGGGCCTTCGCGCGAACAGGTTTCGAGACGGACATGGGGGCAAACTGTTTTCGACCTATCTCGCTGCCGGCTTGCCCATTCCGCAGATGATCTCCGGCGCTCGCGTCGAAGGCGGTGCAGAGCCGCCAGGCTATGAGTACATGGCGCAAACCGTCAGAAGCCTCATTCCCGCTCTGGAGCGGATGGGCATCACCACTGCGGCGGATATCGGCATCGACGACCTTGCCGACCGCCTGCGCGACGAGGCTGTCGCGCATGAGGCCTGCATCATGTTTCCGCCGATGACCGGCGCGTGGACACGCTTGCCGCAATGAGACGCCAGAAGCCAAGTCCACCACGCGACGGTTGATCGGCAACAGCCACCATTTCGGCTGCTGTGAAGCAGCCCTCAGAACAGCGCACGAACACCAAGACAGCGTGCGCTGAACAACCTGCCGACGCGGATCCAGGAAGGATCGCGATTGGTCGGTTTCGCCTAGAGCATGAAGAAAGAGGGCCTCGTCAACGCGGTGCGGGCGGCGCGTTGAGGTCTGATGTTTAACTCTCAAGGATGGAGAATTGAAATGAAGAAGATCGTTCTTACCACTGCCACCTTCCTGTTTGCCTCCGGCATGGCTTTTGCCGGCAGCGACAACTATGGCACGGACTACATCCCTGGCGCCGGCAGCTATCCGAACGCCGGTCACCATTCGATGACGTCCGAAGGCGCCTACTCGGTCGACCTGAGCGGCACGGCGAGCATCGGCACTGCCGACAGCGCGGCGGCCCAGAAGGGAAATTCGAGCTTCGATATCCCCGCACCGGGTTATGGGCAGGGCATCTGGGGTCGCTGACAACAAGGTCGGCCGGCACGGTCGACATCCGACTTCCAAGCGGCGGCCTCGCCCGTCGCTTGGAATCACCTCGCGACCGAGGAGCAAACTCAATGTCTGATTTCCCCAGTTCAATTCTGGTCACCTGCGCCGGCGGCGCCCAGGGATCAGCCATCGTGCAAGCCTGCCGCGCGGCGGGCGCCACCGTGCGCGTCCTTTTGCGCAAAGGCTCGCCCGACCCGTTCGGCGACGGCGTCAACATCGTGCGCGGCGACCTTGCCGATGCCGACCGTGTCGGCCTCGCCTGCCTCGGCGTCGATGCGGTGGCGCTGACGCTGCCGCTCAACGCCGGCCCCAAGGAAATTCTCCGCTACGGCCGCAATATGATCGATGCGGCGCAGGCAGCGGACGTCAAGCTTGTGGTGTTCAACACCAGCGGTCATGTTTCCAGGCATTCCGGCACGGCGCTGATGGACGCCAAGGTCGAACTCATCGACCGTTTGAAGGCTTCCGGCCTGCCATCGATCGTCCTCAAGCCGACGCTTTACACGAGCAACACCGCCGCGCCCTGGAGCGCGCCTGCGATCGTCCACCGTGGCGTGTTCGCCTATCCGCTGCCGTCGGACTTTCGGACATCCTGGATCTCATGGGAGGACATGGCAGCCTATGTGGTCGAGGCAATGCACCGGCCGGAGCTTGCCGGCGCGAGTTTCGACATTGGCGGCCCCGAGGCGCTGACCGGGCAGCAGATTGCCGATGTGCTGTCGGACATTGTCGGCCGCAAGGTCGACTATTATCCGGTGCCGCTGGTAGACTTTGCTGCTGGCCTCACCGCGATGCTGGGCAAGGAAGCGGCCGAACAGGTCGCCGCCAATTACGCCTGGGTGCACCGGCAGCGCTCGATGCTGTTCGCCGTCGAGATCGCCGACACGATCGGCATGCTGCCGATCAAACCAACCTCGTTCGCCGACTGGGCAAAGGCTCAGGACTGGTCGGCGATGGCCGGCACCTCGAGGGCGGCATGACCATGGCAGCGATCGTGATCCAGGACCGGGCCGGTTCGTCCGGGCTCGAAAATGTGCCGCACGAAGCCGCCGAAGTCATCGACTTCTGGTGGCTGGTGGGCCCCACCGCATGGTTCGCCAAGGACGCGGAATTCGACCGCGTCTTTCGCGACCGCTTCCTGCCGCTGCACGAGGCGGCGGCGCGCGGCGACTGCGACGGCTGGGCGGCGACGCCATACGGCGCCCTGGCGCTGCTGGTGCTGCTCGACCAGTTTCCGCGCAATGCCTTTCGCGGCACGCCGCGCATGTATGCGACCGACGAGAAGGGCCGCCGCGTCGCGGCCGATGCCATCGATGCGGGTTTCCAGAACGACGTGCACCCGACGTGGCAGCTGTTCTTGAGGCTGCCCTTCGCCCATTCCGAAAGCCTCGCCGACCAGGACCGCTCGGTGGCGCTGGCCGGCGAGACCGGCGGACCAAACCTGGAGCGCGCCGAACACCATCGCGACATCATCAGGCGGTTCGGACGCTTCCCGCACCGCAACCCGATCCTCGGCCGCTCCATGCGGCCGGAGGAACAGCGATTTCTCGACGAAGACGGCTTTGCCGGCTGACAAATGCTCTCGCCCTCATAGGCAGCCTGCCGCTGGGGGCGGGTCTGAAAGCACCAGGCAGGAGAACTGGTGTGATTGCCACCGCCCACCAACATGGGTCGAGCGCGCTACCAAGGTGTGCGCCGCCGCGACGAGGGCGAACGCCCCGACCGCGAGCGCCTCGACCTGATCGCACAGAAGCGGGGACACGAGTAGGTGCGGGAATTCTACTTATGACCCCAAGCGGACCTTTCGCCGTTCAAAAGAACGTCAGGATCGTGTGGAATTGTGGACCTTCCTGGGCGCTGAAGCAGCCCAACGACAGTCGGACACGGCCTCACCACGATCGTTTCGACCCGCGAATTCCAAACCAAACTGTGAGCCCGATCACATTCGAGCGGCACTTGCCCGGATACAATAACCGTGGGTGGTCGCGTACAGCGTTCAGCCGCCTTCATCGCCGATTTGGGGAGTGCTGTAATGCCGACCAGTCCGGTTCCGCAGAACACCGATTTCACGCGTGACGTGCTTGGGCGCTATGTCTGCAACGGTCTCGACGAAGCACTCGCAAGCAGCAACAGTGGCGCAACCCCCCGTCCGTTCGATGTGGTCGTGATCGGCGGCGGCTCCTTCGGGCCGATTTTCGCCCAGCACCTGATCTACAACGACACGGCGCACGCGCGTCGTGCGCTGATGCTCGACGCAGGCCGCCTCGTGCTCGCCGAGCACGTCCAGAATCTGCCGCTGCTTGGACTCAACGTACCGGGTCCGACCGCCGTTGACCCTGGCGTTGCGCGTGCGGAAGTCTGGGGGCTTCCCTGGCGCACCGACGTCCCGCGCGGTTTCCCGGGGCTGGCCTATTGCCTTGGGGGCCGTTCCGTCTATTTCGGCGGCTGGTCCCCGCAATTGCTGGCGTCCGAACTGCCCGGTGCCTGGCCGGCGGCCGTCATCGCCGATTTAGACAGCCCCCTGCCAAGCGGCGCAGACGGGTATTTTCGTCAGGCCGCCGAGCAGATCGGAACCACGACGACGAACGACTTCATCTTCGGAGCGCTGCACACCGCCCTGCGCGCGCAGCTCAAGCAGGGCATCGACAACAACAACGTGACCGATGCGATCCCCTTGGCGCAACTGCCGCTCCACCTCGACGGCATTCCCAACGCCCAGCGCAATCTGAACAAACTCGAAGCGCCGCTCGCAGTCCAGGCGCGCCCGCCCCGCGCAGGCTTCTTTCCGTTCAGCAAGTTTTCGAGCCTGCCGCTGTTGATGGAGACTAGCCGCGCCGCGCAATTTGAGTCAGGTGGCGACGATACGCGGAAACGCTTGATGGTTGTCCCAGATTGCCACGTCACCCGTCTGGTCACGGATGGCAGCGGACCAGTTCGTCGCGTCGTTGCGGTTGAAACAAACCACGGCACGGTGCAAGTCCCCGCGGAAGCGGTGGTCGTGCTCGCACTCGGCACGATCGAAAATGCCCGACTCGCTCTTGTGTCGCTGCCCGGCTTGCCTGGCGCAGAACGCATCGGCGCTAACCTCATGCCGCATTTGCGTTCGAACCTCACAGTTCGGCTGCCACGAGCAGCCATAAACGGGCTGAACCCAGCCGTGCATGAGCTTCAGGCATCGGCGCTGTTCGTCAAGGGCCGTCATGCTCATGCCGACGGGCTATTCGGCCATTTCCACCTTCAGATCACTGCCGCAGGCTTGAACACGCCGAGCACTGACTCCGAAGCAGAGCTCTTCAAGAAGATCCCCGACGTAGACACCATCGCCGCCTTCCGTCACGCCAACGATGACCAGATCGTCATAACAATTCGCGGCATCGGCGAAATGAGACCGAACAATCCAGCAAGTCAAGTAACGCTCGCCGGCGAAGTTGACGAGTTCGGAATTGCCCGCGCGTTTGTCTCAATCAACCCTGGGGCAGAAGACGGAGTGCTGTGGGACGCGATGGATACTGCGGCTGACGAAATTGGCCTGGTATTTGCCAATGGCCAGCCCTACGAAGTACTTGTCGCAGGCGCATTCCAGCCCGTTCCTGCCAATCAGGCTGCCTCGACGGTACTGCCATTCCCAGGTCGGCGGGACGGCCTTGGCACCACTCACCACGAGGCCGGCACGTTGGCCTTGGGTGACGACCCAAATACGTCAGTTACCAATGCGGATGCGCGCTTCCATCGTGTGCCCAATCTCTACGTCGCTGGACCTGCGTTATTCCCGACGGTCGGCTCGCCGAACCCGATGCTCACAGGGACGGCACTGGCGCGACGCCTTGCCGACCACCTGGCAACGCCGTTCGTTGCACAGGCAGGCTTCACCTCTCTGTTCGACGGGGCCACGCTACAGAACTGGCAGATGTCAACGATCCGGAACCAGCCGGGGCACGACGATCCGGGCCGGTTTTCCGTGACCAACGGCGCACTGGTTGCGAAGCCTGGCACCGACATCGGTCTGTTGTGGCACACGCAGTCGACGCCACCTGACTTTGTGCTGAGGCTCGAATGGCGGCGCTGGCAAGAAGACGCCAATTCGGGTGTTTTCCTGCGCTTTCCAAATCCAGAGAGCCGGAACTACGACAACACAGCGTATGTGGGCGTAGATTTTGGTTTCGAAGTTCAGATCGATCAGATGGCGGCGCCCGATGGTTTGTCTGTCCACAAAACGGCGGCAATTTACGGCTTCCAGGGACCCAACAATCCCAACGCGGCGCTGCCAGTCGGGGAATGGAATGCCTTCGAGATAGTGGCGCAAGGTCAAAACTACACTGTAACGCTGAATGGAGTTCAGGTTACTCAATTCGCATTCGTGGCGGGTTCGGACGCGCTGCACCCCGACCGTGGTTTGCCCAGCACCAATGCTGTCCCCCGCTTTATCGGATTGCAGACACACTCTGGCACGGTCGCGTTCCGCAACATTCAGATAATGGCGCTGTAACCGACGGGGAAATTCCCACCAACACGGCTCCGCTGAACATCGTCGGTCGGCGGGTCACATGGAGTTCTGCCGAGATGCGGGTCTTGCACCTGACGACCGAGTTTCCGCCCCTGATATATGGCGGCCTCGGCACGGCGGTCGGAGGCTTGGTGCGCGCGTCAGCGCAAGCTGGCATCGAGGTTGGCGTGATGCTGGTCGGGGGAGGTATCAGCTCGTCTTACTGGCAGGCGCCAGGCACGACGAACTTGCCGGATACAATTGAAGTTCGGTGGGATGAGCATCCGAGCGTCCGTCTATTCCATATTTCGCACCAGGAAGTTGATGCGGGCGTCCGTTGGCTGCGGTATTGGAGACCGGATGTTCTTCATCTGCACTCGTTCTGGTTATGGCCTCTGGCAAGCGCGTTACGAATGCGCACAGGGGTACCAATCGTTTACACTGTGCACTCGCTCGATCGAGCGGAGTACGAAATCGGTCAAGGCCCGCCCGAGTGCCTAACGCAGTGGGACATGCAGCAGGAATTGATCGCCTCGGCCGACCTTGTTGTGGCGCTCACCAGAAGTGAGCGCGAGTTGGTCGAAGACTACTGTCCTACCGCTCGCAACCGGGTCCGGATCATAGGTAACGGCATCGAAGACCGCCCTGATGCTCTTGCAGGTACAAGGCGCGACCGCACCAACAACAATCCGTTACGTGTCCTTTTCTCAGGACGCTTCGTCGACCGTAAAGGCGTGAGGGAGCTGCTCGAAGCCATACCCACAGTCCTGCAGCACGCACCGCACACGCACTTCGTGCTGGCCGGCGGACACAGGCATTGCAGTGGCGATGATATGGCGCGGTACTGGTTGCCTGCTGGGCTGGATCGGCTTAGGGAGCGCGTTCATTTCACGGGTTGGCTTTCTCAAGAGCAACTCGCTCGGTTGTATGGGGAAGCCGACGTGCTCGTTGTGCCGAGCTGGTACGAGCCTTTCGGGATGGTCGTGCTCGAGGGGATGCTATTTGGCCTGGCCATCGCCGCGTCGTCCGTAGGCGGACCGGCCGAAATCCTGGATCACGGGCGGACTGGCCTACTGTTTCCACCGCGCGATGCGACGGCGCTTGCCCATGCACTTGTTCGCCTGATCCAGGCGCCGGCACTACGGCATCGACTGGGGCAGGCTGCCGCGCGCGAGGTGCGACAGAATTGGTTGTATTCACGGGTCGTAGAGCGGATGCGTGCGGTCTACGCTGAGGCCGTGGCGACGACGGTTGCGCGCCCGCTGTCGCCGGTTCTCCCGGTGCGGTGCCAGGCCGCCGCCTAGCGGCCGGGATGAGCCAGTTTTGATGGCATTGCCGCAGGGCCATATTGCAGTGACTGGCGCCTTTGTTTCGGCAACGCTCGATAGGGCTTGTGCACCAGTACCGATCTTTCCAACTGACAAAGAACCAGGAAAAATCGCTTAAGGCGGGCTTGGAGAAGACCTTCGCGCGTTGAACAATTGGCCAGTACTGGCGCGAAGCAGACAAACGATCCACATCCGCAGTCCGCCCCTCCTCCCTCGCAAGCCTGCCGCAAGCTTGTTGGCGCATTGTCCTGACACGAAAACGGGCAAAAGGCGGACCTTCTTGGCCATTTCTCCACCCAGCGACATCGTTCTGGATGTTGCCCGCGCAGTCGAACCGGCGGACATCGAAGCCGCCCGCACGGCGCTGGCGAAGCGGGCAGGCGGTAATCCCGGGACCTTTTCGGTCGATACCGCCGCTTCGGCTGATGCCGGCTCGATCCTGTCGCGCGTCACGGCTGACTCGGCCGGGGCGGCCAACCCGGCGAAGAAATTCCAGCGCTTCGAGGCGATGGTGCTGCAGACCTTCATCCAGAACATGATGCCCAAGGACACCGAAGGCGTTTACGGCAAGGGCCTGGCCGGCGACATGTGGAAATCGCAGCTCGCCGAGCACCTGGCCGATGTCATGGCCGCGCGCGGAGGCATCGGCATCGCCAAATCGCTGCTCGCCGACCACTACATGGACGGCAAGCGCATGGTGCCCGTCGGCCCCGTTTCGGGCGGCCCGGACAAGGCCGAGATCGACCAGCAGACGCGGCTGTCGACCTCCATGGTCCAGGAATTGCAGCGCCAGGCCGCGCGGTCGATGACCGGCGATGAGACAACCATAAAAGCAGATATCAAAATCTAGGGATATACATGGCCGACAAATCGGACTTCTCCAACCTGCCTGCCCGCACGGTCGCGCCTGACGCGCCCATCCCCTTCGCGCGACCCGGAAACCTTGCCGCCATCATCGGCCGCATCGAGGACGCTGTCGACGAAGAGACGGCGGGCATCCGTACTGGCACAGGTTTCGACCTCAAGGCCTCGAACGCCCGCAAGAGCCGCTACCTCTATGAAATGACCCGCGCCATCAAGGGCGGCAACGAGGTCGAATTCCTGGAGCAGCACCGCGAGGGGTTGACGCGGCTGCGCCAGAAGCTGGCGCGCAACGAGGCGGCGATCCTCGCTCATCTCAACGCCGTCAACGAGGTCGCCAGCCTTTTGAAGAACGCTATCCAGCGCGCCGAAGCCGACGGCACCTATTCGGCCGGCGAATTCGGCTGGGCGAGAGCGTGATAGCGAGCGGAAGAACCGCGCGAGGAAACAGCCGGTGATCAAATTCATCGCCGCCGCGATCTGGATCTGCGCCGCCACGCTTGGCGCGGTGTTCTATTCGTTCCAGGCAGCCGGCGAAAAAGGCGTCGGCGAGACACCCAAGCCGATGCTGGGCGGTCTCGATTACGTCAAGACCGACATGATCTCGGTGCCGCTGATCCGCGACTCCAGGATCGACGGCTATTTTCTGACCAAGCTCGTCTACACGGTCGAACCCGCCGAGATAAAGAAACTGTCGATCCCGGCCGGCGCGCTGATGACCGACCAGGTCTATTCCTACCTCTATGCCCATCCGCAGATCGACTTCACCAAGAAGGAAACGATCGACCTCGACGCGTTCCGCAACGCCATCCGCGAAACCGTCAATGCGCGCGTCGGCGTGGAACTGGTGCATGATGTGCTGATCGACCAGGTCAACTTCCTGACCAAGGACGAGATCCGCGACAACGCCATGCGCCGGCGCAAAAATGACGGTGAGACAGCGACCGAACCGCCCAAGGCTCCCGCGGCACATTGACCTGCCGCAAGGCAGATTGGCCGCAAGCGGTGTTTCGGTTCGAGCGAACCGAAAGTCTGACGGACCCCACATATCCTGACCGAAACCAAGATGACGCATCTCGGCCGCGTTGACGTAAACGTCAACTCGAAGCTATATGCGCATCAACGCAACCAGACGAGGAGAACAGCCATGGGCGTTCAGGAGATTGCCGACCAGATCAAGTCGCGCGTGGCAAGCGCCGGTTTCGAGCATTCGGTGAAGTTCGACACGGGCAGCGACGGCGTCATCGTCATCGACGGCGCGACCGTCTCGACCACCGACGCACCGACCGATTGCACCGTGAAGCTCTCGCTCGACGATCTGGACTCGCTGATCGCAGGCGACCTCAACCCAACCATGGCGTTCATGTCCGGCAAGATCAAGGTCGAGGGCGACATGACAGTCGCCATGGCGCTCAGCCAGCTGCTCAGCTGATCCGCTCCCGATCAAGATAAAAAACGCCGCCCATCGGGCGGCGTTTTGCTTTCTAACCAGCCTTGGGCCCTTACGCTGCGAAAGTCAGCGGCAGCGCCTTCAACTTGCGCCCTGCCGCCCGCAGCGTGCCCTGCACGCCGTCAAGCGCGCCGTCCGTCAGTTCCAGCGCCAGCAGCCGGTGCCGCTCGTACGGGCCAGGCATGGCAAGCGCGCCGGTCTTTGCCGCCGAGAAACCGAAGCGCCCATAGTAGGGTGCGTCGCCAACAAGCAGGATGGCGCCGTGGCCAAGGCGCGCCGCCTCGGCCACCGCGTGCCGCATCAGCGCCGAGCCGATGCCGGCATTCTTGAGCGCGGGGTCGACAGCGAGCGGGCCGAGCATCAGGGCCGCCGGACCGCCCTCGCCCAATGTCACGTCCCACAGCCGCACGGTGCCGGCGACTGCGCCCGTCGCATCGCGTGCGACAAAGGCGAGGCCTTCGGAGGGCCGGCGCCCACGGCGCAGCTTCTCCGACGATTTCTTCCGCCGCTTCGGACCCATGGCGCGATCGAGCAGCGCTTCACGCGCCGCGACATCGGCAGTGGTTTCGGCGACGAGGGCAAGGACCGGCGAGTGGTCCACGATTTCAACTGGCATTTCCATTTCCGCGATCCTTCACGAGCGGAGATCTGTTCCACAGGCGAGCCCGGGCGGGCGACGGGCGCCCACCTGGGATGATCTGATCGGTTCTTTCGAACCGTCAGATCACGTAGGATCGGAGCGGCTCGAAGCCGTTGAAGGCGACCGAGGCGTAGGTCGTCGTGTAGGCGCCGGTGCCTTCGATCAGCACCTCGTCGCCGATGGTCAGCGACAAGGGCAGCGGATACGGCGTCTTCTCGTACATCACGTCGGCCGAGTTGCAGGTTGGGCCGGCGAGCACGCAAGGCGCGGTCTCGGTGCCGTCATGCGCGGTGACGATCGGGTAGCGGATCGCCTCGTCCATCGTCTCGGCCAGCCCCCCGAACTTGCCGATGTCGAGGAACACCCAGCGCACATTGTCGTTGTCGGCCTTCTTCGAGATCAGCACGACTTCCGACTTGATCACGCCGGCATTGCCGACCATGCCGCGGCCCGGCTCGATGATGGTCTCGGGCAGCGCATTGCCGAAATGCTTGCGCAGCGCCGAGAAGATCGCCTGGCCATAGGCCTGCGCCACCGGCACGTCCCTCAGGTAGCGGGTCGGGAAGCCGCCGCCCATATTGACCATCTTCAAGACGATGCCTTCGTCGGCGAGCGTCGCGAACACCTTTTTGGCGTCGCCCAGCGCGCGGTCCCAAGCCGTCAGGTCGGTCTGCTGCGAGCCGACATGGAACGACACGCCATAGGCGTCGAGGCCGAGGTCCTTGGCATGGCGCAGCACGTCGACCGCCATCGCCGGCACGCAGCCGAACTTGCGCGACAGCGGCCACTCGGCGCCCTCGCCATCGGTCAGCACGCGGCAGAACACGCGCGCGCCGGGAGCGACGCGGGCGATCTTCTCGACTTCCTCGACGCAATCGACCGCGAACAGCCGGATGCCGAACTGGTAGGCGCGTGCGATGTCACGCTCCTTCTTGATGGTGTTGCCGAAGGAGATGCGGTCCGCCGGCGCACCGGCGTCCATCGCCATCTCGACTTCGGCAACGGAAGCGGTGTCGAAGGACGAGCCCATCGCAGCAAGGAGGCGCAGGATTTCCGGCGCCGGGTTTGCTTTCACCGCATAGTAGATTTTCGAATCGGGAAGCGCCTTCTCGAAGGCGCGGAAATTGTCGCGCACGACATCGAGGTCGACGACGAGGCAGGGGCCGTTCGGACGTCGGGTGGCGAGGAAGTCAAGGATGCGCTGGGTAGCCATCGGGGTCTCTCCATCAGCGCCTTGCGGCGCGCAGTAAGGCTGCGGGACGCGGGCTGTCGGCCTCGCGAACACGCGGTGGACAAAGGCGGGACGGAAATCCATGGAACCAGCCGGTGGAGACCCCGGAACCATGGAGCGCCGTCTCGCGGCGGTGAACCTTGGCCTTGCCCGGCCTCGGTTCGCTTTGTCTGCCTTGGCTTGGATGGGAGACCCGTCCGCACTGCCGGCAATGAAGGTGTGCCTCTTCAGTAACCCCGGTCTTTGGACAACCGGCAGAACACCAGAAAGGCCCGCACCGTCGTTGCTTCAAGGTGTCCTCGGTCTGGCGGTTGGCCGCTAAACCGACTGGAGGGGTTAGCTCCAGTTACCTTACCGATTGCCCTCACCATTCGAGGATCGGCGGACACCCACAGGCACGTGCGACTTTGGGCAAGCGCGATATAAGAGCGAAGGAATTCACAATCAATAAAAATCGTATCCCCGGTTGTAAAATTTCCGGCACCGAACAATCTACGCATGACCGTATACGGATATTGAACGATGACAGGCACGCACGGCCCGCTCAACGCTTTCCTCGACCTTCGGCAAATGCCGGTGGCGCATGCGCAATTGGGCCCGTTGGCGGGCCTCAGGCTCGCCGTCAAGGACATCTACGACATCGCCGGCTACCGCACCGGCTGCGGCAACCCGCGCAAATTCGCCGAGGCCCACCCCGCCTCGCAGACGGCCGAGGCCGTGCAGGTGATTCTCGATGCCGGTGCGCGATTTGTCGGCAAGACCCAGACCGACGAGCTTGCCTTCTCGCTGATGGGCCAGAATGCGCATTTCCCGTTTCCGGTTAACCCGGCCGCGCCCGACCGTGTCACCGGCGGTTCCTCGTCCGGTTCGGCCGCCGCGGTGGCGGGTGGGCTTGCCGACATTGCCGTCGGCTCGGACACCGGCGGCTCGATTCGGGCGCCTGCGAGCTTCTGCGGGCTGATTGGGCTGCGCACCACGCATGGCCGCATCTCACTGCAGGGCGCCATGAAACTGGCGCCAAGCCTCGACACCTTCGGCTGGTTCGCCGACGATATCGAGACCTATGAGGCGGTCGGCAAACTGCTGCTCGGCCATGACCCGCATCAGCACGCGCTCAACCGCCCGCTTTCGATTGGCTGGCTGGACGCCTTCGTCGACGGGCCAGCCGAGGCCGCCGAATATGCTGAGATGAAAGCGCGGGCGGCAGCCGTTTTCGGCGAGCCGGCGCCGGTCGAATACAGCTTCGCCTCTCTCCCCGACGAGCTCTATTGGTGCTTCCGCCGGCTGCAGGCCTACGAGGCCTGGCAGGTGCATGGCGACTGGATCGCGGCTGGCGAGCCTCACCTTGGTCCCGGCGTCGACGAGCGCTTCGGTTTCGGCCGCGCGGTCGACACCAGGACCGCTGAGGCAGAGGCGGCGCGCCGGCTGATCTTCCGCACCGAGCTCGCCAAATTGCTTGGCAACCATGGCTTTCTCGTCCTGCCGACGGTTCCCGGCCCGGCACCGCTCGTCAACGGCACGGCGGAGCAGCTTCAGGCCTATCGCGAAAGGGCGCTGCATCTGTTGTGCCTTTCAGGACTGTCCGGTTTTCCGCAGATCACGCTGCCGCTCGGATCGGTCGACGGCGCGCCCTTCGGCCTCTCGCTGCTCGGCCCTTCCGGAACCGACATCGCCCTGATACGGCTCGGCCGCAAACTTCTCGACGCGGCACGAAAGGCCTGAGCCATGGACACGCTGACCCGGATGCGCGCCTTCATCGACGTGGTCGAAGCTGAAGGCTTTTCGGCGGCCGCGCGCAAGATCGGCCGTTCCAAGGCGCTGCTGTCGAAATACGTGCGCGAACTGGAGGACGAACTCGGCGCGCTGCTGTTGAACCGCACCACGCGGCAGTTCTCGATGACCGAAGCCGGCCATACCTATTACCGGCGCGCCTCGGAGATCGTGCGCGAGGTCGACAGCCTGGCGGACGCGGTGCGCGAATCCTCCGGCGATGTGCGCGGCCGCATCAAGCTTTCGGCGCCGCGCACCTTCGCCGACGCGCCGATCGGCCAGTCGCTGATCGACTTCGCCAAGCAGCATCCCGACATCGTGCTCGACATCCAGCTCGACGACCGCTTCGTTGACCTGGTCGAGGAGGGCTTCGATCTCGCGGTGCGCATCTCGCGGCTGGAAAATTCCTCGCTCATCGCCAGGCGCCTGGCGCCGTTTTCGGTGCGGCTGTGTGCCTCTCCGGAACTCATCGCCAGGCACGGCATGCCGGCGCGTCCGCAAGACCTTGCCCGAATTCCCTGCATCGTCGACACCAACGGTCGCGGGCTGAACAACTGGCAGTTCAAGGGCGATGGCAGCGACACGGTGAGCGTTTCGGTCTCCGGTCCGGTCGAGGTCAACAGCCCGATGGCGGCACGGGCTGCCGCCGTGTCGGGGCTGGGGTTCACCATACTGCCGGATTTCATCGCCGCGCCTGATCTCGAGAGCGGCCGATTGGTGACCGTGCTGGACGACCGTATCCTGTCGGGCGCCGGCATCTTCGCCGTCTATCCGCATCGGCGATACCTGCCCGCCAAGGTCCGCGTCTTCGTCGATTTCCTGGTGCAATGGTTCAGGGTGCGCGACGCCGCCTGACGGGTCGCGGCCCGGCGGTCCCAATTTCGCCCCGTTTCTGGTAACTCTCGACGCCTACCGAAGTCGATGGAATCGCGACCGAGAATGCAGCTGAAACGGCAGGCAATTGTGATGGCTTCGGCCATGGCGGCGATAGTTGCCGCGGTCGGGGCGGCCGCTGCGCACCCCCACGTCTTCGCCGAGGCCCGCCTTGACGTCATCCTCAGCCCGGATCACCAAAGTGTGAAAGCGCTGCGCCATCTCTGGCGCTTCGATGACCTGTTTTCGAGTACGGTGATGATGGAGTTCGACAAGAACTCCGACCTGAAGCTTGACGACAAGGAGCTGAAGGAAGTCGCCGACACCGTTCATGCCTCGCTCGCCGAATTCAACTACTTCCAGCTCGTCACCGTCGACGGCAAGGACGTGCCGATGACGCCGCCGCCGCATCTGATGGCCAATTTCGAGGACGACCAGCTGATCATCCTGTTCGAGTCCGAGCCGAAGCAGCCGATCAAGCTGTCCGGCAAGATCGACATCGGCGTCTACGACCCGACCTTCTACACGGCGATCGATTTCATCGAGGATTCCAACATCACGGTCGAAGGCCTGCCCTCGACATGCACCAAGAAGGTCGTCCGTCCGGATCCGGACGAGGCCATAGCCGAGAACCAGAAGACCCTGACGGAAGCCTTCTTCAACGATCCGACAGGCACCGACATGAGCAAGATCTTCGCCACCAAGCTCGAACTGAACTGCCCGCCAGAAGGATAGATCCGGTGATGAAACCGTCCCCGCGCCTGGCGCTCGGCCTCGTGGCCGCCGCTCTGCTGATGACGCACTTCCTCGGCTCCGCCCATGCCCAGAGCTCGCTCGGCATCGGCACCAATGACGGCATGGCCCCCACCGCCAGCGGTCCTTTCGCCCACATCCTGATGTGGATCAATCTCAGACAGCAGGAGTTCTACCGAGCGCTGGCGACGGCGATGAAAGCGATGCGCCAGGACGGCAGCAAGATGTGGCTGCTGATAGCGCTGTCCTTCGCCTATGGCATTTTCCACGCCGCTGGCCCCGGTCACGGCAAGGCGGTGATCTCGTCCTACATGGTGGCCAACGAAGTGGCGCTGAAGCGCGGCATCCTGTTGTCCTTCGTCTCGGCCCTGCTGCAGGGGCTGACGGCGATCGCCGTGATGCTGCTCGCCTATTTCGTGCTGCGCGGCACCACCGTCTCGATGACCGACGCTGCATGGTTCATGGAGATCATGAGCTTTGTCTTCGTTACCCTGTTCGGTGCCTGGCTGCTGTGGCGCAAGCTCGGCCCGACCGTCCTGCGCCTGTTCGGCACCGGCCCGGCCTACAGTCTCTCGGCTGCTCACGCCCATTCGCATGCGGGCCATTCCCATGCCGCGCATGGCCATTCGGCGCATTCCCACGTGCGTCACGCCCACAGCCATGACGACCACGATCATACGGACCATGACCATTCGCATGATCACGACCACGGGGCGCATGCCCACGATCATCACGGCCACGGCGCGCACGACCACAGCGCGCATGCCCATCACGATCACGCGGCGGGCGAAGTCTGCGAGACCTGCGGCCATTCGCATGCACCGGACCCGGCGCTGCTGTCGGGCGATCGTTTCGACTGGCGCACGGCGTGGTCGGCGGTGGCCGCCGTCGGCATCCGCCCCTGTTCCGGCGCGCTGATCGTGCTGAGCTTCGCTCTGCTCAACGGTCTCTGGCTCGGCGGCTTGCTGTCGGTCCTGGCGATGTCGCTCGGCACGGCGATCACGGTCTCGGCGCTGGCGACGCTCGCCGTCACCGCCAAGAACTGGGCCGTCTATTTCGCCAGCGACGGCCGCATGGGCAACCGCATCCACTCGATCGTCGAGATCGGCGGCGCGGCCTTCGTCTTCCTGTTCGGATTGCTGCTTCTGTCAGCCAGCCTGACGGGCAGCGTTTAACCCGCGACCTTGCCGTCCAGCTCATCCTCGATATGGGCGTGGATGATCTCGTCGAAACTCTCTTCGGCGCTAAAGCCGAGTTCCCTCGAACGCCGCGCCTCGAACCGCGTCGGCCAGCCCTTGACGATCGCCCAGACCGTCTCGTCGGGCTGCTCGCGGATCAGCTTCACCGCACTGGCGCCGGCGACGCGTTCCAGCGCCTCGATCTGCTCGCCGACCGTCACGGCGACGCCGGGCATGGTCAGGTTGCGGCGCGACCCGACGGCGCTGCCGTCGATCCCCGCCGCATGGATCAGGAAGTTCACCGCCGAGCGCGGGCTGGCATGGGTGTGCACGACCGAGCGCGGCACCGGCAGAATCGCCTCCTGACCGCTCAACGGCTCGCGGATGATGCCGGAGAAGAAGCCTGAGGCAGCCTTGTTCGGCTTTCCGGGCCGCACGCAAATGGTCGGCAGCCTGATGCCGATGCCGTCGAAGAAGCCGCGCCTGGAATAGTCGGCAAGCAGCGCCTCGCCCATCAGCTTCTGCGTGCCGTAGGACGTCAGCGGCGTCGGGTGGAACTCGTCCGGGATGACATCCGGAAACGGCGCGCCGAACACGGCGATCGACGAGGTGAAGACGAGGCGTGGCGCGAACGCCGCCAGCCGGACGGCATCGAACAGCGCACGCGTGCCGTCGAGATTGACGCGGTAGCCGAGATCGAAATTGGCCTCCGCCTCGCCCGACACGATGCCGGCAAGATGAAAGATCACGTCGGGGAGCGAGGCGACCAGGCTTGCCGTCGCGCCGGGTGCTGCGAGGTCGCCGGTATGGATGGAGGCATCGACGCCTTCGATGGCGGGCGCCTGCGGCGGCACGATGTCGTGCAGGTCGAGCGCGGTGATCCTTTGCCCGCGCAGCGTCCGGTCTTTCGCCAGCCGGGCAATGAGCTTGCGGCCGACCATGCCTGCCGCGCCAGTGATCAGAATGCGCATTGTCAAAGACCCTTTTTGCGTTGGCTGCGGCCGCGCAGCCAGAACACGACGAACAACGCCAGCAGGAAGATAGCCGCGACAATGACTGCAAGAACGGTCGAGACGCTGCCGACCGCCAGCATCACCGTTGGCAGCCAATAGGCGGCGAGGCCGAACAGCAGCATGATCCATGCCGCCGCGATCAGCGCATTGCGCGTATCGCGATCCATCACGCGCGCCCGCTGCGACGGAAAATCAGGCTCATTGCCAATGTCATAGGAGTTCCTGCGTCAGTGATAGTGACCGTGATGCGGCGCCGTACCGTGTGCATGGTCATGGTCGTGGTCATGCTCGTCATCGGCGCAGTGCCCGAATTCCGGTTCGACAGTGGCATGGCTGATGCCGTGCTCGGCCGCAAGCCGTTTCTTGATGGCGCTGACCGCGGTATGGGCATCGACCCCGTCATTGAGGCAGGCGTGCAGCGTCGCCATGTTGGCTGAGCCGTCGAGCGACCAGACATGCATGTGATGCACCTCGCGTACGCCCTTCACCGTTCCCTCCAGGTCCTTGGCGATGAGATCGCGGTCGAGGCTGGCCGGCACGCCTTCGAGCAGGACATGGGCGGCTTCGCGCATCAGCGACCACGCCGTCGACAGGATCAGCAGCGAGACCAGCACCGACAGGATCGGATCGATGGGCGTCCAGCCGGTCGCCAGGATGACCAGCGCGGCCACGATGGCCGCTGCCGAGCCGAGCAGGTCGCCCAACACATGCAGGATGGCGCCGCGCATGTTGAGGCTGTCGCGATCGCCGCCATGCAGCACGAAGAACGAACCGACGTTCACCAGAAGGCCGACGATCGCCACCACCAGCATCGGTCCGCCGAGCACCGGCGCCGGCGTCATCAGCCGTCCCCAGGCCTCGTAGACGATCCACAATGCGATGGCGAAGATGGCGATGCCGTTGGTATAGGCGACTAAAGTCTTGACGCGGCCGAAGCCATAGGTGAGCCGGACAGTCGCCGGCCGTCCGGCGAGATGGAAGGCATACCAGGCAAGGCCGAGCGCGATCGAATCGGCGAGCATGTGGCCGGCATCCGCCAGCAGCGCCAGCGACCCCGTCAGCAGGCCGCCAAGCGCCTCCGCGACCATGAAGCCTGCCGTCAGGCAGGCGGCGATCAGCACCCGCTTCTTGTCGGTCGAGCCGTGCACATCGCCGGCGCCATGGCTGTGGCTGTGCCCTTGCGAACCGTGCCCATGCGAACCATGCCCATGCGAACCATGATCGTGGCTATGCGCCATCTGCCTGCTCCTATTGCGCGCTGAACTCGGCGCGAAATTCCTCGAGCCGCCGCTTCTGCCGGCCGTCACCATCGAAATTGGCCGGGTCGAGCCATGCCTCATAGGCTCTGCGCAGATCAGGCCATTCCTTGTCGATGATCGAGTACCACGCGGTATCGCGGTTTTCACCCTTGACGACAAGATGCTGGCGGAAAATGCCCTCGAACTTGAAGCCGAAACGCTCGGCCGCGCGCTTCGACGGCTCGTTGCGGTTGTTGCATTTCCATTCGTAACGGCGATAGCCGAGTTCGTCGAATATGTACTTCATGAACAGGAACTGCGCTTCGGTCGCCGCCGGCTTGCGCGAGATGATTGGGCCCCAATAGATGTTGCCGATCTCGATGACGCCATAGGCCGGATCGATGCGCATCAGCGTCTGGCGTCCGGCGACCTTGCCGCTGGCCTTGTCGATAACGGTGAAGAACAGCGGATCCTCGCTGGCTTCGACCTTGTCCAGCCAAGGCTGGAAAGCGGCACGGGTTTCCGGCGGATAGTCGGGCAGCCAGGCGAAGCGGCCGTCGATGTCAGGCACCGATGACGCTTCGTAGAGGCCGTCGCCATGCTTTTCGGCACTCAGCGGCTCAAGCCTGACAGTGCGGCCTTCAAGCACCTTGCGTTCGGGCCGCGGACGCGGCTGCCAATTCTTGAGATTATCCGACACGCAAGGCTCCAATCCGTTTGACTTTTGTGGCCGGACGCTCACAAAAACGCACGCTGAGAGAAAGAACCACAGGGACGGGAAAAATGCTCCACACGATTTCAGCCTTCGACCGTCTCGGCGAGGAAAATGCCTTCGCGGTGCTCGCGCGCGCCACGGCGCTTGCCCATCAGGGCCGCGACATCGTCAATCTCGGCATCGGCCAGCCCGACTTCAGGACGCCACAGCACATCGTCGAGGCGGCGATCAAGGCGCTGCGCGACGGCCACCATGGCTACACGCCGGCCAACGGCCTGCTGGCGACGCGCGAAGCGGTGGTGCGCCGCACGCTGACCACCACCGGCGTCGAAGTCTCACCCGAGAGCGTGATGATCCTGCCAGGCGGCAAGCCGACCATGTTCGCCGCGATCCTGATGTTCGGCGAACCGGGGACGGAAATCCTCTATCCCGATCCCGGCTTTCCAATCTACCGCTCGATGATCGAATTCACCGGTGCGGCCCCCATTCCGGTGCCGATCCGCGAAGAGAACGGCTTCGCCTTCTCGGCCGAGGAGACGCTGGCGCTGATCACGCCGAAGACCAGGCTCCTGATCCTCAACTCGCCGGCCAACCCGACCGGCGGCGTTACGCCGCGCGCCGAGATCGAGAAACTCGCGAAAGGGCTGGAAGCCCACCCGCATGTCGCCATCCTCTCCGACGAGATCTACGACGTGATGACCTATGACGGCGAGGCGCATTGCTCGCTGCTCACCTTCCCCGAAATCCGCGACCGGCTGATCGTGCTGAATGGCTGGTCGAAGACCTGGGCGATGACCGGCTGGCGCATGGGCTGGTCGATCTGGCCGAATGGCGACAAGAGCGCCCATCTCTACGACAAGGTGCGCAAACTGGCGGTCAATTGCTGGTCCTGCGTCAACGCGCCGAGCCAGTTTGCCGGCATTGCCGCCATCGACGGACCGCAGGACGACGTCGACAAGATGATGCGCGCCTTCGACAACCGCAGGAAGGTCGTGGTCGAGGGGCTGAACGCTCTGCCCGGCGTCTCGTGCATCACGCCGAAGGGTGCTTTCTACGCCTTCCCGAATGTCTCAAAGACCGGCTGGAAAGCGAAAAAACTTGCCTTGGCGCTACTCGAGGAAGCCGGCGTGGCGCTGATCGGCGGCCCCGACTTCGGCATTCTCGGCGAAGGCTATGTCAGGCTCTCCTACGCCAATTCCGAGGAGAACATCCTGCGCGCGCTAGAGCGGATCGAGGCGTTCCTGGCGAAGTAACCAAGGTCGCCCGGCCGGGTCCCCGCTGCTTCGCAGCGTCCCGGCGTTCGCTGGCCTTCATCGTGCCAATGGCACGATGAATTCGCTTACGCGAACGGCTGCTCACCCACGCCCGACGAACGGCATCTTCGTCGCCATCACGGTCATGAACAGCACGTTGGCGTCGAGCGGCAGGCTCGCCATATGGACCACAGCGTCGGCGACGCGCTCGACATCCATCACTGCTTCGGCGGCGATCGATCCATTGGCCTGCGGCACGCCGACCGTCATTGCTTGCGCCATGTCGGTCAGCGCATTGCCGATGTCGATCTGGCCGCAGGCGATGTCATAGGGCCGGCCGTCGAGCGCCAGCGTCTTGGTCAGTCCGGTGATGGCGTGCTTGGTCGCGGTGTAAGGCACCGAGCCAGGCCGCGGCGCATAGGCCGACACCGAGCCGTTGTTGATGATGCGACCTCCCATCGGCTGCTGCCGGCGCATGGCGCCGAAGGCGGCGCGCGCGCACAAGAACGAGCCGGTGAGATTGACCCCGACGATGTCGGTCCACACCTCGACCGGGATCTCGTCGATCAATGTCGACTTGTAGCCCATGCCCGCATTGTTGAAGAGCAGGTCGACGCGCCCGAAAGCCTCCAGCACCGTCTCGAAAAGATCGTCGACCTGGTCGGCCTTGCTGATGTCGCAGGCAACCGCCAGCGCCTTGGCATCCGTTTTCCCGGCTTCAGCGATCGCCTCCTCCAGCACCGCCTTGCGGCGGCCGCAGAACACCGTGTTCCAGCCCGCCTTGAGCAGCGCGGTCGCGACACTCTTGCCGATGCCCGTACCGGCTCCGGTGACGATGGCGGTTTTCTCTGTGATGGCTGTCATCGCCGTCCTCCCTGATCATGGCTGGAAGAACATGTGCCATCGCAAATGACGGCTCCCATGGCAAGCCGAACCGTTCGTGATCCGTTCAACAAAAAGGGCGGTCATTGGCGACCGCCCCTGATCTGAACCGGGCTTGGGAGGAGGAGAAGCCGGTCCGACTGCTTAGAATGATGCGCTTGCTCGGTTAACGAGGCACTAACGCAATGGCGTCCACCTCGGCTGCCCGGAGTGCTCGCCTGAAGCCTACCAGCGCGGATTGGGCGAGGTTCCAGCCGGCACCTTCGCCGCCGACACCGTCGCCTCGACATGATCGACCAGCGCGTCCGGCAGGCCGAGACGTCCGGCGAGCAGGTCGAGATAGCCGCGTTCGGCGCGCGTGTCGGGATCGATGGTGAGGCGCGAGGCCGTATAGAGTTCGAGCTTCTGCGCATCGGTCTTGGCGCCGGCGACCAGCGTATCGAGGTCGAGCGGGCTCTCCAGTTCGGCCATCAGGAACTTCTCCGCTTCCGTACCGATGCCGGACAGGCTGAGCTTGCCGGCGATCTTCTGGCGCTCTTCGTCGTCGACATGGCCATCGGCCTTCGCCGCCGAGATCATCGCCCGCACCAGCGTCAGCGTGAATTCGTCCTCGCCTTGCGGCGCCTGTGACGGATGGAAAGCGGTGTCGGCGGGCGGCGGCAGCAATTCCGGCTCGCCGGCGGCCGGCGTTTGCGCCGGCGCATTGCCGGCCTTGTAGTTCTGGTAGGCCTTGTAGGCGAGGCCGCCAATGGCGGCCAGTCCGCCAAGCTTCACAGCCGTACCGGTAACCTGCCGGCCGACGCCGGTTCCAAGCAGCACCGCAGCCAGTGCGCCGGCGGCAAGCGGATTGTCCTTGGCCATCTGCACGGCCTGGCCCGCCTTGTCGCGGACGGTGCCGCTCGTGCCGGGGATTTGCGAGCCCAGCAGATCGTCGAGGAGCTTCTTGGGATCGAACATCGGTGCCTCCAGAATTTACCCGGCCGAACGGGCAGGTTTCGAACGTCGAAGAGGTAGGGCCCGCACATTGACATTACAATGACAAGTGGTCGCTTTGTTGGAAATGCCGGCGGCGGCGCAAATTGAAACCGACGTGTCGAAACCGGCCCCGGCTTCGGCTAGTGTCGCGGCCTTGTCGACGAGGGAGGAGTTCGCCGTGACCGTTGAACCAGACCGCGCGCCGGCGCGGGATCCACAGGATCTGGAGCGCCTTTTGATTGCCCGCCAATGGGCTGGTGACATCGACGGAATGGTGGCGCTATTCGAGCCAAACGCCGTTGTCGACAGCGGCGAAGGTCAGTTGACGCGTGGCCGGGAGGCAATCCAAACGCTCTTCGCCGAAATCACCGCGACGGGCCGGAAATTCGCCGCCGGAGAGCAGCGCCCCGCCCTCATCAATGGCGACCTGGCGCTGACGTCAACCAAGCTGCCTGACGGGAGCATAACCACCGAGGTCGCTCGCCGGCAGGACGACGGCACATGGCTGTGGGTTATCGATCGCTACTCCGTCGTGTAGCCTTCCCTTAGAGCCTTCTAGGTAAGTGCGGACATCGCCGCCAGCGAGTCCATGTAGTCGCGCCAACCCACAATCTTCCGATCTTCAATCGTGACAACCGAGATGAAGCGGTTTTCGTAGAGCTTGCCGGAGCCGACTGCGTTGCCCTGAACTTCATACTCGAGGATGACGACACCGGGAGTCTGGGAAATGTTCACCACGAGCGCGTCCGCGCCATGCAACACCATGCCCTCCCCGTAACCCGCATACAGAGCCATGAGGGCTTCACGGCCCACAAGCTTTGACGGCCAGCCACGAAATCGATAGCGAAACTCGAACACCGCGTCGGCAGCGATCGTGTCAAAGTAGTGATCACCGTCGACAAAGCCTGCCAGGCCCTGCCTAACGATGTCGAAGAAAGGATCGAGCGCGGAAAACGCAGCATAGGCAGGGTCACGCATCGCTCTATTCCCGTGTTCAGAACACCGACCTTAACCGCACGTACTGTCAGCTCTCCACGGTGCAATTCTAGCCGGGGCACGCAACGTATATGGGTCGGCAATCTACCTCCAGAGACATTTCCGCCAGCTGGCATGGGCGCGGCGACGGCACATGGGCCTCCGCTGGTGTCTCGCCCGGGCACCAAGTCTCAGATTCTAACCGCTAGCCGCCGATATGCGGACCGTCACCACGCGCCTGCGCGAGTTCGACCTGGCGCTGGCGCTCGGCATAGCGGGCGCGATCCTCATCGGAGCGCGCATCGAAGCAATGCGGGCATGAGATGCCGGCGGCATAGCGCGGCGACAGCAGGTCCTCCGCGATCAGCGGATGCCGGCAGGCGCGGCAGAGCTCGGCCTCGCCCTCGGCGAGGCCATGCGATACCGAGACACGCTCGTCGAAGACGAAGCATTCGCCTTGCCAGAGGCTTTCCTCCGCCGGCACCTCTTCGAGATATTTGAGAATGCCGCCCTTGAGGTGGAACACCTCCTCGAAGCCGAGCGACTTCACATAGGCCGTCGCCTTCTCGCAGCGTATGCCGCCGGTGCAGAACATTGCGACCTTGCGGCCTTCCAACTCTTCCCGGTGTTTTTCGACCCAGGCCGGGAACTCGCGAAAACTCGATGTCGCCGGATCGACCGCGCCCTTGAAGGTGCCGATCGACACTTCGTAGGCATTGCGCGTATCGATGACGACGGTGTCGGCGTCCGAGATCAGCGCGTTCCAGTCGGCCGGCGCGACATAGGTACCGGCACCGGCCGAGGGGTCGATATCCTCAACGCCCATGGTGACGATCTCGCGCTTCAGCCGCACCTTCATGCGGTGAAACGGCATCTCGGCGGCGCTGCTGTATTTGACTTCGAGCCCGGCCAGCCCTTCGATCGATTCCAGATGTTCGATCAGCGCCGCTATATCAGCCTCGCTGCCGGCGACCGTGCCATTGATGCCCTCATGCGCCAGCAGCAGGGTGCCCTTGATGCCGCGCCCGCAGCAGAAGGCGGCGAGCGGGGCGCGCAGCGCCTCGAAGCAGTCGAGCTGGGCAAAACGGTAGAGCGCGGCGACGCGAACAGGTTGATCGTGGGTGGACCTTGTCATCGCCAAGCCACTAAACTCCGCTGAAAGCCAATTCAAGGCAGGGTGAACGTGACAGCTTTGGGCGTTTGAGCGCGTGACATCGCGACACGCCTGCTTTCGTGGACTCGGAATCCGCCTTCTGCTAATCGGTTGAAATCATCGATACCGGAGAGACAAGCGAATGCCCAGCAAGACCGAAAAGCTCCTGTCGCTCCTCGATGGCCAGCCGGTCATCCCGGTGCTGAAGATCGCCGACGTCAAGGATGCCGTGCCACTCGCCCGGGCGCTGGCCGCCGGCGGCCTGCCGGCAATCGAGATCACGCTCAGGACCGCCGACGCGCTGGAAGCGATCCGGCGCGTGGCCGGCGAAGTCGAGGGCGCCGTTGTCGGCGCCGGCACCATCTTGGATGCAAAGCAATTCGACGAAGCAGCTAGCGCCGGCTCGAAGTTCATCGTCAGCCCCGGCATCACGCGCGAGCTTCTAGCGGCAGCAAAGAACAGCCCAGTTCCGCTGCTGCCCGGCGCCATCACGCCCGGCGAAATCATGGCCGCGCGCGAAGCCGGCCTGCGCTTCCTGAAATTCTTCCCGGCCGAACAGTCCGGCGGCATAGCCTCGTTGAAAGCCTTCGCCTCGCCGCTCGCCGACGTGAAGTTTTGCCCGACCGGCGGCATCACCGGCAAGAACGCCGCCGACTATCTAAGCCTGCCCAACGTCATCTGCGTCGGCGGCTCCTGGGTGGCGCCGGACGAATTGGTCAAGGCCGGCAAGTGGGACGAGATCGAAGCCCTGGCGCGTGCGGCGAGCAAGCTCGGCCGATAGTGCTCTTCTCCCGAAAGCAAGACCCGGCCGGCTTGCGCCGACCGGGCCACAATCTCCTGCCTTGAACAGGATCAGTGACAGACTTTGACCTTTTCGACGACCTTGCGGTGATGCACCCAATGTGTGACCACCTTGGTCCTGCAGTGATGCTTGCCGGTCTTGATGATCACCGTTTCGGCCTGCGTGGGAGCCACAGCCGCGGAGACAGCAGCCGGGGCCAGAACTGACGCTAGTAGAATGTTCTTCATGAATATCCCCAAGGTTGTAACGCACGCATCCTAACCCGGAAAGCGTGTGCTGTTCCGCCATCACAAGAAAGTTTAGTCCGCTGTGATCTTGCCGGCTCGAAGCTGCGTCAGGCTTGGATAAATGCCGTTGCCGGCTGGTTCCCGCTCATGGGCTCGAACCACGATTCACGCCTTCAAAGGGCGCTGTCCTACCATTAGACGAAGCGGGAATGGTGCCTGCTGGTTAGCATCCCGATGCAACGAAAGCCAGCGCGGAGCTGTGACGTTCTCGCTGTCTGCAGCAACAGGCCACATCCCGAAAAAGCAAAAGCCGCGCGGTTGCCCAGCGCGGCTTTGGTTTGCTTGATCGATCCGCTACTTGGTCTGGAAGCGGGCGACCGAAAGGAACTTGACCGCGTTGCCGGTGAACCGGTTGGGATCCACCGTCTCGCTCTCCGGCTGGAAGCCGGCCGTATAGACCTCGCTCGGCGGCGTATGCACGATGTTGTAGGCATAGCGCGGCGCTGTCGTCGGGCTGGAAACGGTGGCGACATACTCATTGCTGTTCAGCGCCCAGCGCGCCGCCTGCGGCGCGGCGGCAACCACCACCGCCTTCGGGCCTGGCTTCAGATCGCGGGCGGTGGCCCTGGCTTCCTTGCGCGTCGTCTTCACACCTGCGCCGATCGCCAGCGCGGGATCGGTACCGGCGGGACGGGCAGCAATGGCATCGCGCGGCGATGCCGCATCGACGCCGGCTGGGTCGTTGAACGCCGAACGCGGCTCGGAGATCGAGGCGACCTGATAGTCTGCGCCCGCCGCAGCACCTGCATCGCTCGTCGCGCTGACCCGTTCGAGAACCGCTTTGACCTCATCCTGCCCGACCTGATCCGGCTTGACCTCATCCGGACGCGCGGACGGCAAGACCGAGAACGCGTCGGTCGCGGTCGTGTTGTGCTGGGCCGTATCAGCCAGCGCGAGCAGCACATTCTTGTCCTGCTGTGCAAGATCGGCCGGCAGGTCCGGACGCCAGCTCGGCAGCGGAATGTTATTGACCGCGACCTGCGCCGGATCGGCGGCAGCCGCATTGGCCGGCTCGGTCATGCCGAATGGAACACTGACCGGCGCATGCGCAGTCGCCACCGTCTGCTCGGTGGTTGCGGTGGCGTCAGCCATGCCGAACGGAACGTTCTCTGCCGTCTGCGGGCCGACATCGGTCTTCGGGCGCGGCGCAAAATCAGGCAACGGAATCTCGCGCGCGGGCAGCGCCGCGATGATCGTCTCCGGCGTATCCTGCTGCTGCTCGGGTTCGGCTGCGTTCTCGTCGGCAAGCTGCGGAATGTTGGCGCGCTGCGCATCCTTCGGCGACACAATGGCTATGCCAGGCAAATTGCTTGGCTTGGCGCTCGCCGCCGGCTTTGCGGCCTTCGGCTTGGGCGCGGGCGCCGCGCTCGCCACATCGGCACTGTCGTCGGCCTCGTCGTCGCCGCCGCCAAAGAAAGCAGAAAGGAAGCCACCGGATTTCTTGTAACCGCCGCCGGCGCTGGCCAGTTCAATGGCGGGAGAGCCGGAGCCCTTGCGCGCCTTGTAGGAGGCCAAGGCCTGCTGATAGCCGGGCAGCGGCTTGCCATCGCTCGGCACATGCAGCGTCTTGCCGTTGGGGAATACCCTGACGAGTTCCTGGCGGCTGATGCCCGGCCAGTGACGCACATTGCCGACATCCATGTGCACGAAGGGCGAACCGGACGACGGATAATAGCCGACGCCGCCGCCTTGCATCCTCAAGCCGATGTCGCGCAGCTTCTTCAGCGGCACGCCTGGAATGTAGAAGTCCATGGCCTTGCCGAGCATGTGCTGGCTTTTCTCGGCGACGCCCCGGCTGCGGCTGCGCAGCATCGAGTTCGTCGACGGCGAGCGATAGCCACAGACCACCTGGATATAGTCGGTGGCGCCACTCTGCCGATAGGCTTCCCACACCAGATCGAGCAGGCGCGGGTCCATCTTGGTCGGCTCGTTGCGGCGCCAGTCGCGCAGGATGATGTTGATCTTTCGCAAACCCTCCGGAACGTAGCGGCCATTTCGCTTGTAGACGATCTCGGCCTTTTCGTGCGTGTGGAGGTGATAAAGCTTCAGCGAACGTGTATCGGCGCTTGCCCCGGTCGCGGCTGCGGACAGGAACGAAACAGCAAGGATCACCGCTGCCAGCCATCTCGGCCAGACGCTCATGTGATAGTGCCGCCCGTCTTTGTGTCGTTCGACTTTGTTCAAATCAAAAGGCCTTGCAGGCTGCCGTTTGTCCCCGGATTTGCCCAAACGGATGCGTGGTTGTTCACATCCGAATATCGATCCTAATGGTTAATCATCGCTTATTGAAGCCGAAATGCGGTAACACCGTGGCGATATCCCGTCAAAAATAATGCACGGGGTTTCTTGGTAAACTGCTGGTTTAGATCATGATTCCGCCTCCGATCGAAACACGATCTGTTACCGTCAGCCTTAATGTGTGAACGGAACCGCCACCGTGCCCGGCCCGCGCCTTGCCCAGTTGAAACCGTCGATCTTGTCACGACAACTAAGGGTGCAAGCTGGTCCGGACCTTGCGGGACAAGGCCTTGCCCGTCAGGAAGCGAGGCGGTCGAAGCGGCCGCTTTCCGGGTCGATGCCATATTCCTTGAGCTTCCTGTAGAGCGTCGAGCGGCCGATGCCGAGACGGCGCGCGACCTCGCTCATCTGGCCGTTATAGTGATCGATCGCCAGCTTGATCATTTCAAGTTCGACATCGGCCAGCGCGCGCACATTGCCGCGTTCGTCCAGTGCCCTGAGCGTCCCGAAACGCGGCTGCAGCCTGGTCGGCGGATCAGCTTCGCCGGCGGCAAATCCTTCATCGGCGGCCGCGGCACCGTTGGCGCGTGGCGAATCGTCGGAAGTCGGGCCGGGACCGGGCATCGCGACCTCGGCATCGAGATTGACCGTGCCTTCCAGCTGCGCGCGGATCTGCGGGAATTCCTCTTCCGTCAGCACATCGCCCTCGGCGAGCACCGAGGCCCTGAAGACGGCGTTTTCCAGCTGCCTGATGTTGCCCGGCCAGTCATAGGCCTGCAGCATGGCAAGCGCCTTGGCCGAAATGCCGTGCAGGCGATGGCGCGGATCGGCCGGCGCGACCTTCTCCATGAAGTGCCTGACCAGATGGGGAATGTCGTCGCGGCGGTCGCGCAGCGGCGGCACGAAGATCGGATAGACGTTCAGCCGGTAGAACAGATCCTCGCGGAATTTGCCGTCCTTGACCTGCTGCAAGAGGTTGCGGTGCGTCGCCGAGATCAGCCTGATGTCGACTCTGACGGTCGAGCGTCCACCGACCGGATCGACCTCGCCATCCTGGACGGCGCGCAGGAGCTTGACCTGCACGTCGAGCGGCAGGTCGCCAATCTCATCGAGGAACAGCGTGCCCGAATGCGCCTCGACGAACTTGCCAGTGTGTTTTTCGGTGGCGCCGGTGAACGAGCCCTTCTCGTGGCCGAACAGGATCGATTCGACCAGATTGTCGGGAATGGCGCCGCAATTGACAGTGACGAAAGGCTTCGAGCGGCGGTCGCCGCTGCCCTGGATGGCGCGCGCCACCAGTTCCTTGCCGACGCCCGATTCGCCTTCGATCAGGATCGGGATGTTGGATGCCGCCGCCTTCTGGCCGAGACGGATCACCCGGTCCATCGCCGGACTGTGGGTGATCATGTCCTTGAAGGTCAGGTGGCCGCCGCGTCTTCGCGACGTGCGCTTCATCTCGTCCTCGACCGCCTCGACCTTGAGCGCGTTGCCGATCGATGTCTGCAGCCTGTCGGGCGAGGCCGGCTTGACGACGAAGTCGAAGGCGCCGTGGCGCATCGCCGAAACGACGGTCTCGATGCCGCCCTGCGCGGTCTGCACGATGACCGGCACATGGATGCCGCGCTCGCGCATCGCCTTGAGCACGCCGATGCCGTCGAGGCCCGGCATGACCAGGTCGAGGATGACCACCGAGACCTCGCGCGCACCGGGGCCGTCGAGAACCGCGAGGCCTGCTTCGCCGCCGTCTGCGACGATCGCGCCGTGGCCGAATTTCGTCACCGCCGCCTCGAGCAGCCTGCGCTGCACGGGATCGTCATCGACTATGAGAATGGAACCTGTCATGACTGTGTTTTATGCCCGCCTGAGAATTCCCCATGGATCATCTTGGCACAGGGTTCTAAATAAGGTTTCAAAAAACCCGGTGAACGAATTCCTTAGGATTTGACCGGCTTCTCCTTTCCCCTTGATTCCGGAAGGTATTGTTGATGCGCATGATGTTCGATCGGCGGCTCGCGGCGCCAGCAATCGGTCACGGCGCGTCCGAGTTGGGCGATCTGCCGGAATGGAACCTCGCCGATCTCTACTCCGGCATGGAGGCTCCCGAGCTGACGCGCGACATCGCCAGGGCGGCAAGCGATGCCACCGCCTTCGAGAGCCGCTGGAAGGGCACGCTGGCCGCCGAGGCCGGGCGCGGCAGCGCAGGCAAGCTGGGCGAAGCGCTGCGCGCCTATGAGGGACTGGAGGAACTGATCGGCCGCATCGTCTCCTATGCCGGGCTGGTCTATGCCGGCAACACGGCCGATCCGCAGCGCGCCAAGCTCTATGGCGACATCCAGGAGAAGATGACCGACGCCAGCGCGCATCTTCTGTTCTTCGCGCTCGAGCTGAACCTGATCGACGACGCGATAATCGAGAGCGCACTCGCAGCCGACGCTGGCTTCGCCCATTACCGGCCCTGGGTGCTCGACCTGCGCAAGGACAAGCCCTTCCAACTCGAAGACCGGGTCGAGCAGCTCTTCCATGAAAAGTCGATCACCGGGCGCGGCGCCTGGAACCGGCTGTTCGACGAGACGATGACGGATCTGCGCTTTGACGTCGACGGCGAGGAACTGGCGCTGGAGCCCGCGCTGAACCGCCTGCAGGACGCCGACGGCGAGGTGCGGCGCCAGGCTTCCGAAGCGCTGGCCGCCACCTTCCGCAAGAATTTGCGTACCTTCACGTTGATCACCAACACACTGGCCAAGGACAAGGAAATCTCCGACCGCTGGCGAGGCTTCGAGGACATTGCCGATTCACGCCATCTCGCCAACCGCGTCGAGCGCAGCGTGGTCGACGCGCTGGCCCTGGCCGTACGCGAAGCCTATCCGCGCCTGTCGCACCGCTACTACGCGATGAAAGCGCGCTGGCTGGGCATGGAGGTGATGAACCACTGGGACCGCAACGCGCCCTTGCCCGAGACCCCCCAGGCGGTCATCCGCTGGGACGACGCCAGGGACACGGTGCTGTCGGCCTATCAGCGCTTTTCGCCCGATATGGCGGAAATCGCCCGAACCTTCTTCGACCGCAACTGGATCGACGCGCCGGTCAGGCCAGGCAAGTCGCCCGGCGCCTTCGCCCATCCGACCGTGCCGTCGGCGCATCCCTATGTGCTGCTCAACTACATGGGCAAGCCGCGCGATGTGATGACGCTGGCGCATGAGCTTGGCCACGGCGTCCACCAGGTGCTGGCCGGTGGCCAGGGCGCGCTGATGGCCTCGACGCCGCTGACGCTGGCCGAGACGGCATCCGTCTTCGGCGAGATGCTGACCTTCCGTTCGCTGCTCGACCAGACCACCGACAGGCGCGAGCGCAAGGCCATGCTCGCCCAGAAGGTCGAGGACATGATCAACACCGTGGTGCGCCAGATCGCGTTCTATGAATTCGAGCGCAAGGTGCATGCCGAGCGCAAGAACGGCGAGTTGACCTCCGACCGGCTCGGCCAGTTCTGGCTGGAGGTGCAGGCGGAAAGCCTCGGGCCGGCGATCAAGCTGCGCGACGGCTACGAAGTGTTCTGGACCTACATCCCGCACTTCATCCATTCGCCCTTCTACGTCTATGCCTATGCCTTCGGCGATTGCCTGGTGAACTCGCTCTATGCGGTCTACCAGAATGCCGAGCGCGGCTTTCAGGAGAAGTATTTCGAGATGCTGCGCGCCGGCGGCACCAAGCATCATTCCGAGCTTCTCGCGCCCTTCGGCCTCGACGCCACCGATCCCGCCTTCTGGCAAATCGGGCTCAGCGTGATCGGCGGCCTGATCGACGAACTGGAAGCGCTGGACAAATGACAGGCTGTCTCGACGCTCGGCTTGGTCAAAATAGATTAGCCGAAGCGCATGTTGGGACCGTTCTATTCTTGTCCTAAATATCTGTTCTTGAATAACTCTCCGTGGGATTTTTCCGTTAGCTTTCCGCAGGCCGTATGATAGCGTCCCGCCTCAAGCTCAGCCGGACACACTGCTCAGGCCAGGAACACTCTCGGCCGGTCGTGGCGCCTTGGCGAATGCGATGGCGGCCGTTGGCCATGGGCGCGCAAAACCCGATCGCCGACAGCTCGATTGAAGCCGGCAGTTCCGTCAACCGCGGAACCACCTTTGAATGGTCCTTGCGCCAAGGTCATCACTCCGGCCACGGCAGACGGATCGGAGTGGAGAGAGACAATGGGCACTTTTTTCTACATGCTCCTGGCGTTCGTTGTAGGTGTGTTGGTTGGCTGGTTCCTCTGGGGTCGCCTGCGCGGCGAGCTCGACAGTTTGCGCGGCGATCTGGATCGCACGCGCAGTGAGCGTGACAAGCTGCGTGCCGATGCCGACCGGCTGAGCGGCGAACTGGATGCATGTGGACGTGCCCGCGCCGATCTCGAGCGCCGGCTGGGCGAAGCGCCCGCCGCATCCGGCGCTGCGAAGGCCTCCGCCCAGGCGCCGGCAGCGCTGATGTCGACGCCCGCGACGGCAAAGTCTGCTCCGGCCAAACCCGCCGCCGCCAAGCCCGCTGCCGCCAAGCCCGCTGCCAAGCCTGCCGCTGCCAAGCCTGCCGCCGCGGCCAAGAAGCCCGCCGCTGCCAAGTCGGCAGCCGCGCCAAAGCCGGCAGCGAAAGCCGCCGCCCCCAAGGCTGCTGCACCAAAGCCTGCTGCGTCCAAGCCAGCCGCGACGAAGAAAGAAGCACCGGCGTCGGCCAAGGCGGCAGCCGGCAAGGCCGACAATCTGCGCCGCTTGATCGGCATCGGCCCTGTCAACGAAAAGCTGCTCAAGGGCCTGGGGGTCACCACCTACGCCGAGATCGCCGCCTGGACGGCCGCCGACGTCAAGCGGATCGAAGACGTGCTGAATTTCGACGGGCGTATCGCGCGTGAGCAGTGGATCGACCAGGCGAAGCTTTTGGCCGCCGGCGACGAAAAGGAATTCGCCCGCCGCTTCCCGACCGCGGGAACCGCCAACAACACCTGACCATATTCAGCTGCGGGCTGTAGACACAATGGCGGCGCGCCTCGGTGCCACCATTGTTTTGTAGCCGTGCCACCTTTGCGTCCTTGGACGCCGCTCTCTCGATTGCACGCGCGCGAGCCCCCATATAGAGCGATCGCTGGCGTCACAGACCGCAGCATCCCGAGTCGCAATGTCCCTGCCCTCCGCCATCTTCCGCAATGATGAGAGCGCGCGTCAGCTCGTCTTCGACCATCCGGCCGAAATCATCAAAGCGCATAAGGCGCAGGATTTCCTGCCGGCGCTGGAAGCCGCGCAGGCGGCAAGCGACGCGGGCAAATGGCTGGCCGGCCATTTTTCCTACGAAGCGGGTTACCTGCTCGAGCCGAAACTGGTGCCGCTGCTCCCTGAGGGCCGGCGCGCGCCGCTGGTCTGCCTCGGCGTCTTCGATGCTCCGATCGAGCAGGCCCTGCCCCAGAATCGTGCGCCGGCCACCAACGGTCCGATCTTCGACGCCAGGGCCGCCTGGTCCGCCGAAGATTACGCAAGGCGCTTCGCGCGGCTGCACGATCACATCCGCAAGGGCGACTGCTATCAGGGCAACCTGACCTTTCCGGTCAACGCGCAATGGTCGGGCGATCCGCTCGCCGCCTTCGATGCGCTGACCGAGCGCCAGCCGGTAAAATATGGCGCGCTGGTTGCGCTCGGCGATCCGATCGTGCTGTCGCGCTCGCCCGAACTGTTCTTCGAGATCGACGCCGGCGGCATGATCGAGACGCATCCGATGAAGGGCACGGCGCCGCGCGGCGCGACCAAGGCCGAGGACACCAAGCTGAAGGCGTTCCTGCGCAACGACGAGAAGAACCAGGCCGAGAACCGGATGATCGTCGACCTGCTGCGCAACGACATCTCGCTGATCAGCGAGGTCGGCACGCTGGAGGTGCCCGAACTGTTCCGCATCGAGACCTATCCGACGGTGCACCAGATGGTGAGCCGTGTGCGCGCACGGCTGCTGCCGGAGGTCGGCATCCGCCAGATCTTCTCCGCCCTCTTCCCCTGCGGCTCGATCACCGGCGCGCCAAAAATACGCGCCATGGAGATACTGCGCGAATTGGAAGGCGTGCCGCGCGACGTCTATTGCGGCGCCATCGGCTGGATCGCGCCCGGCGGCACGATGCGCTTTTCCGTGGCGATCCGCACCATCTCGCTCTTTTCCAGCGGCGAGGCCGTCTACAATGTCGGCGGTGGCGTCGTCTTCGATTCCACAGCTGAGGAGGAGTATCGGGAGTGTCTGCTGAAAGCACGCTTCGCGACGGGAACGCCACCGGTTTCGAGCTGATCGAGACCATGCGCTGGGAACCCAGCTCAGGCTTCCTGCGCTTCGATCGCCATCTCGCGCGGCTCTATGGCTCGGCGGCGGAGCTGGGCTTCGCTTGCGATCCGCAACGGGTGGGCGAAGTGCTCATGAACACAGTTGGCCGGCAAACGGTTGCGCTGCGCACGCGCCTTGTGCTGGCGCGCAATGGCGAGGCGACGGCCTCGGTGCAGCCTTACGAACCGCTGGCGGCCGACAAGGTCTGGAGGCTGCAATTGGCGCGGATGCGGCTCGATTCCAGCGATACGCTGTTGCGCCACAAGACCACTCGCCGACAGACCTACATCCGGGCGCGTGCCGAATATCTCGTCACCCAGGCCGACGAGGTGCTTTTAGCCAACGAGCGCGGTGAACTCTGCGAGGGCACGATCACCAATCTCTTCGCCGACTTCGGCGACGGCCAACTGGTGACGCCCCGCCTCGACTGCGGCCTTTTGCCTGGCGTATTGCGCGGCGAGCTGCTGGACGAAGGCCGCGCCAGCGAAGCGATCTACAGTTTTGACGATCTGAAATCGGCCAGGGCGATCTATGTCGGCAATTCGCTGCGCGGATTGATCCCGGCGCGGCTTGGCTGATGGCAGGCTGGATTCAAGGAAGCATGAACTCTTACCAGCCCACCCATACGCCCTATGACGGCTCGTCGAAACTCTTCACCATCGGGCTGAAGCCGCTCGACCCGCACAGGTGGATAGAGGTTGACGAGCACCTGCTGCCGCATCTCGCCGAGAAGCGCAGGCTCTATGCGGAGATTCCCGAGAAGGTTTTTGTCGAGGAAGACGGCACGCACGACGCGCAGCGCGAAGTGCTCGACCTGCTCGGCGAGCATCTGCTGGCGAAGCATCCTGACATCTATCGGCGCTCGAGCGCGCGCATCAAGGTGATCGGCGCCAAAGGCAAGATTGACGGCGCAGGCCCGGCTGGGGACTTTGTTGACGCCCCGCTGTTCGCAGCGTCGCTGCTGGTGCAGGAAGACTTGATTCTGATGCGGCGCGACGAAAGCGGCTGGCGCCTGGTCGCCGGCTCACTCTGTTTTCCTTCGTCATGGTCGCTCTGCGAAAAATTCGGCAAGCCGCTGCAACAGATCCATGCGCCGGTGCCGGGTTTCGGACCGGGCACGCGACCGGCCGATCTCATCAACCGTATGTTCGACGGCCTGCAGGGCCAGGCGGTCGAACGCTACAATTGGTCGATCCAGGCCGGCGACGCGCTCTATCATCCGCTCTCCAATACCGAGCGCATCGACCGCGCCACCAACCGCCCCACGCGCTTCCCTGACGGCGACGTCAACGCCCACGCCTTCATCCGCGTCGAGCGGCAGACGCTCAGGAAGCTGCCGGTCTCGCGCGATGTGTTGTTCACCATCCGCATCCATCTCGATCCGCTCAAGGTGCTGGCCAGCCACCCTGACAGGCAGGCGTTGGCCGTGTCCTTTGCCGCGCAGCTTCAGGAGCTTGACCAGGCCCAGCTCGACTACAAGGGACTAACGGCCGACCGCGACCGGCTGGTCGCCTTCCTCGACGACATGGCCAACACGGCTTAACCACGCTGCCAAGCCGGCCTGGCCGGCGGTTGGCGCTTTTCACTGGTTTATGACAATGATCTGTGGTGTAGCGCTTGGCCGTCCGGCGCAAATGCCGGGCTTTGCTCGTATTTTGCCCCGGCTTTGTCTATGTTTTGAAGGAGTGTTCGATAAAATGGCGAATGAAAACTGGCCCGTTTACGGTGAGATCACCGGCCCGGTCGTGATGGTCGGCTTCGGCTCGATCGGACGGGGAACGCTGCCGCTGATCGAACGCCATTTCAAGTTCGACAAGTCGCGCATGACGGTCATCGACCCGCGCGACACCGACCGCAAGCTGCTCGACGAACGCGGCATCGCTTTCGTCCAGGAGGCGGTGACCGAGAAGAACTACAAGAAGCTTTTGACGCCGCTTCTGACCAATGGCGGCGGCCAGGGTTTTTGCGTCAACCTGTCGGTCGACACCGGCTCGGTGGACCTGATGCGGCTCTGCCGCAAGCTCGGCGTGCTCTACATCGACACGGTCGTGGAACCGTGGCTCGGTTTCTATTTCGATGCCAAGGCCGACAATGCCAGCCGCACCAACTACGCGCTGCGCGAAGCGATGATCAAGGAAAAGCACGAGAAGCCAGGCGGTGCGACGGCGATTTCGACCTGCGGCGCCAATCCCGGTATGGTCTCCTGGTTCGTCAAGCAGGCATTGCTGAACCTCGCCACCGATCTCGGCCTCGAATTTTCCGAGCCGGCGCAGGACGACCGCGAAGGCTGGGCCAGGCTGATGAAGAAGGCCGGGGTCAAGGGCATCCACGTCGCCGAGCGCGACACCCAGCGCACCAAGAAGCCGAAGCCGATGAACGTGTTCTGGAACACCTGGTCGGTCGAGGGCTTCATCTCGGAAGGCTTGCAGCCGGCCGAGCTCGGCTGGGGCACGCATGAGAAATGGATGCCGAAGAACGGCAAGAAGCACAAGCACGGCTCCAAGGCCGCGATCTATCTGGAGCAGCCCGGCGCCAATACGCGCGTGCGCTCATGGTGCCCGACGCCCGGCCCGCAATACGGGTTCCTGGTAACGCACAACGAGGCGATCTCGATCGCCGATTTCTTCACCGTGCGCGGCAAGAAGGGCAAGGTCCAGTACCGCCCGACCTGCCACTATGCCTATCATCCCTGCAATGACGCCGTGCTGTCGCTGCACGAGATGTTCGGCGCCGCCGGCAAGTCGCAGCCCGTGCATCACGTGCTTGACGAGAACGAACTGGTCGACGGCGTCGACGAGCTTGGCGTGTTGCTCTACGGCCACGACAAGAACGCTTATTGGTATGGCTCGCAGTTGTCGCTGGCCGAGGCGCGCAAGCTGGCGCCCTATCAGAACGCCACCGGCATGCAGGTCACGTCTGCGGTGCTCGCCGGCATGGTCTGGGCGCTGGAGAATCCCGAGGCCGGCATCGTCGAGGCCGACGAGATGGACTACAAGCGCTGCCTGGAAGTGCAGTCACCCTATCTCGGGCCGGTCAAGGGCTATTACACCGACTGGACGCCGCTCGATAACCGCCCGGGCCTTTTCCCCGAGGATCTCGACCAGAACGACCCGTGGCAATTCCGCAACATCCTGGTGCGATAGCGCTTCCACCAGCATGTCCGACTGCCTTGCAATCGCCCGGAAATCGGGCGATTGAAGGATGCGGCCTAGAGCGACGTGCGTCCACTTGGACGCACAAAGTACGCTCTAGCACTTTGGTGTTCGCATCGTGCTTTCCGAAAATCGAACCGATTTTCGGGCCGATGGGTGAGGAGAGGGTTTTTAGAAATGACGATTGCGCGCAAAGTTCTTTCTATGGGCATGGCTGGCGCCCTGGCGACCATGCTTGCCGGCTGCATGACGGGCGGCCCCGAGGCGCCGCCGATGGCGTCTGGATCGAAAGGCGTCGAAGGTTCCTGGATCGATGCCAAGGGCACCGGTCTGTCGACCTTCGCGGCCGGCAGCTTCGCCACCGTCGCGACCGATACCGGCCAGAAGCTCGCCGAGGGCAGCTACACCATGACCGGTGCCACATCGGTCGAGATCCACGGCACCTCGCTGATCCGCCAGACGCCGGTCAGCTTCAACTGCCTGATGGTCTCCACCAGCCAGCTCAACTGCACCAGCGCGGCCGGGCAGAATTTCGTGCTGACGCGCCGGGCCTAAAGCATTTTCCAGCCAGGTGAATTCACTTGGCGTCGTAGGAAATGCGGCTGAAAAAGCCCAGTGCGACATCGATCCCATCCAAAAGACGGCGGCGCGAGCCGCCGTCTTTCTTATGCCGGCAAACATCGTCCTGATTTCCGCTTGCATCGATGAAAACGCGATGTGAACATGACGCAAAAGCTGGCTGTTATGCCCCAGTCAAGCAAGGGCGTTAAATGCCTCTGGTCAGGTCCATCCGGGAGACGAATATGAAGAAGTTTGCCGCCATTGCCGCCCTTTCGGCATCCACGCTTGGCCTGTCGGCCGGCGCATCCTTTGCCGACTACACACTGAACATCCTGCATATCAACGACTGGCACAGCCGCATCGAGGGCAACAACAAATACGAGTCGACCTGTTCGGCCGAAGAGGAGACCAAGGGCGAATGCATCGGTGGCGCCGGCCGCCTGATTACCGCAATCGCGCAGGAGCGCAAGAAGCTGGAAGGCCAGAACGTGCTGCTGCTCAGCGCCGGCGACAATTTCCAGGGTTCGCTGTTCTACACGACCTACAAGGGCAAGGTCGAAGGCGAGTTCCTCAACGAGATGAAATTCGACGCCATGGAGCTCGGCAATCACGAATTCGACGATGGCGAGACCGCACTTGCGCCGTTCCTCGACATGATCAAGTTTCCCGTGCTGGGCGCCAATGTGAAGGCCAACGCCCAATCCAAACTCGGCGACCGCGTCAAGCCTTCGATCGTGGTCGAAGTCGGCGGCCAGAAGATCGGCATCATCGGCGCCGTCACCAACGACACGCCGGAACTCGCTTCCCCCGGCCCCAACATCACCATTGAGGACGACGTCAAGTCGATCACATCAGAGGTCGAGAAACTGAAGGGCGAAGGCGTCAACAAGATCATCGCGGTGACCCATATCGGCTACAACCGCGAGCGCGACGTGATCGCCAAGATCCCCGGCATCGACGTGGTGGTCGGCGGCCACAGCCATACGCTTTTGTCGAACACCGATCCGAAGGCGGCAGGCCCCTATCCGACGATGGTCGACAATCCGGATGGCTACAAGGTGCCGGTGGTGCAGGCGGCGTCCTATTCGAAATATCTCGGCGAGTTCAAGGTCGTGTTCGACGACAATGGCGTCGTCAAGGAAGCCAGCGGCGATCCGATCTTTCTCGACAAGTCGATCACGCCCGATCCCGCCGTGCTTGCCCGCATCAAGGAACTCGGTGCGCCGATCGAGGAGTTGAAGAACAAGGAGGTGGCCGAGACCACCAAGCCGATCGACGGCAGCCGCGAGAATTGCCGCGCCCGCGAATGCGAGATGGGCAATCTCGTCTCCGATGCCATCCTTGACCGCGTCAAGGGCCAGGGCGTCGAGATCGTCATCTCGAATGGCGGCGGCCTGCGCGCCTCGATCGACCAAGGCACCGTGACCATGGGCGAAGTGCTGACCGTGCTGCCGTTCCAGAACACGCTGGCGACATTCAAGATTTCGGGCAAGGATCTCGTGGCCGGGCTGGAAAGCGGCCTCAGCCAGATCGAGGACGGGGCCGGGCGCTTCCCGCAGGTCGCCGGCCTGAAATATTCCTTCGACAAGTCGGTCGCGCCCAATGCCGGACGCGTCAAGTCGGTCGAAGTCATGGAAGGCGGCGCCTGGACGCCGCTCAATCCGGACAAGGACTATCTGGTCGCCACCAACAACTATGTCCGCCAGGGCGGCGACGGCTACAAGGTCTTCGCCGAAAAGGCCCAGAATGCCTATGATTACGGTCCGGGCCTGGAGCAGGTGGTCGCCGACTATCTTGGCGCGCACCGGCCCTATACGCCGAAGCTCGACGGCCGCATCACCGAGATCGCCGCGACCGTTGCGGCGGCTCCCGCGGCCGAACCGGCCAGACCCGCCGAGGCGGCGCCTGCGACACAGGCCCCGGCCGCGGAACCCGCCAAGCCGGCAGAGGCTGCCCCGGCCGCGCCAGCCGAAGCCGGCCATGTCATCGTCGCCGGCGACACCTATTGGGACCTGGCCAAGAAAGCCTATGGCGACGGCACCAAGTGGAAGGCGATTTCCGAAGCCAACAAGGGCTACGAGCCGCGCCGTCTGCCGCTCGGCGCGACCCTGACCATTCCGCCCGCGGCGAAGTAGTCCTTTCGCAGAAACGCACAACACCCGTCTGGGAAACCAGGCGGGTGTTCTGCTTTCGGGGTAAGGTGCGGCCAGACGCAGCATTGAAAACCGGCGCGACATCGTTAGTTTCGCCGCGACACCGCAGGTCTGGCGCAGTGTCCGGAGACCTTTATGACGCTTTCCAGCCCCGCCGATCCGAAAGCCGTGAAGGCGCCTGGCCCGCCGCCGGCGGGTCATGTGCCGGCGGGCAAAATCGGCGTCATGCTGATCAATCTCGGCACGCCCGACGGCACCGACTTCAAGCCGATGTGGCGTTATCTCAGGGAATTCCTCTCCGATCCGCGGGTGATCGAACTCAACAAGGCGATCTGGTACCCGATCCTCTATGGTCTGGTACTGACCACCAGGCCGAAGAAGTCCGGCGCCAACTACGCCAGGATCTGGAACCGGGAGCGCAATGAGTTGCCGCTGCGCACCTACACCCGCGCCCAGGGCGAGAAGCTTGGCCAGACGCTCGGTGACCTGCCCGAAATCGTCGTCGACTGGGCGATGCGCTACGGCAATCCCTCGACCGCGAGCGTCGCCCAAAGACTGGTCGAGCAAGGCTGCGACCGCATCCTGTCCTTCCCGCTCTATCCGCAATATTCTGCAACGACGACGGCGACCGCCAACGACCAGCTGTTTCGCGCGCTGATGAAGATGCGGGCGGCACCGGCGATCCGCAGCGTGCCGCCCTACTATGCCGAGCCCGTCTACATCGAGGCGCTCGCCCGTTCGATCGAGCGGTACCTTGCAGGCCTCGACTTCGAACCGGAGGTGGTCATCACCTCCTATCACGGTATTCCAAAACCCTATTCCGACAAGGGAGATCCCTATCAGGCCCATTGCCTGGAGACGACGCGGCTGCTGCGCGAAAAGCTCGGCTGGAGCGACGAAAGACTGATCACCACCTTCCAGTCGCGGTTCGGCGCGCAAGAATGGCTGCAGCCCTATACCGACAAGACGGTGGAGAAACTCGGGCATGACGGCGTGAAGTCGATCGCCATCGTCAATCCGGGCTTTTCCGTCGATTGTATCGAGACGCTGGACGAGATCGGCCGCGAGGCCGCCGAAACCTTCCATCACGCCGGCGGAGAGAAATTCGCCCACATCGCCTGCCTCAACGACAGCACCGAAGGCATGGCGGTGATCGAGGCGATAGTGCGGCGCGAACTGGCCGGCTGGGTCTGACGGGCTTCGGCGGCACGAAACCGGTGCGCAAAAGCCTTCGCTAACCAATATTCGTGATCACCTGATTGTAACGTCGCGGAAACACACTTAAGTGATTCCGTGAAGTCGGTGCCTATTGAGGGAGAAACGAAATGGGCTTCAGCGGTTTCGATATCGCGATTGGTGCGCTTGCCTTTCTGGTATTGGTGCTTCTTGTCAAAGGCATCAGGACAATCCCGCAAGGCTACAATTATACGGTCGAGCGCTTCGGCCGCTACACTAAGACACTGAGCCCAGGCCTCAATTTCATTATCCCCTTCATCGACCGTATCGGCGCCAAGATGAACATGATGGAGCAGGTGCTCGACGTTCCGAGCCAGGAGATCATCACCCGCGACAACGCCATCGTCGGCGTCGACGGCATCGCCTTTTTCCAGATCCTCAACGCGGCGCAGGCCGCCTACCAGGTCTCCGGCCTGCAGAACGCCATCCTCAACCTGACGATGACCAACATCCGTACCGTCATGGGTTCGATGGACCTCGACGAATTGCTGTCGAACCGCGACGCGATCAACGAACGCCTGCTGCGCGTCGTCGACGAGGCGGCACACCCGTGGGGCATCAAGATCACCCGCGTCGAGATCAAGGACATCAACCCGCCGGCCAACCTGATCGAATCGATGGGTCGGCAGATGACGGCAGAACGCAACAAGCGCGCGCAGATCCTCGCCGCCGAAGGTCTCAAACAGTCGCAGATCCTCGAGGCCGAAGGCCGCAAGGAAGCCGCCTTCCGCGATGCCGAGGCACGCGAACGGTCGGCCGAGGCCGAGGCGCGCGCCACGCAGGTCGTCTCAGAGGCTATCGCCAAGGGCGATGTTCAGGCGCTCAATTACTTCGTCGCCCAGAAATACACCGAAGCGTTGACCAGGATCGGATCGGCCACCAACAGCAAGGTTGTGCTGATGCCGCTGGAAGCCTCATCGCTGATCGGCACGCTTGGCGGCATCGGCGAGATCGCCAAGGAAGTCTTTCGCAGCGAAGGCACGACCGGCGCGCAAAGGCAGGCGGCACGCCCTCCGGTCGTTCGTCCTAGCGAGAATTGAGATCGTAGGAGCACATTCGCATGCTCGACCGCATCATTTCCGAACTTGGGCCGTGGAACTGGATGGTTCTCGGCTTCGTCCTGCTGGTGATGGAAGTTATCGCGCCCGGCATTTTCATGCTGTGGATCGGCATCGCCGCGCTCATCATCGGCGCCGTGTCGCTGCTGATCTGGGATGCAAGCTTCTGGACCTGGCAGATCCAGGTGCTCGCCTTCCTCGCTCTGTCGCTGGTTTCCGCCTATGTCGGCAAGAAGCTGGTGGGCGGTCGCAATGATCCAACCGACCAGCCGCTGCTCAACCGCCGTGGCGCCCAGATGGTCGGCAAGATGGCGACACTTGCCGAGCCGATCAAGGACGGCCGCGGCCGCATCAAACTCGGCGACACGCTGTGGCGCGTTTCCGGTCCGGACATGCCGGCCGGCACGCAGGTGCGCGTGACGGGCGCCGCCGATACCGATCTGGAACTGACAGTCGAAGCTGTCTGAGTTCCTTCAGGCTGCTCCGATGCGCAGCAGGTCATGCAGGTGGACGAGGCCGACCGGGCGTCCGTCCTCGACCACCATCAGGCTGGTGATGGCCGAGGTGTTGATGGTCTGCAGCGCCGTCGCCACCAGCGTGTCCGGGCTCGCCGTTTTCGGCTTCCTGGTCATCACCTGATCGACGCTCATCGACAACAGATCGTTGGCGATATGGCGGCGGATGTCGCCGTCGGTGATGATGCCTATCAGCGCGCCGTCCCCTGCTGTTATCGCCACGCAGCCAAACCCCTTGCGCGACAATTCGAGGATCGCGTCCTGCATTCCGGTCCCCGTCGGCACCAACGGCAGCCTGTCGCCGACATGCATGATCTCACGGATCTGCGTCAGGTTGGCGCCGAGCTGGCCACCGGGATGGAAGGTGCGGAAATGATCCGGCGTGAAGCCGCGCGCCTCGAGCAGCGCGATGGCCAGCGCATCGCCCATCACCAGTTGAAGCAGGGTCGATGTCGTCGGCGCAAGCCCATGCGGGCATGCTTCAGGTGCCGGCGGCAAAAGCAGTACGACGTCAGCCGCGCGCGCCAGCGCCGACGTCGCGCCGGATGTTACCGCGATCAGCGGGATCGAAAAGCGCCTGGAATAGGCGACGATCCCCATCAGTTCCTTGCTCTCGCCCGACCATGACATGGCGATGATGGCATCATCCCTGGCAATCATGCCGAGATCGCCATGATTGGCCTCGGCCGGATGCACGAAGAAGGCAGGCGTGCCGGTCGAGGCAAGCGTCGCGGCGATCTTCGAGCCGATATGGCCGCTCTTGCCGACGCCGGTGACGATGACGCGGCCGTCGATCTGCGAGACAATGTCGACGGCCCGTGCGAATGGCTCGGCCAGCCCGTCTTCGAGCGCCGCGGCAAGTGCTGCGACACCGGCGTGCTCGGTTGCCACCGTTCTCAGCGCCGAATCGATCGCAGCCTGCCTGTCCGGCTGCTTCTTTTCTGGGGACCCCGCATGCATGGCTGATGCGATTAGCGCTTTGCCGCCCGCCTGTCCAACAGAAATGGCTGCCGACGTCCCATCTCGAACTTGCGCGGACCTGGAAATCACGCCAACGGACCGGCCTGACAGCAGCCGCCTCAACCCTTGGTTAACCATCCCCATTTACGGTTCGGTAAGTATGGCGCGCATGTGGCGCGCAAGCAGTGGTGACGATGTCGCGGGCCCAGCCTGGAACGAAACGAGGTCTCAGGGACACAACCGTCAGCACTCTGCTGCTGGCGGCCAGTGTCCTTGCTTTGCTGCGGCCAATACCGCTCCACGCCCAGGAAACCGAGCTGCGCGGCGAGGTTTCGGAATCAGCGATCCTGGCCGACCAGCAGCGCAAGGCCAGACAGCTGGGCATGGCCAGTTCCCAAGACCAGCAGGCACAAGCGAACGCAGCCGCAACGGACGACGCGCCGGCGGACACCTACCAGCCGGCCAGCCCCGGCGCGGTGCCTGACGACACCGACGCGACAGGCGCGACCGGCAGCATTTTCGATCAGCCCGCTGCCACCGACGACACGCTTGGCGACGAGGCGGCTCCGGTCAAGCCGCGCCGGCCCTCGAACGCGAAACAGCGCGCCGACGCCGCCGGGGACAAGACCAAAAAGGGCAAGATAAAGAAGAAGGCCAACCAACAGGCCGACACGGCGACGACGGCTGCCACCGACGATACCGGCACCACCGACGAGGACCAGGACGGCGCCAACCCCCGTGCCGTCACCATCGACAGCGCCGACCGTCAGGAGCTGGACCCCGGCGCCGAGCGCACCGGGGCCATCGAAGGTCTGGACAGGAAGATCGAGGACGACCCGTTCGCTGCGACCGGCATCAAGATCGGCTCCTTCGTGATCAGGCCGACGCTGGAGCAAGGACTGACGGCCTCGTCGAACGCCGATTTGAGCAGCGGCGGCAAACCCGCATTGCTGTCGGAAACGGCGCTACGCTTCAACGCCATCTCCGACTGGCAAGAGAATTCGGCAACGATCGACGGCTATGGCATATTTCGCAACACCATATCCGGCGACGAGGTTCACGACGCGCTAGGCCGCGTTGAAGGCACGCTCAACGTCGATCTTGACAACGAACTGCGTGCGATCGCCACACTCGGCTACGAGGCCGTGCCGGAATCGGCCTCCTCACCAGTCGTCATTGTCGGCACCGTCGAACAGCCGGTCCGCCAGACCGTCAACGGCGGCCTCGCCCTCGTGAAGGATGTCGGCAAGCTACGCTTGGGCCTCACCGGTGCGGTCGAACACGACATCTATGGCGACGCCGAGCTCTCGATGGGCGGCTCGCTGTCGCAGAAAGACCGCGACTCGACGCTCTATACGGCGACCTTGCGCACTGGCTATGAAATCTCCCCGGCCATCACGCCCTTCACCGAAGTCCAGGTCGGTCGCCGAGCCTATGATCAGCAATTCGATACAAACGGCTATGAGCGCTCCTCGAAAGGGATTGGTGCCCGAGCCGGTGTCGCACTCGACCTGAGAGAGAAACTTGTCGGCGAGTTCTCGGCCGGCTGGCTGACGGAGACGTTCGACGACAGCCGTCTGCAACCAATTTCAGGCCCGACCTTGAACGCCGGCCTCAAATGGTCGCCCGAGCGCGGCACCACGATCGGCCTCCTCGCACTGACGACCGTCGAGGGCACGACGACCGCCGGCGAGAGCGGCGACCTCCTTTATGCTGCCAGTCTATTGGGCGAGCGGCAAATCCGCGCCAATCTGACCGGAAACGCGGTTCTTGCCGCAGGCTGGCGCGATTATGCTGGCTCCGATGGGCATGATCTGATTCTGAGCGCCGAGGCCGGACTGACATGGTGGCTAAACCGGTATGTCGGTCTCACCACCCGCGCCAGAACCGAAAAACAGACGAGCAATTTGCCGGGGCGCGATTACACGGCCAACAGCATCTTCCTCGGCGTGAAGGTGCAGCGCTGAAGGCCGATACATATCCAGGGTGTTGAGGTTCAGGTCAGGCCGAGCCGGGAGTGGTGGGTTCCGAGAACCGGAGCGGAGCGTACTTGAAGTACGTGAGCACCGGAAGCGCAGGAAACCGCCATTCGCAGGCCGGCATCGCCTGGATATCGGCATGCCCTTAGAGGGCGGCGCCGCGCCGCTCGGACGGCTTCATCTCATCGAGCAAGGTGCGGATGACACCACGCATGTTCTCGTTCATGTCGTTGCGCCACAAGGCAAAGGCGACATTGGCTTCGACGAAGCCTTCCGGCGAACCGCAATCGAAGGTGCGGCCCTGATAGTGGTAGCCGTAGAAGGGTTGCTGCTTTTCCAGCTTCAGCATCCCGTCGGTGAGCTGGATCTCGTTGCCCGCGCCGCGTTCCTGTCCTTCGAGGATGCCGAAGATTTCCGGCTGCAGGATATAGCGGCCGTTGATGAACAGGTTGGACGGCGCGGTGCCCGTCTTCGGCTTCTCGACCATGCCGGTGATGCGGAAGCCGTGATGCGTATCCTCGCCGCGGCCGACGATGCCGTATTTATGCGCCTCGGCCGGATCGCACTCCTGCACCGCGATGATGTTGTTGCCAGTCTCGGCGTAGAGTTCGACCATGTCCTTCATGCAGCTCTTTTCCGATTGCATGATCATGTCGGGCAAAAGCAGCGCGAAAGGCTCGTCGCCTACAAGCTCGCGCGCGCACCAGACGGCATGGCCAAGGCCGAGCGGCACCTGCTGGCGGGTGAAGCTGGTCTGGCCCGGCGCCGGCTGCAGCCGCTGCAGGCGGGCAAGCTGGTCGTCCTTGCCGCGCTGCGCAAGCGTGTCGTAGAGCTCGAACTGGACGTCGAAATGGTCCTCGATGACCGCCTTGTTGCGGCCGGTGACGAAGATGAAGTGCTCGATCCCCGCGTCGCGCGCCTCATCGACCACATATTGGATGACCGGCCGGTCGACGACGGTCAGCATTTCCTTCGGGATGGCCTTGGTGGCCGGGAGGAACCGCGTGCCGAGGCCGGCGACCGGGAAGACTGCCTTGCGAACTCTCTTCATGCTGTCAATTATCCGTTTGAGGGCCTGCTCCGCAATCCCGTTCTGAGACATTTTCGCGCCGGAATCGAGACCTGAACAATAGCAGGACTAACATTGCAGTGCGTAAAGCATCGAGGCGTCTTTTCGTTCCCGACCCCACCTATGGTAAACTAAATGCTAACCGGGTTCGGCGATGAATGATCTTCCTGATATGACGAAGGAGGAAAAGATGTCCGTTCGCAGCACCGCAAAGCGCCTGGCAAGCGCCGTGACGGCAGCCAGCCTCTCGCTTGCCCTGCTGATGCCCGCTGGGCCCGCCTTCGCCGATGCCGGGTTTCGGCAATGGGTTGCCAGCTTCCGCGCTACGGCGGTGCAGAGCGGCGTTTCCGGGGCGCTTTACGACCAGGCCTTCAAGAACATCAACGATATCGACCCCGTGGTGCTGGAGAAGGCCCGTACCCAGCCCGAATTCACCGCTCCCGCCTGGGACTATTTCGACAACCGCGTCCATGACCAGTCGGTCGCCGTCGGCCAGCAGATGGCCAGGAAATGGAAGCCTTGGCTGGACAGGATCGAGGCCAGATTCGGCGTCGACCGCAACATCTTGCTCGCCATCTGGTCGATGGAATCGAATTATGGCGAGATCCTCAAGCGCGACGACATCATGCGCAATGTCATCCGCTCGCTGGCGACGCTCGGCTATGCCGACCCGAGGCGCTCGAAGTTCGCCCGCACCCAGCTGATCGCGGCACTGAAGATCCTGCAGAGGGGCGATATCGACGAAAGCCATCTGAGCGGCTCCTGGGCCGGTGCGATGGGCCACACCCAGTTCATCCCGACCAGCTATCAGGCTTATGCGGTCGACATGGACGGCAACGGCAAGCGCGACATCTGGAATTCGATTCCAGACGCTTTGGCGACAGCCGCAAACCTGCTCAGGAAGAACGGCTGGCAGGCGGGCAAGACCTGGGGCTATGAGGTCACCTTGCCGGCCGGCAAACTTCCCGGCGGCTCCAAGACGCTGGCGCAATGGCAGGCGCTCGGCGTTGCCAGGGCCAACGGCAAGTCGTTCAAGAACGGCTCCGACAAGGCGACGCTGAAGGTGCCGGACGGCCGTGGCGGACCGGCCTTCCTGATGATCAAGAATTTCTCGGTCATCAAAGCCTACAACAACGCCGACAAATACGCGCTCGCCGTCGGCCTTCTTGCCGACGAAATCGCCGGCTATGGCGGTCTGGTGCAGGACTGGAAACGGCCTTTCACCAAGCTCACCTTCGAGGAAAGGCAGGAGCTTCAGCAACGGCTTTCCGAGCATGGCTACTATGACGGCAAGTTCGACGGCAAGATCGGAGACGGATCGAAAGCCGCGATCCTGGCCTTCCAGGCAAAGACCGGCTTGACCCAGGACGGCTATCCAAGCATGGAAGTGCTCAAATGGCTCCGGCAAAAGTAGAGCTGCCTTAGAAACGGAGGAAATACTTGGTTTCGGTTGCGCGTATCCGGGTGATCCTTCGCCGCATGCCGATCCTGATTCTGGCGATCGCCGTCCTGGCTGTCGCTGCAGCCAGCACCTTTCACACGCCGGCCCTGGCGCAGGAACAGCAAAATCGCGGCTGGTCGCTGCGCGACCTCTTGTTTCCGCGCCGCAGCGAGCGGGTCGAACCACCGCTCGACATCCAGAAGGCAAGGCCGAAGCCCAAGGCCAAAAAATCGCGGCCCCGCCTCCCAGCCGAACCGGCGACGCCGATCGTGGAAAAGACGCCGGACGCCCGCGTCGTCCTGGTGGTCGGCGATTTCATGGCGGCGGGTCTCGCCGAAGGTCTGGACACCGCCTTTGCGGAAAACCCCGGCGTCAGGATCGTTGCGCGCAGCAACGGCTCATCCGGTTTCGTGCGCGACGATTTCTACAACTGGCCGGAACAGATCAAATCGCTGATCGACACCGAAAAACCGGCGGCCGTGATCGTCATGCTCGGCTCCAACGACCGCCAGCAGATGAAGGTCGGCGACGTGCGCGAGCAGCCGCGATCGGAAAACTGGACCAAGGAATATGAACGCCGGACCGATGCGCTCGGCAGCGCCATCGCCGCCGCCAAGGTGCCGTTCCTCTGGGTCGGCATGCCCGCGTTCCGGGTCTCGAAAATGACCTCCGACATGCTGGCCTTCAACGACATCTACCACTCGGCGGCGCAAAAGCATGGCGGCGAATTCGTCGATGTCTGGGACGGTTTCGTCGACGAGAACGGCGCCTTCGTCACCAGCGGTCCCGACATCAATGGCCAGCCGGTGCGCCTGCGCTCCGACGACGGCATCAACGTGTCGAAGGCCGGCAAGCGCAAGCTTGCCTTCTATACTGAAAAGCCGCTGATGAAGATCCTTGGCATCACCGCGCCGGGAGGCGCGGTGACAGCCTCCGCCCCAGCTGGCGCACCGGTCGAAGCACCGGCGCCGGCCGCCGCTCCGATCGTGGTCGACCGCACCCCGCCGATGCTGCTTGGCGATCCAGCGCTCGATGGCGGCTCCGAGCTTCTCGGCGCCGCGCCGCCGGCAAAGGGCAACCCGAATTTGCCCGGCGAAAAACTTATCATCGAAGGCAAGGCGCCCGATGCCTCGCCCGGCCGCGCCGACGATTTTTCCTCGCCGCCGAAGACCCAGCCCGCCACGGCTGCCGCTGTGACCGACAAGACGACGGCAATCAAACCTTGATATACGGCAAAGCTCGGAGACCGTTTCGAAACTTGCTCCTGCGAGTCATATGAAGGTGTTTTCGAGGACCGGAGCGGAGCGTACGTTTGGGTACGCGAGCACCGGAAGCGCAGAAAACGCCTTCGATGGCCGCAGGAGTAAAGTTTCCAAACGGTCTCAGCGGGGCAGAACGCTCGATCCCATGAGGGCCTCGTCAATCGAACGCGCTGCCTGGCGGCCCTCGCGGATCGCCCAGACCACCAGCGACTGGCCGCGGCGCACATCGCCCGCCGCATAGAGCCTGTCAACGCTGGTCCTGTAGTCGTGGTCATTGGCCTCGACATTCCTGGAGCGCCGGCTGTCGGTGGTGATCTTCATCTGCCCGTCCAGTTCCGCCACCACGCCTGCCGCGGCCGGCCCGGCAAAGCCGATTGCGATGAAGGCAAGATCGGCGCGGATGACGAATTCGGTGCCGGCGATCGGCTTGCGCTTGTCGTCGACCTCACAGCATCTGACCCCGGTCAACTGGCCCTCTTCGCCGATGAATTCGAGCGTCGCCACCTGGAATTCGCGCTCCGCACCCTCGGCCTGGGACGACGAAGTGCGCATCTTCGTCGCCCAATAGGGCCAGACCGCGAGCTTGTCTTCCTTCTCCGGCGGCTGCGGCCGGATGTCGAGCTGGGTGACGCGAACCGCACCCTGGCGAAAGGCCGTGCCGACGCAGTCGGAGGCGGTATCGCCGCCGCCGACGACGACGACATGCTGGCCGCTGGCGATGATCGGATGCGAAGGCCACGCAACAGATTGGATCGGCTCGCCGCCGACGCGCTTGTTCTGCTGCACCAGATAGGGCATCGCGTCGTAGACGCCGCCGAGATCGTCACCGGGGATGCTGGCGGCGCGCGGCGTTTCCGAACCGCCGCAATAGAGCACCGCGTCGTACTCGGCGAGCAGGTCGGCCACAGGCTTGTCGACGCCGACATTGACGCCGCAATAGAAAGTCACGCCTTCGCCCTGCATCTGCTCGATGCGGCGGTCGATATAGTGCTTCTCGATCTTGAAGTCGGGAATGCCGTAGCGCATCAGCCCGCCCGGACGGCTCTCGCGCTCATAGACATGGACGTCGTGACCGGCACGGCCGAGCTGCTGTGCGGCCGCCATGCCGGCAGGCCCCGAGCCGATGACGGCGACGCGCTTGCCGGTCTTCTTCTCCGGCGGATAGGGCCGGATATGGCCGGTCTCGTACGCCTTGTCGGCGATGGCCTGCTCGACGGTCTTGATGGCGACCGGAATGTCCTCGAGGTTCAGCGTGCAGGCTTCCTCGCACGGTGCCGGACAGATGCGGCCGGTGAACTCCGGGAAATTGTTGGTCGAATGCAGGTTGCGGATCGCATTGTCCCAGTCGCCATTATAGACGAGGTCGTTCCAGTCCGGGATCTGGTTGTGGATCGGGCAGCCGGTCGGCCCGTGGCAGAACGGAATGCCGCAATCCATGCAGCGCGCGGCCTGTTTCTCAACCTCCTTGTCCGACATCGGCAGCGTGAATTCGCGGAAATGCCGGATGCGGTCGGAGGCCGGCTGGTACTTGTGCACCTGCCGGTCGATCTCGAGAAAGCCTGTTACCTTGCCCATAGTCCAGTCCCTGCTGTCCGAAGGCACGCTCGTTGGCGCACCCGTTAACCTCATAAGGCAGCCATGGCAACCTTCAGTCCGAGGTCAGGATTGTTGATGAGGTGTCGGCCGGGAAGCCCTGCTCCCCGGCAACGCCCAAAGCCTATTCCGCCGCCACGCTCATGCGCATGCGCTCCATCTCGATCAGTGCGCGGCGATACTCGACCGGCATGATTTTCCGGAATTTGGGCCGGAAAGCCGTCCAGTTGTCGAGAATCTCGCGGCCGCGTACCGAACCCGTGAAGTGGACGTGGTTCGAGATCAGCTGATAGAGCCGCTCCTCGTCGTGGCTGGTCATGTCGCCGGAGACGTCGACGCGGCCCTTGTGGTCGAGGTCGCCGCCATGATGGAGCAGCTTCTCCATCAGATCGTCTTCCTCCGGGACCGGCTCCAACTCGACCATCGCCATGTTGCAGCGTTCGGCGAAGTCGCCTACCTCGTCCAGCACATAGGCGACGCCGCCCGACATGCCGGCGGCGAAGTTGCGGCCGGTCGTGCCGATGACGACGACGATGCCGCCGGTCATGTACTCGCAGCCGTGATCGCCGACGCCCTCGACGACAGCGGCGACACCGGAATTGCGCACGGCAAACCGCTCGCCGGCGACGCCGGCGAAATAGGCCTCGCCCTCGGTTGCGCCGTAGAGCACGGTGTTGCCGACGATGATGGAGTCAGCCGCGACGATCTTGGCCTCTTCCGGCGGACGGATGACGATGCGGCCGCCCGACAAGCCTTTGCCGACATAGTCGTTGGCGGCGCCGACCAGCTCGAACGAGATGCCGCGCGCCAGGAAGGCGCCGAAGGACTGGCCGGCGGTGCCGGTGAGCTTGACCGAGATCGTGTCTTCGCGCAGGCCCTTGTGCTTGAAGCGCTTGGCAACCTCTCCGGAGAGCATCGCGCCCGCCGAACGGTCGACGTTGCGGATCGGCAGCTCGATGGTCACCGGCTGCTTGGCTTCCAGCGCCGGCTTCGCCAGTTCGATCAGCTTGCGGTCGAGCACGTCGTCGATCGGATGCTTCTGCCGCTCGGTCCAGTGCACGGCCTCATGCGGCGCGTCCGGCTTGAAGAACATCTTGCCGAAATCGAGCCCGCGTGCCTTCCAGTGCTGGATCACGTCGCGCTTTTCCAGCAGATCGGCATCGCCGATGATCTGGTCGAGATGAGTGAAGCCCATTTCGGCGAGCAGCCCGCGAACCTCTTCTGCGACATAGAAGAAGAAGTTGATGACGTGCTCGGGCGTGCCCTTGAAGCGCTTGCGCAACACCGGGTCCTGCGTCGCCACGCCGACCGGACAGGTGTTGAGGTGGCACTTGCGCATCATGATACAGCCGGCCGCGATCAATGGCGCGGTGGAGAAGCCGAACTCGTCGGCGCCGAGCAGCGCGCCGATGATGACGTCGCGGCCGGTGCGCAACCCGCCGTCGACCTGCAGCGCGACGCGCGAGCGCAAGCCGTTCAGCACCAGCGTCTGGTGCGTTTCAGCCAGGCCCATTTCCCACGGGCTGCCGGCATGCTTGAGCGAGGTCAGCGGCGACGCGCCGGTGCCGCCGTCATAGCCCGAGATGGTGATGTGGTCGGCGCGAGCCTTGGCAACGCCGGCGGCGACCGTGCCGACACCGACCTCCGACACCAGCTTGACCGAGACATCGGCCGCCGGGTTGACGTTCTTCAGATCGTAGATCAGCTGCGCCAGATCCTCGATCGAATAGATGTCGTGATGCGGCGGCGGCGAGATCAGGCCGACGCCTGGCGTCGAGTGCCGGACCTTGGCGATGGTAGCGTCGACCTTGTGGCCGGGCAGCTGGCCGCCCTCGCCGGGCTTGGCGCCCTGCGCGACCTTGATCTGCATCATGTCGGAGTTGACCAGGTACTCCGCCGTAACACCGAAGCGGCCGGAAGCGACCTGCTTGATCGCCGAGCGCTCTGGGTTCTTGCCACCACCGGGCAGCGGCAGATAACGGTCGGACTCCTCGCCACCCTCGCCGGTGTTCGACTTGCCGCCGATGGCGTTCATGGCACGCGCCAGCGTGGTGTGCGCCTCACGAGAGATCGAGCCGAACGACATCGCGCCAGTCGAGAAGCGCTTGACGATGTCGGCCGCCGGCATGACGTCTTCGAGCGCGACCTTCTTGCGGCCGGTCTCTTCGGCAAGCTTGATCTTGAACAGACCGCGAATGGTCTGCGCCCGCGCCGTCTCGCTGTCGATCTGGGCGGAGTAGTCCTTGAACGTATCCCACGAACCCTGGCGCACGGCATGCTGCAAGGTGGCAACCGCATCGGGCGACCACATATGCGCCTCACCACGCATGCGGAACATGTATTCGCCACCGACCTCGAGGCTGTTGCGCAGCACCGGGTCGTTGCCGAAACCGTCGCTGTGGCGGCTGAGCGTCTCGGCCGCGACCTCGTCCAGCCCGACGCCTTCGATCAGCGTCGCGGTACCGGTGAAGTACTTCTGCACGAAATCGGTTTTCAGGCCGATGGCGTCGAAGATCTGCGCGCCGCAATAGGACTGATAGGTCGAGATGCCCATCTTGGACATCACCTTGAGGATGCCCTTGCCGATCGACTTGATGTAGCGGGAGACGACTTCATAGGCGTCGACCTCGGCCGGCAGTTCGCCGCGCTTGTGCATGTCGAGCAGCGTGTCGAAGGCGAGATAGGGATTGATCGCTTCGGCGCCATAGCCGGCGAGGCAGCAGAAATGATGCACCTCGCGCGGCTCGCCGGATTCCACGACGAGGCCGACCGAAGTGCGTAGCCCCTTGCGGATCAGGTGGTGGTGAACCGCGGCCGTGGCGAGAAGCGCCGGGATGGCGATGCGGTCCGGTCCGACCTGACGGTCGGATAGGATGATGATGTTGTAGCCGCCGGCGACTGCCGCTTCCGAGCGCTCGCAGAGCCGGTCGATGGCGCCCTGCATACCGGCCGCGCCCTCGTTCGAGGCATAGGTGATGTCGATCGTCTTGGTGTCGAAACGGTCCTCGGTGTGGCCGATGGAGCGGATCTTTTCGAGATCGCCATTGGTCAGGATCGGCTGGCGCACTTCCAGCCGCTTGCGGCGCGAGTTGCCGACGAGGTCGAAGATGTTCGGCCGCGGTCCGATGAAGGACACCAGGCTCATCACCAGCTCCTCGCGGATCGGATCGATCGGCGGGTTGGTGACCTGGGCGAAGTTCTGCTTGAAATAGGTGTAGAGCAGCTTCGATTTGTCCGACATCGCCGAGATCGGCGTGTCGGTGCCCATCGAGCCGACCGCTTCCTGGCCGGTGGTGGCCATCGGCGACATCAGCAGCTTGGTGTCTTCCTGGCTGTAGCCGAACGCCTGCTGGCGATCGAGCAGGCTGACATCCTTGCGCAGCGCGCGCGGCTCGACCGGCTTCAAATCTTCCAGGATGAGCTGGGTGTTGGCGAGCCAGCTCTTGTAGGGGTGCTTGGTCGCGATCTCCGACTTGATCTCCTCGTCGGAGATGATGCGGCCCTTTTCCAGGTCGATCAAAAGCATGCGGCCGGGCTGCAGCCGCCACTTCTTGACGATCCGCTCCTCCGGCACCGGCAGCACGCCGGCCTCGGAAGCCATGATGACGCGGTCGTCATCGGTGACGATGTAGCGCGCCGGACGCAAGCCGTTGCGGTCGAGCGTGGCGCCGATCTGGCGGCCATCGGTGAAGACGACCGCCGCCGGCCCGTCCCACGGCTCCATCAGCGCGGCATGGTATTCGTAGAAGGCCTTGCGATCGGCATCCATCAGCTTGTTGCCGGCCCAGGCTTCCGGGATCAGCATCATCATGGCGTGGCTGAGCGTGTAGCCGCCCTGGAACAGGAATTCGAGCGCATTGTCGAAGCATGCGGTGTCGGACTGGCCTTCGTAGGAGATCGGCCAAAGCTTCGAGATGTTGTTGCCGAACAGCTCGGAATCGACCGACGCCTGGCGCGCCGCCATCCAGTTGTTGTTGCCGCGCACGGTGTTGATCTCGCCATTGTGCGCGACCATACGGTAGGGATGCGCCAGCTTCCACGACGGGAAGGTGTTGGTCGAGAAGCGCTGGTGGACGAGGATCAGCGCCGTCTCAAAACGCGGATCGGTGAGGTCCTTGTAGTAGGCCCCGACCTGATAGGCCAGGAACATGCCCTTGTAGACGATGGTGCGCGCCGACAGCGACACGCAATAGGAACCGATGTCCTTGTTGTCGTTCTCGGCGTAGATGCGGCCCGATATGACCTTGCGCAGCAGATAGAGCCTGGCCTCGTACTCCTCGTCGTCGGTAATGTCGGCCGTGCGGCCGATGAAGACCTGCCGATGGAACGGCTCGGAGGCCACGATGTTCGGAGCCTTCGACAGGGACGAATTGTCGACCGGCACGTCACGGAACCCGAGCAGCGGAAGCCCCTCGGACTGCGCCGATTCGGCAATGATGTCCTCGATATGGGCGCGCAGTGCTGCGTCCTGCGGCATGAACCAGTGTCCGACGCCGTACTGACCCGCCGGCGGCAGGTCGATGCCCTGGGCGGCCATCTCCTCGCGGAAGAAACGATCTGGAATCTGCACCAGAACGCCGGCGCCGTCGCCCACCAGCGGATCGGCGCCGACGGCGCCGCGATGCGTCAGGTTTTCGAGCACGGCAAGGCCGTCCTTGACGATCCCGTGCGACTTCACACCCTTCATGTTGACGATGAAGCCGACGCCGCAGGCATCGTGCTCGTTGCGGGGATCGTACAGGCCCTGCGCGGCAAAGCCGGTGCTGGTTCGGCCAGTATTGGATCGGGACGCAGTTTTGACGGCTGCCGCTTTCGTCTGCGCGGCCGGACCGTTCGTCGCAGAGGGCGTCATTGCCGTCATCATCCTGTCCTCCATTCGCGCCCTCCGGGCGCTGGTTTGCCTCGGGAAGCGTATGGCCTCCCCTTCATCCTTGCGGCACGTCTTGCGAAATCCTTGCCGAGGCAAGCGGCTTTCCGCATGCTTCGCATATGGTATTCGTACAGGCCAGAGCCGGATCGTCTACCTGTCGCTCGCGGCAACAGCCGGAGAGGCCCAAATGATACGCCAATCCAGCCTGATTTGTGCGACAAAATAAGACAGCACTACTGTCCTAAATTTTTATGACAGAAATCGCAGGCGTGCACAAGACCGATTCACAAAAATCTCGAGCCTTTCACGACAGAAAATTGCGCATAGGAGGGTAGAAACGTAACCTTCATTCGCCACCCCTGCCGCCTGGCTCGGCTGGCTTTACTGGTTTTCCAGCGCTTGGCCCTTGCGCGTCAAACACCAAAGCAGCCATGGTCCCGCCCGTTTTTCAAACCAGATACGGACCTCTCAATGTTCTTTGCATCCGACAACTGGGCGGGCGTCCATCCCGACATCTCGGCCAATCTTTCCCGGCACGCCGCGGGCATCGCGACCGCCTATGGCGATGGCGAACTGGACCGCGCCGCCTACCGGCGCTTCAGCGAGGTCTTCGAGCGGGAGGTCGCAGTGTTCTTCGTCGCCACCGGCACGGCGGCCAACGCGCTCTCCATGGCGGCATGCAATCGTATTGGCGGCGTCGCCTTCTGCCATTCCGAAGCGCATATGAACGTCGATGAATTCGGTGCCGCGGGCTTCTATACCGGCGGAGCGCGCATGTCGCCCGTCCCCGGGCCATTGGGGCGCATCAATCCGCAAGTTCTCGACCGGGCCATCACGCGCTATTCGCAAGACCTCGCCCCCGCCGGCCAGCCGATGGCGGTGACGATCACCCAGGCGACCGAGGTCGGCACGATCTACACCGTCGACGATGTCAAAGCCGTGTCTGAGGTCGCTCGCCGCCACAAGCTGCCTCTGCACATGGACGGCGCGCGCTTCGCCAACGCCGTTGCTGCGACCGACATTTCGCCGGCGGAGATGACCTGGAAGAGCGGCGTCGACATCATCTCCTTCGGCGGCACCAAGAACGGCTGCTGGATGGCCGACGCGGTCGTGGTCCTGAACCCCGACATCGGGCATGATCTGCGCCTGCTGCGCCAGCGAGCCGGACAGACCTTCTCGAAGGCACGCTTCATCTCGGCTCAGTTCGAAGCCTATTTCACCGACGATCTCTGGCTGAGGATGGCGCGCCACGCCAACGCGATGGCCGCGCGGCTGGCCGAGACGATCGAAGACGCGCCGGCCGGCCGACTTGCCTGGCTGCCGCAGGCCAACGAGGTTTTCGCCATCCTCGACCGCGCCAGTGCCGAAAGGCTGCAGGCGGCGAGCGCCAAATTCTACGAATGGGGCGTACCCCAAGGCTTCGACGGCCACCTCGGCGACAATGAAGCGATCTACCGTTTCGTCGCCAGCTTCGCCACGACCACGGAAGAGGTCGACCACCTTGGCCATTTGCTGGCCCGGTAACGGCTAGGCCAGAAAGGGCCGCGCCAGCAGCTCCAGTCCAAGCAGGATCAGGAAGATCAGGAACCAGCGCCGGAAGGTCGCCGGACTGATCTTCTGTCTGAGCAGCTGGCCGAGCCACATGCCGAGCAAGGCCGGTGCGACGGCCAGCGCCGACATCGCGATATGCTCGATCTGGAATGCGCCATGGGAGGCGAGGCCAACCGCCAGCGCAATGGTCGACACCGTGAAGGAAAGACCGAGCGCCTGGATCAGGTCGTCGCGGCTCAGCCCCAGCGCCTGGATGTAGGGCACCGCCGGCACGACGAACACGCCTGTGCCGCCGGTGACCACGCCGGTGAGGAAGCCGATGATCGGCGACGACCAGCGCTCCGCCTTGATGGGAATGCTGAGCTGTCGTGCCAGCAGCGTGTAGGCGGCGTAGAGCACCAGCGCGGCCCCCAGGCCCGCGGTCGTCCATTTGACGTTGTCGCTGGCCAGCACCCTTGCGCCGGCGACCGTGCCGACGAGGATGCCGGCCATCATCAGCCACAGCCGGCGCAGGATCGATGCAAAGCTCGGACCCGCGAACAGCTGCCAGACATTGGTGACGAAGGACGGGACGATCAGCAGCGACGCGGCCGTGACCGGCGGCATGACAGTGCCGAGAAGCCCCATTGCCAGCGTCGGCAGGCCCATGCCGGTGACACCCTTGACGATGCCGGCCAGCAGGAAGGTGATGGCGATTGTGCCCGTCAGCGCCAGGGAAAAATCAGACATGCCCTCGATCCATTCGCAGGACGAAAACCTCGTTCAGCGAGGCTTGCCGCGAAAGGGCCAGTATCCCAGGTTGGGGATGGCACAGACATCAAGACAAACAAAAGCGGCGCCTTTCGGCGCCGCTTTCGTCTCGGGAGGAGACGGACTTGTTCGTTCGAGAGATCCGCGATTACGCGGCGGTCTTGGCCTCGATCTGCTTGGCCTTGGCCGAGGACGCGGTGATCGCGATCTTGCGCGGCTTCAGCTCCTCGGGGATGTTGCGCTTGAGGTCGACGAAGAGCAGACCGTTCTTCAGCGTGGCGCCGACGACATCGACATGGTCGGCAAGCTGGAAGCGGCGCTCGAAGGCCCTCGAAGCGATACCGCGATAGAGCAGCTCGGAACCTTCGCCATTGCCCTCTTCCTTGCGCTCACCTTTCACGGTCAGCACATTGCGGTGGGCCTCGATCGAGATCTCGTCTTCCGAGAAACCGGCAACCGCCATCGAGATGCGATAGGCGTCCTCGCCGGTGCGCTCGATGTTGTAGGGCGGGTAGGTCTGCGCGCTCTCGGGCTGGGCAAGCGAATCCAGCATGGTGAAAAGACGGTCGAAGCCGACGGTCGAGCGATAAAGCGGGGAAAAATCAACGTGACGCATGAGGTGTTCTCCTGTGAGCAACAAGGTTTGCGTTTGGCCGGTGCGAAACCCGTGACGGCGTTCCGGATGGGCCAGCGGCCCCGACATTGGCGACCGCATCAGACATTTGGGGAGCGCAAAAGCGCATTTCAAGATTTTGCCGGATGGCGAATTCGCGCTTCGATGAACGGCAGATGAACCGCCGCTTCGGCGCCTGTTCAGCCAGGCAGCGCTAGTCTGCAGCCAGGATCAAGAACAGGCGGCATCGGGATGAGGTGCCGCGACGAGGCCGAACCGGGTGTAACGTCCCTTCCTCCCGGATCGACAGAGGCCGGAAGCACGCCGCAGGCTGCTTCCGGCCTCATTCGGTGCCGGAAGTTCCTGCCTTCCCCTTCCAACCGGAAGCCCTTTGCTTTTGCCGCGTTGGCGTCTATCACCGGGCCTGCGCCTCGCTAGCGACACGAAAAACGAAACGCCGAATGACGGACCTCTTCCACGAATTTCCTGGCAATCCGTCACCGGTAAACGCGGCAGGCGGTTATTTCACCACCCGCGACCGCAAGCGGATCCGCTATGGCCTCTTTGGCGCCGTAACCCGCCCGATCAAGGGCACGGTAGTGGTGCTGACCGGCCGCAACGAGTGCACCGAGAAATATTTTGAGACCATCCGCAACCTTACCGACAGAGGCTTTGGCGTTGCCACCCTCGACTGGCGCGGCCAGGGTGGCTCCGACCGGCTGATCCGCGACCGCCAGCGCGGCTATGTCCGCAGTTTTCGCGACTACACCAGCGACCTGGAGCAGTTCTTCGAAGAGATCGTGCTGCCCGATTGCCGCGGACCTTACTACATCCTGGCCCATTCAGCCGGAGCGGTGGTCGCCCTGCTTGCCTCGCCTTCCATGGTCAACCGGGTGCGGCGCATGGTGCTGATCGCGCCCTTCCTGACCTTGCCGGACCTTCCGGTCTCGATATCGACGGTTCGCCGTGTCTGCTCGGTGTTTTGCCTTCTGGGCCTCGGCCGGCTTTATGCCGCATGGGGACCGCGGCCGGAGCAGACCACCCCCTTCGCCGTCAACAAGGTGACATCGGATCCGGAACGCTACCGGCGCAACACCGGCATCTACGAAGCCTATCCGCAACTGGCGCTTGGCGGGCCGACGATCCGCTGGCTGAAAGCCGCCGCGGAGGCGTCCGAAGCCGTCAGCGATCCGGACTTTGTCGCCGCGATCCAGGTCCCTATGCTGGTGATCGCCGCCGGCGCCGACCAGGTGGTGTCGACCAAGGCTGTGGAGGCCTATGCAAGGCGTCTGCGCCTCGGCTCGCTGCTGATGATCGACGGCGCGCATCATGAAATCCTGCAGGAGGCTGACATGTATCGCGAGCAGTTCCTCGCCGCTTTCGATGCCTTCATCCCGGGCACCGGCGACGACGCCTGAGCGACAGCAATCTGCAGGCGCTGACCCTCGGAGATCAGGCCTGGCGGGCGAATTCCATGATCCAGTTGGTTTCCCAGGTCTTGCCGCCATCCGGCGAAAAGGCCTGCTCCCAGCGCGCAGACTTTTCGGTGATCCCCGACCAGAGGAAGCGCACCCGGATCGGGCGGCCTTCGAAAACATCTTCGCACAGGAACGTGCCGACACCATCCTCGAACGACCCGCGCATCGGCACGTCGATGGTCAGCGGATTGCGGCCGTCGATCCACCAGATCGACCACTGTTTCGTCGCCGGATCGAAAGTCCGCACCGTGGCGGCGCGATAGCTCCCGCCGGGCAATTCAATCACATTGTCGTCGACATTGCCGAGACCGCCGAGGATCGGGCGCACGTCGCATGTTCCGCCAAATATGTCCCAGTTGGTGTCGCCTACCAGCCGCGTGCGCAGCCTTCGATGGCTGACCGCCCAGCGTCCGTGGAAGAAATCGAAATGGCTGCGGCCGTCCGCCAGATTCTTGTCTGGATGGCTGGCTGTTGATTGCGTCGCCATGTGCGATCCTCCCTCAGGTGAAATCCTTCTATAGCGGAAGGATCCTGACACCCGCCTGTCAGGAGGATCGGGTGGCGGTTGCCTATTTGTTGCCGCGCCCCTGAATATCGGCGGACCCTAGGCGCGCAATGCCGCCATGGCGGCCGCATGCAGTTCCGGCGTCGCCGCCGCCAGTATGTCGCCGCCCTTTTCCGCCGGTCCGCCGTCGAAGGTGGTAACGACGCCGCCGGCCTTTTCGATGATCGGGATCAGCGCCACGATGTCGTAGGGCTTCAGCCCGGGATCGGCGACGATGTCGACGCTTCCCGCCGCGACCATGGCGAAGGCGTAGCAATCTGTGCCGTAGCGGGCGAGCTGGACCTGTTTCTCGAACTGGTCGTAGCGCGTGCGCGCCTCACCCTTGAACAGCGCCGGCGTGGTGGTGAACAGCGTCGCTTTGCTGAGTTCGGTCGTCTTGCGCGCCGAAAGCTTTCTCGGTCCGCCCGGCCCCTCATAGTGGGCGCCGGAGGCGTTGGCGTAATACAACTCGCCGGTGAAGGGCTGCGACATCAGGCCGGCGACGGCATCACCGTCGACCGTGAACCCGACCAGCGTTCCCCATACCGGCAGGCCGGAAATAAAGGCGCGGGTGCCATCGATCGGGTCGATCACCCAGACGTGCTTGCTGAAAATGTTCTCGCTGCCATGCTCCTCGCCCAAAATGCCGTGATCGGGATATTCCGCCGATATCAGCGCCCGGATGACCCGCTCGGCCTCGCGGTCGGCCTCGGTGACCGGGTCGAAGCCGCCCGCCTCCTTGTTGGCGACGGTTCCTTGGCTGCGGAAGCGTGGCAAGGTCTCGGCGGCGGCGGCATCGGCGATGCGCCGCATGAAGTCGATGCTGATATCCAACTGATTCTCCCGCGTTGCAGCATGTCGTCATTGCCGGTGATTTCGCGCCGGAGCAAGGGCTTGGGAGCCCTCCGGCGCCACGAGCACTGTTGCCTGAATGTCACGCAAGCGTCATCGAAACGCAATTTCCACTTCATAGTGAATTAAAAAAGCCCGAAGTCGGTTGACATTTGTGCAGCGCACAATAGATTTATTCCCGGACAGGTCTTCCTGTCCATGCCCTCCTTGGGCGTTTCCTCCCTAGACTTCGACCGTGTCGTGCAAACGATGCGGTCTTTTTTTCGCCGCGACACCGGCGCGGCGTTGACCTGTGCCGCCTGGGCGCCAAACCTATTCTGCGGCGAGCGGCAGGTCGATGAAATGGTGATCGGGCATCGCCATCAGGTCGGCCGAGAAGCGCGCCAGATCGTCGGCAAGCGCATCGAAGCCGGCGGATTTCTGGAACGTCCGCTCATTCATGTAAAGCCCGCGATTGACCTCGATCTGCAGCGCGTGGAGATGGCGCGCCGGCCGCCCGTAATGCTCGGTGATGAAGCCGCCGGCATAGGGCTTGTTGTGGGCGACGGTATAGCCCATGCCGGTGAGCAGGCCGATCGCCGTCTCGGTCAAAGCGGCCGTGGCGGAGATGCCGAACCGGTCGCCTATGATGAAGTCCGGCCGCACCCCATTGTCGCCGACCCTGATGCTGGCGGGCATCGAATGGCAGTCGATCAGCACGGCATAGCCGAACCGCGCATGGGTTCTGGTCAAAAGCCGCTTCAGCGTCTCGTGATAGGGCTTGTAGACGGTCTCGATCCGCGCCACGGCCTCGGCCAGCGGCAAACGGCCGGAATAGATGTCGAGCCCCTCGCCCACCAGCTTCGGCACGGTGCCAAGTCCGCCCGCGACCCGCGCCGAGCGGATGTTGCAGAAGGACGGCACCGGTTCGGCGAACATGCGCGGGTCGAGTTCCCAGGGTTCGCGGTTGACGTCGAGATAGGCGCGCGGGAAATTCGCCGCCAGCATCGGCGCGCCAAGGGCCACGGCGCCGCCGAACAGTTCCTCGACATAGCAATCCTCGGACCGGCGGATGGCGTTGCGGTCGAGCCGCGCCATGGCCAGGAAGCGGTCGGGATAGTAGCGGCCACTGTGCGGCGAGTTGAAGAGGAAGGGAACGCGCTGCTCGGCGCCCGATCGGATTTCGAAGGGTGGAACGACCGAAAAATCCTCGGCTGCCGTCTTCAATTTGAGCGAACCCGGAAACAGCACTGCATCATGATTTGAAAGTGCCATCTCGCCGGCCGCATGTCCAGCATTTCAGCACCCTCGCAGCTCAGCCAAAGTCAGGATAATGCTGCCATCGTTCACTTGATGTTTACCGTCACCTCCTCATATACAGGATGGTTAACGGGCTTGCCCGGCGCCAATGTCGGGGCGGGTGATTCGGACGGGATATGATGGCACGCATTCTGCTGGCGGAAGACGATGACGATATGCGCCGGTTCCTCGTCAAGGCACTGGAGCGCGCCGGTTATCAGGTGAGCGATTTCGACAATGGCGCCAGCGCCTATGAGCGGTTGCGCGAGGAGCCTTTCTCGCTGCTCCTGACCGATATCGTCATGCCCGAGATGGACGGCATCGAGCTTGCCCGCCGCGCCACCGAGATCGATCCCGACCTCAAGGTCATGTTCATCACCGGTTTCGCCGCCGTTGCGCTCAATCCGGATTCCAAGGCCCCGAAGGACGCCAAGGTCCTGTCGAAGCCGTTCCACCTGCGCGACCTCGTCAACGAGGTCGAAAAGATGCTGCAGGCCGCCTGAAGCGCTACCGGCTCGATCCTCGCGCGTCCTCGGCGGCGCGACAAAACGAGCCTTTCTTTCCCTTTTCGACCTATTGACGCGCTGGATCAAAAATGGTGTATGCGCGGCTTCGGATGGGCGTGTAGCTCAGCGGGAGAGCACTGCATTGACATTGCAGGGGTCACAGGTTCAATCCCTGTCACGCCCACCATCTAAAGACTTGAAATCGTTGAGTTACCTGCTGCGCGCCGGACGTCGTATTGTGATCCGTATTGCGCAACGCGCTTTTCGCTACGAATCAGCATGTGGCGGCGATCGCCGACACCTGCATTTGCCTGCTGGATGATTGCGCCGCCAGGCGGCGCTCTTCACTTCGTTTCCTGCTCTGCGATCCAGGCTTTCAGCTTGTCGAGCGGGTAGCGGACTCCCCGGCCGGTTCCGCTCAGCCGAATCCATGGCGGCCCCTTGTTCGTCGCCCGCCAGGCATCCAGCGTCTTCACGGAGACCGACAGCATGTGCGCCACCTCCTCGGCCGAGAGCAGCAGCTTTTCCGGAAGATCTTTCATGGTCGCCCTCTCAATGAGCGGCGAAATACGCTTCGCCGCTTTCACGCAGCGCACAGCCGGTCAGCCACACCAGGCGATCGAGATTGGCATCGTGATCGGCCAGCCCCGTTTCGTCCCATGCGCCATAGGCGCGCAGCATCGCCGCGCATTGCTTGCGATCGCCGCTCACCCCGAAATGCTGCCGCACGTAGGCGACAGCTTCCGAGGCGTCTCCCGATGCGCCGCAATCAAGCAGCGCATCGCGTAGGGAATCGCAGGATTCATTGGCAGAGAGTATGAAATCGCTGCCTGCGAAGTGAAGCGAATTGATCATGCCACCTCGCAATCGGTCAGGAAGAAGCAGAACGTTTTGCCGCTCTTGTCGAGCTTGACGTAGGCAATCTCGATGTTGTCGCCCTGCTTGTATCCGCGCGGAAGATCCTTCCAGTCCCCGACCTTGCGGGTAATGATCCTGGTGACGTCGCCGAAGCGATCTCCCATCATCCAGCGATCCGCGTAGGCCGGGATCTGCACGCGTCCCAGGCTGAGCCGGAACGCGGCCAGGCCGCTCGGCCCGAAACCTGGATGGTTGCGCAGCCCGTGCAGGATCGAGCCGCGATTGGGCATGTCCGCGCAAAAGCCGAGCCGCGCGTTGTACCAGTCGAGCGACAGCGCTTCCTTCCATTTGCGGCCATGCTCGGCCGCGTAGGAACGCAGCGCGGCCAATTCGTCATGAGAGGGTCTGTGCATGGCTCAGCTCCCGATCTCGAATGCCGCCGCATTGTCGTTCATCGCGCGCACGTAGACATTGCCGCTGCCGTCGGCGAGCCCGCCGGAAAACCACCGGCCGCGCCAGTCGAGCTTTTCCGCCAGCGCCTTTGCCACGCTGTCGTGATTGTCCTCCACTCCGAGCGAATGCTCCCAGTGGACGAACATCGTTCGTGCCTGGCAGCGCACGCGGATTCGCGCGCCGCGATAGTTCGTCGGTCCTACAAACTTCGTTTCGATTGCCTGATAAGCCATTAGCTGCACGCGCTCCTGTGAACTTTCCACCGTGCTCCACGGCGGTCCCACAAAAGGCTGTCGAGGATTTAATGGGAGCAAAAAGTAGGTCTAAATAGCGCGACCTGACCCGCCCCCGGCGGGTACCTGGCCAACGCCACCCGGTACCCCCGCTGTTTTCAGTCGCTTATAAATCCCGGAAGCGCCCCGAAGATTTTTGCACTTCAACACATCTACACTAACAACATTTGCACTCCAGCGCCGCCCGGCTACCGCCGAAACCCCCAAACCGCCCGGAAAGTCACGCAGCAACGAGCCCGTCGGCTGCCCTAACGGCATCCAGGTTGTGGAAGACCGGTCCGTCGGCTTGACTCCATCCTCTGCCGGGCTGCACCATCCACGCGTTGGAATCATTCCAGCACCCGCTGACGCGTCGCACGATTGTCCTACGCGAAAGCGGACTCAACCTCGCCGGGGTCGTAACAACCCACTCCGGCGCAAGTGAGGTAAACATGACTGACCTTTTTGCGCAGTCCGCGCTGTCCAGCGCGGATATTCTCCCTATGACCGTCAACCACATGGCATTCCTCGTCGATCGATTGCACGAGGACTGCTCGCCGCTGCAGTTTTTGCGGGAACTGACCCGCAATGCCCTTGAGGCGATCGCCAACAACCCCGATGGCAAGGGCGAGGTTCGTTGGGACGTCGACTGGAACCGGCATACCCTCACCGCCGGAAGTGTTTCCAAGCTGTGTGTCGTCGACACCGGCTGCGGCATGACCGGCGAAGAGATGGTGCACTACATCAACAAGCTCTCCTCCTCCATCCATCGACAGCACCGGTCCGGCAACTATGGCGTCGGGGCAAAGATTTCTGCCGCCCCTGCCAACCCGCATGGGCTGGTTTACCTGAGCTGGAAAGACGGCCAGGGCTACATGATCCACCTCAAGCGTTTTGCGGCCGAGGAGCAGTACGGTTTGCTTCGCTTCGACAATGGCGAGTACTGGTGCCGTATCGGCGATGACATCAAGCCCGAGCCGATCAAGGACCACGGCACGATGGTCGTGCTGCTCGGCAAGGACGAAAGCGAGCCCACGGTCGACGCTCCGCCCAAGGCGCCGATGCCGCGCAAGTGGATCTTGCGCTACCTGAACCAGCGTTTCTACCGCTTCCCGGAAGGGGTGGACGTAAAGGCCCGCGAGGGATGGGACCTGCCGCGCAGCGACACGAGGCATAATTTTCTGCGCAACGTGACGGGGACCGAGTCGTGGCTGAAAGAGTCCAGCGTAGCAATGGGCACCGTCGACCTCATTGACAACGAAGCGAAGGCGCACTGGTGGATCTTGCGTGCCGATGTCGACGTGAACAGCGGGCACGTTCCGCCGGGTGGCCACGTCTCTGCGCTGTACCAGAATGAGCTGTATGAGCTGGTCTTCGGCAATGCAGGCATTGCGCGCCTGCAGAGTTTCGGGATCGTATTCGGTTCGCAGCGGGTGGTCATATATGTCGAGCCGGACACGAATATTTCCGGCAGGATCACGTCGAACACCGCGCGAACTCATCTGCTATATGAGAACGAGGCGCTCAACTGGGCCGCTTATGCGGCGGAATTTCGCGCCAGGATGCCGGAGGAACTTGCTGACTACCAGGATGCCGTTGGCAGCGCGGTGCGGAATACTGATCATCGCACTGCGATCCGCGAGCGGCTAAAGACGATCATGGAGCTTTTCCGTTTTGGGCGTTACCGTCCGCGCGAAGGTGGCGTTCACCGCATGGGCGATCCCGTTAGCAACAGCGGTGGCCAGCCACGCGAGGCGGACGAAAGCTCGGGCGGCAACTCCAGGCCCGGCACGTTCGGAGGCCGGCAGGGCGACATCTACTCGCTTTTTGCGCAGGAGCATGGTGACGACGCGGACGAGGTAATGGGCAATTACGAGCCGATCCCAACCTGGGTGTCGATAGAGGATGACACACGCAGCCCGGGCGACATGGAAGACAGGGCGGCAAAATATGTGTCGGAAACCGGCCAACTGCTGATCAATGCCGACTTCCGCGCGTTCACGGACATGATCAACCGGTGGAAATCGAGGTACGATCAGGTGCCCGGAGCAGAGTCGGCAATCCGCGAAGTTGTCCGAGAGTGGTTCGAGCAGCAGCTGATCGAGACCATCATGAGCGCCTGGGGCCTTAAGCAGGGTGGCAAATGGAGCATGGACGAACTGGCCAAGCTCTGGTCAATGGAGTCGCTGACCGCCGCTGTGCTGCCACGTTATCACATCGATTTCGCAATCAAGCGCGCGCTCGGCCAGAAGCTCGGAAAAACTGCCATCGCAGCCTAGACAGCTTTTTGCCTTTTCAAGTAGGCGCGCCGTGGTCACACCGCGGCGCGCCTACGCTTTTCTCTGCTGGCTCGCTCGATGGCCTCCGGCCATCTCGACTGCGGCCGGCCGAATTTGATTTGCTGCTCTCCGCTGCCGCGCCTAGTTTGCGAACCTCCCGACGCCGAGGACCTCATGCAGTCCGATACACGATCCAGTCCCAGATGCGCCCTTCGCGACGTGCTCGCCGAGATCTTCGGCGACGATCGTCCCGACGAGATCGCCGCTTCCGCTCCGCTCGAGCCGACCCCGGGCGAGCGGGTTGCCGAACTCATCGACAGGATGCATGCCGAGGATGCGCTGATCTCGTACCCGCTGCTCGAGGCGGCAATAGGCTCCGGGCTAGCACCGCCAGAGGCCCTCCAAACCCTGCCATGTGTGCAGCTGGCGCCTGGCGTGCTGGTTGCCGGCTGGCGGCTTTCCTGGAATGCTGCCATCCGCAAGATCCTGATCCGGCCCCTTGCCGAGCCCGCCACTGGCCCCGTCGCCGAGCCGCCCTCCGCCGACCGATCCTCCATGCTTGCCGACCCTTCTACCGGCCCCGACGCTTTTGATGTCGCTGCCGCGGCGCTGGTCGATCCGCTGCGTTATCCTTTTCCGCCGACGACGCCAGCCAGGCTGCTCGAGTGGGCGTTCAACTTCTTTGCCATGCCGTGCCATGACGGCTGGCAGCTGGTCGAGCATCTCTCTTCGCCAGACAATGGCACGATCCCCGAATATCCGACGCTCGAATACCAGCGCGTCGCGCCCGAACTGGACACCGTGCTGCGTGTCGTCGGCAACGCCTCCGATTCCGGCCGCACCACCTTCACCGTCGTCGATCATTTCGGTCGCTGGGAGTTGTGGAATGCCAGCCTTGTCGGCTATGCGCGTTTTTCGACCGATATCGAGGCCATGCACGCCGCCGACCGGGCGATCATCGGCGCCGCCAGCCCCGCAGGTACGCACGTCTGGCTCGACCGGTTCAACGCCACCGACGCGCTTGACGACTGACCCGGCCCCGCCGGAGCCAACCAGCATGCCGAAATGCCAGCCAACCTGGACCATGTGGAGTGACCAATGCCGACCCCGCCGCTTCCTCCGTTTCCGAAGTTCGTCAACGGAGGAAACTGGCGTGTTGTTCTTCCCGGATCCGGGAAGCCGGACCGGCCCCTCACCGATGCCGCGCGTCGTCATATCCTTGAATTGTCGGACTCGGACCACTGCTCGCTGCTCAGCGACCAGATGGCCATGATGGTCCAGGCCGCAAACCGCGGCAGGGGCACGGCTTGCGGCTCCGGCCCATGGGTCTGCGGTGCCCTCCCCTCCGGCGTCGCCGGCCTGCAGCACGATCCCGCGTTCATCGCCCTCGCCAATGATTTTGCGGCCGTCTTCACCCTGCTCACCGCGGCCGTCGATGCCTGCGAAGTCGCGAGCCCCAAACAGAAATGGCGCCATCTGATTGCCGATGCCCGCGTCCTGCGCAGCCTCGAGGCCGGCATCGAGGCCGAGCGTCAATTGATCCTCACCCGCTCGCTCGAAAAATTCCTCGCTCCCGCTCCCGCTCCCGATTCCATGCCGTCCCAAGGGTCGACATACGGGCGGTCCTTGCCCGAAACCCCTGCCGGGTGAGGACTGCCCCGGTGCAGACTGGGGTTCCTTTTACCCCAGTCTGCACCGTGCGGCTTAACCCGGACCGTTGGCCTTGCGCGCCTCGATTATCATCTTCCCCTCGCGCAGCGCCTGCCCGGCCTTGCGCACGACTTCCGGGTCGAACAAATGCGAGAAGCGCGGGTTGACCACCCAGTTCTCGATGGCGAGGTCGAGGCGGTCCTGCCCGATCAGGAAATCCAGGCCCGGGGTGCCCTTGCTGACGTTCATCTCGCAGGCCTTGACGATCTTGTGGTCCTTGATCATGCGTGGGATGTAGCCGGTGCTGCTGCGCTTTTCCGGGTGTCCCTGCCTGCGGTATTCCTCCTCGCGCAGCCGCTTGTACGGGACGAGGTCGCCGCGCACGCCCGCCTCAAGTTCCTCGACGGTGCCGGGACCGGCAACATTTGACTTGTCATCGTCGTCGCCGACGCCGCGACTGGCGAGCGCCTCGCCGATAGCCATGTCGATCGCCTCGACGAGGCTGCGTCCGGTCGAGGCGGCCAGCCTGCGGATGCGGGCCTCGGTCGATGGGTTGGCGATGTGGATCGGCATTTTCGGGAATCTCCTTTTCAGCCACTTGCGTGCGTGCAAGCAGGTCGCGTGATATATAGCGAATTACCCGCAATGTATCAAGAGGATATTCCGCACGATTTATCGCGGGCGAAGCGGGTTAAGGAAAAACCCGCTTTGCAGGACGCTGGTCTGAGCAGTAACCTGGCGTATGACCCCCGCCAGCACCACTGTCGCCGGCTCCCCGCTCCGATCCCGCTTCGCCGCCATTGCCTCCCCGTCCTGCCGGCACGCCGTTATTGTCGGGATTTCCGGGGCCGATCGTCTTCGCCTGGGTTCGACGTCTTTCCGTCCGACGAGGATGTCGTCAGCGACCACACTACCAGCTTGCGGATACGCGGCTACCGCACCAGAAAATGCGCAGAACACCGACGAAAGTTTGAAGCGCACTCAGAAGGAGGCGATGAAGGAACAGGAGCTGTATGGCGGCATGAAGCTTTCGAAAAAGACCAAGGACATCGGCGAGGCCCGCCGCCGGCTCAACCCGGCCGACCGCGCGCCGCGCAAGAAAATCATCGAATATGAGTTCGACTGAATGCCGCGCCGTCACACAAAGGTATGGTTCCTTCGCCACGGCATTCCGGTACCGCAGAGGCCATTTTACGCACTCAGTGAAAGTCAGCGCGAGAACCGATTCGATTCGATCGCCTGGCACGAGAGGGAAATTTTTTTCGATGAGATCCTGAAGCATCCGAGTCTGTCGGTGCGCAGACGTGCCGAGCGCACGAGCCAGGAAGAAATGCAGCTGATGATCCGCGCCCACAAGCAGGGTGTTGATCTTGTCGGCGTTACCCTTGAGCGGCTGAAGAAGGCGAAGCAATGGCATCGCCTGCCGCGTGCTCCAGCGGTCATAGAGCACCAGGCAGATCCACCGGCTCCGGCGAAACCGGCAGATGCCGCGACGGCGAGGGTCGGAAAAAGTATTCCGACCCCCCTGGCAGCGCCGCCGGTCGTTAGCACCTTTGCCGATCTGACCAAGACGCTCGATGACATCATCGTCCGCGCAGCCGGCGTCAGGCCGCAGCCGGTCAAACAGGACCCGCCACGCCGGCCGGATAGGCCTCCCGGCGGGAAGCCTGCCGGGGCGTTTGCCGGCCTTGGCGAGGCACAGGACGCCCGATCGGCCGCCGGGGCATCGGATGACGGCCGACCGTTCTCGGCGCGCCAGGACGTGCCGCCCGAGCCCGGGCCGGCCATTCCCGAACCTGAGCAACTTGATCCCGACGGGAACCGAAACGACGTGCCTAAACCCAACGTCGAGGACATCCGGGCAATCCGCGAAAAACTGACGAGGAACGGCAAGGTCCGCCTCGATGTCGAGGCGCTCGCGATCTACATCCTGTGCCCGAGTTTTTTCGCCATTGCCAATGGCCTGAATCCGGAGATCTGGCAATCGACCGTGCTCGACAGCTACGCGAGCCGGCTCGGCTGCTTGGCTAGCCGGCAATGTGGCAAATCGTTGATCATCGCGATGAAGGCGAGCGCTTTTGCAATGTGCAACCCTGGCACCACGGCGCTGATTTTGGCGCCAACTTTGAGACAATCGACCGAATTGCTCAGCAAAATTATGGCCGTTGTCATGAATGCCAACTTGAAGATCGCGGCGTCGAATCAATTCCAACTCGTTTTGGGTGGCGACAGGCTGACGCCGGGCGAGGGAAGCAGAGTTGTTGCGTTGCCTGGCAGCAATGAAGATTCAGGCGCAAGCGCGCGCGGTTACGCCAGCGATATGCTCGTGCTCGAAGAGGCGAGCTTTTTGAAAGATGACGTCATCATGGCGGTCCTGCCGTCGATCGCCGCCCGGCCGAAAGCGCAATTGATCGCCATCAGTTCGGCCGGAATTATCGGTTCGTTTTTTCACAGCGTCATGTCCTCTCCGCAAAGTCGGTGGGACAAAATGACCATCACTGCCGAGCAGTCCGGGCGCTTCAGCAAAGAGCAGTTGGCCGAAATGCGGCATAACATCGGCGAAAGCAAATACCGGACCGAGTTCCTCTGCGAATGGGGCAGCGTTGGTGATTCGCTGTTCGATGCCGAAACCATGGACAAGGCGTTCGGCAACTTCGTCGTCGACCCCTCCGAGCCGGCCGAGCTTGATGCGGAGGCGGCTTTCGGCCACCTTGACCTCGAAGCCCTTTTCAACTCCAGGCCGTTCGACCGGAAGGTGGCCTAAATGGAAGGATACTTGCTCTGTTCGCTCGATGTCGGCGGGACGGCCGATCCGGCGGCGATCGCCGTCGCCCATGTGTCCCGACGCGACCGGATGACCAAGGCGCGCATCCTCAAGCTTGCGCTGAAGCCGCCGGTGATCACGCCACAAGGTCATGTCCGCTGGGTGCAAGAGGTGATGACCGAGATCGTCAAGGAGATCGGCCGCGGCCCGACCCGCTATGTGATCGATTTGAGCAACAACAGCGCGATCGCGTTTCTGCTGGCGCAGGAACTGCCAAGGAATTCGATCATCGGCGTCAAGATTTCCGGTGGCGACCAGCATGGTGCCGGCATCACGGCGCATCTCATCGGCGATGTTGGCGGCAAGTCGACGGCGCTGCCGACGATGACACTTAGCCGGCGTCAACTGCTGCTCGACCTGTCGCCCGCGTTCACGAATGGATTGCTAGCTTTGCCGACCGAAGACAAGAGCCAGGCCGAGATGCTGCAGATCTTGAAGCAGCAGATGGCGCGCGCCTCGCTGAAAATCACCGCCTCGGGAAAATCCGTCGCCGTCGTGCAAAGGTCGCACGATGATTTGCTGATGTGCGTCGGCCAGCTCTGGGCGGCGACGCGGCTGCCCGCCCCGCATGAGGCGCGCGCCCGTAGGGAGCATGCCCAAATGCCATCCGCCCTCGGATGGACATAAAGGGGAAGTTTCCACCCGACGTCGATTATGTGTCCCTGTCGCGCCACGAGCGGCGACGCGCTTCCGGCCGAACTGGCGCGGCTTGTGGCCAAAGGTCAGCGGCTGCCGCTAACGCCGGCGCCAGACAAAGCCGGCGAAACGTTGATCAGCTCGATCATGCATTTCCTCTGGCCCCATTCGCAGGAGCGGGCGCCCCAGCAATAGACCAACGTGCCGTTGGTCTATTGCCGACGCGGCCCGATCAGATCTTGTCGGCAACCTCGCGCCACACTTCGTCGATGCCGTTGAGATACCAAGTCAGGCGATCGAGCGTGGGCTTGCTGCCATTGTCGAACTCCCCTGCATAGTTGCGCAGGTCGTAGCCATTGGGCTTTTCGTCGTTCTCGGCTTCGTACATGGCGGCAAGCAGCACATCGGCGTCGTCACAGTCGCTAGGATCGAGATCCTCGAAACGCTGCAGCTGATCGATCTCGGCGTGTTCCATTGCCCAGCGCCGGCCTTTCTCCGTGTAGAGAGGACGATCCTTTTCCTCGAGTTTCGCCTTCGATGCCCGCAGGCGTTCGATCACGTCTTCCATGTCGGTCCCTTTCCTGAGACGAGAGTTGATTTCCAGTTCGATGGCGTGGCGGAGGGTGGACGACCAGTTGATGTCGACGTCCTCCATGCGCGCCTTCAGTTCATCAGGCAGTGAGATGTTCAGCGTAGCCATAAGCTTCCCTTGATGCGCATAAATCTCGTGCTGGATATTTATGCGCATCAACTCGATTGTCAAGGAGTTATGCGCATCGTTAGCCGATTAGTTAAAACGCTCTGGCCGCCGGGTCGTCATGGCAGGTTTTCGACGAACGCTTTCAGCTCGGCGATGGCCTTTGCTGCCCTTGACCAGATCATCAGCACCAATCGCCTTTTCCAGCCGGCCGAGATCCTTGCAGGTTTTCGGGATACGTCGGCCTCTCGGCTAGGCGTTGATAATCATGAGTTGCTCGATGATGCGCTTCTTGTGCGCGGCCGGCGGTTCGCGAAACTCCCGACCACGGTATCTGGCGCCCGGAATGCCGTCGGTGGACCCTAGACGGCAGCCACGACGCCGTCGCCACGGAAGAGGAAGCTGTCCACCATCCTCTCGCGAGCAGGTCCGAACGCGAGGTCGTCGCGAGCAGTTCCTCTATCTTGGCGTTGGTCGCCCAGAGGGTTCGTCGCCGAAGCACCAGTCGAGCTGGAAGTCCTCGCCATCCTTCGAGATCAGGAGGCCAACGCCGATCCGGGTCTTCAAATCGTATTTCGGTGAACATCTGCACGGCGTTGTTTCTCATCCTGTTGCCGTCCGCGCCTGTGACGGGCCATTCCGAGCCATGCTCGCGACCATGAACGGCAATCAGACATCGGGAACGCGAACCTCCGACAGGAAGCCGAACATGATGTCGGATTCACGCCAGCTTCCCGTAGTCGCGGGAGAACCTGTTCACGGTATTCGAAGTACGGCGTACATCGTCGGGGACGCGCAGCTTTCCAGTATGCCCAGATAGTCGTGCGCGGCCACGACATGGATGAGTACCGAGGGCTACGATGCACGGGCGATCCTACTTCGAGTACGATTCGTATGACCGATTCTCGGATAGGACTTCCCCAGCCCCGCGTAGCGAAGATAGGTAAGGCCAGATGGCCCTACTTCGGTTATGGGCGCGGTGGGAGCCCTTGGCGAAAGCCAGTTCAAATGGTACGCGTTCGCTATATTTTTAGGGGGCGTTCATGCAGCAATGGTACAATGAGATGGCCGAGAGGCAGCGTTTGCTTGTTTGGGTCATTTCCGGGGGCTTGATCTTTTTCTACGGAACCGGGCTCATTCTGTGCGCCATACTTCTGTACCTCCACTTCGGAAGGGTCCGTAGCTAGGCGTGTGCCCAGCGCTGCTGCACCTACCGCAATCCCTGCGACCGTCTTGTTGCGTTGCGTGGCGGTCTGACCTTTCGAGCCGCGTTCTGTCGGCTCGCCCATAGTCAGGGATGCATGTGAAGAACACCGGGCGGCGGTCGCGACCCTCGGCCTTGCAAGTCGCGCAGCCAAACAGCCCAACCAAATCCCAATGCATCGAGCCGTGATCCGGGCCGAGCCTGTCGATTAGCGCCTGAACATCGAGCTTGACCGATTTGCAGCACATCGGATGGCCGCAATTGACGTAGAGCGTTTCGTTGGCGGCAAGCGTGTCGGCGAGGGTTTTTTCGGGCATTTGGCGAACTCCGATTTGAGAGGTTCGCCCCACGAGGCATATTTTCCTCGTCCTGATGCGGGTGACAAGAGCGGTGGTAGGCAGACTGCGGGCCCCCCCGTCCAAGGGATCGGACATTTTTCACAACGCATCCTACGTCTGCAAAGGGTGGATAGTGTTGAAAAAGTCCGCCGGGCTGCGAAGCGGGCCCTTCTGACAGAATTCCATTTCTTGGCGGGGCCTTTTCTGGAATCACGATTCGCAATTAGACCCCTCGCGAAACGATATTCTACCCGAGTGTCCCAATGGACTTGGTCGCCGACTTTTTCAACATGGGGTAATGGGCGGCAGCTCTTCTCGGAGACGATAGGATCGGCTCCGTCATTGGAAGAGGAGACTGACCATGGAGTATTTTGCAGGTTTGGACATTTCGATGGAAGAGACGCACATTTGCGTTCTCGATCGTGAGGGAGCGATCGTTCATGAAGCGAAGACGATATCTGCTCCCGACGCGATCATCGCCTCGCTGGCAAAGGCGCCTGCTTGTCGGCGCATCGTGTTCGAGACCGGCCGGATGGCCCCGATGCTTTACCATGGCCTGCGCGAACGCGGCCTTCCTGTCGTCTGCATCGAGAGCCGGCAGGCGTACCAGGCACTGAAGTCGCTGGCGACGCACAAGTCCGACCGCAATGATGCCCGTGGCCTGGCACATCTCGCCCGAACCGGCTTCTTCAAGCCGACGCATGTGAAGTCGCTGCCCGCGCACGCCATTCGCGCGCTGATCATCGCGCGCAAGAAGCTGGTCGGTCAGCGCGTCATGCTGGAGAACCAGATCCGCGGCCTCGCCGTGGTGTTCGGCGTCCGGCTGCCGCGGGCACTCAGTCCGGCCTTCATCGATCAAGCGCTCCGGGCCAGCGAAGGGATCAATGGCCTATCCGCCGCCATGCGGGGCCTCATCACAGCCCGAACCGCTGTGCTTTCGGCTGTGGCGGCAATCGACGCCGACATGAAGAAGATGGCCAGGGCCTCCGATGTATGCCGCCGGCTGATGACCATTCCCGGCGTTGGCCAGCTGACCGCACTCGCCTTCACAGCCGCTGTCGATGACCCCGGGCGGTTCAGGCGGTCTCGCGACATCGGCGCCTATCTCGGCCTGGTGCCGCGGCGCTATCAGTCGGGCGAAGTCGACTACACCGGCAGCATCTCCAAGTGTGGCGATCGACGGATGCGAACCCTGCTCTACGAAGCGGCAAACGTCATGCTGACGCGCTATCGAGGAGCGCTGAAGCTGAAGGATTGGGCGCTGGCGATCGCGGCGAGGTCCACGATGCGCAAGGCGCGGATTGCTCTTGCCCGGCGGCTGGCCATCATCATGCATGCGATGCTTCGGCACGGCACCGTGTTCAAAGCCGCCTAACGGATAACCGGCGAACGAGACAGGAGGCCGAAACGAGCTCCCGAGCGGGAGCGACGCCCAAGGGAGGGAGTGGATGACGGCGCCGATTCTGTAGCATGCGGTCCATCGTCGGGCCGACTGCGATTTCAACCAAGCCGCTCCATACCCAGCTAACCCCATCAAGTGCCAATGAGCACGTAGAGAACGCAGGCACCCGAAAGCGTCGACAGCGCTCAAATCGAGCTGCCGCCTCTTGACCCATTAGAGAACACTATCGGTGGAAAGTTGCCCTTCGGGGTTATTTGCCCGAACGGGCAAATAGCGCCAAAAGCGGTCATCCGCCGCCAGTTCTCGAATGACCGCAGTTGGGCCGGAAGCAGTCGGTCCGCTTGTGGTCAGTGAAGAACGATAGAGGACGTTCAACGCTTGACTGCGGAGTACCTTGACGAGCTGGGCGAGCTAACGCGGTGTTGTTAGTCCAAGCCTACCGCTCGGAGCCCAGCGAGATAGCGATCGAGGTCGGTCTTGCGCACGATTGGGTGGAAGCGCGATATCCAGTCCAGCGTGAGAGTTGGATGGAGATTTTTCGCGTGAGCCAAAGCTTGCCGGCCGGTTTCGATTTCGCCCCCCATGCCTGATGATGCCGAGAGTGTTCGCCACGCAGTGCCGAAGTGAGGCCGCAATTGCACTGCTCGTCGGCCCAGTGCGATCGCCTCCGCGTAACGACCAAGGACGAAGTGGCAAGTAGCCGCGGTTGCGAAGATCGCGGACTGGCTAGAGTCCCGCGGGCTCATTTGTTCAGCGAGTGCCAGGTGATGAAGTCCCTCTTCGCCCGACCCCGCGTAACCGTAAGTCGAGCCGAGAATCAAATGAGCGAGGGCAAAGCTTGGATTGATCGCAATGGCCTCGTTGAGCGCCTCTAACGCCTCGGTAGAATGGCGAGCAACCATGTGTGCGTAGCCAGCTGCAAAATGGGACCAGGGGTCTTCCGGCGCCAAGTGAATTGCCTGCTCCGCCATGGCGATTGCAGGCTCCATCTCGTCTGCGGCCAAAGAGATGCCGAGTTGGACTCGCGCGGCCAGCGTTGCCGCGCAAAGCTCCCTGTTCGGAACGGGCGGCTCGGACCTAGTCATTCAAAACATAACACGATCTTACAATGCGGCCTCTTTAGGAGGGAAATTTGTGTGGGCTACGGGGACTCGCGAGCTTACCGTTCCGAGCATCCGTCATTGTGGACTCGGCGATAAGACGTACGTAATCTACACCGAGACCGGCTTCCGAGGCGAACGTAATATGGCTGATGAACGCGTCCGGCGCCGCCTTGCCGCGATAGCGGTAGCCGATGTTGTCGGTTACAGCCGATTGATGGAAGTTGACGAGGTCGGCACCCTGGCGGCGTTGAAGCACCGCCGCAGCGACATACTACAGCCTCTCATCCGCGGGCATGGCGGGCGTATCGTCAAGCTTATGGGCGATGGAGTACTGATGGAGTTCTCCAGCGCAGTGCATGCGGTCGAAGCTGCGCTGGAACTCCAGACAAGAATGTCGCAAGCCAACAACACCGTGGCGCAGGAGCGTCACATTGTTCTCCGCATCGGTATCAATCTCGGCGACGTGATTGGCGAAGGCTCTGACCTCTACGGCGAAGGCGTCAACGTTGCGGCCCGTCTCGAAGCCTTGGCGGAACCAGGAGGGATCTGCATTTCGGCGAAGGTATACGAGGAGACGAGAGACAAGGTCGACGCCCCTTTCGAGGATCTCGGCGAGGTTGAGCTCAAGAATATGGCGAGACCGGTGCGGGCCTACCGCGTTGGCACGAAAGTCGAACGGATGGGTGTCTACGTCACAGACAGTTCCGCCGCCACAAAACCGTCCATCGTCGTGCTGCCATTTGACAACATGAGCGGCGACGCCGGTCAGCAATATCTTTCGGATGGCATTACCGAAGACATCATAACCGAACTGTCGCGCTTCAAGAACCTGACTGTCGCGGCGCGTCACGTGTCGTTCCAGCTTGCGAGCAAAGCGGCAAATTCTGTCCAAGCGGCGCGGAATATAGGCGCAAACTATGTCGTTGAAGGCAGCGTGCGCAGGGCGGGTGATCGCATTCGCATCACGGCGCAGTTGATTGACGCCAAGTCCGGCAACCATATCTGGGCCGAGCGATACGACACCGAATCCCTCGATATCTTTGTCGTGCAGGACGAGGTCGTTGCAGCGGTAGCATCGACGCTTGAGGGGAGAATGGTTGCGGCAGCAGCGGTTCAGGTTCGGAAGCGTCCAACATCAAGCTGGACGGCCTATGATTTTTTTCTGCAAGGCCGAGAACTCTGTGACGCCAATCATGAAAGGGAGGCCATTCCGCTCTTTTCCAGAGCGGTAGCGATCGATCCTTCGTTTGTCCAGGCTCACGCCTGGTTGGCTATCGCTCATCTCGGGCAATATTGGTTCGACGCCAACCCGGGGACGTTGCGAGACGCTTCGATCGCGGGACAACGAGCCTTGGAACTGGACAGCAGCGACCCCACCGTTCACCATGCCAACGGTATTGTAGCGCTTTGGTCGCGCCAGTATGAGCGGGCTGGCATGCATTTCGATCGCGCTATCGCACTAAACCCCGTTGACGCCCAAATTCGCGCCGACCGCGCACACTGGCTGCGATTTTCCGGCCGCCAGGCGGAGGCCTTGGTGGCTATCGACGAAGCGCTGGGAAGAAGCGTCTTTTCACCACTTTGGTTCTGGCTAATACGTGGTGGAATCTTGTTCGACTTGCGCCGATACGATGAAGCAGTAGAGGCTTTGGATCACTTGCCGAAAAAGCACCATTTGGTTTGGCTCATGCTGGCGTCAGCCCACGCTCATCTCGAGCACGCTTCGCTCATGGAGCATGCGCTGGCTGCTGCACTCGAAATCAAACCAGACGTGTCTTTGCATGAGCTAATCATGCTGCTTCCCCACGCCGATCCTGGAGCGATCGAACCTTTGCTCGATGGCCTTCGCAAGGCGGGTCTACCGGAACAGGCGCGGTCGTAGCTTTTACAGGCTAGGCCGGGACCCGCAAGTGCATGCTCGGGGAAGCGACTCCTTTGTTCGCGCGGAGCTGTGGCATTAGCGATGTCCACTTTTGGTGAATACACGGGACCGTAGGAACGACTGCCATGCGGCGCGAAGCTGCCTTTCGCACCGTGGAAGACGTATGTCGGCCTCGGTCAAAGGCGACCTTATCCGGTGGACGATTCATGCTGACATTGTGGCCAATTAAACGGCGAGCGATGATTGAGGTGCGGAAAGGCCGCTGAGGGGCCGACAGCGGACTGGCAGCTTCCGGCTGCCGATCTTCAAGAGCGGACATTCAGTCCGGTGCAAGTATTGTCGTGACCTAACCCCAAGGGGACCTTCTTATCGCAAGGCGGCAGTGACCGCTCAAAGGTGGAAAGCGGACTCATGTAGGCCTCATGCGTTGACATTATGCGGCCGGCGGCCAGTTTAGTGTGGGTGCCAAGGCTGTTGTGCCCTGTCGGACGATGCTAGGTTACCTCTTACCTCTCGGCTATCGCCCCATCCTGTCGCTTCTTCGCGGCACGGGCTTCCTGCTTGCAGCAACAGGGTTGCATGGGTTGCTCTTGCCGCTGCGCGGGCAGGCGGAGGGGTTCTCGACTGCGTCCCTTGGCTTGCTCGGAACCGCTTGGGCGGGCGGCTTCGTCGCCGGCTGCATCTTAGCACCTCGGCTTGTCCGTCGGATCGGGCACGTCCGCGCGTTCGGCACCTTTGCAGCGGCTGGTGCAGTCATCACGCTGCTGACGGGTTTGATAGTCGAGCAGTATGTTTGGATCGCTCTGCGCGCCTTCACAGGGTTCGCCATGGCCGGCGCCTATATGGTCATTGAGAGCTGGTTGAACGAAAAGGCGACCAATGAGACCCGCGGCAGCGTCTTCGGCCTCTACATGATCGTGTCTTATGTCTCGATCGTGGCCGGCCAGATGATTGTCGCCATAGGCGACGTGAGGAACGCTTCACTGTTCATGGTCGCCGGGATCTTCTTCTGCCTCGCCTTAATCCCAACGGCAGTGTCATCGGCAGCGACGCCAAAACCGCTAGAGGATGTCGCCCTTGATCTGAAAGGCCTCTATGCCACTTCACCGCTAGCCCTGATCGGCTGTTTCCTGACCGGCGTTGCCAATGGAGCCTGGGGAACGCTCGGAGCCGTCTATGGTGCCCGTATCGGAATCAGCAACGCGGGCATTGCAGTGATGGCAAGCGCGGTTGTTCTCGCCGGTGCCGCTCTCCAGTTTCCGGTGGGCCGGCTCTCCGATATCACCGACCGCCGCCATGTGCTGGCCGGTGCAGCGGTCGGAGCGGCCGCCTTCGCGCTTCTCGTCTTCGTCCTCCAGCCGCGGTCTGCCGCATTGGTCATAGTTGCCACCGCAGCCTACGGTGCCCTCTCCTACACCCTCTATTCGGTCGCAGTGGCACATGCCAACGACCACGCCCGTCCAGACGAGTTCGTCAAGGTATCGAGCGGTCTGCTACTGTTGTATGGGTTCGGCACGATGGTCGGGCCGGTGCTGGCGGCCATGCTGATGGCCGCGATGCGACCCGAAAGCTTGTTCCTCGCTACTGCTCTCGCCCACACTCTGCTCGCCGCATGCGCGCTGGTCCGCATTCTCAGCCGCGCTCCGGTATCGCAGGCTGGCAAGGAGGCGTTCAGGACACTGCCGGCCGAGCGGGCTGGGACGCCCGAATCGCTGCGGCTGGATCCACGAACCGGCCCGGCCGCAGAGTGAACCAAGGCCCGTTGCGGGCAAATCAGCCGATCGACTCCGGATCCCCCAAACCGCGTTCTATTTTGCATGCGCGAACACAAGCCGAAGAAGCTGGGCTTTTCCCAGTCGAATATGTCCGTCTAGACTCCTTCATGTTTTGACGGAAGCGTATCCAGCGTTGTTGAAGTAGTTTGCGCATTCGTCTGGCTTGATTGTTCCGACGAGGGTGCCGAGATGGCGCCAGGTGTCTTCGATAGTTCGCTTCTGGGCGTGGCGCATCCAATGTTTGATCTTGGCGAAGGTCTGCTCGATCGGGTTGAGATCGGGTGAATAGGGCGGCAGGAACCAGAGCCTTGCGCCGGCGGCCTTGATGGCGTGACGGATGGCTGCAGATTTATGGCTGCCCAGATTGTCCATGATCACGATGTCGCCTGGCCGCAGGGTCGGGAGCAGTTGCTGACGGACATAAGCGCGGAAGCATTCACCGTTGATCGGGCCGTCGAAGACGCATGGCGCGGTGAGTTCGTCGCAGCGCAATGCGCCCAGGAAGGTCAGGGTTCGCCAATGGCCATGTGGGGCAAAGCCGCGCAGGCGCTGTCCCCTTGGCCCCCAGCCGCGAAGTGGGGCCATGTTGGTCTTGATCCACGTCTCGTCGATGAAGACCAGACGCGCCGGATCGAGGCGACCCTGCCACGACCTCCAGCGCTGGCGGCGACGAGCGATGTCGGCTCGGGCCTGCTCAAGAGCGAACAGCGTTTTTTTTGAAGCTCAGGCCCTCGCGCCTCAAGAACACCCAGACCGCGTTGTGCGAGACCATCACCCCGCGTGCGGCCAACTCATCCTTCAGCCGATGCAGCGTCAGATCAGAGGTCTGGTTGATCCGCTCCACGATGAAGGCCCGATGCGGCTCCAGAATACGCTTGCGGTGTCCACCCATCTTGCCCGGCGCAACCGAGCCGGTGGCACGGTAACGCTGCGACCACTTCACCACCGAGGACACTGCGACGCCAAAACGCGACGCCACCACACGGCAGCTCTCGCCGGTGCCGACGGCTTCAACAACACGCTCACGAAGATCGTTCGAAAGGGCTCGTGTCATCAGACGCTGGCCTCCGTCCAGCCAGCATCTTGAATCACAAACCAGCTGCTTTGGGAATCCTACGATTCTCTCAAGAAATGAAACGCTCTAGGGGCGCTGCTCGGCTCGCGGCTGCGCCTTGATCAGGCGGCAAGTCTGACAAATCCCGTCGGGAATGCGTCGCTGTGTCGCTTGCCCCATCTGTAAATTGTGCGCTTCGCTCAGCCGCTCTCTACAGCGGCGTGTCCTATCTCGGGCCATGAGCGGGCATTCGACCTCGCTCTCTGGAATGACTGGACATGGCGCTACTTGTCCGTTCCCATCGACGAGACGAATAGCAATATTCCATCCCTTTGCGGTCGTTCAGTTGCGTTCTGTGAAGGGTTTCGGATGCCGGCGCACAATGGCGAATGAGGGTCTTGCGATTGTCAGCTTCGCAGGCGGCCGTCGGTGTGCACGCGATGAGGTTCAGTGCTTGCTCGAGTCCTCCCCCCTCATCAGCAGGTGAATCTCGCTCCCCGGAGTAAACTCCCCGACGGTCGATTTCAGAAGCCGTAGGGCGCCGGGCAAATCTTGGGCGTCGATCCTGCGCTTCATCTCGTCGAAGATGCGCACGATCAGCGCTCCCTCGATCGACCGTGGAGATGCGGCCAGGATCCCCGACGCACCGGTCCCGCTCAAGGTTTCCTTGTTGTCGAAGAGTTCCTCGTAGAGTTTTTCCCCAGGCCGAAGCCCGGTGTAGACTATCTGAATATCGGTGTCCGGGCGGCGCCCCGAGAGGCGGATGAGATTTCGAGCAAGATCGACGATCTTCACCGGCGAGCCCATGTCGAGAACGTAAATTCGGCCGCGCTCCTCCTGCCGCGCGTGGCTATGCGCCGCCGCCTGCAGGACGAGGAGGCAGGCTTCCGAAATTGTCATGAAAAAGCGTTCCATCTCCGGATGGGTAACCGTCACAGGGCCGCCGGCCCTGATCTGGTTCTCGAACAGCGGGACCACGGATCCGGCAGAGCCCAGGACGTTCCCGAACCGAACCGTGACGAAACGTGTGCCGTTGACCGCCGAGTCGAGATCCATTGCCTGGCAGAACATCTCCGCCATCCGCTTGGTCGCGCCCATAACGTTTGCGGGGTTCACAGCCTTGTCGGTCGACACCATAATCATCGTGGAGACGTTGGCACGAAGCGCGGCCTCAGCAACATTGCGCGTCCCGATCACGTTGGTGAAAAGGCCTTCAAGCGGCTGAGCCTCAACGATCGGCACGTGCTTGAGTGCTGCTGCGTGGAACAGCACGTCGGGTCTATGGGCCGCGACGATTCTGTTGACGGCGTCCTTTTCGCGCACGTTGCAGAGGGCAGCATACAGCTCGAGGCTCGGGCTGGTGCCAGTGAGTTCAGTCTTGATAGAGTAGAGAAGGTGCTCGCTGGCGTCCACAAGAACGAGGGTCCGGGGGGTCAGGGCCGCAACCTGACGCGCCAGCTCGGATCCAATCGAACCGCCCGCGCCGGTGATCATGACGGTCCTGCCCTCGATCATCGAGGCGATCTTGGGCGCATCAAGCCTAACGGGCGGTCGTTGCAAGAGATCTTCCAACTTGATCGGACGCAGTTCGATTTCAGCATCGATGCTTTGCATGTCGAGGAGGTTCGGGAGCTTCAGGATTTCGACTTTCTGCTGCGCCGCAATCTCAACCAACGCCTCGATGCTGGCGTGCCGCTGATAATCCTCGCGCGAACGCGTCAGGATGAGCGCCTCGGGCCGGCGCCCCTGGGCCTCGAATCGATTGAGGATCTGCGGCAGTCTTTCCAGCGGACCCAACACTGGAATCCCGCGAATAGAACGCCCGGTCCTGCGATCCCGTTCGTCGATTATCGCAAGGACTACAAATGAGGCACTGTTTCTCTCATTAATGGTCCTCACGAAGGCGTCGGCGTTGTCGGTGGCTCCAACCAGCAGCACGAACTTACAGGTGCCGCGATCGAACAAGCGACCGGTGTCGTGGCGATTGCGATAGAGCCGATACGCGGCACGCGGCCCGCCTAGCAGTACGATCAGGAAGGCCCAGGCGATAAGGATCGAAGAACGGGGAATCAAGGCCAGTCGATCCAGCAGGAATTGGGCCACTGTGAAACTAGCAACGGACGCGCTAGCTGCATAGGTGATTGCCAGGAGATCCGGTAGCGACGCATAGCGCCAAATTCCACGGTTCAGTCCAAGCGAAAAACCGACGCCGATGACAATAAGGCCAAATAGAGTCGCCGCACCAAGGAAATTCGTCAAGTTTCGAACAACAATATCGAAATCAAACCTCAACACGATGGAAAGAAACATCGCGGCAGCGCCCATTATGCCATCGTGCACCAGCGCCAAGCCCCGCAATACTAACAGTCGAGAAACTCGCCAGGACCGAGTCGTTTTGTCTCCAGCATAAACACGCTCTCGCTGTTTGCATTCTTCTGGAGACACTAGTTTAGACCCTTCGACAAAAGGCGGCGATCAACTCGATCCGCCGACGTCCAATGTCCGAACAGCCGAGGTTCGGTCGCTCGGAGTCGCAGTATAGGGCTCTGGCGCTGACATGTGCCAGTAACGTCTGAAAATGGGGATCGTTCACGCGGCGATTATCAACACTTCCCCGAGGGAGGACGCCAAGTTCAAGGCGATGGTCGAAGCGGGTGCGATGGCATCTTGTCGATGTCGGAGGCCACACTGTCTGGCAGGGCGCCGAAGGCTTCCTCGAGGAACTTGACCTTTCAAAGATCGGCAATGTCGCCAAACTGGACAAGGCGGTCCATCGTCAGCCCGACTGCGATTTCAAACAAGCCGCTCCATACCCAGCTGACTCCATCAAGTGCCTTTGACCTCGCAGAGAACGCAGGCACCCGAAAGCGTCGACAGCGCTCAAATCGAGCCGCCGCCCCTTGACCCATTAGAGAACACTTTCGACGTCTAAGCAGACGTAACCGATGGCTTCTCGCTATGCCCGCTAGTGGCGCAACCGCGACCTCCAGCGCGGTCGCCGGTAATGTCGGCTTTAAGGCAGTGGCCGAGCTAACTTCAATGGCCGAGATGCGGCGCAAAGCGGACGTCCTGAGCGTGTCATCAATTCTTGGAACCAGAAGCGGATGTTGATCACGCCGAGCCAGAGAAGGTTGGTTTCGGGTTCGTGTCCCTCTACCACCTTCAAAGTCCAAACAATTCTCCGGTCTTGAATACCGGCGATGGTGGCCGTGGACATCGACCGCACCGCGCCGGAAGTTCATCATTTCAGCCCCAAAATAATACTCAACCAACCGGTTGACAATCAGCAGCCGTTTATGCATATTCAACCACATGGTTGAATTACTAACAAGCGAGATGGACCAGATCTTTCATGCCCTTGGCGACGCGACCCGCCGGCAGATGCTACGCGAACTCGCCGGCGGCGGGCGCACGGTGAGCCAGCTGGCCGAACCGTTCCCGATGTCGCTGGCAGCGGCTTCCAAGCACATCAAGGTGCTGGAGAATGCCGGACTGATCCGCCGCGAAGTGCTGGGGCGCACGCATATCTGCCACCTCGAAGCCGGGCCGCTGGCTAGCGCACATGAGTGGCTTGGATCCTACTCGCGCTTCTGGACGGGGCGACTCGACATATTGGAACGATTGCTGCGGAAGGACGATGCCCGCAAATCGGTGGAAAAGAAGGGAGACGACAAATGAACGAACAACCCGCCGCGAATGGCTATGGCACGCTCACTGAACCTGCCACCTTGACCATCGAACGGCTGCTGCCCGGTCCGGCCGAGCGCATCTGGGCCTACATCACCGATTCGGAGCTGCGCCGCCAATGGATGGCGGCAGGCCCGATGGGCACTTCGGCTGGTGCTGCCTTCGAGTTCACTTGGCGCAATGACGAACTGACCGAGCCGGCCGGCGAGCGCCCGCCGGGATTCCCAGCCGTGCATAGCATGCCGGGTGAGATTATCGAGATCGACCGCCCGCACCGCCTCGTCATCACCTGGGGCAGCACCGGCGGCGTCACCTTCGAGCTGACCCCGCGAGGCAATGACGTGCTGCTCACCATTATCCATCGCCGCCTGGGCGACCGTTCGATGATGCTCAACATAGCCCCCGGCTGGCACATCCACCTCGACATTCTCGCCGCCCGCTTGCGCGGCGAGCAGCCCGAACCGTTCTGGGACGGGTGGGCGAGACTGAGGCAGGACTACGACCGGCGCCTGCCGGCCTGAACCGAAGGACGCGATCAACAGGAAGGAGACGAACCGGAACGACCACAAGACTGACCGATAAGACTGCCTGACCGATGACTGAAAGCGAGCGCGTGCTCGCTTGATAACCGCTGCTTTTGCCGGCGGCTTCCCAATCCCATTCCTGAAGATTTCAACCGCCGGCTGTGCGGCCGGACAATCGCGCCTTGAGCGCCAAGGAGAATGCTATGCGTAAATTGATCGCCGCCATGAAGATTTCCGTCGATGGCAAGTCGGAGGGACCGACGGGCATCGCCGACTGGGTCCATGCCTGGTCGGAGGATTATGGGCTGATGGATCAGGTCGATGCCTGTGTGCTTGGCGGCCGCATGTATCCGGGCTACGAACAATACTGGACCGCGATCCAGGATGCGCCCGACCAGCCGCTGCCGATGACCGGCAAGCTCGCCGCGCGGGAGGAACTGCCCTGGGCGCGCTTCGCCGCCAAGACACCACATTATGTGCTGTCGAACACGCTGAAGTCCGCCAACTGGCCGATGACCAAGTTCCTGCACTCCAACGACGATGTCGCAGCGCTCAAGCGTCAGCCCGGCAAGGACATCTACCTGATGGGCGGCTCGACCATCGTCGACAGCCTGACCGAGGCCGGGCTGGTGGATGAGCTTCGCCTCGTCCTCTATCCGCTGATCGCCGGTGACGGAAAGGTGCTGTTTTCGACCACCGCGCAGCGCCGCGACCTGGAGCTCACCAAGGTCGAGCAGTTGCCGGGCGGCCGGCTCAGTTTGATCTACAAAATCGGCTGAGCGAACCAAACCAGCGTTTCTCCGGCCTACACGACACGTCGCAGCCCGATGTCTTCGGAGGCAAGGAACCTTGCCTCCGAAGGCGTCAAGACTTCCGGCATCGCGCGTCAGTGTGCTCGCGATCTCAGGCCTCCCCGAAATAGCGCGCCCGAGCCCGATCGTCTGACGGCGCCTCCGGTCCCAAACCGGTGACATCCGGAACACGTGTCGGATCCTGGCCGAAGAGGGTAAACGCATGCTCGCGCCGCCGATCGGCCGCGTCACCGCGCTCGAACAGCAAAGTTGTCTCCATTGCTTCCAGACGTCGCATCCGGCCGTAAAAATCATCATGGTCCATGGCATAATCATCCGCTGCCGATTGCCAATCAGAACTCTGCAACAATCGGTCTCTCAGCAGCCGGACATCCCGGAGCGTCCTCGACAGCCCCCTCCCCCACGCTGGATCGGTAGCGGCCGCAGCATCGCCGATCAGAACCACACCTTCGCGATAAGGCTTGTCGACCCAGCGATGTGATCCGTCGAAGCTCGCAAAGGGGCCGGCCTGCCGGGATCGGTCAAACCAGTGGCTTGGAGCGCCCACCGCCTGGAGTTGAAGTACCATTTCGTCGACCGAGTGTCGGCCCGACAGGCGTTTCGGCAAGACATCTTTGTGGTAGATGAGGTAGATGCGGTTGCGCCCAGGCGCAATGCGCATCGCGATCACCATTCGCCCGCCCCGGGGATCATAGAAGAGGTTGATAGTGCTCGCCGATGATGGAGCGCTGCCGGCGAGAAACTCCGAACAGTCGACATCGCCTTCAAGAATCATGCCCGCCGTGACAAGCTGCTCCGGGTCATGTCGCACCTCAAAGCCGAGAGACGAGCGCAGTCGTGAGTCTCGACCGTCCGCCAGAACGACCAGGCGGGCAGAGAGACCTTTGTCGCTGCCGACATGAACCCGTGGCACGTTTCCAAATGTAACGCTGGCAGCGGCTTCCCCGCGCCGAACCTCAGCCCCCAGAGCCTCGGCATGCGCCAGAAGAACCTCTTGCATCGCCGGATGTGGAAACGTCATGCAGCAGGTGGCTGCAGGGGTCGTCGCAAGCAGATCCCTCACTACGGGAGATGCGCCACTCCTGAATCTTGAATAGTAGGCTGCCTCGATGGCGCAGCCTTCGAGGAGGAGGTCGTATATGCCCAGGCGCTTGGCCTCAACGCTTCCCCAAGGCATGAGAACTTCGCCACGGATACGATCCCTGAATGGATCCTGCTGCTCAACAATGAGGATCCTGGCGCCGCGACTGGCAAGGGCAATGGCCAGCGAAGAGCCTGCAAGACCACCACCAACAATGATTAGGTCGTATTCAGGACGATCCATGAGAATGCCGGGGCAGCTTCGCCTGACACAGGGCCTATTCAGTCAATCACGGAACGTCAATGCCCCGTCAGCGGGCCGATGGAAGTTGCTCCTCACGTTTTGCCAGTCCGCACAGCAGGATGAGCAGCTATCCGTCGTCCGATATTGGGCCATGTATGGACGGCTCTCCGTTGGCAAGGGTTCTATTTGAGCGCTCTGCAGTTGCTGGTTGGTGCGGCCATGTATCCGACCTGTAGGTGCGGCTCTTCATATGCCGCTGGCCATAATGCCATTCGCGCGGCTCAGGTCCCGATCGAAAGCTCGCACTCGAAGGTGCACGGCCCAATTGGGTTCTCCTGATCCGGCGGTATCAACCGGCTTTGTGCATTAGCTCCTGTCCGCCCTTCCAACCTCGTCGGCGTTCGCTCGCCTTGTCTCGTTCTATGCGATGACCGGCTCCCTGTAGCGCTCGCCGCTTGTCATCAACGCCCAGACCATCCGGGCGGTCTTGTTGGCGAGCGCAACCGCTGCAACCTTGGTCGTTCGCCGGGTCATCAGCTAGCCATGGCCGCCTAGTCCCGTTCCGCTCGGCATAACGGATGACCGCCATCGCGCCGACCACGAGCATCTGGCGCAAGTAACGATTGCCGGCTTTGGAGATGCTGCCGAGCTTCTCCTTGCCCCCGCTTGAGTTTTGCTTCGGCACGAGCCCGATCCAGGCCGAGAGGCAGCGCCCCGACTTGAAAGCGTGCGCATCGGCGACGGTCGCCACGAACGCACTCGCCAGCAACGGGCCCACGCCTGGTATCTCCATCAACCTGCGACCAAGCTCGGTCTCTCTCGCACTCGCCCGGACCCTTCGATCATTCTCGAGTATCTGCGCCTTCACGACCCTGAGCCGCGCCTCGAGCATCTGCAGGCAGAGCCGTGCGTCAGCTGGCACCCTCGGGTCGTTCTCGTCGTTGATGACGGCAAGCAGCTGCTCGATGCCGCCCCGCCCGATCGGCGCCACGATACCGAACTCCGAGAGATGCGCCCGCAACGCGTTCGATAGCTGGGTGCGCTGGCGGTTGAGCATCAACCGAACGCGGTGCAACATCATCACACTCTGCTGCTCGGGCGTCTTTACCGGTACGAAGCGCATGGTCGGCCGGGTCACAGCCTCGCAGATGGCCTCAGCATCGGCCGCATCGTTCTTCTGCCGCTTCAAGTAGGGCTTCACATACTGCGCAGGAAGCAGCCGCACATCATGGCCTCGTGCAATCAGTTCTCTAGCCCAATAGTGCGAGGAGCTGCATGCCTCGATCCCGACGAGGCATCGGGGCAGATTCTCGAAGAACCCCAGGACCCGCCCACGGGTCAGTTTCCTGCGGATGACAACCTCGCCAGCCGCATCCACGCCGTGTACTTGAAAGACCGACTTCGCGAGATCCAGACCAATCGTCGTAGCAATGCCCATGGCAGCTCTCCTCCAGCTCTAACCCCGCGACTATAGCCGCAAGGGGGGTGGAGAGCCGTCCACCGCATCACAAGCGGAACGTCCGCTTCCAGGATGATGGGGCTGGAAAGCCGACTTTTCATCCAGCGTAGTGCGGACCGCTTTGCGCGCCATGAGCGGGCGTTCGTTGGGTCAGGTTTACCGGTTAGGCTCTAGCCACTTGAGACTTACACTCTAGGGCCAAACCGCAGCTGCGGATTTATGGCGAAGGCAATAATGCCGGTCCCTGAATGGAAGGCGTCAAATACTGCAGATTTCTACGGCTGAAGCCTCAGGACGAGGTCCTGCGCGAGATTTCTGAGGGCCACGCGATCGGCCTCGGACAGCTTTTCGATGTCGATATGCATCTCGGCGCCGTCCATGTGCGCAGATATGACGCCATTGGTGCCGTTAACCTGATCGTGCACTCCCAGCACCTTATGGACCCTAATTGGGTCGGCAAAGCCTTTGGCGACGATCGGGTTCTGCTCTTCGGTGGGGAATAAGTCTTTGACCAGAGCGTAGGTCTCGTGGGCGAGTAGAATGCCGCCAAGTTCTGCATGGAACTGCAGTCTCGACGCAAGATTAACCTCGCTGCCGATGATGGTATAATCCATCCGGTCTTCGCTTCCGAAATTGCCGACCGTGCAGAAGCCGGTGTTGATGCCCACGCGCATGCGGAAGGGGCGCTGGATGCCGCGCCCGCGCCAATCGGCTTCCAGCTCGCGCATGCGCCGCTGCATGGCAACCGCCATGTTTACGCAGGCGACAGCGTCCTCCTTGACGCCGCGCGTCTCGGGATCGCCGAAGAAGATCATGATTGCGTCACCGATATACTTGTCGATCGTCGCCCCATGGCTCAGCGCAATCCGGGACATCTCGGTCAGGTAATGGTTAAGCAGGGCGGTGAGCTCTTCCGACTCCATGCTATCCGTGGTTTCGGTGAAGTCGGCCACATCCGCAAAGAAGATCGTCAGCTTCTTGCGTGACGAGGATATCGTGATGTCGTTCTTGCCGGTGAAGATCGAGGCGAAGACCTGTGGCGAGAGATATTTCGACAGCCGCTCGGACAGCCGCTCGAGCGTCCGGCTCTTCTCGTCGGCGACATCTTTGGCCCGCTCTGCGTTCTCGCGGGCCGCGATGATTTGCGCCTCGAAGTTCCTGTGCTCGGTGATGTCCGTGTAAATGGCGACAATGTCGCCGTTCTCGGCGCGTCGTTCCCCAATCTCTACCCAGACACCGTTAGCACGCTGCTGAACTGTGAGGCCATGCGGATTGCGGTGATGCTCGATCCGTTCGGCGACCCATTCGTCGATGCCGCCGTGCGGAATGAGGATGAGCCCTCGTTCGATCGACTTGCGTACGACCATTTCGAACGACTGTCCGGGCTGCACGAAATCCTCAATCCCGGGGTATAGAAGCTCCCTGTAGCGAGTATTGCAGACCACGAGATGGTCCTCCGCGTCGTACAACGAAAAGCCGGTGGGCAGCGTCTCGATCGCGGAAGTGAGCCGCAAGCTGCTGCGCTTGATGTCCTCCTCGCGCCGGTTGATCTCGTTGACGTAGTTGACGACGGACTGCGCCATCTCGGCTATCTCATCGCTGCCCCTCGTGAGATCGAGCGCGTCTTCGGACGCGTGGCCTCCGGTCATCGCCCTGCGGAGCCTGTTGAGCCGGCCGACCACGGACATCTGCGTGAATGCACCGACGGCCAGCGCGCCGGTGAGCCCGAGGCATCCCATGATCAGCAGGAGGCGGGACCGGCCGGCGAGCGTGGCGTTCAACGTCTGGTTCTGCGCGGCGACGTCGTTGCGGATGCTCTCGACCACCAGATCTACCGCTGCGGCCAAGCGGCCCGAGATCTGCTCGTTCTTCTGGAACAGGTCTTCGATCTCCCGCTCGGCCAAAAGAAGCTTCTGGCGTTGGATAATGAAGCCCTGCGGCCCGCCCGCGATTGCCGCCAGACGCTTCTGCAATGCGCCGAGCAGGGGCTCAGCGCCGGTCGCGCTTTGCACGGCGATCTCTGCCTCGCGCAGATGCCACGCCATGTCTGCTGCCATCACCGAGAGTGCGTTGGGCTGCGTGGTGGCCAACGACTCCAGGGCCGTCGAATTCAAGGCGTTGAAGGCGGCGATCCACGACCGTATCGCAATGGCAACCGCCGCTTCGCCGAAGGCCTTGTGCTCCAGCGCACCCGTTGCGTTGTCCCTGATGGCGACAAGCTCGCCGATAGCCTTGTCGATGCTGTCCTGCAGCGCCGCCTTCTCGTAGATCGCTGTAGACAGGCTGTCGGCATTGTCGAACAGGGCCGAAGCTTCGGCGTTGATCGAGGCCAGGCCCTGGCTGTCCTTGACTTGGCTCGACAACTTGTCGATCAGGGCCTGGAGCTGGTTCTGCTGGTTGAACGCCTTGGTCGTGAAATCGAGCAACGACCCCTCGTTGAGCTCGCGTGCGAAAAGGCCGGGCGCCAGCGAGGCGATGGCCTGCGTGTGTTCCCTGAGTTCGGCCGCGTCCGACATGGTGTCGATCTGCGTCGAAGCAACCGTAGTGAAGACGTTGTTTGCTTCCCGGAACGAGTGTATCGCGACGACGCCGCCCAAAACGGTAAGCAGCACCAGAAGCGCCAGCCCGGTGAGGATCTTCAGCGCAACGCCGTGCCTTGCAAGCGCAAGCAACATGTCAAACGCCAGGCATGGGCCTTTTGAGGCCGTCACCGATCATGGTGGAATGTTCCTCGAGACAATGCTAATTTAGCATAACGCAAGGTCAATCTTGCTGAAAGCCGCCTAGCGGGGGATATGGCATGGGCTCGAACAGGGCGTGGCCACTTGTTTCCTTCGCCTGCGCGGTGCTGGCAGCTTTCTCGGCCCCCTCCTTGGCCGGGGAAACTCTGGACAGGATCAAGCAAAGCGGTCAGCTTCTGTCGCCCTATCCTGATATCTGGCCGCCCTACGTCATCAAAGACGAGGATGGCGAGCTGATGGGCTTCGATGTCGAGGTGCTGCGCGAGATCGGCCGGCGTCTCGGCGTCGAGGTCAAGTACGTCACTGGCAAGGACGGCTCGATCTATACATGGGAGGAGCAGACCACCGGTCAGTGGAACGGCAATTACGACATCGTGGTCAACAGCATGACACCGACGGCCGAACGCGCCAAGCACGTGGCCTTCCCCGTCACCTATTACTATGCGCTCGGCGTGCTGGCGGTGCATCGCGACAACACGACGATCAAGAAGCCATCGGACGCCAGCGGTAAGCGCATCGGCGCGCTGAAGTCGGCGAACTACGAACTCTACCTTCGGCGCAAGTCGTTCGGCATCGTCGACGCGCCGCCGGTGGTCTACAAGATCGACAATCCGATCGTCGTCACCTACGACCACGAGGAGGAGGCGTTCGAGGCGCTGGCCAAGGGCGACGGGGTGGAACTGGACGGCGTGGTCAACTACTTGCCCGTCGTGATGGCGCTGATCAAGGACGGCAAGCCTTTCAGGGTGATCGGCCAGCCTCTCTACCGCGTGCCGCAGTCGGTCGCGATCATGCCGGGCGATCCCGCGTTAGCCGATCTGCTAAAGAAGACGGTCGACGAAATGCATGCCGACGGCACCTTGCGAACCCTGTCGATGAAGTGGTTCGATTTCGACCTAACGGAAAAATGACGACCGGCCAAAGATGTGCGATCAGGCAGCCGTTGGAGTCACCCGGTTAAGCAACCAACGTCTGCTCGCGGGGACGCCCCGTTCATCCAACCAAGGTCGCAGACGGGTCAAAAGTTGACCTTCCCGGATGTCGGCTTCGGGGCCAAGTCCGGCATAATACCGCCCAAGCCGAATGTCTGCTTTCGAGAAAAACGAAGGAGACCTCAACGGCGGACATTGGGCGCAAAGCGGCCGTTTGACCCTAAGGTTGTAAAAGGCGCAAACTGGACCATTCGGAAGATTCTGCCATCTGACACAAAGCGCTTTCTATGTATCGCCCGCATCCACAATCTCGGCGATCCCGGCAGAATTCCGGAAACCGTGCGTTACCTGTCAGACGGCATCGTCTACGGTCGCCGCCAGCCTGGCCGAGTGGTCGTCGACAATTGCTGCGCTACAGTCGCGACCCGCTATGAGGGAGAGCTGGCTTGATCGATATTGAGGACATCCACACCGCAGCCGCCCGCATCGAGGGCAATATCAGGCGCACGCCGATGATTGCCGCGACCAACCTGAAGACGCCGCTGACCGGCAGCATCGAGCTGATGCTCAAACTGGAGCTGCTTCAGGTCACCGGTTCGTTCAAGGCGCGTGGCGCCACCAACAAGTTGCTGTCGCTGGACCGCGCAGCCATCCAGGGCGGCATCGTTGCAGCATCGGGAGGAAACCACGGCGTTGCCACGGCGCGGGCCGGGTTCATGGCTGGTGTGCCGACCACCATCTTTCTGCCGTTCAACGCCTCGCCGGCCAAGATCGAAAAGCTCGAGGCATGGGGCGCTGCCACTCGCATCATAGGATCGGCGTGGCACGAATCCAATGAGGCGGCACAGGCATTCGTAAGAGAAACGGGGGCGGTCTATTTCCATCCCTTCGCAGATGCTGCGGTGGTGGCCGGACAAGGAACCGTCGGCCTTGAAATTCTCGATCAGATGCCTGACGTGACAACCGTACTGGTTGCTATGGGCGGCGGCGGGCTGATCAGCGGCGTGTCGACCGCGATAAGGGCGCTGGCGCCTCATGTCCGCATTGTCGGCATCGAGGCGGCAGGGTCGCCGGTACTGCTGCGCGGGCTAGAAGCCGGACATAATGTGGCATTGGACAAGATCACGACCTCGGTGGCCACCATGTCTTGCGCCAGAACCGACGACCGCATCTTCGACATTGTCCGTCGCGGCGTCGACGAGATCGTACTGGTCGACGATGCCGAGATGCTGCGAGCCGCCAAAAGCCTGTGGTTCGAAATGGGCCTGGCAGCCGATCTCAGCGGCGCCGCCGCCCTGGCGGCGCTTGCTGAAGGACGGGTGCAGGTCAACAGCGGAGAGCGCATTTGTGCCATCGTTTGTGGAGCCGGACCGGACGCCATCCTTGACTAAAGAAGTGCGTCACGTTCGGCTGCATAGGACAAACGACCGGGCCTGCTCTCGCCCACACGGGTGAAGGCATACTGAGCCGGGCTTCGTGCCGGATCAGGAGGTCGAGGCGGTCATGCAAATGAACGAAGCCCTTTCGCCTGACGAATGGGCGTTTCCGCGGCACCTCGAAGCCGCTAAGCATTGGTTTCAACGGGGAGGGCGGAATGAGGACGCTGTTATTTGCCGCCGCGCTTACCTGCGCCGCCATCGCCGCTCCCGCCAAGGCGCAATCGGATGAACTCATGACGGAATACGGCGAAGGGACGTTGTCCTTTTGGTATGCCGAATGCGACGACCCGATCGAATGCAAGTTTGCGTATATTGGATGCGAAGACGGCCCGTGGATCCAATTTTCGATGGATCAGCGTGAAGTTGCGGCGTGGTTTGCCGAATCGAATGGGCGTGTCCTGCTGAAGGTGGGACAGGTCTCGATGGAGACGATACCGACTGAGATTAGGCACGCCGACATGGATGACGACTGGTGGCCGTCCGTATCGACACCGGACACGGAGGCATTATGGGCAATGCTACAGCCAGGGCGGACTCTCGAGATCGCCGCAGGCCCGAAAAAACAGCTCAACCTGGTTATTCCCAAGCAGATTGAGTACGTCCGCACGAGCTGCAAGAAATGACGGCAGCCAGCGTCCAAACACAAAGCGAAGCCAGGAGGTGTTTCACGTCAGTCTCCTATCAATGTGCGGCCATCACATGGCGCACAGCAGTGTAGTCCTCCAGCGTGTAAAGCGACATATCTGCGCGCCAACTGGCTCTCAAAGTAGCGGCCCCACACGAACTGATTGCGGGATGGGTGTCGAAATCGAACGTCAGTTTGCGGTAGCAGCTATGCTGTTGAGCACATCCATGTCGTACTCCGACAGTTCGATCTCTGCCGCGGCCAGATTTTCCTTGAGATGCGCCACCGATGATGTGCCGGGGATCAGCAAGATGTTGGGCGAGCGATGTAGCAGCCAAGCCAGGGCAACTTGCATCGGCGTCGCACCAAGTCGCGTCGCCACCTCCGACAAAGCGGTGGATTGCAGTGGGCTGAAGCCGCCAAGAGGGAAGAATGGCACATAGGCTATGCCGTCGCGGGCGAACTCGTCCACCAGGGCATCGTCTTCACGATGCGCTAGGTTGTATTGGTTCTGCACGCAAACAATTGGCGTGATGTTGCGGCCCTCGGCAACCTGGGCCGCGGTGACATTGCTGAGACCGACATGCCGAACAAGACCACGGCTCTGCATTTCCGCCAGGGCAGTCAGCGGTGCCTCGATCGAGCCCTCCACTGCCCCCATGCCGAACATGATGCGTAGGTTGACTACCTCGATCCTATCGACCCCCAAATTGCGTCGGTTGTCTTCAACGGCCTTTGCCAAGTCGCTCGCCGAGTACGCCGGCAGCCATGAGGCGTCGGAACCGCGAACGCAGCCAATCTTGGTGACGATGACCAGATCGTCGGAGTAGGGCGAAAGGGCTTCGTGAATCAGCCGGTTGGTGACATGCGGGCCGTAATAGTCGCTGGTGTCGAGATGATCCACACCCTGGGCAATGGCTTCGCGCAGCACCGCGCGTGCGGCGTCCGGATCGCGGGGTGGGCCAAATATGTGCGGGCCTGCCAATTGCATTGCTCCATAGCCCAGCCGCTTCACGCGACGCTCGCCCAAAGTGAAAGTGCCGGCTGCTTCGATAGTGGACATGATCATCTCCATTTGTCAGTGCCCTAAAATAGAGTTGGTTGATTGTTATGGTAACGGGCCACAATCCACACACCTGCGCGACGGATCGGACAATGAATTTTCGATCTCAACGTCGTAGGCAGAAAGAGCATCCGCTCTGCCGCAGTCCACGGCTCTGGCCTGGTCGTCGAAAGCTGCATTTGCGGGAACCATCGGCAACAGCAGGTCGACGTCGGCAAATGGCACAACCGTGACACCTCGGCTGTTCGCACAGATAGCCGCTTTTGGGATGCGGCTCGGATCTACTCAACCGCCTATATTGGGCGCAAAGCTGCCATTCCTTCCGCGCGGGAAACTGAACGGATCCGCGTCAAACGGCGACCCATTGCCGGCGGATGATCCATGTTAACATTGTGGCTAATTAAACGCGCGCGCGATTATCGAGGCCCGGAAAGGCCGTTAATGGCCGTTAGCAGACCGGCAGCTTCTGGCGCACAGATCTGAAAAGCGGACTTTCGGGTGTGGCGAACAGCGTCGTACCCTGACCCTTTCCTGACTTTCTAGAAACGCAGAGCGATGGCCGCTGAGCGTTCTGCGTTGACCTGGAATCGTTGGGGATTCCCAAATCAGCGGGATTTCCACCGAGTTATGTCGAAAGCGGCAGGTACGCTCAAAAAGAGCGGCTCTTCGGTACACAGCCACCAGGCTCGAACCTGGCGGCGGCAAAAGTTGGACTATCGGTCGCCAAGCTTTTCCGGTCTAAGTTCATGGCGAAAGAGATCAAAGAGTGGCGCCGATGCCGCAATCGAGGATCGGACCGCAGCGTGCATAAATCGAACTCCGAACGTGAATCGAAGATTGCGCTGCTCACCCAGCAGTTGGACGAAACGCGCGAGCATCAGACGGCGACGGCCGAAGTGTTGAAGACGATCAGCAGTTCGGCGTTCGATCTCGATTCCGTGCTGCATACGCTTGTGAAGTCCGCGTCCGACCTCTGTCATTCCGGGATGGGCTACATCTATCTGCGCCAGGGCGACGTGTTGCAGCCGACGGTACAGATCGGATGGAGCCAAGAATTCCAGGACCACATGAACAACCTCCCGGTCACGCCGGGCCGGGGCAGCATCGCCGCCCGCGTTGCCCAGAGCGGGTCCGTGGAGCAGATTGCCGACGTTCTCGACGATCCGGAATACACCAACATCGAAGGCCAGCGGCTCGGCGGCTTCCGCACCCTGCTGGGCGTTCCGCTGATGCGTGACGGCGCCGTGACCGGCGTCTTCGTCCTCGCTCGCTCGTCGGTCTCGCCGTTCAGTACGCGCGAAATCGAACTGGTGCAGACATTTTCGGATCAGGCGGTCATCGCTATCGAGAACGTGCGGCTGTTCGAAGAGGTCGAGTCCCGCAACCGCGACCTAGCCGAGTCGCTGGAACAGCAGATGGCCACCGGCGAGATATTGCGCGCGATTTCCAGATCCCCGACTGATGCGCAGCCAGTCTTCGATACGATCGCCCAGAGCGCTGCCAAGCTCTGCGGGGCGCAATTCTGCTTTGTCGACCGGTTCGATGGAACGCTCCTGCACTTCATGGCCCATTACGGGGTGCCGCCCGAAGCAATCGAGACGATCGATCGGAGCTTCCCAATGGCACCAGGACGTGGCAGCGCTGCAGCGCGGGCGGTGAGCAGCGGCACCGTTGTGCAAATCCCCGACATACAGGCCGATCTGGATTATCAGGCCGATCCGGATCATAAGATGGGCGCGCTTGCCGATTTCTTGCATTCGCGAAGCACCGTCGCGGTGCCGATGCTCAAGGATGGCGTTCCGATCGGCGTGATCACGGTCGACCGGCTTGAAGCCGGCAATTTTCCCGATCGGCAGGTCGAACTGCTCAAGACCTTCGCCGACCAGGCGGTCATCGCGATCGAGAACGTGCGCCTTTTCGACGAGGTGCAGGCGCGCAATCGCGAAGTGACCGAGGCACTGGAGCGCGAGACCGCGACGGGCTCCATCCTTCGCGTAATCGCGGCGTCGCCCACCGACATCGAACCGGTTCTTGACGCCGTCGCTGAAAGCGCCGCGCGTCTCTGCGATGCCCATGACGCGACGATCTATCTGCGGCAGGGCGATCATTTGGCGGTCGGAGCGCATCATGGGCCAATCCAGGTCGACGACGCCGGGCTGCCTGTTGCCCGCGACGTGGTCACCGGTCGCGCGGTGCTCGACCGGGCACCGGTCCATGTTCATGACCTGACCGAGGCGGGTGTAGACTTTGCAACGGGCAGGGCAATGGCCCACCGGCTCGGCTTTCGCAGCATCCTTGCGATCCCACTGCTGCGTGACGGGGAAGCGGTCGGAGCGCTGATGATCCGGCGCATCGAGATGCGGCCCTTCACTGACAAGCAGATCGAGCTGCTCAAAACGTTCGCCGACCAAGCCGTCATCGCCATCTCCAACGTGCGGCTGTTCGAGGAGGTCCAAGCGCGTACCGCCGAGCTAATCGAAGCGCTGCAGCAGCAGACGGCGACGGCCGACGTGCTCAAGGTCATCAGCCGCTCCGCCTTCAATCTAGGGGCCGTTCTCGACACGTTGATCGCTTCCGCCTGCCGACTCTGCAATGCCGAAATGGGCCTCATATTTCTGGCGCGCGATGGGTCCTTCTCTCCCGAGGCGAGCCACGGCACGCCCCCCGGATACCTGGAGTTCGTGCGAACCCATCCGATCAAACCGGGACGCGAGACGTTCACGGGACGGGCGGCGCTGACCAAGGCGGTCGTGAATGTCGCCGACGCGCTTGAGGATAAGGAATTCACGTTTTCCGAAGCCCGCGACCGCGCCGGCTATCGTGCCATGCTTGCCGTGCCGCTGTTGCGGCAGGGCGAAGTGATCGGCGTCTTCGCCATGCCCCGTCGCACGCCAGGCGCGTTCAGCGACAAGCAGGTCGAACTCGTGCAGACGTTCGCCGACCAGGCCGTAATTGCGATCGAGAACGTCCGCCTTTTCGAGGAGGTGCAGCAGCGGACACGGGAGGCCACAGAGGCGCTGGAGTACCAGACGGCGACCAGCGATGTGCTTAGCGTTATCAGCCGCTCGCCCACCGATGGGCAGCCAGTGTTTAATATGATCGCGCAAAGCGCCGCCCGTCTATGCGAAGCGCAGTTCTGCTTTGTCTACAGATTTGACGGCGAGCTTCTGCATTTCGTCGCGCATCACGGCATCACCGAAGAAAGCGTTGAGATCGTGCGCAACACCTTTCCAGTGGCACCTACTCGCGGCAGCGCTGCCGAACGGGCAATTCTATATCTTGACGTGGCGCAGATCCCGGACCTCACCTTGGATAGTGAATTCACGCATCGCGCCGCGGCGGCTTTTTCGGGCCTGCGCAGTGCTGTCGCCGTGCCGATGCTGCGTGACGGCCTGCCCATCGGTTGCATAGCAGTCGGGCGTGCTGAGACGGGCTTTCTTGCCGCTAAGCAAGTCGAACTTCTGAAGACCTTCGCCGACCAGGCCGTGATCGCCATCGAAAATGTCCGCCTGTTTGATGAGGTCAAGGCGCGGACCGCGGAGCTAAGCGAGTCGCTTCAGCAGCAGACAGCGACAGCAGACGTGCTCAAGGTCATCAGCCGGTCGGCCTTCGACCTGCAGAACGTCCTTGACACCCTGGCAGAGTCCGCCGCGCACCTCTGCGACGCGGACATTGCCGATTTCTATCGTCTGGTCGACGACGGATTTCAGTGGACCACGACCTTCAGCCGAGATCCGGAATCGGCCCCTGCCCATACCAAGATCATGCGCCAGCCGGGGCGCGGATCGGTGTCGGGGCGCGTTCTGCTGGAACAGAAAACCGTTCACGTACCGGATTTCGAAGCCGATCCCGAGTTCACCGTCACCGACGTGGCGCGGCAGCGCGGCGTTCGCTGCATCCTCGGCGTTCCGCTCCTGCGCGGCACGGAGCTGATGGGGTTGCTTCTGGTCATGCGCAAGGCGCCCGGGCCGTTCTCGCCAAAGCAGATCGAGCTGGTCGAGACTTTCGCCGATCAGGCTGTCATCGCCATCGAGAACGCGCGGCTGTTTGAGGAGGTGCAGACGCGCACAGCCGAGCTAAGCGAGTCGCTGCGGCAGCAGACCGCGACGGCGGATGTATTGAAAGCCATCAGCCGCTCGACCTTCGACCTGCAACCGGTTCTCGACACGCTGGCGGAATCGGCGGCAAAGCTGTGCGATGCGGACACGAGCGTCATCTTCAAGCGCGACGGCGACCTCTACCGATGGTCGGCCAGCTACGGCAATTTGCCTGAGGCCGCGGTTTTCGCCAAAGCCAATCCCTTAATGCCCGGTCGCAGCAGCGTCACCGGACGAGTGGCCCTCGAAGCGCGAGCCATCCATGTTTCCGACGTGCTCGCCGACCCGGAATACAGGGCAACGCAGCTCCAGAAGCTCGGCGGCTACCGGACTATCCTGTGCGTTCCGATCCTGCGGGAAGGCACGCCGGTCGGCGTGTTCGCGCTGACGCGATCCGAAGTGCGGGACTTCACGCCGCGGCAGATCGAACTCCTCGAGACGTTCGCCGACCAATCCGGTATCGCCATCGAGAATGTCCGCCTGTTCGACGAGGTACAGGCGCGCACCCGCGAATTGTCGCGCTCGCTCGAAGATCTGAGGACCGCGCAGGACCGCCTTGTGCAAACGGAGAAGCTCGCCTCGCTCGGCCAGCTGACGGCCGGCATTGCGCACGAGATCAAGAACCCGCTCAACTTCGTGAACAATTTTTCGGCGCTTTCGAGCGACCTGATCGACGACTTGCAGGGAGTGCTCACGCAAGCGCCGTTGGACCAATCCGTACGCGAGGAGGTCACCGAGCTCACGGGTCTGCTCAAGGGCAATCTCGACAAGGTGGTCCAGCACGGCAAGCGGGCCGATTCCATTGTCAGGAACATGCTGCTGCATTCACGGGCGGGTTCCGGGGAGCACCGTCCGATCGACATCAACGCCGTGGTGGAGGAGAGTCTGAACCTTGCCTATCACGGCGCGCGTGCCGAGAGGCCGGGTTTCAACGTAACGCTGATGCGGGACTTCGATCCGCAGGCCGGCGATGTCGACCTCTACCCGCAAGAGATTACGCGGGTGCTTCTCAATCTCATCTCCAACGGCTTTTATGCAACGATCAAGCGCGGCGTCGCGGCAAATGGCGTGGCATATGAGCCGACGCTCTCAGCCTCCACCAGGGACCTCGGCGACCGTGTCGAGATCAGGATCCGCGACAACGGCACCGGTATTTCACAGGAGGTGAAGGAAAAGATGTTCAATCCGTTCTTCACGACCAAGCCGGCCGGCGAGGGAACGGGCCTCGGCCTTTCGCTCAGCCACGACATCATTGTGAAACAGCATGCCGGCACCATCGATGTCGACAGCCAGCCCGGTGAGTTCACCGAGTTCCGGATCGTGCTGCCGCGGGCCGCCGCCTCGCTCGCAAAATCGGGAGGTGAAACATGAGCCTGCTCATCCTGGTGGTCGACGACGAGCCCGACGTCGAGCCGCTGTTTCGCCAGCAGTTCCGCCGCGACATCCGAGCCAGCCGCTTCACCATGGACTTCGCGCAATCGGCGGTCGATGCGTTGGAGCAGATCGACCACGCCGAAGGTGGAACACTGATCCTGGTGCTGTCCGACATCAACATGCCCGGCATGAGCGGGCTCGAGCTGCTGCCGAAGATCAAGGTGCTGCGGCCCGATGTTCCGGTCATCATGATCACCGCCTATGGCGACTCCGAAACTAAGCGCAAGGCGTTTGAGAACGGCGCCGAAGCGCTGCTGACCAAGCCGATCGACTTTGCGACGCTCAGGCAACAGATCGAAACGCGGCTGGGAATGGTGGCGTGACGGCGCGCATCCTCGTGGTCGACGACGAGCCCGACCTTGAGGTCTTGATCGTCCAGAAGTTCCGGCGTCAGATCCGCGACGGCGCGGTCATTTTCCTGTTTGCCAGCGATGGTGTGGACGCCCTGTCCGTCATCGACGGCAACAGCGACATCGACATGGTGCTGTGCGACATCAACATGCCCCGTATGGACGGCCTGTCGCTGCTGGAGAAGCTGCAGCAGGCCGAGGGGCAGCAGCTTTCGACGGTCATCGTCTCCGCTTACGGTGACATGGCCAACATCCGCACTGCGATGAACCGCGGCGCCTTCGACTTCATCACTAAGCCGATCGACTTTGCCGACCTGGAGACCACGATCGCCAAGACCATGAAGCATCGCGAGGTGCTGCACGAGGCGCATCGGCGGCAAGCGGTCGCGGAGCGCGCGCACGCATCGCTGTCGCGCTACTTCTCGCCCAATCTGGCCGAGCGGCTGGCCGGCGACGCCGACGGGTTGGCGCTAGCCGGGCAGTGGCGCGAGGTCGCCTCGCTGTTCACCGACATTACCAGCTTCACCACTCTGGTGGAAACGATCGACCCTGCCACGCTAGGCGCGCTCCTCAACGACTATTTGGCCGGCATGACCGACGTCGTGTTCGCGCATGAAGGCACCGTCGCCAAGATCGTCGGCGATGCGCTGCATGTGCTGTTCGGCGCGCCTGGCGAGCAGCAGGACCATGCGGCGCGCGCGGTTGCCTGCGCGCTCGAGCTCGACGCGCTGTCGCAATCGTTCCGCGATAGCTGGCGCGACAAGGGCGTCGTGGTCGGTACGACCCGCATCGGCGTCCATGCAGGTCCGGCGCTGGTCGGAAATTTCGGCGGAGGCCGCTTCTTCGACTACACGGCCTATGGCGACACCATCAATATCGCGGCGCGGCTGGAAAGCGCCAACAAGCAGCTGGGCACGCGTATCTGCGTCAGCGGGAGCGCGGCTGCAAGGGTCGACGGCTTCCGCGGACGGCCGGTCGGCGATCTGATGCTGCGCGGCAGGGCCGAGGCGCTGCGCGCGTTCGAGCCTTTGTCGTCAAAGCAGTATGATGATCCTTCGACGGCGAGCTATCTCGAAGCCTTCGGCAGATTGGAGGCCGGCGATGCAAACGCGCTTACGGCTTTCGCCGCGCAGATCGGCAAATGTCCGGACGACCAGCTCGCCAGCTTCCATCTCAAGCGGCTGCTCAACGGCGCCAAAGGAACGCGGATCAGCCTCGACTGATCTTTGCGCCTGTCGCGACCGCGAGCGTCAAGTCCCGTCGCCGGCAAAGTCTGCTTTCACGAGGTGGCAAAGGTGCCCTCAACGGCCGACAAGAGGCGCAAAGCAGAATGGCAATCTGTAGGCCGTTAGCGGAATTGCAGCTTATGACGTCTGCAGAAAGGATAGCAGACGTCATCGGGGCGGAATAAAGGCTGTAGCTGGCCAAACAGGCGACGCCATGCAAACCGTGCAGCCTGCTCGCCGAGCCAACCGCTCGTTCGCTTCGGCCGCCGACATTTTTTCAAGCAACGAGATCAGGCAATCGAGGACTCATCCCTCCTGCCAATCAAATAGTGCAACTCCATTTCGCCTTTGCCCTTTACGTCTACCGAACCGCGCAGTTCGAACAAATAGCGATCAGCCAAGACTTTTCTGGCTTCTTCCGTCACTTGAATGCGGCCGGAACTGCCGTGGGACTCCATTCGCGAGGCGGTATTCACGGTGTCACCCCAAACGTCGTAAAACATCTTCCGCGTTCCAATAACGCCTGCCACAGCCGGACCGGTGTGGATGCCAATGCGGACTTCGATCGGATCACCCAGTTCTTCAGACAGCATCCTTGTGACTGCAAGCATGTCTAGCGCCATTTCCGCAACAGCACCGGCATGGCCTGTCCGCAAGTCTGGCATCCCACCTGCGGCCATGTAGGCATCACCGATTGTCTTGATCTTTTCCAGCCGGTGTTCCTGCACGAGTTTGTCGAAATGGCTGAAAATGCGGTTCAAGAAGGTCACGATTTCGGTCGGCGTGAAGCGGCTGGCACGGGGTGTGAAGCCGACGATGTCGGCAAACAAGATTGTCACCGACTCGAATGAATCGGCGATGATCTCATCGGGCTTCTCCTTGAGCCGCGCCGCGATCGAGGATGGCATCAAGTTCTGGAGGAGCAATTCAGACCGGTCGTATTCCTTGGCGAGTGCCGCTTCAGCACTGTCAGCCTGCCTGGCCACAAAATATACGACCGCGGATGCCGTCATGACGTTTAAGACAAAATTCACAGAAAAATTCAATTCCATAATGTCATTAGGCACTAGACCCGTGTTCCCAGGCAGATTTACATGCGACCAAACTGCCAAAATAATTGATACCGCTATCACTGATATTATAAGCCATATACGCTCTACACCGAACAGCAGAACGCTAAGCGGCGCTGCGGATATATAGGCTAACCAGATTGCATCATCGGTCCCAATCTCAAGCGAAACTCTGAAGGCGTGCACATATACGAAAATCAGCAACGCCAACGGACCGACTAGCGGCCCAAATCGGTGCAACACTGGTAGAAGTGTAAGCGCAGCAATTGTCAAAACTGAAATTGGATCGGGATCAGCCCAATGCCTTAGGGTGTAGGTTGCCATACCCAAAGCAACAAGCCATGCGGCGATGTTTGCTGCTCGAAGGCGGCGAGCGATCTTATTTGAGTAGTTGTGTGTCCCTAAAAGCGTAACACCTTGCAATCGCATGTGCCCACCCCAAATGCTCTCAGAGATAGTGACACTTTCTTCTTCGCTCCGATAGCGTTTAACTCAGCCCGCGACACCGACAGGCCAATGGGTCAATCTTCGTCCATGCGGAATCCGTCCGCTTGCGGGTAGCGATAGCACTGATCTGAATGGCCGATATGCGGCGCAAAGCGGACGTCCTGAGCGTGTCATCAATTCTTGGAACCAGAAGCGGATGTTGATCACGCCGAGCCAGAGAAGGTTGGTTTCGGGTTCGTGTCCCTCTACCACCCTCAAAGTCCAAACAATTCTCTGCTCCGCTGGCAGGCGCTCTGGAGGCCAGCGTTTGCAGGGTGTGTGGCCAAAGCTGGGGAGTGCCGCAGCGCCCTGGGCGTGCAAATTGCTCTCTGAATGCCGATCATTCTCCAAAGCTGGGGAGTAGCTCCAAAAAATCCCCAGGTTTTGACAACAGCAATATCAATGCCTTAGCGCCGGCCTTGCTGCGGGCAGTTTTGCGGCTCGCTCGCCTGTCAACAAGGACCACAACTAAGGCATCGCTCTCTAGGTCGGGCTTGCGCCACTACGGACATCGCCAAGCCACCACTCGGACGTCGCGTTTGGGGCCGGGAGCGGACTTGCGGCTTCGAGGCTTGGAATTAGAGAAGCGGACATTCAGGCGCCCCCAAACGCATCGACGTTAACTGACCCTTCTGTGACGTTCGTCCGAGAAGCTCCGTAAGTCCGCAATTTCAGCGAAGGCGGACATTGCGACGGTCATCTCAAACCAGGTCACAGCGCGGCACGCCTTCTACCTCGCGTCCCTGTATCGCTGCGCGGTGATCTCCACCGCCAGGCTGACGGCAGTGCGGATCAGGGCTTGGCGCGCTTCCGATCAACGCCCTTGCTCTTTGCGAGCGCTGATCTAGTAGAGAAGCCTCCAATAACTCCTTCTCGGAGGGGCTTACTCGTTTACAGCGCGATGGAACACTACTTATTCGGAACTGAGCTTGCTGCCAGAATCCTGTGGCGATCGCGACGAGATGATGAAAACCGAGACAACAGTGGATTGAACACCGCGGCGCAAACCGGCTACCGGCTAGTACGCCGATCCCAGTTGCAGCGCTAGACGTTTCCCCGAATTTGCATCGAACAAGAAGCCCCGCTCTAGGGGGAACCGAACCGCCACGTTGCTGTCGAAATCGACGTAGTAGTTCTTCGGCATCTTGACCGAGACGCTTTCCTTGCCGACCAGGAGCGTAACCAGGGTCACATCGCCGGTGGGCTCGGCGGCATAAACAGTGGCGTCAAATAGTCCACTGCCCGGTTCGACAATGCAGGCATCTTCCGGCCGAAACCCCATCACGGCAGCCGCGACAGCAGGAGCGTTTACTGCAGCAACCGGCAGATTAACCCCATAGGTCTCAAAGCGGTCGTTCTCAATCCGCCCGTGCAAGAAGTTCATCGGCGGCGAGCCTATGAACCCGGCGACGAACAGGTTCGCCGGGTGGTCATAAACCTCCCGCGGCGTGCCAATCTGTTGCAGTACGCCCTGCTCCATGATGGCGATTCGATGCGCAAGAGTCATCGCCTCGACCTGATCATGGGTAACGTAGATCGTCGTCACGCCAAGATCGTGCTGCATACGCTTCAGCTCGGCGCGCATGAATCCTCGCAGCTTCGCGTCGAGGTTGGACAGTGGTTCGTCCATGAGAAACACCGATGGTCGCCGCACGATCGCGCGCGCCAGGGCGACACGCTGCCGCTGTCCGCCGGACAGTTGGCGAGGATATCGGTCGAGGAAGCCTTCCATGTGGACCTGAGCCGCGGCTTCGCGTACGGCGATCTTGCGTTCCTGTTGCGGGAAGCCGCGCACCTTCAACGGAAAGTCTATGTTCTCGGCGACCGTCTTATGCGGATAAAGCGCGTAGGATTGGAATACCATAGCGACGTCACGATACTTCGGCAGGATGTTGGTTACGTCGGTGTCACCAAGCACGACTTGCCCCGTGTCGGCGGTTTCAAGCCCGGCGATAATGCGCAGCCCCGTGGTCTTGCCACAGCCGGATGGCCCGAGAAGCACCAGGAACTCACCGGGCGCTACATCGATGCAGAGGTCGCTGACCACTTTGATGGCGCCAAACGACTTACCAAGCCCGCGCAGCGACAGACGCTGCGCCTGAATTGCTGTGCCGCCACGCTCTTTCACCGCGCTCATCCCTTTATCGAACCCAGCAGAATGCCCTTGGAAATGAAGCGTTGCAGGACCAGCGCCATCAGCATGACCGGAATGATCATGACCACAATCACCACGGCCATAGTCCACCACAACACGCCTTTCTCGCCGGCGTTCATGGCCGCCACAAGGATGGGCATCGTCTGGGCGTTCGTGGTCGAGAGAACCAACGAAATCAAATATTCGTTCCAGCAAAGGATGAGGACAAGCAGCGTGGTTGCGGCGAGGCCAGGCGCGGCCAGCGGCATGATGATTTCGAAGAAGGTTCTGATGCGGGTGGCGCCGTCAAGCTGGGCACTCTCGTCGAGGTCGGTCGGAATGGTCAGAAGAAAATCGTGCATCAGCCAGACGACGATCGGCAGGTTTACGACCGAATAGGTGAGTATCTGGGCCAGATGCGTGTCGAGCAGGCGTACCTGCTGGAACATCAGGTAAATGGGAACGATGCTGACGATTGGTGGGAGAATGCGCTGCGATATCATCCAGAACAATATGTCGCCATTTCCCAGCGTGCCCTTGAAATGCCGTCCGAGCGCCCGCGCCAGGAAATAGAAGAGTGTTACCGCGACGGTAAACGACAGCCGCCAGTCGACTCCCCACCGCCCAACGACGATTGCAGCCGCCGCCATACACAGCACGAAGATCGCTATCACCCCGAACTTCGGTTTGTAGTGAAGGCGACTGAGCCCATAGGCAGCCATCGAACCGATTGTCACGCAAAGCGCGGTGGCGCATAGCGCGATGATGATCGAGTTCAGATACGCCTTGGACGTATCCTCGAAATCGTTGATGAAAAGCTCGCGCCAAGCATGGGCGCTAGGTGTGAAGTCGATCCACGGCAGATAGACCGGTCCGCCATTCACGTCGATGGGCAGTTTGATCGACGTGATCGCAACCCAATAGAGCGGGAACAACACGAAGGCCGCCCAGAGGATCAGCAAAGCGTAGACGATGATGGCCGTGGCGGGAGCCATATGTCTGATAGTCCTTGGTTCGAACCATCGCGACGCAAATGACCTCCTTGCGGAAGCCCGTGAGCCTTGTGCTGTCATATTGGCCTGAGCCGCTTAAGGACGACGTAGTTGAAGAAGGAGACACAAATCACAACCGTCACGAACAGCAGGAGATAAGCTATCGCCGCGGAATCGCCGAGGTTAAGTGCACGCCAGGCGAAGAAGGAATGGAGCGTCATCGACTCGGTTGCGATCCCCGGACCGCCGGCGGTCATGATGTTGGGCAGGTCGACGAGTTTGAACGCCTCTATGACGCGGATCAGCATGACAGTCGCCGCGACGGGGGCGATCTGCGGCCACGCGATTTCGCGAAAGATCTGCCAACCGCTGGCGCCGTCTACCTGGCCGGCCTCGACCAGATCCCGCGACACGCTTTCCAGGGCGGCGAGAAGGATGACGAAAATAAACGGTATCCACTGCCACGAATCGCCGACAACGATGAACAGGCGGGCCGTCCAAGCGTCGCTGGCCCAAGCGAAATTGCCAAGTCCGACCCATTGCCACGCCGGCGCGAAGGGCCCCTTCGTAGTATCCGCCAGCATGCGGAAGGTATAGCCGATGCTGATTGGCGTAATCATCAATGGCAGGAAGAAGACGACCCGAAAAAAGGTCCGGCCCTTGATAGGCTGGGCGCAGAGCAGCGCAAGGCCGAGACCGATCAGGAACTGCACGGTGCAGCCGACCAAGACGTAGAAAATCGTAACGCCCAATGTGCCGAACGGATTGCCGCTGAGAAGCGTCGCCGAAAAAAGAAGCGCAAGTGCGAAGGCAAGACTCGCCGAGATCAGGCGGCCGATAAAACCGATGATCTTGAAGCCGGTCGAAGCGTAACGATACAGCCACCATAGGAGAAGGGCCGCGACGATGCTTGTCACCGCCCAACCAAGGGGCCTCATAGTCGTGAAGGTGCCGAGGAAATGAAACTGGTCGCTGCCGAAGAGCTGCTTCCTGAAATTCTGCAGGCCGACAAAGGTTACTGTGTACGAGCCACCACCAAGACGCATTCTAGAGAAAGCCAGTATCAAGGAAGCAATCGTCGGAAAGACCGAAAAGAGCAAAATCGCGAAGACTGCAGGTGCGATGAAGAGCCGACCCGAATGGCGGTCCAGCCATTCACTCAGGCGGATTCGCGTCTCTGTCACCCTGGACCGGTCGGCCGGGACGGAACGCCCCGACCGACCACGTGTCGACGCCTCGATATTTGAGGTCACTTCCGAGCCACTGTTCATTTGGTAATGCCGAGCGAGGCCTTGTACATGCCCTTCTGCTTGTCCCGGCCGAACTGCTCGGTGATTTCCTCCCAGCCAGCTTCGACGTTGGCCACTGCCTGTTCCGCGGTGATTTCACCAGCGATGAAGCGCGCCAGTTCCCGATCCAGGACAACACCCTCATACTCGGCCGTTCCGGGAATCTTCAGATCCGACGCCATATTCGGGTTGTTCAAGCTGGCTTTGATCGCGCCGAGATAGTTGTTCGCCGATTCCTCGGTGAACCCGGCCTCAATCCAAGGGGCGAGGTTTTCGAGTTGCGAGATGCGGTAAGGATTGTAGCCGGTCCAACCCATGGTGACGTCGATGTTCGATTGAGCGGCTTGGTTGCAATAGGATAGAAAGTCATAGGCCGCCTGCTTGACCTTGTCGTCCGCCTTAGCGTTGATCACGCCGGACCAGCCGCCGAAAGCTGCGAACGGCGAGTAGTTGATACCGTCAATGGCGTGCGGGCAGCGTTGGGCATCACAGGCAACGAGCTTGCCCGTGGCGCGATCCAGCACCTTGGTGGTGCCAGGCATGATGATCGAGCCCATCTTGTTCTTGATCGCGGCGCCGGCGGGATCGATAGACAGCGGGCCGACATCGCCCCAGTCGATCACCTGCGCGCAACGACCGGCCTGGAGAAGTGCACGGGTGTCGCCGACATCATGATTAGCTTCGTCGGGCGGCCCGTATTCGCCCGTCGCCTTGTAGATGCGGAAGGCTTCAGCCCAGGCCTCGTTGTTGACCAACGGCTTCATCGTATCCGGATCGAAGAACATACCTTCACCGGTCCCCTGCGTCTGCACATAAGCGGCTGCGAACGACATAACGGCGAAGTAGGACTGGGCGTTGCGCTTCTTGAACATGCACGAGCCGAAATCCGGCTGGCCGTCGCCGTTCAGATCCTGACCGTTGGTCGCCTTCGCAACCGCAAGATACTCGTCCCAGGTGCGCGGCGGCTTGAGGCCCATTTTGTCGAGGATGTCCTTGCGGTAGTAGGCCATCTGGAAGTCGCCGTCGATAGTGATGGTGTAGGTCTTGCCGGCGACCTTCTGGTTGTATTCGCGGAAGAACGGCGCAATGTCCGCGACATCAATCTTGTCGTCCTTGGCGATGTAGGGCGACAGGTCCTCGATCAAACCGCCGTCGACCAATTCCGGCACCCAGCTCGCCGCGAGAACGGCAACGTCAATCGAGTTGGTCCCGGTCGCCCAGTCGGTCAGCGTCTTCTGGAATATTTCGGCGAACGGCACCTCGGTCACTGTAACGGTGGCGCCGGTCACCTTAGTGAACTCCTTGCCGTGATCGTCAAGGCGCTTGGCGATGACGGGGCCCGGCCGCGTCAGGATTCGTATGGTGACCCCGTCATACTCGCCGGCGACCGCCGATTGAGCGCTCATCGCCAAGACGCCTGCAACGCCTATGGCGCCCACCACGAGGGGGCTCACAATCTTTCCAATACGTCCCATTTGGTTCCTCCTTTTGTGTGATCCGGTCCAATGTCCCAAGAAGGCACTTCCTCCCTACAAGGCGCACCGAGAAACCGGTTCGCCGATCGCGCCTGACCAGGCGCCTTATTCACGGCTCGAACAAATTGGGGTGCCGAGCCGCGAATTTCTTCAGCTCCACCATGACCGCGTCGAGATGACGGGCCATCGCGGCGGCTGATTTATGTGAATCTCGAGTCTTCAGCGCAGCCACTATGGCGCGGTGCTCGCGATAGGTGTCTGGAGTGCGGCCGGGCGCTGGCAACATCAGCCGCCGCGTACGCTCGACCTGAGCGCGGGTAGATTCGACCGCTTCGGCGATGCGGCGCATGGCCAATCGATCGAACAACATGGTGTGGAAGCGCACGTCGAGCGCATAGAACTCGTCCCAGTCTTGCGTACTCAAAGCGGCCGCCTGATAGCCGAGATTGCGGTCAAGACGATCCAGTGTCGCTTCGTCGATTTGTGAAGCGATGTTGTAAACGGTGGCGACTTCCAGGGCCCGGCGAACGAAGGCCGCTTCGGCGATGTCGGAGAGCCGGATGCGGGCAACGAACGTCCCTTTCTGCGGCTCGACCTCGACCAGGCGCTCCTCGACCAGACGCAACACAGCTTCGGCCACCGGCTGGCGCGACACGCGCAGCCTAGCGCAGACTTCGTTCTTGTCGATGCGGGCGCCGGGTTCGAGCGTAAGCCCGACGATGGCGGCGCGAAGGTCCTCATAGACCATCGCCGCTTTCGACAAGCCGCGTCGGACGTGCGTCAAAGCGGCAGGGCTCGCAAAGGCCAAGGCCGTTCACTCCCATGAAGGCGGCCCAACGTGGACACTTAAATGTTAGCATGATTAGATGGCGTGACAAGCTGGCACATGCGACAAAATCCAAGGTTGTCCAACCGAGGGGTATGATCGTGAATCAGTCGATCCGCGGTAAGGTTGCCATCGTGACCGGAGCAAGCTCAGGCATCGGGCGAGCGATTGCGCGGCTGTTTGCTGCGGAGGGCGCCAGACTTGCCCTCGCCGCCCGTTCGACCGACAAGCTAGAAAAGCTCGCTGGTGAAATCGGACCGGCGCCGCTCATCCTGTCGATTGATCTTGCCCAGCCAGTGGAGGTCGAGCGGATGGTCGCCGAAACGCTCGCCCATTTCGGTCGTGTCGATGTGCTGATGGCCAATGCGGGCGTCTATATTCCCGGAGAAGCCGCAGAAGGCGATCCCAGCGCCTGGGACAACCTTCTCGCCGTCAACGTGAGCAGCGTATTTCGCAGCGTGCGAGCGGTATTGCCTGGTATGATTGCGCAAGGGTCGGGCGACATCATCGTGACCAGCTCCATCGCCGGCCATCAGGCCCTCCGGGGGGAGCCCGTCTACAGCGCGTCCAAGCATGCCGTGCAGACTTTCGTTCACACGGTTCGCCGCCAGGTCGCACCGCACAACATTCGTATCGGGGCGGTGGCGCCCGGCACCGTTCTCAACGAATTGTGGGGCGTGACCGATCCTGCAGAGGTCGATCGGCGCGCAGGGTTGCGCGAGGGTCTCCGGTCCGAGGATGTCGCCGAAGCTTGTTTGTGGGTTCTCACGCGGCCGCCGAACGTCACCATCCGTGACCTGGTGATGCTGCCACAGAATCAAGATATCTGAGCCGACCACCCTCCCGTAGACACTGCAACGAGTCAGTGCCGTTGCTGCGGGCTGGCGAGGATAGGCATCTTTGAGAGTCCCGTGGCTCTCGCCCACCGTCTCAACGAGCGCTCATGACCCGAGTGGGGTCCATCGATTGAGCGCCGTTAGAAGGTCCGCTTCTGAGGCACACAGCGGCCATTCGTCCGAATCCGGACAAAACGTCCGCGAATGGCGCACCCGCGACCTCCAGCGCGGTGGTCGGTAATGTCCGCTTTAAGGCAGTGGCACAGCTAACTTTAATGACCGAGATGCGGCGCAAAGCTGCCGTTCGCGCCGTCGAAGACGTACGTCGGCTTCGGGTCAAACTTCACCGTACGCCTTCTGCGAACGAGCGTCCGCAACGGGGTCGAATGTTGCCTTTCGTCTCGCAGATGAGAACCAGCAAGTAGCGCCAAGAGCAGTCGTTCGACTCTCGAGAACGAATGCGCTGTTTCGCGCCCCAGGATCAGCCACGGGACCCCGTTGGGAAAATGAACGGCGGATGGCGTCGGAGGCGCCCCACATGTCGAGGCGAGCAAGCTGTGGTACACTAACCTTTAGACGAAAAGTTCATCCGCAAGAGGGGCTGGCCAGGATGGCTGTCAATCGCCGTATGAAACTGACGCCTGAATTGGTTGCTCTGGTCCATCGGTCAATTCCCGATACGGGCCCTAACCCCGGCTTTGTGCCAATGGAAGAGGAGGACTATGAGCGCCTAGCGGACGAGATACTGAAAGACCACCCACCTCACGACGACTTGTGGATCTTTGCATATGGTTCGCTGATGTGGAGACCCGAATGCGAGATCGACGGTCAAGAGATTGCACTGCTGAATGGGTGGCATCGAAAGTTTTGCATTCGCATCTCACGCTGGCGAGGCACACCTGAGAATCCGGGTCTGATGATGGCGCTTGACCGTGGCGGTTCGTGCCGTGCCGTGGTCCAGCGTCTAGCGGCGAAGACGGCACGAGCTCGGTTTGATCAACTGCTGCGGCGCGAAACAACATCGAAGGAGCACCCGACCAATCGGCCACGCTGGGTTACAGTGCAATCAGGTAGCCAACAGCGCCGGGCCATTGTTTTTTCAGTCGTACGATCCAGTCCCTATTACAGCGGAAATTTTTCAATGGAGGAAACAGCGGCGATTCTCTCGAGGGCGGTCGGTCATTGGGGTTCGGGCGCAGAGTATCTTATGAACACGGTCAAACAACTAGAGAACCTAGGTGTCCACGACCGAAACCTGTGGCGTCTCCAGGAGCTGGTTGCTGCGCGGATTGCCGCTCATTCCGAAGTTGTTGCAACACCGGCGCTATGATTTCAGCATCGTTGATGTCGGCTGCTGACCAGTGCGCTGTCGACCGAAGCCTGCTTGCGAGTGGAGAATTGGGGAGTTGTACGGGAGTTGAGCCTAGTCTGACGACGACGACAACCGACCCGGTATTCATTGTCGCCAACCGGCAGCGAGTGGATTAGATGGATGAGGGTGCGATCGACCTGACGGAGTTGCCGGAGCGTATCCATCATCTTGTCGATCTCTGGGCTGTAGAGACGCCCGATGCACCTGCTCTGATCGATCATAGTGGCCAGACGCTGAATTATACAGCGCTGCGTGACGGTGTCTCGGAGATGGCCGCTGCACTGGCGGACGCCGGTGTCCGTGGCGGCGACCGTATTCTGATCGTGAACGAGAATTCGGCGGTGACGGTCGCGGCTCTCTTTGCTGCCGGCCGACTGGACGCCTGGGCTGTCCTGGTCAATGCGCGCCTGGCGCCCATCGAGATTGATCGCATCTGCCAGCATTCGCAGCCGCGAGCAATTGTGTTTACTCATATGGTCTCACAGGAAGCGGCTGCCCATGCCGACCGCTACCATGCCGGGATAAGTTTGATGACCATCGCCGGCGCGGTCCGCATCGTTGCCGGACTCCCGGCCACACCCGAGCCGGTCAAATCATCCGGCGCATTCCAGGTTGCCGCCATGATCTACACATCGGGCACCACGGGCAATCCCAAGGGCGTGATGCTGACCCATCGAAACCTGCTCTTCACGGCCTCCGTCTTGGGCCGCCTGCGCCGAATTGGCCGCAGCGATCACGTCATTCAACTTGTGCCGATCGCACATGCATTTGGCCTGGCTTCCATCCTCCTCTGTACTATCAACGCCGGCGCGCGAATCACGCTGGTTCCGCGATTCGATGCCGCCCGGCTTGCAGATTCGCTTCAGTCCGGGATCACCGTCCTGCAGGGCGTGCCCGCGATGTATGCAAAGCTGCTTGAGCATCTCGATAGTACTGGTCGGCGGTTGCGTGCATCGCGCCTCCGCTACATTTCCGCTGGCGGTTCGCCCCTTGACATCGATTGGAAGCGCTCTATCGAGCGGTACTTCGGCTTGCCGCTCAACAATGGCTATGGCTTGACGGAGTGTTCGTCCAACGTGGCGATCACGCGTGTCGATTCGCCGCGCGAAGACGACTCGATCGGTCTGCCGCTACCGGGCGTCGACGTTCGCTTTGTAGGGGCCGATGGCATGGACGTTCCCGACGGCCAGATCGGAGAGAGCTGGATCAGGGGCCCAAATCTCATGCAAGGCTACTATCGGGACGATCTGGCAACCCGCGCAGCCGTGGTTGGCGATGGCTGGTTTCGGACCGGAGACCTGGGTCGTCGGGACAAGGATGGCTACCTCTTCATCGTTGGTCGCCTCAAGGAACTCATTATCCGCTCCGGCTTCAACGTCTATCCAGCCGAAGTTGAAACAGCACTCAATGCCCATCCCGATGTCATTCAATGCGCTGTCATCGGTCGTAAGGCTGACGGCAACGAGGAGGTAATCGCATTCGTCGAAGCCAGGGTTGGTTCGCGTCTCCAGGCCACCACCTTGCGCGATCATGCTCGCGACCGGCTTGCGGCCTACAAGCGACCGCAACATATATTCATTCTCGACAGGATTCCGGCCAGCCCGACCGGCAAGATCCTGAAGGCGACGCTGGCGCCACTCGCAGAGCAACTGATTGCCGGAGAAAAGTCGGTGGGATAGGTGACTGCTCCTGGACGCGGCCAAGTCGTTCCGAGAGTCCTCTCGCACGACATTTTTCGACCCTTTGCTGACCTCCCCCGTCAAAATGCGAACGTCTGCCCTGGGTCATGGGTGTGAATTCGACCGCCGTCGAACGAACTGCTGCTTTGGGTGTGGAATGTTGCCGTTCGGCTCATCTGCCCAAGAACGAGCAAGGAGCGCCATGAGCGGTCGTCTGGTCGGCGCCCAACCAATGGCTCGAACGGACCCTGAGCGGTCCTTTGCGCCACGACACCGGGTGCCCTGTGCCACGTCGTCAGAGCTCAGTCAAAATCGAAAACTTCTCCCAGAAAAGACTTCCTTTTCTTCTGGTAGGGCTGCTGAGAAGGCTGATTGCGCTGTGGCGTGCCGTAAGGCATGGCTTCGCTCCCGGAGCGCTTAACGATCTTGTCAAGCTCGCCGCGATCCAGCCACACGCCGCGGCATCTCGGGCAATAATCTATCTCTATGCCTTGACGCTCGCTCTTTACCAATTCGGATCCATCGATCGGACACTTCATCGCCATCACCTCCTTTCAGTCATTTAACCCGCTGCCTCGCTGAAGATGGAGGGCAGACGCTTTGACCACAAGGGTTTGGCACATTTTCGAGGCAAGGCAGGATCGCACACGGCTGCGCCGAAGAGCGAAAAGGAGCGGTTGCGCGACGCAGGTCTCATACCACAGGACCGAATGATCCGCCTCAGTATGGCCGCCCAGCAATGCTAACCAAAGCCTGTTTGCCACCCAAGCGGACGTTCCAGGACGGGGCTTGAAGGGCAGCAGAGGGTCATGGGCGTGAGTTCAGCCGAGGGAAGCGTACTTCCGCAACGGGTCGAAAGCGGCCCCCTATACGAAGAGGCTGTCGACCGCACGCTTGAAACCGATGTCGAGTGCAATGTCGATCACATCGTCCCTCTATGTGGGAAATACGTCTCCGGCGTCACGTTCTGGCCAATCTCCAACTTTTGCCAACGGTCGAGAATTGCAGGAAGCACAACAACCACGGATATTGGTAGCGTAGCTGGATGATCAAAGGCTCAAAAATCATTCCGCTCACCACGAAGCCGATGGAGGCCGAGCCGGTCGATGAGCTTCCACGCGGCAAGGACTGGCTTTACGAACCAAAATATGACGGATTCCGCTGCCTCGCCTTCCGGGATGGCGACAAAGTCGACCTGCAATCGAAGCGGCAAAAGTCGCTCAATAGGTTCTTCCCAGAGATTGTCGCCGGCCTTGCCAGTCTCAAGGCTGATCGCTTCGTGCTGGACGGCGAGCTGATCATCCCCGGCCAGTCGTTCGAGACGCTGCAGCTGCGCCTGCATCCGGCAGCGAGCCGGGTCGCTGAACTGTCGTCCAGGTTCCCTGCCCGGCTGATCGTGTTCGACCTGCTGGCCGACAACACTGGACGTCTCACGGACGAGCCTCTATCGCAGCGGAAAGCGGCGCTGAAGGCGTTCGTCAAGGCGGCCGCACGTCGGTGCTCGAGCTGTCCAGGGCGACCACGTCAGAGCCGACGGCGCGCAAGTGGCTGGCCGAAGGCACAGGGCTCGACGGGATCGTGGCGAAACGCCTCGACGAGGCTTACCGGCCGGGCGAGCGCGCCATGCGCAAGTTCAAGATCTGGCACACCGTCGACGCGGTGCTTGCCGGCTACTACGAGGACGAAGCGACCGGAACCATCGACAGCCTGCTGTTCGGCCTCTACGGCGACGACGGCCTGCTGCGTTTCGTCGGCCATTCGCGTGTCTATGACGACGCGGCCGAGATCGCCAGGGTGCTCGAGCCGCTGAAAGGTGGCTCCGGCTTCACCGGGCGATCGCCAGGCGGCAAAAGCCGCTGGACCGGCAAGACGCAGAAGATGGTCAAGCTGAAGCCTTTGCTCGTGGCGGAACTCAGCGCCGACCACATCAGCGGTGGTCAGTTCCGGCACGGGTCGCGGCTGCTCCGCTGGCGCACCGACAAGGCGCCGGAGGACTGCAGGGTCGATCAGATCCGAAGCTAAGCGATTTGCAGGCTACGAGGAGCTAGTGGTCAAAATCTAACGCTTGGTACCGGAGTGGTAAGTCCGCTCAGGGTGGAAAGTTCACGTTGCCGCCGTCGATCTGAACGTAAAGAAAGCGCCATTAGCGGTCATTGCCGGACGCTTTCGGCGATGAACTCAATGCCATGCTTCGCACATATTGCTCTAAAATCGAGCGATCCGGCACGATCCGCATTGCCCGTGTCCACTTGTGCGGCCGCAACTTCGGCCACAAATGCCTCAAACACACCGGCGGGGGAGCTTATGATCAATTGGCGGCTGATGCCCTCGCTGATCTTCCTGATCCCGTGCACGACGCCTTTCGGCATAAAGGCCATGCCACCCGGTCCTAACCGCACGATCTGATCGCCAATTTGGAACTCATATTCTCCCTCCATGACGATGTGCGTCTCTTGATATGTGGGATGCCGATGAAGAGAAGCTCCGGTTCCGCCCGGCGCGTCGACGGTCTCACAGATGCTGTAGCCCGCATCCTCGCTGGCTTTAAATGTGAGGGTAATGCGTCCCATCTGGTAGGTGCGTCCCTCGCCACGGTTCAGGTAAGCTGGATGATCGGTAGACATTTCGCTGGGCCTCCCAATGGCTATTATTTGTGGAAGCATATCATAGCTAAGCTAGGCGATTGGGGCGACGGCAGCGTCAAGTGGACGTTTCCTTACTCGGCGGCGGCGCGCCCTCCCGCCCGCGCATCACCAGCCAAGATTGGCGAGCGCGAACCCGGCGAATGAATGTCCGCTCGGGGGCCATCACGGGACATGCCCGGCGCTGTCGTCGAGCGGCAGCAATGGGTCGAAAGGCGTCTTCCGCATCGGGTACCAAGTGTCAGATTTTCACCACTAGAGCATTGCAGACGACCCTGTTTCCGCCGGAATGCTTTAGTAACGACTAGGTAGTCCAAGGCGGGCCCATTCGTTGGGCGGGATGGCAGGTCCGACGCGGAAGGTGAAGGACAAGACCGTCGTCGCATTGGTGTCGATCTCGCACCGGAAGCTTAAACCATACCATGTTGTTCCCGTGTGGAAAGCGGCCTTGGGGACGTCGAGGATATTGCCCACCTTCAGCGGAACAAGTGGCACCAGGTCGGGAAAATAAGAGGCGTCCAGCAGTTCCTGTTGCAGTGCGCTGGCGCACAGCTTGCCGGCCCGCTGATCGCGAGGCACGCCGGCCGTCGCGGTCGTGGCGACCGCATCGCCGGTAGCGCCTTGCGAGTAGAGCCTGCGGACGCCCGGCAGGCCCGAATAAGCCCGCGATATAGCAGCGGCCACGTCTGTAGAGCTTGGCCTTCTAACATCCTGTGCGGGCTCGGTGTCCTTCGCTGCCGATTTCTCGCCGACCTTGGTTGAATTTGCCCGCTCCTCGGAGTTTGGCGACGCGGCAGCTTTGTTCTCTGCATCCTTCGGCACGACAGGTGGCTTCGAATCGTTATCCTTGGCCGGCGACGGCGAGTTGTCTTGAGCGCTGCCCCCATCCAGAGATTTCCTGGGGCCGGTATCCTTGTCGCCGAACTGAAAAACAGGCTTCAGGACCTCGATTGTCGACGGCTTTTCCGGCGGAGGCGGCTTTTCAACATTCCGCTCGGGCTGTTTTTCTACTTTCGGTTCCGGCGGCTTTTTGGCCTCGGGATTCTTTGGAGACGGCGCGGGAGCAAGTTTCGGTTTTGGTTGATCAGGCGGAGGCACGAGTGCGACATTTACCGCTTGCTCCTCCTGCGGCTGTTGGGGAGGCCTGGGCAGGCCGTAGACCAAGAACGCGGTGATGAGCGCATGCAGGATCAGCGATGCGGACAAGCCCCACAGCAAAGTCCGACGTCGCTCACGTGTCTCGACCTTCATGCTGACCGATGTGGAATGAAATAGCGGTGATATCAAGCATAGCCGCCGGATTGGGCAGCCGCTGGACAGGTTAGTGATTTAAATGACCACGCGCAGGACGTCAAAGAGGAATACGGTTGGCATTATCGTGTCGTAATCTCAGGCGGAATAGCTCGCCTCAACCAATTCGGGGCGCCTAGTCGCGAGAACCGACGATATACCCGCCCAAGTTTTGAGACCCCTCAGCGGCGCCAGCTGCCGCGCTGGGCAGCGGCGATCGCAGCCATGCGCCCTGCCCCGGAGCGTCGCTTTGCGTGTTCGGCCTGGTGGCATTGGCGGCACAGGATCTCGAGATCCTCGTTTGGCCGAAATTGCGATAGTGCTTGTGATGCAGATCCAGGCGCCTGCCGAAAATCCCGCAGCGTTCGCAGCGCGCGAGGCGCGAGGCGAAGATCCTGGCTCGAACTGCGCCCCACGCCGGACTGGCGATATCGTGGTGACTTTCTGTCGTTGTCTGGTGGGGGTTGATCGGCACCATGGTTTCGCAACGTTAAAGTGTCTGTCCATACTCGTAACTAATTGTGTTACGAATTTCTGGTTTTGGCAGGGACAAGCCGGAGTAAAGATGGTTAAGTTCGCATCGCCACCTGTTGGCAGGCCTGATCTTGTAACACAATACATACATATGTCCCGGGGCTAATTGAAACTCTGCCTGTTGCCAGACCATGCTAATGCGCATAGTCTTTGTCAATATTAGATAGTTAACCAACAGGTGTGTGGAAATGGCCGACAGGAAATCGCCGCAGCGGGTCGCGTGGATCGTTCGCGAACGCAGCCCGGAGTTGCCAGCGATGTGGAACATGAGCGAGCTTGTGTACCAGGCCGGATTGCACGGGCTGCCGATCTCACATTCCTATCTCAGCCAGATCGTCGCCAAGGGCAAAGGTCCGAAGGTGTGGGGCACCGCCGGCAGCTCGATCGTGCTGATCGAGCCCGAGGCGGGGCGAGAATGGATTCTCGCGACGCTGGAAAGGCGGAAGCGCACGCCGACATTCTACCAGCGTCATCTCGGCATCGATGCCAGCAACTGGGGATCGATAGAACCCTGACCGATTGCCAAGGAAAAAGGCCCGCCTTTTGCGGGCGGGCCTGACTGTCTTTAACGCCAAAACTCCCGGTCAGCACAACCGGGGAAATCGCAAATGCGAAGAGCCACGCAGGAGCGCGAAGACCCAGGCAGGAGCAACTTAATTGTCCATATATAGCCAAAACCCCGAAAATTCAAACCCAGCCGCCGATCGGGGCAAGCACGACAGGCTGGTCGTCCAGCCGATATGCGCGTCGCTGCGCCAGATGGCCGGGGCAGGCAAGGACCGCCTCGAGGCGCTGGCCAAGATCATCGCCAGCCTGCCGCGGATCACCGAAATGCTCGGCCTCGAGCTGCGGACCGACGATGTCGCGCAGGCAATCCTCGACGAGGGCTACAGCGAAGCCGAGATCACGGCAGCCAGCGGGGCGGTGGTCGAAGGTGTCAAGCCGTTCAGCATCGACAATCCCAGAAACGCGGCGCAGGGACACGCGCTCGCGGCGCTGACGCACGAACAAGGTGCGCTGTTCTTCCTTGCAATCATGAATCCGAACGGGCCGAAATGGGCGGAACCGTTCGTCAATGCCGACGCACCGGCAATCGTCGACGGCGTGACGGTCGGCGGCATCGCCGAGATGCTCACCTATGCGAGGGAGCAAGCCGGGCGCGGCAACCATGTCTTCATCACCACCAACAGTTTCGTGCGGCCGTTCTACGTCAAGGACGGCAAGCGCAAGGGGTCCCGCAAGACACAGAACATGGCCGGCTCGATCACGCTGAGCGTCGACCTCGACGTCAAGCAAGGCGCCTACGCGAGCCGCAAGGAGGCGAAGGCAGATCTCGCCCGGGTGATCCGCGCCGCCGGACTGCCCGAGCCGACGATCATCGTCGTCTCCGGCGCGGCCTGCATTGCTGGTGGGTTCTTGACCGCAGCTTGTCGCCAGCCGAGTGGAAGGATGCCGCCAAGCGGTTCGCGGCGCTGCTTCTGCATCACGACCTCAAGTTCGACAGCCAGTGCACGGTCAACCCAACCGGCGTGCTGCGGCTGCCCGGCACGGCAAACTTCAAGGATGGCAAGGTCCGCGCCGTCACGCTGGACCATGTCGCCGAGCAGCGCAGCAGCAGCGCAGACAGCATCCTCGCCCTGCTCGCCACCGTCCAGGTCGCACGAGGCAATTCCGCAGGGGCGCCCGGAGCCGCGAACGGCAAGGCGGGCATCAACGCAAACTTCACCGCCAATGTGGCCATGGCGCCGCCGGTCGACCTCGAGCTCGCGGCGCGCGAATGCCCGATGCTGGCGGACGCTTTCGCGACCGGCGGCAATGGCCATCCCGAGCCGTTCTGGCGCGACCTGCTCGTCTGCGCGTTCTTCTCCAGCGACCCGGAGGGCAACGCCTTGCGGCTGTCGATGGGCGATCCACGCTTCACCATCGAGGAGACCGCCGAGAAACTGGACGGCATCGGCCAGCAGCATGCGGAGACGAAGTTCGGCTGGCCGTTCTGCGCAACGTTCAGCAGGCACTCGCCGCACTGCAGGACCTGCCGGCATCGCGACGAGGGCAGGTCGCCACTCCATTGGGGCCTCGGCCCCGGAACGACGGGCACGGCCGGACCTGCGGCGGGCAACGGGTCCTGGCCTGACTGGCTTGGTCCCGCGCCGGTGGACGGGACGACGGGCAGCACTGCAGAAGGCCCGACCGTTCCTCCCTTGCCGGAAGGAGACGACTGGCTCGCCAGCGCCTGCCGCCAACACGGGGTGATCCCGGCCGGACGCTATCACGGGAGGTTGCTGCCGCGCGACATCGAGAGCTTCGAGGGCGCCAAGACATCGGGCGTGTCGTTCGTCATCGGCATCGTCGATGGGCCATACAAGGACTACGAGTGCCGCATCGCCATGGCGACCGACGGTAGCCTCGACGCCGTTATCCGCCGCGACCTCGGCATCCTCGCCAACTGGGCAAAGCTGCTGAACGTCAGCTCAACTGCGGACCCGGTCGAATTGATCAAGAGCCTCGGCCGAGCCGGCGAAAACCGCACCCTGCTGTTCGACATCGACGTCAACGATTGGCGAGGCATGCTCAAACTCGTGCTGAGAGGAGTTGGCAGCGATGCCTGACCAGTGGGACCAGGCCGGCAAGCGGAGCGGCAACGGCAAGGATGGCGGCGGTTTGCGGCTGGTCCCCTACCTGCCACCGGCGGAGGCCGACATCCCGAGGCGTGCGTGGGTGGTCGGCCGCTTCGCCATCCGCAGGCACATCACCGTTCTCGTCGGCCCCGGCGGCTCAGGTAAATCCAGCTTCGTCGTTGCGCTGGCCGTCAACGGGGCGAAAGGGCATAACTACGGCCGCCTCAGCATTCCGGGCCGGCTGCGCATCGCATTCCTCAGCGCTGAAGAGGACAGTGACGAGACCGACCGCCGCTTCACCGCGGCATGCAAGCAGTTCGGCATCCTGCCGCAGGACCTTGCCGGGCAGCTGTTCAGGTTCGTCTATCCCGGCGCGCCGCTGCTGGCTGAGGCAGATGGTTCCGACACCGTCAAGGCGACGCAGATGTTCGACGCGTTCGCGCGCACGGTGGCGACAGAGGAGATCGACCTCATCATCCTCGATCCGATGGTCGAACTGTGGAGCGGAAGCGAAAACAGCAATATCGCGATCAAGAGCTTCGTGTCGCTGCTGCGCGAGGTGGTGCGCGCCAACAACGCCGCATGCGTGCTGTGCCACCACACCCGCAAGGGGACGCCGACGCCGGGCGACGCCGACGCGGCGCGCGGCGGCTCGGCGCTGGGCAATGCGGCGCGTTCGGTATTCACATTGACGTCGATGACGGAGGCGCAGGCAGGCCTGGTGGGCATCAAGGACGCCGCCGGGCGCGCCGGCAAGCTCAGGCTGGACGTGGCGAAGGCCAACTTCGCGCCGATAGATGCCAACGTTGACTGGTTCGAGTTCCGCAATGTCGGGCTGAGCAACGGACCGTCCTTCATGCGCGATGCTGGCGATGGCGTCGGCGTGCTGGTGCCGTGGACGCCGCCAGGGGTGTTTGCCGGCGTCGACCCGGGCGACATCCGCAAGGTCCTCGAAACCATCGATGCCGGTGTCGTCAATGACGCTGGACAGCCGACCGCCGACCGCTACTGCGACGACGTGCGCTCGGAAAAACGCTGGGCCGGCAACGTGGTGATGGATGGGCTGGGCTTCGACAAACCCGCAGCCAAGGGGGCGATCAGGACGTGGCTGGAGACCGGCATCCTGGTCGAGCACAACCATCGAGGGAGTAGCAGGCGACCCACGAAGTGCCTCAAAATCGACCGTGACAAGTACCCGAAAGCACAACCAGAAGGCACCTGAAAAGGCTGCGAGGATCGTGGTTAAAGATCCGCGCACTATCCTCGCAAAAGGTGCGCAGATCATCTTTTCCGATCCCTAACGGGATACAAGCATCCTCGCAAGAGCGCGAGGACAGCTTTGCGCTGTCCGCGCACACTGTTGCATGCTTGGCATCCCCGGGATCGTCTCGGTTCGGACCCTTCATGCAGGCTCGCAGGTGTGCAGGCAGAAAAGGAGAGGTTTTGTTTTTGATTGTCCGGCCTGGCTAATTGTCTGTTCCCTTGCAGGTTGTAATTGGAGATTGGCCGGTTTGATGTCGTTCGGGTGTGCGCAGATTGGTTGCACAAAATACGAAACATGTTGGGGGACGCGACCCACCAGGTGTTCAACTCGACCTGCTCGAAAGTCTGGAAACCTGGAGATCACTTCGGCCTGTCTGGAAACCGGAAATGGGTCGGCTGCAATGGGTCGGCTGCGAGGGCCGTGCGTTTTTCTCAATCAATTTCCGCGACGTTGACCTCGCCCCTGTCGCGGCTACACTCCGAGCCATGATCGAGATCCCGACGCCCCTCCACCCCGGTAAGGCCGGCGCCAAGGTCGGCGCACGCTGCCAGATCTGTGATTTGCCACACAAACTGCGCAGTGAGATTGAGCGGCGCCTGATCCAGGGCGACAAGGTGGCTGGTGTCTACCGCTGGGTGACGAAAGCCTTCCCGGCCGAGATGGCGAAGATCACCCAGGACGTGCTCTACCGGCACAGGAACCAGCATGTGAAATCGATCGAGCGTGCGGCGCGCAAGATGAGCGATGCCGCGCGGATGCAGCGTGAGAAGATCGATCTGGCCAAGGCTGTGTTGCGGGGCGATGTCGATCCGCAGGCCTATTTTTCGCCGGCTGCGATCGCCCAGGACGTCAAGAAAACCAGCGATCGTCTCGACACCGCGGCCGACGATGCCGCTGTAACCAAACAGCATTCCGCCCTCGCCAGCCTGTCCGGGGCCTTGGTCAGAACGCACGAATTGCGGGCAAAAATGGGTGGCAGCATCAGGCCTGACGTCGAAATCAACATCGCTGTCGGCCTCGAGCAGCTTCACGGCCGCCTGGACGCCTTGGTTGGCGCGCCAACCCATAGCCGACAAGGCACTGCGCGGGCTCTGCTGGGCCTCGCGCCCCCTTCGGACGAGCCGATGCCCGACCGGCGCCGGCCGGTCAAGGATCTCGGCGAGTTGACGAATCCAGGCGGCGAAGGCCCATTGACGATCGACGTCGAGGCTATCTCAGCCCAGCCAGAGCCCGAATCGCGCCTGGCGAGCCCGCCAGACGGCAAAGCGAGCCGTTCTGAGGCCGATCTGACCCCCGATTCCGCGGTCGAAGACTGGGGTAAAGAAAACCCCGGTCTTGCTGACGCCGATCAATCACCGGCCGAAGATCTATCTGGCGATTCCTGGGGTTCGGGTGAGGTTCTGGGCACGCGCTGGCGCTAAGCGCCTGCGTTGCTTGCTGGATGATAGGGGTCAGGCCGCTAGCTTCCGGCCTGGTGACCGTTAGCTCGCAGAATACGTTTGAATTCAGCATCCATGATGTTCAGAAGTGGACCGCTGCGGTTGATGATTCCCAGCAGTTCAATGCAGCGTGCTTCGAACGTGAAGGCGTTTTCTGCGTCATCAAACCAGCCAAGAATCTCGTAACTCGCTACTGCTCCAGGAACAGTCAGTGCAGCTAGCAAACGGCGGTCCTGCCGTGGTGCCGTACCGTCATGCAGCTTGCTCAGTCGGGCAAATGCGGCGGGGGCATGTTGAAAAACCCGGTTTTTCTGCCCCTTGCCGATATAGCGGCGCACGCTGTTGATGCGGATTGCGTAAACGTAGTGGCGATCTCCTGGTACGAACTGACGAGGGTCGATCGTGAAGTCGTTGTCGATGTAAGCTTGCAAGGTGGCGGCGGATGGAAGCGTAGGATTGTGCCGTGCAATAACAGGCTGTTTTGATTTCGGTTTTTGGTTCGTCGCTCGCTGGGCAGCTTTGCTCAATGTCACCTGGGCTAGCAATTCTTTAGCCCGTGCTCGAGCGGTGACGGCGTCGACAATATCGACCTGACCGATCTTGATGCGGCGCGAGCGTTGATCTGCATCGCGGTAGGTGACGGCCCAGGTTTTGTGGCCTGTATGCCGGACACGAACGCAAAAGCCGATCACCTTGTCGTCCCAGACGAGGATCTCTTTGGCGATCGGATGGCGGCGCAATTTCGGCAATGAGACGATCGGTTAGGAACGGCATCAGGCAGTGCCCCGATCCGCCTGCCCGGTCAGCTTGGATTTCACCCAGGCGTCAGCCGTCGGGACGTGGATCAGCCGCCTGCGGCCGATCTTCATCGACGGCAACCCCTCCTCCATCCAATCATACAGTTTCGGCATCGAGATCCCGAAACGCTTGGCGATCGCCGCCATGTCGGCGCAGTCGTCGAGGAATTCTGGAGGTGTGGCGAGTGGGTTCATGACGCGGCCTTTCGGGTGAAGGCGGCGTCGGTATGGGGGCAAATCCCATCATCTCTGGCCAGCAGAACTGTTTCTTACAAAACCATACGAGTTTAAGTCAATGTCGGTTTTTACCCATTCTTGCGAATAGGAACGACATTGGTGGCCTTGTCGAGCGCGTCCTTTAGCGCTCCCCTGGCAATGTGCGCATACCTTTGCGTCGTTGCCGGCGTCGAATGTCCGAGCGCCGCCCCGACCAGAGCCAGCGAGGCGCCGGAATTGATCATCGCAGAGGCGAGGCTGTGCCTGAGATCGTGGATGCGGATGCCCGTCAGCCCGCTGCGGCGCAATGCCCACAACCAGGTCTTTCGCGCGTTGCGGATCGCCGTGCCGTCCTCGCGGCTGAAGACGAATTCACCGCGTCGCTCCTGCCGCTTCACCACTATCATCGCCTCGATCGACAGCGGCACGATGTGGGCTTTCTTCTGCTTGGTCGAGCTGGCCGGCTTCGACCACACAGTGCCGTTGTCGCGCAGGTCGGACCAGCGCATCGACAGTACCTCGCCGATCCTGGCGCCGGTGAACGCCGCGTAACGCAATGCGTCTCCGACTTCGTTGACCGGCAAGGCGTCGAAAAGCGCCGTCAGCGACGCGGCGTCGAGATAGGATTCGCGTGGCGTTTCGTGGCGCCGTTTCCAGTTCGCAGCCGGGTTCTCAGAAACCCAGTTGTGCTCTTTACCGTAGGTAAAGAGACGCTTTGATATTTCGTGCACCCGATTTGCGTGCGCATTGCCCGGGATTTTCGCCAGCATTTTCGACACATCGTCGGGCGTGGTTTTCGCCAATTTCTTGGCGCCGATCGCCGGCTCGAGATGGTTGACCCAATAGCCTCGGTACAACGTTTTTGTGCGGTCGCGCAGGCGGTGTTCGTCTTCGGCGACGAGCCTGTCCCACAGGTCGGAAACGGTCTGTGGCTGGCCGCGTGTGCCCTTCAGGCCCTTCGCCTTGAGCGCCATCGCCCTGGTCCTGGCGTCGGAGAGCGACAGCTCTCCGACGAGGCCGAGCGTTACCCGCTGCGACTTGCCCTGTCGATAGAGCTGCATCGTCCAGGCGCGAACCCGCGGCGAGATCCGCAGCGCGAAGCCGGCGAGTTTGTTGTCGAAGATGAATGTCTGTCCGCTCTCGGGAGCGGGCGCCTTGCGTGCGAATTCTTCGGTCAGTTGCCGTGCCATTGTTATACGCCTGTCCTTCCGCCTTTAGCCTGGGTCGTATTGTACTCGTATTGCACAACACGGCAATACGAGTTTATGGGAGTTGATATGACTTAATGCGAACGCTAGGCTTTTCAAGGGCTTGCAGCAATATCAATTCACTATGCGTTCTGGGTACGACAGGTTCAATCCCTGTCACGCCCACCATCCAGACAAGCCCTATCGCATCTCGCCACACCTGAGGCCCGTCCCGGTGGGGAGTAAGGCAATAGGGCCGTAGGGCAATTGCCGCCGCTCGTCCTATTCCCTTTCTCTCGTATTCCCCTACTTCACTGCGGTCGCGGATCGGGTCTGTTGTCGTGCTTGCCGCCGTTCTTGCCTTCCTTGCAAGGCGCGTCGCCGATGCCGCAGCATTTGGCATTGTGGGTGACGCCAGGCTTTGTCTTGTCGCAATCTCTTGGCGCCGTCGTCTGACAGCCCGCCAGCACCGAGACGGCAATGGCGGCAAGCAAGACGTTTCTTGATCGAATATACATGGGCGTTCTCCTTGATGAACCACGTTGTTACGCAGCGCTTGGTCGCGTGCCGCGATGGGTTGGTTCAAAGGAACTGAAAATAGTCAGCGAAACTCTTCCCGATGCACGAGCGGACTGGTGCATCGATATAGCCGGCGGCATCGCTCCGTTCTGGATGTGGAGAAAGGCCCAAGCAATTCCAGGAAAAGTGCGTAGCGGCTTTCCGTCCGGAATTGCGCAAAACAAACAGTCAGATTCTCAGACCGGCTTTCCAGAGCCGCGATCGCAGCTTCGACAGCGCGCCGGATTTCCCTGTCGTGAGCGGTCCTAATTGCCGCCCGATTTTCTTGAAGATCTCATTCCCTGGTTCGGCCGCAAGCGCTAGGGCGGCCATTTTCGATGCAGATTCCGCATCCTTCAATGCGTCCTGGAAAATATGCGCCGAGCATGCAGCGGCATGGGGATAACCCGCCTTCGCGGCCGCGAAGAACCGTTCAAAATCCTTGGACATGACATGGCCTCGCCACGTCCAGCCGGTCAGAATCCGCATCATTTGCAGCGGCATATCGGCAGAGCCGCGGAACTGGCTGATCATCACGGATTTCAGAACTGCCTCACCCGAGGAATAGTCCCTTTCGCGAAAATAAGCGGCTGCGATCTTCAGCGCGTAGACGTCGTTCTCCGGATCAAGCTCGCGAGCCTTCTCCAGGATTTCCCTCGCTTGCCGAGGGCTGACCTTGTCTTCCAAAGACAGAAACGCCGCTTGATAGCCGAAGGCGGCTTCGAGCGGATGGTAGTCCGCCTGGTGAGACTTCAACTCATCCAGGATGATGTCGGCTGCCCGTCGCTTGCTGAACAAGGTCTTCGGCTTGTCGCACGGGACGTCACCCATCACCGAAGCGATCGTCGCAAAGACGCTGCTGCCCGCATAGATCTGCTGGCAGCGTGCCATGAGCGCCATTTCAAAAAACGCCTTGAGGGTTTGATCCGTGAATTCATCGGCCCCAAAATCGTCGGTCAGCAAGGCTCCGGTTTCCGATTTCAGATATTCGAGCGTGGGGCGATCCTGCCCGATCAAAAGGGTCGTCAAACCCTGCGACGAGAGTTTCGACACGATCGCCTTGGCAAGCGTCGAAGGGATCACCTTGTCGCCAAAGTCCAGCCTTACGCGAAATTTGCCGCGGACGATGTCGCCGCTGCGAAGATGCAAAGCGACCACAGGACCGGGAAAAGGGCTCTTGTCGGCCGCGCCGATCGCCTGTTTTACGCTTTGGGAGAACCCGAATGCCCGCAGCGTTTCGGATCTCCGGACACGATCGGCCCCCTCGCCGTGGAAGGATTTCCAGACGTTGAACTCGTTGCAGATCCAGCCCTGGTAATTTCCCCGCCGTGTGGAGATATCCAGGCTGGAGCGCGTGAATGCCCGGTTGTCGAGAACGCCAAAATCGGCTGCCTTGATTTTTCTGCCCAGCCAATGTCTCTCGATGAACTCGCGAGAGAATATCGCCTCGACCACATCGACAATGTGGAACGTCTTGTCCACGATAGCCTTGTCGTTCCAGGTGAAACCGAAGCGGTAGCCAAGCGCATCGGCCAGCGACTTTGCATTGACCATGGCCAGGAGACGGCCACCCAGACCGTCATCTCTCGTCGCGGCAATCAGCGTCGATCGAGGTTCAGGTCGCGCCGAGGCGGACATCACCTTTCTCAACATGCTGGAGAAACCACGCATAGGTCTGTTCCAATCCAGTGCGAAGCGAGTAGGCCGGACGCCAGCCCGTGGCAAACAGGCGCGACACATCCATCAGCTTGCGCGGCGTGCCGTCCGGCTTCGTCGGGTCGAATGCAATCGCCGCCTCTGCGCCGACGACGGATACGACGGTGCGGGCCAGATCCGCAATGCTGATGTCCTCTCCCGAACCGACATTGACATGGCTGTCTCCGGCATAATTCTTCAGCAGCCAGACCAGGGCGTTGGCGGCGTCATCGACATGCAGGAACTCACGCATCGGCGTGCCTGATCCCCAGATCTCCAAGGTCTTGCCGCCGTTGCGCTTGGCTTCATAGGCCTTGCGCATCAACGCCGGCACGACGTGGCTGCTGGAGAGGTCGAAATTATCGCCCGGACCGTAAAGATTGGTCGGCATCGCCGAAATGTAATTGACACCATACTGGCGACGGTAGGCCTGGCACAGTTTCAGCCCGGCGATCTTGGCGACTGCATACCATTCATTGGTCGGCTCGAGCGGGCCGGTCAGCAATGCCTCTTCCGGGATCGGCTGCGGCGCGTGCTTCGGATAGATGCAGGACGAGCCGAGAAACAGGAGCTTCTCCACTCCGTTCTGATAGGCAGCCTCAATGACATTGGTCTGCACGACGAGATTTTCGTACAGGAAATCGACCGGAAACCTGTCATTGGCCAGGATGCCGCCGACCTTGGCCGCGGCCATCACCACCGCGTCCGGCCTGTGATCGGCCATCCAGCGCCGCACGCCGGCCTGGTCGAGAAGATCGAGCTGCTCACGCGGCACGATCAAAACTTCGCAATCCTCGCTTGCCAGCCGGCGCACGATTGCCGAGCCGACCATGCCGCGATGCCCGGCGACAAAAACCCGCTTTCCCCGAAGCTCGAAAGTCATCGCTGTATCCTATGTCTGGTGGCTGTTGCGCCGGATGTCGTCGACCGAACGCACCAGGTCGGCCTGCACCATTTCGGCAACCAGCGCATTGAAGCCAATTGTGTGCGACCAGCCAAGCTTGGCTCTCGCCTTGGATGCGTCGCCGACAAGTGTCTCGACCTCCGTCGGCCTGAAATAGCGCGGGTCGATGCGCACCAGAACGGCGCCCGAACCGGCATCCGCTCCGACTTCATCGACACCTTGGCCTTGCCAGCGAATGGTCCGTCCGGTCTCGGCGAAGGCCAGTTCGGCGAACTCTCGCACGGAGTGCGTTTCGCCGGTCGCCAGCACGAAGTCGTCGGCCTCGCTATGCTGCAGGATGCGCCACATGCCTTCGACATAGTCGCGCGCATGGCCCCAATCGCGTCTGGCGTCGATATTGCCGAGATAGAGCGTGTCCTGCAGCCCGCGATGGATCGCGGCGACGGCGCGCGTGATCTTGCGGGTGACGAAGGTTTCTCCGCGTGTCGGACTCTCATGGTTGAACAGGATGCCGTTGGCGGCAAACATGCCGTAGGCCTCGCGGTAGTTGACCGTGATCCAGTAGGCGTAGAGCTTGGCCGCCGCATAGGGCGAGCGCGGATAGAAGGGCGTGGTCTCGCTTTGCGGGGTCTCGGCAGCCTTGCCGTATAGCTCCGATGTCGACGCCTGATAGAAACGCACCGACTTTTCGAGGCCAAGGATGCGGATAGCCTCCAGCAGCCTGAGCGTGCCGAGCGCATCGGCATTGCCGGTATATTCCGGCGTCTCGAAACTCACCTGGACATGGCTCTGGGCGCCAAGGTTGTAGATTTCGCTCGGCTTCGTCTCCTGCACCAGGCGGATCAGGTTGGTCGAGTCGGTGAGATCGCCATAGTGCAGAAAGAAACGGGCGCCGCGCTCATGCGGATCGACATAGATGTCATCGACGCGGTCGGTATTGAAGGAAGAAGAACGGCGTTTGACGCCATGCACAACATAGCCCTTCTGCAGCAGCAACTGTGCCAGATAGGCGCCGTCCTGGCCGGTCACGCCGGTGATCAAAGCTACTTTGTCGGCCATGCCCTGCTGTCCCTCCCATGGGCCATACCGAATACAGATTTGCCCAAGCAAGGCAAATCCGAACATCGGCCCGAGGCAGAGACGAAGCCGGCGCGCTCAGACGCCGACGACGGCGCAGAGGTGCTTCATCCTGGCGACGGCAAGCTCCGGATCGGCCAGCAATCCGGCCTGATCGGCGAGCCGGAAGACACCGGCATAGTGAAGGATGCCGCGCGCCGACTGCATGCCGCCGATCATCGAGAAATGGTCCTGGTGGCCATTGAGCCAGGCCATGAAGACGATGCCGGCCTTGTAGTATTCGGTCGGCGCCTCGAAAATTTTTCGCGACAGCGGCACGGTCGGCGCCATCAGCGCGTCGTAGCTAGCCCGATCGCCGTCGGCCAGTTTGGCCAGCGCCGCGTTGGCGACCGGTGCGATAGCGTCGAAAATGCCGAGCAGCGCGTGCGAATGTCTCTGGCCGTCGCCGGCGATCAGTTCGGGATAGTTGAAATCGTCGCCGGTGAGCATGACAACGCCCTCGGGCAGCCGGTTCCGGAGCGCCACCTCCTTGTCGGCATCGAGCAGAGAGATTTTTATCCCTTCGACCTTGTTTGCATGGCGTTCGATAATGGCGACGACCGTGTCGAGCGCCATCTCGAAATCATTGCTGCCCCAATACCCCTTGAGCGCCGGGTCGAACATGTCGCCCAGCCAGTGCAGGATGACCTTGCCGGAGGCCTGGCCAAGAATGCGGTCGTAGACCTGGGCATAGTCGTCGGGCCCCTTGGCGACAGCCGCCAGCGCCCGGCTGGCCATCATGATCGCCTTGCCGCCCTCACCTTCGATGAAACCGAACTGTTCCTCATAGGCCGCGATGACATCATCGAGGCTCCTGGCGGCGGATGGCGCCAGATGGTCGGTACCGGCGCCGGAAGCGAGGTCGGCGCCCTCGACGGTGCACGCCTCGGCGATCGAACGGCGGATCAATTCCTTCGCGCTTGCCCAGTCGAAGCCCATGCCGCGCTGCGAGGTGTCCATCGCCTCGGCGATGCGGAAGCCGAGCACCCACAGATGATGACGAAACGCCATCGTCTTGTCCCAATCGACAACGGGTCGCGACCACGGATCGGTCATGGCCAGAGGATCTGCCACGACATGGGCGGCGGCATAGGCGATGCGCGAAAACCGCGCGCCGGCCACCGGCTGCACCGGCTGGCCGACCAGCCGATAGCCAGAGTGGCGACCGCCCTCTTCGGGCAAGGTGATGTCCATGAAACTCTCCCTTTGTCGCGCCTATAAATGGAACGTTCCAATAAATCAAGAACCTTTATGATTCTCATACCCAGAGCGACCGGATGCTGCATCGCAACACAGGAACCCTTGTGAGGAAAGATTTTTCAGCGCGGTCGATCAATTTTTTGCATTCGAGAAAAATCCAGATTGACTCCCATTCTCGGCAGTGATTAGAACGTTCCAATAAATTCAACCAAAAACACCGGGAGGACGCATCTGGATGGCCAGCCGGGCCAAGGCGACGATACTCGACATTGCCCGCGAGGCGGGCGTGTCCAAATCGACGGTGTCGCTCGTGCTCCAGGGCAGTGGGCTGATCCGGCCTGAAACCGCGGTCAAAGTGCGCAAGGCGATCGAGGATGTCGGCTATGTCTACAACCGCGGCGCCGCCAATCTGCGCAAGGCCCACTCCAATGTCATCGGCATGGTCATCAACGATCTCACCAATCCGTTTTTCGCCGAACTGGCGGTCGGCATGGAGCGTGTCTTCCAGTCGGCCGGCATCGTGCCCTTCATCGCCAACACGGCGGAGAACCCGGTGCGCCAGGAGGAAGTGCTGAAATCGCTGATGGAACAGGGCGTCGCCGGGCTGATCGTGTCGCCGGCCCGCGGCACGACGCCGGGCGCCTTCCGCCGCCTGGAGACGGCAGGCCTGCCGGTCGTCTTCGCCATGCGCCGCTTGCCTGAAAGCCGCATCCCTGTGATCGCGCCCGACAATCATCGCGGCGCTTGGCTCGCCACCGCCCATCTGATCGGCAAGGGCCATCGCCGGCTGGCCTTCTTCGGCGGCTCCTCCGACCTGGTGGTCTATCACGAACGATTGGGCGGTTTCCGTGAGGCCTGCGAGACGCTCGGCATTGCGACGAGCGACAGGCTGATCTTCGAAGGCGAGACCAGCCGCAAGGGCGGCATCGCCTGTATGGAGACAGCCCTTGCGATGGCCGAGCCGCCGACGGCGGCGCTCTGCTTCAACGACGCGGTCGCCTTCGGCGCCATGCTGGCGCTGCGCAAGCGCGGGCTTGAGCCGGGCGCGGATTTTGCCGTCGTCGGCTTCGACGACGTGGCCGAGGCCGAGCATTACATGCCGGCGCTGACCAGCGTCGCAGTGGACTCGGCGGGCCTCGGCGAGCGTGCCGCCCATGTCATGCTGAAGATGATCCAGTCGCGCACCACGCGCGCCGAGGACCATATCGGCGCGGTCAATCTGGTGGTCAGGGACAGCTGCGGTCCCGATCGCCGCACAGGACTGGGAGACGCGGCATGAGCGTCAGATGGGGTCTGATCGGCGCCAGCACGATCGCGAAGCAATTCATGATCGGCGCCATCCGCGCGCAGACCGATGGCGAGATCGCTGCCGTGATGAGCTCCAACCAGGAGCGCGGCGCTTCTTACGCCCGGGAAAACAACATTCCGCACGCCGTCTCGACACTGGATGCGCTGCTCGGTTCCGGTGTCGATGCCGTCTACATCTCGACCACCAACGAATTGCATCTCGAACAGGCACTGGCCGCCATCAAGGCGGGCAAGCATGTGCTGTGCGAGAAGCCGCTGGCGCTGACCAGCGCCGCTGCGCGCAAGATGGTCGCCGCCGCCAAGGCTGCCGGCGTCGTGCTCGGCACCAACCACCATCTGCGCAATGCCGGCGCGCATCGCGCCATGCGCGAGGCGATCGCCGCCGGCCGCATCGGCAAGCCGGTCGCCGCGCGCGTTTTTCACTCGGTCTACCTGCCCGAGAACCTGCAGGGCTGGCGCATCAGCAAGCCCGAGGCGGGCGGCGGCGTGGTGCTCGACATCACCGTGCACGACGCCGACACGCTTCGCTTCGTGCTGAGCGACGATCCGGTCGAGATTTCGGCCTTCACCCAGAGCGCTGGCATGGCCGGTGGCGGGCTGGAGGACGGCGCGATGTGCATCTGGCGCTTCAAATCGGGCGTCATTGCCCAATCGCATGAGGGCTTCACGACCAAATTCGCCGGCACCGGCTTTGAGGTGCATGGTTCGGAAGGCTCGCTCTTCGCCAGCAACGTGATGACGCAGAAGCCGGTTGGGTCGGTGCTGCTGCGCACCGCAAAGGGCGAGGAAGAATTGAGCTTCGACCGCGAGGATCTCTACACGAGGTCGCTGCGCCAGTTCCATGCCGCCATCCGTGGCGAGGGCCAGCCATCCGCGACGGGTGAAGACGGCGTCTGGTCGCTGACGTCGGCCGAGGCAGCACTTCAGTCCGCGAAATCAGCCAAGGCGGTCGCAATCGACCCGAAACTTGGGAGCGCCGCGTGAGCAAGGTCGTTTCCGCCGCGCAGGCCGCCAGCCTGATCGAGGACGGCATGGTCGTTTCCGTCTCGTCGTCGAGCGGCCTCGGCTGCCCAGACGCGGTGCTTGCCGCCATTGGCGAGCGCTTCGACGCAGAGGGGCATCCGAGGAACATCACCACGCTGCACCCGATCGCCGCCGGCGACATGTACGGCATCAAGGGCATCGACCATCTGGCCAAGCCCGGCCTGCTGAAGCGCACGCTCTGCGGCTCCTATCCATCAGGACCGTCGTCGTCCGAGCCGCCGCAGATCTGGAAGATGATCGGCGACAATTCAGTCGCCGCCTACAATGTGCCGTCAGGCATATTGTTCGACATGCACCGCGAGGCCGCCGCCAAGCGTCCGGGCGTGCTGACCAAGGTCGGCCTCGACACCTTCGCCGACCCGCGCCACCAGGGCTGCGCCATGAACGCCGCCGCCAGCGAGCCGATCGTTTCGGTGCAGCAGTTCGACGGCGAGGAATGGCTCTATTTCCGCTCGATCGTCCCGCAGGTCTCGATCATCCGCGCCACCACGGCCGACGAACGCGGCAACCTCACCTACGAGCATGAGGGCGCCTATCTCGGCGGCCTCGAACAGGCGCTGGCCGCCCGCAACAATGGCGGCATCGTCATCGCGCAGGTCAAGCGCGTCGTCGAGAACGGCACGCTGAAGCCGCATGACGTGCGCGTGCCCGGTGTGCTGGTCGACCACATCGTCGTCGCGCCCGATCAGTTGCAGACGACGCTGACGCCTTACGACCCGGCGATCTCCGGCGAGATCTTCCGGCCGCTGTCGACCTTCCGCAATGCCGAGATGAACGTGCAGAAGGTGATTGCGCGCCGCGTCGCCATGGAGTTGCGCGACGGCATGGCCGTCAACATCGGCTTCGGCATCTCGGCCAATGTGCCGCGCATCCTTCTCGAGGAAGGCCAGCACGGCAAGGTCACCTGGGTGATCGAACAGGGCGCGGTCGGCGGTGTGCCGCTGCTCGACTTCAAGTTCGGCTGCGCCTCCAACGCCGAGGCGATCATGCCCTCACCGCACCAGTTCATCTATTTCCAGGCGGGCGGCTTCGATGCCTCGCTGCTGTCCTTCCTGCAGATCGACCGCCACGGCTCGGTCAACGTGTCGAAGCTCTCGGCAAGGCCGCATGTCACCGCCGGCGCCGGCGGTTTTGTGGACATCACCGCGCGCGCGAAAAAAATCGTCTTCTCCGGCTTCTTCAATGCCGGGGCCAAACTCTCGCTGGCCGATGGCGGCATCCGCATCGACCAGGAGGGCAAGGTCAAGAAGGTGGTCGGCGAGGTCGAGCACATCTCGTTCTCGGGAAAGCGCGCGGTCGCGCAGGGACAGGACATCACCTATGTCACCGAGCGCTGCGTGATGAAGCTGACACCGGACGGGTTGATGGTGACGGAGCTCGCGCCCGGCATCGATCTGGAACGCGATGTGCTGGCGCAGGCCGAGATCCCGCTCGGCGTCGCCAACGACCTCAAGGTGACACCGGAGGCGCTCTATCAGGATCGGCCGATCGGCCTGTCGCTGAATGGCGGTGCCTCGCTCGGAGGCGCGCATGGCTGAGCGTCTCGTTACATTCGAAACCGACGGCGCGATTGGCATCGTCACGCTGCGCCGGCCTGAGAAATTCAACGCGCTCGACATCCCGATGCTGCGGGCTCTGGAAACAGCGCTCGACGAGGCGGAGATGGACGACGGCGTCCGCGTCGTACTGTTGCGCGGCGAAGGCAAGGGCTTTTGTGCCGGCGGCGATGTCGAGGCTTGGGCTGCCATGAGCGCCGCCGATTTCCAGGTGCAATGGGTGCGCTATGGTCACCGCGTCTTTGACCGGCTGGCGCGGCTCAGGCAGCCGACCATCGCCGTGCTGTCCGGTCACGCGCTGGGCGGCGGCTTGGAACTGGCCGCGGCCTGCGACTTCCGCGTCGCCGAAACACAGGTGAAATTGGGCTTTCCGGAAACCTCGATCGGCGTCGTTCCCGGCTGGTCCGGCACGCAACGCGCTGTGCGCCGCTTCGGTGCGCAGACGGTGCGCCGCATGGCGCTCGGCGGCGAGGTTTTTGTCGCCTCGGAGGCGCTGGCTCTCTGCATCGTTGACCGGGTGGTCGAGACCGGCAAGGCGTTCGCCGAAGCGACGGCCTGGGCGCAAAAAATCGCCGAGCGCGGGCCGCTGGCGACTGAAGCCGCCAAGCTGATGATCGCGGTTGCCGAGGGCGAGGAAAGCGCTGCCGCAACGGAGGCTCTGGCCAGCGGCTTCATCGCCCTGACCGGCGACCTCAAGGCCGGCGTCGGCGCCTTCAAGACCAAGCAGAAGCCAGCCTTTTCGCGATCCTAGACAAGAGTGGAATCCTATGAACGCGCCCCTCAACATCGCCATGCCCGCCGAGGCATCCGCAGCACCGAAGGCCTATCGGCTGCTGATCGACGGCAAGCATGTCGACGCTCGCGACGGCCGCACGCTTGAGCGCAAGAGCCCCGGCCATGGCTTCACCGTTTCGCACTATGCGCAGGCCGGCGAGGCCGAGGTCGAGGCGGCGGTGATCGCCGCGCACAAGGCTTTCGAGACCGGCCCATGGCCGCGTATGAAGGCTTCCGAGCGCGCCGCGATCCTGCTCAAGGCCGCCGACCTGATCGAAGCCCAACTGGAAAACATCGCCCGGCTCGACGCGCTGGAATCCGGCAAGCCGATCGCCCAGGCGCGCGGCGAGATCGGTGGCGCCGTCGACATCTGGCGCTATGCCGCCTCGCTCGCCCGCACGCTGCATGGCGAGAGCTACGCCAATCTCGGCGATGCCATGCTGGGCGTGGTGCTGCGTGAGCCAATCGGCGTGGTCTCGATCATCACGCCGTGGAATTTCCCCTTCCTCATCGTCAGCCAGAAGCTGCCTTTCGCGCTCGCTGCCGGCTGCACGGCGGTGGTCAAGCCGAGCGAGATGACCTCGGCCTCGACTTTCGTGCTCGGCGATATCCTGATGCAGGCCGGCCTGCCAAATGGCGTCGTCAACATCCTTGCCGGCCTCGGCGCCGATGTCGGCGCGCCGATGGTCAGCCATCCGCTGGTCGAGATGGTGTCGTTCACCGGCTCCACCCGCGTCGGCAAGATGACCATGGCCTCGGCGGCCAACTCGCTGAAGAAAGTGTCGATGGAGCTTGGCGGCAAGAACGGCCAGATCGTCTTCCCGGATGCCGACCTCGAGGCGGCCGCCGACGCAGCGGTGTTCGGCGGCTTCTTCAACGCCGGCGAATGCTGCAACGCCGGCAGCCGGCTGATCGTGCATGAGGCGATCGCCGATGACTTCCTCTTGGCGGTCAAAGCGCTCACCGCCAAGGTGACCGTCGGCGATCCGCTTGATGACCGCACCAAGGTTGGTGCGATGATCTCGTCCGACCATCTCACCAAGGTAGCCGGCTATGTAACGGCGGCAGCAGGCGAAGGCAGCAGCGTCTACAGCGGAGGCAAGCAGCTGGCGTCCAATGCCGGCCAATACCTCGACCCGACCATCATTCGCGGCGTCACCGAAGACATGGCGATCGCGCGCGAAGAAGTGTTCGGCCCGGTGCTTTCCGTGCTGACTTTTGAATCGATTGAAAAGGCGTTGCACATCGCCAACAACACGCCCTATGGTTTGTCGGCAGGCGTGTGGAGTGCCAGCATCGACACCTGCATGTCGGTGGCGCGGAATGTGCGTTCGGGGACCGTTTGGGTGAACACGTTCATGGAAGGTTATCCCGAACTGCCTTTCGGCGGCTACAAGCAGTCCGGTCTCGGACGCGAACTCGGCAAACGCGCCGTCGAGGACTATACCGAGGAAAAGACAATCCAGTTTCATCGCGGCCAGCGCACCGGATGGTGGGTCGGCTGAGTTGGGAGACCCCGGCGGACATCCGCCGGTTATGTGTATGCAACAAGGGAGGAAGTACATGTTGCGCAAACTGCTTATCGGAACGGCTCTTGCGTCGAGCTTTGTGTTCTCGGCGCATGCCGAGGACGTCAAGGAAGTGCAGATGCTGCATTGGTGGACGTCGGGCGGCGAAGCGGCTGCTCTGAACGTCCTCAAGGAGGATCTGTCCAAGGAAGGCTTTGCTTGGAAGGACGTGCCGGTGGCCGGTGGTGGCGGCGACGCTGCCATGACCGCGCTGAAGGCGATGGTCGCGGCCGGCAATTACCCGACCGCCTCGCAGATGCTCGGCTACACCGTGCTCGACTATGCTGCCGCCGGCGTCATGGGCGACCTCACCGAGACCGCGAAGAAGGAAGGTTGGGACAAGTCGGTTCCGGCCGCCCTGCAGAAATTCTCGGTCTATGATGGCAAGTGGGTCGCGGCTCCGGTCAACGTCCATTCGGTCAACTGGCTGTGGATCAACAAGGCGGTGATGGACAAGATCGGCGGCACCGAGCCGAAGACCTTCGACGACTTCGTGGCATTGCTCGACAAGGCCAAGGCGGCGGGCGTCATCCCGCTCGCGCTCGGCGGCCAGAACTGGCAGGAAGCCACCATGTTCGACTCGGTCGTGCTGTCGACCGGCGGACCTGAGTTCTACAAGAAGGCCTTCAACGATCTCGACGAAGAATCGCTGAAGTCCGACACGATGAAGAAGTCGTTCGACAACCTCGCCAAGCTGGTCACCTTTGTCGACCCGAACTTCTCGGGCCGTGACTGGAACCTCGCCACCGCCATGGTCATAAAGGGCGATGCGCTGGTTCAGGTCATGGGCGACTGGGCCAAGGGCGAGTTCAACGCTGCCAAAAAGACTCCGGGCACCGACTTCCTCTGCTATCGCTTCCCGGGCACCGACGGCAGCGTGATCTACAACTCCGACATGTTCGGCATGTTCAACGTTCCGGACGACCGCAAGGCCGCCCAGGTCGCGCTGGCCACCGCCACGCTGTCGAAGAGCTTCCAGTCGGCCTTCAACGTCGTCAAGGGTTCGGTCCCGGCCCGTACCGACGTGCCTGACACCGACTTCGACGCTTGCGGCAAGAAGGGCATGGCCGACCTGAAGGCTGCCAATGACGGCGGCACGCTGTTCGGCTCGCTGGCCCAGGGCTATGGCGCACCGCCGGCTGTCGCCAATGCCTACAAGGACGTCGTTTCGAAGTTTGTCCACGGTCAGATCAAGACCTCGGACGAGGCCGTGACCGAGCTGGTCAAGGCGATCGACGACGCCAAGTAAGGCATTTGCCACTTGAAAGGATCTTCCCCGCGCAAGCGGGGAAGATCCCCCGACGCAGGGTTTGAGGCTGCTTTGATCGGCGCATTCGGGCGCCGGCAAGCCTCCGCACGAACCGGTACTGGATGATCCAATGAGCACGGTTGCCGAAACCAAGATCAAGCTGACGCCGGAGCACAATGCGCGCCCCAGCGCTTCCGTCCGCTCGCGGCTGCAGGACGCGCTGCCGAAGATCGTGCTCGCGCCGAGCTTTGCCGCCACTGTCATCTTCGTCTACGGCTTCATCCTGTGGACTATCTATCTGTCCTTCACCAACTCCAAGACCTTCCCGTCCTACGCCATCACCGGGCCGCGCGCCTATCAGCGGCTGTGGCGCTGGACCTTCGAGAGCGACCCGCCATCGAGCTGGTACACCTCGATCACCAATATGGGCATTTTCGGTTTTCTCTACATCTTCATCTGCCTGGCGCTCGGCTTGTTCCTGGCCATCCTGCTCGACCAGAAGATACGCGGCGAAGGCGTCTTGCGGCCGATCTATCTTTACCCAATGGCGCTGTCCTTCATCGTCACCGGCGTCGCCTGGAAATGGTTCCTCGATCCCGGCCTCGGCCTCGAGCAGACGCTGCACCAGTGGGGCTGGACGAGCTTCCATTTCGACTGGATCAAGAACAAGGATTTCGTCATCTACACGGTGGTCATCGCCGGCGTCTGGCAGGCTTCCGGCTTCATCATGGCGATGTTCCTGGCCGGCCTGCGCGGCATCGACGGCGAGATCATGAAGGCGGCGCAGATCGACGGCGCCACCACCTTCCAGCTCTATCGCCGCATCGTCATTCCGCTTCTGCGGCCGGTGTTCCTGTCGGCCTTCATCGTGCTCGCGCACCTCGCCATCAAGTCCTACGATCTGGTGGTGGCGCTGACCAGCGGCGGGCCGGGTGGTTCGGCCTGGCTGCCGTCGAATTTCATGTATGAGTTCACCTTCAAGCGCAACGAGATGGCGGTCGGCTCGGCCAGCGCCGTGATCATGCTGATGACCATCACCGCGATCATCGTGCCCTATCTCTATTCCGAGCTCAGGGAGAGACCGCGATGAGCGCCGTCACCTCACCTGCCCGCGAGGCCAGCACCGGCATCAGCGCCAGGACCGTCAACCGCATCGTCATCTACGGGCTGCTGGCGCTGTTCGCGCTGTTCTACCTGATGCCGCTTTTCGTCATGCTGGTGACCTCGTTCAAGACCATGGACGAGATCCAGAACGGCAACATGCTGGCGCTGCCGCAGTCGCCAACTCTTGAGCCGTGGTTCAAGGCCTGGGGCGAGACCTGCGTCGGCCTGACCTGTGCCGGCATCAAGGGTTACTTCTGGAACTCCATCAAGATGGTGGTTCCGGCGGTGCTGATCTCGACTCTGCTCGGCGCCCTCAACGGCTACGTGCTGACCAAGTGGCGCTTCCGCGGCCACACGCTGGTCTTCGGGCTGATGCTGTTTGCCTGCTTTATCCCGTTCCAGTCGGTGCTGCTGCCGATGGCGACGATCCTCGGCAGCCTCGGCCGTTTCGGCGTGACGTTGCAGAATTCGACCGGGTTCTCGTTTGGGCTCGGCAACCCGACGGTCAATCTCGTCTTCGTCCACGTCGTCTACGGTCTCGGTTTCACCACGCTGTTCTTCCGCAACTATTACGAGGCCTTCCCGACCGAACTGATCAAGGCGGCGCAGGTCGACGGCGCCTCCTTCTTCCAGATCTTCCGGCGCATCATGCTGCCGAACTCGATGCCGATCTTCGTCGTCACCGTCATCTACCAGTTCACCAACATCTGGAACGACTTCCTGTTCGCCTCGGCTTACGCCGGCACCGGTGACGCCATGCCGATGACGGTGGCGCTGAACAACGTCGTCAACACCTCGACCGGCGTCGTCGAATACAATGTCAACATGGCGGCGGCGATGATCGCCGCCCTTCCCACCCTTCTCGTCTACGTCGTCGCCGGCCGCTATTTCGTGCGCGGGCTGATGGCCGGCGCGGTCAAAGGATAATCTGATGGCTTTTCTGGAAATTGATGGGCTGAGGAAGCGTTTCGGGACGGTCGAGATCCTGAAGGGCATCAATGTCGAGCTCGAAAAGGGCGGCTTCCTGGTGCTGGTCGGACCGTCGGGTTGCGGCAAGTCCACGCTGCTCAACACCATCGCCGGGCTGGAAAACATTACCGAGGGCGAGATCCGCGTCGACGGCCGGGCGATCAACGATCTCCACCCGTCCAAGCGCGACATCGCCATGGTGTTCCAGAGCTATGCGCTCTATCCGAACATGACGGTGGCCGGGAACATCTCCTTCGGCATGGAGATGCGCGGCGTGCCGGCCGATGAACGCCAGAAGGCGATCGACAAGGTGGGCAAGGTCTTGCAGATCGGCCATCTCCTGCAGCGCAAGCCGAGCCAGCTTTCCGGCGGCCAGCGCCAGCGCGTCGCCATGGGCCGGGCGCTGGTGCGCGACCCGAAACTGTTCCTGTTCGACGAGCCGCTCTCCAACCTCGACGCCAAGCTGCGCGTCGACATGCGCATCGAGATCAAGCGCCTGCACGCCACCACCGGCACGACGATCGTCTACGTCACCCACGACCAGATCGAGGCGATGACGCTGGCCACCAAGATCGCCGTGATGCGCGACGGCGAGGTGCAGCAGTTCGGCACCCCGGCCGAGATCTACAACAACCCGACCAACATCTTCGTCGCCGACTTCATGGGTTCGCCGGCCATGAACCTGGTCCCGGCGACGATCGGCGGCAATGGCTCTGGTTTGTCAGTGGTCTTGCAACGCGACGGGCGCGAGCCGATCTCGCTATCGATGGCCAATGCGCCGGCGGGCCTCTCGGCTTTCCGGGACAAGCCGATCATCTTCGGCGTTCGCCCGGAAGCGCTGACCGATCCGGAAGGCGCCGAGCGCAATGCCTCGAACATCGCCACCGCCGATTGCCATATCGAGGTGATCGAGCCGGCCGGCTCCGATACCTTCGCCGTCACCAATCTGGGTGGCAAGGCCGTGGTGGCGCGGCTGCGCGCCGATGCCAACATCCAGCCAGGCACGGTGACGCCCCTCGCCTTCAACCTGACCAAGGCAGTGTTCTTCGATCCGGCGACCGAGAAGCGCATTCTCTGACGGCCATGGCAAACCCGGATATCGTCATCATCGGCTCCGGCATTGGCGGCGCCACGATCGCCTCCGGCCTTGCCGGCAGCGGCGCTTCGATCCTGATGCTGGAGCGCGGCGAGAAGCTCCCGGCGACGCCCGAGACGCGCGACACCCGCGCCATCTTCGTCGACGGCCACTACCGGCCGAAGGAGATGTGGCGCGAAGCCGGCGGTGCTGCCTTCAATCCGGGCAACTACTACTATGTCGGCGGCAATTCGAAATTCTATGGCGCGGTGCTGATCCGCTACCGCAAGGAAGATTTTTCCGCCATGGAGCATTTCGGCGGCGTCTCGCCCGCCTGGCCATTTTCCTACGAGGAATTCGAGCCCTGGTATTCGAAAGCCGAACAGCTGTTTCGCGTGCGCGGCACGCTGGGCGAGGATCCGACCGAGCCCTTCCACTCGATCCCTTACGCCTTCAAGCCGGTGCCCGACGAGGCGCCGATCGCCCGCGCCCGCGCCGAACTCAAGAACCTCGGCCTGCATCCCGCCTCGCTGCCGCTCGGTGTCGACATTGACGCCTGGCTGAAGGACGGCAAGACGGGCTGGGACGCTTTCCCCAACACCGGCCAGGGCAAGATCGACGCGCAATCAGGCCCGCTGACGGCGGCACTGACGGACACCACCGTCCGGCTCGAGACCGGCGCTTACGTCGAATATCTTGAAGCCTCGGCTGATGGCAAAACCATCGCCGCTGTCCACTTCCGCCAGAACGGGACGCTGAAGAAAGTTTCGCCGAAGCTGGTCATCCTGTCGGCCGGCGCGGTCAATTCCGCCGTCATCCTGCTGCGCTCGCCCAATGGCAAGGGAGGCGGCAAGGGTCTCGCGAACTCTTCCGACCAGGTCGGCCGCAACTTCATGAACCACAATTCGAGCGCGATGCTGGCGATCGATCCGCGCCGCCGGAATACATCCGTCTACCAAAAGACGCTGATGCTGAACGACTACTATCTGTCCGACGGCAAGGGCGGCAAGCCGCTCGGCAACGTCCAGCTTCTCGGCAAGATCGACGGCAACATGCTCAGGGCGAACGTGAAACTGGCGCCGAAATTCGCGCTGGACTTCATGGCCGGCCACGCCGTCGACTGGTACCTGATGTGCGAGGATCTGCCCGATCCCGAAAGCCGCATCATGGTCGACGGCAAGGACATCGTCATGCAATGGCGGCGCTCCAACATGCAGTCGCTGGAAGGCCTGACCAAGGTGATGCGCGAAAACTTCCGCGCCTGCGGCTATCCGATCATCCTGTCTCGTCCCTTCGACAAGCGCACCCCGTCGCATCAATGCGGCACCGTGAAGATGGGGGACGACCCCACGACATCGCCGCTCGATCCGTTCTGCCGCGCCTTCGACCACCGGAATCTGTTCGTCGTCGACGCCGGCTTCCTGCCCAACTCGGCAGCGGTTAACCCCGCGCTGTCGATCGCCGCCCAGGCACTGCGCGTCGCCGACCATATCCGCAAGACGGATCTCGCCGCATGACCCGCCCGGCGGCCATCGTCACCGGCGGCGCGCGCGGCATTGGGCTGGCCTGCGCCGAAGCGCTTGCCGATGCCGGATTCGACATCCTCGTTGCCGACCTCGCCGAAGAGGCCGACGAAGGGCTTACCGCCAACATCGCCGCGCGTGGCGCGAAGTTCGCCTATGTCCGCTGCGACATCGCCGACCTTTCTGCTCACGCCACGGTCGTCGATGTTGCGAAGCGCGCCTTCGGCCGCATCGACTGCCTGGTCAACAATGCCGGTATCGGCGCCGTGGTACGCGGCGACCTGCTGGAGCTGAAGTCGGAGAATTTCGACCGCGCGCTCGGCATCAATCTGCGCGGCACCGTCTTCCTCAGCCAGGCCATTGCCAAGGCGATGCTGGCGTCACCTGGCGGCCATCCGAAATCGATCATCACCATCACCTCGGTCAGCGCCGAGATGGCCTCGCCGGAACGTTCCGACTACTGCATCTCCAAAGCTGGGCTTTCGATGTGGGTGAAGAATCTGGCGCTGCGGCTCGCTGCCGAAAACATCGGCGTGTTCGAGCTGCGGCCCGGCATCATCCGTACCGACATGACAGCAGGCGTCGCCGCCAAATACGACAAGCTAATCGACGGCGGGCTGGTGCCGGCAAAACGCTGGGGCGAGGCAGGTGACATCGGCGCCGTGGTGGCCGCACTTGCCGGCGGTAGGCTCAGCTTTTCCACCGGCTCGATCATCAATGTCGACGGCGCGCTGTCGGTGCCGAGGCTCTGAACGGATGAGACCATGACCGACTACATCATCGTTGGCGCCGGCCCGGCCGGTTGCGTTCTGGCCAACCGGCTGAGCGAGGATCCGGCGAATTCGGTTCTGCTGCTGGAAGCAGGTGGCAAGGACTGGCATCCGCTGATCCACATGCCGGCGGGCTTCGCCAAGATGACCAAGGGCATCGCCTCCTGGGGCTGGTCGACCGTGCCGCAGAGAAACATGAAGGACCGCGTCTTCTGGTACACGCAGGCCAAGGTGGTCGGCGGCGGCTCCTCCATCAACGCCCAGATTTACACGCGCGGCAACGCCCGCGACTATGACGCCTGGGAGAAGGAAGAAGGCCTTGCCGGTTGGGGCTATCGCGATGTGCTGCCCTATTTCAAGCGGGCCGAGAACAACCAGCGCTATGCCAACGACTTTCATGGCGACCAGGGCCCGCTCGGCGTGTCCAACCCGATTTCGCCGCTGCCGATCTGCGAGGCCTATTTCCGCGCCGGCCAGGAGATGGGCATCCCCTTCAATCCGGATTTCAACGGCATCAGCCAGGAAGGCGTCGGCTACTACCAGCTGACCCAGAAGGATGCGCGGCGCTCATCCGCCTCGGTCGCCTATCTGAAGCCGATCCGCGCCCGCAAGAACCTGACGGTCAGGACCGATGTGCTGGTGACGCGCATCGTCGTCGAGAAGGGCCGTGCCATCGGCGTCGAGATCGTCGACAGGCCCGGCGGCGAAAAGACAATCCTGCGCGCCGGCCGCGAGGTGATCGTCTCCTCCGGTGCCATCGGCTCGCCCAAGCTTCTGATGCAGTCGGGCATCGGCCCGGCCGATCACCTGAAGTCGGTGGGCGTGACGCCGGTGCATGATTTGCCTGGCGTCGGCTCCAACATGCAGGACCACCTCGACCTGTTCGTCATCGCCGAATGCACCGGCGACCACACCTACGACAACTACGCCAAGCTGCACCGCACGGCGTGGGCCGGCCTGCAATATTTGCTGCTGAAGAAAGGCCCGGTGGCCTCCAGCCTGTTCGAGACCGGCGGCTTCTGGTACGCCGACCCGACCGCCGCCTCGCCCGACATCCAGTTCCACCTCGGCCTCGGCTCCGGCATCGAGGCCGGCGTCGAGAAGCTCAGGAACCCCGGCGTGACGCTGAACTCGGCCTTCCTGCGCCCGCGCTCGCGCGGCACGGTGCGGCTGAAGAGCGCCGATTCGGCCGACCACCCGCTGATCGACCCGAACTACTGGTCCGATCCCTACGATCGCGACATGTCGATCAAAGGCCTGAGGCTGGCACGCGAGATCATGCGCCAGAAGGCGCTTCAACCTTACGTGCTGCGCGAGGTGCTGCCCGGCCCTACCCTGCAAAGCGACGACGACCTGTTCGACTATGCCTGCCGCATGTCCAAGACCGATCATCATCCGGTCGGCACCTGCCGCATGGGCCATGACGACATGGCCGTGGTGACACCCGACCTCAGGCTGCGCGGCATCGACGGCTTGCGCGTCTGCGACGCCTCGGTGATGCCACGCGTGCCCTCCTCCAACACCAATGCGCCGACCATCATGGTTGGCGAAAAAGGCGCCGACCTGATCCTCGGCCGCGAGCCGCTGGCACCGGCTGTTTTCTCAGGAAACCGCGCGGCGTAGTCGAAGGGATAAAAGAATGATCAGGCACTGCGTCTTCGTCAAATTCCGCAGCGATGTCGCCGACGCCGAGCGCGCGGCGATCCACGCCGATCTCGAAGCGCTGCGCTGGGCGATCGATGGCATGGACGTGGTAAAATTCAGCGCCAATGTCAGCCCCGAACCTTTTGCACGCGGCTTCTCGCACGGCTTTACCATCGACTTCCGTGACGCCGCCTGCCGCGACGCCTATCTGGTGCACGAGTCGCATCAGCGCGCCGGCGCCCGGCTGGTCGCGGCGCTCGAACGCGGCACGGATGGCCTGATGGTCTTCGATCTGGAAATCTAGAACCAATTCTCAGGCCGCGTGCCAAACCGGCCGACGGCTGACACCGGTCACCAATGCGGGTCTCGTCGCGCCTTCCTGTCATTCCAGGCGGCGTTCGATCACATGAGCCGCGCGAAAAAGTGACCACCGGCCTTACGCAAACTGGCCGATAGTTCCTCGCATCCGTGAAGATGGAAGGAGGAACAATTTGCCCCTTAATTCGCAGCAGAAGAAAACCGTGCTGGCGTCATTTCTGGGCTGGACGCTCGACGCCTTTGATTTCTTCCTTCTGACATTCCTGCTCACGGATATTGCAACTGAATTCCACGCTGACGTGCCGGCGGTTTCCAAGGCGCTGTTCCTGACACTGGCGACGCGCTTCATCGGCGCATTCTTCTTCGGCATGCTTGCCGACAAATATGGCCGCAAGCCCATCCTTATGCTCAACATCGTCAGCTATTCGGTGATCGGCGCACTGGCCGCCTTCTCGCCCAATCTCGGCATATTCCTGGCGTTGCGCGCCTTGTTCGGCATCGCCATGGGCGGTGAATGGGGGCTGGGCAGTTCGCTCGCCATGGAGTCCATTCCGCCCAGCGCGCGCGGCATGGTCTCGGGGATTTTGCAGTGCGGCTATCCGGCCGGCTACCTGCTGGCAGCGGTGGTCTATGGCTTGCTCTATCAGCAGACGGTCGGTGGCTATACGATCGGCTGGCGGGCCATGTTCCTGCTCAGCTTCGTGCCGGCGCTGATCGTCCTGTTCATCCGCTCGCATGTGCCGGAATCGCCGGCCTTCGTCGAGGCTCGGCAGCAGGCCAGGCCGGGGCTTCTCGAAACGCTGCAGAAGCACTGGGGCGTCGCCCTCTATGCGGTGGTGCTGATGATGTTCTTCAACTTCTTCAGCCACGGCACGCAGGATCTCTACCCGACCTTCCTGAAGAAGCAGCACGGCTTCGACCCGCACACGGTGAGCTGGATCACCATCGTCGCCAATATCGGCGCCATCGTCGGCGGCCTGGCGTTCGGCGCGCTGTCCGAGAAGATCGGCCGCGTCAACGCGATCACCCTGGCATGCCTGATCGCCTTGCCGTCGATTCCGCTGTGTGCCTACAGCACCACGCCCTTCATGCTGGCCATCGGCGCCTTCGTCATGCAGGTCGCGGTGCAGGGCGCCTGGGGCGTCATCCCGGTGCACCTCAACGAGCTTTCGCCCGGCGCCGTGCGGGCGACCTTGCCCGGCTTCATCTACCAGGCCGGCAATCTCGCGGCGTCCTATGGCGGCCCTTATCAGGCAGGGCTAGCGGAAGGTCCCGGCGGCAGCTACGGCTATGCGCTGGCGCTTTTCGCGGGCGCGGTCGCGGTCTGCATCATCGTCGTCATCCGCTTCAGCCCGGAGCGGCGTGGGCAGGTGATGACGGTGCTTGGCTAACCAAGCCTGAGCGCGACGACACCGGCGACGATGCTGAGCGCGGCGGCGCCGCGCCAGCCCGTCATCTTCTCGCCCAGCGCGAAGACCGAGATCAGCATCGCAAACAGGATCGAGGTCTCGCGCAGCGAGGCCACCGAGGCGATCGGCGCCTTGGTCATCGCCCACATGACGATCCAGTAGGCGGCACCGCTGAGCACGCCGGTGAAAAGTCCTGCCTTCCAGTCGCGCGCCAGCACCGGCAACGCCCGGCGGCCACGAAAGATGAGGCACAGCACCAACGCTCCAAAAGCGTCGCAGATGAACAGCCAGGCGGCATAGCTCTGTGCGGTGGCGGCCAGCCGTGCGCCACTGCCGTCCGACAGCGTGTAGCTGGCGATGAAGATCGATGTGCCGAGCGCAAAACCCACCGCGCGCAGATTGAGCCGCTCCAGATGCGCACCGCCGCGAAACGACATCACCAGCGTGCCGGCCGACAGCAGCACGATGCCGAGGATGGCAAGCGGCGCCGGCACCTCCTTGACCACCACCATGCCGCCGAGTGCGGCGAGTAGCGGCGCGGCGCCGCGTGCCAGCGGATAGGTCTGGGCAAAATCGCCGGCCCTGTAGGCGCCGATGAGGAAGGTCCGGTAGCCCATGTGGAAGATCACCGAGGCGATGATGTAGGGCCACACTTCGGCCCTGGGCACCTCGACGAAAGGCAGCACCACCAATGCCGCCGCGCCCATGCCGAGCGTCATCAGCGTGATCGACAGGAAGCGGTCGAGATGCACCTTGACCAGCGCGTTCCAGATCGCGTGCAGGGCGGCGGCGGCAAGCACCGCGAAGAAGACGAACAAGGTCATCGCTGCCTCATCCGCCTCCGGCCACAGCAGTGGCGAGTGGCGCCTCGAGGTCGATGTCGACCCGCAGCGGAAAATGGTCGGAGGCGAGCTCGCCGATATCAGCGCTGACCGAGCGCACGCGATCCGCAAACATGCCGCCGACGAAGCAATGGTCCAGCCGGCGCTTTGCCACCTTGCCGTCGATCGTCTTCACATGGGTATGGAAATCCGACACCGGCTCGGCGGCAACAGCGGCGGCATCGACGAAGCCGTCGAGATAGGCTGCCCCGCGATGGTAGGGCGTGCTGCCGACGATGCGCCGGTATTCGGCGCTCCCGGGCTCCATGTTGAAATCGCCCAGCCAGATCGCCGCCAGCGGGTTTTCCGGCTCGCGCTCGCCATTGCTCCAGTTGCGATCAGGCTCATCGTCGGCGCCGCTCCACGGGCCGCCATCGGACGGCGCCCGGCGATGTTCGGCCAGCAGATAGTCGATCTGCTCCAGACGCTCCTCGGCAGCGATGTGGGCAAGATGCAGCGACAGAACCCGCACCGGACCGGCGGGGGTGCGGATCATGCATTCGAGCGCCGCATTGCGGGTGTTGAGCGGCCGCAGCGTGCGGCGCATCGGCAGCGCATGCAGGCGTGACCAGACGATCGGCAGCTTCGACAGCACCATGGTGCCGAACTGCCGGCGGCGGCTGACGACGCGGCCGTCGCGTTCCTGGCTGGCATCCATGTCGAAGGCCGGGCCATAGACCCAATGATAGCCGGGCAGCAGCCGGGACAGGATTTCCGGCTGGTCGTCCTCGTTGCTCCGCAGCCAGTGCCGCTCCACCTCCTGCAACGCGATGATGTCGGCGCCTGCCACCACCTTGGCACAACGTGCGAGATCATAGCGGCCGTCGCCGCCGAAGCCGTATTGGATGTTGTAGCTGACGAGCTTCATTGCTTATCCGGCTCAGTTTCGTGATGGCAGTAGCGGTTCGGCGAAAGCCTTGCAATGGACCGCACCGACGCCGGGGCTAGGCCAGATGTGTGCAGCGCTCTGCTTGCCCCACCTACGTTGTCAGCGGCTGGAACCGCCCTGCCGGCGACGCCGCCAGTTCCGACCAGTCGATCTCCTCCTCCAGCCGGTGATAGGCCTCGTCGCCGATCGTGCCGTCGCGGCGCAGTTCCTCCAGCGCGTCGCGCTGGCTCTTGATGGCATAGAGGCGCAACCGGTCATACTCGGTCGCCGCCTGCGCATCCTCCGGATTTTCAGCGATAGCGCGCTGGGCGGCATATTGCTCTCGCACCGCGGCCGCGGCGCTCGATGTCTTGCCGCTCAATATGTCCAATGCGGCCTGCATGATGGCGACGCGCGCCTGCGCCACCTCGCGATCGACCGTGCTGTCCGGATCGAGGCTGAGCAGGCGCAGCAGCGGCTTCAGGGTCATGCCTTGCAGCACAAGCGTGCCGAGAACGACCGCGAAGGCGGCGAGCACGATTGGATCGCGGCCTGGAAAGTCGGCCGGCAAGGCGAACGCCGCCACCAGCGTCACCAGCCCGCGCATGCCGCACCAGCCGATGAGGAGGCCGCCGCGAACAGTTGGCGCTTCCCTTCGCCGCTCGGCACTGCCGAAGCGGGCAAGCCATCTAATGATCACACCGTAGCTCATTACCCAGACGAGGCGCGACACGATGACGACGGCCAGCACCGCTGCGGCGAAGACGAATGCTTGGCCCTGCCCTTCCCCGGCCAACCGGCTGACGATCGACCGGGCCTGCAGGCCCATCAGCACGAAGGCCAGCACGTTGAGCACGAAGACCGCCGACTCCCAGACCGAATAGGTACTGACGCGCCTCCTCGCCGACATCAGGCGCGGCGCGGTGCGCGCGATGGTCATGGCGTAGACGACGATGGTGATGATGGCCGAAAGGCCCAGCCTGTCGGCCAGGATCCAGACCCCGAACGTTCCGGCGAATTGCACCACCGTGCTGCTCGCCGCATCCTCGATGCGGGTGAGCGTCAGCAGCGAGAAGCGGCCGAGCAGATAACCCGCGACAAGGCTGCCGATCGTTGACAGCAGGATCGTCGGAATGGCGTTGCTCAGCATGATCGAGCCGAGCGCCGCCGATACCGCCAGCCGATAGATCAGCAGCGCGGTGGCATCGTTGAGCAGGCTCTCGCCCTGCAGGATGGCCGTGATGCGGTGCGGCACCTTGAATTGCCCGAGCACGGCGCTCGCCGCCACCGCGTCCGGCGGTGCGACGATGGCGCCGAGCGCTATCGCCGCGGCTATCGGCAGCCCTGCCATTTTCCAGCCGACGAAAGCAACGATTGCGGTTGTGAAGATGACGGCGCCGAGCGCCAGAGCCACGAGCGGCAGCCGGTAGCGGTTGAGATCGCGCAGCGACGTGTCATAGGCCGCGTCGAGCAGCACCGGCGCGATGAACAGGGCAAGTGCCAGTTCCGGGTCGATCTCGATCGTTGGCGCGCCGGGCACGAAGGCAATCCCGGCGCCTGCCAGAGCCAGCAGGGATGGATAGGGTATCTCCAGACGCCGCGACACCGCAGTCAGCGCGACGGCGATCAGGAGCAGGACCAGGGTCAGTTCGAAAAGCGCCATATCCTACCGTAGCCACGAACCAGAGTTTGTCGGCAGTAACAAGATGACTAGATGCTGTTGATTGTCCAGCCGGCCTGGCCGGCCTGGCCTATGCGCCGGACGGGTCGCCGGGGTATGGATACGGCCATGATCCTCATCGGCCAGTATGACTCGCCTTTCGTTCGCCGCGTCGGCATCGCGCTGACGCTCTATGGCCTGCCCTTCGAGCATCGGCCATGGTCGGCCTTCGGCGACGTCGACAAGATCCGGCCCTACAACCCACTGACGCGTGTGCCGACGCTGGTGCTGGACGATGGCGAGGTGCTGACGGAAAGCCATTTGATGCTCGATTATCTCGACAGCCTGGTCGCGGTCGAGCGAAGGATGTTCCCGACAAGCGAGCCCGCCCGCCATCAGGCGCTCAGGGTCGCTGCCCTGGCCACCGGGCTCGGCGACAAGAGCGTCAGCCTGTTTTACGAAAAACGCTTGCACGAGAAGGTCTCCGACCTTTGGGTCGGCCGCTGCCGGACGCAGATTGAGAGCGTCCTTGCCGCATTGGAAGCGGACCGCGCCGCGAGGCCCGGGGCCTACTGGTTCTCAGACCGTATCGGCCATGCCGATGTCGCCGTTGCCGTCGTGCTGCGTTTTCTCGGCGAAGCCCATCCGGACCTGGTTCCGCTGGCCGACTTTCCGGCACTGCAGGCTCATGCCGCGCGGATGGAGGCCCTACCCGTCTTCCAGGCGATCTCGCAGCCTTTCATCCCGCCGGCCTGAGGGCCGCAGCGATCAGTGCAGCACCAGCATATCGCTCGACGAGAAGGAAATCTCCGCCTTTTCGCCAACCGCGGGCGGCGGTGTCGCCGGGCTGTTGAATGTGTCCAGCGAGACCGTATTGCCGCCGATGCCGACGCGAACCCGGATGACCGAACCGAGGAAGTGCACCTCGGCGATCTCGCCCGAAAGGCTGGCGTCGCGACCGGGCTGACGTCCAAGCGAAATCGCCTCGGGCCGCAGCGCCAGTGATAGCGTATCGCCGGACTTCGAACCGTTGAGCTTGCCCTTGAGGGCGACCTCTTGCGAATTGACACGCACCGTACCTGAAGCGGCGTCGGTGACCGTGCCTTCGAGCACATTCAGCGTGCCGACGAAATTGGCCACGAATTTGGTTGCCGGCCTGTTGTAGATCTCGAACGGCGTGCCGACCTGCTCGGCCTTGCCGCCATACATGACGGCGATGCGATCGGAGATCGACAGCGCCTCTTCCTGGTCGTGGGTGACGAAGATGGTGGTGATGCCGAGCTTCTTCTGGATCGAGCGGATTTCCTCGCGCAGCGACACGCGCACTTTGGCGTCCAGCGCCGACAGCGGCTCGTCGAGCAGAAGCAGCTTCGGCTTCGGCGCAATCGCGCGCGCCAAGGCGATACGCTGCTGCTGGCCGCCCGAGAGCTGGTAAGGATAGCGATCGCCCATCTGCGGCAGCTTGATGATGTCGAGCATCTCGGCGACGCGCCTGTCGGCGTCGGCCTTCGGCATGCCGGCGACCTTCAGCCCGAAGGCGATGTTCTGCGCTACCGTCAGGTTGGGGAACAGCGCATAGGCCTGAAACACCATGCCGACATTGCGCTGGTTGGGCTTCAGCCTTGTGATGTCCTTGCCGGCGACGACGATCTTGCCGGCCGAAGGCTCCTCGAAGCCGGCGACCATGCGCAGCACCGTCGTCTTGCCGCAGCCCGACGGGCCGAGGAAGGAGACGAACTCGCCAGGCTCCACGTCGAGATTGAAATCCTGCACCACGGTGGTGGCGCCGAAGGATTTTCGTACATGCTGGATGGAGAGGAACGGCTCGGCCATGGCTTTGACTTTCAGTTCGGGCGGTTCGCCGATCGCGGCGCGAAGCGCGACAGGATCTGGATCAGGGACATGCAGCCCCAGGTGATGACGAAAGCGATGATGGCGAGCGCCGCCGGCTCATAGGCACGGTTGGCGCCGATGTTCTGCAGATAAGGGCCAAAGGCCGGACGGTTGAGCAGGCTGGCCATGGTGAATTCGCCGATGACGATGGCGAAGGTCAGGAAAGCGCCGGACAGCACCGCGATCAGCACATTGGGCAGGATGACGCGGGTGATGATCGTCCCCCAGCCGGCGCCCAGGATCTGCGCCGCTTCGGTCAGCGTTCGCACATCGATTGTGCGAAGGCCGGTGTCGACGGCACGGTACATGTAGGGCAGCGCCAGCGTCGCATAGCCGATGACCAGCAAGGCATTTGTGCCGGTATCGGTGGCCAGGAACGGCAGCGGCGAATTCGAGCCGTACATTCTGATGTAGCCGAAGACGATGACAATGGCCGGAATGACCAGCGGCAACAGCGTGATGAACTCGACGATTGGTCTCAGCTGCGGCAGGCGCAGCCGGATCCAGTAGGCGGCGGGCACCACGATCAGCACGCCGAGAATGATGGTGAAGATGGCGGCGATCACCGAATACATGAAGGTCGCCTGGAAGCGCTCGTCGCCCAGCACGATCTGGTAGGCATCGAAGGAATAAACGCCGCGCCGCATGCGCATGGAGAATTCCACGGTCGCAATCAGCGGAATGAAGAAATAAGCCGCGCCGAGGATGAAGACGACCCAGGCCCAGAATCTGCCACCCTTCATTTGAGCCACCTCTCGGAACGGGTCCGGAACCAGATGTAGAAGACGTTGGCGAGGCCAGTGATGACGATCATGCCGAAGGCGATCGCATAGCCGAGATGGGCGTTGTGCAGCACATCGCCGCGGATCTGCGCATAGAGCAGTATCGGCACGATGTTGAGCGACGAGCCGGTCAGTGCATAGGCGGTGGCGATAGCGCCGAAGGCGTTGGCGAACAGCAGGATGACGGTGCCGAGAAAACTCGGCCAGATCACCGGTATGACCACCATGCGCCAGTATTGCGCGGTGGTCGCGCCGAGCGTGGCGGCGGCCTCGCCCCATTCCTTCTTCAGCCCATCGATCGCCGGCGTGATGATGACCACCATCAGCGGGATCTGGAAATAGACATAGGTCAGCGTCAGGCCCCAGAACGACAGGATGTTGAAGCCATGCGCGTAGATGTTGAGACCGAACACGGTATTCAGGATCACTGTCGCAAGGCCGAGGCGGCCGAGCGTGGCGAGGAAGGCGAAGGCCAGCGGCACGCCCGCGAAATTGGACGCTACGCCGGAAAAGGTCAGTGTCGCCGAACGTATCCAGTTCGGCAGGCCGCCGCGCACGATGGCAATGGCGATCGCCAGACCGGCGAAGGCACCGATCAGCGCCGAGGCAAGGCTGACCTTGATCGAGATCCAGTAGGCGGCAACGATGGACGGTTGCGCCAATGCCACGATGTTCTCGAAGGTGAATTCGCCGGCATCGTTCTGGAATGCGCCCAGCATCAGATAGAGCGTGGGCAGGATCAGGAACATGATGGCGAAGATGAAGAACGGCGCCACGCCGAGCCATTGCGTCGGCAGCCTGAGGCTGCGTGCTTCGGCGGGAGGCGCAGCCTTCCCCGCAATGGTCTGATTGGAAAGCGAGAGATCGGTCATGCGCCGGCTACCGTCTTCGAGTAAAGGCCGGGCGGCCTCGCGACCGCCCGGTGGATTTCAAGTCCTACTTGACGCTGGCGCCGACCACGGCATCCCAGTTCTTGGTGATGGCTTCCTTGGCCTTACCCTGCTCATCGAGCGTCGGGAACACTGCGGCCGCATAGGACTCGGCCGGCGGCATCTTCGCCATCACGTCCGCCGGGAGCTTGCCGTTCTTGGCAAGGTCATTGAAGCGGATCGGGTGGCAATAGCCCTTCAGCCAGCCGATCTGGCCTTCGTCGGAATAGAGATATTCCATCCAGAGCTTGGCTGCATTCGGATGCGGCGCATAGGCGCTGATTGCCTGCACGTAGACACCGGCGACGACGCCGGTCTTCGGCACGACGACGTCGACCGGCGGGTTGCCCTTCAGCGTGTCACGGCCGGAAAGCGCGTTGTAGTCCCAGGTGATCAGGATCGGCGTCTGGCCCTGGGCGAGCGTTGCGGCCTTGCCGATAACTGGCACGAAATTGCCGGCGGCATTGAGCTTCTTGAAGAAGTCGAGACCGGCGGTGCCGGCGGCTTCGCCAGCGGCGGCGCCCGTCGACAGGCCGGCGGCATAGACGCCCTGGATGGCCTGGTTCGAAGCGCGCGGATCACCGGCGAGGGCCACCGAGTTGGCAAATTCCGGCTTCAGCAGATCGGCCCAGTCGGCCGGAGCTTCCTTGACCAGGTCCTTGTTCACTTCGAAGGCGAGCACGCCGTAATAGTCGCCGGTCCAATAGCCTTCGGCATCCTTGGCGCTGTCCGGGATCGAGTCCCAGGTCGACACCTTGTAGGGCTGGATCAGGCCATCGGCCTTGGCCGAAGGGCCGAAGGACAGGCCGACGTCGATCACGTCGGGCGCCTGCGGGCCCTTGTTGTCCTTGTTCGCCTTGATCGCCTCGATCTCGTCGCCGGAACCGGCATCGGGGTTGAGTTCGTTGATCTTGATTTCGGGATATTTCGCCTTGAAGCCGTCGATGACGGCGCCATAGCCGCACCAGTCATGCGGCAGCGCGATGGTCGTGAGCTGGCCCTCGGCCTTGGCGGCCTTGACGAGATCGTCCATCGAATCCGCGGACGAAATCACCGTCGACGCGAAAAGCGCCGCGGCCGAAAGGGAAAGCACTTTCCCCGTGAATTTGAACATGTGTTCTCTCCGTTGAACTGACGCCGTTGGACGCCTGCGATGCGGTATCGTTTTCGTGTGACAGCTAGATGAAAGCTTTGTGAAACCGGCACCCCGCAGTGCGAAAAAGTAAACTCTTTTTGACCGGCTGTAGCAATCGCTCCGCGATTATTTTTCCGGCTAACTAGTTTCTGCCCTGCCTGCAGCCCTTTCCCCTTTCCTTTCCCCTCGTTTTCCAGATCACTTCCGGCACGAAAATCCGCGTCATACCGTGCCGGCGATGGCGTTTTCGAGCAGCGCCAGCGCCGCCTTCTTGGTCAGCTTGACCGGGTTGCCGCCGGCGGTCGGATCGACCACCGCCATATCGGCGATCAGCCCCTTGCGCTTCTTGTCCATGTCGAGCCCCTTGATCAGGCCCGGCAGCGCATGCGGCACCTTGAGCTCCTTGCGCAGCTTGATGATGGCCTTGGCGAAACCATCGAAGCCGCCCTTGATGCCGCAATAGGCTGCGAGCCGGCCGATGCGCTCATCGATGGCGTCACGGTTGAAGGCGAGCACATAGGGCATGAACACGGCGTTGGTCATGCCGTGATGAGTGTCATAAAGCGCGCCGATCGGATGCGACAGCGAGTGGATGGCCCCTAACCCCTTCTGGAAGGCGGCCGCACCCATCGCGGCGGCGCTCATCATGTTGGCGCGGGCGACGAGATCCTTGCCGTTGGCAAAGGCCTTCGGCAGGTTCTCGAAGACCAGCCTTATGCCTTCCACCGCGATGCCGTCGGCCATCGGGTGATAACCCGGCGCGCAATAGGCCTCGAGGCAGTGGGCCAGCGCATCCATGCCGGTGCCGGCGGTGATGAAGCCCGGCATGCCGACCGACAGTTCCGGGTCGGCAATGACGATCGCCGGCAAAAGTTTCGGATGGAAGATGACCTTCTTGGTGTGCGTCGCCTCATTGGTGATGACGCCGGCGCGGCCGACTTCGGAACCCGTACCGGCAGTGGTCGGCACGGCGATGATCGGCGCGATCGCATCCGAATTGGCTCTGGTCCACCAGTCGCCAACATCCTCGAAATCCCAGACCGGGCGCGTCTGGCCGGCCTGGAAGGCGATCAGCTTGCCGAGATCGAGCGCCGAGCCGCCGCCGAAGGCGATGACGCCGTCATGCTTGCCCTTCTTGAACACGGCGATGCCGGCGGTCAGGTTCGAATCCACCGGGTTCGGCTTCACCTCGGAAAAAACGCCATAGGGCACTTTGGCGTTGTCGAGGATCTTCAGCGTCGAGGCGACGACCGGCAGCTTGGCCAGCCCCGGATCGGTGACGAAGAGCGGCCGCTTGATGCCGGTGGCCGAGAGCACATCTGGCAGTTCCTTGATGCGCCCGGCGCCGAAGCGGACGGTGGTGGGGTAGTTCCATTTGGAGATGAGCTTGGACATTTTTGTCTTTCGAAAAATCAGATGGCTTCGCGCAGGTGATAGGACTTCGGCCTCGTCAGATTGTCGTAGCCGATGGCCGACAGCGCTGCGCCCTTGCCGGTGTCCTTGACGCCGGTCCAGACCAGCGCCGGATCGAGATAGTCGCAGCGGTTCATGAACACGGTGCCGGTCTCGACGCGGTCGCCGATCGCCACCGCGTGCTCGATGTCACCGGTCCAGATCGATGCGGTCAGCCCGTAGGGGCTGTCGTTCATCAGCGCGATCGCCTCCTCGTCGTTGCGCACCTTCATGATGCCGACGATCGGACCAAAACTTTCCTCGCGCATGACGCTCATCTGGTGGTCGACCCCGGTCAGCACTTCCGGCGCCAGATAGGGCGAGCCGGCTCTGTCGTCGGCGACCTTCATGTTGATGTGCGCGGTGGCGCCCTTGCGCAGCGCCTCGGCCTTCTGTTCGCGGATCAGGTCGGCGAAACGCGCCTGCGCCATCGGCCCCATCGTCGTCGCCTGTTCGAGCGGATTGCCGACGACATAGTTCTTCGTCTCGGCGATGAAGCCTTCGACGAATTCGTCATAGACCTTCTCGTGCACGTAGACGCGCTCGATACCGCAGCAGCACTGGCCGGAATTGTAGAAGGCGCCGTCGACCAGGTTGGCCACCGCATGGTCCATCCTGGCATCCGGCAGCACATAGGCCGGGTCCTTGCCGCCGAGCTCGAGGCCGAGCGTCATGAAGGTGCCGGCCGCGGCCTTCTCGATGGCGCGGCCGCCACCGACCGAGCCGGTGAAGTTGACATGATCGATCTTGCCGGAGCCGAGCAGCTTCTCGGTCTGGGCATGGTTCAGCACGACGTTCTGGAACAGGCCCTTGGGCAGGCCGGCCCTGTCGAAGGCCTGCTGGAAGCGTTCGCCGACCAGCAGCGTCTGCGCCGCATGCTTGAGGATCACCGCGCTGCCCGCCATCAGCGCCGGCACGATGGTGTTGACGGCGGTAAGATAGGGATAGTTCCACGGCGCGATCACCATGACGACGCCGAGCGGCACCTTCTTCACATAGCGGCGAAACCCATCCTTCGGGTTCGAAGCCAGAACCGGCCTCAGCGCCGCTTCGGCGATCTCGACCATGTAGTTGGTGCGGTCCTTGACGCCGCCGAACTCGCCGCCGTAGCGAACCGGGCGTCCCATCTGCCAGGCGATCTCCGGCACGATCTCGTCGCTCATCGCGACCAGCGCTTCCAGCATGGCAAGCATGTACTTGCCGCGCTCGACGATCGGCGTCTCAGCCCATTTTTCCTGCGCCGCCTTGGCGCGTTCAACCGCGGCGTTGATGGCCTGGTCCGTGGCGATCGGACGCTCGGCATAGATCGAGCCATCGACGGGTGATTTGAGTTTGACCGTTTCGGTCATTTTCTAAGTCCTCGCACGTTCTAACAATCGAAATCATATGGCTTGGTGTGCCCCTCATTCGCCTGCCGGCACCTTCTCCCGTAGTGACAGGGAGAAGGAAGAAGCTCCGGCGCTGACGCGTCCGCCCGTTGTTCACGGGGGTAAGGGTGGGGAGCGGCGCCGGCGATCCCGGCTACCTTAGTACCGCTCGAACCCCCTGTGCAGTTCCCAATCCGTAATCCGGCGGTCGTATTCGAACTGCTCCCACTTCGCGGTATGGACATAGTGTTCGAGCACGTCCTCGCCGAGCGCCTGCTTCAGCATCTTCGACTTGGCCAGCGTCTCGGTCGCGTCGCGCAGCGTCTTGGGGATCTCCGGCAGGCGCGACGCCTGATAGGCGTCGCCGACGAACGGCTTCTGCAACTCCAGCTTTTCGTCGATGCCGGCAAGGCCGGCCGCGATAAGTGCCGCGAAGGCGAGATAGGGGTTGAGGTCGGCGCCGCCGATGCGGCATTCCATGCGGATGCCCTTGGTGCCCTCGCCGCACAGGCGGAAGCCAGCAGTGCGGTTGTCCTCGCTCCACATGATCTTGGTCGGCGCGAATGTGCCGGCCTGGAAGCGCTTGTAGGAATTGATGTAGGGCGCTAGGAACCAGGTGAATTCCTTGGCGTATTTGAGCTGGCCCGCCGCCCATTGCTGGCCGAGCGTCGACAGCGTCCAATCGGCCTTCTTGTCGAAGAACAGCGGCGTTTTGCCGTCGGCGCTCCACAGCGAATTGTGGATGTGGCTGGAATTGCCGGCGAGCCCGTAATTGTACTTGGACATGAAGGAAATCGCCTTGCCTTCGGACTCGGCGATCTCCTTGGCGCCGTTCTTCAGGATGACGTGGCGGTCGGCCATCTCGAGCGCCTCGGCGTAGCGCACATTGATCTCTTCCTGACCCGGTCCCCACTCGCCCTTGGAGTTCTCGATCGGGATGCCAGCCGCATCCATCTCGTTGCGGAGCCGGCGCATGACGCCTTCTTCCTTGGTGGTGATGCCGATCTGGTAATCGCCGATATAGGGCGATGCGGTGTCGAGGCCCTGCCAGTGCTTCTTGCGGGCGGAATCGTAGGTCTCGTTGAACAGATAGAATTCGAGCTCGGAGGCGAAATAGCCGATATAGCCGCGTTCCTTCAGCCGCTTGACCTGCTTCCTCAGGATGGCGCGTGGCGAATGCGGCAGGTCGTCATGGGTGTGGTGGTCGAGCACGTCGCAGATCACCAGCGCGGTCTTTTCCAGCCACGGAATGCGCCGCAGCGTCGCAAGGTCGGGCTTCATGACGAAATCGCCATAGCCCTTCGACCAGCTTGCCGCCTTGTAGCCGGGCACCGGCTCCATATCGATGTCGGCGGCCAGCAGATAGTTGCAGCCATGCGTCTCGTCATGGGCGGAATCGACGAAATATTGCGCCAGGAAACGTTTCCCCGCGAGCCGGCCCTGCAGATCGACGATGCAGGCAAGCACCGTGTCGATCTCGCCGCTGGAGACCGCCTTCTTCAACTGATCGAACGAGAAATTTCCGGCCATTCTTGTGGCACTCCAGCGCTTGTCGATTGAAACGGATAAACGAAACCATGGCCGGCACGATGCCGGCCATGGTTGAGGTGACGACGTTAGTGGCCGGTCTCGCCGACAGCCTGTTCCGCTGCCTTGATCGCGGCCTGGCGCTTGGCAATCTGGTCGCCGATCGGCGGGCCCTGGAAGCGGCGGTTCTCGAAGCCGAACCAAAGCACGGCGGTCAGCAAGATGAAGGCAAGCGTGATGTAGAGCACCTTGTCGTTCGGCGGCTGGATGGCGATGTAGAAGATGATCGCCATGCCGATAACCGACAGGATGCAAAACAGCTTGAACAGCCCGGCGCCGAGGTTCCATGGCCCGGGAGTCGGCCATTTCGCCGTCCCGAAAGCCAGCATGCCAAGCACGATCGGAATGGTGAACGACAGGAACAGGAACACCAGCGTCGAATTGACCACGATGGTGTAGATGTTGGTGCCGCCGACCGAGATGAACTGGGCAAGAAAGACATAGATGATCTCGAGGATCGCGGCAGTCCAGATGGCGTTGACGGGCGTGCGCCAGGTCGGGCTGACCTTGGCGAGCCCGGCCGAGCCGACCGGCATGCCGCCGTCGCGCGAAAAGGCAAACAACATACGCGAGGCCGAAGTCACCGTGGCCAGACCGCACAGGAACTGCGAGATCAGGATTGCCAGGTAGAGCAGTTGCTTCAGCCAGCCCGGCAGGATTGCATCCATCGTCGAGAAGAACACGCTCCAGCCCTGCTTGGCGCCGGCAGCCAGGTCCGGGATCGCCAGAACGATGGCGCACAGCATTGCCCAGCCGATCAGCGAAGACCAGAGCACGGACGAAACGATCGCCCGTGGCACGGAATGCGCCGCCTTAAGCGTTTCTTCCGAAGTGTGCGCCGACGCGTCATAGCCGGTGATGGTGTAGACCGGCAGCAGCAGGCAGAGCAGGAAGAGGTAGGTCATGGAGTCGGTTTGCGGGAAGACACCGCCACCCGCGTCACCCGAATAGTTGGTGAACGTCCACAGCCGCGTGATGTCGATCGCCGGCGCAAACACCAGGCAAGCCACGATCAGGACTGCCGTGGCTCCGAGAATCAGGAAGCCGGATGCGTCCGTCAGCATGGCGGTCAGCTTGATGCCGAAATGGTTGAACAGCGCCTGCAGCACGGTGATGAAGGCAACGAACCCGACGATTTCGCCCGGCGTGCCGGTAATGCCGAACGCTCCGCCGAAAGTGCCGACGAAGAAGAAGGCAGTGCCGATGTTGATCGCGCCAAGCACCGTGATCAGCCCAAGCAGGTTGAGCCAGGCGGTGAGCCAGCCGGTGAAGCGGTTGCCGAGGATCGATGCCCAGTGATAGAGGCCGCCGGCAGTCGGGAATGCCGAGGCGATCTGCGCCATGGCGAGGGCAAAAAATCCCGAGACGCAGCAGCCGACGATCCAGCCGATGCCGGCGCCCGCGCCGCCGATCGACGACGTAGCCTGCGCGAAGGAGTTGATGCCACCCGACAGGATGCAGATGATCGAAAACGAGATGGCGAAATTCGAGAAGCGGCTCATGCTTCGCGACAGTTCCTGGGCATAGCCCATTCCGTGGAGAACCTTCAGGTCCTCCGTCTTGTCGACGTCCGAATAGTCTTGCGCTGACATTTTTGTCCCCTTTTGAGTTCTTAGCTGGCCGATTGAACTGACTTTCCCACTGCACGTTGTCGGGAGCCCTTGGCCTCCTCGGGCTCCAGATCCAGAAAAATACCGGTGAGCATATCCGCCCATTTCCGCTGCCCGGTCTCGCCGGAAATCTCGTCGTTGCGGATTTCGATCATCGCGCAGGCAAGGCCGCGCGAGCGCGCGTGGCGTTCCAGCGTGAAATAGACGCGGTCGGCCGGCGAATAGGGTTCGTTGACGCCGACGGTGACGCCGGCGAGACGCTGCAGCGCTGATATCAGCGGCGCCGCCAGCCGACGGTCCTCGTCATGGATGATGCCGATATGCCAGGGCCGGCTCTTGCCCTTGTAAACCGGCGTGAAGGAATGCACCGAAACCAGCCGCGTCTCCTGCCCCAGCGCCAGCCTTTTGTCGACGATCGCTGCGATCGTGCCATGGAAGGGCCGCCACGACAAAGCGACGCGCTCCGCGCGCTGCTTGTCCGACAGGCCGGCATTGCCTGGGATGATCGTGGTCTCGCTGATCGGCGGCACCAGGTCGGGCGCGTCGAGCGGACGGTTGCAGTCGATGACGAGGCGCGAGATGCCGGTTTCGACCAGTGTCGCATCGAGCGCCTCGGCCATGCGCCGGGCGACCGGCAGCGCGCCTGGATCCCAGGCGATGTGGCGCGAAAGGTCCTCGGCGGGGAGGCCGAGCGTGCCGAATTCGGCGGGCAGGAAGTTGGAGGCGTGGTCGCAGGTGAAGACGAACGGGCTCGATCCGCCTGGGTTGGTTACCCTTACGGTTTCAGGCGATGCAAGGCTGGCGGGCCGTGCTGTCTCCATAGTCTGCAGTTCCCAGGGGAGCGCTGTATCGTATGTTACGTATTTTGTCTCATTGCGTCCCTGTGGATGATTTCATACAGTTTGACTGGCTTTGTCAAACGCGATTTCGAGAAAGCGGCGCCGGCGCGGACAGGTGCGGACAAAGAGTGGGGGAAAACATGATTTCCAGCATTGCCGAACTGATCTCGGACCGCATAGGCGCGATGCCGGCAAGCGAGCGCCGCGCCGCACAAACGCTGATCGCCAACTACCCGCTGATCGGCCTGAAGACGGTCGCCGAATTCTCTGCCGCGGCAGGTGTGTCCTCGCCGACGATCCTGCGTTTCGTCGCCCGGCTAGGCTTCCAGAACTATCCCGAATTCCAGTCGGCGCTGCAGGACGAGCTGGCGGCGCAATTGCAGTCGCCGGCAACGAGGACGCTCAACCCGGCCTCACCCGGCGGCGGCGCGGTGTCGCCGATGCTGGAGGCGACCCTCGACAACATGCGCGAGACCTTCAGGCACCTGTCCGACAGACAGCTTGCCGACATTGCCGCGACCCTTGCCCATCGCCGCGGCAAGACCTTCCTGATCGGCGGCCGTTTCACCGATCCGCTGGCGCGCTACATGGCCGCCCACCTCGCCATCGTCCAGCCCGACGTCTACCACCTCGCCGGCCAGGAAAGCATCTGGCGCGACCGGCTGATCGACATGGGCAAGCGGGACGTGCTGGTGATCTTCGACATCAGGCGCTACCAGGACAGCCTGGTGCGCTTCGCCGAAACCGCGCATCAGCGCGGCGTGCACATCGTGCTGTTCACCGACCAGTGGCTGTCGCCGATCGCCCGCTTCGCCCGTCATGTCATTGCCGGTCGCACCGCCGTGCCTTCGGCCTGGGATTCCTCGGCGGCGCTTTTCGTCGTCGCGGAAACGCTGATCGGCGCCGTCACGCGGCAGCTCGAGACCGATGGCGCCAAGCGCATCCGTGAGCTGGAAAGCCTGCGCTGACAGTCCAGAATTCCTGGCGGCGGGACCGCCAAACGTTACGCAGATTTAATGTGCATGGCATCGGCAGAATTGCCATAAAGCCATGATACTTTTGTGGCTTCGCACAGACCGGGTGCGTTGCTGCGTTTTATGCTTGGGGAAAACCGGTAGACGTTTGCCAACCGGAGTGCCGATGGCCGCCTGGAAACAGATCGTTATTGCGCTTGTGGTCCTGGTGGCTGCGGCCGCCGCCTGGGTTCGCTTCTTTCCGGGCGCGCCGGAGGTGCTGGCCCGCTGGGGGATCGACTGGGCTTACGCCGCGGCGCCCAATGTGACGACAGGTGCGGTCGACACGACAAGGCAGGCAAGCGGCAGCAACGGCGCCGGCCAACGCGCAACCGTCGTCGCCTTGCCGGCGGCCTCAGCCACCATCAACGACCGTCTGCAGGCGATCGGCACCGGCCGCGCCAACGCCTCGGTGACGGTCAATCCGTACAGTTCCGGCCGTCTCGCCGAATTTCTGGTTGCCTCCGGGACCCATGTCGAAAAGGGGCAGATTATCGCCACGCTGGATTCCGACACCGAGGTGATCGCGCAGGACCGCGCCAAGCTCGTCTTACAGGACTCGCAAAACAAGCTCGACAGGGTGATATCGCTGCGCGCTTCCAACGCCGCGACCCCGGTCGCCGTCGCCGATGCCGAAGTGGTGCTGGCGGTCGCCAAACTAGTACTTCGCGATGCCGAACTTGCCCTGCAGCGCCGCTCCATCGTCGCGCCGATCGCCGGCACCGTCGGCATCCTGCCGATATCGGCCGGCAACTATGTGACCAATCAGTCGGCGATCGCCACCCTTGACGATCGCTCCAGCATTCTGGTCGACTTCCTCGTGCCGGAGCGCTTCGCCGCCGCCGTCAAGGTCGGCGCGCAACTGTCGGCGACGCCGATCGCCAACCCGGCGCAGGCCTATACCGGCACGGTTTCAGCCATTGACAACCACATCGACGAGAACAGCCGCACGCTGCTGGTCAAGGCAACGATCGCCAACCCGGCGGATTCGTTGCGTGCCGGCATGTCCTTCCAGATCAGCATGAAATTTCCCGGCGACTCCTATCCGGCCGTCAGCCCGCTGGCCATCCAGTGGGGCTCCGACGGCGCCTATGTCTGGGCGGTGCAGGACGGCAAGGCGAAACGCGTCGCCGTGCGCATCATCCAGCGCAACACCGAAACGGTACTGATCGACGCGCCGATCGTCAGCGGCGACATGGTGGTGACCGAGGGCACCCAGAGCGTCAGCGAAGGCGGCGACGTCCGCATCGCCGGCGAGGAGCAGCGCGCCGCCGACGCTGACGGCTCATGACCGGCACCGCCAACGCCGCCAGCGAAACCGGCTTCACCGCGCTGTTCATCCGCAGGCCGGTCATGGCCCTGGTGCTGAATACGTTGATCGCGGTCGCCGGCCTTGCCGCCTTCTACGGTGTCGAGATCCGTGAATTGCCGGATGTCGACCGCCCTGTCATCACCGTCAGCACGGTCTTCGAGGGTGCGGCCGCCGAAACCGTCGACCGCGAGCTGACCGATACGATCGAAGGCGCGGTCGCCCGCGTCTCCGGCGTCAAGTCGATCTCGTCGACCTCCTCCTTCGGCTCCAGCCGCGTCACCATCGAGTTCAACGACGGCGTCGACCTCAATGTCGCCGCCTCCGATGTGCGCGATGCCGTCGGCCGTGTCGCCAACCAGATGCCGGACACCGCCGACCCGCCGCGCATCGTCAAGGCCGACGCCAATTCCGAACCGGTAATGCGGCTGGCGGTCACCTCCGACACCATGTCGGTGCAGGACATGACGGTGATCGTCCGGGACCAGATCGAAGATGAGCTTGCCGCCGTGCCCGGCGTCGCCGATGTCCAGGTCTCCGGTGATCGCGACAAGATCTTCCGTATCGACGTCGACCAGAACAAGCTCGCCAGCCACGGCTTCACCGTCGCTGACCTCAGGGCAGCTTTGGCCTCGGTCGCCTTCGATTCGCCGGCCGGCTCGATCACCACCACCAACCAGGACCTGATCGTGCGCACGACGGCGGACGTGACCACGCCCGACGAGTTCGAGAACATCATCATCGGCGGCAAGACGCGCATTCGCGACGTCGCCACCGTCACGCTCGGCCCCGACATCGGCCAGACCACTTTGCGTTCGGACGGCAAGACCGGCATCGGCCTCGGCATCATCCGCCAGGCGGAATCGAACACGCTGGACATCTCGACCGGCGTCAGGGCCGCCGTCGCCAAGCTGCAGCAGAACCTGCCTCAGGGCATGGCGATCAAGGTCACCAGCGACGACGCCGTGTTCGTCAACGGCGCCGTGCATGAGGTCGAGATCGCGCTGGCTCTGTCGGTCTCGATCGTGTTGATCGTCATCTACGCCTTCCTGCTCGACTGGCGCGCGACGCTCATTCCGGGTCTGTCGATGCCGGTGGCCATGATCGGCACCATCGCCGCGATCTATCTCGCCGGTTTCTCGGTCAACATCCTGACCCTGCTCGCGCTGGTGCTGGCCACCGGCCTCGTCGTCGACGATGCCATCGTCGTACTCGAAAACATCGTGCGCCGGCGCAACGAAGGCATGGGGCCCCGCGCCGCCGCCGTGCTCGGCGCGCAGGAGGTGTTCTTTGCCGTCATCGCCACCACGCTGACGCTGGTCGCCGTATTCGTGCCGATCTCCTTCCTGCCCGGCCAGACCGGCGGCCTGTTCCGCGAGTTCGGCTTCGTGCTTGCCATGTCGGTGCTTTTGTCCTGCGTAGTGGCGCTGACGCTCTGCCCGATGCTCGCCTCGCGCATGCTGTCCAGCGCCTCGCTCCACCATGAAGGCGGCAACCGCATCGGCGGCGCCCTGAACGCTGCCTACCGGCGCTGCCTGCATGCCTGCCTCGGCGCGCCATGGATCGTCGTTCTGGTGGCGCTCCTGTTTGCCGGCACAGCCTTCAGCCTGTTCGGCACCATCCGCCAGGAGCTGACGCCGAGCGAGGACCGCGCCGTCGTGCTGCTGCGCATCAGTGCGCCGCAAGGCGTCAGTCTCGACTACACGACGCAGCAGATGCAGAAGATCGAGAAACTGATCCAGCCGCTGCGCGATTCCGGCGAAATCCGCGCCACCTTCGAGAATGCCGGCCAGAACGGCGCCTACAACAACGGCTTCATGGTGATGACGCTGGCGCCATGGGACGAGCGCACGCGCAGCCAGCGCGAGATCATGGCCGAGATCAGCCAGCTGACCCGGCAGGTGCCGAGCGTGCGCGTCTTCCCGGTGCAGCCCAACAGCCTGGGCATTCGCGGCGCCGGCAACGGCCTGCAATTCGCGCTGGTCGGCAATGACCGCAAGGCGCTGGGCGAGGCGGCGGTCAAGGTCATCGACGAAATGCGCAAGGACCCGGGCTTCCAGTCGCCGCGGCTCTCCGTCGACCCGACGCAGCCGCAGCTTGCGGTCGCCATCGACCGCGAGCGCGCCTCGGACCTCGGCATCGACATCACCGGGCTTGCCAACACCTTGCAGGCGATGCTCGACGGCAACGACGTCGTCGATGTCTACATCGCCGACCGCAGCTACGGGGTGAAGCTGGTCTCGACGACCAATCCGATCAACGATCCGACCGATCTGGAGAACATCTTCCTGAAGACGGCCGATGGCCGCTTCGTGCCGATGTCGACCATCGCGACGCTGACCGAACGCGCCGTACCGCCATCGCTGACGCGCGAACAGCAGCAGCCGTCAGTGGCTATCATCTCGAACCTGTCAGGCAATTTCGCGCTCGGCGACGCGCTGAGCCGCGCCGAGGAGATCGCCACGCCGCTGCTGCCGCCCGGCAGCCGCATCCTGCCGCTCGCCGAAGCCGCGACGCTGGGCGAAACCAACAGCGCCATGATCACCATCTTCGGCTTCGCCCTGGTCATCATCCTGCTGGTGCTGGCCGCCCAGTTCGAAAGCTTCGTCAGCGCCATCATCATCATGGCGACGGTGCCGCTCGGCCTTGCCTGCGCGATCTTCGCGCTTCTGCTCTCGGGCACCAGCCTCAACGCCTACAGCCAGATCGGCTTGGTGCTTCTGGTCGGCGTCATGGCCAAGAACGGCATCCTGATCGTCGAGTTCGCCAACCAGCTGCGCGACCGCGGGTTCGGCGTGCGCGAGGCGATCGAACAGGCTTCGATCATCCGCCTGCGCCCGGTGATGATGACGATGATCTGCACCGTGCTCGGCGGCGTGCCGCTGGTGCTGGCCGCCGGTGCGGGTGCCGAGGCACGCATCGCGCTCGGCTGGGTGATCGTCGGCGGCCTCGGCCTCGCCACCGTCTCGACCCTGTTCCTGACCCCGGTCGCCTATCTCCTGCTCGGCCGCTTCGTCACGCCGAAAACGCATGAGGAAGCGCGTCTGAAGCGCGAATTGGAGGAAGCCGCCTACACCAACGTCGAGCCGGCGGAGTAGGTTCAGCTCTACTCTCCCCGTCGCCATACGGGGAGGATACCGGCAGGCAGGTGAGGGGCAGCGCCAGCCTTGCAAGCGAAAGCGCTGCCCGGCCCTTCGGGCCACCTCCCCCCGTAAACGGGGCGAAGGGAAGCCGCGCCTACGGCTTGATGAACACCTTGCCATTCGGCTTGGCGAGTTCTCCTGGAACCTTCGCCATCGCCTCGAACAGCGGCACCACCGCAGTCACATCCGTCGACCAGCGCCCATCGGAAAAGCGATTCTGCGCTTCAAGGATCGCCGGGCCGCGCTTGTCGCGGAACTGGCGCATCCATTCGCTCAGCCAAAAACCCTCGATATGCTTGTGCTGGAAGATCAGCTGGCCGGGCTCGCGGATGACCGTCGCCTCGGCGTCGAGCCGTCCGTAGATGATCCAGCGCGAGCGCTTCGGCATGGCGTCGAAGATGGTCGAGGCCAGTGGCCCGGTCACCGCATCGAGGAAGATGCGCGGCTGCTCGGCCTTGATCACCTCGCGCAGCGCAGCCTTGAAGTCAGCCGCCTTCTCGTTGAGCACATGGGCCGCGCCGATCTCCTTCAGAAGCGGGATCTGCTCGTCGCGGCGCACGGTGACGATCGGCCTGTAGCCCTCCTCCTTGGCCAGACCTGCGATCAGCTTGCAGAGCTGGCTGGCGCCGGCGGTCATGATGAAGGCCTTCTCGCCCTCCTGCTTGACGATGTCGAACATGGCGAGCGCGGTGAGCGGATTGACGATCATCGCCGCACCATCCTCGTCGCGCACCGTGTCGAGGAGCGGAATGCAGACCACGGCCTCGGCGACGGCATATTCCGCCCAGGAGCCCCAATTGGTGACGCCGGTGGCGAAGGCGACGCGCTTGCCGACCAGGCTTTTGGGATAAGGCTCGTCGCCGCAGGCGACGACGATGCCAACCCCCTCGAAGCCGGCCGGCTGGCCCTTGGCGCGCGGCTGGCCATATTGGCCCTTGATGAAGGCGATGTCGGACGGATTGATCGAGGCGAGGCTGACCTTGATCAGCACCTGCGTCGGTCCGGGAGTCGGCACGGCGATTGTGCCCTGCTCTAGATACGGCTCCATCGCCTCCAGCGCGCTGGCGGACGGCGTTCTCGTATAGCCGGCGCCAACGAGCAGCAGCGCCTTCATCTCGGACGGAATGGCCATCGGGGGAACTCCTTGCTTGTCTCGCAGTGGTGACTGGCCGAGCCGCGGCTCAGACCTTTTCCTGCGTGTACTTCTTCAGCTCTGTACGCGCCACCTGCCGGCGATGCACGGCGTCCGGCCCGTCGGCCAGCCGCAGCGTCCTGAGATGCGTCCACGAGCGCGCCAGCGGCGTGTCCTGGCTGATGCCTTGCGCGCCGAACATCTGCACTGCCTCATCGGTGACTTTCAGCGCGACGCGCGGCGCGATCACCTTGATCTGGCTGATCCAGGGCGCTGCGGCGCGTGCATCGCCCTGGTCGATCATCCACGCTGCCTTGAGGCAGAGCAGCCTCGCCATCTCGATCTCCATGCGGCATTCGGCGATGATGTCGAAATTGGCGCCGAGCTTGGCCAGAGGCTGGCCGAAGGCCTCGCGCCGCACCGATCGCTGGCACAACATCTCCAGCGCCATCTCGGCCTGGCCGATGGCCCGCATGCAATGATGGATGCGGCCGGGGCCGAGCCGCCCCTGCGCGATCTCGAACCCCCTGCCCTCGCCGAGGATGAGGTTTCCCGCCGGTACCCGCACATTGTCGAATCTGAGATGCATGTGGCCATGCGGCGCATCATCGTCGCCATAGACCTGCATGGGCCGCACCTTGGTCACGCCTTTCGCGTCCGACGGCACCAGGATCATCGAATGCCGGCGGTGCTGCGGCGCGTCGTCGCCACCAGTCCTGACCATGACGATAAAGATGGCGCAGCGCGGATCGCCGGCGCCCGAGGCCCACCATTTCTCGCCGTTCAGCACAAAGTCGCCGCCCTGCCGCTCGCAGCGCATCGAAATGTTGGTGGCGTCGGACGAGGCGACATCCGGTTCGGTCATCAGATATGCCGAGCGTATCTTGCCGTCGAGCAGCGGCTCCAGCCACTGCTGCTTGTGCTCGGCCGAGCCGTAGCGTTCCAGCACTTCCATATTGCCGGTGTCGGGCGCCGAGCAATTGAAAGTCTCGGCGCCGAGATGCGCCTTGCCCATCTCCTCGGCCAGATAAGCGTACTCGACGGTTGAGAGCCCGTAGCCGCGCTCGGAACCAGTCAGCCAGAAATTCCACAGGCCGCGCTCTCTGGCGGTCTTCTTCAGTCCTTCGAGGATTTCGGTCTGCCGGTCAGTGTAGACCCAGCGGTCACCGCCCTTGCCGATCTCGGCCAGAAACTCCTCGCCGAGCGGCATGATCTCGTCGCGCACCATCGCCGCGACGCGTGCGTGGATCGGCTTCAGCCGCTCGGTCATGCCCAGATTCATGTCCGACATCGATCTCCGGCCCTTTCGCGCAGCAGGCCCTTTACCCATGGCAAGGATGACCGTACTTCGGGTAGCCTTGTCAACGCGAGCCCTTTCGCCCGGCCGCGAGACAGGGGCAAGGCGGAGGAAATGCGATGAGTTATCTGGACGAGCTGTTTTCGGTCGCGGGCAAGACCGCGCTGGTCACCGGGGCCGCGACCGGTATCGGCCGCATGGCGGCGACAGCCCTGGTCAGGGCCGGCGCCAACGTCATGATCGCCTCGCGCAAGGGTGAGGATTGCGTCAAGGTCGCCGCCGAACTGAACGGTCTCGGGGCCTCCGGCCGCGCCGAGGGCTTTGCCGGCGATGTCTCCAGCGAGGCCGGCATTGCGGCTTTGGTCGCCGAGGTGAAGGCGCGCACCGAAAAACTGCACATCCTGATCAACAATGCCGGCATCTCCTGGGGCGCGCCGCTGGAAAGCTTCCCCTATTCAGCCTGGGCCAAGGTGCTCGGCGTCAACGTCACCGCCGTCTTCCACCTGACGCGTGAATTGCTGCCACTGCTCGACGCCGCCGCCAGAGACGACGATCCGGCAAGGGTGATCAATCTGGGCTCGGTGATGGGCACCCAGCCGCTTGCCGACGACGCCTATTCCTACACTGCCTCAAAGGCTGCCGTTCACCATCTGACACGCACGCTGGCGATCGAGCTCGCCGGCCGCCGCATCACCGTCAATGCCTTTGCCCCAGGCCCCTTCCAGAGCCGGATGACCGCTTTCGCCACTGGAACCGAGGAACAGGCGAAACATGTCGGCAACCAAGTTCCGATCGGCCGTATCGGCACCCCGGATGACATTGCCGGCGCAACGCTTTATTTGTGCAGCCGTGCCGGCAGTTATGTTACCGGCGCCATCCTGCCGATCGATGGCGGGCAGTCGGTGCAGCACGGGCTGAAATTGTTCAAGGATTGATGTGTCGGCCGGAGAAGCCGGCAGGCGAAGTGGAGGACATCAGCGTGGAACCGATCAGTCTCGATGTGCTTCTGGCCAGCGTCGGCAAGGAAGTCGGCGTGTCACCGTGGCGCATCGTCACGCAGCGCATGATCGACCAGTTCGCCGACGCCACCGACGATCACCAGTTCATCCATTGCGATCCCGAGCGCGCCAGGCTGGAGACGCCGTTCGGCGGCACCATCGCGCATGGCTTCCTGTCGCTGTCGCTGCTTTCGGCGATGACCTTCGAGACCATGCCGCCGCTCGAAAACGGCAAGATGGGCGTCAACCACGGCTTCGATTCGCTGCGCTTCCTGGCGCCGGTGAAGACCGGATCGCGCATCCGCACCCGTTTCGTGCTGGCTGACGTCAAGGTCAGGCCCTCGGGCTGGGTGCAGACCGCGCATGACGTGACCATCGAGATCGAGGGTTCGAAGAAGCCGGCGCTGACCGCCCGCTGGCTGACCCTGACGCTGATCGAGCGCCAGCCAGAGACGGCATGAGCGACTCGAACACGCTCGACAAGTCGGCGCTTGCGCTCGACAAGTCGGCGCTTGCGCTCGATCAGGCAGCGCTTGGGCCTTATCTCGAGGCACATGTTCCGCGCTTTGCTGGGCTTTCCGCGATCGAAAAGTTCAAATCCGGACAATCGAACCCGACTTTTCTTTTGACGGCGGCAAGCGGCCGCTATGTGCTGCGCGCCAAGCCGCCCGGCCAATTGCTGAAATCCGCGCATCAGGTCGACCGCGAATTCAGGGTGATGCAGGCGCTTGCCGGAACAGCCGTGCCGGTGCCCGCCATGCTGCATCTGTCCGGTGAGGGCTCCCCGATCGGCCGCATGTTCTATGTCATGGAGTTCCTCGACGGCCGCATCTTCTGGGACCCGTCCTTGCCGGAAGCCTCCGGCAACGAAGAGCGCGCGGCGATCTACGACGCCATGAACGCGACACTTGCCGCACTGCACGGCGTTGATGTCGAAGCGACCAGGCTCGGCGACTTCGGCAAACCCGGCAATTATTTCGAGCGCCAGTTCGCCCGCTGGACCAGCCAGTACCGCGCCTCCGAAACCGGCACGGTGGCCGACATGGACCGGCTGATCGCCTGGCTCGAGACGCATATGCCGGCCGATGACGGCCGTGTCTCGCTGGTGCATGGCGACTACCGGCTGGACAACATGATCTTCGCCAAGGACGGGCCGCGGGTGCTGGCGGTGCTCGACTGGGAGCTGTCGACGCTCGGCCACCCCTTCGCCGACCTCGCCTATCAGTGCATGCAATGGCGGCTGCCGCACGCGTCGGGCTTTCGTGGTCTCGGCGGCATCGACCGCGCGACGCTCGGCCTGCCCTCGGAAGAAGCCTATGTCGACGCCTATTGCCGGCGGCGCGATCTTGCCGGCATCGGCAACTGGAGCTTCTTCCTCGCTTTCTCCTTTTTCCGGCTGGCGGCCATCTGCCAGGGCGTCTACCGGCGCGCGCTGGACGGCAACGCCTCCAATCCGGAGAAGGCGAGAACCTACGGCGAAGCGGTCAAGCTGCTCGCCGGCCTGGCGGTGAGATTGATCGACAAGAAGACTTGAAAATTGGGAGAGCTGAGCGATGGGTCGTTTCGACGGGGCGACGGTGCTGATCACGGGCGCTGCCGGCGGCCTCGGCCGCGGCGCGGCCAAGGGCTTTGCCGCCGAAGGCGCGCGGCTGGTGCTGTCGGATCTGGACGAAAAGGCGTTGGCCGCCTTTGCCGAAACGTTGGAGGCCGAGACGGCGATCCTTGCCGGCAACATCGCCGACGAAAAGCTGTCGGAAGACCTGGTGACGCTGGCGACGAAACGGTTCGGCCGGCTGGATGTCGCCGTCAACAATGCCGGCATCGTCCACAGCTTCGTGCGCCTGCCGCAGGTGGCATCCGACGATGCGCGCCGGGTGCTCGAGGTCGACCTTTTAGGCGTCTTCTTTGCGATGAAGCACCAGATCCCGCTGATGGAGCGGCAATTCAAGGCGACCGGCAAGGGCGGCACGATCGTCAACATCGCCTCGGTCGCCGGACTTGGCGGCGCACCGAAACTGTCGGTTTATGCCGCCGCCAAGCATGGCGTCGTCGGGCTGACCAGGTCTGCGGCCGCCGAATACGCCACCAAGGGCATCCGCATCAACGCCATCTGCCCGGCCCATACGCGCACGGCGATGGTCGACGGTTTTGTCCGCGGCAGCGGCGCGCCCGAGGCCGAAGCGCTGGCCGAGCTGACGCGGGGCGTGCCGATGAAACGGGTCGCGGAAGTGGATGAGGTCATCACCGCCATCCTGTTCGCCGCCGACCCAGCCAATTCCTTCATGACCGGCCACACGCTCGCCGTCGATGGCGGCATTGGCGCGATCTGACGTGACGCGGGGAACTTACCCCACCCTTGTCCGTTTTCGTACAGCGTATATAATTTAGTCAGGCAACCAACAAAGGCAGGCAGGAATTGCCGCTTAGCGTCCAGAACCGCCGTGAAAGACAGAAGGCCGAGCTGCGCTCCGAACTGGTCGAGGCGGCGCACAAGCTTGTGCAGGAAGAAGGCTATGAAGGCCTGACCATCCGCAAGCTGGCCAAGCGCGTCGGCTATGCGCCGATGTCGGTCTATTCCTATTTCGCCGACAAGCAGGACATCCTGTTCGCATTGGCCGAGGATGCATTCGAGACACTTGCCCGCCGCATCGAGGAGCATCCCTCCGACGATCCGATCGAAGCGCTGCAGGCGGTCATGACCGAATACGCCGCCTTCGGCCTCGGCAATCCCAATGAATATCGCACCGTCTTCATGACCGAAAAGACCAAGCCGCCAGAAGGCAGGTCCTACCAGGAGATGGAAGAGAGCAACCCGGCGATGAAGGCGCTGATCAGCAGGGTCGAGGCCTGCGTTGCCGCCGGCAAGCTCAAGGGCGATCCGCGCGCCATCGCCACCATGCTGTGGGCGGTCGGCCACGGCACGATCTCGCTGCTGATTACCTTTCCGTTCTACCCCTTCGGCGACCCGCAGGCTTTCGTGAAGCGGATGTGCGACTTCACGCTCGCCACGCTCTCGACACAGGACGTGCCGCCGCTGACCGAGACGCCGGTCAACTGCTGATAGTCCTGCAGTCCCACATCGTTTGATCCAGCCGGCGTCTGGAACATGATCCCCAACCGGGATCCGGCGTTTGCCTGCGCCGACCTTCGGCTCGGAAAAGATCTCGCTCAAACAAAGAGATAGAGCCCATCGCGATTTCGTCAGGATGGAGCAGGCTTTGCCGCGCCTTGCGGCATTTTGGCATTTTAAGAAAATTTGTTCGTACGTGTACGATTTCTGACTTGAAGTCCCGATCTCCGAGACGTATATGTACGCCGTATCGTACATGTACGAAAGAATTGAACCGGAGACAAACCATGAAAAAGACAATCCTCACCCTCGCAGCGGTGTTGGCGTTTTCAGGTGCGGCCTTCGCCGGCTCCACCCAGCCGACCAAGCAAGCGCCGGCTACGGCCTGCGTCCATACCAACGCCAATGTGAAGCTCGATTGCGGCACGACCGGCTCGGTCGAAAAGGCCGGCGCGACCAAGACCGACGCCGCCAAGGGCCCGCGTCTCGGCATCGACATCGATCCCTGGATCGTGCCCAGCACGTTCTAATCTAAGGTTGATACCGCTGGGCGGCGCTCTCCCCAAAGAACGAGGCCGCGGCGGCTCGAATTTGCCGATGAAGACAAAGGGCGGCAGGAGATCCTGACCGCCCGTTTTCATGTCGGGCGCACTGCCGGTGAGTTATTTCTTGCGCTGCTTTCGCCCGGCCACCGTCTTGGCCTTGCCGGGTCTTGCGGGAGCGCCGGAGATGGAGGTCGAAATTATCGACACCGGGTCGCTGGCCGGGAACGTGTCCTCGAGGCCTTCCTCGAGTTCCTCTTCCGCGCTCACCTCGTGATCTCGTTCGCGTTCGAGCGAACGGACGGCAGCAGTCTTCTTGGCCGGCTTTGGCGCGGATTTCGTCGGCATCGGCATTCTCCCTCGGCCTGCGGAAGCAGAACGACCCTGCGCGGCAAACGTTCCTGACCTGCGTTAGGCCGCCGCGTCGCTCGCCGCCTCAGACAGCAGAGTAAAGACATAATCCGAGAACGAACGCCAGCATTCGACCCGGAAGGCGTCTGGTCCGCTGCGGAGCAGCACGACCTCGGACTTGCCCAGGATGGTGCGCGAGGCAGCACCCACCGGAAAGGCTTCGAGCGACAGATCCTGCGGGCAGCCGCCATTGATCGCCGCGGCGGCGGCCGGCCCGGTGACGGAAAAGGCGACGTTGCGGTGCGAGATGCCGACCGCTGAATGCAGCGCGGTAACCTTGGCGCAATCGGCGAGCGGATCTTTTCCGGCCTCGTCGATGACCAGCCATTCGTCCGGCCCAAGCCACAGCGCCGTGCGGCCGGCCTTCGTCGCCGAGGTCTTCGGCGTTGTCGGCAAGGTCACGCCAAGCGCCTTCGAAAGCGCTGCCACGGAAGCCTCCGGCGCGCGCAGCGAGATACGCTCGGCCGGCGGCATAACCTCGAGCTTGACGCCCGTTGCCGATACGCTGCGCCCGGCAAGCGCTGGACGGCGCTCTGCCGAGGACGACATCGCGGATGCATTGGTTTTCGCGGCAGCCTTAGCCATTGAGGCGCTCCCCCTTCTCGTCGAAGAACACCATGCCGGTGACCTCCACTTCGATCACCCCGTTCGGCATCGGCACGTACAGCGTCTCGCCCATCCGGTCGCGACCGCCGGCGACCAGCGCCAGCGCGATCGAACGGCCGCAATTTTCCGACCAGTAGCTCGACGTGACATGGCCGATCATCTTCATCGGGATCGCCTGCTTCGGGTCGCTGACGATCTGCGCGCCTTCTTCCAGCACCACTTTCGGGTCCTTGGTCTTCAGGCCGACGAGCTGCTTGCGGCCCTTGGCGACCAGATCCGGCCGCACCAAGCCGCGAATGCCGACAAAGTCGGTCTTCTTCTTGCCAACTGCCCAGTCGAGGCCGGCATCGTTCGGCGTCACCGTGCCATCGGTGTCCTGGCCGACGATGATGTAGCCCTTTTCGGCGCGCAGCACGTGCATGGTCTCGGTGCCGTAGGCAACCGCGCCATGCTTCTGGCCCTCGGCCCACAGCGCTTCCCAGACAGCCTGGCCGTAATCGGCCGGCACATTGACCTCGAAGCCGCGCTCACCGGTGAACGACATGCGGAACAGCCTGGTCGGCACGCCACAGATCTTGCCTTCGCGCACCGACATATGCGGCAGCGCCTCGTCCGACATGTCGATGCCCTCGACCAAGGGTTCGATAATCTTCCGCGCGCTCGGTCCCTGCACGGCAATCACCGCCCATTGCTCGGTGATCGAGCTCAGCCAGACATTGAGATGCGGGAACTCGGTCTGGAGATAGTCCTCCATATGGTTCATGACGCGCGGCGCACCGCCGGTCGTCGTCGTCACATGGAAGCGATCAGGAGCCAGCCTGCCGACGACGCCGTCATCATAGATGAAGCCGTCTTCGCGCAGCATGATGCCATAGCGGCAGCGGCCGGGCTCCAGCTTCTCCCACGGATTGGTGTAGAGCAGCTCCATGAACTTGGCGGCATCCGGCCCGACCACTTCGATCTTGCCCAGCGTCGAGGCATCGAACAGGCCGGCCGTCTTGCGCACGCCGACGCATTCGCGGTCGACGGCGGCATGCATGTCCTCGCCGCCCTTCGGGAAATACCAGGCACGCTTCCACTGACCGACATCCTCGAACACGGCACCTTGGGCCTCGGCCCAGGGATGGATCGCGGTTCTGCGGGTCGGGTCGAAGAGCGGTCCCCGCGCGTGTCCGACGATCGAGCCGAAGGTGACCGGCGTATAGGGCGCGCGGAATGTGGTGAGGCCAACCTGAGGGATCGGCTTGCCCAGCGTCTCGGCGGCAATCGCCAAGCCGTGCATGTTGGAGGTCTTGCCCTGATCGGTCGCCATGCCGTTGGTGGTGAAGCGCTTGACGTGCTCGATCGAATGCATGCCTTCATGCACCGCCTGGCGGATGTCCTTGGCGGTGACGTCGTTCTGGAAATCGACGAAAGCCTTGACCGTCGTATCCGGCCCGGCTCCGGGAGCCGCACCCAGCATGCCGCGCGACCAGCTCTCGCCGGCGTCGACTTTCGGCTTCGTACCCTTGGCGGCTTTGGCGCCTGCGTCCTTCGCCGCCTTGGCGCCAGCCGCATAGGCCTCGTCGATCGTCGCCGACAGCCCGTCGGTGCCGTTGCAGGCGCCGACCGAAACGCAGTCCTGCGCGTAGGTGCCGGGCACGAAGCGCTTGGTCTCGTCGTTGAAGGCGACCTTGCCGCGCGACTGCGAGAAGAGATGCACCGACGGCGTCCAGCCGGCCGACATCAGGATCGCGTCGACCGGGATGGTGCGCTCGCCGCCACCATTCTTCGGCTGCACGGTCATCGAGGTCACCCGCAATTTGCCGCCGGCGCGAACCACCGCGCGGCCGAAATTGATCTCGATGCCGAGCGCCCGCGCCTCGTCGATCACCGGCCCGGTCGGGTTGTCGCGCAGGTCGACGATGGCCGCGATATTGACGCCGGCCTTCTTCAGGTCGATCGCCGCCGCATAGGCGGAGTCATTGGCCGTGTAGACGCCGACATTCTTGCCGACGGCAACGCCGTAATGGTTGAGATAGGTGCGTGCGGCGGAAGCCAGCATGATGCCGGGACGGTCGTTGTCGGCAAATACCATGTGGCGCTCGATGGCGCCGGTCGCCAGCACGACGTGTTTGGCGCGAACCTGCCACAGCCGCTCGCGCGGCAGGTCGCGACCCGGGTTTTGCAGATGGTCGCTGACGCGCTCGACCAGCCCAACGAAATTCTGCGCGTAGTAGCCGAACGCTGTCGTGCGCGAGAGCACGCGGACATTGTCCATCGCCTTCAGCTTGGCGATCGCGCCTTGTGCCCAGGCAAAACCGTCCTGGCCGTCGATCTTGGCGCCAGTCTCGAAACGCAGGCTGCCGCCGAACTCCGCCTGCTCGTCGGCCAGCATGACGCTGGCGCCGGTCTCGGCTGCCGCAAGCGCTGCAGCGATGCCGGCGGCACCGCCGCCCAGCACCAACACGTCGCAATGCGCGAAGCGCGCCGAATAGTGGTCGGGATCGGGCCGGTCTGGCGACACGCCGAGGCCGGCCGCGGCGCGGATCTTCGGTTCGTAGAGGCTTTTCCACGCGGCCTTCGGCCACATGAAGGTCTTGTAGTAGAAACCGGCCGAAAAGAATGGCGAGGCGATGTCGTTGACCGCGCCAACGTCGAAGGCGAGCGACGGCCAGCGGTTCTGCGACTGTGCGGCCAGCCCGTCATAGAGCTCCTGCACAGTTGCCCGCACGTTCGGCGTCTTGCGCGCATCGTCGCGCGCAATCTGGACAAGCGCATTGGGCTCTTCCGCGCCGGCGGACAGGAAGCCGCGCGGACGGTGGTACTTGAACGAACGGCCGACGAGATGGACGCCGTTGGCAAGCAGGGCCGAGGCCAGCGTGTCGCCTTCGACGCCGGCGTAAGCCTGGCCGTCGAAGCTGAAGCGGGCCGATTTTGCCTGCTTGAGGCGCCCGGCGCCGGGAATGCGGAACGCGCCGCTCATTTGGCAACTCCAGGCAGCTTCGACGGCTTCGGCTCGCCGGCCTTGTAGGTCATGATGAACTTGTCGGTGACGGTGTCGCGCACGGCGTTGAAGAAGCGCGCGCAGCCATGCATGTGCCGCCAGCGCTCGTAGATGACGCCCTTGGGATTCGAGCGGATGAAGAAGAACTTCTCGAAATCGTCGTCGCTCTCGCCGGCCATGTTGGCCGAGCGCGCGATATGCGCCTCGCCGGCGTTGCGGAACTCGAGTTCCGGGCGCTCTTCCTCGCAATAGGGGCAGCGGATGAGAAGCATTGTGCTTGGTTCCTACAATTCGCCTCGGCCGACATGGGCGCCGGCCGGTTGGTCGCAAAGCTTCTGGCCGAGCGCCGCGAAGGGCGCGACCTGCCGGATGCGTTCCTCAATGCTTGCCGCCGGACTGAACAGCTCGCGATCAGCCATATTGCCGAAAGTGAGCAGCACCGGATCGGTCGTTACGATGACGTGGCGCGACTGGAATGTCTCGCCGTCCTCGAGTTCGGCCGGCCTGTTTTCCAGGAAGCTGACCACCTTCTGGCCGCCGCTCCAGACGCAGGCCAGCACGCCCGCATCGACGGCAAACGGCCATCCGGTCTCGTTTTCGGCGCGGCTGATCGGCTGCAGGCGCACTTCTTCAGCCGACGGAAAATGAAACATCCCCTGCTCGCTGGCGAGCACCAGCGGCACCGCGACAGCCATCTCGGTCATCATCAGTGCGCCACCGCCGCCGCTGCCGCCTCGTCGATCAGACGGCCGGTGCGGAAGCGCTCGATGGTGAAGGGCGCGTTGATCGGGTGCGGGTCGTCCTTGGCGATGGTGTGTGCAAAGACATGGCCCGAGCCCGGCGTCGCCTTGAAGCCGCCCGTGCCCCAGCCGCAATTGACATAGAGGCCGGGTACCGGCGTCTTGGCAAGGATCGGCGAGCGGTCCGGCGTCACGTCGACGATGCCGCCCCAGGAACGCAGCATCTTCATGCGCGTGAAGATCGGGAACATCTCGCATATGGCGTCGAGCGTATGCTGCAATATGTGCAGGCCGCCGGTCTGCGAATAGGAGACATACTGGTCGGTGCCGGCGCCGATCACCAGTTCGCCCTTGTCGGACTGCGAGATGTAGGCATGCACCGTGTTCGACATCACCACGCAAGGCACCACCGGCTTGACCGGCTCCGAGACCAGCGCCTGCAGCGGATAGCTTTCCAGCGGCATGCGCACGCCGGCCATGTTCATGATCACCGAGGAATGACCTGCCGCGACCACGCCGACCTTCTTGGCGCCGATGAAGCCGCGCGTCGTGTCGACGCCCATGACCGCGCCATTGGCAGCGCGCTTGACGCCGGTGACTTCGCAATTCTGGATGATGTGGACGCCGCGTGCCGAAGCGCCGCGCGCATAGCCCCAGGCCACCGCATCGTGGCGCGCCGTGCCGCCGCGCCGCTGCAAGGCGGCGCCCACCACCGGATAGCGCGCCTGCTTGGAGATGTTCAGCGGCGGGCAGAATTCCTTGGCCTGCTCGGGCGTCAGCCATTCATTGTCGATGCCGTTCAGCCGGTTGGCATGCACATGGCGCTTCAGCACCTGGATGTCGTGCACATTGTGGGCGAGCATCATGACGCCACGCGCCGAATACATGACGTTGTAGTTGAGCTCCTGGCTGAGCCCATCCCACAGCTTCAGCGCATGGTCGTAGATACCGGCGCTCTCGTCATAGAGGTAGTTGGAGCGGATGATTGTGGTGTTGCGGCCGGTGTTGCCGCCGCCGAGCCAGCCCTTTTCCAGCACGGCGACATTGGTGATGCCGTGCACCGTGGCGAGATAATAGGCGGTGGCCAGGCCATGGCCGCCGGCGCCGACGATGATGACGTCGTATTCCTTCTTCGGCTCGGGCGAAGACCATTGCTCTTCCCAGCCCTTATGGCCGCGCATGGCCTCACGGGCGATGGCGAATACCGAATATTTCTTCACGTTCTAGCCTCGCGGATGGGACGGCCGGGCCAGCAATCGGCCGGACGAGCGAGGTGTATCACTAGCGAAAAGGCGTTGCCACCCTTGCACTGTTTGCGACGGCGCTTGCCGTTTTGCGCCATGGCGAAAAAGAGGCATCTGCTACGACTGGCCAACCTGCGTTGCGCCGAGCCCAGTGCAGCTTTCGGGTGGCTCCGACCAGCCGCATTTGCGACCAAGCATCCGATTGCCGGCAATGCCGGCGCGAAAAAGGATGCAGAAAATGTTCGCACTCACCAACAAGGTCGCCATCGTCACCGGCGCCAGTTCCGGCATCGGCCGCGCCACCGCAAAGCTCTTTGCCGAGGAAGGCGCCAAGGTCGTCGTCGCGGCCCGCCGGCAGGCAGAGCTTGATGCCTTGGTCGCCGAGATCGAGGATGCCGGAGGAACGGCCGTGGCGCTTGCCGGCGACGTCAGGGACGAGGCCTATGCAAAAACGCTTGTCGATCTAGCGGTCGAAAGCTTCGGGGGTCTCGACATCGCCTTCAACAATGTCGGCGCTGTCGGCCAGATGGGGTCGATTTCCGAACTGTCGCTGGAGGGGTGGCGCGAGACGCTCGATACCAATCTCACCAGCGCGTTTCTCGGCGCGAAATACCAGGTGCCGGCGATGGTCGAGCGCAGCGGCGGCTCGCTGATCTTCACCTCGACCTTTGTCGGCCATACCGTCGGCATGCCAGGCATGACCAGCTATGCGGCAAGCAAGGCCGGCCTGATCGGCTTGACGCAGGTGCTTGCCGCCGAATACGGCCCGAAGGCCATTCGGGTTAACGCGCTCCTGCCGGGCGGCACCGATACGCCCGCGGCGACATTCAATACACCGGAAGCGCGGGCCTTCGTCGAAAACCTGCATGCGTTGAAGCGCGTCGCCGAGCCCGAGGAGATCGCCCGCTCGGCGCTCTATCTCGCCTCCGACGCGTCGAGCTTCACCACCGGAACCGCGCTGTTTGCCGACGGCGGCGTCTCGATCAACCGGACGTGAAGAGTTTTCCCGGCGAATAGGCATGTTCGTTGCCGCAACGCAGCCCTCCGGTCTTGCTTTTTCGGCGCGATTTGGCGATTCCGTTTCCCTGTCGAAAACGGGCAGGGAAACATGCTGCTGATCAGAACCTATGTCGCCCAGAGCGCAATCGAAGGCGTCGGCGTGTTCGCCGCCGAGCCGATCCGCAAGGGCGCCTCGATCTGGCGCCTCGATCCGGATTTCGACCGGCTGATCCCGACGGAAAAATACGAGGCGGCACCGCCCCACCTCAAGGAATTGCTCGACCGTTACGGATATCCGAGCCCCGATCGTCCGGGCTTCATGGTCTATGAAGTCGACAACGGCCGCTTCATGAACCATGCGCAAAGGCCGAACACGGATTTCTCGCGCTATGGCGGCGCGACCGCGACCTGCGATATCGCGGCTGGCGAAGAGATAACCTGCAACTACGGCGAGTTCTTCGAAGGTTTCGAGCAGCTTCATCTGGCCACTGCCTAGAGCATGATCCCGAAAAGTGGGAACCGGTTTTCGGAAAAGATCATGCTCAAACAAAAGGTCAAAACCCAATCTGGCGGCGACCGATCGCGGTTTGGCCGCACAGCCTCATTTCGGCTGTGGACAGCGCGGCCTGATTCTGCTATCAGCCGCCACAATTCGTGGTGTAACTCGCCGCGGAGGCTCGTGGCTATGGCCGCTTGCCTGTTGATATCAAACCCGAAAGACAGGATTGCCCGTGCAGGTACTCGTCCGCGACAACAATGTTGATCAGGCGCTTCGCGCGCTGAAGAAAAAGATGCAGCGCGAAGGCATTTTCCGCGAAATGAAGATGCGCGGACATTACGAGAAGCCTTCCGAGAAGCGCGCCCGTGAAAAGGCCGAGGCCGTGCGTCGCGCCCGCAAGCTGGCCCGCAAGCGCGCCCAGCGCGAAGGCCTGCTGCCGATGACGCCGCGCCCGGTTGCGGCCGGTGCCGCCGGTGCAGCGCGTCCGCCGCGCTGATACCGCCAATTTTTCGTCCTTTTCGAAGGATACCCAAGGTGGCGCGATGCGGAATCGCCGCCACCTTTTTATTTAGAGCGACGTGCGTCCGCTTGGACACACATGGTACGCTCCAGCACTTGCGATAATTTCGACCCGGTTCGGAGAGGGAACGGACCTGACGGCGCGGCGGGCAGTGAGGACAGAGCAGACATGAACGCAATTTCCGTGGAGCGCAGAACCGCATTGCGCGGCTTCGCCCTGACGGCAGCCCTGCTTTCCGGCTTGGCGCTTGCCGGCTGCCAGACGGCCCCGACCGGCGAATTCACCAACATCGACAAGGCGCAAGGCTCGACCGAGAACATCTCCTCGCTGTCGGCCGTGATCCAGCGCAACCCCCAGGATCCGGAAGCCTACAATGTGCGCGGCTCGGCCTATGGCCGTGGCGGCCAGTACCAGGCGGCGCTGAAGGATTTCGACACCGCCATCCAGCTCAATCCGAATTTCTACCAGGCCTATTCGAACCGTGCCTTGATCCAGCGCTTCCTCGGCAACCAGGAGGCCGCGCTCGCCGACTACAACCGTTCGATCCAGATCAATTCGAACTACGACGCCGCCTATATCGGCCGCGGCAACCTCTATCGCAAGGCGGGCCGCACCACCGAGGCCTTCAACGATTTCCAGAAGGCGATCCAGCTCGATACGACAGATGCGCGCGCCTATCACAATCGCGGCCTGATCTATCAGAGCCAGGGCCAGCACAAATTCGCCATCGAGGATTTCTCGACCGCCATCTCGCTGGCGCCGGACGCCGCCGAGCCCTACAACGGCCGCGGCCTCTCCTATCTCGCCATGAACGACGAGGACAACGCCTTCTCCGACTTCAACATGGCCATCAAGCTCGACGGCAAGAACGCCGAGGCCTGGGCCAACCAGGCGCTGATCTACGAACGGCGCGGCGACAAGGTGAGAGCCGCGAAGTCCTACCGCGAGGCGATCCATCTCGATCCGACCTACCAGCCGGCCAAGGACGGTCTGTCGCGCACCTCAAGCGCCACCGCTAGCTAACGGCAATAGTCATTGTTCAGTCCGACCTTGAGCCCGTACGGGCTCAAGGCAGCGTTTCGCCACGCGTCGCCCTTGCCCCGATAACGGCACATTAACTCTCGCCATGTTCGCGCCAAGTTTTCGGCGGAACGCTCCGTGTACCTCGATCGTTAATCGGGGCTAGTTTGCGAAATTTGCGAAAGGGACCTTCCCGATGATCAAGATACTTGTTTGTGCCTCAGCGCTGGCCATCACGCTCCTCGCCTCTCCCGTCAGCGCCGGCGCGCTCCGGCTCGGCACGCTCGATTGCACCATCGATGGCGGCGTCGGCTATGTCATCACGTCAAACAAGGGCGTGTCCTGCACATTTCGTCCCTATCATCACGGGCCGTCCGAGCAGTACACCGGGATGATCTCGAAGCTCGGCGTCGATATCGGCCAGACGCATCAGGGCCAGTTGGCATGGGCAGTTCTGGCAGCCACCCGCAGCCATGATGAAGGCGACCTCGCCGGCAGCTATTACGGCGTCAATGCCGAGGCCAGCATCGTGACCGGCGGCGGCGCCAATCTGCTGGTCGGCGGGCTGGACGGCGCCTTCATGCTGGAGCCGCTCAGCGTCCAGGCGCAGACCGGCGTCAATCTGGCAGTTGCCGTGGCCTCGCTCCAGCTGATCCACTCGTTCAAATAAGCGCATTTGATCCCTCTACGCGCGGCGCGGAACAGGCTACTGTCTCCGCGCCGCATGCTTTTTGGGGGAACGCCTTGCACAAAACCATCATCGCCGTTGCCGCGATCGCGACAGCGCTTACAGGACAGGCTCACGCCCGGGACCAAGGCATCGAACTCGGCACACTGGAATGCGCCATCGGCGGCGGCACCGGCTTCATCTTCGGCTCGAGCAAGGATCTGAGCTGCACCTTCACCCCGGCCGACAAGACCTTCGCGCCGGAAGCCTATTTCGGCGCCGTCAACAAATACGGGCTCGACATCGGCACCACCAAGCAGAGCGTGATGCAGTGGCTGGTGCTGACGCCGCTGAAGAACATCTATGCGCCCGGCGCGCTGGCCGGCGATTACATCGGCGCCAGCGCCGAACTGACCGCGGCAGTCGGCGCCGGCGCCAATCTCCTGGTCGGTGGCTCCTCGCAGGCCTTCACGCTGCAGCCGCTCAGCCTGCAGACGCAGACCGGCATCAACATCGCCATCGGCGTCAGCCAGTTCCAGCTGCGCAGTACCGCGAACTGACCGTCCGCAGCTTGGCTGCGCAAGCGTCTCAAAAAACCGCTTGAGCTCAACCGCGGTTGAGGTTCTAAAAGCGCTTCCCGACGGACGGCGCATCGTTTTCGACGCACGCTCCGACCCTTTCAACGGCTGGCAAGTCGGGAGAATGATGTGAGCATGAAAACCAGCAACAGGGTCGACTGGCGCGCACTGTGGGCGAGCGGCGATCTGGCGCGCTTCTGCTTCATCAACCTCGGCATTCTGCTCTACGCCACCAACGAGACGATGGTGGCGACGGTGATGCCGGCCATGGTCGGCGAACTGGACGGCGTGCAACTGGTCGGCTGGTCGCTGGCGATCTACGAGCTTGGCGCCATCGTCGCCGGCGCCGCCGCCGGACGGCTGGTCAGCTATGTTCCGCTGCGCACCAACATGGTGGTCGCCGCCTTGCTCTATGCGGCTGGCGCCCTAGTAAGCGCCATCGCCCCGTCCATGCCCCAGTTTCTCGCCGGCAGACTGATCGAAGGGTTGGGCGGCGGCGCGCTGGTGTCGCTGGCCTTCGTCTCGGTCGAACGGTTGTTTCCGCGCAACATCTGGCCGCAGCTTTTCGGCATCATGTCGGCGATCTGGGGTATCGCCGCTTTCAGCGGGCCGATGATCGGGGCGATCATGACCGAGCTTATGTCCTGGCGCTGGGCCGTCGGCATCTTCACCCTGGGCGGCATCGCCGTCGCGCTTGCGAGCCTCATCGTGCTCAACACGCCGGAGGCTACCCGGCCGCGGGCAACCGGCGGCACGGCGCCGCCCTTCCCCTATGTCGCGCTCGGCTGTCTCGCCGTGAGCGTCGTGCTGATCGCCATGGCTGGCGTCGACATTGCCCTGCTGCGCTCGTCGCTGCTGCTTGGCTTCGGCCTGATCGGCCTCGTGCTGTTCTTCCGCGTCGACGCACTGAAACAGCAATCGCGGCTGTTCCCGGCCAGGCTGTTCTCATGGCGCTCGCCGGTCGGCAGCGGCATGACCATGGTCGCCGCCTTTTCGGCGGCGACCATCTCCTTTGGCGTCTACGGACCGCTGCTGCTGACCAGCCTGCACGACATACCGATCCTGACCACGGGCTATATCATCGCCGCCGAGTCGATCTCGTGGTCGATCCTGTCGATCCTGGTCGCCAACGCACCGCAGGAACGCGAGCGGCCGATCATCGTCATCGGCGCGCTGATGATCGCCTGCGGCATTGCCGGCTTCGCCTATACGATCCCGGCGGGTTCCATTCCGTTGATCCTGCTGTGCGCCCTGCTGCAAGGCGGCGGCTTCGGTGTCGCCTGGCCTTTCCTGACCCGCGTCATCGTCGCCTCGGCCGGCGACAGCGAGCAGACCATCGCTTCCGCCGCCGTGCCGACCATGCAGCGCATAGGCTATGCGGTGGGCGCAGCCGTGGCCGGCATCATCGCCAATGCCAGCGGCTTTTCGGAAGGGTTGAACCGGGAGGCCGCGGCCAGCGTCGCCAGCTGGCTGTTCCTCGCCTTCGTGCCGCTCGGCATCGTCGGATGCCTGGCGGCCTTGAGGATCACGCTCCCCGAGACGCGACTGGAGAAGGCAGCCGGCTGATCGAGGCTTCAGACCACAATGGTTTTGAGGCGTTCGGCGATCAGGGCGGCGAGCCGCGCCGCCACCTCGTCCTTGCCCATCTCCGGCCATTCCTCGACGCCGGTCCTGGAGACGATCCGCACCTTGTTGCGGTCGCCGCCCATAACGCCCGAGGGACCGATGCCGCTTTCATGCGAGACGTCATTGGCGACGATGAAATCGGCGCCCTTCTTCCGAAGCTTGGCCTCGGCATTGTTGACGAGGTCCTGCGTTTCGGCGGCGAAGCCGACGACCAGCCCCGGCCGCTGCTTGTGATGGCCGACGCCGGCAAGGATGTCAGGATTTTCGATCATCTGCAGCGCCGGCGGCCCCTCACCCGCCACCTTCTTGATCTTTTCCCCTGCGGCATTGGCGGTGCGCCAGTCGGCGACCGCGGCGACGAACACAGCGGCGTCGGCCGGCAGCAGCTGTTCGACCGCCTCCTTCATCTCGGCCGCGGTCTCGACATGCAGCGTCGTGACGCCGGCCGGATCGGCAATGTTGACCGGCCCGGAGACGAGGCGCACATCGGCGCCGAGCCTTGCCAGGGCAGCGGCAATCGCATGGCCCTGCTTGCCCGACGAGCAGTTGGCGATGTAGCGCACCGGGTCGATCGGCTCATGCGTCGGCCCGGAGGTGACGATGATCCTGCGGCCGGTAAGCGGCTTCGGCCTGGTGTCGAGCAGCGCCTCGATGGCAGCAACGATCTCCAGCGGCTCGGCCATGCGGCCCTCGCCGGCCTCATTGCTCTCGGCCATCTCGCCCTTCGCCGGTCCGATGAAGGCAATGCCGTCCTTACCAAGCGTCGCGCGATTGCGGCGCGTCGCCGAATGCGACCACATTTTTGGGTTCATCGCCGGCGCCATCAACACAGGCTTGTCGGTGGCGAGAAGAACGGTCGAGCCGAGATCATTTGCATGGCCATTGGCGAGCTTCGCCATCAGGTCGGCGGTGGCCGGCGCCACGACCAGCAGATCAGCCTCGCGCGACAGCCTGATATGGCCGACGTCGTGCTCGTCATTGCGGCCGAACAAATCGGTGAAGACATGGTCGGCCGAAAGCGCGCCGACCGAAAGCGTCGTGATGAATTCCTGCGCTGCTGATGTCATCACCACGCGCACCGCGGCCCCTCGCTCGCGCAGCCGGCGGATCAGATCGAGCGCCTTGTAGGCGGCGATGCCGCCGCCGATGATGAGCAGGATGCGCTTGCCGAAGAGGCTGCCACGCGGCAGGACCTTGCTCGCCGCAGCAGCGATCGGCGCCGCCGGGCTGCGTGCACTCGCCAGTTCGCGCAGCGTCTGTTCGATCTGGTCGATGCGGCCGGCCGGGCCGAGTTGGCCCTCGACCGCGGCGCGGATCATAACCCGTGCCTGCTCCTCCATCGAGCGGTCGTTCTCCGCCGCCAGTTTCCGCAGCAGGTCCTTGACCGCGTCATCGAGGTTGCGAATGGTGATGCTGGCCATGTGATTGCACTTTGCTCGAAATTTCTGGAAGCAATGATAGCAATGCAATCATGCCAGAACAAGCGGCTAAAGGTGTGTTGATATTCAGGTCAGGCCGGGCCGGAGTCGAAGACGGGCGCGAAGCGACCAAACTAGGTAGTTTCCAAGAACCGGAGCGGAGCGTACTTAAAGTACGTGAGCACCGGAAGCGCAGGAAACCGCCATTTGCAGGCCGGCATCACCTGAATATCACACACCTTAGAAAATCCGCCACGCAATATAGAGCAGCGTCAGCGCGATCACCCACAGTGCCAGCCGGCCGGAGCGGGTGTAGCGCGCTTCGGCCTTGCCGATGGCGCGCGCCGTCGTTTCGTCGAAGCGCAAGCCGTGCTCGGCCATCAGGTCGATCTCGCGCGACAGCCGCTCGGTGCGGACGGCAAGGTCCGGCGCCTGGCGGGCCAGCGCCAGCATCGCCCTGGCGCCGTCGCGTGCATCGACCAGCAGGCCGCGCGGACCGAGATTGCCGGCGATCCAGTCACCAACCACCGGCTCGGCCGTCTTCCACATGTTGAAGGCCGGGTCGAGCGTGCGGGCGACGCCTTCGACCACCACCATGGTCTTCTGCAGCAGGATGAGTTCCGGCCGCGTCGCCATGTCGAACAGTTCGGTCACCTCGAACAGCAGCGTCAGCAGCTTGGCCATCGAGATGGTCTCGGCCGGCTGGCCATGGATCGGCTCGCCGATGGCGCGGATCGCTTGTGCGAAGGCCGAGACATTGTGCTGGCGCGGCACATAGCCGGCCTCGAAATGCACTTCGGCGACGCGCAAATAGTCACGAGTGATGAAGCCGTAGAGGATTTCGGCAAGGAAGCGGCGCTCCTTCTTGCCGAGCCGGCCGGCAATGCCGAGATCGACGGCAACGATGGTGCCGTCCCCCTCGACGAACAGGTTTCCCGGATGCATGTCGGCATGGAAAAAGCCGTCGCGCAACGTTTGGCGCAGGAACGACTGGATCAGGTTGGCGGCGATCGCCTTGAGATCGTGGCCTGCCTCGGCGAGGCCGGCAATGTCGTTCATCTTGACGCCGTCGACCCATTCCATGGTCAGGACATCGCGGCCGGTGCGCTCCCAGTCGACCGACGGCACTCGGAAGCCCGGATCGTCCTTGGTGTTCTCGCCGAGTTCCGAAAGCGCTGCCGCCTCGAGCCTGAGATCCATCTCGATCTTGGTTGTCTGCGCCAGCGTCTCGGTCACCTCGACCGGCCGCAGCCGGCGCGACGACGGGATGTACTTTTCCTGCAGGCGCGCGGCTAGGAAATAGCTTTCGAGGTCGTGGAAGAAACGGCGGCGCACGCCTGGCCGGATCACCTTCACCGCCACCCAGGACGAAACGCCCTCATGGATGGTCTCGGCGCTGTGCACCTGGGCGATCGACGCGGCGGCGACGGCACCGTCGAAGCTGGCGTAGAGTTCGCCGATCTTGCGTCCCAGCGAGGCCTCGATGGCGGCGATCGCCTCGGCCTGCGGGAACGTATGCATCTTGTCCTGCAGCAGAGCCAGATCGAGCGCCATATCGTTGCCGACGACATCGGGCCGCGTCGCCAGGAACTGACCGAGCTTGACGTAGGACGGCCCCAGCCGCACCACCGCCTTGGCCAGCCGGTCGCCGCGCTTGTAGGCAAGCGCGCGGCGTCGGGTGAACAGCCGCGCCATGCGCCAGCCGAATTTCGGCAGGCCGGAAAGCTCCTCGCCCGGCAAGGCGGCGATGACGCCTTCACGGACCAGCACCCAGCCGGCCCGTGCGAGCCGAAAGGCGGCGCCGACTGTACTCATCGCTGCACTCGCCTCAAAGCTTCCAGCCCGAATGAAGCGCGGCGATGCCGCCCGAATAGTTGCGGAACGTGACGCGACCGAAGCCCGCGCGGGTGATCATGGAAGCAAAATTCACCTGGTTGGGGAATTTGCGGATCGACTCCACCAGATAGGAATAGGGTTCGCCGTCGCCGGTGACCGCCTGGCCGATCTTCGGGATGGCGTTGAACGACCAGGTCTCATAGACCTTGTCGAGCAGCGGCATCTCGACCTCGGAAAATTCCAGGCAAAGCAAGCGTCCGCCATGCTTCAGCACGCGATAGGCCTCAGTCAGCGCCACATCGATGCGCGGCACGTTGCGGATGCCGAAAGCGATGGTGTAGGCGTCGAAGGTGGCGTCGGGGAAAGGCAGTTCCTCGGCATTGGCCTCGACGAAATCGGTGTTGTCGGACAGGCCCTTTTTCTCGGCGCGATCGCGGCCGACGGCGAGCATCGAGCCGTTGATGTCGAGCACCGTCGCGTGCGCGTTGCCGTGGCTCGCCTCGACGATGCGGAAAGCGATGTCGCCGGTACCGCCGGCAACATCAAGCACTGTCCAGCCAGGCCGTTTCGGCGGATTGAGCCATGTCACCATGGCGTCCTTCCACAGCCGGTGCAGCCCGGCCGACATCAGGTCGTTCATCAGGTCGTAGCGGTTCGCCACCTTGTGGAAAACGTCGTTGACCAGCGACTGCTTGTCGTCTGCCCCTACCCGCTTGAAACCATAGGAGGTTTCCATGCCGCCCGCGGCCGTGGTTCTCTCAACTGACATTATTTTGATCCGTCATAAAACCGGCGGGACCATAGCCGATCGATGGTGCGGGCGCTATTGTTTAAGGCGCGGTGTTCGGCCGCGCTTCCAGGTGGTGGGCTTATGCGACCTGGACCGACGTGACGGGATGATTGAATGCCATTGAAAGCGGAACTGCACTGCCACATAGAAGGGGCAGCGGCGCCCGAACTCGTCATCAGCCAGGCGCGCAAATACGGCAAGGACACGTCGCCCTACATCCAGGACGGCTCCTTCGTCTGGCACGATTTTACGTCCTTCCTGGCGGCTTACGATTTCTCGTCCGACCTGTTCCGTACCGAAGAGGACTATGCGCGCCTCGCCGACCACTACCTGACCAGCCTCGCCCGCGACGGCGCCATCTATTCCGAGGTCTTCACCTCGCCCGACCATGCCAAGAAGGCAGGCCTGTCGCCCAAGGCCTACACCGAAGCGCTCGGCGAAGGCATGGTCCGCGCCAAGGCCAAGACCGGCATAGAGAGCCGCATGATCGTCACCGGCGTGCGCCATGTCGGCGTCGAATCGATCGAGCAGGCGGCGCGCTTCGCCGCCCGTTGCGGGCACCCGCTGGTGACCGGCTTCGGCGTTGCCGGCGACGAGCGCCTGGGAGACTTCGAGGACTATGTCCGCGCCTTCGAGATCGCGCGCGAGGCAGGGCTCGGCATCACCATCCATGCCGGCGAACTGATGGGCTGGGAAAGCGTCAAGGCAGCGCTCGACCACATCCGCCCGTCCCGCATCGGCCACGGTGTGCGCGCCATCGAGAATCCCGACCTCGTCCGCCGCATCGCCGACGAGGGCGTGGTGCTCGAATGCTGCCCCGGCTCGAACATCGCGCTCAAGGTGTTCGACAGTTTTGCCGACCATCCTTTTCCGGCGCTCAAGGCGGCGGGCTGCAAGGTGACGCTCAACTCCGACGACCCGCCCTATTTCTGGACCTCGCTGAAGCGCGAATACGATATCGCCGCCGAGCATTTCGCGATGAACGACAAGGCGCTCACGGCTGTCACCAGGACGGCGATCGAGGCGGCTTTCGTCGACCGGAAAACAAAGACAGCCCTCCTCGCCCGCCTCAACAGCGCCGTGCGCTGATCTCTTCACCGGCAAATTTCCAGCAAAAGCTGTGGCCCGACGACGGCAAGCGGTTCCTTGGCCGGCACATTGTCGCTAGGGTTCGGCCAAGCAGCCGGAATTCCAGGAGAGCACCATGCAGGGCGTCACCGTCGTCGACCATCCGCTTGTCCAGCACAAGCTGACCATCATGCGCAAGAAGGAGACCTCGACAGCCGGCTTCCGGCGGTTACTGCGCGAGATCTCACTGCTTCTCGGCTATGAGGTGACCCGCAATCTCGAATTGACGACGACCGAGATCGAGACACCGATCGAGACGATGGAAGCACCGACGCTCGAGGGCAAGAAGCTGGTCTTCGCCTCGGTCCTGCGCGCCGGCAACGGCCTGCTCGAAGGCCTGCTCGATCTGGTGCCGGCGGCGCGCGTCGCCCATATTGGGCTTTACCGCGACCATGAAACGCTTGAGGCGGTGGAATATTTCTTCAAGGCGCCGAGCGATCTCGCCGACCGGCTGGTGATCGTCGTCGACCCGATGCTGGCGACCGCCAATTCGGCGATTGCGGCGATCGACAAGCTGAAGGGCCGCGGCGCCACCAACATCCGCTTCCTGTGCCTCTTGGCGGCCCCCGAAGGCATCGAGCGCTTCATCAAGGCGCATCCGGATGTCCCGGTCTTCACCGCCTCCATCGATCGCCAGCTCAACGACAAGGGCTATATCATGCCCGGCCTCGGCGATGCCGGCGACCGCATGTACGGGACGAAGTGACGGCGACTTAGGCCTTCCGCCGACAGCTGCCGGGTCGTTTACCAATCGTTTACGCAAAGGCGCGGTTCCCGCGCGCGTTAAAGCTGAAAACACCATGTCGGTGTAGAAATGGGGCCTTCACGAAGGTCCATCCATGCTGCGCAAGCTTCTCTTCCTTGGCGTCTTTGCCGGAACCTCGGCATCGATCCCGATCGTCTATCAGTCGAACCCTGGGATGCTGGACGGACTGCTGAGATCGGCGGTGGCCTCCAAGCCGGCAGTCGAGACGCAGCCGGACCTCAGCCTCGCCTCGGTGCCGGACAAGCCTGCCGCTCCCGTGCCGCTCGGCCGCAAGGTGGTGGTCAACGCCGACGCGCGCGGCCACTTCACCTCGGCCTTCAAGCTCAACGGCCGTCAGGTCGACGGCCTGATCGACACCGGCGCCACATTGGTCGCCATCAACACCTCGACGGCGCGCCGCATCGGCATCTCGCTCAATCCGTCGGATTTCATCCATCAGGTCAACACCGCCAACGGCGCCATCAAGGCGGCGGTGGTCACCCTTGACCGCCTGCAGATCGGCAGGATCTCGGTCGACAACGTCCAGGCGGTCGTGCTCGACGACAAGGCACTGCGCACCAACCTGATCGGCATGAGCTTTCTGCAGAAGCTGCAGAAATACGAGGTCGAGAACGGCGCGTTGCTGCTTGTCCAGTAGGACAACGACACCCTATCTGCGCGGCAGGATCCGCCGCATGACGGTCTTTTCAGCCGCCGGCTTCGAAGCGCCGATCGTATAGGCCGCAAGCACCGCCGCGGCAGCCGCTTGCGCATCCGCCATTGTCCGGGCATGGACCAGCGCCAGTGCCTCGCCAGAAGGCACCTCAGCTCCGACCGGCAACAGCCTGGTGATGCCGACCGCATGGTCGATCCTGTCGTCGGGCCGGGTGCGCCCGCCACCGAGGCCGACGACGGCAAGCCCGATGTCACGCGTCGCGATGCCGGTGACGAAACCGCTTTCTGGCGCCTTCACGGCCAGTTCCACCGGTGCCTTGGGCAAGTATTTTTCCGGCTTGTCGACGAAATCGACGGGACCGCCGAGCGCGGCTACCATGCGCTGGAAGGCGGCGGCCGCGCGCCCGCCGGCAAGCGTTTCGGCGGCGCGCCTGATACCGTCCTGGTTGGACGCAGCCAGCCCGGCCGACTGCAGCATCTCGGCGGCCAACGCCAGCGTCACATCCTCAAGCCGTTTGTCGCGGAAGCGCCCGGTGAGGAAATCGACGGCGTTGCGCACCTCGACCGCGTTGCCGGCGGCGGACGCCAGCGGCTCGTTCATGCCGGTGACCAAGGCCGAGGCCCTGAGCCCGGCGCCATTGGCGACCTCGACCAGGCTGTTGGCCAGCGCGGTCGCGTCGCGCGATTTCTCCATGAAGGCGCCATTGCCAACCTTGACGTCGAGCACCAGCGAGCCCAGTCCGGCGGCGAGCTTCTTCGACAGGATCGAGGCGGTGATCAGCGGCGCCGATTCCACCGTCCCCGTCACGTCGCGGATCGCATAGAAGCGGCGGTCGGCGGGCGCCAGGTCGGCGGTCTGGCCGATGATGGCGCAGCCGGTTTCGAGCACAGTCTTGCGCAAGAGTGCTACGTCCGGCTGGCTGACGTAGCCGGGGATAGCATCCATCTTGTCGAGCGTACCGCCGGTGTGGCCAAGGCCGCGACCGGAGATCATCGGCACATAGGCGCCGCAGGCGGCGACGATCGGCGCCAGCATCAGCGAGACATTGTCGCCGACGCCGCCCGTCGAATGCTTGTCGGTGACCGGGCCGGGCAGGTCCGACCAGTCGAGCACGTCGCCGGAATCGCGCATGGCAATCGTCAGCGCAACCGCCTCCTCGCGGCTCATGCCGTTGAAGAACACCGCCATGGCGAAGGCGCCGACTTGACCCTCGGTGACGCTGCCGGCGGTCAGCCCGTCGACAAAGCTGGCGATCTCGGGCGCGGACAGTCTGTGGCCGTCGCGCTTGCGGCGAATGATTTCCTGGGGAAGCATGAGGCCTAGACCTTACTCTCCGGCAGCCCGTCCTGGAACACGCGCTTGAGGATCGTCGCCAGCCGCGCGCCGCCGAGCGGCGCCATGTCCTTGGTTTCCTGGTGCGAAAGCTCAGCCCCGGTCATCCCGGCGGCGAGGTTGGTGATGACCGAGCAGGCGGCGACGCGCAAGCCGAAGAAGCGGGCGAGAATGACCTCCGGCACGGTCGACATGCCGACGGCATTGGCGCCAATGATGCGCGCCATGCGGATTTCGGCCGGCGTTTCGAAGCAGGGTCCGGAAAACCACATATAGACGCCCTTGTGCAAGTCTGTACCGGTCGCCTTGGCCGCCTTCTCGATCGCCTTGCGCAGACCCGCATCATAGGCCTCGGTGAGGTCGACGAAGCGGCGGTCGCTGGGTTCGCCGATCAGCGGGTTGGAGCCGGAGAAATTGATATGGTCGGTGAGCAGCATCACCGAGCCCGGTCCCATCTCCGGATCGACCGAGCCGGCGGCGTTGGTGAGGATCAGTTGCGTGATGCCGATGCCGGCCAATACCTCCAGCGCCGGCCGCATCGCAGCCGCGTTGCCGTGCTCGTAATAATGGGCGCGGCCGGACAGCATCAGCACCGGCGTGCCGGCAAAATGCCCGGCCACCACCTCGCCGGCATGGCCGCTGACGCCGCTTCTCGGGAAGCCCGGCAACTCGGCATAGGAAATGCGCCGGGCGTCCTCGACCTGGTCGACAAGTCCGCCGAGGCCGGAACCCAGCACCAACGCGATCGCCGGTGCCAGCCCGTCCAGCCTTTCGACGAGATGATCCAGAGCTTTTTCGATCATTTCAGCCAACTCTTCATTTCAGCCAAGTCTTCATTTCAAAATGTCGCCCTTGAAGCCGTAGGGCAGCATCTCGCCCATCGTCACGGTCTCGACCACGCCGCCATTGTCGCAAAGATAGAGTTTTGTCTCCGGCCGGCAGAATTCCGCCAGCCTCTGCCGGCAGCCGCCGCAGGGCGAGCATTTCGCCATCCGCTCGGCGATGACCGCGATTTCAGTGATCTTGCCGCCGCCGCCCATGATGTAATGGCCGAGCGCCGTGGTCTCGGCACACCAGCCCTCGGGATAGGACGCCACCTCGATGTTGGCGCCGGCAAAGACGCGGCCGTCCTCGGTACGCAGCGCCGCTCCAACCGGAAACTTCGAATAGGGCGCATAGGCCTTGGCCATCGCCGCTTTGGCCGCCTCGAACAGGTCATGCGACATTCAGTTGTTCTCTCCCACGATCTTGTTCAATAGCCGGTATTCGTTGGCAGATGCCGATTTCCGCTTCGGGATCGCTCAGCGTTCCTTGACATAGGGCACGCCGCCGGCACGCGGTGGGATCGCCTTGCCGATGAAGCCGGCAAGCAGGATCACGGTCAGCACATAGGGCAGCGCCTGCATGAACTGCACCGGCACCTTGCCGATGACAGGCAGCGGCGTGCCTTGCAGCCGGATCGACAGCGCGTCGAGGAAGCCGAACAGGAGGCAGGCGAACATGGCATTGACCGGCTTCCATTTGGCGAAGATCAGCGCCGCCAGCGCGATGTAGCCCTTGCCGGCGGTCATGTCCTTCACGAAGCCGCCATTCTGCACCATCGACAGATAGGCGCCGGCAACGCCGGTCAGGATGCCGGTGCAGATCAGTGCCCGGTAGCGCAGCCAGGCGACCGAGATGCCGGCCGTATCGACGGCCGCCGGGTTCTCGCCGACGGCGCGCAGCCGCAGCCCAAAGCGGGTGCGAAACAGCACCCACCAGGTGAACGGCACCATCAGGAAGGCGATGTAGACCAGGATGGAGTGGCCGGAAATCAGCTCCGAATAGATCGGCCCGATGATCGGCACGCCCCGCACCGCATCGACGCCGGGCCAGGTGATCGCCTCGAAGCGCTCGCCCGGCGCCAGCGCCGGCGTGCGCCCGCCCTGCTGGAACCAGTGCTGGCCGAGCATGATGGTCGAACCGGCGGCGATGAAATTGATCGCCACGCCGGAAACGATCTGGTTGCCGCGATGAGTGATCGAGGCGAAGCCGTGGATCAGCGCGAAAGCGACCGAAATCAGGATCGCCGTGCCGAGACCGAGCAAGGCCGAGTGCAGGACCGAGGCGGCCGCGGCACCGGCGAAGGCACCGACCAGCATCTTGCCTTCCAGTCCGATGTCGAAGACGCCCGCGCGCTCCGAATAAAGGCCGGCGAGGCAGGCCAGCAGCAACGGCACCGACAGGCGGATGGTCGAGTCGAGTATCTGCACGATGGCGATGAAGATATCCATCTCAGGCGCCCTTCCCCTTGACCGCTTCGATGCCGACCGCTTTCGGGCTGATCGAAGCGAACAGCGCCTGAATGTATGGCCGGAACATGTGTTCGAGCGCGCCGGCGAACAGGATGACCAGGCCCTGGATGATGACGATCATGTCGCGGGAAATCGCCGGCATCTCGAAGGCGAGCTCGGCACCGCCCTGATAAAGCATTCCGAACAGGATCGCCGCCAGCACGATGCCGACCGGGTGCAGGCGTCCCATCAGCGCCACCGCGATGCCGACGAAACCGGCGCCGGAGACGAAATCGAGCGCGACATTGTGCTGGTCGCCCATCGTCGGGTTGAGCGCCATCATGCCGGCCAGTGCGCCCGAGATCATCATGGCGACGATGACGATGCGGGTTTCCGAAATGCCGGCATAGCGTGCCGCCTTCGGGCTGTGGCCGTAGGTGCGCATTTCGTAGCCGAGCTTGGTGCGCCAGATCAGTAGCCAGACCAGATAGGCCATCGCCAGCGCCAGCAGGAAGCTGATGTTGAGCGGCGCCGAGCGTATCTTGGCGCCGAACAGTTCGATGACCCAGTTGAGCTTCGGCAGTTGCGCGCCGTCGAGGAAGGTGCGCGTCTGCGGCGCCATCGAACTGGCCGGCTTCAGGAAGCCGACCAGTGCATAGACCATGACGCTGGCGGCGATGAAGTTGAACATGATGGTGGTGATGACGATGTGCGAGCCGCGCTTGGCCTGCAGATAGGCCGGGATCAACGCCCACAGCGCTCCCATCGCCGCGGATGCAATGATCGCCAGCGGGAAGGTCAGCCACCACGGCAGCACGCTGTCGAAGGCCAGGCAGACGACACCAATGCCGAGCCCTGCAATGTAGCCTTGGCCCTCGCCACCGATGTTGAACAGGCCGCAATGCGCCGCAACCGCCACCGAAAGCCCGCTGAAGATGAAGGTGGTGGCATAGAAAAGCGTAAACGCAATGCCCGTGCCCCTGCCGAAGGCGCCTTCGACAAGGATGACCGCAGCGCGGAACGGATTTTCTCCGACCAGAAGCACCACGAACCCGGCGACGACGAAGGCGACGAACAGATTGATCACCGGGATCAGGCCGTAGTCGGCCCAGGCCGGCAGCTTGGCGTAAGGCGTGCTCATTCCGCGGCCTCCCGCTGCTCGACACCGGCCATCAGCAGGCCGAGTTCGCCTTCCGTCGCCTCGGGGCCGCGCTCGCCGACGATGCGGCCGGCGAACATCACCAGGATGCGGTCGGAGAGCGAGCGGATCTCGTCGAGTTCGACCGAAACAACCAGCACCGCCTTGCCCTGGTCGCGCATGGCGATCAGGCGCTTGTGGATGAATTCTATGGCGCCGACATCGACGCCGCGCGTCGGCTGGCCGACGATCAGCACGCCCGGATCCTGTTCCATCTCCCGCGCCAGCACGATCTTCTGCTGGTTGCCGCCGGAGAAGTTGGCGGTCTTCAGCCGGCAGTCCGCCGGACGGATGTCATATTTGGTGATCTTGTCCTTGGCATCGTTGCGGATGGCGTCGATGTCGAGCAACGGCCCCTTCAGATAGCGCTCGTCGTCGTGATAGCCGAGGATCGAGTTCTCATTCTCCTCGAAGGCCAGCACCAGGCCGACATGATGGCGGTCCTCCGGCACATGGGCTAGGCCACGATCGCGCAATTCGCCCGGATCTGCCTTGCCGGTAAGGTCGATCGGCTTGCCGTCGAGCATGACCGAGCCGGACGCGGCGTGCCTTATGCCGGATATCGCCTCGAGAAGTTCGGACTGGCCGTTGCCGGCGACACCGGCGATGCCGACGATCTCGCCGGCGCGCAGGTCGAAGGAAACGTCGTCGACCATGATGACGCCGCGAGAATCCTTCACCGTCAGGTTCTTGACCGCGAGCTTGACGCCGCCGGCTTCGGCTTCGCCCTTCTCGACCCTGAGCAGCACGCGCCGCCCGACCATCAGTTCGGCCAGTTCCTCGACCGTCGTCTTCTTGGTTTCCCTGGTTGCCACCATTGTACCCTGGCGCATCACCGACACCGTATCGGTGATGGCCATGATCTCGCGCAATTTGTGGGTGATCAGCACCACCGTTTTTCCCTGTTCCTTCAATTGCTTGAGGATGCGGAACAGGTGGTCGGCCTCGGCCGGCGTCAAAACGCCCGTCGGCTCGTCGAGGATCAGGATCTCGGCGCCGCGATAGAGCGCCTTGAGGATCTCGACGCGCTGCTGCAGGCCGACCGGCAGTTCCTCGATGATCGCATCGGGATCGACTTCCAACCCGTATTCGCGCTCGAGCCGCTCCAGCTCGGACCGCGCCTTGGCGATGCTCTTCTTCAAAAGCGCATCGCTTTCGGCGCCGAGAATGACATTTTCCAGCACCGAGAAATTGTCGACCAGCATGAAGTGCTGGTGCACCATGCCGATACCCAGCGCGATCGCGTCATTGGGTGTCTTGATCGATGCCGGCTGGCCGCCGACGCGGATCTCGCCGCTGTCGGCCTGGTAGAAGCCGTAGAGGATCGACATCAGCGTCGATTTGCCGGCGCCATTCTCGCCGACAATGCCGTGGATGGTGCCGCGAACGATTTCCAGATTGATGTCGCGATTGGCGCGCAAGGCGCCAAAACTCTTGTTGATGCCGATCAGCTCGATTGCGGCTTGCGCCATGTCCCACTCTTATTTTTATCGCCTGGTCAAAACGCCTAGCATGACACCCCGCCCGTGCCAATTGGCCGGAGTGCTGTCCACTCTCGACAAATCCCCGCGCGCTTGTCAATTTCGAAGGTGGCCGGGACCTTCACATTCGCTAATATGGACACGCGGCCTCGGAGCCGCGCAACATACCGGGGTTTTGAATGATCATGCCTGCCGACCGGCTGACGACGCTGGAAATCCGCGCCGCCGAGCAGGAAAAGACGATCGAGGAACTGTCCGGCCAGATCGCCGAGCAGTGGACGGTGATCGAGCGCATGCAGCGCAAGCTCGACGCGCTGACCGACCGGTTCCTGGCGCTGGAGGAACAGGCCGCGCCCGACGTGCCGGTGACCAAGCCGCCGCACTGGTGAGGGAGGGAGAAGCGTCATGGCCAGTGAAAGCGACCGCATCGCCCGTGCCGGCGACTATGTGCTTGGCCTGATGAACGACAGGGACCGCCAGCGCGCCGAGCGCGACCTGGAGATCGACCCTGCTTTCCGCGACACGGTGCTGCGGCTCGCCGAACGGATGCATGTGTTCGATCGCGCGGCGCCGTCGGTCGGCACACCCGACAATCGCTGGCAGCTGATCTCGCAACGCATCGCCGAACTGCCGCAGATGCGGCTGGCCGGCCTTGGCGAGGCTGAGGCCAAACCGCCGGTCGTGATCCACAGGCTGGAGCGCCCACCCTATGGCGTCGGGCTGCATTCCTCCGGCGGGCGGCGCGGAACCGTCATCGCCATTGCCTTGGCCACGGCCTTCGCGCTCGGCTATCTGGCCGGACAGCTATAGGCTGAGCTTGCGCGACATCAACAGCATCGGCCCGCCATCCTGTTCGAACATCTCGACCGCCGTCCAGCCGAGCCTGGCGTAGAAATCGCGCGCTTCCCAGGTGTAGAGATAGAGCATGTCGACGCCGAGCGACATTGCACGCGTTTCGACCGCGCCGACCAGCGCCATGCCGATCCCGCGGCCCCGATGCCCGGCACGGCAAGCCCGGCCAGCCAGGGCGTCAAATCATGCGCCGAGGTCGACGATGTCTTCCTCGAGTGTCCTTCCAGAGCCCTCGATGAAGGCGGCAAGGCGCATCCGTGCAAAGCCCTCAACATCGCGAGCTTCCATGAGTCCGACTGTCGGCCGCATCGTTTCTCCGGGTTCGACCTTAGCCGACGTTGCTCCGTCGACCAGTTCCAGCCAAAACAAAACCGCCGAGCTTTCGCCCGGCGGTTTGCAAGTGATATCGACCGATCAATACGGGCAGGCGTTGTCCGACATGTAGTCGTGCACCTTGACGGTGCCGGCGATGATGTCGGCCTTGGCCTTTTCGACGGCCGTCTTCATCGCGTCGTCGACAAGCGCCTTGTTGTTGTCGTCCATGGCGTAGTCGACGCCGCCTTCCTTGAGGCCGAGGTCGTTGATGCCGCTGGTGAACTTGTCGTTCTTGGCGTCCATGAAGGTGTTGTAGACGGCAACGTCGACGCGCTTGACCATCGAGGTCAGCACCTTGCCGGGCTGCAGGCCGTTCTGGTTGGAATCGACGCCGATGCCGAGCTTGCCGGCGTCTGCTGCTGCCTGCAGCACGCCAACACCAGTGCCGCCGGCCGCCGCGTAGACCACGTCGGCGCCCTGATCGATCTGGGTCTTGGCGATCTCGCCGCCCTTGGCCGGGTCGTTCCAGGCGGCGGGCGTATCACCCGTCATGTTCTGGATGACGTCCGTCGCCCCTGCCGCCTTGGCGCCACCGACATAGCCGCAGCCGAATCTGCGGATCAGCGGAATGTCCATGCCGCCGATGAATCCGACCTTCTTGGACTTCGACGCCATGGCCGCCATCACGCCGACCAGGTAGGAGCCCTCCTGCTCCTTGTAGACGACGGAGCGGACATTGGGCTTGTCGACGACCATGTCGATGATGGCGAACTTGGTGTCGGGGAACTCCACGGCGATCTTGTCCAGCGCGTCAGCCCAGGAGAAGCCCGCCATGACGATCGGATTGCGGCCGTCCTCGGCGAAGCGGCGCAGCGCCTGCTCGCGCTGGGTGGCGTTGGAGACCTCGAATTCGACATAGGCAATGCCGGTCTCGGTCTTGAATTTTTCAGCGCCGTTGTAGGACGCCTCGTTGAAGGATTTGTCGAATTTGCCGCCAAGATCATAAAGAATGGCTGGCTGGATATCCGCGGCGAAGGCCGGAAGAACCATTACAGTTGCGGCCAGGAGGCCGAGAACGATACGTTTCATGTGATCCACACCCTGTCGGTTATTTTTCCGTTGTACACCGCGCCCTGCCCGGTTCTCCGGCAGGCACGCGACGTCAGGCAGGAGTGTACTCCCCTCCCGCTCCGGGCCAATCTGGCACGGCCCGAAACAAAATTCACGCGGAATTTTGACCTTTTGGAAAAGCATGGCGCGGGTGGGCGGCAGCGCGCATCATTCCGTTCGCCAAGCTGCCGTAAGGTTCTTCGTGCTGATGGTCCGCAAACGTCAGGTCGCGGCGAATTCATTGCGCCGTTGCCGCCGGTAGCCGACGGCATAGAGCAGGAAGGCCAGCACCGCGAACACGGCAAAGCCGGGCTGGCCGATCACAAAGGCGATGACGCCGTCCCACAGCAGCGGGCTGGCCTTGTCGCGCACGTAGCTCTCGAAGGCCGCGCGGGTGTCGGGGGAGGCCGCCAACCAGCTTGCGTTGAGCGGCGTCATGACAAGCGCCGATGCAGCCACCGAGCGCGTCGCATCGATCACCGCCATGATGACGGAAATCGAAAGCGCGACCATCGCCGCGAGACGAAAGATGAAACGGAACATCAGACTTCCTCCCCAGGATCTCCCTGGCCCCTCCCTTGGACCCGGGTATCGTCCCTTCCCAACCGAGAGATAGAACGCGCCTGCCTTGACGGCAATCGCGACACGCGAATTTGAAAGTCGCGATGCGCTTTATGTCGGCTTGGCTTTTCGCCGGTTCACACGCCAGACGGCGAACAGCCCGCCGGCGATGGCGCCGACAACCAGCCCGGCCAGGCCGATGAAAACGGTAAAATAGCCGCAGGCACCCTCGAAACAGCTCATGTCGGTAATTTCGGCGATCAGCGAGCCGGCGGCGAACCCGACGCAGGCGCCGAGTGCGGCACCGAGGATGATGCCGAGCAAGGCGGCGACGACCGACACCAGAACCGACGGGCTCTCGGTTTCCGGATTGGCATAGACCGTCTCGGCGCCCGAGCCGCGGCGCAATAGATAGATGCAGAGCACGCCGATGGCGATTTCGCCCAGGCTGAAGGCAAGTCCCTGCGCTGAAAAGCCGAAATCCGGCGCGAGCAGCACATAGGCCAGCCTCGCCGCCAACCAAACGATGGTGACGATCTGCCAGATGATGAAATGACGCGGAAAGCGCGGCGAGCGGTTGAAGGCAAGGCCGAGCAGGTAAAGACCCCATAGAATGGTGACGATGCCGCCGGCAAGACCGCTGTAAACGAAGTATGCGACGCTGTCCGGCAGGTCGTAGCCGCCGATCACCCGCCATGACGAGATCAGGCCATAGACCGAAAGCGCCATGGTGATGCAAAGCCACGCCACCGGCACGTAGGACAGGCCGCTGTCCGGCCGCCTGGCCGGCTCCTGGTTGATGGACGTCATCTGCCGACAGTGCCCCCGCAAAGCCCTGCCTCCACTCGACAGGGGACGGCCGGCGAAGTCAAGCAACGACAGGCTGCCGCACCGCCTGTGCACATCATTCGCCCGCTGGCATGCCGAAAAGCACGGCGCCGGCGGCATCGCCGACGATCCGTGCGCGGCAAAGCCGGCGAAGCGCCATTATGGCTTGGCATTCGCCGCGGGATCGACTAGATGAGCCCCGCGCCTGTTGCTTCGACGGCTTCAGGTGCGGGGAAGGGTTGCCCGACGGTTGACGGCGCCCACGACGCGGAGGTTCCGCCCCCAAGGGATGCATGTCCCCGACCCGCGCGGCAAAACCGGCCGGCGCGCCATGCAAGGACGGAGAGGTGGCCGAGTGGTTGAAGGCGCACGCCTGGAAAGTGTGTTTACGGGAGACCGTAACGCGGGTTCGAATCCCGCTCTCTCCGCCATCTGCTTTGATTTCATTGTGTTTTTAGGCCATTTTCTCCGATTGTCATAACCAACAAAAACCCGCCGAAGCGGGGTTTGTCATCGTTGCCATTGGCGTTAGTAGATCATCCGAGAATCGAACATTGTTCCTGTGGCGATGCACACCGCCCACGCGGCATCATCGATTGGTCGCAGCGCAGAGCAGGGAGAAGTGTGAATTTTCTCACAGACGCATCGGAGGGTTATAGCTCAAGTGTCCAGTTCCCAGTCCCAGTAGAGGTGAGGGAGAACTCCGATGCTTGTGAAGGGTCCTGTTGTCGCAATCGGTTCCTTGATCGATTGGCTACGTCGTCGAGACGAGCGGAGAGCAATGTTAATGGCAGTGGACGAACTGAACCTGTCACGGGATGAAATGCTCAGCGACATCGGCATTACTCGCGACGAACTCTTGCTTGCGTCGCGCTTTCGCGGGATGGGCCCGATCGGCGGGCATTCTGGAGGATGTTTAAATTAGCAGCGCTGCCTCGCCGGCGAGCGCTCTTCGCCGCCGCTGCCTCCGGGTTGCTCATCAGCGATTCTTCACCTTCGGTGTGATTTCCTCGATCTGCGCCTTAACTCCGTCCTGTGTCATCGATGGATTCCAGCAGCGGACGTAACTCCGCTGCCAGGGTATCGTAGTCATTCTGCCGATCCGGGTGAGGCCATAATTCCGAGATGACAGCTAGCACTGTGAAATCTCCGGCCATTGGATAAGGGAACGTACTGTTTCGTGGGAGTTTTGCGAGTCAAAGCGGTGCTGGCTCTGTCAGCACCCACTCAGGATTGCGCTTCCATTAGCGTAGGCGCATACTCAATTCAGCTGGCGAACTACCCCCGAAGGCCGGCTAGGCTCGGCGCCAGCCCCCCTTCGACCCCTCGACGCCGAGCCGCTGTGAAACGGCGGAGCCTAGAGGCGACCATGCCTATGTATCTCTCGCGGTTCAGCTATACGCCCCAGACCTGGGCGCGTTTGATCGAAAACCCGGAGGATCGACGCGAGGCGGCCCGTTCGTACATCGAGTCGGTGGGCGGAAAGCTGCACGGGTTCTGGTACGCTTTCGGAGAGCACGATGGTTGGAATCTGTGGGAGGCGCCAGATAATGTTTCGATGGCATCTGTCGTGCTCGCCATCGGTGCAGGAGGTGCCCTCAGTTCCTATGAGACCACCGTCCTTCTAGACGTCGAGGAAACGATTGAAGCCCTCGGCAAGGCGAAGTCGATCCGGTATCGCCCGCCGGGCGCGTAAACAGGCGCCGCATACATTCCTTACTGTCGAAGCCAGGTCTCGCCATATCGGGCCCATTTGCGCCGACGCGGACTTGATGGTGCCGGATATTCCTTGACGGTTGCGCTTCGCTCATCTGCCCCGTGAGGCGGTGAACTGTATCCATCGCCTCACGGACATGAACCCTTGCCGCTACGCAAGAACCTGTTTCGTCAAAGCATGAGTACTCCCCGCAGCCAGGCGAAGAAACCGAACTTCCCGGACAGTGCCGCGCGGACGCGCGTCGCGGCCCATCGTGCCGGCATCGTCGCGCCGACATGGCAATGGCAGACGATTTCGTGCAACTGCCAATCGGTCAGTTCGAAGAAGCGCTTGGCTTCACCGTAAGTATCCTCCTTCAGGCCTTGCGCGCGAAAGATCGGATCCTCGAATGCGACGGTGATGGGTGAGCCCGCGGAACGCATTCTGTCACGGACCTCCGCGGTTATGTATTCGGTGCCCGCAAGCGCCCCAAGGCACCGGTCGGGATTTTGCTCCAGAAGTTGCGCCCAGCGCTCGAGGCGCTGGCCCCGAGTGGCAATCAGAAGCGTCGCTTCGGCGTGAACGTCGGCAACGCTTTGTAGTTGGTCAAGTGTTTGGTGTTTCACGGCCGCCTCCTACCAGCAGGTGATTCACCCCAACCCCAGAATGGAATTATGGCGCTCCGCGAGGTCGGCAAGGCCCGGTATGCGCGATGCAAAAAGGATCATCGGATAACGCTGTAGGACCGTGCGCCTCGAGGCGTTCAAAGCACGGCAATCAAGGGATAGGTGCTCTCGATTTACGCAAACCGCGCTGGCGTCCACGCCCCACCGCCGGCGTTCGATTCAACGGCCGCCGCGACGAACTTCACGCCACGCGCGCCATCGACGACATCGGGCACCTGCGCCGCGCGTGCGGGATCGACCGCGGCGCCCGAGCGATGGGCGCGGATTATGTCGGCGGCGTCGCGATAAAAGTTGGCGAAGGCCTCGATATAGCCTTCCGGGTGGGCGGCCGGCATGCGAGACACGCGCCGGCTTTCGTCGGTCGAACCATGCCCGCCGCGCACCAGCGTACGCGTCTCCTCGCCGTAGCGGGAGAGGCGCAGTTCTTCCGGCCGCGTGCCGGACCATTCGAGCCCGGCCTTGTCGCCATAGATGCGCACCGAGAGATCATTGTAGTGGCCGGGCGATGTCTGGCTGGCGAGGATCGTGCCGCGCGCAGCGCCTGTCCAGCGCACCAGCACATGCGCATTGTCGTCGAGGCGCCGGCCCGGCACGGCGGTGAACAGATCGGCCGAAACCGCCTCGGCCTCGCAGCCGGAGATAAAACTCGCCAGGTTGAAGGCATGGACGCCGATATCGGCGAGCACCGCCGACTGCCCTGCGCGCGCCGGGTCGGTGCGCCATTCCGCCTGCTTCTGCCCTTGCGCGTCGATCGGCTGCGTCAGCCAGTCCTGGATGTAGGCGGCGTGCACGGACACGATCCTGCCGAGCTCGCCCGCCGCCACCATCTCGCGCGCCTGGCGGACCATGGCGTAGCCGGTGTTGTTGAGGGTGACGACGAACCGGCGCTTCTTCGCCCGCGCCAGCTTAACCAGCGCTTCGGCATCGGCCAGTGTCGTCGACAGCGGCTTGTCGCAGATGACGTCGATGCCGGCTTCTAGGAAAGCGGTGGCGATCGGCGCATGCAGATGGTTGGGCGTGACGATGACCACGGCTTCGATGCCGTCCGGCCGTGCCGCTTCCGCCTTTGCCATGGCGTGATAATCGGCATAGCTCCGCTCCGGCGCGATGCCGATCTCGGCGGCCGATGCTGCGGCATTTTCGGGATCCGAGGACAGCGCTCCGGCAACCAGCGAGATCTGGTCGTCGAGGCGCATGGCGAGGCGATGCACCGCGCCGATGAAGGCATTGCGGCCGCCCCCGACCATGCCGACCGTCAGGCGTTTGCGCGTCGATCCGTCCGATGTTGCATAGACCATGATCTTTCAAACTCCTCCCGGATTTTCGATAGCGTGCATAGCCTGAAATGCCGCTAGCATTTTCGAACATGATTTCCAATTTCCATATTGTAAAACGATCGTACCGCGCTAGCGTGAAGCCATGAGCGGAGCGCAAATGTCATCGGAACGGTCCAGCGTCGACGAGGCCGCGACCAGGAAACGTGGACGCTCGCTGGCGGCGCTCGGCTACACCAAGCCGCAGACCTATGAGGAATTGCGCGCGGTGCTCTCCTCCGGCACCGTGCATTTCCCCAAGCGGCTACGCCAGGTCGCCATCTTCCTGTGGCAGCATCCGAGCGATGTGGCGCTGGGCACCATCGCGCAGGTGGCAGATCAGGCCGGCGTGCAGCCTTCGACGCTGGTGCGCTTCGCGCAGATCTTCGGCTATGCCGGCTTTTCCGATTTCCAGGGCCTGTTCAAGGACCATATGAAAGGCTCCTGGCCGGAGGGGCGTGGCCCGGAGCGGACGGCGGCCGAACCCAACGCCGATTTGCATTTTCTGCACGGCATGGTCGGGGCGTCGCAGGCCTCGCTTGGCCGCATCGACAGCGGCTTCGACATCGCAAGCTTCGAAAAGATGGTCGATCATCTCACCGCCGCCGACCTGATCTATGTCATCGGCAGCAAGCGCGCCTTCCCCGTCACCACCTATCTCTCGCTGACCCTTTCGCAGCAAGGCGTGCGCAACGTGCTGGTCGACAATGTCGGTTCCACCGCGCTCGATCAGGTCGGCTGCATCGGCAAGCGCGATGCGGTTCTGGCGGTGAGTTTCAGCCCTTACAATTCGATCACGCCGGATCTGGTCGCCGTCGCGCATGAGCGCAAGGCGCGCATCGTCACCATCACCGACAGCACCTTCTCGCCGCTGGTCAAGCTTTCCGACACCTGGCTGGAAGTGGTGGAGTCCGACTTCGCCGGCTTCCGCTCGCTGGCCGCCTCGCTCGCCGTCGGCATGGCGTTGGTCCACGGCGTGGTCGCGCGCCGGACAGAATGACCGGAACGATTGACTGAGGAGAACTGTCGTTCCATATTTGAAAAAATAGAAACTTTGTTCCACGGAGGAGGAATGGAGGTTCGGCTCGACGGCAAGGTAGTGCTGGTCACCGGCGCAACGCAAGGCATCGGCCTGGCGATCGCCGAGACGCTGGCGCGTTCCGGCGCCGAAGGCCTGCTGATCACCGGCCGCGACCCGGCGCGCGGCAAGATCGCGGCGGCGTCGCTCTCCGCAATGGGCACGCCGACAGAATTCGTCGCCGCTGATCTCGGGGACCCCGAGGCGCCGGCCCAACTGGTCGCGGCATGCCTTTCCCGTTTCGAGTGCATCGACGGGCTGGTCAACGCCGCCGGCTTGACCGACCGCGCCTCTTTCGTCGATGCCGGCCTCGACGACTGGGAAGCGTTGTTTGCCGTCAACGCCCGCGCCCCCTTCTTCCTCATGCAAGCGGCCATCGCCGACATGAGGAAGCGCGGCCAAGGCGGCGCCATCGTCAACATCCTGTCGATCAACGCCCATTGCGGCTCACCTGAGCTTGCCGTCTATTCCGCCACCAAAGGCGCGCTGTCGACGCTGACCAAGAATGCCGCCAACGCTCACCGCTTCGACCGCATCCGCGTCAACGGCATCAATGTCGGCTGGACCGACACACCCGCCGAACGCGTGATGCAGGCGCAAACGCTGGGCCACGGCCCGGGCTGGCTCGACGCCGCCAACGCCGCGCAGCCATTCGGGCGGCTGCTGACGCCGAACGATATCGCCAACCTCGCCGTCTTCCTGCTTTCCGACGCGGCCGGGCCGATGACCGGCGCGGTGATCGACCAGGAACAGTCGGTGATCGGGGCGAACCGGTGAGCGCCGCTGCCGCATTGCCAGACACCCTCGGCCCGGCATTGCTTAGCCGGCTTCCAGCCACTGTCCGCACACCTTCCTATGACCGTGCTGCCCTCATGCCTGGCATGGCGCATTTCGGTGTCGGCGCCTTCCATCGCTGCCACCAGGCCGAATACACCGACGATCTTTTGTCCCGACAGTTCGATCGATGGGGCGTGGTCGGCATCAACATCCGCCCGCCCCTGCTAGCCGAAACGCTCGGCAGCCAGCGCGGCCTGTACACGCGGCTCATCCGAAAGGACGACGAGGTCGAGGCGCGCGTCATAGGCAGCATGATCCGCCTTGTCGACAGCCAGCACAGCGCCGCGCCGGCGTTGGCGGTGCTGGCCTCGGCCGACATCGAAATGGTCACCATGACGGTCACCGAAAAGGGTTATTGCCACATCCCCTCCACCGGCGCGCTCGACCTCGACCACCCTGACATCGTCCACGATCTCGCCAACCCGCATGCACCGCGCAGCGTGCCGGGCGTTCTGGCGCGGGCGCTGGAGCTTCGAATGGCGTCGCATGATCGGCCGATGACACTGCTTTCCTGCGACAACATCCCGGCCAACGGCGTCATCCTCGGCAATGTCGTGCGGGCGATGGCAAGCCGGCGCGGCAACAGCCTTTCGGACTGGATCGCCGCCAATGTCGCTTTCCCTTCGGCCATGGTCGACCGCATCGCACCGGCGACCACGCAGGCCGACATCGAAACCGTTGAACAATGCTTCGGCTATCGCGATGCCGCCGTGGTGGTCAGCGAGCCGTTCCGGCAATGGGTGATCGAGCAGAAATTCGCCGGCCGCGTGCCGCGCTGGGACCTCGTTGGGGCGAGCTTCGTCGACGACGTCACACCGTTCGAGCACCTGAAGATGCGGGTGCTGAACGGCGCCCAGACGACGCTTGCCTACCTCGGCGTGCTCGGCGGCTTCGAGCACACGTCAGATGCGATCGCCGACCCGCTGCTCGCCACGTTCGTCCGCCGCATGCTGACCGAGGAGACGCTGCCGACGCTGGCGCTAGTGCCTGGCATTTCACCGCCTGCCTATGTCGAGCAAAGCCTGGCACGTCTCGCCAACACCGCGATCCGCCACCGCAACCACCAGATCGCCACCGACGGCTCGCAGAAGATCGTGCAGCGTTTGCTCAACCCGATCCGCGACCGGTTGCGGCAGGGTGGGAGCATCACGCTGCTGTCGGTGCCCGTCGTCGGCTGGATGGCCTATCTGATCAAGGCCGCCCCGCGCTTCGGCAAGTGCTGGCAGGTGTCCGACCCCTTTGCCGGAAGGATCTCGGCCATCGCCGACCGCATCGGCGCCGACACCAAGGGGCTCGCCGAAGCTATCCTTGCGATGGACGCGATCTTCGATCCGTCACTGGCCGCCAACACCATGTTCCGCGCAAATGTCATCGCCGGCCTCGATGGCCTGCTCTCAGACAATCCGCTGGCCTTTGTCAGATATGCCTGCACTGAGCCAATAGATGCGCGGTTGAAGCGACCGACACGATCTGCATAGTACGATAGGTCGTGAAGTTCACGACCAGGGGAGGTATCATGAAGCTTGGACTGCTCACAGCACCATTTCCGGATACTCCACTCGCCGAGGTCGCCGACTGGGCAAGCTCGGCCGGCTTCGAGGCGCTGGAGATCGCCTGTTGGCCGAAATCCTCGGGCGACAGCCGTCGCTATGCCGGCACCTGCCATATCGATGCCGCTGGGACCTCAGCATCTCAGGCGAAGGAAATCGCCGCTGCGATCGCCGGGAAGCAACTCTCGATCTCGGCTCTCGGCTATTACCCCAACCCGCTGCACCCCGATGCCGGCCATCGCGAGGCTGTCATCGATCATCTGAAGCAGGTGATCGTGCTGGCCGGGCGGATGGGCGTTTCGCTGGTCAACACCTTCTGCGGCGGCGATGCCTCCAAGCCGGTCGACGTCAATTGGGAAGCGGCGCTCAAGGTCTGGCCCGCCATCATCGCCCATGCGCGCGACAACGGCGTCAAGCTCGCCTTCGAGAACTGCCCGATGATCTTCAGCTATGACGAATGGCCGGGCGGCCACAACATCGCCTATTCGCCGCAGATCTGGCGCCGCATCCTCGAAGCCTTCGGCGGCGATATCGGCATGAATTTCGACCCCTCGCACCTTGTCTGGCAGATGATCGACCAGGGGCGTTTCATCCGCGAGTTCGGTCCCTACATGCTGCACGTCCATGCCAAGGACCTGATGATTGATCATGATGGACTCTATGAGCGCGGAATCCTCTCGGCCGGCATAGGCTGGCAGGTGCCGCGCATGCCGGGGCTCGGCGATGTCGATTGGAAAATCTTCTTCTCCGGCCTCTACGGGGCCGGCTACGACGGATCCGTCATCATCGAGCACGAGGACCGGCGGTTCGAGGGGAGCGACGACAACATCAAGCGAGGCTTCCTGCTCGCCCGCGACGTGCTGCGTCCGTTCGTGAAATGACGGAGAAACAGCTTTAAGACTGAAACTAAAAATCAATGTGGAGGAGTACTGAAATGAAGAAATACCTGACCATGGTCCCACTACTTGCCGGCGCGGCCTTCCTGGCCTCGGTGGGCGCCTCGTCCGCCGAGGGCAAGTACACGATCGGTATCTCCAACACCGTGCAGGGCAATGGCTGGCGCGAGGAGATGATCTGCGCGATGAAAGCGCAGGCGCTCGCCTCCGGCGAAGTGACGAAACTCAACATCGCGCACCGCAACACCGACGCGGCCGGCCAGTTGGAAGACATCCGCAACCTGATCAGCGCCAAGGTCAACGCCATCGTCGTCAACCCGGCCGACCCGGCCGGCATCAAGGCTGGCCTGGAGGAGGCCACCAAGGCCGGCATCGTCGTCGTCGCCGTCGACCAGGCGGTCACCGAGCCTTCCGCCTACATCATCTCCAACAACCAGGAGCAGTACGCCTATCTCGGCGCCAAATGGCTGTTCCAGCAGATGGGCGGCAAGGGCGAGGTTGTCTATATGCGCGGTGCCGCCGGCGCTTCGGCCGACAGCGACCGCGACAAGGGCTTCAAGAAGGCGCTTGCCGAATTCCCGGATGTGAAGGTGGCGCAGGAGGTCTTCACCGGCTGGCAGCAGGATCAGGGCAAGCAGCAGATCCTCTCCTTCCTCGCCACGGGAGCGCCCTTCAACGGCATCTGGACGTCCGGAATCGACAACGTGATCGTCGACGCGCTGGTCGAATCGCAGGCGCCGCTGGTGCCGGTTGTCGGCGCCGACAATGCCGGCTTCGTCGGCCAGCTGAGCTCGGTCAAGGGCCTCGTTGGTGCTGCGGTCACCAACCCCGGCTCGATCGGTGGCGCCGGCGTCACACTGGCCTTGCAGATCCTCAACGGCAAGAAGCCGGCGCAGCAGACCGTGCTGGTCGAGCCGCAGCTGTGGGAGAACGCCACCGAGGAAGGCAAGGCCAAGCTCAAGGCCGCCGCCGACCCGTCGCTCAGCCCGGAATGGCCGGTCTCGATCTCGATCCCGGACTGGACCACTTACACGAAAGAGCAGATCGTCGCCTGCAAGGGTCCGGGCGAGTAATCTTGCCTGAACTAAACCACGAGGACGGCGGACAGCGGTCTGCCGTCCTCGCTGAATGATTGGGAACGCCCGTTTGACGACGAACCCTCTGCCAGAAAGCCCATTGCTGGACGCCACCGGCGTCGCCAAGAATTACGGTGCGGTTGCAGCACTTCGCAACGCATCGCTGTCGGTGCTGCCGGGCGAGGTCCATGCGCTGATGGGCGCCAATGGCGCCGGCAAGTCGACGCTGGTGAAAATCCTGACCGGCGCCATCCACGCGGACGCCGGCCGCGTCCTGATCCGTGGCGAGACGCGCGACATACGCTCGCCGGCCGCCGCGCGCCGTGCCGGCCTGCTTCCCGTCTACCAGGAACCGTCACTGATCCCCGATCTCGACGTGCTCTCCAATTTGCGCCTCACCGGCACGCCGGTCGAACCGTTCCGCGCCTGGGTGCGCGAGCTTGGCATTCCCGACCTCGACCTGCGCGACACCGCACGCGACATCCCGCTCGCCGTGCTGCGCGTGCTCGACCTGGCGCGCGCGCTTGCCGTCGAGCCCGACGTGCTGCTGCTCGACGAGATGACGGCAGCGCTGCCCGCCAACCTCGCCGAAAAGGTGCTGGAAGTGGTGCGCCGGCAAGGCGACAGCGGCCGCTCGGTGATCTTCATTTCGCACCGTTTCGTCGAGATCTCGGCGCTGTGCGATCGCGCCACCGTGCTGCGCGACGGCGAGACCGTCGGCGTCGTCGACATCGTGCCCGGTGTCGAGGAAAAGATCGTCGAGCTGATGCTCGGCGCCAGGATCGTCAAGACCCAAATGGCCGCGCGCCCCGCCAGTCAGGCCGTTTCGACCGCGGCGAGCCGCCCGCGCCTTGGCGTCCGCAATCTGCGCGTCGGCACCAAGCTCCAAGACGTCTCCTTCGAGCTCGCCAATGGCGAGGTCGTGGGCGTCGTCGCGCTTGAAGGACAAGGCCAGGACGAACTCTTTGCCGCGCTCGCCGGCTCCATCCGGCCCTCCGGCGGCTCGATCGAGGTTGACGGCCAACCGGTGAAATTCACCCACCCGAGCGATGCCATTCACGCCGGGATCGCCTATGTGCCGGGCGACCGCACCGAGGCACTCGCCATGCAGCGCTCGGTGCACGAGAATATTGCGCTGCCCTTCAGCGCCGCACTGCGCAAGTGGGGACCGATCCGGGTAAACAAGGAGCGCACTGTGGTCGCCAGCGCCATCGCCCGCCTGCAGATCGACACCCGCGCGCAAGGCGAGGTGCAGCGCCTCTCCGGCGGCAACCAGCAGAAGGTAACGATCGCCCGCTGGATCGCCGCCAATGCGCGCACCATCCTGTGCTTCGACCCGACGCGCGGCATCGATGTCGGCACCAAGCAGGAGATCTACAAATTGCTGCGCGAGCTCGCCGGCCTGGACAAGTCGGTGCTGTTCTACACCTCCGAACTCGAAGAGGTCCAGCGTGTCTGCGACCGCGTCATCGTCATCTTCGGCGGGCATGTCGTCGACATCTTCCCGGTCGAGGAGGCCGACGAGCCGACGCTGATGCGCGCTGCCTATGGCCTGCCGCGCGGCGTCAGCGTCGATGTCGGCATCCTGGCCGATCCGACGTCGAAATCTTCGACCCCGGAGCTAGCACCTTGACCCGCTTCTTCCGCAACCAGGGCTGGGTCGCCGGCCTGTTCGCCCTCTTCGTGCTGCTGTTCGTGCTCACCAAGCTGATCCAGCCGGGCTATGGCAGCGGCGATTTCGGCTCGCTGGTACGCGCCGTGCTGCCCTACGCCTTCGCGGTCGCCGCCCAGACCATCGTCGTCATCGCCGGCGGCATCGACCTTTCGGTCGCCGCGATGATGGCGCTGACCAGCGTCACCGCCGCCTCGATGATGAACGGCGCCAGCGAGGAATATGCGCTATTCGTGGTGCCCTTCGTGCTCGCCATGGGCCTGGTGCTGGGCGCATTGAACGGCATCCTCATCGTCGTCACCCGCGTGCCCGATATCGTCGTCACTTTGGCCACGCTGTTCGTGCTGCAGGGCGCGGCCCTGCTGGTGCTCGGCGCGCCGGGGGGTGCTGCCGCCGAATGGCTGAAGGCCAGTATCGTCGGCACGCTGCCTATACCCGGCGTGCCCGACAACATCGACGCCTGGGTGCCGAAGGCGCTGGTGCTGCTGGTCGTCTGCCTCTGCATCATTTGGATACCGCTCAGGCGCTCGAAGCTCGGCCTCTCGATCTATGCCATCGGCAGCAGCGAGTTGGCCGCCTTCCGCAGCGGCGTGCCTGTCGCGCGCACCCGCATCATCGCCTACGCGCTGTCGGGCCTGTTTGCCGCTTTTGGAGGGCTGGCGCTGACCATGAGCACCGGCATCGGCGCCCCCATTCCCGGCCCCTATCTTCTGGCCAGCGTCGCCGCCGTGGTGCTCGGCGGTGTCGCGCTCGGCGGCGGCAAGGGCGGCCTGCTCGGCCCGATCGTCGCCGTCTTCGTGCTGCGGCTGGTGCGCACCGATCTGACGCTGCTTGCCATCGATCCCAATGTCACCGCCATCATCGAGGGCGCCATCATGGTCGCCGTGGTGATGTTCGGCGCCTTCATCACGATAAGAGGCCGCCCGGCAGGAGCAATGCCATGACGAGCAGCGCGACAATGCCCCAGCCGGTATCCTTCGGCCGCCGCCTCAAGCGCTTCATGGCCGACCGGCCGCTGGTGCCGCTGATGATCCTGCTCGTCATCCTGGTGGTGATCCTGCAGATCCTGCGCCCCGGCATCGTCAACGAACGCTGGCTCGCCAACACGGTGAAGTTCGCCATTCCGCTGGCGATCCTCGCCGGCTGCCAGACCATGACCATGCTGACCGGCGGCATCGATCTCTCCGTCGGCACGGTGGCGACGATGAGCGCCTTCATCATGGCCACGCAGATCGTCAACCAGGACCCGGCGGTGGCCTTCCTGCTGGCGATGATGCCGGCGCTGCTGATCGGCCTGATCAACGGTATCGGCGTCGGCGTCTTTCGCGTCCACCCGCTGATCATGACGCTCGGCACCAGCCTGATCGGTACCGGCTGCCTGCAGGTCTACCAGCGCACGGTGATCGCTTCCGGCGCGAAAATCCCGGATTTCCTGAACTGGCTGGGGACCGGCCTGACCTACGGCTTCCCCAACGCGCTGCTGCTGTTCGTGCCGCTGGCGGTGCTGATCGTCTTCACGCTTCGCCGCACCGGCTTCGGCCGCCTGCTCTATGCCGTCGGCGACAATGAACGCGCCACGCGCCTCTCCGGCGTCCGCTACTGGCAGGTCATCACCGCGCTCTACGTCATCTCCAGCCTGCTCGCCGGCATCACCGGCCTGCTCTATATCGGCCTGATCAAGGCGCCGTCGCTGTCGCTGGCCGAACCGCTGGTGCTGCCTTCGGTGGCGGCCGCCGTGATCGGCGGCACCTCGATCTTCGGCGGCCGCGGCGGCTACACCGGCACCATCATCGGCGCGCTGATCCTGACCGTGCTGACGACCCTGCTGACCATCCTGCAGATGCCGGAGGGGGCAAGGCGGATACTGTTCGGGCTGATCGTGCTGTTCGTGACGGCGGCGTATTTGCGGATTGTGGAGGAGCGGTAGGGGGCTGGCGTGAGTGGCTGGTTCTGACCCAAGCAGGTCATTCACCTGGCGCATCCGGAAGGTCTTGAATGGCGGGGAACTGTCATTGACACACGCCGTTTTGACAAGAAAGCGTCGTGTTTGAACTGCCCGCCCGACTCGAAGGGGGGACAACTGCCGCGACTGTCGGCATTCAGGTCCGACTGGCGAATAACGTCATTCCGGCGAACCATCGCCACCAGCCTGGGCGATCCGTCAAGGTTGTCTCACGAAGGAGGATGAGTGACATGAAAGCAGCAACTTGTATTGCAGCGGCAACGAGTTATTGTCACAATCCCCACGTATCGTTCAGAAGTAGAACCCTTCACGACATCCGGGAATAAGCTGCCATGAGCATACTGCGACGGGCGGATAGTGAAAGTCGGTCCGAAAACTTGGGTGGGCAACCAAAGAGGACGACCCCTAATGTTTGCAACGCCTGATTTTCTGAAACTAGCCTGTAGCGTGGTGTTTGGCTTGGTGGCCGCCCTGCTCGTGCTAGGCTCGGCGCATGCCATGGGAAGCCTCAGGCGAATTGTTTTCTGCTCCTCGGCTCTGATCTTGATGCTGCTAGCGGCAAATGCGGACCCTCTCACGACGATGGACGAGGTTGGAGCGGCCATCATGTTATGCTGGAAACCACCGGTCGGTGTTGAAAAGTCCACTGTTACGCTGAGTTTCAGTTTAAAGAGCGATGGATCGTTAGTTGGTCCGCCACAATCGACATTCGTTAATGTCGCCGGCGATGAGGAAGTTCGTCAGCACTTTGTTGCTGCTGCAATGGACGCGGTGGATCGATGCACACCCGTTGAACTGTCTCCCGCCTTGGCCCAAGGGATCGGGGGAAATCCGTTCACGCTGGAATTTGCATCATCCGATAAGGCGCAAACCCTCACGCCCTCGAATTAGCGGAACCCTTTAGCGAGCAGTTCGACGGGAGGTTCTGGCCGAGGTCCATTCGTCGAAGTGTCGCGAACATCTCCCCACTTCGCCGAGCCGCCCGTACATTTGTGTCCGGACGGAGTCGCCATCGTGTGCAGACTTGCGGCGCGAATGTCTGCTCGCGAGTCGGACACGGCCGTTGCGGCAGCGTCCAGGAAAGTCCGACAGTGGCGCGTTCCTGACTTTCAGTCGCCGTCCACTATCCGCATAGCTGATCATTTTCGCCCTCGACGCGGCCCCTGCTTTCCGCTGGGCTCCCACCGCCATCTCCGAAAACAGCCAATCCCGCAACGCCCTCACCTTGCGCTGGCGGATGGCCTCTGGGGGGTAGACGAGGCAGAAGCTGGAGACGGACTTCAGCGCGTGGTCGAAAGGCCGCAGCCTGCCGGTGGCAAGGTCTGCCGAAACCCACCTCGCCTTCCCCGGCTAGCAGCACCAGCGTCCGGCGTAGGGGTCAGCCCAGAAGGTTGCGCGCCGTGCGCAAGAAGATTCTGGATCCGATCGGGATCAAATCGTCTGGAAAGTCATAATCGGGATTGTGCAGCGCCGGGTAGCGCTCGCCGGCACCGAGGAAGAACATCGCCGACTTGGCCTTGTGGCCGAAGATGCCGAAATCTTCCGAGGCTCGCATCGGCAGGGCTTCCTCCGTGCGTGGCACGCCTTCTTCGTCGAGCGCGCGCTGCAGGTGTTCCACGGCATCCGGCGCGTTGACGCTGGCAACGAAGATCTCGTGATAGTCATAGCGGGCGGAAAGGCGATGCTCTCCCGCGATCCTCGTGGCCAGCGCTTGCGCGGCGGCGCACAGGTCCGCCATGCGCTCGTCGCGCCTAGTGCGCAGCGTCGCCCACACCTCTGCATTTCCCGGCGCAATGCCGAACACGGCTTCGCCCATCAGGGCATGGGTGACGGTCACCATGCTGAAGTCGTCGTCGGCAAAGGTTCCGTGCCCGAGCGCGGGCAGTGCCGGCATCAGCTGGCTCACCGCCAGCATTGGCGAGACGCCCGTTTCGGGCATCGACGAATGCGCGGTCTTGCCCTCCAGCACGATCCGCATGCCGCGTGAAGCACAGTTGACCACGCCGGGTTTGATACGCACCTCACCCAACGGCACACCGGGCAGATTGTGCAGCGAGAAGGCGAAATCCGGCGCGATCTCGGAAAAGCGCGGATCGGCGACGACGCCGGCCGCGCCATTGCCGGTTTCTTCCGCCGGCTGGAACATCAGCACGACGCGGCCGCGGGCAGGTCTTTCGCGCCCGAACTGGCGGCCAAGTGCGGCGAGGATCGCGGTATGTCCGTCATGGCCGCACATATGCGACTTTCCCGGCACCAGCGATGAATGAGAAACGCCTGAAAGCTCGTAAATCGGCAGCGCATCGAGCTCCGACCGGAACAAGACCGTCGGTCCGGCCTTGCCGCTTTCATACACCGCCGCCACACCGTGGCCACCCAATCCGGTCAGCACCTTGTCCGGCCCTGTGTCGGCGAGGAAGTCGACAACCTCGCTCGCGGTCTTCTCTTCCTCGTTCGAGATTTCCGGATGCTGGTGCAGCTTGCGGCGCCATGCCGTCAACTCGACAATGTCTCGATTGGTCAGGGTCATCTTTTTCCTGCTCCGCTTAGAGCTATTTCAGGAAAAACGCGTAGCGGTTTTCCGTCCGGAATTGCGTAAAAACAAATACTTGGAGCGGGTCGGCGATTCGATCAAAAGCTGAACCGCTCTAGCGCTGCCGTCTCCATAGCACGCGCGACTTGACAGTGCGTCGGAACACGATGCCATCAACTGCAATTTCGAACCAGGAGGGCAGCGCCGTCCGCCTGTCGGCTATGCCGGCAGGCAAGCGGCAAAAAATCACGGCCCCTTGCAGATCGGCACCGGCTGTGGCGGCGGTGCCGGATGATCCTTTTTGTACTGGGCGATGATCGGCTCGAGCGTTTTCCGCGGCCAGAATTTCGGCGTGCCGATTTCCTTCAGGCACGACGCATTCCAATAGGCGCCTGCTTTCGCGACGGCGGCGATGTCGCGTGATTCCGGATAGATGTAGAGCGTCGTAGGGTTGTTCTTCACCATCGCGATCATCTGCCGTGCATCCGCCGGCGACCAGCTGGTGCAGCCATTGCTGCGGCCGCCGGCGTAATCCACCAGCTTGCCGAACGGCACGTAGCCGTCATGGTCGGCGTAGGAGCTTTTCGGGCTTTTGCGAAGGCACATTCCCTTCAGCACCTGCGCCGCATGCCCGCCGATCACCCGCTGCCTGGCGTTGGCGGCTTCGCCTTCGCCGTCGAACTGTATGAAGGTGCGCAGGAACACCGTGTCCTGTTTCGCGCCGACGCGGTAATAGCCTTTGAACGAGGTTTTGGCCTCACCGGTCATGTAGGCGCCGCCGGCCGTCAGTGACGAATCCAACGCATTGCCGAAGTTTTTCGCGCAGCGTCGTCCGTTCGCGAAGTTCACGACGCCCTTCAAATTCCGGCCGCTGCCGTGACCCGACGAAATCGCGCGAAACGACTGCTCGGCTTCGCAGATGACGTAGTATCGGCGCCCCAGCACGCCATTGCCCATATCGCCGGGGCGCGTCGCGTCCATGGCGAAGTAGCAGGGGTTTTTGACGGCGCTCTGGCCCACCTTCTTCAGGTAAAGCGCGCGTGCCCGCTCCAGCACCACTTGTGAGATTTGCCCGTCGCCTTCGCCGACATGGGCCTGCAGCCATGCCGGGACATCGGATCGTGCGGCGAAAGACCGGGCCGACGCCGTCATGGCGATGACGACGATAAGCAAGCTGAGGAGAGCGACGACACCCAGCGGAACAGATCTCAACCGCACCGGATCATTCTCCTGCCAAAACCGTTCTGCGAATCATCGCGGCGTTAGCATAAAGGACCTCGCGCCAATCGGCGAAACACTTCTGGTTTAGCGCGTGTCATCGATCACAGCGCCAAACTCCCCTGCTCCGCCTCCTCGGCATTGGGGTCGCCCGGTGCCGTTGCCCAGGCGAGTTCGACAAGCGTGACGGTGCGCTGACCGGTACCGTCGAGCTGGCAGACGATGAGGCCCTGCTCCTCGATATAGGTCAGCAGGCGCCGGGCACGGCGCAGCGAGTGCGAGCCATAGGCGCGGGCGATCGCTGCGTCGCTCGGGCACGGCCAGCCCTCCTTCGCCGCACGCGCGATCATCATGAACACGCCCTGCATATCTTCGGGCAGCAGCGAGGCGCGCACCGAGACGTCCCGCCACGCGTCATCCTGCGCCACATCCGAGCCGAGCCCGGCGCGGGCGCGCGTCAGCATGCGGCGGAACGCCGGCAAGTCCGGCACGACCGATGCGAGGCCCTCGATGCGGCAGCGGACAACGAACTCCTGATAGAGCACGCCGATGACGCGGAAGCCCGCATCGGGCTCGGCCAGCACGGCGCGCAGGACACGGTCCACCCGCTCGCGGCGCTGCGCCAAATCCTCGGCGCTGATCGGCGGCTCCGCCGGTTCGGGGCGGATGTCCAGCGCCGCCGACTTCGCCGCCATCAGTTGGTCGAGCAGATCCGGCGACGCCGCCCGGCGCTGCGGCCGCACAGGCTCGGGCGGCGGGGCGGCCAGGATGATCGCGCGGGCGTCCTCAAGAACCGCTTCCGGCAGCGGCATCAGGCGCGGCGTGCCGTTGCGAGGGCTTGTATCGGTCGGGCCGATGCGCAGGCCCAGCGGCCGCCGCGACAGCGCCGGGCCGAGCGCCATGAACTGCCCGCGCTCCAGGTCGCGAAACGCCTCCGCCTGGCGCCGCTCCATGCCCAGAAGATCGGCCGCGCGGGCCATGTCGATATCGAGGAAAGTCCGGCCCATCAGGAAATTGGAAGCCTCGGCCGCGACGTTCTTGGCGAGTTTGGCCAGCCGCTGGGTGGCGATGATGCCGGCCAGGCCGCGCTTGCGGCCGCGGCACATCAGGTTCGTCATGGCGCCGAGCGAGAGTTTGCGCGCCTCGTCCGAAACCTCGCCGGCGACCGCCGGCGCGAACAGCTGCGCCTCGTCCACGACCACCAGCATCGGGTACCAGTGGTCGCGGGCGACCTCGAACAGCCCGCCGAGGAAGGCGGCGGCGCGCCGCATCTGGTTCTCGGCGTCGAGCCCCTCGAGATTGAGCACCGTGGAGACACGATGGATGCGCGCGCGCTCGCCGGCGCTCTGCAGGCCGCGCTCGGTATGCTCCTCGGCATCGATCACCAGATGGCCGAAACGCTCGCCCAGCGACACGAAGTCGCCTTCCGGGTCGATGATGGTCTGCTGCACCCAGGGCGCACTCTGCTCCAAAAGCCGGCGCAACAGATGCGACTTGCCGGAGCCCGAATTGCCCTGCACCAGCAGGCGGGTTGCCAGCAGTTCCTCAAGGTCGAGGGCCGCCGGCGCGCCCGCAATCGTGTGTCCCATCTCGATCGCAACGGTCATGTCGACTCAAGGCTCTCCTTCGCAGACGGGCTTATCAACCGCATGGCAGCCAGTCGAGCGCCCATGGCCGGCCGCTCGGTGTTGCGCACAAGCTGGGCGATCGCCATCAGCCGAGATGGGCAGCAAACCCCAGATGCCGGCCGGTTTGCCCTCTTCGGCACTGCCTCACGCTGGCTTGACCGGCGCCAATGGCGGCGCATCCAGCCCCTTGAAGGGGTCGCACCAGGCGTCGATGTCTTCGAGCTGGCGATACCAGCTGAGGACGGAAGGATAATCATCGAGCGGCAATCCGGCGGCATCGTTGAAGGGCAGGAAGGTGGCCATGCGGAAATCGGCATAGGAAACGGAATTTCCGACCAGCCATTGCCGCCGGGAGAGTTCCGCCTCGAGGATCGCAGCCGACTTGCGGAACTCTGCCAGCCCCTCCTCGACCTTTTCCGGATCGATCGGGCCAAGCCCATAGCGCTGCTTGGTGCCGCGCTCGAAATGCACGGTGTCGCAAGCCCTCATGAAATTCTCCTTGCCCCAGCTCAGCCAGCGGATCATGTCGGGTTCGTCATCGCCGCTGCGCCAGAAATCCGAATTCGCGTCGCGCGAAATCCGGCAGGCAATGGCGTCGGCCTCCCAGAGGCTGTCTCTCGAACCTGCCAATATGGGCAAGGTAAGATTGGGGTTGAGCGGCAGAAATCGCTCGGCCTGCCCGGGCGCCATGGGTGCGGCGAATTCAAACTCGACCTTCACTTCAAGGTGGCGCGCCACCGCGACGGCGAGGCGAGGATTTGGATTGCGGCTGAAGAACAGTTTCATCTCGAATGGCGGTCCTGGATGGGTATCGGCTCGACCCTATCACACGCAGAATTGTGCCTGCCTTCCTCTCTTGTTCGGCCAGCCGACAACGTGCCTGCCAACTGGTCGGACCACCATTTCGCTGGCGGAAATTGCCGTTCGGCGTATCATCCTTTTCGGGAGGGTTCATGGCAGGAGGAGGCCAATGAACGTCGTGCTGAACGTGCCTGTCATCGACATGACGGCGCAAGAACTTGTTTCTTCTGCGCTTTCAAAATTCCGCGCCGGCGACACCATTTCGACCAGGGCGGCAATCGAGGCGATCCGCCGGATCAGCCCGGCCTGCGAGGACAGCGACGACGATCTCGTCGAACTGATCGTGATGGCGGCAATTGGTAAGACCATGGGGGTGGTGTTCGATCACCGAAGCCACTGAGCAATTCCAGGAAAAGTGTGAAGCGGTTTTCCGTCCGGAATTGCGTTAAGCGAAGAGAAGCAGTTCCAACCGGGAACGAATAACTCGTTGTGCCGTTCGATTCGCTGGAATCGAGGAGTGGCGTCAATGCGTGATGAACAATTCGACGTTCCTATCATCATCGAAAGTGAACGAAGAGGACGGCTCCTGACGGTCACCGGCACGGTCCAGGCCGCCTCGCTGCTGGTCGACAAATGGCCGCAGGCAAAGCGCGGGCCGAAATACCGCTCGGCCTTGAAAGCGATGATGGATGCGATGGAGCAGCGGCGGGCGGTTGGCACCGCGCGGCGGGCGTTCGCTGCTGCCGCCAGGGAGGCGCATGTCTTCGTCGGCGAAGGCCGACACTAGCGTTGCTTGGATAGCGCCTGGGAACTCCTGGAAATCTTGCTCGTTATGCTCTCGGTTGAAACGAGGGACGCAGTCATGGCCGATGACAAGACCAGGACCGACAACCGCGACCGTTCGCAAATGACCCGCGACGAGGACTATGAGGTCCGGCATTTCGCCGAGGAGGCGGGCATCACGCCGGAGCAGGCCCGGACACTCATCAAACGGCACGGCACCGATCGCAAGGTGCTGCATGAGTTGGCCGAGAGCATCAAGGGATCGTAGGCCTGATCGGCGGCGACGCTGCTAGCTGCCCAGCGGATGCGGCATATAGCCGACAAAGCCCGCTATCTTCCAGCGGCCGCTGAGCTTCGTGCAGAAATAGAGGGTCTGCCATTTCAGTTTCTCGACGCTGCCGTCGGCCTTGGCGACCGAGCCGTTGAACTTCTTGTGCAGCACGGCCCGGTCGCCATCGACATCGATGTCGCGCAAGTTGGTGACGCGAAACAGCGCCTCGCGCAGCGGCTCGGCGAATGCTGTAGCCGCGGTCTCCTTGGCCTGGCGCAGCCATTCGTCGCGATAGGCGGCAAGCGTCGGGAACTGCAGCCGCCAGGCGTCGGCATCACTGAGGAAATGCGCATGCATGCCGAAGAAGCTTTCGGCGACGAAATCATCCTCGACCATCGACCAGTCCTGGCCAAGAAAAGCGTCGATGTCGCGCCGCACCAGCATCTCCCACAGCGCGTGCCGATCGGCGTCGCCGGCCGGAAATGGGTTCCTGTCGAAAGTCATTTTCTTTCTCCTGGCTGGAAACGCGTCTGCACGCACCGACTTGATTCACCAAGGCGATCGCAATCGGCGGCGCAAGATGCTGGGCCGCCTGCAGCAAAGCAACATGGGATTTCGAAAATGTTGCTTTCCAACCGGGCCTCTATGAGGATTGCGCCGATCGGCGTAGAGGGTCGGCAACGGCGCGACCAACTGCCATGTCTGAACAGGAGTTTTTCTTGCCCAAGCAGTGTTTTGGAACATCCCATGTGCCGCTCTCGCCCGCCGTGCGCGCCGGCGATTTCGTCTATGTCTCAGGCCAGGTGCCGGTCGGCAGCGATGGCGTGGTCGTCACGGGCGGTATCACCGAACAGACCGAGCAAGTGCTTTCGAACATCCGGTCGGCACTGGCGCTGGCCGGCTGCACCATGGACGACGTCGTCAAGACCACGGTCTGGCTTGAGGATGCGCGCGATTTCGGCGCTTTCAATGCGGTCTATGCCCGGCATTTTCCGAAGGATCCGCCGGCCCGCACCACGGTCGAATCGCGGCTGATGATCGACATCAAGATCGAGGTCGAAGCCGTCGCCTACCGACCGGCCTGACCTGACAGTGCAACGCAACGGAGGCTGGCCGATGCAATTCGATCTCCTGGTAAAAGGCGGCCGCGTCATCGATCCGGTCTCCGGGCTCGACGCGCAGCGCGATCTTGCCATCGCCGATGGCAGGATCGCCGCGATCGACGCCGCCATCGATGCCGAGCACGCCAGACAAGTCATCGATGCCAGGGATTGCATCGTCACGCCCGGCCTGATCGATCTGCACAGCCATGTCTATTGGGGCGGCACCTCGCTCGGCGTCGACGCCGACCGTCTCGCCGCCAAGAGCGGCACCACCACCTTCGTCGATGCCGGCAGCGCCGGCGCCGGCAACTTTCTGGGCTTTCGCCGACATGTCATCGAGCGCTCGAAAGTCCGCATCCTCGCCTACGTCAACATCTCCTTTGCCGGCATATTCGGCTTTTCGCAGACCGTCTCCGTCGGCGAATGCAGCGACCTGGGACTCTGCGAGCCACGCGAGGTCGTGGCGGCGGTGCGCGAGCACGCAGACGTAGTGGTCGGCGTCAAGGTGCGCTCCGGACGCCACGCCGGCGGCACAAGCGGCATCGCGCCGGTCGATCTCGCGCTCGAGGCCGCCGACAAATCGGGCATGCCGCTGATGGCGCATATCGACGAGCCGCCGCCCGGCCGCTCCGAAGTGCTGCCGCGCCTGCGCAAGGGCGACATCCTCACCCACTGCTTCCGGCCGTTCCCCAACGCGCCGGTCTTCGCTTCGGGTGCTGTGCGCCCCGACATGCGGCTGGCGCGCGAGCGCGGCGTCATCTTCGACATCGGCCACGGTATGGGTTCGTTCGACTTCGAGGTGGCGAGAGCCATGCTCAGGGACGGGCTGGCGCCAGATGTGATCAGCAGCGACGTGCATCTCTACTGCGTCGACGGCCCCGCCTTCGACATCCTGGTCTGCATGTCGAAATTGCTGGCGCTCGGCATGCCGCTGGTGGAGGTGCTGCGCGCCGCCACCGAGCGGCCTGCGCAGGCGATCGCCAGGCCCGATCTCGGCACGCTGAAGGTCGGCGGCGTCGGCGACGTCGCGGTACTCAGGCTGCAAGCGGGCCGCTTTACCTTCGTCGACGCCGTCAGCGCCTTGCTGGTCGCCGATCAGCGGCTGGTCTCGGATGGCATCGTCATTGGCGGTGTCTGGTGGCCGAACGAGGCAGCCGGCGACATCAGCGAGACCGAACGTTTCGAGGCCCATGCTCGCCACACCCATGTCGAGGTCGCGGCCCGGCATTTCGGGCATCGGTGATGAGCCAATCTCCCCCTCGTGGGCAGGGGAATCGCATATGGAAATTTTCTGTTGCATTGATGGCAGGGAAGGATTCTTGAGAATGGCAGTTTAGCCAAGGAGCGACTGCCATTTCCTGTCTTGAGAGTTGTTTCGGGACGTTGCCCGATCCGCGTGCCGGCAATGCCTCGCATCGGCTTGGCGACATCATTGTGATGATGGTGGCTGCGAGCCTGTGCGGAGCATCGACGGCGACCGAGTTCGCCTTGTTCGCCGAAACCCGCAAAGCGGCGCTTTCACGCCTGATCGACTACGACAGCGCGCCTAGCCACGACACGTTTTCGCGGCTGTTGCGACTGATGGACCAGCAAGCCTTCGAGCGGGCTTTCGCCACCTTCGCCGCCGGCTTCGCCCGAGCCGTTGCCGAGGTCGGCGACGAAGTCGTGGCGCTTGACGGCAAAGCCCTGCGGCGGGCCCACGAGAAGGGGCAGACTGCCAGTCCGCCACTGACGGTCTCGGCTTTCGCGACGACGGCCCGATTGTGTCTGGCGGCGTCTTCGCCGGGGCTTGGCGAGAACGAGGTCGAGGCAGCGCTGAAGGTTGTTGAACTGATTGATCTGACGGACAAAATCGTCACCGCCGATGCTCTCCACTGCCATCAGCGCATGGCCAAGGCCATCATCGATGGCGGCGCCAACTACATCCTGGCCCTGAAGGGCAACCGCCGTCATTGGCGACTTAAGGCCGAAGAGCAGTTCGCCCGCTCTCCTGTGCAAAGCACACAAAAGGCTGAGTTCAGCCACGGCCGTGAGGAGTGGCGCCAGGCCGAGGTCATTCCTGCCGATCAACCTCTCATGCCGAGACATGCCGCCTTTGTTCGGCTCACCTCGCGCCGTGGCCAAGACAGGCCGGCGATCCGCCTGTTCATGGCCTCCAGCCTCTTTAGTCCTCAGCAGGCGCTTGAGGTCACAAGATCCCACTGGCAGATCGAAAACGGCCTCCACTGGATGCTCGACGTCCACCTCGATGAAGATCTAAGTCGCGCCCGAAAGGACAATGCTCCCGCCAACATCGCTATCCTCAACCGGATCGCAAAAAACATCCTCCAGAGCGCCGATCTGCCGAAGGTTCCCATCAGTCATCGCATCAAAAAATGCGCTTGGAACGACGACTATCTGATCAGCGCTTTGAGCCATATGCGATAGCCCTGCCCTCGTGGGGGAGATCGCAAATCTTCAGCGCCCCGGCGCCCCATAGACCGGCGTTGCAATCCCCTCCATCCGCGCCTTGATCTGTAGCGCCACACATTTCGAATAAAAGCGCGACAGCGCCAGATTGCCGCCGTGGAACCACAGCGCGTCCTGCGCCGTCGGTTTCCACATGTTGCGCAGCTCGCCCTGCCACGGTCCGGGATCGCCCTTCACGCCCGAACCCAGCCCCCAGCACGGGCCGACCTTGTCGGCAACCTCGCGCGAGACGATCGCCGCCACGTTCTCATTCATCGACTGGTAGCCGGTGCAGGAGATGATCGCGTCGGCGGCAAGCTCGGTGCCGTCTTCGAAGAGAATGCCGCTCGGCGTCAGCGACTTGATCCCGACACCGCTGCGCACGCCGATCTCGCCATTGATGATCAGCTCACAGGCGCCGACATCGATGTAGAAGCCCGAACCGGTGCGATAGGCCTTCATCAGAAGCCCGGTCTCGTCCTCGCCGAAATCGATGGCGAAGCCCGTGGCTCGCAAGCGGTCGTAGAACGCAGCATCACGCGCCCTGATGACATCGTAGAGCGCCCGCTGGCCTTTCGGCACCAATGCGAATGGGGTCGAGGCGACGATCATATCGGCCTTGTCGGTGGTGATGCCGCGTGCCAGCGCCTTCTCGGAGAAAATCTCGAAGCCGACCTCCATCAGCGTGTCGGATTTGACCACCGTCGTCGGCGAACGCTGGACCATTGTCACCTCGGCACCGCTCTCCCAGAGGTCGACGCTGACATCGTGCCCCGAACTTGCCGCGCCGATGACCGCAACCTTCTTGCCGCGGAATTTCTCGCCGCTGGAGTACTGGCTGGAATGCAGCAATTCGCCCTTGAAGGTCTCGGCGCCCGGCAGCGCGATCTGCCGGGGCGGACCGTAGGCGCCGGTGGCGAAGACGATATGCTTTGGCTTCAGCGTGATGCGCTGGCCGACACGATCGACCACGACCGTCCAGACCTTCTTGGCCTCGTCATAGCTGGCGCTGACGCATTTCGTGGCAACCCAGTAATTGAGCTCCATGACCCGCGTGTACATCTCCAGCCAGTCGCCCATCTTGTCCTTGGGCGTGAACACCGGCCAGTTTTCCGGAAACGGAATGTAGGGCAGGTGATCGTACCAGACCGGATCGTGCAGCACGAGCGAGCGGTAGCGGTTGCGCCAGGAATCGCCTGGCCGAGCGTTCTTCTCGATGATGAGGGAGGGCACGCCAAGCTGCCTCAGCCGGGCGCCTAGCATGATGCCGCCCTGGCCGCCGCCGATGACCAGGCAATAGGGCTGCTCGCGTACGCCTACGTCACGCGCCTCGCGCGCCCGCGCCTCCGCCCAGGTCTCGCGATCAGGATCGGCCTTGTGGCGGATGCCGAGCGGCCGCGCCGGACCCTTCTGCTCCTCGAAGCCCTTCAATTCGCTCATCGCAGTGAACAGCGTCCGGCAGCGGCCGTCCTGCAGGCGCACAATGCCCTCGCCGCGTGCCACGGCTGTTTCGAAGGTGAACCAGGCCTCGACAATGCCCTCGTCCGCGCTCGCTTCGCCGGACAGGTGCCAGTGAGACGGCTTCGCGGTCGCTAGCGTCGCCTCCAGCATCTCGCGGATAGCCGCCTGGCCCTCCATGGTCTTGATGTTCCAGGTGAAGGTCAGCAGATCGCGCCAGTAGCAATCCTCGACGAAAAGGTTGGTCGCGGCGTCGACATCGCCCGCTTCGAGTGCCCTGCCGAAGGAGCCGAGCCAGGTGGCAGCCTGTTGCGATGGTGCGATGTCGAGCATCTGTCTTCCTTCGTCTGGTCCCGATGCGCCGACAGGATGCTCGGTCGCCGCTTCGTCGCAAAATAGGATAGTTAGAGCCGACCTGTCACGCTGCAGCTCCGATCATTTCATGGCTGACAGACATGATCGAACGTCTATCCAAGCGACGACGTCGCGAAACGGAGCGCGGCGCCTTCGAAGCCAGCCCTGAACTCAGGGCGCGCAAAAACCTTTATAGGATTCCTATTTCTTTCCTCCCCGCCCCGTCTCGAACCTTTATGGCGATCGGGTCCATATTCCATCGCGAGCTGAAGCTCCGGAGGTCGTCGCCAATCAAGATACGCGTGCCGTTCCCCGTGGATTTCGACGTTGCCGGCTGCAATCACAAGCACAAGGCGTAAGCAAGGAAAATGCAATGGATATCATCGTTGTCGGGATCGGCGTTTTGTTTTTCGTCCTTTCCTTCGCCTACATCAAAGCCTGCGACAATCTCTGAGCGGAAGGATCGCAACATGCTTCTCGACTATATCCTTGGTGGCGGTGTGACCTTGTTCCTCCTCGTCTACCTGACATACGCCCTCGTTCGCCCAGAACGCTTCTGAAGCAACTGGCGCCAGGCACGGAAAGCTACTCTCATGACTCTCCTCGGATGGACACAGATCCTTCTCTACTGCGCGATCGTCGTTTTGCTGGTGAAGCCGCTCGGCGGCTACATGTACCGCGTCTTCAACGGTGATCGCACATTTCTCTCGCCCATTCTTGGCCCTGTCGAACGGGGTCTTTATCGCATCGCGGGAACCAACGAACGCGAAGAGCAGCACTGGACCACATATGCGGCCGGTATCATGTTCTTCAGCCTGGCAAGTTTCCTGGTGCTGTATGCCCTGCAGCGCCTGCAAGGGGTTTTGCCCTACAATCCGGCCGGCATGACCGCCGTCGAACCCAACCTTGCCTTCAACACCGCCGTCAGCTTCCCGACCAACACCAACTGGCAGAATTACGGTGGCGAAAGCACGATGTCCTATCTCGTGCAGATGGCCGGCTTCACCGTGCAGAACTTCATGTCGGCTGCGGTCGGCATTGCGATTGCGGTCGCACTGATCCGCGGCTTCGCCCGCGCCTCGGTGAAATCGATCGGCAATTTCTGGGTCGATATGACCCGCTGCACCCTCTACATCCTTCTGCCGCTCTGCATCGTGCTGACCCTCGTCTATGTCTGGCTCGGCATGCCGCAGACGCTCGGCCCATACGTCGATGCCACCACGCTCGAGGGCGCGAAGCAGACACTCGCACTCGGCCCTGTCGCCTCGCAGGTCGCCATCAAGATGCTCGGCACCAATGGCGGCGGCTTCTTCAACGCCAACGCAGCCCATCCGTTCGAAAACCCCGACGCAATCTCCAACCTGATCCAGATGGTGACGATCTTTGCCCTCGGCGCTGCACTCACCAACGTCTTCGGCCGCATGGTCGGCAACCAGCGCCAGGGCTGGGCGATCCTGGCCGCGATGGGCGTGCTGTTCGTCGCCGGCGTCGCCGTCTGCTACTGGGCCGAAGCATCAGGCAATCCGCTCGTCCATGCGCTGGGCATCGACGGCGGCAACATGGAAGGCAAGGAGACCCGCTTCGGCATCGCACTTTCGGCGCTGTTTGCGGTCATCACCACGGCCGCGTCCTGCGGCGCCGTCAACGCCATGCATGACAGCTTCACCGCCATTGGCGGCCTGATCCCGATCGTCAACATGCAGCTCGGCGAGGTCATCGTCGGCGGCGTCGGCGCCGGCTTCTACGGCATCCTGATGTTCATCGTCGTCGCGGTCTTCGTTGCCGGCCTGATGGTCGGCCGTACGCCTGAATATCTCGGCAAGAAGATCGAGGCCAAGGAGGTCAAGATGGCGATGCTGGCCATCCTGTGCCTGCCGGTGGCGATGCTGATCTTCACGGCAATAGCGGTCGTCTTGCCCACCGGCGTCGCCTCGATGGCCAATGGCGGCCCGCATGGCTTCTCCGAGGTGCTCTATGCGTATACTTCGGCCGCGGCCAACAACGGCTCGGCCTTTGGCGGCCTCAGCGGCAACACGCCCTGGTACAACATCACGCTCGGCATCGGCATGCTGATGGGCCGCTTCCTGGTCATCATCCCGGCCCTCGCCATTGCCGGCTCGCTGGTGGCGAAGAAATCGGTCCCGGCCTCGGCCGGCACCTTCCCGACCGACGGTCCGCTGTTCGTCGGCCTGCTGGTCGGCGTCATCCTGATCGTCGTCGGCCTCACCTTCTTCCCGGCGCTGGCGATCGGACCGATCGTCGAGCATCTGGCGATGATCCACGGGCAGACATTCTGACGGGCCCACCTTGGATAAAAATCATGTCCTGGTTCAACATCATGCGTCGCAAGGCTCGGCCCCGGGCCGAGAATGAGGGGGAGGCAACTCCCCCAGCCTTCCCGACCTTGTCCACCTTCTTCGGCATTGCGGCAGTCATGATCGTCGTCTGGTTGCTGGTCTACGGGCCGCCGCATCTTCCTTCGGCATCCGATCGATCGGTGCCTGCCAACAACATCGATACTGGAGCCACCAAATGAGCCAGTCCAAATCCGCGAGCATCATGGATGCCCGCATCCTGTGGCCCGCAATAGGCGGAGCCTTCAAAAAACTGAACCCGCGTACCCTGATCAAGAACCCGGTGATGTTTGTCGTCGCCATCGTGTCACTGCTCACGTCGGTTCTCTTCCTCAGGGACCTGGTGACCGGCGGCGGCGACTTCGGCTTCACGCTGCAGATCATCATCTGGCTGTGGTTCACCGTGCTGTTCGCCAACTTCGCCGAAGCCGTCGCCGAGGGCCGCGGCAAGGCGCAGGCCGACTCGCTGCGCAAGGCGCGCACCGAGACCCAGGCCAAGCTTTTGAACGGCGAAGATCGCAGCAAGTTCAAGCTGGTGCCCGGCACCAGCCTGAAGGTCGGCGACATCGTGCTGGTCGAGGCCGGCGACATCATCCCGTCCGACGGCGAGGTGGTCGAAGGCGTCGCCTCCGTCAATGAGGCCGCGATCACCGGCGAGTCGGCGCCGGTCATCCGCGAGTCCGGCGGTGACCGTTCGGCAGTAACCGGCGGCACGCAGGTGCTGTCCGACTGGATCCGCGTGCGCATCACCGCCGCTTCCGGCCACACCTTCCTCGACCGCATGATCTCGCTGGTCGAGGGTGCCGCGCGCCAGAAGACGCCCAACGAGATCGCGCTCAACATCCTGCTCGTCGGCATGACGCTGATCTTCGTGCTGGCCACCGCGACGATCCCGAGCTTCGCCTCCTATTCGGGCGGCTACATCTCGGTGACCGTCCTCGTCGCCCTGTTCGTCACCCTGATTCCGACCACCATCGGCGCGCTGCTGTCGGCCATCGGCATCGCCGGCATGGACCGCCTGGTGCGCTTCAATGTGCTCGCCATGTCGGGCCGTGCCGTCGAGGCGGCGGGCGACGTCGATACGCTGCTGCTCGACAAGACCGGCACCATCACGCTCGGCAACCGCCAGGCCACCGAGTTCCGCCCGGTCAAGGGCGTCACCGAGCAGGAGCTGGCCGATGCAGCGCAGCTCGCCTCGCTTGCCGACGAAACGCCGGAAGGCCGTTCGATCGTCGTGCTGGCCAAGGAGAAATACGCCATCCGTGCCCGCGACATGGCGACATTGCATGCCATTTTCGTGCCTTTCACCGCGCAGACCCGCATGAGCGGTGTCGATATCGACGGCTCGTCGATCCGCAAGGGCGCGGTCGATTCCGTACTCGCCCACGTCAGTCAGTCGACGCTGGCCAGCAGTGGCACGCGGCCCGGCAGCGACGCCGTCCGCGACCTGCAGGCGATCGCCGACGAGATCGCCAAATCCGGCGGCACGCCGCTGGCGGTCGAGCGCGACGGCCGCCTGCTTGGCGTCGTCCACCTCAAGGACATCGTCAAGGGCGGCATCAGGGAGCGCTTTGCCGAACTGCGCAAGATGGGCATTCGCACCGTTATGATCACCGGCGACAATCCGATGACGGCGGCGGCGATCGCGGCGGAAGCCGGCGTCGACGACTTTCTTGCCCAGGCAACGCCCGAGGACAAGCTGAAGCTGATCCGCGACGAACAGGCCAAGGGCAAGCTGGTCGCCATGTGCGGTGACGGCACCAACGACGCACCGGCGCTCGCCCAGGCCGATGTCGGCGTCGCCATGAACACCGGCACGGTCGCCGCGCGCGAAGCTGGCAACATGGTCGACCTCGACAGCGACCCGACCAAGCTGATCGAGATCGTCGAGATCGGCAAGGCGCTGCTGATGACGCGTGGTTCGCTGACGACCTTCTCGATCGCCAACGACGTTGCCAAGTACTTCGCCATCATCCCGGCAATGTTCGCCGTCTTCTACATCGCGCCGGGGCAGACCACCGGGCCGCTGCAGGCGCTCAACATCATGCATCTGGCGACGCCGCAAAGCGCCATCCTCTCAGCCATCATCTTCAACGCGCTGATCATCATCGCGCTGATCCCGCTGTCGCTGAAGGGCGTCAAATACCGCGCCATCGGCGCCGGCGCCCTGCTCAGCCGCAACCTGCTCGTCTACGGCCTCGGCGGCATCATCGTTCCGTTCGTCGGCATCAAGGCGATCGACATGATCATCACCGCCATTGGCCTCGCCTAAGGAACCACGTCCATGCTCACGCAAATCAGACCCGCGATCATCATGATCGTTTTCTTCACCATGCTGACCGGCCTCATCTATCCGATCGGCATGACCGGCATTGCCCAGGCGCTGTTTCCGCGCCAGGCCAATGGCAGCCTGATCGAGAAGGACGGCAAGGTCGTCGGTTCCGGGCTGATCGGCCAGGCCTTCGCCAGCGACCACTATTTCCACGGCCGCCCGTCGGCCGCCGGCGATGGCTACAACGCCACCTCCTCCAGCGGCTCGAATCTCGGCCCGACCAACCAGAAGCTGATCGACCGCATCAAGGGCGACGCCGAGAAGCTGAAAGCGGAGAACCCGAACCAGCCGGTTCCGATGGATCTGGTGACGACCTCCGGCAGCGGCCTCGACCCGCATATCAGCCCGGAAGCGGCCTACTTCCAGGTTCCCAGGGTGGCCAAGGCCAGGGGCGTCGATGAAGCCAGGATCAAGGCGCTTGTCGACAGCCATGTCGAGGCCCGTGAGCTCGGCTTCATGGGCGAGCCCGTGGTCAACGTGCTGGCCCTCAACCTTGCGCTAGACGCGTCAACGAAGCAGTGAACGGCACCGGCCGGGGATCGACAGCGTCCCCCGCGCCGTCCATATCTAGAGCAATTCCAGGAAAAGTGTGCAGCGGTTTTCCGTCCGGAATTGCGTGAAAACAAAGAGATGGAGCGGTTCTGCGTTTCCGTGAAACGTTGAACCGCTCTGGGATCAAATGCCAGAGGACAGAAGCAACGATAACAGACCCTCTCCGGACGCGCTGCTCGAGCATGCGGAGCGGGAGGAGCGCGGCCGCCTGAGGATATTCCTCGGCGCCGCACCTGGCGTCGGCAAGACCTACGAGATGTTGATGGCGGGCCGCGCCAGGCTGGCCGACGGCATGGACGTGGTGATCGGCGTCGTCGAGACGCACGGCCGCAAGGAAACCTTGGCACTGGTGGCAGGCTACGAGGTCATCCCGCGCCAGAAGGTCGACTACAAGGGGCGCATGTTGGACGAGATGGACATCGATGCCATCCTTGCCCGCCGTCCCAAGCTGGTTCTCGTCGATGAACTCGCCCACACTAATGCACCGGGTAGCCGCCACCCCAAGCGCTATCTCGACGTCCAGGAAATCCTGGCGAACGGCATCGACGTCTACACGACGCTCAACATCCAGCATGTCGAGAGCCTGAACGATGTCGTGGCGCAGATCACCCATGTCAGGGTGCGCGAGACGGTCCCCGACTCCATCATCGACCAGGCCGACGACATCGAGATCATCGACCTCACCCCCGACGACCTGATCCAGCGGCTGAAGGAAGGCAAGGTCTATTTCCCCAACACCGCCCAGCGTGCCATCGAGAATTATTTCTCGCCGGGCAATCTGACGGCGCTCAGGGAACTTGCGCTGCGGCGCACGGCCCAGCGCGTCGACGAGCAGTTGCTCAACCACATGCAGGCGCACGCCATTCCGGGACCGTGGGCGGCTGGCGAAAGGGTGCTCGTCTGCGTCGACGCGCGTCCCGGCGGGGCGGCCCGCGTCCGCTATGCGCGCAGGTTGGCCGACCGGCTCCGCGCCCCCTGGACGGCGCTCCATGTCGACACCCCTCGTTCGGCCGTCATGTCCGAAGAGGACAAGGATCGGCTGGCGACGCTGCTGCGCCTTGCCGAGCAGCTCGGCGCCGAGGTGACGACGATTCCGGGTCAGAACATCGCGCAGGACATCGTCCGCCATGCGACGGCGAACAATTTCACCCATATCGTGATCGGCAGGCCGACCCGATCGCGCTGGCGCGAACTGATCGAAGGCTCGCTCACTTACGATCTTATCCGCAATGCCGGCGACATCAGCGTCCATGTCATTTCGGGAACCGAGCGGGGCACCGAAGCGACGTCGAGGAACGTCAGGGCGGCGACCGAGCAGAGGCCGTTCCAGGTCTGGCCCTATCTGTTTGCCACGGCCTATGTCGCGGGCTCGCTCGCCTTTAGCGCGGTTCTCGACCAGTTTCTCGACGTCCGCAATCTCGCGATCATCTTTCTCATAGCGGTGCTGACGTCGGCGGTGACCGGCGGATTCTGGCCGGCGCTGTACGCCTGTTTCGTCAGCGCCCTTGCCTTCAACTTCTTTTTCCTGGAGCCGCGCTACACGCTCACGATCAGGGACCCGGAAAGCATTGTTGCGCTTGCCGTCTTCCTCGTTGTCGCCGTCATCGCCAGCAATTTGACGGCGCGCGTGCAGCGCCAGGCGGTCGCCGCCCGTTCCCGCGCACGGGCCACGGAAGACATCTATCTCTTTTCAAAGAAGCTCGCCGGCGCCGGCACGCTCGACGACGTCCTGTGGGCCACCGCCTTCCAGATCGCCTCGATGCTGAAGCTGCGGGTCGTGCTGCTTCTGCCAGAGAACGGCACGATCACCGTCAAGGCCGGCTATCCGCCCGACGACACGCTGGCCGAGGCCGACATCGCGGCCGCCCGTTGGGCCTGGGAGCACGACCGCGCCGCCGGGCGCGGCGCCGACACGCTGCCCGGCGCAAAACGCCTTTACCTTCCCCTGCGCACGGGACGCACGGCTGTCGGCGTCGTAGGCCTCGACAACGACAAGCAGGGGCCGTTGCTGACGCCCGAGCAGCAGCGTCTGCTCGACGCGCTCGCCGACCAGGCGGCGGTCGCCATCGAGCGCATCCAGCTCGTCGCCGACGTCGACCGCGCCAAGCTCGCAGCCGAGGCCGACCGTTTGCGCTCGGCGCTGCTGACCTCTATCTCGCATGACCTGAAAACGCCGCTCGCCGCCATCATGGGCGCTGCCGGCACGCTGAGGGAATTCGCGCCGGCGCTGCCCGAGAAAGACCGGGCCGAACTGCTGTCGACCGTGCTCGATGAATCGGAGCGGCTGAACCGCTTCATCGCCAATCTGCTCGACATGACCAAGATCGAATCCGGCGCGATGGAGCCGAACTTCGCCTTCCACTTTGTCGGCGACATCGTCGGTTCGGCCTTGCGGCGGGCGCGCAAGATCATTGAGGAGCACAAGACCGAGATCGACATCCCGTCCGATCTGCCGATGCTGCGGCTCGACCCCGTCCTGTTCGAGCAGGCGCTGTTCAATCTCCTCGACAACGCCGCGAAATATGCGCCGCCCGGCTCGACCATCCGGCTGCAGGGCTGGGTCGACAATGGCTCCGTCATCCTGCAGATCATGGACGAGGGTCCGGGCATTCCACCTGCCGATCTGGAGCGGATTTTCGATACCTTCTACCGGGTGCGCAAGCGCGACCAAGTGCGCGCCGGCACCGGCCTTGGCCTGTCGATCTGCCGTGGTTTCATCGAAGGGATGGGCGGCACGATCACGGCGGCAAACCGGACCGATCGCCCAGGCGCGATCTTCACCATTCGCATGCCGGTGCCGACGGAGCTGCCTGATGTGAACGAGCCCAAAGCGGACGACCAGACTGTCGGTGATGTAGCATGACGCATCAGAACGTCACCATATTGGTCGTCGACGACGAACCGCCGATCCGCAAACTGCTTCGCGTTGGCCTCGGCAGCCAGGGCTATGCGGTCTCGGAGGCGCCGAACGCGAAGGCGGCGATAGAGCTTGTGGAGACGGAGAAGCCGGACCTGATCCTGCTCGATCTCGGCCTGCCCGGCATGAGCGGCCACGAACTGCTTGGCAAATGGCGTGACGATGGCCTCGACATTCCCGTGGTCATCCTGTCCAGCCGTACCGACGAGGTAGGCATCGTCCAGGCGCTCGAGCTCGGCGCCGACGACTATGTCACCAAGCCGTTCGGCATGAACGAGCTCGTCGCGCGCATCCGCGTGGCATTGCGCCACAAGTTCCAGCAGCAGGGCGAGAGACCGGTGTTCCACACCGGCGACCTCATGGTCGACCTGGTCAAGCGCATCGTCAAGGTGGAAGGCAAGGAGGTAAAACTCTCGCCCAAGGAATACGACATATTGCGCATCCTTGTGCAGCATGCCGGCAAGGTGCTGACTCACCATTTCCTGCTCAAGCAGGTCTGGGGCGATTCCACCGACGTACAATATCTCAGGGTCTATGTTCGCCAGCTCAGGCAGAAGATCGAGAAGACGCCGGACCAGCCGCGCTACATCACCACCGAGACCGGCGTGGGATACCGCCTGCGCGAGGTCGACTGAGCAGGCGCGCCTGCTCAGCGTTTCGTAGAAGTCGCTCAGTCGGCCGACAGCTCCGCCGTCCTGGCCAGCGCGCCGCCGAAGCCGTTGAGCGAGATGACCATGGCACCGCCGGTCAAATGCCCTATATAAATGGCAGGCTTTTCACGCGGGAGCGGATCGATGCCGCAGCTTCGTCTATCGACGGTCTTCATGTCGGCCATGCTGGCGACAGCGATGCTGCCGGTTGCAGCCCCGTATGCCTTGGCGCAAGCCGTTACTCCAACAAACCGTAATATTCTGATCCAGCAGAACGACTTGCAGGCCTTGCAGAACAGGCTGCAGCGGCAGCAATTCCAGCAACAGCAGCAGCAATATCGCGCCCAGGATCGTCAAATCGTGCCGCAGCCTCGACCGCAGGTTCCGGTCGTCAAGCCGCCTTGCCAGGTGCTGGGCAACGCAATTCTGACGGGTTGCCGCTGACAAGCCGGCATTTTCGATTTATTTAGCCGACTTACCTGCCGGAAATGTCACATTGCATCGAGGGCGGGTTTGGGGTTTGCACGACGGCAGCTCTCGCGCGCAACGGAGATGCTGTCTCGACCGGTTTTTGGGCAAATGGCGACGATCAAGAAGAAAGCGGTACGCAAGGCAAAGAACGGTGAACGGATCCGCCAGGTCGCGGCCATTCCCTTTCGGCTGGGCGCGGATGGCGATATCGAGGTGATGCTGGTGACGTCGCGCACGACCAGGCGCTTCATCGTGCCCAAGGGCTGGCCGATGAAGGGCAAGAGCGGGCGCAAGGCAGCCATGATCGAGGCACAGGAAGAAGCCGGCGTTCTCGGCAAGACATTGAAAGACCCGGCCGGCACCTATTCCTACTGGAAAAGGCTGGAGAACGGCTTCATCCGTGTCGACGTCATTGTCTACCTGCTGGAGGTGACTGAGGAACTGGCGAACTGGCAGGAGGCCGAAAGCCGGCAGCGGGCATGGCTGGCGCCGGAAGACGCGGCGCTGCTCATCGACGAGCCGGATCTGTCGACGCTGCTTAGGGATTTGAAGTTCTCTCAGCCTGAGTCCGCCGGCGGACTCTGAGGCGACGCCTCAGTTGCTTTCCTCGTCGCGCCCGAGAAATGGCCGCACAGGCATCCCGGTATAGGCCCACAGCCATTCGCGCGGCAGCGGCCCCTTGTTGCGGTCGCTCTGCTGCGATTGCTCCCACGCATGCGCCAATATGCCGACCGAGCGCGACAGGACGAACAGGCCGCGCGTCAGCGCCGGCGGGAAGCCGAGCTCGCCATAGATCACCGCCGTGGCGCCATCGATGTTGAGCGGGATGGTTTTGCCCTTGCGCTGTGCAAGCTCGGCCTCGATCGCTTCGGCGATGTCGGCGAAGCGCCCGCCGACGATGCCGCGCGCGGCAAAATCGCGGGTCACTTCGATAAGGCGCGGCGCGCGCGGATCGACCGGATGGAAGCGATGGCCGAAGCCCGGCAGATAGCCCTCTTCCTCAGCGAAGAAACGGTCGAGCCGTGCCGCCACGGCATCGGCAAGCGCCGTGCCTTGATCCAGTGCCGCAGCAATATCGCCATAGAAGGAAAGCGCCTGTTCGCCGGCGCCGCCATGCACGTCGCCCAGCACATTGATGGCCGAGGCCATGGCGCTGTTGATACCGACGCCGCAGGTTGCCGCCATGCGGGCAATAGCGATCGAAGGCGCCTGCGGGCCGTGGTCGACGGCGGCGCCCAGCGCAATGCCGAGCAGCGTCGCCTGCTCCTCGTCTGGCAGTTCGCCACGCAGCATCAGCCAGATCATCGCCGGAAAGCTGATGCGGCCGATCAGGTCCTGGATCTCATAGCCGCGCAGCCGGATCACGCCTGGCCGCATCTCGATGATATCGGTCTGCCACCACTCCTCGCCACGCTCGCGGCCGGTCTTTTTCTCCGGACCGCTCATGCCCGCGCCCTTGTCTTGGCGCGCGGCGGCAGGTCGGCGAAAATCTCGTCCATGTGCTCGCCCAGCACCGGTGGCGCCCTGGTCGGCAAGGGGGCCGCGCCGTCGACCATGAAGCCGCCGCGCACGACGGTCAGCGGCTTGTCCATGCCGGGCAGGCCGTCGAAGCGCGTGGTCATGTCGCGCTCTGTCACCTGCGCTTCGCCAAGCACCTGCGGGATTGTCAGCACCCGTCCTGCCGGCACGCCTGAACGGTTCAGCTTCTCTTCCCATTCCGTCGCCGAGGCGCCCGCCAGGGCCTCCTCGATCAATCCCTTCAGCGCAGCGCGGTTCTGCTTGCGCGTCTCGCGCTCGGCAAAGCGTGGATCCGACGCCAGCTCCGGCAGCCCGATCAACTGGCACAGCGTGACGAACTGCTCCTGCTTGTTGGCGGCTATGTTGAGCAGGCCGTCCCCGGTGCGAAACGCCCCGGAGGGGGCGGCCGTCATATTCTCATTGCCCATCGGCTGCGGCTCGACATCAGCCGTCAGATAGTTGGACACCGGCCAGCCGAGTGCCGAGAGCGTGCATTCGAGCATCGACACATCGAGGAAGGCCCCCTCGCCGGACAATTTCTGCTTCACCAGCGCGGCGGCGATCGCAAACGCCCCGACCAACCCGCCCAGCGTATCGGCGACCGGGTAGCCGACGCGCAGCGGCGCCGTCTCCGGCGTGCCGGTGATGCTCATGATGCCCGAGAGACCCTGGATGATCTGGTCATAGGCCGGATTGTCGCGCATCGGCCCGGTCTGGCCAAACCCCGATATCGCGCAATAGACGAGGCCGGGGCGGACCTCTTTCAACCTCTCATAGCCGAGGCCCAGCCGATCCATGACGCCAGGCCTGAAATTCTCGACCAGCGCGTCGGCGGAGGCGACCAGATCGAGGAAACGCTCGCGATCGGCGTCTTTCTTGAGATCGAGCACCACCGATCGTTTGCCGGCGTTCTGCGCCAGAAACGAGGCGCCCATGCCGGCCTGGTTGAGCGCGGGCGACGCACCGAGCTGGCGTGCCAGGTCGCCGCCCCGCGGCGCCTCCACCTTGATCACGTCGGCGCCGAGCAGTGCCAGCTGGTAGGCGCAGTACGGGCCGGCCAGCACATTGGTCAGGTCGAGCACGCGGATGCCGGAAAGCAGGTCGGTCATGATGCTCCAGACAGGTCAGGCATCGCCAGGCACATGCTCCGGCCCGCGCCGCCGGCGATGCTCGATAAAGGCCCAGATATGCGGCCCCGCCAGGCCGATGAAGGCCAGCGTCAGCAGCGTCAGCGACAGCTTGTGCGTGTAGAACACCGACCAGTCGCCGTTCGAGATGGTCATCGCCCGACGGAACTGCGTCTCGGCGAGTGGCCCGAGGATCATGCCGATGATCACAGGCGCGGTCGGGAAATCGAAGCGCCGCATCAGGAAACCGGCGGCACCCAGCAGATAGAGGATGACGAGGTCGATCGGCGACTGCGAGATACCGTAGGTGCCAACGGTGGCGAAGACCAGGATGCCGGCATAAAGCTGCGGTGCCGGGATTTTCAACAGCCGCACCCAGAGCCCGATCAGCGGCAAATTGAGGATGACCAGGATGACGTTGGCGATGAACAGGCTGGCGATCAGGCCCCAGACGAGGTTGGCCTGCGTCGTCAAAAGCAGCGGCCCTGGATTGATGCCGTAACTTTGGAAGGCCGACAGCATGATCGCCGCCGTCGCCGAGGTCGGCAGGCCGAGCGTTAGCATCGGCACCAGCACGCCGGCGGCCGAGGCATTGTTGGCGGCTTCCGGACCGGCAACGCCTTCGATGGCGCCGACCGTGCCGAACTCCTCCTTGTGTTTCGACAGCTTCTTCTCGATGGCGTAGGACAGGAAGGTCGGGATTTCGGCGCCGCCGGCCGGCATGGCGCCGATCGGAAAGCCGATCGCCGCACCGCGCAGCCACGCCTTCCACGAGCGTCCCCATTCGGCCGCGGTCATGTAGAGCGAGCCTTTCAGCGGCACGATCTCGTCCTTGCCCGCGTAGCGGCGCGAGGCCATGTAGAGCGTCTCGCCGACCGCGAACAGGCCGACCGCGACGATGATGACGTCGACACCGTCGAGCAGTTCGCCCATGCCGAAGGTGAAGCGCGGCTGGCCCGTCTGCAGGTCGACGCCGATCATGCCGATGACGAAGCCGGCGAACAGGCTGGTGAGCCCCCGCACCGACGACGAACCGAGCACCGCCGAAACCGTGATAAAGGCCAACACCATCAGCGAGAAATACTCGGCCGGGCCGAAAGCCAGCGCGAACTTGACCACGATTGGCGCCAGGAAGGCGACGCCCAGCGTGCCGATGGTGCCGGCAACGAAGGAGCCGATCGCCGACGTCGCCAATGCCGCGCCGCCGCGGCCGGAACGGGCCATGCGGTTGCCTTCGAGCGCGGTGACGATGGTGGCGCTTTCGCCCGGCGTGTTGAGCAGGATCGACGTCGTCGAGCCGCCATACATGGCGCCGTAGTAGATACCGGCGAACAGGATGAAGGAGGCTTCCGGCGCCACCTGGTAGGTGATCGGCAAAAGCAAAGCGATGGTCAGCGCGGGCCCGAGGCCGGGCAGCACGCCGATCGCCGTTCCCAATGTCGTGCCGAGCAGGCACCACATGAGGTTGACTGGCGTGAAAGCGACCGAAAATCCATGTGCGAGCTGATTGAGGGTTTCCATCGCTTCAGCCCCTCGCCATGCCGATGATCGCGTTGATGACCGCGTTCAGCTGGTTCTCGATGAAGCCGGCGCCGATGTTGACACCAAGCGCCCTGGCGAAACCGAAATAGGCCGCAAGCGCCAGGATCAGTCCAAGCAGCGCATCGCGCAACGGATGCTTGCTGCCGAACCCGTAGCAGATGAGAACGAACATGATCACCGAGGCGGCGGTGAAGCCCAGCGGATGGATCAGCAGCAGGTTGGCGACCAGTCCGGCGGCCACGAAGCCCATCGCCTTCCAGTCGGTCGGCGTTTCCTTTTCCTCCTCCGGCTGCCAACCGCCCCTCAGCGCGGCAACGATGAGGAGCAGGGAAAGCACCAACATCCCCGTCATGGTGAGGTAGGGAAAGACAGTCGGGCCGACCTTGGAGTAAAGCGGCGATACTGGGATCGCCAGCGTCTGCCAGGCCACGGCCGCGGCGCAGGCGAGAAGCCCTATGCCGATCAACAATTCAGGCATTGCAAGGTGCCGCGGCTGCGCCTGCTGGTCGCTGGTGCTCATGAATGTCCTCCCAAGATGGCCAGCCTCCCACGGCCGGCCCTGACCGCAGTCTCACCCGCGATGGATCGCATGTCCATGCGGTTGCGGAGCCTCCAAAAAGGGGCGGCGCGGGCCGCCCCCTTGGGAAGCATCAGGCGAGGCCGAGATCCTTGAGGATCGCAGCGATACGGGCAGTGTCCTCGGTGAGGAACTTGGCGTAGTCGTCACCGGTCAGCAGGATCTGCGTCCAGTTGCGGTTCTTGCACTCCGTTGCCCAGGCATCGCTCTTGGCCATGGTCTCGATCAGGGTGACCATGGCGGCCTTGTCGGCGTCGGAGACACCGGGCGGTGCAAAGACGCCGCGCCAGTTGAACAGTTCGACGTCGATGCCGGCCTCCTTCAGCGTCGGCGCGTCGATGCCATCCTGGCGCTTGTCGGCCGAGATCGCGAGCAGTCGCAGCGCGCCCGCCTTGACCTGTTCGGCGAACTCGCCATAGCCGGAAATGCCGGCCGCGACCTGGTTGCCGAGCAGTGCCGAAAGTGCCTCGCCACCACCGGCGAACGGCACGTAGGAGAGGTTGGTCGCCGGCACGCCGGCCGTCTTGGCGATCAGGCCGAACAGGATATGGTCCGAGCCGCCGGCGGAACCGCCGGCCACCGGCACCTTGGTCGGATCCGCCTTCAGCGCGGCGACGAAATCGGCGGCCGTCTTGAACGGCGAGGCGGCCGGCACCACCAGCGCTTCGAATTCGCCGGTCAGGCGCGCGATCGGCGTCACCTCGGTGAGGTTGTTGGCCGACTTATTGGCGATGATGGCACCGACCATGACCATGCCGGCCACCATCAGCGAATTGCCCTTGCCGTTCCACTGGTTGACGAACTGCGGCAGGCCGACCGTGCCGCCGGCGCCGCCGACATTGGTGATCTGCGAGCCGGAAATCAGCTTTTCAGAACGCAGCACCTGATCGATGGTGCGCGCCGTCTGGTCCCAGCCACCACCGGGCGCCGCCGGCACGAAGATCTGGATCTGCGGTGCGTCCTGCGCGAAAGCGGGTGTGAAGTGCAGTGCGGCGAAACCGGCGGCGCCTGCCGCGGCGGTGCTCGTTAGGAATTTGCGTCTGTTCAGCATGGGATTCCTCCAAATCGCGACACCTCCTCCGGTGCCTGCCAGAAACGTGGCCTGAATTCAGACCGCGATCAAGTTCAAGCAGATGTTACCGCGTTCTGTCAACAGGAACAGCATTCTACTAGACAGAATGCATGGCATCCGGCATAGTTTACTCGGTTGGGGTCTTCGTCCGAACCGGGAACCGAAACGAAATCGTCAAGCCGATGAATGACATACGGTCCAGATCCGCACCAGCGGACGGCGTTGCCGCGCTCGATCGCGCCATCGCCATTCTCGACGCCTTCGCCTCGGTTGACAAGTCGCTCAGCCTGGCCGAAATCGCAGCCCGCACCGGTCTCTACAAGAGCACGATCCTGAGGCTGGCGGGCTCGCTGCTGCGCGGCCAGTTGCTGGAGCGTCTCGACGATGGCCGTTACCGTGTCGGCCCAGCCACCTTCCGGCTCGGTGCGATCTACCAGCGTTCGGTAGCGGCGGTCGACATCCTGCTGCCGATCATGCGCGACCTGGCCGAGCAGAGCTGGGAAAGTGTCGCCTTCTACGTCCGCTCGGGCGATGTCCGCACGTGCCTCTACCGCGTCGAGTCCAAGCATCCGATCCGCTACACCATCAGGGAAGGCGATGTGCTGCCGCTGCTGCTGGGTTCGGGAGGTCGCGTGCTGGCGGCGTTCTCCGGCGAACGGGGCGAGCCCTACGAAACCATCCGCGCAACCTATCATCATCTGTCGGTGGGCGACCGCGACCCCGAGACGGCCGGCGTATCAGCACCGGTGTTCGGTCCGGGGCGCACCCTGCTTGGCGCGCTGACACTGGCCGGCCCGAGCACGCGTGTCGATGCGGCCTTCCTGCGGCGCATGACGCCATCCCTGCTGGAGGCGGCAGCCCGCGCCACGCGCGCTTTCGGGGAAGATGCCTCGATGCTCGAACACGCCCGATCGAAAGCCGATCCCCACTCGTAAAGCACCGGCGTGTCCACGGGTTCTCGTCCTTGCCTGCTCTTCCGCCTCGCAGACGCGGACAGTGAAAGAGGATACGGAACCAATCGAATGCAATGAAACTTGTCGGAAAATCGTATGCATAACGCTACGTAATCTGTTTCTGCGGCAGTACGCGGCACTCAAGGCAAAATATTCGAAGAGTTTATCGGCTGTTAAGGCCAGTATGCTAGTCGAACTGCAGTCGCGGACTGCAGCGCGGCGTGGGGGAGTACGCGACACTTGGCCGGCATCCTGAACAGCCGGCAGGGCAAATTCACGGGGGCCATGGCTATTCCCATGGAAGCTTGATGAGGCTGTCACCGGCAGATACCAGCCCCCGTCTGCTCGGGCTGGTCTGGCCGTTCGTCCTCGTGGTTCTCGTCCAGGCCCTGCTGGCCAGCGGCAGCCTCTACACCCTGTCGGCGGTTCGCGCCTATGTCGGCGGCGAGAGCCACTGGTCGAAGGGACAGAAGCAGGCCATCTATTTTCTCAGCCTCTATGCCGACACCGGCAGGCAAGACTTCTTCGATGAATACCGCGGAGCCATAGCGGTCCCGCTCGCCGATCATTCGGCGCGGCTTGCCCTCGAGCAGCCCGAACCCGACATCGGCGCGGCGCGCGCCGGCTTCCTGCAAGGCAGAAATCACCCCGACGACGTGCCGGGCATGATCTGGCTGTTCCAGAACTTTCGTGATGTGAGCTACCTCGACATCGCCATCCAGCACTGGACCGCCGCCGACGGCATGATCCTCGTGCTCGACCGCCTCGGCACCGCGATACACCAGAAGTATGAAGAAGGTCCGCCGACGGCGGCGCAGATCGCCGTCTGGAAGGCGGAGATTCACCGCCTCAACCATCAGATCGGACCGCTGTCAAAGTCCTTCTCCGACAGCCTTGGCGAGGGATCCCGCTTCATCAAGATGGCATTGACACTGGCAAACCTTGCCACCGCCGCCTTGCTCATCCTGCTTGCCGTGTGGCGCACCCGCAAACTCCTGGCGCAACGTCAGGCTTTCGAGATCGCCCTCAACGCCGAACGCGAGCGCGCTCAGATCACGCTGGCCTCTATTGGCCAGGCTGTCATCAGCACGGGAGGTGATGGACGGCTGGATTACATGAACGCAGTCGCGGAGCGTCTGCTGGAACGCCCGTTCAGCGAGGCAAGAGGCCAGCCGGTAGCGTCGCTGTTCAAGCTGGTCGACAGGGACAGCGGCATCGAGGAGCACCGACTGATGGAACGCCTGCTGGCAGGCGAGCCACTGCACTCCAATGAACGGCCGCAATTGTTGCGACGCGCCGATGGCTCCGTCGTTCCTGTCGCGCTGACAGGCGCGCCGCTGCTGGTTTCCGGCCAGGTCGTCGGCGCGGTGCTGGCCTTCCACGACATGACGCGCGAACAGGATTACATCGAGCGCCTGTCATGGCAGGCATCGCATGACGGGCTGACTGGACTCACCAACCGCCGCACATTCGAAAGCAGCCTGCAAAAAACGATCGCGGACTTGCATTACCGGCCGCGCCAGCATGCGTTGATGTATCTGGACCTCGACCAGTTCAAGCTCGTCAACGACACCTGTGGTCATGCGGCGGGCGATCAGTTGTTGCGGCAGGTTTCCATGCTGCTCGGCAAAGAGCTGCGGCCCGACGACATACTGGCTCGCCTGGGCGGCGACGAATTTGGCGTCCTGCTCTTCGATTGCAGTCCGGATCTCGCGTCCGAGATCGCCGAACGCCTGCGCGCGACCGTTCAGGACCTGCATTTTGCTTGGAGCGGCAGGCCTTTCAACATGAGCGTCAGCATCGGCATGGTCGAGATCACCGATGCCGAAATCACCCTCAAGGATACCCTGCAGGCAGCCGATGTCGCCTGCTATATCGCCAAGGAGAAAGGCCGCAACCGCGTGCAGCTGCACAGCGACAGCGACACGGCCTTGCGCGAACGTTTCAGCGAAATGGCCTGGGTCCAGCGCCTGCACGCGGCGCTGGAAGAAAACCGCTTCAAGCTTCACGTCCAGGAGATCTGGCCGCTCAACGCCGCCGCGGCCGAGGCCGGTGCCCATGTCGAAATATTGCTGCGGCTGTCCGACGAGGATGGCCTCATCGTTTCGCCGGCCAGCTTCATTCCGGCAGCCGAGCGCTACGGCCTGATGCCGTCGATCGACCGTTGGGTCGTGCGCAACACTTTCAGCGTCCTGGCTGTCCGCCTTGCCAACCCTCAGGCCGCTCCCATCGCCACCTGCGCGATCAATCTATCGGGAGCAAGTTTCGGCGACGACACGTTCCTCGGCTTCCTGCGTGAACAATTCGATGTCCATGGCATTCCGCCCGGCATGATCTGCCTGGAGATCACGGAGACCAGCGCGATTGCCGACCTCACCAACGCCATGCGTTTCATTGCCGACTTGCGCAAACTGGGTTGCCGCTTCGCCCTCGACGACTTTGGCTCCGGCATGTCGTCCTTCGCCTATCTCAAGCACTTGCCCGTCGATTATCTGAAAATCGACGGCAGCTTCGTCAAGGACATGCTGGAGGATCGGATCGACCGCGCTATGGTCGAGATGATCCATCATATCGGCAAGGTGATGGGCAAGCGCACCATTGCCGAGTTCGTCGAAAACGACAGCATCGTCGAGGCGCTGAAGGCGATCGGCGTCGATTACGCCCAGGGCTATGCGATTGCCCGGCCGCAACCTTTCGACGCTTCGACGCCCCTGCTGAAACCTGGCACGGCACCGGGCACCGACGACGACCCGTGGAGCGACCTTGCGCGCAAGTTGCGCAAGGCCGGATGACGGGCCGCTGCGCACTTTCCTGGAATTGCTCTAAGGCTGCCGCTGCAGGAGGATCGTCGCACCATCGTGATAGGTGGTCCTGAGCACTTCCTGGTAGCCGCACTTTGCCGCGACATTCAGCGAAGCGGTGTTTTCCGGATCGATGATGCAGACCGTTCTTGCACCCTGGAATGTCTCGTCGCCCCAAGCCAGGATCCGTCTCACGACTTCGCTGGCCAGGCCCTGGCCGTGCGCCCGCGGCGTCAGCGCCCAGCCGGCCTCCGGCACGCCCTCGATCGACGGCTCGATGTCGCGCTTCAGGTCGTGGAAGCCGGCCTCGCCGATGAAGCGGCCGGTGGCTTTGTCCTCGATCGCCCAGAAGCCATAGCCCAGAAGCGACCACAGGCCGGCATGGCGCAGGAAGCGCAACCAGCTTTCCTCGCGCGTGCGCGGCTTGCCGCCGATGAAACGGGTGACGCCTGGATCGGCCCACATGGCGACGTAAGCGTCGAAATCATCCAGCCGATGCGCCCTGAGAATGGTGCGCGCCGTTTCGATGACAGGTACGCCGGCTGGTTTTGGACTGGCCATGGAATTTGCCTCGGTTGAGTTGTCCCGCGCCTAGCAAATGGCTTGCGTGGGGCAAGGGCCACGACAGCATGGATCATCTTCCAGGACGACCGGACTGTCAGCAGATGGCGTCAATAGCGCCGACGGCCAGATATCCACCACCGGCGTATCTGGGAATTTTGATCGACGATGCTACTCTTCGGCCGGTGCCGATTCAGGCGCTCCTTGCCGCGGCGTCCGATCGAAGGGAGAAAGCATGGATACCACCGACCTCGTGCTGGCCATCGTCCATCATCTGCTGGTGTTTTCGCTGGCCGGCATCATCGGCGCCGAGTTTGTGCTGATCCGCAGCGACTTGCCCGCCGCGACGCTCAAGCGGCTCGCCGGCATCGATCGTCATTACGGTATCATCGCCACGCTGATCATCGTCGTCGGCATCGGCCGGGTCTTCTATGGCCTGAAAGGCTGGGAATTCTATGTCTACAACTGGATGTTCTGGGCGAAGATGGCGGCCTTCGCCATTGTCGGCCTGCTGTCGATCATCCCGACCATCCGCTTCATCTCCTGGAACAGGCAGGCCGCCGCCAGCCCCGGCTTCCAGGTGCCGGCGGCGGAACTTGCATCCGTGCGCAGCTATGTGCGCGCCGAGGCGTTCATCTTCCTGCTGATCCCGATCTTCGCGGCAGCGATGGCACGCGGCTACGGCTACTAGATTGCGTATCCCTTCACCCATTGGGTGCGGACAGTTGCGGATAATCGCTGTTTACCGTTCGAGTCCGATTGCAATCTGCTAGCTTGCACTAGTTATTGCTCTATCCGCAGCCGGTGTTGAGAGGAACTCCGCGCAGTGGTTGGAGATTAGAATTTCTGGGAGGAACCACGATGAGAAGATTTGTCGCCGCTCTGGCTGCCGCCGCTGCTGTCACCCTTTATCCGTTCGCCGCAGGCGCCCAGACCTATCCCGAGCGCACCATCACTGTCGTGGTGCCGTTTGCGGCCGGTGGCCCGACCGACACGGTCACGCGTCTCGTCGCGGAAGCCATGTCGAGGGATCTCGGCCAGCAGGTCATCGTCGAGAATGTCGGCGGCGCCGGCGGCACGCTGGGCGCCGGTCGCGTCGCGAAGGCGGAGCCGGACGGCTATACGCTGCTCCTCCATCATATCGGCATGGCGACCAGCGCGACGCTGTACAGGAAGCTCGCATACGACACGCTGAACGCCTTCGAATATGTCGGCCTCGTCACCGAGGTGCCGATGACCATCGTTGGCCGCAAGGACCTCGAGCCGACCGACTTGAAGGGGCTGGTCGAGTACGCCAAGGCCAACAAGGACAGCATCACCGTCGCCAATGCCGGCATAGGTGCGGCCTCGCATCTGTGCGGCATGCTGTTCATGAGCGGCATCAAGACGCCGCTGGTCACCGTGCCATACAAGGGCACTGGCCCGGCGATGACCGACCTTCTCGGTGGCCAGGTCGACATCATGTGCGACCAGACGACCAATACCACGAAGCAGATCAAGGGCGGCACGATCAAGGCCTACGCCGTGACCTCGCCGGAACGCCTCGATGTGCTGCCGGACGTCCCCACGACGACGGAAGGCGGCCTTCCCGAGGTGCAGGTCGGCATCTGGCACGGCATCTATGCCCCCAAGGGCACGCCGGCCGAGATCATCGAACGGCTGTCGAAATCGCTGCAGGTCGCGCTGAAGGACCAGAACGTCGCCGCTCGCTTCGCAGAACTCGGCACCAAGCCGTCACCCGAGGCCGACGCGACGCCGGCGGCGCTGAAGGCAAAGCTGGAAGGCGAGATCGGGCGCTGGAAGCCGATCATCGAAGCCGCCGGCCAGTACGCCGACTGATGTTTCGAACGGGGCGCTACCAGCGCCCCGTTTCGCTTCGGCTCCGTTTTCGCATTGCATCGTGTCGCGCTCCAGACGCGGGCCTGGGAGGAACGTCATGAAACCTTTCGCAATCGACAGGACCAACGGCCTATGCGCCGCGTTGTTCATCGGTTTCGGCGCATTTTTCGCAGCTCAGTCGCTCGGCCTCGAAATCGGCACCGCCTTCCGCATGGGGCCGGGTTATTTCCCGCTGGTCCTGGCGGTCGTGCTGATCCTGCTTGGCGTTGTCATCCTCGTCCAGGCGGTGCGCTTCGAGAGCGAGCCGATCGGCCACATAGCGTGGCGTGGCATGCTGTTCATCCTGCCCGCTCCGATCTTTTTCGGCCTGACGGTGCGCGGCCTCGGCTTCATCCCGTCGATCTTCCTGACGGCGCTGATCGCATCATTTGCCAGCGGGCGGATGAAGCCGCTGACCGCGCTCGTGCTGTCGGCCGGCCTGACGCTGTTTGCGTTCCTGGTCTTCAGCTACGCACTTGGCCTACCGTTCCGGCGCTTTGGTCCGTGGCTGCCATTGTGAGGAGACGACCATGGAACTCCTCGCCAATCTGGCGCTCGGCTTTTCGACGGCCACATCGCTGACAAATCTCGGTTTCTGCCTGATCGGCGTCCTTCTCGGCACGCTGATCGGCGTCCTGCCCGGCATCGGAGCCACCGCAACCATCGCCATGCTCTTGCCGATCACCTTCCAGATCGGCGATCCGGTGTCCTCCCTCATCATGCTCGCCGGCATCTACTACGGCGCGCAATATGGCGGCTCCACCACCGCCATTCTCATCAATATGCCCGGCGAGTCCTCTTCGGCAGTCACCGCAATCGACGGCTATCAGATGGCCAAAAATGGCCGCGCCGGGGCGGCACTCGCGATCGCAGCGATAGGCTCGTTCTTTGCCGGCACGGTGTCGACCTTCCTCGTCGCCATCTTTGCCCCGCCGCTGACGGCGATAGCGTTGGAATTCGGCGCGGCCGAGTATTTTTCGCTGATGATCGTCGGCCTCGTCTCGTCCGTCGCGCTCGCCCATGGCTCGATCGTCAAGGCGCTGGCGATGGTCGTGCTCGGCCTGCTGCTCGGCATTGTCGGCACCGACATCTACACCGGCACGCCGCGCTTCACGCTCAACATCCCCGAATATGCGGACGGGCTCAATTTCGTCGCGGTGGCGGTCGGCGTCTTCGGCGTCGCCGAGATCCTGCGCAACCTCGAGAACGAGCATGAGCGCTCCGTGTTGATCCGCGAGGTCTCCGGCCTCATGCCGACCCGCGAGGATTTTCGGCGCATGGCGGCGCCCATCGTGCGCGGAACGATCATCGGTTCGGCGCTCGGCATCCTGCCGGGAGGCGGCGCGATCCTTGCAGCCTTTGCCTCCTACACGGTCGAAAAGCGCGTATCGAAAAATCCGGGGGAATTCGGCAAGGGCGCCATCGAAGGCGTCGCCGGACCGGAATCGGCCAACAATGCCGGCGCCCAGACCTCCTTCATCCCCATGCTGACGCTCGGCATTCCGGCCAACCCGGTAATGGCGCTGATGATCGGCGCGATGATCATCCAGGGCATCGTACCCGGCCCCAATGTCGCGACCGAACAGCCGGCGCTGTTTTGGGGCATCATCGCCTCGATGTGGATCGGCAATCTGATGCTGATCGTCCTGAACCTGCCGCTGATCGGGCTTTGGGTGAAGCTCCTCACGATCCCCTATTACGTGCTCTTCCCGATCATCATGGCGTTCTGCTCGATCGGCGTTTACAGCGTCAACACCAACGTCTACGACCTCTACGCGGTCGCCTTCTTCGGCGTCCTCGGCTACCTCCTGACCAAACTGCGCTGCGAACCTGCGCCACTGCTACTCGGCTTCGTGCTCGGCCCGCTGCTCGAGGAAAACCTGCGCCGCGCCATGATTCTCTCGCGCGGCGACCCGAGCACATTCGTGACGAGACCGATCAGCGCCGGCCTGCTTTTCATTGCGCTCGCCGTGCTCGTCATCGTCTTCCTGCCCGCGGTCAAGAAGAAGCGCGAAGAGGTGTTTGTGGAGGAGAACTAAGCCACTTCGTCCGCTGCGCCGAGTGGCCCGATCGGCACCAAAGGCGCCGGCACGTCGGTCGTCTTCTCCGCCGCCTTGCAGATGTCGGCAATGACGCAGGCCGGACAGTCCGGCTTGCGCGCCTTGCAGACATAGCGGCCATGCAGGATCAGCCAGTGATGCGCGTGGCGCATGTATTCGTCCGGTATGATCTTCAGCAGCCCCTGCTCGACCTGTTCCGGCGTTTTTCCGGGCGCCAGGCCGAGCCGGTTGCCGATGCGCAGTATATGCGTGTCCACCGCCATCGTGTGCTGGCCGAAGGCCATGTTGAGCACGACATTGGCGGTCTTGCGCCCGACCCCCGGCAGCTTGACCAGTTGCTCGCGGTCGTCGGGCACCTCGCCGCCATGGTCGGCGATCAGCGTCTGCGACAGCGCAATCACATTCCTGGCCTTGTTGCGCCAGAGCCCGATCGTGCGGATGTAATCGCCGACCTTTGCCTCGCCCAGCGCCAGCATCTTTTGCGGCGTGTCGGCGAACTTGAACAGCGCCCGGGTCGCCTTGTTGACGCCGGCATCGGTGGCTTGAGCCGAAAGCACGACCGCCACCAGCAGCGTGAAGGCGTTGACATGCTCGAGCTCGCCCTTCGGCTCTGGCCGCTGCACGGAAAAGCGCCGAAAGATCTCGTGCACTTCGGCCGCGCTGTAGAGCGAACGGGACCGCGCCGGCCGCGGTCGCGGCTTGGCGTTCGAGCCGTCGCGCCGGCCGGGCGGCAATTCCTTTTTTTTGGGCATCGGGGAATTTTTGGGCATCGAAGATTTTTTGGACTTGGGGCTCGCCATACCCTTCCTATAATATCCTGGCATGAGCGACACAAACGCCTCTTTCCAGGCCGACGAGCCCTTCTTCCACGCCCTCCTGACACCGCACCGCTCGCTCGGCCGCACCGGCTTTTTCGTGCTGATGGGCGCACTGCTGTTCGGCTGGCTGGTGACCGGGGCGTTCTTCCTGTCGCGCGGCGCATGGCCGGTGTTCGGCTTCTTCGGCCTCGACGTGATCGGCGTCTACATCGCCTTCCGCGCCAACTACCGCGCCGCCCGCGCCCGCGAAGAGGTGTCGGTCTCCCGAACCAGCCTCGACATCCGCAAGACGGCGCCGTCAGGCAAATCGGAAGCGCATCGCTTCAATCCGTCCTGGTCTCGTTTCTCGATCGCACGCCATACCGAGATCGGCATCACCAGGATGGCGGTGGAGGCGCAGGGACAAACCGTCTCGATCGGCACCTTCCTCAATCCCGACGACCGCGAGAGTTTCGCGACGGCTTTTTCACGGGCATTGGCGACCGCAAAGACGCGTTGAATTCGCTCCGTCAGAAACGATATCGCAACAGCCTGCCGATCTTGCGCAGCCTTTGCACCAGCCAAGATGGTCTCTTCAGTTCGAAGCCAATTCTATCTGGGTAAGCGCGGCAAGAAGGCAAGTTTCGGGTGGTGGCAAAGGGCAGGAAGAACGATATTCGCGGCAAGGAGATATTGCCATGAACGCCCAGATGACCATGAATACCCGGATGAAGCCGACCGCGATCCTGCAGAACGACATCACGCCCGAAGGCAGCGACTATGAGGTGGTCCGCCGCGCCATCGAGAAGATCAGCCTCGACTATCGCGATCAGCCGTCGCTCGAGGTTCTGGCCGAGGACGTCGGTGAGACCCCGACCGGCCTGCAAAAACTGTTCACCCGCTGGGCCGGCCTGTCGCCCAAGGCCTTCCTGCAGGCGGTCACCCTCGACCACGCGCGCAAGCTGCTCGATTCCGGCATGCCGCTTCTGGAAACCTCGTTCGAGCTTGGCATGTCCGGCCCTGGCCGGCTGCACGATCTCTTCGTCACCCACGAAGCAATGTCACCGGGCGACTACAAGACGCGCGGCGCTGGCCTCACCATCCGCTACGGTTACCATATCTCGCCCTTCGGTATCGCTTTGATCATGGTCACCGATCGCGGGCTCGCAGGGCTTGCCTTCAACGATCCGGGCGGCGAGCGGGCAGCCTTCGCCGACATGTCCGGCCGCTGGCCGAATGCCAATTATGTCGAGGACATGAGCGCCACCGCGCCCTATGCGGCGCGCATCTTCGATCCGACGCTGTGGCGCCCCGACCAGCCACTGCGCGTGGTGATGATCGGCACCGACTTCCAGCTGCGCGTCTGGGAAGCCCTGTTGCGCATCCCGATGGGCAAGGCCTGCACCTACTCCTCGATCGCCGAAAGGATCGGCGCACCGAACGCCAGCCGGGCAGTGGGTGCGGCGGTCGGCGCCAACCCGATGTCCTTCGTCGTGCCCTGCCATCGCGCGCTTGGCAAATCCGGAGCGCTGACCGGCTATCACTGGGGCCTGACGCGCAAGCGCGCCATCCTCGGCTGGGAGGCGGGGCAGGTCGCGTCCTGAAGCGTCGATTTTTGCTGTTTTTGTTGCACAAAAGCGCATATAGCAGTATCGACAAGTATTCCTATAATTATTCTCCGCCGACTAGGAACGGTACAACCGAAGACAACCTGTGGTTTCGCCGGTTTTCTTTGTTATACCAGGGCATTACTATTTAATTTTACCCTAAATTAACCACGATAAAGCGAGGACACCTTTGTGTTAGGTCGGTCTGTCCGGCTTGATTAGGAGGTCTCGATGAAGTTCTTCCGCGCTGCCATTGGTGCAGCTGTTCTGGTCGCCTGTATCGACCAGACCGCATCGGCCGCTACCGGAAACGTCCTGTTCAACGGCACCATAACTGCGACCTGCACGCTGACGGTGAATTCCAACGGCACGATGACGGTCAGCACCAATCTCCAGTCGCTGAGCTCCCACAATGCCGGCGGTTCGGCCGGCAGCGTCCAGGTCGACACCACCGGCGGTGTTTCGCTCAGCGTCGATCCGGTCACCTCCACCAGCGTGCCGGCGGCGGACGTCACGGCCACCACCTGGACACCGACCTTCGCCTCCACCGGCGCCCACACCATTGCGGAAACCGGCACCACGACCGCGCTGGCGGCGCCCGGTACTTCGACCGTCGCGGTCAATCTCGGCGGCACCAAAGGCGGCAGCAACCGCTTCTCCGCCGGCAACTATCAGGCAACGGTCACGCTTCGCTGCGAATGACACCCTCGCGAAAGGAGGGAGCTTTGACTCAAGGTCGAATTCTTGCGGCGGCGCTGGCTGTCGCCCTTGTTCCTACCGACGCAACGACCCAGTCGATGACGCCGATGCGCGGCGAGGTCAGGTCCTTTACCGACGCCTTCGCCGTGCGCGTCTTCCCGGGCAACCCGTATAACCAGCGCATACGCGTCGAAATCCATGTCTATGACCAGAATTTCCAACCCGTCGATGCCAGGATCACGCCGAGCACCTTCCTGCTGGCTGGCCAGGCATCAAGACCGGTTCTGGTGGTCGTGCCGTTCGACGGCGCGACCGAGCGTAAAGTGCGTATCTGTACCGAGAGTATCCCCTTTCCAAGCGAGCAGACGCAAATAAGGGCACAGATATGCGGAAAGTTCTTCGGGCATCGCAGGTTCTGACCCTTTCCTTGCTGCCCGCTTGGGCGATCGTAAGTCAGGGGTTGGCCGAGGATATCCTGAACCTGAACCAGAACCAGACGGGCTTCACTCTGCCCGGCGTCACCTTGCCCCCAGGGCCAGGACGAGGTCCATGCGTCCGACGGCACGACCTGCCGCTCCGCCGTTTCCGGCAGCGGCGCCTATCTCGACGTCGGCGTCATCAGAGGCAACAGCAACAGCCAGTCGAACAGTGACCTCGCCACTTACGGCCGCGTGGTGATCCCGATCGGGCGGACGCCGAAGCGCGTCGATTGGCAGCCGCCTCTACGAGCTCGAGGTCGAGCGCCTGCAGCTTGAACTGAAGCTGCTGAAGATGGGCCTCGGCGCCGACGGCCAGACGGCAAGCGTGACCGCCGCCGCACCCCCGGCCACATCACCAGCATGGGCCAATGAAGGCTGGAGCATCAGAGACGGCAGTGGCAAGAAAAAGAAGAAGAAATAGCAGCGCGCTGCTTGCCTTCGCCGCGCTCGCCGGATTCTGCCTGCCGGCACAGTCGGCCATCATCGGCACCTGCACGATTATGATCGGCGCCTCGGGAACGATGACGCCGAACCCCGCCATCAACATCTTCGGCTCCAAGCAGGCGGGCGGGTCGAGCGCCGGCGCCACCATCACCGCAAGCTCCCTGCTCTGCTCCATACTCAACCTGCTGGATTGCTTTTCCGTATCGGCGCCGCCGCCGATCGCCTTCAGCTCCGCGCCGAGCGGCGGCGACACCAACACCACCTTTGCCACCGTTTTCCGCCTCGATGGCTCGGGCACCGACATCCCAGGCAGCTCGCCACAGCGCGTCACCAATGGCACCCACACCATCCAGGTCGACCTCACCGCCACCAAATCACCCGGCATCTTTCCGGCAGGCAACTATCAGGGCATGGTCACGGTGCGCTGCGAATGACGAGACGCGGCACCCGGATGGACTGGCAACCGGCATTCTTACAGGTTAGCCTCCCGCGCATTCAGCAGGAGGCATTTCTTGATTATCGTTGTCGGCTCGATCAACCTCGACCTCATCGCCAATGTCGACCGCTTGCCAGCACCCGGCGAGACGGTGCGCGGCTCCGGTTTCACTACGGCGCCCGGCGGCAAGGGCGCCAACCAGGCATTGGCCGCCGCGCGCGCCGGAGCCAAGGTGCGCATGGTTGGCGCTGTCGGCAAGGATAGTTTCGCCGCCGAGGCAGCCGCCTTGCTCAGGGACGGGAAAGTCGACCTGTCCGGCGTCGGCGAGAGCTTCGCCTCGACCGGCACGGCGCTGATCCTGGTCGCCGCGGACGGCGAGAACGTCATCGCCGTCGTGCCGGGCGCCAACGATTCGGTGCTGCCGGCCGACATTGCCAAAGCCCTGCTGAAAAAGAACGATGTCGTGCTGCTCCAGCACGAGATCCCGTTGCAGACCGTCGAGGCCGCGCTCGACGCGACCCGGGCGGCCGGCGCGATCAGCGTGCTCAACACCGCGCCGTTCCGCGCAGAGGCCTCCAGCCTTCTCGCCAAGGCCGACTATGCCGTCGCCAACGAAACCGAATTCGACCTCTATGGCGAGGCGCTCTCGCTCGCCGGCCGCGACCGCCCGGCGCGGATGCGCGACTATGCCGGCAAGACCGGCCGCACCATCGTCGTCACGCTCGGCGGCGACGGAGTGCTGGCCGCGACGCCGGACGATTTCCTGACAGTGCCGGCGCTGAAGATCACCCCGGTCGACACAGTCGGCGCCGGCGACACCTTTTGCGGTTATTTCGGCGCCGGCCTGACATCCGGCCTGCCGCTCGAACAGGCGCTCGTCCGCGCCGCCGCTGCCGGCTCGCTTGCTTGCCTGAAGCCCGGCGCCCAGCCGGCGATCCCGCTGGCAAAAGATGTCGACGCCGCTTTGCAAAAAGCTGCCGGCTAGACCGCCAGCTTGAGGAAAATGACAGCCATGCGACCCACGACAAAACACGCCGTGCCGCCGGCCGGCGATATCTGCCGCCTGTCCGCCGTAGAGCTGGCTGACCGTATCAGGCGCCGGCAGCTTTCGGTGCGCGAGGTGGTCTCGGCCTTCCTCGACCGCATCGAGGCGGTGAACCCGCGGGTCAATGCCATCGTTTCGCTGCGTGACCCTGCCGACATCCTGGCCGAAGCCGACAGCGCCGATGCCCATCTGTCACGCGGTGGCGAAGCCGGGTCCCTGTTCGGCCTGCCGATCGCGATTAAGGACCTTGCGTTGACCAAGGGCCTCAGAACCACGTTCGGCTCGCCGATCTTCGCCGATTTCGTCCCCGGGGAGGATGATTTCTTCGTCGAACGCGTGCGCAAGGCCGGCGCCATCATCATCGGCAAGACCAATGTTCCCGAATTCGGACTGGGCTCCAACACCTACAACAGCGTGTTTGGCCCGACGCTCAATGCCTTCGACCCGGCCTTGACTGCTGGCGGGTCGAGCGGTGGCGCGGCTGTCGCCCTTGCGCTCGACATGCTCCCCGTGGCCGACGGCAGCGACTTCGGCGGCTCGCTGCGCAATCCGGCGGCCTACAACAATGTCTACGGCTTCCGCCCATCGCAGGGACTTGTCCCTGCCGGTCCGGACATCGACGTTTTTCATGCGCAGATGGGCGTCGAGGGCCCGATGGGCCGCAATTTGCGCGACATCGCGCTGCTGCTCGACGAGCAGGCCGGCTACCATCCGCGCGCCCCGCTCTCGCATCACAAGCAGGGCTCTCTCCTGGCGGGATTGCAAACACCGGCGGCCGGCGGCCGCATCGCCTGGCTTGGCGATCTCGGCGGCCATCTGCCGGTCGAGCCGGGCATTCTCGATCTTTGCGAGGCAGCTCTCGTCAGGCTCGCCAGTGCGTCGTTCCAAAGCGAAGCGTTGGTACCGGATGTCGACTTCGAAGCGCTGTGGCAGGCTTTTGTCACGTTACGCCAGGCCAGCAGCGGCTGCGCGCTGAAGGCGCATTACGACGACACGGCCAAGCGCCGGCTTCTGAAGCCTGAAGCGGTTTGGGAAGTCGAGCGGGCGCTCCGCCTGACAGCGCCGCAAGTCCATGCCGCCACGGTGCGGCGCTCGTCCTGGCACAAGACACTGCTGTCGCTGTTCGAGCGCTTCGACCTCGTCGCGCTGCCGACCGCGCAGGTCTTTCCGTTCGCGGTCTCCACCCATTGGCCAAGCCAGGTGGCCGGGCGCGACATGGACAGCTACCACCGCTGGATGCAGGTCTCTGCCTTCGCCACGCTGGGCGGCTGTCCGGCGCTCAACGTACCGGTCGGCTTCGACGGCAAGGACCGGCCGATGGGCATGCAGCTGATCGGACGGCCGCGCGGCGACCTTGCCGTGCTCAAGGCGGGAGCGGCCTATGAGGCAACGCTGCCGTGGCAGGCCGGCGCCTCTTGAAGCCAGCCTGGTTCTATCGGTGACAATTCCACCGGCTTGCGCCGGCGGCGATCCCATGCATTGATTTGACATGGCCGCGTCGCATAGCGGCATTCTGTCGAGGGACCCCCTATGTCGCTGGAGCTTTACGCCGCCTACCTGCTTGCCTGTATCGTCATCGTCCTGGTGCCCGGACCGACGGTGACGCTGATCATCGCCAACAGCATCCGCCACGGTTCGCGCGCAGGCCTTGCCAATGTCGCTGGCACCCAGGCCGGCCTCGCCATCATGATCGCCATCGTCGGCATCGGCCTGACCTCGCTGATCGCAGGCATGGGCCACTGGTTCGAATGGGTGAGGCTGATCGGCGCCGCCTATCTGATCTGGATGGGCGTGCAGATGTTTCGTTCCAAGGGCACGCTGAATGCCGACGGATCGGCGAGGAAGCCGCGCGGCGGCTTCTTCCTGCAGGGCCTGCTCGTGGCGCTCAGCAACCCGAAGACGCTGGTGTTCTTCGGCGCCTTCTTCCCGCAATTTATTTCCCCCGAAGGCAACTACGCGCTGCAGATCACGGTCATGGGCCTGACCGCCATGATCTTCGCCGCCGTGTCGGATTCGACCTACGCGCTCGCCTCCGCCCGCGCCGGTCGCCTGCTGTCGGCCAGCCGGGTCAAGCTGCTGTCGCGAATCAGCGGCAGCTTCCTAGTCGGCGGCGGCTTGTGGCTGGCGTTTTCCAAGGCGAAGTAACGCCAGAAATCGCGAACCGACGACACACAAAGCAGCTTCACCTCGAAGCTGATGACAGCTCGTTGAAAGTCGGAATTCTGCGCACCACATGAATCCGGGCTGCGGGATTCATGTCTATGTCGTGGACTTATGCTGATTTGAAAAGGAACGCGCTTGGCGTGATCCTGGTCGCCGCTTTGTTCGCCGTGATGGTTCCCTCGGCTCTGAACAAGTGGGCTAATGACGCAAGCCCGATCCGATCTATCGATGTCATCGGCGCAACGATCAAGAGCGTCTACTGGTACAGAGCAAAGACATACGGTCTGTTCCTCGATGACAATTCGCTAGTCCTTGTTCAGGACGATCGCCCGTACTTGATCGGCTCACATGTCATCCTCGATCGCGTTACCCGTGACAACGGTTTCATCTTCTACCGGTTTCCGGAATGAGCCGACTGTCAAAAGTGCGGCTGGCCCTTTCCTTGATGGTCTCACCAGAAGACCTCAAGGGCATTGTCCAGACAAGTTTCATCGTCGGTGCCTGCGGCCTGGGGATAGCTGCCCTGGTGGCGCGACAGAGTAGCCCGATCACTAGCCTCGAGCGGGACACAGGCACAGTGGTCAACTTCGTTGGCGCAACTCCGAACAGATATGGCACAAACGGTGGCGGAAACCATTATCTTTACGGAATCCGCCTGGATTCGGACAGCGCTCTGGTCTTTGTCCGCGGGAGCGCTGACCACCCGCTGGCCGTCGGCTCGCAAGTCTCAGTCGAACGACAGCACCACAAGAATGGCGTCGAAACCTACCGATTGCTCAACGGGTGATAGGCGGCCCTAAAGCCGCCCCAGCCTCTCCAGCAGCAGCGCGAAGAACGCATCGTGGTCGATGTCGCGCATCACCATGGCGTTCTGCGGCCGCTTGGTCACGCCCCACCAGTCGATTACGGTCATGCCCATGGTCAGCTCGGACGCCGTTTCGACCGTCACATTGCAGTTGCGGCCCTTGAACAACTCCGGCTCCAGCAGATAGGCGATGACGCAGGGGTCGTGCAGCGGCCCGCCATCGGTGCCGTATTTCTCCTCGTCGAAGCGCTCGAAAAACTCCAGCATCTCCGCCGTTGCCGTGCCGACCCTGGTGCCGAGCTTGCGAAAGGCCTGGGTGCGCGTGGCGGTGGTCAGCGCCTTGTGGGTGACGTCGAGCGGCATCATGACGATCGGAATGCCGGCTTTGAACACGACATCGGCGGCATGCGGGTCGACATAGATGTTGAATTCGGCGGTCGGGGTGACGTTGCCGCCCTCGAAGAAGCCGCCGCCCATCAGCACGATTTCCTTGATGCGCGGCGCGATCTTCGGCTCGCGAATCAGCGCCAGCGCGACGTTGGTAAGCGGCCCGAGCGCGCAGAGCGTGATCGTGCCGCTCGGCTCGTTCATCAGCGTCTCGACGATGAAATCGACCGCATACTGGTCCTGCAGCTTCATCGTCGGGTCCGGCAGCTGCGGCCCGTTGAGGCCGGTCTTGCCATGCACTTCCTCGGCGGTGACCAATTCGCGTGCCAGCGGCCGGATGGCGCCGGCATAGACCTTGATATCGGGCCGTCCAGCCAGCTCGCAGATCTTGCGAGCGTTCTTTTCGGTAAGGTTCAACGGCACGTTGCCGGCAACAGCTGATATGCCGACGATGTCCAGTTCGGCGCTGCCTAGCGCCAGCAATATGGCGACGGCATCATCCTGGCCGGGATCCGTGTCGATGATGATCTTGCGGGATTGGGGCATTTCAATTCCTTGTCTGGGGAGTCTTTTTGGGCGGGGTTTTTGATGGCTTGAACTTGGCCGTGGGGCAGACCATATCAAGACCATCGGGAAAAATGCCATCTGGGTTTTTCCGGTTTATGTCGCTCTTGAGAGGACACTGTAACATGAGCCGAATGACGCCCTTTTCGAGTCCGCTTCTCCTGGGCTTCGACGCCATGGAAAAGACGCTCGAACGCCTGGCGAAGTCCGGCGACAGCTACCCCCCGTACAACATCGAGCGCCTCGGCGGTGCTGACGGCATGGCCGAAAGGCTGCGCATCACGCTTGCAGTCGCCGGTTTCGCCGAAAGCGACCTCGATGTCACCACGGAAGAGAACCAGTTGATCGTGCGCGGCCGTCAGAACGACGACACCGAGCGCGAATTCCTCCACCGCGGCATCGCCGCGCGCCAGTTCCAGCGTTGTTTCGTGCTGGCCGACGGCATGCGGGTGATCGCGGCGGAGCTGAAGAACGGCCTGCTGTCGATCGATCTCGACCGACCGGAGGCCGAGCGGCTGGTACGGAAAATAAACATATCGGTGAAAGACTGATCCTCACCGATGGCTCTCATGCGAGGCGGCCTTGAGCGGCGTCCTCGCGCCAAGGAGGCTTGAAATGACCAGAACTGACGAAAATCTCACCATGACCAGCGGCGAATTCGCCCATCTCGGCGAAGGTACGGTCGCCTATCTGAGGAAAGTGTCGAGCGACGATCTGCGCGGGCGCTTCCCCGGCCTCGGCGAAATCGCGCCCGGCATGGAGCTGTGGGCGCTGTTTGCCGCCAACGGCCAGCCGATCCTGCTTTCGGACGCCCGCGACCGGGCTCTGGCGGGCGCGCTGGAGAACGACCTGACCACCGTCGCTATTCACTAAAGCGACTGGGTCATCTCCTGAACGGAAAGGGCCGCCCGCGGCGGCCCTTGGAAGATTTATCCCAAAGAAACTTCAGGCCGCGTGCGAAGCCTGTGTGTCCGACAAAAGCGCGTGGATCGCGACCGCGTCGCGCGTGCCCCTGATCTTGGCCACCGTGTCGGCATCGCGCAGCACCCGCGCGATGCGCGACAAGGCCTTGAGGTGGTCGGCGCCCGCACCTTCCGGCGCCAAGAGCAGGAACACCAGATCGACCGGCTGGTCGTCCAGCGCCTCGAAATCGACCGGCGTCTCCAGCCGGGCAAAGACGCCCGCAATGCGCTTCACCCCGGCCAGCTTGCCGTGCGGAATGGCGATGCCGTTGCCGACACCGGTGGAACCCAGCCGCTCGCGCTGCAGGATGGTGTCGAACACCTCCCGCTCCGGAATGCCGGAAATCGCCGCCGCCCTTTCGGACAGCAATTGCAGCAGCTGCTTCTTTGAGTTCGCCTTCAACGCCGGCATGATCGCCGGAACGTTGATCAGATCGCTCAGATCCATGCTTGAAATTCCCTTGTTCGCCCGCCGCCCGCCAGTCCTCGCCCCCTCGCGCGGCTGGCTTCTTATCCCTGTGCGACTTTGGTCGTGGACGGATCGATCCAGCCGATGTTTCCATCCGGCCGGCGATAGACGATGTTGAGATGATCGTTCCCTGCATTGCGGAAGACGAAAACCGGGCTGTCCTTGGTGTCGAGCTCGATGACGGCCGACGCCACCGACATGGTGCGCAGCGTCATGGTCGATTCGGCGACGATGGCCGGCGCGAAATTCTCCGGTATCTCCTCGTCGTCGTCGGCAAGCGGCGCCATCACCGCATAAGCGACGTCGGTGGGTTCGCCGTTTCCATTGCCGGAATTGTGCGACTTCAGCCGGCGCTTGTAGCGCCGAAGCCGCGTCTCCAGGCGATCTGCCGCGGCCTCGAAGGCCAGTGTCGGATCCTGGGCGTCGCCGGTCGCCTGCAGCGAAGCGCCGGAATCAAGCCGGATCATGCAGTCGGCGGAATAGCGCGACCCTGATTTGATGACCGTGACATGCCCTGAAAAACCGCGGTCGAAATATTTTCCGATCGCCTCGCCGACACGGTCGTTGATGCGCGTACGAAACGCATCGCCGATATCCATGTGTTTTCCCGATATGCGCAGTTTCATCTGAAAACTGACCTTCCCTGCTCAGGCTTCAAACTGCCCCGAGTTTATACTCGTGGTCCGTGCGCACAAGCTTTGCGGCGGCACTCCCGCTGTTTTTAAATCCGGACTTTCCGATTGATCACAAGCCGCCTTCTTGGCCGTCCCGTGGCCTTCGCCGTGACGGACCATTCGCATGCGGGCTTCGAGCCCGTCTCATGCGGGCGGGCTTCTAGCCACTTCATTGCGGCTTGTCAATGAAGCACGAAAACTGTGGAAATCCGGCCGTCTCGCAGGGCCCGTTTTGGACTGTATCAACGCCCGACGCTGGCCATGGCCCGTTTTTCGCGTCGCCGCTGCACCGACGAGGGAATGTTCATGCCTTCCCGGTACTTGGCGACGGTGCGCCGGGCGATGTCGACACCGCTTTCCCTCAGCATATCGACGATGGCGTCGTCGGAAAGCACGTCGACGGGCTTTTCCTCGTCGATCAACTGCTTGATGCGGTCACGCACCGCTTCCGAGGAATGGGCATCGCCGCCGCCCGCCGAAGCGATCGAGGCGGTGAAGAAGTAGCGCAACTCGAACACGCCGCGCGGCGTTAGCATGTATTTGTTCGCCGTGACCCGGCTGACGGTCGATTCGTGCATGCCGATGGCGTCCGCCACCGTGCGCAAATTGAGCGGCTTCAGCTGGCGCACGCCATGGACCAGGAAGGCGTCTTGCTGGCGCACGATTTCCGACGCCACCTTGAGGATGGTCTTCGCCCGCTGATCAAGGCTGCGCGTCAGCCAGTTGGCATTCTGCAGGCACTCGGCCAGGAAATCCTTTTCCGTCTGGTTTTTCGCGTGGCCGGAAACCCGCGCGAAATAGATATGGTCGACCAGCACGCGTGGCAGCGTTTCGGCGTTGAGTTCCACCGTCCAGCTGCCGTCATTGGCCGCCCGCACCTCGACATCGGCAACGATTGCGTCACTGGCGCCGCCCAAAAAAACCGTTCCGGGGCGCGGGTCGAGCGCCCGGATTTCGGCCAGCATGTCGAGAAGATCCTCCTCGTCGACACCGCAGATGCGTTTCAGCGTCTGGAAATCGCGCCGCGCCAAAAGCTCCAGATTGGCGACCAGCGCCTTCATCGCTGGATCGAGCCGGTCGCGCACGGCAAGCTGCAGCGACAGGCATTCCGCGAGGTCACGGGCAAACAGCCCGGCAGGCTCGAATGTCTGGCAAACGCCAAGCACCTTGGCCACCGCCGCCGCGTTTGCGCCGAGACGGGCGGCGATTTCGGCCGTATCGGCGCGCAGATAGCCGGCCTCGTCGAGGCCGTCGGCAAGCTCGCTGGCGATCAGCCGCGCCGCCGGATCGGCTAAGGCAAGGGCGATCTGCTCGCCGACATGCTCGCGCAGCGTGATTGCCGTGGCCGCCATGTCGCCGACGTCGAAGCCTTCGGACGAAGATGCACCGGCACCGTTGCCGGAGGCCGATTTCCACTGCGCCGTGAGGTCGGGTCCGAGCCGTTCGCTGGTGCCGGGATCGTCGGGAAAGAGGTTCTCCAGCGAAGAGTCGAGTTTTTCCGAGATCGCCTCGGCGCTCCATTGCGTCTCGGCTTCGAACCAGTCCCCATCGGCGGCGGGCTCGGGCGCGGCGTCGTTCTTCTGCGCCTGGTCGCTGGCCGCATCGTCCTGCGGCTCGGCGCGCTCAAGCAGCGGATTGCGTTCGATCTCGTCGTCGATGAAGCGTTCCAGCTCGACATGGGTGAGCTGCAGCAGCCGAATCGACTGCATCAGCTGCGGCGTCATCACCAGCGACTGGGACTGTCGTAGCTGTAGCTTTGCCGCCAGAGCCATGGTTCGGTTTCAAACGCCCTTCTCTACCCACTGGGAAGTCTACGCATCGGAACAGCGGAGCAATTTTTCCGACCGGGCATAGAGACTGGCCCGGCTTTTGCTTGTCAAGCGAAACGCTAGCAAGAGTCACTTACCGGAGCGTTATCCGGGCGAAAAATAGCAAAAAACAACCGAGAATTGCCCCAAATTCACTGCGGGGAAACGTATTTTACGCTCAGAGCGTAAAACCCTCGCCGAGATAGAGACGCCGCACATCCGCATTGGCGACCACCTCGTCGGCGCGGCCATGCGTCAGCACCTGGCCGGCATGGATGATGTAGGCGCGGTCGATGAGGCCGAGCGTCTCGCGCACATTGTGGTCGGTGATCAGCACGCCGATGCCGCGCGCCGTCAGGTGACGGACAAGCTGCTGGATGTCGGCGACGGCAATCGGGTCGATGCCGGCGAAGGGCTCGTCGAGCAGCATGTAGGCCGGGCGCGTCGCCAGGGCGCGGGCGATTTCGAGGCGACGCCTTTCACCACCGGAAAGCGACAGCGACGGCGCCTTGCGCAGATGGCTGATGTGGAACTCCTCGAGCAGCTCGTCGAGGCTGCGCTCGCGCTCCTTGCGGCTCTTCTCGACCACTTCGAGCACGGCGCGGATGTTCTGTTCGACGCTCAGGCCACGGAAGATCGACGCTTCCTGGGGCAGGTAGCCGATGCCGAGCCGCGCACGACGGTACATCGGCATCGAGGTGACGTCGAAGCCATCGATCTCGATCGTGCCTTCATCCACCGGCACCAAGCCGGTGACCATGTAGAAACAGGTCGTCTTGCCGGCGCCGTTAGGGCCAAGCAGCCCGACCGCCTCGCCGGCGCGCACGCCGATGGTCACGCCGCTGACGACCTTGCGGCCCTTGTAGCTCTTGGTCAGGCCCTTGGCGATCAAGGTGCCCTTGAACTTCGCGGAATCGACGTTGGCCGTGGCCGGTGTCCCCAACTTGCCGGCGGCCCGCCCCGGAAGGCGGGCCAGCAGCGACGCTACACCGGCCATTAGTTCTTCGGCGCTCCCTGCTTCGGCGGCGGCGTCATCGACATGATGACGCGCCCGCCGCAGCCGTCGACATTGGCAAGGCCGGTCTTCATCTGCACGGTGAGCTTGCAGCCCTTGAGCACATTGGGGCCTTGCGACAGCACCACTTCCTTGCCGGACAGAACGAGCACCTGCGTCTTCATGTCGAAAGTGCCGTTGTCGCCGGTGGCGATCTGGTCGTCCGATTTCATATAGACTTTGTTCTCAACCACCAGGTGGTCGATGTTGGCCGAGCCCGTCATCGCCGAGGCTCCTGCGGCCGCGCCCTTTGCGGCATTGGGATCCTTGACATAGTAGACCGTCATCTTGCCGGCCTTGAGCATGGTCGGCCCTTGCGTGACGGTGACGTTGCCGCTGAACACGGCGACGCTGTCCGCCTGGCGGACTTCCAGCTTGTCGCTCTCGATCTGGATCGGCTGGTCGCCCGACAGTTTGAGGCCGGACTGGCTGGTCGCGCCGGACTGTGCGAACGAAGGCACCAGGCCGAGCAGCAGCAGCGCCGATGCCGCGCCCACAAGCCGTGCCGAACTACTGCGACGCATTCGATTCTCCGCTCTTTGCCTCTGCCGCCTTCAGGCTGGCGGCGTCGATGTTGACGCGCACTCTGTTTTCGAAGACCAGGACCTTGCCATTGTCCTGGATCGACATCGTGTCCGCCGTGATCCGCGAGCCGCCACGGCTGACATCGACCGGATCATTCGTCTTCATAGTGCCTTTGCCCATGTCGAGGAAGATCGATTTGAGCTTGGCCTCGATGCCATCCGTTGTCGTCACGGTGACGTCGCTGGTCAGGTTCATCGTGTTGCCGTCACGATCGTAGATGCCGCGCGTTGCGTTGACCGTCGCTACATTATCGGGCGCCAGCGGCAATTTGGCATTGATGCCTTCCAGATCGATGATGCCTTGCTTGCCGACGTCCTGGATGGCGCGCAGCGCCGTCAGCGAATAGGGCAGCTTCTGCTTGGTGAAGCCGTTGAGCTTGGGGTTGGCCATCACCAGCTTGCCGTCGGAGAAGGCACTGCCGTCGGCCTGCACCGAGATGGACACGGGCGCGGCGAGATAGGAGTAGACCGGAAAGGCAACGGCGATGATGGCCGCAAGCAGCGGCACCGCGAATTTCAGCACACGCACCCGGCGCGAATGCCGCTGCGCGAGGTCGAAGGCGTCACCGCGCGTGCCGGCTGGCGCCGCAGGCGCCAAAGCCGTCTCGGCATTGGTCTGTTCGTTCGATCGCGCTAGCATGACTATTTTCTAATAAACCCTTGCCCGCCAAAACACCGCCTATAGGTGGGATGCCGGTCCCCGCAAGCAAGCACAAGCCGAGGAAAACCGCAAAAATATGACGGCCGCTGTCTTACAAACGGAAATGAAGGCGACATAATTTCAGCACTTCATAGCAGATACGGACAGGCAGCGTTAATTTTTCGTGAAACGCCGCTTCGCAGCCGCAGACAATCCTGCGTCCGTGCAGACCCTCAGGAAACGGTAGCCGGGCGTTGGCGCTTGCTTTAAAAGCATCTCTTCCCACCGACCGTGAGGCTGACCATGGCACTGAGAGCCGACGACCTGATCGACCGCCGCCGTTTGCGCCGCAAGCTGACATTCTGGCGCGTTGCCGCGCTCGGCGTCGCCGCGGCCGCACTGATCGCACTGTCGGCCTGGATCTACAACGACGACTTCACCGGTTCGGCGGTCGACCACATCGCCAAGGTCAGGATCGAAGGCACCATCACCGAGGACGAGGACCTTATCAAACGGCTGGAAACCATCCGCCAGTCCGCGAAGGTGAAAGGCGTCATCCTGTCGATCGATTCGCCCGGCGGCACCACGGTTGGCGGCGAATCGATCTTCGAAGAGGTGCGCAAACTCGCCGGCGACAAGCCGGTGGTGGCGGAAGTCGGGACGCTGGCCGCATCCGCCGGCTACATGATCGCAAGTGCCGCCGACCACATCGTCGCCCGCAAATCCTCCATCGTCGGCTCGATCGGCGTGCTGATCCAGTATCCCGACGTCAGCGGCCTGATGGACAAGCTCGGTATCAAGCTGGAGGAAGTGAAATCCTCGCCGCTGAAGGCTTCGCCTTCGCCCTTCAAGCCGACCAATGACGACGAGCGCGCCATGGTCCGCAAGCTCATCCTTGACAGCTACGACTGGTTCGTCGGCATCGTCGCCGAGCGGCGCAAGATGACCCGCGAGCAGGCGCTGGCGCTTGCCGACGGCTCGATCTTCACCGGCCGCCAGGCGCTTGCCAACCACCTCATCGACGCGGTCGGTGGCGAGACCGAGGCGATCGACTGGCTGGCGACCAAGGGCGTCAACGCCAAGCTCAAGGTGGTGGAATGGAAGGACGCGGAAGGGCGCGGCAGTTTCCTGTTCTCCAAGACAATGGCCAGGACGATCGCCAGCGCGCTCGGCCTGCCGGACGCCGGCGGCGACGTGATTCACGAAATTGGAGCGGACCGCTTGTTTCTTGACGGTCTCGTTTCGGTCTGGCACCCTTGACGGGCCGTTTGGGACGGATGAAAAAGCAAATAAAATCATCCTTATAAATTTGACCGCAGTGCTTTCACGGGGACCGTTCTCATGATCAAATCCGAACTTGTGCAGATCATTGCCACGCGCAATCCGCATCTTTTCCTGCGCGACGTCGAAAACATCGTCGGCGCCATTTTCGACGAGATCACCGATGCCCTTGCCGAAGGCAACCGGGTCGAATTGCGCGGTTTCGGCGCTTTTTCGGTGAAAAACCGCCCCGCCCGCACCGGCCGCAACCCGCGCACCGGCGAATCCGTCGAGGTTGAGGAGAAGTGGGTGCCGTTCTTCAAGACCGGCAAGGAGTTGCGTGAAAGGCTGAACGGCGGCAAATAGGCGCCGCGCGGGGTCAACCCGGCCTTTCGACAGGAAACCTTATGTTCAATCGCTTCATGCTCATCGTGGTCTTCGTGCCGCTGGCCGTCATCCTGATCGCGCTGGCCGTCGCCAACCGCGAACTGGTCGCCTTCACGCTGGACCCGTTCAATCCCGGCAACCCGGCACTGACGCTGACGCTGCCGCTTTTCATCTTCCTGTTCCTGGCTCTCGCCGTCGGCATGGTCGTCGGCAGCCTGGCGACATGGGTCAAGCAGGGCCGCTACCGCAAGCTGGCGCGTCAGCGCGGCGTCGAGGCCGAAAACCTGCGCCAGGCGGTCAGCCGCGCCCCTGCGGCGCCGCAGGGGCCGGCCCAAGGGACAGCCTTGCCGAAGCCGACGGCCTGAAGCAGGGTTTGGTGCCTTTCGCTCCACGGAGTTTTTCATGCTGACCATTTCGGCCGCCGAGGTCGACCATGCCCTGACCTTCAAGGGACTGGTCGAGACATTGCGCAGTGCCTTTCGCGACGGCGCCGTGCAGCCGGTCCGCCACCATCACACCGTCGAACGGCCCGATGGTGCGGCCTCGACGCTGCTGCTGATGCCGGCCTGGACCGACTTCAACGCCGCCGGCACCTCGGCGGGCGGCCATATCGGCGTCAAGATCGTCACCGTGTCGCCCGACAACAACGCCATCGGCAAGCCTGCCGTGATGGGGCTCTATCTCTTGCTCGACGGTGCAACCGGCGAGCCCGAGGCCATGATCGACGGCCAGCGGCTGACGCAGTGGCGCACGGCCTGCGCCTCGGCACTAGCCGCGTCCTATCTGGCCCGCGAGGATGCCTCGCGGCTGCTGGTGGTCGGCGCCGGTGCACTGTCGCCGTTCCTCGCCAAGGCGCATTCTTCGGTACGGCCGATCAAGACCATCCGCATCTGGAACCGCACGCCGGCCAATGCCGAGAAAGTCGCCGCCGAATTGCGCGCCGAAGGTTTCCCGGCCGGCGCCGCCGGCGATCTCGACGTCGAGCTTGGCGAGGCCGACATCGTCTCGTCGGCGACCATCACGACCGCGCCGCTGATTAGGGGCGCGCTGTTGAAGCCGGGCGCCCATGTCGATCTGGTTGGCGGCTTCACGCCGACGATGCGCGAAAGCGACGACGACGCGATCCGGCGCGCCCGCGTCTATGTCGACACCCGCGCCGGCGCCACCAAGGAAGCCGGCGACATCGTCCAACCGCTGGCCTCCGGCGTGCTGAAACCGGAAGCCATCATCGCCGACCTGCATGAACTGGCCCGCGGTGAGAGGAAGGGCCGGCAGAGCCCCGACGAGATCACTCTGTTCAAATCGGTCGGCGCCGCCCTCGAGGACCTCGCAGCCGGCATCGCCGTCTACAAGGCGCTCAAGCTGAAGTGAGTAAGGGAATAGGGGAGTAAGGCAGTAGGGGAGCCGACCTAACCTACTGCCCTACTGCCCTACTGCCCTACTGCCCTGACGGCGCAGGATCTGTATCGGGACGAGCGGGCGTTCGGAGCGAGACATCGACGCAGATTTGCCTGTTTCTTCAGGCGAGGTCCATTGCGCGTTGGCGAAAGCGTCGCCCATGCCTGCCCGGACCACCTTGTTGCGAAGCCGGTGGCCCTATGTCAAAAGCGGCCTGCCGTTCCGGAGACTTTTCTTGAAATCCTTTCGCGACCGAAACCGCGACAACCGCCCGCGCCTGCCCGCGAAATCCGGGACGGAGCAGGCGCGCCCACGCGACGGCCGTCATCCGGTCAAGCCGTCGCCAAAGCCTGACGAAAGAAACGAGATACGAGCGCAGGACCGGTCTGAACCAAAATCCACGCCGCGCATCCTTTCCCGCCGCGCCGGCGTCCTGCCCGCCGAACGGCTGCCGCTGATCCTCGAAGTTGCGCCGAATGCCGATTATGCGCTGCTCGACAGCGGCGCCTGCCAAAAGCTTGAGCAATACGGCCCCTACCGCATCGTGCGGCCCGAGGGCCAGGCGATCTGGCAGAAGGCGCTGCCGGCGAAGGACTGGGAGCGCGCCGATGCCGTCTTCACCGGCGACACAGACGAGGAAGGCATCGGCCGCTGGCGCTTCCCGCGGACGCCGCTCGGCGAGACCTGGCCGATGAAGCATGACGGCATCGACTATCTCGGCCGCTTCACCTCGTTTCGCCATGTCGGCGTCTTTCCCGAGCAGGCCTCGCACTGGGACCACATGGCCGGGCTGATCGCGGCGGCGAAGCGGCCGGTCAAGGTGCTGAACCTGTTCGGCTACACCGGACTTGCCTCGCTGGTGGCGGCCCGCGCCGGGGCCGAGGTCACCCATGTCGATGCCTCCAAGAAGGCGATCGGCTGGGCGCGCGAGAACCAGGAGATGGCAGGGCTCGGCAACAAGCCGATCCGCTGGATCGTCGATGACGCGGTGAAATTCGCCGAGCGTGAGGAGCGCCGCGGCAGCCGCTACGACATCGTCCTGTTCGACCCGCCCGCCTATGGCCGCGGCCCCAAGGGCGAGGTCTGGCAATTGTTCGAGGACCTGCCTGGGCTGACCGACCTCTGCCGCGCGATCCTGACGCCAAAACCGCTTGCGGTGGTGCTGACCGCCTATTCGATCCGTGCCTCCTTCTTCGCCATCCACGCTTTGATGCGCGACACCTTTGCCGGCATGGGCGGCACGGTCGAATCCGGCGAACTGATCATCCGTGAGAAATCCGCCGGCCGGGCGCTGTCGACCTCGCTGTTTTCGCGCTGGGTGGCCTGATGAGCGAGCGGCACGCAGGCGCGCCAGGGCAGGTGAAGGAAGTCACCAGCCTCGCCAATCCGCTGGTCAAGCACATCAAGGCGCTTGCCTTGAAGAAATTCCGCGACCAGCAGAATGCGTTCATGGCCGAGGGACTGAAGCTGGTCATCGACGCGCTCGACCTCGGCTGGTCGATCAAGACGCTGGTCTTCGCCAAGGCCGGGCGCGGCAATGCGGCGGTCGAAAAGGTCGCCGCGCGCACGGTCGCCGCCGGCGGCACCGTCCTCGAAGTCTCGGAAAAGGTGCTCACCGCCATCACCCGCCGCGACAATCCGCAAATGGTGGTCGGCGTTTTCCAGCAGAAACTCTTGCCGCTGAAGGATATCCGCGCCCACGATGGCGATGTCTGGGTGGCGCTCGACCGGGTACGCGACCCCGGCAATCTCGGCACCGTCATCCGCACCGTCGATGCCGTCGGCGCCAAAGGCGTCATCCTGGTCGGCGAAACCACCGATCCGTTCTCCGTCGAGACCGTGCGCGCCACCATGGGCTCGATCTTCGCCGTACCTGTCGCCAAGGCGACGCCGGAAGCGTTCCTCGCCTGGCGAAAGAGCTTTTCCGGCCTCGTCGCCGGGACGCATCTGAAGGGCGCGGTCGACTACCGCTCGGTCGACTTTGCCAGGGGGCCGGTGCTCCTGCTGATGGGCAACGAGCAGCAGGGCCTGCCCGACAGCCTCGCCGAAAGCTGCGACCGGCTGCTCAGGATCCCGCAGGCCGGCCGCGCCGATTCGCTCAATCTTGCGGTGGCGACAGGCGTCATGCTGTTCGAGATCCGGCGCGGCGCGCTGAAGCTGGGGCCGGACTAGACCATGATCCCGAAAAGTGGCGTCCGGTTTTCGGACAAGATCATGGTCAGGCAAGAGGACACCAAATCGTGAAGTCATGGTCCCCCTACGCCCTGCTGGTCGTCGTCGCCATCGGGCTCGACCAGTGGATAAAACATCTGGTCGAGACCGGCCTCGCCTTCCAGGAGAAGGTCGACCTGGTACCGTTCCTGGCGCTCTTTCGCACCTACAACACCGGCATCGCCTTCTCGATGTTCTCGTCCTTCGGCGACACCGGCCTGGTGGTCATTGCCGCCCTCGTCGTCGCCTTCGTGCTCTATCTTGCAACGCGCACGCCGACCGGCCATATCGTTTCCCGCACCGGCTTTGCCCTGATCATCGGTGGCGCGCTCGGCAATCTGATCGACCGCGCCGTCTATGGCCACGTCATCGACTACATCCTGTTCCACACGCCGGTTTGGTCCTTTGCCGTCTTCAACCTGGCCGACGCCTTCATCTCGGTCGGCGCGGCATTGGTCGTCTTTGACGAATTGATCGGCTGGCGGCGCGAAGCCAAGCCCCAGGGGCCGGACGCCTGAACGCCCGACTCTCTTGAAAGATTGACCTCGCCGGGCCGCCGCCGCACAGTCCGCCTATTCCAGACCGAGGAGACAAAATGCCCGAAACCTTCAAAGCCATCCTCGTTTCACGCGACGCAGAGAAGAAACAGTCGGTGGCGGTGACCGACCTCACCGAAGCCGAGCTGATGGAAGGCGACGTCACCGTCGCGGTCGAAGCAACGACGGTAAACTACAAGGATGGCCTCGCCATAACGGGCAAGGCGCCGGTCATCCGCCGCTGGCCGCTGGTGCCGGGCATCGATTTCGCCGGCACCGTCATCTCCTCGTCCCATGCCGACTGGCGCAAGGGCGACAAGGTCATCCTGAACGGCTGGGGCGTCGGCGAGACGCATTTCGGTGCCTATGCCGGCCGCGCCCGCGTCAACGGCGACTGGCTGGTGCCATTGCCTGAGGGCATGAGCCCGCATGATACGATGGCGGTCGGCACGGCGGGCTACACGGCTATGCTCTGCGTCATCGCCCTGGAGCGGCACGGCGTCGTACCCGATCGCGGCCCGGTGGTGGTGACGGGTGCCGCCGGCGGCGTCGGCTCGGTCGCGGTCTCGCTCCTGTCCAGCCTCGGCTACCATGTCATCGCCTCGACCGGCCGCAATGCCGAAAGCCCCTATCTGATCGATCTCGGGGCCGCCGAAGTGATCTCGCGCGACGAGCTTGCCCAGCCGGCAAAGCCGCTCGCCAAGGAGCGCTGGGCCGGCGGCGTCGACGCGGTCGGCAGCCACACGCTGGCCAATGTTCTGTCGATGACCTCCTATGGTGGCGCGGTCGCCGCCTGTGGTCTGGCCGGCGGCATGGATCTGCCGGCAAGCGTCGCCCCGTTCATCCTGCGCGGCGTCTCGTTGCTCGGCATCGATTCGGTCATGGCGCCGAAGCCGGTCCGCCTCGAGGCATGGCGCCGCATCGGCACCGATCTCGACCACAAGAAGCTCGCCACCCTGTCCACGACCATCGGATTCGACGGCATTGTCGCGGCCGCGCACGACATCGTCGACGGCAAGATCAGGGGTCGTGTCGTCGTCGATATGCAGCGCTGACAAGGCAAAACGGCGCGACCGCTAAAATTCGAACGATCCGCCGCAATCTTCCATAATCTCTCTGTGGCAAGGCTTTCCGCATGATCGCGGAATCCGGCATCAGAGCTCCGGGCAGTGCCGAAGGCGTCGACGGGCCAGGCCCCGAGGCGCCAAAGCGGCTGCTTGTCGCAGCGCCGCCGCTGGTGCCCGCATCGCCGCCGGCCACCCCCGAAGGCCTGCCCTTCCTGACCATCGTCGCCACCGCCGTGCTGGCCGGACTGGCTCACCTGACCGGCGCGCCGATCTTCGTCACCGTCAGTTTGCTGGCGACCGGCCTGGCCGGCCTCGTCATGCACCTGCGAGCCAAGCGCAATGAACGCCGCACGGCGGCCCTGCTCGATGAAACCGCCGCCCGCAGCCGCGCCGAGATCGAGACGCTGGCCGACCGCATGTGGGAGATGCAGGAGAGCGAGGAGCGCTTCCGCGGGCTGATCGACGCGCTCGGCGATCTCGTTGTCCATCGCGACCGCGACGGCAACATCGTCTATGCCAACAAGGTTTTCGCCGATCTCGTCGAGATCGACCAGCGCCACCTTGCCGGCAAGACCTTGTCCGAGCTTGGCATCGATGTCGGCATCGTCCCCGACGCCGCCTTCTCGGATCACGAGTGCCTGAGCTCCACCGACGTCGCCATTCGCACGCCGAGCGGCCCGCGCTGGTTTTCATGGATCGAGCTGTCGGTACGCGACAAGGACAGCGGCGCCGTCTCGCATCGCGCCATCGCCCGCGACATCACCGCCCGCAAACGCGCTGAATCCTCGCTGATCACCGCCCGCGAGCGGGCCGAATATGCCAGCCAGGCCAAGTCGCGTTTCCTTGCCACCGTCAGCCATGAGATCCGCACGCCGATGAACGGCATCATGGGCATGGCCAAGCTCCTGGTCGACACCGACCTCTCGCCCGAGCAGCGGACCTATGTCGGCGCCGTCTCGACCTCGGCCAGCGCCCTGCTGGCGCTCATCGAGGACCTGCTCGACTATTCCAAGATTGAGGCCGGCCGTTTCGACCCGGAACCGCAGCCGACATCGCTGCGCGAGATCGCCGACAACATCATCGAACTCATGGCGGCGCGCGCCTTCGGCAAGAACATCGGGCTTGGCTGCCATGTCGAGCTCGACGTGCCGCAGATGATCACCGCCGATCCCGGCCGGGTGCGCCAGGTGCTGCTCAACCTCATCGGCAACGCCATCAAGTTCACCGACACAGGTGGCGTGCTGGTGAGCGTGGCGCGGGCGCGCACCGAGACCACCGACCGTATCTGCTTCACGGTCTCCGACACCGGTCCTGGCCTGCGCGAGGAGGACATGGAGCGCATCTTCGAGGAGTTCGAGCAGTCCGACGGCACCTCGACCCGGGTGCATGGCGGCGCCGGTCTTGGTCTCGCCATCTCAAGGCGGCTGGTCAACGCCATGGGCGGCTCGATCTCGGTGTCGAGCCGGCTCGGCGAGGGATCCGAATTCGTCTTCGAGCTCCCCGCCACTGCGGCAACCGAGCCGCCGCAGAACCGGCAGAACATCCTGTCCGGCCGCCGCGCCGTGATCGTTTCGAAGAACGCCATCGAGGCCGACGCCATCGCCCGCACCATCCGCGCCCATGGCGGCGCGGTCGATCTGGCGACGACGCTTGCCCAGGCGACACCTTTCGCTGCCGGCTGCGGCGTGCTGCTGGTGGATGCGGCGATGGAAAACAGCGATGGACGCCTGCTCAAGCGCTTGCGCCAGAACGGCTTTGCCGATTGCGAGGCGATCACGCTGATCGCGCCGACCGATCGCGGCATGCTTGGCGAGTTCCGCGCCAATGGCTATGCCACCTTCCTGGCCAGGCCGGTGCGCGGCGAGACGCTGCTGCGCGTGCTGTTGACCAGCCACGCGCCGGCCCTCCCCCTGCCGAAATCGGACAAGCACGGCGCCCCGCCCGTGCGTGCCGGCGCTGGCCGCCGCGAGCACGGCCTGTCGGTGCTGATTGCCGAAGACAACGACATCAACGCCATGCTTGCCCGCGCCACGCTTCTCAAGGCCGGGCATCGCGTCAAGGTGGTCGGCAATGGCAAGGCCGCCGTCGAGGCCATCACCGACGCCGGGCTCAAGCACCGCTTCGACGTGGTGCTGATGGACCTGCATATGCCGGTGATGGACGGGCTGGACGCGATCGCCGCCATCCGCCGCCATGAAGAGGAAATGGCCGTGCCGCCGGTTCCGATCATGGTTCTGTCAGCCGATAGCCAGGAAAAGACCCGTCACGCCGTGCTCGCCCACGGCGCCAGTGGCTTCGTCACCAAGCCTCTCGACCCCGACGCTCTGGTCCATGCCGTCGAGGGTCAGGTCGCGGCCTGACGTCCCGCATCGGCCGTCTCTCATCACGTAAACGTAGCCGGTTGAGCGTATTCGCCAGCCGACGAAGTATTGCCCGTCGCGCCGTATCACGGTACTGTCACAATCCTGTTGCACCTACACCGTATCCCCGTGCCAAGAGGGATGGCTCGAAGGAGAATCACTCGTGCATACAGCTATGCCGGAATGTGACACTCGGCCGAACGCCGGCGGCGCCCTGCTCGCCGCGCGGACTGCCGACGCCGTCGCAAATGGGGCACCTCTGGGCCGCATCGGCAACCTCGAAGTGCGGCTGGCGCGCAATGCGGCCGAAATCGCCGCCGCGCAGGAAGTGCGCTACCGGGTATTCTATGACGAGCTTGGCGCCAGGAAGGATCTGTTCCAGGCGCAGGATCGCCGCGACGCCGACCGCTTCGACCCGCTCTGCGATCATCTGCTCGTCCTCGACACCTCGCTTGCCGGCCCCGAGCACCGCCGCATCGTCGGCACCTACCGGCTGCTGCGGCAGGAAATCGCGGCGACGGCCGGCGGCTTCTATTCCGAAGGCGAATTCGAACTGACCAAGCTGATCGCGCGCCACCCCGGCCAGCGCTTCCTCGAGCTCGGCCGCTCGTGCGTCCTGCCGGAATATCGCTCCAAGCGCACCATCGAGGCCCTGTGGCAAGGCATCTGGGCCTATATCAACCATTACGGCATCGGCGTGATGACCGGCTGTGCCTCGTTCCACGGCATCGTGCCGGCGGCGCATGCCGAGGCGCTCACCTACCTTGCCCATCACTGCCGCACCGACTCGGCCTGGGACGTCAGGGCGGTCGCCGGCCGCTATTGCTCCATGGACCTGATGCCGATCGAGGCGGTGAACGCCAAGGCAGCGATCGCGGCGATGCCGCCGCTGGTCAAGGGCTATCTGCGCGTCGGCGCCCGCATCGGCGATGGCTGTGTCATCGATCACGAATTCTCGACGGTCGACGTGTTCGTGGTCATGCCGGTCAAGGAGATCGGCGCGCGCTACGTCAACTACTATGGCGGGGAAGCCCAGCGCTTCGCAGCCTGAGAGTAGTGAGTAGCGAATAGTGAGTAGTCAGTAGGGCGACGCGCCGAGCTATCGCTCTCACTACTCCCCTCCATTCTCACGGAATGTCTTCCGGCCTCCGGCCGGGCCGGCTCTTGTAGGCCGGAAACGACCAGCCGAATTTGAGCGCCCCGCCGCGCACCAGGAAGGCAGCCGCGAAGCCTAGCAGGCCGGAAGCCAGCGCCGGCAGGCCTGCAAGGTCGCCGAGCGTGAAAAGCGTGGCGCCTGCGAGTGCCGCCGAGACATAGATTTCAGGCCTGAGCAGTACGGAAGGCTCTCCGGCCAGCAGATCACGCAATATGCCACCGAAGGTCGCCGTGAGCACGCCGGTGATTACGGACACGACAGGCGAACCGGTGATCGCAAGGCCCTTGGCGGCGCCCATCACCGAAAAGGCGGCGAGGCCTACGGCATCGAGCCAGAGCAGCAATTTCCAGCGGGATTCAACCCGGTGCGCGCTGAAGAAGACCAGCACCGCCACCGCCGCGCAGATCAGCACATAGCTGGAGTTGGCGACCCAGAACACTGGTAGGTTGAGAATGACGTCGCGGAACGTGCCGCCGCCGATGGCGGTGACGCTGGCCAGGAACAGGAAGCCGATAATGTCGAGCTGCTTGCGCGAAGCCGCTAGCGCCCCGGTCGCCGCAAAGACGGCGACACCGGCATAGTCGAGGAGGTCAATGGGATTCATGGGCGCGGAGGTGAGTAGTGAATAAGTGAGTAGCGATGAATAGCACGAAGCCGCACGGTTGTACCGGCTTCGCTATTCCCCACTTGCTACTGACTATTCCCTAGTCACTACTCCTCACGCATCTTTCTCGGCCTGCTCATTCACCGGCCCGGGCTCGACCGGCGCTTCGGCCGCCGCTTGCTTGGGGCCACCCTTGGCGACGCCGACCATCGCCGGCCTGAGCACACGCTCGCCGATCGAATAGCCCGGCTGCACCACCTGGACGACGGTACCGGCGGGAACCTCGGGATTGGGCACCTCGAACATCGCCTGATGGAAATTCGGGTCGAACTTCTCGCCTTCCGGTGCGAGCTTCTTCACCCCATGCCGCTCCAGCGCCGACAGCATGGCGCGCTCGGTAAGGTCGACGCCCTCGATCAGCGCCTTGAAACCGGCATCGCCCGCGGCCTTGGCCTCGTCCGGGACGGCATCGAGCGCACGGCGCAGATTGTCCGACACCGACAGCATGTCGCGGGCGAAGTTGGCGACCGCATAGGTGCGCGCGTCATGCACGTCGCGCGCGGTGCGGCGGCGCAGATTCTCCATCTCGGCGGCAACGCGAAGGGCGCGATCCTTCAGCTCCTCGTTTTCCTTCAGCAGCCGCACAAGCGCTTCATAGTCTCCGTCGACGCTGCCTTCGGTACGTTCGCCCGCCGCTTCAGTGGCTTCGATTTCCTCGGGCGCGCGTTCGTCTTTTGCCTGGTCGCTCATCGCCGTTTCCCGTCATTTTCGAATGGTCTGGATTTGCGCCCGATATCGAGGTTTGGCGGCCAAAAATCAAGGGGCAAGCCATATTGGGGCTGCCCTCGGTCTTTCGCTATTAATTCAAATTTTACCGTAACAGCCGGCTTTTCTTGCAAGGCCGCCGCAATGCGGGAACCATTACCGCTCTGGAGGAGTTTCGAACCCGACACAGGATTTTGGGACAATGACAGGCAATAAGCGCGACAGGCGCGAGGAACTCGCCGCCGATATCAAGCGCCAGATGGGCACCGAGGCCACGAAGCGGTTCCTACGCACGCTGCCGGCATTCCGCCTGCAGGCTGACCTGCCCGAGCATCTCAGGGAACTGCTCGATCGCCTTGAGGGGGCGGAGGCCAGCGTGGCCGGCGGCGAGCGCCGGTAGCCCGACCGGCTGCGACCGCCGATTCGTCTTCGGCAACGGCCTCGGGCATCGCGCGACAATTACGCGCAGTAATTTTGCGTGAGCTTTGCCTTGCGGCGGCGAAGCCTGTTGCCTATGCTTCCTGATGAACATGATTTCCCCTGAGGCGGTTGCCAACAGCAAGCGCGCCTGGTTGAAGATTCTGGCGCGCTACAAAAAGCCTGACCGGCGACGCAGCGCGCTTGAACTCGCCATCACCCTCATCCCCTTCGTCACGCTCTGGGCGCTCTCTTCGGCCGCCTATTCCTACGGCCACTGGTGGGGTTTGATCCTCATTCTTCCCGCGGCCGGGTTCCTGGTGCGCATCTTCATGATCCAGCACGATTGCGGCCATGGCTCCTTCTTCGCCAATCGCTATGCGGACGACTGGATCGGCCGAGCGCTCGGCGTCCTGACGCTGACTCCCTATGATTGCTGGCGGCGCGCTCACGCCATCCATCACGCCAGCGCCGGCAATCTCGACGAGCGCGGCATGGGCGACATCAAGACCCTGACCGTCGCTGAATATCGGCGGATGTCATGGCGGGGCCGGCTTGCCTACCGGCTCTATCGCCATCCACTGGTCATGTTCGGCCTCGGACCGATCTGGCTTTTCATCTTCGAGCAAAGGCTGCCGGTCGGCATGATGCGGGGCGGCCTGACGCCCTGGGTGTCGTCGATGACGACGAATCTCGGCATCTCGCTTGCCGCCGCGATCCTCATCTGGTTCGTCGGACTAGGCGCGTTCCTGGTCGTCCACTTGCCGATCGTCATCCTCGCCGGTTCGGCCGGCGTCTGGCTGTTCTACGTCCAGCACCAGTTCGAGGAGACAGAGTGGGCGAAGGATTCCGAATGGGAATTCCAGCATGCCGCGCTGCATGGATCGTCCTACTACGACCTGCCGGCCGTGCTGAACTGGTTCACCGGCAATATCGGCGTCCACCACGTCCACCATCTCTCGGCCAAGGTGCCGTGCTACCGGCTTCCGGAAGTGCTGCGGGATTATCCGGAACTGCGCGGCATCGGCCGCGTCACGCTTCTCGACAGCCTGCGCTGCGTCAAGCTGGCGCTGTGGGATGAAAACCGCCGCAAGCTGGTGTCGTTCCGCGAAGCGCGGATGGCCGCGTAGGACAGGCCGCCGCACCAGCGGTGCGGCGGGTTCCTCAAGCCTTGTTCAGGCCGCCTTGCGCTCGTCGCGCATCAGGGCCTTGCCGTCGCGGATCTCGGTGCCGAGCACCTTGAGACACTCGCGCATGAAGGCGGCGAGGCCCGGCCAGCCCTTGGCCGACACCAGATTGCCGTCGACATGGGCGCCGGTCGGCGCGACGTCGATGTAGATCCCGCCGGCGAGCGTCACTTCCGGCTCGCAATATTGCAGCGCCGCGACTTCCCTGCCGCGCACCACGCCGTCGACCGCGATCAGAATCTGCACGCCGTGGCAGATGGTGAAGATCGGCTTGCCGGTCTCATGGAAATGCCTGACCAGCGCCTGCACCCGCTTGTCGATGCGGATATATTCCGGCCCTCGCCCGCCGGCCGCATAGACGGCGTCGTATTCGGCCGGATTCACCTCAGCGAAGGTCTTGTTGAGGATGTAGTCGTGGCCGAGCTTTTCCGTATAGGTCTGATGGCCTTCGAAATCGTGTAGCGACGTCTTCAATATATCGCCGGCCTTCTTGTCCGGGCACACGACATGCACCGTATGGCCAACCGCATGCATGGCCTGTTCGAAGACGAAAATCTCGTATTCCTCGCTGAACTCGCCAACGAGCATCAATATCTTCTTGCCTGCCATTCCGGTTCCTCCCTTTCCTGGCCATTTATTTCGGATTGCGAAATAATGAACCTATCCTAAGGGCAAGACGGTGAAAGGAAAAGCGCAAATCGCACAATTGGTCTGACCAGATTGATTTGCGCTTGCTAAAAATCCAGCCAGACCCTTGGCCTTGCCGTCCGCACGGCAATCCTGGTCCGACCACCGACAACCGATCAGGCGGCGGTACGGATCATGTCCGCCGCCTTTTCGGCGATCATGATCGTCGGCGCATTGGTGTTGCCGCCGATCAGTGTCGGCATCACCGAAGCATCGACGACGCGCAGCCCCTGCATCCCCCTCACCTTGAGTTGCGGATCGACGACGGCCATGTCGTCGACGCCCATCCTGCAGGTGCCGACCGGATGGTAGATCGTGTCGGCGCGTGCCTTTATATGCGCCATCAACTCGGCATCGCTTGAAACGCCGGCGGTGTAGATTTCCTTGCGGCGGTATTTCGCCAGCGCCGGCGCCTCCAATATGCCGCGCATCGTCTTGACCCCCTTGAGCAGAAGCGCGGAATCGCGTTCGTCCTCGAGAAAGCGCGGGTCGATGCGCGGCGGCGCCAGCGGGTCCGGCGCCGACAGACCGACCTCGCCGCGCGAATACGGCCTGAGCACGCAGACATGGCAGGAAAAGCCGTAGCCCATATGCAGCTTGCGGCCGTGGTCGTCGACGATGGCGATGCAGAAATGCAGTTGCAGGTCTGGCCTGTCGATCGCCGGATCGGATTTGAGGAAAGCGCCGGCTTCGGCATAGGGCGTGGCGATCATGCCGGTGCCGTCCTTGCGCCAGCGCAGCATATGCTTGAGCATTCCAGGCGTGCCGCGCAGGCCGATGCCCATCATGTCCGCATCTTTTGACGTCCAGGCCATGATGAAATCGAGATGATCCTGCAGGTTCTTGCCGACGCCGGGCACCTCATGGACGACCGGAATGCCGTGCATCGCCAGTTCGGCCGCCGGGCCGATACCGGACAACAACAGCAGCTGCGGCGAGCCGAAGGCGCCGCCGCAGACAATGACCTCGCGCTTGGCTTGCGCCACCGCATCGTTCTTGCCCACGCGGTAGCGCAGGCCCGTGGCGCGCTTGCCGTCGAGGGCGATGCCGGTGGCATGCGCTCCGGTGACAACGGTCAGGTTCGGCCGGTCCATGGCCGGATGCAGATAGGCGGCAGCCGCCGAGCAGCGCTCGCCATTGCGGCACTCACCCCAGAATTGCGTCACCTGATAGAGCCCCGCCCCTTCCTGCTCGGCTCCGTTGAAATCGTCGTTGCGGCGGATCTGGTTTTCGCCGCAGGCCTCGACAAAGGCGCGGGCGACGGGACGCGGCTCCTGCTGCTCGCCGACCCGCAACGGCCCGTCGCCGCCATGCAGCGCGTCTGCGCCGCGCTGATTGCCTTCGGCTCGCCTGAAATAGGGCAGCACCTCCTTCCACGACCAGCCGTCGCAGCCGAGGTCGGCCCATCCGTCATAGTCGCTGCGGTGCCCGCGAATGTAGAGCATGGCGTTGATGGCGCTGGAGCCGCCGAGCGTCTTGCCGCGCGGCTGGTAGCCCTTGCGGCCGCCAAGCCCTTGCTGCGGCACAGTCTCGAAAGCCCAGTTGTTGATCTTCGGCCGTCCCGGCAGCAGCGCAATCACGCCCGCCGGCGCGCGGATGAACAAATCCTTGCCGGCGCCGCCGGCTTCGATCAGGCAGACCGTTTTGGAGGGATCTTCAGAGAGCCTTGCAGCCAGCGTGCAGCCGGCGGAACCGCCACCGGCGATGACATAGTCGTAGCGCATGGTCTCCTCCCGATCATCCGGCGGATGTTTCCGTCCGGATGCCCAAGAGAAGGCCTGCTTGCGAGCGTTGTAAAGACGTCAGCGCGTTGCCGCAGGGTCAGCCCGTGCGTTTGCGCCGCCAGGAATATTTCGGCCCCTTGGCCTCCGGCTCGGCGGCCGGCTGATAGTAGAGCGGCAGGCCGCCGGTGCGGCCTTCCTCGAGCCGCTTCAACAGCACCAGGTTCGACACTTCGAATTCGTCGAAGCCGAGCCGCAGCATATGCGGCAGCTGGTCGACAAGAACCTGGCCGGTGGCGCGGACGGCACCCTGGAAATGATAGCGCGCGCGCAGCAATTCGCCCTTGGAGAAGGACCGCCCGTCATTGAACGCCGGAAAGGCAAGCGCCACCAGCGACAGCTGGTCGAGCAGTCCGGCGATCTTGTCGAGTTCGTCACCCGGCAGAAGCTGGACGCCGAGGCGCTCCTTCGCCGATCGGCGCACCTCCGCGTCGAGCCCCAGAAACGCCTGCAGCGGCAGGATGAAGCGGCCATTGCCGGTAAGCGCATCGGCGCTTTCGGCATGAACCCATTCGTCCTCGCGGAAACCCGTCGGGGTCCAGAGGCGGGTCTCCGGTGTCGTCGGTTCGGTCATCAAAATTCCTAGCCCAAAAACTATACCAGGGTGTGTGAGATTCAGGTCAGGCCGAGCCGAGAACGGTGGCTTCCGAGAGCCGGAGCGGAGCGTACTTGAAGTACGTGAGCACCGGAAGCGCAGGAAACCGCCGTTCGCAGGCCGTCCTCACCTGAAGATCAACATACCCTAAAGCGATGCGTCGGTCAGCGACTTCTCCAGCCCGGAAAGGTGGATGCCGCACTCGGTCTTGGCGTGTCCGGCCCAGCGGCCGCTGCGCGCGTCCTCGCCCGGCTGCACCGGCTGCGTGCACGGGAAGCAACCGATCGACAGATAGCCATAGGCGACCAGCGGATTCTCACGCAGCGCATGCGCGCGCATGTAGGCGGCCTGGTCCGACGTCGTCCAATGCGCTAGCGGGTTGACGCGGATGCGCGAGCCGACCGCCTCGAAGACGGGCAGTGCCGCCCGCGTCGAGGCTTGGAAGCGCTTGCGCCCGGTGAACCAGGCGCGGAACGGCTCGACGCCGCGCGCCAGCGGCTCGACCTTGCGCACATTGCAGCAGGCGTCGGTGTCGGTCTCGTTGAGGTTGCCGGTCGGATCGACCCGCTCGAGTGCGGCCTCTTCGGGCTTGATCACCCTGATGTCGGTCAGGCCGAAATCGGCGGCGAGCGCGTCACGATAACCGAGCGTCTCCTCGAAATGCTTGCCGGTATCGAGGAAGATCACCGGCAGGGTGCGGTCGATCTCGGCGATCATGTGCAGCAATACGGCCGAATCGGCGCCGAAGGAGGAAACGGCAGCGATACCGCCGCGGAAGATTTCCCGCGTCGAGCGCTCGATGATCTGGAGCGGACTTAGGTGGCCATAGAGCGCGTCGAGCCCCGCCGCCTCGGCGGCGATGCCGGCCTCGACATCGACGATACGGTCAAGCGGCCTTGGTTTCGCCAGCATAGAGCGCCTCCTTGAACGGCGCGGGACCGACTCTGCGGTAGGCGTCGATGAATCGTTCTGAGGGATCGAGGCGAAGGCCGAGATAGGTTTCGACGATCTGCTCGATGGCGTCGGTGATCTCTTCCGAACTGAAGCCGCGGCCGATGATCTCGCCGACCGAGGTGTTCTCGTCGGCCGAGCCGCCGAGCGTGACCTGGTAGAGCTCGGCACCCTTCTTCTCGACGCCGAGAATGCCGATATGGCCGACATGGTGGTGGCCGCAGGCATTGATGCAGCCGGAAATCTTCAGCTTCAATTCGCCGATCTCGCGCTGGCGCTCGAGCGAGGCGAAACGCTGCGAGATCTCCTGCGCCACCGGAATGGAGCGCGCCGTGGCCAGCGCGCAATAGTCGAGGCCGGGGCACGAGATGATGTCGCTGATCAGGTTGGAATTGGCTGTCGCCAGCCCGATGTCGACCAGCGCGTCATAAACCGCCTTGAGATCGGCGCGCGCGACATGCGGCAGGATCAGGTTCTGCTCGTGGCTGACGCGCAGCTCGTCAAAGGCGTATTTCTCGGCGATGTCGGCAACCGCTTCCATCTGACTGTCCGTGGCGTCGCCCGGCACCTCGCCGATGCCCTTGAGCGAGATCGTCACCGCCGCATAGTCGGGATGGCGGTGGGTCACCACATTCTGGTCGAGCCATTCGGAGAAGCTTTTGGAATCGAGCCGTGCCAGCTTCACCGCCGCGTCGCCTTCCGGCCGCGCGGTCAGCTGAGGCGGCGCGAAATAGGCGTCGATGGCGCGGATGTCGGCTTCCGGCAGCTTCAGCTCGGCGTCCTTCAGCTCCTGCCATTCGGCCTCGATCTGGCGGGTGACCTCCTCGACCCCGGTCTCGTGGACGAGGATCTTGATGCGCGCCTTGTACTTGTTGTCGCGACGGCCATAGAGATTGTAAACGCGCAGGATCGCCGTGCAGTAGGAGAGAAGGTCGGCTTCCGGCAGGAAGTCGCGGATCTTCTTGGCGACCATCGGCGTGCGGCCCTGGCCACCGCCGACATAGACGGCGAAGCCGAGTTCGCCGGCAGCATTCTTCTTCAAGTGCAGGCCAATGTCATGCGTCTGGATGGCGGCGCGGTCGCGCTCGGCGCCGGTCACCGCGATCTTGAACTTGCGCGGCAGGAACGAAAATTCCGGATGCACCGACGACCATTGCCGCAGGATTTCGGCATAGGGGCGCGGATCGGCGACCTCGTCGGCGGCAGCACCGGCAAAATGGTCGGCGGTAACGTTGCGGATGCAGTTGCCGCTGGTCTGGATGGCATGCATCTCGACACTGGCCAGATCCGCCAGGATCGCCGGGATGTCCGACAGCGCCGGCCAGTTGAACTGGATGTTCTGCCGCGTCGTGAAATGGCCGTAGCCCTTGTCGTATTTCCGGGCGATGTGGCCGAGCATGCGCAGCTGCTGGCTGTTCAGCGTACCATAGGGCACCGCGATGCGCAGCATATAGGCGTGCAGCTGCAGGTAGACGCCGTTCATCAGCCTGAGCGGCCGGAACTGGTCCTCGGTGATCTCGCCGGCAAGCCGCCGCTGGACCTGGTCGCTGAACTCGGCGACACGGGCCTGCACGAAATCTTGGTCGAACTCATCGTAACGGTACATGCTTCGTCTTTCAGGGCGCGTCCGCCCGTATTGCCTGCTTAAATCGATGCCGCCCGGACAGCTTCCGGATGGGCCTGCTTGCCGAGATCGCCACGGATGGTCGGGCCGGCGGCGCGGATCTTTTCGCGCAGCCGCACCGCTTCGACCACGCCGTCGACCACGGTGACGTCGATCAAATTGACGTCGACAACCTCATTGTTGGCGTAGGCCGCGGCACCGATCGCCTCCAGCCGGTCCTCGGCCGTCTTGTCATGGGCGAGGTCGGCATTGCCGATCGTCTCGGCCCAGCCGCCATCGGCGTACCAGACGGCGATGCCGTCGGTGAGCCTGTTTGCGGTCAGAACCTTCATTGCTCAACTCCTTCGGCGGCCGTGTTGGCTATGCCCTCATGCCTGTGTGCCGCGAGCGGCTCGGAACGTTCAAAATTGGCGCCCGCGACCGCGTCGCCGATGATGGTCATGACCGGGCCGGTGAGGTCGGCGCGCGCTTCCAGAGACGGCAAATCGGCCAGCGTGCCATGGAAGCGGCGGCGGTTGCCAAGGCTGGCATTCTCGACCACAGCGACCGCCGTGTCCGGCGAGAGGCCGGCTTCGATCAGCCGGCCGGCGACCTCGGCCGCGACCGAGCGGCCCATATAGACGGCGACTGTGGCGCCGGAGATGGCAAGCTTGGCCCAGTCGGGCAGCGAATTGCCCTTGAGATCGTGGCCTGTCGTAAACACCATCGACGAAGAGACGCCGCGCAGTGTCAGCGGCAGTTCGAAATCGGCAGCAGCAGCGAAGGCCGCCGTGACGCCGGGAACCACTTCATAGGCTATGCCGGCGTCGCGAAGTGCTGCCATTTCCTCGCCGGCCCGGCCGAACACCAGCGGATCGCCCGACTTCAGCCGCACGACGCGCTTGCCGGCATGGCCGAGTTCGACCAGCAGCGCATTGATCTCGGCCTGGCTCTTGGAATGGCAGCCCTTGCGCTTGCCGACCGGCAGGCGCTCGGCGTCACGGCGGCCCATGGCGACGATCGCCTCCGGCACCAGCGCGTCATAGACGATGACGTCGGCTTCCATCAAAAACCGATGCGCCCGCAGCGTCAAAAGATCTTCCGCGCCCGGCCCCGCGCCGACCAGTGCGATATGGCCAGCGGCGGGTGCGTTGGAGACAAGCAGGTCGACGGCGGCATCATGCGCTTGCGAAAGCTCACCGGCTTCCACGGCCCGCGCCGGCGCGCCGGCGAAGAAATCGCTCCAGAAGCGGCGGCGGCCATTGCCCTTCGGCAGGCACTCGGCAGCACCTCGGAACGAAGCGGCAAGCGTCGCCAGCGCACCGAGCGACGGCGACAGCATGCGGTCGATGCGGCCGCGCAGAATCTGGGCAAGCACCGGCCCAGCCCCTTCGGTGCCGATGGCAATGGCAACCGGGGCGCGGTTGACCAGCGCCGGCGTAAAGAAATCGCAAAGCTCGGGCCGGTCGACCGCATTGACCGGAATGCCCAGCCGGCCTGCGTCGGCGGCGACGCGGCGATCGAGCGCTTCCTCGCCGCTGGCGGCGAACACCAGGGTCGCGCCTTCCAGATGCGCGGCCTCGTAGGCGGCATCGATATGGACGGCGCCGGTCGCAGCGATGAAGCTCAGCAACTCGGCTTCGGCGGTATTGGTGATGATGCGCAGCACCGCGCTCGACTGGCCGAGCAGCCGAGCCTTGGCCAACGCCTCCTCGCCGCCGCCGACGATGGCCACGGCTTCGCCCTCGACCCGCATGAAAACGGGAAAGGCGTTAAGCTTGGCATTGGCCTCAGGCATGACGACAAGGAATCCTGGAACAGTCTGCCAGTTTTACGCGGCGGCGCGAAAAACCAGAAGGAAAGCACTCGCGCATCCGGCGATGGCAGGCAATCGCTTTTTCGCAACTGCGAAGGGCAGGAGAAAATTATTCCACAGCCAGGTGCCAAGCGGATTCAAGATGCTGTTGCAGACCCCTATCTGCGGCCCTTTTAGCCGCTCGCGCTCGGCCTCGCAAAACGGTTTTTTCTAAATTCTACCAAATTAGTAGATTAATGCTGCAAGGCATCGCGGCGATCTTCGGCCGGGCACGAGGCGTCGCCCCGGAACGATTTCGCCCGACCCGGCGTTTGCCATTCAAGCCCCAGGCTGCAGGGCATCGGGCCATGCGGTCTCATCCGGGGCCGGTCAGGAAACGGAGGAACCGATATGAGCGACATCAAGCTGAAGCATGGGCTGTGGGTTGTGGTCGCCGACGGTGAGAAGGCGCTGTTCCTGCGCAACCGGGGCGACACGCGATTCCCCGACCTGCAAGTGGTGCAGGAAATGGAGCAGGAGAACCCCGCCACCCGCGATCAAGGCAGCGACCGCCCGGGCCGCTACAATGACGGCCCGTCCGTCCATCGCAGTGCGGTTCAGGACACCGATTGGCACCGTATCGGCAAGGAGCGCTTCGCCGACGATATCGCCGAGCGGCTCTACCGGCTGGCGCATCGCGGCGCCTTCGAGGAGATCGTACTGGTCGCGCCGCCGCAGGTGTTGGGCGAGATGCGCCGGAAGCTGCACAAGGAGGTCGGCGACAGGGTGCAGGCGGAAATTCCGAAGACCCTGACCAACCACACTATTTTCGAGATCGAGAGCCTGCTGCAGGCCGCCTGACCCGCACGCAATTCGGTCCTTCATTCGCTCTTGTCGGCACTGCCGGCCATTTCACGGCATGGCGGGTTGCCTCGCGCCTATGACAGCCCCCATATTGCAACAGGCGGCGGCCTCCGGCGGCCCTATCCGACATCGCGATTTTCGAAAGGCGCTCCATAGACAATGCCGCATGACACGCCCCTTATCGCCACCATCGTCGCCGGTCTGGGGCTGGCTTTCGTCTTTGGAGCGCTCGCCAACCGTTTTCGCGTGCCGCCGCTGGTCGGCTATATCGTGGCCGGCGTGCTGGTCGGGCCGAACACGCCAGGTTTCGTCGCCGATGCCGGCCTCGCCAATGAGCTCGCCGAAATCGGCGTCATCCTCTTGATGTTCGGCGTCGGCCTGCATTTTTCTCTGAAGGACCTTTTGTCGGTCCGCGCCATCGCCGTGCCCGGTGCCGTCGTACAGATCGCCTTTGCCACCGCGCTTGGCGCCGGCCTTGCCTGGCTGCTCGGCTGGTCGATGGGTGCCGGGCTGGTCTTCGGCCTGGCGCTTTCCGTCGCCTCCACCGTGGTGCTGCTGCGCGCCTTGCAGGAACGCCGGCTGATCGAGACCGAGCGCGGCCGCATTGCCGTCGGCTGGCTGATCGTCGAGGACCTTGCCATGGTGCTGGCACTGGTGCTGCTGCCTGCGCTGGCCGGGGTGCTCGGCGGCCAGCCACAAGCGGACAGCCACGCCAGCGGCCTGCTGGCGCTGCCTGCCAGCTACGGCATCTGGGGAGTTGTCGGCATCACCCTTGCCAAGGTCGCTGCTTTCGTCGTCGTCATGCTGGTCGTCGGCCGAAGGCTTATTCCCTGGATCCTGCACTATGTTGCCCATACCGGCTCGCGCGAACTGTTCCGGCTGGCCGTGCTCGCCATAGCGCTCGGCGTCGCCTTCGGGGCGGCAAAGCTGTTCGGCGTCTCGCTGGCGCTGGGCGCCTTCTTTGCCGGCATGATCATGAGCGAGTCCGAGCTCAGCCACCGCGCGGCCGAGGAATTGCTGCCGCTGCGCGACGCCTTCTCGGTGCTGTTCTTCGTTTCGGTCGGCATGCTGTTCGACCCGTTCAGCCTGATGAGCAATGGTCTGCCGATCCTGGCGACGTTGGCCATCATCGTGCTCGGCAAATCGCTGGCGGCGTTCGTCATTGTTGTCGCCTTCGGCTATCCGATTGCCACCGCACTGATGATCTCGGCCAGCCTTGCCCAGATCGGCGAGTTCTCCTTCATCCTGGCTGAGCTCGGCGTCGGGCTCGGCCTGTTGCCCGAACAGGGACGCGACCTGATCCTGGCCGGCGCCATCCTGTCGATCGTGCTCAACCCGCTGATGTTCCTCGCCATCGACTGGATGAAGCCATGGCTGGAGGCGCGGGCCGCCAAGGCAGCGTCACCGGTCGAGGCAAAACCGATCGGCCCGGCAACCGCACCAGGAGAGGTGGCTTCCGTCGCGGCGCCAGCTCGGGAGGACGGGCCACCGCCGAAGACAAAGCTCACCGGCCACGCCATCCTGATCGGTTATGGCCGCGTCGGCAGCCTCGTCGGCGCGGCACTCAAGGACGCCGCAATGCCGTTTCTCGTCATCGAAGATGCCGACAAGACGCTGGCCAAACTCAGGACCGACGGCATTGAAACCATTTCCGGCAACGCGGCCAATGCCGACGTGTTTGCCGCCGCCAATCCGGAAAGTGCAAAGCGGCTGATCCTGGCCATTCCCAATGCCTTCGAGGCAGGACAGGTCGTGCTGCGCGCACGCGCCGCTAATCCTGGCATCGACGTCATCGCCCGAGCCCATTCAGGCGCCGAGGTCGAGCACCTCAAGGGGCTCGGCGCCGACACCGTCATCATGGGCGAGCGCGAGATCGCCCGCGGCATCGTGGAAGAGGTTCTGGGCCACAAGCCTGAGGCGGCTGAACCGTCCGCTGCCTGAGCCGATCCTGCACGATCATGCGTACTGGTCGCCACTGGCAGAAGGCCGGCGAAAGATTGCACAATCGATCTCAATCGTCCGCCCGCAGGCGAGTTGCTCACGCCATAAATGCAGAGCCGCCGTTTTGCGCGACACTGCCGAGGTATTTTGCCGGCGGCTTCCCAAGCGCCTTCTTGAACATGGTGATGAAGGCCGTGACGGAACCATAGCCAAGATCGCCCGCAACCTGCTGCACGCTCGCACCGGAAGCCAGTTCTCGAATCGCGACGATCAGGTGCAATTGCTGGCGCCAGCGTCCGAAGCTCAGCCCTGTCTCCTTCACCACGAGGCGGGCGAGACTGCTCTCGCTGAGCGCAACGCGACTGGCCCATTCTGCCAGTGTGCTACGGTCGGCAGGGTCTTGCGCCAACGCTTCGGCGATCCTCCTCAAGCGCGGCTCGGACGAGATCGGCAGATGCAGCCGCTGGACAGGCATGCGTGGCAGCTCAGCAAGCAGGGTCTTGGTCAAAAGCTCATCCCTCGCGTGGTCGTCCTGCACGCCATCGGACAGCTCGATGATCAGTTCGCGCAGCAACGGCGAGATCGAAAGGGTGCAGCACCGGTCCGGCAGATCGGCGGCTCCCGGCTCAATGTACACGAAAAATATCCGGGCGTTGGTCGTCGCGACATTGCTGTGCTCCATGTCGCCGGGAATCCAGACCCCGCAATGAGGCGGTACCATCCATAGGCCGCTTGGGACGTGGCATGTGACGCCGCCTCCGAGCGCGAAGACGAGTTGGCCCTTGCGATGCCGATGGGCGGGTACCTCCGCTCTGGTGTCGGTGACGTCAACGCGCACCGCAATCGCCGGCGCGAGCACATTATCCACATCGAGATCGGGCCAGGGATAGCGAAGGGGCTGTCTCATGATTGACGGCTTTCAGCGATTAAATGCCATCATAGCTAAATTCTTAAACCAGGGAAGTCGATAGGTTCCGGTTTGCGCATGGCGGGCACCAACTTGATCGCAATGACGCCGCGCGCGCATCGCAGGCATGGCCTGCGATCTCGATGGGTACTCTGAGTGGGCCAGCTTGCCGTGCTTTCCAGGGGAGCTGGCGTCCACAAACCGGCAGGAAGGTACGACCCCCATGCTCGCCCTAGTCACGTCTCCCGACAGCGCCACCGGGTTAAGGCTAGCCGAGTTCGAGGAACCTCAGCCCCTCGCGAACGAGGCGCTTGTCTCGGTCCACGCAACCTCGTTGAACCGCGGCGAACTGCGCCTGTTCACCATACGTCCGAACGGCTGGATACCCGGCCAGGACATCGTTGGGGTTGTCGAACAGGCAGCAGCCGATGGCTCCGGGCCAGCCGTGGGCACCCGGGTTGCGGCCTTGGTCGACCAGGCCGGCTGGGCCGAACGCGTCGCCGTTTCAACCGACCGTCTCGCCGTGCTGCCGGATGACGTCAGCTTCGTTTCCGCAGCCACGCTTCCGGTCGCGGGCACGACGGCGCTGAGGACTCTGCGCCACGGCGGCGACCTGGCCGGCCAGCAGATCCTGATCACCGGCGCAAGCGGTGCGGTCGGTCGTTTCCAGATCCAGATCGCCCGCCAGCAGGGTGCGTCGGTGACCGCGATCGCCGCCGCACGGCACGGCGAGGATCTCCGCCGCCTGGGCGCCGAGCAGGTAGTCGAGTCGATCGAGCTGGCCGAGGGGCCATTTTCACTGATCACCGAGTCAGTCGGCGGTGAAAGCCTCGCACACGCGATCGAGCGAGTCGCACCTGGCGGGATCGTCGTCATGCTCGGTTCGAGCAGTGGCGAACTCACGCCCGTTGGATTCCGCCAGTTTGTGCCTGGTCACGAGGGGGCGAGGCTTCAGACTTTCGCGTACTACACTTCTGGCTCCGGCATTGGCGCGGACATCGCATCGCTGCTCGCTCTGGTCGCGGCTGGCCGGCTGGAAACCCGCGTGGCCTTGACCGTGCGGTGGACAGACGTCGCCCAAGCCCTGGACGCACTGCGACAGCGCAGCTTCAGCGGCAAGGCTGTTCTCACCATGACCGGATGACGGCCTGAAGCCTCACACGTGCTGGCCGCCATTGATGTGGATTTCCGAGCCGGTCACGTAGGATGCCTGCTGCGAGCAGAGGAAGAAGATGATGTCGGCGACCTCAGCCGTAGCGCCGAGCCTTCTGAGCGGGATCGTCTCGACGATCTTGTCGGTGCCGGGCGACAGGATCGCCGTGTCGATCTCGCCCGGTGCGATGGCGTTGACGCGGATGCCGTGCGGGCCGAAATCATGCGCCATCTCGCGCGTCAGCGAACCGAGCGCCGCCTTCGACGTCGCATAGGCCGTGCCGGCGAAGGGGTGTACGCGGGTGCCGGCGATCGAGGTGACGTTGACGATCGAACCTTTCGCCGATGCCAGCTCCTTGAACAGGCCTCTGGCCAGCATGATCGGTGCGAAGAAATTGACCTGGAACACGTCGCGCCAGACATGCATCGGCGTGTCGATCGAGTTCATGCGGCTGTTGCCGTCGCTGAGCTTCGGCGAGATGCCGGCATTGTTGACCAGCGCATTGAGGTGTCCGCCATGCGCCTCCAGCCGGTGACGGATTTCCGAAACGGCGACGCCGACATCCTCCTGGTCGGCCAGATCGACCTTGATGTGGTCCTCCGGCCCGGCCGGCCACGGACAGTCCTCGGCAAAGGCCTGGCGCGAGCAGGTGATGACCCGCCAGCCCTCGCGTGAAAAGCGCTTGACCGTGGCATGACCGATGCCGCGGCTGGCGCCGGTCAGCACGATGGTCTTTCTGGTGTCGGGTTCGGCCATGTCGCGGTCTCCAGCCGGACATTTAGCGGAACGCCGATGCCGTGGCGAGGGGCGAGTTGACGCTTAGACCATGATCCCGAAAAAGTGGAATCCGGTTTTCGGAAAAGATCATGGTCAAACAAAGAGATAGAGCCCCGTCCCGATTCTATCAGGCTCTACCCCCCGGTGAGGATGTCGAGGATCGACGTCTGCCGCTTCTTGGTCGGGCCGCCGACATTGCCGGGCGGCACGGGATGCCCGACCGAAGCGGTGGTGCCACCGTCGCCCGGCATGTCCAAGCCATCGGCATCGACCGTCTGGGCGGGCCGTGCAGGGCGGGCAGGCGCAGGCGCTCGGGCAGCAGGCTGGGACTGGCCGACCGACGCCTGCGGCACCGGCGCCGGTCCGACATCGGCAGACGGAATGTCGTCCGGCACGATCGTGTCCGATGGCGTCGACTTCCAGGTTCCGGGCAGCGGCCGCACCGGCACGCCTTCATGTGCCGCGACCATGAACTCGTGCCAGGCCTGTGCCGGCAGCGCGCCGCCGGTGACTTTCTTCATCGCGCTGCCGTCATCATTGCCGAACCAGACGCCGGTGGTCAGGTTGGCGGTGTAGCCGACGAACCAGGCGTCGCGCGAATTCTGGCTGGTGCCGGTCTTGCCGGCCGACGGCCAGGCAAAGGCCGCCTTCTTGGCGGTGCCGATCTCGACCGTGCCGGTCATCATCGAGTTCATCATACCGACGATCTCGGGTTTGACGACGCGCGGCGCACCGCCGCCACTGTCGTCATAGAGCACCTTGCCTTCGGTCGTGGTGATGCGGCGGATGAAGTGGATGTCCGGCTTGTAGCCGCCATTGGCGAAGGGAACATAGGCCGACGTCAGTTCCAGCGGCGTCACTTCGGAGGTGCCGAGCGCGATCGAGGTGTTGGCCTGCAGCTCGGACTGGATGCCCATGCGGTGCGCCGCCTCGACCACCGCGTCGGGCCCGACCTCCATGGTCAGCTGTGCCGCGACCGAGTTCAGCGACTTCGCCAGCGCGGTGGCCAGCGTCACCTTGCCGAAATACTTGCCGCCGTAATTGTCCGGCGTCCACTTGCCGATCTTGATCGGCGCATCGTTGCGCACGCTGTCCGGCGTGCGCCCGGCCTCAAGTGCGGCCATGTAGACGAACGGCTTGAAGGCCGAGCCGGGCTGCCGGCGCGCTTCCGAGGCGCGGTCGAACTGGCTGGTCGAATAGTCGTAGCCGCCGACCATGGCGCGCACCGCGCCGGAATCGTCGATCGACACCAGCGCACCCTGGCTGACATTGAGCCGCTTGCCGCTCTCGTCGATCAGCCGCCGGATCGACTGTTCGGCGAGCTTCTGCAGCGTCAGGTCGACCGTGCTGTCGATGACGATATCGCCGCGCACGTCGCCGATCAGGTCGGGCAATTCTTCCATGATGGTGTCGGCGACATAGTTTTCCGAGCCGGTCCAATAGGACGGCGCGCGCGTCGCCGGCGCGCTCATCGCCGAGGTCAGTTCCTTGGCGCTGATCTTGCCTTCGTCGCGCATGGCGGCGAGCACCAGTTGCGCGCGCTCCTCGGCCGCCTTCGGGTCGCGCGCCGGCGACAGCCGCGACGGCGCTTTCAACAGGCCGGCCAGAAGGGCTGCCTCGGACAAGGTGACGTCGCGCGCGCTCTTGCCGAAATAGCGCCGCGAAGCCGCTTCGACGCCGTAGGCACCGGAGCCGAAATAGACCCGGTTGAGGTACATTTCGAGGATCTGGTCCTTGGTGTGCTTGTGCTCCAGCCACAGCGCCAGCAGCACTTCCTGCACCTTGCGTTCGAGCGTGCGATCCGGTGTCAGGAACAGGTTCTTGGCCAGCTGCTGGGTCAGCGTCGAGCCGCCCTGCGAGAAATGCCCGCCGAGCACGTTGGTGACCATGGCGCGCGACAGGCCGATCGGGTCGATGCCGAAATGCGAATAGAAACGGCGGTCCTCGATGGCGATGACGGCTTCGGGAATGTAGGGCGACATTTCGTGCAGGCCAACCGCCTCACCGCCGCTCATGCCGCGATTGGCGAGCAATTGTCCGTCGGCCGAGACGATCTTGATGTTGGGCGCGCGGTCGGGGATCGACCAGGTCGTGGCCGCAGGCATCTTCGCGCCGTAATAGACGACGATGCCGGCCGCCGCGATGCCGCCCCAGATGCAGAGCACGAAGCACCAGTAGACCAGGCGGCCAAGCACGCCGAACAAGCCGCGCCGGCTGCGGCCGCGTCCACGCCGCGATGATTTCGCCCTGGCGGTCTTGCGCCCTGTGGAGGATTTGCGATTGCCAGGCACGACGCGATCCTCCTCGCTCACCGAAAACCCGGCCGAGGTCTTTGCCTGTGACGGCCCCTCGAAGCTCGGTTCGATGCGACTGTCTCTGCGGTTCGCCATGCGCTGTGCTTAATGTCCCGGTGCCTATGGCGCTCGGGTTGCAGAGTAGATGCGGCGGTTTAAAGGCGCGTTAAAGCGGCGGATTCACAGCCCGTTGAATTGCCTTGGAAATTTGGAAATCCGCTGCCGTTACCGATGCTTTCCCGCGCGGAAATGGGTTCTTTCATGCCGACATAAGCCTTTCGCCGTGGCTTGCGCGGCGCGGCTAAATCCTGATCGAGGTTACTCCTGAGGAGTTTCGTTGGCCGCGCAATGTGAACCCGCGAGGGCAAAAGTATTCGCTGCAAGCTTGGCCTGTGGCTCGGTCACTGCTTGCCTTCGGCATCATCTTGCATTAGCGCGAAGATTTTCGGGGTTTGGCGCTGCGAACATGAAGATTTCAGAAAAGCCAGTAGTCCTGGTGCTGACGCGCAATGAAAAGCTTGGGGACGCGATTTTGCGGATTCCAGTCTACCGCGCGCTGAGGCTGGCTTTACCCACTCATCGGATCGTCTGCGCATCGGATTTGGACACCGTGTGGCGCACAACATTGGCCCCCGTTCAGCCCGAACTTATCGATGAAATTCTAGTCGATCAGCGCCTGTCCAACATTTCTGAGGTGCGTGCGCTGATACGCCGACTTGGCACCGTGGACCTCGTGTTGGATCTTCGCTCAAGCAAGGAGACGCCTCGGAGCTATTTTGCAGCGACAGGACTGCCTGCGCGGTACATTGCCAATTCGGTAGGCTTCGCTCTGCGACGCAATATTGCCGGCTTTTTCGAGCCTCGCCCCCCTACCAACGCCCTGCGATGGCATCGGATGGTCGAACTGGCCACTGGCCGCCTTTTGCCTTTCGACGCCAGATTGCCCGTGTTCGAAAAGGCACGCGACGAGGCTTTGCGACTCATTCCGCCGGGCGAGCGCTTTATTGGCCTGTCTCCCGGCCCGACCATGAATAAGTTCTGGCATCGGCAGAAATGGACGGACCTGGCCAAACACATTGCCAGCGATGGCATCATTCCTGTTTTCCTGCTCGGGCCGCAAGAAACCGAGCAGCGCAACTGGATTGAAAAGGACGGCGTGTCGAAGATTGTCGATGTCGGTTCGGTTCAGGATTTGGCGTTGCTTCCTTGGCTGTTCCACGCTCTCGCCGATCGTGCGATCTGCATTGTTGCCGCAGAGAGCGGGCTTGGACATCTGGTGGCCACTCGGCAGGGTGCACTGCTTACATTGGCAGGCCCGTCGAAAGCCCGCCTCTGGCGCCCGCTCACCCCGCATCATTGGGTAGTGGAAGCGCGCGAGTTCGGATCGAGGAAAACCGAGGATATACCTCTTAATGTCGTGGTTGCCCGCGTCCAGGAAATAGTCCGGTGGGCGTCGAACTCGGCGCCAAGCCCAAGCCCTCACTACCAACCGAAAGTTGGTGTTGCCGATGCTCAGGCCGCCGGAGCCGTAGCCGTCCCAACCACTTCAAATACTTACCCTTAGAGGCGCGTCAACTCCGGCTCGAGCCGCTGCCCTACCCGCCCGATGATCGAAGCCAGCGAATAAAACGCCAGTGCCTGCTCTTCGCAGGCCAACGCCACGACATTGTTCGAGCGGTCGATATCGAGGCCCTTCGGCCCGCCTTCCTCGTCACTGATCCTGCCGCGCAGGAAGGTCTCATCGTCGAGGACGACAAGCGAGCGCGAAGGGGTGCGGCGTCCGCTCCAGCCGCCTTCGCTGTCATAGACATGCAGCCTTGGACTGCCGGCGTCGGCGACAAGAATGTGCCGGTCGTCAGCGGTGAAGCGCAGGCCGTGCGGATAGTTGGCGTTGTCCAGGATCCCAGCCGGGTCGGTGTCGGGTCCAAGCGGCCCCGACAGGCTGTAGATCTTCACATCCTTGGTACCATGGCTGCTGATGGCGACCCATTGGCCGTCATGGCTGAGCGCGATGCCGTCGGGAATATCGAGGCCCCGTTTCAGCAGCACCTGGTTCCTCAGCGCGCGATATCCCAGCCGCCGGTCGACGACATGCCGGGTGACCCGGTGCGTATAGTTGTTGCAGACCAGCAGGCTGGTCCGGCTGCGGGACTCCCGCCTGACTGCGATCGAACCGGGCGTGCTCAGCTTGCAGAACAGCCCGCTCTTGATCTGGCGGCGCGGCGAGATTTCAAGGCTTCTGCCGGCAGGCTCTCCCGCAGGCAGCGAGAATATCCCAACCAGCCCATCGCGATTGGCGACTTCCAGGGTCCGGTCGTCGATGAAATCGAGGCCATGAACCTCGCCGATGCAGTCGGATGTCAGTTCCATGTGATCATGGATCGTGACCTCGGGGCCATCGGAGGCTGGCTCGACCTCGATCCGCAGGATCAGGCAGCGCTTTCGCCCAAAGCCGGCGATGGCCAACAACCGGTTGTCGGGCGAAAAGCGCACATCTTCCGTGCGCCCGATTGCCGAAAGCACGGCTCGAACAGCATCGCTGGCCCTGAAGTCGATCCGGGGTATCACCTGAGGCCTGACCCTTGAAGAGGGGAAGGAATGGAAGGTGCCCGCTGCCCCGCCTTGGCGTGGGACGCAGTGATAAAGCCTGATCCGCGGTTGTCCGGTCAAGCCTGACAGCCCGGCGTCAATCCGTCGTGATCAATTCTGCTGGATCGAAATGCCCTTGTCGTCGATCTTCAGCTCCACGCCCTTCGGCTTGGTCTGTTCGCGATAGACGTAGATGCCAAGGGCGATGACGACCACGACGAGCGCGCCGATGATCAAATAGAGCATGTTCTGTTTCATGGCGCGCCCTTCTGGTGTCGTGCGTCAGGCTCGTTTCAAGACCTTGACCACCAGCAACAGGATGATGGCGCCGATCGTGGCATTGATGATGGCGGCGAGGATGCCGCCGCCAATGGCAAAGCCGAGCCTGGGGAAAAGCCAACCGGCGATGAAGGCACCGATAATGCCGACGACGATGTTGCCGACCAGGCCGAAGCCGAAGCCTGAGACGACGAGGCCGGCCAGCCAGCCGGCGATGGCGCCGATGATGATGAAGATGAGAAGGCTTTCGATACCCATTGAGTTCCTCCGAGCAAAGGGCGACGGCGGAGCGAACGCCCCGAATCGGCCTCGATATCAACGACTTCAGGCTATGCGAAAGCAGCCGGGCCCGCCAGCGGCGGCGTCAGTCGTCGTCACCATCCTCGGAGGCCGGCCGCCAGCTCGTCGGTTCGACCCGCTTTTGCGTATCGCTGTCGATATGGGTCCACCAGGCACCGTCGCGATACTGGGCGATGGATTCGTTGATCACGCTGTTGCTGTCTTTCCAGTAGACGGTGACCCTGGAACCGTCCGTCGGTGCGGTCGATATCGGCTTGCGGTCTGCCATGTCTTCCCCTCTTCGAGGTCATCCCTCTTTGAGCCGACGGAACGCGGCCAACGGCGCCCTGGTTCCGCAGCCGTCAGCTATGGGCGAAGATATCCTCTTCGGCCCAGCCCATCAGGTCGAGCTTGGCACGCGTCGGCAGGAAGCGAAAGCAGGCGTCAGCCTCCTTCGTCCTGTTCTCGCGCGCCAGCCGGGCAGCCAGCACCTCGCGCAGCCGGTGCAGGTAGAGCACGTCGGAGGCGGCGTATTCGAGCTGTTCCGGCGACAGCGTCTCGGCTGCCCAGTCCGACGATTGCTGCACCTTCGACAGGCCGATGCCGAGCAACTCGCTGCAGATGTCCTTCAGCCCATGCCGGTCGGTATAGGTGCGGGTCAGCCGCGAGGCGATCTTGGTGCAGAACACCGGCTCCGGCATGACGCCGAAGGCGTTGTAGAGCACGGCGAGATCGAAGCGGCCGAAATGGAACAGCTTGGTGATGCCCCTGTTCCTGAGCAGGCTGACGAGGTTCGGCGCCTTCTTCTGGCCGGGTGCGATCTGGATGACGTCGGCTGAGCCGTCGCCGGGCGAGATCTGCACCACGCAGAGCCGGTCGCGATGCGGGTGCAGCCCCAGCGTCTCGGTGTCGATGGCCACCGCCCCGACATTGTAGTGCGAAAGGTCGGGCAAGTCATTTTTGTGGAAGCGGATGTCGCTCATCGTCTTCTCCGGTCGCGGCCTGCAGCGCCGCGCATCTGGGATGCGCAAAGGACGCTGCAGCACCTAACGCTAGTCATCCGTCCTCGCCGCGATCCGGCGAAAAATCAACAGAAACTTGACTTTCACGCCAATTCAGCGCGTCAGCGCGTCGAGAATGCGGGCCCAGGAGCGCTGCCCCTTGTGGAAGGAAGTGAGCTCGTATTTCTCGTTGGGCGAATGGATACGGTCGTCGTCGAGACCGAAGCCGACCAGCAGCGACTCGATGCCGAGATAGGTCTGGAAGTCGCCGACCACCGGGATCGAACCACCGCCGCCCGTGGTGACGGCCTGTTTCGCCCATTCGTCGGATAGCGCGTCCTTGGCCTTGGCCAGGAACGGCGAGTCATAGGAAAGCTGGATCGCCGGCGAGCCGCCATGCGGATGGAATTCGACCGAGCAATCGGCCGGAATGCGTTCCCGCACGAAAGTCTGGAAAGCGGCGCGGATCTTCTTCGGGTCCTGCTTGTGCACCAGGCGGAACGACACTTTCGCCGAAGCTTCCGCCGCGATCACCGTCTTGAAGCCTTTTCCCGTGTAGCCGCCGATGATGCCGTTGAATTCGGCCGTCGGCCGCGCCCAGGTGAGCTCGAGCACGGAACGGCCTTTTTCGCCGGCGGGTATGGACAGTCCGACGGGGCCGAGGAAGGTTTCGGCGGTCTCGCCGAGAGTCTCCCATGATTTCAGGATTTGCGAGGGCGTCTCCTCGACCCCGTCATAGAAGCCGGGAATGGTCACGCGGCCGTCCTTGTCGTGAATGTCGGCCAGGATTTTCGCCAGGATGCGGATCGGGTTGGCGGCAGGGCCGCCATAGAGGCCCGAATGCAGATCGCGGCTGGCCGCCTTGACGGTGACCTCCTCGCCCACCATTCCGCGCAGCGAAACGCAGATCGACGGGGTCTCGCGGTCCCACATGCTGGTATCGCAGACCAGTGCGAAGTCGGTCTTGAGTTCGGCCCTGTTGGCGTCGAGGAACGGCTTCAGCGACGGCGAGCCGGATTCCTCCTCGCCTTCGAGCAGGATGGTGATGCGGCAAGGCAGGCTGCCATGCACCTGCTTCCAGGCGCGGCAGGCCTCGACGAAGGTCATCAACTGCCCCTTGTCGTCGGCTGAGCCGCGGCCGGTGATCACCTTGTGGCCGGGTTCGACCTCCTTCACCGCTGGCGCGAACGGATCGTTCTCCCAAAGCTCGATCGGATCGACCGGCTGCACGTCGTAATGGCCGTAGAACAGCACATGCGGTGCCCCAGCCGGTCCTTCATGATGCGCCACCACCATCGGATGTCCAGGCGTATCGCGCACGCTGGCGTCGAAGCCGATCAGCTTGAGCTCGGCCACCAGCCATTCCGCCGCCTTGCGGCAGTCGGCGGCGTAGCTTGGGTCGGTGGAGATCGACTTGATGCTGAGCAGGCCGAACAGCCGCTCCAGGCTCTGGTCGAGATTGCTGTCGAGACGATCGAGGACGGGAGAAACTTGGGACATTGCTACAGGCCTTTCGATTCACAGGCGGAATCGTAAAGGCAGCACGTGAAAACGAAAAGCCCACGAACGTTGGGCCACGGCCATCTACAATATGGGGGCAAAAAAGAGCCGCCGTGGTGGAGGGGGAACCACGGCGGCCTTTTACTCGAAACGATGCGGCAGCCCGGAGAGGGGGGATAGGCTGCCGCAGGTGTCCGGGATAGGCGGGGGACGGGCCTTGCTCCGGACTTCGGCGAAAACTGCCGATGACATGTATTTGGGTCCTTGAACGTGGCGATTTAAGGGCACCAAAATTACACTTTTGTAACATACCCGTGAGCGGCCGGCCCATCAGCGCCGGGTTCTGTCAGGGTATTGCCGGAACCGTTGACGGAAGCCGCCTTTGGCATGGACCGCGCAGCCGCGCCGCGCTATCCCTGCCGGCATGAAAAAAGGCGATCATCTCTTCCTTATCGACGGCTCCGGCTACATTTTTCGCGCCTATCACGCGCTGCCGCCGCTGACCCGCAAATCCGACGGTCTGCCTGTCGGCGCCGTTTCCGGCTTCTGCAACATGCTGTGGAAGCTGATGCAGGACGCCCGCAACACCGATGTCGGTCTGGTGCCGACGCATTTCGCCGTGATCTTCGACTATTCGTCAAAGACCTTCCGCAATGAGCTTTACCCCGAATACAAGGCCAATCGCTCGGCCCCGCCCGAAGACCTGATCCCGCAATTCGGCCTGATCCGCCAGGCGACCAAGGCCTTCAACCTGCCTTGCATCGAGATGGAAGGGTTTGAGGCCGACGACCTGATCGCCACCTATTGCAAGCTTGCCTGTGAGGCCGGCGGCGACACCACGATCATCTCTTCCGACAAGGACCTGATGCAGCTGGTCGGCGACACGGTCGGCATGTACGACCCGATGAAGGACCGCCAGATCGGCATTCCCGAGGTGATCGAGAAATGGGGCGTGCCGCCGGAAAAGATGATCGATCTGCAGGCGCTGACCGGCGACTCGGTCGACAATGTGCCGGGCGTCCCCGGTATCGGGCCGAAGACGGCGGCGCAATTGCTGGAACAGTTCGGCGACCTCGACGGGCTGCTTGAGCGCGCCGGCGAGATCAAACAGGACAAGAGGCGGGAATCGATCATCGCCAACGCCGACAAGGCGCGCATTTCGCGCCAGCTGGTGACGCTGAAGAACGACGTGCCGGTCGCTGATGGGCTCGACGACTTCGTGCTGCACGCTCCGGACGGGCCGAAGCTGATCGGCTTCCTCAAGACCATGGAATTTTCCTCGCTGACCCGCCGCGTTGCGGAAGCGACCGGCACCGAGGCCGGCGATGTCCAGGCCGTTGCCGTCTCGGTCGAGCGCGCCGACACCGCGCATGGTCCCGATGTCGGCGCCGGCGCACCAGCAGCAGCCCCAAGCGCGGCGGGCGCCGGGCCGAACGATGCTGGAGCAGCGCCGGCTGCAGCCAAGGCGGAAGCAGCCAAGGCAGGCGACACCCCTTCCCTACTTGCCGCCCTCCGCCTCGAAGCGGCTTCCGCTGCCAGGATCGACGCCGGCGCCTATGTCGCGATCCGCGACTCGGCAACGCTGAAGGCCTGGCTGGCTAAGGCGAGAGAGACCGGCGTCGTTGCCTTCGACACCGAGACAACCTCGTCCGACCCGATGCTCGCCGATCTCATCGGTTTTTCAATGGCGATTGCGCCCGGCCGCGCCGCCTATGTGCCGCTTGCCCACAAGAGCGGCGCCGGCGACCTGCTCGGCGGCGGAATGCTGGAGAACCAGGTCCCCATCCGTGAGGCGCTTGCGCTGCTGAAACCCCTGCTGGAGGACAGATCGGTCCTCAAGATCGTGCAGGACGTGAAATACGACATCGTCGTCATGAGCCGCCATGGCGTCGACGTCGCGCCTTTCGACGACACCATGCTGATCTCCTACGTGCTCGACGCCGGCACCGGCCATCACACCTTGTCAGCTCTTTCCGACAAATGGCTCGGCCATGCCACGACCCCGCTCAAGGATCTCGCAGGCTCCGGAAGAAGCTCGGTCGGTTTCGAGCAGGTCGACATCGACAGGGCGACCGCCTACGCAGCCGGCCATGCGGACGTGGCGTTTCGGCTGTGGCAGGTGCTGAAGCCGCGTCTGGCCGCCAAGGGGCTGGTCTCGGTCTATGAGCGTCTTGAGCGGCCGCTGGTGCCGGTATTGGCCAGGATGGAACAGCGCGGCATCTCGGTCGACCGCCAGATCCTGTCGCGGCTCTCCGGCGAGCTGGCGCAGGGCGCTGCCCGGCTGGAAGAGGAAATCTACGGCCTCGTCGGCGAACGCATCAATATCGGTTCGCCGAAACAGCTGGGCGACATATTGTTCGGGCGCATGGGGCTGCCCGGCGGCTCAAAGACCAAGACCGGCCAATGGTCGACCTCGGCGCAGCTGCTGGAAGACCTCGCCGCCGAAGGCCACGAGTTGCCACGCAAGATCGTCGACTGGCGCCAGCTCACCAAGCTGAAATCGACCTATACCGACGCGCTGCCGGGCTTCATCCACCCTGATACAAAGCGCGTGCACACCTCCTATGCACTGGCCGCGACGACGACCGGCCGGCTGTCCTCATCCGATCCCAATCTGCAGAACATCCCGGTGCGCACCGCCGAGGGGCGCAAGATCAGGACCGCCTTCATCGCCGACAAGGGGCACAAGCTGGTTTCGGCCGACTACAGCCAGATCGAATTGCGCGTGCTTGCCCATGTCGCCGAAATCCCGCAGCTGACGCAGGCCTTCGCCGACGGCGCCGACATCCACGCCATCACCGCCTCGGAAATGTTCAACGTGCCGGTGGAAGGCATGCCTTCGGAAGTGCGCCGCCGCGCCAAGGCGATCAATTTCGGCATCATTTACGGCATCTCGGCCTTCGGCCTTGCCAACCAGCTGTCGATCCCGCGCGAGGAGGCCGGCGCCTACATCAAGAAGTATTTCGAGCGCTTCCCCGGCATCCGCGACTATATCGAGGCGACCAAGGCCTATGCCCGCGAACATGGCTTCGTCGAAACCATCTTCGGCCGCCGCATCCACTATCCGGAGATACGATCGTCGAACCCTTCGATCCGCGCCTTCAACGAGCGCGCTTCGATCAACGCCAGGCTGCAAGGCACCGCCGCCGATATCATCCGCCGCGCCATGGTGCATATGGACGAGGCGCTGGAGAAGGCAGGGCTTTCCGCCGGCATGCTGCTGCAGGTGCATGACGAGTTGATCTTCGAAACGGTGGAGGCGGAAGTCGAGGCGACGATCCCGGTCGTGCGCCGGGTGATGGAGAACGCGCCGATGCCGGCGGTATCGATGTCGGTGCCATTGCATGTCGATGCGCGGGCCGCCAACAACTGGGACGAGGCGCATTGAGGTGAGCGGCGTCCTGCCGCTTTCGACGGGCACGTTCCTTTCCTTTGGGTTCGCATGCCTGCTGATTGAATTGACGCCCGGACCGAACATGACCTATCTGGCGCTGGTTTCCGCCAGCGACGGCCGCCGCGCCGGTTTCGCGACGGTCGCGGGCATCGCTTTGGGCCTTGCCGCGATCGGCGGGATTGCCGCCTTCGGCGTCGCCGAACTGATCCAGGCGTCCCGGTTCCTTTATGAAGGGCTTCGCTGGGCTGGAGTGTTGTTTCTGCTCTACCTTGCCTGGGAAGGCTGGACCGCCGGGACTGACGTGGTTTCAGCTGGTGGCGGCGCGCATGGCAGATACTTCATGCGCGGGCTCGTCACCAACCTTCTCAATCCCAAGGCGGCTATCTTCTATGTCGCCGTGCTGCCGACCTTTGTCGACGCCGGACGGCCGATCCTCGCCCAAACTGTCCTGCTCACCGCGGTCTATGTGGCTATTGCAACTGGAATACATGGAATGATTGTCGCGCTGGCGGGATCACTGGAGCCGTTCCTCAATGATCCCCGACGGGAGCGTTTCAGCCGACGGCTGCTTTCCGCACTGCTGGCGCTGGTGGCATTCTGGTTCGCCTGGTCGACCGCCCGTTAGAGCAATTCCAGGAAAAGTGCGTAGCGGTTTTCCGTCCGGAATTGCGCAAAGCAAGTACTTAGAGCGGGCCGGCGATCCTATCAAAAGCTGAACCGCTCTAAGCGGCCTCAGCCAGGCACTTGGCACACGTCCCGCGAAACTCGATCACCGCCTTCTTGGCGGCGAAGCCGGTCGAGCGCACCCATTCGTCGAGCCGGTGGTCTACGTCGTGGTCGGACATTTCCGTCACCTGGCCGCAGGTGTCGCAGATGGCGAAGGCGGTCATTGAATGGCTGTGGTCATGCGGCTCGGCGCAGGCGACGAAGGAATTGAGGCTTTCCAGCCTGTGCACGAAGCCAGACTTCACCAGCGTATCGAGCGCGCGGTAGACCTGCAGCGGCGCGCGAAAACCGCGCTCGCGAAGCTGGTCGAGCAGCGTATAGGCGCTGAGCGGCCCGCTAGCGGCCTCGAGTTTTTCGAGCACGCACAGCTGGTTTTTCGTCAGCACATCCCTTGCCGCCATGATCCTGCTTCCAATCATTTTCACGCCGCCCGCACGTCATTGGTGAATGCGAGCGGCTTCAGTCACACTGAAATAGCGACGAACCGGCCTTTTTGCCACTGTTTCCGTCATCTGCATTAGCTCCAAGACTGCCGGTCGCCTGTCTGCACGGCATGGCCCAGCCCGCTCCACTCGCGGTTGCGGGTTGACTGCCCTGACCGCATTCAAAATACTGACAAGATCCTCGACGAGGATTGCCGCGCTTGGAAATTCGATCGGGCTTGGGGAAGCATTCATGATCAGCTTGACACGCAGGACGCTGCTTGTCGGCGTGTCCGCGCTGACACTTGCCGGCACGCTGTCGTTCCGCGCCCTTGCCGCCGGGCGCACCTACCATGCGCTGCTGGTCGCTTGTACCGACTATCCGAACCTGCCGAAGAAGCACTGGCTGATCGGGCCGAAGAACGATGCCGGCCTGGTGCGCGACTATCTGCTGAAGAACACCCCCGCTCCGGTGACGTTCGCCCCGGAAAACATCACGCTGCTGGGCACGGATGTCGAAGGCGCCAATGGTCTGCCGACACATGCGGCGATCAAGGCGGCGCTTGCCGACCTTGCCGCCAGGGTGCAGCGCGACGACTTCGTCTATCTGCACCTGTCCGGCCACGGCGCCCAGCAGCCCGAGGCGAAGAAGGGCAACGAGACCGACGGCCTCGACGAGATCTTCCTTCCCGTCGACATCGACAAATGGGTCAACCGCGATGCCGGCGTGCCCAATGCGCTGATCGACAACGAGATCGGCACGGCACTCGACGCCATCCGCGACAAGGGCGCCTTCGTCTGGGTGGTCTTCGACTGCTGCCATTCCGGCACGGCAACGCGGGCGGCCGAAGTCGATGACGAGTTGGAGCGCAAAGTCGAGTTCGCCGATCTCGTCGGCGGCGGCGAGGCCGAAAGGACGGCGGCCGTGAAGCTCTATGACGACATCACGGCGACGGCCTCGCGCGGTCTGGACGAGAACGGCCAGCGCAAGCCCGCCTTCAATCTGACGCCGACCGGCGGCGAGGCGATCACCAAGGGCAAGCTGGTCGCCTTCTATGCCGCGCAAACCGTCGAGACGACGCCGGAGATGCCGCTGCCCAAGGGCACCGCGGATGCACCGCGCTTCGGCCTGTTCACCTTCACCATCCTGTCCAAGCTGGCGGAGAACCCCAACGTCACCTACCGCCAGCTCGGCCAGGCCGTGCTGCAGCAATATTCGGCCGACAGCCGCACCCGGCCGACACCGCTGTTCGAAGGCGAGCTCGACGCCCGCGTCTTCGGCACGGACAAGACCGACGCCGTCATGCAATGGCCTTTGGTGGTCAAGGACGATGCGGCGACGATCGGCGCCGGGCTGCTGCAGCGCCTGAGCCCCGGCAGCAAGCTCGCCATCCTGCCTTCGGCGCTGTCGCAGCTCTCCGACGCGCTCGGCTATGTCGAGGTGCAGTCGGCAAGGAACCTTGAGAGCCGCATCAAGCCGGTCGAGTTCGACGGCAAGCCGGCGCTGAAGCTGGCCGATATCCCCGCCAATGCCTATGCACGCCTCGCCGAACTCGCCGTCGACTACAGGCTGGTGGTGGCGCGGCCCGCCGCGACCGCCGGCCTCGAAAAGGAAACCGCGCTGGTCAATTCGGTCCTCGACGAACTGGCGGCCCGGGAGAAATCGGGCTTCCATGTCGAGCTGGTCGACGCCGGCAAGAGTGCCGATCTGAGGCTGGCCGTGCTGCGCGAGAATGCCATTGCCGGGGCTGCGGCCGATGCCAGCGACAAGCCGGCTCTGTGGTTCCTGCCGGCTTCCGGCGACGTGACTCTGACGGATGGCGGCAGGCCGCCGCTGATCATCATCCATCCGGACGAGCAGGCAAAGCTGGCTGAGGCGACGGCAAAGAACCTGACGACGATCTTCCGCGCCACTGGGCTGTCGCGGCTGGCGGCCGCTTCCGACTACCGGCCGGAAGAAGTCAGCGTCGAATTCGAGATCAAACGCAAGGGCAGCGATGCGCTGGAGCCGCTGCAGGCCTCGACGGTGCCGCGCGTTTCGCCCGGCGACGAGGTGCATATCAAAGCCAGGAACGATTCCGACAAATATATAGACATCAACGTGCTCTATGTCGGCAGCGACTATTCGATCACCCATATCGTCGCCGAGCGGCTGGCGCCCGCCAACGGCTCGCCCGACGCCGGGCTGAAGGAAGGCCTGCTTGCCTTCACCGACACCAGCTTCGGCATGGAGCGGATGATCGCGGTGCTGACCGAAGCGCCGCCGCAGAGCGAGAAGGAGGATCTGGCCTTCCTGGCGCAGGACGGCGTTCCCTCGGCGACGCGCGCGGTCGGCGGGTCAAGCTTTTCCGACATGCTGACCGACATCGGCATGGCGCCGGCGACACGCTCGGTGATGAAATTTGGCGACAAGAGCGGGCCGAAGGGCGCCGTGATGATCTTCCCGATGGAGACGGTGCCGCGCGCCTGAGCAGACGCCGCTGCAAGGGTCTCGCCGGCATCGTTGCCTGGCCTCTTGCGGTCGGCCTGGTATGTGAACATTCTGGCGCGGCCGGACGAAAAGGATGAGGACGTTCGTGAATATCATGATGCTTTCCTGGCGTGGCGCGATAGCCGGGCTTTCAATTGCCGGACTTCTGCTTGGCCAGGCCTTGGCGGACGAGGCCTGTGGCCTGTGTGCCAAGCAGATCGTCACCAATTCCGAGCTGGCAGGCTGCTTTCTCGACCAGTACGACCAGTTCGCCAAGACAAGCAGCGAAGCCATCGTCGTCGATCTCTCGAACTGCGGCTCGCGCGGTGTAGTCGAGGCCTTGCCGTCGCCGAACAAGGCGCCTGCCGAGCCGGACGTACAATTCCTGATTTCGCACCTGCAGCTCGACTGTCTGAAGGAAAAGCTCGAGGCGCCGGGCATTGTGCTCGACCCGTCCGCCACCATCGACCTGGACAGCTGCCGATGAAAAGGCCGGGGGGCAAGACGACACAGCAGATGGCACCAGCACCGGCGCCGCCACCGGCAGCAGCCGGGAAGGCGGCCACGCTGCCCGAGACGACAGAGGGTTTCCCGTGGCCGAGCAGTCACGAGATCAAGAAGGAGGCGAACCCCTTCACCGATCGCGACTGGCGCATGCTCGTCTATGCCTGGTCTGGACTGCTGGTGCGCCTGGCGATCATCTTCACGCTGATGTTCTCGATCTACCAGTTCCTGGCCAGCCAGGACCAGAAGCGCGTCGAGCAGACGATGGCGCTCGTCGAGCTTTGGGAGACCAAGGACTACCAGCAGGCGCAGCGCGCGCTGAAGGACCGCCTAGCGGCGCTCAACGCCAAATACGACAAGCTGCTCAGCGCCAATCCGACGCCGACCGAGGAACAGGTATTCAGGCAGCGCATCGGCATCGAGGCGATGACGGCGGAAGGCGGCGACATGCTGCTGGCCGACTTCAGCGATCACTTCGACCGCATCGTCTATTTCCTCAACCGCCTGTCCTTCTGCGTCGAAGGCAAGCTCTGTTCGCAAAAGGTGGCCGACGCCTATTTCCGCGACTATGCCGTTTCCTTCTGGAGCTACTTTGCCGGCTATGCAGACAAGCAGCGCAAGGCGGGCTCTTCTACCTTCGCCTTGCCGATCGAGACCTATGTACGCCTTGGGCAGCCGCCTTCGGCTCCGGCTCAATAGCGGCGGGACATCATGCCGGGCCGCTCATTGCTCTTGCGTGCCCTCCGCTGGTTGACGGTGGCCGGCGCCCTGGCCGTGGCATCTATCGTTCGGGCAGAGGAGGCGCTGGATTTCCACCTCGACCTCAACACCGGCGGCCATAGCGCCCAGGTCACCGACCTTGCCTTCACGCCGGATGGCCAGGTGCTGGTCTCGGCCTCGAACGACAAGACCATTCGCGTCTGGGACTGGCAGAGCGGGGTAACGCTGCGCACCATCCGCGGCTATCTCGGCCAGGGCAGCGACGGCAAGGTCTTCGCGGTCGCGGTTTCACCCGATGGCAAGACGATCGCCGCCGGCGGCTATTTCGGCGCCAGCCTCGGCGACAAGCCACCTTACGGCGACATCAGGCTGTTCGAAATCTCCACCGGCAAGATGAAGGCCGCACTCAAGGCCGCGGACTACGCGATCTACGACATCGCCTTCTCCCCGGATGGCAACACCCTGGCAGCCGGCGGCGCCGATGGGTTCGTCTATCTGTGGCGGCTCGACAACAAGTCCGCGACCGGTTGGACGCTGGGCGAGAAACTCGACGCCGATTCCTGGCATATCGACAAGCTCGCCTTCGCTGACTCAGGAACGCGCATTGCCGCGGTCACCACGGACAACGGCATCCGGCTCTGGGATGTGGCGAAGGCCGAAGAGATCGCCCTTCCCAGCCAGGCCGAGCCGCTCAGGGAAACCAGTGTCACAGCGCTTGCCGTGTCGCAGGATGGCAGCCTGTTCGCCACTGGCGGCAAGGACGGGCTGGTCCAGCTCTGGCAGGCAAGCGACGGAAAATTTGTCCGCGCCATGCCGAAGCAGGATTTCCAGATCGGCTCGCTGACCTTCGCTTCGGGATCGCTTCTGGTCGCCTCTTGCGGCCACAGTTGCGCCGACAAGCACCGCACGATCGTCTGGAACGCCGAGACAGGCGCCGAGATGCTCCGCTACGACGGACATGACGGCACCGTCTTTGCCAGCACGGCCAATACCGACGGCTCGCTGGTGGCGACCGCCGGCGGCAGCCGCAACGCCATCCAGGTCTGGGACCCGATGACCGGTGAGCGCAAGGCGTTGTTGCAAGGCGTCGGCGAGCCGGTGATGGCGGTCGGCATCGACACTGCCGACGGCGTCATTGCCTGGGGCAATGCCAACCCCTGCCCCGAGCGCGTCTCCTGTCCCGAGCTTGGTGGCGCGCTCAGCAAGGCACTGGCCTTGCCGACTGCGGAGCGCTTCTTCGATGACCCGCAAGCCCTGACGGATCCCGGAAACTATACCCGCGCCGCTTTGACCGATGGCCAATGGTCGCTGAACGCCGCACGGGGCGGCAAGAACGATTTGGAAAATGCCGCGCTGGAGATCGCCAATGCCGGCAAGGTGGCGCGCACGATCGAAAACGACGCTACCAACGGCTTTGTCCATTCGGCCTACAGCCTCATCGACAACGGGCTTGGCCTGATCACCGGCGGCAATGACGGCACCTTGCTAGAGTACAAGACCGCCACCGCGCGTGTATCAGGCGAATTCACCGGGCATACCGGCGAGATCAATGCCATGGCGGTCTCGGAGGACGCTGGCCTGCTGGTCACCGGCAGCGCCGACCAGACCTTGCGTCTATGGAACCTGAAGACGCACAGGCTGATCGTCTCGATGTTCTTTGCCGGCTCCGAATGGATCGTCTGGATGCCGCAGGGCTACTACTATTCCTCCGGCGACGGCGACAGACTGATCGGCTGGCAGGTCAACCAGGGCCGCGACCATGAAGGCCGCTTCATCAGCGCCGGCCAGCTGAAGAAATATCTCTGGAGCCCCGAGATGGTGCGCCGCGCCATCATCCTCCGCAGCGCCGAACAGGCGGTGGAAGAGATGCGGCCAGGCGTCGACCGCGAATTGGAAAAACTGCTGCGGCGCAAACCGCCGGAGTTCGGCATCCGTGTCGCCGCCGACCAGGGCAATGTCCGCGATGGCTACGTCGCCGTCGAGATCACCGGCGCCGACGAGGCAGGCGCCGAAATCGCCGGCTTCTCGATCCTGTCGAACAGCCGCAATGTCGGCGACGTCACCACGCGCTCGGTCGATGGCGGCAAGAGCACCATTATCGAGGTGCCGGTCGAGGACGGCGAGAACACCATCCGCATCACCGGCACCAATGAATTCGGCTATCTGACCGAGCGCAGCGTGACGGCGCTGGCCAGGAAGGCCGAAAAGAAAGCGAACAAGGGCAAGCTCTATGTCGCCGTCATCGGCGTCGACAAATATCCCTTCCTCACCGACGCCTGCGGCGGCCGCGCCTGCGACCTGCGCTACCCGGTCGACGATGCGACGGAATTCCTCAAGGTGATCGCGCAGAAATCGGCGCCGCTGTTCTCGTCCATGGAAACGCTGGTGATGGTCAATCGCGAAGCCCTCGACGAGGCGCCCGACAATGCCGATAGCGTGTACCGGGTCGCCAGCACCGACCAGATTCTGGAACCCGACGCCGACACAATCGACGACCAGCTCGCTGACTTCCTCGACAGGCCCGGCGAGAACGACACCACCATCGTCTTTGTCGCCGGCCACGGCATCAACATCGACGAGGACTATTATTTCATCCCCACCGACGGCCGCAAACAGGATGCCGAGCGCTGGAAGCGCTCCTCGCTCGTCGATTGGGCGGACATCCAGAAATCGGTCGAACGGGCCAAGGGCATGCGCTTCATGTTGCTCGACACCTGCCACGCCGCCAACGCCTTCAACCCGCGCCTGGAAAAGGACGCGCAGGACGCGCGCATCGTCGTCTTCTCGGCCACCGCCGCCAACAACACCGCCGCCGAACTGCCCGAGCTCGGCCACGGCGTCTTCACCTATTCGATCCTCGCAGGCCTGCGCGGCCAGGCCAGAACCTCCGACAGCGGCGTGACGCTGTTCGGCCTCGCCGACTTCGTGTCCCGCGAGGTCGTGCGGCTGACCGCGTCGCGGCAGAAGCCGTTCTACTATGTCGGCGGCGTCGAGAATATCGTGCTGGCCGGGCCATGAGTATGCGCCTGCTGGCGATTGCTGTCCTGTTGCTGACCGCGGTCGGCGCTGTACGTGCGCAGCCCGTCCCCTGCCCACCCGGCAACGCTAACTTCCCGTCCTTCTACGACGATGCAACCCTGTTTCGCGACGCCATCGCCGAGGTCGCCGACGTCGAACCTTCGAACCAGCGGCTGACCGGCATCACCGTGCCGCATCATCTGCTGGTGCCCGATCTCGTCGCGCTCGGTTTCCGCGCCGCGTCCGGCTTCCGCTACAAGCGCATCGTCATCCTGTCGCCGGACCATTTTCACAAGACCCACAAGCTGTTTGCCACGACGACGCGCGGCTTCGACATCGCGCTTGGACCAGTGGCGATCGACACCGAGGCGGCCCAGCGGCTGGAGGCGAATGGCGACATGATCGAGGAGTCCTGCCTGTTCGCCAAGGAGCATGGCGTGATGGCGATGCTGCCCTTTCTGCGTCATTATTTTCCTGAAGCGAAAATCGTGCCGGTGGCGATGTCGGTCAAGGCACGCCGTGCCGACTGGGACAAGCTCGCGGAGGCGCTCAAGTCGATCGTCGACGACAACACGCTGATCGTCGAGTCGACCGACTTTTCGCACTATCTGCCGCAGCACGATGCGCGGCGGTTCGACCAGCAGACGTTGAATGTCCTGGCTGCCGGATCGCTCGACGGTATCGCGGCGCTGCGCCAGCCCGATCACGCCGACTCGGTCGGCGCGCTCTATGTCCAGACCAAGCTGCAACGTGCCTTGTTCGGTGCCGCGCCACTGGTCGTCGCCAACGAGAATTCGCAGGAAACGACGACCGACTACGTCGACCGTACGACCAGCTACATCGTGGCCCTGTTCGGCGCCTTCGGACCCGGCTTCAACAATCCGGTCCGGACAAAGGACAGGATCTACTATTTTGCCGGCGATGTGAATTTCGGCCGCGCCATGAAGAAGGTGCTGCTGCGCGACGGCGTCGCCGACCGCATCGTCGACAACGTGCTCGCCTTGACCGGATCGCGGCCGCTGATCGTCAACCTCGAGGGCGTTGTCCTGCCCAATGTGCCGGAAGCCATCGACGACATGACGCTGGCGATGCCCGCCGATCTTGCCATCGACATGCTGAAGCGACTGCACGTTGCCAGCGTCAGCCTCGCCAACAACCATGCCTATGATCTCGGACCGTCAGGCTATGCCGAGACGGTTCGCGCGCTCGACGCCGCCGGCATCCCTCATTTCGGCCAGGGCGAGGCGCTGGCGCTGATCGATCTCGACCTTGTCGGCCTGACCGACATCGACACCAACGGTTCGAAGAACACCGACCTGCTGACCCCCGACCAGCTCGACAGCCTGGTCAGCACGAACGCCAGCCGTCCGCTGGTCGCCTTCGTCCACTGGGGCCGCGAGTACAAGACGGAGCCGTCCGCGCGCGAGGAATTGCTCGCCGACCAGATGCGGCTAAGAGGTGTCTCGGTCATCGTCGGCAGCCACCCGCATGTGTCGAGCGAGGCGCTCGTGCCGCTTGCCGGCGGCGATGTCGCTGAGGTCTATTCGCTCGGCAATTTCCTGTTCGACCAGAAGGCAGAGCGGTCGTCAGGCTCGATGCTGGAACTGCGTGTCTTCGGACAGGGCACGATCTTTCCCAGGCTCATTCCGCTGCCGAACTACTTTGAGATGGGGCGAAAATGACTCAGCATCCCTGCATATCGGCAGGCAGGTAGCAGGCCGCCGGCGCGGTCCTGGTTTCGAACAGCGATTCCTTCGGCCGGAAATAGAAGAATGTCACCGGCTTGCTCTCGCGCGTCGAGCCGTCGGCGAAGTGCGCTGCGATGCTGAACCTATGGATCGACGACATCGCCGACCACATCTTCAGCCGCGCCGTATAGGAACTCAACTTCTTGTTGCCGCGCATCGGCATGGCAATGGTGTAGTCGTGCTTGCCGATCGGAAATTCGACGTTCTGGTAGCGCATGGCTTCCGGCGAGCCGCCGCCGCCGTCGCCGCATTCCGCCATCGATTCGGGAACTTCGAACACCGCCATGGTCATGGACGTGCGAAACGCCTCGCTCTGCTGGACGACGTTGCCCTGGTCGTCCGACCAGGAATAATCGAACTTGCCGATCGCGTTCAGCGTCACCGCCTGATTGAGAGTGCCGAGATAGTCCAGCGCCTCGCCGAACCTGATCTTGTTGGTAAGTTGGGCGCGGCAGACGTTGAGACCATCCACCGATGGACACGGGAACCGCCCCGTCTCAAGGCTGGCGGTGTCGACGCCGGCCTCGCCAAGAACGCTCTTGATCGAAACGTCGGCTCCGTCGGCGAAATCGCCGATGTCCTTGGTGAACACGCGGCTCGGCTCGCCGATCGGGTTGTACTCTTCGTCGAGCCTGGTGAACTGGATCGACATCTTCATGCCCTTCACGTCGCCCCAGCCATTGTTGACGATCGAGAAATCCGGCCGGAAGCCGACGCAGCCAAAATGCTCGCTGATCGACAACATCGGTTTGCGGTAGGCCTCGCTGGCGGCGACCTTCATTTCGAGACTGTCGAGCTTGACCTTGGACTGGTCGGTCGTCTTGAGATCGACCTCGGCAAAGGCCGGTGCCTGCTCCCAGTCCATGCCCTCATAGACATTGCCGGTGCGGATCTGCCCGGTGCCGTTCCAGGCGTCGTTGTATTCATCCGACACCGGATAGACCGCGATATCTTCGTCGCGCACCAGATGCTGGTACTGCATGTCGGCCTGCTGGGTCATGCGCTGGTCAACGGCGACGCCGATCTCGACCTTGTCGGCGGCACCACCGCCGGCCTGCGCCTTGAGCAGCCCGCCCACCCTGGCGTCGGCCAGCGCGTCGGGTCCCGCGCCGCCTGTCTCCTTGCCCATGACCCAGTCGGACTCATAGACAGTGCCGCCCGGCAGCCGCGTACGGCCCTTGCCGTTCTTCAGCCCGTCGACAAACACGCCGGCAAAGATTTCGCCGGTGGCGGACAGCAGGCGTCCCTGGCCGTTCGGCACGCCGGCGGCGAACGCGCCCTCATAGCGGTTGCCGTCGGCATCGATATGGATGCCCTGGCCGTCGAGCTTGCCGGCAACCCAGCGGCCCTCGAGCACTTCGCCGGAGCGCAGTTCCAGCCGGCCTTGCCCGTCCGGTCGGCCATTGCTGATCTCGCCAAAATAGCTCGAATAGACGGTCTTGGGATCGTAGCTCGCGGAGCCGCGCACGCGCCAGGTCAGCCTGCCCGTGCCGCTGACGGTGCCGTCGGCGGCGATGGTCCGGTCGGGCGACTGGCCAGCCGCCGGTCCCCAGACGAAATCGAGGTTCTTTTCCGGATTGAAATCCCAGACCCGCACGCTCCTGCGCAGCACTGAACGCGTGTCGCTCTGGTAGAGGATCTGCACGCGCTCCGCCCAGGCGCCGGCCTGCGGCGCACCGGCGCTATCGGCAAAGGCCGCCGAGCCCGTCAGCGCGGCCAGCATCGAAGCGGCCGCAATCACCTTGATCCCGAAGATCGTCCCTGCCCGCGCCATATCCCCAACCCCTTGGATGACCTAGCGTAATCGGCCACGCAAGGCGGCGCAAGTAAGCAGCCCGCACCCAATGCGCCATTTGCCCGTACGAAAAAGCCGGCGACGGGATCGCTCCCATCGCCTGTCTTCCAATGGATCTCACCGGTGTTTCGCGGCGGACCGGAGGGGCTTATTTGTAGAGGCTGTTGATCCATTGCACATTGGCGGTATTCAGGCGCACGGCGGTGTTTGCATCCGGGCTTTCGGCCACGTTCACGCCGGTGATGACACGCTGCTTTGCGCCGCTGTCATAGGCATAGACCGAGCTTCCGCTCGACCCCGGAAACGTGTCGCAATCATACTGGAAATACTCGGTGCCGATGTTTTCGGCATGCACTTCGCAGCTTGCCTTCCACATCGTGCCCATCGGCTTGTCGCCGGGATAGCCGACGATGTTGGCGGTGAAGTCGCCGAGATCGTCATAATTGGCATAGCCCAGCCAGCCGAGATTGGTGCCGACATCCTGCTTCAGCGTGACGATGCCGAGATCCCACGGGATAACCGAACCGTAATAGCCCTGATAGTTGTCGATGAAACCCTGGAGGATATAGGCGCTCTCATAGGCGAAGGCGCCGAACGGCGCATCATCGGCGGTGCTGCCGTTGAGGCCCGGCACGAACAGATACTCGTCGAGCCAACCACCATCCTCGTGGCTGTAGAGGCAGTGCGCCCCGGTGAGCACGGTGCGCGGGCCGATCAGCGTCGCCGAGCAACTGCCGAAACTGCCGGTCTTCGGTGACTTCGCTTCGAGATAGCCGATAGCCGAGAACGGATAGGTCTTGGTGTTCTTGACCTGCTCGCGATCGTCGGGGCCGAAGACCTGACGGCCGGCCTCGCCTTCCGGCAAGCCAGGATCCGCGGTATTCTGCGGACCCGACGTCGCGTCGGATTTCTGTCCGTCTGCCGGCGCATTCAGTTCCTTGATGATCAGGTCCTTCAGCGCCTCGTCCGCACCGATCTTGATGTCCTTGCCGTCGGCGGAACGTCCGACGATGCCATAGGATTTGACCGCCGTCGCCTCGTCGGCGAGCGGCGCGGCGCGGCTGGCCTCGTCCTCCGTCAGTTTCGGCGTAACGATCGGCTTTGCCCGGCCCGGTTTGTAGTCGCCCGAAGTCGCATCGCGCATGCTTTCGCCGTTGCCGGCATTCGCCGAGCCGGGTTCGGCGGCGAAAGCGGGCATCGCCCACATGGCGGTGGAAAGCAATGCGGACGCAATGATGGTGTTTGTCAGTTTTGTCACGGTGAGACTCTCCCAAAAGTCAGCAAGGACTGGATCAAGATAGAGAAATATTGTCGAGATCGTGGTGGCGCCAAAACCGAGCTTCGGTAGCGCACACCAGATTATTGCCCCGCGCTGTCAATTGAGGCCCCCGCCAAAAACATCCCCGCGATATACTGCCTAAAATATTCCAACATTGGCAACGACAAATCGCTTCCACGTAGCCCGTGGGGGGCTATAGGGTTTTGAGCAGGCATTGCTCGCGGGCACGACTAGCAGACGTGGCATTCGGTTTTATGACCGGTCGCGCGCCGATCTGGACTGGCGCACGACCGATCGTCGAACCGGTTCCCCGGTGGCGGATCATGTACCCAGCCGGCCTGTCCAGGAACGCACGTCTCAGGAGGTCCAGTTGAACATCATCCATCGCTTCAGGCCGTTCGCCGCAGCATTGCTGGCCGGCATGGCAGCGCTCGCGACTGTCAGTGCCATTCATGCGGCCGACTCAACCGCCCGGCCGGAAGCTGCGGTTTCGCCGATGAAGCGCGTGGCGGAAGCCCGGGCTAAGGCCAAGGCCGAGAACCCCGACGGCGCCGATCGCGTCTATGGCGGCAAGGAGGCCGAGAAGGGCGCCTACCCGTTCCAGGTGGCGCTGCTGACCACCGACAGGCTCGACGAAAGCCCGGCCTCGCAGCCGGACGCGCAATTCTGCGGCGGCAGCCTGATCGCCCCGCAATGGGTTCTGACGGCAGCACATTGCCTTGTCGACAACGGCCAGCCGATCTCGGCGAGCGCGATCACCGTGCTGACCGGAGCCACCGAACTCAGCGAAGGCAAGCGCTACAAGGCGGCGGAGGTCATCGTCAACGAAGGCTATAGCGAGCAGACGATGGACGGTGACCTCGGCCTGATCCGGCTGGCCGAGCCGGCCGATGCGCCGACCATCAAACTCGCCCGCGAGGCAACGCCCGAGTCCGGCAAGACCACTGTCATCGGCTGGGGCAAGATGCAGGACGGAACGTTCCCGACGGCGCTGATGGTGGCCGACCTCGATCTCGAGCCGAACACGACCTGCAACACCGGCATCAAGGACATCTATGCGCGCGACCTGAAAGCGGCGCTCAGCGATCTCGCCCGCCGTATGCGCTATTCGGCGAGGGGCATCGACGCAGCCGCCAATGCCATTGCCGCCGACATGTCCGATCCTTTGACCGGCAACATGATCTGCGCCGGCACCGCCAGCGGCGAACGCGACGCCTGCAACGGCGACAGCGGCGGCCCGCTGTTCATGACCGGCGCCGACGGTCCGGTCCAGGTCGGCGTCGTTTCCTGGGGCGAAGGCCCGGCGGACGGCAGTGCTGCCTGCGGCCACAAGAACGCCTACGGCATCTACACGCGGCTGGCCAACTACACGGGCTGGATCGAGGAAAAGATGAACGGCCCCGCAGCGGCCCCGGCAGCACCCAAGGCTGGTGCCGGCACTGCGAAGAAGCCCTGAGAACAAGCCTCAAATGAAAACGGCGGGAACCTCCCGCCGTTTTCGATACTTTGCCGGCTTATCTATTTCCTTGGCGGACCCTTGCGCTCGGCCGAGGCCGCCCAAAGATTGATGTCGGCCTCGCGCGCGTAGGTATCGATTTCCGTAAGTTCGGCATCGCTGAAGTCGAGCGCCTTCAGCGCGCCGACGCAATCCTCGACCTGCTCCGGCCGGCTGGCGCCGATCAGCGCCGAGGTCACCCGGCCCTTGCGCAGCACCCAGGCCAGCGCCATCTGCGCCAGCGTCTGGCTGCGGCGGCCGGCAATCGCGTTCAGCGCCTTGATGTTGTCGATGGACTTGTCGTTGATGAAGGCGGGCCGCAGCGACTTGCCCTGGGCAGCGCGGCTGCCGTCAGGGATCCCACCGAGATACTTGTCGGTCAGCATGCCTTGCGCCAGCGGCGAGAACACGATCGAGCCGACGCCAAGCCCTTCCAGCGTGTCGAGCAGCCCGTCCTCCTCGACCCAGCGGTTGAGCATCGAATAGCTCGGCTGGTGGATGACGCAGGGCGTGCCGAGCTGCTTCAGTATGTCGGCCGCTTCGCGCGTGCGCTGCGAATTGTAGGACGAGATGCCGGCGTAGAGCGCCTTGCCCGAGCGCACCGCTTGGTCGAGCGCTCCCATCGTCTCCTCCAGCGGCGTATCGGGGTCGAAGCGGTGCGAATAGAAGATATCGACATAATCGAGCCCCATCCGCTTCAGGCTCTGGTCGAGGCTGGCCAGAACATATTTGCGCCCACCCCATTCGCCGTAGGGACCTGCCCACATCTCGTAGCCGGCCTTGGTCGAGATGATCATCTCGTCGCGATAGGCGGCAAAGTCGGTGTGCAATATTTCACCGAAGGCGCTCTCCGCCGAACCGGGAGGCGGACCGTAATTGTTGGCGAGATCGAAATGCGTGATGCCGAGGTCGAAGGCCCTGCGTACGATGGCCTGTTTGGTCTTGTGCGGCGTGTCGTTGCCGAAATTGTGCCACAACCCGAGCGAGATGGCCGGCAGCTTCAGGCCGGACCGCCCACAGCGGTTGTAGATCATTTTCTCGTAGCGGTTTTCGGCGGCGACATAGGGCATGGGGAATCCTCGAATCTGAAACGGACCAGGCCAACCATCGCAGTGCGATGAGCGAGCCCTGCGCCCCACCCTTTACCCTCTCCCCGGAAGAAGGGGGAGAGGGGTTAGTCAAAATTATCGATAATCGTTGCAGCCTACTTCTTCTTGGCCATCAGCGCCTTCGCTTCCTTGATACCAAGCGCGGCCGGCCGCTCGCAGGTTGTCTGCATGGCGACGAATTTGCCGGTTTCGCCCGAGCGCAATATGCCGGTCATCACGTCGACGGCATGCAACGCCAGCTCCATCGAGCAGCGATGCGGCCGCCCTTCGGCAATTGCGATCGCCATGTCGGCAAGGCCGGCGGTGCGATAGTTGGCCATCATGCCTTGTCCGTGCATTTCATTGGGAACACCGAAAGGATGTTTCCATTTCGGCAGTTTCTTGACCGGCTTGGCCGCCTCGGTGAAGCGCACGTCGCCGCCGAAGAAATTCGGATCCGGCACGAACACCGTGCCCGCCTCGCCATAGAGCTCCATCGGCGCATGGCCGTGGCTCCAGACGTCCCAGCTGGTGTTGAGCGTGATGACGGCGCCGTTCTCGAACTCCAGCAGGCCGTGGATGGTCGTCGGCGTGTTGACCGGGATTTTTTCGCCGGCGCGCGGCTTCGACGAAATCGTCCGCTCCGTCGCCGGGATCGAAGCGAACGCCGCCACCTGCTTCACCGGCCCGATCAGCTGGATCAGGTTGGTGATGTAGTAAGGTCCGATATCAAGCACCGGACCGGCGCCCGGCTGGAAGAAGAAGTCCGGATTGGGATGCCAGTGCTCCATGCCGTGGCCCATGACATGGCAGGTACCGCTGGTGATCTTGCCGAGCGCGCCGGTGTCGATCAGGTTGCGCACCAGTTGGTGCGCGCCGCCGAGGAAGGTGTCGGGTGCCGAGCCGATGCGCAGCCCCTTTTTCTCCGCCCGGCTCTTCAGGTCGAGCCCTTCCTTGATCGACAGCACGAACGGCTTTTCCGAATAGACGTGCTTGCCGGCGTCGAGGATCTGCTTCGACACCTCATAGTGCACCGCCGGAATGGTGAGGTTGACGATGATGTCGATGTCGTCGGCTTTGAGCAGATCATCGACAGTCTCGGCGCGCAGCTTGAACTCCTTCGCCCGCGCCTTCGCAGCGTCCATGTTGATGTCGGCGCAAGCGCGCATCTCGATGCCGCGGAACAACGGCGCCAGCGAGAAATACGCCTTCGAGATGTTGCCGCAGCCGATGACGCCGATACCCAGTTTCTTTGCCATGATGATTGTTCCTAGTAAGCCTTGACGGATGCGATCGAGCGGCGGGCGAAGCGTTCGATGTCGTTGGGATTGTCTTGTTCCATGACGTAGTACTTGGCGACGCTGTTGGCGCGCAATACCTTGATCAGCCCAGCCCAGTCGATCGTGCCGTGGCCGACATCCGACCAGCCGTCCTCGTCGAGCCCCTCGCCTGGCTTGGCCATGTCCTTGACATGGACGGCGCTGATGCGCTTGCCGTGCTTTTCGATCCAGGGCAGCGGATCAGAGCCGCCGCGCACCACCCAGGCGACGTCCATCTCCCAGCCGATGTCGGGCGCCGCCGTGAGGATGTGGTCCTGCGGCACCGAGCCGTCGGCGAGCTTCTTGAACTCGAAATCATGGTTATGCCAGGCAAAGCCGTAGCCGGCCCTTTGCGCCGTCTCGCCGACCTTGGCGAGCCGCTCGCCGAAACCGCGCCAGCCGGCGGCATCGGACGGCCTCTGCTCGGCGAGCAGATAGGGGCAGATGACGAGCGTGATGCCGAGCGCGTCGGCTGTTCTGCGCACGCCGTCGAAATCATTTTCCAACGCGTCGATCGAGAAGTGCCCGGTCGGCATCGAAAGCCCGTTCTTGTCGAGCTCGGCGCGGAAGGCCTTGGGATCGTCATAGACGCCGCCGAACCCTTCAACTTGCTTGTAGCCGAGTTCGCCGAGCGTCTTCAGCACGCCCTCCCACGGCTGGAAATTGCGGGCGCTGTAAAGTTGGAATGACCAGTTCATCGTCTCTATCCGTTTTTTCTTGGGGGATGGATCTTGGGGCGTATCTTGGGAGAAGTTTAAAGGCGGTTGCCGGTTTGGGCGTCGAAGAGCGAGGCCCGCATCGGGTCGAAGCCGATACTGACCGTGTCCGCATTGTTCGGCGTACGCTCCGATGTCACCCTGACGGTGAAGTTCTGCTTGCCGAGCTTCAGCCAGACCAGCGTATCGGATCCCATCGGCTCGACGACCTCGACATTCGCCGTCGCCGTGAATGGCCAGCCTGCGCCGCTGTTGAAGGCGACATGCTCGGGACGCATGCCGAACACGGCCGGCCCTGGCGTCGGTTCCTTCTCGAAGGCGTAGGTCGCGAGCGGGATGCGCACGTCCTCGACGGCGAAGTGCCAGTCGCCGCTGTCCTTCTCCAGCCTGCCATCGATGAAGTTCATCGCCGGCGAGCCGAGGAAGCCGGCGACGAAGCGGTTGACCGGGCGGTTGTAGATGGTCTGCGGCGCGTCGAGCTGCTGGATGACGCCGCCCTTCATCACCGCGATGCGGTCGGCCAGCGTCATTGCCTCGATCTGGTCGTGGGTGACGTAGATCATGGTATTCTGCAGCTTGCGATGCAGCAGCTTGATTTCGACGCGCAGTTCCGCTCGCAACTTGGCGTCGAGGTTGGAAAGCGGCTCGTCGAACAGGAAGACATCGACGTCACGCACCAGCGCCCGCCCAATCGCCACGCGCTGGCGCTGGCCGCCCGAGAGCGCCGACGGCTTGCGCTGCAAGAGCGGCTCGATCTGAAGGATCTCGGCGGCGCGCGCGATGCGCCTGTCGATCTCCTCCTTGGGCACGCCGGCGACGCGCAGGCCGAAGGACAGATTCCGCTCCACCGTCATTTGCGGATAGAGCGCATAGGACTGGAACACCATGCCGATGCCACGGTCCTTGGGCTCCTCCCAGGTGACGTTCTTGCCCTTGATGAAGATGCGGCCTTCCGAAATGTCGAGCAGGCCGGCAATGCAGTTGAGCAAGGTCGACTTGCCGCAGCCCGACGGCCCGAGCAGCACGATGAACTCGCCCTCGGCGACATCGAGATTGAGCGTGTGCAGTACCGAGATGACGCCGAAACTCAGCGACAGGTCCTGGATCGAAACGCTGGTACCGTTCTGCGCCATATCCATTAGCCTTTCACCGCGCCGGCGGCGATGCCGCGCACGAACCATCTTCCGGAGATGAAGTAGATGAGCAGGGGCACCGCCGCCGTCAGGATGGTAGCCGCCATGTTGACATTGTACTCCCTCACGCCGGTCGTGGTGTTGACGATGTTGTTGAGCTGCACCGTCATCGGCCAGTTGGGCCGCCCGGCAAACACGATGCCGAACAGGAAGTCGTTCCAGATACCGGTAACTTGCAGGATGACGGCGACGACCGTGATCGGCAGCGACATCGGCAGCATGATGTGGAAAAAGATGCGCCAGAAACCCGCACCGTCGACGCGCGCTGCCTTGAACAGCTCGACCGGTATTGCCGCGTAGAAATTGCGGAACAGCAGCGTCAGGATGGGCATGCCAAAGATCGTGTGCACGATGATGATGCCGGGGAGGGACGCGAACAGCCCGACCGAGCTCAGCCCGATGATCAAAGGATAGATCACCACTTGATAAGGCACGAAGGCGCCAAACACGAGCAACCCGAAGAGCAGGTTGGCGCCCTTGTACGGCCAGAAGGTCAGCGCGTAACCGTTGATCGACGCGCAGATGATCGAGATGACCACGCTGGGCAGGGTGATCTTCACCGAATTGTAAAAGCCGGGACTGAGGCCGTTGCAGTCGCGACCGGTGCAGGCATGAAGCCAGGCGTCGGCCCAAGGTTGAAAGGTCGGCTCGCCCGGAAGGTTGAAAAGATGCCCCAGCCTGATCTCCGGCATCCCCTTCAGCGATGTCACGATCATGATGTAGACCGGGATGAGGAAGAAGAGAGCCGCGACGACCAGGAAAGCATAAAGGCCGAGGCGGCCGACCGATATCCGACGCGGTTTCGGCCCGAATGGCCCCACGCCGGCCTGATCCGGCGCTTCCTGGACAGGCTGAATTGCGGTGATCTGGCCGGCGGTCATGCGCTCGCTTCCCGGTTTCGCCGCCACAGTAGAATTCCGCTGAAAGCCAACACGACCAGGACCGGCAGCAGCATCATCGTTGCCGCGGCCATGCCTTGGCCGACGTTCTGGCGGACTGTGATGAGCTGGATGACGTAGACTGCCGGCATGGACGTGGAGATGCCGGGACCGCCGCCGGTCATGGCGATAACCAGGTCGTAGACGCGCACCACGCCTACGCACTGGAGAACGAAGGCGGTGGCGAAGGCACCCTTCATCATTGGCGCCACGATGGACATGTGCGTGCGCCACGTCGGGATGCCGTCGACCCTCGCCGCTTTCCAGATCTCCTCGTCAACGCCGCGCAGGCCGGCAAGCAGGATCGCCATCGTCACGCCCGAGCCCTGCCAGATGCCCGCCACGACCAGCGCGTACAGCGCGGTCTCGGCATCGACCAACGGGGCGAAGCTGAAGCTCGACCAGCCCAAATTGCGGAGCGCCGCCTGCAGGCCGAGATTGGGGTCGAGCACCCATTGCCACACGAGACCGGTGACGATCAGCGACATGGCGAAAGGATACAGGAAGATCGAGCGGAACAGGTCTTCCTGGCGGATGCGCTGGTCCATGAAAACGGCGAGCAGGTAGCCGAACACCATGTTGCAGGTGATGGACATCAGGCCGAAGAACCAGATGTTGTTGACCGAGACGAGCCAGCGGCTGTCGGCCCAAAGGCGCCTATACTGTGCCAGACCGACGAAATCATAGGTGGGGAACAGCTTCGAACTGGTGAAAGACCAGAGCACCGAGAAGCCGATGCCGATCACGAACACGCCGACGGCGACGAGAATCATCGGTATCGTCCCGATGACGGCGGGCAGGTGAAATCTGCGCCTCCAGCTCTTCTGCATCGTCCGTCTTTCTCCGCTTCCACCGACACTCTGGGGCAGTCTGCCGACGCGTTGTCCGAACGACCGGGCTCCGAACCGCCGCGACTTTTCGGCCTGCGATTGTCAGCCCGTCGCCGAGAAAAGGATTCTTATCTCGGGTCGGGAGGCGACCGAGGCGCCGCCGCAAGGGCGGCGCCTCTGGGTGCTGATCGGTTCCGAAAGCATGATCCCGAAAAGTGGGTACCGGTTTTCGGAAAAGATCATGCTCAAACAAAAAAATAGAGCCCCATCCCGATTCTATCGGGATGGAACAGGCTCTAGTCGGAATTGCCGATGATGGTAGAAAACTTCGCAGTGGCGTCGTCAGCTGTCATGGAGTCGTCCGCGAAGTATTGCGAGACGAGCTCATTGATCTGCTGGTTAGTGTTCTCGGTGATGAACCGGTTCGTCGCAGTGACGATGTTGGAAGGGTTTTCCACCGCTTTCAGGGATTTCTGCATGCACGGGTCGGCCGTCGACATGTCGACGTCGCCACGCACAGGCATGGAACCCTTGGCGTTGTTGAAGGCGACCTGAACCTCCGGGCTGATGAGGAGCGCCGCAAGACGCTTCTGCGCTGCTTCGACATCCGGATTGTCCTGCTTGAAGAATACGATGATGTCGCCGTCGGTGCTGACCACCGGCTTGTCCTCGTTCAGGCCGATCATGCAGCCGAAATCCTTGACCCCGGTCATGCCGGCGGCCGCGAATTCGCCGCGCGCCCAGTCGCCCATCACCTGAAGTCCGGCCTTGCCGGTGATCACCAGGTTGGTGGTGTCATTCCAGTTGCGGTTGGCGTAGCCGTTGTCGGTGAACTGCTTCAGGGTCCTCAACTCGGTGAAGACGCCTTTCATCTCGGCGCCGCCGGCAATCTCGGCGCTCTTCTTGGTATACATCTCGTCACGCTTGGCGACGCCGAGAGCCTCGGTGACCATGTCCTGGAAGAGCAACTGGATCTGCCAGCCGTTTCCGTCGCCGCCGATGGCGAAGGGAATGAGGCCTGCCTCCTTGATCTTCGGTGCGGCCGCGATGAAATCGGCCATGCTCTTCGGCTCCGGCACGCCCGCTTTCTCGAAGACCGGCTTGGAGTACCAGGCCCAGTAGTTCGAATGAATGTTGACCGGAACGCACCACCAGTGGCCGTCGACGAGGCAGGCACTGCCGATCGCCTTCGGGCGAATGACCTCATCCCACTTGCCGGCGGTGGCGACGTCCGTGAGATCGAGCAGCTTCCCGCCCGAAATCAGTTCCTCGTATTGCCGACCGGGATTGAATTGGGCGGCACCGGGCGGATCGCCGCCGAGCACGCGCTGCATGACGGTCGAGCGGGCGGTTTCGCCTAGTGCAATGGCGCTGTCCACCCACTTGTCGCCGTGGCCGTCATTGTCAAAGGCCTTCGCAAACTGCGAGACCGCCGCCGACTCGCCCTTCGACGTCCACCAGTGAATCACTTCCAGATCGGTCGCAGCCGCCGGACCGGCGAGCTGCAGCGCGGCCGTCGCCGTCAGCGCGGCAGTCAAGAGTTTATATCGCATTTCGGTTCCTCCCAGAATCTGAAACGTTACAGATTTTCGATACGGCAATTGCGTGACGTGCGCAACCCCTCGCGCAAAAGCAGTCTGGATATTTTTCGAGCTGCGAACAAAATCCCCCTTCCAATACCGCATTGTGCACCGCAGCACGCAAAGTTGCACCGCAAAACAAGGAAAGCTGCAAAGAATTCGCCTGAAAGGTCTTCTCCGCTGAATTCCGATGGTTTTCTGTCCCGGCAGCACCGCAGACCCAAGCTGCCTGCCACAGCCGCCCACGTGTCGCTCGTGACAATCTGTAACGTTTCAGTGTATTGAGGTTTCGCCAGGTGGAAGTCGCGCGTCGCGGCCCCGGCGATTGCCGGCCTGCCCGGCAACTGCTATGCGCCTGACGGGCGGGACGAATGGACAGGGATCAGACAGACAAGGACGACGAAGCGTCGGCGCACGAGCGCCCGACGCTGAAGACGCTTGCCTTCATGACCGGCCTCGGTGTCACCACCGTATCGCGCGCGCTGAAGGACGCGCCCGAGATCGGTGCCGAGACCAGGCGACGCGTCCAGCTCGTCGCCAGGCAGATCGGCTACCGGCCGAACCGTGCCGGGGTGCGTCTCAGAACCGGCAAGACCAACGTCATCAGCCTCGTGCTCAACACCGAGCGCGAGATCATGAGCTTTGTCTCGGACATCATCTACGGCGTCTCGGAAGTGATCGCCGACACGCCCTACCACCTGATCGTCACGCCCTATTCGCGCTCGCAGGATCCGCTCGATCCTATCCGCTATCTGGTGGAAACCGGCTCCGCCGACGGCGTCATCATTTCGCGCACGCAGCCGAACGATCCGAGGGCCCGCTACATGCTGGAGCGCGGCATCCCCTTCGCCACGCATGGTCGCACGGATATGGGGCTGATCCACCCCTACCATGATTTCGACAACTATGCCTTCGCGGCCGAGGCGGTGCGCCATCTGGCCGGCATCGGCCGCCGCAGGCTCGCTCTGCTGACACCGCCCGTGGGCCTGACCTATCACGGCCACACGGTAAACGGTTTTGCCGATGCCCTGAGCGAGGTCGGCGCCAGTGAGGTGCCGTTCAACACGGTTTCGATCGACCACTCGATCGAGCAGATCAGGATGCGCACCGCGCAGCTGATGCGCCGCGACGACAGGCCGGACGGCTTCGTCAGCAGCGCCGCAGCCGCGACGCTGGCCATCGTCGCCGGCATCGAGGACGCGGGCCTGAAGCTCGGCCGCGACGTCGATGTCGTATCGAAACAGTCATCGGACCTGCTACATCTGTTCCGGCGCGAATTACTCGTAGTCAACGAGAACTTCCGGCTGGCCGGCTCCGAACTTGCCCGCTCGGTGCTCGGCTTGATCGGTGGCGCCGCCCCCGGTTCCTTGCAGAGCATGAGCCTGCCCGGCGAAGTTGTTGCCTATCAGGGCTAGCCGGCCGCTCCACTTCCCCACGGGCCATGGAAGGCGCCCTGCTCGCCGATGCGCTCGAAGCCGTGCGCGCCGAAGAAATCGCGCTGCGCCTGGATCAGGTTCGAGGTGCCGCGGCCCTGGCGGTAGCTGTCGAAATAGGCGAGCGCCGAAGACAGCGCCGGCACCGGCGCGCCAGCCTCGGATGCTCGCGCCACAATGCGCCTTAGCGACGGATGCGCCTCCTGCATCATGGCGATGAAGGCCGGCGCCATCAGGAGGTTGGTGGCCGCGCCGCCGGAGCCGAAAGCCTCAGCCATCGTATCCAGCATTTGCGAACGGATGATGCAGCCTGCCCGCCAGATCTTGGCGATGGTCGGCATCGGCAGGTTCCAGTTGAACTCTTTCGAAGCGCCGCTCATGACAGCGAAGCCTTGCGCATAGGCGGCGATCTTGCCGGCGAACAGCGCCAGTTCGAGATCCCTGAGCAGCGCGGCCTTGTCGCCGGAAATCTTCGTCACGCCGCTGTTGCCATAGGCTTTTTCCGCCGCCTGCCGCTCATCCTTGATCGACGACAGCACGCGCGCCGCCACCGCCGCTTCGATGGCGGTGGCCGGAATGCCGAGCTGCTGCGCCTCGATGACCGACCATTTGCCGGTGCCCTTCTGGCCGGCGCGGTCGAGGATGATATCGACCACCGGCTTGCCGGTCTTGGGATCGTCGGCGGCCAGCACTTTGGCGGTGATCTCGATCAGGTAGGAATTGAGCCGGCCCTGGTTCCAGTCGGCGAACACGGCGCCGATCTCCTTCGGCCCCATGCCCAAGCCGTCACGCAATATGCCGTAGATCTCGGCGATCATCTGCATGTCGGCATATTCGATGCCATTGTGGATGGTCTTGACGAAATGGCCGGCGCCGTCGGTGCCGAGCCAGGCCGCGCACGGTTCGTCCTTGAACTTGGCCGAAATCGCGGTCAACACGCTCTCGACACGCTTCCAGCTCTCTTCGGTGCCGCCGACCATGATCGACGGACCATGGCGCGCGCCCTCCTCGCCGCCGGACACACCCATGCCGATGAAGGTGAGGCCCGAGCCGTTGAGCTCGGAGAAGCGCCGCATCGTGTCACGGAAATTGGCGTTGCCGGCATCGATGACGATGTCGTTGTCGGACAGCACCCCGCGCAGTGCTGCGATCTGTTCGTCGACCGGCTTGCCGGCCAGCACCATGATGATGATCGGCCGCGGCGGCCGGATCGCGGCGGCCAGTTCCTCCAGGCTGTAGCAGGGCACCACCATGTCCTTCAGCGCGCCGGCACTCTCGACAAAGGCGTCGGTGCGCGCCGCTGTGCGGTTGTAGACGGCGATGCGGTGCCCGTGCTCGGCGATGTTGAGCGCCAGGTTGGAGCCCATCGTGCCAAGGCCGATCAGGCCGATTTCGGCTTTTTCCATCGTTTCTTCCCTGCTTTCGGATCTTTTGTTGAGGCCGCGATTTTTGAGGGGATGCCCCTGTTCCCGTGATGAATGACGGGCCTTCGCGGCGGCGTCAACCGCCTCGCCGAATTGTGTCGAGGCAGCGATGCGTGAGATTCAGGTCAGGCCGAGCCGAGAATGGTGGTTCTCGAGAACCGGAGCGGAGCGTACTTAAAGTACGTGAGCACCGGGAGCGCAGAAAACCGCCGTTCGCAGGCCGGCATCACCTGAATATCACTCCGCGCGGATGTCGATCGGCGCTTCGATCTTCACCATCTCGAAGTCCGAGACGAGGATGTCGAGCCGCGCTGTCCACCGGCCGGGGACGGGGATGACGAGATCATCGACGCGCCAGCTGCCGTCGCCGGGCTTGGTCGCCGAGCGCTTGATCGGCTCGATGCCGGAATCGGGCTTGGACAGCACCAGCGTCACCTGCTTGGCGTCGAGCGGGCCGAAATCGCCGGTCATGAGCACCATCGAGGCGATGACCGGCCCGGCATGGCCGGGCGTGATGCTAAGATCGGCCATCGCCGTCAGCGTGTGGATATGCACCGACGCGGGCTGTGCGGCGGCGATCGCTAGCGCGCGCGGCGGCGGCGTGAAGCGCCAGCCGGCGGCGACGGCGAAGATGGCGAGCACGATCAATACTTCGGCGCCGATCGAGCGGACCAGCCGTCGCTGCACCTCGGTTGCGCCGGCTTCGGCGGGCGCGGTGAGCGTCCAGCGGTTGACGGTAGCGAGCGTGAACAGAAAGAGCAGCAACACCAGCTTGACCAGCAAAAGCCGGCCATAGCCGGTGTTGACCAGTGCCGCGGGCGTCTGCACCTGGATGACGGCAAGCACGATGCCGGCGGCGGTGAGCACGGCGACGACCGGCAGGATCGCACGGGAAAACCGGCGCAGGAATGGCCCGGCCTCTGCCGGCTGCCAGCGCACCGCAAGGCCGAGCGGCGCCAGCGCGCCGGCCCAGAAGGCGATGCCCATGCTATGCAGGAACACCATCGGTCGCGTCAGCCATTGCGGTTCGGCGGCACTGGCATGGCCGCTGGCGGCAAGCGCGGCACCGACGCCCGCCAGCCCCGCCAGAGCAAGCGGCTTTGAAACGCCGCGCGGTGCGACCAGCGACAGCAGGCCAAGGCCGAGCGCGACCAGCGCGATCAGAACCGTCCAGCCGAAACTGGTGTCGAGCGCTGTGCGCCACACCACGGACGCGTCGAACTGGGCAAGCGGCACCGCGAGCGCATCCAGCCCCTGCAAGCCCAACGAAACCGGCGCAGCGATCAGCCCGGCGAGGAGCGCGGTGATGACGAAGCGCTGCCCACACCGCCCGCTCTCGGCCAGCCAGGCAAGCGCGAAGGCGCCACCGACGCCGAGAAACAAGCCGACATAGAGCAGGATCTTGCCGAGCCAGATCGCCGACCGCAAATCCCAGTCGACCGGCTCGGCAGCCACCGGCGGCGTGCTCGGCGCGCCGATGGAAAACAGCACCGAGCCGCCGACCGGATGGCCATCGGAGGAAATCACCCGCCAGCTCAGCACATGGGTGCCCGGCTTCAGCTTCTGTGGATTGTCGATGGCGACGGTCTGGTCGCTGAGGCGAAACGAGGTCAGCGCAAGCGATGTGCCGTCGGGCCGCACGAGGGTGAGCACGAGCGGCGACACCGGCTCGCTGAAGGTCAGCGAAAATTGCCCCGGGCCTTGCGCCAGCACCGCGCCGTCAGCGGGATCGGTGTTGATCAGCGCCGCGTGGGCCAACGCCCGCTCCGGCAGACCGAGAACCACGAGCAGCACAAGGACAGCCAGAAGCCCAAGGGCAAGCCGGCCGGCACGCTTGCCGGATATGTACATCGTCTTGCCGAAGAATGCCGCGCTCATGCAACCGCCATGAAGACGGCGGCGCGCGCTTTCGAACGCGCCGCCCGAGAAGATCATTTCTTCGGCAACAGCTTGAGGCCGGGCGCCGGGTTCTCCAGCGCGTCCTCATCTTGCCCGGCCGCCGGAATCTCGATCCAGCGCTCGGCAGCACCCTCGCATTCCTGCACCACCGGGAAGTACAGCGTCTCGCCGGCTGGAAGATCGGCCGCCAGGGAGGCGCGGAAGACGAACTCGTCGTAGAATTCATCCGGCAGGCTGCCACCGCTCCAGTCGACTTCCTTGACGCCCGACGTCACCGCCTCGCCATAAAGCTCGTAGGATTTCTCGTACCTGCCTTTCTTGGTCTGCAGCGTCCAGCCGGGCTTCGGCATCGGCTTCACCGAAATCACCCCTTCCGGGATCTGCACGCGCACAGCGGTCGTCGCCTTGCCCTCACAGCCATGCGGCACGCGCAGGATGGCCTTGTAGGTCGAGCCGACGGGCGCTTCCTGGGTTTCGAGCGTGATGTGCGCGAAGGCAGCACTTGTCCCGACGAAAAGCGCCCCGGCGGACAAAAGATAATTGTTCATGATGGTCTCTCTGATTCTCAAAATTTGTGGAAACTGGTCGGCTCAATTGGCGTGATCGTCCATCCCACCCGTTTCGCCCATGCCTTCGACGGCGAACTCGACGGTGACGCTGCCGGCCTTCTCGAAGGTCAGCGTGGCGGAGAACGTCTCGCCTTGCTTGGGCTGGCGCTTGAGGCCGAAGAACATCAGATGATAGGCGCCGGGCTTTAGCGCGACCTTGCCGCCGGCAGGGATTTCGAGACCGCCGCTGACCGGCCGCATTGTCATGACGCCGTCCTTGACCCCCATCTCATGCAGCTCGGCCTTGTCAGAGATATCGGACGAAATCGACAGCAGGCGGTCCGGCGCGCTGCCTTTGTTGGTGACGGTGAAATAGCCGCCCCCCACCTTGGCGCCGGCCGGCGTTGCCCGCGACCAGGGATGTTCGATCTCGAGGTCGCCGACCTTGAATTCATGTGCGAAGGCCGACTGGGCGCCGACGAACAGCAAGGCGAGGGCGACGACAAGGATGCCGAGGCGTTGCTCGAGCAGGAGGGTATTTCTGTGGCCGGGTGCGCGCGCATGCGCGGCGGCACGGAGGAAGTGAGACATGATGGCTCCATGGATACGTTATCGCGCCGTTGGCCGGTCGCGAACAGTTCAGCGTTGGATGAGTGCGCCCGCGAAAGGTTCCGCGAGGCCGCGTTTGCTCAGGACGCCGGTGGCGCACGCGGATTCGATGGAGAGCGATCACGGGCGAAATCGAGATGCCTGAAGGCCGGCAGCACGAAGGCGACGGCCTCGAAGGAGAGCCCCGTGGCCAATGCGCCGGCATCGGGCGGCGGCGCATGAACCGCAGAAGCCGTGCTGCAGCCGAGCATGCAGCAGGCCGGCACGTGCTGTTGGTGCGGATCGCCGCCGGGTGGCTGGGCAGCGCCCTCATGGGTACAGATGACGTTGCCGAAGGCGTCGAGCAGCGCAGCATCCTGCGTCGTGCCGAAAGCGAACGCGCCGAGCGTCGACTGGATAAGCAGCAGATAGGCCGCGACAAGCGCGGCCGGCATGCTCCATCGTCTCCGCCGGATGTTCAAGGACCTGCCTCTTTGATCAGCAACGGCAGATACCTAGCACGGGGCCGACGGGGCGAAAATCGTCAAATCATTGCTGCGGCAACGCGGCACGACCAATGCATGTCGCCCAAAAGTGCGCAGCGGTTTTGGGACAACGACATGCATAGACAATAAATTAGGCGCGCCGCATCGATCCGGTCAGGCACGACGCGCGTCAGGCACGTTGCGGCTGCCGGCCTCGGGGATGGAGGTCAAGAGCGTGTTGCGCGCCGACTTCAGATGCTTGCGGCAGGCGGCGTCGACCTTGCCGAGATCACGCGATTTGAGCGCCGCGATATAGACCAGATGCTCCGCCACCGCGACTTCGTTGCGTTCGCGCTCTTGCGCCTTGTTCCACTGGTAGTGGTAATGGAAGATCATGGCGATGACGTCGTAGAAATCGACGATGAAGCGGTTGTGCGAGGCGCGGTGGATCAGCCGGTGAAAGCGCTCGTCCAGCTCGGAAAATTCGTTGAAGCGGGTGGCGATCTCGCGCGCCAGCAGGCGATGCTCGTCCTCCAGCCGGTCGAGATCGGCCCACACCGGGCTTTCTTCCGGCAGCGCGGCGAAGGCAGCCGCCGAGCGCAGCTCGAACATCTCGCGGATTTCGGTCAGTTCGAGCGCAAAGGCGCGGGTAAAGCCTTTCAGCACCCAGTGGCTGTTCCGCCGCTTCTCGATCAAGCCGAAGCGGGAAAAGCGGATCAGGAACTCACGCACGCTGGTGGTGCCGACGCCGATCTCGCGTGCCAGCTCGAGCTCGTTGATCTGCATGCCCGCTTCCGCACCGCCGGCAAGCAACCGCCGCATGAAGGAGCGCTCGATGATCTCGGCCAGCGTGTCGGTTTCTTCGTTTGGAAAGAAATCGTCCGGCCGCGGCGCGCGCAAGACCGTCTTGCTGCGCTTGTTCCAGGCGATCAGCCCGGTCTCTTCCATGCGCGCCAAAATGCTGCGCACCGTCGTGCGGCTGACGCCGAGCAGCGTGCCGAGTTCCGGCTCCGACGGCAGGCTCCTTGTTTCATCGAGCAGCCGCAAACAGCGGTTGTAGGCGTCCTTGTAGACGTTGTTGCTCTTCGACATCCCCTGCCCCGTTGCGCGCCGGCGCTTGCTGTGGCCGGCTTGAAGCGCGCTATGACAGATGTTCCTAGCGCATGCTCGAAAAAAGCGGAATCGCTTTCCGTGTCAGGCGCGGCTCCTATCCTCCATGCATCCACCGGGCGCACGGTCTTTCGAAAAAACAATTGACGTAAAAATGTTTTTTCACGATAAAAGACATTATCTGCTAACAGGCTGATGTCAATCCGCCAGCGCATCCCAGGAACCCCCAGGAAACTGCCCGTGAACGCCGCAAACAGCATTCTTCTTTCCCCGGCCGACAATGTCGCGGTCGCCAATGGCCGCATCGAGATCGGCACGGCGCTGCCGGGCGGCGCCGTTGCCGCCGCGCTGATCGAGCCCGGCCACAAGGTGGCGATCAAGCCGATCGCGACCGGCGAGGCGGTGGTGAAGTATGCCCAGGCGATCGGCCGCGCCACGCAGGACATCGCGCCGGGCGAGCATGTCCATTCGCACAATCTGGTCTTCGAGTCCGGCCGCCTGCCCGTTGTGCCGCCGAGCGAGGCCGAGCACGCCACCGAGGCCGACCGCGCTCGCACTTTCACGGGGTACCGCCGTGCCGACGGCCGCGCCGGCACGCGCAACTTCATCGGCATCGTCGCCAGCGTCAATTGCTCGGCCACCGTCTGCCACGCCATCGCCGACCAGGCCAACCGCGAGCTGCTGCCGAAATATCCGGGGATCGACGGCTTCGTGCCCATCGTCCACGGCCAGGGCTGCGGCATGAGCGGCACCGGCGACGGCATGATGGTCCTGCACCGCACGCTGGCCGGTTATGCCCGCCACCCGAATTTCGGCGGCGTGCTGATGGTCGGGCTGGGCTGCGAGGTCAACCAGCTTACCCTCTACGGCCAAAAGGGCGTCGCTGCCGGCAAACGCCATTTCAACATCCAGGAGGCCGGTGGGTCGCGCAAATCGGTCGAGAGGGCGATGGGCGTGCTGGCCGAGATCGCCGAGGAAGTCGGCCAGTTGAAGCGTGAGCCGATCCCGGTCAGCGAGATCGTCGTCGGCCTGCAGTGCGGCGGCTCCGACGGCATGTCCGGCATCACCGCCAATCCGGCGCTGGGTGCCGCCGTCGACATCCTCGCCGGTGTCGGCGGCATCGGCATTCTGTCCGAGACGACAGAGATCTACGGCGCCGAGCATCTGCTGGCCTACCGCGCGGCGTCTCCGGAGATCGCCGCCAAGCTCGACAGCTACGTCAAATGGTGGGAGGACCATGTCGCCAAGCATGGCGCCTCGATCGACAACAACCCCTCGCCCGGCAACAAGCGCGGCGGCCTGACCACCATCCTGGAGAAGTCGCTGGGCGCGGTCGCCAAGGGCGGCCAGACGCCGCTCAACGGCGTTTTCGGCTACGCCGAGAAGGTCACCGGACACGGCCTGGTGTTCATGGATACGCCCGGCTACGACCCGGTCTCGGCCACCGGCCAGGTGGCCGGCGGCGCCAATGTCATTGTCTTCACCACCGGCCGCGGCTCCTGCTTCGGCTGCCGTCCGACGCCGTCGATCAAGGTCGCCAGCAACTCGACCATGTATCACACCATGGAAGAGGACATGGACGTCAACTGCGGCGTCATCGCTTCCGGCGAGAAGACCATCGCCGGCATGGGCCGCGAGATCTTTGAATTGATCGTCGAGACGGCTTCGGGCCGCAAGACCAAGAGCGAGGAGTTCGGCTACGGCGACAACGAGTTCGTGCCCTGGCACCTCGGTGCGACGCTGTAGACCAGCCACGACCAACCAGACATCTGCGAACCGGCCAGCGGCCGGAAGGGGAGGCTTTGCATGGACAAGCGCCGCATCGGCACAACTGCGCTCGACGTCACCGAGATAAGCTTCGGCGGCGCGGCGATCGGCGGGCTCTACCGGGCCTGCCCGCGCGATGTGGCGATGGAAACGCTGCAGGCCGCCTGGGACGCTGGCCTGCGCTATTTCGATACCGCGCCCTTCTACGGTTTCGGCCTGTCGGAACGCCGCTTCGGCGACTTCCTGCGCTATAAGCCGCGCGACTCCTATGTGCTTTCGACCAAGGTCGGCCGGCTGTTCCGCCCCGTGCCGGAGGACCAGGTTCCCGATCACTCCTATGTCGATCCGCTGCCCTTCGCGCTCGACTACGATTATTCCTATGACGGTATCATGCGCTCGGTCGAATTCTCCTATGCCCGGCTCGGCCTAAACAGGATAGACATCCTGTTTGTCCACGACATCGGCACCTACACGCACGGCGTCGAGAAGACGAAGCTGCATTTCCGCCAGCTGATGGATGGCGGGCTGAAGGCGCTCGATGAGCTGAAGACGTCCGGCACGATTTCCGCCTATGGCCTCGGTGTCAATGAAGTGCAGATCTGCCTCGACGTGCTCAACCGTGCGCCGCTCGACTGCATTCTGCTCGCCAGCCGCTACTCGCTGCTCGACCGCAGCGCCGAAGCCGAATTGCTGCCGCTGTGTAGGGAGCGGCAGACCTCGCTGATCATCGGCGGCGTGTTCAACTCGGGCATACTGGCAACCGGCCCGGTGCAGGGCGCGCATTTCGACTATCAGCCGGCCAGCAAGGACATTCTCGACCGCGTCGGCGCGATGGAGAAGATCGCCGCCGAGGGCGGCTACCCGCTCGCGGCGGCAGCCTTCCAGTTCCCGCTGCATGAGCCGGTCGTCGCCTCCGTGCTGACCGGCACCGCCAAGCCGGCCAATCTGACGCGCAATCTGGAACTGCTCGAAACTCCTGTGCTGCCGGCAGAGTTCGCCAGATACGATCCCCATACGGTGGTGCAGGCGCTTGGCTGAGGCAACGAGCCTATTGTCCGCCCAGGTGGTCGGCATGAAAAACGGCTTCACGATCGCGAGAGAATGAACATTCCATATTGACATCGTAATGGAATTAATATTCCATATCGATCAGAGAGGATCGGAAGCATCCGAACGTGGCAATGAGGACCGGCGAAGGGAGGCTTGCCTCCTGTCGAGGCCACGCGGAGACGATACGAAACACCGCTTGCGTCGGCCGGATCGATGCACTATCAAAAAGCGGCAAATGTTTTTTATTGATAAAGTTCTGTTTGGGCCGCGCCTATCCGAATGGAGCTTCCGTAACCTTCACCGGGCGATCTAGGGAGGAACCCTCATGAAATTCGTGACCAGCATTCTCAACCGCCGCGCCTTCGTGGCACTCGCGGCCGCCTCGATGCTCGCAGGCGCCATGCACACGGCGCCGGCTTCGGCGGCGGACGTGACAATCCCGATCATCGTCAAGGACACTACCTCCTTCTACTGGCAGATCGTTCTGGCCGGCGCCCGCAAGGCCGGCAAAGACCTCGGTGTCAACGTGCCGGAACTCGGCGCCCAGGCCGAAACCGACGTCAACGGCCAGATCTCGATCCTCGAGAACGCCGTCGCCGGCAACCCGGCCGCCGTCGTCATCGCGCCGACCGAAGCCAAGGCGCTCGGCAAGCCGATCGACGAGGCTGCCACCAAGGTCAAGATCATCGGCATCGACTCCGGTGCCGACTCCAAGGCCTTCACCTCGTTCCTGACCACCGACAACGTCCAGGGCGGCCGCGTTGCCGCTGACGGTCTCGCCGCGGCCATCGGCGAGGCCAATGGCGGCAAGGTCGAGGGCAAGGTTGCGCTGATCACCGCGCTTCCCGGCGCCGGCTCGCTCGAGCAGCGCGCTCAAGGCTTCAAGGAACAGCTCAAGGCGAAATATCCGGGCCTCGAACTGGTTGCCGACAAATATGCCGACGGCCAGGCCACGACCGGCCTCAACATCGCGACCGACCTGATCACCGCCAATCCTGACCTGAAGGGCATCTTCGCATCCAACCTGATCATGGCGCAGGGCGTCGGCCAGGCGATCGCCGAGAACAACCTTGCCGGCAAGGTTGGCCTGATCGGTTTCGACAGCGACGAGAAGCTGATCAAGTTCCTCAATGACGGCGTCATTTCCGGCCTCGTCGTCCAGGACCCGTACCGGATGGGCTATGACGGCATCAAGACCGCGCTCGCCGCCTCGAAGGGCGAGAAGGTCGAAGCCAATGTCGACACCGGCGCCAATCTGGTCACCAAGGCCAACATGAAAGAGCCGAAGATCGACGCGCTGCTCAACCCGAAGCTCGACTAAGCACCGCCGCAGGCGCATCGTCTCTGGGGCCCCTTGCCCCAGAGACACCCCGCAACCCGACACCATCGGGATGCGGCAGCCTCTAGTCTAGGTGCCTAATCGCAGGACCAATCTGGGAGGATTGTCATGACGTCCACGGCGCAGGAACTGCACCCGGCCCCGACCCTGGAGCCCGGCAGGACGATCCTCGCACTCAAGGGGCTGGAGAAGCGGTATCCCGGCACGCACGCGCTGAAGCCGGTGGACCTCGCCTTCAAGTCCGGCGAGATCCACGCCATCGTCGGCGAGAACGGCGCCGGCAAGTCCACTTTGATCAAGCTTCTGACCGGCGTCATGCCGCGCACCTCCGGCGACGTCATCTGGGAGGGCAAGCCCGAAGCGCTGGCGACCCCGCACGAGGCGATGGCGCTCGGCATCAATGCCGTCCACCAGGAGGTCGTGCTCTGCCGCCACCTGACGGTCGCGGCCAACATGTTCCTCGGCGAGGAGAACGCGCGCTACGGCATCCTGCAGCAGCGGGCCATGGTCAAGGACGCGCAGAAGATCATCGACGATCTCGGCTTCGACCTGCCGGCGCATGTCGTGCTCGGCGATCTCACCATCGGCCAACAGCAGCTGATCGCCGCCGCCCGCGCCACGGTGCGCGGCACGAAATTCCTGATCTTCGACGAGCCGACCGCCTACCTCACCCGCAAGGAGGCCGACCAGCTGTTCAAGCTGATCCGCCGGCTGAAGGGCGAAGGCGTCACCATCATCTACATCAGCCACCGCATGGAAGAGGTGTTCGAGCTCGCCGACCGCGTCTCGGTGCTGCGCGACGGCACACTGGTCGGCACCAGGAACATTGCCGAGACCAACGACGCCGAACTGGTCAAGATGATGATCAACCGCTCGATCGAGCAGGTCTACCATAAGGAGCATTTTACGCCCGGCGCGATGATCGTCGAAGCGAAGAACCTGTCGGGCAAGGGCTTCGAGAATGTGTCGATGTCGGTGCGCGCCGGCGAGATCGTCGGCCTCTATGGGCTGATCGGTGCAGGGCGCAGCGAGTTCGTCACCACGCTTTACGGCCGCCACCGCAAGTCGGCCGGCCAGATCCTGTGGGAAGGCAAGCCGGTCCAGGTCAATTCCGAACACGACGCGATCAGGCTCGGCATGGCACTTGCCCCGGAGAGCCGCCGCGACCAAGGCCTGTGCCTCAATTTGCCGGTCGGCCTCAATCTCAACCTGCCGATCTACAAGCGCATCTCCAGCAACATGCTGATCTCGGGCGCAAAGGAGAAGGCCGAGGCCGATCGCCAGATCGCCGGCCTCAGGATCAAGACGCCGACGCGGAGCGCGCTCGCCTCCAGCCTGTCCGGCGGCAACCAGCAGAAGATCGTCATCGGCAAATGGCTGGCGCACGGCGCCAAGCTGTTCATCTTCGACGAGCCGACGGTCGGCGTCGATGTCGGCACCAAGGCCGAGATCTACCGCCTGTTCGGAGCACTGCTGTCCAAGGGCGCCGGCATCATCCTGATCTCGTCCTATTTGCCGGAGGTCTATGAGCTGGCCGACACGCTGCACGTGTTCCGGCGCGGCAAGCTGGTGGCCACGCATGGGTTCCGCACCGCCAATCACGAGGACATTCTCACGCAGGCGCTCGCCGAGAAACAAGAAAAGCTGGGAGGACAGAAATGAGCACCGAGGCCATTGCCGCCGAAAAACCGAAACGTAACTACAACGCCCTGTTCGGGCTGACGCTGCTGGCGCTGCTGGTTCTGTTGTGGGTCATCCTGTCGGTGGCGACGCAGAGCTTCGCCTCGGGCAACAACATTTCGAACCTGCTGCGTCAGGGTTCGATGATCGCCATCCTGGCGGTCGGCCAGACCTTCGTCATCATCACCGGCGGCATCGACCTGTCCGTCGGCGCCGTGGTCGGCTTTGCCACCGTCATCGCCGCCATGCTGATCAATGCCGGCGTGCCGGTCTTCCTCGCCATCCTGATCACCTTGCTGGTCGGGGTCGCCATCGGCCTGTTCCATGGCTTCGGCATCGTCAAGATGGGCCTGCCGCCCTTCATCATCACGCTGGCGACGCTGACCTCGCTGCGCGGCATCGGCTTGCTGATGACCAACGGCAACTCGATCTCGATCAACAACGACGCCTTCCAGGAATTCTCGCGCAGCTCCTTTGTCGGCGTCCCCAATCTGTTCTGGATGGTGATCCTGGTCGGCATCCCGGCCTACGTCTTCCTGCATCACAGCCGCTGGGGCCGCTATCTGTTCTCGGTCGGCTCCAATGCCGAGGCCTCGCGCCTGTCGGGCGTCAACGTCCAGCGCACCATCTACATGGCCTACACGCTGTCCGGCCTGTGCGCCGCCTTCGTCGGCGTGCTGCTGGCATCGCGCATCGGCATCGGCAATCCGACCCAGGCCGAAGGCTGGGAACTGCAGGCGATCGCCTCCTCGGTGATCGGCGGCACCTCGCTGTTCGGCGCGGTCGGCTCCGTGCACGGACCGCTGCTCGGCGCCTTCATCCTCGCCACCATCAACAATGGCGCCAACCTGCTCAACGTCAACGCCTTCTGGCAGCGCATCATCACCGGCGTGCTGATCATCGTCATCGTCTACTTCGACGGCCTGCGCCGCCGCGGCAAGTAAGTCCCTCCCAAGCGGCCGCCGGCCTCGCGAAAGCGAGGGCCGGCGGTTTCATGAATTGGATTGAAGCATGAAAGCCGTCGTCTGCCGCTCGCCCGGTGATCTTGTCGTGGAGGACCGTCCGGCGCCCGGCTCGCCGCCATCGGGATGGGCATTGGTCGCCGTCAGTCATGTCGGCATCTGCGGCACCGATTACCACATCTTCGAAGGCAAGCACCCGTTCCTCGCCTATCCGCGCATCATGGGCCACGAGGTCTCGGGCACGGTCGCCGACAAGGGCGACGGCGTAGCCCTTGCCATCGGCGAACCGGTGATCATCAATCCCTATCTCGCCTGCGGCAGATGCATCGCCTGCCGGCACGGCAAGCCGAATTGCTGCGTCAGGATCGAGGTGCTCGGCGTCCACCGCGACGGCGCCATGTGCGAACAGATACTGGTGCCGGCGCAAAACCTTTATCCGGCAAGCGGACTGTCGTTGGCCGATGCCGCAGCCGTCGAATTCCTGGCGATTGGTGCGCATGCGGTGCGCCGCGCGCGCGCCGATCCCGGCGCCCGAACATTGGTTATCGGCGCTGGCCCGATCGGGCTCGGCACGGCGCTTTTCGCCCGCATCGCCGGGCTCGATGTGAGCCTGCTCGACATGAGCATGGAGCGGCTCGGCTTCGCCGAAAGCGAGCTTGGCTTCGCAACGCTGGACGGTTCACGCGGCACCGCCGCCGACCTGGTGCGGGATGCGACCGGCGGTGAGGGTTTCGACGTGGTCTTCGACGCCACCGGCAACACGCAGTCGGTGCAGTCGGCTTTCGCCCATGTCGCGCATGGCGGATCGCTTGTGCTGGTCAGCGTCGTCAAGGACGACATCGGCTTTTCCGATCCCGAGTTCCACAAGCGCGAGATGACGCTGATCGGTAGCCGCAACGCGCTTGGCGCCGATTTCGACCATGTCGCCGCCTCGATCCGCAACGGCGCGGTGCCGCTGGCAAAGCTCGTCACCCACCGGACCACGCTTGCCGGCACGCCTCTTGACCTCGCCCGCTGGGCGCATCAGAAATCCGGGCTGATCAAGGCCGTCATCGAGGTCGGATGAGACGATGCGGATCGACGCACACCAGCACTACTGGAAGATCGCCCGCGGCGACTATTTCTGGATGGGGCCGCATGTCGCGCCGATCGTGCGCGATGTCTTTCCAGCCGATCTTAAGCCGCATCTCAACGCTGCCGGCATCGATCGAACCGTCGTGGTGCAGGCGGCGGCGACAGTGGCCGAGACCGAGTTCATGCTCGACCTTGCCGAGACCGAACCGAGCATCGCCGCAGTGGTCGGCTGGGTCGATCTCGGCGCCGACGACGTCGAAGCGACGTTGCGCCGGCTGGCGGCACGGCCGAAATTCCGTGGCATCCGGCCGATGCTGCAGGACATTGACGACACGTTCGACATTTTGAAGCCAAAGCACCTTGCGGCGCTGAGGCTGCTGCCCGAACTGAACCTGCGCTTCGACGCGCTGGCGCAGCCGCGTCATTTGCCGGTGGTCGCAGCACTTGCCGACCACATTCCGGAGTTGGCGATCGTCGTCGACCACGCTGCCAAGCCGTTCATCGCCAGGGGCATCATCGAACCTTGGGCAAGCGACATGGCCGCGCTCGCCAAGAGACCGTCGGTGCTGTGCAAGTTTTCCGGGCTGGTCACCGAAGCCGGCCCGAATTGGTCGATCGCTGGCCTGAAACCCTATGCCGACCATCTCATCGCTTGCTTCGGCCCGGAACGGCTGATGTTCGGCAGCGACTGGCCGGTTTGCGAACTGGCCGCCACCTATGAGAACTGGCTGGCCGCCGCGAAGGAACTTGTGGCCGGTCTTTCGCCGGCCGCGCGCGATCAGATCTTCGGCGGCACGGCCGCGCTTTTCTACGGCATCGACTGACAGCTCGAATTCTACAAGGCGGACAATTTCAACTCCACCCGCTCGGCCGGAAACCGCGACTCGGAAAACTGGATCGGCTTTCCGTCTGGCGTGATGTTGACGGCAACCGTAACCAGCACGATGGCGCCAGGCTGCAGGTCGAGATCGGCGAGGTCGGCGGCATCGGCGTGGCGAGCCGAAAGCACCGTCGATTGCCTCAGATAATCGTTGATCCCAAAGCGCTTGAGCGAAGCAGTGACCGATCCGGTTTCCGCCATCGCAGCGTCGATGCCGGCGAAGCGCTGGGCATCAAACCAGGCGCTGGCGCGCGACACCGGATGCCCGTCGGCTTCCCCGCGCGTCTCCAGCCGAACCACGGTGGATCCTCTGGCAAGACCCAGGGCCTCTGCGACGCGGCGGCTGGCCGGCTCGGCCGACGACGTCAGCAGGACGATATGCCGTTCGGACGCCTGTCCTTGCAGGCCGGTCGAAAAGCGCGTGCGGGCGCCGATCGGATAGGACAGCCGCTTGCGCGACAGCACGAAGGTACCGCGCCCTTGCTCCGCCCTCAGCACCCCGTCCTGCACAAGGGCGGCGATGGCGGTGCGCACGGTATGACGGTTGACGCCATAGCGCTCGGCCAATGCTATTTCGGGCGGCAGCGCGGCGTTTTCAGCAAAATCGCCATCGGCAATCGAATGCAGGATCTGGTCAGCGATCTGCCGCCAAAGCGAAACTCCGCTACGCCGTTCGATGCTGGCAACTTGCTGCCCAATCATGTCCACCCCGATCTTCTTGCCCACCCCGACTTTTCGCTCACCCAGTCTTTTTGCCAGGTGTCATGCACCCGTCATGGACTCGCGCTAGCTAACAGGTATAATTTGTATGGTTGTCTATATCAATAGACAAATTAGCCGCTACGCAAGGAGCTCGCCATGCGAGGACAGGAAGCCCGCGATCAGGCCGAACGCAAGGCGATCATGGCGACGCTGGCGCAGTCGCCCGGCGACGACATCGCCCGCCTCTGGAACGAGGCCGGCCTGCCCTTCGAAGCCGAACTCCTGCGCGGCCCCGAAACCGGCCTGGTCACCGTGCGCGGCCGCATCGGCGGCGGCGGCGCGCCCTTCAATGTCGGCGAGGCGACCGTCACCCGCGCCACGGTCCGGCTGCCGTCCGGACAGGTCGGCCATTGCTACACGCTCGGTCGCGACAAGCGGAAGGCGAAGCTGGCGGCGATCGCCGATGCGCTGTGGCAGGAGCCCGCCCATCGCGAGGCGGTCGAGACCAGGCTGGTCGCGCCGCTGCGGGCGGCCCTGGTCGAGGCGCGCGAACAGCGGCGCGCCGAGACCGCGGCAACGAAAGTGGATTTCTTCACCATGGTGCGCGGAGAAGACTGATGGGGTTGGCTGTGCAAGCGATCGAGGGCGGCTTCGCCGATCCGGTGTTCAACGCCCAGACGGTGTTTCGCGCCGTGATGGATGCCATGGCGCGACCGGGCAGCGTGCAAGCCCTGCCGGCCTTTGCCCGCCCACCGGTGGCGCTTTCGGCGACGGCTGGCGCTATCGTCCTGGCGCTCTGCGACAACGACACGCCGCTCTGGCTCGATCTCCCCTTGCAAGCCGCACCCGCCGTCAAATCCTGGCTCGGTTTCCACACCGGCGCGCCTTCAGCCAACACCCCGGCCGATGCGCATTTCGCGCTGATCGCCAACCCCGCGGAAATGATGGCGCTGGACGGCTTTTCGCAAGGCACCCAGGATTATCCCGATCGCTCGACGACGCTGATCCTGCAGGTCACCGATCTTGCCTCTGGCGCGCCGCTGCTGCTCGAGGGCCCCGGCATAGAAACCAGTGCGACCATCGCGCCGGCGCAGATGCCGCGTCACTTCGTCGAACAGTGGAAGCAGAACAACCAGCGCTTTCCGCGTGGCGTCGACATCATCCTGGCCACCGCCGACAGCCTCGCTTGCCTGCCGCGCACGACGCGCATCAAGACGATGGAGGCGTAAGATGTACGTTGCGGTAAAAGGCGGCGAAGCGGCAATCGCCAACGCCCACCGACTGCTTGCCGATCGCCGCCGCGGCGACCGTTCGGTGCCGGCACTTCGCCTCGACCAGATCGTCGAGCAACTGGCGCTCGGCGTCGATCGGGTGATGAGCGAAGGCTCGCTCTACGACCGTGAGCTGACGGCATTGGCCATCGTCCAGGCGCGCGGCGACATGATCGAGGCGATCTTTCTGGTCCGCGCCTATCGCACCACGCTGCCGCGCTTCGGCTACACCAAGGCGATCGATACCGGCACGATGCTGGTCGAGCGGCGCGTCTCGGCGACCTACAAGGACCTGCCCGGCGGCCAGTTGCTGGGCCCGACCTTCGACTACACCCACCGGCTGCTCGATCCGGAGCTTGCCGCCGGCGGCGACGTCGCCGAGCCGCTGCAGCGCGAAAGCGAGGCGGAAGCCATGCCGCGCGTCTCGGCGATCCTCGCCCGCGAAGGCCTGATCGAACCGGACGGCGACATGCCGCAGGACCATATCCCCGGCGACATCACCCGCGAGCCGCTGGAATTCCCGATGGCGCGCGACATCCGCCTGCAGGCGCTGTCACGCGGCGACGAGGGTTTTCTGCTGGCGCTCGGCTATTCCACCCAGCGCGGCTATGCCCGCAACCATCCCTTTGTCGGCGAGGTCCGCATCGGCGAGGTCGAGCTGGAGCTCGACGTGCCGGAACTGCCCTTCGCCGCGCCACTCGGCTCTGTCCGCGTCACCGAGTGCCAGATGGTCAACCAGTTCAAGGGCTCGGCCAAGGCGCCGCCGCAGTTCACCCGCGGCTACGGCCTGGTCTTCGGCCAGAGCGAGCGCAAGGCGATGGCCATGGCGCTCTGCGATCGCGCTCTTCGTGCAACCGAATTGGGCGAGGATGTCGTCGCCGCCGCGCAGGACGAGGAGTTCGTCATTTCGCATTCCGACAATGTCCAGGCGACCGGCTTCGTCGAACATCTGAAATTGCCGCACTATGTCGATTTCCAGGCTGAACTCGATCTCGTGCGCCGCATGCGCGCCGAATACGAGGCCCGCGAAAACCCTGCGAAGGTCGAGGAAAAGCGGCAGGCCGCCGAATGATCGAAGGCCTGTCCCACATGACCTTCATCGTCCACGATCTCGACCGCATGAGCGCGATCCTGACCGGCATTTTCGACGCGCGCGAAGTCTATGCCAGCGATGCCCAGCAGTTCTCCCTGTCGCGGGAAAAATTCTTCCTGATCGGCGATCTCTGGATCGCCATCATGGAGGGCGAAGCGCTGCCGCAGCGCAGCTACAACCACCTCGCCTTCAAGATCGATGACGCCGATTTCGACCGCTATGCCGAGCGCGTCAAAACGCTTGGCCTCGACATGCGCGCGCCACGCCCGCGCGTCGCGGGCGAAGGTCGCTCGATCTATTTCTACGACGACGACAACCACATGTTCGAACTGCACACCGGCACGCTGGCCGATCGGCTGGCGTGCTACGCCAGGGGACTGGAGGTCGCCGGATGATCCTAGCTGCCCCCGCCGGAATGGCCACCGCCATCGTACCCTCCGGGCCCGCCATAACCACTACTGCCGGCTACGGTCTCGCCGCTCGCGCCTTCCTTCGGCGCAGGGAGAACCATTCTTCGAAGGACAAAGGCAACCACGCCAATAAACGCCAACAGGAGAATTCCGATGTGCATCCATCCGGCTGGGGTCATCTGAGTCAGGCCCATTTTCCGTGTGTTGGAAGCCGGTTCGGTAGCACAAAGCGGAAGCGATCACCATGACCGACATCGCCACCTACAACTTCGCCTATCTCAACGAGCAGACCAAAAGGATGATCCGCCGGGCGATCCTCAAGGGCATCGCCATCCCCGGCTATCAGGTGCCGTTCGCCTCGCGTGAAATGCCGATGCCTTATGGCTGGGGCACCGGAGGCGTGCAGGTCACCGCTTCGATCATCGGCCCCGACGACGTGCTGAAGGTCATCGACCAGGGCGCCGACGACACCACCAATGCCGTCTCGATCCGCGCCTTCTTCAAGAAGGTCGCCAATGTCGCGGTGACCACCGATACCGCCAGCGCCACCATCATCCAGACCCGCCACCGCATCCCCGAACATCCGCTGAGCGCCGGGCAGGTGCTGGTCTACCAGGTGCCGATCCCCGAGCCGCTGCGCTTCCTCGAGCCGCGCGAGACCGAAACGCGCAAAATGCATGCGCTGGAGGAATACGGCCTCATGCATGTCAAGCTCTACGAGGACATCGCCAGGCACGGCCGCATCGCCACCACCTATGCCTATCCGGTCAAGGTCGAGGGCCGCTATGTGATGGACCCGTCGCCGACGCCGAAATTCGACAATCCGAAGATGCACCAGTCGCCGGCTTTGCAACTGTTCGGCGCCGGTCGCGAAAAGCGCATCTACGCGCTGCCGCCCTTCACCGATGTCGTCAGCCTCGACTTCGAGGATCATCCGTTCGAGGTGCAGACCTTCGACCAGCCCTGCGCGCTGTGCGCCGCCGAGAACGTCTATCTCGACGAGGTCATCCTCGACGACCATGGCGGCCACATGTTCGTCTGCTCCGACACTGATCATTGCGAGAAACGCCGCGAAGAGGGCCACGGTCCACAGCCGGCTGACGCTGCTGAGGAGCGTGTTTAATGGGTACTTCATTCGTCGCGATCGGCGACAAAGGCTTCTGGATGAGAGACTCCATCCTCTCACTTTGGCTTCGGCTGCTGGCTCTCAATCTGGAGAGCCAAACAGACCGAGCAGACCCACTTATGCAATTGCGCGACGAATGGCTGTGGCAATCGGAGGTAGAGTTCAACGGAGCGATGGATGCCCACCTCGAAAGAGCTGTTGGCGACCCGGCAACAAAAGCCTCTGTCGTCACCGCTATCGAGAAGCTTCTTAAAGCGCTGTCGCGGCACAGCGGCAAGCTCCCTGCACCCACCATTAATCTTCTTGGTTTCGGAAGCCTGTGGGGACTCGATTTCGAAGCGGAGCGCCTGATTGAGGTCGGGAACGCCTTCCTCGCGCTGCTGGACGGCAAGATCGACAGCGAAGCCAACAGTACAGAATTCATGCCAGGATCCCGCAAATGACGGACGAACCGCTGCTGCGCGTCTCCGCGCTGTCCAAATTCTACGGCTCGCGCGTCGGCTGCGAGAACGTCAGCTTCGACCTCTGGCCGGGCGAAGTGCTAGCGGTGGTCGGCGAGTCCGGCTCCGGCAAGACGACGCTGCTCAACTGCCTGTCGACGCGGCTGCTGCCCTCTTCCGGCACCGCCAGCTACCGCATGCGCGACGGCCAGTTCCGCGAGCTCTATCGCATGAGCGAGGCCGAGCGCCGCTTCCTGATGCGCACCGACTGGGGTTTTGTCCACCAGAACCCCGCCGATGGCTTGCGTATGACGGTATCGGCCGGCGCCAATGTCGGTGAGCGGCTGATGGCAGTGGGCGACCGCCACTACGGCAAGATCCGCGCCACGGCCGTCGACTGGCTGTCGCGCGTCGAGATCGACGAGGACCGCATCGACGACGAGCCGCGCGCCTTCTCCGGCGGCATGCGCCAGCGCCTGCAGATCGCCCGCAACCTCGTCACAGGGCCGCGGCTGGTGTTCATGGACGAGCCGACCGGTGGCCTCGACGTTTCGGTGCAGGCGCGCCTGCTCGACCTGCTGCGCGGGTTGGTCACCGATCTCGGTCTTGCCGCGATCGTCGTCACCCACGATCTTGCCGTGGCGCGGCTTTTGTCGCAGCGCATGATGGTGATGAAGGACGGCCGTGTCGTCGAAAGCGGCCTCACCGACCGCGTGCTCGACGACCCGCGCGCGCCCTACACGCAATTGCTCGTTTCTTCGATATTGCAGGTCTAGCCGCATGATCCCGAAAAGTGGAAGCCGGTTTTCGGATCAGATCATGCGGCAAATCAAAGGACTCTGACATGCCCACCCCGCTCGTTGTCTCCGACGTCGCAAAAAGCTTCACCATGCATCTGCGCGACGGCATCAAATTGCCTGTTGTCGCCGGGGTATCGTTCTCGATCCGAACTGGCGAATGCGCCGTGCTCGGCGGCCCCTCCGGCGCCGGCAAGAGCTCCATTCTGAAAATGCTCTACGGCAATTATGCCGTCGACGAAGGCCAGATCATCGTCCAGCACGAAAACGGGCTGATCGATCTGGCCACAGCCAGCCCACGCACCGTGCTTGCCGTGCGCCGGCAAACGATCGGTTATGTCAGCCAGTTCCTGCGCACCGTACCGCGCGTCTCGGCGCTCGACGTCGTCGCCGAGCCGTTGGTCGAGCGTGGTCAGGAACGCGAGGCCGCACGCGAAAAGGCGCGCGCCTTGCTGGCACAACTCAACCTGCCGGAAAAACTCTGGGCGCTGCCGCCGGCGACCTTCTCGGGCGGCGAGCAGCAGCGCGTCAACATCGCGCGCGGCTTCATCACCGGCCACCCGGTCCTGTTGCTCGACGAGCCGACCGCCTCGCTCGACGCCAGGAACCGCGACGTGGTGATCGCCCTGATCGCGGAAAAGAAGGCGGCGGGCGTCGCCTTGCTCGGCATCTTCCACGACCACGACGTGCGCGAGGCAGTGGCCGACCGGATCATCGACGTCACAACCTTCGCTGCAGGAAAAATCGCCGCATGAGCAGGAAATTGTCGGAAGCGCCGCTGGTCCACGCAACGGCGCAGGTCGAGAATTCGACGCTCGGACGCTGGACCGAGATCGCCGACCGCAGCCGGGTTTCGGAGAGCATCCTCGGCGACTATTCCTACATGATGCAGGACTGCTCAGTCTGGTGCGCCACGATCGGTAAGTTCTCCAACATCGCCGCCAGCGTGCGCATCAACGCCACCAACCACCCGACCTGGCGGCCGACGCTGCACCACTTCACCTACCGTGCTTCCGACTATTGGGACGACGCCGAGCATGACAGCGAGTTCTTCGCCCAGCGCCGCGCCAAACGGGTCACCATCGGCCACGACACCTGGCTCGGCCATGGCTCGACCATCCTGCCCGGCGTCACCGTCGGTGATGGCGCCGCGGTCGGCGCCGGTGCCGTGGTGTCGAAGGATGTCGCGCCCTACACCATCGTCGGCGGCGTGCCGGCCAAGCCGATCCGCGAACGTTTCGACCGCCGCACGGCCGAACGCTACCAGGCGCTCGCCTGGTGGGACTGGGACCATGCCCGGCTGCGCGCCGCGCTGGAGGATTTCCGCGAGCTGGGGGCAGAAGCCTTCTTGGAAAAATACGGCGGCTAGAGCAATTCCAGGAAAGGTGCGTAGCGGTTTTCCGTCCGGAATTGCGTCATAACAAAAGTATAGAGCGGTTCTGCGTTTCCGTGAAACGGTGAACCGCTCTAGCGCCGACGTCACCTCCTCGGGCGAAGGACGCACTTCGCGAGTGTTCAGGAAAATGTGCGAATGCTAAAGTAGGGAATGTTTGAGGGGTTCATGCAGCCCTTGCGAAGGGATATCCCCGCTTCACCGGCCTACCCCGCAGAGCCGGGAATTGTGACTGCCTTTGCGGTCCTGATCTTTCTTGGCAGTATCCTTGCCGCTATCTGGTTCTGACGTTCCCACCTCTCAAGAGTTCTTGATCGTGCCAACCATTCGCCCCGCCACAGAGGCCGACGCAGACGCTATCTGGATCATGCTCGAACCCGTTTTGCGGGCCGGCGAAACCTATGCGCTGCCCCGCGATTGGAACCGTGCGCAGGCGCTGGACTACTGGTTTTCCGGCGGTCACGAAGTGTTCGTGGCAGCAGATGCCGGAAGTGTGATCGGCTGTTACTACCTCCATGCCAACCAGCGTGGCGGTGGCGCCCATATCGCCAACTGCGGCTACGTCACCTCTGCCGCCGCCAGCGGTCGCGGCATCGCCACCGCTATGTGCGAACACTCTTTGCAAAAGGCCGCTGAACGCGGCTTCCGGGCCATGCAGTTCAACTTCGTCATCAGCTCCAACGAGCGCGCGGTAAAGCTGTGGAGCCGGCTCGGCTTCGACATTGTCGGGACAATCCCGAAGGCGTTTGAACACCCTAGGCTGGGTTACGTTGATGCCTTGGTCATGCATCGAATGCTATAGGCGCACCTGCCCGCTTCATATCCCTGACACATGACTCGGACAGGACGCGGTCTTTCCTTGGAGATCGCAATGCTCGATTTGGTCAGACCCTCGCTCGCCGGATTTTTCGAAGGCACCAACCCGACCCCTCCCGTGCATCTCGGCACGCGCTATGACAGATCAGGCAATTTTCTGTTCGAGCCCGGCAACACAATTGTCAGCCATCTCGTCAGCGGCTCGCCCTCCGAAGCAGTGGTCATCGAGGTGCGCGAACGCATGCGCGCCATGCCCGACGCCGACCGGCTGGCCTTCACGCCGATCTCCAGCCTGCACATGACGCTGTTCCAGGGCATCATCGAGTATCGCCGCCGGCTGCCCTATTGGCCGCAGGACGTGGCGCTCGACAGCAGCATCGACGATATGACCCGTCTCTACCTGGAGCGGCTGCAGGGCTTCGAGGGCCAAGGCGCATTCAAGGTCAAAGTTGTCGAAGTCGTGCCGACCGGCCTGACGGTTGCTGGCGCCTCGGAAGACGATCGGCGCATCATGCGGGCCTGGCGCGACGCACTGTCGGTGCCGTTCGGCTACCGGCATCCCGACCACGACACTTACGTCTTCCACATCACCTTCGCCTACCAGATCCGGCGTCTCGCCGACGAGCGGGCGTCCGCCTGGCAGGATCTGTTCGCAGACTGCCTGTCGCTGTTCGAGCGCGAGGCGCCGGTGATCGAGCTCAGGCCGCCGGCCTTCTGCGCCTTCCGGGACATGAAGCATTTCGAGGAGCTTCTGGTCCTCGGCTGATCCCGTGATCCTGCGCGCCACAAGCTTGTGGGCGGTAACAAAACTGACATCAATCCGACACCGCAGGTTCATGCGGCTGCGCTAGCGAGGGTTAACAGACCTTCAACTGCGACTGGACTGGAGCCTACCCCATGTCAGCAACGCTCGAAATTCGCGGCGTCACCCGCCGATTTGGCAAGAACACCGCCGTCAGCGCGGTCGATCTGTCGATCCCGCAGGGCCAGATGGTCGGCATCATCGGCCGTTCGGGCGCCGGCAAATCCACCCTTCTTCGCATGATCAACCGTCTCATCGATCCCAGCCAGGGGTCGATTTTTTTTGACGGCACCGAGGTCTCGCAGTTGCGCGGCTCGCCGCTACGCCGTTGGCAGCGCGACTGCGCAATGATCTTCCAGCAGTTCAATCTGGTGCCGCGCCTCGACGTCTTGACCAATGTGCTGCTCGGCAGCCTCAATCACCGCTCGACGATTTCCAACCTGCTCGGCATGTTTACCCGCGCCGAATGCGCCGAGGCGGTCGCCGCGCTCGAACGCCTCGACATCGCCCGCACCGCACTGCAGCCGGCGGGCACGCTGTCCGGCGGCCAGCAGCAGCGTGTGGCGATCGCCCGGGCCATGATGCAGCTACCGAAAGTTCTGTTGGCCGACGAGCCGATCGCCTCGCTCGACCCGCTCAACGCCAAGGTGGTGATGGACTCGCTGCAGGACATCAACCTGCGCGAAGGCATCACCGTCGTCACCAATCTGCACACGCTGGATACCGCCCGCGCCTATTGCAACCGCATCATCGGCATGGCCGCCGGCAAGGTCGTGTTCGACGGTGCGCCCGAAGACCTCGACCGCGAGGCGGTGCGCACGGTCTATGGCGCCGACAGCAATGGTAGCGAGATCTCCGAGGCCATCACCTCGACCAGCATCGCCTACAAGCAAAAGATCGAAGCATCCGCCGGACCGCTCGAGCCCGCATTCCCCGGCTACTGAGCAACCCGGATCGCCAGCCAGCGTCAAAGGCACCTGTCAAAATTCGAACGCACCCGGCGCGAAGCCGGGACCAAACAGGAGAGAGACCCATGTTCAGGAAGATGGTTTTTGGCGCCGTTTCGTTGCTCGCCATCGCGGCGAGCGCTGCTCACGCAGCCGACATCAAGGAGTTCCGCGTCGGCATCCTCGGCGGCGAGAACGAAACCGACCGGCTGCGCAACTACCAGTGCCTCGCCGATCACCTGAAGGCCGAATTCGGCTTCGAAAAAGTGTCGCTGTTCCCGGCCGCCGACTATGACGGCGTCATCCAGGGCCTGCTCGGCGGCACGCTCGATTTCGCCGAACTCGGCGCTTCCGGCTATGCCAGCGTCTACATCAAGGATCCGAAGGCGGTCACCCCGATCCTCACCACCCAGCAGACCGACGGCGCCACCGGTTATTATTCGATCGGCCTGGCACTGAAGTCCTCGGGCATCACCGACATCAAGTCGGCCAAGGGTAAGAAGCTCGGCTATGCCGACCCGGATTCGACCTCGGGCTACTTGATCCCGCTGACCCAGATCCCGAAGGACACCGGCGCTTCGAACGAAGCCTTCTTCGCCTCAACCCAGTTCAATGGCGGCCATGAGAACAACATCCTCGCCGTCCGCGACGGCAAGGTCGACGTCGCGGTCGACGATTCCTCGGGCATCGGCGACTTCAAGAACGGCTACACGTCCGGCACCTTCCACAAGGTAACCGCCAAGGGCGCCGTCGACCCCAACGACTTCGTCGAAGTCTGGCGCTCGGGCCTGATCCCGAACGGCCCGCTGGTCGTTCGCACCGCGCTCGGCGACGACATGACCGCCAAGCTCACCGCCTTCTTCACCGCCCTGCCGACCAAGGACAAGGCCTGCTTCGAAGGCGTCGAAGGCGGCGATTTCACCGGCTACGTTCCGGTCAAGGCCGACTTCTACAACGTCATCGTCGAAGCCCGTAAGGCAGCCATCGGCGGCTGACGGCAAAATCGAAAAGGGCGGCGTTTGAAGCGCCGCCCTTTTTGCATGTCCGATCATGACCCTTTCCGCGACAGCGCCCTCCGGCGCCACCCACCAGATGGCCGATGCCTGGCGACGCCAGACGTCGCTACGCCGGCTCTATACAGTGCTCGGCGTCGGCCTGCTGCTTGCCGCGATGTTTTCCAGCATGTGGTTCGCCGATGAAGCCAATGCCGGACACTTTTTCGACCGGCTGCCGCATATCCTCGATTTCCTGAGCTGGCTGATCCCCAAGGACTGGAACGACGTCTGGCGGGCGCTGTTCGATATCGCCTCGCCGCATGACAAAGGCACCCAGGAGTTCAACTTTCCGCTCGGCCGGGTCTATGTCTGGGGCGGTTTTTACATCCCCGAATATTTCGAGCTGATGCTGACCACGGTCAACGTGGCGCTGGTCTCCACCTTCATCGGCTTCGTCTTTGCCGTGCCGTTTTCCTTCATCGCCGCGCGCAACCTGACGCCGCATCCGGTGCTGCGGCTGGTCGTCAAGCGCTTCATGGAATTGCTGCGCGCCTTCCCCGAGATCGTCATCGCCGGCCTCTTCGCCGCAATCGTCTCGACGGGTCCGATCGCAGCCATCATCGCCATCGGCCTGCATTCGATCGGCGCTCTGGGCAAGCTGTTCTACGAGATCAACGAGAACATCGACATGCGCGCCGAGGAAGGCCTGACGGCGGTCGGCGCCAACTGGGTCGAGCGGATACGCTTCGCCGACCTGCCGCAGGTGCTGCCCAATTTCATGTCCTACACACTGCTGCGCGTCGAGATCAACGTGCGGGCCTCGACCATCATCGGTGCCGTCGGCGGCGGCGGCATCGGCGAGGAGCTGAAGCTCTCGATCTCGCGCGGCTTCGGCGCCAAGACACTGGCGCTGGTACTGCTGCTCTTCACGACGATCTTCATCATCGACCAGTTCTCCGCCTGGCTGCGTCGCAAGCTGGTCGGCGAACAGGCTTTCCTGATGGGCAGTGCCTGAACATGGCGATGACTGTCGACGAGCTCAAAGCGATCGAGGAACGCTTCCCGCATGTGTTCCATCGCCCGTTCTACAAGCGCTTCTGGCCGCTGCTCCTGGTGGCCGGCACCGTGCTTTACCTTGTCTATGCCTTGTGGTTCTTCAGCCTGCCGCAAGTGCTGAGGGAATCGCATTGGGAGCGCCTGCCGCTCTTCCTGACGCAGTGGATCAGCTATGATCTGCAGCCCGAGTTCCGCCTCGATCAGCCTCAGATCACGGCAAAATATCCTCGCTTTTCCGCGCTTGGCGAGAACCCTGACCCGGACTGGGTAATCACCAACCCGGACGGCACTTTCACCGTTCTGATCGACGGGCCGGCCAAATCCGTCACCTTCGACAAGACCCAGGCCACGATCGTCGCCAATGGCCAGACCGTTCCGGTCTCGCTGACCAGCGGCAAGCCGGTGATCTCGGGCCCCGTGCCGGACTGGATCACCGCGCATGATGACGAGATCGTCGCCAAGATGGGGTTCGTCGGCGAAGTCCGCGTCACCGTCGACCGCGTCAAGGTGCGCAAGCGCTTCCTTGGCTGGGCGAATTTCGTTTTCGACACCCGCTCGCCCTTCTTCGGAAAATCGGCTGGCCAAGTGATCTCGCTGATCTGGTCCGGACCTGAACTTAAGCCCGGCGCGTCGAACCTTGCGCTTGCCGGCGACAACATCTGGAACAACGCCCAGTGGCAACATGGCGATGTCTGGACGAAACTGCTGCAGACCATCGTCATGGCCTTTCTCGGCACGCTGCTCGGCGCCATCGTCGCTTTTCCGCTCGCCTTCTTCGCCGCCCGCAACATCACGCCGAGCGGATTGTTGAGCCAGGTGCTGAAACGCTTCTTCGATTTCATGCGCTCGGTCGACATGCTGATTTGGGCGCTGTTCTTCACCCGCGCCTTCGGGCCCGGCCCGCTGGCCGGCAGTGCAGCGATCTTCTTCACCGAGATCGGCACGCTCGGCAAAACCTATTCAGAAAGTCTTGAGAATATCGACGACAAACCGCGCGAGGGCATCAAGTCGACCGGTGCCAACGGTTTTCTGGTGCAGCGTTATGGCGTGATGCCGGAAGTGATTCCGGTCTTCATCAGCCAGACGCTCTACCAGTGGGAATCCAACACCCGCGGCGCCACCATCATTGGAGCCGTAGGCGCCGGCGGCATCGGCCTGAAGCTGTGGGAAGCGATGCGCACCAACTCCAATTGGGCCAACGTCTTCTACATGGTGCTGCTGATCCTGTTCGTCGTCTTCATCTTCGACAACATCTCGAATTTCCTGCGTCGCAGGCTGAGCCGGACGATCCACGACTACAACAGGATCCAGGCCGAGCAGGGCTGATCCCTTCGCGGTGCAGCACCGTACCGTCGGCGGGCCAGCGCCCTAGCCGCCAATCTCGAAGATTTGCCCCCCCCCAGCGATCTATGCTGCTCTTTTCCACCCGTCCCTGATATGCCTGTACCCATCACGATAAACCGCCTCCGGGCTTTCGGAAAAATCGCGCCATACCTTGGTCGCCGCCGCCAGATCCTTGAGCGAGCGCCCAAACGCCTCGATGGTCAGCCAGTCGTCATAGCCGCTCTTGCGGATGGCGGAAAACGTCCCGGCCCACGGAATGTTGCCGCGCCCAGGAACGCCGCGGTCGTTCTCCGAAATATGGATATGGACGACGTTCCTGCGGTTGCGCGTATAGGCGCCGATCGGGTCGGCCTCCTCGATATTGGCATGGAACGTGTCGTACATCGCCTTGATGTGCGGCCGGTCGATCACGTCGATATGCTCGCACAGATCATCCATCGTGTTCAGCAGATAGCATTCGAAGCGGTTGAGCGCTTCGAGCCCGATGGTGACGCCTCTCTTGCCGGCATGGTCGCCGATGGCGCGCTGCGAGGAGACCGAGCGGTTCTTCTCCGCCGCCGTCGGGCCGCTGCCGGAGAAGGCGCCGAGCGTCGAATGCAGCGGGCCGCTCAATCTGTCGGCGCCAAGCGCCTCGCTGCAGTCGATCGCCCATTTCATGTAGTCGATCCCGGCCCTGCGGGTCGCGGCATCAGGCGAGATCAAATTCATCGCCGGATCGCCCATCGCCGAGACCGCGGTGCGCTCCAGCCCGATGCGATCGAGCAGTTCGCCGAGCTTTTTGTAGTCGTCAGGCGCGCCGGAAAACACCGGTATCTCGACGCCGTCGAAGCCGGTCGCCTTGATGTCGCGCAGCAGATTCTCGTGTTTCCTCGAGACGCTGGTCGTCCACAGGAACATGCACATGCCGATTTTCATCGACACCCCTCCCCGAAAATTTCGCGACAAGGGGTGTCGAGATTCAGGTCAGGCCGACCCGAGAATGGCGGGTCCGAGAACCGGAGCGAAGCGTACTTAAAGTACCTGAGCACCGGAAGCGCAGGAACCTGCTATTCGCAGGCCGGCATCACTGAATATCGACATCCCTTAAAGCTTCGTCCATGCCCCGTTTTTCTTCGACGACTTCACGCAGGCCTCGATGAAGGCCACGCCTTCGACGCCGTCCTCGATGGTCGGGAAGACGACATCCTTAGCCGGCTTACCGCCTTTCTTGCGCGCGGCGCGGATGGCGCGGGCCGCCTCCTGGTAGATGTTGGCGAAGCCTTCGAGATAGCCCTCAGGATGGCCCGACGGAACGCGGCTGACGCGCCCGGCAACCGGCAGCGCGCCGGCACCGTTGCGGGTGAGCAACTGCTTCGGCTGGCCGAACGGCGTGTACCAAAGATAGTTCGGATCGGCCTGCACCCATTCCAGTCCGCCCTTCGAGCCGTAGATGCGCAGCTTCAGCCCGTTCTCGTGGCCAGGCGCCACCTGGCTCGCCCATATCATGCCCTTGGCCGGATGCGCCTTGCCGACCGGCTTGAAGCGCAGCATGACGTTGACATTGTCGTCGAGCTGGCGGCCCGGCACGAAGGCGTCGAGATCGGCCGACAGCGCGTCGAGCTCCAGCCCCGAGACGAAGCGCGCCAGATTGTAGGCATGCGTGCCGATATCGCCGAGCGCGCCGCCGGCGCCGGCCTGCTTGGGGTCGGAGCGCCATGCCGCCTGCTTCTGGCCGGTGGCGGCAAGGTCCTCGGTCAGCCAGTCCTGCGGATATTCCGACTGCACAATGCGGATATCGCCGAGCTGCCCCTTGGCCACCATCTCGCGCGCCTGCCGGATCATCGGATAGGCGGTGTAATTGTGCGTCAGCACGAACACCTTGCCGGTCTTTTCGACCACCGCCGCCAGCTTCTTTGCTTCGGCCAGCGTCGTTGCCAGCGGCTTGTCGCAGATGACGTGGATGCCGGCTTCGAGAAAGGCCTTGGCCGCCGGCACATGCACGTTGTTGGGGGTGACGATCGCCACCGCCTCGATGCCATCGGGCCGCTTGGTTTCGGCCTTGGCCATCTCGGCGAAGGAGCCGTAGCTGCGTGCCGGATCGAGCCCGAGCTCGGCGGCCGAAGCCTTGGCACGCTCCGGATTCGCCGACAGCGCGCCGGCGACCAGCACAAAGTCATTGTCCATGCGCGCCGCGATGCGGTGCACCGCGCCGATGAAAGCGCCTTGGCCGCCGCCGACCATACCGTAGCGGATCGGGCCGCCTCCCGTTTCCGACTTCGATGCGCCGACCATTTTTCGTCTCCCTCGTGTGAGATACCCCTCCCCCTCGAGGGGGAGGGAAGACCGCGCTAGATTCCCATCATGGCGCGCAGCGCCTTCTTGTCGGTCGCGCCGCCGGCGAAATCATCGAACGCCTTTTCCGTCACCCTTATGATGTGGTGCTGGATGAAGGGCGCGCCTTCGGCGGCACCGTCCTCCGGATGCTTCAGGCAGCATTCCCATTCCAGCACCGCCCAGGAATCATAGCCGTACTGGGTGAGCTTGGAAAAGATGCCGCCGAAATCCACCTGCCCATCGCCGAGCGAGCGAAACCGCCCGGCCCGGTTGGTCCAGCTCTGGTAGCCGGAATAGACGCCTTGCCGTCCCGTCGGGTTGAACTCAGCATCCTTGGCGTGGAACGCCTTGATCCGCTCGTGGTAGATGTCGATGAATTCGAGATAGTCGAGCTGCTGCAGCAGGAAATGCGACGGATCGTAATTGATGTTGCAGCGCTTGTGGCCACCCACCGCGTCGAGGAACATCTCGAAAGTGGCGCCGTCGAACACGTCCTCGCCCGGATGGATCTCGTAGCCGATGTCGACTCCGTTCTCGTCATAGACGTCGAGGATCGGCTTCCAGCGCTTGCCGAGCTCGGCGAAGGCTTCCTCGATCAGGCCTGCAGGCCGCTGCGGCCAAGGATAGAGGTACGGGAAAGCTAACGCTCCGGAGAAGGAGACCGAGGCCTTCAGGCCCAGATTCTTCGACGCCTTGGCGCCGAACTTCATCTGCTCGACCGCCCATTTCTGCCTGGCTTTCGGATTGTTGTGCACCGCGGCCGGCGCGAAGCCGTCGAACTGCGCGTCATAGGCCGGATGCACCGCCACCAATTGCCCTTGCAGATGCGTCGACAGTTCGGTGATCTCGACACCGGCGTCCGCGCAGATGCCTTTCACCTCGTCGCAATAGGCCTTGGAGGAGGCCGCCTTCTTGAGGTCGAATAGTCGTCCGTCCCAGGTTGGAATCTGCACGCCCTTGTAGCCGAGGCCGGCTGCCCATTTGGTGATCGAGGGAAGTGAATTGAACGGCGCGGCATCGCCTGCGAACTGCGCCAGAAACAGACCGGGACCCTTCATCGTCGACGGCATCGGCATCCTCCCTCTCTCATGTCACGACCAAGCATAGCGCCGATTGGAAGCAGGGCCAGCCCGTTTGATGTTTTCCCGCAGACACTTGTTTGTGTCGCTATTCTGGTATTACCAAATATGGCCAGCCGGTCAAGCGGCGGAACGCACCGCAGAGGGATCGGCGGTCATCACAAACTGTGAAAATACGTTAATTTAATCAATGGAATAGACGGCACGATGAGTTACCGCTCGCGACTTCTTGCCGTTCATGGGAATTTGCTGTAGACCTGCCTTCAGGCCCAATTGGTCGAACCAGTTCGTCAAAAAACACTGGAACGCCCCTGGGGAGGAATCATGCGGCGGGCCTCGCTGGCGGATGCCGCGGGAAACGTGGCAGGCGAATTCTGGGAAGGATAGACCATGCATCTTTCGACGCACAACTGGATGCGGGCGGAGCCGTTGGAAACGACGCTGAAGCGCATCAAGAAATTCGGCTATGAGTCGATCGAGATTTCCGGCGAGCCCGAGCAATACAAGACCAGGGAGACGCGCGCGCTCTTGAAGGAGCACGGCATCCGCTGCTGGGGCGCCGTCACGCTGATGCTGGGTGAGCGCAACCTTGCCGCCAAGGACCAGGGCCAGCGCGAGCGCTCGGTTCAATACGTCAAGGACGTGCTCACCATGATCAGCGAGCTCGACGGCGAGATCATCACGCTGGTTCCCGCCACCGTCGGCAAGGTGGTACCCGACGGCACCGAGGAGGAGGAGTGGACATGGGTGGTCGACGCCACCAGGGAATGCTTCACCCACGCCAAGAAGGTCGGTGTCAAGATCGCGGTCGAGCCGCTCAACCGCTTCGAGACCTATCTGTTCAACCGCGGCGCCCAGGCTTTGGCGCTGGCCGATGCGGTAAGCCCCGAATGCGGCGTCTGCCTCGACGCCTATCACATCCACATGGAAGAATTTAACGTCTATGACGCCATCCGCCAGGTCGGCAAGCGCCTGTTCGACTTCCACGTCGCCGACAACAACCGCTTCGCCGCCGGCCTCGGCCAGATCGACTGGCCGAAGATCGTGCGCACACTGAAGGAAGTCGGCTATGACGGCGCGCTGACCAACGAGTTCGTCGCGCCCGTCGACCGCACGCCGGCCGCACCCTATCCCGAAATGGTCGAGCGCCACCCGGTCGACATCTCCCCCGAACAGCTGAAGTTCATCCAGGACCACGGCTCCAGCGTGCTGACGGAGAAATTCTACACCGACCAGATGCGCATCACCGCCGAAACGCTGCTGCCGCTGATCAAGTAGCCGCTACGACTGGGAATGAGCCCTTCCGCCCGGCCGGCGGCGGGCCGGGGAAGAACATGCGCATCAAGACGGTCCAGGCATGGTGGGTTCGCATACCGATCGAAGTCGCGCGGCAGCATCGCAGCGACTTCGGCCAGGTGACGACGTTCGACGCCGCCATCCTGCGTATCGAGACCAATGACGGTCTGGTCGGCTGGGGCGAAGGCAAGAACGCCGCCGGCAGCGCCGGCAGCTATGGCGCGCTCGTCCATATGCTGAACCACGAGGTCGCCCCGCAGCTGATCGGCCGCGACCCGGCCGACATCGGCGTCATCTGGGAGATGCTTTACAATGGCGTGCGCCACGAGACCGCAGCCCACGCCGGCCACGCCATGCCGCAACTGGCGCGACGCGGCATGAGCATCGCCGCGATCAGCGCCGTCGACATCGCGCTCTGGGACATTCTCGGCAAGTCGCTGGGACAGCCGGTCTGGCGGCTGCTCGGCGGCCGCAAAGTCGAGCGCATGCAGGCCTATGCGTCCGGCGGCTGGGCTGCCGCCGACGCCATCGGCGACCAGCTCAAATCCTACATCGCCAAGGGCGGCTTCAAGGCGCTGAAGATGCGCATCGGCGCCATGGACGGCGCCCCGCACATCTCCGCCGCCCGCGTCCGCGCCGCAAGGCAGGCGCTCGGCCCCGGTATCGAACTGATGGTCGACGCGCATGGCACCTATACGGTCGCCGAAGCGAAGCGCTTCATGCATCTCACCGGTGATCTCGACCTGGCCTGGTTCGAGGAGCCGGTGATTGCCGACGACAAGCCCGGCATGGCCGAGGTGCGCGCCAGCGGCTCCATCCCGATCGCCACCGGCGAAAGCGAGGCGACGCGCTATGCCTTCCGCGATCTCGCCGTGCTCAAATCCGCCGACATCTTCCAGCCGGATCCGGCCTTTTGCGGCGGCATCAGCGAGGCGATGAAGATCGGCACCATCGCCAGCGCCTTCAATCTGCGCTTTGCGCCACATCTATGGGCCGGCGCGCCCTGCTTCTTTGCCGGGCTGCATATCTGCGCTGCTTCGCCGGCGAGCTTCACCGTCGAATATTCGCTCGGCGCCAACCCGATGATCCATGATCTTATCGAAGAGACTGTCGATGCAAAGGACGGTATGATAGCGATCCCTGAAAAGCCTGGTTTGGGATTCACTCTTTCGGAACGATTCCTGGAGGCGCACGCGCAACGCTGCTGACGATGAAAGAAAAGAACCTTCTCGCCGAGCTCGCCGCCTATCTGTTCTCCAATTCGGACAAGGAGACAGGCCGCACCCCGTCGGAACGCGAACTGGCCGAACATTTCGCGGTCAGCCGTGGCCAGATCCGCGAGGCGCTGGCCATTCTCGAGGCCATGCGCATTGTCGAGCGCCGCGCCAAATCCGGCATCTATGTCGATACCAAGCAGGCGAGCGTGGAAGCGCTGGCGCTTTTTGCGCGCGCCGGCCTGCCTCTCGATCCGATCCAGATCTACGAGACGGTCGAATTGCGCAAGATCCATGAGATCAAGGCCGCCGAGCTTGCCTGTTCGCGCGCCACCGAAGAGAATTTCGAGCGGCTGCGCGAGATCCTGAAGGCCTCGGAAGAACGCATCGCCGCCGGCGAGGGCCTCGCCAAGGAAGACCGCGAATTCCATCTCGAGATCGTGCGAGCCACCAAGAACGGCATCTTCCACAATATCTGCAGCGTCTATTATCTGATGGGCGAGCTGCGCCTGCCGATCTATTTCAACGATCTCGAACGCAGCGTGCGCTCGCATGCCGAGCACATCCAGATCTACGAGGCGCTGCTGCGCCGTGACGGCAATCTCGCCCAGGCGCTGATGAGCGCCCATCTGCAGGGCGCGGAGAGCTATTGGAAAGGCCTGATCGGCGGCAAGGCGGCCGAGCCTCCGAGCCCGGTGCTCGAAAAGGCCTGACGCAGAAGATGCCCAAGATCCTGTCGACCCATCCGCTGCACCCGCGCGCCACGGCCATGCTGGTCGGGGCCGGCAGGCTCGTCGTCGCCTCCGCCCTCGACGCCAGGACGCTCGCCGGCGAAGCGAAAGATGCCGACATCGTCATTGTCCGCGCGCCTCTGCCGCCCGCTCTTTTCGAAGGTGCTGCGAAGCTGCGCGCCGCGATCCGACACGGCGCCGGCCTCGACATGATCCCGATGGATGCGGCCACGGCGGCCGGCGTGCTGGTGGCGAATGTGCCGGCGGTCAATGCGCGCTCGGTCGCCGAACATGTGCTGTTTGCAGCCCTTGCACTGTCCCGGCGCTTTCGCATGGTCGACCGCGATCTCAGGACAAAAGGCTGGCTCGTCGGCCGCGAGCACGCCAACGCCAACAGCGAACTCGCCGGTAAGACGATCGGCATTGTCGGCCTCGGCGCCGTCGGCCAGGCGGTCGGCCACATCGCCGCGCACGGCTTCGACCTCAACGTGGTGGCGACGACGCGCAGCATGCGGCCGGCGCCCGACAAGGTTGGCTTCCTGTCGATCGACGCGCTGGTCGAGCAGAGCGACATCATCGTTTTGTGCTGCCCGCTGACGGAAGAAACGCGCGGACTGATCAGCCGCGAGCGCATCGCCCGCATGAAGCCGCATGCCTTGCTGATCAACGTCTCGCGCGGGCCGGTGGTCGACGATGACGCGCTGATCGAGGCCTTGCAGAAGGGACGCATCGGCGGCGCAGCGCTCGACGTCTTTGCGACGCAGCCGCTGCCGTCCGGCCATCCCTATTTCGGCTTCGACAATGTCATCATCACCCCGCACATGGCCGGGATCACCGAGGAATCGATGATGCGCATGGGCGTCGGCGCCGCCGGCGAAGCCTTGCTGGTGCTGGCCAACAAGATGCCGGTCAATCTGCGCAACCCGGAAGTGGTCCAGCAATACCGGCGCCGCTTTCCGGTCGACGCCTAAGCGCGATGAGCCTTTGGGGTGCGGAAATGGTCGCACCATGGGGTGCCTCAATTTTCTCGAATTCGGTGGCGACGGTGCCCGTCATGTCCAGCGCAGCCGTCCGATTTCTTGCCTTGATCATCAGCGTCTGCGCAACGACGCAGGCTTTCGCTGACGGACAGCACAGCTACGTGTTCTGCGACAACGGCCTGCGTTGCGTGGTGGCGCCCTGCCCCTCGAACAGCGCGCTCGAACTCGCCACCGGCAAGATCGTCAAGGGCGTGTCGATCGACATCGAGGGGCTGCCGCAGGAAGACAAGGCACTCGATCTCTCGGACAAGCTTTATGCCGGCAAGCTCGTCGTTGTCGGCTCCATCGAGAATCGGACCGAGACCCATCACGGCCAGCAATACACGCTGCCGACTTTGGTCGCGACCGGCATCGAGCGTGCGTCGAGGGAAAGCGAACGCAGCCACTGTTCGGCCCGCTGACAGCGTCAGCCCGCGATCTCACCCTATGGACGGCCAAGCAGCGCCTCGACGGCCGCTGCGAAGCGGAAAAGATGATGGTCATGGCCGTTGCGCGCCATCAGCATCAGGCCGGCGGGTCGCGCCGTTCCCGGCATCGGCAGCGAGATGGCGCAAAGGTCGAACTGGTTGGCGACCTGAGTATTGCGCAGCAGCAGCCCTTCCGCCCTGTCGCGCAGCGCTTCGTCGCTGGCCATCGAGACGATCGACGGCGCAACGATTGGCGTCGTCGGCGAGGCGAGCACATCGATAGACGCCAGCCGCTCCTCCATGGCGGCGGCCAACGCCTTCCGGCGCCGGATCGTCCTCATATAGACCGACGCGGGAACGGCGAGCGCCCGCGACAAGGGTCCGCTGACGTGTGGGTCGACCGGCACCGATGCGCCCGTCGTAAGCCAGTCGGCATGGATTTCGGCGCCTTCCATCGCAGCGATCGTGCCCCGCTTGGTCGCCGCGCGCATGTCTGCCAGCAAATCGTCGATCGACAGGTCCGCGATCCGTGCGCCGGCCAGTTCGACCTTGCGAAGGCACTGATCGAACGCTGTCGCCACCTGACCTTCCGTCTCCTCGAACAGCACGCCGCGCGGAATGCCGACACGCAGGCCGGCAAGTGATGCCGGAACCAGTAAGGCGGGTTCCTCACCGGCCATCACCGCGTCGGCAGCGGCGCATTGGGCGACGCTGCGGGCGAGTGGCCCGATGGAATCCAGGGTCGTCGACAACGGAAACGCGCCGTCGCGCGGCACGCGCCGCGCCGTCGGCTTGAACCCGACAACACCGTTGAGCGATGCCGGAATGCGCACCGAGCCGCCTGTATCGGAGCCGATCGAGATCTCGCTCGTGCCTTCCCCCACCGCAACGCCGGCGCCGGACGACGAGCCGCCCGGGATCAGGCTGGCGTCGGTCGCATTACCGGGCGTGCCGTAGTGCAGGTTGTCGCCGATCGCGGTGAAGGCGAATTCGGTCATGTTGGTCTTGCCGAGGATGACGGCGCCAGCCTGTCGCAGCCGCCGCACGATGGCCGCATCGCGCGGCGCCGGCGACGCGGTCCTCAGCATGTCTGAACCAGCCGTGGTCGGCTCGCCGGCGACATCGAACAGGTCCTTGATCGAGACAATCGTGCCGTCGAGCGGCCCAAGCGTCACGCCGGCCTTCCGGCGGGCGTCGGCGGCATCGGCAGCCGCGCGCGCCACTTCCTGGTAGAGTCTTGTGAAGACGCGCTCGTCGCCGGCGCGGGCGGCGAGACGCGACAGGATAACTTCAAGACGATCGCGTGCTGATGGCATGTCGCTGTCGGATTCCGGAAGGCTGCAACGTCTCTAAGGCAGAGGCCAGCATCTGGCCTGCGAGAGAGAGGCATAGCCCGGCGGCGGCAAGTTTGCACCTGCCGGACCGAAGGAAAGGGAAAAAACGATGGTCTACAAAGGCAGCTGTCATTGCCGCAAGGTGGCGTTCGAGGTCGAAGGCGAGTTGTCCGCGGCCGTGCGATGCAATTGCTCGATCTGCGCCCGCAAAGGCGCGCTGCTGTGGGCCGTGTCGCATGACAGGCTGCGCCTGGTTGCCTGGGGCGACGACTTCGGCCGGTATACGTTCGGCAGGGGCGCTATCGCGCATCGCTTCTGCCGGAGTTGCGGCATCCACCCTTTCGCCGAGGACGTCAGCGAAGGCAGCGAGCGCAGCGCCTACGTCAACATCAACTGCCTCGACGATCTGGATCTGGCCGCGGTGGAGGTCTTCGATTTCGACGGCCGGTTGGCCTGAACTCAGCGGTATCCCGTCGCGTCGGCCGGCTTGCCGGCATCCTGGACTTCCGGAACGTAGCGCCAGGCATCCGGGCGTGAGCCGTCGAGATCGGTAAAGCCATAGACCTGCGCCAGCCCGCCGCTCGACAGCGACTGCCCGTTCCAGCGCGAACGCTCGGGATCCGCGGCCAGTGCCGCAATCGCGCGGCCAATGAAGCGCGGTGTCTCCGAGTTGATGAAGTGCGGCACCTTCGCGGTCGCGTCGCGCCAGTTCTCTTCGGTGACGCCGAACGCCTCCAGCATCATTTCGGACCGCAGCCAGCCCGGCGTCAGGCAAACCGACGCTGCGCCGTACGGAGCGAGGTCCTTGGCGTGCGCCCATGCCATGCGCGTCGCCGCCACCTTGGCGAGATCATAGAACGGCGACAGCCGGTAGTGGTCGGCATTGTATTCGGCGGTGCCGTCGGTGACCTCGACATGCAGTCCGCCCGGCCGCTCGATCATCAGCGGCAGCGCATGGTGCGCGGTGATCAGATGCGTGTCGATCGCCAGGCGCAGCAGGCGCAAGCCGTTGTCGAGATTGTGCTCCCAGACCGGCTTGTTCCACTCGAACAATTTTTCGCCGCCCCACAGGTCGTTGACCAGGATATCGAGGCGGCCCTGTTCGGCGCGGATGCGCTCGACCAGCCTGCGCACATCGTCCGCTATGAGATGGTCGACCTGAACGCCCTTGCCGCCTTGCGCTGCAACCAGTTCCGCCGTTTCCTCGATGGTCTCCGGACGGCCATAGTCGGACTGCTGGTTTTGTGTCGTCCGCCCGGTGACATAGACGGTGGCGCCGGCCGCACCGAGTTCGACCGCTATGCCACGGCCCGCGCCGCGCGTGGCGCCGGCGACAAGGGCGACTTTTCCTTCAAGCGTCATGAAACCCTCCCAAAAAGCAACTCATCGGACTAGCTTTCATCTCTTCAGTCATTTATAAATGATCATTCGTTTATAATTGGATGTCAAGATGACCCGGCCAAAAACCCAACCCGACGAGCAGGTGCTGGAGGCTGCGTACCGGCTGATCCATTCCGATGGCCCGGAAGCGCTGACCTTCGAGCGGCTGGCGCAAGCATGTGGCCTTTCAGGGTCGACGCTGGTGCAGCGTTTCAAGAGCAAGGCACAGCTGAAGCAACGCACTTTGCTCTACGCCTGGGATGGGCTCGACCGGAAAACCGAGGACCTCGCCCGCTCGGTTCCGAAAACTCCAGCCGGGGCTATCCAGTTGCTGGTCGCCTTGTCCAAGGGCTACGGCGATATCGAATCCTATGCCGAAGGTCTGCTCGTCCTGCGCGAGGATCTGCGCGATCCCGTGCTGCGGTCGCGCGGCGCCGCCTGGAAGGCGGCGCTCAGCAAGGTTCTCGCCGGCTGCTTCGCCGACGTGCCCGACATGCCGCAAGACATCGGCCTGCTGATGGCATCCCACTGGCAGGGCTCGCTGCTGTGGTGGAGCCTTGACCCCGATAGGGAGCTGACCGCCTATGTCGAGCACAGCCTGAAGCGTTTCGTGGCGGCGATTTCAGCCCGAAACCCGTAGCCGGGTATCGGGCCGATCGATAGAGGAACGCGTCGAGCGTCAACAGTTGACCTAGCTTGCGCGCTTCGGGCCAAGCAGGAAGGCAACCAGCGCCGCCAGCAGCGTCGCCGTTCCGCAATAGGCAAAGGCGCTGGCAACGCCGGCGTGATCGACCAGCAACCCGCCAAACACCGCGCCCAGCGCGATCGCCACCTGGAACGTCGCGACCATCAGCCCGCCGGCGCTCTCGGCCTGGTCGGGCGCGGCGCGCACCAGCCAGGTCTGCAAGCCGACCGGCACCGCGCCGAAGGCAAAGCCCCAAGCGGTGACCGCGATTGCCGCCGTCACCGGCGAGGCGCCGAGCGTGAGCAGCACGAGAGCCGACAAGGCGATGAGCAGGGGCGCCAGGCCGACCGCTGTCTTGAGGCTGCGCTCGGCCATGAAGCCGCCGGCGAAATTGCCGAAGAAGCCGCCAATGCCATAGGCCAGAAGCACGAGCGAGATGGTCTCGATCGGCAGGACGGGAACCTGCTCCAGATAGGGGCGCACATAGGTGAAGCCGGCAAAGTGCCCCGAGGCGACCAGCAGCACGACCAGAAGCGCTACCCGGATCATCGGCCGCTTCAGCACCTCCAGCAAGGTACCGAAACTTGCCACGCCGGCCGGCGGCAGCTTTGGAAGCGTTGCGATCTGCACCAGCAGCGCCAGCGCGCCGACGATCGCCGCGATCATGAAGGCGGTCCGCCAGCCCCAGACATCGCCGACATAGGCGCCGACCGGGGCCGCGGTGACGGTAGCGACCGAAACGCCGGTGAGGATGATCGACATGGCGCGCGGCATCAGCCGCATCGGCACCAGCCTCATCGCCATCGCCGCCGACATCGACCAGAAGCCGCCGAGGGCGACGCCAAGAACGACGCGGGCCGCAAGCAGCACGGCAAGCGACGACGCGAAGGCCGCGAGCAGGTTCGAGACGATCAGCAGCACCGTCAGCCCCCACATGACCAGCCTGCGGTCGAGCCGCTTGGTGACGATGGCCATGGTGGGTGCGGCGATCGCCCCGACGACGGCCGTCGCCGTCACCGCTTGCCCGGCCGCACCTTCGGTGATGCCGAGATCCTGCGCCAGCCGCGTCAGCAGGCTGGCGGGCAGGAATTCGGCGGTCACCAGGCCGAACACGCCGAGTGCCAGCGACACCACCGCCCCCCACGCCGGCTCGGTGCGTTCTTCGGTTTCGGAAGAGTCGAGAACAGTGGCGTCGATGACGCCTGCGGCGGGCTCGGTCATGATGGATCTCCGGTCTGGTTGCAGCGCAACATTTGGCTGCAATGCAACATAGGGAGTGACCATCTGGAGTTTCCATGCTAGAAACACCGGAATGAATTACAATTCGTCCAAAACTGCGCTGCCGGGTTCCGGCGATCCACTCAGCGACATGCTGCGCGGCCTGCGTCTCGATGGCGTCGACTATGGCCGCTGTGTCCTCGGTGAGCCGTGGGCTGTCTCCTTCCCTGCCCAGAAGGCGGCGCGCTTCCACTTCATCGGCCAGCAGGGCTGCTGGCTGTTCTCGCCGGCGAAGGAATGGATCGAGCTGACGGTGGGCGACGCGCTGCTGATCCCGCGCGGCGACGAGCACATCCTGGCCAGCGCCCCGGGCGTGCCCGCCGTGCCGATCGGCCGCTACAGCATCGAACCGGTGTGCGAGAACATCTACGACGTCTCGAACGAGTGCGGCGGCCCCAAGACCTTGCTGTTCTGCGGCAGCATGCATTTCAATCTCGACGGATCGCATCCTTTGCTGGACATGATGCCCGACCTGATGCGCGCCCATGAGCTGATGGCGAATGCGCCGGGCATCCAGCATCTGCTCGATGCGATGGCCGGCGAGGTGACGATGGACCGGGTCGGATCGGGCGGCATTCTGGCGCGCCTTGCCGATGTGCTCGCCGCCACGATCATCCGCTCCTGGGTGGAGAACGGCTGCGGCGACGCCACCGGCTGGATCGCCGCGGTCAGGAACCCGGATGTCGGCAAGGTGCTCGCCGCCATTCACCTGCAGCCGGACCGCGACTGGACGGTCGAAGCGCTCGCGCGGACAATGGGGGCATCGCGCTCCGCCTTCGCCCAGCGTTTCGCCACCGTGGTCGGCGAGACGCCGGCTAAATATGTTCTGCGCGTGCGCATGCACCAGGCGCGGCAATGGCTGGCCCGCGACGGTATGAGAGTATCCGTCGCGGCGGCGAAATTGGGTTACGATTCGGAAGCGTCCTTCAGCCGCGCCTTCAAGCGGGTCATGGGCATAGCGCCAAGCCATCTGCGTAACAACGGCGGCGACATAGAGCCCTGATGGGAGCCCGGCCCGCGCGGCCAGTTGCTGGCCTGGAGGAATTGCCAAATCTTTTGGACGGAGCGTCATTGCCCGGCGACGCCTCGCGAATAATCTGGCCGGCGGAGGAACCCGCTATGGCCAGACGTTCTGCATTGTTTGCCCTCGCCGCTCTGTCCTTCATTCCGGGACGGGCATTTGCCCTTGAAGACAGCTACCTGCCGGCCGACAAGATCCCCTATATCGCCGAAGTGCCCGACCAGCCGCATCGGCTCGGGCCGCTATGGGGCGAACGGGCCAAGGGCCCGGCGGGCACGTTGCTCAAGGTTCCCGGCAACTGGCGGGCGCCGGTTCATGCGCACACCGCGGACTATCGCGCGGTGGTCATAAAGGGGCTCTGGGCGCACTGGCAGATGGACGGCGGCGAAGAGACCAAGGTCGAGCTTCCTCCGGGATCCTACTGGACCCAGAAGGCCAATGAGATGCACGACGATGCGTGCCTGTCAGACACCGAGTGCGTGATCCTTTTGATCAACGATACGCCCTACGAGACCTACTTCCCGAAATAGCGGCCGGTCGGCGAAACAGTCGCGCAAGGAAGTCAGCAAACTAACTGGCGTGCCGCAAGCTCACGCCGCTGCCCTTGTCGAACAGCACCACCTTGTCCGGGTTCCACGCGAACCGCACCGGTTGCTCGATCTCGACATCGGTCCTCGCCGGCACTGTGGCGCGCAGCATCGTGTCGCCGACCCTGAGCGTCAGGATCTTCTCGACGCCATGGTTCTCGACATCATGCACCCGCGCCTCGACCGGCGCACCGCTCTCCAGATAGACGTCCTCGGGACGGATGCCGAAGACGAGCGGGCGACCGTCGGTCGCACCGCCCGCGTTTAACCCCCAAGAAGTCCTGGCTCCGCCTGAAAACGGCAGTTCGAAATTCATCGGCGCCATCACCGCGCGGTTGTCGACCAGCGTGCCCTCGATCAGGTTCATCGGCGGCGAGCCGACGAAACTTGCCACATAGGTGTCGCGCGGATTGTTGTAGATCTCCTGCGGCGTGCCGGTCTGGACGATGCGGCCATGGTTGAGCACGCCGACCTTGTCGCCCATCGACATCGCCTCGATCTGGTCGTGCGTCACGAACAGGAAGGTGGCGCCAAGCTGAATCTGCAAATTCTTCAGCTCTGTACGCAGCGCCTCGCGCAGTTTTGCGTCGAGCGCCGACAGCGGCTCGTCCATCAGGAACACGCGCGGCTTGCGTACGATCGCGCGGCCGATCGAGACGCGCTGCATCTCGCCGCCCGAGAGCCGGTCGGTCTTGCGGTCGAGCAGATGCTCGATGCGCAATGTCCTGGCCGCGCGGTCGACGCGATCCTTGATCTCGGCATCGGGCAGCCGGCGGATCTTCGGCTTCAGCGGGAATTCGAGGTTCTCGCGCACCGTGTAGCGCGGATAGAGCGAATATTGCTGCAGCACCAGCGCCACGTCGCGCTCGGCGGCACCCCAGTCGGCGACGTCGACGCCGTCGATGAAGACCTGGCCTTCGCTCGGCTTCTCGAGACCCGCGATCATGCGCAGCGTCGTCGTCTTGCCGGCGCCGGTCTCGCCGAGCAGCACGAAGAACTCGCCGTCGGCGATTTCGAGATTGAGCCCGGTGAGCGCGGTGTGATTGCCGAAGCTCTTCGAGATGTTTTTCAGCTGGATATGGGCCATCAGAGTCTCACCCCAAGCGACTTGCCGCTCGCCACGTCGAAGAAATGCGCCTGCGTCGGGTCGATCCTGGCGAAGACCTTCTCGCCGGGTCCGCTGACGAAGCCGCTCTTGGTGCGCGCACGCATCATCTCGGAGCCGACCTTGATGTCGACGATGTCGAAGGATCCGAGCGGCTCGACGATCTGCGTCTCGACCGGCAGGAAGCCTTCCGCTGCCTCATGGCGCACGATCACCCCTTCCGGCCGGATGCCGAGTGCGAGCTTGCCGCCGGCATGGCCGTTGAGCTTCGACAGAAGCGCGCGCGGGAACTCGAAGCCGTTGGTCGCGTCACCGACCGTGACCGAGGCGGCCGAAGCCTTTTCCGTCACCGAGGCCTCGGCGACATTCATCACCGGGCTGCCGACGAACTGCGCCACGAACAGATTGGCCGGTTGCGAATAGACCTCGTCCGGCGATCCGACCTGCTGCAACACGCCCTCATGCATGATGACGATGCGGTCGGCGAGGCTCATCGCCTCGATCTGATCGTGGGTGACGTAGATGGTGGTCGAGCCTTGCTTGATATGCAGGCGCTTGATCTCGGCCCGCATCTCTTCGCGCAGCTTGGCGTCGAGCGCGCCGATCGGCTCGTCCATCAGCATCGCCTTCGGCCGCCGCACCAGCGCCCGGCCGATGGCGACGCGCTGCATGTCGCCGCCCGACAGCGCCGACGGCTTCTTCGCCAACAGGTCGGAGATCTGCAGCGTCTTGGCGACCGAGCGCACTTCCTGGTCGATCTCGGCCTTGCTCTTGCGCGTTGCCCTGAGCGGAAAGGCGATGTTCTCGTAGACGCTCATATGCGGATAGAGCGAGAACGACTGGAAGACCATGGCGATGTCGCGGTCGGCGGCCTTGAGGTGCTGCACCGGCTTGCCGTCGATCAGGATGTCGCCGCCGTCGATCGTCTCCAGGCCGGCAATGGCGCGCAGCGTCGTCGTCTTGCCGCATCCCGACTGGCCGAGCAGCACGATGAACTCGTTGTCGTCGATCTTGAGGTTGAGGTCCTTGATGACCTGGACGGCGCCGAAATATTTCTGCACGCCGCGAAGCTCGATCTGGGTCAATGCTGCGCTCCCGGATTTCGCGCTTGCGCATCTGCGCCATGACCGGTGCCGGCCTCTTCCTCCGGCGCGATCTTCGACGTGATGTTGAAGCCGATCAGCCCGATCAGGATGATGGTCACGCCGTAGCTGTGCAGCAGCATGTTCCAGGGCTGGCAGAGCGCGACGATGCCAAGCACCATCAGGATCTGCGAGCCGGGTTCCAGGTATTTCTGGTTGATGGCGCGAAAGCTCATTTGCGGATCGCTCCGAACGACATGCCGCGCAAGAGATGGTTGCGGAGCATGAAGGTGAAGATCGCGACCGGCAGCAGGAACAGGAAGGTTCCAGCAGCGATCACCGTCCAGTCCGGCAGGCCGGAGCCGATCTGGCTGGGGATGAAGGGCGGTGCTGTCTGGGCACGGCGGCTGGTCATGATCAGTGCGAAGGCATATTCGTTCCACGCCGTGATAAAGCAGAAGACGGCGGTGGCGGCGATGCCGGTGGCGGCCTCAGGTAGCACGATCTTGAAGAAGGCCTCCATGCGCGTATAGCCATCGACGAGCGCCGCCTCCTCATATTCCTTCGGGATCTCGTCCATGAAGCCTTTCATCAGCCAGACTGAGAAGGACAGGTTGAAGGCGGTGTAGAGGATGATCAGGCCGAGATGGGAATCGTTGAGCCCGACTGCGCGGTACATCAGGAACATCGGGATCGCGACGACCACCGGCGGCAGCATGCGCGTCGACAGGATGAAGAAGAGCAGATCCGCCTCTCCCTTCACCCTGAAGCGCGAGAAGCCGTAGGCGGTGAAGGTGCCCATGCCGACCGCCAGTACCGTCGAGGTTATGGCCACGATCAACGAGTTCATGAAGCGGCTCGGATAGCCGGACCACTGCACCTGGCCCTTGCCGTCACGCACGATCTTTTCGCCTCCGTCGAAGACGACGCGCTCCCACCAGGGAGCGGCTGCATACTCCTCCGGCGACGCCGCGTTGCGCATCTGCGAGCGCTTGGCGAACAGCTTGACGAAGGGCGATATTTCCGGCTGGAAGACGACCGTCGGGGGGATAGTGGTGGCGAGATTGCGCGGCTTGAACGCCGTCGAGGCAATCCAGTAGATCGGCGCAAGGAAGATGATCGTCACCACCAGCACCGCGACGATTGCCGCACGGTTGAAGCCGATCTCGGAAGAAGTGCGCACGGCGGCCATCTCAGCGCTCCTTCACCTTGTTGAGGTATTTCACATAGATGTTGGTGATCGCCAGCACCATGATCAGCACGATGTAGGCCATCGCGCAGGAGCGCCCGGTCTGCCATTCCTGGAACGCCATCTTGTAGAGCCGGATCGAGATCAGTTCGGCCGTCGGCTGGCTGGTCAGGATGTAGGCAAGGTCGAAGGTCTTGAATGCTTCCATGGTGCGGAAGATGACCGCGATCATCAGGATCGGCGCGACCAGCGGCAGCGTGATGCGGAAGAAGGTGTAGAACGGCCCGGCACGATCGATGGCGGCGGCTTCGTAGAGATGCTTCGGCACCGCCGAGAGACCGGCCAGGGACAAGAGCATGACGAAGGGCGACCACATCCAAATGTCGGTCAGCGCCACCGCATAAAGCGCCATGCTCGGATCCGACAGCCATTCGAAGGTGCCGAGGCCGAGCGCGTAGTTGATGATGCCGAAAGACGGATCGTAGAGCAGTTTCCAAAACAGGCCGACCACCGCCATCGACAGCATCATCGGCAAAAGCAGCAGCGTCGTCAGCAAGCCCTTCAACGGAATGTCGCGGTTGAGCAGCATGGCGACGCCGAAACCGACAAGCAGCTGCCCGGCGACCGAGATGATGACGTATTTCGCGGTGATCGCGAAATTCGACCAGACATAGGGGTCGTTGAGCAGGTCGCGATAGTTCTGCAGCCCGACGAAATTCGCCGACGCATTGGTCGAGGCGCGGAAATCGGTGAAGGAATAGCCCAGCGAATAGATCAGCGGGAAGATGTTGAAGACGATCAGGAACAGGATCGTCGGGATGATGAAGAGATTGCGGATCGAAATGTCGCTGAGGCCGCGGGCAGCGGCCCGCGAGGACCTGTCCAGCGTCGTGATCATCGTGGTCGCCAAAACCCTGCTCCAGATTCTTCAAAGACAAACGGAGGAGGCATGATGGCCTCCCCCGTCAGGCATGACTGTTATTGGCCGCGGCCGTATTTCTTGAAGGTCGCGTTCCAGTCGCCGGCCAGCGCGTCCAGCGTCTCCTTGGCGGTGCCAGGTCCACCGATCACGTAGGGATAGATGCGCTGGTTGAGCTGCTGCAGCAGTTCGGCATATTCCGGCACCGCCCAGAAATCCTTCACCTTGAACATGGTCTCGTAGAAGGCCTTGTTGTAGGGCGTGGCGTTCTGGAACTCGGGCGACTTCAGCACCGCCGCGCTGCAGGTGTAACCGCCAAGCGCTGCCCACTTCTTCTGGGTCTCGTCCTTGATGAACCATTCGAGGAACTTCACCGCCTCTTCCTGCTTCTGCGAGTAGGAAACGATGGAGATGCCCTGACCGCCGAGTGCGGCGAACTGGTCGCCGTTCGGCCCCGGAGGGTTGGCGAAGAATCCGGTGTTCTTGGCATTCGGGTTCGACGCCTCGTTGATCAGGGAGGGGAAGAACGCGAAGTAGTTCATGCTCATCGCGGCCAGGTTCTCGGTGATCGCCTGGTTGTCCTCGACGAAGAACGCCTTGGCCCAGCCCGGAGGCGTGAACTTGTAGAGCTCCCGGTAGGCGTCGAGCGCGGCGACCGCCTTGTCGGAATTGATGAAGCCGTCGACCTTGTAGGTCTTATAGTCACCCAGTTCGCCGCCATAGGAGAACAGCGCGTTCTCGAAGCCCATCGCCATCGCGTCATAGGAATTGTCGGTGTAGATGGCGATGCCGTACTTCTTCTGGTCCGGTCGGTGGAAGAATTCGGCAATGTCGCGCAGCGCCTTGAAATCCTTCGGCACGTCGAGGTCGTAGCCGTATTTGGCCTTGAAGGCTTCCTTCTCCTTCGGGTCCTCAAACCAGTCCTTGCGATAGGACCAGCCGACGGCGTCGCCTTCGAGCGGAATGGCCCAGTACTTGCTGCTGCCGCCCGGATATTCGGCATAGTATTTCACCGTTGCCGGCGCCATCACCTCGCCCAGCTTGTGCTTGTTGAAGAAGTCGGTCAGGTCGACATAATGGCCACCGGTCGATCCGGCGCCGAGCCATTGCGAGTCGCCGACGACCATATCATAGGCGTCGCCATGGGCGTTGAACTCGGTGAAGGCCTTGGTCTGGAAGTCGGGCCACGGTGTGGTTTCCACCGTGATCTTGACGCCGGTTTCCTTCTCGTACTCGTTGCCGAGTTCCTGCAGATAGTTGGCCGGATCCCATTCAGCCCAGAATATGGTGAGTTCCTTATCCTGCGCGTAGACGGACGTTCCGCAGGCGAGCACTAAGCCGATACCAGCAAGCAGGCTGGTCATTGTCTTGCGCATAATGATTTCCTCCCTTGTGCGCATTCTACCGTGTCATGCGAGCCGGCAGCGAGGCCGGCCCTGGTAGTTCCTCCCGTGGTGGCACATTTCCGGTTCTGGGCCTCGTCGCCCGGCCGGAAAATGGATCGCAGCCCTCACTTTCGATCCGCTTTATCGGTCCTGATCTGGTATTACCAATTTCAAATGCACGTCAAGCTCTTTCTTCTTCGATCAGCGACTGTCAGACAACCCATCCGCGGCGGTATCTGCCTGTTTTACCTTAATTTTCCTACTCCTTGATACATGACGGTCTTGTTTTTGTTGTGTCAGCACAATTACTATGTGTAGCTGGCTTCCATATCTGGTCGAACCAGATTCGCGTTTATTTTGCCACCGCCGGTCGCGCGGCCCCGTCTCCATCGCCCACTGATTCCGCCACCGCCGCCCGCACCAGGGCGCCAGCCGCCCATTGCGCGACCGACATCATCTTGCGGCTGTCCAGGCCCCATATGTCCTTCAGCACGATCAGCACCTCGACGCCGAAGATCAGCGACAGCGCCTGTGCCAGGCGCCTGAATTCGCGCGGCGGCAGTCGGCCCTTGAGCGGAGCGATCGCGTCCTTCAAAAGCTCGACGCGATGGCCGCGGGTGAATTGCGGCTCGCCGCCCAGCGTGCCCGCCTGCCGCTGCGCCCACTGCTCGAGCGACAGCTTCAACGCTGCCTTGAACGTTGCCTCGAACGCCTCGATGCGCGGCATCGCTGCACCGAACAATTCGGCGACCCGGCGCTCGGGATCGGCGGAAGTCGAATGCCAGGTGAGGATCGGGCCGAGCCCTTGATCGACCACCGCCTGCACCAGTGCCGCCTGGCTCGGAAAATAGCGATAGGCGGTCGCACGGGACACTTCGGCTGCTTCCGCCACCTCGCTCACCGAGGGCGTGGCGCCAGCCTGCATCAGCCGCGTCGCCGTCTCCAGCATCAGCCGCCTTGTCCGGGCGCGAGCCCCGCGCTCGGTCGCCTGATTTACTCTCTGCTCGGCGCCATCGTTCATTGCGGCTTGTTGACGTGAGACATCCATGTCAATACGATACGCGCGTCTCAAAAAATTGCAATGGCCTTGGCGCTGCCGAGCGGCCTGCAGAGAGCGGCAGGCGACGACGCCGGGCACGCCGAGGACCGGGGAAACGCGATGAAGCGCATCTATGTGGTGGGCACCGCCGACACCAAGGGCGAGGAACTTGCCTTCCTGGCCGACGCGATCGCCGCCACCGGTGCTGCCGTCACCCGTGTCGATGTCGGAACCCGCGCCGCCACCGTGCCGGTCGATATTCCTGCCGAGGAGGTCGCCGGCCATCATCCCGAGGGCCGCAACGCCGTGCTGGGAAGCGACGACCGTGGCAGGTCGGTGGCGGCGATGGCCGCTGCCTTCGCCCGCTTCGCGCAGTCGCGCACCGACATATCAGGCATGATCGGCATCGGCGGCGGTGGCGGCACCTCGATCATCACCTCGGGCATGCGTACGCTGCCGCTCGGCCTGCCCAAGATCATGGTCTCGACGCTCGCCTCCGGCGATACAGCACCTTATGTCGACGTCTCCGACATCGTCATGATGCCGTCCGTCACCGACATGGCGGGGCTCAACCGGCTGTCACGTGTCGTGCTGCACAACGCTGCTCAGGCGATATCCGGCATGGCAGCGAAACCGGCGCCATCGGCCGACGGCAAGCCATCGCTTGGCCTCACCATGTTCGGCGTCACCACGCCTTGCGTGACAGCCATCGCCGATCAGTTGCGCGCCACCTACGACTGCATGGTCTTCCACGCCACCGGCACCGGCGGCCGCACCATGGAGAAGCTCGCCGACTCTGGCCTGCTCGCCGGCGTCATCGACATCACCACCACCGAAGTCTGCGACCTGCTGTTCGGCGGCGTGCTGCCGGCGACTGACGACCGCTTCGGCGCCATTGCCCGCACGAGGCTGCCCTATGTCGGCTCGGTCGGGGCGCTCGACATGGTGAATTTCTGGGCGCCGCCAACCATTCCCGAACGCTATCGCGGACGGTTGTTCTACGAGCACAATTCCAATGTGACGCTGATGCGCACGACAGCGGACGAATGTCGCCAGATCGGCGAATGGATCGGCGGAAGATTGAGCCGCTGCCAGGGTCCGGTCCATTTCCTGATCCCCGAAAAGGGCGTCTCGGCGCTCGACATCGAAGGCGGCGCCTTTTTCGATCCCGCAGCCGACGCCGCGCTGTTCGAAGCCATCGAACGCACGATCAATCCGACCCCGACGCGGCGCGTGACCCGCCTGCCGCTGCACATCAACGATCCGGAATTCGCCAGGGCCGCAACCGCTGCCTTCCTCGACATCGCCAGCAAGTGAGACCTGACAAGCATGGCCGCCATTCCGCGCAAGAAAATCCTGGAAAAATTCCGCAGGATGATCGCCGACGGCGTGCCGATCGTCGGCGGCGGCGCCGGCACCGGCCTGTCGGCAAAGGCCGAGGAGGCCGGCGGCATCGACCTCATCATCATCTACAATTCCGGCCGTTACCGCATGGCCGGGCGCGGCTCGGCCGCCGGCCTGCTCGCCTATGGCAATGCCAACGAGATCGTCAAGGAGATGGCCTATGAGGTGCTGCCGGTGGTGAAGAAGACGCCGGTGCTGGCCGGCGTCAACGGCACCGATCCTTTCGTCATCATGCCGCTGTTCCTGACCGAGCTGAAGACGATGGGCTTTTCCGGCGTTCAGAACTTTCCCACCATCGGCCTGTTCGACGGCCAGATGCGGCAAAGCTTCGAGGAGACCGGCATGGGCTTCGGGCTCGAGGTCGACATGATCGCCGAGGCGCGCCAGCTCGACCTCTTGACCACGCCCTATGTCTTCAACCCGGACGAGGCGCGCGCCATGACCAAGGCCGGCGCCGACATCGTCGTCGCCCATATGGGCGTGACGACGGGCGGTTCGATCGGTGCGACGTCGGCCAAGTCACTCGACGATTGCGTGAAGGAGATCGACGCCATCGCCGACGCCGCGCGATCGGTGCGCAAGGATGTCATCCTGCTTTGCCATGGCGGGCCGATTTCGATGCCGGACGACGCCCGTTACATTCTGGAACGCTGTGAGGGCCTGCACGGCTTCTACGGCGCCAGCTCGATGGAGCGGCTGCCAGCGGAAGCCGCGATCGCCAAACAGACCGCGGATTTCAAGGCCGTCGCGCTTGGCGGCTCGAAAACTATCGCGAAGAAAAAGAAGGGATGAAACGATGGCCGACAAGAGCAAGGTGTTCGTATACCCGAAGGACGTCAGCGCCTTCGGCTTCGACTGGGGCAGGCTGGCATTGACGGTCGCTCCGGAAGTGAACGGCGCGGAGCGCTTTTCCGGCGGCGTCGTCGACCTGCCGTCCGGCAAGGGCCACACCCGCCACAATCATCCGGGCGCGGAAGAAATCATCTTCGTCATCTCGGGCCATGGCGAGCAGATGGTCGAGGACGAGCAGGGCAATCCGGTCGTCGCGAAAGTCGGCCCCGGCTGCACCATCTACGTGCCGGAAAGCCGCTTCCATTCGACGTTGAACACCGGCGACGGTCCGATGCAGCTTTTTGTCGTCTATTCGCCGGCCGGACCGGAACTGGCATTGCGGGAGTTGCCGGATTTCAGGCTGATCCCATCGGGGTGACGTAACGTCTGGCGATCAAAGATCCAGCCCGATCTTCATCGCGCGAGCGACTTTCGCCAAGCGTTGAACGCCTGTATCGCCACTCATACGGTGAGGGGGAACAAGGGCGTCGCAGTCGTGGCGAAATCCCTCCCAATCGTCGAAATGCTGCACCCAAAAGCGCAAACACTGTTCGGCTTCTTCGCGCCCCAGCTGCCAGAGTACAAATCGAACTGCATTTTCAGGGAACATGAAGCCTGGAACTTCAGAATACGCGACCTGTTTAGCTAGTTTGCCTGGGGCACCAAACCGTTCGAAGAGCGGCAGGACAGTCGTTTGAATGTTCGCAACGATGTTCGCAATTTCAGCCTGACGCGCAAGCGGGTCTGCGATGTTCCATGTCCGCCATTGATGCGGGCTTCGCAAATTGCCAAGCTGTCCGCCGGCGACCCAATCGCTAGCACTGGCGGGCCAAGCGCTGTGCTCGTCCCACTCTTTTATTGCCCTGCTGTAGACTGACGCATGCACGACGAGTTCGACATACTCGCCGCCGACATTCAGATAGTTTGACTGAAAGGAGATTTTGAATGTCCAGTCGCCGGCTCGGCGGCTTGCATGAGGACCGCTTTTCGCAAAACGGAACCCGATCGGTTCGAGCCGCATAGAAATCTGCTGGCACCCGTCGAGAAAGACTTGCCTGGGCAATTCGGGTTCCATTGCCAGCGCCCTAGGCCACCCCACCTCTATTCCACCCCCGACCCCGGTCACCGAACATCACATAGCCGGTATCGGTGACTGCCAGCGTATCCTCCAGCTTGATGAAGCCACGCGTCGGGTGAAGCATCGTCGTCTCGACCGACAGGACCATGTTCTTTTCCAGCGGCTTGACGGCATAGGTGCCTTCATAGGTCACCGGATGGTTGGTCATCAGGAACGGCGCCTCATGCGTGATCAGTCCCATGCCGTGGGCGAAGAAATCGGTGTAGGGCGCAACCTTCGAGGCCTTCAGCACGCCTTCCGCGTGGGAAATCATGTCGCCACCGAGCGTGCCTGCCTTGACCTTGGAGAAGGCCGCCTGCTGCACCGTCTCGACCTCGGCCAGCAGATCCTCGAGTTCCGCATCCGCCTCGCCCAGTATGCCCATGCGGCAGAGGTCTCCTATATAGCCGTGATAGTTGCCGCCGGAATCGATCGACAGCACCTCGCCCCTTTTCCACGCCTGCGGTGAGGCAGCCCGGTTGTGGCTGGAGCCCAGCGTCAGCAGGCAATATTCGAAATGTGCGCCACGATTGGTCTCCTCGCGCCGCAACTGCTCGATGATCTCGGTCTTGGTCGTGCCCTCATGCGCCCAGCCAATCGTTGCCAGCATGGAATCGGTGATCAGTTCGGAGGCGATGCGCAGCTTCTCCAGCTCCGCGTCGGTCTTGATGGCGCGCATCCGCTCCAGCATGTCGGTGGCGTCGACGAGCTTTGCGTCCGGCAGCGCCTTGCGGATCAGCGTATAGGCATCCGACGGCAGGAAGGCCGGCTCGATGCCGATGCGCGCTCCTGCCTTGCCGATCTTGCGCACATGCTCGACCGCGAGGTTGGCGGCGTCGAGCGTGCCCCAGCAGGCGGCATGCAGGGTCGGCGTCCAGAACGGGTTGTTCTGGTGCTCGGCGCCTTCCATGCGGTTGCCTATATAGGCGGCATGGTCCGGCCCGCCCTTCTCGTAGACGACGACAGGCAGGTAGCGACTGTGGCCGATCGCATCCATGGCGGCGAAGAAGATGAACTTGTAGCCGCCAAGCAGGTACTGCGTGTTGTGCTTGGAGGTAGCGAGCAGCACATCGATGCCGGCTTCCTCCATCAGCCCGTCGAGCCTCGCCTGGCCGAACGGAATGGTGCCGATGGCGCTCTTGCCCGGGGCGATGTTCATTGTTCTCTCCCTGAATGTGCCGGCCGGTCGGGCCGGCTTGCCGGCTGAGCTGGTCGCTGATCATCTGGCTGCCGATCAAATCTGCACTATTTTCGCCACGCTGGTCCAGCCAGAAATGGTGCTGAGATCGCAACAGACTTTACAATGCCGAGTTCTCGCGCATCAATCGCCTCATCTGGTAATACCAGATGAGCATCTTGAACCGCTTGGCTAACAACTGGTCCAGCGGACGAAAATTTCAAAGCCACGGCAGCATGCGCCAATTCCGTCTCTGGCGAAACCCTTCGCAAGGGCCATAATCGCCGCCGCAAGGATGCTCGCGGACCCGCTGGCGTCGAGGGGATTGGCGCACCCGGCCGGGTGCGGAGAGGACGGAGGTCGATCATGTCAGGTTTCACCATTTCCAGGCGCACGGTGCTTGCCGGTTCGGCGGCCCTGCTCGCCTCCACCGCCATGCCGGTGATCGGCTGGGCGCAGACGCCGAAAAAGGGCGGACGGCTGGTCGTCGCTGCCGATTCCGAGCCGCGCAACCTCAACCCGGCAATCGTCGCCTCAAACGGCGTCTTCTTCATTTCCAGCAAGGCCGTCGAAACGCTGGCCGAAGCCTCCTTCGACGGCAAGGATGGGCTGCAGCCGCGCTTGGCGCTCTCGTGGGAAGGCGCTGCCGATGGGCTATCGGTGACCTTCAAGCTGCGCGACGGTGTCAAATGGCATGACGGCAAGCCCTTTACGTCGGCCGACGTCGCCTTCTCGGCGCTGCAGATCTGGAAGCCGCTGCAGAATCTCGGCCGCACCGTGTTCAAGGATCTCGCCGCCGTCGACACGCCGGATGATCTCACCGCCGTCTTCAAATTCGCCAAGCCGACGCCGTTCCAACTGATCCGCAACGCCCTGCCGGCGCTGAGCAGCGTCGTGCCGAAGCACATCTACGAGACTGGCAAGATCGAGGAGAACCCGGCCAACAATGCGCCGGTCGGCACCGGCCCGTTCAAGTTCGCCGAATACAAGGCCGGCCAGTACTACCGACTGGTGAAGAACACCGACTACTGGGGCAAGGACGAGCCCTGGCTCGACGAGATCGTCTACCAGGTGCTGCCGGACCGCACCTCGGCGGCGGCGGCACTCGAAGCCGAAGAGATCCAGCTCGCCGTTTTCTCGGCCGTGCCACTGGCCGATCTCGACCGCATCTCCAAGGTGCCTGGCATCAAGGTCATCACCAAGGGCTATGAGGGGCTCACCTATCAGCTCGTCGTTGAGATCAACCATCGCCGCAAGGAACTGGCCGATCTGAAAGTGCGCCAGGCGATCGCGCATGCCATCGACAAGGACTTCGTCGTCAAGACGGTGTTCCTCGGCTATGCCGCCACCGCCACCGGTCCGGTGCCGAAGAACGATCCGCAATTCTACACCGCCGACGTGCCGACCTATGCATTCGACGTCGCCAAGGCCAACGCTCTGCTCGACGAGGCCGGTTACAAGAAGGGCGCTGACGGCAAGCGCTTTTCGCTGAAACTATTGCCGGCGCCCTATTTCAACGAGACCAAGCAGTTCGGCGACTATCTGCGCCAGGCGCTGGCCGCCATCGGCATCGACGCCGAGCTGGTCAACAACGACTCGCCCGCGCACATCAAGGCCGTCTACACCGACCATGCCTTCGACCTCGCCGTCGGCCCGCCGGTATTCCGCGGCGATCCGGCGATCTCGACCACCATCCTGGTGCAGAGCGGCATCCCGGACGGCGTGCCCTTCTCCAACCAGGGCGGCTACAAGAACGACGAACTGGACGCGCTCATCGCCAAGGCGTCGGAGACGCTCGACACCTCAGCCCGCACCGAGCTCTACAAGGAGTTTCAGCAGAAGGTGGCGGCCGACTTGCCGCTGATCAACGTCGCCGAATGGAGTTTCATCAGCGTCGCGCGGGATACGGTCGGGAATATAGCCAACAACCCGCGCTGGGCGGTCTCGAACTGGGCGGACACCTATTTGGAATCGTGACACACTCGCGCGGATGAAAATTCGCGGCAAAATTGGCGTGGAGACTTGGTCAAATGCCGAGTTCCTTCACACCCCCCTCTGTACTACCGGACAGAAGGGGGTGCCCAGGCGCAGCACCTCTCTCGACCGATACGGCGTCCTGTCCCCATGACCCGCGCCCTCGCCCTCCTGCGCCGCCGTCTCGTCGGCAGCATCTTCGTGCTGCTGATCGTCGTCATCGGCACCTTCCTTTTGCTCGAAGCCGCACCCGGCGATGCGGTCGACGCGTACATCGTCTCGACCGGCGGCGACGCCGGCATGATCGAACTGCTGCGTCACCGCTGGGGCCTCGACCAGTCGGAGCTGACACGGCTCGCCACCTATCTCTGGGCGCTGCTGCATCTCGATCTCGGCCAGTCAGTCACCTTCTCGCGCCCGATCCGCGACGTTATTCTCGAACGCCTCCCCACGACGCTGTTGCTAATGGGCAGCGCCACCGCGCTCTCCTTCGGCCTCGGATCGGCGCTCGGCATCTATGCCGGCGCCAGACCTGGCAGCTTTCGCGACCGCTTCCTCTCCATCGGCTCGCTGGCGCTCTATGCCGTGCCCGGCTTCTGGCTCGGGCTGGTGCTGATCGTCATCTTCGCCGTCGACCTGCGCTGGCTGCCGATTGGCGGCATCGAGAGCCTGGCATCGGACAAGACCGGCCTTGCCCGCGCCGCCGACATCGCCGTCCATCTCGTCCTGCCGGTGTCCGCCCTCGGCTTCATCTATCTCGCGCTCTATCTGCGCATGATGCGGGCCGGCATGGCTGAGGCATGGCGGCAGGATTTTGTCCTTGCCGCCCGCTCCAGGGGCCTGTCGCGCCGCCGCATCGTGCTCGCCCATGTCGCCCGCAACGCGCTGTTGCCTTTAGTCACCATGCTCGGCCTGCAATCGGCGCAGATGCTGGGCGGCAGCGTCGTCATCGAAAGCGTCTTTGCCGTGCCAGGCCTCGGCCGCCTGGCCCAGGAAGCGGTGGCCGCGCGGGATACCCCATTGCTGCTCGGGATTATTCTCACCAGCGCAGTTCTCGTCATCGTCATCAACCTTCTCGTCGACGTCGCCTACGCCTTCCTCGATCCGCGCGTCGGCGCCAGCGAGGCTGGCGCGTGAGCGTGTTCCGGCGTTTCCTGCGCACGCCGGAGGCGATCGCCGGCGCGATCATCCTGGCGGCGCTGTTTGCCATGGCGCTCTCCGCTTCGCTGTTCTTTCCCGGTGATCCGCAGGCCATCGCAGGCCCGGCGCTGCTGCCGCCTTTCCAGGACTGGGGGCTGCCGCTCGGCACCGACCGGCTCGGCCGCGATGTGCTGGCCGAACTGTTCCACGGCGCCCGCACCTCGCTGGCGGTCGGGCTGGCGGCGGCAGCCGCGGCGCTTGTCATAGGTGCGATTGTCGGCACGCTGGCCGGCTTCGCTGGCGGCCTCGTCGACGAGGCTCTGATGCGCATCACCGACGCTTTTCAGACCGTGCCGGGCTTCCTGCTGGCGCTGGCTTTCGTCAGCGTCGTCGGCCCCTCGCTCGGTGTGGTCGTCGCGGCCATCGCACTCGGTGCATGGACCGGACCGGCGCGTGTCGCGCGCGCCGAAGTCCTCTCTATCCGTGAACGGGATTTCGTCGCCGGCGCCCGCGTCGTCGGCATGCACCCGCTGGAGATCGCCTTTCGCGAGGTGCTGCCCAACGCCTTGCCGCCCGTGCTGGCGCTGTCGTCGGTGATCGTCGCCGGCGCGATCCTGACGGAGGCTGCGCTTTCGTTCCTCGGCCTCGGCGACCCCAACCGCGTCACCTGGGGAGGCATGATCGCGGAGGGCCGCACTGTTTTGCGCACCGCGCCGTTCCTGTCGATCATTCCGGGCGTGGCGCTCGTGCTGACCGTGCTCGGCGTCTATCTTGTCGGCGAAGGCGTGGTCGAGACGACGGCGGTAAGGAGGAGCCTGTCGTGACGGCGCTGCTCTCGATCCGTGATCTCTCGGTGCGCTATCGCCGCGACGGCGCGGAGGTGGTGGCGCTGAAGAATGTCAGTCTCGACATCGCCGCCGGCGAGCGCCTGGCCGTCATCGGCGAGAGCGGTTCGGGCAAGAGCACGCTGGCGCTTGCCATCGCAGGACTGTTGCCGGGTTCCGCCGGAATCGGCGGTCGTATCGACTGGTCCTTGCGACAGCCGCCCACCTTGGGTGCCAAGGCACGCCGACCCAGGTCCGAAACCGTCTTTTCCGAACCCAAATTCGTCCCCCTCGGTGGTCGCGACATCGGCTTCGTCTTCCAGGACCCCTCGGCCAGTCTCGATCCCGTCATGACCGTCGGCAAGCAGATCGCCGAAGTCGCCCACACCCATCTCGGCCTCGACTGGCCGCAGGCGCGCGCGCGGGCAAAAACCCTGCTCGAACGCGTCCGCCTGCCCGACCCCAACGCCGCCATGCACGCCTATCCGCACCAGCTCTCCGGCGGCCAGAAGCAGCGTGTGGCGATCGCCGCCGCCATAGCCGCCGAGCCAAAACTGCTGATCGCCGACGAGGCGACCAGCGCGCTGGACACCATCGTGCAGGCCGAGATCGTATCGCTCATCCGGCAGCTGGTGACCGAGGACGGCATGACGCTGCTGTTCGTCAGCCACGACATTGCGCTGGCCGCCGAGCTTGCCGATCACATCGCCGTGTTCCGTTATGGCGAACTGGTCGAACTCGGGGCCACGGCGCAGATCGTCAGCGCCCCACGCCAAGCCTATACGAGAGCGCTGCTCGACGCCCATATCGGCCTCGATGCCGAACCGCTGCTGCGGCAGGCTGGAATGCTGCGATGAGCAGTCCGCTGTTGACCGTCTCCGGCCTTGCCAAACGATACCATCGCGGCGGCAAAACCATCGCCGCTGTCGATGACGTCTCCTTCGCGATCGAACCCGGAGCGACGCTGGTGCTGGCCGGACCTTCCGGCAGCGGCAAATCGACGATCGCGCGGCTGGTGTTGCGGCTGATCGAACCCGACGTCGGCAACATCCAGTTCGAGGGCGAGGATTTCCTCGCCCTGAATGGCGCCGCCTTGCGCGCCCGGCGTGCCCGCCTGCAGATGGTGTTCCAGGATCCGCTCGCCGCCTTCAACCCGCGCGCCACGGTGGCGCGCGTGCTCGACGAACCCTTGCGCATCCATGGCATCGCATCGCGCGCCGAGCGCCCGCACCGCATCGCCGCCCTGCTGGAGCGCGTCGGCTTGGATGCCGATCTCGCGCCGCGCGCGATCCACGAAATCTCCGGCGGCCAGCGCCAGCGCGTCGCCATTGCCCGCGCCATCGCTACCAAACCATCGCTGATCGTGCTCGACGAAGCGGTGTCGGCGCTCGACGTTTCCGTGCGCGGCGACATCCTCAAATTGCTGCTCGACCTGCAGCGCGAGGAACGGATCGCCTATCTGTTCATTTCGCACGATCTCGGCGTCGTCAGAGCCATTGCCCATCGCATCGTCATCCTCGACGCCGGGCGGATTGCCGAGAGCGGCGATGCCCGCGCCGTCATCAATGCTCCGCAATCGGCGATTGGCCAGGCGCTGGTGGCGGCGACGCCGAAACTACACAGGACCACAGCACCATGACCGACCCCGCAGCCAGAGCCGAGAACCTGTCGCGCGAGCTCGACTCCGCTTTCCGCAACCGGGCCGACCTCTATCGCCTCTTCCTCGACGAATTGACGGCAGAGCTGGGCGCTGAAAGAGCTGAAGCAGTCATGATCCGCACCATCGAACAGCGCGGCCGGGAAGTCGCCGCGTCAGCCTTCGCCGATTTCGGCCCCAACGACGCACCAGCGATCGGCGAGGCATTTCTGGCCATCAGCCCGGATGGCGGCCGCATGTATCCGACAGATGTCGAACGCAGTGAACATCGCATTGCCTTCAAGGTGAGGCGATGCCCGCTGAAGGACGCCTGGGCCGAGGCCGGCGTCGGCGAGGAAAAACTCGCCACGCTCTGCCGCATCGCCGGTGCCTTCGACCGCGGCCTGTTCGAGGCTACCGGCGTGCGTTTCGATAATGTCACCTGGACGCCGGGCCACGGGTCCGGCTGCTGCCACATCGCGCTGACCAACCGTGATGCTGCATAAGCCGTGTGATTGGTGGCCAGCACAGCGTTTGCCGCGCTGGCCCAAACCGAAGCTTCAATGCTTGATACGGTCGCGCATCGCGTACCACAGCATGCCCAGCACATAGAGCGGCCCGCGCAGCGCCGTGCCGCCGGGGAACGGTAGCGGGGTCAGCGTCGAAAACAGGTCGAGGCGGGAGGAATCGCCGGTGATCGCCTCGGCGAGCAGCTTGCCCGACAGCGTCGACAGGATGACGCCCTTGCCGGAATAGCCATGCGCGAAATAGACCTCGCCATAGTGCCCGACATGCGGCAGCCGCGACGTCGTCACCGAGACCAGCCCGCCCCAGGCGTGATCGATGCGGCAACCGGTGAGCTGCGGAAAGGTCTTTTCCATATGCGGCCGCACGAAGCCGGCAATGTTGGCCGGCGGTGACGGCGTGTAGCGCTCGCCGCCGCCGAACAGCAACCGTCCATCCGCCGACATCCGGTAATAATTGACGACGAAGCGGGTGTCGGACACCGCGACATTGGCCGGGATGACATTGCGCTTGCCCTCCAGCGGCTCGGTGGCGATGATGTAGTTGCCGACCGGCATGATGCGGCTATTGACGCGTGGCTCCAGCCCATGCAGCAGCGCATCCCCGGCCAGCACGACATGCTTCGCACGGACCGAGCCCTTGGCCGTCGAGACCCGGATGGAAGGTTCCCGCTCCAGCCGCACGGCCACCGAATTCTCGTGGATGATGACGCCGGCCGCGACCGCAGCTCGGGCAAGACCGAGCGTGTAGTTCAGCGGATGCATGTGGCCGCCAAGCGGCTCGTACATCGCCCCATGATAGGGCGTGTCGACCTTGCCGCGTGCCTCCGGCGCCGACAAAATCTCCACGTCACGAAACTTCATCACGCTGGCCAGGCACTCAGCCTCTTCTTCGAGGTCCTTGAGATCGGAACCGTTCACCGCCCCGACCAGATGGCCGGTCAGCCTGAGATCGCAGTCGATGGCATGGCGCTCGATGATGTCCAGCACCAGTCCACGCGCTTCGAAGGCGAGGTCGAACAGCGCTTTCGCCCGTTCCGACCCGAAAGCCTTGACCAGCCCCTTGGCGCCCTTGCGCAAACCGGGGATCATCTGGCCGCCATTGCGCCCCGATGCGCCCCAGCCGATCTTGCCGCCTTCGAGCAATACGACTTTCAGCCCACGCTCTGCCGCGTGAAGCGCCGCCGACAGGCCGGTGCAGCCGCCGCCGACGACCACCAGGTCGGCGTCGACCTCACCTTGCAGCGCCGGATGATCCGGCGCCGGGTTGGCGGTGGCGACATAATAGGATCTGCCGATATCCAGGCCGGAATTGAACCCCATCATCACACCTTGAGCAGCAGGTGGTCGCGTTCCCAGCTCGTCACGACACTCTGGAACAGATCGAGCTCGACGCTCTTGACGCGCAGATAGGACTGGAAGAAGTCCTCGCCGAGCAGCCCCCGCACTGGGTCGCATGCGGTGAACCGGTCGAGCGCTTCCTCCATGGTTTTCGGCAGCGTACTCTTGATCTTGTAGGCATTGCCCGACGCCTCGGCCGAACGCGCGATCTTCTCCTCGACGCCGAGATAGCCGGCGAGCAGCGAGCCGGCAATCGCCAGGTAGGGATTGGCGTCGGCGCCGGGCAGCCGGTTTTCTATGCGCCGCGCCGCTCGCCCTCCGGCCGGCACGCGCAAACCACAAGAACGATTGTCGCGCGACCACTCGATGTTGGCCGGCGCGCTGTGGTTCGGGCGGATGCGTCGATACGAATTCACGTTCGGCGCAAACAGCGGCATGATCTCGGGGACATATTTCTGCAGCCCTCCGATGAAGTGGCCGAACATTTCGGTATCGGCATCATCGGCGCTGGCAAACAGTGTATTGCCGGCCTCGTCGATGACCGACATGTGCAGATGCATCGAACTGCCGGCCTGCGCTGCGATCGGCTTGGCCATGAAGGTTGCGTGCATGCCGCACTGCTGCGCGGCTTGCCGCGTCATCCTTTTGAACAACAGCACCTTGTCGGCCAGGGGCAGCGCATCGCCGTGCAGGAAATTGATCTCGAGCTGCGCGGTGCCGGATTCATGGATCAGCGTGTCGAGCGGCAATCCGGCCGCCGCGGCGTAATCATAGATGCGCCGGATAACCGGCTCGAACTCCTCCAGCGCCGCCATGTCGTATGGGTGCTGCACGGTTTCAGTGCGGCCATTGCCGCCGACCGGCGCGGTCAGCGGCCGGTCAGGATCGGGATTGGGCGCCGTGAGGTAAAATTCGAGCTCCGGCGCCACCACTGCCCGCCAGCCGCGTCGGCGATAGAGATCGAGCACCGCGCGCAGCACATGACGCGGCGAGGCCATCCACGGACGGTCGTCCATGTGGAAGGCATCGGCAAACACATAGGCCTTCCCCGCACCGGCACCGGGCGCCAGGCAGAGCGTGGAAACATCCGGTACCATCCGCATGTCCGGGTCCTGATAAGCGAAACCCTCATCGATCGACCCCGAATAGCGCCCGTCGATGCTGACCAGAAAGGCGCTGCTCGGCAGATAGAGCGCGCGGTCTTCCAGCGCCTTGAGGAACTTGGCCGCCGGCAAGGCCTTGCCGCGCAGCACGCCGTTCAAGTCGGGCACCAGGCACTCGACTTCGCTAATCGCATGCGCGGCCAGCCAGCTTTTTGGATCGTTGGTGCCGCTCAAAGGCGACGTGATGGTTGAGTGATTGTCAGGCATTTCGGTTCATGTCCGTATCAGAGAGAGTATGGCTTCCGCGGCCGCATCCGTTCCGGGTTTCAGCGCCATTTGCGCTGCATTCTCCTTCAGGCGGGCGCGCATTGCATCGTCGGCCAGCAGGCCGAGAATGGCTCTCTCCAATACTCCTTCGGTCCAGCCGTCACGGCCTATATGATCGCCGACACCGGTCTCGCCGGCGCGTTGCGCATTGTCGTGCCCGTCCCAGCAATAGGGCATGATCAGCGACGGCACGCCGAAGCGCAGCGCCTCGCAAAAGCTGTTGTTGCCGCCATGGTGGATGAACAGGTCCGACTTCGCCACCACCGATGGCTGCGGGAACCAGGCATCGAGATAGACATTGTCGGGCACCGCGCGATAGGCTTCGCGCAGGCCACCGACATTGACGATGAACCGTGCCGGCAACCTGTCGAACACGGCGAGCATACGCTGGATCAAGCCGACATCCATGGCGCCCAGGCTGCCAAAGCTGACATAGACCAGCGGTCCGCCATTGCGCGGGAAGACCGGCACCTCGAACGGCCCTTCCGAGCGCACGCAGCCTTCGAGATAGATGAAGCGCTCGGGGTCGAGCGGCGTGGCGCGCTCCCGGCGCACGATGGTCGGCGTCAGCAGCAAATTGAGATCGGGCGACGCCTCCAGGAACAGTCCTTTCGGCAGTGGCGCCAGGCCCGCATCGGCGCGCAGCCGGTTGAACCGCTGATGCGCGGGCGCCACTGCCGAGAGGTAGCGCGCCTCGAATGCCTCGCGGCCTGGATCGTCGGCGGCAAGGCCGGAGAGATAGGGCGGCACCTCCGCGTCGGGCAACTCGGTCTCGGCGCAGGAGACGACGCGCACCCAGGGGCAGCCGGCGCTAGCCAGCGCAGGAAACATGATGACATTGTCGAGCACGACGGCGTCCGGCTTCAGCCGCCCCAGCAATTGGCGCAGCGGCGCTTCGGCATTGACCGCGGTGTCGACGATCGCCTGCCAAGTCGGGGCGACATAGGTTTCGAGCTGGTCGATCGGGCTCAGCCGGAAATGCGGCAGATGCCGGCGTACGAAAGCCTGCCAGTAGCTCTGCCGCTCGCTGTCGCTCAGCGGATCGTCGGTCGGCAGCTGGTATTCCTGAAAACCGTAGTCGGCAAAGACGCCGGAAAAACCGGCATGGCAGATGAATACCGGCCGCGCGCCACGGGCTCGCAACGCCTGCGCGATGCCGACGCAATTCAGCGCGGCGCCGAAGCTTGCTTCGGGAAACAGCGCGATGGTCGGGCTGGCTTTGCGCGTCAAGATGATCCTCGTCAATCCGGCCGGCTGATCATACCGAACAGTGCGGGCGCACCGCGACTGGCCGCTTGCGGCCGCTGGCTGCGCGAGAGTCTCAGATGCACGCGTAACAGGTCGGCGGCAACCTCATACTGCCGGCTCTCCAGATGGTCGAGCATGGTGAGGTGTTCGCGCAGCGACTGCTTCAACCGGAAGACGTTGACGCCGGCATAGGTTCCCGGCAGCCGTCGCAGCCTGAGGTGATCCGACAGCGCGTCGGCAACGAAGCGGTTGGCGGAACCATCGGCGATCATGCCGTGGAACTCGATATCCAGCCGCTGGAACTCCCTGGTGTCGAACGCCGCATCTGGTAGCGTCGCCAGCGCTTCCATGCCCTGGCGCAGTGCTGCCGCGCGAGCTCCATCCAGCCGGAACCCCGGTGTCAGAATGGCGGCTGGCTCCAGCAGCAACCGGAACTCGTAGCTCTCCCCTTGTGCCTCCGGATCGTCGGGCGCACGGCGAAACAGCCAGGATTGACCCGGCGCGCGATCGACGAGATTCTCCTCTGTCAGTCTCTGAAGCGCTTTTAGTACCGTCTTGCGTTCAGCTTCATAGCGCCGCATCAAGCCGACGACGGTCACAGTCTGGTCCAACCGCCGCGCCGAACGGTCGCGCAGGATCGCCTCGGCCAGTTCGTCCTCAGCCGTGACAGGCAATTCCGCGGCAACGGCGGCTTGCGCGGTGAGGTCGGCAACCAGACGATAGCCGGTAGCGGCCTCCCAGCGCACCACACCCTGTTCGGTGAGCAGGCGCAACGCCGCCCGTACCGGCGTCCGCGAGACATTGCAGAGCGAGGCAATCTGCTGTTCGGGCAGATGCGCGCCGGGCTCGAAACCGCGCTGCCGGGCGACATCCAGGATGCGCTGGGCGAGGTCGAGATGGTTGGTGCGAGGTCGTCTGGCTGCCGCTTGCATGATTAGTCTCGTGAACGGACATGACCGCCATGGTTGGCCGATCGCGAACGCAATCGGCCAGATTCCCTAGCCATCTGTCAAATTATGGATTGACGTACTTTTTTCTGCAATAGTACTGTCACTGCAATCGGCGAGAAAAAAGACCGGGGAACAGGATCGAGGCTGCGGCAGAACCGCGAACGCCGATCCCAAAACGAATTCGACGATCAACCGGAATGGGAGTCTGTCATGACCGCCACCGCTTTGCGGCACCGTTCGTACACAATGTCTTCAATCGCGCTTGGCCTTGCGCTGGCGCTGTCGGCGCCGGCCGCCGCGGCCGACCTCGTCATCTCCAACTGGGACGGCTACATGGCGCCCGATGCCATGGCCGCCTTCAAGACCGCGACCGGCGTTTCCGGCGAGGTCGTCGTGCATGCCACCAATGAGGAGATCATGGGCAAGCTCGTCGCCTCCGGTGGCAAGGGCTATGATGTGGTCTTCGTCTCCTCGCCCTTCGCCGAGGTGCTCAACAAGCTCGGCCTGACCGAGCCGATCGACCACGCCAAGGTCTCCAACCTCGCCAACCTTTATCCGGAGGCGACCAAGCTGCCGCATGATGTCGGCAACGCCTTCTCCGTGCCCTACACCTGGGGAACCACCGGCCTCTGCTACCGCTCGGATCTGGTCAAGACGGCACCGACCAGCTGGAGCGATCTGCTCGCCCCGTCCGACGACCTCAAGGGCAAGACCACCATGCTGGCGACCGACCGCTGGCTGCTCGCCGCCGGCCAGCTTAACAAGGGATTTTCCGTCAACGAGACCGATCCAGCCAAGATGGCTGAAGTGAAGGACCTGCTGATCTCGGCCAAGAAGACCTTGCTCGCCTATGACGACACCACCTTCTACTCCAAGCTGGTATCGGGCGAGGCGCTGATGGTGCAGGCCTGGGACGGCTGGTGCAATTACGGCATCGCCGAGAAGCCCGAGATCAAATACGTCATCCCGAAGGAAGGTTCCGACCTCTGGGTCGACACGATGGTGGTGATGAAGGCTTCCGGGAACAAGGACGCCGCTTTCCAGTTCATCAACTTCATGCTCGACGCCAAGAACCATGCCTGGGCCGCGCAGAACATCGACTACAAGGTGCCGAACAAGCCGGCCATGGAAAGCCTGCCAGCCGATTTCCTGGCCAAATTCCCCAACATGGCGATGCCGGTAGCCGACCTCGTCAAGTTCGAGCAGTTGCGCGACGTCGGCGACGCCCAGCGCGACTATTCGAAGATCGTCAGCGAGATCAAAGCCGCACAGTAGCGGCATCAAACTGATCACGGCCGACGGCGGACATCCGCCGTCGGCCGCCGAATGCGGTTCGCGATCGTGTCCCCAACCAGACTTCGCTCCTCCCTGCTGATGGCGCCGGCGCTGGCCTGGCTGACCGCCCTGATGGTGGTGCCCTGCGCGCTGGTGCTGGCGCTCGCCTTCTTCCGGCGCGGCATCTATGGCGGCATCGAATACACATTCACGCTGGAGAATTTCGGGCTGGTGTTCGACCCGCTCTATGCCGGCATCTTCCTCAACTCGGCGCGCATCGCCGGAACGGCCACTCTCATCGCCGTCATCATCGGCTATGCCGCCGCCTACGCCATATCGGCCGCCCCCCGCCGGCTGCAGCCGGTGTTCCTGTTCTTTGCCGTGCTGCCGTTCTGGTCGAACTATCTGATCCGCACCTATGCCTGGATCGTGCTGCTCAACCGCGAGGGCCTGATCACCCAGCTGCTGCGCTGGTTCGGTTACACCGGCGAGCCGCCATCGATGCTCTACACCGAGGGTGCCGTCATCGCCGGTCTGGTCTACAACTACCTGCCCTTCGTCATCCTCGCCTGCTACGCGCCGCTGTCGCGGCTCAACCCGGAGCTCGCCGAAGCCTCGCGCGACCTCGGCGCCTCGGCCCTGACCACCTTTCGCCGGGTCATCCTGCCACTGACCGTGCCCGGCATCGCCGCCGGCGCGGTCTTCGTCTTCGTACTGTCGATCGGCAATTTCGTCACGCCGGCCCTGCTCGGCGGCGGCCGTTTCCAGATGATCGGCAACCTCGTCTATGACCAGTTCCTGACCGCCAATGACTGGCCCTTTGGCGCCGCACTCGCCATGGCACTGATCGCCATCATGCTGCTGGTGCTTATGACGCAGGCGCTGCTCGCCGATCGCGCCGCTGGCCGCGCGGCGGAAGCCAGCGGAGGCGCCAATGGCTGAGCGTTCCCCCGGCACGCGGCGCGCGCTCTGGCTCGTGCTGTCGCTCGTCTTCGCCTTCCTCTACATCCCGATCGCCGTGCTGGTGGCGCTTTCCTTCAACGAAGGCGGGCTGCCGACGGCATGGTCGGGCTTTTCGCTGAAATGGTATGCCTCGCTCGCCGGCAATGCGGCGATCCTGCAGGCTGCCCTCAACACACTGATCGTGGCGCTGGTCTCGACTGTCATCGCCACGCTACTCGGCACGCTGCTGGCGATCGGCGTCGAGATGCGCCGGCAGTACGGCAAGGGGCTGGAGGCGTTGATCTTCGCGCCGATGATCATCCCCGACATCGTGCTGGCCATCGCACTACTCTCGTTCTTCTCGATGCTCAACCTCACCATGGGCCTGCACACCATCATCCTTGCCCATGTCGTCTTCAATCTCGCCTTCGTCTGTTCGGTGGTGCGCGCGCGGCTGAAGAGTTTTGATTGGTCGATCGTCGAAGCCTCGGCCGACCTTGGCGCCTCCGCGCTCACCACCTTCAGGCGCGTGACGCTCCCGGTCATCCTGCCGGCAGTGATCGCTGGCGCGCTGCTTGCCTTCACCCTTTCGGTCGACGAGTTCATCATCGCCTTCTTCACTGCCGGCGCCGGGCGCGCCTCGACCACGCTGCCGATGCAGATCTACGCGATGATCCGTTTCGGCATCACGCCCGAGATCAACGCGCTGGCGACCATCGTCATGGCGGTCTCGATCACCGCGCTGACCCTGTCGCAGCGGCTCAACCGCGGAGTGATTGGCCAATGAGCGAACCGCGCACGCTGCTGGCCATCGACAAGGTGTCGAAGAATTTCGGCCGGGTGACCGCCGTCGACGGCATTTCGCTCGACATCCGCGAGAACGAGTTCTTCGCGCTGCTCGGTCCCTCCGGCTGCGGCAAGACCACGCTGTTGCGCATGCTGGCCGGCTTCGAGACGCCCAATGACGGGCGCATCCTGCTCGACGGACGCGACATCGCCAGAACTCCGCCCAACAAGCGGCCGGTCAATCTGATGTTCCAGTCCTATGCGCTGTTTCCGCATATGAGCGTCAGGGCCAATGTGTCCTATGGCCTCGAAATGGAGCGTTTGCCGGCGGCCGAAATCCGCACCCGCGTCGACGCCATCCTGGCGACGACCGAGCTGGTCCCCTTCGCCGACCGCAAGCCGGAGCAATTGTCGGGCGGCCAGAAGCAGCGTGTCGCGCTCGCCCGGGCGCTGGTCAAGCGGCCGCGGCTGCTGTTGCTCGACGAGCCGCTCGGCGCGCTCGACAAGAAACTGCGGGGCGCCATGCAGCTCGAATTGAAGCGCCTGCAGCACGAGGTCGGCATCACCTTCGTCATCGTCACCCACGACCAGGAGGAATCGCTGGTCATGGCCGACCGCATGGCGGTGCTGAAGGATGGCCGGCTGCTGCAATGCGACACGCCGCATGCGGTCTACGAACATCCGGCGGATCGTTTCGTCGCCGACTTCATCGGCGTGATGAATTTTGTCCCGGGCAAAGCGACCGCTGATGGCGTGCTGGCGGCCAACGGTGCGCGGATCACAAACAAGGTCCCCGTAACGCTTTCGCCTGGCGCATCCGCCGTCGCCGCGGTGCGGCCGGAACGCATCAGGCTGTTCCCGTCGCCGGACACGGCCAACCGGACTACCGGCACGGTCGAGGCGCTGGCCTATCAGGGGCTCGACTTGCAACTGCATGTCCGCACGCCCTTGTCGCCAAAACCGTTCCTGGTGCGCGTCACCGCCGATGCCGCCGACCGCCGGCCAATCGCGTCCGGCGATACGATCGAACTCGGCTGGGACGCCGCCGATGTCAGAATTTTCGCAGATTGATTGAAGGAGAGCTTGATGGCGCAGAAGACGATCGCGTTTTTCCCCGAGGCGGCCTTTGGCCCGGCGCTCAATTCCGTCGGCATCGCCCAGGCGGTCGAGGCGCGCGGCCACAAGGCGGTGTTCCTGTCGGACCCCGGCTTCGTCGATGTCTACAAAGGTTATGGTTTCGAGGCGCATCCGGTGAACCTGTCCGAACCGATGCCGCCCGAGCAGATGGCCAAGTTCTGGGAGGACTTCATCAACGGCCACATCCCGAACTTTCGCAAGTCGCCCTACGACCAGGTCGACAATTATGTGAAAGATTGCTGGACGGCGATCGTCGACAGCGCCAAATGGGCGCAGAAAGACCTGCCCGGCGTCCTTGCAAAGATCAGGCCCGATGTCATCTGCGTCGACAACGTCATCCTGTTCCCGGCGATCAAGCAGTACGGCAAGCCGTGGGTGCGCGTCATCTCCTGCTCGGAAAACGAGATCGAGGACGAGGACATCCCGCCGCACCTCTCCGGCTGTGGCGAGAACGACCATGCCGGGCATCAGCGCTACCGCGATCATTTCAACGCGGTGATCAAGCCGATCCATGACGACTTCAACGCCTTCCTCGCTGCCAACAATGAGGCGCCCTATCCAATCGGACAGTTCTTCGAGGCCTCGCCCTATCTCAACCTGCTGCTTTATCCCGAGGCTGCGAAATTCAAGCGCCGTCATCCGCTCGATCCGGCAAGATTCCAGTATCTCGAAGGCTGCGTGCGGCAGGAAAAGCCGTACACGGTGCCGAGCTTCGCCAAGAACAATGACGGACCGCTGCTCTATGTCTCTTTCGGCAGCCTCGGCGCCGGCGATGTCGATCTGCTGAAGCGCATCATCGCCACGCTGAGCAAGACCCGCTACCGAGCGTTGGTCAATGTCGGCGGCTACAAGGACCAGTACACGGACGTGCCCGGCAACGTCATCGTCGAGAGCTGGTTTCCGCAGCCTTCGGTCATCCCGCAGGTCGATGCCGTGATCCACCATGGCGGCAACAACTCATTCACCGAGTGCCTCTATTTCGGCAAGCCGGCCATCATCATGCCCTATGTCTGGGACGGCCACGACAATGCCACCCGGGTCGAGGAAACCGGCCACGGTTTCGGCATGCAGCGCTACGATTGGAGCGATGCCGAACTGCTCGCCAAGATCGAGACCTGCCTGACCGATCCGGTGATGAAGGCGAAGCTGGCGAAAACCTCGGCGCAGATGCAATCGCAGATCGGCCCCGAGAAAGCGGCAGGACTGCTGGAGAAGCTACTGTGATCTCCTCAGCGCCGCATCTCTATCAGGCTTCCTCCCGCAGCGACCTTGTCGACTGGGGCGCGCAGCCTGATGCGCTCGAAGGCGCTTCGCACTCCACCGGCAGGCTGGTGCACAAGGGACCGAACAATCAGCCGGAATCCGGCATCTGGGTCTGCACGCCGGGCCGCTGGCGGCTGGCCATCCCGCGCGACGAATTGTGCCATTTCGTCGCCGGCCGCGCGACCTACCGATCGGATGTCGGCGAGGTGATAGAAGTCTCCACTGGGACCGTGGTCATGTTCCCGGCCGGTTGGACCGGCGAATGCACCGTGCATGAGACCATGCGCAACGTCTACATGCTGGCCTGAACAGCAACGGGGGAGCGTCACGACATGCCGACACCGCATTGGCCGAAGGTCTCGACCGTCGAACTGGACGACTGGGGCGCAAGCGCGTCGCCGATCGCCGGCTCGCCGCGCGCGTCAGGCAAGGTCCTGTTCCAGCACCCCGATGGGTCGAGCGAATGCGGCCTTTGGTCATGCACGCCCGGCACGCGCAATATCACCTTCGCTGCCGATGAGTTCTGCCATTTCCTGTCGGGGCGCGGCAGCTATGTTCGCGACAATGGCGAGCAGATCCCGGTCGAGGCCGGCACGCTGGTGTTCTTTCCCGCCGGCTGGACCGGCACCTCCATCATCACCGAAACGCTGACCAAGGCCTTCATGTGCCGGTGAGCACCGAAGCATTTTCAAGGACAATCGAAATGACAACGCCGATCATGCAATCCCCGCTCGCCATCACCGACCTCGTCGACTGGGGCGTCATCCCCACCATGATCGAAGGCCAATCCCGCACTTCGGGCAAGCTGCTCTACAAGGGGCCGGAAGGCCGCTCGGAATGCGGCCTGTGGGTGTGCACGCCAGGCAAGTGGCACTGCCACGTCACCCGTGACGAGTTCTGTCACTTCCTCGAAGGCCGCTGCACCTATGTGCATGAATCCGGCGAAGTGGTCGAGATCGAGCCGGACACGGCTGCCTTCTTCCCGCAGGACTGGAAAGGCATCTGCACCGTCCATGAGACGATCAAGAAAGTCTACATGATCCGCTGAGCGGGCCTGAAAGGACGACCATGGATTTCTCCGCTGACCGGCCGGCTTTCTTCGTCAATCCGGATTACCGGCCGATGGCCTGCGCAAACAAACCAGTGATCGATCCGGCGACGCTGGAAGCCGTCGGCTCCATCGCTGCCGCGGCCGACAGCGAGATCGATGCCGCGCTCAGCGCAGCGACGCAAGCGCAAGCCGCGTGGAAAAAACTCGACGCCAAGAGCCGCGCCAGGCATCTGCATGCCGTCGCCAACGCCATCGAGGCGGCGGATTTTACTCGCTGCGCCGAGCTGATGGTGCGCGAGATGGGCAAGCCCTATCCCGAAGCCATCGGCGAGATCGCCAATTGCGCGCCGATCTTCCGCTACTATGCCGAGATGGCGCGCGACGAGGCCGGCAAGGTCGCCGGCACGACGCAAGCCGGCTCGTTCCAATATGCACGCTACGAGCCTTACGGCGTCTCCGTCCACATCATGCCCTACAATTTTCCGATCCTCCTGATGTGCTGGACCGTCGCTGCTTCGCTTGCCGCCGGCAACGCCTGCGTCATCAAGCCGGCCGAGGCGACAACGCTGTCGACGCTCGACTACATGACCGTGTTCCGTTCGCTGCCCGAGGGCCTCGTCTCCTGCCTGCCCGGCGGTGCCGCCACCGCACAGGCGCTGATCGCGTCCGACCGCACGCATGCCGTCGCCTTCACCGGCTCGGTCGCCGCCGGCAAGGCCGTCGCGGTAGCCTGCGCCGAGCGCATGAAGCCCTGCGTCATCGAGGCCGGCGGCAGCGATCCGTTGATCATCAGCGAGCACGCGCCGCTGGAGGTAGCCGCCGCCGGCAGCGTCACCGCCGCCTTCCATCTCACCGGCCAGGTTTGCACCTCGGCCGAGCGCTTCTTCGTCGTCGACGCCGTGCATGACCGCTTCGTCGAGCTCTTCGCCGAAAAGACGCGCGGGCTGCGCATTGGCAACGGGCTGGACAAGACCGAGATCGGCCCGCTGGTCAGCGAGGCCGCACGGGCCAAGATCATGCGGCTGGTCGACGATGCCATTGCGCATGGCGCGAAGGCGGTCACCGGCGGACGCATTCCGCCGGCGCACAACGTCGGCTGGTTCTACGAGCCGACGATCCTGACCGGCGTCACCCCGGACATGGCGATCGTGCGCGAGGAGTGTTTCGGGCCGGTCGCCGCGATCTGCCGGGTCAAGGATTTCGACGAGGCGATCCGGCTCGCCAACGACAGCCCCTTCGGCCTCGGCGCCTCGGTGTTCACCACCGACCTCGCCGAGGCACATGAAGCCGCCGAACGGCTCGAGGCCGGCATGGTCTGGGTCAACAACCCGCTGATCGACAATGACGCATTGCCCTTCGGCGGTTGGAAGGCCTCGGGCCTCGGCCGTGAACTCGGCCGCCAGGGGCTCGACGCCTTCCGCCGCTCGAAGATGGTGATCATCGACCACAGACCGGAGATCCAGGGCTGGTGGTACCCCTACCCCGACAGCTGGTTCCGCGAGACCGGCGGCCGCAAGCACGTGTGAGGCGAGCGGTGCGGAAGCGCGGCTCAGCCGATGCTTTCGCCGCCATCGACCACCAGAGCCTGGCCGGTCATGAAGGACGAACGATCTGACACCAGGAACAGGATCGCTTCGGCGATCTCTTCCGCGCTCGCCCAACGTCCCATGGGGATCTTGGTCCGCACATAGGTCTCGATCGCCTCGCGCCCGCCCATCTGGGCGATGAACGGCTCGTTGAAAGGCGTGTCGACCCAGCCCGGGCAGAGCGCGTTGACACGGACATTGTGCCTTGCATAGTCAAGCGACATCTGCCTGGTCATCGCCACCACGGCGTGCTTCGACGTTGCATAGGCGATCATCTCGCGGTCGTAGAACACGCCGGAATTCGAAGCGGTGTTGAGGATGACGCCGCCGCCCTGCGCGATCATAGACGGCATGACCGTCCTGGCGGCAAGAAACTGTGCCCGCACATTGATCCGCCACGACGCATCCATGCCTTCGGTGCCGACCTCGGTCAGCGTGCCGCCGACCTGGATGCCGGCATGGTTGTGCAGGATGTCGATCCGATCATGCCTGTCCAGCGCGCCTGTGATCAGTTGCGCCACCGCCGCATCCTCGCCGACGTCGGTCGCCACGGCCTCGGCCCGGCCGCCGGCGGCGCGGATGGCGTGGGCTGTTGCTTCGCCGGCGACCTTGTCCCGATCGGCGATCACCACCAGCGCCCCTTCCCTGGCCATGATCATGGCGCCGGCGCGCCCGATGCCCGACCCGGCGCCCGTCACCACGGCGATGCGATCTCTCAGAATCATGATCCGTCTTTCAGTGATTTCTTCGACGCAATTGCCATTGGGCAAGCACCACGAGCAGGACCGAGGCGACGAGCACGATCGTCGCGATGGCGTTGATTTCCGGCGTCACTCCGCGCCGGATCGACGCGAAGACATAGATCGGCAATGTCGTCTGCGCGCCCGCGACGAAGAAGGCGACGATGAAATCGTCGAAGGAGAAGGTGAAGGCGAGCAGGAAACCTGCAATCACCGCCGGCATGATCTGCGGCAGCACGATCGAGCGGAACGTCGTCAGCGGCGTGGCATAGAGATCGCTCGATGCCTCAACCAGGTTGCGGTCGAGGCTGCCGAGCCGCGTGCCGACGATCATTGCCACCAGCGCCATCGAAAACAGGCCGTGCGCAGCGATGATCGAGCCGTAGCCAAGCGCCAGGCGTGGCGGTTGGTCGTTTGGCCACAGCTCGGCAAGGAACGGATTGAGGACCCCGAACAGCTGGACGAGCGCCACCAGCGTCGAGATGCCGATGACGACACCTGGCACGACGATCGCCGCACCCAGCAGCGCGTCGAAGACGGCGCGCGTGCGCGCGGCGACCCGTTGCAGGCCAAGCGCGGCCGCCGTGCCGCACAGCGCTGCCAGCAAGGCGCTGGTGGTGGCGATGAACAGGCTGTTCTTCAGCGCTTCGACCAGGAACGGGTTCGACAGCGCCTTGCCGTACCACTGCACCGAGAAGCCGGTGAACTCGCTGGCATGGTGGCCGGCGTTGAACGAGAACAGCACCACCAGCGCGATCGGCAGATAGAGGAAGGCAAAGACCGCTACGACGAAGGCGCGCATCAGATCAGATCCACTCTGCGCGCGCCCGAAAGCCGGGTCGAGATGCGGTTGGCGGCGATCAGCACCACCACCGAGACCAGGACCAGGGTGATGGCGATCGCCGATCCGAACGGCCAGTTGCGCGACTGCAGGAACAGGTCGACCAGCGCGTTGCCGATGAAGAACACCTTGCCGCCGCCAAGCAGCGTCGGGATCAGGTATTCACCGAGCAGCAGGATCATCACCAGCGAGAAGCCTGTCATCACGCCGGGCAGCGACAGGCGCAGCGTCACGCCGAGGAATGTCGAGAGCGGCGCAGCACCCAGATCGGCGGAAGCCTCAAGCAGCCGGCGGTCGAGCCGTTCGAGGCTGACATAGATCGGCAGGATCATCAGCGGCAGATAGCCATAGACGATGCCGAGCAGCACGGCGCCCGGCGTATTGATCAGCCTGACATCCTCGATGCCGACAAGGGCGAGAAGCGCCGGAATGCCGCGTCCGCCAAGCACATACATCCAGGCATAGGTGCGCATCAGAAGGCTGGTCCAGAACGGGATGACGACCAGCGCCAGCAGAATCAGCCGCCACCGCTCCGGCGCCTTCAAGGCGAGGTAATAGGCGACCGGATAGGCCACGAGCAGACAGGCGAGCGCGCCGACGGGCGCCAGCACCATCGTGTTCCAGAAGGCGGTCGCCCGCGCCGGCAGATTGGCATATTGCGCCAGCGTGAAAGCGGCCTGGTAGCCGCCTTCCGGCGCCCGCTCGCCGACGCTGAAGATGGCGATGGCGACGAATGGCAGCACCAGGAACACCACCAGCCACATCGCCGCGGGAGCGAGCAGCAGCGCGGTCAGGAGATTCTTGCGAAGATGATTGCCGCGCATCGAAAAAACCGCTTCGGGGCCGGCGGACATTTGCCCGCCGGTCGCATTGTCTGGATCGGGTTTGTGGCCGGTCTCGCTCAAGCCGACTTGAAGCGCGCCATCAATTCGGCGCGGCCAGGATCGGTCAGTGTCGCGGCGGCGCCGAACTCCAGCGGCTTCAACAGCTCAGCCGCCGGGTAGAGGATCGGATTGTCCAGCACCTCCTTCGGCAGCAGCGCGTTGACCCGCGCATCGGTCGACGGCGCGCCGTTGGTCAGGTGCTCCTTCACCGCGACCTTCGGGTTCATCAGATAGTTGAGCAGCGCGTAGCCGGCGGGCTTGTTCGGCGCATCCTTCGGGATGGCGTAGAAGTCGGTCCAGACCTCGCCGCCTTCCTTGCCCAGCACATAGGCGATCTCGGGAATATCGCGATTGAGCTGCGCTCCGTCATTGGTCCAGCACATCGTCATCCAGGCATCGCCGGCGCGCATCGAAGGCTGGTAGTCGCTCGACACCGCAAACAGATGCGGCTTGACCTTCAGCAGCAACTCTTCGGCCTTGGCCAGTTCGTCCGGCTTCAGCGAGTTGAACGAGTAGCCGTAATATTTCAGCGCATTGCCGATCGTGGTGAGCTGGTAGTCGTGCACCATGGTACGGCCGTCGCCTTCCGCCATGGCGGTGTCCCAAAACTCCTTCCAGCTGGTCATCGGCTTGGTCAGCTTCTTGGTGTTGACGGAAAAACCAGTGGTGCCCCAGTTCTTCGGCACCGCATAGGTTACGCCGTCGATCGTGCCTTCCGAGGTGAAGCGCGGGTCTTCCTGCGTGCCGTCGAAATTCGCCAGCTTGGCCATGTCGAGCGCTTCGATGATGCCGAGCTTCTTGTAGGTCGAGATCGTGTAGTTGGTCGGCACGAACAGGCTCCAGCCGGAAGCGCCGGCCTGCAGCTTGGCCAGCATCTCCTCGTTCGAGCCAAAGACGTTGACTTCGACCGCGACGCCTGTCTCGGCCTTGAAGCTCTCGAAGGTCGCCGGGTCGTGATAGTTGGGCCAGGTGGCGATCGACATGCGGTCGCCGAGATTTTCCGCGGCGTATGCCGGCGTCGGCATGATGCCAAGTTCGCGCGCCATTACCGCCGTTGCAACGCCAAGGCCGGTGAGGCCGAGGAATTCGCGCCGGCCGATCGAGCCGCGCTTCAGGCGCATCAGTTGATCGACGAATTTCTCCGGGCTTATCGGCAGTCCGTCACGATAGGATTTCGACATGTTGGTTTTCCCTCTGGTTGGTCCCGTTGTTCTTGGGGTCCGGAAACGCCAGCGGCGTTCTGGCGGCAAAGCCGATGGCGACGGGTTCGCCCGGCTTGAAGAGATTGCCCTGGCCGATCAGATGGTCGGCCTTGGCGAGCAGTGATCCGATGCCCTGGACCTCGATCGCATATTCCGCCGTCGAGCCAAGGAAGATGCGGTTGCGGACGATGCCGGTCAGCCGGCCGCTTCCCGGCGCGCCGAGGCTGAGCGATTCCGGGCGCAGGCAGACCGACACGGTCTCGCCCCGGCGGAGCGGCACCCGCTTGCGCGCGGCAATCACCGTGCCGTCGGCAAGCGCCACGTCGACCAGTTCACCGGAGTGCCCGGCGACCTTGCCAGTTAGGAGATTGGTCTTGCCGACGAAGTCCGCGACGAAGAGGTTGGCCGGTTCGTCGTAGATCTCGCTCGGCTGGCCAAGCTGGACGATGCGTCCGCCATTCATGACGCAGACGAAATCGCTCATCGACAGAGCCTCCTCCTGGTCGTGGGTGACAAGAACGAAGGTGATGCCGATTTCGCGCTGCAGGTTCTGCAGCTCGATCTGCATGTCGGTGCGCAGCTTCTTGTCGAGCGCCGCCAGCGGCTCGTCGAGCAAAAGCACCGCCGGCTTGTTGACCAGCGCGCGGGCCAGCGCAACGCGCTGTTGTTGGCCGCCGGAAAGCTCGTGGATCTTGCGGCGGCCATAGCCGGCCAGCCGCACCATGGCCAGCGCCTCGCCTGCCCTTGAGGAGATCTCGCGGGCCGACAGCCGCGGCCTTGCCTGGCGCAGCCCGTAAGCGATGTTGTCCTCGACATCGAGATGCGGAAACAGCGCGTACTGCTGGAACACCATGTTCACCGGCCGCCGATAGGGTGGCGTGCCGGCCATGTCGCTGCCACGGATGAACACCTGGCCTTCGCTGGGCTGTTCGAAACCGCCGATCATGCGCAGGCAGGTTGTCTTGCCGCAGCCGGAGGGACCCAGCAAAGCGACAAAAGCCGACGGCGGGATGGCGAGGTCGATGCCGCTGACCGCAGTCACGCTGCCATAGCGCTTTGTGACGCCGCGAAACTCGATGTCGGGCACTGCGGTCAAGGCTGCGAGCTCCAGCGACTGGACAATTTCGAAACGCTACCAGAGCCAATGGCAGCTAGTATATACCTCGCTGGTGGTATATTTAACCTATTTTATCGTTTGGAGGGGTATGGATTGGGCGTCTCCCGCAGCGATGAGTACAATGGGCTTGCCGCCGCCGTCGCGGCGACGCGCGAGACGGTCGGCGACCATTTCGGCAAGGCCATGGTCGACTGGCTGCGCGGCCATGTCGGCTTCGACCACTGTGTCGTCTTCGGCTATCGCGGTGCTTCGCGCCCGCCGCTGCTGTTCGAGACGTTCTCGCCTGCCGAGAGCCACGTCTTCGTCGCGCTCTACCAGGAAGGGCCTTATCTGCTCGACCCGTTCCACCACGCGGCGGTCGAGCGCAAGGAAGGTTTCTGGCGCATGCGCGAACTGGCGCCGGACCGCTTCTATGCCAGCGAGTACTATCGCTCCTATTACAGCCAGACCAGGCTTGCCGAGGAGGTCGGCTTCTTCGTGCCGCTGCCGGGCAAGGATGCGCTCGTGCTCTCGCTGATGCGGCTGCGCGCTTCGGGCCCGTTCGGAACTGCCGACGCCAGGCTGCTGCGCGACATGGCGCCGGCGGTGATCAGCCTCGCCAGGCTGCGCTGGCCGGGCCTGCCGGTCGATGAACCGGCAACGATCCCGCGCGATGAGCAGGCTGCGGTCGCCAGCGACTTCGATCGCGCGCATATCTGGCAAAGCCTGTCGCTGACCTCACGCGAAAAGCAGGTCGTCGACCTGGTGCTTCAGGGCCACTCCACGGAATCGATCGCCAGGGCACTGCGGATCGTGCCGGGAACCGTCAAGGTCCATCGGCGCAACATCTACCGCAAACTCAAGATCAAGTCGCAGGCCGGCCTGTTCGCGCGCTTCGTCGAAATCATCGACGCGCAGATCGGCTCACCTCCGGGCTGAGAGGTTCGACCGTGGCAAAAACGGCGCTGGCCTCGCTGACGATGGAGACGTGATCCTTGGCGGCCTTGCCAGCGGCATTGCCGTCGCCACGCATGATCGCGGTGACGATGGCGTCGTGCTCCTGCCAGGATTTGGCGAGCCGCCCCGGCAGCATGAATTGGGCGCGCCGAAACGGTGCCAGCCGGCTGCGCGTCATGGTGGTCATCTCATAGACATGGGTGTTGTGAGCGCCACGATAGAGCCGGGTGTGGAACTCGGTATTGAAATACTCGTAGTCCTCTTCGGCGCCCAGTTGCACCAGCCGTGCCGAAGCCTGATGCTCGATCTCGAGCGAGCGGCGCTCGCCGCTGGTCATGCGCTCGGCCGAGAAGCGGGCGCAGATCGCCTCCAGTTCGGCCATGCTCTCGAACATCGAGGCGAGATGCTCCTGCGTCACCACGGCGACGATGGCGCCCCGGTTGGGCCGTCGCTCGACCAGCCCTATGGCGCTCAACTGGCCGAGCGCCTCCCTGACGGGCGTGCGTGAGACATCGAAGCGCGCGGCGAGCGAGGTTTCGTCGAGCTTTTCGCCCGGGCGCAGGAAGCCGGTGACGATGCGGTCGCTGATCGCCCTCACCATCTGATCAACGGTCGTGCCCGACCTGATCAAGCTGCGCTTTCCCGACACGTCTCCTCCGTCCAGTCTTTTTGCGGCCAGTCCTTTTGCAAACTCGAGGGCCTGTTTCGACTCGGCTCCTCCACTCTATGCCTCAATTTTAATCTCCATGTCAAACTGACCATTTCCAAGGCAAAAAGTGCATGCAATTGCCTCTCGCTTGTGCATGAGATCATGCACCTCTCACTGATTTTATTGCATAAATTATCGCTTTGGAACTGGCACAGTGATTGCATGCACTTTCCTGAGAAGGCGTTAACCGACCCGGAAAGGGTCCTACAGGGGAGCATAAGAGATGACCGACAGATTCATGCTTAGCCGCCGCCAGTTGCTCAAGACCTCCGCCGCCGGAGCCGCACTTGGGCTGGCTTCGGCATCCTTTCCGATCGGCAGGGCGTTCGCCGCCGCCGCCACCGTCGGCTTCATCTATGTCGGGCCGAAGGACGACTATGGCTACAACCAGGCGCATGCCGAGGGTGCCGCCGCACTGAAGGGCGTCGAGGGCATCTCCATCGTCGAGGAAGAGAACGTCCCCGAGACGGTCGACGTCCAGAAGACCATGGAATCGATGATCAACCTCGACGGCGCCTCGCTGATCTTCCCGACCTCCTTCGGCTATTTCGACCCGCATATGCTGGCCATGTGCGCGAAATTCCCCGACGTCCAGTTCCGCCATTGCGGCGGCATGTGGAACAAGGACAAGCATCCGATGAATGCCGGCTCCTATTTCGGCTATATCGGCATGGGCCAGTACCTGAACGGCGTCGTTGCCGGCCACACCTCGAAGTCGAAGAAGCTCGGCTTCGTCGCCGCCAAGCCGATCCCGCAGGTGCTCCTCAACATCAACTCCTTCCTGCTTGGCGCGCGCTCGGTCGACCCGACCATCACCTGCCAGGTGATCTTCACCGGCGAGTGGTCGCTGGCGGTGAAGGAGGCGGAAGCCACCAACGCGCTGGTCGACCAGGGCATCGATGTCGTCACCTGCCATGTCGACAGCCCCAAGGTGGTCGTCGAGACCGCCGCCGGCCGCGGCGCCTTTGTCTGCGGCTACCACGCCAACCAGAGCCCGCTGGCGCCTGAGAAATACCTGACCGGCGCCGAATGGAACTGGGCCAAGGTCTACAAGATGTTCGTCGACGATCTCATCGCCGGCAAGCCGCTGCCCAACTTCACCCGCGGCGGACTGGCCGACGGCTTCGTCAAGATGAGCCCGCTCGGCCCCGCCGTCAGTGAGCCGGCGCGCAAGCAGTTCGACGCCACGCTGGCCGAAATGATGAAGGGCGGCTTCTCCGTCATCAAGGGACCGCTGAAGAGCAACAAGGGCGGCGTCGTCGCGACCGAAGGCCAGGCCTTCGCCGAGACCGCCATCGAGCTCGAAAGCATGGATTATCTCGTCGAGGGCGTCGTCGGCTCGACCGCCTGAACCGGACGGAGGCGGCAACATGACAGAAACGGTGGCAGGCGTACCAGCGACGTTCGGTGCCAGGGGCTATCCGGCGGCGCTCGAATGGATCGCCCGGCGGGCGGAAGCCTTCGTCATTCCGATCGCGGCGCTGATCGTCGGCATGGTGCTGTTCAGCCTGTTCATCCTGGCTGTCGGCAAGTCGCCGGTCCAGCTCTATGAAACGACGTGGCGCGGCGGCTTCGGCTCGTGGTTCTCGATCCAGAACTCGCTGTCGCGCGCCGCTCCCTTGCTGCTGGCGGCGCTCTGCGTGGCGCTGCCGGCCCGGCTCGGCCTCGTCGTCATCGGCGGCGAGGGCGCCATCGTGCTCGGCGGCGTCGCCGCTGCGGCAGCCGGCACCGCGCTCAGCGGTGCCCCTTCCTTCATCGTCATTCTCGTCATGGGCGTGGCGGGCATGGCCGCCGGCGGCATCTGGATCGGTGCCGTCGGCGCGCTCCGCCATTACCGCGCCGTCAACGAGACCATCTCCAGCCTGCTGATGGCCTATATCGCCATCGCCCTGATGAACCAGTTGGTCGAAGGGCCGCTGCGCGACCCGGCCTCGCTCAACAAGCCCTCGACCCAGCCGCTGGCCGACATTTACCGCATCGGCAACATGCCGGGCATGGAGGTGCATTGGGGCCTTGCCGTCGGCGTCGTCGCCTGCGTGCTGTCCTGGGTGCTGATCGAAAAGACCCGCTGGGGCTTTGCCGCCCGCATCGCCGGCGGCAATGTCCGGGCGGCCCAGGTGCAGGGGTTGGCCGTCGGCTCGCTGATCGTCGGCTTTACCGGCCTGGCCGGCGCCTTCGCCGGTCTCGCCGGAATGCTGGAGGTCGCGGCCGTGCAGGGCAGCGCCAACGCCTCGCTCGCCGCCGGCTATGGCTATACCGGCATCCTCGTCGCCTTCCTTGCCCGCCACAATCCGCTGGCCATCGTCCCGGTCGCCTTCCTGCTCGGCGGCATCGATGCGTCCGGCGGACTGATCCAGCGCCGCATGGACCTTCCCGACGCCACCGTTCTGGTGCTGCAGGGCATGCTGTTCATCGTCATCCTGTTCAGCGAGACCGTCTACGGCCGCTTCAAGGCCTTCAATCCCGATCTGTGGCAAAGGAGCAACTGATGGACGCCACCGGGATCGGCCTCTGGGGCGTGCCGCTCGCCATCCTCGGCGGCGCCATCCGCGTCTCGACGCCCTTCATCTTCGTCTCGCTCGGCGAAGCCATCACCGAGCGCTCCGGCCGCATCAACCTTGGCCTCGAAGGCACGCTGGTGTTCGGCGCCATGAGCGCCTATGCGGTCGCGGTGATGACCGGTTCGCCCTGGCTCGGCCTCATCGCCGCCGCCTTCGCCGGTCTCTGCTTCGGCCTGTTCCATGGCTGGATCTGCAAGTTTCCAAAGGTCAACGACATCGCCATCGGCATCGCCCTGATGCTGTTCGGCTCGGGCCTGGCCTTCTTCTTCGGCAAGCCCTTCATCCAGCCCTCGGCACCCGACCTGCCGGCCATTCCCTTCGGCGCCTGGTCGGACATTCCGCAGGTGCAGGCCGCCCTCGACGTCAACGTGCTGTTCCTGATCGGCGCCGCACTGGCAGTGTTCCTGTGGTGGGCCTTCCGTAACACCCGCGCCGGCCTGATCCTGCGCGTCGTCGGCGACAGTTCCGACGCGGCGCGCGCCATGGGCCTCAACCCGAACACGGTGCGCCTTACCGCCACCGGCGTCGGCGGCGCGCTGGCCGGCATCGGCGGCGCCTATCTGTCGCTCTACTATCCCGGCAGCTGGACCGAAGGCATCTCCTCGGGGCAAGGGCTGATGGCGGTGGCGCTGGTCATCTTCGCGCGCTGGAACCCGCTCGGCTGCTTTGCCGCGGCCCTTCTATTCGGCGGCGCCGGCGCGCTCGGGCCGGCGCTGCAGTCGGTCGGCGTCACGCAAGGCTACTACCTCTTCTATGCCGCGCCTTACATCCTCACCCTCGTCATCATGATCGCCACCTCGTCGCCGAGCCGCTCGCTCGCCGGCGCGCCGGGCGAACTGTCGATCACCAAATGAGACCGGAGGTTTTGCCGTGAACGCCAGAGCCGGAATCACCCAGCGCTACATCGACGCCGATCCCTATCCATGGCCCTACAATGGCGATCTGAGCCCCGACAACACGGCGCTGATCATCATCGACATGCAGACCGATTTCTGCGGGCCGGGCGGCTATGTCGACCACATGGGCTACGACCTGTCGCTGGTCCGCGCCCCGATCGAGCCGATCAAGTCGGTTCTGTCGGCGATGCGCGCCAAAGGCTACACCATCATCCACACCCGCGAAGGCCACCGGCCCGACCTCGCCGACCTGCCGGCCAACAAGCGCTGGCGCTCGCGCCGCATCAATGCCGGCATCGGCGATCCCGGCCCCTGCGGGCGCATCCTGGTGCGCGGCGAGCCGGGCTGGGACATCATCCCCGACCTCTATCCGGCCGAGGGCGAGCCGATCATCGACAAGCCGGGCAAGGGCTCGTTCTGCGCCACCGACCTGGAGCTGATCCTCAACCAGCGCGGCATCGGCAACATCGTTCTGACCGGCATCACCACCGATGTCTGCGTCCACACCACCATGCGCGAGGCCAACGACCGCGGCTTCGAATGCGTGATGCTGGAGGATTGCTGCGGCGCCACCGACTACGGCAACCATCTGGCCGCCATCAAGATGATCAAGATGCAGGGCGGCGTGTTCGGCGCGGTGTCGAACGCGGCCGCACTCGTGGCCCAGCTGCCGTGAGGACACCGCGATGAGCGCAACCACCCACAAGAAGGCGGTCGGCGTCGAGGCCATCGGCATGACCATGCGCTTCGGCGCCTTCACGGCGCTCGACAATGTCTCGGTCAAGGTGCCGGCCGGCTCCTTCCACGCCCTGCTCGGCGAGAACGGCGCCGGCAAATCGACGCTGGTCAAATGCATGATGGGCTTTTACCACCCGACCTCCGGCGACATCCTCGTCGACGGCCGCGAAGCGACGATTGCCAGCCCCAGGGATGCCTCGGCACTCGGCCTCGGCATGGTCTACCAGCATTTTACGCTGGTGCCGTCGCTGACCGGCGCCGAGAACCTGGTCATCTCGCGTGAAGAGGTTCCCGGCGTCATCGACTGGCGCAAGGAGCGCACCGACCTCGCCGCCTTCATGGAGCGCATGCCGTTCAAGCTGCCGCTCGACGTCAAGGTGGCCGAGCTTGCCGCCGGCGAGAAGCAGAAGCTGGAGATCGTCAAGCAGCTCTATCTCGGCCGCTCCTTCCTGGTGCTGGACGAGCCGACCTCGGTGCTCACGCCCGGCGAGGCGCAGGAGGTGCTCGGCCTAGTGCGCGCCATGACCAAAGCGGGCAACCTCACCGTGCTGATGATCTCGCACAAATTCCATGAGGTGACGGCCTTCGCCGACGACGTCAGCGTGCTGCGCAAGGGCAGGCTGACCGGCACCGGCCGCGTCGCCGACCTCGACCACAAGCAGATGGCGGCGATGATGATCGGCGACCAGCCGATCGCCGCGCTCGACAGCCGCGCCGAACCGAAGCCCGACGCCGAGATCGTGCTCAAGGTGAAAGCATTGAAGGCGCCGGACCGCACCGGGCTGAAGTCGATCCGCATCGAGGATCTCGGCGTGCGCTCCGGCGAGATCGTCGGCATCGCCGGCATTTCCGGCAACGGCCAGAAGGAATTCCTCGAAGTGCTGGCCGGGCAGCGCCCGCGCGATGCCGGCGAAGTCATGGTGCGCGGCACCGCCTATGCGGCGACGCGCGCCGAGGCGCGCGCGCTCAATGTCCGCCTCATCCCGGAGGAGCCGCTGAAGAACGCCTGCGCGCCGAAGATGACGGTGGCCGAGAACATCTCCTTCCGCACCTTCGACATCGACGGCAACGGCAGGCCGGTGAACTGGATCAATGCCGGTGCCATCAGATCCTTCAGCGCCCGCCTGGTCGAACAGTTCAAGGTCAAGACCGCATCGCTGTCCTCGCCGATCGCCTCGCTGTCGGGCGGCAATGTGCAGCGCGCCGTGCTTGCCCGCGAACTCACTGGCGAGGTCGACCTTCTGATCGTCTCCAACCCCTGCTTCGGCCTCGATTTTTCCGCCGTGGCCGAGATCCGCGCCCGCATCATGAAGGCGCGCAATGCCGGTGCCGCCGTCCTTCTGATTTCGGAGGATCTCGACGAATTGCTCGAACTCTCCGACCGCATCCTCGTAATGTCCGACGGCGCGCTGGTCTACGAGACGCCGATCGCGCAGGCGAGCGTGCAGACGATCGGCGAGCACATGGCGGGACATCATTGATGGCTGAAATCGCAGCGCAGCCGTTTCCATTCGCCTTCAAGCCGAACACCCTGGCGCTGGTCGTCATCGACATGCAGCGCGATTTTGCTGAGCCCGGCGGCTTCGGCGCCAGCCTCGGCAACGACGTCAGCCGGGTGGCCGCGATCGTGCCGACGGTGAAGCGACTGATCGAGGGCTTTCGCGCCGCCGGCCTGCCGGTGATCCACACCATGGAGTGCCACAAGCCCGACCTTTCGGACCTGCCGCCGGCCAAGCGCGATCGCGGCAATCCTTCGATCCGCATCGGCGATGCCGGCCCAATGGGCCGCGTGCTGATCGCCGGCGAGCCGGGCACGGCGATCCTCGACGAACTTGCGCCGCTGCCCGGTGAAATCGTCATCGAAAAACCCGGCAAGGGCGCGTTCTATGCGACCAGCTTCGGTGACGACCTCAAGCGGCTCGGCGCGCAGCACCTCGTCTTTGCCGGGGTGACGACCGAAGTCTGCGTGCAGACGACAATGCGCGAGGCCAACGACCGCGGCTATGAGTGCCTGCTCGCCGAAGACGCGACGGAGAGCTATTTTCCCGAGTTCAAGGCGGCGGCGATCGCCATGATCAGGGCGCAAGGCGCCATCGTCGGCTGGACGGCGACGACCGACCAGGTGCTCGAGGGAATTGCCAATGCCTAATCTTGCCTTTGCCGGCCTGCTCGACGGCGGCTGGCGCGATCTGGCGTTCGAACATTTCCGCGACGGCATCACGGTGCATTGGCTGCTCAAGGGCGGACCGGTCGAGCCGTCTGTCGCGATTCTGAAATACCGGCCCGGCGCCGGCGTGCCGCGCCACCGCCATGTCGGGCTGGAGACCATTGTCGTGCTGGAAGGCACCCAGAGCGACGAGAACGGCGACTATCCCACCGGCAGCGTCGTCCTGAACCCGGTCGGCACCGAGCATTCGGTGTGGACGAAGGACGGCTGCGTCGTGCTGATCCAGTGGGACCTGCCGGTGATCATTCTGGGGGAGACGAAATGAGCGATATCCACTTCGACATCGGACGCCTCCACAGCACCTATCGGGCTGGCACCGGCGTCACGGAGGTGATCGACACTGTCTATGCCCGCATCGGGGTGGCTGATGATCCGGGCATCTTCATCCACCTAGCGCCCAAAGAAGATTTGCTTGCCGCAGCCGAAACACTCGGCCCGTTTGATCCCGTGGCAAAACCGCTCTGGGGCATTCCTTTCGCCGTCAAGGACAACATCGACGTCGCCGGCATGCCGACGACGGCGGCCTGCGCCGAATACACCTATTGGCCCGAAAAGGACGCCACCGTGGTTTCGCGGCTGAAGGCGGCCGGCGCGCTGGTCATCGGCAAGACCAATCTCGACCAGTTCGCCACCGGCCTCGTCGGCGTGCGCACGCCCTGGCCGATCCCGCGCAACGCCATCGACGAGGCGCTGGTGCCGGGCGGCTCTTCGTCCGGATCGGCCGTATCGACGGCGCGCGGCATCGCCTCCTTCGCGCTCGGCACCGACACCGCCGGCTCCGGCCGCATTCCGGCGGGCCTCAACAACATCGTCGGGCTGAAGCCGACCGTCGGCGCGCTTTCGGCCGCCGGCGTCGTGCCGGCCTGCCGCACGCTCGACTGCGTCTCGGTGTTCGCGCTGACCGTCGACGACGCCTATAGGGTGTTCTCCGTCGCTGCTGCGCGCGACGCTGCCGATCCCTATTCGCGCGACGTCGCCGTCCAGCCGCTCGCCATGCGCCCGCCCGTGCTGAGCGTCGGCATCCCGGCAAAAACCGACCTGAAGTTCTTCGGCGACGCGGCGATGCAGGCCGGCTTCGAGGCCGCGCTTGCCATGCTGTCGCGGCTCGGTTGCCGGCTGGTCGAAATCCCCTTCGGCGATTTCTACGCCACCGCCAACCTGCTCTACGAGGGCGCCTGGGTGGCCGAGCGCTATGCGGCCATCCGCGATTTCATGGAGACTAACGAAGCAGCCATGCATCCGGTGACGCGCAAAATCATCGGCGGTGCCAGGAACCTGTCGGCGGCGGACGCCTTCCGCGGGCTCTATGCCTTGCAGGCCTACAAGGCGAAGCTCGCCTCCGTCATCGCCTCGGTCGATCTGTTCTGCGTGCCGACCGCGCCGACGCACTACACCACTTCTGCCGTGCTCGCCGATCCGGTCGAGACAAACAGCCGCCTCGGCACCTACACCAACTTCGTCAATCTGCTCGACATGTGCGGCATCGCCGTGCCGACCGGCAGGCGTGATGACGGCCTGCCGATGAGCGTCACCTTGCTGGCGCCGGCCGGACGCGATGCGCTGACGGCGATGCTCGCCCGCGACCTGCATGCGGCGAGTGGCCTTCCGCTCGGCGCCACGGGCTGGCCGCAGCCCGGCTTGCAGCCTGCCGCCCAGCCGACCAACGACGGCATGATCGACCTGGTGGTGGTCGGCGCGCATCTGTCGGGCATGCCGCTCAACGGCCAGCTCAACCAACTCGGCGCGCAGTTCCTGCGCGCGACCAGGACCGCCGCCGCCTACAAACTCTATGCGCTGGCCGGCCAGTTGGTGCCCAAACCCGGCCTGATCCGCGTCGCCGATGGCGGCATGGCGATCGAGGTCGAAGTCTGGCGGCTTTGTGCCGACGCCTTCGGCCGCTTCGTCGCCGCCATCCCGCCGCCGCTCGGCATCGGCACGATCGAGCTCGACGATGGAACATTGGCGAAGGGATTCCTCGCCGAAACGGCGGGCCTGTCGGCGGCGACCGACATCTCGGCCTATGGCGGCTGGCGCAGCTTCGTCGCAAGTGCCCGCGAACCGCGACACCGCCTGGAAAGCGTTCCGTCCAGTTGAACGATCGGCACCGCGCCGTGGCCCGACGCCGTGACGAAGAGGGAAACGGGCACGGCCTTCGAGATTCCGTATGGAACGACGATGGTCCGCCTCATCCTGGGTCGCGCTGGCGCCCCGCGACCGCGCGCTTGCGGCGCTGCGGTTGAAGCGTCTATCATATGCCGCAAAATTGCTGGCCTCGGCTCTCATACCGCGTTCGGCTGACCCGGATTACGAGCGGCGTCTGCTGCGTAGATTTCAGAACGAATGAAGTAGCGCATCGCCAATGGCCGACAAGACACAATTCGGATTGACCGCCCTCGACACCGTCCCCCTGCATGAGAAAGTCTATCTGGAACTCGTGCGGGCGTTGATGTCGGGCCAGTTCGTGCCTGGCCAGAAGCTGACCTCGCGCAAGCTCGCCAAGGAGCTCGGCACCAGCGACATGCCGGTGCGCAGCGCCTTCATGCGGCTGCAGGCGCTGCGCGCGCTGAGCCCGATGCCGAACGGCAGCGTCGAGGTGCCGATCATCTCGGCCGAGCGGTTCTCCCAGCTGACCGCCGTACGAACGATCCTGGAAGGTTCGGCGACCGAGCTGGCGACACAGCTCATCAACGGCAACAATCTGCGAGCCATCCGGCGCCACTGCGCCGAGCTGACCATGGCGGCGCGCAAGGGGGATATCGACGACTATCTGCGCAAGAACTACGCCTTCAAGTTCTCCATCTACCGCCACTGCGGCAACGAGCAGATGATCTTCCTGATCGAGACGGTCTGGATGCAGGTCGGCCCGTTTCTCAGGAACCTCGGCATGGGGTTCGAGGACGACCTCGCCTCCATTCTCGACATCGACTACCACGAGGAGGCCGTGGCGGCGATCGAGGCCCAGGACGCGGAGCGCGCTCGCGCGGCCATCGTGCGCGACATCGACGAAGGCGCAGCGCATATCCTGCGGCAGGCCAGGTTTCCGGAAACGCGGAGCTAGAAAAGCCAGGGCCCGAAAGGTTCCCGCTGGCCGACCCTGCGCTTCTCTCAACCGGCAGCTCAAATGCAGCTTGGCTTTGCCCTGACTTCCCTCTATGTTGCGATCGCAAATCGCACAATTGGTTTTGAAATGCCGCCCGACATCCCGGCTAGTGAATTGAAAAAATGACGGAAATGCCGTCGGCAAAAGCCGAGGCGGCCTTCAGAAACTCACGAGCTATTTTTACCAGGGACATCGTGGCGCCAAGCTACGGCACCTTCAAAAACCAAGAGGTTTGAAATTGGGCGATGCAATTGCAGACGTTCTGAACTGGCTTGAAAGCAGAAACGACATCCAGAGCCTGAGGGCCGCGGCGTGCGATCTCAACGGCATCATGCGCGGCAAGCGCATTCCCGTCGAGCAGGCGCGCAAGGCGCTGGAGGGCAAGCTGCGCATGCCCTTTTCGCTGATCGGCCTCGACGTCTGGGGCGAGGACATCGAAGGCAACGCACTGGTTTTCTCGACCGGCGATGCCGATGGCCTGTGCCAGTGGACTGGACGCGGCATCCTGCCCGTCAACTGGACCGCGCATCCGACAGCGCTTGTCCCGCTCTGGCTTGCCGACGAGAACGGCGCGCCCTATCTGGGCGACCCGCGGCGGGCGCTGGCCCGGATCCTCGACCGCTACAAGGCGCTCGGCCTGACACCGGTGGCTGCCACCGAACTCGAATTCTATCTGGTCGACCCGCAGTCGCAGCGCCCTGTGGGGCCTGTCTCGCCGGTGACCGGGCGCCGTCTCGATTCCGATGCGGCACTGTCGATTGACGAGATCGACGATTTCGAAGCCTTCATCCACGACGTCTACGATGCCTGCCGCATGCAGGGCATTCCCGTCGACACGGCGATTGCCGAGAACGGCGTCGGCCAGTTCGAGATCAATCTGAACCATGTCTCCGATGCGCTGCGCGCCGCCGACGATGCGGTGCTGTTCAAGCGCACTGTCAAGGGCATCGCCCGCAAGCATGGCTTTGCCGCCTGCTTCATGGCCAAGCCCTATGGCGACCGTGCCGGCAACGGCTTTCATGTCCATTTCAGCCTGGTCGACACCGATGGCCGCAACGTCTTCGACGACGGCAGCGACCAGGGGTCCGAGATCATGCGCCATGCCGTCGGCGGTCTGCTCTCGGCCATGGCCGAGAGCACGCTGGTGTTTGCGCCGCACTTCAATTCCTACCGCAGGCTGCGTCCGCGCTCCTACGCTCCGACCGCGGTCGCCTGGGGCTACGAGAACCGCATGGTGGCGATCCGCATTCCCGGTGGGCCGTCGGCGGCGCGCCGCATCGAGCATCGCGTTTCGGGTGCCGACGCCAATCCCTATCTGGTGCTGGCCGCGATCCTTGGCGCGGCGCTGATCGGCATCGAAAGAGAACTGTCGCCCGGCGACCCGACCCGTGGCGAAGGGCAAGGCGGCCAGCCGGCCAGGCTGCCGCCGGACTGGGCCTCCGCCATCGCCAGTTTCGAAAGCGGGCCGCATGTGGCGGAGATCTTCCCGGCGATCCTGCGCGACTCCTTCATTGCCTGCAAACGCCAGGAACTGAATACCTTCGCACTCAACGTCAGCGACTTCGAACTCGAGACCTATCTCGAAAGCGTCTGATCAACATCAGCGCCCTAGCAAGACCTTGGCCGGGCGCCAGTCCTGTCAGCGCGCCGCCCAGGCCAGGCCGCGGCGAAGAATGGTCCGCATTTGCGGTACCGCGAATTCCGCGGCCGCGTGCCCGAGCGACGAATAGAACACCTTGCCCTTGCCGTGCCGGCGCTTCCACACCACCGGCATGACGACGCCGTCGATCCAGGGCGCATGGTCGCCGGAGAAGGTGGTGGTCGCCAGCACCTCGTTCGCCGGATCGACATGCATGTAGTACTGCTCCGAGCGGTAGTAAAAATCATCGATGCCGCTCATGATCGGATCGTCGTGCCGGACGACGTTCACCCGGTAGTCGATGATGTTACCGGGGTGCGCGACCCACTGGCCGCCGCACATGAACTGGTAGTCCGTCGATTCACGGAATGCGTCGCCCATGCCGCCATGGTAGCCACCGACGCCGACGCCGCCCTCCACCGCCTTCGTCAGGTTGCGCTCCTCGTCCTTGCTGAGCTTGGACATGGTGTAGATCGGCACGATCAGGCTCAGATCGGCGATCGCCGGGTCGGCGAATACAGCGGTCGTGGTCTCGACGCGCACGCCAAAGCCTTCCTCCTCGAGTAGCGCCTTGACAGCACCCGCCCCCTGTTCCGGCTCGTGCCCCTCCCATCCGCCCCATACGATCAGCGCTTGCCGCATAGTCATCTCCGTCAATGGTTTTACCGAGGTATCAACCAGGGTCGCCAAACATAAGTCGCCGGGTCATGATTCGGGCGACAGCCCGCCGCCCGGACAAGCTGTCTCTCCTCGAGCGATTTTCCAAACACAAAAAAGCCCGGCGCCAGGAGGCTGCCCGTGCGTGATGCTTGCATCGCGAGCAACGTTGCGGAAGTTGCACGCTCAGACTGGGCCGGAAAGCCGGGTATCTCTTCGATCCACAATCGATGGATGGATCGACCGTGTCGCAAAGCCGCTTGGACGTCAGATCGAGATGTAAGACCGATCAAATCCGGCTGTTTCGATAAGGCCTGCATGGTCATGCAACTCGACCACGCCATTGCGGAATGAAGCCAGGCCGGCCTCTCGCAAGGCCTTCATGACGCGGCTCACATGCACAGCGGAGAGACCCAACGCGTCGGCCAATTCGGCCTGGGTCAACGGGCAAACAAAACGGTCCGGATAACTCGTTGCCGACCGATGTGCGCGGCAGGCCAGTTCGAGCAGAAGATGGGCCGTGCGCTCAATGGCTCCCCTCCGACTGACTCCTGCCAGATGTTCCACAACCCGGGAATATCGACTTGTCTCAGCCTGCAGCACAGCCTCGCAAAAGGGCTGCGGATAGCGCGAAAAACAAGTACGGACAGGACCGGCCAACTCAATCGCGGTTACGTCCGACAGGGCCGTTACCGTCTCGCTGACTTCGCCGGCGAATTCGATCAAGGCAATTTCGTGAGGAAGCGCAAAATCGACGATCAGGCGTGAGCCGTCCGGCAGCGTCTTGGCAAATGCCGCCCACCCGGAAGTTATGATCAGAATAGCCGATCTGGCCTGATACTCGCGCGCGATCGTTGTGTTGGCCGTATAGGAACGGCGCACGGCTCCCGCCAACTCAGACACACCCCTCTCCCAACTTGCTTCAGCAAGTGTAGGTCTCGGCCCGAATCCAAGAACCTGCTTTGATAAGCTCATCTCGCCCCGAAATAACCCAGCCACAGGTCAACCTGAAGCTGCAAATCTAAATCAAATACTCCGAAAGTGCCATCAATGATTTCATCCAGGTGGCGGCGCAGTCTACCACCTTTGGCTAGGGTCCTACCACCCTGTGATGTTGGAGCGGGCAGGCGCGGCCAAAATTGGCCTGGGAGGACTACCGCGGGTCTCGGAAAAACATCGCCGCGCGGTGCCGGCATTCGAGCAGGCGGGCGCAGCCGCGCCGGCCTGCAAAAGGCTTGCTCAGCCTAAGGCGCTGTACTTCATTCTATCAGCAAGGGTGCCTGCTGGTCGCCTGTGGCAAACCAACGAACAGATGGTCCCGCCATCGAACGGACTTGTCCTTCGGGCGTCACTCAACCATCACGACGACCTTTGCGGTCGCCTCGACTGGCCCGAACCATCGCCGGCGGGATGGTTCAGCTCGAGCACAGCTTTCTTTTGAGATCCTCTGGAAGCGGAATTGCGGCCTGCTATTCGAGAAGATACTGGAACTGCAGAGCCTGGCAATAGATCGGGGGCTCGCAGTTCTTGCGAAGATGCACCGGAGAGTAACTGACTCTCTCTTCCAGGACTTTCCGCTGCGCCGGCCGAAACGATCTGTTCCTTTGTTGCGGCTGTTGGTTTCCGGCGCAGGAAAGGCCGTGAATTCGAGGGACGTTTCGCGTTGAAAGTTTGTCGTCTTTCCTCGGCAGTCTCCAGGTCACCGACTGCCGATATTACCGACGCCAGCCTGTCTTCGATCTGCGACAACCGCCTTCGGGTGAAAAGCAGGGCAACCAAAACCAAAAAAGTATTCGCGAGAACGACAAGGACTGCTCCTGCAGGGCCTTCGAAGCTGTACAAAATCAATCCGACAGCCCCGACAAACACGACAAGGGCACCGTAGCTCAGCATCCGGCCCTCCTTCAGAAGAAGCGCCAACGGCAAGCTTGCCAGCAGCACCAGAATGGCTCCTGATCTATTCGCCACCCAGTCCACAAACGCCAAACCGAATTCGCCGTACGTGTCCATATCAACCCCAGGATCGCCGAGATAAATGAGGGTATCCGCCGCATTCGCGTCGTCGGAGGGTGCACGCTCGCCGTCGCCCCCTTGATGGCGCCAGTGCTGTTGTAGACCTCCCGGATGAACAGGGAAAGGTGCCTGCCGACGCCCTGAAGACCTCTGGAAGGCTATCGGGTAGACCAGATCGACCTTTAGCCGAGTTACTACTCATTAATGGTAATGGCGAGGGTGTCCGCGAAGCTGATATGGTTTCGATTGACCGGTTGCGTGATCGGTCAACGGGCGGAAGAGAGCGATTTGGACATGCCAGATGGCGGGGCGAAACCTTACCGTTTCATGCGCGTGAGCGCACTTAGCAGCTAGCTGCCCGAAGGATCTTGAAGTGCGAGCCATTCAGCCGGCGCTGAAGGGGTAGGAGTTCTGTTGTTCGTCGCAAGGATTCGGAAATGCCTAGCCCGACTGACAATCCGATCATGACCCGGCAATTGATGCCGCTCGACGTCAGGGAGATTCTCGATTTCCTTGTCCGGCGCTGGAGGCTTGTCTGTGCAATTGCAGCGATCACCTTTGCCATATTCCTGGTTGCTGCTTACGAGATCCCACCATCGTACACGGCAGCTGCGGAAGTCTTGCTCGACGCGCCGAACGATTATGTGACTCCGCAGGATTACTCCAAATCCGACTTTTCGGACAATTCAACATTCATCGAAAGCCAGATTGCGGTCCTGAGGTCCACTTCGCTTCTGCAGAAGGTAATCGATGGCGAAAAGCTGACGGAAGATCCCAACATCGGGCCAGCGGCGTTGGATTGGCTCAAGGGCGCGCTGGGAGTCTCGCGGGTCGGGCTGGCGGACGTCATCGAGCTTTCCGTGACCTCCTACGATCCGGACAAATCGGCATCCCTCGCCAACGCAATTGCCCAGGCCTATGTCGTTGACCGGGTAAAGTCCCGTTACGAGGGCGCCAAGAAAGCGTCCACATGGCTCAGTGAGCGGGCCGCGTATCTGCGGGAAGAACTCAGCCGGTCGGAACAAGCCGTCCAGAAATTCCGGATCGATCATAATTTATTGTCGACACAATCGGGCAGCCTGACCGACCAGCAGCTGTCTGAATTGAATGTCGCCCTGATCAATGCGCGCGCGGAACTGTCGGAGAAAAGAACAAAATATCAGCTGGTTGACAAACTGCTGAGTGGTGGCGGCGATATCCAGACCATACCCGATGTATTGCAGTCCGTTGTCGTCAGCGCCCTTCGAGCTCAGCAATCCGTGGTGGCGCGGCGGGAAACCGACCTTCTGCTGAAGTATGGCGAACGGCATCCGGACGTCGTGGCCGCTCAGGCGGAGCGCCGGGACATCGAGGGACAGATTTCCGCCGAGGTTCAGCGCCTGATCGGCAATCTGAAGAATGAAGTCGACGCCGCCGAGGCCCGCGAAGCTTCCCTCTCGCGAGCCCTGGCGTCGGTATCTGACAAGTCCGAAGTCGAAGGCCAGGTTGGCGTCCAGTTGCGCGATCTGCAGAGGATTGCCGACGCGAACAAGGAACTCTTTGGGACGTTCCTGTCCCGCGCCAAGCTCGCCGAGGAAAAATCCACCCTCCTCAACAGCGGCGTGCGCGTGATCACGGATGCCGAGGTTCCGGATTCGCCAAGCTTCCCGAACAGGCCGCTTTTTGCGGCTCTGGGTCTGGTGCTCGGTTTCTTCTTTGGTGGCGCCGGCGCCGTTCTTCGTGAACTTTTCGCCTCCGGCTTCATGGCGAAGAAACAGATAGAGGAAGAACTGGCCGTTCCAGTTCTTGCGTCCATGCCGAGAATGTTGGGCTGGTCGGGAGACGCCAATTCCCAATCCCAACCCGTGGCCTATCTCGAGCGCCGGCCGCTGTCCAGATACAGCGAAGCCGTGCGACGGCTTCGCCTGGGCGTGGAGGCTACGCCGGGGTTGGGGCATTCGCCGCGTCTCACGCTGCTGACATCGGCGATGCCCGGGGAAGGAAAGACAACTCTGGTTTTAAGTCTGGCCTGCTCCGCAGTCGCCGACGGCGACCGGGTCCTGGTGATCGATGCAGACTTGCGACTTTCGGCAGCCACGGCCTTCTTTGGCATGGGGGATAAGGTCGGATTGGTTGACCTTCTGACTTTGCCGATGAAGGCCACAAACGCAATTCATAGGGACGAACGTTCGGGAATTTGCGTGCTGCCTGCCGGCGCCAGGACGCGGAACCCGCCTGCCCTTCTCGCTTCGGCGCGCATGCGCTCGCTGCTCGATGAGCTTCGCGGAAAATTCGATACGGTGATAATCGACGCGCCGCCCGTGGGCCCTGCTGCCGATGCCTCGATCCTGGCGCCGCACGTCGACAAGGTCGTCTTTGTCGTGAAGTGGCGTGACACCTCGCGCGAGGCCGCTGCCGAGGGAATCCGAAGTCTTGGCGGCCGTTCCAAGATCGCCGGCATTGCCCTGACAATGGTGGACGAACCAAAGCTGCCAAGATACGGCCGCTACACGTCGCTCGAAAGCAGTGTCTCGGACAGTTACTACCTCAATTAAGAGAAGAAGAAGAATTCACAATGCTGCAATCCGACTTACACTACGATCCGCTCCCGGAACCGACAAGAGACAGCCGCGACGGCAAGGCTGCGCGTTGGTGCGTGGTCCAGACACATCAGCATTCCGAGAGCCTGGCCGAGCGGCACCTGCTGTCGCAGAACTTCCGAACCTACCTGCCCAAGCGGAAGCGAACTGTTCGGCACGCTCGTAGCGTGAAGACCGTTTGCAGTGCGTACTTTGACTGCTACCTTTTTGTCTCCCTGGCTGTCGATCAGCAAAGTTGGTACCCGATCAACTCTACCGTTGGCGTTCGCAAGCTCGTCATGAGTCATGGCATGCCGACACCTGCGCCATACGGCGTCGTTGAGTCCCTGATATCGGCGACCGACGGCGACGGCATCTTGCATCCGGATGTACTGTTGCGACCGGGGCAAAGAATTCGGATCACCGACGGACCGTTTTCGGACCAGCTCGGCGTCCTTGATTACGTTGGAAGAGCCGGAGCCGTTAGAATTCTTCTTGATATCATGAACCGTTCAATTCCAATTACCATTGATAGAGACAATATATCGATCGTCTCTCAAAATTGAGCATATTTTTTCTAGTTGGTTTTTCGCAGTGTGATGCCGAAACCATCCGGCGAGGGAGTGATGAGTTGGTGCACGATTCACCCTCTGTGCGGTAGCTTGCAATACGAGATCCAAGCCTTGAAACCTTCACGCAAGTCCAAACCAGGAAGCTGCCACCCCGCAGGCCCCGGAGAGCTTCGGGATGGCCTGCAGCCGCAACAATATCGTCGCTGGTCACCGGAGGCCAAGGCAAGGATGCTGGCGGAAGCGTTGGCGCCGGACGCGCATGTTCCAGCACCTGCCAGGACGCCCGGCGCGGGGTCGTGGCAAGACTTCGCCTGGCGGCGGAAAGCCGTCGCGGGCAGCGAAGCCGATGCAGGGCCATCTCAAACTGACGGAAATGCTCATTCTCGCCCCTTCGAAACGGTACCGGCACTGCCGATTGCCGCCGAACTGTTTCGAGCGCTGAATGCGGCCGGCCTGAAATACGGGATCGTTCAGGATCTCGCATCCGTGCAGGACGCACTTGCTGGCCGGGATGATCTGGATGTCCTTTTGGACAAGCACGACTACCCGGTCTTCTGCTCGATCGTCAGTCAGATGCAGGGTCGCCGCGGCGTGAGCCTGTCCTGCTACGACAATGTCTGCGCCGGTCGGGAGGACTGGTTCATACCCGACTTTTCGCGTGGCCGGTATCTGCATCTCGACATGCACATCGGTGTCCGGGTCGGCCGGGAGTTTCGTAAGCGCTATCTGGCGTTCGACCATGCAGCGATCGCACGATGGGCATCGGTTTGCGTGGAAGACGTATCGGTCCCCGTCGTCTCGCCCGAAGACGAGGTCCGAATAGCGATTGCCCGTTTCGCCTTCCGGGCTTGGGCCTTCCCGTGGAGCCGGTGGATCACCCTGCCCGATCGTTGGACGGACCAACTCGCACGCCTGCCATCTCTGCCCGGCGAGCCATCTCTGTCCGGGGAGCCATCTTTGTCCGGAGAGCAAAGCTTGCATGTCGTGGAATACACCTTTGGCGGCGGAAGAACGGCGATCTGCAGGTTCCGGAAAAGCGGCGGCGGTTTGGTCGCTGACTATGGCGATCTCACCAGGCTGCGCCGTTCGATCCGGGAAATGTCCGGTTTCACGGGACGCTATGCAATCGCCGATGCTGCGGTCCATCTCGTGCGCAAGACCTCATATCTTGCCCTGAGGTTGCTTCAGCGCCTGATGCCCGGCCGCCTTCCACCCAAGAGACGGCCTGTGGCTGGTGGGCTTGTGGTGGCGGTCATCGGTCCTGATGGGGTGGGCAAGAGCACTCAGGTCGATCGGCTGACCCAGACATTTCGATGGAAATTCGGCTGTGCGCAGGCCTATGTCGGAACCGGCGATGGCCGCGGATGGTGGCTTCGCAAGCGGCTGCAGAGCCTGATTTTGCCCCATAGACGCAGCCTGAAGTCTCTGGTCCAGCAGGATGGCAACGATTCCATCCACCGAAATTGGATCAAGGGAGGCGTTGTCGCGACCGGGTTGGCATTGTGGGCGGTCATGATTGCGTTTGAGCGATACGCAGTTGTGAAGCGTGCGCATCGATGGGCAACACGCGGCATGATCGTCGTTAGTGACAGGTGGCCGCAGACGCTGCGCAGAGGATATCTGGACGGGCCAACCATCCCGGAGCACCTGTTCGCCATCCCAGGCTTGTCAGCTCTCGCCCGGCTCGAGCAGAAACTCTATCAAAAGATGGAAGAATGCCGGCCGCACCTGACTTTGCACCTCGTTTCCGATTTTGCCGTCTCCGAGCAGCGGAAGCCGGGAGAAATCAGGAAAGAAGCGTTCGAGGCGCGGCTGTCGCTGATGGCGGAATTGCGGGCCCGGGACACGCAAATCCGGACCGTTGACGCTGGCGCCAGCCTAGAGACGGTCAACCGGGAACTGTTCAGGCATATCTGGCTGTCTCTGTAAGAGACAGAGCGGGCGGCTCAACCGCCGACATTCACCACCATGACGACAGACGCAAGCGGGCAGCCTTGCCACGACCGTCCTCAGGGCCGGGCGATCCCGGCCATGCGCGGGACAGACGCCGAGAGAAGCCCCCAACGTCCTGACCCGCTGCGCCGATCTCCTGCCTGAATGCACCGTCCGCCGGATTTCATGTCCCCTGAGGTACAAGCAAATGAAGATTATTCATGTGCTCACCCGACTGCTTCGGGCAGGTTCCGAAGAGAACACTTTGGCCTGTTGTCTCGCCCAGGCGCGGCACGGCCACGAGGTGCTGCTGGTTCACGGCGAGGAATACGACGCGAGTTTGCGGGCGTCGGTAGCCGGAGCCCTTCGGGTGGTGACCCTGGAACCGCTCCTGAACCCGATTTCACCATCCCGCGACATTTCTGCATTCAGGCAACTCACGCGCCTCATGCGCGATTGGCGGCCTGACATCGTGCACACGCATCAAAGCAAGGCCGGCATCGTCGGCCGCCTTGCCGCAAGGGAAGCCAATATCCCAGGCATCATACATGGCGTGCACATTCTGCCTTTCGTGCATGTGGGCAAGGCGCAGCGGCTGATGTTCCTGGCCGCCGAACGTCTGGCAGCAAACTTCACGCGCGCTTTCATCGATGTCAGCCAGGCGATGCGTGACATTTGCATCGCCAATCATTTGGGTAGCCCCGATCAGCACCATGTCGTCCACTCCGGCTTCGACCTGGCGCGCTTCGCGAACGCGCAATGGCCGCAAGAACCGCATCTGCTGCTGGGGACGGCCGTCGGTGAGCCAAAACCGCCCGTGGTCCTGGTGCTGGCCGCACTGGAACCGAGAAAACGCCACGTCGAGTTCATTGAAGCATTCGGCCAGGTGGTCGATCGAATTCCGAACGTGCGGCTGCTGCTGGCCGGCGAGGGACCGGCGCGATCCGCAGTCGAATCGGCGATCCAACGATCCCCGTTCGCAAACAGGGTTCGCATGATCGGCCATCACCGCGAGCCCGAACGGCTGATCAGCCTGGCCGACGTGTGCGTGCTGACGTCGATGCGAGAAGGATTGCCGCGCGTCATGATGCAATACCTGGCGGGCGGTCGGGCCAGCGTGGTCTCGCATTTGCCCGGTGTGGAAGAGGTCGTGAAGCATGGCGTGAACGGCATCGTGACGCCTGCGGAGGACGTGGGCGCCGCGGCGGCGGCGGTCGCCGATCTTCTCGAGAACGAACACAATCGTGCTCGGCTGGCTGATGGCGCGAAGCTCACCGACCTTTCATCCTGGGGGCTGGAGTCCATGTGCGAAAGGGTCGAGCTGATCTATCAGTCGGTGCTGGAGTCGGCCCTTTCACCCGCCAGGCCGAACGATATCCGAATTGGCGAGAGCCTCGCCAAGCAGACCTTGGGGTTGCACGGACTCTGATGGACCCCACCCCGACGGAGCGTGTCCAAGGCTTGCTCTTCGAACCGAACATTTCCCTGCCGTCGCGCTCCGGCCGACGAACTGATCCTGACGGCAGGCATACAAGTGGAGTACGAACGATGCGTTTGCGTGCTGACCAACAATTTCCATCCAGGCCATTCCGAGCGAAGGATTGTAGCCGATGGTTGTTTGCCGGATTCGAACCTGCGGTCAGCTACATGCTGGCAATCATTGGTGGCCTCGCCATGGCCTTCATCCTGCTCGCCGCGAATGCGTCCCGCGCGGATGGATATACGTTCGACAGCGGTGACATCCTGCGCGTTTCGGTGATCGGCGAGGCATCCTATCCGCTCGACGTCGTGGTCGATGATCGGGGCTCCATATCGCTTCCCTTGTTGGGTGACATCCAGGCGCGCGGCCTCACCACCGTTGCCCTCTCGCAGGCCATTCAGCGCGCATTTCAGCAGCAGAAGCTCATCCTCGAGCCCTTCGTGAAAGTGGAGATCGGCCAGTACCGGCCATTCTTCATTTCCGGAACGGTGGCCCATCCCGGATCGTACCCGTTTCAACCGGGAATAACGGTTCGCCATGCGCTCGCCATAGCAGGCGGCTTCCGGGCCACCACCGTGGGAAACATGGAACCGGCCCTGCAAATCGCAGATCTACGCAGCACGCGTGCGAATCTGGGGCTCGAAGAATATCGCCTCAAGGTTCGGCTCGCCCGGCTCCAGGCGGAAAGTCGACAGGACAAGTCTTTCGTTGCTCCGCCGGATCCGCCGGTCGAGTTTGCCGGACATTTGATTGCCGACATCGTCGCCTCCGAACAAGCCCAGTTGGACGCGCGGCTTGCCGCGTATCGGGACGACGTTTCCTACCTTGAGGCCTCGTTGGATCGGGCGAGGAAGGAAGCGAAAATGATTGCCACCTCGCGAAATGAGCGGGAGAAGACCGCCAACCTTCAACTCGAGGAACTGAAGTCTGCCCGGTCGCTGCGGGAAAAAGGCCTGATAACGAATTCGAATGTCATGACGGCCGAGAGAGCCCACACCAGCTATCGCGCCGAACTTGCGCAGACCGAGCTTCAGCAGGAGCAGGTGCGGCAGGCGATCCTGAACTCGGAAAGCGAGCTGCGAAAAAAGCATCAAAGCTATGAAATGGACTTGATCGCGCAGACCCAGGACACGCAGGTCGAGCTTGGAAAAACTCAAAGCCAAATAAGGTACGTCGCCGACAAGCTTCTCTTTATCTTTAGCTACGGCGAACAGCGGACCTTCGACGATTTGCAAGGCTCCGTGAAGATTTCGATCTTCCGGCGCGAGCAGAAAATCTCCCACGACCTCGTCGCCGACGAGAATACCGAAGTAAGAGCAGGCGACGTCATCGAGGTCTCCATCGTGGCCAACAAGGGTTTCTACGCTCCGGACAATTCGACCACCGGACAATAGCGGCGCCAAATCTCAGGTACTTTGATCGTGGTCTTCGGTGCAGCACTGACAGTCTTGGGGAGCTATCTCCGCCGGGCGATTGTCCCCGTTGAACCGGCACAGAGGCCGCTCGGCCTTCTCCGGGCACCGGCGCGCCGAAAGACGCTACGTCGCGCGCCGCGTCGTCGGCGTCCCACCGTGCGGTCTCGCATTCCCGGTGTAATCCTCCTCCTCGCTCTTACGCTCGCGGGAATTGGGTTTCTGCCGCGCCTTGTCGATTTCGGGGGACTGACATCGCCGACACAGCCCTGGGCTGATCGCCTGCCTGACTGGCTCCGCTTTGCCGATGGGAGTTCACTGGACGCTCTCCCTGCCTGGCTGATGGCCGCAGTTCTGGGACTGCTGGTGGCGGCTGTCTACAAGGCAAGGCAGAAGCGCAGGGGCGCCCTGCCGATCGTGTTGGCGAACACAGGCGCTCAATCCTCTGCCGGGGGCATCCAGCCGGCGCCCGGTTCGGAACTTGCCTGCGCGCTGCGCTCCTGCAAGGGAGCACTCGCGGGCGTCGCGGTATTCAGTGGCGTGAGCAACATCCTCATGCTGACCGGTGCGATATTCATGCTGCAAGTCTATGACCGGGTGCTGCCGAGCCGCAGCATTCCGACCCTGGTAGGGATGGCGATACTGGCAGGCGCCCTGTTTATCGGGCAGGCGGTCATCGACCTCGTGCGCGGCCGCATCATGACCAGGATCGGCGCCGAAGTGGACGAAGCTGTCGGAGGACGCGTGTTCACCGCCGTGTCCAGGCTGCCCTTGTTCCTTGGCCCGCAGGGCGACGGGCTGCAGCCGCAGCGCGATCTCGACAGCATCCGCACATTTCTGTCGAGCCCCGGGCCCAGCGCGCTGTTCGAGTTGCCGTGGCTGCCCTTTTATCTGGCAATCATCTGGAGCTTCCATCCGATCCTCGGGATCACCGCCACTTGCGGCGCGATCGTGCTGGTGACCCTGACGGCCGCAACCGAGATCTTTACGCGCAAACCGATGGGCGCCGCGGTTCTGACCGGCGTGCGGCGCAACAGCTACGCCGAGGCCAGTCGCCGCAACGCCGAGGTGCTTGCGGCAATGGGCATGGGCAAGCGCCTGCATGACCATTGGCGGGAAGCGAGCCGGGAATATCTGGCACAGCAGCAGCGTGTCAGCGACATCGTCGGCGGCTTCGGCAGCTTCGCCCGCGCCTTGCGGCTGATGCTCCAGTCGGCAATGCTGGGTGTGGGCGCCTGGCTGGTCATCGAGGGCGAGGCAACGGCCGGGATCATCATCGCCGGCTCCATCCTTGCGGGCCGTGCGCTTGCCCCTGTCGATCTTGCCATCGCCCATTGGCGGAACTTCGTCGGCGCGCGCCAGAGCTGGCGCCGGCTGAGCAATCTGCTCGCCCGCCTGCCCCTGGATGCCCAGCCGATGGCGCTTCCGGTGCCCAGTTCCAACCTGACGGTCGACCGCATCGCGATCGGCGCGCCGGGCACGCAACGGATTATCGTGCAAAGCGTCGAATTCCGTCTGGATGCCGGCTCGGTGCTCGGCATCATCGGCCCAAGCGGTTCCGGCAAATCGAGCCTCGTTCGCGGGCTGGTCGGCGCATGGCGACCGCTGGCTGGTCGTATCAAGCTGGATGGCGCGGCACTCGATCAGTGGTCGCCGGAGCGACTTGGCCGCTGCATAGGCTATCTGCCGCAGGACGTCGAACTGTTCGCGGGAACGGTTGGTGCCAACATCGCACGTTTCGATCCTGGACCGGACGCGGAAGCCATCGTCGCCGCTGCGCGTGCCGCCGGCGTCCATGACCTGATCGTCGGTCTTCCCAATGGTTACGAGACACAGATCGGAGAAGGCGGAGCCGCGCTTTCAGCCGGGCAGCGTCAGCGTATCGCCCTGGCGCGCGCGCTCTACGGCGACCCCTTTCTTGTCGTCCTCGACGAGCCGAATTCCAACCTCGACATGGAAGGCGAAAGGGCACTTGCCGAGGCCATCCTCAGAATCAAGGCGCGCCGCGGCATCGTGGCCATCGTTGCGCATCGGCCGAACATTCTCGCCACAGTGGATTTCATGCTCATGATGAAAGAGGGGCAGATGCACATGTTCGGCACGAGAGAGGGCGTTCTGTCCAAATTCTTTCCGATGCCACAGGTCAATGGCGAGGGCCTGCAGCCGGTTTCAAGCTCGCCGCAACTGCCGAATTGAAAACGTCCGGATAAGGGAAACGGCCAATGAGGGCAGCCATCTTGAGCAGATCGCTTTCCAACCGGCGATCCATTCACCGCAATCTGCTGGGCGGGACGACCGTCGTTGCGCTGCTCGTCGGAGTGATGGGAGTCTGGGCCGGGACAGTCGACATTTCGGGCGCGATCATTTCGCGCGGCGCGGTGATCGTCGACGGCAGCGAAAAGAAGGTGCAGCACCCGACAGGCGGTGTTGTCGGCAAGATCTTCGTGCGCGATGGCGACCATGTCCGGGCCGGCGATATTCTGGTGCAGCTTAGCGACACCATTCCGCGTGCCAGCCTGGCCTATGTGACAAAGAACCTGGACGAACTTTATGCGCGAAAGTCCCGGCTCGAGGCGGAACGTGACGGCAGTGAACGGATGACGCTCGCTCCGATCCTTGTCTCACGAATGAACGACCCTGAGATTGTGGCCACGGTGGCCAGCGAACAAAGACTGTTCGAACTTCGCCGGGTCGAGCTGTCCGGCAATAAGGCACGCCTGCGCGAACGCATCGAGCAGCTTCGCGAGCAGATCGAAGGTTATTCGGCTCAGGTGTCGGCAAAGGCCAAGGAGATCGTGCTGATCAGCGACGAACTCGTCGACATCCGCAGCCTTGTGGAAATGAAGCTCATCCTCAAATCGAAGCTGACCGAATATGAGCGCGAGGCGACACGCATCGAGGGCGAGCGGGCGCAGCTTGTGTCGAGCATGGCGCAGGCAAGGGGGGCCATCGCCGAAGTCGAGCTTCAGATCCTGCAACTGGACAAGCAGTTCTCCAGCGAAACCGGAAGCGAACTGCGCGAAGTGGAGGCCAAGATCGCCGAATTCGAGGAACGCAAGGTCACCGCGGAGGACCAGCTGTCACGCATCGATATTCGCGCTCCCGCCAGAGGCACTGTCCATCAATCGACAATCCACACCGTGGGCGGCGTGATCGGCGCGGGGGAGCCGATCATGCTGATCGTACCCGACACCGACGCTCTCACGGTCGAGGTGAAGGCCGCCCCGCAGGACATCGACCAGATCTTGATCGGCCAGCGCGCGCATCTCCGCTTCACCGCCTTTAATGTGCGCACAACCCCCGAAACGGAAGGTGTGGTGTCCATGATCGCGGCCGATGTAACGCGCGACCAACACACCAATGAAACCTACTACGCGGTACGCATCACGCCCGACCCGAAGGACATTAGGAAGCTCGGCCCTGTCTCGCTCATTCCCGGCATGCCGGTGGAAGCGTTCATTAGAACCGGCGACCGCAAGGTGATCTCCTACCTGATGAAGCCTTTGACGGACCAGATGACGCGTGCGTTCAGGGACCAGTAGCCGCGCCCGGCGCGGCTAGAGCAATTCCAGGAAAAGTGGGCAGCGGTTTTCCATCCGAAATTGCGTGAAAACAAAGAGTTAGGGCGGATCGAGCAATCCTGGTTCACTTGCATTGAATGGATGACTTGTCATGACGGCAACAGAGTTGAAACCTCCGATTTTTCTGATCGGCAACTATCGGTCGGGCACCACCATTGCGCAGAAGCTGATCGGACTGCATCCCGACATTGTCACCTGGTATGAACCAAGGACATTATGGCTCTATGCCGATCCGGCACGGCGTCATGACGAATTCGTCAAAACTGACGCCACAAAAAAGGTCGTCCGTTACATTCGCGATCGATTCCTCGAGTACCAGTCGCGACACGGCGGCCGGCAGGTCATGGAAAATACGCCTTCCAATGTCCTGCGCGTGCCGCTTGTCCACGAGGTTTTTCCAGAAGCCATATTTCTATATATTACGAGAAATCCATTCTCATGCATAAGCTCGATGGAGCTTAAGTGGCAGAAACCAAAGACCTTAAAAGGCCTGCGAAGGACGCTTGCGGTCACTCCGGTGACACAGCTTCATTACTACGCAAAAGATTTCATAAAGCAGATCATCGCCAAGAAGCTATTGAGGAGAAAATACACGCCGATCTATGGGCCCCGCTACAAGGGAATCGATCGGGATTTGCAGGAACAGGAAAAGTTGACGGTGATCGCGCGCCAATGGGCGCGAGGCAACCGAAAGGCCCGGGAGGATCTCGCCAGGCTGGGGAACGGCCGCGTGTTGTCGTTTCGCTATGAGGATCTGATGCAGGATCCCGAGCCGGTGTTGCGGCGCATCTATCAGCATTGCGGGCTGGACTGCACAGACGAGATCATTCGCACGGCCAAGGAGATGATCGATCCCGGCCGTCAGCAGAAGTGGCTCCGCCTCGACCGCAAGGAACTGGCAGCGATCATACCGGAGATTCGGGACGAAATGCAGTTCTACCGCTACGAGATTCCCCAACCCCTTCAGTAAGGATGGCGCGCTGCGGGCGCCACCTGAGCCGAGGCCCTCATGACCAATACGATCGAGATGTCCTGGCCGCGCAGGCGCGGGTACGTCGGTGTGCAAAGTGGATCGTTCGTCCTTGCGCGGACCGGATCCTGGAACGATGCAATGGCCGCCTGCCTGGATCGGCTTAGAGCAATTCCAGGAAAAGTGCGTAGCGGTTTTCCGTCCGAAATTGCGTAAAAACAAAGAGTTAGAGCGGGTCGGCGATTCTATCAAAAGCTGAACCGCTCTGGTGAGTGGAGAGTGGCGTGAGCGATATCCGGCGCGGGCTGGCAAAACACAGTGTCGTGGGCATGTTCTGGACGGCTCTGTCCATGGGCGCGCTTGCGGTCGCGGAGCTTGTCGCCCTCCTCGTCCTGGCCAGGCTGCTCTCGCCCAAGGAGTTCGGCCTTTACTCCGCAGCGCTGATCGTCATCAAATTTTCAGCCATCTTCCAGGGGCTTGGCATTACCCCCGCGATCGTGCAGCGCCCTGTTTTGGAGGATCGGCATCTTCGGGTCGGGTTCACCTTGTCGTGCCTCCTTGGGCTGGCTGTGTCCGCACTGGTCTGGGCGATGGCACCCGCCATTGCCGGCCTCCTTCGGCTTGCCGAACTGGCTCCGGTCGTGCGTGCGGTCTGCTTCGTGTTCCTTTTCCAAGGGGTTTCCATGGTGGCACTGGCTTCGGCTCAGCGCGCGCTGCGGTTCCGTTGGCTGGCACTCATCGACGCCTGCGCCTTTGCCGTGGGCTACGTCGTTGCCGGACCGGTTCTGGCTTGGCTCGGCTTCGGCATCTGGGCGCTTGTTGCGGCCGTGCTGATCCAGCAATTCACACGCATGATCGTGCTGCTCATAGGCCAGCCGCACCCGATGCGGCCTTTGCTGGAGCGACGCGCCATCGCCGAACTGCTCTATTTCGGAGGCGGCTTCACCATTGCCCGGATATTCAACTACCTCGCCACCCAGGCTGACAAGCTTGTCGTGGGCCGCTGGCTCGGCGCCGATGCGCTCGGCCTGTACGGTCTGTCGTCGCAGCTCATGACGACGCCTGCGGTCATCGTCGGTCAGGTTCTCGATCGCGTGCTGTTCCCGACCATGGCACTGGTCCAGGAGCAGCCCGCGCGGCTTGCTCGCGCCTATCGCAGCGCAGTCGCGGGTTGCGCCCTGCTCGTCCTGCCGGCCAGCGTGGTCGTGGCGATCGTCGCGCCCGAGTTGGTGGCGGTCATTCTCGGACGGGGATGGGAGGGCGTTGTCGGCCCGCTCCAGATCCTCGCATTCGGCATGTTGTTCCGCACGAGCTACAAGCTCAGCGATTCCGTTTCGCGGGCAACCGGCACGGTCTACGCCCGTGCCTGGCGCCAGGCTGTTTTCACCATCGGCGTCTTTGTCGGGTCCGTCATAGGGCAATTCTGGGGCATAGAGGGCGTGGCGATCGGCGTCGGCGCTGCCTTTGGGGTCAACTTCATCCTCATGGCACAGTTGAGCCTCCGCGTGACCGGGATGCGGTGGTCGGAATTCGCCATGGCGCACCTGCCTGGCCTCGCGCTCGCAGGCGTTCTCGGAACAGGCATCTGGGCATTCGTGGAATGGTTGCGCGAGCTGCAGCTGCCTGCCCTTGCCCTGCTCATCGATACGGCATTGCTGGCGCCTGCCGGCGGCTTGCTGCTGTGCTGGATCCTGCCGTCGCTGTTCCTTGGACAGGACGGGCGATCCCTGCTGCGCTTGCTGGCGTCCGTAGCGCCCGCTTGGCGTCCGCTCCGCCGCCCGGGATGACGAAGCAAGCAGCCTGATCGCCGGCCGGGCTCGGCATTTGTACCCGACAGCCCGGCCGGCATTCATGGGCAACATCCCAGCATTCATGGGCAACGTCGTTGTGCTCACCTCGGGGGCGTCGCTGGCTGTGACGTCCCCTTCGGGCGCATCGAGATTCTGGTCATAGATCGAGGAAAAATGCGGAAGGAGATTCAACATGGCTAAACTGCCTTGGCCTCCCGGCAGCGGGAGTGACGCGAAACTTTTGATGACGGAGTTCGACATCGACCATGGCATCAAGGGCGACTGGCTGACCAATGACAACTGGACCGCCGATCCTGGTGACGGCTTGACCGCCGAAACCGGCAAGGACGATCACGGCTTGGGCGCGGCTGCGAGCAAGATCGACAACCTCATCTCCACGCTCGAGATCCCTCCGACATGGGCGCCCGATGGCGGACTGAAACTCATCGGCCTCGCCGAAGCAGCCGCCAGGATTGGCATTCATCTCGACAACACCGTCCTCGACAGTGTAACGGCGAATGCAGGCTCCTGGAATTCCGCGGTGGGCCTTGGGAACGGCGGTATCACCTCCGACCGCGTCGCCGACACGACCGCCACTCCGACGGTCGCCAGCAGCAGCCTCCTCGCCGCCAGCCTAAGCGCGGTCGACCCGATCTTCGAAACGAGGGTGGTGGCCGCCGGCGACGATGTCGAGCAGAAGGCTTCCGGCACGATATCAGGCAACATCAATGACCTGGAGCTGGTCTATGACGGCACCACCGGTCAGACGGTCGGCCTCCGCTTCACCGGCATCGACATCCCCCAAGGTGCCATCATCACCAGCGCCTACATCCAGTTCCAGGCCAACGAGGCGAATAGCGGCGCGGCGTCACTGCTGATCAAAGGCGAAGATAGTGACGACGCGAGCGCCTTCACCATCGTCAAGTTCAACGTGTCCTCGCGCGCGACGACGGACGCGTCCACGGCCTGGACGCCGGACCCGTGGACCACGGCGGGCGCCCAAGGCCTGGCCGAGCGCACGCCGGACCTTTCGGCGATCGTTCAGGAGATCGTCAACCGCTCCGGCTGGGCGGCACTCAACGACATGGCGTTCCTGATCACCGGCACCGGCACGCGCACAGCCGATTCCTATGAGTACTCGCCGGCCAGCGCACCGCTGCTGCATATCGAATATCAGCTGCCCGGTCCGCCCGGCAATCCGGTGGTTTTCAACACGCCGGCCGACGCCGACCCCACTGCCAACCAAATCGCCGAGCTTGCCGCGGCTGGCGCACCGATAGGGATCACCGCTTCGGCCGCCGATCCCGACGTCGGCTCGACCGTCACCTACAGCCTCGATGATACGCGCTTCGCCATCGACGCCAGCAGCGGTGTCATCACGCGCTCGGCCACCGGCGCGCTCGACTTCGAGACCCAGACGTCGATCAACCTGACGGTGACGGCAACCTCTTCCGACGGCAGCACCGCCAACCAGAGCTTCACCCTCGCCGTCGTCAACAGTCCCGAGCCGGTTGCCTTCAACACTGCACCCGACGCCGACACTGCGGTCAACCAGATCGCCCAGAACGCCGCAGCGGGCACGGCGATCGGGATCACAGCCTCGGCCACGGATCCCGACGCCGGCTCGACGGTTACCTACAGCCTCAATGATGCGCGCTTCGCCATCGACCCCACCACCGGCGTCATCACGCGCTCAAGCACCGGCACGCTCAACGCCCAGTCAGAGCCATCGGTCAACCTCACGGTCACCGCAACCTCCTCCGACGGCAGCACGGATACCCACGCCTTCAGCGTCGGCGTCACCGGCAACCAGTTGCCCACGTCAGTGACTTTGGAACATACCATCCTGACTTGGCAGTGGTCGCCGCCGAGCCCCGACCCCACGGACATCGTCTATATCTCCCACCTCGGCACGCTGCTGGTAGCCGACAGCGAAGTCGACGAGATACCTGCCCTTTTTACCGGCAAAAATCTCTTTCAGATGAGTCCGAGCGGCGCCCTGGCGAGCACGCTCACAACCATCAGCTTTTCCGACGAGCCCTCCGGGGTCGCCTACAATCCCGTCAACCAGCATCTCTTCTTCACGGACGACACCGGCACGAAGAGCGTCTACGAGCTCAACCCCGGGCAGGACGGACTTTACAACACGTCCGATGATATCGTGACATCGTTCAAGACGTCCGCATTCGGCAGCACGGATCCGGAGGGGATTGCGTACGATACCAATCGAGGCGTCCTGTACGTCGCGGATGGCACAAGTCAGAAGATCTACACCGTCGCGCCGGGTCCGAACGGCAAATTCGACGGTGTCGCGAGCACTGGCGGCGATGACATCGTGACGAGTTTCTCCGCGCACTCGCTGGGAACCCCATCCGACGAGAGCATTGCGTATGACCCGGTCCATGACATCCTTTATATCATTCAGTCACGGGACTCGGTGGCGATGGTAACACCCACAGGGCAATTGCTGGGCACGCTCGATATCTCTGCCGCCAACACGCACAAACCGGCGGGGTTGGCGCTGGCGCCGAGCAGCGACGATCCGACCCATACGAGCCTGTACATCGTCGATCGCGTTGAGGACAACGACTCGCATCCGAATGAGAACGATGGCAGGATCTATGAGTTCTCATTCGATCATTGGATGCTCGTCTGATCCGGCAGCAGGCGATGCCCCAGGCGCGGGCGCTCGCCTCGCTTGACCGCAAGGGATGCACCCTCGGATACGAACCAGTGCCGAGGCCAGTTCCTTCCATTGATCCAGATACCGCCCCATACACCGTGATGGGCTGGCCCATGGTCGGCCTGCGGCCGCGGCCCCCCGCGAGTGATCCAGGCAACGTGCTCGCCTGACGTCCTGACTTTTGTTTTCTGCGGCGACGCCCTGCCGGCGCAATTGAGCGCACACAATCCCGGCAGACCCTCGCCACCAGCAATGCGGCCCCTCCATTTTTTGACCGTCGACACGCCGTCGATCGCGACTGAGCGGAGCAGGCTGTCATGTCCACCTACGGCCCTGCCGAGGCCCAGGTTTTGAAAAACAGCGGCAAAGGAGATCTGATATGTCTAAACCACCTCGGATTCCGGAGAGCGGCAACGCTCCGGGACCGGTCGTGCTTGACTCCACGACCTTCCTGAACAGTCTTTCTCCGATCCTCGAATTCTCCGACGATAGCAGCCTCGCTGGCGAAGCCGGCAAGCGCGATTACGGCCAAAGCGCGGATCAAGCCGCGAGCAAGATCGACAGCCTCATCTCCACGCTCGAGATCACTGCGACCTGGGCGCTCGATGGCGGACTGAAACTCATCGGCCTCGCCGAAGCAGCCACCAGAATTGGCATTCATCTCGACAACACCGTCCTCGACAGCGTGGCGGCGAACGTCGGCTCCTGGCATTCCGCGGTGGGCTTGGGGAATGGCGGCATCACCTGGCCCGCCCCCGCATCCGACCGAGTGGCAGACACGACCACCACCCTGACGGGGGCCACGGTCGCCAGCAGCAGCCTCCTCGCCGCCAGCACAAGTGCGATCGACCTGACCGTCGAAACGAGGGTGGCGGCCGCCGGCGACGATGTCGAGCAGAAGGCTTCCGGCTCGATAGCGAGCAACGTCACTGACCTGGAACTGGCCGTTGACGGCACCACCAGCCAGACGGTCGGACTTCGATTCACCGGCATCGACATCCCCAAGGGCGCCATCATCACCAGTGCCTACATCCAGTTCCAGGCCAACGAGGTGAAGACCGGCGCGACGTCGCTGCTGGTCAAAGGCGAGGATGCCGACGACTCCAGTCCCTTCACCACTGTCAGCTTCAACGTGTCCTCACGCGCGACGACGGACGCGTCCACGGCCTGGGCGCCGGATCCGTGGACCACGGTCGGCACCCACGGCGTTGCCGAGCGCACACCGGACCTCTCGGCGATCGTTCAGGAGATCGTCAACCGCTCTGGCTGGGCGGCACTCAACGACATGGCATTCCTGATCACCGGCACCGGCACGCGCACAGCCGATTCCTACGAATACAATCCGGCTGGCGCGCCGCTGCTGCATATCGAATATCAGTTGCCCAGCCCTCCCGTGGCCTTCAACACGCCGCCCGACGCCGATCCCGTTGCCAATCAGATCGCCGAGCTTGCCGCCTCGGGTGCCCCTATCGGGATCACTGCCTCGGCCGCCGATCCCGACGCCGGCACGACCGTCACCTACAGCCTCGATGATACGCGCTTCGCCATCGACGCCAACAGCGGTGTCATCACGCGCTCGGCCACCGGCGCGCTCGACTTCGAGACCCAGCCGTCGATCAACTTGACGGTGACGGCAACCTCCTCAGACGGCAGCAGCGCCAACCAGAGCTTCACCCTCGCTGTCCTCGACAATCCGGAGCCGGTCGCCTTCAACACGCCGCCCGATGCCGACACCGCGGTCAACCGGATCGCCGAGGGTGCCGCGGCGGGCACGGCGATCGGGATCACCGCCTCGGCCAAGGATTCCGATGCCGGGTCGACGGTCACCTACACCGTCGACGACCCGCGCTTTGCCATCAACGCCAGCACTGGCGTCATCACGCGCTCGAGCACCGGCACGCTCAACGCCCAGTCCGAGCCGTCGGTCAACCTCACGGTCACAGCCACCTCCTCCGATGGCAGCACGGATACCCACGCCTTCAGCATCGGCGTCACCGGGGCCACGCCTGTGATTGTCGAGACGAGGGTGGCTGCCGCCGGCGACGATGTCGAACAGAAGAGCTCGGGCTCGATTTCGACCAACGTCACCGATCTGGAAATGGTCGTTGACGGCACCACCGGCCAGACGGTCGGCGTTCGCTTCATTGGCATCGACATTCCCCAAGGCGCCATCATCACCAGCGCCTACATCCAATTCCAGGCCAACGAGGTAAAGACTGGCGCGACGTCGCTGCTAATCAAGGGCGAGGACGCCGACGACGCCAGTCCCTTCACCAGCGTCAGCTTCAACGTGTCCTCGCGCGCGACGACGGACGCGTCCACGGCCTGGGCGCCCGACCCATGGACCACGGTGGGCGCCCACGGCCTGGCCCAGCGCACACCGGACCTGTCGGCAGTTGTTCAGGAGATCGTCAACCGCTCGGGTTGGGCGGCGCTCAACGACATGGCATTCATGATCACCGGCACAGGCACGCGCACGGCCGATTCCTACGAGTACTCGCCTGCCGGCGCGCCACTCCTGCATATCGAATATCTCCTGCCCGGCCCGGTCAGCCCTCCGGTGGCCTTCAACACGCCGCCTGATGCCGACACAACCGTCAACCAGATCGCCGAACTTGCCGCGGCGGGCGCTCCCACAGGGATCACCGCCTCGGCAACGGATCCCGACGCCGGCTCGACCGTCACTTACAGTCTCAACGACTCCCGCTTCGCCATCGACGCCAGCAGCGGCGTCGTCACGCGCTCGGCCACCGGCACGCTCGACTTCGAGACCCAGCCGTCGATCAATCTGACGGTGACGGCAAGCTCGTCGGACGGCAGTCTGGCCAACAAGACCTTCACCCTCGCCGTCCTCGACAATCCGGAGCCGGTCGCTTTCAACACCCCGCCCGACACCAATACTGCTGTCAACCGGATCGCCCAGAACGACGCAGCGGGCACGGCGATCGGCATCACCGCCTCGGCCAAGGATCCCGATATCGGCTCGACGGTCACCTACAGCCTCAATGATGCGCGCTTCGCCATCAACCCCAGCACCGGCGTCATCACACGCTCGGGTACAGGGACGCTCAATGCGGCCTCGGAGCCGTCAATCAACCTCCACGTCACCGCAACCTCGTCCGACGGAAGCACCGCCACACAGGACTATACTGTCGGCGTCGTTCCGACGGCGGGGCCGCAGACAATATACCGGTTCGCGATCTTTGGTGATTTTGGCGACACCGATCTCTCGGGCGAGAAAGCCGTGTCGGCGATGATCCATGGTTGGAACGTCGATTTCATTCTCACAGTCGGCGACAACGCCTATGCACCGCAGACCTTCGATCCCGCCATCGGCCAGCAGTATCATGACTACATAGGCAACTATCAGGGCGCATACGGCAGTGGCAGCACCATCAACCGCTTCTTTCCTACGCTAGGCAACCATGAATACAACGAAGGCACCGTTCCCGCCTACCAGAACTACTTCACACTGCCTGATAATGAGAGGTACTACGACTTCCAGATCGGGCCGGTGCATTTCTTCGCGCTGAACAGCAACAAACAGGACCCGGATGGCCGCAGCTCCACTTCAGTGCAGGGCCAGTGGATGCAATCCCTTCTCGCGAATTCCGACGCGAGCTTCAATCTGGCGTACTACCACCACACGGCATACAATCCGAGCGGCGGCACCGGCACCATGCAATGGCCCTTCGAGCAATGGGGCGTGAACGCGGTCTTTGCCGGCCACCAGCACAATTATTACCGCGAGAACCGAGACGACAATGGCGACGGCGTCTTTCTTCCCTACACGACCACCGGCCTCGGCGGTGCCGGTCGCAGCGTTCCCAATGTCGGCGCGAACCTGGTGACGGTCACGGACGCAGGCATGCTGATCGAGTTCTACAAGGTCAGCAGTTTCAACGGGACAACGGCAACCAGCGTGCTGACGGATTCCTACTTTGTCCCGACGCCGGCAGGACGCACGCCGACAATCGTCGATGGAGGCTACGTCCTGAACGGCACGATCGGCGCCGACTATCTGTGGGGTCTGGGCGGGAACGCCACGCTGATCGGCGGGCGCGGCAATGACATGCTGATTGCCGGCAACCAGAACAATCTGTTCGTGTTCGCTGTCGGCGACGGCCAGGACACCATCGCGAATTTCGTGGCTGGCGCCGGGTCCGGTGACGTCCTCGATCTCAGAGCCTTTGGCATCACCAATGCCAGCCAGTTCCAGCAGGTGGCCACAAACCAGGGCGCGAATGTCGTGGCGTCTCTAAGCGCCGGAGATCAGATCACGCTGCTTGGCGTTCATGAGGAACAGTTCCACAACGACAACTTCCTGAACACTCTGCTTCTCGCATAGGCGCCGCCCGGACCCCTCCGGCGGACAAGGAATACGCCTGCCGGGCTGCGGACTGACCCAGAATGCTCGAAGGTGGCTGGAGCCCCATCCCGATCGGTTCGGGACGGGCTCTTTCTTTTTGATGCAATGCAAGAGCGAGCCTGGTCGCCACCGCCAAAGAAAAGCCCGGACTGCTCGCGGCACTCTGTGCGCCGCGAGCAGTCCGGGCTTTCAAATGAAAACTAGAGCCTTACGCCCTCGAAAACTTACTTCCGGAATGATAACCAGCTAGTTGAAGAGCTAGCCGAGGTGAATATGGTTCTTGTCCCCCCAGCCATTGCCTGGGCGCGTTCCACCCGATTTGGCAATCGCTTTCGAGTTCAAGCTTGTGCCGAGCAGCAGCGTAATAGCCGGCGGCGTCACCGCCGCGAAACGCCCTGCCTTCTTGAGAAAGTCCCGGCGCGCTTGAGCTTCTGAGACCAGGCTCTCCTGCGTCTGTTCCGATTGCCGTTTACTTTCGGTGGCCATGTCATAACCTCGTATTTTTGACGAATTTACTTTAGGAATTCCAGAATAAGGCACAAGCTCTCCAAAAGGCTTAGAGCAATTCCAGGAAAAGTGCGCGGCGGTTTTTCGTGTGTAAAAACAAATACCTAGAGCGGGGCAGCGGTTCTATCAAAAGCTGACCGCTCTAGATTTTCGTGCGCGCCTCCAAGAGCGTGCGAGTGATGCGGCGCGCGAGGTCGAACGGGCCTCGTCGCGCCAGACCGTCAGCCCGCGAAAACCGCCATGCGCCCCACGCCAAATTGCCGGCCAGGCGCAAGGGAGCGCCAACGATGGGGTGTGTCGCAGTGAAGATGCGCCTCCAGTGCTGAAAACGAACCATTGGGCGCTGTGCGCACTTTGCCGGAATCCCGGTCCCGAAGAAATGCTGCAAGGCCAGGAGCTGGGTATCGAGCGCATTGCGGGCGCTTTGATCCGACACCGATGCCTGCAGTGCCGTCCAATCCACGTCGTCGGTTTCCGCCAATCGTGCCAGATCATGAAGGTGCCTGAGATCAATCCTTCCGCGCCAGTAATCCCCCTCCTTGAGGAGGTCGTGCACGATCCAGTGCAGGGCCCGCGACTGCGCGGGAGGAATTTCCACCCGAAGACCGTCTCGCTGGACGAGCTTGGGGCGTTCAAGGTGGTTTGGTCGGCTCGGGCGGAGCTCCAGCATTCCTGCATCCTGCTGGCGTGTCGCGCCTCGATTGCCCGGAACCTGAACATACCCAAGCTCTTCAAGGCAGGCTTGGGCGACTGCCTCTTCAGCCGGCTCCACAGCCAGATCGAGATCACTGGTCATCCTGCTGGGAACCTGTCCGGCCGGGGACAGGAACAGGGGAACCGCTCCCTTGAGCAGGACCGGAACGATGTCACGGCGGTTGAGGGCGGCAATGGCTTCGCTCAATTGGGCTCGCAAGCGCAGGTTCCGTTCCCGATTGCAGTCGTGAACAAACTCCAGGTACTCGCGCACCTCCTGCGGCAGCCGGTGGATCTGGCCGGCACGCGCGAGGGACGAGAACAAGTCGGGTGTGAGCAAAGTGTGATTTGCGAGCGCAATCACTGCCTGCCAGTCGGCCCTGTCGGCCGGACAGCCGCGAAGTCCGGCGATCAATGCCTCAAGTGCGTTGCCCCTGCGCATCATCGGCACACTTTCGTGATCAGCTCGACAGCATCATCGAGCCTCGAATAGGTCAGGCAATAGGTCTCCGCCGATCCGACGATCTGGGTCAGCACGTCGAACGCGGTCCCGCTCAGTTCCCGGCCGGGCGAAAAGGCGCCGTTGAGCAGGCCACGCAATGCGCTGGCTGGGTCGATCGGCGCGAGGCAAGCCTTCGCGTCGCGGCCTCGCCGGAGCAACACCACGCAGCCGACCGGTAGAGGAGAAGCTGGTCCCGGGACAAACTCCCTGGGCACGGCAAAGCGCACACGCCTGCGGTCCGGGCGGCGAAAGACCGGAGCAGCGCCGAGATCGGGGCAGTATTCGGTCAGGAGTGGCCAAGCTCCCGCCTTGACCGCGGGAGCAAACGGAAGACCCATGCCATAGCCTTTTGAGTCCAGCAGCGTCACATCGTCCGCGGCGAAGCCGAACCCTGCATGGACCAATGCCAAGGTCAGCGTTGTCTTGCCCGCGCCCGGACTGCCACAAAGAAGTACGATACGTTCATTTCTGCGAAGCGCGGCCGCATGGACAGCAAGTTCATAGGCGCCGTGATCGAGAACCTCGGTCAGCAATTGCCCTTTCAGCATCACCGGAAGTTCGTTGGGCGAGCAGGACAGGATCCAGTCGCCATCCCGAAACAGGTGAACCCGCCCCGCGCGCTCAACCACCTGGAGCAGAACGTCGGCAGCCTCTCCTTGAACTTCGAGATGACGGAATGCGGTGATCGCGGGAAAGGCGCGGGCTGCCGGATAGACGATGCGAATATGGAGGCCCGCAACGCCGACCACCTGGCTCACGTGCTCGCGGGCCGATGGTGGAGACAATGGTGTACAGGGCCGTATCAGGTCCAGCCGTTGCCAGGCCTCGAGCGCAGCCTCGACATGCCTTTCTGCCTCACGCCTATCGATGCCACTGCGCGCAATCTCGAACGCGATGGCGTGCGGTGGCATGCCTTCTTCCAGAGAGCGCCAGATGTCGGCAGCCGTATCGTTGACGGCGAAAATGGCCTGCCGGCAGGAACTGAACAGGATGTTTTGCCCTCTGACGCGCGCCAGGCGCCCCTGGATCACGAACGCGGCGGTGCTGTTATCGGCGGCGCCTGACGCCACGGTTCTGTCAACCGCCTGGTGCTGATTCATCGGGTGGTCGTCCTCCAGTCTACCAATGCGACGATCTGATCTGCTGGCGCATTCAATGAGCGAAGCGCCCTTTCGGCAGCAGCTCATTTCGCCCATTCGATTGCTTTGAGCTCTCAAGTCCATCCGGTACTGGCCCCGAGGGTTTGGCAGGGGCGTCCCGGTCTCGGCCTGACGGCGACCGGGAAATCCGGACCAGAAATTCCGTGATCGTCGATGCCAGGCTCGCCGCCCCGCGCATGCCAGACGTGGGTAGTCTCGCCAATTCGGCAAACACTTCGGAATCACGCGCCAGCCGCCAGCGCAACCAGAGCCCCGTGGCCAGCGAGGTCAGTATCGAAGCCAGCACCAGCGCGGTGAACATGCGTTCGTCGATGATGCCGGCGGCGTATGCGACGCTCGCCAGCACGATGCCCGGGCCGCCGCGCGTGTTCATGGCGACACCGTAGTCGAAGGCCCTGGCCCAGTCGGCACCCGCTGCTCTGGCGGCAATGGTGCAGCTCACCAGCTTGATGGCCGTGCTTGCGACGATGAAGAAGAGGGTGAGCGGGCCGTCGAATTGATGCGCCAGATCGAGCCGCAAGCCGACCAGCGCGAAGTAGATCGGCACGAAAAACCATATCGAGATGTCAGCGATATGTTGTTTCACCGGAGCAAGATGCCGCGAGGGAAACCGCGCCATCACGAGACCCGCCAGAAGCGCGGCGAGGATGACGTTCACTTTCAAGAGGCTCGCGGCCGCGACGAAGACCAGGCACAGCAGCATGGTGTAGCCTGTCAGGGATGCTTCGCTGAACTTGCCGAAGACGCTTCGCCGAATCGCGCGCGCCGCTGCCGGCGCGAAGAACAGCGAGACGACGACGAAGGCGAGGTTGACGGCGATCACACGCCCGATGCCTCCCGCATCGGCGGCGTCACCGTTCTGCACCGCCGTGGCGATGGCAAGCATGCTCCAGAGGATGAGATCCTGGATGGTCGCGGCGCCGATGATGTTGCGCGCGAAGGAGCTGTTCATCAGGCCAAGATCGAGGAAGATGCGCGAGATGACCGGGATCGACGTAACGCCAACGGCGATACCCATCACCAGCTTGAACGCAAGGTCATCGCCCGCCTGTGCGTCTGCAAACAGCGGCGCGCCCGCATAGCCGCACGCGAACGGAACCACGAGCGCGCCGATCACCAGCGCCGGTATGATGCGGCCCGATCCCGTGATGCCTTCCGCCTGCATCTTGAAGCCGGCGGTGAACATCAGCAGAACCAGGCCCAGCCAGTAAAAGGCGGAGAGCAAGGCACCCTGCGCGGGGAACCCGGCAAACAGCCATGTGTGCGCTTCGGACGAGACAAGCCCCAGCACGGACGGGCCGAGCACAATTCCGCCCGCGATCTCGCCAATCACGCGTGGCAGCTTCAGTCGCTCGAACACAAGGCCGCCGCCCAATGCGCCGATGAGCAGCAGAACCAGGGAAAGAAAGAAACGCGCGAGTTCGGAATCGTTCATGCCGCCGCCTCAGTTGCTGACGCGCTCAGAGGATGAAGGTGGGATGCCGCTGGCCGGCACGCCGGGTCAATTCCAGACATACGAGGCAACAATCCGCGCCGCGAGTTCGTCCACGGAATGCGCCTCGGTATCGAGAACGAGGTCCGGACTGTCCGGTGGGCGATATTCGCAGTTGTAGCCGATGAGGGTATCGATCTCGCCACTTATCGCTTTGCGATACAGGCCCTTTGGGTCCCGTTGCGCACAGGCCTCGACGGAGCAGGCGACGTAGCCAATCGTCAGGTTTCTGACATTTTCGCGAACATGCTCGCGAGCATCTTGCCCTGCGGTCAGCGCTGCGACCACGACGTGCAGGCCGGCATCGGCCGCCTTGTTGGCCAGATGCACCAGCACCGAGACCACGCGCAACCGGCTGTCAGTGCCAAACCCGAGGTCGGCTCCGAAGAACCCGCGGACCTCGTCGCCGTCAAAGAGAATGGTCGGAACCCCGAGCCGCCGCAGATCCGCAACGACGCGCATCGCCAGCGTCGTCTTGCCGGCGGAGGTTGGTCCGAGCAGCCATAGCACCGTTCCCGGTTCAGGATATTCGCGGTCCTGCCGCGGTAACCCGAAATGCTTCACTCCGTTGGCCATCGTTCGCATCCTATTCCTGGAACAGCGCGTGTTTCATCATCAACTCGGCCCGCACCACCTCCTGCACCTCGGATCGCATCATCCAGTTCGGCAGCGCTTCTCCCGCCCGCAACGCGCGTCGAATCTCCGAGCCGCTGATGGGCGTCGCGGCCTTGCAGGCGTTCAGGTCGACATAGCTCTCGGACTGGGTGTCGTAGCCGATGGCATCGAAGAAGATCGGCTCTATGCCTATGTCGCCCAGTTCATCAAACAGCTCCCTGCTCTCGTTGGCGCCGTAGAAGCCGCCGACGCCTGAGTGATCCCGGCCGATGATGAAATGGCTGCAGCCCATGTTCTTGCGGCAAAGCGCGGTGAAAACCGCCTCGCGAGGACCGGCAAATCGCGGGTAGGTTATGAAGCTTGCGAGCACCACCTTGCCCGGCGGATAAATGCCGTAGTCGAGCATGGCCTGGTAGCCATCGAGGACAAGATGCGGCATGAAATCGCCGCGCTTGGCATTTCCCACCACGGGATTGATCAACAGGCCGTCCGCGTAGGTGCGCTCCAGAGCGGCCATCTGGATCACTTCGTGGACACGATGAACCAGGTTGCGGCTGTGGAAGGCCACCACCCGGGTCCAGCCCTTGTGCGCAAAGACCGTGCGCAATTGGGCCGGCGTCAGGTCGTAGCGCCGGTACGGCGAAGGCAGCGGCTGGATAAGGGTGATGCTGCCGGCAAGAAAATGTCCGCCGCGCGCAAGCACGCGGGCGACACCTGGATGCTCGCGCGAGTCCGTGCCGAACCATTTGCGCGCGAGCAGTTCCGGCTCGAACCCGTAGGTTTCGGAGATGTCGAGAACGGAGTGCGACAGTCCGCTTTTGCTGCAAAGCAGAACGCGGTCGCCGGTCGAAAATCGGCTTGCGGTCTCTTTGGGAACAGCCAGCACAACCGGCATCGTCCAGGCCAGTCCCGAGGGAAGCCGGTTGTGTTCAAGCACGCTTTCCAGGCACGCCTTGTCCATGAAGCCGCACAGCGGCGAGAAGGTGCCGCGGGCGATCTGCTCGACGTCGGTCAGGTCCTCGTCTGTGACCGTGACCATCGGCAGGTCCTTGGTTTCCAGATCTTCCGCCGGTCCGAGCGTCCGGATGACCAGACGCCCGCCGTGAGGCTCGACGCCGGCGTGCAGCGACGACGGACGCACCCGAATGGCTTGCGCGCCGCCGGCCATATTCCGCCGGAATTGCTCGGCGACCTTGATGACCATCCTGGCACAGCTCACCGGGTATTGGCCGATGGCCGTTTCCGCCGCCAGGACGAGGCCGTCGGCGCCGTCCGCCAGTGTATTGTAGACGTCGTTGACTTCGGCCCGAGTCGGCGTTGGCGCGCTCGTCATCGACTCAAGCAGGTTCGTTGCGACATAGACTTTCGCGCCATGCGCCTTCGCATTTCGGATGATCATCTTCTGAATTGCGGGGATCTGCTCGATCGGCACCTCCCGGGACAGGTCGCCGCGGTCAATCAGGATTGCGTCGGACTTCTCGGCGATGGCGGCGAGATTGCGCAAGCCGCTCAGGCATTCGATCTTGGAGATGATGATTGCGCCGGCGCCGGCTTTGGCCCGGATCCCGTCAACGTCCGAAGCACGATGGGCGAAGGAGAGCGCGAAATGGCGTATCCCCATCCGGCGGCCGATCGCGATTGCTGCCAGATCCTTTTCGGTCAAAGGCGGCATCTCGAGCGTGCGCTGTACCGTTACGGCCTTGTTCTGACCGAGCTCTCCACCGTTCAGGACCCTCAGGATCACGGCCTCGTTGTCCTTCTCCACGACCTGGGTCAGGACAGCGTTGAAATCGATGCTGATGAAATCGCCGACTTGAAGTTTGTTGATGATGTATGCCGGGTAGAAGCTGATACTGAACTGGTCGCCCGCCACCGGCCGCGCACGGGCAGTCAAGAACCGGTTCTCATGCACCGTAACCTTCCCGTCGACCAGCGGACCGGTGCGGACCTGCGCGCCTTCGGTATCGAGACAAATCGGAATGCGTGTCCGCTTCTGGATGAACGTAATGATCCGCTCGAGGTCCTCAATCTTCGTATGAGACAAATTGAGGCGCAAAAGCGAAGTGCCGACCCGGTCCAACCAATGGATGACCTTGTCATTGAGCGACGCCGGACCCAGCGTGCACAGAAGCTCGACTTCCCTGGCTTTCATGGCTCCCCACCTTTGTCTTCATGGTTGTGTGATGCACTTGATGAAACGATGAACCGGCGCGACCAGGCTTGCGGTCCTGCCGATGATGTGGCCGCAGGCGCGGACGACCCGAACGCTCGTCGGCTCGGCTCAAGCCGGGCGATCGCTCTCGACGAAGCCGTGGAAGGAGATGGCCGGCGATTTGCCGATGCTGCGCGACGTCTCACAGCACTTCGTCGGAGAACCGGGCCACATCCTGATGCGCCGTGATCCACTGGAACTGAACCTTGTCCCAGTGTTCGCGAGCGTTGCTGCCCGTCAGCACCCTGAAACCGGACGGCGGCAGCGGCAGTGCGGGCGGGATCGGCTCATCGGGCAGCCACAACAACAAATTGTCCCGGCTTTCGATGGTCTTTTGCCACGTTCGTTCCAGGCGCCGAAATCCCCGCATGTTTGACGAAGCCAGCGCAAAGATCGATCCCGTGATCTTCAAGCTGGGCGATTTGTCGGAAGCCTTGACCGGGGCTTGATGTGTGACCTCGCCCTTGGCCAGATAGGCGTGCATGCGGATGAGTGTCCCCTCGATCCGCACGATCTCTTGTGTTCCGTCCCGTTCGTTCGATGCGGGATCCAGACTGATCCCCGAGAAGCATCCGTCGAACAGGCAATCTTCGATGCTGCCGCTGAGGAGATAGTCGTTTTCGACCGCATCATCCCTGATTTCGCTGAGCCAGCACCCTTTCAGGCGAAAGCCGTCAGATCGCTCTGCGAAGCGAATGCCATCCCAGCAACGGCGCGCGCGGACACCTTCTATCGTCGCATTGGTGGTCCCGTCCCTGACGAGCAGGGCCGCGCTGTTGCAGTAGGTATCTCGCCAGTCCGACGTCAGCGGCACCTGGCCGTTGAAGCGCCCGCCGATAAAGCGAACGTCGGGACAGTTGCGGATGACAAGTGGATAGCGATTGACCGGCAGCATCCCCGCATCGCAGCCCATGAGCGCGCTTGGATCGCTGTTTCTGCTGTTGGCGACTGTGAAGGACGCATTCCGCGCGTCGACTGTTGCTCCGGCCTGTAGGTCCCGAACCGATTGTTGTTCGTAGCCGTACTCACCTCTCAGCACGACCTGCGTGCCTCTCCCGCTGTCATCCGACTGAAGGGGCGCCTGCGCCCCTTCCGCCTTCGACGAAGCCGGCAACAGAGCCAATACGGGCGACATACCGGCAAGGCTCATGAACGCACGGCGGTCCATATTCGTGCTCATTGGCCTGCCGAACCGCATAGCCGATGCCTGTCGAGGCAGGCCAGAAGCACCGCCTCAAGTGCTCTTTCGGCCACGTCCTCAGGCGACGCCAACCTGTCCACATCGACTGCCGCCAATACGCCGACATGATCTTCCGTTGCCATTCCCGTCTCGAGAGCGGCCGCCATCTCGCGGCAACAACGATCCGCCGTCGACCAGAGATCAGGGTCGCGATCAGGAGATGTCCTTTGCATCCGCGAGGACCGGTCGCCCCTCGTCTGGAGTCGATCTCGTGCGACGCCGGTCTCGCCGCGCAGATGGACGAAGACCATGTCATGCACGCCAATGGCGGACAGGATATCGAGCCATTTCTCGGACGTTGCCCGATGCTTGCTCTTCAGCAAGATGGACCAGAACCCCTGCAACAATCCCTGATCCATAATGACGATGGTATTTCTTCTTGGCCTCTCGTTCTCAACATAGGCAACCAGAACCGAAAGGTTCCAGATGACCCTGATTGCATCGACAATCGATGATTGCCCGCTTTCGATGACAAAGCGTGCAATTCGCGCGAGCAGCGAGCGAAACTCACGATCCATGAATCTTGGGGCAACGATACCGATCCTGTAGATCTGCCGGCTGATGAATGTTCTTGTCCCCCAGGCTATTTGCACCTCGCCTATCAGCGGGCTGCATCGTCGCAAGCTGTTCGCCAGCAGGCTGGAGGCGGTTGTCTTTCCAATCCCGGGCAGACCAAAGAACTCCACAAATCGAATGTCTGTCTGAAGCGCGCGTGCTTCAACGTTTGGCGGCAGGCTTGCCGCCAGGTCACGAACCGTGTGCGAAGTCATTGGATTCAGCCGGTGAAGTTGACTCTTGGAAGGTCGAAGAAACAAGGAAAAGCCCTCGCTCTTCTTCGGGTCCTCAGCGTTCGAATGCCTGCGGTGCCGTGCCGGCGTACAGCTCAGTATTCCCGTCACGGCCGATCTGGAGCGATCGTTGCATCCCCCGATAGGCTATCAGCAGTGCCAAAGGCAGCCAGAAGAACGGTGCGGTCGATGGACCGAAGGAATCGCTCATCTGGTTTGCGGCGAGGTAATTCCATACGGAAACCGACGAACCGAGCACCATCACATTCGCTTCTGCCGCGTCCTCGTTCCTGTGCTTGCCGAACAGTGTGGAAAGAACGGCGCTGACCAGATAGGCCGTGACCAGCAGAGCGATGACCGCCACCAGCGCGACGCCGGGCACCCCGAGCGTTCTAAAGTAATCGATGAACAAATTGTGGCTATGGGGAGCGATGTCGCCCACCGGCTGCCCTGCCCCGACTCCGATGAAGGGATGCGTCAAGCCGAGATCAATGGACATCGACCATAGCCGCTGCCGCGATACGATCGAATGCGCCTCGCCTCCGGAGAGTTGAACCGACAGCAGCTTGTAAGCCCGTGGATTGAGGGACTGCAATGTGACCAAACACACCTGGATCAACACGGGAGCCGAAACCACGCCAAGGATAACCGATATCGGCCTCTGCTTTCTCATCACCAGATAGATACTGTATAGGCCGAAGAAAATTCCAAGACCGACAACGCCGACAACGAAATTTGTCTTTGAACCTGATTTCACCAGGCCCAGCAGCACCGCCGCAAGACAGCCCAGCAGGAGAATCCGGTGCCTGCGAGCAGTAACCAGCTTCGCGGCGATCAGCGGCAACCCCGCCGACAGGGCAATTCCGAGCTGGTTCGAGTGCTTGAAATATCCTTCAGCCCTGTCGGCGAATTTGGCGTCGCCCAGGCCGATCGTCACAAGACACGACGTTGCCACGCTCATGACGATCATCGCCATCACAATTCTGTCGACCGCCTCGAAACCCTTGGGCCTCGTAGAGATCGCGGCAACCGCCGGGACAATGGCAAATCCGAATATCTGCGCGAAAACTGCGCGCATTGTCCGGAGCGGACTGTCTGCATAGAGCATCGATAGAAGGGAAAGAACGATGATGAAGGCAGATGTCGTCAGCACGGCAGCCGCCAGGGCGGCTTCGGTATGATGAAGGCGCCGTACCGTTTCGCCATAGCAGACGACGCTTACCAGAGCGCAGAACAGGGCCAGCAGGAAGGAAAGTGACCCATCGGTTCCGGCAATCCGCGTGGCGCCAGGGAACCATATCGACACGATAAGCAAAAGAACGGATGCCTGAAGCATGGGATGGTCTGTGGGATGTCGCACCAAAAGCGCTACTTCCTGCTTTTTCTGGCAAGTCTATGAGCGGGGCTGTCCGTGGCGAATGAGGTGCAGCCGACGCGGTCCTTCATCGCTACGCAACATCCAGCACCGTTTACCCTGAACAAGTAACACTGAGAAACAAGTCGCCCAGCGTTCGCCCGTGCACAACAATTCAAGGCATGCTGCCGCACTGCGGGTGAATACTCCGCATATCATTCAACAAGCAGCGTAAGCTCAGCCGGTGGACAAGGAAATGAGCGAAAGGGTGACATTGGTGCAAGGTGACCTACGCCTTTTGTGCAAGCGACCGAGGCGCGGTTCCCGAGGCCTTTGTTGCCATGAGGGAGGGGCACATAGTGCAGCCCCAGGCGCGCAGATCTCGAACGATAGGCGTGCACCGGATTTGAATGTTGGTAGGGGTTCGCAAAATGTGGGAGACTTTGCGCGGCACATTGGTTCTTCCGGGCCCAGGAGATCGCCGTGCTTTGGAGCCTTGTCGCCGTCGGCGTGACCGGCATTTTGCTGGGATTTCGCTTTCGCGCACCTGCACTCATCGTCGTGACGGCTGTGACCGTCGTGATCAGCGCCGCCGCAAGCGGCACCGACGGTCTGTTCGATCGGCAGCGCCTGCTTTCGATCTTGCTCCTCGTCGCCACGCTGCAATGCGCCTATGTGCTCGGCCTCTTGCTCGGCGCCATATGGCGCCGTGGCACGACCCGTGAGCAATGACGGAGCGTGGCGCGTCGTATGAAGCCGTTCAAACGCGGCGTGCTTTCAGTCAGGACGCATGGTCGAACTTCATCACGGCGAAGACCGTCCGTCCGAGGATGACGACATCGGCCCATATGGACCAGTTTCGTATATAGCGGCTGTCGATGGAGACACGACTGGCATAGTCTACTGCGTCTCTGCCCGTCACTTGCCACAGGCCGGTCAGTCCCGGCCGGGCTTGCAGATACTCGGCCGCACAGGCGCCGTAGCGTTGCAGTTCGTCGGGAACGACCGGGCGCGGACCGACACAGCTCATTTCCCCGCGCAGCACGTTGATGAGCTGCGGCAGTTCATCCAGGCTCGACTTCCTGAGGATGCGCCCCAGGAATGTTATGCGTGGGTCGTTCTTGAACTTCCAGTTCTGCTCCCACTCCTTGGCGGCTTCGGGGTTCTTCGCCAGGTAGTCGGCCAGAACCTGCTGAGAGTTGGCCACCATGGTCCTGAACTTGTAGCAGGCGAAACGCTTGCCGTTGAAACCGACACGGGTGTGGGAAAATATCGCCGGCCCGCCGTCGGTCACCCATATCAGAAGGGCTACGACCAGCATGACCGGAGAGGCCAGGACAAGCGCGGTCAGGGCGACCGTCACGTCCATCATCCTCTTGCGCCGGCCTCCAAGCGGACGATGGCTCCGGCCAACGTGGAGGCCGGGCCTGCGGGAGTTTATGTCAAATGCGCTGATTGTCACGGGTTTCGTCCAGGAACACTGGCTGTTGCTGCGTACAACTTCACAGCGACGGACCAATCTCGACAAGAGCCGCAAAGGAGGTAGCCAGCTAACTGTTCCCGGTTACCCCCTTAGCCTTATTTCAAGGCACCCGATGTCATGTGCCGGCTAGGCCGCGAAGGCAGCCCAGGCCGCTGAGAGCCGTTTTCCGGTGCAGGGGCCCCCGGGAAGGCGCAGGTGGACGTTTAGGAGGGGCTAGAACCGCGTCGCACTGGGCTGTTGCCGCCGTGCGGACGCTGCCGGCGCAATAGCAGTAGCCGGCAAGGCGCCGATGGCGCCTCCCTATTCATTCGGAGAGGTCCGCGCATTGCTGCCATGGCGGCGGTAAGTCTTCCGACCAAACGGCGTATCATCGGCATCCGATTGCCGTGGTAGCGGTTCGGACAAATTCGGCCTTACTTGCGAGAATGACGCATTGGAACTGTATCCGTCATGAGGCGGTCGAGAGTGCCACCCGAATACAGGCCACCCCTTTGCTTCGCAGACTGCAAATCTGGGGACCGCGCTTGCAGACGCGCAAGCCGGGCCAAGGGTGGACCCAATGCGTGACGGCATATGCACCGCGCCGGGACGAGATCCCGCGAAGCGGGGCTCTCTGCGTCGAAGGACGTTACCAGCCGATCTGATTATGGAGAGCGCGCAACGTGACGGACAGCTTCATGATTTCATCATTTGAGTTCCCCTTAAGGCCGGTTGCTCGCAATGTTCCCGAGATCGATCACGCGGAAGCACTTGCCATCGTCCGCGAGCAAATAGCCTTGCTCGATCTCGATCTCTCCGGGCTAACAGTGGTCGTTGGCGCCGCGACGGGATGCCAGGCGGTAGCTGCGACCGCCGCCGCGCTGGCCGATGCCGGCCGTGTCATAGCGCTCGCCGGCGAATTCCAAAGACATCCGAGCCTGGCAACAGCCGTCGACGCGACGTTGGCATGTGCCAGATACGCCCATGTCTCCGAACGCGTGGAAGTGATGAACCGCATCGACAGCCGCGGATGGCAGGACGTCGATGTCCTCGCGAACGGTCTCCCGGTCGGGCCAATCTCGAGATCGCTCGTTGAACTTCTGCCCCCTCATGCTGTGGTTTCGCTGATGGCTGAACCGTGGGAGCTTCGGCCAGGCGTTGTGGACTTCGACAGCTGTGACGACGCCGGCATCAAGGTCGTGGCTCCCAATCTCGGCCATCCGGCCATTAACCTGCTGCCTGAGTTCGCACGGTTATGTTGCATTATGCTCGACCAGGCAGGCGTTGAGCAAGGCGGCGCAACAGTCGCCCTTGTCTGTGATACGCCCTGTGCACCATTCATCGAGCAGGCTCTGCGCGAGCGTGGGGCGAGAGTGAGCGTTTTTGCGCACCCGTCGCTCCTGACCGACGGCAAATGGGATGTGATCGTTGCCGCGTTGCGGCCGTCCGACAGACCGCCAATGGATATCAACACCCTGGGCCGCATTTCCGAGAGCTCGCGCCAGGCGTTGCTGGTGCAGTTCAGCGGCGAGATCGACCGCTCGGCCGCCAGCTACTTCGGCCTGACGGTGTGGCCGCCGAAGCGGCCCGCCCGCGGTCAACTGGGCCTGCCGCTGGACGTGCTCGGAGCGGCTCCGGCGATCCGCAAGCTCACCGGCGGGCTGAAGGCCGCCGAAGCCGCATATCGCGGCGCGGAACTGGGGCGGGACAGCGTTGGATATATTGTGAAGGCAGGGTCCGGGATGGTTGAGCGGACACGCGCGGAGACACTCGCCGACGCGCATCTGTTGCGCGAAAAGGACCCGGAGGGAACGGCGGATCGCTGAGCATCAGACTCGCGCTCGGACCTCAACGAGGCCCGCCCGCAATCGTAGCGATAGTGTCCGGCAGTCACATCAGCTGGGCCGGCCCGTCAAAGGCCGGCCAGGCGGCGCTTCAAAGCATCATCTCTCTGAGCTTGTAAGCTACTTCCGTACGGTTCGTAGCCTTCAGTTTTTTCATTATGTTGCGGATGTGGACCTTGACGGTACTCTCGCAAAGGTTGAGCTCATAGGCGATTATCTTGTTCGCCTTGCCTTTTCTGAGCGCCTCCACAACGGCGGCCTCGCGCACGGTGAACATGCCGGTGAGTGGACGGGTGCTGCTTGCGGTCGCGTGGATGATCTCCCGAAGCGCCAGCACGCAGCTGGCGGGTACAAAGATTCCACCGGCGCGAGCGAGGCCAGTGGCCTCGGCAGCGACCTTCACTGTCACACTTGTCGGAATGTAGCCTCGAGCGCCACTTTCAAGAGCCGCGAGAATCTCGCCCGGTTCATCGGAATCCGCGACCACGATTACAGGCACGGCGCCGACCTCGGAAACGAAGTTCAAGAGTTCCGCCCGAACACTTTGGTCTGTGACCCTTTTAGCCCCCAGGAGCACGAGGAAAGCTGATGGTTCGCCCGCGTCGGCAATGTTGTGGAATTCGTCGAGCGATCCCACGGCACTGACCCGTAAGCTAGGATTGTGTTCGACAAGGCCGCGAGCCAGGCATTCCCGCTCAAGTGCTCGCTTGTCGATGATTACGACCAGACCTTCGTTCTGGTGTCCGCCTTCAAGCCTAATCTTGCCGACACCACTGCTATCGGGCAGATGCCCATTATGTCCATTGTGTATTGCCACCCCCGTGGCACCATTCGAGAAATCGGGATTTTGAGAGTACACCATAGCCTTACTCCTCCTCTCCGTTGCCGATTTACTTTCCCTATATCCTCTCTTTTCTTTGCCTTGCGCTGCACGCAAAGCCTCTCGTGCGCGTGAACCGATAAGCCTCATCCACGGCATATCAGCCCTGCACGTTCACTGGGAGTAAATCTCAAGGAGTAGGCAAAACGTCGATCCAACGCTCGACGTACGGTGCCACCCGCCACTCTCCGTTTAGGTAGCCCAGCCCGACCTACCTAGATCCATACTACGGGTACTGTGGAAAACTCGCATTAATCCCGGTTAACAATTTGGTAATTATATCTTAGGTGACTAATGTAATCCGAAAGGATAACAACCTTACATTGCATCGTCGAGAATTACACCAGGAAGCTGAACACTCCTCCTTGCCTTTTGGTCTGGGGACACTTGCGGCTTGAGGAAAACGGGGGGCCTCAAATTCCAGGAAAAGTCCTGGCCTCGGCTGCCCGTGCCGCTAGCTCGCACCCAACCACGGCAGTCGGCGACCGTGACCACATGCGGCGAGCGGCCCTCCAAATGGGCGTGACAGCGCCCCCTGGTCGGCGCACCGCCTCGCTCCGATGACGACCGGTCATGAAACCCGGAAGGCAACGCAGACTGTTCAGCCCTGCGCCCGGACCTGCGGGAGGGCGGCGGCGAGCGACCGTTCGAATGCATCGATCAGCGCATCGACCTGGGCCTCGGTGATGATCAGCGGCGGACAGAAGGCGATCGCATCGCCCATGTTGCGCGAGATGACACCATTCTGCTGCAGCAACCCGTTGACCAGTGCGCCGAGCGCGCCGGGCTTGCCCCACGGCGACTTGCTGGCCTTGTCGACGACCAATTCGATGGCCGCGATCAAGCCGATGCCGCGCACCTCTCCGACGAGCGGGTGCGAAGCGAGCTTGCGCAGCCGTGCCTGCATGTGCGCACCGACCGTACGCGCATTGCCGACAAGGTCGCGCTCCTCGATCAGCTTGAGATTCTCCAGCGCCACAGCCGCGGCGACGGGATGGCCGCCGCCAGTGAAGCCATGCCCAAACGTGCCGATGCGGTCGCTCTCGTCCGCGATCGGCTCAAAAACCTTCTCATTGATGAGCAGGGCCGAGATTGGCAGGTAGGAGGAAGAGATCTGCTTGGACAGCACCATGATGTCGGGCTTGATGCCGAAGGTTTGCGAGCCGAACATCTCGCCTGTCCGGCCAAAGCCGCAGATGACCTCGTCGGCGACGAGCAGGATGTCGTATTTCGACAGCACCGCCTGGATCTTCGCCCAGTAGCCTGCGGGCGGAACAATGACTCCGCCCGCGCCCATGATCGGCTCACCGATAAAGGCGGCGATGGTCTCCGGTCCCTCCGCAAGGATCAGCGTCTCGAGATCCTCGGCAAGACGGCTCGAGAATTGTTCTTCACTTTCGCCCGGTTCCGCTTCGCGCCAGTAATGCGGCGTCGATGTGTGGAGCACGTTGGCGATCGGCAGGTCGAATGACAGATGGTTGTTGGGCAGCCCGGTCAGGCTTGCCGCGGCAATCGTCACGCCGTGATAGCCGCGTTTGCGGCTGACGATCTTCTTTCTCCCCGGCTGGCCGAGCGCATTTGACCGGTACCAGACCATCTTCATGGCCGTGTCGTTGGCCTCGGAGCCCGAATTGGTGAAATACGCCTTGCTCATCGGGACCGGCGCCATCTGGACCAGCTTTTCAGCCAGGTCGATCAGCGGCGAATGCGATTTCGAACCGAAGTCGTGATAATAGGGCAGCTTCGACATCTGCCTCGTGGCGGCGTCGACAAGCCGCTTTTCCGAAAAGCCGACGGCTACGCTCCACAGGCCCGCCATCGCTTCGATGTAGCGATTGCCGGCCACGTCCTCGACATAGATGCCATCGCCCTTCTCGATAACGAGCGGGCCCGATTCCTGATGCTTGCGGGCATTGGTATAGCCATGCAGATGGTAGCGTATGTCACGGGCTTCAGGGGAATTGGGTCTGGCGTCCATGACGGCTCCTGTCTGCATGCGTACGGGAACTGTCTGCTGCCCTCTTGGGGTTCCGCAATTTCCCTCTTGCATGTTCCCAAACGAAAACGGCCCGCACAAGGCGGGCCGTTTTCGAAATTTGGTTGCGGGGACAGGATTCGACCTTTGTCATAACTTCTCCAATCCGATGATCTTGCCGAGGATTGGCAAAATCAAGGATGCCGAGCAGTTCGCCGCGTAGCTCGGCGATGACCTCGCCTCGCTTGCTACCGGGCGAAAGAACCACCTCACCAATAAGTGAGCGCAGCGCCTCGGCCGCTTCCCGGCCGCCGACTGGGTCGTTGAGCAATTCAGTGAAGGCAACAACCCTGATGCGGTAGATGTTGGCGATGTTGGGATGAACGTCCGGCACATCGGCCGGCGCCTCAGCCATGCGGCCCATGATCTCTGCCTTCTGCCGCTCCAGTTCCTCAGCGCGCGCCTTCATCACCGGCTGATACATGCCGTCCTCGATCGCTACGATGATGCCGGCAATAGCGCGCTCGATCTTCTCCAGCGCCTTGCGGTCTGCTTGCGCCTGCGCCCGCCGCTCGCGGTTGAGGCGGTTCATCTCCTCTGCATAGGCACGTACCGCCTCTGCGACCGACTCGGCGCAGACCAGCCGGTCCTTGAGGCCGGAAAGAACCCGCTCCTCGATCCTGGCTCGGACAATGGTGCGATTGTTGTTGCAGGTGCCGCGCCGGTGATGGTTGAGGCAGCCGAAACGGTCGCGAAGGATGAGACCATATTTGCCGCCGCAGCACTCGCAACTGAGCAGGCCGGAAAGCAGCGAGACCGGCCGCCGTGCTGCGTGCAGCCGCTTCGCCCTCGCCTCCCGCACACCGGCCGTCGTTGTCTCGAAGAGCTTGGCGATTTGCTGCTGGCGGGCCTTCGCCGCCTGCCAGAGTTCGTCATCGACTGTCCGCAGATGCGGCACCTCGGTCCTGATCCATTCGCTTTCCGGGTTCGGGCGCGACACGCGCTTGCCGGTGGATGGGTCCTTGACGAAGCGCTGCCGGTTCCAGACCAGAACGCCCGTATAGAGCTCGTTGTTGAGTATGCCGGTGCCCCGACAGGCATGGCCGCGGATGCTGGTGTCGCCCCAGGCGCGGCCGAGCGGACCGGGAATGCCATCTCTGTTGAGATCGACAGCGATGCCCTTCGGGCTCTTGCCGGAAGCAAACTCGCGGAAGATGCGGCGGATGACTTCCGCTTCCTCCGGCACGATCTCGCGGTCTCCGCGGATTGGCTCGCCGCCGGAATCCGTCTTCTTCACCACGCGATAGCCGTAGCAGAGCCCGCCACCGGCCTTGCCCTTCTCCACCCGGCCCCGCAGGCCGCGATGGGTCTTCATGGCAAGGTCCTTCAGGAACAGCGCATTCATCGTGCCCTTCAGGCCGACATGAAGCTCCGATATCTCGCCTTCCGCCAGGGTGACGATCCTCACGCCCGCGAAGCGCAGGTGTTTGAAGAGGCTGGCGACATCGGCCTGGTCGCGGGAAATCCGGTCGAGCGCTTCGGCCAGCACCACCTCGAAGACGCCGCGCTGGGCGTCGCGGACGAGTTGCTGGATGCCGTGCCGCAGGATTGTGCTCGCTCCGGAAATCGCCGCATCATGATAGGTGCCGGCCACCTCCCATCGCTCACGCGTCGCCTGCAGCCGGCAAAGGTGGAACTGGTCGTCAATCGAGCTTTCGCTCTGATTGTCGGAAGAATAGCGGGCATAGAGTGCTACACGGGCCATCGGCTGACCTCCTCTCCTCGTCCCCTACCCAGCTTCGTTCTCTGCACCGCTCCCGCTCTCGTCGCGTGGTGCTTCTGCTCGGCTAGGGAACATCCGGTTGTCATTGGCTGCCTGCTGCGTCTGAAAATGCTCCCGTGCGATCTGACGGCCGATGAGGCGGGCGATCGACAACACAACCTTGTCTAACTTGTCGCGTGTCGCAACGTCGGTAATACCAGCACCCTGGTTGTCATTGGCCGGTTTGGTCTCATCCGTCATGGCGATGCCTGCTCTTCCGTGGAGATCAAACAGGCATTGAGGCGCGAAACGGTCACAACAAAAAGGTCAAAACTCGCGTGGTCGTACGGTGGCGTGCAAATACTTGCGCACTGCGATCTGGGATTCCGCGCTGCTCTTGCCGACATCCCCAAGGCGCTGAACATCCTGAAGCGGGCCGGCAAAGGGAAGGCGCCGATCAAGGGCGACGAGCTGCCGGAGTAACGCTCCCTGATGAATAGAGCGGTATTGCACGTGCCGGAGCCTTGCCTGCGTCCGAAGCGTCCGCCGGGCCGAAAACTGCCGGTCAAGGCTGGCGCGGCACGCGCCACCGCGAAGCGGCTCTGGCCTTGACGGGCTGGCTTCGGTCCGGCTTCCTCTCGACAAGCAGGCAGTTCCCTCGCTGGACATAATCTCCCTTATCGGGAAGAGCATGGACGAGCCTTCCCGGACGCTTCTTGCACTTCGGAATCGGGCGAACCCGCTTGAAGACAGGCGAATACCCGAAACCAGAATCGGTACTCCTGTGTCCGCCCGTCGCAATGCGCCGACACGGCGCACCAGGCGATTGCGGTCGCGGCTGTCTCTCCCCACAGGGCTTTCGCTGCTAGCTTCGGGAACGGTCCATTTCTCCAAGGCGGCGTCGCGGCTGAAGGCGTCCAGCAGATCGGGATCGCTCGTCGTCGGATGATGAGATGCCGCAAGAGCATTCTGTGCCGCCAGCTCCCTGGCGGTTGAAGGCTGTCGGGAGATAGACGCTTCGCTGCAAGTTAAGAGTTTCTTGGCTGAAGCCGGAAGTTGGGTTGGATGGGTCTTCATAGCTCGCCTCCTTCCTCGCCCTTCAGGCGCGGAAACAGCAGCCAGCCCGCCGCCTGCGGAGCTTGGGACGCCGCTCGCCGGGAAAGAACTGTTCCGGCACCATCTGCTCGGCGATGCGCACCAGATCGCTGAGCGCCGAGCGGATTTGCAGCCAGGGGAACTCCGAACATTCCTCCCAGGCCTCGCCCTCGCGCAACACGGCATCGAGCTTGCCCGCCACACCGGCGAGAGTCGTGGCGGGGGTCGTTGAGAGCGCTTCCAAAAGATCCTCCGCCCGCTCGCCAGCCTCGCGCTCGGCTCTGAGCGCGGCGGTGTAACCGGTCTCCTTGGCAGCCGCATCCCACCGCGTCTGATGTACCGCCAAATCAGCTTCGGCCTTCTCGCGGAGAGCCGCCATATCCGCCCCTTTGCCGAGCACTTCATTGAGCACCTTGATCGAGTGGACCATCACGTCCTCCCCCTCTGGCAGGCGGACGGTCACACAAGGAAAGCCGACGCTCTCGACAAGCCTCGTCTCCAGGCGCTGCTGCCCGCGGCAAAGCCGCTCGGTCAGCTTGTGGGCTGTCTCCCATTCCCGCCAAAGCGCCAGCGCTGGGTCGAGGGGCATACTCGTTGCGGCCGCCTTGCCGGCAACGGGGCTTTTCTCAAGCAGCAAAGCAGTGGACGTGATCATCCCTCCTGCAAGCACTTGCCTGCGAGTGACGAAAGGCAGAGTCATGCTATTGTCGGAATCAGCCATGATCCGAGCTCCAATCAGCTTGGGTGGTGGTCAGGCCGCGCCGGGTGTAACGAGCACCTCGTGCGGCCGCGTCTTTTACCATTCCGGTATGTCACTTTTTGTGACTTTTAACAAGAAGAAATGTCATGAAAAAGGATATATCGCCTCAGCAGTTTCGTGCAGCCCGAGCCTTAATTGGCTGGACGAGAGAGGATCTGGCTAACGCATCCGGGATAACCGTTCGCACGCTCGTCAGAATTGAGAATGCCCAAGCGGTTTCGAGGCAAACCACGCTGGAGGCGCTAACTGCAGCATTGGAAGCTGCCGGTATCGAGTTCATCCCAGAGAATGGCGGCGGGCCTGGCGTACGGCTAGCACGCCGTCTGGAAAGCAAATGACCTCACAACAAATGGGGCAAATTTGGACCCGCTTCGGTCATCGGAGAGTTCACGACCGAATGGCAGCAATGCGCCCCATGTCGGCCGTTGAGGTGCTCTTCGCTGTTGCCCGATAGCAGACGTTGCCGGCGACCACGGTGGAGGTCGTGGTTGCGCCATCTCAGGACCTTCGCGACGATAGCCGATAAGGTCGTGTTTCGGACGCTAAGCTGTCGTTCTTGGTGACATTTTCCTGACCGACAAGAAGGACTTGCCGGCGAGCATCAGGTCGCTTGTCGGCAACCCGCAGAGGCCGCTCGAGATGAGGAAGAAGCAGCTGGTGGAGTGGCTCGCGTCTCTCAAGCCGATGTACGACCCGAGAGCCGAGCGGGTGCGGATGTGAGTCATCGAGTGATCTAAAGATAACCTGGCGGCTGCAGGGCTGATTTCCGCTACGGGATGGAGTAAGCTGTTCTTCCCGGCAGACAAACCCGCGGAGGCGGTCGCCATGCCAACCCCTCATCTTCCGGTGACCGGCGGTTGCCTGTGTGGCGCAGTCCGCTTCGAGTCGAAGGAGCCACCCGTCCACGGCGCCTATTGCCACTGCAAGATGTGCCAGAAGGCCTATGGCGGGCTCTTCCAAGCCACGGTGAAGTTTTCGGGCACGGGTTTCAGCTACACCAAAGGCGATCCGAAGTACTACCGCTCGAGCGGTTTCGCGAGACGGGCTTTCTGCGCGGAGTGCGGCTCGCCAATCGCCTTCATCTACGACGCCAATCCAAGCCTCTGGGTCCTGATCGGTTCGCTTGACCACCCCGACGAGTGGCCTTTGACCAAGGATGCGTCATGGGGCCAGTCGAACCACTGGTTCGTCGAAGACAAAGTGCCTTGGGAAGAGATCGGCGATGGCTTGCAGCAACGCGGCGAACCACCCGTCACAAGCGCAGCGCGGTCGCAAGCCGCTGGCAAAGCCTCCGAGACGAGCAGCTGACACGTTTTCCGGGGCACCCACCCACGGGGGGAACTCGGACCTTTCCCTGACGGCCTCGCTACGGACCGGATGCGCGGCTCGACCGGCTGATGCTGGCGCGGACGCTGGCGGACTTGCCATGAATGAGAGTACCGCTTTCGCAGCGCCGCGAAACCGCTCACGGGCCGATTCCCGCCGGCACGTTTCCCGGACAAACGTGCTGACGAACGCGCGGCACCAATGCTTTCAACGGCTTACCCGCGCGGGCATGAGCAGGTCGCCCGAGAGCGACGCAATCTCACAATCCACAAACAGGGTGGGCGTGTACGCGGAGGCGAAGCCATTCGGCCGCAAGCAGTTGAATGGTACTACGTCGGTCGATCCTGTTCGGAGCCCTTGGCTCACCTTGGCCTTGTACGTGGACGAAATGCGCCCGAGCGTGTCAGCGAAGAAAGTGTCTTGTGACTTCTCACCATGCGCCGTGAGATACGCTTTCGTCGGGCATTTCAGGTAAGCGGCAAAGACTGCCGTATTGATGTTCGCGTTCGCGTCCATCCCGTTCCAACCATGCGAACTCCGTTGTGATCGCTGAAGGGGACAGACGCCGGAACGCCGCTCGTCGCCACCACCGACATCATTAACTACAACATTGGTGCTAGATTGCCAGACCGACAAATGAACATCACTGGCACGCTGCTGTCTCAGCATTCCCAAGGGTCACGGGGCAGGTTCGCGAACCATCGGATGAAAGCCGATTGGCCGCTTCCCATTACCTACTTCTGCCCTTCGGAAGCTCCCGCCGAAGGGCGTGGTTGGGTCAAACTTCACCGTACGCCTTCTGCGAACGAGCGTCCGCAACGGGGTCGAATGTTGCCTTTCGTCTCGCAGATGAGAACCAGCAAGTAGCGCCATGAGCGGTCATTGGTCAGCCTATTTAGGAACGTCACGAACCGACCCGAGGGCGACCCTTCGTTCGCCGGGCGACGAATAACGGCTTAGCCGCACGCGGCCCCCTTCTCGGTGGACCAGCAACACCATGGTCGAGCGGTTGTCGCGTCTGCGGCATCAGGGACTATGCGAGGTTGGCTGCGACAGCATCCTCATCCCATTCGATTCCAATCCCGGGCACATTGGGGATATGCAGTTCCCCGTCCTTCATGCGGTACGGCGTTTGGAGAAGAGGATCTGCCCAGTCTTGCCACTCAAGCCAATGGGCCGTCTCGGTCACGCGCAAGACGTGGGCAGCAACTTCTGGGTAGAGGTGCGTCGACATAGGAACGCCGGCGGCGCCCGCAATGGCCGCTGCCCTCATCCAGCCGGTTACGCCGCCGATGCGCATGAAGTCAGGCATGACGAGATCGCACGCCTTTTTCTGAAGCGCCTTATGAATTTCCCGTGGCCCATAGAAGTTCTCGCCGATCTGGATTGGCGTCTTCAATTCGCGGCAAGTTGGGCAAAGCCATCGAGATTGTCGTAGACGATGGGCTCCTCGATCCAGGCAAGCCCAAGGTGGTCGATCATGTGGCAGCGCTGCAGGGCCTCTGCCAGGTCGAGCCCTTGGTTGAAATCGACCATCAGATGCATGTCGTCGCCGACCGCCTTGCGCACGGCAGCGACTGTCGTAAGATCATCAGATGGTCGCTCGCGACCGAGCCGTAGCTTGAGGCCAGTGAAGCCGCCCTGGTCGCGTAATTCCAGCGCCTCAGCGGCGACGGCTTCCGGGTCCTTCAGCCAAAGGCCGTTGCTGTTATATGATTTCACCGGCCCCACCGAGCCGCCAAGCAGTACACAGAGTGGCAGACCCGCTGCCTTTGCGAGCGCATCCCAGGCAGCCATATCAAGCCCCGAGGCCGCAATCAGCGACAACCCTTCATAGCCAACAAAGTGAAGGGACTTGCGTGCCGCGCTAAATAACTCGATAGGAGCTATGCTGCGGCCTTTGAGCAATGCGCCGAGATCCTCGATGGCCGGCACGAGGTAGCGCATGGATTTTACGACATACGGTTCCAGATAGCTGCGCCCGATGACCCCCTCCTCGGTGTGGAGATCAATGAGAATGAGCGGCCATTCCGTGATCGTCGCAATGCGCGCGACAATCGGGCGGTTCAGCTTCAGGACGACTGGTCGTGCGGTGATACCTCTCAAGGTCAATGCGGGGAACGGCATGCCGGGCACCTGCGAGTTTATTGCCTATGTCCGGGCTTTTCTGCTTATCTGGTCGCGATGTAAATTCAGTAGCGAGTATACTTTTCGGAAGGATGATGTGTGCCCAGATCCGCCGAACTCACGCGCAAGCGCATCCTCGAAGCTGCGTATAGGCTGTTCCGTCGACGTGGCTTCAGCCGGGTCAGCATGGATGAGATCGCGGCCGCAGCGAGGCTTACAAAGCGCACGCTCTACCATCATTTCAGGAGTAAAGACCAACTTCTGGCAGATGTTCTCGAAGCTCAACACGGTTTGGCCCTGCAGGCTTTTCGAACATTTGGAGACCGGCTCTCTGGTTCGCCGGAGGCTATTGTGGAGGGTATGTTTCGAGAGCTTGCTGTCTGGGCAGACAGGCCACGCTGGTCGGGCTCGGGATTCACGCGACTGGTCATAGAACTGGCCGATCTGCCCGGTCACCCGGCGCGATTGATTGCGCGTCGGCATAAGGCACAATTGGAGCGCTGTCTGGCCGAGCTTCTTACGGAATCTGGCGTTGAACGATCAAGCGAACTCGCCCGTGCAATCTGGCTGCTGTCGGAAGGCGCGATTTCGCTGATCCTGGTCCACGGCGACCATGGCTATTCCACAGCAGCTTCAGCGGCTGCCAAGGTACTCCTTGATAGACATCAGAAACAATTGCCGGAGAGGCCGAGAGGGCGACAGAGTGGACTATCCACGTAAGGAACAATGATCCTACCTCGCTCATCGGCCTGTTTCGGGACGTCCGCAATCCGCTCCATTGCTGCTGTTTCGATTCCCAACTTGGCCGTCCGGATAGGGTCAGGTCACGACGATGCCCGCGCCCAACCTAAATGTCCGCTCTGGACGATCCGCAGACCGAAGCTGCCGGTCTGTTCTCGGCCCGTTCTCGTCGAATAGCAGCCGGACGGCAACGCGCCCAATATAGGCGGTTGAGTAGATCCGAGCCGCATCCCAAAAGCGGCTATCTGTGCGAACAGCCGAGGTGTCACGGTTGTGCCATTTGCCGACGTCGACCTGCTGTTGCCGATGGTTCCCGCAAATGCAGCTTTCGACGACCAGGCCAGAGCCGTGGACTGCGGCAGAGCGGATGCTCTTTCTGCCTACGACGTTGAGATCGAAAATTCATTGTCCGATCCGTCGCGCAGGTGTGTGGATTGTGGCCCGTTACCATAACAATCAACCAACTCTATTTTAGGGCACTGACAAATGGAGATGATCATGTCCACTATCGAAGCAGCCGGCACTTTCACTTTGGGCGAGCGTCGCGTGAAGCGGCTGGGCTATGGAGCAATGCAATTGGCAGGCCCGCACATATTTGGCCCACCCCGCGATCCGGACGCCGCACGCGCGGTGCTGCGCGAAGCCATTGCCCAGGGTGTGGATCATATCGACACCAGCGACTATTACGGCCCGCATGTCACCAACCGGCTGATTCACGAAGCCCTTTCGCCCTACTCCGACGATCTGGTCATCGTCACCAAGATTGGCTGCGTTCGCGGTTCCGACGCCTCATGGCTGCCGGCGTACTCGGCGAGCGACTTGGCAAAGGCCGTTGAAGACAACCGACGCAATTTGGGGGTCGATAGGATCGAGGTAGTCAACCTACGCATCATGTTCGGCATGGGGGCAGTGGAGGGCTCGATCGAGGCACCGCTGACTGCCCTAGCGGAAATGCAGAGCCGTGGTCTTGTTCGGCATGTCGGTCTCAGCAATGTCACCGCGGCCCAGGTTGCCGAGGGCCGCAACATCACGCCAATTGTTTGCGTGCAGAACCAATACAACCTAGCGCATCGTGAAGACGATGCCCTGGTGGACGAGTTCGCCCGCGACGGCATAGCCTATGTGCCGTTCTTCCCTCTTGGCGGCTTCAGCCCACTGCAATCCACCGCTTTGTCGGAGGTGGCGACGCGACTTGGTGCGACGCCGATGCAAGTTGCCCTGGCTTGGCTGCTACATCGCTCGCCCAACATCTTGCTGATCCCCGGCACATCATCGGTGGCGCATCTCAAGGAAAATCTGGCCGCGGCAGAGATCGAACTGTCGGAGTACGACATGGATGTGCTCAACAGCATAGCTGCTACCGCAAACTGACGTTCGATTTCGACACCCATCCCGCAATCAGTTCGTGTGGGGCCGCTACTTTGAGAGCCAGTTGGCGCGCAGATATGTCGCTTTACACGCTGGAGGACTACACTGCTGTGCGCCATGTGATGGCCGCACATTGATAGGAGACTGACGTGAAACACCTCCTGGCTTCGCTTTGTGTTTGGACGCTGGCTGCCGTCATTTCTTGCAGCTCGTGCGGACGTACTCAATCTGCTTGGGAATAACCAGGTTGAGCTGTTTTTTCGGGCCTGCGGCGATCTCGAGAGTCCGCCCTGGCTGTAGCATTGCCCATAATGCCTCCGTGTCCGGTGTCGATACGGACGGCCACCAGTCGTCATCCATGTCGGCGTGCCTAATCTCAGTCGGTATCGTCTCCATCGAGACCTGTCCCACCTTCAGCAGGACACGCCCATTCGATTCGGCAAACCACGCCGCAACTTCACGCTGATCCATCGAAAATTGGATCCACGGGCCGTCTTCGCATCCAATATACGCAAACTTGCATTCGATCGGGTCGTCGCATTCGGCATACCAAAAGGACAACGTCCCTTCGCCGTATTCCGTCATGAGTTCATCCGATTGCGCCTTGGCGGGAGCGGCGATGGCGGCGCAGGTAAGCGCGGCGGCAAATAACAGCGTCCTCATTCCGCCCTCCCCGTTGAAACCAATGCTTAGCGGCTTCGAGGTGCCGCGGAAACGCCCATTCGTCAGGCGAAAGGGCTTCGTTCATTTGTATGACCGCCTCGACCTCCTGATCCGGCACGAAGCCCGGCTCAGTATGCCTTCACCCGTGTGGGCGAGAGCAGGCCCGGTCGAGTTGTCCTATGCAGCCGAACGTGACGCACTTCTTTAGTCAAGGATGGCGTCCGGTCCGGCTCCACAAACGATGGCACAAATGCGCTCTCCGCTGTTGACCTGCACCCGTCCTTCAGCAAGCGCCGCCAGGGCGGCGGCGCCGCTGAGATCGGCTGCCAGGCCCATTTCGAACCACAGGCTTTTGGCGGCTCGCAGCATCTCGGCATCGTCGACCAGTACGATCTCGTCGACGCCGCGACGGACAATGTCGAAGATGCGGTCGTCGGTTCTGGCGCAAGCCATGGTGGCCACCGAGGTCGTGATCTTGTCCAATGCCACATTATGTCCGGCTTCTAGCCCGCGCAGCAGTACCGGCGACCCTGCCGCCTCGATGCCGACAATGCGGACATGAGGCGCCAGCGCCCTTATCGCGGTCGACACGCCGCTGATCAGCCCGCCGCCGCCCATAGCAACCAGTACGGTTGTCACGTCAGGCATCTGATCGAGAATTTCAAGGCCGACGGTTCCTTGTCCGGCCACCACCGCAGCATCTGCGAAGGGATGGAAATAGACCGCCCCCGTTTCTCTTACGAATGCCTGTGCCGCCTCATTGGATTCGTGCCACGCCGATCCTATGATGCGAGTGGCAGCGCCCCATGCCTCGAGCTTTTCGATCTTGGCCGGCGAGGCGTTGAACGGCAGAAAGATGGTGGTCGGCACACCAGCCATGAACCCGGCCCGCGCCGTGGCAACGCCGTGGTTTCCTCCCGATGCTGCAACGATGCCGCCCTGGATGGCTGCGCGGTCCAGCGACAGCAACTTGTTGGTGGCGCCACGCGCCTTGAACGAACCGGTGACCTGAAGCAGCTCCAGTTTGAGCATCAGCTCGATGCTGCCGGTCAGCGGCGTCTTCAGGTTGGTCGCGGCAATCATCGGCGTGCGCCTGATATTGCCCTCGATGCGGGCGGCTGCGGTGTGGATGTCCTCAATATCGATCAAGCCAGCTCTCCCTCATAGCGGGTCGCGACTGCAGCGCAGCAATTGTCGACGACCACTCGGCCAGGCTGGCGGCGACCGTAGACGATGCCGTCTGACAGGTAACGCACGGTTTCCGGAATTCTGCCGGGATCGCCGAGATTGTGGATGCGGGCGATACATAGAAAGCGCTTTGTGTCAGATGGCAGAATCTTCCGAATGGTCCAGTTTGCGCCTTTTACAACCTTAGGGTCAAACGGCCGCTTTGCGCCGCATATCGGTCGTTTGGATGATCTCTGTCGCTTCCCACAAGCGGACATTACTTGGACTGGTGTATAGATCTCCGTTGCGCCGCAAGCGGACATTCGCCGCTTGTGCCAACGAAAATGGGACCGAGGCCCGAGGGAGCTATCACGCCTCAGAGTTGACTAAGAATGAAGCTATGCCAAACCCGCACGACGGGCGCCTTCTCTGATCGCAGCAATAGCGACAGGATTGGTAACCGGATAGGTACTGATGAACACTTCAGCCGTGAAGTTCGGGAATTCGTCTTTCAGTCGCGCACTAATCTTGGCGACCTGAGGCGTTTCATTGAGCATCGCATGAGCCATTGCCAGGAATAGAAGTGTGGCGGGTGAGTCTGGCGCAGATTGACGTAGAGCGACCAGCGATTCCCGGTGAAGGCCAAGAACGAAGCTGCATCGCGCAAGCATTCCATAATACCAGGGAACATACGGATTTAGCCGGACCGCTCGCTTGGCCAGTTCGTAGCCGCGCTTCGCATCGCTGCCAACAAGAGCTAGGCTACCTGCAAGAAAGGCAAGTGAGTCAGCGTCATTTGGAGCCGCCGCCAACACTCGGTCATGTTCTTCGACAGCGGCTTCGATATCGCCCTGCAATGCCCGAAGATCGGCAAGCATTATGCGGGCGTAAATATCGGCCGGATCGAGCGCCAGCGCTTGCTTGACACATTTGCTCCAGCTCTCGATCGAGCCGGAAACATCGTTGGTAAACCCGTTACAAGCATCCACACCATGCGCAATTGCCAGCGCGGTCCAAGCTCTTGCAAGACCCGGATCGAGCTCGATCGCACGCGCCAGTAGCCGTATCGCCTCCTTGTTCGACTCACGCGTGAAAAGGTGCTTCTGCTCAAGCCCAAGCAGATAGCAGTCATAGGCCTGCAAACTTGCTGGAGGCTTCCGACGAGCCACATCGCGTCGCAGATTGGCGAGCTGACCGTGGCACGTTGCAAGGACATTGATGACGTTTTCGGTCACGCTGTCCAGCATCGCAAACAGGTTGTTCGCCGAACGATCGTAACGCACCGTCCAAACATCGACCCCTGTGTGGGCGTCAACGAGTTGGACGCGGATGCGCACCCGCTGCCCGTCCACTTGAAAACTTCCCTCGATCACATAGTCGGCATTCAACTCTCGTCCGAGGGCTCGCACGTCAACACGCCGTCCCTTGTAGGAAAGCATTGTCTGACGGGCGATCACCGCAAGGTCGCGGTAACGGGCGAGATCAACTATGAGGTCCGCCGACAAACCATCAGCGATGCGAGTCCAGCGTTCTTCTCCGCCTAGATTGTCGAACGGGAGAACCGCGACGACTGGCGGGCCCGACTCGTCGGTCGAAAGGCTTCCGGGTAGTGCCTGGCTGCGGTCCTGCTGGCGGTGATCGGCAAGTAAGCCAGCAAGCGCCACTTTGCTGCGAACATCGAGCTTCCGATAAATGGCCGAAAGATGGGTCCGAACGGTGGTAGGCGCTATGAAGAGTGTTTCGCCGATTTCGCGATAGGTCATTCCCTCCGCGAACTTTGCCGCAACCACCAGCTCCCGATCCGACAAGCCGGCGAGTGGATTGCCTACGGCGCGAAGCACTGTGTCGAACTCCCCATCCGCTGCCTACCTGTGGCCAAGAACCGATGACCTTGCATCAGGGTGAAAATACTACAGATGCGACATCGAAAACACTGCATTTGCACGATTCCATCCGACGGGTCAGCATCCTAGCCTCCGCAGATCGGCAGGGTCTGGTCGCTTGGCAGGCCCTGGTCGATTCAGAACACGGCGGGCCTCCATGACAAAGTTGTCTGTCTTGACCGCAATACTGGTGCTGTCGGTGTCGGCGGGGCCATGCTTGTCCGAAGGCACCCAAACTAACGGCAAACTGATTTCCGAAGAAGCGGTGAAAGCTGCCAGCGCTGAACTGTATTCAGACATCCTCGTGCGAGCATGCAGGAACGGATGGCGGTATCCTCGCAGCTACATCGAAAACGGATTCAGGCGCCACCTGGCAGAGCTGAAACTGCAGCTTGTCGATCAGGGTTACACTGTCGTACCCGAGATGACCGCGAATAATCCGCAGGTCCAAGGAACGATATCGGGGACCAAGTCACGCCGATTCAGTTGCTCCCACCCATACTGGCGCGACGAATGGCCTTCCAGCCCGACGATACGCAATTCGAAAGGCTGATTCGAGTCGGTTCTCCGTAGAACGTCATGAAACGAAGGGGCCGGATTGGGTCAATCCAAGACCTTAACCTTATCGGTTTGAACTCCGATATTCGCTTCGCGGACGCCACAACCTGCCATTCCGCTGTCGGCAAGATCAACTCCGCAAGAGGCTGCGCAGGCGAGACCACAGCCGGGGGCGATCGACTGGCGGTTCGGCGCCCGTCTCGCTGGATGCTGGCTCGCTGGGCGTCAGCAGGTAGAGCCAGGCCAGCATCTCGTTGGCCTCGCCACAGCAGGGCCCTGCAATGCCGGCCGAAAGGATGCTCAGCGCTTCCCCCCGCGAAAGTGTCGTGGGTGCAATCGGCGTGTCAGCCCTCACATGCATGATTACTCTCCATGATTGGCGGTGGCAGCGACGCGCAGGTTTTCGAGCGACGCGAGATATGTGGCGGACCTCATCTCATGGACATCAGATCCGTCATGAGGCCGACCCCGACCCTGACGACGAACTTCGGCGCTGGGGGCTCCAGACAGCCGATGTCCTTCAACTGATCGGGCGTCAGGTCTGCTAATGCCCTGCGCCCTGCAACGGCCCGCCGCCAGGCCATGAAGGCAGCGACCGCTGTCGCCATGCCGTTCGACGCTGCCCCAAGCAGCCGGTGTTTCGATGTGCGGGTCTCTGCGCGAGCTTCCGTGTGAGCCATTTCACTCTCCCGTTCCAGGTTACGGCCGGAGCTTGCCACGGGGGCGATTTGCGGTTGTTCAGACAGGCGTGAACCGTCGAGGGAAAGGCCGACGGACCGCCGTTAAATCCGCGTTAAATCGACCGCCGAAGGTGCTATTGTGCCGGTGCGTTCGAAATTCGGAGGGGCGTCGTGCGCATCCGGTTGCTTGGCGGTCTCGAAGTGACTTCGGCAGAGGGGCAGCCTGTCCGGTTCGCAACGCGCAAGTCCGCGCTCCTCTTTGCCGCCCTGGTCCTGGCGGGCCGCCGGGGCCACCATCGCGAACGGCTTTGCGAGGGGTTTTGGCCGGGACGAGGCGATGCGCAGTCGCGCAATAGTTTGCGCCAGGCGCTTGCCGACATCAGGCGATGGTTTCCCCCCGCCGGCAATGCAGCCATTTCCATCGAGGGAGATCAGGAAACGGTGGCGCTGACGGCCGGCCCGGACGAAGCGGATATCTGGCTCTTCGAGCGCAAGCTCGCCGAAAGGGGAACGGCGGACCTCGCCTTCGCCGCCGACCTCTACCGTGGTGACGTGCTTGCGGGCGAAGCCATTCCCGACGGCCTGGATGAATGGTTCAGCCCCTATCAGATCAGCTACCGGCAAAAAGCGCTGCAATTGGTGGAACGCCTCAGCTTGGCACGGCCCGAAGCCGGATCAGCGGATGAAGTGGCCTGCGAACGGCTCGCGGAAAGGCTGCTCGTATCGGATCCGACCGCGGAGGCGGCCCATCGGGCATGGATGCGGATCCACGCCGCCAGGGGCCACGAAAACGCGGCCTTGCGCCAGTTCGAATCCTGCCGCGCGCTGCTGAAGAAGCATCTGGATGTCGAGCCCGAGGCACAGACCAATGCACTGGCGGCCTCGCTGCAAATGCGGGGCCGACATCGCCAGACCGCAACGGCGCACGACACCGAGCCTCCTCAGACTGTCCGAGCGTCGGCGAGACCGCACGACCAGCCCTCGGTGGCGGTGATGCCCTTCGACAATCTCGGTGGCCCGGACGACGAGTATTTTGCCGACGGCGTTGTCGAGGAGATCACTGCCGCGCTTTCCCGCATCCGTGACTTCTTCGTCATCGCCCGCCAGTCTGCTTTCATCTACAAGGGACGCTTCGTGGACGTTACTGAGGTCGGCAGGGAACTCGGCGTCGCTTACGTGGTCGAAGGCACTGTACGGCGGGGCGGCGACCGGCTGCGCATTTCCGTGCAACTGGTCGATGCCGAGACGCGGGCGCAACTGTGGTCCGAGCGCTACGAGGGTTCGACCGAGGACGTCTTCGAGTTCCAGGATAGGATCGCCGCGCAGGTGGCCGGCGCCATCCATCCGGCGATTCGCCGCGCCGAGATCGAGTTGGCCAAGCGCAAGCCGCCGACCAGCCTGCGGGCCTATGATCTCGTCATGCGCGCCTACCCGCACATTTGGGGCCGCCGCAAGGACACCAACGACCAGGCGATAGAGCTGCTCAAGAAAGCGATCGCGGTCGATCCGGCCTATGGTCGTGCGCATGCGCTTCTGGCGTGGTGCCACGCCTCGAACGCCTCGTATCTATGGGCCGAGCATCCAGAGAGCGAGCTAGACAAGGCGCGCGCGGCGGTCGAAGCCGCAGGCTCGATCGGCGACGATCCAACCGCTTTGGCCGCCGCCGGCTCGGCGTTGAGCATGTGCGGCGACCAGGAGCGCGCTGCCGCATTCATCGAAAAGGCGCTCGCGCTCGATCCGAACAATGCCTGGGCATGGGCACGCCATGGCTGGATCGCGATCTACAAGGGCGAAGCCGCCCGCGCGCCGGAACTGTTCCAGCGAGCGATGGCGCTGAGCCCGATGGATCCGTTCACATTCGCCATGAAACTGGGAATGGCCACCGCCATGGCCAAGACAGGTTCGCTTTCGCAGGCTGTCGCGATCGCCCGCGAGGTCATCGCCGCCCATCCCGACATCATCATGTCCTATCGATACCTCGCCGCCTGGTCGGCGATGAGCGGCGATCTAGAGACCGCACGCTGGGCCGCGCAAAAGCTGCTTACCGCCCAGCCGGACTTCACGATCGAGCGATACCGGTCTCTACCTATTCTTCGGAACACGCCGAAATGGGCGGACCAGGTGGTCGAAGCCTTGAAGCTGGCAGGATTGCCCGAGCGCTGACCATCCGTCCGCAAAAGCGCCCGTCGGGTGACGCGAGCGAAACTCGCAGCCGGCGGAGGAGCGCCAAAAATGCTTCAAGGATGGCGTGAGGGTGAGCCCGAAGATCCTGGCCAAACAACCGGCCTGGGTTCCCGGATTGAGGGTCGCTTCCGCCGAAGTTATGGCTCGCCGTTTAATTGGCCACAATGTTAGCATCGATTGTCCGCCGGCAAAGGTTGGCTCTTGACGCGAATTGGTCAATCTTGGGCTCGAAAAATCGGCAGCTTTGCGCCGCATGTCAGTCAATCAGACGATCCGGTCCATCCGCCAAAAGCGGACATAATTGCGTCGGGGCTGCTATTCTAGCAGGCCTGCCATCCGCATGGCGTCAGTGACGTCATCGATGATATCCGGCGCAAGTCCGACGGCGACGGACCGGTGGCCGATGGCAAAGTGCGGGTCGAGCGACATTAGCCGCGCGGCCGCCGCTTTCGCCTCGTCGAGCCGGCCGAGCCTGGCAAGGGGAGCGGCCAGCCAGCCATGGAGGATGCTGAAGCCCGGGTTTAGCTCCACCGCCCGCCGGCCGGCCGGCCGCGATCGCCTGCTCGTGGCGGCCGGACAAAAAATTGCCGAAACCGATAATGCCTTGCGGCACGCAGTTCATGGCGTGAGCGGGCTGAGCCGCATCGCCTGTTCGCGCCAGCGGCGCCCGCCAACCGCTCGCCCCTTCGCAGCGGCCGCCGCGAGACTCATCACATTCGGTCATCCATGCGAAGGTTGGGCTACTCCGCCGCGGCGAGCCGGTTGGCCGCGATGATCGTGTTGATTTCGGCGCGGCAGGAGCCGCAATTGGTGCCGGCCTGCAGTGCTGCGCCGATCGCCTCGACGGTCGCGCAGCCGTCGCGGGCGGCAGCGGCGACCTGGCTGGCGCCCACGCCGAAGCAGGAGCACACGATGGCGCCGTGGTCCGCCTGGCCCTTGCCGGGGCGGCCCGCGAGCAAGGCGAGGCGGGAGTGCGCTTGGCCGTCCGCGAGTTGCGCCACCAGCCAGTTACGGGAGACTGCGACAGGTTCGCGCGCCAGGTAGACTGCGCCCACGAGTCTGCCGCGGGTGATCGAGACGAAGCGGTGTCGACCGTTCGCGGCGTCATGGTAGGCAGGCAACTCGGCTGTCGGATCGTTGCCGAGCAGCGACCGCGCAAAGTCCGCCCAGTCCTCGTGCTCGGCCGCCCACGCGAGTTCCAGGCGCCAGCCGCCTCGGCATCGCGCGAGACCCCAGTAGTCGGCATCGATCGAGCTGGGCTTTGCGCGTAGCACTGCGAAGCCAAACATTCTCGCCGCGAAGCGCTCCGCCCGCACCGGCATGGTCTTCGAAGCGGGCTGACCCGAGATAGGGTCTGTGACCAGTGCCATGAGAGCATTGACTCGCGCCCTGGCCGAAAACTCGTCCGTCCAGTGCATTGGTACGAACGCCGACCCTCGCCGCTGGCGCTCCGTCAGCAGCGCCCTCGCCAGCACCTCCCCGTGACGGCTGGCCAGCCTGACGATGTCGGCATCGCCGATGCCGAACCTCGCAGCGTCTTCCGGATTGAGCTCGACGAAGGGCTCGGTGAGATGCTGCGACAGGCGCGGGCTCTTTCCCGTGCGGGTCATGGTGTGCCAGTGATCGCGCACGCGCCCGGTATTGAGGGTGAGCGGAAACGAAGCGTCCATCTCGCAACGCGGGGTTGGCCGCACGGCGACAAACCGCGCCTTGCCGTTGACGTTGAAGAACCTGCCGTCGGCGAAGAAGCGTAAGGCACCCCCCTTTGTCCTGCCGGACATCTCCCCGCGACGGGCGGCAGCCGAGAAGGGGGTGTCGGGTGAGCGCGCCACTTCGATCTCATCCGCCCGCACCGGCCACTGGAACGGTTCCATATCTTCGTAGGAAGCTTCGTCGATACCACCATAGGCACCGATATCAAATCCGCGCTCGCCGTCATTCTCGAACCCGGACAGCGCCGCGTGTTCCGCGAATATCTCGGCCGCGGAAGCGTAGGCGAACGCCTCGCCAAACCCCATGCGCTTGGCCACCTCGCAGATGATCCACCAGTCCGGCCGCGCTTCGCCGGGGGCGCCGAGAAAAGGGCGCTGGCGGGAGATCCGCCTCTCAGAGTTGGTCACCGTGCCGTTCTTCTCGCCCCAGCCGCCGGCCGGCAGTTTCACATGCGCGTGGCGGATCGTGTCGGTCTCGGCCGAAATGTCTGAAACGACGACGAACGGGCACGCCGCGATCGCCTCCCGAACCCGGTCCGCATCGGGCATGGAATCGACCGGGTTGGTCGCCATGATCCACAGCGCCTTGATGCGCCCGTCAGCCACGGCGCGGAACATGTCGACGGCCTTCAGCCCTGGCCGTGCCGCAATCGTCGGCGCGCTCCAGAAGCGCTGGACCCGCTCGCGATGCGCTCCATTCCCGATCTCCATGTGGGCTGCGAGCATATTGGCCATGCCGCCGACCTCGCGCCCGCCCATGGCGTTGGGCTGGCCTGTCACCGAGAACGGTCCCATGCCCGGCCTGCCGATCCTCCCCGTCGCAAGGTGGCAGTTGATGATGGCGTTGACCTTGTCGGTGCCTGCGATCGATTGGTTCACGCCTTGGCTGAAGACGGTGACCGTTCTCTCGGTGTGCCCGAACAGTTCGTAGAACGCCCGCAACTCGGCCTCGGTCAGCCCGGTGACAGCCGCAGTGTCAGCCGGCGACAGCTCTTCCGCGGCGGCCCGCACGTCCTCGAGCCCGCTGGTGTGCGCGGCGATGAAGTCTCGATCCAGCAATCCGCTCCGAGCCAGCCAGGCGAGCAGACTGGCGAACAGCGCGACGTCTCCGTCCGGCCGAATTGCCAGGTACAGGTCGGCAATGTCGGAGGTCATCGTGCGACGCGGATCGATGACCACGACCTTCATGTCGGGCCGCTTCTCCTTGGTTGCGACGATGCGCTGGTAGAGCACGGGGTGGCACCAGGCGAGGTTCGAGCCGACGAGCACGATCAGGTCGGCGAGCTCGAGGTCTTCGTAGGTCCCCGGCACGATGTCGGCGCCGAAGGCGCGGCGGTGCCCGGCGACCGACGATGCCATGCAGAGTCGCGAGTTGGTGTCGATGTTGGCCGCGCCGATGAAGCCTTTCATCAGCTTGTTGGCGACGTAGTAGTCCTCGGTGAGCAGTTGGCCCGACACGTAGAACGCGACCGAGTCCGGTCCGTGCTCGGCAATCACCGCCGAGAATTTGTCAGCCACCAGGTCGAGCGCGTCGTCCCAACTCCCGCGCCGGCCGCCAATCGCAGGATAGAGTAACCTGCCTTCGAGACCGATCGTCTCGGCCAGCGCTGAGCCTTTCGAGCACAGCCGACCGAAATTGGCGGGATGATCGGGGTCGCCGCGGACGCTGACCTCTCCGTCCGCGGCGACCTCGGCCAACACGCCGCAACCTACCCCGCAATAGGGGCAGGTGGTCCTCACCACGCGCGCTTCGTCCATCTCTCATCATCCGGCAAGGCTGCAACGGCCGCCATAGGGTCCAGGGGGGACCCTCCCTGATAGGCCTGGCCGAAGATAAGGGTGTCGCGTATCTCCGAGATGTCGACCTGTCGTTTCTTCAGATCATTGAACCAGGCGGCGTCGGCGGTCTCGCCGAACAGCACCGTGCCGATGATGCGGTCGTCCGTCAGCACCAGCCGCTTGTAGACGCCGGCAGGCGCGTCGCGCAGCACGATCTCCTGGCGGTCCTCGCCGTCGGCGAAGTCGCCCAGAGAGAACAGGTCGATGCCGGTGACTTTTAGTTTCGTGGGCGTATCGCTGTGCACGAAGGCCGCGCTTTCGTCGCCCGCAAGCTGGTGGGCGGCAACGCGTGCCATCTCGTAGAGGGGCGCCACCAGCCCGTAGACATTGCCGCCGACCTCGGCACATTCGCCGAGCGCGAAGATACTGGCGTCGGAAGTGCGCATGCCGGCGTCGACCACGATGCCGCGGTTGACCGCGATACCGGCTTCCTTGGCGAGGAACGCGTTCGGCCTGATGCCGACGGCCATCACGACCAGCGTCGCCGGAACGACGCTGCCGTCAGCGAGCTCGACTGCCTCCACCTTGCCGTTGCCTGATATCGCCCTGGTAATGGCCTTGGTGATGACCTTGATGCCGCGCGCCTCGACCGCCTTCTGCAAGAGGTAGCCAGCGGCGGGATCGAGCTGGCGCTCCATCAGCGTCGGCATGACGTGCAGCACGGTGACGTCCATGCCTTGCGCGTTGAGGCCGGCCGCGGCCTCCAGCCCGAGCAGGCCGCCGCCGATCACAACCGCCTTGGCGTGCGACTGCGCGGCGAGCAGCATCTCGTTGACGTCGTCGAGGTCGCGATAGGTGAGCACGCCCGGCAAGTTGTTGCCGGGCACTGGGATGATGAACGGCACCGAGCCTGTCGCGATGACCAGCTTGTCGTAGGGCTCGGTGACGCCGTGGTCGGAGGTGACGGTTTTTGCCGCTCGGTCGACGGCGACGATCTTGTGACCCTTGTAGAGGGTGACGCCGTTCCTGATGTACCAGCCGTCGCTGTGGATGACGATTTCCTCAAAACTCTTTTCGCCTGACAAAACCGGCGACAGCATGATGCGGTCGTAGTTCACCCGCGGCTCGGCGTTGAAGATAATGACCTGGTAGCGGCCGGGCGCCTGCTCGAACAGGTGCTCCAGCATCCGGCCCGGCGCCATGCCGTTGCCGATGATGACAAGCTTCTCGGTCATGTCACGGTTCGCTCCACTCTCGTCATTGCGCTGCGTACGACAAGGTCCGCGGCTCGGCCGCAGAGGCGGCGCGGTTCGGCGGACATCGAGATGCATCCACAGGAAGGCGGCCGCAACGACGACGAACAGCAGCATGAAGCATGCTCGATCACTGATGTTCTATGTCGCCTAGTGCCTTTAAAACGGGCAGAATATGTCATCGCCGTGTAGCAAGTATGTGCCGCACCCACATGGCAATGGTAACAACGCCTCACGCTCCTCGGACCGGGTTGCCGGAGGTCAGAGCCGCATCACGATTTCAAGACGTAGCGCAAGGGACAAGACGTAGCGCAAGGGAGCAGACGCTCTCGATCGCTAGCGGCAGCATTGGCCGCAGCGCGGGCTCTGCAGAAGGCCGGCGTGACAAGCCTGCGCGGCGTCGCCACGAGCAAGCCACCACGGTGCAGATCGCGAGGCGACTGCTCCGCGCCGCATGGACGCCGTAGAGACTGTATTAAGCCTTGCTCAATAGCAGACATTCGACAACCGGATTCGGAAGTCGCCGATGCGCCAATTGCTGCCGTTCGCTTGTGGTGGAAGGAACGGCCACACGTTGATGCAGAGCGGTCGTTGCCGCCGGAGATGATATGAGGTGATTTGGACCGATTCAGACGTCCCGGAGATTAGTTCTTGTCGTCCCGAAAATACAAAGAACGAGGCGCGCTCGGTTTGATCTTGGCGGCCATCCTAAAATGCATCTATCTAAATTGATCGAGTAGTTCCTTTGCTTCGATGAGATCACGAGTATCGAGACCTTCGGTGAACCAGGCATAGACCGGGGCGAGCAGGTCACGGGCCTCTTCGTCGCTCCCGCGGTTGTAGTGCAGCCGTGCGAGGCTAAGAGCCGCCCGCAACTCCAGCGATTTCGTACCTTCATCGCGGGCCGTCGTCACGGCCCGTTTGAACCATCTTTCGGCGGTACCATCATTCGGATTTTGACGCAGCAGGAGTTCACCCTTGGTGCGGAACAACTCAGGTAGTCGATACTTCGCGCCGGACTCGGTCATGCTCAAGCCCTGCTCCAACAGGTCAATTCCCTCGCTCGCCGCACCACACTCGACACAGGCCTGCGCCAGCACACAGAGGTTATGTTGCAAGCCAGCTGCCACACCCATCGCTGTGATAGCTGCAAGTCCCTCGCGCATCTCTCGGATACCCTCCATCAAATGTCCCTCTTCAGCGAGCGCCCAGCCGAGTTGGAACCTGCCCTCGGAGATCTCGCGCTGCAGGCCGAATTCCTTTGACAGCGCGATTGTTTTACCTAGGGTGCGGCGCGCTTTGTCGGGCTCGTGCCGCAACAGATAGAGCTCGGTGAAGTTTGACAGCGCCTGCGCTATCGTGAAGGGATGAGACACTCCTTCGGCCAAGGCTACGGCGTCTCGGCATCGCTCGAGAGCTTGGTCAGGATAACCGCGAAGCCAAAGCATCTGCGCAGAGTAGTTCCTGCAGCAGACACCTGGATCATGCCCTGTATAGATGTAAGTCAAGCGATGATCCCGATCTCGGTCGTAATTGGCGATCCCGTGATCTAGATGGTGTTCGGTCGCAGCGCAGTCTCCCATGTAAAACTTGGTGACCCATTGCCTATGGTGTGCTTCAAGGAGCAGGGCGTGATCGCCGGATGCCCGTGCGAGCTCCAGGCATTGAAGGCCAAGTTCGTCAGCCGCGCGCAAATTGCCGGAAATCAAGAGATACGAGGCTTCACCGCAGAGCGCGACGAACAGTTGGTCCCTGTCACCCAGTTTCTCGGAAAGCGTGCGGGCTTTGGAAAAGGCCTGCAGGACCTCCGGCGATGCAAAGCCTCTGGTTGATATCATGGTCACGCCCAACGCTGTCTGGAGCTTAATCTCCTGTCGCAGGCGACTCTCTGAGTCCGGCAGGCCGGCAACGAGTTCGAGTCCCTTGCCTAAGTTCGCAATCGCTTCGGGATGGGCCGATCGCTCCAGGGCTTGTTGGCCAGCCTTCAGCCAAAAGGCGACGGCTTGCTGAGGAAGACCCGCGGCAGCGTAGTGGTGCGCCAGCGTCTCAGGCTCAGCCTCGGCAATCCCGGGGAACTGCACCTCCAGTTCTGAGGCGATAACGGCATGGATCTGCTGCCGTCGGCTCTTGAGGAGGCTCTGATAGGCGGCGTCCTGTACGAGCGCATGCTTGAACGTGTAGGTCGCCTCGGGCGGGACGCCACGTCGAAAAACGAGTTCGGACTCTTCAAGCTGCTGCAGGATGCCCTCGAGCCGGGCATCGTCGTAACCGGTCACGGCAGACAGCAGACGATGCTGGAAGATACGGCCGATGCAGGCGCCAATCTGAGCCACCTCCTTGACCGGGGCGAAACGGTCGAGGCGAGCCATCAGCGAGTCCTGCAGCGTCGACGGGATCGCAAGGGAGGGCAACTGGCCCGACAGGACAAAGTGATCGCCGCTATCGATGAGGAGGCCGGACTCGAGAACAGTCTTGGTGAGTTCCTCGACAAACAGGGGCACGCCTTCCGTTTTGGCCAGGATCTGGTTTCTGACCTCTGTCGGCAGCGCCTTGCCGCCGGCGACACGGTCGATAATTGCCGATCCTTGGTCGCGATCGAGGCGGCTAAGGGGCAAAGCAGTGATGTGCGAGAATAGAGTCCACCGCGGATGGAACTCAGGGCGGAAAGTGACGATCAGGAGGACCGGCAGGTCTTGAAGACCGTCGATCAGCATGTCGAGCCATTCGCTGGTCGTCGGGTCGATCCAATGGGCATCCTCAATGCTCATTACGATGGGCTGGAGCGTTGCGAGTCCTTCGAGCAGTTGGATCAAGACGCTCAACGTGCGTGACTTCCGCGCCTGCGGCGTCAGCTTCAGGGGCGCGTAGCGGCCGGTGGTGTCGATTGACAACAGCTCTGCTAGCAATGGTGCCGTTTCGACAATATCGGAGACACCCTGTCGCAGCAGGGTTTCGAGCTTATCGAGCTTCGTGTCCGAACTGTCGCTGCGCCCCAGTCCCGCAGCGCGCTCGAGCTGCTTTGTGACGGGGTAGAGCGCGCTGTTGACGTGGTAGGGGGAACAGAAATAGCACAACCGTGCGTGCGGCTCGGCGCTCAATAGTTCTTCCAGCGCGGCAGTCAGTCGCGACTTGCCGATGCCGGGTTCACCGGACAGCAAGACCACTTGGCCCTTTCCGGCCCGAGCCTGCTGCCAGCGTTGAACAAGAAGTCCAAGCTCCTCGGATCGCCCGACCAGCGGCGTGGCTACACTGTGCAGCGCATCAAAACGTCCCGCCGTATCGGCCTCGCCGATGATGCGCCAGGCTGGAACGGGAGTTGCGAAACCCTTGAGGTGCCGATGGCCCAGATCGATCGCGTCAAACAATCCGAGCACCAGCCGGTGCGTGCCGCCGGCGATCACGACGGTATTGGGGTCGGCCATGGCCTGCAAGCGCGCCGCTAGGTTAGGCGTTTCACCGGTGACGGCCTCTTCCTGCGCAGATCCTTCGCCAATCAGGTCGCCGACCACGACCAGACCAGTGGCAATGCCGACGCGGGCTGCAAGGCGTTCACCTAGCGGCGTCATCAAAGTAGCGGTCGCCGCCGCTGCGGCCAGACTCGCGCGCACCGCCCGTTCGGCATCGTCTTCGTGCGCGCGCGGCCAACCGAAATAGGCGAGCACGCCATCGCCCATGAGGTTGGCAACATAGCCCTCGTAGCGTGCAATCTCCGCCGACACCGCAGTCTGGTAGGCACGGATGACGTCACGCATTTCTTCCGGATCGAGCCGCTGTGACAGCTCGGTCGAACCCACGAGGTCGATGAACATCACTGTCAGCTGCCGTCGCTCGGCTTCACGTGCAGCCAGCACAGACACCGGAACCGACACGGAACTCACGGGCGACACGGTATCGTCATCCAGCGCGGCAATCGCCGCCAGGATCTTGCGGCGCGGGCCGATGGGTAGATCCAGTTCTCTCAGATCATCTTCCGTGAGGTGCCGAAGCGCATCGAAATCAACTTCGTTTGCAGTGAACACCTCTGCGTACTTGTCCAACCCAAGGCGGGCCAACCAAGAGGCGATGTCCGGCATGAGATTACCTCGCTAGTTGGAAATCTATCACGATCGTCGCGAGCCGGACAGCAACACTCCGCAATCCATGTCTTCGCTTTCGGAGCAAACACACCCCGAGGTGGCTTGGGCGAATGTCGGCTCGCAACGCTTTCCGGACCTTCAAGATCGCGAGACTGAACGGCCGTCTCGGGTCAGATAACGACGATGCCCACGTCTACCTGAATGTCCGGTTTTGACTGGTCCGCACCGTGAAGCTGCCAGTCCGCTGTCGGCCAACTTCGGTCGTTCAATGACAAGTATTCCCATGGCCGCCCTGGCGCGTTCCCGACACTCAGTCGGCCCGAATAGGCCCGTCGCTCCTCACAACCCGAGCCCCCGTTTTCTGCCGAAGTTCCATTCGATGCCGCCGGCTTCACGAGCGATGCCGGTGACGTGCTGGCCGATCCGTTTTTCGAGTGTTGGTTGCCAGGGCACGAGTTGGAAGCCTGTTGCGTCGCCTATCATGGCAAAACGGCCGGAGGCGAGGTTGGCAGCACCAGCAAGCCGACCGCTGACATATTCGCCGGGCTTGGCCTGAATGAAGCTGAGCCCGCGCTCGGCCGCCATCACACGGCCGACGCGGGCGACTTCGGCCTGCTCGAGACGGCTGAGCAGATCCTTCGGCGCCCGGATCCGGCCGTCGTCCAGGCGAGCGGCAAGACCCATATCGACGAGACTTTGACGACGCCGATCCGTCGCCTCGGTGACTTCCCGGCCGAACCCGACCTGTGCCAGCGGCGTCCGGTTTGCCGATGCCAGTTCCCGATCGAGCCAGGTCGCGCCATCGCTTGTCACCTGGTTTTCGAGGTCGAGGAAGGAGAGCGTGCGGACAGTAAAGTCCCTGCCCCGGTTGCGGGCGTCGTAGGCCGCACCTTGCTCGGCGATGTCGTCGGGTATCTTCCAGCGGTCGGCATCGATCTGCTCGACGATTCCCGCCCGCCGCAGCGCTTCGAGACGACGAACATGCGAGCGGATGAAGGCGTCGGGATCGCCCTTCATGCGCTCGATGCGCGGCCGTGCCGCTTCTAAATGCTGGTTCGGCCGGTAGATGCCGCCGTGTTCGGCCGCCAGGTCGCGGATGTTGAGATCGGCCGCCCGCGGTTCAGCCTTTGCCGCAACAGGCTCAAGGGCGACGATGTGGCCGCGCCTTACCTCATCGAGCTTTGCCTCGTCGCCCGTCTCGACATAGTGGGTGCGTCCGTCGACGCCATCGATGACGGCATAGAGCCCGCCATCGATCCCGTCGCCGGCAAGCCCCTTGGCCAGAACTCGACCAATCACCGGCTCGGTGATCTCCCTGCCATGGCTGATGTACTGGCTGGGGCCGCGCTCCTCGGCGATGCCATGGTCGGCGAGTGCCTGATGCATGGTCTTGATGATATCGTTGCGCGTGCCGAGGTCGCGCAGGACGTGCTCGGCATCACCGGCAATCATCCAACGGCCGGGCTCAGTCTCGGAGGCGAGGCCGTAACGTTCCAGACGCCTGGCCCGATCAACCAGGAGATGGCGATTGGCGCGCAGCGTGTAGCTCTCGCTTGAGCCGGGCCGTAGGTCGACGATGCCACGCTCTTCCTGCTCGGCAAGTAGCATCCGGTCGAGGCGAGTTAGCCGCTCGGCCTCCACCTCGGCTCTCAGCTTGTGGGCAATATCGATCTCGGTCTGCGGTCCGAGCTCCAGCGCCACCAGCTCGCCAGCGCGATGGCGGATGCGATGGGCGATATAATTGCCGGCGATGTTGAGCACCCTGCCCTGATCGGTCACGCCGCGCACCAGGACATGGGTGTGAGGGTGGCCGGTGTTGTGGTGGTCGACGGCGATCCAGTCGAGCCGCGTTCCGAGATCGCTTTCCATCTGTCGCATGAGATCGCGGGTGAAGGAGCGCAGGTCCTCCATCTCGACGGCATCCTCGGGTGCGACGATGAAACGGAACTGATGCCGGTCACCGCGGCAGCGTTCGATGAACGCCCTGCCCTCGTCGCTGTCGCGGCCGTCATCGAGCGCGGAATAAACCCGGCCCTTCTCACCGTCACGCGCCACCCCGTCGCGTTGGAGATAGCGCAGATGCGCATCGACCGCTCGGGTCGCGACGCCACGCATCTTCGGACCGCTGGCGCCACGCTGGGACGCGAACTTGACCACGCGCGCCTTGACCATAACCCGCCGCGCCCGGAAGCGGCCGCCGCCCCCTTCCCGGTCCCAGCCGACACCGTCGCGCGCCAGGCCCGCGGCGATGCTGGCGCCGCGTCCCCTTGTATTGAACCGGCCGCTGCCCTTGCCCGCTGAGCCGTCGATGCGGTTCGGATTGCCGCCGGCCTTGCGGACGGCAACCTTCACTTGCGCGAGGAACGGCAGCGAGCGCGGATTGATGCGCGTGCCGCCGCTTCGCACGCGACCCGGCCTGACACGGAAATCTCTGTTGTCTCGGTCCACCATGGCGGCAGAATCAGCGGCGGATTGAGGCTCCGCAAGACGCCATGAGCGCTGACCGTGCTCCAGCGTGCAAAGACAGGCTGTGGCGCAGAAACGTCGGATCACACATCGCTGCGGCATAACGGATTTGCGAGCACCACTAGTGCGTTATCACTAGTACCGGCGCCGTCCACACATCTCAAAGTCCTGAAGAGGCTCCGTTTTCGCAGGCGAAAACAATGTGCAGACAATAACTTACCGAGCAAAGCGAGGTGCGAGCGCAAGCTCGCTTTATCTTGCCATCTTAATCGGTTGTCATTGGCGATACTTCGTTTCCATCGTCGTTCCTCCTTCCGGCTGCGATAATATACGATTTTATTCTCTGTGCTACGATCCTGCCTTTGGGCGTCGAGTTCTAATGCGCCGTGCAATCCTCCGCGCTCTGCGACGGGGTATTTCGGCTGCACGAAAGCAGCACTCGGACCGTCGTGGCGCACTTTTCCATCGGACTGACGGAGCATCGTCACAAGCAATCGAGCGCGGTCCGGCCGTCTCATCGTCGGCACGGCCGCAGGCAGGATAACGTGCGTTCCGTCGTTCCTGGTCTGCATCGGTCCTCATCCGCCGGATCGGATCTCCTTAGCTCAGATGGCGTCCATCACACTGCTGACGCCATGCGTTTCAACTGCCGCCACACCGCTCATCGATGTGCACCCAGAAACTTGCGGGCCTTGCCATGTGCGCGCGCAGCGGCGTCGGCCTGGCCCGCCGCCGGATCGCCGACGTAGAACGTGCCGTCGCTCCACATGGCGGGCATGATCACCGCTAGCTTGCGTGCCACAGCGACACAGGTCTTGCGGTGGCAGGAGCCGTTTGGCGATCTCCTGGCCCCAGCTCTTAACCTTGTCCCTGCCCTTGAAGCGCGTCATCAAACCTGACGCCGCCTCGTAGAGCGCGCGTCGCACGTCCGCGTCGCCGGCTTTCGATATCCGCCCCTGAACGTCGATCGAAGAGCCCGACTGCCAGCGCCGCGAGGTCAGCCCGAAGTAGGCGGCGACGTCGCGCGAGAGGCGGAAGCGCGTCGGATCATCGATCGCCGTCATGAACGAAAGCGCCGTCACCGGGCCGACGCCGGGGATGGCCATGAAGCGCCGGCACGGCTCACTGCGCCCGACAATCTTCACGACGAGATCGTGCAGACGGCAATACTGTTTCCACAGCGCCGCGCGCGCCGACAGCATGGCGCCCATCAGCTCGCTCGACAGCGGATCGTCCGCTGCAGCCGTGCGCACCGCCTGCTCGAACGCTCCGCGTCCGACCTTGCCCAGACGGATGCCAAACGACTTCGGCGCGCTGGCCGACAACACAATGCAGTACCGGTCCCTGCCCTACAGGGCGGCCCTCGAAGGAGATCCCGCGCTTGCCTTCGCCCTCCTGCGACATCTGGCAGGCGAGGTGCACCGGACGCGGACGCGCGCCGAGATATTGTCCCTGAATCCGTCGCAGCGAGAGTTGACGCATGGATGGCATGCAGCGGCGGCCTCTTGCCGTTCAAGGGACGCTGGCATCGTGTCGCGTCGGAAATCGGCGAGGCGTCTTATCAGGAGCTTGCCCGCCGGCGATAATCTTTCGCCGCCATGATGCGGCTCATCTCGCGGAGGGTTCCCGCCGCTCGAAGACGCGGTTCAGCTCATCGTGGCGGCGACGCATGTCTTCACGCCACCGCGACTTTATATAGGACAAGGCCGCGATGATGTCGGCGTCGCTCAGGATTCCCCCGAAAGCTGGCATCCGTGTCTTGTAATCCTTGAGGTTGGCGGCTTCGGCGACGCCGCGCTTCGTTATCTTGAACAGCAGCGTGTCCGGGTGGTGCCAGGTGTGCCCGCTCTCATCGTGCGGCGGCGCCGGAAGGAATCCCCCCTTGTCCTGCGATTGCCATTCCGGCTGGCCTTCAAGGTTCCTGCCATGGCAAGAGGCGCAATGCGTCATGTATACGGCCTCCCCGCGGGCAACGAGACGGGCATCGTCGGGCTTCAGTACCCCACTCGACTTGCCGCCGAAAACAAGAAACACGCCGACCGCCACCGAGGCAGCGAGAGCAAGCACAGCCGCCAGCTTTCCAATCATCCGCCGATCCATTGCCGCGATCACGTCAATGGCCGAGTTCTGTCCAACTGGCGCCACCGTCGGTGCTGGCCAGGATGTCGCCTTGATTCGACGCCACGAACATCCGGCCCGTGTCGGCCGGGTCGACCGCGAGATGCAGCAGGATTCGGTCGTCCAAACCGCGGGAAAAGGGCGCGAAGTCCATGCCCGCCTCCGCCGACCGGACAAGGCCACGTCCGAGAATGAACGCGTAGACGGAACCATCGGCCGTCACCTCGACCAGACTTACGGGCGCGCCATCAACTACCGCTTCCCAGGTCTGGCCCCCGTCCGTGCTGATTGACAGGCCTCCCTCGGTGGCGGCGTAGAGCGTGTCGGCGTCCTTTGCAGATGCGGCAAGGTCGATCAGCTTTTCCGGCAGCGAGCCTACTTTCGACCATGTCTTCCCGGCGTCGCGGCTAACCTGGAGCGCGCCATACGCGCCATAGATCACCCGAGGATCGGCAGAGCTGATCGTTATCTGGTGGAAGTCGACGGGGCCATCAACGCCCGGCGCGACCTGCTCCCAGGTAACGCCATTATCGGCCGAAGCGATGAACCCGAGATTGCCGCCGTCCGCAGGATGGCCGCTCGCGTACAGCGACTTCGGATCGGACGGGTCAGGAGTGAATCCCATGAAGTCCTGCACGGGCGAAATGAGTTCCGCCTTTCCGTCCAGTCCAGCCCGGAACAGCCCATGGTGGGTCGCGATCAGGAGTTTCTGCGGGTCCACCCTGTCAGTGGCCAGCCCGTGGATGTGGGTGTGCTCCTTCAGTTGCGAAACTGAGACGGCCTCAGCACCCGCCGCGGAGCCTGTAGCGACAGCCGCAATCGCAAAACCCGCTATCAGGCTTGCGGCGATCATTCCCAGGAATTGTCTCATCTGGTCATCTCCGGTTCGACGTGGCATCCACGATGGGCATGATATCAGGACCGTTGCGGCCTACGATCTTACCCGCGCTTTTGAGTTGAAGTCAGTCTCCGAGATAGTGATAACCAGGCCACGCCGTCAGAGCGACGGACGCTGCCCATATGCAGGCGATCACCACTGCGGCGGTTCGGCTCGCACTCGCTCTCCTGCGAGCGCGATACCCCATTCCCCACATGCTGCCCGACATCATCTGGTTCATCATCTTTGCCCTATTCAGCGGCCAACGTCAGCGGAGCGGCGCCACTTGGCTCCTCGACCGCACTCCGCCTCGGCAACCACCAGCCCTTGACTATGCCGTAGACCGCAGGGATGACGACCAGCGTCAGGATCGTCGAAGAGATCATACCGCCGATCATGGGCACGGCTATCCGCTGCATGACCTCCGATCCGGTTCCCGTGCTCCACAGGATCGGCAGCAGGCCCGCCATGATGGCGACGACTGTCATCATCTTCGGGCGCACGCGCTCGACGGCGCCGAACATGATCGCCTTGTTAAGGTCCATCTTCGTCAAACTCCGTTTCTGAGCCGCACATCTGGCCCTGGCTTCGCTCCACGCGCTGTCGAGATAGATCAGCATGATGACCCCGGTTTCGGCAGCCACGCCGGCGAGCGCAATGAAGCCCACTGCGACCGCGACCGACATGTTGAAGCCCAGCCACCACATCATCCATATGCCGCCAACGATTGCGAACGGCAGCGACAGCATGATGATCAGCGTCTCGGTTAGCGCCCGGAAGTTGAGGTAGAGGAGCAGGAAGATGAGCGCGAGTGTCAGCGGCACGACGATCTTCAACCGCGCCTGCGCCCGTTCGAGATATTCGAACTGCCCGCTCCAAGCGACCGAATAACCGGGCGGCAGCTTTACCTCTGCGGCGACCGCCTGTTGCGCCTCTCCGACATAGCCGCCGAGATCACGGCCGGCGATGTCGACGAAGATGTAGACGGCAAGTTGTCCGTTCTCGGTGCGGATCGAGGTCGCGCCGCGCGTGAGTTCGACCTTGGCGACTTCCCCGAGGGGCACGAAGCCGCCGGCAGGCAGCGCGATCTGCACGTCGCGGGCGATCGCGCCGGGATCGCTTCTCAGCGCGCGTGGATAGCGGATGGCGACGCCATAGCGTTCTCGGCCCTCGACCGTGGACGTGATGACCTTTGCGCCGAGCGCCATAGAGATCACATCCTGCACGTCGCCGATCGACAGGCCGTAGCGGCCCAAGGCCGTCCGATCAGGAACGATGTCGAGATAGTAACCTCCGATCACCCGCTCGGCATAGGCGCTGGACGTGCCAGGCACGGCCCGAAGAACGGCCTCGATCTGGCGCGCGATATTTTCCATTTCGCCGAGGTCGGTGCCGTAGACCTTGACCCCGACGGGCGTGCGTATGCCAGTCGACAGCATGTCGATGCGGGCGCGGATCGGCATGGTCCAGGCATTCGACACGCCCGGAAACTGCAGAGCCGCGTCCATCTCAGTCTTGAGGCTTTCCGACGTGACGCCCGGCCGCCATTGGGATTTCGGCTTGAGGTTGATGATCGTCTCGAACATTTCGGTCGGCGCAGGGTCGGTTGCGGTCTGCGCCCTGCCCGCCTTGCCGAAGACGGATTCGACTTCCGCAAAGGTTTTTATGATCCGGTCCTGCATCTGCATCAGTTCGGCGGCCTTGGTGACCGATAGACCCGGCAAGGTCGTCGGCATGTACATCAGCGTTCCCTCGTCGAGATTCGGCATGAACTCGCTGCCAAGCTGGCGCGCTGGCCAAACCGTGACGGCTAAGGCGGCGATTGCGAGCAGGATCGTTAAGGTCTTCGCCTTCAGCACCCCGGCGATAACGGGCCGATAGAGGCCGATAAGCAGCCGGTTGAGCGGGTTCCTGTGCTCCGGCACGATGCGGCCCCGCACGAGCATCACCATCAGGGCAGGCACCAGTGTCACCGAGAGCAGCGCCGCCGCCGCCATGGCGAAGGTTTTGGTGAAGGCGAGCGGGCCGAACAGACGGCCTTCCTGGCTTTCAAGCGTGAATATCGGCAGGAACGAGACCGTGATGATGAGCAGGCTGAAGAACAGCGCTGGCCCGACCTCGGCTGCAGCCTTGATCAAAACCTCGGTGCGGGGCTTGCTCGGAGGCGCCCGTTCCAGGTGCTTGTGCGCGTTCTCGATCATGACGATCGCCGCGTCGATCATCGCCCCGATGGCGATAGCGATGCCACCGAGGCTCATGATGTTGGAGCCGAGGCCAAGCAGCTTCATGGCGGCAAAAGCCATCAGGATGCCGACGGGCAGCATAATGATGGCGACCAATGCGCTCCTCACATGAAGCAGGAACACGATGGTGACGAGGGCTACTACGATGCTCTCCTCCACCAGCGTCGACTTCAGAGTCTCGATCGCAGCCTCGATGAGCTTTGAACGATCGTAGACGGGCACGATCTCGGTACCTTCAGGCAGGCTCCTTTCGATCTCAGCGAGACTTTCCTTAACGTTCTCGATGACGGTCAGCGCGTTCGCGCCGACCCGCTGCAGCACGATGCCGCTCGCGACCTCGCCCTCGCCGTTCAGTTCGGCGATGCCGCGGCGCTCGTCAGGCACAATCTCGACCTTGGCGACGTCGCCGAGCCTGAGCGGCACGCCGCTGACCGACTTCAACGCGATGCTTTCGATGTCGGACACACTCTTCAGGTAGCCGCGTCCACGCACCATGAATTCGAACTCGGAGATCTCGACCGTGCGGCCGCCCGTGTCCATGTTGCTGGTGCGAACCGCTTCGCCGATTTCCGAAAGCGTCACGCTCTGAGCGCGCATCCGCGACGGATCGACTACGATCGAGTACTGCTTCACGAAACCGCCGACGCTTGCGACCTCGGACACCCCTTTTGCCTTCGAGACGGCAAAACGCAAGACCCAATCCTGCACGGACCGTAGTTCCGCGAGGGACAATTCCTTGGCAACGACCGCGTACTGGTAAACCCAGCCGACGCCTGTCGCGTCCGGTCCGAGCGCCGGGGAAACGCCGTCGGGCAGACGGCTGGCGGCCGCGTTCAGATATTCGAGCACCCGGCTCCGCGCCCAATAGGGATCGGTGCCGTCCTCGAAGATCACGTAGACGAAGGATACGCCGAAGAAGGAGAAACCGCGCACCACCTTCGACCGTGGCACGGTCAGCATAGAGGTCGTCAGCGGATAGGTGACCTGGTCCTCGACGACCTGCGGGGCCTGGCCCGGATAATCGGTGAAGACAATGACCTGGACGTCGGAGAGGTCCGGTATGGCATCCAGCGGCAAGGTCTTGACCGCATAGACCCCCGCCGCAGCGGCAAGTGCGGTCGCAAAGAATACGAGGATCAGGTTTCGGGCCGACCAGGCAATGAGCTTTGCGATCATGGCTGCGCCTCCGCAGGCGTCAGCGCGCTGAGCGCGGCCTTCAGGTTGCTTTCGGCATCGATCAGGAAGTTAGCCGAGACAACGACCTTTTCGCCTTCGGCAAGGCCCTCCATGATCTCGGCCATACCGTCGCCTCGCATGCCGATCTTCACGTCGCGCGGCTCAAGGCTGCCTTCGCCCTTGTCGACGATCACAACCTGGCGGTCCCCCGTGTCGATGACGGCGCTGTCGGGCACGGCCACGACAGGATCAGTGCCGCCCGTCGCGATCTCCACCTCGGCATACATGTTGGCAAGCAGCAGCCCCTCGGGATTGGGGAGTTCGATGCGAATCCTCGCGGTCCGGGTCTGCCCCTGGATTTCAGGGTAGATCAGACCGACCTGGCCTTCGAACACCTTTCCCGGAAGGCTGCGGATGCGGACGGTCGTCTTGTCCCCGATACGAACCGAACTCAACTCGTATTCTGGCACATCGGCCATTACCCAGAGGGTCGAAACATCGGCGATCCGGAACATGGTCTCGCCCGCCTCCGCCATCATGCCGTCGACGGCCATGCGCTCCAGGACAACGCCGCTGCGGGGCGCCATCAGCGTAACCGAGATCGGCACCTTCTTCGTCTTGTCGATCTCAGCAATCGCTTCTGCAGGAACGCCGAGATTTTTCAGACGCTGCAGGCTGCCCGCAGCCGCGCCTCCACGCGCGCCGCCCTTCAGGTCGGCGGCATAAAGCGCGCCTGCCGCGGCGATCTCCTTGGCGTAGAACCGCACCAGCGGCTGGCCTTTTTCAATCGCCGCTCCAGTCGTCACATCAGCCACTTCCTCAAGGAAAGCCTCGGTGCGAGTCGAGACGACGCTGACGCGGCGCTCGTCCAGCGTGACTGTGCCGGGAACCCGGACCGGACGTTTGATCGCGCCTCTGGTGGCCAGCGCTGTCTTCACGCCTGTCCGTTGCAGCTTTCCTGCCGAGACCTTGACGGTCGACCCGTCATCCGCTTCGCCTTCGAAGACGGGAATGTAGTCCATCCCCATGGAATCCTTCTTCGGCACAGGAGACGTGTCCGGCAGGCCCATGGGATTGCGGTAGTAGAGAATCTTCCGGCCGCTCGGCCCCGTCGCTTCACCGCCGGCTGCTTTGACCTCAGGGCGAACCTCGAAGCTAACGTCTTCGCTCGCCAGGATCGCGACGAAATCCCGGCCGTCCTCGGTGCGCTTCGGCATCGAAGAATAGGCTGGGTCTCCATCGGGATGGCGGTAGTAAATGATGGGACCAAAGGGAACCGGATCGGCAGTCGTCGTCATCGGTTCCGCGCTGAGCGGGCGCCCGATGTTCGTCTCGATCATTTGCACGACGTACGAGACGGACAGATCGTGCTGTCCGGCCGAGTATCCGCCCGCGCCCGCCCCGGCCGCCAATACGGCAAGCGTTAGGAATGAGCCGAACCTTTTCATTGGACGGCCTTGAATTCCAGGCGGCGCTCGACCGTTTCGGTCTCACCCTGGACCTTCGCCGCGATGGAGAAGCGCCAGCCCCCAGCCATCATGAGGTTGGTCTTGAAGCGATAGATGCCAGGCTCCACGGATGGCAGCACCTCGACGGGCGCAGTCATCGCCTCCATTCCGTCCGGAGCCATGTCCATTCTGGTGGCGAATACGACGGCGTTATTCACCGGAGCGCCTGTCCTCTTGTCGAGGAGCCTGACGGCGACGATGGCACCGTTCCCTTCCTTGATCTCGTTCTTAACGAGCTGGAATTCGTAGTCCTCTTGCGCTGCTTTGGCCGCCTGGAAAGCTACGATGCAGGACGCGAGCGCCAGCATCGCGGCGCGTGGGAAAAATTTCGATTTCATGATCAATGTTTCCGACTGACAGTGTTCCGCGCTTGCGCATGGCGGGGCCATGACAAACGCATGCGAACGGCCCGTGCGGCATTCGTCCGCACGGGTTCCGGCGCCAAACGCGCCTATTTGCCAGTCAGGCTTTGGGTGGTCTCGGGGGCGGTTCGCCGACGAGCGAGGGTAGGATCACGTCTCTGCCGTTCAGGAAATCGTCTCCGGGCGGCGCAGGCAGAAGAAAGGAGAGCGCTTCGGGAAGCGGGGCGCAGACCACCCCCAACATGCACAAAACGGCCAGCGGGCAATCCTTGCCGCAGTCCGGGACCTGCTTGCCGTCCGGGCAGCAAGGCATGTCGTCCTGCATGATGGATGATGCCGGCCCGGCGACAGCAGCGTTCGAAGGCGACGCTCCCAACGGTGCAAAGGCCAGGCCGAATACGACCAGCAGCAAGAGCGCCCTTCCGAAGCCGAACGAATTCGTCATTAGTCACACTTTTGCATAGGCAGCCATCGCGCGATAGTGGTTCCGGGATGGCTACGCCCTCAATGGCGGAGCAACTGATATTTTACACCGCCAATTTTCCAGATGCCACGTCGGTCCAGCTCAGCGTCCTGAACAATAGTGTCTCGCAAGATAGCGAAGTCACTATTGGCTTGGCCGAGACGGACGCGAGCGGCGCTGTAAGGTATGAAGACACCGGAAAGCATCGTGCACGCGTTCGATGTAATTATCCCGCATATGTGATGTGGGCGCGCGGAAGTATCCCATGGCGCTTCCTCTGAACCGCTCGGCAAACGATGATGATTGGAAAGAAGGCCTCTGGATCACATTCTGCGGCTGATATCTTCGAGCAGCGGAGCCCGGCCGACGCTGCCAAGCGCGATCGACACAAAAGGGAAGCTCTAAGCGTCCTAGGCTTGGTGGATCAGATATTGGATGGGAGCGCAGCCGACGCGCATGTGATTGGCTATTTCGGCGATCGGGGTTTGCAAGCAGCGCGAAGTCTGTTCGCCCCTGTCGCGCAAGCGCAGGCCAGCGGCCAACTCTAACGGTCTCGAGGAACCCGTTTTATCTTATGCTGGACAGGTATTGGCGCCTGCTTCGCCTCTGGACCGTGCTTCCTTGCCTTATCTTCGGGCGACAGCACATTGCGCGCGGCATAAAGTTCCGCCGTGAAATCGGCAATCAGAGCCGAGTTGATGCCGTCTGGCGGTCGCAGGATCAGCGCTCGGAAATGGACCGCCGGCTCGAATGGTCTTGCGATAATGCCAGCGATCATGCGGTCGGCGATAACGGACGGATTAACCAGGCCGATTCCCATGCCTTTTGCAGCAAGAATGGCGATCGTTAGGCCATAGGGGGTCTCGATCAGGATGCGCGGGCGCACGCCTTGCGCGGCGAAGACCTTGTCCATCGCAACCCGCACTGTGTCCTCCGGTGACAATGCCAGGAACGCCTCGTCGGCGAGATCGGTTGGCGTGATCACCGCTTTCTCCGCCAGTCGATGGTTCTTCGGCATCACGCAAACCGCGCGCGGCGTGTTGAAGACGCTGTGGAGCACACCGCTCGTGTCCACCTCGTCAGCGGCGAGCCCGATGTCGAAACTGCCTGATGCCACCAAATCGCGCACCACATTGGAGGTGCGCACCTGATAGCTGATGCGCACCTGCGGATGCTTACGCGAAAAGGCCACGATGGCGCGCGGCACTAGCCCATGCCCCAGTGCCGAAAGGCTGGCGACACGGATCGTCCCCGTGCCCACTTCCTTGATCTGGGCCGCGCGCAGCTTCAGCCGGTCGAGACCGACCAGATTAGCCTTCACTTCTGCATGGAAAAGTTCGCCTTCGCGCGTGGGTACCAGCCTGCCGCGGATGCGGTCGAACAACTTGAAGCCGAGTTCGGTCTCCAACTTCGCGAGCGAGCGGCTGATCGCTGGCTGCGAGGTGTCGAGCAGCGTTGCGGCAGCGCCGGCGCCGCGCGTGATCATGATTGCGTTGAAGACATCGACGTCGTGCAGGTTCATGGATAAGCCATATCAAAAACGGATGAACCTTATCGTTGCGGTCATAGATAGCAATGGGCGAGATGGCTATGGTTGCCTATGACCCAGCGCGACGACACCTGCCATGTCCATCCTCCCAAGCGTTCGCAAGAGCCATTCCAGTCGCTGGCAATGTCTGTTGAGCGTGCGTCGACCGTCGTCTTCGACGACCTGGAATCCTTCGAACGTCGCGTCGAGCGTCTGTATGACGGCTTCACCTACGGGCTCTACGGCACGCCCACCAGCCGTCAGTTGGAGGATCATATCGCCATGCTGGAGCAGGCGTGGCGCGCGCTCGTCGTCCCTTCTGGCATGGCAGCCATCGTGCTGGCGACCATGGCCACTTGCCGCGGCGGCGACCGGGTGCTGATGCCTGAAACACTTTACGGTCCGGCGCGCGACATGATGGCCCGTTTTCTGGGGCCGCTCGGCATCCACGCCGTTTCTTATGATCCCCGGCTCGACGCTGGAATAGCTGCGCTGCTTGACGATACGACACGGCTGGTGTGGGTGGAGTCACCGGGCTCGACCACCTTGGAGGTGCAGGACGTGCCGGCCATCGTGGCAGTAGCTCACAAGGCCGGCGTCTTGGTGGCGGCGGACAATACCTGGGCTTCGCATCTGCTGTTCAAGCCGCTTGACCACAAGGTCGACATCTCTATGCAGGCGCTTTCCAAACATGCCGGCGGCCATGGCGATCTGCTAATGGGTTCGGTCGCCGTGCGTGATGAGGTTCTGTTCCGGCGCCTCAAGGATACGGCGCGATTTCTCGGCTACGGCGTTTCGCCAGAGGACTGCGCGCTGTGCGAGCGCGGGTTGATGACCATGCCGGTGCGCGTGCGACACGCCGACGCCACGGCCCGCAGCATCATGGAGTGGCTGTCGGGGCGGAGCGAAATCGCCCAGCTCCTGCACCCGAGCCTACCGGACCATCCCGGCCACGCCGTCTGGAAACGCGACTTCGCCGGTTCGGCGGGTGTGTTCTCCTTCGTGCTGCGGCCGGAACTGGCCTCGCTCCAATCCAAAGTTCTCGGTCGCATGCGCCTGTTCAGGCTCGGCGCGAGTTGGGGTGGTGTGCATTCGTTGATCGCGGTCAGCGATCCGCGAAGAGACCGGGCTAGCCCCGATTGGCTGAAGCCTGGTCCAGTCTGGCGCCTGTCGATCGGCCTCGAGGCACCCGACGACCTGCTGGCCGATCTTTCCCAAGCCTTCGACCTTTTTGCCGAAGGCCGGAACGGAGCTGCCTTGGCCGATGCCAAGGCCGCCGAATGACACCAAACTCAACAACAAGGGGAATAACGATGAAAACCAGAAGTTTGAAATGGATCACCGGTGTGGCGATCGGGCTAGTGGGTCTGGCCACCGGCGTTGGCGACGTGTCGGCGCAGGCCGTCGTCAACAAGATCAAGGAGCGCGGTTATGTCAGCTGCGGCGCCAGCCAAGGCGTGCCAGGTCTCTCGCGCCCGGACGAGAAAGGCTATTATCGCGGCTTCGATTCCGACATCTGCCGCGCGTTCGCGGTCGCTATCCTCGGCGACAAGGACAAGATTCGCTATGTGCCCCTCAACGCCGGCCAACGTTTCCCGGCATTGCAGACGGGCGAGATCGACATTCTATCGCGCACATCCACCATCACATTTACCCGGGACACGGTCGTCCGTTTCGTCTGGATCAACCTCTACGACACGGACGGTGTGCTGGTGCGCAAGGCCGACAACATCACTGAGCCGAAACTGCTCGACGGCAAGACTGTCTGCCTGCAGGGCGGCGGCTCCCTGACCGAAAAGGCCATTGAGGAAACCGAGGAGGAATTCGGGATTTCTATGAAGAAGGTCTACTACGATTCGACCATTCAGGCGCGCGACGCGTTCTTCGGCGGCCGTTGCGACTCCTACGTTACCGACGGCACGGCCGCGGCCGGCCAGCGTGCCTCGGTTGCCAAAAATCCGGACGATTACGACATCCTCAAGGTCGGCCACGCCGCTGAACCCAATGGCGTGGCTGTCGCGCGCGGCGACGACCAGCTCTTCGACGTGGTGCGCTGGACAATGAACGCCCTGTTCTGGGCCGAAGCCAGCGGCATCACCGCGCAGAACGTCGATGAAAAGCTCGCTGCGGGCAATTCGGAGATCAAACGGGTGCTTGGCGAAGAGCCCGGCTTTGGCGCGCCGCTCGGGCTGGACGACAAATGGGCCTACAACGTCATCAAGCAGATGGGCAACTATGCCGAAATCTGGGACCGGAACCTGGGCAAGGACAGCACGCTCAAGGTCGAACGCGGCATGAATGCGCTGTGGAAAGACGGCGGTCTCAACTATCCCTTCCCATGGGATTGAGCCTTGGTCGGGGCGTGCCGAGCGCGCGCCCTTCCCTTCAACTGATGAACCGAGGCCGGTATGCTAAGCGAAGCCAAGACCAGATCGATCATCATTCAAGGCGTGTTGCTGACGGCCGTCATCGCTTTCGCTGCGCTGCTGATCTCCACCACCTTCGCCAATCTAAGGGCGCGCGGTATCCCGATTGGCTTCGATTTCCTGACGATGCCGTCCAGGATCATCATTTCCGAGGCCATCCTCACCTATAAATCGCGCGATCCCTACTATTGGGCGATCGTTGTCGGGCTGGCCAACACGGTCTTCATTTCCGCTCTTGTCATCTTCTTCTCCTCCGTCTTTGGCCTCGTCGTCGGTATCACACGGCTGAGCAGCAATCCCCTAGCCGCGGGCACCTGCAGGGTCTGGGTTGAAATAGCCCGCAACTCACCGCCGATCGTCCTTTTGATTTTCCTCTATTCGTTGTGGTGGAAGGTGCTGCCGCCGGTCGGCGAAGCGCTGAATCCGCTGCCCGGTGTTTACGCATCCATGCGCGGCGTCGTCGTGCCGGCCTTCAGCATCGACATCAGCATGACAGGCGCACTGATCATCCTGTTCGCCCTGATGCTCGCCGCGCTCAGCTACGGTCTCGCCCGGAGTGGTCGCTTGCCGCATTTGGTTGTGCCGGCGATTCTGGCTGCCGGCATCGTGGGACTCTGGCTCGCCGATATTCGCTTCGCTGTCGATTTCCCGGTCTTCACGGGTTCGAACTTCCGGGGCGGCAGTGAACTGACGCCCGAGCTCAGCACCATCCTCGTCGGCCTCACGATCTACACCACCGGTTTCGTGGCCGAGATCGTACGCGGCGGTGTTTTGTCGGTCGGCCGCGGCCAGTGGGACGCTGGCCATTCGCTCGGCCTGTCACGTGGCAAGATCCTGCGGCTGATCGTCATCCCGCAGATGCTGCGAGTGATCGTCCCGCCGCTCAATAGCCAGTACATCAATGTCGTCAAGAATTCGACGCTGGCGATAGCCGTCGGCTACCCGGACTTCCTCGCAGTGATGAACACCATCATCAGCAAGTCCAGCCATTCGATCGAAGGCGTCTTCATCATCCTCGGCGTCTATCTCGCCCTCAATCTTACGCTGTCGAGCGCGGCCAACTGGTACAACCGCCGCATCGCCATCGTGGAGCAGTGACCATGGCCATGTCTCTTCCCATGTCCCCCGAGGCAACGCCGGACCATTTCCGGCTCACCGGCCT